>NZ_JZEF01000008.1 GCF_001013475.1 Xanthomonas arboricola pv. juglandis | reverse complement strand
ACATCTCAAACGGCAGAATCGAGGTTGTTCGAGGTGCCCTTACTTCGGGGTCATGAACAGCGTGCTTTGCAAGGGGCAGACCCTGGGCAAGCGCCTGCTGGGCGTGCGCGTTGCTGGCAAGGACGATGCCCTGCTGGCACTTCCACAATCGCTGCTGCGTTACTCGGTATTGGGTGTCCCGTTCTTCCTCAACGGCGCACAGTTCGATCGCGATGTGTTGCTCTCGCCGCTGCAGCATGTGTTGACGCTGCTGATCTTTGGCGGGACGCTCTCGATCCTTTATCTGTATCTGTTCAATCGTCGCGGCCGTCGTTCGTTGCACGACCTTGCGGTGGGAAGTTCGGTGGTGACCGCGCAAACGCCGCTCGCCGCTGTCGGGCCGATGCCGGTGTGGCGTGTGCACTTGGTGGTGGTCGCTGTGTTGATGATCGCAGCCGCAGCAGTCCCGGCGTTTACCGGGCAACTTGCGCAGAGCGACTACTTCAAGGACTTGCTGGCGGCCCATGAAGCCGTCAGTGCCGAGCCGGGCGTGCAGTCTGCGCGCGTCGTGCACAACACGGTGTTTGGCACGCCGAATGTCGAATCTGTGGTTGTGCAGGTCAACCTGTCCGAACGGCGCATCGACGACAAGGCGTTGGGGGAGCACATTGCCAGGGTCGTCCTCGCCAATGACAAGAAGGCGGCCGCCATGTCGGCCATCCGCGTCACCCTGGTCTATGGCTATGACCTGGGCATCGCATCGTCCTGGCGCTCGATGGGGTATCAGTTCGCGCCGAAAGCGTTGGCGGCGGCCGGTGAGAGCGATGCCGCAGCGAGAAGCGGAAGGTAGCGTCTCCTATCCTGCCGAAGACAATGCCTGCGATACGGCGTGGGATGGGTATCGAGGGGAGTTGCGCGGCCCGTGCACCGCAGGCGGTTGCCAAGGCTGTGGTGAGTGCGTTGCCGCGAACGTGGGCGCTTCACTCCACTGAATGAGCTGGTTTCCTGGGTAACGTGGCTGCAGTATTCCTGCATCCGATTACACACGCGCTCACTTCTCTGCACCTGGTAACGGGCGCAGAGAAGCGACGCGGCAGCTTATATAGCTCACCGCATCTCGGAACGACGCCCGCCTCAACCCGCGATGGTAAAGACAGACCCCGAATCCACCCGGATCCCGGCACCGTTGATGAAGCTGGCGCGCTCGGAGCACAGGAAGGCGACCGCCGAGGCCACTTCCTCGGGGCGGCCGCGTCGCTTGAGCACCATGCCGGGACGTTCTTCGTCCAGGAACGATTCGATCGCCTGCTCGAACGTGGTTCCGTTTTCGCTGGCGCGCTTTTGCATCATCTTGTCGGTCATCGGGGTTGCGATGAAGGCGGGCGACACCGTATTGACCAGCACGTTGTCCGGTCCGTAGGCCTTGGACAGGCCCTTGGCCAAGCTGAGGATTCCTGCCTTCGATGCGCAGTAGGCCAGCTCGTCCACGTAAGGCTGCACGGCGTCTTCCGAGGCGAACAGCACGATCCGACCCCATTGATTGCGGCGCATCGCGGGGATGGCCTGGCGGCACATGCGCACTGCGCCCATCAAGTTGATGTCCAGCGTTTCGAGCCAGCCGGCGTCGCTGACCTCCAGGAAGTCGCCAGTTGCGCCGGTGACGCCCGCTGCGTTGATGTAGATGTCGGGGTCGCCCAGTTGTTCGCGCACCTGTGTCCAGATGGCGGCGACGTCCTGCTCGCGCGTGACGTCGCCCTCGATGGCGATGATCTGCCCCAGGCCCGACAGCTCGGCCACTGCCTGGTCGAGCGTGCCGTCCGGAAGATCGGTGATCGCCACGCGCACGCCGGCTTCGAGCAGCTGTCGCGCGGTCTCCTTGCCCATTCCCGAGTCGCCGCCACTGATGAGGGCGATCCGATTGTTGATTCCGAGATCCATGCTGAACTCCTGGTGGTAGAGAGAGGTGGTGGTAGGCACGCAACTAGCGGGCGAGAAAGCGCTCCGCCGTGCGTAGGCCAAGTGCCATCTGCGTCAGCGCGGGATTGGCTGCCAGTGCACTTGGAAAAATCGAGTTGTCGCAGATGTAGAGGTTGGCGATATCGAAGGCGCGGCCATCCGGATCCACCACGGCCTGCTCCGGATCGGTGCCCATCCGGCAGGTGCCCAACGTGTGTGCGGAGCGGGCGGCGGCGAAGATGCGTTGGGCACCGGCCGCCTCCCAGATTGCGTGCAGCAATGTGCGGGCGTGGGTATCGATCGCGCGTTCGTTGGGCCCGTAGCTGAAGTCGATACGCGCCTTGCGCTGGCCGAAGGCATCGCGCTCATCGGACAGGGTCAGCCGGTTGGCGTCCTGCGGCAGGCATTCGCCATTGATGCCGATGCCGGCCAGGCGGTTGTAGCGCGTCATGGTCGAGACGAGCTCCCTCCCCCACAGGCCTGCGCCACGTGCCAGGGTGTTGGCCAGGGTGATCGGCTGCACGCCCAGGCTCTGCACCAGATAACCGCCGATGAAATCCGCATTGGCCGGGCGCAGCATGTCCTCGGTGATCAGCGACGAGGGGTAGCCACGGTTCATGCGCATGTCCGCATCGAACTCCCCCCACACCTGGGTGGCCACATGTGCCATGAAATTGCGCCCGACCTGACCGCTGGAGTTGGCCAGCCCCAGGTTGAGCAGCAAGCGCGGTGTTTCCACGCCGCCTGCGCACAGGAACAGGCTTGTGCAACGCTGGCGCAGTTCGCGTCCGTCCTGTTGATAGACCACCGCGCTGACCATGCCACGCGCATCGCGCTCGATATCGACGACCCGGCAACCGGGTCGCAATTGGGCACCGTGCGCGCGCGCCAACGGCAGCCAGGTGGTATCGACGCTCACCTTGGCGCCATTGCTGCAACCTTGATGACAGGCGCCGCAGTTGTTGCAGGCCGCGCGCATGCCGTAGTGCGGCTGCGCATGCGCTCTGGTCACCAACGCGGCAGGCGCATCGGTGGCGGTGATGCCGAGCGTGCGGCAACCGCGCTCCATCGCGTTGGCCGACGCATTGCGCTGCGGCGGCGCGTAGGCGTAGCTGCGCTCGGGATCCCACGGATAGTGCGCCGGCCCGGAGACGCCGATGAACTCCTCCACGCGGCGGATATAGGACAGCAGCTCTTCATGCGCGATCGGCCAATCCATGCTGCGCTGCCCGGTGTGCGTCGACAGGCTCAGATCGCGCTTGTCCGGACGGGGGCAGAAGGCGCCCCAATGCAGGGTCGAACCGCCCAGGCCCGAACCGGAATTGTTGGCGCCGAATGCGGTTGGCGTCTGCCCGCCGCTCAGGCGCTCTTCCATCCAGTAGATGCCGGTGGTCAACTCATCGGGCAGATGGGAGGCAGGGCTGAAGGCCGCACCCGCTTCCAGCACCACCACCGACAGACCTGCCTGTGCAAGCCGTGCGGCCAGCGGGCCGCCGCCCGCCCCGCTGCCTACCACCACCACATCGACTGCAGCGTCGTGGGTGCCCGGGCTCATCGCAGGCCTTCGGCAGGAAGCTGCCAGGCTTCCTGTCGGTCGGCTGCGGTGTGCTGATAGCCCAGGCTGTCGATACCGACACCACCAACCGCAAAGCCGTCGTATCCCAAGGCCGCCATCGTGGCGGGAAGGCTGACCCAGGTCCGTACGGCCTCGGCACGCACGTCCTCGAACCAATGCGCCAGCTGCGCTGCATCCAGCCCATGTGCCGAGGAATCGCCGGCCGTCGCGCGCGACACCTCGCGCAGCCAACGGTCCTGGATCTCCGCAGGCAGGCCAGCGAAGCCGTTGCTCAGCGCGTCGAGCGTGTCGAGCCCCAGCGGCATCGCCAGCCGATCGGGTGGCAACGCGGCATGGCGCCAACCATCTCCTGCGCCTTCGGCAAGCTGGACGTCGATCCGCCGTGCAATCCCGCGCGCATCCCCTGCCCCATCCAATACACGCGCAACGACTGCGCCGAGTATCTCCAGTTGATGCTGGCTCAGCACGCCTTGCGCATCTGCGGGTGGGCCGGCATGCCGGCTGAGCAGCAGCTTGCGCATGCGCGGGGCAACCCGGTCTGCATTGAGCAGCCTGACGAAGTCATCGGGCAGGCGCTTGTCGATGCTGCGTTCCACATGCGCTGCGATCAGCTGCGCCACGTATTGCGGTTGTTCGTAGGGGATCAGGTGCGCGGCATCGGCCACGACGGCAAGACGCGCAGCGTGATAATGCGGGGCGTTCAACGCGGTTTGCGCGGCTTCGCCGAGGTCGCCATCCTCACTGCCGGCGAGGATCAACGCCGGCACGTGCATGCAGCCGGCCTGGGCGCTGTAGTCCTCACGACTGGCGTGCGCAAGCCAGGCGATCCATGCTTTTGCACTGGTTCGCAGCACATCGTTTACAGCCGCGTCCCTCACAGGCGCAGGCAACCTCGCCGCACAGTTGTCGTCGATGAACTGCTCGGCCTCTTGCCGGGTGGGATGGCCCTTTTCGAACCAGGCCAGCATGGTCTGCCGGCGTGACTCCTCCATCGGCTCCGGCTCTGGCGGCGACGCCGCGACCAGGATCACGCCGGCCAGGCCGGCAAGCCCGGCCACGCCCCCGCGTGCCTGCGCCGCTGCCAGGGTGGCGATCTTTCCGCCCATGCTGTGTCCGACCGCAAACCAGCAGGTCGGTTGCCGCCGGATCACCTCGTCGACAAACCACGCAACCAATGCGGCGGTGTCGACATGCTGCAGCGGCGGCGCGTCTCCAAAGCCGGGAATATCGAGCGCCACACAATCGAAGCGCGCTTCCAGTCGCTGGATCACGCCAGACCACTCGTTGCTGCTGGACCCAAGCGCGTGCAGGAAGAACAGCGTCGGCTTCGCCATGTAACACCTCTCTCCATCAGGCACGCATGATGACCGGCGCTTTGTCCATGCCTCGTGCAGATGAGTCCGACATCGTGTGATGACGTGAGGCTTGGCGCTTGTCCGCGAACAACGTCTGTTGCATCCCGATCGGCATGCCTGCAAGGCGGCAGATCAGCGTTACACATGCGGCCTTGTCGCACGCCCTATCTGTCAGCGTGCCGTTGCAACTGCATCGGGTTCAGCGGACAAGCATCTGCATCTGCATCGCTCGCCCGATGGCTTCAATGGACCACGACACCTCACACCAGATCGCGATAATCCTGCAGGATCACCATCACCAACTGGCTGCGCGAGCGCACGTCGAGCTTGTTGAACAGCTGCTGGAAGGTGGCCTTGATCGCGCTTTCCGAACTGCCGAGCTGGCGTGCGATCAACTTGTTGGACTGCCCGCGCAGCAGGCCACGCAGCACTTCGCGCTCACGATCGGTAAAACTGGGCCGGCTTTCCTGGGTGCCCTGGGCGACCAGCGATTGCAGATAACGCTGGTCGATCAGCACCCGGCCCATCGCCACCGCATGGATGCTGTCGATCAGTTCATCGGTGGAGACATCCTTGCGGCAGATACCGGACACGCCGAGCCGGATCAAGGCCAGTGCGTCGCGCTCGGGCAGCCCGGCGGTGACGACCAGCGTGGCCGGACGGCGCGCCTGCTCGGCCTGGCGCCGCATGTAATCCAGCGCGTTGTACTCGCCCATGTCGTAGTCGAGGATGACCACGTCCGGTGTCAGCGAGGCGATCTGTACGATGGCCTGCGCCAATGCGCCGGACTGCCCGACCACCTCGAAGCGGGCGTCGGCACCGAGTAGGCGCAGCAGGCCCTCGCGGAACAGCGTGTGGTCGTCCAGCAGGTAGAGGCGCACCGGTGCGCGCCGCGACTCATCCATCCAGCGCCTCCGCATATGGTGCGTGCGCCAGCGGCAGATGCAGCTCGAAACAGGCGCCTTCCCCGCCGGGCGCGTAACGCAGCAGACCGCCCTGGTTGGCCATTAGCGCACGCGAGATGTACAGCCCCAGCCCGGAACCGTCGCTGTCGCTGCGGAACGGCTGGAACAGGCGGCCCGGCTCGGCGATGCCGGGCCCGGTGTCGCGCACACTCAGCACCGCGCGCCCCTGCTCCAGGCGCCCACTGACGATCAACTGGCGGCGTTGCGGTGGCAGCGCCTGCACCGCGCGCAGCGAATTGCGCGCCAGATTGAGCAACACCTGCAACAGCGCGTGGCGGTCGCCGTGCACCGAGGGGAAGTCGGCCGCGATCTGGATCACCAGTTGGCCCTCGACGTCCTCCCAGTCCGAACGGATGATCACATCCAGCTCGCTGCACAGCGTCTGCAGCCGCGTTTCATGCGCGTCGTCGGGCAGCTGCCGTCGCAGGTTGAAGGACGCCAGCTCCATCAATGCCGCCACCAGGCTACGCAACGCGGCCAAGTCCGGATCAGCGCCAATGGCCGGATGCCGCGCCAGGTTGGAGGTGACCACACCCGCCGCCGAACAGAGGTTGCGGATCTCGTGCGACACCGCGCCGGCCAGCAGGCGATTGTTCTTCAGCACATCGTCGAAGTGCGCCGATTCGCGCGCGCGCACTTCCTCGCTGGTGTCGACCAGGATCGCGGCCAGGTGACGCTCGGCGCTGTCTTCGTAGACCGAGAACCAGGTGGTGGCCGGGAAGCGGGTACCGTCGCTGCGGCAGCCCCAGGTGCTGGCGGAGGTGCGCATGCCATCCAGATTGGCGCTCATGCTCAGCGCATCGTCCAGCAGCGGCAGGAACTCGCGCACCGCGCGGCCTTCCAGCCCGCCCTCCTCGGCCATGTCCAGGATCTCGTGCGCGGCGCGGTTGGCCGCCACGATGCGGCCGTCGCCGGCCACGGTCAGCAAGGCCGCCGGGCTGCTCTCGGCAAGCAGCCGCAATTGCCGCTCCAGCCGCCGGCGCAGCCGCTGTTCGGCACGCAGCTGCACGTAATGGGCCAGGATCACCCGGCGGGTGCGGCTGATTTCAGCCACGAGCAGCCCGCAGCCGGCATAGGCAATCGTCGCCATGAAAAAGCGCAGTGCCTGTTCGACCAGGGTTTCGTCGGTGACGAACAGGCCGCGCAGCACCGCACAGGCGATCGCCGCGATGACGATGTCGCGCCGCGACAGCACCGTGGCCGCCAGCACCACCGGCAGGATGTACAGCAGCCCCAGCGATACGCCCAGGTGCGAGTACCACTCCGCCCACACCAGCGAGACCAGCATCGCCAGCGACGCCCATAGCGTCGGGCCTCGATTGAGCTTGACCACCTGCCCGCGCCACTTGAATGGCAGTCTCAGTCTGTCCATTGCCTACCTATGCACCTGCGCTGCAATGCCGCTTCTCTCTTGCGATGGTTAATGTCACAGCATCGTGGCCAGGCCTGCGGATTTCACCCTATCGAAAGATAGCCCGGCCGCATCGTTCGGACGGTGCGTGCACTGTCCAACGCTGGCGCAAGGATGGCAGACACGACCGTGGAGGCTGGGTGTAATGCATCCACCCCACGTCGATGTTGCCTCTCCCATGATCACCCGCGATACGTTCCCGTTGCGACGCATCTGGCCCAAGACCTACAAGCGCCTGCTGGTGTTGCTGGCGTTCGACTGCGCTGTGGCCGTGCTCTACACCTTCTTCGGCTGGCAGTGGCTGTCGATCGAAGCCTTGCCGCTGGCCCAGCTCGGCTCGGCGCTCACCATCTTCCTGGCGTTCCGCGCCAATGCGGCCTATGGCCGCTGGTGGGAGGCGCGCCAACTCTGGGGCTCGCTGGTGAACACCTCGCGCGCCATCGCACGCCAGGCCCTGACCGCGCTGGATGTGGACCCGGCCGACCCGCGCCAGGCCGCACTGCGCGACGATATCGTGGTGCACCAGGTGGCCTTCGTGCACGCCTTGCGCTGCCATCTGCGCCGGCAGAACCCATTCCCCGAGCTGGCCGGGCTGCTCGGCCAGGCACGCGCCGACGACCTGCGCGGCTACGCCAACATCCCCAACGCGCTGACCCTGCGGCTGGGCCAGCAACTGCAGCAGGCGCGCGACTGGGCCATGCTCGACAGCCTGCGCTGGTCGTCGCTGGACGCCAACCTCACCACGCTGGCCAATATCCAGGGCGCCTGCGAACGCATCAAGAACACCCCGCTGCCGCGGCAGTTCTCCTCGCTGCCGCGCACGCTGGTGAACATGTATTGCTGGCTGGTGCCGCTGGGCCTGATCGCCGGCATGGGCCTGGCCATGCCGATCGCCTCGGTGCTGATCAGCTTCACCCTGATCGCCATCGACAGCGCCAGCAGCGCCATCGAAGACCCGTTCGAGAACACCGTGCACGACACCCCGATGACCGCGCTGTCGCGCGGCATCGAACTCACCCTGCGCGAAATGCTGGGCCAGCGCGTACCGCTGCGCGAAGTGCGCGCCATCGACGGTTTCATCTACTGACCACGGAGCCAGCCATGCAGACCACCCCCACCCACCTGATCTTTGCCACCAATTTTTCCGAGACCTGCCATGCCGCCATCCCGACCGTGGCGCAACTGGTGGACCGCCTGCGCGCGCGCCTGACAATCCTGCACGTGCACGCCAAGGGCAAGCGTGCGCAGGCCCAGCAGTCGCTGGATGCGTTCTTTGCCGAGGCTTCCAACTACCCGGGCTGCGAGCGTGCACTTGCCGGTGGCCCGGCCGCCGCCGGCATCGTCTCGTTCTGCCGCAGCCGCGACGACGCGCTGTTGATCATGCCGCCGTCCGAGCGCACCGGCCTGCCGCGCCCGCTGCATGTCTCGCTGCGCGCGCGCGTGCTGCAGCGCGTGGCCACGCCGATGCTCACCCTGCCCTACGCCGATGCGATCCCGCGCGATGGCGCCGTCGGCGGCCACGTCGCCTGCTGGATCACCGGCCGCGAAACCAGCCTGGAATCGCTGCGCGATGCCGCCGCCCTGGCGCGTCGCCGCGGCGCCGACCTGCACCTGCTGCACGTCGTGCCGGAAATCAGCGAAGGCCTGCTGGTGGACAGCCTGTTCAATGACAAGCCGCTGAGCGAAGACGCGGCCGCCAGCTGGCTCGGCGACCTGGTCCAGCAACTGCCCGACGAGGACCTGCGCGTGCGCATCCACGTCGCCGTCGGCAATCCGCGGCGCGAGATCGCCGGCCTGCTCAAACGCGCCTGCGCCGACGTGCTGGTGGTCGAACACGATGCCGTCGTCCGCCGCGGCGTCTGGCGCTCCTCGCTGCAGTCGGCACTGGCAAAGACGCCGTGCGTGCTGATCTGCCTACCGCCACCCCATCTACGCCGCCCGATCCTGGGCGCTGGTGGCGAGCAAGCCGACGCCGCGCGCGGCCGCAGCCTGGCCAGGCGGCTCCTGCGCGTGTGAGGCACCGAGTGCTCGGCGCGCGGCTGGCTGGGCATCTGCAGTGGTCAGCTGTGCAAGGGAGGGCTTGCGCCTCATTGCGGCATGCATGCCTGAGCGTGAGGCGGTTCTACCGACGTCATGACCCGGCGGCGCGTGCCCGCACCGGCGTGTTCGAGGACGCGCAAGCGGGCCTGCCATCAGCGTGTGGACCGGCTTATCGATCAGCACTTTCGCAGCGCTATCTGCACCCCGGTGGTGGATCTGTCCCGGCGATAACGCGTCCACGCTGGCTGCCACACAGGCTGGCCCGCACAAGCTGGAGGCAGCGCCCTAGCCCTTCAGCACAAGCGACGCGTCCGGATACCTGTCGCACATAAAGTCCACGAAGGCGCGCACCTTCGGGGCAGCCAGGCGCCTGGACGTGTGCAACACCCACAGCGCCGGCTCCGCGCCAGCGATGGTGCCCCACTGCACCAGTTCGCCACGCGCGAGCTGGTTCCATGCGATCGACTGCGGAATGAGGGCGACGCCACCGCCTGCCATCGCCGCGTCGCGGACCATCAGGAACGAGGAAAACCGCAGTCTTGGAATGGGTTCCAGGACCAGACGCCCGTCATCGAGCGTCCATGTGGTCGGCTGGAAGCTCGACATCACCACGGCGGGCAGTGGCGTGACCGCGCCGCCGGTCGGCATGGCGATGCCGGGCGCGGCCACGACCACCAGCCGATCCCTGGCGAAGCAGCGCCCCACAAGGCTGCTGTCCGGGCTGGGGTTGATGCGGATGGCCACATCGAACTGCTCTTCCACCAGATCGACCGTGCGGTCCTCGGCCACCACCTCCAGCGTGATCTCCGGATAGGCCGCGCAGAACTCTGCGCCGATCCGTCCCATCGCCAGTTGCGAGAACAGCACCGGCGATGCCACCCGCAAGCGCCCACGCGGGCTCGAGAGCCCCTCGCGTGCGGCTGACATGGCCTCGGCCACCTCGCTCAACGGCACTTCGGTGCGCTCCATCAGCAGCTGCCCGGCCTCGGTGAGCCTGAGGCCACGAGCGCTGCGCTCGACCAGTCGCACTCCCAGTTGCTCCTCCAGCTCGGCAATGCGACGCGACAGGGTCGCCTTGGACCTGCCGCTGGCACGGCTGGCCTTTCCCAGGCCCTGGTTCGCCGCGACCAGCGCGAAATCGATCAATGCATTGAGATCCATGGTGTTCCACATTTGAAACCAGGCGTCTACATCTTGGCGTCTTCGTATTATGGGTGCAACGGCCTATCGTCTCGTCACCGCAACGCCAAGCGCAGCGGACATGTCGCACTGACGCCTCTTCCATCCATAGCAGGAGACTCACATGAGCATTCTCGTTACCGGTGCCACCGGCACCATCGGTTCTCTGATCACCCAGGGCCTGGCCGACGCAGGCGCCAAGGTCAAGGCACTGGTTCGCCAACCCGGCAAGCGCGCTTTCCCGGCCGGTGTCACCGAAGTGGTCGCGGACCTCACCGACGTCGCGTCGATGCGCGCCGCGTTGTCGTCGGTGCGCACGCTGTTCCTGTTGAATGCGGTCACTCCCGACGAAGTGACGCAGGCGCTGATCGCCTTGAATCTTGCCAAGGAAGCAGGGATCGAGCGCATCGTGTACCTGTCGGTGATCCATGCCGACAGGTACACCAACGTGCCGCACTTCACCGGCAAGCACACGGTCGAGCGCATGATCGAAAGCCTCGACATTGCTGCCACGATTCTGCGCCCGGCGTATTTCATGCAGAACGAAGCGATGATCCAGCAGACGATTCAACAGTACGCCGTCTACCCGATGCCGATCGGCTCGGCAGGTGTGGCCATGATCGATGCGCGCGACATCGCCGACATCGCGGTTGCCGAGTTGCTGCGCCGCGACCGCGCACCCGCCGCACTTGAGCGTGTCACGCTCGAACTGGTCGGCCCGCATGCAGTGACGGGCCCCTCCGCCGCGAAGGTCTGGAGTGCGGCGCTTGGGCGCGAGATCGCCTACGCAGGCGACGACGTGGCTGCCTTCGAAGCGCAGATGGCCGCCTACGGCCCCTCCTGGCTGGCCTATGACATGCGCCTGATGATGGCCGGCATCCAGACCCACGGCATGGGGGCGGCCGACGGCACGGTGGAAACGCTGCAGGCCATGCTGGGGCGTCCGCTGCGCACCTATGCAGACTTCGTGCGCGAGGCGACAGCCCGGGCCTGAGCGCAGGTGGTACGGCAGGCGTGGCGATCACGGGGCAGGATGTCATGCCGCTGCATGGCATCTGCGCGTCTGAGGCAGACTAGGCAGATGGACACGATTCGGCCGTATCAATCTCGGGACTTCGACGCCTGCATGGCGCTCTTCGATGCGAATGTGCCGGTGTTCTTCAGCGCCGGTGAACGTGCCGACTTTGCCGGCTTCCTGAGCCATCACGCCGCGGCGTGGCACTACCAGCTACTGGAGCGCGGCAACGCTGTCGCTGGCGCCGCCGGCTACGCGATCGGCGCCGATGGCACCACGGCGAGCTTGTGCTGGGGCATGGTCCACCCGCGTCTGCACCGCTGCGGCGTGGGGACGCAGTTGCTGCTGGCCCGGCTTGAAGCATTGCGCCAGATGCCGGATGTCCGGCGTGTCATCCTGGATACCAGTCAACACACCCGGCAGTTCTATGCCCGCTTCGGCTTTGTGGTGCAGCAAGTGACGGTGGATGGCTATGCGCCGGGTCTGGAACGGTGGGATATGGCGCTCGAGTTGTAGTGCTGGGTGCCACGTGCAGGCAGCGTTCAAGCTGTGCAGTAGCGATCTTGTTCACGGCGTATGGATGCCCGGCGGTCGTGCAGACAAGCAGCCTCGCCGTACCACCGCTATTTCGGGCTGGTCACCAAGTACCCGCCACCGAACACGACTCTCTGAGCACTTCCTACTGCTGAAGCAACACGCTTATCGCGCTGCGTCCTTGTTCACCTGGGCACGCGCGAGCATGCTGGCCGATATCAGCACATCCGGCAGCTCCTGGCGGAAGGCCTCGGCTTGCCCGGCCTGCAGGATCCCGTGAAAGCTTGCGTTGTCGAACACCGGCCTGCCCTGCAGGAAGAAGCCATCGCGGCCTTGCACGACGAAATGGAAACACGCCTGCCAGCGCGGGTCCGGGCTGGCCGACAACTGCACCACCACCTCGCTACTGGCAGATGCGGTGCTTGCCGGGGTGACCGTGATCGTTCGCGCGGTGATCTGACTGCTGTTCATGGTGAACATGATCACGCTTAAGGCGTGGTGGCGGAGTGAGCCGGTGATGGCACGACCTGGCATCCAGAGCGGACGCGCCGGCTGACCAACGCGCCGGGAGCCAGCCAACGGCATATCCCGCGCCAGCGCCGATGGGTGCAGGCCACTCCCAGGCCAAGCACGCGAACCAAGTGATGAAGCAGCACGATTGACGCCCATCGACACCGTCACGCAGCTTGCGCTGGACGCTGTATCGCGGGACGTAAACCAGAGAATCTAATCAGACAGGTCGCTCGCTGCCGCAGCTGGCGTCCATACGAACAGGCCAAGCATCGAGCACGATGCCGAGGCAAGCAACGTCAGCATTATCACGCTGCGAATCGCCGCGCCGAAAGTCGGTTTTTTCCTGACCTGCGTGAACAAAAATGCGAGCTAAACGCGGCCTGGAGCGGGTGGTTTAAGTTTCTGTTTTTTGCGTCGTTATCACGTTGCCGAGGCATTCACGCGAACATCACGTGGCCTGCCAGCCGGTGCCACCCACTGGACATCAGGACGACTCGCATGACTGCCTATTTGCAACGCTATAACGTCGGGCGCCGTCTCGGCGTCGCCTTCGGAATCCTGATTCTGCTGTCGAGCCTGCTGGTGGCGACGGGCCTGGTCACCATGGCCAATGCAAGGCAGCAATTCGATTTCATCGTGCTCGATCGCATGGCCAAGATCCAGATCGGCAACGGCATGCTGGATGCCAACTCATCGATCCTGATCGCGCTGGGCACCTATGCCATGGCCACCAGCGATGAACTCAACAACGAAGCGCTGACCACCATCAAGGCGCAGCGCCAGCGCTACAGCGAGTTGCGTGCCAAGCTCGATACGCTGCCCAGCTCCGAGGAAGGTCGCAAGATTCGCGCCGAGATGGATGCGCGACGTGCCATCTCGGGCAAGATCAACGACCAGGTCATGGTACTTGCCGCTAAAAACGATAATGCGCCAGCGCAGGCCTTGCTCAGCGAAAAGGCGCGCCCGGCGACGATGGCATGGCAGGACAAGATCCGCGAGCTGGTGACGCGTCAGGAAAACCAGAGCCAGCAAGCCTATGCCGACGCAGTGGCGTCGATGAACCGCGGCAAGCTGCTGATCATCTCCGGTGGCGTTGCCGTGGTGGTGATCAGCAGCCTGCTTGCCTGGCTCATCACCCGCAGCCTGACCCAGCCGCTCGCACGCGCAACCAAGGCCGCAGAGGCGATTGCCAACGGCCAGCTGGACAATGACGTGGAAAGCGACGCCAAGGATGAAACCGGCCGTCTGTTGCGCGCGATGCGTGGCATGCAGAGGCAGCTGCAATCCTTGCTCGACGCGCAGAGCGACATGGCCAGGCGCCACGATGATGGCCAGACCAGTTTCCGCATCGATGCCGCGGCGTTTCCTGGCGACTATGGCCGCATGGCCAAGGACACCAATACGCTGGTGGCGTCGCATCTGGCGGTACAGACCAACCTGGCACGCATCATGGGGCGCTACGCCGTCGGCGACCTCAGCGAGAGCATGGACCGCCTGCCCGGCGAGAAGGCCGTGCTCACGCAGACCATGGACGAGGTAAAGGCCAACCTGTCCGCGATGAACCGCGAGATCAAGCAGCTGGCGCAATCCGCAGCCAACGGCGACTTCAGTGCACGCGGCGATGCCGAGCGTTTCCAGTACGACTTCCATGTGATGGTCGACAGCCTCAACCAGCTCATGGCCACTGCGGACGGCAACCTGCAATCGCTGTCGTCGCTGCTGCAATCCATCGCCGCAGGCGATCTCACCGCGCGGATGACCGGCGAGTTCAAGGGCGTGTTCGCGCAGATGCGTGACGACGCCAACGCCACTGCCGCGCAGTTGGCCGAGATTGTCGGCCGTATCCAGCACTCGGCCGTGTCGATCAATTCTGCCGCCAGCGAAATCGCGGCAGGCAATCAGGATCTGTCGCAGCGCACCGAACAACAGGCGGCCAACCTGGAAGAAACCGCCGCCTCGATGGAAGAGCTCACCTCCACCGTGCGCCAGAATGCCGAACACGCCCGTCAGGCCAATCAACTGGCGATCGGTGCGGCGGGCGTGGCATCGCAGGGCGGCGAGATCGTGAGCAAGGTGGTGGGCACCATGGCCGGTATCGACTGGCGGTGCGTCGCATCGTCAGGGCCGCGTTGGCTCAGATCGGCGAACACATGGCGAAGCTCGCCCAACGCGCCATCGGCCAGCAGTTGCCGCAGTACCGAGGTGTGCGGCAGGTAACGGCTCCACATGGCTTCCATCAGGAACAGGCCGCGCTGCCGCGCCTCCTGCACCAGCACGCGCGCATCGTCGGCGCAGGTGGTGATGGGCTTTTCGATCAACACATGTTTGCCGGCGCGCAGCGCCAGCAAACCCTGCTGCAGATGTTCGCTGTGCGGTGTGGCGATATAGACGATGTCGACATCGCGGTCCTCGACCAGCGCCTCGTAGCTGTCATAGGCGCGCTGCATCGCCCAGGTGCTCGCAAAGGCCTCGGCACGCGCACGCGTGCGCGAGGCCACTGCAAATGGTCTTTGCCCGGTATGGCGGCGCAGCGCGCTCACGAACGCCGAGGCGATCGCTCCAGGCCCCAGCACTCCCCACCGCAACGAGGGCTCGCCACGCTGCGGCAGGAACAGCTCGGGCTCGGGAAACACTGTGGGCGTCATGCGCTTGGCCTCCTGGGTAGCATGTGCACGCATGCTAGCAAAGTGGGGGAAGCGTTCCCGGTGGTGTCAGCTTGCGCAGCGTCATCGAGCGGTTTGGGTGGATCACTGCAGGCTCAGCGTGCAGCGCCTTCTGTCGCCGGGTCGAAGACGCGCTTGCAATAAGAGTGCAGATGCTCCGGCGCATCGGCACGACCGCGGAAGGCGATGTGGCCGTTGGGCCGCACCAGGATCAGCGCGCTGGTGTCCGCAATGCCATAGGCGGCGTGCGCAGCACCGTCCAGATCCGAGAGTGCGGTGGCGTCGTCGGGCTGCGGCACGGCGGCGCCCAGGATGAGTCTGGGCCGCAGCCACGGCCACGCCTCCAGCCCGGCAAGCGCCAGCCGCAGCTGTGGCATGGCATCGTGCTGCCGCCCGTCGAAGGCAAGCAGCGCCCATCCCCAACTCCATCCATCCGGGTTGTAGAGATGGGCGAACAGCGTCGTCGAGGTGCCATCGGCGGCGACGACATTCGCATCTGGCGCGCGGTCGCCGCAGTGCGGCACGCGGCGCTGAAGCAGCTCGCGCAGGCCGCCGAGATGATCGTCGTTGAGCGGGCTTTCGGGATACGCCACCGACAACTGCTGCAGATCATCCGAGCCCTGGATCAGCGTGCCGATGGTGGGGATGAGCTTGGCGGCGATGCCCATGGCCGCATCCTTGATCGGGCCGCGGTAGACGCTGTTGTGGAAGCCACGCGCTTGTCGTTCGTCCAGTTCACGGTGCTCGCCGCCACGCTCCACGTCGTAGGAATCGAGCACCACCGGCGCGGCCTTGCCTTGCAAGGTCATCGCCAGCCGCCATGCCAGGCCGATCGCATCGTGCAGGCCTGCATTCATGCCCTGCCCGCCGATCGGCAAGGTGCGGTGGCCGGCATCGCCGAGCAGCAGCACACGCCCCTTGGCGTAATGCGCGGCGGTGCCATGCTGGAAGCGGCTATGCGTCAGCCAGATCGGATCGCTCAGCGTCAGCGTCGGGTCTTCGGTCACCTCGCGCGCAATGGTCTGCATTTCCTCCAGTGTCGGGTCACGCTCCGGGATGCCGGTGTCGTCGGCCAGGAAAAACAACCGGTGGTAGCCGCCCCATACCGGCAGCACACCGCAAAAGCCCTTGGGGTAATAGAAAAACCAGAGCTGATCGAAATCGGTGGAACGTCGCCAACGCAGCTTGGCGTCGACCTGACGGTTCATGCGATTGGGTAGCTTTTTCGGTTCGAAATCCAGCCCGAGCTGTTTGCGCACGGCGCTGTCGCCACCATCGGCGCCAATCAGGTAACGGCAGCGCAATTGCTCTGTCGGGCCGTCGTACTGGTCGCCGCTGCCGCATGTTGCAAGTGTGACGGTGACGCCGTCGGCATCCTGTTCGAAGCCGATGATCTTGCGGCCGCGCTCGACGCTGCCGCCTTTCGCCTCGAGCTGCTCGGTCAGCACGGTTTCGATGACGTCCTGCCCGCTGTAAAGCACCTGCGCATATGGGCTGGCGATATCGGCAATTTCCACCGGGTCGACGGTCTGCCCGTTGAGCAAGGTGCTGACCTTGGTGATCCGATACGACTTTTCCGCCAGCGCATCGCGGATACCAATGCTGTGAAGCAGCTCCTGCGGCCGCGCCCAGAGGTTATTGGCGCGCGAATGCGGCCTGGCTTGCACGCGTTGTTCGAAGACGCGGAAGTCGACGCCGTGATGGGCGAGCGCACAGGCGGTGGTCAATCCGATCGGGCCGCCTCCGACGATGATGACGTCGGTGTCGACGTCGCGTTGTACGGAAGCGTTCATGGCCTGCCTTTTTTTAGGGAGACGCGTGTTGCGCCGGCGGTCGCGGTCGGCGCGCTGACGTCGTCCGCCATGACTTCGTTCATTTCGACCAGCACGGCGAGCGCGGTTGCCACGCGTCTGGCTCCGATGCGGTCCAGCATGCGTTGGTCCAGCGGAGCGGCGGCGGCTTCGGCTGCATCCAGCGCGGCGCGGCCGGTGCGCGTGAGCACCACCAGCTTTGCGCGCTGGTGGTGGGGATTGGGCTGGAGCGCAACGAAGCCTTGCTCGAGCAATAGATCGACGACACGCTGCACCGCCTGCCGGGTGATGCCCATGTTGCGCGCGATATGCGCCACCGGCAGTGGCATCGGTGAATAGCCCAACGCGCCCAGGACCTGCCACCACGCAGTGGTCAGCCCGGCAGGGCGTACCAATGCATTACCGGTCTCGACCAGACGGCCGTTCGTTTCGAAGATCTTGATCACCAGGTTGCGGACAGCCAGTAAATCGTCTTGAGTGCTCATGAGCAACATGCTGCCTATTTGACAACATATTGTCAATCTTAGGTCTTTGGCTGCAGCATTTGCCTTTTGATGCTCTGCATCTTTGGAACTCCCTGCACCAGAAGTCGATCGACGCCGCAGCGCTGGCGTTGAACGCATGGGCGATCAAGTTCGTCATCGCGTCGCTGTGATCGGTCGCGATTCGGAGCCTGTGGTCGAGATACATCGCGCCGATTAGCCCGCTGCTGTTGACGGGTGGCACAACGCAGACGAGTCAGTGACCACATATTCCACTGCAACGACATTGTCGTCTGAGCATCGATTCGCGCAGCAAGTTGCGACAACATCCCTGCACTTCTGCTCGCTTTTCACTTGGAGAGCCCTCTTCATGCGTCACACGCCTTGCACCGTGTGCTGCTTAGCTTGTTCCGATGAGCGCACGTATTTCATCGCACACCCTTGTCTTTGCATCGCCCACGGATTCAGCCCCTACCGCCGGACTCAAGCATTCGATTGCGGACAAGTGGCTCGAGACCCATCCGATGCTGCCGCTTCCCGGGCGCGGTCACACCATAGAACGCTGGCAGACGCTTGCCGATATCGCGGCAGATGACCTGTGCGCGGCCAAGTTCCTGGAAGCGCATTACGATGCGCAAGCCATCTGCGCCGATCTGGGCGTGGATCTCATCACGCCGACCCAGCGTTGGGCGGTGTGGGCGGCCGAGCCGCCTGGCTCCGATATGCGTTTTTCCGGACAAGTACTTAACGGCACCAAGGCATGGTGTTCTGGTGCCGCGCAAGTGACGCATGCGCTGGTGACGACGCGTCATGCAGGCGCCAGTTGCCTGTTTGCCGTGGCGCTGGATCAGCCCGGCATTCAGATCGACAGCAGTGCGTGGCAGGCGGTCGGCATGCAAGGCATCGAGACGGCCAATGTCCGCTTCTCCGATACGCCAGCGCGGCAGATTGGCGCAAGTGATGCGTACCTGACCCGACCTGGATTCTGGCACGGAGGTGCCGGCATCGCTGCGTGCTGGTTCGGCGCCACCGTTGCAGTTGCCGATGTGCTGCGTGCCTCTGCGCGTGTGAGCAAGGATCCGCATGCCGCCGCGCACCTGGGCGCCATCGATGCAGGCCTGGCATCTGCCGCTGCGTTGTTGCGTCAGCTGGCAATGCGCATCGATGCGCAGCCGGAGCAGGCACATCTGCGTGACGTACTGCAGGTGCGCAGCGTGGTCGAGGCGGTGGCACGTGACACGCTGGATAGGGTCGCGCGTGCGCTGGGTCCAGGGCCGCTGTGCGGCAACCGCGCGCATGCGCAGCGTTGTGCCGACCTGTCGGTGTTCATTCGGCAACACCATGCAGAACGCGACCTGCAGGCCCTGGGCGAGTTGTGCCAACAGGAGACATCGCCTTGGAAGATCTAGCCGGGCAGCCCATCGAGGGCACAGGCACGCCGGAAGCCGCATGGCGCGCCTCGCCGTACCTGAGCGAGCTGTCACGCGCCACGCTGTTGCAACTGATGCAAGGCGGCCAGCGCCTGGTGGTGGTGGCGCCGCACCCGGACGATGAGGTGCTTGGATGTGGCGGGTTGATTGCCGCCGCGCGTGCCGCAGGCGTACCGGTGCTGATCATTGCGTTGACCGATGGGGAGCAGGCCTATCCCGACGAACCCGGCTGGCATCCACAGGTGCTGGGCCCGGCGCGGCGCCTGGAACTGGAAGCTGCCGCGCAGCAGTTGGGTGTAGTGCCTGGCACATTGACCCATCTCGCACTGGGCGATGGCGCGCTGGCGGCATGCGAAGCGCGCATGGCACAGGCCCTCGGCGATCTGATCACTGCGCAGGACACAGTGCTGGTGACCTGGGACCGCGATGGCCATCCCGATCATGAAGCCGCATCGCGTGCGACCCATGCCGCGTGCAAGGCGCAGTCGGCGCGGCGTCTGCAATATCCGGTCTGGGCGTGGCACTGGTCGCGTCCGGAAGATGGGGTATTTGCCGGTGGCACTGCCGTGCGCTTCGATCTATCGCCTGCGGTGCTGAGTGCCAAGCAGCGCGCCATTGCGTGCTTTGCCACGCAGCTTGGCAACTGCACGCCGGCCGTTGCAGCACCGATCCTGCCGCCTTCGGTGCTGGAGCGCTTTGCGCGGCCGTTCGAGGTCTTCATCCGATGACCGCGCTGAGCGTTGAGCACTTTGAGCAGATGTATGCCGATGCAGATCCGTTCGGCTATCGCTCGCGCTGGTACGAGCAACGCAAGCGCGACATCCTGCTCGGTGTCCTGCCCTACCCGAGGTTCGCGCGTGGTTGGGAATTTGGCTGTTCCAATGGCGAGCTGACCGCGCAGCTGGCGCAGCGCTGCGACACGCTGCTGGCGACGGATCTGTCGCAGCAGGCGGTCGAGCTGGCGAGCGTGCGCGTGCAGGCGCTGCCTGCGGTCACGCTGCAGCAGGCGGCGCATCCGTCGGACTGGCCGGAAGGGCTGTTCGACCTGATCGTCTTCAGTGAAGTGGGTTATTACCTCGACACTCCGGCTTTCGAAAAGACCGTCGCGCTGTTCGCCCGCTCGCTCACCGCCAAGGGCTGTCTTGTGGCATGTCACTGGCGGCATGACTTCGACGGTGCTTTGCGCAGTGCCGAGCAGGTCCACAGCGCACTGAACCAGGCATTGGCAATGGACACGCTGTGTTCCTATCAGGATGCGGACTTCGTGCTGCAGGCCTGGATGTCCGGGCCGTCGATTGCGCAACAGGAGCAGCTACGATGATCGCGGTGACCATCCCGGCGCATAACGAAGCGGATCTGATCGGCAAGTGCCTGCAATCCATTCTGGTGGCGGCCGCGCATCCGCATCTGGTTGGAGAGCGCGTGGAAATCCATGTCGCGCTCGATCGCTGCAGCGACGGCACCGGCGCCATCGCACGCGCGCACGGCGCAAGAACCGTCGCCACCTCCGGTGGTGTCGGCATTGCGCGTGCAGCGGCTGCATCGGCGGCTATTGCGCGCGGGGCGCGCTGGCTTGCGTTTACCGATGCCGACACCTGCGTACCGCCGGACTGGCTTTCGGCACAGCTCGATTGCGCTGCGGATGTGTTCTGTGGCGTGGTGGAGGTAACCGACTGGCACGATTTCCGTCCCGAAACACGGCAGGCCTTCCTGTCCAAGGAAATCCGTCGCGACGGGCATCCGCATGTGCATGGTGCCAATCTCGGCATGAGTGTGGCTGCGTACGTGGCAGCCGGTGGTTTTTCTGCGCTCAAGTGCAGCGAAGACGTGGCGCTGGTCTCGGCACTGGAGCGCGCGGGCATGCAGATTGCCCGCCTGGTCAAGCCGGTCGTCAATACCAGCGCCCGCCGCATCGCCCGTGCGACCGGCGGATTCAGCGACCACCTGGCTCGACTGGAGATGGCCGTACTGGCAGGCGAGCCGGTATTAGGTAATCAGGTTTAAAGCGGCTATCAACATTACTGGGTAGCCGCCAGGCGGGCGTGGCTGGTGCTGGGAATTACATGCACCACTCTTGCACTGCGATTCCTTCGCGTCGTCCGCACTCGCGTGGCGACTGCCTGTTGCGCCCTGCTGGCCACTCTTAATGGTTGGGTGTTTCGCCGACTATTGTTCAGCAGCAAGCAGTCGCGTCGGTTTCAGGCATTGGATGGGATCGCCATTGGAAACGACGCAAATAAATCAGTTTATCCAGCGATCGATATCTCGATCACCACCAGCTGTCGCGACAATGGAAAATACGTTTATCTGTATAAGCGAGCTGTGCATAATCCACTGCGGTCGTGTTCTTTTTGATTTCATCGTCATCTGCTGATTATTACCTTTATCGCTTGCAAGTTGAAAAAATAGCGATCAAGGTGCAACTGTTCTCGACTTAATGCGCCAGCACACGCCGGCAACTGCCGCTACCGAGGTTATGATGGAACCCACAATGTTTCGGCAGATTGGTCGTTATCGGTTGACTGCACATACGGTTCCGGTGGGCGGAGTTTTCTCCCCGGAGATTCTGGTGTCGTTCGATGATGGAATCACCTTGTACGGGCACAGGCATGAGATGCGATTCGACACGCAACTTGCCGCGCACCACTACGCCAGACAATGGATGGGCAGATGCACCATCACGCCGCTGGGCATTCTCGAGAGTCTTTGAGCGACGCCGCTACCTCTGATGTCAGGAACCAGATGGCTCCGCTGCAGGGAAGCCCAGCGTGAAGCAGGCGCCCTGCCCTGGTACCGATTGCACCTCGATATAGCCGTCGGCCTGTCTGACCGCCCCATCGACTTGCGCCAAGCCCAGCCCGGTGCCCTTGCCTGCCGGTTTGGTGGTGAAGTAGGCGTCGAACAGCTGATCGCAGATCTCCGGTGCAATACCGCTGCCATTGTCCTGGACAGAGAGGGTGACGTAATCGCCGGCCCGACGACCGGCGGCATCCACATCTGCTAGCGTCCGCGTCGCAACGGTGATGCAGACCCTGCCACGCACCGCGCAGACATCGCGCGCATTGATCACCAGGTTCAACAAGGCCCGTTCCAGTGTATGTGGATCCGCCAGTACTGCACTGTCGCAAGTCGTGGTCTCCCACTCGACCGATACCGCAGCGCCTGCTGCCTGTTGAAGCAGGGGCAGCAAGCGCGCGACCAGCGCATTGAGTTCGACACGTTCGGGAGCATAAGGATGCTTGCGTGCAAAGCCCAGCAGGCGTTGGGCCATGACCGAGCCCTGCTGCAGAGCGGTCTCTGCCATGCGCAAAATCTTCTGATCCTCTTCTACGATCGAGCCACGCGACTGAACCACATCGATGGCAGCGCCCGCGGTTTGCAGCACATTGTTCAGGTCGTGAACGACACCGGCCAACAGTTGACCGACTGCCTCGCCCTCCTGCGCACGCTCGGCTACGCGCTCAGCCAGACGCTGCGCGGCGCGTGCAATATCCAGCTCAACCTCGATGCTTGGAGACTGCGCCTCTGCACGTACTTGGTCGTGCGTCGCCGCAGCAGCCTGCTCATCGTGCCTGGTTGTAGCCTCGCTGCGGGCCTGCAGCGTCTGGTTGAGCGTGCGTAATGCCTGCTGCGACTGCCGGCGTTCGGTGATGTCGCGATTGACCGCAAGCACACCCTCGATCCGGCCATCCGCGTTACGCAGCGGGCTTGTCGACACCAACCAGCTCAGGAGCTGCCCGTCTGCATTCGTACATTCGGTCTCGAACTGCTGCGACTCGCCACGCTCGGCAGCAGCGAGCGCCTGCCGCACGCGCGGCCTGAATCGCTTCGGCCATAACGACACCCAGGGCAGGCCCACCACAGAGGCGGCATCGACAGACGCCACACGCGCCAGACCATGCGCGTTGACGAACCTGACGCGTCCGTCCAAGGCAATTTCCTTGATGGAATCCAGCGACAGCTCGACGACCTGTCGATAGCGATGGTCGGGAAAGTCCTGCGTGCTGTTCATGGTTCTCAAATCGATCACGTGTTTTTCGCGTGGGAAACGTAGTGTGATGCATGCATCCTCAGAAAACCTGCTTTATGGGCTCTACAAACGAAAAACTGATTCTTGTCGTCGAGGACGATGCTGACACTCTCGAGTTGGCCACGCTGCTGCTGACCGAGAGCGGTTATGCGGTCGTGACCGCAACCGATGCGCAGGGTGCGTTGGAGCATATCGATAAGCACCCGGCGATCGCGCTGGTTTTTACCGATCTGCAGATGCCGGGGTTACTGGATGGATACGGCCTGATTTCGTATCTGCGCGCGGATGGCAACAATCTGCCGGCGATCCTGACATCGGGTCTGGGGCATTCCCCCAATGGGTTACCCCGCCGGACGACGTTTTTAAGCAAGCCCTACACACGCCGCAGCCTAGTCCAGAATATCGAGGCCTTTGTCGGGCATTAGAGCGGCTGACAAGACTCTTGCGCCGCCCTTAGGCAGGCGGCCGGTGCCAGGCATCGGCATGTACCGCTCGTACACTCCGGGCCTGAGCACGCCGCCCGCATCAGCTGACGACCGCTGGCTACATTTTGTCAGACGCTCTTGGCGTGCCGGTCAGAGCGCAGCTACCTGTCGGCGCATGCGCATGTGTCAGGTGTGGTGATTGCGCCGCGCTGGGTTGATTGACCAAAACACCCCAGCAGGATCGATAGGCGTCGCGGTAAGCTGCTCGACGCTGGATCGCACACATTGCCAGCCATCAGCGCGCCGCGCGCCGCCAGCCTGCATTGATCGCTTCCTGGCTGGTGCAGAAAAAACGCTCGCCCTTGGCAGGTGAGATGCTGGTCCGCGTGTAATCGCGTTGCCCGGGCATATGGAAGATCTTGCTGCCCTTGCTCGAAATATTGCCCTTGATGGCGCAGTGCGCAGGCGTTTGCGCTGCCGCCTGAGCGCGCTGTGCCGATTGCTTGCGCTTGCTGCGTCGGTAATCGGCAGGCATCTGAAAGCTGCCAGCCCAGAGATTGCGCCGTTGCTGATGCGCGTTGCGTTCGTCGGCAACGAACGCGGTGGCGTACTCGCGGTAGGCCAACGCCCAACCGGATTGCACCATCCAGCGGTTGACCGACTGCCCCTGCACATAGCACTCGGCCACGATCCGTCCATAGCGATCGGTGTCCTTGGGTTGGCAGCGAACCGTCTTGTCGAGCAGATAGCCATCCAGTGCAGCAGCGGAACGTCGGCCGCAAGGCCATGCGCTGCCAGCGTTGCTGGTGCATTGCTGCGTGCTTTCGGGTGCATCGATGCCCCACAGGCGGATACGTTTCTGCGCGACAGTGATGGTGTCACCATCGGTCACGGTTGCCCGGCCGACCAACTCTGCTGCAATAAGGGGTGAAGCGAAGAGTGCAACGACAACCACCACCGAACATCTGAACAACATCAACAACAAGCCTCGGGTGATCGGCAGAGCGTGGTCCGTCTGTTCTTGCCTTGGTAACAGCGTCTAGCCGATTGGCTCACCAGAGATCCATCGCACTGATGCCTGCATCATCCAGGCCGACGCGGGGCCGGCACTGTATGCCAATGGGACGGCGATGCCTATCCCTTGCGGTGGTCTGCGAAGACGGTGTTGCGCTCGGTGTTCATCGATGCGCATTCGTTACGGCTGCATTGGAGGCCGATCAATCGCGGTGCCGATAGACGGCGAATAGAAACCAGTGCCTTGAAGGCCGGTGTCTCTGAAAAGTTGGATTGTTCCTGATGAGACCTACAGGTAGCCCCTGCCCCCGCACCCTTGGCGCAAGTAACACACCGAGTACTGCCCGGTTCTTTGCAGAACCGGGCATGCAGGCAGGCTTACTGCGCTGCCGCTTGCGGCGCGACAGGCGCCGCATCCGGCGTCACGCGCCAGATCGTATTGGCCAGATCGTCCGCGACGATCAACGCACCACGTGGATCGAGCGTGACACCGACCGGGCGACCGCGGGTCAGGCCATCGTCGCCATGGAAGCCGGAGACGAAGTCGATTGGGTCGCCCGCCGGGCGGCCATCGCGGAACGGCACGAACACCACCTTGTAGCCCACCGGCGGGTCGCGATTCCAGCTGCCGTGCTCCCCGACGAACACGCCGTCGCCGAACTGCGTTCCCATCGTGGTCGAAGAAAAAGCGACACCGAGTGCGGCGACATGCGATCCCAGCGCGTAGTCGGGCACGATGGCCGAGGCGACCTTCTGCGGGTCCTGCGGCATGACCCGCGTGTCCACATTCTTGCCCCAGTAGCTATAGGGCCAGCCGTAGAAACCGCCTTCGCGTACCGAGGTGAGGTAGTCGGGCACCAGGTTCGGGCCGATTTCGTCACGCTCGTTGACCACCGCCCACAGTGCGCCGCTACCTGGCTGGATCGCCAATGCAGTGGGATTGCGCAGCCCGGTGGCATAGCTCTTGTGGGCACCGGTTGCCGGATCCACCTGCCAGACCTGGGCGCGGTCGACTTCGGCAATCATGCCGCGCTCGGTGATATTGCTGTTGGAGCCGATCGCAACATACAGATAGCGTCCATCGGCACTGGCGGTCAGCGCCTTGGTCCAGTGATGGTTGATGGCCGACGGCAAGTCGGTGACCTTGCTGGGCGCAGCGCTGGCCTTGGTCTGCCCTGGCTGATAATCGAAACGCACCAGTGCGTCCTGATTTGCCACGTACAGCGCATTGCCGATCAGCGCCAGGCCGTACGGTGCATTGAGCTTGTCGGCAAACACAGTCTCCAGTTCATAGGTACCGTCGCCATCGGCATCGCGCAGCAGCGTCAGACGGTTGCCGCTCTTGACCGAGGTGTTGCCCTTGGCCTTGATCGCGCCTGCAATCACGTCCTTGGGCTTGAGGTTGGGTGCGTTGCCGCCGCGGCCTTCGGCCACCAGGATGTCGCCATTGGGCAACACCAGCGTCTGGCGTGGGATGCCCAGACCGGTGGCGATTGCAGCGATGCGGTAACCCGCCGGCACGGTGGGTTTGCGTTCGCCCCAGGCTGCCGGCTCGGCGATGGTCATGTCGGGCAGCAGGCCGCGATCCGGCGCGGGCAGCTCGGGACTGGCGCCGTGTTGTTTGAGCTCGGGCGCCTTGCCGCAGGACGCGAGTGCGGCAGCGAGAATGGAGACCGACACGACGGTAACGGTATGACGCTTCATCGGGCACCTCCCACGCGCAGGCTGGACAGCCCCGACCAGGTTGCAACAAGCGCGAATGCGGTCGCAATCGCAGAAAATACCAACGCTGCCGGCATGATGGCCCAGGCATCGCGTGCGTGATGCAGGGCGTCGAAGAAGCCGACGATCCATGCGGCACCGAGCGCGATCACATAGATCACATTGCGGCTTCCGCGAACGAAGCCGACGATCGCACACAGCAAGGCGATCGTCGTCAATACCATCGCGCCGATCAGCAGCCACGCAGCAAAATTGGCCCACTGGATCTGATGACTGCTCCAGTACGCGTAGTCGCTCAGCAAGGCACCGAGAAACAGCGGCCACACACCGCCGAGCACGGCTGCATGGAACGGATGGATGGCCCAGGATCGGGCGGGCGTGGCAGTTGAATTCATGGCGGACTCATTGGGCGCGTGGTGAAACGTGCCCCGATGCTGCCAGCTGCCACGTGATGAGCGCGGTGATGCTGAGTCTTCTCTGCGCGACGGCTGCTCTGACGCAGAAGCCTCGTGCCCATGGTTCAGGGCATCGTGACCCAAGGCTATCGATTCGAACAGCATCCGCAGCGCGGGACGCGACTAACTTACTGTCCAGATGAGGCCGATCACGGCCAAGTGTGCAACGTAATAACCATAGAATGCCCAACGCAGCCGGGGTAGCGGTAACTGCAGCCTGCCGAGCTGCATCAGCGGAAGTGCCAACAAGGCCCAGCCATTGCCGTTGTTCCAACACAACAGTCCCATGCAGATCCACAACGTCCACGGCAATTTGGCTAAAGTCGGTTTTGTGGAAGCCAGGCCGACAAGTGACTGCAGCGTTCCGCCAGTGCGAAACCAGCTCCATGCCGCCCCTACAAGCCAAACTCCGATCCATTGATAGTCGACGGCCATTGGCGCAAGCAGTCCAAGAAACGAGGCCAGCAGCCAGCGGCGATCTTGCATTGACCAGACGAGACAAGTCGCAAGTGCGAAGGTGATAAGGATGTTGACCGGCAGCAGGAAACCAAATGCCCACACGTGGAACGGCTGTGCAATGAGCCCCCAGCCAGCCAACCGCTTTACCGACTTCGCGTAGTCGGTTCCAGGTTGCGCGAGATTGAAGGCCATGATCAAAGCAAAAACTGGGAAGGCTATGCGTCCGAGTTCAGATAGAACCGGTACATAGCCATCCAGCAGTGCCTTGACTACGTGATCGAAGGTCATAAAAACAAGCGCAATCCATTTCAGGAGCTCCCTGCCGCTACTCGTCATGTCGCCTCTCAAGTGTCGTGCTGCAGCAGCGGCGAAACTGCGCACTAAGACAGCCATGGAATGTGCGGCCAAGCCCATCACCATCGCCACGTGAAGTTTTCATCAATCAACTACCGGTAGAAGAACGGTTGTAACTCAAACCGAGCAGGCAATCACCCGCTCTTTGACACAGGCAGCTGATGTGGCTTCTCAACCGGCTGGATTTGTCGCTGCAAAAGCCCACGACAGAATAGTGGAATGTAGGCGCTCTGGCGTGGCGGGCATGGAGACATCCAGCCCCTTCCAAGGCTGCGTGCGCCGCTCAGGCAAAACCCAAACCACTCATCCTGCAGAGCGACCGCTGGGCCGCCGCCATGATCACAGGTCATGGAAAGATGTGCGTGCTCCAGGCCGCTCTCTACGCTGGGCTCCATCCACTGGAGGAGCAGGCAGATGAAAGCATTCGCAATGATGTTGCTGGCAACCGCGTTGACCATGACCGACACGACCAGCATGCCCAGCCAGCGCCGCTTCAAACAGGGGCACAGAATAGGACCGCACCGATGCGATTGCACGAGCTGCGTGGCCAGGACCAGCACTGACTCCCTGCCCCGCCGGTTTCGTCAGCAGCACGCATCCAGGATGGCTTGAGTTTCAGTGCGGGTGTGCAGTGATGAGCACCGGTCATAGGACCATGCAAGCTGGATGGATGGAGCGGCATTGCATCTGCGTCATGCTCGTTGCCGGTATGTACGGCAAGGAGACGGCGATGAAAAGCGCAAGCCTGGTGCATTCGACTCGGCATGGTGCGCGCGCAGCTGGGGCGCCATCTGCACCGCATGGTCCGGCATCGGATGCTTGGATTCGCGCTGCCTTGCCCCTAAATCGGTGGAGAGATGCGATGCCATGCGCAAGCGCGCTGCGCCGCACTCTCCCCTCCATGGCTGCGCTGTTGTTGGGCGCAGTTGTATTGCTCTCTGTTGCCCCCTCCCCCGCGGCAGCACACCCTTCGGAGATCACGTCCATGACGACACACGCCACCTTGTCGCCCACGCAGCAGGCCATTGCGCCGATTGCCGCGTTTGCGGCCACCGGTGATATCGACCGCTTGAACACCGCATTGGAGGCGGGCCTCGATGCTGGCTTGAGCATCAGCGACTGCAAGGAGGTACTGGTCCAGCTGTATGCGTACGCCGGGTTTCCGCGCAGCCTCAATGCGCTGGCTGCGCTGATGCAGGTCGCCGATGCACGCAAGCAGCGCGGCATCGCCGATGCGCCGGGATACGACCCCGGCCCGGTACCGAGCGGCGATGCGCTGCTGGCGCTGGGCACTGCCAACCAGACCCGCCTGGCCGGCGCGCCGGTGACCGGGCCGTTGTTTACGTTTGCGCCGGCAATCGATCAGTACCTCAAGACGCATCTGTTCGGCGACATCTTTGCCCGCGACAACCTGGACTGGGTGAGCCGTGAACTGGCCACGATCAGCGTGCTCGCCGCCCTGGAAGGCGTGGAGGCGCAGCTGCAATCGCATTTGAAGATCGGCCTGAACATCGGTGTGACCGAGGCACAACTGCACGAACTGGCCCAGGTGCTGGACAAGCGTGTCGGTGCGGCCGCCGGCACACGCGCCAAGGCGGCACTGGCCAAAGCCCGGGCCCAGTGAGCCTGCGACAAGATTCGATGACCGCAGCGCGTGCTGCCGGTGCGGGTACCATGCCGGTGGCGGCACCACGTCGAAACCGATCGGACCCCGCTAAAGCGGCGCCGGGCCAGCCGCCAGCGCAGGCCGCACGCCGGCCTGCTTGACGACCAACTGGCCGATGTACTGCTCGGCCAGCCTGGTACCGATCTCCAGCGCGGTCTGTAGCGAGCCGAAGGTGGGCGCAGCCGGCAGCGGCACGGGATGCCCACAGACCTGCAAGGTCTCCAGCACGATGCGCCGGTGCCCGAGCTGTCGAGCGACCACGCGGTACGGCAGGCCCTGGTCGGTGCCTTCCGTGGACATTCTTTCGGTGCAGTGGGTACTCATCGGGCTCGAGCATAGCTGTGATGCCCAAATTTGGTGGCGTGGCAATTTGAACAATTTATGCAGACGCTAGCGCAGCGCCAGCGGCACACTTCCGACAGAACCGCTGTGGCCTGAGCAGGCCCGACCATGCTGCGATGACACCGATGTCGCACCCTGCGTGACGCACTTAGCGGCGCCGACGAGGACATCATCAGAATAATCTGCTGTCAGGGAACGCCGAACTTTGAGTTCCGCCCGGAAACAATCGGCTTGAATATTTTCCCGGCATTCAGCTTGATGGCCTTAGGCAAGCACGCGCCGGCCTCGAAGCTTTATTCGGCGCACTGAACATCCATCGTTTCTTCGAGCACATCCGCTTGCGAATTTCGTGCAGGAAATGCGGGGAATTGGGCACAATGGCCGGGTTCGCTCGCTTTTGATCAATATAAATCCGGTGGATATATTCGTCTAGCAGCAAAAAATTTAATATAACACCGGTGTCATTTCGATAAGCCACACCCCTTCAGGCCTGACACGGAAGAGTCCGTTAGAACTGCTAACTTACAGTCGAATCCGCTACAGCGCGTGGGCAATTCACCGACATCTTCGACGCATTTCCCGATTACCTGCGATATGCATCGCATTTAGGATTGCCGCCCCCCGAGATTCGTGACCGATTATTGTCGCGTCCGCTCTGACGTTTCCTTGCGGTCGGGCCTGATAGGGAGTTTTCTAATCCAATTTGGCTATGGATTAAATCATAAAACCCTATGCGTGATGTTTTTCTCTGAATAGCAACTGTCCGTTCAGGCTTTAGAGTTTACCGATAGCGCCGTTAAACAATCTCGCAAGCACACGGTTCAATGCGTCGGCGCATCACCGTGTTATCCGGAGCGCTTATCTGAGGGGACAGATTCGCGGCGGATAAAGTGAATAACACGTGAAATCAAATGCCACGCCGGTAATTTCCGGTGATGGAATCGTCTGCGCCAAATTTTAGATCTTTTGCAGTTGCGGCGCGCCACTACCGGAATCGACCAACCTATGAATCGCTCGCTACTCGCAACCACGATCGCCTCCTGCCTTGTCCTGACTGCCTGTGGCGGCGGTGGCGGCGGCAATGTCCGCAGTGATCCGCCGCAGACCACGGTGGTCGCCCCGACGCCGACAACTCCGACGACTCCGACGACGCCGGGCACCACCACGGCCGACCCGTTGCCCAAGACCGCGCCGACGCCGGCACCTGCGCCCGCCCGCTACCAGGGCCTGGGCAGCAACCTGCTGGTGCCGACCAATGCGGATCTGGCTCAGCAGGCCGGTGCCAGGGGCCAGGGCGTCAAGCTGGCAGTGCTGGACGACAATCTCTACGGCAGCTATGCGCCGATCAGCGGCAAGGTCGATACCTCTAACGATTACACCGACACCCCCGGCACACCGGAATCCGCATCGAACGCGTTGCGCGGCCACGGCACCGTCGTCTCGGCATTGGTGCTGGGCACCGCCCAGGACGGCTTCGCCGGCGGTATCGCGCCGGATGCGGACCTGTTCTATGCGCGCATCTGTGCCGAAAACTCCTGCGGTACCCAGCAGACCCGTCGCGCTGCGGTGGACCTGGCGGCTGCCGGTGTGCGGATCGCCAACCTGTCGATCGGCGCCTCGTATGCAGATGCGGCCAGCAGTGCGAATGCCGCGCTGGCCTGGAAGTACGCGCTGACCCCGCTGGTGCAGGCCGATGCGCTGATCGTGGCCGCCACCGGCAACGAAGGCGCGGCGGAAGCCTCCTACCCGGCAGCCACGCCGGTGCAGGAAGCCAGCCTGCGCAACAACTGGCTGGCCGTGGGCGCGGTCAACATCGACAGCGCCGGCAATGCCGCCGGCCTGACCAGCTATTCCAACCATTGCGGCGCCGCTGCACAGTGGTGCCTGGTGGCGCCGGGCAGCTACTTCGCACCGGCGTTGGCCGGCACCGAGCTGCAGGGCCAGATCGCCGGCACCTCGTTCTCCACTGCCGCGGTGAGCGGCATCGCGGCGCAGGTGCTTGGCGTGTATCCGTGGATGAGCGCTTCCAACCTGCAGCAGACCCTGTTGACCACCGCCACCGACCTGGGCGACCCCGGCGTGGATGCGCTGTACGGCTTCGGCCTGGTCAATGCAGCCAAGGCGATCAAGGGCCCGGGCCAGTTCGCCAGCAACTGGTCGGCGAATGTGACCTCCGGCTACGACAGCACCTTCAGCAATGACATCTCCGGCGCCGGCGGCCTGACCAAGAACGGCACCGGCAAGCTCACGCTCAGCGGCAACAACACCTACACCGGCGGCACCAGCGTCAGCGACGGCGTGCTCGCACTGTCCGGCAGCCTGCGTTCGGATGTCATTGTGCTCAACTCGGCCACGTTCGAATCGCGCGGCGGTGTCATCAACGGCGGCTACAGCCTGGCGAACAACACCGGCACCACCGCCATCGAATTGGGCAAGGGCTTGACCGTCACCGGCCAGGCCAGCCTGAAGGGCAACCTGCTGTTGCTGCCGGAAGCGGCTGGCTACAACGTCGGCAGCAGCGAGAAGATCGTCAAGGCCGGCGCGCTGCAGGGCACCTTCGACCGCGTGCAGTACGCCAACAACTTCTTCTGGACTGCTTCGCTCGCCTACGACCCCACCACCGTCACCGCCACGTTGACCCGCAATGCCTCCGCTGCCAGCGCGCAGGCGGCCGGTGCGCCGCAGTCGGTGGTCAACGGTGCCACGCAGGCCGATACGCTGGTCAAGGTGCTGGATACGCGTGTGGCCTCCGGCGATACGGATAACCTGGGTGGCCTGATCAGCGCCACCGGCGCGCTGCTGGCGGCCAACGATGCGCAGGTTGCCGCATCACTGCCGACCCTGGCCGGCCAGGTACACGGCATCGAGCGCACGCTGGGCTTCCAGTCCGCACTCAACGATGCACGCGTGGCGGCCGATCGCCTGCCCTACCTGGCCGACACCACCACGCTGACCACCTGGATGCAGGGCAGCTATCTGGACGGCGAGCTGGGCGGCAAGGGTTTCGACTCGGCCGACTACACCCAGCAGGCCACCACCGTCGGCGTGGATCTGCCGATGGGCAACGCCGGCACCATCGTGGGTGCGGCGCTGAGTTCAGGGCAGGACCGTGCGCACATCGATGCATCGGCCAGCCGCCTGCGCTCGGACCGTTATGCGATGACCGCGTATCTGTATCAGCCGATCGGCCAGGCGTATGTGTCCGGGATCGGTTCCTACGGCATGAGCAATGTGGACACCGAACGCACGGTGCAGGCCGGCAGCATCGGCGAGAGCCTGCAGGATCGCCGCCACGACACCAACTGGTCGCTGCGTGCCGAAGTCGGCCTGATGCCGCAGGCAGGGTTGTCGCCGTTCATTGCCGCAGGCGTGGTCAGCCAGACCCAGGATGCCTTCAGCGAAGCCTCGGCTACCGGGCTGGGGTTGAGCGCCAACAGCGACACGTTGCGTGCCGGCTATGGCGAGGTGGGTGTGCGCGGTCATCTGGTGCGCGGCAAGTGGGGCTTCGATGGCTTGATCGCCTACCGCTCGCTGCTCGGCAATCCGAACTCGGACTTCACTGCCTGGTTCACCGGCCTGCCGGAAGCGCGCTTCAACGTGGCCGGCGAGCCGGTGTCCAAGCAGTCGGCGCGTGCGTCGGTGGGCGTGCGTTACCAGCTCAACGATGCCTTCTCCATCTATGGCAACGTGGGCGCCGAGCGCGGTCGTTCCGATGCCAACAGCATCAATGCCAATGTCGGTTTGCGCTGGCAGTTCTGATCGCGACCGGCACCCGACCGCACTTGGTCACTGTAACCACCGATGCCATGCAGCACTGCGCATCAGGCAAAAAAAACCGGCAATGCCGGTAATGCTGTTCACTTAAGGGCAGCTCTAAAAACCCCCGATCCTTGGCATCATA
>NZ_JZEF01000007.1:61070-97461 GCF_001013475.1 Xanthomonas arboricola pv. juglandis | reverse complement strand
GACTCCAAACTGAGGTGCTACTCAAAATTGGGGGGACGTCGCGAGGTCGAAGACGGCGAGGATATCGACACTTTCCGCGAGCGCTACATTGGCGAATTCAACAGCTGGGCCGAGGTTGCGGAACACGTCGTCGAGGATGGGGGACTGCTACAAGATGTGCCCGAAAGCGTGGCCCGCTACTTTGACTATGCTAGTTACGGACGCGATATGCATATGGGCGGGGAAGCTTATGAAGCCAACGGCCACTACTTCTGGAACCGCTGAAGCTTGAGATAGCGCCGAAAAGGCTTCTCTATATTCTTGTCCAGCTTCTCAATCCGCGCCTCCGCCTCCCGCAACTCACGCAGACCGGTTTGCCCGGACTTATCGAGTAATTCGCTCGGCTCCTTCCTTGCCAAATTAATCGCGTACATGCGGACAAGACGCACCTCTCTATCGATGTAGTGCATCGTGTGCGTCACTTCTCGATCAAAAAGAAAAGAAGCCTCAAGCAAGCAATCCTGGAATGTCTTTACCACCTCTTCGGGCAGTTCCGCATAAGGAAGGGTTGGATTTTTGTTTGACTTGCGCCAGTTAGGTACACGCCGTTGCCGTATCTCAGCTACTGCACTGTCAAGCATCGCAACCGCCGCCTTATACACCCTCAGCCGCCGATCATAGGAATCAAGCCTTAGCTTGACATCGTTCGTGTGCCACTGCGCCGCCGCAACGGCCACGCCCATCAGCGCCACACCCGGCCCAAGGCTGGCCTTCATCAACTCCACCAGATCAGACATGCTTCACCACTGACCTCTCTAATCTTGCGGTTGTTGCGTAATCAATTGGCATACAAACGCCGTTAAATCAAGCACCTAACCCTGCGGGCGCGAGGTGTATAAGTTGTCTCCATCGGGGAGTGCGAGCGGAACTTCAAAACTAACTCGACTAACGCTCATCGACTGGTCGCTAACCTCATTTCGCTTCCCGAGCGCAATAGCTGCGACGACGACGCCGATGCCCTCCTTCGACGCGGTGCTTTCTGAGGCAGTAATCGCAACGTCGAACTTAACCTGCTGAGTCTCGCCCCGGCTCAGGTGAGTGCCCATACCCTGCGTCACGAAGTGCGTATAGGGATTGACATTTCCCCCGATTTTTTTCACTTCTTCTTGAGCTTCTTTTACGCCCTCAGCTATCTGCACAAGGGTGAGCTTGATGAAGTCCTTGAGTTCCATGGTGTCTCTTCCGGTGCGACTGTTGTCCATATCTTAGCGGCATGGAACCGAACGGCTACAAGTGGCTCGAAACGCCACACACATGGGGACTCTGGATGCCACCTGGAGGCATCCCGGTGTATATCCGCAAGCGCGACGCAGCCATCCTCATCCGCTGGAACGGAACCCACATCCGCGCCAAAGCAGCAAGCGTGGACCAAGCAAGAAGAGGCAGCAAGGGAGGCTTCGGGCGCCGCGACGCACTGCCTGCCTCGATACGCAATTCCATAGCCGACTGGAACGCCAAAAACGGCGATCTGGACTTCTAGGCTTCACGAAAACGAATCCCAAGAGCACACCAGGGGCCGCGAAAGCGGCCCTTTTCTTTGTCCAAAGCAAGCCGCAACCGCGGCCCTTTAATCACCGGAGTCACGCCTATGCGCACCCTCCCCCGCTGTCTCACCCACTCGCTCGCCTGCGAGGTCGCATGAACAGCTTCTTCGACCCACGCGCCGACACTGCAGTCCATACCTCAGACGGCCGCGTCTTTGCCTACGGTCCACGCATCACCCGCGGCGGCACCTCCGGCGAACCCGAGTACACCGAGCCTCCCAAGCCTGGCGAGACCCCCGACCACTGGGAGGTCCGCTGGGTGGACTACTACGACAACGCGGGCCACTACATCGACGGCTGGATTGCCGACTGCGCAGTCGAAGCGCACGCGAAGTTGCTGGTGGAGGCGCTGAGCAAATGAGAGCCGGCCTCCTCTTCCGCTGGGGCAGTGCGTGGATAGGCGCGCACTGGTCTCCGTACAACCGCCGCTGGTGCATCAATCCGGTGCCGTGCGTGACTTTTTGGATCGTTCTGCCTGGAGGCAATGTCCCATGACGAAACCCTTCCGCCCCATGCTGGCCGCCGTGGCCGAGCTGGACAAGCTTCGCTTCCCGCTCTATGCCTCCGAGAAGCTGGACGGCGTGCGCTGCATCGTCCGCGACGGCGTGGTCATGTCCCGAACAATGAAGGCGATCCCTAACCCCGCTGTGCAGGCCGCCTTCGGGCGACCGGAGCTGGATGGTTGCGATGGCGAGCTGATTGTCGGCCAGCCAACCGCGCCGGACTGCTACCGAGTCACGGTCGGCGGCGTGATGCGCGAATACGGCGAACCTGACGTGCGGTTCTACGTGTTCGACCGCGTGCTACCGGGGACCTTCAGGGAGCGCCTATGGGCCATCGTAGGCAGCGGGCTTCTGCTGACTCCCCGGACGGTGCTTGTGCCTCAAGTCCTTGTGCTGACCCAGAACGGACTGGATGCGCTTGAGGCCGAGAAGCTGGCCGAGGGGCACGAGGGCCTCATCCTTCGCGCACCCGAAGGCCTATACAAGCAAGGGCGGAGCACCGCCCGCGAGCAAGGAATGCTTAAGCTCAAACGATTCGAGGATGCCGAGGCGGAAATTCTGGAGGTCGTTCAAGGCACGCGGAACGACAACCCGGCCACCAAGAACGCGCTGGGGCGTACCGAGCGCTCCAGTCACCAGGCCAACAAGACCCCGCTCGACACTGCCGGCGCACTTCGCGTCCGCGACATCGTGACCGGGCAGGAATTCAATATCGGCACAGGCTTCACCGACGCTATAGCGAAGGACTTCTGGGACAACCGTGAGAGCTACGTAGGACAGCTGGTGAAGTACCAGCATTTCGCGGTGGGTGCCAAGGAGCTGCCTCGCTTTCCCTCATTCAAGGGTATGCGTGAGCTCATTGACCTGGGCGAGCCTGCTGTGGAGGCGTCAAATGATTGACTTGATCTGCGATTCCAGGGGACGTCCGCTGGTCTCCATCTGTGAGATGACCGGGCGCTTTAATAGCCGCCTGCGAGACACAACCCGTGACACCTACGACGACGACGAGGGGGCCGATCTATGAGCTGCGCCGCGCGTATGGTCACGACTTCGCACAACACGGGGGACGATCTTCTGACTGCAATTAGCGATGCACTTGCTGTGGCACGTGTGGCGGCGCCTGAGGTGCCTGTCCAGCTGCACGCGATTTCAAGGGAAGGTGGAGAGTGGGAGCTGACGGTGGTGCGTCGCCCGATGCCCGAGAGCAGCTCTTGAAGCCGGCAAAAGTGGCGCGAGAAGTGGGCATCCTTGTCGTGAAGACAGTTTTCCTTGCCTTCCTGTGCGGTGGGGTACTTCTAACACTCCTGGCGCCATTCCTGGCCGTATTTGCCCGCGCTTGATGGAAGCAGTGTTGCTGCCGGCACAAGAATTGCTAGTGATACTAACTTTGCATGGCACCTGAGGTCGTCAACTGAGATCGTTCTTCACCTACAGCATAACCCTAATTCGCGATATGGCCTAAATTTGATACGAGAGAAAGACTCAGTGAACTCCTTGAAGAGCCTGCTTGCTCTACTTTGCCGCCGCCCAAGATTCTTCCTAATCGAGGCTACGCCCAACCAGAAAGGCTTCTGGGTGGACGTGATCAACGTCAATTGCATGTATATCGGCCTCGGGATCGGTATCATTGCAATTGAGGGACATGACCCTTAATCGCGAAGAAGGATGGATGCGGCTTCGCGCTCACCAGGTACATACGGAGCCGTCTCCATGACACAGCTGACCACCGAAGAACTCGTGCAGATCCTCCACATCGCTCTTGGCGAGCTTCGCCAGGATGTTGAGCCGGGACTATTGGCATCCAAGATTCTCTGCCTCACTGCAACCTACAACCACCCGGGAACCCTGCAGTCTGAAATTACGAAGTACGTCAAAGACCTGACGCCTTCTGCAGCGTCCCGCCACATCATGGATTGGTCTTTTCGCGGCAAGACTCTCAAGCCGGGCGATCAGCCCAGCGGCATGGAATTCATCCAGCAGCAAGCTGACCCGCTGTATCCGCGCCGCAACCTCCTCCACATGACCCCCAAGGGTCTTCAATACCTCTCAAACCTCACTGATCGCGTCAACGAGGCGCTGCAGAAGCGCGCCGTGCGTTCGGCGAAATCCGCATGATGGAGATGCAATGCCGTTACGACTCAAGGGCACAGCCCCCCGACCCGGGGAGGCTGACCGTCGCTATTACATGATCGACGTGCAGGTGGGCAATCGCCGCGAGCGACTATCCACCGGAACTCGCGACAAGAACCTCGCGCTCCGTAAGGAGCAGAACATCATCGACGCGTTACGTGACGATCCTGAAGTCACTACGCTGGAACTCAAACGCATACTCCGGGGCGAACGTCTCGCCGCCATCCAGGATCGCCGCAGCGAAGACCGGGCCTGGACACTTAAAGAAGCGTGCGACAAATGCCTTAAGGACCGCGAGGATGGCGGTTGGGGTGAAGCCTCCTCCAACGCCACCTACGCTACCAACTGCCGCATGATCCAGAAATTTCTGGGAGCGGACACTCCAGTCGCCTTCATCGACCAAGAAAAGGTCCGCGACTTGGCAGATCACCTCCTCGACGAAGAGGAAAACGCTCCGGCCACGGTGAACCGCAAGCTGTTCGCCCTAATGCACGTCCTGGCCTACGCCAAGCAGCACAAGCAGTATCCAAAGGACCTCCCGAAGTGGAAGCCGCATAAAGAGGGCGACAACGCTCGCCAGTTCGTGCTGACCGCAGAGGACGAGAGGGTGATGTTCGATGCAATTGCCAAGCTCGACGACCGCCCTGACAACCCGCTTGGCGGCAATCAAGTCTCGCGCGATGCGGCGGACTTCGTGGATTGCTTCATCTTTCTCGCAGACATTGGCTGTCGCTTCTCGCAGGCGCTCAAAGTGCGCTGGCGGGACATCGACTGGGAACTGATGCCTGGCGTCGTCGGCATCAAGTTCTGGCGCAAGGGCGAGCAGAAAGGCGGAAAGGTACGCACGATTCCGTGCACGGCGCGCGTGGTCGATGTGCTCAAGCGGCGACGCGCGTTGAAGGGAGATGGTCCCTTTGCGGGAATGCGCCGACAGCGCGGCACCGAGCTATGGAACATGGCGAAGGCCACGACCAATCTGGCGTCGGAAGATGAGTGCGTCCCTCACTGCCTGCGGCACACATGCGCCACACGTTTGCTGGCTCGCACAGGCGACCTGAAGCTTGTTCAGGAGTGGCTCGGACACACCAAGATCGAGACCACGGCAACCATCTACGCGAAGGTCCTAGTGGACACGAAGGTGCGTGCTTTGAGTGCGCTACAAGAGGGGTGGAACGGTGCGTCACCTATCCCAGATATGGGAACAATCCAGGACTGCAACCTATCCCAAGATCGGGATGATAGGACATTAACACACTGAAGTTAAAGAGTTTTTCGTTGGAAAAAGGAATTCAGTGGGGTGGCTGAGGGGACTCGAACCCCCGACATCTGGAATCACAATCCAGTACTCTAACCAGCTGAGCTACAGCCACCACTGAAACCTACTTCCTACCGCACCGCCGATGGCGCGCCCGACAGGACTCGAACCTGTAACCGCCGGCTTAGAAGGCCGGTGCTCTATCCGGTTGAGCTACGGGCGCCCGGACCGAACTTCGCATTCCCACGCCGTCAAGAGCTCGGAATGGTCGGGGTAGAGGGATTCGAACCCCCGACATCCTGCTCCCAAAGCAGGCGCGCTACCAGACTGCGCTATACCCCGGCGGGACCTTTCAATCCCGAAGGCTGGAAAGGTCGGCTATTTTGGGAATGATTGGCCTTGCTGTCAATCACTCTGTGTAAATCGGACGATCCGGTATCCTCGCGGCATCGCTCGCCAAGTCGGCAGGCATCTACATTTCATGGAGAACACGCATGCGTAGCGGCAATCCCGCCCTTCGGGAATCCACCTTCCTCGACCTCGGTTCCGGCTCGGTAGTCACCCGCGATGGTCAGGCGATGACGCTCAACGGCACCGTCAACAAGACCGGCCTGCTGTTGCTGATGGCGGTGGTCACCGCCGCCTTCGCCTGGTCGCAGTCGATCGGGGCCGATGGCGCTCCGTTGCCTGCCGCGCGGCTGTACATGATCGCCGGCGCGATCGGCGGGCTGGTGTTCGCGCTGGCGACCAGCTTCAAGCCGACCTGGGCCCCGGTCACCGCGCCGCTGTACGCGCTGGTGGAAGGCTTCTTCCTGGGCGCGATCTCGGCAGTCTACGAGGCGCGTTTCAACGGCATCGTGTTCCAGGCGGTCCTGCTGACCTTCGGCACCATGTTCGCGCTGCTGTTTGCCTATCGCAGCGGCATGATCAAGGCCACCGAGAACTTCAAGCTGGGCGTGGTGGCAGCCACCGGCGGCATTGCGCTGGTGTATCTGGCGACCATCGTGCTGGGCCTGTTCGGCGTGCGCATCCCCTTCATCCACGACTCTGGCCTGATCGGCATCGGCTTCAGCCTGTTCGTGGTGGTGGTGGCTGCATTGAACCTGGTGCTGGACTTCGACTTCATCGAAAGCGGTGTCGAACAGGGCGCTCCCAAGCACATGGAGTGGTATGGCGCGTTCGGCCTGATGGTGACGCTGGTGTGGCTGTACATCGAGTTCCTGCGCTTGCTGTCGAAGCTGCAGTCGCGGAATTGAGCGGGGAATCGAGCGTCGGGATTGGGGAATCGTAAGAGCGATTCCCCAATCCCTGGACTCAACGCAAAAAAAAGGGCGCCTGGGCGCCCTTTTTTTCTGTCGCTGTGTCGCTCAGAGGCGGCTGGCGATGGCCTTGGCGAAGCCCATAGTGTTGCCGGTGCCGCCCAGGTCGGGGGTCAGCGAATCCTTGGCTTCCAGAGTGGCCACGATCGCTTCGCGCAGGCGCTCGGCGTTCTGCGGCTGACCGATGTGGTCCAGCATCTGCGCGGCACCCAGCAGCAGCGCGCACGGGTTGGCCTTGCCCTGCCCTGCGATGTCCGGCGCCGAGCCGTGCACGGCCTCGAAGATCGCCGCGTCCACACCGATGTTGGCGCCCGGGGCCAGGCCCAGGCCGCCGACCAGACCGGCGCACAGGTCGGAAATGATGTCGCCGAACAGGTTGGTGGTCACGATGATGTCGAACTGCTCAGGACGCATCACCAGCTGCATGCAGGTGTTGTCGACGATCATTTCCTGGAATTCGATTTCCGGGTACTGCGTGGCCACATCGCGCGCCACCTTCAGGAACAGGCCCGAGGTCGACTTGATGATGTTGGCCTTGTGCACCGCGGTGACCTTCTTGCGGCCGGTGGCGCGCGCCAGGTCGAAGGCGTAGCGCACGATGCGCTCGGAGCCCTTGCGGGTGACGCGGGCGCCGGAGAACGCGGTCTCGCCGTCCTCGGACACGGTCTGGCCTTCGCTCAGGTAGGCGCCTTCGGTGTTCTCACGCACCGTGATCAGGTCCACGCCATCGGCGAAACGCGACTTGGTGTTGGGGAACGACTTGGCCGGACGCACGTTGGCGTACAGGTCGAACTTGCGACGCATGGCGACGTTGATCGAGCTGAAGCCCTCGCCGACCGGGGTGGTCAGCGGGCTTTTCAGGGCCACCTTGTTCTTGGTGATCGAGGCCAGGGTGGACTCGGGCAGCAGATCGCCGTGCTTTTCCAGCGCGACCAGGCCAGCGTCGGCGTACTCGTAGGTCAGGCCAGCCTGCAGCGCGTCGAGCACGAACAGCGTGGCATCCATGATCTCCGGGCCGATACCGTCGCCGCGGATGACCGTGATTGTCTGCGTCATAACGTTGGGTTTCCGAACTTGAAGGGGGGAGCGCCAGCCGCAATACCCGGCAGAGCGGCGCAAGGAGGTTTCACAGGCAATTATGCCCGATGCCGGTGAAGGCGCCCAAACCGACCTTGGTCTAAGAGCCGCCAGCTGCGCACGGCGACCATTCGGTGCAGCGAACGGCGGCAGAAACAGCCGCGCTTACCAGCGCATGCATGCACAACTTCAGTGCAGATGCCCTGAAAGCACCTGCCCCTAGCCAGCGGCCGGTGCCGAAATCGGACCGCGCCAAGGCCACGCCGCCGAGAACAGGCGGCACGCGCCCTCGCCCGCCGTTACCAATCCCGAATCACCACTCCCCACTCCCGCCCCAATCACCCGTGCGCGTGCTGCTCCGGTGCCGGGGCGCCGCCTTCGAGCTGGTCCAGGAAGTCCACCGCGCGCCGCAGATGCGGGATGACGATGGAGCCGCCGACCACCAGGCCGACCGAGAAGGTTTCGAAGAATTCCTCGCGGGTCACACCAGCCTCCTTGCACTGGGCGACGTGGTAGCTGATGCAGTCGTCGCAGCGCAGTACCATCGAGGCGACCAGACCGAGCAGTTCCTTCGTCTTCACGTCCAGCGCGCCCGCCTGGTAGGTCTGGGTGTCCAGCGCGAAGAACCGGCGCACCACCTGGTTCGGCTCGGCCAGGATGCGCTGGTTCATGCGCTGGCGGAATTCGGTGAACTCGCGCAGCCGGTCGTCGCTGCCGCTGCCGGTCTCGCTCATGCCTGGCCGCCTGTGTTGCCGGCCAGCAAGGGCTCGAGCTTGCCGGCCCGGTGCATCGCCATCATGTCGTCGTAGCCGCCCACATGGACGTCGCCGACGAAGATCTGCGGCACGCTGGTGCGCTTGGCCAGCGCAACCATCTTGTTGCGCTCGGCCGGGTCCAGGTCGATGCGCACCTCGGTCCAGGTCCGGCCCTTGCTCTTGAGGAAGTTCTTGGCCGCCACGCAGTACGGGCAGATCGCGGAGGAATACAGGGTGATCTGCGGGCCGCTGGCCGCATCCTGCACGTTGGTATCTTGGCTCACGGGAAACTCCGCGGTTGGTCTGAGGTCTGACAATGGTACCGGGCGACTGGAATTTCCATGTCGTCACCGCAACACTGTGGATTAACCGATGATTCACGCCATCGCGCCGTGCTGCCCGCATGCTCCGCGCACCACCTGGGAGTTCCACTTGCGCCTGCTACCGCTCGCCACCGCCCTCACGCTGGCCGTTGCCATGGGGGTGGCACCCGCGCAGGAAAACCGCCTGCCCGACATCGGCTCGTCTGCCGGCGAACTGCTGACCCCGGCGCGCCAGGCCGAGTACGGCAAGATGATGCTGGCCGAGTTGCGCAATTACGACTACGTGCTGGACGACCCGCTGATCACCGACTGGCTGCAGACCATGGGCACCCGGCTCGGCGCCAACAGCGACCAGCCGCAGCAGCCGTTTACGTTTTTCATGCTGCGCGACCGCCAGATCAATGCCTTCGCCACGCTGGGCGGCTATATCGCGGTCAATGCCGGACTGGTGTTGACCGCAGAGCGCGAAGACGAAGTGGCCGCGGTGCTGTCGCACGAAATCGCCCACGTCACCCAGCAGCATGTGCTGCGCGGGGTGGAACGGGCGCAGCGCGACCAGATTCCGATCCTGCTCGGCATGCTGGCAGCGGTGGTCGCCGCGCAACAGGCCGGCGGCAATTCAAAGGGCGATGCCACCATGGCCGGCATCACCAGTGCGATGGGGCTGATGCAGCAGCGCCAGATCGACTACACCCGCTCCAACGAATCCGAGGCCGACCGGCTGGGCATCCGCACGCTGGTGCGCAGCGGCTACGACGTGGATGCAATGGCCGGCTTCTTCGAGCGCATGTCGGTGGCGATGCGCGCCAACGAGGGCGGCTACAGCGCGCCGGACTTTCTGCAGACCCACCCGGTCACGGTCACCCGCATCAGCGAGGCCAAGGCGCGCGCCGAGCAGATGAAGAAGAACACCGTGGTGCTGACCACCTCGGTGCCGGGCGGCACGCGCCAGGAACGAGTGGACCCGGCCGACCCGTCGCTGTCCGAACCGTTGAGCCGCAACGGCAACGCGCTGCTGCCGTATGCGCTGCGGCTGCCGGTGGATGCGCTGAGCCGCAGCGGCGACCAGCAGAACTTTGACTGGGCCAAGGAACGCCTGCGCGTGCTCAGCGCCACCACGCCGGATGCGGCCATCCGCGAATACGAGACCCTGCGCCGCAGTGCCAAGCACGGCCTGACCGACGCGCAGCGCTACGGGCTGGCGCTGGCACGCCTGCGCAACAGCGGCAGCCGGCCCAGTGAGCCGGTGGCCGAACTGACCAGCCTGCTGGAAGCGCACCCGGACAACCTGTGGCTGTCGCTGGGGCTGAGCGAGGCGCAGGCGCGGGTGGGCCAGCGCGAGGTGGCCAATGCGCGTTTCGACGCGCTGCTCAAGCAGCTGCCGAACAACCGCGCGGTGGCGCTGACCTATGCCGGAGCGCTCAACGAGCAGGCCAGCAAGGAGTCCGGCCAGCGCGCGCGCCAGGTGCTGGAGCCGCTCCTGCATCGCAGCAGCGAAGATCCCCTGTTGCAGCAGACCTACGCACGCGCCTGCGAGCTGTCCGGCGACCATCTGCGTGCCAGCGAGGCCTATGCCGAAGCTGCGTACTTGAACGGACGCCCGGAACAGGCGCTGATCCAGTTGGAAGCGCTGAAGAAGAAAGATCTCGACTATGTGACACGGGCGCGGGTGGATGCACGCATCGCGGCGATCACGCCGACCGTGCTGGAGCTGCGCCGGCAAGGCATCCGCGACCCGGATCTGTCGACGCGCTAGCGCATGTGACGGTTGGCGCAGCGGTCATTCGGGCACGTGCCGACGGGTTCAGCACCGCGCCTGCCAGTGGCACAGGCCGCTTTGGCCACGGCGGCAGTCCTCAGGCATGTCACATTAGAGTCACAAAACCGTAGTCTACTGGCGATCAATCTAAAGCCAGACGGTAAGCCCCGCGTGCAAAAACGCATTCTGATCGTCGATGACGAACCCGCGATTCGCGACATGGTGGCGTTCGCGCTGCGCAAAGGCGAGTTCGAACCCATCCATGCCGGTGATGCCCGCGAGGCGCAGACCGCCATCGCCGACCGCGTGCCGGACCTGATCCTGCTGGACTGGATGCTGCCAGGCACCAGCGGGCTGGATCTGGCACGGCGCTGGCGCAAGGAACAGCTGACCCGCGAGATTCCGATCATCATGCTGACCGCGCGCGGCGAAGAGAACGACCGCGTCGGTGGCCTGGAAGCCGGGGTCGACGATTACGTGGTCAAGCCGTTCTCGGCGCGCGAGTTGCTGGCGCGCATCCGCGCGGTGATGCGTCGCACCCGCGAGGATGACGAGGACGGCAGCGTGGCCGTGGGCCGCCTGCGCATCGACGGCGCCGCGCACCGGGTGTTTGCCGGCGATGCGCCGGTGCCGATCGGCCCGACCGAATACCGCCTGCTGCACTTTTTCATGACACATCCCGAGCGCGTGTATACCCGCACCCAGCTGCTGGATCATGTCTGGGGCGGCAGCGTGTATGTGGAAGAGCGCACCATTGACGTGCACATCCGCCGCCTGCGCAAGACGCTGGAACCGTTCGGCCTGGAAAACATGGTGCAGACCGTGCGTGGCTCGGGCTACCGTTTCTCTTCGGCAACCTAGTGGTTGCCGCACAGCCGGTCGGCCCTGCAGGCCGGCCGGCTCGCACGCCTACTGACGCTCCGTGGTAACGCCTTCCATGCCTCAACATATCCGTTCCGCCTGGCTCAAGACGCTCGGCACTCTCGCGCTGTTGCTGGGCGCTGCCGTGCTGGTCGGCGTGCTGATCGAGCATGTGTGGATGGCGTTGACGCTGACCGCGCTGGGGGTGCTGGCCTGGCATTACTGGCGGCTGCGCCAGGTGCTGCAGCGCCTGACCGCGCGCCAGCGCGCCGAGCCCGCCGCCGGGATCGGCGCCTGGAACGAGCTGGATCGTCTGCTCTATCGCAGCCAGGCCGAAATGCGCGGGCGCAAGCGCCGCCTGATCGAGATGCTGCGCACCTACCGCGCCGCCGCGCAGGCGCTGCCGGATGCGGTGGTGGTGGTGGATCGCAACAGCCAGCGCGTGCAGTGGTTCAACCGGGCCGCGGGCGGACTGCTGGGGCTGCATCATCCGGGCGACATGGGCGTGTCGGTGGTGGAGCGGTTGCAGCCGTTGCCGCTGGCGCACTGGCTGGCCGCCGGCCGCAATGCCGAGCCCATGCTCGACGCCGCCTCGCCGGTGGATCCGGACCTGCGCCTGAATCTGCGCCTGATCCCCTACTCCGACGATTACTGGCTGCTGGTGGCGCGCGATGTCAGCAAACTGCTGCGACTGGAGCAGGTGCGCCGCGACTTCGTGGCCAACGTCTCGCACGAGCTGCGTACGCCATTGACGGTGGTGCACGGCTATCTGGACATGCTCGACCCGGAAGACTTTCCCGATTCGGGCCCGATGCTGGCCGAGATGCGCAAGCAGTCGCAGCGCATGGCGCAACTGGTCGAAGATCTGCTGACGCTGTCGCGGCTGGAATCGCAGGAAGAACTCGGCGAGGAACACGTGGCGATGGCGCCGATGCTGTCGACGCTGCGGCGCGAGGCCGAAGCGCACAGCCAGGGCCGCCACACCGTGGAAGTGTTCGACGAGGCCGGCGTGGACCTGCTCGGCTCCAACAAGGAGCTGCATAGCGCCTTCTCGAACCTGGTCACCAACGCGGTGCGCTACACGCCCGGCGGCGGCACGGTGACGATCCGCTTCGTGCGCGAAGGCGATGGCGCGGCCCTGGCGGTGCGCGACACCGGCTACGGCATTCCCGCCTCGCATCTGCCGCGCATCACCGAGCGCTTCTATCGCGTCTCCAGCAGCCGCTCGCGCGAGAGCGGCGGCACCGGGCTTGGGCTGTCGATCGTCAAGCACATCCTGGGACTGCACCAGGCGCGTCTGGAAATCGAAAGCGAAGTCGGACGCGGGAGCGAATTCTCATGCCATTTTGTCGCTGCGCGCGTCGTGCAGCGCGATCAGTCCCTGCCACTGTCACGTTCGGCGTGATATGTAAGGGGTGCGCGCCGCAACGCGGTGCGATGCGCACGCGCACGACGCGCTGCATTGCCTGCGCTGCACCTGCCGCGCTGCCACGCCGCACACTATCTCCGTCTTGATGACCGATTCCAATGGGCCACGCCAAAGAACTGCACGACGTCACACCTTCCGAGGACATCGCCACCGATCCGTTGCGCGATCCGGCGCTGTACATCAACCGGGAACTGTCGCAGCTGGACTTCAATTTCCGGGTGCTGGCACAGGCGTTGGACGAGCAGGTGCCATTGCTGGAACGGCTGCGGTTCCTGTGCATTTCCTGCACCAATCTGGATGAATTCTTCGAGATCCGCGCCGCCACCGTGCGGCATGCGCAGGAGTTCGGCCTGCCGCCGGCGCCGGATGGCCTGAGCCCGACCGCCATCCTCAACGCGGTGCACGACCGCGCCGCCAAGCTGGTCGAACAGCAGTACCACGCGTGGAATGAAGTGCTGCGCCCGGCGATGGAAGATGCCGGCGTGGCTGTGCTCAGCCGCACGGCCTGGACCTCGCGTCAGAAGCGCTGGCTGCGGGCGTACTTCCGCAACGAGATCATGCCGGTGCTGTCGCCGCTGGGGCTGGACCCGGCGCATCCGTTTCCGAAGATCCTCAACAAGACCTTGAACATCGTGGTGGTGCTGGAGGGCCAGGACGCGTTCGGGCGCGCCGGTCATCTGGCCATCGTGCGTGCGCCGCGCTCGTTGCCGCGCATCATCCAGCTGCCGGCGAGCCTGTCGCCGGAGGGCACGCAGAGCTTCGTGTTCCTGTCCTCGGTGCTGTCCGAGTTCGTCGACGAGCTGTTCCCCGGCATGCAGGTCAAGGGTTCGTATCAGTTCCGCGTCACCCGCAACTCCGAACTGGTGGTGGACGAGGAAGAGGTCGAGAACCTGGCGCTGGCCTTGCGCGACGAGCTGGTCACCCGCGGCTATCGCCCGGCGGTGCGCCTGGAGATCGCGCACGACTGCCCGGCGCCGATCATGCGCACCCTGCTGCAGAACTTCGGCCTGAGCGAAAACGCGGTGTACCGCATCGTCGGGCCGGTCAACCTGAGCCGCGTCACCCAGGTCTACGATCTGGTGCAGCGCCCCGAACTGAAGTATCCGTTGTTCAACCCGCGCACCCTGCGCGACAACGACGGCATCTTCGAGATCGTCAGCAAGGGCGATGTGCTGCTGCATCACCCCTTCGATGCATTCACTGCGGTGCTTGACGTGATCCGCCAGGCCGCGGTCGACCCGAACGTGCTGGCGATCAAGCAGACGCTGTACCGCACCGGCAAGGACTCGCTGATCGTCGATGCGTTGATCCTGGCCGCGCGCAACGGCAAGGACGTCACCGTGGTGGTGGAGCTGCGCGCGCGCTTCGACGAAGAGGCCAACCTGGGCCTGGCCGACAAGCTGCAGGAAGCCGGCGTGCAGGTGGTGTACGGCGTGGTCGGCTTCAAGACGCACGCCAAGATGCTGCTGATCGTGCGCCGCGAGGGACGCAAGCTCAAACGCTATGTGCATCTGGGCACCGGCAATTACCACAGCGGCACCGCACGCCTGTATACCGACATCAGCCTGATCACCGCGGATGTGGAAATCGGCAACGACGTGCACATGCTGTTCCAGCAGTTGTCCGGGCTGGCCCCGCGCATGAAGCTGGAGCAGTTGCTGCAGTCGCCCTTCACCCTGCACGCCGGCGTGTTGAAGCGGATCGAGCGCGAAACGCGGCTGGCCCGCAATGGCCGCCCGGGCCGCATCATCGCCAAGATGAATGCCCTCAACGAGCCGCAGGTCGTGCGTGCGCTGTATACCGCCTCGCAAGCCGGCGTGCAGATCGACCTGATCGTGCGCGGCGCCTGCACGCTGCGCCCGGGCGTGCCCGGCGTGTCCGACAATATCCGCGTGCGCTCGATCGTGGGGCGTTTTCTGGAACATAGCCGCGTGTACTGGTTCGGCAACGATGGCGCGGCAGAGTTGTACTGCGCCAGCGCCGATTGGCTGGAGCGCAACCTGCTGCGGCGCGTGGAGACCTGCTTCCCGATCCTGGACCCGGATCTGGCCAAGCGCGTCTACCGCGAAGTGCTGCAGAACTACCTGGACGACAACGTCAACGCCTGGGAACTGGATGCTGACGGCGTCTATCACAAGCGCATACCCGGCCCTGGCGAGCCGGCCCATTCGGCGCAGATGACCTTGCTCGAGCGGATCTGAAAGCGGCGCGGGCTTGGCCCCTCACGGGGCCAACGGCCCATCGGCTACCATGCGCCCATGCCAATGCCCTCCCCCACGATCCCGCCCCTGCGCGATGGCGATTTCCTCGCCGCCATCGACTTAGGATCCAACAGCTTCCACATGGTCATTGCGCGCTACCTGATGGGTCAGCTGCGCGTGGTCGATCGCCTGCGCGAAACCGTGCGCATGGCCGACGGCCTGGATGGCAAGGGTGGCATCTCCAACGAAGCGCGCCAGCGCGCGCTCGAATGCCTGGCGCGCTTTGGCCAGCGCATCCGGGAAGTGCCGTCGTTGCGCGTACGCGCGCTGGCCACCAACACGGTGCGTCAGCTGCGCTCGCCGCAGGCGTTCCTGATGCCGGCCGAAACCGCGCTCGGGCATGCGATCGAAGTCGTCAGCGGACGCGAGGAAGCGCGCCTGATCTATCTCGGCGTTGCGCATGCGCAGCCGCCCAAACCCGATCAACGCCGGCTGGTGATCGACATCGGCGGCGGCTCGACCGAGTTCATCATCGGCCGCGGGTTCCAGACCCTGGAACGCGAATCGCTGCAGGCCGGCTGCATCGCCAGCACGCGCCGCTTCTTTCCCGGCGGCAAGCTGTCGAAGAAGAAATGGAAGGATGCGCTGACCGAGATCGGCGCCGAGTTCCAGCAGTTCGCCAATCAGTACAAGGCGCTGGGCTGGCACGAGGCGATCGGCTCGTCCGGCACGCACAAGGCCATCGGCGAGATCTGTGCGGCGATGAAGCTTACCAAGGGCGCAATCACCGCCGAGGCGCTGCCGGCGCTGCGCGATGAATTGCTCAAGGCCAAGCGCATCGAAGACATCCAGTTGCCCGGCCTGGCCGCCGAACGCCGGCCGATCATCGCCGGCGGCATCCTGGTGCTGGAAGCGGCGTTCCAGGCGCTAGGGCTGGAGAAGCTGATGGTCAGCAAGGCGGCGATGCGCGAAGGCATCCTCTACGACATGCTCGGCCGCGGCGGCGAGAACGACCCGCGCGACAGCTCGGTGGCCTCGCTGGTGCAACGTTACGGCATCGACGAAGTGCAGGCGCAGCGCGTGGAAGCCACGGCCTGCCGCCTGTTCGACCAGGTCTGCGAATCCTGGCAGCTGGATGGCGACGACGCGCAGGTGTTGCGCCGCGCTGCGCGCCTGCACGAGCTGGGCCTGATCATCGCGCACAGCCAGTACCACGTGCACGGCAGCTACATCCTGGAGCACTCGGACATCGCCGGTTTCTCGCGCCAGGAGCAGCAGGTGCTGGCATCGCTGGTGCGCACACACCGGCGCAACGTGCCCAAGACCGCGTTTGATGCGCTGCCGGACCGCCTGCTGCTGCCGACCCGGCGCAAGGCCGCGCTGCTGCGGCTGGCGGTGCTGCTGCACCGCGCACACGAATCGGACCCGATTCCGACCCTGGAACTCACCGCCGATGACACCCGCCTGTCATTGATCCTGTCGCAAAGCTGGATCGACTCGCGCCCGCTGCTGCGCGCCGACCTGATCGGCGAAGTCGAAAGCATGGCCGGGCTGGGGATCGCGTTCAAACCATTTGTGACCTGAGGCCTGCGGCCTCAGGCGGGAATCGGGAATGGGGATTCGGGAATAGTCGACCACGGAGCTCTGAGAAGTTTTGACTGGTGGCGATTACGCTGAACAAGTGCAGCACGCTGCCTCTGCGATTCCCAATTCCCAATTCCCGGCTCCACTGTCACCGCCGCGACTTATGCGCGCAACATCCATGCCATCGCCCTCCCGGAAGCTAGCGAAAACCGGAGAACGGGCATGCGCTACGCGATCGTTACCGAAACCTATCCCCCCGAAGTCAACGGTGTTGCGCTGACCGTGCACGGGCTGGAAACCGGCCTGCGCGCACGCGGACACCAGGTGGACGTGGTGCGTCCACGGCAGAGCGGCGATACCGATGCGGCCACTGCCCTGCTGGTGCGCGGCGCGTCGCTGCCGCGCTACCCGGGACTGAAATTCGGGTTGCCGGCAACCCAACGCCTCGTTCGTCATTGGCAAATCACGCAACCGGATGCGGTCTATGTGGCCACGGAAGGCCCCCTGGGCTGGTCGGCGATGCGTGCGGCACGCCGGCTCGGCATTCCGGTCGCCACCGGCTTCCATACCCGCTTTGACGAGTACCTGCCCGACTACGGTGCCGCCTGGCTGCAGGGCACTGCGCTGCGCTGGATGCGCCGCTTCCACAATCAGGCCGAGGCAACCCTGGTACCCACGCGCGAGCTGCAGCAGTTCCTGCGCGACGGCGGCTTCCAGCGCGTGCAGTTGCTGGCACGCGCGGTGGACAGCCAGCAGTTCGATCCGGCCCGGCGCGATCCGGCCTTGCGTGCCGAATGGGGCATCGAGGGCGAAGGCTTCGCCGCGATCTATGTCGGACGCATCGCCAACGAAAAGAACCTGCCGTTGGCGATTCGCGCGTTCCGCAAGCTGCAGCAGATCCGCCCGAAGGCGCGCTTCGTCTGGGTGGGCGATGGCCCGGCACGCGAAAAAATCGCGCACGAGAATCCGGACTTCATCTTCTGCGGCATCCAGCGCGGCGAGGCGCTGGCGCGCCACTTCGCCAGCGGCGATCTGTTCCTGTTCCCCAGCCGCAGCGAGACCTTCGGCAACGTGACCCTGGAGGCGATGGCCAGTGGTGTGGCCACCGTGGCCTTCGACTACGGCGCCGCACGCGAGTATCTGCGCAGCGGGCACAGCGGTGCGGCAGTGGAGAACGACGAGGCGTTCATCCAGGCGGCCGTCGCACTCACCGACGACGATGCGATGCGCCAGCGCCTGGGTGCGGCGGCCGCGCAGGCGATGAAGAAACTGCATCCGGACAACGTGGTCTGCGACTTCGAGGCCTTGCTGATGGGCATCACTGCGGCACGGGGGCGTTATGTCGGCAACGCGGCTTGAACTTCTGCGCGGTCACGAAGCGCGCTGGTGCCGGCGCGCCAACCACTGGTGCCGGCGCCACCCGGTGCGGCGCGCATTCGCCACCATCAGCAGGCTCGGCGATGGGGTGTTCTGGTACAGCCTGATGGGCTTGCTGGTGCTGCTCGACGGCATGGACGGCGTGCGTGCATCTGCGCACATGGCCGCCACCGGCGTGCTCGCGCTGACCTTGTACAAATCACTCAAGCGCTGGACACGTCGGCCACGCCCGTATGCGGCCGATGTGCGCATCCGCGCCTGGGTGGCGCCGCTGGACGAGTTCAGTTTTCCGTCCGGCCACACCTTGCACGCGGTGTCCTTCAGCATCGTGGCACTGGCCTACTACCCGTGGCTGGCGCCCCTGCTGGTGCCGTTCTCGGCCGGCGTGGCGCTGTCGCGCGTGGTGCTGGGCCTGCACTATCCCAGCGACGTACTCGCTGCCACCGCGATCGGCGTAGTGCTGGCCAGCCTGTCGCTGTGGGGATTGCCGGTGTTGCTCGGCTGAGGATTGAGCGCTGTCATCGTGGCATCTGCCCGACCAGGCCGGTGATCCTCTCGTTGTCGCAGCCGGCCATTCACCCGGCACTCGCTCCGCGATGCAACGCTCCACCGATTCCCGATTCCCGATTCCCGATTCCCGTCCCGCGCTCCCGCCGTACAATGGCGCGATGACGACCCTGTTCATTTCCGACCTGCATCTGGATCCGGCCCGGCCGGCGATTACCGAGCTGTTTCTGGACTTCCTGCGCACGCAGGTGCCCGGTAGCGACGCGCTCTACATCCTCGGCGATCTGTTCGAAGCCTGGATCGGCGATGACACGCCATCGACCGCTGCCGATGCGGTGGCTGTGGCGCTGCATGCGGTGGCCGATAGCGGCGTGCCGGTGTTCTTCATGCCGGGCAACCGCGACTTCCTGGTTGGCGAGGCGTATGCGCAACGCGCGGGCTTCCGCATCCTGCCCGACCCCACCGTGGTCGATTTGTACGGACACCCGACCTTGCTGATGCATGGCGATCTGCTTTGCACCGACGACACCGCCTACCAGGCGTTCCGTGCGCAGACGCGCGATCCGGTCTTTCAGGCGCAGTTCCTGGCGCAGCCGCTGGCCGCGCGGGTGGCCTTCGCGCAGCAGGCACGCGCTGCCAGCCAGGCGCGTCATGCAGAACTCAAGCAGGGCGACCAATCGCGCTTCGAGACCGTCACCGATGTCACCCCGGCCGAGGTGGAGGCCACTTTCGTGCGGTATGGCCTGGACCGCCTGATCCATGGTCACACCCATCGCCCTGCAATCCACACCCTGCAGGCCGGTGGCCAGACCTGCACGCGCATCGTGCTGGGCGATTGGTACGAACAAGGCTCGGTGTTGCATGTGGATGCCGACGGCGTGTCGCTGGAGCAGCTGCCGCTTTAACGTGGCTGACAGCAAGTAGCGAGCGGCCAGCTCGACGCAGGCCGCTCGCCCGGCACCCGTTTGCAAGCGACAGACCGCGATGGGCACGGGCCGCGCCGTCTGCAGATTAGCGCCGTGGTTTCGAGATCAGGCCTGCGCACGCTCGGTGTGCTGCGCACCCGTGCTGGAATGCAGCTTGACGCGCTGTCGGCATGCCTGATCGCGTCAGCCTGTTGGTACGCAACCGCACGGTCCACCATGCAGTCTCCAGACGCATCACTGCATGCTGCGCGCATGCTCGGCGTAGTCGACAAAGTCGGCGTTGACTATGTCGTACCAGAGCACCGTGCCATCGGTCTGCACGCGGAAACGATCGCGCACCGGGTTGGTCTGCGGATCGCCGGGGCACTCGTTGCCATGCCGCTCGCGCACTGCAAAGTCGAACGCATCCGCTGCGGGCTCAGCGTCGTCTTCGTCGACGATGCTGATGCAGTTGTCTGGATAGAAATGGTCGTTCTGCAGGCGGGTTTCCAGCACATCCAGCGCGCGGGCACGGGCATCGTTGGCGGTCGTGGCTGCCGGCGCGGACACCGCCGGTTTGGGTGGCGCAGGGGCCGGGTCGGCAGGTTGCTGTTTGCAGCCGGCAACTGCCAGTGCGGCCAGGCACAGCGCCGCATAACGCAGGGACTTAGACATGGGTGCTCCGCTCCGCAGGACACGCCGGCAGCTGCCGGCAGTGCCTCTAGTCTGCGCGATCGCTGCGCCTGCGTGTAGCGGCAAAGGCCCGGCACCTGCGTGCCGGGCCCGACGACGGAACGATCGGCTTGGTCCTCAGCGGAAGCCGGCGATGGTGGCCTTGGTGTTGACCAGCACGCGCTGATTGTCGGCGGTGCTGGCATTGCCCATGGGCACGCCGTTGTAGCTGATGTTGGGGTTGGACCAGTAGTTCAGGCGCGGGCAGCTGCTGCTGCAGTCGTAGGCCATGATGGTGCGCCAGCTGTTGCCGTAGCGATAACCGTGCCCGTACGCATATGGCGAGGTGCTCGGGTCGTTGGTGGCGTCGTGACGGGCACTCTGCAGATGGCCGATTTCATGCGCGAAGCTGTAATAGCCGGTGGCGCAATCCCAGTACACCGAGGCAAACGCGGTCGCTGCGGTGGAGCCGATGCCCGATGCCAGGCCGCAGTAGCTGCTGTTGTTCAACACGATCACGCCCACATCGGCGGTGTAGGTGTTGCGGCTGGTGTGGATGCTGTCCATGTAACCGTCGTTGGTCACGCGGAAGCGCTGCAGGTCGGTAGTGAAATTGCCGGTTTCGCTGTAGCTGGTGGTCTCGTAACGCGCCAGCTGCAAGGTGATGCCGACATTGCTGTTGATGTAGCCCTGGTTGGCCTCGGCCACTGCCAGTTGCACCAGCGACTGCATGTTGCCGCCGTAGGCGGTCACCGCCTGATTGGTGGCCACTACCAGCACGCGGATGGTCGCCGGGCTGCCCGACGATGCGGCGGCCGCGGTGACGCGCCCGTCGCTGGGCATGTCGATCTTCGGCAGCAGGCTGTATTCGGCCGGGTGTTCCTGCGGCAGGCGGCTTTCTTCCACCTGCACCAGCACATGGCGGCCATCGGCGAGCGGACGCAGCCGATACAGCTTGCCGGCGTAACGGATGGTGCCGGTGACGGTATCGCCGCTGCGCACCAGGATGGCCGAGTTCAGCGGATCCACACCCGACAGCGTGCGGGCACGGGTGCCGGCGCGCGCGCCAAGATTGCCGTACCACACGCTATCACCGCCTTCCAGCGCATCGACCTTGGCCTGGGTGGCGGTGATGGTCTGGCCGTCCAGCTGCAATTCCAGCAGCTTTTCCGAAGCGGTGACGGCACCGGCGTCGAGCTGGACCACCTGCGCGTTGGCGGTGGACGGTGCGCTGAGCAGGCGCTGCAACGAGGGTTCGGCAGTGGCAGTAGCGCTTGCGCTGCGGCTCAGCGCAGGGCCGGATTGATACAGCGGCTTGCCGGCAGCGGCGGCCGAACCGGCCAGACACATGGCGATCAGACCCACCGTGGTGCACATCGACTTCGACTTCATCGTCTCTCTCCTTAGACATGGAAGTAACGGATGTGAAACACCGGGCCCCTGCCCCCGGGACGCCATTAAGGCGCGCCGGGCCGTGCCGATTGCAAGTTGTTACAAAAGAAAATTACAGTTTTGTGATGTCTACCGTTGAATGGATGCGATTCCGGCAGCTGCGCGGCAGGACGCAGCGCACAGTCCGGTGATCGAAGGCGCGTTACCGCGCAGGTGGCCTGTCCTGTTTGGCGCTAGCAAGGCGCGGGCGGCACTAAAGTCATGACGAAGGACAGCGATGCGCGTCGAAGTCATGGGCTGCGATCGTTCTGCCGCGCAATGCGCTCAGTACTTCATGAGCGACGCCGCGAATGCGCATTACCCAGCGTGGCGTCGGTACTGGCCGATTCAGTCTGCTCCGCAAACAGTGATCAACAGATCGCGCACTGCAGCCCGCCCACGCATTCACCACCGGCTGCTCAGCCGGCCTGCTCCACCAGATCGGCCAGTTCGTCCTCATCGAAGCCGGCAAGCAGCCGCGCCTGCAGATTGAACGGCCCATGCAGGTAACCACCGGCGTATTCGTGCAGTAGCGCCTTGAAGCGCGCGCGCGGCTCGATGCCGGCCCGCGCGCAATACCAGCGGTACCAGCGCGAGCCGGCCGCCACATGCGCCACTTCTTCGCGCAGGATGGTGTCCAGCACCTCGGCAGTGGCGGTATCGCCGAGCGAGCGCAGCTTGACGATCATCGCCGGTGTCACATCCAGCCCGCGCGCTTCCAGCACGCGCGGCACCAGCGCCATGCGTGCCAGGCCGTCATGTGCGGTTTTCTCGCACATTTCCCACAGGCCGTTGTGCGCGGCGAAGTCGCCGTAGTCGTGGTCGTGCGCATGCAATCGCGCGCGCAGCAGCATGAAGTGGCGCGATTCGTCGTCGGCCACGCCAACCCAGTCGGCATAGAACGCCGCCGGCAACCCACGGAAGCGATACACCGCATCCCAGGCCAGGTCGATGGCGTTGAGCTCGATATGCGCGATGGCGTGGATAAAGGCGGCACGGCCTTCCGGGTTGCCCAGCCCACGCCGCGGCACCTGCCGCGGATGCACCAGCACCGGCCTTGTAGGTCGGCCAGGCATGCGGATCGGCTCCGGAGGCGCCGCCTGCAGCGGTGGCAACGGCAACGTGCCGGCACGGAACGCGGCCGCATGTCGCTGCGTCAACGCGACCTTCTCCAGCGGATCGGCCGCCTGCAGGCAGGCATGTGCGGCTTGCAGAAGATCCATCGTGTCCATCACTCCATCGTTGCGGTAGCCGCTAAATCGACAACTGGCGCTTCGATCTGCAGCGGCGATCGAGACCACCACGCAGCCGTCGCAGGTGCGGTCTGCGAACAACCAGCGGCTGGCGCCGCTATCGAAGCAGCGCAGCGCGCCCGCTTGTCGATCGGCGGCACCCGAATCGCGCGATCGCCACGCAGGTACTCCTGCGTGGCACAGCGGCTCTAGGCCACGTCTGGGTAGCGCCGAGCTGCGGCGCTACCGCATAGCCTCACGCGCGGCGACGCTTCTTGGCATCGTCCGAGCGCAATTGCTGGATGCGTTCGAAATAGCCTGGCTCGATGCCGGTGATGTACTCGCCGTTGAAGCACGAGGAATCGAACTGCTGGATGTCCGGGTTGCCTTCGCGCACGGCCACTTCCAAGTCTTCCAGATCCTGGTAGATCAGCCAGTCGCAGCCCAAAAATTCCTGGATTTCCAGCTCGCTGCGGCCATGCGCGATGAGTTCTTCGGCCGCCGGCATGTCGATGCCGTAGATATTGGGGTAACGCACCGGCGGCGCGGCCGAGGCCAGATATACCTTGCGCGCACCGGCGTCGCGGGCCATCTGCACGATCTGCCGGCTGGTGGTGCCGCGCACGATCGAATCGTCGACCAGCAGCACCACGCGGTTGCGGAACTCCAGATGGATCGGATTGAGCTTGCGCCGCACCGATTTCTGCCGCTCGCCCTGCCCCGGCATGATGAAGGTCCGGCCCACGTAGCGATTCTTGACGAAGCCCTCGCGGTACTTCACCCCGAGCACGTTGGACATCTCCAGCGCCACATCGCGCGAGGTGTCCGGGATCGGGATGATGGTGTCGATATCGTGGTCCGGGCGCAGCCGCAGGATCTTCTCGCCCAGCTTCAGGCCCATGCGCATGCGCGCCTTGTGCACCGAGATGTTGTCGATCATCGAGTCGGGGCGCGCGAAGTACACGTACTCGAAGATGCACGGCGCGTTGACGGTCGGCGCGGCGCAGACTTCCGAAAACAGCTCGCCACGCGCGGTGATCACCATCGCCTCGCCGGGGCGCACGTCGCGCACGCGCTGGTAGCCGAGGATGTCCAGCGCAGCCGATTCGGAGGAGACGATGTATTCGGTGCCTTCGGCATGCTCGCGCTTGCCCAGCACCAGCGGACGGATGCCGTGCGGGTCGCGGAAGGCCACCAGGCCCAGGCCCAGCACCACGCTGACCACCGCATAGCCGCCCTTGCAGCGGCGGTGCACGCCGGCCACCGCGCGGATCGCCGCCTCGGGTGTGAGCATGCGCTGCGCGTCCAGCTCGTAGGCAAACACGTTCAGCAGCACTTCGCTGTCCGAATCGGTGTTGATGTTGCGGCGGTCGGCTTCGAACACCTGCTGGCGCAAGGCCTCGGTGTTGATCAGGTTGCCGTTGTGCGCCAGCGCGATGCCGTAGGGCGAGTTGACGTAGAACGGCTGCGCCTCGTCCATGCCTTCCGAGCCCGCGGTCGGGTAGCGGCAATGCGCGATGCCGACCCGGCCTTCCAGCACCGCCATCTTCTTCTCGTCGAAGACGTCGCGTACCAGCCCGTTGGCCTTTTGCACGCGCAGGCGCGTGCCGTCTGCGGTGGCGATGCCTGCGGCGTCCTGCCCACGATGCTGCAGGACGGTCAGGCCGTCATAGAGCTGCCCGGCGACGTTCTGGTTGCCGACAATACCGACGATGCCACACATGGTGCGCGTTCTCCGCTACGGCTTGCGCCGCTACTGTGAAGGGGGCCGTGCCTGGCCTTGGGACTCGACCCGAGCCGGGTCGCTTTCTCCGCCGCGAACCTGCGCCGGATCGATATTGGCCGGCATCGCCTGCGCCGGATCGCGTCCGTCGCTGGCGGCTTTACCGGGTTGCCCGAGCGCACGCGTGATGGTGTCGCTCAGACCGGACCCGGACAGCGCCTTGCCCAGGTCCGTATTATCGCCTGCCGAGGGCAACTTCCCCAACTCCGTTGGCAAGTTGCCGAGTTCCATCGATGGCATGTCCATCGACGGCATCCGCCAGGCCGGCAGTTGCGCCCGCATCCAGCTCGCGCCCGGCGACAGCATCGGCATCAGCATCGACTGGCGCCAGGACGGCTCGCGCGGCAGCGGCGTGAAGCTCATCAGCAGCACCAGCACGCTGGCCAGAAAGCCGCCGCGCACCAGACCCAGGCCGAACCCGAGCATGCGGTCCATCCCGCCCAGGCGCACCGCGTCCACCCCAGCACGGATCACCATACCGATCACCGCCACGGTGATCAGCACGCCGACGAACACCATCGCGTAACCGCCGAACGATTCGGTGGCCGACGGATGCTTGCCGTCGGCGATCCAGCGCGCGGCCGGCCCGCCGAACTGGAACGTCGCCCAGCCGGCCAGCAACCACGACAGCGTGCCGACCACGATGGCGACAAATCCGCGCAGCAGGCCCAACAGGGCCGACACCAGGATGATGACGCCCAGCACCATGTCGATCATTGCCCACTTCTCCGCGCGACGCGCGCGACGCTGGTCCAACCTGGCTCGGTGTTCATTGCGCTCCCCTCCATGGGTGTGAGGCGATCAGGAAGTCCGCTCGCCGCTGGCGATACCACGCAAGCGGCGATCGGGCGGGCTGCGGACGAGCCGCACTGCGCGTAGCGAACCAACCGGCATGCCGATCTCCACCATGCACCGCGCCCACCCGATGAAGGCGCGATGGTTTACGGATGCGGACGCACCATGCCGGAAATGCCGACCTTGGCCGCCACCTGCGCACGCAACTGTTCGGCATCGCCACGGTTGGCCACCGGGCCGACCCGCACGCGGTTGAGCGCGCCCTTGTCGGTCCGCACCTGTTCGACGAAGGCACTGAAACCGGCGGCGCGCACGCGGTCGCGCAAGGCGTCGGCGTCTTCGGCGCGCCCGAAGGCGCCCAGCTGCACCGCAAAACCGACCGAACTGGCCGCAGGGGCTGCCGGCGCGGCGGGCGCCGCGACGACCGGCTTGGCCGGCTCGGGCTTGGCCGGCTCCGTTTTCGCCACCTCCAGCTTGGCCGGAGCGGGCTTGGACGCTTCGGCCGGCTTGGGCGCGGCGGCCACCGGCTTGGCCGGCTCCGGCGGCAGGCTTTCGGTCTTGGTCGGTGCAGCGGTGCTGGCGGCGGCCACGCTGCTGCTGGGTTTTGCGGCCGGCGCCGGCGCCGGTGTGCTGGCTGCAGGCGCCGGCGCGGCGGCGTTGGCATCCAGCGTCACCACCTGGGCGTTGACGTCGCTGCGCACCTTCACTGCCTGCAGGCGCGCCGATTCGGCCTGCGCCTGGTCGACATACGGCCCCACGCGCACGCGCCAGGCCGGGCGGCCGTTGATCTGGGTCTTTTCGCTGAAGCCGGGCAGCTGCGCCTGCTTGAGCCGCGCCAGCACCGCGTCGGCGTCGGCGCTGGTGGCGTAGGCGCCGAAGTTGACCGCGTAGTTGCCGGCCGCCACCTCAGGCGCCGACGGCGCGCTGGACGGGTTGGCCAGATCGGCCGCGTCCGGGTTGTCCTGCACCGCAGCCGGCGCCGAGGCGGCGCCGCGCATGCCCAGCGCGCCACCGGCCGGCGCATCGCCCGGAGTGACCAGCGGCAATTCGCGGGCTTCAAACTCGCCATTGGCCGGTGCGGCAGGCGCCTCCAGCGGCACATCGGCCACGCCGCTCGACGGCGCAGGGCCCTTGACCAGCATCGGCAGGAAGATCACGGCAAGCGCCACCAGAACGATGGCGCCAATCAGTCGCTGTTTCAGAGCAGTATCCACGTAAAGAGACGAGAGGCGGCGTGGCGGGGTGCCGCGGAGATTATAAGGCCGCAGCCGGGCTACCGACCCGGGTGGACTGAACGAAGTGCGTTTAGGGCGTCGGCAACGGTATGAAACGAGCCGAACACCAGCACCCGGTCGCCCGGTGAGGCCTGCGCCAGCACCGCGCGCAGTGCGCCCGCCACATCGCCATGGCAGGCCGCCTGCGCTGCGGCACTGCCCTGCAGACGGGCCTGCAAGGCCTGCGCCGACTGCCCCCGCGCACCGTCCAGCCCCGCCAGGGCCCAATGGTCGACCTGCGCGGCCACCGCCTCCACCACGCCCAGCACATCCTTGTCCGCCAATGCGGCGTAGATCGCATGGGTGCTGCCGGTGTGCGCCTGCGCGCCCAGCGCATCGGCCAGCGCGCGCGCGGCCTGCGGGTTATGGCCGACATCCAGCAGCACCTGCACGCCATCGACGTCGCTGCGCTGCAGCCGCCCGGCCACCCGTGCATTGGCAATGCCCTGCGCCCAGGCGGTATCGGGCAGTTCCACCGGCAAGGCCTGCAACGCGGCGATCGCCGCGGCGGCGTTGGCCAGTTGCACCGGCGCCTGCAAGGCCGGCAGCGGCAGCTCCAGGGTCACCGCGACATCGCGCCAGCGCCACTGCGGCGCGTCGGAGTGCTGCGCCTCGATCGGCTCGAAGAAATAATCGCTGCCGGCGCGGATCGCATTGGCGCCCAGTTGGTAGGCCCGCCGCAACACGCTCGACGGCGGGTCGATTTCGCCCAGCACCACCGGCTTCCAGGCGCGGATGATGCCGGCCTTCTCGGTGCCGATCGCCTCGCGGTCCTCGCCCAGCCAATCGGTGTGGTCGATATCCACGGTGGTGATCACCGCCACATCCGAATCAATGATGTTGACCGCGTCCAGGCGCCCGCCCAGGCCGATTTCCAGCACCGCCAGGTCCAGCCCGGAGCGCTGCAGCAGCCACAGCGCCGCCAGCGTGTCGTATTCGAAATACGTCAGTGCGGTCTGGCCACGTGCCGCTTCGACGGCGGCAAAGGCGTCCACCAGTTGCGCGTCGCCGGCCTCGTTGCCGTCGATGCGCACGCGCTCGTTGTAGCGCAGCAGATGCGGCGAGGTGTAGCTGCCCACCTTCCAGCCGGCGGCCTGCGCGATCGCCTCGATAAAGGCCACGGTGGAGCCTTTGCCATTGGTGCCGCCTACGACAATGACATGCCTGGCTGGCGCTTCAATCTGCAACCGCGCAGCGACCTCGCGCACGCGCTCCAGCCCCATGGCGATGTTCTGCGGATGCTGCTGCTCGATGTAGGCGAGCCAGTCGGAGAGGGAGTCGGTTGCGTTCACGGTCAGGGCTGCGCGAGAAGAACCGCATTATCGCCGTTTGCCGGCGCGCAACGCACATCACCAGGCATGCCGGCAGATCGCGCGCCGTCGTATGGGCCGACAGGGTGCGCACAACTTGGTGACCAACTGAGGCAGCGCTGTCGCCCGCAGTCAAGGGACATCGGAAATGGACGCAATGCGCATGCCCAAGACGGAGCGTTGACCGCGCAACAACACCGAGACGCGCTGCTCGGGGTGACGCCGATACTGCGCTTCGTCGATGCACAGATGGCCCGGAAAACGATGCGCGAGCGGCCCGCCACTCAACCGGTATTTGCACGCTCGCGCGCTAGGCATGGCGGCGGTCTGCATGACATGCGTCTCTTCGAAATCGACGCCGGCGATGCGGGTGTAGATCCAGGGCCCACCTCTGGCCAGCACCAGCCAGCACAGCAATCCCAAGAGCGGCGGCGCCAGGCAGAGCGCCAGCACGGTGTTGAACAGCTGCTTGCCAACGACCGCCTTCCACCCGCCGATGCGATAGGCCGGCGCGACGATCGATACCGTCAGCCCGCTTCCCAGCAGCACCATCGGCGCTATCCAGGCCCGACCGGACAGGAAAGGCGCGGGAATGAAGTCGGAGAACGCTCCCAGCGCCAACAGGCCGGACACGCTGCCCAAAACAGCGTAGCGAAGCGCCCTGGGCCACCTGGCAATTGTGCCGATATCACAGGCCACGGTCTCATCCAGCGTCCGTGCCGGGCGTTGTCTTACAGCGCCCGATGCTTGGCTTCACCAAAGAACGGCGTGTGGTGCGCGCAGTCGTTGAGCCGCACCACTTCCAGGTGATCCACGTCCTCGCCTTCGAGCAGGTTGAGCGTGGTCGGTGCCTGGCGGAAGGTCCACAGCCGGGACAGCGGCAGGCCCAGAATCTTGCACAGGATCACGCGGTTGACCGCATCGTGCGCGACCACCAGCAAGGTATCGGCCGCGCCCAGGCCTTCGGCCGCGCGCGCCAGGCCGCGCCAGCTGCGGTCCAGCACCTGCCGCAGGGACTCGCCGCCGGGCATCAGCACGGTATCGGGCTCGTCGCGCCAGGCGCGTAGACGTGCCGGATCCTTGTCGTTGATCTCGCTGGCCAGCAGGCCTTCCCATTCGCCGTGGGCGATTTCCTGCAGGTCTGCATCGGTCTGCAGCAGGCTTTCGCGGTTGCTGCCCAGCGCCAGCCTGGCGGTGGCCTGCGCACGCGACAGCGGCGATGCCACCGCGCGGGTGATCTCCAACGATTGCAGACGCGCGCCGAGGGCGGCGGCCTGGCCTTCGCCGACCGGCGACAGCGGGATATCGATCTGGCCCTGGTAACGGCCTTCGGCGTTCCACGGCGTCTCGCCGTGACGGGCAAGCAGGATGCGCATGCGCGAGAGATTCCTTGGGGAAGGGGCCGGCTCGCCGCAGCGAAACGGGAGCGCATGATAACCCCTCCCGCTGCGGTGCCGGCCGCCCGCGTCAGCGCATGCCGAGTTCCTGCAACAGCTGCGGTGCCGGAGCGACTTCCGGCATGACCCAACGCAAATACCGGCTATCCACGGCGATCGTGCGGGTCATCGCCGGATCGAAGATCCCGTTGCGGCTCACCGACGCCCGGTTGCCGTCGAGGCCAGGCCGACCCGCCTGCCCTGCGCGTCCATCACCGGCGCGTCCCGGCGCCGGCTCAGGCGCGCCCGAATGCCGGATCGCTGCGGCTGGGCCTGCCGGTTTCCAGATGCCCGGCCAGGCGGCGGCGGAATGCCGCGCCCGGTTGTTCCAGCACCAGGTCGTACCAGTGATCGCTGGCAGCAAGCGCCAGACGCACGGTCTGGCGCTGACCTGCGGCCAGGTGCAGCGAGCGCGCGGTCGGGTCTGCGTAGTCCAGCGCGCGCAGCTGCAGCGTGCACGGTTGCTGCCCCGCATTGCCGATGTCCAGCACCAGCACCTCGCCGTCCTGCCGCGCCTCCAACCAAGGCGCTGCCGATTGCGTCCCGGCCGCAGCGAGGTCGCCGGCGAATTCGCGCAGGAAGCCATTGGGTCCATGCACGCTCAGCGCATAGCCGCCGCTGTGCGCAGCGCCGACCGGCACATCGTCGAGGCGGGTGCCAGGCGACACGGTGTAGTACCACGGGCCGCCACTCGCAGCGCTGGTGTAGACGTTGAACGCGGCCGCCGCAGCGCCGCTGTTGACGAACTGCAGTTGCACGCCGCCGTCGCCCTGCTCGCGCGCATGCACCTGCAAGGCATACGGCAGCGCGCGCGCCGGACGTTGTCCCGGCTCCTGCCGCGGCATGCTGGCCTTGGCCGGCGGCACCGGTAGCGGCTTGTTGCGCACCGCGGCGGTGCGCGCGCGGTAGTCGTCGACCGACGGCAGTGCGCGCAGTGCCGAGTCGTCCGGCTTGCGGAAATCGAACACGCTGGTCAGATCGCCGCTGACCGCGCGACGCCACGGGCTGATGTTCGGCTCGGCCACACCGAAGCGGCGTTCCAGCAAGCGCAGCACCGAAGTGTGATCGAACACCTGCGAATTGACCCAGCCACCGCGCGTCCAGGGCGAGATCACCAGCATGGGCACGCGGATGCCCAGCCCCATCGGCACGCCCTCGTAGACCTCCCCGCGCGTATCGACATTGCTGCGCCCCATGCGCGCATCCAGTGCCGGCAGCGCTGCGGGAACGTGATCGAAGAAGCCGTCGTTCTCGTCGTAGTTGATGATCAACGCGGTCTTCGCCCACACCTGCGGGTTGGCGGTGAGCGCGTCGATCAGGCGCGCCACCAGCGATTCGCCGTAGGCCGGCGGCGCTTCCGGATGCTCGCAGTACGCGGTGGGCGGCACGATCCAAGACACCTGCGGCAAGCGATCGGCCTGCACGTCGGCGGCGATTGCGGCGATCAGATGATCGGCCTGCGTGGTGGCGGCATTGTCTGCAGTGGACCCGGGCACGCAGGCACGTGCACGTCGGTAACGTTCATCGCCGGGGTGCAGATCGCGGTAGTGCGAAAAATACGCCAGCGAGTTGCAGCCGAAGTTGTCGTACTCCTGGTACACGCGCCAGTCCACGCCTGCGGCCTGCAGGCGCTGCGCATAGGTGGTCCAGTCCATCGCCGCGTAGCCGGGCTTGTCGCGCGCCATGTCGGCGGTCCAGTTGCCGTCGTCGGCATTGGTCACCGCCTGCGCGCCGAGATTGCCCACGCTCGGACCGCTGGTGCCGGTGAACAGGTACATGCGATTGGGATTGGTCGGCCCGTGCAGCGAACAGAAATAGCCATCGCAAATGGTGAACGCATCGGCCAGTGCGTGGTAGTACGGGATGTCGTGACGCTGGAAATACCCCATCGTCAATTCGCCCTTGTACGGCACCCAGGCGTCGTACTCGGCCCAGCGCGCCGGGTCCTGCCCGTGGCCGGCTTTCCACGAGTGATCCAGGCTCTTGATCAACGGCGCGCAGGTGCTTTGCGAATCGAACGCGAACGGCAGCAGGCGACGACCATCGGCGGCCGGCTGGCTCCATACCGGGTGACCGTCGCGCAGCTGCAACGGACGCGGATCGCCGAAGCCACGCACGCCGCGCAGCGCACCGAAGTAATGATCGAAGGAGCGGTTTTCCTGCATCAGGATCACCACGTGTTCGATGTCGCGCAGCGTGCCGGTGCGCGAGTTGGCCGGCAGCGCGAGTGCGCGGCCGATCGAGGGCGGCAAGGCGCCGGCGGCAGTCAGCGCGGCGACGCGCTTGAGGAAATCGCGGCGCGAGGGGGAGGACGTCATGGCTACGGAACCTGCAGGAAATACATGTACATCGCCGCGCAGTGCGGCCGGGTACGACACGTATAGCGGGCAAGCACGACAGTTTTGCGACAGCCACCGTCATCAATGTTTCATACGTCGTTGACACCCTGCGTCGCGAAACGCCGGTCCTGCACCGTGCGTTGCCCTCAGCCGTGCTCGAACAGGATTCCCCCATGACTTCCGCTCGCCGTTTTCATGTCACTCCGCTGGCGCTTGCCCTGGCCGCGCTGCTCCCCGCCATCGCCTCTGCTGCCACACCGGCGGCCGATCCGGTTGCCGGTGCAGATGCGCCGGTAGCCGATGCCCCGGCCAGCGTGGCCGATGCTGCCACCAACGCTACCCAGCTGGATGCGATCAACGTGGTGTCGCAAGGCAGCACCCGCCAGGTCCAGCGCATCAGCCGGCAGGACATCGAGCAGCTGACCCCGGGCAGCAGCGCCTTCAAGGCAGTGGAAAAGCTGCCGGGCGTGCAATTCCAGTCGGCCGATCCGTTCGGCACCTACGAGTGGTCCGCGCAGGTCACCCTGCACGGCTTCGATCAGAGCCGGCTGGGTTACACGCTCGATGGCATTCCGCTCGGCAACATGAGCTACGGCGTCACCAACGGCCTGCACATCACCCGCGCCATCATTTCGGAAAACCTCGGCTCGGTGGAAATCGCGCAGGGCGCCGGTGCGCTGGGCACTGCGTCCAACACCAACCTCGGCGGCACCATGCAGTTCTACTCGGCCGACCCGCAGAGCACGCCGGGCCTGCGCCTGGTGCAGACGGTCGGTAGCGATGCCACGCGCCGCACCTTCGTGCGCGGCGACACCGGCGATCGCAACGGCTTGTCGGCGTACCTGTCCTATGCCAATGCCAGCACCGACAAGTGGAAAGGCTTCGGCGACCAGCAGTCCGAGCAGGCCAACCTCAAGACCGTCTACCAGTGGGGCGACGGCAACCGTCTGAGCCTGTTCGTGGATACCTCGCGGCGCAAGGAATACGACTACATGGACCTGTCGTTGACCAGCCAGCGCGCGCTCGGCTGGGACTACGACTACCTGCAGCCGGATTGGGCCACCGCCGTGCAGATGGCGCGTGCGTATCAGAACACCGGCGCCACCAGCGGCGTGGCCAACGGCTATCCGCAATCGCTGGCCGGGCTGCCCGACGATTACAGCTGGCTCGATGCCAGCTACTACGCCGGCGGCGGCCTGCGCCGCGACAACCTGGCCGGTCTGTCGGGCACGTTCGTGTTCGGTGGCGCCACCCTGGATGCCACCGGCTACTACCACGGCAATCGTGGCGAAGGTCAGTGGGTGACGCCGTATGTACGCACCTCTGCGCAGGTGCCGCTGTCGATGCGCACCACCGACTACGGCCTGGATCGTTTCGGCGGCACCAGCGCATTGAAATGGTCGTGGGGCAACCACGATCTGGAAGTGGGCCTGTGGGCGGAAAACGCACGTACCACGCAGCAGCGCAACTACTTCGCGCTCGGCAACGAGGGCTATACCTCGCTGTACAACGTGTACGAAGTGCAGACCCCGTTCCGTCGCGATTTCCTGCAGCGCTATACCACCCAGACCCGCATGCTGTACCTGCAGGACACCGTGCGCCTGCTCGACGATCGGTTGACCCTCAACTACGGCGCAAAGGCGCTCAGCACCACCACGCGCGCACAGTCGCTGGTGCCGACCACCGCACTGGCACAGGGCCGTATCCGTGCCGAGGACAACTTCCTGCCGCAGGTCGGCGTGAACTACAAGCTGGACGAGCGCCAGGACCTGTACGCCTCCTACAGCAAGAACATCGCCGCGTTCGGCTTCACTCCGTTCGGCACCTCGCAGGCCGCCTTCGATCGCAGCCGTTCCACGCTGGAACCGGAAGAATCACAGACCGTGCAGGTGGGTTACCGCGTGCAGGATGCGCAGTTCCAGCTCTCGGCCGACGCCTACTTCACCAAGTTCTCCAACCGCTTGTTGACCACTTCGCCGTGCACCGCGGTGCAGACCTGCGCGGCGATCCTGAGCAATGTCGGCGCCGTGCATAGCGCGGGTGCCGACCTGGCCTTGATGTGGCGCCCGCTGGAAGGCCTGAGCTGGTTGAACTCATTGTCGTGGAACCGCTCGCGTTATCGGGACGATTACCTCAACAACGGCGTGGTCGCCACCTCCGGCAAGGACGTGGTCGGCATCCCCGCGTTGATGTTCTCCTCCAGCGCCAGCTACCAGCTCGGCAACCTGCGCCTGGATCTGGACGGCAAGTACGTCGACAAGCGCTACATCACCTTCCTCAACGATTCGCAGGTGCCCTCGTACTGGCTGTTCAATGCGGGCGCGCGTTACGACTTCGGTCGCGTGAGCGGGGTGGCCGACGTGGCGCTGGCGCTCAACATCACCAACCTCACCGACAAGCGCTATTTCGCCAGCACCGGCACCAACGGCTACGTCGCCTCCGATCCGGATGGCTACAACCAGACCATGGTGGTCGGCGCACCGCGGCAGACCTTCATGAGTCTGGATGTGAAGTTCTGAGTCGCCGCCGCTGTAGCCCTCTCCTTCGGTCTAGAAGGCATGGCTTGCGCGCCATCGGCGCGCGTGGCTGGGAGCGCCCGGCCCGCATGTGCGGGCTGAGGCGCGGAGCAGGGACTTCGCATGTACTGGTAAATCTCTGAGGCACCCGATCATCCGCCCCCTGCCGGGCACCTTCTCCCGAGGGGAGAAGCGCGGCATCGGCCCTACCCCGCCATGAACCGGGTCAGCCGACGTCACTCACTTCCCGCATCGCCGCATGGCCCCGACCTCGCGCCGCATATAATCGCCGCCTTACTTTCACTCAGCAGGTCCCGCCAGATGGCGCAGACGATGAAGGCGCTGGTCAAGCGCGAAGCAAACAAGGGCATCTGGCTGGAACAGGTCGCCGTTCCCAGCCCCGGCCCCAACGAGGTGCTGATCAAGCTGGAAAAGACCGCAATCTGCGGCACCGACCTGCATATCTACCTGTGGGACGAGTGGAGCCAGCGCACCATCAAGCCCGGCCTGACCATCGGCCATGAGTTCGTGGGCCGCGTGGCCGAGCTCGGTTCGGCGGTGACCGGCTACCAGGTCGGCCAGCGCGTGTCGGCCGAAGGCCACATCGTCTGCGGACATTGCCGCAACTGCCGTGGCGGCCGCCCGCACCTGTGCCCCAACACGGTCGGCATCGGCGTCAATGTCAACGGCGCCTTTGCGGAGTACATGGTGATGCCGGCCAGCAACCTGTGGCCGATCCCCGACCAGATTCCCTCGGAGCTGGCCGCGTTCTTCGACCCTTACGGCAACGCCGCGCACTGTGCGCTGGAGTTCGACGTGATCGGCGAGGACGTGCTGATCACCGGCGCCGGACCGATCGGCATCATTGCCGCGGGCATCTGCAAGCACATCGGTGCGCGCAACGTGGTGGTCACCGACGTCAACGACTTCCGCCTCAAGCTGGCGGCCGACATGGGCGCCACGCGCGTGGTCAACGTGTCCAAGACCTCGCTCAAGGAGGTCATGGCCGACCTGCACATGGAAGGCTTCGACGTGGGCCTGGAAATGAGCGGCAACCCGCGCGCCTTCAACGACATGCTCGACTGCATGTATCACGGCGGCAAGATCGCCATGCTCGGCATCATGCCGCGCGGCGCCGGTTGCGACTGGGACAAGATCATCTTCAAGGGCCTCACCGTGCAGGGCATCTACGGCCGCAAGATGTACGAGACCTGGTACAAGATGACGCAACTGGTGCTGTCGGGTTTCCCGCTGCACAAGGTGCTGACTCACCAATTGCCGATCGACGATTTCCAGAAGGGCTTCGACCTAATGGAAGAAGGCAAGGCCGGCAAGGTCGTGTTGAGCTGGAACTGATCGGCCGATACGTTTCAACGCAAAAGGCGCCGCGAGGCGCCTTTTGCATTTCCGTTTTCAAAGCGCAGGCAACGCAGCAGGCAAAGCTCACTGATTGAGGGCGCGGCGGCCTCACCGCACCAGAAAATGCGTCGGTTGTCTTGTTGAAAGCCTGCTTGTTGCTCTACTTGTGATGGAACGTTTGTCAGACACACCGTCATTCGAACAACGCACGCCATGTCCTGCTTGCAACCCTGCACACCGACCATCTCGACTGGTCCTTGCCCGCTCACCGTCGCGGGACCTTACGCGGCATGGATGCCGCGTAAGAGCCTACAGGGACGTACTTGCGGCGTGTCCCGCGATGGTGGGCGGGCAATGGCCCTGCAGCAAAGCCGCAGATCATCCGCTCCACGATTGAGCTATCGCATGGGCGACTGCTTCAACGATCGACCATCTCGACTGGTCCTTGCCCGCTTACCGTCGCGGGACCTTACGCGGCATGGATGCCGCGTAAGAGCCTACAGGGACGTACTTGCAGCGTGTCCCGCGATGGTGGGCGGGCAAGGGCCTGTAGCAAAGCCGCAGATCAAGCGCTCCACGATTGAGCTATCGCATGGGCGACTGCTACAAAAGACCGACCATCTCAACTGGTCCTTGTCCGCTCACCGTCGCGGGACCTTACGCGGCATGGATGCCG
>NZ_JZEF01000007.1:0-60970 GCF_001013475.1 Xanthomonas arboricola pv. juglandis | reverse complement strand
GATGGTGGGCGGGCAAGGGCCCTGCAGCAAAGCCGCAGATCAACCGCTCCACGATTGAGCTATCGCATGGGCAACTGCTTCAACGACCGACTATCTCGACTGGTCCTTGCCCGCTCACCGTCGCGGGACCTTACGCGGCATGGATGCCGCGTAAGAGCCTACAAGGACGTACTTGCGGCGTGTCCCGCGATGGTGGGCGGGCAAGAGCTCTGCAGCCAGGCAGAAGATCAGCCGCTCCGCAAGTGATCTATCCGCACGATGCATCACTCAAAAACAAAACAAACGAGATTTGAGCCTCGGTGTCCTTCGAATTTAGACACTAAAGAACCCGGGCATCAACTCTTGTTGCCGCCGCACCACTACCACTGCACGGCCAAGTCGTTAGAGCCGCTGTTCAAGCGATTGCCATCACGGCATCACGGCCAGGTGACCGTCGCAGTCGCCACCAGATGATTCTGCGAATTCTGCCGACCAAAGCCGAATTCCGCCGCCTCGCTGGTGTCGTAATAGCCCAAGCTCAAGCCCAGCGGACCGAAGGCCTTGCCGACATTCACGCCGAAGTCGTTGTAGTCGTGATCCACCTGACTCAGCGACGAGGTATAGACGCTGTGCCCCGCATGCGCGCCGAAGGTGAAGTCGTAGGGCAGCGACCAGTTGGCATCCAGCGCGTAGTAGTAGCCATCGGTCTTGGTGCCGTAGAGATCGTTGGTGTAGGCAACGGTGAGACTATAGGTTTTCAGGAACGTGGTCTTGGTGATCAACTCGGCGTAATTGGACGCACCCGCTCCTAGATACTGGTAGCGATTGACCATCACATCGAAATTGAAGTTGGTGCCCAGATCGGTGTTGTAGCCGACAAAGCCATCCACTTCCCAATCCGGATCACCGGCACCGTAGTCGACATTGGACGTCCAGGTGCCGATGTACAGGCCAAACGGCGTCTTGTAGGTGAGTCCGGCCTGGAAGGCGGGCTCTTCATTAGTTTGCGAAATGCCGCGGAACAGATAGTCACTGGTCACCGCGAAAGTGCCGCTGAAGGGAGAAGCGGCGGCTTCTTCGTCCTGCGCCTGTGCCAACGGCACCACACCGAGCAACAGCAACGACAGACAACACGCGAGCGAGGACGGCTTCATGGACATCTCCTGGAACGATGGGCGGTCGGATTGCGCAAGGCGGGCCTGTCATGACTTATTAGTCCAACTGTCATTGCAGCGCAACATACAAGTCGCGCTCGCTTGACCCAGCGCACAAGCTTGAGCGCAGATGACGCTGGTCAGCGTTCTGTCTCATCGACCGCCCGCGCGGAATCTTGATGGGCCGGGAGTGGAGATTTGGGATTAGCAGGGATTCGCTTCGCTTCTGCGAATCCCCAATCCCCAATCCCGAATCCCGAATCCCGAATCCCGGCTTAGATCAGACCGGAAACACGCCGTAATGCCGCGCGGCCAGCCGCAGCTGCTGCCCGGGCTGAAAGCTGCCCGCTGATGCCGGCAGCTCCACTTCCACCTCGTTGCCTGCCGGCTCCAGCGTTGCACGCAGACGCAGACGCGCCCCGCTGCGCTGCGACCAGGCCACCGTGGCCGGCCAGCCGGCATCGTCCGGCACCAGATCTTCCGGCCGCACGTAGACCTCTACCGGGCCGGCCGCCAGCGCGGCATTGGCTGCCGGCAAGGCATGCCCGGCGACTTGAATCTGGCCTTGCGCCAGCACACCGGGGATGCGGTTTACCGCTCCCACGAAGGAGTACACGAACGGCGAGGCCGGCTTGTCGTAGATCATCGCCGGCGTGTCGAGCTGCTCGATACGGCCACGGTTGAGGATCGCCACCCGGTCGGCCAGCTCCAGCGCTTCTTCCTGGTCGTGGGTGACGAACACCGTGGTCAGGCCGGTCCGTTCGTGCAGCTCGCGCAGCCAGCGGCGCAGATCGCGGCGCACCTGCGCATCCAGCGCACCGAACGGCTCGTCCAGCAGCAGTACGCGCGGCTCGATCGCCAATGCACGCGCCAAGGCCACACGCTGCCGCTGGCCACCGGACAGCTGGGTGGGATAGCGCTGCTCCAGACCCTGCAACTGCACCAGCGCCAGCAACTCCTCCACGCGTGCGCGGATACGCGCTTCGGCCCAGCGCTCGTTGCCGCGCCGCACCCGCAGGCCGAAGGCGATGTTCTCGAACACGTCCATATGCTTGAACAGCGCGTAGTGCTGGAACACGAAGCCGACCCGGCGCGACTGCACGCTCATGCGGGTGGCGTCTTCGTCGCCGAACAGCACCTGCCCGCCATCGGCATGCTCTAGCCCGGCCATGATCCGCAGCAAGGTGGTCTTGCCCGAACCGGACGGGCCCAGCAAGGCCAGCAACTCGCCCTGACGCACATCCAGGGTGATGTCGTCCAGCGCGGTGAACGTATCGAACTGCTTGCGCAGGCGGTGGATGCGGATGCCCATGTTCACCTCAATGTCGATGGTTGGCGGCGAGCGAATCGCCGTGCCGCCATTCCAGGTACGTCTTCAGCGCCAGCGTCAGCAGCGCGGTCAGTGCCAGCAACGAGGCACACGCGAACGCGGCACTGTAGGCGTATTCGTTGTAAAGAATTTCCACGTGCAGGGGCAGCGTGTTGGTACGCCCGCGGATATGCCCGGACACCACCGACACCGCGCCAAACTCGCCCATCGCACGCGCCGCGCACAGCAACACGCCGTACAGCAGGCCCCAGCGGATGTTCGGCAGGGTCACCCGCCAGAACATCTGCCAGCCGTTCGCGCCCAGGCTCAATGCGGCCAGTTCTTCATCGCTGCCCTGCTGTTCCATCAGCGGCATCAACTCGCGCGCGATGAACGGGAAAGTGACGAAGGTCGTTGCCAGCACGATGCCGGGCAACGCAAACACGATGCGCGGCAACTGGATCAGCAACTCGCCAAAAAACGGCAACTGCAGCCGCCAGCCTTCGTCGATCAACGGCCATGCCCAGCCGCTGCGGCCGAAGATCAGCACGAAGATCAGGCCCGCCACCACCGGCGACACCGAGAACGGCAGGTCGATCAGGCTGATCAGCAAGCGCTTGCCGGGGAATTGGTGCTTGCTGACCGCCCACGCCGCCGCCACGCCGAACACCAGGTTCAGCGGCAGCACGATGGCAGTGACAATCAGGGTCAGCTTGATCGCCGACAATGCATCCGGGTCGACGATCGCGCGCAGAAAGGTCTCCCAGCCGCCGCGCAGCGCCTCGGCGAACACCAGCACCAGCGGCAGCAGCAGGAACGCCAGCAGGAACAGCAGCGCCCCCGCAATCATCAACCACTGCACCCAACACGGCTCGTTGGTGGCCGAGTCGGTGATGCGGCGGGCCTGTTCGGTCATCTGGCGGGTGTGCAACATGGCAGGCAGCGGCGAAACAGCATCGTTCATGCAGTCCTCCGTTGATAGCGCAGCAGGCGTGCCTGCAGCGTATTGACCACCAGCAGGATCACGAACGACAGCAGCAGCATCGCCGCGGCAATCGCGGTGGCACCGGCATAGTCGAATTCCTCCAGCCGGATGGTGATCAGCAGCGGCGCGATCTCGGTCGAATTGGGCAGGTTGCCGGCGATAAAGATCACCGAGCCGTACTCACCCACGCCCCGCGCGAAGGCCAGCGCAAACCCGGTCAGGACCGCCGGCCAGAGCCCAGGCAGCACCACCCGCCACACCGTCTGCCAGCGCGATGCGCCCAGCGTGGCCGCGGCCGCCTCCAGCTCGCGCTCGCTCTCGGCCAGCACCGGCTGCACCACCCGCACCACGAACGGCAACCCGACGAACACCAGCGCCAGCACGATGCCAAGCTGGGTGTAGGCCACCTTGATGCCGATCGCCTCCAGCCAGCGCCCGACCCAACCGTTGCCGCCGTACAACGCGGTCAGCGCGATGCCGGCCACCGCGGTCGGCAATGCGAACGGCAGGTCGATCACCGCATCGAAGAAACGTTTGCCAGGGAAGCTGTAGCGCACGAACACCCAGGCCACCCAGGTGCCCATCACCGCATTGAAGGCGCCGGCCGCGAAAGCGGTGCCGAAGCTCACCCGCAGCGCCGACAGCACGCGCGGCTCGCTCCACACCCGCCACAGGCCGTCCCAGCCCAACCCGCTGGTTTTGATGAAAATGCCCAGCAGCGGGATCAGCACGATCAATCCCAGCCAGGTCAGCGTGATTCCAAGACTCAAGCCCAGCCCCGGCATCACGCGTCGGCGCGGTGACGGCGCTGGGTGGGGTGCAACCGACATCTGCATCGCCTACTTTTTTGCCTGGATCTGATCGAACACGCCACCGTCGGCGAAGTGTTCCTGCTGCGCCTTGTCCCACGACCCGAACGCTTCCTGGATGGTCACCAGCTTGATGTCCGGGAACCGCGCCAAATCGGCAGGGTCGGCAAATTCCGGATGGCGCGGCCGATAGAAATGCTTGGCCGCCAGCTTCTGCCCTTCCGGCGCATACAGGTAACGCAGATAGGCCTCGGCCACCTCGCGGGTGCCGTGCTTGTCAACATTCTTGTCGACCAGCGCCACCGACGGCTCGGCCAGGATCGACAGCTTGGGCACCACGATCTCGAACTTGTCCTTGCCCAGCTCTTCGCGCGCCAGCAGCGCCTCGTTTTCCCAGGCCAGCAGCACATCGCCGATGCCACGCTGCACGAACGTGGTGGTGGCGCCGCGCGCACCGGTATCCAGCACCGGCACGTTGCGGAACAACGCCTGCATGTAGCGCACGATGCGCTCGCGGTCGCCCTTGAAGATGCGGTCGGCATACGCCCAGGCGGCCAGGTAATTCCAGCGCGCGCCGCCGGAGGTCTTGGGGTTGGGGGTCACCACCGCCACGCCGGAGCGCAGCAGGTCCGGCCAGTCGTGGATGTTCTTCGGGTTGCCCTTGCGCACCAGGAATACGATGGTCGAGGTGTACGGCGCGCTGTTGTCGGGCAGGCGCTTTTCCCAATCGCTGTCGATCAGCTTGGCCTTCTCCGCGATTGCGTCCACGTCGTAGGCCAGCGCCAACGTGACCACATCGGCCTCGATGCCGTCGATCACTGCGCGCGCCTGCTTGCCGGAGCCGCCGTGCGAGGTTTCCACCGTCACCGTGTCCTGCGGATGTTGCTGTTTCCAATGCGCGGCGAACGCGCTGTTGTAGTCACGATAGAACTCGCGGGTGGGGTCATAGCTCACATTGAGCAGACCGATGTCGCGCGCGCCAGCCGGGCCGGCCAGGGCCAGCAAGCTGCACAACAGGATCGACACGAAGCGGTAGCGGGGGTGGGTCACAGCAATCTCCAAACCGTTGGGGCGCAGCTGAACAGCAAGCATGCCATGCTGCGCAGCGGCACGCAGGCGGTGAAATGACATCAAGGCCGCACCTTATGCCGATTTTGCATGACGTAGTGGTATGCCACCGTGATCGTTAAAATCATGCGTCTCTTGCCACTGCGACCGCCATGACCAACGCTCCCGCTGCGCTGACTGCCCATTACGCCGCCGAACTGGAGGCGATCCAGGCCCAGGGCCTGTTCAAGTCCGAGCGCATCATCACCGGCCCGCAGTCGGCGCAGATCACCCTCGCCGACGGCCGCAGCGTGCTCAACTTCTGCGCCAACAACTACCTGGGCCTGGCCGACCACCCGGACATCATCCAGGCCGCCAAGGACGCGCTGGACACCCACGGCTTCGGCATGGCCTCGGTGCGCTTCATCTGCGGCACCCAGGATTTGCATAAGCAACTCGAGCGCACCATCGCCGACTTCTTCGGCACCGAGGACACCATCCTCTATGCCGCCTGTTTCGATGCCAACGGCGGCCTGTTCGAACCGCTGCTCGGCGAGCACGATGCCATCATCTCCGACGCGCTCAACCACGCCTCGATCATCGACGGCGTACGCCTGTGCAAGGCCAAGCGCTTCCGCTACGCCAACTGCGACATGGCCGACCTGGAAGCGCAGCTGCAGGCCGCCGATGCCGCCGGCTGCAAGACCAAGCTGATCACCAGCGACGGCGTATTCTCGATGGACGGCTTCATCGCCCCGCTGGACGAGATCACCACCCTCGCCCGCAAGTACAACGCGCTGGTGCATATCGACGAATGCCACGCCACCGGCTTTTTGGGCGCTACCGGCCGCGGCTCGGCCGAGGTCAAGGGCGTGCTGGACCAGATCGATATCTTCACCGGCACGCTGGGCAAGGCGATGGGCGGCGCACTGGGCGGCTTCACCACCGCCAAGCGTGAAGTCATCGAACTGCTGCGCCAGCGCTCGCGTCCTTATCTTTTTTCCAATTCACTGCCGCCGCACGTGGTGGCCGCAGGCATCAAGGCGTTCGACATGCTGGATGCCGCCGGCGAGCTGCGCACGCAGCTGGTCGACAACACCCGCTACTTCCGCGAGCGCATGACCGCCGCCGGCTTCGACCTCAAGCCCGGCGTGCACCCGATCAGCCCGGTGATGCTCTACGACGCGCCGCTGGCGCAAAAATTCGCCGAGCGGCTGCTGGAAGAAGGCATCTACGCGATCGGCTTCTTCTTCCCGGTGGTACCCAAGGGCCAGGCGCGTATCCGCACCCAGATCAGCGCCGCGCACACCCGCGAGCAGCTGGATCAGGCGATTGACGCCTTCATCAAGATCGGCCGCGAACTGGACGTCATCCAGCACTGATGCGCTCGGTGCTGCGCCAACGGCTGCTGCTCGCGGCGCAGACCGATACCCAGGCGCGGCTGTTGGATGGCAACTGGGAAACCCGCTGCCTGCATTGCCGTCGGCGCCTGCAACTGCGCGCCGATGGCGAACCGTTCGGGCACACCACGCTGGAACACGTGATCCCGCAGGCCTGGTTCGGCCGTCGCGCGGCGGCGGCCCTGTGTGCGCTGGTCGGCGACGATGCGAATGCAGCGCGCAATCTCGCCCTGGCCTGTGCCGGCTGCAATCACGCCAAGGGCCGACGCCACGATGCCAACGGTGCCGGCGACGCCCGCGCCGTCGAGGTGGTCAATGCCTTGCTCAGCGCGCGTCTGGCGCGCTGGCGGGAGCCGCCGTCAGCGCGCTGACTTCCGCTGGACTGAGCATCCGCCACGCACCCTTGCCCAGCTCGCCCATCGCCAGCGAGCCGATCGCCACCCGCACCAGCCGCAGCACGCCGATCTCCACAGCAGCTAACAAGCGGCGAATCTGCCGATTGCGGCCCTCGTCCAGCACGATCTCCAGCCACGCATTGCGCTCGCCTTCGCGCAGCACGCCGACCCGCTTGGCGCGCAGCAGCACGCCCTCGCCGTCCGGATCAGGATCGACCACGCCGGCCTGCAGTTGCGCCAGTTGCGCAGCGCTCGGGCGGCAATCGATCTGCACGTGATAGGTCTTGTCCGGCCCGGTCATCGGGTCGGTCACCGTGGCGGCCCATTGCGGATCGTTGCTGAAGAGCAGCAGGCCTTCGCTGGCCTTGTCCAAGCGCCCGACCGGGGCGATCCATGGCAATCCGGCGCCATCGAAGCAGCGATACACCGTGTCCCTGCCCTGCTCGTCGCGTGCGGTGGTGACCACGCCGCGCGGCTTGTTGAGCATCAGGTAGCACCGCGCCGGCCCGGCCAATGGCTGTCCGTCGACACGGATGGTGGAGTGCTGATCGGTGCGGATCGGATATTCGGGATCGCGTATTACGCGCGCGGCCACGCTGACCCGCCCGTCGGCGACCCAGCGCGCCGCTTCGGTACGCGAACACACGCCCAGTTTGGACAGCACGCGCGCCAGCCCGTGGCGTGGCGCGGTGGTTGCCGTGGTCGTACCGGAGGCGCGCGATGCGCCCGCCGGACCACGCGTGCGCTGCCGGGACGTTGCCGGCGCAGGCCGCCGGGTCATGCCGTCCCGACCGCGCTGCTTACTTGTTTTCGACCGACTTGGCGTCGGCCGCAGGCGTTGCCGTTGCGGCAGCAGCCGGAGCCGGTGCAGCCACCGGGCGTGCCTTGACCACACGCACGCCGCGCGCCTTCATCCAGGCATCGAATTCTTCGGCGGTCATGCGCTTGCCGTTCTGGCTCATGTCAAAGCGCCACGGCGTGTTGTCGAACGCGGTGGTGGCCTTGTAGGCGGCCGGATCGTTCGGATTGACGGTGCCGCCGGGCGGAATGACCTTGGCCAGATCCTGGCAGCCTTCCACGCGCAGACGCAGCAGCACGCGGTCCACCGACTGCTCGGTGGTGTAGGGCTGTGCCAGCACGCCGGTGGGCATGCCCAGCTGCACGCTACGGGTGTAGAACTCGGCAGCCGCCGGCGCGATGACGGTGGCGGGCAACGGCAGCGGCTGGGACACCGTGCTGCCGGCGCAGTTCGGAGCGGCGTAGGCGGCGGGAATCAAGGCGAGACAGAGCAATCCAGCCGTAGCAGTACGCAGCATCGGGTTCTTCCAATTATGAGTGTGGTGTTGACGCGGCGAGTGTAGGCAGCGATGAACGCCGTTTCAACCGGAAGCGTGCCTGGATGGCAACACAGACAGGATTTGCACCGCCTGGGCGCAGGTTTTGCGGCCCCACAAAGACAAAACCCGGCGCAAGGCCGGGTTTTGTATGCAACAGCTAGCGGTCCAATTAGTTCTGGACGTTCAGCTCGGTACGACGGTTCTTCGCACGGCCTTCCGGATTGTCGGAACCATCCGGGTTGGCGTTCGGAGCAATCGGACGGCTCTCGCCGTAGCCGATCGGACCAACCAGACGCGACGCATCGACGCCGTTCTTGGTCAGGTAGTCGTACACGGTGGTCGCACGACGCTCGGACAGCTTCTGGTTGTACTCGTCGGTACCCTTCGAGTCGGTGTGACCAGCAACCTCAACCTTCAGGTCGGGGTAACGCTTCAGGATCTCGGTCGCTTCGCTCAGGATCGAGACGGCGTCCGGACGCAGGGTCGACTTGTTGAAGTCGAAGTTCACGCCCTTCAGATCGATCGACACAGGCACCGGGCAACCGTCCGGACCGATGGTCTGGCCAGGCTGCGAAGCCGGGCACTTGTCGTCGCAGTTGTTGACGCCGTCACCGTCGTCATCCAGGTCTGCGCAGCTCGGAGCAACCGGAGCCGGAGCCGGCGGCGGAGCGGTCGACGGAGCCGGTCCCAGCGGGATCACGACGCCGACCGAAGCCAGCACGTCGCCGAACCAGTCTTCCTGCGGAGCAGCAACGCTCTGGTCGTTGAAGTCAGCGCGGTAGGCCAACTCGGCACGCACGGCGACGCGCTTGTCGAAGGTGGTCTGCAGACCGACACCAGCCTTGGCGGCAAAGTTGCCGTCCTTCTGCTGGCCCGGCGAAACCGGGTTCGGGGTCGCGTCGAATTCTTCTTCCGAACGCTGGTAGCCCAGACCGAACAGCAGGTAGGGGTTCCAGCCGCGGCCTTCCTGGATGAAGTGGCGACGCAGGTCGAACGAGATGCCGTACTGGCTCCAGTTCTGATCCTGGTTGGCATCGAAGTTCGGGTTCTGATAGTTCAGCTCGCCGTCGATCGACCAGTTCGGGCTAACGAACTTGCCCAGACCCAGGGTGACGAACGGGGCATCATTGGTCAGACGATCGCTGTCCTGGAAGTTGAAGCCAGCGCTACCGGTCAGGTACCAACGGTCATCGAACTCCTGCGCGGAAGCAGCCTGGGCAACCGCCAGACCGCCGAGCAACGCGGCAGTGAGAATTTTCTTGTTCATGTGTATACAGCTCCTTCTTTGGGAGATAAAACCGATAGAGGCGTTGTTCTTGGTAAAGATGCTCGTCACATCCAGAGCCATCGGGGCGCAGATTAAGCCGGCTTCAGTGAAGATCGCGTTAACGGTCATATAACATGTGAAAGCAATCACCAGAGCCGGCGATCCCCTTCAATACTACGTATACAGTTTCATGAAGGGAAGGACCGCGCACTCAGTTTGCACATCTGACCCGCATGAACCGCAGCCCAATTAAGCCAGTTGAATACGCTGGCGGATCCACCTTGCCGGCGGGCTGCGCAGTGATGCGAAAACCACATTGGTGAACGCCAGGCCCCGTCCGAGCTGAATTGTGGGGTCGGTGGTTGCAGCGCGACGGCTTCACAACGCACCCTGAACTCCCCACCTGGAGCGACCCGATGAAAGCTGTCGTCATCACCCGTCATCTTCCAATCGACGATCCCGCCGCACTGCTTGACATGGAACTTCCGGCCCCGTCGGCCCCTTCGGGGTATGACTTATTGGTGCGTGTCGAGGCGATCTCGGTCAATCCGGTCGACACCAAGGTGCGCGCACCCAAGCCGCAGACGCTGGATGCGCCGAAGATCCTGGGCTACGACGCGGCCGGCGTCGTCGAAGCGGTAGGCCCCGAGGTCACCGCGTTCGCAGTCGGCGACGAGGTGTATTACGCGGGCGATATCGGCCGTCCGGGCAGCAATGCGCAATATCAGCTGGTCGATGCGCGCATCGCCGGCTGCAAGCCCACCTCGCTCAGCTTCGCCCAGGCCGCGGCCCTGCCGCTGACCACGTTGACCGCCTGGGAGCTGCTGTTCCAGCGCATGCCGTTCTCTTTCGACGGCGCGCGCAATCGCGGCAAGCACGTGCTGATCATCGGTGGCGCGGGCGGCGTGGGCTCGATCGCGATCCAGCTGGCGCGGCATGCCGGCTTCAGCGTGATCGCCACCGCCTCGCGGCCGGAGACCATCGAATGGGTGCGGCAGATGGGCGCCCAGCATGTGATCGACCATCACCAGCCGCTGCAGCCGCAGTTGCAGGCCTTGGGAATGCAGAGCGTGGACGCCGCGCTCAACCTGGCCGACACCGACCGCTACTGGGAGCAACTGGGCGAGATCCTGGCACCGCAGGGGCATGTGGGCTTGATCGTGGAGCCGCGCGGCCCGCTGTCGATCGGCGACCCCTACAAAGCCAAGTGCATCGGCATCCACTGGGAGCTGATGTTCACCCGTGCCCGCTACGCAACCGAGGACATGGTCGAGCAACACCGCATCCTCAACCGTGCCGCCAGCCTGATCGATGCGGGCGAATTGCGCACCACCCATACCGAAACGCTGTCGCCGATCAATGCGCAGCAATTGCGCGAGGCGCATCGACGGCTGGAAAGCGGCAGCACGATCGGCAAGCTGGTGCTGGCGGGTTGGTGATCGGCATTAGTGCTTGAGTGCGGCTGCTGCATGGGGCCTGGACGTGTTGGCTTGCGCATAACCTGTTGGCTTGCACATAAGTCAGGGAAGCAAGGCCGCAGCTCACGCGCTTGAATCAGCGGCAAAGCGGGACTGGCCTCCTGGTCGTGCGGTCCGCGTTGCTGCTGTGGCGTCGGCGTAATCGCCTTGCGTGCGCCGAAATGCACGCAAGGCGATCTGTTCCGCGACAGGAACGCGGATGTGGATCGGCTCTGTTCTATTAGAGCGTTGCCACTGCGATCACGGCGGCCAGCGTGGCGCTTGGAACGCGGCCGCCAAGCGAACGCAACTGATTGAAACGTCGGCGAGCGCCGGATCGCACGCCAGCCATCCAAGGCCGTCTCGTTTGTTGTTTGCGCAGCTGGGCGCGCTGTTACAGATAGAGGTGGAGCGCCCCCAGCTGATGCGCGGCCAGCTGCGGATACCCTCCGCCCCGCCCTCGTCCCACGCTGCCGACAGCACCGGTCGCGTGCGTCAAGACTTGCCGCCAGGCCTGTTTACCTGCATCGTGCGCACTCCGTACGCCAGCGTATCCACACCATGTCGCCCGCCACCGGCCCGTCCGTCTCGTCCTACCCGCACCTGTTCGCACCGCTCGATCTGGGCTTCACGCAACTGCGCAACCGCGTCCTGATGGGCTCGATGCACACCGGTCTGGAAGACCGGGCGCGCGATTTCCCCAAACTGGCCGCGTATTTCGCCGAGCGCGCTGCCGGCGGGGTCGGCTTGATCGTCACCGGCGGCTTTTCGCCGAACGTGGTGGGCTGGCTCAAGCCGTTCGGCGGCAAGCTGTCGTGGCCGTGGGAGGTGCGCCCGCATCGTCAGGTCACCCGGGCGGTGCATGCGCACGGCGCGAAGATCTGCCTGCAGCTGCTGCATGCCGGGCGCTACGCCTATCACCCGCTGTCGGTGGCGCCGTCCAGACTCAAGGCGCCGATCAACCCGTTCACTCCTCGCGCGCTATCGGCACGTGCGGTGGGTCGTCAGATCGCTGCCTATGCGCGTGCGGCGCGGCTGGCGCGCGACGCCGGCTACGACGGTGTGGAGGTGATGGGATCGGAAGGCTATCTGATCAACGAATTCACCGCTGCGCGCACCAACCAGCGCAGCGATGCCTGGGGTGGCGATGCGGCCAAGCGCATGCGCTTTGCGGTGGAGATCGTGCGACGCATCCGCGAGGCCTGCGGGCCGGACTTCATCATCATCTACCGGCTGTCGCTGGTGGACCTGGTCGAAGGCGGCAACCAGTGGCAGGACATCCTGACGCAGGCACAGGCGATCGAGGCGGCCGGCGCGACCATCATCAATTCCGGTATCGGCTGGCACGAGGCACGCATCCCGACCATCGCCACCTCGGTACCGCGCGCGGCATTTGCCGGTGTGACCGCCAAGCTCAAGCCGCACCTGCGCATTCCGGTGGTGGCCACCAACCGCATCAACATGCCCGAAGTGGCCGAACGCATCCTGGCCGACGGCGCCGCCGACATGGTGTCGCTGGCGCGCCCGCTGCTGGCCGACCCGCAATGGGCCAACAAGGCCCGCACCGGCCAGTCGCACGCCATCAATACCTGCATCGCCTGCAATCAGGCCTGCCTGGATCATGTGTTCGACAACAAGCTGGCGAGCTGCCTGGTCAACCCGCGCGCAGCGCACGAAACCGAACTGATCTACGCACCGACCCCCAACCCCAGGCGCATTGCGGTGGTCGGTGCCGGCCCGGCCGGCCTGGCCTGCGCGACGGTGACCGCCGAGCGCGGTCACCACGTCACCTTGTTCGATGCAGGCGATGCAATCGGTGGGCAATTCAATGTCGCCAGGCGCATCCCAGGCAAGGAAGAATTCAATGAGACGCTGCGCTACTTCGGCCACCGCATCGACGCGACGGGGGTGCAGCTGCGCCTGAATACCCGGGTCGAAGCGGCAGACCTGAAAGACTTCGACGAGATCGTGCTGGCCACCGGCATCGAGCCGCGCAAGGTGGACTTTCCCGGCGCCGATCACCCGATGGTCGTGAGCTATCTCGACGTGGTGCTGGGCCGCCATGTCGCTGCCGACAAGGTCGCGATCATCGGGGCCGGCGGGATCGGCTTCGATGTCGGCGAATTTCTCGTGCACACAGGGCCATCGTCGTCGCTGGACCCTGCGCGCTGGATGGCCGAATGGGGCGTGGACCCCAGCTTCGAAACGGCTGGCGCATTGGCCAGGCCGCAGCCCGAGCGCCCTGCCCGCCAGGTCTGGCTGCTGCAGCGCAGCCCCGGCAGACCCGGCGCGCGCCTGGGCAAGACCACCGGCTGGATCCACCGCGCCACGCTCAAGGCCAAGGGCGTCAAGATGCTGGGCGGCGTGGAATATCTGGGCGTGGACGACGCCGGGCTACGGATCCGCGTGGAAGGCGCCGAACAATTCCTCGATGTCGGCACGGTGGTGATCTGCGCCGGGCAGGAACCGCGCCGCGACCTGCTGGCCGCGCTGCAAGCCAACGGACAGCAACCGCATCTGATTGGCGGTGCGGATGTCGCCGCCGAACTGGATGCCAAGCGTGCGATCGATCAGGCCTGCCGACTGGCGGCGAAGTTGTAACACGCGCTGCTGCAAAGCGCTGAACGCCATAGCAGCCTGCTCGCGACGCCTGCATGAACCTCCGTGCGAGTGTCGTATTAGCCGGAGTGCCCCACCATCAGCGCCGATGGTGGCGGTGGTGGAGCGATGACCGGTCTGCTCATCCGATGTCGGCGCAGGCGTCTACGCCGGCGCCCGGTGCGCCAGATCGGTGCAGGCTCCGCACTGCCATCGATCTGGCGCCCAACAATGCGAACGCCGCTGATCGGCGCAGCGCGGTACATTCTTTTTCCTGTCGCGCAGCTCGGCTATAACCCGCACATGCCCTCGACGCTGACTGCAACGCTGCCTCCCATCCTGCCGCCGGCAGCGTTGCGGGCCTACGTTGCGGCGCATTTCGGCAAAAGCCTGTTGTGGTACACCGGTGAGTTACTGCTGATTTTTGCGTTGACCGAATACGTCGGATTGAGCGCGGTGGCTGCCGGCGTGTCGGTTGCCGGCGGATTGGTCGTCAGTGCGGTGATGGGCATGCTTGCAGCGCGACGCTGGAGCGCCGGCGTCAGCCTGGCCTGGGCCGGCCGGTCGCAATGGCGCGGCATCGCCTTGGCAGCGATCGCCCTGGCGCTGCTGTTCGTGACACCATCACTTCCCGCCGATGTCCACCTGATCAGCGTATTGCTGCTCAGCCTGCCCTTCCGGGCCGCCTATGCGGTCGGTGACGTCGCACAGAACACCTTGCTGGGATTGGGCCACTGGCCCTGGCGTGGCGCGCGCGGCGTCAGTGCGTTGCGTCTGATCGGTAGCGGGTTGGCCGCACTCTTGGTCAGCGCCGCGATCGGCCTGGTTCTAAAGGCCGGCACACCTGCCGCCGCATCGACTGCGTTGATGGTGGTCGCGCTGGTCAGCAGCATCGCACTGCTGTCGTCATGGTGGTTACGCAACGCACTGCAGCCTTACACGCATACGGCTGCCGCCACGCCATCGCCGCTAGCTGCCTCTTGTTGGCGGCGCGATCAGTTGCTGCCCTTGGCGGCCATCGCCGCACTGGCCTTGGCATTGCCGACTTTCACAAAATTGGCGCCGTATCTGGCGCAGTCGCGTACCGGCTCGGCCGGCTGGGGCAGCGCGGTGTTGATTGCATATGCGTTGGGCAGCGTTTGCATACAGCCCCTGGCAGCGCGTTGGCCGACCGTGGCAATGCGTCGACTGGGCCTGAGTGGAGCCGCGTTGTCCGTACTGGGATTGCTCTTCGCCATCGCCACGTCTCGACATTACGTGCTGGATGCCAGCCTGGCCTTCGGCATCGGTTTGGCGGCCGGTAGTGCCGGGCAATGGGTGTGGGCACGCCATGCAGAACTTGCTTCGCGCCATGGTCCCGCACAGCAGGCGCGCGAAAGTGCGGCACTCACCGCGATAGCCCAACTCGCGCTGGCAGCCGGCAGTGGCGTGATCGGACTGCTGCTGGGCACATCCGACTATCACATGGGAAACGATGCGCATCTGGCGTGGGCGATGGCCTTGGGGCCGATGCTCTGCGGCGTGTTGTGCGTGCTGATCGCCTGGATCGGCAGTGCATTTGCAATACCTGAAAAACGCAGGCCTGTTGCAGCAATACCGTCGAGTCAGGTCTGACAATCTCGAGCGGGCCACGCTGATTTCCAACGCGTGCGCATAAGGCTCTGCGCTGACTGCAGTTGTGGTCTTCGGCAATCGCCCTGCATGTCTGCATGTCTGCACGTCTGCACGTCTGCACGTCTGCACGTCTGCACGTCTGCACGAAATTATTCGCACCATGTCAAACTTGATGCGTGTGATTCAAGACGCCTGATGCGTTCGAACATATGCACTGCGCATAAGCAAAAGAGGCAGCAAGCGGGCAGTGCGATTGCTGCATGGCCAACGCAGATGTGCCATCTGATACCGTCGAAAGAATCGTGATCGAGACTTTGACGATCTCGGTTGCATATCGTCGTGCAGCAACTACAAGCCATCTAAAATTCCGTTGACGCATTTGTGCGCGATGCATATGCAAGCTTGGCGCGCGACTTGGTGATGCGATGCTAGGGAAAATCACGTCGTGGCGCTTCGTGCTCACTCGTCACAATCAACGCGCATCGAGCAACTCGGACGCCTCTTCTAGTGATTCCAACACCGCGTTCTACGATGCACATGCGAGCGTTCGATGCATGATCCGGGCAGCATAAGACACCACGCACAGAAAGTTCCTTTATGCACCCCGCGTTCGCATCTCGATGCATCCCCGCTGCGATAGAAAACGGCAGTACGCAAGCACATCCATCAGTGACGATGATGTGTAGCGCAGCCTGCCAATGACGCTATACGCGTAACTCACGCGCAACGCATGCGTATCTCGAACAACCGCGCAGACGTGCAACACTGCGCGCGCACCGTGTCGATATCGGTTACAGCATCGCTGTCGCCACCGCGATGCGACGCACACAACGAATGCATCGCGCTGTTGTCGTTGAGCGAAGCGGTAGATGCAGCAAGCAATCACACGCGTCAACCCCGCCTATTCAGCCGCGATTCTGTGATCGACGCCTACCTTGCGCCAACTTTTTGACCCGCCGCATTTGGTGGGCACCTCCGGTAGATCTTCTTTCGCCGGAGACCGGGCGATCCGTGGCAGGTCGCCTCTCCATGACGCCAAGCCCTCTGTACTGGTGCATCCACCTTGGATGCTCTGCGGATCGGCCCATACGGAGCAAGGAGTTATATGAAACTGGTTTGGATACTTTGGCTGTCGCAGTTGTTGCCGCAGCCGGCTGCAGATTCGTTGTGCTTGAGCACCACCGTGTACCTGGAAGCGCGTGATCAGACCTTGCGCGGCCAGCAAGCCGTCGCCGAAGTTGCGTTGCGTCGGCTGGACAGCGGTTTGTGGGGCGACTCGATGTGTCAGGTGGTCACTGCGCGCAAGCAGTTCGCGCCTACCATCGTGGCTCCGGGAACGCAGCTGAAAAACGACGATGCCTGGAACAAGGCGCTGGATGTGGCATTGGCTGCAGAGCGCAACTGGGCGCTGCCGGTGGGTCAACGCAAGGAAATCGTGCCGGGCGCCAGTCACTTTGCCGCAAGCGCGATCGCAAGCCCGAGCTGGCGTAATGCCTATCAGGTGGCCACCATCGGCGACCATACGTTCTATCGCGTACAGAAGCTGCGCCCGCGCACCGCATCCTGACGCTGCCCACGCACTCACGCGTTGCCGCTAAGCTTGCGTCTTCGTTCTTGTGCGGAAATTCTCATGAAGCTGTACACCAAGCCGGGCGCGTGTTCGCTGGCAGATCACATCGTGCTGCGCTGGTCGGGGCTACCTTTCGATCTGGAGGTGGTCGACGCCGCCACGATGAAGTCCCCCGAGTATCTGCGCCTCAACCCGGCCGGTGCCGTGCCGCTGCTGCTTGTCGACGACTGGGCACTGACCCAGAACGCGGCCATCCTCAACTACATCGCCGACATCGCGCCGCTCACCGGTCTGTCCGGCGATGGCACCGCGCGCAGCCGTGCGGAGATCAATCGCTGGATCGCCTTCGCCAATGCCGACGTGCATCCGGCCTTCAGGCCGATCTTCGGCAGCACCGCCTATCTGCAGGACGACGCGCTGATCGCGCGCAGCCATGACGACGCACGCAGCAAGCTGCGCAGCTTGTACGAACGTGTCGACGCGCATCTGCAGGGGCGCAACTGGCTGGCAGGCGACACCCACACCGGCGCCGATGCGTACCTGTTCGTGACGCTGCGATGGGCGCAGAAGGTGGGCGTGGATCTCAGTGGCCTGAGCGCAGTGGATGCATTCGTGCAGCGCATGCTGGACGATGCGGATGTGCAGGCCGCATTGCAGGCCGAAGGCCTGGCCTGAGCCGAGGGCAGCGCGAAGGGATCGGTGCAGCGGCCATGCGTTTCGCGCCGGCTCTACAACATCGATGGGCATGCCTGTGGCTTTTCCGTGCCGCAGCCCACGCATCTCACAATGCATCGCAAAAGCGCCACATAAAAAACGCCGGGCATTGCCCTAATGCTGTTCACTTAAGCAATTGAGTTACCGAAAATCTGGTATCAGACCTCTGGTATCGGATTTTTTGTGTCCCTTCAACAGCAGCTGTTCGACCTTGGCGATCTGTTCAACTTCTCCGACCTGAGCACGTTTACGCAGAATATTCCGGTGGAGTGGGTGGCCAGCGCGCTGGAACTGTCTTCCAAGGCCAGCATCCGGCGTCGGCGTCTTCCCAGTGATCAGGTGTTGTGGCTTGTCCTGGGCATGGCGTTGTTCCGTGACGAACCGGTGCACGAGGTCGCACGTCGTTTGAACATCTGCGCACAAGGGCTGGCCTCAGAAGATCTGTTGGCTCGCAGCGGTGTCAGTCAGGCGCGCGCGCGACTGGGCGCCGACCCGGTCCACCACCTGTTTGCAACGACTGGGGCGCAGTGGGGATGCGAACGCTACAAAGGCGATGAATGGCAGGGATTGCAGGTCTTTGCCGTGGATGGCGCGCTGCTGCGGACGCCAGACACTGAAGAACTGCGCGAACATTTTGGTTCCGGTAATACCAGCACGGACCGTCAGACACCATTTCCCATGCTGCGATTGGTTGCACTGATGAACGTACGCTCGCATGTCTTGCTCAATGCCCAGCTCAGTCCGTACCGGCGCAGCGAAATTCGCTTGAGCGAGCCGTTTCTACACTCCATTCCCGACCATTCGGTCACCTTGTTCGACAAAGGATTCTGGAGCGCTGATCTGTTGCTTTCGCTAGCCAACACTGGCACTGCACGCCACTGGCTGACACCAGCACGCAAAGGCCTGGTGGCTGAGGAAATCACGCGTTATGGCACTGATGATCGGTTACTGCGCATGCGTGTCTCGCCGCAGGCCAGAAAACGCAATCCAGCGCTTCCCACGCACTGGGACGTACGTGAAGTGAGCTATCTGCATCAGGGGAAGAGAAAGTCGGTGCTGACCTCGTTGCCTGTCACCACTTACAGCACCAAGTCTGTCGCACTGCTTTACCAGGAGCGATGGGAAATCGAACTGAGTTTGCGCGACATCAAAAGCTCGATGCAGCACAACGCGACGACCTTACGTAGCAAGAAGATCGACTTGGTGTACCAGGAGGTCTGGGGGTTGCTGCTGGCTTACAACATCATTCGACGTGAAGCCGGTCAGGCAGCGGAGGCGTTTGGCAAAACGCCTTCGGACATCCGATTCAAACCGGTTTGCCAGTACATCGCAGTGCAACTCATCGTGATGGCCGCAGCCAATCCAGCTTCCGCCACAGGAAGACGCTTATCCCAGCTTCGCTCAGGCATCGCGAGCCTGTTCCTCGATCACCGTCCAAGGCCTACCCGGCCAAGGACGGTGAAGATCTCGAAGACCCGCTATCCGGTAGATCGGAAGGCTGCTCCGCCTAAGTGAACAGCATTACGGGCATTGCCCGGCGTTTTCGTTACAACAGCAAGGCGAGAAACTCAGCCCAGCAGATGCGACACGCCGCTGCGCTCTTCTTCCAGCTCGGCCAGGGTCTTGTCGATGTACTTCTGGCTGAAGTCGTCGATCGGCAGATCCTTGACCAGGGTGTACTCGCCGTTAGCGGTGGTCACCGGGAAGCCGAAGATCACGCCTTCCGGAATGCCGTAGGAGCCGTCGGACGGCACGCCCATCGTCACCCACTTGCCGTTGCTGCCCAGCACCCAGTCACGCACGTGATCGATGGCGGCATTGGCGGCCGACGCAGCCGAGGACAGGCCGCGCGCTTCGATGATCGCCGCGCCGCGCTTGCCCACGGTCGGGATGAAGGTGGACGCGTTCCATTCCTGGTCGTTGATCGCATCGCCGATGGACGCGCCATCGGCGGTGGCGAAACGGTAGTCCGGGTACATGGTCGGGCTGTGGTTGCCCCACACCACCAGCTTCTCGATGCCGCCGACCGGCTTGCCCAGCTTCTGCGACAGCTGGCTGAGCGCACGGTTGTGGTCCAGACGCAGCATGGCGGTGAAGTTCTTCGGGTTCAGATCCGGCGCCGACTTCATCGCGATGTAGGCATTGGTGTTGGCCGGGTTGCCGACCACCAGCACCTTGACGTCACGCTTGGCGACCTTGTTCAACGCCGCGCCCTGCGCAGTGAAGATCTTGGCGTTTTCCAGCAGCAGGTCCTTGCGCTCCATGCCCGGGCCGCGCGGACGCGCACCGACCAGCAGGGCGACGTCGATGTCCTTGAACGCCACTTCGGCGTCGTCGGTGCCGACCACGCCGGCCAGCAGCGGGAATGCGCAGTCTTCCAGCTCCATGATCACGCCCTTGAGCGCGGCCTGGGCCTTTTCATTGGACAGTTCCAGCAATTGCAGGATCACCGGCTGATCCTTGCCCAGCATTTCGCCGGAGGCGATGCGGAACAGCAGGGCATAGCCGATCTGGCCGGCAGCGCCGGTCACGGCAACACGAACAGGTGCTTTCATGGGGAGTTTCCTCTGCTAAAAAACATGGGTGGAGGTGCACGCTGGCGTGGCGCAAGGCCTGGCGGCGCGCAGTGACAGACGAACGGCCGCACAAGGCGGCCGTTCGGGAAAGACATCAGGCGGCGAGGATCTTGTTCCACTCCGCGACGCGGTCGGCCTTGGCGGCCAGCACGGCGTCGGTATCGCCTTCGATCGTCACCTTGTTGATCACATCGCCCTGGGCGACGGCATCGACCACGTCCAGGCCCTGGGTGACCTTGCCGAACACGGTGTGCTTGCCGTCCAGCCACGGGGTGGCGGTGTGGGTGATGAAGAACTGGCTGCCGTTGGTGTTGGGGCCGGCATTGGCCATGGACAGCACGCCGCGCTCGTGACCGACGCCGTTGTTGGCTTCATCCTCGAAACGGTAGCCCGGGCCGCCGCGGCCGGAGCCTTCCGGGCAGCCGCCCTGGATCATGAAGTCGGCGATGACGCGGTGGAAGCTCAGGCCATCGTAGAAGCCGCGCTGGACCAGGTTGACGAAGTTGGCAACGGTCAGCGGGGCCTTGTCGGCGAACAGCTCGACTACGATCGGGCCGCGGGTGGTGTCGAAATGGGCAATCAGGGACATGGAAATCCTTGCAGGTTTCAGGGTGTATGACAGCCCATTAGAATACACCCGGCCGCGCAGGCGACCGTGCAGGTTGGACCATCGTCGGGGGTGCCCCGGCTAGCTGAATGGGCGTTTTGGACCGCTCGGCGGCCGAACGCAACGGCACGGCAACGAAACCGCTATAATGTCGTGCTTACCTCATCTCAAGACTGGCGCCAGACAGGGGCCCTTTCCGCATGTCTATCGAAAAACTCCGCAATATCGCCATCGTCGCGCACGTTGACCATGGCAAGACCACCCTCGTCGACTGCCTGCTGAAGCAGTCCGGCACCCTGTCCGAACGCACCGTGCTGGCTGAGCGCGTGATGGACAGCAACGATCAGGAAAAGGAGCGTGGCATCACGATCCTGGCCAAGAACACGGCCATCACCTGGAACGGCAACCGCATCAACATCGTCGACACCCCGGGACACGCCGACTTCGGTGGCGAAGTCGAGCGCGTGCTGTCGATGGTGGACTCGGTGCTGATCCTGGTCGACGCGATGGACGGCCCGATGCCGCAGACCCGCTTCGTCACCCAGAAGGCGTTCGCGATGGGCTTCAAGCCGATCGTGGTGGTCAACAAGATCGACCGTCCCGGCGCACGCCCGGACTGGGTCATCGACCAGGTGTTCGACCTGTTCGACAAGCTCGGCGCAACCGACGAGCAGCTGGACTTCCCGATCGTCTACACCTCCGCCCTGAACGGCTACGCCAGCCTGGATTCGAGCGTGCGCGACGGCGACATGACCCCGCTGTACGAAGCGATCATGCAGCACGTGTCGGCACCGGACGTGGATCCGGACGGCCCGTTCCAGATGCGCATCAGCCAGCTGGACTACAACAACTTCGTCGGCGTGATCGGCATCGGCCGCATCCAGCGCGGCGTGCTGAAGAAGAACATGCCGGTCAGCGTGATCGACCGCGAAGGCAAGAAGCGCCAGGGCAAGGTGCTGCAGGTGCTGGGCTTCCTCGGCCTGGAGCGCATCGAGCAGGACACCGCCGAGGCCGGCGACATCGTCGCCATCTCCGGCGTGGCCGAGCTGACCATTTCCGACACCGTGTGTGCGCTCGACGCCCCGGAAGCGCTGCCGGCGCTGACCGTGGACGAGCCCACCATCTCGATGACCTTCCAGGTCAACAACTCGCCGTTCGCCGGCAACAAGGACCTGTCCGGCGGCAAGTTCCTGACCAGCCGCCAGCTGCGCGACCGTCTGGACCGCGAGAAGGTGCACAACGTGGCACTGAAGGTCGAGGAAGGCTCCGACGCCGACAAGTTCCTGGTTTCCGGCCGTGGCGAACTGCACCTGTCGGTGCTGATCGAGAACATGCGTCGTGAAGGCTACGAGCTGGCCGTGTCGCGTCCGGAAGTCATCATCAAGGAAATCGACGGCAAGCAGATGGAGCCGATCGAACAGCTGGTGGTGGACATCGAAGAACAGCATCAGGGCGGCGTGATGGAAAAGCTGGGCACCCGCAAGGGCCAGCTGAAGAACATGGAGCCGGACGGCAAGGGCCGCGTGCGCCTGGACTACATGATCCCGGCGCGTGGCCTGATCGGCTTCCAGAACGAGTTCCGCACCCTGACCCAGGGCTCGGGCCTGCTGTTCCATGTGTTCGACCATTACGGTCCGAAGGAACAGGGCGCGATCGCCAAGCGCCAGAACGGCGTGATGATTGCCAACGCAGCGGGCGCCACCCCGGCCTATGCGCTGGGGCCGTTGGAAGAGCGTGGCCGTCTGTTCGCTGCCGAAGGCGACAACGTGTACGAAGGTCAGCTGGTTGGTATCCACTCCAAGGACAACGACCTGACCGTCAACGCGATCAAGACCAAGCCGCTGACCAACATGCGTGCCTCGGGCAAGGACGATGCGATCAAGCTGACCCCGGCGATCAAGTACACGCTGGAGCAGGCACTGGACTTCATCGAGGACGACGAGCTGGTCGAAGTTACCCCGAAGGAAATCCGCCTGCGCAAGAAGTTCCTCACCGAAAGCGACCGCAAGCGCGCTGGCCGTTCCGGCTAAGCACGGGACGTCCATCTTCGTGAGCAACACGCCCTACAGCCCGGATCCGCGTGCGCATCCGGGGCTGCATGTGATCGCCTTGCTAGAGGCGGTCAAGGGGACGCTTGCGCTGTTGGCGGCGACGGGCCTGGAAATTCTGGGCCCGCTCCCGCTGCAGAACGCGGTCAGCACGCTGATCCGCCGCTTCAACCTGGATCCCGACCACGGCGCACTGCCGTCGTTGCTCAAGACCATCAGTCCCGATGCCGTCCATCTGGCCGCTGCCGCAATGCTGGCCTACGGCCTGTTGCACGTGGTGGAAGCCTGGGGTCTGTGGCGTGCCAAGGCCTGGGCGTCACTGCTGGGCTGCCTGTCGGCGGCCATCTACCTGCCTTTCGATATCTACGCCATCGTCCGCCATCCCGGCTGGACCGCCTGGGGCGTGCTGGCGATCAATCTGATCGTGGTCGGCGTGCTGGCACGCGATCTGATCAAGCGCCGGCGCCGCTGACGCCCCCTGCCCGTCTGCGGGCATGTCATACACATTGTCACCCCGACGCAGCGCCGTTAGCCTGCGAACAGTCCCCGGGGAACACCGCCAATGCGATCCACTACCTTGTCCTTCGCGCTGCTGCTTGCGCTGTGCGGCTGTGCGCATACCGATAGCCTGACCCCGGCCGGTGCCAACGCAGCCACTGCCAGGCAAGACGACCTGATCGATGCCGACATCGTCGGCCTGCAGGCACGCATGGCGTCAGGGAAGACCAGCAGCCTGGACCTGACCCGCACGTACCTGCAGCGTGTCGCCACCATCGATCGCGCCGGGCCCACTCTCAATGCGGTGATCGAACTCAACCCGCAGGCCGAAACCGACGCACGTGCATTGGACGCCGAACGCCGCGCCGGCCATCTGCGCGGGCCCCTGCATGGCATTCCGGTACTGCTCAAGGACAACATCGATGCGCTGCCGATGGTCAACAGCGCCGGCTCGCTGGCACTGGCCGATTTCAGGCCCGGCCGCGATGCGTTCCTGGTGCAGCGCCTGCGCACCGCTGGCGCGGTGATCCTGGGCAAGACCAACCTGAGCGAGTGGGCCAACTTCCGCTCCACCAAGTCCAGCTCCGGCTGGAGCGCGCGCGGCGGGCTGACCCGCAATCCGTACGCCCTGGATCGCAATCCCTGCGGCTCCAGTGCCGGCACCGGTGCGGCGATCGCCGCCAGCCTGGCCACAGTCGGCATCGGCACCGAAACCGACGGCAGCATCACCTGCCCGGCCTCGGTGAACGGCCTGGTCGGGCTCAAGCCGACCGTGGGCCTGGTCAGCCGCGACGGCATCATTCCGATCTCGGCCAGCCAGGACACCGCCGGCCCGATGACGCGCAGCGTCGCCGATGCGGCCGCCGTGCTGCAGGCGATCGCTGCGCCCGACCCGCAGGATCCGGCCGCGCGCACTGCACCGACGTCCACACCGGACTATCTGGCGCATCTCAGGCCCGATGGCCTGCGCGGCGCCCGCCTGGGCCTGCTACGCAATCCCTTGCGCGAAGATCCGGCCATTGCCGCCACGCTGGAGCGCGCCGTGCAGACGCTGCGCGCCGCCGGCGCCACCGTGATCGAAACCAGCCTGGCAACCGAGGGCCAGTGGGACGCCGCCGAGCAAACGGTCTTGTTGGTCGAGTTCAAGGCCGGCCTGAATGCGTATCTGCGCAGCCACGCCGCCCCGGTGTCGAGCCTGGAGCAATTGATCGCCTTCAATCGCAGCCACGCGCAGCGTGAGATGCCCTACTTCGGGCAGGAGCTGTTCGAGCAGGCGCAGGCCGCGGCCGGACTGGACGAGGCCGCCTATCTCACGGCCCGCGCCACTGCCAAACGGCTGGCCGGGCCGGAAGGCATCGACGCCGCGCTGCAGGCCAATCGCCTGGACGCGCTGATCGTGCCGACCACCGGTGCCGCCTGGGTCACCGACCTGGTCAAGGGCGATACCTTTCCCGGAGCCGGCTACGGTGCGGCCGCGGTGGCCGGTTATCCCAGCCTGAGCGTGCCGATGGGGCAAACCCAGGGCCTGCCGCTGGGCTTGTTGTTCATGGGCAGTGCCTGGAGCGAGCCGCGCCTGATCGAACTGGCCTACGCCTACGAACAACGCAGCAAGGCGCGTGTTGCGCCCCGCTATGCGCCGACTGCGCCCAGCGCATCGGCGGCCGCGCCTGCAGCTACACCGTAGTCGCAGGCTCGCCGTCTTCGGCACCGGGCGAGCGCACGCTCTCCTGGACGATCGGCGCGGCAGCGCGCAGGGGCGGCTTTTCCTGCGCGGCGATTTCGGCGCGGATCCTGGGCAGTGCGTAAGGGTGCTCGCGGGTCAGGAAGTCGATCATGCGCTCGCGGCTGATGCAGCGCAGATCGAACGCATCGCCGGAATTGCGCGCACTCACCAGCAGGCGCACCTGGATCGTGCTCTCGCTGGTTTCAGTCACCTGGGTCACGCACACGCGCCCATCCCACAGCGGCTCGCTCTTGCAGATGCGCTCCAGCTCGGCACGCACCGCCGCGATCGGGGTGCGGTAGTCCAGCCACAGGAATGCGGTACCGAGCAGATCGGCGCTGCTGCGAGTCCAGTTCTGGAACGGGTGCTCGATCCACCAGGTCAACGGCACCACCATGCGCCGCTCGTCCCAGATCCGCACCACCACATACGAGCTGCCGATCTCCTCGATGCGGCCCCACTCGCCCTCCACGATCACCACATCGTCCAGCCGGATCGGCTGGGTCAAGGCAATCTGCAAACCGGCGATCAGGTTGCCGAACACCGGCTTGGCCGCGATACCGGCCACCAGGCCGATGATGCCGGCCGAGGCCAGCAGCGTCTTGCCGATCTGGCGCACCTGCGGAAAGGTCAGCAGCACCACCGAGATGCCGAGCAGGATCACCGCGCCCATCACCACCCGGCTCAGCACGCGTGTCTGGGTCTGGATGCGCCGTGCGGTGAGGTTGTCGGACACCTCGATCGGGTTGCTGCGCAGAATCGCCATCTCGCCGGCGGCGACGGCGCGCACCAACAGCCAGGTCACGCAGCCGACGATGCCGACATGCAGCAGATGCTGCATCGCCGCCAGCCCCTTGCCGGATAGCGGCGTCGCTTCGGTGGCGACGCCCAGAAACAGCAGCGGCAGGATGAAGGCAGCCGGCAGCGTGACCACACGGATGATGCGTGCGCGGCGATAGTCGCGGCCCTGCATGCGGCGAAACAGCCACAGCATCAACGACCAGGTGACGATACCCGCCAGCAGCGCGGCACCAAGCGGGATTGCGTATTCGCGGATGACGTTCCAATCGGCAGTCAAACCGTTCCTCCTGTGGGGGGGAAAGAGGGATGGCTGCAGCATCATGCCGCACGCGGCATGAGCATCACGTCATGCGTACAGCGACATCACGCGCCCAGCGGTTGCGACGCCACCTGCTGTTGCTTGCGCACGATCGCCATTGCGATTTCCAGCGACTGCTCGTAGTTCAGGCGCGGGTCCACGCTGGAGCGATAGGCGCGTTCCAGGTCGCGCTCGGTCAGCTCGCGCGCACCACCGGTGCATTCGGTGACGTCTTCGCCGGTCAGTTCCAGATGCACCCCGCCCAGCCGCGTCCCGGCGGCCGCATGCAGATCGAAGGACAACTCGACCTCGCTGCGGATATTGTCGAAACGCCGAGTTTTGTAGCCATTTCCGGTGCTTTCGGTATTGCCATGCATCGCATCGCAGACCCACAACACACGACGTCCACCGCGCTTGACCGCCTCCAGCAGCGGCGGCAACTTCTCGGCGATCTGCGCCGCGCCCATGCGATGGATGAAGCTCAGGCGGCCGGGTTCGTCTTCGGGATTGAGCACGTCGATCAGACGCAACAGCTGATCCGGCTGCACCGACGGCCCTACCTTGATCGCGATCGGATTACGCACGCCACGCAGGTATTCCACATGCGCGCCATCCAGCGCGGCGGTGCGCATGCCGATCCACGGGTAATGCGTGCTCAGGTTGAACCAGCCCCACTGGCGCGGCACCTGCCGGGTCAGGCCTTCCTCGTACGGCAGCAACAGCGCCTCGTGCGAGGTGTAGAAGTCGATGCGATTGAGGTTGTAGACCTCCGCGCCGGACAGGGTCTCCATGAAGCGCACCGCATCGCCGATCGACGCCACCATCTTCTGGTAGTCCGCCGCCAGCGGCGAATACCCCACCCAGTCCAGATTCCAGTATTCGGGATGGTGCAGGTCGGCAAAGCCGCCGTCGATCAGGGCGCGCACGAAATTCATCGTCATCGCCGAGCGCGAATGCGCGGTGATCATGCGCTGCGGATCCGGCACGCGCGCCGCTTCGGTGAAGGCCGGCGCGTTGATCACATCGCCGCGGTAGCTCGGCAAGGTCACCCCGTCGCGGGTTTCGGTGTCGGCCGAACGTGGCTTGGCGTACTGCCCGGCAAAGCGCCCTACCCGCACCACCGGCAGGTGCAGACCATGCACCAGCACCAGGCTCATTTGCAGCAGCACCTTCAGGCGATTGGAGATCGTGCCCGATTCGCAATCGCTGAAATTCTCGGCGCAGTCCCCGCCCTGCAGCAGGAAGCGCTTGCCTTCCTGCGCCTCCGCCAGCTGACGCTTGAGCGCGAAGATTTCCCAGGAGGTCACCAGCGGCGGCAACTGCCGCAACTCGCCCAGCGTGTGTTCCAGCGCAACGGCGTCCGGGTAGACCGGCATCTGCAACGCCGGACGCTGCCGCCAGCTCTGCGGCGACCACTGGTCTGCCCGGTTGACGGACGAATGAGGGGAAGCGGACATCGTGAACTCCAGAAATCTCGGGCGCCGGCCAGCGCCGGAACGAAACGATCAGAACAATTTGCGCGGACCACGCTGCCTGAAGCCGGCATACAGCGCCCATAGCGCCAGGCCCACAAACCACAGCATGCTCCACATCGGCATGCTCAGGCCCAGAAAGCGCCAATCGATATTGCCGCAGTCGCCGGTGCCGGTCAGCACGGTGCGGAACACTTCGAACGGCCCCATCGTCTCGCTCAGGAAGCTCAACGGCGGCCCGCACGAGGACATCATGTCCTTGGGCCGGATCTGCACCCAGACATGCCGCGCCGCGATGCCCATGCCGACGCCGGCAGCGATGAAGCTCAGCACGCCATAGAGCTTGCGCGTGCCCGCGGCGCGCGGCCCATGCAAGGCGCCCAGCAGAAACAACACCGCCAGCGCCGCAAACGCGATCCGCTGGAAGATGCATAGCGGGCAAGGCTCCAGCCCAAGATGCAGCTGCACATAGATCGCGTAGGCAAGCAGTCCTGCGCAGGCAAGAAAGCCCAGCAGAAACTGCGCCCGGAAACCCCAACGAAATGGATTCATCGCTACCGCTTGCCTAAGAACGAATGCCCGATTATCAGCCATCGCTGCCGCGGTGACCACGGATGCCTGCATCGGGCAGGTTGCCTGGCGGCAGGCCCGGTGCAGTCATGCAGGTCGACAGTCATGCGCCACCCTGCAGACCGCGCCACGCTGCCGGATGCGGTCACTTTTGCAGTGCCCGTGTCGATCAGCCTCGGCCCCGCACGTCACTGCGCTGCGCTGGCGCAAGACCGGCACCAAGATCGACCGCCATGGTCCGGCACCGGCAATAAAAAAGCCCGGCGCTAGCCGGGCTTTTCGAGAATCTTTGCGAAGGGCGAACCGATTACTCGGCCACTTCCTCGGCGACGACCGGACGGTCGACCAGCTCGACATACGCCATCGGCGCATTGTCACCGGCACGGAAGCCGGCCTTCAGGATGCGCAGGTAGCCGCCGGGACGGGTCGCGTAACGCGGGCCCAGTTCGACGAACAGCTTGCCCACTGCTTCCTTGTCGCGCAGGCGAGCAAACGCCAGACGACGATTGGCAACGCCATCGACCTTGCCGATGGTGATCAGCGGCTCGGCGACGCGACGCAGTTCCTTGGCCTTCGGCAAGGTGGTCTTGATCAGCTCGTGCTTGAACAGCGACGCGGCCATATTGCGGAACATGGCTTCGCGGTGCGCGCTGGTGCGGTTGAATTTACGACCGGATTTCTGGTGACGCATGAGTGTGATTTCCTAAGGAATGTTGAGACTGCTTGAGAGACGTTGTCGCCATCCTGGCGCTGTTGAATGGACTGCGGTTGGTCCGAGCCGGCCGTCCTTTGACCGGATGTCACCGCGGGCTTTGGCCCGTCGATGTAAAAAAACAGCATGGGCGCCCGAAGACGCCCATGCGGTGATGCATTAACCAAGCATGCCATGCTGGGCGACACCGGCCGGCGGCCAGTTCTCCAGCTTCATGCCCAGCGCAAGGCCGCGCTGTGCCAGCACTTCCTTGATTTCGGTCAGCGACTTCTTGCCGAGGTTCGGGGTCTTGAGCAGCTCCACTTCGGTCTTCTGGATCAGATCGCCGATGTAGTAGATGCTCTCGGCCTTCAGGCAGTTGGCCGAACGCACGGTCAGCTCAAGGTCGTCGATCGGGCGCAGCAGCACCGGATCCACGCCGCTGGCAGCCGGCTTGGCCGCACCGCGATCGCGGTGGGTGAAATCGCCGAACACCGACAGCTGATCGCTGAGGATGTCGGCGGCGGTGCGCACGGCTTCCTCGGCATCGATCGTTCCGTTGGTTTCGATATCGATCACCAGCTTGTCGAGGTCGGTGCGCTGTTCAACGCGCGCAGCTTCCACGGCATAGGCAACGCGACGCACCGGCGAGAACGACGCATCCAGCATCAGACGACCGATGGTGCGGGTCTCTTCGTCCGGACGACGACGCGCGGCAGCCGGCTGATAGCCGAAACCACGCTCGATCTTCAGGCGCATGTTCAGCGCCGTGTCCTTGGTCAGGTGGCAGATCACGTGGTCGCCGTTGATGATCTCGACGTTGTGATCGGTCCTGATGTCGGCTGCAGTGACCGTGCCCGGACCCTGCTTGGACAACGACAGCGTCGCGCTGTCGCCACTATGCATACGAATCGCCACGTCTTTCAGGTTGAGCAGGACGTCAAGCACGTCTTCCTGCAGCCCTTCGACCGTGGTGTACTCGTGCAGCACGCCGTCGATCTCGACCTCGGTGATCGCAAAACCCGGGATCGACGACAACAGCACACGACGCAGGGCATTGCCCAGCGTGTGCCCGTAACCGCGCTCCAAGGGCTCGATCACGACCTTTGCGCGATTGTCGGTAAGACGTTCGATCTGCGGACCACGGGGGCGCAGAACCTGGTTGGCGGTAACCGTCATGTTGCGGGGTCTCCTGCGAACCTCCGGCGGTGCCGGAGGCTCTCCAATGTGAATTACTTCGAATACAACTCGACGATCAGCGCTTCGTTGATATCCGAAGGCAGGTCAGCGCGATCCGGAACGGCCTTGAACACGCCGCTGAACTTCTTCGAATCGACTTCGACCCACGACGGCGTCATGTCGTGCTGCTCAGCCACGGTCAGGGCTTCCTGCACGCGAAGCTGCTTCTGTGCCTTTTCCGACAGCGTGATCGCATCGCCAGCCTTGATCTGGTACGAAGCCAGATTCACCGACTTGCCATTGACCAGCACGCCACGGTGCGACACCAGCTGGCGCGCGGCCGGACGGGTGACGGCAAAGCCCATGCGGTAGCAGACGTTGTCCAGACGGGTTTCCAGCAACTGCAGCAGGTTCTCGCCGGTGTTGCCCTTCTTGGTCGAGGCCTTCTTGTAGTAGTTGCGGAACTGACGTTCCAGCAAACCGTAGATGCGCTTGACCTTCTGCTTTTCACGCAGCTGGGTAGCGTAGTCGGAGAGCTTGCCTTTGCGAGCCGCGCCGTGTTGGCCGGGCTTCTGCTCAAGCTTGCACTTGGAGTCCAGCGCACGCGCCGGGCTCTTGAGGGAAAGGTCGGCGCCTTCGCGGCGGGCGAGCTTACAGGTAGGACCGATATAACGAGCCATTTCTTATCGCTCCCTTTAGACGCGACGCTTCTTCGGCGGACGGCACCCGTTGTGCGGGATTGGCGTCACGTCGATGATGTTGGTGATCTTGTAGCCCACGTTGTTCAACGAACGCACGGCCGACTCACGGCCCGGACCCGGACCCTTGATACGTACTTCCAGCGACTTCACGCCGTAGTCGAGCGCAGCGCGGCCAGCCTTTTCGGCGGCAACCTGAGCAGCGAACGGGGTCGACTTGCGCGAACCACGGAAGCCGGCGCCGCCGGACGTAGCCCACGACAGTGCATTGCCCTGGCGATCGGTGATGGTGACGATGGTGTTGTTGAACGAAGCGTGGACGTGAGCGACGCCGTCAGTGATGACGCGCTTGATCTTCTTCTTCGTTTTCTTTTCTGCTGGCTTTGCCATGATCTATCCCTTACTTCCTGATCGCCTTGCGCGGACCCTTACGGGTGCGGGCGTTGGTACGGGTGCGCTGACCACGCAGCGGGAGACCACGGCGATGACGCAGACCGCGATAGCAGCCCAGGTCCATCAGTCGCTTGATCGCGATACCGATTTCGCGGCGCAGGTCGCCTTCGACGACATACTTGCCGACCTCGGCGCGCAGGCGCTCGATTTCGGGTTCGGACAGATCACGAATCTTCGTGGTCGAGGTAACGCCTGCGGATTCGCAGAGCTTCTTCGAACGGGTACGGCCGATGCCGTAGATGCTTTGCAACCCGACCCAGACGTGCTTCTGGGCTGGCAGGTTGACGCCTGCAATACGCGCCATGACGCGATTCTCCAACTGAGTGATGGCCCGACAGCGCCCAGGCGCCATCCGGCAGGATGGATCAAAAGTGAACTCGGAATTGTAGCAAGGCCTCGGATTGCTTTGAAGCCCGTGGAACCAAAAGTTCCATGGACCCGGCGTGGGGAGTGTGCCCTCGCTCCGGCGCCGGACGATGTTGATCCAGAAAACTTCTCCGAATCGCCTGTACTACTCCCGCACAGGACCACCTCGTCACACCCGCGCGCGAGACGTCGCGCGAGCCGCCCTTCTGATCGGAAGATCGTGGCCCGGGAACCAGGCCGCCTTCACGCAATGAAGGTCTAGTGTACCACTTAACTGCGCGCCAGACCGCCGCGCGAGCCACCCTTGAGGTTGGCCTTCTTCAGCAGGCTCTCATACTGATGCGACATCAGATGGGCCTGGATCTGCGCGATGAAGTCCATCACCACCACCACGGCGATCAGCAACGACGTACCACCGAAGTGAAACGAGGTGCCAAGCTGGGTGCGCATGATTTCCGGCAGCAGGCAGACGATCACCAGGTACAGCGAACCCGCTGCGGTCAGCCGGGTCAGCACGCCGTCAACATAGTCAGCCGTCGCCTTGCCCGGACGGATACCCGGAATCAGTGCGCCCGACTTCTTGAGGTTGTCGGCGGTTTCCTGCGAGTTGAACACCAGCGCGGTATAGAAGAACGCGAAGCCGATGATCAGCGCAGCGAATACCAGCATGTGCACCGGCTCGCCGGGCCCAAGCGCATTGGCGATCTTCTGCAGCCACGAACCCACGCCACTGCCAGATGCCGCCTGACCCGACCACATCGACAGCGTCGCCGGGAAGGCCAGGATGCTGGACGCGAAGATCGGCGGAATCACGCCTGCCATGTTGAGCTTCAGCGGCAGGAACGAGGTCTGGTTCATGTACGCATTGCGACCGCCCTGGCGGCGCGCGTAATTGACCGTGATACGTCGCTGCCCGCGCTCGACAAACACCACAAACAGCGTGAACGCCAGAATGGTGATAACGATCAGCAGCAGCGAAATGAAGCTCAAATTGCCTTCGCGGAAGGCCTCGACGGTCTGGATTGCCGCCGACGGAAGGCCTGCAACGATGCCGGCAAAGATGATCAGCGACACACCGTTACCGATGCCCCGCTCGGTGACCTGCTCGCCCACCCACATCAGGAAGATGGTGCCGGCGGTCAGTGCAATCACTGCGGTGAGCACAAAGCCCATGCCCGGCGCGTACACCACCGGAGCGCCACCAGGCGCGGTCTGGTTCTGCAGGGCCAGCGCGATACTGCCGCCCTGCACCACCGCCAGCAACACCGCACCGATGCGCGAATACTGGGTGATCTTGCGTCGGCCGGATTCGCCTTCCTTCTGCATCGCCTTGAGGGCGGGAAAGATGTGCGTGGCCAACTGGATCACGATCGATGCCGAGATATACGGCATCACGTTCAACGCAAAAATACTGAAACGGTGCAGGGCGCCGCCCGAGAACATGTTGAACATATCCACGATGCCGCCGCCCTGCGCCTGCATCAACGAAAGCATGGCATCGGGATTCACGCCCGGCACCGGCACATAGCAGCCGATGCGATAGACAATCAATGCCCCGAGGACGAACAGTAGCCGCTGGCGAAGTTCCGTGAACTTGCCGAGCCCGCCACCGAGGTTACCAATGCCAGCCTGCGCCATCTGCCGATTACTCCTCTACGCTGCCGCCGGCAGCTTCGATTGCTGCCTTGGCGCCCGCACTTGCGGCGACACCCTTCAGCACGAACTTCTTGCTCAGCTCGCCCTTCAGCACGATCTTCGCCTTCTTGGCGCGGCTCGGGACCAGATTGGCCGCACGCAGCGCTGCAAAGTCGATCTCACCGGCTTCCAGCTTGTCCAGCTGGTAGGACAACACTTCGGCACTGTCACGCGCCATCTTGGAACGGAAGCCGATCTTCGGCAGACGGCGCTGCATCGGCGTCTGGCCGCCTTCGAAGCCGGCCTTGATCTTGCCGCCGCCCTTGCGAGCGAACGAACCCTTGTGGCCGCGGCCGCAGGTCTTGCCAAGGCCGGAGCCGATGCCACGACCGACGCGGGTGCGCTCGGTACGGGCGCCGTCGGCGGGCTTGAGGTCATTGAGATGCAAAGTCATGGGATTAGTCCTCAACCTTGACGAGGTAGTGAACGGTGTTGATCAGACCGCGAACCTGCGGGCTGTCCTTCAGTTCACGCACATCGTTGAGCTTATTCAGGCCCAACGCACGCACCGACAGGCGGTGACGCGACTGGGTTCCACGCAGGCCACGCACCAGGCGCACCTTCACGGTCTTGTCGGTGTCCTTAGCCATGGTTGAGTTCCTCCACCTTCTTGCCGCGCTTGGCCGCAACACGGGCCGGCGACTGCACTTCCGACAGACCCTTCAAGGTTGCACGGACCAGGTTGATCGGATTACGCGAACCAACCGCCTTGGCCAGCACGTTCTTGACGCCGACCGCTTCCAGCACAGCGCGCATGGCGCCGCCGGCGATGACGCCCGTACCTTCCGACGCCGGCTGCATGTAGACGCGTGCTGCGCCATGGCCGGACTTGACGGCATGCCACAAGGTACCGTTGTTCAGATCCACAGTAGCCAGGTTCTTGCGCGCCTGCTCCATCGACTTCTGGATGGCGACCGGCACTTCGCGCGCCTTGCCATAACCGAAACCAACCTTGCCCAGACCATCGCCGACCACGGTCAGCGCGGTGAAGGTGAACTGGCGACCGCCCTTGACCGTCTTGCTGACGCGATTGACCGCGACCAGCTTTTCGATCATGCCATCGTCGACTTTCTCTTCGCGGTTACGGTCGCGATCACGACCCCGCGGTGCACGTTCTTCTGCCATCTTGATTCCTTGATTGATTGAGTATGTACGGCTCGAAGCCGCTTATGGTTGTGGAGCCACGCTGTGTTCCCGGCACCGTTGCAAAAGAACGGGACGGTCCGGCATCTCCCCTGCCGGCGGTAACGCGGTGTGTCCGATGGCCACATCCGCAGCAGTGCTTAGAACTGCAGGCCGCCTTCGCGAGCTGCGTCGGCCAGCGCCTTGATACGGCCATGGTAGCGGTAGCCCGAGCGATCGAATGCGACCTTCTCGATGCCCGCAGCCTTGGCGCGCTCGGCGATCAGCTTGCCGACCTTGACGGCCGCATCACTGTTCTTGCCGTTCTTCAGGCCCTCCTTGACGTCGGCCTGCAGGGTGTTCGCCGCAGCGATCACCTTGGAGCCGTCGGCGGTGAAGACCTGCGCATACAGATGCTGGCCGGTGCGCAGCACCGACAGGCGAGCGACGCCCAGTTCACGGATGTGCGAACGGGTGGACTTGGCGCGACGCAGACGGGCGATGTTCTTGTTGATGCTCATGATATTTATCCTACGGAAGCTGAAGGGAAAGCGCGCTCCTATCAAAAGTCCGCACAGGGATGTGCGGGCTCTTGCGAGGGACTCGCCATCAAGCCTTCTTGGCTTCCTTGCGAATGATGACTTCACCGGCGTACTTCACACCCTTGCCCTTATAGGGCTCCGGCGGACGGAAACCGCGAATCTTGGCGGCAACTTCGCCGACGCGCTGCTTGTCGGCGCCCTGGACCACGATTTCGGTCTGGGTCGGGGTCGACAGCGTGATGCCTTCCGGCGCCACGAACACCAGCGGATGCGAAAAACCGAGCGACAGGCTCAGGTCCTTGCCCTGCATGGCGGCACGGTAACCGACGCCGACCAGCTCGAGCTTGCGCTCGAAGCCCTCGGACACACCCTTGACCATGTTGGCCAGGATCGCGCGCACGGTGCCGGTGATGGCGATCTGCGACGGCTCGTTGGCCGACAGCGTGGCAACGTCGCCGTCGATGGCGATTTCGACGCCGACCGGCTTCGGCAGGGTCAGGGTGCCCTTCGGCCCCTTGACGCTGACCAGCTCGGGCTGGACCTTGAGTTCAACACCCTTCGGAAGGGAAACAGGCTTCTTGGCTACACGGGACATGATCGATTCCTTCCCTTAGGCCACGAAGCACAGGACTTCACCACCAACGCCGGCTTCGCGAGCCTGCGCATCGGTCATGATGCCCTTCGACGTGGAGATGATGGCGATACCCAGGCCGCCAAGGACCTTGGGCAGCTCGGTCTTGCCGCGGTACTGGCGCAGACCCGAGCGCGAGAAACGCTTCAGGGTCTCGATGACCGGACGGCCTTCGAAATACTTCAGCACGATTTCCAGCTCCGACTTGTTGTTCTCGGTCGCTGTCACGCGCAGGTCGGTGATGTAACCCTCGTCCTTCAGGACCTGGGCGATCGCGACCTTGATCTTGGACGACGGCAATTTCACCGTCTGCTTACCAACCGCGGCCGCATTCTTGATGCGTACCAGCAGGTCGGCGATGGGATCAGTCATGCTCATATGAGTACCTTTGAGTGCACCGATATCCGCTTTCGCGAAAATCTTGTGTTTTCCTGGGGACGGGCCAGGACCCTTTACGCCATGCCAGGCCCATGCGGGCAAGACAGAAGCGGAAGTATACGACAAAAGAGCCCGACTTGCGTCGGACTCCCTTGTTGAACAGAACCATCCTGTTCAAGCCGGCCGCGGACGGCCGGCAATGCTGTTACCAGCTTGCCTTACGCAGGCCTGGAACGTCGCCGTTCATCGTGGCCTTGCGCAGCATGTTGCGACCCAGACCGAACTTGCGGTAGACACCGCGCGGACGACCGGACAGCTCGCAACGGTTGCGGTGGCGGCTCGGCGACGAATCGCGCGGCAGCTTCTGCAACTTGGTCGACGCGTCGATCTTCTCTTCGTAGGACGCATCCTGACTGGAGAGGATCTTCTTCAGCGCATCACGCTTGCCGGCGAATTTCTTCGCCAGCTTTGCACGCTTGATGTCGCGGTGGATCATGGAGGTCTTTGCCATTTCGGATGTCCTCGACGGTCAGTTACGGAACGGGAACTTGAACGCTGCCAGCAGCGCCTTCGCTTCCGCATCCGTCTTGGCGGTGGTGGTGATGGCGATATCCATACCGCGAATCGCGTCGACGGCGTCGAAGTCGATTTCCGGGAAGATGATCTGTTCCTTCACACCCATGTTGAAGTTGCCACGACCGTCAAAGGAGCGACCGGAAACACCACGGAAGTCGCGCACGCGCGGCAGCGAGATGTTGATCAGACGATCCAGAAACTCGTACATCTTGGCGCGACGCAACGTGGTCTTGCAGCCGATCGGCCAACCGTCACGAATCTTGAACGATGCGACCGAAACGCGCGACTTGGTGACCACCGGCTTCTGACCGGAGATCTTGGACATGTCGGCGACCGCATTTTCCAGAATCTTCTTGTTGGTAGCCGCCTCGCCCACGCCCATGTTGAGCGTGACCTTGACCAGCTTCGGCACTTCCATCGGATTGGTGTAGCCGAATTCCTTCATCAGGGCCGGCACCACGTTTTCCTTGTAAAACTTTTCGAGACGAGTGTTCATGATCGCATTCCTCAGGCGTCGAGCGCCTCACCGCTGGAGCGGAACACACGCAATTTGCGTCCATCCTCCAGCACCTTGAAGCCAACGCGCTCGCCCTTGCCCGTTGCCGGGTTGACGATATTTACGTTGGAGATATGGATCGACGCTTCACGCTCGACCACGCCGCCGGCGACACCCGCCTGCGGGTTCGGCTTGGTGTGGCGCTTGATGACGTTGGCATTGGAGACGATCACGCGATCGCCATCCACACGCACAACTTCACCCTGCTTACCCTTGTCCTTGCCGGTGTTGATGACGACCTGGTCGCCCTTCTTGATACGGTTAGCCATGTATATGTCCTCCGCTCACAGCACTTCGGGAGCGAGCGAGACGATCTTCATGAACTTCTCGGAACGCAGCTCGCGCGTCACCGGCCCGAAGATGCGGGTCCCGATCGGCTCCTGCTTATTGTTCAACAGCACAGCGGCGTTGCCATCGAAGCGGATCAGCGAACCGTCGGGACGGCGCACACCCTTGCGGGTACGCACCACGACGGCGTCGTAGACTTCGCCCTTCTTGACCTTGCCACGCGGAATGGCGTCCTTGACGGTCACCTTGATGATGTCGCCAATGTGTGCGTAGCGGCGCTTGGAGCCGCCCAGCACCTTGATGCACATCACTTCCTTGGCACCCGAATTGTCGGCGACATCGAGGTAGCTCTGCATCTGGATCATGATTCAGATCTCCCTTATTCGGCCGAACGGGTGACGATTTCGACCACCCGCCAGTTCTTGGTCTTGGACATTGGAGCAATCTCGGTCACACGCACGACGTCGCCTTCGTTGCAGGCATTGTCGGCGTCGTGTGCGTGGAGCTTGGACGAGCGCTTGATGTACTTACCGTACAACGGGTGCTTGACCTGGCGCTCCACCAACACGGTGACCGTCTTGTCCATCTTGTTGCTGACGACACGGCCTTCGACCGTGCGCAGCGCTTGCTTTTCGTTGTTGTCGCTCATCGCGGCCGTCCTTACTTGGTGCTGCCGAGCAGGTACTTGACGCGAGCAATCTCGCGGCGCACCCGGCGGGTATCGTGGGTCTTCGGCAGCTGGCCGGTGACCTGCTGCATACGGAGCGAGAACTGCTCCTTACGCAGATCGGTCAGGTGGGCCTTCAGTTCGTCAGCCGACTTCTCGCGGAGTTGTTTGATATCCATCAGCGCACCGTCCGGGTCACGAAAGTGGTGGTCACCGACAATTTCGCGGCGGCAAGGCGGAACGCCTCACGTGCGATATCTTCGGGAATACCCTCGATTTCATAGATCATGCGGCCCGGCTGAATCTGCGCGACCCAGTACTCCACGTTGCCCTTACCGGAGCCCATGCGGACTTCGATCGGCTTCTTGGTGATCGGCTTGTCGGGGAACACACGAATCCACATCTTGCCGCCCTTCTTGACGTGGCGGCTGATCGTACGACGTGCTGCTTCAATCTGACGCGCGGTCAGCTGACCATGCGCGGTTGCCTTGAGGCCGTACTCGCCGAAGCTGACGGCGTTTCCGCTCCATGCCAGGCCGTCGTTACGGCCCTTGTGCATCTTGCGATATTTGGTTCGCTTGGGTTGCAACATTGCCGTTACCTCGCTTCACGAGCCGGGCGCGAAGGACGGTCACCACGGTCGCCGCGATCGTTACGATCGTTGCGCGGGCTGTCGTCCTGCTTCTCCTGGCCAACCTGGGAGAAGTCAAAGACCTCACCCTTATAGATCCAGACCTTGATGCCGATGATGCCGTACGTCGTGCACGCCTCGGCAAAACCGTAATCGATGTCGGCACGTAGCGTGTGCAGCGGCACGCGGCCTTCGCGGTACCACTCCGAACGGGCAATTTCTGCACCGTTGAGGCGGCCAGCCACATTGACCTTGATGCCCAGGGCACCCAAGCGCATCGCGTTGCCGACCGAGCGCTTCATTGCGCGGCGGAACATGATGCGACGCTCAAGCTGCTGCGCGATCGACTCGGCGACCAGCTGCGCATCCAGCTCCGGCTTGCGCACTTCGGTGACATTGATGTGGGCAGGAACACCCATCATCGCGCTCACTTCCTTACGCAGCTTTTCGATGTCCTCGCCACGCTTGCCGATCACCACGCCCGGACGGGCGGTGTGGATCGTCACGCGGGCGGTTTTGGCAGGGCGCTCGATCAAGATCTTGCTGATACCTGCCTGCGCGAGCTTCTTGCGCAGCATTTCACGCACTTTCAGGTCGGCTGCCAGGTAGGCGGCGAAGTCGGCCTTGCTTGCGTACCACTTGGAATTCCAGTCCTTGGCGATGCCAAGGCGAATTCCAGTCGGATGAACTTTATGACCCATGGTCTTTTCCTTTCCGCTTACTTGGCGGCGCCAACAATCACAGTGATGTGACTGGTGCGCTTGAGGATGCGGGTACCGCGGCCTTTCGCCCGCGCCATGAAACGCTTCAGGGAGGGACCTTCATCAACCATGATGGTCTTGACCTTCAGCTCGTCGACATCCGCGCCCTGATTGTTCTCGGCATTGGCAATAGCCGACTCCACAACCTTTTTGATCAGGTGCGCAGCCTTCTTGTCCGAGAACTTCAGCAGATTGACCGCACGTTCGGCGGACAGTCCACGCACCTGGTCAGCGACCAGGCGGGCCTTCTGCGGGGAGATGCGCGCGGTGCGCAGGATTGCTTTCGCTTCCATCGTCATCTCTCCTTACCTGCTCGACTTCTTGTCGCCACCGTGACCCTTGAAGGTCCGGGTGACGGCAAATTCGCCGAGCTTGTGGCCGACCATATTCTCGTTGACGAGCACCGGAATGTGGTTCTTGCCGTTATGCACGGCGATGGTGATGCCTACCATTTCCGGCAGGATCATCGAACGGCGCGACCAGGTCTTGATCGGCTTCTTGCTACCCGCAGCGGACTCCACCTTCTTTGCAAGGTGGTGATCGACGAACGGGCCCTTCTTAAGTGAACGTGCCATGGTCGATTAGCCCCTACGGTCGCGGACGATGAATTGCTGGGTACGCTTGTTCTTGCGCGTCTTGTAACCCTTGGTCGGAACACCCCACGGGGTGACCGGATGCGGATTACCCTGGCCAGCCTTGGCCTCACCACCACCGTGCGGGTGATCGACCGGGTTCATGGCCGCACCGCGAACGGTCGGACGAACACCGCGCCAGCGCTTGGCGCCAGCCTTGCCCAGCTTCTCGAGGTTGTGCTCGTCGTTGCCGACTTCGCCGATGGTGGCGCGGCACTCGACCGGCACCTTGCGCATTTCGCCCGAGCGCAGACGCAGCGTGGCATAGATGCCTTCGCGAGCGACCAGCTGGACGGCTGCACCGGCAGCACGTGCGATCTGAGCGCCCTTACCCGGCTTCAGCTCGATACCGTGGACCGTCGTACCGACCGGGATGTTGCGCAGCGGCAGCGTGTTGCCGATCTTGATCGGTGCATTGGCACCGGCAATGACCTGATCGCCAGCCTTCAAGCCCTTGGGGGCGATGATGTAGCGACGCTCGCCGTCGACGTAGCACAGCAGGGCGATATGAGCGGTACGGTTCGGATCGTATTCGATCCGCTCCACACGCGCCGGAATGCCTTCCTTGTTGCGCTTGAAGTCGATGATGCGGTAGTGCTGCTTGTGACCACCACCGACGTGACGCACGGTGATGCGGCCATGGTGGTTACGACCACCGGACTTGCTCTGCGAATCGAGCAGCGCCGCGTGCGGTGCGCCCTTATGCAGATCGGGAGTAACCACGCGCACGGCGGAACGACGGCCGGGAGAGGTGGGTTTGAACTTCATCAATGGCATGGGATGGACCTCAGGCCTTGGCCGTTACGTCGATGGACTGACCATCAACCAGGCGGACGTACGCCTTGCGCCAATTGCCACGGCTGCCAGCACGGTTACGGAAGGACTTGCTCTTGCCCTTGACGTTTACCACGTTGACCGCTTTGACCTTGACGTCGAACAACTGCTCAACCGCGGCCTTTACATCGGCCTTGGTGGCTTCGTTCGAAACTTCGAAGACATACTGGTTGGAGATTTCCTGCAGGCGCGCGGTCTTTTCGGAGACTCGCGGAGCACGCAGCACGCTGAAGATTTTTTCGTTGCTGCTCATGCCAGCCACTCCTCGACCTTCTTGACCGCATCGGCGGTGATCACGACCGTATCGGCCCCGACCAGAGCGACCGGATCCAGACCCTGCACATCACGCACCTGCACATACGGCAGATTGCGGGCGGACAGATACAGGTGCTCGGATGCTTCCTCGGTGACGATCAGCGGGCGCTTGCCCACATCCAGTCCCTTCAGCTTCTCGATCAGACCCTGGGTCTTGGTGGTTTCGACGTCGAACGCATCGACGATCATCAGGCGACCCTGGCGGTTAAGCTCAGAGAAGATCGCGCAGATGGCCGCACGGTACATCTTGCGGTTGACTTTCTGTTCGAAGCTGCGCGGCTTGGCCGCGAAGGTCACGCCGCCACCGACGAAGATCGGAGCCGTCAGCGCGCCATGACGCGCACCGCCGCCCTTCTGCTTCTTCGACTTCTTGGTCGTGCCCGCAACTTCCGAACGCGTCTTCTGAGCCTTGGTACCAGCGCGACCGGCATTGCGATAAGCGACGACGACCTGGTGAACCAGATCTTCGCTGAATTCGCGACCGAACACGGCATCGGAGACCGAGACCTTGTTGTTGCTACCCGTGATAACGAGTTCCATCGTCATCTCTCCTTATGCCTTGCTCGCCGGACGGACGATCACGTCGCCACCAGCTGCGCCAGGCACGGCGCCGCGGATAGCAATCAGACCACGCTCGACGTCGACCTTGACCACTTCCAGGTTCTGCGTGCTTTGCTGCACGGCGCCCATGTGGCCCGACATCTTCTTACCCGGGAAAACGCGACCCGGGGTCTGGCGCTGACCCAACGAACCCGGCGCGCGATGCGACAGCGAGTTACCGTGAGTTGCATCGCCCATACGGAAGTTGTAGCGCTTGATGGTGCCCTGGAAACCCTTACCCTTGGTGACGCCCTGGACGTCGACCTTCTGGCCGACCTCGAAGATGTCCGCCTTGATTTCGCCGCCGACGGCGAAATCGCCGAGCTGCGCGTCTTCAACGCGGAATTCCCACAGGCCGCGACCCGCTTCCACCTTCGCCTTGGCGAAGTGGCCAGCAGCCGGCTTGTTGACCAGCGCGGCACGACGGGCACCAACGGTAATCTGCACAGCGCTGTAGCCGTCAGCTTCGACGGTCTTGATCTGCGCGATGCGGTTTGGAGTTGCTTCGATCAGCGTGACCGGTACCGAGCGACCGTCTTCAGTGAAGACGCGGCTCATACCAGCCTTGCGGCCTACGAAGCCCAACGAATATTTCTTCGTCATGGTCGTAGTCCTCAGGTCAACTTGATCTGAACGTCGACGCCAGCCGCGAGTTCGAGCTTCATCAGCGCGTCCACGGTCTTGTCGTTCGGGTCGACGATATCGAGCACACGCTTGTGCGTGCGGGTTTCGTACTGGTCACGCGCATCCTTGTCGGCATGCGGGGATACGAGGATGGTGTAACGTTCGATCTTGGTCGGCAACGGGATCGGGCCACGCACTTGCGCGCCGGTCCGCTTAGCCGTTTCGACGATCTCGCTGGCCGAACGGTCGATCAAACGATGATCGAACGCCTTCAACCGAATCCGGATCTTTTGTTCCGACATGACGGAAGCTTCCTTCGTTAAAAGAGCGACGGGCAAGGCCTCTGGGATACCTGCCCCGATATTCCTGACGTAGATGAAATCGTCATGCATCCTGCTGACGAGGGCATTTCCTCCGCCCAAAAACTGAGGCAGACCGGTAAACCGGCCCGCCCAGACGGAAAAGTATAATGCGCAACAAGAGCACGGTCAACAACATGTGAGTTGTTGAGTGCTCCATGCAACGCGACCTTCCCGGTCTGGCGAACACGAGCGGCATCCTGCCGTTCTTTTCGCTGTAACTCAGCGCCCTACCCAGGGACACCGAGCCGCGCATTATAGCGATGGGCTTTTACCTGTGCAAGCGCCCCGCTCCATCAATACGCTGTCTTGTGCATGTCCACCCGGCCTGGCGCACAAAAAAAGGGCCGGCTTGCGCCGACCCTCCCTTTTGCAGATCCAGCGACTGAACGCCGCCGGGCTGCAGGCACTTACTTGATGATCTTGGCAACCACACCGGCGCCGACGGTACGACCGCCTTCACGGATGGCGAAGCGCAGACCTTCGTCCATCGCGACCGGGTTGATCAGGGTCACGACCATCTTCACGTTGTCGCCCGGCATCACCATCTCCACGCCTTCCGGCAGCTGGCAAGCGCCAGTGATGTCGGTGGTGCGGAAGTAGAACTGCGGACGATAGCCCTTGAAGAACGGGGTATGACGGCCACCCTCATCCTTGGACAGCACGTACACTTCGGCCTCGAACTCGGTATGCGGCTTGATCGAACCCGGCTTGCACAGCACTTGGCCGCGCTCGACGTCGTCACGCTTGGTGCCGCGCAGCAGCAGACCGGCGTTGTCGCCTGCCTGACCCTGGTCCAGCAGCTTGCGGAACATTTCCACGCCGGTGACGGTGGTCTTCTGGGTGTCACGGATACCGACGATTTCGATTTCGTCGCCGACCTTGATGATGCCGCGCTCGATACGACCGGTCACCACGGTGCCGCGGCCGGAGATCGAGAACACGTCTTCGACCGGCATCAGGAACGGACGATCAACGTCGCGGGTCGGCTCCGGAATGAACGAATCCAGCGCCTCGACCAGCTTCAGGATCGCCGGCACGCCGATCTCGCTCTGATCGCCGTCCAGCGCCAGACGCGCCGAACCGTGGATGATCGGGGTGTCATCGCCCGGGAAGTCGTACTTGCTGAGCAGCTCGCGCACTTCCATTTCGACCAGCTCGAGCAGCTCGGCGTCGTCAACCATGTCGGCCTTGTTCAGGAACACGACGATGTGCGGCACACCGACCTGACGCGAGAGCAGGATGTGCTCACGGGTCTGCGGCATCGGGCCGTCAGCAGCCGAACATACCAGGATTGCGCCGTCCATCTGCGCCGCACCGGTGATCATGTTCTTGACGTAGTCGGCGTGGCCGGGGCAATCGACGTGCGCGTAGTGACGGTTCGGGGATTCGTATTCGACGTGGGCGGTCGAAATCGTGATGCCGCGCGCCTTCTCTTCCGGCGCCGCGTCGATCGCGTCATACGCCTTGAACTCGCCACCGAAACGCTCAGCACCGATCTTGGTCAGCGCGGCTGTCAACGTGGTCTTGCCATGGTCAACGTGACCGATGGTGCCGACGTTCACGTGCGGCTTGGTGCGCTCAAATTTAGCTTTTGCCATGACTAACTACCTCTAATTGAAAAATTTGTGAGAAGCGGCTGAGCGAACTCAGCCCTTCTTGGTGACGGCGTCGGCGATGTTGGCCGGTGCCTCTTCGTAGTGGTCGAATTCCATCGAGAACGTCGCACGGCCCTGGCTCATCGAGCGCAGCGAGGTCGCGTAGCCGAACATTTCACCCAGCGGAATCATCGCGTTGATGATCTTGCCCGACGGGCTGTCGTCCTGACCCTGCAACACGCCACGACGGCGGCTCACGTCGCCCATCACGTCACCCAGGTAATCCTCCGGACTGACGATTTCGACCTTCATGATCGGCTCCAGCAACACCGGGCTGGCTTTCGCAAAGCCCTGCTTGAACGCCATCGACGCGGCCAGCTTGAACGCCATTTCCGAGGAGTCGACGTCGTGGTACGAACCGAACACCAGCTTGACCTTCACGCCCACCACCGGGAAGCCGGCGATCGGACCACTGGTGATCGTCTCGCGCAGACCCTTTTCGACCGAGGGGATGAATTCCTTCGGGATGATGCCGCCGGTGATGTCGTTGATGAAGAGGAAATCGTCCTTGACGTTGTCGCTCTTGCGATCGTCCTCGGTCATCGGCGACAGCTCGATCACCACGTGACCGTACTGACCCTTACCACCGGACTGCTTGGCGTGCTTGTAGTCGGACTTGACGTCGGACTTGCGGATGGTTTCGCGGTAGGCCACCTGCGGCTTGCCGACGTTGGCCTCGACATTGAACTCGCGACGCATACGGTCGACGATGATGTCCAGGTGCAACTCGCCCATGCCCGAGATGATGGTCTGGCCGGATTCTTCGTCGGTCTTGACGCGGAACGAGGGATCTTCCTGCGCCAGACGGCCCAGGGCCATGCCCATCTTTTCCTGGTCCGACTTGGTCTTGGGCTCCACCGCCATCGAGATCACCGGCTCCGGGAACACCATGCGCTCCAGGGTGATGACCTTGTCCTGCGCACACAGCGTGTCGCCGGTGGTGACGTCCTTCAGACCCACGGCAGCGGCGATGTCACCAGCGCGCACTTCCTTGATCTCTTCGCGATTGTTGGAGTGCATCTGCAGGATGCGGCCCACGCGCTCTTTCTTCGACTTGACCGGGTTGTAGACCTGGTCGCCGGAGTTCAACGTGCCCGAGTAGACACGGAAGAACGTCAGCGAGCCCACGAACGGGTCGGTCATGATCTTGAACGCCAACGCCGAGAACGGCGCGGTATCGGTGGCCGGACGGGTGTCTTCCTTCTCGTCCTCATCGATACCCTGGACCGGCGGACGGTCGGCCGGCGACGGCAGCAGGTGCACGACGCCGTCGAGCATGGCCTGCACGCCCTTGTTCTTGAACGCCGAGCCACAGAACACCGGCACGATTTCGACCTTCAGGGTGCGCTCGCGCAGACCCACCAGGATCTCTTCTTCGCTCAGGTCGCCTTCGTTGAGGTACTTGTCCATCAGGTCTTCGCTGGCTTCTGCAGCCGCCTCGACCATGAACGAACGCGCCTCGGTCGCGATCTCGACCAGATCGGCCGGGATGTCGCGGTATTCGAAAGTGGTGCCCTGCGATGCGGTATCCCAATGGATCGCCTTCATCTTGAGCAGGTCGACCACGCCCTCGAAGCCATCTTCAGCGCCGATCGGCACCTGCATCGGCACGGCGTACGCACCCAGACGGGCCTTCAGCTGCTCGACGACCTTGTCGAAGTTGGCACCGGTACGGTCCATCTTGTTGACGAAGGCCATGCGCGGCACGGCGTACTTGTTGGCCTGGCGCCACACGGTCTCGGACTGCGGCTGCACGCCACCGACGGCGCACAGCACGAACACCGCACCGTCGAGCACGCGCAAGGAGCGCTCCACTTCGATGGTGAAGTCAACGTGCCCGGGGGTGTCGATGATGTTGAAGCGGTGCTGCGGCATGGACTTGTCCATGCCCGACCAGAACGCGGTGGTCGCAGCGGAGGTGATGGTGATACCACGCTCCTGCTCCTGCTCCATCCAGTCCATCACTGCAGCGCCGTCATGGACTTCGCCGATCTTGTGACTGACACCGGTGTAGAACAGGATGCGCTCGGAGGTGGTGGTCTTGCCGGCATCGATGTGGGCCATGATGCCGAAGTTGCGGTAACGCTCGATAGGGGTGGTGCGGGCCACGGGGAGCCTCTCAATTTCTTGGATTTCGGATGGCCGAACGCCGCCTTTCGGCGGCCTTCGGATTGGATGCGACGCGTAACGCGTCGCAAACAGCACTCAGATGGTGCTGAAGGGCCCCGTTACCAAGGCCCACGAGGTCACCAGCGGTAATGTGCGAACGCCTTGTTCGCCTCCGCCATACGGTGCGTCTCTTCGCGCTTCTTGATCGCGCCGCCACGGCTTTCCGAGGCGTCCAACAGTTCTGCAGCCAGCTTGCGCGGCATGGTGTTCTCGCCACGCTTGCGCGCGGAATCGATCAACCAGCGCATTGCCAGCGCCATGCGACGGGAGGAGCGCACTTCGACGGGCACCTGATAGGTAGCACCACCGACGCGACGCGATTTAACTTCGACAGCCGGGGCCACGTTGTCCAGTGCTTTCTGCACCAGCTCGACGGCATTCGGATTCTTTTCGCCAATGACGTCCATCGCGCCATAGACAATTTTCTCAGCAACCGACTTCTTGCCACTTTGCATCACCATATTGATGAAGCGGGCAATGGTTTCGCTGCCATGCTTTGGATCAGGCAGGACGGTGCGCTGCGGAGTAGAACCTTTACGGGACATTGGAGTGTTTCCTTAGCTCTTCGGGCGCTTGGCGCCGTACTTGGAACGACCTTGACGGCGCTTTGCGACGCCGGCGGCGTCCAGCGAACCACGGACGGTGTGATAACGCACACCGGGAAGATCCTTGACGCGGCCACCACGAATCAGGACCACGGAGTGCTCCTGCAGGTTGTGGCCTTCACCACCGATGTAGCTGATGACCTCTTCCTGGTTCGTCAGGCGCACTTTGGCAACCTTACGTAGGGCCGAGTTCGGCTTCTTCGGGGTAGTGGTGTAGACGCGTGTGCAGACGCCACGGCGCTGCGGACACTTGTCCAGTGCCGGGGAGGCACTCTTGTAGGTGGTCGCTTGCCGAGGCTTGCGGACCAGCTGATTGATCGTCGTCATCAGTTGATTCTTCTGATTGAGAGGCCGAGACGGCCTTGCACGAAAACAAAGGCAGGCCGAAAAACGGCCCGCCGAGACAGGGAAGTATAGCTGGCAGGACGAAACTCCGTCAACTTCACGGAATTCTAACCCTGCTGGCCCATCCAAGGCCGGAAAACGGAGGGCCTCCTGCCCTCCTTTTCGCTTGGCTTACGGCGGTCTTGCGACCGCCGTCGGAGCGCTTACTCCTCGTCCGCGCCAGCGTCGGCCACGGCTGCGACCGGTTCGGCCGCCGTCGGCTTGCCCGACAGCGTTTCCATTTCCGAGTCGGTCAGACCCGACGACTTGCGACGTCCGGCGTGATACGCCAAACCGGTACCGGCCGGGATCAGACGACCCACGATCACGTTTTCCTTCAGACCGCGCAGGTTGTCGCGGGTGCCGCGCACGGCAGCCTCGGTCAGCACGCGGGTGGTCTCCTGGAACGAGGCCGCCGAGATGAACGACTCGGTGGCCAGCGAAGCCTTGGTGATACCCAGCAGCACCGGATCGTACTTGGCCGGCAGTTCGTTGCGCTTGACCAGGCGGGCATTTTCCTCGATGACGCGCTGGCGCTCGACCTGCTCGCCGTTGAGGAACTTGCTGGTGCCCTGGTCGGTGATCTCGACCTTACGCAGCATCTGGCGAGTGATCACCTCGATGTGCTTGTCGTTGATCTTCACGCCCTGCAGGCGGTACACGTCCTGGATTTCCTTGACCAGATACGCGGCCAGCGGCTCGACACCCAGCAGACGCAGGATGTCCTGCGGGCTCGGCTCGCCGTCCACCACGGTTTCGCCCTTGGTCACATGCTCGCCTTCGAACACGATGATCTGGCGGTACTTCGGGATCAGCTCTTCGTGTTCCGACCCATCGGTGTCCTTGATGATCAGGCGCTGCTTGCCCTTGGTGTCCTTACCGAAGCTGATGATGCCCGAACGCTCGGCCAGGATCGCAGGATCCTTCGGCTTGCGTGCTTCGAACAGGTCGGCAACGCGTGGCAGACCACCGGTGATGTCGCGGGTCTTGGACGCTTCCTGCGGGATCTTGGCAACCACGTCGCCCACGCCGACGGCGGCGCCGTCCTGCAGGTTGACAATGGAGCGCGGCGGCAACAGGTACTGGGCCGGCAGATCCGTATTCGGGATCGTCAGGTCGTTGCCCTTGCCATCGACGATGCGCACGATCGGGCGCAGTTCCTTGGCATGTGCACCGCGACGCTTCGGGTCGGTGATCTCGCGCGAGGCCAGACCGGTCAGTTCGTCGGTCTTCTCGATGACGGTGACGCCGTCGACGAAGTCGATGAAGCGGATGAAACCGGCCACTTCCGACACGATCGGGTGGTTATGCGGATCCCAGTTCGCCACGCCCTGCCCGGCCTTGACCGCATCCCCGTCCTTGGCGGTGATGGTGGCGCCGTAGGGCAGCTTGTAACGCTCGCGCTCGCGGCCATGGCCGTCGAGCACGGACAGTTCGCCCGAACGCGAGACCGCAACCAGCGCGCCGCTGGCGTGCGCCACCGACTTGAGGTTGTTGAACTTCACCGAACCGGTGGTCTTGACGGTGATGTTGTCCACCGCCGCCGCACGCGATGCCGCACCACCGATGTGGAACGTACGCATGGTCAGCTGGGTACCCGGCTCACCGATCGACTGGGCGGCGATGACACCGACCGCTTCACCGATGTTGACCTGGTGACCGCGTGCGAGGTCGCGGCCGTAGCAACGTGCGCACACGCCGAACGAGGACTCGCAGCTGATGGTCGAACGCACCTTCACCGACTGCACGCTGGCGTCTTCCAGCTTGGCAACCCAGGCTTCGTCCAGCAGCGTGTTGCGGGTGACGATCGGCTCTTCGTCGTTGCCCGGCAGGTACACGTCCTCGGCCACCACACGGCCCAGCACGCGCTCCTTCAACGGCTCCACCACGTCGCCGCCTTCCACGATCGGGGTCATGATCAACCCTTCGGTGGTGCCGCAATCGACTTCGGTGATCACCACGTCCTGCGCCACGTCGACCAGGCGACGGGTCAGATAACCCGAGTTCGCGGTCTTGAGCGCGGTATCGGCCAGACCCTTACGGGCACCGTGGGTGGAGTTGAAGTACTCCTGCACGTTCAGGCCTTCGCGGAAGTTCGCCTTGATCGGCGTCTCGATGATCGAGCCATCCGGACGCGCCATCAGGCCGCGCATGCCGGCCAGCTGACGGATCTGCGCCTGCGAACCACGCGCACCGGAGTCGGCCATGATGTACAGCGAGTTCATCGACTTCTGGTCGATGGTCTCGCCCTTGGCATTTTCGACCTTTTCGGTACCGATGGTGTCCATCATCGCCTTGGCGATGCGCTCACTGGTGCGCGACCAGATGTCCACGACCTTGTTGTAGCGCTCGCCGGCGGTGACCAGACCGGACTGGTACTGCTCCTGGATTTCCAGCACTTCGGCTTCGGCCTCGGTGAGGATGCCCTTCTTCTCGTCCGGGATCAGCATGTCGTCGATGCCGATCGACACGCCTGCGCGGGTCGCGTAGGCATAGCCGGTGTACATCAGCTTGTCGGCGAACACGACGGTGTCCTTCAAGCCCAGCAGACGGTAGCTGGAGTTGATCAGACGCGAGATGTTCTTCTTGGTCATCTCGGTGTTGGCCAACTGGAACGGCAGGCCTTCGGGCAGGATCTCGCTCAACAGCGCACGACCGACCGTGGTGTCCACGATCGAGGTGCCGCTGCTGCGCTTGCCGTCGGCTTCCACGTCCACCTGGGTGATGCGGACCTTGACCTTGGCGTGCAGTTCCACCACGCGGTTGTCGTAGGCGCGCTTCACTTCGCTGGTGTTGGCGAACACCATGCCTTCGCCCTTCTTGTTCTCCAGGGCGCGGCTCATGTAGTACAGGCCCAACACCACGTCCTGCGACGGCACGATGATCGGCTCGCCGTTGGCCGGCGACAGGATGTTGTTGGTGGACATCATCAACGCACGCGCTTCCAGCTGGGCTTCCAGCGAGAGCGGCACGTGGACGGCCATCTGGTCACCGTCGAAGTCGGCGTTGAACGCAGTACACACCAGCGGATGCAGCTGGATGGCCTTGCCTTCGATCAACACCGGCTCGAACGCCTGGATGCCCAGACGGTGCAGGGTCGGCGCACGGTTCAGCAGCACCGGATGCTCGCGGATCACTTCTTCCAGGATGTCCCAGACTTCGGCTTCTTCGCGCTCGACCAGCTTCTTGGCCGCCTTGATGGTGGTGGCCAGGCCGCGACGCTGCAGCTTGGCGAACACGAACGGCTTGAACAGCTCCAGCGCCATCTTCTTCGGCAGGCCGCACTGGTGCAGCTTGAGGTACGGACCGACGGTGATGACCGAACGACCGGAGTAGTCCACGCGCTTGCCGAGCAGGTTCTGGCGGAACCGGCCCTGCTTGCCCTTGATCATGTCGGCCAGCGACTTCAGCGGACGCTTGTTGGTGCCGGTGATGGCACGGCCGCGACGGCCATTGTCCAGCAGCGCATCGACCGACTCCTGCAGCATGCGCTTCTCGTTGCGCACGATGATGTCCGGCGCATTGAGCTCGAGCAGACGACGCAGACGATTGTTGCGGTTGATCACGCGGCGGTACAGATCGTTCAGATCCGAAGTCGCGAAGCGGCCGCCATCCAGCGGCACCAGCGGACGCAGATCCGGCGGCAGCACCGGCAGCACGGTCATGACCATCCACTCCGGACGGTTGCCCGATTCCAGGAAGGCTTCGATCAGCTTGATGCGCTTGGTAAGGCGCTTGAGCTTGGTTTCCGAACCGGTGCTGGCGATCTCCTCGCGCAGGCGGGTCATTTCCGACTGCAGGTCGATCGTGCGCAACAGCTCGTACACGGCTTCGGCGCCCATGGCGGCGTCGAAGTCGTCGTTGTACTCCTGGCGTGCGGTCAGGTACTGCTCTTCGGTCAGCAGCTGGCGGCGCTCGAGCGGGGTCAGGCCCGGCTCGGTGACCACGTAGGCTTCGAAGTACAGCACGCGCTCGATGTCACGCAGGGTCATGTCCAGCATCAGGCCGATGCGCGAGGGCAACGACTTGAGGAACCAGATGTGCGCGACCGGCGAGGCCAAGTCGATGTGACCCATGCGCTCGCGACGGACCTTGGCCAGGGTGACTTCAGTGCCGCATTTTTCGCAGACGACGCCACGGTGCTTCATGCGCTTGTACTTGCCGCACAGGCACTCGTAGTCCTTGATCGGTCCGAAGATGGCGGCGCAGAACAGGCCGTCCCGCTCGGGCTTGAAGGTACGGTAGTTGATGGTTTCGGGCTTCTTCACTTCGCCGTAGGACCACGAACGGATCAGGTCCGGCGATGCCAGCGCGATCTTGATCGCGTCGAAATCCAGCGTCTGGCGCTGTTGATTGAAGAGGTTGAGCAGGTCTTTCATTTGATATCTCCGGGTCGGAGGAATTTCGTAGCTGAGATGAAACCGAGGGCCTTAGGTTCCGGATCCCCGCACCGCAGCGCGGCGCAGGGATCCGTCTCGATCACTCTTCCAGTTCCATGTTGATCGCCAGCGAGCGGATTTCCTTCACCAACACGTTGAAGGATTCCGGCATGCCCGCGACCATCTCGTGCTCACCATCGACGATGTTCTTGTACATCTGGTTGCGGCCCTGCACGTCGTCGGACTTCACCGTCAGCATTTCCTGCAGGGTGTAGGCCGCGCCATAGGCTTCCAGCGCCCAGACTTCCATCTCACCGAAGCGCTGACCACCGAACTGCGCCTTGCCGCCCAGCGGCTGCTGGGTAACGAGCGAGTACGGACCGGTCGAGCGCGCATGCATCTTGTCGTCGACCAGGTGGTTCAACTTCAGGTAGTGCATGTAGCCGACCGTGGTCTTGCGATCGAACGCTTCGCCGGTACGACCGTCGTACAACTGGGTCTGACCGCTCTGCGGCAGTTCGGCCAGTTCCAGCATGCGCTTGATTTCCGCTTCGCTGGCGCCGTCGAACACCGGGGTGGCCATCGGCACGCCATCGATCAGGTTCTTGCCCAGGTTGAGCAATTCCTCATCGCTGAACTGCGACAGGTCCACGCGCTGTGCATTGATCGCGCTGTCGTGGTTGTAGATGTCGTCCAGGAACTTGCGCAGCTCGCTGACCGCCGCCTGGGCTTCCAGCATGCGCTGGATCTTGCGACCCAGGCCCTTGGCGGCCCAGCCCAGATGCACTTCCAGAATCTGGCCGATGTTCATACGCGACGGCACGCCGAGCGGGTTCAGCACGATGTCCACCGGCTCGCCGGTGGCCATGTACGGCATGTCCTCGACAGGCACGACATTGGAGACCACACCCTTGTTGCCGTGGCGGCCTGCCATCTTGTCGCCCGGCTGGATGCGGCGCTTCACTGCCAGAAACACCTTGACCATCTTCAGCACGCCCGGTGCGAGATCGTCGCCCTGGGTGATCTTGCCGCGCTTGTCGGCGAAGCGTGCTTCGAATTCCTTCTCGTGCGCCTGGATCTGCTTCTGCGCGCGCTCGATGGCGTCGGCTGCGTCTTCGTCCTTCATGCGCAGCTGGAACCAATCGGACTTCTTCAGCCCGTCCAGATACGCGTCGGTGACGTTGTCGCCCTTCTTCAGGTTCGGACCACCGTTGGCGACCTTGCCCACGATCTGCGAGCGCAGACGTGCGTAGATGGCCGCTTCCAGGATGCGGAACTGGTCGTCGAAGTCCTTCTTGACGCGCTTGATCTCGGACTCTTCGATCTGACGCGCACGCTTGTCCTTCTCGATGCCGTCGCGGGTGAAGACCTGCACGTCGATGACGGTGCCGTCCATGCCCGGGGGCACGCGCAGCGAGCTGTCCTTCACGTCGGACGCCTTCTCGCCGAAGATCGCACGCAGCAGCTTTTCTTCCGGGGTCAGCTGGCTCTCGCCCTTCGGCGTGACCTTGCCCACCATGATGTCGCCGGCACGCACTTCCGCACCGATGTACACCACGCCGCTCTCGTCCAGGCGGTTCAGCGCCTGCTCGGACACGTTCGGGATGTCGGCGGAAATTTCCTCCGGCCCCAGCTTGGTGTCGCGCGCAACGCAGGTCAGTTCTTCGATGTGGATCGTGGTGTAACGATCTTCTTCCACCACGCGCTCGGAGAGCAGGATGGAGTCTTCGAAGTTGTAGCCGTTCCACGGCATGAACGCGATCAGCATGTTCTGACCCAGCGCCAGCTCACCGATGTCGGTGGACGGGCCGTCGGCCAGCACGTCGCCGCGCGCGATCACGTCACCCACGTTCACCAGCGGACGCTGGTTGATGCAGGTGTTCTGGTTGGAGCGGGTGTACTTGATCAGGTTGTAGATATCCACGCCGGCATCGGTGCCGCCGCCGATTTCTGCCTCGTTGACCTTGACCACGATGCGGGCCGCGTCGATCTGCTCGATCACGCCACCACGCAAGGCATTGACGGTCACACCCGAGTCGCGCGCAACCGCACGCTCGATACCGGTACCGACCAACGGCTTCTGCGAACGCAGCGTCGGCACGGCCTGGCGCTGCATGTTGGCGCCCATCAGTGCGCGGTTGGCGTCGTCGTGCTCCAGGAACGGCACCAGCGCCGCGGCGACCGACACGGTCTGCATCGGCGAGACGTCCATGAAGTGCACTTCGGCCGGCGGCTTGAGCAGCGACTCGCCCTGGAACCGGCACGGCACGAACTGCTCGGTGAGCATGTTCTTGGCGTCGGTCAGCGCGTTCGCCTGGGCGATCACGTACTCGTTTTCCTCGATCGCCGACAGGTATTCGACGTCGTCAGAGACCTTGCCGTCCAGCACCTTGCGGTACGGCGTCTCGAGGAAGCCGTACTGGTTGGTGCGGGCGAACACGGCCAGCGAGTTGATCAGGCCGATGTTCGGGCCTTCCGGGGTTTCGATGGTGCAGACGCGGCCGTAATGGGTCGGATGCACGTCGCGCACTTCGAAGCCGGCGCGCTCGCGGGTCAGACCGCCCGGGCCCAGTGCGGAGACGCGACGCTTGTGCGTCACTTCCGACAGCGGGTTGTTCTGATCCATGAACTGCGACAGCTGCGAGGAACCGAAGAATTCCTTGATCGCGGCAGCCACCGGCTTGGCGTTGATCAGTTCCTGCGGAGTCAGACCCTCGGACTCGGCCATCGACAGGCGCTCCTTGACCGCGCGCTCGACGCGGACCAAGCCCACGCGGAACACGTTCTCGGCCATTTCGCCGACCGAACGCACGCGACGGTTGCCCAGGTGATCGATGTCATCGACCACGCCGCGACCGTTGCGGATCTCGGTGAGCACCTTGATCACTTCCAGGATGTCGGAGGTGTCGGTGTGCTCGGCGACCAGGCGCTTGGATTCTTCGTCGTTGCGCTCGGCAAAGTATTTCTTGTCGTACAGCACCGACTCGCCCAGCACGTCCTTGCGGCCGACGCGACGGTTGAACTTCATGCGACCGACGGTGGACAGGTCGTAGCGCTCGAAGGTGAAGAACAGATTGTGGAACAGGTTCTGCGCGGCTTCCTTGGTCGGCGGCTCGCCCGGACGCATCATGCGGTAGATCTCGACCAGCGCTTCGAGCTGGGTCTTGGTCGGATCGATACGCAGGGTGTTGGACAGGTACGGACCACGGTCCAGATCGTTCACCCACAGGGTGCCGACCGCATCGACGCCGGCCTTACGGAACGCTGCCAGCTGGTCTTCGGTGATCTCGTCGTTGGCATTGGCCAGCAGTTCGCCGGTGGAGCCATCGACCACGTCGTGCGACAGGATGCGGGTGAGCAGGTAGTCGTCCGGCACGGCCAACGCGGCAACGCCGGCGGCTTCGAGCTGCTTGACGTGACGGGCGGTGATGCGCTTACCCGCTTCCACGATGACCTTGTCACCATCGGCCAGGTCAAAGTTCAGCGTTTCGCCACGCAGACGCTCCGGCACCAGCTCCAGCTGCACGCCTTCGTCCGGATTGATATGGAACGTATTGATCTCGAAGAACTCGGCCAGCATCTCTTCGTTGCTGTAGCCAAGCGCGCGCAGCAGGATCGACACCGGGAGCTTGCGGCGACGGTCGATACGGGTGAACAGCGCGTCCTTCGGGTCGAACTCGAAGTCCAGCCAGGAACCGCGGTACGGAATGATGCGGGCGCTGTACAGCAGCTTGCCCGAGCTGTGGGTCTTGCCACGGTCGTGGTCGAAGAACACACCCGGCGAGCGGTGCAGCTGCGAGACGATCACGCGCTCCGTGCCGTTGACGATGAAGGTACCGTTGTCGGTCATCAGCGGGATTTCGCCCAGATAGACCTCCTGCTCCTTCACGTACTTGATGGCCTTGGTCGACGACTCGCGGTCGTAGATCACCAGGCGCACGGTCACGCGCAGCGGCGCGCCGTAGCTCATGCCGCGCTGACGGCATTCACGCTCGTCAAACACCGGCTGACCCAGCTTATAGCCCACGTATTCCAGCGCGGCATTGCCGCTGTAGCTGGAAATCGGGAACACCGACTTCAGTGCCGCGTGCAGACCGAGGTCCTTACGCTTGTTCGGCTCCACGTCTTCCTGCAGGAATTCGCGGTAGGAATCGACCTGGATGGCAAGCAGGAACGGCACTTCGAGAATCGAGCGCTGCTTGCCGAAGTCCTTGCGGATACGCTTTTTTTCGGTGAACGAATAAGACGTCATGAGTCTTCACCCTAGGCTGCGGGGGCCGCGTCGCGGCGGCCCTGAAATAACAAAATTGTCAGTTGGAAGTCGCTGGTATTGCCGGCACCAGCACGCCTTCTCCCGCTACTTCCAACTACCAACTCGGTGAGGCCGGGAATCGGGAATGGAGAAATGGGAATCGGATGAGCACGCGATGTTGCATTTGCGATTCCCCAATCCCGATTCTCGATTCCCGCCCGAAACGGCCAAAGGCCGGGAGCTTTACGCTCCCAGCCTTCAGTGCATCACCATGAAACGCTGGCGATGCAAGATGCTGCTTACTTGACTTCGACCTTGGCGCCGGCTTCGGTCAGTTCCTTCTTGATCTTCTCGGCTTCGTCCTTGGTGGCGCCTTCCTTCAGGATGCCGCCGGCTTCGGTCAGATCCTTGGCTTCCTTCAGACCCAGGCCGGTCACGGCGCGGACGGCCTTAATGACGCCGACCTTGTTGGCGCCGCAATCAACCAGCACCACGTTGAACTCGGTCTGCTCTTCGACCACGGCGGCCGGGCCAGCTGCAGCGGCAGCGACCGGAGCGGCGGCGGAGACGCCGAACTTTTCTTCGATGGCCTTGACCAGCTCCATCACTTCCATCAGGGACTTCTCGGCGATGGCGTCGACGATCTGTTCGTTGGTAAGGGACATTGTGATTACCTTTAAATGATTTTCTGGATTGGGGTTCTAGCGAACGCTAGGACATCAAGCTTCGGCAGTCTCGGCGACCGGCGCGGCGGCTTCGTCGCCACCACCCTGCTTGTCGCCCACGGCCTTGACGGCACGGGCAAACATGGCAGCCGGTTCGGACAGCACGCGGGCCAGCATGGCCAGGGCCTGATCGCGGGTCGGCAGCGAAGCCAACACGTCGACGTGGCCAGCCGGGAACAGTTCCCCGCCGATGGACACGACCTTGGCCTGCAACTTGTCGTTGCCCTTGGCGAATTCCTTGATCAGGCGACCGGCAGCGCCGGGCTCCTCCATCGAAAACGCATACAGCAAAGGACCGACCAGCTTGTCAGCGACGACAGCGAAATCAGTACCTTCAACGGCGCGCGCAGCCAGGGTGTTCTTGACAACTTTCAAGAACACGCCGGTTTCGCGTGCCTGCTTGCGCATCGCGGTCATCTGGGAGACCGTGATGCCAGCGTATTCTGCGGCGATCAAGGAGTGAGCCTTGGCGGCGATGTCTGCCAGCTCGGCGACTACTTCTTGCTTCTGAGACAGATTGAGAGCCATTGCACTCCTCCGTTAAAGCTGGGATTCGGAATTGGTGATTGGGGATTCGCCAGAGCCGTGAAGCAGCTTGCAAATCCCCAATGCCGAATCCCAAATCACAGCTTCAAACTACTCCGCTCGCGGCTCCTGCCGGTTGCGGTCCAGGGCAGCCTCCTTCCTGGAAGCCGGGAACATCGACCGATGTTCCTTTGGTGGCCGTTCTAGACCTGGAGTGGGCTCGATCCGGGATGTCCCAGACGCGCGTAAACCAGAAAGCTCCAGAAGGGCGACACCATCTACGCCGGCCGGCTCTTGCGAACCTGATTAAGCGATCCCGCTGCATCGACGGCGACTCCCTGCCAGTGCGAGCATCCATGCCCGTCGTCGATCTGCGCTGACCGCGCCTGCGGTCTTTGACGGCTACCGCCGGACATGCCGACGATCGCCTTCAAAATGTCCGTTACCCCAAAGGAGGGAACGGACTCCCAGCACACGGTGACCCGGGCCGGAAAAACAATGCTGTACTACACCGACGGGTCAGGCCCATGACAGGCCCGACCCCTCAACTCACTTCAGCGCAAGGCTGGACTGGTCGACGGTCACGCCAGGGCCCATCGTCGAGCTGACCGACACCTTCTGCAGGTAGGTACCCTTCGAGGTGGCCGGCTTGGCCTTGATCAGGTCCAGCAGCAGCGCCTGCAGGTTCGACTTCAGCGCTTCGTCATCGAAGCTGGCCTTGCCGATGGTGCAGTGGATGATGCCGGCCTTGTCGGTGCGGTAACGCACCTGACCCGACTTGGCATTCTTGACCGCTTCGCCCGGGTTGGCCGACACGGTGCCGACCTTCGGGTTCGGCATCAGGCCGCGCGGGCCCAGCAGGGTGCCGAGCTTACCGACGACGCGCATCGCGTCCGGGGTGGCGATGACCACGTCGTAGCTCAGATCGCCGGCCTGCATCTTCTCGGCCAGGTCGTCCATGCCCACCGCCTCGGCACCAGCGGCCAGGGCTTCGTCAGCCTTGGCACCGGCCGGTGCGAACACGGCAACGCGCACGCTCTTGCCGGTACCGGCCGGCAGCACGGTCGAACCGCGCACCTGCTGGTCGGACTTCTTGGCGTCCACGCCCAGGCGCACGGCAACGTCGATCGACTCGACGAACTTGGCCTTGGTCACGGTCTTCAGGATCTTGATTGCGTCTTCGAAGGCATAGGTCTTGCCCGGAACGACAGCGGCCGCAATGGCCTTAACGCGCTTGCTCTGTGCCATGTCTTAGCCCTCCACCGTCAAACCCATGCTGCGGGCAGAACCCGCAATCGTACGCACTGCCGCTTCCAGCTCGGCCGCCGTCAAATCGGCTTCCTTGACCTTGGCGATCTCTTCCAGCTGCTTGCGCGTCACCTTGCCCACCTTGTCGGTGTTGGGGCGCTTGGAACCGGAAGTCACGCCTGCAGCCTTCTTGAGCAGCACGCTGGCCGGGGTGCTCTTGGTGATGAAGGTGAAGGTACGGTCGGAGTACGCAGTGATAACCACCGGCGTCGGCAGACCCGGCTCCAGCTTGGAGGTCGCTGCGTTGAACGCCTTGCAAAATTCCATGATGTTCAGACCGCGCTGACCCAGGGCAGGGCCGACCGGCGGCGCAGGATTGGCCTGACCGGCCTTGACCTGCAACTTGATGTAAGCAGTTATCTTCTTTGCCATTTCGATACTCTCCGGGTGCTAGCGCCTTGACTGCAGGCTCCCCATCAGACCGGGAAATCACGTGTCCCGGCTTCACGTTTCTGACCACACGCAGATGGCTGCCATGCGGCAGCCATTGGTTCCCGGCGGTTCGCCAGGTCAGCGAGCCGCGCACTATAACAGCATTCAAGGCGGGCGCCTAGACGGCGCCCGACCGGCGTCAGCCCTTCTCGACCTGGCCGAACTCGAGCTCGACCGGCGTGGAACGACCGAAGATGAGCACGGCAACCCGCAGCCTGCTCTTCTCGTAATTGACCTCTTCCACCACGCCATTGAAGTCGTTGAACGGACCATCGGTGACGCGCACCATCTGACCCGGCTCGAACAGCACCTTCGGACGCGGCTTCTCAACGCCGTCCTGCACACGTTGCAGGATCGCATCAGCCTCTTCGTCGCGAATCGGCAACGGACGGTCAGCGGTGCCGCCAATGAAGCCCATCACCTTGGAAGTTTCCTTCACCAGGTGCCAGCTTTCATTGTCGATGCGCGGAATACCGGCCTCTTCGTGGGTCTCGATCTGCACCAGCACGTAGCCGGGGAAGAATTTGCGCTCGGACCGGCGCTTCTGGCCGGCGCGCATCTCGATGACTTCCTCGGTCGGCACCAACACGTCGCCGAAACGATCTTCCATCTCGGTACGGGCGATGCGGTCGCGCAATGCCTGCGCAACGGATTTTTCGAAGCCTGAATAGGCGTGAACGACATACCAACGCTTCACTGCTTGATTCTCCTTAACGAGCCAGGAACCACTGCGTGAGCTTCTGGATGACGAAGTCGAAGCCGCCCAACAGCAAACTCAGAATGATCACAACAACAATCACGACCCAGGTCGTGCGAATGGCTTCCTGGCGCGTCGGCCAGACCACCTTGCGCAACTCAAACCTGGATTCGGACATGAATTCACGGGTTTCCCGGCCTTTGCCGGTTCCCAAAAATACGAATGCGCCCGCCACCAACCCCACGATCACGGCCAGCGCACGCAACTGCGGCGTCCAGGCTCCGAACTGGGTGGCGCGCTCGGGCGCAGAAAACCAGAACCACACAAACAACCCCGCGATCACCAGAAGCGCGGAGATGACGTATTTCACGATATCAGCGCTGGCAGCAGACGCGCTTTTGGAAGGCTCGATTTTGCTATTCATCCGGCTCTAGTTACCGATCTGACCCGAATCGCTGGGCCGGAAAGAGGAGTGGCACGCCAGGAGGGACTCGAACCCCCAACCTGCGGTTTTGGAGACCGCTGCTCTGCCAATTGAGCTACTGGCGTATGTACTCGTTTACTGCAAACCCTAAGACAACGAAGGCGGACCGCGGTTCAGCCGGCCCGCCATTCGTTTGAATCCAGCCGCCACGAGGCGACTGGACGCAGGCACTTACTTGATGATCTTGGCAACCACACCGGCGCCGACGGTACGACCGCCTTCACGGATGGCGAAGCGCAGACCTTCGTCCATCGCGACCGGGTTGATCAGGGTCACGACCATCTTCACGTTGTCGCCCGGCATCACCATCTCCACGCCTTCCGGCAGCTGGCAAGCGCCAGTGATATCGGTGGTGCGGAAGTAGAACTGCGGACGGTAGCCCTTGAAGAACGGGGTATGACGGCCACCCTCGTCCTTGGACAGCACGTAGACTTCGGCTTCGAACTCGGTGTGCGGCTTGATCGAACCCGGCTTGCACAGCACCTGGCCGCGCTCGACGTCGTCACGCTTGGTGCCGCGCAGCAGC
>NZ_JZEF01000006.1 GCF_001013475.1 Xanthomonas arboricola pv. juglandis | reverse complement strand
AGATTTTCGGTAACTCAATTGCTTAAGTGAACAGCATTACGCATCGCTGCGGGCTTTTTGTTTGGTGCCCGACATTCGCCGGGCGTGCAGTGCATCGATCATCGGCAGCCATCAGCCATCAGCCATCAGCCATCAGCCATCAGCCAGCAATCAACAAACGATCGACCAATCAAGCGATCAACGACCAAGCGATCAAGCGATCAACCAAGCAACCAAGCGATCAACCAACAGACTCACTCAACCGCATGCAGAACGACTCGATCGCCCAACGCCCCACTCAACCGCCCGGGTTGAACGATAACGTGCGCCGCGTGGTCACCGGGGCAGCCACCGGTTCGAAGCGCCAGCGCTTGACCGCATTGAGCGCTTCGCGGTCGAACACGCGCGGCGGGGTGGCGCGCAGCACGCGCGAGGCGGTGATCGAGCCGTCGGTGCCGACGGTGATCTCCACCAGCACTTCGCCGGAGGTGCCGGCGCGCAGCGCTTCCGGCGGGTAACGCGGTGCCGGGGTGCTGATCGGGCGCAGCGACTGCGCGGCCGGTGCAGCTGCGGCAGTCGCCGGGGCCGGGCGCGGGGCGGCCGGAGTTGGAGCCGGCGTCGGGGTCTCGGCCTGACGGCGCGCGGCGGCCTGGCGTTCGGCCTCTGCGCTCTGCTGGCGGGCGGCTTCCTGTTGCGCGGCGATCTGCTGCGCAGCGGCCGCCTCGCGGGTCTGCTGCTCGGCCAGACGCTTCTGCTCGGCGGCCTGCTTGGCCTTGTCTTCGACCAGCTTCTTGGCCTGCTCGGCATCCTGCTCGGAGCGGCTGGCGGCGGTCTTCATGCCGGTCTCCAGGCCGCTCTTCAGGCGCGGCAGTGCCGGTGCCTTGGGGTCGACCTTTTCGATCAACGCGATCAGGCGCTGCGCTTCGGGGAATTCTTCGCGGCTGATGCCCTGTTCGGCGGCGATCAGCGTGTACGGCAGCAGATCGGTCAGCGCGCTGTTGACGGTGGCGTCCTGCGGCTGCTTTTCACGCAAGGCCAGGTAGTACTCCACCGCGTTGTCGCCGGCCGGTGCGTACATGCGATTGTCCTGCAAGGCCTTGGTGGCCGATGCGCGCAACTGGTCGGCGGCCATCGATTGCACCTGCGGCGACACTGCCGTAGCCGGCGTCGGCGCGGCGGCCGGTGCCGCAGGCGTGGCGCCGGTGGCAGGCGCGGTGGTGGCGGCCTTGTCGTCCTGCTTGGAGCAGGCGGCCAGGCCGACCAACAAAATGACCGGCGCGATCCGGCGTGCCATACGGCCCTGTGTCAGATCCAACATGCGTCCCCCTTACCCCGATTGCGAAAGATGCTGCGGCGAGGCCGGCCATTGTTCCCGCAATGGACGGCAAAGCGGCAATCTAGCATTGCTGGGGCGGTCTAAGCCAAGGGGGGCGCCTGCCGGGCGCGAAATTCATCGCACTCCGGTGACCAGTGCGGCGTCGGCCGGCAGCCGCGTGGCCGGCTCGGGCAGCGGCGGCGCAGGGCAGTAGCGGCGCAGGAAGTCCGCATGCGCAGGCAGCCGCGCCAATGCGGCATCGACCCGTGTGCGGATGGTTTCCAGGAAATGACGAAGCTCGGCATCGCCCATCAGATCGGCCACCGGGTGGTGCTGCTTCGGCGTGATGCCCTGGCCCAGCATCACCTGCACCCAGGAATTTTCTGCAAACAGCTCGTTGGCCTGGTGGAACACCCGCCCGCTCTGGCGGAACAACTCCACCCGGTGCCGCAGCGTGTCGGGGATGTCCATCGCCGCGCAATCGCGCCAGAACGGCGTGTCGCGGCGGTCGGTGGCGTGGTAGTGCAGGATCACGAAATCGCGGATATGGGTGATTTCGGCGGCGGCCTGGCGGTTGTATTCGGCGATGTCGACATCGTTGATGACCTGCGGAAAGGTCTGCATCAGCCGGATGATGCCGCGCTGGATCAGATGGATGTTGGTCGATTCCAACGGCTCCAGAAAGCCGCTGGCCAGGCCCAGCGCCACGCAGTTCTTTTCCCATACCCGATGCCGCTGATTGGGCGTGAAGCGCAGTGCGCGCGGCTGGGTCAGTGCGCGGCCGCTGAGATTGCGCTGCAGCACCTGTGCGGCGCTGTTCTGGTCCATGTAGCGGCTGGAGTACACGATGCCGTTGCCGACCCGGTGCTGCAGCGGTATGCGCCACATCCAGCCCGCCTGATCGGCGCGCGAGCGGGTGTAGGGCACCGGCGCGCCGACCGATTCGGTCTGCACCGCCAGTGCGCTGTCGGCGAACAGCCACTGCGACCAATCGTCGGTGCCCACGCCCAGCGTCTTGCCGATCAGCAGGCCGGCAAAGCCGGTGCAATCCAGGAACAGATCGCCTTCCACCCGCGTGCCGTTGTCCAGCGTCAGCGCGGTGAGATAGCCACTGTGCGCGTGGGTCTCCACGTTGCCGATGCGGCCTTCGATACGCTGCACGCCGAAGCCTTCGCTGAAGCGGCGCAGGAAGCGCGCGTACAGGCCGGCATCCAGGTGGTAGGCGTAATTCATGCCGCCATTGGGCAGATGCGCAAAGCGGCCTTCCTGCGCGGCGCGCAGTTCCAGGCAGTAGTCGCCGAAGTCGCGCGCCAGGCCACGCTGCCGGCCCTTCAACCAGAAATGCTGGAAGCCCGCGCTCCAGTGATCGGTGCCGGTGTGGCCGAAGGAATGGATGTAGTGCCGGTCCACATCGCGCCAGTGTTCGAAGCCGATGCCCAGCTTGATGGTGGCCTGCGTGGCGGCCATGAACGCGGCTTCGTCGATTTCCAGCAGGCGGTGGAAGGTGACCAGGCTGGGGATGGTGGCTTCGCCCACGCCCACGGTGCCGATCTCGTCCGATTCCACCAGTACGATCTGCAGGTGCCGGCCCAGCACTTTGGATAACGCGGCGGCGGCCATCCAGCCGGCGGTGCCGCCACCGGCGATGACGACGCGGCGTACCGGGCGCTGTTGTGGGTCGGAAGGGGCGGTGTCGGTCATGGCGTCAGATCCTCAGCGATTCAGGCGTTGCAGCAACCGCGCGCGCAGGCTGCGGGCACGGGCCTCGTCCATCGGCGCCAGGACGCCGCGTGCAGACTCCGGCATGTGTGCGGCGGTGTCCGCATCGGCATCGAACACGTAATGGTCGAACACGTCCTGCCAGATCGCGCGCTGTTCTGCTGGCAGGTCGCGGAGGGTGAGCAGCGCCAGCATCAGCGCGTTCATCGGCGAATCCATGTAGGCCGGGCTCTGCCGCCACCAGAAATTCACCAGCACGTTGAACGGCGTCAGCGCTTCGACGTGATGCCACCACATGCTCGGAATGAACAACGCATCGCCCGGTTCCAGCTCGGCCACCAGCGCGTGTTCCAGCGCCTGCGCATAGCGTGGAAAGCACTGCAGGTCCGGCGCGGCGATATCCACCAGGCTGACCGGCTGACCGGCCGGGGTGAGATCGAGCGGGCCGATATACAGATTGGCCAGTTGCTGCGGCGGAAACAGGGTAAAGCGGCGGCGCCCGGCGACCACGCAGGCCAGGTTGTCGGGCAGGTCCTGGTGGGCGGCGATGCGGGTGCGGTTGCCGATCCAGATGCTGGCCAGCGGCTCGCGCTGCGGCAGCGCGATCGGGTTATGCGCGCGCAGGCCGGGCAGGTAGGTGTCCAGCGTGGTGGAGCCGACGTAGATCGCCGGTGGCTGCGGGTTGTGCAGATCGCGCAGCAAGGTCTCCAGCACCACGCCCAGCGGCACGCGCTCGGGGCGGAAATTGAAGCCGCTCATGTCCGCGTTGTAGAAGAAGCGCCCGCCGATGTCCGGCGGGCCGACCTGTGCCACCACCGCTTCGCCGCGATCGAAACCGCGCAGGTAGGCGGCCGCCGCCTGCGCCGAGGTGGCGCCGGCCTGCGCCAGTGGCCAGTCGCGCACCAGCCCGCGCAACACCAACGGCGTGGTGGAGCGCAGCACGGCCGGGTCCAGCTGCTGCGGGTCCAGCCCGTGCCGTTCTTCAATGGCGCGCGGCTCAGCCAGCATGACGGCGCTGCATGCGGTCGAGCAGATGGCGGAACTGCGCGATCGAGGCCACCGCCATGTACAACGGTTCCAGATCGCCATGCCGGTGCAGATCGAGCAGGGCCGCATCGTCGAGTGCGCGCAGGCGTTCCTCGTGCACCGCGTAGAGCCCGGTCAGACGGCATTCCAGGCCGTTCTGCAGCGTGGCCTCGAACACGAACGCTTCGAGCAAGTCGTAGCCAAGCAAGCGTGCGACGAACGCCTGGCTCGCGGCCAGGCCATCGTGCAAGGCGCGCAGCACCTGGCTGATGTGGTCGAGAAATTCGGTGGTACCGCCGTGTTCGCGAAACAGCAGCTCGCCTTCGCTGCGGCTGATACGCGGGCTGTCCAGGTCCACGTGCACCATCGGCCCGTCCGCCTGCTCGCCGATCAAAAACGGTTGGCGCTGGATCGCCAGCGGCACGTACGGCGCATCCCAGCGCGCGCCGTCCAGGAACAGGTTCTCGCCCAGGCGTAATCCCAGCAATGCCAGCGGCTGAAAACTGCGCTCGCCGCTGCGATGGAACACGATCGGGTATTGCGCCTGCAGTTGGCGAAATTCCTGCGGAAAGGTCGCGGCCGACATCACGTCGTCGCCGTAGGCGGCGCCGTGCGCGGTGATCACGCGCAGGTCGCGGTGATCGAGGTTGTTCAACAACACGGCATTGGTCATGGTGGGGAAGACACATCACGCGGGGCGCGTGGCCCATGCTTGGACAGTTGCTTCGGCATGGCAAGTCCCGGATGCGACACATCCGGGAAACGCCACGAGAGCGCCGTGCGAAACCCTCCCGGCAGACTCGCTGCCGGGAGCGCTTAAAAGAACATCACTGCATGACCACAGCGCTCACATCACCAGAACTTGTAACGCACGCCCAGCATGTAGCGCGGGCCGGTCTGGGTGGCGTAGATGATCTGGTTCGGGTGACGGCCGTGCTGGCGCTGCACCTCGTCGGTGAGGTTGATCGCCTCCAGGCTCAGCGACAGGTTCTCGGTCCACTGGTAGCCGATGCTCAGGTCCAGCTGACCATAGGCTTCGGTGTAGACCGGGTTGGGCTGGCCGCTACCGTCGAAGCGTGCGGCCAGGAACTCGTCGCGCCAGTTGTAGGCCGCACGCACCTGCCACTTGTCCCTGTCGTAGAAGCCGACCACGTTGGCCGAGTCGCTCAGCCCTTCCAGCGCGAACTGCTCGCCGATCACGTAGTTGTCGTAGGTCAGGCCGGAGTCGACCTTGGTGTAGTTGGCCGACACGCCAAAGCCGCTGTCGCCGAACATGTGCTGCAGGTTGAATTCCCAACCGTCCAGCGAGGCCGAGCGCTGGTTGGCTGGCGCGGTGATGGCGAAATTGGCCACCGGATCGCCCGGCTGCCCACTGATCACGCCGGTGGCGTTGCCGTTGGAATCGTCCTGCCCGCGCACCACACCGGGCGCACCGCCGCGGTTGCGGAAGATGTAGTTGCGGATGCAAGTCAGGTCGGCCGAAGCGCAGCCGTTGCCCAGCGCTTCGTTCCAGTACGCACCACCCACCGGCGTGTTCAATCCCAGCGAGGCATCGTTGCGCGTGGTCACACCGATGTAGTTGTCGATGTTCTTGCGGAAGAAGCCCACCGAGGCGTAGCTGGCATCGCTGTAGTACCACTCCAGCGAGAAATCGATGTTGTGCGAGAGCAGCGGCTTGAGGCCGGGATTGCCTTCCTGGCCGGTGCCGCCTTCCAGGCGCGCGATCTGGTTGAGTGTCTGCCCGCCCTGGATATCGCCCCAGCCGGGCCGGCCGATGGTTTCGCCGTAGCTGCCGCGCAGCACCAGATCCTCGGTGAGCTTGAAGCTCAGGTCCAGGCTGGGCAGCCAGTATTCGTACTTGCCGCTGCCGCTGGCGAATGCCGAGTCGGCCAGGCGGATCGGCAACTCGTTGTTGGCGACCCAGTCGATACCCACCGCCACCGGCACCAGTGCCTGCGCCTCCACCTTGGTTTCTTCGTAACGCACACCGGCGGCCAGGCTGATCGGCACGCGCAGATCGTCCCAGCTGTTGTTCCACTGCAGGTAGGCGTTCTTGGATTTTTCGGTGACGCGGCGGTCGGTGGTGAACACCGGCGAGGTGCGGTACAGCGCATCGTCGCCGGCCACCTGCGCGGCCGCCTGGCGGGCACGTTCGAAGTCGAACAGGAACAGCTGGTTGAATTGCGCCGGGTTGCCGCTGCCGTCGATCGCATCGAAGTACTGTGCAAACGAACTGGGGATCCACAGATCATCCGGATAATCGGCCGCGGTGCCGGCACCACCCCAGGTGTCGCGCTGCACGTTGGAGAACGCCGAGCGGTTCTTGACCTCGGTGCTGCCGATGCCGAACTTCAACTGCGAATAATTTTCGAAGGTGAAGTCGCCGTTGACCTGGGCCTGGTCGATCTCCGACTTCATGTAGCTATTACGGAACGCCGAGCCGGTAACCAAGGTGCGCGACGGATCCAGCCCGGTCAGGCCGAAGCCCAGCTGCTGCTGCAGCACCGGGAAATCCTTGCTGAAATCCACCACCGAGGTGCCGCGGTAGAAGCCGGACACGCCCAGCGAATTGCTGGAACCGAACGGGCTGTCCGCACCGGCTTCGGCGGTGGAGCGGTGGATGTCGAAGTTGAGCTTGAACTGGTCGTTCACCGCCCAATCCACGTTGAAGCCCAGCGACTTGTTCTGGTTGCGGGTGGCCGCGTTGGAGCCGGCGGTGGCCAGATCGCTGGTGGCCGGATTGACGATTTCCGAATAGCTCACCGGCCCGGCGACCGGGCCATTGGTCCAGGCGCTGGCCGACGGCCAATAGTTGAACCACACCGACATCTCGTTGCGCTGCTGCTGGATCTTGTTTTCCGAGTACGTGTAATCCAGCGTGGTGGTGACGTTGTCCAGCGGCTTGTACTGCAGCGTCAACTGGCCGTTGGTGCGCTGGCGCTCCACGCCAACCACGCGGTAGTTGAGGTTCTGCGGCACCGAATAGATGTCATTCGGGCCGGGGCGGTTGACGATGTTCTCCGAGCCCGGCGCGCCCGGCTGCGGGATGGTGCCGTAGGCGGTGGAATCGCCGCGGAACGAACGCCAGCCGTTGGGCACGCCGACCTGGCTATAGCCGAAGTCGCGTTCCTGGTAGCTGCCGCTCAGCGATACGCCGAAGCGTCCATCGGCCGAGGTGTTGCTGAAGATGCCGGAGATTTCCGGTGTCAGCGCATCGCCCTGCAGGCGTCCGGGCAGATTCTCGTTGGAGCTGTCGTGCACGCCCTTGAGGCCGACGTTGGCATGCAGGCCCGGGTTGTCCAGCGGCCGGCTGGTCTTGATGTTGATGGTCGCACCGATGCCGCCGGTGGGCGTGCTGGCGCGGCTGGTCTTGAACACCTCGATGCCGGAGATCGACTCCGACGCCAGGTTGGCGAAGTCGAACGCGCGCGAGTTGGAGGCGTTGGATTCCTCGATGCTGGCGCCCGGCATCTGCCGGCCGTTCAACAGCACCAGGTTGAAGTCCGGGCCGACGCCGCGCACGGTGACGCGCGAGCCTTCGCCCAGCGAACGGTCGATCGACACGCCGCTGATACGTTGCAGCGATTCGGCCAGATTGGTATCGGGGAACTTGCCGATGTCCTCGGCCACGATGCCGTCGACGATGCCTTGCGCATCGCGCTTGACGTTCATCGACGAGGTCAGGCTGCCGCGGATACCGGTGACCTGCACCGCATCGAGCGTGGCCGGATCGGCCTGGCTTGCGCCCGGAACGGTGGACGCGGACTGCGGCGGCGGTGCGGTCTGCGCGGCCAGCGGCGTCGACAAGGCAAACAGCAGGGCAGACGTCAGACGCCGCGTGCGCGGCAGGGTGCGTGGCTCTCTCACAATGATTCTTCCCCAAGTGAAGATAAGCCGGCCCCAGGCGGGACAGGCGAAGGTCGATGAAACAGTCGTGCATTTGTGAGCGCAGCCTTAACCAAGTCAACTTGCACTGCAGCATCGGCCGCGAGCAATCGCGTCACACATCGTTCCAGTCAGCACCACGGCGAGCGCACGCGCAGGTCGCGGGCTTGGTCGTACCATCGATCGTCGAGGCGCGCGGCTGCGTGCCACCCCCCTGCCGAACTGGAGCGCACGATGATCGACCTGTACTACTGGCCCACCCCCAATGGCCACAAGGTCACCTTGTTCCTGGAAGAAGCCGGGCTGGACTACACGCTCAAGCCGGTCAACATCGGCAAGGGCGAGCAGTTCGAGCCGGCCTTCCTGCAGATTTCGCCCAACAACAAGATGCCGGCGATCGTCGACCACGCACCGGCTGACGGCGGTCCCGCGCAGAGCGTGTTCGAATCCGGCGCCATCCTGCTGTACCTGGCCGAGAAGACCAGCCGCTTCCTGCCGCGCGATGCGCGTGGCCGCATCGCCGCGCTGGAATGGTTGTTCTGGCAGATGGGCGGGCTGGGGCCGATGAGTGGCCAGATGGGCCACTTCAACGTCTACGCGCCGGAAAAGATTCCCTACGCGATCGAACGCTACAACGCCGAGGTGCGTCGCCTGCATGGCGTGCTCGACAAGCGCCTGGCCGAGCAGGCGTTCCTGGCCGGCCCGGAATACGGCATTGCCGACATGGCCAGCTATCCGTGGATCGAGGTCTATGCCGACATCCGCCCCGATTACGCCGAGTTCCCGCATCTGAAGCGCTGGCACGACGCCATCGCCGCGCGCCCGGCCACGCAACGTGCGTATGCGCTCAAGGAGCAAGTCAACCCCAACGCCGGCAAGCCGCTGAGCGAGGAAGAGCGCAAGCATCTGTTCGGCAAGCGCTGAGGGCGCAGTAGCAACAGCGCGGCACGCACAGCAGTTCCACACGGCGTCCGAGCCCCTCTCCCCCGGGAGAGGGGCTGGGGTGAGGGTATGCAAGTGGAGCCAGACCCACCGCCCCCCGTAACCTGCGCACCACGAAACGCGCATGCACCATCCGCAGCCCGCCAACTGCGACCATCAGCCCAAACGCACCTCTGCTCGCTAGAAACTGAGCGACAACAACCCAAGCACCATGCTGCAGCACACGCTCACAACCGCGCGCAGCCCTTCATCGCGCACGCGCAGCATCGCCGCGCTTCTCAAACACCCCACGCGCCCGCATCCTGTGTGCTATCTCAAGACAGGATCTTCGATGCGCGCCCTGTTCGCCGCCCTTGCCCTCATGCTCAGCACGATCACCACTGCCCACGCCGAAAAACTCACCCTCGATGCCATTACCGGACCGTTGCCGTTGTCCGGCCCGACGCTGATGAAACCCAAGGTCGCCCCCGACGGCTCGCGCGTGAGCTTCCTGCGCGGCAGGGACAGCGACCGCAATCAACTGGATCTGTGGGAGTACAACATCGCCAGCGGCCAGACCCGGCTGCTGGTCGATTCCAAGCTCGTATTGCCCGGCACCGAAACGCTCAGCGATGTCGAAAAGGCCCGCCGCGAGCGCCAACGCATCGCCGCCTTCGCCGGCATCGTCGATTACCAGTGGGCGCCGGACGCACATGCACTGCTGTTCCCGCTCGGTGGCGAGCTGTATCTGTACGATCTGCGCAAGACCGGCGCGGCGGCAGTACGCAAGCTCACCCACGGCGAAGGCTTCGCCACCGACGCCAAGCTCTCGCCCAGGGGCGGCTTCGTCAGCTTCGTGCGCGAGCGCAACCTGTGGGTGATCGATCTGGCCAGCGGCAAGCAGCTGCAGCTCACCAGCGACGGCAGCGAGACCATCGGCAACGGTGTGGCCGAGTTCGTCGCCGACGAGGAAATGGATCGCCACACCGGCTACTGGTGGGCGCCGGACGACTCGGCGATTGCCTTCGCGCGTATCGACGAATCCGGCGTGCCGGTGCAAAAGCGCCCGGAGGTCTATGCCGACCATACCGAGGTCATCAGCCAGCGCTATCCGCAGGCCGGTCAGCCCAACGTGGCCGTGCGGCTGGGTGTGATCGCGCCACGTGCCAACGCCGCTCCGCGCTGGATCGAGTTGGGCAAGAACCCCGATATCTATCTCGCACGGGTGGATTGGCGCGATGCGCAGCGGCTGACCTTCCAGCGCCAGTCGCGCGACCAGAAAACCCTCGAGTTGATCGAAACCACGCTGGCCAGCGGCAAGCAACGCGTGCTGATCACCGAGACCTCGCCGACCTGGGTGCCGCTTCACAACGAGCTGCGTTTTCTCGAGGACGGTCGCTTCATCTGGACCTCCGAGCGCAGCGGCTACGAACATCTGTATGTGGCATCCGAAGACGGCCGCACGCTCACGCCGCTGACCTCCGGCGCCTGGGTGGTCGATGCACTGCTCGCCGTCGATGAGCAAGCCGGCACGGTGTATTTTTCCGCCAGCAAGGAATCGCCGACCCAGGCCCACATCTACGCCGTGCCGCTGGCCGGCGGTGCGATCGAAAAACGTTCGACACCCCACGGCACGCACGCCGCCAGTTTCGCCAACAACGCCAGCGTGTATGTCGACAGCTGGTCCAACACCACCACGCCGCCGCAGATCGAGCTGTTCCGTGCCAATGGCGAAAAAATCGCCACATTGTTGAAGAACGATCTGGCCGATCCGCAGCACCCGTATGCCAGATACCGTGACGCGCAGCGCCCGGTGGAATTCGGCACGCTCACCGCTGCCGACGGCACCACGCCGCTGCAGTATCGCCTGATTAAACCGGACAACTTCGACCCGGCCAAGCGCTATCCGGTGATGGTGTACGTGTATGGCGGCCCCGCCGCGCAGACCGTGCTTGATGCCTGGCCAAGCCGTGGCGATGCGTTGTTTGATCAGTACCTTGCCCAGCGTGGCTATGTGGTGTTCTCGCTGGACAACCGCGGCACCCCGCGACGCGGCCGCGACTTCGGTGGCGCGCTGTACGGCAGGCAGGGCACTGTCGAGGTGGACGACCAGCTGCAAGGCGTGGCCTGGCTCAAGGCGCAGCGCTGGATCGATCCCACCCGTATCGGCGTGCAGGGCTGGTCCAACGGCGGCTACATGACGCTGATGCTGCTGGCCAAACACAGCAACGCCTACGCCTGCGGCGTAGCCGGCGCACCGGTCACCGACTGGGGCCTGTACGACACCCACTACACCGAGCGGTACATGGACCTGCCGGCCGGCAACGCTGCCGGCTACCTCGACGCACGCATCGCCACCCATCTGGACGGCCTGCGCGCCAAGCTGCTGCTGATCCACGGCATGGCCGACGACAACGTGCTGTTCACCAACTCCACCGCGCTGATGAGCGCGTTGCAGGCGCGCGGCACTGCCTTCGAATTGATGACCTATCCCGGCGCCAAGCACGGCTTGTCCGGCAGCACTGCCTTGCATCGTTACAAGACCGCGGAGGCATTTATCCAGCGCTGCCTGATGCCCTGAGCGGCCGGCAATCGGGTGCCGGGGAGACGGGACTGCAGTGGTAAACGGCCGCCGATGCCTGGCATCGGCGACATTCACAAGGCCGGTCGGGCAGCAGATGCCCATCGCAGCGTGGACCTGCACAGGGCGCGCGGTGAGGGAAGCCGGCGGCAGGTGGACGCCGGTCGCAGGCACGGGCGATGGCGCTAGCAAATGCTGATATTCGCCAGTAGATCGGCCAATTCAATCAACCTGGTAGCCGACCCGCAAACGCCGCCGCACTCCTGCCGACCATGACCTAAGACGCATTGCCGCAACCGCTGCGGATGGGTAGGGTCGCGCTACTCAACTTGCGGATCCGCCCCATGAAACCACTTGTTCTCGCCATTGCACTGGCGCTCGGTGCTTCGCTGCCATTGCAGGCACAGACCGGTAAGGCCGCGCAGGCCCAACCTGCCACGCCGGCCTGGGTGCAGACCAGCAACGGCTACGCACAGATCCTGCTGAACGCGCAGGCGCCGTTCCAGCCCGAATACGCCAGCTTCTTCGGCGTGCCCGGCTACGATGACCAGGTCATCGACCTGGGGCCAAACAATGCCGCGCGCTACCGCGATGCGATGAACAAGGCGCGTGCCGCATTGCAGGCCAAGCTGGCCACCGAGCGCGACGTCAATGTGCGCCAGGACCTGCAGATCATGATCGCTGCGGCCGAGCAGAACATCGAAGGCAGCGAACTCAACGAGCGCTACCTGCTGCCGTGGAACGATGCCCCGCAGCTGGTCTTCAGCGGCCTCAATGGATTGTTGTCCGACCAGACCGTGCCCGAGCGCCGCGCCAAGGCGCTGGATCGCCTCAAGCGTTACGTCGGCCTGGTGCCGGGCAGCACGCCGACCACCACGCTGGCCCGCCAGCGCTACGAAGAACAGCTTGGCAACACCACCTTGCTGCAGCCCACCCAGCGCGAAGTGGAGCAGGCGCTGGCGAACGTGGACACCTACGTCGCCGGCATCGGCGAGTTGTTCGCCAAGTACAAGATCGTCGGCGGTGACGAAGCGCTCAAGGCGATGTCCACCCAGTTGAAGGATTACGCCAACTGGACCCGCACCACGGTGTTGCCGAAGGCGCGCAAGGACACCCGCCTGCCCGAACCGCTGTATGCCTTCCAGCTCAAGCAGGTCGGCATCGATATCGCCCCGCAGCAGCTGATCCAGCGCGCGCAGCTGGAATTCATGGAAACCCGCTCGGCGATGCGTCAGCTCGCGCCGCTGGTGGCCAAGGCCAAGGGCGTGCAGGGCAGCGATTACGTGCAGGTGATCCGCGCGCTCAAGGGCAACAAGATCGCCGACGACCAGCTGGAAACCCACTACCGCGGCGTGATCGACCAGATCGACCCGATCATCCGTCAGCAGCGCATCGTCGATGTGCCCAATCGCCCGATGCAGATGCGCCTGGGCAGTGCCGCCGAAAGTGCTGCGCAACCGGCACCGCACTTCCTGCCGGCCCCGCTGATCGGCAATACCGGCCAGCAGGGTCAGTTCGTGCTGCCGCTGGGCAACCCGACCGCCGACGGCGCCAAGAAGGAACAGTACGACGACTTCAACTTCGGCTCGGCCGCCTGGACGCTCAGCGCGCATGAGGGTCGCCCCGGCCACGAGCTGCAGTTCACCGCCATGGTCGAACGCGGCGTGTCGCTGGCGCGCAGCCTGTTCGCGTTCAATTCGGTCAACGTCGAAGGCTGGGCGCTGTATGCCGAAGCCGAAATGGTCCCGTACGAACCGCTCGACGGCCAGCTGATCGCCCTGCAGTTCCGCCTGTTGCGCGCCGCCCGCGCCATGCTCGACCCGATGCTCAACCTCGGCCTGATCGACCGCGAACGCGCACGCCAGGTGCTCGAAGACGACGTCGGCCTGTCGCCGGCGATGACCCGCCAGGAACTGGACCGCTACACCGTCCGCGCCCCCGGCCAGGCCGGCAGCTACTTCTACGGCTACACCCGCATCCTCGAACTGCGCATGCGCACCGAGCTCGTCCTGGGCAAGAAGTTCGACCGCCTGGCGTTCAACAACTTCCTGCTCGACCAGGGCCTGCTGCCGCCGGATCAGCTGGCCAAGGCGGTGGAAACCCAGTTCATCCCGGCGCAGCTACGTAATCACAGCCAGTCAAATTGATTGACTCTGACAGCTGTATGAGGCTGGATCTGCGGCGCGGTCCCGAATGACGCGCCGATGGATCGACTCCATGTCTTCAGACTGCAGCTACATCGAACGGATGCAATGCGTTTCAAACGGCAGAAGTGATCGGCGCCTGCCGAAACTAGCCGGTCCGGTTCTTTGAGGCTGGGGACCGCAGGCAGCGATGCATCGTCTGATGCGCATGTGCCGCTTCACGACGCTTATCCAGTGCATCTGCACTCAATGGTCATGAGGAACGTTTTCAGGCGGCCTCTTGCCATTCCAACTACCTCGCTTCATCGCTTTGGGGCAGATCCTTTTGTACTGGTAATACGCATCGATTCCAGTCTGGGTCCATGGTCCGCAATACGGGCCTTTGCAGCAGACGGAAAGACTGGGTTGAACACAGTAGCCTAGCATCGGTGCTGTTGTCCCACTAATTGGATCTATCGCTATCCAATTCTTGTCGGCACCTTTGCATCCCTGTGTACAGAATACGAATGGGTCATTGTCGCGGCACACAAGCTTTTCATAAACGCTTTGCGCCTGAATCTCGGCCTGGCCTGCAAAAAACAATACCAATATCCATATCAAGTTCTTCATCGCTAGTCCTTATGTCCAGGGAGGTCAATAGATGCAATTCATCAATGATTGGCGATTTGATCATTCGCTAAGAGCACCCAATTCCTATTTGTTTGTGAGATGCGCAGGCGCTACCTGCGAACTCATCTGCCTGGGCAAGATAACGCATCCTATCTCGGGTTTCACCTTGTGGACATGCGTCCAAGCCATGAACGTCCGGACGCATGCGGGTCGGCAATCAAAGGTCGATAACGCTTTCGAAGGCAGCCATATTAGCTAACTGACTGGCCGCAAGTACGTAGCGACTGCTGTCAGCAGGAGAGGAGCAATCAGCAAGCGGTCCTAGTCTTGCGCCCCCGCCGGCACCCAGATCGCCATGCCGGCCGCACGCTTCTGTGTGGTCGGGATGCCGATGCCCAGGCCACCGCCGACCCGACCGCCGTAGCTGCCGCCGCCGACCGACAGGCCGCCGCCAGAGCGTTCGGAGCCCACGCCGACGATGACCACGCCGTTGGCGCCGAGCTTGGCGGCTTCGTGCTTGAGCCGTTGCACGGCTGCATCGGTCTGGCCCTGGGTGCCGAAACCGGCAGCGCTGGTGGATTCGAGCTGGGCGATCTCCACCGAGCCGACCGGCGCATTGGAGTACACCTGCACCTGCGCAGGGTCGATCGGCGCGCGCGCCTGGCCCAGCATCACCTTGGAATTGCTGGCGCAACCGGCCAGCAAGGCAACGGTGGCTGCCGCGATGGCGGCATTCCTGATCAGCGATTGCATGTACATGGTGGAACCCCCTGTGGGTAATGGCAACGATGATCCGGCGCCCGGACTGAATCGCTCCGGACTTTGCCGCACCCTAGCCATGCCCACGTGAGGCTACCGCCAAGCCGCCATTGGTCAGGGTGACCACCTGCCCACAGCGCCTTGGCGGGCGTGGCGCTAAGCTCGGAGCTTCTTTGAATGGCGAGGTGGCACGTGGGATTGATCAGCCTGCTGTGGGGCATTGTGGCGCTGCTGTGGATGGTGCTGGCCTTCATCCCGTTGCTGGGCTGGGGCAACTGGTTCCTGATCCCGTTTGCGGCGGTGGGCGCGCTGATCGCGGCGATCGCGCTGCTGTTCACCTCGGCCGGCAATCGCGGACGTGCCAAGACCGGTCTGCTGCTCAACGGCCTGGTGATCGTGGTCGGGGTGATCCGCCTGAGCCTGGGCGGCGGCGTGATCTAGCACGCGGCGTCGCCTTCCAGGCAGGTCACGCGAGCTCGAGGGGCTGTGCACCAACTGGCGATGGAGAAGATCGACGCGCGGCACCGCCGCCAGCCGTGCGCGTTCCCTGTGGGGTGAGCTGACCGCGTGGTCCAAGCGGATCACGCTTGCATCTGCATTGATCACAGCGTGATCCGGCCCGTTGCACCGCTGCGACACAGCGTCGCAGCGCGTTCGGCGGCGGGTCGCGGGCGTAAACTTGCGGGCTGCTGACAGGAGCCCACGATGGCCCATCCCCATTACCGTCCCCGCCGCATGCGCCACGATGCGTTTTCGCGCCGTTTGATGCGCGAAAACACGCTGACCACCGATGACCTGATCTGGCCGGTGTTCGTGCATGAGTTGTCCGGCCGCGCGCCGATCGCGTCCATGCCCGGCGTCGAGCGCCTGTCGCTGGACGAATTGCTGCGCGAAGCCGAAGCGGCCCTGGAGCTGGGCATTCCGGTGATCGACCTGTTCCCGGTGATCGACCCGGCCGGCAAGAGCCTGGACGCGGCCGAGGCCTGGAATCCGGACGGCCTGGCGCAGCGTGCGGTGCGCGCACTGAAAGCGCGGTTTCCCGAACTCGGCATCATGACCGACGTGGCGCTGGACCCGTACACCACGCACGGCCAGGACGGCATCATCAATGCCAAAGGCTATGTGCTCAACGAGATCACCGTCGAGGCGTTGGTCAGGCAGTCGCTGTCGCATGCCGAAGCCGGTGTGGACATCATCTCGCCGTCGGACATGATGGATGGCCGCATCGGTGCGATCCGCCGCGCGCTGGATGCGCAGGACCATCTCAATGTGCGCATCATGGCCTATTCGGCCAAGTACGCCTCGGCGTTCTACGGCCCGTTCCGCGATGCGGTCGGCAGCGCCGGCAATCTGGGCAAGGCCGACAAGGCCACCTATCAGATGGACCCGGCCAACAGCGACGAGGCGATGCGCGAGATCGCGCTGGACCTGGAAGAGGGCGCGGACATGGTGATGGTCAAGCCGGGCATGCCGTATCTGGATGTGGTGCGGCGGGTGAAGCAGGAATTCCGCGTGCCGACCTTCGCCTATCAGGTCAGCGGCGAGTACGCGATGCTCAAGGCCGCCGCCGCCAATGGCTGGTTGGACGAACGCAAGTGCGTGCTGGAAGCGCTGATGGCGTTCAAGCGCGCCGGCGCCGACGGCGTGTTGACCTACTTCGCACCGCAGGTGGCGCGTTGGTTGCGAGAAGGCTGAGTGCGCTGAGGCAGTGCTGTCGCGCCTTCCAGGCCGCAATTGGCGCTTGCAGGCTTGGCGCGATTCGAACATCGCAATGATCCCGCAGGCCGCGTCCTCTCGCGGCCTGCGCTGCGTGCAGCGCGCGCCATCCTTCCGGATGGGCAGGGAAGGTGTGGCGCAGGCAGCTTGGTCAATCTGCTTCCCGCGGACCAGTGGGTACCGGCGTTGCTGCAATAATCGAGTGACACAGCAGTGGCTGTCTGACGGCATTGCGTCAACGGCGCGAGCCTCCAAGACCCCACGCAAACTGCGATAACGATTCTCATCTACAATGGCGAGCCCACTGTTTGAGGCTGCGCGCGCGTGCTCAAGACCGTCCTGTTCCAATTGCACTGGCTGCTCGGCATCACGGCCGGGCTGGTGCTGTCGGTGATGGGGCTGACCGGCGCGTTGATGTCCTTCGAAAACGAGATCGTGCGGCTGGCCAATCCGGCCATCGCTCAGCTGGCACAGCGGCATGAGTCAGGCGAGCGGCCAATGCCGGTGGATGTGCTGCTGCGCCGGCTGGACCTGGATCAGCAACAGGCGGTCACCCGCATGCTGATCGATCCGACCGGCAAGCGTCCGTCAACCGCACGCCTGGCCGGCAAGGGCGGCGGCCGGGTGTATTTCGATCCGTATACCGGCGACAAGGTCGCCGCTCCGCGGCTGAGCGGCGCGTTTGCCTTTATCGAGGACCTGCATCGCCATCTGACCGCCGGCAAGCGCGGCCAGGCGGTGACCGGGGCGAGCACCCTGATCCTGCTGTTTTTCTGCGCTTCCGGCCTGTATCTGCGTTGGCCGCGACGCTGGTGGAGTCTGCGCACTTGGTGGGCAGTGGAATGGCGGCGGCAGGGGCGCAGTTTTCTGTGGAGCCTGCACGCGGTGTTCGGCACCTGGTGTCTGCTGGTGTACCTGCTGGTGGCGCTGACCGGGCTGACCTGGTCCTACAACTGGTACCGCGACGGCATGGTGGCCTTGCTCGGCACCGAGCCGGCGATGCGTGGCGACGGGCGCGATCACCGCCCGGCCACGGTGGATTTTGCAGCCGTGCAACGCACCCTGGATGCCATCCCGGCCACGCACAGCGCGGCACTGGACCTGCGTATTCCGCCGCGTGCGGGGCAACCGCTGAGCGTGCGGTTCCTGCCCGAGCATCCCGATCACGATCGCGCCTACGACAATCTGGAGATCGAGCCAGGCAGCGGTGCGTTGCTGCGTCGCCAGGACTATGCACTGCTGCCGCGCGGCCAGCAGTTGCTGGTGAGCATGTTTCCGCTGCATTCGGGCAGCTTCTTCGGGCTGCCGGGCCGCATCGTGGTGATGCTGGCCAGTGTCGGCATGTCGGTGTTCTTCGTGACCGGCTGGATGTTGTACCTGGATCGCCGCCGCAAGAAGCGCGCGCTGCGCGCTGCGCGCGATGTCCTGCACGGTGCACCGGCGGCCTCGCAGGCCGAGCCGTGGTTGATCGGGTTCGCCAGCCAGAGCGGGTTTGCCGAACGGCTGGCCTGGCAGGCGGCCGGGCATCTGCAGGCGGCCGGTCTGCCGGTGCAGGTGCGCTCGCTGGCACAGCTCACCGCGCAGCATCTGCAGGGCACCCGGCATGCCTTGTTCGTGGTCAGCACCTTTGGCGATGGCGAGCCGCCCGATACCGCACGCAGCTTCGAGCGCGAACTGTTGCGTCAGCGCATGACGCTGCCACAGCTGACCTATGCCGTGCTGGCCCTGGGCGACCGCCAGTACGCGCAGTTCTGCGGGTTTTCCCGACGCATCGAACAGTGGCTGCAGGCGCAGGGCGCGCAGCCGTTGTTTCCGGCAGTGGAAATGGACAACACCGATCCGCAGGCCCTGGCGCAATGGCATGCGCAATTGGCCCAGATTGCCGGTGCGCCGGTGGCCGTCGTGCCGCTGGCCCGCCCGACGCTGCTGCACTGGACGTTGGCAGCGCGCACGCATCTCAACCCGGGCAGCGAGGGAGCACCGATCTGGCAGATCGATCTGCTGCCACCGCCCGGCACGCAATGGCAGGCGGGCGACATCCTCGAAGTGCAGCCGGCGCACGCCTACACGCATGTCCGCGCGTGCCTGGCCGCCTGGGGACTGCCGCCCGACGCGCTGGTGCATGTCGATGCGCAATTGCTGCCGCTGCAGCAGGCCGTCGCCGAGCGCGTGCTGCCGGAGCCACCCACGCGCCCGCCCACGCCGCATCCGGATCCGCAGACCTGGCTGGACGCCTGCGCCTGGCTGCCGACCCGCGATTACTCGCTGGCCAGCGTGCCGGCCGATGGCGTTGCGACCGCGGTGGTGCGCCTGACCACAGACGCCGACGGTAGCCCCGGCCTGGGCTCGGGCTGGCTGATCTGCCACGCACCCGTCGGTGGGCAGATACGCGCACGGTTGCGCACCAATCCCGGCTTCCATCGCATCGAACAGGCGCCGATGGTGTTGATTGGCAACGGCACCGGTATCGCCGGTTTGCGCAGTCTGCTGCGCGAGGCCGAGCTGGCCGGCGTGCACGGGCATTGGCTGCTGTTCGGCGAACGGCAGGCCGCGCACGATGGTCTGTTTGCCGACGAACTTCAGGCCTGGCACGCGCGTGGCCATCTGCAGCAGCTGGACCGGGTGTTCTCGCGCGACCAGGCGCACAAGCGCTACGTGCAGCATCACTTGCGCGAGACCGGCGACACCTTGCGCCACTGGATCGATCGCGGTGCGGTGATCCATGTCTGCGGTAGCCTGGACAGCATGGCGCGTGAGGTCGATGCCACGCTGCGCGAATTGCTGGGCGACACGCGGCTGGAGTCGCTGACCGCAGCGGGACGTTATCGGCGCGATGTGTATTGAGCGCGGTCATGGCCACTGCATGGCTGCGTTGGAGCGCTAACAAAAAATCTAGCGCGCAGTCGTCAGGCGGGATTTGGAAGTTTCGGAAGAACCAAAGTAAACGACTTGGACATGCTGTTTCCGAGCATCGACCGCGCCTGCCTTGCGGTGAGCAAAGTGGTATTTGTTGGCTGCATTTTGCTGGATGCAGTTGAGAGCCTGGTTGGTCGAGGGCGCGATGCCCTCACCACCTCCGGGACACGCCGTGAATCCGTCCATGGAGGCTCCTTGGCGGCATCCATGCCGCCAAGGGTCCCGGAACCGGTAAGGACATCACGCCTGCCAAGTTGGTCGTGCGCTGATGGAACTGCAAAAAAGCGAGATGACTTAAGCGAGACGACTTAACGCAGTGGCCTGGCTGCTTGTATCCATGTGTGGATGACTATTAGCGATAGGGGGCAAACCCAATTCACCTGCTGCCCGCCTTCGACGGAAAGTTTTGGAAATCAGACCACGTCTGCCAGATCACAAGGATCATGCAACCACCGCTGCATCTGACCGCAGGCTGCCGCTCCCGCTTCTGACCATGCACACCGACCATCCCGACTGGTCCTTGCCCGCTCACCGTCGCGGGACCTTACGCGGTATGGATGCCGCGTAAGAGCCTACAAGGACGTACTTGCGGCGTGTCCTGCGATGGTGGGCGGGCAAGGGCCCTGCGACCAAGCCTCAGATCAGCAGCCATGCAGTCAGACCTCGTGCAGCCAAACAGCAGATCAGCAACCCTGCAGCGAGGACCCAGATCATCCGCTCTGCAGCAGCTTGGCGTGAAGTAGTATTCCCAGCAGCCCCTTGGCAAGGGTCTGCGCACCCACCCATCCTCAACGGCAGCTCGTATCCCCCTCCACCGCCGGCGCCTTCATCCGGTAGATGTCCAGCTGCCCCGCACGCGGTGCGCGCGCACTGCCGGTCACCAGCAACTCGCCTGGCTTGGCCGCATCCACCACCGCACCGAAGGTGCGTTCCTGCGGCCCGTTGAACGACAGCGGCACTGCCTGGCCCACGGTGTAATGGCCGTTGTTGCAGGTCGCCAGCAATAACTGGCTGGGACCATCCTGCCGGCCGCGTGCCCATACCAGCCCCCGTCCATCGCCAAGCCAGGCCGCATCCAGCTCGTCGGCAGCGCTGTTGATATCGCTCAATGGCACCGGCGCGATGAAGGCCTGCCCATCCCAGCGCGCCACGAACATGTCCATGCCGCCTGCGCCACCGTGGCCATTACTGGCGAACAGCAGGCGGGTGCCGTCCAGCGACAGTGTCGGGGAGCGCTCGTCGCCGCGGCTGTTGATCGCCGCGCCCAGCGATTGCACCGCACCGATCCGGCCCTGCGCATCCACCGGTGCGCGATACAGGTCGGCGCCGCCCGCACCGCCAGGGCGGCTGGAGGCAAACAGCAGCCAGCGGCCATCGGCACTGAACAGCGGGGAGGTCTCGTCCTGCGCGGTGTTGATCGGCAGCACTTCTGCGTTCTGCCAGCGCCCGCCATTCAACCGGGCCTGCCACAGATCCCAGCCCCCGGTGCCGCCGGCGCGGTCGCTGGCCCAGACGATGCGTTGCCCGTCCGGACTCAGCGTGGCGCGCGCTTCGTTGGCCGGCGTGGAGACCACGCCCATGCCTTCGATGCCGAATTCGGCAAGCCCCGACGCGGCCGGGACGCAGAGTAAACTTGCCGCCAGCGCGAGCAGTGTCCATCGAAGTTGCATGCGGTGTTCCTGCCTCAAGTCGCGCACAGTCTAGTCAACCAGAGAGCGTTTCATGCCCGTATCCCGTTATGCCGTGTTCGGTCACCCCGTCGCCCATTCGCTGTCGCCGGCCATCCATGCCGACTTCGGGAAGCAGACCGGCATCGCGCTGGACTACACCGCCATCGACGCACCGCCGGAGGCGTTCACTGCCGCGCTGGAGCGCTTCGCCGACGAAGGCGGCAAGGGCGCAAACGTGACCCTGCCGCTGAAGGAAGCCGCCTGTGCGTTGTCGGCCAGCCTGAGCGATCGCGCGCGTCTGGCCGGTGCGGTCAACACGCTGGTGCGCAACGACGGCCAGTGGCAGGGTGATAACACCGATGGCGCCGGTCTGGTGCGCGACCTCACCGACCGCCACGGGCTGGATCTGCGCGGTCGCCGCGTGCTGCTGCTCGGCGCCGGTGGTGCCGCGCGCGGCGTGGCGCCGGCGCTGCTGGAAGCGGGCATCACCGAGATGGTGGTGGTGAACCGCTCGCCCGAGCGCGCCGATGCCTTGTGCGATGCGCTCGGCGAGCCGGGGCGGGTGGTCTCGCGCTACATCGAAGACCTGCGCGATCTGGGCGACTTCGAGCTGATCGTCAATGCCACTGCGGCTGGACGCGATCGCGACGCCGGCGCGTTCGCCATGCCGCTGGGCCTGGTCAACAGCCTCACCGCGGCGGTCGATCTCAATTATGCCGCCACCGCCATCGCCTTCCTGGCCTGGGCACGTGCGGCGCAATGCCGCTACGCCGTCGATGGCCTGGGCATGCTGGTGGAGCAGGCCGCCGAGAGTTTCGCGCTGTGGCACGGCGTGCGCCCGGACACCGACCCGGTCTACGCCGCACTGCGCGCGCGCGAGGCCCTCCTGGTCAGTGCCGACTGAGGTGGGCAGCGTCACCGCCACCGATATCCTGCTGACCCTGGTCACCAGCCTGCTGTCGCGCGTGCCGATGCTGATCGCGTTGCTGCTCGGGCTGGTTCTGCTGTGGCGTGCCTCGCAAAGCCCTTTGCGGCGTGCCGGGCTGGCTGCGCTCTGGCTGCTGCTGGGCTGCTTGTTTGCCGAGGTTGCCTTCCAGGCGATTCCGATGCTGTTGCTGCAGCAAGGCAATGTGCGTCAGATCAGCATGGTGACCAGCATCGCCCACTTCGTGCTGATGGCGATGCAAGGCGTGGGCATCGGCGTGCTGGTGTGGACGCTGGCAGGCAGCCTGCAACGCGTGCCGCCCGCCGCCGGCCCGCGCCCATGATTCCGCTCAAAGCCATCGCGCTGGTGGTGGTGGGGCTGGTCAGTGCCGGGCAGGGCGGGTGGACGCTGCTGCATCCGCAGGCGCTGGCTGCGGTCAATCGCGGCGGCCTGCTGTATGAACGCTTCGGGCCCACTGGCGTGGGCGCCGGCATGTTGCTGATGGGCGTCGCAATGGTGGTCATCGGACTGGTCTGGGCGCGCCATGCATGGCCGTCGCGGACACAAGGCCGCTGACACAACGTGGAGCGACGCTTCCTGCTCGTTGCAGGCAGCGCAGGGTGATTGGGCCGGCATCCATTGCGCGACCCTCCGGGTCAGAACTTGCGGCCAGCGCCCGCCGGCGATGAGCGGATCCGACGCATGCAGTGGCCGTGCAGCGTGCGCACCCGGGACCAGGCTGGCGGTGGCGCCGCCCCGCGCCAGCAAACACGTTCAGCCGAGTGCCACGCCGGTCGCAGGCGCTGCGCCGGTCCGTGCGAAAATAGCGCGATGAATGAAGTCGCCCCACCGGCCGCGCCGTCGGCGCCGGTTCCCACCCAGCGTGTTCTGACCGACCCGATCAAGGCCGGCATCCGCGAGGCCTACGCCAAGCTGCAGGCCAACACGCCCGGCTTCGCCACACGGCGGGCGCAGAGCCAGATGATCGGCCTGGTCTCGCGCGCGCTGGCCACCTCCGGCGGCATCGGCATTGCCGAGGCGCCCACCGGTGTCGGCAAGAGCCTGGGCTATCTCACCGCCGGCGTGCCGATCGCCCTGGCCACCAAGAAGAAGCTGGTGATCAGCACCGGCACCGTGGCGCTGCAATCGCAGCTGGTGGAGCGCGACATCCCGGCCTTCCTCAAGGCCACCGGGCTGGAGGCCACGGTCGCGCTGGCCAAGGGCCGCACCCGCTACCTGTGCACGCGCAACGCCGCCGAGCTGCAGGGCGAAACCAGCCAGGAAGGCATGTTCGACGACGAGCAGGTGCTCTACGACCGCCCGCTCAGCCCGGCCGACGCGGATCTGGCCAAGCGCCTGGCCACGGCCTACGCCGAGCGCAGCTGGAACGGCGATCTGGACGATGCGCCCGAGCAGGTCTCGGTGCCGCTGCGGCTGCGCATCACCACGCCGGCCTCCGGCTGTGCCGGTCGCCGCTGCAGCTACGCCGCGCAATGCCCGGTGCTGAAGGCGCGCACCGACGTGCGCGAAGCGCAGATCGTGGTCACCAACCATGCATTGCTGCTGTCGTCGCTGTCGCTGGGCGATGCCGAGAATGGCCAGCCCTTGATCGCCCCGCCCGCCGACATGCTGCTGGTGCTCGACGAAGGCCATCACATCGCCGGCGTGGCGATCGACCAGGGCGCGGCCAACCTGCCATTGGACGAGATGGCCAAGCGCACCGGCCGGTTGCAGATCCTCATCGCCGCCGCCTACCGCGCGGTGGACAAGGACAAGATTGGCAACCTGCTACCCAACGAGGCCATCGAGGTGGCCGCGCGCGTGTCCAAGCTGCTCAAGGCCTTCCACGCCGAGGTCGAACGCGTGTGGAAGCCCGAGCCCGGCGAGCGCGATCCCTTGTGGCGTGCGGCCAACGGCAAGCTGCCGCCGCAATGGGGCCCGGCCATCGAAGAACTCGGCGAAGAAACCCGCGCGTTGTTCAACTGGGTGCATGCCGCGCACAGCGCGATCGCCAAGGGCAAGCAGGATGACTCGGCGCGCGAACGCCTGCAGCGCAGCCTCGGCCTGGCCCTGGAGATGGCCGAGCAGCAACACAATCTGTGGAGCGGCTGGCGGCGCGAAGACAAGGAAGGCCAGCCGCCGATGGCGCGCTGGATCACCCTCTCGCGCGACGGCGATCTGATCTGCCATTGCTCGCCGGTGTCGGCTGCGCAGGTGCTGCGCACGATGATCTGGAACGAAGTGGATTCGGTGGTGATGACCTCGGCCACACTCACCGGCGGCGGCGATTTCCAATCGTTCGCCATCGACAACGGCCTGCCCGATCACGCCGAGATGGCCTCGCTGGCCTCACCGTTCGACCTGCTCAATCAGGCCGAATTGATCGTGCCCAATTTCCCGGTCACCCCAGACGATCGCGAAGGCCACCCGAAGGAAGTTGCGCGTTACCTGGTGCGCGAACTCGACTGGACCGCCAAGGGCAGTATCGTGCTGTTCACCTCGCGCTGGAAGATGGAAAAGGTCGCCGACCTGATGCCGCTGGCGCAACGCAACCGCGTGCTGGTGCAGGGCGAGGGCAACAAGTCGCAACTGATCACCGAACACCTGCGCCGTATCGCCGCTAGCGAGGGCTCGGTGCTGTTCGGTTTGAACTCCTTCGGCGAAGGCCTGGATCTGCCCGGCGATGCCTGCACCACGGTGGTCATCACCCAGGTGCCGTTCGCGGTGCCGACCGACCCGCAGACCTCGACCCTGAGCGAATGGCTGGAAAGTCGCGGCCATAACGCCTTCAACCTGATCGCCATCCCGCACGCGCTGCGCACGCTCACGCAGTTCGCGGGCCGCTTGATCCGCAGTTCCAGCGACCACGGCCGCGTGATCATCCTCGACTCGCGCCTGCTGACACGTCGCTACGGCAAACGCATCATCGACGCGTTGCCGCCGTTCAAGCGGGTGATTGGTTAGCGGCGCCAGTCCCGTCGAGAGGATGAAATGCCCGTCTCGCAGAGTGCCGCTGTCACGCGTTTGCGGTGCATGACCGTGCCCGTCGCTGCGCGTGTGGTGTCGATGGCAGCGGTATCTTTCCCTGCCGTGCTTTATCGACGCGATGTCGTGACCTTTTCAGATCCGGGAGGATTGCGGATGAAGACAGTGATGCTCGGTGTACTGCTATGGCAGGTGACGACTGCGGGATGGGCGATTGCCGGAGCCGATCGCACTCTGCAGCAAGGTCGTCCAGGCATGAACGCCTCTTACCGCGAACAGCTGCTGGCACTGGCCGATGCCGATCAGAAGATCCGTGAGCAGATTCGTGGTGCTTTCACGGCGTAACAGCTGCAGGCCAATCAAGGCGCAGCGAAAGACATGGCAATGCGTCTGGTTGCGTCGCAACGGGAAAACCAGGCTGCGCTGTCTGCATTGATCGAGAAATTCGGCTTCCCCGATGTCGCGTCGGTTGGCGAAGACGGGGCGCATGCTGGTTTCCTGGTCGCGCAGCACTCCACTGACCGCACGTTTCGCGATGGCTTCCTGAAGAGCATCGAGGTTGCAGTGGCGCGCGGGTCTTACAGCACCGCGGACATGGCATTGTTCGTGGATCGCAACCTGATCATGTCGGGCAAGCCGCAGCGCTACGGTACCCAGCGCAAGGCGGACGGCAGCCTGTTCGAGCTGGAGGATCCTGCGCAGCTGGCACGCAGACGGGCAGACGTCGGTTTGCCTGACGAACAGGGCGGTTCTGGTGGTCTTTGAACCGTGAGCGATCCAGGTGCGAGGCGATGACTACTGTTTAACGCATGGGTCGCGCGTGCATACCTGGATCAAGAAAACGTTGCGATGTATGGGTGCCTTGGTTTCCACCAGGCAATGACACCCGGCCCTGCGCGTGTTTTTCACCGCATGCTGTTGCTGGTTCGTGAGCCTGTCGATCTGCTGCACTGCAGTATTCTTGCGGTCGCCAACGCGCTGCATGCGTCGCTGTGAATCAGCTTGGCCACCGCATCCGCGGCATAAGCGGCGTGATCTTCAACGTGCTACCGCCTTGTAACGCGATGCATATCACGCTCTGCAGTCGTCATCATGTTAGCCTATCGCAGCGATCATAACTAACGACTTCTCACGCGTCGGTCCGCTGGCCATGATTCAGCTCCCTCAAACGAGCTGACGCCATGCGCCCTGGATCCCTCATGGTGCTAGCCCTGCTAGCCCCGACGCTGATCGCCCCGCCGGTCTTCGCCCAATCCGTTCTGACCCGCGACAACGGCGCCAAGGTCGGTGATAACCAGAATTCGCAGACCGCCGGAGCCAATGGCCCGACCCTGCTGCAGGACGTACAGCTGATCCAGAAGCTGCAGCGCTTCGATCGCGAGCGCATCCCCGAGCGCGTGGTGCATGCACGCGGCACCGGCGTCAAAGGCGAGTTCACCGCCACCGCCGATCTGTCCAGCCTGACCAAGGCCAAGGTGTTCAGCGCCGGCGAAAAGACCCCGGTCTTCGTGCGCTTTTCCTCGGTGGTGCACGGCAACCACTCGCCGGAAACCTTGCGCGACCCGCACGGCTTCGCCACCAAGTTCTACACCAGCGAAGGCAACTGGGATCTGGTCGGCAACAACTTCCCGACCTTCTTCATCCGCGATGCGATCAAGTTCCCCGACATGGTCCACGCGTTCAAGCCGGATCCGCGCACCAACCTGGACGACGATTCGCGCCGTTTCGATTTCTTCTCGCACGTGCCCGAAGGCACCCGCACGCTGACCCTGCTGTACTCCAACGAAGGTACGCCGGCCGGCTATCGCTTCATGGATGGCAACGGCGTGCACGCCTACAAGCTGGTCAATGCCCAGGGCGAAGTGCATTACGTCAAGTTCCACTGGAAGACGCTGCAGGGCATCAAGAACCTCGATCCCAAGCAGGTCGCTGCCGTCCAGGCCAAGGACTACAGCCACCTGACCAACGATCTGGTCGGTGCGATCAAGAAGGGCGACTTCCCGAAATGGGACCTGTACGTGCAGGTGCTCAAGCCGGAAGACCTGGCCAAGTTCGATTTCGATCCGCTGGATGCCACCAAGATCTGGCCGGACGTGCCGGAGCAGAAGGTCGGCCAGATGGTGTTGAACAAGAACGTCGACAACTTCTTCCAGGAAACCGAGCAGGTCGCGATGGCGCCGGCCAACCTGGTGCCGGGCATCGAGCCGTCGGAAGATCGTCTGCTGCAGGGCCGCATCTTTTCCTACGCCGACACCCAGCTGTATCGCATCGGTGCCAATGGCCTGAACCTGCCGGTCAACCGTCCGCGTGTGGCCGTCAACAACGGCAACCAGGATGGCGAAGGCAATAACGGCCACACCACCAGCGGCGTGAACTACGAGCCGAGCCGGCTGGAGCCGCGTCCGCAGGATACCGCTGCGCGTTACAGCGCATTGCCGCTGTCGGGCACTACCCAGCAGGCCAAGATCACCCGCGAGCAGAACTTCAAGCAGGCCGGTGAGCTGTATCGGTCCTACAGCAAGAAGGATCGCGCCGATCTGGTGCAGAGTTTCGGCGAGTCGCTGGCCACCACCGACACCGAGAGCAAGCACCTCCTGCTGTCGTTCCTGTACAAGGCCGACCCCGAGTACGGCACTGGCGTGACACGTGTCGCCAAGGGCGACCTGGCCCGGGTCAAGCAGCTGGCCTCCAGCCTGCAGGACTGATCCACCCACGGCATCGCGGCTGTGCCGCGGTGCCGTTTCGCTATCGGGAGAGCCATATGCGCACCCTGTTGTTTCTGATGCTTGGCACCCTGTCTGCGGCTGCCAATGCTGCCTCGCCCGCGCCGATGTCCACCAGCGCCACCACTGCCGCCGCAGACCCGGCGCAGATCAAGCTGCAGTTGCGCGAGTACTTCTTCGACGCGGCACGCGAAGGGCGGCAGGACATGCTGGCCGAGTTCATCCGCTCGCACTACGACCTCAATACCCGTGACGAGAAGGGCTACACGGCGCTGATCCTGGCGGCCTACCACGGCCAGCGCCCGGCAGTGGAGCAGTTGCTCAGCGCCGGCGCCGACCCCTGTGCGCAGGACAAGCGCGGCAACACTGCTCTGATGGGCGCGATCTTCAAGGGCGAGCTGGGTATCGCCAAGCGGCTGATGCAGGCCGACTGCGCGCCGGATCAGCGCAACAACGCTGGCCAGACCGCCGCGATGTACGCAGCGCTGTTCCAGCGCACCGACGTGCTCAAGGATCTGGCCGCCAAGGGCGCGGACCTCAGCCTCAAGGACGGGCAGGGCAACGATGTGACCAAGCTGCAACGCGGCGAGTTTGCGACGTCCCCGGCGCGCTGAGCGCGCCACTCATGCGTGGCGCGCCTGGCATGCGTGACGCCAGGCGTCAGCAAGCTCGCACAGGCGCCATGCGGCCGATGCAGGTGCCAGTCCGGCCATCGATGCAGGCGAGAGCCATCGGTGATGCTTGCTGCAGCGTGCCGCACCGTTATCCACCGGCCAGCCGTCTGTAGGCCCCATCCGGGCGGGTTGCACGCCTCGCGCTCGGCCATCTTCGACGCGCTGTACGTGGTTGCGACGTCAGCTCCGTCACAGTGACCGTTGGTTAGTCGCTGATCGCCATCGCCTGAGTCCTGCACCTCGATACCCGGGGTCTCGGCGGCCTCGCTTGCAGCGCCCCATCGCGCGCGCTGACGCCACTGGTGCGTACTGGCGACTATGACCACCGACGTGGTTCGAAGGTCAGCCATCGTGCACCGAGCGCAGTGAATCGTCGCTCCCGGATCGGCTAGTGGCTCGCCGACCTGCTCAACTTGCCTCCACGACCCGCAGAAAAGTGCAGCCATCGCCCCCGCCGGTTTTCTGCCGCAGGCGCGTTGGATCTCTGGCGGTTGTGGTGATTTTTGCGCTACTGCGTCAGGAGTCTCCTGACGTGCAAACCTTTGTGCGCCAAGGGTTTGACATAAGTCTGAGCGCGCGCTGACTTGCTTGAAATTTGTTTGGAAAAACCGCAAAAAACAGTTCAAGAAAGCGCTGCGAACGCCGATGCTTCCGCTATCGCACACTGGAACCCCCGGACCATGAAGCTCGATCCCTCCATCCCTTTCCTGATGTCGCTGCTGGCCATGGTGCTGTGCACCGCCACTGCCGTGGTCGCCCTGGTGTTCGGTCAGGTGCACGTGCTGGCCACGTCGTGGAGCTTCTACACCGTGCTGGGTACCGCCCTGATCACCCTGGTCGCCTCGTACCATGCCCTCGGCAAGCCGCTGAGCGCCGAAGAGCGTGTGGGCTTCCGCAACCCGTAACTGCAGATCCTGTCCAGGCGCGGTGCACGACGCCAGCACTGGACGACATAAGCTCCGCTCGTCATTGACGATGCACCGCGTTCGCTCGACATGGGCGAACGCCCAGGCACTGCGCATCCTGCGGCGATGCCGCCCGATAACGCGCGCACCTGGCGAGCGAGGGCAACGACAGCAGCGCCACCGCGATGTTGTTCACCTCTTCCGATGGCAGAGATAGCCGCAAGTTGGCCGCCGAAGCGCGCCATCAGCGGGTTCCATCAACGCGCGCCATGCCGAAATTCGCCAGCCTGCACGGGTCGACCACCTGGCGCAGTGAATCGGCCATCGACCAGCGGGCTCCGGCAGGTCGGCCTCGCAGGCCGTCATGCCGCGCTGCGGCAGATTCATCGACACCCGTGTAAGCTGTTGATCCTGCTCCGCATTCCGATGGCTGCCCGCTGCGGCCACATGTCGATGACCGCTTCCGCCGATCGCTACGCCGCCTCCCTGCGCCTGTCCGTCGCCCCGATGATGGATTGGACCGACCGCCATTGCCGGGTCTTCCATCGCCTGCTGGCACCCTCGGCACGTCTGTACACCGAGATGGTGCACGCCAATGCGGTGATCCATGGCGATCGCACGCGGCTGATCGGGTTCGATCCGGTCGAACACCCGCTGGCGCTGCAACTGGGCGGTAGCGAGCCGGCACTGCTTGCGCAGGCGGCGGCGATCGCGCAGGAGTGGGGCTACGACGAGATCAACCTCAATTGCGGCTGCCCGTCCGATCGCGTGCAGGCCGGGCGCTTCGGTGCCTGCCTGATGCGCGAGCCGGCGCTGGTGGCCGACTGTGTTGCCGCCATGTGTGCGGCGACCACGCTGCCGATCACGGTCAAATGCCGCCTCGGCGTGGACGACGATGACGACTATGCCGTGTTCGCCAGCTTCGTCGATCAGGTGGTCGCAGCCGGTGCCGCCATGGTGGTGGTGCATGCCCGCAACGCGTGGCTCAAGGGCCTGTCGCCCAAGGAAAACCGCGAAGTGCCGCCGCTGCGTTACGACTGGGCGTATCGCCTCAAGCAGGAGCGCCCCGCGCTGCCGGTGGTGCTCAATGGCGGCATTGCGGCGGTGGAGACCGCGATGGAGCATCTGCACCAGACCGACGGCGTCATGCTCGGCCGCGCTGCCTACCACGACCCCTACGTACTGCATCGCCTGGATGCGGCCCTGACTCAGCGTACGGAACAGCCACGCGACCACTTGCTGCGTGCCTTGCGGCCCTACGTCGAGTCCCAACTGGAGCAAGGCCTGGCGCTGAAGCACATGACCCGTCACGTATTGGGGCTGTTCCATGGCCAGCCGGGCGGACGCGCGTTCCGGCAGGTACTGAGCGAGGGCGCACACCGGCCCGGCGCCGGCTGGGAGCTGGTCGAGCAGGCCTTGCAGCGGACCGACACCCAGGGCTGGCGCGTGGTGGCCTGAACTGGCCTGCGGTTTGCATTACCTGAACAGGCATCTCCGGCGTCTGCATCGGACGAGGTGTTTAACTGTCGAGCGCGACTGCGGGATCCCTGAATCAGTGACCTTCCAGGCGCCTCATGGGTTCATTTCACTGAACAGCGTTAACACAAAGCTAAAAAGTTCAGATGGGATTCACCCCGAAAAATCAAGAATTTGGCTCTATTCTCGGGCTCGACCATGCTGTCACCGGTGGCCGGTTTCACGAATTTTGAATGTTCCTGAACAACCCGCTAGGATTCATTGTGACCCAGCCGTCCTGCCGCGCTCGCTATATCGTCCTGGTTGCCCTTGGGCTAGCCATGGCAGCGCCGTCGGCGTGGGGTCAGGGATATCCGATGTCGCATGCGGGACGCGATCCGTTACCGCCCTCCGCGCGCGGCAACGGGCGCACGCTCTCGGACACCATCCGGCAGGTGCAGCGGTCCACCGGTGGACAGATCCTCAGCGCCGAACGCGTGCCGTTCGACGGTGGCAATCTCAACCGTGTCAAGTACATGAAGGACGGCCGCGTGCATACCGTGTATGAGTCGGAGCAGATGCAGGCCGCGCCGCCGCGCAGCCAGGCGCCGCCGGATGCGCCACCACGCGACGATAACCACTAGACGTAGATAGTTCTGCGTTCAGTCTTATAAATTCCCCGGCCATTGGCCGACAACGTAACTAGGGAGAGTGCATGCGTATCCTTTTGGTCGAAGACGAAGCTCCGCTGCGCGAGACCCTTGCCGCGCGCCTGAAGCGTGAGGGCTTTGCTGTCGACGCTGCACAAGACGGCGAAGAAGGCCTGTACATGGGCCGCGAAGTCCCGTTCGATGTCGGCATCATCGACCTCGGCCTGCCAAAGATGTCGGGCATGGAGCTGATCAAGGCGCTGCGCGACGAAGGCAAGAAGTTTCCGGTGCTGATCCTGACCGCGCGTTCGAGCTGGCAGGACAAGGTCGAAGGCCTCAAGCAGGGCGCCGACGATTACCTGGTCAAGCCGTTCCATGTCGAAGAACTGCTGGCGCGCGTCAATGCGCTGCTGCGGCGCGCGGCGGGCTGGAGCAAGCCGACGCTGGAATGCGGCCCGGTCGCGCTGGATCTGGCCGCGCAGACGGTCAGCGTCAATGGCGCCAACGTGGACCTGACCAGTTACGAGTACAAGGTGCTCGAGTACCTGATGATGCATGCCGGCGAACTGGTCTCCAAGGCCGATCTGACCGAGCACATCTACCAGCAGGATTTCGATCGCGATTCGAACGTGCTGGAAGTGTTCATCGGCCGCCTGCGCAAGAAGCTCGATCCCGATGGTGAGCTCAAGCCGATCGAGACCGTACGCGGTCGCGGCTACCGTTTCGCCATTCCGCGTACCGAAGGCTGAGTCCGCGCATCGGCAAACAGGAAGATCAGGTGCCGGGCCGCTCCAAGTGGTATAGACGCTGGCGGCCGCGCTCGCTGCAGGCCCGCCAGCTGCTGGCCGCCAGCCTCAGTCTGGTGGCCTTCCTGGCGCTGGCGGGTTACGCGCTGGATGTGGCGTTCGCCGACACCGCCGAAAAGAATCTGCGCGAGCGGCTGAAGAACTACGCCTCTGCGTATGCCGCCAATATCGATTTCGTCCGCGACGGCTCGTTGTACATCGGCGGCCAGCCGCCGGACCCGCGTTTCGATGTGCCCGGCGGCGGGCTATACGTGGAAGTCGTGCGCCCGGACGAAAGCTGGACCTCGATGTCGGCCGAAGGCCCGAACATTCCGCACGGGCGCATGCTCGAGCCGCGCCAGGAAGAATTCATCGGCCCGCTGGAGATGACCCAGATCGACGGCAGCGTGGGCCAGTTGTACCGCTACGGCCTGGGCGTGAGTTACGTCGAGCGCGAACACGGCGGCGAGATTCCGTACACCATCTACGTGATGGAAGATGCGCGCTCGATGGGCGCGCAGCTGCGCGTGTTCCGTGGCGCAGTGTGGTTTTACCTCGGCAGTGCCGGTGTGGTGCTGCTGGTGCTGCAGGCCTTCATCCTGCAGTGGAGCCTGCGCCCGCTGCGGCGGGTCATCAACGAGTTGACCAAGGTGCAGCGCGGCGAGATCCAGCGCATGAGCGAGCAGCATCCGCGCGAACTGGAGCCACTGACCGAAAGCATCAACGCCTTCATCGAGAGCGAGCGCGACAATCTGGACCGCCAGCGCAATACGCTGGCCGATCTCGCGCACAGCCTCAAGACGCCGATCGCGGTGTTGCGCACCCAGCTCGATAGCGGCCAGTCCGAGCGCGACCTGCACGAGGAAATGGATGTGCAGTTGCGCCGCATGAACGATCTGGTGTCCTACCAGCTCGCTCGCGCGGCCTCCAGTGGACACAAGCTGTTCGCCGCACCGCTGCCGATCGAGTCGACCGCCGAAGAGATCGTACGCGGGCTGGAGAAGGTCTATTCGGTCAAGGGCGTGTTATGCGAATTCGATATTTCGCCCGATGCGCGCTTTCATGGCGAGCCGGGCGATCTGCAGGAATTGCTGGGCAACCTGCTGGAAAACGGCTTCAAGTGGGCGCGCAGCCGCGTGCTGCTGACCGCACAGCCCGGGCCCACCACTGGTAGCCGTCGCGCCGGATTGATCCTGTCGGTGGAAGACGACGGCCCCGGCATCGCGCCGGAAGACGTAGCCAAGATCCTGCAGCGTGGCGTACGTGGCGACGAGCGCGTGCAAGGCCACGGCATCGGCATGTCGATCGTGCAGGATCTGATCAAGGCTTACCGCGGCGAGCTGCAGGTGGTGCGCTCGCAGGAACTGGGCGGCGCCCGCTTCGACGTGACCCTGCCACCGGGACTGTGACCGGCATGGGGGGGTGCGGAATGAACCCGTGGTCAACGCTGCGGCGCGCTCCGACAACCGTTTAACGCCCCGCGCGTTGGCTTGACCATACTGGGCCGGTTGCAGGCCGTTGCGATGGAGAGCTGCATGTTCGAGCGCAATGCACAGACGCGCTGGCTGAGCGCACGTCCAGCGGGCGCGCCCCGCCATCACCGGTGGCAGCTGGCATGGCTGTTGGCGGGCTGCGCTTTGGCCATGCCGTGCAGTGCTGCCAATCCAGCACTGACGCCGGCGCAGACGCGCTGGCTGCAGCGTGCGACCTACGGCGTGGATGCCGACAGCGCAGCGCAACTGCAGCGGCTCGGCCCCAAGCGCTACGGCAGGTCGCTGTTGCAGGCCAGCGACGATGCGGCGTTGCCAGCGCCGATCCGTGCACAACTGCAGCACTTCGATGCGCTGCACACGCCGTTGCTGACTTTGCTGACGCAGTACGAGGCCGACAAGATCCGCCTGCAAGACATGCCCGATGGTGAGGAAAAGACCGCCTTGCGCAAGGCATGGCAGGCGCGTGGTGGGCAGATGCTGACCCAGGCGCGTCAGGCGCAGCTGTTGCGTGCGGTGTATGCGCCGGAGCAGACGCGCGAGCAGCTGGTGTGGTTCTGGCTCAATCATTTCAGCGTGTACGCCGACAAGGGGCGGGTGAAATGGATGGCGGCCGATTACATGGAAAACGCGATCCGCCCGCATGCCACCGGCAAGTTCGCCGACCTGGTGATGGCGACGCTGGAAAGCCCGGCGATGCTGGAATATCTGGACAACGCCAAGAACGCCAAGGGCAAGGTCAACGAAAATTACGCGCGCGAACTGATGGAACTGCACACGCTGGGCGTGCATGGCGGTTACAGCCAGCAGGATGTGCAGCAACTGGCGCTGATACTTACCGGCGCCGGCCTGGTGCCGGTCAAGGCCGAGGGCGCTCCGCCCTTGCCGACTGCCGTGCCGGGGCAACCGCAGGTGGTGCGCAAGGGGCTGTTCGAATTCAATCCCGCACGTCATCAACCCGGTGACAAGACCTTGCTGGGCCAGCGCATCGCCGCGGGTGGTCTGGATGAGATCGAGCGGGCGGTGCAGCTGTTGGTGCGGCAGCCGGCATGCGCGCATTTCATTTCGCAGCGCTTGGCCGAGTACTTTGTCAGCGACAAGCCGCCGGCCGCGCTGGTCGAGCGCATGGCGAACACGTTTCAACGCAGCGATGGCGACATCGCCAAGGTGATGCAGGCCATGCTGGACGCGCCGGAATTTGCGCAGGCGCAACCGCGCAAGTTCAAGGATCCGAATCGGTTTGTGGTTTCGGCCATGCGGCTGGCGTACGAGGGCCAGCCGGTGGTCAATGCCGCGCCGATGGCGAGCTGGCTGCAGCAACTCGGCGAGCCGCTGTTCGGGCGCATCACCCCCGATGGCTGGTCGCTGCAATCGCAGGCGTGGACCAGCTCCGGGCAACTGGCGCGACGCTTCGAGGTGGCACGTTCGCTGGGCAGCGGGCCCAAGCAATTGTTCCGCTTCGATGGCGATAACGACACGCCACTGCCGGCGCTGACGCAGATCGACACGCGCCCATCGTATCGCTGGGTGGCACCGTCGCTTTCCAGCGGCACGCGCGATGCCCTGGGGCAGGCGCGTTCGCCTGCGGAATGGAATGGATTCCTGCTGTCATCGCCGGACTTCAACTATCGCTGATTCGAGGCTCGCCGATTCGACGGTTGCCGATTCAAACCTGCTGTTTCAACGTTCGACCAGCGATCACCGCCACAGGAGCGCGCCATGCAACGACGTCAATTTCTGCTTGCCTCTGCAGCGGCGGCAAGTCTGCCCTGGAGCGGTCGCCTGTTTGCTGCGCCACGCGACAGCGCGCGCATGCTGGTGGTATTTCTGCGCGGCGGCTACGACAGCAATAATCTGCTGGTACCGCATGCCAGCGATTTTTATTATCAGGCGCGTCCGACCCTGGCGATCGCGCGGCCGGATGCGGCCAACCCGAACAGTGCCGTTGCGCTGGATACGCAATGGGGTCTCAACCCGGTGATGCGCGATGCGCTGCTGCCGCTATGGCAACGCCGGCAGCTGGCGTTCGTGCCGTTTGCCGGTACCGACGATCTGTCGCGCAGTCACTTCGAAACCCAGGACGATATCGAATCCGGTCAGGCCGGCCGGCAGCGCCGCGATTATCGTTCCGGCTTCATGGCGCGCCTGTCGGGTGTGCTCAGCGGAGTGCCGGCGATTGCCTTCACCGATTCCTTACCGCTGACCTTCCAAGGCGGCGGGGATTTGCCCAATGTGTCGTTGCGGGGCATCGGCAAGGGCGGTCTGGATGCGCGTCAGGCACAGATCCTGTCGCAAATGTACGACGCAACCCCGCTGGCGGCCGCTGCGCGCGAGGGACTGGCACTGCGTCAGCAGGTCACCGCGCAGCTGCGCGAAGAGATGGAGCAGGCCGGTCGCGGCGCCGCCAGCGCGCGCACCTTCGCCGACGAAACCCGGCGCATGGCAAGCCTGATGCGCGAGCGATATCGGCTGGGTTTTGTCGATGTCGGCGGTTGGGACACGCACGCCAATCAGGGCAGTGTCGAAGGTGGGCTGGCGAACAATCTGCGCAATCTGGGCGAAGGGCTGGCGGCGTACGCCGACGCCCTCGGACCGGCATGGAAGGACACCGTGGTGGTGGTGCTGTCCGAGTTTGGCCGCACCTTCCGCGAGAACGGCAGCAAGGGCACCGATCACGGGCACGGCACCACCTATTGGGTGCTGGGTGGCAGCGTGCGCGGCGGCCGGATCGCCGGCGAGCAGGTAGAAGTTGCGCAGGCGCAGCTGCTGCAGAACCGCGATTATCCGGTGCTCACCAATTACCGCAGCCTGTTCGGCGGTGTACTGAGCCGGTTGTGGGGATTGTCGCCTGCGCAGCTGGAACGGGTGTTCCCCGGTGCCAGGCCGCGCGATCTTGGGTTGGTGTGAATGCCTGGCAATGCGCGAGCGATGTCGATCCGTCCCGCGTGTGGCCGCGTGCGGCATCGCGCATTGGTGTGCTCAGTCGGTTGAACGCCTGCGATTGATGCGCGCGACAGCGTTGCACGACGACAGCCCCGACGCATGCAGACATGTCACCCCACCATCAGCGCTGCGCTGACGCCGCAAACGGCGATGGTCCATAAAAACGCGTCAGCTGTGCAGCGACATCCGGCATGACGCGCGCCAGCAGCTGTGGCGCGGAGAAGTGGTATTCGCTTACGACCGCGAAGAATTCTTCCGGCGCCTCGGCGGCATACGGGTCGATCTCGGTGTCTTCGCCCGCATCGACGCGTTGGCAGAGCGTATCGAAGGCGCGCTGGAAATCGCGTGCCCAGGCACGCTGCGCAGCGCGCGGCAGCGGCGGGGTGCCGTCGAGCGCGCCATCGAGTGCATCGAGCTTGTGCGCCATCTCATGCACGATCACGTTGAAGCCGGCCTGCGGGTCGTCCAGGTCGGCCTGTACGTCGGCCCAGCTGACGATCAGCGGGCCTTGTTCCCAGGCCTCGCCAATCAGGGTGTCGTCCCAGGCATGCATCACCCCTGCCGCATCCACATGCGTGCGTTGCACGCGGAATGCGTCCGGGTAGACGATCAGCTGCGACCAGCCACGCCAGCCGGCCGCGCCGATGTTCAGCAGCGGCAGGCAACACATGGCAGCCAGCAGAACGTGATCGTGCGGTTGCAGCTGCAGCCCATCGAGCGGGGAAATGGTTTTTTGCCGCAGGAACTGCGCGGTCAGTGCACGCAGACGGTGCTGGCGGGGCAGATCGAGCGCAGCGACCCAGGCGCAGCGGCGGCTGACCGGCAGCCATAAGGCATCAGGAATATCGGCCGGCGGCCGGCGCAGCCGGCGCAACAACCACTGGATCAGCGGAACATGCCCGGCAGGAAGCTATGCCAGCGCGGCATCGTGCGCATGCGGGGGAACAGTCCGTCGCCGTCACTGCCACCGCCGCCGGTGGCCGGCGCGGGCTTGTGCGCGGGAGCACGTGCCGGGGTTGCCGGCTCGCCGTTGGGGGTTCTGCCGCGTGCCGCCGAGTTGCTGCTGACGCAGCTCTCATGATCGCCATCGGCCAGCTGGTCCGATGCCAGCGCGGCAAGCGGAGCCAACAACAGGAGCAGGCAAACCGTGATTCGGCGCATCGTCCACATCCAGGGCAAGCGGCGTGAGTCGCCGATCATAACGTGCTTTTCACTCCCTCACGCAAGCCAGGCTGGGCGGGTGCGGACGCTTGGCGCATACTTTCGCGGATCGATTTGGGGACTTGCCGTGGATGACCGCGCCTTGCTGGCCAAACTTGCGAGCGGCCGGCTATCCGGCGATGCGTTGGCGCGCGATGCCGGGCTGACCCGTGCGGCGGTGTGGAAGCGGATCCAGAATCTGCGCGCGGCCGGGGTCGAGATCGAAGGGCGGGCCGGGGACGGCTACCGCCTGGCGGCGCCGCTGGACCTGCTGGACGACGTGCGCATTCGTGCGGCGATGGCGGCCGATGCGCTGACAGGCCTGGCTGCGCTGGAGGTCGCCTGGACGCTGGAATCCACCAATACCAGCTTGCTGGCGCGCCCGGCGCCGGCGCAGGGCGTGGCGGTGCTGCTGGCCGAGCGGCAGACCGGCGGGCGCGGCCGGCGTGGGCGTCAATGGACCTCGCCACTGGGTGCGCACATCTATCTGTCGGCCTCGCGCCGTTTCAGCGGCGGATTGGGCCAGCTGGCCGGGCTCAGCCTGGCCGTGGGTGTGGCGGTGGCCGAGGCCCTGCGTGATTGCGGCTTTGCCGATGTCGGGTTGAAGTGGCCCAACGATCTGCTGGCGCGCGAGCGCAAGCTGGGCGGCCTGCTGATCGAAGGCGGCGGCGAAATGGCCGGCAACGCGCGCGCGGTGATCGGGCTGGGTTTGAACGTGCATATGCCGGCGGCAGCGGCCGCTGCGATCGACCAGCCGTGGGTGGATCTGGATACGCTGGCCGGCCGCGCGGTGTCGCGCGATACCGTGGTGGCTGCAGTGTTGTCGGCGCTGCTGCCGGCGCTGGAGCTGTTCGAGGTGCAGGGGCTGGCCCCGTTCCTGGGCCGCTATGCGGCCCTGGACGTCCTGAGCGGCCGCGCGGTGCAGGTCGAGGAGGCCGGCACCCGGCATCACGGCATTGCGCTTGGCCTGGCGGCCGACGGCGCATTGCGGGTGCAACTGGGCGAGACGGTGCGGCTGTTCCACTCCGGAGAAGTGAGCGTGAGACCTGCATGAGCGAGTGGTTGTTCGACCTGGGAAATTCGCGGTTCAAGTACGCACCGCTGCAGGGCGACCGCGCCGGCGATGTGCAGGCCTGGCCGCACGGTGCCGAGGCGATGGATGCGGCCGCGTTGTCGGCCTTGCCCACCGGGCGCATCGCGCACGTGGCCAGCGTGGCTGCGCCGGCGTTGACGCAGCGCATGCTCGGCTGCCTGCGCGAGCGTTTCGAACAGGTGCGCATCGTGCGGACTGCGGCCGAATGCGCCGGCATCCGCATCGCCTACGCAGACCCGGGCCGCTTTGGGGTCGATCGCTTCCTGGCGCTGCTGGGCGCATGCGGCGACGCACCGGTGCTGGTGGCTGGCGTGGGTACCGCGTTGACCATCGATGTACTCGGCGCCGATGGGAGGCACCACGGCGGCCGCATCGCCGCCTCGCCGACCACCATGCGCGAGGCGCTGCATGCGCGCGCGGTGCAGTTGCCGGCCAGTGGCGGGACCTATGTCGAGCTGGCCGACGACACCGACGACGCGCTGACCTCCGGCTGCGATGGCGCGGCGGTGGCGCTGATCGAGCGTAGCCTGCAGCACGCGCAACGCAGTCTGGGCGTGCCGGTGCGGCTGCTGGTGCACGGGGGCGGCGCGCCGCCGCTGCTGCCGTTGTTGCCCGATGCCAGCTTCCGCGCTGCGCTGGTGCTGGATGGGCTGGCGACCTGGGCGAGGTCTGCGTCGGCGCCTTGAACGGCGAGCCATGCGATCGTGCGGCCACGCGGCGGGTGCCGCCGGCAGACGGAATCGATCGGCAGCGCTCGTACACTGCGCCCACTGCCTGGCGTGGGCAGCAAGCCGACCAGCGCTCGCCGGTTGTGACTGCCCGCGCTTAGAATCCATCGCATGTATGTCCGCGCACTCATCGTCGTCCTGATCGTCCTCAATGCCGGTGTGGCCCTGTGGTGGGCGTTGCAGCCGGCACCGGCAGCAGTGGCGGCACCGCCGCAGCCGGCCGGTGTGGCGCGCCTGGAAGTGCTGCCGAGCACTGCGGCAGCATCGCCAGCAGCGCCAGGCGAGGCGAGCGAGGCAGGCATGGGCCCGGCAGCTGCTGGCGCCGCACCATCGGATGCACCTGCACCTGCACCTGCACCTGCACCTGCACCGACACCGACACCGGCATCGACTGAGACACCGGCATCGACTGAGACACCGACGGCACCCACGGCGGCGTCTTCTTCGACTGCTGCGGCCGCCGCGAAGGTGGTCGCAACGTCGCAGACATCGGCACAGGTTCCACCACCAGCCAAGGTCGCTCCAACACCGAACGAGGTTGCGGCAGCGGCGATCAAACCATCGCCAGCGGTACCTACTCCCGCCGCTGCGCCGGAGCGCTGCGCCAGCCTGGGGCCGTATGCGGCGCGCGCCGATGCCGATGCCGCGCTGGCACGCCTGCGTGGCCAGGCCGCGCGTACCCGCGTGCGCGAGGACAAGGACGCCGGGGTCAGTACGTTCCGGGTGATGCTGCCCAATGTCGGCGATCGTGCGGCGGCGCAGGCCTTGGTCAAGCGCATCGCCGCCGCCGGCATGGGCGACTATTACGTGATTGCCCAGGGCGAGGACAACAGCATCGCGCTGGGGCAGTACCAGAGTCGCGAGCGTGCCGAGCGCCGTCAGGCCAGCCTGGTCGGTGCGGGGTTTCCGGCGCAGTTGCTGCCCAGCGGCACCGGGCAATCGCGCTGGTGGATCGATGTGCGCAGCACGGCCGCGATCGGCACATTGCAAGGCACCGCCGGTGCGGCGCGTCAGCGGTCGCTAGATTGCGCCGCGCTGCGCTAGAATGCGCACCGGCGCGCAACGCGCCTGCCTTTGCCGGCATAGCTCAGTTGGTAGAGCAACCGCCTTGTAAGCGGTAGGTCCCCAGTTCGAATCCGGGTGCCGGCACCACGAAGGTTCTTGGTTCAACCTGTAGACGCACGGGGCGCATGCAATTGACTGCGCTGTGGGTCATCGTCTCCAGGCCGCGTCTTGCTCGGTTTGATCGGCCGAAAACAGCTATCTGCCCGCAGCCGGCGAATCACAGCGCGCCAGTCGCTGTTGCCTGCGCGCAGGCAACAGCGACTCAGGCCGGGCGACCGGCCGATAGCAGTTCCAGCGTGGCCTGGTCGGCATCGGTGGCGTCGACGCGCAGGCGTTCGGCCAGTGCGGCGACGACGATGGCATGGGCCTGGCGGAGCACGCTGTCCGCATCGGCGCTGGCGTCCACGACGTGCTTCCCCGGTAACTGCAGCTGGGCAAAGATGCTGCGGCAGCGTTCCAGGTTGTCCTGGGTTTCGAAGTGATTGGGTGCATCGCCGCGGGCGCGGATACGCGCCAGGCCGGTGGGTGGGGGCAGGTCGAGCAGCAGCAACACGTCCGGGCGCGGCGCGAAGGCGTTGCGCTCCAGCAGATCGTCCAGCGGCAGGCCGGCGGCGCCCTGGTAGGCGACCATCGAGGGGAAATAGCGGTCCAGGATCACGATGTCGCCGCGTGCCAGCGCCGGTGCGATCAGGGTGTCCACGTGTTCGTGGCGGTCGCGGATCAGCAGCTCGGCTTCTTCGTCGGCGCTGAGGCGGCCGGTGGCGGCGGACTGGCGCAGCTGGGTGCCCCAGGGGCCATTGGTCGGCTCCTTGCTCAGCACGACGCGCGCGCCGGCCGCTTCCAGTGTTGTGGCCAGGCTGCGGGCGAGGGTGGTCTTGCCGGCGCCGTCGATGCCTTCGATCGCGATCAGCAGACCGCCGGGCTTCAGTTCGATTGTCATCGCGCTACTTTATCCGATCGTGGTGCTGGATCAGCACCACGATCGGCGTGGAAGTCGCCCTGCAGCGGCCGATCCTGGCGCATCGCATCTCCGCTGCGCGTCACCGATGGCACCGCCGCTGCCGCGCGTCGGTGCCTGTGCGAGATGGCTTGACGACCGTTCTATCCAACGCAGTGCCGGGCGCGCACAACAATCGCATCACGATCGCCGGGTGCAGGCGCGACTGGCTGCGCTATTGCTTATGCCGTATGACCGGTATGTCCTGCGCGATGTCGGGAACGTCCCGATGCCCTGGCTTTTGATCGCGCGCCATACTGAACAAGTCAGGCAAAGCGCTCGAATGTATGACGTTCGCGTCGCGTGTCTGGCATCAAGGAAGATGGACGCGTCGCCGCCACCCTAGAGGCGGCATCCCCCGCGTGACGCCCGATCAGGCACCGTCGTGACCGGATTCCTTGTTTTGCTCGTTCGCCGACCACGTCGGCATGCGCCACGCGCACGGCCGCTCAGCTGGTCGCCGAGGTATAGCGATAGGACAGCAGCGACTTCACCAGGAACGTGATCTGGGTGGCCGAGCGCGCGTCCACGCGCATGACCGGGATGCGGAAGCCTTCGGCTACCAGCGCATCGCGGAACGGCGGCAGCAAAAAGTCCTGCATTTCGTCGGTCATGGTGATGCCCACCGCCAGGCTTGCCGCAGGTGCGATCTGCGAAAACTCGCGCAGCAAGGCCACGGTGGCATCGCGCATCTGCGGATCGCGCGCGCTGACCAGCACGATCACGCCCAACGCGCCGTCGCACACCAGCGGCCACATGAAATCCAGGTATTTCTGCCCGGGCACGCCGTAGACGTGCAGCAACTCGCCGTCTTCCAGCTCGATTGAGCTGTAGTCCAGTGCGACCGTGGTGTAGGTCTTGTCGCCGTAGGCATCCTGGCTGAGCGGCATCTCGGTGCTGACCGGCTCCACGTCGGAGATGGCACGCACGGCGGTGGTCTTGCCGGCGCCCATGCCGCCAACGAACACCAGTTTGTTGGCCGGAAGACTCATGACTGCGCCTGAAAGAGAGAGAGGCCAAAGCGACGTGCGACCCAGGAGAAAAACCGGGAGTTGCTGCTGTCCGGACGGGGCTGCGTTGCAGGCACGGGAATCTCCGCAGTCTGGGCAAGGCCACTGGCGAGTGCAGCGGCGAACAGGCATTCCACCGTTTGCAGCGGCAGCTTGCAAGCATTGGCCAGCGCCTGCGGGCGCCACGGGCGCGCATGCAGGTGGGCAATGGCAAGCAGCTGCGCCGGCGAACTGGTCTCGGCGCTCAGCTCCGGCCATTGCCGCAACCGCAGCGCATGGCCGGGTTCGACCGCCGGCAGCGCGGGGCGCAGGTGCTCGGGCAAGGCGAAATACAGCGCTTCGAAGGAAATACGTTGGCTCAGTGCGCTATCGGCAGTGTCCGGCGCAATCTGCCAGCCGGGGCGGTCCAGGGCTGCCAGCAGCTCGGTCAAGGCGATGCCGGCGGGCAACTGCACGCAGCTGTTGGCCGGGTCCACGCGCACCTGCAGGTGCGCGTTGCGCAACAGCACCGCAGCGGTGCCGAATTCGCCGCGGCAATGGCGGACCAGCAAGGCCGGCTCGGCGACCTGCGCATGATCGGAGGACGACAGCAACAGGCGCATCTGCTCGTTGAGTTCGCGCACGGTGGCACCGTGCTTGAGCCATGCGCCGCCGACCGGTGTCCGCGACACCACCAGCACGCGCACGGGTTGCCCCTGCAAGGCCTGCCAGGCGGCCAGGCCATCGGGGCTTTCCAGCCCCAGCACCACCACCTCGGCGGCGTGTTGCGGCCATTGCCCCAACTGCACGTCGATGCGCTCGGCCAGCAGCAACGAACACGCCAGTTTCAGGCGCGTGGTGTGCAGCAGGTCCAGGCCGGCCGTGGCGACCCGCATGGTGTGAATGGGTGAGGTCATGACAGGGCGCCGCGTCGGCGCGTAGCAAGTGCGGTGCCTGCCGGTGCGCACCGGCAGGCGGGGCAGGCGACGCGTGCGCGCCGCCTGGTTGGCATCAACCGAAGTCCAGGGTCTTCTCGAACGCCTTGAGCTCGTGACGGGCCATGGCCAGATTGGCCTTGGCGCGATCCAGCACGACGTACAGGAACAAGGTGCCGTTGCTCTCCAGCGGGCGCAGCAGGTGGTATTGACGCGCCAGGGTGATCAGGATGTCTTCGATGGTGTCGTTGAGGCCGAGCTGCTCGGCAATACGGCGCTTGGCACGCACCACTTCGGTATTGCCGGCCGCGGCAAGTTCCAGGTTGAGATCGGTGCCGCCGGTCATGCCCAGCGCCATGCCGCTGTCGCTATCGACCAGGGCAGCGCCGACGAAGCCGGCGATCGAATGCAGGTGTTCCAGGTTGAGTTTTGACACGGGTCGTCCTTACGAGCGGTGAGAAATCAGTGCACTGGCACAAGCACGAACAGTGCCAAACGCTCAGTTGGCCGGCTGCGCCAGTGCAGTTGCCAGGCGGCCGGCGCAGTCGCGTGCGTTGAACAGCAGCGCCGCGGCGTTGAGGTCGCTGCCGCCCACCGCGGTGAGCGTCAGCGGTTTGTCGGCGCGAATGCGGATCAGCACCAGCTGCCCGCCACGCGTACTGATGGTGGCGTAGTCGGCTTCGCTCAGACTGGATTCGCGTGCCAGGGTCTCGCCCAGGGTCAGGAACGAATTGGCCATCGCTGCCAGCCGGCGGCCGTCCACATCCAGGCTGGATTGTTCGGCGATGGCACGCCCGTCGGCAGTGGACAGCATCAGCAGACGGATGCCCGGCTCGCGCTCGATGGTCTGCGCGAACTCGCGCCCGATGCGCTGCAGATCGTATTGGTGCGACGCCCGCGCGACCTCGCCCACGGCAGCCTTGACGACCTGGTTGACGGCGTTATGCGGCATGAAATCCTCCCGTGTACGAAACGCACTGCGCGATGAAAGGCCTTGCCGATGACACCGGGTCCCGCGCTGGCGGGCGAACAGTAGCATCGGCACCTTCCGTCATCGTCATAGCACCCTCAATGTCTTAACTGTGCGGTCAGACAAGCACATTCCGCAAAACGCAGATACGCCACAAACTGCCCAACCACGTCACTTCAAGCAGCCATCAGACCGCGTTTGCCGCCGCCAAGCGGGCGCGGCCGATGCACTGCCAGTGCTCCGGCCGAACTGCAGCGCGCCTGTACTGCGGCGTTGCGCCTGCCGTCCGTACCGGTCCGACGATTACCCGCTACGCAGTATCGGCCGCACTTTGGATTGCTGCAGTGGCAAATGCGATTGCGTGATCGGTGACGCAGGCCGGGCGCCGTGCTGCGCTGCCGCGCGTCAGTGCGCGAGCCGGCGACTAGACTGCAGCGCTTTCTCGATGCTGGAGCAATGCATGGCGACGCAGTACCTGCCGGTTTCCCTGATTGGCGTTCCCACCGACATCGGTGCCGGCCACCGTGGTGCGCGGATGGGGCCGGAGGCGTTGCGCATCGCCGGGCTGCAGGAGGCCTTGATCGGCCGTGGCGTGGAGGTGCACGACCTGGGCAACCTGGACGGCCCGCGCAATCCCTGGCAAGCCCCGCAGGCCGGCTACCGGCATCTGGACGAGGTGGTCGCCTGGAACCAGGCGCTGATGGAGGCCAGCTATGCGCAGCTGCGCGCCGGCCGCATGCCGATCATGCTCGGTGGCGACCACTGCCTGGGCATCGGCTCGATCACCGCGGTGGCCAAGTACTGCCGCGAGCAGCAACGCCCGCTGCGGGTGCTGTGGCTGGATGCGCACTCGGACTTCAATACCAGCGAGGTGACGCCGTCGGGCAACGTCCACGGCATGCCGGTGGCCTGCCTGTGCGGGCTGGGCCCGCAGGCGTTGACGCATCTGGGCGGCAGCGCACCGGCGTTGCTGCCCGAGCAGGTGCGGCAGATCGGCATCCGCTCGGTGGACCCGGAGGAGAAGCGCCTGATCAAGCAGCACCGCATCGATGTCTACGACATGCGCTACATCGACGAGGCCGGCATGAAGCGCACCATGGAGACCGCCCTGCAGGGCATGAGCGAGGACACCCATCTGCATGTGAGCTTCGACGTGGATTTCCTGGACCCGAGCATCGCACCGGGCGTGGGCACCACCGTGCCGGGTGGGCCCAACTACCGCGAGGCGCAGCTGGTGATGGAGATGATCGCCGACACCGGGCGCATGGGGTCGCTGGATATCGTCGAGCTCAATCCGGTCCTGGACAACCGCAACGCCACCGCCGAGCTGGCGGTGGATCTGGTCGAGAGCCTGTTTGGCAAGTCGACACTGATGCGAGATTGATCGATCGCTGAACGCAGCACGCCGCGTTCACATCAAATCCACGGCCGCGCAGTCAGATTTGTCGCCAGACACGGTGCGTCTGCACCGAACGCAGAACTGAGGAAGACCGATGAAGCGACTGCTGACACTGATGGTACTGGGCCTGTTTTCGGCCGGCGTGATGACTGGCTGCAACACCATGGCCGGCGCTGGCAAGGACATGCAGGGTGCAGGTGAGAAGGTCGAAAAGAAGGCCGACAATTGCAGCGACGGTAAGTGCTGATCCTTGCGTTTTGTTTGAACCCTAGTTGTTTGATTTGATTGATCTGCGGCAAGCCGCCGCTTTACCCACGAAGGAGTCTGTTATGAAGCGTGCAATTGTGCTGCTGGTGCTGTCGGTGTTGTCGGTCGGTATGCTGTCGGGTTGCAACACCGTCGCAGGTGCCGGCAAGGACGTGCAGGGCGCTGGCGAGAAGGTGGAAGACGCTGCGCGCAAGTAATCTAGCGCTGCATGCAGAAAAAACGGGCCGCAAGGCCCGTTTTTTTTGCCTGATGCCTTGCGCAGGCAGGGCAGTGCGGCGACGCATCTGGGCATGCGACAGTGCAGCCATGCGTAGAACTGCGCGGCAAGCGTAGGCAACCGTTCAGTGCGGTGAGTGCGGATTTGACGGCTTTTGATCTGCGGCGAACGGCGCCGTGGGCAACCTGCGTAGACGGTCAATCGCGGCCGCATCAGCGGAGTCGACGCAATGAACACTGACATCATTTCCGGCAAGTGGACCCAGCTCAAGGGCAAGGCGCAGGCCAAGTGGGGCGACCTCACCGACGACGATTTCAAGGTTGCCGAGGGCAATGCCGAATATCTGCAGGGCAAGCTCCAGGAGCGCTACGGCTGGGACCGCGACCGCGCCCAGACCGAGGTGCGCGCCTTCGAAAAGTCGTTGCGCGACGACACCTGACGGTGCCGCGCAACCGCGCCCACCCGCCGTGGTGAGCGCAACTGCACAGGACGGGCCGCTCGATGCGGCCCGTTTTGCTTCTGCCGCCGGTGCCGGCAGCGGCAGGCGCGAGGCACCGCCGCGGTCATGCCAGGGGCACGGAACCGCTAAACTTGCGTGCTGACTCCCTGGCCTTACGCAGATGACCACTCGCGTCCTTACCGGCATCACCACTTCCGGCACCCCGCATCTGGGCAATTACGTCGGCGCGATCCGCCCGGCCATCCAGGCCAGTACGGCTGCCGATGCGGAAAGCTTCTACTTCCTGGCCGACCTGCACAGCCTTATCAAGGCGCAGGACCCGGCGCGGACGCAGCGCTCCACGCTGGAGATCGCCGCCAGCTGGCTGGCCTGCGGCCTGGACCCGGAAACGGTGTGGTTCTATCGCCAGTCCGATGTGCCGGAGACCACCGAGTTGCTGTGGCTGCTGACCTGCGTGGCCGGCAAGGGCATCCTCAACCGCGCGCATGCCTACAAGGCAGCGGTGGACAAGAATCGCGCAGACGGCGAAGACGAGGACGCGGGCGTGACCGCCGGCTTGTTCATGTATCCGGTGTTGATGGCCGCAGACATCCTGATCTTCAACGCGCACAAGGTGCCGGTGGGGCGCGACCAGATCCAGCATATCGAGATGGCGCGCGATTTCGCCCAGCGTTTCAACCACGTGTACGGCCGTGACTTCTTCAACTTGCCCGAGGCGGTGATCGACGAGCAGGTCTCGACCTTGCCGGGTCTGGACGGCCGCAAGATGAGCAAGAGTTACGGCAACACGATTCCGCTGTTCGCACCGCGCGAGGAACTGCGCAAGCTGGTGTTCTCCATCCTCACCGATTCGCGCGCGCCGGGCGAGGCCAAGGACACCCAGGGGTCGGCATTGTTCCAGCTGTACCAGGCCTTCGCCACTCCGCAGGAAACGGCGGCCTTTGCGCAGGATTTTGCCGATGGCATCGGCTGGGGCGATGCCAAGCAGCAGCTGTTCGAGCGTATCGACCAGGAGATCGCACCGCTGCGCACGCGTTACGAGGCGCTGATGGCCGAGCCGGCAAAGATCGAGGCAATTCTGCGCGCCGGCGGCGCACGTCTGCGCGCGCGCTACGCCACGCCGTTTTTGGCCGAGCTGCGTGCTGCGGTGGGGCTGCGCGATCTGTCCAGTCAGGGCGATGCGGCTGTGACGCCGGTGGGCGAGAAGAGCGCGCCGCCGGTGTTCAAGCAATACCGCGAGAGCGACGGGCAGTTCTATTTCAAGTTGACCGATGGCGCCGGTGCGTTGCTGCTGCAGAGCGATGGCTTCGCCTCGCCACGCGATGCGGGCCAGCTGATTGCGCGGCTGAAGCAGGCCGAGCAGGGCAGCGACCTGCAATTGCCGGGCGTGCAAGCGCAGGTGGAGGCGGCGGTGATCCTGGCGGCGCTGCGCGTGTTGCGCGAGGCGTAACGACACCCGTGGAGCCGGTGGCTAGACTGTGGCCTCTCGCATAGCCGTGGGGGAGCAATGACAGCGACTGCCGATTCCAGCATCCACACCATCGACACCGGCTTTGGCGGTGTGCAGTTCGATGCGGCGTACCTGATCGTCGAGGCGCAACGTGGCGCCTTCGTCGATTGCGGCACTGCACTGTCGGTACCGCAGATGCTGGCCGCATTGCAGTCGGCCGGGCTGACGCCGGCGCAGGTGGACTGGCTGATCCTGACCCACGTGCATCTGGATCACGCCGGCGGAGCGGGTGCCTTGCTGCAGCATCTGCCCAATGCGCGGGTGCTGGTGCATCCGCGCGGCGCACCGCACATGATCGATCCCACCCGGCTGATCGCCGGGGCCACGGCGGTGTACGGCGCGGCGGAAATGGCGCGCAGTTACGGCGCGATCGTGCCGGTGCCGGCCGAGCGCGTGGTGGAAGCGGCGGACGGACAGACCGTGATGCTGGGCGAGCGCGCGCTGCGCGCCATCGAGACGCCGGGCCACGCACGCCATCATCTGTGCGTGTGGGATGCGCGCAGCCGCAGCTGGTTCACTGGCGACACCTTCGGCCTGTCGTATCGCCGGCTCGATAGCGCGCAAGGCGCCTTCATCCTGCCGACCTCCTCGCCGGTGCAGTTCGAACCGGAGGCGATGCTGCACTCGATCGCGCGGCTGATGGAGACCGCGCCGCAGGCGATGTATCTCACCCATTACGGCCGGGTGGAATCGCCGGCGCCACTGGCGCAGGCATTGGTCGAGCAGATCCATGCGATGACCGCCATCGCGCTGGACTGCGCGCAGGATGCGGACCGCCATCGCTGCATGGTGGCGGCGCTGACTGACCTGTATCTGCAGCGCGCCCGCCTGCACGGCTGCCGGCTGGACGATGCACGCGTGGCGCAGCTACTGGGCACCGATATCGAACTCAACGCGCAGGGCCTGGCGTGCTGGCTGGATCGCGCGACGCGCACCAATTAGCGCCACTGGAGTGGGTAACACCCCACTAGAACGCTGCAGCGAGTCGTCGCGTGGTTCGGCAACAGTCAAAAGCCGCGTCAGTCGAGCACGCGGTGCCCTCACCGCTTGCGTGACACGCCGTAAATCCGTCCGTGGAGGCGCGGTGGCGGCATCCATGCCGCCACACGGCCCCCGCAATCGGCGAGTACATCGCACCAGACAGTTGGTCGGCTGCTTTTGAAAGCTTGTTGCTCGGCTAGCGGTAGTAGCTGAGACGTTTTAAGGGCAGCTCTAAAAACCCCCGATCCTTGGCATCATAGTGCCAAAGCAATCGAGATTTCGAACCGTAGCCGCGTCTAGGCGCGAAAAGAGTCTCGGTTCAAAAAACCCAGTGAGTCGAAAGCGCGATGCCATCACCACGCGCATGACATTCCGTACACCCCCATGCAGCTCCGTGACCGCATCCATGCAGCCCAAGAGGCCTGCTAGAAAGGAAGACATCGCGTTTGCCAACGCGGCTCAAAGCACTCCCGTGGCGGCCGCGCGCTTGTAAACTGTGTGTCATCTATCTGTTGCAAGGCCATGCCGTGAATCCGATGCGCATCCTGTTGTTGTCCGCCTGCCTGTTCGTGGGGGGCGTGGCGCAGGCCGCCAACGATCTGCCCGGTGGCGGCATCGATGCCGAAGCGTTGTCGCGGCATGTGCGCCTGCTGGCCTCGGACGAGTTCGAGGGCCGTGCGCCGGCTAGTGCCGGCGAGCAGCGCACGGTCGATTACCTGGTCGAGCAGTTCAAGGCTGGCGGCCTGCAGCCGGGTGGCGAGCAGGGCAGTTGGACCCAGGCGGTGCCGTTGGTACGCGCCCAGGTCGATGGCCCGGTGCGCGCCAGCCTGCGTGTCGGCGGCAAGAGCCAGACGCTGGTCAACGGTACCGATGTGACCCTGCAGAGCCTGCGTCCACAGGACGCGGTGCGCTTGAAGCATGCGCCGCTGGTGTTCGTGGGCTACGGCATCAGCGCACCGGAGCGGCAGTGGGACGACTACAAGGGCGTGGACCTGCGCGGCAAGATCGCGGTGGTGCTGATCAACGATGCCGACTTCGAATCCAGCCAGCCTGGCGCCTTCGATGGCAAGGCGGTGACCTACTACGGCCGCTGGACCTACAAGTACGAAGAGGCCGCGCGTCGTGGTGCCGCCGGCGTGTTGATCGTGCACGAGACCGCGCCGGCCGCGTACGGCTGGGCGACGGTGCAGAGTTCGGGCCTGTCGCCGTTGTTCGATATCGAACGCAGCGATGCCGATGCGAAGGCGCAGCATGTGCCGGTGCGTGGCTGGATGCAGCAGGCGTTGGCGGTGTCGCTGTTCCAGCGCGCCGGGCTGGATTTTGCGCAGGCCAAGCAGCGCGCGCAGCAGCGCGACTTCGCCCCGATGGCGTTGGGCGATGCGACGCTGTCGGTGGACTTCAAGCTCAAGCGCGAGCGCGTGGTCACGCACAACGTGGTGGCCAAGCTCACCGGCAGCCAGCATCCGGACGAGACGGTGATCTTCTCCGCGCACTGGGATGCGTTCGGCGTGGGCAAGGCCGATGCCGGCGGCGACACGGTGCGGCGTGGCGCGGTGGACAACGCCACCGGCGTGGCCAGCGTGCTGGAACTGGCGCGCGTGTTCGCGGCCGGCCCCAAGCCGCAACGCACGCTGTATTTCATCGCGTTGACGGCGGAAGAGAAGGGCCTGCTCGGCGCCAACTATTACGCCGCGCATCCGCTGGCGCCGCTGGACAAGACCGTGGCGGTACTCAACATGGAGATGTTCAGCCCCGATGGCCCCACCCGCGATATCGCCTCGTGGGGACGCGGACGGGTGTCGCTGGAAGGTGATTTGGAAACTGCGGCCAAGGCGCGCGGCCGCAGCTATTCGCCGGACCCGAATCTGGAAGCGGGCTTCTTCTACCGCGCCGACCATTTCGCCTTTGCGCGCATGGGCGTGCCGGCGATCACCGCCGGTCCCGGGCTGGACATGCTCGACGGCGGCGTGGCGGCCGGCAAGGCGCTGCGCGACAAGTATTTTGCCGAGTGCTATCACCAGCCCTGCGATCGCTGGACCCCGCAGTGGGATGCCAGCGGCCACGCGGCCGACACCACCCTGGTCTACGACGTCGGCGTGGCGCTGGCCAACGGCCGGCAGTGGCCGAGCTGGCAGGACGGTTCGGAGTTCAAGGCGATCCGCGCCAGCAGCGACGCCGCGCGCAAGTAGGAGCAGCGGTGTGCAAACGCCTGCTGCTTTCGAGCCCGGGCGTCGGGCGATCGGCGAGGCGAACGTCAGTGCATCGGGATATTGCGTGGCGGTTGGTCGAGCCGGCTTGCGGCGACCGCGCCGCCTATTTGCGGCACGGGTAGCGCTTGGCCAACGCCTGCACGATCAACGCAGGTGCGGCCTCGTCCAGGCGCGCATCGGGTAGCGCGCCGATATCGCTGATGATCGCCTGCATATCCGGCGGGCCACTCTTGCCGGCCGGCATGCACCATTGCGTGCGGTAACTGCTGCTGGCGACGCCGAGCAGATAGGCGCCGGCGCGGTTTGCCGAGAGCATGACCTTGAGCTCGGTTTGTTCGGGCGCGATCTCCGGCGCCAACGAACCGTCCAGCCCGGCCTCGAGGAGTTTGCGCCCGCTGGGCTCCCAGGGTTCGGGCACGCGTGCCAATGCGCTGGCCGACAGCACGGTCAGGGCGGCCAAGATCAACCAGGGGACGCGACGCTGCATATGCACTCCGGGCCGGGGATCAGTGCGCACCATACCGCGGCAGGCGCCCGAGAGGCGTACGACGTTGGCGTGGGCAGGTGATCTAGAATTGAAGCTTCCGCTGTATTTGGCAATCTTCGATGTCCTCTTCACACGATGCTGTGGCGCCTGCGCGCAGCGGCCTGGTCGTTGTCGCGTTGTTGCTGGTCTATGTGGTCTGGGGCTCGACCTATCTGGCGATCCGCTTTGCGTTGGAAGGTGGTGCGCTGCCGCTGACCATGGTGTCCGGGGCGCGCTTCATCGTGGCCGGCACGGTGCTGTATGCGGTGCTGCGCTGGCGCGGTGTGGCTGCGCCGACGCGCGCGCAATGGAAGAACGTGGCGATGATGGGCGCGGCCCTGTTGCTGCTGGGTAACGGCATGGTGGTGCTGGCCGAGCGCAGCGTGTCGTCCGGCCTGGCTGCCACCTCGGTGGCATCGGTGCCGCTGTGGATGGCCTTGTTCGGCGCCTTGCGCGGGCAGCACGCCAGCCGTGGCGAATGGCTGGGTATCGTGATCGGCTTTCTGGGCGTGGTCTGGCTCAATGCCGGCAGCAGCCTGACCGCCACGCCGGGCGGGCTGGTGTTGTTGCTGATCGCGCCGATCGGCTGGGCCTTCGGCTCGGTGTGGTCGCGCGGACGCGACCTGCCGTCCCCGTTCATGACTGCCGCCGGGCAGATGCTGTGCGGCGGCGTGTTGCTGGTCAGCACCGGCCTGCTGATCGGCGAGCGCCCACAGAGCCTGCCGACCTCGCAGGGGCTGCTGGCCGTGGCCTACCTATGCGTGTTCGGCTCGATCGTGGCGTTTACCGCCTACGTGTGGCTGCTGCATCACGTGCGCCCGGCGTTGGCCGGCAGCTACGCCTACGTCAACCCGGTGATCGCGGTGGCGTTGGGTGCGTGGCTGGGGCATGAGCGTTTCAGCGCGCACGACATCGGCGCGATGGCGGTGATCCTGTCCGGCGTGCTGGTGGTGACCCTGGCCAAGGCCCGGCGATGACGGCGGTCTCGCCGACCGAGGCGCGTCGCGGGCTGTTGATCACCGCATCGACCTTCGTGATCTGGGGCCTGGTGCCGCTGTACTGGCATCTGCTCAAGGCGGTGCCGTCGCTGCAGATCATCGCGCACCGCATCGTCTGGAGCGCGCTGCTGGTGGTGGCGTGGTTGCTGGCAACATCGGGCCTGCGCTGGTGGCGCGCCATCGCCGCGCAGCCGCACGCACTGTGGATGCTGGCAGGCAGCAGCGTGGCGATTGCGTTCAACTGGGGCCTGTATATCTGGGCGATCAACGCCGGGCACGTGATCGAGGCCAGCCTGGGCTATTTCATCAATCCGCTGCTGAGCGTGTTGCTGGGCGTGCTGGTGCTGAAGGAACGCCTGCAGCGCATCCAGTGGGCGGCGGTGGTGTGTGCGGCGGTGGGCGTGCTGTGGCTGACCCTGGATGCCGGTGCGCCGCCGCGGATCGCGCTGGGGCTGGCGTTCTCGTTCGGTGCCTACGGCCTGCTGCGCAAGCTGGTGGCGGTGGATCCGGTGGCCGGGCTGGGTGTGGAAAGCGTGTACCTGTTCGTGCCGGCGCTGCTGCTGGCGGGCTGGGGCGAGCAGGGCCATGGCGGCGCCTTCCTGAGCGGCTGGGACCTGCGTACCGATCTGCTGCTGATCTTGGGCGGCGTGCTGACCGCGGTGCCGCTGATCGGGTTTGCGTATGGCGTGCGGCGGATTCCGCTGTCGCTGGTGGGCATCCTGCAATACATCGCGCCGAGCCTGCAGTTGCTGCTGGGCGTGTGGTTCTTCCACGAGCCGTTCGATCAGGGGCGCGCGATCGGATTTGCCGCGATCTGGGTGGGGCTGCTGCTGTTCGTCGGCGATAGCCTGTGGCGGCAGCGGCGGCCGGTGGTGGTGACGCCTTAAGCATCGGCCGCTGCGCGATCCGGGCAATCGCGCAGCGGCTGCGTTGCGCGGTGGGCAGCAGCGCGGTGCGCGCTTCGACAAGCCCGCTGTTGCGCAGCTCCTGCCTGGAGGTAGGGCGAGCAACAGACCACTGCGCTCACCGCGGTGCAGGTGCAGTCATCGGCATGTCATTCAGACCCACCGTTTCGTAGCGCGCGGTCCGTTCCCACCTGACGACCGCTCGCGACGTCTGTCAGCCGCTCTCAGCCGCGCGGTGCCAACGCCGGTGTCGCTACCGCCAGCGTGGAGGTGGGCAGTGCCTGCGGCGCGGGGCAGTGGCCTGGATCCTGTTGCGTCTGCGCCAGCCACTGGTCGATCGGTGCGCCCAGCAGATCCAGCCGCAGCGGCAGGCTCAGATGGGTTTCGCCAGGCAGCTCGACGTAGTGCGCGCGCGGGCTGGCCAGCGCCAGCGCACGCCCATGCGCGACCGGGATGTGCTGATCGGCATCGCCATGCACCAGCAGCACGCAGCTGCGTGTGTCGGCCAAGGCCTGCGTCACATCGACGTGGTCCAGGTCCAGCTGCAGCTGGCGGTCGGCGGCGGCGATCACCGCATCGATATTCTGGTCGGCATAGCGCCAGCGCGCATACGCGGCCACCGCCTGCCCACGCCAGCCATCCGGTTGGCTGGCGAGCAGGTGCGGGACCATGTCGCGAATGCCGCGCCCGGCGTTGGCGAAGGATTCCATCGCCACCACGCCGGTCACGCGCGGCCCGAGCTTGTCGGCGGTGAACAGCGCGGTGGCGGCGCCATAGGAAATGCCGAACAGGTACAGCGGGCCACGGATCTCGCCACGCGGTTGCAGCGCATCGAGCACGTCGATGACGTCGTCGGATTCACGCGTCCCGTAACCGGACGGGCCACCGCCGGAATGGCCATGGTTGCGCAGGTCGATGGTGATCACCCGGTAGCCGGCCTGCGCCAGTTCCAGCGACCATGGCAGCAGCGAATCGCCATCCATCATCCAGCCATGCAGCAGCACCACGGTGCCGCGCGGCGTCGGCGGGGTCGCGGTGGGCACCTTGAAACTGAAATCGACATCCAGCGCATGCGCCGGATCGTGGCGCTGGCCGAGATAGCGGTAGTGCATGGCGTACTGGCCGGGGTCGATCGCGCGCCAGAAGATCGGCACCTGGTCGCGCGTGACCACATGCCCGCTGCGGTTGGGCACCGTGGCGATGGTGGCGGCAATGCGCTCCTCGTCCAGCAATGGCGAGGTGCCACCGGGCGCAACCAGGCGCTCGCTGAGCGAGGTGGAGGACGAGGAACAGCCGGCCAGCCACAGGCAGGCGCAGGCCAGCAGAATCAGGCGCGTCATGGGCGAAGATCGATGGATGCAACGGCCGGGCAGCCTACGACCTGCCCGCCCCGCGCATCTACCGCAGTGCAGTGACAGAACGATGACAGCCCGCACTGCGTTCAGCCGCAGCAGCGCACTTGCTCCGCTTTGGCTGTCACCAATCCCCACTCCCGATTCCCGATTCCCGATTCCCGGCGGGCCAAGGCCCGCGCTACACCTCACGCAAGGCAGTGGTGATCGGCAACCGCGCCGCGCGCAAGGCCGGGAACAGCCCGCCGACCAGGCCAATGCCCAGTGCCCATTTGAGCCCGCTCCACAACAGCTCCGGCGAGACCTTGAACTGGAACACGATCTGGCTGAAGTTGCTGCCCAGCGTGGACACGCTGTAGCCATTGAAGATGGCCCAGGCGATCAGGCCACCGAGCAAGCCGCCCAGCAGCGCCAGCAGCATGGTCTCCAGCATCAGCGCCATGATCACCGGCGTGCCGCGGAAACCGATCGCGCGCATCGTGGCGATCTCGCGCGCGCGCGTGGCCACCGCCGCATACATGGTGTTGAGCGCGCCGAACACCGCGCCCACCGCCATGATCGCGCCGATCACCGTGCCCAGGATGCTGATCAACCTGTTCAAGCCACCGCCCTGTTTGCCGTAGTAGGCACGGGTGGTTTCCACATCCAGTTTGAGCCGCGGATCGGCGGCCATGGCGGTCTTGAACTGGCTGAAACCGGCCTTGCCGGCGGTGCGCACGCTGATCGACTGGTAGGCGCTGCGGTTGTAGGTGGTGGCCAGTGTCTGCGCATCGGTCCACAGCTCCGAATCGTGCGCATCGCCGGAGGCGAACACGCCGACCACGGTCCATTGCTGGCTGCCGAGGGTGAGCGTCTTGCCCAGCTGCAGTCCGCGGAACTGAGTCAACGCGCCTTTGCCGACCACGATCTCGCGCAGGCCGGGGGTGAAGCGCCGGCCCTGCACCAGCTTGACCTTGTCGTGCACCGCCCAGGCCTGTTCGCCCACGCCACGCAGTTGCGCGTTGACGTCGGTGCCATCGGATCTGGAGGCGATGTTGACCACCTGCGAGAGCTCCGGCGACAGCAGCGGGCGGCCTCTGGCATCGGCGGCGATGCCGGGCAGGCTGCCGATCAGCGGCACCAGGTCGCGGGTGATCACCGAGTTGGTTTCGGCCTGCGAGCCGCCGCGCAGAACAATCGCGGTGGTGTCGTCGCCGGTGCTGTTGAGCGTGGCCTGAAACCCCTGGCCCATCGCCAGCATCGCCACCAGCACGCCGACCACACCGGCGATGCCGACCACGATCACCGAGCTGGCACCCCAGCGTTGCGGCAGCGTGGCGATGCCGATACGTGCAGCGGCCAACGACAGCCGGCCGCTGCGCGTGACAACCAGCCACACCGCCAGCAAGGCGGCGGCGACCAGCACGCCGATCCACGGCAGCGCGATCCACACGGCCAACCCGACGGCCAGCGACACGACCGACAGCAGATTGACCAGACGGTTCTTCCATTGGGTTTGCATTTGCCTGCTCCTGTCAGCGGCCGGCGAGGGCATCGACGATCTTCAAGCGCTGCGCGCGTCGCGCCGGCAGCACACCCACCACGATGCCGATGCCGGCCATCAGGCCCAGCCCGACCAACCAGGTCTGCAGCGGCACGCCCTGCACCGGCATCACCCCGCCGCTGCGTGCGGCCACCAGCGGGATCACCAGCGACGCCAGACCCATGCCGATCAACCCGCCCAGGCCGATCAACAGCACCGACTCCACCATCACCAGACTCAACACGGTGCGGTCCTGAAAGCCCAGCGTCTTGAGCGTGGCCAGCTCCGGTATGCGCTCGCGCACCGCCTGCGCCATGGTGTTGCCGGTCAGCAGCAACAAGGTGAAGAACACCGCGGCCATGATCGAGGTGACGATCAGGCCGATATCGGCGAACTGTTTGATGAAGGCCTGCTGGAACGCCGATTCGGTCTGCGACTTGGTTTCATGATCGGAGTTGGCCGACAACGCGTCGATCGCCTGCGCCACGCGCGAGGCCTGGTCGGCACTGCGCAACGTCACGGTGTACCAGCTGACCTTGCTCTTGATGTAGTCGTTGGACTCGTCGAAGTATTTCCAGTTCATCATCAACTGGCGTTCCTGGTTGGCCGCCACCGCGCGGTCCTTCATGCGGAAGATGCCGACCAGTTGCAGCGGCCAGTCGTTGCTGCCGCCACGCGGGAAGATGGTGGCCTGCAGCGGAATGGTGTCGCCGATCTTCCAGCCATTGGCCTTGGCCAGGGTCTCGCCGACGATGGCGCCGGTGCGCGTGGTCTGGAACGCCTTGAGCTGCTCCCTGGGCAGTTCGTACTCGCTGTAGACGTCGAAGAAGTTGGGCGCCACCGAGAAGTTGGGGAAGAAGTTCTTCAGGTCGCGATAAATACCGCCGAACCACATCGCCGAGGTCACATCGCGCACGCCCGGCACGCTGCGGATCTGCGATTCCAGGCTGATCGGCAGTGATTGCGTAATCGACAAACGCGAAGCGACCACCAGCCGGTCCACACCGCTGACATTGCCGCCGGAGGTGAAGGCCACGCGCACCGAATCGAGCATGCCGAACAACAAAAATGCCGCCACCACCGACAACAGCGTCAACAAGGTGCGGGTCTTGCTGCGGAACAACTGCGCCCACACCAGCCAGAGATACTTCATGGCATCACTCCTTTAGAGCACAAGCGGCGCGTCGGCCAGCTCGCCCTTGTCCAGGTGGATGGTATGGGTGGCGTACTCGGCGGCCTTGGGGTCGTGGGTGACCATCACGATGGTCTTGCCGTGTTCGCGATTGAGTTCCTGCAGCAGGCGCAGGATTTCTTCGGCGTTGTGGCGATCCAGATCGCCGGTGGGTTCGTCGCAGATCAGGAAAGTCGGGTCGGACACGATCGCGCGTGCAATCGCCATGCGCTGCTGCTGGCCGCCGGACAGTTCGCTGGGCTTGTGGTTGCGGCGTTCCTGCAGGCCGACCAGGGTCAGGGCGATTTCCGCATTGCGCTTGCGTTGCGCGGCGTTGAGCGCGGTGAGCAGCAACGGCAGCTCCACATTCTTTTGCGCGGTGAGCATCGGCATCAGGTTGTAGAACTGGAACACGAAGCCGACGTGGTGACTGCGCCAGGTCGCGAGCTGGCCGCCGCTCATGCGGTCGATGCGCTCGCCCTGGATCTCGATCTCGCCACCGCTGGGGTTGTCCAGCCCGCCGATCAGATTGAGCAAGGTGGTCTTGCCCGAGCCGGACGGACCCATCAACGCGACGAAGTCGCCGCTGGCGATCTCCAGGTCGATGCCGTGCAGCACCTGCACCTGCTCGGGGCCGCGTTGGTAGGTCTTGGTGATGTTGCGCAAGCTGACGAGAGCGGTCATGGCGACTCCTGACGGTGCAATGGAAAGAGGCAAGCGCGATGCGGCATGGCGACCGCGATTGCATGAGGCGGCAACACGGCAACACGGCAACACGGCGATGCAGTGACGGTGAGGCGGCAAGACGGTACGAGGCTGGATGACGACAGACGCAACTGCTGGGTGACGTGCGCGACGACGCATGGCGGCGACAAGCAGGCGGCTAGTTCTGTACTGACCGATGACGCCGCTGGCTGTGGATCACCGACGCCGCTGTAATCGTTGCTATGTGCTTGCATTGCCTTGCGCGATCGCAGCGCCATCCAGGTGCCACGACCGCATCCGCCACTGCTGCCACTGTGGGCGCCGCGCTCCCCGGAGCGGCGTCGCTGCCCACCTGGTGACTGCAGTTACCGGCGCAGTTACTCGGCAGCGTCCGCGTCGGCTTCGGCCACCGTGTCGCCGTCTTTCAGGCCTTGCGGCGGATCCAGCACCACGCTGTCGCCCGCACTCAAACCCGACAACACCTGGCGGTCCTCGCCCATCACCACCCCGGGAGTGACCGTCTTCATGCTGACGGTGTTGCGCTCGCCGACTACGAACGCGACCGTGCGCGTGTCGCGTTCGACCAGTGCCGCAGCCGGCACGCGCACGCCCTGCGGCTTGCTGGCCTCCTGCGTATTGGCCCGTTCCAGAAAGCTCACCCGCACGCCCATTTCCGGCACGATGCGCGGGTCCTTGAGCTTGAGCGCCACGCGCACCTTCACCGTGGCCTTGCCGCGGTCGGCGGTGGGAATGATGGCGATCACCTCGCCGGGAATCTTCCATTCCGGATACGCGTTGAGCACCGCGTCCACCGGCATCTTCGGCTGCACGCGGCCGATGTAGGACTCGCCCACTTCCACTTCGATCTCCAGCGATTCCATGTCCACGATGGTGCCGATGCCGGTGCGGGTGAAGCCGCCGCCGGCCGACAGCGGCGAGACGATTTCGCCGGGCTGCGCGGCCTTGGCGGTGACCACGCCGGCAAACGGCGCACGCACCACGTTGAAGTCCGAGCGGATCGCCGAGATCGCCAGCTGGTCCGATGCCACGCGCACGTTGCGTTGCGCATTCTGCAGCTGTGCGCGCAAGGCATCGCGCTGTGCGGTGGCCTGCTCGTACTGCGAGCGCGACACCAGTTGCGCACCGACCAGCGATTGCAGCCGCGCCGCATCGGCATTGGCCACTGCCAGTTGCGCCTGCATGTTGTCGACCTGGCTGCGTGCGGCCGACAGCTGCGATGCCGACAGCGTGCGCTGCGCATCGGCATCCAGCGGGTCCAGCGTGGCCATCACCTGGCCTTGTTCGACGCGCATGCCTTCTTCGATCATCACCTCACGCACCTTGCCGGTGACCTGCGCCGACACCGTGGCCATGCGCCGCGCCACCACGTAGCCCGATGCGTCCAGCACCGAGGCACTGCTGCTGCCGGCGCTGATCGCCACCACCGCTGCGGTCTGCACCTTCGCCACCGGGCGGCGGGTGAACCACCACGCCGCGGCCGCCAGCAGCACGATGACGATCACGGCGGCGATGATCCAGCCGCCGCGCCGTGCAGGTTCGGGGGCGGCAGGACGCTGGCGGTCGATGCGGAGTTGCTTGAGCAGATCGGCAGAAGTATTCATCGAGGACCAGGACGGGATGCTGCGCGAAAATGTGACCGGCCGCGGGCGCCGCCGCAAGCTGCCGGAAGTCACCAATGCGGTTGCGGCGACGAACGGTAGCGCGACCAACGCTGCTGCCAGGTGCTGTGCAGCATGCGACCGCAGCGGCGGCATTCACCAGTGACAGCTGTCACCTGCCGCGCATGACAGCGGCAACTGGCCGCGCTTTCCAGGATCGGCGAGGCTGCAGCATCGGGCGCCCGGTCGGGCCCGTCAGTGGCAGAATCCGATCACTCACATGGACCCATCCCGATGCGCTTGTCGCTACCCGCCTGGCTTCGCCCCGCCGCCAATTCGCAGGTTGCCGCGCGGCTGGCGCAGGGCCAGTCGCCGTGGATGGATGGCGTGCATCTGCTGTGGTCGAGCTGGGTGTTCGTGGTGCCGGTGTTTTCCCCGCGCGGGTACGACAGCACCTGGCTGCTGTGCACCTTGCTGTCGTATCCGGTCTTCCTGCTGTTGTACGCGCGCATGTTGCTGGCGCCGCGCGGCACCCTGTATCGCTATGCCTGGGCGATGGGTGTGCTCAGTGCCGCGTTGCTGCCGGTGTATCCCTCGGGGATCAGCTATTTCGTCTTCGCCTGCCTGAGCCTGCCCCCGTCCACACGGCAGGCCTTGTGGCGGCACTTCGCGATGCTGGTGGTGATGAACGTGCTCTACCTGGGCTGGGCGCACTGGCTGGGAATGCGCCTGCAATCGCTGGTGTGGTTGCCGGTGTCGGTGCTGGGCATGGCCGGTGTCGGTGCGGTGTACAGCATCAACGAACGCAAGGACGCGTTGCTGCGCCTGTCGCAGGACGAAGTGCGCCGGCTGGCCGCCACCGCCGAGCGCGAGCGTATCGGCCGCGACCTGCACGATCTGCTCGGTCACACCTTGTCGCTGGTGGCGCTCAAATCCGATCTGGCCGCGCGCCTGATCGCGCGCGATCCGCAGGCCGCGCGCGGCGAGATCGATGCGGTGGCGCAGATTTCGCGCGATGCCCTGGCGCAGGTGCGGCGCGCGGTCACCGGCATTCGCGCCGCCGGGCTGGTGGCCGAGCTGGCGTCGGCGCGGGTATTGCTGGAGATGGACGGCATCGTGCTGGAACACGCGCTGGAAACGCTGGCATTGCCGCCCGAACACGAAACCGCACTGGCACTGGTGGTGCGCGAAGCGGCCACCAATGTGCAACGGCATGCGCAGGCCAGGCGTATGCGCGTGAGCCTGCGCGCGCAGGGCGAGCAGGCGGTGCTGGACATCAGCGACGATGGGCGTGGCGGGGTGATCGTGCCCGGCAACGGCCTGGACGGCATGCGCACACGCCTGCACGGCCTGGGCGGCGCGTTGGAGGTGGAAGCGCTGCCGCGCGGTATGCGCCTGCGCGCCAGCGTGCCGTTGCCGCAGCCCACGCTGGCGACCGCGCAGCCGCCAGTGCCGGTGCCGCTGCTGCCACCGTCGCGCTGATCGCGCACACGTCCACTGCATTGCACGCAATGCACGGCGGGCCCAAGCGCTGCTATCGTGCGCCACCGTTGTCTGCATATGAGCGCGCGCGATGATCCGGGTGTTGTTGGCCGAAGACCAGGCGCTGCTGCGTGGCGCGTTGGTCGCCTTGCTTGGGCTGGAAGACGATATCGAGGTGGTCGGCAGCGCAGGCGATGGCGAAACTGCCTGGCGCGAGCTGCAACGCCTGCAGCCGGACGTGCTGATCACCGATATCGAAATGCCCGGCCTGACCGGCCTGGAGCTGGCCCAGCGCATCCAGCGCCAGGCGCTGCCGCTGCGGGTGATGATCGTCACCACCTTCGCCCGCCCGGGATTTTTACGCCGCGCGCTGGATGCCGGTGTGGCGGCGTATCTGCTCAAGGACGCGCCGGCCGAACAACTGGTCGGCGCCCTGCGTCAGGTGCAGCGTGGCGGGCGGGTGATCGACCCGCAACTGGCGCTGGACGCCTGGGTGGAAGCCGATCCCTTGAGCGAACGCGAGCGCACGGTGTTGCGGCTGGCCGGCGAAGGCCGCTCGGCCAGCGAGATCGCGCAGCAGTTGCAGTTGTCGCATGGCACGGTGCGCAATTACCTGTCCGAATGCATCGGCAAGCTGGGCGTGGCCAATCGCATCGAAGCGTATCGGCTGGCGCGGCAGAAAGGCTGGCTGTGAAGCAGTGACGCAGACGCGTTGCGTTGCCAGCGAGCGCAGCACTGGATGGCATGGGCTGCGCATTGCCGCGTATCCGTTGTGCATTGCCGCCTGCCGCTATTCCAAATAACGCGAAAAGCATGCCGCGCAGGCGCGGGTACACTGCCGGGCCAGAACGATCCCTGCGAGCGAACGGCATGAAATCCCTGTGGCTGTTGGGCCTGCTGATGGTGTGCGCATTCAACGCGTCTGCCGAGCAGTTCAAGATCCTGGTGGCAGCGATTCCCAACCAGTATCACCACGACTATATCCCGGTCGCCAAGCCGCAATTCGAAGCGATGGCGCGCAAGCATTATGTCGAGTTGGTATGGGCGTGGAATGCCAAGGCCTTCGATGGCGATCTATCGCAATACGCGGCGATCGTGCTGCTCAATACGCCGGCTACCGATCTGGATCCCACGCAGCGTGCGAACTTTCAGGCCTACGTGCGCAACGGCGGCGGCGTGGTGGCGGTGCACAAGGCGTTTGCGATCAAGCGCGGCGACTGGCAGTGGTACGACCACCTGATCGGCCGCTCGTTCCGCACCCATCCGTACATGCAGACCGCGATGGTCGACGTGGTGGACGCCAACTTCCCGGCCACTGCCGGCCTGCCCGCGCGCTGGGTGTGGACCGACGAATGGTACGAATACGATCCGCCATACAGCGACGACCTGGTCACGCTGATGACGGTGGACGAAACCAGCTACGACCCCACGCTGATCTGGCCGGGCCAGGTGGCCAAGGGCATGGGCAAGCAGCACCCGGTGGCCTGGTATCACCACTTCGAAGGCGGCCGCGTGTTCGCCACCGCGCTCGGCCATCTGGCCGAGGCCTACAACGACCCGCGCTACCTGGAGCATCTGTACGGCGGGATTTACTGGGCCGCCACCGGCAAGGGCATCGAAGCATCCGTGCCAGCGGCCAAGACAAAACGCCAGCGTTAAATCCTAGCCCCTCTCCCATCGGGCTAGGGGTTGGGGTGAGGGTACGGGGCAACGCCACTCCAGACGGCGGTCAACCCGATGCTTCGCCCGTACCCGCATCCGCCCCTGCGGGGCACCTTCTCCCGGCAGGAGAAGGGAGCCAGCAGCCATCCATCAACGCGCAGACCGCTCGCCACGCGCCATGCTGGAAAACACGCCATCGCGGCGCACCCAGGCATGGAACAGCGCCGCGCTCAGATGCCCCAGCACGGTGACGAACAACAGGTACGCCAACCAGCCGTGCGCGCTCCGCAACCAGGCGTACAGCGCAGGATCGTGCGGCGCGATCGCCGGCAGGTTCGCGCCCGGCCACAGCACGATCGGATAAGCGCCGGCCGACAGCATCGCCCAGCCGATCAACGGCATGCCCAGCATCAGCGCATACAACAACCAGTGCGAAGCGGTCGCCGCGGCCTTCTGCCAGGCCGGCAGGTCGGCCGGCAGCGGCGGCGGGCGGTTGCGCAGGCGATTGATCAGCCGCAGCACCGCAAGGATCAGGATCGCAATGCCCAAGGGGCGATGCAGATCGATCAACCACGGCCGCTGCGTCACCGAAGCCACCATACCCACGCCGACGAACAGCATGGTCAGGATCATCGCGGCCATCAACCAATGCAGCACGCGTGCGGGCAAGTTGAAGTGGGTGTGGCTGCTCATTGGCGTGCTCCCTGGCCGGTGGCGGCGCTACCTGTGCCATTGGCGATCTCATGCTCGCGTCGGTTGAACGATTGCGAATACACCGACGAGCGCGCCGCCAGGATCGGGTCGTTGGATCCGGCGATGCCCTTGGGCAGGATCAGCGGGTCGTAATTCAGGTCGCGGCACGGGCCGGTGGCCTGCGGCTCGGCATGATCGATCGACACCGTGCCGGCGACGATCTGCTTGCGGCTTTCCGGCCATGGCTGCGAGGGATCGTCCACCGCATCGCCCGGCTCGGCCACGGTCAGCACCAGGTCCCAACGCAGCGGCCCCTGCGCCAGGCGCGTGTCCAGATCGGTGGCGAGAAAATCGCCATCGGCCTGCGCGCGCTGCTCGGCGCTGAGCTCCTGGAACGGGGTATGCGGACGCATCGACCAGCGGATGTAGCGCTCGCGTCCATCGGCGGCAATCGCGCGGAACGCATTCACCCCGTTGTATTGCGTATTGGCCCAGCTGTCGGACCACGGTGCGGTCTTGGCCCACTGCTGGAACTTGGCTGCTTCCGGATACTGCTTGCCGAACGCGGCCAGCTTGGCCGGGTCTGGCTTGCCGGTGGCCGGGTCCGGCCGGGATGCCACGTTCAATGCCTGGAAACCGGCCGGTGTGGCCACCACGAAGAACGGAAAGCTGTTCATCGCGGTGCGCCATTCCTGCCCGTCGTCGCTGCGCAACAGCAATGCCATGCTGCGTACGCGTGCCGCACCATCGGCGCCATGCGGGTCGCCGCCGCCGATCGACAAACGCCCGAGCACCGGCGTGCTGGCCTGGCTGAAGATGCGTGCCGACGACAGCCAGGCGGCCTTGCCGCTGGCCTTGAAGTCCCCGCTCACACACACGCCCTTGGTATGTGCGCGGCGAAAGCCCGGATGCGGCGGCCCGCTGGCCTCGATGGTGTCGGTCATGCGCGCGGCGGTCAGCCGGTCGCCACCGATCCAGCCGGCGGTCCAGGCGAACGCAACCGCCAGGCCGCCGGCAATCGCGGCGATCCCCAGCAAGGGCGCCACGCGGACGCGTCCATGCTGTGGCGGTGGGGAAGGAGGTGGCAAGGTCATGGCTGGCTCCAGGGGTCGGTGCGGTGAGTGGTCGATGCAGTGAGACGACGTGCAGGCCGACTTATTCCCGTGATCGCCCAGGCGTTGTGGCACGCGCATCAATCGTGGGAATAGTCCACGCTCCAGCGCGTCTACTGTGTGATGCCACCACCAAACCTGCCGATGGATGCTCTGGACGATGACCAACTGCGTGCCGTGCTGCCGGCGCTGCGTCGCTTCGCGCGCTCGCTGAGCGGCGAGCCCGCCAGCGCCGACGACCTGGTGCAGGCCACGCTGGAACGTGCGCTGCGGCGTTGGCGCACCCGCCATACCGCCGAGGCCCTGCAGCCGTGGCTGTTCGCCATCCTGTACCGGCAGTTTCTGGACGGGCAGCGCCGCGCCGCGCGCTGGCAGCGCGTGGTGGGCTTGTTCGCGCCGCAGCAGCCCAGCCAGTCCGCATCGGCCGAGCAGGTGCACGACGGCCGCGCCATGCTGGCCAGCCTGGCGTTGCTGCCGCCGGAACAGCGCGCCTTGCTGCTCCTGGTCAGCGTGGAGGGTTTCAGCTACCGCGAGGTGGCCGACACCCTCGGCATCCCGATCGGCACGGTGATGTCGCGGCTGTCGCGTGCGCGCGAACGCCTGCGTGCATTGAATGAAGGCCACGTGCGCCATGCACCCGCATTGAGGATCCTGAAATGACCAGTACCCCGCCGCCTGACGAACACGCACTGCACGCCTATGTCGATGGCCGGCTGGAGCCGGCGCAACGCGCAGCGGTGGCCGCCTGGTTGCAGGCGCACCCGGCGCAGGCTGCGCGCGTGGCGGGCTGGAAACGCGATGCCGAAGCGCTGCGCGCCGCGCACGCCGGACTGGAGCCGGAGATGGCCGCACTGGCGCTGACGCCTGCAGCGATTCGCCGTGGCCTGCAGCAACGCCGCCGGACCCTGGTGGCCATGGCCGCCAGTTGCGTGCTGGCGCTGGGCCTGGGCACCGGGCTGGGCTGGCAGTTGCGCGAGAGCCGGCTCGCCATTCAGCGCGTGCCGATGGCCGATGCAGTGGCCGCATACCGCCTGTTTGCCGATGTCGACGCGCATCCGGGCGTTGCGTTGGAGGTGCAGCGCCGTACGGAATTGGAGCCGTGGTTGCGCACGCATTTCGGCAACGCCGGTGTGGTGCCGGATCTGCGTGCGCAGGGCTACGTGCTGCGCGGCGGGCAGTTGCTTTCCACACCCGAAGGCGCGGCAGCGATGCTGGTCTACAGCGATGCCGACGGCGCGCGTATCGGCCTGTACCTGCGTCCGCGCAGCGGGCCGATGCCCACCGGCGAACGGCGCGATGGCCGTCTACTGGCGCAGTACTGGGCCGAAGGCGAGACCGCGTTTGCGCTGGTCGGCCCGGCGACGCAGACACGCATGCGCACGATCGCGCCATTGCTGCGCAGCCAGGGATGACCGGCGCGACTTGAGGCGCGTGCTGATGGCCGCGCGCGCTGCGTGCGCGGCGAGCTCAGCCGCCGTAGCGTTGCTGGAGCATCGCAAAGGCCGAGCGCAGCGCCAGCGCCTCGCCGCCCGCCGGGCGGCCGGGGCGGTCGCTGTCGTTCCAGGCGTACACGTCCAGATGCGCCCACAGCTGGCCCGGCGCGACAAAGCGCTCCAGGTACAGCGCGGCGGTGACCGCGCCGGCCATGCGCGAGCCGGCGTTGGCCATGTCGGCGACGTGGCTGTTGAGGTAACGCAGATACGGGCGCCACAGCGGCATGCGCCAGACCGGGTCGCGGGTCTGCTCGCCGGCACGCAGCCAGGCCTGCGCCAGCGCATCGTCGTTGGCGAACAGCGCGGGCAGGTCCGGCCCCAAGGCGATGCGTGCGGCACCGGTGAGCGTTGCGAAATCCAGGATCAGATCGGGGCGCTGCTCGGTGGCGTAGCTCAGCGCATCGCACAGCACCAGGCGGCCTTCGGCATCGGTGTTGTCCACTTCCACCGTGACGCCGGCGCGGGTGGTGATGACTTCGCCCGGGCGGAACGCGTCCGGGCCGACGGCGTTTTCCACCGCGGCAATCAACAGGGTCAGTCGTACCGGCAGCTGCTGCGCCATCACCAGGCCGGCCAGCGCCAAGGCATGCGCCGCGCCGCCCATATCCTTCTTCATGTTGCGCATGCCATCGGCCGGCTTCAGATCCAGCCCGCCGGTGTCAAAGCACACGCCCTTGCCAACCAGCACCAGATGCGGATGCGCCGCATCGCCCCATTGCAGCTGGATCAGTCGCGGCGCCCGGTGCGAGGCGCGCCCGACCGCGTGGATGGTGGGGAAGTTCTGCGCCAGCAATTGCTCGCCGACGATGGCATCGACCTGGGCGCCATGCGTTTGCGCCAGTGCGCGCGTGGCCTCTTCCAGATGCTGCGGGCCCATGTCCTCGGTCGGCGTGTTGACCCAGTCGCGCACGCGGATGCAGGCCTCGATCAAGGCACGTGTCTGCGGTGTCGGCGTGGCGGCCAGTTCGGCCGGTGCGCGAGGCACCTTGCGGTAGCGCGAGAAGCGGTACGCACCCAGGCCCCAGCCCAGGTGCAGCAGCGCCTGTTCGCTCTCGCTCAGCGTGTTGGCCAGCGTCCAGCGGCTGGCCGGCGGCAGCGCCATCGGTGCATGCGCGTAGGCGTAGGCATCGGCGCGGTCGCCGATGCCCAGCACCGCGCCGGCCAGCCCCTGTTCGCCCGGCAGCAACAGCACGCTGCCTGGTGCGGCATCGAACCGTTGCGCCTGTGCCCACGCCAGCACGCGCGTGGGCTGCTCGGCGCACCAACGTGCAAAGCCTTCGCGGTCGAGCACATGCAGCGGCAAGGCTGCGGCGTTGGGATCGATGAAACCGGTGAGCTGCGACATGGAAATCCTCGGGGGCGGCGCCATGCGCCGAGCAAGAAGTGGCTCAGGCGGGAAGGCGGATGCCGGCGTGTGCGGGGTCGGGGTGCGGTTGCTGCGCGTCCAGCCAGTCGGCCAGCCCGGTCATGGAGTCGAACTCCAGATCCGGTTGCTGGGTCGGGTGCGACCACTGCGCTCCATCACGGTTGATCCAGCAGGCGCGCAGCCCGGCATCCAGCGCGCCCAGCACGTCCATGCGCACGTGGTCGCCCACATGCAGCACCTGCGCCGGCGGCACCTCCAGCCGCGCACATGCGGCCAGGAAGATGCTCGGGTCCGGCTTGGCGCTGCCGTGCTCGCGCGAGCCCAGCTGAAACGCGAAGTGATGCATCAGCCCGATGCGTTGCAGATCGGCATTGCCGTTGCTGAGCGCCGCCACCGGCACATGCGCGGCGATGCGCGCCAGCGCGTCCAGCGCATCCGGGTAGCACTCCACCTGGTTGCGCGCGGCGTAGAAGACGTCGTACGCAGGCTCCAGCAAGGCCAGGTTGCCGCCGCTCTCGCGCAGCGCCATTTCCAGCGTCAATCGCCGCAGCGCGCTGAGGTCATGATGCAGGTGCGGGTTGTCGGCAAAGCTGCGCTCGCGCAGTTCGCGCATCGCCTCCACCGGAAACCGCTCGGCGGTGACCGGGCTGTGCTCGCGCATCCAGTCGTACAACACCTGGTCGATCCGCGCCCCGATCGGCGCAAAGGGCCACAACGTATCGTCGAGGTCGAGGGTGATGGCGCTGATGTGGAAGCTCATCGCGAGATTGTAATGCCGGGAATGGGGAGTCGGGAATCGAGAATGGGTAGAGCGCAGCCACTGCTCTTGCGATTCCCGATTCCCAACTCCCGATTCCCGGCTACTCCAACAGCCGCGCCCAACGCTGCATTCCCTCCACCCGGCTCAGCACCATCTTGATGCAGACCAGCAGCGGTACCGCCAGCAGCAAACCGACCATGCCCCATAGCCAGCCGAACAGCATCAGCGCCAGGATCAGCATCAGCGGCGAGATCGCCATGCGGCGGCCGAGCACGATCGGGGTGACCACCTGGCCTTCGATGGTGTGCAGTGCCAGGTACAGGATCGCCGGCAGCATCGCCGACAAGGTGGTGCGGAATTCCACAAAGCCCATCAGCAGCATCAGCATCACGCCGATCAACGGGCCCACATACGGCGCGAAGTTGAGCAGCGCCACCACCGTGCCCCATAGCAGCGCTTCGGGCAGCGGAATCTTGAGCACATAGAGAATGCCGGCGAAGACCAGTCCGACCAGCGTATTGATCACGCTGATGGTGAGCACGTAGCGCGAGACCTCGCGCTCGATGTCCAGCATGATTTCGGTGGTGAAGCGTTGCTGCTGTCGATTGGGCAGCAAGGCGATCGCATGCCGTTGCAGGCTTTCGCCGTAGACCATGAAGAAGAACGTCAGCAGCACCACCGCAAGCACCGAGGCGGCCAGCTTCGGCGTGCGCACCAGCGCCTTGTAGGGGTCGTCCATCTGCGTGCGCACGATCTGCACGCTGCGCTGGCCATCGCCGCCTGCCGCGCGTGCAAAGTTTTCCGCGGCCTGGTTGGCCTGCATCACCGGCTTGGTGAAATCGCGCACATCGCGGGCGATCTGGCGCATCTGCCGGGGCGCCTGCTGCACCCATTCGGCGGCCGGCCCGGCCAGCTGCGCGGCCAGGGTCACGGTACCGGCCAGGCCCAGGCACAACACCATCAAGGCGCCGAGGAAGCGGGGGATGTACAGCTTGCGCAGACCGCGCAGGATGGGGTTGCCGATCAAGGCAAAGAAGGCGGCCAGCATCACCGGCAGGATGATCGTCTGTGCAGCCCACAGCGTATAACCAACCGCAAGCGTGGCCAGCACCACCAGCGAGACAGGCGCACGTGGGCGCGGCGCCGGTGGCGGCGGGAGCGAATCTGCCGCAACGGCAGCATCCATAGAATCGACGGGAAGAGTCATGCGCGCCCTGGCAGCAGACTGGCGTGCTGCCAGCGGTGGGCCATTATCAGCCGAACGCGTCAACGCAGCGCACAGAGGGTGTGCGCGTAACGTCAGTCCTTAACAGCACCAGTGGCGGGCTCTGCCGCGCAGCGGGCGGCGGACACCCGCAGCGTGATCCCGAGCGGTGCTCGGGAACCCGCCATTACGCAGCGCGATCGATTGGCGCCTGCACCACCGTCACCGGCGGATCGGCAGCGACCTCTTCGGCACTGTCTGCAGCACGTTCGGCCTGCTCGGAAGCTTCCTGCGCACGGTGTGCGGTGAATAGCGCAGAGATCGTGCTGATCATCTGCAGAATCTTCGGGATACCGCCCAGTTTGCTGGCAATGCTGCCCAGTGCTGCCTGCGGTTCGTTGCGGCCGGTGACAAACCCCAGGCCGAAACCAACCACCATGATCCGCAGCGGAGACCACCCGGCACGCCAGGTGTCACGCAATTCTCCCCAATGCAGGCGTGTTTCCTGGGCGCGCCCTTCCACCAGGAATTCGGCGCGTTCCACGCGCTGACGCAAGGTGCCAAACTTCATGTGCGTGCTCCATTGGCAGCCGATGCGTGGGCATCGTCGTCGTCGCTGCTGTCATCGAAGATGCCCAGCTTGACCAGCTGACGACGTGTTGCATTCAAGCCGGTGTGGTCGAAGTAGAAGAACACCCGCCACGCCGCAATGCCGGTGACCAACAAGCTGGCCAGTGCGGTGAAAAACATCGCCTGGAACCACGAAAGGCCGGCGCGTTGCAGCAGCGCGATGATTGCACCTGCCAGCAACAACCACGACGACGCGCCGAAGACCACGGCAACGCATGCCCAGGCCAGTCCGCGCCCGAACGCACTGCGTGCAAGTTGCAAGTCGGCCGACACCAGCCGGCGCAACGCGCGGCTGGTGTCCTTGGCCGAGCCCAGCGTTGCGCGGCCGGCTGCGCCGACCGCACGTACGCTTTCGTCCAGTCCTGGCGTTTCCGGACGCGCGTTGGGCGCGTCGGAGGCGGCAGCTGTAGAGGCCTGGTCGCTCACGACTTAGTTGTCGTTGCTGCGTGCCAGCTTGGCAATGATCCAGCCGGTCGCAAACGCAACGCCGAACGCAGCCAGCGGGCGCTCACGAATCAGATCGGTGGCGCTTTCCAGCAGGTCGTTGCCCTTGCTGACCAGCACATCGAGCTGTTCCTTGGCAGCGGCGCCGCCGAACTCGGCAGCGGCCATGCCAGCCAGTGCGGTATCGGAGAGCTCAGCCTTGACGTTGGCGCGACCGAGCTTGAGCTCATCGCCTGCAGCACTGGTGGCGCCCTTGACGGCTTCGCCTGCAGCGCTGGCGGCAGACTTCAGGTGGGTGCTGGCTTCGCTCAGATTTTCTTTCAGCTGGTCGGTATTAGTGGGGCTCATGCGATATCTCCTTCGGTCATTGATGGCAGCCGCGACAGCATGCGGGCGTGGTGCAGCAATAGCATCGCTGCGGTGTAGGAGGTGTTAGTGCACGCCGATGGCAGTGCACGCCACGTCAACGCATCAACGCGTCGTACTGCGCGTTGCCACGCAGGATGCGCACGACCAGTTGCTGCGGCTTGCGCTGGAAATTGGCGCGCCAGCTGGCCAGATCGGCAAACTCGCCCACGCTGCTGGCCACGATCACATCTCCGCTGACCAGACCATTGGCTGCGGCACGACCGCCGCGTTTGACCTCGCTGACCATGACGCCGGTAATGCCGGATTGGCGCAGCGATTCGGGCAGATCCACGAAGGTGGCGCCGCCCAGGCGCGGGTCGAGCATGTCACCGGTGACTGCGCGGTCCTGCTCCTTCAGTTTGGCGGTGAGCGTGAGCGGTTTGCCATCGCGGCGAATCTCCAGCCTGACCGCGCTACCGACCGCCTGCAGGCCTTCGTAGTTGTGCAGCGCCTCTGCGCTGTCCACGCGCTGGTCGTTGGCGGCCACCACCACATCGCCTGGTTGCACGCCTGCGGCGGCCGCAGCCGACCCTGGCAACACGCGCGTCACCAGCGCACCGCGCAACGAATCCACGCCCAGGCCCTGCAGCATCTGCTGGGTGAGGTTCTGGGTTTCCAGCCCGAGCGTGCCACGCACCACCACGCCCTTGGTCACCAGTTGCTCCACCACATTGCGCGCCAGGTTGGACGGGATCGCCAGGCCCAGGCCGATATTGCCGGCCATGCTGCCCTGGGGATTGAAGCTGGCGGTATTGATGCCCACCAACTGGCCTTGCAGGTTGACCAGCGCACCACCGGAGTTGCCCGGATTGATCGAGGCATCGGTCTGGATGAAGTTCTGGTAGCCCAGCCCGCGAATACCGCTGCGGCCCACCGCCGAGACGATGCCGGAGGTCACCGTCTGGGTGAAGCCGAACGGGTTGCCGATCGCCACCACGAAGTCACCCACGCGCAGCGCATTGCTGTCGGCCAGCTTGATGTCGGTGAGGTTGTCGGCCTTGATGCGGATCAGCGCGATATCGGTATCGGCATCGGAGCCGATGAAATCGGCCTTGACCGTGCGCCCGTCGCCAAGCGTCACCTGCACATCGTCGGCATTTTCGATGACGTGGTGATTGGTCAGCACATAGCCTTTTTGCGCATCGATGATCACGCCAGAACCCAGCGACTCGTTGATGCGGTCCTGCGGCACCTGCGGAAACAGCCGGCGCAGGATCGGGTCGTTGAAGAACGGGTTGCGCACGCGCACCACTTGCTTGGTATTGACACTCACCACCGCCGGCATCGCCTGTTGCAGCATCGGCGCCAGCGACGGCACCGGTTGCCCGGCGACGGCGGCCGGCAGTGCGGCGGCCGCGGGCAGGCTAAAGGTGGTGGCCGCGCCGGCCGGTGTGGCCTCGGCGCGGTTGTCCATCCAGGCGTTGATGCCGGTGGCGGCAAATCCGCCGAAGGCAGCGGCCAGAGAAAGGGTCAGCAAGGTGGGCAGCGGGCGCATGCAACGAGTCCGGGTTACGCGGTGGAAGAGGAATAGGGCGTCTGACTGCGTAAATCAAGCTGAACGAGAGTGCCAGCGGGCAATTTAACGCCTGGTGAAAGCGCCGCCGAGCCCTTGCCGGCGCTGCGTTGACAGTCGCTTGAGCCCGGCGTAGCGTCCGCTTGATCCGATGCCTGTTCAGCATACGCATGCCGCTGCGCATCGCCCGCGTTTTCAGCACTGATGCCCTTAAGGAGGGTCCTATGAGCAACGGCAATGGTGTGACGGCAACCCTGTCCGAGGCTGTCGATAGCGTCAAGAGCACTGCCACCGAACTGGGCGAGACCATCGCCAGCACCACCAGCGACGCGGTGGCCAGCGTGCAGGACGCGGCCGGCACGGCGGCGGCAGAGGTCAAGATCCGCGTCGCCAAGGCCCGCAAGGCCGTGGTCAAGGTCGAACAGCGCGTTGTCGAAAAGGCCGGCGATGCAGCCACCGCGGTCAAGCGCAGCGTGGCCAAGACCAAGCGCTCGCTGGTGTCGGGCAAGGAGGCCGCCAAGGACAAGTTGACCGCCACCAAGGACGCTGCCAAGCAGAAGCTTGCATCTACCAAGGATGCCGCCAAGCAGAAGCTGAGCAGCACCACCGATGCTGCCAAGAAGAAACTGGCCAACACCAAGGCCAGCGCCAAGCAGAAGCTGGAAACCGCCAAGGCCAATGCCAAGGCCGAAGCCGCAGCACTGAGTGCCAAGACCGCTGCCAAGAGCGCAGCGCGCAAGAGCGCGGTGGCCACGGTGGGCGCGCGTACGGCAGCGAAGAAGGCTGCGGCCAAGGCGGCCCCGGTCAAGAAGCCGGTCGCCAAGACCATCGTCACGCCCGCCGCCAAGAAGGCACCGGTGGCCAAACAGACCGCCACCAAACAGGCCGCAGTGAAAAAGGCCCCGCTCAAGAAGGCGGTGACCAAGACCACCCTGAAGAAGGCAGCCAAGGTCACCAAGACCCCGGCCACGCGTGCCGTGGCCAAGACCACCGCCGCCCGCAAGGCGGTGGGCAAGAAGGTGGCCAAGCGCGTGACGCGTTGATGCTGCAGCACCAAGATGGCATTGCACGCTGACGATGCGTTGGCCGTGCAGACTGACAAAGGCCGGCGCTGTTCGTACAGCGCCGGCCTTTTTTGTGGTGTGATCGTTAACGAGGCGGTCCCTTGCTTGCTGCGCTCATGTGATCGGGCAAGTGACTGGATCTGACATTTGAACCGGATGGGCATCTGTCCGCACCGCTCGCCAGATGCGGAACATCAAGCCACTCTCCTCACGGAGCGAGAAGGTACGGCTTGCACGCCATGGGTGCGCGTGTCCTGGAGCGCCCGCGCCGCAAGAGTGGGTTAGGCGTGCAGCGGCGCTGGGATGAAACCGACGAAGCCCGCGTGTCGTTCCGAGTTCGCGAGGCTTCGCCCGGACCCTCATCCGCCTCTGCGGGGCACCTTCTCCCGGTGGGAGAAGGAAACTGCAAGCCATCGCTTCCGCTAATCCGATTCCCGATTCCCGATTCCCAAATCCCAAATCCCAAATCCTAAATCCCAGCTACTCCATTCCCTTGACCAACTGCTCGGCGCCCTTGCGAATACCGGCCTTGGCCGCGTCGTAGGCGCCCAGGCTGGCCTTGATGTTCATTGCGCTCGGATACTGTTTTTCGACATAGGCGGCGAGTAGGCGGTTGCTCTGCGCGTCGAAGATTTCCACCGCGTAGCTGACCGAGCCGGAGAATGCGCCTTCCTTGCCGCGTGCGGCCTGCACCGCGTTATAAGAGCCGCCACCCAGATCCACCTTCATGAAGGTGCCCAGCACCCGTTTGCTGGGCTTGGCACCGGCCAGGCTGATGCGCACGCGCAAGGTGTCGCGATCGGCCACCGTCGCGCGTTGCCAACGCTGCCCGATCGCATTGCCGAACTCCTGTTGCATGTAATCGGCGAGCATGCGTTTGTCCTGCTCGGGCACGTCTTCGAATTGCGCGTCAGGACCGCGATAGATGCTGACCGGCTCGACCAGTGCGGCGCGGTAGCGCGTCCAATCCACCTCGCCCTGGTAGGCGTACGGCATGCGGTCACCACGGCTGCCATCGTGCGGGCGCAGATAGCTTGAAGACGGCAGCTGGCTGTACGGCATCGGGCGCGTACTGGCACAACCGATCAGCGTCACGCCGACAACCAGCAGCGCGCAGCAACGGACAAAAGAATGCGACGACATGGGCAGATACCTGGAGAGGAAGCAGATAGGGACAAGCACGCGCGAGCGGGGCCGCGCGCTCAATGCATCAGATAGCTGGCCACCGCCAGCGCAAACACCACTGCGGCAGCAGTGAACATCACCCCGCTCTTGGCCCAGTGCTGCAGCCGGCGCGCCTGACGCGCGCTGCGGATATCCGGCAGTTCGCTCCAGATGTCGCGATTGCGCGTGCCGGTGCGGCCACAGCGAAAGTCCAGCAGCAGGACATCGGCGACAGGGGCAGGGGCAACGCTATCGTTGGCAGCCGTATGCGGTGCCAGCAGCGCGATGGCGGCGGGAGAGAGCGGGGTGGAACGGATCGAGTGGAACATCACCATGCATCCTGGATGCGTGCGGTGAGTGCACTGTAGGCAGCGGGTGTTGGAAACTTATTGGTTGGGCGCTGGACGATCGCCGCACGCCGCCTGCGTTCAGCCGGTGCGGCGCACGCCCTCGCTGGCGAACACCACGCGCACGCACAGGCCGCGGCCCTCGTGGCCTTCGCAGGTTTCGATGCTGGCTTCGTGCAGGCGCGCGATACCGGCCACCAGCGACAGACCGATTCCGCTGCCCTGCACCTGGCTGCCGGCAACCCGGTAGAAGCGTTCGAAGATGGATGCGTGGGCACTCTCCGGGACGCCGGGGCCGTCATCGCTGACCTGCACGAACGGATGCAGCGCATCGGCGCGCAGGCAGTAGCCGCAACTCACTTCCACCATGCCATGGAGCCGGCCATAGCGGATGGCGTTGTCGACCAGATTGCGGATCAGGATACCCACCGCATCCACATCGCAACGCAACAGGCACGGCGATGCTTCCACCTGCAAATTGATGTGGCGGGCCTCGGCCTGCACGCTGAATTCGTCCAGCACATGCGAGATCAGCTCGCCCATGTCCACCTGCTGATACGCCGCCGAGCTGATGCCTGCATCCAGCCGCGCCAGATCCAGCAATTGCTCGGCCAGGCGATTGCTGCGGCGCGCGGTTTCAAGTAGCTGCTGCAGCGCCGCGTCCTTGGCCTCCAGCGTGGGTGCGCGCAGCGCGACCTCGGCGTAGGCATGCAGCGCAGACAGCGGGGTGCGCAGTTCGTGCGCGGCGTCTGCCACGAAATCGCGCTCGGCCTGCACGGTCTTCTCCACGCGGGCCAGCAGCGAATTGAAGGAGCCGATCAGCGGGCGAATCTCGTCTGGCACCTGCGCCAGCGGCACCGGCTCGGTTTCCAGCCCGGTGCGTTGCGCGATGGCGCCGGAGATGGCGCGCAGCGGTGCGAGCGAGGTGCGGACCGCCCACCACACCAGCACGCCCAATACCCCCAGTTGCAAGGTGTTGAGCACCATCGCAATCAAGGTCTGCTTGAAGCTCATGCGCGAGGACGCATTGCCGATCGGGGTGTGCGTATCGACCGCGGCCGGCGGCTCCGCTTGCGTATCGAAGCGGTGCTCCAGCGCATCGGGCAGGGCGCTGATCAACTGGTCGCCGAACATGTTGAGCTCCTGCTCGAACACGCTGTGATGGCCCTGGGTGACCAGGGCGACCAGGATCCACAACGAGGTGGACCAGCTCAACAACACGATTGCGGCCAGCGCCGCCAGCATGCGTGCCTGCAGCGATTTCATTCCGGTGCCTTGCCGACCATGTAGCCCTGGCCATACACCGTGGAGATCAGCTCGTCGCCGAGCTTGCGGCGCAGCTGGTGCACGTATACCGCAATCATGTTGCTGCCGCCTTCGGACGGACCGCCGTAGACGCCTTCTTCCAGTTGATCCTTGGTGACCACGCGCCCGGCGCGTTCCATCAGCGCCAGCAGCAGGCGGTATTCGTGCGCGCTCAGCGCCACCCACTTGCCGTCGCGGGTGACCTTGCGGCTGCTCGGGTCCACGCAGACATCGCCCTGCGTGAGCAGCGGCACCACGCGGCCCTGGCTGCGCCGGGTGATCGCACGCAGTCGCGCCATCAGCTCGTCGAACTGGAACGGCTTGACCAGGTAGTCGTCGGCACCGGCATCCAGGCCGCGGATGCGGTCGGTGAGCTGGCCGCGCGCGGTCAGTGCGATCACCGGCGTGGCGTCGTAATGGCCGCGCATGAAGCGGATCACCGTCAGCCCGGACTCGCCCGGCAGGCCGATGTCCAGCAGCACCGCGGTGTAGCGGTGGTCCACCAGCACGGTCTTGGCGGCATTGGCGCTGCCGACGTGGTCGATGGTCCAGGACTGCTGGCGGACGCCATCGCAGATCGCGTTGGCCAGCATGGTGTCGTCTTCGACAAGCAGCAGGTGCATAGGTGTTCCGCCGGGCCCAGGGCCAGTCCGAGATCGGCAGCACTGTCGGAGATGGTCGTTAGGCAAATATTAGTGCATGGCACGCCGGGCCGTTACAGGCGGCCGGCAGCCCTGCCATTGCGCAAGGCCGCAGGGCCACCGCGCAGGCGCTAGCGCTGCAGGATGGCGCGCAATGCCGCTTCCAGGTGGACGTACTGGAAGCGGAAGCCGGCATCCAGGGCGCGTTGCGGCAGCACGCGCTGGCTGACCAGCAGCAGCTCGGCCATCTCGCCAAAGCCCAGCCGTAGCAGGCCGGCCGGCAGCGCCAGCAGCGCCGGGCGATGCAGCACGTGGGCCAGGGTGCGCGCGAACTCGGCATTGGTAACCGGGGTCGGCGCGGTGGCGTTGTAGGCGCCGGGCTGGCCGTGTTCCAGCAACCACAGCAGCAAGGCCACCATGTCGGCGCGGTGGATCCAGCTCATCCAGTGCCGGCCATCGCCGAATGGGCCGCCGCCGCCGAAGCGGAACGCCGGCAGCATGCGCGCCAGCGCGCCGCCGTCGCGGTCGAGCACGATGCCGGTGCGCACCCAGCTCACGCGCGGGCCGAGCGCGGCGATCTTTGCCGCTTCGGCTTCCCAGTCGCGGCACAGCTGTGCAGAGAAATCGTCGCCTGCGTGGTCCGCCTCGGTCAGGACGCTGTCGCCACGCTCGCCGTAATAGCCCACCGCCGAGCCGGAAATCAGCACCGCCGGGCGCCGTTCGGCCGGCTGCTGCGCGATCCAGGCATGCAGCTGGCCGGTGATGCCCAGGCGCGATGCGCGGAAGCGCTGTTTGCGCGCATCGGTCCAGCGGCCGGCCGCCAGCGGCTCGCCCGCCAGATTGATGACCGCATCGGCCTGCACGCCGTCCAGCGTGTCCACCACGGTCATGCCGGGCAGGTGACGCGCCGCGCGCCGCAGGTCGCGGGTCAGCACGCTGACCTGGTGCCCGGCCTGCACGAGTGCCGGACACAAGGCCTGGCCGATGAACCCGGTGCCGCCGGTGATGAGCAACTGCATGGGATATTCCTGCGCTGAATCGATGCGGCACGATAGGCCAGCGCTGCCTGCTGCAAAGTGAAGTCGCTGCACACGCTGCGATGGCCGCGTGCGGCACCAGGACGGTGGCCGGGCGGAGGGCGTGTCCGATCGGCAAGACCGGCAAGGCTCAAACGCCAACGCGCCGGACAGGCCGGCGCGTTGGCTGCTTGCAGACGCTGTAACAGGCTCAGCGCGAGGAGGACACCGCGTGGGCACGCTCGAAGTGCGCTGACACCACGCGCCGGCTTTCTTCCAGATGCTGCTTGAACGGCGCGCTTTCGGCGGCGGGCAGCAGTTCGGCGTCGATGATCTTGATGGTGTCGCCGTGGTCGCTGACCATCGTGCGCAGGAAGGCATTGCGGTAGGCGTCCTTGCCATCGGGCAGGGTCGCTGTCTTTGCCAGTGCGTCCACCGCTGCCTTGCCCTTGGCGCGCATTGCATCGGCCCGCGGGCTGTCGGTGGCACCCAGTGCCTTGCTCTTTTCCAGGTTGGCTTCGTGGTCGTGCAGCAGCTGCTTGGCGAAGGTGTCGGTCGCGCCGCCCAGATCCTGGGAGATGGCCTGCTTGGCCAGCGCGATTTCGTTTTCATCCAGCGCCGCCAGCACGCCGAGCACGGCGGGATCGCCCTTAGCCAGTTCGGCAGCGCCGGTGCCGCTGACCGGTGCGGCAGTCGGCTCAGGCGATACTGCCGGCGCAGTCCGCGAGGCATCCCCGCCGGGGCGATCGCAGGCGGTCAAGGAGAGCATGGCAAGGAGCGATGTCGCGACAAGAAGGGATTTCATGGAGGTCCTAAAGAATGCGGCCAATACTGCCGACGGTGAAATGCAAAGGAGCCGCTACGCGGCTCCGGTGATGCGTGGATCGGCGCCTGCCGGTCAGGCCAGCTGCGCCTGGGCGGCTGCGCCAAGGCCCAACGATCTGGCTGGCGTACGCACGGTGTCCTGTGCGGTGCGGCACACGCGCGCCATGCGTGCGGTGCGTTCGCGAATCAAAGCGTGTTCGCTGGCCGGGGCACTGCCCAGCAAGCTGGCGACATGGAAGCCTAGGATGTCCTCCGCGCGGTCGCCTTGGTCGCTGACGATGTGCGGAACCAGCCGCTCCAATCGCTCCAGCTCCTGCTGCACTTGATACGGGGTTTTCATGATGCTCTCCAATGAGTAACGGTCCTGCTCAATACGTGCTGCTCAACTATTGCGTGTGCCCAGCCGCTGCCAGCAATCGGTAGCCAACTGTTCGTAGTTGGACTGGGTGCTGGATGAGATGAAGTGATGCTCCAGGCGGTCGCGAAACAGGCGCAGACGTTCCTGATCGCTCGAACGCGGCGCCTGTAGGTAGATATCGCAGGCCATTTTCACCACCGGGGACAATTCGCTGAACTTGCCTGCACCCAAGTTGCCCTGGGCGTGCCGCGCCTGCCAATGCGCGATTTCGGCTTGTACATCGATGACGGATGGGTCTCTGCTCATGACTTCGCGTGGTCCGGGTTAAACAAACTTGACATGCAGGGTAACTGCGGCTGTGTCAACGAATGATCATCGAACACGACTATTCAACGCGTTGCGGTGGTGCGTGCTTAACTGGTCAGCTTGCGTTTGCGCCTCTACACGCTGCGTATGCAGGCAATGTCGCGCGTGGACTGCAGTTGTGATCGAAGTCGTAGCGTCGTGCTGAGCAACAGCCAGCAATCGATTGCATTGGCTGCAATGTCGGCAATCGAGGTACGAGACTTGCCATCGCGCATCGGCTAGTAGCTGCGTTGATGAGCGATAAAACGCCCACGCAATGCCGCAATTTACGGAAGATTCTGAATCGTTCCACACTTGTGTAACGTCTGATGCTTAGGATGTGGGATGACTTTAGGGAGATGAGAGTACTCAGGATGCAGGACAGCGAAAGCAGCCGTAAGCCGCAAGCCGCCAGCGGTACCTCCGAAGCACGCGTGTGGTGGCATGCCTTGGTGGAGCTACGAGGGGGACGTGTCGCCATCAGCTTGATCGTCGTCCTTGCGATCGTATTTGCGTTCTATCTGACGCTGAAATAAGCCGGTTCTCCCAGGCATCGCGTAGCGCTGCATCAATGCCTGCGTGCGTCTCAACTGTTTGAACAAGCCAGCAACGGCACGCAGCTCGACGCTGCGAGGGGAGACGTGATGGCGCACAAGCAGTACTGCCAGGTCGTGGGGCATGTCACGCGGCCGGTGCCCGAGTACGGTCACGAGCGTGCCACGCATGCCTGGGTCTGCGGTGAAATTGCGCGATTGTTGGGCGTACGCGGCGCAGGGCATGCCAGTGACTCCAAGCATGCTGTCCCCAAGACCGTGTTTCATGTGCCCGATGAGACCTTGACCTCGGAACAGGCGCATGGACTCGGTATCGATGACGCGGCGGACCTGCTGGGCGGCATCGTGCCGCATGCCTTCCTGGCGACCAAGGTGATCGGCCACCCGCTCATTGGCGACCACGCAGCCAGCATCGCCGGATGGAACCAGGCATTGGCCACCGCGCTGATCCCGGCTACATTGGTGGGCTATACGGTGTTTTCGCGCATCGATGCCCTGCGTGCATTGGAGATCCTGCTTCCGGACGGCGGTGTGCGACTCAAACTGCCGACCGGCGTGGGTGGCAATGGCCAATGGCGCATCGCCGGCGCAGCGCACCTCGCGCAGGTGCTGGACAGCCTGCCGGAGCACTATCTGGGCACGCATGGCGCGGTGCTGGAGCGCAATATCCTGCAGCCCGTGACGCACAGCGTTGGCGAGCTCTGCGTGGCTGGTGTCCAGATCGCCTATTACGGCACGCAATGCAGCGTGCGCAACATGCAGGATGAAGAGGTCTACGGCGGCTCGTCGCTGCATGTGTATCGCGGATCGCTCGAGGCACTGGCCATGACCGCGCTACCGTCGCTGCAACAGCGCGTGGTCGAGCAGGCCTGCAGATACGATCGATTCATCACCGCCGCCTATCCTGGGTTGCACATCTCGCGGCGCAACTACGACGTGGTCAGCGGCGACGATGGGCAGGCCGGTCCGGTCTGCGGTGTGCTGGAGCAATCCTGGCGCGTCGGCGGCGCGACACCGGCCGAGCTTGCCGCGATCTCCAGCTTTCAGGATGACGCCAATCTGCGGTGGGTGCACGCATCCACGCATGAGATCTATCAGGGCGAACCGCCCGCGGATGCGCAGATCTACTACCGCGCAGAGCGCGCCGGGCCGGGTCCACGCTTCAAATACAGGAAGGTATTCACCCCATAATGGAAGCCAAACTTTCCAGCATCCAGATCCCGGTCGACCAGGACGAACTCAGCGGCACCTTGCTGACGCCCACCGGCATTCCCGCCGTGTTGTTCGTCCATGGTTGGGGCGGCAGCCAGCACCACAGCCTGGTGCGTGCGCGCGAAGCGGTTGGCCTGGGCTGCATCTGTATGACCTTCGACCTGCGCGGTCACGAAGGCTATGCGTCGATGCGCCAGAGCGTGACACGCGCGCAGAACCTGGACGACATCAAGGCGGCCTACGATCAGCTCGCTGGCCTGCCGTACGTCGATCCGCAGTCGATCGCGGTGGTTGGGCTCAGTTACGGCGGCTATCTGTCAGCATTGCTGACGCGCGAACGCCCGGTGGAATGGCTGGCGCTGCGTTCGCCCGCGCTCTACAAGGACGAGCACTGGGATCACCCCAAGGTGAGCCTCAACGCCGATCCGGAGTTGATGGACTACCGGCAACGCGTGCTGACCCCTGACGATAATATCGCCCTGGCGGCCTGTGCCGATTACAGGGGCGATGTACTGTTGGTGGAGGCGCAACACGATGTGATCGTGCCGCATCCGGTGTTGCGCAACTACGCCAATGCCTTCGTCAATGCGCGCTCGCTGAGCGCGCGCGTGATTGCCGGTGCCGATCACGCATTGAGCGTCAAGGAACACCAGCAGGAATACACGCGTACGCTGATCGACTGGCTGACCGAAATGGTGGTCGGCCGGCGCATCGCGCTGGCCAAGGAAGTGGTGGCCGCGCGCAAGCAGAGGCTCAAGCAGCAGAGCGATGCGCCATCCTCGCCTGGGCAAGGCGCGAACGAGTTCCGTGGCGATATCCGCGCGGTGGAGAACAGCTCCAGCTGATTCGAGCGTTCGCCAACGCGTCTCGTGCCTAATGGCGCTTTTGACAAAAAAGAACGGGCCCTCGGGCCCGTTCTTTTTCCAGTGTGAGCGTTGTTTAACGCCAGGCTGTCATGACTTAGACGCGCGGATCGGTCGGGTTGCGACGTGCCGCCTCATCGTGATTCTCGGAATCGAAGGCTTCGCGCACTGCATGCTTGGCCTTTTCCCAGCTCAGACGCGAGTTGGACTTGAACCGGTCCCAGCCATCGCCCAGGTCGCGTTCCAGATGGTCGTCCCACTGGCGGCCGGCATGTTGCTGGCGCGCCTGCATGCCATAACGGTAGGCCGGACGATAATCGTCATAGGAATACTCGGCATCGCGATAGCTCGCGCTGTCGAAGCGGCCTTCGTAATGCGTATCGCCCTCACGATAGACGCTGTGCGTGCGATCGGCACGTTCCCAGGCATCGCGCGCGGCAAGGCGCGCTTCTTCCCATTCCAGCCGCGATTCGCCGCGATTGCGCGGCCACTCGCCGGCCAGGGTCGCTTCGGTTTCTTCCCAGGTGCTGGTCGGCCGCGTTTCGCGCGCCTGCAGGCCGAAGCCGTAGACGGTGGCGTAATCGCGGTCGTAATCGGTGCCTTCCTTGTAGTAAGGACGGTTCTGATGTTCCTGGCGCCAGTATTCGGTTTCCACCGTCGGATCCAGGCGCTCGGCCACGCCTTTGCCGGCTGCAGCGCCGGCCACCACGCCCACCGCAGCGCCGATCAAGGTGCCCAGCGGGCCGAACACCGTGCCGGCCAGCGCGCCTGCGGCAGCGCCGCCTGCGATGCCGCCAACACCGACACCCACCGGATGCGAACCGGGTGCACCGGAGATTGGATCACGATTCAGATCCTGCGCTTCGGCCTTGCGTTCCTGCTTGTCGAGAGGGGTGTCGTGGTTGCTCATGTCGTCTCCGGGGTGCCTGTAGGTGCGTCTGTCGAGCAGATCGCGAACGTGGCGCCACCTTGGACAGGGCGGAGTGAAACGCATGTGCTTGGACGTGAGTATCGTCGCGACAAGACTGAACTGTGCATCTATCGGTATGGATGAGGTTGCTGACGCCGGCCTGCAACATCGCGCTCAAGCAAGTTCATCGTGCGGGTCTTTTGATTAAGGCCTCGACTTATTGGTGTAGACGGATAATCTCGACCACGTCGTCAGCCGATAACGCCAAGCTTTTCTCCGCAAAGCAGTGGTCTGCAGAACGTGCGACCGTAGCGCGCTGCAGGTCGTTGAAATACCTTCCTACGCGAGCAGGCAGTGCAGCTGTTGCATCGATCACTATTTCTGGCTGGCTTTGCGAAACGCAGTACCTGCGACCATGGCGATGCACGGGCGCTCGAATGACGCTCGACGCGGCAACGCAGGTGGACTGCGCCATCATGACCACAAAGTCATTGACGCACTGACAGTGCAGACGTGCGATGTAATCCGTACGCAGCCAGCCAGGCTGCAGCGCTCAACGATCAAGCGTCATAGATGAAAGCGGGGCAGGCACGCAGGCCTCCAACGTCGAACCACGCTCACCCGCCGTGCGTGCCCAAGGTGCGTGCGCCGGTCAATATCATGCGCAGCATCTGCGAGATCTGTTCGATCAATTCGGGATCTTTTTCCGGCGGCGAGTCCATCGCCACCGCGCCCATCGCAAACACCAGCCGGGTGATCGCCTTGGACACCAGCGCCGGTGCATGCAGCTTGGCATTGTCGGCGGCGGCCAGGCGGATCAGGTCCACCCGCAGCTCATCTTCGAAATAGCTGAGCTCGCGCTCCACCGCCTGCTTGAATGCATCCGAGCCCACTGCGCCCTCGCGCAGCAGCACATGCAGCAACTTGTCGTCGGCGCGCAGCTGTTCCATGAAGGCTTCGACCGACACGCGGATGACGCTGCGGTCGGTGGAGGTGGCGCGCTGGCGGGCCTGGCCGATGATGGTGCGCAAAGAACGCCCGGCCAGATCGATCAAGGCCACCGCCAGCTCGTCCATGTCGCGGAACTGGCGATAGAAGCTATTCGGCGCGATGCCGGCTTCGCGTGCCACCTCGCGCAGGCTCAGCGTGGACAGGCTGCGGTGCGGTCCGATCAGCGACAGCGCCGCGGCGATCAGGTCCTCGCGTGAAATCGCCGGCTTGCGTGACGGCGGCGCGTCTTGGGAAGGCAGGGCGATGGAAGTCATGAGGCGGCAGCCGGGCGTGGGCCTGAATCATAGCTCCTCTGATCGATATACAACTGTATACACGGATGTGCATGCATGCGTATAGTGCAATCCATGAACCTGGCATCTCCTCCCAAGTCCAAGTCCCCATTGCCGACGCGTCTGGCGCGCCGGCTGGTGTCGCCGCAGCTGTTCGACTTCTGGGCGACCCGGCTCAACCCGCTGTGGACGCTGGAACGGCCGATGGCCCGCCTGGTCGCGCGCACGGCCGCCAGCCGCGACGCGGTGACCCTGGTGCTGCGGCCCAACGGCCACTGGCAGGGCCTGCAGGCCGGCCAGCACGTGAGCCTGGGCGTGGAGATCGACGGCCGCCGCCTGCTGCGCAGCTACAGCCCGACCGTGCTGGCCGATGGCCGCCTGGCGATCACCGTCAAGGCGATCGAGGGCGGGCTGGTCAGCCGTTACCTGGCCGGCGCTGCGCCGATCGGGACGGTGGTGTCGCTGGATCCGGCCTTCGGCGACATGCTGCTGCCGACCACCCCGACGCCGCTGTTGCTGCTGGCGGCCGGCTCGGGCATCACCCCGATGCGCGCGTTGCTGCAGGCCGCCGCGCAGGCCGGCATGCCGATGGACGTGGACCTGCTTTACTGGGTGCGCCAGCGCGACGAAGCCTGCTTCGTCGACGAATTCGAGGCGATGGCCGCCGCCCATCCGCGCTTGCGCGTACGGCTGCTGACCACCCGCGAAGGCGCCACGCCGGCGGCGCGCATCGATACCTATCCGTTGGAGCAGATTGCCGATCTCTCCAGCCGTCACGTCATGGTCTGCGGGCCGGGCGGTTTCGTGCAGGCGGCGCGTGCGCGCCTGCAGGGCCGCGTGGCCGCGTTCCAGGCCGAAGCCTTCAGCGTGCCGACGCTGGAAGACGGCGAAACCGGTGACGTGCAGGTCCAGCTGTCACGCAGCGGCCGTACGCTCAGCCTGCCGCGCGGCCAGTCGCTGCTGGAAGGACTGGAAGCGCAAGGCCTGCGCCCGAAGTACGGCTGCCGCATGGGCATCTGCAACAGCTGCGCCTGCGCGCGCCAGTCCGGCACCACGCGCCACCTGTTGACCGGTGAGCGGAGCAACGAACCCACCGCACAGGTCCGCCTGTGCATCAGTGCCCCGAGCACTGACCTGATCCTGGATCTGTAAGGAATCTTCATGAGCCGAGTCCATAACCGCGCCCTGTCCGCTGCCGAACTGCAGTCCTTCGGCGACGAGCTCGATGCCATCCGCGCCCGCGTGCAGAGCCAGGTCGGCGCTGCCGATGCTCGTTACATCCGCCGCATCGTGGCGGCTGTGCGCTGGACCGGCGTGGCCGGTCGCGCGCTGCTGTTCCTGGGTGCGTTCGTGCACAGCGTGTTGATTCCGGCGTGGATCGCCGGCGTGGTGCTGCTGACCCTGTCCAAGATCCTGGAGAACATGGAGCTGGGCCACAACGTCATGCACGGCCAGTACGACTGGATGGGCGATCCGCAGCTCAACGGCAACGCCTACGAGTGGGACATCGTTGCCACCGGCGACAACTGGCGCAAGACGCACAACTTCAAGCACCACACCTACACCAATGTGCGCGGCATGGACGACGACATCGGCTACGGCCTGCTGCGCATTTTCCCCGAGCAGCGCTGGCGCCCGTTCTACCTGCTGCAGCCGTTCGTGGCGGTGTTCTTTGCGCTGCTGTTCGAATGGGGCGTGGCCATCCAGGACCTGCGCCTGGGTCGCTGGTTCGCCGGCAAGATGAAGGCGGCCGAATTGCGCGCCTCGTTCCTGCCGGTCGGCCGCAAGATGGGCCGCCAGATGCTCAAGGACTACATCGTGTTCCCGCTGCTGGCCGGCCCGTTCTTCCTGACCGTGCTGCTGGGCAACCTGGCCGCCAACGTGCTGCGCAGCATCTGGACCTTCGTGATCATCTTCTGCGGCCACTTCACCGCCGATGCGGAAGTGTTCCCGAAGGAGTCGATCCGCAACGAGTCGCGCGGCCACTGGTATCTGCGTCAGCTGCGGGGTTCCTCGAACCTCACCGGCGGCAAGCTGATGAACGTGCTGTCGGGCAATCTGAGCCACCAGATCGAGCATCACTTCTACCCGGACCTGCCGGCCAATCGCTACGCGCAGATTGCGGTCGAGGTGAAGCAGGTCTGTGCGCGCTACGGCCAGCACTACAACACCGGCTCGCTGCCGCGTCAGTTCGGCCAGGTGATGTGGCGGATCGTGCGGCACGCGTTCCCGAGCCGGCCCAAGCCGGTACGCCGTCAACGCGAAGGCGCCTTGCAGAGCGCCTGATCGAAAGGGCCGCCCTTGGCGTAATGCTGTTCACTTAAGCAATTGAGTTACCGAAAATCTGGTATCAGACCTCTGGTATCGGATTTTTTGTGTCCCTTCAACAGCAGCTGTTCGACCTTGGCGATCTGTTCAACTTCTCCGACCTGAGCACGTTTACGCAGAATATTCCGGTGGAGTGGGTGGCCAGCGCGCTGGAACTGTCTTCCAAGGCCAGCATCCGGCGTCGGCGTCTTCCCAGTGATCAGGTGTTGTGGCTTGTCCTGGGCATGGCGTTGTTCCGTGACGAACCGGTGCACGAGGTCGCACGTCGTTTGAACATCTGCGCACAAGGGCTGGCCTCAGAAGATCTGTTGGCTCGCAGCGGTGTCAGTCAGGCGCGCGCGCGACTGGGCGCCGACCCGGTCCACCACCTGTTTGCAACGACTGGGGCGCAGTGGGGATGCGAACGCTACAAAGGCGATGAATGGCAGGGATTGCAGGTCTTTGCCGTGGATGGCGCGCTGCTGCGGACGCCAGACACTGAAGAACTGCGCGAACATTTTGGTTCCGGTAATACCAGCACGGACCGTCAGACACCATTTCCCATGCTGCGATTGGTTGCACTGATGAACGTACGCTCGCATGTCTTGCTCAATGCCCAGCTCAGTCCGTACCGGCGCAGCGAAATTCGCTTGAGCGAGCCGTTTCTACACTCCATTCCCGACCATTCGGTCACCTTGTTCGACAAAGGATTCTGGAGCGCTGATCTGTTGCTTTCGCTAGCCAACACTGGCACTGCACGCCACTGGCTGACACCAGCACGCAAAGGCCTGGTGGCTGAGGAAATCACGCGTTATGGCACTGATGATCGGTTACTGCGCATGCGTGTCTCGCCGCAGGCCAGAAAACGCAATCCAGCGCTTCCCACGCACTGGGACGTACGTGAAGTGAGCTATCTGCATCAGGGGAAGAGAAAGTCGGTGCTGACCTCGTTGCCTGTCACCACTTACAGCACCAAGTCTGTCGCACTGCTTTACCAGGAGCGATGGGAAATCGAACTGAGTTTGCGCGACATCAAAAGCTCGATGCAGCACAACGCGACGACCTTACGTAGCAAGAAGATCGACTTGGTGTACCAGGAGGTCTGGGGGTTGCTGCTGGCTTACAACATCATTCGACGTGAAGCCGGTCAGGCAGCGGAGGCGTTTGGCAAAACGCCTTCGGACATCCGATTCAAACCGGTTTGCCAGTACATCGCAGTGCAACTCATCGTGATGGCCGCAGCCAATCCAGCTTCCGCCACAGGAAGACGCTTATCCCAGCTTCGCTCAGGCATCGCGAGCCTGTTCCTCGATCACCGTCCAAGGCCTACCCGGCCAAGGACGGTGAAGATCTCGAAGACCCGCTATCCGGTAGATCGGAAGGCTGCTCCGCCTAAGTGAACAGCATTACGCCCTTGGCGGCCCTTTTTTTGGGGTGCAGTCAGTCCCTGTTTGATCGCCACACGAGATTGCGCCTCGTCGGGTGCCCAGCATCGGTGCTTGTGGCAGGGGGTGAACGCAAAGCGGTAGCGCCAGCTCGGGCAACACGCTTTCGGGCAATTTGAGCTTGCGTGCGGGTGAGATCAGCACCTGCGCTGCGATTCGAGCATGCCGTGCGCGCACAACGTTTATCGCGGTGCCTGGATTGCCGTGGCCGTTGGTCGACTGCGCGTCCTGACGGTTCAGGTCAGTGCAGGGCGCCGTCCCGGCGCCGGTCAGTGCGCAGCGCCGCGCATCAGTGCGTGGTAGGCGATGAAGCCGGTGGCCGGCAGCGCGCGCGAGAACAGCCAGCCCTGCGCCAGATCCACGCCGTGCGCGCGCAGATAGTCCAGCTGCTCCTGCCGTTCCACCCCTTCGGCAATGGTGCGCAACTGCAGCGTCTTGGCCATGTCGATGATGTGCGAGGTCACCGCGCTGGTGGCCGAGTGGGTGCCGATGGTATCCACGAACGACTTGTCGATCTTCAGCGCGTCCAGCGGCAAGCCTTGCAGGTACTGCAGGCTCGAGTACCCGGTGCCGAAGTCGTCGATCGACACCGTGTGGCCGGCACCGCGCAGGTGGGTGATGGTGGTACGTGCCGCTTCGATGTCCATCAGGCTGCGTTCGGTCGCCTCCACCCACAACTGCCCGCTGTCCACGCTGGTGCCATGCAGCGCCTGCGCAAGCACGGTCTGCACACGGCCGCTCTTGATGTCTTCGGCGGAGACATTGATGGCCACGTGCAGGGAGGGGTCGGTCGCCAGGGTGGGGCCGAGGTCGCGGATGACTTCGGCCACCACCAGATCGGTGATCGGCAGGATCAAACCGCTTTCTTCGGCCAGCGGGATGAAGGCATCGGGCGGGATCAGCACGCCATCGGGTTGCTGCCACCGCACCAGCGCCTCGGCACCGACGCAGGCACCGGTGTCCAGCGCGATGATCGGCTGGTAATGCACGACGAACTCGTTGCGCTGGACGGCGATCTCCAGCCGTGCCAGCGGCGACAACCGCCGCCGCGATACCCAGATCACCAGGCTGACCAACAGCAGCGCCAGCGCAATGCCGACCGGCACCACCTGCAGCCGCGCCGCCGCCAGCGGCCCCCGCAGATAGGCCGCCGGCTCGGTGACGACCGCGGCCCAGTCGCCGCGGCGGTCGCGGCCGGACAACACCTGGCCATCTGCGTCGGTGCCGGATGCATCGGTCGGCGGTGCGATCAGCAGCCGCTCGGCGGCAGTGCCGGTGCTGCTCAGGATCTGCCCGTCCGGCGTGCCGATCGCCAACTGCAGGCCGGGCGGCAGATTGATGTCGGTCAGCGTGGTCGGATTGATCAGGACGTTGTAGTCGCGCAGCTGCAGGGCCATCAACGGGTGTTGCGGATTGGCCAACGGACGCAGCCGCGTGGTGACCGCGATGCCGCGCTTGACCACGAAGTCGGCCGTGGTGTGGGCAACGGTCGCCGGCGATGGTCCCCACGAGGTGCAGCGCAACCGGCCCTGCTGCATGTATCCCAGTTCGACGATGTAGTGACTGGCCAGCACCAGCGCGCGCATCTGCCCCAGATGCGATTGGGAGCAGGGCTGCAGCTGCGATGCGGCCATGCTCAGGAGCGCACCATGCGCCTCGTCGAAGGCGGTGTCGGTGCGCCGTATCGACAGTGCCGCGAGCTGCGCGAGTTTGCTTTCCTCGCGGTCCAGCGCCAGCCGCCATGCCAGGTAGTAGGACAGGCTGACCGGAAGCGTTGCGCACAGCACTACCAGCAACACGGTCAGACTGATGATGCGTTGACGCTTCACCTCACCACCCACATCTGCGTGGAGGCGTGCTCACGCACAACAGCCCGTGCAGAGCGGCGCTGACACGCATCGCCCCACGAATGGCGTGGCGTATTTGCGCCGCGCACGGACGTGCCGCGCGAGGACGCTGGAGACAGTGACGGTGGACTGATGAGGCTGCACGTCGCGAATGTACGACAGACGCGCGGGTTGCGCGCGTCCGCGGGGCGAAGCAGATGTGATTTTCTGCAAATGACGGTGCCGGCAGGTGTGGTAATCGGCCTCGTCAATGGATTCACGCGCCTGCACCAGGCAGCGCGCTAGGGTCGGGTGGTCTGTGCTCCCAAGCGGGAGCCGCGGCGCCATCCGGCCCCGTGCAAGGCACTTTCCTGGAGGAATCACCATGACAACGCAGAAAGAACGCGTCGGCGGCACCGATGCAGTGCCGATCTTCAAGATGCAGGAAACCACCCGCGATGGCGAGCTGACCAAGTACGTGGTCGGCGACACCGGCGTCGCCTTCGACAGCCTGGAAGGCGCGCAGGCTGCGGCCAAGGATCTGGGCACGCTCAACGGTTGAGCCGGGCTTCAATCCGGTCGCCAATCGTCGAATACCAGATAGGCGAGGGGGTAGATCGAGGGGCGCGGCGCCCTCACCGCTTGCGGGACACGCCGTGCATCTGTCCGTATAGGCTCCTTGGCGGCATTGATGCCGCCAAGGGTCCCGCAACCAGCAGGGGTCCCGCACTAGCAAGTTGGTCGGCTGCTTTCTCGAAAGCGTGTTCCTGAGCTTGTGGCGGGCAGAGGAGACGTTTGTCGGTTGCGCGTTGAAAACCTGTGTGCTGCGCGGCTTGGGATGGGAAGCCGGTGGCACATGCAGTGATCCGACCAACCATGTCTTGCCCTGCTTGCTCCATGCACACCGACCATCTCGACTGGTCCTTGCCTGCCTACCATCGCGTAAGAGCCTACATGGACGTACTTGCGGCGTGTCCCGCGATGGTAGGCGGGCAAGGGCCCTGCAGCCAAGTCGCAGATCAGCCGCTCTAGAGTTGGTCTGGCTCTACAGTCGAGCTACCCGTAACCCCGATCCTCAAAGACACAAGACCTTCGCTGGCCCGGAGTGCGTGCCCTAGCGAGCAGGTTGAAGGCTGCTTTGCCAGCTCTGCGCAGCAGTCAGGGAAGTGGCTGCTCCGTCAGCCGCCCGGTGTGCGGGGTGTGGATCAGCGGGGCCAAATCGAAGCCCTGCTCGCGCGCATGCGCCAGATAGGCCTGGGTGATGTTTTCGTCCAGCTGCGGCAGCCTTGCCAGCAGCCACAGGTACTTGCGGTCGGGGCCACCGACCAGCGCGGCGGTGTAGTCCGCATCGATGCGCATCACCCAGTAATCGCCTTTGGTGAAAGGAATCCAGCGCAGGCCTTCGGGGAGGAAGGTGACTTCCAGCCGCGCGTTGCTGTCGTCGATGGCGCGCGCCTGCCCGATTGCTTCTTCCAGTTCGCCCTCGGCGGTCAGGCAGCGGTTCTGCACCCGCACCGTGCCATCGTCCTGCAGCGAATAGTGCGCCGACACGTCGGTGCAATCGGCATCCTCGAAGCGAATCGGCAGCCGTGCGATTTCGTACCAGGTGCCCAGATAGCGATTCAGATCCAGGGACGGGACGGTGACTAGGTCGGGGAGTCGGCTCATGGCGGCCTCTGCGCAGTGGTGTGGCGGACGTTGTACGTGCATTGCCATGAAATGGATGTTGCGACGCTGGAGAGAGCGTGTGGACGTACCGGCGAATGCAGTGCTGCCCGATGCAAGCACGTGCACGCACCTTGCCGCCGAACCGGCAGCAGATAGTTCTGCGATGGACGCAGCGGTCGATCGCATGGCCGTCTCGAACTCCTCAACGTCCTAACGAAACAGCGCGGCATCGTCGTACGGTGGACCAATGCCACCACGTTGAGGCGTTTGGATCGGCGCTGCTACGCCGCGCTCGCCGTACCCATGGCGCGATCCAGTTTGCGGTAGCCAATGGCCTCAGTCAGATGCCGGGTGGCAATGGCCGCACTGTCGTCGAGATCGGCAATGGTGCGGGCCACGCGCAGGATGCGATGCATCGAGCGTGCGGACAGCTGCAGGTGTTCGATGGCGCGTTCCAGCAGCACCTGATCGTCGCCCTCCAGGCGGCAATGATGATCGGTCTGCGCCTGATCCAGCTGCGCGTTGGGTGCGCCGGCACGCGCGAGTTGCCGTCCACGTGCGGCAACCACGCGGGTGCGCATGCTGGCACTGTCTTCGCCGAGATTGCCGCTGCGCAAGGCTTGCGGGGGCAGTCGCGGCACTTCGACATGCAGGTCGATCCGGTCCAGCAACGGGCCGGAGATGCGGCTGCGATAGCGGCGGATGCTGTCGCTGCTGCAGCGGCAACGCCCGCTGCCATCGCCGGCCCATCCGCATGGGCACGGGTTCATGGCAGCAACCAGCTGGAAGCGTGCCGGAAAATCCACGCTGCGCGCTGCGCGCGAGATCGTCACCAGGCCGGATTCCAGGGGCTCGCGCAATACTTCCAGCGTCTGCCGCTGCCACTCGGGCAATTCGTCCAGAAACAGCACGCCGTTGTGGGCCAGCGAGATCTCGCCGGGGCGCGGATGTGTGCCGCCACCGACCAATGCGACCGCGCTGGCGGTATGGTGCGGGGCCCGGTAGGGCCGCTGCCGCCAGCGCGCAAGATCCAGCCCGCGGCCGCTGACCGAGGTGATGGCAGCGGTTTCCAGTGCCTCGGCCTCGCTGGATTCCGGCAACAGGCCGGGCAGGCGCGAGGCGAGCAGGGTCTTGCCGCAGCCAGGGCTGCCGACCAGCAATAAATGGTGACCACCGGCAGCGGCGATCTCCAGCGCGCGACGCGCGTGCGGCTGGCCGCGCACATCGGCCATGTCGGGCAGCGCGCGCGCGCCGAGCGCCGGAATCGCTACTTCGGCAGCAGGCGCCGGTTGGCTTCCGTTGAGCGCGGCGCAGACTTCCAGCAGCGTGCGTGCGGTAAAGGCCTCGACATGCCCGGCGACAGCCGCTTCGGCACCGTTGGCCAGCGGCACGATCAGCCGTCGCCCGGCCTGCGCGGCAGCCAGCGCGGCCGGCAGCACGCCATCGACGCCACGCAACTCGCCGGTCAACGCCAGCTCGCCGAGAAACTCGTAGTCGGCAAGGGTCTGGCGATCGATCTGCCCGCTGGCGGCCAGGATGCCGAGGGCGATCGGCAGGTCGAAGCGGCCGCCTTCCTTCGGCAAGTCGGCCGGCGCCAGGTTGATGGTGATGCGCCGCGCGGGAAATTCGAATTGTGCGCACAGCAGCGCCGCACGCACGCGTTCGCGCGATTCGCGCACCGCGGCCTCGGGCAGGCCCACGATCTGGGTGGAGGGAAGCCCGCCGGAGAGATGCACTTCCACCCGAACCTCAGGCGCATGCACCCCCACGCGGGCACGGCTGTGCACCAGCGCCAGACTCATGGTGGAAGGTCCTGGTCAGGGAGCGGCAGGCGGCGCTGTGGGCGTCGTCGCAGGCGCGCGGGCTTCCAGCGCGGCCACGGCCTGCTCCAGCGCGTCGAGTTTTTCGCGCGTGCGCAGCAGCACCGCGCGCTGCACGTCGAACTCTTCGCGGGTGACCAGGTCCAGCTTGCCCAGGCCGGCCTGCAGCGCGCCCTTGAAGGTGCTCTGCAGTTCTTCGCGCGATTGGCGCAGGCCCGGCGGCACCAGGTCGCTGAGGCGGCGGGCGAGGTCGTCGAGCTGGTTGAAATCGATCATGGGTGTTCTCCGCAGGTCCGTAGGAAGCCTAGTGCAGGCCGGACACGCGGGACATCGGCAAGGCAGTCGGCAGGCGGTAAGGATAGTCCCATTCGACTGTCGGCCGCGGTGACGGGCGCACGCTGCTGGGTGAGTGTTACGGCCGTCCACGGTATGCTGCGCGCCCTGTCATGCCGCTGGATTTGCACCGATGAAAATGATCATGGCCATCGTCAAACCGTTCAAGCTCGACGATGTGCGCGAAGCGCTCGCCGGCTGCGGGGTGGCAGGTATCACGGTCACCGAGGTCAAGGGCTTCGGGCGCCAGAAAGGGCACACTGAGCTGTATCGCGGTGCCGAATACGTGGTCGATTTCCTGCCCAAGGTGAAGATCGAAGTGGCGGTGACCGACGACCAGGCCGAGCGCGTGGTCGAAGCCATCGTGACCGCGGCCGGGACCGGCAAGATCGGCGACGGCAAGGTGTTCGTCTACGACCTGGGCAGCGTGGTGCGCATCCGCACCGGCGAACTGGACAGCGACGCGCTGTAAGGCGTCAGTGGGCAGCGCCTTCGGCCGACATTGCGCCGTTGGTGCTCAGGGGATTGGCCGGTTGCTGAGATACCGCATCCGTCATCGGCGGATTGCCGCGACGCAGCGCCACGGCGTCCACCACTGCGTCGTGGGTCACTGTTCGCCGTGGACAGGCGGCATCTGGCATCGGCGGTCGACGCAGCTGAGAAACGTTGAGCCGGCTCGATTTCACTCGAGCAGCTGGCCTGCCACACGACCCGAGCGGTGCCATGCCACGCAACCTGCTCATACCATTTCAATACCGAAGAGTGGATCCAGCACCTGAGGCCCGCAGCGGCACAGGCGCCATGCCCTCGAACAAGCTTTTGGCTCCCGGCCTGATTTGAGTGTCCCAAGATCGGCCCGCTTGTCGCCACGCGATGACTTGCCTACTCTAGGGCCTAATACCATTTCAATACCGGAGTTCGGGGATGAAGCGACGCGATAGGAAGTCGGGCTTGCGCCCGCTCTCGCTCTGGCTGGCAGCAGGCCTGGCAGCGGCAACAGTCCCCGCGCTGGCCCAGCCGGTCACCCAGCCGGCGATCTTCCCCGCCCCGGTTTCGATCACGCTCGAGGGTGGCACCGTCGCGCTGGGGCAATCAGTGGTGCTGGTGGTGGCGCCGGGTGCGGATCCGGAGTCGGTCGCGTTGGTACGCCGCATCCTCGGTACGGCCGGCGTCGCCAAGATCGCCACCGCGGCGCGTCTGCCGGCCACGCTCGACCGCCCGCACATCGTGCTCGGCACCGGCGAGGCGGCAGTGGTGCGCGATGCGCTGACCCGCAGCAAGGCGGTGCAGGACACCCACAAGGAGGGCTATACGCTCGCCAGCGTGGCGCTCGGCACCGGCAGCCTGATCACGCTGGCCGGTCAGGACAACGAGGGGCTGTTCCATGCGGCGCAGACGTTGCGCCAACTGGTCGAGCGCCCGGCCATTCCGACCCTGGCGATCCAGGATCATCCGGCGATGCCGATCCGCGGCACCATCGAAGGCTTCTACGGCGCGCCATGGTCGATGGCCGACCGCAGCAAGCACATCGAGTTTCTCGCCCGCAGCAAGGCCAATACCTTCATCTACAGCCCCAAGGACGACCCGTACGCGCGCGACCGCTGGCGCGAGGCATATCCGGCCGCCACGCTGAAGGCGCTGGGCAAACTGGCGGCCACCGCCAGGCGCAACCATGTCGACTTCGTCTATGCGATCTCGCCGGGGCCGACGGTGTGCTTCTCCGATCCGGCCGATGTCAAGGCGCTGCTGCGCAAGTTCGATGCCTTCCGCGCGCTGGGTGTGCGCAGCTTCTACGTGGCGCTGGACGATATCGAATACACCAAGTGGAACTGCGAGCGCGACAAGACCACCTTCGGCGCGTCCGGCGCGCAGGCGGCCGGTATCGCGCAGTCGCATCTGCTCAACCTGGTGCAGGCCGATCTGGTCGCCCGCCACGATGCAGCCTCGGAATTGATCATGGTGCCGACCGAGTATTACGACGCCAAGGAAAGCCCGTACAAGGAAGCGCTGCGCAAGCATCTGGACCCGAAGATCGTGGTGCAGTGGACCGGCACCGACGTGGTGCCGCCGGCTATTTCCATTCCCGATGCACGCGCGGCGACCAAGGCGTTCGGTCGCAAGACGCTGCTGTGGGACAACTACCCGGTCAACGATTTCGAAACCTCGGCCGGGCGCCTGCTGATGGCGCCGTATGCGCGGCGCGAGGCCGGCCTGTCGGCGGAGTTGTCCGGCATCGTCTCCAACCCGATGAATCAGGAAGTGCCCAGCCGGGTCGCGGTGATGGGGCTGACCGCCTTCGCCTGGAACGACGCCGGCTACGACGCCCAGCGCACCTGGCATGCGGCCGCACGCGACCTGGCCGGTGGCGACGCGCAGGTGACCGCCGCGCTGCTGACCTTCTTCGATACCCAGCATCTGGCGCCGACCTTCGGCAGCCAGCCGTGGCAGGAACAGGCGCCGCGGCTGAAGGCCGTGCTCGACCATGTGCGCGAGGCGATTGCGCTGGGCGATGCAGCGGCGCGCAGCCAGGCCATCGCCGAGCTGGTGCGCACGGCCGATGTGTTCGCGGCCGCGCCGCAGAGCATTCGCGCAGGCGTGGCCGACAAGGGCTTTGCGGAGCAATCGCGCCCCTGGCTGGAGGCGATGGAAGCCTGGGGCCGCGCGCTGCAGCAGACCGCGGCCGGGCTGGAAGCCGCCAATCGCGGTGACGCGCAGGCGGCAGTTGCGTTTGCCGATGCCAAGCGGATCGCTGCCGAAGCCGCAGCGATCCCCTCGATCCCCGGCGCCACGCGCTTCGGTGGCCCGGTCAAGATCGCCGATGGCGTGCTGGACCGCTTCGTCGCCGACGCGCCGCGCCTGATCGCCTACCGCGCGCCGGCGGCAGCCGAAGCGGCCGGCGCGCAGTGAGGAGCCGGGGCGGCGACCGGACGACCGGCTAGCCGCCTGGAGGGCGCCGCCGGTGCACGGCATCGGCGCGTGACCCTGTCCACTGTGGTTTCCCCGCGCCGTTGCGCACCACCTGGCGATTGCTCGCCAGGAAGATCGGCGCACCGTTGGCGTGGTGACAATTGGCAGAGTCTTTGCAACCGTATCGCCCAATCTCAAAGGCTTGGGCTTCAAGATGCGAGCGAAGGTATTGCAACCCACTGGCAAAGTTGGTGACACTAGCTTCGAATTCGATCCAAGTGACGCCACTGGGTTCCCAAGGCGCTTGCCGCCCGCTCGAAAAATTGGCCTAGGCCGCCGTGCACTTACCGGTCTCATCCTGATACGCCCAGGGTTTCCTAGACATCTCAAGGCCATGGAAAATGGCTGATTCGGAGGTGTCCATGAGCAGTAAGCGGTATACGGATGAGTTCAAGATCGAGGCGGTCCGGCAAGTGACTGATCGTGGGTTCAAGGTGGCAGAAGTCGCCGAGCGACTGGGTGTCACCACGCACAGCCTCTACGCCTGGCTGCGCAAGTTCGGCAAGCCTGGCGTGGTGCAGCGCGCCGAGGTGGACCAGAGCGCCGAGGTTCGGCGGCTGAAGGCAGAGTTGCGTCGAGTGACCGAGGAGCGCGACATCCTAAAAAAGGCCGCCGCGTACTTTGCCAAGGGGTAAAGGCAAAGTACGCCTTCATGCAAGCCCACTGCGGGGAATTCAGGGTGTGTGCGATGTGCCGGGTGTTGCGGGTCAACCGGGCGGGTTATTACGCCTGGTTACGCTCGCCCGACAGTGAGCGCGCCAAGGAAGATGATCGCTTGCTTGGACTAATCAAGCACCACTGGCTGGCCAGCGGCAGTGTTTATGGGCATCGCAAGATCACCACGGATCTGCGCGATCTAGGTGAGCGTTGTAGTCGCCATCGGGTGCATCGGCTGATGCGCACCGAGGGACTGCGTGCCCAGGTGGGCTATGGTCGCAAACCGCGCTTCCATGGAGGGATGCAGTGCAAGGCGGCTGCCAACCTGCTTGACCGACAGTTCGACGTGACGGAGCCGGACACGGCCTGGGCGAGTGATTTCACCTTCATCCGCACGCATGAAGGCTGGATGTATTTGGCTGTTGTGATCGATCTGTTTTCCAGGCAGGTCGTCGGCTGGGCGATGCGCGATCGGGCCGACACCGAGTTGGTCGTGCAGGCCTTGTTGTCTGCGGTGTGGCGGCGCAAACCCAACGCTGGTTGCTTGGTTCATTCGGACCAAGGGTCTGTCTACACCAGCGATGACTGGCGCAGTTTCCTGGCGTCCCATGGCTTGGTGTGCAGCATGAGTCGGCGTGGCAACTGCCACGACAACGCACCCGTGGAGAGCTTCTTCGGCCTGCTCAAACGCGAGCGGATCAGGCGGCGGATCTATCCCACCAAGGACGCCGCTCGCGCCGAGGTATTCGACTACATCGAGATGTTCTACAACCCCAACCGCCGCCACGGTTCAACTGGCGACCTGTCCCCTGTAGAGTTTGAACGGCGCTACGCGCAACGAGGGTCTTGAGTGTCTACGGAACCCTGGGCGTATCAGTCGACGCATGGACCTAGAGCCACCTAACGAAAGTACGCTGCGAAGGCGTATCGCCAGTCTGGCTGAAAAGCAGGTTGTCGAAAAGCGCATGGGCCGCAAAGCAGCCCAGGACCGATTCGACGCCCGCCCAGGGCGCTTTGAGGGTGCGGATTGGCCTAACGCGGTCTGGCAAATTGATCACACGCCAATGGACGTGGTGATCGTCGACGACGTGTACCGCCGACATATCGGACGCCCTTGGCTGACGGTAGCTATCGACGTGTACTCCCGTTGCGTCGCCGGCTTCCATCTGTCGCTCGACAAGCCCAGTGAAGTGTCGGTAGGCATGTGCTTGGTGCATGGCATGCTCAACAAAGAAGGCTGGCTGGCGAAAATGGGCATCCCATCGCCGTGGCCTATCTATGGCCGCCCAGACACTGTGCAAGCCGACAACGGCAAGGAATTCCATGGTGAGATGATCAGTCGCGCTTCGGCTGCCTACGGCTTCCGCCTGGAGTGGCGAATGGTGGAGACCCCGCACTGGGGAGGTCACATCGAGCGCCTAATTGGCACAACCAATGCCGAAATCCAAACAATCCCGGGCACAACATTTGCCAACGCTGCTGCGCGAGGCAAGTACAAGCCACACGAAGAGGCCATCATGACCTTCGCTGAGTGCGAACGTTACGTCGCCGAATACATCTGTGGCATCTATCACCAAGCGGTCCATTCAAGTCTCAAACGGCCACCAATTAAACAGTTTGAGGCTGGTGTGCTTGGTGACGGTACGACACCTGCGCGTGGTCTACCTGCGCCAATTGCGGACCCCAAAAGACTGCGCCTCGACTTCATGCCGGTGCTGAAGCGCACGGTGCAAGCCTACGGCCTGGCGATCGACGGCATCCGTTATTACGATCCTGTTTTGGACCCATGGGTCGGACGGCGCGACCCCAAGACCAAGAAGCCACTGAGTTTTCTAGTGCGACGGGATCCTCGGGATATCAGTGTGGTTTGGTTTCTCGATCCGGATATTGATCAGTACTACGCGGTGCCCTACAGGAATTTGGCATGGCCGCACATGACGCTATGGGAACTGCGCGAGATTCGTGTGCAGCTCAAGCGAGAAGGTCGCGCCGAGGTAGATGAGGACTTGATCTTCGAGACCTATGAGCGGCTGACGAAGCTCAAAGAGGATGCTCAGGCAAGCACCGTGAAAGCCCGTATGGCGATGCAAAAGCAGCGCGAGCGCGGCCGGCGTCGATCGATTGAAGAAGCACAATCCGGTACCCAAGTCCGCAAAGTTTTGCCTTTGCCTGCTGAAGAAGAGTGGGGCGACGAGTCAGGTGAACTGTCACCTTATGAGATCAAGTTGAAAAGATGAGCGACCTAGAGCATCTTCTGCCGGAAGTTCGCGCGGTGATGGATCAGTCGCCTGCGATGCGTCTACGGCAAATGCAGGGAAGCAAGTGGTTTAACTATGCCGCTGCTGAAACGATTCTGCAGCGGATGGAAACCTTGCTTGATCATCCCCCGACACATCGCATGCCAGGCATCTTGCTGCTTGGAGAATCCAATAGCGGAAAGACCTCACTCGGCTTGGAGTTCATGAGCAGGCACCCTGTCGATCCGAACTTGGAGGGCGACGCGGTACGCGTGCCTGTCCTTCGGATCGAGATGCCACCAAATCCAGATGAAACGCGAATCTACGACGAAATTCTTCTGCAGCTCATGCAGCCATTTCGCACAAAAGACCCTATCAGCGTAAAAGCACGCCAGGTCCAGACAGCACTGAAGATCGTCGGTGCCAGAATGCTGATCTTTGATGAGTTCCAGGCTGTCCTAAGCACAAGAAACGATCGGAGGCGCCTCGTACTTGAGGTCATCAAGCATCTCAGCAACACACTGCAGGTGCCTATCGTCGCTATTGGCACCGCCGAAGCTCATGTGGCGATCTCCAAAGATGAGCAGCTAGCCAACAGGCTGCATCCTGTTTGGATGCCTATTTGGCGACTCGATACGGAATTCCGCCGCCTAATGGCGGCATTTCAAGCAACACTTCCACTGCGGGAAAAGTCACCTTTGCAGGATAAACGAGTTGCTGCGCTCATACTCGAACTAAGCGAAGGTCTGTTGGGCGAGATGAATCTTTTGCTATCTAAAGCTGTGGAAGAGGCGATGGGGACAGGGAGGGAGTGCGTCGATGAGCAGTTATTACGCTCGCTCGATTACATTCCTCCGTCTCAGCGCCGGCAGCAGCGACGCCCAGTGAAAGCATGATGACGTGGGGTGGCGCAAGTTGGTGCGCTCACCCCAGGCTTCACGAGGGGGAGAGTTTTTCGTCTTGGCTACACCGTAGCGCCCAGGCCAATGGTGTCGGTGACCACAGTTTCTGCCAGCAGGTGCTCGGTGAACGCGCATCATGGAATCGCGACATTGATCGATTCGCTGACGCTAGCATGCTGCTCGCCGCTGCGAATTCGACAGGTGAGCGCATCGAGCGACTCCGAAACAGCGTAATCGCCAGCGTTGAGGGGCGAATGTTCAAGGAGCATCGTGGTCGCGGTGAACTTACCTGGGTGTTGCCAATTGGAATAAGGAGTAGAAAGAGAAAAGCTTTCGGTCAGCAGTGCTGTCCTGTATGCCTATCCGATGAACAGCCTTGGCTCCGGCTCAAGTGGCGTTTCGCATGGATGACCGTTTGTTCGATACATCAAGTCGTTCTACACGATGCTTGCAGGAGGTGCGGCTCTCCTATCATCCTGCACCGAATCAGCTCACATCCGCAGCGCGGGTTGCTGTGTAGTCACTGCGGCGACAGGCTAGCTGGCGTAGGCCTGCCTGCGACACAGGCAGAGGTGCAATTCCAACGCCGACTTGAGCGAGCTTTGGACAGTCGTTGGATGAACTGGTACGGAGTGCCTAACGCACCTTTGGAAATATTCAATGGTCTCCGTGCTCTGTCCCGGGGGCTATACACGAGCAGTCATGGCGTAGGGTTGGTGGAGCTCATGCCCAGCGGTATGTATCGAGCCAGGCCGACCCAACTTAGTCTTGGCATCGAGCACTGGCGACTGGAGCATCGGCGGTATGCAATGAGTGTTCTGCGACACGTCCTCATCGGGTGGCCAACCACTTTTCTCGCAAAAGGGATTGACCATCGCCTTTATCGTGGTCGCTTCGACGACGGAAAAGGCTCACGGCAGCCGGCTTGGCTAGATCAAGTGCTTCGGAGATTGGAGCGATCAGTACCCAACTTCCACAATCGGTGGGCGGGGCATCAGAAGAAAAAATGAGACGTAGTGGAGGGTCGGCATGATGTTTCTTATCGATCGGCGCCGATGACAAACAGCGGGTCGGGACTGATCGGCTTATCGTTGATATCGATCACCCACACGCCCCAGTGCGTCGCAAAAAAAGTGGCCCATGCGGACATCTGTTGTCTCTTTACCGCTGTCAAGAGAAATAAACACCAACCACTTCGCTCAAGGGGTCATCTCTTCGATGAGTGTCGATGTCCCGTCGGTCTTGGCGTCACACTACTTACTCCTCAATACAGCGAGAGTTGATAGTGAGCAGCTGGTTATCTGATTTCAGTCGAATACTCGACACCTCAGCGAGGTCCAGTACGTCGACCCCGCCAGCCTCTGCAACTTATGGGAGTCCTGGAAGTACGAGCTACCGAAATGAGGTTTTTTCGGCGTTATCGCCTAGGCCTGCGCGCTCTCCCGAACAACCCGAACCTGCTGATTTTTACAACCGCCGTTCCAGCGTGAACCCTCTGAGCGGTCTTGGGGCGCAATCGGTCGTAAAGATTCATAAGGAGTGCGAACCCGAGGAACTTGGGGTGAGCAGCTTTAGCGGTCGCAAGGTCACCGTGCGCAGCACCACTCTAAAGAACTTGAAAATCGCTTCGGAGGTCTTGAGGGAGGTACGGCATATGCTTCCTCATGGGCCTGGAAACCAGGAGGCGGATGTCGTTCTTTCCAAAGGTGAGTCTTGGGCCAGGGCGTCCGTGGCGAGAACCCGAGTGAACCGGAGCAGTACCGTATTGGAATACGCGCGAGCAGCTGCGGAAGCACAAGGTGGCTATTGCAAAGAGCATGCAAGTCTTGCCTACGCCGCGCTTTCGACGAGAACAATCAATGCCCCCGTTATGCGGGTGAACGATCGGAACGTAGATCACTCTTACGTTGTAATCGGCGATCCAAGGGATCCGCAATGGGGGGAGCGCAACACCGTGGTGGTGGATCCCTGGGTTCGCCTCCCAACCGCCGTAACCCTTGCCGAAGGGGGGCCGCTTGGCTATACGCTCGGCCCGGGAGGAGATTTGAGAAGCGTCAACGCCCCCCTTGATCCAGACGCAACTGATCTTTTGAGCAGCATTCAGCCTGTAAGCCGTGCGGAGGTAGAGCAAATGCTCGCCGAAAACGACAAGCCTGCGATCGGCGATGCATTGGTCGACTATATCGATGAAAACGTAAAACCCCGGGTTCATTTCTACGACATACGCCGCTCCGCAAGAGATCCAAGTGTGAAGTATTCGGACAGTCGCCTCAGTGGTGGCAAGACAATGGACCAGATGACGAGTGCGGCGCTCAATTACGAGAAGCAAGCCAATCTTGCATTGCAGCGCCATCGCGGGGAGTGATCGCTTTCGACGTTGATGAGGGTGGGCAGGGATTCGTGTGAAAAACAGCTAAAAGTGAGCTAACTCGCTGTCTACACAGAACTTTCAAGAACCCTGCCGACCCTCAATTTAAATCAGTCCCGCGAGATCCTGCGCTTGAAGCGTGCTGCGCACAAATCCCTGAGGACCCTCGAAACTTCATTGCCGCGAAAGGGTTTCCGGGGCACAGTCACAATTGCTGCGGATAACCGCAGAGACCAAAAATTCTTTGCTGACAGCAGGTTAGCTCACTTTTAGCTGTTTTTCACACGAATCCCTGCCGACCCTCTGGTGCGCGTCTCGCTAGCCGCGTTGCGGGGGATAGCGGTCGCATTTGCGAAGAACCGCTCTTTCGGGGAATACTCGGATCACTCCAGAGAGGCAGGCGGCAATGCCGACACTCAACCTGGGTTGCACTCGGTAACTGATCAGGCGGGCAATGAACCAAGACGTTATATCGAAGGATTGCGCGGTCGGGATTGGCGGGTTCTTTGGGTAGGAGGGTGCCGGCAGATTGCAGGCGGGGCGAGTCCGCTTTATGTGGACATTGTATTTGTACACTATCCGTTCCTTGGACGCGGTACTGCATCTTGGCGTGTGGAAACTCGTCCCATCGAAGAGCTCGGACTCTACGGTGTTCAGTCTCTATGGCGCAATGGACGCATGGTGGGCTATGACTCAAAAAAACACCCTATAAGAACTCTGAAGATCCATCCGCGACCGATTAGCTCAGGCACTCCCGGAGGAAGAAATAGTCCTTTTTCAGAAGAGGAATATCCGTTTTATAAAAGAAGTATCACTGCGGACTGTTACACATTTGATTCGGCTGAAGGGGTGGAATTAATTGTGCCGTGTTGGCAAATTTTGCATGCTTGGTACTTATTTGACCCACAGATCATTCCTTACGTAATTGGCGGTATGCTGGACGCGAACCAAAATTACGGGATCGAGACTCCGTGGTTGCCAGGGACGCAATGTGATGCAGGGCATGTGACCTACCATGCGCGGCCCTCCTTAGCCGAGCATCGCGGCTCGGCGCTGCATGCGGCCTCGTCGGCGGTCGGCGCGATCCCGGCCAGGCGCTGGCGCATCTTCCGGAAATTGGCCAGGTCGCTGCGCTGCAGTTGCCGCACCAGCGTGCCGCGCCGCAACCAGCGCGGGAAGCGCCAGGGCAGATGGACGCATTGGCGCAGTTTTTGACGGACGAGCAGGACCCGACGGCAGTGGGCAGGATCCTGCCCAAGGTCACCGAGTTGCTGACTCGCGACGAGCAGGTCGAGTACATCGCGGTGCAGAAGAAGATGGTGATGAACCTGTCACCTGACGCGGTGGTGCTGACCAACCGCAGGTTCATTGTGGTCTACCCGAAACTGTTCGGCATGACGTTTCGCGATTTCCCCTGGCGCGAGGTGCTCGATGTGCACATGAGCGAACAGATGCTCGGGGCCACCATCATGTGCCGCACCACGCAGGGCGCGTACGCATCCATCGATAGCCTTCCAAAAAAGCAGGCGCGGCGGGTCTACGCCTATGCCCAGCAGGTGGAAGAATCCGCCTACGAAAAACGCCAGCAGCTGGAATTCGACAAGTTGCGCGCATCGGCAGGTGGCGTGGTGGTGCACGCACCCACCGCGCAGGGCAGCGCGTCCTCGTCACCGCAGAGCACGGCAGCGGCCGCGGACGATCCGATCCAGGTGCTGAGCAAGCTCAAGCAGCTGCTGGATGCGGGACTGGTGACCCAGGAAGAGTTCGACGCCAAGAAAGCCGAGGTGCTGGCGCGGTTGTAGGGCGCTCGGCACGGTTGCCTGGTCACGGCCTGGCCTGGCCGTGATTACTGGCGCGCCGCCCGCATCCGCTGGCGGCGCGCTACGGTGCGTGAGCCGCGCTTACTCGCCCAGCGCCTTGGCCACGAACGGCGGTGCGACCAGCACGCCGGTATGCAGGTGCGCGGTGTAGTACAGCGTCTCGAAGCCCTTGGCCTGCGCGGCGTCCTGGCGGAAGGCGAAATCGGCGTTGGCCTGCTTGCTGGCCATGGTCACGCTCCACCAGCCGGTGGGGTAGCACGGCTGCGGGAAGGGCAGGGTCTTGAACGACTGGAATCCGGCCTTGCCCATTTCGGTGCGCATTTCGTTGATCAGCGCCAGCAGCGCCAGCGGCGATTCGGACTGCTGCACCAGGATGCCGTCGTCCTTCAGCGCCTTGAAGCAGCTCTCGTAGAAGGCCTTGTTGAACAGGCCCTCGGCCGGGCCGACCGGGTCGGTGGAATCGACGATCACGATGTCCACGCTGCCGGCTGGGCAGTTGGCCATGTAGGCCACGCCGTCGTCGAACAGCAGCTCGGCACGCGCATCGTGGTTGGAATCGCACAGCTCGGGGAAATACTTCTCCGACATGCGGGTGACCTGCTCGTCGATGTCGCACTGGGTGGCGCTTTCCACGCCCGGGTGCTTGAGCACCTCGCGCAGGGTGCCGCAGTCGCCGCCGCCGATAATCACCACGCGCTTGGGCGCGGCGTGGGTGAACAGCGCCGGGTGGCTGATCATCTCGTGATAGAAGAAATTGTCGCGGCTGGTCAGCATCACCGCGCCGTCGATCAGCATCAGCTTGCCCCAGTCGGTGGTCTGGTAGATCTCGATCTTCTGGAACGGGGACTGCACCTCGTCCAGCTTGCCGCTGATGCGGAAGCCGATCGCCGAGCCTGTCGGCTGGAAGTGTTCGATGTACCAGTTGTCGTTGGCGCTCATGCAAGGTCCTGAAAGATGGGGCTGTTCCTTCTCCCACTTAGGAGAAGGTGGCGCAAAGCGCCGGATGAGGGTCGGGCGCAGCCGCGCACAGGCAAGCTGCTGACGGCCATCCCGAACCCCCGCCAACCCCGCTCCAATCAGGAGCAGGGCGTGAAGTCGGCGCGGATTGTAACGGACCCTGCGCGTGCCAGGCGTTACACTTCACGCCCTTTTTGCCCCAGCCGAGTCAGCGAAATGAGCGATTGGTCCCTCGACCAAGCCCGCAAGACCTATTCGATCCCGCATTGGGCCGACGGGTATTTCGATGTGAACGACGCCGGACATGTGGTGGTCACGCCGACCAGCGACGGTCCGTCGGTGTCGTTGCCCGAGGTGGTGGACGCCGCGCGCGCAGCCGGCGCCAAGCTGCCGCTGCTGGTGCGTTTCCCGGACATCCTGGGCCAGCGCCTGGGCAAGCTGCAGGCGGCGTTCGCGCAGGCGCAATCCGAATGGGACTACGCCGGCGGCTACACGGCCGTCTACCCGATCAAGGTCAACCAGCATCGCGGCGTGGCCGGCACGCTGGCCAGCCACCACGGCGACGGCTTCGGCCTGGAAGCGGGCAGCAAGCCGGAGCTGATGGCGGTGCTGGCGCTGTCGCGCCCGGGCGGGCTGATCGTCTGCAACGGCTACAAGGACCGCGAATACATCCGCCTGGCGCTGATCGGCCGCAAGCTCGGCCTGCAGACCTTCATCGTCATCGAAAAGCCCTCCGAGCTGAAGCTGGTGCTGGAAGAGGCGCGCGCGCTGGACGTCAAGCCGGGCCTGGGCGTGCGCATGCGCCTGGCCTCGCTTGGCGCGGGCAAGTGGCAGAACAGCGGTGGCGACAAGGCCAAGTTCGGGCTGTCGCCACGGCAGGTGCTGGACCTGTGGAAGACGCTGCGCGACGCCGAGTACGCCGACAGCCTGCAACTGCTGCATTTCCACATGGGCTCGCAGATCTCCAACGTGCGCGACATCGCCAACGGCATGCGCGAGGCCACGCGCTATTTCGTGGAGCTGTCGCGGCTGGGCGCCAGGATCAGCCATGTGGACGTCGGCGGCGGCCTGGGCATCGATTACGAAGGCACGCGCTCGCGCAGCTATTGCTCGATCAATTACGGCCTGCATTCCTACGCCAGCAACATCGTGCAGCCGCTGGCCAGCGCCTGCGAAGAGCACGGCCTGACCCCGCCGCGCATCGTCACCGAATGCGGCCGCGCGATGACCGCCCACCACGCGGTGCTGATCGCCAACGTGTCCGAAGTGGAGCAGGCGCCGGAAGGCCGCGTGCCGGATGCGCACGACGACGAGCCGGCAGCGATCCGCCACCTGCGCGAGATCCACGACGAGCTCGATGTGCGCCCGGCGGTGGAACTGTTCCAGGAGGCGCAGCACTTCCATGCCGAAGGCTTGAGTGCTTACGCACTGGGCCAGATCGACCTGACCCACCGCGCGCGTATCGATGACCTGTTCTATGCGATTGCGCATGGCGTGCGTGCACGCCTGAGTTTCGACGAGAAGAGCCATCGCCCGGTGCTGGACGAGCTCAACGAGCGGCTGGTCGACAAGTACTTCGTCAACTTCAGCGTGTTCGAGTCGATTCCGGATGTGTGGGCGATCGACCAGGTGTTCCCGATCGTGCCGATCGAGCGCTTGAACGAAGCGCCGCAGCGGCGCGGCATCATCGCCGACATGACCTGCGACTCCGACGGCATGGTCAAGACCTACGTCGAGAACGAAAGCCTGGACAGCTCGATGCCGCTGCACACGTTGAATCCGGGCGAGAGCTATCGCATCGGCTTCTTCCTGGTCGGTGCCTACCAGGAAATCCTGGGCGATATCCATAACCTGTTCGGCGATACCGATGCGGTGGAAGTGGCCGTGGACGGCGATGGCTATCGCATCGCGCAGCAGCGCCGCGGCGATACCACCGATGTGATGCTGGACTACGTGGGCTATCAGCTGGACACGCTGCGTGCGACCTACGCCGAGCGCATCGCTGCCGCGCAGCTACCGCCCGAGCGCGCACAGGAACTGAGCGATGCGCTGGAAGCAGGGTTGACCGGTTACACCTATCTGTCCGACGAACCGTTGGGCTGAGGCACTGCGCGCTGCGGGGGCCGTGGCGCGCCATTCTGTTGCACCTTCGCGCGCAATGCATTGACGAGACGGCCCGCAGCACCGCTGTGCGGCCGTAATGCGGCATGGCTCCGGGTCCGAACCCGGCGCCATTGCCGGACGCGCTGGATTCTGCGCGCCCTGGCCGAGCCCGGTAACGTCCTGCCCTGGCGACGACGTGCGACGACCAACACCATCCGCTCAAGCCAGGGCCAGGCGATCACCAGCAACACCCATGCATGCGTGATCGACGCGGGTGGCAATGACAATCAAATAACCGTCGTGTGACCATGCGGTTGCAGACGGCATTCAAAAAAAGCGGCGTGTCTTGCGGAATGGTTGTCCCTGCGACGCAATAAAATCAATGCCGCTGCATGCAGTGGTCTTAGTGCATGCGGTCCCGGATACGCCATGAAACACGCAAAATTCCCGGCAAAAACGCCTTCGCCGGATTGCTGCGCGATGCATGGCAGTCTGTTCCGTAGCGTGCAACGCGCGAAAAACGCGATCTGTAGACGTATGCATCCAGAACACTAGTTGAAATCACATTTCAGCCAAAAATTTTTGCGGGCGACGTGGATTTCGTGATTTTTGCACGGTTTATCGCGGTGGCTAATTGTTAGTGTTTGTTTAACTTGTCGGGAAACAAGTGTTTTAGGAAAGTCAGTGCACGTCGTTGTATCGACGCTGCACGCCGCTTCGTGATGTGTTCCCATTGTGCGTTCCATCGTATATCGCCGGCATGCGCTGGCGGTCGTCGGTGTCTCTTACCTCACGTTTCAAGGCCAGGTGCTGATCCGGCGTCCCACTGACCGCATTGCGGACATGGCGCACCGGGCGACTGCGCGCCACACAAGAAGGATGCACGCAATGCACACCGACGCCTCTCCCGTGTTTCCCCTGACCAAAGCGCAACGCGGCCTGTGGGTCGCCAGCAAGTTGCATACCGACAACACCTTGATGTTGTCCGAAGCCCTGGAAATGTTCGGCCCGCTGGATCCGCAGCTGCTGATCCGCGCCAGCATGCAGCTGACGCGCGAATTCGACACGCTGCGGCTATGCATCGCCGAGCACGACGGCGTGCCGCATCAGGTTGTCCTGCCCGAATACACCGCCGCGATCCCGTATTTCAACGTCAGCGAAGATCCTTCCCCGCGCAACGCCGCCGAGCATTGGGTCGACGAAGAAATCCGCAAGCCGGAAGATCTGCAGCACGGGCCGTTATGGCATTGCGCGGTGTTCCGCCTTGGCGAAGACCACCATATGTGGGTGCAATGCGTCAGCCATCTGGTGATGGATGGCTATTGCGCCTCGATCATGATGCAGCGCATGGCGGTGCTGTATAACGCCTACGCAGAAAACATCGAGCCGGAGCCTGCGCAATACGGCAGCGCGCTGTCGCTGATCGAGCTGGAACAGCAGTATCGAGAGTCCGATCGTTTTCAGCGCGACCGCAGCTACTGGATGCAGCAGCTGGCCGATCTGCCGCCGCCGGCGACCCTGGCGCGTCCGGGCAATCACCTGTCGACCGGGTTGTTGCGTGGCACCGGACAATTCTCGCCGCAGCAGGTGGTGCGGCTGCGCGCGCTCGGCAAGGACTATGGCGCCAGCCTGCCGCAGATGCTGATTTCGCTGATCGCCGCGTATTACTACCGTTGCACCGGTGCCGAGGATCTGGTGCTGGCCATGCCGGTGACCGGCCGCATCAATGCGCGCTACCGGCAGACCGCAGGCCTGGTGGCCAATGTGATTTCGCTGCGCCTGAAAATGGATCCGCAGCAGCCGGTGCATGCGCTGTTCGCGCAGGTGTCCTCGGTGGTCAGGCACGCGCTGCGCCACCAGCAATACCGCTTCGAGGACGTGCGCCGCGATCTGGGCATGTTCGGGATCGATCAGAAGTTCGCACGCCTGGCAGTGAACATCGAAGCCTTCGATTACGCACTGCGCTTTGGCCAGGCCTATGCGATGCCGCATAACCTGTCCAACGGCCCGGCCGACGATCTGACCATCTTCTGCTACGAGCGCGGCGACGGTGCCGCGTTGCGCTTCGATCTGGATGCCAATCCGGCGCTGTACGACAGCGACGAGCTGGCCGAGCACTGCCGTCGCCTGACCCATCTGGCCGATGCGGTGCTGGCCGATCCGGAATGCGCGTTGGGCCAGATCGATGTGCTGGGCGATGCGGAACGCCGCCGCCTGTTGCAGACCTGGAACGCCACCGCCGCAGCGCTGCCGGAGCCGGCCACGCTGCTGCACGGCATGCTGCAGCGTGCCGAACTGATGCCGGCGGCAGTGGTGGTGCAATACGACAACCGCACCCTGGACTACGCCACGCTGTGCGAACTGGCCTCGCGCATCGCCGCGCAATGGGTGGCCGATGGCGTCCGCCCCGGCGACGTGGTCGCCATCGCGCTGCCGCGCAGCGAGCAATTGCTGGTGGCCTTGCTGGCGGTGATGTGGAGCGGGGCGGCGTACCTGCCGCTGGATCCGGAAAGCCCGGCCGCACGCAACCGGCAGATGCTCAACGATTCCGGTGCCATCGCGCTGGTCTGCGAGCCGGCGTTGTGCGAGCGCTATCTGCTCGGCGGCATGGTCTGGCTGGATCCGCGCCCGGCGGTGTTGCCGGCGGCGATCGCGCCGCTGGCCACGCCGGACGGTACGGCCTATGTGCTGTACACCTCCGGCTCGACCGGTGCGCCCAAGGGCGTGGAAATCAGCCATCGCAACCTGTTCAATTTCCTGCATGCGATGGAGCATGAGCTTGCGTTGCGTCCGCGCGACCGCGTGCTGGCGGTCACCACCATCACCTTCGATATCGCCGGGCTGGAGCTGTACCTGCCGTTGTTAGTGGGCGCGCGCGTGGTCATTGCACCGGCCGGCATCACCCACGATCCACGCAGCCTGTCGCGGCTGATCGTGCAGGAGCAGATCAGCATGGTGCAGGCCACTCCGTCGCTGTGGCGCATCCTGCTGGCCAATCAGGATCTGGCGCTGGACCGTATCCACGCCCTGGTCGGCGGCGAAGCCCTGGTGCCGGAACTGGCGACCCAGTTGCTGAGCCGGGTCGGGCGCCTGACCCAGTTGTACGGGCCGACCGAAACCACGATCTGGTCGACCATCATGCCGTTGCAGCTCACCGACGCTGCCGCCCCGCCGATCGGCAGGCCGCTGCTCAATACCCGCGTCTATGTGCTCGATGCGCAGCGGCAACCGCTGCCGACCGGCGCGATCGGCGAGTTGTACATCGGCGGCGCGGGCGTGGCCAAGGGCTATCGCGGCAAGCGCCAGCTGACCAGCGAGCGCTTCGTGCGCGACCCGTTCGCCGACGACGGCAGCAACATGTACCTCACCGGCGACCGCGTGCGTCAGCGCCGCGACGGCATGCTGGAATTCATCGGCCGCGCAGATGCGCAACTGAAGATCCGCGGCCATCGTGTGGAGCCGGCCGAAATCGAAAACGCCTTGCTGCTGCATTCGCAAGTGGCGCAGGCGGTGGTGGTCGGTCATCGCGATGGCGACCACGACGCACTGCAGTTGCTGGCGTATGTGGTGGGCAAGCATGGCGCAACGCCATCACCGGAGCTGTTGCGCGCACATCTGCAGCAGCGCCTGCCGGCGTCGATGATTCCCACCTTGTGGGTGCCATTGCAGGCACTGCCGCTGACAACCAATGGCAAGCTGGATCGCCGCGCCTTGCCGTCGCCGGGTGCGCTGCCGCAGCGCGCGCATGTGGCGCCGCGCGATGCGCTCGAACAGCAGCTGGCCGCGATGCTGCAGGACGTGCTGGGCATCGAAGTGGTGGGTGTCGAAGACAACTTCTTCGAGCTCGGCGGCGACTCGCTGCGCGCGGCAGAAATGGCCGCACGCTTCCCGCAGACGTTCGGTGTCGAACTGCCGCTGGGTACCCTGTTCCATGCGCCGACGATTGCCGGCCTGGCCGAGGTGATCAAGCGCAACGCGCAGATCCCCAACGACCCGCTTGGCGTGCTGTTGCCGTTGCGTGCGGGCACCCCGGGTACGCCGCCGCTGTTCTGCATCCACCCGGTGGTCGGTCTGGGCTGGTCGTATCTCACCTTGCTCGGCCAGCTCGATCCGCAGTGGCCGGTGTATGCCTTGCAGTCGCCCGGCTTGAGCGACCCGCAGCATCGCCCGGAAAGCATCGAGGCGATCGCGCGCGACTATCTGGCGCGGCTGCGCACGGTACAGCCGCAGGGGCCGTATCGATTGATCGGCTGGTCGCTGGGCGGCTTGATCGCGCATGCCATCACTGCCGAACTGCATGCGCTGGGCGAAGAAGTCGAATTGCTGGCGATGCTCGACAGCTACCCGCACCTGGAGCAGGCCGCGTCGCTGCCGGAATCGGAAAACGTGCGTGCATCGGTGCATGCGCTGGGCCTGCATCTGGCACCCGGCCAGCCGATGCCGACCACGGTGGCCGAACTGGCCAGCCTGCTGTGCGATCACTACGGCTTGAACGACCTGCCCGCAGTGCGCCAGCTGCTCGAACAACGCCCCACGTTGCTGGACGACATGGGCGGCATGACCCAGCACCACCTGCATCTGGCGCGGCGTCACCGTCCCAAGCCGCTGGACCAGGATGTGGTGTTCGTCGAAGCGAGCGTGCGCATGACCTCCGGCGGCGACGATACGGTGTGGGTGGATTACCGGCCGCAGGCCTGGCGCCCGTATGTGCGCCACCTGCAGTTGCATGTGCTGGACAGCGACCACCACTCGATGCTGTCGTCCACGCATTCGGCCACGCTCAGCGCACTGCTGCACGCGGCCACCACGAAAGCCGCACAACGCGATGGCAGCATCGCCACCGCCAGTGACGGGGTGGCCGAATATGCCTGAGTCTTCCTTCAACGCGGGACGCCAGCGCCCGGTGCTGATCGCCACCCTGGGCACGCATGGCGATGTGCGCCCGATCATCGCGCTGGGCCGTGGCTTGCAGGAGCGCGGTTACCCGGTGCGGGTGCTGACCAGCGCCAACTTCGAAGCGCTGATCCGCGCCAATGGGCTGGACTTCTTCCCGCTCAGCGGCGACCACCAGAAACTGCTGCAGGGCCATCCGGATGTCGCCGAGATGCGCGGTGGCTGGCGCGGCATCTGGGGCACCTTGCGTGCGCAGCTGCTGGAGTGGGCGCGCGACTGGGCCGAGCAGGGCCGTGCGGCCTGTGCCGGTGCCGGGCTGATTCTCGGCGTCGGCAGCGCCAGCCCGCTGGCGCATAGCCTGGGCCAGGCCTATGGCCTGCCGGTGGTGTTCACGCAATTGCAGCCGCTGACCGCCTCGCGGCATGTGCCGTTGATGGTGATGCCCACCGTGCGCCTGCCCGGGCTGGTGAGCGTGGCGCTGCATCACGCGGTGCGCTTTGCCGGCTGGCAGCTGATGCGCCCGGCGCTCAACGGCATCGTGCGCCCGGCCTTGGGGCTGCCGGCATATCCGTGGAGCGGGCCCGATCGCAGCGCGCAGCGCGTGGTGTATGGCTACAGCGAGCATCTGTGCCCACGTCCGCCGGACTGGCCGGACCGGGCCCAGGTCAGCGGGTTCTGGCAGTTGCCGCAGCCGCAGTGGCAGCCGCCGGCCGCGCTGCAGGCGTTTCTGCAGGCCGGCCCCCCGCCGCTGTATATCGGCTTCGGCAGCATGATCAGCACTGATGCGGCCCAGCTCACCGCCATCGTCAAGGCGGCGGTGCGTCTGACCGGTCAACGTGCACTGCTGGCCAGCGGTTGGGGCGGGTTGGCGGCCGCGGAAGACGCATCCGACGATGCCGAGCGCTTCTTCCAGCTGGAACAGGCACCGCACGATTGGCTGTTTCCGCGGGTGGCGGTGGCGGTGCATCACGGCGGTGCCGGCACCACCGGTGCGGCGCTGGCTGCGGGGATTCCGTCGGTGGTGCTGCCGTTCGGCTATGACCAGCCGTTCTGGGCGCACTGCCTGGCCCAACGCGGCGTCGCCCCGCCGGCGCTCGCACGGGTCGGATTACAGCCGGAGACCCTGGCCGATGCCATCAGCCAGGCCAGCGCGCCGAGCATGCGCGCAGCGGCACGCGCGCTGGGGCAGCGCATCCGCGAGGAAGACGGAATCGGCCGTGCAGTGGAGCAGCTGAAAGCCTGGGGATTGCTGCAACCGGCGGTGTCGGTGGCGCCGGCCGTGCGGATCGAGCAGGCCGTCGCGTGACACAGGCCGATGCGTGATGGTTGACGCTGTGGGGGAGCCACAGCGTCGGCGTTGCATTGGCTGCGGCAATGCGGCTGGCCTCACCGAAGCCCTTCGGCTGCTGCACGGGCGGGGTGCTAGCGTTTTGCTGTCGCCGATAGGTGGTCGACCGGACCAGGCCTGCACGACTGAGTGATGTGGAAACAGCGTCTGCATTGCTGATCCGAGCTGGCGACTGCGCCAGCGCTGGCGCCGGCATCGTCGCATCGGCGGGATGCGGCACAATCGGGCTCCCTCGGCTTTGCATCGCCCGCATGCGCTACCCCGCTCTCGATCTGCTGCGTGGCATCGCCATTGTCTGGGTGATGCTGTTCCATTCCTTCGTGGTCGGCGGTCTGGGGCCGGACTGGGCGTGGCTGTCGCGCTACGGCTGGATGGGCGTGGACCTGTTCTTCGTCCTGAGCGGCTTTCTGATCGGCACGCAGGTGCTGAGGCCGCTGGCGCGCGGGCAACGCCTGGACTTCAAGGAGTTTTATCTGCGCCGCGCGTTTCGCATCCTGCCGGCGTTCTTGCTGGTGCTGGTGATCTACATGGCGTGGCCGGACTTTCGCGAGTCGCCCGGGCTGGCGCCGTGGTGGATGTTCGTCACCTTCACCCTGAACCTGTTCGTCGACTACGGCCGTGATGCCGCGTTCTCGCACGCCTGGTCGCTGTGCGTGGAAGAACATTTCTATCTGGTATTTCCGTTGCTGGCGACGCTTCTGCTGCGTCGGCCCTCGGCTGCACGCTTTGGCGTGCTCTGCGTGCTGGTCGTGGTTGCCGGCATCGCGCTGCGTGCTGGCATCTGGTGGCACAACACTGCCCTGGACAGCGCTGGCGTCGGTCTGCAGCGCAACTGGTTTATCGAAGACATCTACTACCCGACCTGGAACCGTCTGGACGGTCTGCTGGCCGGTGTCGTGCTGGCGGTACTGAAGGTGTTTCGCCCCATGACGTGGCAACGGCTGCAGCAACACGGCAACGCCATCCTGTGTGCCGGCGTGGCGATTCTGGCGCTGGCACTGTGGCTGTTCCGCGAGCGCACCGGCCTGATCGGCAACGCGGTGGGCTGGCCGGTGCTGTCGCTGGGGCTGGCCTTGCTGGTGCTCGCCGGCACTGCCAGCAGCGGTGTGCTTGGCGGTTTGCGCGTGCCGGGCGCGGCATGGCTGGCGGCCATCTCCTACAGCCTGTATCTGACCCACAAGGCCGTCTTCCATCTCACCCAGGGCTGGTTCGGCCCGGCGCTGGAGGGGCGCGGCGTGCTGGCATTTGCGGTGTATGGCCTGGTGGCAGTGCTGGGCGGCGCGCTGTTGCACTACGCGGTGGAGCGCCCGTTCCTGCAACTGCGCGACAGGATGCTGCGGCCAGGCGCGCAGCCGTTGGCTGCCGCCGATCGCGGCTGACCAGGCAGAGCAAAACGCCGCGCAATGCGCGGCGTTGTCATCAGCCCTGGCGGTACGCCGGTTGCCGCGCCGCACCCAGCTTGGATGCGGCGCGATCTGTTCGCGCGCCGACCGCCACACCATCGGATCGCGACGCGACCGAGGCATTGGCGTTGCAGGCCATCGTCACTGCGCGTCGCGCGCCACCTGGAAACCGGCGAACGACTGCGTGACCGGCATGATTTCCAGCCGATTGATGTTCAGATGCGCCGGCAGGCTGGCGACGTAGAAGATCTGCTCGGCGATGTCCTCGGCGGTCATCGGGGTGGCGCCGCGGTACAGCGTGTCGGAGGCGGCCTGGTTGCCGCCGGTGCGCACCAGGGTGAATTCGGTTTCGGCCATGCCCGGTTCGATCGAGGTCACGCGTACGCCGGTGCCGTGCAGGTCCGCGCGTAGGCCCAGCGAAAACTGCTGCACGAACGCCTTGGTGCCGCCGTACACGTTGCCGCCGGTGTAGGGGTAGGTCGCCGCGACCGAGGCGATGTTGATGATGGCGCCGCGGCGTGCGATCAGCGCCGGCAGCAGGCGGTGGGTGAGGGTGACCAGCGCGGTGACATTGGTGTCGATCATCTGCTGCCACTGGGTCAGGTCGGCCTGTTGTGCAGGCGCGGTGCCCAGCGCCAGCCCGGCGTTGTTGACCAGCACATCGATGTCGGCAAACTCGGCCGGCAATGCGTCGATCGCTGCCGACAGGGCCTGCGCATCGCGCATGTCGAAGGCTGCGGTGTGCACCTGGCCGGCAGGCAGCTCGGCCGCCAACGCATCCAGGCGCTCGGCGCGGCGGCCGGTGGCGATGATCTTCCAGCCGGCGGCGGCAAAACGGCGCACGGCGGCGCTGCCGAATCCGGAGGTGGCACCGGTGATCAGAACGGTCTTGGACATGGGGGATAACTCCTGCGAACGAGGGGGTCAGGCAAAGGGATCAGGGGGTGGTGGCAGCGCCGGATACGTGGGCCTGGGCACGGCGCGCGCGCAGCTTGGCCTCATCACTGAGCGGCTCGCGCGTCACTACGCGGCCGTGTTGCACCTGCAGGAGCAGATACGGTGCTTCTGCGGCGCCGGGTGCGGTGTCGCCGGTGCTCGCGGCGGTTGGCAGGGCGATCACCAGCTCGCCATCGATCCAGTCCGCGGCGACCGGAGCGGTTCGCCCGGGGAACAGCACATCGAGCGGTAACGCCGGCGGCGCGGTGTCGCAGGCACCGATGACGATGCGATCCAGCAGCACCTGCGTCTGCTCCACGCGCCAATCGGCCTGGTAACCGCGCCAGTTTGCACTGCAACTGCCCAGCGCCGGCCGCGCATGCGCTACGAACCGTTGCCAGGTGGCCTGGTCGTCCAGCACCGGCGCCAATGGCTCGGCCAGCAGCACCGCGTCCTGCCCGTCGATCCGGATGTGGTCGGGAATCTGCTCGGTGGCGTGCGCCGCGCCGATCAGTCCCCACCACAACCACAGGCCGGCGGCGCGCTGCAGCACGGCGGCTACTGTGCCTTGATCGCGATGGCGGGCAAGCCGCTACCGGTCAGCTTCTGCTTGGCTTCGGCCAGTTCGCTGGCGCTGCCGTACGGCCCCATGCGTACGCGGTAGACGGTCTTGCCGCTGATGTCGGCCGACTCCACGCGTGCGGCCAGGCCCATCATCGCCAGCTTGGCCTTGGTCGATTCGGCATCGCCGGAGGCGCCGAACGAGCCGGCCTGCAGGATGTAGCGGGTGTTGTCGGTCACTGCAGAGGCAGCTGCCGGGGTGGCAGCTGCTGCCGTCGCTGCCGGCTTCGGCGCAGCGGTTGCAGCCGGCGTGCTCAGTGCCGCAGTGCTGGCCGGGGCCGGGGTGGCGGCCGGGCGTGCCGGGGCGGTCTCGGCCAATGGCTTCGGCGCGCTGGCGGCTGTTTCGGTCACCGGGACCGGCACGCTGGCGGCCGGCGTGGCTGCCGCCACACTCGCACCCGGTGCAGGCGCGACCGGCTTGCCTTCCAATGCGGCGCGCGCACGTGCAGCTTCCTCGGCGCGCGCGCTGGCCGCCAGTTCGGCATCTGACATCTGTACTTCCTTGCCGGGCAGCAAGGTATAGAAGTCGTACTGGGTCTGCGCATCGCCCGGCTTGGCCTGCGGCTTGGGCGGTTGCGCGCTGGGCTTGGGCAGCTCGGCCGGCGTATCCACGTCGGCATCGGCCACCGGCTCGGGCTGTGCGTCGGGGTTGGCGCGTGGGCCTACGCGCAGGAAGCCGTCGCCGTCCTTCTTGAACAGGTTGGGCGCGGCCAGAAAGATCACTGCCGCAATCGCAGCGCCCGCCACCAACCACACCCAACCGGGGGTGCCATTGCTGGTGTTGCGTCGCGCCTGACTCTTACCGCGTCGTGCTGCCATCTACCACTTCTCCGAATCACGTCGTTGCGGGCCATGCGGCTCGGCTTACATCTTTTCTGGGGCGCTGACGCCAAGCAGTTCCAGGCCGTTGGCAAGCACCTGTTGCGTGGCGACGGCGAGGGTGAGCTTGGCGTCGCGCTCTGCGGCATCGTCCACCAGCAGTTTGGTGTTGTGATACCACGTGTGGAAGGCGTGCGCCAATTCACGCAGGTATTGCGCGATCTGGTACGGCTCCAGCGTCTGCCCGGCGATTTCCACCACCTCCGCATAGCGCGACAGCTCGACCATGACGTTGAGCGAATGCTCGTCGTCCAGGCGCGCCAGCTCGGCCAATCCGTGCGCCTGCTCGTACTTGTAGCCCTTCTCCTGCGCCTGCCGCAGCACGCTGCAGACGCGGGCATGCGCGTACTGCACGTAGAACACCGGGTTGTCGTTGCTCTGCTGCCGCGCCAGGTCGATGTCGAAGGTGAGCTGCGAGTCGGGCTTGCGCGCGATCAGGAACCAGCGCACCGCATCGGCGCTGGTTTCCTCGATCAGATCGCGCAGGGTGACGTAGCTGCCGGCACGCTTGGACAGTTTCACTTCCTCGCCGCCGCGCATCACCGTGACCATCTGGTGCAGCACGTACTCCGGCCAGCCTTGCGGGATGCCCAGTTCCAGCGCCTGCAGGCCGGCGCGCACGCGCGTCAGCGAGCCGTGGTGATCGGCCCCCAGCTCGGTGATCGCGCGCTCGTAGCCGCGCTGCCACTTGGTCAGGTGATAGGCCACGTCCGGCACGAAGTAGGTGTAGGTGCCGTCGGACTTGCGCATCACCCGGTCCTTGTCGTCGCCGAAGTCGGTGGACTTCAACCACAACGCGCCGCCTTCCTCGTAGGTATGGCCGGAGGCGATCAGCTTCTGCACCGCCTCTTCGACCTTGCCGTCCTTGTACAGCGAGCTTTCCAGGAAATAGATATCGAAATCGACGCGGAACGCGGCCAAGTCGTGGTTCTGCTCGTTACGCAGGTAGGCCACGGCGAAGCGGCGGATCGCGTCGAAGTCGGCAGGGTCCTTGCCGCCGGTGACCAGGTGGCCTTCCAGGTCGACGGTGTCGCCGGCCAGGTAGGCGGTGGCCACATCGGCGATGTAGTCGCCGCGGTAGCCGTTCTCCGGCCAGCCGTCGCTGTCGGGGGTGAGCCCCTGCGCGCGCGCCTGCACCGACAGGGCCAGGTTCTCGATCTGCACGCCGGCATCGTTGTAGTAGAACTCGCGCTTGACGTTCCAGCCGTTGGCATCGAGCACGCGCGCCAGGCTGTCGCCGATCGCCGCGGCGCGGCCGTGGCCGACGTGCAGCGGGCCGGTCGGATTGGCCGACACGTATTCCACGCCCACCGAGCGGCCGTTGCCGGCCAGCCCGCGGCCGTAGTCGTGGCCCTGCTTGAGCACATGCGCCACTTCGCGCTGGTAGGCGGTGGGGGCGAGATGGAAATTGATGAAGCCCGGGCCGGCGATCTCCACCTTGGCCACGTCGTCGCTGGCCGGCAATGCGGCGACCAGCGCCTGGGCCAGCGCGCGCGGGTTGCTGCGCGCCGGCTTGGCCAGCAGCATCGCGGCATTGGTGGCGAAGTCGCCGTGCTCGCGCGTCTTGGGCCGCTCGACCACAAAATCCGGCGGCAGGGTGTCGGCAGGCAGGGTGCCGTTGGCGCGCAAGGCTTCAATGCCTTGGCCGATCAGTGCGCGGAGTTGGGCTTTCACGTGGGATCTGCTTGGAACGAAACCACCGATTTTACCCGACCGCGCGCCCCGGGGTCGGGCCGACGGTTCAGGTCACCGCCACGCGCTCATCCCAGCCAGCCGCGCTCGGCCAGCGAGACCGGACGCCCGTCACCGATCACGAAGTGGTCCAGCAGGCGGATATCCACCAGCTCAAATGCACCCAGCAGGCGCCGGGTGACCGCGCGGTCGGCCTCGGACGGCTCCGGATTGCCTGAAGGGTGGTTGTGCCCGACGATCACCGCCGCGGCGTTGTGCAGTAGCGCCCGCCGCACCACTTCGCGCGGGTGGATGTCGGCCCCGTCGATGGTGCCGGTGAACACTTCCTCGAAGGCGATGGCGTGATGGCGGGTGTCCAGGTACAGCACCGCGAATACCTCGTAGGGGCGCGCACGCAGCCGCTGCGAGAAGTAGCGGCCGACGCTGGGCGGGTCGCTGAGTGCGTCGCCGCGTTCCAGTGCGCTCAGCAGGTGGCGGTGCGCCAGTTCCAGCGCCGCACTGAGCTTGCAGGCCGAGGCCGGACCCAGGCCGGGCAGGCGCGCCAGGGCGGGCGCCGTGCGATCCAGCAGCACGCGCAGCGGGCCGTGGCGCAGCAGCAGATTGCGTCCGGTCTGGACGGCGTCCTGGCCGCGCAGGCCGGAGCCGACAAAGATCGCCAGCAGCTCGGCATCGGACAGGGCAGGCGCCCCGCGCGCCAGAAGTTTCTCGCGCGGGCGTTCGTGGGTGGGCCAGTCGTGAATGTGCATATGGCGAGATTGCCGGTGCTCATCGCTCACGCCTATCAGGCCGGACGGGGGCATCGGCTAATCTAGTTGTCCTTGTAACCGTAGGACGACTCCGACGTGATCGGCTCCACTCAGGCCCGCCCCCTGGACGGACAGCGCTTGCTGCTGTGCGTCGGCGGAGGCATTGCCGCTTACAAATCGCTCGAACTGGTCCGTCGCCTGCGCGACGCCGGTGCGCAGGTGCAGGTCGCCATGACCAGCGGCGCGCAACAATTCGTCACCCCGCTCAGCTTCCAGGCCCTGTCCGGGCAGCCCACCCGCACCACGTTGTGGGACAGCGCCGCCGAGCAGGCGATGGGACATATCGAACTGGCGCGCTGGGCCGATCAGGTGATCGTCGCTCCGGCCACCGCCGACCTGCTGGCGCGGCTGGCCCACGGCCTGGCCGACGATCTGGTCAGCACGCTGTGCCTGGCCACCACCGCGCCGCTGACCGTGGCCCCGGCAATGAACCACCGCATGTGGCTGCACCCGGCCACGCAGGCGAATGTGGCGACCCTGTCCGCACGCGGCGTGCGCGTGGTCGGTCCCGAGGACGGCCCGCTGGCCGAAGGCGAGTCCGGCCCCGGCCGGCTGGCCGAGCCGGCGGCGATCATCGCCGCCCTGGCCGGTGGTGCCGGCATCGCCGCGCCGCTCGCCTCCAAGGCTGCTGCCGCCCCGGCGTTCGTGCCCAGCAGCGCGCAACTGGACGGCCTGCGTATCGTCATCAGCGCCGGCCCCACCTTCGAGGACCTGGACCCGGTGCGCTACGTGGGCAACCGCAGCAGCGGCAAGATGGGCTATGCCCTGGCCGCTGCCGCCGCCAGCCAGGGCGCCGAGGTGGTGCTGGTCAGCGGCCCGGTGCACCAGACCACCCCGGCCGGGGTGCGGCGGATCGACGTGCGCTCGGCTGCGCAGATGCGCGATGCGGTGCTGGGTGCGTTCCCGGCCGACATCTACATCGGCGCCGCCGCAGTGGCCGACTACACCCCCAAGCGGGTGGTCGCGCAGAAGATCAAGAAGACCGGCGAGACGCTGACCCTGGAGCTGGTGCGCACCCCGGACATCCTGGCCGAGGTCGCCGCGCAGACCGGCGCGCTGAAGCTGGTGGTCGGCTTTGCCGCCGAAACGCACGACGTGGAGCATTACGCGCGTGGCAAGCTGGCCGCCAAGCGGCTGGACCTGATCATCGCCAACCAGGTGGGGATCGAGGGCGGCGGCTTCGAAAGCGACAACAACGCCGCCACCGCCTACTGGCAGGGCGGCGAGCGCGCCTTCCCCAGCAGCAGCAAGACCGAACTGGCCGACCAGCTGTTGGCCCTGATCGCGGAGAGATTGCAGGCATGAGCACCCCGACCCAGTCCTTGCAGGTGAAGCTGCTCGACCCGCGCTTTGGCGATCTGTGGCCGCTGCCGGCCTACGCCACCGACGCCAGCGCCGGCATGGACCTGCGCGCGGCGCTGGAAGCGCCGATGACACTGGAGCCCGGCGATGCGGCGCTGATTCCCAGCGGCATCGCCATCCATCTGGCCGACCCGCAGCTGTGCGCGGTGATCCTGCCGCGCTCGGGCCTGGGCCATCGCCACGGCATCGTGCTCGGTAACGGCACCGGACTCATCGATGCCGATTACCAAGGGCCGCTGCTGATCAGTACCTGGAATCGCGGCCGTGAGGCCTTCACCATCGAGCCGGGCGACCGCATCGCCCAGCTGGTGATCCTGCCGATCGTGCGCGTGGGCTTGCAAGTGGTGGATACTTTCGTCGACAGCGCGCGGGGAGCGGGTGGATTCGGCCACACCGGCGTGCGCTGACGGGGGACGTCACATGAGCAAGGCGAACGAGCGCAGGCAGTCGATGTCCAGCGTGCGTACGAGTGGTCCGGTGTTGGGGGGGGTATTGGTGCTGCTGGCTGCCTGGTTCGGCTGGAGCAGCTACACGCAATGGCGCCAGGATGCGGTTGCGCAGGAGCTGGAACAGGCGCGCGACCGCGCCGTGCAGGACATCAGCCGAGCCATGGCCCAGCAGGCCAGCCAGCTCGACGCCGTGCTCAAGCAGCCACAGGTCATCGCCGCGTTGGCCAATGGCGACGCGCTGGCGGCCGCCTCAAGCATCCGCGAGCGCTTCAAGGGCGCCGAGGATGTGCAGGTCCTGTCCGGCGACCTCGCTGCCGCCTACGACAATCCCAAGGACTTCGGCTACGCGCGGCTGAGCCTGCTCGAGTCGGCACTGGTGGCCGAGCGTGCGCAGGTGCACGTGGTGCGCGATGCCAAGCAGGTCCGTCTCGGCGTGGCGGCAGCGGTGCGCCTGGGCGCGCAGCCGGCGGTGGCGTACGCGCGGCTGCCGTTGTTGCGTCTGACCGGCCCGCTGGATGCGATCGCAGTGCCCGGCAGCGCGTACCTGGCCTTGCGCCAGGGCAGCTACAACGTCGCCCAGCAAGGCGATGCGGTGCTGGCCGATGCCGCCGAAACCCTGGCCAGGCCATTGGGCAACAGCGGCCTGCGCGTGGCCGCCGCGGTGCCGCAACGCGATGACGGCCCGCTGGGTCTGGGCGCCGTGGGCTGTGCGATCGTGGCCGCGCTGCTGCTCGTCATCGCCGTGCTGTTGGTGCTGGCCAGCCGTGGCCGCGTCGCCTTGCCGCGTCGCCGCGTGGCCGGCGAGCCGACCGCCGACGAGCCCACCTTCAGCCAGAGCCTGCAGCACGACGCCAGCCTTGCCAGCCAAGCGCGCGCGCTGGAGGCAGATGTGCCGCCAGCGCCGCCGGCGCTGGTGCCGGCCGTGCAGGTCGCCACCGAGATGTTCCGCGCCTACGACATCCGTGGCGTGGTCGGCAAGGACCTCAACCCCGGCGTCGCCGCGTTGATCGGCCAGGCCATCGGTAGCGTGATGCAGGCGCAGGGCCTGCGCGAGGTGGTGGTCGGCCGCGATGGACGGCTGTCGGGCCCGGAGCTCGCCAATGGCCTGATCGACGGCCTGCGTCGCGCCGGCTGCCAGGTGATCGACATCGGCCTGGCGCCCACCCCGGTGGTGTACTTCGGCGCCTACGAACTACGCGCCGGCAGCTGCGTGGCGGTCACCGGCAGCCACAATCCGCCCGACTACAACGGCTTCAAGATCGTGATCGGTGGCGAGACCCTGTCCGGGGCGGCGATCGCCGAACTGCACCAGCGCATCAACGAAGGCCGCCTGCATACCGCGGCAACGCCTGGCGATCTGGAACAGCGCGACATCAGCGACGCCTACATCCAGCGCATCGCCGACGACGTGCAACTGGACCGCCCGATCAAGGTGGTGGTGGATGCCGGCAACGGCGTGGCCGGCGATATCGCACCGCGCCTGCTGGAAGCGATCGGCGCCGAGGTCATCCCGCTGTATTGCGAGATCGACGGCACCTTCCCCAATCATCATCCCGACCCGAGCGAGCCGCACAACCTCGACGACCTGGTCAAGATGGTGCAGCGCTTCGATGCCGACATCGGCGTGGCCTTCGATGGCGATGCCGATCGTCTGGGCGTGGTCACCAAGCAAGGTGCCATGGTGTTCCCAGACCGTCTGCTGATGCTGTTCGCTGCCGATGTGCTGCAGCGCAATCCCGGCGCGCTGGTGATCTACGACGTCAAGTGCACCGGCAAGTTGTCCGATCACGTGCTGCGCAACGGCGGCAGCCCGTTGATGTGGAAGACCGGGCACTCGCTGATCAAGGCCAAGATGCGCGAGACCGACGCCGAACTGGCTGGCGAGATGAGCGGGCACTTCTTCTTCAAGGAGCGCTGGTACGGTTTCGACGACGGCATCTATGCGGCCGCACGCCTGCTGGAAATCCTGGCCCAGCGCGAGGAAACCCCGTCGGAGGTGTTGGACGCCCTGCCCGAAAGCGTGTCCACCCCGGAAATCAAGGTGCCGGTGGATGGCGATGCGCACGCGCTGGTCGCGCGCATTGTCGAGCGTGCCCAGGCTGGTGAGGAATCGCCGTTCGAGTCGGCGCGGCTGTCGACGATCGACGGGCTGCGTGCGGACTTCGCCGACGGCTGGGGCCTGGTGCGTGCCTCCAACACCACGCCGATCCTGGTGCTGCGCTTCGAGGCCGATACCGAAGACGCACTGCAGCGGATTCGCGGGTTGTTCCGCAGCCAGTTGCAGGCCCTGCTGCCGGATCATCCACTGGAATTTTGACCGGCCGGTGCGTCATGGGCGACTGCCCTGCCGGCTTACCGGCAGGGCAGGTCGCGGCGCCGTAGCTGCCGACCACACCGTGCTCGGCGCTGGCAGATGCAGGCGATCACCGCAGCGCGCGGCCCGCTCCGACAGGCGTAGGCGGTCGACGTCAGACGTCGCCCGAAAAGATGCCGCTCGACGTCAGACGTTGATCGAGCAGGCGCCGCTGGACGTCAAATGTTGATCGAGCAGACGTCGCTCGCACCGATATCCTGCAAGGCTGACAGGCGAAGACGCGCATCAATAGCCGGACGAATGTACGCGATCACGGTCACCTGCCTCCCGGACCCGGCATGCGTGCGCGATCATCTGGCGCTGCAATCGCGGTGCCGTGTGCAGCGTGGCCGTGCAACAGCCAGACCGCATCCCAGTACGGATACCCACCGATCTGCGCGGCCAGCCCTGCGCGTACTGGCAACGCCACCAGCGCGCGCGCGAACTGTCGGTGGTCCTCAGTCGGCGCAAGCGCCGATGCCTGCATCTGCGGCTGCCACACCGTCCCGCCACGGCCGCGCGCACGATTGACCGCATCGGCAGCCGCCTGTCGCGCGAGGGAGGCCAGTTGCAGCAGCGCAGCCTTGCCAGGCGCCTGCAACAGCGCGCACCAACTGTCCGGCAGCAGCACCCAGCACAGCAACTGCGCACCCTGCCAATGACCGGCCGCCGCAAGGCTGGCCGCTGCCGCTCGCGCGCAACGCCAGTCGGAAAACAACGGCACCTGCTGATGCGTGTACAGCTGCAGGTACCAATGCGCCGCAATCGGTGCCGACCCGGACAACGGACGATGGAGGAGCGCGTTGGACATAGGCACAGCATGCCGATGAGCAAACAGCCGCGGCATCGGCCACGCGCCTCATCCCAGGTCGGTAACCATCGCATCGCGACGTACGAAAAAACGCGTTGACCCCAGCTAGCGAGCCCCTGACGTTATCCACCGAAAGCAGAGTCAATGCAGCACGCTCAATCAGCTCAGCTAAGCAACCAGCATCGCCTCAAAGCCCGGAAACGTGGAGCAGGAGTGCCGCGTTTACGAATCCCCACTCCCCAATCCCCGCTCAATGCACCGCCCGATCCCGCCTCCAGCCGCGATGCTTCACATCCAGATACAGGCTGTAGAACGCGGTAAACGCCGGAAACAGGTTCTGCAGCACGCCCACCGAATCCTGCTTGGCCGAGAACACGAAATAGCTCAGCGTCATCAGGCTGCCGACCACGCTCATGTACCAGAACATGCGCGGGATCACCGGCTTGCCGGCGCGCTTGGAAGCGACAAACTGCACCAGCCAGCGGCCGCCGAACATCAGTGCGCCCACATAGCCGATCAGCTTCCAGCCGGTGACATGCAGCCCGGTCCAGTACAGCCAGGTCAGCGGTTGATCCAGCCAATGCAGTTCCATCAGCGCTCCTGCACCACGGTGCGCTTGCTGCGGGTGATCAACCAGGCCACGCCGCGCAGGTCGCGGATGCCGACCAGCGCGCGATTGAGGTTGTTGTACTTGGACACGCCGGCGGTGCGATGGCGGTGATGCACCGGCACGCTCACCGTGCGCCAGCCGGCGCGCTGCATCAACGCCGGCAGATAGCGGTGCATATGATCGAAGTAGGGCAGGTCCAGGAACGCCTCGCGCTCGAACAGTTTGATGCCGCAGCCGGTATCGGGGGTGTTGTCGTGCAGCATGCGCGAACGGATCGCGTTGGCCCACTTGCTGGCCCAGCGCTTGGACCCCGAATCCTGGCGGTTGACCCGCCAGCCGGCGAACAGCTTCACCTGCGGCTCGGCGCTGGCGCGCGCGGTCAGCAGTTTGGGAATGTCGGCCGGATCGTTCTGGCCGTCGCCGTCGAGCGTGGCGATCCAGCTCGCACGCGCGGCCTTGACGCCGTTGCGCACCGCCGTGCTCTGGCCGCTCTGGGTGACGTGATGCAGCACGCGCAGTTCCGGCGTGGTGGTCTTCAGGCCTTGCAGCACCGCCAGGGTGTCGTCGCGCGAGTGGTCGTCGACATAGACGATCTCGAACGCCACCAGCCCGCGCAAGGCGGCGACGATCTCGCCGACCAGGGCGGCGACGTTATCGCGCTCGTTGAACACCGGGACGACGACGGAAAGCTGGGGTTGGCTCATGGATTCGTGGTGGCCAGATGAAGGCTGAGCGAAAAAGATCGCGCATTGTGCCCTGACTGTCTGAGTCAGGCATGAAGCGAACCCGCGTTATGTGCGCTGGAGCGAGCGTCAAGCAGCCTGTAGCGTGTACTAGCGTGTTAAATAACCGGACCCGCGCAGCCGGCAGGAGGTCGTGATCCGCGCCAGGATGGTGCAGGTAGGGCGCGGAAAGCTCAACGCTCCAGCACGCCGCCCTGCCGATACGCCCGTCGCTGCGGGCGCGACCTCGCGTCGATATGCGATTGTCTGGCCGCTGCGCCGCTGTGCTGACGTGGCAAGCGCGCCCTAGGCGCGCTCGCCGAAATAACTGCGGCACCAGTCCACCACCTGCGGCAGGCCGTGCTCGACCGGGGTGGCCGGCTCGAAGCCGAAGGCGGCGTGCGCGCGCTGCGTATCGGCCATGGTGCGGATCATGTCGCCCGGCTGCATCGGCCGGTAGACCTTCTCGGCCGGGCGCCCGGCAGCCTGGGCAATCACGTCGATGAAGTATTCCAGCTCCACCGGGGTGTGGTTGCCCAGGTTGAACACCCGGTGCGGCACCGGCTCGCCGCTGGGCGTGTCCAGCGCGCCCAGCACGCCCGCCACGATGTCGTCGACGAAGGTGAAGTCGCGCTGCATCCTGCCGTGGTTGAACACCTCGATCGGCCGCCCCGCCAGCACCGCGCGGCTGAAGATCAGCGGCGCCATGTCCGGCCGGCCCCACGGCCCGTACACGGTGAAGAACCGCAGCCCGGTCGCGCGCAGGCCGTACAGCTGCGCATAGGTATAGCCCATCAGCTCGTTGGCGGCCTTGGTCGCCGCATACAGCGAGCGCGGCTGGTCCACGCGCTGGTCTTCGGAAAACGGCGGGGTGGCCGAATCGCCGTACACCGAACTGCTCGAGGCATACACCAGGTGCTGCACACCGCGGTGCCGGCACAGTTCGAGCATGTTGACGAAGCCGACCAGGTTGCTGTCGACGTAGGCGGACGGGTTTTCCAGCGAGTAACGCACCCCGGCCTGCGCGGCCAGATGCACCACGCGTGTGGGCCGGATTTCGTCGAACAACGCGGCTAGGCCGTTGCGGTCGGTCAGGTCCAGCGTGCGGATGTCGATGCCCGGGCACAGCGCCGCCACCCGGTCGCGTTTGAGCTGCGGGTCGTAGTAGCTGTTGTAGTTGTCCAGGCCCACCACCGATTCACCGCGCGCAGCCAGCGCGCGGCAGGTGTAGGCCCCGATGAAACCGGCGGCGCCGGTGACGAGAATGGTCATTGCAGTGGTCCTGGAGATATCGGAAGCGGGCGGGCAGGCAGGTGGCGCTCAGAACAGCCCGAAGCGCTTTTTGGCGACGTTGACGCGATCAAGCGCAATGATGTCCCCAATCCCCTTGGCATCGAAGCGATCCAGCAGCGCATCGCTGCCGTCCTTCAGTTTCAGCGCCATCTCCTCCGGATACAGCGGCACCACCGTCATGAACACGATGGTCTTGTCGGCATCGATGGCCAGGCGCGCAAATCCCTCGGGCGTGCTCACCGGTGGCAGCACGATGGCGCCGTCGAAGCGCACGCCGGGTGCGTAGGGTTCGGCCGGGTGGCCATTGGGAATGGTGTGGCCGAAGCCCAGCCAGGTCTCGAACTTGTGCGGCAGCCGGGCCAGGGTCTTGAGCAGGCGGATCGGCCAGTAGTGGCGCGGGTCTTCGAAGTCGCGCTGGTCCATCGGCCAATCGGCGGGCAGGCTCAGCATCAGCTCCATGTACTGCGGCGCTTCCACACCTTCGGGCAGGGTCATCGGCCGGTCGCTCATGCCCGAGGTCACCAGCCGCAGGTACGGGACATCCGCGGTGGCGGGCACCACATGCACGTCCAGATGCACGGCGTCGGAGATGATTTCGTGCAGCACTGCCGAGATCGGCCCCAGGTGCTGCTCGATATGTGCGCTGATCTGCTCGATGCAGTCGCCGCCGTGTGCCGGCTCGAATGCCTTTTCCTGCGCGTGCAGCATCAGCGTGCTGCCGCCGGGGCTGATCTGGTCGTCTTCAGTGCTCATGGGTTGCTCCGGTTGATGGCCGCACCTGATCGCATGCGCGCACTCACCCCAGACTGAGCGGTGCTTCGCTGGCCAGGGTTGCCTTGCGTTCGGCGCTGAACGCCCACCACGGCCGTGGCGCCTCGCCTTGCATGAAGCGCGTGATCGACAGGAACACGTCGATCACGCAGGGATCGTGCAGCACGCCGGTGCGCAGACACAGCTGCGCATACATGTCGTAGGCATCGCGACCGCGCAGTTGCGCGGCAACCCGGATGCCGATCCGCTGCAGATCCTTTTCGCAGGCCGGCCCCACGTTCGGCAGGTCGGTCAGATGCAGCAGGTGCTTGCGATCGACCTTGGCGGGATTCATTGCCGGGGATGCTCCTGGTGCGGGTGCACAGGCTCAGCTGCGCTGCAGGCGCAGGCGTTCGAGCACGCCGTCCAGCGTGTCCAGGTCGGTGTAGTGGATCACCAGCTTGCCCTTGCCGCCGCGGCCGTGGTTGAACACCACCTTGGTGCCCAGCGATTCGGACAGTTCGGTCTCCAGCGAGGCGATATCGGCCTGCGGCGCAACGGCGGCCGGCTTGCCCTTGCGCAGGGCGCCGGGCACCTTGCCGGCGGCGAACTGCTGCGCACGGTGTTCGACCTCGCGCACCGACCAGCCCTGGTCGGCCGCTTCCTGCGCCAGCTTGCTGGCCAGCTCCGGCGCCAGGGTGAGCAGCGCACGCGCATGGCCCATTTCCAGGCGGCGGGTTTCCAGCAGCACGCGGATCGCCACCGGCAATTCCAGCAGCCGCAGCAGGTTGGACACCGACGCACGCGAGCGGCCCACCGCACCGGCAGCCTCGGCGTGGGTCAGCGAAAATTCGTCGATCAAGCGCTGCAGCGCCTGCGCTTCTTCCAGCGGGTTGAGGTCTTCGCGCTGGATGTTCTCGATCAGCGCCATCGCGATGACGGTGCGGTCGTCCAGCTCGCGCACCACCACCGGGACTTCGCTCAGCCCGGCCAGCTGCGAGGCGCGCCAGCGACGTTCGCCGGCCACGATCTCGAACTGCCCCGGCGCCAGCTCGCGCGCCACGATCGGCTGGATCACCCCCTGCGCCTTGATCGACTCCGCCAGCTCGGCCAGCTTGACCTCGTCCATCTCCTTGCGCGGCTGGTACTTGCCCGGCTGCAACTGGGTGACCGGCAACCGGCGCAGGCTGTCGCCCGGCTGCAAGGCCTCCTCGCTGGCCGCGCCCGGCGCCGCGGCGGCGGCCGCGCCCTTAGGCCCCAGCAGCGCTTCCAGGCCACGGCCCAGGCCGCGCTTCTTTGCGGGGATCGGCTTGTTCATCAGACGGTCTCCACGGGCCGGTAGGCCTTGTTGCGGTCGTTCTGGCGGCGCACGATTTCGCCGGCCAGCCCCAGGTAGGCCACGCCACCGCGCGAGGTGCGGTCGTAACCGACGATGCTCTGGCCATGGCTGGGTGCTTCGGCCAGGCGCACGTTGCGCGGCACGATGGTGCGGAACACCTTGTCGCCGAAATGCTCGGTCAGCTCTGCCGACACCGCATTGGCAAGGTTGTTGCGGATGTCGAACATCGTGCGCAGCACGCCTTCGATTTCCAGCGCCGGATTGAGGTTGGCGCGCAACGCCTCGATGGTTTCCAGCAGCGCGGTCAGTCCTTCCAGCGCGTAGTACTCGCACTGCATCGGCACGATGATCGAATCGGCCGCGGTCAGGGCATTGAGCGTCAGCAGCGACAACGCCGGCGGGCAGTCGATCAGGATGAAGTCGTACTCGTCGCGGATCGGCGCCAGGGCGCGCTTGAGCCGCTGCTCGCGCTCGCCCTGATCCATCAGCTGGATCTCGGCCGCGGTCAGGTCGATGTTGCCCGGCAGCAGGTCGAAGCCTTCCGGCGCGGTGACGCGGATTTCGGCGGCGGTGTTTTCGCCCAGCAACAGGTCGCAGGTCGAGGCGGCCACATCGCGCTTGTCGATGCCGCTGCCCATGGTCGCGTTGCCCTGCGAGTCCAGATCCACCAGCAACACACGCTTGGGCGCGCGCGCCAGGCCGGCCGCCAGATTGACCGCGGTCGTGGTCTTGCCGACGCCGCCTTTCTGGTTGGCAATGGCGATGATCCGGGCCATGCGGGAGAGCCTCGTGGGCAGGGAGTAAGACCGGCCATTATGCGGGCAGGGCGTCGGATCGGGAAATGCCGCCCGCCGCAGTGCGCTGCACGGGCGGGAATGACGGCTGCGCCGGTCAGCCGGTTGGCGCAGCGCCGGCCGGCGGCTCCTTCATCGCCCGGTAGCGCTGCAGGATGTCGGCGATCTCGCCGTCCAGCGCCACCCGTTGCTGCTCGAAGCTGGTCTGCAGACGCAATTGCGCCATCAGCTCGCGATGGCGTTGCTGGATGTCGGCGGCCAGCTTGTCGGCCACCGCCTGGCCGGCCAGTTCGCGGTCGCCGGCGCTGCGCAGCATGCTGGCCAGCCCTTCGCGCAGGCTGGTCACGTTGAAGCGCGCGGTGTGGATGTTGTTGTCGACGATGGCGATGCGCTCGTTGAACACCCGGCGCAGGTCGTCCTCGCTCTGGTAGGACATCAACATCGCCTGGTCGGTGCGCTGGCGCATCTGCTCGGCGGCCAGGTCGGCCTGGCGTTGCTGCTCGCTGGCGGCTGCTGCGGCGCGCTCGTCGCTGTTCATGGCGCGCTGCACCTCGGCGCTGCGCAGGCCGCTCTTGGCGTTGAATTCGTCGCGCGCCTGATTGACCGCCTCCGGCGGCAGCGTATCGCTGCACACCCGGGCGCCGTTCTGGTTCCAGCAATACAGCTTCTTCGCGGCCGGCTTGTCCTGCGCGATGGCAGGTGCGGCGGCCACGGCTGCCGCAACGGCGGCGAGTAACGCCAAACGGGTGTGTCTCGGCATCATCGCAGCCCCCTGTCGCCTGCCGTCAGCCTGTGGTGTCGGTGCCGTAGCGGCCACGATAGGCCAGCAGCGGTTCCCGGAAGCCGACAAGGTCGGCGTTTCCTGCCGCAAAAGCAAGCAGGTCGCCCAGGTTGGCCACCGCGATCACCGGGATGCCGGCCTCGGCCGCCACCGCCTGCGCAGCCGAGCGGCGATCCTGCTCGGAGGCGATCTCCTGCCGGTCCAGCGCCACCACGATCCCGGACGGAATGCCGCCGGCGCCACGGATGATGTCCAGCGCCTCGCGGATCGCGGTGCCGGCGGTGATCACGTCGTCGACGATCAGCACCTTGCGGCCCTCAAGCGCCGCACCGATCAGGCTGCCGCCCTCGCCATGGTCCTTGGCTTCCTTGCGGTTGAACGCCAGCGGCAGGTCGCGCCCGCGCCCGGCGTAGGCGCAGGCCAGTGCGGTCGCCAGCGGGATGCCCTTGTAGGCTGGCCCGAACAACAGGTCGAACTCCACCCCGGCCGCATCGATCGCATCGGCATAGCACTGCGCCAGCTGCGCAGTCTTGGCGCCCGAATCGAAGCGCCCGGCATTGAAGAAATACGGGCTGAGCCGCCCGGACTTGAGCGTGAACTCGCCAAAGCGCAGGGCATCGGCGCCCAGGGCCAGCTGCAGGAAACGGGTGCGGTGGTCGGTCATTGACGGGAATGGGGAATGGGGAATGGAGAATCGGGAATGGTAAACGCATCGCGCCTCGGCAGCCTTCGCAGCTGCGCTGGGGTAGGCTTTACGATTCCCTATTCCCGACTCCCCATTCCCGGCCTATGCGCATCATCAGTTTCAACGCCAACGGCCTGCGCTCGGCCGTCACCAAGGGTTTCTTCGAGTGGTTCGCCGACCAAGACGCCGACGTGCTGTGCGTGCAGGAGACCAAGGCCCAGGAGCATCAGCTGGCCGGTCCCAAGTTCCTGCCCACCGGCTACAAGGCCTGGTTCCGCGACGCCAGCACCAAGAAGGGCTACAGCGGCGTGGCCATCTACAGCAGGCACGAGCCCGATGAAGTGCGCACCGCGCTGGGCTGGCCCGAGTTCGACGAAGAAGGCCGCTATGTCGAAGCGCGCTTCGGCAACCTGAGTGTGGTGTCCTTCTATATCCCGTCCGGCTCGTCGGGCGAGTTGCGCCAGGGCTACAAGTTCCAGGTGATGGAATGGCTGCGGCCGATCCTGGAGCAGTGGCTGGCCAGCGGCCGGCAGTACGTGCTGTGCGGCGACTGGAACATCGTGCGCTCGGCGCTGGACATCAAGAACTGGAAGTCCAACCAGAAGAATTCCGGCTGCCTGCCGCCCGAGCGCGACTGGCTCAACGGCCTGTGCGCCGACGCGCTGGAAGACACCAACGCCGCCAGCGGCCGCGGCTGGGTCGATACCTACCGCGTGCTGCATCCCCAGGGCCAGGACTACACCTGGTGGAGCAACCGCGGCGCAGCGCGCACCAACAACGTCGGTTGGCGCATCGACTACCAACTGGTCACCCCCGGCCTGCGCGACAAGGTGAAGGCCTGCTCCATCTACCGCGAGCAGCGCTTCTCCGACCACGCGCCGTACATCGTGGATTACGCGGAGTGAGTGAGGGCGCGCAGCTGGCAGTGACGAGCATGGGGACCGTTGGCCAGGCCCCCCAGTGGTGTGCTTCCAGCCACTGCGTGGAGATCAACCTCGAGTGCGTGCAGGCTGTGCCTGGCCGCAGCCTGATGGCGGTGGATCCTTCATGGAGCCAATCATGCGTTTCCGGCAGGTCAATCCGCGCAGAGGCTAGCGATACTGCCCGCCCGGCAACAATCAGCACTCGTTCCCAGCGGCCACACGCATGACCAAGCCTGTACCCAACTACAAAGGACTGCGTGGCATCCGGCAGGCCTTCGCCACGCCATCGGCTGCAACCATGGCACTGCTGGGTTTCGGCAGCGGTCTGCCGTTCCTGTTGATCGCCTCGCAGACCCTGTCCACCCGGCTGCGCGACGTCGGGCTGGATCTGGGCAGCATCGGTCTGATCAGCCTGGCCAGCTTCTTCTACCTGCTCAAGTTCCTGTGGGCTCCGCTGATCGACCGCTATGCGTTCCCGATCACCGCGTTTCTGGGCCGCCGGCGTTCCTGGCTGCTGGTCTCGCAACTCGGCGTCACCGCCGGCCTGTTCGCACTGGCGTTTTCGCGCCCGGACATGAGTGTCACCGGCCTGGTCGCCTGGGTGCTGTTCGCCTCGTTCTGGGGCGCCACGCAGGATTCGGTGGTGGATGCCTACCGCATCGAAATTGCCCCAGACACGGCGCAGGCGGCCTTGGCGGCGACCTACACCCTGGGCTATCGGATCGGCCTGATCCTCGGTGGCGCCGGGGCGCTGTACCTGGCCGAATACCTCAACTGGACCTCCGCGTACCTGGCCATGTCGGCGCTGATGCTGCTGCCGATCATCACCACCCTGGTATGCCGCGAGCCGGACCGGCCGCTGGTCACGGTGGTGCGTCGCATCGACGTAGCCGGCGCTTTCTGGCAGCCCATTTCCAGTTTCTTCTCCAGCAATGGGCTGGCGCTGGGCATCGTCCTGCTGGCATTTGTCGGCCTGTTCAAATTCCCGGATCAGGTGATCGGCGTGATGGCCGGGCCGTTCTATCTGGATTCTGGCTACACCAAGGCCGACATCGCCACGGTGTCCAAGCTGTTCGGTGTATGGATGGGCATCGTCGGCGCGTTCGCCGGCGGTGCGGCGGTGGCGGCGTTCGGCTTCCGTCGCATGCTGCTGGTGGCCGCCCTGGGCGTGGCGCTGTCCAACCTGGCGTTTTTGTTGATGGCGCAGAACCCTGGCAAATTGTGGGCGTTCTACGCCGCACTCAGTGCCGACAATCTGTTCCAGGGGTTCGCCGGTACCGTGCTGGTGGCCTTCATGTCATCGCTGACAAATCGCAATTTCACCGCCACCCAGTACGCCCTGCTGGTTTCGCTGGCCAATTTGCCGGGTAAATTCGCCGGCGGTGTGTCCGGGTTCCTGGTCGAGGCCACCTCCTACAGCACCTTCTTCATCCTCAGCGCCCTGACCGTGGTTCCCACGCTGGCCCTGCTCGCCTGGCTGTGGCCGCGGCTGGATGCCCGCGATGGGCGCCCGGATTGAAACGGCCGCCAAGGTTGTCGATGATGCAGGCGGGGCAGCGCAGTGCACGAGGCAGGGCATGACCGATCTGGTGTTGCGGGACATCGATCCATTGCTGGTGGACAGGATTCGTCGCATCTCCGTCGCTCGCGGCTGGACCCAGCACCAGACCGTGATGCATCTGCTCGAACAGGGCCTGTTCGCCAGCGAATACGAAGTCACCGGCGGCCTGCAACACCCGGAAGTCGATGCCCTGGCCGAAGCGATTGCCGCGCTCAAGGCGCTGCCGGCAGGGAATAGTCCGTAGCTGCAAACGGTCAGCCAGCGCTGCCTCGCGTGCGAATCCGCTTGGCGCGAGGATGCTGCGAATGCGGGCGCTCGCACTGACCAGGCCTGTCACGCCGGATAGATCGCCCCCAGCAACCGCGGCCCGGCCGCCCCGGTCACCGACGGCAGATTGGCGGCCCGGCCTGCGAGCAGCTCCGCGGCCAACCATGCGAACCCCATTGCCTCCAGGTAGTCCGGATCCAGCCCATGCCGCGCGCTGGATTCCACCACCACGCCCGGCAGTCGCGCTACCAGTCGTGCCATCAACACCGGATTGCGCACCCCGCCACCGCAAACCAGCACCCGGCGGGTATCGGGCTGCAGCCGCAGCAACGCGTCGGCGACGCTGGCTGCGGTCAGTTCGAGCAGGGTCGCCTGCACATCGGCCGCAGACAGCGCTACGTCTCCCAGCGACCGCATCGCCTGCATCGCCCAGTCCAGATGGAACTGCTCGCGTCCGGTGCTCTTGGGCGGCGCCAGCGCAAACCACGGGTCGGCCAGCAACGCCTGCAGCAGTGGGGTATCGACGCGCCCGCTGGCGGCGAACGCACCGTCGGCATCGAACGCCGTGCCGCGATGCTGTTGGCACCAGCTGTCCAGCAACGCATTGGCCGGGCCGGTATCGAAGCCCAGCACCGCGCCATTGCACGGGATCAGCGTCAGGTTGCCGATGCCACCCAGATTGAGCACTGCGCGATCTTCATCGCCCGTGCCCAGCATGGCCAGATGGAAGGCCGGCATCAGCGGCGCGCCCTGACCGCCGGCAGCCACATCGCGACGGCGGAAATCGGCCACCGTGGTGATGCCGGTGTGCTCGGCAATCCGGCTGGCATCGCCGATCTGCCAGGTGAAGGCCGGATCGGCCTTGGGTCGATGCCGAATGGTCTGCCCATGCGAGCCGATCGCGCGAACGCGCCCACGCGCGATGCCGCTGTCGCGGATCAGTTGATTGGCCGCGGCCGCAAACGCCAGCCCCACCTGCGCATCCAGGTGTCCAAGCGCATCGATGGCGATCACGTCGGCGCCCTGGCCCAGCATCACCAGCGTTTCGCGCAGTTGCGGCTCCCAGGCCATGGTCGTGCCGGCAACCAGTTCGCAGCGGCGGTGGCTGTCATCGGCAAAGCGCACCAGTGCGGCATCAATGCCGTCGGCGCTGGTGCCCGACATCAGGCCCAGGTAGAGCGGGGATTCCAGGTGTTCCGGAGCAGACATGCCAGAGCCAGTTGCACAGTGGTCATGCAGCTTGTGCAGCCGGCGTGGGAGAGTCAACCGGCCCTGCACGCCTCGCGCGGCAGGGCCGATAGGCTGTGCGCTCGCCAGGCAGCGCTATACGCGCAGTGCCGACTGTCGCGTCGGCGTCCGGGTTCCCACTTATGACCAGCCTTAGCCCGGCTCTGGCCGTGATATCGCGTGAGCTAAACCCTTCGCGAATAGGTGCGCAGCCATCCGACCGGCGATGGCCAGGTCGGCGGCTGAGAAGTCAGCCGCCGACACTCAACCGCGCGGCTTGCCCTTGGCAGGCTTGCCGGCGTCGGCGTAGATCAACTTCTCCATGCCTTCGATACGCGCCAGCGCCGGCGCCGTCTGCGCGCGGAAGGCGGCCAGTTCGGCACCCTGCAAGGGCTCGGGCGGCGGCATGGTCACCGACATCGGGTTGCGCTGCTGCCCGGCAACGCGGAATTCGTAATGCAGGTGCGGGCCGGTCGCCAGGCCGGTCATGCCGACATAGCCGATCACCGTGCCCTGGTTGATGCGCTGGCCGGCCTTGATCTTGCCGAAGCGCGACATGTGTCCGTACAGCGTGCTGAAGTTCCTGCCGTGGTCCAGGATCACCACATTGCCGTAGCCGCGCTGGGTGCCGACGAACACCACCCGCGCATCGCCGGCAGCCATGATCGGCGTGCCCGAGGCTGCCGCGTAGTCCACGCCCTTGTGCATGCGCATGGTGCCCAGCACCGGATGCTTGCGTGCGCCAAAGGTCGAGCTGATGCGGCTGTAGGCCACCGGCATCCGGATGAAGCTCTTCTTCAACGGCCGGCCGGTGATGTCGAAATACTCGGCCGGCTTGCCGGCACGCTCGAAACGGAAGCCGGTATAGGTCTTGCCGCCGGTGGTAAAGGTCGCCGCCAGGATGTCGCCGGTATTGATCCGCTCGCCCTCGCGCCAGGTTTCGTCCATCACCACGCTGAAGCGATCGCCCGGCTGCAGATCCTTGTCGAAGTCGATGTCGTACTTGAAGATCTCGTCGGTCATGACCGACACCGCCGCCGGGGACAGCCCCGACTTGCCGGCCGAGGCGTACAGCGAGCTGCTGATTTCCCCGCTTGCCACCACCGTGCGCGTGGTCGTCGCCCGCTCGGTGACGTTCTCGCGCACGCTGTCGCCCAGCAGGCGCAGCTCCACGCGGTGGCTGTCGTCGCGGTCGAAGCGCAATGCGCGCAACTCGCCCGGCGTCGGCATATCGAAGGCAATCTCCGCACCCGGACGCAGCTTGGTCAGCGCCTCCTTGGTGCCCGGATGCGCCAGTACCTGGTACATCACCGCGGTCGGGATTCCCAACTCGCCGAACAAGGTGCTCAGCGTCTGCCCGGACTTGACCTGCAGGATTTCCCAATCGGTGCTCGGCGCCAGCTGCTTGCGGCTCGGCACCAACGGCGGCAGCGGCAAGGCCAGCGTGGAATGGCTGGACAGCGGGGTGTCGATGGCGTTGGAGAAGCCCGGCACAATCGTGGCCACCAGCGCACCGATGGTCGCGAACAGGCTGGCATGGATCCAATGACGGCGTGTCCATTGGTCGTTGAATGCCGCCGGCAGATGCGCCTTGAGCTTGCGATGCAGGGCAGTGTCGTGGAGGACGTGGAGGCGTTCGTGAAAGCGCCGCTTGCGTGCACGGCCCTGCTCTGAGTTCTGCATCGTTCTAATTCCTCGCTGGCTCGAAGTGCGAGCCCAATCGCCGGTACCATAGACAGCCTGTAACAGCGCGTCAAACCATTGAGCCTGTTCGTTTATTTACATTTGGCGCGGAATTAACCCGCGTTTAACATCGTTCACGTTGTTGACGGCAAACGCCGCTGGAGTCTGTGGTTGGCCACTATCGAAGAATCCCTCGCACTCATCGGTCGCGGCGCCGAGGAGATCCTCAAGCTCGATCAGCTCGAAGCGCGACTGAAATCAGGCGTCCCCCTGCGGGTCAAGGCCGGTTTCGATCCCACCGCGCCGGATCTGCATCTGGGCCACACCGTGCTGCTCAACAAGATGCGGCAGTTCCAGCAGCTCGGGCACCAGGTGATCTTCCTGATCGGCGACTTCACCGGCATGATCGGCGACCCGAGCGGCAAGAACGTCACCCGCAAGCCGCTGAGCCGCGACGATGTGCTGGCCAACGCGCGCACTTATGAGGAGCAGGTCTTCAAGATCCTGGACCGCGAACGCACCGAGGTGCGCTTCAACTCCGAGTGGTTCGGCCAGATGAGCGCGGCGGACATGATCAAGCTGTCCGCGCAGCACACGGTGGCGCGCATGCTCGAGCGCGACGACTTCGCCAAGCGCTTCACTGGCCAGCAGCCGATCGCCATCCACGAATTCCTGTATCCGTTGGTCCAGGGCTACGACTCGGTCGCCCTGAAGGCGGACGTCGAACTGGGCGGTACCGACCAGAAGTTCAACCTGTTGATGGGCCGTGGCCTGCAGGAGCACTACGGCCAGGCTCCGCAGGTCGTGCTGACAATGCCGCTGCTGGAAGGCCTGGACGGCGTGGCCAAGATGTCCAAGTCGCTGGGCAACTACATCGGCATCAATGAGCCGGCCATCGACATCGTCACCAAGACCATGAAGATCGGCGACGAGCTGACCTGGCGCTGGATCGATCTGCTGTCTTTCGACATCAGCGTGGCCGAAGCAGAGCGTTTGAAGGCGCAGGTCGCCTCGGGTGAACTGCACCCGCGTGAGGTCAAATTGCGGCTGGCGCGGGAACTCACCGCACGTTTCCACGACGCTGCTACCGCGGAGCAGGCCATCGCCGGCTGGCACGCGGTAGTGACAGGGCAGGGCGACACCAGCCTGTTGCCGCTGCAGCAGGTCGCTGTACCTGCCGAGGGTCTGCGGATCGCAAGCCTGCTCACCGCAGCCGGCCTGACGCCGAGTAATTCGGAGGCCACGCGCAAGCTCAAGGAGCGAGCGGTCAGGATCGATGGCGAAGTGGTCGAAGATCCGGCACGCCAGTTCGGGCCAGGCTTCGAAGGCGTCTTCCAGGTGGGCAAGCGTAACTTCGCCCGCGTAGCGCTGGTCAGCGGCTGAGCTGCGAAGGGTTGCTGCATGGCGGCAACCTCCGCTCTGCGGTGACATCTATATAGGTGCACCGGGATGCATGAGCCGGATCAGCGGCTTGCCATAGCGGACTATCAGGACGTGTCACCGCGCGGGAATGGAAAAATCGTGAAATTTTTTTCACAAACCCCTTCCCAAACTCTCCGGTTGGGCCTATAGTTCGCCTCCCCCGACGCAACGGCCCCGCAAACGCGGAACCAGAGCGAAAAGGGTTCGAAAATTCCCTGATTTAGGGTGTTGACGAAACGGAAAAGCCGGCTATGATGGGCGGCTCGCTACACGGAAAGACGCTCACCTCCTTTTGAGCATGACGTCATCGTCTTGCGGGCGTCCTCACAAATTACCTGCATTCAGAGATTCATACCGGCACAGGTCGGTATGCGAAGTCCCTTTTGGGGCCTTAGCTCAGCTGGGAGAGCACCTGCTTTGCAAGCAGGGGGTCGTCGGTTCGATCCCGACAGGCTCCACCATATTGAGTGAAAAGACTTCGGGTCTGTAGCTCAGGTGGTTAGAGCGCACCCCTGATAAGGGTGAGGTCGGTAGTTCGAGTCTACCCAGACCCACCACTCTGAATGTAGTGCACACTTAAGAATTTATATGGATCAGCGTTGAGGCTGATACATGTTCTTTTATAACTTGTGACGTAGCGAGCGTTTGAGATATCTATCTAAACGTGTCGTTGAGGCTAAGGCGGGGACTTCGAGTCCCTAAATAATTGAGTCGTATGTTCGCGTTGGTGGCTTTGTACCCCACACAACACAACATGTAACTCCGAGGCAACTTGGGGTTATATGGTCAAGCGAATAAGCGCACACGGTGGATGCCTAGGCGGTCAGAGGCGATGAAGGACGTGGTAGCCTGCGAAAAGTGTCGGGGAGCTGGCAACAAGCTTTGATCCGGCAATATCCGAATGGGGAAACCCACTGCTTCGGCAGTATCCTGCAGTGAATTCATAGCTGCTGGAAGCGAACCCGGTGAACTGAAATATCTAAGTAACCGGAGGAAAAGAAATCAACCGAGATTCCCTAAGTAGTGACGAGCGAACGGGGAGCAGCCCTTAAGCTGGAATGGCTTTAGAAAAACAATCTGGAAAGATTGGCCATAGAAGGTGATAGCCCTGTATTTAAAAGGGCCACTCCAGTGAAGACGAGTAGGGCGGGGCACGTGAAACCCTGTCTGAATATGGGGGGACCATCCTCCAAGGCTAAATACTCCTGACCGACCGATAGTGAACCAGTACCGTGAGGGAAAGGCGAAAAGAACCCCGGAGAGGGGAGTGAAATAGATCCTGAAACCGTGTGCGTACAAGCAGTAGGAGCTCGCAAGAGTGACTGCGTACCTTTTGTATAATGGGTCAGCGACTTACTGTTCGTGGCAAGCTTAACCGTATAGGGGAGGCGAAGGGAAACCGAGTCTGATAAGGGCGCATAGTCGCGGGCAGTAGACCCGAAACCGGGTGATCTAGTCATGGCCAGGGTGAAGGTGCCGTAACAGGTACTGGAGGCCCGAACCCACGTCTGTTGCAAAAGACGGGGATGAGCTGTGATTAGGAGTGAAAAGCTAATCGAACCCGGAGATAGCTGGTTCTCCTCGAAAGCTATTTAGGTAGCGCCTCGGACGAATACTACTGGGGGTAGAGCACTGTTATGGCTAGGGGGTCATCGCGACTTACCAAACCATTGCAAACTCCGAATACCAGTACGTACTATCCGGGAGACACACGGCGGGTGCTAACGTCCGTCGTGAAAAGGGAAACAACCCAGACCCACAGCTAAGGTCCCAAATTCACTGCTAAGTGGAAAACGATGTGGAAAGGCATAGACAGCCAGGAGGTTGGCTTAGAAGCAGCCACCCTTTAAAGAAAGCGTAATAGCTCACTGGTCGAGTCGGTCTGCGCGGAAGATTTAACGGGGCTAAGCAGTGAACCGAAGCTTGGGGTGCATAAAACTTGTTTTATGCGCGGTAGAGGAGCGTTCCGTAAGCCTGCGAAGGTGGATTGAGAAGTCTGCTGGAGGTATCGGAAGTGCGAATGCTGACATGAGTAACGATAATGCGGGTGAAAAGCCCGCACGCCGAAAGCCCAAGGTTTCCTTGCGCAACGTTAATCGACGCAGGGTTAGTCGGTCCCTAAGGCGAGGGCGAAAGCCGTAGTCGATGGGAAGCAGGTTAATATTCCTGCACCTCGCGTGAGTGCGATGGAGGGACGGAGAAGGTTAGGTGTACCGGGCGTTGGTTGTCCCGGGGAAAGGCGGTAGGTTTGGATCTTTGGCAAATCCGGGATCCTTTAAGACCGAGCACCGAGACGAGCCTTTATGGCGAAGTCACTGATACCACGCTTCCAGGAAAAGCTCCTAAGCTTCAGCTCACGAAGACCGTACCGTAAACCGACACAGGTGGGTAGGATGAGAATTCTCAGGCGCTTGAGAGAACTCGGGTGAAGGAACTAGGCAACATGGCACCGTAACTTCGGGAGAAGGTGCACCCTTTTTGGTGGCTCATGCGAGCTATAGCTGAAGAGGGTCGCAGAAACCAGGCCGCTGCGACTGTTTATCAAAAACACAGCACTCTGCAAACACGAAAGTGGACGTATAGGGTGTGACGCCTGCCCGGTGCTGGAAGGTTAATTGATGGGGTCAGCCGCAAGGCGAAGCTCTTGATCGAAGCCCCAGTAAACGGCGGCCGTAACTATAACGGTCCTAAGGTAGCGAAATTCCTTGTCGGGTAAGTTCCGACCTGCACGAATGGCGTAACGACAGCGGCGCTGTCTCCACCCGAGACTCAGTGAAATTGAAATCGCTGTGAAGATGCAGCGTTCCCGTGGCAAGACGGAAAGACCCCGTGAACCTTTACTATAGCTTTACACTGAACGTTGAGTTCGTCTGTGTAGGATAGGTGGGAGGCTATGAAACTGTGGCGCTAGCTGCAGTGGAGCCATCCTTGAAATACCACCCTGTCGTGCTTGACGTTCTAACCTAGATCCGTTATCCGGATCAGGGACCGTGTATGGTGGGTAGTTTGACTGGGGCGGTCTCCTCCTAAAGAGTAACGGAGGAGCACGAAGGTACGCTCAGCGCGGTCGGACATCGCGCACTGTGTGCAAAGGCATAAGCGTGCTTGACTGCAAGATCGACGGATCAAGCAGGTACGAAAGTAGGTCTTAGTGATCCGGTGGTTCTGTATGGAAGGGCCATCGCTCAACGGATAAAAGGTACTCCGGGGATAACAGGCTGATACCGCCCAAGAGTTCATATCGACGGCGGTGTTTGGCACCTCGATGTCGGCTCATCACATCCTGGGGCTGTAGTCGGTCCCAAGGGTATGGCTGTTCGCCATTTAAAGTGGTACGCGAGCTGGGTTCAGAACGTCGTGAGACAGTTCGGTCCCTATCTGCCATGGGCGTTGGAAGTTTGAGAGGGGCTGCTCCTAGTACGAGAGGACCGGAGTGGACGAACCTCTGGTGTTCCGGTTGTCACGCCAGTGGCATTGCCGGGTAGCTATGTTCGGAAGCGATAACCGCTGAAAGCATCTAAGCGGGAAGCGCGCCTCAAGATGAGACTTCCCGGGGCACAAGCCCCCTAAAGGAACCATATAGACTATGTGGTTGATAGGTCAGGTGTGTAAGTACAGCAATGTATTGAGCTAACTGATACTAATGATCCGTGCGGCTTGACCATATAACCTCAAGTTGCCTTGGTCCCAACGAACGTTGGTAGATCACCAAACGCAAGCTACGTCACAAGTTACCTATGCGAGACGAGCGCTATTAAGCGCTGCTCCAACCGTCTCCCTGGTGAAATTAGCGCTGTGGAACCACCCGATCCCATCCCGAACTCGGAAGTGAAACGCAGCTGCGCCGATGGTAGTGTGGCTCAAGCCATGCGAGAGTAGGTCATCGCCAGGGGCTTTACCCGAAACCCTCAGTCCAATAGGACTGAGGGTTTCTTTTTGTACGACAGGACGGGCTGATTCAGCGCGGCAAGGTGTTGTTGCAGCCTTCGGCAGGCTGGATGGCGGGCTTTGCGGGCGACCAGGTGCTGGTGATCCGCTTTGCGCATCAGCCGCTGTCCGCGATCCATCCGGAGCAAGGGCAGGTGGAGCTGTATCTGGACGCGCCGCCGCCGCATCCCGAGCGCGGGCTGCTGGAAATGGAAGTGCACGCACCGTACCGGCAGCTGGCGCCGGGCGAGCGCATGCAGGCGAACGAGCAATGGACCTTGCTGCGCTACACCGGACCCGACGCGCAGCAGGCGCAACACCAGTTCCTGTGCAGCAAGGCGCAGGAGCTGCAGCTGACCAATGCGTGCGCGCCTTCGTCTCTGCCGCGCCCTGACCCCCGCATTCACCTCCGTGCCGAGCTGTGGCTATGATGGCGGCCATTCCCTGAGCAGACCGATGCGCATGCAACGACGCCACTTCCTGAAGAATGCCGCCGCCGCATTGGCCGCGCTCGGTTTGCCGGCGCTGCCGCAGTGGGCGTTGGCGGCCAAGGCCGTTGGACTGCGTCGCTTGGGGCAGCCGCAGGCATTCGACTATGGCTGGCTCAAGGGGCAGGCGCGTGCGTTGGCCACGGTGCCTTACAAGAGCCATAAGCAGCTGCTTCCCGGGTCGCTGGAAGCGTTGAACTGGGATCAATACCAGTCGATCCGCTACCGCCAGGACCATGCGCTATGGGCCGACGGCAACGGCAAGTTCCAGGCGAAGTTCTTCCATCTGGGGCTGTATTTCCACACCCCCGTGCATATCTACGACATCGTCGACGGCCAGGCGCAGCAACTTGCGTACGACCCGGCGGCGTTCGATTACGGCAGCAGCGGGCTGGGCGGCAAGCAGTTGCCCAAGGACCTGGGCTTTGCCGGGTTCCGTCTCAACACGCGCAAGGACACCGATCGCGATTTCTCGGCCTTCCTGGGCGCGAGCTATTTCCGCGCGGTCGGCAAGGAAGGCCAGTATGGGCAGTCGGCGCGCGGGCTGGCGATCGACACCGGTACCGGTGGGCCGGAGGAGTTCCCGGACTTCATTGCCTATTACCTGGAGCAGCCGGCCGACGATTCGAACACCGTGGTGGTGTACGGGCTGCTGGACTCGCCCAGCGTTGCCGGTGCGTATCGCTTTGCCATCACCAATGGCGAGGTGCTGGTGATGGAGATCGACAGCGCGCTCTATCCGCGCAAGACCATCGAGCGATTGGGCATCGGCCCATGCACCAGCATGTACCAGGTCGGCGAAAACGATCGCCGCATGGACTGGGACTGGCGGCCGGAAATCCACGACACCGATGGCCTGGCGATGTGGACCGGCGGCGGCGAGTGGATCTGGCGGCCGTTGTGCAATCCGCCGCAGCTGCGCTTCAACATGTTCGTCGATGAGAATCCGCGCGGATTCGGCCTGCTGCAGCGCGATCGCAACTTCGACCACTACCAGGACGACGGCGTGTTCTACGAGAAGCGCCCCTGCCTGTGGGTGGAACCCAAGAACGGCTGGGGCAAGGGCTCGGTGCAACTGGTCGAGATTCCGACCGTGGACGAGACCTTCGACAACATCGTGGCGTTCTGGAATCCGCAGGACAAGCCGCAGCCGGGGCAAGAGTTGCTGATGGGGTACCGGTTGTATTGGGGCGCGCATCCGCCGGCCAGCTCGCCGCTGGCGCATTGCGTGGCCACGCGCACCGGCCTGGGCGGCATCGTCGGGCAGAAGCGCAGCCATTTCTCGTGGCGGTTTGCGGTGGATTTTGCCGGTGGCGAACTGGCTGCGTTGGCCAAGGACCCCAAAGCCAAGGTCGAGGCCATCCTCCAGGTGTCGCGTGGCAGCACCGAGATCGTGTCGGCGCGTCCGCTGCATGAGCTCAAGGGCTATCGGGCGATGTTCGACCTGGTGCCGCCGGATGACAGCACCCGGCAGATCGATATCCGCCTGTTCCTGCGCGCCAACGGCAAGCCGCTGACCGAAACCTGGCTGTACCAGTGGACGCCGCCACCGGCGAGCGAGCGCAAGATCTACTAGCGCACAGGGACGTCGCGCGACCGATAAGGAAAGCGATTGTCAGGCAGGTGCGGATGGCGCAGTGACGACAGGCCGCCGATTTCGGATGTCGACCGCGGCTGCGTTGCAGCCGCACACTCGCGGATGCGTCGACCAGGCGCCGCGGACTCAGGCCGACGTCGCGCTGTTGACCAACTGCATGCGCGCACGCGGGCGCACGCAGGCCAGGTCCACCCGGAAGCAGGTGCCGTCCTTGCCGCTGAGGATGCGCAGTTCGCCTTGATGGGCCCGGGCGATCTGGGCGGCCATGTGCAGGCCCAGATCCACTTCGGGCAAGGCGCGTCCGCCGGTGTGCACGTGGGTGGAGGCCTGCAGCACGTCGAGCCGGCGCGGATCGATCCCGTCCAGATTGCAGACCTCGATGCGCAGGCGGCCCTGCTCGGTGACCGCGACCGCCTTGATCAGCGAACTCTGTTGCCCCTGCACCACGGCGTTGATCATCAGGCTGCCGAACATCTGCGCCAGGCGCACCGCATCGCCATGCACCGGCTCGTCGATGGCCACATGCGTGGACAGCACCTGGTTCGGATACGCGGCGCGGGTTTCGTCGACGACCTGCGACAAGGCATCGAGCAGATCGCTGCCGTTGCCGTAGTCCAGTTGCAGCCAGTCGCGTTCGATACCGCGCGCGAAATCGTTGGCGAAGTCGATCAGTTCTTCCATGCGCCGCAGGCTGCGCTGCATCGACCGGATCGCGCCACCCTGGCGCTGGTTGAGCGGGTCGATCGCCAGCATGTCCACCACCGCATGCATGGACTGCAGCGGGTTGCGCAGATCGTGGCCAAGGATGCCGATGAACTCTTCGCGCAGGCGCGCAGAGGCGCCGATACGCCCCAGTTCGCTGCGTGCGCGCCGCGATTCCTGCGCGCTCTCTTCGGCGCGTTGTTCGGCCTGGATCTGCGCTGCCAGCAGTTGCGCCAGCAGCTCGACCTTTTCCACCATCGGCGCGTCCATGACGCGCGGCAACGGGTCCAGCGCGCACAAGGTGCCGAACACGCTGCCGTCGTCGAACTTGATCGGCACCGAGACATAGCTCTCGAAACCGTACAGCCGCGGCGTGGGGTGATCGCGGAAGACCGGGTGCTCGGAGGCATGGCCGAACCACAACGCGTTGCCCTGGGTACGCACGCTGTCGCAGAAGGTGGTGACCAGGGGCAGCTCGTCGCCGGGCGCCAGGCCGAACGACAGCTCGTCGCGGACCTGGCAGGTGATCCAGCGCGTATCGGTCACGCGCGCAACAGCCGCGAACCCCATGCCGGTCAGGCGGGTGAGAATGGTCAGGACATCGGGGACCGACGATAGCCGGCCAACACGCGCGATATCTGCGCGTAACTCGGGAGGAAGCGGACCCATGAATTGCCTCCCGACAAGTGGATGGTCGCCAGTTTACAGGACTGTGGTTGCGCCTGGTTGCGCGCGGATCGCTGCAACGGCCCCGCAACGATACGCCTGTTGATGTGTAGCGAAGATGCAGTGGCGACCGCATGCCTGCAAGGGTTTAGCGACGCATCACAAGCGCATATCAGGCCAGCGCGCCAAGAGCATCCGGCTGAATTCTTCAGCTGCCGCCCCGCCGGGGTTAGCCGTCCGCTGGCACGTAAATACCGGGCCGATAATGCCGAATCATCCGGGAGCTGGAGGATCGCGAGCGCGCATCAGGTCCATCGGGCGGGATCGGGTAACGGCCGCCGTGCGTCGCTGCAGTTGCGCGTATTCAACGCGTCGCCAGGTGCGAAACGACGTTGGCACGCCATGCCACCCGCGTCGGTGGCCATGTCGATGGCCGGTCCGTGGACGATCGGCGTTGCCAGCCGCGGGCAACCCGTCCAGCATCGCGCTGCCCTCCAACAGGGCGTGGGCGTTATGCGCCCGCCGGTGGCAGCGGCAATGCGATCTGCAACGGGTCGATGCGCCCTTCGCCACGCATGATCTTCTTGAACTCGGCGCGGCTGACCGACACGTAGCGCTCGTTGCCGCCGATCTCCACCTGCGGGCCGTCCTGCACCGCGTGCCCTTGCGCGTCCACGCGCACGGTCATGGTGGCCTTGCTGCCGCTGTGGCAGATGGTCTTGATCTCCTCCAGCTCGTCGGCCCAGGCCAGCAGGAACTGGCTGCCCTCGAACAGCTCGCCGCGGAAGTCGGTGCGCAACCCGTAGCACAGCACCGGAATGCGCAGGCGGTCGACCACCTCGCTCAACTGCCAGACCTGGCCGCGATTGAGGAACTGCGCCTCGTCCACCAGCACGCAGTGCAGCGCGCCTTCGGCCTGGATGTCGCGCTCGATCAGCTGCTGCAACTCGGTGTTGCGATCGAAGGTGCGCCCATCCGCGCGCAGCCCGATCCGCGAGGCCACCACGCCGCTGCCGGCGCGGTGATCGAGCTTGGGCGTGAGGATCAGGGTGCGCATGCCGCGTTCGCGGTAGTTGTGCGCGGACTGCAGCAAGGTGGTGGTCTTGCCGGCATTCATTGCCGAGTAGTAGAAGTAGAGCTTGGCCATCGGGGGATTTTACCGGGCCGGGCGGCCGGCGGTGACAGCCATCTGCATGAACCGGCGGCGCAGGCCTGCCCGACGCGGCGCCGGTACAATGGCCCGCTCTGTTGGAAGTCTCTATGCACGGTCTCAATCCCCCGCAAAGCGCCGCAGTGCTGCACTGCGAAGGTCCCCTGTTGGTGCTGGCCGGCGCCGGCAGCGGCAAGACGCGCGTGATCGTGGAGAAGATCGCGCACCTGATCGCCACCGGCCGCTATCCGGCCAAGCGCATCGCCGCGATCACCTTCACCAACAAGTCGGCTAAGGAAATGCGCGAGCGTGTGGCCAAGCGCATCCGTGGCGATGGCGCCGATGGCCTGACCATCTGCACCTTCCACGCGCTGGGGCTGAAGTTCCTGCAGATCGAGCACGCCGCTGCCGGCTTGAAGCGCGGCTTTTCGATCTTCGATTCCGACGATGCCGCCGCCCAGATCAAGGACCTGATGCACGGCGCCAAGCCGGATGCGATCGAGGATGCCAAGAACCTGATCTCGCGCGCCAAGAACGCCGGCCTGTCTCCCGAACAGGCGATGGCGGCAGCGCGCAGCAATCGCGAAAAGGAAGCCGCCAGCCTGTACGAGCGTTATCAGGCGCGGCTGACCACGTTCAACGCGGTGGACTTCGACGACCTGATCCGCCTGCCGGTGCAGATCCTGGAGGCCAACGAAGAGATCGTACTGGGCTGGCGCGAGCGCATCGGCTATCTGCTGGTGGACGAGTGCCAGGACACCAACGATGCGCAGTACCGGTTGCTGAAAATGCTGGCCGGGCCACGCGGCAACTTCACCTGCGTGGGCGACGACGATCAGAGCATCTACGCCTGGCGTGGCGCCAATCCGGAAAACCTGCAGCAGATGGGCCGCGATTATCCGGCGCTGGAAATCATCAAGCTGGAACAGAACTACCGCTGCTCCAACCGCGTGTTGCGTGCGGCCAATGCCTTGATCGCGCACAACCCGCACGAACACCTGAAGACGCTATGGAGCGACCAGGCCGATGGTGAGCGCATCCGCGTGTGGGAATGCCGCGACAGCGAGCACGAAGCGGAAAAGGTTGCCGCCGAGATCTCGTTCCTGGGGACCGCCAAGCAGGTGCCGTGGAGCGATTTCTGCATCCTGTTCCGCGGCAATTTTCAATCGCGGCCGCTGGAAAAGGCGCTGCAGCTGCTGCGCGTGCCGTATCACCTGACCGGTGGCACCGCGTTTCTGGAGCGGCAGGAAGTCAAGGACGTGCTGTCGTGGCTGCGGCTGATCGTCAATCCCGACGATGACGCCGCGTTTCTGCGCGCCGTGCAGTCGCCCAAGCGTGAGGTCGGGGCGACCTCGCTGGCGCGGTTGGCCGAGCTCGCCAGTGCGAAGTCGGTACCGATGTCGCGCGCGGCCGAGTCGATGGGCGCGCTGCAGCACCTGCCGCCGCGTGCGGCCAATGGCCTGAGTGCGTTCACCGATATCCTGCGCGATATGCGCGAGCATTCGGCCACGCTGCCGGCGGGAGAACTGGTGCGCATGCTGGCCGAAAAATCCGGCCTGCTCAACGACCTGCGCAATCAGTCCAAGGACGACACCGGCTTCCAGCGCCGCAAGCGCAATCTGGACGAGCTGGCCGAGTGGTTCGAAGGCGGCCCGCGTGGTGCCAGTGCCAGCGACCTGGCCGCGCAGCTGGCGCTGTTGTCGCGCAACGACAAGGACGACGGCGGCAACCAGGTGCGCATGATGACCATGCACGCGTCCAAGGGGCTAGAATTCCGTTATGTGTTCATCGTCGGCTGCGAAGACGGCGTGCTGCCGCATGAAGTGAGCCTGGAAGAAGGCAACCTGCAGGAAGAACGCCGGCTGCTGTATGTGGGCATCACCCGTGCCAAGGAGCAGCTGTGGATGAGCCACAGCAAGTTGACGCGCAAGTTCGGCGAGCATGTGCGGCTCAAGCCCAGCCGCTTCTTCGACGAGATCCCGGCCGAAGAATTGCAGCGCGATGGCGCCGACCCGGTGGCCGATGCCGAGCGCAAGAAGGAGCGCGCCAGCGCGGGCCTGGCGGCGATCCAGGCGTTGTTCGACTAGCGGTTGTTGCGTACTACGCAGGCTTGCCAGCGACACGTCTGCACGGCAGGCTGGGTTGCCCTGATGCCGGAGTGCGCCGTGACCGTCGTGATCGAAACCCCGCGTTTGCGCCTGCGCACGCTCGACCCCGAGCGCGATGCCGATGCGGTGCTGGCATTGGTCAACGACCCCGGTTTCATCGCCGGCATCAACGACCGCGGTGTGCGGACCCGCGAGCAGGCGCGTGATCATCTGCGCGAGTGGGCGCAGGCGCACCAGCAACGCTACGGCTTTGCGCACTGGGCGGTGGAGACGCGCGCCGAGGGCGCCTTTGCCGGCACGTTGGGCTTGTTGTGCCGCGATACCTTGCCGGTGCCGCATATCGGCTTTGCACTGCTGCCCGAACATCGCGGCAAGGGGTTTGTGAGCGAAGCCGGGCGCGCGGTGCTGGCGCATGCGCGCGATGTGCTGGGGTTGTCGCAGCTGTGCGCGATCGTGTCGCCAGGCAATGTCGATTCGATCCGCGCGCTGGAAAAACTCGGGCTGCAGCGGCAAGGCCTGCGCGTGTTGAGCCAGGAGGCCGATCCGGTGCTGTATTACACGATCGAGCTGGGCCCCGCCGACATGGACAGCCGGGCAGGCCTGCGGCACCCTGGCGGCGACGCTCACCGCTGAACGCGGCCGGCACAACGTAGCGAGCAGTCGTCAGCGCAGCCTGGACGGCGCGGAAGAACTCCGGTGCACACCTGGCACAGGAGACTGCGCGCACCGACCGCAGCTGCCTGGCGATGAGCGCCATCGTGGTGTCCGTCGCCCCAACCAGGACACGTGCATGCCATTGCTGGTCAACGCCTATTCCACGCTGCGCGAGCCGGTGTGGCCGGATTTCCTGCCGCGCGCCGCCGTGCAGCACCGCGACCACGCCGATCCGGAACTGGCCAATCATCTGCACGGTTTTGTCGGCTACGTGAACCAGGCCGGCGACGGCCAGATGACCCAGCCGCGCTATCACCTGATGCGGCATGTACAGCGGGTGCGTCAACACTTCACGTTCGAGGTCGACGATGCGGCGTTCGGGGAATTGGCGCAGTGGGCCGAGCAAGCCAATGCGGTGTGTTTCCTGGCCGACGGCAGCGTGCGCGATCCGCACGGGCGGGTGCTGATCAGCCAGGGCGAGCCGGCGATCGATGCGCAGGCGCAGGTGCCGTATCCGCCGGATGCCTTGCAGCGGCGTGCGCAGCAACTTGCGCAGCTGACCGCGCAAGGCATCCGCGTGCCACCCGGCCTGCCGCCGGTGCCTGGCGAGGCCGAAGCGCGGGTGCGCGATGCTGCGACGGTGACGCAGCGCATGCTGGGCCTGTTTGCGGTGGCCTTGCGCGCGGAGATGCTGGCCGCCGGCGATACGCCACCGGCGTTGGAAGAGATGGACGCCCGCCTGCCCGGCGTGGCGGCGGCACTGTCGCCGCAGGAGCGCGCCTTTTTTGCCCAACCCGCGCCGGAGCCGCAGCAGCTCGCCAACTTCGGCTGGCGCTACGAGAGCCTGGCCGTGCTGCAGTGGGCCCTGGGGCTGGCCGAGGCGCTGCCGGAGCCGACCGACCTGTGCGATGTGCCCCTGGCTGCCCAGCGCGCGCTGGAGCATGCCGACGCGGCGACGCGGCCGTCGCTGACGCTACGGCCGGTGCCCGAACTGCTGGATGCGCTGGACCGGCACTTGCGCCTGCACTGGGCAGTGCGCCAGGCCGGCCAGAGCGAGCAACCGCCGCCGGCCGGCATCGTGCCGGGCGGTGGTCTACGAGCGGCACTACGCCCTCAACTGGCTGCTGCACTTCGAAGACGCCGACTGGGACGAGGTGGATACGCCGACGTAAGCGGGGCCGGGGCGCAACCTGCGCCATCACCGCCTGGCAGGGCCCCTCGTCCGGTAGCCGGGCCGGTCGGTGCGTGCATTGCGATCGGCGTGGGCGGCGACGTGCAGCGGGCATCTCCAGGCGCAGACCGTCGCGCTCAGGCGCCCGCCGCCTCCAGGCGCGCCTGCACCGTGGCCAGCGCCTCCTGCAGCTCGGCGACGGTGGCTTCCAGTGTTTGCACGCGCGCGTCCAGCTCGCTGTTGTCGGCGTTGCTGCGAGGGCCTGGCGCAGCGCGCGCGGCCGCAGCCTGCAAGGCCTCCACATCCAGCTCGCCACTGAGCAGATGCGCATAACGCTCTTCGCGCTGGCCGCTGGCGCGTGGTAGTTGCACGGCCAGGCCGCGCTGGATCAGCCGGTCCAGATGGTGGCGCACGTCGTCGGCATCGTTGAAGCGTGTCAGCCGCTCGCTGCGCGCGAACAGCTCGCCCAGCGTCTGCGGGCCGCGCAGCAGCAACAGACCGATCAGGGCGACCTGCTGGCGGGTCAGGTCCAGCACGCTGCCCAGCCGGTGCTCGTAGCGCTCGGCGCGCGAGGAGAACTGCTGGCGCACCAACCCCAGGGTCTCGAGTTGACGCAGGGCGTGATGCACCACGCCGGTCTGCAGGTTCAGCACCGGCTCGCGTGCGGTCTTCTGGTTGGCGGCCACCTGCGCGGCGTTGACCGTGAGCGGATACGCATCCGGCGTGGTCGCCTCCTTTTCGATCAGGCAGCCGAGCACGCGGGCCTGGGCGGTGTCGAGGACGGGCGGGGAAGGTGTCTCTGTCATGGGGGCGACTCCGGGGCAATCAGCGCACAAGGATATGCCGTTCCTGCATCGGCGTTCTTCAGGCTACGATCCCGCCGGCGATGCCGGCATCGGCAGCGGAAGCGAAGAGGCGGTCAGGTGCGGAGGCGGTCGGTTGCCCGCAGCGTGCGCAGGCGCATGCAGCACTCGCGCATCGCCATGAACCCCGCGATCGCGATGTCTTCTTCCATGCGCCTGCGGCACTGCCATCAGCTGGAGCGGGCGGTGCGGCGCGAACCCGCTAAAATCGCGGTCTTCATTGCCGCTCCTGTTCTGGTGGATGCCATGCGCCCCTCGCTTTACGCACCCTTGTCCCTGCTCGCCTGCACCGCGCTGGCCCTAAGCGCCTGCAAGCCCGCCGACAAGGAGCTGGCCCAGCGCGCGCAGGACGCCGCCGTGTCCGCCAATGCGGCCGCCAGCGCCGCCGCCAAGACCACCCCGCAGCCCGCAGCCGCCAGCGCACCGGCCGGCGACGACAACCTCAATGCGGTGCTGTGGATGCAGCGCTCGGAGGAGTACCGCGCGGTGGCCGAGCAGACCTATCGCGCTGCTGCCGACAAGCTGGACGCTGCGCTGAAGCAGCCCAACTGGGATGCGCTGGTGCCCGAGGAGCGCGGCAATGCCGCCAGCGGGCTGAAGCCGGCGGTGGTGCTGGACGTGGACGAAACGGTGCTGGACAACTCGCCCTACCAGGCGCGCCTGCTGCGCGACGGCAAGGAATACGACGAGCTGAGCTGGGACCAGTGGGTGGCGGAGAAGAAGGCCACCGCGGTCCCGGGCGTGGTGGACTTCGCAAAGGCGGCCAACGCGCGCGGCATCACCCTGATCTACATCTCCAACCGCGCGGTGCACCTCAAGGACGCCACGCTGGCCAACCTGCGCAGCGTCGGGCTGCCGGTGGCCGACGACAGCGTGTTTCTGGGCCTGGGTACGGTGGTCAAGGGCTGCGAGCAGAACGGCAGCGAGAAGAACTGCCGGCGCCAGCTGGCCGGGCAGACGTACCGCGTGCTGATGCAGTTCGGCGACCAGCTCGGCGACTTCGTGCAGGTCACCGCCAACACCAGCCAGGCGCGGGGCGCATTGCTGCAGCAGTACCACGACTGGTTCGGCGAGCGCTGGTGGATGCTGCCCAACCCCAGTTACGGCGGCTGGGAGCCGGCGCAGTTCAACAACGACTACGGCCAGCCCTGGCAGCAGCGCCACGACGCCAAGCGCGCCGCGCTGGAGGTGGCCCGATGAGCCGCGCACCGCTGCCGCTGGCCGCGCATGAGCGGCTGATCTTCGCGCTGGATGTGCCCGGCCACGACGAGGCGATCGCCTGGGTCGACCGCCTGGGCGAGTCGGTGTCCTTCTACAAGATCGGCATGGAACTGCTGGCCTCCGGCGAGTACTTCCAGGTGCTCGACGCCCTGGCCAGGCGCGACAAGCGCGTGTTCGTGGACCTGAAGTTCTTCGACATCCCCGCCACCGTGGCCGGCACCATCCGCCGCCTGGCGCAGTGGCCGGTGAGCTATTGCACCGTGCACGGCTGGCACGCCGGCATGCTGCAGGCCGCCGCCGAGGCCAACCACGGCGACATGCGCCTGCTGGCGGTGACCGTGCTGACCTCGATGGGGCGCCCGGACCTGGCCGCGATGGGCATCGACCGCGAGCCGGTGGAGGTGGTGGTGGAGCGCGCGCTGGCCGCACAGGCGGCCGGCATCGACGGTGTGATCGCCTCCGGCCAGGAAGCCGGCCCGATCCGCAGCGCCACCGGCGCCGGGTTTTCGATCGTCTGCCCGGGCATCCGCCCCGGCGGCCCGGTCGGCGACGACCAGCAACGCACCGTGGGCGTGGCGCAGGCCTTCAACGATGGCGCCGATGCCATCGTGGTCGGCCGCCCGATCCGCCTGGCCACCGATCCGGCCGCCGCGGCGGCTGCGATCCAGGCCGAGATTCAAGCGGCGGTGGCGCAGCGCTGACGGAGCCTCCGGCGCGCGCCGGCCATGTCTAAGCAAGCAAAATCAACAAGTTAAATCGATAGAATTAAAGTGTTGCTTTAACGTTAAAGCCTGCGTACGATGCCCCTCGTCCGATGTCAGTCGGAAGCTGTGCCACTCATTGTCCACCGGGCTTGTCCCGGTTTTCGAAGGGATCGGGCCTTGTGCCCGATCCTTTTTTTTGCCTGCCGATCGGTGAATGTGGCGATTGCGCCTGCCGTGGCGTCGCTCAGCGCGGCGCAGCCGCCTTGCAGTAGCGATCGATGAACTGCTGGTGGGTGGGCATGACATCCACGCAGTGGCCGATGGTCTGCGCCACGCTGGCCAGGAAGCGTTCGGCGTCGTGATCGGGCACCTGGTCCACCAGCGGGTGGTAACCCTGCGGCAGGATGCCCTGGCCCACCATCACCTGCACCCAGCTGATCTCGGCAAACATCTCCTCGGCATTGCGGTAGAAGCGCCCGCTGTCGCGAAACAGGTCCAGCGTGGTCTGCAGCTCCGGGGTGATCGGCATCGTGCGGCAGTGCCGCCAGAACGCGCTGTCGTCGCGCTCGGTGGCGTGGTAGTGCAGCACCAAAAAATCGCGGACGCGGTCGAACTCGAACGCCAGCCGGTCGTTGTAGCGCTGCACCAGCACCGGGCTGATGCCCTCGCGCGGAAACAGCTCCAGCAGCCGCGAAATGCCGGCCTGGATCAGATGGATGCTGGTCGATTCCAGCGGTTCCAGGAAGCCGCTGGCCAGGCCCAGCGCGACCACATTGCGGTTCCAGAACTGCTTGCGCCGGCCAGTGGTGAAGCGCAGCGGGCGCGGGTCGGCCAGCGGCGTGCCCTCCAGGTTGGCGAGCAGGGTGGCGGCGGCTTCGTCGTCGCTGATGTGCGCGCTGGAATACACATAGCCGTTGCCGGTGCGGTGCTGCAGCGGAATGCGCCACTGCCAGCCGGCCGCGCGCGCGGTGGAGCGCGTGTACGGCGTGGGCGGGCCGACGTTTTCGCTCGGCACCGCCAGCGCACGATCGCACGGCAGCCAATGGGTGAAGTCGTGGTAGCCGGTGTGCAAGGCTTCTTCGATCAACAGCCCGCGGAAGCCCGAGCAGTCGATGAACAGGTCGCCGCTGACGACCTGCCCGGAGGCCAGCTGCAGCGATTGCACGTGGCCGGTGTCCGCATGCAGCTGCACCTGTTCGACCAGGCCCTCGATGCGGGTGACGCCGCGCTGTTCGGAGTAGGTGCGCAAGAAGCGCGCGTACTGCGTGGCATCGAAGTGGTACGCGTAGGCGATGTTGGCCAGCGGCGAATTGGCCGGCACATCGCCGGCCGAGGTCATGAACTTGCCGCGCACTGCGGCCACGGTGTTGAGCGTGTAGGCGCCCAGCGGCTGCGCCTTGCCGCGCGCGTGCTGCTTGATCCAGTACTGGTGGAATGGCAGCAGCCCGAGCGGGTGCCCGATCTGGGTGCCGAAGCCATGGATGTACGACGTGCCGGGCCGCTGCCAGTCGACGAACTCGATGCCGAGCTTGAAGCTGCCCTGGGTCTGGCGCACGAACTCGGCCTCGTCGATGCCGAGCAGGTTATTGAAGGCCTTGATGTGCGGCACGGTGGCCTCGCCAACGCCAACGGTGCCGAGCTGTTCGGATTCGATCAGCTGCACCTTGAAGCCGGGGCCAAGCACGCGCGCGAAGGCCGCGGCCGCCATCCAGCCGGCGGTGCCGCCGCCGACGATGACGATGACGATGTTGCGCAGTGGAGCGGGGAGCATGCGGCGTTCGATCCTGTACGAGAGTGGAAACCGCCAACAAGCGAACGGGGCCAGCTGGCCCCGTCCGGATCATCTGCCTGCACAGCGCAGGCAGATGGCGTTGGGCTGCATCAGAACTTGGCGCCCACTTCCAGCACGACACTGCGGGGCACATAGCTGATTTCGCCGTTGTCGACCACGGTGATGTCAGGCTGCAGGCGTCCGTTGCTGCCGAAGCTGTTGTACTGGTACTGGGTGAAGTTCTTGAAGTTGAAGGCGTTGAGCACGTTGATGCGTGCGTTGAGCTTGAAGTCGCCCACCACCGTGAACTCCTTGTTGGCCTGCAGGTCCACGGTGCGGTAGCCCCAGATCTTGCCACCCAGCAGGAACTTGCCATTGCCCGGCGGGGTCACGCCCACGGCCTGGCAGGTGCCGCCATCGGGATCGGTAAAGCCGTAGCAGGCGATCGTGTTGATCGGCTCGGGCGTGGCCAGCACCAACTTGGCGCCGAAGGTCACTCCCCACGGGCCATCGATCGAGCCGGACGCGACGAAGCGATGCGCCGACACGGCATCGGACTTCACGAACGGGTAGTCGCGAATGGTGGCCTTGTCGAACGCGAACGGCTCGTCGATGGTGCGGTTCTGGCGCGCGCTGGTGTGGGTGTAGGACAGGTTCAAGCCCCAGCCCGATTCCTTGGTGTAGGGCTTTTCGGCTGACAGCAACACCTGGCTGCTGCGCTGCTCCAGGCCGTTGTAGCCCAGGATCGTATTGCGGTAGCCCGGCACCGGCTCGCCCCAGGGCACGCTGCCGGTGGCGTCGAAGTACGCACCATCCGGGTAGCGGTTGACCAGGCTCATCACCAGGCCGTCATAGGCCAACACGCGCTGGAAGGTCACGTCGGTCAACCAGTCGCCGACCTGGTTGCTGATACCGATGCTGTACTGGTCGCTGTACGGGGTCTTGAGCTTGTTCTTGAACATGAAAAGCTCGGAGCTGTCACTGGTGCCATCGATCGTATTGAGCTGATCGATGCCGGTGAAATATGCCGGGTTCCACGCCGTGCACGCACGGTCGTCGCGGAAGCAGCTTTGCCCGCTGGCAGCATCGCTGAAGTACACCACCACCGGTGACAGCGCGGCCTTGACCGATTCCAGTGCGAGCTGCTCGAACAGGTTGCGATCGTAGGAGCGACCGGCGCCGCCATGCAGCACCGCGCTCTCGTCGCCGAAGAAGTCATACGAGAAGCCGAAGCGCGGTGCCCAGGCGTCCTTGAAATTCTTGCGGTTGTTGCCGGTGCTGATGTAGTCGGCCACGTTGATGCCGCTGGGCAGCAGACGGTTGGCCCACGGTTGACCCGGGTTGTCGGGGTCGTCCGAATACAGCGCATTGATGAACGGCTGCGAGGTCACGAAGTCGGTGTAGGCCGGGGTGTCCTCATAGTCGTAACGCACGCCGATGTTGAGCATCAGCTTGTCGTTCACTGCCCAGTCGTCCTGCAGGTAGATGCCGTACTGCTTGGACGGCGATTCCACCACCGGCACCTGACCGGGATTGTCGAACGCACGGATATAGCGCACCTGGAAGGGAACCGGCGCAACACCGTTCTGACCGACTTCATAGCTGAACTGCGGGTTGAGCGAACTGGACTCGCGCGACGTCAGCTTGATGTCGCGATAGGTCACCCCGGTCTTGATGGTGTGCTCGCCATGCCATTGCAGTGCGTTGAAGGTCAGATCGTTCTGGAACGACCAGCCCTTCTGGCTACGTAGCTTGAAGTCTTCGCCGCTGGCGGCGCCGGTGTTGAGGAAGACCCACTGGCGCGGATCGGCCTGCGTCCGGTCGATGTAGGTATAGATGGAGCCGTTGCCGATGCCGCGCGGTGTCGGCACGTTGCGCGAATCCTCGGTGGTGAGGATGGCTTCGTTGAACCAGCTGTCGGCGCTGTGCTGCCAACGCAGGCTGGTGCGCTTGTCCTTGTTGATCTTGTCCACTGCGCGGACGGGCGCGTTCTGGCCGCCGACGTTGCTGACCTGGGTTTCGTCGCGGTACTGCGTGGCCAGCTCGATGCGGTCGTTATCGGTCGGCTCGAAGTCGATCTTGCCGAAGTACAGGTCTTCGGTGAACGGCATGTTGGACGCACCGTACTGGTCGCGCAGATTGGACGGCAGCAGGCCGACGAACGGCGCCGCTTCGGCGCTTGCCTGCACGCTCTTGGGCGCCACGTTGTCCTTGCCTTCGTAGGCGAAGAAGAAATGCATGCGGTCCTGGATCAGCGGGCCGCCGATCGCAACGCCGTATTCCTTGGTCTGCGAGTCCACCTTTCCATCTTCTTCGTCCGGGCGCTTCTCACGCAGATCCTGATTGGTGAAGCGATAGAACGCCTCGCCATGGAACTCGTTGGTGCCGGACTTGGTGGCCGCGGTGATCGCCGCGCCACTGATCTGGCCGTATTCGGCCTTGTAGTTGGAGGTGATCACCTTGTACTCGCCGATGGCGAGCTGCGGGAACGGATTGCCCTGGGTCTCGTCCTGCCCGGCAATACCGCCACCGGAGACATAGCTCTTCTGGCTCACGCCGTCGATGTACAGGTTGCTGGAACTGGCGTTGGACGCACCGCCACGCAACTTGGTGTTGCCGTCCTGGTCGATGGTGAACACCATACCCGGCACGGTGTCGGCGAACTCCAGGAAGTTGCGCGTGGCCTGCGGCAGCTGCTGGATCTGCCGCAGCGAAACCGTATTACCCACCTCCGATGTCTTGACGTCGCGGATCATCGGCGCGCTGACCGTCACCGTGTCCAGCGTGGTCGCATCGCCGGCCGGCGCTGCCGCCGCTTCGGTGCCGAGATCGACGGTGGCGCTGGAGGCCACCGACAGGGTCACCGTGCGGCTGACGCCGTTGGATTCGACGGTGTAGGTGCCCGGTTGCAGGCCGACGATGGTGTAGTTGCCGTTCGCATTGACCGGTGCACGTCGCACCGAGCCGGTGGCGACATTGGTGACGACGACCTCGCTGCCGCTCTGCGCGGAAGCGACCTGGCCGCGCAAGGTGGCGTTGCTGGACTGTGCCATGGCCGGGGTGGTGGCGAACAACGAGGCAGCCAGGGCGCAGCACAACAGGCTGCGTGCCGGCAGGGTGGAGACGGTGCGGTGAGTCTTCATGACTTTCCCCCTCCCAGGGGTAAAGCGCGAACCAGTGAAGTGACTGGCGCGTCGAGGTTGGTGCTTGGTGTGGATGGAACGGGTACAGCGGCAACAGACAGCAGGGACGGCAAACACAACAAAAAACGATCGCCGATGGAAGCGTGCGGGCTGCAGCATCGCGCGCATCGCGCGCCGCGCCACAGCAACACACCGCAATCGGGACGATGCAACAAGCCTGCAGGCGGCCCCTCCCCATTGCCGTGGGGCCGATGCAGCTTAGGCAGCGGGGGTGGCACCGGCGGCGGGACGCCGGATGCCGCCAACGCCGCCGTTACCAGATGATGCGTGCGCTCATGAACAAGGTCCGTGGCGGGGTGGACATCGCGCCGTACTGGTTGATGCGCACGCGCGGGTCGTACACGCCGGCACTGCCCCAGTCGATGCTGTACTGATCGTAGTTGCGGAAGTTCAGCGCATTGATCAGGTCGCCGCGCACCTGCACGGTGACCGCGTCGGTGATGTGCATGTCCTTGGACAACGACAGGTCCAGCTGGCGGGTGCCGAAGATATCGCCGCCGGCGATGAACTTGCCGCCGGGCGCATCCACCGAGACCACGCGGATGTTGTCCGAACTTGGGCCGCCGTACTGGTCGTAGGAGATCGCCTCGTTGCGCGGCGGCACCGTGGCCAGGGTCAGCTTGGCCGAGCCGCTGATGCCCCAGAACAGGTCGTAGATGCCGGTGAGCACCAGGCGATGGCGCGGCACCGCATTGAGATCCAGGAACGGATAGTCGGCAATGGTGGCCGCATCGAATCCGTAGCGATCGTCGTTGCCGCGATTGCCGCGCGCACGGGAGAAGGTGTAGGCCGCGGTCAGGCCCCAGCCGCTTTCCTGCGTATAGGCCTTGTCCGCCGACAGCAGCAACTGGCCGGTCTTGGTCTCCACGCCGTTGTTGCCGATGATCAGGTTGCCGAAGCCCTGCGGCCGCTGCTCGAACGCCTGAGCGCCGTTCTGGAAGAAATCGCCGTTGGCATAGCGGTTGCCCAGGGTGAAGATGAAACCGTCCTTGCTGTGGATGTACGACAGCGTGGCCGAGGTGTTCCAGTCGCCCAGCTGGGTGCGCAGGCCCAACGAATACTGGTCGGCATACGGCGTCTTCAGATCGTTGTTGAGCAGGTCGATTTCGCCGTTGCGTACGCGCGCATCGACCAGGTTGGCCAGGCTGTCGGGATTGCTCACATAGGTCGGATCGAAGGCGGTGCAGGTACCCGCCGCCGGGACGCAGTTGGTGGGCCCGGCAAAGCGGATCGTGTACTGCGCCAGCGCGGATTTGATCTGCTCCAGGCCCATCACGTCGAACAGGTTGCGGTCGTAGCTGCGGCCGGCACCGCCGAACAGCACCAGCGACTCGTCGCCACGGAAGTCGTAGGAAAAGCCCAGGCGCGGCGCGAAGTTGTTGTTGTCCTGTTTGCGGTTGCGGCCGTTGCTGATGTAGTCGTTGATGTCCACCCCGCCCTTGGCCAGCTGCTCGGCGTAGGTGGCGCTCACGGCCGGATCGGTGCCGGGGCCGTTCAAGGCCGCCACCACTTCCGGCGGGGTCACGTTGTCCAGGTACGAGGGAATCTTTTCGCCATCCCAGCGCACGCCGATATTCAACTGCAGCTTGTCGTTGACGTCCCAATCGTCCTGGATGTACAGGCCCAGCTGCTTGCTGGTGGTGGTCACCGACGGTGCGGCACCGGCGAACGGCAGGTTGAAGCGTACCTGGTAGGGAATGGCCGAGGTGCCCGCGCCATCGCCCACCGCGTAGTAGAACGACGGGTTGGCCGCAGAGTTCTCGCTCTGGGTCAGCTCCACTTCCTTGTACTTCACGCCCATCTTGATGACGTGGTTGCCGTGCCACTCCAGGTTGTTGAAGGTCAGGTCGTTCTGGAAGCTGGGGCCCTTCTGGCCCTTGCGCTGGATCGCCAGGCCACTGGTGGCACCGTCGTTGAGCAGCACGTCGTCTTCGGCGATGCCGCGCGTGTACACGCTTTGGCTGCCCACGGTATAGGCGGTGGGATTGAACAGCACGTCTTCATAGGACACGCGCGCTTCGTTGACGTAGCGCTCGCCGTAATGCTGCCAGCGCAGGTCGAAGCGCTTTTCGGTGTTGAGGTTGATCTTGGAGGCGATCGCGGTGGTCTGGCCGCCGACGCTGTCGCGGCTTTCCTCGTCGCGGTACTTGCCGGTGAGCTCCAGGCGGTCGTTCTCGCCGATGTCCCAGTCGACCTTGCCGAAGTACAGGTCTTCGTTGAACGGGCGGGTGACCGAGCCGAGCCGGCTCTGCACGCCGGCGGGCAGGTCGTCGCTGAGCGCGCTGAAGCGATCGGGCACGGCCACCGGATCGGCCGAGACCTCGAAGCCCTTGCCTTCGTAGCTGAAGAAGAAATGCGCTTTGTCCTGCACGATCGGCCCGCTCAGCGCAAAGCCGTATTCGTCCTGGTGGGTCTTGCGCTTGCTGCCATCGGAGTTGGGCGCGCCGGCGCGTTCGTCGGGCTGGCGCGCGCGGAAATCGGTATTGCTGGTGCGCCCGAAGATCTCGCCGTGGAACTCATTGCCGCCGGACTTGGTCGAGGCCACGATCGCTGCCGAACCGACCTGGTCGAACTCGGCCTTGTAGTTGGAGGTGATGACCTTGTACTCACCGATGGCCAGCTGCGGGAACGGGTTGCCCGCGCTCTGCTCCTGCCCGGACACGCCGCCGAACAGGTAGCTCTTCTGACCGACACCGTCGATGTAGACGTTCACCGCCGAGCTGCCCTGCGCGCCGCCGCGGATCTGGCTGTTGCCGTTGGAGTTGGTCTCGAACTGCATGCCCGGCACGGTGTCGGCGAACTCCAGGAAGTTGCGCGTCAGCTGCGGCACGGTGCTGATCTGCTTCAGCGACACGTTGGTGCCCACTTCGGAGGTCTTGACCTCCTGCAGCGTGGTGGCGGTGACCTGCACCGCATCCAGCGTGGTGGCATCGCCGGCAGGCGCCGCGGCCGCGCCGCCGCCCAGGTTCAAGGTGACCGACGAGGCCACCGACAGGGTCACGGTCTGCTCGCTGCCGGGGCCGGCATCCACCTTGTAGGTACCCGGGGGCAGGCCGACCAGCGCGTAGCTGCCGTCGGCGCCGGTGGGCACGCGCCGGACGGCGCCGCTGGCCACATTGGTCGCGGTCACGGTGGTGCCGGCCTGTGCCGCCGCAACCTGGCCGCGCAAGGTCGCATTGCTGGACTGGGCCATGGCCGGGGTGCTGGCCAGCAACGAGGCGGCAAGGGCGCAGCACAACAGGCTGCGCGCCGGCAGGGTGGAGACGGTGCGGTAATTCTTCATGACTTTCCCCCTCCCAGGGGTAAAGCGCGAACCAGCGGAGTGACTGGCGCGTCGGTACTGCGTCAAGCGGGACAGCTGGCAACAACGGCAAGGACTGCAAGCAACACACGTTCGGCAAAGCGTGATGGCGCGTTTCAGGTGGGAGGCGCCGCCCGCGGCGCGCTGGACGCGCGCACGATCAGTTCGGGAACCATCTCGGAAAACGCCGGCGGTGCGGCATCGGCGGGCGGGGCGGGCGCATCGACCAGTTGCTGGCCCAGCAACAGCTGCAATGCCCGCGCGCCCAGCCCGGCGATATCCACCCGCATGGTGGTCAGCGCCGGCAGCACGTAGCGCGCCATCGGCACGTCGTCGAAGCCGGCCAACGCGATGTCCTGCGGCACCTTCAGCCCGGCATGGCCGAGCGCGAACAGGCAGCCCAGCGCCATCATGTCGTTGGCCGCGAACACCGCATCCGGGCGTGCGCCCTGTGCCAGCGTCTGGCCGGCGCGGTAGCCGGACTCTTCGTCGAAGTTGCCCGGCAGCACCCACGGCTGCACGTCGGCATCCAGCGCCAGCTCGTCGCGGTAGCCGCGCAGACGCTCGTGCGCATCGAAGTTGTCGGCCGGCCCGGCGATGAAGGCGATGCGGCGGTGGCCGCTGTCGCGCAGGTGCCGGGTCATCGTCCGCGCGCCGCCGTAGTTGTCCACGTTGAGCACCGGGCGCTGGCTGGCCGTGCCTGCGCAGTTGAGCAGTACCGCCGGCAGGCCGCCGGGCAGGGCGTCCTCGTGCACGCCGGAGTCGCCCAGCGAGGGCGACATCACCACCACCCCGTCCACGCGCCCGGGCAGGCGTTCCAGCGCCTTGCGCTGCGCCTGCGGGTCGCCGTGCGAGCTGGACACCAGCAGGTGGTAGCCCTGCTCGCGCGCCACCTGGTCGATGCCGCGGATCAGTTCGGAAAAGAACTCGCCATGCAGGTCCGGCAACACCACCCCGATGGTGTGGGTGCGCCGGCTGCTGAGGCTGCGCGCGGCGTGGTGCGGGATGTAATGCAGCGCACGGGCCACCTGCAGCACGCGCTCGCGCACCGACTCGGCAACATGCTGGTGCCCATTCATGGTGCGCGAAACCGTTGCCACCGACACCTGCGCTTCGCGCGCGACGTCCTTGATGGTGACGCTACCGCCTTCGGAGCGTGGCCGACTCATGGCAAAACCTCCAGGACAACGCGGCTGCCGCCGCACGCCGGGAAGGGTCGCACGGTCCGCTGGCGCAGAACGTTCGTGTCACACATGCACATGAATGACATCGGCCCCAACCGATGGCGACCTCAGAGCGAGATGGCGCGCACGCTAGCAGGAACTGCAAGCGCTTACATGATGCGCTGCACCATTGGGCCAAACGCAGGTGGCACAAGGGCTTGGCGGCATCGCCTGGACAAGTTTGTCCGGAAAGGACAACGGCAGTCAATGTCGGACACTGGGCGACAACATGCATGGAACTACGAAAATCTAACGTTTCCGCACCGTACCCGGGCGCACGGTTGTCGCGCGCCTTGCCGCCAGTGCGTTCAGACAGCAAGATGCGCCGATCGATCAGGGGAACAGCGTGCGCATGTCGCCATCCACCGTCCGCGCCGGCCGGTTCCAGTCCATCGCGTGGGTGCTGCTGGCAGCGCTGTGCCTGGGCAGCTGCCAGCGCGCCGACAAGACCGCCGCCTTGCCGGGCGCCAGCGCCGAGCCAGCCGCAGCGATGCAGTCGATGACCCTGCCCTTGCGGCGCAACGACCTGGTCGCTTATGCGCGGATCCGGGTCACACCTGCGCAATACACCCAGCTGGAGGCGGCCTGGCGTAGCGGCGCCAGCCGTTGGCCGCTGACCGAGCTGCCGCTGCCCAACGAGGTCGGCAGCCTGCTCGGCACTTTGTCGGCGCCCGGCGCCGAGCGCCAGCTGCAGCAGGCCTTTGATGCACAGCTGGCCGGCCAGTCGCAGGGCATCCGCCAGGCCGCGCAGTCGCTGGGCCAGTTCGGCGTGCAATACCTGCGCAGCCGCAGCGACTACCAGCCCGAGCAGCGCGCCCATTACGTGCAGCTGGTCGATGCCCTCAGCGCCTGGGCGGCCACCGCGCCGCTGGCCGACCGCGCGCGCGCCAAGGCCAGCATCGCCGACCTGGTGACTGCCGCCCGCGCCACCGGCATCGGCTCGGACGCCGATCTGCAGCGCTTGGGGATGGAAGAGAGCCTGCGCCGGCTCGGGCCGTTCTGGGCCGCGGCCAAGCAGGTGCTGGAGCGTTACGGCCTGTCGCTGGACAGCAGCCTGGATGCGCTGCGCACCGGCTTGATCAGGCAGGACGGCGACCGCGCCCAGGTGCGGCTGCGCTATCCGCTGGCCGCGCACGACATCGACCTGAGCATCGCCCTGATCAAGCGCGACGGCCACTGGTACCAGCAGCAGACCCAGGACGAAGTGCAGGCACTGCTCGGCGCTGCGCCGGCGGCGCCCGCACCCGACGCCGCTGCAAGGCCTGACACCCCGGCGGCCGCGCCCGCCACGCCCGCCGCCACCGGGCAACGCCCGGCTGGGCGATAATGACCGTGATGCCAGAACAGAATCCCCTGCCGTTCCCGGACGGCCAGCCCGCCCCGCCCAGCGCTGCCGCCGCCGATCTCGGTGCCACGGCCGCCGCATTGCCGACCGCCGTTCCGGTTCCGCCGGACGCTGCGCCGTCGATCGCGCCTGCCGTCGCCGCTGCCCGCAGCGCCAAACGCCCGTGGTGGGCGCGCCTGCTCGGCCGCCTGGCCGACCCCTGGCTGAGCCTGACCATCGAACCGGACCAGCCGAGCCGCTACGACGACGGTACGCCGGTGGTCTACGTGCTGGAGGACTACGGCCTGTCCAGCGCGCTGATCCTGGACAAGGCCTGCCGCGAGGCCGGGCTGCCCTCGCCACTGGTGCCGCTGCCGGGCGACCCGCTGCAGCGCAAGCGCGCCTACCTGGCGCTGTCGCGGCGCAGCAGCAGCAATTCGCTGATCCCCGAGCAGCGGGGCGGCAAGACCCATTCGGATTCGCTGGCCAAGCTGCTGCAGGCGCATCGCGTGCGCGCCGACCTGGACGTGCACCTGGTGCCGGTGTCGATCTTCGTCGGCCGCGCGCCGGACAAGCAGAGCGGCTGGTTCGCGGTGCTGTTCTCGGAAAACTGGGCGCTGGTCGGCCGCTTCCGGCGCCTGCTGGCGGTGCTGCTCAATGGCCGCACCACCATCGTGCGCTTCGCGCCGCCGATCTCGCTGCGCCAGACCATGGCCGAAGGCCTGCCGCCCGAGCGCACCCTGCGCAAACTGCAGCGCGTGCTGCGCACGCATTTCCGCCGTATCCGTGAGGCGGTGATCGGGCCGGACCTGTCCACCCGTCGCCTGCTGGTGGACCAGGTGCTGGCCGCCGATTCGGTACGCGAGGCCATCGCCACCCAGGCCAAGCGCGACAACTCCAAGCCGGTCGATGCCTGGCGCAAGGCGCACGCCTACGCCTGGGAAATCGCCGCCGACTATTCCAGCCCGGTGGTGCGCTCGGCCAGCTTCCTGCTCACTCATGTGTGGAACCGCATCTATGCCGGTGTGCTGGTGCATCACCTGGACAAGCTCAAGCAGGCCGCCCCCGGGCACGAGGTGGTCTACGTGCCCAGCCACCGCAGCCACATGGATTACCTGCTGCTGAGCTACCTGCTGTACGAACGCGGCATCGTGCCGCCGCATATCGTGGCCGGCATCAATCTCAATCTGCCGGTGGTCGGCACGCTGCTGCGCAAGGGCGGTGCGTTCTTCATCCGCCGCAGCATCCGCGGCAACGCGCTGTATTCGGCGGTGCTCAGCGAATACGTGGCCCAATTGGTGGCCGGCGGCTATTCGATCGAGTACTTCGTTGAAGGCGGGCGCTCGCGCACCGGGCGTCTGCTGCAGCCCAAGGGCGGCATGATTGCCATGACGCTGCGCGCCTACCTGCGCCAGCCGCGCAAGCCGGTGCTGTTCCAGCCGGTCTACATCGGCTACGAAAAGCTGATGGAAGGCAACAGTTATCTGGACGAGCTCACTGGCCGGCCCAAGGAAAAAGAATCCATCTGGGGGTTGCTGTGGTCGATCCCGAAGGTGCTCAAGCAGAACTACGGGCAGGTGGTGGTGAACTTCGGCGAGCCGATCGCGCTCAACGACGTGCTGGCCAAGCACGCCCCGGAGTGGGATGGCCAACCGCTGCCCGACGATGAAAAACCCAGTTGGCTGGCACCGGCGGTGGATACGCTGTCCACGCAGATCCAGACCCGCATCAACTGCGCCGCCGACGTCAACCCGATCAACCTGCTGGCGTTGGCGCTGCTGTCCACACCCAAGCACGCGATGGGCGAGGCCGACCTGATCGCGCAGATCGAGTTGTGCAAGAAGCTGCTGGCGGAGATGCCGTATTCGGACCGCGTCACCGTCACCCCGCACACCCCGGCGCGCATCATCACCCACGCCGAAGAGATCAACGTGCTCACGCGTGTGTCGCATCCGCTGGGCGATGTGCTCAGCGTCAGCGGCGACACCGCGGTGTTGCTGAGCTACTTCCGCAACAACGTGCTGCATTTGTTTACCGCATCGTCGTGGGTGGCGTGCTGCTTCCAGAACAACCGCCGCATGAGCCGTGCCGGCCTGCTGCGGCTGGGCCGCACCGTGTACCCGTTCCTGCAGGCGGAGTTGTTCCTGCCGTGGATCGAAGATCGCTTCGCCGAACGCATCGAACAGACCATCGACATGTTCGTGCGCGAAGGCCTGTTGCTCAACGTCGCCGACGACGATGGCGGCGTGCTGACCCGCAATACCGGGCAGACCGATGAAGTATTTCGCCTGCGTGCGATCGGGCATTCGCTACAGCAGGCGTTCGAGCGCTATTACATCGCCATCTCGGTGCTGGTGAAGAACGGCCCCGGTGTGCTCGGCGCCGGCGAACTGGAAAGCCTGTGCCAACAGGCCGCGCAACGCCTGAGCCTGTTGTACGCCCCGGCCGCCCCGGAGTTCTTCGACAAGACCCTGTTCCGCAGCTTCATCCAGAAACTGCGCGAACTGCGCCTGGTGTGGCCGGACGAAAACAGCAAGCTGGTATTCGACGAGCGCCTGGATGCGTGGGCCAAGGATGCCAAGTTCATCCTGGGCCGCGAGCTGCGGCACACGATCGAGCGCGTCAGCCCGGAAGCGGCGAAGCCGGATGTGGTGTCGCCGCCGGCTGAGTAAGCGGCGGTGCAACCGCCATCGTCTCCCTGCCGCACCTGAGGGTGAGCCAATGGCAGGGCACGCAGGTAGGCGCAGACGCGCAAGACGCTTCCCTTCTCCCCCCGGGAGAAGGTGCCCGAAGGGCGGATGAGGGTCGGTCAACACGCAAATCCTCCAGCGCTGCAGCAGACCAACGTCACTACTCGCGCACGCCAACAACTTCACACAGCAGTTCCGTTCGTTTCATCCCTCCCTTGCAGCCCTGCCGATAGCATCGCGCCACCTTTCGTAACGATCGGGCGCGTCGCACTGATGAGCGTGCCCGGCAGGAGACCCCAATGCGTGCAGCCATCCACACCCAATTCGGCGACCCCGCCCAGGTGCTCGAACTCGGCGAGCGGCCCACGCCGCAGCCGGGCAAGGGCCAGGTACGCATCGCGATGCGGCGCTCGCCGATCCACAACCACGACCTGTGGACCGTGCGCGGCAACTACGGCTACAAGCCAGAGCTCCCCGCCATCGGCGGCAGCGAAGCGGCCGGCACGATCGACGCACTCGGCGAAGGCGTCGAAGGCCTGCAAGTGGGCCAACGCGTCGTTGCAGCCGGTGTGCATGAAAGCTGGGCTGAGTTTTTCCTCGCCGACGCCTCCGGCGTCGTCCCGCTGCCCGACGCACTCGATGACGACCGCGGCTGCCAACTGATCGCCATGCCGCTGAGCGCCTTGATGCTGATCGAGTTCCTGCAGGTCGAAAAAGGCGACTGGATCGTGCAGAACACCGCTAATGGCGCCGTCGGCAAGACCTTAGCCATGCTCGCCGCCGCACGCGGCATCAACGTGATCAACCTGGTGCGTCGCGATGCCGGCGTGGACGAGTTACAGGCACTGGGCATCGGCAACGCGGTCTCCACCGCGCAGGACGGCTGGCAGGACAAGGCGCGCGCGCTGGCCGGCGACGCGCCGATCGTGCGCGCCATCGACTCGGTGGCCGGCAGCGCGGCCGGAGAGTTGATGGCGCTGCTGGCCGAAAGCGGCGAGCTGATCTCGTTCGGCTCGATGACCGGCGAGCCGCTGCAGATCTCCAGCGGCGATGTGATCTTCAAGCAGGCCAGCGTGCGCGGCTTCTGGGGCAGCAAGGCCACGGCCGCCACCAAGCCCGAGGACAAGCGCCGCATGATCGGCGAACTGCTCAAGGCCGCACTCGACGGCACCCTGGCCCTGCCGGTGGAAGCAGTGTTCGATCTGGAAGATGCCGCCAAGGCCGCCGCGGCAAGTGCCGAACCGGGACGCAGTGGCAAGGTCCTGCTACGCGCGGGCTAGGGCAAGAGAGCGGGCTACTCTAGGAAGCTTGCCAATGTTCACCATCAGGCAGATCTACGAGAATCGCTTTGAACTCCTCCATTTCGCTGGCGCGCCGCAGTCGCCCATTGGTGTGTTTTAACGTTCGAATACGTACTAGACGGAGTTGATCATGGGACTGTGTGTATCCAAAAATTCGACGAGTGTTTACGGTGGCGATTCGTCCTCCGCTGCTTCAACTAGCCCGATGCCACAAGGTGCGTCAGCGGGTCCGACCCAAAGCACGCGGTCTTCGGTACTTGGTGGGTTATCGCTGCGCTCGACGGCAGCGCGTACGTCGCCTTCTCATTGGTCCTCCATACGGACCAGTCTCCGTGTGAGTGACCCGAGGGATAGTCGTTTGACGAGAGCCATTCACGTGCTTGGTGATCTCTACCGCAGTTCGCCTACATTCAGGGCTGTGGCAGAAAAAGTTCGGGACGAAGGAGGGGTTGACATTCGCGAGGGGAACGTCAACGTCGCGTCAACGGATTTAACCAATCGCGCCATTCTCCTTTCGCCGCAAACGTTGTCAAATGCCGGGAGTGGAGACGGACCGTCCCTGGTCAGCGCGCTGGTGTTCGAAATGAATAATCTGGCCCGTAGTTCCGAAGCAGAGGCCGTGTACGGCCTTGCCCAATACGGCGCATTCAATGCTAGCAGCTATGCGCGAGAGCTCGAGCGCATCGAATACAACACCAGCCTGTCGAGCGCCCAGATCTTTGAGGAAGCGCGTGGCGCATTACGCGCCCATGGAGAGGGCGATCACCCTGACCGCTGGTTTCTTCAGGAGCATCCTCAGAGCGGAGCTCTGGAACCGATGTACAGTTCGTTTGAGGATTCGCTTGCATATCAGTACGAGATTCAACACGCAACCGCTTACGAAAGCGAGTTCCAGCGATTCTACAATAACGCGTGACCGGCTTCAGATCCAAGGCAGGAACCACAGAAAGTTGGTGCATCGCGACCTATCTTTTGAGAAGGTTACGAAGGCCTTGGCGAAGATCGCGCAGGCCCGCCACGCTGTTTTATTAGCCCCCACGGACATATGAGCGCAGCGAAAGAATGGTTCCGGATGAACTGCGTACAAACGGACTCGACCTTCCGCCCCCAGACGTTTCAACAACAGGTGATGGTGGCTGGCGACACAACTGCTTTTTCCACCTGTCCTGGAGCGCCCGCGCCGTAAGCGGGGCCGGACGCGCGGCGGGGGGCAAGTGAGCCCACCACCGCAAAGCAAGCCCAAGCAACCGCATGCATAAACCTCACGCCGGCTCGTCAGGCACCAGCTCCATTTCCAACCGCGTAATGCAGTCCTTGAGATGCAGCTTGCGCTTCTTCAAGCGCTTCATCTGCAGCTCGTCGTCCATGTTCGCGGGCACGCGCTGAATCTCCTCGTCCAACGCGCGGTGGGCGCGCCGCAACTCGGCGATCTGCTCGGCAATCTCGGCGGGTGAGAGGGTTTCCACGGCTCCGAGCATACACAAACCGATGCCGGCCGCGTCACCCGCCGCGCTTGCCAAGCTGCCCGAGGCTGCGACAATGCCTGCGCGCCGTTGGGGAAATGGCGGCGCGCCTCACCTCATCATTGCCGCGCGGCCACGGCCGTCGAGAAAGGAGTCTTTACGATGCGTTTGCGTTCTTCCCTGCTGGCCCTGAGCCTGCTCACCGCCTCCACCCTGGCCACCGCCGCCGACGTCGCCAAGTACGAGGGCTTTCTGTGCTGCAACCTGCGCACCGACGGCAGCTGGATCAGCGACAGCAACTACGCCGAAGACGGCAAGCGCGTACTCCCCGTCGGCACCCCGGTCAGCGTCACCGGCTTTGGCCGCAACCGCGTCAACCTCAAGATCGCCGGCGAAAAGCAATCCATCGGTAACGACTACAGCCGCGATCTGGACAACACCGCCTTCGCCGCCCGCTACATCGTCACCGCCGACCCCAAGCTCAAGCTCGCCACCTTCCCGCCCAAGATTCGCCAGGCCATCAACGATGGCAAGCTCACCGGCGGCATGACCCGCGAACAGGTCCTGATGGCGGTCGGCTACCCGATCAGCAGCGAGAACCCCAACCTGGAAGCCTCGCTATGGCGCTACTGGCGTGACAGCTTCTCCGAGTATCAGGTGCAGTTCGGGCCAAGTGGCAAGCTGGTCAAGGTGACGGCCGACCCGCAGTTGATGAATTTGATTTGGGTGCAGTAATTTTCATTGGTTTACGCAGGAAAACACTCAAAGAGCCAAGCTTATTTAATTTGAAATGTGCTGTGGTGTCGATTAATAGAGGGGCTATATATAGAATAGCTTTTTCGAAACGTAACCCCTAATGGCAATATAATTATAATTGGATGGTGCGATATGAATCCCGTTGTTAGTGCTCAGCTCGGAGAGTTCAAAAGATCGAATCCGAATTGTTTTGAGAAAGATAGCGAATATTTCGAAGTCTTCTCTATTTTTTCGGTAGAAAATGGACTCTTAGGTGAAAATATCGATCCGTTCGATGCTCATCTTAAGGGGGAGGAGTTTGGAGTCGATGGAATCGCTGTACTAGTTCAGGGAACCCTCTGCAAGGACACGGATGACGTTGCGTCAGTACTAGCCGTTGGGAACCACCATCTAGCGGAGTTTCATTTCTTTCAATCAAAGACATCGGAGAAAATGGATTACGGCGATTTGTCTAAATTCATAGACGGTGTCTATGATTTCTTTACAAAGAATGCTCTGCTCCATAGCGGTCAAATAATTGATCTGATAAGCGCAAAAGATCTTGTTTATTCTTCTTCTACCAAAAGCAACCCTCGTTTAAAATGTTTTTTCTGCACGACAGGATCCGACATGCCCTCCGGGGCGATAGAAAGTCTAATTTCTGCTGGTAAGAAAAGGCTTGAGGAGTTAAGTATATTTGATGACGTGGAAATAATATGCGTGGGGGCCAAGCAGATTCAGTCTGGATACCGATCAGCTACCAACTCAAATTCTGCTGCGTTGAACTTTCCAAAAGCATTGACACTTCCTGCGCATGAAAAGGTTGACGAGGCTTACGTTGGTTACATCCAAGCGGACCAGCTTCTCGAAATTGTTCTCACTGCTAAAGATCCGGAAGGAAAAAGTTCAATTAATCGCGCCGTTTTCTATGATAATGTGAGAGACTTTAATCCGGATTCTGAGATAAATAAGTCAATTGCAAATGACCTGTTAAATGACGGGTGCTCATCATTTGTTTTTAAGAATAATGGCGTCACGGTCGTAGCAAAAAGCATAAATAGGAAAGGTGACGTATTTTCTATAGAAGATTATCAAATTGTAAATGGGTGCCAGACAACTAATATTCTGGCGGAAAATGCCGGCTATGCTTCTCTTATCTATGTTCCACTTCGATTGATCGGAAGCAAAAACGCCGAGTTCATTTCTAGCATAATTATAGGAACTAACAAGCAGAACGAAGTTAGGGCGGATCAGTTTTGGGCATTATTGCCGTTTATGAAAGACCTTGAAGAATACTGTCAGTCCAAAGATGGTGATGAGAGAATATTCATAGAGCGGCGAGAAAATCAGTATCGAAATGTTTCGATCGAAAGAGCTAGAATAATGAAACCCTCCGACTTAATGAAAGCTGCAGCGGCGATGTTTTTTTTCCAACCCAACAGAGCTGCACGTGATCATCGAGGAATAAGAAGTGAATTTGCTGACAAGATATTCCAGCCATCTCATAGCGTAGAACTCTATCACCTGGCCGCATACGCGTCTTACAGGTTTGGCTATCTTATAAGAACTTCGAAGGTCGATAGAGCAAAGGCGATTTATAAGTACTACTGCCTTTTCTCACTAGTTAGAAAACTCTGGACTACACCAAACATTATATCGGCGAGCAAAAAAGACCAGCGCAAAGTCCTTGAGGGGGCATATAAAATATTGCTCGACGAGGATCAATTTGTTCAGCATATTAATCAAGTGTCGGATCAGCTTGACGGGTTCTTAGGCGATGGGAGAACGCGGGAGCAAGTGCGTGACGCCATCAGATCAGATGCGGTATTTGCGCAATTCAAAGTCTCATTCACATAGCGTGGATGCGCCCTCGAATCATGCACTTTCATCCGCTACGACTGCGCTGAAAGTGCGTGTTAATAAGGTCCTGGCAAGCAGCGAGCTATAAATATCTTCTTACATCGAGCGTGCTTGTGTTGACTGTGCTTGTACGGCCTCTTGCTGTTGAGTGATTGTGGCTTCCTGCGCTTTTGCTTGCTGCATCACCTCCACTTGCGCGAAGCGCTGATCCGCAGGAATAGAAAGCGCTTCCTGTGTAGTCATATGCGCTCGATGTGCAGCCGGATCGGGGGACTGGTGGCCTTCTCGCCACATGTGCAGGACTTCACCACCCGCCATCTTATCGGTCGGTGAGTTGAACGCAAACTTCAAATCGTCTTTTGCTGTAAAGCCCTTTTCTGCTGCCATGAGCATCAAACTTGCGCTTAGTCGATCGCTATTCTCATCCCAAGATTTCCCCGCTTGCTGGTCAAGGCCGCGAACGCCACCGCGAATTTTATCCAGCAGCTCATTGTCTGGTTGCACTGTCTTGCCGGGTACGTTGAGTGCTGGCTGTTGAGGATCGATGTCGGGAGTCGGGCTGATGTGCTGGTGCGATCCTTTTGTGTGTTGCAACAGCCCGCGGGTTGGCGGATTGCTGCCGGTGTCCCAATAGACCTGCGGTGTGGCGGTGGTGCCTGGGGGCAGCGTGATTCCGTTATGTTCTAAAAGCTCTTCTTTGAAGCGCAGGCGTTGCATATCAAGCTGCATTTGCGGGGCGACCCCACCCACCGGATGCGCATAGGCCCTGTCAAATGCAATCGCTCGACTGACAGCGCCGGCCCCATAGTAGTTGGGGTAGTCCGAGTCACCGTGGAATCCAATGCCTGTTGTCTGATTTTGCGGAAGTCCTGGCGTGCCTCTGGGCTGTTTGTCGAAGTAGAAAGTCGCTTGTGCAGATACATTCTGAGGCGTCATGGGCAGTGAGCCGTCCTGATTGAACGTAATCCCTGGCCGCGCTTGTGTCTGCGCCCTGTTGCTCGGATTGGCCTCAACAAAGTCATCCAAACGGCCGTTTCCGAGACGTCTCATTGCATTCAAATCGACGGCTGGATTGATTTGCCGCTCCCGATCAATCAATGCGTTCCAACCTGAAATCTGAGCTTTGGCCTCATCGTCGCGCGCACTTTTAACTAGATTCTCCACGGGGGGTGTGTAATCGTTGACCGGATTATTATCTGCTGCAATCGCTTTCACTGCGGAATCAAATTGTTTGTATGAGTTGGCCATGCTTACTTGATTGAAGGCATGCTGCGTCTCATGACCAAGAACAAATGTTAGATCAGTAGCGTTGAATTTATTGAATTGACTCTGGGTTTGCCCGACCGTAGCTGGTGGAATGCTCATGGTTTTACTGGTTGGGTTGAACGTCCCACCTGCAATCGTGCCGCTGAGAGGAGCGAAATTTTCCAGCAGCATGCGTTTTTGGGGGTCGCTACTGTCAATGGTCGTAACAGCTCGCTTCATCTCGTTCGCCAGCGTCGGCGAACTGTTGATTGTCGCCTGCAGGTTGGTGACCATATCTTGCGTTACAGGCTGGCTTTTTTGGTTTGCATCCATATACGAACTATTTGCGAAACGCATACCCATCTCTTGCAGCCGGAGCGAACCGCGCAAGCTCGCCGTCGGTGTGGATCCTGGATCAAGCGCCGGGAGGGTGACGATTCCGGATGCCTTGTCGTAGGAGCCCGTCAGCGGTTCGGAGCCGCCAACGCCTGGCAAGAATCCTTTTAGATGGCCGCTGGCTGCTTCTTGATTGAGTCTCTGTGTAAGGTCCGGATCGGACGCAATCGTCGCGCGTAACTGCGCTTCTTGATCGGGGGTGACATCTGACCGACCCGCGAACTGCGCCAATATGGACTGCAATTGAGTGTTGGCGTTTGCCATTATCGTTACTCCTCAAACTTGTGCAGACTTATCGACTTGACACAGTTTTCTCTTGATTTTCTTTGGGGGTCTACGGAGACAGGGTGCCATGGATTGATCTGGGCACGTATATTCTTACGTAAGTATTGAAAGGACAGGACCCACCCAAACTCATTATAAGACCAGTATCCTATTTCAGTTTTGAATCCAGCGTCTTTCAAGGCCTTGTCGTATTTCTCAAAGACTAGCTCGCAAGGAGGAAGGGTTGAAGGAGGAATACTGCTCGGCGGTAAAAGTTCCAGAGTGACATTCGAATACTCCGAAAATTTCTCGTCGAATTTGTAAGTGGTGGCATATTTTGAATAAGGAGAGGATTGATCGAGCACATAGAACCCAGAGTTTTCACCTGCATTCCTGGTGAAGGGAACTTCTAGATACCTTTCAAGAATTAATGGCGACAGCTCGTCGAAATTTTCGACATCTCTTATCAAGGATAAGAAGCGATCCATCAGGACTTGGGGTGTCAGCTCAGTGTGTGTTGTCATCTTTGTTCCTCGAGGTTCTTCAGCCGTCGGTTTGGCAGTTGCACAAGAAGTTGCCAAGCAGATGAGCACTGCGACTACCGCTAGATTTGCTTTGAATTTCATTTCGCATGCTCCCTTCATTTGCCAAGTGCATCGCTGAAAAATTCTGTTGCCTGACGATGTTCAGTGGCTTGGTGCTTTTCTCTGTCAAATTGCTTATAGCTTGTAAAAGCAGCAACGGGTAGCCGAGATCGGGACTACAGCGATTGCCCATGTTGATTCAAGTCATGTGCATGCTATGACGAAGCACGTCGCTCTGTCATGTCGTCAGGCACCTTGGTCTGCATCAGCACATCATCCAATTGCTCAGCTAACAGATCGAAGCAAAAAGCCAAAGCATCGATCGGTACGAGAGGCTCATTGATGCCTGAGGTGTTCGACATGCAACAGGGACGTGCCAATGCGGCCAGAAAGCGTAAATGATCGCGCGTTTGCAGCAACCGAAGCTGCGCGTTTTCCGGCAGCAGGTAATACCCGAACAGAGACTGCTCCATGCTCACTCCTCCGGAACAGGCTCCCGCCGCACGATGCGGCGGGATGCCGGGAGGTTAGCAACCGCAAACAGACGGCGGGCTTATTTCCCTTGCGGGTGTTGTATTCGCCGCCCTCCCGGCGTGGAGACGCCGAGCATGTGCCCGAACATCAGGCACAAAAAACCACCGCTTGACGGGGGTGGTGCCGCTGTTTGCGGAGTTGCTACGCTCCGTGAAGAAGTGTGCTACCGATGCATGGAGGAGTCAAGGTGCAGGCCTGGAGTCTTCGCGCCCTTTCGGTTATCAATGACGTATCGCAGAGGTGTAGGTATTAACATGCAGAAATTTCAGCTCAGGGGATACTTAGGCGACGCGAATGCGCCTGCTGATGAAGCGGGAAATGGTGTGATCGCCAGAAATATAGTGAGCGCGAAGGGCATTTTGACACCATTTGATTTCAGGCACGCAGTTAATGACAGGCCCCACACAAGCCAGGCGCTAGGATTCCTCCTCGGTAAATTGGTCAAAAAAATGAAGCTTCCCATGCAACGAAATCCGGATCTGTACCCTAACGACGATAATGGCGACACCCTTTGGCATATTGCGCAACAGGGGGTGGATCTTTCGACGTCGCGAGAGATTGCGTTCTCCGTGGTCTTCCCCACGAAGGAGTCTGCATTGGCGTTTTCGGTGACGCTGCTGCGCTTCGAGCAAAAGGTGCGTTGTTGCCATTACCCGGAAAATACGGCGTTTCCAATGGACGTGACGGTGTATCCGACGATGGTCCCGTCGCACAAGGCGATTTCGGCGTTCGAGGAGGAGTTGGTCGTGGAGGCCAAGCCGTTGGGAGGCTTGAATGACGGCTGGGAATTTTCTATAGATGACAAGGACGTCTGACGCAGTCGGTGTACGAGAGCAGGCGATGCAGTCACTGCATCGCTGAGCGCGTTGCACTTTTTACCGCGTCACTGCTTTACCGCATCAACGCTGCGACTGCGGTACGCGGCGCAGCTGTGGCACGTCGTAGCCCATTGCGGCGATACGTTTAACGGCTTGTTGATAGTCGGCATCGGAAACCTGCGGGGTACGCGCCATATACCAGACGTAGTCGCGCTTGCTGCGTGCCACGATGGTCTGCGCATAGTCTGCATCCCGCCAGGCGATCACGTACTCGGCCTTGAACGGCCAGAGGAACTGCATGCTCCATAGCGCGCCATTGCCCTCCTTTGCGACCTCGCCGATCGGATGCATGGACTTGAGCGGCGCCTCGAAACTTCCCTTGCGGAATGTAAACGTGGTCTGGATGCGGCCATCCGGTCGCAGCGCATAGCGCTCGACGGCATCGTAGGCCTTGCGCTCGGGCCGTGTAGGAATGTGCGCGATGACGTACCAGTCGCCCATGAAGCGTGGCACGTCAACGGTGTCTGCGCGAGGCAGGGCAGCGCGTGAGTCGCTTGCGCTGGCACTCCCATAGACCGCAAGCGTCAGTAACAACAGCATCGAGCGATGTCGCATGGCAACATCCATCAAAAGAGCACGTACATGGGCCTACGTAGCTGCAATGCGATTGGATGCAGCCCCATGCGATGCAGTTCGGGCCCGGGCGCAAGCGTGCCTCTCTGTGCCAGTGACATGACGGTACCGTGCGAGAAGTCGTGGCAGCGTTGAGGAGCGAGATCCAAGAGTTGCGCAGACGGCAGGAAACGCGCGATCAGAAAGCCGTGAGGATTGGTTCGACGATCGGCCATAGTGAGGACCACGACGCGCCTGGAACCTTGGCGATGATTCTCTCGTGCAGTGCTGGCGGGCGCGCTATGACGCCTTGACGGAATCTCGGGAAGGGGCCGCCCAACAACGCATCACCAAGGCGACACCGCTCCCTCCCCATACGGATAAATCGTTGCGATCCTTCCATCCGCATCGTGCTCCAGCGACGCCATCTTGATGCTGCGTAGATGCGTCTGCCCGCCCGACAAAACAGCGTCGTGATAGAACAGATACCACTGGCCTTCGAACAGGCAAATGGAGTGGTGGGTGGTCCAGCCGACCACTGGTGCGAGCAGCACGCCTTGATAAGTGAACGGGCCGTACGGCGTGTCGCTGGTGGCGTAGCAGATCAGGTGGGTGTCGCCGGTGGAATACGACAGGTAATAGCGGCCGGCGTGGTGATGGACCCAGGGGCCTTCGAAGAAGCGGCGGGCATGGTTGCCGGCGCGTAGCGGGATGCCGTGTTCGTCGAGGATGACGATCTCGCGGGTGGGTTCGGCCAGTTGGGTCATGTCCTCGTGCAGGCGCGCGACGCGTGGGCCGAGTGCGCGTGCGTCGTCGCCCGGTTCCTGATGGGTCGGCGCATAGACGTTGTCGCGGTAGTGCTGCAGCTGGCCACCCCAGATGCCGCCGAAGTACAGGTAATGCGTGCCGTCGTCGTCTGCAAACACCGCCGGATCGATCGAGTAGGTGCCGGCGATGGGCTCGGGTTCTGCGACGAACGGGCCTTGCGGGTGATCGCCTACCGCAACGCCGATCTGAAAGATGCCGTCGGCACGCTTGGCAGGAAAATACAGATAGGTCTTGCCGTCGCGCTGCGCGGCATCCGGCGCCCACATCTGTCGCTGCGCCCAGGGCACGTCGCGGACGTGCAGCACTTGCCCGAGGTCTTCGACCGGCGCATTGGGGTGCGCCATCCGGAACACGTGGTAGTCGGCCATGTCGAAATGCGAGCCGTCATCGCTGAAGGCAACGCCGGCATCGATGTCGTGCGAGGGATACAGGTACAGCGCGCCGTCGAACACGTGTGCGGAGGGGTCGGCGGTGTAGAGATGGGTGACCAGCGGTGCGGAAATGGCGGTGCGCGCCAGCGCCTGCAGTGCAGCGGAGTGCAGTTCATCGGACATGCGCGTACCTGTGCATGAAGTGGAGGGGGAGGGCGTCAGTGAGTAGCGAGCGTTGCGGTCTGTCGGCGTGCGCCCAGCTCGTGTTCGATGCGGGTTTCCAGTGCCTTGTCGATCTCGTACACCACCAGCAACGCGGTGCCGAGCAGGAACGGGATGGAGGCGTACACGCTGATGGCCAGGCGGATGCCGTCGGTGACCGCGCCGCTCTGTTGCGGCAGTGCGGCGTTGTAGCCATAGAACGCCAGGATGCCGGCGACCAGTGCGCCGCCGACGCTCAGGCCGATCTTCAGCCCGCACAACATTGCCGAGAAAATGATCGCGGTGGCGCGGCGGTGGTTCTTCCACTCGGAGTAGTCGGCCACGTCGGCGATCATCGCCCACAGCAGCGGGATGGTGATGCCGTAGAAGAAGCCGTGCAGCACGTAGGAGGCGAACACCCAGCCGATCGCCTCCGGCGGGTACACGTAGAACGCCAGCAGAAACACGGTAGAAATCAGCAGCGCGCCACCGAACACGTTGCGCTTGCCGTAGCGGTCTGCCAAGCGCTTTGAAAAACCGATGCCCACGATCATCGCCAGGATGCCGCCGGCACTGAACACGCTAAATGCGGATGTCGGCGCATCCTGCGGCCACTGCAGTGCGCTCATGCCGGCACCGGTCAACACACTGTTGATGCCGCCGATAAAGCGATTGAAGCCTGCGTGATCCAGAAACAGCGTCAATGCGTTCGCATCGAGGTAGTACTTGAAGTAGTAGATATACATCCCGCCCTTCATGGCGAGATTGATGAAGACCAGGATGGTCAGCGCCAGCATCACCAGCCAGGGTTTGTTGCGCACCAGGTCGGCGAGGTCCTGGCGCACGCTGGTGCGCTGTTCGCTGATCGGCAGCACGCGCTCGCGGGTGGTAAAAAAGGTGATCAGAAAGCACAGCGTGCCGACGGCGGCGAACAAGGCCATCGTGTTGCGAAAGCCCTGCGCCTTGTCGCCATTGCCCAGGATCAGCACCAGCGGCAGCAGCAACACCTGGATGATGAACTGTGCAAACGTCACCGCCAGAAAGCGATACGCCGACAGACTGTTGCGCTGCTCCATGCTGCCGGTGAGCACGCCGCTCAATGCCGAATACGGCAGGTTGTTGGCCACATACACCAGCATCAGCAGTGTGTAGGTGGCGAAGGCGTATGCGATCTTGCCCTGCTCGCCGAGTGCGGGCGTGTTGAACGCGGCCAGCGATAGCGCGCCAAACGGCAGTGCCGTCCACAGGATCCACGGCCGGAACTTGCCCCAGCGCGTGCGCGTGCGGTCGGCCAGGATGCCGATGATGGGGGTGAACACGAAGGCGCCGAGCATGCCCACCACAAAGATCAGGGTGGCTGCCACACTCGCCGGGATGCGAAACACATCGGTGTAGAAGAAGGCCAGAAAAGTGACCAGCGTCTGGAAGATCAGATTGGCCGCCAGGTCGCCCAGGCTGTAGCCGATCTTTTCGTGCAAGGAGAGCTGCTGTGAGCGATCGTTCATGAGGTGGGGCGGGGCTCAAGGAGTGCTGCGGAAAACGCCGCGGTGCGTGCTGTTTCGCCGGTCGCGATGGGGATGATCGCGACGGCGAAGACAGCACTTGGAGTAGCTAACAAAACGTAGCGCAGTAGTGTTGATAGCCACTCCTAGAAGGTACCGCGGATGCCGAGCATGACGGTGCGCCCGGGCTCGTACAGATCGTAGGTGGCGTTGGGCCAGGCGTAGGTGGTGCGCAGGGGTTCGTCGGTGAGGTTGGTGACGTTGAGGGTGATCTGCGGCTTGGACGGCAACGATTCCAGCGTGTAGCTGGCCGACAGATCCAGCTGGCCGCGCGCGTCGGCGTTGAGGCGTGCATACGGGATGCCGTTCTGGTTGGCGCCGGAGATCACCATGTCGTCGTTCCAGGTGTAGGACAGGCGCACCGAGGCGGCGTCTTTTTCCCAGTACACGGTGCCGTTCCACAGGTTCGGCGCAACACCGACCGCCACTGCGGGAATGCCTTCGCCTTCCGAGGATTGGGTAACGTGCGTGTAGTTCACGCTGAAGCCCATGCCGTCGACCAGCTTGTCCAGCGGCTGCACCCAGATGGCCTCGGTGCCGCGGATGTTGAGCACGCCGTCGGCGTTGACCTGGGTCTGCACGTCCACCGTGGCGGCATTGGGGCCACCGCGCTGGTCCAGGCCGGCTTGCTGGATCGGCAGCAGGCTCTCGTACGGCACGCCCAGGTCGTTGAACGGAATGCGCCGCACGCCGTTGACGGTGAAGCCGCTGATGCGCTTGTTGAACAGCGTCAGGCCCACATAGCCCTCGCCGCCGGTGTACCACTCGCCGCCGAAGTCCACGTTGGTGGACAGATACGGCGCCAGGTTGGGATTGCCCTGGGTTGCGGTTTGCGCGGAGGGGTCGCTGAAGTTGGTGTTGGGCAGCATCGCGCTGGGGTCGGGCCGGGTGAGCGTGCGCGAGCTGGACAGGCGCAGCACCACGTTGTCGGCCACATCCCAGGCGGCGTTGAACGAGGGCAGGGTTTCCTTGTAGTCCGAATCCAGCACCTGGATGCGGCGGATGCCGTTGATGGTGACCGGGCCGGTGATGGTCTGGTCGGTGGTCACGTAACGCACGCCGGCGTTGAAGCGCAGCGTGCGGTTCCACACTTCGGTTTCTGCATTGGTTTCGATGTAGAAACCCCAGTTTTTTTCGCGGATGCCGCCGGCCGAGGCGCCGGTGTTGGCGGAGTTGGTTTCCGGTGCGGAATCGCGTAGCGCGTAGTAATTGGTGTCGCCGAGGAAGCGGTTGAAATCGGCGGTGATAAAGCCGTCCGGGCCGGGCCGCAGATAGCCGGCCAGGGCCGCATTCGGCACCGCCGAGCCAGGGCCGCCGTTACACACGTTGCCGCCACCGCCGCGGCAGACCACCTGCTCCCAGGCGATGCTGTTGTCGAAGCCGCGAATGGTGCGCTCGGCCTGGTCGTAGGCGGCGCCGATCTTGATGTTGCGCTTGTCTTCGCCGAACTGCAGGTCGGCGCGGCCGCCACGTGTTTCGGTCACGCGCTTTTCGTTCTGGATATTGACCCGGCCGCCGTTCCAGCCCCAGCCCAGATTGGGGTCGTTGAGATCGAGCGGGCTGCTGATCGACGGGCGGTCGCCGCCCTCGTTGCGGTAGTCGACGGTGGTGAACGGCGAGGTCACCAGGATGCTGGGCGACTCACGATCCAGCCAGCTGCGCGTGGCATTGGCCTGCACATTGAGCTTGATGTCCTGCTCGGCGCCGAACAACAGTTCCGCGCCGGGGTTGACGCTCCAGAACTTGACCTCTTCGCGATACGGGCGCGCTTCCAGAAAGTACTGCGCATTGGCAAACGTGGCGCTGGTGACCACGTTGTTCTGATCCAGCTGCATGCCCAGCGGGATCATGTTGCCGTTGCGGCCGATCAGATTCATGCTGATCCGCTCGGTGGTGCGCTTGGCCTCGGAATACAGCGTGTCCAGATAGAAATGCATGCTGTCGGAGGGGCGCCATTCCAGCGACATCACCGAGGCATCGCGGTCGCGGTCGCCATTCATGTAGACGCTGCGGCCCAGGCGCGGAATCAAGGCGTCGCTGATCTGGTCGATGCTCAGGCCCGGGTTGCGTGCGAGCAACCACGCCGCATCGATGGTCTCGCCGGTGGTGAGGCCACTGCCGGCGGTGGCCGGCACGCGATCGGGAATGCGCCAGTTGCCGCCGCCATTGACGTTGCAGGCGGCCGGTTGATTGGTGGCCGGCGTGCCCGCAGGCGGGGTGAGACCGCACTGGGTGTAGGTCAGGCCTGGGTTGGTCCAGCCCACGCTCTCGAAGCCGCGCACGCCCAGTTTGCCGCGCACCGAGGCCACGCCCAGCAATGCGCCGAAGGTGCCTTCCTCGTTGGTCCAGCTACCCATGAAGGCGCCGCGCGGGGTGGTCTTTTCGCTGGTGCTGTTCCAGTCGGCTTGTGCCTGATAGGTGAAGTGCACGCCGGGGCGATCGAACGGGCGTGCGCTGCGCATGTCCACCACGCCGGAGACGCCACCTTCGAGCATGCTGGCGGTGGGCGTCTTGCTGACCGTGAGCTGGGTGAAGAACTCGGTGGGAAACAGGTTCAGATCGACTTCGCGGTTCTGGTTCTGCGCGTTCAGGCCGATCGAGGCGGTGGCGATGCTGGCGCCGTTGAGCGTGGTCTTGGTGAAGCTGGTGCCCAGGCCGCGGATGGCGATGTTGAGGCCCTCGCCATTGACGTCGCGCGAGAGCTGCACGCCGGGGATGCGGTTGAGCGACTCGGCGATGTTCATGTCCGGAAACTTGCCGATGTCCTCGGCAAACACGGTGTCGGCAAAGCCCACCGAGTCACGCTTGGCATCGGTGGAAAACTGGATGCTGCGCCGGTAGCCGGAGACGGTGACGGTGTCGAGCTGGGTCACCGCATCGCCGTTGGCAGCGGCGGCCGCGGGCGGTTGTGCAGGGGCAGCGCTGTCGGCGTCGCTGGACTGTGCCCAGGCGGCGGTGCTGGTCATGCCCAGCAGGATGGACCCCAACGCGCAGGACAACGCGGTTTGTGCGTAACTGTTCTTCACCGTAATCCCTTCCCTAACAGGTGAGCAGATGTCCCACGCATCGCCCCTGCGCAGGGAGTGCCGCTGCCGAACAGCGGCGCGGCGATGGTGCGATGGGGGAGACGGGCGATCAGCGGTGGCCGATGTTAGCGCTACCAAATTCAGAACAGCACGCTGCAGGGCAGCATAGGCGACGGAAGGCATCGCGGCGGCTGCGACAGTGGCGCTGATCGGAATGATGCTGGCCGCGTATGGCGCACTGGCGTGCTGCACTGCGCGATGGTTTTTGCCCAGCAGCATGGTAATGGTAGCGCTATCACCCGTGGCGCAAGGCCACCTTCGTGCAGGTGCAGTGCTCGATGAATCGAACCGAAGAACACGGCAGCCAGAGGCCGGGCCACACGCGACACGTGGCAGCGCATTGCTGTGGCCGTTGCGCGATTGCCCATCGCAGGCTGCGTCCAGCAGCGCTATGGCGCCCGCGCACATGAGCGAGTTGCCGCAAGCGGCTGCCGCTGCCGGCACGCTGGCGCGCCTGGGCCGCATGCGTTGGCGCGTCTGCGCACTGCTGCTTGCCGCCACCACCATCAACTATGTCGACCGCCAGGTGCTGGGCGTGCTGGCGCCGTTTCTGCAGACGCAGATCGGCTGGAACGAAATCCAGTACGGCTATATCGTCACCGCGTTCCAGGCCGCCTACGCGCTGGGCCTGTTGTGCAGCGGTGCGGTGATCGACCGCTTCGGCACGCGCGTCGGCTATGCGCTGGCGATCGGCATCTGGAGCCTGGCGGCGATGGGGCATGCGCTGGCCACCAGCGTGGTGGGCTTTGCGATTGCGCGCTTCTTCCTCGGGTTGGGCGAGTCCGGCAACTTCCCCGCTGCGCTGAAGACGGTGGCCGAGTGGTTCCCGCGTCGCGAGCGTGCATTGGCCACCGGCATCTTCAATTCCGGCTCCAACATCGGTGCCATCGTCGCGCCGTTGCTGGTGCCGCTGATTGCCACCGCCTGGGGCTGGCAGGCGGCATTCCTGTTCACCGGCGTGCTCAGCGCCACCTGGCTGCTGGTGTGGTGGCTCAGCTATCACCCGCCCGAGCAGCAACCCGGCCTGTCGGCGGCAGAGCTGGCGCATATCCGCAGCGATGCGCACGAGCCGGTGCAACGGCGGCTGTCGTGGTTGCAGGTGCTGCGGCATCGGCAGGCCTGGGCGTTTGTGCTGGGCAAGTTCATCACCGACCCGATCTGGTGGTTCTTCCTGTTCTGGCTGCCCAAGTTCCTGCATGCCGAATACGGATTGAGTCTGTTGCAACTGGGCGCGCCGTTGATCGTGATCTTCGTGCTGGCCGATATCGGCAGCATTGCCGGCGGCTGGGTCGCCGGGCGCTTCATCGCGCGCGGCTGGAGCGTCAACCGCGCGCGCAAGAGCGCAATGCTGATCTGCGCGATCTCGGTGGTGCCGATCGTGTTCGCCGCACGCGCCGATAACCTGTGGCTGGCGGTGGGCCTGATCGGCCTGGCCACCGCTGCGCACCAGGGGTGGTCGGCCAATCTGTTCACGCTGCCGTCGGACATGTTTCCACGCCACGCGGTCGCCACCGTGGTCGGCATCGGCGGCTTTGCCGGCGCGGTCGGTGGCATGCTGATCGCCACCTTCATCGGGTTCCTGCTGCAGGCCACCGGCAGTTATGTGCCGGTGTTCCTGATGGCAGGCTCGGCGTATCTGCTGGCGCTGGCGGTGGTACACATGCTGGTGCCACGCTTGGCGCCGGCGCAGCTGCCGGCAGATGCCGCACCGACAGCCAACGCATCTTCCTGAGGGGATCATCATGCAATTACGCACACTGGCAGTGGGGTTGTTGTTGGCAGCGAACGTCGCAACGCTTGCGCAGGCCGCACCGCTGGCTTCCGGCGCGCCCAAGTTCCTGGGCAGCGCCTACAGCCCGCAGCAAGCGGCAGGATTCACCCAGTACTGGAACAAGCTCACACCCGAAAACAGCGGCAAGTGGGGCAGCGTGGAAGCGGTGCGCGACCAGATGGACTGGAGCGGCCTGGATACCGCCTACAAGTTTGCCAAGGCCAACGGCATGCCGTTCCAGATGCATGTGATGGTATGGGGCAATCAGCAGCCGGAGTGGATCAAGACCTTGCCGCCGGCCGAGCAACGCCGCGAGATCGAGCAGTGGTTTGCCGCAGTGGCGCAGCGCTATCCGGAGATCGATCTGCTGGAAGTGGTCAACGAACCACTCAACGACCCGCCCAGCAAAAACGACACCGGCGGCGGCAATTACCTGCAGGCGCTGGGTGGCAACGGCGCCAGCGGTTGGGAGTGGGTGCTGCAATCGTTTCGGCTCGCCCGCCAGCACTTTCCGCGTGCGCGGCTGATGATCAACGACTACAGCATCACCAACAACCCGCAGGCCACACAGAAATATCTGCAGATCGTGCAGTTGCTGCAGCGCGAGCAGCTGGTCGATGCCATCGGCATCCAGGAGCACGCCTTCGAAACCACTCCGAATGTGGCGATGTCGGTGCATCGCGCCAATCTCGATGCGTTGGCTGCAACTGGCCTGCCGATCTACATCACCGAGTTCGATCTGGACGGGCCAAGCGATGCGCAGCAACTGGCCGACTACCAACGCGTGTTCCCGGTGTTCTGGGAGCATCCCGGTGTGCGTGGCATCACGCTGTGGGGCTTTCGCCCAGGGCAGTGGCGCGACAAGGAGGCGGCCTATCTGATTCGCACCGATGGCAGCGAACGGCCGGCGCTGACCTGGCTGCGTAGTTACGTGGCCGCACATCGCAACGCCACGCCGTGAGCGTTGTGCCACTCACCTTTCGCTTGTTTGTTGACTGACTTATGCCCACGCCCACGCCCACACCACTGACCCTGCACGCCGACCGCCTGTTGCCCGCCGAACCCGGCACGCGTGCGATTGCGCGCCGCCTGTATGCGCAGATCGCCGCGCTGCCGATCATTAGCCCGCACGGCCATACCGACCCGGCGTGGTTCGCCACCAATGCGCCGTTCGCCAACGCCACCGAGTTGTTGCTGGTGCCGGACCACTATGTGTTCCGCATGCTCTACAGCCAGGGCATCGCGTTGGATGCCTTGGGCATCCCGCGTGCGGATGGATCGCGTGCAGCGGTAGATCCACGCGCGGCGTGGCGTGTGTTCGCCGAGCACTACACGTTGTTGCGCGGCACGCCATCTGCGTTGTGGCTCAATCACGTGTTCCACGACGTGTTCGATCTGCGTGTCCGGCTGGATGCAGGCACTGCCGATCATTACTACGACCACATCACCGCAGCCTTGCAGACGCCGGCATTTCGCCCGCGTGCGTTGTTCGAGCGTTTCAATATCGAGGTGATTGCCACCACCGAATCGCCGCTGGATACGCTGCAACATCACGCCAGCATTCGCGACAGCGGTTGGAAGGGGCGCGTGCTCACCGCATACCGGCCAGACCCGGTGGTCGACCCCGAACACGAGCAGTTTGCCGGTGCGCTGCAGCAGTTCGGCACGCTCACCGGCGAGGATGTGCTGACCTGGCAGGGCTATCTGCGTGCGCATCGGCAGCGCCGCGCGTTCTTTGCCGCGCATGGCGCAACCTCGACCGACCACGGCCACCCCAGTGCGGCCACCGCCGATCTGTCGCCGGATGAGGCACAGCGCTTGTTCGACACCGTGGTGCGTGGCGCAGCGACGCCCGCACAGGCCGAGCTATTCCGCGCGCAGGTGCTGACCGAGATGGCGGCGATGAGCCTGGACGACGGCCTGGTGATGCAGCTGCACCCGGGCTGCTTCCGCAATCACAACCGGCAGTTGTTCCAGACCTTCGGGCGCGACAAGGGCGCCGATATTCCGATGCGCACCGACTACGTGCAAGCGCTCAAACCCTTGCTGGACCGGTTCGGCAACGACCCGCGCCTGCGCCTGATCGTGTTTACCCTGGACGAAACCAGCTACAGCCGCGAGCTGGCGCCACTGGCCGGGCATTACCCGTCGCTGCTGCTGGGGCCGGCATGGTGGTTTCATGACGCGCCGGAAGGCATGTGGCGCTTCCGCGAGCAGACCCTGGCCAGCGCCGGCTTCTACAACACCGTGGGTTTCAACGACGATACCCGCGCCTTCCTGTCGATTCCGGCGCGGCACGATGTGGCGCGGCGCGTGGACAGCGCCTTTCTCGCCAAGCTTGTCGCCGAGCACAGGCTGGACGAGGACGAGGCGGCCGAGGTTGCGATCGATCTGGCGTATCGCCTGCCCAAGCAAGCCTACAAGCTGTGAGGCTGAGCGAGGCAGCACGTGGCGATGCCTGCACGCGTGCAGGTAGTGCGGATCGACCATGCATGCGTGCATGGTCGATGCGAGGCGCGATATGACGCACACGGGCATGCAGGCGAGGGTGATGCGCGCGCTCAGGGATTGCGCACGCCTTGCGCGTGTCGCGATGCTTTGCATCTGCGTGGTGGTGCCCGCGCTGGCAGCGCCACCGGCGTCGACCCAGTTGCCGCGCGAGCGTGTCTCGCTCAACGCGCAGTGGCGCTTCCATCGCGGCGATCCTCCAGGCAATCGGCAAATCCTGGACTACGACATCCGCCCGCACGTGCTACGCAGCGAAGACGGCAAGGTGGCCGACGCGCAGCCCGAGCAGGCGCAGCACCTCAATGCCGCCGCAGCCCGCGTGCTCAAGCCATGGATCCTGCCCACGGCCAACAACCTGATTGCAGATCCCGCGAAGCGGCACAAACGCCCGCCCGGCCACCCCGGCAGCAGCGTCGCCTTCGTGCAGCCGCAGTTCGACGACAGCGGCTGGGAGCGCGTGGATCTGCCGCACGACTGGGCCATCGCCGGGCCGTTCCTGGCCGATGGTCCCTATGGTGGCATGGGGCGCCTGCCGAGCTGGGGCGTGGGTTGGTATCGCAAGCGCCTGGACATCCCCGCCAGCGATCGCGGGCGCGCGCTGTTTCTGGATCTCGATGGCGCCATGGCCTATGCCACGGTCTGGCTCAACGGCAAGCTGGTCGGCGGCTGGCCGTATGGCTACAGCTCCTGGCGCGTGGACCTGAGCCCCTATGTGGTGTTTGGTGCGCGCAACCAATTGGCGATTCGTCTGGATAACCCGCCGGAGTCGGCGCGCTGGTATCCGGGCGGCGGGCTGTATCGCAATGTGTGGCTGACCAAAGCTGCGCCGCTGCATGTCGCGCATTGGGGCACGCAGCTGACCACGCCGCAGGTGTCGGCCGACACCGCGCAGGTGCAGCTGGCGATCACGCTGGACAATGCCGCGCGCAGCGCGGTGCAGGCGCAGATCAGCACCGCCATCTATGTGCTCGACGATGCACGTGGCACACGCAGCGGCGCGCCGGTCGCGCGCATTGCCGCCGTACATGTTGCGGTTGCCGCCGGTGGTAGCGCCCGTGTGCAGGGCAGCACGCAGATCGACCGCCCGCGTTTGTGGGGCCCGCCGCCGACCCAGCGCCCGCACCGCTATGTCGCAGTGACCGAGGTCAGTCAGGACGGGCACGTGGTGGATCGCTACGAAACACCGTTCGGTGTCCGCAGTATCGTGTTCGATGCCGACAAGGGCTTGCTGGTCAACGGCGAACATGTGCCGATTCGCGGTGTGAACAATCATCACGACCTCGGCGCGCTGGGTGCGGCGTTCAACCTGCGCGCCGCCGAGCGGCAACTGCAGTTGCTGCAGCAGATGGGCGCCAATGCCATCCGCATGAGCCACAACCCGCCCGCACCGGAGCTGTTGGAGCTGACCGACCGCATGGGCCTGCTGGTGGTGGACGAGGTGTTCGACAGTTGGGAGATGAAGAAGACCCCGCTGGATTTCCACCTGGTGTTCCCGCAGTGGCACGAGCCGGACCTGCGCGCGATGCTGCGGCGCGACCGCAATCATCCCTCGGTGATCCTGTGGAGCGTCGGTAACGAAGTCGGTGAGCAGTACACCGGCGTGCAGGGCGCGGCGATCGCACGCACACTGCACGCCATCGTGCATGAGGAAGACCCCACGCGCCCCGCCACGGTGGCGATGAACTACGCCTCGCCCGAGATGCCGCTGCCCGCTGCGCTGGATGTCATCAGCCTCAACTACCAGGGCGAAGGCATCCGCGACGCACCGGAATTCGCAGGCACCGAGCGCATCCGCAAACAACCGCAATATCTTGCGTTCCATGGCAGGTTCCCGCACAAGCCCATTCTCAGCAGCGAGACCGCCTCGGCGTTGAGCAGCCGCGGTGTGTATCTGTTTCCGGTGACGCCGGACACCAGCGCGCCGGTGCGCGATGGGCGCGGCGGCGACTCGGTCGCGCACCAGGTCAGCGCCTACGAACTGCATGCGGTGGACTTCGGCTCCAGCGCCGACAAGGTGTTCGCGGCGCAGGACCAGCATCGGTATGTCGCCGGCGAATTCGTCTGGACCGGCTTCGATTATCTGGGCGAGCCCACGCCGTACTACAGCTCGCGCAGTTCGTACTCCGGCATCTTCGATCTGGCTGGTTTTCCCAAGGACCGCTACTGGCTGTATCAATCGCGCTGGCGCCCCGACCTGCCGATGGCGCATCTGCTGCCGCACTGGACCTGGCCCGGCCGCGAGGGTCAGGTCACGCCGGTGCATGTGTTCACCTCTGGCGACGAGGCCGAGCTGTTCGTCAATGGCGTCTCGCAGGGACGCAAGCGCAAGGGCCGGCTGCAGTACCGGCTGCGCTGGGACGCGGTGGTCTACCAACCCGGCGAGCTGCGCGTGCAGGCGTACAAGGAAGGCAAACCCTGGGCCGACGACCGCGTGCAAACCGCCGGCAGCGCCGCGCGCATGCAGGTGACGCCCGACCGCAGCAGCATCCGTGGCGACGGGCAGGATCTGAGTTTCATCACCGTGCGTTTGCTAGATCGCGATGGACGCCCTGCACCGACCGCCGGCGATCGCTTGCGTTTCCGCATCGAGGGCCCGGGCGAGCTGGTCGCCACCGACAACGGCGATCCCACCAACCTGGAATCCTTCGCCGCGCCGCAGCGCAATGCGTTCAACGGGCTGTGCCTGGCGATCGTGCGTGCCAAGCCCGGCGCGCGTGGCACCATCACGCTGCATGTGGACTCCGACAGTTTGCAGGCCGCCAGTGCGCAGGTGGTGGTGGAGTGATGGAGTTCCCGATGACGCACTACCTGCGGTACCTGCACAGGAATCCGGCGATGCAGCAGACCCACGAGCGTCCGGTAGCGTGCTTGCGTTTTGTTCTGGCCCTGATCGGCGCTGTGATGGCAGTGCCGGCCTTGGCTGACTGCGACACCCGCAGCACCTCGCTCAAGCACGCCTACGCCGACGGCTTTCTGATCGGCACCGCCGTCAATGCTGACATCGTCTCCGGCAAGGACGCTGCTTCTGCCGCGCTGGTCGCCTGCCACTTCAATGCCATCACTGCCGAGAACGTGATGAAGGCCGAAGTGGTCGCTCCGCGCCCGGGCGTGTTCGACTTCGGCGCGGCCGACGCCTTCGTCGCCTATGGGCGCGATCACGCCATGTTCGTGGTCGGCCATACCCTGGTCTGGCACAACCAGACGCCGGAGTGGTTCTTCGTCGATGCACAGGGCAAGCCCAACAGCGCCGACGCGCAACTGGAGCGCATGCGCGCGCACATCGAGCGCGTGGCGGGGCGCTACGTCGGCAAGGTGCAGGCCTGGGACGTGGTCAATGAGATCATCGACGAAGACGGAAGTTACCGCGATACCAACTGGGTGCAGCGTGTCGGCGATGGCGACAGCGTGGTGCGCAACGCCTTCACCTTTGCCCACCGCTATGCACCGGATGCGGAGCTCTACTACAACGATTTCAACGCATGGCGGCCGAGCAAGCGCGATGGCATCGTGCGCATGGTCAGGATGCTGCAGCAATCGGGCATCCGCATCGATGGCGTCGGCATGCAGGGACACTGGGGGCTCAACTATCCCAGTCTGCGCGATATCGAAGACGCCATCGATGCCTACGCCGCGCTCGGCATCAAGGTCATGATCACCGAGCTGGACATCGACGTGTTGCCACTGACCAGGGAAGGCCAGGTCATCGGGACCGGGCTTGCGCACAAGCAGTTCCAGCTGCCGGAATTCAAGCGCTTTCTCGACCCGTATCGCGAGGGCTTGCCACCGCAGGTGCAGGCGCAGCTGCGCGATCGCTACGCCGAGTTGTTCGCGCTGTTCTGGCGCAAGCGCGACAAGCTCGCACGCGTCAGCGTGTGGGGCGTCAGCGATGGCATGTCCTGGAAGAACGATTACCCCGTGCCCGGCCGTACCAACTATCCGCTGCTGTTCGATCGAAACTACCAGCCCAAACCGGCACTGGATGCGGTGCTGGCGGTACCCGCGCACGCTGGCGAGCGCTAGCAGGGCTGCCGGCATGCGCAGCAGGCCTGCACGCGCATGGTGGCATCATGGCCCGACTTCGTTACTGGACAGACCGATGCGCTTGCCGCCCTATCTGCTGTTGGCCGTTCCGCTGCTGGCAATCCTCGCCGCCTGCACCAGGAAGGAGGTGCCGCCACCGCGCTTTGCCGCGATCGGGCATCTGCAGAGCTTCGATCGCAGCTTCAGCGAGGTGGTCGCTGGCGATGCGCGCATCGAGAAGCTCAGCGAAGGCTTCACCTGGTCCGAGGGCCCGGCCTGGGTCCGCAACGGTGGCTATCTGCTGTTCACCGATGTGCCGGAAAACAAGCTCTATCGCTGGTCTGAAGATGCAGGTTTATCGGTGTTTCTGTCGCCTTCTGGTTACAGCGGCCCGGAGCAGCCCACGCTGCGCGAGGCAGGTGCCAACGGGCTGTATGCCGAACCGGGCGGCACCGTGCTGCTGGCCGATTCCGGCACGCGCATCGTCGCCAGGCTCGACCCGGCCACGCGCAAGAAGACGCCGCTGGCGACGCAGTTCGAAGGCCACCGTTTCAACAGCCCCAACGATCTGGTCCGTCGCAGCGATGGCGTGGTGTTCTTCACCGACCCGCCGTACGGCCTGAAGGGCATGAACGATTCGCCGGTCAAGGAGCTGCGCTTCAACGGCATCTACCGGCTGGACACCGACGGCAGCGTGCACCTGCTGGACGACAGCCTCAGCCTTCCCAACGGCATCGCACTGTCGCCCGATGCGCGCACCCTGTACGTGGCCAATTCCGATCCGGAGCGCCCGATCTGGATGGCCTACACGCTCGACGCAGCCGGTGCGGTGACCGGCAAGCGCGTGTTCGCCGACGCCTCCGATCTGGTCGCCAAGGACTCGCCCGGCCTGCCCGACGGTATGGCGGTCTCCGCCGACGGCCACCTGTTCGCCACCGGCCCCGGCGGCGTCATCGTGTTCACCCCCGATGGCCGCAGGCTGGGCCGTATTGAAACCGGCGAACCCATCTCCAACTGCGCCTTCGGCAACGACGGCCATACGCTGTACATGACCTCGCATGCGATGCTGGCGCGGGTGCGGGTCAAGGCGCTTGGGTTGGAGTTCGCGCCGTAGCGCCCATTGGCCGGCCAAACCGCTGCACAGCAGTCGCCGCTCCCGTAGGAGCGGCCCTGGCCGCGATGGAGCTGTACCCATCGCCGTGCATGACAAGTCGCCTTCTCTCCGAGCCAGCAGCGCGATGCGACTCGAATGCAGCCAGGTCGCTTACCGAATGGCTTCCGCCTCACCCAGTACCAACACATCATCCAGCTCCGGCCCGCCACCGCGGTTGCCGCTGCCCGCCACGATGTACAGAGCGTCGCCGACCGCTGCGGCCTGGGTGCTATGGCGCCCTTGCGGCAATGCGGCCAGCGTCGTCCAGGTGGAGGTGGCCGGGTCGTAGGCTTCGACCTCGTCGTGCGCCTTGACTTGGCGCGTGCTCTCGCCGCCCATGACCAGCAGCTGGCCATTGTGTGCAATGGCGGCGGCACCGGCGCGCGGCGTCGGCAGCGCGGCCGGGGCAACGCTCCAGGTGCCGCGCTGGATGTCATAGACATCGACTTCGGAAATCGTCTGCGCCAAGGTGTTGCCGCTCTCGTGCGATGACCTGCGGCCACCGGCCGCGTACAGCTTGCCGTCGAGCACCACTGCATGGAAGTGATCGCGCGCACGCGGTGCGTCGGCCAGCTGCGTCCATTGCTGCGTCCTGGTGTCGAACGCATCCAGCCAAGGCACATAACCGCTCATATGGCCGCGCGTATTGCCGCCGACCAGGTACAGCACGCCGTCGTGCGCCACCGCGCCTGCCGCGCCGCGGCGACGGCCTTTGGGAATCTCCGCGCCCATCTGCCAGCGATCGGTGGCAGGGTCGTAGATCAACAGGTGGGTCAGCGCGGCTTCTTCCGGGTAGTCGCCGGTCAGGCCGCCGACGAAGTAGATCTTTCCCGACGACACCACCGCCTGCGCATGGCTGACCGCCAGCGGCGGCGTACTGCCCTTGGACCAACGGCGTGTTGTAGTGTCGAAGATGTCCAGCGGTCGGTCGTCGCGCCCTCCGATCAGGTAGAGCCTATCGCCGACCGACACCAGGCTGTTCTCATGGCGCGCGTGCGGTTTGTTGTACGGGGTCAGCGTCTGCCAGGAGGCCACCTGCTTCGATTGTGCCGAGGTGGCCACCGGCACCGCCTTGTCGGTGGCCTGACCAAGCGCGGGGAAAGTGCCGACCGCGGCAGCAAACAGGCTTGCGCGGAACCAGCTCGTCAACAGGCGCATGCAGCACTCTTCCGATGGCGTGGGCAGGCCAGTGTAGCGACAAGCGCGCGATGATCCACTCGCACAAGCAGGCCGATCCAGGGCCAGGTCGCGCGTGCTTGCGCATTGCCGTGATGTCCCCCGGCAGGCTGCCTAGGCAGTCCTGGTTGCCGGCTTCTTCACATGCAGCAGCACCGCGCATGCGAACACTACGGCAACGCGATACGACAGGAGAAAGGTGTGGCACGCAAACCGGCAAAGCAGGCGTCTTCGACAACACCACCCAAGACAGTTGCCGACGCGGCGGCACGCGGACTGCGGTTGCGCGAGCAGCATGGGCGTGGTGGCACCGCAATCGGCGTTGCGCGCGCGCGCGATCTTTCGGCACGGAAATCGCTTTCCACGCAGACCATCCGGCGCATGCATGCGTACTTCGCGCGCCACAGCGTGGACAAGACTGGCAAGGGCTGGGCCGACCGTAGCGCGCCATCGGCCGGCTACATTGCCTGGCTGCTCTGGGGCGGCGATGCCGGCCAGCGCTGGGCGGCACGGCAGTACCAGCGTCTGGAAGAGGCGGCGAGCGCGAAGACCCCAGCAGGAAAACGAGCAAGCGCGACCACGACGGCCGCCGCCCATGCAAGTGCCGCGGACAAGCGCACCCCGAAGAAGGCCGCGAGAAAGAAGGCAGTCGCAAAGAAGGCAACCGGAACGTCGCCAGCGAGAAAACCGTCGGCAACACAGGCCGCGACCAAGAAAACGAGCGCCGGTAACGCAGCGACGCGCAAGTCGGCGCCCTCGGCCGGTGCCCGCAAGGCGACCGGCAAGAAGGCAGTCAAGAAGACTGCGGCCAGGAAATCTCCTGCAAAGAAAGCAGCATCGACGAAGAAAGCGGTAAACAAGACGGTCGCGCGCCGAACTGCAGCCGGGAAGAGCGCTTCCACGCGCGGTGCAGCGAAGAAAGGCACAAGCAAGACGTCTGCGCCATGGAAAAGGCCCAACCCCAAGAGTCGCTCGCGCTCAGGTCCGCTGTCCCCGGCGCAGAAGGCACAGGCCAGACAACGCGCCAAGGCAGCAGGCCGCCCCTATCCCAATCTGGTGGACAACATGGCAGTGGCAGGTAAAGGCAGCGCTGCCAAGCGGGCGAGTGGATCGGGTGCTGCGAAAAAAGCTGGTAAACGTTAGCCGCAACCGGCTGTCAGAATGGCCGAACCCGCTCGGCTCACGCGCGACGGCACGGGAGAGATGGGTTGCGCGTGAGCAGACGATTGTTCCGGGCGCTGCCGCTTGCTGTTTCGGCGGCATTGGTCCGAACAATACTTCACCTCGTCCCACACCTTTTCCCACTTCTTGCGCCAGCAGAAGGGTCGCCTGCATTGAACGCAGAGCTTTTCCGGCAAGTTCTGCTTCTTGTGGGCGGCCATGGGAAGGCGGACGTCGGACGCTGTGCGGCAGGGGTTCAAGCATGCCATAGCGATGCATTGGCCCGAAGCCTCCGCCGCTCCACGGGATGCGTCAGCGGGCTTGGCAGCGTGGTTGTGAAAGCGGCACGCGCAGTGTCTATCGTGATGCAGGTTGGCTTGTGCCGAGATGGAACGAGCCCCTCTAACGCGGGGACATGCACTCGCCTCATCATCAGACAAGGACGCCCATGAAGCTGTTTCCACTTCTGCTATCTGCCCTGCTGTACGGCATTTCGCTGTGCCTTCCTGCACTGCATGGCGGTAATGATCAACTGGGTGGATTTGTCATCCTGCTGCTTGGCTGGATGCAGGTGCTCGATGGCCAGTGCCTGGCCTGGATGAGTAACCAGCTGTTCCTGCTGGCATGGCTGTGTTATTTGCTCAAGGCGGACAAGATGGCGGCGGCCCTGTTGGTAGCGGCTTGCCTGATTGGGTTGGATACCTTTCGCGCAACCCGGTTCGACAAGAACGAGGCTGGCCAGCAAGTCATGATCGATCACGTGGGCGCCGCATTCTATGTGTGGGAGTTGAGCTTTGTGGTCCTGCTCGTGCTGGTGCTGACGCGCATCTTCAATACATCCGGCGGCAGCCAGGGCGTCCGGGTATCGTGACCGGCAGGCAAGCCAAGGTGTCTGAATTGTGCAGATCTGCATGACATCCAGAGGGCGCTCAGGACCATCGACATGTGGTCGATCAACTTGAACCGCAGGTCGGTCATTGCCATCACCACGCTGGCGATTGCCTGCATCGCATCCAATCCGGAGGTTGCAGCGACCATACCACTGCTGGAGATGGTGGGTATCGACGTGTTTGCATACTGATTGGCAAGCCGGCTGGGCCCGGTTCTGCTGCAGGGCGTGGCGCCGGTGATCCGGGATGCATACATGCGCCGGGGCCACAGGCGGGTGCGGCCACTGGGCCATGCAGTCAACTGCTGCCTGGGTGGATACTTGCGGCAGGTGAGCTGGTACACCGGTCAGCTGGGGCTGGCCGTCGCGGTTGGTTGCACGCGGATCTGTGCGCTGCGTCGCCAGGCAACTGCCGTACCGGCTTGAACCCGAGTACCACGACAGTGGAGTCGATGCGTCGAACCTGCGCGGGTGGTGAGCGAGAAGGTGACGCTAAGGTGCCGGAACACGATTCGCGCATGGGGAACCGGCAGCGAAATCGGCAAGGTTGCGCAGGGTGATGTCTGAGATCTCCTGCAATGCCTCGGCAGTGAAGAATCCCTGGTGCCCGGTCACCAGCACATTGGGGAAGGTCATCAAGCGTTGGAACACTTCGTCGTCGATGATCTCGCCCGAGCGGTCCTGGAAGAACAACGCGCTTTCCTGTTCGTAGACATCGATGGCCAGATGGCCGAGCTGGCGGGACTTGAGTGCGCGGATCACCGCATCGGTATCCACCAAACCACCGCGCGAGGTGTTGACCAGCATCGCCCCCGGCTTCATCGACGCCAGCGCCGCGTCATCGATCAGGTGCTGCGTTGCCGGTGTCAGCGGGCAGTGCAGCGAGACGATGTCCGAGCGTGCGAACAGCGTCTCCAGCTCCACCCGCTGCCCGAGCGCATCGAAGCCAGGCGTGGGATAAGGGTCGAAGCCCAGCACGTCGCAGCCCATCCCTTGAAAGATACGCGCAGTCGCCAGCCCGATCTTGCCCAGCCCGATCAGGCCCACCGTCTTGCCGTGCAAGGTGCGGCCGAGCAGGCCATTGAGCATGAAGTTGCACTCGCGCACGCGGTTGTAGGCGCGGTGCGTCTGGCGGTTGAGCGTCATGACCAGCGCCAGGGTGTGCTCGGCCACCGCTTCGGGCGAGTAGGCCGGCACGCGTGCCACGAACAGCCCAAGTGCGGTGGCCGCAGCAAGATCCACATTGTTGAAACCGGCGCAGCGCAGCAGCACCGCGCGCACACCGGCCGCGTGTAGTGCCTGCAGCACGGGCGCATCGAGCTGGTCGTTGACGAACACGCAGACCACCTCGCAGCCCTGTGCCAATGCTGCCGTCTGCAGATCGAGCGATGCCTCGAAATAAACGAACTCGGCTGCACATTGCGTGCCTGGGCGTAGTTTCGCTTCATCGAGAAAGCGCTTGTCGTAAGGGCGCGTGCTGAAGACAGCCATTTTCATGCAGAGAACTCCATCGGTGCGGAAGGACAGTGACCCATCAGATGCCATGTGTCTGCCACTGACATTCGCCAATCAGTGCGGATGAGGCTAGCTCAAGCGGCGGCATGGACGTCAGCCTGACGGACAGAGTCTAAGCATGTCGCGCACCAACACTACGCGTCTGCGTCGGTGTGCGCTGGTTTGGCGATGGGGTTGCGCGTGTTGTCGATCGGCGATCAACACACCGCGTAGGTCACGGAATCGGACGCGTCCGCTTGCTCTCGCCACGGCAACGGTCGGAGCAGTACTTCACTTCGTCCCACACGCGCTCCCACTTCTTGCGCCAACGAAACGGCCGCCCGCATTGCATGCAGGGCTTTTCCGGCAACTCGTGTTTCTTGCGCATGGCCATGTGGCGCTTGAACCTGTCCGAAAGTGGGTGGGGCGTAGGTGAGGCCAAGCATGTCATGTCGAGCGATGTGGTGCAGATGCCATTGCAGGCAAGATGCTCTCTGCCGCCGACACCCCTGCGCTTGCTGCTCCGCACCGCAACAGACACCTCTGCTCTCACGCGCAAACAGGAACAGCCGGCCTCCCTTCTCCAATCCAGACAAGAGCAGGATGCGTCCCTTCTCCCGTGCACGGGAGAAGGAACCGCAAAGCGCCGGGCAAGGGTGCTCGCCCCAGGCGTGTCACCTGCGGCGCGATCTCACCGCTGGTACCGCAGGCGCCACGCGGCTGATCAACAACACGCCGCGTCCCACCGTCACCCGCAAGGCATCACCCACTGCGAAACCGCAGTGTTCCAGCCAGCGCCCGGACAGCCGCAGCTTGGGCACCGCGCAACCGATGACATCCTCGGCACGCCGCACGTCGTAGTGCTGGTAGCTCATGGTGACCCGCTCTGGAATGCGGAAGCCGGGCTTGCGCAAGGGCGGGGTAGGCGCCAGCGCTGGATCCACCGCTGGCTCAGCGTCGGTCATGCTGGCGGCCGGGCGGTGCTTGGATCTGGCGCGTGTCACAACAGATCGACTGGAAGGCGATGCAGCGCGTGCACGGGCGGTTGCTTTTGGACGGGTCATATCGAACTCCTTGTGCGATAGGAAGTCCGCCGCATCGCTGCTAAACGAGGGTGGCGGACGATGCGCGGTTAGCAGACCGGTCACAAGGAACCGGCAGACCTTGCGGTCTCCGCGCACCGCCCGCCGTAAAGCGAGCACGCCTGCCCATGCGATAAGTCGGGCAAAAGAAAAGCGCCGACATCGTGCAATGGGCGCTGGTGCGCCTTGTGATTACGGGCTGCTAAACCCGGCTGCGGAATGTGCCGCAGCAGAGGGATCTTGCTACTCGCCAACACAGCGAGTCAAGACAGCACGGCACGGCTCCCAACCGATCCCTCGTATCTGGCGTATCGTTGTGCTCAAAGACGGCTTCGTTATCCCACTACGAGAAAGCGATGACTTCCACTGCCGAAACGCCAGACCGTGCGATCCCACTACTCCCCGGTCGCTCGATCGAACACACGGTCGCCTTCTATCGGCGGCTGGGCTTTGTCGGCGACGCGCATCCGCACGATGTGGGCTACGCGATCCTGACGCGTGGCGATGTGGAGCTGCATTTCTTCGCACACCCGGACCTGGATCCTGCGGCCTGCTATGCGGGCTGCTATATCCGGGTTGGCGATGTCGATGCGGTCTACGCCGCCATGCGTGCCGCGCAGCTTCCGGCGCACGGCATCCCCAGGCTCGATGCTGTCAGCGACAAGCCGTGGGGGATGCGGGAATTTGCGCTTGTCGATGAGAACGGCAATCTGATCAGGATTGGGCAGGTCATCGGTGGCTAGGCGTCCAATCGCCTACATCTGCGTATCTGCATATCCGGAACAGGCTATCGGTCAGGTGGCACGATATACACGCTGCCCGACATCGCACGATGCAGACATCTGGCCTTGCTGGCATGCGATGGCAGTCGGCGATGCGTTTGCCGTGCGTCACCTTGCATCGATTGCCAGCTGTATCTGTGCCGGTGTTGCAGTGCCCAGCGCAGCATAGGTAGCGCGCAGTGCCTCCACAAAACGCGCTTCGCCAGAGAGCGTAGCGAACACCGCATCCACGGTGAGGAATGCCGCGATGTCATGGCTGGCATCGCCGGTGGTCGAATGGGCGATGTCGCTGAGGACCTCGCTCAGTGGATCGACCAGGGTAATGCCGTTGGCCGCCCGCCTGCGCACGAACTGCAGCCAGGCCGCTACCGGAATGCAGAGCCGGTCGACCCGGCGCCCGGCGTCCAATGCATCGCTGATGACGCCGAGCAGGCGCACCGGAATCTTCTGCGAGCCATCCCATGCGATCTGGGCGAGCAGGTGGCGGATGGCGGGGTTGCGGAAGCGGGCGAGGATGGCGTCGATGTAGTGCTGTGGGTCGAAGCCCGGCATGGGCTGCAGGGTGGGGGCGATGTCCTCGCGCATCAGGGCTTCGACAAAGGTGGCCAGTTGCGTGTGGCGCATGGCGTCGGCGACGGTTTCCAGATCGAGCAGGCTGCCGAGATAGGCGAGTGCGGAGTGCGGGCCGTTGAGCAGGCGCAGTTTGGCGCGTGCGTAGCCGGCGATGTCGTCGCTGAGGGTCACGCCTGCGTTTTCGAAACCGGGGCGGCCGTTGCAGAAGCGGTCTTCGATCACCCACTGGCTGTAGCGCTCGCGCTGGATCGGCCAGGCGTCGTGCAGACCGGTTTGCGCTTGTACGTTGGCGCGCAGTGCGTCGTCGGTGGCGGGGGTGATGCTGTCGACCATCGAGCGCGGGAAGCTGACCTGCCGGTCGATCCAACCCGCAAGCGCGGGATCGGTTTGCTGTGCGAGCAGCAAGACTGCGCGGCGTAGCAGGTTGCCGTTGTCGGGTAGGTTGTCGCAGCTGAGGACGGTGAACGGTGCGCTGCCCTGCTGCTTGCGTCGTTGCAGGCCGGCGACCAGATAGCCGATGGCGCTGCGCGGTGTGCCGGGGTTGGCGATGTCGTGCGCGATGTCGGGATGGGCGAGGTCGAGCGTGTCGCCTGCGAGGCAATAGCCTTTTTCGGTGACGGTGAGGGTAACCAGGCGCACGGCGGGATCGGCCAGGCGTGCGAGCACGGCGGTTTGTTCGTCGGCGGCGCACAGCACCTCGCGGATGGCGCCGATGATGCGCAGTTGCGGGTGCTTGTCGAGCAGGGCGAGGGTGTACAGGCCGTCCTGCGGGCGCAGGGCGTCGCGCACGCTCGGGTTGTGCAGGGAGACGGCGCAGATGGCCCAGGTGGGATCTTGCGCGAGCAGGTCATCGATGTAGACGGCCTGGTGGGCGCGGTGGAAGGCGCCTGCGCCTAGATGGACGATGCCGATGGTGGTCTGTTTGGGGTCGTAGCTGGGAGTGAGGACGGTGGTTGGTAGGTGCGCGAGTGTTGCGATGGAGAGCGTTGGAATTGGCATGGGTTTTTGTTTGGAATCGTGGGGGTGCTGCAAGTTCGCCTGTGGCCGTACCCTCACCCCAACCCCCGCTCCGCGCCCCGGCCCACGTCTTGCGACGTGGGCGCTCCAAGGCGCGCGCGCCAGTGGCGCGCAAGCGGTGCCTCTTCGCCCCGGCGAGAGGGGCTTAGGGCAATCGCGGCTGAGTGGGTTCTTCGCCCACGTCCGCATGGCGAGGGTGTCAACGGCTGCTACTTGTCGGTGACGGTAAAGCGTTGTGTGCTGCGGATGTCTGCGCTGGAAGCGCCGATCCGTACTTCGTAGTCGCCTGGATCCACTGCGTAGGCCTTGCGCTGCTCGTCGTAGATGCGCAAGGCGTCTTGCGCCTTGAGGGTGAAGCGCAGCTGGCGTTGTTCGCCGGGTTGCAGGGTGATGCGCTGGAAGCCGCGCAGTTCCTTGATGGCGCGTTCGCGTTGCGGCTTGAGCGGATGCAGATACAGCTGCACCACTTCATCGCCTGCGCGTTGGCCGGTGTTCTTCAGCGTGACCGTGGCTGTGAGCGTGCCATCGGCTGCAACCGTGGTGCGATCAAGGCGTAGATCCGAATACGCAAACTGCGTGTACGACAGGCCGTGGCCGAACGGATACAGCGGCTTGCCGGCGAAGTAGCGATAGGTGCGGCCGCGCATGGCGTAATCGTCGAAGGCGGGCAGGCGCTCGTCTTCCTTGTAGAAGGTGATCGGCAGGCGGCCGCCGGGACTGGCCTGGCCGAACAGCACATCGCCGACCGCGCTGCCGCCGCGTTGGCCGGGGTACCAGGCCAGCAGGATGGCGGGCACGTGGTGCTGCGCCCAGTCGATCGCCAGCGCCGAGCCGGTGGTCAACACCGCAACCACCGGCGTGCCGGTGGCCTGCAGTGCCTGCAGCAATTCGCGCTGCGGTTTGGGCAGGCGGGTGTCGGTGCGGTCGCCGCCGGCAAAGCCGGGATAGTTGACGTCCATCTCCTCGCCTTCGACATCGCCGGTGAGTCCGCCGACGAACACCACCACCTCGGCGTTGCGTGCGGCGTCCACCGCTTCCTGCAGCGGCGGCTTGGCGCCGGGCATGCGCCAGGCCAGACGCACGCCGGCATCGCGTGTGGCCTCGAAGTATTCCACGCGCAGGTCGTAGGCCTTGCCGCCTTCCAGCACGACGCTGGCATTGCCGCCGCGCATGCGCGGGGCCTCGCTCCATTGATCGATGAGCAGCTTGCCGTCCAGAAACAGGCGCACGCCATCGTCGGCGGCAATCTGCAGCTCGTAGGTGCCCGACACAGGCGGCAGCAGCTGGCCATGCCAGCGCACGCTGAAGTCGTCCTTGGCCAGCGCACGGTCGGCCTGCAGTTCACCGCGGCCCACGGCATCGTCGGTGGGCGCATTGCGGTCCCAGCGGAAGGCGATGCGCGGGTCGATGCGGGTCAGCACCGGCTGGCCGGCCAACGCACGTCCACGGAAGTAGTCGCCGGTGAGGCCGTTCTGCTTGGCATCCGGCGCCGGGCGCAGATAGCGGGTGTCGATCGGTGCAGCGGCATTGGGGTCTTCGCGCCCTTCCACCAGATCGCTGCCGCGCGCGTAGACCACCTGTGCCTGCGGTGCGGCGTCGCGGATGCCTTGCAGGATGGTGACCGGCGCGGCTGGCGTGCCGTAGTAATTGCCCAGCAGCGACATCGGGTCGTCGGCGGTAGGGCCGATCACGGCAATGCGCTTGAGCGTGGGTTTGAGTGGCAGCAGTCCGTCGTTCTTCAGCAGCACCAGCGATTCACGCGCGGTGCGGCGGGCCAGTGCATCGTGCTCTGGCGATTGATTCACCGCCGCAGGAATCTGCGCCCACGGCACCTTGGCCGGCGGATCGAACATGCCCAGCCGCATGCGCGAGGTCATCAGCCGCTTGAGCGCGGTGTCGATGCTGGCCTCGTCGATCAGGCCGGCACGCACCGCCACCGGCAGCGCGGCATAGGTGTCGCCGCAATCCAGGTCGGTGCCATGCCTGACGCCGAGCGCGGCGGCGGCCTCGGGCGTGGGCACGATCTTGTGGTTCTGCCAGATATCGCGGATGGCGGCGCAGTCGCTGACGATGTAACCATCGAAGCCCCAGTCGCGGCGCAGGATGCCTTCCAGCCGCGTGCTGGCCGAGGCGGATTCGCCATTGACGCGGTTGTAGGCGCCCATCACTGCGGCGACCTTGCCTTCCTGCACCAGGGCCTGAAAGGCGGGCAGATAGGTTTCATGGAGATCGCTCTCGCTGGGATGCACGTCGAAGTGGTGACGGTCGGCCTCCGGGCCGCTGTGCACGGCGAAGTGCTTGGCGGTGGCATCGAGCTTGCGGTACGGCCCTTGCTGCGCCTGCAGGCCCTGCACAAAGGTCACGCCCATGCGCGCGGTCAGAAACGGGTCTTCGCCATAGGTTTCCTGCCCGCGGCCCCAGCGCGGGTCGCGGAAGATGTTGATGTTGGGCGACCAGAAGGTCAGCCCCTGGTAGCGCTTGTGCTCGCCGCGCGCCAGGAAGGCGTGGTGCTTGGCGCGCGCTTCGTCGCTGATGGCGGTGGCCACCTCGGCCATCAACGGGGTATCGAACGTAGCAGCCAGGCCGATCGCCTGCGGAAACACGGTGGCGCCGCCGGCACGCGCCACGCCGTGCAGCGCTTCGTTCCACCAATCGTATTCGGGCACCTGCAGGCGTGGGATGGCCGGGGCGGCGTTCTGCATCTGCGCGGCCTTTTCTTCCAGCGTCATGCGCGACACCAGGTCGGCCGCACGTGCGTCGAAGGGGCGTTGGGTGTCCAGATACGGCGGCGGCGTTGCGGCCTGCGTGCCGGTGGCGGCCAGCGCCATCGCCAGCAGTAAGCCGCGCGCAGGTGGGCGACGCGGGGTGGTGGCGCGGTGGGCGGGGTGCGAATGCATGGTCAGTCCTCCTGGGTGCGGTGCGGTTCCAGCTGGGCAAACGGCCCGATCATGCTGCCGACGAAGCCGCCGGCCTGTGCGGTGCTGAGCATGCCCGCAGCATCGTTGCGGTGTAGCGATTGCCAGCCGCGCCCATCGGCATCGAAGGCGAAGCTGTACGCGTCGCCGTCGCCGCTGATCTGCAGGCGCAGCTGCGCCGTTGCGGGGATGCGGGTGCGTGCGAGCGTGGTGGTCTTTGCGCCCTCGCGCTTGTCGAGGAAGACGTCCAGCGCATCGCCGTTGCGTCGCACGCCCAACGCATACCACGCGTTGGAATTCTGGAAGGCGGCGAGTCCAGCACTGACGCCGGCCTGCGTGGGCACCGCCAACGCGGTGCTCGCGGCAAAGCGCGTGTGTTGCTGGCGCCGCGCGAGGAAGGCGGGTGTGGCGGTGCTATCCAACCCTTGCGCACTGGCGTGGAGGGTCAGCCAACCGGTGCGTGCGCTTAGATCGGCCACCTCATGTTTGGGCACACGCAGAGATAGCCATTCGCGCTGCAGCGAGGTGCCGGCGAAGTCGTCGCGCCAGGTGAAGTTGCCCGACAACGGGGCTTGATCGGCCGGTGTCTTGGCGCCGCGCGGGCTCTGTGCGACAGACGGAATCGGCTCGCCGGCCGGCAGGATCGACGGCCAGCCATCGCGCCAGTGCACTGGCAGCAGGAAGGTTTCGCGCCCGGTGTTGTAGCGTTCGCCCGCATACGGGCGGCTGGCCAGGAACACCGCCCACCATTGCCCGTCCGGTGTGTCCACCAGATCCACATGCCCGGCATTGCTGACCGGGTGCGCGCGATCAGCCGGCAGGTCGCGTTGGGTCAGGATCGGATTGTGCGGCGAGGGCTCAAACGGCCCCCACACAGTGCGGCTGCGCAGCACCACCTGCGAATGCTGCGGCCCGGTGCCGCCTTCGGCACACGAGAGGTAATACCAACCGTCGTGTTGATACAGATGCGGGCCTTCGATCCAGATCGGCTTGCTGGCCAGATCCACCCCACCGTTGAGCAACACCTTGCGCGGGCCGACCGGTTGATTGCTGGCGAGGTCGAAGCGCTGCATCCAGATCGCGCGATGGCCTTCGTACAACGGCGTGCCTTCCGGCGGGCCGTTGTTGAGCAGGTAGGCGCTGCCGTCGGTATCGAAGAACAACGACGGGTCGATGCCGTCGATGCCCGGCAACCACGTCAGTGCCGACCATGGGCCGGCGGGATTGCGGGCGCTGGCGATGAAGTTGCCACCGCTGTCGACCGAGGTACCCACGACATAGAAACGCCCGGCATGATGACGGATGCTGGCAGCGAACATGCCACGCGACACGCCCAGCCCGTCGTAGTCGAGCTGTTCGCGGCGCTCGACCACATTGCCGATCTGCGTCCAGTGCACCAGGTCGGTACTTTCGAACACCGGGATCGCCGGGAAATACGCGAACGTGGAGTTGACCAGGTAGTAGCGCTCGCCCACGCGTGTCACGCTGGGGTCCGGGTAGAACCCGGCCAGCACCGGGTTGCGGTAGTGGCCGGGCGGCAACGGCGTGGCGAACACCGCATCGTCGCCGCGATACTCGAACCAGTCGAAGGCGACATCGGCGTGCGCCTGCGCCTGCACGCGCGCAGGCGCGGCCACCGCAAGCAGCAGTGCCGCAAGTGCGGCCGGCAGCCAGCGCATCACCAGTCCCACATCGCACCGTCTTCCAGCCGCGCGATCGGCAACTGCTTGGGCACGTAGGGATACTTCGCGGCCAGGGCCTCGTCGATGTCCACGCCATGCCCGGGCGTTTCGCCGCAATGCAGGCGGCCATCGCGGAATACGTAATCGTGCGGAAACACCGCGTTGGCCTCGTCGGAATGGAACATGTATTCCTGGATGCCGAAGTTGGGCACCCAGGTGTCGAAGTGCAATGCCGCGCCCATGCACACCGGCGACAGATCGGTGGCGCCGTGGAAGCCGGTGCGCACCTGATGCAGCGCGGCGAAATCGGCCAGCCGGCGCACATGGGTGATGCCGCCGGCGTGCACAATCGTGGTGCGGATGTAGTCGATCAGTTGCTGCTCGATCAGGTGCTTGCAATCCCACAGCGAATTGAACACCTCGCCCACCGCCAAGGGAGTGACCGTGTGCTGGCGGATCACCTCGAACGCGCGCTGGTTTTCTGCAGGGGTGGCGTCTTCCAGCCAGAACAGCCGGTACGGTTCCAGGTCGCGGCCCAGCCGCGCGGCCTCGATCGGGGTGAGCCGGTGGTGTGCGTCGTGCAGCAGTTCGATTTCATCGCCGTGGTCGTTGCGCAATTGCTCGAACAATTTCGGCACCACGCCGAGATAGCGCGGCGTGGACCACACCGTTTCGGTCGGCAGTTCGCTCTCGGCCGGCTCATACGGTTTGCCGCCGCTGGAAATGCCGTAGGTCTTCTTGATGCCGGGCACGCCGCACTGCGCGCGGATGGCGATGAAGCCCAGCTCGCGGAAGCGGCCCACCTCATCGCTGGTTTCGGCGATATCGCGGCCATTGGCATGGCCGTAGACCAGCGCGCCCTCACGTGAGCGCCCGCCCAGCAGCTGATACAGCGGCAGGCAGGCCATCTTGCCCAGTATGTCCCACAAGGCCACGTCCACCGCGGCGATCGCGCTCATCGTCACCGGGCCGCGCCGCCAGTACGCACCGCGGTAGAAGAACTGCCAGATGTCTTCGATGCGGCCGGCATCGCGGCCGATCAGGTTCGGCACCAGGTGTTCCTGCAGGTACGCCGCCACCGCCAGTTCGCGGCCATTGAGCGTGGCATCGCCCAGCCCGGTGATGCCCGAGCGGGTGCGGATCTTCAGGGTGACGAAGTTGCGGCCCGGGCAGGTGACGATGACGCGCGCCTCGACGATCTCGCGATCGCGGGCCGAGCCTTGCAGCGGAGCAGGGGAGTCGGGAGTCTGTGACATCGTGGTCTCGCTCAGGGAGAAGTGGCGGCAGTGAGGGGGAGTTCGAACGGGCCGGCCGGCAGGCCGCTGCGGTCGTACAAGGTGCACACCGGGCTGTCGGCCCAGCAGTAGCGCACGCGCGTGACGGCCAGGCCGGTGGGAACGCGCAGGCTGATGGCGTGGTCGTGCAAGCTGGCAATGGCATAGCGGCAGCTGTTGGACGCGGCGCCGCACAGCTCGAAGCCGATCGGCGCATCGGCGCCATAGCTGAGCAAGGCGGTGTCCACAGCGTCGAAGGCGATGCGCACGCTGTCGCCTTCGCGTTGCGCGCTGCGCGGCACCGGGCCGGAAGGCGCAAGCGCCTCGCCGTACACCACTTGCCGCGCCGCACGCGCCAGGCGCCGGCCCAGTTCCTGCTTGTTGGCCGGATGGATGTCGTAGCGGTCGCCGATATCGATCGTCACCGCCAGGCCCGCATGCGCATCGTTGGCGACGAAGCGGCGCTGCGCCTCGCGCAGCTGCGCCCAGCCGCTGTCGACCGGCTGGGTGGGCGGCGCGCCATAGTTGGCCAGTTGCACGATCAGCAGTGGCAACTGTGCACCGAAGCGCTGCCGCCAATCGCGTTGCCATGCAGCGAGCAAGGCCGGGTAATGCACCGCATCGCCGGCATTGGATTCGCCCTGGTACCACAGCACCCCACGCAGGCCGAGCTGGCCGAGCGGGGCGATCATGCCGTTGTACAAGGTGGTCAGCCCGGCCGCCGACGACCACGGCGCGCGCGGTGGCGAGCCCAGTTGCGGCGGCACGATGCGGTATTGCCAGGGCGCACCCAGCGGCAGCGTGCTGCCATCGGCGAACTGCAGCGCACGCGATTGCGCATCGCCCAGCAGCCCACCGCGCCGATAGGTATTGAGCACATTGAGCACGATGCTGTTGCGCCCGGCCTGCAGGCGCCCGCGCGGCACGCTGTAGCGACGCGGCTGGTCGGCACCGTAATTGCTGCCCACGCCGCGCCCGTTGACCCAGGTCTGGTCCAGCTCGTCCACCGGCCCGAGCAGCAAGCTGGCGTCCTGCGCGGCCTGCGCCGGCGTCAGCTCCACGCTGGTGCGGTACCAGACCATGCCGTTGAAGCCGACCAGCTGCGGCACGCCCCAGTCGTCCCACGCGCCCAATGCCGCCGGTGCGGTTTGCCAGGCGCCGGGCGCATCCGCCTGCCAGGGCTCGCCTTCGCCGTGCGCATGCCACCAGGCCTCCCACAGCGCGCCCCAATGCGGCGCGGCATCCACCGGGTCGCGTGCGTAACGCGCCAGCACATCCAGCGCCGGGCCATCGTCGCCGGCAGCGCGCAGTGCCTTCTCGCCGATCCAGGCCTGCAGTTGCGAGCCGCCCCAGGAGGCATTGATCAGGCCCATCGGCACATCGACGGTCTTCTGCAATTCACGCGCGAAGTAGTAGCAGGCGGCAGAAAACTCCTTCACCGTCTCCGGCGTGGTGCGCTGCCACGCCGCAGCGCCGCCGAAGCGGCGCTGCGGCGTCGGGCTGGACTGCGCCGGCACCTTGAACATGCGGATGCGCGGGTTGTCGGCATCGGCGATCTCGCTGCGTGAATCCAGGGTGCGATGCACCTGCAATTCCATATTGGATTGGCCCGAGCACAGCCACACATCGCCGATCAGCACGTCGTTGACCTGCTGCGTCACGCCGGTGCTGGTGCGTGCGCTCAAGCTGTACGGGCCACCCGCGGCGTGCGCGGGCAGGCGTGCCTCCCAGTGGCCTTGCCGATCTGCGCGTGCCTGCACCTGCTGCGCATCCAGTTGCACGCTCACGCGCGCGCCAGGGGGTGCATCGCCCCACACCCGGATCGGCGCATCGCGCTGCAACACCACATGCTCCTGAAACAGTGCATGCAGCAGCGGCGCATCGGCCGCCTGCGCCAGGCGCGGCAGCAGTGCTGCGCAGAGCGCTGCCATGACGACCGTCGAGAGGCGCGCGCTCATTTCGGATTCCCCGGTGCATACGGAAACTGCAATGCCTGGTAATACGCCAACGGATGCGCCGGCGGCGCCGTGCCGGCTGGCAACGGCCGCCCGGACACGCGCTGGAAGTAGGCGATGCTGGCATCGCGCCACCACTGCGCTTCGTCTTGCTGGATCGCCAGGAAACTGGCCACCTGCTGGTAACGTGGTGGATCGATCCTGCCGGCCAGGCCCTGCCAGGTCGCGCGCATGGCACGCACCTCGTCCACGCCGTGGTCGTAATGCCATACCAGCTCGTCCCACAGCGGCCGTCCGGAGGCCATGCGGTGCTCCCAGGGCACATGGTGGAACCACAGCAGGTAATGCTCCGGCACGCGCTGCACATCGCCGAACACGCGCGCCACCGGCCTGGCGTATTGCGCCACCGCATTGCTGCCGCTGGCGCTGCGGTCAAAGCCGATCCCGTTACGGTCGGCGCGGTGGTAGTAGACCGGGTCCCAATCCGGGCGCTCGCTGCCCGCGTCCCAGGGTGCCGGGCCGTAGTGATGGCCGCGCCCCATCAGGTGATGCAGGCCGAGCGGGGTCATGTAGTCCACCACTGCCTCGCGCGAGCGCAGCATCATGTCGACCACCGGCGTCACCACGTCAGCATCGTTGGAGAAGCTCATGCGCGCCCACTCCTGCGCGATCGCCTGCGGCGACAATTGCGGGTTCCACGCCAGCCGCCCGTATGCATACCAGTTGGCCTGATCGAAGATCGAGCCGCTCCAGTTGCGGTCCGCACCGATGTTGGCCGCCCCGGCAATACCGGTCAGCCGCGTGCGTCTGGCATCGTTGAAGAGCGTGCCATCCACGGTTCTGGCAACGGTCGAGCCCTTGCCGCGTGCATAGGTGTCGGCCTGCAGGGTTTCGGCAAACAGCGTGCCCAGATAGGCCAGATGGGTGGAAAAGCCCAGATACTCCTTGGTGATCTGGAACTCCGGCATCAACGGCGTCTTGCGCATCGCACCGAACAGCGGATGGAACGGCTCGCGCGGCTGGAAGTCGATGGCCCCGTTCTTGACCTGCACGATCACGTTGTCGCGGAACTGGCCATCCAGCGGCAGGAACTCGCTGTACGCCTGCTTGGCGCGATCGTCCGGTTGCTCGTGCGAATAGACGAACGCGCGCCACATCACCACCCCGCCATGCGGCGCCAGCGCATCGGCCAGCAGATTGGCGCCATCGGCATGGCTGCGTCCGTAGTCCTGCGGGCCAGGCTGGCCTTCGGAGTTGGCCTTGACCAGAAAACCGCCGAAGTCCGGAATGCGTGCATAGATCTGGTCGGCGGTGTCGCGCCACCACTGGCGCACCTGCGGATCCAGCGGGTCGGCGGTCGTCAAACCGCCGATCTCGATCGGCGCGCTGAAGCGCGCGCTGAGAAACACGCGAATGCCGTAAGGGCGAAACACCCTGGCCAGTGCCGCCGCCTTGTCCAGGTACTGCGGCGTCAGGCTCCAGGCCTTGGCGTTGACGTTGTTGAGCACGCTGCCGTTGATGCCCAGCGATGCATTGGCGCGCGCGTAGTCGGTGTAGCGCGGATCCAGGTAACCCGGCAGGGTCTGCCAGTTCCATAACGAGGCGCCGGCGTAGCCGCGCTCGACCACCCCGTCCAGGTTGTCCCAGTGGTTGAGCATGCGCAGCTGCAGCCGCGGCGATTCGCGCAGGTCCAGCGCGGCCAGCGACTGGCCGGTCTGCAACAGGCGCAGGAAGTGGAATGCCCCATACAGCGCACCGACATCGCTGCCGCCGACGATGGCGATGGTGCAATGCCCGTCCACGTTGACACTGCGGATCAGGTAGCCCTCGCGGCCCAGGCCGGTGGTCTGCAGCTGCAATGCCGCGATCTGCGGCGCGGCGGACGCGCCCAGCAAGATCGCACCATCGCGCGTGACCGTGGCGGACGACTGCGGCGCAGCACCAAGCAGGCCCGACAGTCCACGCTGCAATTCCTCGCGTGCAGCCTGCAACGTCGGCGAGTCGCCGGCGACGACCAACTCGCTTGCGCTGCCACGCAACTGCGCCGCGTCGGCCAGCGGGTGGTAGCGCAACCATAAGTCGTAGCCATCCTCGGCCCGCGCGCCGGCACTGGCCAGCATCAATCCGCACAGCAACGTCAGCGCCAGCCACCACGGCTGCGCCAATGCAGCGCAATACGCGCCGCAGCGCCGCGTTGCACGCGCGCTCATGCGGCATGCTCCAGCGACATCGCCGCACGCCGCGGCGTATCGCCGCTCTGCCTGCTTCCCGGTACCATGCGTCGCATCGTCATGCACGCAGTCGGCGCTTGCGTTACTGCAGCGGGTTGTGTGCATCGTGCAGGTTCGCCACCCACTTGAAGAGGCCACGCTTGGAGAAGGTCAGGAAATCGGTCCGCCGCACCAGCCGCGCGACCACCATCGACGAGGTGGCGGCGCTGGCGAAGGTCTCGCCGATGACGGTCTCGCGCGTGGTCAACAACAACGGCAGCGTGCGCGATGCCACCCGTGCACGCGTGCTGCGCGCGGTCGACAAGCTGGGCTACACGCCCAACCTGGCGGCCAGTGCCCTGGCCGCCGCGCAGAGCACGCGCATTGCGTTGATCTACAGCGATCCCAGCGGCGCCTACCTGCGTGAGTTGCTGCTGGGCGTGTTGCGGGTTGCCTCGCGCACGCCGATCCAGCTGGTGATCGATTGCTGGGACGACCTGGATGCCGACGCCGAACGCCGTGCCGCACGCAAGCTCGCCAAGGGCGTGGCCGGGGTGATCCTGCCGCCGCCGCTGTGCGAATCCAAGGCCGCGGTGCTGGAACTGGTACGCGCCAAGGTGCCGGTGGTGGCGATCGCCTCCAACCATTTCAGCCCGGATGTGGCCTGTGTGCGCATCGACGAATTCGCCGCCGCCAAGGAAATCACCGAGCATCTGATCGCGCAGGGCCACACGCGTATCGGTTACATCGCCGGGCATCCCAACCTGTCTGCCAGCACGCGTCGCTTCGAGGGGTTCCAGGCCGCGCTGGCCGATGCGGGCCTGCGGCTGGACCGGCACCTGGTGCAACCGGGCGACTACACCTACAAATCCGGCCTGGTCGCTGCGGAAAAACTGCTGGCGCGCAAACGCCGCCCCAGCGCCATCTTCGCCAGCAACGACGATATGGCCGCCGCCGCGATCTCGGTCGCGCATCGGCGCGGGCTGGATGTGCCGCGCGATCTGTCGGTGGTCGGCTTCGACGACACCTCCGCCGCCACTGCGGTATGGCCCGAACTCACCACCGTGCAGCAGCCCATCGCCGCCATGGCCGACGCCGCGCTGGACATCCTGTTGAAGACGATTCGCGCCAAGGAGCGCACGGCGAAGATGGTCGATCATGTGGTCGCGCACCTGCTGGTCAAGCGGGATTCGGTGGCCGCACCGGCGGCGCCGGATGTAACGGAACAGCCATGACGCTGCACGCGATTCTGCGCGCAGGCCGCCGATGGTCGCCTGCGCGTGCAGGCGACCATCGGCACAGCATCAACGCGTCAGATACTGGTTGATCAGGTTCTCGTAGGCTTCCTGACGGCCGCTGAGCTGCTTGGGTTCGTTGCCGGCGGCGTACTTGGCCAGATCCACCAGCGTGCTGCTGCCGTTGGCGAAGTCCGCACCCGCGCCGCTGTCGAAGCTGGCATACCGCTCGGCGCGCCATTGCTCCAGCGGCGAGGAGGTCAGCAGCGCATTGGCCACTTCCAGCCCGCGTGCAAATGCGTCCATGCCGCCGATATGCGCCAGGAACAGATCCTGCGGGTCGGACGACTCGCGGCGCACCTTGGCATCGAAGTTCAGCCCGCCCGGTGCCAGCCCGCCCTGGCGCAGCACCACCAGCATCGCGCCGACGGTGTCGTACAGGTCGGTCGGGAACTGGTCGGTATCCCAGCCGTTCTGCGGGTTGCCGCGGTTGGCATCGATGCTGCCGAGCAGGCCGGCATCGGATGCCACCTGCAGGTCGTGCTCGAAGCTGTGGCCCGACAGCGTGGCGTGGTTTGCTTCGATGTTCAGCTTGAAGTCCTGGTCCAGGCCGTGCTGACGCAGGAAGCCGATCACCGTGGCGCTGTCGAAGTCGTACTGGTGCTTCATCGGCTCCATCGGCTTGGGCTCGATCAGGAAGTTGCCGGTGAAGCCGATCGCGCGGCCGTAGTCGCGTGCCAGGGTCAAGAAGCGCGCAATGTTGTCCTGCTCGCGCTTCATCTGGGTGTTGTGCAGGCAGGCATAGCCTTCGCGGCCGCCCCAGAACACGTAGTTTTCGCCGCCCAATTCCACGGTGGCATCGATCGCGGCCTTGACCTGCACCGCCGCACGCGCGACGACGTTGAAGTCAGGATTGGTCGACGCACCATTCATGTAACGCGGGTGCGAGAACAGGTTGGCGGTGCCCCACAACAGCTTGACGCCGGTGTCGGCCTGGCGCTGCTTGGCGATGCCGACCATGTGCTTGAGGTTGCTCTGGTACTCGCCGATGTCGTCGGCATCGGGCGACAGGTCGATGTCGTGGAAGCAGTAGTACGGCACGCCGAGCTTGGTGAAGAACTCGAACGCGGCATCGGCCTTGGCTTCGGCGCGATTCAACGCGGTGTTGCCGATATCCCACGGATACGCGCGCGTGCCCGGGCCGAACGGATCGGCGCCGTTGCCGCAGAAGCTGTGCCAGTAGGCCACGGCAAATCGCAGATGCTCGGCCATGGTCTTGTCGCCGACCTGCTTGTTGGCGTCGTAGACCTTGAACGCCAGCGGGTTGTCCGAATCGCGGCCTTCGAAGCCGATCTTGCCGATACCGGGGAAATATTCCTTGGCGCCGATGTAGACGGTGTTGCTCATGGGGTGGAGCTCCTGCAGAGAGGCGAGGGGAGAAGGGAAAGGTGTCGCACGCGAGTGACCAGCCACGCAGCGCAGCGATCGCGCATGCAGGCCGTCACCGCCGCCACCGGCGCGCACTCTCAATCGGCGCCGGGGACGGACGCCGGCACGGGGCCTGACCCGTGCCGCGCAGAATGTTAGCGCTACCACAATCGCGACCGAAAAAAGCCGCGCGATGGAGCGAAGCTGAAGATGCCATGCCGATCCCGAGTGAAGCGGTCTGCCCGACTTTACCCAGCCCGGCGCCGAAAGGCTTGCTGCGCTGCGAGATGTGCGCTGCCCCAAGTACCTGCGGCACACCTCTAGCGGTGATCGGCTCGCTAGCGCCCCGGCACCGCCAAACCAGCGCCGGACACCCCGCCCGCAAGCGGCTGACCGCCCGTTCAGCCGCGCGTGCGCGGCGCCGGCCCGCCGCGCGCCGGACAGCTACAATGGCCGGCTTATGACCGCTGTCCTGCCGCTGCCGCAACCCCTGGCCGACCCCGCGCCGCGCGACCCGCGCCAGCGGCTGCAGCGTGAGCAGCTGCGTCTGGGCAAACGCCTGCAGCGCCAGGTGGGCCAGGCGATTGCCGACTTCGGCATGATCGCCCCCGGCGACAAGATCATGGTCTGCCTGTCCGGCGGCAAGGACAGCTACACCTTGCTGGACATGCTGCTGCAGTTGCAGCGCAAGGCACCGGTGCCGTTCACCCTGGTGGCGGTCAATCTGGACCAGAAGCAGCCCGACTTCCCCGCGCAGGTGCTGCCCACTTACCTGCGTGGGCTGGATGTACCGTTCGACATCGTCGAGCAGGACACGTATTCGGTGGTCAGCCGGGTGATTCCGGCCGGCAAGACCATGTGTTCGTTGTGCTCGCGGCTGCGGCGCGGCGCGCTGTATGCCTACGCGCAGGCGCATGGCGTGACCAAGATCGCGCTCGGCCACCATCGCGACGACATCGTGGCCACGTTCTTCATGAATCTGTTCCACCACGCCCGGCTCGCGGCGATGGCGCCCAAGCTGCGCAGCGACGACGGCGCGCATGTGGTGATCCGCCCGCTGGCCTACGTGCGCGAAGCCGATATCGCCGCCTACGCGCAGGCGCGCCAGTTCCCGATCATTCCGTGCAACCTGTGCGGCAGCCAGGAAAACCTGCAGCGCCAGCAGGTCGGGCGGATGCTGCAGCAGTGGGACCGCGAGCAGCCCGGGCGGGTCGAGCAGATCGCCCGCGCGCTGGGCGATGTGCGGCCCGAGCAACTGGCCGACCGCACCCTGTTCGATTTCCTGGCGCTGGGCCGCAATGGCGATGCAGCACCGCCCGATCCCGATCCCGATCCCGATTCCAGCGCCTGGCTCGCCGCCGGCGACAGCGCACACGACAGCGACTGACGCGGCCATCGCGGCACCGGCAGTCTTTCCACCCTCCCCGTTTCTTCCTTCTCTTCGGTCCGACGCATGTTCTTTCGTAATCTCACTCTGTTCCGTTTCCCGACCACGCTGGATTTCTCCGAGATCGACACGCTACTGCCGCAAGTGCAGCTCAAGCCGGTCGGCCCGCTGGAAATGAGCTCGCGCGGTTTCATCTCCCCGTTCGGCCGCGACGAGCAGGAAGTGCTCTCGCACCGTCTGGAAGATTTCCTCTGGCTCACCGTCGGTGGCGAGGACAAGATCCTGCCCGGCGCGGTGGTCAACGACCTGCTCGAGCGCAAGGTCGCCGAGATCGAAGAGAAGGAAGGCCGTCGCCCCGGCGGCAAGGCGCGCAAGCGCCTGAAGGACGACCTGATCCATGAGCTGCTGCCGCGCGCCTTCGTCAAGAGCTCGCGCACCGATGCCATCCTGGATCTGCAGCACGGCTACATCGCGGTCAACAGTTCCAGCCGCAAGAGCGGCGAGAACGTGATGAGCGAGATCCGCGGCGCACTCGGCAGCTTCCCGGCACTGCCGTTGAATGCCGAAGTCGCACCGCGCGCCATCCTCACCGGCTGGATCGCCGGTGAACCCTTGCCCGAAGGCCTGAGCCTGGGCGAAGAGTGCGAGATGAAGGACCCGATCGAAGGCGGCGCGGTGGTCAAGTGCCAGCACCAGGAACTGCGCGGCGACGAGATCGACAAGCACCTGGAAGCCGGCAAGCAGGTCACCAAGCTGGCGCTGGTGCTGGACGACAATCTGTCGTTCGTGCTCGGCGACGATCTGGTGATCCGCAAACTCAAGTTCCTCGATGGCGCACTGGACCAGCTCGAACACAGCGAAGACGACGGCGCACGCGCCGAACTCGACGCCCGCTTCGCGCTGATGAGCGCGGAAATCCGGCGCCTGTTCCTGCTGCTGGAAACCGCGTTGAAGCTGAGCAAGGCCGAGTAAGCGCAACGGTCGAGCGGTGGCGTCGTGGCGTCGCGATCGATGCTTGAGTCAAATGCCCGGTGAGTCGAGTGCGCGGTGCCCTCACCGCTCGCGGGACACGCCGTGCATCCGTTCGTGGAGTCTCCTTGGCGGCATTCATGCCGCCAAGGGTCCCGCAACCGGCAAGGACACCGCACCAGAAAGTTGGCCGCTTGATTTCTTGAAAGCGTCATTCCTGGCTTGCGCTGCGCCAGGCAATGAAAAGTTTGCAGCTTGCGTGCTGAAAGCCTGTCCACCGCTCTGCATGCAAAAGGGGAAAAGCTGGTCGACGCACAGTGATCCGACCAGCGCAGGTCATGCCCTGTTTGCAAACATGCACACCGACCATCTCGACAGGTCCTTGCCGGCCCACCGTCGCGGGACTACAAGGACGTACTTGCGGCGTGTCCCGCGATGGTGGGCGGGCAGGGGCCCTGCAACCAAGTCGCAGATCAACAATCAAAGCCAGGTGAGTCGAGTGCGCGGTGCCCTCACCGCTCGCGGGACACGCCGTGAACCCGTCCCTGGGGGCTCGGTGGCGGCATCCATGCCGCCACACGGTCCCGCAATCGGTGAGGGCACCGCACCAGACAGTTTGCTGGCTGTTTTGTTAAAAGCCATGCGCACCGAGCATCTCGATTGGTCCTTGTCCGCTCACCGTCGCGGGACCTTACGCGGCATGGATGCCGCGTAAGAGCCTACACGGACGTACTTGCGGCGTGTCCCGCGACGGTGGGCGGGCAAGGACCTTGCAGCCAAGTCGCCGATGCGTCGCTCTGCAGCTTTTCCATTCGCGCTATCCAGTACGACGCCCCAAGCACAGAGACTCGGCCGTGCTGGGCGGGCAAGGGCCCTGCAACCAGGCCGCAGATCTAGCGCCGTCGGCTGCGCCCACCTGGCGATGGGCAGCGTCGTTTGCCAGTCGCTCAAAGAAGTCGCGCCAACATCGAATGCATCAATCGCCCCGTCTCACCACCTGACACATCGCGGCGCTATCCTGTGCCCATGTTCAAGCCCGTCCGCCGCCTTATCGCGCCCGCCCCGCAGGTTGTCGAACGCGATTGCCTGCGCCTGCAGCTGGACGGGCGCGAGATCGCGGTGCTGCGCGTGCGCGACCCGCGTGCGCGGCGCATCAAGCTCAGTGTGGACGAACGCGGCGCGCGGCTGACCTTGCCACTGCGCGCAAGCCTGGTGGCCGGCGAACGCTTTCTGCAGGCGCATCTGGACTGGCTGAGCACGCAGTTGTCGCGTTATCAGCAGGTGGATGCGTTTCCGGCGTTGGAGCGTGGCGTGCCGGGGCTGCTGCCGTTACGCGGTGCCTTGTTGCCGCTGAGCTGGTACGACGGGCGCTACGCACGCATCGAGGTCACCGATGACGGCGCGCAGTTCCATGTGCCGACCCGGCTGGGCGATGCAGGCCTGCGCCGCACGCTGAAGGAATTCTACGAAGCGCAGGCGCGCGCCGATGTCGGCCGCTGGTTGCCGAGCTACCTGCCCGGCCTGCCGCGCGCCCCGGCGCGGGTGCGGCTGAAGGTGATGTCCTCGCAGTGGGGCTCGCTGGCACCGGATGGCTCGATGGCGCTGGATCTGGCGCTGGTGCTCGGCCGCCCGTCCGCGTTCGAATACGTGCTGGTGCACGAGCTCTGCCACCTGCTGCAGGCCAACCACTCGCCGGCGTTCTGGGCCGAGGTGGAACAGCGCTTTCCCGCCTGGCGCGACGAGCGCAGCTATTTCCACGAGCACGGCCGCCAGCTCAAGGCGCAACTGCGGCGGTTGTTGCAGGTGGAGTGAGGCCGGTCGTCGCGATGCAGTTGGCATCGCTGACGCTACCTGCCGGTGCTACCGGCACTGAGGTCTGCTGTCGCATGCAAGGCAACAAGCACGAGCGTCAGCGCCGTAGCATCGCGCAGGACGCATGCACGCATTCCACGCATCACGCGCGCGGCGGCGGCAACGACGCCAGAAATCCGTTGATCACCGCCGCCACCGCGTCCGGTGCTTCCATGTGCACATGGTGCGTGCCGGGCAACAGGTGCAGGCGTGCATCGCGCATCAGCGCCACGCGGTGATCGCGCAGGGCATCGGGGAAGTACACCTGCGCCGGCGTGGCGAAGATGGCCTGGGTCGGGCAGGCGATGGAGGCCAGCAGTACGTCGATCTGCGCTTCGGTCATGCGGATGGCGGTGGGCAAGGTCAGGCGCGGGTCGCTGCACCAGCTGTAGCCGCCTTCGACCGCGCAGACCCCGCGCTCCACCAGCAGCCGCGCGGCCGGTTCGGTGAGCTGGTTGGCCATCATGCGTGCGCGCACCGGCATCTCCATCGACGGAAACACCCGTAACGGCCGCTGCGCCAGCGTGCGTGCCGACGCCACCGCATCGCGCAGGCGGGTGGCGGTGCTCTCGACCGGCTCGGCCAGCGCGCCCAAGGCCTCGATCGCGATCAGTGCCTCGACGCGTTCCGGCGCCGCAGCGGCCAGCAGGCTGGCGACGCCGCCGCCCAGCGAGTGGCCGAGCACGCTGAAGCGCTCCCAGCCCAGCGCATCGGCCACCTGCAGCAGAATCGCGATCGCGCTGCTGAGCGTGTATTCGGCGCCGATGGGCAACCACGCGCTGTGGCCGTGGCCGGGCAGATCCAGCAACACCAGATCCAGGTCCTGCGCTTGCAGATGCGCGCTCAGCGGCAGGAAGCTGGCGGCATTGTCGAGCCAGCCATGCAGTGCCAGCACCCGGCGCGGGCCACGTTCGGGGTTGCGCAGCCCGGTGACCCGGCCGATCGCCAGGTCGCACGCAAACGGCTCCAACCTCACGCGCGTCGGGCCACTGCGGCCAGTGCCTGCGCATGCGCCGGGCTGGCGTTGAGGCAGGGGATGTAGCTGAGCGTGGCGCCGCGTTCGGCCAGCGTTTCGGCAAAGCCCAGCGCCACTTCCTCCAGGGTTTCCAGGCAGTCGGTGGCAAAACCCGGGCAGACCAGGTCGAAGCTGCGCACGCCGCCTTCGGCCAGTTTCCACAAGGTCGGCTCGGCATACGGCTGCAGCCAGCGTTCCGAACCGAAGCGCGACTGGTAGCCCATCTGCCATTCGTCCGCGCCCAGGCCGAGCGCGGTGACGATGGCCTGTGCGCTGCGCTCGCATTGCTGCGGATACGGGTCGCCGGCATTGGCCACGCGCTGCGGCAGGCCGTGGAAGGAGAACATCAGCTTCTCGCTGCGCCCGTGCGCCTGCCAGTGCGCGCGGATCGAATCGGCGATCGCCGCGACCCAGCCGGCGTCTTCGCAATAGTCCTGGATCACCTCGACCGCGATCTCCGGCGCGCTCGGGCGCCAGGCATCGATCACGTCCTGGATCGAGGCGGTGGTGGTGGTGGAATACTGCGGATACAGCGGCAGCACCACGATGCGCCTGATGCCGCGCGCGCGCAGGCCATCCAGCGTCTTGCGCAGCGCCGGGGTGCCATAGCGCATGGCCCACTCCACGTGCCAGTCCGGCATGACCTCTTTCAGGCCCTCGGCCAGGCGGCGCGTGTACACCGCCAGCGGTGAGCCATCCGGCAGCCAGACCTTGGCGTATTTCTCGGCCGACTTGGGCCCGCGGATCGGCAGGATCACCCCGTACAGCAGCGGCTTCCAGAACAGCGGCGGGATCGCGACCACGCGGCGGTCGCTGAGGAACTCGGCCAGGTAACGGCGCACGGCCGGGGCGGTGGGCGACTCGGGGGTGCCGAGATTGACGACCAGCAGGGCGGTATCGGGGGTGGTGTTCATGCGCACCATTCTGGCAGAGCGCAGCAGCGCTGCCGAGGACAGCGCATCGATCGCCGCCATTGACCGCCTCTGCCGCCTGGCTGCGCTCACCACCGATTCATTGCGCCACCACTAACGTCGCGCCATTGCTATCTTTGACGGATTGTCCTCTGGAGCTTGTCATGCCTCGTCTGTCGCGCCTGGCCCTGTTGTTGTCGCTGACCTTCGCCGCCGGCCATGCCGTCGCCGGCCCGGAAGAGGACCAGCGCGCGCGTAACGCGGTGCGCGTGCTCAACGAGATCATGAAGATCCCCGAGCAGGCGATCCCGGACAAGCTGCTCGACGAGGCGCGCGCCATCGTGGTCATCCCCGACACGCTCAAGGCCGGGCTGGTGATCGGCGGCCGGCGCGGGCATGGCCTGATGTCGATGAAGAATGCCGATGGCAGCTGGTCGCAGCCGGTGTTCGTCAAGCTCACCGGCGGCAGCATCGGCTTCCAGGCCGGCGTGCAATCCTCCGACGTGGTGCTGGTGTTCCGCAACGACCGCAGCCTGGACAACATCGTCAACGGCAAGTTCACCCTCGGTGCCGATGCCGGCGTGGCCGCCGGCCCGGTCGGCCGCAATGCCGCCGCCGCCACCGACGGTCAGCTCAAGGCCGAAATCTGGTCGTGGTCGCGCGCCCGTGGCCTGTTCGCCGGCGTGGCGCTGGACGGTGCGGTGCTGCAGATCGACGATGCCGCCGACCTCAACGCCTACGGTGGCGGCGCCACCCCGCGCATGATCTTCGAAGGCCGCACCAACGAGCGTGCCTCCACCGACGTGATCGCCTTCCGCGACCGCCTGGAAGAGGCGACCTACACCGCACGCGCCAATCGCGGTACCGATGGCAGCGCCGACGACGGCGCCAGCGCGCCGCGTCCGGCAACGCCGCCGCCGGCACAGGCGACCACCACGCCGCCGCCAGCGGTGAACGAGGCCAGCACCGTGCCGATGCAGCCCAGCACGACGCCACCGCCGCAGCAGGGCTTCCAGCCGGTGTCCGATGGCGAAATCCGTACCGAATCGCTGGACGGCAACCGCTGACAGGCTGTCATCCCCCTGCGCGGTGCGCTGGGGTATCCTGCGTCTTCCTTCTTCTTCAGCAAGCGAGCAGATCATGGGCGGTTTCAGCATTTGGCACTGGCTGATCGTGCTGGTGATCGTGTTGCTGGTGTTCGGTACCAAGCGGCTCACCAGCGGTGCCAAGGATCTCGGCAGCGCGGTCAAGGAATTCAAGAAAGGCATGCACGACGACGACAAGCCGGCCGGCAAGCTCGGTGACGACACCCGCACGGCGGAGCAGGCACGTGAAGCGCAGGCCGAGCGCGATCGCGACGCGCGTTGATCCGGAGCGGCGTCGGTGTTTGACATAGGTGTTGGCGAACTGACGCTGATTGCAATCGTCGCCCTGGTGGTGCTCGGTCCCGAGCGCCTGCCCAAGGCGGCCCGGTTTGCCGGACTGTGGGTGCGCCGCGCGCGCATGCAGTGGGATTCGGTCAAGCAGGAACTGGAGCGCGAGCTGGAAGCCGAAGAGCTCAAGCGCAGCCTGCAGGATGTGCAGGCCTCGCTGCGCGAAGCCGAAGACCAGCTGCGCAACAAGCAGCAGCATCTGGAGCAGGGCGCCCGCGCGCTGCACGACGAGGTGGGGCGCGATATCGATATCCGCAGCACGGCCACACCGGTGGCGACACCGCTGGAGCTGGCGCATGCGGATCTGTCGGCCGGGGCGACTGCCACGTCGGCAGCGGGCGCTGCGGATGCGGCCGACCATGAGGCCGCACCGGTCATTGCCCAGGCCCAGCCGATTGCGCCGGCGCCGTATCAAACCTTGATACCGGCCCCGCACGACACCGTGGTGCCGGCGCCGCATGCCGCGCATCTCAGCAGCACCAGCGCGCAGGCGCAGACGCCGGCCACCAACCCGCCGATGGAGCCGAGCACGCTGAAGGCGCCGACCGAGCCGGCTGCGCCGGGCAAGATCCAGGAGAAACAGCCGTGAGCCTGTTCGACGACGCACAGGCCGAAAGCAGTCTGATCGAGCATCTGGTCGAATTGCGCGCGCGCCTGGTGCGCGCCCTGATCGGCCTGGGCGTGGTGCTGCTGGCATTGCTGCCGTTCTCCCGCGCGATCTATTCGTGGCTGGCCGCACCGCTGATTTCGCAGCTGCCGCTGGGGCAGACGATGATCGCGATGAACCCGGCCGGCGCGTTCTTCGCACCGCTCAAGCTGACCTTCTTCGTGGCGGTGTTCGTCAGCGTGCCGTGGCTGCTGTACCAGGCCTGGGCCTTCGTGGCGCCGGGCCTGTACCAGCGCGAAAAGAAACTCGCATTCCCGCTGCTGGCCTCGGCAGTGGCGCTGTTCTACATCGGCTGCGCGTTCGCGTATTTTCTGGTGTTGCCGGCGGTGTTCCACTTTTTGACCACGTTCAAGCCGGACGTGATCGCCATTACTCCGGACGCCAATTCCTACCTGGATTTCGTGCTGGCGATCTTCTTCGCCTTCGGTGCGAGTTTCGAGTTGCCGGTGGCGTTGGTGATCCTGGTGCTGCTGGGCTGGGTCAGCCCCAAGCAGCTGAGCGAAGGCCGCGGCTATGCCATCGTCGGCATCTTCATCCTGGCCGCGGTGCTCACCCCGCCGGACGTGGTCTCGCAGCTAATGCTGGCCATCCCGATGTGCCTGCTCTACGAGCTGGGCATCATCGCCTCGCGCGCGGTGGGGCCGAAGCCCGCCTAGCGCACTCGCCGCGCTTAGGCGCGTGCCGACATGCAGCTGCGCAACCCGGCATCACCCGGACGCGATCACCCACGTAGGAGCGCACCTGGGCGCGACCGGGGCTCTCCTGAGGAAAGCTTCGTCGCGCCCAGGCGCGCTCCTACGGGTTTGGATGGTCAGGCGGCGAACACGTTCGCGCGAGCGAGGGCGTTCCCGGGGGACGCTTCGTCGCGCCCAGGTGCGCTCCTACGGATCAGGGCTTTGTTGTCGGCACATCCCGGATCAAGGCGATCAGGCGGCGAACACATCCGGGCGCGACGGCGCCGTGGGCTGCGCGGTTGCGCCTGCGTGGGTGAACATCTGCTTCCAGGCGGCGTACACCGAGCCGGCGAATACCGGCATCAGCACCGCCATCAGCAGCAGCTGGGCCAGCCACATCGCCACGGTCTGCCCGGCCACCAGGCCGACGATCAGCGCCACGATCATCACCGCGAAATAGATCGCGAAGATGGCGATGAAGGCCAGCACGAAGAACACCAGCATCGCCGGCAGGTTGTGCAGGCTGGCACGCAGGCTCTCGCGCAGCGCGTGGCCGCCGGTGCTGCGGTCGAACATCACCTGCGGCGGCATCACGAACAGCGCCAGCGTCATTGCCGCAAAGGTGGCGATGGTCAGCAGCAGCCACAGCAGGATGCGGCCGGCCGGCAGGCTGGCGGCCAGCTGCTCGATCTGCACCGGGTCCGGCTGCGCGCCGGACTGGCTGATCTGGTTGATCTTGATCATCACCTCGGACAACTGCTGCAGCCCGCTGGCGCCGATCATCACCAGCAGCAGCACGCCCAGCAGCAGGCCGGCGATCAGCTGCGGCAGCAGCGACACCAGCAGATGCGGCGCGCGGCCGTCCTGCAGGCCGTGCAGCAGATGCGACGGCTTGGCGATGCGGCCTTCGTCGACCTCGCGGATCGCCCACAGCAGGCCGCCCATGAACAGCGGGCCGGCCAGCACCAGCAGGAACTGCAGGGCCGGGCCCAGCAGCGGCACCAGCACCGACAGCGACACCACCAGGGTGGCCGCCACGCTCCAGATCACCCCCAGCGAGCCAAGCGCCAGCGGCGCCCGCTTCAACAGCGAGAAACCGGTCAACAGCCATTCTGCGCCGGCAGACGCCGGCACCTTGCGGATTTCGCTCATTCCCATTCCGGATCGATACGCACCGGACCATCCGGCGTGGCGCGATTATCGCTGCTTTTGCGTGTGTGCGGCGGGATGAGTGGTCACTGTTTGCAGGCCGCGTGCGTGATGCACGAACCGGCGCAGCAGCTTGCGGGCGATCGGCGCGGCGGTGACCTCGCGGGCGACCGTGCGGGCGCAGTGCCCGTGGCGGGCAATGCACTCGGCGCGCGCCTGCACATAGCCGCGCATGTGGTGGGTGGCGAACTCGGGGTGGAACTGCACGCCCCAGGTGGCCTGCCCCCAGCGGAAGGCATGGCAGCGGTCCTGTCGCGAATGCGCCAGCACGATGGCGCCGTCCGGGGCGCGCACCACGGTTTGCATGTGCGTGGCGTGCGCCGGGAAATGCGCCGGCAGGCCGGCAAACAACGGGTCCTGCTCGGCCGGCGGGTGCAATTCCAGCGCGATGGTGCCGGACTCGCGCCCGGCCGGGTTGTAATCGACTTCGCCGCCCAGCGCGTGCGCCAGCAGCTGGTGCCCGTAGCAGATACCGAGCAGCGGCATGCCCTGGTGGGCGGCATCGCGCAGCCAGGCGGCACTGCGTTCGCTCCAGTCGGCGCGGTCGGTGACGTAGGCGGCCGAGCCGCTGACGATGGTGCCGGCAAAGCCGTCACGGTCGGGCAGGCGGCCGCCGTTGGCGACATCGACGGCGACGGTCTCATGCTCGGCCAGCCCGGCCGCGACGCGGATCCAGTGCCGAAAACGGCCGTATCGCTTCATCTCCGGCACGGGATGCCCGGTTTCGATGATCAGGAACGGCAAGGCGGACATGCGGACGAAAATCCAGCAGCGACTGATGTGCCCGATTGTAGGCAGCTCCAGCCGGTTTTTTTCAAGTGGCGTGCCAACGCATGCAGCTAAGGTTATTCCGGATGGCTATGTGCTGATGGCTGGGGGGCGGGGAGCTGGCTACTTGCGCTGTGTGGATGTAAGAGCAGTGATGGCTGAGATGGTTTGTGCCATGTCGGTTGCCGACTCGGTTGCCGCGGTGATCGTGCGCCGCTGATCTGGTTGTACTCGGCCGTGCCGTGTACCTGGTCAATGGTGAGGCCGAGCCCCTGCCAATGGCGCAATGTGCGTGCCGACGTACCCTCATCCGCCCTTCGGGCAGCTCCTCCCCGTGGGAGAACGGAGCAAACGGTGGGAGAACGGAGCGAGCCCCTCTCCCGCCGAGCGAGAGGGCACGGCTTGCGCGCCACTGGCGCGCGTGCCTTGGAGCGCCCGCGTCGCAAACGCGGGCCGGGGCGCGGAGCGGGGGTTGGGGGTGAGGGTCGCCTGTGCCGATCACCGTGCAAGTCCCAGGCGATCCGCCTAGTCCCGCGGCGGCAACACCGACAACACCTCTTCCACCGTGGTCAGCCCGGCGGCCACCTTCTCCAGGCCGGTGCGCCGCAGCGTGCGCAAGCCCTCGCCACGTGCGGCATGGCTGAAGCTGGCCAGGTCGGTGTCGGCGCGGATCAGGCTGCGCAGGCGCGGGCTCACCGGCAGCAACTCGTACAGGCCGACACGGCCCAGATAGCCGGTGCGGCGGCATTCCAGGCAGCCGACCGGCGCGTGCACGTTCAGCACCTCCGGCAGCGCTTCGCCCGGCTCGCGGATCGCCGCCCACTCGTCGTCGCTGAGCGTATGCGGGCGCTTGCAGTGCACGCACAGGGTGCGCACCAGCCGCTGCGCCAGCACGCCGTTGAGCGTGGACGCCACCAGGTAATGCGGCACGCCCAGGTCCAGCAGGCGGGTGATCGCCGAGGCGGCGTCGTTGGTGTGCAGCGTCGATAGCACCAGATGCCCGGTGAGCGAGGCCTGCACCGCCATCTGCGCGGTCTCCAGGTCGCGGATTTCGCCGATCATGATGATGTCCGGGTCCTGGCGCAGCAGCGTGCGTACGCCGCTGGCGAAATCCAGGTCGATGTTCTGCTGCACCTGCATCTGGTTGAACTCGGGCGCGATCATTTCGATCGGGTCCTCCACGCTGCACACGTTCACGTCCGGCGTGGCCAGGCGCTTGAGCGTGGAATACAGCGTGGTGGTCTTGCCCGAGCCGGTCGGGCCGGTGACCAGCACGATGCCGTGCGGGCGCTCGACCAGCGCGCTCCAGCCGGCGGCCTCTTCCGGGCTGAAGCCGAGTTGCTCGATGCTCTTGAACGCCGAATCCGGGTCGAAGATACGCATCACGCACTTCTCGCCGAATGCGGTGGGCATCGTGGACAAGCGCATTTCCACCTCGCGCCCACCCGGCGACCGGGTCTTGATGCGGCCATCCTGCGGGCGGCGGCGTTCGGCCAGGTCCATGCGCCCGAGCACCTTGATGCGGCTGACCACCGCGGTCATCACCGACGGTGGTACTTCCAGCACCTTGTGCAGCACCCCGTCGATGCGGAAGCGCATGCGCCCTGCCTCGCGACGCGGCTCCAGATGGATGTCGCTGGCCCGCTGTTCGTAGGCGTACTGCAGCAGCCAGTCGACGATATGCACGATGTGGTGGTCGTCGGCATTGACGTCGCCGGCGCGGCCCAGTTCCACCAGCTGCTCGAAACTGGGCAGGCCGGCACCCGGTTCGGCGCTGCGCACATCGCCGCGCGCGCCGCGCACCGACTGGGTCACGCCGAAGAACTCCATCGTGTAGCGATGCAGGTCCAGCGGGTTGATCAGTGCCAGCTCGATGCGACGCCGGCTCAGATGCTGCACGTCGGCCAGCCATTCCAGCGCCAGCGGCTCGCTGGTGGCGATCAGCACGCGCTCGGCATCCAGCGCCAGCGGCAGGATGCGGTGGCGGCGCGCATACGCATGCGAGACCACACCGGTGACCGCGGCCACATCGATGCGGGTGGGATCGATGCGCAGATAGCGCAGGCCGGTGCGGGTGGCCAGCCATTCGGTCAGCCGTTCCAGCCCGAGTTCGCCGGCCGGCGGCTGCGCGGCATGCAGCTTGAGATTGGCCAGCAGCACCAGCGGATGCACCTCGCTGGCATTGCGCACGCCGGCGGCGGAGAACTGCACGCGCTCGTGTTCGTGCGGCACCACCATGCCATCGGCGAGCAACGCGGCAGCCACCGGGTCGAACATCAACCGGCCGCGCGGCAGGATCGCCGCTGCGCTGTCTGGATCGGCCGTACGCCGCTGTTCCATGTTCGATGTTCCCCTGCGGCGGTGCTCCGCGGCAAAGCGCTGCGGGTCGGCCGGTATACTAGCGCACCCCTTCCGCACGGCCTTTGCTGCATGTCCGATTCCCGGCGCGTTCCAATCACTTTCCAGGGCCTGATCCAGACCCTCAACCAGTACTGGGCCGAGCAAGGCTGTGTGCTGATCCAGCCGCTGGACCTGGAAGTGGGCGCAGGCACGTTCCATCCGGCCACCTTCCTGCGCGCGCTGGGATCGGAGCCGTGGAATGCGGCCTACGTGCAGCCCTCGCGCCGCCCCACGGACGGCCGCTACGGCGAAAACCCCAACCGTCTGCAGCGCTACTACCAGTACCAGGTGGCGATGAAGCCCAACCCGGACAACATCCAGGACCTGTACCTGGGGTCGCTCAAGGCCCTGGGCATCGATCCGCTGGTGCACGACCTGCGCTTTGTCGAGGACAACTGGGAATCGCCGACCCTCGGCGCCTGGGGCCTGGGCTGGGAGGTCTGGCTCAACGGCATGGAAGTCACCCAGTTCACCTACTTCCAGCAGGCCGGCGGACTGGAGTGCAAGCCGGTGCTCGGTGAGATCACCTACGGGCTGGAGCGGCTGTGCATGTACCTGCAGAGCTGCGACAACGTCTACGACCTGGTGTGGACCTACGGCCCGGACGGCACGCCGGTGAGCTACGGCGATGTCTATCACCAGAACGAGGTGGAGCAGAGCGCCTACAACTTCGAGCATGCCAACGTGGCCGAGCTGTTCCATCGCTTCGACGCCTGCGAAGCCGAAGCCAGGCACCTGGTCGAGGTCGGCCTGCCATTGCCGGCCTACGAACAGGTCACCAAGGCCAGCCATGCGTTCAACCTGCTGGATGCGCGCCGCGCGATCAGCGTGACCGAACGCCAGCGCTACATCCTGCGCGTGCGCGCGCTGGCGCAGGGCGTGGCACAGGCGTATTACGCACAACGCGAGAAGCTGGGCTTTCCCGGAGTGAAGAAGTAACCAAAGCCCCTCTCTCCCGTGAGAGGGGTTGGGGTGAGGGGACGGAGGCGCAGCCTTCCTGCACCCAGACTCCACAGAGCTTCGCTCGCACCCTCATCCGCCTCTTCGGGGCACCTTCTCCCGACGGGAGAAGGAACCCGCAAGCCCCTCTCCCCTCGGGAGAGGGGTCGGGGTGAGGGGGCGAGTAGCAGCCCTCCTGCACCCAAACTCCACAGAGCTTCGCCCGTACCCTCATCCGCCCCTTCGGGGCACCTTCTTCCGACCGGAGAAGGGAACACGTAAAGGTCCACGTCTTATGAGCGAACAACTTCCCCTGCTGATCGAACTGGGCACCGAAGAGCTGCCGGTCAAGGCGCTGCCGGGTCTGGCGCAGGCTTTCTTCGATGGCGTGCTGCACGGTCTGGAAAAACGCGGCGTCGCGGTCACCCGTGGCGATGCCAAGCCGCTGTCCACACCACGCCGCCTGGCGGTGCTGCTGCCGGGCGTGGCCACCGAGCAGCCCGAGCAGCGCTCCGAAGTGCTGGGCCCGTATCTCAACATCGCGCTGGATGCCGAGGGCAAGCCGACCAAGGCGCTGGCCGGTTTCGCCGCCAAGGCAGGGATCGACTGGACCGCGCTGGAGCGCACCAGCGACGCCAAGGGCGAGCGCTTCGTGCACCGCGCGGTGACGCCGGGCGCGCGCACTGCCGACCTGCTGCCCGACATCCTGCGCGAAGCCATCGCCGCGATGCCGATCCCCAAGCCGATGCGCTGGGGCGCGCACGAATACGCCTTCGCGCGACCGGTGCAATGGCTGGTGCTGCTGTTCGGCGATAGCGTGGTTCCGGCCCAGCTGCTGGGCGTGCGTGGCGATCGCCTCAGCCGCGGGCATCGTTTCATGCATCAGGGCGAGGTGTCGCTGGCGGCACCGGGCGATTACATCGAGGCCTTGCGCGCGGCGCATGTGCTGGTGGATGCGGACGCACGCCGTGCGCGCATCGTCGTAGAGGTCGAAGCCGCCGCCAGGCAGGCCGGCGGCAGTGCGCGCATCAGCGACGACAACCTGGAGCAGGTGGTCAACCTGGTCGAATGGCCGTCGGCGGTGCTGTGCAGTTTCGAGCGCGACTTCTTGGCGGTGCCGCAGGAAGCGCTGATCGAAACCATGGAGATCAACCAGAAATTCTTCCCGGTGCTGGACGACGGCGGCAAGTTGACCGAGCAGTTCATCGGCATCGCCAATATCGCCTCCAAGGACGTGGCCGAAGTCGCCAAGGGCTACGAGCGGGTGATCCGTCCGCGGTTTGCCGATGCCAAGTTCTTCTTCGACGAAGACCTCAAGCAGGGCCTGGAGGCGATGGGCGCGGGCCTGGCCAGCGTGACCTACCAGGCCAAGCTGGGTACGGTGGCCGACAAGGTGGCGCGTGTGGCGGCGCTGGCCGAGACGATCGCGCCGCAGGTGGGCGCGGATCCGGCGCAGGCGCGCCGCGCCGCGCAGCTGGCCAAGAACGATCTGCAATCGCGCATGGTCAACGAATTCCCGGAGCTGCAGGGCATTGCCGGGCGTCATTACGCCAAGGCCGCCGGTGAGCCGAGCGAGATTTCGCTGGCGATCGACGAGGCCTACCAGCCGCGCTTTGCCGGCGACGACATCGCACTGTCGCCGCTGGGCAAGGTGCTGGCGATTGCCGAACGGCTGGATACCTTGGCCGGTGGCTTTGCGGCCGGTTTGAAGCCGACCGGCAACAAGGACCCGTTCGCGCTGCGGCGCAATGCCCTGGGGTTGGCGCGTACGGTGATTGAGAGTGGGTTTGATCTGGACCTCAAGGATTTGCTCTATCACGCCTACAGCTCTGCAAAACAGTCGATGTCTGAGGTTGTGCTGCGGCAGAAAAAAGATGTTGCAGACAAAGCACGTGCGTCAGGTGTAGATGCCCCCACGTCACATGCGAATCAGCGATCGCTGCATTTGGAAGAATTGGCTGAGCTCTTCGACTTCATCCTCGACCGCCTACGCGGCTACTACGCAGACAAAGGCGTTCCTGCCACGCATTTCAACGCGGTCGCCGCACTGTTCTCGGTCGCGCCCGAGGGCGCTCCTACAGGGCTCGTAGGAGCGCACCTGGGCGCGACCCACGGTTCCCTCTACGACTTCGACCGCCGTATCGATGCGATCGGCATCTTCGCCACGCTGCCCGAAGCCGAGGCCCTGGCGGCAGCCAACAAGCGCATCCGCAACATCCTGCGCAAGGTTGAAGGCGAGATCCCCGGCGACATCGACACCAGCCTGCTGCGCGAACCGGCCGAAGAAGCCCTGGCCGAAGCGGTGGAAGCGGCCATCGGCGATACCGGCGATGCGCTGCACCGGCACGACTACGTCGCCGTGCTCGCACGCCTGGCGCGGTTGCGCCCACAGGTGGACGCGTTCTTCGATGGCGTGATGGTCAATGCCGAAGACGCGCAACTGCGCGCCAATCGCCTGGCCCTGCTGAAGAAGCTCGGCGACCGCCTCGGCAGCGTCGCCGCCATCGAGCATCTGTCCAGCTAATGGCTGCGTCCGCCGGCGCGGTGCACTGGCAGACCGCGCAGGCCGCGTTGGCACGCCGCGACCTGGCTATGGCGGCGTCTGCGTTGCAGGCGCTGCTGGAGGTGGAGCCGGCGCATGTGGCGGCCCGCGTGCTGCTGGCCGGCACCGTGCTGGCCAATGGCAGGATGCGCGAGGCGGTTGCGCAGCTGCGGCTGGCGGCAGGCGATCTGGGCGACGACGTGGCGATGCGTTGCCGCGTGGCGCAGGCCTTGTTGCGGGTCGGCGAGCATCGCGCACTGCATGCCTTGCTGCGGCACCCATCAGTGACGCAGTGCCAGGACGGCGCGACCTTGGCCTTGCTCGCGCACGTGCATCAATCCCTGGGCGAACACGCCGACGCACTTGCGATGATGCAGCGTGCGCAGGCCTGCGGATTCGATGGACCGGATTTTCGTTTCTTCCTTGCGGTGCAGTTGCAGTTCAATGGTCGCCTCGATGAAGCAGCGCAGGCGCTGGAGCATGCGCTGGCGCACACGCCCGGCTATGGCCGCGCGGCGTTGACGCGTGCGCGCCTGCGCCGGCAGAGCGCCAGCAGCAACCATGTGGAACAACTGCGTCGGCAGTTGCAGCTCGCCAAGCCCGACAGCGAAGATCGCGCCGGGCTGGCGTTCGCGCTGTACAAGGAGCTGGAAGACCTCGGCCAGACCGAGGCCGCCTGGGACGCGTTGCAGCATGGCAACGCGGTGATGCATGCACGCCTGCGTCACGACGCCGACGCCGAGGCGGCGTTGTACGCGCAGCTGGGTGCGCTGGCCGACCAGGGCCTGTTCGCCGCGCAGCAAGCCCCTGTCGCGCACGGCCCGCAACCAATCTTCGTGCTCGGTTTGCCGCGCTCGGGCACCACGGTGCTGGAGCGGATGCTGGGCAATCATTCCCAGGTGGTTTCGGCTGGCGAATTGAACGACTTCGGCCATCAACTGCGTTGGGGCGCCGACCAGGCCGGTCGCAGCCTGCTGGATGCGCGCCTGCTGCAGGCCTTGCCGACGCTGGACTACGCGCAGATCGGCGCGCGTTACCTGGAACAGACGCAATGGCGGGCCGGATCGGCACGCTGGTACATCGACAAGTTACCAGCCAATGCAGTGGCGATCGGCGCGATTGCGCGCGCCTTGCCGGGGGCATTGATCGTGCATCTGGTGCGCGAGCCGATGGCGGTGTGCTTCTCCAATTACCGCGCGCTGTTCGGCGACTCCTACGCCTACAGCTACGACCTGCACACGCTGGCGCACCATTATCAGGCGTATCACGCCCTGATGGCGCAATGGCGCGCGGCATTGCCGGGCCGGGTGATCGATGTGGACTATGCGCAGATGGTGCGCGATCCATCCACGGTGTTGCAGCAGTTGATGGCGCGCTGCGGGCTGCAGATCGAGCCCGGGCAGATCGATATCACCCGCAATGCGGCCGCATCGGCCACGCTGAGCAGCGTGCAGGTACGCGAAGGCGTGCATGGGCGCAACGTCGAAGAATGGCGGCGCTACGCCACGCAGCTGGAACCACTGCGGCAGGCCTTGTTGCATGCCGGCCTGATCCAGACCGACGCACGCTGACAGCGGCCTGCGGAACGTCGCGAGCACGCTGCCGCGATGCATGCGGCGTGCTCGCAAGCGAAACGCTTGCGTGTCGGCTGCTTCGGCTGCGCATCTTTTTGGCCACTCCAAGTTCGCCCACTCGCAGCAGCGGCGATCCCCGAGCGCTCGAGTCGAAACCACTTACCCTAAAAAGACCGACGGCAGCCCCATGGCTGCCGTCGGCAGATACCGCCTTTGCTGACTCAATGTGCGCCGAAACGCCAGTTGAGCTCCAGCATGTAGGAACGCCCGTAACCGGTGTAGCTGAAGATGTTGTAGTACGGATAGCTGGTGTAGGTGCGGTCGCGGGGCGGCCGGGTGTTGGCCAGGTTGTTGACCGTCGCCGTCAGCGAGATGTCGTCGTTGACCGCATAGTCCAGCGTGGCATTGAGCCTCGTCCACGCACCGACCTTGCGTGCGCCTTCCACCGCATAGCCATCGGTGCTTTGTTGCGCCACGAAGTTGGGCGTGCGCCCATTGCGCTGAGCGAACAGCGTGGTGGTCCATGCATCCTTCTGCCACGTGACCGAGGCATTGACGATGCTGCGGAACTCGGAGGAGAAGAACGGTTCGCTGAGCAGATCGCGCACCGGGTCCTGCGGGAACTGCTGGCTTTCGTGCTTGAGGGTGAGGTTGTATTGCGCATCGAAGACGAACAGGCCCCAGGAGTCGGTAGCCAGGTTGTACGTCGCCTTGCTGAGCACGCCGGAGATCTCCTCGTTGGAGATATTGATCGGGTTGATGCGGATGTTGCTCAAGCGGTTGGGTACCGGCGCATCGGCTGCGGTGCGATCGATGCGCGACAGCGCGTCCACGCAGGTGGGCGAGCTGATGTCCAGGCTGCCGAGACGGCAGGCCGATTCGGTCTGCAGCAGGTTGTCGGTGCTCAGGTCGCTGACCTTGTCATCGATCTTGATGTTGTAGTAATCGGCATTGACGCTGAAGCGTGCGCTCGGCGACCACACCACGCCATAGCCCCAGGATTTGGCGGTGATCGACTGCAGGTCGCGATTGCCGGCGCGGCGTCCGGCGATCGAGGTGCCACCATAGGTGCAGTCGGCGATCGGCACGTTGGGTTCTTCGAGTGCGCAACGGTAGTAATCGTTGACGCCCTGGAAGAAGCCGCTGTCGCCAGCGAAGGAAAACGCCATGTCCGGTGCCTTGAACGCAGTGGCGTAGTTGCCGCGGAACAGCAGCGAATCGATCGGACGGAATTCCAGCGCGGCCTTGTAGGTGAACTTGGAATCACCACCGCCGCCCTGGTTTTTGTAGTCGTCGTAACGGCCCGACAGATTGGCGGTCAAGGTGCTCAGGATCGGTACGCGCATCTCGAACGCCGCCGCCCAGTTCTCGCGCTTGCCGCTGCCCTGGGTGCCGGTCAGCTGGTAGAAGTCGCCAGCGATCACGCGTTGATCGGTCGGGTTTTCCCAATACTGGTTGCCCGCCTGCAGCACGCCGGCCACGCCGACCGCGCCGGCCGGCAGGTTGAACAACTCGGTGTTGGTGAGCTGCAGGTTGAGGTTCTGGGTCCAGGTCCGGGACTTGGTGCGGATCTCGTCGTTGAAGCTGCGGTATTGCGCCGGCGTCAAGGCGCGATAGAAGTTGGCATCGTTGGGCGAATAGATCGGGTAACCGTAGTACTCGCCTTGCTGGGCGCCCAGGAACTGCTCGCGGAAGAAGTCCTCGATGCGATCGGCCAGCGGCCATTGCTGGCGGCTGTCGATGCGGTACTCGGCGCGTGCGTAGTACGCATCGTAGGTCCAGTTGCTGGCGCCCAGCCCGCCCTTGATGCCGGCGGCGATATTGTAGGAATCGGCAGTCTGGCGATCGTTGTTGAAGTCCAGGTTGCCGGTCTCTTCAGGCGCAAAGATGCGCTGGTAGCCTTCCAGCTGCTGGCTGTCCTGGTTGTAGAACAAGCCGCCGGTGTCGGATGAGGTCTGCCAGAAGCGTGGGCCGCTGTTGACCTCCACCTTGGTGCGATTGAGCAGCAGCGTCGCGTAGCCCTGGGTGTTGTCGTTGAAGGCGTAGGTCAGGTTGGCGTAGCCGCTGGCGCTGCGTTCCTTATTGAGGATGCTGGCGTAACCGGGCTCGGTGCGGCTGCTGCAGAAGTTGCCGCGATTGGCGCGGTTGTCGTATTGCACCGAGCCGTTGAACAGCGGGCCCAGTGCATCGCAGTTGGCGGCGCTGGGGTCGATGTAGGTGGTTGGCGTGTTGTGCAGCGCGATGCGCGAGCCGTAGCGCAGCGTGGGGTCCGGATTGTCGGAGGTGGAATCGAAGTCGCGCCGCTGGAAGCCGTAGATCGGGTCCTGGTTGTTGAGCTGCAGGCCCCAGACGATATCGGCCTTGCCGAGGGTGCTGCCGCCGGTGAGCTGGAAGCGCTGGTTGTTGCCGCCGCCGCCGTCGTAGGTGCCCATGCGGTAATTCATCTGCACACCGTCGACGTGCTTCTTCAGGATGATGTTGACCACGCCGGCAATGGCGCTGGAGCCGTAGATCGAGGACTGGTTGCCCGGCGCCACGTCGATGCGTTCGACCATGCCCACCGGCACGCTGGCCAGGTCGACGAAGTTGCTCTGTCCGTTGTAGAGCAGCGGGTAATCGGCCATCGGCCGGCCGTCGATCAGCACCAGGGTGAAGCCGGGATCCAGGCCGAGCAGACTCAGCGATTTGGCGCCGGCGGTGAAGCCGCCACTGAACTGACCGTCCTGCACCGAGCCGGTAGCCATCGGTTGCGAGCGCAGCACGTCGTAGACGTCCTTGAAGCCGCGGCGCTGGATGTCCTGAGCGGTGATCGAAAACACCGGGGTCGCGGTTTCGACCTGGGAACGGGGAATCAACGACCCTGTCACCGTGACCTTGTCCAGTTGAGTCACTTCACCTGAATCCTGTGCCATCGCAAGCGATGGCATGGTCAGGGCGGTGCACACGGCGGTGACCAGCAAATGACGTTTCATGAAACGCACCTCTCTCTCCAAAGGTATGAACGGGCGCGCGGCAATCGGGGGGCCGCACGCAATGGGTGTCAACGAAACGTTAACAACGTACCGACTGTACCGAGTTCTATCCGATGCCGTATAGGCGTGTTTCTTCAGTTTTTTTGTCCCTTCACGCCCAGGCTGGGTATCCTTTGCCGATGCTCAAAGCCGCGTTTGCTCTCTCCCTGCTGTGCACCCTGTTCGTTCCGCTGCAAGCGGTTGCCCGGGCGACCATCGACAAGATCGAAATCAAGGGCTTGGACGACGACGCCGACGCCGAGATGATCGAGAACATCGAGGTCTCCCTGTCTCTGTATGAGGCCGTTGGCAAGGAGCAGGGCGAGTCGCGACTGGAATATCTGCTGGCGCAGGCCGAACGGCAGACGCGCGAGGCGCTGGAACCGTTCGGCTATTACTCGCCGACCATCGAGCTGGCTGCGCCGCGCACCGGCGACAAGGTGACGGTGGTGATCACCGTGGAGCGCGGCGAACCGGTACGCGTGCGGCAGTCGCATATCTCCATCACCGGCTGGGCCGAGCAGGACCGTTACCTCGGCCAGGATCTCAAGCAGTTCGAACCGCGCGAAGGCCAGGTCTTCAGCCATCCGCAGTACGAGGCGAGCAAGGTGCGCATCACCCGCCGGCTGGCCGAGCGCGGTTACTTCGATGCCGACTTCACCCAGCGCCGCGTCGCGGTGACGCGCGCCGAGCACGCCGCCGATATCGATCTGAACTGGGACAGCGGCCGCCGCTACGACATGGGCAAGGTGCGCTTCGACTACGATTACTTCCGCCCGGGACTGTTCGAGCCGCTGGTGTATTGGGACGAGGGCAGTTACTACCACGAAGGCAAGCTGGATCGCCTGCGCGAGTCGCTGACCAAGCTGGATTACTTCAGCACCATCGACATCCAGCCCAAGCCGGAAGAAGCCGACGACCAGGGCCGGGTGCCGGTGGATGTAAAGCTCACCCGCGCCAAGCGCACCGTCTACACCTCCGGCTTGAGCTACGGCAGCGAGAGCGGCGCCGGTGTGCGTGGCGGCGTGGAGCGCCGCTACGTCAATTCGCGCGGCCACAAGATGGACACGCAGCTGGATTACGCGCAGAACCGCAAGAGCCTGACCACCAGCTACCGCGTGCCGGCGTTCCGCTGGCTGGATGGCTGGTACACCGCGTCGGCGCGGCTCTACGACGAGCAGACCGAATACATCGACCTGCGCAACGTCAAACTCACCGGCAGCCGCAGCGGCCAGATCAACGAGCGCTGGAGTGCGATCGCCTCCATCAACGCCCTGCGCGAGCGCTGGCGGTTCAGTAGCGGCAGTGATTTCACCGATGCGGTCTACGAGACCTCCACGCTGATCTATCCGCAGTTGCAGGTCAATTACGTCAATGTCGACGACCGCCTGTTCCCGCGCAGTGGCGTATCCGGGCAGGCGTTCATCCGCGGCGGTGCAGAAGGCGCCGGCTCGGATACCAATTTCGGCCAGCTCTACGGCCAGCTGCGCTGGTTCCTGGGAGCCGGCGACAACGGCCGGGTGATCCTGCGCGGCGAAGGCGGTACCACCTGGACCAGTGATCTGGTGGCGATGCCACCGAGCCTGCGCTTCTTTGCCGGTGGTGCCAATAGCATCCGCGGTTATGCCTTCCGCGAAGTCGGCCCGCGCACGCCCAAGCCGGACGAATTCGCGCTCGGTGCCAAGAACGTGGTCACTGCCAGTGCCGAATACGAGCATTACCTCAAGGGCGGCCCCTGGGGCGGCGCGGTGTTCGTCGATAGTGGCAGTGCCTTCGACGACACGCCCGACTGGCACACCGGTATCGGCTTCGGCCTGCGCTGGCGCTCGCCGGTGGGCCCGGTGCGCGTGGACATCGCGCATGGCCTGAACGACCCCGACTCGCAGTTCCAGCTCTATATCGATATCGGGGCCAACCTGTGAGCACGCCGACGCCGACGCCACCCCCCGTACCGCGCCGCGCGCGTTTCTACCGCCGCCGCCGGTTCTGGGTGGGCTCCGGGCTGACCGTGCTGGGCCTGGTGTTGCTGGCGCTGATCGCGTTGTACTGGCTGCTGCAGACCGTGGCCGGGCGCGACGTGTTGCTGGCGCAGGTGACCGCGCGCCTGCCGGTCGGTGCCACCTTTACCTACGGCAAGGTCGAAGGCCCGGTGGCCGGCCCGCTGACCTTGCGCGATGTCGATTTCCGTTATCAGGACATCCACTTCACCGCTGAGCGTGTGTACCTGGAGCCGGACCTGCGCCCGCTGCTCGGGCGCAAGCTGCAACTGGATGCAGTGCAGGTCAGCAATGCCAGCCTGAATCTGGGCAAGAGCGAGGAGCCATTCACGCTGCCGAGCTGGCCCGAATCGCTGCCGCAGATCAACGTGCCGCTGGCGATCCAGGCCGACAAGATTGACGTGGAGAACCTGCGCATCACCCAGCTGCAGCAGCCGATGATCGTCCTGCACAAGGTGCAGGGCGGGCTGGAAGTGGCCACAGGCGAACTGCGCACGCGCAATCTGGTGGTCGATACCGACATGGGCGACTTCCGCCTGCACGGCGACTACGTGCCCAACGACGATTACCGCGCCGACCTGACCGCCACCGCGGTGCTGCCGGCCGCACGTGGGCGCACCCCGGCCAGCCTGGGGCTGGTCGCGCGCGGCGATCTGGACAAGATGGAAGTGGCCATCGCCGGCCGCGCGCCGGCACCGTTGCAGGCCAGCCTGGTGTTTACCGGGCGCGATGACCCCACCTGGGCCTTCAAGGCCGTCACCGACGCGCTGGATACCTCGTTGCTGATGCCGGCCACCAATGGGGAGTACGCCGCCCCGGCGACGCCGATCGCACTGAACCTGCAGGCCTCCGGTAAGGGCGGTAATGCCGACCTGCAAGGCAGCGTCAAGCAGGGCGAGCTCAGCGCCACCTTGCAGCCCTCGCACATCAGCCTGCTGGACCAGGTCATCACCGTCGAACCATTGGTGATCGATGCCTTCGAAGGCCGCGCGCAGTTGCGTGGGACTGCCGATTTCCGCGACACGCAGAATCCGAGTTTCCGTTTTGCGGTCAACGCCAGTGGCCTGCGCTTCACCCCGACGCCGGACCCCGCCACCCCCGATGCGCCGGTGGTGCCGGTGGAATTGGTCGATGCACGCCTGGGCGTGGCCGGTAACCTGAAGGCGTGGGCGGCGATCGGCCGTGCCACGCTGGAGCGCGATGGGCAGCAGGCCGCGCTGGTGTTCGACAGCCGCGGCAACGATCAACGTGCGCAGCTCAAGCAGGTGCAGGCCAAGACCCCGGGCGGCTCGCTGGATCTCACCGGCGAGGTGGGCTGGACCCCGGAGCTGCAGTGGGATGTCAGCGCCCAGCTGGCCAAGTTCGATCCGGGCTACTTCGCGCCGGGTTGGAACGGCAATCTCTCCGGCAAGGTCGCCTCCAAGGGCCGCCAGCTGCCGGCACCGGCCGGTGGCGTGTCGCCGGGCTTCGAGGCCACGGCAGATATCCCGAGCCTGACCGGCCAGCTGCGTCAACGCGCGCTGTCGGCCAACGGCAAGTTCGCCTTGCGTGGTGAACAGGGCGAGGGCCAATTGCAGCTGTCGCTGGGCAATAGCCGCATCACTGCCAAAGGCAAGGTCGGCGACCAGCTGGATATCGCCGCGCAATTGCAGCCGCTGCAGCTGGACGATGTCTTGCCCGGCGCCACCGGCACGATGCGCGGGCAGCTGCAGGTCAGCGGCCGTCGCGACGCGCCCGACATCACTGCCGACCTGGTCGGCAACGGCTTGCGCTGGAACGACTACAGCGCGCAGAGCATCAGCTTGCGCGGGCGTTTGCCGTGGCGCGGCAGCGACGGGCAGCTGGCCTTGCAGGGCACCGCGATCGAAGCCGGCGTGGTGCTGGACAGCGTGCGCGTGCAGGCAAGAGGTGCGGTGGAAGCGCTGCGCCTGGATGCCGATATCGCCAACAGCATGGCCAACGTCGCGCTGCAGGGCGATGTCCGTCGCAATGGCGAGCGTTGGCAAGGCCAGGTCGCCACGCTGCGGATCGCACCGGCCAAGGGCGATGCCTGGGCGTTGCGCCAGCCGGCGCAGTTCAGCACCGATGGCGCCGCGTTTACCCTCTCCGACACCTGCCTGGGCGCGGCCACCGGCGGTGCGCTCTGCGCCAGCGCCAACTGGCCGCGCGAGGGCATGGTGGTGCATGGCGATGCACTGCCGCTGTCGCTGGTGCAACCGTGGCTGCCCAAGCAGGAGGGGCGGCAGATCTATCTGCGTGGCGAACTTGCGCTCGATGGCAGCTTCAAGCCGCGCGGCAATGCCTGGGAAGGCTCGTTCCGCATCGCCTCGCCCGAAGGCGGCATTCGCCTGGGCGAAACCCGCTATGCGGCGGTGGCCGGCAATCCCAATCGCGGCGAGTTGCTGCGCTACGACCAGTTCAGCGTGCAGGCCGATTTCACCCCGCAGCAGATCCAGGCCAAGCTCGGTATCGGCTTCCAGGGCGCCGGCTTTGTCGATGCCAAGTTCAACACCGGCTGGGATGCGTACGCGCCGCTCAACGGCGAGCTGTATCTCAATATGTCGCGGCTGTACTGGCTGGAGCTGGTGGTGGCCGATGTGGTGCAGCCCAAGGGCCTGGTCGAAGGCCATGTGAGCCTGCGCGGCACCCGCGACAAGCCGCTGCTGGGCGGCGACGCTACCTTGAGCAATTTCACTGCCGAATATCCGTCGATGGGTTTGACCCTGAGCGAGGGCAAGGGCCGCTTCGACGCATTGCCGGATGGCTCGGCCAAGATCACCGCTTCCGCCAAGTCGGGGCAGGGCACGCTCAACATCGATGGCGGGCTGTCGTGGTTCGGCACCAGCACGCCGTTGCTGCTGAATATCCGTGGCGAAAACGTGCTGGCCTACAACACCAGCGAGTTACGCATCATCGCCAACCCGGACATGCAGTTCGGCATCACCGACAACACCATGCAGTTGCGTGGCAAGGTCACCGTGCCCGAAGCCGACATCGACCTGGAACGCCTGGATCGCGGCACCTCGGTATCCGAGGACGTAGTGGTGCTGGACCCGGTGGATCCGGAAGAAGCGCCTGCCTCGCCGCTGGATATGGACCTGGCCATCGTGCTTGGCGACAAGGTCAACATGAGCGGCTTCGGCCTGAAGGGCGGGCTGAGCGGACAGATGCAGATCCGCGCGCGCCCGGGTCGCGAGATGACCGCCAACGGCGGGCTGGACGTGCGCGGCCGCTACAAGGCCTACGGCCAGGACCTGACCATCAGCCGCGGCCAGCTGACCTGGAACAACAACATCGTCTCCGACCCGCGCGTAAGCCTGCGCGCCGAGCGCAAGGTCGGCGATGTCACCGCCGGCATCGACGTCAGCGGCCGCGCCGAATCGCCGCGTGCCGATGTGTGGTCGGAACCGGCGATGTCGCAATCCGAAGCGCTGTCGTACCTGGTGCTCGGCCGCGGCCTGTCCACCGCCAGCAGCGACGAAACCCAGCAGGTCAGCGCCGCCTCGGCCGCCCTGTCGGCTGGCAGCAGCCTGATCGCCTCGCAGATCGGCGCCAAGCTCGGCCTGGACGAAGCCGGCGTGAGCGAATCCAGCACCGTCGGCTCGGTGGTGGGCTTCGGCAAGTATCTCTCGCCGAAACTCTACGTCGGCTACGGCGTCTCGATGGTCGGCAGCGGCTCGGTCCTGACGCTGAAATACCTGCTCAGCCGTGGCTTCGATATTGAAGCGGAATCCAGCACGGTGGAGACCAAGGGCTCGGTGAACTGGCGGCGGGAGAAGTAATCGCCCGTCGTGCATCGGCGCATCGATGGTGTGTGGTGTTGTATTGCGTCAGGTCAGGACATGACGCAACGCGGATGTCCAGGATGATCGGCCGTGCGTTAGGCACGGCTACGTCGAGCGCTGCGGTTATCTATAGCCGGCGCGCGATGTTGCGGGCAGGACACGCCCGGCATCGGGCAGGCATTACGCACTCTTTATGCCCGCACGCCAGGGTGCAAATAGCCTCTTTATGCCCGGCAGGCCTACCTTGGCACTCCCGCACTGTAGTGCGTTGAGTCGAACACGATGTGTATCCTGATTTTGCAAGGTCCGCAGGCCGATCCGGCGCAGATGGCGCCGATACAGCTGCCCGAGTGTGCGGGACGTGCGCTGCGCACGCTGGCGTGTGCCGATGTCGGTGGCTTGATCGCCGGCTTGCAGGCGGCTGGTGGCGATGCCGAGGTGGAGCTGGTGCTGCTGGATTCGGGCGATTTGTCGGCCTCCGAGCGTGCGCAGGTGCATGCGACCGCATTGCGTGCCGCACTGGATGCGCTGCCTGCACGCTACATTGAGTTGCACACCGATGCGGCGCACGAACTGGAGCCATGGTTGCATCCGCAGCATGCGCCGCTGGCGGTGGTGATTACGCCGCACGATGCGCCGCGCGCCTATGCGATGTCATTGGGTATTGCGGCGCGTTGTCTGCCGTTGCTGTGCGCGCCCTTGCGCGCCGCTGCCTGAGGAGGCCGCCATGTCGATCATGATCGTGCGTGGGCCGGAGGCGGCGATGCCGCTGGTGCGTGGGCCGCAGCCGTTGCCGCGGGCCGTCATTCGGCAGCTCGTGCAGTGTGCCGTTGCCGCGGGCAAGACGGTGGCCTTGCGTGCTTGCGGATCCGAGCAGGAGTTGCTGGATGCCTTGCGTGTGGCCGGTCAGGCACGGATGGAAATCGCGTTGATCGATCCGGGCAGTTGCGTGGACAGCGTGCGTCTGCATCGTGTGCTCAGCGCGCTGCCGTATCCGTTCGTGGAGGCCCACGACGACAGCGTGGACCGGCCGGAGCGTTGCCTGCCGGACGGCTTTGGGCAACGCATTGCGACGGTGCGCGGCTACTGCGCGCAGAGCTATCTGCTCGGGCTGGAAATTGCGTTGGAACATCTGGGCTGCACGGAGATCCAGGGTGATGTCCACGTCGGTACCTGAGCTGCGCCAGCTGCATTACTTCGCCGACTACGAGGGCTATTGCGACGGTCGGCCGGTGCTATGGGGGCAACTGGCCCATAGCGTGGACGTGCCTGCCGATGGCGTGCTGGATGCCGCCGGGCTGGTCACCGCGTTGCGCCGCCGTGCGGCGGAGGCGCATGGGCTGGAGGCGGGGCAGATCCGCTTGTGCCAGGTCACGCGGCTGTAGCGGCGTGACACACAACGACGCCACCCGAAGGTGGCGCCGTCGTTCTGCCGTGATTGCGCGTCGCTCGCCGCAGATCACATGGGTTGACGCTTACTTGGCCGGGCTGGCCTCCGGCACGAACTTGGTCAGCTGGTTGGCCGTTGCGGCAGTGCCGAAGTTGAAGAGGTCGTAGCCGGCGCCCCAGTACAGCGCACCGTCCACGATGGCCGGCGAACTGATTACCGAGCCGGTGGCGTCGTGGTTCCACAGCGTGGCGCCGGTGTCGGTATCCAGGGCGACCATATTGCCGGCCATCGAACCGGCGTAGAGCAGGTTCGGCGACACCGTCAGCGAGCCCTGGCCACCGGCCGGTACGTTCGGATTCACGCGGTTGATGCCGGGCACCTTGACCTGCCACTTGATCCTGCCGGTGGCGGCATCCAGCGCTGCCCACGAGCCGCCGTTGTGGCTCTGGGTATTCGCAGGCCCCAGCGTATAGGTGGCGTTGGTGCTGTTGTTGATGGCCACATAGACCTGCGACTTGTACGGATCGAACGCAGTGCCCCACTCGACGCCGCCGGTGGCGCCACCGGGGCCGACCTGGGTCGACCACACCTTGGCACCGGTCTTGGCGTCGAAGGCCCAGTAGATGCCGCTCTTCTGCCCTGCGCCAACCAGCTGCTGGGCCTTGCCGTCGCGCCACACGGTGAACAGCTGCACGCCGGCGCCGCCGAAGTCGTAATCAGGACCGGTCAGGTTGGTTGCCTGGGTGTTCGGGCACAGGCCATTGGTGGGCGCCACGAGGCACGACAGGTTCCAGGCGTCGTAGCCTTGTGCACGGTCGGCCCAGACCAGCTTGCCGGTGTCCAGATTCAGCGAGATTACCGAGTCGACGTAGTTGTCCGGCGCCATGCACGCCAGTTCGTCCTGCACGGTGAGTTCGCTGCCGCGGTAGGAGCGTGCGTTGGAGACGCAGTTACCCACGCTGGCGGGAATGTTGTAGTTGTTGCCGGTGCCGAAATACAGGCGGCGGTTGATTGGGTCGATCGCCACCTGGCCCCACACCGATGCACCGGTATAGCCCTCGGGCACGTTGTAGAACTGCCATACTTTCTTGCCGGTGTTCAGATCCAGCGCCACCACGCTGCCGCGGAAACTGAAGGTGTGGGTCGGGTCCAGGTTGCCCCAGTCGCCGGAGGACACGGGCACGTACACGCGGTTGCCGTAGATCACCGGCGAGGAGGTGATGCGCGCCTGCGGGTTGGCTTCGGCGGTGGTCTTCCACAACAGCTTGCCGGTCTTCTTGTCGATCGCCAGCACGGTGCCGGCGGCCTGGTCGCCGACGATGATGCTGTTGGCACTGATGGCCGGCGTGTTGCGCGTCACCGAGTTGGTATTGCCGGTGTAGTCGGACAACTTGGCCTGCCAGTTCGGTTTGCCGGTCTGGGTGTCGACGCTATACAGCGTGCCGCCCCAGTCGGGCACATACAACGTTCCACCTTCCACGCTCGGCGTGGCCGAGATGTCGCCGGTGGTGGTCAGGGTCCAGGCCGGCTTGAGGCCTTTGACGGTGGTGCGGTTGATCTTCCACTCGCCCGGCGCGAAGCGCTGGTTCAAGTAGCCGCCGCCGGCGGTGGTCCAGCTGGTGGGGCTGGCGAACGGCAGCTGATTGCCGAAGCTGCGCCAGATCTGGCCGGAGCGTGCAAAAGCCTGGGTATCCAGCGACGACACCGACTGTTGTGCGGTTGCGGAGCCGGCCTGGGCGAAAGCCACTGCGCTGGCAAGCAGGCAGGGAATGAGCGTCAAACTGCGAAATCGCAAGCGGCGAATTGAATTTGTCATCACGGCATGTCCATAGATGGAAGGAAGCGCTGGATCCCCCCGGATCTGCCGAGTGAAGATGGCCGATTGTGGCGACCGTGCAACACACGCACCTTCCCGCATTCATTCAACGGTCGGGTCCGCTCGCATCTGGTGCCACCAGCTCGAAAAAATTGCGTTCAACGTGTTCGCTATTCGCACAAATGCTGATGATTCATCACTATCGGCGGCCGCTGCGATAGAAAAAATGATTAGCCGCGATGCATGCGTATTTGCACGCAAATCAATGGTCTGCAAAAAGTAACCAGGAAATTTTGCGCCACCTTGTGAGGCTGGCCACTGTGTTGAACAGCCCTTCTCCCTGCGGGGCGAGAAGGCACGGTTTGCGCGCCACTGGCGCGCGTGCCTTGGAGCGCCCGCGTCGCAAACGCGGGCCGGGGCTCGGAGCGGGGTTGGGGTGAGGGCACGGGGCGAAGCTTCTGTGTCGTCAAAATGCACGAGGCTTCGCACGTCCCCTCATCCGCCCCTTCGGGCGGGGCGAGAAGGCACGGTTTGCGCGCCACTGGCGCGCGTGCCTTGGAGCGCCCGCGTCGCAAACGCGGGCCGGGGCTCGGAGCGGGGTTGGGGTGAGGGCACGGGGCGAAGCTTCTGTGTCGTCAAAATGCACGAGGCTTCGCACGTCCCCTCATCCGCCCCTTCGGGCGGGGCGAGAAGGCACGGTTTGCGCGCCACTGGCGCGCGTGCCTTGGAGCGCCCGCGTCGCAAACGCGGGCCGGGGCTCGGAGCGGGGTTGGGGTGAGGGCACGGGGCGAAGCTTCTGTGTCGTCAAAATGCACGAGGCTTCGCACGTCCCCTCATCCGCCCCTTCGGGCGGGGCGAGAAGGCACGGTTTGCGCGCCACTGGCGCGCGTGCCTTGGAGCGCCCGCGTCGCAAACGCGGGCCGGGGCTCGGAGCGGGGTTGGGGTGAGGGCACGGGGCGAAGCTTCTGTGTCGTCAAAATGCACGAGGCTTCGCACGTCCCCTCATCCGCCCCTTCGGGCGGGGCGAGAAGGCACGGTTTGCGCGCCACTGGCGCGCGTGCCTTGGAGCGCCCGCGTCGTAAACGCGGGCCGGGGCGTGGAGCGGGGGTGGGGTGAGGGTATGGAGCGAAGCTTCTGTGTCGTCAAAATGCACGAGGCTTCGCGCGTCCCCTCATTCGCCCCTTCAGGGCACCTTCTCCCGCTGGGAGAAGGAAATAGCCAGGTAGCTGCGCTATCCGGCGCGTTATGCGCTTTGAGGCGAGGGCACGGCGGTGTGCACTGCAGCGGGAGCGATCAGCGCCAACTGCGCGATCGCGTCCTGCACCACCTCCGCCACCGTGGCGTCCACATCCACCGACACCACATCGGCTTCGTCCAACGGCAATTCCAGGGTCTGCAACTGGCTGTCCAGCAGGCTGGCCGGCATGAAGTGGCCGGCGCGTGCGCTCAGGCGCGCGGCGATCACGTGCGGGGCCGCGTGCAGGAACACGAAGCGGATCGGAATGCCGCTGCGGCGCAGCAATTGACGGTGCGTGCCGCGCAAGCCCGAGAACGCGAGCACCACCGACTCGCCGGCCTGTACGCAGTCGCGCAAGGTGGCCGCCAGCAACTCCACCCACGGCAGACGCATCGCATCGGTGAGTGGCTGGCCGGCGGCCATCTGCGCGCGTGCGGCCATGCTGTGGTAGTCGTCGGCATCCAGAAAACGGTAGCCGTAATGCGCTGCCAGGGCCTGCGCGATGGTGGTCTTGCCGCTGCCGGAAACGCCCATCACCACGATGGCCAGGGGCGAAGCGGACGCGGGTGTAGCGGGGGCAGCGGTGTCCATCACGTCAGGTTATATCTCCGGATCGATTCGGCATTTTGCCGGATTTCACGTTGGCGGCAGTCGATGCGTGGTGTAGCGTCGGCGCTCCTCGCCAGGTGAGCGGGCCGCCCAGCGTAACGGCGCGCTCGGCCGGGTTCAACGCACTCCAAGGTCTGCCGATGACGTCATCGCCTGCAACGTCTCCTGCATCGGCGCGCCTGCGCTGGCGCGAAAAGCTGGGCTACGGCGCCGGCGATCTGGGCCTGAATCTGTACTGGGCCAACATCTCGGCGTTTCTGTTGATCTTCTACACCGACACCATGCATCTGCCGGCAGCGGCGGTGGGCACGATGATCCTGTTGACCAAGATCGCCGATGCGATCGCCGATCCGGCGATGGGTGCATTGGCCGATCGCACACGCAGCCGCTGGGGCAAATTCCGCCCGTATCTGTTGTGGGGCGCCGTGCCGATGGCGGTGACCGGCGTGCTCGCCTACACCACGCCTGCACTGGATCAGAACGGACGCATGTGGTGGGCCACGATCAGCTTCCTGGTGATGATGCTGGCCTACACCGTTGTGAGCATTCCGTACTCGGCATTGTCCGGCGTGATTACCGCCGACAGCAGCCAGCGCACCAGCCTGATCAGCCTGCGCTTCATCGCCGCATTCGCCGGCACCACGTTGGTGAATTACTGCACGCTGGATCTGGTGGCCTGGTTCGGTGCCGGCAACGATGCACTGGGCTGGCAGCGCACCATGATGCTGTACGGCGCGGTGGCGGTGGCGTTGTTCGTGACCGTGGCGTTGACCACGCGCGAGCGCGTGCAGCCACCGCCGCAGCAGCGCACGCCGATCCGCCGGGATATCGCCGACCTGCTGCAGAACAAGCCGTGGTGCGTGCTGTTCGTGCTGTCGCTGATCATCATGATCACCATTGTCATGCGCGGTGGTGCGGGTGTGTATTACCTCAAGTACTACGTGCAGCGGCCGGACCTGACCGGGCTGTTTCTGGGTGGCTATTCGGTGTCGCTGGCAGTGGGCGCGGCGATCACGCCGTTGCTGACACGGCATTGGGACAAGCGCCAGTTGATGACCGCGCTGATGGCGGTGGTGGGCGTGTTGAGTTGCCTGATGTTTTTCATTCCTGCCGATGCGGTGTGGGCGATCTTTGCGTTGAACATGTTGATCGGGCTGGCATTGGGGCCGAAGTCGCCGCTGGCATTTTCGATGTATGCCGACAGCGCCGACTACACCGAATGGCGCACCGGCCGGCGCGCCACCGCGATGACCTTCGCCGCCGCGACCTTCTCGCAAAAGCTTGGTGGTGCGCTGGCGTCGGCCGGCATCGCCTGGGTGCTGGCGGGCATGGGCTATGTGGCCAACAGCGCGCAGTCGGCGGGGTCGTTGACCGGCATCGTGCTGCTGCTGACGGTGATCCCGGGCGCGGTGGCGCTGCTGGCAGCCTGGACCGTGCGTTTCTATCCACTCGATGATGGCCTGTTGCGCCGCATCCAACACGAACTGGCCGCGCGCAAGCGCGACGAACCGGAGCACCGCTGACCGTGTCTGCACTCTCCCACGCCGATTCCAGGTCCACGTCCGACGACGATCTTTCCGCGTTGCTGGCACCCAGCGCCGACGGCACGCGTTATGCGCTCTACAGCCCCACCGCGATGCCGAACGCGGGCGGATTCCTGTGGAACCGCCGCATGATGCTACAGCTGACCTGCCGTGGTTATGCCACCGGGCAGTTCATGCAGCCGGAGCCGGCCAAGTACGCGCATGCGCCGCTGCTGGAAGCACGCAACTTCATGATGCCCGAGCAGCCGTACTACGCGCATCATCCCGGGCGCTTCTTCTATCTCAAGGACGAAGACACCGGCGCGTTGTATTCGGTGCCGCACGAACCGGTGCGCGCAACGCCGGAGCAGTTCGCGTTTTCCGCGGGCAAGCACGATGTGCGCTGGCGGGTGCGTCACGACGGCATCGTTGTGGAACTGTGCGTGGCGTTGCCCACCGACGATGCAGTGGAGCTGTGGGAATGCCGCGTGCATAACCAGTCCGGGCGTACGCGCCGGCTCAGCCTGTATCCCTACTTCCCGATCGGCTACATGTCGTGGATGCATCAGGGCGGCGCTTACGAGCCGGCGCTGGGCGGCATCGTCTGCCGTAGCGTGGCGCCGTACCAGAAGGTGGACGACTATTTCCGTCAGCGCGATTTCAAGGACTGCACCTTCCTGTTGCATGAGCAGCCGCCGGTGGCCTGGGACGCGCAGCAGATGGCCTTCGAAGGCGAGGGCGGCCTGCATGCGCCCTCGGCCATCCAGGCCGAGCAGCTGGGCAACAGCGATGCGCACTACGAGAACCCGGCCGCCGCGTTGCAGTATCGGCTGACGCTGGATGCCGATGCGGCAAACGTATACCGCTTCGCGTTCGGGCCGGCCAAGGACGATGCGGAGATCGCCGCGCTGCGTGCGCGTTATCTGTCCGAAGCCGGCTTTGCCGCCGCCGCGCGCGACTACTCGCAGTATCTGCAGGGCGGGCAGGGTTGCGCGCAGATCGCCACGCCCGATCCGGCCCTGGACAACCTGGTCAACCATTGGCTGCCGCGGCAGGTGTTCTATCACGGTGACGTCAATCGCCTGACCACCGATCCGCAGACGCGCAACTATCTGCAGGACCACATGGGCATGGCCTACCTGCAGCCGGCCACCGCACGTGCGGCGTTGTTGCACGCGCTCTCGCAGCAGGAGCCCAGCGGTGCGATGCCGGATGGCATCCTGCTGGTGGAAGGCGCCGAGCTCAAATACATCAACCAGGTGCCGCATACCGATCACTGCGTGTGGTTGCCGATCTTCCTGAGCGCCTATCTGGCCGAAACCGGCGATGCCAGCGTGCTCGATGCGGCGGTCTGCACGCACGATGGACAGGCGCTCAGCGTGGCCGAGCGACTGGATGCGGCGATGCAGTGGCTGCTGGACGCGCGCGATGCCCGTGGCTTGAGTTTCATCGCGCAGGGCGATTGGTGCGACCCGATGAACATGGTCGGCTGGCGCGGCAAGGGCGTGTCCGGCTGGCTCACCGTGGCCACCGCGTACGCGCTGCGGCTGTGGTCGGGCATCTGCGCAGCGCATGGGCGAAGCGCGCAGGCGGAAGCGTTTGCGCAGGCCGTGCAGGCGATCAACGCCGATGCCAACCGCGAGCTATGGGACGGCAACTGGTATGCGCGCGGCATCACCGACGATGGCGTGCGCTTCGGCATCGCCGAGGATGTGGAGGGGCGCATCTATCTCAATCCGCAGAGCTTTGCGCTGCTGGCCGGCACCGCCGACAGCGCGCAGCGCGCGGCCTTGCTGGAGGCGGTGCGCGAGCAGCTGCATACGCCGTACGGGCCGGTGATGCTGGCCCCGGCCTACACGCACATGCGCGATGACGTGGGGCGGTTGACGCAGAAGTGGCCGGGCGCCGCAGAAAACGGCGCGGTCTACAACCACGCGGCGGCGTTCTACCTGTACAGCCTGTACCAGATCGGCGAAGCCGACCGCGCCTGGGAGATCCTGCGCGCGCTGCTGCCCGGCCCCACCCGCGAGGACGTGCTGCAGCGCGGCCACCTGCCGGTGTCGCTGCCCAACTACTATCGCGGCGCCTGGCACCAGTACCCGCGCACGGCCGGGCGTTCCAGCCAGCTGTTCAACACCGGCACGGTGGCCTGGGTGTATCGCTGCGTGCTGGAAGGACTGTTCGGGCTGGTCGGCGAAGGCGATGCATTGGCGATCCGCCCGCAGCTGCCCTCGCACTGGTCGCAGGCCCGGGTGACGCGCCAGTTCCGCGGCGCGCAGTTCGAGGTGACGCTGACGCGTGAACCGGGACGGCGCGACATCGAGGTGCTGGTGGACGGCGAAGCCTGCCCGGACCAGTGCGTGCACGGCATTGTCGCCGGACGCACGTACCAGGTGCGGGTGCGGCTACCGGGCTGAGTGGCGCGCCAGGTGCGGCGCCTGATTGGGCAACTGCGATAACTGCCAAGCTGGTGTAGGAGCGCGCTTGCGCGCGATGAGGCCTTCCCGCCAGTGCCCTGTCGCGCGCGAGCGCGCTCCTACGCACGTGCGGCCAGGCGGGCTGTTCCCCACTCCCGATTCCCCACTGCGTAAACTCCCCGTTCGCATCGGCCTAGGAACGCCCCTTGGTATCAAGCTGGATCCTGCTGCTGGTCTCCGTCGGCTATGCCGCGCTGCTGTTTGGCGTGGCGTGGTGGGGCGACCGCCGTCCGCTGTACCCGGAGCGGCCGTGGCTGCGTCCCGCGGTCTACAGCCTGGCGCTGGCGGTGTACTGCTCGTCGTGGACCTTCTACGGTGCGGTGGGTTCGGCGGTGCGCAACGGCATCGGTTACCTGCCGATCTACCTGGGTCCGCTGCTGTTGCTGCTGTTCGGCTGGCGCATCATTGAGCGGCTAGCGCTGATCGCCCGCGCTGAAAATACCGTCTCCATCGCCGATTTCATTTCCTCGCGCTACGGCCGCTCGCGGCGGCTGGCCGCGTTGGTGGCAGTGATCGCGCTGGTTGGCATCGTTCCGTATCTGGCGCTGCAGTACAAAGCGGTGGCGATGAGCCTGGAAGTGCTGACCGGGCATAGCAGTGCCGGGCGCGGCATCTTCGCCGACCCGGCCTTGTACGTGGCGCTGTTGATGGCGTTGTTTGCGACCTTGTTCGGCACCCGCCAGGTCGATGCCACCGAGCACCATCGCGGCATGATGCTGGCGATCGCGCTGGAGTCGGTGATCAAGTTGATCGCCATCGTCGCAGTGGGGTTGTTCGCCTGGGTGTGGCTGAGCGACCACCAGGTGCCCATCGCCGATTCGGCGCGTACCTTGTTCGAGCACACGCCGTCGGTGGGGTTCATTTCGCAAACCTTGCTCAGCTTTCTGGCGGTGATCTGCCTGCCGCGCCAGTTCCATGTGGCGGTGGTGGAATGCAGCGATGTGGGCGACATCCGTCGCGCACGCTGGTTGTTCGGCGCCTATCTGGTGATCATCTCGGCGATGGTGGTGCCGATCGCCTCGGCCGGCGTGGCCTTGTTCGGCAAGGGCAGCGCGGTGGCCGACGATGCGATGGTGCTGGCATTGCCGCTGAGCCAGGGCAATACCGTGCTGGCGTTGGTGGCGTACGTGGGCGGGTTTTCGGCGGCTACCGGCATGGTGATCGTGGCCAGTATCGCGCTGGCCACCATGGTCAGCAACGACCTGGTGATGCCGGTGCTGCTGCGCCGCCGTGGCAGCGCCGATGCGCGCGCGGCAGTGGCCTCGCGGGTGCTGTGGATCCGTCGCGTTGCCATCCTGCTGTTGGCGCTGGTTGCCTATGGCTATCACCGCAGCGTGGCCAACGACACCACCTTGGCGGCCTACGGCTTGATGGCCTTCGCGGCGGTGGCGCAGTTCGCGCCGGGCGTAATCGGCGGGCTGTACTGGCGCGGCGCCAGCCGCAAGGGCGTGGAGACCGGCATGGTGCTGGGCTTTGCGACCTGGATCTACACACTGCTGCTGCCGGCCGCCACGCGTGCGGGCTGGCTGCAGCCGGACTGGCTGGTGGACGGCCCGTTCGGCATCGCCTGGCTGCAGCCGCAGCAACTGTTCGGCATGCGTGGCTGGGACCCGCTGGCGCATGGCACGTTCTGGTCGCTGCTGATCAACGTCGGCGCGATGATGCTGGTGTCGGCGCGCTGGCGTCCGGGTGTGGACGAACGCTTGCGCGCGGCGCCGTTCCTGGACCCGTATGCGCAGCGTCCGGCGGTGGCCGGCGATTGGCCAGGCCATGTACGCGTTGCCGACCTGCAGGCGCTGGCCGAGCGTGTGGTGGGCGAACGGCATGCGCATCGCGCCTTCGTCGACCAGGCGGTGCTGCTGGAACGCGAACTGCAACCCACCGTGGTGGCCGATCGCGCCTGGGTGCAATTTACCGAGCGCCTGCTCGCCGCCTCGATCGGCGCCGCCTCCGCGCGCCTGGTGCTGACCAGCCTGTTGCGCGGCTCGGGCATGGAGCTGGGCGAAGTGGTGGCGGTGCTGGACGAAGCCGGCCAGGAGCTGCGTTTCAATCGCGAAATCCTCTCCACCACGCTGGAAAACATCAGCGCGGCGGTCAGCGTGGTCGACCCCGAAATGCGTCTGACCGCGTGGAATCGCCGCTACCAGCAGCTGTTCGGGTATCCGGACGGCATGTTGTACGTCGGCCGCCCGGTGGCCGATCTGATCCGCTACAACGCCGAGCGCGGTGAGTTGGGCGAGGGCGATACCGAAGACCAGATCGATCGCCGCATCCGCCATATGCGCGCCGGCTCACCGCATGTGTTCGAGCGCACCCGCAGCGACGGCAAGGTGATCGAAATGCGCGGCCAGGCGCTGCCGGGCGGCGGCTATGTCACCAGCTACAACGACATCACCGACTACAAGCGCGCCGAGCGCGCGCTGCTGGACGCCAACGAAAACCTGGAACAACGCGTGGCCGATCGTTCGCGCGAGGCTGAGCTGGCGCAGCAATCCAAGACGCGCTTTCTGGCCGCGATCAGCCACGACGTGTTGCAGCCGCTCAATGCCGCGCGCCTGTTCGCTTCGGCCTTGCGCGAGAGCCATCAGAACAACGAAGAACAACGCCATCTGGCCGAGCGTGTGGATGCCTCGCTGCGTGCGGCCGAGGAACTGCTCGATGGCCTGCTCGACGTCTCGCGGCTGGATGCCGGCGGCTTGAGGCCCACCGTCGAGGACTTTGATGCCAGCGCGCTGATGCACGAGCTGGCCGCGCAGTACGCACCGGTGGCGTCCAGTCGTGGCTTGCAGCTCCAGGTGCATAGCCGCGCGTTATGGGTGCGCAGCGACCGCCGCCTGCTGCGCCGGGTGATGCAGAACTTTCTCGCCAATGCGCTGCGCTATACACGCCAGGGCCGCATCGTGCTGGGCATGCGCGGGCGCGGCGAGCAGGTGGAATTGCAGGTGTGGGATACCGGTCCCGGCATTCCCGAACACCATATGCGGCAGATCTTCGAAGAGTTCCGCCGCTATCAGCAGCCCTTCGATTGGGGCGAGCAGGGCTTGGGCTTGGGTCTGTCGATCTGCCAACGCATCTCGCGTTTGCTCGATCACGATCTGAGTGCGCGCAGCCAGGTCGGCCGCGGCAGCATGTTTTCGATCCTGTTGCCGCGCGTGGCCGCGGTGCCGCTGCCGCCCGTGGTGCCGGTGATTGCGGTGCGGCCGTTGCCCAGCGGCGATTCGTTGGCGGGCCTGCGCGTGCTGTGCGTGGACAACGACCGCGAAATTCTCGACGGCATGTGCGCACTGCTCGGCCGCTGGCAGGTAGAAGTGATCACCGCCAGCACCGTGGACCAGGCGCTGGAGCGCGCGCGCGAACAACCGGACCTGATGCTGGTGGATTACCACCTGCACGACCGGCTCGATGGCCTGGACACGCTGGACGCGGTGCAGGCCGCCGCAACCGCGCCGATTGCCGGCGCACTGCTCACCGCCGACGGCCGCGACGAACTCAAGCAGCTCGCACGTGCGCGTGGCTATCGCCTGCTGACCAAACCGGTGAAGCCGGCCTCGTTACGCGCGTTCCTGAGCGCGCATCACGATGCGAAAACGCGCTGACCGGTGCGACTGCAGCGTAGGAGCGTGCCTGCGCGCGACCGGGCATTACCGATAACGCTCCGTCGCGCGCAGGCACGCTCCTACCAGGAGAGGTGCTTACGCTGCGCCGCTCAGGTGCTCGTAGAGGATGACGCTGCCGACGATCACCAGGATCAAGCCGCCGAGGATCTCGGCGCGCTTGCCGATCAGGTTGCCGAGCACGCGGCCCAGCATGACGCCTGCGGTGACCATGCTGAAGGTGCACAGCCCCACCACCACCGCCACCACGCCGATATGCACGTCCAGAAACGCCAGGCTCACGCCGACCGCCATCGCATCGATGCTGGTGGCAAAACCGGTAGTGGCCAGGGCGAGCAAGCCGTGCCGTTTCGGCGTCTCGGACGTTGCTTCTTCAGCGTCGTCCGCATCGCTTCGCAACCCGGCCACGATCATGTGCGTGCCCAGCGCACCGAGCAGCACGAAGGCGATCCAGTGGTCGTAGTCGGACACATAGCTGGACGCGGCGCGTCCCAGCAGCCAGCCGATCACCGGGGTGATCGCCTCGATGCAGCCGAAGATCAAGCCGGCGCGTAGCGCGTCGCGCCACTGCGGCTTGCGCATCGCCGCGCCCTTGCCGATCGCCGCGGCAAACGCATCGGTCGACATCGCAAAACCGATCAAAACAATGGAAAAAGGGGACATCGACATTCTCGGGTTGGGCACGGTCACAACGACATGCGCCCGCGCCAACCTTCGTCGTGCACGCATGCCGCTGGTCTCGCCAAACCGGAACTGGTTGCCTGCACCACGGCGCAACGGCCGAGTATGTTGATGCAGGCGCTTCCGACGATGCGAAAGCAGGCTACTCCCCAAGGGGCGCGCAGTGTACCAACGCATGGCCGCGTCCGGTGCGTCTGCAGCGCACGCGAAGGTCGGTCTGATCTTTATAGCCGTGGCTATTGCGAGCAGGGGTGACGCGGTTTTTGCCTTGTTTTCAGGCATCAAAGCCAGGCAGGCGTGTCCACGCAACGGCGCGATGCGGCGCCCGATAGCCTTGGCTATAGCGACGAACGGTCTGCATGCCGGTGACCCAGGTAGCGAAAAACGCCGGGAAAGCCGCTGATGTGGGGTGTGCTGCAAGCAGTGCGAGATGGAAGCCTCATGTCTGGCTGCGCGTGCGTGAGCCAGCGCCTGCGTCGTGCTGTCTTTCCCGACGTCGTGCAGGAGTGCAGCGATCGGCAACGATGCCGCGATCTCCATGGCGTCTGGATTTGCACGGCTTGCGATGCCGCGCGTGCTGGCGAAGCCGTTGGGTGGAGTGCGATGGTCAGGCTGCCATCGCAGCGCTGCGGAAAGAGCGCGCTGCGCTCCACGCACAGGGCCGGCTGCGCTGCGGATAGACCGCAGAAGTCAGCCTTCGGAAGCGAGCAACAAGAAGCACCAGCGCCGACGCAGACTCCCGGCGCGGGCCGCGGCTACATCAACGCGGCGGAGATCTCTGCCGTTGCCGCGCACAGGGCCTGCAAGGCCGCGTGCGGGCCGACCAGCTCGGGGCGGCGCGCGATGAAGGGCACGGTGAGCGTGTAGGTCGCGCTGCCGCGTTGCAGGATCGGTGCGGTCAGGTCGACCACGCCCACCACCGCTTCGCTGGGTTGCATGGCGTAGCCATCGTTGCGGGCCTGCGCGGCGGCGGCGAGGAACTGCGCACGCTCGAACGGCACCTCGCTGGCGTCGAGCATGTCTAGCCAGCGCGCCTGCACCTCCGGCTGCTGGAACGCGAACAGCACCAGCCCGGAGCTGGAATGGGTCAGCGGGCGGCGGTGGCCCGGGCGCACCACCAGGCCCAGGTCGCTGGGTACGTCCATCTGCGCGATCACCACGATCTGGTCGCCGGACGGCGCCACCAGGTGGCAGGGCTGATAGATCGCATCGGCCAGCCGCCGCATCACCGGCAATGCCGCTTCGCTGATGCTCTGCACCTGTGGCTGCTGCATGCCGAGCATGAACAGCCGATTGGTCAATACATAGTCGCCCTCGCCGTCGCGGGTGAGATAACCGCGCTCCTCCAGCACCTGCAGCATGCGGAAGATCTCCCCGCGCGAGCGCCCGATGCCCTGCGAGATCGCGCCCATGCTCATCGGCTGCGCCTGGCGGGCGAGCAGCTCGAGGATGTCCAGACCCTTGTCCAGGGCAGGGGCGCGGTACTTGGCGGGTTCGGTGCTCATCCGTTTGCGGCTCCAGGCAAGGCTGCGGCGCGCCAGGGTACAGGCATCGCGGGCAGCGGTGAGATATGGCGCTGCGTGCAAATATAAACAAAGTTTTTATATTTGCATGGCGCTGGCGTGCGCAGTACGCTCGCCGCACAGCAACGCAAGCGCCACAGCCTTGGGAGGGGATCGGTCGCATGCATCACAGTGACATTGCCGCGTCACCGCGCGGCAACCTGGCGCGTACCGCCATGGTTCCCCTGTTGTTGATCGTCAGCCTGTTCTTTTTGTGGGGCATGGCCAACAACCTCAACGACATCCTGATCAAGCAGTTCAAGAAGGCCTTCGAGCTGACCGACCTGCAGGCAGGGCTGGTCCAGAGCGCGTTCTACCTGGGCTATTTCGTGTTCGCGATGCCGGCGGCGATGTTCATGCGCCGCTATAGCTACAAGGCCGCGGTGGTGCTCGGGTTGCTGCTATATGCCTGCGGCGCGTTCCTGTTCTATCCGGCCGCGCAGGTGCATACCTACTGGCTGTTCCTGCTGGCCTTGTTCGTGATCGCCAGCGGCCTGGCCTTCCTGGAAACCACCGCCAATCCGCTGGTGACCGTGCTCGGCCCGGCAGAAGGCGCGGCGCGGCGGCTGAATCTGGCCCAGGCATTCAACCCCTTGGGCTCGATCACCGGCGTGCTGGTGGGCCAGCACTTCATCTTCTCCGGGGTGGAACACACGCCGGCCGAACTGGCGGCAATGGCGCCCGCCGCGCGCGAGGCGTTCTTTGCCGCCGAATCCTCAGCCGTGCAGACGCCCTATCTGATCATCGGCGCCGTGGTGGTGCTGTGGGCGATCCTGATCGCGCTGGTGCGCTTTCCCACCGGCGCGCCGGAGAGCGATAGCGGCGTGGCGCCCAAGCGTGCACGCTTCGGCGAACTGCTGCGCAATCGGCGCTTCATGTTTTCGGTGGTGGCGCAGTTTTTCTACGTGGGTGCGCAGGTCGGTATCTGGAGTTATCTGATCCGCTATCTGCAGGATGCGGTGCCGGGCACGCCCGAAAAAACCGCGGCCACTTACCTGACCATCTCGCTGGTGCTGTTCATGGCCGGCCGCTTCATCGGCACCGCGCTGTTGCGCTATCTGGCGCCGGCCAGGTTGCTGGCGAGTTTTGCCGCGATCAATCTGGTGCTGTGTGCGGTGGCGATCGCCTTTCCCGGTTGGACCGGCTTGTACGCGCTGGTGGCTGCCAGCGTGTTCATGTCGGTGATGTTCCCGACCATCTTCGCGCTGGGCCTGGATGGCATGCATGACGATGCGCGCAAGCTGGGCTCGTCGTTGCTGGTGATGTCCATCATCGGTGGCGCGCTGCTGACGGCGGTGATGGGTGCGGTGTCGGACCTGGCCGGTATCCATTGGGCGATGGTGGTGCCGGGTGGGTGCTTTGCGGTGATCCTGCTGTTCGCGTTGCGTGCGCGCCGCGCTGCGCCGGTGGTTGCAGGAGTGGGCGCATGAGCACGCGGCGTCTGTGTTACGTGCTGGATCTGCACGACGATCCGCAGTTGATCGCCGAGTACGAGCGTTGGCATCGGCCCAGCGAGGTCTGGCCGGAAGTGGTGGCCTCGCTGCAGCGGGCCGGCATCCGGGAGCTGGAGATCTTTCGCAGCGGCGACCGCCTGGTGATGCTGATGGAGGTCGGCGACGACTACGATCCGGCGGCCAAGGCGGCGCGGGATGCGGCAGATCCGCGTATCCAGGCCTGGGAAGACTTGATGTGGCGGTTTCAAAAGCCGTTGCCTGGCAGTGCGCCGGGAGAGAAGTGGCGCGAGGCCGGGCGGATTTTTGCCTTGAGTGCGGCGGTTGAAGCGGCACAGGATTAGGGTGTTGGCCTGCGTTTTTTGCGGATGTGTTGGCTCCGCAGTGAGGCGCTGGTCTTGAGTGTCTTTGCTGCCGCTGCCGCCGGGTGTCGAAACAGGTGTCTTTTGCGGGCGCAGCGTGATTGGCGCAGTGCAGGCGTGACAGCTGCATCGCAGATGCGCCAGGCAGAAGCGGCTTCGGTCGCGATCGGGCAATCGGGAACGCCTGTCGCGGCTTGAGCCGCTCCTACGACACATCCTGCGATTAGATGATGCGGCGTGTTGGGTCACGCCTTCGCTGCGGCCAGGTCCTCGACCCGGAAGCGACTGTCGGGTGGCGGAATTCTGCGATCTGCGGCTGTCGTGCGCGTGCTACGTGCATAAGCGGCTTCGGTCGCGATCAGGCCATCGGGAAAGCCTGTCGCGGCTTGAGCCGCTCCTACGACATCCTGGGATTAGGTGAGGCGGTGCGTTGGATTAGGCCTTTGCCGTGGCCAAGTCCTCGACCCAGAAGCGGCCGTCGGGGTAGCTGAATTCCGCGATGGAGGCCGGGTGCATTTCGGCGGAGAAACCGGCGGCTTGCGGGGCCAGGTAGCGGCCGTGCTGGATGCGTACCGGGTCGAGGAAGTGCTGGTGCAGATGGTCGACAAATTCGATGGCGCGGTCTTCCATCTTGCCGGTGATGGCGACGAAGTCGGCCATGGCCAGATGTTGCACCAGTTCGCACAGGCCGACGCCGCCGGCATGCGGGAACACGCGGATGTTGAACTTGGCCGCCAGCAGCAGGATGGCGAGGTTTTCGTTGACGCCACCGACGCGCGCGGCATCGATCTGGATCAGATCCACCGCGCCGGCCTGCAGCAGTTGCTTGAACATCACCCGGTTCTGGGTGTGTTCGCCGGTGGAGACCGGCACCGGGGTGATGCCCTGGCGGATCGCGGCGTGGCCGAGCACATCGTCCGGGCTGGTGGGTTCCTCGATCCAGGCGATGTCGAATTCGGCCAGCTGGCGCATCCAGTCGATCGCCGGGCCCACGTCCCAGCGCTGATTGGCGTCCACCGCCATGGCGATGTCCGGGCCGATCGCCTCACGCGCCAGGCGGCAGCGGCGGATGTCGTCCTGCACGTTGGCGCCGACCTTGAGTTTGATGGTGCGGAAGCCGTCGGCCACCGCTTCCTTGGCCAGCCGCACCAGCTTCTCGTCGGAGTAGCCGAGCCAGCCGGGCGAGGTGGTGTAGGCGGGGTAGCCCTGTTCGATCAGCGTGGCGATACGTTGCGCGCGCTGCGGTTGTGCATCGCGCAGGATCGCCAGCGCTTCGTCGCGGGTGAGCGCGTCGGTGAGATAGCGGAAGTCGATGGTGTCGACCAACTGTTCCGGGCTGAGCTCAGCAATAAAGCGCCACAGCGGTTTTTTCGCTGCGCGTGCGGCCAGATCCCAGGCGGCGTTGATCACCGCGCCGATCGCCATATGCATCACGCCCTTTTCCGGGCCCAGCCAGCGCAGCTGCGAATCGTTGGTAAGCAGGCGGGCGAACGCGCCCAGATCGGCGATGACGTCTTCCACGCGCAGGCCGACCACGTGCTCGGCCAGTGCGGCCACCGCGGCGGTCTGCACATCGTTGCCGCGGCCGATGGTGAACACCAGGCCGTAGCCGGCCAGGTCATCCGGCGCATCGGTGCGCAGCACGACGTAGGCGGCCGAGTAATCCGGATCCGGATTCATCGCATCCGACCCATCCAGCTCGCGCGAGGTGGGGAAGCGGACGTCGTGGGTGTCGAGGGCGATGATGGTGCTCATGGAAGTCCTGGGCGATGGAAACGGGAAATAGGAAAACGGGCAAAAAAACGTAAGCAACGCAGTGCGCTTGCGCCCCTCTCCCCTCGGGAGAAGGGTTGGGGGTGAGGGTACGGACGCGAAGCGCCGACTATGTTGAAGCGCTGCAGGCACTCATGCGTTTGCAACGCAGATCAACGAACAACACAGATCAACGCATCACTGCACGACCAACTGCGTGTGGATACCAACGCGCGACAGCGCCTGGAAGTTCAACGCTCTCGCACGCCGCTTAAAAAATTTGCGCATGACACATCGACACACCTGCCGACATGTCACGCCTGACGACAAACGCACATCGCGACGAACTGCCTGGATATGTCGCTACGTACCCTCACCCCAACCCCGCTACGCGCCCCGGCCCGCGCTTGCGGCGCGGGCGCACCAACGCACGCGCGTCAGAGGCGCGCAAGCCGTGCCTTAGTGCCCCGACGGGAGAGGGGCTTTGGGCTGCTTCGTGCGGATACTTAGCCACTTACTTTCACTCAATCTTTTCTTCGAGAACCTAGGTCCGGGAAGGCATTGGCCTCAGGCAGCATCACGCGGATGCGCCACCACCGGCTGGCGCTGGCGGCCCAGGCCTTCGATCTCCAGTTCCATCACGTCGCCCGGCTTCAGGTAGACCGGCGGCTTCTGGCCCAGGCCCACGCCCGGCGGGGTGCCGGTGCTGATCACATCGCCCGGCATCAGCGTCATGTAGCGGCTGATGTGGCTGACCAGTTCGGCCACGCCGAACACCATCGTGCGGGTGCTGCCGTTCTGGTAGCGGTGGCCGTTGACCTCCAGCCACATCGACAGGTTCTGCGGGTCGGCGATTTCATCGCGGGTGACCAGCCATGGGCCGATCGGGCCGAAGGTGTCGGCGCTCTTGCCCTTGACCCACTGGCCGCCATGCTCGAGCTGGAACTCGCGCTCGGACAGATCGTTGATGACTGCGTAGCCGGCGACGTGGTTCAGTGCTTCGTCCACCGCCACATCGCGCGCCACATCGCCGATCACCACGCCCAGTTCCACTTCCCAGTCGCTCTTGACCGAGCCGCGCGGGATGATCACGGTGTCGTTGGGGCCGGTCACCGCAGTGGTGGCCTTCATGAAAAGGATCGGCATCTTGGGCACGTCCATGCCCGATTCGGCAGCGTGGTCGGCGTAGTTCAACCCCACGCAGATGAACTTGCCGATCTGCCCCACTGCCGCGCCATAGCGCAGCTCGCCTTCGAGCAGCGGCAGCGTGGACACGTCCAGCGCACGCAGTTTGTCCAGGCCGGCATTGGTGATGTGCTCGCCGGCCACATCGTCGATCACGCCGCTCAAATCGCGGATGCGGCCTTCGCCATCGATCAGGCCGGGACGTTCCTGGCCGGGGGCGCCAACGCGTACGAGTTTCATGCAGTCTTCCTTTGCAGGTGAGGAATGGAGCGGCCAGCAACGCTAGCGCGCATGCATCGGGTGGATAAGGACGGCGTGCTCAAATCAAGCCACTACAAGTCGCATCCGGCACTGGCCGTCCACGTTACGGTGCGCGGCACGGCGGTGCGTTGCCGCGCTTAGTTTGACCAGCCGCCATCGATGATGTGGGTCTGGCCGGTGGTGAACGACGATTCGTCCGAGGCCAGGTACACCACCAGCTGTGCGATCTCGCGCGGGTCGCCCAGGCGGCCCATCGGCTGGCGATCGGTGAAGCTCTTCCACACCGCCTGTTCGTCGCCGCCCAGCGCCTTGACGCGCTGGCCCAGCGACGGCGTCTTGATGGTGCCGGGGCAGATCGCGTTGCAACGCACGCCCTGGGCCACGTAATCGGCGGCAATGGCCTTGCTCAGGCCGATCACGGCGGCCTTGGTCACGCCATAGACGAAGCGGTTGGGCACGCCCTTGATGCTGGAGGCCACCGAGGACATGTTGATGATGCTGCCGCGGCCGCGTTCGAGCATGCCCGGCAGCACCGCCTTGCAGGTGTAGTACATCGCATCGACGTTGATCGAGAACGAGCGCCGCCAGGCCGGCTCGTCGCAATCGAGAATGCTGCCCTGGTGCACGAAGCCTGCGCAGTTGAACAGCACATCGAACGGGCCGTGCGCCGCGACCAGTGCGGCAACCGCCGCCGCGTCGGTGACATCCAGCAGCTGGGTGGTGATGGCCTCCGATTCGGCCGCCAGCGCCTGCAGGGCAGCGGCGTCGATATCGGTGGCGATCACCTGCGCACCGGCGCGTGCGCAGGCCAGCGCGCTTTCGCGGCCGATGCCGGCGCCGGCGGCGGTGATCAGGCAGCGCTTGCCATGCAGGCGGTCGTTGGGAGTTGCAGGGATCGAGACAGTCATACCGAAGAGGTTCCGTAGGTGGGGGCCGCCGGCCGTGGCAGACGATAGAACGTGCGTGCGTTGTCGCCGAACACCGCTTCGGCATGGCCGTCGGCGTATGTGGCGACCAGGTGCTGTGCGATGTCGAACCACTGCGCGTAATCGGCGCGCTGGGTCAGCACCGGCCAGTCGCTGCCCCACAGCACACGCTGCGGGCCGAAGCGTGCGAACAGATGCGCGACATACGGTGCCAGCGCCTCCACGCCGGCGCCGCGCGCCGCTTCGGTGAGCAGGCCGGAGAGTTTGCAGTGCACATTGGGATGCTGGGCCAGCGCGGCCATGCCGGCGGCCCAGGCGACGAATTCGCCCGCGGCGATCTGCGGCTTGCCGCCGTGATCGATGACCACGCGCAGCTGCGGATGGCGCTTCAGGCGTGCCTGCAGCGCCGGCACATGCACGCTGCGGATCAGGGCGTCGAAGGCCAGGTCGTGCGCGATCAGCGCATCGAAGGCGGCATCCAGTTCGGGCTGGGCCAGCCATTGCACATCGGCGATGTCCTGCACCATCGGGCGCAGGCCCTTGAGCACGCCGCCGCCGGCCTGCACCAGCGCGTCGATGCGCGCGGCGGCATCGGGCGCGGCGAAATCGACCCAACCGACCACGCCGGCAATACGCGCATCGGCGCGCGCCAGCTCGAACAGGTAACGGGTCTCGGCCTCGGTCGCGGCGGCCTGCACCACCACCACGCCCTCAATATCGGCAGCGTCCAGCGCGTGGCCGATATCGGCGGGGCCGAAGTCGCGATACAGCGGTGCCAGCTCGGGCGTCAGCCAGTGGTAATCGCCACGGGCCAGCTGCCAGAAATGCAGGTGTGCGTCGATGCGGCTCATGGCGTGGGCAGGTCCGCGTCGAGCAGGCCGCCATCGCGCAGGCGCTGCCACAGTGCCGGTGCGATTGCCGCCTGCAGACGTGCGGCGGCCGATTGCACCTCGGCCACCGTCCGCATGCCGGCCACCACCGTGGTCACCGCCGGATGTGCCAGCGGAAACTGCAACGCCGCCGCGCCGATATCCACCTCGAATGCCGCGCAGGCCGCGTACAGGCGCTGCGCATGCTGCAGGGTGGCGGCGTCGACCGGGGCATAGTTGTAGGTGGCGCCGGGGCCGCGTGCGTCGCTGAGCAGGCCGGAGCTGTACGGGCCGGCCGACAGGATCGCCACGTTGCGTTGCTGCGCCTGCTCGAGCAGGGCGCGGGCGCCGTGCTGTTCCAGCAGCGTGTAGCGGCCGGCCAGCATCACGCAATCGAGCGGAAAGCGTGGCAGCACCTCCAGTGCCACGTCCTGCTCGTTGACGCCCAGCCCGATCGCCCCGCAGGCACCGGCCGCCTTCAGCTCCGCCATCGCCGGCAAGGCCTCCTCCAAGGCCTGGCGCAGCACGTTGGCGTGGTTGTCGCCGTGGGTCAGCGCACCGATGTCGTGCAGCAGCAGCACGTCGATGTAGTCGGTGCCCAGGCGCTCCAGGCTGGAGGCGAACGCGCGCCGCACGCCGTCGGCGCTGTAGTCGAACTCGGCGCGGCGGCCCGCCACTGCAAAGCCGTCGCGCCCGGCGGCGGCCTGCGCATCGTCGTAGATGCAGCGGCCGACCTTGGTCGACAGCGTGTAGGCGCCGCGTGGCACGCCGGCCAGGCCACGGCCCAGGCGGGTCTCGCTCAGCCCGTAGCCGTAGTACGGCGCGGTATCGAAGTGGCGGATGCCGGCCTCGAACGCAGCCGCCACGGCGGCCAGTGCCTGGTCCTCAGCGACCTCGGCATACAGATTGCCGATCGGCGCGGCACCAAAGCCCAGTGCCGAGAGCTGCACGTCGGTGTTGCCCAGACGCTGCCGCGTAATGGTCACGCAGCACGCTCCGCGCAGCTGGCGGTCGCCGAACAGGTGCTGACGCAATCGTTGAAGCAGTCACTGGGCATCGCAACGTCCACCAGCCGGCCGGTGCCGGACTGTTCGCATATGAATATCGCAATCATAAGTGAACAGATCACGCTGCAGTGCAGCATCGCAGCTGGCGGCGTTCAGCACGTGGGTCCTGCATGGATTCCAGCACCTTGCCCGCGCGCAAGCTCCGCACGCCGTGGCAGCTGATCTATGTCGAAATCCGCAGCTGGCATGAGCGCTTCCTATAACGCCGCCTGCGCGGTTGCCCCGGTCCGATGCCTGGGGCTAGATACCAGCCCGTCCCGCACGAACGCACGCCCATGCCAACCACCACCCGCCGGGACCTGTTCAAGGTGCTTGCCGCCGGCGCCGTTGTCGCCCCGCTGTCGCCGGCCGCACTGGCGGGCGACGCGCGCGCGGGCTGCACCGGCACCCCGCAGTGGGCGCGCGGTATCGAAGGCCAGCGCAAGGCAGACCTGGGCAACGGCAGCTACCTCAATCCCATCGTGGCCGGCGATCACCCCGACCCCACCATCCTCAAGGATGGCGACGACTACTACATGACGTTTTCGTCGTTCCTTTCCTATCCGGGCATCGTGCTGTGGCATTCCACCGACCTGGTCAACTGGACGCCGCTCGGCCCGGCGCTGCGCAAGCAGCTGGGCACGATCTGGGCACTGGACCTGTGCAAGCACGATGGCCGCTATTTCATCTATATCCCGGCCAATCCGGACGACACCGGCTGGTCGATCTTCGTGATCTGGGCCGACGACATCCGCGGACCCTGGAGCGACCCGATCGATCTGCAGATCGCCGGCTGCATCGACCCCGGCCATGTGCTGGGCGAGGACGGCAAGCGCTACCTGTTCGTCAACGGCATCCGCAAGGTGCGCCTGCGCGACGACGGCCTGGCCACCGACGGGCAGGTGGAACCGGCCTACGCGCCCTGGCGCTATCCCGACGACTGGATCGTGGAGAACTTTGCCCCCGAAGGCCCCAAGCTGACCTGGCACGATGGGTGGCTGTACCTGGTCACCGCGGTCGGCGGCACCGCCGGTCCGGTCACCGGGCACATGGTCATCGCCGCGCGTGCGCGCTCGGTGCATGGGCCATGGGAGCACTGCCCGCGCAACCCGCTGGTGCGCACCCAGTCCGAACAGGAGCCGTGGTGGTCGCGCGGGCATGCCACGCTGGTGGAAGGGCCGCGTGGCGACTGGTGGATGGTCTATCACGGCTACGAAAACGGCTTCCGCACGCTGGGCCGGCAGACCCTGCTGGAGCCGATCGAGTGGACCGCCGATGGCTGGTTCCGCGCCACCGGTGGCGATCTGTCCAGGCCATTGCCCACGCCTGCACGCGCAAACGCCACCGGCAACGCGGCGCTCAGCGGCTTCGCCTTGTCCGACGATTTTTCCAGCGACAGGTTCGGCACCCAATGGAGCCTGCATGCGCCCGGGCCCGGCGAGCAGGCGCGCGTGCAACGGGCAGATCGGTCGCTCACGCTGGCCTGTTCCGGCAGCTCGCCGGCCGACAGCTCGCCACTGACCTGCGGCGTGCCCGATCGCGGCTACGTCGCCGAGGTCGCGCTGGAACTCATCGGCAATGCCGAGGGCGGCCTGTTGCTGTTCTACAACCACAAGGCCTTCGTCGGCATCGGCGTTACGCCCGACACCATCAAGACCTACGAGTATTCAGAAGAACTGGTGTGGGCACGCGCGCCCAACACGCACCGACGCATCCGCCTGCGTCTGAGCAACGAGGCGCACGTGGTGACCTTCGACTATTCGTTCGACGATGGCCGGCAGTGGATCCGCCACCCGACGCGCATGGAAATGTCCGGCTTCCACCACAACGTATTCGGCGGCTTCCTGAGCCTGCAGCTTGGCATCTACGCCGCACAGCAGGGCGCAGTGGTGTTGCGCGATTTCCGCTATCGCGCGCTGCGCTGAGCGCGGTGCTGCCGGCAAATGGCGGGGCCCGGGGGGACCCCGCCGTCAGACCTACAGCGACCGACCAAGCGTAACTGCGCAGTAGGTGTGATAGCCGCTGTCAGCCGCAGCAGTAGCAGACGTTGCCCTGCCCCAGGTCGCCGCCAAACTCCGGACATTCGGCTTTGCAGGCCCACGCACTACACGATTCGGTCTTCGGCTGTGCGTTATCGACCGCCATCACCTGAAACGCACCGAAACCGGTACTGGCCAGGAACGTGGCCGCCATCAACGCCGTCCGCAAGGTACCCCAACGCTTCTTCATGCATTACTCCTTCACCGTTGCCAAAGCCGCTGGCGCATCCGTGCGGCGCAAGGCGGCGACCAGGTCCTGCACCTGCTCCGTGGTATCGAAGACGCCAAGACGGGAATGGCGCACGCGCCCCTGCCCGTCGATGGCCATCAGCAGTGGCACGTTGCGCGCGCGAAACAGCATCAACGCGCGACGATCGGTCAACGTGACCACAGGGAAATCGAAGCCATGCACGTGCGCATAGCGCGCAGCCTGCGCCGCGTCGCACTGGCACACGCCGAGCAACTGCGGACGGCCGGGTAGATTGGCCTGTAAATGCTGCGCTGCACGCAGCACGGTGGGTGCCGAACGCTGGCAATACGGGCAGGTGGTGGTGAAGAAGAACAACACCTGCGCCTGTCCCTGCGTTACGCCTAGCAGATGGCGCTGGCCGGTGGTATCGGTGACCTCGATGCGCGGCACGTACATGCCGTCATACGGCGCGCTGACGCGGGCCTGCAGCAACTGCTGCTGCGCGCGCAGCTGCTTGTTCTGCCATGCCAGCACGGCGATCAATGCACAGGCAATCAGCAGCCCGATCCAGAGCCAGGGGAAACGTCGCGCCATGCCAGCTCCGTTAGCGTCATCAAGCCCGAGCCTTGCCCAGGCATGAGCTGATGGTCAATGGTGATATCGACAACTGCGATGTCGCGCGGTGCGGGGTTGTGGAGGCGGTCACGCCGCTGCGCTTGGGCTTGCCAGTCTCGCAGCGGTTGGCAGGGATCGATTGCGCAACTGTGATGTGGCGTGTCGATCAGAAGCACTGTCGGTGTCTGCGAGGCACGCAGCACTATCCGAACCATCGATGAGAGTGCGTGCGGCGACTGCGCGTGTTCCTACTATCAGTGGCTGCGAGCGTTACCGCCGTCATCTGATTCTGGCCGCTGGCACCGACCATTGCCGATTGATGACGCGGCGCCCTGCCGCCAGGCGAACACAAGCGGTGCGCGATCCATCAGCGCTGATCTGCAGCGCGGTTCCAATGTGCTGGCAGCAGGCAGACGCGCGTTCGGCTAGCGGGTGTTGGCCCCGCCGCTCACTCGACGCCGCGCACGAACAGCAGCTCCAGATCGCGCATCGGCACGAAGTCGGCCTCCCTGAACTGGAAGGTCAGCGGGTCGATCTTCTTCAGCGCGCCGTCGAAGCACAGGCTGAGGATGTCGCTGGCGGCCTGTTTGCGGATGGTCAGCTGGAAGTCCTTGATCGGGCCGTTCCAGTTCTTGCCGGTGGTCAGCACATAACGCAGGTTGGCCCAGCCCAGGCCGTGCGCACCCTCGCGCCGCTGCATGCTGGCCTTGGTGGCCGGTTCGATGCAGGTGCGCTTTGCATATGATTCCAGCAGGAACGCGCTGCCCTGCGGCACGCCGGTGGACAGGCTGGGCGCGTAGGCATGCCGGATCTGCACGCTGCCCCGTGCCGGGAAGAGCTGTTGCCAGACGAAGTACTCGCTGAGCGTGAAGCGCGGTTGCTGGTCCCGGTCGATCCAGCGCGCCGGCAACGGCGTGCGCCCGGTCGGCACGTTGCCCGATTCGGCGAACGCGGCGATATCGTCGGTGCTCCAGCCGGTGGCGGCGAATGCCTTGGAGATGTCGCTGCCATCGTCCAGCAACACCACCAGCTTGCGCGTGGTGGCCACCGGTTTGCCGTCCACCCACAGGTTGAAAGCGGTCAGTTCGCTGTGATCGGCCATGCCGAAATACATCGGCGGCATCGGGAAGGCGATCGGCACGCTCAATGCGCGCGCGCTGTGGTTGGTGAACACGTAGTCCACCTGCACGCGCTCCTCGCTGAGCAGCAGCGCTTCCTTGTCCATGCTGATATCGGGCTGATGCAACAGCCGGATGGTGCCGTTGTCATCGCCGAAGCTGCTGTCGTTGGCCTGCGCACTGCCGCAGCCGAGTGCGGCCAGCGCAAGGACCAACCCGAGCGGGCCGCGCGGAAAATAGAGTGGCTGCATGGATCCCCTGGTAACGGCACGCACCGACGCGCCGCAGGCGCACAGCATGCCACGCACCTGCGGATGCCGCAGCGCGGGCATGCACGGCATCAACTGCGCATGGCGTACAGTCGCACGCCCTGCGCACTCCAATCCCACGCTCCGATGCCTTCCCACGTTTCCCTGCTGGCTGTCGCCGCCTGCCTGTTGCTGCCACTGCAAGACAGCCTCGCTGCTGCGCCCGATCGCCACCAGCTTGCCGTCGTGGTCTCAAGCTGCACCGCCGATGCATACGGCAGCTGCCCGTCCTGGATGCCGTCGCAGCGTGAGATGCGCACGGTGATTGCCGATTACTTCTGCGAGGCGGCCGATCGCGGGCTGGTCCGGCCACGCGTGAGTCGCGTGGTGCGCGCGGAGACCTCGCAGGTCACCTGCGCTGCCCTGGGGACGGAAACCAACTCCAATATCGTGTGCGGAGGCGACATGCATTTCATCGGCCCCGACGGCCGCACCGATTTCGTCACCTTCAGCCCCACCATGCATCGCCAGGACGACGGGCGCTATGCGATCTATGAAGGCGAGGACGAAAACGAAAACGCGGTGTGGCATGTGCCCTCGCCGCAAAGTGCGTCGAAGGTCTGCACGGGCCAGCCGTTGCGTTGATTGCCGTCTGCGGTGGTGACCTCACGCGCCGCTTCGCTGAGGCGATCGGCCTTCGTTTTCGCAGGCCGGCCGACGAACGCGCTCAGTCTTCTTCGGGCGGCGGCAGCACGATGCCGTCGGCATCGATGGCGAGCTTGCCGGCCATCAGCACCGCCTGGGTACGGTTGGTGACGCCGAGCTTGCGCAGGATCGCGGTGACATGCGCCTTGATGGTGGCCTCGGACACGCCCAGGTCGTAGGCGATCTGCTTGTTGAGACGCCCGGCGCCGAGCATCTGCAGCACGCGGAACTGTTGCGGAGTGAGATCGCGCAGGCGCTGGCCCACTTCGCGTTCTTCGCTGTCGGTCGGCGGCAGGTTCTGCGCTTCGGCGGGGATCCAGCGCTCGCCATCGAGCACCGTGGCCAGGGCGCGGCCGATGGTGTCCGAATCGGCGGACTTGGGAATGAACCCGAACGCGCCATGGTCGATCGCACGCCGCATCACCGTCGGCTCTTCGCGTGCCGACACCACCACCACCGGCAGCTGCGGATGCAGCGAACGCATGTGCACCAGCGCGCTGAATCCCTGCGCGCCCGGCATGTTGAGATCCATCAACAGCAGATCGGCATCCGGTTGCGCATCGGCCAAGGTGTACAGCGCATCCACCGTGTCGGCCTCGAACAACTGCACCCCCGGCATCACGCGCTGCACAGCCCCGCGCAAGGCCTCACGGAACAGGGGATGGTCATCGGCGATCAGCAGGGTGGTCATGGAGGGGCTGGGAATCGGGAATTGGGAGTGGGGAATCGGGAATCGGGAATCGCAAAGGCAACAGCGAAGGCAGCAAGGCAAGCAACAGCAAGACGGCGACGGCGAGGTAACAGCGACGTCAGTGTGACGGGGTTGAAAATCAAGATCTGCAGTGGAGAGGAGTGGGCCGGGGACCGCTTTTATGAGTCCCCAATCCGAACATTTACTCCCCGCTCCTCAGGGAACGGCTCTAACCATTCCCCACTCCCGATTCCCCATTCCCGACGCGCGTCAGCGCGCCAACCGCTCGCTCACCAACGAATCCACCACCGACGGATCGGCAAGGGTCGAGGTGTCGCCGAGTTGGTCGGGGGCGTTTTCGGCGATCTTGCGCAGGATGCGGCGCATGATCTTGCCCGAGCGGGTCTTGGGCAGGCCCGGTGCCCACTGCAGGTGATCGGGCGAGGCGATCGGGCCGATTTCCTTGCGCACCCAGGTCACCAGTTCCTTGTGCAGTTCCTCGCTCGGGGTTTCGCCGGCGATCAAGGTCACGTAGGCATAGATGCCCTGGCCCTTGACGTCGTGCGGGAAGCCGACCACCGCCGCTTCGGCGACCTTCGGGTGCGAGACCAGCGCGCTTTCCACTTCGGCGGTGCCGATGCGGTGGCCGGACACGTTGATCACGTCGTCCACGCGGCCGGTGATCCAGTAATAGCCATCGGCATCGCGGCGGCAACCGTCGCCGGTGAAGTAGCTGCCCGGATAGGTGCGGAAGTAGGTGTCGATGAAGCGCTGGTGGTCGCCGTACACCGAGCGCATCTGTCCCGGCCACGAATCCAGCAGCACCAGGTTGCCTTCGGTGGCGCCTTCCAGGACCTTGCCTTCGGCATCCACCAGTGCCGGCTGCACGCCGAAGAACGGCAGGGTGGCCGAGCCGGGCTTGAGATCGACCGCGCCGGCCAGCGGCGAGATCAGGATGCCGCCGGTTTCGGTCTGCCACCAGGTGTCCACGATCGGGCAGCGGCTGTCGCCGACCACCTCGTAGTACCAGCGCCAGGCTTCCGGATTGATCGGCTCGCCGACGCTGCCGAGCAGGCGCAGGCTCTTGCGCGAAGTCTTCTTGACCGGCTCCTCGCCATCGCGCATCAGCGCGCGGATCGCGGTGGGTGCGGTGTAGAAGATGCTGACCTTGTGCTTGTCGATCACTTCCCAGAAGCGCGACACGGTCGGATAGTTCGGCACGCCTTCGAACATCACCGCGGTGGCGCCGTTGGCGAGCGGGCCGTAGACGATGTAGCTGTGGCCGGTGACCCAGCCCACGTCGGCGGTGCACCAGTAGATGTCGTCCTCGCGCAGGTCGAACACCACTTCGTGCGTGTAGCTGGCAAACAGCAGGTAGCCGGCGGTGGTGTGCAGCACGCCCTTGGGCTTGCCGGTGGACCCGGAGGTGTAGAGGATGAACAACGGATCTTCCGCGTTCATGCGCTCGGGTTCGCACGCGGCCGGCTGGCCGTCGACCACATCGTGGAACCAGCGATCGCGTGGTGCCTGCATCTCGACCGCACCACCGGTGTGACGCACGACGAGCACCGTTTCCACGGTGTTGGTGCCGGGCAGTTTCAGCGCCGCATCGACGTTGGCCTTGAGCGGAATCTTCTTGCCGCCGCGCAGGCCTTCGTCGGCGGTGATGATCAGCTTGCTCTGGCAATCGATCACGCGGTCGGCGATCGAATTGGCCGCAAACCCGCCGAACACCACCGAGTGCACCGCACCGATGCGTGCACAGGCGAGCATGGCCACGGCGGCATCGACGATCATCGGCAGGTAGATGGTGACCCGGTCGCCCTTCTTGACGCCCAGGTTACGCAGCGCATTGCCGAGCTTGCAGACGCGCTCGTACAGCTCGCGATAGGTGACCGGATAGGACTGCGCATCCGGGCTGTCGGGCTCGAACAACAGCGCGGTCTTGTCGCCGCGCGTGGCCAGCTGGCGGTCCAGGCAGTTGACGCTGGCATTGAGCTCGCCATCGCCGAACCAGCGGATATGGAAATCCTCCAGCGCGTAGCTGACGTCCTTCACCTGGGTGGGTTGCTTGAACCATTCCAGCCGCTGCGCGGCCTTGCCCCAGAATTGCTCGGGGTGTTCGATCGATTCGCGGTACAGCGTTGCGTACTGCTCGCGCGTAATGCGCGCATCGGCGGCGAACGCGGGATCGACGGGATAAACATCAGCCATGGCACCCTCACTTGCGATGAACTTGTCGGAAGAGGACGTTGCGGCTGCCCTCGGTAGGCAATCAGTGTGCCGCATCCATTCTGTCCCGGCGTTCAACCGCGCCTTAGACCTTGGTCTTAACCGCCGCAGCGCGCGATCGGAAATCGGTTGCCGACCCTGGTGCGACGATCGGTCACCTTGCGGAATGCTGCGTTGCAGCTACGACCAAAGGCGAATAGGCTCCAAAGCGCGGACTGCCTCACGCTCCGCACAGCATCGCCATCAAGCGCGAGGCCTTATCGGGGAGAGGGGTCCATGACACACCGTACTGCACCGTTGGTGCGCCATCCGCTGGCGGCTGCCTTGTTCGTGGCGAGCATCCTGCCGGGCGTGGCGTTCGCGCAGACCGCCAAGGAAAAGGCGCTGGAAGCACGCATTGCCGAGCTCGAGCGTCAGGTCCAGCTGCTGGTGTCGGCGCAGCAACAACAGCAGGGCCAGATCACGCAGACGCAGACCCAGGTGACCGAGGTGCGCGCTGCGCAGGCACAGGCACCGGCCGCGCCTGTGGTGCCGGCCGGCAAGCGGCCGATCCAGCTGACCAGCATCACACCGAACGCAGCGGCGGGGACAACGTTCCGTTACGGTGGTTTCATCAAGGCCGACTTCATGACCACCCGCACCTCCGACGGCGCATTGCCCGAAGGCGCGGTGGGCCGTTACCTGTACATCCCGACCCAGACGCCGGTCGGTGGCCAGGCCTCGAGCACCGATACCGACTTCCATGCCAAGTTCTCGCGCTTCAACCTGGGCGTGGACACCGTCACCGAAAACGGCGACAAGATCACCGGCTTCATCGAACTGGATTTCTTCGGCAACGCGCTGGCCAATCAGGTCAACAATCTGTACGGCGGCACCTTGCGCCACGCCTACGTGAGCTGGAACAACTGGCTGGCCGGCCAGACCTGGTCCAACTTCATCGATTCCACGATCCTGCCCGAGGCCGCCGACATCGTCGGACCGACCGACGGCGCACTGTTCAGCCGTCAGACCCAGATCCGCTACACCCGTGGCGCCTTCAGCGTGTCGGCGGAAAATCCCGAGACGCTGACCACGCCCTACCAGGGCGGCAACACCATCCTGGCCTCCGACCACGGTGCGATGCCGGACCTGACCGCGCGCTACAACTGGAAGGGCACCTGGGGCACGTTCGGCCTGTCGGCGATCGCGCGCCAGTACCGCACGCGCAGCGCGCTGACCAACGACACCGACTTCGGCGGCGCGATTGCCGGTGGCGGCCGCTGGATCATCAATTCCAACAACGATCTGCGCTACCAGCTCAGCTACGGCGAGGGCCTGGGGCGCTATCTGGGCCTGGGCAACGGCTCGGATGTGGAGATCGACATGGACGGCAATATCCAGACCGTCAGCACGATCGCCGGCTGGGTGGCCTGGCGCCACGACTACAACGCCAAGCTGCGCAGCACGATCATGTATTCGCGCGTGAACTACGACCACGACATCGCCAATACCGGCGCGCTTGCGAGCAAATCGCAGCAGAGCATCCGCGCCAACGTGTTCTATTCGCCGCTGCCCAAGGTCGATGTGGGCGCGGAGCTGATGTATGGCCGTCGCGAAGCCGAGAACGGCGACAGCGGCGACATTTCGCGCCTGCAATTCACCACCAAGTACAGCTTCTAGTTTCTGCCACCGGCGGCTCGTTCCACTGCGGTGGGACGGGCAAGGCCACCGTCGTTTTACCAGCGCTCTACCAGGAGACAGACAATGACCGTCTCGAATGACGCACTGATCGCCAAGATCGATGCCAATCCGAAGTACCACGCACTCAAGCGCCAGCGCAACGCGCTGGGCTGGACCCTCACCGTGCTGATGTTGCTGGCCTATTACGGCTACATCGGCCTGATCGCCTTCGACAAGGAATTCCTCGCCAAGCCGATCGGTGCCGGCGTGACCTCGATCGGCATTCCGATCGCGATCGGGGTGATGGTGTTCACCATCGTCATCACCGCCATCTACGTGCGCCGCGCCAACAACACCTATGACCAGCTGACCGCGCAGATCCTCGAGGAAGCCCGCAAATGAGCAAGTATTCGCGCCTTCTCCTGATCCTGGCCGGGCTGATGCCGGCCGGCATCGCGCTGGCCGCCGGCGGCGACATGGGCCAGGTCGACAAGCAGCCCACCAACTGGGTGGCGATCGGCATGTTCGGCTTCTTCGTGCTGGGCACCTTGTGGATCACCAAGTGGGCGGCGGCCAAGACCAAGTCGGCCTCCGACTTCTACACCGCCGGCGGTGGCATCACCGGCTTCCAGAACGGCCTGGCGATCGCCGGCGACTTCATGTCGGCGGCCTCGTTCCTGGGCATCACCGCGGCGGTAATGGCCAATGGCTACGACGGTCTGATCTATGCGATCGGCTTTCTGGTCGGCTGGCCGATCCTGACCTTCCTGATGGCCGAGCGGCTGCGCAACCTCGGCAAGTACACCTTCGCCGACGTGGCCGGCTATCGCTTCGCGCCGACCGCCATCCGCAGCTTTGCCGCGTCGGGCACGCTGGTGGTGGTGCTGTTCTATCTGATCGCACAGATGGTCGGTGCCGGTGCCTTGATCAAGCTGCTGTTCGGCCTGGACTACTGGGTGGCGGTGACCCTGGTCGGCGTGCTGATGATGGTCTACGTGCTGTTCGGCGGCATGACCGCCACGACGTGGGTGCAGATCATCAAGGCGGTGCTGTTGCTGACCGGCGTGACCTTCATGGCGGTGGCGATCATGTGGCACTTCAACTTCAGCTTCGAGGCGCTGTTTGCCGAGGGCGTGCGGGTGAAGACGGCCATTGCGGCCAATGGCGGTGCATCGCCGGAGGACGCGGCCAAGGCCGGCCTGTCGATCATGGGCCCGGGCGGCTTCGTGAAGGACCCGATCTCGGCGATCTCGTTCGGCATGGCGCTGATGTTCGGCACCGCCGGCCTGCCGCACATCCTGATGCGCTTCTTCACCGTTCCCGATGCCAAGCAGGCGCGCAAGTCGGTGCTGTGGGCCACCACCTGGATCGGCTACTTCTACATCCTGATCTTCATCATCGGCTTTGGCGCGATCGCGCTGGTGCTGACCAACCCGCAGTTCGCGGACGTCACTACCGGCACCATCCACGGCGGCAAGGGCGCGGCCAACATGGCAGCGGTGCTGGTCGGCAATGCGGTCGGCGGCAACGTGTTCATGGGCTTCATCTCGGCGGTGGCCTTCGCCACCATCCTGGCGGTGGTCGCAGGCCTGACCCTGTCCGGCGCCTCGGCGGTGTCGCATGACCTGTACGCCACGGTGATCAAGAAGGGCAATCCGGCGCCTGGTTCGGAGCTGAAGGTCTCGCGTGCCACCACCCTGGTGCTGGGCGTGATCGCAGTGCTGCTGGGCATCGTGTTCGAGAAGCAGAACGTGGCCTTCATGGTGTCGCTGGCGTTCGCCATCGCGGCCTCGGCCAACTTCCCGGTGCTGATCCTGTCGTTGTTGTGGAAGAACTGCACCACCCGCGGTGCGGTGGTCGGCGGTTTCCTGGGCCTGGTCTCCTCGCTGGTGCTCACCATCCTGTCGCCGTCGGTGTGGGTGGACACGCTGGGCAACGCAGCCGGTTCGGCGCCGTTCCCGTACACCTCGCCGGCGCTGTTCTCGATGACCATTGGTTTTGTCGGCATCTGGCTGTTCTCGATCCTGGATCACAGCCCGCAGGCCGCCAACGAACGTGCCGCGTTCAAGGCCCAGCAGATCCGTGCCGAAACCGGCCTGGGTGCCAGCGGTGCGTCGGGTCACTGACGCATCGGTCCATCGCTGGATGTAGCGCAGAACGCCGGCCCTTGTGCCGGCGTTCTGCGTTTTGGCAAACGCTTGCGGTCAGCTGCACAACGCCCGCTGCGCGGGTATGCGGAGCTGCAACTTTAGTGGAGCCGGCAAGCACCAATGTGCTGCTGCCGCGTGCATCGCAGCGCATGCCATGCATCACTGCGCATCGCCGCGCCACATCGCGCATGCGCGACAGATCGCCATCTCGCAGAAACAATTAATTCATGGAGAGTGACTAAATTGGCCAGCAAGCCGAACGCTGATCACGCGCGGCTTGGCCTCTCCCCCGGTATCGACCGGCTGGTGAGTGCGCTGCAAGCGAGTTCGCCGATGGCGTCGACCCCTCGGCTCTCGTCCATCCCTTGCCTTTCTTGCCTCTACAACCGGGACATAGACCATGCCGACCGCTCTCGTTCCACATCCGCTTGCCCGTGCCTGCCGCCTGCTTGGCGCACTGGCCGTGCTGGCTGCAATGCCGCAACTTGCTGCGGCATCGTGCGGCAACACCGCCCACAAGATGGCCGAAATCCTCAACGACACATTCACCGCCGACACCCTGGTCCTGGCCCATCGCGGCCTGTGGGGCAAATATTCCGGTGATGCAGCGCTTCCGGAAAATTCCAGCCGCGCGGTGCTCACCGCCGACGTCCAGTGCATGGACGGTGTGGAGCTGGACGTCAAGATCACCCAGGACGGCATGCCGATACTGATGCACGATTTCAATCTTGGCCGCACCACCGACGTGTATGCAGTGGTGGGCGGAGGAAAGTACAACCCGGCAACCAATCAGGGCGCCAACCCGACCGTCAGCAGCCTGCCGCTGGCCACGATCAAGAGGCTGCATCTGCTCACGCCCGACCGCAGCACCGTCACCGGTTGGCAGGTCTACAGCCTGGACGAGCTGTTCGCGTACTGGAAGAACAACAACATGCAGCTGCCGTTGATCTTCGACGTCAAGACGGCCGATGGCGTACGTGCCGTGCATACCGCTGCATTGCGCGCATTCCCCAACCATCCCGAGCAGGTGGTGGCGATGAAGGTCAATGCCACGTTGTTCCCGCATCCGGCAGCATTTGTCGGCAACTCCAGGTACGTGCACGCCATCCCGGTCTACACCACCAACATGCTGTCGAGCATCGACGTGCCGGCCAGCCGGGTCGAGTGGCAGAGCTATGCACATACGCTGGAGATCAACGTCAAGCAGGACGATGGCCTGCTGCAAGGCCAGAAGAATGCCGCGCGTGCCGAAGGCAAGCGCATCGGCGTGTTCCAGGCCATTCCCGATGGTCCGGTGGCCGGCAAGTTCTACAACAACAACGGCTCGTGCTGTTACACGCTGGCGGAAAAATTCGCTCCGGCTTACCAGGGAAATGCCGATACCGCCGACCATCGCGGAGATACCGGCTTCCGGATGTCGCAGCGCTTCGGGCCGATCACCACCGACGACCCGAAGACCACCATGCGCGTGCTCAAGACCAACGGCCGACGCGTATCGCATTACGCGCCGTAACAGGCTGATCGTATGAGAGGTGCCCGGTGTGGAGGCTCGACCCTACACCGGGCACCGCATGGTTCGATCGCCACGATGCGACTCTTTTGAAGGAAACCTCATGTCAGATGCTGGAGTGGTTTCAATGACGTCGGCAAGCATGAAGATGGGTTGGCGTTGGCTGCTGGGCGCAACGACGACCGCTACCTGTCTGCTCGCTGCGCGGCTGCCCATGTCGGCTGGCGCGATGTCAGCAGGTGCTGCTGCGCCGGTCGGGCAGGACTCGCACCCGGGTCAGGACCGTGTTGCCTCGCAGATCGAGCGCGAGGTGCTGGTCGAACGTGCCAAAGCAGATGGACTCGCCGACGACCCGCAGCTAGCAGCCATGGTGCGCGCCGATCCCGATCCGGACACGGTGCTGGCGCAGGCCGAACGCAATCGCCTGTTGCTGGATGCGACGATCACCCAGGCCCAGATCGCGCAACGCTTCGCTGAGCGGCCCGGCGATTTCGACGAGTTCCGGCTCAGCCATCTCTTTATCGCAGAGCAGCCCGACAGCGGTGCGCGTGCCGGGCATCCATTGAGTCAGGCGCAGGCACTGGCGCGCGCGCAGGCGCTGCGTCGCCGCGTGGACGCCGGAGCGGATTTCGGCCAGCTGGCCAGCAGCGACTCCGACGATGCGGCCACTGCGCACGAGGGCGGCCAGCTGTCGTCGATGTTCGGCCTGTATCTGGCCAAGCCGTTCGAGGCGGCGGTGCGTGCGTTGACGCCCGGTCAGGTCTCACCGCCGGTGCGTGGGCCGGGCGGGTATCACCTGATCCGGCTGGAGGAAAAACACGTTGCGACCCTGGACAACGTCGGCGCCATGATCGAGGCGCAGCTACGCGAAGAAGCACGTGACCGCGCCATCGCGCAGCTGGCGCAGGCGCATTCGGCTAGGTTGGACGCTGCCGCTGCATCGGGCCATGCAGCGCAGCCTGCCGACAACCGCGACCGCCAGGCCCTGCAATGACCACGCGTCGTGCCACGCATGCACGCTGGCTCGGATTGGCATGGGCCGCTGCGCTGTGCTGTGCGCCGGTGGCGCACCTTCGCCACCGGCGCCGATGCACAAGGACACCCCAGCGCAGGCGACATCCGCTGCAGGTGCAGGTGCAGGTTCGCACGCTGCTGCGGCGAGTGCATCGGGCAGCGCTGCGGCCGGCTACGCGCGTGCGCAACGGTATGCACGCTGCGCATTGATCGCCGAGACGTCGCAGCCCACGCGCGATGGGATCGAACTGGACGATATCGACCGACTCGGCGACGCTGCGACGGCAGGCGCCGGAAACCGGTTGGACCCGCAGGCGCTGCAGCGCGCGGCATGCCGTCACGTCGGGGCCGGCGAATACGCACAGGTGGATCAACTGTTGCGTCAGTCGGCCGCCGCCGGCAATGTGGATGCGCAGATCGAGCTGCTGCGTCGGCGGGCAAGCGCCGTGCTGGAGCGTCAGGTGCCTGCGGCGGCAGACGGCCTGTTGGCGCCGCCGTCTGCTTCCGATCATGCCGAGGCAGACCAGGTGCTGGTGGCGCTGGAAGACTTGGCCATGCGTGGTCATCGCGCTGCCATGCCGGTGCTTGATCAATTGCTGTCATCGCCGCTGCCGGGCACCGCCGAATCGCTGTATGGCGACGCCTGGCGGCTGGTCGCCGAGCAGCCGTTCGGGCATCCCTTGCCGGACGCACAACCGCTACCTGGCGAAGCGATGTTCGAAGACATGGATGCGCACACCAAACAGCAGGTGGTTGCACTGGCCCGCGAGCTGCATGCGCACTGCTGTGCGGGTCAGGGCGCTGGCCAACGGGAGTGAAGCAGGCCTGCGGTTGTCGCAGCGTCGTCTGCGCATCGCGTCCAGCCCCTGACGGCGTTGCCGCCGCTACGCGGTCTCGTGCTGAAGCATCGTCAATGGCGCGCTGCGCTCGCCCGCGTCCGATGACGCAGCAAGCATTGCGCCAGCAGTCAACGGAAGTAGCGCGCCTTCAACGGCAGCGTCGCCGCACCGATCGCGCAGGCGTCGGCCGGTGCCTCGGCCGGCAGCAGTAGCGGCATCGGCCTGCCCTGACCGCGACGCGGCAGGTTGTCGATCTGCACGGCGGCGATCAGGCGCCGGGCCAGGTCGGCCGGCAGGCGGCCACCGAACACGATCGCTTCCGGGTCGCACACCGCAGTGATCGCCGAGACGATCAACGATACTCCCGGCGCGCTACGCGCGATCCAGCGCTCGATCGCCGGCCAAGTCGGGTCGTAGGCGGCCAGCAGGCTGCGCACGTCGGCAAACGCCACGCCGTCGTCGGCCAGCAGTTCGCGCAGCAGTTCCAGCGTGGCGCGTTCGAGCTTCTGCGCCGGCAGCATGCCGGCGAATTCACCGGCACTGCCGCGCGCACCGCGCATGACCTGGCCATCGATGACCAGGCCACCGCCGAACCCGTAGCTGAGGTAGAGGTAGGCAAAGTCGCGATGTCGACGGCCCACGCCCAGCATCGCTTCGCCGGCGGCGGCTACGCTGCCGTCGTTGTCCATCCACACCGGCTGCGTGCAGGCCTGCGCCAGCCACGGTGCCAGGGCGAACTCGCCAAGCGCGCGCAGCGGCTCGGGCGGATTGATGCGCCCGTCCTCGCCGGTAAAAAAACCGCTCATCGCCAGCCCGATCCCCAGCCGCGGCCCCACCGCGTGCTCCAGGCCTGCCAGCAGCGCCGCGTCGCCGGCCTGCAGCTGCAGCAACACCGCGTCGGCACTGCGTGCATCCAGCGGCAGCTCGCTGACCGCCAGCACCTGGCCGGCGAAGTCCACCAGCGCCAGGCTCAGCGCGTCGGTGGCGATGGAGACGCCCAAGGTGTGGCCGTGCGCCGGATTCAACGACACCGCCACCCCCGGCTTGCCGCGCCCGGCGCGTGCCACGCCGCTGCCCATGTGGACCATGCCGCGCGCCTGCAGGCCTTCGATCAGGCGCACCGCAGTCTGCACGGTCAGCCCGGTGCCGCGGCTGAGGTCGGCGCGGGTGAGCACGCCGGCCAGGCGCAGGCGGTCGAGCATGTCGCGCTCGTTGCGGCTAAGGCTGGGAAAGTTCGGCGAATGCGGCGGCAATGCAACGGTGGCAGTGGACGGCATGGCGAGCGGTGGCACGGGGGAGGCGCTAGCTTACCCGGTCCGGCTGAAATAATTAATTTACAGTAAGTTATTGAATTGCCAGCCTCTGTCATCACCGGTCATCCCGCCTCGCGCTTGCGCACCTGTCCGTGTTCCCGGCCGCAGCCTGCTGCCCCTGCTCGACCTGCACCGCCGAGCTGCAGATGGCCGACGGCAAGCGCCAGCCACGCGAGGCCAGTCGCGCCGACTACGACGAGGCGCCCAACCGCGCAGCGCGCTGGCCTGGATCGCGCGCAAGAAGCGATGGATGCTGGTCGCCGACTGCGGCTCCAGCACCCTGACCGAGCGCGTGGACGGTGCGCCTGCACGCGCTCAATCGTCTCATTCACACCGGCACTCCGAGCGGGAACGCCCGGTCGCCAAACAGCTTGGCGTGCGCATCGCCCCACGCCCCTGAGCACACTCCGGCGGCGCGGTACCATTGGTGGTTTGAACCACGGTCCGCGCCACGCCATGAAGATTGCCTCCTGGAACGTCAACTCGCTCAACGTGCGCCTGCCGCACCTGCAACAGTGGCTGGGCACGTTTGCGCCCGACGTGGTCGGCATCCAGGAAACCAAGCTGGAAGACCACAAGTTTCCGGATGCGGCGCTGGCCGCTGCCGGCTATCGCAGCGTGTTCTGCGGGCAGAAGACCTACAACGGCGTGGCGATCCTGTCGCGCTCGCCGGCGCTGGACGTGCAGATGGGCATCCCCGGTTTCGACGACGTGCAGCAGCGCGTGATCGCCGCCACCGTCGATGGCGTGCGCATCGTCAACCTGTATGTGGTCAACGGCCAGGACGTGGGCACCGACAAGTACGCCTACAAGCTGCGCTGGCTGGCCGCGGTGCACGACTGGCTGGCGCAGGAACTGCACAAGTACCCGCAGCTGGTGGTGCTGGGCGACTTCAACATCGCCCCGGATGCGCGCGATGTGCATGACCCGGCAGTGTGGAACGAGCACCACATCCTCACCTCCACCGCCGAGCGCGCCGCGCTGGAACAACTGCTGGCGCTGGGCCTGCACGATGCGTTCCGGCTGCATCATGAGGAAGCCGAGCAGTTCAGCTGGTGGGATTACCGCCAGGCCGGATTCCGCCGCAATCTGGGCCTGCGCATCGATCTGACCCTGGTCTCGGAGGCCTTGCGCGCACGCGCGGTGGAAGCGGGCATCGACCGCGAACCGCGCACCTGGGAGCGCCCCAGCGACCACGCACCGGCCTGGGTGCGCCTGGCCGAGGCGGGCGCATGAGCGAGCGGCATCTGCGGCGTAGCACGCACAAGGTCGGTGAGGTCACCCTGGGGCCGGTGCATCGGCTGAGTTGCCACTGCGGCGCGGTGCAGATTGATCTGGATCTGCCGCACGGCCTGCTCGATCCGCGCCGTTGCGACTGCTCGATGTGCCGCCGCCGTGGTGCCATCGTCGCCTCGGTGACGCTGGACGGCCTGCACGTGCTGCAGGGCGAGGATGTGCTGCGGCTGTATCAGTTCAACACGCATGCGGCGGCGCATTACTTCTGCGGCGTGTGCGGTATCTACACGCATCATCGGCGGCGCTCCAATCCCAACGAGTACGGCTACAACGTCGGTTGCCTGGAAGGCGTCAATCCCTATGCGTTGAACATCGCCGTGCCGGTGGAAGATGGGGTGCACCATCCGTTGGATCGTGCTCCGGTCGATGGCTGAAACGACAACGCCCGGGCAAGCCCGGGCGTTGGATGTTCCATCAGTGGATGCGTGCTTAGCGCACGCGGCCACGGGTAAACAGATTGACGATCGCCAGCAGGATCACCGCACCCACCAGCGACCACACGAAGGTCCACAGCGTGATGGCTTGATTGATACCGCCACCGAACAGGAACCCGGCAATCAGCGCGCCGACGATGCCGACCACGATATTGAGAATGATGCCTTGCTGCGCATCGCGACGCATGATGATGCTGGCCAGCCAACCCACGATGCCGCCGACGATCAACCAGATGATGATGCCCATGTTGCCGAACTCCTCATGCGATCGCACCGGAAGTAGTGCATGGGCGCCATTCAACGCAGGCCGGCGTGAAGTGACTGTCGAGCGCGGTCGCACGCGCATGCGGCTGTTGTGCTTGGTGCACGCAGCGTGACAGCGCACGCAAGCTGGCATATCGGCCCTGTGCAGCTGTGGCTGCGCCCGCACCGGCATGGCGAGCGTGGCGAACCGCAGGCGCGCGAGTTGCTGGGCCAGGCCCTGGCGCTGCAACCCGCCCAGGTGCCGCTGCGGCGCGACGAGCGCGGGCGGCCGTCGCTGCAGCCGGCCCTGCCCGACCGGGACACCGGCTGGAGCCATAGCGGCGACTACCTGCTGGTCGGCCTGGGGCAGGGCGTGCGGCTGGGCGTGGATCTGGAACGCATCCGCGCACGCCCACGTCTGCTGGAAATCGCGCAGCGATTTTTCCATGCCGACGAAATCGCATTGCTGGCCGGCCTGCAGCCGGACGCGCAACAGGCGCTGTTTTTTCGCCTGTGGTGCGCCAAGGAAGCGCTGCTCAAGGCGTACGGGCATGGCCTGTCGTTTGGCCTGCATCGGCTTGCCTACGCAGTGGCACCCGACGGCGCGTTGCAGTTGCAGTGGTGCGACCCCGCGCTCGGCCATGCCGCGCAATGGCAGTTGCACGAATGGTGGGCTGCACCGGACTGCCGCGCCGCGCTGGCGTTCTACCCGTTGCCGGCCGAATAGGCACGGAGATCGCTTTACTGCGTGGCTGCAGAGCAGGTGCGCGCTGCGTCCTGTATCGGGGTGCAGCACGTGCCTGACATGGATGCTTGCGTTGCTGGCCCGACCGACGTCTCAGGCATGTTCCGGCCGCGTCGCAGCGTGCGGCAAAATCGGCTGACGGAACTGCGCCACCCCATCCAGATTGCGCAAGGTCACCGTCAGCACGCCGGTGCGTGCATCGATCTCCACTTCGCCAAAGAACTGAAATCCTGCCAGTGGCGACAGGTTGGGCGCCGGCGGTGCTTTCTGGAAGATCACCGTCGGGCCAAAGGTGGCATCGAGTGCATTCGGGCCGAAGCTGCCGGCATTGAGCGGGCCGGCCACGAACTCCCAGAACGGTTCGAATTGCTGAAACGCCGCCCGATCCGGGTGGTAGTAATGCGCCGCGCAATAATGCACATCGGCGGTCAGCCACAGCGTATTGCGAATGCGCGCTGTGCTGATGAAACGCAGCAGCGTGGCGATCTCCTGTTCGCGTCCACGCGGCACGCCCGGATCGCCGTTGGCGATCGCCTCCCAGCGCGCGCGGCCTGCGGCGTCCTGCCCATCGGGCACCTGCAGGCCTATCGGCATGTCGGCGGCAATCACCTTCCATTGCGCGCGCGAGCCGGCCAGTTCGCGCTGCAGCCAGGCCAGTTGCCGCGGCCCCAGAAAGGCCGCGTCCGCTCTCGGTTGCGGCTGCAGGTTGTCGCTGTTGGCGCCGCGATAGCTGCGCATGTCCAGCACGAATACATCCAGCAGCGGGCCGTAACTGATCTTGCGGTAGATGCGCCCGTTGCCATCGGCATGCACACCGCGCATCGGCGCGTATTCCAGAAATGCCTGACGCGCACGACCGGCGAGCACCCCGATATCGCGCACCTGATAGCGCTCGTCCAACTGCTTGCCGGGCGACCAGTTGTTGGTGGTTTCGTGGTCGTCCCATTGCCAGACCTGCGCCACCTCGGCATTGAAGCGACGCACATGCTCATCGAGCAGGTTGTAGCGGTAGTTGCCGCGGAATTCGTCCAGCGTTTCGGCCACCTTGCTCTTGGCCGCAGTGGTGAGGTTGCGCCAGCGCCTGCCCTCTTCCACGATCAGCTCGGCCGGGATCGGGCCGTCGGCATAGATGGTGTCGCCGCTGTGCAGGAAGAAATCCGGGTTGCGCTCGCGCATCGCGCTGTAGATACGCATGCCGCCGATGTCCGGATTGATGCCGAAGCCCTGGCCGACGGTGTCGCCACTCCAGACAAAGCGCACATCGCCACGCGCCTGCGGCGCACTGCGCAGATGGCCGTGCACCGGTGCGCCCAAGACGCCGTTGTCGGCATCTTCGAAGCGCACCCGGTAGAAGATGTCCTGATCGCGCGGCAATGCGCCCAGATCCACCCGCGCAGTGAAATCGTGCGCTGGCGAAGCCATCGGGCCATCCACGCGACGCGCCTGACGCAGGCTCGGGCGCGTATCCCATTCCACCCGCAGCCGCGCCGGCCGATCGCAGCGACTCCATAGCAACGCCCGGCCATCCACGACATCGCCGCTCTGCACCCCATCGGTGATCAGCGGCCGCCCGGACGGCGCAGCCAGACTGCGCGCGGACCAACCGGCAGTGGCCGGCAACAACAGGCCGGCACCCAGCCCTTGCAATACGCGGCGGCGGGCGGGATCGGAGGCGGTCATGGCATCCTCGAACGTCTGGCAGCGGCGCCCAGATATAGCGCCGCCGTCTTACCGGCGCGTGTCCATTGCGCTGCACGACGCGCCCGGCCTGTGGGGATGGATGCAGTCACCGCGTTGTGCAGCACGCACCGCAAGCTCTGCGCGGCAAGGTCGTGGCAAGGCGGTTCACGCGTGCTGCGACAGTCGTGGAGATCGGCAAAGGCAAGTTGTGGTGGATGGTGAGCCTGCGCTGCGCCGCCACCCGCGGCAGCGCAGCGCAGGCTCACGCCTCCACCGCACCGGCCTTGCCGTCTTCGACCACGAAGCGCTTCAACGTTGAGACCGTGGCATCGCGGTCGCGGCGATCGGAGATGCCTTGCAGGCGCGTGTCCATCCGGCCCGGTGTCAGCTTCACCGAGACATAGCCGCGGGTTTCGCCTTCGGCGTAGTGCACGTGCGGATTGAGCGCCATGGTCTGTTGCAGCTCGGCGTTGCTCTGGCCGTCGGAGGTGATCGAGGTGCCGACGAATTCGGTGGCCAGCGTCGGCGAGTCGGGATTGGCCGGATCGGCCTTCAGATCGGTGACCCAGTACGAGTGGATGTCGCCGCCCCAGAACACCGGGTTGCGCAGTCGGGTCCTGGTAATTGCATCGAGCATGCGCGTGCGCGTCGCCGGGTAGCCGTCCCAGCCGTCGGTCCAGTGCCCGAGCACGCCGTCGCGGCCGTGCTGGTTCATCGGTGCCACCAATAGATCCTGCGCAATCACGTTCCAGCGCGCGGGCGATTGTGCGAAGGCGCCATGCAGCCAGCGCTCCTGTTCCCAGCCGAGCATGCTGCGGCGTGAGTCGGTGCGTTCGTGGCAGCTGTCGTCCACCACATGCCCGCCGCGCCAGCCGTTGGCCTGCGGGCAGGGTTGTTCGCTGCGGTACTGGCGCCCGTCGAGCACGTAGAAGCGCGCCAGCTGGCCGTAGTCCAGCGAGCGGTAGATGCGCATGTCGGCGCCGTGTGGGCGATTGCGTGCGCGCAGCGGGAAGTGTTCGTAAAAGGCACGGTAGGCGGCTGCGCGCCGGGCCAGGAAGGTGTCGACCGTAATCGACGGGTCCTGCGACCAGCGGTTGGCGTAATCGTTCTGCACTTCGTGGTCGTCCCAGGTCGCCACGCAGGCGCTGCCGGCGTGCAGTGCCTGCAGGTCGGGGTCAGTGCGGTACAGCGCATAGCGGTTGCGGTAGCCGGCCAGATCCAGGCATTCGCCGCTGCCATGCGGGCGCACGATCTTCTGCGCTGCCTCGCCGTGGTTGCTGTATTCGTAGATGTAATCGCCGAGGAAGAACACCAGGTCCGGCTGTTCGGCGGCCAGGTGGCGGTAGGCGCTGAAATAGCCCAGCTCCCAGTGCGAGCAGGACACAAAGCCCAGCCGTGCGGCATCCGGCAACTGGTGCGGCGCCGGCAAGGTGCGCGCGCTGCCGATGGCGCTACGCGCGCCCAGCGCCTGGAAGCAGTACCAGTACGGACGATCGGCGGCCAGGCCGGCAACCTCCACATGCACCGCATGGCCCCAGGCCGGGCTGGCGACGGTCTGGCCCTGGCGCACGATGTGGCGCATGCCCGGGTCGCTGGCCACCTGCCAGCGCACCTGCACCGGGGCGGTCAGTCCGCCGCGTCCATCCGGCTCCAGCGGGCGTGGCGCCAGCCGGGTCCAGATGACAAAGCCGTCGGCCAGCGGGTCGCCCGCGGCCACGCCCAGGGTGAACGGGTCCGGGCTGCCGCTGGCCCGCGCGAACGGGCTGAGCAGTCCGGCGGCCGCCAGCCCGGCACCAGCAATGAGAAGACGGCGGCGGCCATGATCCACGGCGGCAGCTGCGTTGCCGGGGCCAGGCAGGGGCGATGCGGACGACGGGTCGATCAAGGACATGGGCATACAGGCGATCTGGCGAACGCGACCATAGTGCGACGGGCGGATGTCCGTTCAATGGCAGCGGCAGTGGTGTCGCTGCTGGCGCAGGCTTGCCTGCGTCATCGGCTGCCGATGGCGGATACGGATACGGGTGTGCCACTGCGGCGGGTGACCCTGCCCACAGCGATGCCCATACGCCGGTGCAGCGGCGGCTGGCGTGGGTGGCAGGTCTTGCGGCATCGCAGGCCTGGACATTGTGCTGGGCAGGTTCACGTACGTCGGCTTGCGGCCCACGCGCTCACGCGTCGCGCATCGCTACCATGCGCGTCACGCCCGCACCTGCACGCCAGCCAGCTGCGATAATCGCGGGATGAACGATGCCGCACTTCCCCCCGATGTAGCCGCTGCGCTGGCCAACGGCCTGCAGGCCCAATCCCTGGATGCGGCCTTTGCCGCGCCGTTGTTGCGCTATCTGACGCTGCTGGTGCGTTGGAACAAGACCTACAACCTCACCGCCGTGCGCGACCCGCGCGAGATGGTCACCCGCCATCTGCTCGATTCGCTGGCCATGCAGCCCTACATCGCCAGCGGCACGCTGGCCGATCTGGGCACCGGCCCCGGCCTGCCCGGCATCCCGCTGGCGATCACCCGCCCGCAGCTGCAGGTGACCCTGGTGGAAAGCAACGGCAAGAAGGCCCGCTTCATGCGCGAGGCGCTGCGCCAGCTGGCGCTGGGCAACGCGCGCGTGGCCGAGTCGCGCGCCGAGGCGCTGGACGAGCCGGCCGCCTACGACCATCTCACCGCGCGGGCGCTGGATACGCTGGCCGGCATCATTGACGTCGGCGGCCACCTGCTGCGCCCGGGCGGCAGCCTGCTGGCGATGAAGGGCGTCTACCCGCACGACGAGATCGCCGCGCTGCCCGCCGGCTGGACGGTGGGCGAGGTGCATCCGCTGCAGGTGCCCGGCCTGGACGGCGAACGGCATCTGGTGGTGGTGCGCAAGGCAGGCTGAAGCGGCCGGCCTGTCCGGTCGCGCGCATTCACTCTGCAACCCCAATCCCCAATCGCCGCGCTGGGACTTCCGGCCCATGGCAGCTGCCGCCCGGGCTGCCATGATCGAACGTTCGATCCGAACGCAGGCCGCCCGCACGTGACATCTCCTCTCGCCGCCGCACTTTCGCTCGCCCTGCTGGGCGCAAGCTTCGCCGCCACCTCGGCGCAGGCCGCCGCACCGGCACCAGTGGCGCCTGCCACTTTGACCGCCGAGCGCCCCGCCGATGCGCGCTTCCGCGCCATCTACGAAAAAGAGTGGAGCTGGCGCCAGGCCGAGACCGGCCAGGCCGACGAAGACAGCGACACCACCGGCGACAACACCCATCTGCCCGATGTCGGCCCGGCCGCGCAGCAGGCGCGCCTGGCGGTATGGGACGGCGTGCTCAAGCAGCTCGACAGCATCGACCCGAAACAGCTCTCGCCCACCAACCAGGTCAACTACGCCATCTACCGCCCGCAGGTGGAAAACCTCGCCGCCGAGGTGCGCCTGCGCCTGTACGAGATGCCGTTCAATTCGGACAGCTCGTTCTGGTCCAATCTCGGCTTCATGGCGCAGCGGCCGATGAAAACTGCGGCCGAGTACCGCGCCTATATCGCGCGCCTCAACGATGTGCCGCGCTACTTCGATCAGCAGACCGCCAACATGCGCGCCGGCCTGGCGCGCGGGTTCAGCGTGCCGCGCGCGGTGCTGGATGGCCGCGACGTTTCCATCGCCACCGTGGCCGATGTCAAGGATCCCACCGGGTCCAGCTTCTACGCGCCGTTCAAGCAGCTGCCGGCGCAGATCCCCGCTCCCGAACAGGCACAGTTGCGCGAACAGGCCGAGGCCGCGCTGAGCACGGCCGTGCTGCCGGCCTACAGCAAGCTGCTGAGCTTTTTCCGCGACGAGTACATGTCCAAGGCGCGCACCTCGCTGGCGGCCGAAGCGCTGCCCGACGGCAAGGCGTTCTATCGCCAGCAGATCCGCGAATACACCACGCTGGATCTGACTCCGGAGCAGATCCACAAGATCGGCCTGGACGAGGTGGCGCGCATCCAGGCGCAGATGGACGCGATCATCCAGCAGGTCGGTTTCAAGGGTAGCTTCGCGCAGTTCCTGAGCTTCCTGCGCACCGACCCGCAGTTCTACGCCAAGACCCCGCAGGAACTGCTCGATCGCGCCGCGTGGATTTCCAAGCGGGTGGACGGGCAGGTCGGCAAGTTCATCGGCACGCTGCCGCGCGGGCGCTTCACCATCAAGCCGGTGCCGGACGATATCGCCCCGTTCTGGACCGCCGGCCGCGGCGGCGCCACCACTTACTGGGTCAATACCTACAACCTGCCGTCGCGGCCGTTGTACAACCTGCCGGCGCTGACCCTGCACGAGTCCTCGCCCGGGCATTCGCTGCAGGGCTCGCTGGCGCTGGAGCAGGGCGACCAGCCGGCGTTTCGCCGCGAGAACTACATCTCCGCCTACGGCGAAGGCTGGGCGCTGTACACCGAAAAGCTCGGCCAGGAGATGGGCATCTACGAGACCCCGTACGAGGAATTCGGCCGGCTCACTTATGAGATGTGGCGCGCCTGCCGGCTGGTGATCGACACCGGCGTGCACCACGACGGCTGGAGCCGCGAGCAGGCGCTGGCCTACCTGCGCGACCGCACCGCGCTGAGCGAGCACGAGGTCACCACCGAGGTGGACCGCTACATCTCCTGGCCCGGCCAGGCGCTGAGCTACAAGCTGGGCGAGATCAGCATCGTCAAGCTGCGTGCCGAGGCCGAACAGGAACTGGGCGACCGCTTCGACATCAAGGCCTTCCACGACGCGGTGCTGAAGCAGGGCTCGGTGACCTTGCCGGTGCTGGAGCAGCAGGTGCGCGCGTTTATCGCCGAGAGCAAGGCGCGCCCGGCAACGTCCAAGCCCAGGGCTGCCGCGCCCTGACCCTGGCCACCGGTCCGCTCCACGTAGGAGCGGACCCGGCCGCGACGCCGTCCCGACCCTGGCGCCGTCCTGGCCTCGATCCCAGGTCCAGGTAATCGTCGGCAGCTTCTCGCCGGCCCGGGCGCTGTCGCGGCCAGGTCCGCTCCTACGGCTGTCCGTGTTGCTGCGTCGCGCTCGCCTGTTGCGTCTGATGGCGCTGGCCAAACGGTCCGCTCCACGTAGGAGCGGACCCGGCCGCGACGCCGTCCCGACCCTGGCGCCGTCCTGGCTTGAATCATCAGGTGATCGCTGGCGACCGACGTTACGCGCGCTGTGCGCGCGCAACCGGCATCCTGGTGTGATGCCATCGATTTGACCGGACGGCGTCGCGGCCAGGTCCGCTCCTACGACGCTGCGTGCCAGGCCGTGCATGCGATTGTGTAACTCCCCCGGCCCCGATACGCTGCGCCCATGCTGCTGCGTCGCGCCCGCCTGTTGCACCCCTTGCTGCGCCTGATGGCGCTGGCGGTGCTGGCCATGGGCGTGTTGGTCGCACCGGTGGCCTGCGCGCTGGGCGATGTGCATGCGCTGGCGCACGACCAGATGCACCTGGAAGACACCGCGCCGCACGGTCATGACGGCGCCGACGAAGGCGATGCCGGCGAGCGCGATGGGGCCGGCCTGATGCACGCCCTGATGCATAGCGGCTACTGCCACGGCCAGAATCCGGCCGTCTTGCCGGCGCTGGCCTGGCTGCCGCTGTCCACGCACACGCAGGCCCAGCCCGTGGCCGTGCTTGCGTACTACCGCTCGCATCTGAGCGAGACCGGATTGCGTCCCCCGATCGCGGCCTGATGCATCGCCGGCAGCTGCCGGCCTGTCCATCGATCCCGATTCCGGAGACACCCTCATGTGGTTGCGACTGACGGCACTTGCCGTCTTCGCGGTCGTGCCGTGCGCCATGGCGCAGGACGTACCGCCCAAGCCCGTGCTGACCCTGGACGACGCCATCGCGCGCGTCGCCCGGCAGCACCCCGACCTGCGTCTGGCCGATGGTCAGCGCGCGGTCCTCACCGCCGACGCCGAGCGCGACGCGTTGCGTCCGCCGTTGCGCACCGGCGCCGAACTGGAAAACGTGTTCGGCAGCGGCCCGACCCGCGCGCTGGACCAGGCCGAACTCACCGTCACCCTGGCTGGCGTGCTGGAACGTGGCGGCAAGCTGGACGCGCGCCGCACCCTGGCCCAGGCACGCATCGACGCACTTGCACCGCAGCGGGCGCTGGCGCGCCTGGACGTGCTGGCCGAAGTCGCCCTGCGCTATCTGTCCATCGGCATGGCCGCGCAACGGCATGCGGCCGCGCTGGAAACCCTGGCCCAGCGCCAACGCACCGTCAGTGCCGCGCGCCAGCGGCTACAGGCCGGCGCATCGCCCGAATCGGTGCTGCTGACCGCCCAGGCCCTGCAGGCGCGCGCGGAACTAGAGCGCGATCGCGCCCAGCAGGAGCTGCTGGCCGCACGCCGCCAGCTGGCGGTGCTGTGGGGCCAGCGCACGCCGGACTTTGGCGATGTCACCGGCGACCCATTGCAGCTGCCGGCGATTCCCGAGTTCGAGGTGCTGGCGCAGCTGCTCGATGCCACCCCCGAACTGGCGCGCTTGACTGGTGAGCAGCGCGTGCGCGAGGCACGGGTGCGGCTGGCACGCAGCCAGGCACGCCCGGACCTGGACTGGCAGGTGGGCGTGCGCCGGCTCGAAGCCAACGACGCCACCGCACTGCTGGGCAGCGTCTCGCTGGCGTTGGGCAGCGCCGCGCGTGCGCAACCGGAGATCCGCGCCGCCGAAGCTGAGCTGTCGTTACTGGAGATCGAACGCCAATCGCAGGCACTGACGCTCTACACCACGCTGGCCGACGCGCATGGCCGCTACCGCGCCGCGCAGCTGGAAGTGGCGCGCATGCGCAGCGATGTGTTGCCCGCACTTGCGCGCGCCGATGCCGCCGCCGAGCGCGCGTACCGCGCCGGCGCCACCAGTTATCTGGACTGGGCGCAGCTGCAGGCACAGCGCAGCGATGCACGCCAGCAGCAACTGGCCGCCGCGTTGGAAGCGCAGACCGCATTGATCGAAATCCAGCGCCTGACCGGGCAGCCGTTCGTGGCCGACAGCGCTGCGCAGGTGGGGCCATGAGCGCTCTGTCCGCTGTGCGTTTTCGCCCTGACTGCCTGCGTCCGCCTGGATCTGCTGCACCTGTATGGGTTTCGACGCTTGCAACCGCATCGGCATCCAGCAGTCGCCAAGTGCTGCGCGCGCCTACTGCGCATCCAAGGCATCCGGCGCACACCTTCTTCGTTCGTTCGCCCGACGCACAGCGGCGACGCCAACCAGGACCAATTCCAATGAAAAGTTTTTTGATCGCGCCGCTCGTGCTGGCGCTGCTGCTGAGCGGCTGCGGCGGCAACAGCGGCAACAGCGAAGAAGCACACGAGCACACAACGCCCGACGCCGAAGGTGAAGCCGACGCACATGGCGAGGAAGCCGAAAAAGGCACGCACGGCGGGCGCTTGCTGCACCAGGACGGCGACAGCGTGGAGCTGGCGATTGCCGAAGACGGCACGCCACCCACGTATCAAGCCTGGCTGTACCGCGACGACAAGCCCTTGCCGCCCAGCGCCGGCAGTGTCGAAGTGCGCCTGACCCGGCTCGGCGGCGTCAACGAAGTGCATCGATTGCGCGCACGCGACGATGGCAGCCTGCTGGCCGACAGCACGGTCGGCGAGCCGCATTCGTTCGATGTGGAAGTGCGCGCCACCGTGCAGGGCAAAGCGCGTCGCTGGGCCTATCCCAGCTACGAAGGGCGCACCACTATCGCAGCGAAGATTGCGCAGGACGCCGGCATCCGGGTCGCGCCGGTCGGTCCCGGCAGCATTGCCGACCAGCACGAGGTGCAGGGCCTGCTGACGCCGGCAGAAGGTGCGCAGGCGCAGGCCACCGCGCGCTTTCCCGGGCCGGTGCGCAGCCTGCGCGTCAACGTCGGCGACCAGGTGCGCGCCGGCCAGGTCCTGGCCACGGTGGAGAGCAATCTGAGCCTGACCACGTATCCGGTCAGTGCGCCGATCAGCGGCACCGTACTCGCCCGCAACGCCAGCCTGGGCAGCAACGCGGGCGAAGGCCAGGCGCTGTTCGAGATCGCCGACCTGTCGAGCCTGTGGGTGGATCTGCACATCTTCGGCGCCGATGCCGGGCACATCACTGCCGGCGCACCGGTGACGGTGACGCGCATCAGCGATGGCGTGGTGGCGCAGACCACGCTGGAGCGCGTGTTGCCGGGCACGGCCACGGCCAGTCAGAGCACGGTGGCGCGCGCGGTGCTGCGCAACAGCGATGGCCTGTGGCGGCCGGGCTCTGCAGTGAAGGCGCGGGTGACGGTGGCGCAGCAGCCGGCGGCGATGGTGGTGCCGGTCGGGGCCTTGCAGCAGTTTCGCGACTGGGAGGTGGTGTTCGTGCGGGTGGGCGATGTGTACGAGGTGCGGCCGGTGACACTGGGCGCGCGCGATGCGCAGCAGGTGCAGGTGGTGTCGGGTCTGGCGTTGGGGGATGCGGTGGTGGTGGAGCAGAGCTATCTGGTCAAGGCCGACATCGAAAAGTCGGGGGCCTCGCATGATCATTGATCGCTGTGTTTACGGCTTGCTTCTTCCTCGGCCGCACGCACGTGCGTGCGAACAGCGCTTCCATGCTTCAGCGACACGCGTTTTACGGCATCGACGCGGTCGCGGCGCGGGCGATCACACCAGCAACAGCGTGAGAATCTGCGCGGCAGAGGTTGGATGCGCCGGGGGGCGATCGCGATATTGGCGGAGGTCGGGATCCTGGCTGCAGTGCCGCCGGCCGCCGGCCACCCGCTGCGATTGCACAGGCGCCGTGCGTGCGTACGCATGCACTGATCGGCGTGGCTGCGCACGCCGTTGCGCCGAGTGTGCGCGGAGGTGCGCGCCATGCTCACTAACATCATCCGGTTCGCGATCGCGCAGCGGTGGCTGATGCTGGCGTTGACGGGGGTGTTGATTGCGATCGGCGCGTGGAGTTTCTCGCGCTTGCCGATCGATGCCACGCCCGACATCACCAATGTGCAGGTGCAGGTCAATACGGCCGCGCCGGGGTATTCGCCGTTGGAGTCGGAGCAGCGGGTGACGTTCCCGCTGGAGACGGTGCTGGCAGGATTGCCGGGGCTGGAGTCCACGCGCTCGTTGTCGCGCTACGGCTTGTCGCAGGTGACGGCGGTCTTCGCCGATGGCACGGACCTGTACTTTGCGCGGCAGCAGGTGGCCGAGCGGCTGCAGCAGGTCAAGTCGCAACTGCCGGCCGACCTGGAGCCGCAGCTGGGGCCGATCGCCACCGGCCTGGGCGAGATATTCATGTACACGGTGGAAGCCAAACCGAATGCGCGCAAACCCGATGGCAGTGCGTGGACGGCCACCGATCTACGCACCCTGCAGGATTGGGTGGTGCGCCCACAGTTGCGCAACGTGCCCGGCGTGACCGAGGTCAACACCATCGGCGGCTATGCGCGGCAGATCCATATCACCCCGGATCCGGCACGCCTGGTCGCACTGGGCTTTACGCTGGACGATGTGGCGCGCGCGGTGGACGCGAACAATCGCAACATCGGCGCCGGCTATATCGAACGCAACGGCCAGCAGTTCCTGGTGCGGGTGCCGGGGCAGGTGGACGATATCGCGCAGATCGGGGCGATCGTGCTGGATCGGCGCCAAGGCGTGCCGATCCGGGTGCGCGATGTGGCGCAGGTCGGCGAGGGGCGCGAGTTGCGCACCGGTGCGGCCACCCAGGACGGCACCGAGGTGGTGCTCGGCACGGTGTTCATGCTGGTCGGCGCCAATAGCCGCACCGTGGCGCAGGCCGCAGCGCAGCGGCTGGAAGTGGCCAATGCCAGCTTGCCGGCCGGCGTGCAGGCGGTGCCGGTCTACGATCGCACCGCGCTGGTGGACCGCACCATCGTCACCGTCGCCAAGAACCTGATCGAAGGCGCGTTGCTGGTGATCGTGGTGCTGTTCCTGCTGCTGGGCAATGTGCGCGCGGCCCTGATCACCGCGGCGGTGATTCCGCTGGCGATGTTGTTCACCCTCACCGGCATGGTGCGCGGTGGCGTATCCGGCAACCTGATGAGTCTGGGTGCGCTGGATTTCGGCTTGATCGTCGATGGCGCGGTGATCATCGTGGAGAACTGCCTGCGCCGCTTCGGGCAGGCGCAATTGCGGCTGGGACGGGTGCTCGAGCGCGACGAGCGTTTCGAATTGACTGCCGAAGCCACGGCAGAGGTGATCCGGCCCAGCCTGTTCGGTCTGGGCATCATTACCGCGGTGTATCTGCCGGTGTTCGCGCTCACCGGTATCGAAGGCAAGATGTTCCACCCGATGGCGATCACCGTGGTGCTGGCGCTGAGCGGCGCGATGTTGCTGTCGCTCACTTTTGTCCCCGCAGCGATCGCCCTGTTGCTCGGCGGCAAGGTGGCCGAGCACGAAAACCGCGCGATGCGCTGGGCGCGCGGCGTGTATGCGCCCTTGCTGGATCGCGCACTGCGACACGGCCGTTGGGTCGGTCTCGGCGCGGTGGTGGCGGTGGCGCTGTGCGCGGTATTGGCCACGCGCCTGGGCAGCGAGTTCATCCCGAACCTGGACGAAGGCGACATCGCGCTGCACGCCTTGCGCATTCCCGGCACCAGCCTGGAGCAGGCCATCACCATGCAGTCCACGCTGGAAAAACGCATCAAGCAGTTTCCGGAGGTGGCGCATGTGTTCGGCAAGCTCGGGACTGCCGAAGTGGCAACCGATCCGATGCCGCCGTCGGTGGCCGATACGTTCTTGATCATGCATCCGCGCGCGCGGTGGCCGGACCCGCGCAAACCCAAGGCGCAACTGGTAGCCGAGATCGAGGAAGCGGTGAAGCAGTTGCCCGGCAACAACTACGAGTTCACCCAGCCGATCCAGATGCGCATGAACGAGCTGATTTCCGGCGTGCGTGCGGATGTGGCGATCAAGGTCTACGGCGATGACCTGGACACGCTGGTCAAACTGGGCCAGCGCGTGCAGGAAGTCGCCAGCACGGTGCCGGGTGCGGCCGACGTGAGCCTGGAGCAGGCCACCGGCCTGCCGATGCTGGCGGTGGTGCCCGATCGCGCCGCGCTGGCCGGGTACGGACTCAATCCCGGCGTGGTGCAGGACACGGTGTCGGCGGCGGTGGGTGGGCAGGCGGCCGGGCAGTTGTTCGAAGGCGACCGCCGGTTCGACATCGTGGTGCGCCTGCCCGAAGGCCTGCGACAGGACCCGACCGCATTGGCCGATCTGCCGATCCCGCTGCGTGGCGATGGCGAGCGCGCCGATGTCGACGAGTCCAGCCGCGCGGCCGGCTGGCGCAGTGGCGAACCGACCACGGTGCCGCTGCGCGAGGTCGCAAAGGTGCAAACCGTGCTCGGGCCCAACCAGATCAATCGCGAAGACGGCAAGCGCCGCATCGTGATCACCGCCAATGTGCGCGACCGCGACCTGGGCGGATTCGTCGCCGAGGTGCAGCAGCGTGTGCAGGCCGAGGTCGTGCTGCCCACCGGCTACTGGATCGGCTACGGCGGCACCTTCGAGCAATTGATCTCCGCCGGCCAGCGCCTGGCCTGGGTGGTGCCGGGCACCTTGCTGCTGATCTTCGCGCTGCTGTACTGGTCGTTCGGTTCGCTGCGCGATGCGCTGGTGGTGTTCAGCGGCGTGCCGCTGGCGCTGACCGGTGGCGTGGTGGCGCTGGCGCTGCGCGGCCTGGCGTTGTCGATTTCCGCCGGTGTCGGCTTTATCGCGCTGTCGGGGGTGGCGGTGCTCAACGGCCTGGTGATGATCGCCTTCGTGCGCAGCCTGCGGGCCGAGGGCATGTCGCTGGAGCAGGCCTTGCGCGAAGGCGCGCTGAGCCGCTTGCGCCCGGTGTTGATGACTGCGCTGGTGGCCGCACTGGGCTTTGTGCCGATGGCCTTCAATGTCGGCGCCGGGGCCGAGGTGCAGCGCCCGCTGGCCACGGTGGTGATCGGCGGCATCGTCTCGTCGACCTTGCTGACCCTGCTGGTGCTGCCGGTGCTGTATCGCTGGCTGCACCGCGAGCGGGCGGGGAATGCGGGCTAAGTGCTTGCGACACATAGGAAAGCCGTGCATAATTCGCGGCTCGCTGTGCCCGGATCGCTCCGGATGGCGGCACCCAGCGCGATGGGGTTGCCGGCTTGTTCCCAGCGTAAGTTCTTGATTCCCAACGTTGCGTGGCAGCTTGACGCTGTCGGGGCCGCCGCTCCCCAGGCTATGGGTGGCAATTCATTTATCGAGGTGCGTAATGTCCCGCGTATGCCAAGTGTCCGGCAAGCGTGTGCAGACGGGTAACAACGTCTCCCACGCAAACAACAGAACCCGTCGTCGCTTCCTGCCCAACCTGCACGAGCGCCGCTTCTGGGTCGCCAGCGAGAACCGTTGGGTGAAGCTCCGTGTCTCCGCGCATGCATTGCGCACCATCGACAAGAACGGGATTGATGCCGTTCTGAAAGAGCTGCGTGCGCGCGGCGAAAAGGTCTGAGGAGTAAGCAGTCATGGCAAAAGGCAAGCGTGACAAGATTCGTATGATTTCCTCGGCCGCTACCGGCCACTTCTACACCACGGACAAGAACAAGAAGAACACTCCGGGGAAGATGGAAATGATGAAATACGACCCGGTCGTGCGTAAGCACGTGATGTACAAGGAAGGCAAGATCAAGTAATCCACCGATTACCCGATCTGCATCCAGGCAAACACCCGCCGCAAGGCGGGTGTTTGCGTTTGGGGAGTGTTGCGGGGGGTGATCGCAACAATGGTCGGCGTGCACTCCCCTCTCCCTCCGGGAGAGGGGTTGGGATGAGGGTACGGGGCGAAGCCACTCGCAAGCGAAACGTCGTTTTTCCGATTGCGCGCACCGTCACTCGCTGGCAGTTCGAGGCGAAGCAGCCGGCGTTTCACTTCCGAAGGCGCGTGGCGACGCGTTGGCATCGCAGACGGTGACCACTCTCCGAGACGCCCCTCATCCGCCCCTGCGGGGCACCTTCTCCGGCAGGTAAGAAAGAGTTACAGCCCACGCGCACGCAATTGCGCATCCAGGCGTGGATACACCCGCCGCGCATTGCCTTCGAATACCTTGCGCTTGTCGGCGTCGGAAATCGCCAAGGCATCGATGTAGCGCTTGGTGTCGTCGAAATACTGGCCGGTCTGCGGGTCGATGCCGCGCACTGCACCGACCATCTCCGAGCCGAACAGGATGTTGTCGATGTCGACGACCTCGAACAGCAGATCGATGCCGGGCTGGTGATACACGCAGGTGTCGAAGAACACATTGCGCATCACATGCGTGGACAGCGGTGGCTTGCCGAGCATATCGGCCAGGCCACGGAAGCGGCCCCAGTGATACGGCACCGCACCGCCGCCGTGCGGGATGATGAAGCGCAAGTCCGGGAAATCAGCGAACAGATCGCCTTCCAGAAACTGCATGAACGCGGTGGTATCGGCATTGAGATAATGCGCGCCGGTGGCGTGGAAGTTGGCGTTGCAGCTGCCCGACACATGCACCATCGCCGGCACGTCGAGCTCGACCATCTTTTCGAAGAACGGATACCAGGCGCGATCGGTCAATGGCACGCCGTTCCAGTGCCCGCCGGACGGGTCGGGATTGAGATTGCAGCCGACAAATCCGAGTTCGGTGACGCAACGTTCCAGCTCGGCGATCGACTGGGCGATCGGCACGCCCGGCGACTGCGGCAACTGGCACACGCCGATGAAGGTCTGCGGATACAGCTGCACCACGCGCGCGATCAGGTCGTTGCAGTGGCGCGTCCACACCTGGCTGACCGCTTCGTCGCCGATATGGTGCGCCATGGTGCTGGCGCGTGGCGAAAAAATCGTCATGTCGGCACCGCGCTCGCGCAACAGGCGCAGCTGGTGCTGTTCGATGCTTTCGCGCAGTGCATCGTCGGAGATGGACGGATACACCGGCGCGGGCAGGCTCGGGTCGTGGTACTGCGCGATCTGCGCCTTGCGGAAGGCATCGTGCGCCGCGGGCGCGGTGGTGTAGTGGCCGTGGCAGTCGATGATCATGGCAAGGGTCTTGTTGAGGCGGCGGGATCGGTGAGTAAACGACCACGTACGCGGAAGGCGGACCCACCCGGTGCGCGGAACCTGCAGGTGCCCACGTAGGGTGTGGTGCGCGCATGGATGCTCACGCGCAGGTCGCTGCGGCACGCGGTGTCGGCCACGCCGCGCGGCAGGCGCAGGTCGTGGGCCGGGCATGGCCGATGGCGATCGATCCAGCGTGGTGGCGCATCCATCCGCTCAGCCATACAACTGCCCATCGAACAGCTTGCGTGCAGTGCGCAGCACGGCGGTGCGCACCACCTCGCCGTGCGAATCGACCGTGATCACGCAACTGCTCGCACCACTGGGATGCTCGACCTCCAGCTGCTGGGTGGTGCCGCCAGGCAGCTGCGCCAGGGCATGCGCGGGCGAGCCGGGCAGCAGGCAGGCAGTGGCCACGGTGACGGCGCCGAGCACGCCGATCGAGGCGTGGCAGCGGTGCGGAATGAACGAGCGCACGCTGATCGCGCCGCCATGGCGCGGTGCGGCGACCAGCATCATCTTGGGCACGGTGGCCTCGGCAACATCGCCCAGCTGCATCAACGGGCCGGCCTGCAAACGAAGTGATTCCAGGCGGGTCTTCAGTGCCGCATCTGCATCGAGGGTGTTGCGGTCTTCGTAACCGCTGACGCCGAGGTCGCTGGCGCGCAACACCACGCAGGGCATGCCGTTGTCGATCAGCGTGACTTCCACGCCCTCCAGGGTGTCGACCCTGTTGCCGGTCGGCAGCAAGGCGCCACACGAGGAGCCGGCGATGTCGGCAAATGCCAGCGCAATCGGCGCCGCGGTGCCGGGCACGCCGTCGATGCGGGCGTCGCCGTCGTAGCGCACCTGGCCACCGGGCGTCTGCACGCTGGCGGTGGCCAGCGTGCCGGTGTTGCGCATGAAGATGCGCACCTCGGTTTCGCCATCGCGTGCGGGCAACAAGCCCCGCTCCAGCGCGAACGGCGCAACGCCGGCCAGCATGTTGCCGCAGTTCTGCGCGTCGCTGACCTGTGCCTGGTCCACCGACACCTGCAGGAACAGATAGTCCACGTCGGCATCGGCGCGTGCCGAGCGCGACACGATCGCGACCTTGGAGGTCAGCGGGTCGGCGCCGCCCATGCCGTCGATCTGGCGGACATCCGGCGAGCCGTAGGCGCGCAGCAGGAAGGCATCGCGTGCGGCGCGTTTGCTCGGCAACTCGTCGGCCAGGAAAAAGCCGCCCTTGGAGGTGCCGCCGCGCATCCACATCGCGCGGACCTGCTCAGACATAGCGCAGGCCCTTGGCCGCCAAGCGTTCGCGCATGGCATAGATGTCCAGGCCCAGTTCGCCGCGTGCCAGGCGCTCGCGTTTGCGCAGTTCGCGCGCTTCGCGTGCCTGCGCTTCGGCCAGCACCGCGTCGGCGCTGGCGCGCGGCACCACGCACACGCCATCGTCGTCGGCCACCACCACATCGCCCGGCTGCACCAGCGCATCGGCGCAGACCAGCGGCACGTTGACCGAGCCCAGCGTCTCCTTGATGGTGCCCTGCGCGCAGATGGCGCGGCTCCAGGCGGGGAACTGCATCGCCGTGAGGTCGCGCACATCGCGTACTCCGGCATCGATGATCAACCCGCGGCAGCCGCGCGCCTGTGCCGAGGTGGCGAGCAGGTCGCCGAAATAGCCATCGCAGCAGGCGCTGGTCGGGGCGACCACCAGCACATCGCCGGGCTGCAGTTGCTCGATGGCCACATGCATCATCCAGTTGTCGCCGGGTGGGATCGACACGGTGACGGCGGTGCCGGCGATGCGGCAGCCGGCGTAGATCGGGCGCAGGCGATGGTGCAGCAGGCCGCTGCGTCCCTGCGCCTCGTGCACGGTGGCCACGCCGGCCTGCGCAAGCCCGTCGACGACGGCCAACGGGGTGCGCGCGATCCGGGTGACGACCTGGCTCATCCATCCATCCTCGTTAGGGGTGCATCGAGTCTGTGCGGCGAGCGCCTGCTGGCTCAAGATTCATTTTAGGTATGCATATTGGTTTTGCTTATAGTTAGAGCATGCCGCCGACTCCCGAGCCGAACCTTCGCCATCTTTACGCCCTGGTGGTGGTGCACCGGCTGGGCAGCATCAGCGCGGCCGCGCCGCAGGTGAACCTGTCGCAACCGGCATTGACCCAGGCGGTGGCGCGGCTGGAACAGCAGCTCGGCGTGCGCCTGTTCGAGCGGCATCCCGGCGGCATGGTCGCCACCGAGGCCACGCAGTTGCTGGTGCCGCGCATCGCGCGGGCGTTGGAGCAACTGGGTCGCGGCATCCGGGTGGCGCGGCGGGCGTTGCGGCTGCCGGCCCGGCCTGGCCTGGAGCGACGGGTCTCGCTGGGCCAGCTGCAGGCGCTGGTCGCGGTGGATGTGGCCGGGAGTTATTCGCTGGCGGCGGCGCGCGCCGGGGTCTCGCAACCGGCGATCTACCGCGCGGTGCAGTCGCTGGCCGATGTGATCGAGGTACCGCTGACGGTGCGCCGCGGCAAGACCATGCAGGCCACGCCGGTGGCCACGCGGCTGCTGCGGCAGGTGCGCCTGGCGCTGGCCGAATTGCGCGCCGGCCTGGACGAAGTGAGCGCGTTGCGCTCGCAGCACGCCGGCCGGATCGCATTGGGGGTGATGCCGCTGGCGCGGGCGATCCTGCTGCCGCAGGTACTGGCGCGGTTTGCGCGCGCGCATCCCGGTGCCAGCGTCAACGTGGTCGAAGGCCCGTATGACGAATTGCTGGCGCATCTGCGCGAGGGCGGGCTGGACCTGCTGATCGGTGCGCTGCGCGAGCCGTTGCCGGTGCGTGATGTGCTGCAGGAGCCGTTGTTCGACGACGAGCCGGTGATCGTGGCGCGCAGCGGGCACCCGCTGGCCGGGCGCGCCTACGCGTTCGCGCAGTTGCTGGACTATCCCTGGGTGATCGCCACCACCGGCACGCCGGTGCGCGCGCGCTGGGAGCAGATGTTTCGCGATCAGCGGATCGAGCCACCGGCGCTGCGCATCGAATGCGGCGCGGAGCTGACCATCCGCGGGCTGTTGCTGGAAGGCGACTGGCTCACGCTGATGTCGCGCGACCAGTTCCTGTTCGAGCGCCGCGCCGGCTTGCTGTGTGAGATCGGCCGCGCCGGGCCACAGCTGCGCCGCCAGATCGGCATGACGCTTCGCAGCGACTGGCATCCCACCCGCGCGCAGTCGGCGTTCGTGCAGACGCTGCGGCAGGTCTGCGCCGAGCGCGTGCAGCCGGCTGACGCGCAGGGCGGGCCGTTTCGCTATTGCGTGCCGATCAACGTGCCCGCCCCGTTGCGTTCACGCACCGGGCGGTCAGAATCGGAGCCTTCTTGAGAACGGACTGCTGATGCTGCCTGACTGGTTGCAAGGGACCTGGCTGCTGGCGCTGGACTGGGTGATTCGCCTGGCCGCGCTGTTGTGGATTCCGGCCCGCACCACGCCGGGTGCGGCGCGCAGCTGGTTGCTGCTGATCGGCTTCGTGCCGGTGGTCGGCCTGCCGCTGTATCTGCTGTTCGGGCATCCGTGGCTATCGCGGGTGAGGGTCGAACGCCAGGCCACCGCCTCGCAGGTGATCCGCGAGCAGCAACTGCCCCTGCACGCCTTGCGCTGGACCCCGCAGGCGGACACCAGCAGCGCCGAGGTGGTGCCGCTGATCGAACGCCAGGGCGATTTCATGCCTACGCTGGGCAATGCGGTGGAACTGCTGGACGACTACGCGCAATCGCTGCAGGCGCTGGTCACGGCGATCGACACGGCGGAAAAGCGCGTGCACCTGCTGTATTACCTGATGTTCGACGATGCGGTGGGCGATGCGGTGGTCGCTGCGCTGCAACGCGCCAGTGTGCGCGGCGTGCGTTGCCGCGTGCTGCTGGATGCGGTGGGTGCCAAGCGCGGTCTGCGCCATTACCGAAAGCGGCTGCAGGCAGCCGGGGTGGACGTGCTGGCGGTGTTGCCCGGCGGCCTGCGCTGGCGCCGCAGCGGTCGCATGGATCTGCGCAACCACCGCAAGATTGCGGTGATCGACAACCAGGTGGGCTTTGTCGGCTCGCAGAATCTGGCCGAGGCCGGCTTCATCGATGGGGTGCCCAATCGCGAGCTGGTGGCGCGCGTGCGTGGGCCGGTGGTCAATCATCTGGAAGCGGTGTTCGCCAGCGACTGGTTCACCGAAACCGGGCAGCGCCTGGACGTATGGCCGGATGCGCCGGTCTGCGAGGCCAACATCGCCACGCAGCTGCTGCCCAGCGGGCCGGCGTATCCATTCGAGAATGCACGCGATGCGATCAATGCGGTGATCCATCTGGCGCGGCGCAAGGTGGTGCTGGTGACACCGTATTTCGTCCCCGACGAGGCCTTGCTCAGTGCCTTGCGCATTGCCGCGGTGTCGGGCGTGGATGTGCAGCTGATCCTGTCGGAGAGCAACAACCAGGTCCTGGCGGCCTGGGCGCAGGAAGCATATTTCGAAGAGCTGCTGCGCTGCGGGGTCAAGATCGCGCTGTACCGCCCGCACTTCCTGCATGCCAAGCACCTGAGCATGGATGAGGACATCGCACTGGTCGGCTCGATCAACCTGGACATCCGCTCGTTCGCGCTCAACGCCGAGATCGGCATGCTCTGCTATGACCGGGGCGTGGTGCAGCGGTTGCGTGCGATCGAGCAGGATTACCTGGCCAACGCCCGCCAGCTGGACCTGGAGCAGTGGCGCACGCGCCCGGCCTGGCGCCGCAGCCGCGAGGGCATTGCACGCCTGGCCGATGCGTTGATGTAGTGCGTGCGGGCACGGTCCATGCGCGCGCAGTGCCCGTTGTGACGCAGGGGTGCCTGCGGGGGCAGGTTAAGTGGGGGGCGCGTCTGGGGCGGCAAGATCGCGCTGCATGCGAACGCGCCCGCGCTCGAATGGACGCGTCCGGCGACCGCTTTGTTGGACGGGGTGCGTCGCGCCGGCATGTGCGCGCGGGACTATCCCGGCCATCGCGGCGGGCATGGCCGCTGTCATCGGTGCGACGCGACGCATCGCCTACAATTGCCGGATGAATGAATTGCGTGATCCCGGCGATGCAGTGATCGCCATCGTTGGCGGTGGCGCATCCGGGGTGCTGGTGGCGCTGCAGCTGTTGCGACAGGCCGTGGCGCCGGTGCAGATCGTGCTGATCGAGCCGCACCCGGTGCTGGGCGAGGGCGTGGCGTACTCCACCGCGCGGCCGGAACATCTGCTCAATGTACCTGCCGCGCGGATGAGTGCGTTGGTGGAGGCGCCGCAGGATTTCGTCGATTACCTGCGCGCGCACGCCTGCTGCCCGGAGCTGGAGGACGCGCAGCTGTCGCAGCACTTCGTCGGGCGCCGGCACTACGCGCCCTACCTGCGCGAACGCCTGCAGGCCGCGCGTGTGCAGAGCCCGGCAACGCTCACCGTGCACAGCGCCCGCGTGCAGACGCTGCACGCCGATGCCGACGGCGCGCGGTTGCAGCTCGACGATGGCCAGACCCTGCACGCCAGCAGCGTGGTGTTGGCGGTAGGCAATGCGTTGCGGCCGCTGCCGCTGCGCGGGGCCACCGGCCTGTCGGCAACCCAGCGGGTGGAAGCCTGGGATACCGAGGCGGTTGCCGCGTTGCCGCAGGACGCGGCGGTGTGCATCGTCGGCTCGGGACTGAGCATGGCCGACACGGTGGTGACGCTGGCCGCGCAGGCGCATCGCGGGGCGGTGCACGTGGTGTCGCGGCATGGGCTGCTGCCGTTGCCGCAGGCGCACTGCGTTGCGGCGGACTTCGATCCGCAGCCGTTGCTGGCGCTGTCGCTGCGTGCGCGCATGCGCAGCTTGCGGCAGCATGCGCGGGCGGCAGTGGCGCAAGGCCTGCCCTGGCAGAGCGTGATGGAGCGTGTGCGCCCGCTGAGTCAGGCCCTGTGGCAAACGCTGTCGGCTGCCGACCAACGCCGCTTCCTGCGCCACGTGGTGCGCTATTGGGATGTGCATCGTCACCGCATCGCCGCGCCGGTGCATGCGCAACTGCAGATGATGCGCGCGCGCGGACAGTTGCAGCTGCATCGCGCGCGGCTGGATGTGGCGTTCCAGGCCGGCGCCTGCGTGCGGCTCAGTGCCGGCGCCAGTGCCGGGCATGCCTTGCAGCTGGATGTGCAGACGCTGGTCAACGCCACCGGTGTGGAAATGCGCGTGCAGGCGATGCGCAACCCGCTGCTGCAGCAACTGCTGGGGCAGGGCATCGCGGTAGCCGGGCCGCATGGGATCGGGGTGGATACCGCCGCCGATGGCTGTCTGATCGATGCCGAGGGGCGCGCCAATCCGCGGTTGCGGGTGATCGGCAGCCTGCGGATCGGGTCGTTGTGGGAGAGCCTGGCAGTGCCGGAGCTGCGTGAGCAGGCTGCGGCGATTGCGCGGGATGTGTTGGGACTGCCAGGCGGCGATTGATCGGCCAGCCGCGAGATCTGACGGGAGAAGATGGCACGTAGTGCCGGATGAGGGCGCCTCAGACATCTACCAGTGCCTGCAGTGACAAACGCGTCGCCACGCGCCTTCGGAAGTGATGCACCGACTGCTTCGCCCCGTACCCTCACCCCAACCCCTCTGCCCATGGGAGAGGGGCTTACCCAACCGCTTCATCCCAATCTCAGCCGCAGCGACGCCACAACCGGTAAAATACGGCGGTGGATGTCTCTCATTTGCTCGATCATTTAAACCCCGCCCAGCGCGAGGCCGTTTCCGCGCCGCCGGGGCATTACCTCGTGCTGGCCGGCGCCGGCTCCGGCAAGACGCGCGTGCTGATCCATCGCATTGCCTGGCTCAACGAAGTCCAGGGCGTGCCCAACCACGGCATCTTCGCGGTGACCTTCACCAACAAGGCCGCCGGCGAAATGCGCCACCGTACCGACCTGCAGCTGCGTAACGGCAGCCGCGGGATGTGGATCGGCACCTTCCATGGGCTGGCGCATCGGCTGCTGCGGCTGCATTGGCAGGACGCGCGGCTGCCGGAAGGCTTCCAGGTCATGGACAGCGACGACCAGCTGCGGCTGGTCAAGCGCGTGGTGCAGGCGCTGGAGCTGGACGAGGGCAAGTATCCACCCAAGCAGATGAGCTGGTGGATCAACGAGCAGAAGGACGAAGGTCGCCGTCCGCAGCATATCCAGCCCGAGCCCAACGACGACTGGACCGAGGTACGCCGGCAGGTCTACGCCGCCTACCAGGAACGTTGCGACCGCTCCGGCCTGCTCGATTTCGCCGAGTTGTTGCTGCGCGCGCACGAACTGCTGCGCGACACCCCGGCCTTGCTGGCGCATTACCGTGCGCGCTTCCGCGAGATCCTGGTCGACGAGTTCCAGGACACCAACGCCATCCAGTACGCCTTCGTGCGCGTGCTGGCCGGCGAGACCGGCCACGTGTTCGTGGTCGGCGACGATGACCAGGCCATCTACGGCTGGCGCGGCGCCAAGGTCGAGAACGTCCAGCGCTTCCTGAAGGATTTCCCCGGCGCGCAGACCGTGCGGCTGGAGCAGAACTACCGCTCCAGCGCCAATATCCTGGGCGCGGCCAATGCGGTGATCGCGCATAACCCGGACCGGATCGGCAAGCAGCTGTGGACCGATTCCGGCGACGGCGATCCGATCGACCTGTATGCGGCCTATAACGAGGTCGACGAGGCGCGCTATGTGGTCGAGCGCGCGCGGCAGTGGGTGCGCGACGGCGGCAGCTACGGTGAAGTGGCGGTGCTGTATCGCAGCAACGCGCAATCGCGCGCGCTGGAAGAAGCGCTGATTTCCGAGCAGCTGCCGTACCGTGTGTATGGCGGCATGCGCTTCTTCGAGCGTGCCGAAATCAAGGATGCGTTGGCGTACCTGCGCCTGCTTACCAACCGCAGCGACGATGCCGCGTTCGAGCGCGCGGTCAACACGCCCACGCGCGGCATCGGCGATCGCACGCTGGATGAAGTGCGCCGCCTGGCACGCGCCAACGCCTTGTCGCTGTGGGAAGCGGCGATGCTGTCCACGCAGGAAAACACCCTGGCCGCGCGCGCCCGCAACGCGCTGGCCACGTTCCTGAGCCTGGTCGGCCAGCTGCACGCCGAAACCGGCGACATGGAACTGGCCGAACGCATCGATCACGTGCTGATGCGCTCGGGCCTGCGCGAGCATTGGGCCAAGGAAAGCCGCAGCGGGCTGGATTCGGAATCGCGTACCGAGAACCTGGACGAACTGGTGTCGGTAGCCTCGCGCTTCACCCGCCCCGACGATGAAGACAGCCAGGGCATGACCGAGCTGGTGGCCTTCCTGGCCTACGCCTCGCTGGAAGCCGGCGAAGGCCAGGCCCAGGCCGGCGAAGAAGGCGTGCAGCTGATGACGCTGCATTCGGCCAAGGGCCTGGAATTCCCCATCGTGTTCCTGGTCGGCCTGGAAGACGGCCTGTTCCCGAGCGCGCGCTCGCTGGAAGAAAGCGGGCGGCTGGAAGAAGAGCGCCGCCTGGCCTATGTGGGCATCACCCGCGCGCGGCAGAAGCTGGTGCTGTGCTACGCCGAATCGCGGCGCATCCACGGCCAGGACAACTACAACGTGCCCTCGCGCTTCCTGCGCGAGATCCCGCGCGAGCTGCTGCACGAGGTGCGCCCGAAAGTGCAGGTCTCGCGCACCGCCTCGCTGGGTGCGGCCCGCGGCGGACCGGTGCACGGCGTGGTCGAAGCTGCGCCGATCAAGCTCGGCGCCAATGTCCAACACCCCAAGTTCGGCAGCGGCGTGGTCGTGGACTACGAAGGCGCCGGCGCGCATGCGCGGGTGCAGGTGCAATTCGACGACGTCGGCGCCAAGTGGCTGGTGATGGCGTACGCCAATCTGACGGTGGTGTAGGCCGGCAACCGCACCGCATCGCCGGGTAATGCACGGCAGGGATCACGCTCCCGGATCTGGCCAGGGCGGCGTGTTCGTCGCCAACACGCCGCTGGCCAGTATTGGTGCATCGCCCGATGCATTCCCCGCGGCATCCGTGACACCCTTGCGTTCGAATCGAACGTATAGAGATCCACGGCCCGATGCGCACCGAAAAAACACAAGATGCTGGCAGGCGAGCTCTATAACGCTGCCGATGACGAATTGCAGGCCGACCAGACTGCAGCTGCCGGCTGGATGGCGCGCTACAACGCCAGCGCCGCGCAGCCGCCCGCCCAGCGGCGCGCGCTGCTGGTCGAGCGGTTGGCCGATGTGGGCGAAGGCGCGGTGATCCGCCCGCCGTTTCATTGCGACTATGGCTATAACATCCGTCTGGGAGCGGGCGTGTTCCTCAACTTCAATTGCGTGATCCTGGATGTCTGCGAGGTCAGCATCGGCGAGGGCACGCAGGTGGGCCCTGCGGTGCAGTTCTATGCCGCCGACCATCCGCGCGACGCGGCAGGCCGCGCCAGCGGGCTGGAGTTCGGGCGGCCGATCCGCATCGGCCGCAACGTGTGGATCGGCGGCGGTGCGATCATCCTGCCGGGCGTGTGCATCGGCGACGGCGCGGTGATCGGCGCCGGTGCGGTGGTCACCCGCGACGTGCCGGCCGGCGCGATCGCGCTGGGCAATCCGGCGCGCGTACGCGCAAGCCGCGACGCTGCCGATGCCGCGCCAACCGACTGAGTGTTGCAGCACGCCGCGTGGCCGCATTGATGCGCATCAATGCGTGTACCGCAGCGCACTGTCAGGCTGAGTGCGCCGGCAGCCAGGCCGGTCATCCAAGGAGGTCACCATGTACAAACGTATCCTGATCGCCATCGATGCGTCCGAGTTGTCGCATCGCGGTTTGTTCCAAGGCCTGGAATTGGCCAAGGCCACCGGTGCCAAGGTGGATATCGTCACCGTGTCCGAGCCGTGGGCGATGGGCATGTACGACGCGATGGGCTGGAGCGTGGGCTACGAGGCAAGTCCGGAGTACCGCAAGGAACGCGAAGCTGCCGCAGAGAAGATCCTGCGCCCGGCGCTGGAGCTGGCGGCTGCGGCCAATATCAAGGCCACGTCGCGCCACGTGCTGGACCGCTTCGCCGCCGAAGGCATCGTGCAGACCGCCAAGGAGTGCAACAGCGATCTGATCATCATGACCTCGCACGGCCGCCGTGGCATGCGCCGCATGCTGCTCGGCAGCCAGACGGTGGAGGTGCTCACGCACAGTTCGATCCCGGTGCTGGTGATCCGCTGATCGGTGGATGTTTTGCTTCGCCAGAGCAGATGCAAAGCGTCCTACGTTCCAAGTCGCACAATCTCCCGTAGGAGCGCGCCTGAGCGCGACGGGGCGTTATCGGTAAAGCCTCATCGCGCTCAGGCGCGCTCCTACGCGGATTGCGGCTTGCGAATTGGAGGTCAGCTTTCCATTGGTGCCGGCTGTGCAAGACGCCGTAGCTTCGGTATGCGCCAGCGTGGCGGACTGCACCGGCAGCGTGCCGGCGCGCACCGATGCGTGATCGCGCTGCGCATCCTCGCTCAGCTCGCGCATGAAGCGCCATACCGGCATGTAGTGTCCGCGGCGTGGCGAATGCGTCGGCGGCGCGGCGCGGCACTGGCGGCGCCATTGCATCGGCGGCATGCCGAAACGCTGCTGGAAACAGCGTTGGAACTGCCGCTCCGACGCAAAGCCCATTTCGTACAGCAGCCAGGTCAGGCCGCACTCCGGGTAGGCCTGCAGATAACGGTACGCAGCGCACAGGCGCTGCTCGCGGATATAGCTGGCTACGCCCCCACGCGACTGGAACAGCCGGTACAACGACGCACGCGACAGCCCGAACGCCTGCTGCAGGGACTCGGTACCGAGCTCGGCCTCGCCGATGTGCTGCTCGATGTAGGCCAGCAGCTCGCTCATCAGCGATGCAGGCGTCTCCATGGTAGAGGCCGCTTGCGGAACGATGGCGCTGTAGTAGCTGATGCTCATGCGGTACTGTCTGCGGCCCACCTCCGGGGCCTGTCCTTCGATCAACCGAAAAAAGCATCGCCAACCCATCACGTTTCTTTCATGAAGTCGGCCGCGCATCACGCATCGGCACGAGTGAGAGGATTTGCCGGTTGTGTGCAGGGGCATTCCTGGACTCGCCGCACTGCTGAAGAGGCGTCATCGCACGGCCTGTCGCTTGGGTCCGCGTGGTGCGGTAGTTGCGGGCAGGCCAGCAGCACCGGCGTCGCACGCAGGCTCCAGGCGATCGGCCGGGCCGGCGATATCCAGGCCACAAGACAGCGCACGTGCCCCGCACGTTGGCGCAACGGGCAAGCTCAATCGGAAATCAGGCATGGCCAGCCGTCAGAAGTTCATCGCCCGCAATCGGGCGCCATGCGTGCAGATCGAATACGACGCGGAGGTCTACGGCGCGCAGGAGAAGGTGCAGATTCCGTTCGTGATGGGCGTGATGTCGGACCTGTCCGGCGCCGATGTGAGCTGCCGTCGCTGGACGATCGCAAGGCATTGCAGTCGCTGGTGTCAGCGGCCAAGCCTGCCTCCGAACCGGAAGGGGCCTGACGGAGCTGGACCAGGACAGCACGATGTTGCTACCCAGCAATTGGGACGCCTACCTGCCCATCGCCAGGTCCACCTGGTTCAATCGCAAGCTATTCGAGGCGGCCATGCGCTGAGCATGAGGCGGCCTGTGTCCTTGCGCGCAAGTAAGCGTTGTCAGATTGCGTCGCGCCGATAAGCGGTCGTGTGCGACCGAAATGGTGCTGGAATCGTCGGCCGCCAACGTGCTCACCGCAGATCACTGCACGCATTATCTCGAAGGCATTGTTGGACTTCGGGAGACTGAGCCGTTTTCCAGCCGCTCCCGAGTAAAGCGCAATGCATAGCTCGGTCAGTGAATCGTTGTTTTCTCAGTGATCGCTGGGTTGCTCGGCGGCCCATGCGCTGCCTGTGTAGCCGCCCTGTGTGCCTCAGCAATCAAGGCTTGCCTGATCATTTCTTGTTGGTAGGTCTTGGAGGCGCTTTCAGCCAACTGAGGTTCAACCTGCAATAAGTGATTATTGAGAAGGGCACGCTGTAGACAATACGCATCGTACAGAGGCGCATCACGCATCAGTGCTTCATGCATGACATTCCAATGCGACCTGGCAAGTTCCTGCACCAACGCGTCGTCCTGAAGATCGATCCTTTCAAAGCCTTCTAGACGTGGTTGTGCTGGAACCCAGGCGGGTATGGCGGGGGGGTTAGGCCACTGTTCATAGCCAAGAAAGCGCTGGGACCAGATGCCCAGCTTCATGAGGGCTAGTGAAAACGGAAGGGGCAAGATCACCAATATCATCCAGTAATTGCGCTCGATTGCCTCAACTTGTGTCGGGATGATGCTAGCCAATTGATCCAATAAAGCGTTGGCCAGTGCGATGCCGATGGTATGACAAATAGGATAGGCCAATGCTCGATGGAGCCAACGACGCCAACGGACACGATGCCCCAAGTTGGGCGCAGAACTGGGCTCCATAAAGAGCAGATAATTGATGAAAAGAAGTGCCAGAAAGAAAATGCCGACGGCTTTGGACAGTTCCATGTCGCTTGTTCTCTTTATCAGGGGGCGTCATCGTGACCAGGTAAGCACAGCTGCCCGAAGTTGCTGAAGAAAGGGCGTCGGGTCAGACGCGTCGGTCGTTGCAACGCTGCTGCTCCTAGCTTATCTACTGCTTCGCTGCAGGGGCACCAACGAGAATCGCCTCGGTCACGACCTCGAACAAGCGGCCGGACCGATCGGTATGCGATGGCTGTTCGCGAAGCCAGGCCAACGCGGCGATGAGGTCGAACAGTTCGTCTCCGTCGATGTCGGCACGCGCCTTGCCATCTGCCTGGGCTCGCGCCAGCAGTGCCGCGCCAGCGCAGCGTAGCCTGACGCAGGAGCCGTGCAGTGCGGAGGATTCGTCTTCGATGGCCGACATCATCGGCGCAAGGACGCCGCGCTGGCGGTGCGTGAAGTCGATGATGTCCTGCAGCCACAGCACCAATGCCCGGTCCGATGCGTCTGCGTGCTGCAAGCCATCGGCCTTGGTCGCCAGGTCTTCGAAGCTGCTGCGCAATAGCGCTTCCAGCAACGCCTCACGTGTGGGGAAGTGCCGGTACAAGGTGCCCAGCCCGACTCCGGCACGGCGGGCGATGTCGCGCAGCGATGCCTCCGCTCCTGATTCTGCGAGGGCTTGCCGCGCCACGTCCAGCAAGCGCTCATAGTTCTTTTGTGCGTCGGCTCTCATATCCACCCTGTACATTCGGAGCAGTGCTCCGTATATTCGGAGCACCGTTCCGTTAAGGGTATCGCATGCAAGCCACTGCAGAAAAGATCAAGACGATGAAAGCCATCCGTCAGACCGCATTCGGCGGGCCCGACGTGCTCCGCTACGAAGATTCGCCTATGCCTGCGCTGCAATCGGGCGAGGTGCTGATTCGGGTGCGCGCCGTCGGCTTGAATCCCCCCGACTGGTACCTGCGTGAGGGCTACAAGGCGCTGCCCGCGCAGTGGCGCCCGGCGGTGGATTTTCCGTTGATTCTGGGCACGGACGTGTCAGGCGTGATCGAAGCAGTCGCCGACGACGTCGAAGGGCTGTCGGTGGGCGAGGAGGTCTATGCGATGGTGCGCTTTCCGAGCGGATTGGCCGGAGGCAGCCGGGCGTATGCACAGTATGTGACCGCACCAGCGGGCGAGGTCGCCGTCAAACCGTCCGGGATCGATCATGCCCACGCTGCGGGTGCGCCCATGTCGCTGTTGACGGCCTGGCAGTTCATGGTCGAACAAGGGCATAACGCACCCAATCCGCTGCAACCGATGCCGCATGTGCCGGTGGAGCTGCACGGCAAGACCGTGGTGGTCAACGGTGCCGCCGGCGGCGTCGGTCACTTTGCAGTGCAGTTGGCGAAATGGAAGGGTGCACACGTGGTTGCGATCGCCTCAGGCAGACACGAAGCATTCGTGCGTGAGTTGGGCGCAGATGTATTCATCGATTACACCCGGGTAACGCCGGAAGATGCCATCAGCGAGGCAGATCTGGTCGTGGATGCCGTGGGCGGTCCGGCGACGGGGCGATTCCTCCAAACGCTCAAACGTGGTGGAGCGCTGTTTCCAATCTTTCCGCTCGGATTCGATGGCCGGCAAGCCGCCGGCACCTTGGGTGTGAGCGTCTCCACCACCCAGGTCAGGTCCAGCGGCGCACAACTCGCTGCACTGGCCCCGCTATTACAGTCCGGTGCCGTGCGCGTAGCCATCGACAGCAGCTTCGATCTGTCGCAGGCGCGGCAGGCACACGAACGCGCCGCGCAAGGCCACATCCAGGGCAAGATTGTGATGACCGTTGAGTGATGGACGACCGCCAGGCACTCCTGCATACGAATGTTCTCAAGGCCGCTGTCGATGACCTGCTCAACAATCGCCAGCTGAGCGTGGAAGAGGCCATGGACCGGCACTTCAGCCCCGACTTTCGTCAATGTACCAACGGCCTTCGGGAAGACCGCGCTGCCGTGCGCGAACGCATCGTGCAGCTACGCGAAGATCTGCAGCACGCCACGTTTGTTGTACGCGACGAGTTTTGTTGCGGCAATCGCTACGCGCAGCGGCACACGATTGCCCTTGCGATGCGAGATGGCGCAGCGGCCGCGCTCGATGTCTACGTGTTCGCCGAGCGCGATGCCGATGGGCGGTTTCTGTGGATCGAGGAAGCGGTTCATTCAGTTGCAGTGGCATAAGCCAACCTGTCATGACGCCGAAGAGCAGCAACAAACACTGCAGCGCTCACCGCCAGGTACGCGCAGCCGGTGTGCAGTGCGGCATGTAACACGTGTATACCCAGATTCTGGGTGCGTCTTCCACACCCGCCTGATGACGGCCGTTGTGTGTTGTAGGCCGCTTGCCCGCGTCGAACTGAAAGCGCCCGGGAGTGGCCAACTCCGGGCGCTGTCGTCACGGCACCGGATGCAGGTTGCGTACGGAACTGACGCTCTCCAGTAGCGCAGCGAGGTGCAGGATGGTGGGTTCCGCCTGCCACTTGCCGACGATCTGCACGTTGATCGGCAGACCTTCCCTGCTCGTGCCGAACCACATCGCAACGCCAGGCAGGCGGCGACATTGAGCGGCACGGTTGCGCCCTGGAGATAGGCTGCGTCCACGGTCTTGCCGTCGATGCTGAATTCGGCGACGCCATGCTTGTGTGCAGGGATCGGCGCTGGCACGTTGTCGAGCGGGCATCAAGCATTTTCGACACGCTGATCGAACGTTACCAGGCAAGCGGGTTGTTGCCTAAGTGAGCGGCGCATGCCGCGATGCGCCGTGGTGAGGCCTCGAATGAAGACCTCTGGCAGCGCTTGCGATTGGCCTGGTGGCTGATTCCCTGACACGCTTAGTCGCTGGTGCAATGGATCAAACAGAAACCTTGAGAGCTTCCTGCGAAGTTGCAGGCTTCTAATCATCTCCCAAGACCGCGTCGCTACGCTTCGATTCGCTTGATCCAACGCAAGCTGCAGCGGCGGCAGTGGCACCGCCGTAGCTTGTCAATCCGCGTGCCATACGCGTCGTATCGACGTCTTGGGAAATCCGATGAACCCGATCTCAGTCACAAGCTGCCTTGCGTTTGCCTTTGCGACGTTGAGTGCACCGACATTTGCCGCCGAACCAATCACCGGAAAATGGTTCACCGACAACCAACAGGCCCTGGTGGAAATCCGGCCCTGTGGCGCGTCGCTCTGCGGCACCATCGTCAAGGTCTTGAGGAGCAAGCCTGGTAGTGCAAAGACCGATGTCTTCAATCCGGATCCGGGCAAGCGCAACAACCCGATGGAAGGCACGGTGATCCTCAGCGAACTGGTGGACGCCGGGGATCTGTGGAAAGGCCGGATCTACAACCCCGAATCCGGCAAGACCTACAACGCCAAGCTCACGCGCGGGGCGGATGGCTCCTTGAAGGTGGAAGGCTGCGTGGCCTTCATCTGCCAGGGGCCGACCTGGCAGCCCGCACCTTGATGGCTGCCTGACCTGCGGCCCCACGCGCGTTTGCCAGGGACGGCGCAGGCGAGCTAAACCGTTTGGTTTTGAAATGCCTGCCCGGTCGCCAATGCGGGATACTGCGCTTCCACGCAGGCGAGATGGACCGGATGTCCGAGCTGCCGATCACCGAGTTGTTGCAGGCCTGGCAGCGCGATGAGCCCGGCGCGGGCGATGCATTGGCGCGGCAGGTCTATGAGGTGCTGCGCGCCACCGCGTTGCGCGAGCTGCGGCGCGATGCGCGTGCCGGCCTGCAGGCGACCGAGGTGGTGCACGAGGCCTGGATGCGGCTGGAGCAGGGCCAGCAGGCGTTTCGCTCGCGCACGCATTTCTATGCGGTGGCGGCGCTGCAGATGCGCCATCTGCTGGTGGATCTGGCGCGCCAACATGCCAGCGCCAAGCGGCTGGGGCAGGCGGTGACCCTGACGATCAGCTTGTCCGACGGCGCGCCACGGCCGGAGGCCTTGATGGTGGTTGCCGATGCCTTCGACAAGCTGGCGCGGGTGGACGAGCGCAAGGCCAAGGCCTTCGCGCTGACCGAGCTGGTGGGTTTCAGCGTGGCCGAGGCGGCCGAGCAACTGGAGGTGTCGGTGCCGACGCTGGAGCGCGACCTGCGCTTCGCGCGGGTGTGGCTGGCGGCGCAGCTGTGAGCAGTGCCGCCACCTCCTGGCAGCGATTGGAGGCCTTGTTCCATCAGGCCTGTCTGCTGCCGGTGCAAGCGCGCGAGGCATTCGCGCGTGCGCAGACCGACGACGATGCAGTGCTGCGTGATGAGTTGCTGGCGATGCTGGCGGTGGAATCGCAGGCCACCCTGCGCGTGCGCGCGCCGCTGCAACAGGCCGCTGCTGCACTGCGCGCGCCGCTGCCGGAGCTGCCGGCCGGCACGCGCTTCGGTGCATGGGCGATCGACCGCCTGATCGGCGCCGGCGGCATGGGCCAGGTCTATCTGGGCCATCGCGCCGACGGTGCCTACGAGCGCGAGGTGGCGATTAAGCTGGTGGCCGCCGAAGCCCTGGATGCGCAGGGCCGCGCCTTGTTCGAATTCGAATGCCGGCTGCTGGCGCAGATGGTGCACCCAGCGATCGCGCAGATCCACGACGTGGGTACCGATGCGCACGGCCGTCCGTATCTGGTGATGGAGTATCTGCGCGGCGAGCCGATCACCTGGTGGTGCGATGCGCACCTGCTGTCGCTGCAGGCGCGCGTGCTGCTGATGCTGCGGGTGGGCGAGGCGGTGCAGCACGCGCACCAGAAAGGCGTGATCCATCGCGATCTCAAACCGAGCAACGTGCTGGTCAGCGCGGTCGATGGGCGGCCGATGCCGGGCGTGATCGATTTCGGCATCGCCATCGATGCGTCTAGCCCCGGCATGACCTCCGCGCATGGCCGCGGCACGCCCGGTTACATGAGCCCGGAACAGGCGCGCGGCGCGCCGGAGGTGGACGCACGCAGCGACATCTATGCGCTGGGCGCGATGTTCTACGAACTGAGTTGCGGGCTGGCCCCGGTGGCAGACCGCGACGGCGTGCCGCAGCCGCCATCGCAGCGGGTGGCGGCAGTGCCGGCGGATGCGCGCGCGCGCATCTGCGCGGCCCGTGCGACGACCCACGGCAAGCTGCAGGATCAGCTGCGCGATGGCCTGGATGCGATCGTGCTGCGCGCGCTGGCGCCGGAACCGGGCGCACGCTACGCGTCGGTGTCGGCCTTGCTGGACGATCTGCACCGTTGGCTGGATGGTTATCCGCCACGTGCGTTGCAGGCCGGCGGCTGGTTGCGGCTACGCAAGTTCACCCAGCGCCATCGCAGCGGCGTGCTGGCTGCTGCACTTGTTTCGATCGCGCTGGTTGCCGGCCTGGGTGCAACACTGTGGTCGCTGCAACACGCTGCGCGCGATGCGCAACGCGCGCAGGTCACCGGCGACTTCATGAGTTCGGTGCTGTCCAGCGTGGACCCGGGCATTGCGCAGGATCTGGACAAGACGCTGATGCTGCGTGTGCTGCAGCAGGCCTCGCAGCGTGCCGCGCGTGAGTTGGCCGATCAGCCGGATGCTCGTACGCAGGTGGAGCTGACCCTGGGCCGCACGCTGATCGCGCTGGACGATTATCCGCAGGCGGTGCTGCATCTGCGCATCGCCCAGACATTGGCGCGGCAGCACATGGGCGCGGCCAGCGCGCCGGCACTGAAAGCGGTCTCGATGCTTGGCCAGGCACTGACCGGCGCCGGCAAGGCGAACGAGGCCGAACAGACGCTACGCCAGGGCATCGCGCTGGCCGCAGGCGGCAACGCAGAACAGCAGGCGCTGGGCAACGAGATGCGCGCGCGCTTGGCCTGGGCGTTGCGCGACCAGGGCCGCATGGCCGATGCCATGGCAGAGAGCCGGCATGCCTATGTCGCCGCGCTGGCCAACGGCGCCACCACTGCGGATCAACGCATCGATGCCGGCAATGTCTATGCCGGCCTGCTGGCCGACGTCGGTCAGCTGCTGCCGGCGATCGCCCTGCAGCGCAGCTTGCTGCGCGAGCGTATCGCCATGCGCGGGCTGGAGCACCCGCTGGTGCTGTCGATGCGCAACAGCCTGGCGGTGTTCCTGCTGATGCAACGCGACTTTGCCGCTGCCGAAACCGAACTGGCCTCGTTGCTGCGCCTCACCCGCAAGCTCTACGGCGACAACGCCGCCGACACCTTGATGGTGGAAAGCAACCTGGCCGACGCATTGCGGCAGCAGGGCAAGCTGGCCGACGCCGGCCCGCATTACCGCGCAATCCTGGAGCGCGCGCGCACCCTGTTCGGCGACGATGCGCCGGCCACCATCGGCTATCGCAGCAACCATGCGTTGTGGCTATTGGACGATGGCCAGCTGGATGCCTCGTTGGCCGAACAGCGCGCATCGCTGGCGTCGTCCATGCGGGTGCTGGGCCGCACGCATCCACAGACCGCCGAGATCCTGCGCGGCCTGTCCGAAGCCGAGCGCAGGCTCGGCCAGCTGGCCGCCGCGCGCGACCACGCACAGCAGGCATTGCAGATTCTGACCGGCATCTACGGCGATACCGAGCAACCCTTGCGCGCCGCACGCCAGACCTTGGCGCTGGTCGCCCCGGCCAAGGCGCTTGCCGCAACCTCCAGCGCAGAAACCATGGAGTCGGTGGCGCAACGCTGAGATGAAGTATCGGGCCGGCCAAATGCCGCCGGCGGACGGCTGCCGCAGGGCGACAGTGCAGGCAATCCCTGTCGCCATGCGGCGGCGTACCGAAACCGGCGGGCCATCTGGCCCGGCACTAGGCTGATGTCACTGAAACCAGCGCCGGAAGACCCGCGAGGCTTACGCTCTACGATTCCCGATTCCCGATTCCCGATTCCCGAATCCCGAATCCCGAATCCCGAATCACCAGCTATACAGCTTCCAATACACCTTATTGACCTTGTCCTTCTCCGCATCGGTATGCCCGTCGTGGTCGCGGTCGTACAGGAAGTAGGGCGCACCACGGGCAGGCGTCACCCGCACCATTTCCAGCTGGCCGTTGACCCGGTACTCGTCGACCTTGTCGCCGTTGCCCATGGTCTTGCTGGTGACATCGGCACCGGCGGGGATACCGTCGCCGGCAGTACCGCCGGAGGTGGTGGCGCAGCCGCCGAGCAGCAGTAACGGCAGCAGCAAAAGACTCGCTCTCTTCATCGTCGTCATCCGTTCTAGGTCGTCGGCAAGTATGCGCCGGCACGGTGTGGCGTGAGCGTGCAGCGTAGAATTGGCGCATGAGCAGATTAGTCCTGATCGACGGGTCCAGTTACCTGTATCGCGCGTTCCACGCGCTTCCGCCGCTGACCAATGCCCAGGGCGAGCCCACCGGTGCCTTGTTCGGCGTGGTCAACATGCTGCGCGCCACCCTGAAGGAACGCCCGGCCTATGTCGCGTTCGTGGTGGATGCGCCGGGCAAGACCTTCCGTGACGATCTGTATGCCGACTACAAGGCCAATCGTCCGTCGATGCCCGACGACCTGCGCGCGCAGGTGCAGCCGATGTGCGACATCGTGCATGCGCTGGGCATCGACATCCTGCGCATCGACGGCGTGGAAGCCGACGATGTGATCGGCACGCTGGCCCTGCAGGCCGCCGCCGACGGCCTGAGCGTGACCATCTCCACCGGCGACAAGGACTTTGCCCAGCTGGTCCGCCCGGGCATCGAACTGGTCAACACCATGAGCGGCAGCCGCATGGATTCGGACGAGGCGGTGATCGCCAAGTTCGGCGTGCGCCCCGACCAGATCGTCGACCTGCTGGCGCTGATGGGCGACACCGTGGACAACGTGCCCGGCGTGGAGAAGTGCGGCCCCAAGACCGCCGCCAAATGGCTGGCCGAATACGACTCGCTCGATGGGGTGATCGCCAACGCCGACAAGATCAAGGGCAAGATCGGCGACAACCTGCGCGCCGCGCTGCCGCGGCTGCCGCTCAACCGCGAACTGGTCACCATCAAGACCGACGTGCCCCTGGCCAGCGGCCCGCGCGCGCTGGACCTGCGCGAGCCCAACGCCGAAACGCTGGCGGTGCTGTACGCACGCTACGGCTTCACCCAGGCGCTGCGCGAACTCGGCGGTGCAGCCGCCCAGGCCGGCCTGCTGACCGAGCCGATGCCGTTGGGAGCCGCCGCAGCCAGCGCCCGCACCGAACCCGTCCGCGCGCGCGGCACCGGCTTCGTGTCCGGCCCGGTCAGCGCCCCGGTGGAAGTGGACCCCGCGCTGTCGGCGCCCGGCCAGTACGAGACCATCCTGACCCAGGAACAGCTCGACAGCTGGATCGCGCGCCTGCGCGCCGCCGGCCAGTTCGCCTTCGATACCGAAACCGACAGCCTGGACCCGCTGCAGGCCGACCTGATCGGCCTGAGCGTGGCCGCCGAGCCCGGCCAGGCGGCGTATCTGCCATTCGGCCACAACTTCCCCGGCGCCCCGGCCCAGCTCGACCGTGCCCAGGCGCTGGCGCAGCTGGCGCCGCTGCTCACCGACCCTGCGGTGCGCAAGCTCGGCCAGCACGGCAAGTACGACCTGCACGTGATGCGCCGCCACGGCATCGCCCTGGCCGGCTACAGCGACGACACCCTGCTGGAGAGCTTCGTGCTCAATTCCGGCAGCGCCCGCCACGACATGGACAGCCTGGCCAAGCGCTACCTGGGCTACGACACGGTCAAGTACGAGGACGTCTGCGGCAAGGGCGCCAAGCAGATCCCGTTTGCCCAGATCAGCCTGGACGACGCCACCCGCTACGCCGCCGAAGATGCCGACATCACCCTGCGCCTGCACCAGGTGCTCGGCCCCAGGTTGGCCGCCGAGCCGGGCCTGGAGCGCGTCTACCGCGAGATCGAGATGCCGCTGGTGGAGGTGCTGGCACGTATCGAAGCCAACGGCGTGTGCGTGGACGCGGCCGAACTGCGCCGCCAGAGCGCGGACCTGTCCAAGCGCATGCTCGCCGCCCAGCAGAAGGCCACCGAGCTGGCCGGGCGCAGCTTCAACCTGGACTCGCCCAAGCAGCTGCAGGCGCTGCTGTTCGACGAGCTCAAGCTGCCCGCCGTGGTCAAGACGCCCAAGGGCCAGCCGTCGACCAACGAAGAGGCGCTGGAAGCCATCGCCGACCAGCACGAGCTGCCGCGGGTGATCCTGGAATACCGCGGCCTGACCAAGCTGCGCAGCACCTACACCGACAAGCTGCCGGAAATGATCCACCCGCAGTCCGGGCGCGTGCACACCAGCTACCACCAGGCCGGCGCGGCCACCGGGCGGCTGTCTTCGTCCGATCCCAACCTGCAGAACATCCCGATCCGCACCGAAGACGGCCGCCGCATCCGCCGCGCCTTCGTCGCCCCGGCCGGGCGCAAGCTGATCGCCTGCGATTACTCGCAGATCGAGCTGCGCATCATGGCGCACCTGTCCGGCGACCCGGGCCTGGTCGGTGCGTTCGAGTCCGGCGCCGACGTGCACCGCGCCACCGCCGCCGAGGTGTTCGGCCGCACCATCGACACCGTCAGCGCCGACGAGCGCCGCGCCGCCAAGGCGATCAACTTCGGCCTGATGTACGGCATGAGCGCGTTTGGTCTTGCCCGGCAGCTCGGCATCGGCCGCGGCGAGGCGCAGGACTACATCGCGCTGTACTTCAGCCGTTACCCGGGCGTACGCGACTTCATGGAAACCACCCGTCAGCAGGCACGTGACAAGGGCTACGTGGAGACGGTGTTCGGCCGCCGGCTGTATCTGGACTTCATCAACGCCGGCAGCCAGGGCCAGCGTGCCGGCGCCGAGCGCGCCGCCATCAACGCACCGATGCAGGGCACCGCAGCGGACATCATCAAGCGCGCCATGGTCAGCGTGGACGGCTGGATCGCCGACCACGCCGAGCGCGCGCTGATGATCCTGCAGGTGCACGACGAACTGGTATTCGAAGCCGAGACCGATTTCGTCGACACGCTGCTGAGCGAAGTGACCACGCGCATGTCGGCCGCGGCCGAATTACGCGTGCCGCTGGTGGTCGATTCCGGGGTTGGCGATAACTGGGATGAGGCGCACTGACGCTGCAGATAAGGCTGATATGCTGAACGCGCAGACCAGACATAATACGAATCGAGCCTGCGCCGATGGAATGAATAACCGCTAAATTCTACATATTTTTAACAGTTATCTTCACGATCCATCAATGTAGAAAATGGTGTTATATCTCTCGACGGGCGCAACGCCTGTCGGCAGATCTCTCCCATCCCCTGGAGCAGATCTCGGAGCGGAAACTACTCCCCAAGTTTCCGTTCCCTGGCCCCGCCGACCTCCCCCTGGTCTGCGGGGCTTTTTATTTTCGGCCCGCAATTATTTTGCTACGCAACATAACCGGTTCACCGTATTACGCGATTCACCGGCGCCGCTGGGAATCACAAATTTAAATAGGCCGAATAAACTCGATCAATCAACACAGCGTTTCATTAGCGCTGTGTTTTTTATTTGACAGATTCAACCGAGCCAGTCGCGCGGGACCAGATAGTCCATCAGCCGTGCCTCGGCGCCGCCCGGTTCCGGTGTGAAGCCGTATTCCCAGCGTACCCGCGGGGGCAGGCTCATCAGGATGCTTTCGGCCCGCCCGCCACTTTGCAAGCCGAACAGCGTGCCGCGATCGTAGACCAGGTTGAATTCCACGTAGCGGCCACGGCGGTAGAGCTGGAACTCGCGCTCACGCTCGCCGTAGGGGGTGTCCTTGCGGCGCTCGACGATCGGCAGGTAGGCATCCAGGAAGCCGTCGCCGACCGCGCGCTGGTAGGCGAAGTCGCGTTCGAAATCCTGCCCCAGGTCGTCGAAGAACAGCCCACCCACGCCACGCGTCTCGTTGCGGTGACGCAGGAAGAAGTACTCGTCGCACCAGCGCTTGTGCGCGGCATAGCGCTCCTCGCCGAATGGCGCGCACAGCGCCTGCGCGGTGCGGTGCCAGTGCAGCACGTCCTCGTCCACCGGATAGAACGGGGTCAGATCGAAGCCGCCACCGAACCAGGCCGCCACCACCTCGCCATCGCGCTCGGCACGGAAGTAGCGCACGTTGGCGTGGGTGGTGGGGATGTGCGGGTTGTGCGGGTGGAACACCAGCGACACGCCGCAGGCGCGCCACGTCGCCCCTGCCAGCTCGGGCCGGTGCGCACTGGCCGAAGGCGGCAGGCGCGAGCCGGACACATCCGAAAACCCGATGCCGGCCTGCTCGAACACCGCGCCATCGCGCAGGATGCGGGTGCGCCCGCCACCGCCTTCCTCGCGTTGCCAAAGGTCTTCGGCAAAACGCGCGCTACCATCGATGGCTTCCACGGCAGCGCAGATACGGTCCTGCAGGCCGGTCAAATAATCGCGTACACGGTCGAATTCGTTCATGCCACGATTCTAAGCGGTGCATCGCGCTTCATGCAGTCGGGCAAACGCGCCCGTTTGTCGCAGGGCGAGGCGCTGCGTCGTGTAGGCATCGGGTGCTTGACCAGCCAGGCTTTGCCGGGTCGTCCCACGCCCGGATTCATATGCCGGGTATTTCGGCAGGGACTGGGTGGTGTGGGCGAGGCAGAAGCAGCGGAAGAGGAAGAGGAAGCAGGGCATGCGATCGGCGGTCTGGCTGCAGGGCCCTTGCCCGCCCACCCTCGCAGGACACGCCGCAAGTACGTCCCTGTAGGCTCTTACGCGGCATCCATGCCGCGTAAGGTCCCGCGACGGTCGATCGATCTCGTTGCACATCACCGAAGTGGTGGCCAACTGCAATGCGTTGTGGGCGGTGGGCTCCAGTTCGTACAGCGCCAGCCAGTGCGGATACGCCTCGCGGTAGCGGTCCAGCGCGCTCAATGCCAGCGCGCAAAGACGTTGTGCGTCGGCACCCAGATGCAGCTGCGCTTGCGCAGCGTTGTAGGCGCCCAGCTGATCGCCGCGCTGGAACAGGCTCAGTGCGGGCTGCAGTGCCGGGTCGATCTGGACCTCGGTATTGGTGTCATCGGCTGCAGCTGCCGGCGCTGCGGTCGGTTCGGCTCGGGGCGTCTTCGCCACCGGGGTCTTGCGTCCAAACAAACGGTCCCACAGGCCCATCGCGATTACCTTCTGCGCGCCGCGAATTGGAAACCGCTGCGGTGCCGGCGGCGCTCCGGTCGGGCGGCGGGCCGGCAGAGGGGAGCGCGATGCGCCAGCGATCTGCCGATCCTGCGCCAAGCTTAGGGCCAGTTGCGTAGGTGCAGGTGAGTGCCGGGCAGGATGACGCGTGGCGATGGGTGACGCAGTAGCGCATCACGCGTGCAATCTGGGCGATCTGTCGCTTGCTGCAGCATGGGGATGCTGGCGCCGCGCGCCATGTCATCGACCGGGCGATGCAGCAAGCATCGCCCGGCCGCAGCGGCATGGCTCACGGCTTCACCTGCTCATTGAACAGCTTGAGGATGCGCTTGTATTCGTCCAGCCACGAATCGGCACGCGTAAAGCCATGGCGTTCCAGCGGATACGGCGCCACCTGCCAGTTGTCCTTGTGCAGCTCCATCAACTTCTGGGTCATGTCGACCGAGTCCTTGAAGAACACGTTGTCGTCGATCATGCCGTGCGCGATCAGCAGATGGTCGCGCAGTCCATCGGCGTAATTGATCGGCGATGAGGTCTTGTAGGCCTCGGGATCGAGCTCGGGCGTGTTGAGGATGTTGGAGGTGTACTCGTGGTTGTACTGCATCCAGTCGCCGACCGGACGCAGCGCCGCGCCGGCCTTGAAGGTGCCGGGGCTGCGGAACAGTGCCATGTAGGTCATGAAGCCGCCGTACGAGCCGCCGTAGATGCCGGCACGCGCGCGGTCGCCCTGCTTCTGCGTCACCAGCCACTCCAGCCCGTCCAGATAGTCTTCCAGCTCCGGGTGGCCCATGTTGCGGTAGATCGCGGTGCGCCAGTCGCGGCCGTAGCCTTCCGAGGCGCGGTAGTCCAGGTCCAGCACGATGTAACCCTGCTGCACCAGCAGGTTGTGGAACATCTGCTCGCGGAAGTACGGCGTGTAGCGCTGCGAGACGTTCTGCAGATAGCCCGCGCCGTGCACGAACATCACGATCGGATACTGCTTGCCGGGCTCGGGGTTCTGCGGCCCGTAGTACTTGCCCCAGACCGTGCCGGCGCCATGCCTGGACGGTACCTGCACGTACTGCGGCGCGATCCACGGCTGCGCCTTGAACGCGGGCGTGCGGGTGTCGGTCAGCAGCGTGGCCTGGCCGCCTGCGGCCGGCACCACCGCCAGCTGCGGTGGCAGGTAGCTGCCTGAGTAACGCACCAGCAGTTGCTGCCCGTTCGGCGACAGGCTGAAGCCTTCCACGCCATTCAACGCAGTGACTTCGCTGAGCTGGTCGCTGCGCAGGTCCAGCTTGCACACCTCGTAATCGCCTGGCCATTTCTGGTTGCACAGGAAGAACATGCTGCTGCCGTCGGCGCTGGGCACCGGCATCGACACTTCCCACTTGCCGCGCGTGCGCTGGCGCGGCTTGCCGTTGCCTTCCACGGTGTACAGCTGCGAATAGCCGGATTCTTCCGACAGCAGCCACAGCGTGCGGTTGTCGGGCAGCCAGCCGAAATCGTTGAAGTCCCAGTTGATCCAGGCGCTGTCGCTCAGGCGATGCCGCGGCTGCAACGTGGCGTTGGCCAGGTCCACGCTGGCGATCCAGCGGTCCTTGTTGTCCACCGCGCGAATCTCCACCGCCACGTTGCGCCCGTCGTCGCTCCAGTGCACCGCCGGCCCGCTGCCGTCGCCGTCGCTTTCCACACGGACGGCGCGGTTGCCCTTGAGCGCGTCGCGCTTGGCGGCCTTGCGCAGCGCGGCCAGCGGGTCGGTGGCGATGCCCGGCAGGGTGTCGAAGGACAGCGGTCTTGCAGTGCCGGCGCTGACATCGACCAACCACAGCGCATGCGCCACCGGCGCGTTGCGACCGACGCGGGTGCGCACTTCCTGGAATTCCTCGTAACCGGATTCGGTCACGTACTTGGGCATCTTGCCGGCCTGGCCCTCTTCGGCACCCTTGGCCTGGGTGACCATCAGCAGGTGGCGGCCGTCCGGCGACAATGCGCTGTCGACGATCTCCACCTCATCGCCCAGGTACACCGGCGCTGCCGCACGCGTGGCATCGGCGCGGCGCCAGGCGTCTTCCTGGGTGCGTAACGCATCGCGCTGCTCACGATCGCGCCGCAGCGTGGCCAGCGTGGCCAGCTGCTGCTCGCGCAAGACGTCGGCCTTGGGCGCAGCGTTGGGATCGCGCTCGGCCTTGACCACTGCAACCTGCGCAGTGCCGCCGTCGGCGCGCCAGTGGTACCAGTTGTTGCCCGCGCGCCAGATCGCGCCGCCATCGCTGGCAAATTGCGGCCGCGATTCGACCTCGTTGCTGCGGGTCAGCTGGGTCAGCGCGCCGGAGCGCAAATCGCGCAGGAAGATGTCGCCATTGCGCGCAAACAGCATGCGCTGGCGGGTCGCGTCGTAGCTCGGGTTATCCGCATCCAGGCCGGCGCGTGCGTTGTCGGCCACGCGTTCGGCGCTGCCGCCGCCGGCGCCCTGGCGATAGGTGTCGCGCACCGGGGAACCGTCTCGTTTGAGCAGGTATTGCACCTGTTTGCCGTCCCACTGCCACCAGGCCTGATCCACCGACGGCCCGATCCAGTCCGGATCGGCCATCACCTGTTCGATGGTGAGCGGTGTGGCGGATTGCGCATGCGCGGTGACAGCCAGCAACAACAAGGACAGCGGCAACAATCTGGGCATCGGTAACAACTGGACGCAACGAGGAGCGCACAAGCCTAGCAGCTCGCTTCCGCCGGGGGCTTGGGCCACAGGTCATGTGCGCGTGGGGGCGAGCGCGTTATCGAACAGGCAAGGCATGGACGAGTGGCGGACGCGACCATAAGCAGTTGTGCGCACGTTGGTCCCCAGGGTGGGTAGGCGCTTGACGGTCAATGCACTCCAGCTGCGATGCGCAGCTGCAATGAGTTGGAATGTGCTTCGCGCACGTGCCTCGCAGAGGTTCCCGACCGCGGCCCTCGTGGCGCAGCCGGAAACCTCCCGACTTGCCAGCAGGGCAGGTGGCGGCCAAGCTAGCGCGCTTTTGCGATTGCCGGTTCCCATGTCCAGCCTGCCTGTTCCTGCCGTTTCCCACCCGATGGCCGTCGGCGCGCCCGGCCGGCCGCTGGCCTGGCGTGCGGGACAGTCGGTCGATCTGGCCACCTTCATTGCACACGTGCATGGCCTGGCGCAGCAATTGCCGGACGGTCGCCACGCGGTGAATCTGTGCGAAGACCGCTATCGCTTCATGGTCGCGTTCTATGCGTGCGCGTTGCGCGGGCAGGTGTCGCTGCTACCGTCCTCGCGCGCGCCGGCCGTGGTTGGCGAGGTGCAGGCCCGGCATGCCGATGCCTACTGCCTGGGCGATCTGGCGCTGGAGCTGGCACCGCCGCGCTATTGGCAGCTGCCGGCCGAGTTGCCGCAGGCCGCAGGCCCGATTCCGCAGCTGGCCGACGATGCCCTGGTGGCCATCGGCTTCACTTCCGGCAGCACCGGCAGCCCGCAGCCCAACCCCAAGACCTGGGGCAGCTTCCTGACCAGTACGCGTCAGGATCTGGTCGCGCTGGAAAGCCTGTGGGCGCACACCGATGCGGTGCCGCACGTGGTCGCCACGGTGCCGCCGCAACATATGTACGGCATGGAATTGTCGGTGCTGCTGCCGATGGTGACCGAGCTTGCGGTGCATGCGGGCCGCCCGTTCTTCCCGGACGATGTGGCGCGCGCGCTGTCGGACATTCCTGCCCCGCGCGTGCTGGTGACCACACCGGTGCACCTGCGCGCGCTGGTCGAATCCGGCGTGGCGTTGCCGCCGCTGGTCGGCATCGTCTCGGCCACCGCGCCGTTGGCGCAGGAGGTGGCCGCGGCCGCCGAAGCGCGGTTTGGCGGCGAGGTGCGCGAGATGTTCGGTTCCACCGAAACCTGCGTGTTCGCGGTGCGCCGCACCGCGCTGGAGGCGGCGTGGACACCGCTGCCCGGTGTGCGCCTGGAAACCCAGGCGGCAGGCACCTTGGTGCACGCACCGCATCTGGCCACGCCGGTGCTGCTGGCCGACATGATGGACGTGGCTGCCGACGGCACCTTCCAGGTGCGCGGACGGCAGGCCGATCTGCTGGAAATCGCCGGCAAACGCGCCTCGCTGGCCGATCTGACCCGTCGCCTGCTGGCCATCCCGGGCGTCGTCGACGGCACCATCGTGCAGCTCGCACCCGAGCCCGGTCAGGCGGTCGGCCGCATCGCCGCACTGGTGGTCGCCCCAACCCTGGACGAAGCGCAGATCCTCGCCGCTCTGCGCGTCAGCGTCGACCCGGTGTTCCTGCCGCGCCGCCTGCGCAAACTCGCCGCACTGCCACGCAACGAAACCGGCAAGCTGCCACGCGATGTGGTGCTGGGTTTGCTCAACGGCTGAGCGCGGGTCTCGCCACCGAGCATTGCTGCTGCGTGGCTGCAGCGGGTATCAGTACTGACGCCCGCAATCGCTCACCCATGCACCCCATCGATCTCCACCGCCAGCTCGTCGCGGCAGATCACCGCGTGCAGCAGCAGACGCGGCACCGCATCGCCGAAGCGGGCGTCCAGCGCCTGTGCGACCCTGGGCAGGTCGTCCTGCTCGCGCACGTAGACCTTCAGGCGGGTGCCGGCGCCGAACTGCGCGGACAGGGCGGGGGCGTGCTGGCGTGCGGCGCCGAGCAGGGCATCGAAGTTGGCGAAGGTCTCTTCCAGCTGCGCCAGCAACTGGCCGGTGTGCATCGAGGCGTGCCCGACCACGGCGGCGGTGCCCGACAACAGCAGCGGCATGTCGCTGCCGGCCGGCGGCAGCATGGCGCGCGCGAAACTCGGCGGCTGCGGGCCGTATTGGCGCGGGTAGTTGTAGGCGCTGACCTGGCGTGGATTCTCCAGCGGGGTGCCGGCGTCGCTGGCGGCCAGCCAGTAGATCTGGATGACGCGTTCGGCATCGCAGCGTCCCACCGCCGTGGCGGCTGGCAGCTGCGCAGTGTCGAAGGCGCCCAGCCCGCGCGCACGACCCACGCAGAATTGCCGGTAGCGTTCGCGGTCGCCACTGCCCAGGGTGATGGCGTCCAGATAGTTCCAGATACGCAGCAGGCGCGGAGTCTGGCTGCCGGTGACGAAGGCGGTGATCTCCGCATAGGCCTTGGCGGCGGCGTCTTCGATATCGACATCCTGCTCGTCGATTTCGATCACGCCGAACTGCAGGCGGCCGTCGCTGGCCCAGGCGATGTTGCCGTCGCGGCCGCTGTGCACCGCTGCATCGCTGCGCCACACCTCCAGCACGTTGGCTTGATAAGGCTGCAGCGGCACGCGCAGGTAGCGTGGGTCGTCCAGGCGCGGCGCCGCAGTGCCGAAGCCGAACACGGCCAGCACCTGCGGGTCGGCCAGCAATGCGGACGGGTCGGTCTGATCGACATAGTCGACCTGCAGGCGGGGATGGCGCACGCTGTGCGTGGTCTGGGCCTGGGAAGCGGTCATCGGGTGTCTCGTCGTTGCGTGTCGCGTTGCAGGGTGTCGCCGTCGAAGCCGAGCGTGGCCTGACGTCGGCGCTGGCGCCAGGACTGCCAGGCGCGCGGCATCATCGACAAGGTGGTCAATGCATAGATGGCGCGGAACGCGCGCAGGCGCAGGCGTACCTTGGGGCTGTCGAACACATCGCCGGCCAGCATCGCCACCACCGCTTCTTCGATCTGCCAGGTGTTCCGCGGTTGCGCGAACAGGGCGCGCATGGTCGGCGAGGTGAAGCGGTAGATGAACCACTTGAACTCGTCCACGCCGCGCTTGAGTTCGCGCTGCAAGGCGCGCTGCAGTTTCGCCTCGTGCTGCGGCATGCGCAGGGCCTGGTCCACCATCGCCGCACCGCGCTCGGCGCTGTGCATGGCCAGGAACACGCCCGACGAAAACATCGGATCGACGAAGGTGTAGGCATCGCCCAGCATCAACCAGCGCGGGCCGGACATGCGCGTGCATTCGTAGGCGTAATTGCCGGTGGCATGCACCGGAGCCACGCGTTCGGCGCCGAGCATGCGCGCGTTGAGCTCGGCGTTGAGCGCGAGCGTGCGCATGAAAAAGCCTTCGCTGTCGCCTTTGCGGCTCTTCATGTATTCCGGATAGCAGACCGCGCCCACGCTCATGATGTCGTCCGGCAACGGGATCAGCCACATCCAGCCATGCGCGTGGCGGTAGATGCTGATGTTGCCGGCATCCTCGCCCGGCCGGCGCGCCACGCCGCGAAAATGGCTGAACAGCGCGGCCGATTGATGTCTGGCATTGGCGCGCTTGAGCTTGAAGCGGTTGCCCAGGAAGGTGTCGCGGCCGCTGGCGTCGAGCAGATAGCGCGGGCGGAACTGCTGCACCCCCGCCACGCCTTGTGCCTGCAGCACCGGCTGCTGCCCGTCGAACTCCACCGCTTCGACCTTGACCTGATCGCGCGCATCCACGCCCACCGCCCGCGCGCGCGCGAACAGCACATGGTCGAACTGCGCACGCGGCACCTGGAAGGCGAAATCGGCCTTGACGCCCAGTGCATGCGAAAAACGGAAGGTGTTGTAGCCGCCGCTGTCGTTGGGAAAGTCCGCGCCGCGCTTTAGCACGCCGATGCCGCGCACGTCTTCCAACACGCCCAGGCGTTCGAGAATCGGCATGTTCATCGGCAGCAGCGACTCGCCGATATGGAAGCGCGGATGCTGCGCCTTCTCCAGCAAGGTCACCTGCCAGCCCTGCTGGGCCAGCACGATGGCCGCCGTACAGCCCGCCGGCCCGCCGCCGATGATCAGGATATCCGGGCACTCTGGCGCGGGAGCCGGCCCGGCTGCCGGCTTGGCGGTCGGGGTCGGGCCAACAGCGGTGGAAGTCATCCTGGAACGAACCTGCAGCGGGCGAGCGTCATGCAGTCATGATAGCCTGACCGGCGGCCCGGACAGGTATGCCGGCCGCCGAATCGCTGCTGCAGAACGATCGACACCATCGACAATGCGGCCGCAAGGCCGGCCTGGCGAGTGCTCGGAATCGGCCGGCACGGCAACGTACACTGTCTGTGGTTCCGCAACATCGCCCATGCCGACCCGACGGTTGCCTGCGACGCTGTGGTGGTTGTTTTGTAATTTCGCTGCGAATCTGTCGCCCGACCCTCACCTGGAAGCTCTCTGGATGTCCTCGCAAACCGCTGCCGAACGTGAACTGGCCGAACTCCTGGTCGAAAGCCTGAACCTGGAAGACGTCCAGCCCGCCGACATCGACCCAGAGGCGCCGTTGTTCAATACCGGGCTGGGACTGGATTCGATCGACGCGCTGGAACTGGCGCTGGCGATCAGCAAGCGCTATGGCTTCCAGCTGCGCTCGGACAATGACGAGAACCGTCGCATCTTCGCGTCGCTGCGCGCATTGTCGGCGCATGTCGAAGCCAACAAGACCGTCTGACCTGCCAACTGCAGCGCCTGCCGATGCGCCCCCGTGGGTGCTGGGGCTGGGCGTGCTGCTGGCGGTGGCGTATTCGCCGCTGGCGCATTGGGCCAACGCCAGCCATCGCCCGGACCTGGCCGTCATCGCCGGTGGCTTGCTGGTGCTGATGGTGCTGATCGAACCGATGGTCGCGCGCCGGGCCTGGGCCTGGGCGCTGGCCGTGCCGGCCGTGCTGGGCCTGAGCGCGTTGTGGCACTCGCCGTACGCGATGCTGGTGCTGGCCGCGCCGCCGGTGGTGTTCACCGGCTGGATCGCCTGGTTCTTCGGCCGCAGCCTGCGCCACGGGCGCACGCCGTTGATCAGCCGCATTGTCGAAGGGCTGTATCGCCAGGCCGGCATGCCGATCAGCCCGGAGCAATACCGCTACACGCGCCGCCTCACCCTGGCCTGGGCGCTGCTGCTATGCGCGCTGACTCTGGTCAATCTGGTGCTGGGCCTGTGCGCCGAACCCAGTGGCGTGCTGGCGCAACTGGGCTACGCCTCGCCGCTGCCGATCAGCGACGCGCGCGCGTCGCTGTTCGCCAATCTGCTGGCGTACGGGGTGGTTGGCGGGTTCTTCGTGGGCGAATATCTATTGCGCGGCCGCTGGTTTCCACAGCGCCCCTATCGTAATCTGCCAGACTTCTTGCGCCAGATGGCGCGGCTCGGGCCGGAATTCTGGCGCGATCTGCTGCGCTGAGTGCGTGGCCAGGGCAGCGACGGACGTGCACATTTTCGGGGACAAGACAAAAATGCCGTTGGCAGGGATGCCGTCGCGCCTGGCGTGGGCCGTGTTCAATCTGTTGCAATTGGCTTTCACGCTGACGTTTACCGCTGGCGGAATCGTCTATGCCCTGGCGTTGCTGGCGATCACGCGCGACGCCGACCGCCTGCTGCGCATGGGCGCCTGGATGTGGTCGCCGGTGCTGTTTCGCGGCGCCGGTGCCAAGGTGATCGTGGAAGGCCGCGAGCGCGTGGACTGGTCCAGGAACTATCTGTTCGTCAGCAACCACCAGTCGGTCATCGATATCTGCGCGTTGTTCTACGCCTTGCCGGTGCCGCTGCGGTTCCTGCTCAAGGACGAAATGCTCAAGGTGCCGTTCGTGAACTGGTATGCGCGGGCCACCGGCATGCTGTTCCTGGACCGCGACAGCCGGCGTGCCGGGGCGATGGTGCGCCGGCAAGCAGCCGCGCTGCTGCGCGAGGGCAAACAGTTGTGTCTGTTTCCCGAAGGCACCCGCAGCCGCAGCGGCGCATTGTTGCCATTCAAGGCCGGGCTATTGCAGGCCGCTATCGATGCTGGTGTGCAGGTGGTGCCGGTAGCGGTGGATGGCTGCGGAAAGGTGCTGCCGGTGGAGGGTGTGTTCAGGGTGCGCCCGGGCATCATCCGTGTGCGTATCGGCGATCCGATCCCGGTGACCGGGCCGGATGCGCCGGATCGCCAGCAATTGACCGAGCAGGCACATAACGCCGTGGCTGCGATGCTTCAACCCAGGATTTGAGTTGCCTGCTTATGGATTTCGTCGTGCCGCATGATCATCCCTGCCTGCCCGGGCACTTTCCGGGGCGTCCCGTGGTGCCTGGCGTGGTCGTGCTCGACCACGTGCTGCAGGCGGTGGAGGCCGCATATGGCCCACGTGCCGCGGCACGCCTGCCGCAGGTGAAGTTCGTGCAGCCGTTGCTGCCCGGGCAGATGGCATCGGTCACGCTGGACGGCGTCGGCCCGCGCTGGCGCTTTCGCGTACAGCGCGCCGACGAGCTGCTGGTCAGCGGCGAACTGGTGGCGGAGGCGGCGCGATGAGCAGTCAGTGGAAGCAACGCCCGGAAGGCGGTGGACGGTTCGCGCTGTGGCTGATCCGCGGCATTGCCCAGCATGCAGGGCGCGCGGTGGGACGCGCGCTGCTGTACCCGATCACGCTGTACTTCCTGCTGGTGCGTGCGCCCGAGCGCAGCGCCTCGCGTTCCTATCTGACGCGCGTGCTGGATCGCCCGGCCACGCTGCGCGACGTGGCGCGGCACATCCACACCTTCGCCTCGACGATTCTGGACCGCGTGTACATGCTGTGCGGGCAGATGCAGCGCTTCCGGGTCGACATCACCGGGCTGGATCAGCTGCATACGCAGATGGACCGCGGCCGCGGCGTGCTGATCTTCGGCTCGCACCTGGGCAGCTTCGATGCGCTGCGCGTGCTGGCCACCGAGCGGCCGGACGTGCAGGTCAAGGTGGTGCTGGACAAGGCCCACAACCGCGCCATGACCGAGCTGCTGGGCGCGCTGAATCCGCAGCTGGCGGCCAACATCATCGATGCCGGCATGGACGCGACCTCGATCGTCATGGCGATCAAGGACGCCACCGACGCCGGTGCGCTGGTGGCGCTGCTGATCGATCGCCCGCGCGAGGGCGACCCGGCGTTGCCGACGATGTTCCTCGGCCGCAACGCGATGTTCCCGACCTCGCCGTGGCTGATCGCCGCGGCGCTCAAGGTGCCGGTGGTGCTGGCCTTCGGCCTGTATCGCGGCGGCAATCATTACGAGCTGGCGTTCGAGACCTTCAGCGAAGGCCTGGACGTGCCGCGTCGCCAGCGCGCGCCGGTGCTGGCGGTACTCATGCGCGATTACGCGGCCAGGCTGGAACATTACACGCGCTACGCGCCGTACAACTGGTTCAACTTCTACGATTTCTGGAACACCCACCATGCCGATGTGCCGCACCCTGTCGTGGATGCTGATACTGCTGTTCAGCGCCGCACCGCTATGCGCCGCACCGCCTGAGACGCTGGACGTCGGCCAGGTGCTGCAGCGCCTGGCACGTCCCGCACCGGTCAGTACCGAGTTCGTCGAACTGCGTGGCTCGGCCCTGCTGAAGACGCCGCTGCGCGTGCAGGGCCATTACCGTCGCCCGGATGCGCAGACCCTGGTGCGCGAGGTCAGTGCGCCGTATCGCGAGACCACCACGTTGCAAGGCGACGAGGGCGTGCTGGAACGCGAGGGCAAATCGCCGCGGCGTTTTTCGCTGAGCCGGGTGCCCGAACTGGCCGGCTTGAAGTCCGGCTTCGGCGCGTTGCTGGCCGGCGACCGCGCGCTACTGGAGCAGCACTACCGCATCAGCGGGCAGGGCCAGCCGCAGGCCTGGCAACTGACGCTGCAGCCCAGGGACGCTGCCGTGGCCAGGCAGGTGCGCGAGTTGCGTCTGTACGGGCGCAATGACGAGTTGCGCTGCATCGAAAGCCTGCCGGCCAAGGGCGACGTGCAACGCACGCTGCTGGCCGGTGCGGCGCGCGAGGCTACAAGCGTGACCGATGCAGCGGCATTGACCACGCTGTGCCACGGGTCGGGCGCGTGACGCAGCGCGCCCTCGGCGCAAGCAAGGCGCCAGCACAGCCCGATGCCGCGCGTGCGGCTGGTGGACGTTCCGCTGGCACGGCGAGGCTTGCGCATGGCGTTTAAATTGAACGCAAACCGCCGCATCGGCCTGGCGCTGCTGTGGCTGGCCTTGCTGGCGGTCGCCGGATTCTGGTTGAGCGAGACGCTGAACGTCACCGGCGATCTGCGCAAATTCATGCCCGCCCCGCGCACGCCCGCGCAGAAATTGCTGATCGAAGAACTCGGCGAAGGCCCCGGCTCGCGCCTGTTGCTGATGGCGCTGTCCAACAGCGACCCGGCCACGCTGGCCGCGCAGTCGCAGGCACTGCAGCAGGCCCTGGCCGCACAGCCGGAGCTGTTCGAGCTGGTCGGCAATGGCGGCACTGCGGGGCTGGATGCGATCCCCGAGCGCCTGCTGCCGTATCGCTATCTGCTCAGCGACAGTTTCGATACCACGCCGCTGGATGCGCACACCCTGCAGGCGGCATTGCAGTCGCGCGTGCAGGATCTGGGCTCGCCTGCGGCTGCGCTGGTGGAGCCGTTGCTGCCGCGCGACCCCACGCTGGAAGTGCTGCATCTGGCCGAAACCCTGCAGCCGGCAGCGGCGCCGCAGACGCGTAACGAGGTGTGGTTCGACCGTGCCGGCACCTCGGCCTTGCTGATCGTGCAGACGCGTGCAGCCGGCTTCGATCCCACCGGTCAGCAGCTGGCCTACGACGCGGTGCAGGCGGCGTTTGCCAAGGTCGGCAAGGGCAGCACGACCCGGCTCACCTTGACCGGCCCCGGCGCGTTTGCGGTGGAAATCACCGCGCGCACGCAGGGCGAGGCGCAATGGATCGGCACGCTGGATACGGTGGGACTGGTCTTGCTGCTGCTGGTCGCCTATCGCAGCTGGAAGATTCCGGTGCTCGGCGTGCTGCCGCTGGCCAGTGCCGGGCTGGCCGGTCTGGCTGCAGTGGCGGTGTTGTTCGATGGCGTGCACGGCATCACCGTGGCATTCGGCTTCACCTTGATCGGCGTGGTGCAGGATTACCCGATCCACCTGTTCAGCCATCAGCGTCCCGGTCTGGATCCGCGCGACAACGCGCGCCATCTGTGGCCGACGCTGGCCACCGGCGTGGTGTCCACCTGCATTGCCTATGTGACCTTCCTGTTTTCCGGTGTGGATGGCTTGCGGCAGCTGGCGGTGTTCACCATCGCCGGGCTGGCGACCGCCGCGATTACCACGCGGTGGCTGCTGCCGTGGTTGATCGACCCGGCGCCGCGCGACTACGCCGATTCGCGCATGCTCGCCGCGCTGTGGCGCGGCATCGCGCGCCTGCCGCGGCCGCGCATCAGCCTGGCGGTGATTGCGCTGATCGGCATCGCGGTGATCGCGTTCGCCCCCGGCCAGTTCTGGCAGAACGATCTGTCGAAATTGACTCCGGTGCCGCCCAAGGCCCTGGCGCAGGACACGCATCTGCGGCAGGAACTGGGCGCACCCGACGTGCGTTATGTGCTCGCGCTGCCTGCCGTCAACGACGAGGCAGCGCTGCAGGCCAGCGAGCAGTTGCGCCCGCGCCTGGATGCCCTGGTGCGCGCCGGCGCATTGACCGGTTACGACATGGCCGCGCGCTATCTGCCCAGCGCCAAGACCCAGCGTGCGCGTCAGGCCGCGTTGCCGGATGCCGCGCAAGCGCGCGCATTGACCGACAGTGCGGTGGCCGCCACGCCGTTTCGCAGCGATGCGTTCGCGCCGTTCCTGCAGGATCTGGACGCTGCCAAGCGCGCCGCGCCGCTGTTGCCGAAGGACCTGGCCGGCTCGCCGCTGGCAACGTCGGTCGGCGGGCTGCTGCTGGGCCGTGGCGATCGCAGCACCGCGCTGGTGTCGTTGACCGGCCTGCGTGATCCGTCGGTACTGGCCGCCGCCGTGCAAGGCAGCGGCGCGCAGCTGCTGGATCTCAAGGACGCGTCCGAATCCCTGGTCGCCGCGTATCGTGGACGTGTGCTCGGCGCGCTCGGGCTGGCCGCGCTGCTGCTGGCGGCGACGGTGGCGATCGCGTTGCGCGCCCCACGCCGGATCGTGCGCGTGCTGCTGCCGATGGCGCTGACCACGGTGCTGATCCTGGCGATCCTGCGCGGCATGGGGGTGGAGCTCAATCTGTTCCATCTGATCGCGTTGATCCTGGCGGCAGGTCTGGGCCTGGATTACGCGTTGTTCTTCGACCATGCCGGCGACGATCACGCCGACCAGCTGCGCACCTTGCATGCCTTGATCGTGTGCAGCCTGATGACGCTGCTGGTGTTCGCGTTGTTGGCTGCGTCCAGTATCCCGGTGTTGCGTGCGATCGGCAGCACGGTGGCGCTGGGGGTGCTGTTCAATTTCATTCTGGCCTTGCTGGTGTCGCGCGAGCCGGCGCTGGAACGTGCAAGAAACGGAGATGCACATGCAGGGACGTGAGGCGATTGCCGCGCTGATTCCGCACCAGGACAGCATGTGCCTGTGGGAAGAAGTGGTGGAGTGGGATGCGCAGCGCATCGTGTTGCGCAGTGATGCCCATCGCAGCGACACGCATCCGCTGCGTTCCAATGGCCGCCTGCGCGCGCTGCATCTATGCGAATACGGTGCACAAGCCATGGCCGTGCATGGCGGCTTGCTCGGACGGGAATCGGGCAAGCCGGTGCGCCCGGGCATGCTGGTGGCGTTGCGCGCGGTGGACTTGCACGTCGCGTATCTGGACGACCTGCCCGATGCGATCGTCTGCGAAGCGCAGGTGTTGCTGCAGGGCGAGGACAGCCAGCAATACAGTTTTCGCCTGAGCCACGGCGCGCAATTGCTCGCCGAAGGGCGCGCCACGGTGATGCTGGGCGCCGCGCAGGCGACCGAGGCCTCGTAGGAGCGCGCTTGCGCGCGATGGCTTTAGCGCTGACGCCGCATCGCGCGCAAGCGCGCTCCTACAAGATGTCGGCGATCAATGCTGGATCTATTCCTGCGCCTGCTGCGAGTCGTTAGGATGAGGCTCTTTCCGCCGTCGCGTCTGCGGCTTTCATCGAGGCTTCCATGAGCACTTCCATTCCGCAGCGCCGCGCACTCGTCACCGGCGGTAGTGGCGATCTTGGTGGTGCGATCTGCCGTCAGTTGGCAGCACAGGGTCGCCATGTGATCGTGCACGCCAATCGTAATATCGCCCGCGCCGATGAAGTGGTCGCAGCGATCGTGGCCGACGGCGGCAGTGCGCAGGCGGTGGCATTCGATGTGGCCGATGCGCAGGCCAGTGCATCGGCGCTGGCAAGCCTGCTGGAGGTCGGCCCGATCCAGATCGTGGTCAACAACGCCGGCATCCACGACGATGCGCCGATGGCCGGCATGAACGCCGAACAGTGGCATCGGGTCATCGACGTGTCGTTGCACGGGTTCTTCAACGTGACCCAGCCGCTGCTGCTGCCGATGGCGCGTACCCGCTGGGGCCGTATCGTCAGCGTGTCGTCGGTGGCGGCAGTGCTGGGCAATCGCGGGCAGACCAACTACGCCGCGGCCAAGGCGGCCTTGCACGGTGCCAGCAAATCGCTGTCACGCGAGATGGCCAGTCGCGGCATTGCGGTCAACGTGGTCGCGCCGGGCGTGATCGAAAGCGAGATGGTCGGCGAAAGCTTCGCGCCGGAAGTGATCAAGCAACTGGTACCGGCCGGCAGGGTCGGCAAGCCCGACGAAGTGGCCGCACTGGTTGCGTTTCTGTGTTCGGAGTCAGCTGGCTATATCAATGGCCAGGTCATCGGCATCAATGGTGGGATGGGCTAGACCGCATCGAAGTTGATGTAGCGGCATTCGCCATGCATCACGGATGCCTTGGTAATAAGCACCTCGTCTCCAGCACGACTAAGCGTGTGGATATATTCCAGATGCCCTGAGGAAGTCTTGAGGAATGTATAGACCTCGGCAGTCTTGCCAGGGTAAACAACCAGCACGGATACCGAGCTAGTGCCGCGACTCAGCAGCATGACCTTTGCTCCTTCCTCGCGAGCTGACACTATCTCCTTGCGTACATCTACATACGTCAGGTCGTAGTCATCCCCGTGCTTTGACAGTTTCGTCAGGCCGCCCGTGATCTTTTCATCGTTCCAGCCACTGTCTTTTGCTGTGATGATACCTGTCTCGGCGTAATAGCCCTTTCCTGACGGATTTGAGCACGCGGCAATTTCCTCCGCGTGCGTCGGCGAACTAAGCGCAAGCAAGGTTACGAAGGAGCCAAGTTTCATCCACGCCTCTCTGCACGTAATAAAACTCACGCCGCGTCGGCGTACCAGGCGGCGGTGAGGATCGGTTCGCCGGTGGCGTTGGCGGTCAAGACGTCCAGCCCATGGTCCGGCAGTTCGGCATGACGCTGGCGTGCCTGCTGCAGGATCTCGCGTGCCAGCACCGCCATCTGCGCGACGTTGCTGTGGATGCGTGCGGCAAAGGCGTCGTCGTCGAGGGTGTCGTGCAAGGCGCCGTTGAGTTCGTTGAACCAGCCGATCAGGTATTGATCGAGCAGGCGCCCATCGTCGCTGGCCAGGCCTTGTGCAGTGTTGTGCTGGCCCCAGTCGTGCAGCACACGTTGCATCGCCAGATTCATGTCGCGCGCGTAGAAAAAGTCTGCCTTCATGCGCGAGAGCAGGCTCAGGTCGGCGATGCGTCCGGAGCAGAACAGCGGCGCCAGCAGCGACCAGTAGTAGGTGTAATCCCAGATCACCTTGACCGGCATCACCTGTGCATCGCCGAACAGGGCGTACTGGTCCTGATACAGGGTCAGGGTGTTTTCGTAGAACGAAAAATACAGCTGCTGATACAGCTCGACATACGGGCTGAGCGACCTGCCGGCGCGGTCGCGGCCGATCAGTTCGCAGATGTAGGTGTTGGACATCGCGATGAAGTCGCTGCCGGGCGAATAGAACGGGTCCAGGAACAAGCCTGCTTCGCCGGTCAGCGCCCAGCGCTGCGGCGAGAACACCTGCTTGCAGCCATAGGAGAAGTTACGCAGGAACAGGAAGTCCTGCAGCCGGTAGTCGGCCTTGTCGAGTGTGGCGGCGACCTGCGGCTGATGCGTGCGCAGCCAGGTCATCGCCTTGTCGTGGGTGTTCATCGTGTCCAGCGGGTGCATCGACGCATCGCAGACGATGCCCAGCGAATGCGCACCGGACGACAGCGGAATCAGCCAGAACCAGTAGCCCGGCCCGCACATGTGGTTGGTCGAGCGCCAGCGGTCCGGCGGCGTGCAACGCTGCAGCCAGCTGCTGTCCTGCGACCAGCCATTGGGGTCGATCAGGCCTTCCACGCGCCACCACACCGCATTGGCGTCGTGCGCATTGTCCTGCGCCAGGCCGAGCTTGCGCTTGAGCAGGCCGGCGCGGCCGCTGGCATCCACCACCCAGCGGGCGCTCAGCGTGCCGGCCTCGCCGGCGCGCTCGTAGCGCACAGCGTGGTCGGCCTGGTCATCGGACAGGTCCACGCCCTTGACGCTGCAGCTGTCGACAAACGTGATGCCCTGCGCGCGGGCGCGCTCGCCGAGGAAATTTTCGAAGCGGCCGCGGTCGATCTGCCACGACGGCGTCGGCAGGATCTGGCTGACGCCCAGCTCGGTGCAGCGGTCGATATCCTCGCGCTTGTCGGAGAAGAAGAAGCGGAACCCGAACTTGCGGATCTGCTCGGTCTCCAGATGCTCGCGCAGGCCCAAGACCTCGGCGAAGTAATGCGCGCCGATCTCCACCGTGGACTCGCCCACCTTGAACGCCGCCTCGCGCACCGGGTGCGCACGGCGCTCCAGCACGGTGATCTCCAGCGCGGGATCGCGTTGGCGCAGCTGCAGGGCCAGACTCAGGCCGGCCAGGCCACCACCGGTGATAACGACATCGGCACGCTGTGCATTCATGGAGTTGGCTTGCTCTTGGTAACCGCGGGCACAGTAGCAAATTCGCCGTCAGCGTCGTCGATCAGCACCGGGTTGGCGCGCACGCGGCGGTACTCGCGCCAGATATGCCCGTAGCTCCAGGCCTGGACCACCACATGCGAGGTGATTTCCCACAGGTCGCGTACCAGGCGGAAATGGCTCTTGCGGAACGCGCCCGGCGAGGTGCCGGCGTAGCGGGTTTCGATCGGCACCGCGACCACGCGCGCGCCGGCCTGGCGTGCGGCGGAAATCAGCAGCTGCGCTTCGAACACGAAGCCTTCGCCGGGCACGTCGGGCAGGGTGAACACCGAGGCCGGATACAGGCGCTGGCCGCTCTGGCTGTCGACCAGCTGGAAGCCGCAGGCCCAGGCGATGCCCCAGTCGCCGAAATCGTTGCCGATGCGGCGGATGGTGGGCTGGGTGGCGCGCTTGCGCATGCGGGCGCCGACGATGACGCAGCCGGGGTGGCGGTTGGCCGCCGCCAACAGGCGCGGGAAATCGGCGGCCTTGTGCTGGCCGTCGCCGTCCATGGTCATCACCGCGCGCATGCCCATTCGCTGCGCCTGCGCAAACCCGCTGCGCAACGCGGCGCCCTTGCCCTTGCGCTGCGGATGCCGGATCAAGGTGATCGGCAGGCCGGCGATGCAGTCGGCAGTGCCGTCATCGGAGCCGTCGTCGATCACGATCACGTTGGAACAATAGGTCAGCGCATCGTTGACCACTTCACGGATGCGCAGCGATTCGTTCAGCGCCGGCACCAGGATCGCGGTGTCCTCGCGGGTCAGTGGCTGCCGGCTCACTGCTGGAGCTCCACGCGCAACACCCGGCCCGGGCCGGCGTACAGCGCCACGCGTTCGCCGCCAGTGGCGATCAGGTCGAACAACGGCAGCATCGGCGCCATCGCATTGGCGGCGACATGCCGCGCCAGCGGGCCGGCGCCCGGCGTCGGCGTGCCGTTGTCCAGCCACGCCCGCAACTGCGGCTTGCCGGCCTGGCCTGGCGCACCCAGCACCAGCGCGCCACCGAGCAGCCCCTGGCTGGGGGCGACCCGACCCAGCGGCCCGACCGAGCGGGCGTCGTAGCCGGCCAGCAGCACTGCGTCCATGCCGGCGGCACGTTGGACCAGCGCCTCCAGCAGGCCTTGCGCGAAGCTGCCCAGGCTGGCGCTGATCGCGGTGGCCGGGGTCATCGCCCCGGCGCCGATGGTCCAGTAGCCGGCCGCGGCGTTGTGCACCGAGTTGTGGAACTTGGTCGGCGAGATCGCCGTGGGGTCGCTGGCCAGGGTGGTGCACATGTAGTCGGAGATGGCCAGGTCGCCGTACGTGGAAGTGAAGATCGACGGCAGGCTCGCCGGCTCGCGGCCGGCGGCGGTGCAGGCGGCTAGCGCGGCCTCCAGCGAGACCGCCACCGTGTCCGGTGCGCGACGGCGCTCGTTGGCGGCCAGCAGCTGCGGCGCCGGGCGTGTTCCGGTGTCCTGCAGCGCGCCGCCGCGCACGAACGCCGCAGCGGCGTCCCAGCTCGGCAGGCCCTGGGTCCAGAAGCCGATCCCCTCGATGGTGGCAGCCAGCATCAGCGGGCCTGCCCGAACAGCAGCGAGCAGTTGTTGCCGCCAAAACCGAAGGAGTTGTTCATTGCGTAATCGATCTTGGAATGGGCATTGTCGAAACGGATCTGCGGGCCGCAGGCAGGGTCGGGCACTTCGCTGTTGAGCGTGCCCGGCAGCACGCCGTCGCGCAGCGCCAGCAGCGCGATCACCGACTCGACGATGCCGGCTGCGCCCAGGGTGTGGCCGGTCCAGGCCTTGGTCGAGCTGGCGTGCAGGGTGGCCGGGAAGATCGCCGCCACCGCGGCGGCTTCGACGCTGTCGTTGGCCGGGGTGGCAGTGCCGTGCAGGTTCAGATAGCCCACCGCGGCCGGCTCCAGGCCGGCGCGTTCGAGCGCGCCGCGCATCGCCAGCTGCGCGCCCAGGCCCTGCGGATGCGGGGCGGACATATGGTGCGCATCGCTGGATTCGCCATAGCCGTACAGCCACAGCGTTGCGTCCGGCGCAGCGGCGGTGCGTTCGAGCATGGCAAAGCCGCCGGCCTCGCCCAGGCTCAGGCCGACCCGGCGCGCATCGAACGGCTGGCACAGCTCCGGTGCCACCACCTGCAGCGAGTTGAAGCCGAACAGCACGCTGCCGCACAAGGTATCCACGCCGCCGACCAGGGCGGCATCCACCACCCCGGCATCGATCAGGCGCGCGGCCTGGGCAAACACCTTGGCGCTGGACGAACAGGCGGTGGCCACGGTCACGCTCGGGCCGCGCAGGCCGGTGGCGTGCTGCACGAAGTCGCCCAGCGAGTGCGGGGTGTGCACGATCGGGCGATCCAGGTCGTCGGGGAAGCGCGCGCCGTCGGCGTCTTCGACCAGCCGCGTGTAGGCCTCTTCGCTGGCGCCGATGCTGGAGGTGGAAGTGCCGATGATCACCGCCACGCGCTCTGCGCCGTAGCGCTGCGCGGCGGCCTGCACCGCCTCGGCCATGCCGTCCTGCTGCAGGGCCAGCCAGGCCAGGCGATTGTTGCGGCAGTCCCAGCCTTGCAGGGCCTCCGGCAGCACGACGTCTTCCACGCCGTCGACGCGGCCGATCCAGCACGCCAGCGGCTGCGGGCCGAAATCGTTGCGACGCATGCCGCTGCGGCGAGCAGCCAGGGCGGCGGCCTGGGCATCGAGCCCGGCGCCGAGCGCGGTGGTGGACGTAAAAGCGGTGACGGCGACCGGGGCCATCTGGGACGAATGCTGCGCTTGGCTCACGGTGGTCTGGCTGGCAAGAAGTGGGCTCAGTATATCGATGGCGGGTGCGCCTCCCGTCGATGGCGCAACTGAACGTGCCGGTCATGTCGCTGACGGGGCTGGAGTTTTCGCGCGTTGCCGCGCTTTCGCCATCGGCGCAATTGGGACACAATCCTGCGACACACTTGCCGATCGAGCGCGACCACGCGCGCATGCACGCCTACGTCTATAAAAGCCAACGCAAGCAGGACACCTTCGTCTATCTCGCCACGCGCGACGACTTCTCCGGTCTTCCCGCCGCCGTGCACGCGCAGCTGGCGCCGTTCGCGTTCGTGCTGGAGGTGGCGTTGACGCCGGAGCGCCGTCTGGCGCAGGCCGACGTGGCCACGGTGCGCGAAGCGCTCGCCAAGCACGGCTTCTATCTGCAACTGCCCAAGACGGTGGTGCTGGCGGGCGAGTGCGACTATGACTGAGGCCGCACGGGCCGCACGCTTGCGGGCCGCAGCGCTGGCCGGCCTGGCCGGCGTGGCGTTGTCGTTGCTGGGCGGCATCGGCGGCGGTGTCGCCGCGGTGACGCTGTGGCTGGCGCAGCCGGCGTTCGCGCTGGCGGTGTCGTGGGCGCGCGGTAGCCGCGCACTGCCCAGCCAGCCGCGTGCGGTTGCGCAGGCCTTGCCGCCGTTACTGACGATCTGGGGTGTGGGCCTGCTGGCGTTGGCCGCCCTGATCAGCTGGCCGCTGACCGCCCTGCGCGACAGCGGCAGCCTGGCCGCCGCATTGGCCTTGAGTGTGGCGGTCAGCGCCGCGTTGCTCGGGTTGTGGCGGACCTGGCCGCTGTGGGGCGAGGTCGAACGCGATGGCGGCGCCCTGGCCCCGCGCTGGCATGCGCTGGCGACGCAGGAGTTGCACGCCTGGCGCGGCCTGCTGGCCGCTGCCCTGGTGCTGGCGATGTGCACGCTGGTGGTGGCGCTGGCCTGGCCGGGCTGGTTGTCGAGCAGCCTGCGCTGGAGTCTGGCGATCGCGGCCAGCGTGCTGCTGCCCGCCGCCCACCTGCTGTTGCAACGCACCGCCGCCCCGGCGCGCAGCGATGCCCCGGCGGCCCTGCAGGCGGCCGATTTCTTTTCCGAAGCCGCCGCCGAACCGCGTCCGCTGGAGCCGGTGGCCCAGCACCAACTGGTGCCGGAGCTGTTCGAGGCCGCGCGCAGCGGACGCGTGGACCGCGCGCTGCAGTTGCTCGACGCCGGGGCCGACCCGCAGGCGATGCCGCTGCCGGAGTGGCGCGATCAACGCAGCCTGCCCGCGCTGGCCGCGGTGCTGCCGGATCTGCGCCTGCTGCGCGAGCTGATCGTGCGCCGCGTCGACGTCAACCAGCCGCACCGCGGCATGACCCCATTGCTGGCCGCCACCCGCGACAGCTGGCACGGCCGCCCGGACGCGGTGATGACGCTGCTGGCCAACGGGGCCGACCCGCGCGCCAGCGACAACGACGGCAACACGCCGCTACACCACGCGGTGCGCAGTTCCGACCCGGGCGTGGCCGCGCTGCTGCGCGATGCCGCCGCCGAGCTCGATGCGCTCAACAACGAAGGCCACTCGCCGCTGGCGATGGCCTGCCAGGTCGGCAACTGGCGGCTGGCCAAGTTCCTGCTGGAACGCGGCGCGCACTCCGAACCGGAAGGTGGCGCACCGGTGCTGCTGGCCGCGGCCGGCACCGAGGAAGACGACCCGGCCGGCGTGCAGCTGCTGCTCAAGCACAAGGCGCGCGTGGATGCGCGCGACCGCCAGCGCCGCAGCGCCCTGCACGAAGCGGCGTTGGCCGGACACGGCGACATCGTCGAGGCGCTGCTGGCAGCCGGCGCCAATCTGGAAGCGCGCGACCTGCTCGGCCGCACGCCGTGGCTGGATGCGGCGCGGCAGGCGCGCAGCGGCGTGCTCGAACGTCTGGTCGCGCGCAAGGCCGATGTGCTGGCCATCGACGGCGAGGGCCGCAATGCGGTGATGCTGGCCTGCGCCGCCGACAGCGTGTCGCCGGCGCTGATCCGGCGCCTGCTCGAGCTGCAGGTGCCGGCCGACAGCGCCGACGCGCACGGCCGTCGCGCGGTGGATGTGGCCGCCGAAGCCGGGCGCTGGGCGATCGTGCAATTGCTCGATCCCGCCTATCCCTTGCCGGCGGCGGTCAGCGACGCGCACGGCGAGAGCCCCGGCGTGGCGGTGCTGCCCGATCGCCCGCCACTGGTGCTGCTGCGCGAAGGCCTGCAGTTCGGCCAGCGCGACGGTCTGGTCGCACTGGCTCGCCTGTGCGGCCCGGAAGAACTCGGCGGCCTGCTGCACGACGCGCATCTGGCCTTGAACGCCGATGCGGTGGATTGGCTGCTGCGCCACGGGGCCGATGCCGAAGTGCGCGATGCCTGTGGCGATGTGCCGATGTTTGCGCTGCTGTCGCGGGGCGTGGAGGCGGTGCCGGCGCTGCAGGCGCTGCTGCGCCATGGCGTGTCACCGGCCGGGGCCGGCGGCCTGACGCGGCTGCTCAGCGCCTGCGTGCAGCACGATGCGGCATCGCGCGGGCTGGAACAGTTCGCGCTGGAACTGCTCGAACGCGGCGCCGACCCGTTCGCCGCGTCGGCGGCCGGCGATCCGCCGTTGTCGCTGGCGGTGCGGCTGGGCTGGCTGCGCCTGCAGCAGTGGCTGCTGGAACACGGCGTGGACCGCGAAGCGCGCGACAGCCATGGCATGACCGCGCTGCACCTGGCCACCGCGCTGGGCCGCGAGGCGTCGCTGAAATTGCTGGTCAAGCAGGGCGCCTCGCCGGAAGCGCGCGCTGCCGACGGGCAGACCCCGCTGGGCGTGGCGCTGTCGATCGGCCGCCGCGACCTGGCCGACTGGCTGGACTGGCGCATCTGGTCGCTGCCGCAGCGCAGCCTGCGCGAGGCGGACGTACCGGCCGCCGCGATGGTCGGCGACACCGATGCGGTGCGCCGGCTGATCGATCTCGGCCTGCCGGTCGATGCGATCGATGCCCAGGGCTGCACCGCGCTGCTGCGTGCCGCCGGTGGCGGCCATCTGGGCGTGGTGGCGCATTTGCTCGGTCGCGGCGCCGACCCGCAACGCGCGGCCAATAGCGGCGCCACGCCGTTGTCGGCGGCGGTGAGCATGCGTCAGACCGAGATCGTGGCCGCGCTGCTGCAGGCCGGCGCGCAGATCGAGCACCGCCTGCCCGGCGGCGTCACCGTGCTGATGCTGGCCTGCGCGCTGGGCCTGCCGGATATCGTGGCGCGCCTGCTCACCGCGGCGGCCGATGTGCAGGCCAACGACGATCAAGGCCTGGCGCCGCTGCATTGCGCCGCGCTGTACGGCTTCACCGCGCGCGACAAGAGCCGCCTGCTGGCCTTGCTGGATACCTTGCTGCTGGCCGGTGCCGACCCGGACTACCTGGCCGGCGGCCGGGTCAGCCCCTTGCTGCTGGTGCTGGGGGCGCGCGCCGAGCCGGGCACCGCCTGCGACGAGCAGGTGGTGCTGGCCGGCGTGGAACGCCTGCTCGACGAAGACGTCTCGCTGGACGTGGCCGATCAACGCGGTTTCGGCCCGTTGCACCTGGCCGCACTGCACGGCCTGCCGCTGCTGGTGCAGCGCCTGCTGCGTGCCGGCGCCGATGCCGACCGCCGCGACGCGCTCAACCGCACCCCGCGCGAGATCGCGATCATGCGCGGCTTCATCGATGTGGCCGGCCAGTTCGAACCCGCCTTGCCGGGGGTGTCCTCGATGGCGCGCTTCCTGCGCGAAGGCCGCTGAGCCAGCGCGGCGGCGCACCGCTGCGGGTGCTGTTCGTGTGCAGCCGCAACCGCCTGCGCAGTCCCACTGCCGAGCGCGTGTTCGCCGACTGGCCGGGCGTGCAGACGCAATCGGCCGGGCTGGCCGCCGATGCGGAGGTACAGCTCACCCCGGAGCTGTTGCACGAAGCGCAACTGGTGCTGGTGATGGAGCGTCGCCATCTGCAGTTGCTGCGCAAACGCTTCGCCGCGCATCTGCGCCATTGCCGGGTGATCTGCCTGCAGATTCCCGACGACTACGCGTATATGGATCCGGCACTGATCCGTCGCCTGGAACACACGGTGCCACCGTTGCTGCGTCTGCCGGCGCAGTCGTAACCTGATCCCGACACTGCGCATGCAAAACTTGGCGCTCCCTCGCACGAAGGAAGCGCCTCTACGATGAGCGTGCGTATCGAGGACCACGCCATGCTGGGCAATTGCCACAGCGCGGCCCTGGTCGACCACCGCGGCACCATCGACTGGCTGTGTCTGCCACGTTTCGATTCCGATGCGTTTTTCGCATCCCTGCTGGGCGATGAGCAGCATGGGCAATGGGCGTTGTCGCCGGCCGGCGGCTTTCGCAGCGAGCGTGCCTACGAAGACGACAGCCTGGTGTTGTGCACGCGCATGCACACCGACACCGGCACGGTGGAACTGGTCGACTTCATGGTCGCCAGCGATGAAGGCGACGGCCACCAGCACCTGGTGCGGATCGTGCGTTGCGTGCAGGGCCAGGTGCCGATGCACATGCGCCTGACCTTCCGCTTCAACTATGGCCGCACCGTGCCATGGGTGACGCGCATCGACGGTGGCATCCGCGCCATTGCCGGCCCCGACCAGCTGGCGCTGCGCTCGCCGCAGGCGCTGCACGGCGAGGACATGGGCACCGAAACCGACTTCACGCTGCGGCAGGGCGAGAGCACCTGGTTTCTGCTCAGCCACGGCCTGTCGCATCAGCCCACGCCGACGGCGATCGATCCGGAACAGGCGCTGCAACGCACGACCGCGTTCTGGCATGGCTGGGCGCGGCGCTGCACCGATGTCGGCCCCTGGACCGCGCAGGTGCGCCGCTCGCTGGTGGTGCTGAAAGGGCTCAGCTATCTGCCCACCGGCGGCATCGTCGCCGCGCCGACTGCCTCGCTGCCCGAGCATCTGGGCGGAAGCCGCAACTGGGATTACCGCTACTGCTGGCTGCGCGATTCGGTGTTCACCCTGATCGCCTTGCTGCAGGCCGGCTATCGCGACGAAGCAGAAGCTTTTCGCGACTGGGTGCAACGCGCCATCGCCGGTTCGCCGGATCAGTTGCAGGCGCTCTACGGCATTGCCGGCGAGCGCCGCCTGCAGGAGTGGGAAGCGCAATGGCTGCCCGGCTATGAAAATTCCGGCCCGGTGCGTATCGGCAACGGCGCGGTGGACCAGTTCCAGCTCGACGTCTACGGCGAGTTGATCGGCGCGTTCCATTACGCGCGCGAAAAGGGCGTGGCGCCGCCGTCCGATGACGATGGCTCGTCGGCATCGTTGCTGGAAAAGGTGCTGGAAACGCTGGAAACGCTGTGGCGCCTGCCCGACGAAGGCATCTGGGAAATCCGCGACGAGCGCCGTCATTTCGTGCATTCCAAGGTGATGGCCTGGCTGGCATTCGACTGCGGCGCGCGCGATGGCATCACCAACGCCGATGCGGTCAAGCGCGCGCACTGGGGCCGCATCGCCGACGACATCCGCGCCGAAGTGCTGGAAAAAGGCGTACACCCGGACGGGCACTTCGTGCAGAGCTACGGCTCCGATCGTCTGGATGCGGCGTTGTTGCTGATCCCGATCGTGGGGTTCCTGCCGGCCGATGATCCGCGCATCGCCGCGACCGCCGATGCGATCACACGCGATCTGACCATCGATGGATTGGTCGAACGCTATCGCGCCGACGACAGCGCCGACGGCTTGCCGGCCGGCGAGGGCACCTTTCTTGCCTGCAGCTTCTGGCTGGTGGAAAACTACGCCCTGCTCGGGCGCACCGAGCAGGCACGCGTGCTGCTCGAACGTCTGCTCGGGCTGTGCAACGACGTGGGCCTGCTCGCCGAAGAGTACGACCCGCGCAGCAAACGCATGCTTGGCAACTTCCCGCAAGGGTATTCCCACGTGGCTCTGGTCAATGCGGCATTGCGCCTGCACGGACGCATGGGCAAAGAGGAAACACATCCATGAACGAACAAGCCACCACCCCGCCGTGCATCATCGTGGTGTTCGGTGCACGCGGCGATCTGACCAAGCGCCTGGTGATGCCGGCGCTGTACAACCTGCGCCGCTCCGGCGCACTGGGCGAGCAGTTCGCCATTGTCGGCATGGATCACGGCGATATCAGCGAGCGTTCGTGGCGCACGACGATGGGCCAGTCGATGACCGAGCTGCTCAGCAGCCGCGACGCCGAATTCCAGACCGACGAATTCGACACCGATACCTGGGAGTGGCTGCGCGAGCGCATGCATTACCTGCGCGGGGATTTCACCGACCTGGGCGCCTATCAAACCCTGGGTGGCGCGCTGGAGAAGCTGCACAAGCGCTATGGCACCCAGGGCAACGTGCTGTTTTACCTGGCCACCGCCGCGCGCTTCTTCGAGCCGGTATTGCTCAACCTGGGCGAAGCCGGGCTGGTCAAGCAACGTGAGGGCGAGGGCTGGCGTCGGGTGATCGTGGAAAAACCCTTCGGCCACGACCTGCCCAGCGCCGTCGCGCTCAACGCCACCGTCGCCAAGGTCTTGCACGAGGACCAGGTGTTCCGCATCGACCATTTCCTCGGCAAGGAAACCGTGCAGAACATCCTGGCATTCCGTTTCGCCAATGGCCTGTTCGAGCCGGTGTGGAACCGCGACCGCATCGACCATGTGCAGATCACCGCCGCCGAAACCATCGGCGTGGAAGGGCGCGGGCGTTTTTACGATCCCACCGGTTGCCTGCGCGACATGGTGCCCAATCACCTGTTCCAGTTGCTGGCGATGATTGCGATGGAACCGCCGGCTGCATTCACCACCGAAGCGATGCATCGCCGCCGCGCCGAGGTGATCGAAGCGGTGCGCCCGATCAAGCCCGAAGACGTGGTGCGCGGCCAGTACGCCTCCGGTGCGGTCAACCGCAGCGCCGTACCCGGCTATCGCGAAGAAGACACGGTGCCGGACGATTCGGAAACCGAAACCTACGTGGCGATGAAGCTGCAGGTCGACACCTGGCGCTGGGCCGGCGTGCCGTTCTACCTGCGCACCGGCAAGCGTCTGCGCGAGCGCACCACCGAGATCGCGATCCGCTTCAAGCCCGCGCCGCTGGCGCCGTTCCGCAGCACCGAAGTGGGCGGCTACGGCCCCGACTGGCTGGTGCTGCACATCCAGCCCGACGAAGGCATCTCGCTGCAGTTCGACGTCAAACGTCCCGGCGCGCAGGTCAGCCTGGCACCGGTGCGCATGGACTTCCGCTACCGCGACTGGTTCCCCAAGGAATACACGGTGGGCTACGAGCGCCTGCTGCAGGACTGCATGAACGGCGAGGCCGGCCTGTTCCAGGATGCGGCGATGGTGGAAGGAGCCTGGCGCATCGTGCAACCGATCCTGGATGCCTGGAAGCAACCGCCCAGCGATTTTCCCAATTACGCCGCCGGCAGCGCCGGACCCTCGGCTGCCGACGCCTTGCTGGCGATGAACGGCGGACACGCCTGGCGCGCGCTCACCCCCGGCCGCAAGCCACCGCCGCGCCGCGCACCGGAAGCGCGCAGCAGCGCTGCAACGCCGATCAAGAAAGCCACCGGGAAGACGGTCAAGAAGGCTACCAAGGCGCCGGCCAGGAAGATCACCAAGGCGGCAGCCGAAAAGGTCACCAAGGCGCCAGCCAAACGCGCATCTGCGGCTGCAACAAGACCATCGCAGGATGCGGCTACGTCGCCGGGCAGTGCGGCAAAGAAAGCCGCGGGCAAACGCGCAACCGGCAAGGGCGCAAAGACCGCCGGCAAAACCGCGGCAGGCAAGAGCGCAGCGAAGAAGTCGGCCAGCAAGCCCGCAGTGCGCACACCGCGCCGCTGACGGAGGCAGCCGCCGCAGCTCCACGTAAGAGCGTGCCTGCGCGCGACGGGCTTTATCGGTAACGCCCGGTCGCGCGCAGGCACGCTCCTACGAAGGGCGAAGTGATTGTGGGTGGTTGGTGGGGGCTCGCCATCACATTGGCGTATGACTTGTACGCAATCGGCCGCTCGCGTGCAGGTCGTCGCCGAAGCAACGACGGCGCCGTTACCGTTGACGAACGATGCACCACATCCACGTAGGAGCGTGCCTGCGCGCGACGGGGCTTTACCGATAACGCCTCGTCGCGCGCAGGCACGCTCCTACGAAGGGCTCAGCGATCCTGCGTGGTGGGCGCGGGTTCGCCGTCCACATCGGCCTTGACGTCGGCTTCGAACAGATGCATCAGGTCCGCGCGTGCATCGCGCGAGGTCTGGATCACCTTGGCTTCGTCGTCATAGACCAGGTGCTGGCGATGCAGCAACTCTTCGTCGTGCTGGCGGAACCGCTCGACGTGATCCCTGGCAACCGCCTCGCCCAGTCCGAGCGAGGTCAGCACGCGTTCGCTCAGTTCCAGGCTGGAGGCGAATACCTCGCGGAACGGTTCGGCGCCCAGGTCCATCAGTTTCCAGGCGTGCTGGCGATTGCGTGCACGTGCCAGCACCGTGGCCTGCGGGTACAGGCGACGGATCAACCGCACCGCCTTGATATTGGTTTCCGGGTCGTCCACCGCGATCACGAACACCTTGATGCGGTCGGCACCGGCGGCGCGCAGCAGTTCCGGGCGGGTGGGGTCGCCGTAGTACAGCTGGCTGCCGAAGCGGCGCAAATCCTCCACGGTGTCCGGGTTGTGTTCCAGCGCCACGAACGGCACATGCCGCGCGGTGAGCAGGCGCGCGACGACCTGACCGAAGCGGCCCATGCCGGCGACCAGCACCTTAGGCGTTTGCGCATCGATGGTGTCGAACGGGCGATCGGACTTTGGCGCATGCAGCCGCAGCGGCCCGTTGAGGATGCGCTGCATGCCGAGCAGCAACAGCGGCGTCAGCGCCATCGACACGCCGACAATGGCCACCAGGCGGTCGTGATTGGCGCGCTCCAGCAAGCCGACGCGATCGGCCTCGTTGAACACCACAAAGGCGAACTCGCCGCCCAGCCACAACACACTGCCCAGCATCAGGCTGCTGCGCAGCGGCAGTCTGGCCACGCTGCCGATCCCGACCAGCAGCGAGAACTTCACCACCAGCAGGATCGCCACGCCGCTGGCGATCAGCCACGGCTCGGCGACCACCCGGTTCAGATCGATGCCCATGCCGACCGAGATGAAGAACAGCCCCAGCAGCAATCCTTCGAACGGCTCGATCTGCGATTCGAGCTCATGGCGGAATTCCGAATCGGCCAGCAGCACGCCGGCGATGAAGGCGCCCAGGCTGGCGCTCAACCCGGCTTCCTGCATGATCCAGGCGGTGCCCAGCACCACCAGCAAGGCGCTGGCGGTGAACACTTCCGGCATGCGCGTGCGCGCCACCATGTTGAACAGATAGCGCAGCACGAAGCGTCCGCACAGGATCACCAGCGCCAGTGCCGCGACCGCCTTGGCCACGTCCGGCCACGCCAGCGTGGCGTTCTTGCTGCCGCCGAGCAGCGGAATCGCCGCCAGCAACGGGATGGCGATCAGATCCTGGAACAGCAGGATGGCGAACGCCAGGCGCCCGTAGTCGCTATTGAGCGCCTTGCGCTCGGCCAGCAGCTGCAGGCCCACCGCGGTGGACGACAACGCCAGCGCCACGCCGACGATCAACGCGCTTTTCCAGCCCAGGTTGCCGAGCATCAGCAGGCCACCCAGGATCAGCGTGGTCACCACCACCTGGGTGGCGCCGGCGCCGAACACCGAATGACGCATCACCTTCAGGCGGGCCGGCGACAGTTCCAGGCCGATCACGAACAGCAGCATCACCACGCCGATTTCGGCCGCGCCGCTGATGCGCTCGGCATCCTGCACCACGCCCACGCCATCGGGCCCGAGCACCACACCGGCGACCAGATAGGCCAACACCGCGCCCAGGCCGAAGCGCTTGAACACCGGTACCGCCACGATGGCGGCCAGCATCAGCACCAGAGCCAGTTCCAGACCACCGCTATGCATGCACGTTCTCCGTTGAGGTTCGCATTATGCCGCCCGCGGTCGGCTGCTGGCCTGGATCGGCGTGCGCTGCGTGCAACGGTGTGGATTGGCGGTGTGCTCTGGTTCGGTGATGCGAGCCGGCAGCACCACATCGCGGGCAGCAATGCGCCACGTCGTCCGCATGACTGAGCCGCATGTCGCCACGTCGTTCCACATCGCACGCGTGCACGCAGCCGCCGTTGCAGGCGATGACCCACGGTCCTGGTCGGTCGCGCACGGCCGGTCGTCGGGTGCGATGCAGTCGCTTGTCGACATGACAGGCCCTGCGTTGTGGCGTCCGCCTGGACGCCCGCTGAGCATGGCCTGCGCAGGGCATTGACCAAGCGGGCGCAGGCGCGCAGACTGCGCCGCGCTGCCGCCCGGATCACCGGCCGGTACGCACCCTTCGGAGCCCTTACTCATGTCCAGCGACAGTCACCCTAGACCCGGGTCGATGACCCAGCTGGCGCGCGCCTGAGGCTCAGGTTCGCTGGCTGTCATCGACGACGGTCGTCACCAGGCGAACCACCATGTACAACGAAACCCTGCGCCTTGCCCAAGGCGTCGATGCCTTGATCGCACCCATCGCCGACTTCAACACGGCCGATGCGGTGGAATACCTCAACACCCTCGACCGCGACGAGGCCGCACAGGTGCTGGCCGCGCTGCCGCAGCCGCGTGCGGTGAAATTGCTCGAACAGCCCGAGCTGCACGCCGCCAGCGCGCTGGTCGCGCTGCTGCCGGCCGAGCAGGCCGCATCCCTGCTCGGGCAGATGGCCGACGACCGCGCCACCGACATCTTCCACGGCCTGGATGCCGACCAGCGCGCGCCACTGCTGTGGTTGCTCAGTGCCGAGGCGCGGCTGTCGATCCAGGCGTTGATGCGCTACCCGCCCAATACCGCCGGCGCGCTGATGACCACCGAGTTCGTGGCGGTGCCGGCCGACTGGACGGTGGGCCGCACCCTGCAGCACATCCGCGAGGTGGAGCGCAGCCGCGAGACGGTCTATGCGATCTATCTGCTCGATCCGCACAGCCGCGTGCTGACCCAGGTGGTCACCATGCGCCGGCTGATCACCGGCGCGCCGGATGCGCCGATCCTGGAGGTGGCACAGGTCAACCCGCCGGTCACGGTGGGCCCGGCGCTGGACCAGGAAGAAGTCGCCCGGCTGATCCGCCGCCACGACCTGCTGGCGATCCCGGTGGTGGATGCGCACGGCCATGTACTGGGCATCGTCACCGTGGACGATGTGCTGGACGCATTGATCGCCGAATCCACCGAGGACGTGCACAAGTTCGGCGGCATGGAGGCGCTGGACAAGCCCTACATGCAGATCGGCTTCGGCCAGATGATCAAGAAGCGCGCCGGTTGGCTGAGCGTGCTGTTCCTGGGCGAAATGCTCACCGCCAGCGCGATGCAGCACTTCGAGGACGAGCTGTCCAAGGCGGTGGTGCTGACCCTGTTCATTCCGCTGATCATGAGCTCGGGCGGCAACTCCGGCTCGCAGGCCACCTCGCTGCTGATCCGCTCGCTGGCACTGCGCGAACTGCGCCTGGGCGACTGGTGGAAGGTGGCCCTGCGCGAACTGCCGACCGGGCTCACCCTGGGCGCCATCCTGGGCATCCTGGCGATCGTGCGCATCACCCTCTGGCAGACCGCCGGCCTATACGACTACGGCCCGCACTGGCAGATGGTGGCGCTGACCATCGGCGCGGCGCTGATCGGCATCGTCACCTTCGGCTCGCTGTCCGGCTCGATGCTGCCGTTCGTGCTGCAACGGCTCGGCTTCGACCCGGCCAGCGCCTCGGCGCCGTTCGTGGCCACGCTGGTGGATGTCACCGGGCTGGTGATCTATTTCAGCATTGCCGCCGCAATCCTCAGCGGCACCTTGTTGTAGCGCGGCGGGGGCGGGGTGCGCGCAGCGCTGCGCCCCCGCCATGCCCTGGTCGAGGTGTCGCATGCGGTGCGGCACCTCAACCGGTTGTCGACTCTGCGTCCCGGCAATCGAGACCCGAAACCCGACGCAATGCGCCCGGTGCGAGGCCAGGCGGTACCGGCTGGTCCGGCCTGCATCGCTGCACGGCGGGGCATGCAGCGATGCGCAGCGGCGATCGCATCAGAAGGTCACGTACAGCGTGGCACGCAGGTTGCGCCCCGGTTCGCTGTAGCGACCGATGCCGTCGTCGGTGGCATAGCCGTACAGATAGAAATCGCCGCGGGTGACATTGCGGATGCGCGCCCACTGGTAGTAGCGCTCGTCGAACAGGTTGTAGACGCCGAGATTGACGCGCACGTGCGCGTTGAAGCGGTAGCTGCCGAACAGGTCGACCACGCTGTAGGCGTCGCTGAGGAACGGCTCGGCCGCAGCGCCGAAGATATCGTTCTCGACGTTGACGTCCTTGGCCTGCTTGGCCAGCGCGTGGGTGATGTTGGCGGTGACATGCAGGCGCTCGTCCAGGCCCTGCCAGCTCAGGCCGAGCACGCCGCGATCCGGATTGATGCTGTCCAGCGGGCGGCCATCTTCCAGCTCGCCCTGATTGTGGGTCCATGCCGCGCGCAGCAGCCAGGCGTCGCCGAGCTTGAACTGCGCATCCAGTTCCACGCCCTTGACCTCGACCTGACCGACGTTGAGCAGCGTGGTGTAGGCGTAGCCGTTGCGCGTGGTGCACACGCCGCGGGTACAGGTCTGGTAGAGCGTGCCGGCATCGGTGGTGACCGTCTCGCTCTGGATGAAGTCGTCGTAGCGGTCGCGGAACACCGACAGGCCCACGCGCGCCCAGTCGCTTTCCCAGCGCCAGCCCAGTTCCAGGTTGAGGCTGCGCTCGGCTTCGAGCGCGGGGTTGGCGGCCACCGTCGGCACGTTGACGGTAGCGCCGGTGTCCAGCCGGGTCAGTGCGGTGATGCTGGTCGGGGCGTACATCTCGGCGGTGGTCGGCGCCCGGAAGCCGCGCCCGGCCTGGAACCACAACGTCTGCTGCGGGGTGAACGCGTAGCTGATGCCGGCCTGCCAGGTCGGCGAGGCGAAGGTCACCTCGCGCACCGTGCCGGTGACGTCGACGAAGGTGGACGACAGCGTCGGCGCGTAGCGGTAGTGGTCGTAGCGCGCACCCAGGGTGAGCTGCAGGCGGTCGTCGAGCAGGCCGATGCGGTCGCGCAGGTACACGCTCCATGTGTCGGCATCGGTCTTGGGCACCTGCGCCGGGTCGACGGTGGCGGTGTCCAGCGTGCCGGCGTTGTTCCAGCGGTAGTCGATCGCGCTGAAATCGATGCTGCGGCGCTGCCAGGCCGCCCCGTACAGCAGCGCTTGCGACCACCCGCTTCCCTGCAGCCGCTTGTCGAAGTCGACCGCGAGGCGGTCCAGGGTCTGCTCGGTGTCGCGGTCCTCGGCACGGCGACACGGCAGCGCCACCGTGCAGCGGGTGGTGGCAGCGGTGGCCGGGGTGCTCGAGCTGCCGCTCTGGGTGAGGATGCGGGTGGTGCCGCGGCTGTCGGTCTGCTGGCGGTCGAGCTGCGCCTCCATGGTGTCGAACAAGGTGTTGTCGGCGTTCCAGATATAGCGCAGGCCATAGCGGTCACGGTCGTTGCTGTCTTCGCCGATGCGCTCGGCGTAGCTGGGCGCGCTGACGCGGCTCAGGTTGTCGACCCGGTTCTGCGAGCGATTGCGTTCGTACACCACGCCGATGCGGTGCTGCGCATTCGGCACCACGTCGAGCTTGGCCAGCACGTTGTCGCTCTGGCTGTCGACCGGGTCGGGCGTGCGCCGCGCGCTGCCGGTGTCGATGTCGGTGCTGGAGTACCAGCCTTCCGATTCGTGGCCCTCGCGGCGGGTGTAGGTCAACATCGATTCGACGATGCCGCTGCGGTTGGCGACGGTGAGGTTGCCGAGCAATTGGTCGTTATGGCCGGTGTAGCCGGTCTTCAGGCCGACATAACTGTCGTTGCCCTGTGCCTTGAGGTAGTCGTAGGGATCCTTGGTGGTGAACACCACCGCGCCACCGAGCGCGCCGCTGCCGGCACTGATGGAGTCGGCGCCCTTGACGATGTCCACGCGCTTGAGCGAATCGACGTCCACGCCGCCGCGGCCGGCGCGGAAGAACTCGTAGTCGCGCGCGGTCTCCACGCCCTCGGCCATCGACAGGCCATCGATGGTCATCGCCACCCGGTCGCCTTCCAGGCCGCGGATATTGAAGCCGTTCTCGCCGAAGCGGCCCATGTCGGCGATGCTGACGCCGGGGATGTAACGCACCAGGTCTTCCATGCTCTCGGCTTGCTCCTGCTGCAGCTGCGCGGTGTCGAGGGTGGTGACGTTCTGGTTGCTGGAGGCGCGCTTGTCGCGCGCGGCCTTCACTTCGACCGGGTCGAAGGTGGTGGCGTCGGCGGGTGCCTGTTCGGCATGCAGCGGGAAGGCCAGGCCGGCGGCGATCGCCAGGGCCAGCAGGGTCGGTGTCGAGGTCATCGTGGAGTCCACAGTCAGGAAAGAGGGAGGGGCGCCGGAAGGCGCGCACCTGGCTGCGGGCGGCAAGAGCGGTCGCGTGGCTGGGTGGGCCCGCCGGTGGCGGGCCAGGGGCGCGGGCGCCAAGGCCCGCATCAGCAGGTCAGTCGGCCCGGGCCGATGTGGTGGCCGGCGCTGGCGGCGGCAACGCGGCATCGCCGGCATCGACCACGCCGTCGTGGTTACGGTCGACGCGGGCGAAGGTGCGCAGCCCCGAGGCCTGATATTCGGCAAAGCTCATGCGCTGGTCCTTGTCGGTATCGAGCACGGTGAAACGCACATGCACCTGGCGGTCGTCGGCCTGCTCGAGCGCGGTAAGGCGGCGGTTGAGGCGGTCCTCGAACTCCACCCGGTACTCGTCCAGCGACAGCGCCGCGTTGCGGTCGCCGTCGGCACTGGCGAACTGCGCTGCGCGCAGGTCCGCGTACTCCTTGCGGCCCACCTTGCCGTCGCCGTTTTCGTCGTACAGCGCGACAAAACCCTCGGCCGAGCCGCTGTCGGGCATGCCCGGGCGGCCACCGTCGCGATCGAAGGCGAGCGTCCGCTCGGTGCCGGCCTCCTTGGCCGCCGCCTCCAGCGCCGCCTGGCCGCGCGTCCAGTCCTGCGCCCCGGTGGCATCGAATTCGGCGCGCGACACCTGCCCGTCGCCGTCGATATCGAGTGCGGCAAAACGGGTCCGGCCCTGTGCCGCCTGAGCGCCGCGTTCCTGCTCCAGCGCACGCTGGCGGCGCTGGCGGAACTCGTCCACGTACTCGTCCTCGTCGACGCTGCCGTCGTGGTTGCGGTCGGTGGCGTCGAAGCGGGCGCGGCGGAAGGCCGCGAAGTCGGCGGCGGTAATGCGGCCGTCGTGGTCGTCGTCATGCTGGGTGATGAAGGCCTGCACGTTGTTGCCGTGCCCGCCGAGCAGCGGGCGCGGGTCGGACTGGGCGATTGCGGTCGCAGGAAGCAGCAGCGCGCACAGGCACGCGCCGGCCAGGGAGCCAGGGTTCATGGGTTGCCTCTTGAGGAAAAAACGGTGCCGGGCCGTGGCGCTGGCTGGGCCTGCAGGCGGATCGGTGGGCCGGGCGGATGCGCCGCGCCGGTGGCGTCATGCTGGTGGGGCAATGCAACCGCCGCAGCGGTTGCGCGGCGCTATGGCTCCAGCACCTGGAAGGTGAGCGTGGTGCTGTTGCTGTACTCGCGCACCGGGGCATCGGGCGGGGCCGGGGTGCGGTGACGGGTCAGCGCCAGCCAGGTGCCGGCGCGGTCCAGTTGCAGGGTGGCGCGGCCCGCCGCGTCGGTGGTCACGCTGACCTGCGCCGGCTTGCGGTCGGAGGTCCAGACCGCCTCGCTGATGTCCACGCTCTGCCTGGCCAGCGGCACGCCGTCGTACTGCACCGTGAAGGCGAAGGTCTCGCCGACGTACAGGTCGTTTGGATGCGTTACCGGCACCAGTTCCAGCCCGCGGTTGCGCGGCGCCAGTGCGCGGCGATCGGGTTTGCCGACGCTCAGATAGGTTTCCGCCAGGGTGCGCGACTGGAAACTGGCGATCAGCGTGGCGCCCTTGGGCATGGCCACGTTCGGGTCGCGCACGGTCTGCCGTTTGCCGTCCAGCTCCCAGGTGCGGAACTGCGCACCCACGCGCAGGCCGGTGCTGACCCGATAGGTGCCGGGCTGTTTGCCCAGGGTGTGTTCGACCACGGTGCGGGTGTCGAGCGGCTGCACCCGGGCCGGTTCGACATCGCGGCCGTCGGGCCCGGTGATGCTGAAGTGGCTCTGGTCGAAGGCCGCTTCCGGGACGAAAAAGGTCTCGGCGAAGGCCGCGTCCAGGGTCACCGTCTGGCCGGGCTGGGGCGCGAAGGTGTTGGGTGCCAGATAAGGGGTGTGCGCAGAGGCGGACGCAGCGAGCAGCAGCGCCGACAAGGTCAGCAGTTTCATTGGGGGCCCTGTTCCGAGTGGGTCGCTGGCGGAGGGCGCGGGGCGGCGCAGGAAGCTGGCTGACCACATGATATTAACGAAAATGCGAATCGTTCACAACAAATAAGGGGCGGTGCGTCGCTGTTCTGTCCCGCGCGATCGATGACGTGCGCTCGGGCCGACGTGTACCGTGTCCGTTTCTCCGCGTCTCTTTTAGCCATGAGTACCTACCACCTGCAGCAGGTCTTTCGCCCCACCACCGTGGCGGTGGTGGGCGGCAGTCCGCGCGATCGCTCGGCCGGGCGGGCGGTGGTGCGCAACCTGCGCGCGGCCGGGTTTGCCGGGCAGATCGGCTGGGTGAGCCCGCGCTACAGCGAGATCGATGGCGTGCGCACGGTGGCGCGGCTGACCGATCTGGCCTGGGTGCCGGACCTGGTGGTGATCACCGCGCCGGCGCGCATCGTGCCGCGCATCGTGTCGATCGCGGCGCGGCGCGGGGTGGCCGCGGCAATCATCCTCACCGCCGGGCTGGGCAGTGGCCCCGGCTCGCCGGCTGCGCGGATGGAGGCGGCCGCGCGCGCCAAGGGCATGCGCATCCTCGGCCCGCACTGCCTGGGCGTGATCGCCCCGCATGCGCGGCTCAATGCCAGCATCGCCGCGCATTGCCCGCAGGCCGGCGACCTGGCGCTGATTTCCGAATCCAGCGCGATTGCCGCCGCACTGGTGGAATGGGGCGTGGCGCGCTCGGTGGGGTTCTCGGCGGTGGTGTCGCTGGGCGATACGCTGGATGTGGATTTCGGCGATCTGCTCGACTACTTCGCCACCGACTACCGCACCCGCGCGATCCTGCTGTATGTCGAACGCATCGGCGATGCGCGCAAGTTCATGTCGGCCGCACGCGCCGCCGCGCGTGCCAAGCCGGTGGTGGTGGTCAAGTCCGGGCGCCAGTTCCGCATCAATCCCAATGCCGACACCCACGCGCAGGCGCTGGCCGGCTCGGATGCGGTGTATGGCGCGGCATTCGCACGTGCCGGCCTGTTGCGGGTGGGTGCGCTGGACGAATTGTTCGCCGCCGCCGAAACCCTGGGCCGGCTCGGCAGTTTTCCCGGCCGGCGGCTGGCCATCCTCAGCAATGGCGGCGGGGTGGGGCAGCTGGCGGTGGACCAATTGGTGCTGCGCGGCGGCACCCTGGCCGAGCTGTCGGCCAAGACGCTGGAGCGGCTGGATCAATCGCTGCCGCAGGGCTGGTCGCGCAGCAATCCGGTCGACATCATCGTCGATGCCGACGGGCCGCGTTATGCCGCGGCGATCGAAGCCTTGCTGGACGACCCCGAGAACGACGCACTGCTGGTGGTCAACGTGCCCACCGCATTCACCTCCTCGGCCGATGCGGCCAAGGCGCTGACCCGCGCGCTGGACCAACGCAACCGCCACCAGCGCGAAAAGCCGGTGTTTGCGGTATGGCTGGGCCAGGACGATGCGGCGATCGCCGCGCTCAATGCCGCGCGCGTGCCCACCTTTGCGACCGAATCGGACGCGGTGCGCGGCTTCACCCACCTGGTGCGCTACCGCGAGGCGCAGGCAGCGTTGATGGAGACCCCGCCCAGCCTGCCGGAAGATTTCGTGGTGGATGCCGGCATCGCCCGCGCGCTGGTGGAGGAGGCGCTGGCCGCGGGCCAGCGCTGGCTGGATCCGGTGGCCACCAACCGGCTGCTGGCCGCCTACGGCATCCCGATCGTGCCGCTGCAGGTGGCCGCCACCGCCAACGAGGCCGCCTTGCTGGCCGACCCGTTACTGGCCGTCGGCCGCACGGTGACCTTGAAGGTGCTGTCCAGCGACATCGCGCACAAATCCGATGTCGATGGCGTACGCCTGAACCTGTCCAGCGTGGCGGCGGTGCGCGAAGCGGCAACCGGCATCCTGGCGCGTGCGCGCACCGCGCACCCCAAGGCGGTGATCGACGGGGTGATCGTGCAGCCCACGGTGCTGCGGCCCAAGGCGCGCGAATTGATCGCAGGGATCGCCGACGACCCGGTGTTCGGCCCGGCGATCGTGTTCGGGCGCGGCGGCACTGCGGTGGAAGTGATCAACGACCGCGAGCTGGCGCTGCCGCCGCTGGACCTGCGTCTGGCCCACGAACTGATCGGGCGCACGCGGGTGTCGCGCATCCTCAAGGCCTACCGCGACGTGCCGGCCGCCGACGAGCGCGCGGTGGCATTGGTGCTGGTCAAGCTGGCGCAGCTGGCCGCCGACATCCCCGAGATCACCGAGCTGGATATCAACCCGCTGCTGGCCGACCGCGATGGCGTGATTGCGCTGGACGCGCGGGTGGCGGTGGCACCGGCGCGCAAGCTGCACAAGGGGCGCGGTCATCCGCGTTTTGCGATCTTTCCGTATCCGAAGGAATGGGAGCGCCAGATCGGGCTGGGCGATGGCACGCATGCGCTGGTGCGCCCGGTGCGCCCCGAGGACGATGCATTGTTCCGCGCGTTCTTCGCGCGGGTGACCGACGAAGACCTGCGGCTGCGCTTCTTCCAGTTGGTCAAGCATTTCAGCCACGAATTCATCGCGCGGCTGACCCAGCTCGATTACGCGCGCTCGATCGCGCTGGTGGCCATCGACCCCAAGACCGGCGACATGCTCGGCGCGGTGCGGCTGCATGCCGACGCCGACTACGAGCGCGGGGAGTACGGCATCCTGATCCGCTCCGACCTCAAGGGCCACGGCATCGGCTGGCAGCTGATGCGCATCATGATCGAGTACGCGAGCTGGCTGGGCCTGAAGCAGATCGAAGGCCAGGTGCTGCGCGAGAACCGCACCATGCTGGCGATGTGCCAGAGCCTGGGCTTCGGGGTCCGCCCGGATCCGGACGATGCGACCCTGATGGCGGTGACACTCCCTATAATGGGCGAGCCACGCCCGGCCTGACCTTGCGTCACGCCGCGGTCCCCCATCCTCCACCGCATGCCGGATCTGCCGGGCCCCGCCCTGGCCGGTTGCTCCGGCTGTCGTCTCGGCCCGCCTGGGAGTGTCAATGTTTCGCGATTTCAGAATGTCGTTCTTGGTCACAGCGATCTGCCTGGGCCTGGCTGCCTGGTGGGGTCATACCTCCGCGATGGGCATCTGGCAGGCGCTGTGGCTGTGCCTGGTGCTGAGCGTGCTGGAGGTGTCGTTGTCGTTCGACAACGCGGTGGTCAACGCCGGCGTGCTCAAGCACATGAATGCGTTCTGGCAGAAGCTGTTCCTCACCGTCGGCATCCTGATCGCGGTGTTCGGCATGCGCCTGGTGTTTCCGATCGTGATCGTGTCGGTGGCCACCGGCATGGGTCTGGTGCCGGTGATGCAGATGGCGCTGAAGGAGCCGGACCGCTACAGCCAGGTACTGACCGACAACTACCCGTCCATCGCCGCCTTCGGTGGCATGTTCCTGCTGCTGGTGTTCCTGAACTTCCTGTTCGACCAGGAGCGCAAGCTGCACTGGCTCGGGCCGGTGGAACGGCTGGTCGGCAAGCTGGGCAAGGCCGATGCGATGTCGGTGATCGTGGCGGTGTCGGTGCTGCTGGGCACCAAGCTGTTCCTGCCTGACGAAATCTTCCAGAGCGTGCTGTTCGCCGGCCTGGGCGGCATCCTGCTGTACCTGCTGGTCGGCAGCGTGGACGCGCTGTTCGAGGCCGAAGAGGGCGAGGACGGCATGGGCCCGGCCAAGCGCTCGGGTATTGCCGCCTTCCTGTACCTGGAAGTGCTGGACGCCTCGTTCTCGTTCGACGGGGTGATCGGCGCGTTCGCGATCACCCGCGATGTGGTGATCATCATGCTGGGCCTGGCGATCGGCGCGATGTTCGTGCGTTCGATGACGGTCTATCTGGTGCACAAGGGCACGCTGGACGAGTTCGTGTTCCTGGAGCACGGCGCCCATTACGCCATCGGCGTGCTGGCGATCATCATGCTGGTCGGCACCGTATACCACGTGCCGGAAGTGCTGACCGGCCTGATCGGCGTGGCCTTCATCGCCGCCTCGGTGTGGTCGTCGATCCGCTACCGCAAGCGCCACCACATCGGCCCGACCGAGATCTGATCTCGCGCATGGCCGCGCTCAGGGCGTAATGCTGTTCACTTGAGAGCGGCTGACAGCGTCTTCATGGCCATCGGGCGGGCGTCGCTAGTTCTGTGGCTTGGCTGCAGGGCTCCTGCCTGCCCACACTCGACGCAGTGAGTTGCTGCAGGGCCCTTGCCCGCCCACCATCGCGGGACACGCCGCAAGTACGTCCATGTAGGCTCTTACGCGGCATCCATGCCGCGTAAGGTCCCGCGACGGTGAGCGGACAAGGACCAGTCGAGTTGGTCGGTGTGCACGGCTTTCAATAAACCACCGGCTGACTTTCTGGCTGGTGCGGTGCCCTCGCCGCGCCCTTGACGCGGTGAGTTTGCTGCAGGGCCCTTGTCCGCCCACCATCGCGGGACACGCCGCAAGTACGTCCATGTAGGCTCTGGCGCGGCATCCATGCCGCTCAAGGTCCCGCGCGGTGGGCGGACAAGGACCAGTCGAGATGGTCGGTGTGCACGGGTGGAGCCGTGTTTGATGCGCGTTGTTCGATCATGACGCGCCGGCTCAGCGTCCGACGCGCAATGCGCTACAGCAGCTTTCACGCGACCACCGACCAACTTTCTGGTGCGGTGTCCTCGCCGATTGCGGGACCGTTGGCGGCATGGATGCCGCCATCGAGCCCCCAGGGACGGGTTCACGGCGTGTCCCGCGAGCGGTGAGGGCGCCGCGCCCTCGACCTAAAGTCGGCAGTGCGAGTTTCCTCCCGTCGCCCGGGCCAGAGCAGGCGTCCCAGGCGTGGGGTGCCGCCTGAGGCAGTCACGGCCAACCGTGACCGGCCTCGGCATCGATAGGTGTCGCAGCCGACCCAACCGGACCCAACCGATCGACAAAATTGCCGTTTCGGGCCTTGACTGCGCACTCAGATTGGGCAGTCCGCGGCGGCGAATCGACCGTTCGTCAGATGGCGCTTTGCACCACAAGGGTTTACGGGCTTTTCCCACATTATGTGTTGACCCCTCATGGGTACCCCACTATCTTGGGGGAGTCGGTGGTTGGCTGCCCCAAGCAGCTGGACCTGAAAGAGCACGATCTGCAGTCGGTACGCGGTCGATCAGCCTCCTCGCCGCAACCGCATTCGGTGTCATCCAGCCATCCATGGCAATGCCGTGGCGCGGACTGCGTGGGCCGATGGGGTTGCGGTTGTTTCGCCACCGACCACTGCGCGACAGCACACCGCGCGGTGGCGGCCGTGGAATCTCCGGTAAGGAGATGGCTGGTGAAGGCGATGCCGCCGCAGACCGTGGGTCTTGCGTGCTGGTCGTCGCGCACCGCCATCGCTGTCCAGGGAATCCGGATCCGGCCGCAACCCGTCCCCAGCCGGGTTCGTGTGCCTACGCATGGAGGACGCATGACCACCAACGACACCCTTGCCGCGATCGCCGCCGGTACCGCAACACCCACCAGCGTTCCCGCCAGTGTCAGCGCGCCCGGTTGCGGCGCGCCGGAATTGACCGACCCGTCGGACATCGTGCCGCCTCCCCGCCAAGCCATTGCAATGCACGCACAGACCATCGAAGAACAAGCCGTCGCCACCTGGATCACCAAGGAAGCCGGCAACCGCCGGATCCCGTTCGAGCCGGAGCGCCTGGAGCGCGCCATCGACCAGATCCATGCCGAATTCCCGCAGCTGGACGTGGCCGACTACAAGCGCTCGGTGTTCGGCTTCGTCGACCGCAAGGACAGCGTCAACGCTGACGACCTGGTCGATCACTTGATCCGCGAGGCCGAAGCCCGCGTCGATCTGACCACCCCGGAGTGGGAGCACTTTGCCGCGCGCCTGTACCTGCGCCGCCTGTACAAGCGCGCCAGCCGCAACCGTTTCTACGACGCCAGCCAGAAGTACGGCTCGTTCGTCGGCCTGCAGGAGAGCCTGGCCGACCGCAATGTCTATTCCAACGACATCCTGCGCCGCTATTCCAAGGACGAGCTGATCGAAGCCGGCAAGATGATCGAGCCCGAGCGCGACAAGCTGTTCGCCTACAACGGCCTGTACCTGCTGGCCACGCGTTACCTGGCCACCGACAACTCGCGCGGCGTGTTCGAGCTGCCGCAGGAGCGTTGGCTGACCATCGCGCTGTACCTGATGCAGGACGAGATCGGCAACGGCAAGGGCAGCCGCGAGCGCCGCATGCAGCTGGTCGGCGAGGCCTACTGGGCGCTGTCCAACCTGTACATGACCGTGGCCACCCCGACCCTGGCCAATGCCGGCAAGGTCGGCGGCCAGCTGTCGAGCTGCTTCATCGACACCGTCGACGACAGCCTGCAGGGCATCTACGACTCCAACACCGACGTGGCGCGCGTGTCCAAGCACGGCGGCGGCGTGGGCGCCTACCTGGGCTATGTGCGTTCGTCCGGTTCGGCGATCCGCGGGGTGTCCAATTCCTCCGGTGGCGTGGTGCCGTGGATCAAGCAGCTCAACAACACTGCGGTGTCGGTGGATCAGCTGGGCCAGCGCAAGGGTGCCATCGCGGTCTATCTGGACATCTTCCACCGCGACATCGAGGCGTTCCTGGATCTGCGCCTGAACAACGGCGACCAGCGCCTGCGCGCGCACGACGTGTTCACCTCGGTGTGCATCCCCGACCTGTTCATGGAAGCGGTCGAGCGTCGCGGCGACTGGTACCTGTTCGATCCGCACGAAGTGAAGCGGATCAAGGGCTGGTACCTGCAGGACTTCTTTGATGAGAAGAAGGGCGACGCCAACAGCAGCTTCCGTCGCAAGTACGAGGAAGTGGTGGCCGACGAGCGCATCACCCGCAAGACGGTCAAGGCGATCGAGATCTTCAAGCGGATCATGGTCAGCCAGCTGGAAACCGGCAACCCGTTCATGTTCTATCGCGATGAGGTCAATCGCAAGAACCCGAACAAGCACGAGGGCATGGTCTATTCGTCCAACCTGTGCACCGAGATCCTGCAGAACATGAGCCCGACGCGGATGATGCAGGAGATCATCAGCGGCAATCAGATCGTCACCACCAAGAAGGCCGGCGACTTCGTCGTGTGCAACCTGTCCTCGATCAACCTGGGCCGTGCGATCACCGTGCAGGCAGACCAGGCCGATCTGCTGGGCGCCGACGTGCTGGAGCGCTTGATCCCGATCCAGGTGCGCATGCTCGACAACGTGATCGATCTGAACCAATTGCCGGTGCCGCAGGCCACCATCACCAACCAGAAGTACCGCGCCATCGGCCTGGGCACCTTCGGCTGGCACCATCTGCTGGCGCAGAAATCCATCCACTGGAATGCCACCGAAGCCGAGGACTACAGCGACGAGCTGTACGAGCGCATCAACTATCTGACCGTCCAGGCGAGCATGGAGCTGGCCAAGGAAAAGGGCACCTACAGCGTGTTCCGCGGCAGCGACTGGCACACCGGCGAGTATTTCCGTGCGCGCGACTACAACAGCCCGCAGTGGCTGGAGCTGTCCGCGCAGGTGGCCGTCAACGGCGTGCGCAATGCCTGGATGCTGGCGGTTGCGCCGAACATGAGCACCGCGCAGATCGCCGGCTCCACCGCCTCGATCGACCCGATCTACAGCGCGTTCTACTACGAAGAGAAGAAGGACTTCCGTCGCCCGGTCGCCGCACCTGGCCTGTCGCTGGAAACCTGGCCGTACTACGAAAAGGGCGCCTACAAGGTCGACCAGTTCGCCAGCGTGCGTCAGAACGCGCGTCGCCAGCGGCATATCGACCAGTCGATCAGCTTCAACTTCTACGTGCCCAGCACCATCCGTGCGAGCACCTTGCTGGACCTGCACATGACGGCCTGGCGCGAAGGCCTGAAGACCACGTACTACGTGCGCTCCAACGACATCGACATCAGCGAATGCGAGTGGTGCAGTAGCTAAGCGCATTCGCGCTTCGCTTCCACGGTTCGCGTTGCGAACCGTGGACCCTGCTTCACCAGCTCCCACACCCCGCGCCTTCGGCGCGCCCCCTGACTCAGGGGGCTTTCCTCCAGAACAATTGCTGCCGCCGTCCCCGCTGCACGCGCGAGCGCCTGAAACACGAGTAGAGACCCATGTCCGCAACACCGCTTGAGCGCATCAAGATCCTGGAGCCGCGTCACCCGAACCGCTCCACCGCCATCATCAATGGCCAGACGTCCGGCATCCTCAACTGGAACGATATCCCGTACCCGTCCTTCTATCGGGCCTACAAGGAGCTGTCGACCAACTTCTGGATCCCCGACGAAGTGGACATGAAGGGCGACGCACGCCAGTACAACGAGCTGTCGGCGCGCGAAAAGAACGCCTACGACTCGATCATCGGCCTGCTGGCCACGCTGGATTCGCCGCAGACGCGCTTCATCTACAACGTCGCCGAATACATCACCGACCCGGCCGCGCATGCCAATGCCGCGATCATCGGCCAGCAGGAAGTGATCCATAACGAGAGCTACAGCTACGTGCTGGCCTCGATCACCGGCCTGGCCGATCAGAACCGCGTGTTCGAGATCGCGCGCACGCATCCGACCATCATCAAGCGCAATGCGCCGATCATGGGCGCCTACGAAGACTTCATGCGCGACAAGACGGCCGAAACGCTGATCCGCGCGCTGATCCAGTCCTCGATCCTGGAAGGCATCAATTTCTATTCCGGCTTTGCGTATTTCTACAATCTGGTCCGCCAGAACCGCATGACCGGCACCGGCAAGATCATCAGCTTCATCAACCGCGACGAGCTGGCCCATTCCAAGTTCATCAGCGAGCTGATTCGCGCCATCATCGGCGAGAACCAGGCACTGCAGGGCGACCAGCTCACCGATTACGTGCACAAGGCCTTCGAGCACGCGATCGACCTGGAAACGGTGTGGACGGCCGAAGTGCTGGACGGCATCGACGGCATCGACGTCGACGAGATGATCCGCTACGTGAAGTACCGCGCCAACAAGATGGCCGGCATGCTCGGCATCGAGAAGCTGTACGAAGGCGCCAACGACAACGTGATGCCGTGGATCAAGGCCTACGCCGACAACTTCACCGAAACCAAGACCGACTTCTTCGAAATGCGCAATGCCTCGTACAAGAAGACCAATTCGGATAACGGCTTCGACGATCTGTGAGTCATCGGGAATAGGGAATCGGGAATGGCAAAAGCAGACAACGCCGCGCTCTTCCGATTCCCCATTCTCCACTCCCAATTCCCCGCCTCATGAACATCCTGCTCGCACTGGCCTCGTTGAGCGGCAACACGCGCGATCTTGCGCGTAGTGTTGCGCTGCGCTGCGAAGCGGCCGGGCATGCGGTGACCTGGGTGGAAACCGATGTGCAGACGCTGGCGCAGGTGCCGCATGCGCCGGGGCAGTACGAGCTGTTTCTGCTCGGTAGCTGGACCGACAACGGCGGCCGTACGCCGGCAGAGATGAAACGCTTCATCGTCGAATTGGTCGAAACGCTGGGCAAGCCGCCGCGGGTGGCGGTGTTCGGCACCGGCGAAACGCAGTGGGGCGAGGACTATTTTTGCGGCGCGGTGCATCGCATCGCCCAGTTCTTCGCCAGCCCGTTTCCGCGTTTGACCATCGAACAGATGCCCCACGGCCAGCGCGACGCGCAGGCCATCGCCGCCTGGACCGACGAGGTCCTGGCCCAATGCAAGAACGATCCCCATGATGCAGACCATTACCGTCACGTCGCCTGAGCACTACACCGCCACCCTGGCCGCGCATCCGCGCGCGCTGGTGGATTTCTACAAGGACAACTGCCCCGGCTGCCGCATGCTCGGCATGTCGCTGGACAAGTTCGCCAACAGCGATGCCGCCGAAGGTGTGGCCTTGTTGAAGGTCAAGCTGGAAGTGGTCGGCGAGGAGTTCTTCCGCGACCTGGGCCTGCGCCAGACCCCGACCCTGGCGCTGTACCGCGATGGCAGCGAGGTGGCACGCCTGCCCGGCTTCCAGTCGCCGGCGCAGGTGGAAACTGCGGTCAAGACCAGCCTCTGAGCCACCGTGGCGCGCAGCCGCCTGCGCGCTTGCGGTTGCACGCCATTGCATCGGAAAGGTGGCTGCATGCCGCCGCCTAAGCGAGCGAGCGCGACGCAATCTGATGCTCACGTAGGAGCGGCCCCGGCCGCGACCGCCGTCCCGACAAACCCCATCGTGCGCGCGGCGGTACACGACAGCCACGCCGAATGCCGGCCGCCGGCCAACACGCCAACGGCAGCCGCGCGCAAGCGCAACGTAGCGCCTGCGTCGGCAAGATGGCCGCCAATCACCACTGCGGCTGACCGCCTATCCTGTCGGTGCCAGGCTGCTGCAATCGCCCTGGCGCGCAGCGCCCCCTTCCCTGGAAATCCCCATGTCAGACAGCCTGCAGACCCGGCCACCGATCGAAGTCCGCATGGCCGAGATCGTGTTCCCGAACCACACCAACCACATGGGTACGCTGTTCGGTGGGCAGGCGCTGGCATGGATGGACAAGGCCGCCTTCCTGGCCGCCTCGCGCTATGCACGCCGTGCGGTGGTGACCGCGCGCTCGGACCAGGTGGATTTCAAGCTGCCGATCCGCCAGGGCCAGATGGTGGAAACCATCGCGCGGGTGGTGTCGGTGGGACGCAGTTCGATCAAGGTGGAAGTGGAACTGATCGCCGAAGACCTGCTCAGCGGCGCACGCGAGCTGTGCACCCGCGGCCACTTCGTGATGATCGCGCTCGGCGACAACGGCAAGCCGACCACGGTGCCGCCGCTGCCAGCGGTCAGTAGCTGACGGCGCTTATTCCTCGACCTCGCGGTCCTCGCGTTTGGTTTCCGCCATCGCCTCGGGCTCCAGCTCTTCGGCGCTGCGATTGAGTTTGACGAATACGCCCCAGGCGATCAGCAACAGCGCCGCGCACAGGCCCACCGCCGCCGCATACGGCAGCTTGGCCGGGTCGTCGTGCATCAGCTCGAAGATCGACACGAGCGTCTCGATCGCCAGCGCAATCACGATCACCACGAAGAACCGCGACAGATAGCGGCGCACGCGTGTAGGGCCGCTGACCTTGACGTCGCGCAGGATCTCTTCCTCAAAGATGGTCTGGCCCAGCTCCAGCGTCACCAGCGCCACGGTGAGCAGGCCGATCGCCTCCAGCACCACGTTGAAGCGGTCGCGTACCACCATGTCGCCGCCCGGGGTAAAGCCATGCCACAGCTCCAGCCCGGCCATCGCCACCAGACCCGCCGCGCACAGCACAAAAAATGCCAGGATCACGAAGTGACCGGCACGGAACAGGTGGCTGAGCAGTTTCATCGGCGGCGACACGGGCGAGGGGATGCAGAGCATCGTGCGCACCGCGTCGTGATTGCGCGAAGGCAATGGCAATGCCCATGTCGGCGGTGGCGCGTTGCGGCGATGTCGCCTTGCAGTGGTCATGCGTTGGCACTGCGACGCATGCGTCTGATCGAAGCAGACATCAGGAGCAGCTTCTTTCCGAAGACCGCTTCAACGATCAGCGCCGAAAGGGCGCCAATCAGCCGCGACACGGGTGGAGGTGCCAGAGAGGCGGACGGCGCTACACGAAAAGCCGTCCGCTCCAGGTCGCAGCCCTTCCCCCACCGGGGGAAGGTGCCCGCAGGGCGGATGGGGGGACGGTGCACCCGCAGCCCAACAACCGCCCGCACACCCCAACACCCTCAGCTATGCCGCAACACCTGATACGCCTGCAGATGCACGTTCGCCGCCATCAGCAGCGGCGCGTTGCGCCCTGTCTCGCGCACGCGCCTGAGCATGTCGCCGACGATCTGCGCCGCTTCCACGTCCTGGCCGGCTTCCAGATCGCGCAGCATCGAGGCCTTCAGCGGCGAATCCACCTGCAACAAGGTCTGCAGCGCCTTGGCGCGCGCAGCTTCCGGGATCGGCTGCCCGGCCGCATCGGCGGCCCACAGGCATTCGTTGTACAAGCCGTTGATCAACGCGCGGCCGTCGTCGGTGGCAACGATCGCCCCGACCGGCGCACGCATCAGGCAGGTGGCCGCGGCCAGCGCGGTGAGGAAGCTGTATTTGATCCACTGCTCCTGCGCGATCTGCTCGCTGGCCACATGATCGATGCCGGCCTGCGCGCAGGCCGCCGCAAACGCCTGCACCCGTGCCGATGCGGCGCTGCCATCGCGCTCGCCGAAGGTCATCGCTGCCGGCTTGCCCAGGTGCAGGATTTCGCCGTGCTCGCCCTTGGTCGCGCTGATGAAGCACAGCCCACCCAGCACGCGTGCGGCACCGAAACGCTCGTCCAGCGCCGCGTAATGGCGCAGGCCGTTGAGGATCGGCAGCACCGTCGTGTGCTCGCCCACCGCCGGCGCAATCGCCTCGATCGCGCTATCCAGGTCGTAGGCCTTGCAGCTGAGGATCACCAGATCGAACGGCCGCTGCGCCACCAGGGCCGGCAAGTCCTGCGCGGTGACATGCGCCACCGGCAGATCCGCATCGCCCAACGGACTGCGGATACGCAAGCCATCGGCCTGCAGCTGCGCCGCGCGTGCATCGCGCACCAGAAAGGTCACATCGACACCGGCCTGCGCCAGGCGTCCGCCGAAATAACCGCCGGTGCCGCCGGCACCGAGGATGAGGATACGCATCGCCATCGTCATCAGCTCCGCAAACCCACGCCACGGCGCAGCAGCCACAGCGCCAGCGCGCTGAGCACCGCGACAAAGCCCAGCATCAGCGCGTAGGCGACCCAGATCGGCACGTCCGAGCTGCCGAGCAGGCCGTAGCGGAACGCGTTGACCATGTAGAAGATCGGGTTGGCGTGGGTGGCCGCTTCGGCCCACGGCGGCAGCAGCTTCACCGAATAGAACACGCCGCCCAGATAGGTCAGCGGGGTCAGGATGAAGGTCGGCACGATCGCCACGTCGTCGAACTTCTTGGCGTACACCGCGTTGACGAAGCCGGCTAGCGAGAAGATGGTCGCGCCCAGCAGCACCGTGGTCAGCGTGACCAGCGGATGCGGGATGCGCACCGGGGTGAAGAACATCGCGATGATCAGCACCAACGCGCCGACCATCACCCCGCGCAGCACCGCGCCGGAAACGTAGCCCCACAGGATCACCCAATTGGGCATCGGGCTGACCAGCAGCTCTTCCACATGCCGGCCGAACTTGGCGCCGAAGAAGCTGGAGGAGATGTTGCCGTAGCTGTTCTGGATCACGCTCATCATCACCAGGCCGGGCACGATGAACTGCATGTACGAGTAGCCGCCCATGTCGCCCACGCGCGAGCCGATCAGCCCGCCGAAGATCAAGAAGTACAGCGTCATGGTGATGGCCGGCGGCACCAGGGTCTGGCCCCAGATGCGCAGGATGCGCTGCACTTCGCGGCGCACGATGGTGCCCAGCGCAATCCAGTTGCGGCGCGCGTTGGTGGGTTCGGTCACGGTGCGGATCTCGTTCATGGCTGGCCTCCGCTGCGCGGCTGCGCGGGCGGTGTGCCGTTGGGGGCGACGGGCGTGGGGGCGGTGGCCGGTACCGGGGCGTCACCAGTCAGGCGCACGAACAGCTCTTCCAGCCGGTTGCTCTTGGTGCGCATCGAGCGCACCCGGATGCCGGCGCTGCCGAGCGTGGCGAACACGCGGTTGAGGTCCATCGCGCGCGGCATGTCCAGGTCCAGCGTGTGGCCATCGATGGCGGTGAGCGTGGTGCCTTCGATCACCGGCAGTTCGGCCGGCAGGACACCGTCGATATCGAACAGGAAGCCTTCCACGTCGAGCTTGGCCAGCAGTTCGCGCATCGGCCCCTGGGTGACGATCTGGCCGTGGTTGATGATGGCCAGGTTGCGGCACAGGTGCTCGGCTTCTTCCAGGTAATGCGTGGTCAGGATGATGGTGGTGCCGGCGGCGTTGATCTCCTTGAGCACGCGCCACATGTCGCGGCGGATCTCGATGTCCACGCCGGCGGTGGGCTCGTCCAGGATCAGCAACCGCGGCTGGGTCATCATGGCGCGGGCGATCATCAGCCGGCGCTTCATGCCGCCGGACAGCGTGCGGCTCATCACCTGGGCCTTTTCCCACAAGTGCGAGCGGCGCAGCTCGGCTTCGGCCAGCGCGGCGGCCTGCTCGCGCGGCATGCCGTAGAAGCCGGCGTAGTTGACCAGGATGTCGAAGGGTTTTTCGAACAGGTTGAAGTTGACCTCCTGCGGGACCAGCCCGATCAGGCGCATCGCATCGCTGCGTTGGCCGACCAGGTCGGTGCCGAACACTTCCACCTGGCCGGCGGACAGGTTCACCAGCGAGCTGATGATGCCGATCAGGGTGGATTTGCCGGCGCCATTGGGGCCGAGCAGGGCGAAGAAATCGCCAGGCGCCACGTCCAGCGAGACGCCCTTGAGCGCCTGGGTGCCGTTGTCGTAGGTCTTGCGCAGATCGCACACACGCAGCGCGGGTGCGGTGATCGGAGATGGAGAATTCAAGATGTTCCTTCGCGTCAGCGTGACGGCGCAGCGAGTTGCAGGCCGTTATTATAGAAGCCCGCGGGGGCAAGCCCCGATCACAGACTGTCCCAAATACGTTCGTGCCCGTTCAATTCCCCCTCAAGCTTGTCGACCGGCGCATGATTGCGCCCACCGTGGCCCACTGCCAGTTCCTGCGTGACGACGGGCAGCCGCTGGATTTCCAGCCCGGGCAGTTCATCCAGATCCATTTCGATGCCGCCGACGGTACGCCGACCAAGCGCAGCTATTCGCTGGCGACCATTCACGACCATGCGCTCGGACCGGGCGAGGCGGTGGATATCGCGGTGAGCTTCGTGCCCGGCGGCTCGGCCACCGCGCTGTTCGAAGGTCTGCAGATCGGCGACCAGTTGCAGGCCAGCGGGCCCTACGGGCGCTTCTGCCTGCCGCCGGGCGACCACAACCGGCGCTATGTGCTGATCGCCACCGGTACCGGCGTCACCCCGTACCGGTCGATGCTGCCGCTGCTGGCCGAGGCGATCGCCACCCGCGGCGTGCAGGTGCTGCTGCTGCAGGGTGCACGCACGCCGGCCGAGCTGTTGTACGGCGACGACTTCCGCGCGTTTGCCGATGCGCACCCGCAGTTCCGCTATGTGCCGTGTTTTTCGCGCGCACTGCCCGAGCAGCCGCATGCCGATGTACGCCAGGGTTACGTGCAGCAGCAGCTGGCCGAATGCGCGCCCGATGCGCATGGCGATATTGCCTACCTGTGCGGCAACCCGGACATGGTGGACAGCTGCATCGAGGCGTTGAAGGCAGCCGGCCTGCCGAACGCGCAGATCCGCCGCGAGAAATACGTCAGCCCGGCTCCGGCCAAAACCTGAGCCAGTCGCACGGTGCCGGGCTGGCTTGCTCGGCACCCGCCGATCGCGCCCGGTGCGCGGGTCCCGACGCGTTCAAGGCCGCTCGACAGCATCGCGATGCTGTCCCGGCCATCCCTCCCGCCCACTGTGCGCTGCTGCTGTCGCATCCTGTGCTCCGGCGCGCGGTGCAACTGGAGCCACTGCTGCTCGGGCTGGCATTCTCGCTGACCGCTTCCGCGCTCACTACAGCAGGGCGCCGGATGCAGCGCGCCGCCGAATCGTCAGGCCGCAGCCCGCGCCGCTGGCGGGCGCTGCAACTCGACAGTGATGTGCACCAGTTCTTCGTGGATCTGCAAGGCAGCGCGGACCAGGTCCGCATCGATGTCGGCTGCCGTGACCAGACTGACGACGCAGGCATAACGATCGCTACCGACGCGCCAGACATGCAGGTCGCCGATGTCGATGGCATGCGGCAGCTCGGCGATGACCTGCTTCACTTCTTCCACCACCGGTGCATCCATCTCCGCATCCAGCAGCACGCGGCCGGTGCTGCGCAGCAGTCCCCATGCCCACACGGTGACCAGCACCGCGCCGACGATGCCCATGATCGGATCCAGCCAGGTCACGCCCCAGTACATGCCGGCGAGCAGCGCGACGATCGCCAGGACCGAGGTCGCCGCATCGGCCACCACGTGCAGATATGCGGCACGCAGATTGAGATCGGCATGAGCATCATGATGACCATGACCATGACCATGACCATGACCATGACCATGACCATGACCGTCATGCGCGTGGGCGTGGGCGTGGGCGTGGGCGTGGCCGTGGTGATGGCCATGCGAGTCGCGTAACCACCAGGCGCAGATCAGGTTGACCAGCAAGCCGATGACGGCAATGACGGTGGCTTCCTGGTACTGGATGGGCTTGGGCGAGAACAGCCGTTCCAGCGACTGGAACGCCATCAGGCCGGCCACGCCCAACAGCAGGATCGCGCTGGTATAGCCGCCCAGCACTTCGACCTTCCAGGTGCCGAAGCTGAAACGCAGGTCGTTGGCGTTGCGCCGCGCGAAGCGGTAGGCGAACAGTGCCAGCCCCAGCGCCAGTGCGTGCGAGCTCATATGCCAGCCATCGGCGAGCAGGGCCATGGAATTGAGCGTCCAGCCGCCGACGATTTCCACCACCATCATGACCACGGTCAGGATGACGGCCTTGCGGGTGCTGCGCTCGGCAAGCGGGTTGGCGCTGGCGAATGTGTGCGATTGCGCGCAGTGCGGCGCGGCGTGCGTGATCGACATCGGAAGAGGCTCTGGCTACGATACCCCCCTATGGTATCTCAGATACCCCTAGGGGGTATATGGCAATGGCACATCTGAATCAGGACAAATCCAAACTGCTCGCCCGCGTGCGCAGGATCCGTGGGCAAGTGGAGGGGCTGGAGAAAGCCCTGGCGCAGGACGTGGACTGCACTGCGTTGCTGACGCAGGTGGCGGCATTTCGTGGCGCGGCGCAGGGCTTGATGGTCGAGTTGCTCAGCAAGCATTTGAAGCACCACGTTGCGGCACCGGAGGCGCTGGGCGAGCGCGAGCTGGCGGTCGACGACATCACCGCCATTCTCAAGACCTATCTCAAGTAAGAGCGGCCATCAAAACGACTGCGCTCACCGTCAGGTGGGGCGCGGCCGGTGCTTGGAATGGGCATGCACCACCCGTGCACTGCGGTTGCTCCGCGCTGTCTGCACCCGCTGGTCACTGCGCGCTACGTTTTGTTTGCCGCTTCAAGTCCTGCACATCGGGTCGATGCGATCACGCCGATTCGATTTCAACCTCTTGTGCGCTGCGCGGACTGAGCGACGGCCTCGCATGCGCTGGACCTTGATGATGTCGTGCCTGCAATGTCCTTCGGCGATGCGCGCGACATGCGGCAACGCACGCATGACGCACCCGATGTCGCGAACGATGCACGGTCGGGACATCGCGCCGAACTGCGCGCACGCAATCCACACACAACGCCTCGCCTGATTGTAGGCGCAATGGCTTGCCGGGCGCTCAGCGCGCCGATGGCTCCAGCGTCATCAGCACCACATCGTTGCTGCGCATCGGCACGTGGATCTCCACCACGCCATCGGCGCCGACGCGCACGCGCCGGTCCTGCTCGGGCGTGTCGCGCGTGGCTTGCTGCAACTGCGCCAGCTGCCGCGGCGCCAGGTCCTTGGGCATGCCCATGTCGATGTACATCGACAGCGGATCGTTGCGCCGGTAGCCGGTCTTGCGTACCTGCAGCCGGTAGTTGCCGGCCGGCACGTGCGCCAGGCGGAACAGCACTGGGGCGCTGTCGGTGCTCGGCACTTGTCTGGTATAGAACGGGGTATTGCTCACCGCCTGCACCGGCTGCTGCCAATCCCAGGCCAGCGCGGCGATGCGCTCGCCATCCACCGCCGCAAATGCGTGCGCATCGCGCAGCGGAATATCGCGGCCCTTGAGCGCGTTCAAGTATTTGTAGGCAAACCACGCCGGCTTACGGATGCCCTCGCGATTCATCAGCCCGAATCCGCCGTGGAAGGGCGTGGGCGGCGGGCCGGGTTCTTCGAACAGATCGGTGTAGGTCCAGTAACTCATGCCCTGCACCAGGCCTTGCACTTGCTTGAGTTTGGTCAGGATGTAAGGCGCGTTGATGTAGCTGTCGTGGACGAAATCGCGCGGCGTGTAGCTGCTGCTCCACTCGGTGAAATACAGCGGCAGATCCGGAAACGGCGAGGCCTGGATCTGTGCACGCACGCGGCGCACATCGCCGACGATGGCATCCGGCGATGCCGACAGCTTGACGTCCTGCTTGCCATCTTCATCGAGAAAGCCGCCGTCCACGCCATAGGTATGCGTGGTGACGAAATCGATCGGCAGTTTGTGCTTGGCAACGAAGGCCAGCAGTTCCGGCACCCAGTCCGCACCGGCGGTGGAGGGGCCACCGACGCGCAGCTGCGGATCGATCGCCTTGATCGTGCGCGCGGTGTTCGCATACAGGTCAAAGTAGGCCTGTTGGTCGGCGTTTTCCCAGAAGTCCTTGAGGTTGGGTTCGTTCCACACCTCGAAGTACCACTGCCGCACCTCGTCGGCTCCGTAGCGCGCACGGATATGGCGCACGTACGCATCGATCAGCTGCGTCCACTTGGCCGGGTCCGGATGCGAGGTGTTGCCCTTCCAGTAGAAGAGCGTCTGCTCGGAGGTCTTCATCGCGGCGGGTGTAAAGCCCAACTCCACGAATGGACGGATGCGCTTGGCCAGCAGCGCATCGTAGAGCTGGTCCAGTTTGGTCCAGTCGTAGACGAGTGTGCCGTCGACGTCTTTCACCGTGCCGAGCACGTCATGGAACACGTCGTGGAAACGGATATAGCGAAACCCCAGCTCCTGCACCGCCGGAACCAGCTGTGCCTGGCTGTCGCTGCGGATCAAGGTGCCGGGAAAGTCCGAGCCGATCGACAGATCGTAGAACCGGTCGACCGGCGCAGCGGCGCTGGCCAGATCCAGTTCGATCGTGCGAGGCGCGGCGGCCTGCGCCATGGCAGAGCTCGCCATGCAGCCGCTCAGTGCAATTGCCCACCAGATCTTCAGACGCATCACCGCTCCCGCCAATGTTCGATCGCGGAGCGTAACCCAGCTCTGGCCCGGTGCTGCGGACCCGGGGTGCTTGCGTCTTCCTGCTGCCAGCGTTGCGTGGCGATGGGCAGGGATTGCACGCGGTCGAGTGTGTAAAGGGTGCTTGACAGCGGGCCGCGTCGGGCGCATCGTGCCTGTCAAGTTGACTTGACAGGCGAAGGGAATGCGTCAGCAGCATCGGCAACGGGAATGCACACCGGCATGGTCGGCGCAGCGGCCGCTGCGCGGCGATGCCGGGATGGGGAACACTGGCCTGCCAGTGCGCCCATCGGCGCGCGCGAGGTCACGCGCATGAGCCGCTGCAAACGCAACGCGCTACTGGCGCTCGGTCTGGGAGCCGGCCTGCTCGCCGTCAGCGCGCTCGGTCGCTGGCAGCTGCTGCCGATGAGTGCTCACCTTGCCGGGCTCTGTGCCGGCGTGGGCGTGTCCTGCCTGGTGCTGTCGCTGCTGCTCTTGCTGTCGCGCGGCAGCCTGCGCGACAGCACACGGCCGGCATTGGCGCGGCGCTATCACCGCGAATTCGGCGTGCCGATGGGGTTGTATGTAGTGATGATGCTGTTCTGGAGATACTTGCTTGCGCATGTGGATCCGAGCTGGGCGCGCGTGCTGATCGCCTTGTTGCCGGCCGTGCTGGTCGCCCTGGTGATCCGCGCGGTGGCGCGCTACGTGCGCGACTCGGACGAAATGCAGCGGCGCATCGAACTGGAGTCGATCGCCATTGCCGCCGGCCTGGTCAGCGGCGGGTATATGACCGGCGGGTTCCTGCAGGCTGCCGAGCTGATCGACATCCCCGCGACGGTGGCGATGTTGTGGGTGTTTCCGATGTTGTGCGCCATCTACGGCGTCACCAAAAGCATCAATGCCCGACGGTTCGAATGAATAGCCGGGTGCGCGAATTGCGCGAGGCCAGCGGCTGGTCGCAAGGCGAGTTGGGCGAACGACTGGGCGTATCGCGGCAGACCATCAATGCGCTGGAGACCGGCAAGTACGATCCCAGTCTGCCGTTGGCGTTTCGCATCGCGCGCCTGTTCGGGGAATCGATCGAGCACGTCTTTCTTTACGAAGACGGGCAGTAGCCGTGCCGGTCACGCCCGACCGGATGCGGCGTCAGGGAACAGGAACTCAGGAGAGATGGTGAATATGGTGAAGCAACCCACACTGGTGGCGGCGCTGCTGATCGCATTGCTGGCAACCGGATGCCAGCCTGCTGACAAATCGGCTGAAAACGCAGTTGCCGCGCCCAAGGCGCGCGCAGCCACGCCCGGCACCGCGCAGCCGCAGGCCGCCAAGCCGCAGACCGGCACTGCCGCAGGCACTCGCTACGGCACGCTGCAATTTGCACCGTGCACGCTGAGTTCCGGCAGCGCGGCCGGCAATATCGAGGCGCAATGCGCCAGCCTGCGCGTGCCGGAAAACCCGGCCGCGCCGACCGGGCGCAGCATCGATCTGAAGATCGCCTGGCTGGAAAGCGATGCCGGCGCCGGCAGCACGCCGGATCCGGTGTTCTTCATTGCCGGCGGGCCGGGACAATCGGCCACCCAGGTCGCCGCGATCGTGGACATGGGGCTGCATGAAGTCCGCAAACGGCGCGACATCTTCCTGGTCGACCAGCGCGGCACCGGCGGTTCGCATCCGCTTGCGTGCCGCGATGCCGCCGGCAAGCCGCTCGTACTGGAAAACAGCAGCGCCGCCACCGCCGAGCAATTGACCGATTACGCACGCCAATGTGCACAAGGGCTACGCAACGATGCCGATCCGCGCTATTTCACCACCAGCGAGGCGATTGGCGATCTGGATGCGGTGCGCGCCGCACTGGGCGTGCAGACGCTCAACCTGATTGGCGGCTCCTACGGTACCCGGGTCGCACAGCACTATGCGGCGCGCTATCCGCAACACACACGCACGCTGGTGATCGATGGCGTGGCGCCAAACGATCTGGTGATCGGCGGCGAGTTCGCGCGCACGTTCGAAGACGCGATCGCGTTGCAGGCCACCCAATGCCGCAAGGACGCGGCATGCGCCAAACGCTTTCCGGTGGACACGCGCACGCAGCTACGGCAGGTGGTGGAGCGCTTGCGTCAGGCGCCGGTGGCGGTGGATTACCGCGACCCGCGTACCGGTGAACTGCACCACGAGCAGGTGACGGCCGATACCGTGGTTGGCCTGGCGTTCGGGTTTTCGTATGCACCGCAAACCGCCTCGTTGTTGCCGCTGGTGCTGGACGAGGCGGCGGCAGGGCGTTACGCCTCGCTGGTGGCGTTGGCGCAGATGAGCGCTTCGGACATGTCCGACCAGATGAATCGCCTGATGCAATGGTCGGTGCTGTGCAGCGAAGACGCCGGCCGCTACACGCCGCCATCCGGCAAGGACGACACCTTGCTGGGAGCGGAGGTGGCGCAGATGTTCTTTGCGCCCTGCAAGGCCTGGCCGACCAAACCGACCCCGGCTGCCGACGCCGCACCGTTCAAATCGAACCTGCCGGTGTTGTTGCTGTCGGGCGAGCTGGATCCGGTGACGCCGCCGCGTTATGCCGAGCGTGTGCTGCAGGGCCTGCCCAATGGCCGTCACCTGGTGGCGCCAGGGCAGGGCCACGGGGTGTTTCGACTGGGCTGCATGCCCAAGGTGCTGGGCCAGTTCCTGCAGACCGCCAATGCCAAGGCACTGGATGCGCAGTGCGTAGCCAGCCTCAACAATGTGCCCGCGTTTACCTCGTTCAACGGATGGGAACCATGAGCCGCACCGACCACGCCACGGAGGCGCACGCATGATCGTCGTCGACAACCTGCACAAATCGTTCAAGACCAAGACCGGCCTGGTGAAGGCGGTGGATGGGGTCAGCTTCAGTGCTGCCGACGGCCAGATCACCGGCCTGCTCGGTCCCAACGGCGCCGGCAAGACCACCACCTTGCGCATGCTCTACACGCTGATGTCGCCCGACCAGGGCAGCGTCATGGTGGACGGTGTGGATGCCGCCCGCGACCCGGTGACGGTGCGCCGCGCGCTGGGCGTGTTGCCGGATGCGCGCGGCGTCTACAAGCGGCTGACCGCGCGCGAGAACATCGCCTATTTCGGTGAGCTGCATGGCCTGTCGCGTGCTCAGATCGCCGAGCGCACGCGCCTGCTGTCGGCCGCGCTGGACATGGACGACATTCTCGACCGTCAGACCGAAGGCTTCAGCCAGGGCCAGCGCACCAAGACCGCGATTGCGCGCGCGCTGGTGCACGACCCGCGCAACGTCATCCTCGACGAGCCCACCAACGGGCTGGATGTGATGACCACGCGCGCCATGCGTGGCTTCTTGCAGCAACTGCGGGCCGAGGGGCGTTGCGTGATCTTTTCCAGCCACATCATGCAGGAGGTGGCGGCGCTGTGCGATCGCATCGTCATCGTCGCCAAGGGCACGGTGGTGGCCTGCGGCAGCGCCGACGAACTGCGCGCCAGCACCGGTGAAGACAACCTGGAAGACGCCTTCGTCAAGGCGATCGGTTCGGACGAGGGACTGCACGCATGAGCACCACATCGTTGTTGTCCACGCTATGGACGGTGCTGCGCAAGGAATTGCGCGACATCGGCCGCGATCGCCGCACGCTCGCACTGGCGTTGCTGCTGTCGCCATTGCTGTATCCGGTGCTGATCCTGGGCATGGGCGCATTGAGCGAAAGCCGCGTGCGTACGCAGATCGACAAGCCGTTGGAGATCCCCATGCTCGGCCGCGAGAACGCGCCCAATCTGGTGCGGTTCCTGGCCGCGCAGGGGCTCAATGCGGTCGATGCGCCGGCCGATCTGATCACCGCGATCCGCAATCAGGATGTGGATGTGGCGCTGCGCATCAGCGACAGCTACGCCGACGATTGGCGCGCCGGGCGCCCGGCGCTGGTGGAGGTCATCAAGGACAGCACGCGGCGTGAAGCCGACGTGCCGAGCCTGCGCCTGCAGGCTGCGCTCGGCAGCTATAGCCAGCAGGTGGGTGCACTGCGCCTGCTGGCGCGCGGCATCGACGCGCAGGTGGGCAGGCCGCTGGAAATCGCCGCGCAGGATCTGGCCACCGCCGACGCCAAGCGCGGGCAGATGATGGCGATGCTGCTGCCGGTGCTGCTGGTGATCACCTCGTTTCTGGGTGGCGCCTCGCTGATCCTGGATGCCACTGCCGGCGAGCGCGAACGCCAGTCGCTGGAACCCTTGCTGGCCACCCCGGCGCCGCGCAGTGCGATCGTCAGCGGCAAGATCGCCGCTGCCTGCGTGATCGGCATGGTGTCGCTGTTGCTGACCTTGCTGGCTTTCAAGTTGAGTGCGCAGCTGTCCACCTCGAACCTGGGCCGCCAGCTCAACGTCGGCTTCGTGCCGATGCTGCAGATGCTGTTCATCCTGGTGCCGATGCTGTTCATCGGCACCTCGCTGCTGACCTATCTGGCCGCTGCCGCCAAGAGCATGAAGGAAGCGCAGGCGCATATGACCTGGCTGTTGCTGCTGCCGATGCTGCCGGGCTATGCGCTGATGGCGTATCCGTTGAAGACGCAGCTCTGGCATTTCGCGGTGCCGTTTCTGGCGCAGAACCAGATGCTGCTCAAGGTGATCCGCCACGAGCACATCACTGCGCAGACCTGGGCGGTGTATCTGCTGGCGGGCTTCGGTGTGGCCGCGGTGCTGTGGTACGCAGCGGTGCGGCGCTATCACCAGGAGCGGCTGGCGATTTCCGGCTGATGTTCCTTCTCCCATTGGGAGAAGGTGCCCGCAGGGCGGATGAGGGTACCGATCACCAGCAAACAAAAAGCCCGCATCGCTGCGTAATGCTGTTCACTTAAGCGGAGCAGCCTTCCGATCTAC
>NZ_JZEF01000005.1:369877-484610 GCF_001013475.1 Xanthomonas arboricola pv. juglandis | reverse complement strand
AAATTCCACTTCTGGCGTCTGCTACTTCGCGGGGGGATTACCGGTCCAGCTCGATGCGCTGCACACCATCGGCGAACAACTTGGCCTTGATGGCCGACTCGGGGACGTCGCGGCCAATGCGGTGGGCCTCGGCCAGATAGGCCTGCAGGCTGCGCAGGGCTTCGCGCATGACCACCGCCGAGTCCGGGCCAGCGTAGGTGTAGACGCGCCCGCGAATGGCGTATAGGACGATCTCGGCGCTCTGGACCGCTACCTCGTCGGTCAACGGGCGCACATCGGCATCGGTGAGGACGGCGGCCACTTCGTCGAGCAGTTCCTGCGGCGCGGTGCCATCGCTAGTGCGCGATTGAATGGTGACCAGCACTTGCCCGGGTGCGGGGCTGGTGGCACTGGCATCCATCACATCTGCTGCGGCACTGAGCGCGTGATAGATGTACGCGCCCTCGGGGCCGGCGACGCTGAACCCCTCCGGAGCCAGCTGGATGCGGCGGCGGAAGTCCACGTCCCACTCATGGGTCGGTGCAATGCCGTTCCCCGGCTGGCCCGGATCAAGCACCAGGCGCGCGACACCAAACAATGCGCCGAGGTGATCGAAGTTGGTGCCGGTGGCGAAGGCCAGCATGGTCTGCTGTGCCTTGTCGTTGGCGCGCTGGCGGATCAGCAGCTCGCGGGCCGCGAACAACTGCAAGAGCTTGTAGACGGGATCCGACTCGGTGAGTGCGGAGAACTCCGGCATGAGCCGGCGAAACTGGGCAATCGCCTGGGTAAATATCGTCTCGAAGTCCAGAGCTTCGATGAGGTCTGGCGCTTGAAGTTTTGAAAGATCGACAGCAGTGAAAGAAGCCATAGGAGGTCCACGTGCGAAGTTGAATTATTCGCGCGTGGACCTTGAGCGACTATGATACGCCCAGGGTTTCCTAGACATCTCATGGCCATGGAAAATGGTCGATTCGGAGGTGTCTATGAGCAGCAAGCGGTATACGGATGAGTTCAAGATCGAGGCGGTCCGGCAAGTGACTGATCGTGGGTTCAAGGTGGCAGAAGTCGCCGAGCGGCTGGGTGTCACCACGCACAGCCTGTACGCCTGGCTGCGCACGTTCGGCAAGCCTGGCGTAGTGCAGCGCGCCGAGGTGGACCAGAGCGCCGAGGTTCGGCGGCTAAAGGCAGAGTTGCGTCGAGTGACCGAGGAGCGCGACATCCTAAAAAAGGCCGCCGCGTACTTTGCCAAGGGGTAAAGGCAAAGTACGCCTTCATGCAAGCCCACTGCGGGGAATTCAGGGTGTGTGTGATGTGCCGGGTGTTGCGGGTCAACCGGGCGGGTTATTACGCCTGGTTACGCTCGCCCGACAGTGAGCGCGCCAAGGAAGATGATCGCTTGCTTGGACTAATCAAGCACCACTGGCTGGCCAGCGGCAGTGTTTATGGGCATCGCAAGATCACCACGGATCTGCGCGATCTAGGTGAGCGTTGTAGTCGCCATCGGGTGCATCGGCTGATGCGCACCGAGGGACTGCGTGCCCAGGTGGGCTATGGTCGCAAACCGCGCTTCCATGGAGGGATGCAGTGCAAGGCGGCTGCCAACCTGCTTGACCGACAGTTCGACGTGACGGAGCCGGACACGGCCTGGGCGAGTGATTTCACCTTCATCCGCACGCATGAAGGCTGGATGTATTTGGCTGTTGTGATCGATCTGTTTTCCAGGCAGGTCGTCGGCTGGGCGATGCGCGATCGGGCCGACACCGAGTTGGTCGTGCAGGCCTTGTTGTCTGCGGTGTGGCGGCGCAAACCCAACGCTGGTTGCTTGGTTCATTCGGACCAAGGGTCTGTCTACACCAGCGATGACTGGCGCAGTTTCCTGGCGTCCCATGGCTTGGTGTGCAGCATGAGTCGGCGTGGCAACTGCCACGACAACGCACCCGTGGAGAGCTTCTTCGGCCTGCTCAAACGCGAGCGGATCAGGCGGCGGACCTATCCCACCAAGGACGCCGCTCGCGCCGAGGTATTCGACTACATCGAGATGTTCTACAACCCCAACCGCCGCCACGGTTCAACTGGCGACTTGTCCCCTGTAGAGTTTGAACGGCGCTACGCGCAACGAGGGTCTTGAGTGTCTACGGAACCCTGGGCGTATCAAATATTCGTGACCTGAACGCTATTAAGCGTACAAGCTCTTGTGAGCGATCGGATGAATGGGATTGTAGAGGCTAAAAGACAGTTCAAGCTTGACTTCGTTCTTCGCAACCCTTCTTCGCAAGGTTCGTGAAGCACTAATTGACATCAAGCGAACGCGGCCGCAGAATTTACGCAGGAAAGTGGACTGCACGTCGTGCAGTTGTAACGGAAATACTCTTAAGGTCGTCATGAGTAATAAAGCAGTTGGGCTAAGTGCCCTTGTTTTAGCTGTTGTTGTGGGTGGCATTGTTTGGATGCAGGAGGCTAGAAAAAATGAAGCCCCTCAGCATGGAGTAAGCTCGGAAAAAAATAAATCTTCGACTGAGAAAATGTCGGGTTCTTCCAGTTTGGCTGCATCTGCCCAGTCTTTTACTCAGTCGTCGGCACCGAGCATTAGACACCCGTTTCCTGAAATTCCTCGAACACGCGATGGAATGAGTTTCGAGAATGATCCGGGATTTGCCGAAAGCAAAGCCGAGCAAAAGTGGCTCGACCGACATGGCTATCCAAACGAGAAGCAGCTAGAAGCTTATATGCTCGCTCCAGCGGCGCTTCTCAAGCAAGCTGCCGAGGCAGGTGATATCGCGGCACAAGCAATGCTTGACGCGAGGCTGCTGCCAACCGATCCAAAAGCTCAACAACGTCTTGTGGATGCAGGAGCGGAAGGCAACCTTTTTGCACTGAATATGCTTGCGTCTTATCAGGGGGGGAGTGCCAATGGCGATCCTGTGGCGGCTTATGCGGTGTCGCGTGTGGCGGAAATGCGGGGCGATGCCCGAGCCGGAATAACCAGAGAAGTCATGATCGCAAAGCCCCTTACGACCGAGCAGAAAATGCTTGGCGAATCTGAGGCTTTGCGCCTGAATCAGGCAATAAATCAAATTTATATTTCTAAGCACGGCGTCGCGCCGATTTTGGATAAGCGTCCCATCGGGGGGCAATAGTTTTCTGTTGTTTTTATCAAGGAGTGAGTTGAAATGGGGATTGGAAAAAGGGTTGGTTTTGCTGTTTTGTCCTTGAGTGGCTTAGTGGGTATTGCGATTGCATGCTCTGAATTGCCGATGCCGCCACTGCCGCCCATCCAGGTTGGTTTGGCCGATCTGCCGAAATTTAGTGATTATTCAAATCCAGCCAACGCAGCATTCATGAAGAAGCTTGATACTTCTGCGTCACGAGTGCTGGGTGAAAGTAACTGGGTGGCCAACTCTTATAAAGGGTATGTGTCCTATACCGTCAAGATTTTGATGTATACCGGTCGTGCTATGGTCTACATCGAAAAGCCCTGCGGTAAAAAGGCTCAGGAAATGGCAGAGCAGATCCAGCAGCAGACATCGACCGGTGGTAGCTCGGGCGGCGGCGGTAGTGCCGGATCAGGTGGCGGCAGTAGTGGTGGTGTATTGATCGGTGGCGGTTGCTACGGTAGCTGTGGTGGCAAAATGCCGGTTGTTGACGTAGGTCCTCCGCAGAACGTCGGCTAATCTCTAAATCTGATGTTGTTGTTGTGCAGCGTTCTAAGCTCTCTATACCAAATGCCTCAGCGCTCCAGCGTTGGGGCATTTTTTCAGCTTTCTTTGATCGAATTTTTCCACCCTGTTGTTGGCGCCTTAGTCGTCCTCTTCTTTGCCGCCTGCTCGCGTCGTCGTTCCATGTGGCGAACCTGCTTGAACGACCGATCAAATTGCCCCGGCGTGTAAGTGGGCAGGGGAAGTGGAGGGCCAAACTGCTCAATGGCCGAAAAGCGAGCGGGAACAGAGGGCGGATCAACGTAATGCTTCAAGCCTGGCGGAAGCGTCAGCTCGTGGCCGGTGATTTGTTGGGAAATCGGAAGCGAGATGCCATGTTCATTGACCAGCGAGTTGGACAAGGTGTGTCGGAAGCAATGAAAGCTTTTGAGCCGTTGGGTCAGCCCTTGCTTGATCGCATAGGCCCGGAACTGATCACCCAGCGCGTCGCCGTAGCCGTTTTCGGCGTTGTAGGGCAGGTGCGGGAACAGTCGCTCAAAGCCTGCGCGCTTGACCTCATCCACATAGACCAAGAACCCAGCGTCGATTAGGGATGTGGGCAGGGGAACAAAGCGGGAGGAGTGGGGGTTCTTCAAGCGCTGATCCGGCTTTGCTCCTCGGAAATGCACGCCCCAGAAGTCACCGACCTTGCCGATGTCGTCAACATAGAGCTGAGCGACCTCGTTGACCCGAGCACCGGTCGCAAATCCCAACAGCGTGCCAAACCATCGATGCGGATACTTTTTCGCCCAGGACGTGAATGCATTCAGCTCAAGTAGCGCTTCGAGCTCAGCCTGGCTAAACGGATCACGACTCGGCTCATCGGTGAGCGACTTGGGACGATTGAGGATGGCTTTGTGAGGCGCCTTGCTGATCAGGTCTTCGTTTGCCAAGGCGTTGAAGAAGGACGCAATACGATCCCGATGCTTTTCCTTGGTGCGCATGCTCAGCAGTTCATGACCACCTTGCCGCGCCTTGCTCAGGACTTCGACAGGGGTGAGGCCGGCGAACACCGCCTTCTTGGTAGCGTTGCTCGGGTAGTGTTCGAGGGCATCCAGGAACTTTCGGACATCATCGGTCTTGTAGTCCTCGACCGGTTTGTCGCCGACAAGCGCCACAAAAAGACCCAGGCTGTGCTCGGTATCAAGCACGTTTTTCGCGCTTCGCCCCACGCGCCGCATTTCACTGATGTGGATGGTGGCGCGCTCTGACAGCAGCGGTCCGGCGCTCTTCACAGAAGCCAGTTGCTGAAGAGGGAGGTGTTTCAGTGCGTCCAGCAGCCGAGCATGATCGTCCGCTCCGTTGGCAGAGAGCTCCACGCCACCGACTTTGATGGTGTAGGGGCGGGTTTCGTTCCCTTGCAACGCGGCCAGAGCCTGGCTCAGCAAATCGTCCTGCATGCCCGCTCCTTGCCGCATCTGATCGAATGCTTCCGAGAGTGCCACAGCAGTTCGAGCTACGGCCAGTCGGGCAGCATCACCCAGGGACAAGCGAACGGGACGGACAAGGTAGCGCGAGCCAATGAGGGCTTGCAGGTCAGTCGGGACGAAGAAGCGCACATAGAGCCCAGCAGGGCGGCGCAAAAAATAAGGCTTCGGCACGGGGTTTGATACCTCGTTTGATACCTAACGCAGGCTCAAACTGAACATCAAACCCCGGGCCTAACCTTCGCGAAATCAAGCACTTACTGCTCTTTTCCACGATCAGATGGTGGAGGTGGGCGGAATCGAACCGCCGTCCGGAAGCACTCCATCCCCAGCACTACATGCTTAGCCCTCCGTTAGATCTCATCCCCAGGCAGCACGGTTGGCAAAGCGCACCTGGAAACCAGCCTGCTTTATCTAACCGGTAGCTGACAGGCAGCCACTACCGATGGTTCCGTGATAATGACCCTACACCTACGAGCACGGGCACAAGTAGGTTCGGGGGTTCGCCTTAGGCGGCTGTAGAACTGCAACTAAAGCCAATTAAGCGGCGATAGCGAAGTCCGAACCGTAGTTGTCATCGTTGGCAACTAAAAGTTTGCTGCTGGATTAACGAGGAAAGCTGCCCCCTCGGCATGCGCCAAGCGACTTCGCGACCCCCGTCGAAACCAGTGCACCCCCGGGGAAAGCATCAAAACGCTGACCTGATCAGTGTAGGGATCGGAGCGCCCTGTCACAAGTGGTGAGACGTGCAGCGCTTACAGTGGCTTCAGTCCTATCGGACGGAAAAGTCTGGTAATCAAGGAGCGAAGCGATGGCGACAGGCAAGCCCCCAGGTCCGCGGCAGGCACGCAGCACGCCCCGCAAAAGCGCATCGGGCGTCGACGCCCCCAGCCCTCGACGCGCAGCCAGGGCCGCGCAGCAGCAGGCGCAGGACACCGGGCTGACGCGCGTGCAGGGCAAGGCGCGCACCGTGATCTACATCCATGGCATCGGCAACAAGCCGCCGGCCGAGGTGTTGCGCTGCCAGTGGGACAAGGCCTTGTTCGGGCGGCCGATGGGCGAGCGCACGCGCCTGGCGTACTGGGTCAATCGCGAGCGCTATCCGGTTGCCGAACCCGGTAACTGCGATGCGCGCGATGTCGGCCCGGCGCTCAATCAGAGCGTGCAGCGCGCCTTGAGCACGCTTGGGCTGGTGCCAGGCGAGCAGGATCTGCATTTGCTCGCCGATGCCTTGGCGCAGAGCGAGCAAGAGCGTGTCGATCTGCACCGCTTGCTGGATGAACTGGATGCCGCGCCCGCGATGCCGGCGGCGGGCCAGGTGCAGACCAAAGGTCCGATCGATGCGATCAACCGCGTGCTGCTGCGGCTGATCTCCGCTGCGCTGCTGCAGGACGTGCACGATTTGTTCTTCGTGCCCGAGCGTGCGGCGTTGATGCGCGGCAGCCTGATGCAGCGGTTGCGCTCGGGTGGCGGGCCGTTTGTGGTGGTGGCGCACAGCCAGGGCTCGATGATCGCCTTTGACGTGTTGCGTCAGCTCCAGGCGGCCGAGTGCGAGGTCAGCCTGTTCCTGACCCTGGGCTCGCCCTTGGGCCTGCCGCAGGTGCGCAGCATGTTCAAGCGCTGGACCGGCACGCGCAAGCTGCCGTTTCCCGCGTGCGTGCGGCGCTGGATCAACGTGGCCGATACGCGTGACCCGATCGCGCTGGATGCGGATCTCGGCGACGACATCGCCAATGCCAAGGGGCGTTTCGAGAACCTCGCGGGCGCGCGCCTGAATCCGGACTGGCAGCACAACGCGCATTCGGGTTCGGGCTATCTGTCGATTCCGCAGGTGCGCGCGGCGGTGCGCGAAGCGGTGGGCGTCGGCTTCGACCAACCGGTCTCCAACGCGGTGCTGATCAAGGATCTCAGTGAGCAGTTGGAAGCGCATGGCGCCGAGCACCGGCACGAAGTGCTGATCGAATTGGATCGACGGTTGCTGGGCGACGATCCGGCCGCCACGCGTGCACTGCTGTTGGCGCAATTGCGCCAGACCGCTGCAGCGACCACCGGCTTGAGCGGCGATGCGCTGGACGAGGCGATCGAGCTTGAGGACGGCTTGCAGCGGTTTGTGTCGGCGCGGCTGACGCGGTTCGAGATCGAATCGCTGCAGGACCGCTACCGCGCGCTGGGATTCCGGCGCGTATGGCGCGATGCCGGCAAGCGCGCGTTGATCAACGTGTCCGGTAACGTTCTGCATGCCGACGCGGCGCGCACCGCATATCGCGCACGCGGGCAACAGATCGGCTGGGCGGTGCTGGACACCGGTATCGCAGCCAGTCACCCGCATTTCTTCGCAAAGGGAGAGCGCGACACGGTGGTGGCGCAATGGGATTGCACGCGGCGGGGTGCAGCCAGGCGATTGACGCGCGCCGACGGCGATGCCTTCGCCCAGCTGGATCGGCACGGGCACGGCACGCATACCGCCGGGATCATCGCCGGCCATAGCCGGGCGGTGATTCCCGACGCGCAGGGCAACCCGGGCAAACCGCTGGAGTTTGCCGGCATGGCGCCGGACACCCAGCTGTACGGGTTCAAGGTGCTGGACGATGCCGGCAACGGCCGTGATTCGTGGATGATCAAGGCGGTGCAGCAGGTGGCGGCGATCAACGAGCGCGCCGGCGAGCTGGTCATCCACGGCGTCAATCTGAGCCTGGGCGGCTACTTCGATCCGGAGAGCTACGGCTGCGGTTTTACGCCGCTGTGCAACGAGTTGCGGCGGCTATGGCGGCAAGGCGTGCTGGTGGTGGTGGCCGCCGGCAACGAAGGTCTGGCCTGGTTGATGCGCAACGACGGCGATGCGTATCCGGCCAACATGGATCTGTCGATCAGCGACCCGGGCAATCTGGAAGACGCCATCGTAGTCGGCTCGGTGCACAAGAGCAGCCCGCACAATTACGGCGTGTCGTATTTTTCGTCGCGCGGGCCGACCGCCGATGGGCGCGGCAAGCCGGATGTCGTGGCGCCGGGCGAAAAGATCCTGTCGGCCTATTACGATTTCGATCCGAAAGATCCGGCCAGCCTGATGGTGGAAATGAGCGGCACCAGCATGGCCGCACCGCACGTCTCCGGCGTGCTGGCCGGCTTTCTCTCCGCCCGCCGCGAGTTCATCGGCTTTCCGGATCGGGTCAAGCAGCTGATGCTGGACACCAGCACCGACCTGCAACGCGATCGCTATGTACAGGGCAGGGGAGTGCCGAATTTGATGCGGATGCTTGGGAAGACGTGATGAATCGGGAGTGGGGAATCGGGAATCGTAAAAGCAGGATGCTTCTTGCGGATCCCGAAATACCCTCGTCGTGAACTAACTTGAGGTCAACGCAGCGAGCCTACCCAGCTCTTGCGATTCCCCACTCCCGATTCCCGATTCACGCATCCCGGTTATGCCGCCGCATCACGCGCTGCTTGTCGCGTTGCCAGTCACGGTCCTTGGCGGCGTCGCGCTTGTCGTGGTTCTGCTTGCCCTTGGCCAGCGCGATTTCCAGCTTGACCTTGTTGTCGCTCCAGTACAGCGCGGTGGGCACCAGGGTGTAGCCGTCGCGTTCGACGCTGCTCAGCACCTTGTCGATTTCCCGGCGGTGCAGCAGCAGCTTGCGGTCGCGGCGTTCCACCGGCACGGTATGGCTGGAGGCCTGGATCAGCGGGGTGATCTGCGCGCCGATCAGGAAGATCTCGCCGGAGCGCACATAGGCATAGCCATCGATGATGTTGGCGCGGCCGGCGCGGATCGCCTTGACCTCCCAGCCCTGCAGGGCCAGGCCGGCTTCGTAGCGCTCTTCCAGGTGGTATTCGTAGCGCGCACGCTTGTTCAGCGCGATGGTTTTCGTGGCCGTCGCGCCGTTTGCTTTATCCTTGGCTGGTTTCTTGCTCATGCCGCCATTGTCGCCGATTCGGCGTCATCAAACGATCTTCTGTCTTTCACAAGTTAGCGAATGCCTACCATCCGTCGCAGCGCCCTGGTCGAACACAGCGCCACCCGCATGTTCGATCTGGTCAATGATGTTGCCGCCTATCCGCGCCGTTTCGGCTGGTGCGATGCTGCGCAGGTGCTTGAACAGGACCAGGCGCATATCGTTGCGCGGCTGGATCTGGGGTTGGGGTCGTTCCGCACCTGGTTCACCACCGAAAACGTGCTCGAACGCCCGCAGCGCATCGTCATGCATCTGCGCGACGGGCCGTTCAAGCGCCTGGAAGGCCTGTGGGAGTTTCAGTCGCTGGGCGAGAACGCCTGCAAGGTCAGCCTGACCCTGGAAGTGGAAACCAGTTCGCGGCTGTTGGGTCCGGCGCTGGCGCTGGGTTTTCAAGGCCTGGCCGACCGCATGGTCAACGATTTCGTGCGGGTCGCCGATCGCGGCGACGTCTGAGCATGCGGGTCGATGTCGTGCTGGCCTGGCCGGACCGCTGCAGTTCGGTATCGCTGGAACTGGCCGAGGGCGCTACCGTGGCCGAGGCGATTGCCGCCTCGGGTCTGGCCCCGGATCGACCACCTGCCGCGCAGGCGATCCATGGGCTGATCGCACGCGCGGATCAGGTGCTGCGTGACGGCGACCGGGTCGAATTGCTCAGGCCGCTGCTGCTGGACCCGAAGGAGGCGCGGCGTCGCCGTGCCGGACCGAGCAAAAAGGCCGGTCCCAACGGATAGCTGTTGGCCGGCACTGCGATGCATGTGCGCCGTGCGCAACAGCGAGCTCTTCTGGTGAGTGATCTGGACAAGCGAGCGCAGCCGGTAGCTTGAACAGGCGCATGTCGCCCCGAGACGGCTGACAAAAACCCACAGATGTCGATATCCAGATCAGCGCTGCAGTTCCTGATCGAACACATCTTTTCGACCAGGAAAATGAAAAACGCATCCGTTCAAACGGATGCGTTTTTTGCTGCGGCGACACTCAGGCGATCGCGCAGTGCGCGAGCAAGCGCATCAACGGCCGCGCTGCTTCTTCTTGTCGCGGGCCAGATTGCGACCGAACTGCTTGGGTGCCGACTTGGCCAGCTGCTCGTCCTGCGACGGGAAATAATCGCCTTCCCAGCGAACGACCTGCTCGTTTTCGAAGAACACGGTGAAGTTCTTGACCTCGGTGCGCGCCAGACGGTCCACGCGCTGGGTGGAGGTGTAGTCCCAGCGCTGCGAATGGAACGGATCGGGGATCGAGGGAGTACCCAGCAGCGCGCTGACCTGCTGCTTGCTCTGGCCTACCTGCAGTTGCTCCACGGCATTCTGTTTGATCAGATTGCCCTGGTAGATCGGCTGCTTGTAGATGATGCCGCAGCCAGCGGTGGAGAGAGCAACGGCGGCGACCAGCAGGAGATTACGCATCGGGGATTAAGTGCTGAGGAAATCACGCCGATGATACACTCCCGTCGGTCGCCGCGACCCGTTTGATGGCAGCTGGCGCTAAATCGCCAATGAACGGAGAACATATGGAAACCCACGACCTGCGCAAAGTCGGGCTCAAGGTGACCCATCCGCGGATGCGGATCCTGGAGTTGCTCGAGCAGAAGAGCAACCAGCACCACCTCAGCGCAGAAGACATCTATCGGCAGCTGCTCGACCATGGCGACGAAATCGGTCTGGCCACGGTGTACCGGGTGCTGACCCAGTTCGAGGCCGCCGGCCTGGTGCTGAAGCACAATTTCGAAGGCGGCCAGGCGGTCTATGAGCTGGATCGCGGCGGCCATCACGACCATATGGTGGACGTGGACACCGGCCACGTGATCGAGTTCGAGAGCGAAGAGATCGAGGCCTTGCAGCGGCAGATCGCCGCCCAGCATGGCTACGAGCTGGAAGAGCACTCGCTGGTGCTGTACGTGCGCAAGAAGCGTCCGCGCTGACGCAAGCCGGTGGTAGTGCGGCAACGACAAGGCGGCTTCGGCCGCCTTGTGCGTTTGCCGCCATCGGCTGCCCGGGCACCCCCGATGGCGGCCGACTGCGCCGGCGGCTCAGGCGCTCTGCAGCAGCTTGCGTGCCGCCGCGCGGGCTTCCTTGCTGACTTCCACCCCGCCTAGCATGCGTGCCAGTTCTTCCTGGCGCGCCTGCGGGCCGAGCAGTTCGACCGCGCTCTGGGTCATGCCGTCCACCGGCGCCTTGCTGACCCGATAGTGCGCGTGGCCCTTGGCGGCCACCTGCGGCAAGTGGGTTACGCACAGCACCTGGCGCTCTTCGCCCAGGGCGCGCAGCTTCTGCCCGACGATGTCGGCCACCGCGCCGCCGATGCCGGAATCCACTTCGTCGAAGACCATGGTCGGCACGCTGTCCAGCCCGAGCGCGGCGACCTCGATCGCCAGCGAAATCCGCGACAGCTCGCCGCCGGAGGCGACCTTGCGCAATGCGCGCGGCGGCTGCCCGGCGTTGGCGGCGACCAGGAATTCCACCCGCTCGGCGCCGTTGGGGTCCGGGCGCAATGCCTCCTGCGGCTGCAGCTGGATCAGGAACTGCCCGCCGCCCATGCCCAGCTCGCCGATCAGCGTGGTGGTGGCGGCCGACAAGGCCTCGGCAGCGGTGGTGCGGCTGGCGCTGAGGCTGCTGGCCGCGCTGCGCCAGACGCCGATCGCCGCCTCGATATGCTTGTCCAGCTGCTGCAGGCGCTCATCGGCGCCGCGCAGGCTTTCCACTTCCAGGCTCATGCGGTCGCGCTGGGCGGCCAGTTCGTCCGGGGTGACGCGGTGCTTGCGGGCCAGATCGTGCAGGCGGCCGAGCCGGCGCTCCATCGCCTCGAACTGGGCCGGGTCGGCCTCCAGGTCGTCGCGCACGCGGTCGAGCAGGGCCAGCGCCTCCTCGATCTGGATGACGGCGCTGTCCAGCAGTGCATCGACCTCGCCCAGGCGTGGCTCGTGCTCGGCCACGCGCGCCAGGTCGTGGCGGCTGTCCTGCAGCAGGCCCAGCGCGGAGGCGCCGTCGTCGCCATTGAGCTGCAGGGCCACGCTGTCGCAGGCGCCGATCAATGCGGTGGCGTGCGCCTGGCGGCGGTGATTGACGTCCAGCGCGGCGATCGCGGCCGGGTCCAGGTCCTCGCGTTCCAGTTCGCCGAGCTGGTGTTCCAGGAAGCCGATGCGGTCGGAGACGTCGCCTTGCGCGGACAGCGCATCGCGCTCGTCCAGCAGGGCCTGCCAGCGCTGGCTGGCCTGGCGCACCTGCTCGCGCTGCGCGCCGTTGCGGGCGTAGGCGTCGAGCAGGGCGAGCTGGCTGTGGCGGGCCATCAGGGCCTGGTGTTCGTGCTGGCCGTGGATCTCCACCAGCCGCGAGGCCAGCTCCGCCAGTTGCGAAGAGGTCACCGGGCGGCCGTTGATCCAGGCACGCGAGCCGCCATCGGCACGGATGATCCGGCGCAGCTGGCATTGCGCATCGTCGTCGAGTTCGTTGTCCGACAGCCAGGTCAGGCCCGGGTGCTGGGCCGGCAGCTGGAATTCGGCCGACAGCTCGGCGCGGTCGGCGCCGTGGCGGACCACGCCGCTGTCGGCGCGCAGCCCGGACAGGAAGCCCAGCGCGTCCACCATCAGCGACTTGCCGGCGCCGGTTTCGCCGGAAACCACGGTCATGCCCGGCCCGAATTCCAGTTCGGTGGCGCGGACGACGGCGAAATCCTTGATGGAGAGGTGTCTGAGCATGGGATCGAGTGTGAACGCTTTGGGGAAGCTTAGGGTGGGAGCGGCGGGCAGGGAATAAGACGCTTGCCAACCGCAGGGCCAGACATTATCTATGCCCAGTCTCACCGGATGATCCCATGCGCGCGTCACAGTCCCCAACGCTCGATCCCCGCGCACGCCAACTGCTGCGGACGCTGATTGCCCGCTATATCCGCGATGGCGAGCCGGTCGGTTCCAAGACGCTGGCCCAGCACGCGGGGCTGGACGTCAGCCCGGCCACCATCCGCAACATCCTGGCCGATCTGGAGGATGTGGGCCTGCTCAGCTCTCCGCATACCTCGGCCGGGCGGGTGCCCACCGCGCACGGTTACCGAGTGTTCGTCGACAGCCTGGTGCAGATGCAGCCGCCCGGCGAGGAAGAAGTGCGCCGCCTGCGCGCGGAGCTTGCCAGCGGCAACGGCACCCAGTCGCTGCTCGGCAGCGCCTCGCAGATGCTGTCGGCGATGAGCCATTTCGTCGGCGTGGTCAGTGCGCCGCGGCGCGAGCAGTTCGCGTTCCGGCATATCGACTTCGTGGCGCTGGACGCGCGCCGGGTGCTGGCGATCCTGGTGTTTGCCGACAACGAGGTGCAGAACCGGGTGATCGAGCCGCGCCGGGCCTACGAGCCGGCCGAGCTGGAGCGGGTGGCCAATTACCTCAATGCGCAATTTGCCGGGCGCGCGCTGTCAGACATCCGCGCCTCGCTGCTGCGCGAGCTGCGCATGGCCAAGAACGAGATGGAGCAGCTGCTGGCGCACAGCGTGGATCTGGCCAGCGAGGCGCTGGTGCCGGCTGACGCCGACGACATGGTGATGGCCGGGCAGACCCGCCTGATGGGCGTGCAGGACCTGTCGGACCTGGACCGGCTGCGCGAGCTGTTCGAGGCCTTCGCCAGCAAGCGCGAGATCCTGCAGCTGCTTGAACGCACCATCCAGGCGCCGGGCGTGCGCATCTTCATCGGCGAAGAGACCGGCATGGTGTCGCTGGACGATGTCTCGCTGGTCACCGCGCCGTATGCCGCCAATGGCCAGGTGCTGGGCGTGCTGGGCGTGATCGGGCCCAAACGCATGGCCTACGACCGGGTGATTCCGCTGGTGCAGACCGCCGCCCAGGTGCTGGGCGCGGCCATGGAACCGCCCGGCACGCGATAAGCGGCAGCGATCGATACGATCGTTTTGCTTGAAACGCGCGCGCGCGCCCACATACGGGGTGACGTTGGGGCGGGCGTTCCGCTTGCCCGGGAACTGCACATGAACCAAGACCACCCCGAATTCGACTCCGAAGACCTGTCCCAGAACCCACCCGAGACCGATCCGCTCAAGGCCGAGATCGAGTCGCTGCGCAGCGAGATCGCGCTGGTCAAGGCCGATGCCCTGCGCGAGCGGGCCGATCTGGAAAACCAGCGCAAGCGCATCGCCCGCGACGTCGAGAACGCACGCAAGTTCGCCAACGAGAAGCTGCTGGGCGAGCTGCTGCCGGTGTTCGACAGCCTGGACGCCGGCCTGACCGCGGCCGGCACCGAACCCAGCCCGCTGCGCGATGGCCTGGACATGACCTACAAGCAGTTGCTCAAGGTCGCGGCCGACAACGGCCTGACCCTGCTCGACCCGGTCGGCCAGCCGTTCAACCCGGACCAGCACCAGGCGATCAGCCAGGGCGAGGCCGAGGGCATCGCCCCGGGCCACGTGGTGCAGGTGTTCCAGAAAGGCTATCTGCTCAACGAGCGTCTGCTGCGCCCGGCCCTGGTGGTCGTGGCCAAGCACGACTGAACCGCAGCGCCCGGCTGAACTGCCGGGCGCATGCGCGAAACGCAGATTCGTGCAGGTGGCTTGAACACCTGCGCACCACCCCCACATCTCAGCCAGACCCGGCGTCGCCGGACACAGCTACAGAATCATCAGGAGCGTATCCATGGGCAAGATCATTGGTATTGACCTCGGCACCACGAACTCGTGCGTGTCGATCATGGACGGCGGCAAGGCCCGCGTCATCGAAAATTCCGAGGGCGACCGCACCACGCCTTCGATCGTCGCCTACACCAAGGACGGCGAAGTGCTGGTCGGTGCCTCGGCCAAGCGCCAGGCGGTGACCAACCCGAAGAACACCTTCTACGCGGTGAAGCGCCTGATCGGCCGCAAGTTCACCGACGCCGAAGTGCAGAAGGACATCTCGCACGTGCCGTACGGCATTCTTGCCCACGACAACGGCGATGCCTGGGTGCAGACCAGCGATGGCAAGCGTATGGCACCGCAGGAAATCTCTGCGCGCGTGCTGGAAAAGATGAAGAAGACCGCCGAGGACTTCCTGGGCGAGAAGGTCACCGAGGCCGTGATCACGGTGCCGGCCTACTTCAACGACAGCCAGCGTCAGGCCACCAAGGACGCCGGCCGCATCGCCGGTCTGGACGTCAAGCGCATCATCAACGAGCCGACCGCGGCAGCCCTGGCCTATGGCCTGGACAAGAACGGCGGCGACCGCAAGATCGCCGTGTACGACCTGGGCGGCGGTACCTTCGACGTGTCGATCATCGAAATCGCTGAAGTCGATGGCGAGAAGCAGTTCGAAGTGCTGGCCACCAACGGCGACACCTTCCTGGGCGGCGAAGACTTCGACAACCGCGTCATCGAGTATCTGGTCGACGAATTCAACAAGGATCAGGGCATCGATCTGCGCAAGGATCCGTTGGCACTGCAGCGTCTGAAGGACGCCGCAGAGCGCGCCAAGATCGAGCTGTCGACCAGCCAGCAGACCGAAGTGAACCTGCCGTACGTCACTGCCGATGCCTCGGGCCCGAAGCACCTCAACATCAAGCTGACCCGTGCCAAGCTCGAAGCGCTGGTGGAAGACCTGGTCAAGAAGTCGATCGAGCCGTGCCGCACCGCGTTGAACGATGCCGGCCTGCGCGCCAGCGACATCAACGAAGTGATCCTGGTCGGCGGTCAGACCCGCATGCCGAAGGTGCAGCAGGCGGTTGCCGATTTCTTCGGCAAGGAACCGCGCAAGGACGTCAACCCGGACGAAGCCGTGGCCGTGGGCGCTGCGATCCAGGGCGGCGTGCTGGCCGGCGACGTCAAGGACGTGCTGCTGCTGGACGTGACCCCGCTGTCGCTGGGTATCGAAACCATGGGCGGCGTGTTTACCAAGATCATTGAAAAGAACACCACCATCCCGACCAAGGCCTCGCAGACCTTCTCCACTGCCGAGGACAACCAGTCGGCCGTGACCGTGCACGTGCTGCAGGGTGAGCGCGAGCAGGCCCGCTTCAACAAGTCGCTGGCCAAGTTCGACCTGTCCGGCATCGAGCCGGCGCCGCGCGGCATGCCGCAGGTGGAGGTGTCCTTCGACATCGACGCCAACGGCATCCTGCACGTGTCGGCCAAGGACAAGAAGACCAACAAGGAACAGAAGGTCGAGATCAAGGCCGGTTCGGGTCTGTCGGACGAAGAGATCCAGCGCATGGTCGCCGACGCGGAAGCCAACCGCGAGGAAGACAAGAAGTTCCAGGAACTGGTGCAGGCCCGCAACCAGGCCGATGGCCTGATCCACGCCACCCGTACCGCGATCACCGAGCATGGCAGCAAGGTCGGTGGCGATGTGATCGGCAAGGTGGAAGCGGCGCTGTCGGATCTGGAAACCGCCATGAAGAGCGACGACAAGGCGCAAATCGAAGCCCGCAGCAAGACCCTGGAAGAAGCCGGCCAGTCGCTGTACGCAGCTGCCGCCGCGGCAGAGCAGGGCGGCAACGCCGATGCGGCCAGCGGCAACGCGCAGGCCTCCAAGGCCGCCGACGACGTGGTGGACGCCGAGTTCACCGAGGTCAAGGACGACAAGAAGTAAGCCGTGATTTGGGAGTCGGGAGTGGGGATTGGCAGCCGCTAAAGGTGCCGATCCCCATCCCGATATCCTTTACGCGTCGCGTCGCCAAGGCGGACCAGCGCATGCTGTCCGCTTTTGCGTTTCAACGAATCTCAAATCACGAATCCCCAATACCGGCTTATGAGCAAACGCGATTACTACGAAGTGCTGGGCGTTGCCCGTGGCGCCAGCGACGAGGAGCTGAAGAAGGCGTATCGGCGCTGTGCGATGAAGCACCACCCGGACCGCAATCCAGGCGACGCTGCTGCCGAGGCGATGTTCAAGGAGTGCAAGGAAGCCTATGAAGTGTTGTCGGACGGCAACAAGCGCCGTGCCTACGATGCGCATGGCCACGCTGCGTTCGAGCACGGCATGGGCGGTGGTGGTGGGCCGGGTGGCCCGGACATGGGAGATATCTTTGGCGATATCTTCGGCAATATTTTCGGCGGTGGCGCCGCCGGTCCGCGCGCTGCGCGACGTGGCGCCGACGTCGGTTACGTGTTGGAACTGGATCTGGAAGAAGCCGTCGCCGGCATCGAGCGCCGCATCGAGATCCCGACCCTGATCGAGTGCGAGCCCTGCCACGGCAGCGGTTCGGAAGACGGCAAGGTGGAAGTGTGCGGGACCTGCCACGGACGCGGCCAGGTGCGCATCCAGCGCGGCATCTTTGCCATGCAGCAGAGCTGCCCGCACTGCGACGGACGCGGCACGCTGATCCAGAATCCGTGCAAGACCTGCCACGGCGCCGGTCGCGTGGAAGAAGACAAGGTGCTGTCGATCAAGGTGCCTGCCGGTGTGGATACCGGCGACCGCATCCGCCTGGCCGGCGAGGGCGAGGCCGGTCCGGCCGGCACGCCGCCGGGCGATCTGTATGTGGAAGTGCGCGTGCGTGAGCATGCGATCTTCCAGCGCGACGGCGACGACCTGCATTGCGAGGTGCCGATCCGCATCTCGCAGGCGGCGCTCGGCGACACCGTGCGTGTGGCGACCCTGGGCGGTGAGGCGGAGATCCGCATTCCGGCCGAAACCCAGACCGGCAAGCTGTTCCGGTTGCGCGGCAAGGGCGTGCGCTCGGTGCGTAGCCGCACCGAAGGCGATCTGTATTGCCGCGTGGTGGTCGAAACGCCGGTGAATCTGACCGCCGACCAGCGCGAGTTGCTGCAGCAGTTCGAAGCCACGTTCACCGGTGAGGATGCACGCAAGCATTCGCCCAAGTCGGCCACGTTCATCGATGGCGTCAAGGGTTTCTGGGATCGGATGACGTCCTGAGGCTGGGAGTCGGGAATCGGGATTGGGGAATCGTAAGGGCGGTGTGGCCCGGCCTGCCGGGGTAGTGCGCCAGTGTGGCGATTCGGGATTCGTGGGTTTGGATGCCCGCTCCGAATGTTTGCAGAGTTGCACGGCTGAGTGAGGTTCTCCCTATCAATGCCGGCCCCAGGGGCCGGCATTTACGTTTGTGCGGCGGGAGCCCACAGAGGTAAGGGCGATAGCGACTGCTGCCAGCGCACAGACCGGCCTGGCGGCGGTGCGTGCAGCGGCGAGCGGACGACGGTCGCATCGATCGACGCTGGGCGCGCGGTGGCGCTGGCGTAAAATGCGGCGATGAACAATGCCCCCGACAGTCACCTCGTCCACGGTCGCCGCCAGCGTCCGGATGGTCCTTCGCCGATCGATGTGATCTCGGTGCAATCGCAACTGGTCTATGGCCATGCCGGCAACAGCGCGGCGGTGCCGCCGTTGCGTGCGCTGGGCCTGCGGGTGGCGGAAGTGCCAACCACGCTGCTGAGCAACGCGCCGTTCTACGCCACCTTGCGCGGCCGCATCCTGCCGGCCGACTGGTTGGCTGACCTGTTGCTGGGTGCCACCGAGCGCGGCCTGCCGCAGCGTGCGCGCATGCTGGTCTCCGGCTACTTCGGCAGCCTGGCCAATGGCGAAGCATTCGCCGACTGGCTCGAGCAGACCTTGCCGCAGGCGCCGCAGCTGCGGTATTGCCTGGACCCGGTGATCGGCGACACGCACACCGGCCCGTATGTCGAGCCTGGACTGGAGCGCGTCTTCGCCGAGCGGCTGTTGCCGCATGCCTGGCTGGTGACGCCGAATGCGTTCGAACTTGGGCGCCTGACCGGTTTGCCGAGTCTGCAGCAGGACGATGCCATCGTTGCCGCGCGCGCATTGCTGGCGCGCGGCCCGCAATGGGTGCTTGCGCACAGCGTGGCCGGTGCGGCCGGCGAGCTGGTAACCCTGGCGGTGAGCAACGCGGCAGTGTATCGCTGGGCCACGCCGCATCTGCCGGTGGATGTGGCCGGCACCGGCGATGTGCTGATGGCATTGCTGATCGGTTTGCTGCTGCGCGAGGTGCCGTTCGAGCAGGCGGTGGGGCATGCGCTCAGCGGCGTGCACAGCGCGCTGGAAGCGACCCTGGCTGCAGGCTTCGAAGAGTTCGATGTGCTGGCCGCCGCGCCGGCCGCACTCGCGGCCGCACCGCGCTTTGCCGTCGAGCGGTTGGCATGATGGCGCAGCCGGTGGTCGGCATCGTCGGCATCGCCGGCGCTTACGGACGCTGGCTGGCGCAATTTCTGCGCACGCGCATGCGGCTGGAGGTGATCGGCTTCGATCCGGCCGGTGACGGCGACATCGACGAAGCCACATTGGCGCAGCGAGCGGATGTGCTGATTTTTTCTGCACCGATCCGCCACACCGCCGGCTTGATCGAGCGCTATGTGGATCTTGCCGGCCCGCGTGCCGCGTCGCAGTTGTGGATGGATGTCACCTCGATCAAGCAGGCACCGGTCGCCGCGATGCTTGCCTCGCCAGCCGAGGTCGTCGGCCTGCATCCGATGACCGCACCGCCCAAATCGCCCACTTTGAAGGGGCGGGTGATGGTGGTCTGCCAGGCACGCCTGCAGCACTGGTCCACGTGGGTACAGGCGCTGTGCACTGCGTTGCAGGCCGAGTGCGTGTACGCCACGCCCGAGCACCACGACCGCGTGATGGCGCTGGTGCAGGCAATGGTGCACGCCACCCATCTGGCGCAGGCCGGTACCTTGCGCGACTACGCGCCGCTGCTCGGCGAGCTGCGCGCGCTGATGCCGTATCGCTCGGCCTCGTTCGAGCTGGATACCGCAGTGATCGCGCGCATCCTCTCGCTCAATCCGGCGATCTACGAAGACATCCAGTTCGGCAACCCCTATGTCGGCGAGATGCTCGATCGTTTGTTGCTGCAACTGCAGGAGCTGCGCGCCCTGGTCGCGCAAGGCGACGATGCGGCGCGCGCGCAGTTTCGCGCCCGGTTCCTGGACGATAACGCGCAGGCGCTACAAGGCGAGTCGCTCGCGGCCGGCAACTACACCTATGAGCGCGTGGGCTACCTGCTGGCCGACCTCACCGAACCGCTGACCTTGAGCGTGTATCTGCCGGAAGACCAGCCCGGGTCGTTGCGTGCCTTGCTGCATGTGTTCGAGCAGCACGGGGTGAACCTGTCGTCGATTCATTCCTCGCGCACGCCGGTGGGCGAGCTGCATTTCCGCATCGGGTTCGAGCCGGGTAGCGATCGCGCGGCGCTGACGCGGGCAGCCAGCGAAATCGACCGCAGCGGCATCGGGCGAGTGCTGGAGCGTTCCGACCGCAACGGGTAGCAGCAGCAGTGTGGGGCGGTCGTGGGCTTGCCCACTGTCGATGGCCGCAGCAGGGTGCAGATGTCAGTCACCGATCACGTGCTGGCCGCATGACACTGCATGCGATGGCCCCAAGCGCGAGGGTGATTGTCGCTGGGCGCAATGCCGGACAACGCGCACCGGTTTCATCCACACAGGGTGTGGATGAAACCTGCACAAGCATGTGGATAACTGTGTGCAGCCATTGCGCTGCAACGGCTGCGAACGGGTTGGTCAAAAAATGACCAGTGCAATCTCAGGGCGTCGACAGGCGCAGCTCGCCACCATCGGTGATGAAGCGCTGGCCATGCCGTTGCAGGCGGCGGCCATCGGGCAGTTCGTAGCGTGGCGCCGTGTGCGCTTGCGTGCGTGGTTGAGGCCCGTTGCGGGATTCGAGCTCGTCGCGGAATTCGATGATGACGTAGGACTCGCCATCTGCACCGATTGCGGGAAATTGCCGGAAAGACATACGCACCTCCGAAGGATTTCAGGGTCGCATTGCGAGCCGCCAGGGACCGCACGCCCGGCGCCGGGCCGGTGCAGGCGAGCATGCGCAGGCAGGTGTTACCCGGGCGTCATTGCGCAGTGCGGCACCGCTCGGGAGCCAGCAGGCAGACTGCTCAACGGCTCAGCTGCAACGCGTCGCGGTCGGCCGTTGCCGCTGCCAGCTCGGCACGCGCCGAGGCGATCCGCGCCTGCGCATCGATCAGACGCACGCGGGCGTCGTTGGCGGTCTCCTCGCGCTGATTGACCAGGAAGAAATCGCCCGAGCCCAGTTCGAAGCGTCGGCGCTCGGCCACGGCCAGGCGGTCGGCCAGGCTGCGTTCTTCGTCGGCGATCTTGGCCAGCCGCTCGGCAGCGGTGAGCGAGATGACGATCGACTCGACCTCCACGGTGATCTGGTCGCGCAGGTAGCGGCTGCGCTGATCCAGCGCCTCGATCTCGGCGCGTGCCTCGGCGACCTTGCCCTTGGCGGTGCGGTTTTCCAGCGGCACGCTGAAGCGGAAGCCGATGATCGCATCGGTCGGCGAGCGGTTCGGGCCGCCCACACCGGGCGCCCCCAGATCCTTGCTGACCTCGAAGGTGACATCCAGGCGTGGTTTGAGATCGTTCTGCGCCAGCATCAGCCGCGCGGTGGCCTGGTCGATCCGGGTCAGCACCGCACGGTAATCGGGGCGCTCCACCGGTGCGGTGATCCTGCTGGCACCGGCCAGGCCTTCCAGCGCCGATGTATTGGCCGGCAGGCGCTCGGTGGAGACGATCGACGGCATGCCGGCATCGTCGCGCAGGTACAGCGACAAGGTATTGGCGGCGTTGGCGAAGTCCTGCTCCGAGCGCACCACCAGGGCGCGCCGGCGGACCAGGTTCTGGTCGTTTTCGGTCAGCAGGATGGTGGGCCGCGCGCCCAGCGTCACCTGCCGCGAAATTGCATTGCGGCGCTGCTCGGCCAGCTGCAGCAGCTCGTTGTACGCGCGCAGCTTCAGGCCGGCCGCAACCCAGCTCTGGTAGGCATCCACCGCGCGGCGTTGCACGCCGATGGCGACCATTTGCGCTTCGTACTGGGCGACATCGATATCGCCACCGGCAACGCTGCGGCGGGTGCGGCGTTCGTCGACCACGCGGTCGCGCAGCAGCGCATACAGCGCGCCGACTTTCACTTCGCCGCCGCGGTCGGTGTAGGACTTGTCTTCGTAGACCGGGAATGCGCCGCGCGAGGAGCGGTAACCGCCGTAGTAATAGCCGCCGTTGTCATCGAAGGGACGCTTGACCGTGCTTTCGATCGTGCTGCCGTCGTAGTAGCCGGCCTCGCGCGAACGGCCGTCGAGATCGAACACGGTATCGAACGCACCGTCGGCCGAGATGCCCTTGCCCTCGGCCTGGCGGACCTTGGCCAGCGCTTCGACGATCTGCGGGGAAGAGCGTGCAGAGGAGCGCAGCACTTCATCCAGCGTCAGCGGGGTGGTCTGGGCGGCGACCACGCCCGGTGCGAGCGCGATCAGCAGGACGACAAGACGGCGGATCATTTCTTGCCGGTCTCGTCGTCTTCGGCCTTGGGCGCCGCCTTGGCCTTGCCCTCATCCTGCGTCGTCGTTGCCGCCGGACGGCGGCCGAACTCCAGCGGGAAATTGTTGAGCTGGCGCCACAGTTCGTAGCCCACCTTCACCGTTTCGCCCTGCACCCAGCCGCGCACCTTGCCGCCCTGGCGGGCGAATTCCTGCGCCGGCCAGGCCGGCTTGCCGGGTTGCGGTTCGACCAGGATGCGGAACAGGCCATCGGGCGCGGCATTGGGGTCGATGGCGCGCACGCGGCCATCGAACATGCCGTGCGCCACCGACGGCCAGCCGCTGAACTGGATCGCCGGCCAGCCTTCGAACTCCAGCCGCACCGGGCGGCCGGGGCGGATCAGCGGCACGTCGCGGCCGTCGATATACAGCTCGACCGCGCGCTCCACCCGCTCCGGCGCGATCACCGCCAGCACCGTGCCGGGCGAGACCATCGCGCTGCCACTGGCGGCGTTGAGCTGCTGCACGCGGCCATCGCGCGGTGCGCGCACCAGCTGCGCCGACTGGCGGTTCAACTGGATGTCGATGCGGGTCAGCTTGGCGCGCGATTCGGCCAGCTTGGCATCGGCCTCGGCGACCTTGATCTGGGTCAGTTCGAAGTCGCGGCGGCCAGCCAGCCCCTCGGCGAGCAATTGCCTGCTGCGCGCCACATCGATGCTGGCAACCGCGCGCGATTGCTGGATCGCGGTGATTTCCGCCTGCACCTGGGCCCGCTCGCTGGCCAGGCGGGCGAGCAGATCCGGGTCCAGATCGCCGACGCGCGCGATCGGATCGCCGCGCGAAACATGCTGGCCGTCGTGCACATACCAGCGCTCGACCCGGCCGGGTACGAAGGCGGTGACCTGCTGCTGGCGGTCGCCCGGATCCAGCGCCACCACTTGGCCCTTGCCGCTGGCGGTCTGCACCCACGGCGCCAGCGCCAGGATCGCGCTGGCAATGACAATGCCGATCAGCAGCATCCAGGCCAGCGCCTTGGCGATGCTCGGTGGGCGCATCGCCGCCAGGGTGGGAAAGTGTGCGTTGCGATCAGTAGCGTGCTGCATCGTTTGCCTCCTGCGTGGAGGCGATCAGTTCGGCGCGGGTGGCAAAGCGCTGCTGTCGCTCGGGCTGCAGGTGGAACCAGCCATCCAGGGTGATGTCTTCCGGCCGGCCGGTGCACAGCAGCACCGTGGTGCCGGCCGCCTTCAGGCGTCGCAGCACGCCGGCCAGGCGGTCGGCGGGAATCAGGTCGTACAGCTGCGACAGCATCAGCACGCGCGGGCGCACCAGCAGCGCATTGGCCAGCTTCAACGCCATCACTTCACCGATCCACAGCGGGTAGCCGGAAGCGGCCAGCCGCGTGTCCAGGCCGTGCGGCAGCGCGGCGATGCGGGTGCGCAAGCCCACCGCATCGATCGCTTCCAGCATCGCCTCGGAGTTCACATCGGCCGATGCCAGCGCCAGATATTCGCGGATGGTGACTTCGACAATGGTCGGCCGGTCGAGCACCGTCACTTCCGAGCGCAGCAGATACATGTCGAAGGTGGCCATGTCCGCACCGCCCACCATCACCAGCCCGCGATCGGGGACCACATGGCGCTTGAGGATCATCGCCAGCAGCCGCTCCGCGCCGCCATCGGCGATCGTCACCAGTTGCTCGCCGGCAGCCAGCGAAAAATCGAAACGCGCGCCATCGATCACCACCCCGTCCAGGCGCACCGCGCTGTTGCCGGGAGTCTTGCCGGGCGCCACGACTGCACGTTCCTGCGGGATGGCGAACAGCAGCGACAGTTCCTCGGAGCTGGCCACCAGGTCGTAGAACGCGTCCAGATACGCACCGAGTTGCGAGATGCCGTAAAAGACCGCGCTGAGGATCAGCTCGGCCGCCACCAGCTGGCCGATCGACAGCTCGCCCCGCAGGATCAGGTTGCCGCCCAGCGCCAGCAGCGCCGCGCTGGCGATCGCGTAGACCAGCAGGAACGCGACCGTCTGGGTGAAGCTGTAACGGAAGTGGTGCCGATGCCGGTCGACATAGGCGGCGGTGACGGACTCGGAGCGGTCCATCGCAAAGTTGAGGTGGCGGCTGGATTTATAGAAACCGTTGGAGCCGCCGACACTTTCCAGCCAGCGCGCAGCCTCGTGCTTGGCATGGCTCAGGTCGACCGCGGTGCGGATCGACCCGCGCGACCAGATCATCCAGATGCCGAAGATGACCAGCAGCAGCAAGGCATTGAAGCCCAGGAAGAACGGGTGGTAGAAGCTGGTGAGTATCAGCCCGACCGCCGATTGCAGCACGATGGTGAAGGCGCCGATGGCCAGGCTCGGCACCGCTTTCTGCACCACCACCAGATCGAAGTAGCGGTTGAACATGTCGCCGCGGTTCTGGTCGGCGAAGAACGGATTCTGCGCATGCACCGCACGCACGGTGATTTCCGACACCACGCGTGCGAACAGCCGGCGCTCGAACAGCGCCATGACCCACACCCGCATCGCGCTCAGGCCGGCGACCAGCAGCAACAGGCCCAGCAGCAGGCTCGACAGGGTCCACAGCGGCGCCGGCAGTGCGGTATTGGCTACGCTGTTGATCAGCAACTGCACCGAGATCGGCGTGGCCAGCGACAGCAGGCTGATCGCGACTCCGTACACCATGGCCAGGCGCACATAGGGCATGTCCGGCCCGACGATTTCCGCCAGCCAGGCTCCCGCTTCCCGCCATCCGATCTGCTTGCCCGCCATTCGATTTCCGTTGATGAGTTCAATGAAGCATTGACGAGTTGCAGCTGGCGAACAAGGCCGCAGCGCTTATTCGACGCATAGGATTTTCCTATGCGGCCACCGCACGCAGAAGATTGGCGATCAGGCCGAAGGCCGGCGCGCGTCCTGCACCCTGCCGCCACAACAGCCCGATCTCCCTATAGTAGCGTCCGCCTTTGATCGGCCGGACCACGACATCGTCGCCCTCGCGGATTTCCTGGCGCACATACAGGTCTGGCAGTAGTGCAAGACCCATGCCCATCCCGGCCATCTGGCGGATCGCATCCAGGCTGGTGCCTTCGTAATCGCGCAACACATTGGCGCCGACGTCCATGGCGATCGCCGCCACCTGTTCGGCCAGGCGGTACTCGGGCATCAAGGTGAGCAGGTTGGCGCCGCGCAGATCGGCCGGCGTGATGCAGGTCTTGGCCCGCAAGGGGTGATCGGCGGCCATGGTCACGTGCAGCGGTTCGCGGAACAGCCGCTCGCTGTGCAGGCCACGCCCGGCCACCGGCAATTGCGCCAGGATCAGGTCGTGCACGCCGCTGGCCAGGCCGCTGGCGAGCGCGGTCGGCAGGCCTTCGCGCACGTGTACGCGCAGTGCCGGATGTTCGCGATGCAGGCGCGCCACCAGGCTCGGCATCAGGTAGGCGCCCAGCGTGGGCGACACGCCCAGCCGGATGGTGCCGATCAAGGTATCGGCCGAGGTGGCGCGGACGTCTTCCAGGTCGGCGACGTCCAGCAGGATGCTGCGCGCGCGCTCGAGCAGGTCGCGCCCCAACGGGGTCAGGATGGCCGGCACGCCGCGCTCGAACAGCGCGGCGCCGACGATGGTTTCCAGCGCACGGATCTGTTGCGACAACGAGGGTTGCGACACACCCATCTGCTCGGCGGCGCGGGTGAAGCTGCCGGTGTCGGCGAGCGCGACGAAATAACTGAGCTGGCGAATGGTGGTTCTGGGGCGGGGCATGCGTGACGTCGTCAGGTGGGGGCGCGTGGGGGCGCTGGATCGGCCCGGGCCGCTGCCGCGGACACGCCGGCATGACAGCACACGCCGGTGTCACCCAGGCGTCATTGATCGATGAACTGCAGCCGCGCCAGTTCGGCGTACAGGCCGCCTTCGGCGATCAACTGCGCGTGCGTGCCCTGCGCGACGATGCGGCCGGCATCCATCACCACGATGCGGTCGGCCTTGAGCACGGTGGCCAGGCGATGGGCGATGACCAGCGTGGTGCGGCCTTCCATCAACCGGTCCAGCGCCTGCTGCACGGCGCGTTCGCTCTGCGCATCCAGCGCGCTGGTGGCCTCGTCCAGCAGCAGGATCGGCGCGTCCTTGAGCAAGGCGCGCGCGATCGCCACCCGTTGCTGCTGGCCGCCGGACAGGCGCGTGCCGCGTTCGCCGAGTTCGCTGGCGTAGCCCTGCGGCAGGGCGCGGATGAAACTGTCGGCCTCGGCGGCCGCGGCGGCGTCTTGCACCTCCGCATCGCTGGCGTCCAGGCGACCATAGCGGATGTTGTCAGCGGCGCTGGCGGCAAACAGCGTGGGTTGCTGCGGCACCAGGGCGATGCGTTCGCGCAGCAGTACCGGGTCGGTATCGCGCAGGTCCACCTCGTCGATACGCAGCCTGCCGCTGACCGGGTCATGGAAGCGCAGCAACATCGCCAGCACCGTGCTCTTGCCGGCGCCGGAGGGCCCGACCAGCGCCACGGTTTCGCCCGGATGGACATGCAGGTCGAAGCCATCCAGCGCCGGCGCATCGGGGCGCTGCGGATAATGGAACACCACCTGATCGAAATGGATCGCGCCGCGCAGTGGCTGCGGCAAGGGCTGCGGCGTGGCCGGGGCGACGATCGCCGGCTGCTCGTCGAGCAATTCGCCGACCCGGCCCATGCCGCCGGCGGCGCGCTGCAACTCGTTCCAGACCTCGGCCAAGGCACCGACCGAGCCGCCGCCGATCAGCGCGTACAACACGAACTGTCCCAGCGTGCCGGGGGTCATGCGTCCGGCGATCACATCGTGCGCGCCCAGCCACAGCACACCGACGATGGCGCCGAAGATCAGCATGATCGCCACCGCCGTCACGGTGGCCTGGGTGCGGATGCGCAGCCGTGCGGTATCGATCGCGGCGAACAGGGCCTGGCTGAACCGCTGGCTCTCGTAGCGCTCGCGCGCATGCGCCTGCACGGTGCGCACCGCGCCCAGCGTTTCGGCCGCCAGCGTGTTGGCGTCGGCGACGCGGTCCTGGCTGGCGCGCGAGATCTTCTGCAGGCGGCGTGCGCCCAGCACGATCGGCAGCACCGCCAGCGGAATGCCGATCAAGGTGAAGGCGGCCAGCCGCGGGCTGGTCACGAACAACATCACCATGCTGCCGATCACCGTCACCGAGCTGCGTAGCGCCACCGACATGGTGGTGCCGATCACGCCGCGCAGCAGCTCGCTGTCGGCCGACAGGCGCGACACCAGCTCGCCGCTGCGGCTGCGATCATGGAAGCCGGCGTCCAGCCCGATCAGATGCGCATACAGGCGGCCGCGCAAATCTGCCACCACTTTTTCGCCCAGCAACGCGACGAAATAAAACCGCGCGGCCGTTGCCACCGCCAGCACCACCGCCACCGCGAACAACAGCGCGAAGGCGTGGTTGATCTGCGAGCCGCCGGAAAAACCATGGTCGATCATCTGCTTGACCGCCGCCGGCAGGCTCAACGTGGCGGCCGAGGAAATGGCCAGTGCGATCAGCCAGGCGGCGAACAGGCCACGCTGGCGCTGCACGAACGGCCACAAGGTGCGCAGGCTGCCAAGCTTCCGCAACGGGTTGGGCCTGGCGGCGGCTGGCTGGTTCATGCGGCTTCCGGTGATGAGAGATGGACACGGTTGCGAGTGGCGTCGCACAGGCGCGTTTTCAAGCGTGTGCGGAGCCTAGCTGCGTTTACAGTCCAAGTGTAAAGAACCAGTACACGGTTGCCTCAGGATGTGTGATGCAGCGCGGGCAATGAGAAGGGATTCCCTGTCTCAAAGGCATCGGTTCTCTAAAAGCACTGCAACTTCGGTATTGGCCTTTAAGGGTAGCACCCGCCAAGTCATAACTGAAAAGAAGTGGAGTGACTGCAGATGAACACGTCCAGGCGAGAATTTTTTGGGGCCGCCAGTGGCGGCGCGGCGCTGATGCTGGCGTCGCTCGGACTTCCCGCACTTGCGCGCGAAGGCGCGCGGGGAGTGCAGGCCCATGCTGCACAAGGCCCGCATCGTCCGGTACCTGCGCTCAAAGCCGGTGACAAGGTCGCCATCGTTGCACCGTCTTCCCCCTCAAGCGATGTGGAAAAGGCAGCCGAGTGGCTTCGGGCACACGGGTTTTCCGTGGAGATCATGCCTTCGGCAATGGAGAAGCTGGCGCCTCCGTTCGATTATCTGGCTGGAACCGACAGTGCGCGTGTAGACGATATCCACTATGCCTTTCTCTCCAACGAAATAAAGGCAGTCTGGTGCCTGCGTGGTGGTTTTGGTGCCACGCGCTTACTCGATAAGCTCGACTACGCGCTGATAGGCGCCAATCCCAAGCCATTCATTGGCTACAGCGATATCACCGCGTTGCACATCGCGCTACAGCAACATGCTGGTATGGTGACATTTCACGGTCCCATGCTGGTTTCCGACCTGGTACCAGAAAAGCTTCCACCAACTGCTTCGCTCATCCTTGATCTGCTGTCCGGACGCCTGTCATCGGGCGCCTGGATTCCTTCCCCTCCGATGTACCCGGCCGCCACGCTTGTCGATGGAACTGCACAGGGTCGGCTGGTGGGAGGTAACCTGTCGCTGCTGTGCAGTACCCTCGGTACGCCCTACGAGGTGGACTCCACCGATGCCATTCTCTTTCTCGAAGACACCGAGATCGCATTGCCTCGGCTGGATCGTTTGCTCACCCAATTGCGGTTGGCTGGCAAGCTGCGCTCGATCAGAGGGCTGTTGTTAGGCAGGTTCGTGATCGCCGGCGAAACTCCGGCGGCCACGCCCTCCAGTATGGCCAACGCCTTATTCAATGAGTTTTTTTTGCCGCTCAAGATTCCGGTGATGGTCAATTGGCCAAGCGGCCACGTCGATCCCAATCTTGCATTGCCGCTGGGAGCTACGGTGTCGCTAGATACCGCGCAAGGTGCGATACGTTTGCTGAGCCAGGCGGTGGTCCAATAGCAGCCATGTGCACGCAATCCGCACGGTGGCTGATGTATCAGCAGGTTTCCGCGCCAGTTAGTCGAGCCCGATTGCCTGTCGCATCGCGCAGTCGCTCTTTCAGGCCGAGAAGTTGATCGGCCGCTATGTGGATGTCTAGCAGGGCACCAGTTGCATCGAAACGCTCGTTGAGTTTCGTGGCGTGAAACGCATTGAGTGCGACGTGCACCACGCCAAGATCATCGAACCGGCAGTGCAGTTCAAGCGCACACAGCGTCATCAGTGGACGACGAGTGGCCATGCGCAGGCATTCCGCTGCCGTCCCGCCGTAGGCGCGCATCAATCCACCCGCGCCGAGCTTGATGCCGCCGTACCAACGCGTGACCACCACCACCACGCGGTCGTAACCCTGACCATCGATAGCCGCAAGAATCGGCCGGCCGGCGGTGCCGCTGGGCTCGCCATCGTCGCTGGAGCGGTATTCCTGCCCGAACCGGTACGCCCAGCAGTTGTGGGTGGCATCGGGCACAGACACGCGCTGCACGATCGCCAGCGCGTGCGCGGGCGATTCCAATGCAGCAGCGTTGGCCAGAAAGCGACTGTGCTTGATGTCCAGGCTGTGGTGCGCGTCAGCGGCGAGGGTATCGAGCATCGTCGCCATTCTATGCGAGCCGCTCGTGCCGGACGCTGCAGCCATCGTGACTGCCGTTGCAAGCTTGCAGATCGGCAGGGTGTTCGGCGGCGCATTGCGAAGGGTCGGATGCGCGATGGGGTCGCGCAGGCCGGGGGGCGGTGACGCGCAGGCGCTGTGGTTGCGCTGTCGACCTGTCGGACAACATGCCACACGGTCCGCCGTGGCAGGGGCCGGGGTGTGCGGCATCGCGCTGGAGCCATTGCCGCATCAGTGAGAGATGGCCTGGTGTGTCGCTGCGCCCCGCGCAGCTGACGTGTGACTACAACGCTGCTGCGTGCTTGCTGGTGCGCCTGCCCGACGCCGGACCTGGCAGGCGATGGGGCAGGGCGCGTGCGTCGCCTGGCATCACACCAGGGTGGAGCGGCGCTTCTCGTCGATCCACTTGGAGGCCTGCGCCGGCGTGTAGTGCTGCATCCACTCCAGCATCTGTTCGATATCGGCGCCGTACCACAGGTCGCTGCGCTGGTCCGGATGCAGGAAGCGCTCTTCCACCATGCGATCGATCATGCCGATCAGCGGTGCGTAAAACCCTTCGATATCCAGGAACGCACAGGGCTTGTTGCCGATGCCGAGCTGGCGCCAGGTCAGCATCTCGAAGATCTCTTCCATGGTGCCGAAGCCGCCGGGCAGGGCGACGAAGGCATCGGACAGCTCGAACATGCGCATCTTGCGCTCATGCATGGAGCCGACGATTTCCAGTGTGGTGAGACCGCGGTGCGCCACTTCCCAATCGGCCAGCTGCTGCGGAATCACCCCGGTCACTTCGCCACCGGCCGCCAGCACCGCATTGGCCACGGTGCCCATCAGCCCGACGTTGCCGCCGCCATACACCAGCCGCAGGCCCTGCTCGGCGATGCGCTGGCCCAGCGCAGTGGCACGCTCGGCGTAGGCGGGTTTGTTGCCGGCATTGGAACCGCAGTAGACGCAGATGCTTTTCATGGGAACGGGAATCGGGAGTTGGGAATAGGGAATGGGTCAAAGCAAACACAGCAGCCAGAACGCATGACGCCGGACCTAGGTCCGGCGTCAGCATGAAGAGTGAGGTGATGGGAACGCTCTTACGATTCCCGATTCCCCACTCCCGATTCCCGGCTTAGTTGGCCTTATGAATCGCGCGCTTGCTCACTGCCATCGCGGCGTCGTGGATCGCTTCGGACAGCGTCGGGTGGGCGTGGCAGATGCGCGCCAGGTCGTCGGCCGAGCCGTTGAACTCCATCGTCAGCACGCCCTCGTGGACCAGTTCGGACACGCCCACGCCGACCAGGTGCATGCCCAGCACGCGGTCGGTTTCGGCATCGGCGATGACCTTGACGAAGCCGGCCGGCTCGCCCATGGCCACGGCACGGCCGATCGCCGCGAACGGGAAGCTGCCGGCCTTGTAGGCCACGCCTTCGGCCTTCAACTGCTGCTCGGTCTTGCCGACCCAGGCAATCTCCGGCTCGGTGTAGATGACCCACGGAATGGTGTCGAAGTTGACGTGGCCAGGCAGGCCGGCAATCAGCTCGGCAACCGCGATGCCTTCCTCGAAGCCCTTGTGCGCCAGCATCGGGCCACGCACGCAGTCACCGATCGCCCACACGCCGTCGACGCCGGTGTGGCAATGCCCGTCCACCTCGATCTGGCCACGCTCGTTGAGCTTGACGCCGGTGCCCTCGGCCAGCAGGTTCCTGGTCGCGGCCTTGCGGCCCACGGCCACCAGCAACTTGTCTACGGTCAGGGTCTGCTCGCCGGCGGCGTCGGTGTAGCTGACCACCACCTGCTTGGCATCGCCGCTGCCGGTGATCTCGGTCTTGCTGACCTTGGCGCCGAGCTTGATGTCCAGGCCCTGCTTCTTGAATTCCTTCAGCGCGGTCTTGGCCACTTCGGCATCGGCCAGCGCCAGGAAATCCGGCAGCGCTTCGAGGATGGTGACCTCGGCGCCCAGGCGCTTCCACACGCTGCCCAGCTCCAGGCCGATCACGCCGGCGCCGATCACCGCCAGACGCTTGGGAACGGCGGTGAAATCCAGGCCGCCGACGTTGTCGACGATGGTGTCGCCTTCGAACTTGGCAAACGGCAGCTCGATCGACTCCGAGCCCGGCGCCAGGATCACGTTGGTGCCCTTGAGCTCGATCTCGCCGCCTTCGTGCTGGGCGACCTTGACGATGTTGCCCGGCAGCAGCTGGCCGAAGCCGTAGTACGGGGTGATCTTGTTCGCCTTGAACAGCATCGCGATGCCGCCGGTGAACTGCTTCACGATCTTGTCCTTGCGGCCGATCATGGTGGGCACGTCCATCTTGGCGTCGTTGAAGCTGATGCCGTGGTCGCCGAACAGGTGGCCCATGTTCCAGAACTGGCGCGAGGAATCCAGCAGCGCCTTGGACGGAATGCAGCCCACGCGCAGGCAGGTACCACCCAGCGCCGGCTTGCCATCCTTACCGATAGCCGCGTCGATGCAGGCGACCTTCATGCCCAGCTGGGCCGCGCGAATCGCAGCGTGATAACCGGCCGGACCGGCACCGATGACGACGACGTCGAATTGTTCGCTCATTTCATTTGCTCACGGGAATGGGGAATAGGGAATGGAGAATTGCAAGAGCGCATGCGTGCGCCTGCCGCGTCCCATCCAGGTCCAGGCGGGAATGGAGCGGTCGATGGGCGCTTGTCCCATTCCCGAATCTCCATTCCCGATTCCCGGCTCTTATAGACCGAACAACATCCGGCCCGGGTTTTCCAGCTGATTCTTGATGTCGACCAGGAACTGCACCGAGTCCTTGCCGTCGATGATGCGGTGGTCGTAGGACAGCGCCAGATACATCATCGGGGCGATCACGACCTGGCCGTTCTCGGCGATCGGACGTTCCTTGATCGCGTGCATGCCCAGGATGGCGCTCTGCGGCGGGTTGATGATCGGGGTCGACAGCAGCGAGCCGAAGGTGCCGCCGTTGGTGATGGTGAAGGTGCCACCCTGCAGATCGTCCAGGCCCAGCTTGCCGGCGCGCGCCTTGGCGGCGTAGTCGGCAATGCCCTGTTCGACGTCGGAGAACGACTGGCGCTCGACGTTACGCAGCACCGGCGTGACCAGGCCCTTTTCGGTCGACACCGCGATCGAGATGTCGCTGTAGCCGTGATAGATGATGTCGTCGCCGTCGATCGATGCGTTGACCAGCGGGAAGCGCTGCAGCGCGTTGGCGGCGGCCTTGACGAAGAAGCTCATGAAACCGAGCTTGATGCCGTGCGCCTTCTGGAACTCGTCCTGCAGCTCCTTGCGCGCGGCCGAGACCTTGGCGAGGTTGACCTCGTTGAAGGTGGTCAGCATCGCGGTGGAGTTCTTGGACTCCATCAGGCGCTTGGCGATGGTCTTGCGCACGCGGGTCATCGGCACGCGCTCTTCCGGACGGGCGCCGGACGCCTTGCCCACGCCGCCGGCCTTGGCGAAGTTGACGATGTCTTCCTTGGTCACCGCGCCACGACGGCCGGTGCCTTCGACCTGGGCCGGATCCACGCCCTGGGTGATCGCGGAAAAACGCGCACCCGGCGGCAGCGCATCGGCAGCGGACTTGGATGCAGCGGCAGGCGCAGCGGCAGCAGCCGGGGCCGGCGCGGCAGCTGGGGCAGCAGCGGCCGGAGCCGGTGCCTCGGCCTTCTTCTCGTCGGCCGGTGCGGCCGCAGCCACGGCGCCTTCTTCGATGATCGCCAGGATCTGGTTGCTGGTGACGGTGCTGCCGGCTTCGAACTTGATTTCCTTCAGCACGCCGTCGACCGGCGAAGGAACTTCCAACACGACCTTGTCGGTTTCCAGGTCGACCAGATTCTCGTCGCGCTTGACCGCTTCACCGGCCTTCTTGTGCCAGCTGGCGATGGTGGCGTCGGAAACGGATTCGGGCAGTACCGGAACTTTGACTTCGGTGGCCATTCGGGGAGCGTCCTAGGGTTTTCGTTCTTTGGGGAAGAGGAGTTATTCAGCGACTTGGTCGTTGAACGGATTGAGGAGCGCATCGGCGACCAGCTTCTGCTGTTCGACGATGTGGTCGGCCATATGGCCGGCGGCAGGCGAGGGCGAACGGGCACGGCCGGCGTAATGCAGGCTCTGGCCGCTGGCCAGGCAGAAGTTCAGATGGTGGCGGATCTGGTACCACGCACCCTGATTCTGCGGTTCTTCCTGGCACCACACCACATCGGTGGCGTTGGCATAGGCCTTGAGCTCGGCGGCCAGCTGCGCACGCGGGAACGGATACAGCTGCTCCACGCGCAGGATGGCGACGTCGTCCTGGCCACGCTTGGTCTGGTCTTCGAGCAGGTCGTAATAGACCTTGCCCGAGCACAGCACCACGCGCTTGACCTTGCCGACATCGGCCTTGGCGTCGGGAATCAGATGCTGGAACTCGCCCTCGGCCAATTCTTCCAGGCTCGATACCGCCAGCTTGTGGCGCAGCAACGACTTGGGCGTCATCACCACCAGCGGCTTGCGGGTGGTCATGCGCATCTGGCGGCGGATCATGTGGAAGCACTGCGCCGGCGTGGTCGGTACGCAGACCAGCATGTTCTCCAGCGCGCACAGCTGCAGGAAGCGCTCCAGACGCGCGGAGCTGTGCTCCGGGCCCTGGCCTTCATAGCCGTGCGGCAGGAACAGCGACAGGCCCGCGATGCGGCCCCACTTGGCTTCGCCGGCGGCGATGAACTGGTCGATCACCACCTGCGCGCCATTGGCGAAGTCGCCGAACTGCGCTTCCCAGATGCACAGCGCATTCGGGTCGGTGGTGGAGTAACCGTATTCGAAGCCCATTACCGCTTCTTCGCTGAGCAGCGAGTCGATGATGGTGGCGTCTTCGGGGTTCTGCACCAGCTGGCGCAGCGGCAGGTGGTAGCTGTCGGTCTTCTGGTCATGCAGGATCGCGTGACGGTGGAAGAACGTGCCGCGACCGGCGTCCTGGCCGACCAGGCGCAGCTTGTGGCCTTCGGCCAGCAAGGTGGCATAGGCCAGGTTTTCGGCAAAGCCCCAGTCGCCGGCCTGCTCGCCGGCGGCCATCTTGACGCGGTCGTCGTAGATCTTGCCAACGCGCGCATGCAGCTCGACGCCTTCCGGAATTGTGGTGATCAGTTTGGCCAGACGGTCCAGCTGCTCGCGCTTGACGCGGGTGTCGACCGGATCGGCAGCGGTGCCGACCAGATACTTGGACCAGTCGATGGCGAATTCGTCCGGCTTGCGCGTCGCCAGTTCGGTGGTGTACTCGCCCGAATCAAGCTTGTTGCGGTAACCGTCGACCAGCGCCTTGGCCTCGTCGGCGCTCAGCACGCCGTCGCTTTCCAGCTTGGCGGCGTACAGCTCGCGGGTGGTCTTGTGCTTGCGGATGGTCTGGTACATCACCGGCTGGGTCGCTGCCGGTTCGTCGGCCTCGTTATGGCCCCAACGGCGGTAGCAGACCAGGTCGATGACCACGTCCTTCTTGAACTGCTGGCGGAATTCGTAGGCCAACTTGGACACGAACATCACCGCGTCCGGGTCGTCGCCGTTCACGTGGAAGACCGGCGCGCCGATCATCTTGGCCACGTCGGTGCAGTACAGCGTGGAACGGGCGTCGTCGCGGGCGCTGGTGGTGAAGCCGATCTGGTTGTTGACCACGATGTGCACGGTGCCGCCGACGGCGAAACCGCGCGCCTGCGACATCTGGAACAGTTCCATCACCACGCCCTGGCCGGCGAATGCGGCATCGCCGTGGATCAGGATCGGCAGCACGGTCTTGCGCTCGGCATCGCCGAAGCGTTCCTGACGCGAACGCACGCTGCCGACCACGACCGGGTCGACGATTTCCAGGTGCGAGGGGTTGAAGGCCAGCGCCAGATGCACCTGCTTGTCGCCACCGACCGCGATGTCGGCCGAGAAGCCCATGTGGTACTTGACGTCGCCGGTGTGCGCGCGGTCGTCGTGGGCGTGCTCGAACTTGCCTTCGAACTCGTCGAACAGCTTGCGCGGGTTCTTGCCCAGCGTATTGACCAGCACGTTGAGGCGGCCGCGGTGGGCCATGCCGATCACGATGTCCTTGACCTGATCGTTGCCGGACTGGCGAATGATCTCGTCCATCATCGGGATCAGCGCGTCGCCGCCTTCCAGCGAGAAGCGCTTCTGGCCGACGTACTTGGTGTGCAGGTAGCGCTCCAGGCCTTCGGCGGCGGTGAGCCGCTCCAGCGTGCGCTTGCGGCTGGCCGCGTCGCCGGCGATCTTGCCACCGGCATCTTCCAGGCGCTTGTAGATCCACTGGCGCTGGTCGAATTCCTGGATGTGCATGAACTCTGCGCCGATGGTGCTGGCGTAGGTCGCCTTCAGGCGGGCCAGCAGATCCTTCAGCTTCATGCGCGGCTGGCCGCCGACGCCGCCGGTGCTGAACTCGCTGTCCATATCGGCCTGCGACAGGCTGTGGAACGGCAGGTCCAGATCGGGCGGGTTGACCGGCGGGGTCAGGCCGAGCGGATCGAGCTGCGCGCCGAGGTGGCCGCGCGCACGGTAGGCGGTGATCAGGCGGCCGACGTTGCGCTCGCGCTCGTCACTGGCCGCGGCGCCGGTGCCGGCGTTGGCAGCCTGCTTGGAGGCGATGAGGATGTGGGCAATGGCCGCCGAGTGCGGTACATCACCGGCATCGCGACCCTTGAAGCCATCGAAATAGCTCTTCCACTTCGGGTCAACACTGTCCGGGGCGACGAGGTACTGCTCGTACAGATCCTCGATATAGGCGGCGTTGCCGCCGGCGAGCTGCGATGACTGTGCGAACTGCTTTAGGAGATTATCCACGATGGTAAGTCGGGTCTGCTGTGGGGATGATTGTGCGGAAGCGGCGGGGCGAGATGCCCTGTCGGTCGGTCTCAAATCTCGAAAAATTATACCCCCTTGCGCTAGTGAGGGGGCGTCTGCCAGCTGACCGGACGGGTAGGTGCAACCGCCTGGCGCCTACGTGCGAAGGGCGCTGCGGTCTCAGATGTCGAGTGCGCGCGGTTCGTTCCAAAGCGCGCTGCGCTCCCATATCTGCGCGAATTCGCGCTCCAGCTGGCGGCTGCGCGCCGCGCCCGACAGCCAGGTTTCGCCATCGTCGAAGCGATGGCCTGTTGGACGAAAGTAGTAGGCGTCATCGCCCACCACATAGGCCGACGCGAAGCTGGCATCGACCGGATCGCTGACCGCACGGAAGCGGAACACGCTGGGCAGGCGCTGGGCCAGCCGCAGCATCGCGCTGCTGTTGGCGCCCGCGACGGCGGTGTCCTGCACCAGCACCTGCACGCGCTTGTCGTGGCGGGCGGTGGCGAAGCGGCGCAGCGCATCGAGCACTGCGGCGTCGTCGAACAGCGGCGGATCCAGTGCCCGCGTATAGATCAGCACCTGGCGGCGTGCGGCGCACAGCAGACCGGTGGTGGCGGCCAGGGCCGCGCGCAGGTCGTCCACCGCCATCGGGCCGTCGAGACGGCGGTGCAGCGGCCTGCCCGGACGATCGCCCGCCGTTGCGGCGCGAGCGGGGTGCCGGTCGGAAGAGGTGTCCGGCAGGAAGCCCAGGCGTGCGAAAGCGGCCTCGGCGTCTGTGTTCACGCGGGTTCGTAGGCCGGGCCAGCCGCATTGTTGCGCGCTGGCGACGGCGGCTGCGAGCAACCGGTCGGCCAAGCCGCGGCGGCGCCAGCCCGGCAGCACGCCGAGCCGGTCGATGCGCCGATCTGCCGTCAGCCGCACCGAGCCGATCAGCTGGCCGTCCTCGCTGCGCAGCGCCAGGTGCAGGCTGAGCGGGTCCAGGGCGTCCCAGTCGGCAGCGCTGTCGTCGGTGCTGCCGGTACCGCAGGCCAGGCGCAGCGCACGCAGGGCTGCGGCGTCGGACGCCGCATCCAGCGAAACGATCTGCGGCCCGGCCTGGGAACTCATGCGCGCTGGTCGGACCCGTCGTCGTCGCCAGCGTCCGATGCCGCGTCGTCGTCGGCCAGCCCGCTGTCGTCGTCCTGGTCGGCATCCTCGCCTTGTTCGGCCTCCTCAGCCTGGGCCGGACCGTCCGCGGCATCGGCGACCTGCTCGACGTCGGCCTCGGCGTCGATCTCATCGTCCGCGTCCGGCGTGTCGGCCCCTTCGTCGGCATCGTCGTGGTCGCCCGACAGGCTCAGGACGTGGGCCTGGTCGTCGTCGATGTCCTCGATGTCGTCCTCCGCCTCCTCGTGGGCGCGCTGGTAATGGCCCTGCGCCAGCAGCTCCAGCACCACCTCGCGGCCACGGTTGGACAGCTGCGCATACAGCGCGCCGTCGATCTCTTCGGCTGCGGCCAGACGTGCGGCATCCTTGGCCGACAGCGCGAATTCCAGGCCGCTGCAGAACAGGGTGGCGCCACGCTTGGCGCGCCGCCAGGCCAGCCGCGACCAGGGGTGACGGTGCAGCAGCACGCCTTCTTCCAGCGCCTGCTCGACCGCCTCGCGGGGAATCGGTTCGGGTGCCGGCACTACGTCGCCGGAGGCGCGGTAGGTGGTCATGAAGCGGCCGAACCAGTCGCCCAGGCGATCCGGGTCGTTCATGCGCAGCGCGTTGAGCGCTTCGACCACGCGGTTCATCGCGGTGACGTCGATCTCGTACGGATCGGCCGGCACCTTGAGGTCTTCGTCGTGATAGCGCACGGCCTCGTCGGCATCGGCGATCAAGGTGTCCAGATAGTCGCCGATCAGCTCGGCCGAGGACGGCGCGCGGGTGCCGATGGAGAAGGTCAGGCAGGCGTCTTCGGCCACGCCGTGGTGCGGCACCAGCGGCGGCAGGTACAGCATGTCGCCCGGGCCCAGCACCCAGTCGTGGGTGGGCTTGAAGTCGCGCAGCAGCTTGAGCTCGACATCGTCGCGGAACGCCAGCGGCGCGGCCTTGCGGCCCTGCTGCGCGCGTGCGTCGATCTGCCAGCGCCGGTGGCCCTGGCCCTGCAGCAGGAACACGTCGTAATGGTCGACATGCGCGCCCACCGAGCCGCCGGTGGCGGCGAAGCTGATCATGATGTCGTCGATGCGCCAGCGCGGCAGGAAGCGGAACTGTTCCAGCAGCGCGCACACGTCGGCGTCCCACTTGTCCACGTCCTGCACCAGCAGGGTCCAGTCATGGTCGGGCAGGCCGGGGAAGTCGGTTTCCTGGAACGGGCCGGTGCGCACGTTCCAGTCGTCGGTGGCGCGGTCGTGGCTGATCAGGCGTGCCAGCACGCCGTCTTCGCAGGCCAGGCCGGCCAGGTCTTCGGGCTGCAGCGGGGACTGGAACTCCGCAAACGCGTTGCGGATCAGCAGCGGATGCTTGTGCCAGTAGTTGCGCAGGAAGCGCTCGATCGGCATGCCCAGCGGCTGGTCGCGGGTGGCGTGGATCTCGAAGGGCAGTGGCGCGCCTTTCCTGGCGGCGATCTTTTTTGCGGGGGTCTTTTTCATGGTGTCACGGGTCCGACTGGAGGGCCGGCGCGGTGCGGCCGGCGAGGTGGCTTATTGTCGCCCAGCCCGCCATGCGCTGCCTTGCATGCGGGTGTCGCGGTGAGGTTGCGGTGCGCGTCCGGGCCATGCAGGGCCGGGGATGCAGCTGGGTGTCTCGGTGTCAGCAGATCAGCGGGTGGAGATCTGGTTGTCGCTGCCGTAGTCGTTGACCATCGCAGTGCCGGATTGCTGGGTGATGCGGTTGCCGCGGCCGTGCAGCGTGGCGGAGGCGATCGCCTGCGCCTGTACCTGGTTGTCGTCGCCCGGCACCAGCAGCGTGCCGATGCGGCCGGCCTTGAGTGTGGAGGTGCGGCTGAACAGTTCGATGGTGCTGGCATCGCCGGCGAGGGTGACCTGGGCATCGTTGCCGACCATGCGCACTGCCTCGGCGCGCTCGATCTGCACGATCGCATGCTGGCCCAGCACCGCGATCGTGCCGCAGTCACCCTTGAGGACCAGATTGGCGTTCTGGCCGGTCAGATCGACGTTATGGCCGTCGCAGCTGACCGTGCCGCTGGTCGAGGTGACCATCAGTGTCGGCCGCTCGCCGTTGCTGGCGACCTGGGTGGCGCCGTCCATGCTCGGCACCGACGGAACCGGTGCGGCCGCCACGCCGGCCGGCGCGTGCGGCGCGGCAGCGGGGGAGTCCGGGTGCGAGTCGGGAGTGGCCTGCTTCCCGCAGGCCAGCAATCCGCAGGCCACCGACGCAAGCAGGGAGGCAGACAGCAGCGCGCGCAATGCCATGGCAATACTCCTGGCAGCTGGATACAAGGGCGTGATACCGGTGGATGGATACCGCTGCTTAGATCGCGCGCGCCAGCTGTTCGGCCAGCCCGGTGTAGGCACCCGGCGTCAGCGCCCGCAGCCGCTGCTTGTCCTGCTCCGGCAACTGCAGGCTCTCGACAAAGGCCTGCATGGACGCGGCAGTGATGCCCTGGCCGCGGGTCAGCGCCTTGAGCTGCTCGTAGGGGTTGGGCAGGCCGTGGCGACGCATCACCGTCTGCACGGCTTCGGCCAGTACTTCCCAGGCCGCATCCAGATCGGCATCCAGGCGTTCGGGATTGACGGTCAGCTTGCCAAGGCCCTTGGCCAGCGAATCCAGCGCGACCTGGGTATGGCCGAACGCGGTGCCGAGCGCGCGCAGCACGGTGGAGTCGGTGAGGTCGCGCTGCCAGCGGCTGATCGGCAGCTTGGCGGAAAAATGCTCGAACAGCGCATTGGCGATGCCGAAATTGCCTTCGGCATTTTCGAAGTCGATCGGGTTGACCTTGTGCGGCATGGTCGATGAACCGACTTCGCCCTCCTTGAGCTTCTGCTTGAAGTAGCCCAGCGAGATGTAGCCCCAGATGTCGCGCGACAGGTCGATCAGGATGGTGTTGACGCGGCGGCTGGCGTCGCCGATTTCGGCCACGTTGTCATGCGGCTCGATCTGGGTGGTGTAGGGGTTGAACACCAGGCCCAGGCTTTCGACGAAGCGCTGCGCGAACGCGGCCCAGTCCAGCTCCGGGTACGACACCAGGTGCGCGTTGTAGTTGCCGACCGCGCCGTTGATCTTGCCGGTGAGTTCGACCGCGGCGATCTGCTTGCGCTGCCGCTCCAGGCGCGCGACCACATTGGCGATTTCCTTGCCAAGCGTGGTGGGCGAGGCGGTCTGGCCATGCGTGCGCGACAGCATCGGCTGGCCGGCCTGGGCATGGGCCAGGGTGCGCAGGCTGGCGGTGATGCCGTCCAGCGTCGGCAGCAGCACCTCGCGGCGCGCCTGCTCCAGCATCAGGCCGTAGCTGAGGTTGTTGATGTCCTCGCTGGTGCAGGCGAAATGCACGAATTCCAGCGCCGGGCCCAGCTCGGCATCGTCCTTGAGCTGTTCCTTGATGAAGTACTCCACCGCCTTGACGTCGTGGTTGGTGGTGCGCTCGATCTGCTTGACCCGCGCGGCATCGCCGACGCTGAAGTCGTCGGCCAGGCGGCGCAGGGTCTGGGTGGCGGCGGCCGAGAACGGCGCCAGCTCGGCGATGCCCGGCTCGGCGGCCAATGCCAGCAGCCATTCGATCTCGACCTTGACCCGCGCCCTGATCAGGCCGTATTCGGAGAAGATCGGGCGCAGCGCATCCACTTTGGAAGCGTAGCGGCCGTCGAGCGGGGACAGGGCGAGCAGGGCGGAATCCGACATGGGCAGGGCACTGGGAGGCTGGCGGGGGTGCGTATTCTACGCCGCCCCGGCGCCGGCTTCGCCGATCGGCCGCACCGTGATGGCCTGGATCCGGTGCCCGGCCATGCGCCGCACGGTCAGTGCGTGGCCGTCCAGCTCCAGGGTTTCGCCTTCTTCGGGCAGCCGTTGCAATTGGTGCACTATCAGCCCGCCGACCGAATTGACGTGGTCCGGCGCGCTCAGGTCCTGGCCCAGCAGACGTTCCAGGCGGAAGATCGACGTGCTGCCGGCCACCAGCAGCGAGCCGTCCTGGCTGCGGATCGGGGCATCGCGCATCACGTGGCGGTGCTCGTCCTCGATCTCGCCGACCACCACTTCCAGCAGGTCTTCCAGGGTGAAGAAGCCCAGGATGCGGCCCTCGTCCTCCACGCACAGCGCCAGATGGGTGGTGCCGGTGCGGAACTGCTCCAGCGCGCTGGGGATCGGGGTTTCCAGGGTCAGCAGGGTGGGCGGGCGCAGCAACGGGCGCAGATCGTCCAGATCCTGGCTGCGTGCCATCGCCACCAGCAGATCCTTGGTGTGCAGGATGCCCAGCACCTGCTCGCCGTCGGCGTCGAACCACGGGTAGCGGCTGTAGCGCGACTCGCTGAACTCGGCCAGCACCGATTCCAGCGTCATGCCTTCGCGCAGGCTGCGCAGGTGCTCGCGCGGGCGCATCAGGTCGCCGGCGACCAGGTCGGGCAGTTCCAGTGCATGGCTCATCAGGGCCAGCCCGTGATCGGGCGTGGCGGCGTTGGGATCCTGGCGGCCGACGATCAGCATCAGCTCCTCGCGTGAATAGCGGTGCGACTGGTGTTCCACATCGCCCCAGCCCAGCACCCGCAGCAGGCGGTTGGCGCTGGTGTTGAGCACCCAGATCGCCGGGTACATCAGCCAATAGAACACGTAGAGCGGCGCGGCGGTCCACAGCGACATCCGCTCCGGGCGGCGGATCGCCATGGTCTTGGGCGCCAGTTCGCCCAGCACGATGTGCAGGAACGAAATCAGGCTGAAGGCGATCGCCAGTGCGGTGAACTGTGCCGCTTCCGGCGACAGGCCGGCGGTATCGAACAAGGGCTGCAGCAGATGCGCGAAGGCCGGCTCGCCGACCCAGCCCAGGCCGAGCGAGGCCAGGGTGATGCCGAGCTGGCACGCCGACAGGTAGGCATCCAGATGCGCATGTACCCCGAGCAACAACCGTCCACGCCAACCGTTGTTCTGCGCCAGGCCCACCGCCTGCGTGTGGCGCAGCTTGACCAGCGCGAACTCGGCGGCAACGAAGAAACCGTTCAACAGCACCAGCAGCAGTGCGACGAACAACAGCAGCACATTACCCAACATGGCGTCCGCCTCCATGGCGCGTAGCGGCGGTGACGCGGTATGTCAGCGGCTGCGCGTCAGTGCCGGGGCGGTGTGCAAGCAAGCAAGACGCAAACGATGCGTTTCTACAGTCAGGGTCGTCGCCCATGGCGGCGTGGTACCTCGTATGGATCATTGGGCAGTCTAGCCCAGGGCTTGCGACGACACGGTCGCAACGCCGCGAGCGAGTATCGTAGGCAGCCTCGCCAGCGTGGGTACGCCCGCTGCCAGCCATCCATCACCACAAACCAACCATGTGCGGAGAGTGCAGATGAGCGAACGTTTCAGGACCGAACACGACAGCATGGGCGAATTGCAGGTGCCCGCCGATGCCTTGTGGGGCGCGCAGACCCAGCGTGCCGTGCAGAATTTTCCGGTGTCCGGCCAGCCGATGCCGCGTGGCTTCATCCGCGCGCTGGGGCTGATCAAGGCCGCTGCGGCCGGCGTCAATGCCGAGCTCGGGCTGCTGCCCAAGTCGATCGGCAAGGCCGTGCAGGACGCGGCGCTGCAGGTCGCCGACGGCACGTATGACGCGCAGTTTCCGATCGACGTCTACCAGACCGGCTCGGGCACCTCGTCCAACATGAATGCCAACGAGGTGATCGCCACGCTGGCCACGCGCGCCGGCAAGGACGCGGTGCATCCCAACGATCACGTCAACCTCGGGCAGAGTTCCAACGACGTGGTGCCCACCGCGATCCGGGTGTCGGCGTTGCTGGCGGTGCAGGAACACCTGCAGCCGGCGCTCAAGCATCTGCGCAAGACCATCGACAAGCGCGGCAAGGGGCTGAACAAGGTCGTCAAGACCGGGCGCACGCATCTGATGGATGCGATGCCGCTGACCTTTGGCCAGGAATTCGGTGCATGGTCGGCGCAGCTGAGTTCGGCGCAGGAGCGCATCGACGATGCCCTCAAGCGCCTGCGGCGGCTGCCGCTGGGCGGCACCGCAATCGGCACCGGCATCAATGCCGATCCGCGTTTCGGCGGCAAGGTGGCCAAGGCCTTGTCGGGCTTGAGCAAGTTCAAGTTCGAGAGTGCCGACAACAAGTTCGAAGGCCTGGCCGCGCAGGACGATGCGGTGGAGTTGTCCGGTCAGCTCAATGCGCTGGCGGTGGCATTGATCAAGATCGCCAACGACCTGCGCTGGATGAATGCCGGCCCCCTGGCCGGGCTGGGCGAGATCGAGTTGCCGGCGCTGCAGCCGGGCAGTTCGATCATGCCGGGCAAGGTCAACCCGGTGATTCCCGAAGCCACCGTGATGGCCTGCGCGCAGGTGATCGGCCACCACACTGCGATCACCGTGGCGGGGCAGACCGGCAACTTTCAGTTGAACGTGACGCTGCCGTTGATCGCCTACAACCTGCTGGACTCGATCAACTTGCTGGGCAATGTGGCGCGGCTGCTGGCCGATAGCGCGATTGCCGGGTTGAAGGTGCGCCAGGAGCGCGTGCGCGAGGCGCTGGACCGCAATCCGATCCTGGTCACCGCGCTCAACCCGATCATCGGCTACGAGAAGGCCGCGGCGATCGCCAAGCGTGCCTACAAGGAACAGCGCCCGGTGCTGGACGTGGCGCTGGAAGACAGCGGGCTCAGCGAGGCGGATCTGCGCCGTTTGCTGGATCCGGCTGCGCTGACCCGCGGTGGCATCCAGGCCGGCAGCACGGGCGGCGGTGGCTGACCACCGCAGCGTGCGCGCGTAGGAGCGCGCCTGGGCGCGATGGGGCTTTATCGACAACGCCCCGTCGCGCCCAGGTGCGCTCCTACACGGCATTGCGCGAATCCGCGGCGTTGCCAGGACTCAGTGCCGCTCGGCCTGCACGTTGCCGAAGCTCTCGCGATACGGCTGCAGTGACGGGATTTCATCGAGCAATTCGCCGCTGAGCTTCTGGATCTCCGGCGTGGCGGTCAGCTTGATCGACTTGTACTCCGGATCCGCGCCAGCCTCGTTGACGGCCTGCTGCCGCAGCATCTGCAGGTGCCCGAACAGCAGCTGCAACTTGGCGCGCGTCGGCTCCTTTTGCGGCAGCGCGATATCGTCGATCTTCAGCGTGCCGTCCGGGGTGATTTCCGCATTGGCCGCCGGTGGGCGGCGGATCATCACCGACTGGGTGGTGATGGCAACGCGCGGCTTGCCGCGTTCGGCGCGCCGCGACGACTGGTCGCCGCAGGCGGTCAGGGCGCATAGCAGAAGCGCCATGCAGAGCATCACCAACTTGTTCATGGGGTCGCCGGGTTCAGGGAGCGCACTAGTGTAATCCCGCTCCGACCAGCCGATCGGCGCCTGCGGCACATGGCGCGGCTGACAAGCTGTCGCAGGCGGTATCGGGTGCCTGGCGTGCGCGCAGCAATCGGCGTGACGATCCCTCCGGTTCCGATCAGTCGCTGCGCCCGTCGTTGCGGGCGCAGCGGCGATCCAGGCCACGCTTACTTGCGGCAGTCGTCGATATCGTGCTGGGTGAGGGTCGAGTACGGCGCGAATGCCGGCACCAGTTGCGCGGCGGCGTCCTGCGCGTTGCGCAGCTTGGCCAGCTGATCGCAGATCTGCATCGCAGTGTGTTTGAAGGTTTCCGCCTGCGCTTCGATCTTGTCGCCGATCTGGTCGGTGTTGCCGCTGAGCACGCCCTTGAGTGCTTCGCCGGCGGCATGCGCACCGAAGGCCGCGCCCTGCGTGCCAATGTCGATGCCTTTATCGGCGACGCCCTGGATCTGCACGTAGACACCGCGCATCGCCTGCCGCTGCGCATCGTTCAGGCTCACCGGCTTGCCGGCGATGCTGAGCGCGCCATCCACGCCGATGGTGGCCGCGGGCAGGCCGTCGCGGTGGAGCGTCAGGCTCTTGCCGTTGAAGATCACCCCGTTCGCGTTGGTCTTGCCCGACACCACGACCGTGGGTTCGGACTTGCCGCAACCGACCAGCAGCGCACCCACCAATACCGCAGAAATCAACAGTTTCATCAGCCGTTCCCCTCTTGAATGGTCAATGCAGCGGTCAGTTGTCGGTCGGCACGCGGGTGGTGCCGGCCACATCGCTGACGTCGATATCGCCGCTGCCCTTGCGCGCGACGCTGACGTCGCCGCGCACCTTGTGCACGCTCAGGGCGCCGGAGTTGACCGCTTCCACGCCGACATCGCCTTGCACATCGTCGATGTCGACATCGCCGGAGCCGATCGTGCCGAACTTGACGTTGCCTGCCACGCCGCGCAGCTTGACGTCGCCCGAACCGACCTTGCCAACCTCCGCTGCGCCATGCACCTGCCTGGCCTTGAGATCGCCCGAGCCGATCGCCAGCACGCGCAGCGACCCCATCTCTTCCAGTTCGATATCGCCGGAACCGACCTTGGCGGTGACCCGGCCCCTGGTGCGGCGGATGGCCATGTCGCCGGAACCGACATCGGCACTCACGGCCGCAGCGCCGCTGATCTCGGCGTCACCGGAGCCCACGTCGAACTGCACCAGCAGCGTGTCCGGCACGCTGCCGCGCAGGTCCAGGTACGAGTAGCTGTCGCCGATGGAGATGCGCAGCGGGCGGTCATCGGCCAGCGTCACCACCAGCTTGTCGCCGACGCGCTTCTGGGAGACGGTCAGGCCCTTGAGCAGATCGGCCCTGGCGGCGCAGGCGCGGCCGCCCAGGCGCCCGCCGTTCCCCGGCGCGGCGTCCAGATGCAGGTCGTTTGAGCCGACCTCGAACAGCACCGACTTCACTCCGCTCAGCTTCAACTCCAGGCTGCGCGGTTCGGAGAACTTGCATTGCTCCTCGGCAAACGCAGCGCCGGGCACGGCGAACAGGATGGCCAGACTCAGCAGACGACGCATGGGATGTCCTTCAGGCTTCGGAGCGCCGACGGCGCAGGTAGATGGAGGCGGCGATCAGGGCTACGCCGATTGCAGCGCCGATCCAGATGTCCGGATTGCCGTAGACCCGTGCGCTGTCGGTGTGCTGCAGCGCCCACTGCACCAGGTCGTTGGGGGTCTGCATCGCACTGCTGTCGAGGTTGCCGCTGACCGCACGCGGCGACCAGGTGCCGGGCAGGGCGCTGAGCAGGCCGCGGTAGCCGACGATGTACCAGATCCAGCCGATCGGCAGCGAGATACCCGGCATCGCCGAGAGGATGCTCAGCATCACGCAGGCCAGCAGCGGAAACAGCACCGCCCACAGGAACGGCTTGCTGGTGGCCCAGGCCGAGCAGAACATCAACCAGCCCACCGTCGGCAACGCCCACAGCAGACTCATCGGCACGGTCTTCAGCAACAGCCACAGCAACGCGAACGGGTGCGAATGGGTGGCCAGGGCCCAGGGGCTGGGGACGCCGGCGATCGAGGCGCCCACGATGGCGATCAGCCACAGTGCCAGGCCGACCAGCACGCCGATCACGATGGCGATCAGCGGCGCCAGCAACAGCGCCCAGGCGGCCTTGGACAGCACCGTCTGCACATCGGACACCGGCAGCGATTTCCAGAACAGCACGCTGCGGTCGCGGCGGTCGTCGTACAGGCTGCCCAGCGAATAGAAGAACACCACGAACGCCAGGACCACCGAGGCGATGCCGATGCCGCCGAGCAGCAGGCCGTCGCCGACCTGGCCCAGGGTGCGCGTGTATTCGGCCAGATCGTCCATCGTGATGCTGTCGCCGATCATGTTGCGACGCGCGCTGATCGCGCCGATCACCGCGCCCAGCAGCGCGAAGAACACCGCGATGCCGCCGGTGATGATCTGTGCCCAGACGAAACCGCCACGGTGTTCCCAGTACTCGCGTTTGAGCAGCCAGCCGAACGTGCGTGCGGGAGAAGCTTGGTGAGTGAGTGCATTCATGCGTAGGTCCCCTTCATGACCGCAACGAACAGGTCGGCAAGGCCGGGATTGCGGGTTTCGCCAAAACGGGCGAGCTGCGCTTTCGGCACGCCATCGAACAGCATCACGGTCTTGCCGAACGGCAGGCTGCGCTCGTCGATCGGCTGCAGGCCTCTGGCGGCGTCGAGATGCTCGGCACCCACCAGCACTTCGGTGTATCGCTCGGCCACGTTTTCCATGTCGGCGGTCAGCACGATGCGGCCGTCGCGGATGAACATCACATCGGTGAGGATGTGTTCGATCTCTTCGACCTGGTGGGTGGTGACGATGATGGTCTTCTGTTCGTCGAAGTAGTCCTCCAGCAGGCGCTGGTAGAACTGCTTGCGATACAGGATGTCCAGGCCCAGGGTGGGCTCGTCCAGCACCAGGATGCGGGCATCGATCGCCATCACCAGCGCCAGGTGCAGCTGCACGATCATGCCCTTGGACAGTTCGCGCACCCGCGACTTGCGATTGAGCTGCGTATTGGCCAGGAAGCGTTCGCACTTGGCGCGATCGAAGCGCGGATGCACGCCGGCGACGAAGTCGATCGCCTCGCCAACCCGCAGCCAGCGCGGCAGTACCGCCACGTCGGCGATGAAGCAGACCTCGTTCATCAGCGCATTGCGCTGGGTGCGCGGATCCATGCCGAGCACGCTGAGTTCGCCATCGAAATCGGTCAGCCCCAGCACCGCCTTGAGCGCAGTGGTCTTGCCGGCGCCGTTGGGGCCGATCAGGCCGACGATGCGCCCGGCGGCGATGGTGAAGCTGGTGTTGTCCAGCGCGAGCCGATGCTTGTAAGCCTTGCGCAGGCCACGTGCGTCGACCACATGGTCGGAGGAGACGGCGGTCATGGTGTTTTTCCCTGTGGCAACAGATCGTCGATGGACAGTCCCAGGCGCTGGATGCGTTCCAGCACTGCGGGCCATTCTTCATTCAGGAAACGCTCGCGCTCGCTGCCGCGCAATTTCTGTGCGGCCTCCGGGGTCATGAACATGCCCAGGCCGCGGCGTTTCTCCACCAGGTTCTCGTCGGCCAGTTCCTGGTAGGCGCGCGAGACGGTGATGGGATTGAGTTGGTAGTCGGCCGCCACCTGCCGTACCGAGGGCAGGGCGTCGCCAGGCTTGAGGATTCCATCGAGCATCATGGCTATCACCCGTTCCTTGAGTTGGCGGTAGATGGGAGCGCCGTCGCTCCATTGGATGTCGTTCATGGTCAGCTCCGTGGACGCAGAACCTGCGCGAAGGAGAAATAGGGCATCGACAGCGAGGTGCGCAGGTGCCGGCTGGGCCGGGTGCGCGCCTCGGGGGGAGTTGTCGCGTTTTCCGTAACCGCCTCCGACACGCCATAATCGGCGCCGGACTCCGTGACCTGACTGGAAGCGGCTCCCAGGCAACCAATGGCGAACAGGGCGCTGCCGAACAGCAGCAATGGAGCTGGTCGCGTGAAGCGTGTGCTGTTCATGCTTTCCCCTGCGTTGGATGACTGGTGTTGTATTAAACTATAACACCGACACGCAGACAGTCAACTGCCTGTCATACCCAACTGATGGCACCCCGCGTCGGCGGGTGGCCCGGACCTATCGAAAGGGATCGCTCATGTTGCTCAAGCGTCTGCTGGTCGTTGTATTCGCTGGCTTTTTCTCCGCCTCCGCGCTGGCCGCCGGCGCGCCGGTGCTGGATCTGGATTACCGGCCGCTGGCCGGCAAGGCGCCAATCAACCTGAACCGTACCTACGGCGGCAAGGTGCTGATGGTGGTCAATACCGCCAGCAAGTGCGGCTACACGCCGCAGTACGAAGGGCTGGAGGCGCTCAACCAGCGTTTCGGCAGCCGCGGTTTTTCGGTGCTGGGCTTTCCGTCCAACGATTTCCAGGGGCAGGAACCGGGATCTGAGAAGCAGATCCAGGAATTCTGCACGCTGACCTATGGCGTCAAGTTCCCGATGTTTGAGAAGGTGCATGTGCTGGGTGCGCAGGCCACGCCGCTGTATCAGCGCCTGACCCAGGCCACCGGTGTGGCGCCGGGCTGGAACTTCCACAAGTATCTGATCGGGCGCAATGGACGGGTGGTGGCGCAGTTCCCCAGCAAGATCAAACCGGACGATCCGAGCGTGCTGGCGGCAATCGAACGCGAGCTCAACGCGCCGTCGCGCTGAGCACGGCGCTCGCAAGGCCACGCGCACATGCGACAATGCGCATTCAGCGCCGGCGTCGGCGTGTCTTTTCACTTTCGGGAAGTGCATCGAATGAAGATGGGAAAGCGCGGCGCGGCGGCGTCGCTACTGATGGTGGCACTGTCGGCATCGATGCCGGCGATGTCGCAGCAACCGGCCGCAGCGGCCACCAAGGAGAAGCCAGTTTTGAATGCATCGTCTGAGAAGAGCACGCGCGACAACGTCAGCTACGCCATCGGTATGGACGTGGCACGTTCGTTCGAGCCGATTGCCCAGGACATCGATGTGAGCGCACTGCAACGCGCCATCGAGAATGCATTCAAGGGCGGCAAGCCGCTGTTGTCCGACGAGCAGACCCAGGCCACCGACACCGCACTGCGCACGGCGCTGGCGGCGCGTAACGGCCAGCAGGTTCCGGGCATGGCGCCGGGTAGCGCGCCGGCCGCGCCGTCCAAGGAAAATGTCGGCCTGATGCTGGGCGATCGCGCGGTCGGTCCGTCGCTGGCCGGCATCAAGGACGAGATCGATCTGTCGATCCTGATGGAAGCGGTGCGCACCGTGTTCGCCAAGGGCACCACGCGTCTGACCCAGCAGGAAGCCGCTGCCACCATGCAGGCGTTTGCCTCTGCCAAGCAGGGCGCTGCCGGCGCCAAGAATCGTGAGGAAGGCAATGCCTTCCTGGCCAAGAACAAGACCGAGAAGGGCGTGATCACCACCGCGTCGGGCCTGCAGTACACGGTGCTGCGCCAGGGCAGCGGCGAGCGTCCGATGCCCACCAATACGGTGCGCGTGAACTACGAAGGCAAGCTGCTCAACGGGCAGGTATTCGACAGCTCCTACCAGCGCGGCCAGCCGGCCGAGTTCGGTCTGAATCAAGTCATTGCTGGTTGGACCGAGGGCGTCGCATTGATGCCGGTCGGTTCGAAATATCGTTTCTGGATTCCATCCAACTTGGCCTATGGCCCGAACGGCACGCAGGGGGGGCCGATCGGACCAGACGCAACGTTGACGTTCGATGTCGAACTGATGGGTATCCTTCCCTGATCCCCCACAGGAGTACCCCCACCCATGCGAGTTGCGATCTTTGGTACCGGCTATGTTGGTCTTGTCACCGGTACCTGTCTGGCGGAAGTAGGTCATCACGTTATCTGCGTGGATATCGACCAGGCGAAAGTTGATGGTCTCAATCGTGGGGTGATTCCCATCTATGAACCCGGCTTGGAGCCGATGGTGAAAGCCAACCACGCCTCTGGCCGGTTGCGCTTCACCACCGATGCGGCCGAGGCGATTGCGCACGGCGAAATCACCTTCATCGCCGTGGGCACGCCGCCGGACGAGGACGGCAGTGCCGACCTGCAGTACGTGCTGGCGGTTGCGCGCACCGTCGGTCGGCATATCGATGGCCCGTCGGTGGTCGTCAACAAGTCCACCGTGCCGGTCGGCACCGCCGACAAGGTGCGCGCCGCGATCCAGGAAGAGCTGGACGCACGCGGCCTGGACCATGAGTTCGATGTGGTCTCCAACCCCGAGTTCCTCAAGGAAGGCGACGCCGTGGCCGACTGCATGCGTCCGGATCGCATCGTGATCGGCGCCAAGAAGCCGGCGGCCATTGCCCGCATGCGTCGTCTGTATGCGCCGTTCAACCGCAACCGCGATCGCATCGTGGAGATGGACGTGCGTTCGGCCGAGCTGACCAAGTACGCGGCCAACGCAATGCTGGCGACCAAGATCAGTTTCATGAACGAGATCGCCAACATTGCCGAGCGTGTCGGTGCGGACGTCGAGCACGTTCGTAACGGGATCGGTTCGGATCCGCGCATCGGCTGGCACTTCATCTATCCCGGCGCCGGTTATGGCGGCTCGTGCTTCCCGAAGGATGTGCAGGCACTGGCCAAGACCGCAGAGCAGTACGGCATGGAGCCGACCCTGCTCAACGCGGTGGAAAGCGTCAACAACGCGCAGAAGGGGCACCTGTTCGAACTGGTGCAGCGTCATTACGGCGCTGAGGGCACCGGCAGCATTGCCGGCAAGACATTCGCGGTGTGGGGCCTGGCATTCAAGCCCAATACCGACGACATGCGTGCCGCGTCCAGCCGCCGTTTGATGGAGCAGTTGTGGGAGGCCGGTGCCACCGTGCGTGCCTACGACCCGGAAGCAACCCATGAAGCCAAGCGCATCTTCGGCGAGCGCGACGATCTGACCTTCTGCGACGAGGCATTTGCCGCACTGGAAGGCGCCGACGCCCTGGTCGTGGTCACCGAGTGGAAGCAGTTCCGCAGCCCGGATTTCGGCAAGATCAAGCAGGCCTTGAAGGACGACGTCGTGTTCGACGGCCGCAACCTTTACGATCCGCAGGAAATCGAGGCCGCAGGTCTGGCCTACTACGCCATCGGACGAGGCCGTTCGTTGCATGCATGAGCAACTCTCGCCGCGCGACCAGGAACTGGACGCGCGGTTGGTTGAACTGGAAACGCGCCTGTCCTTTCAGGAGCAGGCGCTCAATGAACTGAGTGAAGCACTTGCGGACGCCCGTTTGACGGGCGCCCGCAATGCCGGACTGATCCGCCACCTGCTCGAGGATCTGGGCAAGGTGCGCTCCACGTTGTTTGCCGACGCAGCGGATGAACCGCCGCCTCCGCATTATTGATTGCAGATTGCCACCGCCATGAGCGATACCTTACGTGACCAGTTGCTTGGGTTGGGCTTCAAGTCCGCACCCAAGCCCGAACGCAAACCCGACGCACGGCCTGCCGCGCGTCAACATGGCAACGGTGGCAGGCCTGCGCCCGGCGGCAACAAGCCGGGCGGCCAGGGCAGGGGACCGCAGCGGCCGCATGCCGCTGCGGCGACCGACGGCAAGGGCGAGCGCAAGAATGACGGCAGGCCGGAGCGTCGCAACGATGGCAAGCCGGCAGGGTCGCAACGTCCGCCGCAGTCCACGGCCGACCGCCGCGGACCCAGGCCGGCACGCACGCGTGAGGATATCGACCTGGCCAAGGCCTATGCGATCCGCGCGCAACGCGAGAAGGACGAGCGCATCGAAGCCGAGCGGCTCAAGCAGGAAGAAGCACGCCTGCGTCGCGAAGCCAAGACCAAACTCGAAGAACTGCTCAAGGACAAGGGGCTGAATCATGCCGATGCCGATATCGCCCGGCATTTTCCGTATGGCGGCAAGATCAAACGTATCTATGTGACCGCCGATCAGCTCAAGGCGCTTAATGCCGGCGAGCTGGGCGTGCTGCAGCTCAATGGCCGTTACCTGTTGGTGACTGCCGAGGCACTGGCCGAGGCGGAAGCGGTATTTGCGCCATCGGTAGCATTGAAGGTGGACCCGAATGCGCCGGCAGGCGAAGACCCGTATGCCGATCCCCAGTACCAGGTGCCCGACGACCTGGTCTGGTAAGGCTGCGTAGATGGTTTTGCGTTGGCACATGGGCACCTGATGGGTGCCCATGTTTTTTGTGCGTTGCCCTGTGTGTTGCGTGCTTGAATCGTTACTTGCGCGCCTTCGGGTCGAGCTATGCGGCAAACGCACCGCCAGCGATACACGGGCCGGTCACGGTGCGCGCGGCACCATCGCCGCGTTACTGTCGACGCAGCCGGGCATGGTGCCCACTGCGTCGCTGCCCACTCCTGCCGATGGTGCCGCGTATGTCCATGTTGTCGAAAGAGTTGAAGTCCCGTGCCGTTGCGTCGGTTGCCTCCACCGCGCGTGGCGCTTCGGGTTTGCAGGCGACGCGCGCCACGGTGTTGGCCGCTGCCATGTTTGCGTTATGCGGGATGAGTGGGCAGGCCGCTGCACAGACGGGGGATGCGCCCGCGTTCGACCGTCCCGGCATTCCGTTTGCCGCCGAGGTGCTGCAGCCCGGTGTGTTCGCTTGGGAGCAGGGTCTGCCGGATGCGAGTACCGATCGCAGCGACGGACAGCGAATCACGCAGTACACCGCCGATACGGTGCTGCGCCTGGGCCTGTTCCAGAACGTGGAACTGCAGGTCGGCAGCGACAGCTACAACTGGCAGCACGGCGGCGGTGCGCATGTGCGTGGCGGAGGCGATAGCCATATCGGCCTGAAGGTGGCATTGCCGTCGCAGTCGGACAGCTTTCATTGGGCCGCGCTCGGCAGCTACAGCGTGCCGACCGGCAGCGCTGCCTTCAGCGATGGCTACGCGCGCGAACTGGGCGTGACCGCGTCCTGGGATCTGGCCCAGCAGCGCGCACTGGCGCTATACGTCAACTATGCGCGCGACAGCGACGGGCATACCTGGACCTTCTCGCCCAACTACACGTTCTTTTCCGGCGAGCGTTTCAGCAGTTATGCCGAGGCAGGTTTCGATACCGGCAGCGAGCATTCGCGTGTGGCCGGCGCCGGCGGTGCGTGGCAGCTGCCGCACGCGATGCAACTGGATGTCTCGGTGCTGCGCGGGCTGACCTCGGAGAGCCCGGACTGGCAGGGTGGAATCGGCCTGTCGATTGCGTTTCAGTGATGGGACGATGGAAGGCGGCGGCGAAGTCGCGGCTGCTGCCTATGTTGCACTGCCGCATGCATTGAGTGCCCGGAAAAGGCCTAATTGGATCGATCCAATCGACGCCAGATGCATGCGCACTTCTTCCATTGCAAGGTCGGCAACGTGACGCGTGCCAAACCGGCGCCCTCCACTTCGGAGGACGGCGACGCGCGCCGCAACGGACGCGGGGCGGTGACCCTGCGCGATATCGCCAGTGCCATCGGCGTATCGCGCGCGACGGTGTCGTTGGTGCTGCGCGGCAGCCCGCTGGTGCATGCGACCACGCGCGCGCGCGTGGAGGCCGAACTGGATCGGCAGCACTACGTCTACAACCGTGCTGCGGCCAATCTGCGCTGCCGCACCTCATCCAGCATCGCGCTGGTCATCAACGATCTGTCCAATCCGTTCTTTGCCGAATTCGCCGCAGGCGTGGACGAAGCGCTGGGCGCGGCGGGTTACGTGACCCTGCTCGGCAGCACCGGCGAATCGACGCAGCGCCAGCAGGCGGTGCTGACCTCGTTGATGGAGCACACCCCTGCCGGCATCATCCTGTCGCCGGCCGAAGGCAGCCAGGCACAGGCGCTGACCCAGGTGCTGGGGCGACAACACAACGTGGTGTTGTTCAACCGCGAAGTGGAGGGCGCGGGCTGGGATCTGCTGGCGCTGGACAACGAGCAGGGCGCGTTGCTTGCCTGCGCGCATCTGATCGCGCAAGGCCACCGGCGCATCGTGTTCTTCGGTGGCCATGCCGAATCCAGTTCCTGCCGGCAACGCCGCGCCGGTTACGCGCGTGCGATGGCCGATGCCGGTCTGGCCGTGCATTACGTCGAATCCGCACCGAATCGACAGGATGCTGCGCTGTGCGCCGCTGGCATGTTGGACCGCGCCGAGCACGATCGTGCAACTGCGGCGGTCTGCTACAACGACAGCGTCGCGTTGGGCCTGATGGCGGCGCTGGCTATGCATAGCATCGTGCCAGGGCGCGATTTCGCGGTGACCGGTTTCGACGATATTGCCGAAGCCGCGTTGTTTACGCCCGCGCTGACCACGCTGGCCGCAGATCCGCGCGCGCGCGGGCGCCAGGCTGCGCAATTGGTGTTGCAGCGTATCGGGAGTCCCACCCTTGCATCGCAGCGCCTGACCGCCGCAGTCGAATTGAAGATCCGCGCCAGCAGCGCCAGCAGCGCCAGCGCGTCAATCTCCGTGGTTCCGCTTCACTCCCCCAGCGATTCTCCCGCCCATTCCCCCACCAAGGCCTCAGGCCGCTGACCAGGCAATTCCTATGGTTTCCCTTTCCACGCAGTCCACAGTGCCTAGCGGCAACAAGGCGCCCGTCAACAACGGCGTTGCGTTGTCGGTCGTCACCACGATCTTCTTCATGTGGGGCTTTCTCACCTGCCTCAACGACATCCTGATCCCGCATCTGAAGGCGGTATTCGAACTCAACTTCGCGCAGGCGATGCTGGTGCAGTTCACCTTCTTCGGCGCGTATTTCCTGATGTCGCTGCCGGCCGGTTGGCTGGTGGCCAGGCTTGGCTACAAGCAAGGCATCGTGGCCGGGCTGGCGGTTGCCGCGGTCGGTGCGCTGGGCTTCTGGCCCGCAGCCGAACTGCGCGTCTATGGCGCATTTCTCGGCGCGCTGTTCGTGCTGGCCACCGGCATCACCATCCTGCAGGTGGCGGCCAACCCGTATGTCGCGCTGCTGGGTCCGGAGCGCAGTGCGTCCAGCCGCTTGACCCTGGCGCAGGCGCTCAATTCGCTGGGTACCGCGATCGCGCCGCTGTTCGGTGGCTGGCTGATCCTGTCCAACACGGTGATGAGCGGCGACCAGCTCAAGGTGCTGCCGGAAGCCGAGCAACTGGCCTATCGCGTGCAGGAAGCGCAAGCCGTGCAGGGGCCGTACATCGGTCTGGGCATCGTGCTGTTTCTGCTGGCGATCTTCGTGTTCCTGTTCCGTCTGCCGGCCCTGACCGATGCGGGCGCGCAGAAGGATGAAAGCAGGCATTCGCTGCTGGATGCGCTGGCGCATCCGCATGTGCGCTTCGGTGTATTGGCGATCTTCTTCTATGTCGGTGCGGAAGTGGCGATCGGCAGCCTGATGGTCAACTATTTCTCGTTGCCGCAGATCGGCGGGTTCACCGAGCGCGAGGCGACCCACTACGTGTCGGCGTACTGGACGCTGGCGATGATCGGCCGCTTCATCGGTTCGGCCTTGCTGGCCAAGTTGTCGCCGCGCGTGCTGTTGTCGGTGTTCGCCGGAATCAACGCACTGCTGCTGGGCCTGACCATGGCCAGCGGCGGCATGCTGGCGGTGTATGCGCTGGTGGCGATCGGCCTGTTCAATTCGATCATGTTCCCGACCATCTTTACGCTGGGCATCGAGCGGCTTGGCCCGCTGACCGGCCGCGCCTCGAGCCTGTTGATCATGGCCATTGTCGGCGGCGCCATCGTGCCGTATCTGCAGGGCCTGCTGGCCGACAGCATCGGTCTGCACGAGTCGTTCGTGTTGCCGCTGGTGTGCTACCTGTACATCGTGTTCTACGGCATCTGGGGCTCGCGTCTGCGCGGTGCACTGGCGGAGGCACGCGCATGAGTGCCTTGAAGAACCGGGTGGTGTGTTTTGGCGAGGCCTTGATCGATATGCTGGCACTGCCGCAGGCCGGTCCGGATGAGGCACGCACGTTTGCGCAATACGCCGGCGGTGCGCCGGCCAATGTCGCGGTCGCGGTGGCGCGCCTGGGCGGCGCAGCGCATTTCGTCGGCATGCTGGGGCGCGACATGTTCGGCGATTTTCTGCTGCAGAGCCTGCAGCAGGCCGGCGTCGCCACCGATGGCGTCGTGCGCACCGATCAGGCCAAGACCGCGCTGGCCTTCGTGGCGCTGGATGAAGCCGGCGAACGCAGTTTCAGTTTCTACCGTCCGCCTGCGGCGGATCTGCTGTTCCGGCCGGAGCATTTCGCCGCGGACGGCTTCACGCAGGCCGCCGTGCTGCATGTGTGTTCCAACAGCATGACCGAGCCTGCGATCGCGCAATGCACGCTGGACGGCATGCGCCGCGCACGCGCCGATGGCGCCATCGTCAGCCTGGATCTCAACCTGCGCCCGATGCTGTGGCCGCAGGATGTGGACCCGGCTGCACTGCTGTGGGAGGCGTTGGCGCTGGCCGATGTGGTCAAGCTCTCGCGCGAAGAACTCGATTACCTGGCCGGCACGCTCGATGGCGACGCCAGCGCGGTCACCCGCAAGCTCTGGCAGGGCCAGGCCAGCTGGTTGCTGGTCACCGACGGTGGTGGCCCGGTGCACTGGCAGACACGCACCGATTCGGGTCAGGTACCGGCCTTCCGCGTGCAGGTGCGCGACAGCACGGCAGCGGGCGATGCGTTCGTCGGTGGCTTGCTGTTTCAGCTGGCGACGCGTGCATCCACGCTGGAGCAGCTGTCCGGCGATGCCGCTGCGATCACCGAGGTGATCCGCTTTGCCGCGGCGGTCGGCGCGCTCGCGGTAACGCGCAAGGGCGCGTTTGCGGCCATGCCGAGCGTCGATGAAGTCCATTCCCTGATCCAGGAACAATCATGAGCCGTTTGCCTGCGAGCCCCGCACCCGATTTCCGTTCGGCCGATGTACTGCGTCAGCATATCGCCGACACCATGGCGTTCTACCACCCGCGCGCGATCGACCCGGCGGGCGGATTTTTCCAGTATTTCCGCGACGATGGTTCGATCTACGATGCCGGGCATCGGCATCTGGTCAGCAGCACGCGCTTCGTCTTTAACTACGCGATGGCATATCGCGAATTCGGCGATGCGCAGTACCTGCAGGCGGTGCGTCACGGCCTGGACTATCTGCGCAACGTGCATCGCAATCCGGCCACCGGCGGTTACGCATGGACCTTGCGCGACGGCGTGGTCGAAGACGACATGAATCACTGCTACGGCGTGGCCTTCGTGCTGCTGGCGTATTCGTGCGGCCTGAAGGCGGGCGTCGAGGAGGCGCGCGCATGGATGGACGAGACCTGGCAGCTGCTGGAAAAGCACTTCTGGGAGCCGGAATTCGGCCTGTACCGCGACGAAGCCGATGCGCAGTTCAACTTCACCAGCTACCGCGGTCAGAACGCCAACATGCACATGTGCGAGGCGATGATCGCCGCGTACGAAGCCAGTGGCGAGCAACGCTACCTGGACCGTGCGCTGTCGCTGGCCGACACCATGACCCGGCGCCAGGCGGCCAAGGCCGATGGCCTGGTGTGGGAACACTACGATCTGCAATGGAACATCGACTGGGACTACAACCGCGACAATCCCAAGCACCTGTTCCGGCCCTGGGGTTTCCAGCCGGGCCATCAGACCGAATGGGCCAAGCTGCTGATGCTGCTGGATCGCTACGCACCGACCGACTGGTTGTTGCCGACCGCGCAACACCTGTTCGATGTGGCGGTGGAGCGCTCCTGGGATGCGCAGCGTGGCGGGCTGTATTACGGCTTCGACCCGGACGGCAAGGTCTGCGACGACGACAAGTATTTCTGGGTGCAGGCCGAATCGCTGGCGGCGGCGGCGTTGCTGGCGCAGCGCAGCGGCGAGCCGCGCTACTGGCAGTGGTACGACAAGCTCTGGGCGTATTCCTGGGAGCACATGATCGACCATCGCTACGGTGCGTGGTACCGCATTCTGGATGCGGATAATCGCAAGTACAGCGACGAAAAGAGCCCCGCCGGCAAGACCGATTACCACACCATGGGCGCCTGCTACGAGGTCTTGAACGTTTTGCGGCCGGCTGCTTGATGCTGGCGTGATCAAGGGGCGCCGCCGCGCAATGCGTCGGCGCCGCGTAGGAGCGCCCCGGGGCGCGATGCGGCTTTACCGATAAAGCCTCGTCGCGCCCGGGTGCGCTCCTACGATATCTGCAGTTTGCGGCTGTGCTTATTCCGGGTCGTAATCCAGATTCGATGCCAGCCAACGTTCGGCCAATGCTACGGTGATGCCCTTGCGCTTGGCATAGTCGGCCACCTGTTCCTTGCCCAGGCGCCCGACCACGAAGTACTGGCTCCTGGGATGGCTGAAGTAATAGCCGGAGACCGCTGCGGTGGGCAGCATCGCGAAACTTTCGGTCAGCGTCATCGTGGTATGACGCTCGGCATCGAGCAGGTCGAACAGGGTGCGCTTTTCGCTGTGCTCGGGGCAGGCGGGATACCCCGGTGCCGGGCGAATGCCGCGATAGCGCTCGGCGATCAGCGCCTCGTTGTCCAGCGTCTCATCCTCTACATAGCCCCAGAATTCGGTGCGCACGCGTTGATGCAGACGCTCGGCCAGCGCCTCGGCCAGACGGTCGGCCAGGGCCTTGAGCAGAATCGAATTGTAGTCGTCATGCGCGGCTTCGAACCGCGCCACATGCGGCTCGATGCCGATGCCGGCGGTGACTGCAAACGCGCCGATCCAGTCCTGCTTGCCGCTGCTCTTGGGCGCGATGAAATCGGCCAGGCAGAAGTCGGGGCGGTCGACGGGTTTGTCGACTTGTTGGCGCAGGAAGTGCAGGGAATGGGGAATGGAGAATCGGGAATGGTCCGGCGCTGATGCATCGCCTTGCGATTCCCGATTCCCGATTCCCGATTCTGCAGGCTCGGTCAGCACGACAACATCATCGCCTACTGCATTGGCCGGCCATAGCCCGAACACCGCTTTCGCGGTCAGCCACTTTTCGGCGACGATGGTGCGCAGCATCTTGCGTGCATCGCGGTACAACTCGCTGGCCTGGCTGCCGACCACCTCGTCGCTGAGGATCGCCGGGAACTTGCCGGCCAGCTCCCAGGCCTGGAAGAACGGGGTCCAGTCGATCAGCTCGATCAACTCCTGCAGCGGATAGTCGTCGAACACGTGCAGGCCCGGCTGACGCGGGGCGGGCGGTGTGTAGGTATCCCAATCACCGTCGAAACGCTGTGCGCGTGCCTTTTCCAGCGACACCAGGCGTTTGGCGTCGCCGCGGTTGCGATGGCGCGCGCGGATCTCCGCGTAGTCGGCATCGTTGGCGGCGACGAAGGCCTGGCGCAGGTCGCGCGAAATCAGCGATTGCGCAACGCCCACCGCGCGCGAGGCGTCCTTCACCCACACGGTGGGGGCGGTGTAGTGCGGGTCGATCTTCAAGGCGGTGTGCGCGCGCGAGGTGGTGGCGCCACCGATCAACAGCGGAATCTCGAAGCCTTGTCGCTGCATCTCGCGTGCGACATGCGACATCTCTTCCAGCGACGGCGTGATCAGGCCGGACAAGCCGATCAGGTCCGCATTCTCTGCGCGTGCACGGTCCAGTATCACCTGCGCCGACACCATCACGCCCAGGTCCACCACATCGAAGTTGTTGCATGCCAACACCACGCCGACGATGTTCTTGCCGATGTCGTGCACATCGCCCTTGACGGTGGCCATGATGATCTTGCCGTTGGACTTGCCGACATCGCCGGTCCGCAGCTTTTCCGCTTCGATGAAGGGCAGCAGGTACGCCACCGCCTTCTTCATCACACGCGCGGATTTGACCACCTGCGGCAGGAACATCTTGCCGGCGCCGAACAGGTCGCCGACCACGTTCATGCCGTCCATCAGCGGGCCTTCGATCACATCCAGCGGGCGTGTGGATTGCTGGCGTGCTTCTTCGGTATCGGTTTCCACGAACGCATCGATGCCATGCACCAGCGCATGCGCCAGCCGCGCGCGTACCGGCTTCTCGCGCCATGCCAGATCTTCGACCCTGGTGGCGCCCTTGCTGTCCTTGTAGCGCTCTGCGATTTCCAGCAGGCGCTCGGTGCCGTCCTTGCGGCGGTTGAGGATCACATCCTCCACGCGTTCGCGCAGTTCCGGGTCCAGCTCGTCGTAGATCGGCATGCCGCCGGCGTTGACGATGCCCATGTCCATGCCGGCCTTGATCGCATGGAACAGGAACACCGAGTGGATCGCCTGGCGCACCATCTCGTTGCCGCGGAACGAGAACGACACGTTGGAAACGCCGCCGGAAACATGGCAATGCGGCAGCGTGCGTTTGATCTGCCGGGTGGCTTCGATGAAGTCCACCGCGTAGTTGTCGTGCTCCTCGATGCCGGTGGCCACGGCAAAGATGTTCGGGTCGAAGATGATGTCTTCCGGCGGAAAGCCCACCTGCTCGGTCAGCACCTTGTAGGCGCGCGTGCAGATCTCGACCTTGCGCGCGCAGGTGTCGGCCTGGCCCACTTCGTCGAAGGCCATCACCACCGCGGCAGCGCCATAGCGCAGCACCTTGCGCGCCTGTTCGATGAACAGCGCTTCGCCTTCCTTGAGCGAGATCGAATTGACCACGCTCTTGCCTTGCAGGCACTTCAGGCCGGCTTCGATCACGCTCCACTTGGACGAATCCACCATCACCGGAATGCGCGCGATATCCGGCTCGGACATGATCAGGTTGAGAAAACGCGTCATCGCCTTTTCCGAATCGATCAGACCCTCGTCCATGTTGACGTCGAGGATCTGCGCACCGTTGGCGACCTGCTGGCGCGCCACCTCCACCGCCTCTTCGTAGCGCTCTTCCTTGATCAGCTTGCGGAACTGCGCGCTGCCGGTGACGTTGGTGCGCTCGCCCACGTTGACGAACAACAGGTCCGGGGTGATGACCAGCGGTTCCAGGCCGGACAGGCGGGTGTGGCGGGGAGTGCTCATGCGATGCTCTGAAGAAGGGCGGCCGCGTTGCTAGCCCGGATCGGAAAAGGAAGTGACGGGACGCAGCCGTCCGCACTCATCCGGCGCTGCACGCCTGCTTCCCCGGCATGCGGATGAAGGTGCCCGAAGGAGGGTTGAGCGTCATCGCTCTGCATCACGCCGCCAGCTCCTGCGCGCCAGGCAATTGCCGTGGCGGCAGGTCGGCGACCGCTTCGGCGATCGCACGGATGTGATCCGGCGAGGTGCCGCAGCAGCCGCCGACCAGATTGAGCAGGCCGGCCTGCGCGAATTCGCGCAGGGTTTCGGCCATTTCTTCCGGGGTTTCGTCGTACTCGCCGAAGGCATTCGGCAGGCCGGCATTGGGATGCGCGCTGACGTAGGCGTCGGCAATCTGCGCCAGCGTTTCCACATGCGGGCGCAGGTCCTTGGCACCGAGCGCGCAGTTCAGCCCCACCGACAGCGGCCGCCCATGCGCGACCGAGGCGTAAAACGCCTCGGCCGTCTGGCCGGACAAGGTGCGTCCGGAGGCATCGGTGATGGTGCCGGAGATCATCACCGGCAGGCGTCCGCGGCGCGCTTCGAACACTTCCTCGATCGCATACAGCGCGGCCTTGGCGTTGAGCGTGTCGAAGATGGTTTCCACCATCAGCGTGTCGGCACCGCCGTCGATCAGGCCGTCGATGGCCTCGCGATAGGTGTCGCGCAAGGCGTCGAAGCTGGTGTTGCGGTAGCCGGGGTCGTTGACGTCCGGGCTGATCGAGGCGGTGCGGCTGGTGGGGCCGAGCACGCCGATCACGAAGCGCGGCTTGTGCGGGGTCAGCGCCTCGACTTCGTCGCAGCACGCGCGCGCGACCTGCGCGCCGGCCTTGTTCAATTCGTAGACCAGATGTTCCAGGTGATAGTCGGCCTGGCTCACCGAGGTGGCGTTGAAGGTATTGGTTTCCAGCAGGTCGGCACCGGCGTCCAGATAGGCGCGATGGATGCCGGCGATGATCTCCGGGCGCGACAGCAACAGCAGATCGTTGTTGCCTTTCAGGTCGTGGCCTTCCGGCGCGTGTACATGATCGCAGCCCGGGCCATGCACGTGCACCTGCGCGCTGTCGTAACCGTCGGCAAAGCGGCTGCCGCGGTAGTCGGGCTCCTGCAGATCGTGGCGCTGGATCATCGTGCCCATCGCGCCGTCGATGATGAGGATGCGTTCGGCGAGCGCGGCAGTCAGCCTGGCGGCGCGCTCGGGATGCAGCCAGGGCAATGCAAACGGGATTGGAGATTGGGGATTGGATACCTGCGTCATGATTCAGCTCTCCGCGAAGCAGCGCCTTTGCTTTCAACGATTCCCGATTCCCGACTCCCGATTCCCGGCTTCACCGCAATCAACGAAATCACCTCGAAATGCGGCGGGCGCTTCTCGCGCGTCACCGTCTCCAGGCTGGACACGTCCAGCCCGGCTTTCTCGGCAAACCTGCGCAGTTCCTTGGCAGCAAAGCCGAGATTGACGTGGCCATAGGCGTGCACCGCGGCGCGGTGTTCGTGCTTGGCCAGGCTGCACAGCAGCAGGCGGCCGCCGGGGCGCAGCACGCGCGCGGATTCGGCCACTGCCTGCGCCGGCTTGGCTGCATAGGTGAGCGCATGCATCAGCACTACCAGATCGAAACTGGCATCGGGAAACGGCAGCGCATGCATGTCACCCTCGCGCACTTCCACATTGCGCAGCTTGCGCAGGCGCTCGCTGGCGGCGGCGACCACGCGTGCGCTGGTGTCGATGCAGATGTAGCGGGTGGCATGTGGTGCCACCAGCTCGGCCAGCACGCCGTCGCCGGAGGCGATGTCGAGCACGTCGCCGGTTTCCAGCAGGGGCAGGGCGGTGCGCGCCAGCGCCTCCCAGGTGCGCCCCGGGGAGTAGTGCCGTTCCATGTCGCCGGCCACCGAATCGGCCCAGTTCTGGTCGGCGGCGCGGTTGGCCAGCACTGCGGCCACGCGCTCGGCGTCCTGACGCAGCAGCGGATCGTCGCTGCCGGTGCTCAATGCCAGCCACAGGGCGCGCTGCGCCGGGTCCAGCGACACCTCATCGAAACGGTAGTAAGCCGACACGCCGGCGCGGCGGTCGCGCACCAGCCCGGCTTCCTTGAGCTTGGCCAGGTGCGTGGACACGCGCGGCTGGGCCAGGCGGGTGATCGCCGACAGCTCGGCCACGGTGAGTTCTTCCTGCTCCAGCAAGGTCAGCAGGCGGACGCGGGTGGCGTCGGCAAATACCTTCAGGCGCGCCGACCAGTCTTCCAGATCCATGAATATCTCTATATCGCGATATGGAGATATTTTCGGCCGGGCAGGATGTGGGGTCAACTACATACGCATGCGAATGGTTGGGGCTACAATGGGCGCTCAGCCTAGGCCTGGAGGGGTGCGACGTGGATTTCAGCTTTACCGAAGAACAATTGATGATCCAGGATGTGGCCCGCCGCATCGCCCAGGAAAAGATCGCCCCCAGCGCGGAGCAGTTCGATCGCAGCGGCGAGTTCCCGCTGGAGAACATCCGCCTGCTCGGCGAAAACGGCCTGATGGGCATCGAGGTGCCGGCCGAGTACGGTGGCGCCGGCATGGACCCGATCAGCTATGCGCTGGCGATGATCGAGATCGCCGCCGCCGACGGCGCGCATTCCACCATCGTGTCGGTCAACAACTCGCTTTTTTGCACCGGCATCCTGAAGAACGGCAGCGAGGCGCAGAAACAGTTGTACGTGCGCGCGATCGCCGAAGGTGCGCAGATCGGCGCGTTCGCACTGACCGAGCCGCAGTCCGGTTCGGATGCCTCGGCGATGCGCTGCCGCGCGGTCAAGCAGGCCGATGGCAGCTTCGTGATCAACGGCAAGAAGAGCTGGATCACCTCCGGCCCGGTCGCCAAATACATCGTGTTGTTTGCGGTGACCGAGCCGGACAAGGGCTCGCGCGGCATCACTGCCTTCATGGTCGACGCCGATCGCGCCGGCTTCCATCGCGGCAAGACCGAGCCCAAGCTCGGCATCCGTGCCTCGGCCACCTGCGAGATCGAGTTTGCCGATTACATCGCCCAGCCTGAGGAAGTGCTGGGCGTGGAAGGCGAGGGCTTCAAGACCGCGATGAGCGTGCTCGACGCCGGGCGCATCGGCATCGCTTCGCAGGCGGTCGGCATCGCGCGTGCGGCCTATGAAGCGACCCTGGCCTACGTCAAGGAGCGCAAGGCCTTCGGCGCGGCCATCGGCACCTTCCAGATGACCCAGGCCAAGATCGCCGACATGAAGTGCAAGCTGGATGCAGCGCTGCTGCTGACGCTGCGCGCGGCCTGGTTGAAGGGGCAGGGCCAGAAGTTCGGCACCGAAGCGGCCGTGGCCAAGCTCACCGCTTCTGAGGCGGCGATGTGGATCACCCATCAGGCGGTGCAGATCCACGGCGGCATGGGCTATTCCAAGGAAATGCCGCTGGAACGTTACTTCCGCGACGCCAAGATCACCGAGATCTACGAGGGCACCTCGGAAATCCAGCGTCTGGTGATCGCGCGTGGCGAGACCGGCCTGCGCTGAAGGGCCTGATCCGGCAGTACGTCGCGGTCGACACCATCGGCCCGAGCTGCGCAGCAGTCGATCCGGCACCGTGGCGCTGGCGATTGCCTCACCCTGTGTAGGAGCGCGCTTGCGTGCGATGGAGCGTTATCGATAACGCCCCATCGCGCGCAAGCGCGCTCCTACGCAAACGTGGGCGCTCAGATGTCGCAGCGGCGCCGTGTCATTGGCCTGGCGCCGGCACACTGCAAGCACCGTCACAGCCCTACATCGCACAAGGTTGCGCCCCACCTTGTCGTGCGCGGCGCGCGCGGATCACAATCGCGGCTTCTCTGGCCTCTGGTGCGCGCATGCCCCGGTCCTTGCACGCTGTGTTTTCCCGCCTTTCGTTGTCCGCAATTGTGCTCGTGCTGGTGTGTTGGGGGCTGTTGCTGGTCTGCGCTGCGGCAAGTGCGCAAACGCCGCCGCCCTCGATCGTGCCCACCGACCGCCTGCAGGAAGCCTGGTGGGCGCAGCGGCATGCGCAGGTGCTGGAGCAGGTGAAGCAGCACGCCGACACGCCGCTGTTGTTGATCGGCGATTCGATCACCCAGAACTACGAAAAAGCCAAGGCACCGGACGAGGATTTTCAGCCGACCTGGCAAACCTTCTACGGCAGCCGTGGCGCGCTCAATCTGGGCTTCAGCGGCGATGGCACCGAGAACGTGCTGTGGCGGCTGGCCAATGGCGAGGTCGATGGCCTGCAGCCCAAGGTCGCGCTGGTATTGATCGGTACCAACAACACCGGTCACCTCGGCCAGACCGCGGAGCAGGCCCAGCTCGGTATCGATGCGGTGGTGGCGGCGATCGAACAGAAGTTACCGCGCACGCAGATCTTGCTGGTGGGTGTGCTGCCCAGCGACATCTCCAGCGAGAAGTCGCGCCGCGATGCGCAGATCAACCAGGGCCTGGCGGTGCGCTATGGCGACAATCCACGCGTGACCTATCTGGATGTGGGGTCGATCTTCCAGCGCGACGGCAAGCTGCGCACCGAGCTGTTTTACGACACCCGTTTCCGTCCGCCGGCTGCTGCCCTGCATCCGGACACGCAAGGCCAGCGCATGCTGGCCGAGGCGATCGAGCCCACCCTGGCGCGCCTGCTCGGCGAGCCGCCGGTCAAGCCGGTTGCCGCGCTGGGCCGCGATTTTGCGACCTCGCTGATTCCGGTCGACCGTCTGGAGCAGGACTCCTACGACTGGTATGCGCGTCACCATGCGGCGCTGGCCGCAGCGCGCACGCTCAAGCCCGAGATGGTGATGATCGGCGATTCGATCACGCACTTCTGGGCCGGCACACCGCAGGCCACGCGTGTCAGTGGCCCCGAGTCGTGGAGCTGGTTGTACGGCAGGGCCCCGGTGCTGAATCTGGGCTTTGGCTGGGACCGCACCCAGAACGTGCTGTGGCGCATCCGCCAGGGCGAGCTCGACGGCCTGGATCCGCGCTGGGTGGTGCTGCATATCGGCACCAACAACCTCACCGGCACCGCGCAAGCGCGCGCCTCCACGCCGGCCGAGACCGCGCAGGGCGTGGAGGCGGTGGTGAGCGAGGTGCGTCGCCGTTTGCCCAGGAGTCAGCTGATCCTGATGGCGATCATGCCGCGCGGGCGCCATGCCGGGGATGCGCAGCGCGCGCCCATTGCCGAGACCAATCGGCTGTTGGCCGCGCGTTATGGCAAGGATCGGTCCGTGCGTCTGGTCGACATCGGCCCTCGGATGCTGCAGCCGGACGGGACCTTGCCCGAGGCGCTGATGCCCGACGGCACCCATCCCAGTGAGACCGGGTATGCGATCTGGGCCACGGCGCTGCGCGAGGCGGGCATCACGGCAACGCCATAGGCCGGCCTGCGCTGCGGAGTCAGGGCAGCGGCGTCGAAGAGGGCGCTGCTGTCGTGTAGCAGGCTGTCCGGTTGCGCGGTTGCCGCGTCATGAGGTGAGCGGAATGAAGCGCCGGCCGCCGATCAATAGCGGGCTGCCATCGGCCGGCAACGCAAGCGCGTGGCCACCAGCAGAACTTTCCGGACCCCAGAAGCCAGAAGACCCCCGATTGCTCGGAGGTCTTTTTAAACTGGTGCCCAGAAGAGGACTCGAACCTCCACGAAGTTGCCCCCGCTAGCACCTGAAGCTAGTGCGTCTACCAATTCCGCCACCTGGGCAGGTGAGCCGCGAATTTTGCAGACTCCCGGCGGGCTTGTCAATGCCTGGCGAGCGGCAATGATGGCCGGCCGGGCGAGGCTTGCTGCCCATGGCGCGGCCGCAAGGGGTACCATGTAAGCAATGACAAAGAAAAACACCCCAGATTCCGATCGGCCCAGTCGCCGCAAGTCCACCAGCCCGGGCGAGTCCACCACCGCCGAAAAACAGAAGTTGCCGGGCTGGATGCCGGACTTCCTGGTCCGCGCCGCCGCCGGTGCGTCGACCAAGTCCGCCAACAAACGCGCTGCCGACAAGGCCGCCAACGCCTCGCCCGAGCTGCCGGTAGCGCCCGCGCTGCCCACGCCGCCGGCACCACGCGCACCGCATCCGCGCAAGAGCGGTCCGCCGGCGCCGCCGCCGGAACGCTTCCAGCAGGCGCCGACCGAAGCGCCCGCGCCGGCGGCGGAGTTCAAGGATCCGCATGCCGATCGCGAAGCACTGCGCTACGCCGAGCCGATCGCCAGCCGCGAAGCCATCCTGCAGTTGCTCGACGCCTGCGATGGCCCACAGACCGCCGAGGAAATCGCCGAACAACTCAATCTCAGCGACCGCATCGACGCGCTGGGCAAACGCCTGGCGGCGATGGTGCGCGAAGCGCAGCTGGTGCAGAACCGTCGCGGCGGCTACGCGCCGGTGCAGCAGACCAGTCTGATTGCCGGCGTGGTGATCGCCAATCCGGAAGGCTTCGGCTTCCTCAAGCCGGACGAGGGTGGCGACGACCTGTTCCTGCCGCCTTATGAAATGCGCAAGGTCATGCACGGCGATCGTGCGCTGGCCAACGTCACCGGCATCGACCGCCGCGGCCGTCGCGAAGGTGCGATCGCCCGCGTGCTCGAACGCCGCATGTCACGCATGCTCGGACGCTTCTTCTACGAGCATGGCGTGGCCTATGTCGACCCGGACGACAAGCGCGTGCAACGCAACGTGCAGATCGCACCGGATGGCATCGGCGATGCGCGCGAAGGGCAGTTGGTGGTGTGCGAACTGATCGCGCCGCCGGACGCGCGGCGCCCGGCGATCGGCAAGATCATCGCGGTGCTCGGCGACAAGCTCACCCCGTCGCTGGTGGTGGAGATGGCCATCCACGGCCATGAGCTGCCGCACGAATTCCCGCAGGAAGTGCTGGACGAAGCCGCGGCAGTGCCGTTGGTGGTCGAGCCGCAGATGATCGGCGGGCGCGTTGATCTGCGGCAGATGCCGCTGGTCACCATCGACGGCGAAGACGCCAAGGATTTCGACGATGCGGTGTATTGCGAGCCCAATGCCGACGGCTTCCGTCTGGTGGTGGCGATCGCCGACGTGTCCAACTATGTGCGTCCGGGCACGCCGCTGGATGATGAAGCACAGAAGCGCGCTACCTCGGTGTATTTCCCGGGGTTCGTGGTGCCGATGCTGCCGGAGACGCTGTCCAACGGCATCTGCTCGCTGATGCCCAAGGTCGACCGCATGTGCTTCGTCTGCGACATGCAGGTGGGGCGCGACGGCGAAGTCACCGGTTCGCGTTTCTACGAGGCGGTGATGAACTCGCATGCGCGCCTGACCTATAACCAGGTCTGGAAGGCGGTGGGCGAAGACGACGCCGATACCAAGGCCTTCATCGGCCCGTTGCTGCCGCAGGTGCAGCGCCTGCATCAGCTGTACAACGTGCTGTCCAAGGCGCGCACGCAGCGTGGCGCAATCGAGTTCGAGACCTCCGAAGTGCGTTTCGTGCTCGACAACACCGGCGAAGTCACCCAGGCCGGCATGCTGGTGCGCAACGATGCGCACAAGCTGATCGAAGAATGCATGATCGCCGCCAACGTCGAGGCCGCGCGTTATCTGCTGAGCATGCATGTGCCGGCGCCGTACCGCGTGCACGAGCGGCCACCGGAGAGCAAGTACGAAGATCTGCTGGAGTTCCTCAAGGAATTCCAGCTGAGCCTGCCGGCATGGAGCAAGGTGCGCCCCGGCGACTACACCAAGTTGCTGAAGAAGGTGCGCGCGCGCCCGGATGCGGCGCTGCTGGAATCGGTGCTGCTGCGCAGTCAGAGCCTGGCGGTGTATTCGCCGGACAACAACGGTCACTTCGGTTTGGCGCTGGAGGCGTATGCGCACTTCACCTCGCCGATCCGGCGTTACCCGGACCTGCTGGTGCACCGCGCGATCAAGCACGCCCTGACCGGCGCCAGCCCGGAAAAATACATCTACACCCCGCGTCAGATGGCGGCCTTGTCGCTGCAGTGTTCCGAGCGTGGTCGGCGTGCCGACGAAGCCGAACGCGAAGTCGACGAGCGGTATCGCGCCGCGTGGATGGAAAAGCATGTCGGCGGCCAGTTCGATGGCGTGATCAGCGGCGTGACCGGGTTCGGCCTGTTCGTGGAGTTGACCCAGTCCAAGGTCAACGGCCTGGTGCATGTCACCCAGCTGCCGCAGGACTATTACCAGTTCGATCCGATCCGCAAGACGCTCAGTGGCGAGCGCCGTGGCCGCACGTTCCGTCTGGGCGATCCGGTGCGGGTGCTGGTGCTGAAAGCCAGCATGGAGGAGCGCAAGATCGACTTCCGCCTAGCCGAGGATCGCGGCGATTCGCCCGAACCGCCGCCGCCGAGTGCTCAGCCGGCCAAGCGCAAGAAGAAGCAGTACTAAGCGCGTCTGCAGGACCGCGAGCCGCCGTCCGGCGGCGGCTCGCGATGCGTACGGACCGCCAGATATGAGCGGCAGGTCGTTGCGGGCAGACGCTCGCAACGCGCGCTGGATGCCCACTTTCAAGGCTTGAGGCGACGATGGACGCAGCAATCGAGTACAGCGGTGGCTGCCAGTGCGGTGCCGTGCGTTTCCATGTGCGCGGCAGGCTGACGGACGCCTCGATCTGCCATTGCCGCATGTGTCAAAAAGCCTTCGGTTCCTACTACGCGCCGTTGGTTTCGGTGCGCGGTACCGAGTTCAGCTGGACACGCGGCGAGCCGAAGCGCTTCGCTTCTTCATCGTTGGTGTTGCGTGGCTTCTGCGCCGAGTGTGGAACGCCGCTGACCTATGAAGCGCCCGACGGCCTGGCGATTGCTGCCGGTGCGTTCGATACGCCCGAGCGGCTGCCTCCGGCAATCCAGTACGGGGCGGAGCGCAAGCTGCCCTTCGTCGATGCATTGGCCGATCTACCGGCGCGCACTACCGAGGAAGATGTCGCCGCATCGACGTTTCTGGCCGATGTGGTGTCAAGGCAGCACCCGGATCACGATACCGCGCAGTGGCCAGTGTGAGTCCGCGCCCGCAGGCGTGAGTGCAGATCGCAGGGGGGCGCGATAGCGGGTGCGTGCAGGTGCCGGCACCATCACAATGGTGCGAGCGCCATCTTCGATCCCCGCAATTGACCGTACAGCGTGCTGAGGTTCTGGCCGTGGCCCAGGAGCACCGCGATCTCCTTGCCGCCAGCGCCGTCTGCGCTCCGGCCGTGACGTGGCAGGCCGCAGGCCCTACCATTCCCCTTTATCTCTTCGTATCCGGCGCAATGAGCAGCAAGCAGAATCAGTGGATCGTCGGCGTCAACGCCGTCGCCTCGTCCGTCGAGAACGACGCCGACAACGTGCGCGAGGTCTTGATTGAGGCCGGCAGCAAGAATCCGCGCCTGATCGAAATCGAAGAGCAGGCCCGCCGCAAGGGCATCGACGTGCGCCGGGTCAACACCCAGGCACTCGATGGCGTCGGTGGGCAGGTGCGCCACCAGGGCGTGGTCGCGCGTTATGCCGCAGCGCGGCTGTGGGCCGAAAACGAGCTCGAAGCGCTGGTGACCGCAGCCGAGGGACGCGCCTTGCTGCTGATCCTCGATGGCGTGCAGGACCCGCACAATCTCGGTGCATGCCTGCGCAGCGCGGCCGCGGCCGGCGTCACTGCAGTGGTCATTCCCAAGGACAAGTCGGCCACCGTCAACGCGACCGTGCGCAAGACCTCGGCCGGTGCGGCCGACCGTATTCCGGTGGTCGCGGTGACCAATCTGGCGCGTTGCCTGCGCGATCTGCAGAAGCAGGGCGTGTGGCTGTATGGCCTGGCCGGTGAAGCCGAGGCGTCGCTGTATAGCGTGGACCTGCGCGGCAACGTCGGGCTGGTGCTCGGTGGCGAGGCCGACGGCCTGCGTCGTCTCACCCGCGAGCATTGCGATGGCCTGGTCAAGATCCCGATGCCGGGCGATATCGAAAGCCTCAACGTGTCGGTGGCCGCCGGTGTGACCCTGTTCGAAGCGGTACGCCAGCGCCTGGGCGCCTGAGGCGGCGACCGAAACGACTGCGCTCACCGCCAGGTGGGTGCGGGCGCGGCCGATGCCCTGACTCGGCACGCACCACCCGTGCACTGCGCTTGCTGCACGTCGTCCGCATCCAGCTGGCGACTGTTCGCCCTGTGTTGCCAACCACACTAAATCGCACTTGCGTGCCAATGGCGAGCCGCGTAGGTCGATCGGCATGGCGAGATCGCGCGTGCGGCGCGGTTCGATCCGCGCACCCACGCAGGGGCCGATCTGCGCAAACCATGGCGTCGGTGCGCTTGCCGCTGCAGTGCCGGGCGCGCAGGTGGCCCGCCGCGCATGACGTTGACCAAGGCGTGCGACGATTGACCGGCGCGCGTGCCCGTTTTTGCCTACCATATCGTCAGCGAACGGCGTGTTATGTCTGATGAGAGATGGGGCGGGGGCCTGGTCGACGGGCGAGAACGGATGCGATGCCAAGGCGTCGGCACGGGGAGACAGGCGGCCGCAGCGCTGGCTCGGTGCCGTTGTCTGCATGCTGCTGGCGCTGTGCTCGCTCGCGGCACTGGCTGCACCGGCCGGCACGGCGCCATTGCGCGACTACGCGATCGACAGCTGGAGCTCGCGTAACGGCCTGCCGCACAACTCCTTGCGCGATATCGCCCAGACCCGCGACGGCTACCTGTGGTTCGCCACCTGGGAAGGCCTGGTGCGTTACAACGGCCTGGAATTCGGCATCATCGACCGCAGCACGCGTCCCGGCCTGCCCGACAATGGCGTCGGCGCCTTGTACGTCGACCACGACGGGGCGCTGTGGCTCAGCGATGCGCGCGGCAATCTGGTGCGGCACGGCAGCGACGGGCAGTGGCGGCACTGGCAGCGGCAGGGACAGTGGCCGCAGGCGCTGATCCATGCAATGACCATGGATGCGCACGGCCGCATGTGGTTGCTGTTCGAGGGCCACGGGCTGGGCTGCCTGTGGCCGGATGGGCGCTTCGAGTATTTTCCGCCGCGCGATGGCGTGCCGCTGCAGAGCAGCTTTCCGCGCATGGCGTTTGACGACCAGGGCCGGCTGCTGATCGGCACGCTGGACGGCCTGATCTATCGCGAACCGGACGGGCGCATGCATCGCGCCCCGGCTGCCTTCGGCCTGCCGCCGGGGCTGGCGTGGCCATACCGCGCGCCGGACGGCACGCTGTGGGTTGTCGCCGGCGAGCAGCTGTATCGGCTGCGGGGCGAGACTGCGGAGCTGGTGCGGCGGGTGCCCGGGCAGGGCCATTTCACCGCGATGCTGCAGGACCGCCACGGCGACCTGTGGCTGGGCAGCGAAAATCAGGGGCTGCTGCGCATCGGCAGTCGTGGAGTGGAGCATCTGCCGGCTGGTCGCAGCCTGCCGACCGGGCGCATCGTCAGCCTGCGCGAGGATGCCGAAGGCAGCATCTGGGTCGGCGCCAACGGCGGGCTGTTTCGGCTGCGCGAGACGTTGTTCAGCAGTTACAGCCAACGCGATGGGCTGAGCGGCGACTACGCCCGCGCGGTGCTGGAAGACCGCGACGGCAGCTTGTGGATCGCCAGCACCGCCGGCCTGGATCGGATGCTGCCGGACGGACGCATCGTGCCGGTGGCGGTGGCCACGCCATCCGGGCGCAAGCTCTCGGTGCTCAGCCTGGCGCTGGATCGGCACGGCGATCTTTGGGTGGGCACCTATGCCGATGGCGTCTTCGTGCTGCGCGACGGACGCCTGCTGCGGCATTACGGCGACGCCGAGGGCATTCCCAGCGGGCATATCCGCGCCATCGTGATCGAAGACTCCGGCGTGGTATGGCTGGCCACGCAGCGCGGCGTGGTGAAGTTGGTGAACGGCAAGCGAGTGCCCCTGGCCGTCGACGGCCTGCCCGATGGCGTGGTGACCGCGCTGGCCAGCATCGATGGCGCGCTGTGGATCGGCTCGGTCGACGGCGCGGCGGTACTGCGCGACGGAAAACTGCAGCAATTGAATCTGGAAGCGCTGGGCGGTGCGCGGAGCGTGTTCGGTTTTCAGCGCATCGGTGACGCTGTCTGGATCTCGACCGATCGCGGCCTGTACCGGGTGCGCAACGGCAGACTCGCACGCGTGGGGCTGGAGCAGGGCATGCCGGTCGATACGGTGTTCCAGCTGGTCGGCGACCGGTTCGGCAATGCCTGGATCAGCAGCAATCGCGGCGTGTTGCGCACGCAACTCACGCAGCTCAACGCGGTTGCCGATGGACGCGGCCGGCTGCTCATCGAACGCTATGGCGAGATCGACGGCATGGGCAACGCGCAGGCCAACGGCAGCTCCGGGCCGAGCATGATCGCGCGTGCTGACGGCTCGATCTGGGTGGTCACCGCCGGCGGCGTGAGCACGGTCGACCCGGCGCGCCTGCAGCGCTTTCGCGAGCGGCGCGCGCCGCCTGCGGTGATCGAAAGCGTGCAGCAGGACGCACGTCCGCTGACATGGCGGCAGCAGGCACGCCTGCCGGGCGGGCATCGCCTGAACGTGTCCTACGTCGGCATGAGTTTTCTGCTGCCGGAGCGGATCGAATACCGCACGCGGCTGGAAGGCCTGGACAGCGACTGGACCGAGCGTGGCCGGCAACGCAGCGTGGAATTCATCGGCCTGCCGCCGGGGCGCTACCGTTTGCATGTGGCGGCCCGTCACCCGGGCGGTGCCTGGAGTCCGCACGAGGCGGTGTGGGCGTTCGAGGTGCTGCCGCTGTGGTGGCAGCGCCAGGACGTGCGCCTGGCCGCGGTGCTGGGTGCGATTTTATTGCTGGCGCTGGTGTACCGATTCCTGTTGCGCCGCTACAAGACCCATAACGCGCGCCTGGCCGAACTGGTGCGCAAACGCACCGAAGATCTGCAACTGCAGGCGCAGCGCTTGCTGCAGGCCAACCAGGAAAAAAGCGAGCTGCTGACGCGGCTGCGCATCAAGTCGGATGTGTTCGAGCGCCAGGCGCACGAGGACGCCCTGACCGGGCTGCCCAACCGCCGGCATTTCGACGAGGCGCTGGCGCGCGACATCAGCCGCGCCCGCCGCAGCGCGCGTCCGCTGGTGCTGGCGATCCTGGATATCGATCACTTCAAGCGCATCAACGACCGTTATTCGCACGCCAGTGGCGATGCGGTATTGCACGAAGTCGGTGTGCTGCTGACCGCCGCCGCGCGCGCGTCGGACCTGCCGGCGCGCCTGGGCGGCGAAGAGTTCGCCCTGCTGCTGGCCGACACGACGCTGGAGGATGCGCAGGCGCTGTGCCAGCGCATCCGCGCGCTGTTCCACGCGCGCCACGGCTGGGGCGGCGTGGAAGGCCTGCAGGTGACCTTCAGTGCCGGCGTGGCCGAGTTGCGCGACGACGACACCGGCTCATCGCTGATGCAACGCGCCGACCAGGCGCTGTACCAGGCCAAGAGCGCGGGGCGCGATCGCATCTGTGTGGGTTAGATGCTGGGATTGGGGAGTCGAGAATCGGGAATCGGGAATCGGGAATCGGGAATCGGGAATCGCAGAGCCACGGTGCCTGGCGCTTTCCTTCTCCTGCGGGAGAAGGTGCCCGAAGGGCGGAGGAGGGTAAGGGCACACGCAGTGGCGCCGCCAACTGCTGATGTCTCAAGCAGGGAGCCCCGCTGCTTTAACGATTCCCCAATCCCGATTCCCGATTCCCGGCTCGATCAGCCCGCGTCAGGCCCCGGCCAGGCATTGGCGATCGTGCAGAACAGCCGCGCGGTCTGCTCGGTGTCGTAGACCGCGCTATGCGCATCGGCAGCATTCCACTCCAGGCCTGCGGCTTGTGCCGCGCGCGCCAGCACGGTCTGCCCGTACGCCACGCCGGCCAGGGTCACGGTGTCGAACACGCTGAACGGATGGAACGGATTGCGTTTGTGGCCCACACGCGCAACCGCGGCGTTGAGGAAGTTCAGGTCGAAATGCGCGTTGTGCCCCACCAGGATCGCGCGCTGGCAGCCGTATTTCTTCACTGCCGCACGCACCGGCGCGAACACATGGTCCAGCGCGTCCTTTTCCTGCTTGGCGAAGCGGAACGGGTGGTCGAGCACGATGCCGGTGATCTCCAGCGACTTCGGGTCGATCTCCAGTCCTGGCGCGGGCACCAGATGGGCACTGGCGGTGTCGCCGGGGAAGAACCGCCCGTCGGCATCCATTTCGATCGGCACGCAGGCAATTTCCAGCAGGGCGTGCTTGTTCCAGTCGAAACCTCCCGTTTCCACATCCACCACCACGGGCAGATAGCCGCGGAAGCGCCGCGACATGGGCAGGAAGGAGGGGGCAGGCTGCAGGTCGACCGGTTCGTTCATCGGCATAGCCTAGCAGGTCGCACGGCCGGCCCGATCGTGGCAGCTGGCGGCCTGCCCGCGTGTACTGAGCCGCGATCCGGCAAACAAAAGCCCGACCCGTGTTGCCACGGATCGGGCCCGGAAGCTGTGCTACACCGCTGGCGTCAGCGGGCGGCGACCACGCTTGCGATCAGCCCGGTGGCCACCGCAATCAGCACGTAGTTGTTGTCCACGCGGCGCCACTCGTGCCCGCGCTGCGGCGTGTTCAAGTGATGCTTGCGGTAGTCGGTCACCCGTATGCCGCGGTGGTCCGGTGCCAGGCGCTCGCCACGCCGATACGGCGGGCCACGACGATCGTTGCGGTGGTCGTCGTTGTGCGCGCTGGGGCGGTGGTCACGCTTGTCATCGTGCCTGTCGTCGCGATGATCGTCGCGGCGGTCCGGACCACGCGCGTCGTGGTGCTGCGCGCCGCGGTCGTGGTCGTCATGCTGTTGCGGCGCGGCGAACGCTGCGCCGGACGTCAACAGCGATACAACCATGAGGGATCCGATGATGCGTTTCATCTGCCTACTCCTGCGTCACAGGAACAGCCTGTGCGAGTTCACCGTAGGCATTTGGAGCTGAATACGTAATGAAATAAGGCGTTGCGACCTGTGCCGGCAGATGCCGCCGGCACTTGTTGCGATCAGATGACGCCGGTGGTGCTGGTGTCGTCGCGCTTCAGGCGCGGCGGCAGCGGCTGTTCGCCATGGACCAGGAACCACACGTTCTCGGCGATGTTGGTGGCGTGGTCGCCGATGCGCTCCAGGTTCTTGGCCATGAACAGCAGGTGCGTGCAGGGAGTGATGTTGCGCGGGTCTTCCATCATGTAGGTCAGCAGCTCGCGGAACAGCGCGGTGTATTGCGCATCCAGGCGTGCATCTTCGTCGCGTACGCGAATCGCCGCATCGGCATCCTTGTTGCGGTACGCCTGCACCGCTTCGCGCACGGCATCGGCGGCCATCTGGCCGAGCGCACGCAGGCCCACCGTCTGCGGCAGCGGCGGTGCGGAATTGAGCGCGATCGAGCGCTTGGCGACATTGGCCGCGTAATCGCCGATGCGTTCGATATCGGCCGGAATGCGCAGGCCGGCCAGGATCTCGCGCAGGTCGCGCGCCATCGGCCCACGCAACGCCAGCCGCATCACGTCGTGGCTGATCGCATGCTCCAGCGCATCGATCGCCTCGTCGTTGACCACGATGCGATGCGCGGCGTTGTCGTCGCGACGCTCCACCACATCCAGTGCGGCTTCCAGCTGCGCCACCGCCGTGTCGCCCATGCGCACGATCTCGGCGACAAGACGGTGCTGCTCCTCGTCGTAGCTTTTGACGATATGGTCGTTGAGGTGCTGGTTCATCGTGATCTCGATTCGTGGCGGTGGTGGATGTCCGCCGTAACCCTGGCGACATCGCAGGTGATGCAAATGTCGTGCCGGGCAGTGCGGCGGAGCTACGTCAATGCGGCATTGCGATGGCCCGCCTTACATCAACCGAAACGGCCGGTGATGTAGTCCTCGGTCTGCTGCTTGGACGGCTGGGAGAAAATCGTTTCGGTGCGGTCATGCTCGATCAGGTCGCCCAGGTACATGAAGGCGGTGTAGTCGGAGACACGTGCCGCCTGCTGCATGTTGTGGGTCACGATCACGATGGTGTATTCGCGCTTGAGCTCCTCCACCAGCTGCTCGATACGGCTGGTGGAAATCGGATCGAGCGCCGAGGTCGGTTCGTCCAGCAGCAGCACGTCCGGGCGCAGCGCCACCGCGCGGGCGATGCACAGCCGCTGCTGCTGACCGCCGGACAGGCCCAGCGCGCTTTGCCCCAGCTTGTCCTTGACCTCGTCCCACAACGCGCCCTGGCGCAGCGCCTGCTCGACCCGGTTCTGCATGTCGGCCTTGGACAGTTTTTCGTGGTGGCGGATGCCGTAGGCGACGTTTTCGAAGATCGTCATCGGAAACGGCACCGGCTTCTGGAACACCATGCCGACCTTGCTGCGCAGCCGGTTCATCGGGTACTTCGGCGACAGGATGTTTTCGTTGTCCAGCAGCACTTCGCCGCGCGCTTCCATCTTCGGATACAGCGCATAGATGCGGTTGAAGATGCGCAGCAGGGTGGACTTGCCGCAACCCGACGGCCCGATCAGCGCGGTGACGCGCTTTTCCGGAATCTCGATGTTGATGCCCTTGAGCGCGTGGTACTTGTCGTAATAGAAGTCCAGATTGCGTGCGGCCACTTTCACCGGCGCCTGCGCGGCCGGTGCTCCCTTGGCGGCCGGAACGGCGATGCGATGCATCGGCATGGCGTTTTGGAGATCGTTCATGTCGGGTGTCCGGAGGGAGAGGTCAGTCATTGGAAATCTTGTTGCGCAGTAGCAGGGCGCGCGCGCCCAGGCTCACCAGCAGTACGAACACGGTCAGCACCAGCGCGCCGGACCAGGCCAGGGTCTGCCAGGTCTCGTAGGGGCTGCCGGCGAACTGATTCATGATCACCGGTACGCTGGCCATCGGCTGGAACACATTGCTGTTCCAGTACTGATTGCCGAAGGCGGTGAACAGCAACGGCGCGGTCTCGCCGCTGATGCGGGCCAGGGCCAGCAGGATGCCGGTGAGGATGCCGGCCGAGGCGGCGCGATATAGCACCTGCACGGTGACCTTCCACTGCGGGATGCCCAGCGACAACGCCGCTTCGCGCATCTGCGCCGGTACCAGGCGCAGCATTTCGTCGGTGGTGCGCACCACCACCGGCAGCACGATGAAGGCCAGCGACAGCGCGCCGGCAAACGCGGAGAAGCGCCCGCCGGTCTGCATCACGTACAGCGTGTAGACGAACAACCCCAGCACGATCGACGGTGCCGACAACAAGATGTCGTTGACGAAGCGCACCACCAACCCGGCCTTGCGTGCATTGCCGTATTCGGCCAGCCAGGTGCCGGCGGCAATGCCCAGTGGCGTGCCGATCGCCAGCGCCAGGCCGCACATCACCGCACTGCCGAAGAAGGCATTGAGCAGGCCGCCTTCCTGCATCGGCGGCGGTGTCATCTTGGTAAACAGGTTGACGTCGATACCCGGCACGCCCTTGGACAACAAGGTCCACAGGATCCAGCCCAGGAAGAATAGGCCGAACACCGCGGTGACGCAGGACAGCAACAGTGCGATCGCGTTGGTCACGCGGCGGCGGTTGTACAACGATTGCGAGACCGAGGACATCAGTTGCCCTCCCGACGCGACAGCTGCATCAGCATGAAGCGCGCAATCGCCAGCACGATGAAGGTCACGATGAACAAGACAAAGCCCAGCAGCAGCAATGCCGAGCGATAGGTTTCGGTGGCCTCGCCGAAGTCATTGGCGATCAGCGCGGCGATGGTGGTGCCGGGCTCCAGCAGCGACGGCGACAGCCGCACCGTGTTGCCGACCACGAACGCCACTGCCATGGTTTCGCCCAGCGCACGGCCCAGGCCCAGGAACACGCCGCCGATCACCGCAGAGCGGGTATAGGGCAGCACGATGTCCCAGCTGACTTCCCACTTGGTCGACCCCAGCGCGTACGCCGATTCCTTCAGGCGCGTCGGCACGGTCAGGAACACCTCGCGCATCACCGAGGAGATGAACGGAATCACCATGATCGCCAGCACGAAGCCTGCGGTCAGCAACCCGATTCCCAACGGCGGGCCCTGGAACAACGGGCCGATCAACGGCAGCGTGCCCAGGTGATCGTTGAGCCAGGGCGTCACATGCTCCGTCATCACCGGCACCAGCACGAACAGGCCCCACATGCCGTAGATGATCGACGGGATGCCGGCCAGCAGTTCGATGGCGGTGCCGACCGGGCCGCGCAACCAGCGCGGCGCCACCTCGGTGAGGAAGAACGCGATACCGAAACTCACCGGCACCGCAATCACCATCGCAATCAATGCGGTGACCAGGGTGCCGTAGATCGGCGCCAGCGCGCCGTATTTGTTTTCCACCGGATTCCAGTCGGCGGAATAGAAAAAGCTCAGGCCCTGCATCTGCAAGGCATGGCGCCCGCCCCACAGCATCGACAGCGCGGCGCTGCCGAGCGCCAACAGGACGAAGACGACCGTGGCGGCCAGCGCAAGCTTGAACAGGCGATCGGCACGTGCATCGCGCAGGTCGCGGCCGCGCGGGGCGGTCATCGCTTCGGGAATGGCGGTGGCATTCATTCGATTGGACTCGTCACCCGCGCACTGGCGGGAGCGTGAGACAGCAGGAACGGCGAGGCGCCCGCAGGCACCTCACCGCAGCGCAACCCGCCATGACAGCGGGTGCAGGGCATCACTTGAACTCGCTGGCCCAGTAGGCCTGGATCTGCTTGACCAGTTCCGGCGGCAGCGGCACGTAATGCAGCTCGCTGGCCTGGGCCTGGCCGTTGTCCAGCGCCCACTTGAAGAAGTCCAGCGTCGCCTTGCTGCGCGCCGCATCCTTGGGCTGCTTGTGCATCAGCATGAAGTTGGTCGCGGTGATCGGCCAGGCCTTCTCGCCCGGTGCGTTGGTGATCACCAGGTTGAAATCCTTGGCGTTGGCCCAGTCGGCGCTGGCGGCAGCGGCGGCGAAGCTTTCCGCATTCGGCTCCACCCACTGGCCTGCCGCATTCTGCAGCGAGGCGTAGGGCATCTTGTTCTGCAGGGCGTAGGCCAGTTCGACATACCCGATCGAACCCTTGATCTGCTGCACGTACGAGGCCACGCCTTCGTTGCCCTTGCCGCCGACGCCACCCGGCCACTGCACCGAGGTGCCTTCGCCGACCTTGCTCTTCCACTCCGGGCTGACCTTGGACAGGTAGTTGGAGAAGTTGAAGGTGGTGCCCGAACCGTCGGAGCGATGCACCAGGTTGATCTTGGTCGCCGGCAGGGTTACGCCCGGATTGGCCGCGACGATCGCCGCGTCGTTCCACATCGTGACCTTGCCCAGGAAGATGTCGCCCAGCAGCGCGCCGGTCAGGCGCAGCTTGCCCGGTGCGATGCCTTCCAGGTTCACCACCGGCACCACGCCGCCGATCGCCGACGGGAACTGGCCCAGGCCGGCCTGCTGCAGTTCGGCGCTGTCCAGCGGCTTGTCGGTCGAACCGAAGTCCACCGTGCCGGCCTTGATCTGCGCGATACCGCCGCCGGAGCCGATCGACTGGTAGTTCACCTTGTTGCCGGTGGCGGCGTTGTAGTCGGCCGACCACTTGGAGACCAGCGGATAGATGAAGGAGGCACCGGCGCCGGAGATCTCGGCACTCTTGCTGTCGCCAGCGGTGGCACCTGCGGCGGTGGCACCCTTGGCGGTGTCGCCGGACTGCGCATCCTTGCCGGGCGAGCAAGCGGCCAGGGCGAGGGCGATGGTGAGGGACAGGGCGGTCAGGCTGGCCGACTGCAGTTTCATGGAAGCTCCGAGGCTGGGTTGGCCGGGGGACCCGGCAGACCACGCTATGAAATGATGTTTTTGTTACACGTGCATGACAGTGCCTTTTGGAGAAGGCATCACAAAAAAGACGCGACCCCGTGGGGGCCGCGTCCCGGTGCCGACGCCGGGGAGAGAGACGACGTCGTTCCTGTCGCTGTGGCTGGGGTTACTTGGGCAGGTTCTTGGTCCAGTAGCCTTCGATCTGGGTCACCAGGCTGTCCGGCAGCGGCACGTAGTCCAGCTGCTTGGCCTGCGCATCGCCCTTGCTGTAGACCCAGCGGAAGAACTCCAGCGTGTTCTTGAGGCCGGCCGGATTCTTGGGCTTCTTCTGCACCAGGATGAAGTTAGTGGCGGTGATCGGCCAGGCGTTGTCGCCGGAGGCGTTGGTCATCACCAGATAGAAGTCCTTGCTGTTGCCCCAGTCGGCGCTGTTGGCGGCGGCGGCAAAGGTCTCGTCGGACGGCTGCACGAACTTGCCGGCGGCGTTCTTCATCGCGGTGTAGGCCATCTTGTTCTGCAGCGCATACGACAGCTCGACGTAGCCGATGCCGCCCTTGATCTGCTTCACGTACGCGGCCACGCCTTCGTTGCCCTTGCCGCCGATGCCGGTCGGCCACTGCACCGCGGTGCCTTCGCCGACCTTGCCCTTCCAGTCCGGGTTGACCTTGGACAGGTAGTTGGTGAAGTTGAAGCTGGTGCCCGAACCGTCGGAGCGATGCACCACGGTGATCTTGCCGTCGGGCAGCTTGACGCCCGGGTTGAGCGCGGCGATCGCCGGGTCGTTCCAGGTGCTGACCTTGCCCAGGAAGATGTCGCCCAGGGTCTTGCCGTCCAGCTTCAGCGCGCCTGCCGCCACGCCGGGCACGTTGACCACCGGCACCACGCCGCCGATCACCGACGGGAATTGCGCCAGGCCGGCCGCGGCCAGTTCTTCAGGCTTGAGCGGCGCATCGGACGAGCCGAAATCCACGCTGGCTGCCTTGATCTGGGCAATGCCGCCGCCCGAACCGATCGATTGATAGTTGACCTGCTTCTTGGTGGCCGCGTTGTAGTCGGCCGACCACTTGGACATCACCGGGTAGATGAACGACGCACCGGCGCCGGTGACATCGGCGGCCTGGGCGCACAAGGCCAGCGAGGCGGTGAGCACGCCGACGGCCAGACGGGTCTTCATAGAGTGGATCACGGAACAGCTCCTGTAGCGAAGGGATGAGGACGTCCCGCAGTCGTGCCATTGCAGGGCAGGGGCATGACGGCGCGGTGTCCGGGAGATGACATGCAGATGACGGCGTTGCGGCGGGGCGCGTTGCCGGGTCGGATCAGGATGGTTGCCGCCGTGGCGCGCTCACGGGAGCGCCGCACGGCGGCCGATCCAGCGCGCACTTACCAATAGAACTGCGCACGTGCCTCGATGATCGACGGGTTGTCGTCGACCAGGCCACGCGTGGCGCTGTTGTAACGGGTGCTTTCCACCTTCGCGTAGTCGAGTGCGAACTTGAAGTTGGAGCGCCAGTACCAGTTGGCACCGATCGTCCACACATCCATCTTGCCGCCCAGCACGCCGTCTACGAACGGGGTGGTGCCGTTGGAGACCAAGTGGCCGTCGTTGAGGTCCAGGGTGTCGTAGCGCACCGCCAGCTGCCACATCCCCGAGGCCGGCGCGTTCGGCAGCGGGGTGGTCGGCACGCCGGCCTTGTAGCCCCAGGTCTCGCCGGTGATGTTCCAGACGCCGCTGACGTACCAGCCGTCACTCTTGTAATCGTTGGCGTTGTTGCCGATGCGCTTGGCGTTTTCCTGGAAGAATTCGCTCTGCAGCTTGAACGGGCCGGTGATCCACATCGCCTCGGCTCCGGCCACACCCACGCTGTCCACGTTGGTGATGGCGCCGCTGTCGATCAGGCGCACCGTGGTCAGGTCGGCGTCCGGGCGTGCGCGCAGGCGCAGGGTGTCGTCGTCGGTGTCGTAACCCAGGTAGCTCAAACCGAAGTGCAGCACATTGCCGCTCTCGTTGATCGGCGCCCAGGTGCCGCGCGCGCCGTAGCCGCTGCCGTGTGCCTGGTTGCGGGTCAGTTCGCGGCCGAACGCACTGGCGGTGATGCTCCAGTCGTTGTCGCCCATGCCGTAGGCCACGCCCAGCCGGCGCGAGATGCCGTAGGTGTTGGTCACCGCGGCCTTGGAGACGAAGTCGTTGTTCTTGGTGCTGGACAGCTCTTCCAGGCTGTTGGGCTGCTTGAACTGGCCGACCTGCAGGTAGTTGTTGGCGTTGCCGGCGAACTTGTACTTGATGTTGTTGTCGAGGAAACGCCCGGTGCTGCGGATGGTGGTGCCGCGGATGGTGACTTCCTTCAGCACGCTCGGGTCGTAACCGGCCACCCATTCGAAATTGCCCGGGCCCTTGCCCTTGAGCACCAGCTCGGCACGGCGGATGCTGAATTCGGAATTGTCGCCGTTGGCACCGATCGGGCCATTGAGGTCCTGCACATCGTTGTGGAACCAGTTGCCGTCGGCCTGGACCAGGCCTTCGAGCGACATCTCCGAGCCGCCGATCACGTCGATGGCGATTTCGGCGTGCGCAGCGGGTGCGGCCAGCGCCAGCAGCAGGGCGGAGCCAAGCAGGGTGGGAGAAAGTTTCATATTTGCCTTGCGACCTGAGAAAGTGAGCGCAGGCTATGGCGTGAAAGTTGCGTTAATGTGACAACTTCAGATCGCGTTGCAATCTGATTTTTGTCAACAAAGACAAAGATTTACGCGTGTTTGTTTTTTGTCATCGTGTGTCATGAGTCTGAACGGACCGCGTCGTATGACAGATGTGACAGTGGCGTGGTTCACCGTTTCAGCGAGCTCAAGCTTATTGCGACCTGAACCAACCAGGTGGAACTGTGGCGTATCAAGCGCTTTGTGCGTCGCACCACTTGCATAGGCGCGTTCTAAATTGTTAGTTTCGAGGCCATGTTTCCCCGATTCCTCCAATTGCTGTTGGTCTGCCTGCTCGCGCTCACTGCGTGGTCGGCGGCCGATGCGCACAGCCGCATCCACGATGCGCTTGTGGGCGACGGCGTGGCGGTAATGGCGGATGCTGGCGAAGAACGTGACGCAGCCGATGATCTGCAGGGCGACGGGGACGCACAGACCCAGGTCGATACCCATTCTGCAGACGATATCCCCTTGCTCTCCCAGGCATGGCCGGTGGTCGCACGTTATTTCCCCTCCTGGTACGCGCATTACGCGCCGGCAACTCAAAAACGCGACCTGATCCCGCAACTGCGTCCTCCCAACGCAGTGCGCGCCTGATCCTTCATTAGTCGCGTCAACCGGTGCAGCGCACCGGCTTCCTTTGATTTGTTCGTCTTTGCACTTCGCGGTTTGCGCCGCGGATGGCCATTCGTTGCCTAGAGGTATCTCCCATGGAAAGTTTGCTAGAAGGTTTTCGTCATTTCCGTAAGGAAGTGTATCCGCGCCAGAGTGCGCGCTTTCAGGAATTGGCCGGCGGCCAGAGTCCGCATACCTTGTTCATCACCTGCGCCGACTCGCGTGTCATGCCGGAGCTGATCTTCTCCGCACAGCCGGGCGAATTGTTCGTCTATCGCAACATCGGCAATGTGGTGCCGCCTTACTCCCAGCACGTCAGCGGCGTGGTTGCGGCGATCGAATATGCCATCGCCGTACTGGGCGTGCGGCACATCGTGATCTGCGGTCATACCGACTGCGGCGCAATGAAGGCGGTGCTCAAGCCGGAATCGCTGGAAGACGTGCCGTCCGTGGCGGCCTGGCTCAAGCACACCGATGCAGCGCGTCACGTCACTGCCCATCACGGGCACGATCCGCACAGCCAGGAAGCGTTGAGCTGCATGACCGAAGAGAACGTGGTCTCGCAGCTGGACCATCTGCGGACGCAGCCGGTGGTCGCCGCGCGTCTGGCGGCCGGTACCTTGCGCATCCATGGCTGGATCTATGACATCGCCCACGGCGAGATCCGCGCCTTCGATGCCGAGAAGGGTGGCTTCCGTCCGTTGTTGGCGGACAACACCCCCGAAGCCACCCCACGTCCGCGACTGCAGCAAGTCGTGCGCGCTGAACTCGCCTGACGGAGCACATCATGAACACATCAGGTATCGGCGGATATTTCCGCCAGGGACTGTTCGGACGTGATTTGTTGTCGTCTGTCGTGGTCTTCCTCGTCGCGCTCCCGTTGTGTATGGGCATTGCGATCGCTTCCGGCATGCCGCCGGCCGCAGGCCTGATCACCGGCATCATCGGTGGGCTGGTCGTCGGCTTCCTGGCGGGCTCTCCTCTGCAGGTGAGCGGACCGGCCGCCGGCCTGGCTGTGTTGGTGTTCGAACTGGTCCGCGAGCACGGCATTGCCGCCCTCGGTCCGGTGATCCTGCTGGCCGGTGCGATTCAGTTGGTTGCCGGTCTGTGCCGCGCAGGCGTGTGGTTTCGGATGACGTCGCCGGCCGTGGTGGCCGGTATGTTGTCGGGCATCGGCATCCTGATCGTGGCCTCGCAGGCGCATGTGCTGATGGACGCCGCTCCCAAGGCGCGCGGTCTGGAAAACTTCGCTGCATTGCCGGCTGTTGTGTGGCAGGCGATCAGCGAAGGGACCGGCCGCACCGCGTTGTTCGTGGGCCTGGCCACCATCGGCATCATCCTGGCATGGGACAAGCTGCGTCCGCAGCGTCTGCGCTTTCTGCCGGGTGCGTTGATCGCGGTGGTGGTGGTCACGGCGACGGTGCAGTTGCAGGGCCTGAACGTCAACAAGGTCGACGTGCCGACCAATCTGTTCTCGGCGATCAGCATCCCCAGCGTGGCGGACATCTTCGGCGTGTTCAATGCGACCTTGCTGGTGTCGGCGGTGACCTTTGCCTTCATCGCCAGCGCAGAGACCTTGCTGTCGGCGGCGGCGGTGGATCGCATGCACCAGGGCGCGCGTACGCAGTACGACCGTGAGCTGGCGGCGCAGGGTGTGGGCAATATGCTGTGCGGCTTCCTGGGCGCATTGCCGATGACCGGCGTGATCGTGCGTAGCGCGGCCAATGTGCAGGCCGGTGCGGCCACGCGCATGTCCACGGTGCTGCATGGCGGCTGGTTGCTGGTGTTCGCGATGCTGCTGCCATGGCTGTTGCGGATGACGCCGGTGGCGTGTCTGGCCGGCATCTTGGTCTACACGGGCGTGAAGATGATCAAGATCGGGCAGGTCAAGGAGCTGGCGACCTATGGTCGGGGCACCGCGGCGATCTACCTGGCGACCACCTTCGCGATCGTGGCGACCGACCTGCTGACCGGCGTGCTGATCGGCTTCGGCCTGTCGTTGTTCCGTCTGGCCCTGCATTCTTCGCGCCTGAAGGTGGACGTGCGTGAGCACGAGCACAAGAAGGACGAGATGCATCTGACCCTGCAGGGCTCGGCAACGTTCCTGAAGGTGCCGGCGATGGCGCGTACGCTGGAAAGCGTACCGCCGAACACCGCATTGCATCTGGACGTGGCCAAGCTGCATCACGTCGACCACGCCTGCATCGAGTTGCTGCGCGACTGGAGCCGGAATGCGGCCTCGCGCGGCTGCGAGCTGGTAGTGGACTGGAACGAGCTGGATCGACGCGTGGAAGGCCAGCCGACGGTGGAAAGCACGCTGGTCGAACAGCGCGTGGAGCAAGCCAAGGCGGCGTAGACCTGCTGCAGACGCCCGGCGCTCGCGCCGGGTGACATCTATCGTGACCGGGTGATGCATGGCGCCGCAAGACGCATCATCCCGGTCGCGATTTTTTTTGGGCGGGGATTGGGGATTTGGGATTTGGGATTCGTAAAAGCACACGCAGGCTTTGCCGGCATGATTGCTTGGCGTTGGTTTTGCGGGTTGGTTGCCGTGACGGCTGGTTAGCCTTTTACTGTTGTCTGCCTTTCGGCGGGTGCGGGGGTCTTGTCGCGGTAGCGGCATAGGTCGTGGATCACGCAGCCTGGGCAATCGGGTTTGCGTGCCTTGCAGACGTAGCGGCCGTGCAGGATGAGCCAGTGGTGTGCGTCGTGCAGGAATTCGGCAGGAATGACCTTGACCAGTTTGTCCTCGACCGCGCGCACGTCCTTGCCCGGCGCAAGACCGGTGCGGTTGGCGACGCGGAAGATATGTGTGTCCACCGCCATGGTGGGCTCGCCGAACGCGGTGTTGAGCACGACGTTGGCGGTCTTGCGGCCGACGCCGGGTAAGGCCTCCAGCGCAGCGCGATCGTGCGGCACCTCGCCGCCGTATTGCTCCAGCAGGATCCTGCAGGTGGCGATGACGTTCTTGGCCTTGGCGTTGAACAGGCCGATGGTGGCGATGTAGCGCTTCAGGCCTTCTTCGCCCAGGTCGAGAATATCGCGCGGGGTATTGGCCACCGGATACAGCTTGCGGGTGGCCTTGTTGACGCCGACATCGGTGGCTTGTGCCGACAGCAGCACCGCGATCAGCAACTCGAACGGCGTGGTGTATTCCAGCTCGGTGGTCGGGTGCGGATTGAGCTCGCGCAGGCGCGCGAACATCTCCTGTATTTCGGGCTTGCGCATGCTGCTGCCGCGCCGTGCCGGCGCGGTGACGTGGATCGCGTTCATGGCTGTGCTCCACCAGCGGCCTTGGCCTTGGCGCGCGCCAGGATGGCCGCAGCCAGCGGCGGTAATGCGGCGGCCGCCGGTTGGCTGGGCGCCGCTGCAGGCGTCCGGCGTGCATCGCGTTCGGCAGCGCGACGTTGCAGGCGTGCGGCGCGTGCACGGTAGCGGTCGCGTGCTGCCCAGGCATCACGCAGCCGTTGTTGTGCGGCCAGCAGCACCGCGCTCAGCTGCGGGCAGGCCGGATCCAGCAGGTCGTCGCGTGGATCGGGCCGGTACTCCATCAGGCCCAGTGCCAACGCACGATCAAGATCGTCGGCGTGGACGCAGTCGAACAGCTGCAGGGCCAGTGGACGTGGTGCCGGTGTGGGGTTGAACGTCATGGCAGGCCGATCAGCGGTTGAGAAAGTGCGCGGGGCGTTTTTCGAGAAAGGCGCCGGTGCCTTCGCGCATGTCGTCGCTGGCGAACAACAGCGCAAATTGCGCGGTTTCCAGCTGCAGGCCTTCTTCGATGGCGCATTCGCCACCGAACACCACCGCATCCAGGATGCCGCGCAGCGCGAGCGGTGCGGCGGCCGCCAGGCGTTGTGCCAGGGCGAGGGTTTCGTCCTGCAATGCCTCCGGCTCGACTACGCGATTGACCAGACCCAACTGGAACGCGCGCGCGGCATCGATCGGTAGGCCGAGCAGGCACAGTTCCAGGGCTGCCGCTCGCCCGGTCAGACGCAACAGCCGTTGCGTGCCGCCGAAGCCGGGGATCAGGCCGAGATTGATTTCCGGCTGCCCCAGGCGCGCGCTGGAGCTGGCGATGCGCAGATGGCAGGCCATCGCCAGCTCCAGCCCGCCGCCGAGTGCAAAGCCATTAACCATGGCGATCACCGGCTTGGGCATGCGCTCGATCCGGCGCATCAGCTGCTGGCCGAGCAGCGAGAACTCGCGGCCCTGCATCGCCGACAGGCCACGCATTTCGGCGATGTCCGCGCCGGCGACAAACGCCTTGGGGCCGGCACCGGTCAATACCACCACGCGGATGTCGTCCGCGCTCGCTGCCTCGGCGAAGGCGTGATCCAGCGCCTGCAGCGTTTCCTGGTTCAAGGCGTTCAGTTTGTCCGGTCGATTGACCGTGATCGTCCGTACACTGGCGTGGTCGGCGATCAGAATGACGTGATTGGACATGGAAATCCTTACGAACGTAAAAAATTAGTAAATACGGAACTTCCGAAAGCCTTGCTGGTCATAGCTTTCGTGATAAGTAGCGGTTCGCTATCGCGGCCGCTATCCTAGCGCGTCATCTCAGGCGGCAGACCCGTCCTGTGCCACCACCCTGGAGAATTGTTTGATGAAGTTGCGTTCTATCGCGGTCGCTGTGGCGGCCCTGGCCCTGACGGGCAATGCACTGGCCCAGGACACGACGTCCGAGAAGGGAAAGTTGAGCTACTACTTCGGCTATGACTACGGCAACAACCTTGCCGAGCTCACCGGCCGCGGCGAGCAGCTCGACATCAACTCGGTGGTAAAGGGTCTGCAGGACGCCTATGCCAAGAAGCAGCCGGCGATCACCGCCGACCAGCTGAAGCCGGCTGTCGAAGCGTTCCAGAAGCGTGAGCAGGGCCGTGCCCAGCAGGCCAAGGCCGAGTACGACAAAGCCGCTGCTGCCAACAAGACCAAGAGCGACCAGTTCCTGGCCAAGAACAAGGGCACCGCTGGCGTGCAGACGCTGCCGAGCGGCGTGCAGTACCGCGTGATCGAAGCCGGCAAGGGCGCCAAGCCGACCCAGGCCAGCACCGTGCAGCTGGAAGTGGCCGGTCCGTTCCCGTTCGGCGACCGCGAGAAGGCGCGTCCGGCGCAGCAGATCCCGGCCATCAAGGTTAGCGAAGTCGAAATGCAGGCCATGCGCGACACGCTGCTGCAGATGCCGGCCGGCTCGAAGTGGGAAGTGACCCTGCCGCCGGAGAAGGCCTACGGTGCCGACCCGCGTACCCCGTTCCCGCCGAACGTGGCTGTGCAGTTCGAGATCAAGCTGGTCAGCGTCAAGTAATTGCGTTTGCTGTTGCTGTGACAGCGCCGGCCACCAGGCCGGCGTTGTCGTTTGGGTCCACCGGATGCGCGACAGGATGGACGGACGGCGTGAGGATGCGGTGCGGCGGGAGCCAGCGATGAGCGACACGGATTCGAACCGCAGTGGCCTGCCCAGCCCGTGTATCGGTGTATGTTCATTGGACGCGCAGGCGCACTGTGTCGGCTGCCTGCGCAGCCTGGATGAAATTGCACGCTGGATGAGCATGAGCGACGGCGAACGTCAGGAATATCTGCACACGGTTCTGCCCGCGCGCGCGTTGGCCGCGCGGCTGCCCGAATGTGCGCAGCTGCAGCGTGCGTTGTATGCGCTGGACACCGCGCCCGACGGGCCGGGCTGGAATCATGCCGAATTGATCGGCCTGACCGAAGGCGGCGCGTCTGCCGAGGCCGCGGTGCTGTGCGGTCTGGTGCCGCGCGCGCAGGGCACCATGGTGCTGCTGACCCGGCGCACCGACAGCCTGCGTCACCATGCCGGACAGGTCAGTTTTCCCGGTGGCCGGGTCGAGCCGTCGGATGCGGATGCGGCCGCTGCGGCCTTGCGCGAGAGCTGCGAGGAAATCGCGCTCGGTGCCGGCCAGGTGCATGCGCTGGGATATCTGGATCCGTTTCTGACCGTGAGCGGGTTTCGCGTCACCCCGGTGGTGGCGGTGATCGACCCGGCGTTTGTGGCGGTGCCGCAGCCGGATGAAGTGGCCGAGGTGTTCGAGGTGCCGTTGGCCTATCTGATGGACCCTGACAATCTGCGCAGCGTGGAACTGGAGTTTCGCGGCCGGCCACGCCGCGTGCTGGAATACGACTGGCCAGGCCACCGCATCTGGGGTGCCACCGCGGCCATTCTCCTCAATCTTCGTCGTCGTCTGGAGCAGGTTGCATGAGTGCGGAACTCCACTGGACCACGCTGGTCGACAGCGCCACGCTGGCCGCGGCATTGCCGCATCCGCAGTTGCGACTGCTGGACGCGCGCGCTGCGCCACCGACTGCGCCGGACCCGGATGCAGCGCGCAAGGCTTATGCACAGGGGCATCTGCCAGGCGCGTACTACGTCGATCTCGACGGGGATCTGGCCGATCTGTCGCAGCCGGCACAGGGGCGGCATCCGCTGCCGACCAGCGCCGCATTCGCCAGGCGGCTGGGCGAGTGGGGGATCGACCCGGATAGCCAGGTGGTGATCTACGATGCCGCCGACGGCAGCATGGCCGCGGCGCGGGCATGGTGGATGCTGCGGTTGCTGGGGCATCGCCGCGTGGCGGTGCTCGATGGCGGGCTGGCCGCCTGGCGCGCGGCGGGGTTGCCGGAAAGCACCGAGCCGCCTGCACTGCACGATGGCGCGGCGTACCCGGGCAGCTTCGATGGCGGTGCCGTGGTCGAGGCCGGGCAGATCCTGGCGCGGCTGGATCAGGCGCCGGGCTGGTTGCTGGATGCGCGCGCCGCCGAGCGTTTTCGCGGCGAGGTGGAGCCGGTCGATCCGGTGGCCGGGCATGTGCCCGGTGCGGTGAGTCGTCCGCTGGGTGTGAGCCTGCGCGATGGTCGTTTCAAGCCGGCTGAGGAACTGCGCAGCGAGTTGTCAGCGCTGCTGGGCGCGTATCGCCCCGAACAGGCAGTGGTGATGTGCGGCTCGGGCGTGACCGCCTGCCATCTGCTGCTGGCGCTGGAAGTGGCCGGCTTGTCGGGCGCGCGCGTCTACGCCGGCTCCTGGAGCGGTTGGTTGCAGGATGCGACACATCCGGTCGCGACCGGCCCCTGATTGCAGGCACAATGGCGGCAGGAACGGTGACCTGTGGGGACGCAGGTTCGCTGCGCGGAGCGCAGTTTCTCGCAGTGCTGGGTGACTCATGCGGTTGCAGTTGCAGGTCGGCGCGCTGTGCGTCGCGATGCTGTCGATGGCTGCCTGTTCGGCGGGATCGACCGCCGACGCCAACGGTGCGCGCATCGCCGGTCGTGGTCAGAGCGACCGCCATGCGGTGTATCAGGTCGAACTCGAACGTGCACGCGCCGAGCGCTTGCAGCGCTTGCAGCGCTTGCGCGCGCCCGACGGTTGGCTGAGCTACACCGGCTCCGGGCGTGTGCGCGCAGGCCGTTATCAGGTGGGCAGCGATCCGCGCAGCGATCTGGTGTTGCCGGCCGGTCCTGCGCAGCTGGGGCAGCTGACGCTGGATGGCGACGGCCGCGTGCACTTCGACGCCGCCGCAAATGTACCGGTGTATTTGAACGGGCAGCGCGTCGATCGCGTCCGCCTGGAGCCGGAGCGCGCAGGGCAGCGTGGCGATCGCCTGGATGTGGAAGGGCGGCAGTTCTATCTGGTGCAGACCGGCAGCTTGTTCGGCTGGCGTTTCCGCGACCCGTCAGCGCCGCTGCTGAGCCATTTCGCCGGGCTGGAATATTTTCCGACCGATTCGCACTGGCGTATCCAGGCGCGCTGGCAGGCGTATCCCACCCCGCGCACGACCACATTGCTGACGTCGATCGGCACGCCGCTCACTGTCGAGGTGCCGGGCGAGGCGGTGTTCTCGCGCAATGGCCAGCAATACCGCTTGCAGCCGATCGTCAGCGACGACGGGCAGGGCCTGTTCTTCCTGTTCGCCGATCGCACCAGCGGCAAGGAAAGTTATGGCGGCGCGCGTTATCTCTACACCGCGCCGCCACACGATGGCCGGCTCGTGCTCGACTTCAATCTGGCCGAAAATCCGCCCTGCGCGTTGACGCCGCACGTGGTCTGCCCGATCGCATCGCCGGAAAATCGCCTGGATCTGGCGGTGAATGCAGGCGAGAAGACCTACCGCGCAGCCGAGCGCTGAGTGCTGCACCAGCGGAGGCAGAATGCTGCCTCGATGGAGCACCTGCTAGCGCGGCGTATGCGACCAGCTGACCGCCGCTTCGATCTGCGGCCACGGAAACAGCGGGCCGGGGTCGAGCTTGCGCTGGATCTTGCGCGACGGGTCGTCGCTGGCCGCTTCCTGGGTGGTGTCCAGTGCCTGGTGGCCGGCAATGCGGCGTACCGACGGCAACTGTTGTTGCAGCCATTGCAGCAGCGTGATCAGCGCGTTGATCTGCGCCGGCGGATATGGCTCGCTCATGCACTGATGGCGCGAGTCCAGCCAGTGCGGATAACGGCCGCTGTTGACCAGTTCGATGCCCAGCGTATGCGGGTTGTGGCCGCGCACGTGGTGGGCGACGCGCTCCAGCGCAACGTATTGCTGGATGCTGCCGTTGCGGTCGATGTAGTAATGCCCGCTGTTGCCGGTGCCGCTGTCGTAGAGCACGCGTTCGCCGTATTCGCGCGCCATCGCCATGTCGGGCAATTCGGTGCAATGGATGACCACCATGTCGATCTGCGTGAGCGCGCGTCGCGCCAGCCGCGATTCGTAGGACAACGGCGCGTAGGTGATCGGTGGCGACGGCAGGACGGCATCGGACATGGGGCGGATGCTAGCATTCGACGATGGCTTTGAATCCCGACAGCCCTTTGGGCAAATTGATGGCAACCCTGCCGCAGACCGGCCAGGTGACCTGGATCGGCGTGCGCCCGGCGCGCGACGTGGACATGATCGAGGTGGACGCGGCGCAGGCCACCACCGGCATCGGCCTGGTCGGCGACCGCTACAAGGGCGGCAGCGGCAAGCGCGGCGTGACCCTGATCCAGGCCGAACATCTGCCGGTGATCGCAGCGCTGGCCGGCCACCCCGCGATTGCGCCGGCCACCTTGCGCCGCAACCTGGTGGTGTCCGGCATCCCGCTGATCGCCTTGAAGGGGCGGCGCTTTTGCATCGGCGATGTCGAGCTGGAAGGCACCGACCCCTGCGATCCGTGCTCGCGCATGGAAGATGCGCTGGGCGCGGGCGGCTACAACGCCATGCGCGGCCATGGCGGCTTGTGCGCGCGCATCCTGCGTGGCGGCGTGCTGCGCATCGGCGATACTGTGCAGGCGCTATGAGCCGCGGTCACTGCATCCTGTCGCACGGCTTCGAGAGCGGCCCGGATGCGCTGAAGGTCACCGCCCTGGCCGATGTCGCCGGGCAGCTGGGCTGGACCCACGAGCGCCCGGACTACACCGATCTGGACGCACGCCGCGAGGTCAGTTCGCTCGGCGACGTGCAGGGCCGGCTGCAACGCCTGCTGGAGGTCGCGCGTGCGGCGGCCGACAAGGGCCCGCTGGTGCTGGTGGGCTCCAGCCTGGGCTCGTACATCGCCGCGCAGGTGTCGTTGCAGGTGCCCACGCGCGGGCTGTTCCTGATGGTGCCGCCGACCAGGATGGGGCCGTTGCCGGCACTGGATGCGGCGCGCGTGCCGATTTCCATCGTGCATGCCTGGCGCGATGAATTGATTCCGGCCGGCGAGGTGATCGCCTGGGCGCAGGCGCGGCATGCGCGCTTGCTGCTGGTCGACGACGAACACCGGCTGGCGTCGCATGTGGATGCGTCGGCGCGCGCCTTCGCCGAACTGTTGCAGAGCCTGTGATGCGCATCGGTCTGAAGGTGTGCGTGCTGCGGGGCCTGCGATGAACGTGCTGATTCGCGAAGCCAGCGATGGCGATGCCGCGGCGATCGAGCTGCTGACGATGGTCGCGTTCATGCGTGACGAACATAGCCGCCACGACGAGCAGCACGTGATCGCCGCCTTGCGCAGCGACGGCGCGCTGGCGCTGTCGCTGGTGGCCGACCACGACGGGTATGTGGTCGGCCACCTGGCGGTATCGCCGGTGTCGCTGTCGGACGATTCGCCCGGCTGGTACGCGTTGGGGCCGCTGGCGATCGGGCCGGGGCATCAGCGCCAGGGGCTGGGCACGCGCCTGGTGCAGGCGGCGCTGGGCAGCTTGCGCGAGCGTGGCGCCGCCGGTTGCCTGGCATTGGGCGAGCCGGCCTTTTTCCGACGTCTGGGCTTTGCGGTGGAACCGGGGCTGGTGTTGCCCGGCGTGCCGGCGTCCGAGCTGCAGGCGCTGGCGTTCGGCGACCGTCTGCTGCCGCTGGCCGATGTTGCCTATCACCCGGCCTTCGGGCTGGGTTGAGTCCAGCCGCTGGCGACCGCCTGGCGTGATCCACGCCAGGCCTTGCGTGCGGTGCCAGTTCGCTCGGCTGCATCTTCCATCGCTGTAGAGACGCCGTCGCGCCGGGAGTGATCGCAGCATGGGCGAGCGCTACGATTGGCGCGCTCCTGTCGAGGTGGACAATGCAACGTGATGACGACGGCCTGGGCGAGGCCGCGCATGCGGGCCGGCTGATTTCCCACGGCAGCGATGACCAGGACGATGCTGCGTTGCTGGCATCGCTCACATCGCGTCTGCGCCAGAGCGGTGACCGGCCCGATGCGGTGGTCCAGCGTCTGCTCGGTCTGGTCGATGCGCTCTGGGCCACCGAGTTCGGGCGGTTTCTGCTCAGGCATCGCGGGTTGAATGCCTACTGGACCCATCGGCTGGTGACGTATCGCGCCGATGCGCCGCCGAACGGGTCGATGTCGGCGATGGAACGGCATATCTTCGAAGAGGCACCTGCGGTGCTGGCGACCCGCGAGCGCTTCGGCATCTTCCGGCAGCAGCTGCAGGAGCTGCTGCGGCCAGGCATGACGCTGGCATCGGTGCCCTGCGGATGGATGGGCGAGCTGTTGCTGCTGGACTACCGGGAATGTCCGGACGTGCGCCTGATCGGTATCGACCTGGACCCGCAGGCGCTGGAAGGGGCGCTGCACCTCGCACGTGCGCGCGGGCTGGAGGGGCAGCTTTCGCTTCGTCTCCAGGACGCATGGACGCCTGGTGCCGACGATCGCGTGGATGTGCTGACCAGCAATGGCTTGAACATCTATGAGCCGGACGACGAGCGCGTGATTGCGCTGTATCGCGCATTTTTTCAAAGGCTGTCGCCAGGTGGCGTGCTGGTCGCAAGTTTCCTGACGCCGCCGCCGCCGCTGTCTGCCGAGTCGCCGTGGAAGCTGGAACACATCGATCCCGAGGCGCTGACGCTGCAGAACCTGGTGTTCGCCGAGATCGTCCAGGCGCGCTGGGCCTCGTTCCGCACCCATGCGCAGACCCGCGCGCAGCTGGAAAGCGCCGGGTTCACCGATCTCCGCTTCATCGATGATCGCGCCAGCATCTTTCCTACGGTGGTTGCCCGGAGACCTGCGGCCCGCTGAGTGGGTGGTGGCGAAGGCATCGGCCGCGTCGTAGGCGCCGCTGTGCCGCTGTGCCGGTTGGACGCAAGCCTGGCGGGCGAGTTTCGTGCTGCGTGTTAAGTGTGCGGGCTGCGGGTCCCGGCCTTCGGCGAGTACTTGCCGCGTTTTTCTCGAGGGCGCCTGGAAGTCAGCAGGTGCCGGCCGCCAGGAGCTTGAGCATGTCTGCAAGGTCGGGCGCTCGCCATGCTGCGCTTGAACGCGGTCAATCCTGCCGCGGTGTTTGGGATTTGGCTTGCGTCGCAGGCTGACCTACACTTTGCCGCGTTGCCCACTGTCTGAGGATTGGTCCAATGCGCCATTGATGCCGCCGTCGTGATGACGGCCTTACCCGCTGCCGGTCCGGCTGGATCGGTGCGTGTGCTGGCATGCAATGGAGACCCGTATGACCTGTCCGTCGCTGACGCTGGAAAGCGTTGCGTATGTGCTGCCCAATGGCAGCCCGCTATTTTCCGATCTGACCATCCACATCGACCAACGCGCCACCGGCCTGGTCGGGCGCAATGGCGTGGGCAAGAGCGTGCTTGCGCGCCTGCTGGCCGGCGAGGTGCTGCCCAGCGCCGGGCGTTGCGTGCGCAACGGCAGCGTGCATTACCTGCCGCAGCGCGTGCGCGTGGCGCCGGGGCAGAGCATTGCCGAACTGGCCGGTGTCGCGCCGCTGCTGGATGCGCTGGACCGTATCGCCGCCGGCAGCGTTGCGCCCGCCGATTTTGAACTGGTCGGCGAGCGCTGGACCGCCCATGCGCAATTTGCCGCAGAACTCGAACGGCAAGGCCTGGGTGGGCGCGATCCGCGTGCACCGGCCGCGCAGCTCAGCGGCGGCGAAGCGATGCGCGTGGCACTGGCCGGTGCGTTTCTGACCCGGCCGGACCTGTTGATTCTGGACGAGCCCAGCAATCACCTGGATGGCCCGCAACGCCAGCGGCTGATGGATCAGTTGCTGGCGTGGAGCGGTGGCTTGCTGGTGATCAGCCACGACCGCGGCCTGCTCGATGCGATGCAGCGCATTGTTGAATTGTCCGCGCAGGGGCTGCGCAGCTACGGCGGCAATTACACGTTCTATGCGCAGCAGCGTGCCATCGAACAGCAGGCGGCCAGCGCGTTGCTGGCCCAGCGCAAACAGGCGCGTGCACGCGGTGAGCAGGCGTTGCGCGAACAGCAGCAGCGTCAACAGCAACGCCAGGCACGCGGCGCGCGTGCTGCAGGGCAGGCCAACCAGGCCGCGATCCTGCTCGGCGCGCAGAGGCAGCGCAGCGAGGTCAGCGCGGGGCGGCTGCAACAGCAACGCCAGGCCGAACAGGCGCGGCTGAGCGAGGCGGTGGTGCAGGCCGCAGCGCTGGTGCAGGACGACCCCACGATCGCGCTCCTGGCGCCGACATCGCCCGCCGGGGCATCGCGGCAGCTGGCCACGCTGCAGCAGGTGGAGCTGGCCGACGGACGGCTGGGCGGGCGGCGGGTGGACCTGCTGCTGCATGGGCAGCCGCGGATCGGCCTGGTCGGCCCCAATGGCAGCGGCAAGTCGTCGTTGCTGCAACTGCTGGCCGGGCGCCTGCAACCCAGCGCGGGGCAATGCCAGGTGCATGTGCCGGCGGCGTATCTGGATCAGCACCTGGGCCTGCTGGATCCGATGCGCTCGGCCGCTGCGCAGCTGCAGGATGCAGACCCGGGTGCGCCAGCCCACGCACAGCGGCTGCGGCTGGCGCTGCTGGGGCTGGACCAGCAGCGTGCCGACCTGCCCACCGGCCAGCTCAGCGGCGGCCAACGGCTCAAGGCGGCGCTGGCGTGTGCGCTGTACCGGGCGCAGCCGGCGCAACTGCTGTTGCTGGACGAGCCGACCAACCACCTGGACCTGGCCGCGGTGGAGGCGATCGAGGCGCTGCTGCGCAGCTACCAGGGGGCGCTGATCGTCGCCTCGCACGATGCCGCCTTCCTGCAGCGGCTGGGCCTGCAGCAGCGCCTGGAGACTGCGCAGCCGCAGTGGCGGCTGGCGCCGTGGTGAACCGCGCGGCGGGCGATCCGGCCGGCGGGCTGGTAAAGCCGGCTCCGATGGCCGACCATTTGCGCCCCGTCCGCGGCGGCCACGGCTTTGCCCTCCCGGGCGCCGGCCCAGCGTCCTGCTCCCACGCTCGCCCCCACGGCCAGCGTCTCCATCGATACCTGCCTACGTGAAATTCTTCGCATCCTGTGCCAAGGGCCTGGAATACCTGCTTGCCGACGAGCTGCTGTCGCTCGGTGCCAGCAAGGCCACCGCCACCATCTCCGGCGTCAACGTCGAAGGCGACCTGCGCGACGCGCAGCGCGCCGTGCTGTGGTCGCGCCTGGCCAGCCGCGTGTTGTGGCCGCTGAGCGAATTCGATTGCCCGGATGAGGACGCGCTGTATGCCGGGGTGGCCGAATTGCCGTGGGACGAGCACCTGTCCGTCGGCCACACGCTGTCGGTGGACGCGCATGTCTCCGGTACCGCGATCACGCATGCCCGTTACGCGGCGCAGCGGATCAAGGACGCGGTGGTCGACACCATGCGCCGGCAGGGCCTGGAACGCCCGTCGGTGGATGTGGACAGCCCGGATCTGCGTTTGAACCTGTCGCTGCGCAAGGGCCGCGCCACCATCTCGGTGGATCTGGGCGGCGGCCCGCTGCACCGGCGCGGTTGGCGCATGGCGCAGAACGATGCGCCGCTCAAGGAGAATCTGGCCGCGGCGGTGTTGCTGCGCGCCGGTTGGCCGCGCGCCTACGCCGATGGCGGCGGCCTGCTGGATCCGATGTGCGGCAGCGGCACCTTGCTGATCGAAGGCGCGCTGATGGCCGCCGACGTGGCGCCCGGCCTGCAGCGCTATGGCAGCGATCTCCCCAGCCGCTGGCGCGGCTTCGACCGCGAGGGCTGGCAGCAACTGGTGGGCGAAGCGCGCGAGCGCGACAGTCTCGGCCGCGCCGCGCTCCGGCAGGTGATCCACGGCAGCGACATGGACCCGCATGCGATCCGCGCCGCGAAAGAAAATGCGCAAGTGGCCGGCGTGGCCGAGGCGATCTGGTTCGGCGTGCGCGAGGTGGGCGACCTGCAGACCCCGCCGCAGGCCACCGGCGTGGTGGTGTGCAATCCGCCTTACGACGAACGTCTGGCCGCCGATGCGGCGCTGTATCGCCGCCTGGGCGATACCCTGCAGCGTGCGGTGCCGCAATGGCGGGCCAGCCTGCTGTGCGGCAACGCCGAGCTGGCGTATGCCACCGGCCTGCGCGCGGGCAAGAAATACCAGCTGTTCAATGGCGCGATCGAGTGCGCGTTGATCGTCTGCGACCCGATCGCGGTGCCGCGGCGCACCCCGCTGGCGGCGCCGACCGCGCTCAGCGAAGGCGCGCAGATGGTCGCCAACCGCCTGCGCAAGAACCTGCAGAAGTTCAAGAAGTGGCGCGCACGCGAAGGCATCGAATGCTTCCGTGTCTACGACGCCGATCTGCCGGAATACTCCGCCGCCATCGACGTGTACCAGCAAGCCGATGGCGATCGCCGCGTGTTTCTGCATGTGCAGGAATACGCGGCGCCGGCGACGATTCCGGAAGCCGACGTGCGCCGCCGTCTGGGCGAACTGCTGGCCGCCGCACGCGAGGTGTTCGAGGTGCCGGGCGAACGCGTGGCGCTCAAATCGCGCGAGCGCGGCAAGGGCGGCAGCAAGTACGGCCGCTTCGAGCAGCGCAACGAGTTCATCAACGTGCGCGAGCATGGCGCGCTGCTTCGGGTGAATCTGTTCGATTACCTGGACACCGGTCTGTTCCTGGATCATCGCCCGTTGCGCGGCACCATGGCCACGCAATCGAAGGGGCGGCGCTTCCTCAACCTGTTCTGCTACACCGGCGTGGCCAGCGTGGAAGCGGCGGTGGCCGGCGCGAGCTCGACCACCAGCGTGGACCTGTCCGGTACCTATCTGCAGTGGTGCGCCGACAACCTGGCCCTGAACGGCCAGGCCGGCAGCAAGCACAAGCTGGTACAGGCCGACGCGCTGGCCTGGCTGGAAGCCGAGCGCGCGCATTTCGACGTGATCTTCTGCGACCCGCCGACCTTCTCCAACTCCGCACGCGCCGAAGACTTCGACATCCAGCGCGAGCACGTGCGGCTGTTGCGTGCGGCAGTGGCGCGTCTGGCGCCGGGTGGGGTGCTGTATTTCTCCAACAACTTCCGCCGCTTCAAGCTGGACGAAGAACTGGTGGCCGAGTTTGCGCAGTGCGAGGAAATCAGCCCGCGCACCATCGACCCGGATTTCGAGCGGCATGCGCGCATCCATCGCGCCTGGCGGTTGACCGCCTGAGGAAGTTGCCCGGTCGTGTCTGACCGGGCAGTGCGCGCAGGGCGCGTGGGATCGCCGCATTCGTGCGGCTGCCGCGCGCCGTGTCACCGGTGGCGCCCGATCGCGCAGGCGCGTCCGCGCAGGCGAGGGCGGGGCGGCCAGCCAACAAGCCCACCACAGCGCTGCGGTATGCTGATTCGCATGCTCTGGAGTCAACGATGACCGCACCACCCCGGATTGCCTTTCTCGCCAGTCACGCCGAGCCGGCGGTGACCGCGCGCGCGCGTCTTGTGCAGCGCTATGGCGATCATGCGCTGGACAGCGCCGACATCATCTGCGCCCTTGGCGGGGACGGCTTCATGCTGCAGACCCTGCACCGGCACGGCGCTGCCAGCAAGCCGGTGTTCGGCATGAAGCTGGGCTCGGTCGGGTTCTTGATGAACCAGTACCGCGACGACGAGGACGACCTGCTCGCGCGTCTGCAACGTGCCGAACCGGCGCACCTGCGCCCGCTGGAAATGCAGGTGCAGACCGAGTCCGGTGCCAGCACGGTGTCGCTGGCCTACAACGAGGTCTCGCTGCTGCGCCAGACCCGCCAGGCCGCGCACCTGAGCGTGGATCTCAATGGCCAGACCCGCATCGCCGAGCTGATCGGCGACGGTGTCATGGTCGCCACGCCAGCCGGCAGCACCGCCTACAACTATTCCGCGCACGGGCCGATCCTGCCGCTGGGCTCGCACACGCTGGCGCTGACACCGATCGCCCCGTATCGCCCGCGCCGCTGGCGTGGCGCCATCCTCAAGGCCGACACCGAAGTGTGCTTCCGCGTGCTGGACCCGTACAAGCGCCCGGTCAGCGTCACCGCCGACTCGCACGAGATCCGCGACGTGGTCGAAGTGACCATCCGCGAATCCACCCAGCGCCAGGTGACGCTGCTGTTCGATCCCGAACACAATCTGGAAGAACGCATCTTCAGCGAACAGTTTGCGGTTTGAGGAGCGGGGATTGGGGAGTGGGGATTCGGGATTGGCAACGGCAGCAGCGTGCCGCGTCGTCTTTAGAACGCGCGCACGCGCTACGATGCTGCGCAGATGGGCGATCAAATCCAGACCCAGTTCCTGCTTTAAACCAATCCCCAATCTCCACTCCCGAATCCCCGCCCCAATGACCGATAATTCCCCAAGACTCCTGACCGTCGCAGTGACCTCGCGCGCGCTGTTCGATCTCGAAGAAGGCCATGCGCTGTTCGAGGCCGATGGCGTGGAGGCGTATTCGGCGTTTCAGCGCGAGCATGAGGACGACATCCTGGAGCCGGGCGTCGCCTTTCCGGTGGTGCGCAAGCTACTGGCGCTCAACCACGATGTGCCCGAAGAAACCGCGCGTGTGGAAGTGATCCTGCTGTCGCGCAATTCCGCCGATACCGGGCTGCGCATCTTCAATTCGATCCAGCACTACAACCTGGGCATCGTGCGGGCGACCTTTACCTCGGGTCAGCCGACCTGGCCGTACGTGAAACCGTTCGGCACCGACCTGTTCCTGTCGGCCAACCCGGAGTCGGTACGGCGTGCGCTCACCCATGGCATTGCGGCGGCGACCATCATGCCGCGCGCGCCGGGCGAACGCGCCGAGGCCGCCGCGGCGATCGTGGACAACGACGAAAGCCGCCTGTCGACCCAACTGCGCATCGCCTTCGACGGCGATGCGGTGATCTTCGGCGACGAGAGCGAACGCATCTCGCGCGAGCAGGGCGTGGAGGCATTCGGGCGCCACGAGCGCGAACGTGCGCGCGAGCCGTTGTCGGTGGGGCCGTTCCGCAATTTCCTGTCGGCGCTGCATACGCTGCAGGCGGCATTCCCGCCGGGCGAGGCCTCGCCGATCCGCACCGCGCTGGTCACCGCGCGCTCGGCGCCGGCGCACGAGCGGGTGATCCGCACCCTGCGCGAGTGGGGCGTGCGTCTGGACGAGGCGCTGTTCCTCGGTGGGCGCCACAAGGGGCCGTTCCTGGAGGCGTTTGGCGCGGACATCTTCTTCGACGATTCGCAACACAACATCGACAGTGCGCGCCAGCACCAGCACGTGGCGGCCGGCCACGTACCGCATGGCGTGGCCAACGATCCGCCGGGCAGGTGAGCGAGGCACCGAAGCCGGCCGGACGCGCCGCGCTGCGCTCCAGCTGGCGTCAGCTGGAGCTGTACTTCGCCGACGACACCGTGCAGACCCGCATGTCGCGCTGGGCACCGTACCGGCTGATGCTGCCGTATACGCGCGGCATGCTGGCGGCGCTGTGGCTGCAGCCGCGGCCCGAGCGCATCGGTCTGATCGGCTTCGGCGGCGGCGCGCAGGCCAAGTTCTGCCACCGGTATCTGCGCAGCACGCGCATCGAGGCGGTGGACGCCGATGCGCAGGTGCTGGCGTTACGCGATGCGTTTGGCGTGCCGCGCGACGATGCGCGGCTTGAGGTCACGCACGGCGACGGTGCGCAGTGGATCGGTACGCGTGCCGGGCGCTACGACCTGTTGCTGCTGGATGCCTACGATGCCGATGGCATCCCACCGGCGTTGTGCACGCCCGAGTTCTACGCCGATTGCCGCGCCGCGCTGACGCCAGGCGGTGTGCTGGCGCTGAACCTGTTCCAGGTGCCGCTGGCCGGGCATCTGGCCGCGCTGCGCGAGGTATTCGATGGGCGGGTGCTGCTGTTGCCCGAGCCGGACCCGCGCAATCAGCTGCTATACGCCTGGAACGGCAAACGCACGCCAGGCACTGCGGAGCAGGTGCTGGCGACTTTGCCGTGGCCGGCGCGCCGGCAACTGCGGCCGTCGATGCTGCGGCTGCAGGCAGCGTGGATGGAGCGGGCCTGGCGGTTTTCGTAAGCCGCTGTCCGGCGCGCGTCATCAGCCTGCGAAGGAGAACACTTTGACCGCGCTCGCAGGCGCGCGCTTATGGGGGCAGGGGAGTTTCCGCATCTGCCAGCGGCAGCTGGATATCGGTCAGCCGCCAGCGCAGCCCTTGCCGGGTCAGCACGAACACCACCGGCGCCCCGGTCGCGGTGCGGGTGGTGGCGGTGAAGCGGCGGGTGGATTCAAAGCGCTGCTCGGCGCCTTGCAGCGGACGCGCCGGCGCCGGCGCCGCATAGGTGTCCGGGCTGACGGTGTCGCCGGTGACGCGATTCCACACGCTATGGCCTTGCAGCAGCGCGCCGATGCCCAGCGGCGTCACCAGCGTGTCCACGCCGGCACCGCTGATACCGCTGGCGAGCTGCAGGGCGAACCCGCCGAGCAGGCTCGATTGCATGCGGCTGCCGGCCTGGCGAACCAGGTAATCGTCCAGCTGCGCCTTGAGGTTGACCCGCAGGCTGGGGAAATCCACGTGGCGTTCCAGCTGCGCGGCGTCGCGATTGGTGACGGCCTGGCTGATGCCGCGAATGGCCAGGTACGGGCCTGCAACCACATAGCTGACAAGCAACAGCACGGCCAGTACGGGCAACAGCAACCAGCGCTTGTTCATGGTGTGCAGTCCATCGCGGTGGTTGGCGCAAGACGCAGCGATGCACAGTGCCGCGCAGCTATAGATCGCTTCGGTGTGCCGATCGCCGGCGCCGCGTCGATGGCCATCGGCGCTGTGCGATCCATCAAAATTCCAGATCCAGCGCGGCGCACAGGTAATCGACGAACGGCGCCAGCACCACCAGGTCGGCCTCGATGGTCTGACGCAGGCGCGGGCCGGTCATGACGGCATCGTCGAGATGACGCAGATACGCCCAGTTGCGATGCTTGAGATCGTCGATGAACTCGAACTCGTTGGGAAAACCGCGCGGTGCGCGCACCAGTTTCTCGCTGTCATCCAGCGCGAACTTGCGGCGCAGTCTGGGTTCGTAGGCGGCCGCTTTCCAGTTGGCGGGATTGTCGAAGATGAACTGGCGCAGCTTGCGCTGCGTGTCCGGCTCCGGATGCCACAGCCCGGCACCGACGAAGCTCTCGCCCGGCTGTAGATGGATGTAGAACGACGGCGCCGGCACTTGGCGGCGGCGCTCATGGAACAGGCGCGCGCCTTGCCAGTTCTTGTACGGCGATTTGTCGTTTGAAAAACGCGCATCGCGGTAGATGCGAAACAGCGAACCGCCCTGGGTCTTGGGATCGGCGCGATAGTGCTCGCTGACCTCTGCCAGGGCCGGCTGCAGGTCGGTGATGAGCTGCAGGAACGGCTGGCGCACATGCGCCTCGTACTGATGCCGGTGGTCGTTGAACCAGGTCTTGTCGTTGTGGCGCGCCAGGGCGCGCAGGAACTTGAAACTGGCGTCGGAAAAATAGGTGGTCATAGCGTGCGTTGGAGGTCCAAACCCCAGGCGGCGAGCTGATCGAGCAGGGACTGCTTGGTAGCATCGTCGGGGTGAGCAAGCCGTAAATCCGCGATCTGCGCATGGAACTGATCGAGCGTGACCTCGCCCAGGCCACGGTCGTCGAGCAGGCGTTGACGGCGGTAGACGTTCCAGCGTTCCTGCTCTTCGAACGACAGCGTCTGCGGCCAGTTGCGCGCGCGGTAGCGGAACATCAACTCGACCAGACGCGGGTCGCGAAAGCGCGACTCCAGCGCGCCCAGTTCGGCCGGCGCACTGGCGCGCACCTGCGCCAGCAGGCGCTTGTCGCCTTCGGCCAGGAAGCCGTCATAGAGCGAGGCATCGGCATCGTTGACCGCAGGCGCCGCAGCGCGCTCGTTGCCGTACACCTGGCGCACTTTTTCGGCCAGTTCAGGGCCGAGCTCGCGCAGGCGTGCAGCCTTGGCCAGCACCGAGTCGTGGTCGATGCCCAGGCGTTGGAAGTCCGCTGCGCGCAGATGCTGCCAGGCCACCAGCGCCGGCGACTTGTTCAAGTGCACTTCCTTTAGCGGAATGCGCTGCTCGCCCTCGGGCAGGTCGGCAGCGCGGATATACAGCCGGTCGGCGATCTCGTCGGGGCTCAGACGCAACAGCACTTCAGGGTCGCCATCCAGATCGAACACGATCACGCGGCTGTCGATGCGCGGATGGCGCGTCAAAGGCAGCACCGCGGCGCCGCACATGCGCGAGGCGGGATAGCGCTGCGAGATATGCAGCACCGGCTGCATCGCGATGACATCCAGCAGCGTCGCCGCAAAGCGCTTGTCGCGCAGGCGCAGCGCGTAGTCCCACAACTTGGGCTGATGCTGCTGGAATTTGCGCGCCATGCCGATGGTGGCGTATACGTCCGACAGCGCCTCGTGCGCGTCTCCTTCGCGCACTGCGTTGGCATCGGCCAGGTGTTCGAGCTTGAACGAGGTGGCGCCGTCTTCGCGCTGCGGCCAGACGATGCCGTCCGGGCGCAGCGCATGCACCAGCCGCAACACGTCGAGCAGGTCCCAGCGCGAATTGCCGCCGCGCCACTCGCGCTCGTACGGGTCGTAGAAATTGCGGAACAGCCCGCAGCGCACGAACTCGTCGTCGAAGCGGATCGAGTTGTAGCCCAGCGTGCAGGTCTGCGGCCGGCTCATCTGCTCGGAGATGCGCGCGAACGCTTCGGCCTCGCTCACGCCTTCGCGCAGTGCGTGTTGCGGGGTGATGCCGGTGACCATGGTCGCGTACGGCGAGGGCAGCAGATCGTCGGCTGGCTGCACGTAGAAACTGATCGGTTCTTCGATCACGCGCAGTTGCGCATCGGTACGCACCGCGGCGAACTGTGCGATGCGCGTGCGGCGTGGATCCTGGCCGAAGGTTTCCAGGTCGTAGAAGAGGAAGCTGTCAGGCATGCCGTATGAAATCCAGATCCGCGGCGCACTGCGCAGGGCGCCGCCAGTGCTACCTAGTATCTCTTATCCGCGCCTACGCCTGCTGACGCCGGCCTGTGCGAGTGGATCAGTGCGCGCCTTCCAGCGGCTGCAGGCGCGCATGCACGACCGCTTCCAGCGCGGCCCAGTCGATGCGCGACAGGTCGCTATGCCCGCGCGTGGCCTCGACCAGGATCTGACGCTGGATCTCGCTGCGCGCCAGGGCGATCGAGTAGCGCGTGCGCAGGAAGGTCACCATCGTGTAATGCGGCACGAAACGGGTGGGCCAGCGCGCCTGCAATTGCTGTTCGAGCGCGCGTTGCAGCAGGAAGTCGGGATCGTCGACGCGGTCGCGCATTTCCAGGTAATTCTCCAGCGCCATCTGCTGGATCGCTGCAGCGTCGTCACGGCGTGCGGCCTGGAACGCGGCAAACGCGGTTTGCAGATCCTCGTGCGCATCCAGCTGCTCTGCCAGCGCCACGCAATCTTCGAAGGCGCAATTCATGCCCTGGCCGTGGAACGGCACCATCGCGTGCGCGGCGTCGCCGATCAGCAGTGCGCGGCCGCCCAGATGCCAGCGGTCCAGGGTGAGGGTGCCGAGCAGGCCGGGCGGATGTTCTTCCCAATGCTCCTTGAGTTGCGGGATCAGCGGCAGGGCATCGGGAAAATCACGCGCGAACAGGGCCAGCGCTTCGTCGCCGGTACGCGTGGTGGCAAAGCTGGGCTCGCCGGCGTTGGGCAGAAACAGCGTGACGGTGAAGGTGCCGCCGTCGTTGGGCAGCGCGATGCACATGTAGCGCCCGCGCGGCCAGATGTGCAGCGCATTGCCTTCGATGCGGAAACCGCCACCCGGCAACGGCGGAATTTCCAGCTCCTTGTAGGAGTGATCGAGGAATTCGGTGCGCTCGCCCAGCGGCGACTTGCGCTGCATCGCCGCGCGCAACGCCGAGCCGGCGCCATCGCTACCGATCAGGCTCTGGAAGTGGATTTCGTGCGGCTGGTCGTCGCGGTCGTCGATGAAGCGCGCATAGCCGGCATCGAAATCCACCGTGTGCAGGCGGCGATAGAAATGCACGCGCGCGCCAGCCTGTTCGGCCAGATCCAGCAGCGCGACGTTCAACGCGGCGCGGTGGATCGACCAGATCACTTCGCTGTCGTCGCGCCCGTAGCGCTGCAGCTGCGGTTCGCCGATCAACGGATGCACCATGCGCCCGCGCATCATGACGGCCTTGGCCATCACCGCGTCTTCGGCACCGGCCTGGCGCAGCGCATGGCGGCCGCGCTCGGCCAGCGCCAGGTTGATCGAGCGGCCGGACTCGTAGCCCTTGATGCGCGGATCGCCGCGGCGCTCGTAGACGGTGACCTGCCAGCCGCGGCGCGACAACAGGATGGCCAGCAGGCAACCGGCCAGGCCAGCGCCGATCAAGGTCAGGGAACGGGGAGAGACTGCGCTCAATGCGGTATCCGGCAGCGGCCGGACGCAAGTGCCGGCGAAGGGGGAGAACGGGGATGGCTGGCAACGGCACCAGTTGCGATCAGCCAGGTGCGGGTTCGGAGTGTACGTGCGCGTGTGCCGGTTCCGGCCCACGCACCGATCTGGTCGATGGCACAGTCTGTGCCGCGTGTGCTCAGGCGCTGGCCCAGGTTTCCACCTGTTCGACCAACCGATGCAGATCGCTGAAGCGGTTGTACAGCGGCACCGGTGCGATGCGGATCACGTCCGGCTCGCGCCAGTCGCCGAGCACGCCGACCGACTGCAGGTACTCGAACAGCGAGCGCCCCTGCGCGCGGCCACCGGCCACCCGCAACGACAACTGGCAGCCGCGTTGCGCCGGCGCGGCCGGGGTGACGATCTGCAGCACCTGCGGCACGCGGGCGTGGATCAGCTGTTCCAGGTGCCCGGTGAGTTGTTCGGACTTGGCGCGCAGCGCCGGCATGCCGGCCTGATCGAACAGCTCCAGCGACGCACGCAACGGCGCCAGCGCCAGCACCGGCGGATTGCTCAGCTGCCAGCCTTCGGCGCCAGGCGAGGGCACGAACTGCGGCTCCATGCGGAAGCGGCTCTGCTGCTCGTGTCCCCACCAACCGGCCATGCGCGGCAGGTCGCTGTTGGCATGGCGTGCGTGCACGAAACAGCCACCCACCGCGCCGGGGCCGGCGTTGAGATATTTGTAGTGGCACCACACCGCGAAATCTGCGCCGTCGTCGTGCAGCGTCAACGCGATATTGCCGACCGCATGCGCCAGGTCGAAACCCACCATCGCGCCCTGCGCGCGTGCCAGCCGCGCGATTTCGCCCAGCTCGAAGGCCTGGCCGGTGCGGTACTGGATGCCGGGCCACAGTACCAGCGCCAGCCGCGGACCGTGCCGTGCAATGGCATCGGCGATCGCCGCCATCGATACCGTGCCATTGGGTTGGTCGGCTTCCACTTCGATCAGCTGCGTGGCCGGATCCAGCCCATGCAGGCGCAGTTGCGATTCCACCGCATGGCGGTCGGACGGAAACGCGCCGGCTTCGATCAGGATGGCGCCACGCTCGGGCGTGGGCCGGTAGAAGCTGGCCATCATCAGATGCAGGTTGACGCTCAGCGTGTTCATCGCGACCACCTCGCCAGGCTGTGCGCCGACCACGCGCGCCAGGCCATCGCGCACCAGCTGGTGATAGGTCAGCCACTGGGTGGGACCGGTGAAGTGGCCTTCCACCGCGAGCGCGCCCCACTGGTCGAGCACCTCGGCCACCATCGCACGTGCGCCACGCGGCTGCAGGCCCAGCGAATTGCCGACGAAATAGGTCTGGTCCTGGCCGGCATGCTGCGGGAACACGAAGTCATCGCGCAGGTGGCGCAGCGGGTCGGCGGCGTCCAGGGCAACGGCATGGGCGCGGGACAGCAGGTCGGTCATGATCACGGCTCGCAACGCAGGTCAGTGACGCAGTTTACCCGCCGGCACCGTGTGCGCCGTCATGCGCGGCCGCTGGCTCGGCTGCAGCGGTGGTCGAGGCTGGCCGGGCAGGGCGCAATAGATGCGTCAGGGTGCCGATGCTGTCGGTGATGCGGTCGATGGTGTCGGCCAGTGCGGCGGTGGCGGGCGAGCCGTCGGGTAGGGCGGCCAATGCATCGGACAGCTGGCGCTCGGCGCCGCGCAAGGTGGCTGCGGCGGGAATGCCGCCGTCGACCAGGCAGGCGATCAGCTCGGACAGCGCCTGGTCGGCCTGTTGCGCGAAGGCGGGCAGCGCTTCCAGCGCAGGCAGGGGATGGCCGTCGCGCAGCACCGCCTCCAGCGACAGGGTGGCGCGGATCAGCCGGTTGCCGTTGGCCAGCAAGGATTCGGCGAGTTTGAGCTCGTGCAGATTGCGTCGGCTGCGTGGCTCGCCGCGCAGGCGTTCAATCGAGGCCTGCGCGTTGGTGCGCGCCACGCGTGCGGCAGCGCGGGTGTCGCCCAGATCGTCCATCCTGCCGAGCAGCAGATTGCGCAGATGATCGCGATAGGCGCTCAGCAGCTGCGCCAGCGAGGCGCGGATATGCCGGCGCTCGCGCGTGGGCCACACCGCGTAGGCGATCAACGCCCAGGCACTGCCGGCGACCGTGGCCTGCAGACGCGCACCGATGGCCTCGCCCGGTGCCACGCCTTCGAAGGACAGCAGCAGCACCAGCATGCCGGTCAGAAACGCCACGCCGATGCCGTAATTCACCTGCGTCAGCAGGCGGAAGCCCATGCAGAACAGCGCCAGCAACGCCAGGCGGACGCTGGCGCCGTCCATTGCCAGGTGCGCCAGCAAGGTCGCCACCAGCAGGCCGACGAAGGTGCCGGCCACGCGCAAGGCGCCGAAGCTGAAAGTGCCGCCGAAATCCGGCTTGAGCACGATGGCGGTTGTCATCGGAATCCAGAAGCCGTGCGGGATCTGCTGCCAGCGCTGGAAGGCGATCGCCAGCGCCAGGCACACGCCGCAGCGCAAGGCATGCCGGAAGGCCACCGAGGACAGATCCAGGTTCGCGCGCAGCGTGGCCCAGGTCGCCGCGGGCCGCAGCGCCGCCGGCAGGCGCGCTTCGGCCAGCTGCGCCTGGATCTCGCCACGGCTGCTGGCCCAATGCGCGTTGCGGATCAGGGCGCGCAGCTGGCCGCCCAGGCCTTGCGCGCGCGCCACCGCCACCCGCACCAGCCGGCGCTCGCGGGTATCGGCGTTGTCGTGCTGGAACTGCGCCAGTGCGGCGACCAGATCGTCGAAACCGGTCATCGAGGCATTGGCGGCGAGCGGGTCTTCGCCCACCGTCATCGCATGCGCGAGCTGTTCCAGCACGATGGCGCTGCGTTCGAGCACGCGCTCGATCGCCGGGCGCGCCTGCGAGTCGGTCAGGCGGGTATCGACATCGGCGAGCGACAACAGCTCCAGCCGTACGCGCTCGCACAGCTCGGCGATGATGCGGAAGCTCTGCACGGCGATCGCGCGAGAGCGATGCTCGCCATGCAGCATCACCATCGCGTCGAGCACTTCCTGGGTGGCCGGTGGCGGGGCGCTGGCTTCCGGACGCTGGCGTGCGATGCCGGCCAGTTGGCGCATCAGGTCGGCCAGCGCGAAGCGCTCCGGGCGATAGCGTTGCAATGGCCAGGCCGCCAGTGCCAGCACCACCTGGAGCAGGCCGCCGGCGAAGATCAATGCCGCCACGCCCGCGGCCTGCTGTACCGGCAGGCGCATGTCCGCGCTGACCACCAGCAGGATCATGCTGGTCAGCCCCACCCGCGCTGCCACCGGGCCAAGTGCCACCAGCAAGCCGCCGCCAAGGCCGAGCAGCAACCCGGCGATCACCAATGCCGGGGTGTTGTGGCCGACCCAGATGCCGAGCAACGCGGCCAGGCCCGCTGCCAGCGCGGCCATCAGCATGCGTTGCAGACGCGCGCGATACGGGCCGGGCTGGTCGGTGAACATGGTGTTGAGCGCGCCGGTACACACGGCCAGACCGGCGGCGACATGCCCGGTGGCCACACCGATCGCCAGCGGCAGCACTACCGCGGCGGTGTTGCGCAGCGCGACGCGCAATGGCACGTCGCGCGGTTTGAGGTCGATCAGTGCGCGCAGCATGGCATCGGGTTCAGCGCGGACACGCAGGGTGGCCGCCGCTCATGCCCACGCTTGAAACGCAGCGCATTGCGCACGGTTGCGCCGTCATTGCATCGCGCGGCAATGCGATGTCGCCGTGAGGTGCACGCGAGCAGCCAGAGCGAGCGCGCTCGAAGATACGCAAGGCGTGCCCGGCAGTGCCACGCGCCACGGCCCACTCATGCCTCGACAGTGGCATAGCGCTCGGGCGCAGGATGCAGGTGTCCACACCGGGTGCAGGTGCGCAGCGCAAGCGAACGGTAGAAATGATCGAACACCGGCGGAAAATCGGTTTCGATGTCCTGCAGCGGAAACATCGCCTCGTACAGTTTGTGATTGCACTGCGGGCAATACCACTGCAGGCCGTCCTGCTCGTTGGGCAGGCGCTCGCGTTCGATCACCAGGCCGATCGAGCCGGCCGCGCGTTGCGGCGAATGCGGCACCTTCGGCGGCAGCAGGAAGATCTCGCCGGCGCGGATCGGGATGTCGCGTGCCACGCCTTCGTCCTGCACCTTCAACACCATCTGTCCTTCGAGCTGGAAGAACCACTCCGGGCCTTCGTCGTAGTGATAGTCGGTGCGCGCATTCGGCCCACCGACGATCATGATGATGAAGCCGTCCTGCTGGATGCACTTGTTGCCCACCGGCGGCTTGAGCAGGTGGCGGTGTTGCTCGATCCAGGCTTGCAGGTTGATCGGCGGGACCAGCATCGACGTTCCTCGGCAAAGAAGACGTCCAGCATAGCCAACCGACGGCGCCGATGGGCGCCGCGGCTGGCTGGCGTGCGGGTGCGGCTCAGCGTTCGGCGTGATCGGCCTGGATGCGCGCCAGTGCAGCGTCGTAACGTTCCTGCAGCAGCTCCGGGCGGTCGATCGACATGCCCAGGTCGTGCGCACGTCCGTCGCGCAGGCTGTAGACCCAGCCATGCACCTGCAGTGCCTGGCCGCGGTCCCAGGCGTCGCGCACGATGGTGGTGCGGCAGACATTGACCACCTGCTCGAGCACGTTGAGCTCGCACAGGCGCGCGTGCTGCACCGGCAGGTCGCCCGCGTCGTGCAGGCAGGCCTCGTGCTTGTCGGCCACATCGGTGACGTGGCGGATCCAGTTGTCGACCAGGCCCATGCGCTTCTGGGTCAGGCTGGCAAACACGCCGCCGCAGCCGTAATGGCCGACCACCAGGATGTGCTTGACCTTGAGCACGTCGACGGCGAACTGGATCACCGACAGGCAGTTCAGGTCGGTATGCACCACCACGTTGGCGATGTTGCGGTGGACGAACACCTCGCCCGGGGCCATGTCGATGATCTGGTTGGCCGGCACGCGCGAGTCCGAGCAGCCGATCCACAGGTACTCGGGCGTCTGCTGGGTGGACAGCTTGGAGAAGAATTCCGGGTCCTCGCGGCGGATGCGCTCGGACCAGGCACGGTTGTTTTCAAGCAAATGGTTGAGCTCGTTCATGCGCGCAGTATTCCAGAAAACGCAGTGTTGGTGGCCCCTGTCGGGGTCCGGGATGAATCAGCTTTCAGGCTTCGTAGTATCGGTGAAGGGCCGATGTCCCGCTATTGCACCGATGCGGAAACTGGCGCCACCGATCAATTCAACAGGTAGCGCCGATGGCTGACTTCAACATGTTTTTTCCGACCCTGCTCAAGCACGAGGGCGGCTTCGTCAACGACCCCGCCGATCCGGGCGGTGCCACCAACAAGGGCATCACGCTGCTGACCTTCAAGGCCTGCGCCCAGAACTTGCTGGGCGTGGAGCCAAGCTTGGCGAACCTGCGTGCATTGACCGATGCCCAGGCCGGGGTCATTTACAAGACGCAGTACTGGGACCGGCTACGCGCCGACCAGATCGCACTGCAGCCGTTGGCCAACATCTTGTTCGATTTCTATGTCAACGCCGGCGGCAACGCGATCAAGCTGCTGCAGACTGTGCTCAACGCCCAGACCGGCGGCGCGCTGGTGGTGGACGGACGGATGGGACCGGCGACCTTCGCCGCCCTGGCATCCAGCAACCAGCAAGACCTGTATGCACGCTACAAGGTCGGCCGCAAGGACTACTACCAGCGACTGGTCGCCGCGCGACCGGCGCTTGGCAAGTTTCTCAAGGGGTGGCTGGCACGCGTGGATAGCTTTCCCAGCGCGGCCTGAGCCGTCACCGTCCCCGCGACATCTCCGACCAACGAGCCCAACATGGCGCAAATCTCCCTCAATGATCTGATCGAAGCGCTGGCCGGGGCAGTTATCGACGCCCAGGACCGGATCGAACAGCACCAGATGGCTAACCTGGGCGCGTTCTTTGACGAGGACAACCGTCCCAGAAGCGTCCTGATCCGCTTGCCGTCGCAGCACCCGGAAGCGGGCGAGAACGACGAAGACCTGTATCGCGCACCGCTATTGCCGCTGGTGTCGTCCAACGTCCTGCGAATCAAGGACGTAGAGATCAGCTTCGATGCACAACTCGGCGAGCTTAGCGAACTGGACGAAGCCGCGTTGCCGGCGTCGCTGGCGGTTCCCGCCGCCGTCGATGACTGGCATCCCAAGCCGCCAGCGCTGCCCGGCCAGATCGGCGTCGACCTCGGCTCCAATGCAAAAAGTGCGCGGCACAGTGCGGTGCATGTCGTGTTACGCGTGGAAGGCAGCGAGCCGACCGAAGGCGTGGCACGTCTCATCAGGGCACCTCGAACAACCTCGATTCTGCCGTTTGAGATGTTCGGTAAGGCGACAGGCCCCCCTCGCACCTGCCGGTCGAAGGGGCGCGAAGAGCCGACCCATGGCATTTCAAACCCGGATTGCGGCCTGTCAGCCGCCGTTTCCGCTCACGCCGGCACGATCCCCTGGCTCTGCAGCCGCGCCAGCCTCATCAGGTTGTGTGCGGCAACCTTCAGGCCGATCACCACCTGGGCTCGCGCCAGGCCAATCGTGCGCAGGCATTTGCCTCCCTGTTGGGCGAGTCGGGCAAACGGATGCTC
>NZ_JZEF01000005.1:135439-369777 GCF_001013475.1 Xanthomonas arboricola pv. juglandis | reverse complement strand
TGAGTTCGGTTTCCCGAGCCTGGCTGGCATAGGCGCTGTCGGCCCGTACCGTGCGCCCGGTGTTGACTGGATCGAGCAGCGTCTCGAAGTGCCGGCTGTCGTGCACGTTGGCCGCACTCACCTCGTGCCGCCGGATGAACCCCCAGCGCCGATCCGTGTTGGCGTGCAGCTTGTAGCCGTAATGGGCCTTGCCGTGCTTGAGCGTCCAGCGCGCCTGCACGTCCTTCTGCCGCCGCTTGGCATCGCTCCAGTCCTGCACAGCCTCGCCTCGCTTGATCCGGGCGTTCTCCTCGCGCGTATTGCGCTGGATCGGCGCGCTGACGATGCTCGCATCAATGATCTGTCCACCCCGGGCAATGAACCCGGCCCGCTGCAACTGGCCGCTCACCGCCGCGCTGATGTCGCCGATCAGATCGTTCTTCTTGAGCCGCTCACGCCACACCCAGATCGTCTTGGCGTCAGGCACCTTGCCGCTGTGTTCCAACCCCAGGAAGCGCTGGAAGCTGCGACGGTCCAGCACCTGGTACTCCAGCGCCTCGTCGGACAGGTTGTACAACTGCTGCAACAGCAGCAGCCGGATCATCAGCTCCGTCGGCCACGCCGGGCGACCGCCCTTGGCACCCGTGCCCAGGCGAAGGTGGCCATCGATCACCGCCGCGATCGCGACGAAATCGATGTGCCGCGACAGCAGCTCCAGCGGATCGCTCAACTGCTGGCGCTTGGCTTCGCGCTCGGCCCCGGCAAACAGACTGATCATCGGCTCTTACCCTGGATGGCGGTGGAACTATGATGCCAAGGATCGGGGGTTTTTAGAGCTGCCCATCAATCGCCTTGCGCAGTCGCAAGGCGTGTTCAAGACGGTCAAGGGCGATTGATCCCGCCGTCATCGATTGTTTTTCAAACAACCACTCTTCAGGAGAACACCATGAGCGATATTGTCAATATGTCCGACCAATTCAAGGGGCTGCCGATGGCGGACCTGATCGGCGCGCCGTTGCGTGCAGCCTGCGATGCGCAGGTCATGCTGGCCCGCGCCACCGCCGACTTCATCAAGGTCATCGGTTTTCTGCCGCCGACCGACCCTGCTGCCGATCCCAACGGAAACGGCGGTACGCGGACCGCGCAGTTCAAGTTCAAGCGCCCGGTCGAAGACCCCAGCGGTACCGGGATGGCCGAGGAGGAAGTCGAAATCGTCGTGCCGCTGCTGAACTTGGTCAACGTTCCCAATTTGAGCATTCAGACCGTGGACGTGACCTTCGACATGGAAGTCAAATCCTCGTTTTCGGAAAAGGAAGCCGAAGACAAGAGCCTCAAGGTGGATTTGGAGGCAAGCGTCGGCTGGGGCGTGTTCAAGGCCAAGGTCAACGTGCAGGGGTCGGTGTCCAGCCACAAGGAAAACACGCGCTCTTCCGATAACTCGGCCAAGTATCACGTCGCATTGCACGCCGAAGATCGCGGTACCCCCGAAGGGCTGTCGCGCGTGCTCGACATCCTGCAGACCGCCGCAGCGCCGCGTAAAGTCACTGCGCCTGTGCCGGTGCCGGTGCCGTAAGCGTCGTTGTTGAGTCCTGCACCTTTCTATCACCCGAGTCGTTGCCGATGATCGATTTGTCAGAAGTGAGCTACATCAAGCGCATCGTCGTCGGCAGCGACAACCCGGCAAAGATGCAGACCGCCGAGCAGGTCGAGGCCGCGCAGCATCTGCTCAATCGCTGCCTCAGCGAAGCGCCCAGGGGAACGATTCTCGGGATCGAGAAGAGCTTCACCATTGTGCAGCTGGGCGAGCATCAGGTGGTGCTGCAATGGTTGTGCTACCACGTTGGGTTCAAGCGCAAGCCGATCTGGCTGACGGAGTCGTAGATGGCACACGCGAGCTATTCCCTGGACGTCTTCGTGGAGCTGCTCGACCAGGCCGTCCGACGAGCACAACAGCGATGCCGCCAGCGCCACGCCGCACTGGTGGATGCTGCGGTGGCCGCCTGCGACATGCAGGTTCGCTGCATGCATGATGACGGAACGGCCCAGGGCGAAATGGAGACCCTGCTGTCCATTCCGGTCTGCCAATTGCGTGCGCTGCGGCTATCGCAAATCAGCGAGTTTTCGTTGACGCTGCAAGTGCAAATAGAGCCGGTCACGCAGAGCGACGGCGCTCCCGGACTGGCGCTGCGTATCGCGCCGCCACGCAGCCGTACGCCAAGCCACGCGCTGAAAATCGGCTATCAAGGCAGCGAGTGTCCGCGGGGCGTGCTTTGGTTCGATGGCATCGCGCTGAAGGAATGGACGCTTCATCCGTTCGTGGACGTGCCATCTTCCGATCCCGGAGCGGTGCCGTGAGGTTGCTGCTGTCAGACGCCGATGCCCGCGCGCTCGCCGAGCGGCTGGGAACCGATGTGGCGGCCCTGCATGCGGATCTCTGCCGGCGGTCTCGGTGCCGGCGGCTGTCCATCTTCATCATCTGCGTGGTTGCAGTTCTGGTAGTTACTGCAGCCGGTGTGCTGAGCAGCAGCTTGATCGATCTTTCCATCCTGTCCAACTTCTTATCGGAGCTTTCTCATGTCTACCCAACCTCATCATCGACGTCACGTTCTCCGCATCACCTCAGCACTGGCCTTGGGTCTTTCGTTGAGCGCAGTACAGGCCGCTCCGGCTGGTAGCATTCCGACGGGTGACTGGCGCGGAATCCTGTCCGCCAGCGGCGGTGCTGGCCCGGTTTATGTCCGCCTGAGCGGGCGCGCGGTGGGAGCCGACGGCACCCAAACGGCGGATGTGCGGTTTGGACCTCCTTTCAATTGTGCGCTGGAGCTACGAGCGCAGCCGGACGGTTACGCGCTGCTGTCTCGCAATGGCGGCAGGTTTTGCGATGCGCTAGCCGGTGGCCGCGCCCAGCTTGAGGTGACGGAGGGTGCGACGTCCGGCATGCAACTGACGCTGCCCGGCCGCGATTCGCCGTTGGTCGTTGCCTTGGATCAGAGCAGCGCAGGTTTGGCCGAAGCGGGGCGCTGGCGCGGGGCGGGCCTGATTTCCGCCCAGCTGGAGATCGTGGCGACCACAGTCCGCCCGGGAGACGTACTCGGTCGCCTGCGCTATGGCGCCCCGCGCGACTGCCAGGTGGAATTGCGCTATGCCGGGCGTGCGGCAGGCGCGTTGAATGCCTGGGTCGGGGCCAACGATAGAGGCTATTGCCGCCAGCTCAGCGATGGCCAAGCCAGTCTGCGGATTCGCGACGATGGCAGCGCAGAGCTTGCTCTTGTTGTGAAAGGTCAGCGCGATACGACGCTGTTCGAACGGATGCCCTGAGGTCGGGCTGGATGCGCGCCTGCATGTTGGGAATGACTTATGTGGAAGCGAACCAGGATGCGCGTCGGCCTGCGGCGACGCGCGGTGGCCCAGTCCGTCTCGTCGGCAGGATTCACCGGGCCGGTCTTCTCCAGCGTGCTTGAACAGCTGGAGCTCGAATGCCGGGCCATGGTGTCGTATGCGCTAAAGCAGGGGTTGGCGATGTCCCCCGATCTGCCTGGCCGGTTGGCGGAACTACGGGTGATGCCTGGCACCTCCCTGCATGGCGAAGCTGGCGCGCGCGAACTGGCCGCTCTGCACCGACAGCTGGTTCGCGCGATCCAACCCGCAACGCCGCAAGCGGTGGTGCTGATCGAGCGGGAGCGCTTACGCGCTGGCTTTTTGCGCTGGCTCGGTCCAATTCCGCTGATCCGCACCTTGACCTTAAGCTCGGTCGGCTGCCTTGCCTCAGTGGTCGGGCTGGCGATGTCCAGCCTTGTCAACGAGCAGAACATCGCGCTGGGATTTCTCGACTCCTCGGGCAGCACGCTGGGCTGGAATGTGATGTTCATCCTTGCCTGTGCCGGGCTTGGCGCAGCATTTTCCGCCCTGTTCCAGGCCCATCGTTACGTCGCCGACGCGACGTACGATCCGCGATTCGATTCTTCCTATGCCGCGCGCATGATTCTGGGCCTCATCGCCGGTCTGATCTTGGTGGAGTTGCTGCCGGAGGATCTGTTTGCCGAAAGTAGCCTGGGCGCGTTCGGAAAACCCGCGTTGGCGATGATGGGTGGATTTTCGGCAAGTGCCGTCTATCGCCTGCTGCAACGCATGGTCGATGTCATGGAAACGGTCGTACGCGGCGATTCCAGCCAACACGCCGCTGCAGCGATCCAGTCTCAGCGCGTATCGGTCGAGTCCGAAGGTATCCGCGCGCGTGGCGAACTTGCCGCAGGTCTGCTGGACCTGCAGCGCGAGTTGGAAGCGGACCCGCGTCTGGATCAGGTGCGTCAGCAACTGACCGGCCTTGCCAGGCAAATGATGTCCGGCGACTCGTAATCTTTCGCGGTTGAGCTGCAGCTGGAACCGCGTTCGCTTTTATCGGCAGTCTCATGCAGAAACGATGTCTGGCACAGCGTGCCGAGCATTCGGTGGCGGTGTGGGTTGGTCCGGAGCGGCACAGTCCGCTTCGGCTCTGGTTCAACGTGCGTAACACACCTCAGGCAAACCTACCCGTCATTGCGTCGCACCGACATCTACACCGTTGTGCAAACCAGCATTCGACGGTCGCCAAATCAGTCCAGAACCGATGGTGCCGAGATGAGCGTATGACAAGCTCGCTCAAGTGCTCCTGCCGAGCATCTGTCGATTCGCTGCAGCGCGCCGCTTGAACGCCGCTGCACATCGCGGTCCCCATTCGTGTAACCGAGGGAATGATGAAGACACGTATCGTCGTCGCTGCTGATCGCACCATCCTCGTGGAAGGCATGGTCGCTTTGCTGCAAAAGGTTCCGGGTTTCGAAGTGGTGGGGCATGCCGAAGACGGACTGGCGTGTCTGCAGATCGCTGCCAGAGAGCAGCCGGATATCGTCCTGGTGGATGTCCTGCTCCCTGGCCTCAATGGCATCGATCTGACGCGACGTTTGATTCAACGCAGTCCCGGCAGCCGGGGCAATCTGCATTGCTCCGTCCGATGCCTGCATGCGTGCCAGCGCGGTCTTCGAAGCTGGCGCAAAAGCCTATCTGGCGCGAACCAGCACCTTCGCCGAGTTGCTGCGTGCGATTCAACTCGTTGGTCAGGATCAGATCTATATCAGTCCGCAAATGTCGCGTTCGTTGATCGCAGGACTGCGTCGAGCCGCCAAAGACGATTCTGCGTATACCCGGCTGACCTCACGTGAGCGCGAAATCGTGCAGCTCTACTCCGAAGGCCTGTCGACCAGGCAGATCGCCACGCGCTTGCACTTGAGCGTAAAAACGGTGGGCACGCATCGCGAAAACTGCATGTTGAAACTCAATATTCAAAGCATTGCCCAGCTCACCCGTTATGCAATCGCGCAAGGGCTTTCTCCGCTTGATCCTGCATCCGGCTGTGGCAGCGATCCCTCGGAGGCGCTTGTGCCGCAGCGATCGCGCCAGGCTGGCTGAGTTGCACTAGCCTTCGGGGAAATAGGGTGCCAGGCACGCCGGCGTCGGCCGACAATGTGGCCGGCGCGTCCCAATCCTCTGGTGATCCGTCTTTCCAATGCGCAACTGAGGCCGTCTCAGCGCGTCGGATTGGCGTCCATGGCCGCCTGCATCAACGCTGCGATCGCGTTCGAGGCTTGGTCGGGTTGCTGCGCCAGGAACTGGCTGACGCTGCGCTGATTGGCGGCGGGATGATTCTGGCTGAGCTTGAAGGTCAGCTCGATGCGGCTCGGAACGAAGCGGAAGCCGACCAGGCCGCGCAACTGGCGGCGGTGGCTGTCGCGTTCCATCTCGAACAGCCAGTCACTGCCGACACTTTGTTCGAAGTGGGTGCTCATGCGGCCGATCAGCTCGCCCAGCGCCGCCTCATCGCTCACCTGCTCGCAGCGTCCATGCAGATGCGCCACGGCGTAGTTCCAGGTCGGCACGCGTGCGGCCGCTTCCTTGTCCGGATACCAGCTCGGCGACACATAGGCATGCGGGCCCTGCACCACCAGTACCGCGTCGCCGGGGCTGCGTGCCTGCGGATTGGGGCGCGCCCAGTGGCCTTCGATGACCACGGATTGCGCATTGCGTCGGTACAGCACCGGCAGATGCGAGATCGCCGGCTGTCCGTCCTCGCCCTGGCTGATCAGGGTGACGAACGGGTCGCGCGCGATCAGCCAGTCCAGCAGTGCCAGATCGGTCTGCGCGAACGCGCGTGGGGCGTACATGTCAGGCGCGACCGCCCAGGGTCAGCACCATGCGTTCGCGCAGGTCCGCATCGTCGTCGCCGCGCGGCGGCGACACTTCGTCGAGCGAGAAGCCGCGCATCAATGCGTCTTCTTCGTCCAGCCCGTCGAGCGCGACGAATTCGGCATCGAACAAGGCCGCGCGGGCGCTGTCCTCGCTGTCGTAGTGCAGGATCTTGCCGTCGCTGTCCAGGACTTCGGCGGTACCGGCCTGCTTGACGCGCAGGCGTGCCCAGATCAGCGTGCGGCCGATCGTGGCCAGCCACCACGAATCGTGGTCGTCGTGTGCGGTGTCTTGCGGTGTATTCATGGCATTACCTTGGAAAGCAGGCCGAGCAGGGCTGCCATGCCCAGGCCGAAGAAGATAGTCAGCAGCGACAGCCAGGCCGGCGTGGCCAGGCCGGACAGCGCACTGTCGCGATGGCTGCGGTAGCGCCGCGCCAGCAACCAGCGCAGCGCTGCAGGACTGATGAAGGCCGGCTCGCCGAAGCCGGCCAGCGCCTCTGGATGACGGTCGCGCAGGTGCACCAGCGTCAGCGGCCAGAAGATCAGCAAGGCGGTGAGGCCGGCAACCGCCACACCGACAAAACACAATGCGAAGAACAGGGTCATGTGCCCGCCAGCATCAGTGCGAGTTGGGGAAGTGCTGCGCCGATCACCAGCGCAGTGATGGTCCACCATAACGGACGCACGGCGTGGATGATCGCCCTGCGTGCCGTGTCACCCTGCCACCACGCGCTGGCACCCGGATGTGCGGCTGCCAGCTGCGCCAGCCGGACGCCGCGCACCCTGGCGATGCCGACGCCCAGCAACGCCGCCGCGAAGGCCAGCAACTGCAGCGTGGCGACGGCCAGCAGGCTCACATCAGAACTCGGCGCTGCCCGGCGCGCGCGGGTAGGGGATGGCGTCGCGGATGTTGCTCAGCCCGCACACGTAGACCACCAGGCGCTCGAAGCCCAGGCCGAAGCCGGCATGCGGCACCGAGCCGTAGCGGCGGAAATCGCGGTACCAGCTGTAGTGCTCCTGGTCCAGGCCGAACTGCGCCATGCGTGCATCCAGTACATCCAGACGCTCTTCGCGCTGGCTGCCGCCGATGATCTCACCGATGCCCGGCGCCAGCACGTCCATTGCCGCGACGGTCTTGCCGTCGTCGTTCAGGCGCATGTAGAAGGCCTTGATGTGCTCGGGGTAGTTGGTCACCACCACCGGGCGGCCGATATGTTCCTCGGTCAGCCAGCGCTCGTGCTCGGTCTGCAGGTCCAGACCCCACTCGACCGGGAAGTCGAATTTCTTGCCCGAGTTCTGCAGCAGCTTCACCGCCTCGGTGTAGTCGATCTGCTCGAACGGGGCATTGATGAAGGCTTCGAGTTTGGCGATCGCGTTCTTGTCCACGCGCTCGGCCAGGAATGCCAGATCGTCGCCACGCTCATCGAGCACCGCGCGGAACAGGTACTTGAGGAACTGCTCGGCCAGGCGCGCGTCTTCGGCCAGATCGGCAAAGGCGATTTCCGGCTCGATCATCCAGAATTCGGCCAGATGGCGCGTGGTATGGCTGTTCTCGGCGCGGAAGGTCGGGCCGAAGGTGTAGACCTTGCTCAGCGCCAGGCAGTAGGCCTCCACGTTGAGCTGGCCGGACACGGTCAGGAAGGTCTCTTTGCCGAAGAAGTCGCGGCTGAAATCCACCGCGCCGCTGGCATCGCGCGGCAGGTTGACCATGTCCAGCGTGGAGACGCGAAACATCTGCCCGGCGCCTTCGGCGTCGGAGGTGGTGATGATCGGGGTGCTGATCCAGTTGAAGCCGTTCTGGTGGAAGAAGCGATGTACCGCCTGCGCCAGGCAGTTGCGGATGCGGGTGACCGCGCCGAACAGGTTGGTGCGCGGGCGCAGGTGCGCCACTTCGCGCAGGAACTCCGGCGACATCGGCTTGGGCTGGATCGGGTAGGTCAGCGGGTCCTCGACCCAGCCGACGATCTCCACGCCGCTGGCCTGGATCTCGAACGACTGGCCCTTGCCCTGCGACTTCACCAGCACGCCCTTGGCGACCAGCGAGCAGCCGCTGGTCAGGCGCTTGATTTCGTCGAAGTTGGGCAGGGTGTCGTTGGCCACCACCTGGATCGGAGCGAAGCACGAGCCATCGGTCACGTTGATGAAGGCCAGTCCGGCAGATCCGCGCAGCGTGCGCACCCACCCCCGTACCGTAACTTCGCCGCCTTCCGGGAGTTTTCCCGCAAGCGCATGTTCAACGCTGACCACCGTCATGACTTGTCCTCGCCGTAGCGACCTTGAATGGTCTGCGAGTTTACTGGCTGCGGGCGCGCCGGCGCGAGCATCTGAACCGCTTGCGGATGGTTGCGCTTGTCCAAGGCCGGATATGGCCCCATCTGGGGAACACGTCGTAGCGGCGGGTCCAGCCCCCGGTTACTGCAGCCTCGCTATACTTGCCACCATCGTTTCCGGAGCACCTCCATGGCCATCAGCCTCACCCCTGCCGCGCTGGAGCGCGTGCAGCGTTTCGTGCAGCAGACCCCGGGGACGCTGGGCCTGCGCTTTGGCGTGACCAAGACCGGTTGTTCGGGCTGGGGCCATGTCACCGACCTGGCGCGCGAGAAGCGCGACGACGACGCGGTGTTCGAGCAGGAAGGCGTGCGCATCTTCGTCGATCCGGTCAGCCTGCCGTTGGTCGACGGCACCTGCATCGATTTCGGCAAGCACGGCCTCAGCGAGACCTTCACTTTCCGCAATCCCAACGCGACCGCCGAGTGCGGCTGCGGGGAAAGCTTCACGACCGAAGCCGAGCATCGCTGAGCTCGCCAGCGAGCGCTATCCCTTCTCCCTGCGGGAGAAGCTGCCCGAAGGGCGGACGAGGGTACGGGGCGAAGCCTCGCGCGGTTAGGCGTCACGAGTGGCTTTGCCCCGGACCCTCACCCCAATCTCCGCGCCCCGGCCCGCGCTTGCGGCACGGGCGCTCCAAGGCACGCGCGCCAGTGGCGCGCAAGCGGTGCCTTATCGCCCCGGCGGGAGACGGGCTCAAGCAGTCGCCGCGCAGATGTCCTGTTCGTGGGCTCGGCTTGGTTGCGGCTAAACGCCTGAACTGCGATACTTTCCTGCTTCCTGCCCGGTTCCGGGTGGGAATCCTTGCTCCACCGGCCGCCTTGCGCGGGTCACCGGGGAGCTGTCCGGCCCACGTGGCCACATCCGAAAGGTAATACAACATGAGTCGTCATTACGAAGTCGTGTTCCTGGTCCACCCGGATCAGAGCGAGCAGGTCCCGGCCATGATCGAGCGCTACAAGTCGCTGATCGAGGGCGGTAACGGCACCATCCACCGTCTGGAAGACTGGGGCCGCCGTCAGCTGGCCTACCCGATCCAGAACCTGGTGAAGGCGCACTACGTGCTGCTCAACATCGAAGTCGACCAGGCTGTGCTGAGCGAGCTGGTGGAAAGCTTCCGCTTCAACGATGCGGTGCTGCGTCACCTGGTCGTCAAGCGCGATGGCCCGGACACCGAGCAGTCGCTGATCATGAAGAGCAAGGACGAGAAGGGCGACAAGCCCGAGCGTAGCGAGCGTCGTCGTCGCGATGACGATGAGGGCGATGCTGCACCTGCCGCCACCGATACCGACGGCGACAACGCCGAAGCCGCTTAAGGAGCGCTGTCATGTCCAAGTTCTTCCGTCGTCGCAAGTTCTGCAAGTTCACCGCCGAGGGCGTCAAGGAGATCGATTACAAGGATCTCAACACCCTGCGTCAGTACCTCACCGAGAACGGCAAGATCGTGCCGAGCCGCGTGACCGGTACCAAGTCCAAGTACCAGCGTCAGCTGGCCACGGCCGTCAAGCGCTCGCGTTTCCTGGCGCTGATCCCGTACACGGACAATCACGACGTTTAATCCGAGTCGTTGATGTGAGTTCCTCACAAGAGCCCGCACGGTTGTATGTGAGTCCCTCACAAATGCCCGCACATCCATGTGCGGGTCACTAAAAAATATAGAGGCCGGTCATTCGAGATGCGGTGTTGATCGTGCTCTTGCGATTCCCAAATCCCGATTCCCGAATCCCGTCTTTTCGGACAGCAAACGTTGCGTCTGCCAAAGCGCCGGCGCTAACGAATAACGGAGCACCACCATGGATCTGATTCTTCTGCAGAAAGTGACCAATCTCGGCGGCCTGGGCGACAAGGTCAGCGTCAAGCCGGGTTACGGCCGCAACTTCCTCGTGCCGCAGGGCAAGGCCGTTCCGGCCACCGCTGCCAACGTCGAAGCGTTTGAAGCCAAACGTGCCGATTACGAAGCCAAGGCCAACACCATCCTGGCCGACGCACAGAGCCGCGCCGGCAAGTTCGAAGGCGCCAGCGTCACCATCGGCGCGCATGCGTCGACCGAAGGCAAGCTGTACGGCTCGGTCGGCCCGCGCGACATCGCCGAGGCGTTCACCGCCGCCGGCCTGCCGCTGGAAAAGAGCGAAGTGATCCTGGGCGAAGGCGCATTCCGCAATGTCGGCGAGTACGACGTTGTGCTGCACCTGCACGCCGATGTGGAAACCTCGGTCAAGGTCATCGTCGAATCCGACGCCTGATCCACGCTGTACGCTGTACCCGAAGGGCGCCTGGTTAGGCGCCCTTCGTCTTTCTGCGGCCACGCCAGCGATGCCAGGCCCGCTATACTCATGCTCCATTGCCGGTTCCACGGCCCATAGATCTTGTGGATCAAGGGCTTAGGGGCGGCTTCACAGGAAAAAGCGCCTGCCGGCCCCGCCCGTGCGGTGCCCGGAACCTTCAGTCCCATGCGCCTGTCCACGATCAAACTGTCCGGTTTCAAGTCGTTCGTCGACCCGACCACATTGCACCTGCCCACCAACATGACCGGCATCGTCGGTCCCAACGGCTGCGGCAAGTCCAACATCATCGACGCGGTGCGCTGGGTGATGGGCGAAAGTTCGGCCAGCCGCCTGCGTGGCGACTCGCTGACCGACGTGATCTTCTCCGGCTCCTCGGCGCGCAAGCCGGTGTCGCAGGCGACGGTGGAGCTGATCTTCGACAATTCCGATCACACCATCAGCGGCGAGTTCGCCTCGTTCAACGAGATCTCGGTAAAGCGCCTGGTCAGCCGCGACGGCAACAGCGCCTACTATCTCAACGGCACCAAGTGCCGGCGCCGCGACATCACCGACCTGTTCCTGGGCACCGGCCTGGGGCCGCGCAGCTACTCGATCATCGAGCAGGGCATGATCAGCCAGATCATCGAGGCGCGCCCGGAAGACCTGCGCGTGTACCTGGAAGAAGCCGCCGGCATTTCCAAGTACAAGGAGCGCCGCAAAGAAACCGAAACGCGCATCCGGCATACCCGCGAGAACCTGGATCGCCTGGGCGACCTGCGCGAAGAGATCACCAAGCAGCTGGCGCATCTGCAGCGCCAGGCGCGCCAGGCCGAGCAGTATCAGGCCCTGCAGGAAGAGCGCCGGATCAAGGACGCCGAGTGGAAGGCGCTGGAGTACCGCGGCCTGGATGGCCGGCTGCAGGGGCTGCGCGAAAAACTGAATCAGGAAGAGACCCGGCTGCAGCAATTGATCGCCGAACAGCGCGATGCCGAGGCACGGATCGAAACCGGGCGCGCGCGTCGCGAGGAAGCCGCCGAAGCGGTGGCCAAGGCGCAGGCCGATGTCTATCAGGTCGGTGGTGCGCTGGCGCGCATCGAGCAGCAGATCCAGCATCAGCGCGAACTCTCGCATCGCCTGCACAAGGCGCGTGACGAGGCGCAGAGCCAGTTGCAGGAGCTGACCCAGCATATCAGCGGCGATTCGGCCAGGCTGGCGGTATTGCGCGAGGCGGTGGACGCTGCCGAACCGCAACTGGAGCAGCTGCGCGAAGACCACGAATTCCGCCAGGAGGCGCTACGCGAGGCCGAAGCGCGTCTGGCCGACTGGCAGCAGCGCTGGGAAACCCATAACCGCGACACCGGCGAAGCCTCGCGTGCCGGCGAAGTGGAACGCACGCGCGTCGATTATCTCGATCGTCAGTCGCTGGAAGCCGAGCGCCGCCGCGAAGCGCTGGTCAACGAGCGCGCCGGACTGGACCTGGATGCGCTGGCCGAGGCGTTCGAGCAGATCGAGCTGCGCCATGAAACCCAGAAGACCTCGCTGGACGGGCTGACCGAGCAGGTCGAAGCGCGCAAGCACGCACTCGGCGGGCTGCAGGAACAACAGCGCGCCAGCCAGGGCGAACTGGCCGACGTGCGCAAGCAGGCGCAGGCCGCGCGTGGCCGGCTGTCGTCGCTGGAAACCCTGCAGCAGGCCGCACTCGGCCAGGAGCAGGGCGCGGCAGTGGCGTGGCTGAAGTCGCGCGGGCTGGACTCTGCCGCACGTGTCGGCGAGCGCATCACGGTCGAAAGCGGCTGGGAAAACGCAGTGGAAGGCGCGTTGGGGCAGTTGATCGAAGGCGTGCTGGTGGATGCGCCGGAGCAACTGGTCGATGCGTTGGGCGAGTTGGGCGAGGGCCGCATCGCGCTGGTCTCCGGTGCCAGCGACAACGCGAGCTTTGCGCCGACTTCGCTGGCGGCCAAGGTGCAGGGGCCGATCGCGATCCGTCGCCTGCTCGCGCGCCTGCACGCGGCCGAGGATCTGGACGCCGCGCGCACGCTGCAGCGCGGCCTGCCCGAGGGCGATTCGGTCATCACCCGCAGCGGCGAGCGGCTGGGCGAGGGCTGGGTGCGGGTGTCGCGCTCCGGCGCTGCCAAGCAGGGCGCCTTGCTGCGCGAGCGCGAAATTCAGGAGCTGCGCGCGCAGATCGAAACGCTGCAGGAGCGCGAGGCCGACCTCGAGCAGCGCCTGGGCAGCTTCCGCGAACAACTGCTGGCGGCCGAACAGCAGCGCGAAGATGCGCAGCGCCAGTTGTACATGGCGCACCGCAGCGTGTCCGAACTAGCCGGTCAGCTGCAGAGTCAGCAGGGCAAGGTCGATGCCGCGCGCACGCGCATCGAGCGCATCGAAAACGAATTGTCGCAGCTGTTGGAAACGCTGGACACCAGCCGCGAACAGGCACGTGAGGCGCGCGCCAAGCTCGAAGACGCGGTGACCCTGATGGGCGATCTGCAAGGCACCCGGCAGGTGCTGGAGAACGAACGCCGTCAGCTCACCGATGCGCGCGATCAGGCCCGCGATGCCGCACGTGGCGTGCGCGATGCGATGCATGCATTGGCGCTCACGCTGGAATCGCAGCGCACCCAGATCACCTCCCTGAGCCAGACGCTGGAGCGCATGGACAGCCAGCGCGGCCAGCTCGACACGCGTCTGGAGGATCTGGTCGCCCAGCTCAGCGACGGCGACTCGCCGGTGGAAACGCTGGAGCACGAGCACCAGGCCGCGTTGAGCGAGCGTGTGCGCACCGAGCGCGTGCTGAGCGAAGCGCGCACCATGCTGGAGAGCATCGATGGCGAGCTGCGCAGCTACGAGCAGACCCGTCAGCAGCGCGACGAACAGGCGCTAGCCCAACGCGAGCGCATCTCCCAGCGCAAGCTGGATCAGCAGGCGCTGGTGCTCAGCGCAGAGCAATTGGAGGCCGCCGTGGTGAAAGCCGGCTTCGTGCTCGAGGACGTCGTCAATGGATTGCCGGAAGCCGCGAACGTGGCCGAGTGGGAAGCCGCAGTTGGCCAGATCGACGGCCGCATGCGGCGGCTGGAACCGGTCAACCTGGCCGCGATCCAGGAGTACGGCGAAGCGGCGCAGCGCTCGGAATATCTGGACGCGCAGAATCTGGATCTCAACACCGCACTGGAGACGCTGGAAGAGGCGATCCGCAAGATCGATCGCGAAACCCGCGGCCGCTTCAAGGACACCTTCGACCGGGTCAATTCCGGCGTCCAGGCGCTGTATCCGCGCCTGTTCGGCGGTGGTCATGCGTATCTGGAGCTCACCGGCGAAGACCTACTCGACACCGGCGTGACCATCATGGCGCGCCCGCCGGGCAAGCGCGTGTCCAGCATCTCGCTGCTGTCCGGTGGCGAGAAGGCGATGACCGCGGTGGCGCTGGTGTTTGCGATCTTCCAGCTAAATCCCGCGCCGTTCTGCCTGCTCGACGAGGTGGACGCGCCGCTGGACGAAGCCAATGTCGGCCGCTTGGCCAACATGGTGCGGGAAATGAGCGAGAAGGTGCAGTTCCTGTTCGTCAGCCATAACAAGGCGACGATGGAGGCCGCGCGCCAGCTCTCCGGCGTGACCATGCGTGAGCCGGGCGTCAGTCGCCTGGTCAGCGTGGACCTGGAAGAGGCCGCACGTTTGGCGGGTGCGGCATGACGTGCCATGCTTGTCGGAATATCGACACCTGTCACTCTTATGCGGAGGCACGCTGAATGTCCGACATGGCCATGATCCGGATCGGGATCCTGATCGCTGGACTGCTGCTGGTCGCGGCCATCTTCCTGTTTGGTCGCCCGAAAAAATCGCCGCAAGGGCGCCGGGTCGACAAGGACGACGGGCAACCGCGCGAGCGCCGCGAGCCGGTGATCTCCAGCGAGCCTGGCGTGGACGGCGACCCGTTCGAGCGCAATGAAGGCGCCGAGCAAAGCGAACTGAACCTGGATGGTGCCGATGCGGCCGGCGGCAACGATGTCGGCAAGCGGCCCAACCAGGATTTCGACAAGATCGTCTCGCTGTTCGTGGCTGCCAAGGCCGGCCAGGTGCTGCGCGGCGAAGACGTGGTGGTCGCTGCGGAGAAGACCGGGCTGGTGTTCGGTCACATGAATGTCTTCCACCGTTTGGTGGAGGGGCACCCGGAGCGCGGGCCGATCTTCAGCATGGCCAGCATCCTCAAGCCCGGCAGCTTCGACATGGCCAACATCCGCGAGATGCAGACCCCGGCGATTGCGTTCTTCCTCACCTTGCCGGCGCCGATGACCGCGCTGGATGCCTGGGAAAAGATGCTGCCGACCGTGCAGCGCATGGCCGAACTGCTCGACGGCGTGGTGCTGGACGACAGCCGCAATGCGCTGGGCCGCCAGCGCGTGGCGCATATCCGCGACGAACTGCGCGCCTACGATCGCCAGCACCAGGCACCGCCGCTGACCAAGTCGCCGCGCTGGTGAGTGCGTATTGCTTTTAAGTGCGCGCTGCTAGTGATGTGCGTCAGTGGTGATTGCGCACCGCTGGTGATCGAGCATCGCTGAGTCAGTGATTGCGAGCCATTGACCGTGAGTCATCCAGACGCGGTCTGAGTCGCGACCTGCCGCAGGGCGCGTCCTAGCGTAGAGGTGAACGATGTGGAGCTTGCAGGGCGCGCTGGCGGTGCTGATGTTGCTGGCGGTGTGGGCCATCCTGGCCGCACCGCTGCTATGGATGGCGTCGCGGATTGCGCTGCGTTTGCGCAAAGGCGCGTCGACAAGCCCACATCGCGCGCAATGGAGCTCGATCGGGTTTGCCGCTGCTGTGACGCTGCTGGTTGCGCCAGTGCCAACGCCCATCATCAGCGTCTTCCTGCCGCACGTGATCGCGCTGTTGGATGCCAGCTACTACGCGCGCATCTTTCAGGGCCCGCCGATGATGCGCCAGCTCCTGGTGTGGATTGCGGTGTCGATGGCGCTGACGTTTGCGCTCAGCTATGTGTGGCTCCGGCGCGTGCTGCGTCCGAATGCTGCCGCGCCGCTTCCAACGCCCACGCAATAGGAAATCAAAGCCCCTCTCTCCTGGGCGAGAACGCACCGCTTGCGCGCCACCGGCGCGCGTGCCTTGGAGCGCCCGCGCTGCTTGCGCGGGCCGGTGCGCGGAACGGGGGTTGGGCTGAGGGTACGGAGGCGAAGCAGTGGAGCAGTCGGTGATCCAGGTCTGCCGGCGCGTGGCGACGCGTTTGTCATTATCAGGTGTTGGCAGATCTCCGAGGCGCACCCTCATCCGCCCCTTCGGGGTACCTTCTCCCGAGGGGAGAAGGGATGACCACTCTGTGCTTGGCGATCAGCGCTTGGCCTTGGTAAAGGCCTCGCGAAAGTGCAGCATCTCCGCTTCGGTGCCGACGCTCACGCGCACCCGCTTGGGCCAGATCGGCCAGCTGCGGCCGACGATCACGCCCTGTTTCTGCATCGAGTCGGCGAACACGCCGGCCTCGCGCTTGACGTCGAGCAGGAAGCAATTGGCCTGTGTGGGCAGGCAGGTGTAGCCCTTGCTCTTGAGCCAGGCGATGGTGTCGTCGCGCACGCGGGCGTTCTCCGCGCGGCGGGTCTGCACCAGCTGGGGGTCGCGCAGGCTGGCGATGCCGGCGGCCATTGCCGGTACCGACAACGGGTTGCTGCCCAGGCTGGCGAGCTTGGTCTGCAGCCCCGGCGGCGCCAGCGCGGCGCCCAGGCGTAGGCCGGCCATGCCGTAGAGCTTGGAGAAGCTGCGCAGCACGATCAGGTCCTGGCGCTGACGCACCAGGTCCGCCATGGACGGCTCGTTGCTGTAGTGGATATACGCTTCGTCGACCACCAGCACCGCGCTGGCCGGCTTGTTGGCCAGCAGCCACTCGATATCGGCGCGCGGGGTGATGGCGCCGCTGGCGTTGCCGGGGTTGCACAGGTAGATCAGGCCGGCGGACGGGTCGGCCTTGGCCATCGCCTTGACGTCGTGCGCGCCATCGGCCCGCAGCGGCACCTTGCGCACCGGCACGCCGCGGGCGGTGGCGCTGTCGATGATCGGGTCGAAGCTCGGGTCGGCCACCACCAGCCCGGCACGTGCCGAGGTGAACAGGCTGCCGGCACGAAGCAGCGCGTCCCTGGAGCCGGGAAAGAACGCCAGATGGTCGCCGGGCAGTTGCAGCTCGCCGGTCATCAGGTTGCGCAGGTCCTGCTCCATCTCGAGCTGATAGCGGCCTGCGCGTGCCAGCGAACGCGTTGCCGCGTCCACTGCGGCGGGCGAGGGGCCGAGCGGATGTTCGTTGAGATTGAGAAACACCGCGCCCGCTGCCGGCGCCACGCCTGGCTTGGCCGGCGCAGCGGCACGCTTGCGGGCTGCCTCGGCCGCGGGTGCCAGTCCCAGTGCGGAGATCGCCACGCCAACGCTGGCAAGGCTGAGAAACGAACGGCGCGAAACGGGCAACGGCACGGTGAGCTCCAGGCGAGCAGGCAAAGAGGGCGCCACGCTAGCGGGTTTGTGCCTGTCTGCCTATCGGGAAATCGCTGCCGGGCTCATTGTCTTTGCTGAACGACCAGGGTGCGAGACTGATCTCCGGTGGGTGTTCGTCTTGTAAAGATGGTGCTCGAGGCATCAGAAACGGCGAAGCAGTGTCCGAGACTTAGGCAAGAAGTGCACTGGTGTCGCCAACTAATGCGTCTATCAGCGTCCTTAGTACACGCCCACGCCGTGCGGAGCGATAGAATTAGAGATCTTGAAGAGGTGATTGGTTAAGACGATGGAAAAAAGTGTGATCGAACGGGCACGAGAGCTTCGGCGGCGTATCGAGAATGCTGATCACCGGTATTACGAGCTTGCAGATCCTGAAATTACAGACGCTCAGTACGACCAGCTCTTTAGAGAGTTACAAGAACTGGAACAGGAGTATCCAGAGCTGATCACGGCTGACTCGCCATCCATGAGAGTCGGTGGCGCTGTTCGAAAATCATTTGTAAAAGTTAGACACTCAATCCCTATGCTTTCTCTAGCGAACGCATTTGATGAGATTGAGGTAAGAAATTTTGTCGATCGGATTTTGCGTCGTATAGATGGTTCGAGCCCACTCAAATTTTCTGTCGAACCAAAGTTCGACGGTCTAGCAATCAGCTTGCGTTATGAATTAGGTGAGTTTGTTCAAGGTGTGACCCGTGGTGACGGCGTTGTTGGTGAAGATGTCAGTGAGAACATTCGAACAATACGATCAGTTCCATTGAGGTTGAGGGGCAGTAACGTTCCAGCCGTTTTGGAGGTCCGCGGCGAGGTTTACATGCCACGGACTGGATTTGCTGAATTTAATAAGCGGGCTATGGCTCGGGGTGAAAAACTTCTCGCTAATCCGAGAAATGGAGCGGCAGGTTCTTTACGTCAGCTAGATAGCCGTATTGCAGCTCAACGCCCTCTTTCTTTTTTTGCATATGGGGTAGGGCTCATTCAGGTGGAGCAAGACCTCTTTGAAGAGATTCCGCAAAGTGTCGCGTCAACCCATTCAGCAATGCTCGCGCAGTTGCGCGCATGGGGTTTCCCGGTCAGCGCCCTGGTCGAGGTGGTGCAGGGCTGCGACGGCCTGTTGGCGTACTACCAACGCATCGGCGAGGCGCGCGACGGCTTGCCCTTCGATATCGACGGCGTGGTCTACAAGCTCGACGATCTGGCCGGGCAGCGCGAGATGGGCTTTGTCTCGCGCGCGCCGCGCTGGGCGATCGCGCACAAGTTCCCGGCACAGGAGCAGTCCACCACGGTGGAGGCGATCGAGATCCAGATCGGCCGTACCGGTGCGGCCACGCCGGTGGCGCGGCTGAAGCCAGTGCACGTGGCCAGGGTGGTCGTCACCAACGCCACGCTGCACAACGCCGACCAGATCGCGCGGCTGGATGTGCGCGTGGGCGATACGGTGATCGTGCGGCGTGCCGGCGATGTGATTCCCGAAGTGGCTGGCGTGGTTGCCGAGCAACGGCCGCCCGGCACCCAGTCATGGCAGATGCCCACGCAATGCCCGGTCTGCGGGTCGGAGATCGTGCGCGAGGAAGGCGAGGCGGTGTGGCGCTGCTCCGGCGAGCTGACCTGCCCGGCACAGCGCAAGGAAGCGTTCCGGCATTTCGTCTCGCGCCGCGCGATGGATGTCGATGGCCTGGGCGAAAAATTCATCGAGGTGCTGGTCGACAGCGGCGTGGTGCAGGGCGTGGCCGATCTGTATCTGCTCAACGTGGACCAGCTGCTGCAATTGCGCATGATCAGCACTGCCGAAAGCCCGCACGCGTTCCTGCGCGAGGCGCGCGAGCATCTGGCCAGCGGTGCGTACGGCCAGCTGGAAAACACCGTGGTCGGCATCGGTGTGGACCTGGCCGGCGAGCGCGAGGCGCCGCAAACCTGGCAGGCCGATCTGTTGCGCGCCGGGCTGCCGGCGTTCGACTGGAACCGCAAGAAGATCGCCACCAAGTGGGCGGAAAACCTGATCGAGGCGATCGAGCAATCGCGCGATACCACGCTGGAGCGTTTTCTGTTCGCGCTCGGCATCGAGCATGTTGGCGAGAGCACCGCCAAGGCCTTGTCGGCGTGGTTCGGTGATCTGGCGTTGATCCGCCATCTGCCGTGGCCGCTGTTCAAGCGCGTGCCCGACATCGGTGGCGAGGTGGCGCGCTCGCTCGGGCACTTCTTCGACCAGCCCGGCAATCAGCAGGCCATCGACGACCTGCTGCAGCGTGGCGTGCGCATCGGCGATGCGCATCCGCCATCACCTAAACTGCGCGAGGCGCTGAGCTTTGCCAGCGTGCTGCAGGACATGGATATCCCCAAGGTGACGCCCGTGCGTGCGCAGCAGCTGGCTGCCGCGGTGGCCTCCTTCGATGCGCTGCGCAGCGCGGGGTCCGATGCCTTGTTGCAGGCCGGTGTTCCCGCGCCGGTGGTGGCGTCGCTGCTGCAATGGCTGGAGCGGCCGGAAAATGCGGCCTTGGCAAGCGCTGCGCAGCAGGCGATGGAAAAGGTGCTGTCGCGTCTGCCCGACGCCGACGCGCTGCAAACCGGCCCGCTCGACGGCCAGACCGTGGTGATCACCGGGACCCTGGCTGCGCTCACCCGCGATGCGGCCAAGCAACGGCTGGAAGCGCTGGGCGCCAAGGTCGCCGGCAGCGTCTCCAAGAAAACCGCGTTTCTGGTGGCCGGCGAAGAAGCCGGGTCCAAGCTGGACAAGGCGCAGTCGCTGGGCGTGGAGATCTGGGACGAGGCGCGCTTGCTGGCCTTCCTCGGCGAGCACGGCCAGCAACCATGACCGCGACGCAGGTCGATCTGGACGCGTTGCGGTTGCGCGCGCGGCTCAACGCGCTGATCCGCGATTTCTTCGCCGAGCGCGGCGTGCTGGAAGTGGAGACGCCGGTGCTGTCGGAGGCCGGCAATACCGAGCCGAATATCGACAGTTTCAGCACGCGCTTCAGCGGCCATGTCGATGCCGGCGCGCCGGTGCGCTGGTTGCGCACCTCGCCGGAATATCCGCTCAAGCGGCTGCTGGCGGCCGGGGTGGGCGACTGCTACGAGCTGGGGCGGGTGTTCCGCAATGGCGAGGCCGGCGGCCGCCACAACCCCGAGTTCAGCATGCTCGAGTGGTACCGGGTGGGCTGGGACGATCGCGCCCTGGCGCAGGAGACCGTTGAGTTGGTGCGCCGCGCGCTTGCGCTGGTCGGGCGCCAGGCGCAGGTGCAGGTGCTGAGCTATCGCGCGCTGTTCGTGCAGGCGCTGGGCATCGACCCGTTGCGCGATTCGATCGAAACGCTGCGCGCACCGCTGCACGATGTCGCGATCGATCCGGAGGGCCTGACCCGCGACGATTGGCTGGATCTGCTGATGACCCATCGGCTCCAGCCGGGCTTTGCCAGCGACACGCTGACCGTGGTGCACGACTGGCCGGCCAGCCAATGCGCATTGGCGCGCATCCGCCACGACGACCCGCCGGTGGCCGAACGCTTCGAGCTGTATCTGGGCGCCTACGAGGTGGCCAACGGATATCACGAGCTCAACGATGCGCAGGAGCAGCGTGCGCGTTTCATGCGCGACAACGCAGTGCGTGCGGCGCGCGGATTGCCGCAGCTGCCGGTGGATGAGCGGCTGCTGGCAGTGCTGTCGCAACTGCCCGATTGCGCCGGGGTGGCGGTCGGCGTGGACCGGCTGTTGATGGCCATGCGCGACACCACGCAGATTGCCGATGTGCTGGCGTTCGCGTTCGCCCGCGCCTGACCCACGGCGGTGCGCAGTGTCTGCGCGGCACCGGGCGCGCGCCGGTTGCCATCCCGCTGTCATCGCCACCGTATTGCTATCTTCACATCGATGATGCTCTCATCGTGGCGTCCACGGGGGCGCGGCGCAGAGTGTGTTTGGGTGAGGATTGTCGGCATGAAGTGGCTGATCAGCTTATGCGGTTTGTGGTGCTTGCCGCTGCTGATGCTGGCCGATGCGCGTGCGGCGGATCGCGCCGCCGGCGTGGTGCGCTGCGAGTCCAAGGACATGGCGCGCGTGCATTGTGCGATGGACACCGAGCACGGCGTCCAGCTGGTACGCCAGCTGTCCGAGACCAGTTGCATCCGTGGCAGCGAGTGGGACATCGAACGCAATGGCGTCTGGGTCGAACAGGGCTGCCGTGCGGAGTTCGCGGCCGCGCGGGTGCTGAGCGCTCCGCAGATGCGCCGCGTGGTGCGCTGCGATTCCAACGGCGGCAAGGTGGTGTGCCCGGTGGTGCTGCGTGGTGCGCCGGTGCGCCTGCTGCGCCAGCGCTCGGTGTGGCCGTGCAAGGAAGGCCGCAGCTGGGGCGCGCGCCGTAACGAAATCTGGGTCTCGCGCGGCTGCGATGGCGAATTCGAGGTCGCTGCCGAGGACGGTTCCGGCTTCGTGGCCATGCCACGCATGGTGACCTGCGAATCGAAGAAGGGCGCGCGCCGCACCTGCGGGATCTCGGTGGAGCGCCAGGTGCGTGTGGGCCGGCAGATCTCCAAGAAGGAATGCGTGGAAGGCCAGACCTGGGGCTGGAGTCGCGACGGCGTGTGGGTCAACGACGGCTGCCGCGCCGAGTTCATCGTCGACTGATGGACTGACGAAACCGCTGCTCTCCATCGCATAGGTGGGCGTAGCCGGTGCCGTGGCCCCCGTCAGCACGCGACCAGGTTGGTGAGGGTGTCTAGCCCTCAACCAGCTCTGCTTGGAACATCCAGACCACGCTGAAGCTCAAACTCTCAGTTGTCTTGAGATGTGATTGGACGGGGTGCGTATGCGTCGGGTGTGGAGCGGGCGAGCTGCGGCGTGGCTGCGGGGCCCTTGCCCGCCCACCATCGCGGGACACGCCGCAAGTACGTCCCTGTAGGCTCTTACGCGGCATCCATGCCGCGTCAGGTCCCGCGACGGTAGGCGGACAAGGACCCGTCGGGATGGTCGGTGTGCGTGGTGCAGGCAGGGCGTGACGTGCGCTGGTTGGAGCACTGTGCGTCGGCCAGCTTCTCTTTGCCTTGCCATTGCAAGCCTAGCAACAGAAAGGCGTTCAACACGCCACCTGCCAACTTCTCATCCGCCTCGCGCAGGCTGCGCAACAGGCTTTCAAGAAGCGGCCGGCCAACTCTCTGGTGCGGTGTCCTCGCCGGTTGCAGGACCCTTGGCGGCATGGATGCCGCCAAGGAGCCTCCACGGACGGATTCACGGCGTGTCCCGCAAGCGGTGAGGGCGTCGCGCACTCGACCAGCTCGGTTTGCGACATCGCCAGCGGGCTGAGCGATGCGGCCACTGACTGGGCTGCCCGCGCGCCTTACAATGTCCGGATGAACGACAGCGCCCATATCGATTACGCCCGCTACGACCATATCCGCCCGCTGCTGTGGACGGGCGATGCCCTGGAACTGCTCGACCAGCGCAAGCTGCCCTTCGTGGTCGAGCATGTGCGTTGCGACACCAGCGATGCCGTGGCCGAGGCGATCCATTCGCTGGCCGTACGCGGCGCGCCGGCGATCGGCATTGCGGCCGGGTGGGGCGTGGTGCTGGCGGCGCGCGACATCGCTGCCGACGACGGCAGTGCGGCCTTGCAGAAGCTCGAGCCGGCGCTATTGCGGCTCAATGCCGCGCGTCCGACCGCGGTCAACCTGGCCTGGGCGCTGATGCGCATGCGTCGCGTGCTGGGCGCTGCCGGCGCCGACTGGCGCGAGGTGATCGCGCGCGAGGCGCAGGCCATCGCCGATGAAGACCTGGCGGCCAACCGGCATATGGGCGCGCTCGGTGCGTCGTTGATCGAGACCGGCAGCGGCGTGCTGACCCATTGCAATACCGGTTCGTTGGCCACCGCCGGCTTCGGTACCGCGCTGGGCGTGATCCGCGCCGGCATGGCGCAGCAGCGCATCGCCAAGGTGTTTGCCGGCGAGACCCGGCCGTGGTTGCAGGGCGCGCGCCTGACCGTGTGGGAGCTGCAGCAGGATGGCATCGACGCGACCCTGATCGCCGATTCGGCCGCCGCGCATCTGATGAAGTCCGGGCTGGTGCAGTGGGTCATCGTCGGCGCCGACCGCATCTGCGCCAACGGCGATACCGCCAACAAGATCGGCACCTATCAGCTGGCGATCGCCGCGCGCCACCACGGCGTCAAGTTCATGGTGGTGGCACCGTCGTCCACGGTGGACATGGACACCGCCAGCGGCGATCAGATCGAGATCGAGCAGCGCGACCCGGGCGAATTGTTCGGGGTCGGCGGTGTGCGCACGGTGGCCGATGGCATCAATGCCTGGAACCCGGTGTTCGATGTCACCCCCGGCAGCCTGATCGATGCGATCGTCACCGAACGCGGGGTGATCGCGCAGCCGGACCTGGCGCGCATGCAGGCGGCGTTCGGCGGCTGAGGCCAGTGCGGCGCACTATCGCCGCATCGTCCCGTCAAAATCCTGCAAGTGCTTGTTTCTGGCCGGTAAACCGGCGGCATCGTGGTGCCCCTTCGTGATACAATCCGGGGCTTGAATCGATCGGCGGGAGCGTGGGGTCGGCAGCCTGTTGTCAGGGCGCCCCCGACGCGGCTTTCCGGCTCGCCCGCCACCTCACTTACGGAACCCGAATGGCAGAAACCGCCAAGGAAATCATCCAGGTCAATCTGGAAGACGAGATGCGCAAGAGCTATCTCGATTACGCGATGAGCGTGATCGTGGGCCGCGCACTCCCCGATGCCCGTGATGGCCTCAAACCCGTGCACCGCCGCGTCCTGTACGCCATGCATGAGCTGGGCGCACACAGCAACAAGGCCTACTTCAAGTCGGCGCGTATCGTCGGCGACGTCATCGGTAAATACCACCCGCACGGCGACCAGTCGGTGTACGACACGCTGGTGCGCATGGCGCAGCCGTTCTCGCTGCGCTACATGATGGTGGACGGCCAGGGTAACTTCGGTTCGGTCGATGGCGATTCCGCCGCGGCAATGCGTTACACCGAGTCGCGCATGTCGCGGCTGGCGCATGAGCTGATGGCCGACATCGACAAGGAAACCGTCGATTTCCAGCCCAATTACGACGAGAAGGAACAGGAACCGACGGTCATGCCGACCCGGTTCCCGAGCCTGCTGGTCAACGGCTCGGCCGGTATCGCGGTGGGCATGGCCACCAATATCCCGCCGCACAACCTGACCGAGGCGATCAACGCCTGCATCGCCTTGATCGACACGCCGGAGCTGGATGTCGAAGGCCTGATGGAATACATCCCCGGCCCGGATTTCCCCACCGCCGGCATCATCAACGGCACCGCCGGCATCGCTGCCGGTTACCGCACCGGCCGTGGCCGCGTGCGCATGCGCGCCAAGGCCGATGTGGAAGTGGCCGACAACGGCCGCGAAGCGATCATCGTCACCGAGATTCCGTATCAGGTGAACAAGGCGCGGCTGATCGAGAAGATCGCCGAGCTGGTCAAGGAAAAGAAGCTCGAAGGCATCAGCGAGCTGCGCGACGAGTCCGACAAGGACGGCATGCGCATCTACATCGAGGTCAAGCGCGGCGAGTCGGCCGAGGTTGTGCTCAACAACCTGTATCAGCAGACCCAGATGGAGTCGGTGTTCGGCATCAACATGGTGGCGCTGATCGACGGCCGCCCGCAGTTGATGAACCTCAAGCAGATGCTGCAGGCGTTCATCCGCCACCGCCGCGAAGTGGTGACCCGCCGCACCATCTTTGAACTGCGCAAGGCGCGTGCGCGTGCGCACGTGCTGGAAGGCCTGACCGTCGCGTTGGCCAACATCGACGAGATGATCGAGCTGATCAAGACCTCGGCCAACCCACAGGAAGCGCGCGAGCGCACGCTGGCCAAGACCTGGGAACCGGGTCTGGTCGGCGCACTGCTGGGCGCCGCCGGTGCCGAAGCCTCCAAGCCGGAAGATCTGGCCCCGGGCGTGGGCCTGGCCAACGGCTTCTATCAGCTCAGTGAAGTGCAGGCCTCGCAGATCCTGGAAATGCGCCTGCATCGCCTGACCGGGTTGGAGCAGGAAAAGCTGACTGACGAGTACAAGCAGTTGCTCGAGGTCATCCAGGGCCTGATCCGCATCCTGGAAAACCCCGACGTGCTGCTGCAGGTGATCCGCGACGAGCTGATCAACATCCGCGAGGAGTACGGCGACGAACGCCGCACCGAGATCCGTCACAGCGAAGAAGATCTGGACATCCTGGACCTGATTTCGCCGGAAGACGTGGTGGTGACGCTCTCGCATGCCGGCTATGCCAAGCGCCAGCCGGTCAGCGCGTATCGTGCGCAGCGCCGTGGTGGCCGTGGCCGGTCTGCGGCGGCGACCAAGGAAGAGGATTTCATCGACCAGCTGTGGCTGGTCAACACGCACGACACGCTGCTGACCTTCACCAGCAGCGGCAAGGTGTTCTGGCTGCCGGTGTACCAGTTGCCGGAGGCCGGATCCAATGCGCGTGGCCGTCCGATCATCAACTGGATTCCGCTGGAACCCGGCGAGCGTGTGCAGGCGGTGCTGCCGGTGCGCGAATACGCCGACAACCGCTATGTGTTCTTTGCCACGCGCAACGGCACGGTCAAGAAGACCCCGCTGAGCGAATTCGCGTTCCGCCTGGCACGCGGCAAGATCGCGATCAACCTCGACGAGGGCGATGCGCTGGTCGGTGTGGCCTTGACCGATGGCGATCGCGACGTGTTGTTGTTCGCCTCCAACGGCAAGACCGTGCGCTTTGGCGAATCCACCGTGCGTTCGATGGGCCGTACCGCCACCGGCGTGCGCGGCATCCGTCTGACCAAGGGCGAAGAGGTGGTCAGCCTGATCGTGGCCGAGCGTGCCGGCGGCATCGAAGGCGATGTCGAGGACGAGGGTGTCGAGGATGTGGTGGAGAGCACGGACGGTGTCGAGGCAGAGGTGATCGACGTCGCCGAGAGCGACGACATGGCCTACATCCTCACCGCCACCGAGAACGGCTACGGCAAGCGCACCCCGCTGACCGAGTACCCGCGCAAGGGCCGCGGTACGCAGGGCGTGATCGGCATCCAGACCACCGAGCGAAACGGCAAGCTGGTGCGTGCGGTGCTGCTGGGCGCCACCGACGAAGTGCTGCTGATTTCCGATGGCGGTACGCTGGTGCGCACCCGCGGTTCGGAGATCTCGCGCGTGGGTCGCAATACCCAGGGCGTGACCTTGATCCGCTTGTCCAAGGGCGAAAAGCTGCAGGCGGTCGAACGCCTGGATGCATCGCTGGATGAGGCCGAGGATGTGCTGGACGATGCAGCGGTTGCACCGGCAGCAAGTCCAGGCGACCTGCCACCGACCGAAGCGTGATCGCACCTGGCGAGCAACGCAGCTGAAGAAAAACGCCGGCGCACAGCCGGCGTCTTTTATTGCACGCGGTGACATCTGCAACGCAGTGTTTTTCGGCGGCGTTCGCAAAGAACGCGGTTTTTTCACCGCGGCGGGTCGAAGGTTGGGGGCGGTGTGGCGGCGTTGCGTCGCCGCAGATCGAAGAGGAACAACTGATGACGACATTGCATCGTCCTTCCCGTCGCGGCCACTGGGCGCTGGCGACGTTGGGAGGCGTGATTGGAGTGCTGGGCGCCGTGCTGCTGGCAGGCGGCGTGTGGCTGGCCGCGCTGGGCGGCTCCTGGTATTACGCGCCTGTGGGCGTGGCCTTGCTGATCGCCGGCGTATTGCTGTTTCGCGGTCGCAATGCGGGCGCGTGGTGGTTTGCCGCAGTGGTGGCGGCGACGTTGCCGTGGACGTGGTGGGAATCGGGCAGCGACTACTGGCGTTGGGTAACGCGGCTGGGCTTGATCGTCGGCCTGGCATTCGTGCTGGCGCTGCTGCTGCCGAAACTGGAGCGCCCGGTATCGCGTGCGGTATCGCGCAGCGTGGCCGGCGTTCTGGCGGCGGTGTTCGTGGTGGCCTTCGCGCTGGCGTTCGTGCCGTTTGGGGTGACCGAGGCCGATGGCGCGCTGGCACACGCCGCCGGCATGGCCGCTAGTCTGGTCAAGCGCAGCGCGTCCGCAGCGCCGGCCGCCGCCGACGGGCAGCCGGGCAATGCGCCTGCCGACGACGACTGGGCCGCGTATGGACGCAGCCAGGCCGGGCAGCGCTATTCGCCGCTGCAGCAGATCAACCGCGACAACGTTGCGCAATTGAAGCAGGCCTGGGTCTTCCACACCGGCGACCTGCCGAGCAAGCGCTGGGGTGCGGAAACCACGCCGCTGAAGGTGGGCGACAGCCTGTATCTGTGCACTGCGCGCAATCAGGTGATCGCGCTGGATGCCGCCAGTGGCAAGGAGCGTTGGCGCTACGATCCCAAGGTCAAGGACGAGGCGATTCCGTATACCGCCGCCTGCCGTGGCGTGTCGTACTACCAGGTGCCGGCGGCAGCCAACGAGGCCGCCGCAACGATGGCAACGGATGGGGCGCCGCTGTGCCGCACGCGCATCATCGAAGGCACGCTGGATGGCCGCCTGATCGCGCTGGATGCGCGTAGCGGCCAGCCGTGCACGGATTTCGGCAACAACGGTCAGGTCGATATCACCCTCGGTATGGGGCAGACGCCGCCGGGCTATGTGTCGATCAATTCGCCGCCCGCCATCGTGCGCGGGGTGGTGGTCACCGGCCATCAGGTGCTGGACGGACAGAAGCGTTACGAGCCGTCCGGAGTGATCGAGGGCTTCGATGCGGTGACCGGCCAATTGCGCTGGGCCTGGGACATGACCCATCCGGACTGGAACGGCGCACCGCCGCCGGGCCAGACCTGGACGCGTGGCACGCCGAACATGTGGACCACCGCCGCGGCCGACGAACAGCTGGGCTATGTGTATCTGCCGATGGGCAACTCCACCGCCGATTACTGGAGCAGCTCGCGCACGCCGCAGGAGAATCGCTATGCGACCTCGCTGGTGGCGCTGGATGTCACCACCGGCAAGCCGGTGTGGAATTTCCAGACCACGCATATCGATGCGTGGGATTACGACCTGGGCTCGCAGCCGAGCCTGATCGACTTCCCCAAGGACGGCGTCAACGTGCCGGCGGTGTTGTTGCCGAGCAAGCAGGGCGAGTTGTACGTGCTGGATCGGCGTACCGGCAAGCCGCTGGTGGGCGTGGAAGAACGCGCAGTGCCAGGCGGTGGCGTGGAGCCGCAGATGCGTGCCAAGACGCAGCCATTTTCGCTGTACCACACGCTACGCAAGCCGGATCTGACCGAGCGCGACATGTGGGGGATGACGCCGATCGATCAGCTGGTCTGCCGCATCCAGTTCCGCAAGGCCAGCTACAAGGGCATCTACACGCCGCCGGAAGCCGACCGCCATTCGATCGAATACCCCGGCTACAACGGCGGTTCGGACTGGGGCAGCGTGTCGGTGGATCCGCAGCGCGGCGTGATCGTGGCCAACTACAACGACATGCCCAACTACAACCTGCTGGTGCCGCGCGCCAAGGCCGACAAACTGGGCTGGGCACCGCGCGATGAAGTGCGCGGCGATGCTGGTGGCGCGGAAGGTGCGGGCGATCCGCAGGCCGGCACGCCGTATGCGATCAACGTCAACGCCGGCTGGCGTCTGCCGTTCACCAAGCTGCTGTGCAAGCAGCCGCCGTACGGCGGCATCCGTGCGATCGATCTGGCCAGCGGCAAGACGCTGTGGGACCGCCCGTTCGGCAGCGCGCGCGGCAATGGTCCGTTCGGCATCCGCTCGGGTCTGCCGATCGAGATCGGCACGCCCAACAACGGCGGCTCGGTGGTGACGGCCAGTGGCTTGATCTTCATTGCCGCAGCCACCGACGACCTGATCCGCGCCGTCGATCTGGCCACCGGCAAGGAGCTGTGGCACGCCAAGCTGCCGGCCGGCGGCCAGGCCAACCCGATGGTCTACGCCTACAACGGCCGCGAGTATCTGGTGATCATGGCCGGCGGCCACCACTTCATGGAAACGCCCGCAGGCGATGCCGTGGTGGCCTACGCGCTGCCGCAGCAGGCACCATGACGCAGGCAGCGACCAAACCCGCCAATCAAGGCAAGCCGGCCATTCCCAAGGCCTGAAACGAAAAAGCGCACCGCAAGCGGTGCGCTTTTTTTATCTGCAATCGCATCACAGCAGTCGCTGCATCGGGAAGCGGTCAAACAGCATGCATCTACCTGTTGACCCAACAGAACCCCGCACCCACGCTCTTACGATTCCCGATTCCCGATTCCCGATTCCCGATTCCCGACTCACCCAACGTTAGCCGCAACCGCATCCTCCATCACCGCATCGCGCACATCCTGCGCCAGCGTCGCCTTGACGATGATCGAGCGGATGGCATCGGTGGCATCCGACAGCGGCACATCGCTGCTCAGGCGCTGGAAGGTGTCGCGGCTGTTGTAGCCGGACCCGTCCTTCAGATAATGGTCGTACATCGACAGCAGATCCTGGCAGGCGGTGATCAGCGCCGCGACGTTGCCGCGCAACAGGGCATAGCCGATCTGGTCGAAGCTGTGCAGGCAATCGGCCAGCCAATGCAGATCGTAGCGGGCGGTGGCCGGTTCCGGCGCAGTGTGGCCGCGGCTGTAAGCGCTGTAGCGGCGCAGGCTGCGTGCCACCCGCGCGACGTGCGCGAACAACGTGCCGATCTCGTTGGCGATATCCAGCCGTTGCACCATCACCATCGGAATCACCTGGCTGTCGGCAGCCGGCGCCTGTTCGGCGGCCGTCTGTTCCTGCTGCTCCAGCGATTGCTTGAGGACGGTGTAGCTGCGCTGCAACGATTCCAGCTCCAGCACGCTGGCGGCCGCGCGCGCCTTCGCCTGCGAGAGCGCAGCCTGGTAGCGGGCAAGGCTGTCCTGGGTGCTGGCGAGCTGGCCGGATTCGGCGCGCAGCTGCCGGCCACGCACGAACGCCAGCACGGTGGCAATCAGCGCCCAGAGCGCGAATGCAGGCACCAGGTAGATCAAGATGCCCATGGAGATCCCTCGAAACGTTGCATACCTTGTCGGCCCGCACGCGGCGGACTTGAGGGCAATCGTCGAGAATGTGATGGGCAACGATGTCCTCGCTTGCAACCCGAAGCCGGAAGCTCTCGCGCCCCCTGACCAAAGGCACGTGGCGGGCGGTATCCCGGCATGCTCGAATCAGCGCACTCGCCAGCCCGGAGCCTTGCATGCGTAGATGGATCGATCGCTGGCCTCCAATGCTGCGGCGCATCCGCTCAGCCGGACTGATCTGGGTCGTGATGTGTGCCACCGCGCATGCCGCGCCAGCCGTGTCGTCATCGTCACCCGTGCAGGTGGGTTACAGCGAGGCCACGGACCTGTTCAACCTGCTGGATAACCTGTCGGACTGGTTGCCGGGCTATACGGCGCCCGTCTATCGCAGCTATTTCGAAACCCACGGCGGGCTGGACCCGGCCGATCGTGCAGCGCTTGTGGCCTACGCAGCTTTCCGTCGGCGCACCTCTGGGCTGGCAAAGGACGACGATCTGGAGGTGCTCGACCGCGTGTTTGCGCCAGATGCCACCCGTGAGGTGGATCCTTTCTCCCGGCATTTCCTCGGGAATGCCGGATTCGAGGCGTCAGCGGACGCCGCCATTGCCGAGCAGTCGGCAGACGACCAGGCGATGCTGCGCGCGTATTTTGCCCGCTTCGTTCCGCGCGCCAGGCGCCTGGTCGCCGTTGCACCGCGTTTCGAGCAACAGGCACGCGAGCTGGGCGAGGAACTGTCCAACCCCGCCGTTTCGCGGTTGGCAGCGCAGATGCGGGCGTTCTTTGCGGTGCCGGAGCCTGCGGTGTTCCAGGCAAGATTCGTCTGGTGGCCGGAGCCGGACACCACCCAGGCCAAGGTGCGCGGACGCACCATGCTGCTGTATTCGCAGCATGATGCGCGTGCCGGCACGGCCTCGATGGACTGGGCGCCGATCGTGTTGCATGAGTTGAGTCACTACCTGTCTGCGGGGCAGCCCTCGGCGCGCAAACGCATGCTCGCAGCCAACTTCGTGCGGCTGTGTCCGGGTGCGGCCACCTTGCGTAACCCGCTCAACGCGCTGGAAGAGCCGTTGGCGATCTACTGGGGACAGTATCGATTCGAGCAGACGGTGCGCGGGCGTACGCTGCCGCCGTCGTCGCAGTGGTATATCCAGGCGGACGCCGATCGCGCGGCGAAGGCGATCGCAGCGGCCTACCCAGCAAGCGGTGCGGCACCGGTGCTCGATGACAACGCATTGCTGGCCGCTGCTGCATCGGCCTGCAAGTAGACCGTCGTGGAGCTGAGAGCGGCCAATCGCGGGCAGCCGATAGTCGTCACCTGCTGCGGACGCTGCGCCCACAACCGGTGATGTCCGCGTGCCGCATGCCGACCGCGTACGGCGTGCACGCGGTCGGCGAAACAGCTGAGGCCGAGAATCCTCAGCCGAGAATGCCCGGCAAATCCAGGCCTTTTTCCTTAGCGCAGTCGGTGGCGATGGCGTAGCCGGCATCGGCGTGGCGCATCACGCCGGTGGCCGGGTCGTTCCAGAGCACGCGCTCCAGGCGTCTGTCGGCCGCCTCGCTGCCATCGCAGACGATGACCATGCCGGCGTGCTGCGAGAAGCCCATGCCGACGCCGCCGCCATGATGCAGCGACACCCAGGTCGCACCGGACGCGGTGTTGAGCAGGGCATTGAGCAGCGGCCAGTCGGAGACCGCATCCGAGCCATCGGCCATGGCCTCGGTCTCGCGGTTGGGCGAGGCGACGCTGCCCGAATCCAGATGATCGCGGCCGATCACCACCGGCGCCTTCAGTTCACCACTGCGCACCATCGCATTGAAGGCCAGGCCGAGCCGATGGCGGTCGCCCAGACCGACCCAGCAGATCCGCGCAGGCAGGCCCTGGAAGGCGATCTTTTCGGCAGCCATGTCCAGCCAGCGATGCAGATGCGCATCGTCGGGAATGAGCTCCTTGACCTTGGCATCGGTCTTGGCGATGTCGTCGGGATCGCCACTGAGCGCGACCCAGCGGAACGGGCCGATACCGCGGCAGAACAGCGGCCGGATGTAGGCGGGCACGAAGCCGGGGAAATCGAACGCATTGTCGACGCCGGCCTCCAGCGCCATCTGGCGCAGGTTGTTGCCGTAATCGACGGTGGGCACGCCGAGTGCGTGGAAGGTGAGCATGGCGCGGATGTGGTTGGCCATCGAGTCGCGCGCGGCCGCTTCCACCTCCTTCGGCGCGCTCACGCGTTTCGCGTCCCATTCCTCCACCGTCCAGCCCTGCGGCAGGTAGCCGTTGATCGGGTCGTGCGCGGAGGTCTGGTCGGTCAGCAGGTCCGGCTTGACTCCACGTAGCAGCAGCTCGTCCAGCACGTCTGCGACATTGCCGAGCAGACCGACCGACAGCGGTTTCTTCGCCGTGCACGATTCCTCGATCAGGCGCAGCGCTTCGTCCAGGTCGTCGGTCCAGGTGTCCAGGTAGCCGGTGCGCAGGCGCATGTCGATGCTGGAACGGCGGCATTCCACCGCCAGGCACGAGGCGCCGGCCATCACTGCGGCCAGCGGCTGCGCGCCGCCCATGCCGCCCAGGCCACCGGTAAACAGCCACTTGCCGGCCAGGCTGCCGCCATAATGCTGGCGGCCCATTTCCACGAAGGTTTCGTAGGTGCCTTGCACGATGCCTTGCGCGCCGATGTAGATCCAACTGCCGGCGGTCATCTGGCCGTACATCGCCAGACCCTTGCGATCGAGTTCGTTGAAATGCTCCCAGCTGGCCCAGCGCGGCACCAGGTTGGAGTTGGCGATCAGCACGCGCGGCGCATCGGCATGCGTGCGGAACACGCCCACCGGCTTGCCGGACTGCACCAGCAGGGTCTGGTCGTCGTCCAGGCGGGTCAGCGCGGCGACGATCGCATCGAAGGATTCCCAGTCGCGCGCGGCGCGGCCGATGCCGCCATAGACCACCAGTTCCTGCGGGCGTTCGGCCACGTCCGGGTCCAGGTTGTTCATCAGCATGCGCAGTGGCGCTTCGGTGAGCCAGCTTTTTGCGGTGAGCGTGGTGCCGGTGGCGGCGCGGATGACGCGGGTTGCATCGTGACGGGTCATGCCGGTTTCCTTGCAATCAACGGTGCGCCGCAGGCGGCGTGGTGGCGGAGGAGTGAGCGGTGGTATTGGCAAACTGCAGGCAGGCCAGCAGCACGTGGCGCAGCACCGCGCGCAGTGCGACCGCATGTGCGGGGAGCCAGGGCGTGGGCCAGTTCTGCGGGGTGATGGCGTCCGGCTCGCGCATATAGCCGCGGCACGCCAGCTCCATCTGCAGCGTATGCACGCCATGCCCGGGCTGCGCGTAATGGCGGGTGATCCAGCCGCCCTTGAAGCGCCCGTTGCGCACGGTGCTCGAGCCGCTGCTGCGGCACAGCTGCTCCACGGCATCGGCCAGGGCCGGATCGCAACTGCGGTCGTCGTTGCTGCCGATGTTGAACTGCGGCAGCTCGCCATCGAACAGATGCGGAATATGCGAGCGGATCGAATGCGCGTCGTAGACCACGATGCTGGCGTGCTGCGTGCGCAGGCGCGCGATCTCGGCTGCGAGCGCAGCGTGATAGGGGTCGAACCACTGCGTGCGGCGCCAGGCGATCTGCGCTTGGTCGGGCTCGGCGCCGTCGGCATACAGCGGCTGGTTGTCGAAGGTGGTCAGCGGACACAGGCCGGTGGTGTTCTGGCCCGGGTACAGGGACGCTCCGCTTGGATCGCGGTTGACGTCGATCACCGAGCGCGAGATCGCGGTGCGCACGGTGGTGGCGCCGAGCGATTGCGCAAAGTCGTACAGCTGATGCACCCACCAATCGGCATCGCGGCGTGCCAGCCAGGGCGAGACGAACTGGTCGACCATCTCCTCGGGCAGCTCGGTGCCGGTATGCGGGAAGCTGAGGATCAACGGCGCATCGCCGCGGTGGATCTCGAGCCAGGGCAGGGCGCTCATCGCGGTGCGCCTTGTGCTGGTGCGATCGTCAAGACGCGACGATGTCGCGCCTGCATCCGGTCGGCACGCGGCGCGCAAGCGCGCAGCACGGCCTGACGCGCAAGCAGTCCGCGCGCGCGTATCGCCCGCAGTGCATGGTCATCGCGCAGATGCGCGCTCGGCAGTGACGCGAGACTTTGCACGCGCGAACACCACGCTGCCGAGCTCATTCCAGCAGCTGCGAAGTGGCGCGTCATGCGTGCTGCTCCACGCCTGGCAAGGCAATGGCGACCGCCTGCGCGAGCGCGCCCGAACGCACCAACGCACTGGCCGCCAGCATGTCGGGGTGGAAATAGCGGTCGTCCTGCAGGGTCGGCACCTGCGCGCGCAGCAGGGCGCGTGCCGCTTCCAGCGCGGCGCTGGAGCGCAGCGGCGCATGGAAGTCGCAGCCTTGTACGGCCGCCAGCAGTTCGATGCCGATCACGTGCGCGGCGTTCTCGGCCATCGCCAGCAGACGCCGCGCGCCATGTGCGGCCATCGACACATGATCTTCCTGATTGGCCGAGGTCGGGATCGAATCGACACTGGCCGGATACGCGCGCTGCTTGTTTTCCGACACCAGGGCCGCAGCGGTGACCTGCGGAATCATGAAACCGGAATTCAGGCCCGGGCGCGGGGTGAGGAACGCCGGCAGGCCCGACAAGGCCGGGTCGACCAGCATCGCGGTGCGGCGTTCGCTGATCGAGCCGATTTCGCAGACCGCCATCGCCAGCATGTCGGCGGCGAAGGCCACCGGCTCGGCGTGGAAGTTGCCGCCGGACAAGGCCTCGCCGGTATCGCTGAACACCAGCGGGTTATCCGAGACACCATTGGCCTCGATCTCCAGCGTGCGTGCGGCCTGACGCATGATGTCCAGCGCCGCGCCCATCACCTGCGGCTGGCAGCGCAGGCAGTACGGATCCTGCACGCGCACATCGCCGAGCCGGTGCGATTCGCGGATGCTCGAATCAGCCATCAGCGCGCGCAGCGCGGCAGCGGTGGCGATCTGCCCCGGCTGGCCGCGCAAGGCATGGATGCGCGCATCGAACGGCGTGTCCGAGCCCTTGGCCGCTTCCACCGACAGCGCGCCGGTGACCAACGCGGCCTGCAACACGGTTTCGATCTCGAACAGGCCGGCCAAGGCGCAGGCGGTGGAGAACTGGGTGCCGTTGAGCAGCGCCAGGCCTTCCTTGGCGCCCAGCACGCGCGGCTGCAGCTGCGCCTGCGCCAGCGCGTCGGCGGCAGGCAGGCGTTGCCCGCCGACGAAGGCTTCGCCGACGCCGATCATCACCGCGGCCAGGTGCGACAGCGGTGCCAGATCGCCCGAGGCACCGACCGAGCCCTGGCACGGCACCACCGGCGTGATGCCCAGGCGCAGCATCGCGTCCAGCAACGCCAGCGTCTGCGGCTGCACCCCGGAAGCACCCTGGGCCAGGCTGGTGAGCTTGAGCGCCATCATCAGCCGCACCACCGGCACCGGGGTGGGCTCGCCGACGCCAGCGGCGTGCGAGAGCACGATATTGCGCTGCAGGGTCTGCAGGTCCTCGCGTTCGATGCGCACGCTGGCCAGCTTGCCGAAGCCGGTATTGACGCCATACACCGGCTCGCCGCGCGCCACGATGGCCTCCACCGTCTGCGCGCTGCGCAGCACCGCGGCCGCGCAGGCGTCGTCCAGCACGACGTCGGCGCCGCGATACAGCGCACGCCACTGCGCCAGCGTGACCTGGCCGGGCTGCAAGACAATAGAAGCACTCATGACGACTCCGGATTCAGCAGGAATGCCCGCGCCAGACGCGGGCATGAAGAGGGTTGAAGCCCATGCGGTAGACCAGGTCGGCTGGCGCATCGATGTCCCAGATCGCCAGGTCGCAATGCAGGCCGGCGCGCAGCCGGCCGAGTCGCTCGCCGCGCCCGAGCGCGCGTGCGGCTTCGCGGGTGAACCCGGCGATGCATTCGTCCACGGTCATGCGGAACAGCGTGGCGGCCATGTTCATCGCCAGCAGCGGGCTGGTCAGCGGCGAGGTGCCCGGATTGCAGTCGGTGGCCAGGGCCAGCGGCACGCCGGCGGCGCGCAACGCCGCGATCGGCGGCAGCTGGGTGTCGCGGGTGAAATAGAACGCGCCCGGCAACAGCACCGCGACGGTGCCGGCGCCGGCCATTGCGGCAATGCCGGCGTCATCCAGGTATTCGATGTGGTCGGCCGACAACGCGCCATGGCGTGCGGCCAGTTGCGCACCATGCTGATTGCTCAGTTGCTCGGCATGGATCTTGATGTCCAGGCCGTGTGCCTGCGCGGCGCGGAAGACCTGTTCGGCCTGCGCGGGCGAGAACGCCAGATGCTCGCAGAACACGTCCACCGCCTCGGCAAGCCCTTGCGCGGCGATCGCCGGAATCATCTGCGTGCAGACGGCGTCGATATAGCTCTGCGCATCGCCGCCCGGTGGCACCGCATGCGCACCGAGGAAGGTCGGTACCACTTCGACCTTGCGCAACGCAGCGAGCTGACGTGCCACGCGCAGCTGCTTGGTCTCGTCCTCCAGCGTCAGCCCGTAGCCGGATTTGATTTCCAGCGTGGTCACGCCTTCGGCGAGCATGGCGTCCAGGCGCGGCAGGCTGGCGGCCAGCAGCGCTGCGTCGTCGGCGGCGCGGGTGGCGCGCACCGTGGCCACGATGCCGCCGCCGGCTGCGGCAATCTCGGCATAACTGGCACCGCGCAGGCGTTGCTCGAATTCGTTGGCACGATTGCCTGCATACACCAGATGGGTATGGCAATCGATCAGGCCGGGGCTGATCCAGCGGCGCCGGCAATCGTGCGCAACGTCCGGTGTCAGCGCCGGGGCCTGCGCGGCCGGGCCGGCATAGGTGATGCGGCCGTCCTGGCAGGCCAGAACGCCATCGTCCACGATGCCCAGGCCACCATCGGCTGCGTCCAGGGTCATCAGCTGTGCGTTGTGCCAGAGGACGTCGCAATGCATGGCGCAGGCTCGTGGTGTCTGATATGTATATACAATAGAACCGGCAATCGAGGGTGTCCAGTGGCAGACCAACAGGTGCAGGCGTTGTGGGCGGCGCGGGCTCTCCTGCCCGATGGCTGGGCGGGCGACGTGCGGATCACGCTGGCGCAGGGGCGCATCGCCTCGGTGCAGCCCGGCGCCACGCCTGCCGCCGACGACAACCGGGTCGAGCGGCTGCTGCCCGGGCTGGGCAACCTGCATAGCCACGCATTCCAGCGCGGCATGGCCGGTCTGACCGAAGTGGGCGGGCGCAGCGGCGACAGTTTCTGGAGCTGGCGTGAGTTGATGTACCGCTTCGTTGACCGGCTCGATCCGGACAGCCTGCAGGCGATCGCCGAACAGGCCTATGTGGAAATGCTTGAAAGCGGCTTCACCCGCGTTGGCGAATTCCATTATTTGCACCACAGCCCCGGCGGCGCGGCGTATGCGCAGGCCGGCGAAATGTCCGGGCGCATCGCCGCTGCCGCCGCCAACACCGGCATCGGGCTGACGCTGTTGCCGGTGTTCTATGCGCATGCGGATTTCGGTGGCGTGGCGCCCAGCGCAGCGCAGCGTCGTTTGATCCACGACATCGACGGCTTCGCGCGGTTGCTGGACGACTGCAAGGGCAGCCTCAAGGTATTGCCGGATGCCGTGCTCGGGCTGGCGCCACACAGCCTGCGCGCGGTCACGCCGGAGCAGTTGGCTGCGCTGGTGCCACTCACCGATGGGCCGATCCACATCCATATCGCCGAGCAGCAGCGCGAGGTCCAGGCCTGCCTGGCCTGGTCCGGCCAGCGCCCGCTGCAGTGGCTGCTGGCCAACGCACCGGTGGATGCGCGCTGGTGCCTGGTGCATGCCACGCATGTGGACGCGAGCGAGCTGCAGGGCATCGTCGACAGCGGCGCGGTGGTCGGGCTGTGCCCGATCACCGAGGCGAATCTGGGCGACGGCTTGTTCCCGATGCAGGCATTTGCCGCTGCGGGCGGGCGCTTTGGCGTGGGCTCGGATTCGAATGTGTTGATTGACGCGGCCGAAGAACTGCGCCTACTCGAATACGGCCAGCGTCTGCAGCTGCAGGCACGCAATGTGCTGGCGCAGGCGGGCGCCTCCAGCGGGCGTTGGTTGTTCGAGCAGGCAGGCGAGGGTGCGGCGCAGGCCCTGGGCATTGCGCGCAGCGGCATCCGGGTCGGCGCATCGGCCGATCTGCTCGAACTGGACCCGACCCATCCGGCGCTGCTGGCGCGCAACGACGATGCGCTGCTGGACAGTTGGCTGTTCGCCGCGCGCGGCGGTGCGGTGCGCACCGTCTGGCGCGCCGGGCAACCGGTGGTGCGCGACGGGCGCCATGTGGATCGCGCGCGGATTGCCGCGCGTTTTGCCGGGGTTCTGCGATCGCTGCTGAGCAAATGAGCGGATGCGCGCACAATGCGGGTCTGACCGGAGACCTGTTTTGACCGCCACCCCCATCGCCGCGCCCGGCACCCTGCATCAACGCATCCGGCAGGATCTGGAACGCCGCATCCACAGTGGCGACTGGCCGCCCGGTCACCGTGTGCCGTCCGAGCACGAGCTGATGGCGCAATACGGCTGCTCGCGCATGACCGTGAACAAGGTGCTCGGCCTGCTTGCCGATGCCGGCATGATCGAACGTCGTCGCCGCACCGGCTCGTTCGTGGCGCGCCCGCATCCGCACCTGGAGCAGGTCGCGTTGTCGATCCCCGACATCGAAGTGGAGATGACCGCGCGCGGCCACGTCTACCGGTTCGCGCTGTTGTCGCGCCGACTGCGCAGCCCGCGCCTGCGCGTGCCGCAGGAGCGCGCCCTGGGCAGCAGCGGCAAGGTGCTGGCGCTGGAAAGCGTGCACCTGGCAGACGGCCGCCCGTTCGCGCTGGAACAGCGGGTGATCGACATCACCACCGTGCCCGAGGCGTTGCTGCAGCCTTTCACCGACGTGGCGCCGGGCAGCTGGTTGTTGCGCAACGTGCCGTGGACGCGCGCCGAGCACCGCATCAGCGCCGTCAATGCGGACGCCGCACAAGCCGAACGCCTGCAGGTGGACGATGGCGCGGCCTGCCTGGTCATCGACCGCCACACCTGGCGCGGCGACCAGCCGGTCACCTATGTGCGTCAGTTGTTCCTGGGCGGATCCTACGACCTGGTGGCGCGGTTCGCCCCGGGAATGCGCTGAGCCTCAGACGCCATGGGGCGATGCGTGAATCAGATCGTCGTGCACTGCCGCCAGCGCACCGCCTCGTCCACGCCGGGGCGCGGATTGAGTTGCACGCGCACGGTGCGCAGGTAGGGATAGCGCTGCAGTTCGCGGCAGATCAACGGCCACGCCGCCGCATCGTCAACCGAGCGATCCACCGCCAGCGTTGCCTGGGTGATCCAGATGCCGCGCACCAGGCCGGGCGTCTGTGCCAGCGCCTTGGACACCTCGCGCTGATAGCCCTGCATGATTGCCGCATCCGGTTCGGCATCGCCTGCCAGTGGCGTCAGTGCAGGCGGTGCGGCTGATGGCGGCGCTGCCTGCGGCGAGCTTGTGCCCTGCGGTGCAGGTGTTGCAGCGACCGCTGCGGTAGTGCGTGGGGCGGCCACCACCGTTGCCTGCTGCGCAGGCGCAGGTGGCTGCACCGGTTGCAAGGCCAGCACCGCGACCAGCGCCAGGGTCGCCAGCGCTGCACCGGCAATAAGGCTGTGACGGATCGCGCGACGGCGCGCCATGCCGACCACGCCGGTTTCCACATCGCCCGGCAGATACGGTTTGAGCAAGGGCCACAGACGCACGCCATCCAGCACTTCGATGGACTGCTTCTCGGCGGCCGCCAGGCCTTCGCGTTCCATGCGGCCCTCGGTCACCATCACGCCGCCGCCCGCGCCGGCCAGCCGCGCCATCGCACCCAGCTCGTTCACCGCTGCCACGCCGATGCGGTAGCCGCGCCCGTGCTTGCAGGCCACCAGGCGCGTGCCGTGCTCGGTCTGCATCATGAAGTCGGCCGTCGGCAGGCCATCCTGCGGCACTTGAGTGGGTTGCCAGCCGCGTTGATCCTGCAGCACGCGCTGCACCACGGCGGAAAAGTCGCGCCAGTGCATCGACGCCAACGCACGCACGCCCTCGCTGGTTTCGTTGGCACGGCGGCGCACCAGCCACACATAGGCGCACACCACCGCCCACAGCAGCAGGGAAACCACAAGCGCCACAGTCCAGGAAGGCATGAGCATCAAGCGAAGGTATGGAACGTATGACGAAGCGGTGCGCCTAGAAGAATCCTTCGCCGTAGATTCGTCAATGGATCGCGGGCGGCGATACTACGCAGCGTGATCCAGATAGCGAAAGACCCGCCAGTCCGAAGCCGTGAGGGGAGGGGAGCAAACGGACTTCGTATTACAGGACTGGCGGGTCCTTCCCGATTGTCTAAAAAATCATGTTGCTTTGCAACATTGCCGAGCCGGCTTATTCACCATCGAACGCAGCGCTACCAGGACTGGAGTTGCCGCTGGCCGAGCCTGCGCCGGTGGTGTCGCTGCTGGCGGCCTGTGCGGCTTGATTGGCGGTGCGGTTGGCGCGCTTGGTCGCGGCGGTATTGGCGCGCACCTGGGCCTTGAGCGATTCCACCTCGCGGCGCAGGTTTTCCAGTTCGTCCTGCTCGGGGATGTTGAGCGTGCGCAGCACGCCCTTGACGCGTTCGTCGAAGGCCTTGCCCAGCTTGTCCCAGCCGCGTACGGCAGTGTCGCGTGCCTGCTCGAACTGGGTCTCCACCTCTTCGCGCAGCTCATCGACGCTTTCGGCCGCCTTGCGCTGGCCGCTGCGCTCGTAGGCTGCGCCTTCGCGCACCAGCGAATCGAACAACTTGCCACCCTCGCTCTGCACCCGTCCCAGCGCACCGAGCCCGGCTAGCCACACCGTCTGCGCCGATTCGCCGAGCCGGCGCGAAATCTGTTCTGCCTGCGCCTGGAAGCCGTGCGCGGCATCGTCGCGCTTGCCGTTCTGATCGTATCCGGTCGTCATGGAATGCTCCTGTGGGTTACCAAAGTGACGTTGCCTTCACCCTAGTCCCGGCACTGCATCGAGCAGGTGAAGCACGCTCAGAGCATCCGCCTGCAACGCGCCGCGCGGGTGACTTGTCGCTGAAGCACCGGCGCGGTCAGGGCCTGGCCAGGCAATCAGGCCGGATCAACGACGCGGCATGCTCAGGCGAGTTTTTCGGCCAGCAGGCGACGGATCTCCGATTCCACCATCGGCTGCATCGCCGACAACAGGAAGCCGAGCTCGGCGGTGACATGTACCTGCTGCGGCAGCAGGGTGATTGCCCCATCCACGCCGGCCCGCGCGATGCGCAAGGTATCGCCTTCCCAATGCGAGGCGACGCCATAGCGATCGGTCAACTTGCGCGCCGCCGCGTCGATCGCTGCGCGGGCCTGGGCCGGCGACAAGGCATGGTCGTGGCGGATATCGATGCTGGACATGGGTTCCATGGGGAAGACGAAAGAAGCGTGCATTGTGCGCATGCGCGGGCCAGGCTCCAAGTGCGGCGCGCGTGTGGCCGAGCAGCGACGCACCTCGGTGCCGTACCTGCGTCGGCCGGACGCCGGTCACATTGTTGGCCGCGGCGCGCGGCAAACCTGCTAGGCTGCGGCGGGTGCGCGATCTGCAAGTTCATTTCACCCACCGGCAGCAGCCGGATCATTCCCTCAAGCCCGGCGTCCACCGGATCGTCCGCCATGCCTCCGGCAGCGTGCGGGTGGTTGCCGATGCGCAGGGTGCGTTGCTGTTGGCGCAGTTCTGCCTGGACCAGCGCGGGCTGTGGCTGCAGGTGGCCAACGGGATCCGCGGCATCCACGTCAACGGACGTCCGGTGCGGCGCATGGCATTGTTGCGCCCCGGCGATGCGATCTACGCCGACGGCGTGGAGATGCTGTTGCGCAGTGCGCCATCGAGCGCCCCGGCCAACGACGTTGCAGACGACGATGCCGGCCTGAGCGAGGTCTGCCTGCTGTTACGCGGGCTGGGCGGCCGCCATCACGGGCGCAGCTTCACGCTGGACCGCTCACGCCTGGTCGGCAGCGACCCGGCGGCGGATATCGTCATCGACGACCCGGCCTTCGCCGCGCAGCACGCGCGCCTGGAACGCCACGGCGACCGCGTGCTGATCCGCGACCTGGGTTCGGAAGAAGGCAGCTGGATCAATGGCGTGCAGGTGCGCGACGGCTGGCTGCAGGCCGGCGACCAGGTCGTGTTCGATGCCCGCCACCGCTTTGTCGTGGAGGTGCCGCGGATCCATCACGGCACCACCTGGGACCTTCCCGAGTCGGAGCCGTTGCCGCCACCACGCGCGCCCGGCGAACCGGCGCGTGCGCCGGTCAAGGTCGCACGCTGGCCATGGCTGCTGCTCAGCGCGGTGTTGCTGGCGGCAGCGTTGAGCGCCTTGCTGTGGTTCGGCGCGCGCTGAGTTTCTTCCAGATCCGCCAGCCCAGCAGCACCGCCAGGATGCCGGCATACAGCGCCGGTTCGCGGATGTCGGATTTCACCAGCCACCAGAAATGCAGCACCGCCAGCAGCCCGATCGGGTAGATCAGCATGTGCAGGCGGCCCCAGTTGCGCTTGAGCCGCCGCATCCAGCCCTGGGTGGAGGTGATCGCCAGCGGCACCAGAAGCAGCCATGCCGCAAAGCCCACGGTGATGTAGGGGCGCTTGAGGATCTCCTCGAAGATCTGCGTCCAGTAGCCGCGCAGATCCAGGCTCAGGTAGGCCGCCAGATGCACGCTGGCGTAGAAGAACGCGTACAGCCCGAGCATGCGCCGGAAACGGATCAGCGTCGCCTGGCCGGTGAGCTGGCGCAGCGGCGTGATCGCCAGGGTGATCAACAGGAAGCGCAGCGCCCACAGCCCGGTGCGGTGCTCGATCTCGGCCACCGGATCGGCGCCCAGCGCATCGCTGCCGGTTTGCCACACCTGCCAGAACTGCCAGCCGAGCAAGGCGATCGGCGTCAGCGCGGCGACGTGCACCAGGGTCTTGGAGGCGATCAGGGATGCGGAGGTCTTGGCCATACGATCTCGAAGAAGGAAGCGATGCCGCGCGGGCATCAACATGCATCGTAGGAGCGCACCCGGGCGCGACGGGCATTCCTGGTAACGCCCGTCGCGCCCGGGTGCGCTCCTACGCGGTGGGCATCACTGCCTTAGAACCACTTCTTCAGATCCATCCCCGCGTACAGCGAGGCGACCTGGTCCGCGTAGCCGTTGAACGGCTTGGTCGCGATGCGCTCGGCGAACAACTTGCTCGCGGTGCCGGCGATACGGCGCTCGGTTTTCTGGCTCCAGCGTGGGTGATCCACCGCCGGATTGACGTTGGAAAAGAAGCCGTACTCGGACGGCTGCAGATCGTGCCACGCGGTCTCGGGCATCTTTTCGACAAAGCGGATTTCCACGATCGACTTGATGCTCTTGAAGCCGTACTTCCACGGCACCACCAGCCGCAGCGGCGCGCCGTTCTGCTGCGGCAGCGGCTTGCCGTACAGGCCGGTGGCCAGCAGGGTCAGCGGATGCATCGCTTCGTCGATGCGCAGGCCCTCGCGGTACGGCCAGTTGATCGAGCGGTAGCGCACGCCCGGCATCTGCTGCGGATCGGCCAGCGTGGTGAATGCCACGTACTTGGCCTTGGAAGTCGGTGCGAAGCGCTTGAGCACCTCGCCCAGCGGCACGCCCGTCCACGGGATCACCATCGACCAGCCTTCCACGCAGCGCAGCCGGTAGATGCGCTCTTCCGCGCTGATGCCCTTGAGCAATTCGTCCAGCGACAGGCTGCCGGGCTTTTCGCATTCGCCGCTGACCTTCACCGACCACGGCGACAGCTTCAGGGTCTTGGCGGCCTTGGACGGGTCGGTCTTGTCGGTGCCGAACTCGTAGAAGTTGTTGTAGCTGGTGACGTCTTCCAGCCGGGTCAGTTCCTCGGCGGTACGGAAGCCGCTGCGTGCCTGCGCCGGGGTCACCACGGTCTTGGGCGGAGGCGGCGGATCGGCCTCGGCACAGCCGGCCACGCCCAGCGCCGGGGTCAGCGCAAACAGCTGCAGCAGCCGGCGTCGGTCGCGGTAGACGGCCTCATCGGTGATCTCGCTGGACGGCGTCTTCAAGACATCGCGAAGGGACATGGCTCGCTCCTGACAGTGGCTGCTGATGAGAATACCGGACCATGGTGATGACGCTGCCGATGGCCTACGCAAACCATACGTCGCCATGGGTGAGAAGGATGCACATGCAACTTTTCTGCAACGCTGCCAAGGCCGGTGTGCTGCGGCATACTAGAAGGCTAGCTCGACAAGGTGTGCCATGACACGCGCGTTCAATTTCAGTGCCGGCCCTGCGACATTGCCGGAATCGGTCCTGCGCCAGGCGCAGGAAGAGATGGTCGAGTGGAACGGCGTCGGCGCCTCGATCGTGGAAATCAGCCACCGCAGCGCCGATTTCATGGCCGTGGCGGCCGCGGCCGAAGCCGATCTGCGCACCCTGTTGTCGATTCCCGACGATTACGCGGTGCTGTTCACTGCCGGTGGCGCCACCACCATCCAGGCGCTGCTGCCGCTGAATTTCGCCGCACCCGGCCAGGCCGCCGACTACGTGATCACCGGCCACTGGGGCAAGACCGCGATCAAGCAGGCGGCCACCTATGTGGATGCGCGCATTGCCGCCGACGGCCAGGCGGGCGGCTTCACCGACATTCCGCCAGTGGCCGGCTGGACCTTGTCGCCGCACTCGGCCTACGTGCACATCACTGCCAACGAAACTATCCACGGCGTCGAGTTCCGCGACACGCCGGCAGTGGGCACGCTGCCGCTGTTTGCCGATTTCAGTTCGTCGATCGCCTCCGAGCCGCTGGATGTCTCGCGCTACGGGCTGATCTATGCCGGCGCGCAGAAGAATCTGGGCCCGGTCGGCATCTCGGTACTGATCGTGCGGCGCGACCTGCTCGAACGCGCCGGCCAGCCGCGTGCGGACATCTTCAACTACGCCTCGCATGCCGCCCGCGATTCGATGCTCAACACGCCACCGACCTGGAACTGGTATCTGCTCGGACTCACCGTGAAATGGATGCTGGAGCAGGGCGGGGTGGACGAGTTCGCCCGCCGCAACGCCGAAAAGGCCGCGCTGGTGTATGGCGCGATCGATGGCTCCGGCGGGTTCTATCGCAACCTGGTCAAGCCGGCGGTGCGTTCGCGCATGAATATCCCGTTCTTCCTGGCCGACGAGCAGCTGGATGCGTTGTTCGTCAGCGAATCCAAGGCGGCCGGTCTGCTGGCGCTGAAGGGGCACAAGGCGGTCGGCGGCATTCGCGCCTCGCTCTACAACGCGATGCCGGTGGCGGGCGCGCAGGCGCTGGCGAGCTTCATGCACGACTTCCAGCAGCGTCACGGCTGAGTCTTCTCTTCGACCGCGGCGCATGCCGCGCAGGCGCATGCGCCGTAATTTCAAGGAATGCCGAGCGATGGCTCCCAAGTCCAGCAAGCCCACTGCCGCCACCGGCGGCAAGACCAAACCGGCAGGCAAGTCCGCCGCCAAGTCCGCGGCCAACGCCTCAGACAAGCGCGCGATCAAGCCTGCCACGGCTGCGCCGGTGCTGGCCGATGTGCGCGCCAAGATCGACGAGATCGACCGCACCATCCAGGCATTGATCGCCGAACGCGCCAACTTTGCCCACCAGGTCGGCAAGGCCAAGGGCAAGCTCGCCGCAGCGGTGGATTACTACCGGCCCGAGCGCGAGGCGCAGGTACTGCGCATGGTGGTGGACCGCAACGAAGGCCCGCTCAGCGATGAAGTGCTGGTGCACGTGTACCGCGAAATCATGTCTGCGTGCCTGGCCCAGCAGGAGCCGTTGAAGATCGGCTATCTCGGCCCGGAAGGCACCTTCAGCCAGCAGGCGGTGCTCAAGCACTTCGGTCGTTCGGCAGTCGGCCTGCCGATGGCAACCATCGAGGAAGTGTTCCAGGAAGTGGAAGCGGGCAATGCCGATTTCGGCGTGGTGCCGGTGGAAAATTCCGGCCAGGGCACCATCCAGGTCACCCTGGACATGTTCCTGACCTCCAACCTGAAAATCTGCGGCGAAGTCGAACTGCGCGTGCACCAGTACCTGCTCTCGCGCAACGGCCGGCTGGAAGACATCGAGCGTATCTACGCGCATTCGCAGTCGTTTGCGCAGACCGCCGGTTGGCTGCGTTCGCACCTGCCCAAGGTCGAGAAGATCGCCGTCTCCAGCAATGCCGAAGGCGCACGCCGCGCCCGCAATGCCGAGGATGCCGCGGCGATCGGCGGCGAGAGCGCCGCGCATGTGTATGGCTTGAAGAAAGTCATCATGAAGTCGATCGAAGACGACGACGACAACACCACGCGTTTTCTGGTGATCGGCCGGCAGATCTTTCCCACCTCCGGGCATGACCGCACCTCGGTGCTGGTGTTCATCCACGACAAGCCGGGTGCGTTGTTCGACGTGCTCAGCCCGTTCGCGCGGCATGGCATCAGCATGAACCGCATCGAGTCGCGTCCCTCGCACCAGGCCAAGTGGGAATACGGCTTCTTCATCGACCTGGCCGGCCATGTGGAAGACGAGGCGATGAAGCAGGCGCTGGCCGAACTGGAAGCGCACTCGGCGCAGATCAAGGTGCTGGGCTCGTACCCGGTCGCCATTCCGTGAGCGCCGGGCGTCACGCCAGCGCCGTCCTGACGGGCGCGCCGTCACCGGCCGAGGTGACGGCAGCGCCACGACACTCTTCAACGTGCATCGCCGCACAGGGCGATGCCGCAGCAATCGGATCACACGCATGAGCAGCAGCACACACCACTGGATCGCCCGGCAGGGCAGCGCATTGCAGGGCAGCCTGGCAATCCCCGGCGACAAGTCGGTCTCGCATCGCGCAGTGATGTTCGCCGCGCTCGCCGATGGCGTCTCGCAGATCGAAGGCTTTCTCGAAGGCGAAGACACGCGCTCCACCGCGGCCATTTTCGCCCAGCTCGGTGTGCGTATCGACACGCCGTCGGCATCGCAGCGCATCGTGCACGGCGTCGGCGTGGATGGCCTGCAGCCGCCTAGCCAGGCGCTGGACTGTGGCAATGCCGGCACCGGCATGCGTCTGCTCGCCGGCCTGCTGGCCGCGCAGCGCTTCGACAGCGTGCTAGTGGGTGACGACTCGCTGTCCAAGCGCCCGATGCGGCGCGTGACCGGCCCGCTGGCACAGATGGGCGCGCGCATCGACACCGAGGACGACGGCACCCCGCCGTTGCGTGTGCACGGCGGCCAGACCTTGCATGGCATCGACTTCGTCTCGCCGGTGGCCAGTGCGCAGGTCAAATCCGCGGTGTTGCTGGCAGGCCTGTATGCGCAGGGAGAGACGTCGGTCAGCGAGCCGCATCCCACCCGCGATTACACCGAGCGCATGTTGTCCGCGTTTGGCGTTGAGATCGATTTCTCGCCCGGCAAGGCGCGGTTGCGCGGTGGTCAGCGTCTGCGCGCCACCGATATCGCGGTGCCTGCCGATTTCTCGTCGGCGGCGTTCTTTATCGTGGCAGCCAGCATCATTCCCGGTTCGGAGGTGCTGCTGCGTGCAGTGGGCCTGAATCCACGTCGCACCGGGTTGCTGGCGGCACTGCGGCTGATGGGCGCAAATATCGCCGAAGAACGTCATGCCGAACATGGCGGCGAGCCGGTGGCGGATCTGCGCGTGCGCTATGCGCCGCTGCAGGGCGCGCAGATTCCCGAAGCGCTGGTGCCGGACATGATCGACGAATTCCCGGCGCTGTTCGTGGCCGCCGCTGCGGCAACCGGGCAGACGGTGGTCACCGGCGCTGCCGAACTGCGGGTCAAGGAGTCCGACCGCCTTGCAGCCATGGCCACCGGGCTGCGCGCGCTGGGCGTGCGAGTGGACGAAACCCCGGATGGTGCCACCATTCACGGCGGCAGCATCGGCAGCGGCGTGATCGAAAGCCACGGCGATCACCGCATCGCGATGGCGTTTGCCATTGCCGGGCAGCTGTCCACCGGCAGCGTGCGGGTCAATGACGTGGCCAATGTCGCAACCTCGTTCCCGGGCTTCGACAGCCTGGCGCGGGGCGCCGGTTTCGGGCTTGAAACGGCCTGAGTAGTGAAACGGCTTCAGTAGGAAAGGCGGGCAGTTGTCTTGCTGGTTGAGGACTGCTCTTCGGATGAGGAGCGGTCGACCAAAGGCGTTGTAACGCCTGTCAGTCAACGCTTGGATACCGTATTACAGCCAGCACGGCGCCACTGCGATCCGACTTGGTTGATGATCCCGCTCAGTGCTCGGCGGTGAACTCCACCGGCACCTGCACGCTGCTGACGACGGCGTGGCCATCGCGGGTGGCTGGCTTGAAACGCCACTGACGTAAGCTGTCCATCACCGCTGCATCCAGGCGCGGGTCATTGCTGCCGCTGCGATCGACGATGCTCACATCGCTCACCCGGCCTTGCACGTCCAGCTGCAGTCGCGCGGTGCGGCTGCCTGCGATCCCGGCCTGCGCGATGTCCGACGGGTAGCTCGGCACCGCATTGCCCGGCAGCGGAATCGCTTCTTGGGTGCTGATCGCCGCGCGCGCGGGTTGGTGCGCGATCATGGTCATCGCACGCGGACCCTCCGAGGTCGGCAGGATCTGGCGACTGGCCGCAGGCGCGGGGCGCGTGTCGGTCGCAAACGATTCATCGCTATTGCGGGCCCACCACCAGGTCGGCACCACCACCAGCAACGCCAGCAGGGTCGCCCACAGCCATGGCGAGGCGCCGTCGGCCGTGTCGTCGCCCGCATTGTCTTGCGCATGCACGGGGCGGGGCGGCAGTGCCTGGGTAGGGTGTGACGAAGGATTGGAGATGAAGGACATGGCCGGCCTCCTGGCGCATCTTTGGGATGACGTGGCCAGTCTGGTCGGCCTTGCCTGAGGGCCAGCTAAGGCAGGGCGCTCAGGAAGGTTTAAACGGCGGTAGACATTCAGCTTGGTCAAGCCGAGTCAGCGTCTGGTTCGCCCCGCCTTGTCCGGTTAACGCGCAGTGGTGTTCGTCGATTGCGGCAGTCCGGCCGCGTCGTGTGCGGTGCGCACGACGCGGCGTATCGGCGGGGCTTACTGCGCCGGCTTGAACTCGAACGGGATATCCAGACTGCCGGCAATCGGCTGGCCGTTGCGCTGGGCCGGATGAAAGCGCCAGTGACGCACCGCTTCCATCGCGGCGCGGTCCAGATCGCGCGAGCCGCTGCGTTGCACCAGCGTCACCCCGCCTGGGTTGCCCGCTGCGTCTACGTCCACCCGCACCACCACATCGCCGGCGTCGCCGCGACGCAAGGCAGCCGAGGGATAGCGTGGCGGCGGCATCTGGCCCTGCATCGGCACCGGGCGATCTCCGCCTGCGGCCGCCGCGGCGTTTGCCGGTGCTGCGCCCGGCGCGCCGGGAACCGCGTCCTCCGGCAAGGGCGTCGGCGCGGGCGGGGCTGGCGGTGCAGTTTCCACCAGTGTCGGGGCTTCTTCCGTTGGCTTGGCCTGCGGCATGTCACTGGCGCCGTCCTGGGCCGGCAGTGGCGCGGGCAGCGGCTGGATGTTGTCGTCGGCCTGCGCACCTGCAGCCGGTTGCGCCGGCGAGGCCTTGTAGAAGTCGTCCTTGCGGCCGGTGGCCCATACCAGCAGGAACAGCAGCAGGCCGGCAACGAAGGCGATACCGGCAATTTTCAGGGTGTGGCGGGGCAGACGCAGGACAATCTGCCGATCGGACGCAGGGCGGGGCGCGGGCATAGGGCTCACCTGTAAGGATCGGGCCAATTCTGGCATAGCGGCGGTGAATCGATCGCAGCAGGTGGCGGAACAGGCGATAATCTCGCGCTTCCTACCGACACACAGACTCCCGATGCTAGATCCGGCCCTGCTTCGCCAACATCCCGCCGACCTTGCCGAGCGCCTGCGCAGCACGCGCAGTTTCTCCCTGGACACCGCGGAACTGGAGTCGCTGGAAAGCGAGCGCAAGCGCATCCAGGTGCGCACGCAGGAACTGCAGAGTCAGCGCAACTCCAAGTCCAAGGCGATCGGGCAGGCCAAGGCCAAGGGCGAGGATGTCACTGCGCTGATGGCCGAAGTGGCCGGTTTCGGCGATGAGCTCAAGGCCTCCGAAGACGCGTTGGAGGTGATTCGCGCCAAGCTGGAGACCATCGCGCTGGGCCTGCCCAATCTGCCGGCCGACGACGTGCCGCAGGGCAAGGACGAGAGCGAGAATGTCGAGCAGTCGCGCTGGGGCACGCCGCGCCAGTTCGACTTCCCGGTCAAGGACCATGTGGAACTCGGTGCGCCGCACGGCTGGCTGGACGGCGAGACTGCCGCCAAGCTGTCGGGTGCGCGTTTCACCGTGCTGCGCGGGCCGGTCGCGCGGCTGCATCGCGCGCTGGCGCAATTCATGCTCGACCTGCACGTTGGCGAACATGGCTATGAAGAAACCAATGTGCCGCTGCTGGTCAATGCCGAATCGATGCGCGGCACCGGGCAACTGCCCAAGTTCGAGGACGACCTGTTTCAGACCGAAGTGGGCGAGTCGCGCCGCTATCTGATCCCCACCTCGGAAGTGCCGCTGACCAATATCGTGCGCGACGAAATCGTCGATGCCGAGCGTCTGCCGTTGCGCATGACCGCGCACTCGATGTGCTTCCGCGCCGAAGCCGGCAGCGGTGGCCGCGACACGCGCGGCATGATCCGCCAGCACCAGTTCGAAAAGGTCGAACTGGTCACTGCCTGCGCACCGGAACACAGCGATGCCGAGCATCAGCGCATGACCCGCTGCGCCGAAGTGGTGCTGGAAAAACTCGGCCTGCCGTATCGCAAGGTGCTGCTGTGCACCGGCGACATGGGCTTCTCGGCAATCAAGACCTACGATTTGGAAGTGTGGCTGCCTTCGCAGGACACCTATCGCGAGATTTCGTCGTGCTCGAACTGCGGCGATTTCCAGGCGCGGCGCATGCAGGCGCGCTGGCGTAACCCGGCCAGCGGCAAACCGGAGCTGCTGCACACGCTCAACGGCTCCGGCACCGCCGTTGGCCGCGCGATGATCGCGGTGATGGAGAACTACCAGAACGCCGACGGCTCGATCGATGTGCCCGAGGTGCTGCGTCCGTATATGGGCGGGATCGAGCGGATCGGATAAGAGCGGCCGAGGCACCGGCTGCGCGGTGTCCAGACGGGCGCGGCCGATGCCTGGAATGGGCGTGCGTCTTCATGTTCGATTCCGGGCAGGCAGGCAGCCTCTACTGGCGACTGCCAGCTCCGGCTCGCTCGTCAGCCTTGTTGAGCATGTTGTAGGTGCGGCCGCTCAGCTGCCAAAGTTGCGGTGGGGTAGCTGTTGAAAATATTGATCAAGAACGGGGCCATCACTGGCCCCGTTTGCATTTTCATGGCGCACGGCCTGTTGCGTCGCCTGAAAGATCCCGGCGGATCTAGCGAGCGCTACCTGCCGACATCTGTGCCGGGTGCTGGGCGTTGCCTTGGTAAAAAAGATGAAGCTCCATGCGCAAGAGTTCGATGGTCTGGCTGCAAGGAACTACATTTCTGATGTATCAGGTCGTTGCTCTGTTGGAATAAAGGTGATTAAATATCGCTTATCGTTCTATCCATGGATGCCTGCGCCATGCACGACCTGAATGACCTGTATTACTTCGCGATGGTGGTGGACCACGGCGGCTTTGCCGCGGCCGAGCGTGCGCTCGGGATCCCCAAGTCGCGGCTGAGCCGCCGTATCAGCCAGCTCGAAACGGATCTTGGCGTGCGCCTGCTGCAGCGCTCCACGCGCCGCTTTGCGGTCACCGACGTCGGCACCAGCGTGCATCGGCACGCGCAGACCATGCTGGCCGAAGCCCAGGCCGCACGCGAGGTGGTGGATCGTCTCAGTGCCGAGCCGCGCGGTCTCGTACGTGTGAGCGTTCCGGTCTCGCTGGCGCAGATCCAGCTGCCCAAGCTGTTGCCGGAATTCCTGGCCAAGTACCCCAAGGTGCGGCTGCAGCTCAACATCAGCAATCGCCGCGTCGACGTCATCAACGAAGGCTACGACATCGCGCTGCGCGTGCGATCGCGCCTGGATGATGACGGCAGCCTGGTGATGCGCAGCTTCGGTCAGGTGCAGGAGTTGCTGGTGGCCAGCCCCAAATACCTGGACCGCGCCGGGCGTCCCAAGGACCCGAGCGAGCTGGCCAACCACACCACCATGAGCACCAGCGAAGACGAAGCGCACCAGCGCTGGGAACTGCACGGCCCCAACGGCGAGATGCGCCGCGTGGACCTGCAGCCGCGTCTGGCCGGCTTCGATTTCCCGCTGCTGCAGTCGATGGCGCGCGATGGCTTCGGCATCACCATGCTGCCGGAAACCGTGTGCGCCCAGGCAGTGCGCAGCGGCGAGCTGGAAGTGGTGCTGCCGCACTGGTCGCTGCCGCAAGGCATCTGCCACGCGGTATTCGCCTCGCGCCGCGGCCTGCTGCCGGCGGTGCGGGTGTTTATCGACTTCCTGGCCGAACACCTGCCGCAGGAAATCGAACGCTCGCGCCTGGATTGCGGCGGCAACTGCGCCGAGCTGGCCGAAAAGCTCAAGCGTGCGGCCGCGACTGCACCGCGTCTGGCCGTGGCTGAAGCCGGCTGAGTGCCGTGCCTGTTCGTGGCTGAAGCCGGCCAGGCGCTGCGCCTGGTTGTCGACGTGGGCACATCAGCGCTGTCGCCTTGCAGCGCTGCGTAATCGAGAACGCTGCGTAACCCGGCAAGCGGAACCGCTTGGCAGCGCTGTGCAGCTCAACAACACGTGGCGCTTAGCAAAGCGCGTCCGGGCATGCGAGAATGCGCGCCCGGGAGCAATCCCGGGTAGATGGCGCCGCTCAATGCCGCGTCCATCGACATACGTCACCCGCATCGCGCGTGGCGCAAGCGTGATCACGCGACGCTTCGGCGGTCACGCAAAGCAGCATCGGAGAGATGGCCGAGCGGTTTAAGGCACCGGTCTTGAAAACCGGCGAAGGGTCAAACCTTCCGTGGGTTCGAATCCCACTCTCTCCGCCATATGTCGCTGCAGAGCACTAAGACGCCCGCTTTTTTCGAGACCCGCCGATTCGTCATGGCAGGCAGTGCCGTGCCGTTTGCAGCGGACCGTGCGCAGGGCAGCTGCCAACCGATCTGGCCAACGCGTCTGCAAATCTCTGCCGTCTGTCTCTGCGCAGCAGCTGGTTCATGTCCATCATCTGCTTGCCGTCCCCGCGATTGCTGCAGCCGATGCTGAGCAACGCCGGGACGGCCTTTCCACGCGGTCAAATTCGCCATGGGCGCTTCCAATGTCCGGTCGACATCATCGTCCTCGTCGCGTCTTTCGCATGATTGGCGCTCGCTCTTTGCTTAGTGCTGCCTGCAGCATCGGCTGTTGCGGCTGACAGTATTCCGCCCGGGGATTGGTGCGGAATCCTATCCACCAGCGGCGGCACAGGGCCGGTTTATGCCGTTCTGAGAGCGCGCGCAGGCAGGTGCTTTGACTACCTGGATCGGTGCCAACGATAGAGGCTACTGCCGGCGGCTCAGCGACAGCCAAGCCAGGATGCAGATGCGTCCCGATGGCAGCGCCGTGCTTTCGCTGCTCTTGAATGATCAACGCGATATGGCGTTGTTTGAGCGGGTGCCCTGACCTCGATGCAGGTGCAGGCTGCCAGCGCGACAACATCGCCGTCTTTCAAACAGTGATTACTGTGTGTCGGCGTGCTGATGGAAGTTAATCCTTGCGGCAGCGAGCGAGGAACAACATCAAGGACGTGGCCTGGCTATAAATTGTTCATGAAGTGATCAAGATCAGCCGCCTGCAAGGACTGCCGTGGGTTTTCTCCAAGGAAGCGGCAGCTTCGACTAGAAAAACGAAAGGAATGCCGGGCGTAGGCTGGATCGCGCGTCTATTTGCCATTGCCATTGCAAGGGCCGCACAGAGTAGGCGTGCGGCCCTCGACAAGTGACTGTCCCTGGCTTCGACGGAGCGTAAACAGCGGGTGTAGCACATTGGCCTGACCAGCCATAAAGCCAGGAACCTCATGAACGCGCCCGTCGAATATCGCCCCGATCTGGAAACGCCCAGCGTCAGCGAGCAGGAAACCATTCATTCCCTGGAAGCGCTGTTCGTTGACATGGCAACGACCGTGGCGGAAAAGGAAGGGCATGCGCACCGCGCAGTTCATGCGAAAGGGCAGGGCCTGTTTACCGCCAGGCTCAGCGTATTCAACGATCTGCCCGAAGAGCTGCGACAAGGCCTGTTCGCAGGGCCTGGGCAATACGATGCTTACATCCGCCTGTCATCGCCACCTGCAGAGCAACTGAGCGATGCTGTGTCCACTCCGCGTGCCCTGGCGTTGAAGGTGTTGGGTGTCAGCGGCGAGCGCGTCGAGGGCGGAGACGAGAAGCACAGCCAGGATTTCTTGATGGTCAACGGCCCTTCTTTCACCACCCCGGGTCCCGACGGGTTCTTGCGTAACTTCCGCGTGCTGGCGACGACCACGGAAAAGGCGCCGGGCGCCAAGGCGGCACTTTCGAAAGTGCTTCGGGGTGTCGAGCACACGCTTGAAAAGATCGGCGGGGGAAGCGGCCGCATCAAGCAGATGGGCGGACAGCCGCAGGTTCATCCGCTGGGCGAGACGTTTTTCTCGCAGGTGCCGTACCTCTACGGGCGTTACGTCGCCAAGTTCTCGCTGGCGCCGGTGTCCAGCAATCTCGTTGAACTCGATGGGCAGGAAGTTGGCGACTCCCAGGACGCGCAGCGCGAGGCCGTTCATCACGCCATCAGCACCCTGGACAGCCCGGCCGAGTGGGAGCTGCGCGTGCAGCTGTGCCGGGACATGGAGAAGATGCCGGTCGAGGATGCGTCGATAGAGTGGCCGCAATCCATCAGCCCCTTTGTGGCGGTCGCGCGCGTGGTGGTCGAACGCCAGGCCGGTTGGGACGGAGAGAACTCGCAGCAGCTGGAAGACCGCATCGCCTTCTCGCCTTGGCATGCCTTGGCCGCGCACCGGCCGCTGGGTGCCATCAACCGGGCGCGCCGTATCGTGATGGCAGCCTCGCGCCGATTCCGCTCCGAGTTCAATCGCTGCCCGATCCACGAGCCGACTGGCGTCTAGCCGTCCTCGCTGCTTGCCTCGTGTCATGCAGTCTCTCTGCATCCGCGGGCCGGAGTGCCCCGGATCGCAGCTGGCAGGCAAGGATTTTGACAAGTCGTTGAGCGACTGCGGCGACCAGCTTGGCATGCCAGGGTGACCGCCGCCACGTTTGGCAAGGAGGAGCAGAGCGCCGGCTTGATCCACTGACTGGTGCTTCTGCCTAGCTGAATGCTCGACTCATCCAGGTTGGTGGATCGGGAAAGAACCATCAAGAACGGCCGATTGCTGCCGCTAGGGACGCATCCCCAACGCAAGCAGCAGAGGCCGCTATGTTTTTCTCCGACAGCCACAAGGTGGACGCACTGACCAAGGCGGTTGATGCCACGTTGAAAGGCGGCAGTGCGCAGTGGCCCAACAACGGATCGGCTCTGCTGCTCAAGAAGATGGCCGAACGCTTGTATGCGGCCCAGCAGGAGCGCGACCTGGCCAAGGCCCAGGCGGAAGACGCGGCCACCGCATTGCGCCATCTGGAGGGCCGTTTCGAGCTGGTCGCCAGCGGTACGACCGACGGGCTCTGGGATATTGGCGTCATTGCCGGCGATCCCAGCCACCCCGACAGCCCTGTGTGGTGGTCGCCGCAGATGCGTCGGCTGCTGGGCTTTGCCTCTGAACAGGATTTTCCCAATGTCCTGGACAGCTGGGTTGCATGCCTGCACCCGGATGACAAGCAGCCGACGCTGGATGCCTTTGCGGCGCACCTTGCCGATCGCAGCGGTCGAACGCCCTACGACGTCGAAAACCGCCTGCGTCTGAAATCCGGCGAATATCGCTGGTTCCGCGCATTCGGCACCACCGAGCGCGATGCGCAAGGCTTGCCGCTCCGTGTGGCGGGTTCGCTCACCGATATCACCGAGCGCCGCGAGCGCGAGCAGTTCCTCGACATCACGCTGACGCGCTTCGAGCTCGGCTCACAGATGCTCAGCGACGGCTTGTGGGACATGAGCGTGATCGCAGGTGACCCGATCAATCCGAATAACGAATTCTGGTGGTCGCAGCAGTTCCGCCATCTGCTCGGCTTCGAGTCCGAGCAGGACTTCCCCAACGTGCTCGATAGCTGGGCGTCACGGCTGCACCCGGAAGACAAGGAGCGTTCTTTGAACGCGTTCGCGGCGCATTTGAACGACCGCAGTGGCCGCACCAACTTCGATATCGAGTATCGCCTGCAGCTCAAGAACGGCCAGTACCGCTGGTTCCGCGCACGCGGCCTGACCAAGCGCGCTGCCGATGGCACGCCGTTGCGCGCGGTTGGAGCATTGATGGACGTGGAAGCCGGGCGTCAGCTGGGCGAGGTGGCAAACACGCTCAGCAGTGCGGCAGGCGACATCGTGCGCAGCAACGATGACCTGTCGCGGCGCACGGAGCAGCAGGCGGCGGCGCTCGAGGAGACTGCAAGCTCCATGGAGGAGATGACCAGCATCGTTCGCAAGAACGCCGAAGGTGCGCGTCAGGCCAATTCGCTGGCGAGCAAGGCCGCGGAGACCGCGTTGCATGGCGGTGAGCTGGTCAATGGTGTCGTCAGCACCATGGCGGCAATCCAGGCGTCGTCGCGGAAGATTGGCGAAATCATCACCGTCATCGATGGCATCGCGTTCCAGACGAATATCCTTGCCCTGAACGCGGCCGTGGAAGCGGCGCGGGCCGGCGAGCAGGGGCGTGGCTTTGCGGTCGTCGCGTCCGAGGTGCGCAGCCTTGCGCAGCGCTGCACCATGGCGGCCAAGGAGATCCGCGACCTGATCGCCGATTCGGGTGCGAAGGTGGGGCAGGGCGCGGAGCAGGTCAACGTGGCGGGCAAGGCCATGGAAGAACTGCTTTCCTCGGTGCGGCAGGTCAACGACATCATGAGCGGCATTGCCGCGGCCAGTCACGAGCAGAGCGCTGGCATCGAGCAGATCAATCAAACCATCTCGCAGATGGATGCAGCGACCCAGCAGAATTCCGCTTTGGTTGACACCATGGCATCGTCGGCCCGCGCACTTGAGGATCAGGCGACTGCGTTGGTGGAGAGTGTTGCCAACAGCTCACGCAGCGTCGCTGGCAAGGCGAAGCTCGCATTGGCCGCATAACGCGTGCAGCCAGTGCCGCCCTGCGACCTGGTAATGCCGGGAAGCAGGGCGGTGCACTGGAAACCAGAATGCGTTCAATGGCTTTTCTACGCTCGGCCTGAAAAGGCGCCCGGTCTAGACCGATCGCCTGAAATGTTTCATCGAGCAGGTGCGGTGTCGATGCGTGCGCCGGTCGCGAATGAGGCTCTCTGGATTTTTCCATCGACCACCTCGTAGAGGCATAGCATCTCAACAAGGCCGATCCCGTCTGAAAAGTTGCGGGTGATGCGCTCCGCGTCGGCGACGATGTTGCCGACGACGGTCCGCGACAACAGCTGCGCATGCAGGTCCGGCTCTTGAAAGCGGGCCAGAAACCGCTCGCGAAGCATGGCATGCCCCTTGGCCAGCTGTGGTCCGTGCAAGGTGTAATGCTCGGCATCGTCAGCATAGGTAGCCAGCAAGGCGTCGATATCCTTGGCGTTGTAGGCATCAAGCTGCGCTTGAACGATCGAGAGCACGCTATCGGTGGTCATGTCTGGACAATCTGCTCATGCAGCGGAGGACAAGGCGCTATCGTCCAGCATCTACGGAGGACATGCCAAGGATTTGCTGGCAGTGAGGCACACCGAAGCAAGCGGGGTCCTGGTAGGTATTTGCTAGTACCAACCCAGATACAGCGTCGCAATGCCCCAGGTATCGATCAAGCCATGCGCCAGGATCATCGCCCTGAGGTTGCGTCGTGATCCCAGATAGACATAGCCGAACAAGGCGCCGACAAGCCCGGTCAGCAGCACCCCTGAGATGCCTTGGGTCAGGTGCATCGCGCCAAACAGGGCTCCCCCTGCCACTGCCGCCATCACGCGTCCGCCACGATAGTGGCCCAGCAGGTGATCGAGGTGATGCATCAGGAACGCACGGAAGGCCAGTTCCTCGCCAAGCGCCGCGCTGAGCCAGGCGCCGCCTGCCAGGTGGGCGGCCGCGTTGACGTTGCCAAGCAGTGCGCCGTAGCCGCTGTAGTCGGCCTTGGTCCCGGTCAGCGCATCGATCAGCGGTTGCACGAACGGATTGATGACGCCGATGACCAGTGCGAGCAGCAGCAGCGTCCAGCCTAACCAGGCGCGAGACGGCTGAGGCCTTAATCCGCAGGCACTCAGCGAGCGCGTTTCCAGCCAGACCAGGGCAATCCCTAGAATGCCGACAAGCGGCATCCGCCAGGGAAACTGCACCCAGCGGTAGTGCGCCAGTGCGAGAATGACTGCGATCGCTGCGATGCGTGCCAGAGGATGTCCCAGTGCAGGAATGCCCGGGTGGGGATGTGCGCTTGAGGAGCCTTGTTGAAACATGCTGGACGAAGGGATCGAGTAGGTCCTCGAACGGTAACCACGGGAGCGACAAGCGTCCTGTGCCAGAGGGCATGGGTTGCTGACTACGAAGAGGGAGAGACATGCGCTGTTTCAGGCGCTCGACCGTGATCCGCACATTGAAGTGGGGCCGGCCGATGTCGCCGTGTGCGGTGAAGATGCTGCTGGTAGCAGCTGATTTCAACATTCATCACTGATGGGTTTGCACTGAGTTCAAGCAAGGTCTGCATCAGCACAGCGTTTCAGTTGGCAGCTGCTCCACGTTCTCATTTAAGTTTCTGGTGGAGTGGTGGCCGGGTATTCGTTTCTGGTTGGGCTGCAAATCGCTCCGAAGTGACGACGTCCCTGGTGCCTTCGCCGTGCGGCCCTGCTTGCCTGATCACAGCTTGAGCATTGATTGCCGCGCTCAACGTCAGCTGGTATCGATCATCTCAAGCGATGGTTCTTCGTTATAGAAACTGCGTTGGCTAGTGGTCACCGCTGACGTCTGTCACGCAGTGCTCTGCTTGAACTCGGCATCACCTTGCTTGTTCAGCTGTGTTTGCGCCGACCGGCAAAACGCACCACCAAGGGCATGAGGATCCGGATACGCTATGCGCTTCCCACAGCGTTGTTGAAAGGTATGGAGCAGTTGAACGAGCAATGGATGACAGCGGTTGTGGATGCTTTGAGCGACCTGCAGGCAGCAAGGGTGGCTCAGGGCGCGGTGCTTGAGGCCCTGGTTGCTTCGCATCCATCCCCGGTGCTGCTGATGCGTTGTTGGGATCGCCTTTCCTCCTCCTTGGTTGCGACCGTTTCGCAACACAAGGCCTCCTCGACAATGGCAAAGCCGATCGAGGCGTATACGCTTGAGCAGTTGGCAGCGTGGACGGATCGAATGGAGCGCTGTTTTCCCCAGGTCAGAGGGCAATCCTAGCCCGGACTACTGCAAGGCAGCGCTTGCCATTCCGCTCGACGCACAGCACCTGGCCATCCAGTGCATAGCGTAGTCATACGCCGCGCCTGGATCAGCGAAGGCAACAATGAGCAGTTGCCAGCAGTGCAGTGTGCTGGCGCCGGACTCAAGCCGGCCGTCAAGCGCCTGTCCTCAGCCTTGGCGGCTATCAGCGTTGCGTGACAGGGCGGGCGCTCTGCCTTGACGCGCTGGACTTTACTGACGCATGCCAATCGCCAAACGATTGAATGCGGCCATCAGCGCGATGGCAAAGCTCAGGTCAGCGATCTCGGGGTCACTGAAATGGGCTTTCAGAAGAGCAAAGTCATTATCAGGGGCTCGGCTGTTTGCAATCTCTGTCAGTGACTCGGTCCACCCCAGGGCCACGCGCTCACGTTCGCTGAAATGTGGACTCACCCGCCACCCGGCCAGGCTGTCCAACTTGGCGTCGGGCATGCCGCCGGTCCGTAATGCAGCAGCGTGCATTTCCAGGCAGAAGGCGCAGCCATTGAGTTGCGAAACGCGCAGGTAGACAAGTTCAATCAAGGGCTTGCCGAGGCTGCTTTTCTCCAGTGCCTTCTTGGTGATGCCAAATCCTTTATAGGCATCTGGAGATAGGGTTTGGTAAGGCAAACGAGGTGTGTTCACGCAGAATCCAGTCTTGAGTCAGTGGCAGCAAGCAGCCGTTTTTAGGAGGCAAACCCGCTGATGCTGCCGTTGCGCCAATGAGGCCGCAGAACAGGGATTAGCGGCGAGCAATGCTCGGGTGCCCGGCGGAACTTCAGCCGCATCTTGTGCGACCACGCCTACTTTAGGAGACTGATGTCCCAGCTGGATGGGGCAAGAATTGAAGATTCGAGTGGGACATGAGTGACAGGGGCAGTGCGAGCCGGCGCGCGACTTGCCGATGTTTCTGCAGTTGTATTGGCGCTACCGAAACGCAATTGCGCAAGGCGGGCTGCGCCCGGGTGACCGGGTGCCTTCGGTGCGCAGTCTCGCCAGCGAAGTAGGGGTTGCGCGTGGAACGGTAGAGAAGGCTTACGAGTTGCTCGTGAGTGAGGGCTACTTTCTGACCAGGGGGCCAGCCGGAACCGTGGTGTCGCCCATGGCAGGCAGCGTGGGTGCTGGCCGGCGTCAGCGTCACTCTCCGCCGCGCGTGGCGCCTCCGCTGGACACGTCGTCTGCAGGCGTGCTCAGCAAGCCCTTCCAACTCGGCGTGCCGGCGTTCGATGCATTCCCCAGCAAGGTGTGGAAACGCCTGGCGGGGCGTCACCTGCGCTCGCTGGATACGGCAGCCATGGCCTACCCCGAAGCGGCAGGTTATGAGCCGCTACGCCGTGCGATTGCCAACTACCTGGTCAGCGCTCGAGGCGTTGCCTGCACATACGAACAGGTGTTCGTGACCGCAGGCTACCCGGGTGCCCTGGACTTGATCTGTCGCACCCTGCTGAAAACAGGGGATGTCGGCTGGTACGAAGATCCAGGCTATCTGTTCGCCCGCCAGTTCCTGCAGCGCTCCGGGATGCAGCTGCAGCCGGTGTCAGTAGACGAGGAGGGCTTGAACGTAGGCGAAGGTCTGAAGCAAAGCCCCGGGGCTCGATTCGCCGTGGTCACACCTGCCCATCAAAGCCCGACGGGCGTGGCACTGTCATTGCCTCGCCGCCTGCAACTGCTGGACTGGGCCAGACAGGCCAATGGATGGGTGATAGAAGACGACTACGACAGCGAATTTCGTTACCACGGCCGGCCCCTCCCGGCGCTCAGTAGCCTGGATGACAATGATCGCGTGCTCTATACGGGGTCTTTCAGCAAGGTGCTTTTCCCTGGTCTACGCCTGGCCTATCTGGTCGTCCCCAAGGCCCAGACCGAACGTTTCACCGATGCAGCCGGGCAGCTTGGCGGCGTGGGATCTTTCGTGTCACAGGCCACGGTCGCCGAGTTCATGGAGCAAGGGCACTTCTGCCGTCACTTGCGCAAGATGCGCACGCTCTACAGTCAGCGGCGCAGCTATTTGGTCGATGCGCTCAGCGATATCTTTGGCTCCCGCATGGCGATCCAGCCCCAGGCAGGAGGACTCCAGGTGCTGGTCTATCCCGCGACGGGGCAAAGCGATGCGCTGCTGGCGCAGGCCGCCCAAGCACGCGGACTGCCACTCCAGGCATTGAGCAGGTGGCGAATGCGGCCCTCATCGTCCGGCGGTTTGCTGATGGGATTCTCAGGCTTTGCAACGCAAGAACAAGCGTATGCCTCGGTTCAACGGCTACGAGCAGCGCTGGATGACGTGTGGGCGCCTGCAGGGCCTCGCGTTCGTGCTGCATCGCCCCGGGCCTGAAGCACTTTGATCAACGGCCTCCCTGAAAGCGAAAGGTGAAGCGCATGTCCGACGTGGAGGCCGTTGCCGAGTCTGCTGGCGGGGCAGTGGCGGCGAGCAACGTCAACTGGCCATCGGCCACAGGCACCGGAACGCCAAGGGTGAGATCGATCTGTTTGGACCAGCCGCCGCCGAGCACGGTGGCCCTGACGATCAGCCGGCCCGCCACGACGCACTGCACCCCGGCCGGGCAACGGCTGTCTTCGATGACGCGGTCGGGACGAACCTTGGGGCCATCGACCGACGCGATTTCTCCCAGCCGTACCGGGCCTTCGATGGGCTGGCTGGTGATGGGCCCAGCTGCCGCGCACGCGGCAAGCCAGGCGACCAGAAGCGTTGCAAGCACCAGCCTGCGGAAGGGGCGGAGACGTTCCATGGCGGCAATCATGCCCGTGTGCTGAGGAGATGCAAACTGATGTCTCGGTGCACTGTGCGGATGTAGCGACCACATCACTGCGATGCAGCGTCATTTCGCCATGGTGCGCTCGCGCAAGTTTCAGCATTGCGCGAGCGCAGGCAGCAACACGGCCAGTCACTAAGGATCGCGCCACCCGGCCAGTCAGATCACCGAGGCATTGACCTTGAACACCTCGACCGCCTGCGTCAGCTGGGTCGAATGCGCTTCCAGCGAACGCGCCGCCGTGCTCGCGGCTTCGACCAGGCTGACGTTCTGCTGGGTGGTTTCGTCCATCTGGGCGATGGTCAGGTTGACCTGTTCGATGCCGCCGGCCTGTTCCTGCGAGGCGGCGGAGATGTGGCCCATGATGTCGGTGACATGCTGGACGCTGGTGACGACCTCGCCCATGGTGGTGCCGGCCTTGTGCACCAGCGTTGCACCGTCGGCGACGCGTTGCACGGAGTCGTCGATCAGGCGTTTGATCTCCTTGGCGGCGTCCGATGAGCGGTGCGAGAGGGTGCGCACTTCCGAGGCCACCACGGCGAAACCGCGGCCTTGTTCATCGGCGCGTGCGGCCTCGACGGCGGCATTGAGCGCAAGGATGTTGGTCTGGAAGGCGATGCCGTCGATGACCGAGATGATGTCGGCGATGCGCCTGGACGAGGCTTCGATGCCGGACATCTGTTCGATGACCTGGCCAACCACGTCGCGTCCCTCCGAGGCAATGGCGGCGGCGCCCAGCGCGAGCTGATTGGCACGGCCGGCGTGCTCGGCATTCTGCTTGACGGTGGAGGTCAGCTCTTCCATCGAGGCGGCGGTTTCTTCCAGGCTGGCGGCCTGCTGTTCGCTGCGGCGGGACAGTTCCTGGTTGCCGCTGGCGATGTCTTCGGCGGCAAAGCCGATGCTGTTGGAGGTGGTCTGGATATGCGTGACGATGTCGGTCAGGCGATGCACGGTGCTGTTGGCATCGTCGCGCATGGAGGCGAACACGCCGTGGAAGTTGCCGGTCATGCGCACGGTCAGGTCGCCATCGGCGATGCACCGCAGCAGGTCGGAAAACCTGGCCAGGTTGGTGTCGGAGGTGGCCATCATGGTGTTGAGGTTTTCGACCATCAGGCGGAAGTCGTGTTCGAACTTTTCCGGCTGGCCGCGCAGCGCGAAGTTGCCGGCGCAGGCAGCCTGGGTGAGCTGCTGGATCTGCGCGTTGATGGCGCGCAGGTTCTGCTTGACCTGCTGCATGGTGGCGGTGATGGCGGCCTTTTCGCCGGGGTATTGCTCGATTTCGGGGGCCAGGTCGCCGATGGCATAGCTGCCCATGACCTCGGTCATGCGCAGCTGGGTCTGCACGTGCGCATGCACCAGTGCGTTGGTGTCCTGCACCATGTGCCCGTATTCGCCGGGGAACTGCTGGGCGTCGGTGCGGTAGCTGATCTCGCCGGCATCGTGGCGGGCCGCCATGCTGCGTTGGGCGGAGATCACATCCTGCAGGCGGCGCTGCATCTGTTGCATGGCGCGCAGCAGCTGGCCGGATTCGTCCTTGCTGGTGGGCAGGTCCTGGCTGCGCAGGTCGCCGTCGTTGATGCGCTCGGCCAGCCGCAGCGATTGGCGCAAGGGCAGCACCACGCTGCGGGTCAGCAACCACGCAATGGTGGCGCCCAGCAGCAAGGCGATGACGGTGGAGACCACCATCAGCATTGCAAAGCCGCGCGCGGTGGTCACCGCGTCCTTGGCGGCCGCGCGGTTCTTGGCCTCCTGCAGGTCGATGAAGGCGTTGATGCTGGCCAGCCAGGCGACGAAGGCGGGGCGCGCCTGCTGCAGCAGGCGTTGTTCGGCATGCGGCTTGTCGGCGCCATCGCGGAACGCGCGCACCTGCGCGATCAACGGCATGGTGCGCTGCTCGACGGCCTTGATCCGCTGGAGGATGGCCTTTTCTTCCGCGTCCGTGGAGGCGGCGATCATGTCGTCCAGTGGCTTGGCGGAGCGGGCGTAGTCCGCGGCGAGCTTGTCGATCGATTGTTCTGCCGTGTGCCGCTCTGCGGGGTCGTCCAGCAGCACGACATCGCGCAGGGCGATCGCGCGGTCGTGCACGCTGCCGCGGAAATTGATCGCATAGCGTTGCTTGACGCTGTTCACTTCGTTGATGGCGGTGAGCTGCTGGTCGATGCTGCGCACGCGCTGGATGCCGACGACGGTGATGATCACCATCAGGACAATGATCGCGAGGAAGCCGAGGGCCAGGCGCTGACCGATGCGCAGATTCGAAAGCAGGGACATAGGGAGTTTGATCGGTGATCCGGCGAGCGGAAGAGCGGGGAGAATCCCAGCAACAGCTGGGAGGCGATGCGCCCGGGACACCGATGGGGTCGGCAGCGTTGCCGCTGCACGAAAGATGTCTCGACCCGTTCGTTAGCGGCCTTCGTCAGCGGAAATGAAACCGCTCGCCGCGCCAGGATTCATCCACGGTTGGCTTCGCAATGCCGTCAGGCCAGGGCGATCAGAACGCAAGCCATCGGTCGCGGCCGCAGCGCAGTGCTGCGGTGCCGGTCAGCGCCAGGGCAGAAGCGGATTCAGGCTCAGCGAATGGCCTAGGCGTGGAGACGGCCGCGGCGCCGGCGCTGCGGCCGATTGCAGGCGTCGATCAGCACGCACCGTGCCGCACCGCAGCACAGCCGCCGATCCAGGTGGCCTCAGTCATAGCGCGACAGATCCGGCGCCTTCATCGACGGCGTCATCAGCTTGGCGGCAATGTTCTGGATGCTGGGTTGGCTGGCGAATTTCAGTGCGCCGTGCAGCAGCTGGATGCCGAGCCGGCTGTGTGGATTCATCAGGCGCGGGCCGATCTTCGGCACGCCCTGGCCTTGTTCCACCATCGGCCGCATGGCGTCGGCGTAGGCGGCGAAGGCCTGTTCCAGCGTCGCGGCGCGTGCGATCTCGCTGGCCAGCACATAGCCGCCGGTGACCGCCAGGGTGGCGCCGATGCCGGCCAGCGGGGTTGCGCACCAGGCCGCGTCGCCGGTCAGCACGACGCGGCCGGCGTGCCAGCGCGGCATGCGCACCTGCCGCAAGGCATCGAAGTAGAAATCGTCGGTGGTGTCCATGCCGTCCAGCACCCGCGCAGCCTGCCAGCCGGCGTCGGCGAAGCGTTCGCGCAGATAGGCCTTCTGGGTCGCCATGTCCCAGTCCTGCTCGCCCTCGGGGGCTTTCTGCAGCGACAGCATGGCGCGCGTGGTGCCGTGCTGGTCCGGGCGCAAGCAGATGCTGCGCCCGCCGGTGGCGTGATACCAGCGCCACAGGCGGTCATCGTCGGCGGTGCGTGCGATGGTGAAGTAGGCGATTGTCAGATCCATCCAGCGCGGGTCGTTCTCGCCGGGGAACAGCAACTCGCGTGTGGCCGAGCCGACGCCTTCGGCGACGATGACGGCATCGAAGCGGTCGCTGCGTCCGCTCTGGAAGTGCACGGTGGCAGCCTCGCCGTCGTCGTCGATGCTGGCGATGCGGTCGCCGAACCGGTACTCGGCCTTCTGGCGGGCGGCGTCGTAGAGCAGTCGGGCGAGATCGCCGCGCAGGATTTCCAGCTCTGCGGTCGGGCCATCGCCGTCCATGTCGTCGGTCTTGAAGGTCGCCACCGCATGGCCGTGGTCGTCGACCCAGGCGGTGCCTTCCTCGCCGGTGCCGTGATCGAGTGCGGCCTGCTCCAGGCCCATGCGCTGCAGGACCTCGCGGCCGACGCCGCGCACGTCGATGTTCTGGCCGCCATCGCGAAACTGCGCGGCCTGCTCGACGACGCTGACGTCGAACCCCTGCCGGGCGAGCGCCCAGGCCACGGTGTTGCCGGCGACGCTTGCGCCGGTGATGAGGATGCGACGCGCCATGACAGATCACCCGGAAGAAGAAATATCAGAAGTGATATTACATGTCTCGGTCGCGCTGCTCCAGGTTGGCGATCAGACGCTGCATGAACGCGACAGTCTGCTGCGCCTCCTCGGGCGAGAAGTCCTTCAGCGCATCGGCATTGAGATCGATCAGTATCTTGCCGCCGATCTCGGCGATCTTGCGCCCGCGCGGCGTGAGTGAGACCACCGCCGCGCGGCGGTCCTGCGGCGCCGGGGAGCGCTTGATCAGCTTCAGGCCCTCCAGCTTGTCCAGCAGGGCCACCATTGCCGGCTGCTTCACCGCCGAGTCGATCACCAGGTCGCGTTGCAGCATCGGCCCTTTCCAGGACAGCAGCATGATCGGCCCGATCAGTGCGAGCGACACGCCATGCGGGCGCAGTTGCGCATCCACCAGACGATTGAAGACCCGCGCAGCATGGTTGGCCAGATACCCCGGTGCGACCGCAGCCAGCGGGTGAATGAGTACGTCGCGATCCTGCATCTGCGTTACCGTGCCACGCCTTTCGGCCATCTCGCGATTTTATCCGGGCACGCGCACCACGGGGCACTGCCTGCGCGCCGCGTCGAGGGATCCATGCCGGCTGCCGCGCAGCAACGCGTGCCATGGTGGGGCGGCGCGCAGTCAGCAGGCATCGTCACCCGAGTGTTGTAACGTAGGCGGGCGCTGCACGCCGGGCAGGGCGCCGACGGCGATGCCGGATGGCGCTGGTGGCAGGTCAGGTCGGCAGGTCGGCCTGGTCCGATCCTGCCAGCCGGCGATGCGCGGCGTTGGCCCCTGGTTCCTCTTCAATGGTTCGTCAAAGATGCTTGTTTGGGTGATTGGTAAGCCAGCCGCGCACCGCGGTGCGCATTGCACGCAGGACGACTGCCGCTGGACGGCAGCACGATCGGGCGCCGCATGAGCGCGTCGTTTCCGTATGGCGACAGCGCCATGGCGCAGGCCGTGCGCGCCTACGACTGGGCCGCAACCCCGCTGGGGCCGACCACGCAATGGCCGTCGCCGCTGCGCAATGCGGTCAGCCTGATGCTCAGCTCGCCGGAAAGCATGTATGTGGTGTGGGGCGATGCGCTGACCTTCTTCTACAACGATGCCTATACGCCGATCCTGGGGCCGCGGCAGCCGCATGCGCTGGGTGCGCCGCTGCAGGAACTGTGGGCCGATGCGTGGGAGGCGGTGCGTGCGCCGATCGAGGCCGCGTTCGCGGGGCGCGCCTCGCGCTTCGAGGAAGTGCCGATCGGCATGAACCGCTACGGCACGCCGGAAGACACCTGGTGGACATTCTCGTTCTCGCCGATCTATCTGGACGATGGGCGTGTGGGCGGCGCGTTCTGCGTCACCAACGAAGTCACCGACCGCAAGGTGGCGCAAAACCGGCTTGCCGATGAGCACGAGCGGCTGATCCGGTTGTTCGAGCAGGCGCCGATGTTCATGGCGTTCCTGAGCGGTCCGCAGCACCGGGTGGAGTTCGCCAACCCGTGCTATTCGCGCCTGATCGGGCACCGCGACGTGATCGGCAAGCCGCTGGCCGAGGCCTTGCCGGATCTGGTCGAGCAGGGGCATCTGCATCGCCTGGACGAGGTGTACCAGTCCGGGCGCGCCTACGCGGCCAATGCGCTGGCCTACAACGTGCAGGCCGAGCCGGGCGGCCGGGTGGAGCGACGTCTGCTGGATCTGGTCTACCAGCCGATCGCCGGTGCCGACGGCACCGTCTCCGGCATCTTCGTGCAGGGCCTGGATATCACCGACCGCATCGGCCTGGAACGCGCGGTGCGCGAGGCGGAAGTGCGCAACCGGCAGATCCTGGACAGCGTGATGGACTACGCGATCATCGCCACCGACCTGCACGGCCTGGTCACGTCCTGGAACGAGGGCGCGCAGCGCATTCTGGGCTGGAGCGAGGCGGAGATGCTGGGCCAGACCCTGGAGCGCACCTTTACCCCGGAAGATGTGGAGCGGCGGCAGATCCTGATCGAGGCGGCGGCGGCGCTGGAAAGCGGCAGCGGTATGGACGAGCGCTGGCATGTACGCAAGTCCGGCCAGCGTTTCTGGGCGAACGGGTCGCTGATGGTGCTGCGCGACGAAACCGGCGCGGCGATCGGCTTTGTCAAGGTGCTGCGCGACCGCACCGCCGAGCGGCTGGCCAGCGAAGCCCTGCGCGAGAGCGAGCGCCGGCTGGATGCGCTGGTGCGCGCGTCCTCGCAGTCGATCTTCTCGGCCAGCGCCGACTGGCGCGAGCTTCGCCAACTGGTTGGCGAGGGGGCGCTGAGTGATGCGCTCTCGGCAAGCTTGAACTGGCAGCAGGAGATGGTGCACCCGGACGATCGCGCGCGGCTGGCCGAAGCCATTGCGCATTCGATCGTCAACAAGACCGGGCTGGATGTGGAATACCGCGTGCTGGATGCCGATCAGCGGGTGGGTTGGACCCTGATGCGCGCGATCCCCTTGCTGGACGAGCGCGAGCAGATCGTGGAGTGGTTCGGCACCGCGGCCGACATCACCGACAAGCGGCTGGCCGAACAGCAGCTGCGCCAGCTGACCGAAACGCTGGAAGAGCGCGTGCGCGAACGCAGCGCGGCGCTGCTGCTGGCCGAGGAAAAGCTGCGCCAGAGCCAGAAGATGGAGGCGGTCGGCCAGTTGACCGGCGGGCTGGCACACGACTTCAACAATCTGCTGACGGCGATCAGCGTCGGTCTGGAGCTGTTGCAGACGCGTATCGAACAGGGCAAGTACGACCGCCTGGAGCGCTATGTGGAAATGGCGCAGTCCAGCGCCGCGCGCGCCACCGCACTGACCCAGCGGCTGCTGGCGTTTTCGCGCCGGCAGACCCTGGCGCCGACCTCGCTGGAGGTACAGGCACTGGTGCAGGGCATGCACGACATCATCGCGCGCACGCTGGGGCCTTCGATCGCCTTGCAGCTGCGCCCTGCAGCCGCCCCCTGGAAAGTGCTGGTGGATGCGCCGCAGCTGGAAAACGCGCTGTTGAACCTGTGCATCAACGCGCGCGATGCGATGCCCGATGGCGGCGAGCTCACCATCGCCGTCGCCAACCGGGTGCTGGACGCCGGCGCCGCCCAGCAGCTGGACCTGCCGATCGGCGAGTACGTGTGCCTGAGCGTGCAGGACACCGGCACCGGCATGAGCGCCGATGTGATGTCCAAGGTGTTCGAGCCGTTCTTCACCACCAAGCCGATCGGGCAGGGCACCGGTCTGGGCTTGTCGATGATCTACGGATTCACCCGCCAGTCCGGCGGCCACGTGCGGATCGATTCGGAGGTGGGCGTCGGCACCACGATGGCGCTGTACCTGCCGCGCTTCGATGGCGTGCTGGCGCAGGACGAGGCGGTGCCGGCGACCGAGCAACCGCTGCGCTCGACCGCGCCAAGCTGCACGGTGCTGTTGGTGGAAGACGAAACAGCGATCCGTGTGCTGATGTCCGAAGTGCTGAGCGAAGCGGGCTACCGCGTCATCGAGACCGCCGAAGGCAACGCCGCGGTGGAGCGCCTGCGCTCGCAGGAGACGATCGATCTGCTGGTGACCGACGTCGGCCTGACCGGCGGATTGAACGGACGTCAGGTCGCCGACGCAGGACGGCAGTACCGGCCGACGCTGCCGGTGCTGTTTGTCACCGGCTACGCGGCAACCGCGGCGGTGGGCGCCGGGCAACTTGAGGAGGGCATGGAGGTGCTGACCAAGCCGTTTCTGACCGTGGACCTGGAACGCCGCGTGGCGCAGCTGCTGGAGCGCAAATCGCACTGATGCCTGCGTGCAGGCTTGGCGATGATTCGGTCGGGCTTGCTTATAGCGCGGTCTGCACGATGCCCAGCAGGTCGCGTAACGAAAACGGCTTGGTCAACAGACGCATGCCGGTATCGAGAAAATCCGCGCGTTTGGCAATGGACCCGGCGTAGCCGGTCATGAACACGATGGGCAGGGCGGGATATAGACGGCGTGCATTGTCGGCAAGGTCGCGCCCGTTCATGCCGGGCAGGCAGATATCGGACAGCAGCAGATCGAACGGACGCGCCTGGTTGAGCTGCTCCAGCGCCTGCTCGGCATCTGGCGACGCGATGACCTGGTAGCCCTCGTCACCCAGGATATCTGCGGTCATCGCACGAATGGCATCGTCGTCTTCGACCAACAAGATACGGGCGTTACATGATGCGTGATTCACCGCTGTCCTCGAGCGATCGCAACCATGCGATGCACTTCAGGCGTAACGCTAGGCCCACGCGCGTGACGAACGTGTCGGAACTGTCATAAAGCACGGCGCAGGTCATAGCACGCTACCGGTAGCGCGGGCGCTCAGCTCGCGCCAAGCAAGCTGATCCATTCAGTGGTGCGCAGCGGCCAGTGATGCGCCCGTGATAAATTTAAACCTATGGGAAATCTGAAGCCGATGATCGCAAACCGCATTACGACTGGTACGACGGGGCTTGACACCATTCTGCGCGGCGGCCTGCCGCCCAACCGCCTGTACCTGCTGGAGGGCCAGCCGGGCTCGGGCAAGACCACCGCGTCATTGCAGTTCCTGCTCGACGGCGCGGCCAAGGGCGAGAGCTGCCTGTACGTGACCTTGTCGGAGACCATCGACGAGCTCAACGAAGTGGCCGCCTCGCACGACTGGTCGCTGGAGGCGCTGCATATCTTCGAGCTGGCATCGGCCGAAGCGTTTCTGGGCGATGGACGCCAGCAGTCCATTCTGCATCCGTGGGAAATGGAGCTGGACGGCACCATCAAGCTGATCCAGTCCGAGGTGGACCGGGTCAAGCCGACGCGTGTGGTGTTCGACTCGTTGTCCGAGTTGCGCCTGCTGGCGCAGGATTCGCTGCGCTACCGGCGTCAGGTGCTGGCGCTCAAGCAGTTCTTTGCGCCGCGCAACATCACCGTGTTCCTGGTCGACGACCTCACCGGCGAGAACGGCGAACGCGATGCGCATCTGCACAGCCTGTGCCACGGGGTGATTTCGCTGGAACGCATGACGCTGGATTTCGGTGCGGCGCGGCGGCGCATGCAGGTGCAGAAATTGCGCGGTGTGGATTTCATCGCCGGCTACCACGACCTCACCATCGCCACCGGCGGCATGCGGATCTTTCCGCGGCTGATCGCCTGCGATCACCATGTGCCGTTCATCGGCGATGCGGTGTCCAGTGGCGTGGCGCGGATCGATGCGCTGCTGCACGGGGGGCCGCTGCGCGGTACCAGCACGCTGCTGACCGGGCCTGCCGGTTCGGGCAAGACCAATATCGCGCTGCAGTACGTGACCGCTGCCTGCGAGCGCGGCGAGCATTGCTGCATCCTGGAATTCGACGAGCGCACCGGCACCTTGCTGACGCGTGCCGAGAGCCTGGGCATGGATCTGCGCAAGTATCTGGACGCGGGCCTGCTGGAACTGCATCAGATGGATCCGGCCGAGCTGACCCCGGGCGAGTTCGCCTGGGCGGTGCGCGCCAGTGTGGAACAGCGCAACTGCCGCGTGCTGGTGATCGACAGCCTCAACGGCTATCTCACCTCGATGCCGCAGGAAAAGCAGCTGATGCTGCAGATGCACGAGCTGCTGTCCTACCTCAACCAGAGCGGCGTGACCACGTTCCTGGTCAATCCGCAGCACGGCCTGGTCGGCACGATGTCCACCGGCAACCTCAACATCTCCTACATGGCCGACACCGTCATCCTGTTCCGCTTCTTCGAGGCGCAAGGGCGCATCCGCAAGGCCGTGTCGGTGATCAAGAACCGCAGTGGCGCGCACGAGGATTCGATCCGCGAGCTGCGCATCGGGACGGGCGGTATCCATCTGAGCGAGCCGCTGGAGAAATTCCACGGCGTGCTGACCGGTACTCCGCATTTCGTTGGGGACGACACGCCGTTGCTGGATCGTCCACTTGACTACCTGTGATCCGGATGGGTCCATCGTCCACATCATCGCGCCGTTCGGCCGCGATGCGGAGAGCATCGCCGGCATCGTCGGCCAGCGCGGACTGACGCGCAGGGTGTACGGCTCGCTGGCTGCGCTGGCCGACGACCTGCTCGATGCCTCCGGTGTGGTGGTGCTGACCGAGGAAGCGGTCGGCGGCGATCTGCAGCAGCTTTCGCGCATCCTGCAGAGCCAGGCCGCCTGGTCGGATATTCCGTTCGTGCTGCTGCGTGCACCGCGCGTCACCCATAACGGGCGCCAGGCCACACTGCCGGCGGAAGTCACCAATGTCATCGAGCTGGAACGGCCGCTGAGTTCGTCTTCGTTGTTGAGCGCGATTTCTACTGCTTTGCGCTCGCGCCAGAAGCAGTTCGTGATCCGCGACCAGATGGAGCAGTTGGCCGAAAGCAAAATGGCCTTGATGTCGAGCGAGGCCGAGCTGCGCCGCGTCACCGATGCGCTGCCGGTGCTGATTGCCTTCATCGACAAGGATCTGGTGTACCGCTTCGCCAACCGGTCGTATGAAGACTGGATCGGCATCCCGCCTGCCGAGGTGATCGGGCGGTCCATGGTGGATGTGGTGGGGCCGGCGATGGTGCAGCAGCGCCGCGCCTGGATCGAGGCCGCGTTAGCCGGGCAGGCGTTGACGGTGGAGGCCAGTTGGCCGCACGCCGACGGACGCCGGCGTGATGCGGAGATCCGCTACATGCCGCGCCTGGATGCGGACGGCCAGGTGGACGGCTTTCATGTGTTTGCCACCGACATCACTGCGCGCGCGCTGGCGTTGGAATCGATCCAGCAGCAGGCCAGCCTGCTCGAGGTCAAGGTGGCCGAACGCACCGCCGAGCTGCAGCAGCAGATGCTGGCACGCGAGTCCAGCGAGGCGGCACTGCGCCAGGCGCAGAAGATGGAAGCGGTGGGCCAGCTGACCGGCGGCATCGCACACGATTTCAACAACATGCTGACCGGCATCCTGTCGGCGCTGGATCTGGCGCGCCTGCGCATCGACCAGGGCCGCACCGAGGGGCTGGGCCGCTTTCTGGATGTGGCGTCGGCCTCGGCCCTGCGCGCGGCCGCACTGACGCAACGGCTGCTGGCGTTTTCGCGCCGGCAATCGCTGGAAGCGCGGCATCTGCATCTGAACGACCTGGTGGTGTCGCTGCAGGAATTGCTGGCGCGCACGCTGGGCGAATCGGTGCATCTGGAAACCGATCTGCAGGCCGACCTGCCGCAGGCGTATGTCGACGAAAACCAGCTGGAAAGCGCGCTGCTCAACCTGGCGATCAATGCCCGCGATGCGATGCCCGATGGCGGGCAGTTGCGCATCGCCACCCGGCAGTTGCAGGTCCAAGCGCAGCCGCTGGAACTCGGGCGCGGGGTGACGTTGGCGCCGGGCAATTACGCGGTGGTGTCGGTGACCGACAGCGGCGCCGGCATGCCGGCCGATGTGCTGGAGCGTGTGTTCGAACCGTTCTACACCACCAAGCCGATCGGGCAGGGCACCGGCCTGGGCATGTCGATGATCTACGGCTTCATGCAGCAGTCCAACGGGCAGGTGTGGGTGGAGTCCGAGCTGGGCAAGGGCACCACGGTGAGCCTGTATCTGCCTGCCGGCATCCATCCGCAGGCGCTGTCGCCGCAACCGCAAGCCGGTGCCGTGGTGGCCGGACGCGGCCAGCAGGTGCTGGTGGTGGAAGACGACGAACAGGTGCGGCTGCTGGTCACCGAGCTGCTCAACGAGTTGGGCTATGAAGCCGATGTGGTGGCCGACGCCGATGCGTCGCTGCCGATCCTGGCCTCGCAACGGCGCATCGATCTGCTGGTGACCGACGTGGGCCTGCCCGGACTCAACGGGCGCCAGTTGGCCGAGATTGCGCGGCAGTCGCGGCGGGATCTGCCGGTGATCTTCATGACCGGCTATGCGGAAACCGCGCGCGATCGCGGCGAGTTTCTTGCCGACGGCATGAGCATGATCGCCAAGCCGTTTACGCTGGGCGAGTTCAGCGGAAAGCTGCACGAGGTGTTGGGGCCGTCGGGCTGATCGGGGTGCGCGGTCAATCGCGCCTGACACCACGACGGCGCTGCCATCGGCTGGCACCGGGGCGTCTTTGATGAGGGATGCAGCCTGAGGTTGGCGTCAGGGTGCTGCGCGCCCGGATTGCCGCGCGCTCGCCAGCGACTCGGCCACGGCGATCTTGTCGGCCACCGCCTTCTGCATCGGCGAGCCGGCGTCGAGCAAGCCATGCAGATGCCGCCAGTGCTCGCTGGCAGCGCGGTAATCGTGCTGCTGAAAGTCGCTGATGCCCAGCAGCCACAGGCCGCGCTGATGGTCCGGCTCGCGTGCGACCACCTGTTGCAGGCGGCTGCGTGAGTCGGCGTCGATGGCGAAATCGCTGCGCGTGGCCATGTCCGCGGCCACCCAGCCGACGATGGCGGCGCTGAGATCCGGCGCGATTTTGAGCGCTTGCGCATAGGCCTCACGCGCATCGGCGGGGCGGTTGTCCTGCTCGTGGGTCCTGGCTTGCTGCATCCACGACTCAAGCGCCTGCTCTTGCGCAGCGTCGGCGTTGGCCTCTGCGGCCCGGACTTGCTCACCCGCAGCGACGGCAGGCGCGTCTGCCGGTTGCGCCTGGGGCCGCGCCGTCGCGTAGACACGCCGTGCGATCGCATCCGGCGCGCCGACCAGCCGATACAAGCCGGCCGTGGCGATCGGCAAGCCGAGCACCAGCACAATCGGCAGGCTGTAGCGTGCATTGCCCTTGCGTGCGGGCTGGCGCAGCAACGGCACCAGCACCAACAGCAAGGCGACGACCACCAGCGCGGCGCTTGCGATATAGAAACCGGCCATCACCACTCTTCCTCCGCCTGCGGCGCCACCGGCGTACCGGCACGCGCACGTTTGCGCACGGTATGGATCACCACGCCCGCACCGGCGCCCAGCAGCAGCAACGGGCCGAACCACAGCAGCCAGGTGCCGCGCTTGACCGGCGGGTCGTACAGCACGAAGTCCGAATAGCGATCGACCATGTACTGCTTGATCTGCGCATCGCTCCTGCCGGCCTGCAACTGCGCGAACACCTGATGGCGCAGATCGCGCGCGAGCTCGGCATTGGAGTCGGCCAGGTTCTCGTTCTGGCACACCAGGCAGCGCAACTGCGCGGTCAGGCGCTGATAACGCGCTTCGTCACTGCGGTTCTTGAACGGCAGCGGGTCCACCGCCTGCGCCGCCAGCGGCGGCGCAAGCAGCACGCCCAGCAGCAGCACCAGCAGCAGACGCAGCTGCCGGCCGTGCATGCGCCAGTACCAGCGCCAAACCCAGCGCGCCGCCATCACCGCGTGCCCTTGGGCAGTGCGGCGATGGCGGGCAGCAATTCGTCGTCGATGACCGCGGGTGTGAGCACGCCGATGTGCTTGTAGCGGATCACGCCTTGCGCATCGATCAGGAAACTCTCCGGCGCACCGTAGACACCGAAATCGATCGCGGTCTGGCCGGCTTCATCGGCAATCACCAACGCATACGGATTGCCGTACTGCGCAAGCCAGGCCGTGGCGTCGGCAGGCGCGTCCTTGTAGTTGTAGCCGATCAACGCCACCCCGAGCCGGCTGGCCTGCGCCATCAGCACCGGATGTTCGTGCACGCATTCGGCGCACCAGCTGCCGAAGACATTGAGAACATAGGGCTTGCCCAGCAGCTGGTCGCGGGTGACGCGTTGCTCGGGCCGATCCAGCCGCGGCAGCGAGAACGCCGGTGCCGGCTTGCCGATCAACGGCGAGGGCACATCGCGCGGGTTGTGCTGCATCGTCCAGTAGATGCCGAAGCCGAACAGCGCCGCCAGCAACAGAAAACCCAGCAAGGGCAGCAGACGGTTCATGCGTGCGATTCCTGCGCAGTGACACTGGTGCCGTGTGCCGGTGCCGTGGCCGCCATCGTGGCCAGCGCCGGCGCACGGAACCGACGGGCGCAGGCGCTGACGAAGCCGCCCAGCATCATCAGCAGGCCGCCGGCCCAGATCCAGCGGATGAAGGGTTTGTAGTACAGCCGCAGCGTCCAGTCGTACTCGATGTGTTGATCGTCCAGCGGCTCGCCGAGGGCGACATACAGATCGCGGGTGATACCGGGGTCGATCGCCGATTCGGTCTGGATGCGCTCGCTGCTGTACAGGCGTTTTTGCGGGTGCAGTTGCGCGACCAGCTGGCCATTGCGGCTGACCTGCACGCTGCCTTGTTCGGCCTTCCAGTTCGGCCCGTCGATCAGTTGCACGCCGTCGAAGCGGAAGGCGTAACCGGCGATCTCGGCGGTCTGCCCGGGCGACAGCCGCACGTCGCGTTCGACCGACAGGCTTTCCGACACCAGCACGCCGGCCACGAACACCGCCACGCCCGCATGCGCGAGCAGCATGCCGGCCATTTCCGCCGGAAACCGCCGGCCGCGCGGCATCTCGCGCCAGCGCTTGTACATGTACAGCGCGGTGCCGGCGGCCACCCATGCGGCGACGCCGATGCCGGCAATCGCCCTGGGCTGGCCCTCGGCAAACAGGCTGCCGACCAGCGCACAGGCGACCGCGGCGATGCCGGCGCGCGTGCCCAGTGCCTGCAACGGCGCCGCCTCGGCCTTGCCCCAACGCAGATAGGGGCCGAACGGCAGCAACAGCACCACCGGCAACATCAGCAGCGGGAACAGCAAGCCGAAGTAGGGCGGCCCCACCGACACCTTGCCCAGGCCGAAGGCATCGGCCACCAGCGGAAACAAGGTGCCCAGCAGCACCATCGCCGCCGCCACGGTGAGTAGCAGGTTGCCGATCAGGATGGCGGTCTCGCGCGAGGCGGCGGCGAACGGTTTGCCGCTGGCGATCCGGGGCGCGCGCAGCGCGTACAGCAGCAACGAGCCGCCGACCACCGCGATCAGGAAGATCAGGATGTACAGGCCGCGGCGCGGATCGGCGGCGAAGGCGTGCACCGAGGTCAGCACGCCCGAGCGCACCAGGAAGGTGCCCAGCAACGACAGCGAGAACGCCAGGATCGACAGCAGGATGGTCCAGGCGCGCAGGCTGCCGCGTTTTTCGGTGACCGCCTGGGTGTGGATCAGCGCGGTGCCGACCAGCCACGGCATGAAGCTGGCGTTTTCCACCGGGTCCCAGAACCACCAGCCGCCCCAGCCCAGTTCCGCATACGCCCACCAGCTGCCGGCGACGATGCCGGCGGTGAGGCAGGCCCAGGCCACATTGGTCCACGGCCGCGCCCAACGCACCCAGGCCTGTTCCAGCTCGCCACCCAGCAAGGCCGCCACCGCAAACGCAAACGCCACCGAGAAGCCGACATAGCCGGTGTACAGCACCGGCGGGTGGAAGGTCATGCCCGGGTCCTGCAGCACCGGATTGAGTTCGTTGCCATCCAGCGGAATCGGCGACAGCCGCGCGAATGGATTGGAGGTCAGCAGGATGAAGGCGAGAAAGCCCACCGACACCAGCCCCAGCACCGCCAGCACGCGCGCGGCAAAATGCTGCGGCAGATGCCGGCTGAAGGCGGCCAGCAACAGCGTCCAGGTCGACAGGATCGCGATCCACAGCAGCAACGAGCCTTCGTGCGCGCCCCACACCGCGGCGAAGCGGTAGTACCAGGGCAGGGCGATGTTGGCGTTGTCGGCGACATAGCGCACCGAAAAATCCAGCGACAGCAGCGACCAGGCGAGCAGGCCGAACGCCATCCACACGAACAGCGCCTGACCGACCGCGGCCGGCCGCGTAATGCCCATCAACGCGCCATTGCCGCGCCAGGCGCCGATCAGCGGCAGCACGCCCTGGGCGAGCGAGAGCAGTAACGCCAGGATCAGTGCGATCTGGCCGAGTTCAGGCGTCATGGGCGAATCGCATCGTGCAGCGAAGAGGAATCATCGAGGGAAAGAACAGCCTGCGCGCCGCATCAGCGCGGCGCAGACAGCGGCACCGCAGCGGCGGGAATCGGCTTGCCGACATGGCCTTCGGCCATCGCGTCCTTCAGTTCCTTCGGCATATAGGTTTCGTCGTGCTTGGCCAGCACTTCGTTGGCGACAAAGTGCCCGCCCTGCATGCGCCCGTTGGCGATCACCGACTGGTTGTCGCGGAACAGGTCCGGAAGAATGCCGGTGTATTCGACCTGCGTCGCGGCATGCTTGTCGATCACGGTGAAGTGGACGGTGAGGCTGTCGCTGGCGCGCTGGATCGAGCCGGCCTTGACCATGCCGCCGAGGCGGAATTGCCGGTAGCCGGCCGCTTCGCCGGCATGTACCTGGCTGGGCGTGAACAGGTAGCTCATGTTCCGCTGCAGCGCGAGCACGATCAGCGTGACCGCCAATGCCGCAGCGGCGAGCGCGCCGATCACCAGCCACAGGCGTTGCTTGCGGGTGGCGTTCATGGGCCGTCACGCTCCAGCGGCGCTGTTGCCGACACTTCGCGCGTGCGCCGCGGCGTTTGCCGTTGCAGCTGGCCGCGCAGCTCGCGCGGCAGCCGGCGCCGACGCAACCATGGCGATGCCAGGTCGGCCAGCAGCACCAGCACGAACAGCGCGTACGCGGTCCACACGTATTGCCCGTAACCACCCATCGCCAGCAGGGTCGTCATGCGGTGCGCTCCGTCAACACGATGCGGCGCGCCCAGTCCTTGCCGCTTTCCAGGGCGAGCAGGTCCACGCGCACGCGGCCGAACAGGCTGGCCAGGTAATAGCACTTGGTCGCCAGCATCATCGTCAGCAGCGGCCACAGCATGTCCGCGCTCATCGTGGAGGGGCCGAGCAGGCGCACGGTGGAGCCCTGGTGCAGCGTGTTCCACCACACCACCGAGTAATGCACGATCGGCAGATTCACCAGGCCCACCAATGCAAGCAAGCCGGCCGCACGCATCGCCTGGCGGCGGTCTTCCACCGCGTGGTACAGGCCGAGCACGCCCAGATACAGAAACAGCAGCAGCAATTCGGAGGTCAGCCGCGCATCCCAGGTCCACCAGGTGCCCCACATCGGCTTGCCCCACAGCGAGCCGGTGCACAAGGTGATGAAGGTGAAGGCCGCGCCGATCGGCGCCGAGGCCATGGTCACCACCTCGGCCAGCTTGATCCGCCATACCAGCGCAATGAACGCCGCCACGCCCATCGCCGCGTAGATGAAGAGGCTCATCCAGGCGCTGGGCACGTGGATGAAGATGATGCGGTAGGCATCGTGCTGCTGGTAATCCGGCGGTGCCAGCACCAGCCCGCCGTAGGCGGCCACCGCACCAAGCAACAGCGCCAGGCCCAAGGCCCAGGGACGCACGCGTCCGGCCACGCGATAGAAGGTCGGCGGCGAGCTGAGTCTGTGCAGCCACAAGGGAATCCACTTGGCCATGCCGGTGTCGTCAGTTGGAATGTCTGGCGGGAGGCGCCAGCGCCTGCACGGCGGCACCGGCGTTGACCTGCAACTGGCCGTCGGAGAGCTTGCTGGTGCGCTGCATCAGCTCGCGCAATGCGGTGGCGTCCAACGACGGCGACAGCGACAACAGCAGCGCGACCACGCCGCTGACATGCGCGGTGGCCATCGACGAGCCGGAGGTGAAGTCGTAGCGGCCGTTCGGCTGGGTGGTCAGGATGTCCTTGCCGGGCGCGCTGAGCACGCCGGGCATGGCCGCGGTGGGGCTGCTGCTGCGTACCACCAGCACGCCCGGTACATCGTTGGGAAAGCCGTCCAGGCGGCCGTTGGGCGGCATCGCGGCGACCACGATGCGGCCCTGCTGCACCAGGTGCTGCAGCATCTTGCTCAGCAGCGGGTCGGCCGGGCCGCCCAGGCTCAGGTTGATCACACGCGCGGAGCTGTTGTTGATCGCCGCCAGCGCCTTGGCCAGGGTGAAGGTGTTGCAGCGTGCGGTGGCGCCGACCGTGGGCGCATACCAGCAGGCCTTGTAGATGCTCAGCATGGCCTTGGGCGCCATGCCGACGATGCCTTGATGGTTGTTGCTGCCGGCGGCGATGATGCCGGCCACCTCGGTGCCGTGCGAGTCGCTGCTGGTCATCACCGGCGAATCGTCGACCAGATCATGCACGTCGCGGATGCGCGCCTTCAGGTCGGCATGCGTGGTGTCCACGCCGGTATCGACCACCGCCACCACCACGCCGCGGCCCTGGGTAACGGTCTGTGCGCTGGCCGCATCGGTGGCGATGAAGCCGCGTTGCAGATCCACGTAGGGGTCGTTGTAGCCGGACAGCGCGGTGGTCTTTTCCGATGCGTCGGCGGAAAACACCGAGAAATCCTGCACCGGTTGCACCAGCTCCACGCCGTCGTCGTCGGCCAGCGCGCTGACCAGTTCGTCGCGCGACACGCCCGGCGGTGGCTGCAGCACGGCGCAATACAGGCCCAGCGAGGTGATCGGCCAGCCGGAGACTTCGCGCAGCTTGTAGCGCTGCTTGAGTGCTTCCATGCGCACGGCGGCCTTCTGACCGGCGCCGTAATAACTGGAGGCGTAGCCGATCAGGCTGGACCCGGCGCGGGCCGGTGGTGCGCTGAGCGGGTTGGCCACCGCCAGCAGGATGTCGCGGCTGCTGTCGGGCGTGTGCGCATCGGTCGCCGGTGGCGTGCTGGCGCTGGCGGCGGCCTGCGCCGGCTCCTGCGCGGCGGCCTGCGGGCCAAGGCCGATGCAGGCGGCGATGATGCCGATGGCGAGCAGGCGCTTCATGGTGCGGACACGATCTCGGCCATGCGGATGCCCGGGTTGGCGCGCAGCTGCTGCACGGTCTGCTGCGGCTGGGCCGGCGGTTGCGGCTGGGCCGGCACCACGGTGTAGGCGCCCATCTCGTTGGGCCCGCCGATCACCTGCAACTGCTGTGCATGCAGCAGGCGGTCCCAGTCGGCCACGGTCATCTTGGCGTCCGGCACCACCCGGATGGCGCCTTGCGGCACCGGCTGGGCGGTGGCGCTGCTGAGCGTGCGGTAGTCGTGCGAGGGCGCGGGCGCGGCCAGCCTGACGCCCATGACGCCCAGGCCGATTGCCTGCACCAGCGCCGCGGCCGCCAACGCGCGCACCGTCCAGCTACCGGAGCGGCGCGCTGCCGGCGGCGCGGGCGCGATGGCCTGCTCCGGCGCGTCCAGGCGGCCAAGCAGGCGCTGCAGGCCGGCGTTGGCGTCCAGCTTCACTGCCGACGGCAGCGCCAACGCCTGGCGCAGGCGGTTCTGCTGGGCGAACTCGGCACTGCACGAGCCGCACTTGGCCACGTGCGCGATCAGCCAGGTGTTCTCTTCCTCGGTGGCGCTGTCGAGCAGGACCGCGGGCATCAGTTCCCAGGCGTGCGAGCATTCCTTGCCAGGCGCGATGAAAAACGTCTTCATTGCATGGTCTCCGTATAGGGGGCGCCGCCGGCCAGGCCGGGCAGCACATTGCGTAATTTGACCCGCGCATGGAACAGCCGGGCCTTGATGGTGCCTACCGGGCACTGCATGATCTCGGCCACTTCTTCCAGCTTGTGGCCGACGCCGTAGACCAGTTCGATCACCAGGCGCTGGTCCGGCGACAGCCGTTCCATGCCCTTGTCGAGCCAGTCGCGCAGCTCGCGGTCGTCGTTGTCGTCGGCGCTGGGGGCGTGGTCTTCCACCACCGCGGTATCGTCGATGGCCTCGCCGTCGTGCTGGCGCAGGCATTTGAGGCCGCAGCGGTAGGCGATGCCCATGATCCAGGTCGAAACCTGCGAATCGCCGCGGAAGTCGCCGGCCTTCTGCCAGGCGATCCAGAAACAGTCGTTGATGGCTTCTTCGATGATGTCCGGGCGCCGGGTCAGGCGCGACAGGAAGCGGCACAGCCGGCCGTGATAGCTGGTGTACATGGTGGACAACGCGGCGCGATCGCCCGCCGCCATGCGGCGCAGCAGCATGCGATCGGTGGCATCACCCAGGGTGTCGGAATCATTCATCGAGGCAGGCACGGCTTAGGACGCATGTCAGTGCCCGCGGGCGGGCAAAAGGTTGCGTGGGGATCAGAAGGTGACCGACGCGGTGCCCAGCCAGGGCGTTTCGCCGGGGCCGCCCTGCAGGCGTGGGGTGTTGTCGCTGGTGACGATGCGTTCCAGCTTCAGCGTCCATCGGTCCCGACTCCAGCGCAGGCCGAATTGCCCATACTGATAGCGGCCGGACCGGGCGGCGCCGTAGGCCATCGCCGGGAAACGTGACGAACCGGCGCCGACTGTCAGGCTGAGGTCGTCGCGCAGCGGGACATTGGCGGTGACGTCGATGGCGACATTCCACGGCGACTGATCGGCGCGCGGGAAATTGAAGGTCGACACCGAGAAGGTCAGCACGTCGCGATAGGACCAGGCCAGGCTGGCCTCCTGGCGGTCGAAGGTGCGCGTGGCCTGGTTGGTGGGGTAGCCGTAATACAGCGCGCTGGCCTGCATCTGCCAGCGGTTGCCCAGCATCCAGGCGCGTGCGGCCTGGGCGGTCACCGCCACCGGCCTGCTCCGCGAGGGCGATTGCAGCGCGACCGACGCCGACATCGACCAGCCCGGTGCGGGCAGCCAGTAGCCTGCGGTCTGCAGGGTGGCCTTGTTGGGGGCGATCGAGATGCCGCGGTCGATCAACTGCGAGGTCAGCGCCACCGCGCCGCCGACCGTGCCGGCGATGGCATTGCCCGGGCCCAACACCAGGGCCAGCAGCAGGCAGTGGCGCAACGCGGCGCGTCGGCGTGCGGCTTGCGCGTGCCGGCAGTGCGGCATCCCCCAGGGCGTGTGGCAGCGTCGCCGGCCCGCCCAGTGGCCGCTCGCGAGCCACGGCTGCCCGTCGCAGGCGCAGCTGCGTCGCGTCCGGAGTGGGTAGGGCCTGGCAGTCAAGGCATTCGGCAACGGGGTAGGCGTCTACATGGAACAGGGGCGCGATAGTGACCCATCACGTAAGACGAGACCACTGCGACAGCGGTTGTTCCGTCCGTATACGCGAAGGAACCGGCACAGGCAACGCGCACCTGTGCCGGTATGCGCCGGCGAGCGCGCTTCCGGATGCCAACCGGCAACGCTGGCGCCAGCACGCCGGTGGCGATCAGTGCAGGGTGTTGAGGTAGGCGATCAGCGCGTCGAGTTCCTTTTGATCTTCCAGGCCTTCGTACTTCATCTTGGTGCCCGGCAAGGCCTTGGAGGAGGACTGCGACAGATAGGTCTTGAGCTGGGCAGGCGTCCACTGCCACTTGCTCGCCTTGAGCGCATCGGAGTAATTGCTGTAGTCGGCCAGGCTGGCGGCCGGGCGCCCGGCCACGCCGAACATCGACGGGCCCTTCTTGTTCTTGCCCTGGGCGGCGCTGTGGCATTCGGCGCATTCGGTCATGAAAACGCCTTTGCCGTCGGCCGCGTGCGCAGGTGGGGCAAGCAGGGCGCCGGCCAGCAGCAGGCCGGCCAGCGGGGCGCACAACAGGGTCTGGTGGAATGACTTCATGGGGGTCCTTACGCGTGCGGGGGATCAGAACGAGACATTGACCGACAGCGCGAAACTGTCGAGATCGCGCGGGTTGGTGATCGGAATGCCGCCACCGAACACATTGGTGGTGCTGCCGTTGAACTTGTCGAAGCGGAACCAGGTGGCCGCGAACCGCACGTTGGCATTGGTGGTGTAGGTGCCTTCCTTGCCGAACGGGGTCCAGTACAGCAGGATCAGATTGGCGGTGGTGTCGGGGATGCCGTAGGGCTGATAGCGCGCCACATCGAACGAGCCGCTGTTGATCAGATGCGCCGCCAGCACGCCGTAGGTCTGCTTGAACGCGTAGTTCATGCTGATGTTCTGATCGCGCACGCTGCCGCGGTCGCGCGGGGACATGCTCGGGTCGGTGGGCAGCAGCGGGCTGCCGTATTTGCGGCGTTCGTAGATGTTGACGTAGGCCAGCGACAGCACGTGCTCGCGGGTGCCGAGGAACTGATAGGTCAGGTCGTAGCCCAGATCGGTGAGGTCATCGCTGGGGCCGCCGCTGCGCAGTCGCTGGCGGCGCGTGGTCATGGCGGTCAGGCCGGCGGAGAAGAACTGCCGCTTCATGTCCTTCATGTAGGCAAAGCGCGCATAGCCGGTGTCGCTGAGCTTGCCCGGGTCGCCGTTGGGGTTCCAGCCCAGGTGGTCCTGCGCGTCGGTGGACAGCGCGCTGTAGCTGCCGACTTCGCCGTACCAGTTGCGGTCGAACAGGCCGTACACGGTGGCGCCGATCACGCGGTTGGAGAGCGAAGACGAACTGAGCATGCTGGCCGAGCCGGCATTGGACACCGGGCTCAACGTCGATGCATTGGGCAGCACCTGGATCGGGTCGGACACGCCGGGATTGTTGTTGATGCTGACGCCGACCATCGCGTCCTTGCCGGCCAGCTGGAACGGCTTGCTGACAAAGCGCAGGTCCACATCGTCCAGCTGGGTGTTGAAGGTGTCGTTGCCGCCGTTGTTGGAGCGGATCTTGGAGTAACCGCCGACGTGGTCGTTGACCCGACCGGCCAGATACAGGTCCGCTTCGTTGATGCGTGCGCTGCTGTCGCCACGGCTGGGATTGCGCCGGGTCCAGGTGACCTGGCCGGAGGCCGGGATCTTGGTGCCGTTGCCGTCGGTATCGGTGAAGCCGCCGAGCTTGAAGCGCATGCCGTACGGCGTGAGCGACGGACCGTAGGAGCCGACATGGCAGTCCGCGCACGACGAACCGGTCTGGCGTGCGAACGAGGGAATCGCCTGCGCCTGGGTGCTGGCCAGCAGCAGCAACGGGCCGGACACGCACAACAAGGAGGTCAGGGAGGCGGTGCGCGTGGCAGTGGTACGACGCGGAGCGGGCTGGGGAGTAGGCATGGAAAGTCCTTGTTCGACGGTACGGGGGTCGGTGCTGCGGGAGCGGGGGACGGCGGGCAACACGGCGGAGCTCATCGGCGTTTTCCCGGCAGCACGCGGTGCAGCAGGCCATCGCGCAACACCAGGTGATGCCAGAGGGCGGCGCCGATATGCGCAATCACCAAGGCCAGCAACACCCAGGCGGCATTCAAGTGCCAGGTGCTCAGGGTGTCGGCCAGGTCTTCGTCCGGCGCAACCAGATTGGGCAGCGTCAGTCCGAACAGGTAGACCGGTTTGGCGTAGGCATTGCTCAACGACCAGCCGATCAGCGGCAGGGCGACCATCAAGCCGTACAGCGCGAGGTGGGTGGCGCCAGCAGCCAGCCGCATCGGCAGCGGCGATGGCGGGCCGGGCGGCAACGCGCGCAGGCGGATGCGCAGGCCCACCCGCAGGACGAACAGCAGCAGCACCATCAAACCGAAGTGGCGATGGCCTTCCATCAGCCACTGCCGCAGGGCGCGTCCTTCCAGCTCGGCGCGCAGCAGGATCAGCGTGGCCGCCATGGCCAGGCAGAACACCGTCAGCCAATGCAATACGCGCATCGGTCGGGGCAGCGGAATGACGCGCGCCGGCAGTGCGGCCTGCTCCGGCAGCGCACTGGCACTGTCGGCTGCAACCGCATCGGGCGCGTGGGGGGATGAACTCATCGATCGGTGTCCTGCGCTGGTGTCGTTGGATCCGGCAGTGCGCGGTGCGCTGCCAGGCCTGGCTCCCCACGCCGGCCGAGCTGCGGCCACGTGAACGTGCAGCGATATGTGCGGCGCGGCCGCCGAAAGGTTGCATCGCAGTGCAATGATGACGCGCCCGGTCACGGTGTTGGCGGCAGCGACTGCGCTTGTGCGCACACGGGTTCGCAGCGTCGTGACGTCGCGCAACCTTTCGCGCATGCCGGCGCACTCAGGCATGTCGCACTACGTGCAGTCAGCGGTTACGCCCTTCCGATCATGGCCATCGAACGCATCCAGTTGCATACCCACGGCGACGATCGCGGGCTGCTCATCTCGTTGGAGCAGCAGCGCAATGTCCCGTTCGAGATACGTCGTGTGTATTACCTGTTCGGCACCCGCAACGGCGTCCATCGCGGACAGCATGCACACCGGCGGCTCAACCAGCTGGCCGTGGCATTGCATGGCTCGGTGACGATCCTGCTGGATCAGGGCGACGGCCACGGCCAGCAGGAAGTGGTACTGGACGATCCATCGCAGGGCCTGCTGCTCGGCCGCATGGTGTGGCGCGACCTGCATCGCTTCAGCCCCGACTGCGTGCTGATGGTGCTGGCCGACCAGTTCTACGATCCTGCCGACTACATTCTCGATTACGACCAGTTCCTCAGCGAAGTGCGCGCTGGCAGCGGTCTGGACGCACGCAGGTTGGAAGCATGAGCGTGCACAAGCCGCTGGTGATCGTGGGCGCAGGCGAATTTGCGCAGATCGCCTGCGAGTATTTTCAGCACGACAGCGACTACACGGTGGTGGCCTTCAGCGTGGAGCGCGACTTCCTGCTGCGGCCCACGCTGGCCGAACTGCCGGTGGTGGCCTACGAAGAGCTCGAACAGCGCTATCCGCCCGAACAGTACGAGGTCTTCGTCGCCATCCCGGCCACGCAGCTCAATCGCCTGCGGACGCGCTTTTTCCAGGACATGCTGCGGCGTGGCTATCGCTGCGCCAGCTATGTCAGCTCGCGTGCGTTCGTCTGGCGCAATGCGCAGATCGGCGCCAACTGTTTCCTGTTCGAAGGCAACGTGATCCAGCCGTTCACCCGGATCGGCGACAACTGCATCCTGTGGAGCGGCAACCATATCGGCCATCGCACCGTGGTGCAGGACAATGTCTTCATCGCCTCGCATGCGGTGATTTCCGGCTATTGCGAGATCGGGCGCGGCAGCTTCATCGGTGTCAACGCCACGCTCAGCGACAAGGTGCGCATCGCCGCCGACAACATCATCGGCGCCGGTGCGCTGGTCACCCGGCATACCGATGCCGAGCGCGTCTACGTCGGCTCGCCGGCGCGCGCGGTGGCCGGCAGATCCAGTTTCGATGTGGAGCTGTGAGCATGTTTGCCTGGACCAAGCGCGGCCTGGTGTTCGACGTCGCACGCGATGGCGTGGGCGGCTGGATGCAGCACGCCGCGCTGACGCCGACGCCCTACCGGTTGTCTGCGCAGGTACTGCGTGTCTATGCGGGCTTTCGCGATGCGCAGGGCGTGAGCCGGATCGGCTATGTGGACGTACGCGCCGACGCACCGACGCAGATCGTCGGTGTCAGCCCGCAGCCGGTGCTGGACATCGGCCGCGCTGGCTGTTTCGACGACAACGGCATGATTCTCGGCGATGTGGTGGCCGGGCCGGAGGGGCTGTACATGTTCTATGTCGGCTTCCAGCGTGTGGCCAAGGCCAAGTTCCTGGCCTTCACCGGGCTTGCGCTGTCCCGCGATGGTGGCGCGCGTTTCCAGCGCTTGCAGGACACCCCGCTGCTGGATCGCGCGCCCGGGCGCAGCACGATTGCCGCGGTGCACTCGGCACGTTTCGAGGAGGGGCGGTGGCGGCTGTGGTACGCGGTGGGCGACGATTGGGAAAGCATCGGCGGCCAGCCGTATCCGCGCTACCACATCCGCTATGCGGAGACCGACGATCTGCGCTGCATCCCTGCCGACGATGTGGTGTGCCTGCGTCCGCAGGGCGACGAATACCGCATCGGCCGTCCGCGCGTATATCGCCTGGGCGATCGCTATCTGATGTATTTCACCCGCGGCGATACGCACGGCGGTTATTTCCCGGGTTTCGCGTCCAGTCGCGACGGTGTGCAGTGGCAGCGCGACGACAGTCAGCTGGGGCTGCAGCTGTCCGAGCAGGGCTGGGATGCGCAGACGCTCTGTTACCCGGCCTTGATCCAGCAGCATGATCGGGTGTTGATGTTCTACAACGGCAATGCGATGGGGCAGGCCGGCTTCGGCCTGGCCGATGCCGCGTTGCCGCCGGGCCTGAAGGGGCGCCATGTTTTCGGTTAGGCCGTATCTGCCCGGCGATGGGCCTGCCTGGGATGCCTTGGTGGCGTCCTCGCGCAATGGCAACGTGTTGCATCGGCGCGGCTACATGGACTATCACGCCGACCGCTTCGTGGACGCATCGTTGCTGATCGAACGCGGTGGCGAGGTGGTGGCGGTGTTGCCGGCGAACGTGGAGGGCGACTGCGTCAGCAGCCACGCCGGCCTGACCTACGCGGGCCTGCTGTCGTCCAGGGCCTTGCGCGCGGGTGCGACCTTGCAGGTCTTCGAACAGATGGCCGCGCACTATCGCGCGCGTGGGGTGCGCACGCTTGTGTACAAGCCGGTGCCGCATATCTTTCACGCGTATCCGGCCGAAGAAGACCTGTATGCCCTGCATCGCGTGGGCGCGCAGCTGTACCGGCGCGACCTGTCCTCGGCGATCGCGTTGCGCGAGCCGTTCGCGTTCAGCGCCGAACGTCGGCGCTCGCTGGTCAAGGCACGCAAGGCCGGTGTGCAGATCCGGGTCGGCACCCGACTCGACGGGTTTCATGCCCTGCTGACCGAGGTGTTGCAGCGCCACCAGGTGACGCCGACCCATCGGCTGGACGAGCTGCAATTGCTGCAACGCCGGTTTCCGCAGCAGATCGTGCTGCATGAGGCGCGGGTCGAAGGGGAACTGCTGGCGGCAGCGCTGGTGCTGGATTTCGGTCGCAGCGTGCACACCCAGTATCTGGCGGTGTCCGCGCGCGGTCGCCAGCTGGATGCGCTGAGCCTGCTGCTGGCCGAGCTGATCACCCAGGTGTATGCGCAGCGCCATTACTTCAGCTTCGGTATCTCGACCGAGCAGGCCGGCCAGGTGCTCAACGACGGTCTGGTCGAACAAAAGGAACGTTTCGGCGCACGCGCCGTGGTACAGGATTTTTATCGGTGGATGCTGTAATGGATGTGCCGTTCTTGGATTTGCGCGCGGTCAATGCGCGGTATGCGGATGAGCTGAAGCTGGCTGCGGCGCGGGTGATCGATGCCGGCTGGTATGTGCTTGGGCAGGAGCTGGCCGCCTTCGAGGAGGAATTCGCCAGCTACTGCGGCGCCGCGCAGACGGTGGGTGTGGGCAACGGGCTGGATGCGTTGTCGCTGATCCTGCGCGGCTATCGCGAGCTGGGCGTATTGCGCGAGGGCGACGAAATCATCGTGCCCGCCAATACCTTCATTGCCACCTTTCTTGCGATCAGTCAGAACCACCTGGTGCTGGTGCCGGTGGAGCCGGACCCTGCGACCTTCAACATCGACCCGGCCAGTGTGGAGAAGGCGATCGGCCCGCGCACGCGCGCCATCATGGCGGTGCATCTGTACGGGCAGTTGGTGGATGTGGCGGCGCTACAGACGCTGGCGCATCGCTACGGGCTGCTGCTGATCGAAGATGCCGCGCAGGCGCATGGCGCCAGTGCGAACGGGCGACGTGCCGGCGCCTTTGGCGATGCGGCGGCGTTCAGTTTTTTCCCGACCAAGAACCTGGGCGCACTCGGCGACGGCGGCGCAATAGTGACCTCGGATGCGCGCCTGGCCGAGCGCATCCGTGCGCTGCGCAACTACGGTTCGCAGGTGAAGTACCACCACCTCTGCCAGGGCGTGAATTCGCGGCTGGACGAGATGCAGGCGGCGTTCCTGCGGGTCAAGCTGGGCTATCTGGACGATGAGATCGGCCGTCGCCGCGCAGTGGCGCAGCGCTACCTGCACGGCATCGACAACCCTCTGATCACCTTGCCGACGGTGGCGGCCGAAGCGCAGCACGTCTGGCATCTGTTCGTGGTGCGCAGCGCCCGGCGCGATGCCTTGCAGGCGCATCTGCTGCGCTCGGGCATCCATACCCAGATCCATTACCCGGTGCCGCCGCATCGGCAGCCGGCCTACACCACCTTGGGCGATGCCTGCCTGCCGGTGAGCGAGCGGCTGCACCGCGAGGTGCTGAGCCTGCCGATGGGGCCGGCGCTGGACGATGCGTCGGTTGCGCGCGTGATTGCCGCATGCCAGTCGTTTGGCGCCCCCGCATGAATGTCGTGCGCAGCAGCGCCTACACCGGCGTTGCGACGCTGGCCAAACTGCTGGCCGCGCTGGTGGTGGTGAAGCTGGTGGCGGTCTACGCCGGCCCGCAGGGGGTCGGCCGGCTGGGCCAGTTCCTCAATCTGATGTCGGTGCTGGCAGTGCTGGCGGGCGGCGGCATCAGTGCCGGCATCGTCAAGTACGTGGCCGAGTACCGCGACGACGCGGCTGCGCTGGCACGTCTGCTCAGCGCGGCGCTGTGGTACGCGTTCTGCGCGGCCTGCGTGATGGCGGTGCTGGCGTTGCTGTTCAGTGGCGTCATCGCCGAGCGCCTGCTTGGTGATGCGGCGTACCGGCCGCTGATCTGCGTGGCGGCGGTGGCGCAGCTGGGCATCGCACTGGTCAATTACATCCTGGCGGTAATCAACGGCTTCATGGACGTGCGCCGCCTGGCATTCGTGCAGGTCAGCGGCGCGCTGCTGAGCACGGCACTGGTGGCATGGCTGTCCAGCCGGGCACAGCTGCAGGGCGCCTTGCTGGCGCTGGTGCTGGGGCAGGTGCTGTGGTTGCTGGCCGGCGTGCCGGCGCTGCGGCGCAGCGGTTATTTTCGGCGCGAGATGTTGCGCATGCGCTTCGATGCGCAGATGACGCGCAGGCTGGCGGCGTTCTCGGTGATGACGCTGACCTCCACGCTGGTGCCGCAGCTGGTGGCCATGCTGGTGCGCGACCATCTGGCGCTGCAGTTCGGCTGGCAGCAGGTGGGGTACTGGCAGGCGGTGAGCCGGGTGTCCGATGCGTATCTGTTGTTCTTCACGACCGCGATCAACGTGTATTACCTGCCCAAGCTGGCATCGCTGCAGGAGCGCGCAGCGCTCGGGCGCGAGCTGCAGGCCGCGTATCGCCATGTGCTGCCGGCGGTGATCGCGATGGCGCTGGGCGTGTACCTGTGTCGCGATTGGCTGACCTGGCTGTTGTTCGACGCCCGGTTTGCCCGGGCCACCCCGCTGTATGCCCCGCAGCTGCTGGGCGATGTGATCAAGATCGCCGCCTTCGTGCTGTCGTACGTGATGCTGGCCAAGGCGATGACGCGGCTGTTCGTGATCTCCGAATGCGCGTTTGCCGCCAGCTATCTGGCGCTGGTGTATCTGTTCACCGCGCAATGGGGGCTGATCGGCGCGATGTATGCCTTTCTCGCCAACTACGTGCTGTATCTGCTGTTCAACATCGTGGTGGTGCGGCGCTATCTGGTGCAGCAGGCATGAGCGATTTCACCCCACCCCTCGGGCGTGCACGCTGGCCGCTGGTGTCGGTGCTGATTCCGGCCTTCAATCACGAGCGTTTCGTGCAACGCTGCCTGGACAGCGTGCTGGAAGATCCGTACCCGTGCAAGGAACTGGTCATCATCGACGACGGCTCCAGCGATGCGACCGGCGAGAGGATTGCGCAATGGATCGCCAGCCATGGCCATCGGCTGCCGGTGCAGTTCGTGCAGCGCGCCAATCGCGGGGTGGCGGCCACACTCAACGAGCTGGCGCTACGTGCGCGCGGCGAGTACCTGCGGCTGGGCGCAAGCGATGATTATCTGCTGGCCGGCGGGCTGGATGCGCAGGTGCGCTACCTGCGTGCGCATCCGCAGAAACTGGCGGTGATCGGCGATGCCTGTGTGGTCGATCAGCATGGGCAGCTGCTGCACGGCAGCGCCATGCGCGACCTGCATCGGGTGGATGTGGACCTGTACCGCTCCGCGTCCGGCATCCGCCGCGCGGTGATCCAGCAGTGGGCGGTCGGCGGCGCGGTGGCCTTGCTGCGTCGCAGTGCCTTCGATACGCGCGCCGGCTGGGACGAGTCGCTGCGGATCGAAGACTGGGATTTTTTCCTGCGCCTGGCCGCGCGTGATGCGCTGGGTTTTGTCGACGTGCCGGTGTGCGCGTACCGGTTGCATGGCCACAATCTCAGCAAGACCGTGGACGTGCGCGCGCGCATCGCCAACCTGAGTGAGTCGCGTCAGGTGGCACGGCGCTGTGCGGAATTGTTCGATGCGCCCGAGCGCGGCCTGCTGCACGCGCAGTCGCACTACATCGCCGCAAAGGTGGCGTTCCTGCAGCGCCGGCCGCACCGGGTGATCGGGCATCTGCTCGCCTATGCCTGGATGTCGCTGCCGGCCAGGTGGCGGCCCAGGTCGGCGCGCAGCACGGTGAAACCGGCATGAGCACGCTGCTACGCCGGCCGGCGACCTATCTGGCGCTGCCGATGCTGCTCAGCTGCGCGCTGACGCTTCTGACTTACAGCTTGCCCGGCGACTATGCGGACGGCATCGCGCTGCTGGCCGCCGCCGCCGCCGCGACCTGTGTACTGGACGCCGTGCTGCGCGTGCAGTTGCCTGCGGTGGAGCGCTTTCGCGCCTACCGTTACGCCGGCACCCGCGATGCCTTCCTGGTGCTGACGCTGGCGGCGGTGGTGACGCTGTTCTGCATCGTGGATGTGGCGCTGTTTCCGGTTCCGCTGTTCAGCGATCCGTCCTCGTATGCCACCTTGAGCCCGCTGCGCGCGCATGTGCGGCATATCTCCAACATGTGCTGGATCCTGCCGCCGATCGCGCTGCTGTGCGTGCGCCATCGCGGGCTGCGCGCGGCGATGCTGACGCTGGGTTTCGTGTTTCCAATCGTGGTGATCGACCGCAACCGCATCTTTGCCGGGCTGTTTTCGTTTGTGCTGGTGATGCTGTTGCGCCGCGATCCGGCACGTCGCCTGCCATGGAAGACCATCGGCCTGCTGATGCTGGCCGGCGGCGGGGTGTTTTCCATCCTCGGCGCACTGCGTTCCGGCTCGCTGGCCACGGTCGCCCTGCCGTTCAGTGCCTTGTATCGCGCCATGCCGCAGGGCGTGCAGTGGTTGCTGCTGTACATCAGCGCCGGGCCGTACAACTTCGGCGCGATCCTGGCCAAGGGCTACGTCAACGCCAGTTTCCTGGTCAATCAGCTGGTGCCCTTTAGTGGCTCGATCGCCACCGCCGGCACCAGCATTCCGCTGGACGCGCCCAACATCAATGTGGGGACCGAATTCTTTCCGTTCCTGATGGCCTGGGGCGCGCCGGGTGCGTTGCTGGCGCTGCTGGCGTTGTATGCGGGGCTGGTGTGGAGCGTGCGCCTGCTCAACCGCTCGCTGTCGATCTTCCATGTGCTGATCTTCCTGCGCATCGCCTATGCCTGCCTGATGTCGCCGTTCGCGCCGCAGGCCTTCACCTGGACCAATTTCGGCTTCATCGCGCTGTGCCTGGTGTTGCATGCCTGCACGGTGCTGTTGCCTACCCGCAATGCCGTACCCACCGCTGCTGCGTAATGCGCGGCCGCTCCGCTTTACCCTGTTCCAGAGCCGGTGCACCATGACTCAACACGACGATATCTATCTGATCGACCTGTGGCGCATCCTGCGCCGCGAATGGCGCTGGGCGCTGGCTGCGCTGGTGGTGGTGCTTGCATTGACCTTGGCCTTTACCCGCCTGGCCAGGCCGCAGTGGGAAGCCACCGCCTGGATCCAGGTCGGCGAGATCGGCCCCACGCCGGCCGGGCGCGACCCCAAGGTCGAGCCGTTCCAGCGCGTGATCGACCGCATGAAGACGCGGCTGTTCCAGGATGCGGTGCTGCGCCAGGCCGGCGTGCCGCTGAAAAGCCGCGCTGCGCAGCTGTACCGCGGCAGCCTCAAGCCGGACCCGGACCCGTATGCCAATCTGATCGGGGTGACCATCCGGGCCGAATCGTCGGCGCAGGCGCGCAGTCTGGCGTTGGCGACGGTGAGCGCCTTGCAGGGCCTGCACGGCGACACCAATGCGGTGGCGCTCGCACTGGCGCGTACACGCCTGCAAGGCCTCACCGACGATCTGCGCGCGGCAATCCGCAACCGCGATCAGCTGCAGCAGCAGGTGCAGGCCGGGCAGGGCGCCGCCGCGGCCACGCCGGCCCAGGTGCTGGCAGGCGTGCTGTTGACCGACAGCAACACCACCGTGCGCGCATTGAAGAGCGAACGCGACGATCTGATTGCCCGCCTGACCACGCGCTACACCTATCAGACCTCGCTGGCGTGGCCGTTGTACGTGCCCGAGCAGCAGGCGTTTCCCAATGCCGTCACCGCCTGGGCCGCCGGCCTGCTCGGCGGGGCGGGGCTGGCGGTGCTGGCGGCGGTGTTGCGCAATGCATGGCGGCGCCGCGCGGTGGCCACTCCGCGCGCTGCCGGCTGATCTGCGCAGCGCCGTGCGGCACGCTGCGCAACGCTGCCCACGCTGCAACCAAACCGCCGGCGCGTGGCACTCACCGGTCAATCAAGCGGTGCCGCGTTGGCGGTATCGCGCCTGGAGAGTGTCGTGAGAACAGCTGGATCGGTATGGGAGGCTGCGCATGTCGGTGATCAATGAGCATGCGGCGCGCGGTGGCACGGTGGCCCCGGAGCGTTTGCTGGAGACGCAACGCGCGTTCGACAGCGTTGCGCCCGACTACGACGGCCCACGCGGCAACAACGCGTTGATCCAGCGCATGCGCACCACCTTGTGGGACACGGTCGCGGCCGAACTGCCGGTGGGCTCGCATCTGGTGGACCTGGGCTGCGGTACCGGCCTGGATGCCGGCGAATTCGCACGTCGCGGTTATCACGTGCTGGCCACCGACTGGTCGCCGGCGATGGTCGAGCGCACCCGCCATCGCGCGGCCACGCAAGGCCTGCAAGAGCGCCTGAGCGCGGCCCATGTCGGCATCCAGCAGCTCGACCAGCTGCAGGGCCGCTTCGACGGCATGTATTCCAACTTCGGCCCGCTCAACTGCGCGCCGGATCTGCCGGCGGTGGCGGCCGAATGCGCGCGTCTGCTGCGCGCCGATGGCTGCCTGGTGTTCTCGGTGATCGGGCGAATCTGCCCCTGGGAAATCGGCCATTACGGCGTGCGCGGGCGGTTCAAACGCGCCGCGGTGCGGGCCGCGCGCGGGGTCACCGCGGTGGGCATGAACGGCCACACCATCTGGACCTGGTACCACCTGCCGCGCGAGTTCTACCGCGCCTTTGCCAAGCACTTCGTCCTGGACCGCTATTGCGCGTTGAGTCTGTTCCTGCCGCCGCCGTACCTGGTGGATTTTTGCGAACGGCATCCGCGCCTGTCCGCGCGCCTGGGGCAGTGCGACGACCGGCTGGGCGGCCTGCCGTTGCTGCGCGACATGGGCGACCACTTCCTGATCGTGATGCGCAAGCGCTGAGTGGAGACGCCGATGTCCATGGCCGATGTCTGTCTGCAGGGCGCGCGCTCGATCACCCTGGCCGGCCCCTCGCGCGCGCCGCTGACCATCCGCGCAGGGCGCTTCGGCGGCACGCTCGGCACGCGCAGCCTGCGCCTGGACCTGCAGGGGCATGTGCTGGCGCCCGGCCTGATCAATGCGCACGATCATCTGCAGGTCAACTGCGTGCCGCCGCTGCCGCAGGGCGCGGCGTTTCCCAACAGCTATGCGTGGATCGAGGCATTCCAGGCGCACTTCCGGCATTCCGAGGTGGCCGCGGCCCTGCGTGTGCCCAAGGCGGTGCGTCTGCGTCACGGTGGATTGAAGAATCTGCTGGCCGGCGTCACCTGCGTGGCGCAGCACGACCCGTGGCATGCCACCCTGGACGAGGCCAGCTTTCCGGTTGGCCTGCTGCGCGAGTTCGGCTGGAGCTATGCACTGGGATGGACCGGTTATGGCCCACCGGTGCAGGGCAGCTTTGCCGCCACCTCGTCCGAGCATCCCTGGATGATCCACCTGGCCGAAGGCACCGACGCGGTGGCGGCTGTCGAACTGGACGAACTGGATCGGCTCGGTTGCCTGGCCTCCAACAGCGTGCTGATTCACGGTGTGGGCATGGGCGAACGCGACATCGAGCGGGTGATCGTATGCGGCGCGGCGGTGGTGTGGTGCCCGTCGAGCAATCTTGCGCTGCTGGGTCGCACGCTCGACCCCTGGCGCCTGTGCATGGCGGGCCGGCTCGCGTTGGGCAACGATTCGCGCGTCAGCGGTTCGCGCGATCTGCTGGAAGAACTGCGCATCGCCGCCAGCAGCGGCTTGGCCGCGGATCTATTGCTCGGCCTGGTCACCCATCAGTCGGCGCGCATCCTGCGCATGGCCACGCGTGGACGCCTGGCGCCGGGGGCGGCGGCCGATCTGGTGATCGTGCGCGACCGCGGTGGCGACCCGGCCGACAGCGTGGTGGGCTGCGCACGCAGCGACCTGCGTGCGGTGATACGCGATGGCGTCCCGCGCATCGCCGACCCGGATTTTGCCGGCTGGTTCGACGCTGCAGGCGTCCCGACCGTGCCGGTACTGCTGGATGGCCGCCCCAAGCTGCTCGACGCCACGCTGGCCGATCCGGCGGTGCTGGCACTGGAACCGGGCCTGCAGCGCGTGGCGCAGGCTGCGCACCGGCCCGGCATGGCCATGGCCGCCAGCGGTGCGCTGTCGTGAGCGCAGTGCCGACGCTGGAGCCGGCAGCGGCGTATGCGCTGTGGGCGCAGGCGTATCCGCCGCATGCGCACAATCCGGTGATGCTGGCCGAGGAACGCGCCATGCTCGCGCTGATGCCGAGCGTGTTGCAGGGCCAGCACGTGCTGGACGCCGGCTGCGGCAGTGGCCGCTACATGCTGCATGCCTTGCGACGCGGCGCGCTGCAGGTCACCGGCGTGGATCTGTCGCCGCAGATGCTGCAGCGTGCGCACGCCGAGCTGTCGCAGCACTGGCCAGCGGCGCGCATGCGGCTGCAACAGGGCAGCCTGGAGCAGCTGCCGCTGGACGATGCAGCGGCCGATCTCAGCGTCTGCGGCCTGGTGGTCGGCCATCTGCAGCGGCTGTGGCCGGCGCTGGAAGAACTGCATCGGGTCACCCGCGTCGGCGGCATCGTGCTGTGCAGCGACGTGCATCCGATCGGCCATGCGCTGGGCTGGCGGCGCGACTTCAAGGCCGATGGCCGGCAGTACGCGGTGCGGCACACGCAACATCTCTACAGCCATTGGCATGCGGCCTGTGCGGCGCTGGGGATGGAGATCGAAGCGGTGGCCGAGCCGATGCTGGACCCGGCCGACATCGCGCCCGGTGCACGGTTCGACCGGGCCGCGCTGCAGGTGCCGGTCGCGCTGGTGCTGCGGCTGCGGCGCATCGCGTGAGCGCCGTGGCGGTCATGCTGGCGTGTGCCTGCAGCACCTCGGCCGCGGGCAAGCCTTGCCGTTTGCGCGCCGCGCGGTGCGCGCCACGTGGCCCGATCGCGATTGCAGGCCATGCAATCCGGGCGCGGTCGCTGTCATGAGCTTGCGGGTGGCGCAACTCAACCTGGTGCCGACGCCGGCCGGCCTGACGGCAGAACAGGTGTTCGCGCAATGGCCATCGCTGGCCGATATCGCCGAGGCCGTCGCCAGCGCCGGGGTGCGCGTGGCGGTGGTCCAGGCCTCTGCATTGGACCTGCGGCTCAGCCGCCAGGGCGTGGACTACCGCTTCGTCGAGCTGGGCGCGCGCGGCAGTGCGCAGCGCGCAGCGCTGCTTGCGGCGACGCTGCGCGAGATCGGCGCCGATGTGGTCCATGTCCACGGTCTGGAATTTGCCGGCGATGCACGCCGTCTTGCCCGCCTGCTGCCGCATACGCCGATCCTGCTGCAGGATCACGCCAACCGCCCGCCGCGCTGGTGGGCCCGGAGTGTGTGGCGGCGTCGCTACGCTGCCGCCGCCGGGATCGCGTTCACCTCGCTAGACATGGCGCAGCCGTTCGCACAGGCGCGCCTGTTCAAGGCCAGGACGCAGCTGTTTGCGATTCCCGAATCGAGCAGCCGCTTCTCGCCGGGCGATCGCCTGCAGGCACGCGAGCACACCCGCCTGCAGGGCGACCCCTGTATGTTGTGGGTCGGGCATCTGAGCGCGGCCAAGGATCCGCTGTGCGTGCTCGATGCCGTCGCCCTGGCCGCGCGCATGTTGCCGGGCCTGCGGCTGTGGTGCGTGTTCGACCAGGCGCCATTGCTGGAGCAGGTACAGCAGCGCCTGCGCGCCGATCCGTCGCTGGCGCGCTGCGTGCAGTTGCTGGGCAAGGTGCCGCATGCGCGTGTGGAAACCCTGCTGCGTGCCTGCGACCTGTTCGTCTCCGCCAGCCATGCGGAGAGCTGCGGTTATGCCGCAGTGGAAGCGTATGCCTGCGGCACCTTGCCGCTCTTGACCGATATCCCGGCCTTTCGTGCGCTCAGCGATGGCGGCGCAGTCGGCGCGTTGTGGCCGGTGGGCGATGCCTCGGCCCTGGCGGAACTGCTGTTGCGGCTCTTCCGGCAACGCCCCGACCGCGCACAGGTACGCGCGCATTTCGAGGCACGGCTGTCGTTTTCCGCAGTGGGACAACGCTGGAAGCATGCGTACACCCGGTTGCTGGCCGCGCCAGGGCGGGCCGCATGAAACTGGCCCTGGTGGTCCCGGGCGGCGTCGACCGCAGCGGCGAGGTCCGCGTGATCCCGGTGTTCCTGACCCTGATCGAATGGCTGGCGCGCCATCACCAGGTGCATGTGTTCGTGCTGCACCAGGAGCCGCTGCCCGGTACCTGGGCATTGCGCGGCGCCACCGTGCACAACATCGGCGCCAGGCGCACCCGCACGCGCGCGATCGCCGCCATTGCCAGTGAACACCGGCGTGCTCCGTTCGATGTGATCCAGGCGATCTTTTCCGGCTATTGCAGCCTGATCGCGGTCGCCGCGGCAAGGCTGTTGCGCCGTCCAAGCGTGGTGCATATCGCCGGTGGCGAACTCGTCGCATTGCATGGCATCGGCTACGGCGGCCGGCAGCGTTGGCGCGGGCGGCTGCGCGAAGCGGTGATCCTGCGCCTGGCCGACCGCGTCACCGCGGCCAGCGCGCCCATCCTCGAGTCGCTGACGGCGCTCGGCATCCACGCGCAGCGGGTGCCGCTGGGCGTGGATCTGCGGGCCTGGCCACCGGCCGCGCCACGTGCACGCAGCGGCGGCATCGCCCGCTTGCTGCATGTGGCCAGCCTCAATCCGGTCAAGGACCAGACCACCTTGCTGCAGGCAATGGCGGCGCTCAAACGCGCCGGTGTCGCCTTTACCCTGGACATGGTCGGCGTCGATACGCTGGATGGTGCCATGCAGCGCCTGGTGCACCAGCTGGACCTGGGCGGGCAGGTGCGTTTTCTCGGTTTCAAGACCCAGCGCGAGTTGCGCCCGATCATGCAGACGGCCGACCTGATGGTGCTGTCGTCCTTGCACGAAGCCGGCCCGCTGGTGCTGTTGGAAGCGGCGGTCGCCGGCGTGCCTACCGTCGGTACCGCAGTCGGGCATCTGGTCGAGTGGGCACCGGTGTGCGCACTCGCGGTACCGCCGGGCGACTGGGCCGGGCTGGCAGAAGCCGTCCGCCAGGTCCTGGCCGACGACGAGCTGCGCCTGCGCCTGGCCTGGGCGGCGCAATGCCGTGCGGTACGCGAGGACGCGGCGTTGACCACGCGACTGTTCGAGCAGCTGTATCGGCAACTGTGCGAGGCGCGGCCGCTGCGCTGACTGCGCCTGTAAGGACGCAGCCTGCAGCGGCCGCCATGCAACGCGCGTGGTGCATCAACGAGATTGCCAGGCCGAACGTGGTGACATCCTCGCAAGGGCGATCGGCTGAACAAGCCAGCAGCTAGCGCATGCCCGCTGCAGGCATGGAATAGCCAACAAGGCGTGGCGAGCGGCCGATGGATGGATGCGGCCGGCGCGCGCGGAATCGGACTGTGCGGCAGATACCTGCCGCCTCAGGGCACCGGCCGCGTCGGTGCGGCAGTGAGCGCAGTAGCGTTGTCAGCCGCGCTCAGACTGGTTGCAGATAGCCGTCCAGCGCTGCACGCACCACATACAGCATGTCGGTGCGCGGCACCGGCCGGGTCAGGCGCGTCATCACCCGGCGCAGTTGGGTCTGCCGCACCCACGGCTGGTCCTGAAGCCACAACTGGGTCTGCAGCATGTCCGCACGTTCCTTGCGGCTCTCGGCCGACGGTACTATCCGGTTGCGCAGGTACTGGCGCGCTTCGCCCAGCGAGCGTGACCATTCGATGCCGGGCAGGGCCGACAACCACAGGTTGGAACACGAGGCGGTGGTCAGGGTCTGGCGGGCCGCACGCATGCGCAGCAGGCGCGGGCAATCGGCCTGCAGCCGCGCCATCACCGCCGGCGGCACCACGCTGCGGTAATAACGTTGCAACAGCAGCAGCGGTGGCAACGCCCACCACGGTGCCATGGCCGGGTCGTCCCACAACTGTTCCCAGTCGCGCGGGCCCATGCGCGTGGCCAGCAATGCCAGGTCATGCAGATGCATCAGGCGGATGCTGCGCTGGCAGATGCCGCCGGCTGCGTGCAGCAGCAGATGGCACATCAGCGCGCCGACCGACGGGTAGGGATTCAATCCCGGCTGCGGACGCTCCGGCAGGATGCGCGCGGTGATGTCCACGCTGCTCAGCGGCAGGCGTTCCTGGATGCGGGTATGCAGCTCGAGATTGATCGGCGCATCGCGATGCTCGCCCAGCCCTGCGACCGCCTCGCCCTGCAGCGGCTTGAACACCTGATGCTTCCATTGTTCGAAGGAGGCCGCGTAGCCAAGCTCGCACAACAGGGTCGCCGCCGCGGGCGCATCCTCCGGCGCCACCAGCAGATCGATATCGGCCATCGGGCGATCGCCGGGCAGATAGACGCCGAGCCGATGCAGGGCGGTGCCCTTGAGACCGACCAGGGCGATGCCCGCCGCACGCGCTGCCGCGTCGATGCGCGTCAGCAGCAGCGCGATGCGCCGATGGCGGTCTTCGACATGGCTGCGTTGCTCGTGCAGGAACGCGGTCCAGTCGGCGTCCTGCCACAACGAGCGGCGTTGCAGCAGCGGCGACACCCCATGCGCGGCCGCTGCGGCCGCGGCCAGCTGCCATTGCAGCCGGTTCCACTGCGGCACGGCCTCGCCGGGCTGCGCCAATTCCCGGGCCAGCCGTTCGGTGGCCGTCTGCAGGCCGTGCTTGATGGTGCGAAGGGAAGGCTGCATGCGGCGGAGATTCCGAGAAAGGCGACGTGAGGTCGGGAAGCGAGGTCGGCGGGTTGCGCGTCAACCGACCAGCACGCTGGCCAACTGGCGCGGTTGGCGTTCGGCAGCGCCGGCAAGCGGCTCGGTGCGATGTTGCCGTTCGCTGGCGATCAAGGCGGACCAGCGCGCTTCCAGCGTGTCCGAGGCCTGTGCAAACGCATCGGCGCCCAGCGTGGCGCGCGCCTGTTGCAGGTCCACCTGCGTATGCAGCAGATCGCGCACGCTGCGGTAGAACTCCGAGTCGTACGCGCCATGGAACATCATCGCCAGGTCGTCGCTGTCCTGCCAATGGGTCTTGCCGCCCAGCTGGTTTTTCACTTCTTCGTAGAACGTGGTGCCGGGCAGCGGGTAGGACACGCTGACGCCGATGATGTCCGGGTTGGCCTGCGTCACCAGTGCGCGCGTGGCCAGGATGTCTTCGAGTTCTTCACCCAGGTAGCCGAGTTGAATGAAGAAGCCCACGCGGATCCCGTGCGCGCCCAGGCGCCGGCGCGCGGCGATCACCTCGCCAACCTCGGTGCCCTTGGTCATCTTGTCCAGGATGCGCTGGCTGCCGCTTTCGGCACCCAGCCAGGCCTCGGCGCAGCCGGCGCGCGCCAGCGCGGCAGCCATGCGCTCGCTGGCCAGGTCGGCACGGGTCTGGATGGTGAACGGGATCGCGCCATCGGCGTCGCTCAGGCGCTGCGCAAAGGTTTCCACCCAATCGATGTGGAAGCCGAAGATGTCGTCGGCCATCCAGAGGTGATCGGGCTGGAAGCTGCGCTTGAGATGGATCATTTCGGCAGCCACGTCTTCCGCATCGCGGCGCTTGTAGTGATTGCCCCAGATCGGTTTGGCGCACCAGTTGCAGCGGAACGGACAACCGCGCGAGGCGGCCATGTTGAGGCTGAAATAGCCGTGCCGTTGCCGCCAGAACCGCTGATAGCGCGGCATGTCCACCAGGTCCCAGGCCGGCAGGCCGCTCAGGCGCGCGTCCGGCGGTTGTGCGCCACGATGCACGTATGCTGCAGCAGATGAGCTGACGGCGATACGTGCAACGCCCGCGAGCCAGGCGTCTGTATCGATGATGGGATCTTGTTCGACGCGCGCCACCAGTTCGAGCAGTGGTGCGATGCCTTCGCCGATCAACACCGCATGCGCGCCGGCAGCCAGAAACACATCCGGGTTGTCGGATGCATCCGATCCGGCCACCAGCACGCGGCAGCCGGCCGCGCGCGCTTGCCCAATCATCTGGCAGGCCGCCTCGCGCATGCGGCTCAAACACATCTTGGTGAGGAAGTTGAAGTTGTCCTCGTAGAACACCACCAGATCCGGCTGCGCAGCGTGCAAGGCGCCGGTGTAGTCCTGCACGTCGTCGGCCAGCATCGCGTCGAACAGGCTCAGTGCATGGCCGCGCTCGCGCAATAACGCGGCAACCTGCAGCGTCGCCAGCGGTGGATATGGCTTGCCGCGCTCCCATTGCTTGGGGTCGTAACGCAGGAAATACGAATGACTGACCTGGATCTTTAGCATCTGCACAAGGCTCTCGTTCTGTCGCCAGGTGCGCGGCGGCGGCGTGCGCAGGCACCGGCATTCGGCTCGGCAGTAGGTGCGGATGCAGGTGGCTTTGGTTGCGCCGATCGGCATGCCGTCGTTGGCGTGCATTGGACACGCGTGCCGATGTCGATGCGGCAACCTTTCTGTTGCCGTTCGGCACACACCGGCTGATCGATGCAATGGGTGGAAGGGCATGCCGCAGTCGGCTGCGTTGGCGCAATTGATGCCGGTGGGCGATGACGTACGCACTGGCGCGCCGGATGCGGCGGCAGTGGCAGCAGATCCGTTCGGCGAACATCGGCCGCGTCGGCAGTGCGTGCGCCGCCAGATCCTCGGCGCACTGTTCCACTTCGAAAGCGACAGCGACGCGCTGCTGGCATTGGTGGACCTGGCCTACGCCGGCCTGCCTGCGCATCGCCTGCCGGGTGCGCCGGAATTCCATATCACGCTGGATCTGGTGGCGCGTGGTCACGCGTCTTCGAGCGCACAGCCGCCACCGGTGCGCACCCATGCCAGCGGCGGCCTGCTGTGCGGCGTCATGGATGCCTGCAATTACCTGATGTTGTCGGTGCCCGCGCGCCGCGCCATGCTGGTGGTTTCCGACGACATGCTCGCCCACGCCTACCACGTGCGTTATGAGCTGATCGAATTTTCGGTGTTCCTGCTGGCGGCGCGCGGCATGGGCCTGGTGCCGTTGCATGGCGCCTGCGTGGGGTGGCAGGGACGCTGTGTGCTGTTGCTCGGCGCCAGTGGCGCCGGCAAATCGACCCTGGCGCTGCACGGCCTGCTGCATGGCCTGGATTTCATCGCCGAAGACGGTGTGTTCGTGGCGCCGGAGAGTCTGCTCACCACCGGCGTTGCCAACTTTCTGCATCTGCGCGCCGACGCGCTGGGCCTGGTCGACGCGGACACCCGCGCGTGGATCAGTGCCTCGCCAACCATCCGTCGCCGCAGCGGTGTGGAAAAGTTCGAGATCGACATCCGTCACGGCCGTGCGCAGCTGGCGCGCGCGCCCTTGCAGCTGTGTGCGGTGGTGATGCTGTCGGCAACGCCGGCGAGCGATCCCGCGCAGCCATTGCTGGCAATGCCCGCCGAACGCATCGCCGCTTGCCTGGCAAATGATCAACCGTATGCGGCCGGGCAACCGGGCTGGCAGCGCTTTGTCCAACAGGTACAGCGCATCGGCATGTTCACCCTGCGCCGCGGGGCGCACCCGCAGGCCGCGCTGGACGCGCTGCTGCAGGTGTTGCGGTGAGCGCGCCGGCAGCGCGGCAGCGGTGCGTCCCCTGCCGGGCCGACGCCATGCCGTATTCCACAGTGAGCGTCAGGCGTGACTGAGATACGCGCGGCTGCAGATCGCAAACCCATGCGTGCGCTGTGGCGCGATTTCGTCGGCACGCTGGTGCCGGCGGATGTCTCGACCATCGCGCTCTACGTCGGCTTGTCGCTGCTGGCCGCACTGGCCGGCAGCCTGGTCGCGGTCAGCCTGGTGCCACTGGTGCAGCCTGGTCATGCCGTCCGCCTGGCCGGCTACGCGCTGGCGTTACCGGCTGGTCTGGCAATGCAGGTGGCGCTGTTTGTCGGTGTCAGCCTGGTGTTTGCCGCACTGCGCTGGCATGGCGCACGGCTGGCCGCACGGCTGACCAGCCGCTACGCGATCGGGCTGCGGCAGCGCGTGCATGCGGCGTTGATCGATGCGCCGCTGCCGGCCCTGTCCGGTGCCAGCTCGGCGGAAATCGCCAATGTGCTGACCTACAACATCGAGATCGCCACCCAGGGCTTCAGTGCGGCCTTGCAGCTGCTGGTGGCCGGCATGACCGCACTGGTGAGCATCTGCATCGCGGTCATGATCGCCCCCGCGTTGCTGATGGCGACGCCGCTGCTGCTGGCACTGGCGTGGCTGGGCTTGCGCATCTCCAGCAGCGACACCCAGGCGCGCATCAGCCGCGATTATGTGGCCGATATGACGCAGCTGTTCTGGCTGAGCGAAGATTTCCCGCGTCGCCTGCGGCATGTGCGTTCGTTCCAGCGCGAAGCGCTGGAAACCCGCCATTACGAGCGCATTTCCGCACGGCTGGGGCAGGGCTATGCGCAGCAGCAGGCGCTGGTGGCGGGCAGCCGGCTGATGCTCGAGGCCACCGCAGTGGCTGCCATCGCCGGCATCCTGGTGCTGGCCAATCTGTGGCAGGGCGCGGACCGCGCTGCGTTGATCACCGTCAGCCTGCTGCTCGGGCGTCTGCTGCCGTATCTGGTCAGCACCCGCCAGAGCGTGCAGCAACTGCGCTCGGCGTGGCCGGCATTGCAGCTGTGGCGGCGCTATGTGGCGCTGGGCACGACACGTCCGCCGGCGTCGGCCGCACCGGCACAACCGTTGCCGGCAGCCCTGCATCTCGAACACATCGGCCTGGCGCCGCCGTTGCCCAGGCTCGCTCTCGATCCGCTGCTGTTGCTGCCCGGCGAACTGACCTTGGTCGTCGGTCCCTCCGGCATCGGCAAGAGCAGTCTGATGGACGTGCTCTCGGGTCAGACCCCGCCTGCGCAGTTCACCGCGCATATGGCCGGGCGCCGGCTGGATTTCACCGCGTATCGCGCCATGGTGCGGCATGGCGCCTACCTGGGCCAGGGGGTGCGGCCGTGGCAGCGCACCGTCCGCGCCTGTCTGGACTGGGCATTGCCCGGCACCAGCGATGCACGCATGTGGCAGGTGTTGACCGACGTCGGCCTGGGCGTGCGTCTGCAGCGCGACGGGCAAGGCCTGGACAGCCCGATCAACGGCCCGGATGGGCGCCTGTCCGGTGGCGAAGCGCAGCGCCTGCTGCTGGCGCAGGTGCTGTTGCGCAAGCCGACCCTGGCGGTGCTGGACGAGGCCACCAGCGCACTGGATGCCGAGGCCGAACAGCAGGTGTTGTGCATGCTGCGGCAACGCCTGCCGCAGACCGTGCTGGTGGTGGTCTCGCATCGCACCAGCCTGGCCGCAGTGGCCGATCGCACGGTTGTCTTGGGCATTGCAGTGGCGGCGCAGACCGCTGCCCACGCCGATGCGGTTGCAAGCTCAGACGCGTGATGCCAGGTGGCGTGCTCGCGTCGGCGCCGCGATCAGCCGGCAATCTCTTCCAGCGCCCGATTGCGCGTGCGCGGGCCCAATAGCGCAATCACGCTGGCCACGATCGACATGCTGATCACGATAAAGGCCAGCACGCCATGGCTGCCGACCTGGGCGAGCAGCCAACCGATCAGCACGCTGCTCACCGCCGTGGAAAGACGGCTGAAGGAATAGCAAAAGCCCACCGCCCGCGCGCGCAAGCCGGTGGGGAACAGCTCGGCCTGATAGCCGTGATAGGCAAAGCTCATCCAGGCATTGCAGAACGCAATCATCGCCCCGCACAGCACCATGCCGATCGCCTGATGCTGCAGCGAAAACAGCACGCCGAACAGCACCGCGCCCAGGGCCGATGCGGTGATCTGCCATTTGTTCTCCCAGCGCTGCGCAAAGCGCAGCAATAGCAGCGGCGCCAGCGGGTAGGCCAGCGAAATCGCAAAGGAATAACCCAGGCTCTTGGTCACGCCGGTGCCTTGCGCCGAGATCAGTGCCGGCAACCAGTTGCCGAAGCCGAAGAAGCCGATCGCCTGAAAGATATGGAATACCACCAGCATGCCGATGCGCCCGCGATACGGCGCACGCCACAGCATCGCGGTCTGCATGTCGCCGGCCGGCGAGGGGGCGGCCACCTGCGGTGCGGCCAGGGGCGCACCCAGATCGCGCACGCAGCGCGCTTCGAGCTGGGTCAAGACCGCATCGGCTTCGGCATGGCGTCCCTGCGCCGCCAGCCAGCGGGCCGATTCCGGCAACCGGCTGCGCAGCCACCAGATCGCCAGCGCAAACACCCCGCTCAGCAGCACCACCCAGCGCCAGCCGCTCACCCCCAGCGGTGCATGCGGCACCAGCAGCCAGGCAGTCAGCGCCACCGCAGGCACCGCCAGAAACTGCACGAAGAACGCAAACGCGAACGCGGCACTGCGCATATGCCGCGGCACCAGCTCGGACAGATAGGTGTCGATGGTGACCAGCTCGATGCCCAGGCCGATCCCCACCACCAAGCGCAGCACGATGATGCCGGTGGCGGTGTGCTGCAGACCCATCGCCACGGTCGCGGCGGTGTACCAGATCAGGGCGAAGGTGAATACCGGACGGCGCCCGAAGCGGTCGGCGAACGGACTCAGCAGGGCGGCGCCGACGAACAGGCCCAGAAACGTCGCCGCCGCAAACGCAGCCTGGTCGGACATGCCGAACGCGCCATCGGCAGCGCTGGCAAAGATGCCGTCGCGGATCAGTCCGGGGCTGATGTAGGCAGTTTGGAACAGGTCGTACAACTCGAAAAATCCACCCAGCGCGAGCAGGCCGACCAGCCGCCACAGCGTGGCGCTGGCCGGCAGCCGGTCGATCCGTGCGGCGATGTGCAGGGGGGCGGAAGCGGGGTCGAGCGGAGTAGTCGAAGCCATCGTCATGCAGGCGCTGCCAGTGCGGTGTCCATCATAGCCAGCAGCCCTGTCACCGGGCGCCCGCGCTTCGCGTTCAGGCAACTGCATTCGCAGGCGATCCGACGAGCGCCAGACACCCACAGCCATCGCGCATGGCCTGATATCCCTCCCTCCGCGGCGAATGCATGGCTTGCGCGCCATTGCCGCGCCTGCGTTGCAGCACCCGTCCAGCCAGGCGCGGGCCTGGGCACGGAGCGGGGGAGTGGCCAGCTGCAGATCCTCCCGTTGTTTGACCACTGGAATGCTGTAATCCCCCCAGCGCCACCTGGGCAGGTGGCAAAGCCGCCTGCTCAGCCCCATCTCTTGCACATCATTCATTCCCCGGAGTCATCCGATGACGCCCATTTCCGTGCTCGACCTGGCGCCGGTCTGCGAAGGCAGCGACACCACCCACGCCTTCGCCAACATGCTCGATCTGGCCCAGCACGCCGAGCGCTGGGGCTACCAGCGTTACTGGCTGGCCGAGCACCACAACATGCCGGGCATCGCCAGCGCCGCCACCGCGGTGTTGATCGGCCACGTCGCCGGCGGCACCAAGACCATCCGCGTCGGCGCCGGCGGCATCATGCTGCCCAACCACGCGCCGCTGCAGGTGGCCGAACAGTTCGGCACGCTGGCTTCGTTGTACCCGCAGCGCATCGACCTGGGTCTGGGCCGTGCGCCCGGCACCGACCAGCCGACCGCGCGCGCCCTGCGCCGCTATTTCGACAGCGCCGACCATTTCCCGCAGGACGTGGCCGAGCTGCTGCGCTACTTCGCGCCGGTGGTGCCGGGGCAACTGGTGCAGGCGGTGCCGGGGGGCGGTCTCGACGTGCCGGTGTGGTTGCTGGGTTCCAGCCTGTTCAGTGCGCGGCTGGCCGCGGCGATGGGCTTGTCGTTCGCATTCGCCTCGCACTTCGCGCCCGATGCGATGGACGAGGCAGTGGCGATCTACCGCCGCGAGTTCCGTCCGTCCGCGCAGTTGGCCAAGCCGCACGTGATGCTGGCCTTGAATGTGGTGGCTGCGGAAACCGAAGCGCAGGCACGCCGCCTGTTCACCACCCAGCAGCAGAGCTTCGTCAACCTGCGCCGCGGCAAGCCGGGCAAGATTCCCGCGCCGATCGACGACATCGACAGCTTCTGGCAGCCGCACGAGCGTGCCGGCGTGGAGCGTGCGCTGGCGTGCACGGTGCTGGGCGATGCCGAGCAGATCGCCCAGGGCGTGGCCGAGTTCATCGAGCGCCACACGCCGGACGAGTTGCTGTTCACCGCCAATATCTACGACCACGCCGCGCGTTTGCGTTCGTTCGAAATCGCCGCCATGGCCTGCCGCGAGCTGGACGTGACTCCTGCGTGATTCACGTCGCTTTGCGCGGCGATCCGCTCAGATGCATGCACCTCCATTGGGAACACCAGCATGCAATTTCAGGAACGCAGCGAGAGCATCAAGCAGTTGGCGGAATTGATCCGCGGCGTGGACATCGCGATGTTCACGACCGTGTCGGCCGACGGCAAGTTGGTGAGCCGGCCGTTGGGGACGCAGGAAGTCGAATTCGATGGCGACCTGTGGTTCGCCACCGCCGCCGACAGCCCGAAGGTGGCCGAAATTGCCGCCGATCCGCGCGTCAACGTGGCCTATGCCTCGGCCTCGAAGAACAGCTACGTATCGGTTGCCGGTACCGCACGCGTGGTCGATGACCGCGCCAAGATCGAGCAGCTGTGGTCGCCGGCGATGAAGGTGTTCTTCCCCGGCGGCAAGGACGACCCGAACCTGCGCCTGATCCATGTGCGCGCCGAATCGGCCGAGTACTGGGATGGCCCGAGCGGGCTGCTCGGCAAGGCGCTGTATTTCGTGATGACGGCCGTGACCGACGATACCGGCAGCCTGTCGGACAACCGCGTGGTCGATCTGAAGTAACTTCGCTCTAGGTGCGCCGGTCGCCGCGCGCTCAGCGCCAGGCGGCCGGCCACCAACCGCGGATCAGGTCCAGCAACTGGTCCGAGGTGACGCCGAACACCGCCACCGAGATCAGCGCAGCGGCCCATCCCACCAGCAGCAATGCGCCGTCGCGCTCGAGCAGGGCCAGCGCAAACAGCAGCAGGATCAGCCCGAAGATGTAGTTGGTGAACGGAATCGGCAGCGTCAGCAGGATGCCGACCAGCACAAGCAGCACGCCGGTGAACATCTGCGCCGGAATCCGGTCCAGCATGCCGTGCAGGCGCGGCTTGAGCAGCCGGTCCAGGCGTTGCAGCGTCGGCGCAAGCCGCGCGACGAAACGCTGGCTGGTACTGCGGCGCGGTCCGCGATCGCCGATGAAACGCGGCACCCACGGCTTGCGCAGGCAGCACATCATCTGCAGCCCGATCAATACCGTCAGCGGGCCACTGATGCCGCCGGCCACGCCGGGAATCGGAATGAACGACGGCAGGATCGCCAGAAACAGGAACACCCCGAATGCGCTCTGCTGCAGATCGGCCAGAATCTCGCGCACCCGCAGCACATGCTCCGGATCGCCCTCGCTGAAGGCCGCCAGCAGGCTGCGGATGCCTTCGTTGCGATAGCGCATCTGCGCGCCGTCCGCTCCATCCGAGGGCGGTACGCGGTTATCCGACGATGTCATCGCTGCCCTCGTCGCTGACGCGGCTCAGCAGCAGCTTGTCCACGCGTGCGCCATCCAGATCGACGATCTCGATGCGCCAGCCGGCCCAATCGAAGAATTCGCCCGCCTGCGGGATGCGCCCGAAGTAGTAGATGCACAGGCCGGCGAGGGTGTGGTAGTCGCCCTCATCGGCTTCCGGCAGTTCGGCGCCCAGCACTTCGCGCAGTTCCTCCACCGGCAATGAGCCGTCGATCAGCAGCGAGCCGTCGGCACGCGTGACCACCAGCGCATCCTCGTCGGTGTTCTCCACCGCCTGCAGGCGGCCGACCACCGCGCCCATCAGGTCGCTGATGGTCACCAGCCCGCGGATTTCGCCGTATTCGTCCACCACCAGCGCCATCGACTGCTGCTCTTCGCGGAAGATCTCCAGCAGCTTCATCGCATGCGTGGATTCAGACACGAACAAGGTGTCGCGCAGCGCCTGGAACAGCTGCGCGCCGTGTCCGTCCATGCGCGTGACCAGCGACTTGACCTCCAGCACGCCGGCGATGTCCTGGTCGCTGCCGCGGTAGACCGGGTAACGCGAGAATTCGTGCTCGCGCATCACCAGCAGATTGCGTTCCGGCTCGGCATTGGCATCCAGCCAGGCGATGCGGTTGCGCGGCGTCATCAGGCTGTCGGCGGTGCGGTCGCCCAGCCGCATCACGCGGTTCATCATGTCGCGCTCGTGCGCATCGATCACGCCGGCCTCGTGGCTTTCGGCCACCAGCATGCGGATCTCCTCTTCGGTCACCGATGCCGATTCGTCCTTGCCCATGCCGAGCATGCGCAGCACCAGCCGGGTCGAGCGCGCCAGCACCCACACGCCGGGCGCAGCGATCTTTGCCAGCCAGGCCATCGGCACCGCCACCACCCCGGCGATGTCCTCGGAGTTGCGCAGCGCCAGCCGCTTGGGCACCAGCTCGCCGAAGATCAGCGTCAGGAAGGTGATCAGGGCCACCGCCAACGTGCTGCCGATCACCACCGAATACGGGCGCGGCTTGCCGACCAGCTCGAACGAGGCCGACAGCGCCGGGAACAGCCCCTGCAGCCAGCTGCTGATGGCCTCGCCGATCGCCTCGCCACCGAACACGCCGGTGAGGATGCCGATCAGGGTGATGCCGATCTGCACCGTGGACAGGAAGTTTTCCGGGCTTTCGGCCAGCGCCAGGGCACGGGCGGCGCGCTTGCTGGAGCCGGCCATCTGCTTCAGCCGGCTCTTGCGCGAGGTCATCAGCGACATTTCCGACATCGCGAAGAAGCCGTTCAACAGGATCAGCGCGATGACGATCAGAAACTCAACCACGGGCGTCTTCCCCGGTCAGTGAAGGGGAGGGCGGGCGAGCACTGGGTTGGCCGGCGCGCACAGGGGCGGGGCGGCAACGGGGGAATATAGGGTCGTCTTCCATAGGGTGCACCCGAGGGCGCGGGAGCATGTTAGCAAACCACAGGGTGGTTCGAGCCGGGAAATGCCGATGTGAAGGCCACCTGCGCCGCCGAGATACCCAGACAGGTCATGGAACGGTCATAATTCGCGCTTGGCGTCCGTCTCTCCCTCGACGGCAGGAAGTTTTCCACCCATGTTCTCGTTGCAGACCATCTTCGGCTCCGGCAAGCAGTTCTATGCGCTTCTGAACGAAGCGGCGCAGGCCGCCTACGACAGCACCAAGGCCTTGCACGCCATGATGCGCACGTCCGACCGCCAACCGGCGCTGGACGCCTTCAAGCTGGCGCGCCTGCGCGAACGCGCCGCCTCGGACAAGATCGGCCAGGCGCTGGTGGACAGCTTCATGACCCCGATCGAGCGCGAGGACATCGAAGCGCTGGGCTCGGCGCTGTACAAGATTCCCAAGCAGGTCGAGAAGTTCGCCGACCGCTACTCGCTGGCCACCAAGCATCTGGAGCACATCGACTTCGCCCCGCGCGCGGCGATGCTGGAGCAGGCCGCGGCGGTGGTGGTGGAGATGGTGGCCGACCTGCCGCAGATGAACATCGATCGCATGACCGCGCTCAACGACAAGCTGCGCATGCTGGAAAACGAAGCCGACCGGCTGATGCTCGAGCTGTACCGCGACATCTATTCCGGCCGCCTGGACACGCTGCAGATGTTCCTGCTCAAGGAATTCTTCGAGATTCTGGAAAAGGCCATCGACCGTTGCCGCGAGGCAGGGGTGGTGGTGTACCAGATCGTATTGAAGAACAGCTGAGGTCGCCGCGTGCTTACCCTAGTTCTGGTGGTGATCCTGGCGGCGTTGGTGTTCGAGTTCATCAACGGCTTCCACGACACCGCCAACTCCATCGCCACGGTGGTCGCCACCAAGGTGCTGTCGCCGGGCTGGGCGGTGATGCTGGCCGCCGGCATGAACCTGATCGGCGCGCTCACCGGCACTGCGGTGGCATTGACGATCGCCTCCGGTTTGCTCAATACCGAGGTGGTCGAAGTCACCCCGCAAGTGATCCTGTGCGCGCTGCTGGGCGGCATCATCTGGAACCTGATCACCTGGTGGAAGGGCCTGCCGTCGTCGTCCTCGCACGCCCTGATCGGCGGGCTGTGCGGCGCCGGCCTGGCGGCCGCGCACAACAACTGGAACGCCTTGATCTGGTCGGAAAACATCGGCAACTGGGCCAAGAACAAGGGCCTGTTGTGGAAGGTGTTCGTGCCGATGATCACCTCGCCGATCGCCGGCTTCCTGCTCGGCATCGTGGTGATGCTGCTGCTGTGGGCAATCATCGCCGGCATGGCCCGGCTGGGCGGGCCGATCGGGCGGCTGGCGCGTCCGCGCTGGGTCAATGCGTTCTTCGGCAAGGCGCAGATCGCCTCGGCCGCCTACATGGGCTATGCCCACGGCCATAACGACGCGCAGAAGACCATGGGCATCATCGCGATGACCCTGATTGGCGCGCAGTCGGCCGGTGCGCTGGACGATCTGCCGAGCTGGCTGTCGTTCCTGCATCCGGGCACCGGCCTGGCTGCGGGCGCCGGTATTCCGATGTGGATCGTGCTGACCTGTGCGGTGGTGATGGCCGCCGGCACCGCCTCGGGCGGCTGGAAGATCATCAAGACGCTCGGCCACAAGATGGTCAAGCTGCATCCCATCCACGGCTTTGCCGCAGAAACCAGCTCGGCCACCGTGCTGACCGTGGCCGCGCACTTCGGCATGCCGGTGTCGACCACGCACAGCATTTCCACCGCGATCATGGGCGTGGGTTTTGCCAAGAACCCGCGCTCGCTGCGGCTGGGCGTGATCGAGCGCATCGTCTGGGCCTGGATCCTGACCATCCCGGCCGCCGGCGGAGTGGCGTATCTGATCCTGCGCTGCTTCGAATGGTTCGGCTGGACCTGAGCGATGTCGCGCTGTGGTCACCTCGGTGGGCGAGCATGCGCGCCAACCGCGGCGTGCCCTGTTGCAGGTCATGCCGTTCGACCCTGATGTGCCAACGCGTCCTGCCTGAGGAAACGCGCCGATGATGCTTGCGCTGGTGTGCGTGCTGTTCTTGCTGTCCTGGCTGATCGGCCGCCGGCGCTGGCTGCGCAGTGCGCGTGCGCTGGCGGCGGCCACATTGGCGTTGCTGCTGCTGGTGGGCTGCGGTCCGTTGGCGAGCTGGATGCTGCACGGGCTGCAGCAGACCGGCGTCAACGATTTCAACGACTGGCGTGCACGCAACATGATCGTGCTGCTGGGCGCGGGCACGGTGCGGCCGGATGGCCCCGACGCCACCGCCGAGGCCAACATGTTTGCCTATGGCCGCATCGTCGAGTCGGCGCGGCTGTACCGGCAGTGCCGTGCGCATGGCGGCGACTGCAAGATCGAGATCAGCGGCGGCGACGCGCGCGGGCTGGGCCTGTCCGAGGCGGTGGTGTATCGAAAGGTGCTGATCGGGCTGGGCATCGACCAGGCCGACCTGATCATGGAGCCTTCCAGCATGAACACCTGGCAGAACGCGCAGTTCAGCCAGCCCTTGCTGCGCCAGTACCGCCCCGAGCGGGTGGTGCTGGTGTCCTCGGCCACGCATCTGCGGCGTGCCGAGCTCTACTTCCGCCACTTCGGCATCGACGCCACGCCGGTGCGCTCGGACTGGTTGACCGCGTCCTGGGCGTGGTTGCCGCAGAGCTACAACTTCACCGTGGCCGATGTCGCCTTGCACGAGTACCTGGGCATTGCGCGCTATCGGGTTTACGAGTGGCTGGGGTGGAATGTGGAGGCTGTTCGGGCTGGGGCGTTGTGAATCGGGAATCGGGAATGGGGAATTGGGATTCGGGATTCGGGATTCGTAGCAGCTGGTGTGCTTCCTGATATGTGCGGCTGATTAGCGTCCGACAGCGCTTGCCGCTCCGGATTAACGGGTGGTAAGGAGTGTGCGCGGCGGTCGGGAAGGTGATTGCGCTGCTTGGTGGCAGCGCGGCTGGTTGCGCGTTTAGTTGCAGCTGGCGTGATGTATCGCCCGCCGCGTGTGCGGCCGGCGATGGTGGTGCTCAGCGGGTTTCGTACATCGTCTTGACGTCGTTGCGGAATGCGGCCTGGCTATCGGTGCGGTTGTAGAACATGTGGCCGCCGGGATATTCGCGCACCTGCACGCGCTTGGGGTCGCTGCCCATCGTCGGCATCTGGTCCACCGTCAGCACCGAGCCCATGAACGGGCAGGAGAGATCATTCCAGCCATGCGCGATCAATACGCGCAGCTTGGGGTCGATCGCCACCGACTGGCGCAGCTGGGTGACCGCGCCCTTGCGCAGTTCGTCGTTCCAGTCCCATAGCTTGTTGACGTCGTAGTTGAGCGCCTGATAACGCGCATCGACCTTCCAGCCGACCACGCGGGTGACGAAGTCCACCATCGCGGTGGTGGTCGGGGCGATGATGCTGTCCAGCAGCGGGTCGTTGGCGCGCTGCTCGGGATCGTTGGGGAAGGGGTCGAACGCGGTCACGTTGGAGTCGTAGCGGCTGCCCAGCTCGCCCTTGTCGCGGAACACCTCGCGCAGGTAGGCCTGGGTTTCCAGGCGCCCGCCGGAGCGGCGCACATAGGTCGCGTCCAGCCCGGTCATGCGGGTGACCTGCTGCAGCATCGCCTCGGTCGCCTGCGGGTCGGTGCGGCCTTTCATCAGCGCCACCGCGTAGTCGCCGCGGGTGTAATCGATCACCTGGCGCATCGCCGTGTCGCTGAGCTGGCCCTGGCGTTCCAGGTGTGCGGCGGCGATCGAGGGCAGCGTCATCATCCAGGCCAGCGGCGACACATCGCTGTTGTCGTCCAGGGTGGGATTGAGATACGGCGACACCAGCACCACGCCGTTCATCGCCACGCCCAGCCGGGTCTGCAGGTACTGGGTGATGCGCGGGCCGCGGAAGCCGCCATAACTTTCGCCGACCAGGTACTTGCGTGCCTGCAGGCGGCGGTTCTTCAGCAGCCAGTCGTAGACCACACGCGAGAGATATTCCACGTCGGCCTGCGGGTTGTAGAACTGCTTCTTGGCCTCGTCGTCGCCGATCAGGGCGCGGCTGAAGCCGGTGCCGACCGGGTCGATGAACACCAGGTCGGTGAAGTCCAGCCAGGTGCCGGGGTTATCGCGCAGCGCCGCCGGTGCGGAGGCGCTGTCGCCTTCGGCGCCGAAACCGACCACCTTGGGTCCGATCGCGCCCATGTTCAGATACACCGACGACGCACCGGGGCCGCCATTCAGCGCGAAGGTCACCGGGCGGTCCTTGCCATCGACGGTGTAGGCGGTGAACACCACCTCGCCGGTGGTCTTGCCCTGCGCATCGCGCACCGGCAGCGTGCCGACGGTTGCGGTGTAACTCAGCGTGCGCCCGCCCACGCGGGTGCTTTGCCGCACGCTGGCATCGGCCGGCAGTGGCGCGGGTTTGGCGGCCGCGGCATCGGACTTGGTGTTGGTTTTTGCAGCGTTGTTGTCGGGCGCATCGGCCAGCGCGGTCCCGCTGAGCAGGACGCAGGCCAGCAGGCTGGCACGGAGAAGGGAGGGCATGAGCATCGGAGATTCGGCAGGGAGCGACGATGCTAGGCCGCCGATGGCGTCGGATGGATGTGCACAAAGGCATGTGTGTCGCGCTGACCGACGTGGCCTGCCTGGCTTGGAGCAGCATGTGCCGCTGCAGGCAGCCGTCTGAGCCAAAGGGTGGGGGTCTGCGCAATCCGCTGAAATCCGCAACGGCCGAAAAGAAAGCCGATCACACTTCCTTCTCCCCTCGGGAGAAGCTGCCCCGCAGGGGCGGATGAGGGGCGCCTCAGAGGGATATCACTGCCAGCGATGGCAAGCGCGTCGCCACGCGCCACCAGAGTGAATCATCGGCTTCACCCTCACCCCAACTTCTTCACCCTCACCCCAACTTCCGCTTCGCACCCCCGGCCCGGGCTGGCAGCGCGGGCGCTCGAAGAGACCTGCGCAAGCAGTGCCTTCTCGCCCCGCTGGGGGGCGAAGCTTGCGCTGCTTGGTGTTTTCAGACTTTCAGCGAACTCAAACCTCCAGCGACGCCAGATCGCCCTTGGTCTCCAGCCACTGCTTGCGATCGCCGGCGCGCTTTTTCGCCAGCAACATGTCCATCAGCGAGCGGGTCTGTTCGCCATCGTCGATGGTCAGCTGCACCAGGCGACGCGTGTCCGGATGGATGGTCGATTCGCGCAGCTGCTGCGGATTCATTTCGCCCAGGCCCTTGAAACGAGTGACGCTGACCTGGCCCTTGAGCTTCTCGCGCGCGATCTTGTCCAGCAGCGTGGTCTTTTCCTCCTCGTCCAGCGCGTAGAACACCTGCTTGCCCACGTCCACGCGGAACAGCGGCGGCATCGCCACGAACACATGGCCGGCCGCGACCAGCGCCGGGAAATGCTGCAGGAACAGCGCGGTCAGCAGGGTCGCGATATGCAGGCCGTCGGAATCGGCGTCGGCCAGGATCACCACCTTGCCGTAGCGCAGCCCGGTGATGTCGTCCTTGCCCGGGTCGCAGCCGATCGCGATCGCCAGGTTATGCACTTCCTCGGAGGCCAATACGCTGCCCGATGCCACTTCCCAGGTATTGAGGATCTTGCCGCGCAGCGGCAGGATCGCCTGGAAGTCCTTGTCGCGCGCCTGCTTGGCGGAGCCGCCGGCCGAGTCGCCCTCGACCAGGAACAATTCGGTACGCGACAGATCCTGGCTGATGCAGTCGGCCAGCTTGCCGGGCAGGGCCGGGCCCTGGGTGACCTTCTTGCGGACGATCTGCTTTTCGGTCTTCAGGCGCGCACTGGCGCGGTCGATGGCGATCTGCGCGATCTTCTCGCCGATCTCCACGTTCTGATTCAGATACAGGCTGAAGGCATCGTGCGCGGCGCCTTCGATGAAGCCGGCGGCCTGGCGCGAGGACAGGCGTTCCTTGGTCTGCCCGGAGAACTGCGGGTCGGTCATCTTCAGGCTGAGCACGAAGGTGACCCGGTCCCACACGTCTTCCGGTGCCAGCTTGACCCCGCGCGGCAGCAGGTTGCGGAAGTCGCAGAACTCGCGCAGCGCATCGGTCAGCCCCGAACGCAGGCCGTTGACGTGGGTGCCGTGCTGCGCGGTCGGGATCAGGTTGACGTAGCTTTCCTGCACCAGCTCGCCTTCCGGCACCCAGGCCGCGGCCCAGTCGACGATCTCGGTGTCCTTCTTCAGGCTGCCCACGAACAGGTCGGCCGGCAGCATCTCGTGCTCGGCCATCTCGCCCTTGAGGTAATCGCGCAGGCCGTTCTCGAAGTACCAGCTGTCCTGCTCGCCGGTGGCCTCGTCGTGCAGCTTGACGGTCAGGCCGGGACACAGCACCGCCTTGGCGCGCAGCAGATGACGCAGCGCGCGCACGTTGAACTTGGGCGTGTCGAAATACGTTGGATCGGCCCAGAAGCGCAGCCGCGTGCCGGTGTTCTTCTTGCCGACGGTGCCGACCACTTCCAGCTTGGAGGCGGCGTGGCCATCGCGGAACTCCATGCGGTGCTCGCTGCCTTCGCGTTTGATGAACAGCTCGACCTTGGTCGACAGCGCATTGACCACGCTCACGCCCACGCCATGCAGGCCGCCGGAGAAGGTGTAGTTGCGGTTGTTGAACTTGCCGCCGGCATGCAGCCGGGTCAGGATCAGCTCGACACCGGGAATCTTCTCTTCCGGGTGCATGTCCACCGGCATGCCGCGACCGTCGTCGGACACCTCGCAGCTGCCGTCCTTGTACAGGGTCACTTCGACCTGCCTGGCGTGACCGGCCAGCGCCTCGTCGACCGAGTTGTCGATCACTTCCTGCGCCAGATGGTTCGGGCGCGCAGTGTCGGTATACATGCCAGGGCGGCGTTTGACCGGGTCCAGGCCCGACAGCACTTCAATATCGGCGGCGTTATAACGGGTGTTCATGCATCTCGTTGGCACGTGAAACGACGCGCAAGTGTGGGGGCTGAGGCGATTTTTTGCACGCGCCCGGCGTTCAGTGCAGGGCGGGGTGCGGATGGATACCCTGGCATTGGATTCGGAACCAAACGTCCCCACCTGAGGATGTCACCGAACCCGGAGGACACCATGAAGTTCAAGCACATCCTGATGCTCACCCTCGGTGCTGCCGCAGTGGCCGCGCTTCCTGCCCTGGCCCGGGCGGCTCCTCAGCAGGGCGGGCAGGACGCCGGCGCCAGTGCGCAGAAGGCCGACGACGCCAAAGCCAAGACCGAAGCCGAGCGCAAGGCCGAGCGCCGTGCTGCCGCAGCGGCGCACAAGCCCAAGACCGACACTGCTCCGCGCGAGGAAGAGGAAGAAGAAAAGCCGGCGCGCTGATTCCATCTCGGGTCGGCAATACGCCACACGGACGCCCCGGCTTCGGCCGGGGCGTTTGCATTTGTGCGCCATGCACGGCGCGTTCTTTGCCGCTGTGGCGACATGATCGTCACGCAACCCTTGGGCATTCGCCCGTCACCCGCTAAACTATGGCTTTCCGGGAGGCTTCAAGCCCCATGACCCCCCTGATTTTTGTTACCGGCGGCGTAGTGTCCTCGCTAGGCAAGGGCATTGCCGCCGCTTCGCTTGCCTCCATTCTGGAAGCGCGTGGCCTGAAGGTCACGATGATGAAGCTGGATCCCTACATCAATGTGGATCCGGGCACGATGAGCCCGTTCCAGCATGGCGAGGTCTACGTCACCGACGACGGCGCCGAGACCGACCTGGATCTGGGTCACTACGAGCGTTACGTGCGCACGCGGTTGTCGCGCAAGAACTCGGTCACCACCGGCCGGATCTACGAGAACGTGATCCGCAAGGAGCGTCGCGGCGATTATCTGGGCGCCACCGTGCAGGTGATTCCGCACATCACCGACGAGATTCGTCGTTGCATCGACGAGGCCACCGCCGGGTTCGACGTGGCGCTGATCGAGATCGGCGGCACTGTCGGCGACATCGAGTCGCTGCCGTTCCTGGAAGCGATCCGCCAGGTACGCACCGAGCGTGGTGCCGAGAAGGCCATGTTCATGCACCTTACCCTGGTGCCGTACATCGCCGCCGCCGGTGAGTTGAAGACCAAGCCGACCCAGCACTCGGTCAAGGAGCTGCGCTCGATCGGTATCCAGCCGGACGTGCTGCTGTGCCGTTCCGAGCAGGCGGTGCCGGATTCGGAGCGCCGCAAGATCGCGTTGTTCACCAACGTTTCCGAGCGCGCGGTGATCAGCTGCCCCGATATCGATGTGCTGTACGGCATGCCGCTGGAGCTGCGTCGCCAGGGCCTGGACGAACTGGTCATTGATCAGTTCAAGCTGCGCGACAAGGTGGCTGCGCCCGACCTGTCCGAATGGGCTGCGGTGGTGGATGCGGTCAAGCATCCGCTGGACGAGGTCACCATTGCGGTGGTCGGCAAGTACGTCGATCACCAGGATGCCTACAAGTCGGTGGCCGAAGCGCTGCGGCACGGCGGCCTGCGCCAGCGCACCAAGGTCAACCTGAAGTGGCTGGAGGCGCAGGATCTGGAAGGCAGCGACATGGCGGCGCTGCAGGGTATCGACGGCATTCTGGTGCCGGGGGGCTTCGGCGACCGTGGCTTCGAAGGCAAGGTGCTCACCTCCAAGTACGCCCGCGAGCACAAGGTGCCGTACTTCGGCATCTGCTACGGCATGCAGGCGGCGGTGGTGGACTATGCCCGCCACGTGGCCGATCTGGACGCAGCCAACAGCACCGAGAACGATCGCCAGTCGCCGCACCCGGTGATCGGCCTGATCACCGAATGGCGCACCGCCACCGGCGAAGTGGAAAAGCGCGACGAGAAGTCCGACCTGGGTGGCACCATGCGGCTGGGTCTGCAGGAGCAGCGGCTCAAGCCGGGCACGCTGGCGCGCGAGGTGTACGGCAAGGATGTGGTCGCCGAGCGTCACCGCCACCGCTACGAGTTCAACAACCGCTACCGCACCCAGCTGGAAGACGCCGGCCTGGTGATCTCTGGCAAGTCGATGGACGACACCCTGGTGGAGATGGTGGAGCTGCCGCGCGATGCGCACCCGTGGTTCCTGGCCTGCCAGGCGCATCCGGAATTCCTGTCCACCCCGCGCGACGGGCATCCGCTGTTCATTGGCTTCGTGCGCGCTGCGCGCGAGAAGAAGGCGGGCGGAAAACTGCTGAAGGAAGCGCGTGCCTGAGCCACTCCTTCTCCCGTCGGGAGAAGCTGGCGCGCAGCGCCGGATGAGGGGCGTCGCAACGCACCGGAAGATGGCAGCCATGACGGACGCGTCGCCACGCGTCAGCCAGGGCAAACCATCGCACGTCAGCAGCGCTTCGCAACCGTACCCGCACACCAACTCCTCTCCCGACGGGAGAGGGGCTTTAATCAATAGGTGACCTGATGAAACTGTGTGACTTTGACGTTGGCCTGGATCAGCCGTTGTTCCTGATCGCCGGCCCCTGCGTGATCGAGTCGATGCAGCTGCAGCTCGACGTGGCCGGCAAGCTCAAGGAGATCACCGGCAAGCTGGGGATCAACTTCATCTTCAAGTCGAGCTTCGACAAGGCCAACCGCACCTCCGGTACGAGCTTTCGCGGCCCGGGCCTGGAAGAGGGCCTGAAGGTGCTGGCTGCGGTAAAGCAGCAGATCGGCGTGCCGGTGCTGACCGACGTGCACGAATACACCCCGATGAACGAGGTCGCCGCCGTCGTCGACGTGCTGCAGACCCCGGCCTTCCTGGTGCGCCAGACCGATTTCATCAAGAACGTCTGCGCCGCCGGCAAGCCGGTCAACATCAAGAAGGGCCAGTTCCTGGCGCCGTGGGACATGAAGCCGGTGGTCGACAAGGCCAAGTCGACCGGCAACGAGCAGATCATGGTCTGCGAGCGTGGCGCCTCGTTCGGCTACAACAATCTGGTCAGCGACATGCGCTCGCTGAGCGTGATGCGCGACACCGGCTGCCCGGTGGTGTTCGATGCCACCCATTCTGTGCAGTTGCCGGGCGGGCAGGGCAGCAGTTCCGGCGGCCAGCGCGAGTTCGTGCCGGTGCTGGCGCGCGCGGCGGTGGCGGTGGGCATTTCCGGCCTGTTTGCCGAAACCCATCCGGATCCGTCCAAGGCCTTGTCGGACGGCCCCAACGCCTGGCCGCTGGACAAGATGGAAGCCTTGCTGGAGACGCTGCTGGCGCTGGACAGCATCACCAAGCGTCACGGCTTTCTCGAGCAAGGCGTCTGATCAGGCGATGCAGTGGAGCACGCGGCCGCTGCTGCGTGGTCCCTTATCGCTGCAGGTGCGGATGCGCAATGTGCCGGCACGCGTTGAACGATGCCGCGTGCGGCTGCAGCTGAACCAACTGCACTGCGCTGTCCGCAGCGGCGGCCACGCACGGTTGCGGCGCGCGGATGTGGCTCCAGCGCGGCGGCCGCGCGATCACGCCATTTGGCAAGCCGCAGTCCTGCGGCGATAATCCGACAGCTTGTTTCCGGTGTACTTCCCCCTTACTGGTAACCGATCGACCTATGACCACTATCGCCAAGATCCTCGCCCGCGAAATCCTCGACTCCCGCGGCAATCCCACGCTGGAGGCCGAAGTCACGCTGGACGACGGCTCGTTCGGCCGCGCCGCCGTGCCCTCGGGCGCCTCGACCGGCACCAAGGAAGCGGTGGAACTGCGCGATGGCGACAAGACCCGCTACCTGGGCAAGGGCGTGCTGCATGCGGTGCAGAACGTCAACGGCACCATCGCCGAGACGCTCAAGGGCTTCGACGCGGCCGACCAGCAGGGCCTGGACCGCCGCCTGATCGACCTGGACGGCACCGAGAACAAGGGGCGCCTGGGCGCGAATGCGCTGCTGGGTGTTTCTCTGGCCGCCGCGCATGCCGTGGCCGCCTCGCGCAAGCAGCCGCTGTGGCAGTACCTGTCCACCATCACCGAGTCCGACGTGGCACTGCCGGTGCCGATGATGAACATCATCAACGGCGGCGCGCATGCCGACAACAACGTCGACTTCCAGGAGTTCATGGTGCTGCCGGTCGGCTGCAGCTCGTTCTCCGAAGCGCTGCGTGCCGGCACCGAAATCTTCCACGCGCTCAAGTCGGTGCTCAAGGGCCATGGCCTGAGCACGGCGGTGGGCGACGAAGGCGGCTTTGCGCCGGACTTCCGCAGCAATGTCGAAGCGCTGGACACCATCCTCGAGGCGATCGGCAAGGCCGGCTACACCGCGGGCGAAGACGTGCTGCTGGGCCTGGACGTGGCCTCCAGCGAGTTCTACGACAACGGCAAGTACAACCTGGTCGGCGAGAACAAGCGCCTGACCAGCGAGCAGTTCGTCGACTTCCTGGCCGACTGGGTCGCGCAGTACCCGATCATCAGCATCGAAGACGGCCTGGCCGAGGATGACTGGGCCGGCTGGAAGCTGCTCACTGACCGCGTCGGCAAGAAGGTGCAGCTGGTCGGCGACGATCTGTTCGTCACCAACCCGAAGATCTTCAAGCAGGGCATCGACTCGGGCACCGCCAACGCGATCCTGATCAAGGTCAACCAGATCGGCACGCTGACCGAGACGCTGGAAGCCATTGCGATGGCGCATGCGGCCAACTATGCCTCGATCGTCTCGCACCGCTCGGGCGAAACCGAAGACACCACCATCGCCGACATCGCCGTGGCCACCACCGCCACGCAGATCAAGACCGGCTCGCTGTGCCGCAGCGACCGCGTCGCCAAGTACAACCAGTTGCTGCGCATCGAGCAGGCGCTGGGCTCCGGCGCACGTTACGCCGGCCGCGACGCGTTCGTTTCGCTCAAGCGCTAAGCCGTGCGCAACTGGCGCTGGCTACTGCTGGTGCTGGCGGTGCTGCTGGCTTGGCTGCAGTACCGCTTCTGGTTCGGGCCTGGGAATTCCGGCGAAGTGATGATGCTGGAAGCCCAGGTCGCGCATCAGACACAGGACAACGAAGGTCTGCGCCAACGCAACCAGGCGTTGGCAGCAGAGGTGAAGGATTTGAAGGACGGCGAGGCGGCAATCGAAGAGCGCGCGCGCAGCGAACTGGGCATGATCAAACCGGGCGAGACGTTCTATCGCGTGGTCGAGGATGCACCGCCGCTGCCGCCCGCAGTGGCCGCGCCGTCCGCTGCTCCCGTCGAGCCTGACGCTCCGGCGGAACAGCCATGACCGGTTCGATCTGGGCGATCGTGCCGGCCGCCGGGCGCGGCACGCGCTTTGGTGGGCAGACCCCCAAGCAATATCTGTCCGCTGCCGGGCAACCGCTGATGGCCTACACGCTGGCGGCGCTTGCCGCGCATCCGGTGGTGGCCGGCATCGTGGTGGCCATCGCGCCCGACGATGCGGATTGGCCGGGCTGGACTTCGGTGCAGGACAAGCCGGTGCTGACCTGCGTCGGCGGCGGGACACGTGCGGCATCGGTACTGGCCGGATTGCTGGCCCTGCCGGAGAGCGTGCGGGCCGATGACTTTGTGCTGGTGCACGATGCCGCGCGGCCCAATCTGGCGCTGGCCGATCTGGAGCGTCTGCTGGAAATCGGCCGCGGCGATCCGGTTGGCGCGATCCTGGCTGCGCCGGTGCGCGACACGCTCAAGCGTGCCGGCGACGATGGCGGCATCGATGCCACCGAGCCACGCGAGCGACTGTGGCGTGCGCTGACCCCGCAGCTGTTCCGTCGCCATCAACTGATCCGTGGCCTCACCGAGGCGTCGGCGGCCGGGGTGGACGTGACCGACGAGGCGATGGCGATAGAGCGGCTGGGATTGCGCCCGTTGTTGGTGGAAGGTGCCGAAGACAACTTCAAGGTGACCACGCCAACGGATCTGGCGCGCTTCGAATTCGAACTGGCGCGCCGCGGCGTGGCGGTGGATGCCTTGTCGCCTGCAGCCGACCCGCGCGCCGGGGCGGTCGTTGGCCACGCCGATGCGCTGTCCGCTGGTGCCCACCACGACGCCGACGCTCCCTAATCACCACGGATTACCATGTCTTTCAATTTTCGAATCGGTCAGGGCTATGACGTGCACGCGTTCGGTGCGGGCGACCACGTGATGCTGGGCGGCGTGCGCGTCGCGCACAGCCACGGCGTGCTCGCGCACAGCGATGGCGACGTGGTGTTGCACGCGCTGTGCGATGCGATGCTGGGCGCGCTGGCGCTGGGCGATATCGGTCAGCACTTTCCGCCGTCCGACGCGCGCTGGAAGGATGCCGACAGCGCGCAGTTCCTGCAGCATTGCGATCACTTGCTGCGCGAGCGTGGCTGGCGGGTCGGCAATGCCGATGTCACCGTGATCTGCGAGCGTCCCAAGATCGGCCCGCATGCGCCGGCGATGCGCGAGCGTATTGCCGGCCTGCTGGCGATCGAACTCGATGCGGTCAGCGTCAAGGCCACCACCAGCGAAAAACTCGGCTTCACCGGCCGCAGCGAGGGCATCGCCGCCCAAGCGGCGGTCTTGCTCGGCAAGATCGCCGGCTGACCGCGACTGACAAACGCCTGCGCGCACCGTCGGTGGCGCGGACGGTGCCGGGCATGGCGATCATCCCGCATACCCTGCAGTGCTGAGCCTACCGTCCACACGCATCCGACCACTGCCGGCCAGGTGTTCCAGCCGCTCCAGATCGCGGTTACCTGCGCCGGGCTCGTCTTGGCGTCGCACCGCGACACCACCGCGCCGAGGCATTCGGCACATAGCGCACGACCTGTCGGCGCGAAGGTAAATCACAGCATGAGCGACACCTCTGTTCTGCCGCGCGCGCATGGCGCTGCGGTCCTCGGCGCGGCAATGCGCAGCACGCCCGACGATTTTCAGGTCGATGAGCTGCCGGCCTTCGAGCCCACCGGCGAGGGCGAGCACCTGTTGCTCACCATCCGCAAGCGTGGGCAGAACACCGCCTATATCGCGAAAAAACTCGCGCAGTGGGCCGGGATCGCCGAGATGGGGGTCAGCTACGCCGGGCTGAAGGACCGCCATGCGGTGACCACGCAGCGCTTCAGCGTGCATCTGCCCAAGCGCATCGCGCCGGAACTCGCCGCGCTCGACGACGATGAGATGCAGGTCATCGCCAGCACCTGGCACAACCGCAAGCTGCAACGCGGCGCACTGCTGGGCAATCGTTTCGTGTTGACGTTGCGCCAGGTGCTGGGCGAGCGCGCGGCGATCGAACAGCGCCTGCAGGCGATCGCCGCGCGCGGTATCCCGAACTGGTTTGGCGAACAGCGTTTCGGCCGCGACGGCGGCAACGTGGCCTCCGCGCTGGCGATGTTCGGTTATGTGTCCAATGCCGACGGCACCTTGTCGGCGGCGCCGGCATCCAGGCGGCGGCTGCGCAACGACCAACGCTCGATGCTGCTGTCGGCGGCGCGCTCGGCGTTGTTCAATCGGGTGCTCACCACTCGCGTGGAGCAGGGCAACTGGGACGCCGCACTGGATGGCGAGGCGTGGATGTTGGATGGCTCGCGCAGCGTGTTCGGCCCCGAGCCGTTCACCGATGTACTGGCAGAGCGCCTGGCGCGTTTCGATATCCATCCCAGCGGGCCGTTGTGGGGCGCCGGTGAGCTGCGTTCGACCGGGCAGGCCGCGGCGATGGAGCAGGGCGCGTTGTCCGATCCGCAATCGGAGGTGCTGCGACAAGGCCTGGAGGCCGCGGGCTTGAAGCAGGAGCGCCGCGCACTGCGCTTGCGTCCGCAACAGCTGGAGTATCGCTGGCTGGATGCGGACAGCCTGCAGATCGAATTCGCACTGCCGCCGGGCTGCTACGCCACCGCGGTGCTGTGGGAGCTGGGCGAGGTCAGCGACGCCGGCCGTCTCAACCCCGGCCTGCGTTCCGACGCCTAGGCCTGCTCGGTTGTCGTTGGCCGCCCGGCATGGCGCCAACGACAACCCGGCGTGCCGACCCCCACACGCAGGACCAGCCGCAGCCGATCAACTGGCAAAACGCATCACTCCCGTAGGAGCGGACCTGGCCGCGACAGGCCTGCCCATTAACGCGTCCTTTGCGCAAGCGGATGCCTGCACCAGCGACCCGTCGCCCAATCGGCGCTAACGCCGTGCCAGCAACACCAGCAATGCTCCGGTGCCACCTTGTGTAGCCGGCGCGGAATGAAACGCAAGTACATCGTTGCGCTGACGCAGCAGGCGATCCATCAGGTTTTTCAACACCGGCGCGCCATTGTCCGACTGCAGCCCCTTGCCGTGGATGATGCGCACGCAGCCATGGTCGTGCGCATGCGCTCCCAGCAGGAACTGCCGCAGCAGGGATTCGGCCTGCGCGGCGGTGGCGCCATGCAGGTCCAGTTCGTCCTGGATCGAGAACTGACCGCGCTTGAGCCGTTGAAACAATCGGGTGGGAAGATTCTCGCGCCGGTAGCTGGCGGTATCGCCCGCCTCCAGCGGCGCACTGTCGCGCAGCAGACGCGCGAATTCGGTGTGCGCTTCCGCATCGTCGCGCTCGGCCATGCGCGCGCGGGGCTTGGGGCGCGGCTTGGCATTGGCCGGTGGGGCGACTTCACGAATCGGCTTGACCGCGCCGATCGCTGCGCGGAACAGCGCGCCGTCGTCTTCGTCTTCAGGATGCGACATGCTCACAGCCTAACCTGCCCAACCTCAGGCGCAAGCGAAGATCAAGCGCGAAGGGCGCGGACGCATCCGGTATCATGACCCGGTTTTCCGAGGAGTCCCATGCGCGTACTGGTTAGCAACGACGACGGTGTCGACGCCCCCGGCATCCAGATTTTGGCCGAGGCGCTGCGCCATGCCGGTCATGAAGTGATGGTGGTCGCGCCCGACCGCGACCGCTCCGGCGCCAGCAATTCGCTGACGCTGGATGTGCCGATCCGCACCCGCCGCATCGACGCGCAGACCTGCGCGGTTGCCGGCACGCCCACCGACTGCGTGCATCTGGCGCTGACCGGCATGCTCGATTACGACCCGGATATCGTGGTCTCCGGCATCAACAACTCGGCCAATCTGGGCGACGACGTGATCTATTCGGGCACCGTGTCCGCCGCGATGGAAGGCCGTTTCCTCGGCCTGCCGGCGGTGGCGGTCTCGCTGGTGACGCACAATCACGAAGCGCATCACTACGAAACCGCCGCGCGCGCCGCGGTGGAGATCGTGGCACGGCTGAAGTCCGACCCGTTGCCCGCCGATACCATCCTCAACGTCAACGTGCCGGACCTGGCCTGGTCGGAGGTGCTCGGTTTCGAGGTCACCCGGCTGGGCAACCGCCACCGGTCCGAGCACTGCGTGCCGCAGCGCGACCCGCGCGGCCGCACCGTGTACTGGATCGGCCCGGCCGGGCCGGAGCAGGACGCCGGTGCCGGCACCGACTTCCATGCCGTGCGCACCGGGCATATCTCGATCACCCCGATCCATGTCGACCTGACCCGTTATCAGGCGCTGGAGACGGTGGCCGGCTGGGTGGGCGGCCTGACCGCCGCGCTGGATACGCCGGCATGACGCCGAGGCTGCGTCTGCAACCGGAATCGGTCGGGATCGGCATGACCTCGCAACGCGTGCGCGACCGGCTGGTCGAGCGCCTGCGCGAGGCCGGCATCCAGGACGAAGCGACGCTCAACGCGGTGCGCACCGTGCCGCGCCATTTGTTCATCGACGAAGCGCTGGCTTCGCGTGCCTACGAAGACACCGCCCTGCCGATCGGCCACGGCCAGACCATCTCGCAGCCCTGGGTGGTCGCGCGCATGACCGAGGCGGTGCTGCAGGTCGGCCCGACTAAAGTGCTCGAAGTGGGCACCGGCTCCGGCTACCAGGGCGCGATCCTCGCCGCGCTGGGGCTGGAGGTGTACACCGTCGAGCGCATCGGCGACCTGCTGCGGCAGGCGCGCAAGCGCTTCCGCCATCTGGGCATGAATGTGCGCAGCAAGCACGACGACGGCCGCATCGGCTGGCCCGAACATGGCCCCTACGATGCCATCGTGGTCACCGCCGCCGCCCCGGCCCTGGTCGACGCGCTGGTCGATCAGTTGGCGGTCGGCGGGCGGCTGGTCGCGCCGGTCGGTGGCGCCTCGTCGCAGTCACTGGTGCAACTCACGCGCGCTGCCGACGGCGCGATCGAGCAGCAGGTTCTGGCGCCGGTCACGTTCGTCCCGCTGTTGTCGGGCATGCTGGATTGAATCCATGAGAGTTTCTCGATGAAGATCTTCGGGCCGTTGTACGACGTGGCCATTCGTTGGTCGCGCAATCGCCGCGCTCCGGCGCTGCTGACCGGCCTCAGTTTTGTGGAAGGTTTCATCTTCCCGGTGCCGCCGGAGGTGATGCTGGCACCGATGTCGCTGGCCGAACCCAGGCGCGCATTGTGGTTCGCTACCCTGAGCCTGATCGGCTCGGTCTGCGGTGCGCTGGTCGGTTATCTGCTGGGCCATTTCGCCTTCGCCGCATTGCAGCCGCTGATCGAATGGCTGGGCTGGAGCGCCAAGATCCAGGCGCAGATCGAGACGCTGCGCACGCTGGTCGCCGATTCACCGTGGAAGGCCTTCTGGGCGCTGGTGCTGGTGGGCTTCACCCCGATTCCTTTGAAGATCTTTACCTGGGCCTCGGGCGTGGTCGGCGTGCCGATCCTGCCCTTCATCGCCAGCATGCTGGTGGGGCGCGGCAAGCGCGTGTATCTGGTGGCCGGCGCGATCCGGCTGGGTGGGGCGCGTGCCGAGGCCGCGTTGCATCGCTGGATCGAGCCGCTGGGCTGGGTGGCCATGGCCGTCCTGGCGGTGGGAGCAGGCTGGCTGGTGTGGAAGACAACCAACGGATGAGCAAGTTGCAGATGAATTCGGTACGTAAGACAGCAGTCCTGCTCGCAGTCGCCGTCGGGCTGGGCGCCTGCAGCAGCGCCACGGTAGTGCGCTCGCCCGGAGCCGGCGGTGGTTCGGCGTCCGCGCGTCCGTCCGCGGCGCCGCGTCCGTCGGTGCCGCGCCCGGGTGCGACCATCACCGTGCAGCGCGGCGACACGCTGTACGCCATCTCGCGCCGCACCAATATCACCGCGCCGGATCTGGCGGCCTGGAATGGCCTGTCCTCGCCGAACACCATCTATCCCGGCCAGACCCTTAAGCTCTATCCGCCCGGAGCCAGCAGGCCGGGCGGCAGCAGCTCCAGCGCCGGCACGGTGGTTCCGCCGCGCCCGAGTGCCCCGATCGCAGCACCGGTCAGCAGCGGATTTCCGTGGCGCTGGCCGGCCGATGGCGTGGTGGTCGGCACCTTCGTCAGCGGCGAGACCACCAAGCAGGGCGTGGATATCGCCGGCGCCAGCGGGCAGGCGGTACGTGCCGCGGCCGACGGTGTGGTGGTGTACTCCGGCGCCGGCCTGGTCGGCTACGGCGAGCTGATCATCATCAAGCACAACGACCAGTGGCTGTCCGCCTACGGACACAACCGCAAGCGCCTGCTCAACGAAGGCCAGAGCGTCAAGGCCGGCCAGCAGATCGCCGAGATGGGCCGCAGCGGCGCCGCCCGCGACATGCTGCACTTCGAGATCCGCTACAACGGCAAGCCGGTGGATCCGTTGCTGTATCTGCCTAAAAAGTGAATCGGGATTCGGGATTTGGGATTCGCAACGGCAACGGCGCTGGGCTGTCAGCGCTACTTACAAGACGCTGACAGTGGCTGGGAAATTGTTTGAGGTGTCGCTACTGCCGCTGGCATGAGAGCGACATCTGCTCCAGCCTGCAGTTGCAAATCCCCAATCCCGACTCCCTAATCCCGGCCTTCCAGAATCATCGCCAGTGCCACCCGGCGGCCTTCGCTGGCCAGCACGTTGTAGGTGCGCGCCGCGGCCGCATTGGTCATCGCTTCCAGGCCGATGCCGCGGGTCAGGCACGCTGCCAGCACGTCCGTCTTCGGGAACTGCTGCCGCTCGCCGGTGCCGAGCAGGATCACCGCCGGGGCGAGCGCCAGCACCGCGTCCATATGCGCGACCTGGAGTTGTTCCAGGCCGGAGACCGGCCAGCCTTCCACCAGCTCGTCGGGCATCAGGATGAAGCTGCGCTGCAGAATCTGGTCGTTGACCTTGGCATGGCGGCCATCGGCCGCGCGCAGCGCATAGGTGTAGTCGGGGTGTTCCTGGCTTAAAGGCATGTCGAACTCGTCGGGTCAGCCGCGCGGCAGCACGATCTGACGCTTTTCCTTGCTGGGGCGGTACAGGATGGCGACATGGCCGATCCGCTGCACCAGCGCGCTGCCGGTCTTCTCGGTCAGTTCGGCGATCATGGCGTCACGGGCCTCGCGATCCTTCGATGTCACCTTCACCTTGATCAGTTCGTGGCGCTCGAGCACTTCCTCGAGTTCGGCCAGAAATGCCGGCGTGACCCCTTTGCCGCCGGTTTGCAGCAGTGCCTTGAGATCGTGGGCCTGGCCGCGCAGGAAACGGTTCTGGGCGGAGGTGAGAACAATGGACATGCAGGATCAAAGGGAAGCAAAGGGTGTTCAGGGTATCATGGCGACCCGTTCAGACCCCTTTGCCGATGCCTTCCCGTAGTAAAAGCAGCCAGCGCTGGCTCAAGGAACACTTCGCCGATCCGTTCGTCAAGAAGGCGCAGGCCGAAGGCATGCGCTCGCGTGCGGCCTACAAGCTGGAAGAACTGCTCCAGCGCGACCGCCTGCTCAAGCCGGGCATGGTGGTGGTCGACCTGGGCGCGGCGCCGGGCGGCTGGTCGCAGCAGGTGCGCAAGTCCATGGGCGACAGCGGCAGGGTGGTGGCGCTGGATATCCTGGAGATGCCGCCGCTGGCCGGCGTGGAGTTCCTTCACGGCGACTTCAGGGAGCAAACCGTCCTATCGGAATTCGAGGCGATGCTGGGCGATGTGCCGGTGGACCTTGTGCTGTCCGATATGGCCCCCAATAAGAGTGGCATGGATGCGGTCGACCAACCGCGGATGATGCACCTGGCGGAACTGGCGATGGAATTTGCCGACACCCACCTCAAACCGGGCGGGGCGTTCTTGATCAAGCTGTTCCAGGGTGTCGGGTCCGACGACTACATTCGTGAGCTTCGCCGCCGCTATGACAAGGTGACGATTCGCAAGCCGGCGGCCTCGCGCAAGCGCTCCCCGGAAGTTTATGCGCTCGGTCAGGGCAAGCGTGCCCAGATCAAGTAAGCTGCCAATGACCACCGTGTTTCAAGAATTGAAGAGTAGAGGGCACCGGAGCCAATGAGGATGAACGACTTGACCAAGAATCTGCTGCTGTGGGTGGTCGTCGCGGTTGTGCTGATGGTCGTCTTCCAGAGCTTTTCGCCGCGGATGGCGGGCGGTGTCGGCCCCGACTCGATCACCTACACCCAGTTCCTGAAGGAAGTGGACTCAGGCCGTGTTAAATCGGTGGACTACACCGACGAGACCAACCTGGCGGTCAACGCGATCCGCTTCAAGCGCACCGACGGCAGCGAAGCCACCGTTTACGGCCCGCGCGACGACAAGCTGGTTGACGTGCTGTATAGCAAGAACATCGAAATGACCCGCCAGAAGCCCTCCACCGGGCCTGGCTTCTGGTCGCTGGTGCTCAACTTCCTGCCGGTCATCCTGATCATCGGCTTCTGGCTGTTCATCATGCGCCAGATGCAGGGCGGTGGCGGCGGTGCCAAGGGTGCGATGAGCTTCGGCAAGTCGCGCGCCAAGCTGCAGGGCGAGGACCAGGTCAAGATCACCTTTGCCGACGTTGCCGGCTGCGACGAGGCCAAGGAAGAAGTCGGCGAACTGGTCGATTTCCTGCGCGACCCGACCAAGTTCACCAAGCTGGGCGGCAAGATTCCGCGCGGCGTGCTGATGGTGGGCCCGCCGGGTACCGGTAAGACGCTGCTCGCCAAGGCGATCGCTGGCGAAGCCAAGGTGCCGTTCTTCAGCATTTCCGGCTCGGACTTCGTGGAAATGTTCGTCGGCGTGGGTGCCAGCCGCGTACGCGACATGTTCGAGCAGGCCAAGAAGCATGCGCCGTGCATCATCTTCATCGACGAAATCGATGCGGTGGGCCGTCATCGCGGCGCCGGTCTCGGCGGCGGGCATGACGAGCGCGAGCAGACCCTGAACCAGTTGCTGGTCGAGATGGATGGTTTCGAAGGCGGCGAAGGCGTGATCGTGATAGCAGCGACCAACCGTCCCGACGTGCTGGATCCGGCGCTGCTGCGTCCGGGCCGTTTCGACCGTCAGGTCGTGGTCGGCCTGCCGGACGTCAAGGGCCGCGAGCAGATCCTGCGCGTGCACATGCGCAAGCTGCCGCTGGCCGACGACGTGGTGCCGATGGTCATCGCACGCGGTACGCCGGGCTTCTCCGGTGCCGATCTGGCCAACCTGTGTAACGAGGCGGCGTTGTTTGCCGCGCGTGGCAGCGAGAAGGAAGTCCGCATGGACCACTTCGACCGTGCCCGCGACAAGATCCTGATGGGTGCCGAGCGCCGCTCGATGGCCATGAGCGAGGACGAGAAGACGCTCACCGCCTATCACGAGGCAGGCCACGCCATCGTCGGCCGTCTGGTGCCCGAGCATGACCCGGTCTACAAGGTCACGATCATTCCGCGCGGTCGCGCCCTGGGCGTGACGATGTATTTGCCGGAAGGCGACCGCTACTCGATGAACCGCGTGGCGATCGAGTCGCAGCTGTGCTCGCTGTACGGCGGCCGCGTTGCCGAAGAGCTGATCTTCGGCGGCGACAAGGTCACCACCGGTGCGTCCAATGACATCGAGCGTGCGACCAAGATGGCGCGCAACATGGTGACCAAGTGGGGCCTATCCGACGAGCTCGGCCCGGTGGCCTACGGCGAGGAAGAAGACGAGGTGTTCCTGGGGCGTTCGGTCACTCAGCACAAGAACGTCTCCGACGAGACCGCGCGCATGATCGACGAAGTGGTGCGCTCGATCCTGGACAAGGCCTACAGCAAGACCAAGGCGATCCTCACCGAGAACCTGGACAAGCTGCATGCGATGTCGCAGCTGCTGCTGCAGTACGAGACCATCGACGTGCCGCAGATCGACGCCATCATGGAAGGCCGCGAGCCGCCGCCGCCGGCAGGCTGGGGCAAGTCCGACAAGGACGGTGGCAACAACAATGACAAGGGTAGCCCGCGTCCGTTGCCGCCGATTGCCGGGCCGGCCGAGCAGCTGTAACCCAACGCATCGGTCAGCTGCAGCAGCATTCGTCAAGGCCGGGAAGCGATTCCCGGCCTTGATGCGTTATAGCGCCGCATCGCCCTGTCGGCGCTCATCGCAACCATCCAAGGAGACACCATCGATGTTCGACACCGCCCTCAAGCTGGATTGCGCCGGTCGCGAGCTGCGACTGGATGCGCCGCAGGTGATGGGGATCGTCAATGTCACGCCGGACTCATTTTCCGACGGCGGCCAGCACGCAAGTTGCGAGGCCGCCATCGCGCATGGCCTGGGTCTGGTCGAGCAAGGCGCTACGGTGCTGGATATCGGTGGTGAATCCACCCGTCCCGGTGCCACGCCGGTATCGCTGGAGGAGGAACTGCAGCGCGTGATCCCGGTGATCCAGGCATTGGCGCAGCAAACCACCGTGCCGATCAGTGTGGATACCTACAAGCCGGAGGTGATGCGCGCGGCGGTCGCGGCCGGCGCCGGCATGATCAACGACGTGCATGCGCTGCGCTCGCCGGGCGCGCTGGATTCAGCAGCCGACTTGCGGGTGCCGGTGGTGTTGATGCATGCACGCAGCGCGCCGCATGCGATGCAGGACGCGCCGCACTATGACGACGTGGTGGCCGAGGTGCATCGCTTCCTGGCCGAGCGCATCTTCGCGGCCGAAATGGCCGGGATCGACAAGCGCCGCTTGATCCTCGACCCGGGTTTCGGCTTTGACAAGACCACCACGCATAATTTGACCGTGCTGGCGCAGTTGCAGCGCCTGCAGGAGTTTGGCCTGCCGGTGCTGGCGGGGCTGTCGCGCAAGCGCAGCATCGGCGAGCTAACCGGGCGCCAGGTCGCCGCTGAGCGCGTATACGGCTCGGTCGCCGCGCATCTGATCGCCGCCCAGCGCGGCGCGATGTTGCTGCGCGTGCATGATGTGGCCGCCACCGTGGATGCCCTGAAGGTGTGGAGCGCGATGGCGGCGATTCCGCTGCCGCGCGTGAGCGCGCCGGCGGCACCGGGCATTCGCTGGCCGGACGAGGACTGATGCCGGCCGACCGCCGCCCGCTGGCGATTGCGCTGATGGGGCCGACCGCCAGCGGCAAGACCGCGCTGGCACTGGACGCCGCGCAGCGCTGGAACGGCGAGATCGTCAGCGTCGATTCGGCGCTGGTGTATCGCGGCCTGGACATCGGCGCGGCCAAGCCGGATGCGGCGATGCGCGCGGCGATGCCGCATCACCTGATCGATCTGCGCGAGCCCTGGCAGATCTATTCGGCGGCGGAATTCGCCAGCGATGCGCGGCAGGCGATCGAGCAAATCGTGGCGCGCGGCAAGCTGCCGATTCTGGCCGGCGGCACCGGGCTGTACTTCCGCGCCTTGCTGGAAGGGCTGTCGCAGTTGCCCGAGGCCGACCCGGCGGTGCGCGCGGCGATCGCAGCCGAAGCCGGCGAACTTGGCTGGGCCCGGATGCACGCACGACTGGCGGACGTCGACCCGGTCGCGGCGGCGCGGATCCATACCACCGATCCGCAGCGGATCCAGCGCGCCCTGGAGGTCTACCGCATCAGCGGCAGGCCGATCAGCTACTGGCAGGCGCTGCCGCCGGGCCAGCGCTTGCCGGTGCGGGTGCTGAAGGTGGTGCTGGCGCCGCGCGAGCGCGCGGTGCTGCATGCACGCATCGAACAGCGCCTGGACACGATGCTGGCGCAGGATTTCCTGGCCGAGGTGGAACGTCTGCGGGCACTGCCGCAACTGCGTGCGGTCGCCGCGCCGCTGGATCTGCCCGCGGTGCGCGCGGTGGGGTACCGCCAGGCCTGGGAGTATCTGGATGGGGCCGGTCGCCTGGCCGATTTCCGCGACAAGGCGGTGCAGGCCACCCGTCAACTGGCCAAGCGGCAACTCACCTGGCTGCGTGGCGAGCTCGACGCGCGCTGGTTCGACCCGGAGCATGACGGCCAACGATTGGAAAGCGCACTTGTCGGCTTCCTCGGTCAACGTCCCGCTGTACGGCAGGCTTCAGGCGTGTAACATCCCGTTTCCGGGGCCGGCTGGGGATGGCAGGTGTCGACCGGGACTATAAGAACAATAATGAAGAGGAGTTTTCGATGGCTAAGGGGCAATCTTTACAGGATCCATTCCTCAACGCGCTGCGGCGCGAGCGGGTGCCGGTCTCTGTGTATCTGGTCAACGGCATCAAGCTGCAGGGCACGATCGAGTCGTTCGACCAGTTCGTGGTCCTGCTGCGCAATACCGTGAGTCAGATGGTCTACAAGCACGCCATCTCCACGGTCGTGCCGGCGCGCAATGTGCGCGTGGGACCAGGTGGTGGGTATGTGCAATCCAATGAAGGCAACCAGGCGGAAGATGACGACGTCGAGCAGTAATGGAGTAGTGCGTGTTTGATCGCTCACGCAAGGGTGAACACGCGTTGTTGATTCAGACCCACTCCGGTGGGCCTGCCGAAGAGGATGTGCTGGAGGAGTTCGCCGACCTTGCAAAGTCGGCGGGCGCCACGGTGGCGGCCACGCTCACCGCGCGCATCGACAAACCGAACCCGTCGACCCTGATCGGCAGCGGCAAGCTGGAAGAGATCAAGGCCGCTGCCGAGGCCACCGGCGCGGATCTGGTGTTGGTCAACCACACCTTGTCGCCGGGCCAGGAGCGCAATCTGGAGCGCTATCTGGAGCGGCGCGTGATCGACCGCACTGGCCTGATCCTGGACATCTTCGCGCAGCGGGCACGCAGCCACGAGGGCAAGTTGCAGGTGGAGCTGGCCCAGTTGCGGCATATGGCCACCCGGCTGGTCCGCGGCTGGACCCACCTGGAGCGTCAGCGCGGTGGTTCGATCGGCCTGCGCGGCCCTGGCGAAACCCAGCTGGAAACCGACCGTCGCCTGCTGCAGAAGCGGGTGGAGCAGTTGCAGCAGCGGCTGGAAAAGGTCGAGGTGCAGCGCACCCAGATGCGGCGCGCGCGCATGCGCAGCGAACTGCCGCGGATTGCGTTGGTCGGTTACACCAATGCCGGCAAATCCACGCTGTTCAACGCCTTGACCGGTGCGGAGGCCTACGTTGCCGACCAGTTGTTCGCCACGCTCGATCCCACCGTGCGCCGTATCGCGCTGCCCGGTGGCAGTGCGATCCTGGCCGACACGGTCGGCTTCGTGCGCGACCTGCCGCACCAACTGGTCGCCGCGTTCCGTTCGACCTTGTCCGAGGCGCGCGACGCCGATCTGCTGTTGCATATCGTCGATGCGGCCGACCCGCTGCGCGAGGAACGCATCCAGCAGGTCGATGAAGTGCTGCATGCGGTGGGTGCGGGCGATCTGCCGCAGCTGCTGGTGTTCAACAAGATCGACAAGATCGAAGGCGCGCAGGTGCGTCACGATGCGCAGGACGGCATTCCCGACCAGGCGCGGCGCGAGCGCGTGTGGGTCTCCGCGCGCGACGGACGCGGGCTGCAGGAACTGCAGCATGCGCTCGGGCAGCGACTGGACCTGCGCCATGTGACCGGGCAACTGCGGTTGCCGCCGTCGGCCGGCCGTCTGCGCTCGAAGTTGCATCAACTGGAAGTGGTGCGCGGCGAGGAGTCCGACGAGGACGGCTGGTTGCTGGACGTCGACCTGCCGATGGTCGAGGCAGAGCGCCTGGCTGCCGGCGACGACGGTGCGCCACTGCGCGCGATGCTGCCCGATCGTCGCGAAGACTGGGAGTCGTGATCGGCGCTGCAGGGTCGGCTTGTGCCGGCCGTGCAGATCGCCGTTGTCGGGGCAGGCTGATGGGTGCCAGCGCTGCGGCGATCGCGCCGCTTCGGCCGTGGCGTCCTGTTTGCTGGCACGACCGAATGCGTGTCTGCAGCAGTGGTGCGGGCGTAAGAACGTCTGCCGGCCGCCGCTATCCTTGTGATCCTGTCGCCAGCGCAGCCGATGGCCGCTGCCATCGGCTGCACACCGCCACTGAACCTCGGCCACGTCGTCACCGGCGCGGATTGGGCGCCAGCGCAGACAGGCGCGGCAAATTCGGCTAAAACGTCGGTTGCTCCTTTACTCGCCGTGCCCATGTCCATGTCCGCCGATTCCGAACTGCACCAGCTGGCCGAACGCCTCGGTCAACAGCTGCTTGCCGCGCGCGAGCGCCTGGTCACTGCCGAGAGCTGTACCGGTGGCTGGATCGCCAAGGCGGTCACCGATGTGGCGGGGTCCTCGCACTGGTTCGATTGCGGCATGGCCGCCTACAGCTACGAGGCCAAGCAGGCCTTGCTGGGGGTGCGGCCGCAGACGCTGGAAGTGCATGGTGCGGTCAGCCGCGAAACGGTGATCGAAATGGTGTCGGGTGCGCTGGTCAATTCCGGTGCGAGCATCGCGGTGGCGGTGACCGGCATCGCCGGCCCGGGTGGCGGCAGTGAGGACAAGCCGGTCGGCACGGTATGGATTGGCTGGAAGCGGCGCGGCGGCTATGCCACTGCGCAGTTGTTCCAGTTCGCTGGCGATCGCGATGCAGTGCGGCGTCAGACCGTGGTTGCCGCGCTGCAGGGCTTGAGCGCACTGCTCTAGTCTCCGTAAGGAAGAAGTCGCGCGCGCGCCTATGCTGCACGCAGTGCGACGCTGGCCGCGTTGATTGTCTCCGACAGCCAGCGATTGCGCAGTTCATGCATGGCTGCAATGCAGCTTTCACCGCAGTGCGTTCGCTGCGCGCTGCGCAGCTTCTGCCAGCGGTGTTGTCCAACCCCGTTCACTCGCTAAGGTGTGGCCTCACGCGACCTGCGGCGCTCGCCGCAGTGCATCGCGGGCTCTTTGTCGGGGGACAGGCATGCGCATGCAACAGCAACGCAGCACCGGGCTCGCGCTGGTGCTCTTCGCCGCCGCACAGGCATCGCCGCTGCATGCGCAAACGGCCACGCAGCAACAGCGCAACGAGCCGGCAACGCTGGCGGCCCTGAAGGTGACTGCGCAAAAGCGCGAGGAATCGCTGCAGAACGTGCCGGTGCTGGTCTCGGTATTGCCCGAGCAACTGCTGCAGGACAGCGGCGTGCACGACATCAAGGAACTGCAGGTGCTGGTGCCCGGCTTGATCGTGACCAGCAGTCAGAGCGCTGCGCAGACCACCGCGCGCATTCGCGGCATCGGCACGGTGGGCGACAACGCCGGGCTCGAATCCTCGGTCGGTGTGGTCATCGATGGGGTGGCGCGCGCACGCAACGGCGTGGGCTTTGCCGACCTCGGCGAGCTTGAGCGCATCGAGGTGTTGAAGGGGCCGCAAGGCACCGTGTTCGGCAAGAACACCTCGGCCGGCGTCATCAACGTGGTGACGCGTCGGCCCAGTTTTACCCGCAGCGCCGATGCCGAGATCACCGTGGGCAACTATGGCGCGCTCGGGATTGCCGGCGCCTTCAACGATGCGCTGGGCGACACCAGTGCCTTGCGCGTCTATGCGGCCAGGCGGCGTCGCGACGGCTTCGAACAGGTGGTCACCGGGGCCGGCCCGCGCACCGCCAGCGACGACGGGGATCAGAACCTGCGCACTGCGCGCGTGCAGTGGTTATGGGAACCCGGCGCCGACCTGGACATCAATCTGGCTGCCGACTACACCCGCCGCGAGGAAAACTGCTGCGTCACCGTCACCACCGAACGTGGGCCGACCGCAGCACTGATCGATGCGCTGGCACCAGGCGGGCAGGGCACGATTGCGCGTGCAGACCCGCAAGGCAGGCGTGCCTACAGCAATCGCAGCACCGCGCAGGATATCCAGGACAAGGGTGTGTCGGCGCAGCTGGATTGGACCACGCCGTGGCTGGGCAAGGCGGTGCTGACCTCGATCACCGCATTGCGCGACTGGACATCCATCAACGGCCTGGACTTCGACTACAGTGCGGCCGACATCCTCTACCGCGCGCCGCGCGAGGACGAGATGCTGACCCGGTTCAAGACCTTCAGCCAGGAACTGCGCCTAGCCGGATCGGGCGAGCGTCTGGACTGGATGGTCGGTGCGTTCTACGCCGACGAAACCCTGCATCGCAACGAGTCCTATCGCTTCGGCAGTGCCTACGAGCCGTATCTGTCCAGCGTGTTGCTTGCACGGGTTGATCCGGCGCTGGCCACCCGTGCGGATGCAACGCGCTTTCTCGCGGATGCCACCGGCTTGCCGGCCGGCACGCTGTTTCGCGGCCAGGGTAGCCACGATCGCTTTCGGCAGGATGGCACCAGTGCCGCGCTGTTCACCAACAACACCTGGCATGCCACCGATGCATTGGATGTGGTGGTTGGGCTGCGCTACACCTACGAGCACAAGGTATTGCAGTCGAGGTTCGAAAATCCCGATGGAAGCCCGGCGTGCGCCAGTTACTTCGCGGCCAACGGTCAGCTCGATCCGGCCGCATTGCGGCGTATCGGGGCCGCGCTGGTCGCGCGTGGCGTGCCTGCGTCGGCAGCGCCGACAATCGCACCACAAGTGGTCGGTTTCACCTGTCTGCCCTGGGCCAACGTCGCCCATGCCGGCCGTCGCACCGAGCAACGCCGCACCGAGCGCGAATGGTCGGGAACGGCGAAGCTGGCGTACCGCTGGAGCGATGCGGTGATGACCTATGTGTCCGCCGCACGCGGCTACAAGGCCGGCGGTTTCAACCTGGATCGCGTGCAGTCCTCCGATGGTTTGTCCAGCGGCGTGCAAGGCATCCTGCCGGTGGACGACACCGCGTTTCCCGGCGAATTCGTCGACAGTTACGAGCTCGGCGCCAAGACCAGCTGGCTCGGTGGCAACCTGCTGCTCAATGCCGCGCTGTTCTATCAGGACTTCAGCGACTTTCAGCTCAACAATTTCCTCGGGACCAGCTTCGTGGTGCGCGCCATTCCCAGCGTGGTGTCGCGCGGCATCGATGCCGAACTGCTGTGGCAGGGCGCCATGCCCGGCCTGATGGTGCAGGGCGGGCTCAGCTACACGGATACCGCGTATGGCGACGATCCGCTGCCGGACGCCGATCTGGCACTGCTGCCGGGCAGTCGTCTGAGCTTTGCGCCACGCTGGTCGGCCAATCTTTCGGTCAGCTACGAGCACGCGCTCGGCAATCGCATGACCGGCCGGTTCAATGTCGGCGCGAAGTATGTTTCCGAGTACAACGCCGGCTCCGATCTGGATCCGCAGAAGGCGCAACCGGGCTATGCGGTGCTCAATGCACGGCTGGGCATCGGCGCCGACGACAAGCGCTGGATGCTGGAAGCGTGGGCAGAAAATCTCGGCAACGAAACCTATCGCCAGATCGTCATCGATGCGCCGCTACAGGCGGGTTCGTGGAATGCATTTCTGGGTGCGCCGCGCACGTATGGGCTCACCTTGCGGTTGCGGTATTAGGTCTCGAAGGCCCAAGCACGGCAGTGCCAAGGCAGCAAGATGCATGCGCAAGCGCAACCTCGGCTAAGCCCGCAGGTATTCATGACGCGACAGGCACGTGCAGATCGGCTACAAACGAGGTCTCGTTTCCAACCTGCGTGCCGATGCTTCCGCTTTTTGCTCATGCGTTGTCGTTGTCGTTGCTGCGCCGATCTGCGGGCGCTGTCCTGGCATTGCTGGATGATCGGCGCGCAGGCGCGCGGCAGCCGAGGCCTGCGGCGGCCGGCCACCGCGCCGTCCTGCGCGCGAGCGATCATGCAGCCACAGCCGTTGCGCGTGGTCGTGCATGGTCAACAGGCGTTTGCAAGGAGCGCACACATGCAGCGATGCACGTTAACGCCATGCGGCCCGTTGCCGCAGCGCAATCGCAGGCGGTGTGCTGATGTGGGAAGCGCTCGGCACCGTTCGGGACCTGGGGCGGCTGCAGGAAATCGCTGCGGTGCTGATCCGTTACGGATTCGGCGATGTGGTGCGGCGCATCGGGCTGGCCGACGTGCTCGACCGTGCCGGCAAGCTGCTGCACTGGCATAACGCCGAGGGCCGCCTGCGCATGTCCGCCGCGACGCGGGTGCGGCGCGCGCTCGAGGAACTCGGGCCGACCTTCGTCAAGCTGGGGCAGGTGCTGGCCACGCGTGTGGACCTGCTGCCGCCGGAGTGGATCGAAGAGCTGAGCGAGCTGCAGAACGCAGTGCCTGCGTTGCCGTTCGAACAGATCCGCCCGCAACTGGTCGCAGCATTGGGCGCGGAGCCGGAAAGCGTGTTCGCACGGCTGGACGAACAGCCTCTGGCTGCGGCATCGCTGGCGCAGACGCATCGCGCCTGGCTGGCCGATGGCACACCGGTGGTGCTGAAGATCCGCCGCCCCGGCATCGGCGATGTCATCGATGCGGATCTGCGCCTGCTGGCACGCCTGGCGGAAATTGTGGAAACGCGTGCGCCCGATCTCAAGCGTTATCGCCCCGCCGAAGTGGTGCAGCAATTCACCGTCTCCCTGCGGCGCGAGCTCGATTTCGCCGCCGAGTGCCGCAATGCCGAGCGCATCGCAGCCAATTTCGTCAACGACCCCCAGGTGGTGGTGCCGTCCGTCTATTGGCAGTGGACCTGCGAATCGCTCAACGTGCAGGAATTCATCGACGGCATCCCGGGGCGGGATCTGGTCGCCGTGGATGCGGCCGGCCTGGACCGCAAGGCGCTCGCACGCACCGGCGCCGGGATCGTGCTGAAGATGGTGCTGCAGGATGGCTGTTTCCACGCCGACCCGCATCCGGGCAATATCTTTTATCTGCGCGACGGGCGCATCGCCGTCATCGATTTCGGCATGGTCGGGCGCGTTTCCGAGCAGCGCCGCTTCCAGGTCGCGCAACTGCTGCATGGCATGGTCAGCTACGACGCCGAAGCGGTCATCGACGTACTGCTGGAATGGGCCGGTACCAGCCTGGAGGTCGATGAGTCGCGGCTGCAGCAGGATATCGGTGCCTTCGTCGACGAGTACCGCGGGGTGCCGCTGAAGGAACTGCGCATCGGCGCGATGCTGGGCGATGTGACCTCGATCCTGCGCGATCACGGGCTGACCCTGCCGTCGGATCTGGCGCTGATGATCAAGGCGTTCCTCACGCTCGAAGGCATGGGGCGCCAGCTCGATCCGGATTTCGACATGGCCACCGAGGCGCGCCCGTATCTCGAACGCGTTGTGCTGCAGCGTTATGCACCCAGCGCAATGCTGCGGCGCAGCCGTCGCACCGTGACCGGCGCGATCGACCTGATCGGCGATCTGCCACGCGATCTCAAACGGCTGCTGCAGGCCGCACGGCGCGGCAAGCTGCAACTGCAGATCGAAACGCGTGCATTGCGCGAGTTCGGCGAGCAGGTCGATCGCGCGGCCAACCGGCTCACCATGGGGATCGTGACTGCCGCGCTGGTGATCGGCTCGTCGATCGTCATGAACAGTGTCGGCGGCAGTGCCAGCCGCTGGTTGCTCGCGTTGGGCGTCGGCGGGTTTATCGGTGCAGCCCTGTGCGGCGTCTGGATCCTGTTCTCCATCTGGCGCAGCCGCCGCTAGACGCGGCACATGCTGACCCCCGATTGCTGGACTGCGCATGGCGCACGACACGGCTATTGCGCAGGCGTCAGTTAGTAGTAATACTACTAACCATGGACCTGACCGATACCCAGCAAGCAATCCTGGCCTTGATCGCCGAGCGCATCGATGCCGACGGCGTACCGCCCTCGCAGACCGAGATCGCCCGCGCCTTCGGCTTCAAGGGTGTGCGCGGCGCGCAATACCATCTTGAGGCATTGGAGCAGGCCGGTGCGATCCGTCGCGTCCCCGGCCAGGCCCGCGGCATTCGTCTGGCCGGGCAGGGCGCCCAGCCGCGCACCCCGCCTGCCGCTGCAAACGAGCCGATGCGCGACGATGTGCTGCGTCTGCCGGTGCTGGGACGCGTGGCCGCAGGCCTGCCGATCGGCGCGGATATCGGCTCGGACGACTTCGTGGTGCTGGACCGGGTGTTCTTTTCGCCGTCGCCGGACTATCTGCTCAAGGTGCAGGGCGACTCGATGCGCGATGAAGGCATCTTCAACGGCGACCTGATCGGGGTGCACCGCACCCGCGACGCGCGCTCGGGGCAGATCGTGGTGGCGCGCATCGATGAGGAGATCACGGTCAAGCTGTTGAAGATCGGCAAGGACCGCATCCGCCTGCTGCCGCGCAATCCGGACTACGCGCCGATCGAAGTGTTGCCGGATCAGGATTTCGCGATCGAGGGCCTGTACTGCGGGCTGTTGAGGCCGAATCGTTGAGTACTGCGCCGATGGCCTCACTGGCGTTATCCCGAGCCGGTGCCGCAGGATTTCCCGCTGCCATTGCCATGGCCGCCTCCCTAATCTGAGTGTGTCGCAGCCAGTCTCAGTCTGTGCGATACACCGCCGCTACATTAGCCCTACACCGAAATCACTGACAAGGATCACCCAGATGGATGAGAACAAGAAGCGCGCCCTTTCCGCCGCACTGAGCCAGATCGAGAAGCAATTCGGCAAGGGCTCGGTGATGCGCATGGGCGACCGTGTGATCGAGGCCGTCGAAGTCATTCCGACCGGCTCGCTGATGTTGGACATCGCACTGGGGATCGGCGGCCTGCCCAAGGGCCGCGTGGTGGAGATCTACGGTCCGGAATCGTCGGGCAAGACCACCCTGACCCTGCAGGCGATTGCCGAGTGCCAGAAGAAGGGTGGCACCGCTGCCTTCATCGACGCCGAGCATGCGCTGGACCCGATCTACGCCGCCAAGCTGGGCGTCAATGTCGACGACCTGCTGCTGTCGCAGCCGGATACCGGCGAACAGGCGCTGGAAATCGCCGACATGTTGGTGCGTTCCGGTTCGGTGGACATCGTGGTGGTCGACTCGGTCGCCGCGCTGACCCCGAAGGCGGAAATCGAAGGCGAAATGGGTGACCAGCTGCCGGGCCTGCAGGCCCGCCTGATGAGTCAGGCGCTGCGCAAGCTGACCGGCAACATCAAGCGTTCCAACACGCTGGTGGTCTTCATTAACCAGCTGCGCCACAAGATCGGCGTGATGATGCCGGGCCAGAGCCCGGAAGTGACCACCGGCGGCAACGCGCTGAAATTCTATGCATCGGTGCGTCTGGACATCCGTCGTATCGGCGCGATCAAAAAGGGCGACGAAATCATCGGCAACCAGACCAAGATCAAGGTGGTCAAGAACAAGCTGGCGCCTCCGTTCAAGCAGGTCGTGACCGAAATCCTCTACGGCGAAGGCATCAGCCGCGAGGGTGAGCTGATCGACATGGGCGTGGAAGCCAAGCTGGTCGAGAAAGCCGGCGCCTGGTACAGCTACGGCGAAGAACGCATTGGGCAGGGCAAGGACAACGCGCGTGGCTATCTGCGCGACAACCCGCAGGTTGCGGTGCGGCTGGAAGCCGAGCTGCGCGAGAAGTTCCAGCCGGCCGAAGCGCCGCGCGAAGCCGGCGACGACGTCGAGAAGGAATAACAGCAGCCAGGCAGTGCGAGCCCAGCCGTCATCAGGCCGGTGTCTCGGCGGCAGCGCGAACCGGGACGTCCGCGTGGGCCATCCCCGGTTCCCCCTGCCGGCCGCGTCCGCCTGATGGCAGAACGGCAGCACTAATGGCTGTGGCAGGTTTTCTATCGCGGGGACGGCGGAGTCAGTGCCGTCGCTTCCCGCGGTAGATCTATTGAAGGCCAGGAGGGCAGGCGCCATGGACGGCGCATTGATGCTGTGTGGTTTTGGTACTCGGGACACCCACGATGGACGAGCAACAGCCCGCGCCAAAGCGGGGACGCCGGTTCAAGGAACAGACGCCGGTCCAACGCGCACTGGGATTGCTGGTGCGGCGCGAGCATTCGCGCAAGGAATTGAACCGCAAGCTGCTGGCACGCGGTATCGAGCCGGACGCTGCACAGGCGGCCGTGGAGCGCCTGGCTGACGAGGGGTGGCAGGACGACACCCGTTTTGCGGCCTCGGTCGTGCGCAATCGCGCAGGCTCGGGCTACGGCCCACTGCATATCCGCGCCGAGCTCGGAACCCATGGCCTGGACAGCGATGCCATCAGCGCCGCAATGGCGACATTTGAGGGCGACTGGACCGAAAACGCGCGCGATCTGATCCGGCGTCGCTTTGGCGACCAGGGCCCCACCGATCTGCCGCAACGGCGCAAGGCCGCCGATCTGCTGGCCCGGCGTGGTTTCGATGGCAACAGCATTCGTAGCGCCACGCGCTTCGACCTTGAGGACTGAGGGCGTCAGGCCTGCTACCCTTCGTGGTTTCAGGTTGTTCCGCTCATCTGCGCCCACATCTCATTGGGTGACCGGGACTGCCGCCCGCCCAATGCCAGCACATGAACGCACCTGCCAAATTCAGCACTTCCCAGATTCGTAGTGACTTCCTCGCGTTCTTCGAGGGGAAGGGCCACACCATCGTGCCATCCGCGCCGCTGGTGCCGGGCAACGACCCGACCTTGCTGTTCACCAACTCCGGCATGGTCCAGTTCAAGGACGTCTTCCTCGGCGCGGAGAAGCGCAGCTACTTGCGCGCGGCCGACGTACAGCGCTGCCTGCGTGCCGGCGGCAAGCACAACGATCTGGATTCGGTGGGCTACACCGCGCGCCATCACACCTTCTTCGAGATGCTGGGTAACTGGTCGTTCGGCGACTACTTCAAGAAGGACGCCATCAGCTGGGCCTGGGAGCTGCTGACCCAGGTCTGGAAGCTGCCGGCCGAGCGGTTGCTGGTCACCGTCTACCACACCGACGAAGAAGCCTTCGCGCTGTGGCGCGACATGATCGGTATTCCGGAAAGCCGCATCGTGCGCATCGGCGACAACAAGGGTGCGCCGTACGCGTCGGACAACTTCTGGCAGATGGCCGATACCGGCCCGTGTGGTCCTTGCACCGAGATCTTCTTCGACCACGGCGACCATATCGCCGGTGGCCCCCCGGGCTCCCCGGACGAGGATGGCGACCGCTTCATCGAGATCTGGAACCTGGTGTTCATGCAGTTCGACCGCCAGCCCGACGGCACCCTGGTGCCGCTGCCGGCGCCGTGCGTGGACACCGGCATGGGCCTGGAGCGCCTGGCTGCGATCCTGCAGCACGTGCATACCAACTACGAGATCGATCTGTTCCAGGCCTTGATCGGCAAGGCCAGCGCGCTGACCGGCGTCACCGATCTGGAGAACAAGTCGCTGCGGGTGATCGCCGATCACATCCGCGCCTGTTCGTTCCTGATCGTCGACGGTGTGCTGCCGTCCAACGAAGGCCGCGGCTATGTGCTGCGCCGGATCATCCGGCGTGCGCTGCGTCACGGCTGGATGCTGGGGGTACGCCAGCCGTTCTTCAGCAAGATGGTGCCGACCCTGGTCGAGCTGATGGGCGAGGCCTATCCCGAACTGGTGGTCGCGCGGGAGACCGTCGCGCGCGCACTGCTGGCCGAGGAAGAGCGTTTTGCCGAAACGCTGGACGCCGGCATGAAGATCTTCGACGACGTCGCCGCGCGCGCGCAGGAAGTGATTCCCGGCGCCGATGCGTTCCGCCTTTTCGATACCTACGGGTTCCCGGTCGATCTCACCTCCGACATCGCACGCGAGCGCGGCTTGCGCGTGGACATGGAGGGCTTCGAGTTCGCCATGGAGCGTCAGCGCGAGACCGCGCGTGCCGCCGGCAAGTTCGGTGGCGGCGTCGCATTGCCGGCCGATCTGGTCGCCACCATGTCGCCGACGGTGTTTCTGGGCTACGAGGCCTATGACGCCGATGCGCTCAAGGTCGTGGCGTTGCTCAAGCAGGGCCGCCCGGTCGAACGTGCGGAAGCCGGCGACGAAGTCATCGTGTTCACCGACCGGACGCCGTTCTATGCCGAGTCCGGTGGACAGGTTGGCGATAGCGGCCAGCTGAGCGGTAGCGATGTCTCCATCGAGATCACCGACACCCAGAAGTTTGCCGGCCAGTTCCATGGCCATGTCGGGCGCATCACCGAAGGTGCGCTGGCATTGGGCGATGTGCTGGCAGGAGGCATCGACGTGCAGCGTCGCGGCAAGACCATCCTCAACCACTCGGCCACGCATCTGCTGCATGCGGCCCTGCGCGAGGTGCTGGGCACGCATGTGCAGCAGAAGGGCTCGCTGGTTGCACCGGACCGCTTGCGGTTCGACTTCTCGCACTTCCAGCCGATCACGCCCGAAGAGCTCGCCGTGATCGAGCGCAAGGTCAACGCCGAAGTGCGCACCAACCACAGCGTGGAAGTGCACAACATGGCCATGCAGGAGGCGCTGGATTTCGGCGCGATGGCCCTGTTCGGCGAAAAGTACGGCGAGAACGTGCGCGTGCTGAAGATGGGCGGCTATTCCACCGAGCTCTGCGGCGGCACCCATGTCACCCGCACCGGCGACATCGGCTTGTTCAAGATCACTTCCGAAGGCGGTGTGTCCTCGGGCGTGCGTCGCATCGAGGCGGTGACCGGGCAGGGCGCGCTGGACCATGTCGCCGATGAGGAGCGACGTCTGCTCGAGGCGGCCAGCCTGCTCGGCGGCAATGCCACCGAGGTGGTCGACAAGGTTCGCGCGCTCACCGAACGTCAGAAGCGGCTCGAGCGTGAGCTGGAGTCGCTCAAGGCCAAGCTGGCCTCCGGCGCAACTGCAGACCTGGGTTCCGGCGCGGTCGATGTGGCAGGCGTCAAGGTGGTCGCCGTGCGTCTGGAGGGCTTCGATGCCAAGGCGTTGCGCGATGCGATGGATCGCCTCAAGCAGCAGTTGGGCGACTCGGTCATCGTGTTGGCAGGCGCCGCTGGCGGCAAGGTTGCGCTTGTGGCCGGCGTGAACGGCAGCCCAACTGGCAAGGTGAAGGCGGGGGAACTCCTTGGCCATATCGCCAGTCAGATCGGAGGCAAGGGCGGCGGTCGTCCGGATCTCGCCCAGGGTGGTGGCGAGGATGGTCCCGCCCTTGCGACCGCGCTGGAAGGCGTGGCCTCCTGGGTCAAGCAACACTTGGGCTGAACACTTGTCCTGGTATGCCTTGCTGGTTGGCAGGGTGTCCCGCTACCATTTCCGGTCTATTCCCTTTACCTAGAGCGCGCCTCGTCAGTCGGCCGCCGATGCTGGTGGGAAACCCACCGGTTCCAGGAGATTTGCAAAATGTTGATCCTCACTCGCCGGGTAGGCGAAACCTTGATGATCGGCGACTCGGTCACTGTGACCGTACTCGGCGTCAAGGGTAATCAGGTGCGTATCGGCATCACCGCACCGAAAGATGTTGCTGTACACCGCGAAGAAATCTATCAGCGGATCCAGCGTGGGGATGAGCCGGTCGCTTCCGGTGCGCATCAGGGCGACGATTCTTCGAATTGATCGTCATAAAGGGTTTACGTTAGCCCCTCTTACCCGGTATTCTTCGCGGCCTGCAACGGACACCGCGGCAGGACGCAAAAAACTGGAGCGATGCCCGAGCGGCTGAAGGGGCTCCCCTGCTAAGGGAGTATAGGGTCAAAAACTCTATCGAGGGTTCGAATCCCTCTCGCTCCGCCAGTGTTCTAGACGCCCGCAAATCCCTGATTTGCGGGCGTTTTCATTTGTGCCGGCAGTTCAGTGACGGTCTGCATTGGCATTGCTGGCGCAACGCCGGCGGCTGTGCGGGCCGCAGCATCTGAACTGCCACGAACGCGCTGCGGGCAGCGATTCAAGTAAGCCGGGCACGGGTCGCTAAGGCTGTGACACCTCTCTCGGATCTCACCCCGATGCGCCTGCCGCCGCTGCTTGGACGCCTGTTTTCTTCACTGAGCCGTGGGCTGCAGCACAAGGCCGATGCGGTGGACCGGGTGATGGCGGTAATCGAGTTCGATCTGGATGGCCGCATCCTGCACGCGAACCAGAACTTCCTGTCGCTGATGGGCTACCGGCTGGACGAAGTCGTCGGTCAGCATCACCGCATGTTCGTGACCCCCAGCGACCGCGACAGCGAAAGCTATCGACAGTTCTGGCAGGCGCTGCGTCGCGGCGACTTCAACGCCGGGCGATTCTGCCGGCTGGACAAGAACGGGCGCGAGGTATGGATCAACGCCTCCTACAATCCGTTGCTGGATCGCGCGGGCAAGGCCTATCGGGTGGTCAAGTACGCCACCGACATCACCGCGCAGGTCCGCCAGACCGCCGACTTCGAAGGCCGCATCGATGCGATCGACAAGGTCATGGCGGTCATCGAGTTTTCGCTGGATGGCACGGTGCTCGATGCCAACGAGAATTTCCTTGCGGTGATGGGCTACCGGCTCGATGAGATTCGCGGCAAGCACCATGGCATGTTCGTGGACGCGCAAACGCGTCAGTCGGCGGCCTATCGCGCGTTCTGGGACAAGCTCGGGCGCGGCGCGTTCGACGCGGGGCGCTACAAGCGCCTCAACAAGGACGGCAGCGAGGTGTGGATCCAGGCGTCCTACAACCCGGTGCTCGACGAGCACGGGCGGCCTTACAAGGTGGTCAAGTACGCCACCGACGTGACCCGTCAGGTGATCGATTCGGCCGACGCCGATGGTCGCATCCAGGCCATCGACAAGGTGATGGGCGTGATCGAGTTCGATCTGCAAGGGCGCGTGTTGAGTGCCAACGACAACTTCCTGGCCATTTTGGGGTACTCCGCCGAGGAGGCGATCGGCCAGCATCACCGCATCTTCGTGGACGCAAACTACGGTGCCTCCGAAGACTATCGGCATTTCTGGGCGAAGCTGGCGCGTGGGCAATTCGATGCGGGCCGCTACCGCCGGCTGCGCAAGGACGGCAGTCCGGTGTGGATCCAGGCGTCCTATAACCCGATCCTGGATGTGTCCGGTCGTCCGTACAAGGTGGTCAAGTACGCCACCGATGTCACCGATCAGGTGCGCTCGGCCGAGCGCATGCGTCAGTTGATGCAGCAGACCATGAGCATTGCGCAGAACGTGCAGCGCGAGGCGCACCATATTTCGGTCAGCAACCAGGACCTAGTGAGCCGCTCGTCAACGCAGTCGGCAGCCGTGGCGCAGACCTCGACCACCATCGATCAGCTGGCAGAAACCGTGCGCAGCAATTCCGACAGCGCCGGTTCGGCGCAGCGCATGGCCGAGGCATCGGCCGATGTGGCGCTGCGCGGCGCCACCGTCATCGCCGACATGGTCAAGACCACGGCGGGCATTCGCGCGGCCACCGACCGTATCGGCCAGATCATCGAGGTGATCGACGGCATCGCGTTCCAGACCAATATTCTGGCCTTGAATGCAGCCGTGGAAGCGGCACGCGCTGGCGAGCAGGGGCGTGGATTTGCCGTGGTGGCGACCGAGGTGCGTAGCCTGGCGCAGCGCTGCAGTGTCTCGGCAAAGGAAATTCGTGGCTTGATCGACAACGCGACCGACCAGGTGGGCGACGGTTCGCGCCTGGCCGAGCAGGCCGGGGCGGTGATGCAGGACATGGTCGGTTCGGTGCTGCGGGTCACCGCCACCGTGGAGCAGATTGCCGCTGCCAGTCAGGAGCAGGCGCGGGATATTTCCACCGCCAACACCGCGCTGCAATCGGTCGGTGTGCAGGCGCGCGACCAGGCGCAGATGGTCGGCGATCTGGCGCGCTCTGCACGTGTGCTGGAAGCCGATGCCGACGCGCTGTTTGCCCTGGTCAATGGCGATAGTGATGGTGATGGTGATGGCGATGGCGCCATAGCGGCGGTGCGCAGCGAGACCCCTAGCAAGTCGCTTGCCAGGCCTGCCAGGCCGCAGGCCGCGTGATCTCGCGCAGTGATGCAGTACTGCGCGGCGTTGGCGTTGGCGATGCGTTGCGTCAAGCGTTGCAGCGTCATCGCAGGCGTTCTGCAATCAGCGTTACTTGAGCACAAAAAAAGCCCGCCGGAAGCGTAATGCTGTTCACTTAAGCAATTGAGTTACCGAAAATCTGGTATCAGACCTCTGGTATCGGATTTTTTGTGTCCCTTCAACAGCAGCTGTTCGACCTTGGCGATCTGTTCAACTTCTCCGACCTGAGCACGTTTACGCAGAATATTCCGGTGGAGTGGGTGGCCAGCGCGCTGGAACTGTCTTCCAAGGCCAGCATCCGGCGTCGGCGTCTTCCCAGTGATCAGGTGTTGTGGCTTGTCCTGGGCATGGCGTTGTTCCGTGACGAACCGGTGCACGAGGTCGCACGTCGTTTGAACATCTGCGCACAAGGGCTGGCCTCAGAAGATCTGTTGGCTCGCAGCGGTGTCAGTCAGGCGCGCGCGCGACTGGGCGCCGACCCGGTCCACCACCTGTTTGCAACGACTGGGGCGCAGTGGGGATGCGAACGCTACAAAGGCGATGAATGGCAGGGATTGCAGGTCTTTGCCGTGGATGGCGCGCTGCTGCGGACGCCAGACACTGAAGAACTGCGCGAACATTTTGGTTCCGGTAATACCAGCACGGACCGTCAGACACCATTTCCCATGCTGCGATTGGTTGCACTGATGAACGTACGCTCGCATGTCTTGCTCAATGCCCAGCTCAGTCCGTACCGGCGCAGCGAAATTCGCTTGAGCGAGCCGTTTCTACACTCCATTCCCGACCATTCGGTCACCTTGTTCGACAAAGGATTCTGGAGCGCTGATCTGTTGCTTTCGCTAGCCAACACTGGCACTGCACGCCACTGGCTGACACCAGCACGCAAAGGCCTGGTGGCTGAGGAAATCACGCGTTATGGCACTGATGATCGGTTACTGCGCATGCGTGTCTCGCCGCAGGCCAGAAAACGCAATCCAGCGCTTCCCACGCACTGGGACGTACGTGAAGTGAGCTATCTGCATCAGGGGAAGAGAAAGTCGGTGCTGACCTCGTTGCCTGTCACCACTTACAGCACCAAGTCTGTCGCACTGCTTTACCAGGAGCGATGGGAAATCGAACTGAGTTTGCGCGACATCAAAAGCTCGATGCAGCACAACGCGACGACCTTACGTAGCAAGAAGATCGACTTGGTGTACCAGGAGGTCTGGGGGTTGCTGCTGGCTTACAACATCATTCGACGTGAAGCCGGTCAGGCAGCGGAGGCGTTTGGCAAAACGCCTTCGGACATCCGATTCAAACCGGTTTGCCAGTACATCGCAGTGCAACTCATCGTGATGGCCGCAGCCAATCCAGCTTCCGCCACAGGAAGACGCTTATCCCAGCTTCGCTCAGGCATCGCGAGCCTGTTCCTCGATCACCGTCCAAGGCCTACCCGGCCAAGGACGGTGAAGATCTCGAAGACCCGCTATCCGGTAGATCGGAAGGCTGCTCCGCTTAAGTGAACAGCATTACGCCGGAAGCGGGCTTTTTGATATCGGCAAATCTCCAGTGTGCAGCGTGCCGGCTTGTCGGCGGCACGCTGCGCGCTGAGCTGGTGCCGCTTACTTCGGCAGGTCGAACACCAGCACTTCCGCATCGCGTGCATCGGCCAGCACGATTTCCGGCTCGTCGGTGATCTGCAGCGCATCACCGGCCGACAGCGCCTGGCCATTGACGCTCAGGCTGCCGCGCGCCACCTGCACGTAGCCGATGCGGCCGTCGGCCAGCGGCTGCTGCAGGCGCACCTCGCCATCGAGGATCGAGGCATACAGGCGCGCATCCTGATGCAGGCGCAGCGAGCCGTGCTCGCCACCGGGCGAGGCGATCAGACGCAGCTGGTTGCGCTTGCTGTCGGCATCGAAATGCTTCTCCTCGTAGCTGGGCTCGATGCCGCTGCGCTCGGGCATCACCCAGATCTGCAGGAAGTGCACCGGTTCGCTGGCGGAGTGGTTGAACTCGCTGTGGCTGACGCCGCTGCCGGCGCTCATGCGCTGCACATCGCCGTAGTGCAGCACCGAGCCGGTGCCCATGCTGTCCTTGTGCTCCAGTGCGCCGCCCAGCACGTAGGAAATGATCTCCATGTCGCGGTGGGCGTGGGTGCCGAAGCCTTCGCCCGGGATCACCTTGTCTTCGTTGATCACCCGCAGCGGGCCGATGCCCATGTGGCGCGGGTCGTGGTAACTGGCGAAGGAGAAGGTATGGCGCGAGGACAGCCAGCCATGTTCGGCGCGGCCACGGGTTTCGCTCTTGCGGACATTCAACATGCTGCTTCTCCTTGAAAGGGTTGGTGTCGCCAGGGAACGAATCGGTGTCCCGGCGGCTTGATGGCTAGTCTCTACCTCCGCGCCGGCGTCAAAAAGCGAGTAGATTTGGCCGCTATCATCGAAAAAATCGAACAATGAAAATCAGCCTGGAAGCGTTGCAGATCCTGGATGCGATCGACCGCCGCGGCTCGTTCACGGCCGCGTCCAAGGTGTTGTTCAAGGTGCCGTCGACGATTTCCTACACGGTCTCCAAGCTGGAGGACGATCTGGGTGTGCAGCTGTTTGAGCGGGTCGGCCCCAAGGCGACACCGACGCAGGCCGGGCGCGAACTGCTGCGCGAAGGGCGGCAGCTGCTGCGGGCTGCGCAGGAGCTGGAGGTGCGGGTGCGGCGGGTGGCGTCGGGTTGGGAGTCGGACTTTGCGATCGGGCTGGATGCGATCCTGCCTGTGGACTTGCTGCAGGCGCAGATCCTGGACTTCTACACGGTGGCCGACAGCACCCGCCTGCGCGTGGTGAGCGAATCCTTGTCCGGCAGCTGGGAGGCGTTGCTGGATCGGCGCGTGGACCTGATCGTGGCGGCGGGCGAGGGGCCGAGCGGTGGTGGCTATGTCGCCGAGACGATCGGCACGCTGGGCTTCGTGTTCGCGGTGGCCTCCACGCATCCGCTGGCGGGCGCCGGCCTGCTGGGCGCGGCCGAGCTGGCCGAACACCGTGCGATCGCGGTGGCGGATTCGGCGCGGCGTCTGCTGCCACGCACGGTCGGCCTGCTCTCCGCGCGCGATGTGCTCACCGTGCCGGACATGCAGGCCAAGCTGCAGTTGCAGCTGGCCGGCGCCGGCTACGGCTTTCTGCCCGAGCCGTATGCGCGCGGCGCACTGCAGGACGGCCGGCTGTGCGCGCTGGAGGTGGAGCCCCGTAAACCTGATGAAACCTTCTACCTGGCATGGCGGCCGGGCGAGGAGGGCGAGGCATTGGGCTGGTGGCGGCGCGCACTGCGCCGCGATGGACTGTTCGATGGCTGGTTGCAGTCGCTTGCCGAAACGTATCGTTCCGTCGCCGCCGGGCAGTCGCGTGCGTGAGGAAGGGCGGATAATGGGCCCTCGCCGTCGCGCAGGGTTGCCGCATGCAAGGCTTGATCGAACAGTACGGATTGGCGCTGGTCTTTGCCAACGTGCTGGCGTTGTCGCTGGGCTTGCCGGTGCCGGCGCTGCCGACCCTGGTGCTGGTCGGTGCCGGCTACGCGCTGCAGGGCGGCAGTGACGCCTGGCTGGCCGGATTGATGGCGTTGGCAGTGTCGGTGCTGGCGAGTCTGCTCGGTGACCTGGCCTGGTATCTGGCCGGCCGCCGTTTCGGCAATCGCACCCTGCAGTCGCTGTGCCGGCTGTCGCTGTCGCGCGATACCTGCATGAAGAAGACCGAGCGGTTCTTCTCGCGCTGGGGTGTGCGGGTATTGGCGGTGGCCAAGTTCATGCCCGGTCTGTCGATGGTTTCGGTGCCGATGGCCGGTGCGATGCGGGTGCGCCCGGCGGCATTCCTGCGCTACGACGCCCTGGGTGCGTCGCTGTGGGCGTTCGTCGGGCTGAGCCTGGGCGCGCTGTTCGCGCATCAGGTGCAGGACGTGCTCGCGTTGCTGTCGGATCTGGGCTCCGGTGCGGTGGTCGTGCTGGGCGTGTTGCTGGCCTGCTATGTCGGCTGGCGTTGGTGGCGGCGGCATGCCTTGCTGCGTTCGCTGGAGCACGCGCGTATCGCGGTGGACGAGTTGGTGCTGCTGCTCGATGGCGACGAAGCGCTACGGCCGACGGTGCTGGACATCCGTGCGCCGGGCCATCGCGATCTGCAGCCGTATACGATTCCCGGCGCGGTGTTTGCCGACGAGCGTCAGCTTGCGCAGATCCTGGCCAGCGTGCCGCGCGATCGCAGTGTGGTGATTTATTGCGCGTGTCCGGACGAGGTGTCGGCGGCGTGGTTGGCCGGTCGGATGCGCGAGCGCGGATATCGCGACGTGCTGCCGTTGCTGGGTGGGCTGGATGCATGGCGCGACGCCGGGCATCCGGTGACCTCGCTGCTGCCGGTGGCGGTGGTTGCCCGTACCGATGATGTGCTGGGCGCGATGGCCTGACCGCAGTGACGCGATGTCCTGCGGCGCGCGTGCTGGTCTTTGGCGCCTGCTGCTTTGCGTTCGCTGCGTGGTAACAGCGCTGCCACGCCGTGCACTCGAACGACAGGCAAAAAAAAGACCAGCAAGCTGGTCGTTTTCTTCAAGATTGGTGCGCCCGGAGAGATTCGAACTCCCGACCGCCTGGTTCGTAGCCAGGTACTCTATCCAACTGAGCTACGGGCGCATTATCTTGTTTTGACTTGCATTTCTAACTTGCAGATCCTTCGCAATGCGATCGGACCCTTGTAACTAAAAAGACAGCGGTTGAAGGCTGTCTCTTATTGTTCTGAAGATGGTGCGCCCGGAGAGATTCGAACTCCCGACCGCCTGGTTCGTAGCCAGGTACTCTATCCAACTGAGCTACGGGCGCGTCGTCAGGAGCGGAATTATGCGGATGCCCGGAGTCCTCGTCAATCCCTTTGTGACATTCGATTGTCGCTACCCTCATCGCCAAGACGCCTGCGCAGTGTAGCGGCCACGGCGGCAGGCGTCTTCATCCATGCGAAGTGATCGCTGCGCGCGCCCAGTTGCGCATCGTCCAAGGCAACACGTTCGGCACGTGCCTGCGGCATTTTCTGCAGCAAGGCCTGCAAGGCGCCGGGCGGGCCGAAGCGGTCGCGTGCGAGGGTCACTGCGCTGATCGGCAGATCGAGTTGGCCCAGCGCCTGCTCAAGATCCCACCATGTGCCTGCCGCGCGATAGCGATTGCTGCGACCGACCTGCGCCCAATCGGCGATCAGGCTGCGCGCCTCGGTGCCGCCGAAACCGAGCGTTCGCCCGTGCAGCAAGCCTTGCGTGCGTGCCAGCCATGGCAGCAGCCGGAAGATCAGCGGCAGGCCGTAGCGCATCGGCACCGGGAAATTGCGTCAGTACGGCGAGCCGCTGGCGACCAGCCACAGCTGCGCAATCCGGGCCGGCTGCAACGCCGCATGGCAGCAAGCCAGTTGGCCGCCGAGACTGTGGCCGCCCAGCACGCACGGCAGTTGCGGGTCATGCAGGTCGAGCAGCGCGCGGCTGGCAGGGATATCGTCGGCAAGCAGCGTGCGATAGCCCCAGTCGTGCTCGCGCGAGGGGCGCAGGGTGCTGCTGCCGTTGCCGCGCCACTCGTGCAGGTACACCGCAATGCCGGCGCCGGCCAGGGCGTGCGCGAACGGCTGGTAGTGCCGGGCGGCAACGCCCAGTGCCGGCAGCCACAGCAGGCTGGCGATCGGCCGCGCCGGTGCGTGGCGCAGCACCTGCCAGGCATGTCCATCCGCTGCGGTAGCTGCAAGCGTGCTGGCCTGCACGCTCATGGGCTGGGCGCGGCACCGAAATGGTCCAGCACCAGCACCTCGCCGTGCCCTGGGCTGTGGCCGAGGCGGATGGCGCGCGCAACGTAGTCGATGGCCGCTTCGCAGGCGTTGAGCAGGGACAGGCCCTGGCACAGCTGCGCGGCAATGGCCGCCGACAGGCTGCAGCCGGTGCCATGCGCATCGACCTGCAGGCGCGGATGCATGAACACGTCCTGGGTGACGCCGTCATCGAAGCGGTCGATCACCCGCGCGCCTTCGTGCAGGTGACCGCCCTTGAGCAGCACCGCATTGGCGCCGAGTTCGAGCAGGGCGGCGGTGGCGTGCTCGGCGGCATCGGCATCGTCGATGCGGCGGCCGGTCAGCAGTTCGGCTTCGGGCGTATTGGGTGTGATCAGCGTGGCCAGCGGCAGTAGACGCGTGCGCACGGCCTCCAGCGCGGCGTCTTCGAGCAGGCGGGCGCCACTGGTGGACACCATCACCGGGTCGAGCACCACGAACGGTGGGCGGTGGGTTTCGAGCAGATCGGCCACGCAATGGATGACCTCGGCATTGGCGAGCATGCCGAGCTTGACCGCCTGAATCTCGAAGTCCGCAAAGCAGGCATCGATCTGCGCCCGCAGAAACGCGACCGGGGGGATATGCACGGCAGTGACGGCGCGGGTGTTCTGCGCGGTCAATGCGGCGATCGCCGACAAGCCGTGCACGCGGTGCGCGGCGAAGGTCTTGAGGTCGGCCTGGATGCCGGCACCACCGCCGGAATCGGAGCCGGCGATGGTCAGGGCGGACAGCGTGCTGGACGTGGTCATGGGGGGATTCTGCACTGCTGCCTGACGGATGTGCGGATCAGCGCGTGCGCCAGCGACGCCATTGCAGGGAGGCAACGTAGCCGGCACCGGTCACTCCGGTCAGGCCGGCCGGCAGGTAGAGCGCGTCGTAGTGCCAGCGCTGGAACAGCCAGGTGCCGAGCATGCTCCCGCCGAGAAAGCCGCCGATGATCAGCCCGCTCAGCGTGAGCCGGCGCACCTGCAGCGGGCGCCCGCGCAGCAGGTGCCCCAGGCCGATGCCCAGGTCGGTGAACATGCCGCTCAGGTGCGTGGTGCGGACCGCGGCGCCACTGAGGGTGGTGGCCATGGCGTTCTGCAGCCCGCAGGCGCCTGCGGCGACCAGCGCGCCGCCGACATGGTGCAGCTTGAACAGCGGGATCGCGGCCAGCAACAGCAGCGCTTCGAGCAGCAGCGCCGCGCCGTAGCGCTGTCCCAACCGCAAGACATCGTCCTGGATGATCAGGCCGCTGAGCATGGCGCCTGCGCAGAACGCGATCAGGATGCCCCAGAGAAAGCCGATCTCCGGTGCGCTGTTCTGCACCAGGGCCACGCCGAGCAGGCTGGTGGTGCCGGTGAGGTGGCTGACCACCTGATGCTCGGAGCCCAGGTAGCCGACCACGTTGACCATGCCGGCCACGCCCGACAACGCCACCGCGCCGATCCAGACCCAGCGCGGCAGCAGGATTCCCATTGCCGGTCAGGGCGTGCCGTTGACGGCGATCTGCGAAAACGCGCCGGTTTGCGGATCGTACAGCGCACCCCAGAAGGCGCTACCGCCATCGCACACCCGGATCGCTTCCTTGGCCGGTTTCACCGGCGGATCGTTCGGGAGTTTGAAGGCGTTGATGTAGATCAGCTGCTGGCCCTGGACCACCACGCCCACGTACTGGCGATCGAAATCGCGCGGCTCGGGGATGGTCGGCGTCAATGCGTCCTGCCTGGATTCGAGCTGCTCGATCTGCTGCTGGCTCGGTGTCCAGTAGCCGGTGACCTGGCCCGGATGCCGCGCCGGGCTGTCGCGCGAGCAGGTGTCCAGCACCTGCTCGGCGATGCCCTGGCGGGTGATGACCCAGGACTGCCCGTTCTTGAGGTTGGTCGGCACGCTCGCTGGCGGCGGCGCGGTCGCGCAGCCGGCCAGTGCCATCACGGCGAGCGCCGCCGCGCCGCGCAGCCTGTGCATCACAGCACCTCCGAGGCGAAGTCGGCCAGGCGCGAACGCTCGCCGCGCCGCAGCGTGATATGCGCGCTGTGCGGCCAGGCCTTGAAGCGATCCACCGCATAGGTCAGGCCGGAGGTGGTTTCGGTGAGGTAGGGCGTGTCGATCTGTTCGACGTTGCCCAGGCACACGATCTTGGTGCCGGGGCCGGCACGGGTGATCAGCGTCTTCATCTGCTTGGGGGTGAGGTTCTGCGCCTCGTCCAGGATCAGGTAGCGCGACAGGAAGGTGCGCCCGCGCATGAAGTTCATCGAGCGGATCTTGATGCGGCTGGCGAGCAGGTCGTTGGTGGCCGCACGCCCCCAGGCGCCGCCGTCCTGGTTGTGGGTGAGCACTTCCAGGTTGTCGGTCAGCGCGCCCATCCACGGCGTCATCTTTTCTTCCTCGGTGCCGGGCAGGAAGCCGATGTCTTCGCCGACGCTGACGGTGGCGCGGGTCATGATGATTTCGCGGTAGCGCTGCTGATCCATCGTCTGCGCCAGGCCGGCGGCCAGGGCGAGCAGGGTCTTGCCGGTACCGGCGGTGCCGAGCAGGGTGACGAAGTCGATTTCCGGGTCCATCAAGGCATTGAGCGCAAAGTTCTGCTCGCGGTTGCGCGCCACGATGCCCCAGACCGCATGTTGGCCGCTGCGGAAATCGTCGACCAGGCACAGCGTGGCCTTGCCGCCGCCGACCTTGGCCACGCGCAGCTCCACTTCGTCCTCGCCCGGCAGGTACAGGTACTGGTTCGGATACCAGTCTTCGTCCTCGGCCAGCACGATCTCGTAATGGGTGCGGCCACGCTCGTTCCAGCTGCGCAGGTCCTGGTTGTGCTTTTCCCAGAAGTTGTCCGGCAGCTCGATGGCGCCGGTGAACAGCAGGCTGAAGTCGTCCAGCGCGCGATCGTTCTGGTAGTCCTCCGCATTCAGGCCGCTGATGTAGGCCTTGATGCGCAGATTGATGTCCTTGGACACCAGGATGACCGGTACATCCGGATGCTCCTCGCACAGCGCCAGCACCGAGGCCAGGATCTTGTTGTCCGGGATCATCGCGCCGAAGGTGCGGCCCGGATCGATCGGATGGATCTGGAAATACAGCCGGCCGATCGCGGCCTGGCCCTTGAGCTGGATACCCTGCGGATGGCTGAGCAGGATGCCGGCCTGGATCTGCTCGGCGTTGGTGTTCTCCAGCAGTTCGTCCAGGAAGCGGCTGACCTGGCGCGCATTGCGGCTGACTTCGGACGTGCCCTTCTTGGCGTTGTCGAGTTCCTCGATCACCTGCATCGGCAGGAACACATCGTGTTCCTCGAATTTGAACAGCGCGGTGGGATCGTGCATCAGCACGTTGGTGTCCAGCACGTAGATGCGCTTGCCTCGGGTCATTGGGTCTTCCAAGTGATGGAGCAGGGGCGAGCCATCACGCCTGCAGGGCAGGGTGATGGAGGACACGGGAAACCAGGGGGCGTCACTGTCTGGCGCGCGCCTTCAACGCGGCCAGCACGGCGTCGGCGTGGCCGGCGACCTTGACCTTGCGCCAGGCCTGCACCACCACCCCTTCGGGCGACAGCAGGAAGGTGCTGCGCTCGATGCCGAGCACCTGCTTGCCGTACATGTTCTTTTCCTTGATCACATCGAAGGCGCGGCACAGGGCCTCGTCGCCATCGCTGACCAGTGGGAAGGTAAATCCCTGCTTGGCGCAGAAATTGTCGTGCGACTTCACCGAGTCGCGCGAGACGCCCAGCACGACCGCGCCGGCCTGGGTGAACTGCGGCAGCAGCGCGTTGAAATCCAGGCCTTCGGTGGTGCAGCCGGGCGTGCTGTCCTTCGGGTAGAAGTACAGCACCACCCACTTGCCGGCGTAGCCGCGCAGCGTGGTACTGGTGCCGCCGGACAGCGACAGTGGCAGGTCGAAGCTTGCAGCAGGTAGTTCGAATACAGCGTCGGTCATCGTTGCTCAGCCCTAAGTGGAGGGGCGTACGGCGCGGTCAAGCCGGGCCGACGTCCATCCCATCATAAGCAGCCACATGGAAACGTTTGGCAAGCGCATCGAACTGCGCATTGCGCTGATTCAGCGACTCGATGGTGTGCTGTTCCAGCTTGTCCACGTGCAGGAAGTACGACTCTTCGTCGTCGCCATCGTCTTCGTCGCGTTCGCCGAGGAAGATGTCGATGACCCGATAGCCGTCCTGGGTCAGTTGCTCGGCGAGGTGTTGCAGCGGTTGCTGCGCCGGGTCGGCGAAGAAATATTCCCAGCGCAACGGCCCGTCGAGATTCCAGTCGGTCTCGGAGCGGATGTGCTCGAACATCTGTTTCAGTGCGGAAAGGGCAATGGCCATCGGAACGTCTGCCTTAGAACTTCATCGGGTCCATGATCGCGTCGAGATTGAGATGATCACAGAATTCCAGGAAATCATCGCGCAACGCGGCGATGTGCATGTTGGCCGGCACGCCGATCGTCACCTGCGCCGAGAACATCTCCGCGCCGGTCTGCATGGCGCGGTAGCGCGTGCTCTGCAGGTTCTCGATGGTGATGCCCTGGCGGTCGAAGAAATCGGCCAGCTGGAACAGGATGCCCGGCTTGTCGGCGGCGATGACTTCGACGATGTAGGGCAGCAGGTTGGACTGGGTCTGCTTGGGGCCGGTGCGGTACCACACCAGCTTCAGGCCTTCCTCGCGCTCGAGCCTGGTCAGCATCGCTTCGAGCTTGGCGACCGAATCCCAGGAGCCGGTGGCCAGGGCGGTGACCGAGACATCGCGCCCCACCGTGGCCAGGCGGGCGTCCACGAGATTGCAGCCGCTGTCGGCGATGCGGCGGGTGACGGGCAACAGGGGGGACTCCGGATGCGTCGTGTAGGCGTTGATCAGGAGGTGGTTTTCGGTCGGCGAAGGCCGGGGAGTCGAGTCGGTCAAAGGGGCTTCCGGCATTGCATCAGGCTGAATGGCCGCCCGGGCAGGCGCCCTGGCGGTGACCAGCATACTTGCCCGTGGTTTCGCGCCGCAAGTAACATGCAGGCGGCCACAACCCGCGTGCGCGCGGGCCTTTCCTGTCACGTAAGAGCAGCAGAATCTTGTCCCTTTCCGGCATCATCACCGCGCTGGCGACCCCTTTCGGTCCGGACGGCGCACTCGACCTGGATGCCTGGCGGCGGTTGCTGGAACAGCAACTGCACGGCGGCGTGCAGGGAATCGTCGTCGCCGGCTCCACCGGCGAGGCTGCGGCATTGAGCGACGAGGAGTACGACACCTTGTTGCGTGCCGCCGTCGCGCAGGTGGCCGGACGTGTGCCGGTGCTGGCCGGTACCGGCCTGTCGGGCACCGCCAAGACCATCGCGCAGACGCGCCGCGCCGCGGCGCTGGGTGCACAGTACGCGCTGGTGGTGACGCCGCCGTACGTGCGTCCGACCCAGGCCGGCCTGCAGGCGCATTTCCAGGCGGTTGCCGACAACGGCGGGCTGCCGGTGGTGCTGTACAACGTGCCCGGCCGCACCGGATGCGACCTGTTGCCGGAGACGGTTGCGGCGCTGGTCGGCCATCCGAATATCGTCGGCATCAAGGAAGCGCGCAGCGAGCCGGAGCGCGTCGCCGCGCTGGTGGCGCTGCGCAGCGAGTCCTTCGTGGTACTCAGTGGTGACGATGGCAGCGCCGCGCAGGCGATGCTGTCCGGCGCCGACGGGCTGATTTCGGTGGCGTCCAACGCGTTGCCGTCGGCGTACCGGCGGCTGTGCGATCTGGCCCGCGATGGCCAGCGCGAGGCGGCCACCACGTGGGACGCACGCTTGAGCGAGTACCACAGTTTCTGCGGGATCGAATCCAATCCCATCCCGGTCAAGGCGCTGCTGCAGCGGGCCGGGATCGGGCACGGCCTGCGTTTGCCGTTACTGCCTCTTTCAGCGGCGCACCAGCCTGCCGCCGACCGCCTTGCCGCCGACGCTGTTGCGTTGGAAGCGCTTTCCAGCCGCGAAATGCTCGCGGCCTGACCCAGGAGATCTATCGATGCGTCATTCCGTTTCCCCCGTCCGCGTGCTCTCGCTCGCGTTGCTGGCGACCGCCACCGTCGCCGCCACGAGCGGTTGCAGCTGGTTCCACAAGGGCGCACGCGGTGACTACGCGCTGGCCCCGGAAGCCCGTCCGCTGGAAGTGCCGCCGGATCTGAACCTGCCCGACACCTCCGGTGCGATGAAGGTGCCGACGCTGGCATCAAGCGCGCAGCAGAACACTTCGGCGCCGCCGTCCGCCAGCGCCAACAGCGGTTTCACCACGCCGGGCGAGCGCGACGAGGTGTTCGCCAAGGTCGGCGCGGCGCTGGCCGACATTCCCGGCCTGACCATCGCCAGCAAGGCGCAGATGCTCGGTTCCTACGACGTCAGCTACGAAGGCTCCAGCTTCCTGGTACGCGTGGTGAAGGTCGAAGCTGGCAGCTATGTGTCGGCGGTGGATCCGCGCGGCATGCCGGCCACTGCGGCAGCGCCGGTGGCGGTCATCACGGCGTTGAAGGGCAAGCTGGGCGGCTGAGGCCGCTGCAGCAATCGCAGACAGCAGAACGGGCGCTTCGGGCGCCCGTTTTGCATTCTGATGCGGTGCTTTCGCTTGGTTGCTGCGTTATCGCCCGGCTGGATGCTGCCAGGCGCTGTCTCAGCGTTGCAGCAGCGGCAACTTGTTCGGCTTGCCGTCCCACTCGGCGGCATCGGGCAGCGGCTCCTGGCGCACGGTCAGCACCGGCCAGGCCTTGGCCAGCTCGGCGTTGAGCGCGACGAAGCCTTCCTGACCTGCCGGGACGTCGTCTTCCGGGTAGATCGCATTGGCCGGGCATTCCGGCTCGCACAGCGTGCAGTCGATGCACTCATCCGGGTCGATGACCAGGAAATTCGGGCCGACGTGGAAGCAATCCACCGGACAGACCTCGACGCAGTCGGTGTATTTGCACTTGATGCAGTTTTCGGTGACAACAAAAGGCATGGCGGAATCCGGCGTTTAGCCTGTCAATTCTAAAGCAGTCCGGTGGCCGGTGTGGGGTTGGCCCGGATTTGTCGGCCGCCAGCCCTGGCCGCTCGGCGCGGTCCTGACCGTCTCCGGTCAGGCCAAGCCGCGCTGCCTGGCCAGCGCGAACAATCCCGTCGCAGCCAGATCTTCCCGATGCAGCTGCGTCCGCACGCCCAGCTGCGCCAGCGCCAGCGCGTAGCGCTGCGCCAGGCCGGGGCTGCCGACCAGGTGCACGGTGGCGTGACTGCCGCGCTGCTCGCGCAGTTCGTGGCCGATCAGCAGGCCCGAGAGGTAGGACGGCAGCGCGGTGGCGGTGAGGCGGTCGAACAGGCCCAGCGTGCGGGCGCCGAACAGGTGGTGGCTGAGGCCGCCGGGCGCGGCGCTGCGGTCGACGCCTTGCGCGAAGGCATCGGTGTCCAGGTCCGCAGGGTCGTCCTGCATCAGCTTGCCCAGGATGCTGTGCTGGCGCAGCACCGCATACAGCTCGCCGGTCATGACGGTGGCGAAACCGGTCAGCTGGCCGTGCGCGATCTGCGCCCATTTGCTGTGGGTGCCGGGCAGGCAGGCGACGTGCTCGCCGTCGCCGAGTGCGGCGATCAGGCCGACCAGCTGGGTTTCCTCGCCACGCATGACATCGGGCACACCGTGCTGCTCGCCGGTGCTTACGCCGGGTACGAACCACAGCGTGCGTCCGGGCAGCAGGTCGGCGTAGCTACGCATCGCCTGCGCCAGGGCGGCGGTATCGGCCGGGCAGGGCAGATAGGCCTGCTCGACCCAGCCATTGCGGCTGCCGATCATGCCCGACAGCAGCAGCGGGCCGTCCCAGCCGTCGATCAGCGTGCTCAGCACGTCGGCGAAGCGGCCCTGGCAGGTCAGGATGCCGTCGCTGCCGCGGCGTTGCTCCAGCACCGTGCCGTCGGCAGCGAGCAGGTAGCCACGCAGGCTGCTGGTGCCCCAGTCGATGGCGATCATGCGCTGGCCACCCGGCTCTCGGGCAGGCCCTTGATCGGCACGTCGCAGACGTACAGACCGCCGGCTTCCGGCGTGCGCGCCAGTTCTTCGGCGCTGTGGTCCAGGCGCGAGCTGATCACGTGCAGGCGGTCCAGCGCGGCGCCGCCGAGGGCGCTGCAGGTGGGGTGTTTGACCGGCAGCTGCACGATGCGCTCGATGCTGCCGTCGGGGCGGTAACGCACCACGCGCCAGGCGCGCCATTGCGCATTCCACAGATGGCCTTCGCTGTCGATGATGGAGCCGTCCGGCTCGGCATCGTCGCGATCCAGCGTGGTGAACACGCGCACGTTGCTGGTCTGCGCAGTGTCGGCGTTGTAATCGCAGCGCAGGATCTGCGGGCGCAGCGAGTCGCAGTAATACAGCGTGCGGCCGTCGGGGCTGAAGCAGATCGAGTTGGGGATCGACACGCCCGGCAGCGGCAATGCACGCAGGCCGTGGCGCAGCGAGAACTGGTACATCGCGCCACGTGCGGCCTTGTGGTCGTGCTCATCCATGGTGCCGAACACGAGGTTGCCGTTGCGGTCGGCGCGGCCGTCGTTACTGCGCGTATGCGGGTTGTCGGCTTCGATATCGGCCAGGTGCTCGAGCGGCAGCGTGTCGGCGTCGGCGTTGTCGGGGTCAGCGATGCAGATCGACTTGGCCAGCGCGATCAGCACGCGGCCATCGTCCATCAGGCCGAGGCAACCGGGGCGGTCCGGCAGCGTCCAGTACTGCGTGTGTGCGCTGTGCGGATGATGCCGCCACAGCCGCTTCTCGCTGATGTCCACCCAGTACAGCGCTTCACGTTGCTCACACCACAGCACGCCTTCGCCATGCGTGCAGCGGCTGTCGACCGCCAGCACGGCGGTGTGTTCGGGCGTGCTCACCATTCGGCGATGCTGCCATCGCTGTGACGCCAGACCGGGTTGCGCCAGTCCGGCGGATTTTCGTTTGCGCGCTTGAGCATGTCTTCGTCGATCTCCACACCGAGCCCGGGCTTGGGCAGCGCGGCGATACTGCCATCGATACACTGAAAATCGTCTTTATTGATGACGTAATCGAGCAGGTCGGCGCCTTCGTTGTAGTGGATGCCGATGCTCTGTTCCTGCAGCACCGCGTTGTGCGAAACGAAGTCCACGTGCAGGCAGGCGGCCAGCGCGATCGGCCCGAGCGGGCAGTGCGGGGCGAAGCCGACATCGTAGGCTTCGGCCATCGCGGCGATCTTGACGCACTCGGTGATGCCGCCGGCATGCGACAGATCCGGCTGCACCATGCCGATACCGCCGGCGCACAGCACGTTCTTGAATTCGAAGCGCGAGAACATGCGCTCGCCGGCCGCCAGCGGAATCGAGGTGCTCGCGGCCAGGCGCGGGTAGTACTCGGCCTGCTCGGCCAGCACCGGTTCTTCGACGAACAGCGGCTTGAACGGCTCCAGCTCGCGCAGCAGCGCCTTGGCCATCGGCGCGCCGACGCGGCCGTGGAAGTCGATGCCGAAGTCGATGCTGTTGCCGAAGGCTTCGCGGATCTCGGCGACCTTGACCACCGCCGCATCGACCGCGCGGGCGCTGTCGATCAGCTTCATTTCCTCGGTGCCGTTGAACTTGAAGGTGTCAAAGCCCAGCGCACGGTAGTCGGTGATCTGCTGGATGATTGCGCCCGGGCGGTCGCCGCCGACCCAGCGATAGGTCTTCATGCGGTCGCGCACCAGCCCGCCCAGCAGCTCGTACACCGGCACGCCCAGCGCCTTGCCCTTGATGTCCCACAAGGCCTGGTCGATACCGGCGATGGCGCTCATCAGGATGGCGCCGCCACGGTAGAAACCGGCGCGGTACATGGTCTGCCACAGGTCGTTGATGCGCGCCGGATCCTTGCCGATGACGTAGCCGGCCAGTTCGTGCACGGCGGCTTCCACCGAGCGCGCGCGGCCTTCGATGACCGGCTCTCCCCAGCCGGTGATGCCCTCGTCGGTTTCGACCTTGAGGAACAGCCAGCGCGGTGCGGCGTGGTAGGTGGTGAGGCGGGTGATCTTCATCCTTGCAGTTCCTGGTAAGCGTGCACGAAGGCGCGTGCATGCGTCTGGGTCGTTTCGAGCGATTGCGCGGGTTTGTACAGTTCGCCACCGATGCCGGCGCCGGCGGCGCCCTGGGCAAGGAAGCCGGCCAGGGTCTGCGGGCTGACGCCGCCGACCACGTAGACCGGAATGTGCTTGGGCAGCACCGAGCGCAGCGCGCGCACATGCGCGGCGCCATAGGTGGCTGCGGGGAACAGCTTCAGGATCGTGGCGCCGGCATCGATGGCGTCGAACGCCTCGCTGGCGGTGGCAAAACCGGCGACCACGGTGAGCCCGCGCGACACCGCATGGCGGATCAATGACGGGCGCGTATTCGGGGTGACGATGAAGCGCGCACCGATCTCGGCCAGGGTGTCGACGTCGTCGTTGCGCAGCACGGTGCCGGCGCCGATCCAGGCGCGCTCGCCGTAGGTCTGCTGGGCCAGGGCGATGCTCTCGGCCCAGCGCGGCGAATTGAGCGGGATCTCGATCGCGTCGAAGCCGGCGTCGATCAGTGCACCGACATGGTCGAGCGTTTCTTCCGGCGTGATGCCACGCAGGATGGCGATCAGCGGCAGGGCGAACAGGCTGGCGGTGGTGTCTGAGGTCATCGTGTTACTCGCGATAGAGCGGAAAGCGGCCGTCAGCGCCCGGATGGGCGCCAGCGTCGGGGGAAGTTGCAGCGCTGCACGGCAGCGCACGGAGGGCGACAGGCGGTCGCGACGAGGTGGCTGCGGCACTTGCGTGCGCACTCCAACGGCCTGCAATTGGCCGGCAAGTTGCCGTCATCGTCGTCCACCTCCGCAATCATGGCGTGCGTGTTGCCATCTCGTGGAAGATGGGTCACGTCTGTTCTGGCCGCGCCCGGGAGGTAGGGGCTCCTGCTGCGGCGTTCGATAGCCTCGCGCGGGGAGATATGTGCTGCAAATGAAATTTTCGGCATATTCTATTCCTCCTACGAATACAGCTGCGTGGCGATACCCCATGGCAAATTCCGGCACTCCCTGGTTCAACGCTGCCCGCCTCAAGACGCGCCAGCTGCTGCTGCTGCTGCATCTGCACGAACAACGCTCGGTGCTGCGCGCGGCCGAGGCCGCCAGCATGACCCAACCGGCCGCCTCCAAGCTGCTGGCGGAAATGGAAGACATGCTGGGGGTGAAACTGTTCGAGCGGCATGCCCGCGGGGTGGAGCCCACCTGGTACGGCCATGTGCTGATCCGGCGTGCGCGTGCGGCGATGTCGGAGATCGGTCGGGCGCAAGAGGAAATCGCCGCGTTGCGCGCCGGGCGCATGGGCCAGGCCTCGATTGGCACCGTTGTGAATCCGGGCACCAACCTGGTGCCGCAGGCGATCGCCGAGGTCAAGCGCGAGTTCCCCGACATCCTGGTGCGGGTGGAAATGGACTACAGCCGCCCGCTGGTGGCCAAGTTGCTGGACGGCCAGCTGGACATCGTGATCGGCCGCATCCTGGGGCCGGAGGGCGTGGGCGAGCTGGAGTTCGAGCCGCTGGCCGATGAGCCGCATTCGGTGATCGCGCGTGCCGGCCACCCGCTGGCCAGCCGGGCCGGCCTGCAGCATGCGGATCTGGTGCGGCACGGCTGGATCCTGCCGCCGGCCGACAGCGTGCTGCGCGCGCGGCTGGATTCGATGTTCATGGAGCACGGCGTGCAGACGCCGACCAACGCGATCGAGACCTCGTCGCTGCCGGTGACCTCCACGCTGTTGCGTGGCACCGACATGCTGACCGCCTTGCCGGTGGAATCGGTGGCGCCGCTGATCCAGGCCAAGCTGCTGACCGTGCTGCCGATCGAGCTGGGCGTCCGCATGGAGTCGTTCGGCATCATCCGGCGGCGCGATTACATCCTGCCGCCCGGAGCCGAGCGCATTCTGCAGGCGCTGCGCACCACCGCGCGGCGTTTGTACCCCGGTCTGCGCGGGCCGGAATCCACTGGTTAAGCGGGCTCTTCCATTTGTATTCCGGCACGGCATACCAGGCTGTGAATTTTTCATTGGCTGGCGCTAGACCACGCGCCTATATCTGTGAGCCAGATCGCACGCTGAAGCGCACGTGAAGTCGGGCAGGTGATCGGCGGGCAAACCGTCAGATAGAGGGAGGGGCAGGCGTCCGTGCCGGCTCCGCCGTGATCACGCGGGCCGCGTCGCGGCGCCGCGACAACCAGTCTTCAGTCGTCTTGCGTCCTGGGAGGGATTCAGATGTACAAGTTTTCAAGCCATGCCTCGGCAGGGACGGGCGTGCACGCACGTCGTACCCCGCGTTTGCGTCATTCGGCCATGGCCGTCAGCATCGGGTTGCTGCTCGCTGCCCCCGTCTATGCGCAACAGGCGCAGTCGTCGCAGGCCGCCTCCAGCGCCAATGGCGGCACCAGCGCGGTGGATCTGGACACGGTGGAAGTGCGCGGCGTGCGCGCCAGCCTGATCAAGTCGCAGGTAATCAAGCGCGATGCCAGCCAGATCGTGGATTCGGTCAGTGCCGAAGACATCGGCGCATTGCCCGACCGCAGCGTCACCGAAACCCTGCAGCGCGTCAGCGGCGTGACCATCGATCACTTCGCCGCACGCAGCGATCCGGACCATTTCTCCGCCGAAGGCAGCGGCGTGATGATCCGCGGCCTGACCCAGGTGCGCGGCGAACTCAATGGGCGCGACATCTTCAGCGCCGCCAGCGGCCGCGGGCTGAGCTTCGAAGACGTGCCGGCCGAGTTGATGGCCGGTGTGGACGTCTACAAGAACCCCTCGGCGGAAATCATCGAAGGCGGGCTGGGCGGCACGGTCAATCTGCGTACGCGCATGCCGTTCGACAATCCGGGCCGGATCGTCGGCGGCAATGTCGATTACAACTACGGCGACATGAGCAAGAAGTACAAGCCGTCGGCCTCGTTCCTGTTCAGCGACCGCTGGAACACCGGCATCGGCGAAATGGGCTTCATGATCGATGTCGCGCATTCGGAGCTGGCCACGCGCTCGGACGGCATCCAGGTGGAGCCGTACGTGCGGCGGACCGATGAGGCTGTGCTGGCCGGCAGCGGGCGCAGCGAAGTGTTCGTGCCGGGCGGGGTGAACTGGCGTCAGCTGGATTTCGAGCGCAAGCGCGACGGGATCGCGGCGGCGTTCCAGTGGAAGCCCAGCGATGCCACCGAGATCTATGCGCAGTTCCTGCGCTCGCGCTACGAGATGAACTGGCAGGAGCGCGCCGCGTTCTTCAACGACAGCAACAACAGCATCACGCCGGCACCGGGCACCACCTTCGACTACGACGATCGCGGCGCCTTCCTGCGCGGCTCGCCGGTATCCAGCTCGTGGCGCGGGGTGCTCACCGGCGATGGTGTGCGCTTCAATACCGACAACCGCTATTCCGAACAGCGCACCACCACCACCGACATGTCGGTGGGCTTCAGCCATTTCTTCAACGACAACCTGCAGATCAAGGGCGATATGCAGCTGGTGGAGTCGGAGAACGAACAGCTGGATTTCACCGTGTTCAGTGCGACCTATCTGCCGGGCCTGTCGTACGACGTGTCGGGCAAATATCCCAGCGTGCAGATCGCCAATCCGGGCTTTACCCAGGACCCGTCCAACTACTTCTGGGCGGCGGCGATGGACCATCTGGGCAAGAACCGCGGGCGGCAGCTGTCCACGCGCGTGGATCTGGAATACACCTTCGATGACAGCAGCTGGTTGCGCTTTGCGCGCTTCGGCATGCGCGCCACCGACCGCAATCAGATCAACAAGAATTCCGGCTACAACTGGGGCGTGATCTCCGACAACTGGGCCGCCATTCCGGGCACCAGTAACGGCCTGGCGAATATGTCCGAGTTCATGACCGACCAGTCGTCGTTGTTCACCTTCTCCGACTTCTTCCGTGGCGGGGTGAACGTGCCGACCACGCTGGTGGTGCCCAACAGCAGCCTTGTCAACAACTACCGCTCCGCCTCGCAGATGATCCAGCAGATCGTGGCGCTGCGCGGCTACGGCTGGGCGCCGGACACCTATCAGCCGCAGGACACCAACCGCCAGCACGAACGCACCCAGGCCGCCTACGCGGCGCTGTACTTCGGCAACGACGAGGCCTGGGGCGTGCCGGTGGACGGCAACATCGGCATCCGCGTGGTGCAGACCAAGACCCAGGCCGAAGGCTTTGGCCAGTTCCAGAACCTGGCCGGGCTCAATGTCTCGCCGGAACTGCAGGCGCGCTATACCGGGCAGTACTTCGAGAACGACTCCCAGGGCAGCTATACCAACGTGCTGCCCAGCCTGAACCTGCGTCTGCGCTTCACCGACAGCCTGCAGTGGCGCTTTGCCGCCTCCAAGGCGATGGCGCGCCCGGACTACACCCAGTTGCAGCCGTATGTGTTGCTCAACGTGGAAACCAACGACGCCGGCCAGGCGACCGATTTTGTCGGCACCGCCGGCAACCCGAATCTCAAGCCGATGGTGGCCAACCAGTTCGACACCGCGCTGGAGTGGTATTTCGACACCAGCGACATGCTGTACGCCACGCTGTTCTACAAGAAGGTCAAGGATTACTTCTCCACCCAGACCCGCAGCGAGATCTACGACAACCGCCCCTGGCTGGTGACGCGCCCGTACAACATGGACGAGGGCACCATCCGCGGCGCGGAGCTGGGCTATACCCAGTTCTTCGATCAGTTGCCGGGCTGGCTGAGCGGGTTCGGCGTCAATGCCAACTTCACCTTCGTCGACAGCCAGGGCGGCGCCAACACCGCCACCGACCCGTACACCAATACCACCGTCACCGGTGTCGAGCTGCCGCTGGAAGGCCTGTCGCGGCGCAGCTACAACCTGGCCGGTATCTACGAAAAGGGCCCGTTGTCGCTGCGTCTGGCCTACAACTGGCGCTCGCGTTACCTGCTGACCACCAGCGATGCGTCCACCCGTCTGCCGACCTGGGCCGACGACTACGGCCAGCTCGACGGCTCGTTCTTCTACCGCTTCAACGAGCACCTGCAACTGGGCGTGCAGGCCAACAACCTGACCAACACGGTGACCAGGGTGCTGATGGGGCCGACCTCGTACGAAGGCGGTGAGGTGGATCCGCGTCTGTATACGCGCTCCTCGTTCGTCAACGACCGGCGCTATTCGCTGGTGCTGCGCATGAACTGGTAAGCGAAGGCCATCACGAAACCGCTGTGTGCGGGCTCGCAGACTTGAGCCCGCTTTGGCCGATCCGGCCATCCGGATCCGCAATGCCAGACCCAGCGGGTTTGTCGGCGTTGCTATAGGTTTTACGAATACCTTTCCAGGAATATTTCATTGGTGTGGCACAACGGCGCCGCCCTATGCTCCGGCCGCAGCCGCTAGGTAAGCCTCGTCAGGATTACCACGCATCGCACCCGCCCGGCCTACCGGTCGTGGGCGGATGCGGGCCAGCACCAACGACGGGCAGGGCGTTCGCGCACCGGCCCGCTAAAAACTAGAAGTACATGCGTCCTGGGAGGGAGCACCATGTCAGTGCAACATCGCCACATTCCGGCAGGCCGGACTGTGGGTCAGCGTTCGATCCGTGATTTCCGCCGCTCCGTGATGGCCCTCAGTGTGGCCACGCTGTTGAGCGCGCAGGCCTACGCGCAGGACGCGACCACCACTGCCGCCCCGGCCCAGGACGCCACCACCCAGCAGCTCGACACCGTGCAGGTCACCGGCACGCGCAGCAGCGTCACCAAGGCGCAGCTGGTCAAGCAGAACGCCGAGCAGATCGTCGATTCCATCGTTGCCGAGGACATCGGCAAGCTGCCCGACAACAACGTCGCCGAGGCGCTGCAGCGCATTTCCGGTATCCAGATCTCGCGCAACTACGGCGAAGGCAGCTCGATCGCCATCCGCGGCCTGACCCAGGTGCGCACCGAACTCAATGGCCGTGACATCTTCACCGCCAACGATGGCCGTGGCCTGAGCTTCGAGGACGTGTCGGCCGAACTGCTCGGCGGCGTCAACGTGTACAAGAATCCCTCGGCCGACATGATCGAAGGGGGCCTGGGCGGCACCGTCGACCTGCGCACGCGCCTGCCGTTCGACTACGACGGCCGCAAGATCGCCGGCAGCGTCCAGTACAACTATTACGACCTGGCCGACGACGGCAAGCCGGCGTTTTCGGGCCTGTTCAGCGATCGCTGGCAGACCGGCATCGGCGAGATCGGCCTGCTGGTGAATTACTCGCAGCAGAAGAGCCCGTTCCGCCAGGACACCATCTCGATCGAGCCGTGGTACACGCAGACCGATCTGCCGGGCTATGAAGGCCAGGGCGTGTCGGTGCCGCATGGTGCCGGCATCAACACCACCATCGGCGAGCGCGAGCGCAAGACCGGTGCGTTCGCGATGCAGTGGCGTCCGAACGATTCGGTCGAGATCTATACGCAGGTGCTGCGTTCGGATTACGACTTCAGCTGGCACGATTATTCGTTCTTCGCCCTGACCGGCGCCAACCCGATGCAGGGCTTGCCGGGCATTCAGGTCAACGACCGCAACGAGTTCGTCAATGGCTCGTTCCAGAACGTGCCGACCGAATCCAACACCAGCCTGACCGAGCGGCATTCGGTGACCACCGATTACTCGCTGGGTGCCAAGTGGACGGTCAACGAGAAGCTGACCCTGAGCACCGACTTCCAGTACGTCGATGCCACCACCAAGGGCACGCGCTACATCATCGCCACCGGGCAGGACACCAGCCCGCAGTTCAACGTCGACTTCCGTGGCGATCTGCCGCGCCTGTCGGTGACCGATGCCAGCGGCGCGGAAGGCTATCTGGCCGATGCCAACAACTACGACGGCTGGCGCTGGCACCTGGACAACAAGGACGACAACGAGGGCACCGAGTTCGCCTGGCGCGCCGACATGGACCTGGCCTTCGACAGCGACTTCGTGCGCAGCTTCAAGGCCGGTGTGCGTTACACCGACCGCGATGCCGAGACCAAGGGCAATATCTATCGCTTCATGTGCATCAACGATTGCTCGGGTACGCCGTTCTCGCAGTACCCGACCATCGGCCTGGTGACCAACCCGATCACCGACTTCTTCCGCGGTGAGAGCAGCACCTTTGGCCGCACGCTGACGGCTGCCGACTCGGCAGTCGCCAACTACGAGCAGACCCTGGCCACCTTCGGTGCCAGCCCGCTGGAGTTTGCGCCCAACAACATCAATACGCAGAACGAGAAGACCTACGCGGCCTATGGCGTGCTGCGCTTTGGCGTGGACAGCGACTCGATTCCGTTCGACGGCAACATCGGCGTGCGCGTGGTGCGGACCGAGGTGGGCTCGCAGGGCGTGCGCACCGGGACCGACAGCGAAGGCGGCGGACTGATCCCGGTGGATGCGCAGCAGACCTATACCGACGTGCTGCCCAGCTTGAACCTGCGCTGGATGCTGAGCGATCAGCTGCAGTGGCGTTTTGCGGCCTCGCGCGGCATCTCCCGCCCCACCTTCGACCGGCTCAACCCGAACCTGAGCCTGAGCACCGGTACCTCCAACGGTGCCTCGACCTTCACCGGTACCGCGGGCAACCCCAGTCTGGAAGCGGTCAAGGCCGACCAGTTCGATACCGCGCTGGAGTGGTACTTCGGCCAGGGCTCGATGATGTACGGCACCTTGTTCTACAAGAAGGTCGAAGGCTTCATCGCCAATGCCGTCTTCAACGAGGTCTACGACGGTCAGGTCTGGCAGATCACCCGTCCGGTCAACGGCGATGCCGGCAAGATCCGCGGTGCGGAACTGGGCTATACGCAGTTCTTCGACTTCCTGCCGGGCTGGTTGAGCGGCTTCGGCCTGCAGACCAACTACACCTATGTCGACAGCGAGGCGCCGAGCCCCACTGCCACCGACACCAATGGCCAGGCGCTGACCGTGCCGCTGGAAGGCCTGTCCAAGAACAGCTACAACGCGATCCTCAGCTACGAAACCTCGCGCTTCCAGGGCCGTGTGGCCTACAACTGGCGCAGCGACTGGCTGGTGACCACCGCGGGCAACGGCACCGGCAACCTGCCGGTCTACAACAAGGGCTTCGGCCAGCTGGATGCCTCGCTGCGTTTCAACATCAATGATGTGTGGTCGATTTCGCTCGATGGCGTGAATCTGCTCGATACCCGTCGCGAAAGCTATCTGGGCACCGAGTCGCGCTACCGTGACTTCGTGATCAACGATCGTCGGTATGGCCTGACATTGCGGGCCAGCCTGTAGAACGCGCCGTAGGAAGTGCGTCTCCGGTCCGGCGAGCTGTGCAGGCAGCCCGTCGGGCCGGTGTTTTTCCTATCGACGGCAGGCCGTCGATCGCAAGAGGAGCCGGAGGAATGATCGCTGTGATCGATCCGCCTACTGTGCGCCGCGTTACCGCAGCGATGTGGCCGGTCCGTGTATGGCTGGCACTGCTGGTGCTGTTGTCGCTTTCGATTTTGCCGCTGCAGGCCGCCGATCCGGCGGTGCAGGGGCCTTACAAATGGCGCAGCGTCGCCATCGGCGGTGGCGGATTCGTTACCGGTGTGCTGTTTCATCCCGCCGAGCGCGACCTTGCGTATGCACGCACCGATGTCGGTGGTGCGTACCGCTGGGATGCGCGTGCGCAGCAGTGGATCGCACTGACCGATTGGTTGGGTGCCGACGACTGGAACCTGATGGGGATCGACGCATTCGCGGTCGATCCTGCCGACCCGCAGGCGCTGTATCTGGCCGCAGGTACTTACATGCACGAGCGCGCCGGCAATGCCGCGGTGCTGCGCTCGTTCGATCGCGGCCGCAGTTTCGAGCGTGCCGAGTTGCCGTTCAAACTCGGCGGCAATCAATTGGGCCGTTCCAATGGCGAACGGCTGGCGGTGGACCCGCACGATGGCCGTGTGCTGCTGCTGGGCTCACGCGATGCAGGGCTGTGGCGCAGCGACGATCGCGGCGCGCACTGGGCGCGGGTGGATGCATTTACCGCCGAGGCAATGGCGGGCGCGACGGCGCGCAATCATGTCGGACGCGAGCAGGCGGTGGGCATCGCCTTTGTGGTCTTCGATGCCGCCAGCGGCCGCCCGGGCCGTCCGACCCCGCGCATCTATGTCGGCGTGTCCACCGCGCAGACCAGTCTGTATGTCTCCGACGACGCCGGTCGCAGCTGGTCGGCGGTGGCCGGGCAGCCCAAGGGCCTGCGTCCCAGTCATATGGCCGGCGGCAGCGATGGGCAGTGGTATCTGAGCTACGGCGACCAGCCCGGGCCGGACCTGATGGCCGGCGGCGCGCTGTGGAAATACACCCCGGCGCAGGGGCGCTGGAGCGAGATCAGCCCGATCGCGCAGCCGGCCAGCGGCGATGGCTTCGGCTGGGGCGCGGTGGCGGTGGATCCGCAACAGCCACAGGTGCTGCTGGCCAGCACCTTCCGCCTCCGTAGCCCGCGCGATGAGCTGTTCCGCAGCGTCGACGGCGGGCGCAGCTGGACGCCGTTGCTGGCGGGCGCGCAGTTCGATCACAGCGCAGCGCCGTGGACCGCACAGGCCTCGCCGCACTGGATGGGCGCGCTGGCGATCGACCCGTTCGACAGCAACCACGCGCTGTTCGTCACCGGCTACGGCATCTGGGCCTCGCGCAACCTGCAGGATTTCGCCAGGCAGCAGCGGCCGTTGCAGTGGTGGTTCCAGGATCGCGGGCTGGAAGAGACCGTGCCGCTGGATCTGCTCAGCCCGATGCAGGGCGCGCACCTGCTCAGTGCGCTGGGCGATATCGACGGCTTCCGGCATGACGATCTGGAGCGTGCGCAGCTGCAGTACGCCGGCCCGCGCCTGACCAATGGCGAGAGCATCGATGCCGCCGGGCAGGCCGCGCAGTGGGTGGTGCGCAGCGGCACCGTGCGCGATCGCCGCAACAACGAGATCCGTGCGCTGTATTCGCGCGATGGCGGCGCGCAGTGGACGGCGTTCGCCAGCGAGCCGCCAGCCGGGCAGGGCGCCGGCAACGTCGCCATTGCCGCCGATGCATCCCATGTGGTGTGGGCGCCCGAGAAAGGCGGCAGCTGGCGCACCGCCGATTTCGGCAAGCACTGGCAACGTGTGCAGGGGCTGCCCGAGACCGCGGTGGCGGTGGCCGATCGCGTCGATGCGCGGCGCTGGTATGCAGTGGATACCGCCAGCGGGCGCTTGTACGAGAGCCGCGATGGCGCAGTGAACTTTCGCGACACCGGTGCACAGGCCGGCAACCCGGCGCGCGACGAACGGGCGCGCCCGCAGCTGCGTCCGGATCCGTGGCGGGCAGGGGTGGTGTATCTGGCCAGCCCCGCGCTGGGCGTGATGCGCTGGCAGGACGGGCGTTTGCAGACCTTGTCCACGCCGGATGAGGCGCGTTCGCTGGGCATCGGCAAGGCACTGCGCGATGGCGCACCGCCGGCGCTGTATCTGGCCGGCCGCGTGGATGGAGTGGACGGCGTGTTCCGCTCCGACGATGAAGGCGCGCACTGGTTGCGCATCAACGACGACGCGCACCGGTTCGGCAAGCCCTACAGCGTCACCGGCGATCCGCGCCTCCCCGGGCGCGTGTACTTCGCCACCGGTGGGCGTGGCATCTTCTACGGCGATCCACGATGAGTGCTGCGTCCCTGCGTACATCATCGCGCTGTCTTACCGTGTACGGCGGCATGCGCCGTCGCATCGCTGCGCGCCGAGTGGCCGCGCCGACCCTGGAGATCACTGCATGACCGTTTCCCTCATCCGTCGTGGCTGCCTGTTGGGCCTGGTGCTGGCCAGCCCTGCCGTGTTGGCGCAACCGAGCCTGCCGTTGTTGTTTGCCGATGGCGCAGTGCTGCAGCGCGACCAGGCGATGCCGGTGTGGGGCTGGGCCACGCCGCATGCCGCGATCACGGTCAGCTTCGACGGCAAGCGGGCCACCGCCAAGGCCGATGCCAAGGGCCAGTGGAAGGTCAGTCTGCCCGCGCACAAGGCCGGTGGCCCCTATGTGCTGAGCGTGCAGGGCGACGGCGGCGAGTTGCAGGTGCGCGATGTGCTGGTCGGCGATGTGTGGCTGGCCAGCGGCCAATCGAACATGGAGTGGCCGCTGGCGCAGGCCAGCGATGGCCCGCAGGCGGTGGCGGCCGCCAACGACCCGCAGTTGCGGCACTTCAAGGTGCCCAAGTCGTGGTCGCTGCAGCCGGAAGCGCGCCTGACCGGCGGCGACTGGAAGGCTGCCACGCCGGACAACGCCGGCGAGTTCACCGCAGTCGGTTATTTCTTCGCCAAGGAGCTGCGCGCCAGCACCGGCGTGCCGATCGGCATCGTCAACAGCACCTGGGGCGGCAGTTCCATCGAGGCGTGGATGGATGCGGCCTCGCTGGGTTTGGATGCCGGGCAGAACCAGGGCGCGATCGAGGCGATCAAGCAGCGCGATGCCGCTGCGCAGGCGGCCACCGGCAAGCGCATCGCGCGCTGGCCCAAGGTGGATGGCGAGATGCCGCAGTGGCGCGAAGCGACATTCGACGACAGCGACTGGGACAGCATCCCGACCACCCAGCAGTGGGAATCCAGCGGCTATGACGGCATGGACGGGATCGCCTGGTATCGCACCACGGTCACCCTGAGCGCTGCCGAAGCCAAGGCCGGCATCACGTTGGGCGTGGGACAGATCGACGACTCGGACATCACCTACGTCAATGGCCAGCAGGTCGGCACGACCGAAAAGCAGTGGAACCTGCCGCGCGTCTACAGCGTGCCGGCTTCGGCCTTGCATGCAGGGGTCAACCACATCGCGGTGCGGGTGGAAGATCTCAGTGGCGGTGGCGGCGTGCATGGTCCGGATGAGCAGCGCTTCGTGCAGACCAGCGCCGGTGCCAAACGCGCGTTGGGCGGCTGGAAATTCCGCCCCGCCGCCGTGCGTGTATCGCTGGTGGACAACAAGAATCAGCTGCCCACGCTGCTGTACAACCAGATGATCCATCCGCTGCAGCCGTTCCCGGTCAAGGGCGTGATCTGGTACCAGGGCGAAACCAATGCCACCGACACCGGCGCGCTGAAGTACCGTGAACAGTTCGCCGCGATGATCCAGCAATGGCGCGCCGAACGTGGCGCGAAAACGCTGCCGTTCCTGTGGGTGCAGCTGGCCACCTTCAAGGCCGGCGGCGACAAGGGCGAGCTGAGTCCTTGGGCACTGTTGCGCGAGTCGCAGTCCAAGACGCTGGCGCTGCCGGCGACCGGGCAGGCGGTGATCATCGATATCGGCAACCCCACCGATATCCATCCCATCAACAAGCGCGATGTCGGCCATCGCCTTGCGCTTGCTGCACGTCATGTGGCGTATGGCGAAACACTGGTGTACAGCGCGCCGGTGTTCGAGCAGGCGCGCTTTGCCGATGGTCAGGCAATGCTGAGTTTCGATCTGCAGGGCAGTGCCTTGCAGGTGCGTAACGGTGGCGAAGTGCAGGGCTTCCGCGTCGCCGGTGCCGATAAACACTTCCATCCGGCCACCGCACGCATCGAGGCCGATCGGGTGATCGTGCGCAGCGACGCGGTGGCTGCACCGGTCGCGGTGCGCTACGGCTGGAGCGAAAACCCGGACGACGCCAACCTGGTCAATCGCGAACAGCTTCCCGTTTCCCCCTTCCGCACCGATACCTGGTGACACGGAGTCCTATGTCCATGCATTCCCCCGTTGCACGTGTGATCGCTTCTTCCCCTGCACGCCGTTGCCTGCGTCCGCTGCTGCTGTCCGCGCTGACGCTGGCCCTGGCGGCGTGCCAATCCGGCGAGCAGGACGACAAAGCCAAACCGGCCGCAGTCGCACCGACTGCCGGTAGCGCAGCGACCGCGCCTGCCACGGCAGCGGCGCCGGCTGCGCAGACGCCGATGCCGCAGTTCGTCAGCAAGGACGGCAAGCACGCATTGCTGGTCGATGGTGCGCCGTTCCTGATCCTGGGCGCGCAGGTCAACAACTCCAGCAACTATCCCGGCGTGATGGACAAGGTGTGGCCGGCGATGCAGGTGCTGGGCCCAAACACCGTGCAGGTGCCGATCGCCTGGGAGCAGGTCGAGCCGGAAGAAGGCAAGTTCGATTTCTCCTTCGTCGATACGCTGCTCACGCAGGCGCGCGAGCACAAGGTGCGGCTGGTGCTGCTGTGGTTTGCGACCTGGAAGAACAACGGCCCGGCGTATGCGCCGCACTGGGTCAAGACCGACAACCAGCGCTTCCCGCGCGTGGTGACGCGCGAGGGCAAGGCGATCGGGTCGCTGTCGCCGCATGCGCAGGCCACCCTGGATGCCGACCGCAAGGCCTTCGTCGCCTTCATGCAGCATCTGAAGCAGGTCGATCCGCAGCACACCGTGATCATGATCCAGCCCGAGAACGAGCCGGGCACCTACGGCAGCGTGCGCGACTTCTCGCCGATGGCGCAGCAGCTGTTCGATGGCCCGGTGCCGGACGCACTGCTCAAGCGCTTGAACAAGCCGCCGGGCAGCTGGGCGCAGGTGTTCGGTGCCGATGCGGACGAGATCTTCCATGCCTGGTCGATCGGTCGCTACATCGACCAGGTGGCCGAGGCCGGTAAGGCCGAATACCCGCTGCCGATGTACGTCAACGCCGCACTGCGTGGCCCGTTCAATCCCGGCCAGCCCGGCCAGTACGCCAGCGGTGGCCCCACCGACAACGTGCTGGATGTGTGGAAGGCCGCCGGCCCGCATATCGACCTGCTGGCGCCGGATATCTACATGCCCGAGTACCGCACCTACACCACGGTGCTGGAACGTTATGCCCGCCCGGACAATGCGCTGTTCGTCGCCGAAACCGGCAACCGCCCCGAATACGCACGTTACCTGTTCCCCGCGCTGGGCCACGACGGCATCGGCTGGTCGGCGTTCGGCATGGACTACACGCGTTATTCCAACTATCCGCTGGGCGCCAAGCACGTCAACGCAGAAACCCTGGCGCCGTTCGCGCTGGGTTTCGATCTGGTCAAGCGCGGCATGCGTCCGTTCGCCAAGGCCGCGTCCGAAGGCAAGCTGCATGGCACCGCCGAAGAACCCGGCCAGGCGGTGCAGGAGCTGCAACTCAACGACCGCTGGAGCGCCACCATCACTTACGGCGTGCCGCAGTTCTGGTTCCAGGGCAAGCCGCCGGGCAACCCGGAGCCGATCGGCGCGGCCTTGATTGCCGAGCTCGGCCCGGACGAATTTCTGGTCACCGGCTACCACGTGCGCGTGACCCTGCATCCGGCCAGCGAGGCGACCGCCAACATGCTCTACGACCGCGTCGAGGAAGGCGTGTACGACGGCAGCGACTGGAAGTTCGAGCGCAACTGGAACGGCGACCAGACCGATTACGGTGTCAACTTTTCCAGCGCACCGCAGCTGCTGAAGATCAAGCTGGCCACCTACAAGTAAGCCTGCACGGCCGCCCGCTGCGCAGCCCGATCGCTGCGCAGCAGGCCGGCTTCCAGGTCGAACGCAATGAACCCATGCGTTGCCGCCCCCCGCGGCAGCGTTTCGTAATTCCAAGGGAGTGAACATGCAAACCATCAACCGTTCCGCCGGCCATGCGCCTGCCACCCGACGTACACCGCTTGCGCAGTGCCTGGCGTTGTCGCTGGCCTTGCTGGCCAATGCCGCGCACGCGCAGGAAGTGCGCAAGGCCGCCGATGGCGTCACCGTGGTGCCGAGCGCCAAGGGCGCCGCACCGGTGCGTCTGCAGGTGGTCGATGCCGGCATCATCCGCGTCAGTGCCGACCCGGACGGCGACTTCGCGCGCAGCCCCAGCCTGATGCGCGTGCCGGTGCAGGGCGATGGCAACTTCCAGCTGGCCGAGCAGGGCGACAGCGTGCAGCTGAAGACCGGCAAGGTCACCGCCACCGTGTCCACCGTCGATGGCCATGTCAGCTTCGCCGATGCCAATGGCAAGCCGGTGTTGTCGGAAGTTGCCGGCGGGCGCAGCTTTGCGCCGCTGAAAGTGGAGGGCAAGCAGTACCTGAGCGTGCGTCAGCGCTTCCAGTCGCCCGACGACGAAGCGCTGTACGGCTTCGGCCAGCATCAGCAGGGCTGGATGAACCAGAAGGGCCGCAACATCGAGTTGCAGCAGAACAATATCGACATGGCGGTGCCGTACCTGGTGTCCAGCCGCAACTACGGCCTGCTGTGGGACAACAACTCGATCAGCCGCCTGGGCGACCCGCGCGGCCTGCAGCCGCTGCCCAAGACGCTGAAGTTGTATGACGCCAAGGGCAAGGCCGGTGCGCTGACCGCACGTTATGCGATCAACGGCAAGCAGATCGTCGAACGCCGCGAGAGCGAGGTGAACTACCAGTACCTCAGCGACCTGACCAAGTATCCGAAGAAGGCGATCACCAAGGACAAGAACAGCCGCATGCAGGTCACCTGGGAGGGGCAGATCGAAGCGCTCACCGGTGGCGAGCACACCTTCTCGCTGTATTCGAGCGAGTACGCCAAGCTGTACGTGGACGGCAAGCTGGTGGTCGATCGCTGGCGCCAGAACTGGAACCCGTGGAATCACGAGTTCAAGCTGGATCTGGAGCCGGGCACGCGCCACACCGTCAAGGTCGAGTGGGATCTGATCGACCCCAGCTACATCGCGCTGCTGCACCGCGACCCGCTGCCGGCCGCCGAAGCGCGTGACCTGTCGCTGTGGTCCGAAGCCGGCCAGATGATCGACTACTACTTCGTCTCCGCCGATTCCTACGATCAGGCCGTGGCCGGCTACCGCGAGCTCACCGGCAAGTCGGTAATGCTGCCCAAGTGGGCCTACGGCTTCTGGCAGAGCCGCGAGCGTTACAAAAGCCAGGACGAGTTGGTCGGCGCGGTGGCCGAATACCGCAAGCGCAAGCTGTCGCTGGACAACATCGTGCTCGACTGGTCGTACTGGCCCGAGAATGCCTGGGGTTCGCACGACTTCGACCCGCAGCACTTCCCCGATCCGGACGGCATGGTCAAGGCCGTGCACGACATGCATGCGCAGATCATGATTTCGATCTGGCCCAAGTTCTATCCCACCACCGCCAACTACAAGGAACTGGACGCGGCCGGTTTCATGTTCAAGCGCAATGTGGAAGTGGGTGAGCTGGACTGGATCGGCAAGGGCTACAAGAACTCGTTCTACGATCCGTATTCGGAAAAGGCGCAGGCGATCTACTGGCGCCAGGTCAACGAAAAGCTCAACAGCAAAGGCTTCGATGCCTGGTGGATGGACGCCGACGAACCGGACGTGCATTCCAATCTGGACATCGGCGAGCGCAAGGCGCGTACCACGCCCAATGCGCTGGGCTCGTCCACCGAGTATTTCAACGCGTACCCGCTGCCGCACACGCATGGCGTGTACGTGGGCGACCGTGCGGCCGACGACAAGCGCGTGTTCATCCTCTCGCGCAAGGGCTATGCCGGCACCCAGCGCAATGCGGTGGCGGTATGGAGCGGCGACATCGTCTCGCGCTGGGACGACATGCGCGACCAGATTTCCGCTGGCGTCAACATGGCGCTGTCGGGCCTGCCCAACTGGACCTTCGACATCGGCGGCTTTGCGGTGGAAAAGCGCTACGAAAACCAGGACCCGGCGCATCTGCCGGAATGGCGCGAACTCAACACGCGCTGGTTCCAGTTCGGCGCGTTCGTGCCGATCTTCCGCTCGCACGGCCAGTTCCCGTACCGCGAGCTCTGGAACATCGCCCCGGAAGGCACGCCGTTCTACGACAGCATGGCGTACTACAACCGCCTGCGTTACGCGCTGCTGCCGTACATCTACAGCCTGGCCGGCGATACCTATCAGCGCGATGGCGTGATCATGCGCGGCATGATGATGGACTTCCCGAACGACCCCAAGGTCCGCGACATCAACGACCAGTACCTGTTCGGGCCGGCCTTCCTGGTCGCACCGGTGACCCGCTTCGGCGCCACCTCGCGTCGGGTCTATCTGCCGGCCGGCAGCAGCTGGCTGGATTTTGCCACCGGCAAGCGCTACGAAGGCGGCCAGAGCATCGAGGCGGCCGCGCCGATCGAGCGCATGCCGTTGTTCGTCCGCGCCGGTTCCATCGTGCCGACCGGCCCGGTGCAGGAATACGTGGATCAGAAGCCGGATGCGCCGCTCACCGTGGTGGTCTATACCGGCGCCGACGGCCAGTTCTCGCTGTACGAGGACGATGGCAAGGGCTACGGCTACGAGAAGGGCGAGTTCAGCCGCATTCCGCTGAGCTGGAATCAGGCCAAGGGCGAGCTGAGCATCGGCAAGCGCGAAGGCAGCTGGACCGGCATGCAGGCCAGGCGTACCGTCAATGTGCGCTTCGTCGATGGCCCGCGCGACGATGCCGGTGCGCTGGAGCCCAGGACCGATGCCAGCATCCAGTACGACGGCCATCCGGTCAGCGTGTTGCAGCGCAAGATTGCGTCGGGCAAAGCGCGTCGTCGATGATCGCGACTCGTTGTCAGCCAGTGAGTGCGCAGATGCCGGATCGCCGCAAGGCTCGGGCGTGCAGGTCCGGTCATGCAGCACGGCGGTGCACGTGCTGACCCGCAGGGAAGTCTGCAAGGCAACCGGCGCCGCACTCGCGGTGCTGGGGGCCGCGCCGGCTGCGCCGGCTGTCGCTGCGCCGGCGAAGGCTGCCGGCGGGCAATCGCTGCCTGCCGTCGCTGCGGGCGACGCCATGCAGCTGTGGTACCGCGAACCGGCCAACGAGTGGGTGCAGGCGCTGCCGGTCGGCAACGGCCGGCTGGGCGCGATGGTGTGGGGCGGCATTGCCCACGAGCGCCTGCAACTCAACGAGGACACGCTGTACGCAGGCGGCCCGTACGATGCCACCAGCCCCGACGCGCTGGCGGCCTTGCCACAGGTGCGCGCGCTCGTATTTGCCGGGCGCTATGCCGAAGCCGAAACCCTGGCCGACGCCAAGCTGCTCTCGCGTCCGCTCAAGCAGATGCCGTATCAACCGCTGGGCGATCTGTTGCTGGATTTCGATCGCGCCGACGGCATCAGCGAGTATCGCCGTCAGCTCGATCTGGATACCGGCGTGGCCACCACCACGTTTCGCTCCGGCGGTGCTGTGCACAAGCGCGAAGTGTTCGTGTCGGCGCAGTCGCAATGCATCGTGGTGCGCCTGTCCTGCGATCGGCCACGCGCGATTTCCTTGCGCGTGGGCATCGACAGCCCGCAGATCGGCGAGGTCACGGTGGAGCAGGGCGGGCTGCTGTTCAGCGGTCGCAACGGCAGCTTCGCCGGCATCGACGGTAAGCTGCGTTTCGCCTTGCGCGTGCTGCCGCAGATCAAGGGCGGCACGCTCAGCGGTTTGCGCGACCGCCTGCGCATCGACGCCGCCGATGAAGTGGTGCTGCTGCTCACCGCCGCCACCAGCTACCAACGCTTTGATGCAGTCGATGGCGATCCGCTCGCATTGACCGCAGCAAGCATGCAGAAGGCGGGCAAGCTGGACTATGCCGCATTGCTGCGTGCGCATCTGGCCGATCACCAGCGGCTGTTCCGGCGCGTGGCGATCGACCTCGGCACCAGCGAAGCAGCGGCACTGCCCACCGACGAGCGCGTGCAGCGTTTTGCGCAGGGCAACGACCCGGCGCTGGCCGCGTTGTATCACCAGTTCGGCCGTTACCTGCTGATCTGCAGCTCGCGGCCCGGCACCCAGCCGGCCAATCTGCAGGGCATCTGGAACGACCTGATGCAGCCGCCGTGGGAAAGCAAGTACACCATCAACATCAACACCGAGATGAACTACTGGCCCAGTGAGGCCAACGCGCTGCACGAGTGCGTCGAACCGCTGGAATCCATGTTGTTCGATCTGGCCAAAACCGGCGCGCACACCGCACGTGCGATGTACGACGCACCGGGTTGGGTGGTGCACAACAACACCGATCTGTGGCGCCAGGCCGGGCCGATCGATGGCGCCAAGTGGAGCCTGTGGCCGATGGGTGGCGTCTGGCTGCTGCAGCAGTTGTGGGACCGTTGGGATTACGGCCGCGACCGCGCGTATCTGGGCAGGATCTACCCCTTGTTCAAGGGCGCGGCGGAGTTCTTCGTGGCCACGCTGGAGCGCGACCCGCAGACCGGCGCGATGGTGACCAACCCGTCGATATCGCCGGAAAACCAGCACCCGTTCAACGCCGCGCTGTGTGCCGGCCCCACCATGGATGCGCAGCTGCTGCGCGATCTGTTCGCCCAATGCATCGCGATGAGCAAGCTGCTCAAGGTCGACGACGCCTTCGCGCAGCAACTGAGCACGCTGCGCGAGCAATTGCCGCCCAACCGCATCGGCAAGGCGGGGCAATTGCAGGAGTGGCAACAGGACTGGGACATGCAGGCGCCGGAGATCCATCACCGGCACGTCTCGCATCTGTACGCCTTGCATCCTTCGAGCCAGATCAATCTGCGCGATACGCCCGAGCTTGCCGCCGCGGCCAAGCGCACGCTGGAAACGCGCGGCGACAACGCCACCGGCTGGGGCATCGGCTGGCGGCTGAATCTGTGGGCACGTCTGGCCGATGGCGAGCATGCCTACCGCATCCTGCAACTGCTGATCTCGCCCGAGCGCACCTACCCGAATCTGTTCGACGCGCATCCGCCGTTCCAGATCGACGGCAACTTCGGCGGCACCGCCGGCATCACCGAGATGCTGCTGCAAAGCTGGGGCGGCAGCGTGTTCCTGCTGCCTGCCTTGCCCAAGGCATGGCCGCGCGGCAGTGTGCGTGGCTTGCGCGTGCGCGGCGGTGCCAGCGTGGACCTGCAGTGGGAGGGCGGTCGCCTGCAGCAGGCACGCGTGCACAGCGAGCGGGGCGGGCGCTATCAACTGTCTTACGCAGGGCAGACCCTGGACCTGGAACTGGGTGCCGGCCGCACCCGGCAGGTGGGCCTCAACAACAACCGATTGGTGACGCAATGAGCTTGTACGTAGGACTGGATGTGGGCACGCAGAGCGTCAAGCTGGTGGCCTACGATCCGCAGGAGCGCGCCGTGGTCGCCACGATCGCCGCGCCGATGGAACTGATCAGCCGCGACGACGGCACCCGCGAGCAACAGGCGCAGTGGTGGATCGACGGCATCGTGCATTGCTTCGCGCAGCTCGATGGCGAGCAGCGTGCGCAGGTGCGTGGCATCTCGGTCTCCGGCCAGCAGCATGGCTTCGTGCCGGTGGCCGCCGATGGCAGCGTCACCGCACCGGTGAAGCTGTGGTGCGATACCAGCACTGCACTGGAATGCGAGGAAATCATGGATGCGGTGGGCGGCGCCGCAGGCAGCGTGGCCACCGCCGGCAACCCGATCATGGCCGGCTACACCGCCTCCAAGCTGCCGTGGACGCGCAAGCATCGCCCCGAGGCGTATGCGGCGATGACCACGGTGATGCTGCCGCACGACTACGTGAACTTCTGGCTCACCGGCGAGCGCTTTGCCGAAGTCGGCGATGCCTCCGGCACCGGCTGGCTGGACGTGCGCACGCGGCAATGGTCCGAGCGCATGCTCGGCGCGGTGGACGCACAACGCGACCTGCGCGAGGCACTGCCGCCGCTGGTGGAGACCGGCGCGGTCTATGCCTTGTCCGACGCAGCCGCCGATGCCTTGAATCTGCCGGCCGGCGTGCGTGTCACCACCGGCGGCGGCGACAACATGATGGCCGCCATCGGCACCGGCAACGTGGTGCCGGGGCGGCTGACCATGAGCCTGGGTACCTCGGGCACCTTGTTCGCCTACGCCGATCACCCGGTGGTGGACGACGAGGCACGCTGGGCCGCGTTCTGTTCGTCCAGCGGCGGCTGGCTGCCGCTGATCTGCACCATGAACTGCACCGTCGCCACCGAGGCGGTGATGCGCATGTTCTCGATCACCCGCGAACAGACCGACGCCTTGATCGCGAGTACCACGCCCGGCGCCGATGGGCTGGTACTGCTGCCGTTCTTCAACGGCGAGCGCACCCCGGACTTGCCGGCCGCCCGCGGCTGCCTGTTCGGCATGGACCTGCACAACACCACCCCGGCGCATTTCTACCGCGCCGCGATGGAAGGGGCGACCTATAGCCTGCGCAACGGCTTCGATGCCTTCGTTGCGGCGGGGCTGCAGTTCGACACCATCCTGCTCACCGGCGGCGGCAGCAAGAGCGCGCAGTGGCGGCAGATGGTGGCCGATATCTTCAACCTGCAGGTCGTGGTGCCGACCCAGCCCGAAGGCGCTGCCTTCGGTGCTGCGTTGCAGGCCTTGTGGGCCTGCGATCGCGATGACGGCGGTACGCACGCGTTGTCGGATGTGGTGCTGGAGCATCTGCAGGTCGACGACAGCCTGTCGGCGCGCCCGGATCCGCAGCGCGTGGCCCAGTATCAGCAGCACTACCAGCACTTCCTCAAGCACCTGCATGTGGTCAGCCCGCTCTACGCCGGCTGATCGACACGCTTTCTACAACTCCCCCAGCAGCAAGGACATTCCACCCCATGAGCAACACCGTCTACATCGGCGCCAAGGAATATTTCCCCGGTATCGGCAAGATCGGCTTCGAAGGCCGCGACTCGGACAACCCGCTGGCGTTCAAGGTCTACGACGCCAACAAACAGGTCGGCGACAAGACCATGGCCGAGCATCTGCGCTTTGCCGTGGCCTACTGGCACAGCTTCTGCGGCAACGGCGCCGATCCGTTCGGCCCGGGCACGCGTGCGTACCCGTGGGATATCGGCAACACCGCGTTGAACCGCGCCGAAGCCAAGGCCGATGCCGCGTTCGAATTCTTCACCAAGCTCGGCGTGCCGTACTACTGCTTCCACGACGTGGATCTGGCGCCCGATGCCGACGACATCGGCGAGTACCAGAGCAACCTCAAGCACATGGTCGGCATCGCCAAGCAGCGCCAGGCCGACACCGGCATCAAGCTGCTGTGGGGCACCGCCAACCTGTTCTCGCACCCGCGTTACATGAACGGCGCGTCGACCAACCCGGACTTCAACGTGGTGGCGCGTGCGGCGGTACAGGTCAAGGCCGCGATCGATGCCACCGTCGAGCTGGGCGGCGAGAACTACGTGTTCTGGGGTGGCCGCGAAGGCTATGCCTGCCTGCACAACACCCAGATGAAGCGCGAGCAGGACAACATGGCGCGCTTTTTGACCCTGGCACGCGACTACGGCCGCGCGATCGGCTTTACCGGCAACTTCCTGATCGAGCCCAAGCCGATGGAGCCGATGAAGCACCAGTACGACTTCGACAGCGCCACGGTGATCGGCTTCCTGCGCCAGCACGGCCTGGACCAGGACTTCAAGCTCAACATCGAAGCCAACCACGCCACCTTGTCGGGCCATAGCTTCGAGCACGACCTGCAGGTGGCATCCGATGCCGGCCTGCTCGGCAGCATCGATGCCAACCGCGGCAACCCGCAGAACGGCTGGGATACCGACCAGTTCCCGACCGACCTGTACGACACCGTCGGCGCGATGCTGGTGGTGCTGCGCCAGGGCGGGCTGGCACCGGGCGGGCTGAACTTCGATGCCAAGGTGCGCCGCGAGTCGTCCGACCCGCAGGATCTGTTCCTGGCGCATATCGGCGGCATGGACGCATTTGCACGCGGGCTGGAAGTGGCCAATGCGCTGCTGACCTCCTCGCCGCTGGAGCAGTGGCGCGCCGAGCGTTACGCCAGCTTCGACAGCGGCGCGGGCGCGGACTTCGCCAACGGCAGCAGCACGCTGGTGGATCTGGCCAAGTACGCCGCCGGCAACGAACCCAAGCAGCTCAGCGGCCGTCAGGAAGCCTACGAGAACCTGATCAACCAGTATCTGACCCGTTGATGTCCCGTGGCCGGCGGCGCACTGCGCGTCGCCGGCCGATGTCGGCCGCCCCCGTGGCCGCTCCCTTGCATGCTTCCAGGTGAATCCATGTCCAGTGTCTCCGTAAACGGCGCCCCCGATGCCGGTGAGAACACCCGTTTTATCGTCCTGATCAGTTGCGTAGCCACGATCGGCGGTTTTTTGTTCGGTTTCGATAGCGGTGTGATCAACGGCACTGTCGACGGCCTGAAGCAGACCTTCAATTCCAGCGCCGCCGAGACCGGGTTCGAAGTCGCTTCGATGCTGCTGGGCTGCGCCATCGGCGCCTTCTTTGCCGGCCGTCTGGCCGACCGCTGGGGCCGCCGCGCGGTCCTGATCATTTCTGCGGCACTGTTCCTGCTCTCGGCCATTGGCGCCGGTGCCTCGCACAGTTCCGGCTTCTTCATCTTCGCTCGCGTGATGGGCGGCTTTGCGGTGGGCGCTGCCAGCGTCATCTCGCCGGCCTACATCGCCGAGGTCGCCTCCGCGCGCTATCGCGGCCGGCTCGCCACGATGCAGCAGATCGCCATCATCAGCGGGCTGTTCTGCGCATTCCTGAGCAACTACCTGCTGGCCAACGCCGCCGGTGCCTCCACCGAGCCGCTATGGGCCGGGCAGGCCGCCTGGCGCTGGATGTTCTGGATGCAGGCGGTTCCCTCGCTGCTGTTCCTGTTGCTGTTGCTGGTCATCCCGGAAAGCCCGCGCTACCTGGTGGTCAAGGGCCGCCGCGAGCAGGCGCTGGTGGTGCTGAAGCGGCTGTACGGCAACGCCGCCGCGCAGACCAAGCTGGCCGAAATCTCGGCCTCGATGTCGGCCGACCAGCACAAGCCCAAGTTCTCCGACCTCATCAACAAGGCCACCGGCAAAATCCGCCCGATCGTCTGGATCGGCGTGGGCCTGGCGGTGTTCCAGCAACTGGTCGGCATCAACGTGGTGTTCTACTACGGCGCGGTGTTGTGGCAGGCGGTGGGCTTCTCCGAGCAGGACGCACTGCTGATCAACGTGCTCTCCGGTGGCCTGAGCATCGGCGCCTGCCTGGTCACGGTGATGCTGGTCGACAAGATCGGCCGCAAACCGTTGCTGTGGATCGGCTCGGCCGGCATGGCGGTCTCGCTGGCCCTGGTGACCTATGCCTTCGCCACCGCCTCGCTGGACCCCAACGGCAAGCTCGCCATGTCCGATGCCATGGGCATGCTCGCGTTGGTGGCCGCCAACGTCTACGTGGTGTTCTTCAATGCCTCGTGGGGCCCGGTGATGTGGGTGATGCTGGGCGAGATGTTCCCCAACCAGATCCGCGGCTCGGGCCTGGCCATTGCCGGCGCCGCGCAATGGACCTCCAACTTCGCCATCACCGTCAGCTTCCCGATCCTGCTCGGCAGCATCGGCCTGGCCGGCGCGTACGGCATCTACACCGTCGCCGCCTTCATCTCGGTGTTCTTCGTGCTCAAATACGTCTACGAGACCAAGGGCAAGGAGCTGGAGCAGATGGAGGGCTGATCTCCCCCCGCTATGCTGATATCGGCATGGAAGACGAACAAGGCCGCGCACTGCGCGGCCTTGTTCGTTGACGGTCTCGCCGGGACCTTGCCGATGTCTCGCATGCCTGCATCGCTGCAGGCGCCGCAATCGCGCTGGCTGTCATCGTCGGGCTGGATTGGGTGCGTGCGGCGTCTGGTGACTGCCTGCTGCTCCGGCCTGTGCTGTGTCAGGCGGCCTGATTCACATGTGGCCCAACGCACCAGCAAAGTGCAATGCGCGTCTTCAACGGCGATAACCGCCTGGAAGGGCACCGGCTCTTTTTGCAAATTGTGCGCCACCGCTATACTCCACCAGGCAGTTTCCCTCCAGACTAGGGCGAATCGTGGAACCAAGGAGTGGTGGTATGGCAGTAGTAAAGGAAATCTTTAGGGGCGCGCTTGTCAGCGCTTGCTATTGCCTAGCATTCCTGTCGCTCTGGTATTGCTCCATCGACCAGTGGTACCTACCTGTCGGCTTGCGTGTTGTAACGCTGCTATTCAGACCTTATCGCGAGTGGCCTTTCCTGTTGGCAGGAGATGCGGCTGCAATGCTTTGGCTGCGGGTTCCGCTTTCGCAGGGCCAGGGATACGACTTGACATGGGCGTACATAAGTCCACTTGTGCATGCCCCCATGATCGCGTTCGTCATTTGGTTGGCACGCCATCATGCCCGTAAGCTGCTTCAGCAGACTCCTTTTTTAATTCCATTGGCGATTGCCATTGGTTTTTTTAATTCATTGTGGAGCATTGTCCTTAATGCAAGCCTTGGTGGGCCGAGCACGGACAAAGTCCTGGAATTCCTTATTCGTTACTGGTTGGGAAGCTATCTGGGCATATTGATTTTCTTGCTTCCGGTCATGTTGTGGTCACCTCGAAAACGAGAACCAGCACGCATAGACCTGCCCCGAGATCTTGGAGTGTCGGTTGTCGTCATTCTTGTGCTTTTCTATGTACTCGGTTACACGCAAGAGCCATTACTTCGAAAGATGCTGATGGCTGCGCTGATAGGGCCGGCGATTGTCTTGACGCGCCGGCATGGGTGGACAGGGGCCGCTCTTGGGACACTGCTTGCAAACTTCGCTTTGGCAATAACCTTGCCGAAGACGTATGAAATTGGATATTACAATCAGAGCCTTTTTGAAGTTCAAATTTTCCATGTGATCGTTAGTACTTTTTTATTCGTCTTTGGCGTAAGGTTCGTTAGGCCGTTAAAGCGACTTGACACGATCGGGCGAATTAAGGCGGATGCTCAAAAGGCCATTCAAGCTAGCTATCTCGCGGCCGAGCGAACATTGCGGGATCGGGTCGTGGAATACTCCGACATCAACGTCCAGATGAACAGGATGCGCAAATCGGTCGTGGCAGATCTTCGGGAGCGTGGTCACCATGCGGCAGCAATGGAAATAACACGCGTGGCCGTTCTGGAGTCGCAACTTCTGCATGAATATGTTGCGGCTTTATATCCATTGGAAATTGAAACGCATGGCTTGTTTCGAACGCTGCGTTCGGCTGCGTTTGAGAGGTTGAACTCCACCAAACTCGACTGTCTATTACAGGGGGATTGTCAGCAGCTCTCGCTTGGACTGCAGCTTGCGGCTTACCGCTGCACCCTCAACGCATTGGAACTTCTGCCTGCGTCCAACAAGCATTTCATCCATGCGCGTGTCTGGCGCGGTAGAGGGGGGCAGGGGATCGTCATGAGAGTTTTTGCCGATACTTCTTTGGTGGATTCCGTGCGGCGTGAATCCCCTGAGGACGAACATGAATTTCGAGCACGCCTTAAATCGCATGGCGGCTTGTTTCGCCGCCGCCATGCGTTAGTACTTACCTTCCTAGTGGCCGAGGCATCTGCTGTTACCGCGTCGGAGACACGTTCCAGCGTTCCACGTTGGCTTTCCGCTCGACATGCACGGTGAAGTGTGCGGTCTGGTATACCATTTGTGCGTTAGGTCCTAGCTCGGTCGCAGACGTTGCCGACGAATTTGCCCAAATTGTATTAGCTGCCGGGATTGTGACGCGATCAGCATCCTTGCCCATCGGCAGTACCCAAAGCGCATTGTCAACGCGTGCGACCACTGCTCTAACCCCACCGGCGACGTCATTGATTTGCAGATATGTCACGCCGTCACGTTGGAACTCGTAGATTGACCAGGCGGGATCTAAGGTGAGGTTGGCAGCTGCAGGGCTACGTTCCCCCAATCCCATTGTCGCTTGGGCGCCTACACCACCTGCGCAGCATCCGCCAGTTTGAGCCGAGACTTGGCCTGTCACCAAAGCACAAGCCAGGACGCACAGAACCTTCAACGTGTTTGCTTTAACTTCCATGAGTTTCGCCTTCCCCTGCTAGGGGCGATTTTGCCTGCAATTCAGGCTCGCCTACGTTACGTCCATAAAGCGGATAGGTGTGGGAGTTCGCACAGAAATTGCCGACAACCACTGTGTCTGGCGCGTCTTCGATATGCGGCCTGGGCTACGCTAGCGTTCCACGTTCGTCCCAATTAGTACTGGTTGCAGTGCGCCCCCAGAAATATGCAATGTCAGTTATTTGACAGTCTTGCTTATTACGCAGGACTTGATCTTACTGAAAAAGCCTTACTAATTCTCACGCAAGCAATAGTGTTTTGCTAAACGTAGTAAGTCACGCGATTCCAGATATGGCCCAGGTCGCTAGGTGCACAACTCCCTGACTGCTTCTTTGAGCACCAAGCCCGGGTGACACCTAATACGTTGGTTCCAAATCCTGGAGCGCTCGTTCAAACCATCCAATCACTCGCCGATGATGAGGTTCGCCCCAACGACGCAAGAACTGCTGGGTGTGGTGGTCGCCGAGGTCGCGCAGGCTGGCGAGTCGTTGGGCGATGAAAGGGGCGGTCAGCGGCTGGGCGCAGTCGACTTCGATGCAGTGGCGCCAGGCGGTATAGCTGTCGGGGATGATGGGCGACATCGTGATGCTCTTCGGCAAGAGTGAACGTGAGGGCGTTGGCGGGCCGCGGCGGGCTTGCATTTGCGCGATTAGTGTTACTTTATAACACTTGACTCCATCGTTCGTCTGGTTACGCCGTGTCGCGTCCCTTGCCGCAGAGTGTTGTTTGCCTGGTCACCATGCCGAACCTCCCGTGCTCGAAGCGGCGCGGTGGCCGCGTCGATCCAGTGGGGTTGGCCCGATGAGGCGGCGGCAGGTGTTGCACACCGTCGGCGCAGCCTTGCTGCTGTCGCCGCGCCTGGTCCACGCGCAGCCGCTGCCGCTGCTGCGCAGCTGCAATCTGCAGCGTCAGGATGCGGGGCTGCGACTTCGGCTCGCATTGAGTACGCAGGTCGCCTACCGCAGCTTCAGCCTGTCCAATCCAGCGCGCTTGGTCATCGACCTGTCGGGCATTTCGGCGCAGCCGCCGCAGATGGATCCATTGCCCGAAGGTCTCGCCGTCGTCGCCATCCGCAGCGGCCCGCATGCTGATGGGCTGCGCGTGGTGCTCGATCTGGCGCAGCCGCTGACAGCCACGGCGCGCTGGGAGGATGGTGCACTGGTGGTCGATCTTGCTGCTGTGTCCGGCACTGCGTCGTTGTCCGCAGCCGATCCGACCGAGCCGGCCGTTGCGGCGGCTGCGCCCACGCGCTCCCGCCTGCATCCCTACGTGGTCGCCATCGACGCCGGTCACGGTGGCAAGGATCCCGGCGCGGTCAGTGCCGATGCGCGCTACGAGAAGCATGTGGCCATGGCGGTCGCGGGGCGGCTGCACCAGCGTCTGGCGGCCGATCCGCGTTACCGGCCGACCATGATCCGCAGCGACGATCGCTTCGTGGCGTTGCACGAGCGGGTGTTGATTGCCCATCGCCACAATGCCGATCTGTTCGTGTCCGTCCATGCCGATGCTGCGCCCAGCAGCCAGGCGCGCGGCGCGTCGGTGTTTGCCTTGTCGCAGAACGGCGCCAGCTCTGCATTGGCGCGCTGGATCGCCGACAGCGAAAACGCCGCCGACGACATGGGCGACAGCGCGCGCCGCTTGCGCGTGCCCAGCAATCCGGTGTTGTCGCAGGTGCTGGCCGACCTGTCGCTGAGCGGCACCATCGCCAGCAGCGTGGCGTTCGGCAAGTTGATGCTCGGGAGGCTGCAGCAGGTGACGCGGCTGCATCAGGACCAGGTCGGGCAGGCCGGCTTTGCCGTGTTGAAGTCACCGGATATTCCGTCGTTGCTGGTGGAAACCGGCTTCATGAGCAATCGCGACGATTGCCGGCGGCTGTGCGGCGATACGCATCAGGACGAACTGGCGCAAACGCTGCATGCCGGTATCGACGATTACTTTCAGATGTTTCCCGGTCGCGCCTGAGGCGCGATTGCCCTCATCTCCTTCTACGAGCTTTCGATGTCCGCCACGCTTCCCGATGTTGCCGTTACCGAACCTTCCCCGCTGAGCGCGCCGCTGCGCTGGGTCGGCATGCAGGACATCGCCGTGCCGCTGCGCCTGGCCGATGCCGGGCCCAGCGGCAGCGTGGCCGCGCGTGCCAGCGTGCAGGTGGATCTGCCGCGCCCGGAGCTCAAGGGCATCCACATGTCGCGCTTGTACCGCCTGCTGGATCGGCATCTGGAGCAGCCGGTGTCGCCGGCGATGGTGTCACATCTGCTGCAGGCGCTGATCGACAGTCATGCCGATTGCGGCAGCCGTGCGGCGCGGCTGGCGCTGAACTTCGAGTTGATGCTGCGGATGCCGGCGCTGCGCAGCGAAGGGCTGAGCGGTTGGCGCGCCTATCCGGTGCGCATCGATGCGCAATCCAGGGCAGGCCGCACCGAGATGCAGTTGCAGGTCGATGTGCTATACGCCTCCACCTGTCCCTGTTCTGCAGCCTTGTCGCGCCAGTTGCTGAGCGATGCGTTTTTGCAGCAGCACCAAGGGCGCGATGCGTTACCGGTCGCAGAGGTTGCGCAATGGCTGCAACACAACGGTTCGTACGCCACGCCGCACAGCCAGCGCAGCGTGGCGCAGGTGCGCGTGGAGCTGAGCGCATGCGTGCAGCGCTTGGACATCCGCGAACTGGTCGGCCTGTGCGAACAGGCACTGGCGACGCCGGTGCAGGCGGCGGTACGGCGCATCGACGAGCAGGCGTTTGCCCGCTTGAATGGCGCCAACCTGATGTATGTCGAAGATGCCGCGCGGCGGTTGCGCAAGGTGCTGGCCGAGCGGCATGCCGTCTTCCATGTGGCGGTGCGCCATCTGGAAAGTCTGCATGCCCATGACGCCACCGCCGAAACCGACAGCGATGCCGGCGCGTTTCATCCATTGGCCGACTGAGGAATTGCCATGCAGTGCAAACATCCACGTCGATCTGCCGTTGCTGCGTGCAAGTGCGAGGTCGATCGCACGCTGCGGCGATGCGGACGCGCTGTCGCGCAGGCCTATGTGTTGATCGGGCCGTACATGATTTTTGTAGTGGGGTGATCGGTAAGGGCCACGCCCATGCGCCGCCGCCAGGGTGCACCACGTGCAGCCGCAGGACTGAAGTGCGCGATCGACGGCAAGGCGCAACCCGCAGCGCCCGGCGCCGTAACCGGCCTCAGCCAGTCGGCGCATCTCAGCAGCTCGGATCGATGGCGTTGCCATGGGAGCTGCGCTTATCTGACCCTGGGCGGGATCAATGCGAGCGGCAACCACCCATGCCCAATAACGCAAAAACCCCGCAATGCGGGGTCTTGGCGTGTTCTGCAGTCAGACGACGGTGGTGCTCCCTAGGGGACTCGAACCCCTGTTTTAGCCTTGAGAGGGCCACGTCCTAACCATTAGACGAAGGGAGCGTTTGGTGCGTCTTGTGCAGCGCGCTAGTATAGTGCGCTAAAACCCGTTGGGCAATCCTGCAACACAAGACGGAAGCGCCATCATCGAACCCTCAGTTACATCTCCGTTCACGCTGCGCGTCATCCCACGCGATCAGCACACCATCTCGCGCAAGGACATCAGCCCCAACGCATTGCGCGTGTTGTATCGCCTGCGCGAATCGGGCTTTGGTGCCTACCTGGTCGGCGGCGCGGTGCGCGATTTGCTGGTCGGCGGCCATCCCAAGGATTTCGACGTGGCCACCAGCGCCACGCCGGAAGAAGTCAAAGCGCTGTTTCGCAACTGTCGCCTGATCGGCCGCCGCTTTCGCCTGGCGCATGTGGTGTTCGGCCGCGAGATCATCGAGGTGGCTACGTTCCGCGCCAACATCGACGATGGCAGCGGCGACCGCGAACTGGATAACGGCCGGTTGGTGCGCGACAACGTCTACGGCACCATCGAAGACGACGCGATCCGTCGCGACTTCACCTGCAACGCGCTGTACTACGGGATCGAGGATTTCTCGGTGCGCGATTACTGCGGCGGCTTCGAAGACGTGCAGGCGCGCCTGATGAAGTTGATCGGCAACCCGGAGCTGCGCTACCAGGAAGATCCGGTGCGCATGCTGCGCGCGGTGCGTCTGGCGGCCAAGTTGAACTTCGACATCGAAGCCGGCACCGCAGAACCCATTCCGCGCCTGGCCGGTCTATTGTCCGAAGCGGCGCCAGCGCGCTTGTTCGAAGAGATTCTCAAGCTGTTCCTGTCCGGGCACGGCGTGGCCAGTTTCGAAGGCCTGGAGCGTTACGGCCTGCTCGGTGCGCTGTTCCCGGAAAGTGCGGCGGCCCTGAAATCCAACCGCAGTGGCGCATTGCGCGCCATGGTGCTGGAAGGCCTGCGCAACACCGATATGCGCGTGGCCAACGACGAGCCGGTCTCGCCGGCGTTCCTGTTCGCCCTGCTGCTCTGGCCGGCGTTCTGCCGCACCTTGATGGGCCTGCAGGCGCAGGGCGTGCAGCCGGAAGATGCGCAGCGTCGCGCCGCCGACCGGGTCACCCTGCACCAGCTCGAACGGGTGGCGTTGCCGCGCCGTTTCTCGCTGCCGATGCAGGAAATCTGGCTGCTGCAGACGCGCTTCTCCTCGCGTCAGCGCAAGCGCGTGTTCCGCACCTTGTCGCATCCGCGTTTCCGCGCCGCGTTCGATTTCCTGGTGCTGCGCCAGTTCGCCTCGGCCGATCACGCAGCCGATGTGGAGTTCTGGCGCGAGGCACAGAAGTCCTCCGGCCAGGAACTGGTCGATGCGATCGAAACCGCGCAGGCCGATCACGAAGGCGAGGAGGGGGCACCGCGCAAGCGGCGCCGTCGCCGTCGGCGCACCGGCGCACCGGCAGGCGAGTAGGGCGTGCAGACCGTCTTTGTCGGCCTGGGCGCCAACCTGGGCCCGGCCGAGGCCAGCGTGCGCGCGGCCATCGCCGCGCTGGGCGAGCTGCCGCAGACCACCTTGATTGCCGCCTCGCGCCTGTACCGCACGCCGGCCTGGGGCCGCGAAGACCAGCCCGATTTCATCAATGCGGTGGCGCAGTTGCGTACCGCGTTGGCGCCGCTGCAACTGCTGGAGGCCTTGCTCGGTATCGAGCAGGCCTTCGGCCGGCAGCGTCAGGACGGCGAGCGCTGGGGCCCGCGCACGCTGGACCTGGATCTGCTGCTGTACGCCGATCAGGTGATCGACCTGCCGCGCCTGCAGGTCCCACACCCGCATCTGCAGGCGCGCGCCTTTGCGCTGTTGCCGCTGTCCGAACTCGCCCCGGAGGCGGTCATTCCGGGCCATGGAACAGTGCGGCACGCCCTGCAGGCCATCGAGGTCTGCGGGCTGGAGCCGATTGGGTAGATAATGGCCGGCTCATCACCCCACGTAATGACTTCATGAGCAGCCATACCGACAGCAAGCCCTGGACCGTGCCCGCCTTGGCGCAGGCCAAGCGCGAGGGTCGAAAACTGGTCATGTTGACCGCCTACGACGCCGGATTCGCACGGACCTTCGATGCCAACGGCGTCGACCTGATCCTGGTCGGCGATTCGCTGGGCATGGTGGTGCAGGGGCACGATTCCACCTTGCCGGTGACCACCGCCGACATGGTCTACCACACCGCCGCGGTGGCGCGGGTGCTGGAGCGGGCGTTGCTGGTGGCCGATCTGTCGTTCCAGGCCGATGCCACGCCGGAGCGCGCACTGGACGCTGCCACCCGACTGCTGCAGGCCGGCGCGGAGATGGTCAAGCTCGAAGGCGCCGGGCACAAGCTCGAGGTGATCCGCTATCTGGTCGAGCGCGAGATCCCGGTCTGCTCGCACCTGGGGCTGACCCCGCAATCGGTGCTGCGTTTTGGCGGTTACACCGTGCAGGGGCGCGGCGAAGCCGGCGAGCAGTTGCGCCGCGATGCGCAGGCCGTTGTCGATGCCGGCGCCAGCCTGATCGTGCTGGAATGCGTGCCCACGCCGATCGCCGCACAGGTCAGCGCCGAGCTCGGCGTGCCCACCATCGGCATTGGCGCCGGTCCCGGCTGCGATGGCCAGGTGCTGGTGATGCACGACATGCTGGGCCTGGACAGCGGCCATCGCCGTCCCAAGTTCGTCAAGGATTTCCTCGCCGAAGGCGGCTCGGTGGCGGGCGCGGTGCGCGCTTACGCCCGGGCCGTGCGCGACGGCAGTTTCCCCGATGCAGCGCACGCGTACGCCGCATGATCCAGACCCTGACCGATCTTTCCACCCTGCGCGCGCTGGTCACCGGCTGGAAGCGTGAGGGCTTGCGCGTGGCGCTGGTGCCGACCATGGGCAACCTGCATGCCGGCCACTATTCGCTGGTGATGCTGGCGCGCCAGTACGCCGATCGGGTGGTGTCGAGCGTGTTCGTCAATCCGACCCAGTTCGGCCCCAACGAAGACTTTGCGCGTTACCCGCGCACGCCCGAAGCCGACCTGCGCGGCCTGGAAGACGCCGGCTGCGATGCGCTATGGCTGCCGGATGTGGACACCATGTATCCGCTCGGTACCGCACTGGCCACGCCGATCCATGCGCCGGGCGTCAGCGACGTGCTGGAAGGGGTGTGCCGGCCGGGGCATTTCGACGGCGTGTGCACGGTGGTGGCGCGGCTGTTCAATCAGGTGCAGCCGGACGTGGCCGCCTTCGGCAAGAAGGACTATCAGCAGCTGGCGGTGATCCGCCAGATGGTGGCCGACCTGGCATTCCCGATCGAGATCCTGGGCGGCAGCATCGTGCGCGAGGCCGACGGCCTGGCGATGAGTTCGCGCAACCAGTATCTGACCGCCGACGAGCGCCCGCGTTCGACCCGGATCCGCAAGGTGCTGCTGCAGATGCGCGACGGCTACGCCGCCGGCACGCCGCGTGCGCAGGTCGAAGATACCGCCACCCAGGCGCTGGAACAGGCCGGTTTCCGCGTCGATTACGCGGTGGTGCGGCTGCCCGACCTGAGCGAGCCGGGCGACAGCCATGGTGGCGCGCGCGTGGCCTTGGTCGCCGCCCGTCTGGGCAGCACGCGGCTGATCGACAACCTGGAATTCTGAACGGTCCGAACTCTGCTGCAGGCGCGGCATCAGGCGTGACCGACGCTGCCGGCGCACAGGCGCACAAGCGCGTTTGTCCAGCGCCGGCCTGAAGCCCTCACGACCGATTGTGGGGCAGGCCGGTGGACACCGGCGCTTTCCGCTAAAATGCCGGCTTTCCTTTGCCGTTGCCTGTCATGCACCTGTCCCTGTTGAAAGCCAAGATCCACCGCGCCACCGTCACCCATTCCGAGCTCAATTACGAAGGCTCGATCGCCATCGACGGCCTGCTGCTGGAAGCCACCGGTATCCGTGAGTTCGAACAGGTGCATATCTGGGACGTCACCAACGGTGCGCGTTTCAGCACCTATGCCATTCGTGCCGATGAAGGCAGCGGCATCATCTCGCTCAACGGCGGCGCCGCGCGTCACGTGCAGGTGGGCGATCTGATCATTGTGGCCGCTTTCGCCAGCATGAGCGAAGCCGAAGCCGAGACCTTCAAGCCCAATCTGGTATATGTGGATGGGAGCAACAAGATCACCCACACCAACCACAGCATCCCCACGCAGGCCGCATGACACATACCAACGGATTCGACGCGCTTCACGCCCACGCTCAGCGCCTGCGTGGCGCTGCCATCCCCGCATTGCTTGTCGCCGAGCCGCAACGGCCGACGCAGTACGCCAGGCAGGTCGGTCCGTTGTATTTCAACTTCGCGCGGCAGAAGTACGACCGCGCCGCGCTCGATGCCTTGTTCGCCATCGCGCGCGAGCGTGATCTGGCCGGCGCGTTTCAACGCCTTTTCCGCGGCGAGCAGGTCAATGTCACCGAACAACGCGCTGCGCTGCATACCGCGTTGCGCGGCGATCTGACCGATGCGCCGGTGGCCTCCGAAGCGTATGCAACCGCTGCGGAAGTACGCCAACGCATGGGCGCGCTGATCGGCCAGCTGGAAGCCACCGATGTCACCGATATCGTCAGCGTCGGCATCGGCGGCTCGGACCTGGGTCCGCGGCTGGTGGCCGATGCCTTGCGTGCGCCGTCGGGTGCGCGTTTGCGCGTGCATTTCGTCTCCAATGTCGACGGCGCGGCGATGCAGCGCACGCTGGCGACGCTGGACCCGGCGCGCACTGCCGGCATCCTGATCTCCAAGACCTTCGGCACGCAGGAGACGCTGCTCAACGGCGGCATCCTGCACGCCTGGCTGGGCGGCAGCGAACGCCTGTACGCAGTGAGCGCAAATCCCGAGCGCGCCGCCAAGGCCTTCGACATCGCGTCGAGTCGCGTGCTGCCGATGTGGGACTGGGTCGGCGGGCGTTATTCGCTGTGGTCGGCGGTGGGTTTTCCGATCGCCTTGGCGATCGGTTTCGAACGTTTCGAACAACTGCTGGAGGGCGCCGCGCAGTTCGACGCGCATGCGCTCAACACGCCGCTGGAAGAAAACGTCGCCGTGCTGCACGGCCTGACTGCGGTGTGGAACCGCAACCTGCTCGGCAGCGCCACGCATGCGGTGATGACCTACGACCAACGCCTGGCGCTGCTGCCGGCCTACCTGCAGCAGCTGGTGATGGAAAGCCTGGGCAAGCGAGTCAAGCTCGACGGTTCTGCAGTGGACAGCGATACCGTGTCGGTGTGGTGGGGCGGTGCGGGCACCGATGTGCAGCACAGCTTTTTCCAGGCGCTGCATCAGGGCACCAGCGTGGTGCCGGCCGATTTCATCGGCACCGTGCACAACGACGATCCGTATGCGGAAAACCATGTCGCACTGATGGCCAACGTGTTGGCGCAGACCGAAGCGCTGGCCAACGGCCAGGACAGCAGCGATCCGCACCGCAGCTATCCGGGCGGCCGGCCGAGCACGGTGATCCTGCTCGATGCGCTGACCCCGCAGGCGCTGGGTGCGCTGATCTCGATGTACGAGCACAGCGTCTACGTGCAGTCGGTGATGTGGGGCATCAATGCGTTCGACCAGTTCGGTGTGGAACTGGGCAAGCAGCTGGCCAGCCAGTTGCTGCCGGCGTTGAAGGGCGAGTCGGCCGACGTGGCCGACCCGGTGACACGCGAACTGCTGGCAAAGCTGCGCGGCTGAGCCTGTTACGCAGCGGTGACACGACGACAACGGGGCCTGCGGGCCCCGTTGCGTTTCTGGAAGCCTGGTATGACGTGGGGCCGAAATGGCCAAATTTCCCAAAATGGGGAATCGCGAGTAGGCTGGTGTCACCGCAGCGCGCAGGACCGTCCCATGTCTCGCCTCCAGGATCTGCCCGAGCTCGAAAAATCTCCCGCCGCCGATATCAAGGTGAAGGGCTGGCCCAGCCTGATGCGCAAGGTGCGCTCGCATGGAGCGGTGGTCATCACCAACCACAACCATCCCGAGGCGGTGGTGGTGGACGCGGAGGAATATCGCCGGCTGGTCAGTCAGGCGAGCGCAGCGACGGCTGCCTCGACGCGCATGCAGTCGCTGCAGGCATTGCAGACCAGGTTCGATGCGCATCTTGCGGCGGTGACCGATGGCGCAGGTCTGGCCCAGGTGATCGGCAAGCCGGCACGCCGGGGCAGGAAGATCGCCCTGGGGCCGTCGCTCTAAACCGTGGGAAACATTCTGGTGCTGGCCGGCGTCAACGGCGCTGGAAAAAGTTCGCTGCTGGGCAGTCTGCTGCGGGAAGACGGCGCCACCTGGTTCAACCCGGATGCGTTCACCCGGGACCTGGTGGAGCAGGGCTGGTCACCCGAAGACGCCAATGCGCAGGCCTGGCAAGAAGGTGTGCGGCGGCTGCGTCAGGCCATGGACGCCGGTCACGACTATGCATTCGAAACCACCCTGGGCGCCACGACCATCCCGCGCCTGCTGCGGCAGGCCTGCGCGACGCACACGGTGGCGATCTGGTTTTGCGGTTTGTCGAGCGTCGAGCTGCATATCGCACGTGTCGCGGCGCGCGTGTCCGCCGGCGGACACGCCATCCCCGAGCACAAGATCCGTGAGCGATACGATGCCTCGCGCGCCAACCTGATCGCGCTGTTGCCGCACCTGGCGGTGCTGCATGTCTACGACAACAGCGCGCCCGCCGACGCGACCGCGCAGGTCGCGCCGCTGCTGGTGCTGGAACTGGACCGCGACGGCCTGCAGTACCCGCAAACGCGCGAAGAATTGGCGCAGGTGCCCGAATGGGCCAAGCCCATCGTGATGGCGGCGCTGGAGTTGCGGCAGTCCTGACCGCGCTCAGGCACTTGCGGTCTGATCCGCTTCTCACCGACACGGCCAGACATCCATCGGCCTCACCCGTAGGAGCGCCCCCGGGCGCGACAGGCATACCGGCAAAGCTCCTCGCGCCCAGGTGCGCTCCTACCGGCATCGCGACAGCAGCGAGAACGCCACGCTGCACGTGTGAGCCTCACCCGTAGGAGCGCACCCGGGCGCGACAGGCCATACCAGCAAAGCTCCTCGCGCCCAGGTGCGCTCCTACCGGCCTTGCGACAGCAGCGGGAACGCCACGCTGCACGTGTCGGCCTCACCCGTAGGAGCGCACCCGGGCGCGACAGGCCATACCGGCAAAGCTCCTCGCGCCCAGGTGCGTTCCTACTGGCCTTGCGACAGCAGCGAGAACGCCACGCTGCACGTGTCAGTCTCACCCGTAGGAGCGCACCCAGGCGCGACAGGCCATACCGGCAAAAGCTCCTCGCGCCCGGGTGCGCTCCTACCGGCCTTGCGACAGCAGCGAGAACGCCACGCTGCACGTGTCGGCCTCACCCGTAGGAGCGCACCCGGGCGCGACAGGCATACCGGCAAAGCTCCTCGCGCCCAGGTGCGCTCCTACTGGCCTTGCGACAGCAGCGAAAACCCCGTGCTGCACGTGTCGGCTGTAGCGTCACGCAGCGCTGCAACTGCAACGGCGGCGCTTACGCCTTGCCCAGCTTCACCGCCACCGGGTCGCCGGTGAGGTAGCCCACCGCTGCGCCGAAGCGGTTCTTGTAGTTGGCGCGGATCAGCGGATCCAGCGTGGCCTTGACGGTGTCGTGCAGCGGGCTTTCCCAGTCGCCGGGATGCTGGAAATTGCTCATCACGTAGGTCCAGCCGTGGATCTGGTCGACCGCGTGCAGGCCGGTGGATTCGGCGCCGGCCGGCACCGACAGCACCCGCGTCAGCGTGCCGCTGTCCACGTTGTAGGCCCACAGGAAATTGTTCACGTGCAGGCTGCTGTCTTCGCCGATGAATAAGGTGCGCAGCGCTTCGGAGAACTTGAGGTTGTCCGGGTTGGCCAGCCGTTCCGGGTCGGCCAGGTTGCCCAGCGCGTCGGCCTTGGCCAGATCGTGGCCGGTGAGCGCAGCCGGTGCGGCCATGTCGATCGGCACCCAGTCGCTGTGGATCGGCGCGCCGTGGTTGTCGCGCTGGCCGCCGCGCAGATTCAGGGCGTACACCGCACCTGCATCCGGGCCTTCCACTTTCACATCGCCCGAGCCGTTGCGCATGCTGGTGACGATGTAGGACATCGCCATGTAGGCGATCTTGTCGCGCGCGTTGACGGTGGTGCCTTCGAGCTTGGTGAAGCCCAGGCTGCCGCCGGCCAGCGCCGCGTAGCGATGGGTTTCCAGATAGGTCGCCGCCTTCTCCATGCCCGGCTTGATGCGGATCCAGTTGAAGGTGCCGTTGAACGGGATCTTGGTAAACGAGGCATCGCCCGGGTCGCTCAGATGCACGTCGAGGATGTCGGCGGCGGTCAGGCGGTCGGCCATGGCCTGGATCTCGGCGCTGGTGGCGTGGCCGAGCTTGATCCAGCGCAACGTGGCCGCACCCGGGCCCACGCCCGAGGTCTGCTGCCACTTGCCCACGTACAAGGTGCCGGCCGACAGGTCCGCCTTGCGGTCGGCAATGAACATGAAAAGACCGCCATTGGTGGCGTCGTCGCCCATCAGCACGGTGCGCTGGTCGGGCATCACCTGCACCAGCTCGTGCGAGATGCGGCCCAGGCAGTAGTGCTTGCGCACGCTCCCGGTGCCGTCCGGGTGCACGGTGATTTCGGGCAGGTGGCCGTAGTGATACGGGTTGGCTTTTTCCGGGTCGCCGTACAGATGGGTGCTGTAGCTGCGGAACTGGGTGTTGCCGGCCAGCGCGGTGGCGTCGGGTTCGTACTCTTCGCTGGACAGGTGGGTATTCCATGGCGACAGGCTGGCGCCGCAGGTGGTCCACAGCCCGTGCACCGGCGCGGTGTCGACGTTGTGGTATTTCACCAGCGACAGCTTGCCGGTGGCCGGGTCCTGATCCAGCGTCAGCACCGCGATCGGCGCGGGCAGGTGGCGGTTGGTGTCGTTGCCGGCCTGGTCGCGGGTGGTGTATTCGAACTGCACCACCGCAAATACGTGGTTGCCCTTGACCCCGGGCACCTTGGCATCGGGCAGGGTCAGCAGCGAGGAGCCGTCCGGGCAATCGGAAAAGAACGGGCGTTCGGCACCGGGTTTGGAGCGGTCGATGATCGGCCGATGCTGGATGTCGTAATAGCCACCGGCCAGCACGGTGCCGCCCTTGCCGTCGGGCACCTGGTCGCCGGTGACGAAGAACGGGTGGTACGCAAGCGCATAACGCTGGCTGCTGCCGTCGCTGCGCGCCACCGTCAGCGCCGACCCCACCGTGGTGGTGGCCATCGCCGCGGGGTTGGCCAGGCTGGGTGCGGGCATGCCATGGAAGGTGGCCGACATCGGCTGGGTCGGGTTGTCCGACGGCCGCAACGGGTGTGCGGCCAGTGCGGCGCCGCCGAGGTGTTGCAGGGCGGCGGCGCTGGCGCTGCCCAGCGGCAACAGCGGGACGGACGCCAGCAACTGCATCAGGCGGCGGCGGGCGGGATCGGGGGAGGCAGACATCGAAACTCCAGGCAAAGACGACGATCAACGATGGCCGGTGGCGCATCGGCAAGCCGGTCACGCTAGGCCCGAGGTATGACAGTTGTTTGACGGCGAGCTCACCCGTTGGCGGGCGTTCGTACACGGTGCAGCAAGCGAACCCAGCAACGCGCGTGCAGGTGACAGGAGCTGCGCAATGGTGATCGCGGTCAGTGGTGCATTGCAGCAAACTGCGCTGCCGCGAAAGATCAAGCGCCACGCCGGATTCGACGCTTTGCCGTGGTTTGACAGGTGCTGCCGGTATTCCAAGCCTATAGCCCGGGCCAATAAGTTGGCCGTCGTTTGGCATACAAGCGCGCGTTGTTGACAGGGTAGGGGAATCACGCAAGCGTACGCCGCCTAATGGCCTGCGGCGTCACGCATCGCCGTGGGGAGAACCACCTGGAGACCTGGATCTTGGACAAGCTGCTTCGTCGTACCGCCGCGCCTGTCGCGCGTCGTGCCCTCTCTCTGGCCACCGCCGCTGCGGTGCTGATGCTGGCCGCCTGCCAAGGCAAGGACACCGCTGCCGAGGCGAGCAAGACCGCACCGGCCGCCGCACCTGCCGAGGCGTCCACCACGATCCATCCCGACCAGTGGCCGTCGCCGAAGTGGCCATTCGCCCAGGACCAGGCCCTGGAGCAGCGCATCACCGATGTGATGGCCAAGATGAGCGTCGAAGAGAAGGTCGCGCAGACCATCCAGGGCGACATTGCCAGCATGACCCCGGACGATGTGCGCAAGTACCGCATCGGCTCGGTGCTGGCCGGCGGCAATTCCGATCCGGGCGGCAAGTACGACGCCAGCCCGGCCGAATGGTTGAAGCTGGCCGACGCCTTCTATGAAGCGTCGATGGACACCTCCAAGGGCGGCAACGCGATTCCGATCATCTTCGGCATCGATGCGGTGCACGGCCAGAGCAACATCGTCGGCGCCACGCTGTTCCCGCACAACATCGGCCTGGGTGCCACGCGCAACCCGGAGCTGATCAAGCAGATCGGCGAAGTCACCGCCGCCGAAACCCGCGTCACCGGCATGGAGTGGACCTTCGCACCGACCGTGGCGGTGCCGCAGGACGACCGCTGGGGCCGCAGCTACGAAGGCTACTCCGAGTCGCCGGACGTGGTGGCCAGCTTCGCCGGCAAGATGGTCGAAGGCGTGCAGGGCGTGCCCGGCACCCCGCAGTTCCTCGACGGCAGCCACGTGATTTCCTCGGTGAAGCATTTCGTCGGCGACGGCGGCACCACCGACGGCAAGGACCAGGGCGACACCAAGGTGTCCGAAGCCACCATGCGCGATATCCACGCGGCCGGTTACCCACCGGCGATCGCGGCCGGTGCGCAGACGGTGATGGCCTCGTTCAACAGCTTCAACGGCGAGAAGATGCACGGCAACAAGGTCATGCTGACCGACGTGCTCAAGGGCCGCATGAACTTCGGCGGCTTCGTGGTCGGCGACTGGAATGGCCACGGCCAGGTCAAGGGCTGCACCAACGAAAACTGCCCGGCCTCGTTCATTGCCGGCGTCGACATGGCGATGGCCTCCGACAGCTGGAAGGGCATCTACGAGACCGAACTGGCGGCAGTGAAGTCGGGCCAGATCTCGGCCGAGCGCCTGGACGATGCGGTGCGCCGGATCCTGCGCGTCAAGCTGCGCCTGGGCCTGTTCGAAGCCGGCAAGCCGTCCAAGCGCCCGCTCGGCGGCAAGTACGAATTGCTGGGCGCGCCGGAACACCGCGCGATCGCCCGCCAGGCGGTGCGCGAGTCGCTGGTGCTGCTCAAGAACCAGGCCGGCATCCTGCCGCTGGATCCGAAAAAGCGCGTGCTGGTGCTGGGCGACGGTGCCAACGACATGGGCAAGCAGTCCGGCGGCTGGACGCTGAACTGGCAGGGCACCGGCACCAAGCGCAGCGACTACCCCAATGGCAACACCATCTGGGAAGGCCTGGACAAGCAGATCAAGGCTGCCGGCGGCAAGGCCGAGCTGGCAGTCGATGGTGCGTACAAGACCAAGCCCGACGTGGCGGTGGTGGTGTTCGGTGAGAACCCGTACGCCGAGTTCCAGGGCGACATCGCCACCCTGCTGTACAAGCCGGGCGACGAGAGCGAGCTGGCGCTGATCAAGAAGCTCAAGGCCGAAGGCATCCCGGTGGTGGCGGTGTTCCTGAGCGGGCGCCCGTTGTGGATGAACCAGTACATCAACGCCGCCGATGCCTTCGTCGCCGCCTGGTTGCCGGGTTCGGAAGGTGAGGGCATTGCCGACGTGCTGCTGCGCAAGGCCGATGGCACGGTACAGAACGACTTCAAGGGCAAGCTGAGCTTCTCCTGGCCCAAGACCGCGGTGCAGTTCGCCAACAACGTCGGGCAGAAGGATTACGACCCGCAGTTCAAGTTCGGCTTTGGCCTGACCTATGCCGACAAGGGCGACCTGGCCGCGTTGCCGGAGGAATCGGGCGTGTCCGGCGAGCAGTCGGTGGGCGGGGTGTACTTCGTGCGCGGCAAGCCGGCACTGGGCATTGCGATGCAGCTGTCCAATGCCGGCCAGGCCAACATGCCGGCGACTACGCTGCCGGTGGGTCTGTCCGATGGCAGCCTGAAGATAACCGCGGTCGACCACAAGGCGCAGGAAGATGCACGGCGTCTGGTCTGGTCCGGTGCCAAGGCCTCCAGCGTATTGCTGGTGTCTGGCAAGCCGGTCGATGTCTCGCGTGAGAGCAACGGCGATGTTCAGTTGCAGCTGACCGTGCGCCGCGATAGCGCGGTGACCGCGCCGGTGTGGCTGGGCGTGGGCTGTGGCGACAAGTGCGGCGGCCGCGTCGATGCGCAGAAGACTCTGGCCGCGCTGCCGCAAGGCCAGTGGAAGGTGGTGGGCGTGCCGTTGAAGTGCTTCGCAGTGGCCGGTGCGGATGTGACCAAGCTGACCCAGGTCGCCAGCATCGAAAGCGCTGCGGCGCTGGACCTGTCGGTGTCGAAGATCGCGCTGGGCGCGCTCAACGAGGCCGAAGTCACGCTCGACTGCCCGGTCAAGTAAGCAGCACACCCGCAGGCGCGCTTGCGGGTATGCCCAGGTAAGAACCACATTCATGCGTCGCCGGCCCCGGCGACGTGTTACAGCGGCCACCCTCAGCGGTGGTGTCATCAGCCGCCGCGGGACGCGCGCGTCGATCGGCCGGGACGGCCTGCAGCTGCGGTTCGCCGCGCTGCTGCCACGCACGTAGTGCGGGCGGCGGCAGTCTGCAGACCTGTCCGGTCCACGACGCTCAGCCCAGAGCCAGACAGGAGAGTGCAGTGGGTTTGGCGACGTTGGATATCGTGATTGTGCTGGTCTATCTGACCGGCATCTTCGTGCTCGCGCAGTGGGTCTCGCGCGAGAAGGCAGGTCACAGCAAGAGCGCCGAGGATTACTTCCTTGCCAGCAAGTCGTTGCCGTGGTGGGCGATCGGCGCCTCGCTGATCGCCGCGAACATCTCGGCCGAACAGATCATCGGCATGGCCGGTTCCGGTTATGCGATCGGCCTGGCGATCGCCTCCTACGAGTGGATGGCGGCGCTGACGCTGCTGATCGTGGGCAAGTTCTTCCTGCCGATCTTCCTGCGCAACGGCATCTACACCATGCCGCAGTTCCTGGAACAGCGGTACGGCAAGTGGATCCGCACCCTGATGGCGGTGTTCTGGCTGCTGCTGTACGTGTTCGTCAATCTCACCTCGATCCTGTGGCTGGGGTCGATCGCGGTCAGCCAGGTCACCGGCATGGACCAGACCCTGGCCCTGGCGTTGATCGGCGTATTCGCGCTGGTCTACCAGCTGTACGGCGGTCTGAAGGCGGTGGCGCTGACCGACATCGTGCAGGTCACGCTGCTGGTGCTGGGCGGCCTGCTGGTGGCCGGGCTGACCCTGGCACGGATCGGCGACGGTGCCGGCGTGCTGGCCGGCTTCAAGCATCTGTGGAGTGCGCACCCGGAGCACTTCCACATGATCCTGAGCAAGGACAACCCGTTCTACAAGGACCTGCCCGGCCTGAGCGTGCTGCTGGGCGGTCTGTGGGTGATGAACATCAGTTACTGGGGTTTCAACCAGTACATCATCCAGCGCGCGCTGGCGGCCAAGAACATCGGCGAGGCGCAGAAGGGCATGGTGTTCGCCGCGTTCCTGAAGCTGCTGATGCCGTTGGTGATCGTGGTGCCGGGCATCGCCGCGGTGGTGCTGGCGCCGGACCTGGCCAAGCCCGACCAGGCCTATCCGACCATGATGCAGCTGTTACCGACCGGCATCCTGGGCCTGGTGTTCGCGGCGCTGGTGGCGGCGATCGTGGCCTCGCTGGCGTCGAAGATCAATTCGGTGGCGACCATCTTCACTCTGGATTTCTACGCCAAGTTCCGCCCGCAGACCGAGCAGAAGCAACTGGTGCGCGTGGGTCGCATCGTGGCCATCGTGGCGGTGGTGATCGGCATCCTCACCGCGCGGCCGTTGCTGGGCAACTTCGATCAGGGCTTCCAGTTCATCCAGGAGTTCACCGGCTTCTTTACGCCCGGCGTGGTGGTGATCTTCATGCTTGGCCTGTTCTGGAAGCGTGCCAACGAAGCCGGCGCACTGACCGCGGCGATCGGCTCGGTGGTGCTGTCGTTCGCGCTCAAGTTCGCCTGGCCGGAACTGCCGTTCATGGACCGCATCGGCGTGGTGTTCGTGGCGGCGCTGGTGCTGGCGGTGCTGGTGTCGTTGATGACCGCGCCTACCCAGGCGCGCGACCTGATCCGTACCGACGATGTGGCTTACGGCACCACGCTGGGCTTCAAGATCGGTGCGATCGGAGTGGTGGTGATCCTGATCGCGCTGTACGCGGTGTTCTGGTAATCGCCCAGCCAGTCCGCTGACATTGGTTGTGCGCACGCGGCGCGACACTCAGGTGTCGCGCCGCAGTGCGTTTAGGACGTTGTGCTGCCGCCGCTTACACGCGCGCAGCGGCCAGGCTTGCGGCGAGCAGGTTGACCGGCGCTTCGAACTGCTCATACCACGGCGTCTGCAGCCAGGTTTCCAGTGCCGCTGCCGGCATCGGTTTGGCGATCCAGTAGCCCTGGCCTTCGTCGCAGCCCCAGGCGCGCAACTGCGTGTAGGCCTCTGCCGACTCGATGCCTTCGGCGACCACGCGCTGGCCCAGGCTGTGGCCGAGCTGGATCATCGCCGGGACCAGGGTGCGGTCGGTGCGGTTGTCCGGCAATGAGCGGATGAAGGACTGATCGATCTTCAACGAGCTGGCCGGCAGCTGCTTGAGATAGCTGAAATTGCTGTAGCCGGTGCCGAAATCGTCGATGGCGATATGCACGCCCAGCGCCGCGATGGCCGCCAATTGCTCGGCCAGATGCTCGGGGTGGCGGATCATCGCGCTTTCGGTGAATTCGATCTCCAGCCGGCGCGGATCCAGGTTGTGGCGTTCCAGGCCACGCCGCAGCAGGCCGACGAAACCGGGCCGGTCCAGATCGGCGGCCGACACGTTCAAGGCCAGATTGAAATCCAGTCCCTGTTGCTGCCAGCGCGCGGCCTGGGCGATGCCGTTGTCGATGACCCAGGCGGTGATGCGGTTGATCAGCGCGGTCTTCTCGGCCATCGGCACGAAGTCGGCGGGCATCACCGGGCCAATCATCGGATGCTGCCAGCGCAGCAGCGCCTCCACTCCGACGCAGCGGTGATCGTGCAGGTCCACGCGCGGCTGGTAGTGCAGGCGTAGCTGGCTGGCGCTGTCTAGCGCGGCGGGCAGGGAAGCCAGCAGGCGGAAGGTGTTGCGCTGGGCCACGTCGTGCTTGCGCTCGTACATGCTCCACGGCACGCCGCGTTCGCGCGAGATGTCCACCGAGGTGGTCAGCGAGCGGATGGTGTCGGCCGCGCCATAGCTGGTCTGCAGCGAGACCGCGCCAATCGAGGCCACTGCGGTATGCGGAATGCCCTGATGTTCCAGCGTCTCGGCAAAGGCCTTGGAGACCTTGGTGCACAGCGCGGACAGACGCTGCGTTTCGGCCTGGGCCAGAAAGCCGAAGGTGGTCGGGTCCAGCCGATACAGCGCGGTGCCGGCGGGCAGATACGCTGCCAGCCGACGCTGGGCGATGGCCACATAACCGTCGGCATAATCCCAGCCCAGCGCCTTGACCATGTCGCGGAAGTAATCGCTGCCGCAGATGTCGACCGCCACCGCGGTGGTGGCCGGCGCGCTGTCGCGTTGCGACAGCCAGGCATCCAGGTCCTCGGCAAAGCGCGACCGATTGGGCAGCCCGGTCGGTCCGTCGCGGTAGGTGGTGCTGCGCAGGTTTTCCACCCGCAGCACCGCCAGGTCGCGCAGGCCTTCCAGTTGGGTGATCGCTTCGGCGTCCAGGCCCGGACGCGGGCTGGTCCCGATCACGCACAAGGTGCCGATGCGGTGGCCGTCGCGCAGCGTCAGCGGCGCGCCGGCGTAGAAGCGGATGAAGGGTGGCCCCAGCACCAGCGGGTTGTCGCAAAAGCGCGGATCCAGTTGCGCGTCGGGCACTACCATCACCTCGGGGGCACGGATCGCATGCGCGCAGAACGCCTGGTCACGCGGCGTTTCCTGCGGTTCCAGGCCGATGCGGGCCTTGAACCACTGACGATGCTCATCCACCAGCGATACCAGCGCGATTTCCGCGCCCAGGTTGCGGGCGGCCATCGCGGCGATGGTCTCGAACACCGGGTCCGGCGGCGAGTCCAGCAGGCACAGGCCACGCAGGACGGACAACCGGGTCGACTCGTCGACCACGGGCGGAGGAGGGGACTTGGCGGGAGCGAGCGCGGATTGCATGCGCTTCTATCGGCCTGGAGCGTAATCCCTTGACCGATCGCGCTGGGCGCCGTTCAGTTGAAGCGGGGCTTGCCACGCGATGGCTGCGACTGAGCCGCTGCAGGGACGACAGCTACGCGATGGCATCAGGCCACAGCATGAGGCGACAGCCGGGCGCCAGGCCCGCGGTCGCTCTGACTCCCGCGTCATGCGTGATGTAAGCAAACGTGCGGCGTCGCGGCCGGCGCTGGCGCGCGGCCGCTAAACATTGGCGACGCCTTGCCGATCACTGAGGGTGCGCCTGCTTCGTTGCCCCATCACAACGTAATCGTTCAGCGCACCTGTTTTGGCGCTTGTTCGATATGTGACAGGGGTTGCATCGGCTGACACGTCAAATTGACACAGTGTTCACGCGCACTGTGAGTGTCGCCATCGCTCGTCGTCCTCCCCTCTGTCTGGAAAATCGATCGTGAAATCACCGTTGTCTCGTTTTGCCCATCGCATGCTGCTGGTCGTTGCAGGCCTGGCAGTGTCGTCTGCCGCGCACGCGGGGCTGTCGGTGTCCGGCACACAACTGCGTGAGTCCAATGGCAACACCGTGGTCTTGCGTGGCGTCAATCTGCCGCACGCCTGGTATGCAAGCCGTACCGACGCGGCCCTGGCTGCCATCGCTGCCACCGGCGCCAATAGCGTGCGCGTGGTGCTCAGTTCCGGTTATCGCTGGAACCGCACAACGGAGGCCGACGTGTCGCGCATCATCGCGCGTTGCAAAAGCCTGGGCCTGATCGCGGTGCTGGAAGTGCACGACACCACCGGCTATGGCGAAGACGGCGCTGCCGCCGGTCTGGCCCACGCGACTGCGTACTGGACCAGCATCCGCAAGGCGCTGATCGGCAACGAAGACCAGGTCATCATCAACATCGGCAACGAGCCGTTCGGCAATCAGTTGAGCGCCAGCGAATGGGTCAACGGCCATGCAACCGCGATCGCCGCATTGCGCAAGGCCGGACTGACCCACGCCCTGATGGTGGATGCGCCGAACTGGGGCCAGGACTGGAAGTTCTACATGCGCGACAACGCTGCGGCGTTGCTGGCGCGCGACAGCCGCCGCAACCTGATCTTCAGCGTGCACATGTACGAAGTGTTCGGCAGCGATGCGACGGTCAACAACTATCTGCGCGCCTTCCGCGATAAAAAGCTGGCGCTGGTGATCGGCGAGTTCGGGGGAGACCATCGCGGCGCGCACGTGGACGAGGCAGCGATCATGCGCCGTGCCCGCGAATACAACGTCGGCTATCTGGGCTGGTCGTGGTCGGGCAACGACAGCAGCACGCAATCGCTGGATATCGCAATCGGCTGGAACGCCACGCGCCTCAGCAGCTGGGGGCGCAACCTGATCCTGGGCGCCGATGGCATCACCGCGACCTCGCGCAGGGCGAGCGTGTTCGGCCCACGTTGAGAGTGAAGCCCTGCAGCCAGCGTCTTTGGTTTTTCGGGATGGGTGAATGGGTTGCTTGCAGAGCTTCCGATTTGCGAGCTTTCTGCAGGGCCCTTGCCCGCCCACCATCGCAGGACACGCCGCAAGTACGTCCATGTAGGCTCTTACGCGGCATCCATGCCGCGTAAGGTCCCGCGACGATGGGCGGGCAAGGACCAGTCGAGATGGTCGGTATGTATGGTTTTCAACAAAACAGCCGGCAACCGGTGCGGTGTCCTCGCCGCGCCCTCGACGCTGTGAGTTGGCTGCAGGGCCCTTGCCCGCCCACCATCGCAGGACACGCCGCAAGTACGTCCATGTAGGCTCTTACGCGGCATCCATGCCGCGTAAGGTCCCGCGACGGTGAGCGGGCAAGGACCAGTTGAGATGGTCGGTGTGCATGGTTTCGACAGAGCAACCGGAAACCGGTGCGGTGTCCTCGCCGTGTTCTCGACGCTGTGAGTTTGCTGCAGGGCCCTTGCCCGTCCACCATCGCAGGACACGCCGCAAGTACGTCCATGTAGGCTCTTACGCGGCATCCATGCCGCGTAAGGTCCCGCGACGATGGGCGGGCAAGGACCCGTCGAGATGGTCGGTGCCATAGTGGAAGCGACGCAGGACGTGCGCTGGTCGGATGACTAAGCGTTCGATCAACCTTTGACCATTTTCGCGTCGCAAGCCGAGCAGCAAACGGGCTTTCAACACGCAAGCTGCAAACGTCGCATCTGCTGCCGCAAGCCGAGCAACACGCTTTCAAGAAAGCAGCCGGCCAACTCTCTTGCGCGGTGTCCTTGCCGGTTGCGGGACCCTTGGCGGCATGGACGCCGCCAAGGAGCCTCCATGGACGGATTCACGGCGTGTCCCGCAAGCGGCGAGGGCACCGCGCCCTCGACTCACCGAGCGTTTGACTTAAGCGTCGGATCGCGCCAAAAAAACAGCGCCATGGTTGAACGGATCAAGCCTCGGGTAGCGCCTGAAAAACGCCACGGTTCAACGTCTCGATGTCAGGCCTCAACGCCCGGGCTCGCGTAACGGCCCCGGGCTTGGCCGCTTGGTCAGCTTGCGCTGCAGCGAGCGGCGGTGCATGCCGAGCAGGCGGGCGGCGGCGGAGACATTGCCGCCGGTCTCGTGCAGCGCTTGCTGGATGTGCTCCCACTGCAGGCGGCTGAGCGGTGTCATCATTTCCCGCGCGGTTTCTTCTTCGTCCGGCTCCGGCAGCTCGTCGTCCTCTTCGCCCAGCGCCCGCATGATGGTCGGGATATTGGCAGGCTTGGGCAGGTAGTCGTCGGCGCCGAGCTTGATCGCCTCCACTGCGGTGGCGATGCTCGCGTAGCCGGTGACCAGCAGGATGCGCATGTCGGCGCGGATCTCGCGCAGCGGCTGGATCAGGCTCAGGCCGGAATCGTGGCCGAGCTTGAGGTCGATCAAGGCGAAATCGGGCAAGGCGCTGCGTGCGGTCGACAGGGCACTGGCCGCGTCGGTGGCGGTCAGGGTTTCCACGCCGCGGCGGGCGAGGCTGCGCTGCAGCGTGCGCAGGTACAGGGTGTCGTCGTCGACCAGCAGGCCGGTACGCAGGGGAGTGCTTGTCATGCGAGTGCCTCGTGTTCGGAGAGCGGCAGACGGAAACCGACACGGGCGCCGCTGCCTTCGGCGGGCAGCATCCACAACTCGCCCTGCAGCCGCTCGACGGTGGCGTGCGAGAGCGCCAGCCCGACGCCCATGCCGTCGTGCTTGCCGCTGTTGAACAAGGTGCCCGGCAGCATGGCCTGCGAGGTGTCGAAACCCGGACCATAGTCGCGGACTTCGCCGCTGAGATGGTCCTGCTCCACGCGCAGGGTGAGATCGATCTGCGGCCGGCCGGCGCGTTCGCCGGCATCGGCCGCATTATTGAGCAGCACCATCAGCAGATGGCTGACGCCGGGCTGCAGCAGCAGGCGCATCGGTGCGTCGTCGTTGCGGCGCAGCTCGATGGTCGGGCGTACCAGCCGCCATTGTTCCAGCACGTCCTTGACCGCCACCTCGCGGCTGAGGTGGCCGTTGTCGGCCGGTGCGGCCAGCGCCAGCACGCGCTCGTGGCACTGCACCAGCAGTTCGCGCAGGGTGTCCAGATCCTCGCGCAATTCGCCCTGGTCGCATTGGTCGGCGATGTCGTCGACCAGCAGGGTCATCGTCGCCAGTGGCGTGTTGAGTTCATGTGCCACCGAGGCGGCATGCGTGGCCAGCGCGACGATGCCCTCGTTACGCGCAAAGCGCTCGCGCAGCGTGGAGATCTCGCGCTCGCGTTCGCGCATCGACAAGGCCAGCCGGGTGGCAAAGGCCAGCACCACCACCGTCGACAGCAGGAAGTTGGCTGCCATGCCCCACATGTGCAGGCTGAGCGGGTCGAAGCTGCCGTAGGGCAGCGGCAGGCCGAACGCCGCACTGATCACATAGCCGGCGACACAGGACGCCGCCACGGCCATCGCCCAGCCCAGCGGCAGGGCCAGCGCGGCCAGCGCGATCAGCACCAGGAACAGCGAGCCGAACGGGTTGGCGATGCCGCCGCTCCAGCCCACCATCCAGGTCAGCACGGTGACATCGACCAGGATATGGCCGAACTCGGTGGCCGGGCTGACCGCGCCACGGTGGGCCACCCGCAATTGCGCATACAGGTTGAACACCGCCAGTGCGGCCACGCCGGCCCACAAGGGTTGCTGCGGCAGGTCCAGGCCCATCAGGCCGGTGGCGACCAGGATGGTGGCGGCCTGGCCGGCGGTAGCCAGCCAGCGCAGGCTGCACAGGGTCCGCAGGAAGGAGGCGTCTGAGGAATTCATCACGGCAATGCTATGCGCTCGGGGGCGTGGCGGCCTGCGACAAACCGTCGCATCGGCCCGGAAGACGACCCGCGCAGCGCTTCAGCTGTGAGCGGACCGATGACAGGCTAAAATACCGCGATGTACGACGCCGTGACTCGCCCAACCCCTCCCGCCGACGCCACCGCCTGGCCGCGCCGCATCACCCAGGCCGTCAAGATCGGCAGCGTGACTGTGGGCGGCGGCCACCCGGTGGTCGTCCAGTCGATGACCAATACCGATACCGCCGACATCGCCGGCAGCGTCAAGCAGGTGGCCGACCTGTGGCGCGCCGGCTCGGAAATGGTGCGCCTGACCGTCAACAACGCCGAGTCGGCCGCGGCCATTCCGCGCATCGTCGACAAGCTGCGCATGATGGGGATCGAGGTGCCGTTGATCGGCGATTTCCATTACAACGGTCACCAGTTGCTCGCCGCCGAGCCGGCCTGCGCCGAAGCGCTGGCCAAGTACCGCATCAATCCGGGCAATGTCGGCTTCGGCAAGAAGAAGGACCTGCAGTTCGCGCAGTTGATCGAGTTCGCCATCAAGTACGACAAACCGGTGCGCATCGGCGCCAACTGGGGCTCGCTGGACCAGTCGCTGGCTGCGCAGCTGATGGACGAGAACTCGCAACGCGCCACGCCCTGGGATGCCGGTCGCGTGCTGCGCGAGGCCTTGATCCGTTCGGCAGTGGATTCGGCCGAGCGCGCGGTGGAGCTGGGGCTGGCGCGCGAGCGCATCATCCTGTCGGCCAAGGTATCCGGTGTGCAGGAGCTGATCGCGGTGTATCGCGACATGGCGAGCCGCTGCGACTTTGCGCTGCATCTGGGCCTGACCGAGGCCGGCATCGGCAGCAAGGGCATCGTGGCCTCGGCTGCGGCGCTGAGCGTGCTGCTGCAGGAAGGCATCGGCGACACCATCCGCATCTCGCTGACGCCGGAACCGGGCCAGTCGCGCACCCAGGAAGTGATCGTCGCGCAGGAACTGCTGCAGACCACCGGCCAGCGCGCCTTCACGCCGATGGTCACGGCCTGCCCGGGCTGCGGCCGCACCACCTCCGAGTTCTTCCAGGAACTGGCCGGCGTGGTGCAGAACCATGTGCGCGCCAAGATGCCGGAGTGGAAGATCAGCAACCCCGGCGCGGAAAACATGACCCTGGCGGTGATGGGCTGCGTGGTCAATGGGCCGGGCGAATCGCGCCACGCCAACATCGGCATCTCGTTGCCGGGCACCGGCGAGGCGCCGTCGGCGCCGGTGTTCATCGATGGCGAAAAAAGCGTCACCTTGCGTGGCGAAAACATCGCCTACGAGTTCATCGATCTGATCGATCAGTACGTCGAACGCACCTATGTCCGCCGCGCCGGCTGAATCGCCGGCCGGTTTCAGGGGATGGCTGCGTAGCAATGCGTGGCGCATGGCATTGCTGTTTGCCGGCGTGCTGTTGCCCTTGGGCTTGTTCGTCGACCTGGCCGACGAAGTCCACGAGCTGGAAAATTTCTATTTCGACGAGCCCCTGCTGTGGAGCATGCGCAGCATCGCCACGCCGGGGCTGGATGCGTTTTTCGGGGTGATCTCCAAGATCGGCTACCAATACGGGGTGATCCCGGCCGATATCGCCATCGTGCTGGTGTTGCTGATGTTGCGGCGCTGGCGCGAGGGAACCTTTGCCGCACTCGGCTTTGGTGGCTCGGCCTTGTTGAACATGGGCGCCAAGCAGGTGTTCCAGCGCGACCGCCCGAGCCTGTGGGAATCGATCGCCCCGGAAAGCACTTTCAGCTTTCCCAGCGGTCATGCGATGGGCTCGATGACGCTCGCCGCGGTGCTCATCGCGCTGGCCTGGAACACGCGCTGGCGCTGGCCGGTGACCATTGCCGCCAGCCTGTTCGCGGTATTGGTCGGCGTGTCGCGGATCTACCTGGGCGTGCATTATCCCTCCGACATCCTGGGCGGCTGGTCGGCCGCGCTGGTATGGGTGGTCGGGCTGTATCTGGTGATGTTTCGCGGCGCACGGCGGCCGCATTGGCGCCGCCATCTCACCTCGGCCTGAGGGCACGGCCGCGCGACGTCGAACGTGGTCGGCGCAGGCGTGTGACCGGGACTGGCGCAGACCGGCACGGCGTTCGACTCAGTAACGACGTACGCGCTCCCGGCGCCACAACTGCAGCCCGATCACGCTGCCGATCGCGGCCAGCAGAATCATGTAATACGCCGGTCCCATCGGGTGCTGCTTGAGCAACATCACCACCACCAGCGGGGTCAGGCCACCGAATACCGCATAGCCCAGGTTGTAGGCGAACGACACGCCGGACAGGCGCACCACCGGCGGAAACGCTTCGACCATGACGCGCGGAACCGCCCCCAGGACGCCGAGCGCCGCGCCCAGCAGGGCGTACAGCGGAAACAGCAACTGCGGATCACCGGCCAGGCGATAGAACAGCCAGGCGCTGGCGCCCAGGAACACGCTGCCGGCAAGCAGCACACGTCCATTGCCGCAGCGATCGGACAAGGCGCCGGCCACGATCGAGCCGACCGCCTGCAACAGGACCGCGAGCAGGTTGGCCTGCAAGGCGACCGCTGCCGGGTAGTGGTACGCGCTCTGCAACAGCGTTGGCGTCATCAACGACACCACCAGCACCCCGGCTGCCACCATCCAGGTCAGCCACAACGACTGCGCCACACTGCGTGGATGATCGCGCAGCACCAGTTTGAGCGGCGTTTCACGCGCGACGGCACGCATCGCCATCAGCTCGGCGAACACCGGCGTTTCGTGCAGCCAACGCCGCAGATACACGGAAAGCAGGCCGAAGAGGCCGCCGGCCAAAAACGGCAGGCGCCAGGCATAGTCGGCGATTTCCTGCGGCGTGAAAGCGCGATTGATCGCCCCGGCGCTGAGCGAACCGAGCAACACCCCGGCGGCCAGGCCGGCGGTCAGTGTTCCGCAAGCCAGTCCCCTGCGTTGCGCAGGCACGTGCTCTGCGACGAAGACCCATGCACTGGGAACTTCGCCGCCGATGGCCGCGCCCTGCAGCAACCGCATCGTCAGCAGCAGTAGCGGGGCGGCCAGGCCGATCTGCGCATAGGTCGGCAGCACGCCGATGGCCAGCGTTGGCAAGGCCATCAACCCGATGCTCAGCGCGAACATGCGCTTGCGACCGAGCAGATCGCCGAAGTGCGCCATCACGATCCCGCCCAGCGGACGGATCAGGTAGCCGGCAGCAAAGATGCCGAAAGTCTGCAACTGCCGCATCCAGTCCGGTATGCCTGGCGGAAAGAACAGCTCTCCCAGCACCGTCGCGAAGAAGATGAAGATGATGAAGTCGTAGAATTCCAGCGCGCCGCCCAGGGCGGACAGGCCCAGCGTCTTGTAGTCGCCGCGTGTGAGCTGGCTTGCGGGTGCAGTGCCTGTTGCGGAAGGGGTCTTCAAGGCATGACATCCTGTGGCAGGTGCTCGCGCGCATGCGCGTGCTGGAGCAGTGAGGTAGGCGTCGTCAGTGGCATCGCTGCGGCAACGCGCAGCTTGCACGCTCGCCCGCCACGGCCGGGCGCGTGCACTTCGGGAAAGGCGCGCTGGCTGCGCCTTCGGTGCCGATCAGTCGCGCACACTTGCGTGCGCCGCCGCTTCGGCATGCAGTGCGGTGGTGTCGAACAACGGCAGCTGCGCATCGCTGCTGTCCACCAGCAGCGAAATCTCGGTGCAGCCCAGGATGATCGCTTGCGCACCCTCCTGGCCGAGGTCGGCCATGACCTGGCGGAAATAGCCGCGCGACTCCGGCCGGATGATGCCCTGGCAGAGTTCGTCGTAAATCACCCGATGCAGTTGCGCGCGTGCGTCGGCCGGCGGTACCAGCACCTGCAGGCCACGCGCAGCCAGGCGCTCGCGATAGAACGGCTGTTCCATGGTGAAACGCGTGCCGAGCAGCCCGACCCGGGTGACCCCCGCGGCAATCAACGCATCGGCGGTGGCATCGGCGATATGCAGCAATGGCAGCGGCGTTGCGGAGGTGATCGCATCGGCAACGCAATGCATGGTGTTGGTGCACAGCACCAGGAAGTCGGCACCGCCGGCATGCAGCGCGCGCGCCGCTGCCGCCATTGCCTGGCCTGCGCCGTCCCAGTCGCCGGCGTGTTGCAGGCGCTCGATCTCATGGAAATTGACGCTGTACAGCAACAGCCTGGCCGAATGCAGGCCGCCGCAGGCCAGGCGCACCCGCTGGTTGATGATGCGGTAATAGGGCAGGGTGGATTCCCAGCTCATGCCGCCGATCAGGCCGATGGTTTTGCTTGGAACCGGCATGCCGACCTCACCTTGGAACAGTCAACGAAGTGCGTGCGCATCGCCCCTTCAATGGCCGGGGAGCGCGTACCAGCGCAGTGTACGTCGGCATCGTCGCCACGCCACCGCGCGGGCCGGTCAGGCCGCTCGCAGACGGTCGATCACTCGCCCGGTTTTGCGCCTTCCAGCGGTGCGTGCGTGGCGGCGCGACGCGCCAGCACGCTTTCACGATGGGCGATGTAGACATTGGCGCAGATGATGATGGCCGCACCGATCAGGGTATGGTGTTCGATCGCCTCGCCGAACAGCCACCAGCCCAGCAGCGCCACCAGCGGCAGCTGCATGAAGCTGATCGGCTGCAGTGCGGAGACTTCGCCAAGCTTGAGCGCGCGCGTCCAGAACAGCTGGCCGGCGGTACCGAAGATGCCGGTCGCCGCCAGCCAGAGCCAGTCGATGCCCTGCGGCCAGCTCCACTGGAACAGCGCCGGAATCAGCGACATCGGCACCCAGAACACATAGGTGTAGAACACCACGGTGTCCGAGTCGTCGCTGCGCGAGAGCTGCTTGATCTGGATCGCCACCACGGCGCTGATCACCGCTGCCAGCAGCGCAATCAGCAGGCCGGGCGTAAAGGTGGACGAGCCCGGCCGCAGGATCACCAACACGCCGATGAATCCGGCCGCCACCGCCAGCCAGCGGCGCAGGCGCACCTGTTCGTGCAGCCACACCACGGCCAGCACGGTGACGAACAACGGGGTGGAATACGACAGCGAGATCGCCTGCGACAACGGCAGATGGCCGATCGCCCAGAACCCGCACAGCATCGACGCCAGGCCGATCAGGGTGCGTGCCAGGTACTGCGGCAATTGCCGTGTGCGCGGCAGCGCCTTGCCGGCGCGCAGGATCAGCGGCAACAGGGCCAACAGCCCGAACGCATTGCGAAAGAACGCGATCTCGGTGGTGGCGATCGTGCCCGAGGCCAGCCGGATGCAGATGGCCATCAGGCCGAAGGCGAAGGTACTGGTGAGCATCCACAGCGCAGCACGTCGTGATGCCTGCTGCGCTGTCACCAATGCGCTCCGATGATGCGCGGCTCCGGCTCCAGGATCACCGAGTAACGCTCGCGCACCGATTCGGCGATGCGCCGCGCAAAGTCCAGCAGCTGCGCACCGCTGGCGGTGCCGTAGTTGACCAGCACCAGGGCGTGATCCGGCGACACCCCGGCATCGCCTTCGCGCCGGCCTTTCCAGCCGCACTGCTCGATCAACCAGGCCGCCGACAACTTGCCCTGGCCAGGCTGTTCGCCGGGATACACCGGCATATCGGCAAAGGTGGCCTGCAGCGCGGCGATCTGCTCGCTGGGCAGCAAGGGATTCTTGAAGAAGCTGCCGGCATTGCCGAGCACATCCGGGTCCGGCAGTTTGCGCCGACGGATGTTGATCACCGCCTGCGCCACATCGGCGGCACCGGCCAGGTCGGCGCCCATGCTCGCCAGCTCCTCGCGGATGCCGGCGTAGTCCAGCCGCAACTCGTGCAGCAGCGGCAGATTGAATTCCACCGCGACGATCAGATAACGCTCCGGCTGCTGCTTGAACACGCTGTCGCGATAGGCAAAGGCGCACTCGGCCGCGGTCAGCCGCACGAACTGCTGGGCATGCAGATCAAAGGCGTCCACCACATGGATGAAGTCGCCCACCTGCGCGCCGTATGCGCCGATGTTCTGGATCGGGCAGGCGCCGACGGTGCCGGGAATCAAGGCCAGATTCTCCAGCCCCGACAGGCCTTGCTGCAGCGAATACAGCACCAGCGCGTGCCAGTTGACGCCGGCACCGGCGCGCACGATGGCGTGGTCGGCATGGTGCGCGATGATGGCGATGTCGCGGTTTTCGAAACACAGCACGCAGCCCGGCGGGTCGCCGGCCAGCAGCACGTTGCTGCCGCTACCCAACACCAGCAGCGGTTGCCCGGCGATCTCCGGCGCCGCCAGCGCCTGCGGCAAGGCATCGGCTATGTGGATGCTCAGCAACCAGCGCGCCGTGGCATCGACATGAAAGGTATTGAGCGCGCGCAGGGGCGCGTGTTCGCTCAAACGCCAGCCGGCTTGCGTTGCATCGCTCATAGCGGCGACACCGCACCGCCGCTGGGCGCTTCGCGGCGGCGACGGATCGCGTCTACGCATTCGCCGATCAGCGGCGGCCCGCGATAGACCAGGCCGCTGTAGCACTGCACCAGGGTCGCGCCGGCTGCCATCTTGGCCACCGCATCCGCACCGGAGTTGATGCCGCCCACGCCGATCAACGGAATCGACTCCGGCAGGCGTGCGCGCAGGCGGCGCAGCACCAGCGTGGATTGCCCCAGCAGTGGCGCGCCCGACAGGCCGCCGGCCTCGGCAGCCAGCGGATGGTTGGCGATCAGGGTGCGCGTTACCGTGGTGTTGGTGGCGATCACGCCATCCACCGCCAGATCGGCCAGCACGCGCGCGGCCGCATCGATGTCGCGGTCGTTGAGATCGGGGGCCACCTTCACCAGCATCGGCACGCGCTTGCCGTGTTGCGCGGCCAGGGCTTCCTGGGTGTCGCGCAGATCGGCGATAAGCCGGCGCAGCGCCTGTTCTTCCTGCAGTTCGCGCAAGCCGGCGGTGTTGGGCGACGAGATGTTGACCGTAATGTAGTCGGCCAGCGGGTAGACGCGCTCCATGCAATAGCGGTAGTCGCTGGTCGCTTCCTCGTTGGGCGTGTCCTTGTTCTTGCCGATGTTGATGCCGAGCAGGCCGCCACGACGCCGCGCGCGTTGCACGTTGGCCACCAGCACGTCCACGCCCAGGTTGTTGAAGCCCATGCGGTTGATCACCGCTTGGTATTCCGGCAAGCGGAACATGCGCGGTTTGGGATTGCCTTCCTGCGGCCGCGGCGTCACCGTGCCGATCTCGACGAAGCCGAAACCCAGCGCGAGCAGCGCATCGATGTGCTCGCCGTTCTTGTCCAGGCCGGCACCGAGCCCGACCGGGTTGGGAAATATCAGACCGAAAGCCGGCGTCGGCAGCGGCACCGGGCGCTTGGCCAGCAGCGGCGTGGTGCCGGTGCGGTAGGCGACATCGATGGAGCGCAATGCCAGCGCGTGGGCGCGCTCAGCATCGAGGGAAAACAGCAAGGGGCGGGCAAGCGAATACATGCGGGTCAGTTCAATCCCCCGGCGAACACCCGGGTCTGGTATTGGAAGTCGATCAGCCCGTCGCGTGCATGCGCGTCGAACAGCGTGCGCAGCGCGGCGAGCATCGGGGCATGGCGTGGGTCATGCGCGAGCGGCGCATAGGACGAAGACAGCAGCCGGCCGCGCAAGGCGTCGAAGTCCAGCCGCTGCACATTCGGAAAGCGTGCCATCGCGCGGAAGCCTTCGCCGAACCACGCCTGCATGGTGGCATCGTCCTGATAGCGTTCGGCCACGGCCGAATAGTCGGTGCCGTAGTCCAGCAGCAATTGCTCGTAGCCGCGCAGGAAGTCGGTGGTGTCCAGCTCGCGGCTGTTCCAGTAGATCACCGCCAGCCCGCCGGGCTGCAGGATGCGCGCCCACTCGGCACGCACCGCCTGCACGTCGAACCAGTGGAAGGCCTGCGCCGCAGACACCAAGCCGACGCTGGCATCGGCCAGCCCGGTGGCCTCGGCGGTGCCGTCGACCGCGCGGAACTTGGGGAACTCCGCCAGCCACTGCTGCGCGGCTGCGCGCATGGCCGGATTGGGTTCCACCGCCGTGACCGGATAACCGGCCTCCAGAAACAGCCGGCTGGAGATGCCGGTGCCGGCACCGATATCGGCCACCGCGGTGGCCGGTGTCAGGCCCAGCTCTTCGTGCAGCCAGCGCAGCAGCTGCGGCGGATAGCTCGGCCGGTAGCGCACATAGGCCGCGACTCGGTCGTTGAAGCGTTGGGCGGAGGAGGGCGCGGCCATGCTCAACTGTTGGCGGCCGCAAGCCAGGCCAGGCCGCCGAAGAACAGGATGAAGATCGCCACCCCTGCCACCCAGAGCGCAACCGCCAGCCAGCCAAGAATCAGCCCGCCGATGGCCAGCCCGTCGCCGTCCAGCCCCTGCGGATTGCGGCGGATTTCGCCGCGCGCCAGGTGGCCGGTGATGATGGCGCAGAGGCTGCCGAGGAACGGGATCAGCGTCCAGCCGAGAATGCCCGAGACCAGGCTGACGATGGCCATGGCGCTGGTCTGTCGAACGACGACGTTCATCATGAACTCCTGAAGTGGCGGCAGCCGACGGCTGGCGTGGGCCGATTATCCCAGAGCCGCCGCCCGAATGGCGTGCCGTCTGCGGCCAGACGCGGTGCATGGCCGGTTTTGACCGGAATGGGAGGGCTTGCGTGTCTGGTCGCCCCGCTATCGGGCCGAGCGGCCGATGAAACGTTGAGCACCGAGGTCGTGCGCAGCTGCGTGGCGCACTGCCACCGACCAAGACATCGCAACCCGGCCGCCGCTGAGTGGCCGAGCCGGGCGCAGGCGCAACGTGGCAGCCATGCTCCGGCAAGCTTGCGACAGCGCGCCGGCTCGATGCCCGGCGCGCTGCGCGTCGATCAAAGATCGAACTTGATGCCCTGCGCCAGCGGTAGCGAGTCGGAGTAGTTGATCGTATTGGTCTGGCGACGCATATAGACCTTCCACGCATCCGAGCCGGATTCGCGGCCACCGCCGGTCTCCTTTTCGCCGCCGAACGCGCCGCCGATCTCCGCACCCGAGGTGCCGATGTTGACGTTGGCGATGCCGCAGTCGCTGCCGGCCGCCGACAGGAACTTCTCGGCCGCCTTCAGGTTCTGGGTGAAGATCGACGACGACAGGCCCTGCGGCACGCCGTTCTGCAGCTCGATCGCCTCGTCCAGCGTGCTGTACTTCATCACGTACAGGATCGGCGCGAAGGTCTCGTGCTGCACCACCGCGTCGCTGTTCTGCAGCCCGGTGACGATGGCCGGCAGCACGAAGTTGCCCGGGCGGTCGATCGCGGTGCCGCCCACTTCGACCGTGCCGCCAGCGGCCTTGGCCTTGGCGATCGAGGCCAGGAACTGCTCCACCGCGCCCTGGCTGTTGAGCGGGCCCATCAGGTTTGCCGGGTCGGTCGGGTCGCCGATCTTGCTGTCGAGCTGCTTGTAGGCCTTGACCAGCGTGGCCAGCACGTTGTCGTAGATGGATGCGTGCACGATCAGGCGGCGCGTGGTGGTGCAGCGCTGTCCGGCGGTGCCCACCGCGCCGAACACGATGCCCGGGATGGCCAGCTTCAGGTCGGCGGTCTCGTCCAGGATGATGGCGTTGTTGCCGCCCAGCTCCAGCAGGCAACGGCCCAGGCGGTGCGCGACCTTTTCCGCAACCACGCGACCGATCTGGGTCGAACCGGTGAAGCTGATCAGCGGGATGCGGGTGTCTTCCACCAACTTCTGCGACAGCGCCGTGCTGGCATCGTTGATCAGGAAGAAGATGTCCGGGAAGCCGGCGTCCTTCAATGCTGCATTGCAGATCTTCATCGTCGCGATCGCGGTCAGCGGCGTCTTGTTGGACGGCTTCCAGATGCAGATATCGCCGCAGATGGCCGCCAGGAACGCATTCCACGCCCACACCGCCACCGGGAAGTTGAACGCGCTGATGATGCCGACCAGGCCGAGCGGCTGGTACTGCTCGTACATGCGGTGGCCCGGCCGCTCCGAGTGCATGGTGTAGCCGTAGAGCATACGGCTCTGGCCGACCGCGAAGTCGGCGATGTCGATCATCTCCTGTACTTCGCCGTCGCCCTCGGGCTTGCTCTTGCCCATTTCCAGCGCCACCAGCGAGCCCAGCGCATCCTTGTGCGCACGCAGCGCCTCGCCACACAGGCGAACGGCTTCGCCACGGCGCGGCGCAGGCGTGGTCCGCCACACCTTGAAGGCGGCCTGCGCACGCTGGACGATCAGCTCGTAGTCTTCCGGCGTGGTGGCCTGCACCTCGGCGATCACCGCGTTGGTGGTCGGATTGAGCGGCTGCAGCACCCCGGCGCCGGTGGCCTGCGACCAGGTCGCCTCGCCAAGATAGGTACCGGAATTGGACGCGGCGAGGTCGAGCGCCTTGAGCAGGTCAGCGGACATGGGATCTCCAAAGGTCGGGACGGTCGCGCGGCGGCCAGGGCCCCCGCGACACGGGTAGCCGTCGATTTTAGCAGGCTCCGCCGACCACCCACCGGCTTGGCAATCGCAACGATCGTGCGACAATGCCTACCTTGGCCCCGTAGCTCAGCTGGATAGAGCGTCCCCCTCCTAAGGAAGAGGGGAAATTGAGGGGCTACCTTTATCTGGTCTAACCTGCTGTTTCATAAGGCCTACGGCTGACCATTAATTGGGCGTGATGCAGGTCTAGACAACCTAAAGCAGCTTCTAACAGCGCTTGTTCGCCACAGCATTGCCACGGCTTCCATGCTCTCCTAGGCTGCGCTATAAGACAGTTGTAATGAGTCTAGGATGGCCCACGCATATGTCTGCAAGCGCGCTTCAAACGCTTCGAGAGTTGTATCCGCAGCGATATGCACTTCGGCCGGACGAGGTCGCACATGTGCTTCGCGGGCAGAACACGAGAGGGGTGGTGCAACGCGTTCGCGAAGGCATGCAGTCAGGTCGCTATCCGGGCGCCCGCAAGATCGACGGATTGATCCAGATGCCCCTTGAAGCGTTGGCCGAGATCTTGGATCCAGCGCCCGCACCTCAGCCGGTTGCCCCCATCATCACTCCTTCATCCTCGCGACGACGATCCGCCATTGGGCCGCGTCTGGGTTTCGTGCGGGCGGCAGGTTTCTGGGAACAAGTGATGGGGGCCATCGGTGAGCAGGAATTGGCCAATGAGCTAGCTGAGGTCGCAGCGCAGGTGATACGAGAGCTTCGCTATCAGGAGGCTGAGGCCAGATCACGCGCTCAACGCTATGAACTTATGCGCTAGCAAGGTCATCATCTTTCGTACGCACATTTACGCCTGCGCGAACTTGAATCGTCTGTCTGACGCTTGCTTGCATGCAAGACGATCTGCAAGTTGAAGCAGTAATTTGCGAATAACAGGAAGGGTTGTCTCGCCAATTTCCAATAGTCATTGAACATCTTTGAATTTTCTAAGGTTGAGGTGGACATGTGGGCTGACAACGAGACAGAGAGAGATTTTCTTAACTTCTCTGGAATCGCAGATACGGTTGCAGAGATCATCGCGCAGGCCAACGGGCGCCCAGTATCGATTGGGGTATCGGGATCATGGGGTGTGGGCAAGTCTTCTATGATTAAGCTTACCCATGCCTCGCTCTCCGCCCGGCCGAGACAGGAAGGCGATAGAGAATTCGTCGTCGTTGAATTCAATGCGTGGCTGTACCAAGGCTATGATGACGCGCGTGCTGCACTCATGGATGTCATCGCGGATAAACTTGCGGAAGAAGCCAAGAAGCGTGAGACGGCGGGGGATAAGGTCACGGAATTCGTCAAGAGGATCCGGTGGCTTCGCCTTGGCAAGCTCGTGGCGACCGATGTGGCGGCATTGACATTGGGGTTGCCGCCAATTGGCGTTCTTGGCGGGGTGTTCAATACTGCCGGGGATATGGCCGATGGAGTCAACGAGGATGAGTTGAAGGCTGCCGATAAAGCAGTCAAGAAGGCAGGAAAGGAAGTCGCTGGTCTATTGGACCCTCGACTCGAAATCTCGCCACCAAAGGAAATTCAAGCGCTACGCAACAGCTTTGAACAGGCGCTAGAAGAGCTAGGAATTACGCTGGTTGTTCTGATAGACGATCTCGATCGGTGCTTACCGCCGACGACGATCTCTACCTTAGAAGCAATCCGATTGTTTCTATTTCTTCGCCACACCGCATTCGTGATCGCAGCGGATGATGGCATGATCAAGCATGCCGTCAGGCGCCACTTTGACGGCATCACCGATGACCTAGTCATCAACTATTTCGATAAACTGATTCAGGTTCCCATCCGCGTTCCACCTTTGGGCACCCAGGAAGTTCGCGCTTACATGATGCTATTGTTCGTAGACAACAGTAGCTTGGATCAAGAAGATAAGAATAAGATCCGTTTGGGTGTATGCGAGCAATTGCGGAAGACATGGCAGGGCAATCGGGTGGATCGAGGTTTCGTTGCAGGTCTGCATCCGGATTTGCCAGGCGAACTTGTCGGTAAGCTAGACACGGCTGACCGGCTCGCGCCCTTGATGGTTGGCGCATCGGGAATTTTGGGCAACCCACGTCTGATCAAGCGCTTTCTAAACGCACTCTCCATCCGGATGGCCATTTCCAACGCGCAAGGCGTTGGTGTTGACGAAGCAGTATTGGCCAAGCTGATGTTGTTTGAGCGGCTGGGGGACAGTAAGGCTTTCGCAGATTTGGTGTCCAAGGTGAGCACCAGCGACAACGGAAAGCCAGCGTTCCTCGCGGAGTGGGAAAAATCCGCAATTGCAGGTGCCGAGTTTGCTCTTCAAGATCCCTGGAAGGCGCCGTTCATCGAAGAGTGGTTGCGACTGCCTCCTGCACTATCAGATATTGATTTGCGTGGGGCTCTCTACGTAAGTCGTGAGCATGCGCCGCTAATCTCACCCGAGGACCGCTTGTCGTCGGATGCCGCCGAAGTTCTCACCGCTTTGCTTACTCAGCCGGAGATGGCAGGCAGCTTGAAGGCGCGCCTATCTGGCTTAGCTCGGGCAGAGACGACCGTGCTAATGGATCGCGTGTTAGAGAAGGCGCGCCAGGAGCAGGAATGGGGCGTTCCTGCCATTCTTGAATCTGCCGTGGCGCTGGCTGAGTCCGACTCTGCGCTGGGAGCGCGCCTAGCTGCGTTTCTGCGAGATCGACCTGTAGCTCAGATCCGTCCGAACATCATTCCGAGAATCGCAGATTACTCTTGGGCGAAAGACGTATTCGGCGCTTGGGACGCTGGGGACACGAGTAAGCCTGTAAAGGCAGCCATCAAAACAAGGACAGTCAAGTAGATGGGCACTTCTCAAAGTAGCGGCGGACCACCCGCCAGCGGGCCAATGATTCCACCCTGGGCCGATGCGCCTCCCGCTGGCGGTGGCGACACACCTGCACCTCCACCAGGCACCCCACCTGAACCGGACGCTCCGTCGCCGCAAGCGCAGCCCCAGCGATGGACGGGTGTGCGCCGGAACCTGGGGGATTTTGCTAGAAACGGCGATGGCCGCTCTTTAAGACGAGCCGTCAAACACTATGTGCGCTCTGGCTATGGAGGAGCTGCAACAGCGTCCCGCCGTATGAGTAGCACTGGCAGCACTGCAAATGCGCTCGGCAATGCGCTGGCAGGTCTAGGCGCTGGTGGTTTCGCGCAGACAGGCACGCTTCTTGAACGATCTCTCCTGACGGGTAGATCCGCCGAAGAGGTGATGGATCGTGTAGTAGATGCGGTTCGACCCGTCGATGGAACACAAGATGCCGAAGCTTCACGCGCGGCCATCCGAGACGCTCTTACCGACTTGCTGACGCAATATCAGGATGCAGATCTGATGGAACTGTCGATGGACCAACGAGAGTTCGCGATTGAACGATTCGTTGCATACGACGTTTTTCAACGCTTTGAGCTAGATGTCGGCCAGCATATTCAAGACAACGCTCCCACGGCTAGTGAGGGGCTTGCCCGTTTGAAGGAGGTCAAAGACTACGTGAGGCAAACAGTGTCCGCGTCGTTTCGTAAGCTACGCGAGTCTGGGAGAGGGCTGACGGATGCGAACGTGTCGCAAGCGGTAAGAGAAGCGCTCAGGGACACTTTTGAAGTTTTCGAGGGATACATGGAATGAAAATCTTCTCTGCCCCTCGGGGCGTTGCAGTGCCAGCTGTCTCCGATCTTCAACTAATTCTCTACGGTCAGCCAGATCGGCACGCTGATGGGGCTCGCTCTGTTGGGAGTGCAGGCGCGGCCATCGAGACACGAATACAGCGTTTGCGATATGCGCCTGCTCCAAGAGCATGGGACTTTCTTTCGCTTGCCCTCTCTGTCGTCGTGGCGGATCTTAGTGTTCATAGGGCGGGAAGTCCTGATGGCTGGACTCGCCAAATCGATTTGATAACAGCAGTTGGGGAGCCAGATTTCTGGAACTCCGAGGCGCACACAATCGAAGCGGCGCTTCGGTTCTTGTCGACAGACCTCTGGACGTTGGAGTTTGTTGGCGAAGGGCGGCGTCCTGATCCTCCGGACGAACTGTTCCGACCGACTGAAGACAGCGTGTGTCTGCTCTCGGGGGGGATGGATAGTCTAATCGGTGCTATTGACCTAGCTGAATCGGGGCGTCGATCAATCGCGGTCAGCAATACAGTGCCTGGCGATGGCCACAATCAGCACAGTTTTGCTGAGGCCGTAGGTTTCAAACATCTCCCTCTGAATCACAATGCGAGCCCGCCTTCTGATGGGAGTCGAGAACCATCACAGCGTGCTCGGTCGATCATCTTTCTGGCATTCGGAGTTCTAGCTGCGACCTCTTTGCAGGCTTACCAGGATGGGGCGCAAGTTCCGTTGTTCATCTGTGAGAATGGTTTCATTGCACTCAATCCGCCACTGACAGGGACGCGGCTTGGCAGTCTGAGCACCAGGACAGCTCATCCAGAGTTCCTTCATGGCGTTCAGTCAGTGCTAGATGCCGCAGGTTTGCGCGTCAATTTGATTAACCCATATCAGCACAAAACGAAGGGTGAGATGTCGCGCGAGTGCGCAGATCAGGATTTATTACGTAATTTGGCAGCGTCTTCCGTAAGCTGCGGACGCTATCGTCGATATGGATACAATCAATGCGGGCGTTGTATTCCATGTCAAATTCGTCGTTCAGCCTACCTGGCCTGGGGGCAGCCAGATCCTACCGATTACGTCTTCAAGGACATTGGCCGTCGAGAAGCGGATTACGCGCATTTCGATGATGTGAGATCGGTTGCAATGGCCATCTCGCGAGTCAATAGCGAAGGTTTGGAAGCATGGCTGCGTTCCGCATTGTCTTACCCGCATGCGGGGCCACGAGCACCTCTTCGAGATGTGATACAGAGAGGGCTTGGTGAATTGATGGCGCTGCATCAATCGGTAGGGTTGCATTGATCGATTTTCACTGCCACCTAGACTTGTATGCCGACCCTCGTCAGGTTGTATCGCAATGCGTCGAGAGAGGTTTGTATGTTTTGTCAGTAACCACAACGCCGTCAGCTTGGGAAGGAACTTCTGCCCTGGCTGGCGCTGCCCCTCGTATACGTACCAGCCTAGGCTTGCACCCGCAGATTGCGCACGAAAGGAAGTTTGAGCTGCCGTTATTTGAGAAGCTCATAGGTCGAGTGAGATATGTCGGAGAGATCGGATTGGACGGCAGTCCGGAGTTGAAACAGCACTGGCATACGCAACTGGCTGTGTTCGAACAAATTTTGGATTTGTGCGAGGGGGTTGATGGTAGGGTCATGTCTCTGCATAGCAGGAGGGCCACAAAGGCGGTCTTGGATATGCTTGAAAAGCATCCAAAATCAGGTGTTCCGATCCTGCATTGGTTTTCAGGCACTCAACGCGAGCTGGATCGCGCAGTCGAGATGGGGTGCTGGTTTAGCGTTGGGCCTGCAATGCTGCGCGGCGAGAAAGGTAGAAAACTTGCTGCGGCTATACCGCAGGACCGTATTCTTACTGAGTCGGACGGACCTTTTGCTAAGATGGATTCTCGGTCGATTTGGCCCTGGGAGGCCGCGCAGGCTGTGGTTAGCCTTGCTGAGATTTGGCAGGTCAATGAGCAAGCCGCTGCAACACGCCTGAAAGCAAACTTGAAGCAGATTGGCGAATCATAGGGAGCCAAATCTAACTTTTAGCTGGGTTTACGAGGATCTCTACGCATTTATTCGCAAGCGCTAAAATCTGATCAGTGCCAACAAGATTCTTGGGGATCAGTCCTAGTCATGACGATCCATAAATGCAAACGCATGGAGTTCCGAAGCATCGTTTTGTCTTGCGACGTCCCCCCAATTTTGAGTAGCACCTCAGTTTGGAGTCCAATTCCCTACCCCAAGGAGATTGGACGTGAAGAAGCGTTTTACCGAAGAGCAGATCATCGGCTTCCTGCGCGAAGCCGAAGGCGGCGTGGCGATCAAGGATCTGTGCCGGCGCCATGGCTTCAGCGAGGCCTCGTACTATCTGTGGCGTAGCAAGTTCGGCGGCATGAGCGTGCCCGATGCCAAGCGGCTCAAGGACCTTGAGGCCGAGAACGCGCGGCTGAAGAAGTTGCTGGCCGAGCAGTTGTTCGAGAACGACCTGATCAAGGATGCGTTGCGAAAAAAGTGGTGAGCGCACCGGCGCGTCGTATGCTGGTGCGCGAGTGGATCGGGCGTGGTGCCAGCGAGCGTCGTGCGCTGGCAGTGATCGGCATGAGCGCCAGCGCGCTGCGCTATTGCCCACGCCAAGACCGCAACGGCGAACTGCGCGAGCGCATTCTTGCGCTGGCGCATCGCCATCGTCGCTATGGCGTGGGGATGATCTATCTCAAACTGCGACAGGAAGGGCGCATCGTGAACTACAAACGCGTGGAGCGGTTGTACCGCGAACAGCAGCTACAGGTCCGACGGCGCAAGCGCAAAAA
>NZ_JZEF01000005.1:0-135339 GCF_001013475.1 Xanthomonas arboricola pv. juglandis | reverse complement strand
GTCAGCTACACCCATTACCCCGGCGCCCACGACCACGCCGGCGACCAGCACGTGCCCCACGTCCGCCTCAGCGGCCTATGGCTGGAACAACTGGGCTTTGCCATCGGCACCAAGCTGCGCATCACCGCCAGCGAAGGGCAGCTGCTGATGGAGGTGTTGCCGCCGGTGGAGGTGCCGGCCAAGGCGCGTAGCGTGCGGCGATGATGGTGCGGGTGACAGAGACCTGCGATTGACCTCAGTGCCCCATGCCACTAGCGTCGCAGCGACATCAGCGCACTACGGACGCTTCATGATCGCGCGCCCCCTCTACGCTTTGCTCGCCATTCTGGCTCTGGGAGCTTGCGCCCACGCGGCGGGCGGCGCAGCTCCGGCAACCGTCACGGAGACATCTGCCATGCGTTCCTCATCCGAATCCGCAGTCACTCCCGCTGGCAGTGAACCTAGTGGGCCAATACGAACGGCAGAGGATGCGCTCACCCGCATGCTTGCGTTGATTCAAGCTATTGACGGACTGGACGATCTGACACCTGACCACCTGCAGTCAAAAATGGGGGTTCCGGTGACACGTGCGGCAGCTGATTCCAAGCGTTATGGCGCCAGTGCTCCACTTACCAGTGAGTGGGGTTACAGCTTTGGCATGGACCAGACGCCTACTGCGGGGCGTTGGTTCGAGTTCACTTTTATTCCAGCGCAAGCGGGTGCTTCTCCGCCCATGACGGAGATCTGCAGGATCGATTTCGATACGTTTACCAAGAAGCTGGAAAACGCCGGGTTTGTACGTCAACGCAACATGGTGGAAGACGGGCGATGGATGAGTGACTTCTTCAGCCGCCCGGGCATGCGCGTGGAGGTGTTTCCACGAGGTGAGTCAGATGCACCGCAGGAGCGGGTGGAGCACCACTGTGTTGAATGGATCTACATTCGTTCAAATAACGGTTCCACAAATAACGGTTCCAGGTTCACTTCCACGGCAGCCTGACCGTCGCCAAACCATCGCGCCCATGCCCGCGCGCGTAGCGGCATAGATCGGCAGCCATGCTGGTAGTGAAACGACAACGGCCGCAGTACGCGGCCGTTGTCGTTAGATCAGGCAACCAGGATCGTCTTGACGATTCCCGATTCCCGATTCCCGATTCCCGATTCCCGATTCTCAAATCCCCAATCCCGAATCCCCAACCTCAATGATCGCTGGAGCGCAAGCCATCCACATCCAGGATCAGCGCCATGCGGCCATCGCCGATCAGGGTGGCGCCGGCGTAGCCGGGCAGGCCGCGCAGGGCGCGGGGCAGGGGCTTGATCACCACTTCCTCGCGGCCGCGCACCTGGTCCACCACCAGGCCGAAGCGGGTTTCGCCGGCCTGCAGCAGCACCACGGTCAGTAGCGGCGGTTGTTCGGCCGGCACGCCCAGCCAGCGGCGCAGGTCGATCAGCGGCAGGGTGTGCGAGCGGCGGTCCAGCACGGCGCGGCCGTCGAACCAGCCCAGCGAGGTCTGCGGGGCGTGCAGCACTTCGACCACGCGCGCCAGCGGCAAGGCGTAGACCGCTTCGCCGGCCTGCACCAACAGCGTGGGCAGGATCGCCAGGGTCAGCGGCACGCGGATCATGAAGCGGCTGCCGCGGCCCAGTTCGGACTGGATCTGGATCTGCCCGCTGAGTTCGCGGATGCGCGATTGCACCACGTCCATGCCGACGCCGCGGCCGGAGATGTCGGTGACTTCGGCCTTGGTCGAAAAGCCCGGCATGAAGATCAGATGCAGGCACTCGTCGGTGCTCAGGCGGGCGGCGGCTTCGGCGTCGATCAGGCCCTTGTTGCGGGCGATCTCACGCAGACGTTCCGGGTCGATGCCGGCGCCGTCGTCCTGGATCTCGATGCTGACGTAGTCGCCTTCCTGCTGCGCCGACAGGCGCACATGGCCGCTGCGCGGCTTGCCGGTGGCTTCGCGCAGGGCCGGCGATTCGATGCCGTGGTCGATCGCGTTGCGCACCAGGTGCACCAGCGGGTCGGCCAGGGCCTCGACCAGATTGCGATCCAGTTCCGTCTCGGCGCCGATCAGTTCCAGTTCCACTTCCTTGGACAGCGTGCGCGCGACATCGCGGGCCACCTTGGGGAAGCGCGCGAACACCTTGCTCACCGGTTGCATGCGGGTGCGCATCACCGCGGTCTGCAGGCGCGCGGTGGCGATGTCCAGCGTGCTGACCGCGCGGTCGAGTTCTTCGTCGCGCAGGCGGGTACGCAGGGTCTTGAGACGGTTGCGCGACAGCACCAGTTCGCCGATCAGGTTGACGATGGCGTCCAGGCGCTTGGTGTCCACGCGCACGGTCTGCTCGGCGTCGGCGGCCTTGGCCGCCGCCTTGGGCGCGGCCTTGGCGCCCGGCGCAGCAGCGCCGTGTGCGTCATCGTGTGCGGGTGCAGCGGCAGCGGCCTTGGGCGCGGCCTTGACCGCCGGCGGGCCGCTCTTGGCGTCGAACTGCGCAATCAGCGAGGCCGGTGCATGCGGCACGGTTTCGCCCGAGCCCATCGCATCCAGCATGGCCTGCAGATAATCCAGCGACTGCTGCGCGGCATCGAAGTGATGCGCCTGCAACACCGCCTGGCCGGAGCGCGCCATGCCCAGGGTTTCCTCGGCGGCGTGGCAGAGCTCCACCATCGGCTTGATCGCCAGGAAGCCGGCGCCGCCCTTGAGCGTGTGGAAGCCGCGGAACACCGCGTTGAGCTGGTCGGCTTCGTCCGGTGCCTGTTCCAGCGACACCAGCTGTTCGCCGAGGCGATCCAGGATTTCCTGGGCCTCGACAATGAAATCGGCAGCAATATCGTCTGGAACAGCACTCATGGTTACAGCCCCAATCCGGACAGCAGGTCGTCGGCGTCGTCCTGCGACACCGCGTGACGGTCCAGGCCCTTGACTGCAGGACCGGCAAGACCGCCGTCGTCTTTCTTCGGCTCGGGATTCTTCGGCGGCAGGCCGAGCGCACCGAAGCCCTCGTGCACGCGCCGCACGATGCCGGCCACGCGACGGATGATCTGGCCGCTCAGGTCCTGGTAGCTCTGCGCCAGCGACAGCTCGGTCAGGTTATGGCGCATCTTCTCCATCAGCGCGCCCTGGTCCTGGTTCAGGCCACCGTCGCGCAGCTGATTGGCCAGCTCGCGGCATTCCTCGACCAGGTCCAGCGTGCGATGGCTGGCCTTCTCGGTCATTTCCACCACGTGGTCCAGGCGCGAGCAGGCATCGTCCAGTTCGCCGGCTTCCTCGGGCACGGTGGGCAGCTCGCCCAGCGCCTGCCCGAGTTCGCGCGCGAGCCGGCTCAGGCTCTGCATCATCGGGCGCGTGCGCAGCGCGGCGAGGTGGTCCACCTCGCGCCGCCAGGCGACCTGGTCACCGCTTTCCAGTGCATCGAGCGCGTGCTGCAGGCGCTCGATCAGGGCGGCACGTTCGGCATCGGCTTCCACGGTGGCGTTCATCAGGCGGTCGCCGCCAGACGTTCGAACACCTTGCCCAGCTTCTCTTCCAGCGTCTGTGCGGTGAACGGCTTGATGATGTAGCCGTTCACGCCGCACTGGGCCGCTTCGATGATCTGCTCGCGCTTGGCTTCGGCGGTCACCATCATCACCGGCAGGTGCTTGAGCTTGGCGTCGGCGCGGATGTTGCGCAGCAGGTCGATGCCGGTCATGCCGGGCATGTTCCAGTCGGTGACCACGAAATCGAACGGGCCGGCCCGCAACGCCGCCAATGCGCTGTTGCCGTCTTCGGCCTCTGCGGTATTGGTGAAGCCCAGATCGCCCAACAGATTCTTGACGATACGTCGCATCGTCGAGAAGTCGTCCACGATCAAAATCCGCATGTTCTTGTTCACATCAAGCTCCTAACACTAAAAAATGCGCGAAAAAATCATTCGTCAATTTCGACACCGGCATCGGCCAGTTCGAAGACCTTGAGGCGGCCGCGCAGACGCACCACCGCCTGGCCATGGATCTGGCAGACGCGCGATTCGCTGACACCGAGCACGGCGCCGATTTCTTTCAGGTTCAATTCCTGTTCGTAGTACAGCGACAGCACCAGCTGCTCGCGCTCGGGCAACTGGCCGATGGCCTTGCCCAGCTCGCGGCCGAATTCGCCACGCTCCATCATCTGCTGCGGATTGGGGCCGCCCTTGGCGGTGGTGTCCAGCTCGCCGTGATCCTCGATCCGCGACTCCAGGCTCAGCACCTGGCCGCGGGCGGCATCTTCCATCAGACGCAGGTAGTCGGGCAGCGGCATCTCCATCGCGGCGGCCACTTCGGTGGCGGCGGCGGCGCGGCCGGTGTGCTGTTCGATCTTGCGCACGGCGGCGGCAGCGTCGCGTGCGCGGCGGTGCACCGAGCGCGGCACCCAGTCACCACGCCGGATTTCGTCGATCATCGAGCCGCGGATGCGGATCGAGGCATAGGTCTCGAACGAGGCGCCCTGTTCGGAGTCGTAACTGCGCGAGGCTTCGATCAGGCCGATCATGCCGGCCTGGATCAGATCGTCCACTTCCACGCTCGCCGGCAGGCGCGCGGCCAGATGGTGGGCGATGCGGCGCACCAGGTCGGCGTGCTGGGTGACGATGTCGTTGGCGTTGTTGCGCTGCACGGCGCGGTACTGCGCGCTGGCCGTGGTTGCGGTAGCGGTGCTCATGCGGCCACTCCCCGTTGGATGATGCGTTCGACGAAGAACTCGACATTGCCGCGCGGCACGGTGGGGGCCTGCCAGCGCGAGGTACGGCGAGCGATTTCTGCAATGGCCTGCGCCGACGGACTGGCGGGGTAGGCCTTGATGACCGGCTGCTGGCGCTGCACCGACAGGCGCAACCAGTCGTCCTGCGGCACGTGGCCCAGGTAGTTCAGCGACACGTCGCCGAGGAACTTTTCGCAGACCCGCGACAGCTTGTCGTACAGCAGGCGGCCCTCGTTGGGGTCGCGCACCATGTTGGCGATGATCTGCAGGCGGTCCACGCCGCGTTCGCGCGAGAGCACCTTGATCAGCGCGTAGGCGTCGGTGATCGAGGCCGGCTCGTCGCAGACCACCACCACGGTGTCCTGGGCGGCCTGGCAGAAGGTCAGCACGCTGTCGGTGATGCCGGCGGCGGTGTCGATGACCATCACGTCCAGGTCGCGTTCCAGCTCGGAGAACACGTTGACGAGGCCGATGTGCTGGGCCGGGGCCAGTTCGGCCATGTGGCGGCGACCGGAGGCTGCCGGGACCACCAGCACGCCGCCGGGGCCTTCGATGATCACTTCATCCAGCGTGCAGCGGCCGGCGATCAGGTCGGCCAGGGTGTACTTGGGCGACAGGCCCAGCACCACGTCCAGGTTGGCCAGGCCCAGGTCGGCATCCAGCAGCAGGGTGCGCTTGCCCATGTCGGCCAGCGCCACGGCCAGGTTGGCGGAGATGTTGGTTTTACCCACGCCGCCCTTGCCACCGGTCACGGCAATGGTGCGCACCGGGCCCAGGGGCTCGGGACGGGTCGCCGACAGGGGGAAGGCGTTGGTCAGCTTGGCGTATTCACGCGACTGCATGGTTGTGCTCCGGAGTACAGGGCTTATCGGCAGCGCGCCGCAAATCTTCAAGGCGAAGAACGAGACTGGCGGCATTGGCGCGGTGCAGGTCGTCGGGGACCCGCTGTCCGTCAGTCACCCAGGTGATGGGCATTTGGTGATCGACGACGACCGACAGCGCACTACCGAAGCGGCCGGTCTCGTCAAGTTTGGTCAGCACCACGCCCTGGGGCTTGGCGTGGGCGAAGCGGCGCACGACCTCGTCGAGGTCGGAAAAGTGCGCGTTGGCAGGCAGCACCAGCAGCGAGGTGACCTGGTGCGCGGCGCGCAGCCAGTTCAGCTGGGCGGCCAGGGCGCGGTCGCGCTGGCCCATGCCGGCGGTATCGATCAGCACCAGCTTGTAGTCGCGCAGGCGCTCGAGCAGTTCCAGCAGGCTTTCGGCGCTGTCGGCCTCGTGCACGGCGATGCCGAGCTGACGGCCGTAGCTGTGCAGCTGCTCGCGGCCGCCGACGCGCTGGGTGTCGGTGGTGACCAGGGCCACGTCGCGCGGGGCGTGCTGGGCGGCGAAGCGCTGGGCGAGCTTGGCGATGGTGGTGGTCTTGCCGGCGCCGGTCGGGCCGACCAGGGCGATCACGCCGCCGCGTTCCAGCGGGTCGACCGGGGCCACCGGCAGGCGCTTGGACAGCAGCCCCAGCATCAGCCCGCGGCCGCGGTGCAATTCGGTATCGGCCGGGATCTGCAGTGCCACATCGCGGATCAGGCCGGCGTCGAAGCCGTAGTCGTCCATCAGCTCCAGTGCCTGCGCGCGCACCGGCGAGCCACGCAGGCGCTCGTCGGTGAGGCGGTTCATTTCGCGCTCGATCATCTGCCGCATCAGCGCCAGCTCGCCACGCAACTGCTTGAGTTCTTCATCGTTCTGCGGCGCCGGGGCGGCGGCGACCGGCACCGCGGCCAGCGCCGGCGGGGCAACCACCAGCGGCGGCAATGCGGCCGGCGGCAGGATCTGCGGCAGCGCGTCCAGGTCGAAGTCGGCGTCGTCGTCCAGCGCGTCCTCGTCCTGATCGTAGCCGGCCTGCACGGGGGCAGCGGCGGCGGCCATGATCGGGGTCGGGGCCTGCACCGGCGCAGCCTGCACGGCGGCGCGCTGCACCGGCGCGGTGGTCAGGAAATCGGCGAACAGCTGTTCCGGCACGGCCGACAGCGCGTGTTCCTGGCGCGGTGCGGCGGTCACCGCGACGGCGTGGGCCAGGGCCTGGGCGGCGGGCGAGGGGACGGCGGCGCTACGCACCGGTGCGGGCACCTGCGGCTGGCGCGGCACATTGACCGGCTGGCGCAGCGCCATCGCGGCGATCATGTCTTCGGCGGCACTGGCAACGCGCTGGCGCTGGCTCGTACCGGCATCGGCGGCCGGCTTCAGCGGTGCGTGGACCGGTGCGGCTGCTGCTTGCGGGGCCGTTGCCTGCGGGGCCGGTGCCGACGGGATCGGCGCGGCGGCAACGGCCGGCGTCTCGGAGCGCGCGGTTTCCAGGGCGCGCTGCACGAGTTCTTCGTCGTAGTTGCTGGCAGCGACGATCTCGATGCCTTCGGCGGTGCGGCGATTGGACAGGATCACTGCGTCCGGGCCGTGTTCTTCACGCACCATGCGGAATGCGGTGCGCATGTCCGGGGCAACGAAGCGTTTGATTTTCATGCGAAGTGCCTCCAGGAACGGGACCCGCCGAACGCCGGACGGGTGCGCGATGAATGTGGGTGTGTTGCCAGCGTCATGAGTTGCCTGTCCCGTTCGGTTGTTCCAAGTGCTGCTCTCGCCCCGCAGCGGTGGCGCTGGCTGCGGTCTCGGCAGAGCTAATGCACGCTGCGTGCCAAAACGGGGTGCCGGGGTTCCGGCGCGGGGAGCGGGGGCGTCGGGACGGGGCGGGAGCGGCGTGTACTGTCGGGTCCGACGGTTTCAAGTCAATGGATTGATTGACTTTTTTCCGGGGCGGCGATGCAGTGGCGTCGTCGTGCAGGCGGGTGCGCTGGCGGGCGGAAGGCCGAGCTTGGAGCGCTTGGACCGTCTGGAAACGGCCAGCGCCGCGCAATCGATTGGAGATCCGGACCAGTGGCGGCTTTCCGACGCCGGGGTGCTGGTCGGTTGCCGGCCTGCTGCCATTGCTGGCCAGCGTAATGGCCAGCCGCGCAGATAGGTTCGTAGGAGCGCACCCGGGCGCGACGGGCCGTGCCGGTAAAACCTGTCGCGCCCAGGTGCGCTCCTACCGTGGTGTCGGCGTCCGCGGTGTGTTCCCGGATTGCCTGGCCTGTCGTAGGAGCGCACCCGGGCGCGACGGGGTGTGCCGGTAAAGCCCTCGCGCCCAGGTGCGCTCCTACAGTGGTGTCGGCGTCCGCGGTGTGTTCCCGGATTGCCTGGCCTGTCGTAGGAGCGCACCCGGGCGCGACGGGCTGTCCCGGTAACGCCTGTCGCGCCCGGGTGCGCCCCCACAGGGTGCGTTGGTCGGCGGGCGGTCTCAGCTGATCGTGCCGACCAGCTTCAGGCGCTTGTCTTCGGGCACTTCGCTGTAGGCCAGTACCGACAGGGACGGGACGCTGTGGCGGACCAGGCGGGCCAGGGCGGCGCGGACCTGGCCGGGCACCAGCACCACTGCCGGCTCGTTGCGGGCTTCCTGCTTGCCGACGCAGTCGGCCAGGCTCTGGTGCAGGCGCTCGGCCAGGCCGGGCTCCAGCGCCACGCCGTTGCCGTGGGTGGATTCCTGCAGCACGCGCTCCAGCTGCGGGGCCAGGGTGTAGACCGGCAGCTCGGCCGACATGCCGGCGATTTCCTGCACGATGAAGCGGCCCAGCGAGGTGCGTACCGCGGCGGTGAGGGTGGTCGGGTCCTGGCTGTGCGGGGCGTGTTCGACCAGGGCTTCGACGATCTTGCGCAGCTGGCGCACCGGGATGCGCTCGATCAGCAGGTTCTGCAGCACGCGCACCACCACCGACAGCGGCAGCGCCTTCGGGGTGAGGTCTTCGACCATCTTCGGCGCGGTCTTGGCCAGGGTCGCCAGCAGTTGCTGCACTTCCTCGTGGCCGAGCAGTTCCGGGGCGTGTTCGCGGATCAGGTGCGACAGATGGGTGGCGACCACGGTGGCCGGGTCGACCACCGTGTAGCCCATCGATTCGGCATAGGCGCGTTGGTGCGGCTGGATCCAGGTGGCGTCCAGGCCGAACGCCGGGTCCTTGCCAGGGATGCCGTCGAGCTGGCCGAGCGCGCCGCCCGGGTCCAGCGCCAGTTCGCGATCGGGATAGATTTCCGCGGTGGCCACCGGCACCCCGTGTACCAGCAACCGGTAGGCGTTGGCCGACAGCTCCAGGTTGTCGCGGATATGCACCGGCGGCACCAGGAAGCCGATGTCCTGGGTGAGCTTGCGGCGCACCCCCTTGATGCGCGCCATCAGTTCGCCGCCCTGATTCTTGTCAACCAGCGGAATCAGCCGGTAGCCCACTTCCAGGCCCAGCGGGTCGATCGGGCGCAGCTCGTCCCAGCTCAGCTCCGAGCTGGCCTGGGCGGCAGTGGCCGCGGCGGCGGCCTTGGGATCGGTGGCGGGGTCGCCGGTCGGCGGGATGACCAGGCTGCGCTTGTACATTTTCCAGGCGATCACGCCCAGGATCAGGCCCAGCGTCAAAAACGCGACGTTGGGCATGCCCGGCACCAGGCCGACCAGGCCCAGGATGGCTGCGGCCACCGCGAGGGCGCGGTGCTGGCCGAACACCTGGCTGATCATGGCGCCGCGCATGTCCTGCGCGCGCGAGGCGCGGGTCACCAGCAAGGCCACCGAAGACGACACCAGCAGGGCCGGCAGCTGCGCCACCAAACCGTCGCCGATCGACAGCAGGGTGTAGGTGGAGGCGGCATCCACAAAGCTCATGCCGTGCTGGAACATGCCCACCGCCATGCCGCCGACCAGGTTGATGAACAGGATCAGGATGGCGGCGATGGCGTCGCCGCGGATGAACTTGTTGGCACCGTCCATCGCACCGTAGAAGTCGGCTTCCTCGCGGACCTCTTCGCGGCGGGCCTTGGCTTCCTCGCGCGTCAGCAAACCGGCGTTGAGGTCGGCGTCGATGGCCATCTGCTTGCCGGGCATGGCGTCCAGGATGAAACGCGCGGTCACTTCCGACACGCGCCCGGCACCCTTGGTGATGACCACGAAGTTGATGATGGTCAGGATCGCGAACACCACGATACCCACGGCGTAGTTGCCACCGATCACGAACTGGCCGAACGCCTCGATCACCTTGCCGGCGGCAGCATGGCCGTCCTGGCCGTTGATCAGGATCACGCGGCTGGAGGCGACGTTCAGCGCCAGGCGCAGCATCGTGGTCATCAACAGCACGATCGGGAAAATGGTGAATTCCAGCGGCCGCTGCACGTACACCACCGCCAGCAGCACCATCAGCGAGATGGCGATGTTGAAGGTGAACAGGGCATCCAGCACCGGCGCGGCCAGCGGCACCATCAGCATGGCCAGCATGGCCATCAGGGCCAGCGGCGCGCCCAGGCCATTGCGCAGCAACTCCATGACGCGCCGGGCATTCATCGGGGCGGGTTGGGCGCTCATGCGCTGGCTCCCTTGCCGAACTCATCCACGTCCAGCGACGGCAATTCCGGCATCGGGCCGCCGTTCCAGCCACGCAGCTGGTAGACGTAGGACAGCACCTGGGCCACGACCGAATAGAGTCTCACGGGAATTTCCTTGCCGATTTGCGCTTCTCTATACAAGGCGCGTGCCAAAGGCGGGGCGGTGACGATCGCCACGCGGTGCTGTTCGCAGGCTTCGCGGATGCGGAAGGCCATTTCGTCCACGCCCTTGGCCACCACGATCGGGGCGCGCATCTTGCCGCCCTCGTACTTGAGCGCCACCGCGTAGTGGGTCGGATTCATCAGCACCACGTCGGCCTTGGGCACCGCTTCCATCATCTGCCGCTGCGACATCTGCATCTGCATCTGGCGGATGCGGCCCTTGACCTCCGGGCTGCCCTCGCTTTCCTTCATCTCGCGCTTGATCTCTTCGCGGGTCATCTTCAGCTTCCGCAGCCAGTTCCACTTCTGGTACGGCGCATCGATGGCGGCCAGCAGCACCAGCGCGCCGGCGGTGTAGAACAGCAGGCTCTTGGTGAAGTCCAGGCCGTTGCCCACCGCCTGTTCCAGCGGCTGGTTCACCAGCGAGCGCAGGCCGTGCAGGCCCTTGGAGATGCACAGGCTGGCGGCCAGTCCGACGAACAGCAGCCGCAGCACCGACTTGACCAGCTCGGCCAGGCTGTTGCTGCCCCACATGCGCTTGATCCCGTTGGCCGGGTTGAGCTTGGTGAGGTCGGGCATGATCGCCTTGGCGGAAAAATGCAGTCCGCTCATCAACAGCGGGCCGGCCAGGCCGGCGGCCAGGCAGATGCCGATCAGCGGCACCATTACCCACAACAGTTGCAGCAACAGATCGCCGAAGTGGCCGAACAGCGCCATCGGGTTTTCGCGCATCTTCGGGTCCGGGCTGAGCGCGGTCTTCATCCAGACGCTGGCGCCGTCGCCGATGCCGCGGGCCAGGGCCATCAGCGCGAACACGCCGGCCCCGAACACCGCAGCGGTGGACAACTCGCGCGATTGCGGGACGTTGCCCTGCTCGCGGGCTTCGCGCAGGCGTTTTTCGGTGGGAAGCTCTGTGCGCTCGCCGCCGTCTTCGGACTCGGACATGGAGGTGCCGGTGACTGGTCAGCCCTGCGTCATGCAAATGGCGTTCCAGTTTGGGAGGCCGGGAATCGGGAATCGGGATTGGGGAATCGGGATGCAGCGGCTGGGAGTGGAGCCGCTGGTGGGGTGTTGTGGTTGTTGATGGGCAAGTGCACGCCAGGCTTTGTGGATGGCGCTGCCATCGCGATAGATCGACGCGCCTGCGCGCCTGCGACGGCTGTTGCAGTTGGGAGGCGCGCAGCTCGCCGCGTGCGCGGAGAGGGCCGCAGGTCGGAATCGGGATTGGGAAGCGGGATGCAGCGGCTGTGCGTGGGGCTGCTGGCGGGTCCGTAGCGCGTGGATGCCGGGGCGGCGGCTGTTTTGACGCCGTCGCTCAGCCGGTCGGGCGAGTTGGGCCGTCGCGTTGGGCGACCACCACCGCGATGAAGTGCTCGGCGTCCATTGGCCGGCCCAGCAGATAGCCTTGCAGCTGGTCGCAGCCCAGCCGTTCCAGCGTGTTGCGTTGGGCGGTGGTCTCCACGCCCTCGGCCACCACCTGCAGGCGCATGGTGTGGGCCAGTGCCACCACCGCGGCGACGATGGCGATGTCTTCCGGGCCATTGTCCAGGGCCTGCACGAAGCTGCGGTCGATCTTGAGTTCGTGCGCGGGCAACTTGCGCAGGTACATCAGGTTGGAATAACCGGTGCCGAAGTCGTCGATGGCGATGCGCACGCCAAGCGTATTGAGCTGGCCGAGCGTGCGCAGGCAGGCCTCGGCATCGCGCATGGCCATGCTCTCGGTGATTTCCAGGGTGAGCTGGGCCGGTGGGATCGCGTAATCGACCAGGGTGGTGGCCACCTCGTCCAGCAGGCTGGGCGAGGCCAGTTGCGTGGCCGACAGGTTGACCGCCACCCGCCAGTGCCCATGTCCGGCCTCGCGCCAGTCGCGCATCTGCCGGCAGGCCTGCTGCAGCACCCAGCTGCCGAGCGGGCCGATCATGCCGCTGCGTTCGGCCAGCGGGATGAAGCTGTCCGGCGGCACCAGGCCGCGCTCGGGGTGCTGCCAGCGGAGCAGCGCCTCGGCGCCGACCGGGCGGCCATCGTCGGCGCAATACTTGGGCTGGTAGTGCAGGACGAACTGGCCCAGTTCCAGCGCACGCGGCAGATCCTGCAGCAGCTGCAGGCGCTCGCGGGTGGTGCCGGTCATCGAGCGCTCGAAAAAGCTGTAACGGTTGCGGCCGGCCCGTTTGGCGTGACGCATCGCCGCATCGGCATGGATCATCAATTGATGCTCGCTGCCGGCATCCTCCGGATACAGCGCAATGCCGACGCTGCTGCTGAGGCGCAATTCCTGGTCGGCGACCAGGAACGGCACCGCCAGCGCCTGCAGCAGATGCGCGGCGATGGCGGCGGCATCCTCGGGGTCGGCGATGGCCGACACCAGCACGAACTCGTCGGCCCCCAGCCGCGCCAGGCTGCCGTGGGCGCGCCGGTGCGCACCCATGCGCCCGGCCACCGCCACCAGCAACTGGTCGCCGAACTGGTGGCCGTAGCCGTCGTTGATGGCCTTGAATCCATCCAGGTTGATCAGCATCACCGCAAAGCGTTGCCCGTCGCGCTGGGCGCGGTCGATGCTTTGCAGCACGTGCTCGTGCAGCAGCACGCGGTTGGGCAGGCGGGTGAGCGGGTCGTGCAGGGCGGCCAGCACCAGCTCGGCATTGGCCTGCGCCAACGACCGCGCGAGCACGTCGGTGCGTTGCTGGAAGCGCCGCGACAGCACCGAGATCACCAGCGCCAGCGCCAGCAGCGCCAGCGTGACCAGCACCACCACCGCGGCCAGCCAGGGCAGCGGCAGGTGCGCACCGGCGGCCGCGCCGCAGATGCTGCCGGGCGCGAACTGCGCGGCCGCCATGCCGGTGTAATGCATGCCCACGATCGCCACGCCCATGATCATCGCCGCGATCAGGCGCAGGCTGTAGCGGCGGCCGTCGTGGCGCAGCCGGAAGGCGATCCACAACGCCGCCGCCGAGGCGCCGATGGCGATGGCAAGGGACAGCCCGAACAGCAGCGGGTCGTAGCTGATGGCCGGGGACATGCGCAGCGCGCCCATGCCCATGTAGTGCATCAGCGCAATGCCCAGCCCCATCAGCACCGCGCCCATGCCCAGCCGCGGCCATGGCAGATCGGCCCGCGAGGTCAGCCATAGCGCGAATGCCGATGCCAGAATCGCAGCCAGCATCGAATAGGTCGTCAGCGCCAGGTCGTAGCCCAGCGGAATCGGCAGGCGAAACGCCAGCATGCCGACGAAGTGCATCGACCAGATGCCGATCCCCATCGCCACCGCGCCGCCCATCAGCCAGGCCACGGCATCGCCGCCACGGCTGGCAGTCACACGTGCGGCCAAATGCAGTGCGGTATAGGAGGCCAGCACGGCCACCACCAGCGACAGCATCACCATGCCAGGGTTATAGGTTCCGACCACCCATCCACTTCCGGCGCCGAGGGACGCACTTGCTCAAGCACCTAGCGACCCCGGGCGCCACTTCTTGAGCGCCTGCGGGCAGCCTGCGGCGATCGACGCGCGTGCGCCGCAGGTCACGCGCAACTGCGCTGGTCGGCCGGGCAGGGCAGCCGGCGATGGCTGTGATGTGGCGCGTTGGCGGTGAGGGTTTCTGTGCGCGAGGTGACGGTGCGGGCGATGCTGCGGTGCCGTGACCGGCATGCGGGTGGCTGCCAGTGCAGGCGTGGATGTTGTGCGTCGAGCTGAAATCCGTACGTAGCGAGCTGCGCCCGACTGGCGACTCTTGGGCTCACGCCACCGACGATTCGGGCTCTTCCGGTTCGATGCGATTGCGGCCATGCCGCTTGGCGCGGTACAGCGCCTCGTCGGCACGCGCCAGCAGCGTGGCGGCGTTGTCGCCGTTCCGGAACCAGGCCACGCCGACCGAACAGGTCACCTGCAGCGGCCGGGCGGCACCCACCTCGTACGGTGCCAGGCTGAGCTTTTCGTGGATGGCGCGCAGCCGGTGCTGGCTGTGCCGCGACATGCCCGGCAACAGCAACAGCAGTTCCTCGCCGCCGTAACGGCCCACCTTGTCCGAGTCGCGCAGGCAGGCGGTCAGGCGGGCGCCGACCTTGGCCAGCACCGCATCGCCGACCAGATGCCCATGCTCGTCGTTGACCAGCTTGAAATGGTCCAGATCGATCAGCACCACCGCCAGCGGATGCCCGCCGTGCGCGCAGGCCTGCAGTTCGTCGGCCATGGCTTCGAGCACGCCGGAGCGGTTGAGCAGGCCGGTCAAGGCGTCGTGGCTGGCCTTCAGGGCCAGCGCTGCGCGCGCGCTTTCCAGATCGCGTTTTTCGTGCTCCAGCTGACAGGTGCGCTCGGCCACCAGTTCGGCCAGCATGCGCTCGCGCGCGACCAGCTGGCCGTGCCGCCAGCGCCACAGGCCGGCCAGCAATGCACTGCCGATCAGCACATACGACGCGATCGCCGGCGGGCTGCGCCACCACAGCGGGGCCACCGCAAACGGCAGCTCGGCGATCGGCGAGGCGGTGCGGCGGTAGTGGTCCAGCACCTGCACCTGCAGACGGAAGTGCCCGGAGGGCAGCGGCGCCTGGTCGATCGACAGGTTGTTGCCCTGGATCCATTCGTTGTGCAGACCGAGCAGGCGGTAACGCACCGTCAGGCGACTTGGGTCGTCGTACACCTCCATCGTCGACAGCTCGATATGCAGCGGCTTGTCGCTCCAGCCCAGCAACTGGCCGCGTTGCACCGGCACGCCGCCACGGCTGACGCTGTCGATGCGTACGCTGGGCTGGCGCGCATCGAACAGCCGCGCCGGGTCCAGCAGATGGCTCACCCCGCGCGAGGTGCCGATCCAGACCGACCCATCCGGATCCTCGGCGAAGGCCGCTTCGGAGATGTCGTCCCACAGCAGGCCCTGCGACTGCGACAGATGCGCCCAACGCTCGCCGTCGTAGACCTCCACGCCACGCGCATGGCCCACCCAGACCCGGCCGAGGCTGTCGCCGCGCATCAGGTAGACGCCGACATCGCGCAACGCCTCGTCGCTGATCGCCTGCAGATCCAGCCGCTCGCCCAGCAGCATGCCGTGCCAGAGACCGGGCCGGTAGAACGCCAGCCACACCTCGCCGCTATCGCTGATGTGGAACTTGCTGATCCACGGGTCGGAGGTGCCGCCATTGACCAGCACCTCGACCCTGGACCAGCGCGCGCCCTGCAGCCGGAACAAGCCGTTGGCGGTGGACACCCACAGCGTGCCGTTGGCAGTCTGCTGGACATCGGTATAGGCGATGGTGGGCATCTCGGTGACCGCTTCCATCGTGCCGCCTTCCAGCGGGCGCCGGATCACGAACAGCCCGCCCGCGCTGAGCATCCACATCCGCCCCTGGCGATCGATCAGCAGGCGGCGTGCGGTGCGCGGCAGTTTGGCGATCTGCGCACTGCGGCCATCCGGCCAGGTGCGGCGCAGGAAACCGGCCGAATTGAGCGTCCACAGGCTGCCGTCGGCGCTGCGTTGCATGCCCACGATCTGGATCCCGGAGGCCTGCAGGGCCGGAACGAACCGGCCGCCCGGATCGACCTGGCGGCCGGTGCCGTGTTCGTTGCCGACCAGCAGCGCGCCCTGCGCGTCGCGGGCGATCGACCAGGTGGGCGCGGCCGGCATGCCCTGCGAGACGTCCCAGTTCTCGATCCATTCGTAGCCGGCCCAGCGCACCAGGCCTTCGCCATCGACGGTCATCCAGACATCGCCATCGCGGTCTACCAGGATCGCATCGCTGCTGCCGGGCGGCAGCCCGTTGTCGGCGCCGAAACTGCGCCAGCGGCCGTTCTCCCAGCGCGCCAGCCCGTCGTTGCGACGTACCAGCACGCGTCCTTCGCGGTCCAGCACCAACGGCGCCTGTCGCCCGATGGTTCTGCCATCGAGCAAGGGCAGCGGCCGCACGCTGAATTTGCTGGCGCCCGGCGCGCGATAGAGCAGGTTGCCGGTGCCGCGGACCCACAGTGCGCCGTCGTGATCACGCAATACGCTGTACCAGCGATCTTCCGGCACGCCTTGGTCCGGCCCGTACACCTGCACCTTGCGTTGCGCATCGATAGCGCACAGCCGCTTGGCGCAGCCGGCCCACAAGGTGTCGCCGTCCACCGACAGGCTCAGCACCTTGGACAGCTCGGGCACGCGCACCCGGGTGGCGGTGTCCAGCAGCGGCTCGCTATGCCAGTGGCCGTTGCCGCGTGCGCTCAGCCGCTCCAGCGTGCCGCCATTGGCCAGCACCGTGCCCCAGGAGGGACTGGCCAGCAGCATGCCTTCCTGCAGGTGTTCGGCCTCGTCGGGGGCCAGCTTGCGGAAGCCGTGCTCGTCGCCGACGAACAGGGCCTGGAAGCCGGCCACCCACAGCCGCCCGTCGGCGGCTTCGGTCATCGAGGTGATCGGTTCGTTGCGCAGGCCATCCAGCATGACCTGCTGGAAGCTGCGCCCGTTGTAGCGATACAGGCCGCTTTCGGTACACACCCACAGCAGCGTGGCGCGGGTCTGCAGCAGGCAGGTGCCGGCCAGCCCGAGCAAGCCCTGGTCGTGGGCGTAACGACGAATGCTCGCGCTCTGCGCGCCGGCCAGATCGGCCAGCGACAGCAAGGCCAGCAGCAGCACCGCCAAGAACGGTGCACGCCGGCCTGACGACCTGCATTGACGGTACTCAACCCCCACGAGCGTTGCACTCTCCCACGCATCGGCGCGTGTGGTCCGCGCCCCTCGCGCGGGTGTCTCACGCTTGCCATGGGCGGCCCCCATAGCAGGCCGCAGTAAACCGACTAGCGGCTGTTCACGCGTGTTTCTTTAATGCTTAAGCAGGCATGGCGGCGTGATTGTGCAGGGCGCACGGCCATTGCCAGGGCATGTTGTTCCCGAGCTGCACACTGTTGCTGCAGGCGCGATCACGCAGATGGCTTGATGCCGGTTTCAAAACGGCTGCGTGCTGCTCGCGCACGAGTACAGGTTCAACCGCTGGCCGCGGCGTCGTAGCGCACATGGTCGTAATCGATGCGGTTGCGTCCATTGCGCTTGGCGCGATAGAGCGCGGCATCGGCGCGCGCCAGCAGCTGTTCCAGGGTTTCGCCCGGCTGGAACCAGGCCACCCCGACCGAACAGGTCACCGGCAGCACGCCGCCATCGATCGGGTAGTTGCCGCAGATCCCGCGATGCAGTGCCTGCAGGCGATGGGTGGCTTCGGCACTGAGCCCCGGCAGCAGCGCCAGCAATTCCTCGCCGCCGTAGCGACCGATGCGGTCGTCGCCGCGTACCAGCGTATCCAGGCGCCGGCCGACCTCGGCCAGCACCGCGTCCCCGGCCAGGTGGCCGTGTTGATCGTTGACCAGCTTGAAGTGGTCCAGGTCGATCAACACCACTGCCGGCGGCCGCGCGCTGTTATCGGCACGCGCCAGCATGCCGCGCAGCGCGTGCAGGATGCCGGCGCGATTGAGCAGCCCGGTCAGCTCGTCGTGGGTGGCCTTGAGCGCGAGTTCGGCGCGTGCCGCCTCCAGCTCGCGCTTGTCCTGTTCCAGCTCGGCAGTGCGCTCGGCCACCAGTTGCTCCAGCTCGCGTTTGCGCCGCAGCAGTTTGCGCGTGCGCCAGCGCAGCAGCGCGATCACCGCAGCAATGCCCAGCAGCACGTAGCCGGCCACTGCCGGCGCGCCGCGCCACCACGGCGGGCGCAGCACGAAACGCAGCCGCGCAACCGGGCTGGCGCTGCGCTGGTAGGCATCCAGCGCCTGGACTTCCAGCGTGTAGGTGCCGGGCGGCAACAGCGGGTAGGTGAGGTGACTGAGCGAGGTCTGGGTCCAGCGCGCCTGGTGGCCCTCCACCCGGTAGCGGAAGCTGATGCGGTCCGGGCCGCCTTCGGCGCCGGGTGCGCTGACGTCCACATCCAGCGGCACCTGCGACCAATCGACCTGCGCCCCCGGCGTGATCGCCTGGTCGCCACGCCGCACGCGCAGGATGTCCACGCGCAATGGCGGTGCGGCGAACACGCGCAACGGATCGATCAAATGGGTGGCGCCGCGGCTGCTGCCGAGCCAGATGCTGCCGTCCACATCCTCGAAGAACGCATTGGCCGACATGTCGTCCCACAACAGGCCCTCGGTGCGCGTGGCCCGCGACCAATGGCCGTTTTCCAGCATGTCCAGGCCCTGGCTGCTGCCCAGCCACAGCCGGCCCTCGCGGTCGTGGCGCAGGATGAACGGCATTACCCGCGCCACCAGCGGATCGTCCACCGCGCGCAGCGCCAGCACGCCATCGGCCTGCAGGCGGCCATGCCACAGCCCGGTATCGCGCAGCGAGATCCACAGCTCGCCATCGGGAGCAAAATCGATCAGGAAGAAATCCTGGCTGGGCAGCGCGCCACGCACCTGCACGCGTTGCCAGGCGCCGTCTGCCTGCCGCTTGTACAGCCCCTCGCGGGTGCTGGCCCAGAGCCCGCCCTGGGGATCGAGATCGACATCGCCCACAAACGCGGCCGGCACGCCCGGATCACGGATGGCCTGGTATGGCGCGCCCGGCGGCATGCGATACAGGCCGCGCGGGGTGGTGATCCACAAGGTGCCGGCGGCGTCGAACAGCAACTTGTTGATCGGCAGGCCCAGCTGCAGCACGTCGACGGTCCGGCCGCTGCGTGGATCGCGCCGTGCCAGCGCGCCGGACGAGCGTGCCACCCAAGCGGCGCCGTCTGTCGGCGAGAGCGCCAGGGAGATCGACTGCAGCAGCGGCTGGCCGTCGTCCAGCGTCCAGGGCTGCATGCGCCCGCTGCGCGGATCCAGCAGATTGGAGCCGGCATCGCTGCCGACCAGCAGTTCCCCGCTGGGCAGGCGCTGGATCATCCAGGTCGGCGCTTCCGCCAGGCCCTGGCTTTCGTCCCAGTGTTCGATGTTGCCGTAGCCCAGCCAGCGCTGCACGCCCAGGCCACGGGTACCGATCCATAGCTGGCCGGTGCGCTGCATCAGCAACGGGCCGACCATCGGGCTGATCGGCAGCCCCTGGTCGTGGCCGAAGTAGCGCCAGTGATCGCCTTCCCAGCGCACCAGGCCGCGATCGGAGCGTGTCAGCAGGCGGCCCTGTGCATCTTCGGACAGAGTGGTGGCGGCCGAGAGCGTGTCGAAGCTGGTGCCTGCCGGCGCCGCATGGTTGCGGAATACACGCTCGCCCGGCGCGCGCGACAGCACCAGGCCACCGCCGCGCAGCCACAGGGTGTTCTGGTGGTCGCGAAAGATCGCCCGCCACTGCCGCTCCGGCACTCCGTCGGCTTCGCCGAGCAACTCGGTGCGTCCGTTCTCGTCGATCCGGCAGACGTGCGGCCCGCAGCTGCTCCATAGCGCCGTGCCATCGGCAAGTAACGCCTTGCCGGCCGGCAGGCTGGTGCCATCGGCCAGCTGCAACGGCAGCGGGTGCACCGACCAGCCGCCCGTGTGATCGGGCGACAGGCGCAGCAAGGCGTTCTCGCTGACCACCACCATGCCGTCGGCGTAGGCGGCCAGCACATTGCCGCTGTCGGCGCGGATCGGTTTGCCGTCGCGCAGCAGCTGCACGAACGCACTGCCGTCGCGTACGAACACGCCGTTGGCACTGGCCACCCATAACCGTCCTGCCGCATCCAGCGCCAGGGCGCGGATATAGCGCGCATCCAGGCCGCTTTCCTGGCCGACCGGTATGAAACTCTCGCGCTCGAAGCGGTGCAGGGCCAGCTCGGTGCCCACCCAGACCACACCCTGGCGGTCTTCGAGCAGGCTGTTGACGGTCATGCCCTGCAGGCCATCGGCCTGGGCGTAGTCGCGGAAGCTGTAGGTCTGCGCCTGCAGGTGGCCGCACACCACCAGCCCGGCAATCCACAGGCAGGCCCAGGCCCACCAGTGGCCGCGTCGTGACGCAATCGGAGCGAACAGCGCAGACAGCTTGGGCATCGGTTCCCGCGGGATTTGGCGTGGGTGAGTGATGGCGATTGGCGGTATCAATCGTCCTGTGGCGTTGACGGCTGACGGGCGAAAAAAAAACTTGAGGCAGTTCACACTTATGGATGTGTCCGCTAGGCAGTCAAATCCCTGGCAGCGTCGAAGGCGGTATCGAACATGCGTTGCACGGGCGGCGCGAATTCGCTGGCGAAGCTGGACAGCAGGAACAGCCCCAGCAACACCGTCAGCGGCAGGCCCAGCTGCATCGGATTCAGCGCCGGAGCGGCCTTGGCCAGCGCGCCGAAGGCCAGGTTGACCGCCAGCATCGCCACCATCATCGGCAGTGCCAGGGTGAGCCCGCCGCGCAGGATCTGCAGGAACAGGGTCGGCGCCACCTCGGCGAAGGCGGCGGCATCGGGAAGCGCGGTGCCGATCGGCAGGGCCTTGTAGCTGTCCACCAATAACGCGATCACCGCCAGGTGTCCGTTGGCCGCGAAGAACAGCAAGCCGAACCCGAGATAGAACCACTGCGCGATCACCCCGGAGGTGACCCCGCGCAGCGGGTCGGACATCTGCGCAAACGACAGGCCGGTGGACTGCGACACCAGCTCGCCGGCCATCGCGCCGGCCTCGAAGATCAGCTTGAGCATGAAGCCCATGCTGGCGCCCACCGCCAGCTCACGGGCGACGCTGAGCACCGCCTGCGCGGTGAAACCGTCCCAGTCCGGCACCGGCGGCAGCAGCGGCGCCAGCACCATCGACAAGGTCCCGGCCAGCATCACCCGCACCCGTCCCGGCACCGCGCGCGTGCCGATCAACGGCATCGCGGTCAGCAACGCACCGGTGCGCAGCATGGTCCACATGATCGCCCCGACCATCGCAAACGCGCGCTGGCCGTCGATCACCATCTGGGTGGCAGCATCCATCCGGACGGGTTCCGCTAGCCGATCAGATGCGGTATGCGCTGGAACAGCGCAATGGTGAACTCCACCAGATGCCCCAGCAGCATGCTGCCGGTGGCAAACAAGGTGGCCGTCAACGCCACCGCCTTGGCCACGAAGGCGATGGTCGGCTCGTTCAACTGGGTGGCGGCCTGCACCACACCGATCACGACACCGACGACCAGCACCGCCAACAACATCGGGCCGGCAATCCACAGGACGGTGACCAGGCCACCACGCAATTCGGTCAGGGCGATTTCAGGGCTCATGGGTGTGGTGATGCAAGTGGGGTGCCAAAGGACGGGATTGGGGAATCGGGAATCGGGAGGCGGGAGGCGGGAGCGTGAATAGGGGGAGAAGATTTGAGCTGGTGCGACAGTGTCGGGGCTTACGAAGCTACGGTCTGCAGAGGCTCGCCCCTCTCCAGCGGGAGAGGGGTTGGGGTCAGGGTGCGAGGCGAAGCCATGCGTGTTGGGTGGTTCCGCTGGGGCGTCGCTCAGCTGTGCGCTTCGGCCGCTATCGGCTGCACTGGCTGGCGCGCTTGCTGTGTGCTCTGCGTCTGTTGCTCGACGTCGGGCCCATGCCGAAGCGGCAGGCCGGGTCGACACGCCGTCAGGGCGGCGCATGCAACCCTCTTGGCTACGACGCGTTGAAGCTCGCGGCCAATGTGCCCACCACCAGCACCCAGCCATCCACCAGGATGAACAGCAGGATCTTGAACGGCGCCGAGATCAACATCGGCGACAGCATCATCATGCCCATCGACATCAGCACGCTGGCGACCACCAGGTCGATGATCACGAACGGGATGAAGATCAGAAAGCCGATCTCGAACGCCGTCTTCAGCTCGCTGGTCACGAACGAGGCCACCAGCACCGGGAACGGCACCGCGTCCGGGCCGGCGTACTTGCCGTCGCCGGCCATGCCGGCGAAGGTCATCAGGTCGGTCTCGCGGATCTGCGCCAGCATAAAGGCACGCAGCGGCTGGGTGGTCAGCGTCCAGGCGGTCTGGAAATCGATCTGGTTGTTGAGGTACGGCGACAGGCCGGCGCCCCACATCTTCTGCCACACCGGCATCATCACCAGCGCGGTCAGGAACATCGACAGCCCCAGCAGCACCTGGTTGGACGGGGTCTGGCCGGTGCCCAGCGCCTGGCGCAGCAGGCCCAGCACGATGGTGATGCGGGTGAAGGCGGTCAGCACCAGCAGCATCGACGGCAGCAGGGTGATCGCCGTCATCAGCAGCAAGGTCTGCAGCGGCAGGCTCACCGGCTGGTCGCCGATGCGGCCGACGCTGACATTGGGCAACGACGGCAGCTGATTGGCGCCGGCCGACGCTCTCGCAGGCGCGGCGGCAGGAGCGGCGGCCTGGGCCATGGCCGGCAATGCGGCAGGCGTGGCAGCGGCCAGCAGCGGGCAGCTCATCACCAGCAGGATCAGCATCAGGCGGAGGCTGCGCCCCCAGCGATTCCAACGACTCAACATGTCACGTGTCCTTGCGCAGCTTCTGTGCCAGCAGCTGGGCGAAATTGGGAAGTTGCTTGAAGTTGGGCAGGGTGGGGGCGGGCGCGGACGGCAGCGGTTCGGACAGGGTGTGCAAGGTGTTGATGCCGCCGGCGGTGACGCCGAGCAACAACTGCTGGCCGTTGACCTCCACCACCACCACGCGTTCCTTGGCACCCACCGCCAGGCTGGTCACCACCCGCAGGCCCTCGGTACTGCGGAAACCGCTGCCGGGCATGCGCTTGAGCAACCAGCCCAGGCCGACGATCAGCGCCAGCACCAGCAGCAATGCAAACACCGCGCCAAACAGGCTGGGCGAGGACGGCGCCTGCGCGCCGACCTGGGTGGCCTTGGCCGCGACCGGCGCGGCAGTGGCCAGCAGGCCGATCACCGCAGCCTCCGGATCCGTTCGCTGGGGCTGACCACGTCGGTCAGGCGGATGCCGAAGCGGTCGTTGATGACGACGACTTCGCCATGCGCGATCAAGGTGCCGTTGACGTACACGTCCAGCGGCTCGCCGGCGCCGCGCTCCAGTTCCACCACCGAGCCCTGATTGAGCTGCAGCAGGTTGCGGATCGGGATGCGCGCGCGGCCCACTTCCAGCGACAGCGTCACCGGCACGTCCAGGATGACGTCCAGGTTGAGGTCGGTGGCATTCTGGTCGTGCTCGGCCTGCAGGCTGTCGAAGGTGGCAGGCGCGGCGTCGAGGATGTCGGAGTTGATCATTTGCTGGAGTCCTGGGAGGGAACGGCGCGTGGGGCTTGCACGCCGGGCGGGCGTACGGCGGTGATCTTGACGGCGTTGTTGCCATTGGAAACGCCGAATTCGCCGGTGAATAACGGGATGTCTTCCACGCACAACGGCACCTGTGCGGGCAGGTCGATCGGCAGGATGTCGCCGATCTTCAGGCCGGTGAGCTGGCGCAGGCTCATGCGCTTGCTGGCCAGCACGCTGGACAGGGTCACCTCGGCGGTGTCCAGCTGCTCGCGCAGCATCACGTTCCAGGAGTCGTCGCGGTCGTTGCGGTCGCTCTGGATGCCGGCATCGAGCAGTTCGCGGATCGGCTCCAGCATCGAATACGGCAGGGTGATGTGGATCTCGCCGCCGCCGCCTTCCAGCTCCACATGGAAGCGGCACACCACCACGTACTCGCGCGGGGTGACGATGTTGGCGAAGTGCGGGTTGATCTCCGAGTTGATGTATTCGAAGTCCACTTCCATCACCGGCGCCCAGGCTTCCTTGAGGTCGGCGAAGGTCTGCTTGAGCATCAGCTGCACCACGCGCATCTCGGTGGCGGTGAATTCGCGACCTTCGATACGGGTGTGGTAACGGCCGTCGCCACCGAAGAAGTTGTCCACCACGGTGAATACCAGCGTGGGTTCGAACACGATCAGGCCGGTGCCGCGCAGCGGCTTGAAGCGGATCAGGTTGAGGTTGGTGGGCACATACAGTGAGTGCATGTACTCGTTGAACTTGACCAGGTCGATGCCGCGCACCGACAGGTCGGCCGAGCGCCGGATCAGGTTGAACAGGCCGATGCGCCACAGCCGCGCGAAGCGCTCGTTGACCATCTCCAGGGTCGGCATGCGGCCACGGATGATGCGGTCCTGGCTGGACAGGTCGTACTGGCGCGCCTCGCCGGGCAGCGGCTCCGGCTCGGTGTTGACCGCACCCGAATCCACGCCATGCAGCAGGGCATCGATTTCGTCCTGGGAAAGCAGATCGCTGACGCTCATGGGGCAGGCCTTACTGGGTGACGAAACTGGTGAACAGCAGTTCTTCGACGCACTTCTTGCCGGTCTCGCTGGTCATGACCTTCTGCGCTTCGGCCAGGGCGGCCTTCTGCAGCTTCTGCTTGCCGACCAGGTCGGCCACATCGGTGGCCTTGACCTGCGACAGCAGCATCAGCAGATGCGCGCGGATGGCCGGGGCGTTTTCGGTGATCAGCTTGAGGTCTTCCGGGTCGCGGGTGACCAGCTGCACTTCGACCTGCAGGTACTGCGGGCCGTCGCCGGGATCGGCCAGGTTGACCACGATCGCCGGGTCCATCGGGAAGTACTGCGCCGGCTTGGGCACCTCGGCCACCTTGGGCGCGGCGTGCTTGCCGTCTTTCTCCTCGCCCTTGTGGCCGAAGAAGAACCAGGCGCCGCCACCGGCAGCGGCCAGCACCACGACCCCGACGGCGATCAGCAGAAGTTTCTTGCCGCCCTTCTTCTTGTCGCCCTTGTCGTCTTTGTCTTCGGTCTTCTTGGGTTTTTCCGCGGCTGCCACAGTCTGCTCCAGGGGGAATGCTCACCCAGTGGATGCAATTGGCGTGCCAATCCGGCGACGGTTTCCTGGCGCGCGTGCAGGTTCAACGGCAAAACCCCCGCAGGCCTTGCGCTGCGAGGGGCGTGGGGCGGTGCCGGAGCTTGCCGGCATCCAGGTTTCAGCCGCGCCGGGGCGTGCCCGGCGCGCGCGCTCAGGCGTAGGCGTCCAACAATCCACGCTGGCGTAACACGACCGACGGAATTCCGACGGGCGGGCTGTCGTCCAGGCTGAGGCCAGTGCCATCGCTGCCGCCGTTGCGGTTGCCGGACTGGCTCTGCTGTTGCTGGCCGACATCGGCCTGGCCGAGCTGGAAGCCATTCTGGCCGAGCATTTCGCGCAGGCGCGGCAGGCTCTGCTCCAGCGCCTGGCGCACGTCGGCATTGGCGGAGCTGAAGCTGGCGTTGACCTTGTCGCCCTCCAGATGCAGCCGCACCTCGACCGGGCCCATCTCGTTCGGGGTCACCTTGATATGGGCATGGCCGATCTTCTGGTCGGCCAGCCAGCTCATGCGCGCGCCGATGGCGTCGTCGAAGGTGTCGCTGCCCATTTCCGGGGTCGGGGTGGGCGAGGCGCTGAACACTGGCGCCGGGTCCTGCAGGCGGCCGAGCGCGGCCGCCGTGGTGGTCGGCAGCACGAACGCCGGGGCGTCCGGCGCGGCCGGGCCGGCGCTGTCGTCGGTGCCCGGGTCCAGCGCCTTGGTCGCCATGCTCATCAGCGCGGCTGCCTGGGCGTCGCCGCTCAAGGCGGTGACGGAGGTGGGCTTGGCGCCTGCGGTGGCAGCCGGTGCCAGCGCGCCCAACGAGGGCAGGGCGGTGCCGGCGGTCGCGGGTGCGGTGGGTGCGGCCGCGTCGGTCGTCAGCGCGGTTGCAGCCGGCGTGGCGCCGGCGGCAGCGGTCACCCCGGCAGCCAGTGCCGCAGCCGCGGCCGCCAGCACATCGCCGCCCGGCAGTGCCTGCGCCAGCAGACCCATGCCGAAGCCGCCCAGGCCCGGCGGTGGCCAGCCGGTGTCGGTGGCGGTGGCTGCGTCGGCTTGTGCGTCTTCGCCGTTGCTCGCGGTCTTGCTGCCCTTGCCGGTCTTGGCGGTGGCGGCAGCGCTGCTACCGTCGGCGGCAGCCGGCTCCTTGGTCGCACCGGACTTGGCGGCCTTGGCATCGCCGTCCTGCGCGCGCGGGCGTGCGGTGGCATCGCCCGGCGCGTCGTCGCCGTGGTCGTCGTCGCTGCGCTGCTTGTCGGGCTGGTTGGACTTGGGCGCGGCCTGCTTGGCCGGCACGCGCTCGGGCGCCTGCGGCGGGGCCTGGTTCGGCGTGTTGGCCGGGTTGAGCATGCGCGCAAACTGGTCCTGGCCGGCGTCCGGCTCGGACGAGGGATCGCTGTAGCTGGATTTCTTGCCGGTGCCGGCGAGTGCGCCGAGGCCGGCGGCAAAAGCGGACAAGGGGTTCATGCGGATTCTCCGTGGGTGTCTTCGCTGCGGGCCAGGCGCGAACGACGCGCGCCGAGGTCGTCCATCTCACGCTGGTCGCGGCGTTCGATCACCTTGTTCTCCTGCGCGCGGTAGCTGGCCGCCAGTTGCTCCAGCACCTGCTTCTCGCGGCTGGCCAGCAGCAGCCGGGTGCGCTCGGCTTCCACCTTGTTGCGGTTGTTTTCGACGGTCTGCGCCTGCTGCAGCACGGCGCTGTCGAGCCGGTCCAGGAAGGCGCGGCGGTTGGTCAGTGCAGCGGCGCTGGTGCCGGCCATGTGGCTGTTGGCGTATTCCTCGGCGTAGCGGCGCAGCTCTTCCAGGCGCGACTGGTGGGTGTCCAGGGCGCGCTGACGCTCGGCCAAGTCGCGCGCGACCTTGTCTTCCTGTTCCTGGGCGCGGCGCAGCAGGGGGTCGATCCGTTTGGACTGCATCATGGATTAGTTCTCGGGTTCGACCAGCCGCTGCAACGCGGACAGGCTGTCGGGCAGGTCGGCGGCCCGGTGGACGTCCTGGCCGAGGAATTCGACGATCTCCGGCCAGCGCGCCAATGCTTCGTCGGTGGCCGGGTCGCTGCCGCGCTGATAGGCGCCGATGGCGATCAGGTCGCGGTTGGCGGTGTAGGCCGACAGCAGACGCTTGAGCTTGCGGATGCGCAGGCGCCAGGTGTCGTCGGCGATGTCCTGCACCACACGGCTGACCGAGGATTCGACGTCGATGGCCGGGTACAGGCCGCTGTCGGCAACCCGGCGCGACAGCAGGATGTGGCCGTCCAGGATGGCGCGCGCAGCGTCGGCGATCGGGTCCTGCGGGTCGTCGCCCTCGGTCAGCACGGTGTAGAAGGCGGTGATCGAGCCGCGCCCCTTGGCGCCGTTGCCGGCGCGTTCCACCAGTGCCGGCAATTTGGCGAACACCGACGGCGGGTAGCCGCGGGTGGTCGGCGGCTCGCCGACCGACAGGCCGATCTCGCGCTGCGCCTGGGCGAAGCGGGTCAGCGAGTCCATCAGCAGCAGCACGTTCAGGCCCTGGTCGCGGAACCATTCGGCGATGGCGGTGGCGCGGTAGGCGCCATGCAGGCGCGCCAACGGCGGGCGGTCGGCCGGGGCGGCCACCACCACGGCGCGGCGCAGGCCTTCCTCGCCCAGCGTGGTTTCGACGAAGTCGCGCACTTCGCGGCCACGTTCGCCGATCAGCCCGACCACGATCACGTCGGCCGAGGTGAAGCGGGTCATCATGCCGAGCAGTGTCGATTTACCGACGCCGGAGCCGGCGAACAGGCCGACGCGCTGGCCGCGGCCGATCGGCAGCAGCGCGTTGATCGCGCGCACGCCGACATCCAGCGAGGTGGTGATGGGCTCGCGCGCCAGCGGGTTGATCGACACGCCGGCCATGCTGACGCTGCCTTCGCCGCGGATCGGGCCCTTGCCGTCGAGCGGGGTGCCGTCGCTGTCGATGACGCGGCCGAGCAGGCCTTCGCCCACTTCCACGCCGCCGCGGCGCCGCGAGGGCACCACACGGGCGTTGGGCAGCAGGCCATGCAGTTCGGCGCTGGGCATCAGGTAGGTGCGTTCGCCGGCAAAGCCGACCACTTCGGCATCGACCCAGCCACCGTCGACTTCGACCTTGCAGGTGGCGCCCATCGGCGCCTCGCAGCCGGTGGCTTCCAGGGTCAGGCCGACCGCGCGGCGCAGGATGCCTTCGCGGATCAGGGTGCGGCCGGCGCTCGGTTCCAGCCCGAGTCCGCTCAGGCGGGTGGCCAGGCGCAGGTTGCGTGCATCCAGCCAGTCGGCCGGGGTGGCACCCAGCAGGGCGCTCACAGGCCCGCTCCGGATTTGCGCATGACTGTCTCCAGCGCGGCCCGCAGGCGCGCGTCCAAGGTGCCGTCCACGCGCACGCTTTCGGCGTGCACGCGCAGGTCGCCGCGGCTCAGGCTTAGGTCCGGGGCCACGCGGGTGGTGCTGCTGGGCGCCAGATGCGGCAGCAGCGCGGTGATGTCGTCCGGGTGCAGGCGCACTTCCACCTCGCGGCCGGCGCCGCCGACCGCATCGACGGCCTCCTGCACCAGCTCGGCCAGCAGCTGCGGGTCGGCCTGATAGGCACGCCCGACCAGCGAGCCGGCGATGCGCACGGCCAGTTCGCCGAGCGCGCCGACCACTTCGTTCTCCAGCCGCGCCAGCGGGCGGGTGAAGTTGTCCAGGATGCCGTCGATCTGCGCGGTCAGGCGGCGCACTTCGGACTGGCCCTGGGCAAAGCCTTCGGCATGTCCGCGGGCGAAGCCTTCCTGCTGGGCGGCGTCCTCGATCGCCTGGATCTCTTCGAGGGTCGGCGGACGCAGCACCGGCTCGAGCACGGCCGGCTCGTCATACTCCGGCGCTGGCGGGGCCGGCTCCAGGTGCAGGTCGGGGGCCAGCCAGCGGGTGACGATGTCGTTCATACCATCGCCTCCGCACCGGCGCCGCCCAGGCTGATGGCGCCTTCGTCAGCCAGGCGGCGGACGATGGTGAGGATTTCCTTCTGCGCCGCTTCCACGTCGGCCAGGCGCACCGGGCCGCGCGCTTCCATGTCCTCGAGCAGGATCTCGGCGGCGCGCTGGGACATGTTGCGGGTGATCTTCTCGCGCACCTTGACGTCGGCACCGCGCAGGGCCAGGCCCAGGCGCTCGCCGGAGACCTCGCGCAACAGCGTCTGCAGGCCGCGGTCGTCCAGGTCCACCAGGTTGTCGAACACGAACATCAGGTCCTGGATCTTGCCGGCCAGGTCGGCGTCGATCTTGCCGATCTCGCCCAGCACGCCCTGGTCAGCGCCGGTGTCCAGGAAGTTGAGGATGTTGGCGGCCACCTTGATGCCGCCCACATTGGACGACTTGAGGTTCTGGTTGCCGGAAAACTGGCGCTCCATGATGTCGTTGAGCTCGCTCAGCGCATTGGGCGGGATGCCGTCCAGGGTGGCGATGCGCAGCAGCACGTCGGCGCGGGTGCGCTCGGGCAGCAGCTTCAGGGCCTCGGCGGCCTGGTCGCTGTCCAGATGTGCCATGACGATGGCGATGATCTGCGGGTGCTCGTTGCGCACCAGGTCGGCCACCGCGCGCGGGTCCATCCACTTCAGCGTGTCCAGGCCGGTGGTGTTGCGGCCGAGCAGGATGCGGTCGATCAGGCCACCGGCCTTGTCGGCGCCCAGCGCCTGGATCAGCACGTTGCGGATGTAGTCGTCGGCGCCCACGCCCAGCGAGGTCTTGCCGGCCAGTTCGCCGTTGAACTCGTCCATCACCTTCTCGACCTGATCGCGCGAGATGCCGGTCATGGTGGCCATGGCGATGCCGATCTTCTGCACCTCCTTGGGGTCCATGTGCTTGAGCACTTCGGCGGCGTCGCTTTCCCCGAGCGACAGCAGCAGCACGGCGGCGCGCTGTACGCCGGTCATCGGTGGTGTATCAGGCTTCACTGGCGACCCATCCCTTCACGACTTGTGCGACACGTTTTGAATCGGCTTTGACTGCTTCGCGTGCAAGACGCATGCGTTCTTCGTAGGCGTCCGGCAGCGCGATCGGGTTCTTGCGGTCCTGACCGAGCTGGGCGGTGTCCTCTTCCAGGCGCGGCATCAGGTCGTCATCGTCGACCATCCGCACGTCGGCGCTCTGCGGAGTGCCATCGTTGCCGCCCTTGGCCTGCTTTTCCTTGATCGCGGTCACGCCGGTGAGCTGGCGCAGGGTGGGGCGCACCACGCCGAACAGCAGCGCCAGCACCACCACCGCACCGACCAGCAGGCGCAGACCGTTCTGCACGCGCGGGTCTTCCCACCATTTCGGACCTTCCTCGCCGGCGACCGCTTCGCGCACGAACGGGGCGTTCATCACCGACACCGTGTCGCCACGGGCCGCGTCGAAGCCCACCGCCTGCTTGACCAGGCCCTCGATGCGGGTGAGCTCGGCGGCCGTCAGCGGCTGCTCGACCATCTTGCCCTTGGCACCGGGGCGCGGGACGTTGTCCAGCAGCACCGCCACCGACACCCGCTTGATGCGGCCGGCCGGCTGGCGGGTGTGTTGCAAGGTCCGGTCCAATTCGTAATTGCGGGTGGCGCTCTTGGAACTTTCGGTCGGCGCGGCCGGTGCGGCGGCCTGGCCATTGGCAGCGGCCGGGGTGCCCGGTGCGCCGGCAGTGGCGTTTGCGGCCGGCGCCGGCGGCTGGCCGGGGCTGTTGCTGGTGGCGCCAGGGGGGCCCTGCGGGCCGGTGGCGCTGGTGCTGGTGTCGCTGACCTGTTCGCTGCGCAGCTTGGCCGGTTCGCCGTTGTAGAGCTCGCGGGCTTCCTCGACCACCGAGAAGTCCATGTCCACGCTGACTTCCGGGTTGACCCGGCCCGGGCCGGTCATCGGCTCGAGCAGCTCGCGGATACGCTGGTTGTAGGAGCTTTCCTGGCGACGCACCTGTTCGAACTGGGCGGCATGCTGGGCGGCGTCGCTGTTGGGGTCGGCGATGGAGAGCATGCGGCCGCTCTGGTCGACCACGGTGACGCGCTCGGGGGTCATGTCCGGGATGCTGGAGGCGACCAGGTTGACGATTGCATCGACCTGGTTGCGCTCCAGGCCCTGGCCGCCGCGCAGCTCCAGCACCACCGAGGCGCTGGCCACGTCACGCTGGCGGGTGAAGGCGCTGGGCTTGGGAATGGCCAGATGCACACGGGCCTCGCGCACCGGGCGCAAGGTGCCGATGGTGCGCGACAGTTCGGTTTCCAGGGCGTGCTGGTAGCGGGCATTTTCGACGAACTGGCTGACGCCGAAACCGGGGTCCTTTTCCATCAGCTCGAAGCCGCCGCCGGTCTCCTTGCCGGTCAGGCCGGAGCCGGCCAGTTTCAGGCGGGCGTCGTACAGACGGTCCTGCGGCACCGAGATGGCGCCGGTGTCCTGATCTATCTTGAACGGGATCTGCGCGGTGCGCAGCAGGTCGGCCGCTTCGGCATTGCCCTTGTCGTCCAGGCCGGTGTACAGCGACTGGTAACCGGGCTTCTGCGACCAGAAGAACACCGCCAGACCGGCCGCCACCGCCACGGCGATCATCGCCATCATGGTCAGCTTGCGGGTGATCTGCAGGCTGCGGACACGGTCGAACCATTGCCCCGCCTTTTCGGCGTTCTGGTTCATGTTTTCTTTGGTGATCGCGAGAGCCATGTGTCGTCAACCCTTACAGCGGCATGTTCATGACGTCCTGATAAGCCTGGACGAGACGGTTGCGGACTTCCACGGTGGCGCGGAAGGCCACCTGGGACTGCTGGGAGGCGACCATGACCCGTGCCAGATCGGCACTGGGGTCGCCCATTTCAAAGGCCTTGGCCAAGGCGCCGGACTTTTGCTGGGCCTCGTTGACGCCGCCGATGGCGCCGCGCAAGGTCTCGCTGAAGCTCGGTGCCTGGGTGGCCGGTGTTCCCTGCGTGCCGGCCAGCCCCTGGATCTGATTGCCGCGCGCCGCATCGCCCACCGCGCCCATCGGGCCTTGGCCCATCTGCGTCTGGTAGCTGCGGATCTGCGAGAGGATGGAGGTAACGGAGTCGCTCATGGGTGCGGTCAGCCAGGGAGGCATCCACACCAATGCAAGCGGCGTGCCGAAACCGCGCCGGGATTCCGGCGCCGGGGGCGGGGAGGGGCTTTAAGTCAACGCGGATGGGTCCGGCGCTGGGGGATGGCCCGGGAGTATTGGGTGCAGAGCGTCGGATCTGCGGCTTGGCTGCAGGGCCCTTGCCCGCCCACCATCGCAGGACACGCCGCAAGTACGTCCCTGTAGGCGCTTACGCAGCACCCATGCCGCGTAAGGTCCCGCGACGGTAGACGGGCAAGGACCAGTCGAGACGGTAGTGCATGCACCTGCGGCCTCGATCCACTAATCCGGCAACCACGCCTGGCGCCAGCGATCAAGATTGCGTCCGGTCAGCATCCAGTCGCGGCGCACCACGTCACGCAACGCCGCGCCCTTTGCCGCTGAAGCGGCCGGGTCGGCCAGATGCTCGCGGATTGCGCCGATCCAGTCGCGGTAGCGGTTTTTCACCAGGGTCACCGGCAGGTTGCCCTGGTAGCAGCGCACATCGCTGGCGATCACCGGATAGCCACAGGCGCCGTATTCGAGCAGGCGCAGATTGCTCTTGCACTCGTTGAACAGGTTCTGCTCCACCGGCGCCAGCGCCAGATCCAGATCCAGCGCCGCCAGTGCGGCCGGGTAATGATCGATCGGCACACCAGGCTGGAACTGATGGATGTGCTGGCGCAACGCGAACGGGTACATCCCCATGAACACCCATTCGACCTCGTCGGCCAGCTCGCGCACCACATCGCCGATCAGTTCCAGGTCGCCGGTGTGACTGACGCCGCCGGCCCAGCCGATGCGCGGCTTGCCGCCCTGGCGTTGCTTGCGTTCGCTGCCTGCGGGCAGGTGCTCCCACCAATGCGGCGGCAGGCGGTTTTCGGCCACGCGGATATCGCCATGCAACCCGGCGAACGCCTCGGCCAGGGCGGGGGTGGACACCACGAAGCGGTCCACCATGCCCAGCCCGCGCCGCACGGTCTTGAGGATGTCCTTGGGCATGTGCTCGCGATGCGCGTTCTTCAGCGGCAGGTTGGGCAGGTAGTCGTCCAGCTCGTAGACCTTGAACGCGCGCGACAGCGCCTGCATGCGCCGCATCGCTTCCAGTCGCGGCTCGCCGACCTGGCGTTGCAGGATCACCACGTCGGGATCCTGGCGCGCCAGCTCGCTGATCTCCAGATAGCCGTTGAACAGCACGCCTTCGACCATGCCGGCTTCGCGCAGGGCGCGCAGCGGCTGGATTACCCGGTAGTGGCCGCAGCCTTCGATATCGGCGGGCAGGGCGATCATCGTCGGCAGCGGTCGCCACGACTGCAGCGGCCGCCAACTGGCGCGCGGGTCGGCCAGCTGGAAGCCGGCGCCGGGGTCCAGCGAGAAGCCCGGGTTGTAGGCCGGGTCGTTGGCCATCACCGGCAGCCAACGCGCATACATCGCCTCTTCGTCGAGTGCAGTGGCGGGCGTCGCGTCGGGCGGGTCGATCAGCAGCTGCGCGCGCGCGGCATAGACATTGAGATAGCCGGCCTGCTGCAGGCGCAGACACAGGTCGACGTCGCTCCATTGCGCCAATGCCGGTTCCTGCGCAAAGCCGCCGGCGTCCAGGAACAGCTGGCGCGGCAGCATCAGGCATTCGCCACTGAGCGCGCTGTAGTTCTGATCCAGTTGCAGGCGCTGCAGATAACCCGATTCGTCGAACGCCGCACCTGCGAAGGCGCGCGCCGCTGGTGCCCCCAGGCCCAGCAGCAAGCCGGCGTGATGCACGGTGCCGTCGCCGCGCAGCAGCTTGCCGGCCACCGCGCCGACCTCCGGGCGCAGCGCGTGGTTGAGCAGCTGCGCCAGCCAATCGGCCTTGATCGCTGCCGCGCCGGCCGCCAGCCACAGCAGCACCTCCCCACGTGCCTGTTCGGCTGCCGCATTGCAGGCTGCTTCGCGCGAGGGCGCACCGTCGAAGCGCAGCACGCGGATTTGCTGCAGGCCGAGGTTGTCGATGCCCGCCAGCCAGTCGCGCAGCCCCGGTTCGGCGCTGTCGCCGCGATCCAGCAACAGCAGCTCGTAGTGCGGATAACCGGTGTTGGCGAGCACGCTTTCCAGGCAGCGCTGCACCTGCGCCAGGCGTCCATCCACCAGCACCACAATACTGACCAATGGCTGCTGTGCATGCCGGTAATCCACCGCGTGCCGGCCGGGGCCGTTGCTGCTCACCACCGCTTCCAGGTACCCGCGCGCGGCAAGATGGCGGCTGATGGCGCGCTGCTCGTCTTCGTCGCCATGCCGCGTGGTGGCCGATGCCACCAGCAAGGGTTCGGCGATGTGCTGGATGCAGGCCAGGCCATAACGCTCGACCAGCCCAAGCTGGTAATCCAGTTCGAAGGCGTCGCTCGTTTCGGTTGCAAAGCCGCCATCGGCCACTAGCGTCTGGTGCCGGAACAGCCAATGCCGCGACATCGTCGACGGTGAACTGAGCAACATGTCCAGATACAGCGCCGGCCGCATCGCCAGCCCGAGCTGACCGCCGTCCAGCGCGATCACTTCATCGGCGTAGATGGCCTGACACGTGTCCGGCAGCGCGAGCATCTCCAGCGCCAGCATCAGCAGGCCACTGGCGGTGAACAGGCTGCCGGCCTGGACCAGCAGCACCCAGTCGATGGACTGTTGCGTGGCGATGGTCCGATTGAGTGCGGGCACCAACCCGTCCGGACCGATCAGCACACCGCGCTCGCCGTGCTCGGCGGCCTGCTGCGGCGAGCTGCTGATCACCCAGGTCTGCTGGTTCCGATAACACGCCAGCGCCGCCAGGCTGGCCTGGGTTGCGGCCACCGCTGCCGCATCGCCGTCGCTGTCGACCACGATCACTGCAATCTGCGGGCCGCCCGCATGCGCCTGCAGGCGCGCATCGATCAAGGCTCGCTGCACGGTGCTGGGATGACGCACTCCCAACCAGGTGGCCGGCGACACGCGCTCGGCCATTCCTGCGCTCTGCATCAAGGCGTTGACCAGGTCCACCGACTTGAACACCCGCGCCTTGTGCGGGTTGAGCGGGGCGACACGCACCTGGCGGTTGTCGCCGCCCTCGCGCCGCCAGCCGAGTTGGCGGATGCCCTGGCGCAGGTCGTCGTGGCCCTGATCGCCGATGCCCGGCTGATCGCGACCGGCCTGACTGAACTGCGCGCTGGACACGCGGAACTGCGTGAGCGGGCTGGACAGCAAGGCCAGGTTGCCGTGACGCAGCAACTTGACGTAGATCGCCAGATCGCCAACCCAGTGGATGGGCTTGCCGTTCAACATCATCAGCTCGCCACCCATCGCCACCAGGTCGTCGCGCCGTACAAGCACGCAACTCGGCTCGCCGATGAAGTTGATGGCATGGTCGGCCAGGAACGACACCAGCTCCGGCCCATCGATCAGCACATCTTCGGCAAACGGGAAGCTGGTGGCCAGGATGTCCGGCAACGGCGCACCGTCGTCGTCGATGCGCAACCGGCGCGAGGACGCCAGCGCGGTACCAGGATTGCGCTCCATGGCGCCGACCAGCTGCGCGACGCAGTCCGGCTGCAGCACGTCGTCGTCGTGCAGGAACTTGATGTATTCGCCCTGGGCCAGGCCGATGCCTTTGAGTTTGCTGCCGAGCTCGCCCAGGCGATCTGGATTGCGGAAATAGCGGATCGGAAAAGGACATTCCAGCGCATGCCGCGCGACGCATTGCTCGATCAGCGCATCGACACTGTCGTCGCAGACGATCAGCTCGAGCCTGGGGTACGACTGCAGAACTGCGCTCCTGAGCGCTTCATCGAGATAGCGCAGCTTGTAGGCAGGCATCACGATGCTGACAAGCGCACAGGTGGCGGAGCAATCTTCTGGGTGGTGCATCATGGGCCGATGAGCAGGTCGTGAGTTGGCCTGGGCTTACGCCGCCCAGGGCGGCGGTGCGGCACCGGCGACGGGCGATGCATACAAAACCAGGTCGTAGTAGTGGCCGGGAGAGTGCTGGCGTAGACGGAAGTGATAGCCATCCACCAACTTGTCCAGTTGTTCCACGATATCCAGTAAATCCTGGGCGTAGTGGTACACACAGATAGCCATGCGGGGGCGCTGGGTGCGGATGAGGTGAGATGCGCCTTCGAGTGCCCTGGCTTCGAACCCTTCAATGTCCAACTTCAGTAACGTCAGCTTTTCCAATTCATCGTCAAGACGAGTAGTAGCAACGGAGATTCCGCCATCCGGCGACACATGGCTGGAAACGGTGCCGGTCTCCTCGAAGCGCAGCGTCGTGTGTTCGTTGGAGATCGCTTTTTTGATGGCCCTGAAATTGTGCGGGGGAAGTGGGAGGGCGCTTGCGACGCCCTCCAATTTCTGGAAGTTGATATTGTCGGGTTCGAAGGCGGTGATGCTTTCGTAGCGATGGCGGGATGCTTCTAGAAACTTGTGGACGATGGGACCTTGGAAGGCACCGCCATCGCAGAAATGTTCACGCGTGCCCAGCTGGAACGTACTGGTATCGGCGTATTCTGAAAAGTACTCGTTGATCGGCGTCGCCCAGCAGCCCAGCAGGAGACTGGAATCGTAGGTCAGGCGGAACAACAGGTTGCTATAGAGCGTAAAGATGCTGAATTCGTCGTCCAGTCGATCCGCAAAGCGCAGAAATTCTTCCAGGCGCAGAAGCGTCCGCTGACGGTATACCTGGGCAGGCTCGTATACGGCGAGCAGCCCACAGTGGGCAACGGCCAGGCAGGCATCTACCCTTTCAATTCCTGCTTGCTCGCAGAGCTCGCGGGCCAAGCCCGATTCTCCCGGGCTATAAGAAAAGTCGATGGCCAATGCCTGGGGATGCTGGGCCGCTTGTTCGATGAACTGGCGAGAACTCCAGCGCGGCACCCCATGAACGGTGTCGCTGTCGCTTCGCTGATCATCAACGGCGGCGATTACATGGCTGGCGTGCTGGACGATCTTTGAGCCATAAATGTTGCCAATGCCCGAGCGTGGATGGAGCAGAAAGAGGGGGCGCTGCTCGAAGTGTGGGATCAGCGGATCCAGGGAAGGCGCAACGCTCAGTTGCTCAATACCCGCGCTGGTGCACAGGTCATTTGCAAACGCCCGTCCGCGCGGGCTGCAAGAGAAATCGATAGCGATCGCATCGGCATACTGCCCCGCCTTGGCAAGAAACTCCTGACCGCTCCAGCGCGGCGCGCCGTGGATGCGGTCCTGGTGGATGCTTTGATCATCAATTGCAGCAATAACATTGCGCAGGTGGGCAGCGACCCTGGGACCATGCACCATGCCTGCATAGGACTCGGGAGCGACGAGGAAGACAGGACGGTTGGCAATCGCGGGCAGGCGCGCAATGACATCCTCCAGCGCAGGGCGCTCCTGCTCCGCAATACGGAGAATCCGTTGGCGAAGCTGCTCATTTCTTGAGTTCATGAACGTCATCTCTCGTAGGTATGAATGGGGGCGTCGTAGCGGGCGTCGAAATAGGTCTTGGCCGGCACGTCCTCGCGGTAGGTACGCGGCCAGCCAAGTTCGCAGCTTCGTCCCACCTTGACGCCCCCACTCACGATGGCGCCGGTGCGCAGGATGCTGTTGCCGCCGATCTCGACGCCCGTGCCGATTTGCACACCGTTCTCTATCCAGCATGACGATTTGACGCGGCATGCCGGCCCGAGGTGTGCGCTGGCGTGGATGACGGTGTTGTAGTCGATCCTGCACCCGTGCCCGACGACAGCATTGGCACCCACGAATGCGTTGAGCCCGATGACCGTGTCAGAGGCGATGGCTGCACTGGAGTGGATGAAGGGCTCCAGCTTGAAGCCACGTTCCATCGCTGCCTGCATCAGTTCTAGGCGCTTGAAGTTGCCGAAGCGTTCGTCGAACGCCACGAACATGGCCCCAGCGGTCGGATCCAGTCCATCCAGCACGGCCAGATCGAATTCGTATTCCGCGTCTTGTGGCACATCGATCCTGATAACCGCCTCGTCCTGACGCGCCTGCTTCCAGGCGTGAAAGGCCAGGTCGAGGTATACGCTGCTGCCGATGATCCATCTAGATTTCATGTTCGGTCTCCATCAGCACCGTGTACCAGCGTTCGACCAGGCGATTCATGGATTCGTAGGCACCCTGGGTGGGTAGCGGAGCATCCGTGTGTAATGCCGCCTGCACCCGCTCCATGATGTCAACGTCTTCGCCCACCACCACCTTGCTGCCGTGCATCTGCGCAAGCAGCACTTGGCTGGAAGAACCGTAAGGCTGTTTCCTGCGTGCGCTAAACCAATAGATTTCCAGGTCGGTCCGGTCCGGTGCGACGGGGATGTGGTGTTCCAGCGTGAAGGAATAGCCGCCGTTGGGACTGGCGATATGCAAGTTCGGGAAGGCCAGCCAGTTGAAGTAGGCATCCTGCTTGCCCCAGCGTTCCACTTTCTCGTGCCAGCCGAAGTGCTGAAGCCTGGGGATGGGTGCTTCCGGGCCGCCGAAGCTGAAGCGACGCATTTCGCACCGCAAGGCTGCGGGCGATGTGTCCTGCAAGGCTCCCATGGACTCCTTGGCTTGTTCCTCGTTTACTTGGGGAACGAAGCTGACGCTCTTTGCCAGTGTCTTGGGGTGGACGAAGCGCGGGTGATTGGCGTCCCGCAGATTCTCGTAGGCCAGCTTCCAGTTGTACCGTCCATGCCATGTGGTCACCATGACCTCGGTGTCGTAGACGTTGGAACTACTTTCCAGCAAGGCGATGAAGTCTGCCGAAAACTGCTCCTCGATGGGCATCGGGTCGGGGTCGAGGTTGACGAACAGCAGGTTGCCGATGGCGCGCAGTGAGAATTCGCGCAGCTTCAGGTTGTCCCTTTCACTAGTGTCCAGGCGATAGATCGCATCGCAGTCCGGAATGTTTTTTACCCGGCCTTGTTCGTCGTAACTCCAGGCGTGGTAGGGGCACACCAAAGGCCGGCAACCGATAGCACCGGTTTGAATCAGTGCACTGCGGTGAAGGCAGACGTTCTCGAACGCACGGATTTGGCCGTGGAAGTTCTGAATCACCAGGGGAATGCCCGCGATCTTGCGGGTGATGAAGCAGTTGTTTTCCCGCAGCAGCGTCTTGAGCCCTGCAAACAACCAAACCCGACGGAAGATCTTGCGCTGCTCGCGCTCAAAGATTTCCTGCGACAGGTAATACTTGGGGTGCATCCGGGAGCGCATCGATCAGTCTGCTGGGTTGTTTTTGTGGAAAACAATTTTGGCCGGATTGCCGAACACCGTGGCGCCGGCCGGTACGTCCTTCATGACCACCGCACCGGCTCCGATGACCGCGCCGTCACCGACCTTGACGCCTGGCATCAGGGTAGCGCGTGGGTGCACGGTGACGAAGTCGCCGATCTGCACGCCACCGCCCATGAACGTCATTGCGCCAACGTGCACGTAGTCACCGATGCGTACGTCGTGCCCGAGCATGCTTTGGGCATGGATGGTGACAAAGTCGCCCATGCGCACGTCCGGCCCGGAATGGACCAGCAGACCAAAGAAGCAGCCCTGGCCGAAATGCACCCGCCTGCCCAGGCGGACGTCGGTGCAGATTGGAATGAACCGCCCGCCCTTTTCGAGGATCGGCAGAGCATAGCGGTGGCGGTCGTAGGGGTTTCCCATCGCACAGACGAATACATCGTCAGGCTGGGGCAGATAGCTCATCGGATCGCCGATGATCGGTGTATCGACCCCGTAGCGATCTAGGATATCGGCGCGGCTGTCCAGGAACCCGCCGATCAGCCAGTCCTTGCCATGCCCGGCATCGTTACGCATTTGCTCCAGGACTTCGCGGCCCCAGCCGCCGGCGCCGATAATGAGTGCGCGTTCCATCAGAGCACCGCCCCGCCGTCCATGACCAGGCTGGTGCCGGTGACCCAGCGGCTGGCGTCGGACAGCAGGTAGACCGCAGCGTTGGCGACATCTTGCGGTGTGCCCAGACCCAGTGGATGGCGCGCGCGTTGTTGGTTCAGCAGCTCATTGAGCCCGTTGTCCTCGCCCCAAAGGCGCGGAGTGGGCACGGCCGATGGCGAAATCCCGTTGACTCTCACGCGGTGCTTCGCCTGTTCCAAAGCTAAGCACCGGATAATGCCCAGCAGGGCGGACTTCATTGCCGAGTACGGCCCCACGCCGCGTGTACCAATATGCGCGGAGGTGGACAGCATGAACACGATGGAGCCTTGCGCGTTAATGGCATTGGCTTGCAGCAGACGCTGCGTCAGCATGACCGGTGCCAGGAAATGAACCTGGTACATGCGCGTCATCAGTTCTTCCTTCAGTTGGCGGATCGGCGACAGCATCTGCCCGCCGAAGCAGTGCACGACGCCGTCGATGCGCTGGCTGGCTTGCACCAGGCGCTCCCGGTCCTGCGAAACAGTCAGGTCGGCCTGCACCTGCACATGCCCATCGCCGGCCAGTTGCGCATGGGTTTGCTGGAGACGCTCGGGATCGCGACCGCTGATGACCAAGCGCGCGCCACGCCGTGCGCAGGTCAGAGCGATTTCCTGGCCAAGGCCGGACGATGCGCCGGTGACCAGGATGGTCTTGCCAGTTAGGGAAAAGGCTTTGCGAGTCGGATTGCTCATGCGTAGATGTCCATCGGCACGGTCAGGCCACCATCTACGACGAAGTAGTTGCGGGTGACCCAGCGACTTGCGTCGGACAGATAAAACACCGCCGCATAAGCCACGTCTTCCGGTTCGCCCAGTCCCAGCGGGGTCAGTTTGGCGTGCTCATCGATGTTGCCGCCGCTCTTGTTGAGGCCTTCAAGCATTGGCGTGCGCACGTAGCCGGGCACGATGCAGTTGGCGCGGATACCGTGCTTGGCCACTTCCAGTGCCAGAGTGCGCATTGCGCCGAGCAGGGCTGACTTGCTGGCGGAGTAGGCGGCAGTGGCCACAGGACCGATGTGCGAGCCCACCGCCGAGATGAATAGGATCGAACCTTTGGCGTTGATGCGCTTTTTCGCCAGCAGGCCGCGCGTCAGTAGCAGCGGTGCATAGACATTACTGGCGAAGGTTTCGTCCAGTTGCGCGCGGTTGATCATCCGGAATGGTGCTAGCCGGGCGATGCCGGCCGCGTGTGCGACGCCATCCAGGGCACCGACCGAAGCCACCAGATGGTCGATATCCTCCTGCTTGTCCAGATTGGCGATTACCTGCTCATGCCCGGTGCCTTCAAGTGCGGCGAAGGTCTCGGCCAGGCGGCCTTCGTCGCGGCCGCTGATGACCAGTTGTGCGCCAGTCTGCGCGCAACTCAGCGCGATCTGTCGTCCGATGCCTGACGATGCGCCGGTGACCAGGATGCGTTTGCCCTGCAACGAGAACGGGTCGTTGGGATCGAGGGCGATATTCACGACTCGATCAACTCAGGAAACACCGCGCCTTCGATATCAACCAGGCAGGTACCCCAAGACAACCCGATCCCGAAGCCTGAAAGAAGGACACGCTTGGGGCCAGATTCCAGTTCCTTGTTGATCCGTGCGGTCATGGTCAGGGGCAGCGATGCGCCGCTGGTGTTGCCGAAGTCGCGCAGGGTGGACGGCACCTTTTCGATCGCAAGGCCGAGCTTCTTGCGAATGGTCTCGTTGATCATCCGGTTGGCCTGGTGGAACACGAAATAATCGATGTCATCCTTGCTTACACCGGCATACGCGATCAATTTGTCAACTGCGGGGGGAACGCGCTGGGTCGAGAAGCTGAGCACGGCGGTGCCATCGAGCTGCAGATCGGTGGCCCGGTGCCAGCGATCCTTCTCGTTTTCACGATAAGGCAGCAGGTGCTGAATGGCGACAGGCTCGCGTTGACCACCCACCGGCAGGATGATGGCTTTGTAGCCGCTGCCATCGCTGTTGAGGTCGAAATACATCGGCGCTGCGTTCTGATCGAACTCCAGCGCCGTGGCGGTGCCAGAGTCCGAGAAGATCGGGTCTTCCAGATTGGCACTGCGGTCACCGACCAGCAGCAAACCTTTCTTGACGCCGCCGGCGGCGATCATCGACCGAACTTGCTGTCCTTGCCGAACACTTCGGCGGCAGCACCGCCGTCGGAGGCGATGGCGGTGTCGAACTTGGCACTGTCGAAGCTCATCACGCCATCCTTGTCGATGGTCAGGCCCAGCGCCTTGAGTTCGTTGACGTTGCCGCTGACTTGGCCGCGCAACTGCTGCTGCAGGCTGCGCACCAGCGAGTCGCCGGTCAGGGCTGCGGCGGTCTTGGTGGTGGCGTCGTAGGCGCTGCTCTTGGCCAGCAAGGTGTTGGCGGTGTTGTAGGCCGCAGCAAACGCAGTAAGGTTACCCTTGAGGCCGCTGGTATCGGCCGCTACGCCCAGGTTGAACTTTGTGCCTTCGGCGGCCTTGGTCAGGTTGAGCACCACGCCTGGCACGATGTCGCTGATGGTGTTGGAGCTGGAGGTACGCTCGAAGCCGTCCACGCGCACGAGTGCGTCGGCGGCAGCCACGGTCTGGTTCAGCCCGCCGGTGATGCCGGGGCCGTAGGTCAGGCTGCTCAGGCTCGGATCGCTGGCACTGATGGTCAGGGCGCCCTTGGTGCCGGGATCGACCGCGTTGAAGACCAGGTGCTGGCCATCGTTGGCAGTGACCACGCTGGCAGTGACTCCCTTGCCGCCGGCAGCCTTGTTGATGGCTGCAGCGATGTCGGTGAGCTTGGCGGTGCCGCTGATGTCCACGGTGACGCTCTGATCGCCATAGCCGATCGTCAGCGTGCCGCTGCCCACCGTGGCATCGGCCGTAAACGCGCCGGAGGCCAGTTTTTGCGAGGTCGCCAGCGAGACCACTTCCACCGAATAGTTGCCCGGCGCCGCCGAGCTGGTGGTGGTGGCGGTGAAGCCGGCATCGGTCGGCACCGTGGCCTTGTAGGCGTTGGTGTCGGCGCTGCTGACCACCTTGTCCAGCGCGGACTTGAGCGTGGTCATGCTGCTCTTGATCTGGCTGATCGCCGACAGCTGCGTGGTCGCGGCGGTGCCGGCCTTGTTGATGCGCGCCTGCTCCGGATCCCTCTGACGGGAGACCAGGGTGGACACCACGGTGGGGATATCCAATCCTGAAGCAGAAGTACTGATCAACGATGCCATGTTGCATTCCTCGTCTGGGCATCCGAACAACGGATGCATCGGATTACGAGACGGATATCGGCCGCATCCGGGAGGACTTTAGCGGCGCCGACGCGTCTTGCTCACCCTTTTGTGGATGCAACTTCCGTGCCCAATGTGCTGATCGACCCGCGTCAAAAAACCGCGCTCACAAAAAAGCCCCTCCGAAGAGGGGCTTTTGACTTGCTGCAAAGCGTTTCTGGTGACTGCGGAAAGTTACTGCAGCAGGCTCAGCACGTTCTGCGGAACCGACTTAGCCTGGGCCAACATCGCGGTGCCGGCCTGCTGCAGGATCTGCGTGCGGGTCAGCTCGGCGGTGGTCTTGGCGTAGTCGGTATCGGCGATGCGGCTGCGCGAGGCCGACAGGTTTTCCGAGGTTGCGCTCAGGTTAGCGATGGTGGAGGTGAAGCGGTTCTGCACCGCACCCATATCGGCGCGCGAGGAGTTGACCGTGGTCAATGCCTTGTCGACGATTTCCAGGGCCTGCTGTGCGCCCGAGAACGTGGAGATATCCAGGCTGCCCAAGGTCGAAGCGGTGGAGCCGGAAGCGGCCGAGGCGGTGGTGATGCCGGCGCCGACGGTGATGCCGGTGGCGCTGGAGGTACCGGCCGACAGCGAGGTGAAGTCCTGGCCAGCCTTCAGCGATTCAATCTGCACCGTACCGTCGGTCTTGATCGAGGCGTACATGCCGGTCTGGTCGAGCTTGTCGTTGATCGCCGCCGCGACCTTCTTGTTCACATCGGCAGCGGTGTCGCCGGAAGCGACCTTGACGTCTGCAATGGTGATGCTCTTGGCCGAACCGCTGGCGTCCTTGAACGACAGGCTGATGCCGCTGACCGAACCCGAGGCGGTGGCGGTGCCGGTCACGCCGGCAGCGGAGACGGCGGCGGCGAAGTTGGCCTTGCCTAGCGTATCGATGTTGGCGTCGGCGATGCTGTTGATGCCGATGGTCTGGCCGGCATCGGCACCGACCTGGAACAGCGCGCCGCTGAAGGAGCCGTCAAGCAGCTTGGTGCCGTTGAAACTGGTCTGATTGGCGACGCGGTCGATTTCACTGGTCAGCTGCTTGACTTCCGAGTTCAGTGCCTCGCGGTCGGTGGACGAGTTGGTTGCATTTGCCGACTGTACCGACAGCTCGCGGATACGCTGCAGGTTGTTGCCGATTTCCTGCATTGCGCCTTCGGCAGTCTGGGACAGCGAGATGCCGTCGTTGGCGTTGCGCGAGGCAACGTCCAGGCCGCGGATCTGGGTGGTGAAGCGCTCGGCGATTGCGCCGCCGGCTGCGTCGACGGCAAAGCTGGTGATCCGCTTGCCCGACGAAAGCTGCTGGATGCTCAGCGCCAAGCTGGAGCTGTTGGTGTTGAGGTTACGCTGAGCGTTCAGCGACATTACGTTGGTGTTGATTACCTGTGCCATTTTGATTTCTCCTAAGCGATTTTTCCGGCAAGGGGGACTTGCCTGGAGCCTCCGCAGGGGGGCCATCAAGTTGGCCGTTGCCGCTGCTGAGATGAATAACGGCGTTGCGTCGGGAACCTTTAGCGAAATCCAGTGTTTTTTTACTGTCTTTCTGCTGCGGGACGAAATACGGAAGCGTTGTTTATCAAGGGGTTTGGTTTATTCGGCAGCACCCCGTAGATCTTTAGCGTTGGTATAAATTTCGACGAATAAACTCCGTCGGCCTGCGCAAGTGCCTACGCGCAGGAGCGAAGAAAACGCAGGTTTTCTGCGGCAAATCAGCGGATCAGGTTGAACAACGACGACGACTGCATCTGCTGAAAAATGGTCTGAGCGGCCTGCAACGAGGCCTTCTCAAGTTGGTATTGCCCAATCGCCGAGGCGTAATCCAGATCGCGGATCGACGACAAGGTGGTCTTGAGCGTGACTTCGTTGGATTCGAGCAAGGAGTTGGCGTTGTCGATGGCCGACAACTGCGCGCCACCGGAGGCGCGCGCATCGATCATCTTCGAAGACGCCTGCGCGATGTTGCGCATCGACGACTGCAAGGTGTTGATCATCGACGCCTTCTGCGGCGGGGTCAGCGTGTCCGAGTTCAGCGCGCCGACCAGGTCGTTGATGGTGGAGAACACGTCCTTGGTGGTGGAGGCACCAATCTGGAAACTGTCGCCCGCCGCCGGCGCGCCGCTGATGCGCATACGCACGCCGGCCGCGTTGATATCTTCGCCATCTTTATAGGTGCCGGTGCTGACCACCGCATTGCTGCTGTCGCGCACCTCGTAGGTGTCGGCGGCGGTGAACTGCACGCTGTAGCTGCCGCCATTCCAGCTGCCGGTACTGGCGTCGCGGCTGAAATCCAGCAGCAGCCCGGTGCCGGTATTGGCGGTGTTGGGGTGCGCGTCCACGGTGCCGTCGCCGGTGCGGATGCGCATGAAGATTTCGCTGCCGGGCAGGGTGTCGCTGACGAAGGTGTCCGGCGCCACTTCCACCTGCTTCTGGGTCTGGTCGCCGTTGTAGGTAACGCCACCATTGCTCTTGATGAAAGGCGCGCTGCCATCGGCGGTGCCGCCGAACAGGTAGCGCCCGGTGCCGTCGGTGCTGTTGGCCAGGCTCACCATGCTGTCGCGCAGTGCGGTCAGCTCCGAGGCGATCGCCTTGCGGTCGTCGGGGCTGAGCGAGGAGTTGTTGGCCTGCACCGCCAATTCGGTGACGCGCGCCATTTTGTCGCCGGCCTGCGACAGGGCGTTTTCCTGCAGGCCAAGGCGGTTCTGCACGTTGTTGGCGTTCTCGCCAAAGCGGGTGATCGCGGCCAGTGCGCGATCCAGGCCGACCGCAGTGCCGGCGGCGACCGGATCGTCCTTGGCGGTGACCAGGCGCTGACCGCTGGTGAGCTGGGCCTGGATCTGGTTCAGCCGGGACTGCTTGGCCGTCATCGACGACACCGACTGGCTGTACATCATGCTGGTGGAGATACGGTCGGTCATCAGCGTACGGCACCCAGGATGGCTTGGAAGATGGTGTCGGCGGTGGAGATCATCTGTGCGGCGGCCTGGTAGGCCTGCTGCAGCTTCAGCATGTTGGCGGCTTCCTCATCGAGGTTGACGCCGGAAATCGAGTCGCGGCTGGCCTGCGCCTGGTCGTTGATGACCTTCTGCGCGTCCGAGGCATAACTGGCCGCACGCGCGGCCGAGCCGACCGAGGTGGTCAGACCAGACAGCGCGCCGTTGAGCGTGACCGTGCCGCCGCTGAGCGCCTTGGCATCGTCGAGATTGGCCAGCAACTTGGCGTTGCCGTTGTCGCTGGAGCCGGCACCGGTGGGGCCGACGCCGAAGGTGTCGCCGGCCTTGGGCGCGCCGTCCAGCGCAAAGCTCCAGCCGTTGGCGCTGATGGTCTGGCCGGCGGTGTAGGCGAACGGGCCGGTGCCGTCGATGGTGTACTGGTTGGCGTCGATGAACTCCACCGATGCCGGGGTCAGCAGCGCCGGGTTCTGCGCATTGGTGACCTTGACGTCGCTGATCTTGCCGGTGCCCAGGTTGGCGACCGTGGCGGTGGCCTTGACCGGGGTGGCCGCGGCAATCCGCGAGGGGTCGGTGATGGCCACCGACAGGGTGCCGGCCAGCCCGGCGGTGGGCTGCAGCAGGAACTTGTCGCCGTTGGCCGGCGTGCCGCCGACCACCAGGCTGACGCCGTTGAGCACCAGCGGATTGGCCGGGGTGCCGGTGCCGCTGAGTGGCACCGCCGAGCCGGTGCTGGCATTGGTGGCCTTCCACGCAGTGCCGTCGAAACTGAGCGCGACGTTCTGCCCATCCACCGCCGCCATGTTGCTGAAGCTGGCGCTCAGCGACGCGCTGCCGGTGTTGCCCGGGTTGGCGGCGGTGGTGGGCGAGCCGATGTTGAAGAAGTTGCCGCCCATCGCGCCGTACAGGTCCATGCCTTGCGCGTGACCGGCGTTGAAGGTGCTGGCCATGCCCACGGCCAGGCGGCCGAGTTCGGCCTGGGTCGGTTCCAGCACGCTGGTGCGGAACTCGAGCAGCCCGCCGATCTGCCCGCCCAGCGAGCTGGCGCTGAGGCTGACATTCTGGCCCTGGGTCTGCATCGCCACCTGCAGCTTGCTCGGCTGATACGGGTCGGCGACGGTGGTCAGCTTGGACGAGGTGGTTCCCACCACCAGGGCCTGGCCGCCGGAGGTGAAAACGTTCATGAAGCCGCCGTCCTGCATCACCGCGGTACCGCCGGTATAGCCGACCAGCTTGCTCACAAGCGCGTCGCGCTGGTCGAGCATGTCCGGCGAGGCGCTGTCGATGCTGTTGCCGATGGTGCCGTTGATCTTGGCGATCTGCTGGGTCAGGCGATTGACCTCGTCCACCGAGGAGGTCAGGCCGCTGTTGACCTCGTTGCTCAGGCTGTCCATCTGCCCGTTGAGCTGCTTGAAACGCGTCGCAAGCGAGTTGCCGCTGTCGAGCATGCTCTGCCGTTCGGCGGTGGACGAGGCATTGGACGATACCGCGCTGGTGGAGTCGAAGAAGTTCGACCACAGCCCGGCCACATTGGTGGCAGTGTTGGAGTACAGGCTGTCGACGCGGTTGGACAACGAGGATAGCTGCTGCAGGCGCGAGAGCTCGCCGCCGCTGTCGAGCAGGCGCGAGGTGGCCAGCTGGTCGGCCACCCGGCTCACGTCGGTGATCTTGGCGCCATTGCCCACGAACGCGTAGCCCATGTCGGTGGGCGTGCGCGTTGCAAATTCCACACGTTGGCGGCTGTAGCCTTCGGTATTGATGTTGGCGACGTTATGGCTAACGGTCGACAACGCCCGTTGGAAGGCGATCAGCGCACTGGTCCCGGTGGACATGATGGACATGGGCGTTTACCTCAACGACGAATGGTGCCGAGCCCAGCAGGCTCGGCGGTGCTGGCGTAGCGGTTGGACAGGTCGGCCGCCGCGTTGCCGATCGCGGCTACCGCACGGTCGATGGTCGGACCGTTGGCGATCGCCGCGATCTTGGCTGCATAGCCCGGATCGGTGGCGTATCCAGCCTGTTGCAAGCCGCGTGCAAAACCCTTGATGTCGGTACCGGCCTGCAGGGCGGGCTGGTAACGGCTGTTGTTCTTCAGCAGCCGCACGTAGTCGGCAAAGCTCTCCTCGGCGGAACCGTAGGCGCGGAAATCGGCGGTTTCGGTGGTTTTGACGCCGTTGACGTATTCGTGGGTGCCGGTGGTGACCTTGTCGCCGCTCCAGCCGGTGGCCTTGATGCCGAACAGGTTGTTGGAGTCGCCGCCATTGCCGATACCGCGACGGCCCCAGCCGGTTTCCAGCGCCGCCTGTGCGACCAGCGCACGCGGATCCACGCCCAGTTCGCGCGCGGCCTTCTGCGCGTGCGTCCAGATCTTGGCGACGAAGCCTTCCGGGGTGCGCTCGCCCAGGCTGGCGGCAGCACTGCTCGCCGCGCTTGCAGTGACCGCGGCGCTGGCATCGGCGGCATCGCTGGCCGCCACGTCGCTCCAGCGATCGTTGGCCGAGGGCCAGCTCAGTGCGGCCGCATCGTCACTGCCGGCATCGCTGCTGCCGGTGCGCCCGGCGATCAGATCCAGCACCTGGCTCATGCCGATGCCGCTCAGGCCGCCTGCGCCGATGCCTGCAGCAGTGCCGCTGGTTGCGCCGACGCTGCCTGTCGCGCCATCGCGGGTCGGCAGCGGCAACGAGGCGTCGCGCTTGCCGGCCACCAGCGCATAGGCCTTGGCGGCATCGGCCGTGCTGAGCGAGGTATTCAATGCCGGGCCGCCGGTATCGCCGCTCAGCTGCTTGGAGATCATCGCCGACAGGCCCAGCCCCTTGCCGTCGGTCAGCGACTTGGCCATCTGCTGGTCGTACATCTCGCGGAACATCTGGTTTTCGCCAGGAAACATCGGGTCGCCGGAGCTCGCATCGCGCATGCTCTTGACCAGCATCTGCGCGAACTGTCCTTCGAGCTGACGGGAGACCTTGTCGATCTTGGCGGGATCGGCCTTGGTGCTCGGGTTGAGATCAATGGGCGAGGCTGCGATACGCATGTCAGATCACCTCCAGCTCCGCCGTGAGCGCACCGGCCTGCTTGAGCGCTTCCAGGATGGCCACCAGGTCGCCGGGCGCGGCGCCCACCTCGTTGACCGCGCGCACGATCTGGTCGAGCGTGGTGCCGCCTTCGAACTTGAACATGCGGCTGCCTTCGGAGGTGGCCGTGATCGTCGACTGCGGGGTGACCGCGGTGCGTCCGCCACTGAAGGCGCCAGGCTGGCTGACGTTGGTGTTTTCGCTGATGGTCACGGTGAGCGAGCCATGCGCGATCGCTGCCGGCATCACCCGCACCAGCTGGCCGATCACCACCGTACCGGTGCGTGCGTTGACCACCACCTTGGCCGGCGCATCGCCCGGCGAGAGTTCGACATTCTCAAGCCGCGACAGCAGGCCGATACGTGCACCAGGATCGGTGGGCGAGCGCACTGCCACGGTCACGCCATCCACCGCACGGGCGGTACCGGCGCCGAAGCTGCTGTCGATCGCCGCGACCATGCGCGAGACGGTGGTGAAGTCGTTCTGGTGCAGGTTGAGGGTGATCTCGCCGGTGCCTGCGAACACGTCCGGCAATGCGCGTTCGACGGTGGCACCGTTGGGAATGCGACCGACACTGGGAATGTTGACCGACACCCGCGAGCCATCCTTGCCCTGCGCGCCGAAGCCGCCGACCACCAGGTTGCCCTGCGCCATCGCATAGACCTGGCCATCGGCGCCTTTCAGCGGTGCCATCAGCAGCGAGCCGCCGCGCAGCGACACCGCGTTGGCGATCGAGGACACGGTGATGTCGATCGGCTGGCCAGGCTTGGCGAACGGCGGCAGTTCGGCATGGATGGCCACGGCCGCGACGTTTTTCAGCTGCGGATTGACGTTCGCCGGTACATTGACGCCCAGCTCGCCGAGCAGGTTCTTCAGGCTCTGCACGGTGAAGGGCGCCTGGCTGGTGCGGTCGCCGCTGCCGTCCAGGCCGACCACCAGGCCGTAGCCGACCAGCGCGTTGCCGCGCACGCCGCCGACCTGGGCAAGATCCTTGATGCGCTCGGCCGAAGCCGGCGCGGCGATCGCGCAGACCGCCACAGCGGCGGCCAGCAGACGGAAGGGCAGGGAAGACAGATTCATGGTCGCAGGCTCAGTAGGGCGACAGACGGGAATTGAAGAAGCGGCTCAACCAGCCCATCGCGTTGGACTGCGCGATCGCGCCGCGGCCGCCGTAGGCGATGCGGGCGTCGGCCACCTTGCTCGAGGGCACGGTGTTGTCCGGGGCGATGTCGGCGGCGCGCACGATGCCTTGCACCTGCACCAGCTCGTCGCCCTGGGTCAGGCGCAGGTTCTTCTGCCCCTGGATCACCAGATTGCCGTTGGGCAGACGCTGCATCACCGTGACCGTGACGCTGCCCTGCATGCGGTTGCTCTGCGCGGTGTTGCCCTTGCCGTCGAAGCTGCGATCGCCACTCAACGAGTTCTGCAGCACGTTCAAGCCACCGACGGTGAGCGGCGCACCCAGCAGCGTCGGCGCGGCCATGGTGGTCGCGTCCTTCTTGCTGATGCTGGTATTGGCGGTGGACGAGGCGGTGGTGCTTTCCACCAGGTTCACCGTCAGCAGATCGCCGACATCGCGGGCGCGGCGGTCGCCGTACAGGTTCAGGCTCGGGCCGGCGGCGTAGATCGCACCGGCGGTGGGCTGCGCCACCGGCGCGACCACCGGCACGATCGGCGCCAGTTCGGCGAACGGCCGCACATCGCCGGCCGCCACGCAGCCGCCCAGCAGCGCGCTGCAGGCAATGGCGAGGCACAGGGAGGAGAGAGAAGGCAGGCGGGACATGGCGTGGATTCCTGAGAGGGCAGCGACCGGCGGGCCGATCAGACGTTGTTGTTCAAGTAACCGAGCATCGAGTCGGTGGTGGAGATCGCCTTGGCATTCATTTCGTAGGCGCGCTGCGTTTCGATCATGCTCACCAGTTCTTCCACCGTGTTGACGTTGCTGCCTTCCAGCGCGCCCTGCACGGTGTTGCCCAGGCCGTTGAGGCCGGGGGTGCCGTTCTGCGCAGGGCCGGAGGCGGTGGTTTCGACGAACAGGTTCTCGCCCTTGGACTGCAGGCCCGAGGGGTTGATGAAGTCGGTCAGCGTCAACGCGCCGATTTCCTGCGCGGCGGCCTGGCCGGCCAGCGTCACGCTGATGGTGCCGTCGTTGCCGATGGTCAGCGACTGCGCGCCTTCGGGGATCTGGATGCCCGGCTGCAGCGGGTAGCCGCTGTTGGTGACCAGCTCGCCCTGCGCATTGATCTGGAAGGTGCCGTCGCGGGTATAGGCCGAGGTGCCGTCAGGCATCTGCACTTCGAAAAAGCCGCGGCCGTTGACCATCACGTCGAGCGCGCGGCCGGTCTGCTGCTGGCTGCCCTGGTCGAAGCCCTTGAAGGTGGAGACCACCCGCACGCCGGTACCCAGCTGCAGGCCGGTCGGCAGCTGCGTCTGCGCGGAGGTGGAACCGCCCGGCGCACGCACCTGTTGGTACAACAGGTCTTCGAACGCCGCACGATCGCGCTTGAAGCCGGTGGTATTGGTATTGGCCAGGTTGTTGGAAATGACCGACATGCGCGTCTGCTGCGCATCCAGTCCGGTTTTGGCGACCCACAAAGCCTGATTCATGACCCGATTCCTCGTTAGACCCGGGGATGTGTTCCGGGTACGGGTGGGTATATGCACGTGCCGTGCCAAACCCGCGTCGGATTTTTGCCGGCTGTGCACTGGATCACGCGAAGCGGGCGCGACTGCCTGCGCGGGGCAGGCTGGCGACAGGAAGGCAGCGGCTAGGCCTAAGCAGTGGAAGCCTGCGCGGCAGATCAGGCGCGGTAGATCGGTCGCCGGTCAGCGATGTGTTCGGCGAGGTGTGAACACTCGGCGCTGCGTGCGGAAGGGTTCTTGGGAGCGCGCGGTGTCCTCACCGCCCGCGGGACACGCCGCAAGTACGTCCATGTAGGCTCGGTGGCGGCATCCATGCCGCCACACGGTCCCGCAATCGGCGAGGCCACCGCACCAGAGAGTTTGAAGGTTGCTTTCTTAAAGCTTGTCCATTGCTCGGCTTGCATTGAGAAGATCATTGGAAGCGCCGTTATCCAAGCAACCCACGTCAGGCATTGTTTGCACCATGCACGCCGACCTTCTCGACTGGTCCTTGCCCGCCCACCGTCGCGGGACCTTACGCGGCATGGATGCCGCGTAAGAGCCTACAAGGATGTACTTGCGGCGTGTCCTGCGAGGGTGGGCGGGCAAGGGCCCTGCAGCCAAATCACAAACCAGCCGCTCTACAGCGAATGCCCAGATCAACAGCATTGCCAACCGCACACACCTGGCCGACAAACCATCGGTAGTCAGCGTCAACCGCGTACAAACCACCTGCGAGACCGCAGGAGTCAGAGTCAAACGACATGTCACTTCGCTCGCGAGCCACGCCCCCCGGGCGGCCGCCATCCAGGTGCTCGGCAGCGCGGCAAGCCAACCGGCGGTGCGTCAATGGGCGCCAGTGACGCTTAGCCGCTGACCCGCAGCAGCGAATTGGCCGACTGCGCGTTGTCGTCGCCATTCTTGATGATCTTGACCTGCATTTCGAACTGACGCTGCAGCTGGATCATCTCCACCAGCGCGCCGGCGGCGTCCACGTTGCTGCCCTCCAGCATGCCGCTGTTGATGGTCTTGCCGGTGGCCACCGCAAACGCCTGCGCCGGGTCGGTGCTGGTGTTACGCATCAGCCCGTCCGGGCGCCGCGTCAAACGGTCGGCGGGGGCGTCGACCACCTTCATCTTGCCGACGATGGCCATGGTCTGCGGGCCTTCGCCCTGCGGAATGATCGAGATGCTGCCGTCGCTGCCGATCTCCATCGCCTGGTGCGGCGGGATCGTCATCGGGTTGCCGCCCTCATCCAGCACCGCATGGCCATTGGCGGTGACCAGCTGGCCATTGGCGGTGAGTGCCAGCTCGCCGTTGCGGGTGTAGGCCTCGCTGCCGTCGGGCGACTGCACCGCCAGCCAGCGGTCCTGCTGCAGCGACACGTCCAGCGGGTTGCCGGTGACTTTCTGGTGGCCCTGGCTGCGGTCGAAGCCCTGGTCCACATGCAGCGCATCGATCCGCGACGGATAGCCCTTGCCCTGGATCTTGAACGCCTCGGTATTGGCCAACGCAGCCTTGAACCCCACCGTATCGACGTTGGCGAGATTGTGCGACACGGTGCCCTGCGCCTGCAGGGAGGCGCGGGCACCGGTCATCGCAACGTAGAGAGCTTTGTCCATGAGGCACCGGGATTGGGGAATGGAGAGTCGGGAATCGGGAATCGCAAAGGCGGGATTGCTGGAGACTGGAAGAGGGGGGCAAGGCCGGCATCCGATACACGCAATGCCAGCTCTTACGATTCCCTATTCCCCAATCCCGATTCCCAGCCGTTAACGAATATTGATGATCGTCTGCGTGACCTGATCCTGGGTCGAGATCATCTGCGAGTTGGCCTGGAAGTTGCGCTGGGCCACGATCATGTTCACCAGCTGCTCGGTCAGGTCCACCGTGGAGGATTCCAGCGAGCCGGATTCGATCTGGCCCAGGTCCGAGGTGTCCGGCGCGCCGGTGCGGGCGGCGCCGGAGGTGTAGCTTTCGGCCCACATGTTGTTGCCCTGCGACTGCAGGCCCTGCGGGTTGACGAAGGTACTCAGGGCGACCTGGCCCAGCGGCTTGTCGGCGCCGTTGGAGTAGCGCGCGAACACCACGCCGCTGGTGTCGATGCTGATCTCGTTGAGCTTGCCGCTGGCATAGCCGTCCTGGCGGGTATCACGCAGCGCGAAGGCTTCACCGTACTGGGTCGAGCCGCTGACGTTGAGCTGCATGTTCAGCACGCCGGCGCCGGTGCTTGGGGTGAACGGGTCCATCGTGATGATGCCGTTGGCCGGGGTGGTCAGCGCGCCGGTATCGGAGAACTGCAGCGTGGTGGGCGCGCCGACCGCGGCACCGTCCACGTAGTTGTGCACCTGCCACTCGTTCGGGTTGGCAGTCTTGACGAAGTAGGAGGTCTGCACATGGCTGACGCCCAGCGAATCGTAGACGTTGATGCCGCCGGTGGAGTGGCTGTAGGTCTTGTCGTCGGCCGGGCTGAACGGGGTCACCGACGGGGCGGTGGCATTGCCGGGCAGGGTGAAGGCCAGATTGACCGTGGAGGTCGACTTGGGCGGGCTGTCGGTGGTCAGCAGCTGCAGGTCCGACAGGCGGCCGACGTCGAAGCCGTTGCCGCTCGGGTTGGGGGCGAAGACCTGCAGGCGCGCGCCCTGCGGATTGATCACGTAGCCGTTGGCATCGGTCTGGAAGTTGCCGGCGCGGGTGTACATCTTGGCGCCGTTGGAGGTCACGGTGAAGAAACCCTCGCCGGAGACCGCCAGGTCCAGGCTGCGCCCGGTCGGATCGATATTGCCCTGCGAGAACTGCTGCGCCACATTGCTGACGCGCACGCCCGAACCCACCGCGTTGCGCGACAGGCCGTAGCTGGTGCTCTGGAACATGTCGGCAAACTCGGCACGCGATTCCTTGAAACCGGTCGTGTTGACGTTGGCGATGTTGTTGGAGGTGACGTTCAGATCGGCATTGGCTGCGTTGATGCCGGACAACGAGGTATTGAAAGCCATGGATGAGGTCCTTTAAGTGTCGGTTGCCGGCTCAGCTGACGCGGAGCACGTTGGCGAGCGGGGAAGTGCCTAGCCCGGTCAGGTTGAGATACAGGCCGTCCGAGCCGATCGTGACGCTGTCCACCGGCGCGTCGACATAGGTGGATAACTTGCTTTTGGAACCGGCGGTGTCGGTCTGGGTGGCGGTCACGCCGTACTTGCCGGCGGCCATGCGGTTGCCGTTGGCATCGGTGCCGTCCCAGGCAAACGACACTTCACCGGCGGCGCTGGCCGGCACGCTGAGCTGTTTGACGAAGGCGCCGTTGGCATCGGTGATTTCGAAATTGACGGTGCCGGCCGAGGTCGCGGCGACCACGCCCTTGGCCGAATTGGTGGCATCGATGGCGAGCTGTGCGGAGGGCACCAGCACGTTGTGCCCGACCAGCGAGGCGCCCTTGAGCACCTGATCGCTGCTCTGCGCTGCCGAGAAGCTGCTGACCTTGGTATTGAGGTCGCCGATGCCCTGCACGGTGGAGAACTGCGCCAGCTGGCCCAGAAACGCGCTGTTTTCCATTGGTTTGAGCGGGTCCTGGTGCTGCAGCTGCTCGGTCATCAACTTGAGGAAGTCGGCCTGGCCGAGCGATTCCTCCTTCTTCTTGGTCGCTGTGGCGCTGCTGGAGGTCAGCCCGAGGCTGGTGTAGAGGTCACTACCGATTGTGCTCATGTGAAAGGGTCCGTAAGGGAAGGGTCAGCTAGGAGGGTCAGCGACCCATGGTCAGGGTGGCGAGCGCCAGTTCCTTGGCGGTGTTGAGCATTTCCACGCCGGCCTGGTAGTTGCGCGAGGCCGAGATCATGTTGACCATCTGCGAGACCGGGTCCACGTCCGGCGAGAACACGTAGCCATCGGCATCGGCCAGCGGATGGCCGGGCTCGTAGCGACGGATCGGCGGCGCGTTGGTGGTGGTGATCTCCTTGACGTTCACCGAGGTCAGACTGGGGTCCTGGCGACTTTGCTGGGCCTGGAAGATCGGCTCGATCGGCTTGTAGGTCGCCTCGGCCGAGCCAGCGACGGAGTCGGCATTGGCCAGGTTGGAGGCGATGGTGCTCAAGCGGACCGACTGCGCGTGCAGCGCCGAGCCGGCCACATCGAAGATGGGTAGATTGCTCATGACTTATTGGCCGGTGATCGCGGTGAGCATCGAGCGCACCTTGGATTCGAGGAAGCTCAGCGAGGCGCGGTATTCCAGCGCGGCGCGGCCGTAGGCAGCACGTTCGGCATCGGGATCGACGGTATTGCCGTCCAGGCTTGGCTGGTCGGATTCGCGGGTGATCTGGAACGGGTTGAGCCCGGCACTGCTGCCGATCTCGTAATGCTTGGCGTCGGTGGTCTGCAGCAGGGTGCCGTCGCGCACGCCTTCGGCCGATTTGAGCGCCGCCTCGAAATTCAGATCCTTTGCCTTGTAGCCAGGGGTATCCACATTGCTCAGGTTGCTGGCAATGAGCTTCATGCGCTGCTCGCGTAGCGGCAGAGCATCGCCGTGGATGCCTAGAAAGGACGAGATGGAATTGGACACGGTGCTCTCCCGCGAAGTGTTACCAGGGAGAAAGCAATGTTTGTGCCAATCGAGGTGGTGCGGGCCGCGGAACGCGGAGAGTGATCGGAGCTGCCGACGAACGGCAGCTTGGCCGTCCCGGGAACGCGATGGACTTCGTATCCGTCGCGGCGCTGCTTCAATCAGGAATGCCAGGCCGGAAGGTTCGGCATGACGACAGGGCTGCCCGGCGACGTCCGGCCTTCGCAGATGTCAGTTTAAAAGCGAGCTGACGCACACCGCCCCGACTTCAATGTTGCCGGGCTCCTGGAAGCCCGGCGTAGCATCCTGTGGCTGCCATCGGCTCCGACCCGGAAGCCGCCTGGGCTGCTCAGGCCGCTTCGGCGACCACTTTCAGGCGCGCCAGCACGTAATCGGCCAATTCGTGGGCGCTGTACTTGGCCACGAAGGCGTTGGCGCCCACCTGTTCGACCATGGCGTTGTTGAACACGCCCGACAGCGAAGTGTGCAGCAGCACGTAGAGGCCTTGCAGGCCCGGCGTGCGCCGGATTTCCGTCGTCAGCGTGTAGCCATCCATGGCCGGCATTTCGATGTCGGAGATGACCATCGCATAGCGGTCGGCCGGATTCTCGCCTGATGCAGCCACCTGCAGGAGGTGGTCCAGCGCCTGGCGGCCGTCGGACAACAAAGTTGCCGAGACGCCGAGCTGGTCGAGTACGCTGCGGATCTGCTGACGCGCCACGCGCGAGTCGTCCACCACCAGTACCTGGAACTGCCGGTCGTAGGCAACCAGCTGCAGCGAGGGATCCAGCTGCACGTCCTTGCTGACCTTGGCGATGTCGGCGAGCACGCTTTCCACGTCGATGACCTGGATCAACTCGCCCTGGAAGCGCGTCACCGCCGTCAAATAAGTGGCTTCGGCGCCCAGTTCCGGCGGCGGATGGATATCTTCCACCGCAATATTGACGATGCGCTCCACGCCGCTGACCAGAAAGCCCTGGACCGAGCGGTTGAATTCAGCCACCACCAGATAGCCGGGGCCGTTTTCCGAGTGCGCGTCGCGCTCCGGGTGGCCGATCGCCAGCCCTAAGTCCAGCACCGGCACCGAGCGCCCGCGCACGTCGGCCACGCCGGCGAACTCGGTCGGCAGGCCGGGCACCTGGAACAGCTCCGGGCGGCGCAGCACCTCCTGCACCTTGAACACGTTGACGCCAAAAAGCTGGCGCCCGCCCAGCCGGAACAGCAGCAGGGCCAGTCGGTTGTGGCCAGCCAGACGCGTGCGCTGGTCGATGCGGTTGAGCAGATCGTGGGTCATGGGGCAGATATCGACAGCGCCCTCGGAAAACTTGAGCGGTTTTAAGTTTGGTGTGGGGCGCTGTCGGGAATCGGGAGTCGGAAATGGGGAATCGCAAAAGCGGAGGGCTTTTTGCAGCAAGCCCGAGGCGAAGGACCGTTCTGTGACGTACCTAAGGTGTTCACTAAGCAAATCGCACATCATCAACGAAGACCGACCAGGGCTCGGCCCCCGGCCGATTCCCCATTCCCGAATCCCGAATCCCGATTCAAAAAACAGGCACGCCTCTTGCACTGCCTGTTCCGTCTCCCTCCGGATCTGGTCCCATGCGCCTGCTCCTGCTTGTCATCTTGTTGGCTGCCGCTCCGGCCTGGGCCCAGAGCTATCAGTCTGTCGATTCCATCCGCGCTGCGGCGCTGGCCACCGTTGGCCCGGATGCCGAGGCCGAGGCCACGCTCGATCCGGGCTTGCGCATGCCGGCCTGTCCGATCGCGCTGCAGGCGCAGCCGACCGGCACCAATACGGTGGAAGTGGCCTGCCCGCAGCCGGCCGGCTGGCGCCTGTTCGTACCGCTGAAGGTGCGCCGCAATCAGGACGTATTGGTGTTGCGCCGCGGCATCAGCGCTGGAGAAGTCATTTCGCTGGCCGATATCAGTATCGAGAAGCGCGATGCCGCGCGCATCGTCGGTGCGGTGCTGGCCGATCCGGTGGCGGCGGTGGGCAAGACCGCCCGGCGCGTCCTGCCGGCCGGCTCGCTGCTGTCGGCCAACGATCTGGTCACGCAGCGGCTGGTCCGGCGCGGCGACACCGTGCCGCTGGTGTCGCGCAACGGCGGGCTGGAGGTGCGCATGAGCGGTCGCGCGCTGTCCGATGCCGGCGAGAACGAGCGGGTCTCGGTGGAGAATTCCTCTTCGCGCCGGGTGGTGCAGGGGATCGTCGAAGCGAGCGGGACCGTTGTGGTGTCCAGATAGAAAATCGCTATAAAGTTTTTTTTTGGCATGCCGTTATCCCCTACGACCTGTAGAGGAGTTCCCGACATGAGCCAGAAAATCGAAGGCAATCTACCGACCGCTGCAACCCTTCGCACCGCGGCCACGAGCAGCAAGATCGCTTCGGCCGGCGAAGATCGCGCGTCCCCGATCGCCGCATTGCCGCCGACCGACAGCGTCAAGCTGACCGGTGAGGCGACCAACCTGCAGAACCTGCAGCGCACGCTGTCGCAGTCCTCGGCGATCGACACCGGTCGCGTCCAGGCAGTGAAGGATGCGTTGCAGAACGGCAGCTACTCCATCAACCCGGATGCCATCGCCAGCCGCATGATGGATCTGAATCAGCAACTGGCGGGCTAATCCCCGACCCAAAGGATGAACGTGAACGAGTTCCTGCAACGTCTCAGCGATGCGCTGGCCGGCGAACGCCAGGCATTACTCGAGAACGACATCGATGGGTTGATGCGCCATACGCAGGACAAGCTGTCGGCACTGCGCGCGCTGGAAGCGGCAATGCCCCAGGGCGAAGAAGGGCGGCTGCGCGAACTGGCCGAAGCCAATCGCGCCAACGGCGCGCTGCTGGCACGCCGGCGCCGCGAAGTGAACTGGGCACTGCGTCATCTGGGCCGCACCGAGAGTGCGCCGTCCTACGACGCCAAGGGCCAATCGAGCGTGCTGCGCGGCGGTCGTTCGCTGGCAGTGGCCTGAAGCACCGCAGCGTGCCCGAGCGCACGCGCAGGCTGGGCCAAGTGCAAGCAGTGCAGCGTTGAGCTGCCAGGCGTACAGTAACGTGGCCCCGCGCAATACGAGGCCTGGGCGGTTCGGCGTATATTGAAGCGTCCTCTACGCCCCCCTTGTCCCGTGACTGCCAAGTTTTTTCTCAATCAAGCCTTACTACCATCCTCGACCATGCTGCGCGCGTTCGGCGACCAGATGCTCGAGGGTGTGCTGCTGTTCCGCGCAGACGGGCAGCTGATCCTCGCCAACGCCGTCGCACGCCAGAGCCTGTGCAAGGAAGATCCTGCCGACGACCGCAATCTCGGCGAGCGGATCTCGCAGGTGCTGCCGTCGGATGCGCTGAACCAAGCGCGCAGCAAGGGCAGCTGGACCGGCAGCCTGCCGGTGGCTGATCGGGTGGTCATCGCGCATCTGTACTACAACGAGGAGCAGGGCGTCGGGCATTTCCTGGTGCTGTTCCACAACATCGAAGGCCAGCAGGATTACGAGCGCGAGCTGCAGCAGCGCCATGCCGAACTGCGCCAGGCCTATCTGCGTTTGAACGGCGCGCAGGACAAGCTGCTGCAGTCGGAAAAGATGGCCTCCATCGGCCAGCTGGCCGCCGGCGTGGCGCACGAAATCAACAATCCGATCGGTTACGTGCACTCCAATCTCGGCAGCCTGCAGGAATACCTGCGCAGCCTGTTCACGCTGATCGAAGCCTATGAGCGCGCACTGCAGGCGCCGGATCCGAAGGCGCTGATTCCGGAGATCGACGAGATCCGCAACCGCGCCGACATCGACTTCATCAGCCGCGATCTGCCGCAGTTGATGGCCGAGTCGCGCGAAGGCATCGAGCGGGTTACCCGCATCGTGCGCGACCTCAAGGATTTCTCGTACTCGGACCGTTCCGAGTCGTGGAAGATGGTCGACCTGCATGCCGGGCTCGAGTCGACGATCAACATCATCTGGAACGAGCTCAAGTACAAGGTCACGCTGGAGCGCAATTACGCCGAGCTGCCGCTGGTGGAATGCCTGCCGTCCGAGCTCAACCAGGTCTACATGAACATGCTGCTCAACGCCGGTCAGGCGATCGTCGAGCGCGGCACGATCACCGTCACCACCGGCCGCGACGAGGCCGACAACGTCTGGATCCAGTTCCAGGACAGCGGCGCGGGCATCGCCCCGGACCTGCTGCAACGCATTTTCGACCCGTTCTTCACCACCAAGCCGGTCGGCAGCGGCACCGGCCTGGGCCTGTCGATCTCCTACGGCATCATCAACAAGCACCACGGCCGCATCGACGTCGAAAGCACGCCAGGGCAGGGGGCCAGTTTCCGCATCGTGTTGCCGGTGCGGCAGCCGCGGTAGCGCTTCGCGCTGGGAATGGGGAATCGGGAGTAGGGAATCGGTAGAGCGGCGTGCGCTGGTGCTTTGGTTTTGAGGCACGATTTGGCACGCGGAGAATCAGGCGGTAGAGATCTGCTCTACCGATTCTCCATTCCCGATTCCCTACTCCCGGCCGTTACGCAACTCATCGTGCGTGCGGAAGGCCTGACGAATGTGCTCGCGCAGTTCGTCGTCGTTCCAGGGTTTGGTCAGAAAGCGGTAGATCGCGCCGCGGTTGATCGCCTCGGTCACGGTGGCAAGGTCCGTGTAGCCGGAGAGCACCAGGCGCACGGTGTCGGGGTAGAGCATCTTGACCCGGCCCAGGAACTCGGTGCCGCTCATGTCGCTCATGCGCTGGTCGGACAGGATCACCTGCACGTCGTTGGTAGCCAGCAGGTCGAAGGCGTCGCGCACATTGCCGGCGGCCAGGATCCGGTAGCCATCGCGGCGGAACAACCGCACCAGCGAGCGCAACACGTTTTCTTCGTCGTCCAGCAGCAGCAGGGTGCGGTCGGGGCGACTTTCGGCAAACGATTCCGGGCGCAGGTAGCGGCGGCGTAGCGCCATGCCGGCCGACTCGGCCGACATCGGTTCGCCGAACAGATAGCCCTGGAAAATGTCGCAATCGTTGCGCCGCAAAAAGCCCAGTTGCGCCTGCGATTCCACGCCGTTGGCGATCACCGTCATGCCGAGCTGGTGGCCCATCGCGATGATCGCGCGCGCAATCGCCGCCTCGCGGCTGCCGGCCGGCGCGCTCTTGATGAAGCTGCGATCGATCTTCAGCCGGTCCACCGGATAGCGCACCAGCGCGCTCAGGCTGGAATCGCCGGTGCCGAAGTTGTCCAGGCTCAGACTGATGCCTTCGTTGCGCAGGTTGGCCATCGTCTCGTGGACGAAGTTGACGTTGTTGGTCAACGCGCTTTCGTTGATCTCCAGCGTGACGAACTGCGCCGGCACGCCGGCGGTCTGCAGCATCGCCATCACTTCGTTGAAGAAACCCGGGCGCAACAGCTGCAGCGTGGACACGTTGACCGCGATGCTGAAATCGTCGAAGCCCTGGTCGCGCCACAGCCGCGCCTGGCGCACCGCGTTCTGCAGCACCCATTCGCCGATCTGCACGATCACCCCCAGGCGCTCGGCGGTGCGCATGAAGCGTTCCGGCACCAGCATGCCCAGGGTAGGCGACTGCCAGCGCAGCAGCGCTTCCATGCCGACGATGCGGCCGTCGCGCGCGCTCACCAGCGGCTGGTAGCGCAGCCGCAGTTCGCCATGCGGGATCGCATCGACGATCTGCCGCGCAATGATGCTTTCGCTATGCGCATTGGTGGTCGAGTTGCGCGTGTACAGCCGCACCGTGTTGCCGCCCTCGCGTGCGGCCTGGTAGCTGGCTTCTTCGGCGTAGTCGAGCAGGATCGACAGCGAGGTCGAGTGTTCCGGGCACAGGCTGATGCCGACCTTGCCGGTCATGAACAAGGTGTACGGCAGCACCGACAGCGGCAGTTCCAGCTGCTGGCGGATCTCTTCGGCAAAATCCTCCGGCAGCGGGGTGTCTTCGCGACGCACCGCCACCACCACCATTTCATCGCTGCCGTGACGCCACAACTTGCCGCGCGTGCCGAGAAAATCCTGCAGCCGGCGCGCCACCAGCGTCAGCGCCTGATCGCCGACTTCGGCACTCATGTTCTCGTTGATCGAGGCGAAGTGATCGATATCGATGTGGAACACCATCAACGGCGGGCCGCCGGATGCGGCAGCGTCCACCAGATGCAGCAGTTCGGGATTGCCCGCGCCCAGGCGGGTGGGTTTGACGATTTCCAGTCCGGGCGGGATTACGGGACTCCACATGACTTAACGTCCACCATCGTCGTGGACGGGCTCGCCGACCGGGTGATAGGGCAGGCGCAACGTCACGCGCGTGCCTGCTCCGGGTGCTGATTCTATCGCGAGCGCGCCGCCGACGGTTTGCGCACGCTCACGCATCACGATCAGCCCGAGCCCACGCGGGCCTTCCGGCTCGAAGCCATCGCCGTCGTCGCTGACTTCCAGGCGAAAGCTCTCGCTGTCGATCGAGTACAGCCGCATGTGCACTTCGCCGGCGCAGGCGTGGCGCAGCGCGTTGGTCAGGCTTTCCTGCGCAATCCGGAAGCACGCCTGCTCGATCTCGTTGCCCGGGCGCACGTCCAGTGCCTGGATATCCAGCTCCAGCCGCACCGGCGATGCGCGAAACAGCATCGAGGCCTGCCAGCGCAGCGCCGCCTCCAGGCCCAGCGCATCCAGCTGCGGCGGACGCAACAGCATCGACAGGTTGCGCAGCTTGGTCACGGTGCTGTCGGCCAGCGACACCACTTCCAGCAGGTCTTCGCGGCGCGCGTCAGGATCGGGCTCGTCCAGCGCCGCATGCGCGGACAGCTTCATTGCCGTGATCGCCTGGCCGATGTCGTCGTGCAGATCGCGCGAGATCGCGCGGCGTTCGTCCTCCTGCAGCGAGAACAGGCGCTTGGCCATCGCCTGCAACTCGGCGTTGCTCTCGGCCAGCGCATCGCGCATGCGTTCGGGTTCGCTCAGGTCGCGTACCACCAGCAACTTGCAGCTGCGTCCGCCATAGCGGATATCGCCGGCCGACAGGCCGGCATAGAAGGTGCTGCCATCGCGACGGCGCATCGCCCGTGCGCTGGATACCGGCTCGTTGCGATCGCTGCCCGCGCGCAGGTACTCGCGCACCACCGGCAGGTCGCTGTCGCCGACCAGCGTCTGCAACGGCTCGCCCAGGATGGTTTCGCCCTGGAAACCGAACTGCACCGACCCGGCGGCATTGGCATACATCACGTGCTCGTCGGCCAGGATCAGCACGCCATCGGGCAGCACCCTGACCAGCTCGCGGAACTGCTCCTCGCGCTCGCGCAGCAAGCGGCGCGACTGCTCGCGCTCGCTGACGTCCTGCAGCGTGCCATGGATATGCCGCGCGCCGTTCGGGTTGGTGACGCTTTCGGCGCGCAGATGCACCGTGCGCGGCTGCGAATCGCCGCCGGTCAGCGGCAGCAGCACGTCGATCTGCACTTCGCCACCGGTGCACATGTCCTCGATCATGCGCTCGATCCGCGCCTGGGTGGCGGTGTCCGAGGCGGTCAACAGTTCTTCCAGCCGATGCTCGCGCCGATGCATCGGCACGCTGCGGCCGAGCAGGCGGTACACCGCCGGCGAGTAGCGCCCCAATCCGGTCGCGCGATCCAGCTGCCATGAGCCGAGCCGCGCGATGCTCTGTGCTTCTTCCAGCCGCTGCAGCGCCTCGTCGCGCAGATGCTGTGCCTGGCGTTCCTCGCTGCGGTCCACGGTGACCACCAGGTGGGCAGGGCCGCTGGCCAGATGCAGCTGGTTGCTGCGGATCTCGACATGACGCGGGCCGCTGCGGGTCAGCAGATCCTCGTGCAGGGTGCAGGTGGCGTCGCCCTTGGCGCGGATCTGGGCGATGATCTCTTCCAGGCGCGCGCCGTCGGCGTTGGGCCAGATCGCCTGCAGCGTCTGCTGCAGGAATTCGTCGCGCTCCCAGCCGAAGAATTCCAGCGCTGCCGGGTTGGCATCCAGGATGCGCAGCGTGGCCAGGTCGTAGATCAGCGCCGGGCTGGGCAGGGCCAGGAACTTGGCCTGCAGCACCGCCTCCGATTGCGCCAGTTGCGCGTGCTCTTCCACGATCAGCGCCACGAAACGGCGCAGCACCAGGTGGATCACCACGCTCGACACCAGCAGGAAGCTGGCGTCCGACCAGCGCTCGGGCATGGCGGCGCCGGCCAGGTGCAGCAGCCGGTTGCCCAGCAGCAGCCAGATCACGCCGACCAGCAAATACAGACCGGTCAGGGTCCACAGACCTTGTTGCAGGCGCTCGGCGAGGCGAAGACGGGACACGGGAGCGGACGAAAACGCGGGCGCGGCGACAGGATGAGGCATGGGTCCGCGGACGACCTTTGGTGCTGGCGATGCAACCATCTTAGCCGCAACTCGTCCCGGTTCGGTCGGGCCCGAAACACGCGCCTCAACTAATCCAGGAAACGGCCGTTATCCATTGCGACTCCGAAGGCCGGGGTCGATTCTTCGGAGTGTTCCAGAGTGGACTCAGGCGTCATTGCAAGCATGCTGCAGCACCCGCTGACCTCGGCGGTGGTGTTGTTGGATGCGCATGGCCAGCCTCTGGCGGCCAACCGCGTTGCGCAATCGCTGGGATTGCCGGCCACCCTTGGCGCCTATGCCGAAGTCCTGGAAAGCAGTCGCGTCCAGGTGGCCAATAGCGGCGGCATGGCCGCCTGCGTGCTGCCGGGTACCGGTGGCGGGCGTCTGGAAGGCTGGCTGCGCGCGGTCAGCGACGAACACGGCCAGGTCATGGCCTTCACCCTGAGCATTCCCGAGCCGATGGGTGCCGACGGTACCAGCCGCTGGGAAATGGGCCTGGACAGCGCCGATCACGGTCTGTGGGACTGGGACATTCCGGCCGATGTGGTCTATCGCTCCGAGCGCTGGACCCGCATGCTCGGTTATTCCGAGCAGCCGCTGCCGAACAATCTCACCGCGTTGTCCGGGCTGATCCATCCCGACGACCATGCGCTGGTCAGTGCTGCCGTGCAGGCGCACCTGGACGGCCGTACCGATACCTATACCGCCGAATTCCGTCTGCGTCAGCACGACGGCCAGTGGCGCTGGATCCTGGATCGCGGCCGCGTAGTGTCGCGGACCGCCGACGGCCGCCCGCTGCGCATGGTCGGCACGCATACCGATGTGCACCACCACAAGTTGCTCGAGCAGCAGCTGCGCGAGCAGCAGGCCCAGCTCGAAGAGGCCCAGCGTATCGCCAGCATGGGCAGCTGGAGCTGGGACACGCTCAAGGACGCGCTGTGGGTGTCGCCGGATTTCCTGCAACAGCTCGGCGTGAGCCAGCAGCGCCTGCAGGGCATTCGCGACATCCTGCGCCTGCTGGGCCGGCCGTCGGTTGCGCATCTGCGCAGCGCCTGGCGCAAGATCAAGCACGAAGGCCTGCCGGTGCATTTCGAGCTGGAAATCAATGGGCTTGGCGACGTCAATCCGCATCACCTGCGGGTCTGGGCGCAGCCGGTGTTCGATGGCAACGGCAGCATGGTGCGTCTGCTCGGCCAGTTGCAGAACGTCACCGAGCAGCGCCAGACCGATGCATTGATCCGCTGGCGCACCGAGCTGCTCAACCGCGTGTCTGCGTTGGGCAAGATCGGCGGCTGCGAGATCGAGGTCGACACCCGGCGCATGCAGTGGACCGAGGAGTGCTACCGCATCCACGGCCTGCGCAAGGAAAACATCACCCTGGAGCAGGCGCTGTCGCTGTACACGCAGGACTCGCGCGACGCCTTCGAGGCGGCGCTGCTGCGTATCTCCGATGGCGGCCTGCCCGAACAGCTGGAGCTGTGTTTCTACCGCAACTCCGGCCAGCGGATCTGGGTACAGGTGCTGATCGAGCTGGACCGTCGCGAAGGCCTGCCGCCGCGTTTCGTCGCCTTGTTCCGCGACGTCACCCGCGAGCGCGAAGCCAACGAGCGCATCGAGCTGCTGGCCCACTACGATCGCCTGACCGGTCTGCCCAACCGCTTCCTGCTGCGCGAGCAGGCAGAGAACGCGATCCGCGAAGCGCACGAGCGCGGCCAGGTGCTGGCAATGCTGCTGATCGATCTGGATGGCTTCAAGAGCATCAACGATTCGTTCGGTCATGCCACCGGCGACAATCTGCTCAAACTGGCCTCCGCACGCCTGCACCAGCATCTGCGCAACAGCGACCTGTTCGGCCGCTTCAGCGACGACGAATTCATCGTGCTGCTGCGCGATCTCTCCGAACCGGAAGACGCCGGCCACGTAGCGCGCAAGCTGATCAGCGCGCTCGGCGAGCCGCTGCGCAAGGACCACGTCACCCTCAAGCTCGGTGCCAGCATCGGTATCGCGCTGCAGGGCGAGGGCCTGTCGGATTTCGACAGCCTGCTGCGCGCCGCCGATGCGGCGATGTATGCAGCCAAGGAATCGGGCCGCAACACCTGCCATTACTACAGCCAGGACGTGCTGATGCGTGCACAGCGCCGCCTGGAGCTGGAACACGCGCTGCAAGGTGCGCTGGAACGCGAAGAATTCAGCCTGGTCTATCAGCCGCTGGTCAACACGGTGGGTGAATCCTCGCCGGCGATCGAAGCGCTGATGCGCTGGAATCGTCCCGGCCATGGCCAGTGCAGCCCGGTCGAGTTCATTCCGATTGCCGAGGAGTGTGGCGAGATCGTGCGCCTGGGCGAATGGGTGATCGGCGAGGCCTGCCGCCAGGCCGTGGTCTGGGATCGCGCCGGACTCAATTTCAGCCGCATCGCGGTCAATGTCTCTGCGGTGCAGCTGCGCGAGCGCGGCTTTGCCGAGCGCGTACTGGAAATCTGCCGCGACAACGGCTGGTCGCCATCGCGCCTGGAACTGGAATTGACCGAATCGGCCTTGATCCGCGATTCCGACTCGCTGCGCCGCTGCTTCGAGCTGTTCGAACAGAATGGTGTGCTGTTGGCGGTGGACGACTTCGGTACCGGTTTCTCCAACCTGCATTACCTCAACCGCTTCCCGGTGCAGCGTCTGAAGATCGACCGCAGCTTCGTGCAAGGCATGCTCGACGACGCCAACACCGCCGAAGTGACCCAGGCCATCGTGCATCTGGGCCACGCGCTGGGCATGCAGGTGGTCGCCGAAGGCGTGGAAACGGTGCAGGAAGACGCATTGCTGCGCCAGCAGGGCTGTGACGAAATCCAGGGCTACTTCTATTCGCGGCCGCTGTCGCCGCGCGACATGGCGCAGTGGTTGCGCGAAGCCGAAGCCGGCATGCGCCTAGGCGCGCGCCTGGTCATCGCCAGCTGACGCAAGCTGTCGCAGCGCCCGGCGTCGCCCGCCCGGCTGTTGAAATGCGCCGGTCAAAAGCTCAGTGAGTCGAGGGCGCGATGCCCTCGCTACTTGCGGGACACGCCGTGAATCCGTCCATGGAGGCTCCCTGGCGGCGTCCATGCCGCCAAGGAGCCAGCAACCGGCAAGGGTCGCGCACCACAGAGTTGGTCGGTGGCCAGATAAAAAACATACTTATTGCAGGGTCTTGAGACTTTGAGAAGTCCATCGCCTGACTGTTATTCGGCTTGCGTGAGGAAGATTTTCGGACGCAAGGTGATCCGAACAATGCACCTCGTGCTCTGCTTGCAACCACACATACCGACAATCTCGACAGGTCCTTGTCCGCCCACCGTCGCGGGACCTTACGCGGCATGGATGCCGCGTAAGAGCCTACATGGACGTACTTGCGGCGTGTCCTGCGATGGTGGGCGGACAAGGGCCCTGCAGCCACCTGCAAAGCTGGGTGCTCTACACCTTATCCATCACCCGCCAGACGACCGAAAAGGTACACGCCGCGATTCTGAGCAGAAGTAGCGTCTTGCCGGCGCGGTCCGCTCCCCATCGTGGGACCTTGTGCGGCATGGATTCCGCTTATGAGACTTCAGGAAAGGGTTCAGGGCGTGACCAGCGACTGTAGGCAGGCAAGGGCCCTGCAGCCAAGCTACAGAGCTAGGCGCTCTACACCCGACGTGGTGTCGTAGAAGTCGTCGAGCAGACGAGCAGGGGAGACCTCACCCTGGTGCTGCAATCGCACGGCATTGCGTGTTCGGAGCCACGCCGGGTAGCACGGCCTGATGCACAAACGCCATAGGTCGGGCAGTGAATACAGCCAGCGGGGCGCCTGCCGAGGCACGCCCCGCTGTCGCACAAAAACGTCAGCTTCCGGATACGTCGACAGCGGCGCCATCCAGCCCCAGGTCCCAGGCCACGGTCGCGAACAGCAGTTCTTCTTCGCTGCAGCTGCGGCGCGGGTTCTGCATTGCCTGCACTTCCGCACGGGCGGCACGCTCCAGCCGTTCCAGCGCGGCCGGCATGCGCACGCTGCGCAGCGCAGGCCGGGCAGCGTCGCTTTGCGCAATGCGCTGGGCGTGTGCAGCCGCCAGCGCGGCTGATTCCAGCACGGCGGTGGGTGCATCGGTGGGCGGGGCAAGGAGCGTCATCAGCGGAATACCAGGTTGTTGCGGAACGACAAATCCCCGGGGAGGCCGGGGAATGTCGGGGTCAGATGGTGCGTGGCATCGGTCTTAGAACAACTCGACCGTGCCGGCACCCATGCCTTGCTGCGCCACCGGCTTGTGCGGCGGGCGCTCCCATTCCACGCGCATATCGCGCAGGCGGGTGGACACCTTCTGCAGCGCGGCGACCAGATCGCTGTCGTACACGCCGCCATTGCGATGCAGCAGTTCCTGCAGCGCCACCGCTTCACGGTTGATCGCGGTGAGGCGATCGAGGTGGGTGTGGATGCCGCTCAGCGTCTGCGTGGCGATGTCCTCGAACTGCAGGGCACGCACCGCTTCGGCCACGCTACCGTCGATGGAGCGAGCGCACTCGGAAATTTCGCGCATGCCATCGCCCAACGAGGCGTTGATCTGAGCGACATTCTCCAGCATCGCCGCCGATTCATGGCGGGCTTCGCGGGAACGATCCATGTGGCGCGAGGCCAGCTGCGAGACCGTTTCACGCACCTTGGCGATCGATTCCTTGGAGCTGTGCGCCAGCTTGCGGATCTGTTCGTTGAAGGTGGTGGAACGCTCGGACAGATTGCGCACCTCGTCGGCGACCACTGCGAAGCCACGACCGGCTTCACCGGCACGTGCTGCTTCGATGGCGGCGTTCAAGGCCAGCAGGTTGGTCTGGTCGGCGATCGACTTGACGTCTTCCAGCAGCGCGAAGATGCCATCCAGGTGCTGCGCCATCTCATCGATGTGATGCACCGTGTTGGTACTTTGTCCGCTCACCTGTTCCAGCGCTTCCACCAACTGCTCCATGCGGGAGCTGGCGTGCTGGGCGAAGCGAGCGACGTCGACGCCGGCGCTGCCATCGTCACCGGCACGGTCGACGATGCGTGCCAGTGCCTGGCTTTGCTGACGCGACTTGCGGTTCATCGCTTCGAAGCTGCCACCAAGACCGGACACGGCCTGACGGATCAGTTCGCGGGCACGCTCGACTTCCGAGCGCGAACCGTCGACTTCGTTGCTGACGAACGTACGCAGTTCGTTGAGCAGTTGGTCCTGCTCGCGCAGGATGCGGGTCTGGTCCGGATTACGCCGGAACTGGGAGTAGGTCACCCAGGCAGCGAAACCGAGCCAGCTGAGCGTCATGGTCGCCAGGATCGCCCAGCGCACCGAAGCGGGCCAGTCGAATCCGACAGCGAAGGGAAACAGCAAGGTCAGGGCCAAAGGGGCGGCCAGACGGATAAGTGGACGTGAATACATGGGCGTTCTCGGCAGAGTCACGGTTGCTGTATCGGCCGTACCCCCTTTGTCTTTAGCGACGATCGCCACATCGTCTCGCCCGTTCAAGCTTTGTTGACACGCGCCAGCGACCGCCAGCGCGTGTAGCACACCGGGATCGTCAGTGGTTTAGCGCAGCGCGCGGTCCACCGCCTCGATCATTGCGCGCTTGGCAAACAGGAAATCCCACAGGCTGCCACCCATCTGCCGCCACAACACGGCCGAGCGGACCGCGGCCAGCAGCAGTGCGCGGATTTCCGCAACCACGCCGGCCTGGCCCAGGTAATGCGGATTGCCCTGTACCATGACCTTGGGGCGCAGGTGGCTGATGGTCTGCGCATACAGCCCGCCCAGCGAACTCAGCACGTCAGGGTGGCCGCTGTCGCCCAGGCTGTGTGCCTGCCGCGCCGCTGCCTCGATGCCATTGGAGACCGTGGCGACGGTGGCGGTGTCGCGCACGAAGCGGCGCTCCAGCTGCAGCACTGCCAGCGCCAGCCGCGGCAGGACCTCGTCCTGGCCCTGGTTGTGGAAATAGTTGTGCAACAGCCGCAGGCCCGGCGCCAGGTCCGCTGGCGAGCCGTACACAGCCTCCGGCGAGGACGCATCCACCCGGAACACGCTGTCCATGGCGGTACGCACCGTCGCAGCCTCCGAATGCCCGGTTTCGGCGATCCGCCGCACCTGTTGCAGGGCCTGGGCGACGCCGGCAAGCGCCAGCACGCGGTGATCCATGGAAGAACTCATCAAGCCACTACCTCAGGTGAAAAAGAAGATCCTGCCAGTTGGCGTTCCAGCGGCGCATCGGTAGCGGCGATGACTGCGCCGCCCAGGCATTCCTCGCCGTCGTACAGCACCAGCGACTGCCCGGGCGTCACCGCCCGCTGCGGCCGCTCGAAACGCACCTGCACGCTGCCATCGTCCTGCACCTCCACCGTGCACGGCTCGTCGGGCTGCCGGTAACGCGTCTGTGCGGTGCAGCCGAAGCCGCGCGCCGGCGGCGCCCCGGTGACCCAATGGGCCTGCTCGGACTGCAGCCAGCGCGATTGCAGCAGCGGGCTGTCGCGGTCCTGGTCCACATACAGCACGTTGCTCGCCACATCCTTGCCGACCACGTACCACGGCGCGGCGGCACGCCCACGCACGCCACCGATGTTCAGGCCTTCGCGCTGACCCAGGGTGAAATAGAACACCCCCGGATGCTCGGCGATGCGCTGCCCCTGCGGGTCGCGGATCTCGCCGCTGCGCGCGGGCAGGTAACGGCCCAGAAACTCGCGGAAATCGCGTTCGCCGATGAAGCAGATGCCGGTGGAATCCTTCTTGGCATGGGTCGGCAGACCTGCGTCCTGGGCGACCCGGCGCAGCGTGCTTTTTTCCATATCGCCGATCGGAAACAGCGTCGCGGCCAGTTGCGTCTGTCCCAGCTGATGCAGGAAATAGCTCTGGTCCTTGCTGCGGTCGGCGCCGCGCAGCAGGCGCCAGCGCCCGCCGCTGTGCGCCACTCGCGCATAGTGGCCGGTGGCGATGCGCTCGGCGCCCAGCGCCTGGGCAGCATCCAGAAAATGCTTGAACTTGACCTCGCGGTTGCACAGCACGTCCGGATTCGGCGTGCGCCCGGCCGCGTATTCGGCCAGGAAGTGCTCGAACACGCCGCTCCAGTATTCGCCGGAAAAATCGCGGAAATGGAACGGGATGTCCAGCACCCCGCACACCGCCACCGCATCGCGGCGGTCGTCCTCGGCGCGGCAATCGCCGCTGCCGTCGTCGGCCCAGTTCTGCATGAACAGCCCGGCGATCGACTCGCCCTGCTGGGCCAGCCGCCAGGCCGCCACCGACGAATCCACACCGCCGGAGACACCGACAACGATCCGCGGCGTACTCATGCGACGTGCCGCACCAAGGCCAAGGGATGGCGCTGGCCGGCCAGATAGTCGGCCACCACCTCCCACACCAGCGGGCTGCGCAGGCGCTCGGTCGCGCTGCGCAATTCGTCCGGCGTCATCCACAACGCACGCACCACGCCGGTATCCAGGCTGCGCTCGGGATGGTGGGTCACGGCCTCGGCCACAAACGCGAACCGCAGGAAGCACTGGCCAGTCGGGGCGACCCACTGATAGGTGCCGATGAAGTGGGTCAGGCGGACATCCCAGCCGGTCTCTTCCAGCGTCTCGCGCACCGCCGCATCGAGCAGGCTCTCGTCTGGTTCCAGGTGCCCGGCAGGCTGGTTCAACAACAGCTTGCCGCCGATGGTCTCTTCCACCTGCAGGAAGCGCCCATCGCGCACCACCACGGTGGCCACGGTGACATCCGGATGCCAGCGTTGGTCGGAAGCGCTCATCGCTGCGGGTCCTGCGTGATCGGGGCCGCGCTCGCGCTAGCGGCGAACCGTACGGTTTGAAGCCGGGTTAAGCGGCGCTGCGACCCGGCAAGGTGCACGGAGCTGGACAAGTCGGCAGTGAACGACGGCGCCAGCAACCGCGCGGTCAGGGAATCGGTCATCAAGGGCCAGCCATGGAATCGGAGACAAATTGTGCGGGGCGCGGCGTAAATCGTCCAATGCGTGCGGCGATGAACCGTATAATGCCCGGATGCCTCGTAAGACCTCACACGAACACGATCACGGCCTCACCGTCGAAGCCAGCAAGCCTGAAGTGGCGCCACCGCCGCGTTATCAGGTGCTTTTGCTGAACGACGACTACACCCCGATGGACTTCGTGGTGACGGTGCTGCAGCAGTTTTTCAATCTCGATCTGGAGCGGGCCACCCAGGTCATGCTGCATGTCCACACCCGTGGACGCGGCGTCTGCGGGGTCTACAGCCGCGAAGTTGCCGAGTCCAAGGTGGCGCAGGTCAATGAATTTTCGCGCATGAACCAGCACCCGCTGCTGTGCACGATGGAACAGACCTGAGGCGTCAATCCGATCATTCCAGCAGCGCAACACTGTGGCTGCAATCACATGCTAACGCCGTCTGAACATGCCTATCCGATAGGGTTGTGGTAAATCCCAACAAAAGCCGCATATTGTTGGCAACAGCCGTTCGGAGTTACCAATGTTCAGCAAAGACCTAGAGCAAACCATCGGCCAGTGCTACAAGCGAGCACGCGAGGCGCGTCATGAGTTCATGACCGTCGAGCACCTGCTGCTCTCGCTGCTGGACAACCCGTCCGCCCAGGCCGTCCTCAAGGCCTGCGGTGCCGACCAGGTGCGTTTGCACAACGATCTGGAGCAGGCGATCGAGGCCTCGGTCTCGCGCCTGGCCGAAGACGATGGCCGCGACACCCAGCCCACCCTGGGCTTCCAGCGTGTGCTGCAGCGTGCGGTCTATCACGTGCAATCCTCGGGCAAGAAGGAAGTCACCGGCGCCAACGTGCTGGTCGCGATCTTCGGCGAGAAGGATTCGCACGCGGTGTACTTCCTGAACCAGCAGGACATCACCCGTCTGGATATCGTCAACTACCTCTCCCATGGCATCGCCAAGCTGGGTGAAGACGGCGAGCAGCCGTCCGCCTCCGATGGCGAGCCCAAGAGCGAGGGCGGGGAGGGCGAGGCCAAAGGCGATGCGCTGGCCGAGTTCGCCACCAATCTCAACGAGCAGGCCCGCAACGGCAAGATTGACCCGTTGGTCGGCCGTGGCGACGAAATCGAGCGCACCATCCAGGTGCTGTGCCGCCGCCGCAAGAACAATCCGCTGTACGTAGGCGAGGCCGGCGTGGGCAAGACCGCGATCGCCGAAGGTCTGGCCAAGCGCATCGTCGACAACGACGTGCCGGAGGTACTGGCCGATGCAGTGATCTTCTCGCTGGACCTGGGCGCGCTGGTGGCCGGCACCAAGTACCGCGGCGACTTCGAAAAGCGCCTCAAGGGCGTGCTGGCGGCGCTGAAGAAGGTGCCCAACGCGGTGCTGTTCATCGACGAGATCCATACCATCATCGGTGCCGGATCGGCGTCGGGTGGCACCATGGATGCGTCCAATCTGATCAAGCCGGCGCTGTCGTCGGGCGAGCTGCGCTGCATCGGCTCGACCACGTTCCAGGAATACCGCGGCATCTTTGAAAAGGACCGTGCACTGGCACGTCGCTTCCAGAAGATCGACATCGTCGAGCCGACCGTGGGCGAGACCTTCGAAATCCTGCAGGGCCTCAAGCCCAAGTACGAGGCGCATCACGGCGTGACCTATGCCGATGACGCGCTACAGGCGGCCGTAGACCTGTCGGTCAAGCACATCGGTGACCGCCTGCTGCCGGACAAGGCGATCGATGTGATCGACGAGGCCGGTGCGCGTCAGCGTCTGCTGCCGGAAGGCAAGCGCAAGGAACTGATCGATATCGAGGAGATCGAGACCATCGTCGCCAAAATGGCGCGGATTCCGGCCAAGCAGGTCAGCGCGACCGACAAGGATGTGCTGCAGCATCTGGAGCGCAACCTGAAGATGGTGATCTTCGGGCAGAACCCGGCAATCGAGACGCTGGCCGGTTCGATCAAGCTGGCGCGCTCGGGCCTGGCCAATCCGGAAAAGCCGATCGGCAACTTCCTGTTCGCCGGCCCCACCGGCGTCGGCAAGACCGAGGTCACCAAGCAGCTTGCGTTGCAGCTGGGGATCGAACTGGTGCGCTTCGACATGTCCGAGTACATGGAAGCGCATTCGATCAGCCGTCTGATCGGTGCGCCTCCGGGTTATGTGGGCTTCGATCAGGGCGGTCTGTTGACCGAGAAAATCGTCAAAACGCCGCACTGCGTGCTGCTGCTGGATGAGGTGGAGAAGGCGCATCCGGACATCTTCAACATCCTGTTGCAGGTCATGGATCGCGGCATCCTCACCGACACCAACGGGCGTGAGGCGAACTTCAAGAACGTGATCCTGGTGATGACGACCAATGCCGGTGCCACCCAGGCGTCGCGGCGGTCGATCGGCTTTACCAAGCAGGATCACTCCACCGATGCGATGGAGTCGATCCGCCGCGGGTTCACGCCCGAGTTCCGCAACCGCCTGGATGCGATCGTGCAGTTCCAGCCGCTGGGCTTCGACCACATCCTGCGGGTGGTGGACAAGTTCATCATCGAGCTGGAAATGCTGTTGCAAGAAAAGCACGTCTCGCTGTCCGCCACCCCGACTGCGCGCGACTGGCTGGCCCAGCACGGCTTCGATCCATTGATGGGCGCGCGCCCGATGTCGCGCGTGATCCAGGAGAAGATCAAGCGCCCACTGGCCGACGAACTGTTGTTCGGCAAGCTGGTGGAAGGCGGCCGGGTCAATATCGACGTCAAGGATGGCGAGCTGGTGGTGGAAGCGCACCCGGAACCGGAGCGTCTGCTGCCGGCAACGGTCGACTGATCGCCTTGCGGTCCTGAAACGAAAAAACCGCTCGAAAGAGCGGTTTTTTTATGCCTCAGAACTTGTGGCCCGAGGGGGCGTAGAAGCGGAGCGGCGATGGCGGCTCGCGAGGAGCAGCGATAGCGCGCTTCCGTACCTTTGGCGATGTAGCGATCAGGCGCAAGCGCTGGAGGTGGAGACAGGAGCAAGCCGACACCGCCCGATCACAGCTGCCACTTAGATGCGCAAATCTCGGCCACGACAAAAAGCGGCCAGTGGCCGCCTCACGTCTCACACCAGAACCGCTTACTTCATGCGGTAGGTAATACGACCCTTGGTCAGGTCGTAGGGAGTCATCTCAACTTTGACCCGGTCGCCGGTCAGGATGCGGATGTAGTTCTTGCGCATACGGCCGGAGATATGGGCGATGATTTCATGCCCGTTTTCCAGCTTGACCCGGAACGTGGTGTTGGGGAGCGTCTCGCTGACGCTGCCTTCGAATTCAATGGAGTCGTCTTTCGACATGTAATCCTGTGCAATCACGGCTGGCCCGGGAGGGCCGTAAGGGACAGCATTTTACGCTCCATCTCCCCCCGGTGCAAATTTTATGTTAAGCGGACTTCAGCGAGCGCGCTGGCAGGCCGCTCGGCGTAGCGCTCGGACCAGTTGCCGGGCAGCGCAGGTTGGGTGACCTGTCGCCGCACCTGCTGCAGGAACTGCGCGCGTGGCAGGCGCTGCGCGCCCAGCCGCATCAGATGGGGGTTTTCCACCTGCGCATCGATCAGCGGCCATCCGCAGCCATGCAGATACTCAGCGAGCGCTGCCAGCGCCACCTTCGAGCCGCCGCTTTCGGCACTGAACATGCTTTCGCCGAAAAACATCTGGCCGATCGCCACACCGTAGATGCCGCCAACCAAGCGCGCACCATCGAACACTTCCAGCGAGTGCGCGTGGCCCAGGCGGTGCAGTTCGATGTAGGCCTGCTGCATCGGCGTGGTAATCCAGGTGCCGTGCTGGCCTGCGCGCGGTAGCGATGCGCAGGCGTCGATCACCTGCGCAAAGGCAGTGTCGGCACGCACGGTCCAGGTGCTGCTGCGTAGCTCGCGCCGAAAGCGCGAGGACAGATGCACGGCATCGGTGCGAAAGACCGTGCGCGGATCCGGGCTCCACCACAGGATCGGCTGGTCGTCGGAGAACCACGGGAATACGCCGTGCGCATACGCATTGAGCAACCGCTGCGGCGACAGATCGCCACCGATGGCGAGCAGGCCGTCCGGCTCGCGCAACGCGGACTCGGCCGGCGGAAACGGTGCGGCCGGATCGGCCGCCAGCAGGTAGGGAAGGGCGCGGGACATGCGCGCAGTGTAGAGCGTGTCGTACATGCTGCACCCAGGGCGAAGACCATGCCGGCACGCAACGGTTCGCGGGTGTGGTCGACATGCTCTGCGGAATGTACCCAAACGCACCGCGATGCTGGGCGCGCAAGTCGTGCTCGCCAGACGGTTGGTCGCTGGATGGATTTGGCCGCCTTGTTCAGACGTCCGCAAGCTGCCCGGCCGGCGATCAGCTACGCCTGTGCCCTGCGCCGCCGCCGCCGGGGTCAGTCACGAAACGGGCTGTGCTCGGACAGCTCGCGTGCATGCCGGGCCACCGCCTGGCGCTCGTCGGCACACCATTGCGCCAGCGGCTCGCGGAAGCCGGGGTCGGCGATCCAGTGGCGGCTGCGGACCAGTGTCGGCAGAAAGCCGCGCGCGATCTTGTGCTCGCCTTGCGCGCCGGGCTCGAAGCGGGCCAGGCCCTCGCGCAGGCAGTATTCGATGCCCTGGTAGTAGCAGGTTTCAAAATGCAGCCCCGGAAGGGCTTCACCGCCCCAGTAACGCCCGTACAGCGTGTCACGCCCGCGCAGACACAGCGCGCCGGCGATCGGTTTCCCGTCCAGCTCGGCCAGAAACATCACCAGCTGGCGCGGCAGGTGCCGGGCCAGGTGATGCAGGAATTCCGGCGTCAGCGCGGGCGAGTTGCCGTATTCGTTGAAGGTCTTGAGATAGAAGCCGTACATCGCTTCCAGGTCGGCGTCGCTGGCTTCATCGCCATGCACCACGCGCAACTGCACGCCGGCCCGCTGCACCTTGGCGCGCTCCTGGCGGATGTTCTTGCGCCGCTTGTGATCCATCGCCGCCAGGAAGCTTTCGAAATCGCTCCAGCCGCTGGCGTTGTGCCAGTGGTACTGCAGATCGTTGCGCTCCAGCCAGTCGGCGTCGAAGGCGGTGTCTTCGTCGGCCGGGTGGAAGTTGACGTGCGCCGACGACAGCCCGCTGCGCTCCACCAGCGTGCGCATCGCCGCGAGCAACTGCGGGCGCCAGCGCGGTGCGCCCAGCAGGCGCGGTCCGGTCACCGGCGAGTAGGGCACCCCGCACAGCCACTTGGGGAAGTACTCCTGCCCGTAGCGCGCGTAGGCGTTCGCCCAGGCGTGGTCGAACACGAACTCGCCATGCGAGTTGTTCTTCAGGTATCCCGGTGCGGCGGCGACCAGCGTGTCGCCGTCCCATAGCGTCAGGTGCAGCGGGTTCCAGCCCCAGTCCGGTCGCAGGCAGCCCTCCTGCTCCAGGCCTTCCAGGAACGCATAAGAAATGAATGGGTGCGCGCCGTCGTGCAGCGTGTCCCAGGCACCGGCCGGAAGCTCGTCCAGCCGGCGGCACCAGCGGGCCGTGACGCTCATGCGCACGGTCCGCTGGTTTCGGCGCTGCCCGCACGGCGCGGCCGGCGGTCAGCAGCCACCTCAGGCGCTCTTGTCGAGGTAGCGCTCGGCATCCAGCGCGGCCATGCAGCCGAAGCCGGCCGAGGTGATCGCCTGGCGGTAGTGCTGGTCGGCGACGTCGCCGGCGGCGAACACACCGGCCACCGAGGTCTCGGTCGCCGCGCCGTTGAGGCCGGAGCGGATTTCCAGGTAACCGTTGTTCATCGCCAGCTGGCCGTCGAACAGTTGCGTGTTGGGATGATGGCCGATGGCAACGAAGAAGCCGTGCGCGACGATCTCGCGGGTGCTGCCGTCGAGGGTGGACTTGACCCGCACGCCGGTGACGCCGGCATCGTTGCCCAGCACTTCATCGATGGCGTGGTGCCAGACGGTTTCGATCTTGCCGGCGGCGACCTTGGCGAACAGCTTGTCCTGCATGATCTTTTCGGCGCGCAGCGTATCGCGGCGGTGCACCAGGTAGACCTTGCGGGCGATGTTGGACAGGTACAGCGCTTCTTCGACTGCGGTATTGCCGCCGCCGACCACCACCACGTCCTGGTCCTTGTAGAAGAAGCCGTCGCAGGTGGCGCAGGCGGACACGCCGCGGCCCTTGAAGGCTTCCTCGCTGGGGATGCCCAGGTACTTGGCGGTGGCACCGGTGGAGATGATCAGTGCGTCGCAGGTGTATTCGGCACCGTCGCCGGTCAGCCGGAACGGGCGCTGCGACAGGTCGGCGGTGTGGATGTGGTCGAAGATCACCTCGGTCTCGAAGCGCTCGGCATGCGCCTGCATGCGGCTCATCAGGTCCGGGCCCATCAGGCCGTGGGGGTCGCCCGGCCAGTTGTCGACTTCGGTGGTGGTCATCAGCTGCCCGCCTTGCTGCAGGCCGGTAATCACCACAGGCTTGAGGTTGGCGCGGGCGGCGTAGACCGCGGCGGTCCAGCCGGCCGGGCCGGAGCCCAGGATCAACAGGCGGGAATGCTTGGCGGGACTGGCAGAAGAGGCGCTCATGTATACTCGCGATCTAGGAATTGGCAGGGCAGACGGGTGAATTCGCGTCCCTGTGGCGGCATAGAGTGGCGGTCCCCACCCGGTGAATCAAGGCGGCGCGATGGAACTGCTTGAACCGCAGATGGCATGGTCCACCCAGTACGCGTAATCGACGCCGCCCCGTGCGGCGTTTTTTGTTGACCATCGCATGCCCGGGCAGGCGATGCGCATGCAACAGCTGAAACCGTGGCCTCAGTCGTTTATTATCAACCACTAACAGCATTTTTCTAAGGTCTGGCTACAGGTGGCAAAGCAGGTTCCCGAACGCAGCAAGCCCGCTGAGGGCAAGACGTCCTCGCGCAAGACAGCGGCGGCGGACAATCCGCGTCGGCAAAAGCTCTGGCGCGATCTGGCATTGATCGCGGTGGCGCCGCTGCTGCTGTATCTGCTGGCCAGCCTATTCACCTATTCGAGCGCCGATCCGGGCTGGTCGCAGACCGGCAGCGTGGTCGCGCCGGTGCACAACATGGGCGGCCGCGTCGGCGCCTGGACGGCCGACGTGCTGCTGCAGCTGTTCGGTTATGTGGCCTTCCTGCTGCCGGTGGTACTGGGCGCGGTGGCCTGGATCGCCTTGTTCGGCATGGACAAGGAAGGACAGGCCGAGGCCGATCTGGGGCCGGCGTTGCGGTTGGTCGGCATGGTGGGTTTCCTGATCGCTTCGACCGGCTTCCTGCATCTGCGCCTGTTCAACGGCGACGTGGCCGCCGCTGGCGGGATCCTGGGGCGGTTGGTCAGCAATTCGCTGAGCGCCGGGTTCGGCGCCTTGGGCGCCAACCTGTTCGTGCTGGTGCTGCTGCTGGTGTCGATCACCCTGGCCACCGGCCTGTCGTGGTTTGCGGTGATGGAGCGCATCGGCACCTGGGTGCTGGCGCTGGGGCCGCTGATGCAGCGCAAGACCCATCAGGCCACCGAGTGGCAGCAGACCCGCGTGATGCGCGAAGAGCGCGAGGAAGTGCGCAAGGTCGATGCGGTCAAGCAGGCCAAGCGCGAGCCGGTCAGGATCGAGCCGCCGCCGGCACCGGTGGTGGAGAAGAGCGAGCGCGCCAAGCGCGATACCCAGATCCCGATGTTCCAGGGCGTGAGCACCGACGGCTCCGACCTGCCGCCGCTGGCCTTGCTGGACGACCCCAAGCCGCAGGCCAAGGGCTATTCGGAAGAGACGCTGGAGACGCTGTCGCGGCAGATCGAGTTCAAGCTCAAGGATTTCCGCATCGAGGCGCAGGTGGTCGGGGCCTATCCGGGTCCGGTGATCACCCGCTTCGAGATCGAGCCGGCACCGGGCATCAAGGTCAGCCAGATCAGCTCGCTGGACAAGGACATCGCGCGCGGGCTGTCGGTCAAGTCAGTGCGCGTGGTCGACGTGATCCCGGGCAAGTCGGTGATCGGCCTGGAGATCCCCAACGTCAGCCGCGAGATGATCTTCCTGTCCGAGCTGCTGCGCTCCAAGGAATACGACAAGTCGGCCAGCCCGCTGACCCTGGCCCTGGGCAAGGACATCGCCGGGCGCCCGACGGTGGCCGACCTGGCGCGCATGCCGCACTTGCTGGTGGCCGGCACAACCGGCTCGGGCAAGTCGGTGGCGGTCAACGCGATGGTGCTGAGCCTGCTGTTCAAGGCCTCGCACAAGGAACTGCGCATGCTGATGATCGACCCGAAGATGCTCGAACTGAGCGTCTATCAGGGCATCCCGCATCTGCTGGCGCCGGTGGTCACCGACATGAAGGAGGCCGCCAACGGCCTGCGTTGGTGCGTGGCCGAGATGGAGCGCCGCTACAAGCTGATGAGCGCGGTGGGCGTGCGCAACCTGGCCGGCTTCAACAAGAAGATCAAGGACGCCATCGACGCCGGCCAGCCGATGATGGACCCGTTGTTCAAGCCCAACCCCGAGCTGGGCGAGGCGCCGCGTCCGCTGGAAACGCTGCCGTTCATCGTGATCTTCATCGACGAATTCGCCGACATGATGATGATCGTCGGCAAGAAGGTCGAAGAGCTGATCGCGCGCCTGGCGCAAAAGGCGCGCGCGGCCGGTATCCATCTGATCCTGGCCACGCAGCGGCCGTCGGTGGACGTGATCACCGGCCTGATCAAGGCCAATATCCCGACCCGCGTGGCGTTCCAGGTCAGTTCCAAGATCGACTCGCGCACCATCCTGGATCAGTCCGGCGCCGAAGCGCTGCTGGGCAATGGCGACATGCTGTATCTGCCGCCAGGCACCGCGCTGCCGGACCGCGTGCATGGCGCCTTCGTCAGCGACGAGGAAGTGCATCGGGTGGTCGAGCATCTCAAAGCCAGCGGGCCGGTGTCCTACGTCGAGGGCGTGCTGGACGAAGTGCAGACCATGGGCGATGGCACCGTGGTCGGTGCGACCGGCTTGCCGGAAAGCAGCGGTGGCGGTGGCGACGAGTCCGACCCCTTGTACGACGAGGCCTTGCGCATCGTCACCGAAACCCGGCGCGCCTCGATCTCCGGCGTGCAGCGGCGCTTGAAGATCGGCTACAACCGCGCCGCGCGCCTGATCGAAGCGATGGAAGCGGCCGGTGTGGTCAGCCAGCCCGAGCACAATGGCGACCGCACCGTGCTGGCGCCGCCGCCGCCCAAGTAATCGGCGGCCGGCAACGCGGCGCGTATCGACTTGGCCGTGGCGCCGCGTTCCGGGCTTGTTCGGATTGCGGATGCGTAGACGCGTGGATGCGGCGATGTTGGAGGCCGGTGCCTGACGCTGCGGCGCACACCGGCTACCCTGTCGCACGAGGGCCGCTCCGGCCCGCCGCGATCGAGACCCATGCTGCGTCGTTCCGTGTTGCTGTTGCTGCTGCTGATCTCATTGCCGTTGCTGGCCCAGGCCCAGCAACAGGCCGCGCCTGCCGCTGCCGCGGCGCGCACGCAGGCCGACACCAACTACAGCTTCGTGCGCTATCGCGCCGACTACGAAGTGCGTGCCGATGCCAGCAGCGTGGAAACCGACGAGTACGAGATCCTGCTCAAGACCAAATCGGCAGTGGAGCAGTTCAGCCAGGTGCGGCTGAGCTACAGCGAGAAGATGGAAACCCTGGAGGTGCTGCAGGCCTACACCGTCACCGCCGAAGGGCTGCGCCAGGACGTGGCGTCCGACAAGATCTATACCCAGGAAAGCTATTCCAGCGCGGCGGCGGCGATGTATGCCGATCGCAAGGTCAAGGTGGTGGTGTTCCCGAATCTGGCGCCTGGCGCGCGCATCGTCTATCGCGTGCGGCGTGCGCAGAACACCCCGTACTTCCCCGGTTATTTCAGCCTGTGGGAGACCTTCAGCGTGTTCGCGCAATACGACGATGCGGTGGTCACGCTGGTGGCACCGAAGGCATTGCCGATGCATTTGTCGGTGCGCGGCTTGCAGGGCGGGACCAGGCCGGTGGTGCGTGGCGATCAGGCGCGCTGGGAGTGGCGCTATCAGCGCGCCACGCCGATGAAGAACCAGAACTGGAGCGCGGCGACCTGGGAGTTCAGCCCCACCTTGATGGCCAGCACCTTCGACAGCTGGTCGCAGATGGGCCTGGCCTATCACGTCAAGGGTGGCCGCGCCGCTGCGGTGACGCCGGCGATCCAGTCGCTGGCCGACGAGGTGACCCGCGGCATCGACGCGCCGCGTGCGCAGGCCGCTGCGCTGTACGCGTGGGTGGCGCGCAATATCCGCTACGTGGCGGTGTACCTGGGCAATGGCGGACTGGAGCCCAACAGCGCCGACAGCATCCTGGCCAACCACTATGGCGACTGCAAGGATCACACCGTGATCCTGGAAGCCTTGCTGGCGGCCAAGGGCATCGCCAGCACCCCGGTGCTGATCGGCGCCGAAGGCGGGCCGACGCTGCCGCCGATCCCGGTGCTCGGCCGCTTCAATCACGCCATCACCTATATCCCGGCGTTCGATCTGTATGTGGATTCGACCAACCCCTACGCGCGCTTCGGCCAGTTGCCGGCCGGCGACCTCGGGGCGCCGGTGGTGCATACGCTGGACGGCAAGGTCACGCATACCCCGCCCAACGACCGCAAGGTCAACCGCTACGTCGCGCGTACCGAGTACCGCTTTACCCCGCAGGGCGGGCTGCACGGCCTGACCACGCTCGACAGCGGACAGACCGGCGAGGTGGGGCTGCGTGCGATGTTCGTGCAGCTCAATGCGCAGAACCGCAATCGCATCGAGGAGTCGATCATTGCGCAGTCCGGCTTCGACGGCACCGGCGATCTGTTGATCCAGGGCGACCCGCTGGATCTGGATGCGCCGTTCAACTATCGCTACTCCTTCCAGGCCGAGGATGCGGTGGATTTTTCGGTGGTCGGCGGCATGACCTTGCCCGATATGCCCGGTGCCGAATCCACCCGTGGCATCTATACGACCACCTCGGCCGACGACAACCTGACCCCGTTCTACTGCAACGACAGCGTGCGCGAAGAGACTTATGTGGTGAGCTTCCCGGCGACGGTGCCGATCATTGCGATTCCGCGCAGCAGCCGCTTTCGCAATGCCGCTGGCGAGTACGCGGTCGAGTGGACGCGCCAGGGCCAGACGGTGACGGCGGTGCATCGCCTGCAACGCGCGGCAGTGCGTGGGCCGCAGGCGCTGTGTCAGCCGCAGGATTACCGCGCGTTTCGTGAGCTCTACCAGCAGGTGCGGCGCGGCTTTCGCGGGCAGATCGTGTATGGCGATCTGTCCAGGGTGCAGACGGCGCAGTGAGATGAATCGACTGGCGGCGGCCGCGATCTGAACGCCTTGTGCGATAGAGCTCGCCCATTCATCCATGAAGTATCAGAATTCCCGCATACCCTTTCTGGAACACCGCGATGCATCGCCAGCTCCGTTATGCCGTTCTCGCCACCGCCCTGTTCGCCGGCACCGCGTTTGCCGGTGCGCGTCAGGAGCTGGACACGTTCACGCGCGGCCTGAAAGGCCTGGACGGGCAGTTCAGCCAGCAGGTCTCCGATGCCAATGGCCGGGTCAAGGAACGCGCGAGCGGGCGGGTGGCATTGTCGGCGCCGCGCCAGTTCCGTTGGGAATACGCCAAGCCCTACAAGCAGCTGATCGTGGCCGACGGCAAGAAGGTCTGGGTGTTCGACCCGGATCTGGAGCAGGTGACCGTGCGTGCGCAGGGCAGCGAAGAACAGAACAGCCCACTGGTTGCATTGATCGACCCGGCGCGCCTGGACAAGCAATACGACGTCAGCGAAGAAGCGGCGCCACGTGACGGACTGCAGTGGCTGTCGCTGACGCCCAAGGTCGACACCGAAGCCAGTTTCCAGATGGCCTCGCTGGGGTTCGGCAAGGATGGCCTGGCCAGGATGGAAGTGGTGGATGCGGTCGGCCAGCGCACCGCGATCAGCTTCAGCGGCTGGAAGCGCAATCCGGCATTCGCTGCCGACACCTTCCGCTACACGCCGGGCAAGGGTGTGGACGTGGTCGGCGACGCGCAGTAGAGGCGTCTGCGGGGCGCACGGCGTAAAGGCATGGCGCAGCGAGCGGCGCAGCGTTCGTTGTGACCTGGCGGAGGCGCCCACAGAGGGGCGATGCCGGCAGCGCTACGGGACTGGCTCGTACGGGATCCATTGACCGACCGTCCGACTCGCCTCCGCCGCCTGGTTGGTCTGGCGTTTGATGAAGAAATCGATGCCACGCTCGCGCTGGCGCTTTCCCTTTTCGCGCAGGATCAGGATGGTCGGCTCCCAGATGCCTGGGTAGCTGATCAGGTCATCGAAGGCGCGATCGGCTTCCACTGCTTGCGCTTCGCATCCTGCGACCCGCAATAGCTGGGCCTGCGCGCGCAATGCGTCCAGGCGCGGTGCAGCCTCTGCCTGTAACACCCAGTCCACGATCATCGAGGCGAACTTGTTGTCTTGCATATGGAGGCGGACCCGGTCGACGAAGTCCTGCAATTGGCGCTCGGCCACCATGTAGACCCGCTGGTCGTCGACCTTGCCTTGCAGTTTAGAGGTTCCATAGTGCGTCCATAACTGCCAGTTGCGTTTCACTTCGCGTTCGAATGAGGCGAAGTTGAAGAATTCGAAGCCACGATCCGTACGCACAGGGTCGATTTCGTTGTTGAACATCCACAAGGTGGAGAACGTATTGCTGCCGGCCAAATGCAGTTCTCTGCTATAGCCGAGATCGAGCGTGGCCATGGACAGCCGCGCCACCTGCGTGGGCGGCGCATTGCCAATGCTTGGGCGCGTCCACTGCTGAGCGACGACACTGGCCGATGCGCGGCCTGCGATCTCTACCCTGGATTGCGCGCTCGAATCCTTCAGCACCATCGTCATGTAGCCTTCGATCGGCGTCTGCGAACGGGAGGTTTCCCGCCGCGCTTTTAAGCCGAGCGAAGCCCCCAGGGTGGCCCGACGCGGTTTGCCATCCATGTTTCCCACGCGTACGCCCGCAGCGACGCTGATGCTGGACTCGGTGGCCGAAGCGTTGCGCTCGGCATGGCCGATCAAACCAACGGTGATGCTGGGGTGATGCGCCAGCAGCTCCCCCAGAAAGTCGCGCTCGGTCAGCTGGCCTGCATCGCCGCCGGATTGCTCGGCGAGCTGCAGCAGATGTTCAAACATGGCCAGGAATTGCGCGCGCTGCTCCAGCTCCTGGCCCTTGCCCCGCCGTGGTACGCGGATCTGCACGCCATGCTCGATGCCCGATTCCTTTTTCATGCGCCACTCGGCTGCGCCCGTGATAACCACCGGTGCGCGTTCGGTGCCCGGCAGCAGCACGCCCGCGCTAATGCCCGTACTGGCGTTGAACTGCCGCGCCTTCTGCCGCCCGATCTGCAGCGACAGCCCGGTCCGCCCCATGTAAATCTCCACCGAGCGATCGGAACTGGCCTGACCGCCCGCGGAGAGTTTCAGTCCCAGGCCGCTGGAGATGATCGCAAGCGCAGCCGATAGCGGCGTCGTATTGAGTCCGATCACACGTTGTTCGGTAATACGCAGCTTGTCGCGCCATTCCAGCCGTTCCATCAGGTTGCGCAGGCATTCGAATAGCGCGCGGGGCGACCTGACGCGGGCCGTGTCGCCCTCATGCAGAAAGCGACTGGCTTGACCAACGGCCTGATGAAAGTGGTTGCGTGCGACCGACGCCAGTTCTTCATCCAAGGGCGCTGCACCGATCGGCATGTCGGTCGGCTGTCCGGCGTGGTCGAGCAGGCCGCGTTGGATCAGGCGCAGCGTTTCCGGCAGACGCATGCGGCCCGCGCGTAATGCAACCCAGGTCGACGCGATCGCCGGATGGCACGCCGCCGGCTGCAGATCGTCGCTCTCGCTCGCGGAGGCAGCCACCGAGCGCTGCAGCTCCTGGGCGCGCCGCTCGATCGTGCCCAGTACCTTGGCAGTGAAGGTCAGGTCGGTCGCGTTCTGCTCGTGTGGTAGCCAGTGCGCGTATTCCGACAGCGCCTGCATCGCCAGCTCGTCCTGCGACGGCATTCGCCCGCCCGCCAGCTGGATCTGGCGGCGCGCGACGAGCCAGCTGGTCAAGTGGCCGGCCGCCTCGCGAAAAGCATCGTTGGCACGCCGCACAGCGGTGGGAAGCGCTTCGGAGGCGCCGACCTTCATTCCCAGTGCGAGCGCGTTGAAGGGGTTGAGGTCGCTATTGCGCCGTCTTCTGCTGCCTGCTACCGCCCATTGCGCAAACATCTGCAGGCATGCGTTGACGCGCGCATAGGGTGAACCTGCCCGGGTGGTTTCGTAGCCATTGCGGAACGCATGAAATGCGCCGCGCTGGGCATCGGTTGCAGACTGCAGGCCCTGCAGCGGCGAAGCGCCGTGCACGGCATGGCGCGCTCCCATTTGCGCATCGCCCAGCCAGGTGCGTTCAGCCTGTTCTGCGTCCGGCGTCAGTGCAAGCCGGTGGCTGGCACGCAGATGGACCTGCGCCGCCTCCAGCCATTCCCTGGAGGCAGGCGTGGGTTCTTCGCGCAGCATGTGCGAAAGCACCTGCATGCCGCGCGGCACGCTGGCCAGCAGGCCGACGCAGGCGGTGACGGTATCCATCGGCGGGACCGCCTTGGCAGCGATGGAGACCTGCGGCGGCGGAATCAGCTCACGCATCTGCACGATGCTCAGGCGTTGCAGTGCGTTGGCCGCTGCCGTGGCATCGCCCCCGCTGGCGATCGATAAGGCCTGCAGGGCAATGCGCAACGCGTCGACCGGCTGCAGGGCGTCGGTCCCGAACGCAGCGCTGCGACCATGCAGGCCATCAGCCCAGTCGCGCAGAACCTGTCGACTCACGGGGTCGAGCGTTTCCTCGCGAAAGCCGGGAAGGATGTCTAGCAGTGCCTGGATGGTGTCGGCGACGATATCGGAAGCTGCGGGCCGGGCCTCATCTGCCGGCAGCTGCGCGGCTGCATGTTCCACTACGCGCTGCATGTCGCCGTCCGCTGCTTCCAGCACGGTGACAGTCTGTTCCTGCTGCCACAACTCCTCGGTGTTGATCCGCGACGAATGCCGCGCCTGCTCCAGTGTTGCGTCGACCTGAGCTAGGCGCTCCTGTAGGCGCCGCGTATTCCGCTGGCAGCGCTGGGCATGCGTGCGTTGCAGGGTCAGCATCTTCTCGTCGTACCCAAGTCGTGTGCGTAGTGCCTCGATTTCTCTGTCTTGCTCTGCAGCTAGTTCCGACGCAAGCGTGCGAGACGCCGGCCTGTTGGCAGAGCTGCTTGCTGGATCTGACCGCAACGCATCGCGCGCTTGTGCATACGCGCTCCGTAATTGATCGATCTCCGCATTAGTATCCGCAAGTGCTTGCTCTGCCTGTGCTGCCTGTGCCGAGCCGCGGCCGAAAAAGACCGTTTTGGCCAGCGCATCGCCGCGCGCGCGCGCATCCTGCACTGCGCGTTCGAGCCGAGTGCAGACGCGCTGCAGGTGTGAGGGATCCTCGCCCTGATGCGCGTTGGCCGCGGATGGCGCCGCGCGCGCCACGACAGCGCGCGATTGCCGAACGCCTGGTAACGCGTTCAATGCAGCGCGCGCGGAGACGATGTTCGACTCGAGATCGCGTATCGCGGCCGACACTGCATCAGTTCGCGCATTGCATCCATGCAGCTGCTGCAGCAGTTCGGCGCGTTCACGCGTCAGCACATTGATGCTGTCGCTGAGATTGGCAGCGCGCCGGGCTCTCAACGCCAACTGCTCGCGTGCAGCGTGTAGCGTTTGTGCGTGCGCGTACTTCAATTCGGCTTGGCGACGCCGGGAGATCCCTGCGGCCAGGTCGTGGTTGGATTGCTCAAGGCGTGCTATCAGCGCTCCATTGAGATCCTGGGTGGCATTCGACAGCAGCGGGGATGCGTGCGGATCAAGGACGACATTGGCGCTGCGATCCGATGGATCGGCGGGTCTGTCACGCTCGCACTGCAACGAGGAATAGCGCAGCAGGCGCGCGTGCGGTTCTGGCGCACCTCTGCTGAGGCCAAATCGCTCTGCGGCCTTCCTGCAGAGCCGCGGGAGAGCGTGTTTGCGTTTGGGAGCGGCTTTCAATCCGGGCTCGACGACGCTTGCCTGTCTGACTTGCTCACGCAGCGTCTCTGACCAACCCAGCGGATCTTCCTGTGCCTGGATCAGTTCCGCCTCGAACGCGCGTGGGTCGGGGGTCGCCAATTTGTTGTGCGTCTGCCGCTTCGCTGAAGGTTTGGATGGATGCGAGATGGTCTCGGCCATCCCTGAAAGGCAAGCGGCGATGACAGAGGGACGAAGCGGAATGCGGGGCATGGTGGGATCCGTACGCTGAACGTGCCGCTTGCGCTGGCGCAGCTGGCGGCCGGTGCGGGTTGCCGGCAAGCGATTGCATGCGGTCACTCGTTACTTAGTAACATTATTGTGCTGCGCGTTTTAGGCATTGCACCTGCGCGAAGTGGTCGCTTGGAAAGAGAACGCCAGCATTTCTGCCAGCCATGGCCGAACACCGCATTGTGGAACGTCCCGCCGACAGAGGCGGTAGAATGAAGTGGTGAGCAAAGCCAAACGTCCCGACTCGATCACGCCCGATCTGCTGCATGTTGATCGCAACACCATGGGGCCATTAGCAGAGCGGATGCGGCCGCGTACGCTTGACGAGATGGTGGGCCAGAAGCGCTTGCTGGCTCCTGACAGTGCCTTGCGGCGCGCGGTCGAATCCGGGCGCGTGCATTCGATGATCCTGTGGGGCCCGCCCGGCTGTGGCAAGACCACCCTGGCACTGCTGCTGGCGCATTACGCCGACGCCGAATTCAAGGCGATCTCGGCAGTGCTGTCGGGTTTGCCCGAGGTGCGCCAGGTGCTGGCCGAGGCTGCGCAGCGCTTCGCCGGCGGGCGCCGCACGGTGTTGTTCGTCGATGAGGTGCATCGCTTCAACAAGGCGCAGCAGGACGCGTTCCTGCCGCATATCGAGCGCGGCACGATCCTGTTCGTCGGTGCGACGACGGAAAATCCTTCGTTCGAACTGAATTCGGCATTGTTGTCGCGCTGCCGCGTGCACGTGCTGGAGGGCGTTTCGCCGCAGGATATCGTCGAGGCCTTGCAACGTGCGCTGCATGATCCAGAGCGCGGGCTGGGGCAGGAGAGCATCCAGGTCAGCGATGCCTCGCTGCTGGAAATTGCCGGCGCGGCCGACGGCGACGTGCGCCGCGCATTGACGCTGCTGGAGATCGCCGCGGAACTGGCAGGCGGCGAGGGTGGCCAGATCACCCCGCAGACGCTGCTGCAGGTGCTGGCCGACCGCACGCGTCGGTTCGACAAGAACGGCGAGCAGTTCTACGACCAGATTTCGGCGTTGCACAAATCGGTGCGCAGCTCCAACCCCGATGCCGCGCTGTACTGGCTCACGCGCATGCTCGACGGTGGTTGCGACCCGGCCTATCTGGCGCGGCGGCTGACCCGCATGGCGATCGAGGACATCGGTCTGGCCGATCCGCGCGCGCAGAGCATGGCGCTGGAAGCCTGGGACATCTACGAGCGCCTGGGCAGTCCGGAAGGCGAGCTGGCGTTCGCGCAACTGGTGCTGTATCTGGCCAGCACCGCCAAGTCCAATGCCGGCTATGCCGCCTTCAATCAGGCCAAGGCCGAGGTGCGCGCCACCGGCACGCAGGAGGTGCCGCTGCATCTGCGCAACGCGCCGACCAAGCTGATGAAGACGCTGGGCTACGGGCAGGACTATCAATACGACCACGATGCCGAAGGCGGGATCGCGCTGGACCAGACCGGCTTTCCGGATGCGATGGGCGAGCGGGTCTACTACAACCCGGTGCCGCGCGGGCTGGAGATCAAGCTCAAGGAAAAGCTCGACCGCCTGCGCGCCGCGCGCGAACAGGCGCGGGCTGACAAGGGCGGCAAGCCCACGGCATGATCGGCCGCACAGGAGATGGCATTGCTCCTTGAACCGCACGCACTCTGCGCGCTGATGATGCCTGCCCACCCCCGCCGGGGCGGCAGGCCTGTGCCCCGGCATCTATTCTCGCTCAGGAACCCGATGATGCCGACCATGCACGACACTTCGTTGAAAACCCCTTCGGCCGCCTGCCGAGTGCGCGCATGAGCGCGCCGGTGTGGTGGCAGCAGTTGCTGCTGGCGATGACCGGCGGTGCGCTGGGTTCCGGCCTGCGCTTTGCCATCGGTGCCTCGTTGCTGCAGCGCTTCGGTAACGGCTTTCCGTGGGGCACGCTGACGGTGAATCTGCTCGGCTCGTTCGTCGCCGGCGTGCTGCTGGTCTGGCTGGATGCGCGCGGGCCGGCGAGCTGGGCGCTGCGGGCCTTGCTGATCATCGGCGTGATCGGCGGGCTGACCACGTTCTCGTCGCTGATGATGGAATGCCTGGTGTTCGCGCGCAGCGAGCGCTCAGCGATGATCGGCGTGTATCTGGCCATCACGCTGGTAGCCGGGCTGGCGCTGGTGTTCGCCGGTGCGCGTACCGGTCAGTGGCTGGTGACGCGTTAGGCGCAGCTCTGCCGTGTAACCGCGGGAGTGAAGCCAAGGCCGGGATGCGGCGGCGTAGCGTGCGTAGCGCCATATCAGCTCTCGACATGCTGGCATGTTCGGGGTGTGATTGCCGGGGGCACCGCCATGCGGCGGTCAATCTGCACGTCAGGAGTCATGCTCAAACGCGACGTTGGGCCGGCGCGCCTACCGGGCGCGTAGATGGAGACACGGCATCGCTCGCAGTCGCTGACCGCCGACACTGGCGGATAACGAAGAAGGCGTGCCCGCGCACGCCGTCGTTGACTGGCAGCCTGATCAGCGTTGCGAGATCGGCCTGGCGGCCGATCTCGCAATCGGTGACTTACAACGCTTCGATGATGCCTGCCGCGCCCATGCCGGTGCCGATGCACATGGTGACCATGCCGTACTTCTGCTGACGGCGGCGCAGGCCGTGCACCAGGGTGGCGGCACGGATCGCACCGGTGGCGCCCAGCGGGTGGCCCAGGGCGATGGCGCCGCCAAGCGGGTTGACCTTGGACGGATCCAGTTCGCTGTCGCGGATCACCGCCAATGCCTGCGCGGCGAAGGCTTCGTTGAGCTCGATCCAGTCGAGCTGGTCCTTGGTCAGACCAGCCTGCTTGAGCGCCTTGGGAATCGCCGCGATCGGGCCGATACCCATCACTTCCGGGCGCACGCCGGCCACCGAGAAGCTGACAAAGCGCGCGAGCGGGGTGAGGCCGTAATCCTTGATCGCCTGCTCGGAGGCCAGCAGCACCGCACCGGCGCCGTCGCTCATCTGCGAGGAGTTGCCGGCGGTGACGCTGCCGCCGAACTGGCCGTTACGGAACACCGGGCGCAGTTTGGCAAGACCCTCGAGCGAGCTGTCCGGACGCGGGCCTTCGTCGGTGTCGACCAGCCGCTTGCGCAGCGCGATGACATTGCCGGCCAGGTCGGGCTGGTGCGACAGGATCTCGTACGGCGTGATCTCGTCGCGGAACTCGCCGGCGGCAATGGCGGCAATCGCCTTCTGATGCGAGGCCAGCGCGAACGCATCCTGATCCTCGCGCGAGACCTTCCATTCCTCGGCCACTTTCTCGGCGGTGATGCCCATGCCGTAGGCGATCGCCACATGGTCGTCGGCAAAGACATTCGGCGACATGGCGACCTTGTTGCCCATCATCGGCACCATCGACATCGACTCGGTACCGCCGGCAAGCATCAGGTCGGCATTGCCCAGGCGGATCTGGTCGGCGGCCATCGCCACGGCCTGGATGCCGGACGAACAGAAACGATTGATGGTCTGGCCGGCCACGGTGTTGGGCAGGCCGGCGAGCAGCACGCCGATGCGCGCCACGTTCATGCCTTGCTCGCCCTCGGGCATCGCGCAGCCGATGATGGCATCGTCGATCCGCGACAGATCGATGCCCGGCGCCTGCGCCACCACCGCACGCAGCACGTGCGCCAGCATGTCGTCGGGACGGGTATTGCGGAACACGCCCTTGGGCGCCTTGCCGACCGGCGTACGGGTGGCGGCGACGATGTAGGCTTCTTGAATCTGCTTGCTCATTTGGCTATCTCCGATGGCCGGGGATCGAGAATGGGGAATCGGGAATCGCAAGTGCGGATTCGCCTGAGTCCACCATCTTCATCACCCGGCAAAATAATGGGGAGAAGCGGGGAGTCGGTTGGGCTTTTACCCATTCCCGATTCCCCACTCCCGATTCTCAGTTCCTCAACGGCTTACCCGTCTTGAGCATGTGCCCAATCCGCGCCTGGGTCTTTTCTTGCTGGGCCAGTTCGACGAAGTGCTTGCGCTCCAGCTTGAGCAGCCATTCTTCGTCGACCAGCGCGCCGCGATCGACTTCGCCGCCGCACATGACCGTGGCGATGCGGGTGGCGATCTCATAGTCGTATTCGCTGACGAAGCGGCCTTCCAGCATGTTGACCAGCAGCATCTTGAAGGTGGCGATGCCGACGTCGCCGGCGACCTGGATGCGGCGTGCCGGCAGCGGGGCGCGGTAGCCGCCTTCGGCCAGTGCGCGCGCTTCGGCCTTGGCGATGTGCAGCGCCTCGAAGCTGTTGAACACGACCTTGTCGGTGGCACGCAGCAGGCCCAGCTCCTGGGCATTGACCGCAGAGTTGGAGACCTTGGCCATCGCGATGGTTTCGAAGGTCTTCTTCAGCTCGGCGAACACATCGCCGCCCGGACCCGCGGCCTGCGAAGCGCGCACGGCGATTTCCTTCAGACCGCCACCGGCCGGCAGCAGGCCGACGCCGGCTTCGACCAGGCCGATGTAGCTTTCCAGCGAGGCCACGGTCTTGGCGCTGTGCATCTGGAACTCGCAACCGCCGCCCAGCGCGAGCCCGCGCACGGCCGAAATCACTGGCACCTGCGCGTACTTGATGCGCTGGCTGGTGGCCTGGAAGTTGGCGACCAGCGCTTCGAACGCATCGACCTTGCCGGCCTGCAGCAGACCCAACGCGCCGGCCAGATCCGCACCAGCGGAGAAGGGCTCCTTCTGCTGCCAGATCACCAGCCCGGCGAAGTCCTTCTCGGCGCGACCGACGACTTCCTGCAGACCGTTGAGCACGTGATCGGAGACGGTGTTCATCTTGGTCTTGAAACTGACCACCGCGATGTCGTCGCCGTCGTGCCACATGCGCACGCCGTCGTTTTCGAACACTGTCTCGCCCGGCGAGAACTGCTCGCCCAGCAGCGGATCGGGGAAGCGCTGGCGCTTGTACACCGGCAATGCCGAGCGCGGCAGCTTGGCATCGCGCGCCGGGCTGTACGAGCCCTCGGCCGCATGTACGCCATCGCGGCCGTCGAACACCCAGTTCGGCAACGGCGCGCTGCTCATGCTCTTGCCGTTGGAGATATCTTCGGCAATCCACTGCGCCACCTGCTTCCAGCCGGCGGCCTGCCAGGTCTCGAACGGGCCCAGCGACCAGCCGTAGCCCCAGCGGATCGCCAGATCCACGTCGCGCGCGGTCTCGGCGATATCGGCCAGGTGGTAGGCGCTGTAGTGGAACAGGTCGCGGAACGTGGCCCACAGGAACTGCGCCTGCGGATGCTGGCTTTCGCGCAGCCGGGCGAACTTTTCGGCCGGATTCTTGATCTTGAGGATCTCGACCACCTCTGGCGCAGCGCTGCGATCGGCCTGACGGTAATCCTGTTTCTCCAGGTCCAGCACCACGATGTCCTTGCCGACCTTGCGGAAGATGCCGGCACCCACCTTCTGGCCGAGCGCGCCCTTGCCGATCAGCGCATCCAGCCACTTGGGCGACTTGAAGTACTGGTGCCACGGATCGTCAGGCAGGGTGTCGCCCATGGTCTTGATCACGTGCGCCATGGTGTCCAGGCCGACCACGTCCGAGGTGCGGTAGGTCGCCGACTTCGGGCGCCCGACCAGCGGGCCGGTCAGCGCATCGACTTCGTCGAAGCCCAGCCCGAACTCGGCGGTGTGGTGGATGGTGGACAGGATCGAGAACACGCCGATGCGGTTGCCGATGAAGTTCGGGGTGTCCTTCGCATACACCACGCCCTTGCCCAGCGTGGTGACCAGGAAACTTTCCAGTCCTTCCAGCACGGCCTTGTCGGTGCCCTTGGCGGGAATCAGTTCGGCCAGGTGCATGTAGCGCGGCGGATTGAAGAAATGCACGCCGCAGAAGCGGTGACGCAACTGCTCGGGCAGTACGTCGGAGAGCTTGTTGATGCCCAGGCCCGAGGTATTAGAGGCCAGCACGGCGTGATCGGCCACGAACGGGGCGATCTTCTTGTACAGGTCCTGCTTCCAGTCCATGCGCTCGGCGATCGCTTCGATGATCAGGTCGCAATCGCGCAGCTGCTCCAGACCGCTTTCATAGTTGGCCGGCGTGATCGCCTCGGCCAGGGCCTTGCTGGCGAGCGGGGCAGGGCTGAGCTTGCCGAGGTTTGCGATGGCCTTGAGCACGATGCCGTCGGCAGGACCTTCCTTGGCAGGCAGGTCGAACAGCACGGTGTCGACACCGGCGTTGGTGAGGTGCGCGGCGATCTGCGCGCCCATGACGCCGGCACCGAGCACGGCAGCACGACGGACTAGCAACGGATTGGACATAGCGATGAGCCTTTGGTGTGAGCGACTACGGTGTGGGATGGGTACGGAAACCGGGTTCCGCAAAACGAATCAGTTCGCGCGCGGCGCGCGCGCGGTGGTCGGCCTCGCTGACCCCGGCCGGGCGCTTGATCAATCCGAAATCGGCCATCGCATAGGTGAGCGCGCCGGCGAGGAAATCCAGGCGCCAGTACAGCTCCTCCTTGCTCAGGCCCGGCACGCAGGCGGCGATGGCCTTGCCGAACTCGCGCAGCACATGCCCGTAGTGGTCGGACAGGAACTTGCGCAGGTTGTCGTTCTTTTCGGCGTAGGCGCGTGCAATCACCCGCACGAACGCGCCGCCGCTCTGGCGGTCCTGCGCCATTGCCAGCGCCGGCTCGACGAAGGCCGCCAGCACCGCGGTGAGTTCGCCGGGCTGCGACCGCCTGGCGGCTTCCAGTTGCTGCAGGCGCGCGGCGGTCATCTCGTCCATGCGGCGACGGAATACCTCGTTGACCAGGTTTTCCTTGGAGCCGAAGTGGTAGTTGACGGCCGCGATATTGACGTCGGCCTGGGTGGTCAGCTGGCGCAGCGAGGTCCCGGCGAAGCCATGCTGGGCGAACAGCTCCTCGGCCGCGCCGAGGATGCGGTCTTTGGTGGAGAAGTGGGCAGGCTTGGGCATGCGCGGGGTGGAACTCAATCAAACGATTGTTTGAGTCTACGGGCTGGACGGCGCACCGGTCATGCGGCAATGCAGCACGATTCAGGAGGCGGTGTGCAATTGCAACGACGAAGAGATAGAATTGACCATCGCAAAGAAGCCTAAGCCCGCGTTTTGACGCGGGTTTTTTTCATGATAATCTCGGGCCTTCAGTGGCCCGCCCAACGGAGATCTTCCCATGGCGCTGGAGCGCACCCTGTCCATCATCAAGCCCGACGCCGTTGCCAAGAACGTCATCGGCGAAATCTACAGCCGCTTCGAAAAGGCCGGCCTGAAGATCGTGGCATCCAAGTACAAGCAGCTGTCGCGTCGCGAAGCCGAAGGCTTCTATGCCGTGCACCGCGAGCGTCCGTTCTTCAACGCGCTGGTCGAGTTCATGATCTCCGGCCCGGTGGTGATCCAGGCGCTGGAAGGCGAGAACGCCGTTGCCGCACACCGTGACCTGCTGGGCGCGACCAATCCCAAGGACGCTGCGCCGGGCACCATCCGCGCCGACTTCGCCGACTCGATCGATGCCAACGCCGCCCACGGTTCGGACTCGGTCGAGAACGCCGCCAACGAAGTCGCGTATTTCTTTGCCGCCACCGAAGTGGTCTCGCGCTGAGGCCGAGAGAGTCGAATCGTGAATGAGGTCGTGATCCCCTCCGTGCTGCAGGACGTCCCTGTCCGCGCCCCGGAACTGCGCAAGCAGAACCTGCTCGACCTCGACCGCGAGGGACTGGAGCGTTTCTTCGCCGACACGCTCGGCGAGGCACGCTACCGTGCCCATCAGGTGATGAAGTGGATCCACCATCGCTACGTCACCGATTTCGACCAGATGACGGACCTCGGCAAGGCGCTGCGTGCGAAATTGTACCAGCACGCCGAGGTCCTCGTCCCCAATGTCGTGTTCGACAAGCCGTCCACCGACGGGACCCATAAATGGCTGCTGGCCATGGGTACCGACGGCAAGAACGCGATCGAAACCGTCTATATCCCCGACAAGGGCCGCGGCACGCTGTGCGTGTCGTCCCAGGTCGGCTGCGGCCTGAACTGCACGTTCTGTTCGACTGCCACCCAGGGCTTCAACCGCAACCTCACCACTGCCGAGATCGTCGGGCAGGTATGGGTGGCGGCGCGCCATCTGGGCAACGTGCCGCACCAGCAGCGCCGCCTCACCAATGTGGTGATGATGGGCATGGGCGAGCCGCTGATGAATTTCGACAACGTCGTGCGCGCGATGAGCGTGATGCGCGACGACCTTGGCTACGGCCTGGCCAGCAAGCGGGTGACGCTGTCGACCTCGGGCCTGGTGCCGATGATCGACCGGCTTTCGACCGAAAGCGATGTCTCGCTGGCGGTCTCGCTGCATGCCGCCAACGACGCGCTGCGCGAAAGCCTGGTGCCGTTGAACAAGAAGTACCCGATCGCCGAGCTGATGGAGTCCTGCGCGCGCTATCTGCGCGGCAGCAAGAAGCGCGATTCGGTCACCTTCGAATACACCTTGATGAAGGGCATCAACGACCAGCCCGAGCATGCGCGTCAACTGGCCAGGTTGATGCGTCAGTTCGATAACGCAGTGCAGTCCAAGGACGCCGGCAAGGTCAACCTGATCCCGTTCAATCCGTTCCCGGGCACGCGTTACGAGCGCTCCGGAGAGACCGAGATCCGTGCCTTCCAGAAAATCCTGCTCGACGCGCAAGTGCTGACGATGGTCCGCCGTACCCGCGGCGACGACATCGACGCCGCCTGCGGACAGCTCAAGGGACAGGTCATGGACCGCACCCGTCGTCAGGCGGATTTCCTGCGCACCCTGGAAGGGCAGGCCGGTCGAGATGCGGCAGCGTGATCTTCTAGTCATGGCGGCCGTGGCGATCGCGCTGGGCGCGGTCGGCTGCGGTGGCCGCAATGCCAAGGCGGGCTCGGTCCAGACGGTCGAGGAGGTGGCGCAGGTGCATGCGTTCCGCGACAGCACTGCGACAAAGAATCGTCTGGCGGTGCAGGAGAAGCTCGGCCTGGCCAATAACCGGCTGCAAACAGGCGACTACGCCGCTGCCGAAGAGCAGGTCCGTGCAGCCTTGAAGAAAGACCCCCAGTCGGTGGATGCCATTGGTCTGCTGGCGCTGATTCAAGGCGCCAAGGGCGATATTGCCGGTTCCGGCGCGTCATACCGCCGGGCTGCAGAACTTGCACCGCAGCGCGGTGATGTCTTGAACAATTACGGCGCATGGTTGTGCGCGAACGGCTCGCCGGCCGAATCGCTGACCTTGTTCGATCGCGCCCTGACCGACAGAACCTACGCATCGCCAGCCTCCGCGCTGGGCAATGCAGGTGGCTGCGCACTCAAGGCGGGGCAGCCGCAGCGGGCTGCCGGTGACTTGCGCAAGGCGCTGGAACTGGATCCGCAGAATCCATACGCACTTGAATCGATGGCGCGCTCCGAAGCGACGCATCGCAATTATTTCGAAGCGCGCGCGTTTATCGAACGGCGGCTTGCGGCTGCACCTGCAACCGCTTCCGTGTTACAACTCGCCATTCAGATTGAGCAAGGGCTAGGCGACAAGGTAGCTGCCAGCCGTTATCAACAGCGGTTGGTCAAGGAATTCCCTGACGCAGCGACCGCTAACCCCGGGGCCAATGCATTGTGATCAGTGATTCCAATCCGAACCCTTTCGAGCAGGAAAAGGGCTGCGGACAGCATTTGCGCGACGCGCGCGAAGCAGCAGGTCTGAGCGTGGACGAGGTCGCCGGCAAGCTGCGTATGCCGGCGCATGTGGTGCGCTCGCTGGAACAGGAGCAGTGGCAACGCTTGGGTGCGCCGGTCTTCGTGCGCGGTCAGTTGCGCAGCTATGCGCGCTTGCTGCACGTGGACCTGGAGCCGCTGCTGCAGCAGGCGGCGATTGCGCCGGTCGAGCCGGTCAAGCTGGTCAGCCACACGCATACGCCGCGGGCGCGGCGCATCCTGGAAAGCACGGCGCGCAAGGCGATGTATGTAGTGATCACCGGCGTGTTCGCGGTGCCGGTGTGGTACGCGACCCGTTCGCATCTGGATGGCAAGGCGCCCAGCACGGTATCGCTGGACAGCATGCCGGAAGCGCCCAGGACCGGCTCCCCGGTCAACGCTGCAACGCAGCCGGCCAGTGCGCCGCGCGAGCAGCCGGCGCCGTACATCGCGTCGATGACGCCGGTGCCGCGGGCCACGCCCGAGCTCGAGACGCCTGCAGCGTCTGCCGCCGGTGGCGGCAGTTTGTCGTTGAGTTTCAGCGGCGACAGCTGGGTGCAGATTCTGGCACCGGATGGCAGCGCGGTCGAAAAGGCGCTGGTGCGTGCCGGCGAGCGTCGCAGTTATTCGCCAGGGCAGGTGGGCCGCATCGTGCTGGGCAATGCGTCGGCGGTAGAGGTTCAGCAAGGCGGCAGTATCGTCGACGTGAAACCGTTCCAGCGCGCTAACGTGGCCCGTTTTGCGGTATCCTCCGACGGCTCCGTGGTACCTGCTTCCGAGTGAAGCGGACTGCGGTTTTTCATTTTTCCCTATTGATGTTCCGCGCCTCCGGGATGACGGAGCGAGAGTACGCATGGCGATCGACGATCTGCTGGACGAACACGAACAAGGCGAACGCGTTCGTTCCTGGTTGAGAAAGAATGGCGCAGGGCTGGTGGGCGGCGTCGTGGTGGGCCTGGCCCTGATCCTAGGCTGGCAGTGGTGGCAGAAGCACACCGCCACTCAATCGGTGGAAGCCAACACCCGTTACGAGGCGGTGGTCAAGTCCATCCAGGGCAAGGACCTGGACAAGGCGGCCAAGGACATCGTGGCGCTCGATGACGGCAAGGGCGGTGTCTACGCCGAACTGGCTGCGTTGCGTCTGGCCAAGGCCCAGGTGGATGCCGGCAAGCATGCCGAAGCGATCAAGACCCTGCGCGACGTGCCGGCCGAAGGCGAGCTCAAGCAGATCGTGCAGCAGCGCCTGGCGCGTGTGTTGACCGAAAGCGGCAAGCCGGACGAAGCGATCAAGCTGCTGGCCGATGCGCAGGACCACACCAGCCTGGAGATCCGCGCCGATGCGCTGGTCGTGCAGGGCAAGCCGGATGAGGCGCGTGCGCTCTACGCCAAGGCCCTGACCACGGTGGACGTGGCCTCGCCGCAGCGCCGTTTGCTGGAAACCAAGCTGATGGATGTGGGCGGCAAGGTGCCCGATCCGGCGGAGCAGATTTGATGAAGCAGGTTGATATGTACAAGCGCATTGCATTGATCGCCCTGATGGGCGTGTCGCTGGCCGGTTGCAGCACCGTCAAGGGCTGGTTTGCCGGGAAGGACGCCGCTGCCAAGAAGGCGCAGGAACCTGCCGAGCTGGTCAAGTTCGAGCCGTCGGTCAAGGTCGACAAGATCTGGTCCACCGGCGTGGGCAAGGGCGAAGGCCATATCGGCGTGCGCCAGCGTCCGGCGGTGGCCGATGGCAAGGTGTACGCTGCGGCGATTACCGGCGGCGTGCAGGCGCTGGACCTGCAGACCGGCAAGCGCGTGTGGGAATACAAGCCCAAGAAGGAAGAGCGTAACGATCGCAAGTTCAAGCAGCGCCTGTCCGGCGGCCCCGGCGTCGGCGAAGGCCTGGTGGTGATCGGCACGCTGTCTGGCGACGTGATTGCGCTGAACCAGGCCGATGGCACCGAAAAATGGCGTGCCAAGGTGCCGAACGAAGTCATCGCCGCACCGGCGATTGCACAGAACCTGGTGTTGGTGCGCAGCAACGATGGTCGCGTCAGTGCCTTCGACGCTACTACCGGTGAGCGCCGCTGGTTCCATGCCGAAGAAGGGCCGGCCCTGTCGGTGCGCGGCAACGCGCCGATCGTGACCGGCCCGGGCGTGCTGTTCGTCGGCAACGACAGCGGCACCTTGAGCGCCCTGGCGCTGCAGGACGGCCGCCCGTTGTGGGAGCAGGCGATCGGTGTGCCGGAAGGCCGCACCGAGCTGGAGCGCATGTCCGATGTGGACGGTGCCCCGGTGCTCGACGGCACCACGCTGTATGCGACCAGCTTCAAGAACGAAACCCTCGCACTGGAAGGCCCGAGCGGCCGTCCGCTGTGGACGCGCGATCACGGCGGCGCCGGTGGCGTTGGCGTGTCGTCGGCGGTGGTGGTGGTGTCCGACAACGCCGGCTCGGTCTGGGGCCTGGACAAGAGCAGCGGTGCGGCGATGTGGTCGCAGGCCGCGCTGGCGCGTCGCTCCCTGACCGGCGTCGCTATCCAGGGCGATTACGCTGTGGTCGGCGATTACAAGGGCTATCTGCACTGGCTGAAACTCAGCGACGGTGCACTGGCCGCGCGCGCTCGCGCTGGACGCGACACGCTGCTGGCGCAGCCGATCGTCGTGGACGGCATTCTGTTGGTACAAAACACCGATGGCGATATCACCGCCTTCCGGTTGGCACAATAAGGACTTCGCGATGCTGCCCCTGGTCGCCCTGGTCGGACGGCCCAATGTCGGCAAGTCCACCATCTTCAATGCGCTGACGCGCACCCGTGACGCGCTGGTCCACGACCAGCCCGGCGTCACCCGCGACCGTAACTACGGGGTCTGTCGTCTCGACGAGGAACGCCCGTTCATCGTCGTCGATACCGGCGGTATCGCCGGCGACGAGGAGGGCCTGGCCGGCGCTACCGCGCGGCAGGCCCGCGCCGCTGCCGGCGAAGCCGATCTGGTGCTGTTCGTGGTCGATGGCCGCGAAGGCGCTTCCTCGCTGGACGACGAGATCCTGGCCTGGCTGCGCAAGCTGGCGCGGCCGACCGTGCTGGTCATCAACAAGATCGACGGCACCGACGAGGAAACCGTGCGCTCGGAATTCGCGCGCTACGGTTTCTCCGATGTGGTGGCGTTGTCTGCCGCGCATCGGCAAGGCATCGACGAACTGCTCGAGGAAGTCGGCGCACGTCTGCCCGAGGAAGGTGCCGGCGAGCTGCTGGATACCGACCCGGCGCGTGTGCGCATCGCCTTCGTCGGTCGTCCGAACGTGGGCAAGTCGACGCTGGTCAATCGCCTGCTCGGCGAAGAACGCATGATTGCCTCGGAAGTGCCGGGCACCACGCGCGATTCGATCGCCGTGGACATGGACCGTGACGGGCGTCAGTACCGCTTGATCGATACGGCCGGCCTACGTCGCCGCGGCAAGGTCGAGGAGGCGGTCGAGAAGTTCAGCGCGTTCAAGACGCTGCAGGCGATCGAGCAATGCCAGGTCGCGGTGCTGATGCTGGATGCCGGTGAAGGCGTCACCGACCAGGACGCGACCATTCTGGGCGCCATCCTGGACGCTGGCCGCGCCCTGGTGGTGGCGATCAACAAGTGGGACGGGCAGAGCGACTACCAGCGTGCGCAGGCCGAAGACCTGCTGTCGCGCAAGCTGGGCTTTGTCAGCTGGGCCGAGGCGGTGCGGATTTCCGCGCTGCACGGCTCGGGCATGCGCGAGCTGTTCCAGGCGATCCACCGTGCACACGCGTCGGCCACGCACGAGTTCAGCACCAGCGAAGTCAACCAGGCGCTGGAAATCGCCTACGAGACCAATCCGCCGCCGAGCATCCGTGGCCACGTCTCCAAGCTGCGTTACGTGCATCCGGGTGGCGCAAATCCGCCCACCTTCATCGTGCACGGCACGCGCCTGAAGGTGCTGCCGGAATCGTACAAGCGCTATCTGGAAAACTTCTTCCGCAAGCGCTTCAAGCTGGTCGGCACGCCGGTGCGTTTCATCTTCCGCGAAGGTGCCAATCCGTACGAGGGCAAGAAGAACACGCTCACCGAACGGCAGGTGGCGCGCAAAAGGCGGTTGATGAAGCACGTCAAGGGCAAGTAAGCAGGAAACGGTGCGTGCCTGGCGAATGATCGTCAGGTGGAGTGGCCGCAGCGCCTGCAACTGCCGTGGTCCAGTGCCGCGAGCTACGCCGGGAAAGTGCAGTGACTCCTTCTGGCATCTGCACCGGCAGTGCCTGGCGTTCTGAGTCGTCGTGGTGCACTGGTATCCTGCGTGCCATGACCGACTATCCATCCCGCATTCCCTATGCACAGGCGCTGCAGATCCTGCAGGCCGTCGCCGCCAACAGCCGTCCGCCCGACGAGAACATCGCCACTTCGCGTGCCGACGGGCGGATCAGCGCTGCCGATCTGATCGCACCGATTGCGTTGCCGCCCTTTGCCAACAGCGCGATGGACGGCTTCGCGTTGCGGCATGCCGATGTCGCTGGCGGCGATGCGGCGTTGCAACTGGTCGGCGAACAGTTCGCTGGCGAGCGTTGGACCGGCACGCTGAGCGCCGGGCAGTGCCTGCGCATCACCACTGGTGCGCCGCTGCCTGATGGCGCCGATACGGTAATCCCGAAAGAGGATGCGCAGGAACGCGATGGCGTGGTGCGTTTCCATAGCATGCCTGCGCCGGGTGCGCCGGGTGCGCCGGGTGCGGCGGTGCGACAGGCCGGCAGTGACGTGCGCGCGGGCGATCTGGTGGTACAGAGCGGCCAGGTGTTGACGCCTGCGCGGATCGGACTGGCGGCTGCGCTCGGTCTGTCGCGGCTTGCGGTCGCGCCGCGGCCGACCATTGCGGTGCTGGCCACCGGCGATGAACTGGTGGAGCCGGGCATGCCGCTGGGGCCGGGACAGATCTACAACAGCAATCGCGACATGCTGATGGCGCAGCTGCGGGCACTGGGCTACGCGCCGACCGCATGGCCGACCCTGCCGGACGATCCGCAACGCATCCGTACCATGCTGGAAGACGCGGCTGCGGCCTTCGACGTGGTGATCACCTGCGGCGGCGTCTCGGCGGGGGAGAAAGACTACCTGCCGCAACTGATCGGCGAACTGGGCCGCATCCACTTCTGGCGCGTGCGCATGCGCCCGGGCATGCCGGCGGTGCTGGGCCAGATCGGCCGCTGCCTGGTGCTGGGCCTGCCGGGCAATCCGGTCTCGGTGCTGGCGACGCTGATCGCCTACGGCGTGCCGCTGCTGGATGGCCTGCAGGGACGTAGCGAGCCGCGCCCGCTGTGGCATGCGGCCTTGGCCAGTCCTTGGGAAAAACGCCACGAGCGCCTGGAGTTCCTGCGCGGGCGGCTGGAGTGCGGCGAAGACGGGCGTCTGACGGCGTTGCCGCATCGGGGCGATGCATCGCATCTGCTGCGCGGCGCGGCCGACAGCAATGCCTTGATCGTGTTGCCCGAGCAGGCACGGCGCTTCGAGGCAGGCGAGAGCGTGCGGGTGATTCCTTACGCGCTTTGAGCGTTTGGTGCAGCACGCGCGACAAACAGCGGGCCGCGCTCGCCGCCAGGCGGCGCTATCGGATGCACGCCGGTTCTTTCGCGCCTTCGGCACTAAACGCCGACGCTGCGCGAGCTGATGGCAACCACATGGAGGGCGCAGACCGGTGTGGCAGACCGCCCCGTCCACGTCGTACGCGGGAACACGGCGTCCGGACGCGAGGCTGCAACCAGCATCGATCAGGCCGTTCTCAGCCGACTGTGCTGCCGCAGAACGCGGCGTAATCGGCATACTCAGTCAATGCGACACCGGGAGCACACACCGGGCAATGCGGGTCGGGCGGCAGCCGGATTTCGCGAAAGCGCATTGCCAGCGCATCGAAGCTGAGCAGGCGCCCGGTGAGGGTCTCGCCGATGCCCAGCAGCAACTTGATCGCCTCGGTGGCCTGCAGCAATCCGATCACCCCGGGCAGCACGCCCAGCACGCCGGCCTCGGCGCAGCTGGGGGCGAATTCGGGCGGCGGCGGCTCCGGAAACAGGCAGCGATAGCACGGTGCATGGCCGCGCTTGCGGCCGGCATCGAACACGCTCAATTGCCCTTCGAACTGCTGTACCGCGCCGTAGACCAGCGGTTTGCCGAGTTTGACGCAGGCATCGTTGAGCAGATAGCGCGCAGGAAAATTGTCGGCGCCGTCGACCACGACATCCACGTCCTTCAGCAGGGCTTCGACATTGCCGGCAGTCACGCGTGCCTGCAGCGCTTCGACCTGCACGCGTGGATTGAGCGCGGCAATGCGCTGCGCGGCCGAGCTGACCTTGGCGACGCCGACGCTGTCTTCCACATGCAGGATCTGGCGCTGCAGATTGCTGCGGTCCACCACATCGTCATCGGCGATCCGCAGGTGGCCGACCCCGGCGGCAGCGAGATAGAACGCCGCCGGCGAGCCAAGTCCGCCTGCACCGACCAGCAACACGCGCGAACGCGCCAGGCGCTGCTGGCCTTCGAGCCCGACCTGCGGCAGGCGCAGATGGCGCGAATAGCGCTCGAGAAAATCCTGTTCGTCGGGCGGCAGGGTAGGGCGCACCAAGGGAAGGCCGGCGCCGGTCCATGCGGCGGTGCCACCGAGTACCGAAGACACCTGCGTATAGCCTTGCGCGCGCAAGATCTCCGCCGTGTGTGCCGAGCGCTTGCCGCTCTGGCAGATCAGCACGATCTCGCGCGCCTGCTCCGACAGATGCTGTGCGGGTGCGGTTTCCAGATCGTGTTGCGCAATCGCCAATGCGCCTTCGGCCTGGCCGCCGGCACGTTCGTGCAACTGCCGGATATCGATCAGCAAGGCGCCTTGCAGAGCGCGCAGGCGGGCATTTGCAGGGGAGATGTAGTGGCTGCTCATGGCGCCATTGTCGCGCAAACACAGGCGATGCGATGCACAGGACTGCCATGTTGGCATCAGGCTCACCAGCACGGCGGTAGCGTGGGCACACAAGGAGACCCCCAATGACCCCCGATATCGACGCGCAATTGAAACAACTTGCCGATGCATTGCCAGATATTCGTCGCCAGCATCCGGACGATTTCTGGGATGTATTCCACGCACGTGCAGAGAAGATCACTGCTGCCGCAGAGTCGCAGGAGCAGGCGGCGCAAATCGTCAAACGCATCGACGAAATCCTGTCGGCGCATCAGCTGGGCCCTGCGGATCCCGGCGCCTGACCCAGCAGTCTTCAATGCGCGGGCTTTGCCGCAAGTGGGTGGCCTGCGCCCACTCCGCGTATCCATAGCATCGACCGGCAGCAAGCTGGCGCAGCATTACGGTAGCGCCGGCTTGCCCTTGGCATCGCATAGCGGTGCATACAGGGATCCTGCCTGGCACGCAGTCGCTGCATGCAATCGATTAGCGCATGGGGTCGGCCATCTCCGCAGCTATGCGGATCGGTCGGAGTGATAACGCTCGACCTACTGAGACACCATTACGCCCGCGGTGCGCGCTGCCCTAGGCAGATTGAGCTCTGAAGCATATGCGTACAGCGCTTGATCGCAGCATCGGCGGTGCTGAGTGCTGGGTGTTCCAAAGCAGTCTGACGTCCGAGCCATGTTCCGTCGGCGCAGGAGCCTGTTGCGCAACTTACCTGCACTATACGTAGCGGCGCGCCGAACAGGAACGCCATACCACCTTCACTCCATGTGAAGCGCACTGCGGTGCAGCACCGTTTCCTCTCCGTCTTTCGACATCGGTACGACGATCGGGTCACGCAACCAAGTCCAGCATGGATGCACCCCTTCTGGCTGGAGATTCACATGAAAGTACGTCACCCGATGTTTGCGGCGCTGACCCTGTGTCTAGGTATCGCCACTGCTGCGCATGCGCAGAATGCAACGCAGGCCGGCATGCCCGCCACCACGCAGCAACAGGCGGGCAATAGCGCCCCGAGCGTGAAGGAGCGTGAGGCACTGGGCACCTTGAGCGCCATCAATACCAGTGAAATCAGTGCGGCCAATCTGGCGCTGCAGAAGCAGGTGCAAGGTGGCGTGCGCGACTATGCAATGCAGATGGTCAAGGAGCATACCGACAACAATCAGAAGCTGGCCAAGTGGTCGCCGGACCTGTCGGCTGCCGCTGCCAAGGCGCAGATGAGCAAGGGCAAGACCGAACTGGCGATGTTGCAGAAGCTCGATACCAAGGCCTTCGAGGCCGCCTACGTCACGGCAATGGTCAAGGACCACACCGATGCGCTGGCGGCGCTGGACAAACAACTGATTCCTGCGGCCAAGACGCCACAGGTGCTGGCGCATCTGCAGACTACGCGCAGCCATGTCGCCGAGCATCTGGCGGCTGCCAAGACGCTGCAGGCCAGCAGCAAGGGTGCTGGGCGCTGAGACGTGCCTGGATTGCCGGCAACACCGGTTGCCGCTGCTGAAGACCCGATGCTGTGGATGCGTCGCCTGATCATCCGTGCCGAGCCGCACCAGATCCTGGATGCGTGGTGCGATGCCAATGTGCAGCGACGCATCCTGCGTGGAGTGGCGGAGCTGGTCGCTGGCGATGGACATGCATCGCGCTGGGCGCTGCAGGCAACCTGGTGTCGGCGCGGTGTTGTCGGGTTGCAGCGTGGTGAGGCGCGCCTGGGTGAATCGGTGCGTTACCAGGTTGATGGCGATCGCGGCCTGCAGCTGGGCGTGTTGCTGCATGTGCAGACTGCGCCTGCATGCGAGGGCAGTTGTGTCACGTTGAGCCTGCAGGGCGCAGATGGGCGGGAGAGCGCTCAGCCATCGGTCGAGCGCATGCAGCGTGCCCGGCATCTGTGGATGGGCAAGGCGTTACGGCGGCTGCGTGACGGTATGGACGTGTGAGATCGCGTCCGCTTGTCTGCACCTTGTCGATGGACTTCGAATACCTTGCCGCCCGATTGCAGTTGCAACGGGCGGTCAGGTTTTGAGGATTCAGTCGGATGGGGTGCTTGCGTCAACTACCCCGGAAATCGGTTCGGCATTGCCGAAGTGCGGCCGCAGGGCATCCACTCCGTGCTGCGGCTTTGCCAGCGGGGTCAGGTCCTGGCGATTGGCGCGACGTTGCGCAGTAGAGAACGTAGCCAGCTTGTCGCGCTGATCGATCAGCGGTTGCTGGACCTCGCCATCGCGATTGAATGACCAGGCCAGCATCGGTTCGCCTAACGGCAATGCATCGCCCGCGACGGTGCCGTTGCGCGAGTGCCAGGTGTGCCAGGTCTTGCCATAGCTGTTGAGCTTGCTGCGCATCAGTTCTTTCTCGGCGATCAGCGGCAGATTGGGCGCGGACAGCTGGCCCGACAGGATTTCGCCATTGTGCGGATGCCAGAAACTGCGCTCGCGCTCCGGCAACTGCGCGAACAGTTGTTCGGAAATGATGTACTCGATACCGGTCAGGTTGGCCTGATCGGTATTGCCGTCGTAGAGCGCACATTGCGCCAGGTCTTCGTTGACCTGATGGCAGTAGTGATGTGCCTCCATCTGTACATCCGGTGCGTCTTTCATCGGATGGAAGCCCACCAAGTAGATGTCGAGCTTGCCGACCGGCCCGGTCGGTTGCAGAACCCTGGCGCCGGCTTCCAGCACATTGGTCTTGGCGCTTTCAGGCGCGCCCGGTGGGGTAACCGAAGGCGGGCTGCGCGAGCAGCCGGCGCACAGCAGGGCAATCCAGAGCGCGGACTGTCGCATGCGATCTCCAACAATGAGTGGTGGGGTCAGGCTACGGAGGCTGATGGTTTGCGAGGCGTGAGTGCGTGTGCCGATCTGCAGCGGAGCTTCACCTCGCTTGAGCATCTGCTTAATGCCATGGCGACGATGCTGCGCAGCTACGCATGCCTGGTCGCTCACCCATGTCCGCCACCACCCGCAAGATCGCGACATTCAACGTCAATGGCATCACTAGCCGGCTGCCGCATCTGCTGGAATGGCTACAGCGCGAGCAACCGGATATCGTCGGCCTGCAGGAATTGAAAGCCACGCAGGATGCCTTTCCGCAACAGGCGATCCGCGATGCCGGCTATGGCGTCATCTGGCAAGGCGAGAAGTCGTGGAACGGTGTGGCATTGCTGGCGCGCGGCGCCGATCCGGTCGAAATCCGTCGCGGGCTGCCGTGGGACCGCGGCGATACCCAGAGCCGTTATCTGGAAGCTGCAATTCACGGGGTAGTGGTGGCCTGCCTGTATCTGCCCAATGGCAATCCGCAGCCCGGGCCGAAGTTCGACTACAAGCTGGCGTGGTTTCAACGCTTGATCCGGCACGCCAGGACGCTGGTGGACCTACCGCACCCGGTAGCACTGATCGGCGATTTCAACGTGGTGCCGACCGATGCCGACATCTACGACCCCAAGGGCTGGCGCAAGGATGCGTTGCTGCAGCCGGAGAGTCGCCAGGCGTACCAGACCCTGCTCGAGCAGGGCTGGACCGACAGCCTGCTTGCAGTGCATGGCGAAACGCCGATTTACACCTTCTGGGATTATTTTCGCCAGCATTTTGCGCGCGATCGCGGCTTGCGCATCGATCATCTGCTGCTCAATCGCACCCTGGCGCTCGGGCTGCAGGACGCCGGCGTGGACAAGTGGGTACGTGCACTGGAAAAGGCCAGCGATCACGCGCCGACCTGGATCAGCGTCCGTGTGCCCGAAGCGGTAGCCGAGCCAGCAGCGCAGGCCAAGGCTGTGCCCAGGCCACGGAAGCGGGCCGTGGCAAAGGCAAGCCCGGCACGCAAGTCCACGACGAAGAAAACGCCCAAGACCGCGGCGAAAAAGGCCGCAACGCGGTCTGTCGCCAGCAAGTCAATCGCACCCGCCAAGCCGCGCAAGCTGGCGAAGAAAAGCGCCAAATAACGCGGCAACGCTAGCCGATACTGCCCGCGTGACGCTCCATCCGACGCTGCTTGATCCGGTGCAGCACATGCCCGGTGAGGGCGGTCAGCAGGATCAACACGTTGCTGACGATAAACACGGCATTGCCGACCAGGTAGCTGTAGAGGATGAACAGCACCGAGGCGCTGATCTGGCCGATGAACAGCCAGCGCGACACGCCCTGTGCCGCATCCGAGCGCCATTGCTTGTAGATCTGACGGATCAAGGTGGCAATCAGGACGGCACTGGCGAGCCGGCCCACAAGGTCGACGAGTTGCATGCGGCACAGATACCGTGGGGGAACTACGTGCCACTGTGCGATCTGCCGTGTAGGCGCTGCGTTCTAGCGGCTTCAAGCGACGTGCGCACTGGTCGAGACGAGGGCGCGCATGCAGCAGGATGCGATGATGCCGCGATCGCTGCGCCTGTACCCGCCGCGTCGGGGGCCGGTATCCTAGCCAGGTCATCCACCGGTCGACCGTGCCTTGCTCATGATCAGCTACGCCGACGCACTTGCGATTGTCCATCGGCAGATCGCCATGCTTGCCGGCGAGTGGGTGGACAGTGCCGATGCCGAGGGGCGTGTGCTTGCGCAGGCGTTGTCGAGCCCGGCCGAGTTGCCGGCGTTCGACAACAGCGCGATGGATGGATTTGCGTTGGTCACGGCCGGCCGTGGCGCGATCGTCGGCAGCGAACATGTGATCGGTGGCAGCGTTGCCGCAGGCGAAGATGTAGGTGGCATCACGGCGGGCAGCGCGTGGGAAATCATGACCGGTGCCGGCTTGCCTGCCGGTGCCGATGCAGTGGTGCCGATCGAGCAGGTGGACGTGCTGGCGCACGATGGCGCGCGGCCCGGCCGCATCCGGCTGCGCGCCGATATCCGCGCCGGTCAGCATATTCGTCGACGTGGGGAAGATGTGGCCTTGCACGATCGCGTGATCGAGGCCGGCACCGTGCTGCGCGCCGCGCACCTGATGCTGTTGGCCGGGCTGGGCTGTGCGCGGGTGCAGGTGGTACGGCGTCCGCGTGTGGCCTTGATTGCGACCGGCCGCGAGTTGATCGGCGATCCGGCGCAGCCGTTGCGGCCTGGCCAGATTCGCGATGGCACCAGCAGCTATCTGCTCAGCCAGCTGCGTGCAGCCGGTACCGAACTGGTCTGGCATGGGCAGGTGGGCGATGACGATGCCGGCTTCGATCTGGCGCTTGCGCAGGCGCGCGATGCGGGCGCCGAGGTGATTCTGAGCACCGGTGCGGTGTCGCGCGGTCGCTACGATTTCGTGCCCGATGCCTTGGTACGGCATGGCGCGGCGGTGCTATTCCACAAGGTTGCGGTGCGGCCGGGCAAACCGGTGTTGCTGGCGCGCTTCGCAGACGGTGCGCTGTATGTCGGTTTGCCGGGCAATCCGATGGCCAGCGCTGCCGGGCTGCGCTTTTTCGTGGAGCCGGCGCTGCGCGGTTTGCTTGGCATGCCGGCCGAGCGCGGCTTGCAGGTTGTGCTGGAAACGCCGATGCAGGCACGACCGCTGTGGCGGCAGCACCTGCGCGCACGTTTGACCTGCAGCGCTGCCGGCGTGCTCTGCGTGCAGATCCTGCCGCAGCAGGAGTCGTTCCGCGTGGCGCCGTTGTTGCAGGCCAATGCGTGGGCCGTACTGGAGCCGCAGGATGAAGGTGCCGCGCCCGGTACGACGGCGCAGGTGTTCGGGCTGGGCCATCTGCAGCCGGCTGCACCGGCGATCGCGCCATGAGCCTGCACTTGCACGTCGTGCGATGCCGTGCCGGCGAGCAGGCGGCATGAGCGCGAGGCCTGCATGGACGGGCGTGGTGCTGGCCGGCGGCCGTTCCTCGCGGATGGGGCAGGACAAGGCGCTGCTGCAGTGGCGCGGACGTCCATTGCTGGAGCAGATGCAGGCGTTGCTGCGCGATGCCGGCGCGCACAAGGTGGTGATCAGCGGCGATCGCCCGGACTACGCCGGCATTGCCGACGCGCAGCCGGACCTGGGGCCGCTCGGCGGCCTGGCCAGCGTGATCGATCAGCTCGCCGATGCAACGACGCTGGTGGTGGTGCCGGTCGACATGCCGCTGCTGTCCCGGTCATTGCTGGATCGGCTGCTGGCGCCACCGCATCGGCGCTGCGTTACCTTTGAAGACCAGATGCTGCCGATGCGGCTATACGTAGATGACGTTGTGCGTGAGGCGCTCACTGCGCTGATGGCAGGAACTGGTTCGTCACGCTCGCTGCGCGCCCTGCAGGCTGCGCTGCAATGCCATCGCATCGCTGTCACCGCCAGCGAACGCGCCGCGTTCGTCAATTGCAACACGCCCGAGCAGTGGAGTCAGCTCATCCATGAAAATCCAGATTGAAGCTCAGCAGCTGCGCTTCCGCATCGACGAAGCCGAATTGGCCGACTTGCTTGCCGGACGCACGGTCGAGAATCTGAGCCGCTTGCCGAGCGGGCAGGGCGCACGACTGTTGCGCCACAGCGTCAGCCTGAGCGATGGTGACGCGGCCTGCAATTGCACTGCCGAGCATTGGCAGTTGTCGGTGCCGCGCGATGCGCTGGAACAGCATGCACGGCAATTGCCCAGCCGCGAGGGATTGCGCTTCAGCTTCGATGCCGGTGCTGGTCATGCTGAACCGACGGCGTTGCAGGTGAGCTTCGATATCGATGTGCGTGACAGTGCGCGCAAGCGCTTTCCGAAGGCCTGACGTTCCATCAGCGCACACGCGCAGCGCTCATGCGTTGATTTTTTCAAGACCTGCAGCAATGCCGGGCACCCGATCGCAGGCCAGGCCGCGCGCCTGCAGCGCCGCTTCAATGGCCGCAACATCGGCATCGCTGTAACCGGCGCCACTGCGCAACGCGACCACGTGCAGGCCTTCTGTGGCCAGTTCCAGCACCAGGTGCTGTTGTGCGTCGGCCTGCTGCGGCAAGGCGCGGCGTGCGGCATCGCGTCTTGCCAGTTCCAGCACCGCGTCGGGAATGTCGTCGCCGATCAGCAGGACGTCGGCCAGATTCATCGCACGCAGCGCCTTGATGGTGAGCAGGCCGGGATCGCCCGGGCCGGTGCCGACCAGTTGCACGCTGCCGCGCGCCGGCACCGCGCCGGCATCGTCCAGTGCCGCGATGAAGGCGCCTTCGGCTGCGTCGTCGTTGCCGGCCTGCAGCAGCAGCGGCACGTCACCGTCGATAACGCGATCGAACCAGCGCCGGCGCCGGTTCATGTCGGGGAACTGGCTGCGGATGCGCTCGCGGTGACGCGCGAACATGCCGGCGAAGCGGCCGACCGAGACATCCAGTTCGCGTTCCAGCCGTTCGCGCAGGCGGCGTGCCAGCATCGGTGCGGCACCGGCGGAGGAAATGGCGATGACCAGCGGGTCGCGATCCACGATGGCCGGCACCTGATAGGTCGACAACTCGGCATCGTCCACCACATTGACCAGGCGCTGACGCGCGCCGGCGGCAGCGGCGACGCGTTGATTCAACTCGCCATCGTCGGTGGCGGCGACCACCAGCCACACGTCGTCGATCCAGGCGGGATCGAACTCGCCGTCCAGTTGTTCGAAACGGCCGGCCTGCATCAGTTCCGCCAGTTCGGGCGAGAGCGCATGCGCATACAGGCGGATCTGCGCGCCCGCCTTGAGCAGCGCCAGCACCTTGCGCGTGGCGACCTCGCCACCGCCGATGACCAGCACGGCGCGCGCTTGCAGGTTTGCGAACAGCGGGAACAACGGCATCAGACGTACTCCGAAAGGATGGCTCGCACCGACGGCATGTTGCATGGCACCATCAGGCCACGTCCACGCCTCGCTGCCGCCAATGCGTGTCTTGCTGGTCAACGATACCGAAAAGCCGATCGGCGAACTGCGTCAGGCACTGACGTGCGCCGGTTACGCGGCTGTCGGCGCCGGCGTCGCCGCCTATGTGGTCGATGGCCTGGCGCTGGCGCGGCTGGCGCCGATCGTGCAGGTGGCGCTTGCGCGCTTTGCACAGGAAAGCAACATGCGCAAGCGCCTGGACGATGTGCAGCAGGCGCTGCAGGACCGCAAGCTGAGCGATCGCGCCAAGGGCCTGCTGATGGAAAAACGCGGCCTGAGCGAGGCCGACGCCTATGCGGCGCTGCGCTAGCAGGCGATGAAGCAGGGCGTCAAACTGGCCGAAGTGGCGCGACGCATCGTGGCCATGGCCGAGTTGCTGGGATGAACACATGAGCCAAGCCGACCTCCCCGTATTGCGCGTGGCCTACATGCCGCTGATCGATTGCGCGCCCCTGGTCGCGGCGCAGCGGCTGGACCTGGATCGGGTTTACGGACTGAAGTTGGACTTGCAGCGGCAGGCCTGGTGGACGCTGCCTTATCCGAGGCGGCAGCGCATTGCGACGAGCGCTTCGGCATGGCGTTGGAGCAGGCGGTCGGTTGAACGCAATTTGCCTAGCGCCGTGCGCGCCGATCCACGCGCGGCTTGGGCGTAAAACTTCAACGGATCACGCGGCGTGCCAACACGCGGCGCGCATGCCGCAATGCGATGCGCTCGTAGCACAGGTGATAGTTCACGCCGAGCAGCAGCGCGGCGCTCACGCTGAGCAGCAGGTTCACCGGCCAGGTGGACAGCGTCGTCCCCATCCGCCGCGTGGTGCGTGCCACCAGCGACATCAACGGCATATGCACCAGGTAGATCGCATACGACGTATTGCCGAGCAATAGCAGCGCCGGGCCGATACGCAGCCAGCCGCGCCATTCCGCGCGCACCAGGCCGACCACTGCGCCAGCGATCGCCAAGCCGAACAATGGCGAATGCACGCGTTGCATGCCATCGAACACGAAACACGTCGATGCCACGACCGCGACTGCAGCGCTGACCCATAGCGTCCATGCTGCAGCGCTCAGTACCGCGCGTGCCGCCAGCATGCCGAACACGAATTCCAGCGCGATGGGATGCAACAACAACGCCCGCCAGGAAACTTCCACCGGTTGCGCGAACGGCGCCCCCAAGCGCCGCGTACAGCAGCGTCACGCCGGCCCAGAGCAGCGCGCAGCGCAGCGGATGCCCGCTACGGAAGAACAGCCACGCCAGTGCATAGAACATCAGCTCGTAACTCAGCGTCCACGCAACGCCCAACGCGGATTGCCCACCCACCGGCAGCAGGGTCAGCGTGGCAAACCAGGACCAGCCCATGTCCCCATCGTCCAGGCTGGGCCGCAGCGTATAGGCCAATGCCAACGCAACACCCACCGGCCAGTACGGCAGATAGATGCGGCTGATGCGGCTGCTGGCGTAATCGCAGCTCCAGCCCGGCGTGTCCGCGCCGGCATGGTTGACGTAGTAGATGATGAAGCCCGACAGCACGAAGAAGAAATCCACACCCAGATAGCCGTGCGCCAGCGCCGCGGCCAGCCATGCCGGTAGCGGCTGCACCAGATGCGTGGTGGGCAGCACGCTGTGGCTGAGCACCACCATCGTGGCGGCCAGCGCACGCCCGGCCTGCAGGACGCGGATGGTGGGACAGGCAGGCAGCGCGACCATCGGCTGCGGCATCGGTACGCGGACGCCGGCCGTGTCCCTGCGCTCAGGCGGCCAGTTCCGCAGCGTCGGCAAAGACGCTGGCCTGCTCGGCACGCAGGCGATCGATCAGGCGGTTGGCCGGCAACTGCACATCGTCGTAGGTCAGCACCTGATCCTTGGCCACCGCATGCCGCAGCACGCAGCCTTCGGCCACGCCCATCGGCAGCAGCCGTGCGTTTGCGGTGATATCGGCGCGCTCGCACTGGCCGTAGCTCATGTAGCCGCCGAGTCCGTCGATGGTTTCGCCGATGGCCAGGTCGCGCTTGGCGGTGGCAATCACTTCCACCAGCGGTGCCCCCAGCGGTTGCAGCACCGCATCGCCCAGCAGCACCACCCGCGCCACCGACAGCGGGACTTCGAAGTGGCAGAGGTGGTACGGGGCGTAGAAGCTGTACAGCGGGCCTTCGCCGAGCTTGTAGAGATTGAGGTAGTGCTGCTGCCCGGCATCGTCGTGGCTGGCCAGCACGAACACGCCGGGCGAGGGCAGGGCGCCGACCACGTAATCCACCGCGCCGCCCACCGCACGCAAGGCCTCGATGTCGTAGCGCCGGGTCAGTTCGTCGACATGTGCGCGATGCTCATAGCCGGTCATGCCGCGCTGCAGGATCGACATGCCGGTGCCATTGGCCACGATCGCCTGCTCGAAGCTGATCTTGGTGCCGTCGGCAAAACTGGTGACCATATGCGGGTCCTGGCCCCACTTCGCTGCGAAACCGGCCTGTGTCGCCGGTGTGCGATACGGGTCCTGCAGGCTCTTGATGTTGCCGCACAGCAGCGGCGTCAGGCCGATCGAACGCACGAACCGGTACAGGTTCATCTGCACGCCGGGCTGGTCGCCATCGCAGGCGCTGAAGATCACCCCGGCTGCATCGGCCTTGCGCTTGAGCAGCGGGCCGACGGTGCCGTCGAGTTCGGCATTCATGGTGACCATGTGGCGGCCGTGGGCGATGGCGCCCAGACTGATGCGCGCACCATAGTCGATGGCGCCGGTGGCATCGATCAGGCAGTCCAGCGCATCGCATTCGTACAGCAGTGCAGGGTCATCGGTCACGGCGGGAATGCCGGCAGCGATCTGGCGCTTCAACTCGCTGGCGCCATCCACTACGCGTGCGTGCTGGCCAGCCTGGCGGTAGGCTTCCAGCGCCTTGTCCACGCTCCGGTTGCAGATCACCGACACCCGCATGCCCGGCACCGAATGCGCGATCTGGTTGACGATGCCGCGCGCCATGAAGCCGGCGCCGTACAGGCCAACACGCAAGGGGCGGCCTTCGGCGGCGCGGGCCTGCAATAGACGATCGATATTCATGCGCGCTCCCGCGGGGTGAGTCCGGCAAGGGTGGGGATGCCGTGTTGTTGTTCGTTGAAATCCGGCCACGCGGCATCCTTGTCGGACACCAGCTGTGGTTCGAGCGGCCACTGCACGCCCAGGCGCGGATCGTTCCAGCGCAAGCCGCGCTCGGCCTGCGGCGTGTACATCGCACTGGCGAAATAGAACGCCTCGGTCTGCGGCTGCAAGGTGATGAAGCCATGCGCAAAGCCGCGCGGCACGTACAGCGCCAGGCGATTGTCGGCAGTCAATTCGGTGCCGTACCACTGCAGGTAGGTGGGCGAATCCGGGCGCAGATCCATGATCGCATCCCACAGCGCACCGCGGATGCAGCGCACGACCTCGACCTCGGCAGCGGGCGGCAATTGGTAATGCATGCCGCGCAAGGTGCCGGCCTGTGCATTGAACGAGTTGTTGACCTGCACGAACTGATCGACCAGGCCGGCCTGTTGCCGCCGATCTCCACCATGGGCTTGGGGCGGATGGCGGTTTCTTCGGAAATGCGCGTTCCCAGGCCGCCCGCCAGAATGACTGCTTTCATTGCGATTCCTTGAACTGACGCGCCGGTGACTCGGCGCAGTGCGATGGAGCGCTAGGCAGTCATGCTCAGCGCAATCGCCGGCGGGCAGGCGGTCTGTTCGGCCATCGTGGCCAAGTTGTCGAGCATGGCAAAGCGCTCGGCCATCAGTGGCGGGCGCGGCAGCTGCAGCGTCTGCAGGATCTGCGCCCATCGGTGTGCCCAGTCGTGCCGTCGCAGGCACTGCACGGCGTTGTGCAGGCGGGCACACTCCAATCGGTCGGTCTGCTGCTCCAGATCGCGCAGGAACAGGCCAATCTCCTTGCCATCGGCCGGCAGCTCGATCACTGCATCTTCCCAATCGAAGTGCTCGGCAAACTCCGGGCATGCCTGTGCGGAGCCCAGAATCACCGCACCTCCGGCGGCGCCTTCGAAATAGCGCGTTGCCAGCGCCTGTTTTTTCACACCCTTGAAAAATCCTTGGGTGTCGACCACGAAGTCGTGCGCCATGAAGAACTTGGCGCGCTTGATCATGGTTGCCGACTGCAGCCGATGGGCAGCCCAGTCCTGCACCGCGCCACCGCGCAGCACATCGTGCAGATAGAAAAAATCCGGGTTGGCCTGTGCATGCGCAAGCAACTGCGCGTGCACCTGCGGCATGCGCCGGCCGATGCTGACCACGTCGATGCAGCGCTGCGGCGGCCGCGGCAATGGCGTTGCCAGCAGGGTGTCGCAGGCGCTGGCCAGAAACGAGACCGGCGTGCTGGTATAGCTCCGCAGCGCATCGACGCAACTGGCATTGAGTACGAACACATGGTCGAACTGGTCCAGCAGTTTCAACTCGGCCTTCTGCGATTCCAGCAATTCCGGCCAGGTTTCCAGCAGGTACACCACGCGGGTACGGCAGCGCTCGCGCCATCCCTTCATGCGCCCCAGCGTGCTCAATTCCCTGGGGAACTGGCACACGTAGAAGAACAGGTCATAGTCCTGTTCGACCACCCGTGGCTGTGCGTTGGAGAGCGCAGGTTGCCCGCTCAGCCGCTGCAGCGCAGAGACACTGCGGTATTTGAGTTCGTTGAGCAGATACGACACGCCGGGATTGACGCCGCGCCCGCGGGTGTAATCGGCCGCGGGCGGGCACAACAGCTGCGCGTGTTCCAGACTGCGGACCACGTTGAGCAATGCATATGCCTGCCCATTGAAGGCCTCTGGCCATGCCTCGTAATTGGAGGCAAGCAGGACCGAACGCGTTGCGTCCATTCAAACTCCTTCGGTGATTGCAGCTTCGAACCGGACGCGACGGGGCGCTCGGGTGGGGGAAGAATGCACACCGCAAAATTCGGAAAACGTCTGTCGGCGTTGAATAACGTGATTTACGTCATGCTTCAGCTGAATATAGAGCTGGATAGTGAGAAAACAGTGATAACGGTCGCGACAATCCTGCGCGTTCTAGTGTGCGGATAGACTGATCGGCCATCGTGTGAGAGCGGCCATGCAAGACGTCGAGTGCATCGTGATAGGTGCCGGAGTGGTGGGGCTGGCAATTGCGCGCGAGCTGGCGATGCGAGGGCACGAGGTGCTGGTGCTGGAATCCGAAGGTGCCATCGGCACCGGCAGCAGCGCACGCAACAGCGAGGTGATTCATGCCGGGCTTTACTATCCGGCCGGTTCCTTGAAAGCGCAGCTGTGCATCAGCGGCAATCCGCTGTTGTATGCGTATTGCGAACAGCGCCACGTGCCGCATCGGCGCTGTGGCAAATTGATCATCGCCTGCGACCACGCACAGCGCGACCAGCTCGAGCAGTTGCACCGCAGTGCCATCGCCAGCGGCGCGCACGGCTTGCTGCCGCTCGACGCTTCGCAGGTACAGGCCCGTGAACCCGCCTTGCGATGCGTGGCGGCGCTGGAATCCACCGCCACCGGCATCATCGACAGCCATGCGCTGATGCTGGCGTTGCAGGGCGATGCCGAAGCGCATGGCGCCACCGTGGCGCTGCGCGCACCAGTCGTGCAGGTCGAGCCGCTTGCGCAGGGCTTGCGCGTAAGCGTCGCGGGCCAGGCGCCGGCAAGGCTGACCTGCGCCTGGCTGGTGAACGCGGCTGGTCATGGTGCGCCGCCACTGGCCGCGCGGATCGATGGCCTGCCTGCGCATGCACAGGTGCGCGGCTATTTCGCCAAGGGCAGCTACTTCACCCTGGCGGGGCGCTCGCCCTTCCAGCAGTTGATCTACCCCATGCCCGAACCTGGCGGCCTGGGTGTGCATCTCACGCTGGATCTGCATGGGCGTGCGCGCTTCGGCCCCGACGTGGAGTGGGTCGCGCAGCCCGACTATCACTGCGAGCCAGCGCATGCGGCGCGTTTTGCCGCAGCGATCCGGCGTTACTGGCCTGGCCTGCCGGACGGCGCTTTGCAGCCCGGCTATTGCGGTGTGCGACCGAAGATCAGCGGGCCGGGCGAGGCGGCGGCCGATTTCCGTATCGACGGTCCGTCCATGCACGGCATCGCCGGTCTGGTAAACCTGTTCGGGATCGAGTCGCCAGGCTCGACCTGCTGCCTGAGCATCGCGCGGCATGTGGCCGCATTGATGGCTGCAGGGCGCAGCGCCACTACGCTGCCGGTCTGACATCGCCGGACCTTGCGCCTGGTTGCGGTTCGCTGACGCATTGGGCGAGCCAGGCATCGATCGATCTGACGATGCTGCATGCCTGGGTGCTGCCGGCGGCGGCCGCATGGGCAGGTGGTTCATGCGGCTGCGTTGGTAGCGCTATCGGTGCGTCGCGTGCGCAACATCAGCCTGCGCAAGGCAGGAGTGCAAGATTTGCACAGCGAGCGCAGCTGTTTTTTCCTGCAGCGTGCGGCGTGGCGCCGCCTGCCAGGGCTTTACGGGTTGGCACGATAGTTGCGTTACCCCTCCTACCAGTGGCGTGATCGACGCATCGAGAGGAGGCACAGTGGAAGACGGACAAAGCAATACTCGTAGCCGGCGCGGTTTTGCCGCATTGGATCCTGAAAAGCGCCGCGTGTTGGCGAGCAGCGGCGGCAAGGCAGCACATGCCAGCGGCAACGCGCACGAATTCACCAGCGACGAAGCACGCGAAGCTGGCCGCAAGGGCGGCCAGGCCGTCAGCCGCGATCGCGATCATATGTCGCGGATCGGCAGCAAGGGTGGGCGTTCCAAGCAGGCCAAACCTCAGGAAGAGGCCGTCTAGGCAAGAGTGCGGCGCGCATCTGGCGCGCCGTTCTTGCTGCAGCGGACTGCAGGCCCTGCACGCCATGTGCGGGGCCTGCTTCGTTTTGCGGAGCCGTCCGCAGTGTTGACAGCATGTCTGGAACAATCGATTGCAGCGACATGTTGTTTTCGATCTGCTTGTGCGTTGCCTGGATTGATTGAGACCTGATAAAGATATTGATGTGCAATGCATCACGACGAGATCGGAAGTTTTTTCACTCGTTGTCGCACGCACGCTATCGATTGCAGGGAAATATTTCGCGATTGCCTGGTGCACCTACCCAGGGGAATGCAGGATTTGCATCCACTGCAGAGTTGCAAAGCCGGCAGATGGAGTAGGAGCCAAGCGCGTTCGGTGGAAGGCTTAGGGATGCCATTGCATGGCAGCTCGCCTGCGTTGACCCCCTCGACTGCCCAACATTGAAACCGGGTCAGCGAATGGGGCAGGCCCAACCGCGGCCACAGTTGCGGCAATCCTTATGCAAAGCGGTATCGCGCTCGATGCCGACACAGCCTGGTTGACAGGCAAATTTGAGGGCCAGCAGCAACCGGGCTCGACCTTACGGGTCGTCACCATCATCGCATCTGCCGCCGAATGGACCGCCCGGCGCGCAGCGCTTACCCTGGCCGTCTTTCAATGGACGGCACCGGTAATGACAGAACGCATGGCGTATCCGATCGGCACTCCACAACAGCCCTGGGGCGAGGCGGAGCGCGCCGCATGGCGGGCACGTCAGCTGCGTCAGCGCAGTCATGCCGACGATGTGGTGCAGGTCATCGATGCACTGGATGCCAGCTATGAGCGTGTGCATTACGGGACGATCCAGGCGGCAGCCGAGCAGTATCCGTTGATGGCGCTGCGCAGCGCGCAGTGGAACGCCGGCTTACCTTGCGCGCTGGTGACCGGTGGCGTGCATGGCTATGAAACCAGCGGCGTGCAGGGCGCACTGCAGTTCCTGCAGCAACGCGCGGCGGCCTACGCAGGCAAGCTCAATCTGCTGGTGGTGCCCTGCGTCAATCCGTGGGGCTACGAGCGGGTCCAGCGCTGGAATGCCGATGCCATCGACCCCAATCGTGCGTTTCGGCCGGACAGCCCCGCCGCCGAGTCGGCGGCCTTGATGCAGTTGGTCGCCCCAGTGGCCGGACAGATGCTTGTGCATATCGATCTGCACGAAACCACCGACAGCGACGAGAGCGAATTTCGCCCGGCCCTGGCCGCGCGTGACGGCGTCGATTTCGTGCCCGGCAGCATTCCCGATGGGTTTTACCTGGTGGGCGATAGCGACGATCCGCAACCGCAGTTTCAGCAGGCAATCGTTGCCGCCGTCGCCGAGCTCACCCATATCGCACCTGCCGACGCGAACGGCCAGATCATCGGCGCAGCGGTGGTCGCTCCTGGCGTCATCAACTACCCGGTGCGGCATCTGGGCCTGTGCGCGGGCGTCACCGACGCACGTTATCGCACCACCACCGAGGTGTATCCGGACAGCCCGCGCGCAACGCCCGCGCAGTGCAACGCCGCGCAGGTGGCTGCGATCTGCGCGGCGCTGGACTACGCGCTCGCACAGCGCTGACGCATGGGCTGGCGCCAGATCGACGCTGGCGTCGCGGCGATGCCAGCCATCTGCAGCACGGCCCACGCATGCATGCCCTGAGCCACCGCACGGCTAGACTATGCAGTTCTTCAAGCGCACGCATGGACGACCCCGAATGACCCACGATGCGATAGACGGTGCACGCAGACGCCTGCTGGGCGGCGCGATGGGAATGGCCATCAGCGGCGGTGTGCTTGCCAGGCAACCCAACACGGAGAGCACGATGGCGCAGGACACGCAGTGGCAGGATGGCAGCTGGCTCAATCGGCCACAGACCGTCGCAATCAGCGGCGGCACCTTGGACGTGGTCACCGACAAGGCCACCGATTTCTGGCGCAAGACGCATTACGGATTCACGCGCGATAGCGGGCATTTTCTCGGTATCACCGCCGCAGCGCGCTTCACTGCACAGTTGCGGGTGCGTGCGCAATACGAGTCGCTCTACGATCAGGCCGGCATCATGGTGCGCGTGGACGAGCAGCACTGGGTCAAGGCGGGCATCGAGCTAAGCGATGGGCGTGCCATGCTCAGCAGCGTGTTGACCAACCCTGTCTCGGATTGGGCGACCGGCCCTTACGAGGCCGACCCCAAGGACTTCTGGATACGCGCCACCGTTGCAGACGGCGTCCTCCGTCTGCAGGTATCGGCCGATGGCCGGACCTGGCCGCTGGTCAGGCTCTGCCCGTTTCCCGTCGCCGACGCGTACCAGGTCGGACCGATGTGCTGCACGCCGGAGCGTGCCGGGCTGAAGGTGCGGTTTTCCGACTGGACGCTAGGTCCGCCGCTGGGCAAGGACCTGCACGATCTCAGTTAATGGCCGCGTGGCAATGCAGCGTGCGCGCTGCGTTGCCACGCGTATCACTGCAGGCGGCGAGGGCGGCGCTGTGTGAGTCGATCAAGGACGACGCACGCGCCTACTCGGGCAGATCGCATCACGGCAAGCGCTGTTCGGCCACCGCGCTTGCCACATAGGCCGCCACCAGCTCCGCTTCCATCGGCCGGGCCAGCAGATAGCCCTGCGCTTCATCGCATCCCCAACTGCGCAGCAGCGCAATTTCGTCGGCGTGTTCGATGCCTTCTGCCACGGTGCGATATCCCAGTGCACTGGCCAGACGTACCACCGCCTCGGCGCGCAGCTGCATGCCGGCCTTGTTGGCGATCCCGGTCACCAGCGATCGATCGAGCTTGAGCACGTTGACCGGCAGCTCGGTGAGATAACCGAAGTTGCTGTAGCCGGTGCCGAAGTCGTCGATGGCCACACTGACCCCGGCGTCACGCAGGGTGCGCAGCCGGGGCACGGCCTCGACATTGCTGCGCAACCAGCGGCCCTCGGTGATCTCCAGCTCGATGCGATGGGTGGGAATGGCCAGTTCCCTGCAACGTTGGATGACGTCTGCGGCGAGATTGCGGTTGCCGAAGTCGCGCGAAGACAGATTGATCGACATGGAGAAATCCAGCCCCTGCGCACGCCAGCTGGCCAAGTGCACCAGCGCGTTTTCGATCACCCAATTGGTGACGGTGCACATCAAGGCGGTCTTTTCGAACAAGGGGATGAATTCATCCGGGCCGATCGGGCCGAGGTTGGCATGCCGCCAGCGCAACAGCGCCTCGAAGCCGGTCACCGACAAGTCTTCAAGATTGATCCTGGGCTGGAACACCAGGCGGAAATCGCCGGCTTCCAGCGCCTTTTCGGCATCCAGCGCCAACCGGTACGAGCGCTGGATCGCATCGTCGTGGGAGGCGCTGTACCAGCACACGATGGCGTGATTGCTGATCGCATCGCCCAGCGCCACCAGCCCCTTGCGCATGACATCGTTGGTGTCCGGTTGCTGCGGCGCAAAGCGCACCACACCGGCATGGAAGGTCAAAGACATGGGGATGCCGGCCGCATCCATCGGTGCATGCAACATGTCGCGCAGATCGAGCAACAGGTCTTCCATCTCGTCGGGCGCGGAATTCAACAGAAAAAACGCGAAACGCATCGGTGCCACGTGATAGACCGTGGCCTTGCCGCGGAGTGCGCGCGTCAGCACGTAGCTGGCATGGCGCACCAGTTCTTCCAGCGGCTGCATGCCCAGCGCCTGACGTGCTTCATTGGCCGCCTGGGTGTCGTAGACCTCGATGAAGGCGGCGATGGTCGGCACACAGTGGCTGCCAAAGGCGAGGGCATCCAGGTCCGACTGCAGCTGGCGTGCATTGAGCAGGCCGCTGTGCGGTTCGCGCCGCCCGGCGCCGAATTGCAGTTCCAGCTGCGCGGCTGCCACATTGGCGAACATCAACAACTGTTGGTGTTCCTGGTTGGCCAGGCGACGCTCGCGCGTATCGATCACGCACAGGGTGCCGGAGACGCCGGTCTGCGGTGCACCCACAGGAACGCAGGCAATAAAGCGCGCCGGCAAGCCCGGGAAGGCGGCGTCGCCCAGCTGGATCGGGGCAAGGGCGGCAGGTTCGATCAGCTCCGTCACGCCGTTGGGCGCAGTAGACGCATGCCGGCACAATTCGATGGCTTGCTCGACATGGGCGGCACTGATGCCGCGCGCCGCCAGCACGCGCACGCGGCCGCCCTCGACGATGGTCAGTGCGGCCGCAGGCGCAACCAGTGCATGGCACAGCAGACGCGCGATCTGATCGAGCGGCTCCATGCCACCCAGGTCGATCGGCACACCCGACCAGTCGAAGTGCTGTTCCTGCCGTTTGGTATCCAAAGCAAGCGTCATGTCGTCAGATTCCGTGTTGAAGATCACACACTGCATGGCTACTAGAAACAAACCGAGGTCATCGACAGGTGACGATCATCGGGCACTAAAACCTTTTCGAATAAGCCGGCCTCCTCAATAAACTCCATCGCAGGCTATCGAACGCGACAATAAAATGGACAGGCGGAGTGGCTGAACACAAATACCGCAATCAATGAACGGTGTCGACAGTTGGTGGTGGTCTTAATAGTGAAAGCGGGCTCATTAAAACAAATAACGGCACTGAAAAGATCGGGGATTCATTCCTGCGCCGCAGCATTCCACACAAAAGTTGTAGTCGAAATGGTTCGGCTCGCTAACATCAATATTACCGCATCAGATCGCTTTAACTCATTCGGCCTCATCCAATCATATTCGGCTTTATAGCTGAATTATGCCATTTTTTACTTGAAGCCTGCCGCGCATGATCTGCGGCGCCTGCCGCATGAGGTGGCACGATAATACTGACAGGCACGAGCAAACCAGTCGACAGTTTCGACGTGTGTCATGGATAGTTTTGTGGTTAGTGATATTCAGCACAGTTTCATGCATGGCGCTTTGCCTATTAATCTCCCAATATTATCCGCAGGGAATGGTATTAAACGTCCTCATCCGTAGGCGATACCGGTTGGCACGGCAAAAGCTGTTTTAAACCGACTCGACAGTAAATCAACTTTCTGCTGTTGGAGAGCGCGTGTGTGTGTGCGTGAGTCTCTGCACGGCGATACAGGGGGAATAAAATGAATCGTGCATTTGCGCTGGTCTGGAACGCGGCGATTGGCAATTGGGTGGTGACGCACGAGCTGGTACGTCGGCGGCGTAAGCCCGGTTCAACCCGCCGCAGTGTGGCGAGCCTGGTCGTCCTGGCGGTGGGAGCCGCCGCACCGATGCTGGCCTGGGGGGCATGCACACCTGCGCTCCCCGCAGCGGGTGCGACCGTCACCTGCACAGGGCTGCCAATCACCAGCAACAGCTTCGCAAGCAACGCAAACAACCTGACCATCAATGTTGCGGCTGGCACGCAAATGACCGCCGGGCTGCTGGGTGGAACCGCCATTGCGCTCACCGGCACCAATGCCACGCTCAACAACAGCGGTACGATCGATCCCTCGGTGCTCGGCCTGTTGTCGGTGTTGAGCACCGGCGTCACCATGGGCAACGCCAGTTCCACCACGGTGACCGCCAATAATCTCGCCACCGGCGCGATTTACGGCACCGGCGGCCTGCTGGGGGCGAACCTGCTCAATCTCGCCGGCATGGCGCTTGGCATCACCTCGGCCAGCAATGGCGTCGTGCAGATCAACAATGCCGGCCTGATCGATAGCCGTGCATTGTTGAACCTGTCGGTCCTGAGTGCGGATACGCCGGTGATTGCGGTCAGCGGCGGCGGTACCGTCAATGCGGTCAACACCGGCACCATCAACGGGCGTGTGGGCTTCCAGAGTTCGGCCACCGGCAACAGCTTCGTCAACGCCGGCAGCATCAACGGCAGCGTGTCGATGGGGGCGGGCAGCACCAACAGCTTCACGGCGGTGACTGGCGGCAGCGTCAACAGCGGCGGCGGGCTCGCGCTCGAACTGCTTGGGCCGGGTGGCTTGCTGAGCTTTGCGCAGACCGGTGTGGTGGATGGCGGCGCAGGCGGCACCAATACGCTGATCCTGCAGAATTCGGCCACCGGCACTGGCAGCGGCAGCACCGGCGTCGGAACACTCAGCACCGCGCAGTACATCAATTTCGGCAGCCTGCGCGTCAACAGCGGCACCTGGTCGGTGGGCGGCGGAAGCAACTTCGGCAGCAGCGCGCTCAATGGCGGCGTACTGCAGTTTGCCAATCCTGCGCAGCTAGGCACTGCCATCACCGCCAACGGCGGTGCGCTGGAGGCGACGGCCGCCGGCCTGAGCCTGTCGCCTGCCGGCGGCATCACCTTGGGAACAGGTGGCTTGACCTTGCAGGGCGCCAATGCCCTGATCGTTGCCAGCCCCATCATCGGCACCGGTGCGCTGACCAAGACCGGGACCGGTGCGTTGGGCCTGACCGGCAGCAATACCTTCAGCGGTGGCGTCAACCTGCTCGGCGGCTCAGTGACCGTTGGCACCAATGGCGCACTGGGAACAGGCACCGTCAACGTATCTGCCGGCAGCGTGCTTTCCAGTGCGGCGGTCGACTTGCCGAACGCGTTCGTGCTCAACGATTTCATCGGCATCGGCGGTGCCAATAACCTGCGACTCGGCGGCGGCATCAGCGGCGCCGGAGCGCTGAACAAGATCGGCACCGGCACGCTCAGCCTGGGCGGCAGCAATACCTACGCAGGCGGCACGACGCTGGGTGCGGGGACGCTGCTGATCGAAACCAACACTGCGCTCGGAGCGGGCACGGTGACAGCCGCCGGTGGGCAGCTGGATACCAGCGCTCCACTGACCCTGGCCAACAATGTTGCCTTGACCAATACGCTGGGCCTGGGTGCCAGCGGCAATGCGCTGACCCTGACCGGTACGCTTGCCGGTGCGGGTGGTGTCAACAAGACCGGCACCGGCACGCTCGCGCTCAACGGCGCCAACACCTACGCTGGCGGAACCACGCTGGCATCGGGCACCTTGCAACTGGGCAGTGCCTCGGCACTGGGAAGCGGCGGCCTGAACGTCACCGGCGCGTCCAACCTCAGCAGCAGTACGCCACTGACGGTGGCCAACGGCATCAGCCTTGGCGGACCCTTGAACTGGACCGGCGCGCAGGCGCTGACATTGAGCGGTGCCATCAACGGCGGCGGCAGCCTGATCAAGAGCGGCGCGGGCGACCTCACCCTGACCGGTAACAACGCCTACACCGGTGGCACCAGCTTGAGTACCGGGCGCCTGGTGGTGGGCTCGAACGCGGCACTGGGCACCGGCACCCTGACCGCAAGCGGCGGCGAGCTGGATGCCACCGCTGCGGCAACCCTGGGCAACACGATTGCACTCACCGGTAGCTTGGGCGTGGGCAGCAGCGGCAATGCCTTGAACCTGACCGGCGCCATTGGCGGCACCGGTGCGTTGAACAAGCTCGGCACCGGCAGCTTGACCCTGAGTGGCCTGAACACCTATGCCGGCGGCACCAACCTCAATGCCGGCATCTTGCAGGTGGCCAGCGGCACCGCGCTGGGCACGGGTGCGTTGAACGTCACCGGCAATGCGGCCCTGCAAAACACGGCGGCCACCTCGTTGAGCAACGCGATCGCGTTGACTCCAGGTGCGCTGACACTCAGCGGGGCGCAAGCACTGACACTGAGTGGCGCGATCAGCGGCACCGGGAGCCTGATCAAATCCGGCACCGGCGACCTCACGCTGAGCGGCAACAATCTGTACAGCGGCGGCACCACGCTCAGCGCCGGCAAGCTGACGGTAGGCAGCGACACCGCGCTCGGTGTTGGCGCGCTGAGCGCAGCAGCCGGTACCACCCTGGACAATGCAACTGTCAGCACGCTGGCCAATGCCATTGCATTGGCAGGCCTGGTCAATGTGGGTGGCAGCAACGCGCTCACGCTTACCGGCGCCATCACCGGCGTGGGCAGCCTGGACAAGCTGGGGCCCGCCAGCCTGACCCTGGCCGGCAACAACAGCTACACCGGCGGCACGCGCCTGAGTGCAGGCAGCCTGATCCTGGGCAGCGACACCGCCTTGGGTCTTGGCACCCTGACCGTCGGCGGCGGACTGCTCGACAGCACCGCCGCACGCGTGCTCGCCAACAACGTTGCGCTGGAAGCGGACCTGCAGCTCGGCGGCAGCCAGGATCTCACCCTCACCGGTGCGGTCAGTGGCGTGGGTGGCGTGGTCAAGGACGGCAATGCTGCATTGACGCTGGCTGGACCGAACAGTTTTGCCGGTGGCGTAGATCTCAATGCAGGCGCGCTGCTGATCGGCGACGGCGCAGCCATCGGCACCGGGGCGCTGACCGCTGCCGATGGCACGCAGCTGCAGGCCACCGCCGCGACCACGATCGGCAACGCTGTGGTACTCAACGGTGCGCTTTCGCTCACCGGCAACAACGATCTGGGCGTCACCGGCATCGTCAGTGGCGCAGGCAGCCTGATCAAGCAGGGCGCCGGTGCGCTGACCCTCACCGGCAACAACGTCTATACCGGCGGCACCTTGCTCGACACCGGCATCCTGTCGGTCGGCAGCGACAGCGCACTCGGCACCGGCGCGCTCACCGCTGCTGATGGCACACAGCTCACTGCCAGCACTGCGGTGACCTTGCAGAACGCGGTCAATGTCGCCGGTCAACTCGCCATCGATGGCCAGGACCTCACCCTTGATGGCGTGGTCGACGGCGCCGGTCGCCTGATCAAGAACGGCACGCAAACGCTCACGCTCAATGGCAACAATACCTGGGCGGGCGGACTGCAACTGCAGGGCGGCGCAGTGGTGGTCGGCAGCGACACGGCACTGGGCTTGGGCACGCTGAGCGCCGCCGCGGGCACCACACTGGATGCCAGCACCGCGGTGACGCTGGGCAATGCGCTTGCCTTGAATGGCGCACTCACCTTGCCTGGCACGCAGGACATCACGCTCAATGGCGTGGTCAGCGGCAGCGGCAGTCTCGACAAGCAAGGCGCTGCCACGCTGACCTTGGCCAATGCCAATACCTTCAGCGGCGGCGTTGCGCTGAATGCGGGGCGTGTGGTACTCGGCAACGACGCTGCGCTGGGCGTGGGTGCGCTGCTGGTCGGCGGCCCTGCCGAACTGGATGCCGCTGCCGCGCTGACGCTGGGCAATGCGGTGCAGTTGAACGATCAGCTCACGCTGGTCGGCAGCAACGATCTCGGCTTGAACGCTGCCATCACCGGCACCGGCAGCCTGATCAAGAATGGCGCCAGCACGTTGTCGCTCAACGCGGGCAACAGCTATAGCGGTGGCACCACCTTGACGGCCGGCACCATTGCGGTCGGCGCCAACGATGCACTCGGCACCGGCAGCCTGTCGGTGGTCGGCAATGCAGCGCTGAGCAACGCGATTGCGGTGGCGCTGGGCAACGACATCGCGCTTGGCGCAGCGCTCACCGTGGACAACGGTGCGGACATGCTGGTCAGCGGCAGCATCAGCGGTACAGGCGACTTGATCAAGACCGGTGCCGGCACCCTGACCTTGAATGGCAGCAACACCTACACCGGCCCGCTGGCGATCCAGGCCGGCACGCTAGTGGCCAGCACCGCCGCGTCGCTTGGCAACGCCAGCAACGTCGATGTCGCTGCAGGTGCGGTGCTGAATCTCAGCAACGGTGGCCTGATCAGCGCGCTCAGCGGCGCCGGCAATGTCACTACCGATGCCGGCGGCACGCTGCAGTTGGGCGGTGGCGATTTTGGCGGCAGCCTTGGCGGTGGCGGCAATCTGGACAAGGTCGGCGCCGGCACGGTGCGCCTGCTCGGCAACAGCGCGATCGGCGGTGCCACCCAGGTCAGCGGCGGCACCCTGGATGTGATCGGCACCCTGGGCACCAGTGCATTGAACGTGGCGCTGGGCGGCACGCTGACCGGCACCGGCACCACCGGCAACGTGGCAAGCAATGTGACCATCGCCGACGGTGGCCGGCTTGCCTTGACCAGTGGCTCCTCGCTCAGCGTGGGTGGCCTGACCCTGGCACCGGGTGCGTTTTTGGACGTCGCATTGGCAGCGCCGAGCAATACGCGGCTGCTCGCGGTCAATGGCGACCTCACCCTGGACGGCACGCTCAACATCACCGACATCGGTGGGTTCGGCACGGGTGTGTACCGGCTGATCGACTACACCGGCCTGCTCACCAACAACGGTCTGGCGATCGGCCTGTTTCCGGGCAGCGTGGATCTCAGCCAGCTCGCGCTGCAGACCGCCATCGGCCAGCAACTCAACCTGGTGGTGACGGCGCCGGGCAGCATCGTGCAGTTCTGGGATGGTGTGCAAACCACCGCCAACGGCACCGTCGATGGCGGTGCAGGAACCTGGGGTGCGGCGACCAACTGGACCAGCCAGGACGGCAGCGCCAATAGCACCTGGCAAGGCGATTTTGCGGTCTTTGCCGGCAACGCAGCCACCGTTGGCGTGGTGGGGACGCAGAGCATCGGCGGCCTGCAGTTCGTCACCGATGGCTATCAGCTGACCGATGCCGGCGCGGGTGGACTGGCTGTGACTGCGCCGTTGACCGCGATCCGTGTGGATCCGGGTGCAACCGCCAGCATCGATGTCGCCATTTCCGGCAGCGGTGGCGTGGAAAAACGCGACACCGGCACGCTGGTGCTCGATGCGGCCAACAGCTATACCGGCGGCACCGCACTCAGCGGCGGCACCCTGGTGCTGGGCGACGCGCAGGCGCTGGGCACCGGCACCCTGACCGCAGCAACCGGCACCAACCTCGATAGCAACCAGGCATTGGCGGTCACCAATGCGGTGGTGCTCGATGGCGCGGTCAACCTGGTCGGCAGCAACGACCTGCGCTTGTCCGGCCCGATCAGCGGCGCGGGCAGTCTGATCAAGAACGGCGCGTCCACGCTCACGCTCGACGGCGCCAACAGCTACGTCGGTGGCAGCGTGTTGAACGCAGGCACCCTGGCGGTTGGCAGCAACACCGCGCTCGGTGTCGGCAGCCTGTCGGTGCTGGGCAATGCCACCTTGAGCAACGCGATTGCGCTGGCACTGGGCAATGCGGTCAATCTCGGTGCCGATCTGACCATTGCCAGCGCGGACGATCTGGCCCTGACCGGGGTACTGAGTGGCGCGGGTGCCTTGACCAAGACGGGCCTGGGCACCTTGACCTTGTCCGGCGGCAACACGTTCACCGGCCCGGTGTCGGTGCAGGCCGGCGTGCTCGCCACCGCCGCCCCCGGCGCGTTGGGCAACACCAGCGCCGTGGACGTTGCCGCAGGTGCCGGGCTCTCGCTCGGCAGCAATGCGGCCCTGGGTGCAGTGACCGGGCAGGGCAATGTCGCGGTGCTGGGCGGCACCACGCTGCAGCTTGGCGCCAACAACGTCGGCAGTACTTTTGCCGGCAGCCTGAGCGATGCAGGCAATCTGGACAAGGTCGGCATCGGCACCTTGCAGCTCACCGGCACCAGCGCGCTCGGCGGCACCACCCAGGTCACCGCCGGCACGCTGGACGTGGATGGCACGCTGGCCAGTGCAGGCGGCCTGACCGTGGGCAGCGGTGCCAGCTTGAGCGGCAGCGGCGTGGTCGATGCGGCGGTCACGGTGAATGACGGCGGCCGTCTGGTGGTGACCAGTGGCGCAGTGTTGACCACCGGCAGCCTGAGCCTGGCTCCCACTGCCACGCTGGACGCGTTCCTGGGCATCCCCAGCCAGACCGGCGTGTTGGCGGTCAATGGCGATCTCACTCTGGACGGCACGCTCAACATCACCGACATCGGCGGGTTCGGCACCGGTGTGTACCGCCTGATCGACTACAGCGGTGGCTTGACCGACAACGGCCTGGGCATCGGCACGTTGCCCGGTACGATCGATCCCACCCAGCTGACGCTGCAGACCGCGCTGGCCCAGCAGGTCAACGTGGTGCTGCTGGCGCCCGGCAGCAACGTGCAGTTCTGGGATGGTGCGCAGACGGTTGCCAATGGCAGCATCGATGGCGGCGCAGGCGTCTGGGCCGCAGGCCCCACCAACTGGACCTCGATCGATGGGCTGAGCAACAGCGACTGGCAGAACAGTTTTGCCGTGTTCGCCGGCACCGCGGGCAATGTAGGCGTGCAGGGCACGCAAGGCATTACCGGCATGCAGTTCGTCAGCGACGGGTATGTGCTGAGCGATGCCGGCGGCGGTGCATTGAGCGCCAATGCGGCCACCACCATCATCCGGGTCGACCCCGGCGTCACCGGCACCATTGATGTGGGCGTCGGCGGCACCGGTACGCTGCAGAAACTCGACACCGGCACGCTGGTGCTGAGCGCCGCCAACACCTACACCGGCGGCACCGCGCTCGGCGGCGGCACGCTGGTGCTGGGCGACGCGCAGGCACTGGGCACCGGCACGCTGACCGCGGCAGCCGGCACCAGCCTCGATACCGACCAGGCATTGGCCGTGGGCAATGCGGTGGTGCTCGACGGTGCGGTGACGCTGCTCGGCAGCAACGATCTCGCCCTGACCGGCGCCATCAGCGGTGCCGGCAGCGTGATCAAGGCCGGTGCATCCACGCTCACGCTCAGTGGCAACAACAGCTATGCCGGCGGGACCGCGCTGAGCGATGGCACCTTGTCGATCGGCAGCAACAACGCGCTGGGCACCGGCAGCTTGTCGGTGGTCGGCGCTGCGGTGCTGACCAACCCTGTTGCCGCAACCGTGGGCAATGCGGTCGTCCTGGGCGCTGCGCTGAGCGTCGACAATCCGGCAGACCTCACGCTTGCCGGCGATATCAGCGGCAGCGGCGCCTTGATCAAGACCAACACCGGCACGCTGACACTGGACGGCAGCAACAGCTACACCGGCGGCACGACGGTCAATGCCGGCACGCTGGTCGGCGACAGCGCCAGCCTGCAGGGAGCCATCGTCGACAACGCGACGCTGGCGTTCAACCAGGTGGCCGATGGCGTATTCACCGGTTCGATCACCGGCACCGGCAGCGTGATCAAGGACGGTGCCGGCGCACTATTGCTCAACGGTGCGAACGGGTACACCGGCGGCACCACGATTGCGGCCGGTACCTTGATCGGCGACACCACCAGCCTGCAGGGCGATATCGCCAACAACGCGGCACTGGTGTTCAACCAGAACACCGGCGGCGTGTATGCCGGCACGCTCAGCGGCACCGGCTCGCTGCAGAAGGCCGGCACCGGCGCGCTGCAACTGCTCGGGCCCAACACCTATACCGGCGGCACCGTGATCGGCGCCGGCAGCCTGATCGGCAATACCACCAGCCTGCAAGGCAACATCGTCGACAATGCCACGCTGGTGTTCGATCAGGCCACCGATGGCGTGTTCGCCGGCGCGGTCAGCGGCACCGGCAGTGTGGTCAAGCAGGGAGCGGGGGCGCTGACGCTGGTTGCGCCCAATACCTATAGCGGTGGCACCACCATTGCCAGCGGCAGCCTGATCGGCAACACCACCAGCCTGCAGGGCAACATCGTCGATAACGCGACACTGGTGTTCGACCAGGCCGGCGATGGCACGTTTGCCGGCAACGTCACCGGCAGCGGTACGTTGATCAAGAACGGCGCAGGCGCGTTGACGCTGGATGGCGTCAATGCCTATCTCGGTGGCACCACGATCAATGCAGGCACATTGATTGGCGATACCGACAGCCTGCAGGGCAATATCGCCAATGCCGGCGCGCTGGTGTTCCAGCAAACCGCCAATGGCACCTACGCAGGGACCTTGTCGGGTACCGGCAGTCTACTCAAGGATGGTGTGGGCACCTTGCTGGTCACCGCCAACAGCAGTGGCTTCACCGGCCCGACCACGATCGCCGCAGGCGCCTTGAGCGTGGGCAACCCGGCCAATCCGGGTGCCGCGTTGGGTGGGCCGGTGACGGTGGGTCCGGGCGGCACGCTCACCGGCAGCGGCAGCATCGGTGGCCTGAGCTCGGGCGGTACCGTGGCGATCGGTGGCGGCGGCACCATCAGCGTCGGCGGCAATGCCACGCTCGGCAGCGGGTCCACCTTGCAGGTCACGCCGGGCGCAGGTGGCGCGGTCACACCAATCAGTGTGGGCGGTGCGGCCACGCTGGCACCGGGCAGCACCCTGCAACTGGTGCGTGCGACGGATCTGCCGTTGTTTACCGAGATTCCGGTCATCAACGCCGCTGGCGGGCTCACCGGTCAGTTCACCAACGTCGTCTCCGACTACGCCTTCGTCGCGCCGAATCTCAGCGCCAGTGCCACGGCGCTGTCGGTGTCGTTCGGCCGCAACGCCGTGTCCATGGTCGATGCGGTCACCGTGCCAAACCAGCAGGCTGCCGCAGCGGCCGTGGAGGGCTTGCCGACCACCAGCCCGGTCTACCAGGCGGTGGTGCGTCTGCCCGACGAACCGCAAGCGATCAGCACCGCGTTTGCATCGTTGTCGGGCGAAAGCCATGCCAGCACGGCGACCGCATTGCTGGATAGCCGCTTCCTGCTGAGCGGGATCGGCAATCATCTGCGTGGCGACAGTCAGGACGCGCGGGTGGGCGACACCACGGTCTGGATCACCGGCCGTAGCCTGCCCAATCGTGTCGATGGAGATGCCAACGCCGCCTCGGTACGACGCGAGGACAACGGCCTCATGGCTGGTGCAGAACGGCGTATCGGCGAGCGCAGTGTGATCGGTGTCGCGGTCGGCAATCAGGACATCGAAACCCGCTCGCGCGAATCCTTCGAGCGTTCCGATATCGATGGCACCCATGCCGGCATCTACGGCCAGGCCGATTGGTCCGCGTTCGCTCTGCAGGCTGCGGTCGACTATGCGGACTACAACGTGGACAGCAGCCGTCGGGTGATGTTGCCCGGCGTGCTCGAAGAGCGGCTGACCAGCGATTACGATGCGAAGGCCATCACCGTCTCGGTGGAGGCGGCCTGGAGACTGCGCACCGGTAATGCGGTGTACAGCCCCTTCATCGCAGCGGACTACACGCATCTGAAGACCGATGGTTTCAACGAGCGCGGCGGCGTTGCCGGGCTGTCGGTGGACAGTGCCAAGGACGAGTACACCACCAGCACGGTGGGCGTACGCGGGCGTTGGCAGTTGGGTGCGGCGGCCGGGGTGTACGCCTCGGTGGGTTGGCGGCATGCGTTCGGCGACCGCGCTGTGGAGCGGTCGGCCGGCTTTGTCGGCAGCGGCTCGCAGTTCTCGGTGCAGAGCGTCACGCTGGCCAAGAACGCGGTGGTCGGCGAACTGGGCGTCAGCCTGATCACCTCGCCTAACAGCCGCATGGCCTTGTCGTTGCAGGGACTCAACGGCGATGGCCAGACCGCATACGGCGGCCAGGTCACCTGGGGCTGGAGCTTCTGATTCACCGCAGACCAAAAAGCCCCGGCATTGCCGTAATGCTGTTCACTTAAGCGGAGCAGCCTTCCGATCT
>NZ_JZEF01000004.1:496334-527807 GCF_001013475.1 Xanthomonas arboricola pv. juglandis | reverse complement strand
ATGAGGATCGCATCGCGTTTGCCTGCGGTCCAATCGTAGTTGACGATGAGATCGTTACCAGAGCCACGTCCGAAGATGTAGACGTCGTTGCCGAAGCCACCGTCAAGGGTATCGTTGCCTGCACCACCGTCTAAAAGGTCGTCGCCATTCTCGCCAGATAAACTATCAGTGCCGACGCCACCGAGCAGAAGGTCGTTCCCATTGCCGCCGTAAAGGCGATCGTTCTGATCACCGCCATCGAGCGTGTCATTACCCTCATTGCCGTAGAGCGTATCGGCACCGATCCCACCCTGGAGAACATCGTCTCCTCCATAGCCTGACAAGGTGTCATCACCCAGACCACCGTTGAGCACATCGGCAGTGGCATAGCCGGTCAGTGCATCGTTGCCGTCCGTTGCCACCTGAACCAGCGCCTTGATTGCGGCGATATCCCAAGTTGTGCCGTCGGCAAAGCGGACCTCTTCTACCTGATAGCCGTAAGTCGCATCAGCATAGAAGTAGCTGTTGACCCGGACACTGTCCGAGGTGCCCTTGATGCTCAACACCAAGCTATCGCCATCCCGCGCTACCGAAACGTCTCCGGTCGAGATGCCTTCACCCATGACGATCGCATCGTGCTTACCAGCGGCCCAATCGTTATTTGTGATGATATCGTTGCCGGAGTCACGACCAAAACGATACACGTCGTTGCCATAGCCGCCGTCGAGCGTATCATTGCCAGCCCCACCATCCAGCACATCGTCTCCGCCGTACCCATATACATTATCAAGCGACGACGTACCCTGGAGGATATCTGATTCGGCCGTGCCATAAATGTAGCTCTGCGTAGCTGGTTGCTGCATTACTAAATTAAGTACGTCCGCATAGGCCCAAGAAGTTCCATCAGCAAAATTGATCTTTCCGACTGTGTAGGAAGTGCTTCCAGATTCATAGAAATAGCTACCCACTGTGATCTGCGCATTTGTCCCCTTAATTGCCATTATCAGGTCGTTGCTATAACGCCAAACCATAAGGTCAGCCATAGCAACATCCGCAGCCAGCTCCAGCACGTCAGTGGAGCCACTGTCATAGCTGTAGTTGCTAATAGTGTCCTGCCCAGAGGTGCGACCAAACACATAGGTGTCACCTCCGACGTCTCCGCTCAGGTAGTCATTGCCGGCGCCGCCATCTAGACGGTCATTGCCTTCTCCACCGTACAGCTTATCGTTTTGGGCACCACCGAGCAGCAAGTCATTGCCGGCTTCACCATACAGGCTATCCGAGCCCTCACCGCCATCGAGTAGATCGTCTCCACCTTGGCCGTTGAGGGTGTCATCGCCACGCCCCCCAGAAAGGCTATCACTGCCCTGGTAACCGATTAGCTGATCATCCCCTGCTGTAGAGGCTTGTACCAACGATCTGATCTGTGTGGCATCCCACACCGTTCCATCGGCAAAACGCACCTGGTTGATCGCATACAACTCTCTACCATCATTGTAAAAATGACTTCCAACCCGAATCTGCGCATCAGTTCCTTTGATAGCCAGTACGAGATCATTGCTGTAGCGCCAGATGGTCACATCTTCCACAGCAACATCCGAAGCTAGCTCAATCACGTCAGTAGACGTAGTTTCATAGCTATAGTTGCTGACCGTGTCTTGGCCTGAGGAACGGCCGAATACATAGGTGTCGCTCCCGGCATCGCCGCTCAGATAGTCATTGCCGGAACCACCCTCAAGACGATCATTGCCTCCACCGCCATACAGGATGTCGTTGTTCGCTCCACCATCCAGCTGATCATCGCCTTCGCCGCCGTAGAGCGTATCTCCCTGTGCGCCACCGAACAGTCGATCGTCACCCGCCTCACCGAATAGATTGTCGGCACCCTCACCACCGTCAAGTAGGTCGTCTCCGCCTCGTCCGTTGATGCTATCGTCACCACGCCCACCATAAAGACTGTCATTGCGTTCATAGCCGGTCAGCTGATCATTCCCGGCCGTAGAAGCCTGCACCAGTGACTTGATCTGTGCAGCATCCCAGATCGTTCCATCGGCAAAACGTATCTGATTGAGAGTATACGGACCATTGGCGTCGTTGTAGAAGTGACTGCTCACCGTAACGCGCGCATCCGTTCCCTTGATCGCCAGCACAAGATCATCACTAGAACGCCATGCCGTCACGTCTGAGACGGCAACGCCGGCAGCCAGCTCCAGTACGTCAGTCGACATATTGTCGTAGATATAGTTGAAGATCGTGTCCTGACCGGAGGTTCGGCCAAAGACATAGGTATCGCTTCCGACGTCTCCGCTTAAATAGTCATTTCCGCTACCGCCATCCAAGCGATCATTACCGCCACCCCCGTATAGCGTGTCGTTATTTGCTCCTCCGTCAAGTCGATCATCGCCCTCACCACCATAAAGCGTGTCGTTTTGTGTACCACCAAACAATTGATCGTTGCCCGCTTCCCCGGAAAGGTTGTCAGCACCTTCGCTGCCATCAAGCAGATCGTCTCCGCCTTGTCCACTGATGGTGTCATCGCCACGTCCACCGGAAAGACTGTCATTGCCTTCATAGCCGGTCAGCTGATCATTCCCGGCCGTCGAGGTCTGCACCAATGACTTGATCTGTGCAGCATCCCAAACCGTTCCGTCAGCAAAACGCACCTGAGTGAGCGCGTACGGCCCATTGGCATTGTTGTAGAAGTGGCTGCTTACCGTCACGCGAGCATCCGTGCCCTTGATCGCCAGCACCAAGTCATCGCTATAGCGCCAGATCGTCACATCTGAGACGGCGACATCCGCAGCCAACTCCAACACGTCAGTGGAACCACTGTCATAGGTATAGTTGCTTATCGTGTCTTGGCCAGAATTACGACCAAACACGTAGATGTCGCTTCCTGCATCCCCGCTCAGGTAGTCGTTGCCGGTACCGCCATCCAGTCGGTCATTGCCGCCGCCACCATAGAGCGTGTCATTGTTTGTCCCGCCATCCAGCTGATCGTCGCCCTCGCCACCGGAGAGCATGTCGTTCTGCGCGCCACCGAACAGCAGATCATTACCCGCGTCGCCTGACAGGCTATCACCACCCTCGCCACCCTGAAGCAGGTCGTCTCCGGCTTGGCCATAGATAGTGTCATCCCCACGTCCACCTGAAAGGCTATCGTTGCCTTGGTAGCCGGTCAGCTGATCATTCCCGGACGTCGAGGCCTGCACCAACGACTTGATCTGTGCAGCATCCCAAACTGTCCCATCAGCAAAACGCACCTGATTGAGCGCATATGGACCGTTAGCATCGTTGTAGAAGTAGCTACTGACAGTAACGCGAGCATCCGTCCCATTGATCGTCAGCACCAAGTCATCGCTATAGCGCCAAATCGTCACATCTGACACGGCAACATCCGCAGCCAACTCCAACACATCAGTGGAACCACCGTCATAGTTGTAGTTGCTGATCGTGTCCTGTCCGGAAGCGCGACCAAACAAGTAGATGTCGCTTCCTGCGTCCCCGCTCAAGTAGTCATTGCCGACGCCGCCCTCTAGGCGGTCATTGCCACTGCCACCATAAAGCGTGTCATTGTTCGCTCCGCCATCGAGCTGGTCGTTACCCTCACCGCCATAGAGCGTATCGTTCTGCGTACCACCGAATAGGCGATCATTGCCAGCCTCACCAGACAGGCTATCGCCCCCCTCACCACCCTCAAGCAGATCGTCACCACCTTGTCCGTTGATGGTGTCATCACCGCGCCCACCAAAAAGGCTGTCGCTGCCTTGGTAGCCGGTCAATTGATCACTTCCGTCACCTGCGATTTGCACCATCTCTCTGAGCTTTGCAACGTCCCAGATTGTAGCGTCGGCGAATCGAATCTCTTTTACCGAGTAAGGACCATTTCCATCGTTATAAAAATAGTTCGATACAGCCAAGCGGTCGTTAGTCCCAGCTATCTCAATGATCAGATCGTCACTGTAACGGGAAACCTTGATATCAGCTGCGGACAAATCGTCTGCAATCAGAATCAGATCCTCCTCGCCGGTAGAGTGATAGTTGGAGACGGTATCCCTACCAGAACCTCGGCCGAACAGGTAAACGTCACTACCAGCATCCCCGCTCAGATAGTCGTCACCTGCACCACCGTCAAGACGGTCCGTACCGGCACCACCGTACAGCGTGTCGTTTCCGCCCCCCCCATCCAGCGAGTCATTGCCTTCCCCACCGGATAGCACATCATTGCCATCTCCGCCAGACAACTTATCGCTTCCGGCCTCGCCGTAAAGCGAATCGTTGCCACGCTCACCGACAAGGAGGTCGTCCCCAAGTCCTCCTCGCAAATCATCGCCGCCAGCGCTTCCCCAGATGATGTCATCGCGTGACCCCAGCTGCGCCACTCCAGACACGAGGTTAATATCCGAGCTTACCAGTGCAGCAAGTCCTTCTGGCGAAACTTTGGCTTGATCGATCATTGCCCGAAGAGCATCAACACCGTTCCAGCCTGTGTCGGCAAGAAAGCCTCCGCCGTAGCGATACAAATCGATAGCGTCTTGCAGAGCCTCGCTCTTACTTTCTTGCCACTTATCCGAAAGCTTGGCTGTCAATCCAAGGACATCGAACTTGAATTCACCATCCACGAGATTAATGCTAACGCCGTCCAAATAACCTTTCAGACGCGTCTCCATCACCAAGCCTGCATACACCGACTCTTTTAAGCTGGCATAGGCAGCTCTGAGCGCTTCGATCTGCTCGGGCTGCAATAAAATACTCATAGAAAAAAACTTAGTTCCGTCCAACTTGGACAACTCGCTCCACGAATAGGAACTTCCCCCGGTCGACGCTTGGTCATAACGATAGCTGATCAGACTGGAGCCATTGAATTTTTCCAAGATGGCAATCATTGGACCAAGCTCTGCATGCTGCTGCTTAATCCAAGCATTTATAGCTTCGGGACTCTGGGCCGCGACATCGGCTGGGAGAACGCCGCGATAAAGCAGCTCGCGCGCGCCCCCGACAGATTCAAGCATCTCTTCACTGCTCTGCATTGTGGAGGTCGCCGCCCATTGGGTGAGAATAGTGTCAAGCGAGGTTCTCATCGAATCGCGAGATGCTCCAGGTGAAATCGCTTGTATAGAAGCCAACAACTCTACAGATAAGCTCCCAGCTTCCTTTAAATCTCGTACGGCACCGCTACCCTTTAGGTTTGGCAGCAAGCTAGCTTTACTCGTCACTTCAATAGGATTCAGCGACCCACTAAAATCACGAAAAAAATTATTCATAGCAAGCTGAAGATCGCCAGCGAGCCCTATAGTCCCATCAACACGCTCGTAAGCACCCCGATTATCCACTACATTTCCGTTACCGAGATCCAAATCATCAGTAACAGTCGGCCGCAATGAAATCCTAGAAACATTCAAACTTTCAAATGTAAATAATTCATTAGACTGCGAAATACCGTCCTGATTCAAATCGCGCCATAAACGGACATCACCGAAGTGTCTATCAGCCGAACTAAAAAACCCATCCTTATTGCTGTCTAGATCGGCAAGCGCAGAAAACCCAGAGGAAGCCTTCACTCCAGACGAAAGATCGGTATCCGCTCCGAAAAGTTCGGATCCGTCATCAACCCTACCATTTCCGTTCCTATCCATAACTACAAATGCGTCGTCAGACTTAATCCATCCAGTTCCGCTTTTTACACCGTCACCATCATGATCAAAAAGGATTGAGCCGTTCGCTTCTACTGTCTCGATTCCGTCATCGTCAAGGTCGATAACCAGAGGATCGCGGCGTGGCACAAAGTTTCTTGCACGATCGAACATATCTCTTAGTGAGTCGCCTAACTCATCAAAACGGTCGCCCCACCACTTAGCCGTATCACTCCACGCGTCCTCAAACCAATCCGCCACATCTTTGATTGCTTCTTTACCCCAGTCTCCCAACTTATTCCATTCACTGTCAGGAACAAAATCCGGAGCCAATACTCCTACACCAATAGCTACAGCGGCGACGACTGCTATAGCAGGAGCTCCAGTGATTCCTAAGAATCCGAGGACTCCGGTCGCAATAGTTCCTGCAGCTGCTCCCATTGCAGCACCTACAACCGCTTTAGCCACATCTCCAGGTGTACCATACAAAGTGGCAGCGCCAATATCCACCAAATCCCCCACTGGCCCCCCATGTTTTGCAGCAAACCGCAGAGCGGGACTCGCATTCATTAAAGATGCATATTTTGAAGTTGACTCTGAATAATATGCATTCAACACATCAGACATTGGTCCTTGAGCACCAGCCAAAGCGCTCGCTTCACGCGCAGCTGAAACTGCAGCCTCTGAATAAGCAGCCTTCCATCTTGGATCACTAACTGATTCCGCCGCGCTAGCATAGTCCAAAAAAACTTGGGACTGTCTATTATGCCCAGCTACTAGTGCCTGCCTGATTGCAGCTTGAGCATCCGCCCCATCCGCAAGCGATTGCGCGTACTGTTTCTCGTATTGAGCTACAAAGGCGAAAGTGGCCGACCGATACGCACTCCCTAGCTTATTGGCATCTTCAAATCCAAAAGGATCGGCTGGCTTTGAATCACCCCCCCCATTATTATTACCACTGCCATTATTGCTGTTGCTGCTACCTTCTTGGCTAGTCATCGCTATCATTCCTTTTTATTTTTTAAATACCTGCCGCAGTATGGCGACAGAACCGTAAGCCATTACGACACAAGCTGCGACCATAATCCCGTAACCAAGACCAAATAGAAAATGCGATTTCCCCAAAAGTATAATAAGCCTTATTCCCTTAGTTGGATTTTCAATTGAACTTACGGGGAGAGCTAAAACCAAAACTATTGATAAAATAGAAGCAATAAATAATCCGCACACGCCCAATGCAAATGCTTTTGATTTATTATCAATCTCTTTAACATCTGAATCTGCACGCACCCAAATTACAACAAGGGGAGATAGAATCAGAGAAGAGAGGACAGTGACGTCATATCCGCCTGCATCACCCCATGCAGCCTTATAGAAATTTTTCCACCCATCAATAAACTGCAAATCGTGAATTTTTAACAATAGAGAGAGTTTGCCAACTAGAATTGGGAGAAAGAAGAAAACAAACAGCAAAAATCCACTCATTTTTTTAGTTAAGGCATTCAATTTATTAATCTCCATAGACTCCAATAGAATTCCTAGGCTCTCACCGTTCCCTTAACGACTCGGATCCGTGATGACGAAGTGGACTAAGCAGATAGTCAATCACTCGCCGCTTGCCCGTCTTCACTTCCGCACTCAAGCTCATCCCAGCACTCATCCGCACCTTGACCCCATCGATCTCCAGCGTGCTGCCGTTCAATTTGATGCGTGCGGGGAATACCAGGCCCAGCTTTTCGTCCTGCGCAGCATCGTGGGAGACGCTGGCGACCGTGCCGGTCAGATAGCCGTAGCGGGTATAGGGGAAGCTATCGACCTTGACGGTGACCGGTTGGCCCGGGCGCATGAAACCGATGTCCTTGTTGAGGACGGTGACTTCAACCTCCAGTGCTTCTTCGGCCGGCACTACGACCAGTAACGGCTGTGCGGGCGTGACCACACCACCTACGGTGTGGACGGCCAGCTGCTGGATGGTGCCGTCGACGGGGGCGTGCAGGGCCATCAGCTTGTCGCGCCGGCCGGTCTTGGCGACGTCCTGGGTCAGCTGGCCGGCCTGCTCGCTTGCCTGGCGCAGGGCATCCAGTGCCTGCTGGCGTGTGTCGGTGACAAGTACGCGCAACTCTTCCTGCGCCGCGCTGATCGCCGAGCGGATTTCCTGCAAGCGGTTGCGCTGGGTGGCAAGCTGGCTTTCTGCGGCGATGCGTTCCTGTTCGCGCAACAGGTAGTCATGGCGGCCGACGTACTTGCCTTCGACCAGGCGGCCGTAGTCTTCTGCGCGCACTTTGGAGATGCGTGCGGATTCAGCCAGCGGTTCGATCGCGTCCTGAGTGGTCTGCAACTCGGCCTGGCGTTGGGCGATGCCGGCTTGCAGGTTATGCCGGCGCGCCTGGAATGCGTCGAATTGACTGCTGACCAATTGCTGCTCGTTGGCCACGCGCTCGGCGGGCAGATCCGGAGCGGGACCGAGCTGCGGCGGCTGCGCGGTCGCAATGGCGGTCGCCAGCGCTGCCTGGCGAAGCGCGGCCAGCCGTGCGTTGACCAGTGCGTCGCCGGCCTGGGCGAACTCGGCGCCGGTGGCGGTGGCATCGAGTTCGACCAGCAGCTGGCCTTTTTTCACCGCCTGTCCGTCGCGCACCAGGATCCTGCGCACCACCGCGGTTTCTGCGGTCTGCACCACCTTGGTCCGCGAATCAACCACGGTCTTGCCCGGTGCCACGGCGACGATATCGAGCTTGCCCAGGCACGCCCACAGCAGCGCGACACAGAAGAAACCGATGAGGATACGCATTGTCCAGCGCGCGGTGGGCGAGACAGGCGTTTCGGTCAGTTCAAGATGCGCGGGCAGGAACGCGCGCTCGTCGGCGCTGCGCGCGGGCGGGTCGAGCTGGCGGCGCACCGCCCAGGCCGATTTGAAAATCTTGAAATAGCGGAGAAAGAAATCGCGCCATCCCTGGAGCAGGTGCTTCATGGTGTCCCCTGTTGCAGTCTGTACAGATGTGCGTACTGGCCTTCCGGCCGGTCGACCAGCTCGGCATGCGAGCCGCTCTCGATGATGCGTCCCTTCTCCACCACGACGATGCGATTGGCCTGCCGCACGGTAGAAAGGCGGTGCGCGATGATCAGCACGGTGCGTCCCTTGCAGATCGCGCGCATATTGCTCATTACCGCGTGTTCCGATTCGTAATCCAGGGCGCTGGTGGCCTCGTCGAGAATCAGAATGCGCGGATCGCCGATCAGTGCGCGCGCGATCGCAATGCGCTGCCGCTGCCCACCGGACAAACCGGTGCCGTGCTCGCCGACTTTGGTGTCGTAGCCTTCCGGCAATTCCAGAATGAAGTCGTGGGCACCTGCCAGCTTGGCCGCATGGATCACCCGCTCCAGCGGCATGCCGGGATCGGTCAACGCGATGTTCTCGCGCACGCTGCGGTTGAACAGGAAGTTTTCCTGCAGCACCACGCCCAGCTGACGACGCAACCAGGCCGGATCGGCCAGCGCCAGGTCCTGGCCATCGATCAGCACCCGCCCGCGCTCGGGCGTGTAGAGCCGCTGCACCAGCTTGGTCAGCGTGCTCTTGCCGGACCCGGAACGGCCGACGATGCCGATGATTTCGCCTGGGCGGACATCCAGCTCGATCCCGTTGAGCACCTCGGGCGCATCCGGCCGATAGCGGAACGTGACACGCTCGAACGTCACCTGCCCGCGAATCGGCGGCAATGCCAGGCGACTGCCCGGCACCTCGGTGCGCGTATTGAGAATATCGCCCAGCCGCTCGACCGAGATACCGACCTGCTGGAAGTCCTGCCACAACTGAGCCAACCGAATGATCGGCGCGGTGACCTGGCCCGAGAGCATGTTGAAGGCGATCAATTGACCAATCGACAGCTTGCCTTCCATCACCAGCTTTGCGCCCCAGAACAGCACCGCCACGGCGGTGAGCTTCTGCACCAGTTGCACGCCCTGTTGTCCCAGGGTGGCGATGCGGGTGACGTTGAAACCGGCGCTGACATAGCCGGCCAGCTGGTTGTCCCAGGTACGGGTCACGCGCGGATCCACCGCCATCGCCTTGACCGTGCCGATACCGCTGACTGTCTCCACCAGGAAGGATTGGTTGTCGGCGCCGCGCGCGAACTTGTCGTTCAGGCGTTTGCGCAGCACCGGGGTGACCAGGCCCGAGATGGTCGCGTACAACGGCAGCGACAGCACCACGATCAAGGTCAGCCAACCGCTGTACCAGAACATCACCGACAGAAAGACCACCGTAAAGAACAGGTCCAGCACCGAGGTCAGCGCCTGTCCGGTGAGGAAGTTGCGGATGTTCTCCAGCTCGCGGACGCGCGCGATGGTGTCGCCCACCCGCCGCGATTCGAAATACGTCAGCGGCAGCGACAACACATGCCGGAACAAGCGCGCACCCAGTTCCACATCGATCTTGCTGGTGGTGTGGGCGAAGACGTAGGTACGCAGTCCGGACAGCAGCACGTCGAACACCGCCATCGAGACCAGCCCGATCGCGATCACGTCCAGCGTGGTCAGGCCGTTGTGCACCAGCACCTTGTCCATCACCACTTGATAGAACAGTGGCGTGATCAGCGCGAACAGCTGGATGAAGAACGAGACGATAAAGACCTCGAGCATCAACTTGCGGTACTTCACCACCGCAGGAATGAACCAGCTGAAGTCGAACTTGGCCAGGTCGCCAAGCACCGAAGCCCGCGAGGCCACCTGCAGCAATCGCCCCTGGTAACGTGCTTCGAACTCGGCGGGCGAGATGGAGCGTGGCCGCTTTTCGACCAGATCGTGGATCAGGATCTGGTCCGCCCCGACCTTGGCGACGATAAACGCGTCGCCATCCGGCACCAGGGCCAGGGCCGGTAACGCCGCCATGCCGATCCGTGCGGCCGGCTGGGCAACGACTTTGGCTTTTAGCCCCAGTTGCTTGGCTGCCAGCAGCAGCGTGGTTTCGTCGAACGGCTCGCCGCCTCGTCCGAACCCATGCGCCAGTTGCACCGCGTCTGCGGCAACGCCATGAAATTGCGCCAGCAGGACCAACCCCTGCAGCCCCAGATCCGGTCGGCCTTGCACCGACGAGCCGCCCTCGACTAACGAGAGCGACGCACTTCCCCCTGACATACGCGTTCCTTGCTGTAGAGCCCAAGCCGGACTCAAGTGATGGAATAGAATCTGAAGATGTTAAGAAGCTGTCAATCAGCTAACCCCTCGACTTCAATCAATCTTCTCAATCAAGCGTCTCCGAGGCTGAGACGCCATCACTCGATCGAGTGCATCGGAGATCACGACCTCGCCTTTCCAATCGGACGCTGAAGCCCCGCCAGCGGCTTGACATCGTTGCTGATGCAAGCATGTCCGCCTGTCATATTTCCGCTACCATGCCAAGCCTCACGCCTACAACCGGCCCGTCGCATGTCCACTGCCCCGCAAAAGCCGCTCGCCATCCGCGAGCGTCTGTCCGAAGTCCGCTACGAAATCCGGGGCGAGCTGGCGCGACGAGCGCGGGAGCTGGAGGCGCAGGGCCGCAAGCTGATCAAGCTCAATATCGGTAATCCGGGCGCGTTCGGGTTCCGTGCGCCCGAGCATCTGCAGCGCGCGATCGCCGACGACATGGGCCGCACCGATCCGTACACCCATCAGCAAGGCCTGCCGGAAGCGCGCGAGGCGATCGCCACCGCGTATGCGCGGCGCCAGCACCCGGATGCGCATCCGGACCGCATCTTCGTCGGCAACGGCGTCAGCGAGCTGATCGACCTGTCGCTGCGTGCGCTGCTCAATCCCGGTGACGAAGTGCTGGTGCCCTCGCCCGACTATCCGCTGTGGTCGGCCGCCACCATCCTCAACGATGGCCGGCCGGTGTATTACCGCTGCGCACCGGAAAACGGCTTCCAGCCGGACCCGGTGGAAATCGAGACGCTGGTGTCTTCGCGCACCCGCGCCATCGTGCTGATCAATCCGAACAATCCCAGCGGTGCCAGCTATTCGCGCGAACTGCTGGAGCGCATCGTGGCCATCGCCAGCAAGCACAACCTGCTGCTGATGGTCGATGAAATCTACGACCAGGTGCTCTACGACGACGCCGCCTTCGTGCCGGTGGCGCCACTGGCTGGTGCGCATCCGTGCATCACCTTCAGCGGCCTGAGCAAGGTGCACCGCGCCTGCGGCTGGCGTGTGGGCTGGGCGCTGCTGTCGGGCGAGCAGTCGCGCATCAACGACCTGCGCAACGCGATGGACCTGCTGGGCGCACTGCGCCTATGCGCCAACGTGCCGGGCCAGTACGCCATCGACGCGGCAGTCAACGGGCCGGACACCATCTCGGCGCTGTGCGCGCCGGGCGGCCGTCTGTACGAAACCCGCCGTGCGGTGATCGAGGCCTGCGCGGCCAGCGAGCACCTGTCGCTGGTGGCGCCGGCCGGTGCGCTATATGCGTTCCCGGCGGTGGTCGGCCCGGCCGCGCGCAACTTCGACGACCATGAATTCGCGCTCGACCTGATGAACGAGGAAGGCGTGCTGGTGGTGCCGGGTTCCAGCTTCAACGTGCCCTACCGTCACCACTTCCGCGTGACGCTGATGCCGGAAGCGCCGGTGATGCGCGATGTGTTCGCACGCATCGACCGTGCCCTGGCACGCCGCGCCGAGGCGGTCACCAAGGTCGTGCCGCTCAAGTCGCGCAGCGTGGCCTGATGGCGGCGGCCGGCACGCCGCTGCGCTATCTGGCGCTCGGCGATTCCTACACCATCGGCGAAGGCGTTGCCCCCGAGCAGCGCTGGCCGGCGCAACTGGTCGAAGGTTTGCGTGCCTACGGCTGGAATGTGGCGCCGCCGCAGATCATCGCCACCACCGGCTGGACCACCGACGAGCTGCAGGCCGGTCTCGATGCCGCTGTGCCGCAGGGGCCGTTCGAGCTGGTGAGCCTGCTGATCGGCGTCAACAATCAATACCGCGGACGCTCGCTGGACGAATACCGCAGCCAGTTCGATGCGTTGTTGCAGCGTGCAATCGGGTTCGCCGGCGGGCTTGCGGCACGCGTGTTCGTGCTGTCGATTCCGGATTGGGGGCTGACCCCGTTTGCGCATGCGCAAGGCGGCGATGCGGCGTTGATCGGCGCACAGATCGATGCCTTCAACAACGTGGCCGCCGAACGCTGCGCCGCGCGCTCGGTACGCTTTGTCGACATCACCGCCACCAGCCGCGATGGCGGCGACGCTGCCGACATGCTGGTCGACGATGGCCTGCATCCCTCCGGCGCCATGTATGCGCGCTGGACCGCACTGGCACTGCCAGCGGCGCGCGATGCGATAGCGGCTGCCAACGCGATCGGGATGGACCACGCCACGCGTGGGCAGCCCCAATCGCGTTAGCAGGCCCCAAGCCAGCCGCGCACCAAGCCTCATTGCCAAGGAACGACATTGCACAGCACCGCCACCCAACCCATGAGCCGCGCGCAGGCGCTGGCGATCGCGCGCGCCTTCCTGCCGCCGCATCCGCTGGGCAATCGCTACGACTATTACTACACCCAGGCCAAGCTGCGCACCGACCCGCTGTATCCGGGCGTGCTGGCCGAGTTGCGCAGCACCACCGCGCCCGTGCTGGATCTGGGCTGCGGGCTGGGCCTGCTCGCGCACGCATTGCGTGCCGATGGCCAGGCACTGGCGTATCACGGGGTGGATGTGGACGCGTCCAAGATCCGCCGCGCGCAACACATCGCGCAGCGCTCGGCATTGGGCAATACGCAGTTCGCCGTGGTCGATCTGAGCGTGGCCTGGCCGCAACACCGCGGCAGCGTGACCATTCTGGACGTGCTGCAGTATCTGCAGGCCGACATGCAGGCCAGCCTTCTGCGCAGCGTGGCGCAGATGCTGACGCCAGGCGCGAAGCTGGTGATCCGCAGCGCATTGGGCGATGCCAGCAGCCGTGGCCGCACCAGCCGCGTGACCGACGTGCTGGCGCATCTGAGCGGCTGGATGCAGCGCATGCCGCGCAGCTATCCCACCCGCGACAGCCTGCAGGCGCAGCTGGATGTCGCCGGTCTGCGTGCGACGTTTGCGCCGTTGTATGGCAACACGCCGTTCAACAACTGGTTGATCGTGGCCGAGCCGCGCTGAGGCCGTGCACAACGTGCCTGGCTCGATTCAGAACGAGTGACAAAACGTAACGCACGGTCGCCGGACGGATGTGGACGGCACGCAGAAACCGGGGTGAACGCATAGCACATGCCGCACCGGGCACCAGCCGCGCAGTCGTTTTCACAGCCGCTGTTGACGTCATGCAGATGATCCCGGGCCACGTTGTTCAAGGGCGGTGCCCCACGCCCCAGAGAGTCCGCTGGTTGCCTTGTTGAGAACCGTTTAGGCGCGATCAGCAGCTTGAATCAAAAGCTCGGTGGGTCGAGGGCGCGATGCCCTCACCACTTCCGGGACACGCCGTGAATCCATCCATGGAGGCTCGGTGGCGGCATCCAGGCCGCCAAGGGTCCCGGAACCGGTAAGGACATCACGCCTCCAAAGTTGGCCGTGCGCTGATGCAACCGCAAAACCGAGATGACCTCTGCGAGGCCATTTAACGCAACGGCTTTGTCGCCTGCATGCATGGGTGCATGGCTATTTAGCGGTAGGAGCAAACCCAAGCAACTTGCGGCCCGCCTTCGACGGAAAGTTTTGGAATTCAGACCACGTCGGCCAGATCACAAGGACCATGGAACCACCGCTGCGTCTGATCCACAGGCCGCGGCTACTGCTGTTGCCATGCACACCGACCATCACGACTGGTCCTTGCCCGCCCACCGTCGCGGGACCTTACGCGGAGCGACGATTGCTTGCTGTAGTAATCGCGGAACGACTGCTTGTCCTCGTAGCTGGCAACCACCCGCCCACGCACGTTGCCGGCGGCGTTCAAGGGCGATTGCAGGTCGACGGTGCCGCGATAGCGGTCCCAACGCCCTGCCGACAGATCGACCCGACCGGTGAACACATCGCTGTCGGCATGCTTGCGCACCAGGTCGATCGACGCGGCCGGGCTGCCCGCGCCGGTGGTCAGGCCGTTGGCGCCGCGGATGATTTCCACCCGGTCGTAGATCGCCATGTTCTGCTGCACATCGCCGGTGTAGTCGGTGGGAATGCCGTCGATGCGGTAGTAGTCCACTTCGAAGCCGCGCGCGTTGATGTAGGTGCGCTCGGTGTCCCAGGTCGGCGAGTTGAAGCCGGCCACGGTGTCGGTGACGTCCTGCAGCGATTGCAGGTTGCGGTCGACGATCTGCTGGCGTGTCACCACCACCACCGACTGCGGCGTCTCGCGCAGCGACAGCTCCAGCTTGGTCGAACTGCGCGCCACATCGGCGGTGTAGGAGTCGCTGCCTTCGGTCGCGGCGCCGCGGTGTGCCTCGATCTGTAGGCGGTCCAGATCGACCGGGTCGCGCGTGCTCGATTGCGCCGCAGCCGCCAATGGCCATGCGCAGGCCAGCGCCAGCAGGGAGTACGCCAGCGGGAGCTGCGGCGAACGGAGATCCGCACGCGGGAGCGCGCGCGCAGGGACGATGCGATGGGACATGGGGTCAGCCTCAGGAGCGAATATGGCCGTCGATGACGGCTATTGAGGCTGGCGTCGGCAGCGCCACCGGAAGGCGCGCACCGTTTGCTGGCTGGGGGCGCATGTTCGATCCGCGTTAAATCGCTGTCAATACATGCGCGGATCGATACCGGGGCTCAGGGGGCGCCAGCTCCGGGCAATCCGGCGAGCAAAAAAAGATGCGTCGCACCAGAGCGTTCCAGCCGACAAGGACGATGGATCCGGCAACGCACGCTCTGCTTCCACGCCATCGGCTAGGCGGTGCGCAAGGACCTCAGAGCGGACGCCGTCCCGCCAGGCCGCGTGCGTGCATCGCCTCCAGCACGCCGCGCAGGATGGTGAGGTTGTGGCCGTGTGCGGCGCCTTCGTGCAGCAGCACGATGGCGCCGGGGCGCAGGTCGCGCACGATGCGGGCCACGGTGGCCTCCGGCTCGCAACGCACCCCGTCGAAACCGCGCGCGCTCCAGGCCACGCGGGTCAGCCCGTGCGCACGCAGCGGCGAGGCGACGAAGGGATTGGTCATGCCCACCACCGAACGGTACAGCCGCGGCGCCTGCCCGGTGATGGCGGCCAGCACGCGCTGTGCCTGGCCGATTTCCTGCGCCATGCGGTGCGGGCCCAGCGCCCAGAACCAGGCCTGCGGATGGGTATGGCTGTGGTTGCCGATGCCATGCCCGCGGCGCACGATCTCGCGCACCAATTCAGGCCGTTGCTCGGCGCGTGCGCCGACCACGAAGAACGTGGCCTTGGCATCGAAGGCGTCCAGCAGATCCAATATCGCCGGGGTGTCGTCGGAGGGGCCGTCGTCGATGGTCAGCCACACCTGCGGGGCGCGGCCCGGCAGGCGCGCCAGCACCGGCGCGTACAGGCGCGCGCGCGGCAGGAATACCGGCACCACGAACAAGGCGTGCGACACCAGCAACGCCGGCACGCCCCAGGCCCAGCCCAGATTCCACCACAGCAGCGCCACCGCCGCCTGCGACAGGGCCAGCAGGCCCACCCAGCGGTACGGGTGCGAGGGGATGCGATACAGCGTTTGAAGCGTGGTCATGCCGCATGATGCCATGCGGCGTAGAATGCCCGGACTCCACGATCTGACCGAAGTGCTGCCATGTCCCTCGATCCCGCCCTGCGTTCCCGCATCGATACGCTGGTGCAATCCAGCCGTGTGGTGCTCTTCATGAAAGGCCAGCCCGGCATGCCGCAGTGCGGTTTTTCGGCCAAGGCGGTTGGCGTGCTGGACGGTCTGGGCATCGACTATGCCCACGTCAACGTGCTGGCCGACCAGGAGATCCGCGAAGGCATCAAGGCCTACGGCGACTGGCCGACCATTCCGCAGCTGTATGTGGACGGCGAGCTGATCGGCGGCAGCGACATCATCCTGCAGATGGCCGACAGCGGCGAGTTGAGCAGCATGCTCGGCCTGCAGGCGCCTGACCGCAGCCCGCCCAAGATCACCGTCACCCCGGCGGCAGTCGAGATGCTCAAGGGCGCGCTGGCCGATGCGCCGGATGCCTCGCTCACGTTGTCCATCGACGTCGACTTCCAGCCCAACTTCCAGCTGGCGCCGACCAACCCGAACGCCATCGCCGCCGAATCCAACGGCCTGCGCGTGCAGTTCGACCTGGCCAGCGCGCGTCGCGCCGACGGCATCACCATCGACTGGGTGGACGACATCCGCGGCCGCGGCCTGGCCATCGACAACCCCAACGCGCCCAAGCCGGTGCAGGAACTGTCGGTACGCCATGCCGATGACCGCCTCAAGGCCGGCACGCTGACCCTGGTGGACGTGCGTCCGGCCGACGAACGTGCCCTGGCCAGCGTTGCCGCGCCGTTCCGCACCCTGGACGCGCACGAGCGCGCCGCCATCGAACAGCTGCCCAAGGACACCCCGCTGGCCTTCCTGTGCCACCGCGGCGGCCGCAGCCTGCAGGCGGCCGAGCATTTCCGCAGCCTGGGCTTCAGCAACGTCTACAACGTCACCGGCGGCATCGATGCGTGGTCGGACGCGGTAGATAACGGCGTGGCGAAATACTGACGCTTTAAGCGCAGGCCTGTCGCCAATCCATCAGGATGTCCATAACAAAGGAGCGAGAATCAGAGCTCTACTTCTGCGTGGGAGGCCGCTCGAAGAGTGCTGAGTAGCCTTTGCTGAAGTCCTCCATCGGCACCACGAATGCCTCCAAATCCGGAATCACGCCATGCCTGAATGGAGGCATGGTGAGTCCCAATGAAGTGCCGATCGCGCGGATACACATTTCAGCCTTGGCAGCACTGCCGCGCACATCGGGCATTGCGTGAGCGAGCAACCAGTGCATCTTACCGAGGATTTGCATTCGGTCTTCCAACCGTAACGTCTTCCTCAGCACGGCGAACGACCTATCGACTTCATTGAGCAGTGTCGGGATCCTGCTGGCAGGAACGTGGCTGATTAGGGGGCGTATCATCCCGCCAATATCTGCTAACTCTGTGAAAGAACTCTCGGCAAGATACGGCAGCCTGATTTCCGTCAGACGAATCATCTTTCCTTCAATCTCCACATGCTGTAGCAGTTTCACTTGCTGAATATCTGATCGCCCCATGAAGTGGTTACTCACCTCAGCGGCATTCGCCTGCTTTACTCGGTCGGCGAGAAACTCATACCTGTCCGTGACCGGCGTCATGGAGGACCCAGTGCTCGGCGAACGCGACTGACCGAAATCCGAAGTCGCACCTTCCTGATTGCTCCGCCAATACCTTGCGAATCCCCATAGATCAGCAAAGCTCTTAAGCTCGCCTTCATTCAGTTGTAACGCAGCTTGGTCGACCGCATCGGCGAATCGGTGGCCGTATGCAACATTGGCCGGGGCGCCGGACGTATCAAAGCGCGGATCGGGCCAGCGAGCCACACCGATCATTGCGCGCTCTTCAGTTGACAATCCAGCGCTGGCAACATCGCTCTGACGACGCCCACGGCTTCTGGAGGGCAACCCGGCCAATGGTCCGGACGCGCGACCATCATCGAAGCCAGCCCTGACTGACGCCGAAGCGACATCACCACCAGAGGCCTCAATTCCGCCAGCGTAGGTCGAGTGGGCACGCGTTATAGGGACAGACGTGTTCTTCATCGGACGACTGCAACCTGCAACGACCTTGGCGGCTCGCTAGAATGCAGTTCATCGGCGGCAATGTGTCAATGCAATCACGAAAGGGAGGTTCGCTTTACGAATATGGGATCGGCGTGAGGCTGTCGTGGGCCGATGGGGGCCCGTTTTTAATACCCGCTCATGCACTGACACGTCGAGGCTGCTCACTCCCCATTCTCAAGGAACTGCTGTTCTTCGGCTGTGGTTTCGCGTCCCAGCACCGTATTGCGATGCGGAAAACGGCCGAAGCGCTGAATGATCTGCTGATGCTCCGCCGCCCAGCGCGTGTTCTCCGCATCGTCCAGTGCAGCAATCAGCTCCATGGCGCGCGCCTGCTCCTGCAACTCTTCTGCGTGCCCGAACGGCAGATAGAAGAACAGCCGCAACTGCGCGGACACCTGTCGATCGAAGCCGCTGGCGAGCGCCTGCCTGGCGCAGGACAGCGCCAGGCCGTCGGTGGCGTAGGCATGCGCGCTGCCGCGGAACGCGTTGCGCGGAAACTGGTCGAGCAGGATCAGCAAGGCCAGGGCATCTTCGGCACGCTCCATCCAGTGCGCATACTCGCCGCGCGCCGCTGCAAAGTGCTGCTCGCTGAAATGCTGGCGGAAGTTGGCATCGAACGCATCGTTATGCGTGAACCAGCGGGCCGAGCCGGCCAGTTCCCAGAAAGCCAGTACCACATCGGCCTGTTTATTGCGCTCTGACTTGACGATCATCGACGTATTCCCTGACGAATACGGCACAGCATGCACCGGCGCATGTGATGAGCCCGCCGCCACCGACGGTGCTGCACTTGGCAAGCACGCCGCCGGCCGCTAGGTTTGCGGCTGACGTTTTCGTTGCACCGGGGAAATCCATGCGTTCCATCCTGTTCGCCGCGCTCGGCGCGGCCGTGCTGTGCGGTCCTGCGTCTGCGGCATCGCGTTTCGTGCAAGACCCCTATCCCAGCACCTACCGTGCGCTCGCGTCCGCTCCGGTGTTGATCCAGCACGCCACCGTGCTCACCGGCACCGGCCAGCGGCTGGACGACGCCGACGTGCTGCTGCGCGACGGCAAGGTGGCCGCGGTCGGGCGCGGGCTGGAGGCGCCGGCCGATGTGCGCCGCATCGACGGCACCGGCAAGTGGGTGACCCCCGGCATCATCGACGTGCACTCGCATCTGGGCGTGTATCCCAGCCCCGGCGTCAGCGCGCACAGCGATGGCAACGAGATGACCGCCCCGGTGACGCCGAACGTCTGGGCCGAGCATTCGATCTGGCCGCAGGATCCAGGCTTCGGCACCGCCCTGGCCGGCGGCGTCACTTCGCTGCAGGTGCTGCCCGGCTCGGCCAATCTGATTGGCGGGCGCGGCGTCACCCTCAAGAATGTCGCCTCCACCACCTACCAGGGCATGAAGTTTCCCGGCGCCCCCTGGGGCCTGAAGATGGCCTGCGGCGAGAACCCCAAGCGCGTGTATGGCCAGAAGGGTGGCCCCGGCACGCGCATGGGCAACGTGGCCGGCTACCGTGCCGCCTTCATCGATGCGGCCGAGTATCTGCAGAAGAATGCGCCGAAGAAAAAGACCGCGAAAAAGCGCCATTGGTGGAGCAGCGGCGGCGGCGGCGACAGCAGCGGCGATGCCGGCGGCAAGCGCGATCTCAAGCTCGACACGCTGGCCGGCGCGATCAACGGCGACATCCGCGTGCATATCCACTGCTACCGCGCCGACGAGATGGCGACCATGCTCGACCTGTCCAAGGAGTTCGGCTTCCACATCGCCGCCTTCCATCACGGCGTGGAGGCCTACAAGCTGGCCGACCGGCTGGCGCAGGAGAACGTCTGCGGCGCGCTGTGGGCCGACTGGTGGGGCTTCAAGATGGAAGCCTTCGATGGCATCCAGGAAAACATCGCACTGGTCGACAGGCCGGCCAACAGCTGCGCCATCGTGCATTCGGATTCGGAAGAAGGCATCCAGCGCCTGAATCAGGAAGCGGCCAAGGTGCTCGCCAACGCGCGCCGCAGCGGGATGGAAATTCCACCCGAGCGTGCGATCCGCTGGCTCACCAGCAATGCCGCCAAGGCGCTCGGCATCGAGCAGCAGACCGGCGCACTGGAGCCGGGCAAGATGGGCGATCTGGTGGTGTGGAACGGCAATCCCTTCAGCTCCTACGCGCTGGCCGAACAGGTCTATATCGACGGCGCACAGGTCTACGACCGCCACGATCGCCGCCTGCAGCCGGTGTCGGACTTCATGCTCGGCCAGGAGGTGGCGCGATGAGCCGCACAACTGGAATGCGCCCGCGTCTGCGTGCGATCTCCGCGGTGGTCCTGGCGGTGCTTGCATTGCCCGCATTCGGCCAGCAGGTGCTGATCCGTGGCGCAACCGTGCATACCGCCACCGCGCAAGGCACGCTGCGCAATACCGATGTGCTGGTGCAGGGCGGCGTGATCCGCGCGATCGGCAGCAACCTGGCCGTGCCGGCCGATGGCCGCGTGGTCGAGGCCAGGGGCCGCCCGCTGACGCCGGCCCTGTTCGGCGGCATCACCGAGATCGGCATCGAAGAGGTCTCCGGCGAAGACAGCACCGTGGACAGCGGCGTCAAACTCAGCGACCAGCCGATGCGTCCGGAATTCGACGTCACCCTGGCCTACAACCCCGATTCGGTGCTGGTGCCGGTGGCGCGCGTGGAAGGCATCGGCTTCACCGCGCTGGGCGCGACCACCAGCGGTGCCTTCATCGCCGGGCAAGGCGGCGTGGTGCGGCTGGACGGCAGCCCGGACCCGCTCGGCCCGCATGCCCTGTTCATCCGCATCGGTGCGGCGGCGTCCGATCTCACCGGCAGCTCGCGCGCCGCGCAATGGATGCTGCTCGACCAACTGGTGGCCGAAGCGCGCGGACGCGTGCCGGCCGACTCACCGCATGCGCTGCTGACCCCGGTCGGCCGCAGCGTGCTGGCCACGTACCTGGCCGGGCAAGGCCGCATCGTGGTGCAGGTGGAGCGTGCCGCAGACATCCGCCAGTTGCTGCGTTGGGCGCAGCGCGAAAAGGTGCGCATCGCCATTGCCGGTGGTGCCGAGGCCTGGAAGCTCGCGCCGCAACTGGCGCAGGCCAGGGTGCCGGTGCTGGTGGATGCGCTGGCGGACCTGCCGTCCACCTTCGACCAGATCGGTGCCACGCTGGAAAACGCCGCACGGCTACGCGCGGCCGGCGTGGAGGTGAGCTTTGCCCAGAGCGGCGATGCCTCGCATAACGCGCGCAAACAGCGCCAGCTGGCCGGCAATGCGGTGGCCAACGGCTTGCCGTGGGAAGCCGGTCTGGCCGGCCTGACCCGGGTGCCGGCGGAGATCTTCGGCGTGGCCGATCGCATCGGCAGCATTGCGGTCGGCAAGCAGGCCGACCTGGTGCTGTGGGAGGGCGACCCGCTGGATGTCGCCCACTACGCCGAGCAGGTGTGGCTGGGCGGTCGCGACATGCCGATGCGCTCACGCCAGACCGAGCTGCGCGAGCGTTACATGCAACCGGCCGGCGCGTTGCCGCGGGCCTATCTGAAGTGATCGGGAGCGGCGTGCGGTTGCGCGCGCCGCCGTTGCGATACCGCCACATTGCGACAGCTGCCGGCGCCGCGTGCGCTGGCACACTGCATGCCCTGCTCGCCGGCACCGTGCCGGCGGCATCGTCTGCAAAGGACTGCCCATGCGCTTGTTATGCATCCTGATCGCATCGCTGGTGCTGCTCCCGCTCCTGGCGCAGGCGACCTTGCAGGTGATTGCCGAAGCGAGCGATCCGCCCGGCCGCTGGCAGGTGCAAGTCACGGTCAACGACCGCCGGCGTGGCGTCAGCATTCCGCTGACCGGCGCGTTCACGCTCGGGCGCCAACGCACCCGCGTGCCAGCGCAATGACCCGCATGGCGTTGGGCGTACGCTGCACCTATCTGCTGATCGCACTGGCCGTGTTTGTCATCGAAGTGGCGATCGGCGCTGGCAGACTTGGCGGGCCGTGGGTCCGCGGCAGCCTGGGCGATGTGCTGGCGGTGATCCTGGTGTATTGCGGATTGCGCGGTGTGCTTGCGCTGCCGCCACGCTGGGCGTGCGTGCTGGCGGTGGCGATCGGGTGCCTGATCGAAGGGCTGCAGGCGCTGCATCTGGCCGACCGGCTCGGACTGCGCCCGGGCAGCGCGGCCTACATCGCGCTCGGCAATACCGCCACCGTGCACGATCTGCTGATGTATCTGGTCGGCGGCGGCGTGGCGTACGTCGGCGATGTGGCGTCGTGCCGCATCGCTGCGTCTTCCCGGCGGCAAACGCCGCATTGATGCATTCCTTCAGGCCTACCGCATGTTTTCCGTCTCCTCATTGGCACTGATCGACAGCGTTGGCATCCTGTTTCGGCAGCAGCAGCGGCGTGCCTGCGCCGCCGCTGCGTCAGCGTGACCTCGCTGTTCCAGGGAGGCGGCTTGCGCTCGATCGATCGCGTCGTGCTGCGCCAGGCGCCGGCCAATCTGCTACGCGGGCTGGAAGCGGTCGGCGGGCGGCTGATCCTGACCGCCGATGCGCTGCACTTTCAGCCGCATCCCTACAACATACAGACCCGGTCGCTGACCGTGCACCTGAGCCAGATTGCAGCAATGCAACCACGCTAGACGCGCCTGTTCGGCCTGCTGCCGGTGGCGCCGACATCGCTGGCGGCGCAGCTGCACAACGGCGGCGAGCACCGTTTCGTGATCGGCAAACGCGAACAGTGGATGGCCGCCATCGCCTCGGCGCGCGACGCCCTGGGCTGACGCTGCCCGACAAGCGCGGCCGCACTGATGCGCAAGGGCGCTTGCCCGGCTGGCGCACCGCAATGCCCTGGCGTCGTCCCGCATGCCTGCGCATCGCAGAGGGAGCGTGAACTGCGCTGCGTTTCAGCACTGCATTTTGTACGCGGTGCACGCTCTGCAGGTCCGGCCATCGCCGTCGTTGTCCAGCCCGCCTAGCATCGCGCGTCGGCACCATAGCGACGCCCCTACTTCGGCATGGAGATCGATATGCCCCGCCCTATCCTGCGCATCCTGGCCTGCACATTGTTCCTGTACGGCGGCGTCAGCGCGCCGGCCATCGCCGCATTCGGCGTCACCCGCAGCGGCGACCGTGTGGTTGTCGATACCGGCGCCGAGCTGGTGTTTGCGGTCAACGCCGGCAACGGCGACATCGTCTCGATGCGTTATCGCGACAACGAGCTGCAGACCACCGAGTCCAAGGGCTCGCAGATCGCCTCCGGCCTGGGCAGCGCCAGTGTGGAAGCGCGCGTGGTGGGCGCCACGATCGTGGTTTCGGCCAAGGCCGGCGACCTGACCCAGTACTACATCGCACGCAAGGGCCGCAACGCGATCTACATGGCCACCTATGCACCGACGTTGCTGCCGATCGGCGAGCTGCGCTTTGTCACCCGCTTGAACGTTGCCAAGCTGCCCAATGCGCAGCAGGAGCCCGACTCCAATGTCGGCAGCCCGGTGGAAGGCGAGGACGTGTTCCTGCTGCCGGACGGACGCACCAGTTCCAAGTTCTATTCGGCGCGCCGCATGATGGACGACCAGGTGCACGGGGTCAGCGGTTCGGGCGTGGCGATGTTCATGCTGATGGGCAACCGCGAGCGCAGTTCCGGCGGGCCGTTCTTCAAGGATATCGCCACCCAGAAAACCCGCGTGACGCATGAGCTCTACAACTACATGTATTCCGATCACACCCAGACCGAGGCATTCCGCGGTGGCCTGCATGGGGTGTACGGGCTGCTGTTCACCGATGGCGGGACGCCTTCCAGCGCGCAACTGGACACCGCTTTTGTCGATGCAACGCTGGGTTTGACCGGTTATCTCGCCAGTGACGGGCGCGGAGCGCTGAGCGGCCGGGTGAGCGGCGTGCTGTCCGGCCAGCCTGCCGTGATCGGCCTGCGCAACGACCAGGCCCAATACTGGGCCACCGCCAACGGCAGCGGCGATTACCAGATTGCCGGCGTGCGCTCGGGACGCTACCGCATGACGCTCTACCAGAACGAACTGGAGGTCGCGCAACGCGATGTGGAGATCCACGCCAACGCGACCGCGCAGGCGGCACTGCAAGCTGTTGTGCTGCCGGGAACGCTCAAGTGGCAGATCGGCACGGCCGATGGCACGCCGGCCGGTTTCCGCCATGCGGATCTGCTGCCACGCGCGCATCCATCCGACAAGCGCATGAGCTGGGTCCCGGTGACCTACACGGTTGGATCGAGCAGTGCGGGCAACTTTCCGGCAGTGCAGTGGCGCGGTATCAACACCCCGACCCGTATCGACTTCACCCTGGGCTCCAGTGAAGTGCGTGGCTATCGCCTGCGCATCTTCGTGCCACTGACACAGGTCGGCGCGCGCCCTCAGATCAGCGTCAATGCGCGTTGGAATGGCCCGGTGCCGTCCGCGCCCACGCAACCCAAGACACGCGGCATCACCCGCGGCACATGGCGCGGCAACAACACGCTGTATGAGGTGGACATCCCGGCATCTGCGCTGCAATCGGGCAGCAACCGGATCGAGATCGGCATCGCCTCGGGATCGCCGGATAATGGCTTTCTCAGCCCGGCTGTGGTGTTCGACAGTATCCAGCTGGTGGCGCTGTAAGCACTTTGGCGAGCGGGATGGCCGGACAGAAACAAGGTCTCACACGCATCACAGAGTCCGTGGAACGTGCCGCATTCGATTGGCACGTGCGCAGGGATGACGATGGCAGTGCAAGACACACCGATGTCGCATTCACCGCACGCTGCTGCGTGCGGTGAACGCGATGGCGCATAAGACTCAGGAAATGGCAGGCCCTGACAATGTGTGGTCAATGCACGTCGTCATGCACAAGACCTACGCGCTGCTCGGCCTGCCTGACTGCCGCCAGTCGATCGCTGTCGGCAAGCATGCTTACTTGGCGGCAATCGACCCGCTGAGCGACACCGTGCCCATGCCGCCGGTGACCTCGAAGCCGCCCTCCACCACCTGCAGATACAGCGCATTGCTGTAGCGGCCATCGCTGGCACGCAGGTCCTGCAACCTGGTCAGGAAGGCCTTGACGTCGACATTGACATTGCCCTTGGCAGGCAAGGCATTGCTGTTGCCGGCCGTGCCATGTGGAATGAAGGTATAGACGTAATAGCCGGCGGCATCGTTGTTGCCTTCCCACAGATCGTAGGTGACGCCGTCTGAGGTGATGGCATTGGAGGTCGTCAGGGTGCCCAGCGGATACGAATTGTTGGCGCCCCAGATCATCACTTCCAGCTGCGGATTGCCCTTGCTGGTGTCCTTGCGGAAGAACAGGTCGTAGGCGAAATCGCCGGTCTGCCCGCTACCCTTGGTGGTGAATGCCAATGCGCCGCTCAAGCTGGCGATCTTGGATACTTGATGCGGAAGTAGCTGTCGGTGGCCGGATTCATCGTGTAATGCCAACTGCGGCAGATCGCCGGGTAACCATACAAGGTGCCGCTGGGCAGGTTGTAGCTGATCGTCATGCTCGGCGTGCTGCCCGACCCGAACGTCGCCTGGATATTGTTGTTTTTGTCGTTGAAATTATTGTTGTACGCATACTGCGTGCCGTAGACCTTGGTCTGGCCGGTATAGGCACTGGCGCTGGCAGCGGCCAGTGCCAAGGCCAGCGCAGCGGCGCGCGGCAACCACAAGCCGCAACGCAGGGACAGCAGCGAACGAAAACCGTCGTGCACTTGCATGGGGTGTACTCCGATGAGGGATGATTGGACACAGGCCCCCACCACAACGGCGCAACACCGCGCAGTGGATGACCGACCCTTGCGCATCCGGCACCACGACACGGGCGCGCGGTATTCCGAATGTCCACGCACTGACGGGGCGCAGATGTGGTCATCCATGCGAACCGGTCACCGTGCTCATCCAGTACGCGAGGCATGCAATGCATGCGCCGCGCACACGCCACCTCATTGACTCTCAAGCGGTCGGCAATCGTCGACGATTATTTTCAAGCCAGCACCGCAGATGCGGTCACCGGCGTGCGTTGTACTGCACGCCGGTCTCAAACGCCAACTGCGCACCTCAGCCATGCGGCCGATGGACGCTGTGCTTACTGCGCATCCAGCATCGCGCTCACCTTGGCCCAACCATTGCCGCGCACCACTTCAAAACCGGCTTCGGCTGCATGCAGATACATGCTGTTGTTGTAGCGCCCATCCTTGGACCGGTTGGTCTGCAGCCAGTTGAGGAAGGGCTTGGCGTCCACGTTGAGGCTGCCGCTGGTCTTGAGCGTGGCCTGCCCGGCGGTGCCGGTCGGAATGAAGGTGTAGACGTAATAGCCGGCACCGGAGTTGAAGCCCTCCCACAGGTCGAAGGTGCGCCCGCCCGCGGTGATCACCTTGCTGACAGTCAGTGTGCCGATCGGCCAGGAGTTGTGGTCGCCCCAGATCATCACTTCCAGCTGCGGGTTGCCCTTGGCGGTATCCAAGCGGAAGAAGATGTCGTAGGCAAAATCGCCTGCGAGATTGGTCCCGCCGGCGCTGTAGGTGAACTTGAGCGGGATCTTGCTCAGCGAGGAAATCTGCCGCGGAAACAGCGTGTCGCTGGTCGGGTTCCAGTCGTAATGCCAGCCGCGCACGATCGCCGGGTAGCCATAGAGATTGTAGTCGGCGAAGTTGAAGGTGACGGTCAGCTCGGGCGTGCTGCCGGTGCCGAACGTGCCCTGGATGATGTTGTTGGGATCGTTGAAATTATTGACCCACGCATAGTGGTTGCCGAAGACCTTGTAGGGACCGGCCAGCGCCGCCGGCGCCAGGGCGACCAGACCCACGGCCAGTGCAGCCTTCCACCAGCGCGATGCGCGCCGCCGTGTAGTCGGCGCCTGTGCGCCGGTCTGAGTAAGGGTGCTGGATTGGCTGTTCTGCAGTTGACTCTCTCCGTGTGGGTTCAGCGCGGCGATGCCGGTGCGGCAGCGTCGAGAAGCCGCTTTGCAGCGGTCGCGTTGGACCCTAGCAGCGGCCTTGTGACGGGAGCAATTGCGGCACGCCTCGCTCGTCATCTGCGATAGCGGGCGCTACCTTGCAGCCGAAGCGTGCGCCGATGCTCAGTTCGCAACGTAAATCGCAGTACGACAGGATGTACCGGTCATCTGCATGACGGCGCGGTGCGCGCGAATGGTGCAGAGCCAAATGGCGGTGGTCTGCGTTTCGGCCACACCTGCGGCTGCTTGCTCCAGGCCCTATTCGGATGCGTCGAGCTTGCCTGGTGGCAGTGCGCCAGGCTCCCCTCGCGCGCTTTTGCGTAGGGGTGCCCAGCTTGCGACCTACAGCTCTACTCGCCTCCGCTGTTTTGCCATAGCGTTCGCAATTACAGATAACGCAACAGCCGGAGGGGGCGACGATGCGCATCGGAATCGTGGTGGACAGTGCCTGCGATTTGCCGCAGGACTTCATTCAACGCAACAACGTCATCGTATTGCCGATCAGCGTACGTATCGGCGAAGCGGTATTGGCCGATCACCGCGATGAGGAAGCGACGCTGAGCTTTCTGCAGGCGCATGTGGCCGAGCGTGGGCACGAGGCGGAAACCACGCCGTTCTCTGTCAACCAGATTCGCGACCTGTTCCTGCAACGGCTGGTCATCGACTACGACCACGTGTTCTGCCTGACCATCTCCAAGCTGCGTAGCCATATCTTCGACAACGCGATGCAGGCCAGCTTCGCGATCCTCAACGATTACAAGCCGATCCGGCAGGCCGCCGGCCACACCTCGCCGTTCGCGCTGCGCGTGATCGATACGCTCAACCTGTTTGCCGGCCAGGGCATCACTGCAGTGGAAGCAGTACGCCTGCGCGCGCAGGGTCAGGGCGTGGCGGCAATCCGCAGCCGGCTCGAACAGCTGGCCGAGCATACCTACGGCTACATGATTCCGCGCGATCTCTACTACCTGCGTGCGCGCGCACGCACCAAGGGCGATCGCAGCGTGGGCCTGATCGGCGCCGCGCTCGGCAGTGCGCTGGACATCAAGCCGGTGCTGCGCGCCTACCGCGGCGTCACCGAGCCGGTCGCCAAGTTGGCTTCGAGCCGTCGGCCGAAAAGCTGTTCGGCTTCACCGTGCGCAAGGTCCGCGAGGGCTTGATGACACCGACCGTGTGCGTGGGCTACGGCGGCGAACTGGCCGAGCTGCACGCCCTGCTCGGCTACGCCGCCCTGCAAAACGCCTGTCAGACCCACGACGTGGAATTGTTCGAAAGCGTGATGAGCCTGACCGGTATGGTCAACGTCGGCAAGGGCGCACTGGCCGTGGCATTTGCGGCCGAACCGCATACCTTTTCGGCCTGAAGACAAGGCCGAGGGCGCGGCGCACTCGCCGGTTCGGGACACGCCGATCTACAGCTGACCTATCCGCGCACCCCGGATCTCCAAAGACAACCACGCACACCGACCATCTCGACATGTCATGCGCTGCTTGACCGTGCACACCGACCATCTCGACTGGTCCTTGCCCGCCCACCGTCGCGGGACCTTACGCAGCATGGATGCCGCGTAAGAGCCTACACGGACGTACTTGCGGCGTGTCCTGCGAGGGTGGGCGGACAAGGGCCCTGCAGCCAAGCCGCAGATCAACCGGTCTACAACTGATCTATCCGCGCTATCCAGGCCTTCGGAGTACGACGCCCAAAGCGCATAGAGACTTGGACCGTGACGTCGTTTAGGCGCGATCAGATGCTTGAATCAAAAACTTGATCAGTCGAGTGCGCGGTGCCCTCACCGCTTGCGGGACACGCCGTGAATCCGTCCATGGAGGCTCCTTGGCGGCATTCATGCCGCCAAGGGTCCCGCAACCGGCAAGGACACCGCACCAGGAAGTTTTTAGGTTGCTTCATTGAAAGCCTGCTTATTGCTTTGCTCGGCTCGTCTTGGACAACTGATCGGGCATGCTGCTATACAAAAACGCATGTCATGCCTCGCTTGCCTACGCACACCGACCATCTCGACTGGTCCTTGCCCGCCCACCGTCGCGGGACCTTACGCGGCATGGATGCCGCGTAAGAGCCTACATGGACGTACTTGCGGCGTGTCCTGCGAGGGTGGGCGGGCAAGGGCCCTGCAGCCAGGCCGCGGATCAACCGCTCTACAACTGATCTATCCGTACTGTTCGAGCTCTCGGAACACAACGCCTAACGCAATCGAGACTTAGAACGTCGGCATTGTCTGGACGCGAACAGATGCTCAATTCAAAAGCTCGGTGAGTCGAGCGCGCAGCGCCCTCACCAATTCCGAGACACGCCGTGACTCCATCCCTGGAAGCTCAGTGGGCGGCATCCATGCCACCAAGGGTCCGCAAGCGGCGAGGACACCGCACCAAAAAGTTAATCAATACTTTCTAAAGCTCGCGCGTTGCTCGGCTTGCATTGGACGATGACCGAACGCGGCGCCATCCGAGTTAGCCCAGCGCAGCGTTACCGCAGCGGCACGTTCAATACCGATGGCGTTGCCGCCGGCGAGGTAAACGTCACCGTGCCACCGCCATCGCTGGCATCGGTGTAGCGCACGTCCTGCGTGTCGATCACCAGCACCAGGCGCTGACCTGCCGGAATCTCCGCAGCAGCCGCTTGCAGCGGCCAATCCAGCGTCACTGCGCGGCCTGGCGTGGCCCCACGTAGCGAGTACGGCGCATGCGTGATCAGTTGCGCCACGCCTAGCGCGTCCATGCGATACAGATAGGCGAACAGGCTCACTTTCGATTGGCTGGGTACCACGGTCACGCGCAGCGATGGACTGCCGGCCAGTCGCCGGAGTGTGTTCGATGGCGCACCCACCCACACTGCCGCGCCGATGCGATTGACCAACGGAATCGAGGTGGTGACCGGCACACCGATGCCTTGCAACAGGCCACTGACCAGAACCACGCCCGAGTCGGCCAACGTCGGCACATCAGTGGCAATGCGCGATTGCCACCCGCTGGCGGTGCCGCCGATCAAACCGCCGGTGGGGCTGAGCAATCCGGACGGTGCGGATAGGCCCAGGCGCGTGTTGCCCTGTTGCACCGACGCCCAGTCCGTGTACTCCAGCCATTGTCCCGCGCGCGGCGACAGCCGCACCGGCGCTTCGCTGTCCACGCCGTTACGCAGCTGCTTGAGATGACGATCGAACCAGCGCGTGGTCGCCGTGTAGACCTCGTTGGGCAGACCCAGCGCACCCGGCAGTTCTGCCGTGGCGTGATCGCCCTGGCTGAGCAGCAACTGCTTGGGCCCGCGCAACTGGTTGAAGAACGCGATGGTCTGGTTCGGCGGAAACAGGCCGTCGTTGAAGGCATTGCCCAGCAGCACCGCCGTGCCACGCGCATTGAGCGCGGCCACATCGCTTGCCGGGCTGCGCGACGCGGCCTGCGGCAGGAAGCCCTGCACGGCGCCGTCGTAATCGCCAACGGCAACCCGTGTGCTGATCTGCGCCAGATCCGGGCCGGGACGTCCGGTCAACGCGCCGGCACCGACCAACAGCCCAACGCCTTGCTGGCTGACGGTGCGGTTGGAATACAGCGACGCTTCCAGATCGGCCCAGCCGCTGAGCGCAGCCACAGCCTTGATGCGCGGATCGCGCTCGGCCGCCAGCAGACTGATGCCCGCGCCGTACGAGATACCCGACGCGCCGATCGCATTCGCATTGGCCGGCGTATGCGCCAGCGCCCAGTCGATCACCGCGCTGACGTCTTCCACCGTGTCGGCGCCGGCGATATCGATCTGCCCGGCCGAATCCCAGAACCCGCGCGAGGTGTAGCTGACGACCACGTAGCCATCGCTGGCCAATTGGGTCGCGCGGCCGAGGTATTCCAGATTCGGCAACGACCAGCTGGCCGGCATCACGATCAGCGGAAACGGCCCGCTGCCCTGCCCTTGCGGCACCAAGACCAGTGCGCCCATCGGCGCGCCGTCCCAGCCGGGAATCCGTTCGTAGGTCTTGCTGAAAGCGCCCGCCACCGCCGACGCCGATGCCACCAGCAACGCCAGTGCGGCGATGCCTCCGATCCAAGGCTTGTTCATGGTTCTCTCCCACGCAAGGCCGGGCCGGGATGGCCCAGCGGCAACTGCCATGCATCCGTGGTTCGGGGGAGAACGTCGCGAACGTACCAGACGGTACGGTATGGCTCAAGGGCCGGGATTCGGGATTCGGGATTCGGGATTCGGGATTCGGGATTCGGGATTC
>NZ_JZEF01000004.1:0-496234 GCF_001013475.1 Xanthomonas arboricola pv. juglandis | reverse complement strand
GGCGGGAGGCGGGAGGCGGGAGGCGGGAGCGTAGGCGCCGCAATGGCTGGCACGTGCTGAAGTGCAAGCCGGCGGACGCCATCGCATGGCCGCTCCCGACCTGCAGACGTTGGCTGCGATGCAGCACGCCCGCGCCACGCCTCCCGCGCGCTCAGCTCAGCCCACGAAGTGCTGATATCCGCGTTGCGGCGGCTGCCACGGGTTGCCATCGGCGTCGTGGACCACCACGCCCGGCTCGGCGACGATCTGGCCGATGCGCGTCACCGCGACTCCGGCGAAGTCCATTGCCTGCGCCACCGCGTCACGGTGCTGCACGGCGGCGGTGAAGCACAGCTCGTAGTCGTCGCCGCCGCCGAGTTGCCAACCGATGCATTGCAGCGCGCTGATCCCGGTGCTGCGCGGCATCGCCGGCAGTGCCGCCAGCGCCAGCTGCGCGCCCACACCGCTGCGTTCGCACAGATGGCCCAGATCGGCCAGCAAGCCGTCGGAGATGTCCACACAGGCATGCGCAAGCCCACGCAAGCGCAGCCCGGCCTGCACGCGCGGCTGCGGGCGCAGCAGGCGGCCGCGCCACAGTTCGTGCAACGGATCGGCCGCCGCGCAGGTCACGTCCAGCTGGCCGGCTTGCCATAGCGACAAGGCCGCCGCCGCCTCGCCCGGCGCGCCGGTGACCCAGACGTCATCGCCCACACGTGCGCCATCGCGACGCAGCGCCGCACCCGGCGGCAGGCTGCCGATCGCGGTCACCGCGCACGCCAACGGCCCGCGTGTGGTGTCGCCACCGACCAGCGCAATGTCATGCGCATCGGCCAGTGCAAAGAATCCATCGGCGAATGCGTCGACCCATGCGGCATCGTCGTGCGGCAACGACAGCGACAAGGTGCACCAGCGCGGCTGCGCGCCCATCGCCGCCAGGTCGGACAGATTGACCGCCAGCGTCTTCCAGCCCAGATCCTCGGCGCGCGTCTCGTGCGGAAAATGCACGCCCGCATTGAGCGTATCGGCGGTGATCGCCAGTTGCTCGCCCGGCGGCGGCTGCAGCAATGCCGCATCGTCGCCAATCCCCAACGGCACATCCACACGCGCCGCAATGCGCGCGCGCAAGCGGGCAATTAGATCGAATTCGGGCATGTGGGCGGGAATCGGGAGAAGGGAATCGGGAATCGCAAAAGCGCGTCAGGAGATATCGGAGATGGTGCTCTTACGATTCCCCATTCCCGACTCTCCATTCCCGCGGCGCCTCAGGCGCCGTTAGCGCCCGACTCCACCTTGCGCCACTCCACCGAGGCGCGATCCAGCACGCCGTTGACGTAGGTGTGGCCGTGTTCGGAGCCGAAGCGCTTGGCGGTTTCGATCGCTTCGTTGATCACCACGCGGTACGGCACGTCCTGGCGATACAGCAGCTCGTAGGCAGCCAGGCGTAGCACTGCGCGCTCGATCGCGTCGACTTCTTCCACGCCGCGATCCAGATACGGCGTCAGCGCGGTGTCGAGCTCGGCGCGGTTGCTCAGCACGCCTTCGACCAGGTTTTCGAAATAGGCCAGATCGGCCACTTCGTGCGCCTGCTCATGCGCAAACTGCGAGATCACCTGCTTGGCGAACCCGCCGGAAATCTGCCAGGCATACACCGCCTGCAAGGCACGCCGACGCGCGCGCGAACGCAGCACCGGGTCGATGCCGTCGCGACGGACGTGGCGGGCGTGTCCACCGGACTTGCTCATGGCAACAACTCCATCAAATTGACCAGTTCCAATGCCGCAAGCGCGCATTCTTCGCCCTTGTTGCCATGGCTGCCACCGGCACGCGCCTCGGCATCTTCCACGCGCTCGACCGCCAGCACGCCGTTGAGCACCGGCACGCCGGTCTGCAACTGCACGCTCATCAGGCCTTCGGCGCACAGGTCGGCCACGTGTTCGTAGTGGCGGGTGTCGCCGCGGATCACACAGCCCAGCGCGATGATCGCCGCATGCTGTCCGGATTGCCCCAGGCGGTTGGCGGCGATCGGAATTTCCCAGGCGCCCGGCACGCGGATCACGTCGATGGCGTCCTCGCCGATGCCGTTGCCGGCCAGGCTCTGACGCGCACCGGTGACCAACGCGTCGGTGATGCGGGCATTCCAGCGGCTGGCGATGATCGCAAAGCGCGCGGTGGTGGGGCGGAGATCGCCTTCGTAGTGGGTCATGCGGGTCGGCAACTCGAGGGGGCGGCAAGTTTAACAGCTGCCGGGGCCTGGCCCCGGCTGGTGCGTGGCGGCCGGGGTGCCGAAGCAGCCCCGGCCATGTCGCCAGGAAACGATTGTGGAGCGCGCAGCACGGGCTGGGGCAGCTGGCATGGTCGATGCGCAACAACCGCGCGAGCCGCTCGGACAGCGCGGTTCCTGCTGCGCCTCCGGCAACCACCGGACAGCGGCGGCTCCAGGCCGCCCGCGCTACGTCAGGGCAGCGCGGCCGCTGGCACCGAGCGCATCCCTTCGCCCGCGTGGCATTCCAGGTATTCCACCACCTCCAGCCCGAACCCGGCCAGGCCCACCTGACGCCGCGGCGTGCCCAGCACGCGCAGCTTGCCCAGGCCCAGTTCGGCCAGGATCTGCGCCCCGGCCCCGTTGCGCCGCCACTGGCTGACGTCCTTGGCGTTGGTGGCCGCTTCCGGTTGCTGGCGCAGCCGCGCCAGCAAGGATTCGCTGTCGCGCGGTGCCGACAGCACCACCATCACGCCCTGCCCTTCGGCGGCGATCGCACGCAAGGCATCGGTGGCGGCTACGCCAAAGTCGTCGCGTTGCCAGTGCAGCAGATCGGCCAGCGGGTTTTCCACCTGCACACGCACCAGCGTCGGCGTGGCCGGATCGGCAGTGCCGCGCACCAGCGCAAAGTGCAGGTCGTGGGCGATGCGGTCGCGGTAGGTCACCAGCATGAACGGGCCGAACTCGGTGCTGATCTCGCGCTCGTCCACGCGCTCGACGGTGTGCTCGTTGGCCAGGCGGTAGGCGATCAGATCGGCGATCGAGCCCATCTTCAGCCCGTGCTCGCGTGCGAACACTTCCAGCTGCGGGCGCCGCGCCATGCTGCCGTCCGGGTTGAGCACTTCCACCAGCACGCCGGCCGGTTCCAGCCCGGCCAGCATCGGCAGGTCGCTGGCCGCTTCGGTATGGCCGGCGCGGGTCAGCACGCCGCCGGGCTGGGAGATCAGCGGGAAGATATGCCCCGGCTGGCTCAGATCCTGCGGCTTGGCATCCGGCCGCACCGCGGTGCGCACGGTGTGCGCGCGGTCGTAGGCGGAGATGCCGGTGGTCACGCCTTCGGCCGCCTCGATGCTGACGGTGAAGTTGGTCTGGAACTGCGCGGTGTTGTTGCGCACCATCGGCGCCAGGCCGAGCTGCGCGCAGCGCTCGCGAGTCAGCGACAGACACACCAGCCCGCGCGCGTGGGTCACCATGAAATTGATGTCCGACGGCTTGACCAGCTCGGCCGCCATGATCAGATCGCCTTCGTTCTCGCGGTCCTCGTCATCGACGATCACCACCATGCGGCCGGCGCGCAGTTCCTCGATCAATTCCGGAACGGGTGCGAAATTCATGCCGTACCCCGCGTGCCGAGCAGGCGTTCGACATAGCGCGCCACCAGGTCGATTTCCAGATTCACCGCCGCGCCAACCGCGGTCTGCGCAAACGCGGTGTTGGCCACCGTGTGCGGAATCAACGCGACCTCGAAGCCGTCCGCGTCCACTTCGTTGACGGTGAGGCTGACCCCGTCCACGCAGATCGAGCCCTTCTTGGCGACATAGCGCAACACCGCCGGCGGGGCGGCAAACCGCCAGCGCTGCGCGCGCGCATCGCCATGTACCGACTGCACCTGGCCCAGACCGTCGACATGCCCGCTGACCAGATGCCCGCCGAGGCGGTCGGTCGGGCGCATCGCACGCTCCAGATTGAGCAACGCGCCTTCCGGCAAGGCGCCCAACGTGGTCAGCGACAGGGTTTCGGTGGAGGCATCGGCCTGGAAGCTGCCGGCATCGAAGGCGATCACGGTCAGGCACACGCCGTTGACGGCAATGCTCTCGCCCAGTTGCACCGCCTCGAACGGCAGGTTGCCGGTGGCAAAGGTGAAACGCACATCGCCGCCCTGCGGCTGGCGCGCCGCCAGATGGCCGACGCCTTCGATGATTCCGGTAAACATCAGCGCACCCCCGTCGTTGATGACGACAGCGCGGACGGGGTGCGGTGGAAGATCGCGACGCAGCGCGACGGGTGACGCATGGACATAGTCGTTTCTCGCAGGAGTTGAGCGAAAAACGCCACAAGGCAAACAGGCGCGCGCACAGCCGCAAGGCTGCGCGTTGGCCGTCTTCTTTCATCCGGACTATACCGTCGGCCCCGGCATCGCACCGGATCTGCTGACCTTGCGCAGCAGGGGTTTCGCGTGGATCCGCTCAACCCTGAAGTGCAAGCGCTCGCGGGCTCGCATGCTTGCGCATGCCTACCGCCGGTGGGGAATCGCACCCCGCCCTGAAGACGTTCGTGAGTACCGGCGAACCGGTGCGCAAAGTCTAACAGGGCACATCGGCGCGATGGCTGAGCGTGGGCTAAGGCTGGCAGGACACTGCGTCATGTGGGGAAATCCCCCATAGCCAGGATTGTGAAGGATCTGTTAATTTACGCGCCGCGACGGGAGACGTCGCTTTTTCCCTCCCGCAACGGGACGGAGACACGGACATCAATTCGGAGAGAGACATCCAATGCGTAACACCCTGATTCTGGCTGCCCTGCTGGCCGCCGCACCGTTTGCTGCTTCGGCCGAAGGCCTGAGCTATTCCTACGTCGAAGGCGGCTGGAACCGGACCGAGATCGGTGTAGACGGCGACGCCGACGATCTCGACGGTGGCTACCTCCGAGGCTCCTGGCAGATTGCCGAGCCGGTGTACGTCTTTGCTGGCTACCAGCGCGCGACCGAGAATTACAGCCCGTTTCCTGGTATCACTGCAGACATCACTGTGCAGCAGGCACACGTTGGTATCGGTTATCGCCAGGAAATGACCGAGCGTGTGGAGTTCACCGCCGACGTCGCTGCCCTCCGCAACAAAGGCGAAGTCGAATCGCGCGTCAACGGCCGCAGACTGGGTAGCGCATCGGATTCGACCAACCTGGGCTTCGCCAACCTGGGCCTGCGCGGCAAGCCCTCGCCGCGGACCGAAGCCTGGATCAAGGCCGGCTATATCGACGGTAGCGACGTGGACGAAGGCGAGTTCGTCGGCACCCTGGGTGGTCAGGTCAACTTCACCCGCACCTGGGGCCTGGTCGCAGAAGCGCAGTTCATCGACGACGCCAACCAGTACAAGGTCGGCGTGCGCGCAAGCTTCTGATCGACGCGACTCAGATACACCAAGGCCCCGCATGCGGGTAATGCTGTTCACTTAAGCAATTGAGTTACCGAAAATCTGGTATCAGACCTCTGGTATCGGATTTTTTGTGTCCCTTCAACAGCAGCTGTTCGACCTTGGCGATCTGTTCAACTTCTCCGACCTGAGCACGTTTACGCAGAATATTCCGGTGGAGTGGGTGGCCAGCGCGCTGGAACTGTCTTCCAAGGCCAGCATCCGGCGTCGGCGTCTTCCCAGTGATCAGGTGTTGTGGCTTGTCCTGGGCATGGCGTTGTTCCGTGACGAACCGGTGCACGAGGTCGCACGTCGTTTGAACATCTGCGCACAAGGGCTGGCCTCAGAAGATCTGTTGGCTCGCAGCGGTGTCAGTCAGGCGCGCGCGCGACTGGGCGCCGACCCGGTCCACCACCTGTTTGCAACGACTGGGGCGCAGTGGGGATGCGAACGCTACAAAGGCGATGAATGGCAGGGATTGCAGGTCTTTGCCGTGGATGGCGCGCTGCTGCGGACGCCAGACACTGAAGAACTGCGCGAACATTTTGGTTCCGGTAATACCAGCACGGACCGTCAGACACCATTTCCCATGCTGCGATTGGTTGCACTGATGAACGTACGCTCGCATGTCTTGCTCAATGCCCAGCTCAGTCCGTACCGGCGCAGCGAAATTCGCTTGAGCGAGCCGTTTCTACACTCCATTCCCGACCATTCGGTCACCTTGTTCGACAAAGGATTCTGGAGCGCTGATCTGTTGCTTTCGCTAGCCAACACTGGCACTGCACGCCACTGGCTGACACCAGCACGCAAAGGCCTGGTGGCTGAGGAAATCACGCGTTATGGCACTGATGATCGGTTACTGCGCATGCGTGTCTCGCCGCAGGCCAGAAAACGCAATCCAGCGCTTCCCACGCACTGGGACGTACGTGAAGTGAGCTATCTGCATCAGGGGAAGAGAAAGTCGGTGCTGACCTCGTTGCCTGTCACCACTTACAGCACCAAGTCTGTCGCACTGCTTTACCAGGAGCGATGGGAAATCGAACTGAGTTTGCGCGACATCAAAAGCTCGATGCAGCACAACGCGACGACCTTACGTAGCAAGAAGATCGACTTGGTGTACCAGGAGGTCTGGGGGTTGCTGCTGGCTTACAACATCATTCGACGTGAAGCCGGTCAGGCAGCGGAGGCGTTTGGCAAAACGCCTTCGGACATCCGATTCAAACCGGTTTGCCAGTACATCGCAGTGCAACTCATCGTGATGGCCGCAGCCAATCCAGCTTCCGCCACAGGAAGACGCTTATCCCAGCTTCGCTCAGGCATCGCGAGCCTGTTCCTCGATCACCGTCCAAGGCCTACCCGGCCAAGGACGGTGAAGATCTCGAAGACCCGCTATCCGGTAGATCGGAAGGCTGCTCCGCCTAAGTGAACAGCATTACCGCATGCGGGGCCTTTTTCATGCGCGCAACAGCACAGCTGCGCGGCATCGCGCGCGCCATGCAGCGCTCACCCGGCAACAACCGGCGCATAGCGCAGACGCAGATCCTGACCCAGCTGGCGCACATCCAGCAGCTGCAACGCAGCGCGCTGCGCCATCGTCTCGATGCCCAGCCCGGCCAGCAGCGGCCTGGCGGTATCGCCCAGCAGTACCGGCGCCATGTAGACCAGCAGCTCGTCGACCAGCCCGGCCTGCAGCAGCGCACCACCCAGCGTTGCGCCAGCTTCCACATGCACCTCGTTGATGCCGCGCTCGCCAAGCAGGGCCAACACCGCTGTCAGATCGAAGCGGCCGGCTTGCAACGGCATCGCAAGGAACTGCACATCGTCCAGCGACGGCGCGGCGACATCCTCGCCATGCAGATACAGCGTGGGCGCATCGCCCTGACACAGGTTCCTGCACGCCAACGTCCGCAGCCCGGCATCGAGCACCACGCGTAGCGGCGGCACGACCGGCGTGTCATCGCCCAGCCGCACCGTCATGGAGGGGTCGTCGGCCAGCACCGTGCCCGCACCAGTGAGGATTGCGCCCGCACGCGCACGCCAGCGCTGCACGTCTGCACGCGCGTCACTTCCGGTGATCCACTTGGATTCACCGCTGGCCAGCGCCGTACGTCCATCCAGGCTGGCGCCGAGCTTGACCCGCAACCACGGCCGCCCACGCTCCACCCGCGACAGAAACCCACGATTCAGCGCGCGCGCCTGTGCCTGCAGAACACCGCTAAGCACTTCGATCCCAGCCTCGCGCAGCAGCGCAAACCCGCCGCCGTTGACCTGCGGAAACGGGTCGGCCATCGCCGCAACCACACGTGCAACGCCGGCATCGATCAAGGCCAGCGCACAGGGCGGTGTGCGTCCGTAGTGCGCACACGGCTCCAGCGTGACGTAAGCGGTGGCGCCACGCGCCAGCGCGCCGGCCGCGCGCAGCGCGAACACTTCCGCATGCGGGCCGCCGGCACGTTGATGAAAGCCCTCGCCCACGCACACGCCATCGCGCACGATCACGCAGCCGACCATCGGATTGGGGCGCGTGGTGTAGGCGCCACGCTCGGCCAGGCGCAATGCCTGCGCCATCCAGCGATGATCGTCGGCCGTTGCGCTCATTACGGTGCCGCTTGCGGTTCGATACACATCACCACAATCTGCAGCGGCCCCAGCAGTAATTCTGCATGCGTCTGCCAGCCCAGCCGCTGATAAAACGGCACCAGCACTGGTTGGCAATACAGGTACAAGGCCGGCACGCCCATGCGCGCGGCGGCCTGCACGCAGTGCGTCACCAGCGTCTCGCCGATGCCCTGCCCGCGCGCCTGCGGCTGCACGTACAGCGACGCCAGCCAGGGCGACCACTGGCGAATACGCGCATCGTCGTTTTCCAGCAGGCTGACCGACCCGAGCCACTGTGCCTGATCGAGCGCAACCCAGGTGGTCGGGATCACGCCGTCGCGGCTGTGGCTGCGCAACTCGCGCAAGGCCTGATCGAAATTCCAGTCCGGCAACAGGCTGCCGAAGGCCTGCAGATGCGCCTGCGCGAGGGCGGGCAGCAGCTGCGGCGTGTCGGCCACGCAGGCGATGCGCATCGCCCTCACCGCTTGCCGGGCTTGCCGGCGCGCTCCAGGGCCGCTTCCAGCAACGGCAACTGCTCGATGCCGACCGGGAGCTCGCGCTCGAGCTTTTCGATTTCCTCGCGGAAATCGGCAACGTCCTGGAAGCTGCGGTACACCGAGGCAAAGCGTACATAGCCCACATGATCGAGCTTGCGCAGCTCGACCATCACGTACTCGCCCACCCGCAGCGAGCCGACCTCGCGTTCGCCGGACATGCGCAACTGATGCACCACCGCCCGCACCGCCGCTTCGATCTGTTCTTCGGACACCGGGCGCTTTTGCAGCGCGCGGTCGAAACTGGTGCGCAGCTTGCGCGCATCGAAGGCCTCGCGCCCGCCGTCGCTCTTGACCACGGTCGGCAGCTTGAGTTCGATCGTTTCCAGGGTGCTGAAACGCTCGCCGCACGCCTCGCACTCACGGCGCCGACGAATCGTCGTGCCGTCTTCGGACACGCGCGAATCGATCACGCGGGTGTCGTTGTGCTGGCAAAAGGGGCAGTGCATCAGGGCGCCGGGATTGGAGAGTGGGGATTAGGGATTGGCAACAGCAGGTGCAAGGACGCGCTTGCCGCGCATCCCCAATCCCGAATCACCAATCCCGGCATCTCAGCCATACACCGGATACTTCTTGCACTGCGCCGTCACCGCGTCGCGGACCTTGGCCAGCACCGCTTCGTCGCTGGGGGCGTCGAGCACGTCGGCGATCCAGTTGGACAGGTCGATGCTGTCCTGCTCCAGGTAACCACGGGTGGTGATTGCCGGGGTGCCCAGGCGCAGGCCGGAGGTGACGAACGGCGAGCGCGGGTCGTTGGGCACCGAGTTCTTGTTGACGGTGATGTGCGCCTTGCCGAGCGCGGCCTCTGCATCCTTGCCGGAGACGTCGCGGCCGATCATGTCTACCAGCATCAGGTGATTTTCGGTGCCGCCGGACACGATCTTGTAGCCGCGCGCGATCAGCGTGTTGGCCATCGCCTGCGCGTTCTTGACCACCTGCTGCTGGTAGGTCTTGAATTCCGGCTCCAGCGCTTCCTTGAACGCCACCGCCTTGGCCGCGATCACGTGCATCAGCGGGCCGCCCTGGATGCCGGGGAACACGATCGACTGCAGCTTCTTCTGCAGCTCTTCGCTCGCGCCCTTGGCCACGATGATGCCGCCACGCGGGCCGCGCAGGGTCTTGTGCGTGGTCGAGGTGACCACGTGCGCATGCTCCAGCGGGCTCGGATACACACCGGCGGCGACCAGGCCGGCCACATGCGCCATGTCCACGAACAGATACGCACCGACGCTGTCGGCGATGGCGCGGAAACGCGCCCAGTCGATCTTCTGCGAATACGCCGAAAAGCCGGCCACGACCATCTTCGGCTTGTGCTCGGTGGCCAGTCGCTGGACCTCGTCATAGTCGATCAGGCCCTGCTCGTTGACGCCGTACTGCACGGCGTTGAACAGCTTGCCGGAAACGTTGACCTTGGCGCCGTGGGTCAGGTGACCGCCGTGGGCCAGGCTCATGCCCAGGATGGTGTCGCCGGGCTGCAGCAGCGCCAGATACACCGCCTGGTTGGCCTGCGAGCCGCTATGCGGCTGCACGTTCGCATAATCGGCGCCGAACACCTGCTTGATGCGCTCGATCGCCAGCTGCTCGGCAATGTCGACGAATTCGCAACCACCGTAGTAGCGCTTGCCCGGGTAGCCTTCGGCGTACTTGTTGGTCAGCTGGCTGCCCTGGGCTTCCATCACCAGCGGGCTGCAGTAGTTTTCGCTGGCGATCAGCTCGACGTGATCCTCCTGGCGGCCGCCTTCAGCAGCGATGGCCTTGGCCAGTTCGGGGTCGTAGGTTTCCAGTCGGACGTCGCGCGAGAACATGCAGAGCTCCGGGGCAGCTGTTGCCAGTAGGGGCGCAGATTGTAAGCCCCCGCATGGACAGGTGACCAATTGCGACGCTGGCGCAGGCCAGGTGCGCCATGGCGGGTTCCGCCCTGGAACGACAAAGGCGCACCGGAGTGCGCCTTTGCGGATGCCCTGCCCGCTGTCCGAGCCAGTGCCGAGGCCTAGTTGTTGAGCACCAGGTCGGCGATCACACCGGTGGCAATGGCCACCAGCAGCAGATTGCCGGTGTTGTCGCGCTGCCACCGGTAGCCATACGGCGGGCGGCGCAGGTTGTAGCGATCGTAGTCGTTGATCACGTAGACCGGGCCGTGGAAACGCTGGCCGCGGGCCCACGGCGGCGGGCCGGCGCGGTAGTAGCTGGGGCGATCGTAGACATAGACCCGGTTGCGGTCGTAGCGACGGTCCTGATAGCGGGCATCGCGATAGCCCTCGCGGTAGCCGCTGCTGTGGTAACGGCGGTCATCGCGGCGGTCGGCCCGGCGCTCGTCATGCCAGTCGCGGCGGTCGTTGCGCCAATTGCCACGGTAATCGCGGTCGCGGTCGCGGTGATCGTCACGGTCATGACCACGACGGTCGTGGCCGCGGCCCCAGTCGTCGGCAAACGCTGCCGGGGCCACGGAGCCCAGCGCCAGGATGGAGGAAAGCACAACAGTCACGATGCGTTTGCGGTTCATGGGATTGCTCCTGTCTGCGATGTCGCAATTTCATTAAGGCGCTGGCCGCCTTAACGCATTCTTGCTGGAATCGATTACGAAAACGCCCATTCAGGTGGAAGGTAGGCTGCCGTTTAGCTACTGCCGCGCCGCCGCGGGTCAAGCCGGTTGCCCGTATAATCGGCGCAATCCCTTTTCCGCTGCCTCCGGCCTCGGCCGGCGGGCTGCCTGCGTCCACGGAGCACCCATGTCGCAATACATCTACACCATGAACCGCGTCAGCAAGGTGGTCCCGCCCAAGCGGCAGATCATCAAGGACATCTCGCTGAGCTTTTTCCCGGGCGCCAAGATCGGCCTGCTGGGCCTGAACGGCGCCGGCAAGTCCACGGTGCTGAAGATCATGGCCGGCGTGGATACCGATTTCGAGGGCGAAGCCCGTCCGCAGGCCGGCATCAAGGTCGGCTACCTGGCGCAGGAACCGCAGCTCAACCCCGAGCACAGCGTGCGTGAGGCGGTCGAGGAGGGCGTGGGCGACGTGCTGCAGGCGCAGGCCGCGCTGGATGCGGTCTACCTGGCCTATGCCGAGGAAGGCGCCGATTTCGACGCCCTGGCCAAGGAACAGGAACGCCTGGAAGCGATCCTGGCCGCCGGCGATGCGCACACCCTGGAAAACCAGCTGGACGTGGCCGCCGATGCGCTGCGTCTGCCGCCGTGGGACGCGGTGGTCGGCAAGCTGTCCGGTGGCGAAAAGCGCCGCGTGGCGCTATGCCGCCTGCTGCTGCAGAAGCCGGACATGCTGCTGCTCGACGAACCGACCAACCATCTGGACGCCGAGTCGGTGGAATGGCTGGAGCAGTTCCTGGCGCGCTACACCGGCACCGTGGTGGCGGTCACGCATGATCGCTACTTCCTCGACAACGCCGCCGAGTGGATCCTGGAACTGGATCGCGGCCGCGGCATTCCGTGGAAGGGCAACTACACCGACTGGCTGACCCAGAAGGACGAGCGCCTCAAGCAGGAAGACAACCAGGAAAAGTCGCGTCAGAAGGCGATCCAGAAGGAACTGGAATGGTCGCGCCAGAATGCCAAGGGCGGCCGTACCAAGGGCAAGGCGCGTCTGGCCCGTCTGGAAGAACTGCAGTCGGTGGACTACCAGCGCCGCAACGAGACCAATGAAATCTTCATCCCGCCGGGCGAGCGCCTGGGCAATGCGGTGATGGAGTTCAAGAACGTCTCCAAGAAGTTCGGCGACCGCCTGCTGATCGACAATCTGTCGATGATCGTGCCGCCCGGCGCCATCGTCGGCATCATCGGCCCCAACGGTGCCGGCAAGTCGACCCTGTTCAAGATGATCACCGGCGCGGAGAAGCCCGATTCCGGCGAGATCGTGGTCGGCCCGACCGTGCAGCTGTCGTACGTGGACCAGAGCCGCGATGCGCTGGAGGGCAACCACAACGTGTTCCAGGAAATCGCAGGCGGCCTGGACATCCTCAACATCAACGGCGTGGAGATCCAGTCGCGCGCCTACATCGGCCGCTTCAACTTCAAGGGCCAGGACCAGCAGAAGATGGTCGGCTCGCTCTCCGGTGGTGAGCGCGGTCGTCTGCACATGGCCAAGACGCTGCTGCAGGGCGGCAACGTGCTGCTGCTCGACGAACCGTCCAACGACCTGGACATCGAAACGCTGCGTGCGCTGGAAGATGCATTGCTGGAGTTCCCGGGCAATACCTTCGTGATCTCGCATGATCGCTGGTTCCTGGATCGCATCGCCACGCACATCCTGTCGTTCGAAGGCGAGTCGCACGTGGAGTTCTTCCAGGGCAACTACCGCGAGTACGAAGAAGACAAGCGCCGCCGCATGGGCGATGACGCCGGTCCCAAGCGTCTGCGCTTCAAGGCGCTCAAGTAAGCACGACAAGGGCGCCGCAAGGCGCCCTTGTCACATGCGATGCCGCGGTGCGATCACAGGTCGTAGGACAGCACGTCCTCGAAACCGAAGGTGGCGAAGTTCTCGATCCGCGAGGGGTACAGGCGGCCGACCAGATGGTCGTATTCGTGCTGCACCACGCGGGCGTGGAAGCCTTCGGCCTCGCGTTCGATCGGGCTGCCGTCCGGCGCGAAGCCGCGGTAGCGAATGACGCGATAGCGCGGAATGACGGCACGCAGGCCGGGAATGGACAGGCATCCCTCCCAGCCGTTTTCCATCTCCTCCGACAGCGGTTCGATCTGTGCATTGGCCAATGCGGTGCGCGGCACCGCCGGCGCCTCGGGATAGCGATCGCTGGCTTCGAAGCCGAACACCATCAGCTGCAGATCCACTGCGATCTGCGGTGCGGCTAGGCCGACGCCGCGCGCATCGTCCATGGTCTCGAACATGTCGGCCACCAGCGTGCGCAGCTCGGCGCTGCCCAGGTTGGTCACCGGTGGCGCCACGCGCAGCAGGCGTTTGTCGCCCATGCGGATAATCTCGCGAATCATCTGGCTGCTCCGGGGAAACGTTGTGACGATTCTAGGACCTGTGCGGTAGGTGGGGGTGAGGTTGGGGATTCGGGATTCGGGATTCGGGATTCGGGATTCGGGATTAGTAATTGGTCGCTGGGGCGTCAGTGGCGCTGCTTGGCGTTTCGCATCTTGATCTGAGTTGGCTGCGCTTGATGTGGAGCGACCTCATGTTTCGCGTATCTGTCTATCAGCCCGTTACGCGTTGCCCGGCATCGTCCAGTACGCGTTCGCCATCTTCCTTGACGAAGCCGCTCGTCGCAGGCGGCAGCAGGTCGAGCACGCGTTCGGAGGGGCGGCACAAGCGCGTCCCCAACGCGGTTTGCACGAAGGGGCGGTTGATCAGGATCGGATGCGTGAGCATTGCGCTCAGCAACGCTGCGTCGTCCAGCGTGGGATCGTCGAGTCCCAGTTCCAGATACGGGGTGCCTTTCTGACGCATGGCTGCGCGAACCGGGATGCCGGCGGCGGCGATCAGGGACTGCAGTGTTTCGCGGGTGGGCGGGTGCTGCAGGTAATCAACGATCTTCGGTTCGATGCCGGTATGGCGGATCAGGGCAAGCGTATTGCGGGAGGTCCCGCAATTGGGGTTGTGATAGATGACGGCGTGCATGGGGACCTGGTGCGCGGAGTGGTCAAGACTGTAACGCGCTGCGGTCGAATGACACGCGCTGCGTGCGGGACAAGCGCAAGGTACGCGAAGAAAGCGCTGATGCCGATGCCGATGCCGATGCGGGGCATAAGCATCTCCCAGCAGGCCACCAACGCATGGCTTGCGCGCGTTGGTACGACCGCGCTAATTGCGTAGGCCGGGCCACTGGCCGGGTTGGAATACAGCCCCTCTCCCCTCGGGAGAGGGGTTGGGGTGAGGGTACGGGGCGAAGCCCAGGCGTACCCGACCCCTGCTCTCAAACTCCACCAGGCTTCGCACGACCCCTCACCCGCCCCTTCGGGGCACCTTCTCCCGCAGGGAGGAAGGAAGGCTTCCGGCCCGGTTGGTTCGCGTCAAAAATCTGGCCGATTTGAGTGCCAGCTGCCGCTGCAGCGCCCAGAAATTTCCCCAACGCAAGTGCGGCGATAACCGTTTCAGGCTCTCGCTTCGCATTCAGCGGCCTATATGTCAAAAGATTGACACACATCACGGATTCATGATTCAGTCATGAACAGACTGAAACGGAAGGATTCCCCCGATGCCGGTGTCTGCACGGCGTCCCTTTTCCCTGTTGGACTCAAGGAAACCCCAACGATGATGAGCTTTCGTAAGCCCGGATGGATGCTGTCCGGTGTGTTGTGTGTCGTCTGCCTGCCGGCCTTGGCCGTGGCGCAAGAGGCTGCAACCAGCAGTTCCAAGGTGGGTATCGATCCCGTCACCGGCAAGCTGCGCCCGCTGACCGACGCCGAGAGCGCGGCGCTGGATCAGCAGGCTGCGTCGGCTGCCCGCAGCAGCGCTGCCCGCACTGCGGTTCCGCAGACCGAATCTGCCGCACGCGCGACCGAGCGACGCCTGCCCAATGGCACCGTGGCGCGCAAGTTGCCGGCCACGCAGATGAGTTCGCTGATGGCGACCCGTCAGGCCGATGGCCGCATCGTCATCGAGCACAGCGAAGACGCCGACACCCAACCCGCCCACGCCGAGCACGGAGCGCTGCCGCATGAATAAGCCCTTGTTGCTGTTGTCCCTGGCGGTGGCTGCGGCCATCGCGCCGCTGCATGCAAGCGCCGCCAACGTCACGCTGATCAATGGCGATGCCGGCACCAGCGTCGGCTTGAACGACCCCACCAGCGCAGCGCCCTTGGGCGGCAACCCGGGGCGCTCGGTCGGCGAGCAGCGTCGCATCGCCTACCAGTACGCGATGGACCTGTGGGGCGCGGTGCTGCAGAGCAATGTCGAGATCAAGGTGTATGCCTCGTTCGCGCGGCTGACCTGTACCTCCACCGGCGGCACGCTGGGCCAGGCCGGCCCGAACTGGATCGTCAACGACTTCCCCGGTTCCAAGCCCAATACGCTGTATCCGTCCGCGCTGGGCGATGCGATTGCCGGGCAGGATCTGGTCCCCGATCCCAGCGATCCGGCCGACGTGTTCTCGCAATTCAACGGCGATCTGGGCAAGCCCGACTGCCTGGCCGGCTCGGGCTGGTACCTGGGCCTGGACGGCAAGACGCCCGAAGGCCAGATCAACTTCCTCAACGTGGTGATGCACGAGATCGGCCACGGCCTGGGTGCGGCGGGCTTTCTCAACAAGACCACCGGTGTGCTCGGCTCGGGCAGCGGCCTGACCGACGTCTACACCGCGCAGGCCTTCGACAACGTGCAGAACAAGCGCTTCGACGATCCGGCCATGACCAACGCGCTACGTGCCGAAGCGATGCGCACGCCGGGGCGTACGGTGTGGGCCGGCACGCGCGTCAACCGCGAGGCGGCACTGATCCTGGATCCGCGCACCCTGTTGCAGGTGAGCGCACCGGCCAGCGCGGCGGGCAAGTTCGAGGTGGGCTTTGCCAGCTTCGGGCCGCTGGCCACGGCGGCCAATTTCCCGGCCCGCGCAGTGGTGACGGTCAATGACGGAGTGACCGCGGCATCGGCCAGCGATGGTTGCGAAACGCCGTTCGTCAACGCGGCCGAGGTGGCCGGAAAGGTAGCGCTGATCGACCGCGGCACCTGCGCGTTCGCGATCAAGGTCAAGAACGCACAGCTCAACGGCGCGGTGGGCGTGATCGTGGCCAATAACGCGGCCGGCGTACAGACAATGGGCAATGCCGCCCCGCCGATCACCGACATCACCATCCCGGCGATCATGGTGTCGCAGACCGATGGCGCGCGGCTGAAGGGCAGCGCCGGAGTGGTGGCGGCGTTGTACGAAGACCCCGAGCTGTTGCAGGGCACCGATACCGCGGGCCGCACGCGGCTGTATTCGCCCAGCGTGGTGGCCGGCGGGTCCACGTTCTCGCACTTCGATACCGACCTGCAGCCGAACGCGTTGATGGAACCGTTCGATACGCCGGAAGTGCAGGCGCATCTGAACATCGACCTGACCCCGGCGCTGTTTGCCGATATCGGCTGGACGCTCAATCGCGGGCTGGCCAAGCTGGGCAACTGCAATACGCTGGTGCCGACGCTGGAGACCGGCGGGCTGATTCCCGGCGCCAACATCTCGGCCGAAAACAGCCTGTGCAAGTCGCAGAATGCCGGCAACCGTCTGGGGTACCTGACCTGCATGGACGAGCACGCACGCGAGTTGCAGAACCAGGGTGCGATCAGCCGCATTCAACAGGCAGCGGTGTTTGTCTGTGCCACCAAGGTGCGCCCGTAACAACAGGCGCAGTCTGCAGGCAATCGATGCAGTGCGAACGGCGCCGGGAGGCGCCGTTCGTTTATCCGTGCTCACACTGTTCGAGCTGCGCCACACCCGGCGATGTCCATGCCCCACCGAGAGCGCGCGCGCCAGCAAGCGTGTACAGCGCGCAGCAAAACGCCGGCCAGAGACACCCACCAGAGCGCAGACCAACCGCCACGGCCAGAGGGCCGCGCAGTCGGTCTGCCTTGTCCTCAACGATCGGCAGCGTATGGCGAGGTCAGCACCTGTGGCGCACGACCCAGTGCCGCGCCCAGCCGATCCATCACGAACCGCAGATAGAGATTGCTGCTGAACTGGTTGTAGTCGCGCGCATTGTTGAAGGTCATGCGCCCGCCCAGGAACAGCTGCGGTGCCACCTGCCATTCGGCCGCGCCACTTAGGTTGTAGGACACGCCGGTGCGGGTTTCGCCCGCATACACCGGGTCGGTGTAGCGGTTGACCAGCCCGAGCAAGGCCGCCAGCGAGGCGGCATCGTAGGCGGCCTGCTGCAGGGTGGGATCGGTCGGAAAATACGGCGAGGCGTCGGTGCTGAAGTGCTGCACGCCGATGCTGGCATCGACCTTCCAGTTCACCGTCTGGCCGGCGCTGCGGCCGCTCCAGTGCATCGGGAAACCCAGGTCCACATAGTTCTGCGGGCTGAAGTAACCGCCATGGCCGTAGGTGAAGCCGCTGAGGTTCTTGTCGTACTGCATGGCGGTGAGATTGACGCCAGCCGTGAGCGACTGGTGCCGGGTTTCCAGTGCGTGCACGTAAAAGCCAAGATCGACCTGGCGCTGGTCGTTGTCGGCGACGTTGTTGCCGAGCAGACGGTGCGCGGCAAGATTGGCATAACCGCCCAGCAGCCCATTGTCGGCAGTGGCCGACAATGACACGCCATTGCTGGTCACCCCGCCCCATTCGCGGCCGCTCCGTGCATCCTGCGCGCCGGAGAACGACAGCACGCTGTCGGTGACCGCGCGCCGAGAGGCTTCGGCCGACCAGCTCACCGCATCGCCGAGCTCGCCGCGATAGCCGACGCCGCCGATGAGGTTCTGCTCCTGGAAGCCGATCGGGGTGCTGCCGATGTCGGCACTGAACCCGCCATTGCGATAGCGCACACCGACGCCCACCCCGGTGTCGTCCTGGCTGAGCCGGCGCGTGCCGTTGCCGGTGGCGGCCATGGTGTTGAGCGTGGCGGCCAGCCCGGTTGGGGTCTGTTGTGCGGCGGCCGTGCTGCCGGCCAGCGCACGCAACGCGGCCGCATCGCCGACAGCCAGCTGTTCGCTGAGCGCGGCGTTGCCGAGGATGTCGCGCGCCAGTTGGGCAATTGGCGTGTTGGAGGCGTTGATGCCGAGCAGGTAGGCCGGCAACGGTTCGTTGGCCAGCGCCGCCACGGCGGCGGCATTGCTGTTGTTGTTCTCGACCAGCAGTTCGTTGAACAGACCGGTGTTCAAGGCGTAGCGACGCAGGCGTTCACGCGTGGCGGCGGTGTCGCCTTCGGTGGCGAGCAACTGGTACATCGACGAGCTGACCAGCGTATCGATCGGGCCGCGATCGGCCGCCAGCGCATCGTTGATGGCGGTCTGCGGGCCGCTGCCGAAGCGGCTGGCGGTGACGTAATCGGTGGTCAGCGTGCCGGCATCGACGATGGTCGGGGTCAGGGTGACGCCAAGCTTGCCGTCGCCGACGGCGAACTCGGCCTGGACCGGCATTTCGATATCGTCCAGGCGGCCCAGACCGTCTTCGCCATCGCGCGAGCGGTACAACGCGCCACCGGCGAGGTTGTCGCTGTTGTCCGACTGCACCGCACGCAGTTCGTCGAGCACGCCGTTGCCGCTGCCGAGCGGCGGCAACGCCTGTGCGGCGGGCTTGGTCAGACGTGGACCGGCGTCTGCGGCGATCGGCGCAACCGCGCGCGCGGCAAGCAGCCCGTCGCCGCGCGACGAACCGCGCATGCGGCCGCTGGAGACCGGCAGCATGGCGGGCGCAGCGCCGGAGCTGACCGGCGGCGGCAACGTATCGCCGCCGTTGTCGGCAGACCCACCGACCGGCGCGGCAGTGGCGAACCGTGCAGAGCCCGGCGACGCCGCCACCGGTGCAACCGCCACGTCGCCATAGGCGCTACCGGCATCCATGCGCTCGGACAACACCGCCGGCGAGCGTGGCATGCCGCCGGTCATGCCGGAAAACGGATTGAGCGGGCGGCTGGAGGACGCGACCGCGGACGGACCACGCGCGGACGGCAGGCCATTGTCCAGTTGCCCGGCCTGACGCTGCTGCGCGGCCAGCGAGGCACGGAAATACTGCTCGGCCTTGCGGTTCTTGCCGGCGCTGCGATACACGCGGCCGGCCGCGGCCAGCACCTCCGGCGACTCCGGTGCCTGCGCCAGCGCGCGTTGCAGGTAATGCTCGGCATTGCGCAGGTCCGACTGCGCGGCCGCGCTGTTGGCGGCGGCAGTGAGCGTGTCCAGGTCGTCGGGATGACGCTGCAGGATCTGCTGGTAGATCGCCAGCGCCTGACGCTGGTCGCCGGAGGCGGCATACAGCCGCGCGAGCGCGGCCTGCGCATCGCGGCTGTCCGGTTGCTGGGCCAGGATCGGCGACAGCGCGTCGTAGGCGCCTTCCAGGTTGCCGAGTTCGCGCAGCGCATCCACCTGGCGCAGCGTGTAGGCGCTGCGTAGGCGTTGATAACGACGCAGCTGTTCCGGGGTCAGGGTGGTGGCCTGCAACTGGCGCAGCACCGCCGACAGTTCGGCGTCCTGGTGCGCGCGCAGCAGCACGCCGGCATATTGCAGGCGATCTTCGCTGCGCACCGTGGCGCCGGTGACCAGGCGCTGGGCCAGGGTCAGCGCGCGCGGGGCGTTGCCGGCATCGGCATGCGCGCCGGCCAGTGCGGCCAGCAACTGCGGGTCGTCGAGCTGATTGCCCAGCGCAGTTTCGGTGCGCGCCAGCAACTGCTGCGCGTCGCCCGGCCGGCCCTGCTCCACCAGCAACCGTGCCTGACGCGCCTGCAGTTCTATCCAGGCGGTGGTGCGCAGCTGGGTCATTTCCGGCGTGCGCGATGCGACCGGAATGCGCTCCAGGCTGTCGTAGGCGCCCTGCCAGTCGCCGCTTTCCTGCGCGAGCAAAGCGTTGGCATGCAGCGCTTCGGGTTGGTCGCCATGCACGGCGAGCAGGCCATCCATCACGCTGCGGGCCTGATCGGGGCGGCCGGCCTGTTGGTACAGGCGGGCCAGATCCAGACGGATCCAGGCATCGCCCGGGCGCTCGACCATCGCCGCTTCCAGCTCGGTCTGCGCGCTGACCGCATCGCCGGCTTCCAGCGCCTGGCGGGCGCGCGCGCGCTGCACGTTGGAACGCAGCAAGGCTTGCCCGCCGGCTTTGGCACGTTCTGCGGCAGGCAGGCGATTGAACAAGTCGCTGGCTTCCTGCATGCGGCCCTGGCGGCTGTACAAACCGACCAGGCCCTGCAGCGCGCCGGCATTGTCGGCGTCGTGCGACAGCGCCTTGCGGTAGCTGGCCTCGGCGGCGGCCGGGTCGCTGGCGGCCTGCAGGCCGCCCAGCGCCACCTGCGCGGCCGGTTCGTTGGGCAGCAGCTGCACCGCCTGCTCCACCAGCTGGCGCGCCTGGGCCAGATCGCCACGTTTGCGTGCGGCCTCGGCCTGCTGCAGTTGCAGCCAGTAGCGCGCGCTATCCAGCGCGCCTTTCCATTTGCCGTGACTCGCAGCCGCCGGGCGCAGCAGCTCCTGCGCTTCGGCAAAGCGCTGCTGACGCAGGCGCACCGAGCCCAGGCCGCCGAGCGCTTCCGGATCACGCGCACGTGCGCGCAACACCTGCGTGAAGCGTTGTTCGGCAGCGCCCAGATTGTTGGCGCCCAGCGCGCGGAAGCCTTCGCCCAGCAGCACGCCATTGGGGTCGGCCGACGCGGCGGCGGCGGCGCTGCGTTGTTCGCGCAGCTGGCCGAGTTTGGCGGTGACTTCCGCATCGGCCGGGGTACCGGCCAGGAATGCCTGGTACAGCGGCGCATCGGCCATGCCGGCATTGAGCCATAGCAGCGCCTGGCGCCAGCTGCTGCGCGCCGGCCCGCCGACATCGGCGCGTTGCGCCAGCGTGCGCAGCTGCGCGATGCCGTCGCGGCGGGTGGGTTCGCGGTAACTCAGCACCTGCGCCAGCGCCAGCTGCACTGACGGGTTGCCCGGTTCGCTGGATTGCAGGCGTTGCAGACCATCGCGCGCACGCTCCCAGCCGGTGGGGGTGCCGGCCAGCGACTGGTAGTACTCCAGCGCCAACGCCGGCGGCGGCGGCTTGCCGGCGAACAGCGCTTCGTAGTTGCGCGCGGCTTCGACATAGCGCCCGGCCACGGCGGCGCGGCGTGCGTTGCGCAGGTTCGGATCTTCGCCGGCAGCGCTGCTGCCACGGGCGCCGATCGCCACGCGCAGGCGCTGTGCCTGCGGCGATTGCGGGTGTGCCGCGTCGAGTTGCTGCAGGCGCTTGCGTGCTTCGGATTGACGGCCCTGCGCCAGATCGATCTGCGCCAGGCCGAGCAAGGCGTCGGGCTGATCCGGATCGACGCCAAGCAGCTTGCGCCAGGTGTCGGCGGCCAGATCGTCGCGGCCCTGGTCGTGCCAGTAATTGCCCTGCCCGACCAGTTGCTGGGTGGCGCTGGTCTGCGCCTGCACCGGCGAGGCGAGCAGGCACAGGTCGATCATGCCGACGAGGTACAGCGGGGTCAGTTTTTTGCGGAGCATGCAGGCGTTCTCCAGGCGGGCAGCAGGCGCCCGTCTGCGGCAAAGCGGTAGCGGTTCTCAAGCCAGCCCTGTCCGAACAGGGCCAGCGTGCGTTCGAAGTACGGCAGCGCAGCGGCTGCCGCTTGCGCGGCGGCGGGAATGCGCTGCGCCTGCGCCTTGAGCAGCGCGGGCTGGCCCATCGCACTCAGGTAGGGCAGCAGCGCGGCAGAAAACCCGACCGGCAATGCGCCGCTGCCCACGCCGCGCGCGGTGTCGATCTTTTCCGCAAACGGGGTCTGTGCGGCGAGCAGGTCGGCCGGGCCGGACAGGTCGCGCAGCAAGCCGCTGCGCAGCGGCTCGCCGGCATCGAGCATGCCGGCCCACAGATACACGCGGATCGCGTCGTAGCTGCCGACGTTGCCGCGCTTCGGATCCGGGCTGAAGCGCTCGCCATCCCATACCGTCCAGTCCGGCGCAAAGCCCACCGGCGCGCTCTCGCGCAACACGCGTGCGGCGTTGCTGGCGATCGCCGCCCACGGCCCCTTGGGGTCGGCGTTGGCGCAGCGCCGCAGCACCTGGATCGGCAGGTAGCTGGGATTGAGCGTCCAGCGCTGCTTCTCGGCAAAGCCGGTGCGGCCGGGCAGCAACATCGCGCCCAGGCCCGGCAGCGTGGCCACCTCCTGTTGACGCATCAGTTGCAGGATCTGCTGGCCGGCCTTGACGTACCCGGGCCGGCTCCACAGCCGGCCGGCTTCCAGCAGCGCGTAGGCAATCCACAGCTCGCCATCGCTGGCGGTATTGGCATCGAGCACGCGCCAGCTGCCGCTGCCATCGCGCCCCCACAACCACGCCGGCAGATTCAGATCCGGGCGGCCGCCGCACAGATTGTGGCGGGTCCAGCCCAGCACCTTCTCGAACAACACCTGGTCGTTGTTGACCAGGGCGAAGAACAGCGCATACGACTGACCTTCGGAAGTCGAGCGCTGGTCCGGATTGAGGAAATCCACCACCCGCCCGTCGGGCTGGATGTGCTTGTCGACGAAGGCATTCCACAGCGGCCACGGCCCGCATTGGCTGGCCGCCGCCGCTGCGCGCGTGGGCAGCAGCGCGGCCAGGCCGGCCAGCGCACCGGCACGCAGCAGGCTGCGGCGCGTCATCGTCGCGGCGCGATCGTGCGCGCTCATGCGCTGCCGCCTTCGTTGAGCCGCTCGGCGGCATGTCGGCGCAGCAGCACGCGCGCGGCCAGCGCCAGCAACAGCGCCAGCAGCACCACGGTCAACGCCAGCCACACCGGGTGGTGCGAGAAGTACCAGCGCAGCCAGGTCGGGAGCGGCAGATGGCCCACGTAATAGGTCTGGTTGCCGACCAGGCTGATGACCTTTTTTTGCTGCAGCAACACCACGCTGCCCTGGAAGTCCTTGAGCAGGGTCGGGTCGAACCAGGCGTCGAACAGCCGGCTCATGTTGGCTGGGTCTTCGCTCTGGAACGCGACCACGCTGCGGCCGGACTTCAACGGCGATTCGAAGCCCATCAACAGCACATCGTCCGGCTGCGGTTGCAGGGCGATTTCGGTGGTGGTCGGCAGGTCGGTGCGGCGCGCATCGAAGGACAGGAAGCCCGGCAGCTTTTCCAGCACCCAATCGGTCAGCGCAAAGCGTGTCGCCTGCCCGTCCTGGCCCACCGGCAGCTGTGCGCGCCATTGCTTGAACAGCGGCTGCGACTGCGCACTGCCGAGCAGCAACAGATCGCGGTCGGCATGCTGCTGCACCGCGCCGGCACCGATGATCTGCGCATGCAGCGCCGGATACCCGGTGGAGGCGCCGAAGCGTCCGAGCAGGGTCAGCACATTGCCCAGGTCCTGATCGCCGGGATTGTCGGGCAGCACGATGGTGGATTCGGACAGATCGGCCAGGCGCGTGAACGGGTAGCCGGCATTGGCGAACGCGGCCAGGTTCGGCATCGCCATGTAGTGGTGGAAGCCGCTCAGGTCGATGCTGGAATCGGCATCGATGGCGCCGGACACGTCCGGAAAGGTGTTCTTGCACTCCTCGCCCTGCGGGCGATCGAAAAAGAAGTGAAAGCGCAACTGGCTGTTGGCCGAGAACGCACCCACCGGCAATGTCAGATCCTGATGCACCGGCATGCTGCCGCGTGCGCCCAGGCTGTTCCACCAGCGCCTCGGGGTGGACTCGGCGAACGGGCGGCCGGTCAGCGGCAGCGTGGTCACGAACGACTCGTTGATGCTGACGTTGAGCGCGGACTTGTTATCCACGTCCGGCACCGTGTAGCGGTATTTCAGCGCAACCGGAATGCCGTCGCGCTCCCACACGAACAGGTCCGGCGGCAGCTGCAGGCCGACCCGGATCAGGTCCGGGTGATAGCCGCTGACATTGAGCTGGCCGGGCTGGGTCACCAGATCGCCGAAGCGCACCGGATGCTGGCTGGACACCCACTTGGGCGCGTCGTACGGCTGACGCGGCGCCGGCGCGCTGACCTCGCCGATGCGGGCGACCGCCCCGGTCAACGGCGCGCGCAAGGCCAGCGCGGTGGCGGCGCGTTGCAGGTCTTCGCTGTTGCGGCCGAGCACCAGCAGCAGCTTGCCATTGGGATCGGTCGGGTTGACCACCACTGCCACGGTCGGGCCACGGATATCGGCCACGCCACTGTCGGCGGTGGCGAACTGCTCCGGCAGCGTGCTGGGCGTGGCGAACACCACTGCGTTGCCGGTGGCCGGCAGCGCTTCGGTCGAGGCCGGGAACACCGCGCCGCGGTAACCGGCCAGTGTGCCGAACCACGAGGCCACCACGCCAGCCGCCTGCAGCGTGGCGTTGTCCGGGCGCTGCGGAAAGTAGAACGGCAATTCCAGCCGGCGCGTGTCGCGCACATCGAAGAACGGCACCGGCAACAACGCCAGGTTATTGGCCAGCGCCAGCGGCGTGGTGGTCAGCGACAGGCTGGTAGCCGCGTCCACATTCGCCCACAGGCTGCTGTGGTCCGGGTCTTCGCACTCGCGCGTGTAATGGCCGATCAACTGCAGGTTGAGCTGGTTGTAATCGGTGACCAGGCGCGGGTCGATCGGCAGATCGGCCGAGAGCAGCTTGCCGGCATTGGCCTTGTCGGCGGGCAAGGTGCCCACGGTGACGCCATTGATGGTGACCTTCAGATGCGACAGGTCCGGCAGCAGCGCGGGCGAATAGCTGTATTTGAGGTTGAGCGTGGCGGCGGTGACGATCTCGTCGCTGCGCACGCTGAAGGGCACGCCGGCACTGCCCTGCACGCCGCGCAGGGTGATTTCGTAGTCGATGCCGAGCTCGCGCAGGCTGGAGGTGCGGGTGCTACCGGCCGGCATCGCTGCCGGTGCCGGCGGCGCGCTCGCGGCGGTGCCGGCCTGCCCGGTCAGCGTGGCCGTCGCCGTTGCCGGCACGGCCTGCTGCGCCTGCGCCAGGCTAGTCAGCAGGGTGAGCACACAGGTCAACACGGCCGGGGACATTCGCATCGGTTGCTTCTTGGCAGGGAAAAGGGAAACGGCAGGCGTCACGCTCACGACTCCAGATCCAGCGCGCGCGCCGGGCGAAAGCCCTGACGCGCACTGAGTGCGATATGCCCGCCCAGGCGTCCGAAACCGCGCGCGCTGGCAGCCAGCACCTGGCCCATCGAGCGCCAGAACGAATCGCGGTCGTGCTGGCCCCATTGCGATAGCCAGATGTCGGCGCGCGCAAAGGTCGAGGCCACCAGCCAGCGCTCCTGTTCCATCGACATCGCGGTGAACTGCACGCTGACCTGGCCATCGCGGTCCTGCCGCACCACCGCCGGCAAGGTCTGCTCCACGCCGCGATGACTCAGGCCGATTTGCACCGGCAACCCCGGCTCGATCGGCTGCGGCTGGGCGAGCCTGATCGCCATGCCGCCGGTGGAAAAATTCAGCGAGCGGCTGGGCAGCACGCTGCCATCGGGCAGATACAGATTGACCGGGACATCCAACGGCACGCGATGGGCGCTGCGCACCTGGCGGGTTTCGCTGGCGGTGGCGATGGTGGCGCCCAGCAGCACCATGTTGTAGAGCGTCCAGGCCAGGTTGAACCAGATCGTCTGCTGCTCGCCGCTGCCGCCGACATAGATCAGGCGCAGCACGCCGGCAGCCACACCGGCCAGGTTGAGCAACAGCAGGAACAGGTACGGCTTGGCGATCTGCGCATCGAAATAACTGCGCGCCACCAGCCCGCCCTTGGGCGTGACATTGAACTTGCCCAGCTTGGGGTTGAGCAGCGCAACCAGGGTGGGACGGAAGATGTACCAGGCCAGCGTGGTCTCGTAGACCTCGTTCCACAGCAGATGGCGGAAGCGGCTCTGCACCCGCAGGTTGGTCAGATTGGCCTGCAGGAGGTGCGGCAACGCATAGGCCAGGATCATCAACGCCGAGGCCTGGATCACGTGCGCGCCGAAGAACAGATAGGCCAGCGGCGCAGTGAGATAGATGATGCGCGGCAAGCCGTAGAAGAAGTGCAGCATCGCGTTGAGGTAGCACAGCCGCTGCGAGAGCCTGAGCCCGCGCCCCAGCAGCGGATTGTCGATGCGCGCAATCTGCGCCATGCCGCGCGCCCAGCGGATGCGTTGCGCCACATGCCCGGACAGGCTCTCAGTGGCCAGCCCTGCAGCCTGCGGCACCGCCAGATAGGCGGTGCGATAACCGCGGCGCTGCAATTTGAGCGCGGTGTGGGCGTCCTCGGTAACGGTTTCCACCGCCACCCCGCCCACCTCTTCCAGCGCGCTGCGCTTGATCACCGCGCAGGAACCGCAGAAGAAGGTCGCATTCCACTGGTCGTTGCCATCCTGCAACAGGCCGTAAAACAGCTCGCCTTCGTTGGGCACCTTGCCATGCGTGCCCAGGTTGCGTTCGAACGGGTCGGGCGAGAAGAAATAGTGCGGCATCTGCACCAGGGCCAGCCTGGTGTCGCGCAGGAACCAGCCCATCGCCACCTGCAGGAAACTGCGGGTGGGAATGTGGTCGCAGTCGAAGATCGCCACGTACTCGCCGCTGCATTTCTTCAGCGCGGCATTGATATTGCCGGCCTTGGCGTGCGCGTTGTTGGTGCGGGTGACGTAGTTGATGCCGACCTCGGCACAGAAGTCGCGGAACGCGTCGCGGCGGCCGTCATCGAGCAGATGGATGGTGATCTTGCCGGCCGGCCAATCGATCACGCTGGCCGCCAGCACGGTGGTGCGCACCACCGATAGCGGCTCGTTGTAGGTGGGAATGAACACGTCCACGCTCGGCCACAGGGCCTGGTCGGCCGGCAACGGCACCGGCTTGCGATCGAGCGGCCACAGCACCTGGAAATAGCCCAGCACCAGGATCACGAACGCATACAGCTCCGCGCCCAGCAGGCCCAGACCCAGGATGAAATCCACCGCGCTGCCCACGCCCATGGTCTGGGTCGTGCGCCACCAGATGTAGCGGCACGACACCGCCAGCGACATGCCCATCATCGTCAGGATCACCACCCGCCCGCCGCGCTTGCGCACCGCCAGCGCAACGGCGAACAGCACGCCGGAAAACACCAGTTGCTGGGTGACATCCATCGGCACGGCGACCACGAACACCAGCAGCAAGCCGCCCAGCAACCATAGCGCCCAGGTCGCCAACGTGGGCAGCGGTGATCCGGAACGGCGGCTGGCAGCAGTCATCAGATAATCCTTCAAGCGTGGCGGCGTGCGGCAAAGCAAGGCGAAACAGGCGAGCGCAGCGGCGCTTGCCGAAAGTCACACGGTGGTGCTGATCAACGCGAGCGCAGTCGCTGCAGTGGGCTTTGCGTCGCGCTGGGCGCATCGGCCTGCAGCAGGCGCTGGAACAAGCGTTCCAACGGCGTCTGCGCCTGGCGCTCGCCCGGCTGCGCTGCAGGCGCTGCAGGCTCGTCGAGCTGGCGCAATTTGCGTAGCGGCGCGAGCGCATCGAGCGGCGGGCCTGCCGTCCCTTCGACAGGCACTGGCCGATGCGGCGCCAGCGCTGCCTGCATGGCAGGCAAAACGTCAGGCACTGATGCCGCGGGCGCCGGCAGCGGCGCTGGCGTCTGCGCGGTGTCCGTCGCAGCGGGGGGCTGTTCGACCGCTGCCGGGACCGGCGTTTGCGTCACTCCCGGCCTGCGCGGCGGCAGCTGGGTGTGGGCGAAATCCTGATAGCCCGCGCTCGCCGGCGTCCCCAACCGCGCGAACAGGCCGGACACGTCGTCATGCCCGGAGGTTGCCTTGTTGTTCTTCGGTGCCATCACACTCCCCTTGCCCGACTTCAGCCGTTCATGCCGTCCGCATCAACACGAAGTTGCGCAGATCGACGCTGTCGCCTGGCGCGGTCTGCACCGCCAGGCCTGCCAGCATCCCCAGTTGCTGGAACCACCCTTCGTACACGCCCTGCAGGAACCCATCGCTCCACGCCACACCATCCAGTGCCACGCTCAACGGCGCGCTGGCGTGCTGGATCCGCACGTGGTCGGCGTGTTCATGCATCGCGCACTGGCCCCAATCGCAGCGCTCCCACACTGCGTTGGCGGCCTGCTGCATCTCGTCCAGGGTCGTGCAGTGCGCCAGCCGGTGTTCGCGCGCGAAGCGCCGGCCGATGCGCGCCATCAACGGGGCCAGATCATCCTCGGGCAACTCGGCGCCGAACTCGGCGGCCATCGCACGCACAAAGCCCAGCCACTGCCGGGAGCAGCTGCGCGCGCGGTACAGCGACAATGGGTCGGGTGCAGTCATTGAGACGTCGCGCGGAAAGGAGGCCGTACATCAACATCGCGTGCATCAGAAGTGAAGCAAGCGTGATGCCAATGTTAACGAACCCATGCGGCCAATTGAGCGCTGCATCGCATTTTTTTCGGCCATTCCCTGACAGCACTGTCGGGCCTCGGCACAAGCTGCCGCTACACGTCAGTCACTGCCGCGCGTGGTCACCCGCTTCCGGCATCGGCGGCAAGCCGAACACATCGCGCAGATAGCGCAGGTAACCGGCGTCCTCGCACATGCTCTTGCCCGGCGAGTCGCTGAGCTTTGCCACCGGCTGGCCATTGCAGCGGACCATCTTGATCACGATCTGCAGCGGTGTCGGCCCCAGGTCGTTGGTGAGGCTGGTACCGACCCCGAACGCCAGCCGGCAGCGCGTATGGAAGTGCGCGTATAGCCGCATCACCTTGTCGATATTGAGGCCATCGCTGAACACCAGCACCTTGGTCGCGGGGTCGATGCGGTGTGCCTGCAGGTGGGCGATGACGCGCTCGCCCCATTCGAACGGGTCGCCCGAATCATGCCGCATGCCGTCGAACAGCTTGCAGAAATACAGATCGAAGTCGCGAAGGAACGCGTCCAGCCCGACCACATCGGACAGGGCGATGCCCAGATCGCCGCGGTACTCGCGCGCCCACGATTCCAGCGCCGCCACCTGCGAGTCGCGCAACCGCGGCCCCAGCGCCTGGAACGCCTGCAGGTACTCGTGCGCCATCGTGCCCAGCGGGGTCAGACCGTAATGCTTGGCGAAATACACATTGCTGGTGCCGACGAACTGCTCGCCCAGGCCATCGCGCAGCAACGGCAGCAGCTCACCGTGCCAGTGCCGCGAATAGCGCCGCCGGGTGCCGTAGTCGGCGATCTTGCAGCCGGCCGGCATGCTGCGCAGGCTGCTCACTTTCTCGCGCAGGCGGCTGCGGCCTTCTTCGTAATCCGGCTCGGAGGTGTTGCGGAACCACACCTCGTTGATGATCGCCAGCAACGGCACTTCGAACAGGATGGTATGCAGCCACGGGCCGCGGATGGTCAGTTCGATCTCGCCCGGGTGGGTGGTCGATGCCGACAGCTGCAGATACTTGCGGTCCAGATGGAACAGCGCCAGGAAGTCGGCAAAGTCCGGCTTGATGAAGCGCAGGCCGCGCAGATAGGCCACTTCGTCCTCGCGCAGCCGCAGCCGGCACAGCGCATCGATCTCGCGCGAGATTTCGTCGATGAACTGGGCCAGATCCACGCCGGGCGTGCGGCACTTGAAGCGGTAGTCGACCTGCGCGGCCGGATGCTGATGCAGTACCGCCTGCATCATGGTGAATTTATACAGGTCGGTGTCGAGCAGCGAATGGATGATCATGCTGCCGGATTATGCCCGCAGCGGCGATCGCACTGCGTGCAAGCCGCCGATGCCTCGGGAAGCGCTGCGCTGCGCAGCGGCGGTGCGCCTGGCGATTTCCCTTGGCGAGTCACTCCGGCAATTCACCCCGGAAATTGCGCCCGGCACTCCCTTGGAAAGGGCCAGGCGCCATCGCTCAGCGCGCCAGCACCTGCTGCGCCGGCTTGCCCTGTACGGTGAAGTCGCTGTCGCCCTGGCCACCGGCCTTGGGGTCGGTGTACCAGCACCACAGCGCGATGCCTTCCACGCCGTGCGCCTGCAGCACCTTGCGCCACTGCTGCAACACCTGCAGCTGCAGGCGGGTGTCCACTGCGGCAGCGCGTTGCTCCGGGCTCTCCCATGGCGCGGCCAGGCTGCCGCGTGCAGAACGCAGCCCCAACTCCGCCACCCACACCGGCTTGCCCACGCGCTGGCCCAGTTGCTGCAGGCGCTGCGCGGCGGCGTTCATCTCGGCCGTGCGCGTGCCGGCCGCTTCGGACAGACGCGGATACAGGCTGGTGCCCACCGCATCGAACAAGGACCAGTAGCGGAAGCTTTCGGCGTGCTCCATGCCGTCGGCCACGTACAGCAGCTTGCCGTGGTAGACCTTGCGCACTTCCGCCACCAGACCGGGCCACTGCGGCGCGTCCTGCAGCTTGCGCAGTTCGGTGCCGATCACCAGCGCTTCAGCGTGCTCGTCTTCGGCCAGTCTGGCCAACGGCAGCAACGCATTCTGATACGCGGCAAACCAGGCTGCCTGGTCGGTGGGCGCGGTGTCGCCGGCCCAATGCCCGGGAATCCACACATGCACCTTGAGCGTGGCCTGCAGGCCGGCCTGGTGGCTCTGCCGCAACGCGGCGCGCATGGCCTCCACGCTGCTGTCGCTACCCAGCACCGGGTCGTTCGACTGCGGGTTGGCCTGCCACACAAACGCGACCAGCAGCGCCTTGCTGGCGCCGGTCTTGGCCAGCGCGTCCAGCGACTGCCCCGCCGCCTCGCTTTCCCACGGCGCATTGGCCGAGACCTTGACGTTGGCGCCCATCCACGTCGTTGCATCCGCGTTGCAGCCGTTGACCAACATGCACGCCCCGACCAGAAACGCGGCGCTCAGAACGCGTTTGAACATGTGGCAGATGCCTCGGTGGTGGACGCGGTCGTGGCGTGCGCGCAGTCCATTGCACCGATGACCGCAGTGTTCTTGTCCGGCTGCACCATTGCAGCGGTGGCAGCAGGCGTGGTGGCACCGGCAGCGAGCTGCGTGGGTGCGGCCACATTCGCGGCAGTCGCAGCTGTGGGCTGCGCCTGCACAGCGTCCGCTGCCGGCGTCGCCGAGCCGGTCGGCAACGATACCGGCGCACGCATGACCACCGCCTCGCCCTGCAGCAAGGACTGCGCATCGGCAGGCGCCGCACGCATCCAGCTGCCCCAGCCCTGCGGCTGCACCCAGGCCGCACCGATCAGGCCCAGCAACAGCAGGCCGGCGGCCTGGCTGCGCTGATCGGCATGCAGTGCGCGCAGCAGCAACGCTGCCGGCACCCACAGCAGCAGCAAGGCGTCGAACCCCGCCCAGCCGAAGGCGAACGACAACGCCGCCGCACAGATCACGGTGCCGGCACTGGCCAGCACGCCGCGCGTGAGCGCACTGCTGCGGCTACGGGCCAGCAACGCCAGCACCGGGAAGCAGACCACCGCCGCCACGCCCCAGCGCACCGCCGGCAGCCAACCTTGCGCATGCTCGGCCAGCGGTAACGGCAGCGGATGCGCACCCTGCCCGATGCTGGACAGCGTCGGCCACGGTGCGTTGAACACGGTCAGATTGACGTAGGCCCACATGCCGACCAGAAACGCGAACGGCAGATAGCACACCAGGTAGAACGAACCCGGCGCCTTGCGCAGCATCTGCGGCGGCATCACCAGCAGCAGCCACGGTGCCACCATCGTCGACAACGCCAGTGTCTGCAGGTCCAGGCACAGCAGGATGCATAACCAGCCGGCGATGCGCAGATAGGTGAAGGCCTCTACCGGCGTCTGCAGGCGGCGCAAGGTGCGGCACAAGCCGTAGAACGCCAGCAGACCCACCGCCTGGCTTCCGCCTGCGGCGATCGGCAGTAGGAACAGCGGATTGCAGCCCACCAGCAGGGTCAAACCACTGGCCCAGCCGCGTCCGAACACACCGGCCAGATCGCGCCACAGCAGCGACAGGAACAGCGCGTTGGCGGCGACCGCCAGGAACGGCCAGACCTGGAACGGCAGATTCCAGCTGTCCAGCCCCAGATTGATCGCCCACGACAACAGACCGGTTGCCGGCAAGCCGGCTGCTGGTGCGATTGCCGGTGCGGCGGAGCCGACCGACTGCAGCAGCAACGGCTGGCTCAGCAGCGATAGGGCCACCACGGCAACCAGAAACGCCGGCAGCCCGCTGTGACGACGCGAAACTGCCGACTCACTCTTCGAGTGCGGCGCGGCGCTCGTTTTCCGAATGCTTGCTGATGCCATGAGTGGTCTTCTCCCAATAGAACGGATTGTGGATCAGCTGCCAGAGACCCTTGTAAGCGGCGATCGACTGCAGCGCCCAATAGAACGGCACGGTCAGCGCGTAGGGCGCCAGCTTGAAGTAGTCGCGTTTGAACGCAGCCACCAGAGTGATGTAGATGAAGAACGCATTGGCCAACAACAGATTGACCAACGACACGGTCGCCAGCCACGGCGGGAAAAAGCGCTCGAACGCGGTTGTCCCGGTGACTGCCCAGACCACATACAGCGCCCACAGCACCGGCACGCCCAACGCGGTGAAGAAACCGCCGCCAATGAAGAACTGAAAGCCCCAGAAGCCCTTGAACCCGGTGCTGCGATACAGATGCACCGGGTCGCGCATATGCACCAGCCAGGTCTGCATATAGCCCTTGAGCCAGCGCGAACGCTGCCGGATCCAGTTGGGAATGCTGACGTTGGCTTCTTCGAACGTGGTGGAATTGACCACGTTGACGCGGTAGCCGTTCTGGATCAGCCGCACGCCCAGGTCGGCGTCTTCGGTGACGTTGTACGGGTCCCATGCGCGCACCTGGCGCAACACATCCAGACGGAAGTGGTTGGAGGTACCGCCCAACGGAATCGGAATGCGCAGGTATTCCAGCGCCGGCAGGTAGAAGTCGAACCAGAGCGTGTACTCCAGCGTGAACATCCGCGTCAGCCAGTTCTCGTCGGCGTTGTAGTAGTTCAACCTCGCCTGGATGCACACCACATCCTTTTCGGCCTTGCGGAACGCGGCCACCACGCGCTTGAGCTGATCCGGCTCGGGCTTGTCTTCGGCGTCGTAGATGGTGAGCAGTTCGCCGCGCGCAAAATGCAGCGCGTAGTTGCAGGCCTTGGGCTTGGTCTTGGGCTGCGACGGCGGCACCCGGATGATTTCGAAGAACGCCTCCAGGCCGAGTTTCTTGGCAGCCTCAATGGTGTCGAAATCGTCCGCCTCCAGTACCAGCTTCACGTCGAGCTTGCTGATCGGGTAATCCAGCTTGCGCAGCGCATTGGCCAGGATCGGCAGGACTTCCGGTTCCTTGTACATCGGCACCAGCACGGTATAAACCGGCAGGTCGTCGTCGCGCAGCGCGGCCACTTCGTCCTCGGTGACCTTGATGTCGATGCGGTGGCGCGAGCCAAACCACACCAGCAACAGCTTCAGCCCGAAGGTCGCCAGAAAGCCCAGCGCCACCAGCACGTTGACGGTGATCAGGGCCGGCACCGGGAACAGCACCATTGCGATCACCAGCACAGCGGCGATCGCCCACAGCGTGAACTTCTGTCCGCGCGTGACCACCTGGCGCGCCGAGTAGGTCGGCGCATGCGATGCGAGCAGGTTCAGCGCGTTGTCGGTGAGCTGCTCGTCGGCGTAACGCTGCAGGCTCCAGATGATGTCGAACTTGGCGGTGCCGACAAAACGCACGTCCTCGCCGTAGTGCGCGCGCGCCCAGGCAAACACCGCCGGGTCGGGATCGGCCACGGCCAGCACCAGCACGCCGTCTTCGCGACGCCACGGCAGCAGCAGGCGCTGCGCGTAACTTTCCAGATCGCCGGGGGTGAGCAGTTCCGGATCCGGCGGCTGCTGCACCAGATCGATGAACGCAAGGCCGAAGTGCGCGGCAACGATGGCGTAGAACCGCTGCGCCGGCACACCGCGCTGGGCCAGGATCACATCGCCCAGGCGCGAGTTCCAGCGTTGCTGCAACGCCAGCGCCGAGCGCAGCTGTTCGTCGGTGATGACGCCTGCCGTGACCAGCGCGCGACCCAACAGACCGCGTTCGCGGCCGATGTCCGGTGCTCGTCCCAGCGCGTCCATTTCGCAGGTGACCGTCATTGTCGTGGCGTCCTTAGAACCGCCACCAGGCGGCCACAAATGGCCCACCTGCGGCAGCGGTGTTGCGGCCCATCACTGGTTGCTGATATCCCACCTGCCACTGACTGCCGCCCGGCGCGGTGTACAGCGTGGACAGCTGCAGCTTGGTGAGGTCGTAGTTGGTGCCGGTAGCGACGAAGCCGACGCCGCCAGCAGAGCCGGGCACGTCAAAGTTGTTGCGTCCGTTGCCCAGACCCTGGATCACGTTGACTTCGCCGAGCAGCAACCAGCTCGGGGTCAGGCTCAGGCCGGTAGACGCGTCCACCCGCACTTCGTCGGAAGCGGCACTGCCGCGCAGGCGCACCGCGCCACCCAGATCGACGTAGCCGTTGCGCCCGCCTAGCGTGTAACCACGGCCGCGGCTGTACCGCAGCTCCAAGCCATAGTCGCCAAGACCAAGCGCAGGATCGGAATTCGCTTCGGGATTATTCGGATGGTAGGTCTTGCTGCGGCCGTAGGCGGGGATGCTGACCAATGCCTGCACCGAGCTGCGCCAGACGTCCTCTTGCGCGCTCGGCAGCGCATAGCGCAGGCCAATTTCCTGATCGGCAAGACCAGTGGTGCTGGTGCGGGTCCGGCCATCGCCGCCGTAATTGCTGAAACCGACTTCGGTGAAATAGAAATTGCCGATTAAGATCAGCTTGTCGGTCAAGCCATGCTCGACGTAGACATTCAGCTGGTCCTGGCGGCTACGCCCGTTTCCGTCGAATTGTTGGCCGTCACCAAACGTGGTGCGGTGATGGCTGTCGTCGAACCAACCGCGGCCATCGCTATGCAGCGCCTTGACGATCACCAGGGTGTCGCCCTGCGGCTGGGTCCAGGCGCCTGCCACGGCCGTGTCCGGCAAGGCTGCCATCAGGCAGCTCAGCGCGAGCGCCGAAAGCGCAGCCGCCGGCACGCGGCGAGTGGTGGAATCAAGGGAAGAGGGCGAGACAACCGGACTGGACTGCAGCGCGGCGGCGCACGGCTGACGTACCCGCAATTGCGGGTCGTTCTGTAAGGACATTTGCACGATTCCTGATGGGGGACCCGGAAGGGACAGGAAGCTAGTGATTGATCACACTTCGAGGCGAAACGTATCACAGTTAAGTGCCGCCACCCATCACTGATTTATCACAAATTTAACGCGAGCGAGCTCATCTCTTTTGCAACAATCGCGGCACCTGGGCGGCGGCGTGAGTCCAGATCGCCAGCCATACGCCAAGCCGGGTGAGCAGCCCCCGCTGGCCCGCCTCGAACTTGCGGAAATAGCGCCACAGGCCGCGGTGTTTGTGCCACTCGACAAAGAACGGCCGCGCACGACTGGACACGCCGCGCACGTGCACGACCCGTAGATCGTTGGCCACCGCCACCAGCGCACCGGCCTGACGCGCACGCCGGCACAGGTCCAGGTCTTCGGCGTGCAGGCGGTAGGCGCCGTCCCAGCCGTCGAGCCGGTCGAACAGGCTGCGTTGCATCAGCATCAAGGCACCGGAAATGGCGTCCACCACCTGCAGGGGCGCAGACGGATCGGCCGGCACCGCCAGCTGGGCGGCGGCGCGCGGCGCGCGCAGCATCGCGGCAAAATCCGGGTCACGGCGGCGCACCGCGGCATCCGGCTGCCCGTGCTCGTCCACCTGCTCCACGCCCAACAGCACCGCCGCGTGCCCGACCGCGCGTGCGCACAGCTGCGCCAAGGTGTCGCGCTCGACCATCAGGTCCGGGTTGATGAACACCAGCCAGGGCGCCTGCGAGTCGCGCGCGCCCTGGTTGCAGGCGCTCGCAAAGCCCGGGTTGTCCGGATTGGCGATGAAGTGCAGCCGCGCATCGGCCAGCGCATGCCGCTGCACGACCACCAGGGTGTCGTCACTGGAAGCGTTGTCGACCACCCGGATCTCGCTGATGCCCTCGGCCGCGCGCAGCCGCGCCAGGCACGCATCGATGGTGCTGCTGCTCTGATAGGTGACGACGACGGCGGCAATCTGGACGGGAGTCATCCGGCCATTATCCGGTGCCGGGGCGGCGCAACGCCATCGTGCGTCTGCCAGCGCCGACATGGCGGCTGGCAGCAGCAGCAGGCATACTGCGCGCCCGGAACCGCCCAGCGGTTTTGCGCAGGCGCCGCCCACGGCGCGTCCCACATTTTTTAGTGTCGAGATGACGGCCAGCGACCTTTCGGTGTTGCGCTGCCTTTTCATCCCCTGCAGCGCAACCGCCTGATGGCGCGCGCGCCGCAACGACGGCCTGGCAGCGCCGTCCGTGTTGTCGCCGGCGCGCGCGCCGGGTCCGCCGCTTCGGCACCGATCGACTGGTCTATACCACTAGCCCGCACCGCATTGCCGGAGCCGGGCGCATGAGCACCTCGCATCAGGTGCACGGCATGAGCCTGGAGCTGGCGCTGCCGGACTGGCCGGTGTTGACCGCCGACGAAATCCGTCGCGTGCTGCAGCACTTTTCCGTTCCCGTCGGTGGCGAACTGATTCGCTGGCATAGCGCCCGCCCGTTTTCTGCCGCCGCCTGCGTGGACACCGCCAGCGGCAGGCTCATCGTCAAGCGGCATCACCGCAGCGTGCGCAATGTCGCCGCGTTGCGCGAAGAGCACGTCTTCATGGCGCATCTGCGCTGGGCCGGCGCACCGGTGGTCGAGGTGCTGCACGATGCCGCGGGCCGCACCGCCCTGGCCGATGCCGAGTGGGTCTACGAAGTGCAGCGCGCAGGGCTCGGCCAGGACCTGTATCGGGATGCCTTGTCGTGGACGCCCTTTACCAGCACCCCGCATGCGGCGGCGGCGGGTGCCGCGCTGGCACGCCTGCATCTGGCAGCACAGGGGTTCGATGCGCCGCCACGCCGCAGCAGCGTACTGGTGGCCAACCTGGCCCTGTTCGCGCAGGCCGATCCGATCCGGGCCGTGGAACAGGCCTTGCTGTCGCGCCCCGGCCTGGCCGCCGATTTTCAGGACCGGCCCTGGCGCCGTGACCTGACCGAACACCTGCTGCCCTGGCACGCCCGGGCCTGGCCGGTGCTGTCGGCGCCCGGCGCGCTGCCGCCGCTGTGGACGCATGGCGACTGGCATGCCTCCAACCTGCTGTGGCGCACACACGACGATGGCGACGTCGAGGTCAGCGCGGTGTTCGACTTCGGTCTGTGCGACCGCAGCTTTGCGATGTTCGACCTGGCCACGGCGATCGAACGCAATCTGATTCCATGGTTGAACCTGGATGCGGGGCAGCGCGCGCAGCCGCAGCTGGAGCAGCTCGACGCCTTGCTGGACGGCTACGCCCGGCACTGCGCACTGGGCGCCGCGCAGCTGCGGCAGCTGGCCGCCTTGCTGCCAATCGTGCATGCGGATTTCGCCCTGAGCGAGATCGAATACTTCGCCGGCATCACCCGCTCGGCCGACAACGCCGACATCGCCTATCACCGTTACCTGCTCGGCCATGCGGACTGGTTTGCCAGCGCCGATGGCCAGTGCCTGCTCGATCACCTGCACGCGCGCGCGCGCCGGGTGCCATGAGCGTTTTTCCTTCTCCTTTTCGAGCCCTGCGCATGCACCTGTCCGCCCCCCTGCCCCACCGCCGCCCGCTCGCGCTTGCACTTGCGCTGTGCATCGCCACGCCTGCACTCGCACAGCAACAACCCGGTGCCGAGGCGGTCGAACTGGATGCGGTCAACGTGCGTGGCGAACGCGCCGACGCCAGCACGGCCTTGACCGGCTTCGGCGCCACGCGGCTGCTGGATGCGCCGGCCTCGATCGCGGTGATCGAGCGCCAGCAATTGCTCGACCGTCAGGCACGCGTGCTCAGCGAGGTATTGCGCGCCGATGCCTCCGCCGGCGACGCCTACGCCCCGATCGGCTACTACGAGAATTTCGTCGTGCGTGGCTATTCGCTCAATGCCGCCAACAGTTACCGGATCAACGGCCTGAGCGCGGTGGGCGAGCAATCCATTGCACTGGAAAACAAGCAGCAGGTGCAGATCCTCAAGGGCCTGGCCGGGCTGCAATCGGGCGTCAACGAACCGGCCGGGCTGATCGACTACCGCACCAAGCGGCCCGAGCACGTGCGCAGCGTGACCCTGGGCACCGACGAACAAGGCTCGCGCTATGTGGCCGCCGACCTGGGCGACTGGTTCGGCGCCGAGCGCAGCCTGGGCCTGCGCGTCAATGCCGCGCGCGAGGACATCAACAGCTATGTCGACCACGCCGACGGTTATCGCAATTTCCTGTCGCTGGCTGGCGACTGGAAGATCAGCCCGCAGTCGCTGCTGCAGCTGGATGTGGAATACCAGCATCGGCAGCAACGCTCGGTGCCCGGCTACCAATTGCTCGGTGGCACGCAGGTACCGCGCGACATCGATGTGCATCGCCTGCTCGGCTACCAGCCGTGGTCGCGGCCGGTGGAGATGGATTCGCTCAATGCGCAGCTGCGCTACGCCTACCAATTCAACGACGACTGGCGCGCCACCGCTGAAGCGTCACGCAGCCGCTCGGTGATCAACGATTTCTCCGCGTTCGCCTGGGGCTGTTATGGCGCGGCCAGTTGCGCCGACAGCGCCACCCCGAACTTCTTCAGCGCGCAAGGCGAGTACGACGTCTACGACTACCGCAGCCCCGACGACACCCGCGTGCACGATCAACTGCGCGCCACCGTGGAAGGCCATGTAGTCACCGGCGCGCTGGATCACCGCCTGAGCATCGGCGGCGATTGGCTACGCCGCACCATCGATCGCTTCGGCTCGGTCAATGAATTCGTCGGCAGCGGCAGCATCGACCGCGACCCGGAGGTGTTTGCACAGACCGACGTCGCCCTGGACCCGAAGCAACGCCGCCTGGACAGCCGTCAACGTGCGTTGGTATTGGCCGACCGGATCGGTCTTGGGTCGCAATGGGAGCTGTCGTTGGGCGCGCGTTACGTGCGCCTGGACGAGCGCAGCTTCGATCGCGATGGCGTGCTGGAGCGACGCACGCGCAAGGACACGCTGCTGCCGCAGGCCGCGCTGCTGTTCAAACCGCAGCAGCAGGTATCGCTGTACGCCAGCTACGCCAAGAGCCTGGCCGCCGGCGGTACCGCCCCGTGGTTTGCCGACAACGCCGATGAGATCCTGCCGCCGACCAATGCCTACCAGCTGGAGACCGGCGCAAAATTCGAGCTCGACGGCCTGCGCCTGGGCGCGGCGCTGTTCGACATCCGCCAGGCCTACCAGTTCACCCAGCCGCAGGCCGATGGTGGCCTGCGCTATGTGCAACAGGGCCGCCTGCACAACCGCGGCCTGGAGTTGTCGGCCGATGGCGCGGCAACCGAGCAATTGCGCGTGTTTGCCAGCGTTGCCGCCATCCGCGCCCGTGCCGAAGACACCGACATTGCCGAGTACGAAGGCCATCAGGCCATCAACGTGCCCAAGCTGCGCGCCAGCCTGCAGGCCGATTACAGCGTGCCCGGCATCGATGGCCTGGCGCTGCTGGCAGGCGTGCAATACAGCGGGCGCAAGTTCGCCGACCGGCTCGGCAACGCCAGCGTGCCGGCCTACACGGTGGCCAACCTGGGCGCGCGTTACGCCACCGCGCTGGGCGGGCTGGCCACCACCTGGCGCTTGAACGTGGACAACGTGTTCGACAAGCGCTACTGGCGCGATAGCGGCGAATACCAGGGCGATGCCTATCTGTTCCCGGGCGCGCCGCGCACGGCGCGTCTGACTGTGCAGGTGGATTTCTAAACGCAACCGATGCGCGGCCATGCGATCCGCTGACGCATGAGCTGCACGGGTTACGCGACAGCGGTGCTGCACGGGCCGAGTGCGCTGCAGGTATCGGCTACAGGCGGTGAATGCGCTTCGCCTGCCCGCACGATTGCTTTGAACTGTTCTGCGTCTCTGCCCTCGATCCCTCTTCCATCAGACATCCTCCCCAGACCTTCCATGTCATTGCTCGAATCTGCCGCCGTCGTGATCAACCTGCTCGGTGTCTGGCTGACCGCGCGGCGCATTCGCTGGTGCTGGCCGGTCGGCATCGTGGCGGTGGCGCTGTATGCCTGGCTGTTCTATCAGTGGAAGCTGTACTCGGACATGCTGCTGCAAGGCGTCTACGTGCTGACGCAGTTGTACGGCTGGTGGCAGTGGCAGCGCGGGATGGCCGCACAGACACGCATTCGCCCGTTGCCGATGCCGCAGGCGGAGCTGTGGATCTCGCTGTGCATCGGTGCCGTGTTCGCCGCCGCGCTCGGTGCCTACATGCATCACCGCACCGATGCCGCACTGCCGTGGCTGGACGCGGCGCTGGCCAGCTTCAGCCTGGTCGCCAGCGTCTGGGCCGCACGCAAGCGCATCGCCAACTGGATACTGTGGGTCGTGCTCGATTGCATCTACGTGGGCGTGTTCGTCAGCAAGGGGCTGTATCCCACCGCACTGCTGTATGCAGGCTTCGTGCTGCTGGCGCTGTATGGATGGCGCAGCTGGAAAACCCAACAGCAGCAGAACCTGGCAGGCCTTGCCTGAGCCACCTGCGGTTTGCGGGCGCGTTCTTCTTTACCATCGCCGCATGCACCTCTCTCACCCAACTGCCTTGTACCTGCGCCGCAGCCACCATCGGCAGGTCGCCGCATGAGCGCGTCGCGCCAACACGCCATCACCGAAATCGTTTCCGCGCAGATCGCCGCCGGCGAATGGGGCCCGGATCAGCGCCTGCCGGTAGAGCGCGAGCTTGCCGAACGCTTCGGCTGCACCCGCATCACCTTGCGTGAGGCCTTGCAGCAACTGGAAGCGCAGGGCCGCATCTACCGCGAGAACCGGCGCGGCTGGTTCGTCAGCGCACCGCGCGTGCGCTACGACCCCACCAGCATCGCCGGCTTCATGCAGTACGTGGCGGCGCAAGGACGCAAACCGCGCACCGAGCTGTTGAGTGCCACCCGACAGGCAGCGGGGGCTGCCTACGCGGCCGCACTACGGCTGGAGACGCCGTACGAAGAAGTCTTCGTGCTGCAACGCCGGCGCTGGATCGACCGCCGCGCGGTACTGCTGGAAACCAACGTGGTGCTGGCCGCCTGGGCGCCGGGCCTGCTGGAGCACGACCTGGCTGGCTCGCTGTCGAGCGTGTTCAACCAGAAACTCGGGCTGTTCCTGAGCCGCGCGCAATTGTCGATGCATCCGGCCGGGCTGGATGCCGCGCAAGCCCTGTTGCTGCAGTCCACCACCGGCACACCCTGCTTCCGGCTGCAGCGGATCAGCTTCGCCGAAGACGGCCGCGCGGTGGAACTGGATATCGAATCCTGGCGCCACGATGCGCTGGATGTGGTGGTACGCACCGAGGCACCGATGCGGTCGGCTTCTTGAGCGGCTAACAAGACGACGTCACTTCAGTCACTGCCCTGCGGCCTGGCTGCAGGGTCCTTGCCCGCCCACCATCGCGGGACACGCTGCAAGTACGTCCTTGTAAGCTCTTACGCGGCATCCATGCCGCGTAAGGTCCCGCGACGGTGGGCGGCCAAGGACCAGTCGAGACGGTCGGTGGGCATGTTTTCAACAAAGCAACCGACTCACTCTCTGGTGCGGTGTCCTCGCCGATTGCGGGACCGTGTGGCGGCATGGATGCCGCCACCGAGCCCCCAGGGACGGGTTCACGGCGTGTCCCGCTAGCGGTGAGGGCACCGCACGCTCGACCCACTCGGCGTTTGACCTGGACGTCCGTTAGCATCCACCAACATACGGTCGACAAAGCCACTGCACTCACCGTACGGCGAGCAGTCGTCAGGTTGCGTAGGACAGCGCTCAAGAACTGCACTGTACGAGTCCACCGAACACCGACTGCGCCCGCCTGACGGTGAGCATGCCGCTTCGGCAGCTGTTCTACGCGTCAAATAGCCTGCGTTGTGGATCCGGCGGCGGTAACTCGGCTAGCAACTGCGCGAGTTGATCGCGCTGCGCACGCAGCGGGTCATGCATCAGGAAGTTGGCCAGGCGTGCGTGCCAGGCCGGCCAGCGTGTGGCCAGTGCATCCATGTCGCCATCGGCAGGGCGGCCTTCGTGCGGCGAGGCGACAAAGGCGGTATCGCACAGCACGTTGCGCCATCCCAGCCCAGCCATGCGCAGGCTCAGGTCCACCAGTGCCGCATACCAGGAGCCATAGCTGCTGGCGTCCAGGCCGCCGGCCTTGCGCCGCGCGCTGCCACGTAGCAGCACCGCGTGGCCGATTGCCGACGGCAGTTCCGGATGCAGTGGCGGCATCGCCGCACACGCAGCGGCAAGCCGCTCCGGCGCGGCGGGCATCGGATTGAGTTCACCTAGGCGTGGCCAGCTGCAGGCTTCGCCCACATTGCTCCACGGGGTGGCGGTGGCGATCGCCGCATCGCGCGCAAAGCAGGCGTCGAGCTGATTCAACCACCCCGGCAGCGGGCAGGCATCCACACCCAGCACCACCACATCGGCATCGCCGCAGCCGCTGAGCATTTCGTCCAGATGCGCCACCTCGCCAAGCATGCGCTGACGACGGGTGTGATGCGCCTGCAGCCGCGTGCGCGCCAACCAGTGCGCGATCACCGCGCGGCCACGCGGGCCGGCCTGCGCGTCGTCGGCCAGCCACACCCGCGTGCCGGCGGGCGTGGCGGCATCCAGCGCGCCCAGGCAGGCATCCAGGGCCTCGTCGTCGGTGCCGACCGGCACCAGCACGACGGGCAATGCCGCACTCATTGCGGCTTCTGGCTGGGTTTCAGCGGCTCCATGGCCTTGAACTTCTGGCCGTATTCGTCGGTGAGATTGCGCGCTTCCTGCGGGTTGCGCACGATCGATGGGGTGATCAGCACGATGACTTCGCGGCGACGAGAATCTTTGGTCTTTGTCCCGAACAGAGCGCCGACCACCGGCAATTTACTCAGGAATGGCACACCGTCGCTACCGTCAGTTGTGCTGTCGTCGATCAAGCCCGCCAACATGATGGTGTCACCACTCTGCACGGCTGCTTCTGTCTTGACGCGACGCGTGTTGATATCGACATTGCAGGCAGCCGCATTGACTGTTGCTGTCGCAGAAAGACAAGCAGCAGGGCGATTCTCTGGACTACTGACCTCCTGCACGATATCTAGAAAGACCATGCCGTCTTTCGTGACGCGTGGCCGTACTTTCAGGATCACACCGGTGTCGATGTATTGCACCGAAGAGAAGCTGCTGTCGCTACCAAGCCCGGTATTGATGGACGTCGAATTGATGGCAATACGCGAACCGACATTGAGCGTCGCTTCGGCATTGTTGCGCACAAACACAGAAGGCGTCTGCAGCAGGCGAACGTTAGTTACTTTATCGAGCGCAGTGATAATCGCAGCAGCGTTTTTCCCTAGAAAACTCCAAGCAACCCCTCCACTGCCGACTTTCCCGGCGATGTCACCCCAGATGTTACGTCCCGCTGCATTTGCAAGACCAGCTCCCAGACCGATGCCCGTTCCATTGGTCAGACCGCCATCGGTCGCGGTTGCCGGCGCATTTACTGCATTTTCAAAATACCAGTTAACGCCGTAACTCAGCGCACCGGTCAAATTCACCTCGGCCACCTGCGCTTCGATATGCACCTGCATCGGCATCACATCGAGCTTTTCGATGACGTCGCGGATCGAACTCCACGACTGCGGGGTGGCGCGCACCAGCAAGGTATTAGTTTCGGCCACCGCCGACACGCCGACCTTGTCGCCTTCCACTTCCAGCGTCACCGCGCCATTGCCGTTGCTGCGCGGCGACAGTTGCAGGCTGCCGTTGCCCAGTCCACCGCTGCTGCTTCCACTGCCGCTGCTGCCGCCGAAGCTGCTGCCAGAGGAGCTGCCATCGCTGCTTTCGCCGATGCTGCCGCCGGTGGTGCCCGAGCTGCCGCCCATGCTGCTGTCGCGGTTACCCAGGGCGCCGCCGAGCACGCTGGTTTCCGAGCCCGGGGCCAGCGAGGCGTTGGAGTCGCTGTTGTTGCCGCGCCCACCGAACACTTCCGACAGGCGATCGGCCAGGTCCTTGGCCTTGATGTACTTCAACTCGTACGAGAACAGCCGCACGCCGCCGCCGGCGCTGTCGATGCGGTCCAGCCACTGCTGGATCTGGTCCAGGTAGCGCGGCTGCGGGGTGATCACCAGCACCGCGTTGGCGTTTTCCAGCGGCATGAAACGGAACATGCCGGCGCTGGGTGTCTTGCTCTGCTCGCCGAACACCTTCTCCAGATCGGCCGAGACCTTTTCGGCCTTGCCGGACTGGATCGGGAACACGCCCACCGACATGCCCGACAGCCAGTCCACATCGAAGATCTGCACGGTGCGCAGGTAGTTTTCCAGCTCGGCGCGGGTGCCGCCCAGGGTGATCACGTTGCGCGAGGGATCGGTGCCGACGATGGCGTTCGGGCGCGCATAGGGCTCGAGCACCTTCTTCATTTCGCTGGCGGAGATGAACTTCAACGGCACCACGCGCACTTCGAAACCGCGCGCGGCAGACGGCGATGCGGTGCTGGGCGCGACGGTGCCGGCCAGCGCCTGGTCGGCCGGCACGATGTTGTAGCGGCCGCCGCTGAACACCATGCGCGCGTTGTTCCAGCCCAGCACCATTTCCAGCAGGTTCAAGGCCTGCGCCGGCGAGACCGGATTGGGCGTGGCCAGGGTCACGGTGCCCTGCACGCCGGGGGCGATAACGTAGTTCTGCCCGAGCATGTCGCCCAGGATCGCCTTGACCACCGCCTGCACCGACTCGCCTTCGAAATTGAAGGTGGCGCTGCCGCTGCTGGCCATGCCCAGCGTCGGTGACGGCGCGCTCGCCGCGCTCTGATTGATCATGGTGCCGCTGCCACGCCGGATCACCGGGGTGGGCTTGGCGCTGGCATTGCCCTCGGCGCGTTGCTCGGCACCGGTCTGGGTGGCGCCGGCGGCGCCGACTTGCGGGTCCAGGCGCGCGTCGCGGCGCACGTCCGGCGGCGGAGTGGTGGCGCAACCGGCCAGCAGGCCGATCAGCAGGGACACGGGAAACAGGCGCTGCGTCATGCGTTCACTCATTGGGTCTGACCGGGGGTAGAGCCGCTCTGGCGCTGCTGTTGCAGCTGGCGGCGTCGGGCTTCGATACGTTCGCGGATGGCGCGCATCTGATCATCGGAGGGGCGTGGGGCTTCCTGGGCGCCATCGCTGCGCTGCGGCGGCACCGTCGGCGGTGTCTGCCCACCGGGCTGCTGTGGCGGCGTGGCGGGCTGGGTCTGCGGCGGCTGCGTCGGTGCGACCGCGGCGGCATCGGGCGACGGTAATGGCGGGACGGCGCCAGCAGCGCCACGCGCGCCCGCATTGGCGGTGGGCGGTTGCCCGCCCAGGCCGTTGAACACGTGCAGCTCCAGTGTCTGGGTGCCGCCGGGGCCTTCGATGGTTGCGCTGCGCGGCTGCAGGGCGAGCAGGCGCCAGCCCTTGACCGCTTCGCCGCCCAGCTGCACCCGCACCGAATCCTGTGGATCCAGCGTCAGCGTGGCCATCTTGAAGTTGTCCGTCAGCAGCACGCCGGTCAGGCGCACCGTCGAGGCGGCGCTGCTGCCGTCGTTGCCGGACAGGAAGAACGGATGCGGCAGGCGGTCTTCGGCGAAGGCCGGATGCGCGGCGATCTCCGAATATTTTTCGAACGCGCCCAGCCGTTCCGGCGCTGGGGCCGGCAGGGTGGGCAGGCGCTGCACCAGCGCCGGGTCGTCCGGCAGCAGCTCCACGCGCTTGCCCAGCCCGGCCACGGCCAGCACGCACACCAGCAGCGCCCAGCCGACCACGGTGGCCAGCAGCCAGGTGCGCAGGCCGATCATGTCAAGGCGCATTGCTGGCCTCCGCGGCGTCGGGGGCGGCGGGCGCGGCGTCGGTGTTCAACGGTGCGGCACTGGCGCCGGGGCGCAGGTAGCCGGCCAGTTCGAAGGCAATGTCCAGGCCGTTGCCGCTTTCGTTGGGCGAGAGTTGGTAGCGCTGCGCCATCACGTTGAGGTTGTCCACGAACAGGCGCGGGGTGCCGTTTTCCAGGCTGTACAGCACCGAGGCCAGCTCCGGGGTGCCGCAGCGCAGGCGTACCTGCACCGCGACGCGGGTGAAGCGGTCCTTGCTTTCCGGCTGCAGCGGCGAGCGGTTGCTGATCGCGCAGCTGCGGTTGCCGGGGCTGGCTTCCACCACGGCGCGTTCCAGCCGCTGCACCAGGCCGGCCGATGCAAGTTCGGCCGAGGTTTCCGGCAGGAAGCCCGGGCGGCTTTCCAGGGTCTGGCGCGCCTGGCGTAGCCGTTTGCTGACTTCCGGCGCCTGCTGCAGTTGCACGCGCACGCGCAGCTCGCGCTCGCGCAGCGCTTGCAGGTCGTCCTGCACCGCGATCATCGGCTGGGTGAACCAGGGGTGCACCAGCACCAGATAGGCCACGCCGATCACCAGCAACAGCAAGCCCAAAGCGATCCAGCGATCGCGCTTAACGCTGCGTGGCATCGGCCGCCTCCTTGGCATCGGGGCCGGCCAGTTCGGCGGTGATGGTGAAGCGGTCCACGTTGCGACCGGCATCGCTCTGCAGCACGCCGGTCAGCGAGGGCGTGCGCCACAGCGGCGAGCCTTCCAGGCGCCGCACCAGCGAGGAGGCTTCGTTGCTCAAGCCGATCAACTGCAATTGCCCACCTTCGACCGAAAATTTTTCCAGGTAGGTGCCGCCCGGCAGACGCCGGCTCAGCTCGTCCCAGATTTCCACCGAGGTGGGGCGGGTGGCGCGTTGCTGCTGGAAGAAGTTGGCCCCTTCGACCAGATCCAGCAATTGCTGGCGTTCGGCGGCGACCTGGCGCGCACGCGCGGCGTTGGCCTGCACCTTGGCACGCAAGTCGTCGGCGGCCTGGCGGCGGTTGTCCAGCAGCAGCCAGCCGGCCACCGCCAGCAGCACCAGTGCGGCGGCGGTGAGCAACAGATTCCAGCGCTGCATCGGGTCGCTGCGCCGCAACCGCCGTGCCGGCGGCAGCAGGTTCACGCCCAGTGGCAGCCCCTGCGCATCGGCGACATCGATGCCGGACAAGGCGCTGGCCCATGCGTCGGGCACGCCGTCCGAGCCATCGATCAGGCGCCGCGGCACCACCACCAGTTCGGCATCGAGCTGGCCGTCTTCGCGCACGTCCAGCACGCGCGCATCGAAGTACACCTGGTCGGCAGTGAACGGGGTTTGCCGATCGATCTCGAAGCGCGCCACATCCTGCAGGCGCGCCGCTGCCGCAGCAGGCAGGCGCAACGGACGACGCAAGGCATGCGCGGCCGGCAGCAGCCAATGCCGCGGCAGGCCTTCCAGCGCGGTCGGCAGCAAGGCATGGACTTCCTGCGGCTGCACCGGCCACGGCAGGCTGGCGATGGTCTCGCTGCTGTGATCGCGCTGACGCAGCAACTGCAACGCCTGCCCATCGGGCTGCAACAACAGCCGCGACGGCGACAGGCCCAACTGCCATTGCCAGCGCTGCGGCAGCCAGGCCAGCAGCGATTGTTGCCACCAACGCCAGAAGCCTCCGGCTCCCGGCATGGCGCGTACGCCGATACGACCCAAGGTGTCCCGCCATGCGGTCATTGCACTGCTGCTCCCTCTTCCCAACGCAACACGGTATATGCCGACCCAGGTAATGCGGACGCACTGGTGGAGACCACCGCCCGCAACACAGCCTCGCGTCCCTGACTCAGTCGCGCCCGGCTCTCGATACTATAAGTGTCCGACCCACCAACCGTCGCCTCGCTGCCCGGCAAACCCGGCGGCGCGTCACGCTGGGCCAGCAGTTGCCGCGCATCCAGGCCCATCGCGGTCAGCACCGGGCCCGGCGCAAAACGCGCTTCGGGGCGCGAGCGTCCGCTGTACAGGGTGAGGTTGGGCAACAGCTTGCGATACAGCTCGCCATCCATTCCCAGCACCAGGCGCAACTCGCCCAACGTTTCGAACGGGCCATCCTTGGCACCGTACGGCAATCCGGCATCGGCATAATCGCGGTCTTCCGCGCCACCGCCGGGCTGGCTGAGCGAATCGCCATCGCGCCAGTCGACGATCGCGCCGGCAATGCGCGTATCGCGGCCCTGTTCGCCACCGACCGCGCGTACCAGTCCAGCCAGCAGCGCGGGCTCGGCCATGTTCAAGTCCACCTTGCCGCTTTCGTCGGTAATGCGGATCTCCACCGTGGCATCGTCCATCTGCCAACGATAGCGCCGGCCGTCTGCAAGCCAGCGTGCCTGGGTGTCGGTGCTCTGCAGGCGGGACAGTGCGTATTCCAGCCCGGAGCGCGCGTATTCCTGCGCCTGCGCGCCATTGCGCAGCATGCTGCCCTGCAGCGCTTCCACCCGCGCGGTCAGCGCGAATGCGCCGATCATCGCGGTGAGCAGCGCAATCAGCCACAGCACCAACACCAGCGCGGCACCGCGCATCGCGCTCATTGCCCCGCTCCCGGGTTGCTGGATTGCGGCAAGGCCACCACCAGCGGCGGCCAGGCGGCACCGCCGCTACGGATCTCGATACGCACCAGCAACGGCAGACGGTCGTGCCATTCCCATTGCGGCAACCATGCGCTCAGGCGGCCGCTCTGCGGATCCATGCCGCGATACCGAAAGCTCACCTGCTGCACGTCTTCGGCGAGTGTTTCCGGCGGCAGCGTGGTGCCCTCTTCGATCGACTTGCCCGATTGCAGCATGGTCAATGCGATCCGCAGCGTACGCTGTTCACCATCGCCGGCCACCGACAGATCGTGTAGGTACGGCCCGCCGCGGCCCAGGTAATCCGGCACATCGGCGGCAAAACGCAGACGCTGCGGCTCGCCGATGAACAGCATCGGCTGCTGACTCTGCGGGTCGATGCCCATTGCGATCGGCAGTGCCGCCGCCAGCCGCCGGCGCAGGAATTCTTCCACCGCACGCACGCGTTCGCTGCGCTGGGCAATCGCCTCGCCGCGCTGGCTGACCGCACTGGCCGAGCGCAAGGTGGCAAACGCCAATGCCAGCCCGCCGACCAGCAACATGGTCGCCAGCAACACTTCGATCAAGGTGAAGCCGGCACTGCGCGAGCGACTCATGGCGCGCTGCCCGGCTGCGCCGCAGCCACCAGCCGCAAGGTGCGCCACTGCAGGACCTGATTGGGCTGCTCGCCCCAGCGCACCACCAGGGTCAGCTGCAGCAACGTGTGCGCACCGGGGGATATCGGCGCCTGCGGATTGCGTCGTGGCTCGTCGTACGGGCGCACATCCATCGACCAGCGGAAATGCCCGTCTTCGAAGGTGCCTTGCTGCTGCTCGGGCACCAGCGGTTTATCCATGCCCTGCGCCGCCAGCAACGATTGCGCATGCAGGGTGGCGCGCGTGCTCTCGTCGGCCGCACGCACCTGACGCGCGGCACCGGACAGCGATCCCAGCAACAGGCTCAACGCCAGCGCCAGCAACGCAAAGGCGACGATCACCTCGATCAGCGTGTAACCGCGCTGATGCTTCATGGCGCCGGCGTCCGCAACTGCCCGGAACGCACTTCGCCGGTGATCCAGCCCACGTCCACGCGCCAGGTCGCGTCCTTGACGCGCAGATCGATGCGCCCGCCGGTGGAGGCGCCATCGGGGAAGAACTGGATGGCGCCCTGATCCTGCCGCGACTGCACCTGCCGCGCGCCGGTGAAGCGCACCTCCAGCGACGACGGCAGATCGCCGTGATGGCCGCCGGGTGCTTCCCAGCGGCGCTGCTGCGGATCGATCAGAAACCGCTGCGGCGTGCCGGTGGCAATCGCCTGGGTGCGCGTATAGCGCAGCTGCGAGGCGATCGCCTTGCCGGCGGTGCGCAGGCGCATGCCGTCGATCCCGCCGTTGAGCGCGGCGGCGGCCAATACGCCGGCCATCGCGATCAGGGCGATGACCAGCAACATCTCCAGCAACGAACTGCCACGCGTGCGGGGACGACCAGGGCCGACCACTCCATGCGGATGATGACGCAACGGCTGACACGCAACGCGCATGGCGAACGGCTTATTGGTACTTGATGTCCGCGTCGTAACTGCTGCCACCGGGGCGGCCGTCCTTGCCCAGGCTGATCAGATCGAACGGCTGGCCATCGCCGGGCGCGCGGTATTCGATGGTGTGGCCCCACGGGTCGTTGAGTTCGGCCGGCTTGGCATACGGGCCGAGCCAGCCGCTGCTGCCGCCCGGCTGGGTCACCAGGTCATCGAGCTTGCTCGGCAACTTGCCGGTGTCGAGCTGGAAATTCTCGACCTTGCCGGCCAGGGTCTGGATCTGCGACTTGGCCAGGTTGGCCTTGCCGCGATCGGCACCACCGAGCACACGGCTGCCGACCAGGGTCAGCACCGCGCCGATCAGGACGATGACGATGATGATTTCCAGCAGGCTCATGCCGGCCTGGCCTGCACGCGACGGACTACGGGTGATGGAGCGCTTGATCATGAACGATTTCCTTGCACGTCGATGAAAGATGCTGCCGCCAGAAGATGACACGGCGGGCATTGCAATGGTTCCCGCATGGGTGTCGCGCGGTCACCGGAAAGTTGTTGTGAATCCGCCGCCACGTTATCCGATGGCATTGGTCAGGTCATACAGCGGCACCAGCACCGAAATGATGACAAGCCCCACCACCGAGGCCAGCACCAGCGTGATCAACGGCACCAGCGCGGCCAGCGCGCGGTCGATGGCTTGCGCGGTTTCCAGCTCGAAGGTGTCGGCGGTCTTGAGCAGCATCGTGTCCAGGGCGCCCGATTCTTCGCCGACCTGGATCATCTGCAGGGCCAGCCGCGGGAAGCGCTTGCCGCGTGCCAGCGACATCGCCAGGCCATGGCCGTTCTTGACGTCGTCGGCCGCAGCGTCGACATCCTCGACCAGCGCCACATTGGACATCACGTTGCGCGCAATGCCGATTGCCGCCAGCAGCGGCACGCCGTTACGCAGCAAGGTGCCCAGCGTGCGCGTCAGCCGTGCGGTTTCCAGGCGCGCGATCAGGCTGCCGACCACTTTCTGCCGCAGCAACCACTCATCCAGCGCGGCACGGAACGCGGCATTGCGGCGCTTGCGATCCAGCCACAGCCCCAGCACGCCCGGCACCACGATCAACACCAGCCACCAGTCGCGCACCAGCAGGCCCACGCTCAATACCGCCTGGGTGAACCACGGCAAGGCCACGTCCAGGCTTTCGTACATCTGCGCGAACTGCGGCACCACATAGCCGAGCAGGAACAGCAGCGCGCAGCCCACCACCGCCAGCAGGATCGCCGGATAGATCAATGCGTTGATCACCTTGCCGCGCAGCGCACGGCTGCGCTCCAGGTAATCGGCCAGGCGCTGCAGCGTGTCCTGCATGCTGCCGCCGGCTTCGCCCGCACGCACCATATTGATGTAGAGCTTGGAAAACAGCCCGTGCTGGCGTTCCAGTGCCGAAGACAGCGGCGCGCCGCCACGCACGGTGTCGCGCACATCGCCGATCACCCGCCGGCTTTTGTCGTCTTCGGGCAGATCCATCAGGATCGACAACGCACGGTCCAGCGGCTGGCCGGCCCCGATCAGCGTGGACAACTGCTGGGTGAACTGCACCAGTGCGGCGTTGTCGAACGGCTTCTTGCGCAGCAGCATGCGCAGCGACGGCGAGTCGTTTTCGCCGGTGGCCAAGCGCGTTTCCACCGGCAGGTGGCCCTGCTCCTGCAGGCGCAGCGCAACGTCCGCGTCGCTGGCCGCTTCCATCTGGCCATCGAGCATTTCGCCATGGGCGTCGAGCGCTTTGTAGCGGTACAGGGGCATCAGGCTGGACGGCCGGGAGTGGGGATTCGGGAACCGGGAATCGGGAAAAGCAGGAGCCTGCGCTGCGTTGGCGCGAGTGGGCGCAGCTGTGCGCGTGCACAACGCATTGCCAGGACGCTGCTCTGCTTATCTTCCGATCCTGAGCATCCGATGCTCGCTGTGGCTCCGTTGACTCTCACGCATCCTCCGTCACGCGCAGCACTTCTTCGATGGTGGTCTCGCCGCGCAAGGCCTTGGACAGGCCGTCCTCGTACATGGTGCGCATGCCGGCCTTGCGGGCCAGTTGTTCGATCTCGCCCATGCCGGCGCGACGCATCACCGCGCGCCGCAATTCGTCGTTCATCACCAGGAATTCGACGATGGTGGTGCGGCCCAGGTAACCGGTCGGCGCGGCAGCCGAGGCACGCGGACGATACAGGTAAATCTCGCCGTCCGGTTGCAGCCGGCGCAGGTTGAAGCGTTCGATCTCTTCCGGCGATGCCAGATAACGCTCGGCGTTGGCCAGGTCGAGTTTGCGCACCAAGCGCTGCGCCAGGATGCCGTTGATGGTGGAGGTGAGCAGATAGTCTTCCACACCCATGTCGAGCAGACGGGTAATACCGCCGGCCGCGTTGTTGGTGTGCAGCGTGGACAGCACCAGATGGCCGGTGAGCGCGGACTGGATCGCGATGCGCGCGGTTTCCAGATCGCGCATTTCGCCGATCATGATGATGTCCGGATCCTGACGCACGATGCTGCGCAGCGCGTTGGCAAAATCCAGCCCGATCTGCGGTTTGGCCTGGATCTGGTTGATGCCTTCGATCTGGTATTCCACCGGGTCTTCGACGGTGATGATTTTCACGTCCGAGGTGTTGAGCTGGCTCAACGCGGTGTACAGCGTGGTGGTCTTGCCCGAACCGGTCGGGCCGGTCACCAGCATGATGCCGTGCGGTTGCTCCAGCACCTTGCGGAACTGCGGCAGAAACTCTTCGGTGAAGCCGAGCTTGTAGAAGTCGAACACCACCGTTTCGCGATCGAGCAGGCGCATCACCACGCTCTCGCCGTGCGCGGTGGGCACGGTGCTGACACGCAGATCCAGCTCCTTGCCCTGCACGCGCAACATGATGCGGCCGTCCTGCGGCAGCCGGCGTTCGGCGATGTTGAGCTTGGCCATGATCTTGATGCGGCTGATCACCGCGGCGGTGAGCTTGGCCGGCGGGCTTTCGCCTTCCACCAGCACGCCGTCCACGCGGTAACGCACCTTGAGCCGGCTTTCGAACGGTTCGATATGGATGTCCGATGCGCGCAGCTCCACCGCGTGCTGGATCACCAGATTGACCAGCCGGATCACCGGCGCTTCGGACGCCAGATCGCGCAGCGCTTCGATATCGTCGCTGCTGTTGGCATCGCCATCGGCGGTTTCCACGATGGTGCCCATCGCGCTGCGGCCCTGGCCGTACCAGCGCTCGATCAGGTCATCGATTTCCGAGCGCAGGCCGACCTGCAGCAGCAACGGGCAACCGGTCGCAAGCCGCACCGCGTCGATCGCGTAATCGTCATAGGGATCGGCGATCCACAACTCCAGCCGGCCATCGCGTTCGCCGACCGGGCATAGATGAAATTGTTTGAGGAAGCGCAGCGACAGCCCCTGCACTTCCGGCAGCATTTCCGGTGGGGTATCGCCGAGCTGGCGTGCATCCACCAGCGGCAGACCCAGCACATCGGCGCAGGTCTCCGCATGATCGCGTTCGGACACCAGGCCCAGACGGCCCAGCAAGGCCAGCAGGCCCATACCGGATTCGTTCTGCAACTGGCGCGCGCGCAGCAGATCGGTGTCTTTCAGACGACGGCGTTCAAGCAGCGCTTCGACGATGCGTGTCTCCGCACTGCGATGCTCAATTGGATCGACGGCAACCGCGTTCACACTCGTCTCCACTGGTCCGGCGCCGACTGTAGCAGTTTGCCGCGACGATCAACCGTACGCATCTGAATCGTCCTGAAAAACGATGCCCCCGGTGGTTGGCCGGGGGCATCGGTCACACTATGGAACGGCTTACTGTCGTGCGACGAGCGTCAGCTTCGCGTAGTCGGCAGCGCCCACCAACTTGATGTAGTAGGTGCCGGCCTTAGGGGCGGTGAAACGCACGGTTTCGCTGTTGCCCGGGCGGGTCGACTTGGCGTCGTAACTGGTGGCGCTGGGCTCGGCTTCATGGCTGACGTACACCGACACATCGCCGGTGCCGCCATAGGTCATGAAGCTGAGCACGGCACCGGCCTTGGCTTCGAAGCTGTACAGCGTGGAACTGGCGTAAGCACCGCTCAGGCCGGTCAGCGGGGCCTTGTTGGTCAGGGCGATGGCGGTCGGCGCGCAGCTCTCGGTGGCCGGATCGCAGGGCTCCACCAACACCGCTTCCAGCGCGGCCTTGGCATCGACGATGCCGCTGCCGATCGGGGTGCTGGCCGGCGGGGTCACGGGGAAGCGACGGCTGGTCTGCTTGAGCAGGGCTTCCACCGCGGCCGGGGTCAGCGGGCCATCCCCCAGACCGATCGCCGCGCTCTGCACCAGGGCGACGACACCGGCCACGTGCGGCGATGCCATTGAGGTGCCACCCAAGCCCATATAGGTATAGGTTCCCGAGGTCGGCGTGGTCGCACCGGTGTAGCCGGCCTGCCAGATGTAACCGCCCGGATTGCCGTCCACGCTGCCACCGCCGCCCGGGCCGGACAGGTCGACCTTGCTGCCGTAGTTGGAGTAGTAGGTGATGCCGCCGGTGATGCGCGTGGCACCCACGGTGATGGTGTTGTTGCAGCTGGCCGGCGAATGGTTGGCCGCATCTTCGCCGCTGTTGCCGGCCGCTACCACCACGGTGGTGCCGCGCGCGACCGCGCCGTTGATCGCCAGCTGGGTGGCCGAATCGCAGGGCTCGCCGCCGCCCAGGCTCATGTTGATCACCTCGGCCGGGTTGGTGTTGGCCGGCACGCCAGCGACCGTGCCGCCGGACGCCCAGACGATCGCATCGGCGATGTCGGAGGTGTAGCCGCCGCAACGGCCGAGCACGCGCACCGGCAGGATGGTCGCCTTCGGCGCCACGCCAGCCATGCCTACGCCGTTATTGGTCGCCTCGGCCACGGTGCCCGAGACGTGGGTGCCGTGCCAGGAGCTTTCCTGTGCCACCGAGCCGTCATAGCAGACGTTGTCGGCCTCTTCCCAGTCGCCGTAATCCAGCGCGCCCGGCACGCGGGCATCGGTGGGACGACGCGAGACTTCGGCATCGGTGATGAAGTCGTAACCCTGCAGCAGGTTGCCGGCAAAGTCCGGATGGCCCGGCAGGATGCCGGTATCCAGCACTGCCACCACCACGCCTGCACCCTGCGACAGATCCCATGCGGCCGGCGCATTGATGCCGCCGTTGGGGTTGCTCAGATGCCACTGGTACTGCGCGTACAACGGGTCATTGGGGACCAGTTGCGGGGTCACGTCGGTGGCGGCAACGCTCTTCTTGATGTCGACCGGGCGCAGCATGCGATCGATCTGCACGTCGGCCACGGACGGGTCGTTTTTGAGCTCGACCACTACCTTGTCGACCTGGGCTGTGGTCAGCGTGCTGGACAGCTTGATCAGGTCCGAGCCGATGCCGAGCTTGCGCACATACGTCGCCTTGGCGGCGGCTGCGCTGCTGCGTGCGCCGGTGCTCGCACCGACACGGCCGACCGCGGCCTGCACCGCGCTCAGCTTGCTGGCGCGATCGGTCGCGGCAGCAGTGTTGTCCTTGTAGCGCACGATCAGGCGGCTACTGAACGCAGCGCCGGCCGATGCTGCCTGGGTCGGTTCCTTGACCAGCAGTTTCGGGGCAGCAGCGAGCGTGCCCGATGCACCGAGTGCCATCATCAGGATGGCGCCGGTCAGCGGGGAGAGACGGAAATTCTTGTCGATCACGGTGAAGTCCTCTTCGTGTTTTTCGTCGATCAGCTGGGAGCGGTTCTCGAACTGCGGCGCAACTGCGGTGCAGCGCGCTGCGTTCGATCAGCCACTCCTGGTAAGGCCATCACTCCATCGAATCCGTTGGCCGGCCCAGCCACGGTCCTTGCCCGCCCCCTCAGGCCTTGCTCTGGCGCGGCGGCGCACATCGGCGCCGCCGCGTGTCATGCAGCGGCGCGTTACCAGCCGAAGCCGGCGCCCACACCGATCGAACTGTCGTCACCGCTGAGTGCGCCGCCCACCGTCAAGGTGGCGCGCGGGCTGATCGCACGCTGATAGCCCACCGACAACGCCGACTCGCCGTTCTGGAAACCGACGCCGGCACCGACGCGGTTCTGCGTGGCGATGCCACCGACGCTGGCGGCCATGTTCAACATCGCCGAGCTCATCGCGCCCTGACGATCCAGGCGGCGGTTCTGCCTGCGCAGACGGTCTTCGATGTCACCTTGATAGGTCTCGAAGCTGTCGGCCATCGCGTTGTAGCGGCTGTCGGTATAGCTGTTGGCCGCGGCAACGCCGTTGTCCAGCTGGCCCTTGTTGACCGCATCGGTGGCACGTGTGCCGGCGGCCACATTGGCCACCTGACGCTCGCCGCCGACGCTGCCCACCGACACCGTGTTGGCACGATCGGCAACCGACCCCTGACCCAGCGCAACCGCACCTTGCGCACTGGCACGTGCGCCCTGGCCGACCGCCGTGCCGGAGGCCGCACTGACCTGCGCGCCTTCGCCCATCGCCACCGCATTGGTCGCCACCGCGGCAATCTGCGTATTGGCGCCGACCGCAGTGCTGCCATCGGCATTGACGCGTGCGTTGCTGCCGATCGCAGTGTCGTTGGGGCCATGCGCATACGCGCTGCCGCCGATCGCCGTGCCGGTCACGTGGTTGGCCACTGCGGCCGTGCCCACGGCGGTGGAGCTTGCGGCCGGGGTGATGCTGCCGACCACTGCGGCGGTGGGTGTGCCCTGCACGCTTGCGCCGCTATCGGCAACGGCGTTGCCCGATGCGCTCACTGCGCTCGCAGCCACTGCAGGCACCCCTGCAGTGCGCAGCGACAGCGTGCGTGCCGCAGTGCTGGCGGTTGCGGTACCACCGCGTGCATCCAGCTCGGTGACCTTGCTGTCCAACGCGGTCAATGCCGCACCGACGTTGTTGTAGCTGGCACCCTGGATCACGTAGGTCGGCGCGACGAACACGCCCTGCGCACCGATCGCCGCGCCACCGCCGAGGAAGCTGGCGGCGTTGCTGAGCGACTGGAACAGCTGGCCGCCGTTGATCGCATCGGTGCTGCCGGCGGCGATCGCGCCGGCGCCCAGGTTGACGATGCGCCGCGTAGCCGGACCGCCGCGGCCATTGCCGCTGCCCAGCGACACCACGTTGGCTTCGTAGGTGCGCGAGCCCGAGCCCAAGGCCACCGAATCGGCGCCGGAGGCCCCGGCATTGGCTCCCAGCGCCACGCCGTTGACCCCACTCTGGCGCACGAAGCTGTTGTAGCCCACGCTCACCGCGTTCTCGCCGATCGCATCGGTCTGGCGACCGAGGGCGGTGCTGCTGACGCCGCTGGCGATGCTGTCCACGCCCATTGCCGTGGCGCCGATCCCTGAGGCGGCGCTGCCCGCGCCCAGCGCCAGCGTCTGCCGCGCCGAAGCGTTGGCGCCCGCGCCGACGGCGGTGCTCTGCACGCCGCTGGCGACCGCTTCGGCGGTGCCCTGCGCCTTGAAGTGCATGCCGGTGGACCCGGCAGCGGTCGCCACCGCGTCGAGCTGGGCCTTGTTGACCGCATCGGTGCCCTCGGTGCCGGCAGCGACGTTGCTGATCTGCCGGGTCAGGCCCTTGCTAGCGTCGCCGACCGAAACCACGTTGTCGCGGTCGGCGAACGAATTGGCTCCCAGCGCCACGCTGTCGAACACCTTGCCGGCCTCGCCGCCGTCGCCCATCAGCCAGCGGCCGACCCGCGCATTGGCGCCCAGCGCGATCGAACCTTCGCCGTGCACCAGCGTGTTGCGGCCGATGGCGATGCCGTCCTCGGAATAGGCGATGATCGCGCCGCCGTCCTCGGCGCTGCACACGAAGCAGCCGACATTGGCGTTGGCGCCCAGCGCAATCGAGCCGATGCCATTGACCGTGGCGCGGTTGCCCATCGCCATGCTGTCGGCCCGGTAGGCCGAGGAGAACGCGCCCAGCGCCACCGAGTGCGAACCGGAGGCCCAGTTCTGGGTACCCACCGCCGTGGAGTACTCGCTGCCGGCGAAGTTGGCATAGCCCAGCGCGGTGGTGTAGTCGCCCAGCGCGTTGTTGGACGCGCCCACCGCGGTGGCCCGGAAGCCGGCGCGCGCGCCGTTGCCCGCCGCCGTGCCCCACTCACCGGTGGCCTCGGCCTGCGACCCCAGCGCGGTGGCCGCGTACTCGGTCGCGCGCGAGCCGGCGCCGACCACGGTGGTGCGGCCGCCGCTGGCCTCGGTGTCCGCGCCGACCGCGGTGTCCCGGTAGCCCAGCGACCGGGCCCCCGCGCCCAGCGCGGTGGACAGGCGGCCGCTGGCCTCGGTGTTGATCACTTCGATGCCGGCATAGGCCTCGCCCAGCGTGTCCTCGTAGACGTCGTACAGGCCGCCGATGGCCACGCTGCCGGTGCCGCTGGCGGTGGCGGCGGCGCCATTGGCGACACCGAACCGGCCACTGGCCTGCGCACCGGCGCCCAGCGCGGTGGCCGCCAGCCCGGTCGCGGCGGTCTGGCGTTGCAGCACCACGCCCGCCCGCCCATTGGCGGCGGTGTAGTCCAGGTCCAGCACGCCGCCGACCGCGGTCGAGGACGCGCCGGTGGCCAGGCTGTCCAGGCCCACCGCAGTGGCCGCGCTGGCGGTGGACACCGCGCCGGCGCCCAGCGCGGTGGCGCCGTTGCCGAACGCGTTGGCCGCCTCGCCCGCGGCCAGGGCGTCGTCGCCCTCCACGTAGGCGCCGGCATCGCTATCGGCGCTGCCGCTGGCCTGGAAGTACTTGCTGGTGGATTGCGCGGTTTCGGCAACGGCATTGAGCTGATCCAGATTCACCGCGTCGGTGCCCTGCGTACCGGCGGCCACATTGGTGATCTGACGATCGAACTCGTAGCCGGCGCCCGAACTGTTGCCGACCGAGACGGAGAACTCGCGCGTGGCGACCGAGTTGCTGCCCAGCGCGACGCTGTAGTCCTGGCTCGCATACGACGCAATGCCCAGGGCCAGACTCTGTAGACCGCCCGACACGGCGTTGTAGCCGACCGCGGTCGAGGAGATGCCCACCGCGAAGCTGTCGCCGCCGACCGCCACCGTGTAGGCATCGCCGGCAGTCGCGCCGGCGCCCAGCGCCACCGAGCCATAGCCGCTGGCCACGGTGGTCGAGCCGGTCATCATGTTTTCCGAGCCGATCGCGGTACTGTTGAGCCCGGTCGCCGAGGCCGCGAAGCCGACCGCCAGACTCTGGTCGCCTGTGGCCGTGGCCATGGACCCGAGCGCGGTCGACTGCGCGCCGTAGGCATTGGCGACGACGCCGAGCGCGGTCGACTGGGTGCCGGACGCGCCGGCCCCCATGCCCACGGCGGTCGCGCCGAACCCAGTGGCATGTGCGCTGGCACCCAACGCGGTCGCGGCCACGCCCGAGGCCTCCGCGCCCACCGCCACCGGGTTGCCCTCGGCATCGGCAAGCAGCGGATCGCCGTTCTCGTCCACCGCGACGCCGCCCACTGCAACAGCTGCCGCCGCCGTCGCCTGCGCCCCGGAACCGAACGCCGAACTTTCCTCGCCCGCCGCAAGCGCGTTCACGCCCACCGCCGTCGCCTGCGCCTCCAGGGCGTTGCTGCCGGCGCCCAGTGCGCTGGCCCCGCGGCCGATGGCGTTGCTCGCCTCGCCTGCGGCCAGGGCGCTGTCGCCTTCCACGTAGGCGCCGGCATCGCTGTCATCGCTGCCGCTGGCCTGGAAGTATTTGCTGGTGGATTGCGCAGTGTCGGCAACGGCGTTGAGCTGATCCAGATTCACCGCATCGGTGCCCTGCGTACCGGCGGCCACGTTGGTGATCTGACGCTCGTTGCCGGCGCTGCCCACCGAGACCGCAAAGTCGCGATCGGCCACCGAATCGGCGCCCAGCGCCACGCTGCTTTCGCCGGTGGATTCGGCAAAATTGCCGAGCGCGGTGCTGTTGAGGCCCGGTGCCCATGCCGCGCCGCCGAGCGCGGTGGAGAAGTCGCCGGAGGCTTCGGTCGGCAACAGGCCGAGCAGAGCGCCACCGACCGACACGCTGTTGTAGCCGCTGGCCACGCTGCCCTGGCCGGCCGCAACGCTGTAGTCGCCGGTTGCGGTGGCATCGCCACCCACGGCCACGGTATTGGAGCCGCTGGCGGTGCTGAAATTGCCCAGCGCGGTGCTGTTGAAACCGGTCGCACTGGAATAGCCGCCCAAGGCGGTGGAGTAGTTGGAGGTGGCCTCGGCACCGAAGCCGAACGCGGCTGCGCTGGTGCCATCGGCCACGCTTTCTGCGCCGACCGCAGTGGCCGACTCACCACTGGCGCTGGCGAAATAGCCCACCGCGGTGGTTTCGCTGCCATCGGCCACGCTCAGCGTGCCGGCGGCCAGGGAACCATCGCCATACGCACCTGCCGCCGCACCCAGCGCGGTGCTCTGCGCGCCGGCGGCTTCGCTCTCGCCACCCACGGCCACGGCGTAATCCCCGCTGGCCTGGCTGAAGGCGCCGTTGGCGATGCTGCCGTAGCCACTGGCAGCGGCGTTGTAACCGGCCGCATTGGCGTACTGCGCGGTGGCGCTGGCACCGCTGCCGATGGCGACGGCGCCGATCGCAGTGGCCTGGCTGCTGGAGCCGAACGCGCTGCTGTAATCGCCGTCCGCGGTAGCGTTGGAGCCGGCTGCAGTGGCGTCCTCGCCCTGCGCATCGGCGGTGCCGGTGCCGGTGCCGGCAAACAGACGCGCAGTGGTTTCGGCGGTTTCGCCGACTGCGTTGAGCTGGTCCAGGTTCACCGCATCGGTGCCCTCGGTACCGGCGGCGACATTGGCGATCTGGCGCTCGCCACCGACGCTGCCGACCGACACCGTGTTGTCGCGATCGGCAACCGCGCCGGCGCCCAGCGCCACGCTGTTGTCGGCGTAGGCCACGCTGTCGGTACCCAGTGCCGTGCTGCCCTGGCCCCACGCCACGCTGGCCACACCCACCGCAGTGGATGCAGCACCGTTGGCAAGGCTTTCATAACCGAGTGCGGTTGCGCCGCGCCCGCTGGCGATACTGCTGGCACCCAGCGCCGTGCTGTTATCGGCGAGCGCCGACGCATCGGAACCTGCCGCAACGCTGTCGGCGCCTTCGGCAATTGCGGTGCCATCGCCGGTGGCCACGAACGTGCGCGCGGTGGTGGATGCAACGTCGGACACGGCGGTGAGCTGGTCGAGATTGACCGCATCGCTGCCTTCGGTACCGGCGGCGACATTGGTGATCTGGCGCTCATCGCCGGCCGCGCCAACGGACACGGTGTTGGCGCGCGTGGCAATCGAATTGGCGCCCAACGCAACCGAGTTGGCGCCGCGTGCGGTGCTGTAGTAACCCAGCGCCGTGCTCAGCTCGCCGCTGGCCCAGGATTCCGGGCCGACTGCCGTGGCACCTTCGCCGGGTGCATAGGCGAAGTAACCCACGGCGGTGGCTTCGGTGCCGGAGGCTTCACTGAGCACGCCGACGGCGGTGGTGTAGGTACCCGATGCGATCGCCCCGGCGCCGAGCGCGGTGGACGCTTCGCCGCTGGCCTGGGTCTGCACGAAGAAACCCAGACCCGGGACGTAATCGACCGGACCACCGACTGCGGTGCTGCTGGTGCCGCTGGCGCTGGTCTGCGTGCCCACGGCGGTGGCGTAATCGCCTGCCGCATTGGCAACCGCACCGAACGCGGACGACTGCGCACCGGCCGCATACGCGCCGACGCCGAACGACGAGGCCGCGAAGCCATCGGCATTGGCGCTGGCGCCAACTGCGGTTCCGCCGACGCCGGCACTGGTGGCGCCGGTGGTGACCGGCACGCCGCCACTGGTGATCAACGGCTCGCCGTCTTCGTCCACCGCAGCGCCGCCAACGGCCACGCTGCCGGGGCCGTTGGCCTGCGCGTTATGGCCGAATGCCGCGCTGTTCTGCCCGGACGCGAGTGCATTGGCGCCGACCGCGGTGGCATTGTCGGCCACCGCATTGGCACCGGTCCCCAGTGCGGTGGTCGCCGTGCCCACCGCATTGGCGGCATCGCCGGCAGCCAGCGCGCTATCGCCTTCGACATAGGCGCCGACGCTGTCTTCGCCCGGAGTCGCCTTGAAGAACGTGGCCGTGTCTTCGGCCACATCGGCCACGTCGCGCAACTGCGCCACGTTGACCGCGTCGGTGGCGTTGACGCCGGCGCTGACGTTGGTGATGCGGCGCGTGGCCGGGCCGCCGCGGCCATTGCCGCTGCCGACCGACACCACATCGTCTTCGTGGGTGCGCGAGCCTGCGCCCAGCGCCACCGAGTTGGCGCCGGTCACGCCGGCGTTGGCGCCGAGCGCCACGCCGTTTTCGCCGCTCTGGCGTACGAAGCTGTTGTAGCCGATGGCCACCGCGTTCTCGCCGATCGCATTGGTCTGGCGGCCGATCGCGCTGCTGTTCACGCCGCTGGCGCTGCTGTCGGCACCGCTGGCGAGCGCGCCGGTGGCGCTGGCGCGACTGCCGGCGCCGACGGCAGTGGCGTTGGCGGCAGGTGCCGATGCGCCGCGGCCGACCTCGACCGATTGCGCCATTGCAGAAAGGGGGATTGCGATGCCGGCGCTACCCAGCGCCAGGGCGATCGCGGCAACCAGGCAACGGCTCTGGCGGCGGTCGATGAATGCGGCGGTGCTCACTGCGCCCGGGCTGTCGCCGCTGGCCAATTCCGATGCCACGGCCCACACGCCTAACGATTTGTTCCAGACCTTGCGATAAATCCGATTCATCGACGCACTGCTCCTGAATGTTGGGACTGGTTTTTTTGACGAACACCCACCATCGCGAGGGCCTTCCAGCCACTGCGATCCCCGTGGTGATTGGCGCCATGGGCCAAATGGCGGTGCGCGGGAAGCTGCACCCTGGATAGTCAAAAAGTGAACGCTACCCAACCATAGAACTGAGCGAAGTGTTAACAGCGGTCAAATCGGGCGTCAAGTTTTTGACAGAAAGCGAAGCTGAGTGTGTTTTCCATCACACTTCGGCTTGCTTTTATTCGTTTTTTGATAATTCTTTGGAAAACAGCGATCTAGATCATGTCTTGGAAGACATTCCCAAGCTGAATACGCATGTCCACAGCAGACAAAAAAGCCCGCTGGCAGGACGCCAGCAGGCTTGGTTGCGCAAAACCGCGCGCCGAACAGGTCAGGAATCGGGTCAGCGCTCCCCGCGCCGACGACTCAGCCCATCACGGTCCACAACGAGAGCGGTTTTACCCGCATCACTGCGCCAGGAAACCGACGTCAGCGCCCCCTTGCGCCGCCATGTGTCGGATCACTGGCGCGCCAACAGGCTCACTCCATCGAAGCTGCTGCCGTCGAGCCGGATGAAATAGGTCCCGGCACGCGGTGCGGTGAAGCGCACCGTCTGGCTGGTTCCGCTGCGGCTGGACATGCCGTCGTTGTCGTTCGCGCTCGGCGCGCGGCCCAGGGCGACATACAGCGCCGCCTGCCCGCTGCCGCCGAAGCTGATGAAGCTCAGCACCGCACCCGCGTTCGCCTCGAAGGCGAATACACCGGCATCGCCGGCCACGTTGGACAAGCCGCGCTCGGGCACGCTGTTGCGCAGCGTCTGCGCATCCAGCTGGCAGCCCAGATCGCCGCTGTCGCAGCGGCGCAGCGCGCGATCGATCGCCGCGCCGGCATCCACGATGCCGCTGCCGGCCGGCGTGCTCAACGGCAACTGCACCGGAAACGCGCGCGCACTGCGCTTGAGCAGGCGTTCCAGCGCCGCAGGTGTCAGCGGCGGCTTGCCATCGGCGATCAGCGCGCTCTGCACCAGTGCGGCAGTCCCCGCCACGTGCGGGGAGGCCATCGAGGTTCCGGCAAAGCCAGGCCCGATGTAGTCGAACTGGCCGGACGTGGGCGTGGTCTTGCCGGTGTAACCGGTCTGCCAGATCCAGCTGCCGATCGGGCCGTCGTACAAGGTGTCGGTTGCCAGATCGCGCGCGCCGCCGCCGGGTGCGGCCAGATCGATCAAGCTGCCGAAATTGCTGTAGTACGCCAGGCCGCCGGTCAGGCGGGTGGCCGCCACCGACACCACATTGGCGCAGTTGGCCGGCACCGTACTGGACGCATCCGAGCCATCGTTGCCGGCCGCCACCACCACGGTGGTGCCACGCGACACCGCACCGTCGATCGCCGCCTGCGTGACCGAATCGCAGGGGCCAAAGCCGCTTAGGCTCATGTTGATGATTTCCGCCGGGTCGCGATTGTCCGGCACACCTTCCACATGCCCGCCGGACGCCCACACGATGGCATCGGTGATGTCCGAAAACGACCCACCGCAGTGACCGAGCACGCGGACCGGCAGCACCTTGGCCTTGTAGGCCACACCGGCACCGCCAATGCCGTTGCCGGTGGTTTCGGCGATCGTGCCGGCCACGTTGGTGCCATGCCAGGAGCTGTCATGCGCTGCGGAAAAAATGCCGCACTCGCCGTCTTCGGCTTCCCAGTCGCCACGGTCCAGCGCACCCGCCACGCGTGCATCGGTCGGACGTCGCGACCGGCCGGCATCGGTGATGAAGTCGTAGCCCTGCAGCAGATTGCCGGCTAGATCCGGATGCGCCGGCAGGATGCCGGTGTCGATCACCGCCACCACCACGCCCTCGCCCTGCGCGATCTTCCACGCCGCCGGCGCATCGATGCCGCCGACCGGATCGGTGAGATGCCATTGATTGCTCGCCAGCAGCGGATCGTTGGGCAAGCTGCCGCCGCTGCTCTGCAACGGATAGGCGCGTGCATCGATCTGCGCATGTTCCACCGCCGGATCGGCTTGCAGCTCGCGCACCAGGCGGTCGGCGTCGCTGCGGCTGAGTTGCGTGGGCAGCCGGATCAACTCGCCACCCACCGCCAGGGTACGCACATGCGTCGGCGCGGCCTGCGCGCCGCTGCGCGCGGCCGGTGCCAGGCGCACTGCCGCGCGTGATGCCGCCGCAGTGATGGTGGCCGTGGACGCGGCGCCGACGTTGCGCGCGCTCACTGTGCCGCTGCGATAGGTGACGATGATGGCGTCGACCGGCGCGTCGCGCATGGCCTGCACCTGTTGCGCGCTGCGCATGCCGTCCGGTGTGGCCGCGCTGGCGATGCCGCTGGCGAGCGACAGCACGGCGCTGCAGGCAATGGCGAGAGTTCGGGAACGATGGGTCTGAATCACGATGACGTCCTCTTCAAGATGAAATGCAAATGAGTGAGCACGCAGCCGCCGCAAGCGCAGCCGCTGCGATGGCAAGACCTGCGCTACCAGCCGAAGCCGGCGCCCAGGCCGATCGACCGGTCGTCGCCGCTGAGTGCGCCGCCCACCGTCAAGGTGGCGCGCGGGCTGATCGCACGCTGATAGCCCACCGACAACGCCGACTCGCCGTTCTGGAAACCGACGCCGGCACCGACGCGGTTCTGCGTGGCGATGCCACCGACGCTGGCGGCCATGTTCAACATCGCCGAGCTCATCGCGCCCTGACGATCCAGGCGACGGTTCTGCCGACGCAGACGGTCTTCGATATCGCCCTGGTAGGTCTCGAAGCTGTCGGCCATCGCGTTGTAGCGGCTGTCGGTATAGCTGTTGGCCGCAGCAACGCCGTTGTCCAACTGGCCCTTGTTGACCGCATCGGTGGCACGCGTGCCGGCGGCCACGTTGGCCACCTGACGCTCGCCGCCGACGCTGCCCACCGACACCGTGTTGGCACGATCGGCAACCGACCCTTGCCCCAGCGCGACCGCACCTTGCGCACTGGCACGTGCGCCCTGGCCGATCGCCGTGCCGGAGGCCGCACTGACCTGCGCGCCCTCGCCCATCGCCACCGCATTGGTCGCCACCGCGGCGATCTGCGTATTGGCGCCGACCGCGGTGCTGCCATCGGCATTGACGCGCGCATTGCTGCCGATCGCGGTGTCGTTGGGGCCATGCGCATACGCGCTGCCGCCGATCGCCGTGCCGGTCACGTGGTTGGCCACTGCGGCCGTGCCGACGGCGGTGGACGTTGCAGCCGGGGTGATGCTGCCGACCATTGCGGCGGTGGGCGTGCCTTGGAGCGCGTTGCTTGCGGCAAGCCCGCTCGCCGTTGCGGTGACTGAAGACACGGCGCTGCCGGCCATGCCGTCAGCCGCCAGCGATGTCGACAGCAGGCCATCGTCTGTCGCATCTGCGGTAGTGGCGACAATTGAGGCGTCCGCAGCAGGGGCTGGCGCCGTTGCCACACGCGCCGCAACCGAACGCGCCGCAGCGCCAGGCGTCGCCGTACCACCACGCGCATCCAGCTCGCTGACCTTGCTGTCCAACGCAGTCAGTGCCTCGCCCACATTGCGGTAACTGCTGCCCTGGATCACGTAGGTCGGTGCAACGAACACGCCCTGCGCACCGATTGCCGCACCACCGCCGAGGAAGCTGGCGGCATTGCTCAACGACTGGAACAGCTGGCCGCCGTTGATCGCATCGGTACTGGCACCGGCAATCGCACCATTGCCGACATTGACGATGCGGCGCGTGGCCGGGCCGCCTCGGCCATTGCCGTTGCCCACCGACACCACGTTGGCCTCGTAGCTGCGCGAACCCGCGCCCAGCGCCACCGAATCGGCACCGCTGGCACCGGCATTGGCACCGAGTGCGACGGCATCACGTCCACCCTCGCGGGTAAACGCGTTGTAGCCCACTGCCAGACTGTTGTTGCCCAACGCATTGGATTGCACGCCCAATGCCACCGCCGCGCTGCCCGTTTCACCGACGAACACGCCCACGTTGGCATTGCGCCCGATCGCGATCGCATCGGGTGCATCCGCCTTGGCGTTGGTTCCCAGCGCGATATTGTCGCCATAGAGGATCGACGTATTGGCACCGCTCCCGATCGCGATGCTCCTGCTGGAGGTGGCACGCGCGTCATAGCCGATGCCGATGCCCTCCGCGCCCTCGGCAGATGCCAATGCCCCCAGCGACACCGTGCGCGGAGCGAACGACGCGGCGCTATGGCCGATCGCCACCGCGTCGGTATTGTTGTCGTTGGAGAACACGTTGGCGTTGTAGCCAAGCGCAACGGCGTAATCGCCGTCGCTGCGCGCACCGGCGCCAATGGCAACACCACCGACCCGGAACGCACCCGCCGGCCTGAGCGTGGAGCTGATCAGCGACATGCCGCCAAGCGTCACGCTGCGCTCGCCGGCGGCAACCGCCAGACTGCCCACGGCAACACTGCTCTCGCCAAGACTGGAGGCATTGAAGCCCACCGCCGTGGTCATGCTCGCATCGGCCCGCGCACCAAAACCGAAGGCCGACGCCGCCGCACTGCGCGCGGTCGAGAACGCGCCCACCGCGGTGGCGACATCATCCTGCGCACGTGCGCTGAATCCAGCCGCCATCGATTGCTCGCCGCTGGCCGCAGCCCCCGTGCCGACCGCGGTGGCGAAGCTGCGCGTAGCAGTCGCCCCGCTGCCCAGCGCCGCTGCACCGCGCGCCTGGGCCAGGGTGGCCTGTTCCTGCGCACCGACGATGGAACCCGCCGCATCGAACACCGGCACGGACGCGACGCCGCCCACTGCAACGGCCGAGGCATCGGCCGCGCTGGCGTTGCGGCCGACGGCCACGGCATCGCGCCCGAGCGCCAGACTGCCCGAACCCAGCGCATTGGCACCATCGCCGATCGCGTTGCTGGCGCTCCCCAGCGCCAGCGCATTGAGTCCGTCGACATGGGCAGCGACTTCGTCCGTATCGGTCTTGCCGATCGCCAGCGTGCTGTCGAGACGGTCGGCTACCGCACGCACGCTGTCGAGCTGGGCGACATTGACCGCATCGTTGGCCTCGGTGCCTGCCGCCATGCTGGTGATCTGCCGCGTCAGCCCCGCCTGCACATCGCCAACCGACACCGTGTTGCTGCGATTCGCGTAGGAATGCGCGCCCAGCGCGACGGCGCTGGAGGCAGAGCGGTTCCAGGCATCGTCGACAAAATCGCCCACACGCGCGCCATAGCCGATCGCCACCGCGTCGATGCCATTGGTTTGGGAATCTGCACCGATCGCGGTGTTGTTGCCGTTGAACCACGAGGTGCCGGCACGCGCGCCCAATGCGATGCTGTTTTCAGTGTAGGCGGTGCTGTCGTGACCGATCGAGATGCCACCATCGCCCATCGCCAAGGCGAAACCACCCAGCGACACCGTGCGTGGCGCGAACGAACCGGCGCTGTGGCCGATCGCCACTGCATCGGTATTGCCTGGCGCATTGGGAAAGATGTTGGAATCGTAGCCAATGGCAATCGCATAATCGGACTGGCTCTGCGCACCTGCGCCGAGCGCGATGCCGCCTGTTCCGGTGGCAGCGGTGATCGAGCCGGAGTTGCTGATGCCACCGACCACCACGCTCTGCACGCCACTGGCCAATGCGGTATCGCCCACCGCGATACTGCTGCTGCCTTGGCTGCGCGCCCGGTAACCGAAGGCGGTGGACGTGTCTCCGCTGGCACGCGAACTGTAGCCGCCGGCGGTGGAAAGAAAACCGCTTGCCGTGGACAAGCCGCCGATGGCGGTAGCGCCATCGTTGAAGGTCTGTGCGCGATAACCCAGCGCCGCGCTCTGCACGCCAGTGGCGCTGGCGCCGCTGCCAACGGCGCTGGAAAACGGATCCCCAGCCACTGCACCGCCGCCGACGGCGGTGGCCCCCACACCGGACGCCTGCGTGGCCTGTTCGCGTTGCCCGATGACAAATCCGGATGCGTCGTAGTCGTAGACCGTTGCCACGCTGCCGACGGCGGTTGCCGATTCCCCTGCGGCCGACACGTTGTGTCCGATCGCGGTGGCGTCGCGCTCCAAGGCCAGGCTTCCGCCGCCGAACGCGCTGGTTCCATCGCCCAGCGCATTGCTCGCATTGCCCAGTGCCAGCGCATCCTGCCCATCTGCAAACGCCGGTGCATCGGCATCTGCCGCAGGCGTTGCCAATGCTTGCGCGCTCGCTGTTGCAGGCGCGGCGCTGTCGCTTGTCGCCGCATCGGTGTCGCAACGCTGTTGGCCTTGGACGACCGTGCAATGTGCAAGCGCGTCGGCTTGGGTGGTCGTGGCCTGGGCAACTCCAGCCATGCCGGCAAGCGCCAGCAGCATTGCCGCCGCCAGCCTGCCGCGCGCATGCCCCGCAGATCGATATAACGCTTGATTTCCCGCATCGCGGGCAAGCCTTACCGTTCGGCGATGAGCACCCTGCTCACCGCCGGCATCCAATTGAATTCGCTTCATTAACGACTTACTCCCCATTGGTCTGGCATGTAAAAACCGACCACCGTGCGGTTGCATCGCACGGTCCCCCTGAGGTTTATCGAAAACGCACTCGCCCTGCTTCTGCAGCGGGAACTACCCGCGCAAAAGCATCCACGATCAATCCATAAAGTGCTGCAGAAACGCCATGAATCGAAGATTCATAACGTGGTCTGAATCTATTGAAAAACCAAAAGTTCAATTGAGATTGACGTCACACAAGCAGCATCACCAGATACTTCGACTAAATACCTAGTAGTTTTGATAGTTACTTAAAGTAAACCATGTTTCGACCTTCACTAAATGCAGTTCATCGCAACAGCGCCAATGCGAGCGCAGGCGTTCGCCCCCACCAGCAAGGCATGCAACGTGATGGCGACAAGCCTTGTGCTGGCCGCAGGCCAGGCTGGAAAACCGCGTTTTTCTAGAGTGTCCTGCCGCTGCGCGCGCTGCGTGCAAGGACGTGGCTGCCATTGGCAGCTGTTGCAGGCGAGCCCGGCTCCTTGGGAGCCTGCAGTCGACCCAAACGCGGCCATGCATTTTCTTGCTCACAAAGCACCACGCATCGCCACGCCGCTCGCGGCAACGGTCGAAGGACTCGACACCGCCGCAGGCCCGTCGCGCAGCTCCGACACCGGAAACGACAACGGCCGTGTGCATCGCTGCACACGGCCGTCCAATGACACGGTTGGAACGGCGCTTCAGCTCACGCCGCACACCTCCCTACCGTCAACCGCACCAGACCCGCGCGTTGCGGAACATGCGCAGCCACGGCGAGTCCTCGCCCCAGTCGGCCGGGTGCCAGCTCAGGTTTGCCGTGCGCGGAGTGCGCTCCGGATGCGGCATCAGGATGGTGGCGCGACCGTCGCTGCTGGTCAGGCCGGTGATGCCGTCCGGCGAGCCGTTCGGATTGAGCGGGTACTGCGATGCCACCGCGCCATCGCCATCGATGAAGCGCAGGGCCACACGGGCAGCCGCCTGATCCACCACGGTGTCGAACTCGGCGCGGCCTTCGCCATGCGCCACCGCCACCGGAATCCGCGAGCCGGCCATGCCGCGCAGGAAGATCGACGGCGACTCCACCACTTCCAGCAAGGCGGTGCGCGCTTCGAACTGCTCGCTGCGATTGCGCAAAAAGCGCGGCCAATGCTCGGCACCGGGAATGATGTCCTTGAGCTGGCTAAGCATCTGGCAGCCGTTGCATACACCCAATGCGAAGGTATCGCTGCGCGCAAAGAACGCGGCGAACGCATCGCGCAAGGCCGAGCGCTCCAGGATCGAGGTGGCCCAGCCGCGGCCGGCACCCAGCACGTCGCCGTAGCTGAAGCCGCCACAGGCGGCAAACCCGGAGAACTGCGCCAGATCCACGCGGCCTTCGATCAGGTCGCTCATGTGCACGTCGAACGCACGGAAACCGGCGCGTTCGAAGTTGTAGGCCATCTCGATCTGCCCGTTGACGCCCTGCTCGCGCAGGATCGCCACCTTGGGCCGCGCACCGGTCGCCACGAAGGGCGCCGCCACGTCTTCGGACGGATCGAACACCAGCTTCGGACGTAATCCCGGCGCCTGGAAGTCGCGCGCCTGCGCGCGCTCCTCGTCGGCGGTTTCCGGGTTGTCGCGCAATTTCTGCATGGCGTGTGTCACCGACCACCAGGCATCGAACAAGGCTTCCCAACGCCACTCGGCCAGCACCCGGCCCTGCCCGCTCACGCGGATGCGCGGCGCGCCGGTGGGGCGTGCGATGCGCTGCGCGCACTCGGTCAGCGCATGCCGCTCGACCAGATCGGCAAACGCGGCGCGATCCTCGCTGGCGATCTGTACCACCGCGCCCAGTTCTTCATTGAACAGGCTGCGGAACGCATCGTCGCCCCAGGCATCGAGGGTGATGTCCAGACCCTGCCGCGAGGCGAACGCCATCTCGCACAGCGCCGCAAACGCACCGCCATCGCTGCGGTCGTGATACGCCAGCAACAGGCCGCTCTCGCGCGCTGCGCGGATCAGTTCAAAGAAGCTGCGCAGCCGCTGCGCATCGTCCAGATCCGGCACCTCGCCGCCGAACGCCGGCAATGCCGCAGCGTCGGCATACACCTGCGCCAGCACCGAGCCGCCCAGGCGCTGCTTGCCGCCACCCAGCCCGATCAACCACAGCTCGCTCTCTTCGTCGCTACGCAACAACGGCGTCAACTGCGTGCGCACATCGCCGACCGGCGCGAATGCACTGATGATCAATGAGACCGGTGAAACGCTCTTGTGGGTTTCACCGGGAATGGGGAATGGGGAATGGGGAATGGTGGAAGCGGAGGGCTGCGGCGTTTTGCCATTCCCGATTCCCGATTCTCCATTCCCGACAACCCACTGCGCCTGCATCGACAGCGAGTCCTTGCCCACCGGCACGCTCAGCTCGAGCGCCGGGCACAGCTCCATGCCGATCGCGCGCACCGCGTCGTACAGCAGCGCGTCCTCGCCGGCGTGACCGGCGGCGGCCATCCAGTTGGCCGACAGCTTGATGCTGTCCAGCGTCTGCACCGGCGCGGCGCACAGGTTGGTGATCGCCTCGCCCACCGCCATGCGCGCCGACGCGGCGGCGTTCAACAACGCCAGCGGGGTGCGCTCGCCGATCGACATCGCCTCGCCGGCGAAGGTGTCGAAGCCGGCCAGGGTGATCGCGCAATCGGCCAGCGGCAGCTGCCACGGCCCGATCATCTGCTCGCGCGCGGTCAGGCCGCCCACGCTGCGGTCGCCGATGGTCACCAGAAAGCTCTTGGACGCCACCGTGGGATGCGCCAGCACGCGCAGGCCGGCCTGCTGCAGGTCCAGCGCGGCGGTCTGCAGCACCGGCCACTGCGGCGCCGGCGGATGCACCGCATCGCGATGCATCTTTGGTGCCTTGCCGAAGAGCACGTCCATCGGCAGGTCGATCGGGAGCGGGGAATCGGGAGTGGGGAATGGGGAATGGCGAGAAGCGACATCGGCAGCCGGCAGCGTGCTGTTGCCATTCCCGATTCCCGAATCCCGATTCCCGTCCCCAAACACGCCATAGCCAACCACCAGCCGCTCCTCGGCCGTGGCCACGCCGACGGCGGCAAACGGGCAGCGTTCGCGCGCGCAGATGGCGGCGAATTCGTCCAGGCGTGCCTGCGGTACGCCCAGCACGTAGCGCTCCTGCGATTCGTTGCACCACAGTTCCAGCGGCGACAGCGAGGGGTCGTCGGTGAGCACGCGGCCCAGGTCGATGATGCCGCCCACGCCGGAGTCGTGCAGCAACTCGGGGATGGCATTGGACAGGCCGCCCGCGCCCACATCGTGGAACCAGCGGATCGGGTTGTCGCTGCCCAGCGCCACGCAGCGGTCGATGACCTCCTGGCAGCGGCGCTCCATCTCCGGGTTTTCGCGCTGTACGCTGGCGAAATCCAGCGCCTCGGCGCTGTCGCCGGCCGCCACCGAGCTGGCTGCACCGCCGCCCAGGCCGATCAGCATCGCCGGGCCGCCCAGCACGATCACCGCATCGCCGGGCTGCAGGCGCAGCTTCTCGACCTGATTGCGATCGATCGCGCCCAGGCCGCCGGCCAGCATGATCGGCTTGTCGTAGGCGCGGGTCAGGCCCTCACCTTCGGCAAGCTCGAAACTGCGGAAATAGCCGAGCAGGTTCGGCCGGCCGAATTCGTTGTTGAACGCGGCGCCGCCGAGCGGGCCGTCAAGCATGATGTCCAGCGCCGGGGCCATGCGCGGGTTCAGCGCGCGCGGCGCCTCCCACGGCTGCGGCAGGGTCGGGATGCGCAGATGCGACACCGTGAACCCGGTCAGCCCGGCCTTGGGCTTGCCGCCGCGGCCGGTGGCGCCTTCGTCGCGGATCTCGCCACCGGCACCGGTGGCGGCACCGGGAAACGGCGCGATCGCGGTCGGGTGGTTATGCGTCTCGACCTTGATCGCAAACGCCGACGGCAGCACTGCCTCGGCGCGGTACTCGCCGCTGGCCGGATCCGGGCGATAGCGCGCGGCCGGCACACCTTCCACCACCGCCGCGTTGTCGCTGTAGGCCGACAAGGTGTGCTGTGGGGTCTGCTGGTGGGTGTGCTTGATCATGCGGAACAGCGAGCGTTCCTGCGGCTTGCCGTCGATGGTCCAGCTGGCATTGAAGATCTTGTGCCGGCAGTGCTCGGAATTGGCCTGGGCGAACATCATCAGCTCGACATCGGCCGGGTCGCGGCCCAGCTCGGCGAAGCGTTCGCGCAGGTAGTCGATCTCGTCCTGCGCCAGCGCGAGGCCGAGGTCGCGGTTGGCCTGTTCCAGCGCCGCCAGCGGCACGCGCTGCAACTGCCCGCGATCGGGCACGTTGAACAGCGCCTCGGCGGCCGCGGCCGAGCCGAGCAGCGACTGCGTCATCGGGTCGTGCAGCAGCTTGGCCACGGCGGCCTGCATCGCTTCGTCGGCCGGCCAGCCGGCCAGATCGATGCGGGTGCCGCGCTCCACGCGCTGGATCGGCTGCCCGGCCCCGCGCACCAGTTCGGTGGCCTTGCTCGACCACGGCGACAAGGTGCCCAGACGCGGCACCACATAGCGCGAGGAGGCATCCTCGGCCCGCGGCGCGGGAGCGGCTTCGGCCTGCAGGATCCGCTGCAAGATGGCCTGGTCGGGCGCTTGCCCGGCCTCGGCGCGGATGAAGTACACGTGCCAGGCGCCGGTGATGCGCAGCGCGGGAACGAGGGTTTGCAGGCGGGTTTCGAGCCGAGCGCGGCGGAACGGCGAAAGGGCGGAAGCGCCCTCGAGGACCATCATGTCCGGGGAACCGTGTCAGAAACGGGGCTGCAGATTGTAACGGAGCTGATGCGTCGGCGCCGGACCCGGCGTGGGTGGGCCGCCGATCCATGCAGTGATCATTCGCACAGCCCGGGCCGGATTCGGCGCGTTCCGGCCGATGCGGCAACGGCGAAGGCGGATGGCGATGCCGGCAGGGATTCACGCGCATGCCCGCGCTTGGGCCGGGTCTCAGCGCGGTGGCAACGTCCGCAGCGCTAGCCACCACCGGTCCACCGCCGCTCTCACCGCATCAACCGTGCAGCCAGCCCGACCCTGAAACGCAAGAGGCCGGAATGCATGCGCACTCCGGCCTCCTGATCGATCACACCGACCGCCGCAGCGGCCGGCATCCCAGCGCCGCTGCCGGATACCTCAGCGGCTGCCGCCGGCAGTGCTGACCGCGCGCTTTTCCAGCGCCTCACGCAGCTGCGCCGGCGGCAGGTAGCCACCGAGCTGGGTGCCGTCCGGCGCAAAGATCGCCGGGGTGCCGTTGACGCCCAGACGCTGGCCCAGCGTGTATTCCATCGACACCGGGTTCTTGCAGTCCTTGGCATTCACCGGCTGCCCGGACTTGGCCGCGGTCAGTGCCTGCTTGCGGTCGGCCGCGCACCACACCGCGATCATTTCCTTGTGGTCCTGGCTGCCCAGGCCCATGCGCGGAAACGCCAGATATTCCACCGCGATCCCCTGCTTGTTGAGCTCGCCGATCTCGCTGTGCAGCTTGCGGCAGTAGCCGCATTCCACGTCGGTGAACACCGTCACGGTGTACTTGGGGTTTGCCGGTGCGAACACGATGCGGTCGGCCTTGGGCACGGTCTCCAGCTGCTTGCGGCGGTAGGCCAGCAGGCCCGGGCTGGCAGCGAACTGCTTGTTCTGGATGTCGAACGGCTGCGCCTGGATCAGGTAACGGCCGTCGTCGCTGACGTACAGCACCTGTCCGCCGACCACCACTTCGCGGAAACCGGGAAACGGCGCGGCGCCGATGTAGTCCGGCTTGAAATCCGGATCCAGCGCCTTGAGCGCGACGCTCACACGCTGGTCCACATTGCCCGCAGCGGCGGGGGCAGCGGCGGCAGCTGGCTTGGCGCCGGCGTTGCTTGCCGCAGGCTGCGAGGATTGCGCGCAGGCGGTAAGGCTGATTGCGCCCAGCAGCGCGGCGATGGCAAGACGATACATTCACGCATCCAGTGGAATGGGGTGCCTGGATTCTCGCACAGCGCAGATGAAGCCAGGCAGCGAGCGGGACGCTTTGTTTGCCGGCCGAGCCGCTGAATGGGCCACGGCGGGCCGCCGCTGCGCCTGCAGCCGCAGTCAGCCGCGCGGATGATGGGCGGCGTGCAGCTTCTGCAGGTGCTGACGCGCCACCAGGGTGTAGATCTGCGTGGTGGACAGCGAGCTGTGACCGAGCAGCATCTGCAGCGCGCGCAGGTCCGCACCGTGGTTGAGCAGATGGGTGGCAAAGCTGTGCCGCAGCCCGTGCGGGCTGACCGTGGCGGGGTCGATCCCGGCCACCGCCGCATAGCGTTTGACCAGCGCCCAGAACTGCTGGCGGCTGGGCGGCTGCCGCGCTGCATCGATGAACAACGGCACCTGCCCGTCCACTGCCGCCACCGCCTTGTGGCTGGCCAGCAGCGGGCGCGCCTGGCTCAGATACCGCTCCAGCCAGTGCTGGGATTCCTCGCCCAGCGGTACCAGCCGCTCCTTGCTGCCCTTGCCTGTGACCCGCAGCACGCCCTGGCGCAGGTTGACCCCCACTGCCGGCAGGTTGACCAGTTCGCTGACGCGCAGGCCGGCCGCATACATCAGCTCGAGCATTGCGCGGTCGCGCAGGCCCAGCGGCGTGTCGATCTCGGGCGCGGCTAACAGCGCCTCGATCTGCGTTTCGGTCAGCGCCTTGGGCAAGCTACGGGGCAACTTTGGTGGGTCGATCAGCGCCGTCGGGTCGTCGCTGCGTACCCCATCGCGCAGGCACAGCGCGTAGAACGCCCGCAGCGTCGACAATAGCCGCGCTGTGCTGCGTGGGGAGTAATTGGCCTGAGAGCGCCAGCGCAGATAGTCGAACAACGCCGCCCGATCGACACCCAGCAGGCCGCCGCCGGCACCGTCGCGCCAGCGCGCCAGCCCTTCCAGGTCGCGCCGGTAACTGTCCAGGGTCTGCCGTGCCACGCCCTGCTCGGCCCATAACCGGTCCAGGAAGCGTTCGATGGCGGCGGCATCGGCGGCCTGCACCGGTGGCAGGTGTTGCGCCAGTTGGCGACGTTCGGCGGGACTGCTGGCTGACATCGCAACAGCATAGAGCGTGACATGCGATTTGCGGCGCGCCGTGTCGGCCAGGCGCGAGATTGGCGGTGCGGCTTGCCTCGACAAGCCACCCACCACATCGCTCCTGCCTCGACGCACAGGCCCGGCCCGGCGCGGGATTGCCGCAGCGCGACGTTGCCCGATCGGCTGCGCCGGCTATGCTCGCGGCATGACCTCGCCCCCTTCACCGCGCAGCGCGCGCCCGCCCGCCCTGGTGGTCTGGCGCCTGCTGGCCCTGTGCTACGACGCCTGGCCGGTCCTGGCGCTATGGATGCTGATCTCCGCCGCGTTCACGCTGGGCTTTACGCTTGCCGGGCACCCGGCCCGCGAAAACATTGCCCCCTTCAGCGGCTGGCAATGGCTGTTGTGGCTGTGCTGCTGGATCGCCGCCGGGGTGTACGCCACCGTCAGCTGGCGACGGGGTGGCCAGACCCTGGGCATGCGCCCGTGGCGGCTGTCGCTGATCGGGCCGCAAGCCACCTGGCGCGCGCTCTGGATCCGCTATGCCGTCGGCACGCTGTCGCTGGCCCTGGCTGGCGCAGGATTCTGGTGGGCCTGGCTGGACCGGGACCGCCTGGCCTGGCACGACCGCGCCAGTGGCACCCGGCTGCAGCGCACGCCCAAACGCTGAAACGACCAGGCCGGCCTCTTGCCGATCTTTACGGCAGGCACCACAGGAGTGCGGCGGTCATGCGATCTACTGACCGCCTACACGCGTGGAGCGGCAACCGCTGCTCAGAACAGGCAGAGCAAGGTTCCGAACACGCTGAACCGACGCATCGGCGTCAGCTACTGCGCCGTCGGAACAGCCATGCCGACACGCCCAGCATCACCATCGGCGGCAGCGCGTAGGCGATGCGGTAATCCAGCTTGAGTGCGCCGGCCATGCGGCCGAAGAACAGCTGCAGCAGCCAAAACCCCAGCGCGAACAGGATGCCCAGGAACAGCCGCTTGCCCAGGCCGCCGCTACGCAGCGAACCGAACGAGAACGGGATTGCCGCCAGGCACAGCGCCAATACGTTGAGCGGATAGAACCAGCGGCTCCAGTACTGGTCTTCGTAGTCGCGTGCGTCCAGGCCGTTGCGGCGGCGGTACTCGATGCTCTGTTCCAGATCGCGCGCGGACAGGTTGCGCGGCTTGGCCAGCCCTGCCGCCAGCGCCGCCGGGCTGAGCTGGGATTGCCACGGCAGCTCGGGGAAGGTTTCGCGCTGCACCGAGCGCTCCTGGAAGGTATCGCGGCGCACCTGGCGCAGCGTCCAGATCCCGTTGCGGTTCTCGGCCAGCGCCGCGTAGGTCAGCTGCTGCATGCGGCCGCTGGCATCGAGGTGGTACAGCCGCACATCGTGCAGGTCCAGCGCGGTGCCGCCGCCATCGAGCAGCTTTTCTTCGCCGCTGAGCGCGTTGAGGAAGGTGTCGCCCTCGCGCGCCCACAGGCCGGAATAGCGCGAGCCGGCCATATTGCTGTTGTAGCGGGCGCTGGTCTTGAGGGTATCGGCCTGGTTCTGTGCCCATGGCCCCACCGTCTCGCCACTGATCACCATGGTGGCGGTCAGCAGCGCCATGGCCGCCACCACCGAGGCCGACATGCGCTTGCGCGACACGCCCAGCGCGCGCAGCGCGGTGAGCTCGGACGTTGCCGCCAGCTGGCCCAGGCCCATCAAGGCGCCGATCACCGCCGCGGTGGGAAACAAGGTGTAGGCCCGGCGCGGCACGGTATAGGCCACATAGGCCACCGCATGGCCAAAGCTGTAGCTGCCCTGGCCGATGCTTTTGGCCTCGCTGGCAAAGGCGTTGACCAGGTCCAGGCCCAGCAGCACCGCCCATGTCAGCAGCACGGTGAACAACACCGCACGCCCGATGTACCAGTCATGCACCCGCGGCATCAGCCTCATGCGCGCACCCTCGGCCGACGCACGCGGCCATCGCGCGCATACGCCCAGATCGCCACCGCCAGCAGCGGCAGGGTCAGCCACCACAGACCGAGCGCGGCCGGCGTCTTGCCATTGGCGATCCACTGGGTGCCGACGATCATCAGATTGGTGCCCACCATGTAAGCCAGGAAGGCCAGCATGATCCGGCCATACCGCTGCTGCCGCGGCGCGCTGCGCGACAGCGGCAGGGTCAGCAGCGCAAAGGCCAGCGCCAGCAGCGGCGGCGCCAGGCGTTCATGCAGCTGCGCGCGCGCGGCCGGGCGCTGGTCCGACAGCAACTGCGTGGTCCACATCACTTCCGGATCGTTGGCATCGTGCACCTGGGTCCGGTCGGGCAAGGCCACATCGTTGCTGGCGAACTTCATCAGGCGGTAGTCCAGGGTATTGCCGGCGGCCGGGCCTTCGATGCGGTAACCGTCCTCCAGGCGCAGATATCGGTCGGCCTTGCCTTCGAAGAACATCGCGCCGCGGTCGGCGGTGACCACATCGATGCGGTCGTCCTTCTGGCGCTGCATGAAGACCTTGCCCAGGCCCTTGCCGTCGGCCGAGATCGTGGTCAGGTAGACCACCCCGCCGCCGGACAGCGGGGTGAACTTGCCCGACTCCAGGCCGGCCATCACGATGCTGCGGTTGGCGTCTTCCAGCATGGTCTCGGCGGTGCGGCTGGCCCAGGGGCCCAGCCACAGCGAGCACAGCCCGATCACCACCACCACCGGCACCACCAGCATCAGCATCGGCCGCAGCAGGCGCCGCGGGCCCACACCGATGGCGGTGATGACGGCCATTTCTGAATCGCGGTACAGCCGCGCCAGTGCCAATAACAGCCCCAGCATCAGCGCCAGCGGCAGAATGATCGGCAGATACGCCACGAATTGCAGGCCTACCTGAGACAGCAGCAAGCGAGCAGGGATGCGGCCATCGGCGATATTGCCGAGGATATCCACCAGCACACCGCCGACGCTGACGACCAGCAGCACGATCAAGGTGGCCAGGAAGCTCTGGGTGAAATCGCTAAGCAGGTATCGATCGAGCTTCGGCATGGGGTGGGCTTGTTTTAAACTCTCGGATTCGTTCGCGGCGGCGCCAGCCTAGTCAGGTTGGCGTAAACAGCCCGCGATTGTACGGATTTGCCTACGGAATCTGATCAATGGCCCTGCAATTCACCCTGAACCAAGACGCGCCGGCAAGCGCCGCCGTCGACTGCATCGTGGTTGGCGTGTTCGCCGACAAGACCCTGTCGCCCGCTGCCCAGGCACTCGATAGCGCCAGCCAGGGCCGTCTGACGGCCCTGGTGGCACGGGGCGATGTGGCTGCCAAGACCGGCAGCACCAGCCTGCTGCACGACCTGCCCGGCGTCGCCGCCCCGCGCGTGCTGGTGGTCGGCCTGGGCGAGGCCGGCAAGTTCGGCGTGGCGCCGTACCTCAAGGCGGTGGGCGACGCGACCCGCGCGCTGAAGACCGGCCCGGTCGGCACCGCCCTGCTCACCCTGACCGAATTGCCGGTCAAGGCGCGCGACAGCGCCTGGAACATCCGCCAGGCCATCATCGTCAGCGACCACGCCGCTTACCGTTACACCGCCACGCTGGGCAAGAAGAAGGTCGACGAGACCGGCCTGACCACGCTGGCGATCGCCGGCGACGACGCCCGCGCACTGGCCGTGGGCGTGGCCACCGCCGAGGGCGTGGAGTTCGCCCGCGAGCTGGGCAACCTGCCGCCGAACTACTGCACACCGGCCTATCTGGCCGAGACCGCCGCCGCGTTCGCCGGCAAGTTCCCCGGCGCCGAGGCCGAGATCCTGGACGAAACACAGATGGAGTCGCTCGGCATGGGCTCGCTGCTGTCGGTGGCGCGTGGCTCGGCCAACCGCCCGCGGCTGATCGTGCTGAAGTGGAACGGCGGAGGCGACGCGCGTCCCTACGTGCTGGTCGGCAAGGGCATCACCTTCGACACCGGCGGCGTCAACCTCAAGACGCAGGGCGGCATCGAGGAAATGAAGTACGACATGTGCGGCGGCGCCAACGTCATCGGCACCTTCGTGGCCACCGTCAAGGCCGAGCTGCCGATCAACCTGGTGGTGGTGGTGCCGGCGGTGGAGAACGCCATCGACGGCAATGCGTACCGCCCCTCCGATGTGATCACCAGCATGTCCGGCAAGACCATCGAGGTCGGCAACACCGACGCCGAAGGCCGCCTGATCCTGTGCGATGCGCTGACCTACGCCGAGCGCTTCAACCCCGAAGCATTGGTGGACGTGGCCACGCTGACCGGCGCCTGCATGGTGGCGCTGGGCCACCAGACCGCCGGCCTGATGAGCAAGCACGACGACCTGGCCAACGAACTGCTGGCCGCCGGCGAGCACGTGTTCGACCGTGCCTGGCGCCTGCCGCTGTGGGACGAGTACCAGGGCCTGCTGGATTCCACCTTCGCCGACGTCTACAACATCGGCGGCCGCTGGGGCGGCGCGATCACCGCCGGCTGCTTCCTGTCGCGCTTCACCGAGAACCAGCGCTGGGCGCATCTGGACATCGCCGGCGTGGCCAGCGACGAAGGCAAGCGCGGCATGGCTACCGGCCGCCCGGTGGGGCTGCTGACCCAGTGGTTGCTGGATCGCGCCGAAGGTGGGAATTGAAAATCGGGAACAGGGAATCGTGAAAGCCCTTTCCTTTCAGGCACCGGCGCGACCTTCGGGGTCGCGGCGGTGCCGTGACCATTCCCAATTCTCCTCTCCCGATTCCCTGCCCTGATGCCGCGTGCCGACTTTTACCTGATCGCCAAACCGCGCTTCCTCAACGAACCGCTGCGGCTGGTCTGCGAGCTCGCGCGCAAGGCCAACGACGCCAACCTGTCCACGCTGATCCTGGCGCGCGACGCCGCGCAGGCCGAGGCATTGGACGACCTGCTGTGGGCATTCGACGACGAGGCCTACATCCCGCACCAGATTGCCGGCACCGACGAGGAAGACGAACTGGCGCCGGTATTGATCGCCGCGCCGGAGTTCGATGCCCCCTCGCGCCCGCTGGTGATCAACCTGCGCGACGACCCCTACCTGGGCGCCTGCGACCGCGTACTGGAAGTCGTCCCGGCCGACCCCGCCGCCCGCGAACCGCTGCGCGAGCGCTGGAAGCAGTACAAGGCCCTGGGCCTGGAACTGACCAAGTACGACATGTGAATCGGGAATGGGGAATCGAGAATTGAACGTCGACTGCCCCGTAGACCTTCACTTTTCAACACACCCGCTTTCCCCATTCCCTATTTCCGACTCTCCATTCCCCGCCTTATGACCACCCTCGCCTCCAGCTACGAACCCTCTTCTTTCGAATCGCGCCTGTACGCGCAGTGGGAGGCGGCCGGTTATTTCGTGCCGTCCGGCAAGGGTGAGCCGTATACCGTGCTGCTGCCGCCGCCGAATGTGACCGGGACGCTGCATATGGGCCATGCGTTCCAGCAGACGCTGATGGATACGTTGGTGCGCTATCACCGCATGCGCGGCTTCGATACGCTGTGGCAGGTGGGCACCGACCATGCCGGCATCGCCACCGAGATGGTGGTGTCGCGCAACCTGGCCCTGGAAGGCAACGGCGAAACGCGCGACTCGCTCGGGCGGGAGGGCTTCATCGCCAAGGTGTGGGAATGGAAGGCCGAGTCCGGCGACACCATCGAGCGCCAGATGCGCCGGCTGGGCACCTCCAGCGACTGGTCGCGCAGCACCTTCACCATGGACCCGCAGCCGTCGGCCGCGGTCAACGAAGCCTTCGTGCGCTGGTACGAGCAGGGCCTGATCTATCGCGGCCAGCGCCTGGTCAACTGGGACCCGGTGCTGAAGACCGCGATCTCCGACCTGGAAGTGGAAAACGTCGAAGAAGACGGCTTCCTGTGGTCGATCCGCTACCCGCTGGCCGACGGCGTGACCTACGAGCACGTCGAGCACGATACCGACGGCGTCGAGACGCTGCGCGAAACCCGCGATTACCTGGTGGTCGCCACCACGCGCCCGGAGACCATGCTGGGCGACACCGCGGTGATGGTGCATCCGGAAGACCCGCGCTACGCCACGCTGCACAGCGCCCGCATCGTGCTGCCGCTGACTGGCCGGCAGGTGCCGGTGATCACCGACGATTATGTCGACCGCGCCTTCGGCACCGGCGTGGTCAAGGTCACGCCTGCGCATGATTTCAACGATTACCAGGTAGGCGTGCGGCATGACCTGCCGCTGATCAACCTGTTCACCGTCACCGCCACCATCAACGAGAATGCGCCGGAGCGTTATCGCGGCCTGGATCGTTATGACGCCCGCAAGCTGGTGCTGTCGGAACTGGAAGACCTGGGCGTATTGGGCGAAACCAAGCCACACAAGCTGCAGGTGCCGCGCGGCGATCGCACCGGCCAGGTGATCGAGCCCTATCTCACCGACCAGTGGTTCGTGAAGATGGACGCGCTGGCCAGGCGCGGCCTGGAACTGGTCGAAAGCGGCCAGGTCAAGTTCGTGCCGCCGAACTGGATCAACACCTATCGCCACTGGATGGAGAACATCCAGGACTGGTGCATCAGCCGTCAGCTGTGGTGGGGCCATCGCATCCCGGCGTGGTTCGACGAGGCAGGCAAGTGCTATGTCGGCCATGACGAAGCCGAGGTGCGCGCGAAACACGGCCTGGGTGCCGACGTCGCGCTGCAACAGGACAGCGACGTGCTGGAAACCTGGTTCTCCTCGCAACTGTGGCCGTTCTCCACGCTGGGCTGGCCGGATGCGAACGCGATGGCCGAGCGCGGCTTCGAACGCTATCTGCCGTCGTCGGTGCTGGTCACCGGCTTCGACATCATCTTCTTCTGGGTGGCGCGCATGATCATGGCCACCGACAGCTTCACCGGCCAGGTGCCGTTCCGCGATGTCTACATCACCGGCCTGATCCGCGATGCGCAGGGCCAGAAGATGTCCAAGTCCAAGGGCAACGTGCTCGATCCGCTGGACATCATCGACGGCATCAGCATCGAAGACCTGGTGGCCAAGCGCACCAACGGGCTGATGCAGCCGCGCATGGCCGAGAAGATCGAAAAAGCCACACGCAAGGAATTCCCGGACGGCATCATCGCCCACGGTGCCGACGCGCTGCGCTTCACCATCGCCGCACTGGCCACGCATGGCCGCGACATCAAGTTCGATCTCGGCCGCGCCGAAGGCTACAAGAACTTCTGCAACAAGCTGTGGAACGCCACGCGCTTTGTGCTGATGAATACGCGCCCCGGGGATCCCGCGGCCGCGGAAGCGACAGACGCGTCGCCACGCGCCCGGGGGACGAACCATGCGGACACCGCCTCGCATCCGGACTCGGGCAAGCATGTGCCGGTCACCGATGCAGAAAAGTGGATCCTGGTGCGGCTGGACAAGGTCAGCGCCGAAGCCGAGGCGCACTACGCCGCCTATCGATTCGACCTGCTGGCGCAATGCCTGTACGAGTTCGCCTGGAACGAGTTCTGCGACTGGTTCCTGGAGCTGACCAAGCCGGCGTTGAACGGCAACGACGCCCGCGCCGCCGACAGCACCCGCCGCACCCTGCTGCAGGTGCTCGAAGCGCTGCTGCGCCTGCTGCACCCGCTCACCCCATTCGTCACCGAAGAACTGTGGCAGCAGGTTGCACCGCGCCTGGGCATCACCGCCGCCACGATCTCGCTGCAGGCATTCCCGCAGGCCGGCGATATCGATACCGCCAGCTACGCCAGCGCAGAGGCCGATGTCGAATGGCTGAAGTCGATGGTGTCGGCACTGCGTCGTGTGCGCAGCGAGTTGAACGTGCCGCCGTCCAAGCAGGTACGCCTGCTGCTGCAGGCCGGCACTGCTGACGATCGCGCCCGTATTGGCCGCTTTGCCTCGCAGCTGTCGTTCCTGCTCAAGCTCGAAGCGATCGACTGGCTTGATGCCGGCCAGGACACCCCGCCGTCGGCCACGGCCATCGTCGGTGAGCTCACCCTGCTGGTGCCGCTGGAAGGCCTGGTCGACATGGATGCCGAACGCACGCGCCTGGACAAGGAAATCAAGCGCGTGGAAGGCGAGATCGGCAAGTGCAATGGCAAGCTGGGCAACGCCACCTTCGTGCAGAACGCGCCGGCCGTGGTGGTTGGGCAGGAACGCGCGCGCCTGAACGACTGGACCACGCAGCTGACCGGCCTGCGCGAACAACGCGCCAAGATCTAGCGCCGCCAACACGCACAACGCCCGCAGTGTTGCGGGCGTTGCGGGAAGCGATGCAACGCTGCACGCATCGCAGCGTTGCGAGTGGAAGACGCCTTACAGCTTACCTGCACCGGCCTTTGCCTTGACGTCTGCAGCCACCTTGTCGGCCGACAGCAGGCTATAGGTATACGGCGGGGTCCAGCCGATGTTGGTATTCCACGAGCAGGTCAGCGCCTCGCCGTTGAGCAGTGAGCCCTGGTCGCGGTACACGCTGCCGCCGTAATCGGCCGCAATCTTGTCGCAGCCGCTCACCCCGCTGATGTCGAACGCATTGTTCTCCGAGAAGATCTTCGACTCCTTGCCCACACCGTGCGCGTGCGAGAACGGATAGACCTTATTGCTGGTGCTGCCGACGTGGTAGTTGTTGTACAGGTGCACCTGGCCGAAACGCACACGCGGTGCGCGCGCGGAGATATTCTCGAACAAGGTGTTGTGGATGGTCACCTTGAGCTTGCCGCTGTCGGTGCTGGAGGCGCTGTCGCTGGAGCCGATCAGGCTGTTCTTCTCGTGCGACTTGAACGCCGAGTAGGAAATGGTGACGAAGTTGGCGCCCTTCTTGACGTCCATCGCACCGTCGTGATGCTGCTTGGGGCGACCGTTGGCAGTGCCGTTCTGATCGTCGGTGCGGCGACCGTCGGTGAAGGTGACATGGTCCACCCACACATTGGTTGCGCCCTCGACCGTGAGGCCGTCGTACTCGGAATTCCAGTTGCCGGCGCTGCCGTCATCCGGATCCCAGACCGGCTCCGGATCCCACGGATTTTCGATGGTGAGGTTGCGGATGATGACGTCGTTGGCCTTGACGTAGAAATAGCCTTCGCGGATCTCCGCGTTGCTGGTGATGCCGATCAGCGTGGTCTTGGTCGGAATGTCCAGGCGCGCGCGGGTCTTCATATCCGAGGTCGCGGTGTACGGCGTGCCCTCGCTGACATCGATGATGCCGCTGATCTTGATGATGCGCCCGTTGCTGCCCACGCTGGCTTTGAGCGCGCTCTTCAGCTCTGCGGCGGTCTTGACCGTATATGATGTTGGCAGCTGCCGCTTTGGAGCCGCCCTTGGTCCCTCCGTTCTGTGTTGCCCAACCGGTGGTTGCAACTTCCAGCGCAGGATCGGCACAGGCAATGCCAACGACCAGCAACAACCCGACAAACAGCGACGCGGCGGCCGCCGTTGAAAATTTCGGCTTCATCTTGATGTCTCCCTCGGATAGGTTCGATGCGCCGCGCGGCGGCACACCCCTCGTCTAGCAGGCGCGGAACATACTTTTCATATATGTAATGTTCAGTTCAGCGACATCGATACTAGGAGCATCGCATTGGCTTGCATCCAGCCGATGCATCGATGTGCACGCGCAGTCACGCAAACGGTTGCGGGACACGCAAGAGAAGACAAAACGCTGCAATCAAGACACGCAGAGACAGGCGTAAGGACACTGCAGCGCAGCATGATCCGCATCGCAATGCAGACGGACACAGGTCCGGCACGGTGTGCCGCCACGATCACATGCCTGCATGTTTTTTTGACGCGTACAGCGGCTGCAATGCGATGGATCGCCATCGTGCGGCGTCGCGCACGTCTGGACGCAATTGATCACGCCGCTGAAAACGTCAAACACAAGATGGCGAAATAATCACCATGTGCATGCAAGCGCGTCATGGCAGATGGCGGCGCGCAGGCGGCCGACTCAAGCGCTGTAATGGAGGAAAAGTGCGGCCTGTTGCGATCGATTGCAGCGATACGCAAGGGCTCGGGTCACGGCGCGCAATGCCTGATTACCTGAGCGTATTTCGTAACGACAAAGCCGCATGCTGCGAACCGAAAGCTCCGGAGCGGTCGTCTGACCGTGACCCAAGAGCAGACTGGCGTCTCCAGGTCGTGAGCCCCCTCAACAGGGCAACCGCGCGGCAGGTATCAGGTGTATGCGCGCGGTTCCGGCAGCACGCGCGAAACCACTCCCATCAGCTACCGCCGATGGCGCTCAGGAAAACCCTTCGAAGGACAACTCGATCGCCATCACCAACGCATCTTCGCGGCCGGTGTTGGAGGGGTAGTAACGTGGGCGCCGCCCGATTTCGTTGAAGCCTTCGGAGTGATACAGCGCGATCGCCGAGGGGTTAGACGGGCGTACTTCCAGAAACGCGCGACGCGCGCCGCGATCGCAGGCACCCTTGATCAGCGCGCGCAACAGCACGCGGCCATGCCCCTGGGATTGCGCCTCCGGTGCGATGCAGACATTGAGCACGTGCGCCTCGTCGGCGGCGATGCTGATCACCCCGTAGCCGATGACCTGCCCGCCCTGCTCCATCACCCAGCCCGGATAGCCGGCCTGCAGGCAGTCGCGAAAGATGCTGCGCGTCCACGGGAACGGATAGGCGCGGTGTTCGATGTCCATGACCACATCCAGATCGCTTTCGCGCATGGCGCGCAGCGAGGTGGGCAGCGGCATGTTCAAGGCGCTCATGCCGGATCCCGACGCCGCCGCAGCGCACGCAGTTGCGGCCACAGCGCGCGCTTGGCTGCCGGATTGCCACGCAACTCGGCCAGCGGCCAGGATGCCATCAAGGCCTGGGTATTCGGATTGCCCGGATTGCAGCCGGAGGCGCGCAGCAATGCCATCTGCAGGCGATCGGGCATACCGACCCGGTTGCGCCGCTGCGGCGCCGTCGAAGACGCAGTCGCGACCGCCTGCGGCGCGTCGGCCGGTGCGACCGGTGCGCTGCGACGCACCCCAGGCGGTGCCGCGGGCGGCGGCGTTGGCGGCGCGCGCTCCACGCGCAGCGGTGCAGCCGCCGGCGCGCGCTCGATCGTCTCGTCAGGCGCCGCCGCCGCGTCCACGCTGTCGCGGTCCAGATACACGGTGTGCCCCAACGCCTGCAGGTACGACACCTGCAAATCGGACCACATCGGCTCGGAGGCCAATTGACTCATGGCAGCTCGGGCGTGCGCCGCCAGCGCCGCCACAGCCACATCACCGGGCCGGACAGCGCATACAGCACGCCGATCACCAGCAGCGAACGGGCCAGATCGATCACCAGCAACGCAATCACCACCGTGGCGATCGCCAGCGCCAGGAACGGCACACGGTCGGCGCGCGGACCACGCGCGCCGCCCTTGAAACTCCAGAACCGGATCCGGCTGACCATCAGCAAGGCCGCTACCACGGTGACCGCAAGCGCCAAGTAACGTAGCTGCTCGCCATCAAAGCCCAGGCTGTCGTCGGCAAACGCCCACACGAAGGACATCATCAGGCCGGCGGCCGCCGGGCTGGCCAGGCCGATGAACCAGCGCTTGTCGACCACGCCCACCTGCGTATTGAAGCGTGCCAGCCGCAGCGCCGCGCAGGCCGCATACAGAAACGCGGCCGACCAGCCGACCCGGCCCATCACGTTGCTGTCGTACTTCAATGCCGACAGCGACCAGTGGTACATCACCAGCGCCGGGGCCATGCCGAAGCTGACCAGATCGGCCAGCGAGTCGTACTGCACGCCGAATTCGCTGCTGGTATTGGTCAGGCGCGCGACCCGGCCGTCCAGCCCGTCCATCACCGCGGCCACGAACACCGCCATGGCGGCCTGGACGAATTGCCCATTGGCGGCGGCGATGATGGCGTAGAAACCGGAAAACAGCCCGGCGGTGGTGAACAGGTTCGGCAGCAGGTAAATCGTGCGCGAGCGCGGGGGCGGTCTCATCTCATCCATCCGGCAAGTGTAGGGCCTGAGGTCCGTCCGGCGGTAGCGCGCTTGCATCGTACGCGCCCGCCCGCGGCGTCACTTGCCAGCGCGGGCCGCGGATGCTGCAATCGCCGCGGGAATCATCCAGGGGAAGCCATATGCACCTGTCGTCCGGGCTTTGCGCCCTGTTGATGCTGGTCAGCGCCGCCGCCGGCGCCACCGATCTATATAAATGGAAGGACGCCAAGGGCGTCACCCACTACACCGAAACCCCGCCACCAACCGGCCAGCGCTACGAAGCGCGCCGGATCGATGCGCGCAGCGGCACCGCCGCCATCGCCGCGCCGGAGGCCGCCACGCCCGAATCGGCCGACTGCCTGACCGCACGCCGCAACCTGGAACTGCTCAGCGGCAAGGGCGAGGTCACCATGGGCGCCGGCGCCGACGGCAAGCCCGGCACCCCGCTGGACCCGGACGCCCGCGCGGCGCAGCGCAATCTCGCCGAAGCGGCGGCCAAGGCCTATTGCAAGCCGACAGCGAGCGGCAATCCGGCCACCTGAGCCGGCCCGGGACCGGCCACCTGCCGGTCCATACGCACGGCCGATCGGCCGGCGCCACTGACCGGCAGGGCGCGAGACTGGCAAACTATGGGCTTTCCGCCCAAGCGAAGCCCGATGCGTCTTTCCCAGTTCCACCTGCACACCACCAAGGAAACCCCGGCCGACGCCGAGCTGGTCAGCCACCGTCTGATGCTGCGCGCGGGCATGATCCGCAAGCTGGCCTCCGGGCTGTACACCTGGTCGCCACTGGGTCTGCGCGTGCTGCGCAAGGTCGAGGCCATCGTGCGCGAGGAGATGAACCGCGCCGGGGCGGTGGAAGTGCTGTTCCCCACCATCCAGCCGCGCGAGCTGTGGGACGCCACCGGCCGTTGGGAGAAGTTCGGCGGGCAGTTGCTCAAGATCAAGGATCGCAAGGAGCAGGAGTTCTGCTATAGCCCGACCGCCGAAGAGGCCGCGGCCGAATTCGCGCGCCAGGAGATCAACAGCTACAAGCAGCTGCCGCTGAACTTCTACCAGATCCAAACCAAGTTCCGCGATGAGATCCGCCCGCGCTTCGGGGTGATGCGTGCACGCGAATTCCTGATGAAGGATGCCTATTCCTTCCATCTCACCGATGCCGACATGGCGCGCGAGTACGACAACATGCGCGCGGCCTATACCCGCATCTTCACCCGGCTGGGGCTGGAATTCCGCGCCGTGCAGGCCGACTCCGGCGCCATCGGCGGCGACGCCTCGCAGGAATTCCACGTCATCGCCGCCTCCGGCGAGGACTCGCTGGCGTTCTCCACCGGCTCCGATTACGCCGCCAACGTGGAAACCGCCAGCGCCGCCCTGCCCGCCCCGCGCGCCGCGGCTGGCGAGGCGATGCGCCAGGTCGCAACGCCCAGCCAGAAGACCTGCGAAGACGTCGCCCAGTTGCTGGGCATCGCGCTGCAGCGCACGGTCAAGTCGGTGGCGGTGATGACCGAAGCCGGCTTCGTGCTGGTGCTGGTACGCGGCGATCACGCCGTCAACGAGATCAAGCTTGGCAAGGTCGCCGGCCTGGCCGGCTACCGCCTGGCCAACGAAACCGAAATCCGCGACCACCTCGGCTGCGAGCCGGGCTTCCTGGGTCCGGTGAATACCGCCCGCCCGGTGCGCGTGGTGGCAGATCGCGATGTCGCGGCGCTGGCCGATTTCGTGGTCGGCGCCAATGTGCCCGGCGCGCACCTGGTGGGCGTCAATTGGGGCCGCGACCTGCCGGAACCGGAAACCGTTGCCGATGTGCGCAACGTCATCGACGGCGAACGCGCGGCCGATGGCGGCGAGCTGCGGCTGGCCCGCGGCATCGAGGTGGGCCATGTGTTCCAGCTCGGCAGCCAGTATGCGCAGGCATTGCAGGCCACCGTGATCGACGAGAACGGCAAGCCCGCAGTGATGAAGATGGGCTGCTACGGCATCGGCATTTCGCGCATCGTGGCCGCGGCGATCGAGCAGAACCATGACGATGCCGGCATCGTCTGGCCCGCGCCGATGGCACCGTGGCAGGTGGTGGTCTGCATCATCAACCCCAAGCAGGATGCGCAGGTGGTTGCCGCCGCTCAGGCATTGCTGGACGAATTAATCGCCGCAGGGATCGAAGCGGCGCTGGACGACCGTGGCCTGCGCCCGGGCGCGATGTTTGCCGATATGGAACTATTGGGTATTCCGCATCGGGTGGTGGTCTCCGAACGTGGATTGGCCGCCGGTACATTTGAATATCGCGCCCGCACTGCAGAGGCAGCAGAAAACCTGGATAAGGCCGGGTTATTCTCCCGCCTGGGTCGTTGATCAAATCACCCGAAACTACTTCAATTGGATGAACACAAGGCGCCGAATTATTTCGGCGCATTTGTCACTTGGGTTTTCTGACATTATGATGGCCAGCGCTGCCACGGACCGGCATTCTTTTCTCTCTCATCTTCCGGAGTAGTGATGTCGATCGATCTTAGCGGCCTGTCGGCCAAGCAATTGGGTGCACTGATCAAAAACGCGAAAAAGCAGCAGACCGTGGTTGCCAAGCGCGCCCCGATTGCCAAGGTTCGCACGCAGCTGACCCGTGCGGCAAAAGCCCAGGGTTATTCCATCGAAGAATTGTTTGGCGCCAGCGCCGGTCCGGGTCGTCCGGCTGCCGCTGCCAAGCCGGGCCCGCGCGCCGGCCGCAAGCTGGGCAAGGTTCCGCCGAAGTATCGCAACCCCGCCAATCCCCAGGAAGCCTGGACCGGCCGCGGCAAGCAGCCGCGCTGGCTGGCCGAACTGACCGCCGCCGGCAAGAAGGTCGAAGACTTTCTGATCAGCAAGGTCAGCGCCAGGAAGACCCCGGCCAAGAAGGCCGCGCCGCGCAAAGCCGCCACCAAGCGCGCGACCAAGAAGCCCAAGGCTGCTTGATTGTTACCAATAAAAAACGCCGGCAGTGCCGGCGTTTTTTATTGCGCGTTTTTCTACCGGTCATAAATTCTTGCGGGCCGGAATCAACAGATTGCCGAACAGCAATCCGGCCATCAAGGCCATCACGATATTGGTCACCGCCAATAGCGCGGCCTGCCCGACACTGACATCCTGTTGCTGTACCAGGGTCAGAAAGCCGCGCAGGCTGACACTGCCCGGAACCAGCATGATGATGCCGGGCAAACGGATCAATGCACCGGGTTTTTGCACCACCCGCCCGAACAGATTACCGGCGGCGGTCAATGCCATGGCCGATGCAAAGACGCCGGCCGGGCCACCCCAGGCATGCCCGGCATAACGCGCGATGACATACCCGGACATGGCCGCCGCCATGATCCATAAATAATCGCGTCGATTGGCCTTGAACAACACCGCAAAGGCATAGGCGGCCACCAGCAGCGAGGCCCACTCCACCCAGCCGGACTGTGGGCGCAATGCGGCCACCTGCGGGTGCAGGCCGAGCACCTGGGTCAGCGTCACCGCGATCACCGCACCGACGGTGAGCTTGAGCACCGTGGTCACCGCACCGGCCAGCCGCGCCGTGCCCGAGACCCAGTGCTGGCTGGCCAGCTCGTTGAAGGCATTGGTCAACGACATGCCGGGCAGCAGCACCACCAGCGAGGCGATGATCACCGTATTGAGGTTCAGTGGCCCGACCAGCGACGCCACCACCGCGGCCACCACCCCGGCCAGCAGGCCGGCCAGCGCCTCGCCGGCCTCCTTGGTCGCCGGCCGCCTGTCGGTGTATTGGGTCAGCAGGCCGATCGACATCCCGATCGCGCCGGCGGTGGCGATATCCAGCCAGGGCAGTTTCCACAGCCCTGCCACGCCGGCAGCGGCCAGCCCGAATGCCAGCACCTGCATGGTCTTGCCGCGCCGATCGACCTCGCGGTCCAGCCGCCGCAGCGCGGTGTGGCCCTGCGCGATGCTCATGCGCCCGTTGGCCACGCCGTCGGCCACGTAATCGGCCACGCTGAGCTTGTAAAGGTCGTTCTCGCCCGGGGCCAGCCGGATCACCCGGGTGATGTCGCTGGAGCCGATGGCCTTGGTCGGGTCGCTGAAGCTCAAAATGATCCCGGTGGGATTGGACCAGGGCTCGCAGTCCAGGCCCAGCTTGTGCGACAGTCCGACCACGGCGGCCTCCAGACGCTGCGCCGTGGTGCCGTAGGAATGCAGGCGTCCGGCGATTTCCGAAACAAAGGCGACGCGCTGGGCATAGGTGGCGCTGGCGGACGGTTGGACGACGGTGGCAGCGGACATGCGTGGCGGGTCGGATCGGAGAAACGCCGTCTGGCGAGGCCGCCAGTGTATGCCGCAGCGCACCTGGCCGGCGCGTCGATTGTCTGTGCCGGGACCGCAGCTGCGAAGCGTCCCCATCATTCGCTCACGCCGGGCGCGGTATGCTGGCGCCACGGACAGGCCACCCATGATCAAAGCGCAACCTCCACGCATCGAACAAGACTCGCAGGATCACGCACAGCTCCGCCTCGCTGGCAGTTGGGTCCTGGCGACCGCATTGCCCCAGGCCGAGCTGCTGCAGGCCGTGCCCGAAGGGGTCCGGCGCATCGACGCGCGCGGCATCGGGCAACTGGACTCGGCCGGGGTGCTGCAGCTGCTGCGCTTCGCCAGCCGCATGGGCCTGAAGGAAGACGCGATCGACTTCCGCGATGAGCACCAGGCGCTGGTGTGCACCATCGAGGAACTCAACGACGAACGCCCCAAGCCCAAACGCGATTACGGCTTCGTCGCCGCGCTGGACCGTCTGGGCCGCACCACCCACGGCGTCGGCCAGGGCATTCTGGAGCTGAACAGTTTTCTGGGCGAGAACCTGGTCAAGATCGCGCGGCTGATCCACGAGCCGCGGCGCTTCCGCCTGACCTCCACCGTGCACCACATGGAGCAGGTCGGCCTGGATGCGGTGCCGCTGGTGGTGCTGCTGTCGTATCTGGTCGGCGCGGTGATCGCGTTCCTGGGCTCGACCATCCTGCGCGACTTCGGCGCGGAGATTTACGTGGTGGAGCTGGTGTCGATCGCCTTTCTGCGCGAGTTCGCGGTGCTGCTGACCGCCATCGTGCTGGCCGGGCGCACCGCCAGCGCGTTTACCGCGCAGATCGGTGCGATGAAATCGCGCGAGGAAGTGGATGCCATCCGCACCCTGGGCCTGGACCCGATCGACCTGCTGGTGATTCCGCGCCTGCTTGCGCTGATCTTCACCCTGCCGCTGCTGACCTTCATCGCGATGATCGCCGGCCTGGCCGGTGGCGTCACCGTGGGCGCGTTCGATCTGGATATCCCGCCGCAGATGTATCTGGCGCGCATGCACGACACCATCCAGCTGCGGCATTTCCTGGTCGGGCTATCCAAGGCGCCGCTGTTTGCGCTGGTGATCGGCTTGATCGGCTGTCTGGAAGGCCTGAAGGTCAGCGGCACCGCGCAGTCGGTTGGCGAACGCACCACCTCCTCGGTGGTGCAGACGATTTCCTTGGTCATCATCCTCGACGCGATCGCCGCGCTGTGGTTCATGAAGATGGGGTGGTGATGAGATCGGGATTCGACATTCGGGATTCGGGATTCGTGCAAGGCAGGAGCGCAGCTGGCGCTTTGACACTCGGGAGAGCCGTGCTGTGACCAATCCCGAATCCCAAATCCCCACTCCCGGCACCGAACCCGAGACCGAGGATGACCAGCTGGCGATCTCGGTGCGCGGGCTGACCAATCGCTTCGGCAGCCAGGTCGTGCACGAGGAGCTGGACCTGGACGTGCGTCGCGGCGAGATCCTGGGCGTGGTCGGCGGCTCGGGCACCGGCAAGTCGGTACTGATGCGCAGCATCCTGGGCCTGCGCGAGCCGGACGCCGGCAGCATCCAGGTGCTGGGGGCGGACGCGCGCTCGGGTCGTTTCGCCGACCGCCAGCACATCACCCGCAATACCGGGGTGCTGTTTCAGGACGGCGCGCTGTTCTCGTCGATGACCGTCGGCGAAAACGTGCAGGTCCCGCTGAAGGAGCATCACGGCGAGTTTCCCGAGCGCTGGTATTTCGAGCTGGCGCTGCTGAAGATCAAGCTGGCCGGCCTGCCGGCCGATGCACTGGACAAGCTGCCCTCGCAGCTGTCCGGCGGCATGCGCAAGCGCGCCGGCCTGGCGCGGGCGCTGGCGCTGGATCCGCCGCTGCTGTTTCTGGACGAGCCCACCGCCGGGCTGGACCCGATCGGCGCGGCCGCCTTCGACCGGTTGATCCGCACCCTGCAGCAGGCGCTGGGCCTGACCGTGTTCCTGATTACCCATGACCTGGATACGCTGTACGCCATCTGCGACCGCATCGCGGTGCTGGCCGATCGCAAGGTGATCGCCAACGCGCCGCTGGCCGAAGTCGAGCAGATCGACCACCCCTGGATCCAGGAATATTTCCACGGTCCGCGCGCCCGCGCCGCGCGCGCGGCCAAGACCGACTCCACCGAGACCGCCTGAGCATGGAAACCAAAGCCAATTACGTCTTGATCGGCGCCTTCACCATCGTGGCGGGCCTGGCCCTGCTGCTGTTCGGGCTATGGGCCGCAAAATACTCCTCCGACCGTACCTGGCAGCAATACCGGGTGGTGTTCCGCGAGGCGGTGACCGGCCTGACGGTCGGCAGCCCGGTGCAATACAACGGCATCGCGGTGGGCTCGATCACCGAGCTGACGCTGGCGCCGAACGACCCGCGCCAGGTGGTCGCGCACGTGCGGGTGAACTCCACCACGCCGATCAAGAGCGACACGCGCGCCAAGCTGGCCATCACCAGCCTGACCGGCCCGTCGATCATCCAGCTCTCCGGTGGCACGCCCGAGGCACCGTCGCTGACCACCATCGACAAGAGCGATGCGCCGATCATCCAGACCACGCCGTCGGCATTGCAGAACATCACCGACACCGCCAACCGCATCGTCGAGCGCATGGACCAGATGCTCTCGGACAAGAACGTGGCCAGCATCACCGCCACCTTGCAGAATCTGGAAAAGATCAGTGGTGGCATCGCCGATCGCGACGAAGGCATGCAGGCGCTGATCGTCAGCGCGCGCGATGCCGCACGCAATCTGGACACCACCCTGACCACCACCAACGGCACCATCAAGCGGCTGGACCAGAACCTGGTGCAGCAGTTGCCGGGCATCCTGGAAAAGCTCGATGCCACCCTGGTCAAGCTGGATTCGGCCGCCGGCAACGCCGACAACATCCTTGGCGAGAACCGCGCGGCCATCAATAGTTTTGCCAACGATGGCCTGGGCCAGCTCGGGCCCACGCTGACCGAATTGCGCGGCCTGATCCGTGACCTGCGCCGGGTCAGCGACAAACTGGACAACAACCCTGCGCGCTACCTGCTCGGCCGCGACGCACCCAAGGAGTTCGAACCGAAATGACTGCCATGCGCCTGTTGCGTCCCATGTTGTGCGTCTCGTTGCTGGCGCTGGGCGGCTGCTCGGTGTTGACCGGCGGCGACAAGAAGCCGGCCACCATCTACGCACCTAACGTGCGGATTGCGCCGAACCCGTCCTGGCCGCAGGTAACCTGGCAACTGTCGGTGTCCAAGCCCAGCGCCGCGCGGGTGATCGACAGCCCGCGCATCAACGTGCGCCCGACCCCGGGCGAGTTGCAGGTCTATCACGGCGCAGGCTGGGCGCAGCCGGCCACCGACATGCTGGAAGACAGCGTGGTCCGCGCGTTCGAGGACTCCGGCAAGATCGCCGCCGTCGCCCGTATCGGCACCGGCATCCGCTCCGACTACAAACTGGCGATCGACCTGCGCCGCTTCGAGTCCGATTACGCCGGCCAGTCGCTGCCCTCGGCCACCATCGAACTCAATGCCAAACTGCTGCACGCTGCCGATCAGCGCGTGGTGGCCTCGCGCACCTTCCTGGTCGCACGCCCGTCCAGCGGCACCGACACGGCTGCCGTGGCAGCGGCATTCGAACAGGCGATGACGCAGGTCACCACCGAGCTGGTCGGCTGGACCTTGATCACCGGCCAGCAGGACAGCCAGAGCCTGCCGCGTTCGTTGTAAGCGCAGGCGACAGTTCTTAGAGCGGTTAACAAAGCACTTCACGCCGGTCTACCGCGGGGCGGCTGATCTGCGGCCTGGCTGCAGGCCCTTGCCCGCCCACCATCGCGGGACACGCCGCAAGTACGTCCATGTAGGCTCTTCTGCGGCATCCATGCCGCATAAGGTCCCGCGATGGTGGGCGGGCAAGGACCAGTCGAGATGGTCGGTGTGCATGGCTTTCAACAAAGCAGCCAGCAAACTGTCTGGTGCGGTGTCCTCACCGATTGCGGGACCGTGTGGCGGCATGGATGCCGCCACCGAGCCCCCAGGGACGGGTTCACGGCGTGTCCCGCGAGCGGTGAGGGCACCGCGCCCTCGACCCACTCAGCGTTTGACTCGGACTGCTGACTGCATCCACCAAGATGTGGACAACAAAAACACTGCACTCACCGCCAGCCTAGCGCTCGCTACGCTTCGTTAGCCGCTCTTATGGCCGGGACACGCGCGGCGCAATCTGACGAAAGGTCAGATTGATGCGCTCGCCGATGGGCTTTGCGGTGCGCGGCAATGCATGCTTGTAGTGGCGCTGGGTATCGCCTGCCATCAGCAGCAGATCGCCGTGCCCCAATTCCAGCGTCTGCTTCAACGCAGCATCGTCGCGATGCTTGAATGCAAAGCGCCGCGTCGCACCCAGGCTTACCGAGGCGATCAATGGTCTCGCGCCCAACTCCGGCTCGTCGTCGCTATGCCAGCCCATCGCATCGTTGCCGCTGCGGTAACGGTTGGCCAGCACGCTGTTGAACGGCGCCCCGGTTTCGGCCTGCAGGCGCGTGCGTAGAGGCTGCAATACCTCCAGCCACGGCTGCGGCGCGAACTGCGTGCCCGAGTAGCGATAGCTGGCGTCCGGATCGCCCATCCAGCTGCTCAGACGCGGCGAATCGACCGTGCGCCCGAACATGCGGATGCGATGCACCTCCCACTGCACCTGCGTCAGCAGCGCCTGCAGCAGCGCATCGGCCTGCGCGCGCGGCAACCAGCCGCGACACCAGGCGATCTCCGCTTGCGGCAACGCCACCCGAATCTTCATGCATCAAACGCTAGCACGCGCCCGCTGAGTGGAGGCTGCGCGGCGCGGATGAATCGATCCGATTTGCCGCCGTCACATCGAATCCCGGAAAATGCGCAGCAGCCATCGAGCCAACGGGAGCGGAGCAATGTCGGAAGCAGGAGTCGGCGCAAATGCGCCAGAGACGGTCGAGCGCGACGTGATGGAGTACGACGTCGTCACCGTCGGCGCCGGTCCGGCAGGGCTGGCCTTTGCGATCCGGCTCAAGCAGCTCGATCCGGCCATCAGCGTCTGCGTGATCGAAAAATCCAGCACCATCGGTGCGCATATCCTGTCCGGCGCGGTGATCGAGCCGGGTCCGCTGGATGCCTTGCTGCCGGGCTGGCGCGACAACCCGCCGCCGATCTGCGTAGCCGCCACCGACGACGAATTCTGGTTTCTCGGCAAGGACAGCGCGCGCAAGTTCCCGGTGGTGCCGCCAGGCATGCGCAACCACGGCAACTTCATCGTCAGCCTGGGCGCAATGTGCGCCTGGCTGGCGCCGCAGGCCGAAGCGCTGGGCGTGGAGATCTACCCGGGCTTTGCCGCCGCCGAAACCCTGCACGACGACAACGACCAGGTCATCGGCGTGCGTATCGGCGACATGGGCGTGGCCAAGGACGGTTCGCACAAACCCGGTTACACCGCCGGCATCGACATCCGTGCCAAGGTCACCGTGCTGGCCGAAGGCGCGCGCGGGCATCTGACCAAGCGCCTGCTCAAACGCTTCGACCTCACCGCCGATGCCGACCCGCAGGGCTATTCGATCGGCATCAAGGAGCTGTGGCAGGTACCGGAAGGGCGCGTCAGTCCCGGCAAGATCGTGCACACACTGGGCTGGCCGGCCGACAACCGCACCTATGGCGGCAGCTTCCTGTATCACCTGGACAACAACCAGATCGCGCTCGGTTACGTGAGCGGACTGGACTACAGCGACCCGAAGTACCAGCCGTGGGAAGCCTTCCAGCAATGGAAGAACCACGCGCTGATCAAGCCATTGCTGGAAGGCGGCAGCATCCTCTCGGCCGGCGCGCGCGCCATCGTCACCGGCGGCTGGCAGTCGCTGCCGAAGGTGGAAATGCCCGGTGCCCTGCTGATCGGCGACACCGCCGGCCTGCTCAACGTGCCCAAGATCAAGGGCACCCATCAGGCGATCCGCAGCGGCATGCTGGCCGCCGAACATCTGGTGCAATCGCAGCTGGCGCCGCAAGGCTTCGACGCGAAACTGCGCGCGTCCGATGCGATGGCCGAGTTGAAGCAGGTGCGCAACATCAAGCCCGGTTTCAAGAAGGGCCTGTGGTTCGGCCTGCTCAATGCCGCCTGGGAAACCGCGCTCAAGGGCGCCTCGCCATGGACGCTGAAGAACAAACCCGACTGGTCGGCATTGCACAAGATCGGCGACTACGAGCAACCCAACCGCGACTACGGCACGCGCGAGCTCGCCCCGCGCGACCGCCTGCAGGCGGTCTACTTCGCTGCCACCGAGCACGACGAAGACCAGCCCGTGCATCTGAAGGTGCTCGACACCGACGTCTGCGCCACCCGCTGCGTGCAGGAATACGACAACCCCTGCACCCGCTTCTGCCCGGCCAACGTCTACGAAATGGTCGCAGACACCGGCAGCCCCTCCGGCAAGCGCCTGCAGATCAACGCCGCCAACTGCGTGCACTGCAAGACCTGCGACATCAAGGACCCGTACGAGATCATCACCTGGGTCACGCCGGAGGGTGGTTCGGGCCCGAACTACCAGAATCTGTGAGTACAGCGGGACGCTCGATGCAGTCACGTGTGCGCGCGCAGCTGTTTGGACTGTTGCGCGCAGGGTTTCGCGCAATTCCTTTAACTGACGCAACGCGTGACCGGTGGCGTAGCTGGTTCCTGGACCGACATGCCGACTGGGTACCTGAGCCTGTACGCGGCCGCGCAGTCCATGGCATCTCGCGACGCCCTGCAGCACGCAGTGACGAAGCGGCGATCGGCCACGTACCTTATCGCACTGCCGCATTGCCGGAGACGCTTCCCGCAACCCTGGTTGCGTTCTATCTGCCGCAATTTCATCCCATCCCGGAGAACGATGCGTGGTGGGGCAAAGGCTTTACCGAATGGCGCAACGTCAGCCGCGCGCTTGCACAGTTTGAAGGCCATCAACAACCACGCCTTCCGGCGGATCTGGGCTTCTATGACCTTCGCACACCACAGGTCATGCGCGAGCAGGCACGTTTGGCACAAGAGTACGGCCTTGGCGCGTTTTGCTTTTACTTCTACTGGTTTGCCGGTAAGACCCTGCTGGAAATGCCGATTGCCCAACGGCACGAAGATACCTCGATCACGTTGCCTTTTTGCCTTTGCTGGGCAAACGAGAAGTGGGCGCGCCGCTGGGATGGCCGTGGCGATGACATTCTGATCGACCAGGCGCACAGCGCCGACGACGACCTCGCCTTTATTGCCCATATCGCGACATATCTACGCAATCCAACATATCTGCGGGTGGATGGCCGCCCGTTACTGTTGGTGTATCGGCCACATTTATTGCCCGATCCCGCACAGACCGCAGCGCGTTGGCGCAGGTGGTGTCGCGAGAACGGGGTCGGCGAAATTCATCTGGCCTACGTGCAGGGTTTCGAGCGCCCCGATCCGCGCGACATCGGATTCGATGCTGCAGTCGAATTCCCTCCCAACATGAGTACGCCAGCGTCGGTCACTGCCAGACAGCGATTGCTGAACCCGGAGTTCAACGGCGAGGTACTCGATTGGCGAGAACTTGCGCGCGACATGGAGCAGCGACCGCTACGCGAGTACACGCTATATCCGGGGGTCAATCCGGGCTGGGACAACGAACCACGACGCTCGGGAAAAGGACGCATCTACCTGCACGCATCCCCCCGCCGCTATCGGGACTGGCTATCGCGCACCCTGCGCCATCGCCTCGCCAGTGCGCCGCCAGCTAACCGCATGGTGTTCATCAATGCATGGAACGAGTGGGCCGAAGGTGCGCTACTCGAACCAGATGCGCGCTTGGGACATGCGTGGCTGGAGGCAACACGTCAGGCGCTGACGCGTGCACCAGACGTTGTAACCGAATCACGTTCGCCAAGCGCATGCGTGGTCTTGCACGCCTGGTATCTTGATGTACTGAACGAGATGCTCGATGCAATTGTCGAGTGCGGAACTCCACTGCGCATCATCGTCACGACCGACCTCACCAAGGTCATCGAAGTCAATCAATGCATACAGCAGCGCGGCATCCAGGCCGAGGTGGAAGGCTTTGAAAATCGTGGCCGCGACATCCTGCCTTTCCTGCACGTGGCCAACCGGCTACTCGATGAGGGCGTGCAGCTGGTTTTGAAGCTGCACACCAAGAAATCGACTCATCGCGATGACGGAAACGCATGGCGAAACGAGATGCTCGCCGCATTGCTCATGCCGCAGCGGGTCGATGCGATCATGGATGCGTTCTCTACCGATCCGCTTGTCGGTCTCATGGCACCTGACGGTCATCTCTTACCGGTAACCGACTTTATCGGCGGCAACGCTGACGCACTGGATTATCTTGCTGTTCGCACAGGCACGGATGCACCGGACGCAACTAGCTTGTTTGCTTCCGGTAGCATGTTCTGGGCACGGCTGGAGGCGCTACGCCCATTGCTGGATGCACACCTTCATCCGAGCGAGTTTGAAAGCGAACAAGGGCAGATCGACGGCACCCTCGCCCATGCAATCGAGCGCTTCGTCGGTCTTGCTGTGACCAGTTCCGGGCATCGCGTCACCACGATCGAACAAACACTGGGCATTACCAAAACAGCGTCAGCCGAGCCTTATCGGTATGCACGCAAGGCGCCGTGACAGCACCTTGCGAATTGCAACGCAACTAGTCTCGTGTTTGCACAACGAATGCGACACCGGTTTTGGCGCGCAACTCATCCAGCTCCACTCCCTCGGCCGCCTCCACCAGCACCAACCCGCCATCGGTGACGTCGAATACCGCCAAGTCGGTGATGATGCGATCGACCACGCCGACGCCGGTCAATGGCAGGTCGCATTCGCGCAGGATCTTGTGGCTGCCGTCCTTGGCAACGTGTTCCATCAGCACGACAACGCGCTTGACGCCAGCCACCAGGTCCATCGCGCCACCCATGCCCTTGACCATCTTGCCGGGTACCATCCAGTTAGCCAGGTCGCCGCGCTCGGTGACCTGCATCGCACCGAGAATCGCCAGATCGATGTGCCCGCCACGGATCATCGCAAACGAGTCGTGGCTGCCAAAATAACTGGCGCCGGCACGTGCGGTGACTGTCTGCTTGCCGGCATTGATCAGGTCCGCATCCACCTCGTCTTCGCTGGGAAACGGGCCGATGCCGAGCAGGCCGTTCTCCGATTGCAGCCATACGTCCACGCGATCGGGAATGTGGTTGGCCACCAGCGTCGGCAGGCCGATGCCCAGGTTGACGTAGGCACCATCGGTCAACTCGCGCGCCGCACGTGCGGCCATCTGGTCTCTGGTCCAGGCCATCAGTGCTGTCCTTCGCGCACGGTGCGCTGTTCGATGCGTTTTTCCGGGGTGGCGTTGAGCACCAGCCGGTCGACATAGATGCCGGGCAGATGCACCTGGTCCGGATCAATCGTGCCCACCTCCACGATTTCCTCGACCTCGGCGACGCAGACGCGACCGGCCATGGCGCAGGCCGGGTTGAAGTTACGCGCAGTCTTGCGGAACAACAGATTGCCGGCCGTGTCCGCACGCCAGGCCTTGACCAGCGCGACGTCGGCCTGCAGCGCGGTTTCCATTACGTACTGCTTGCCGTCGAATTGCCGGGTTTCCTTGCCCTGGGCGACGATGGTGCCGTAGCCGGTTGCGGTATAGAACGCTGGAATTCCCGCACCGCCCGCGCGCAGGCGCTCGGCCAGCGTGCCTTGCGGGTTGAACTCCAGCTCCAGTTCGCCGGCCAGGTACTGCCGCTCGAATTCCTTGTTCTCGCCCACGTAGGACGAAATCATCTTGCGGATCTGCCGGGTGGCCAATAATTGACCCAGCCCGAATCCGTCGACACCTGCGTTGTTGGAGATCACGGTCAATCCGTTGACCCCGCTCGCGCGCACTGCCGCGATCAGCGCTTCCGGGATTCCGCACAATCCGAAGCCGCCGACCGCCAGGGTCTGGCCATCGGCCAGCACCCCATCCAGCGCCGCCCCGGCGTCGGCATAGCGTTTGCCGCTTACCGCACCACGTCCACTATTGCTCATCACCGCCCTCGCCTCGCTGATGTAAAGCGGCCATTCTAGCCGCTGACTGTTCCCTGTCCCCGATCGCAATTCCGCCACACCCAAGACACGGCACAGCCGCTAAACTCGGAATTCCCCCACCCCAGGAATTGCCCATGACGCTACCCGCCTTCAAGGCCTACGATATTCGCGGCCGCGTGCCGGATGAACTCAACGAGGACTTGGCGCGCCGCATCGGCGTGGCATTGGCGGCGCAGCTGGAGCAAGGGCCCGTGGTCTTGGGCCACGATGTGCGCCTGGCCAGTCCCGGCCTGCAGGAAGCGCTCTCGGCCGGCCTGCGCGCCAGCGGCCGCGAAGTGATCGACATCGGCCTGTGCGGCACCGAGGAGGTCTATTTCCAGACCGATTACCTCAAGGCAGCCGGCGGCGTGATGGTCACTGCCAGCCATAACCCGATGGACTACAACGGCATGAAGCTGGTCCGCGAGCAGGCGCGGCCGATCAGCTCCGACACCGGCCTGTTCGCGATCCGCGACACCGTCGCTGCCGATACCGCCGCGCCGGGCGAGCCCACCGCAAGCGAGCAGAGCCGCACCGACAAGACCGCCTACCTGGAGCATCTACTCAGCTACGTGGACCGCAGCACGCTCAAGCCTCTAAAGCTGGTGGTCAACGCCGGCAACGGCGGCGCCGGCCTGATCGTCGACCTGCTTGCACCGCAGCTGCCGTTCGAGTTCATCCGCGTCTTCCACGAACCCGATGGCAACTTCCCCAACGGCATCCCCAACCCGCTGCTGCCGGAAAACCGCGACGCCACCGCCAGGGCGGTCAAGGAACACGGCGCCGACTTCGGTATCGCCTGGGACGGCGACTTCGATCGCTGCTTCTTCTTCGACCACACCGGCCGCTTCATCGAAGGTTATTACCTGGTCGGCCTGCTGGCCCAGGCGATTCTGGCCAAGCAGCCGGGTGGCAAGGTCGTGCACGACCCACGCCTGACCTGGAACACCGTCGAGATGGTCGAGGACGCCGGCGGCATCCCGGTGCTGTGCAAGAGCGGCCATGCCTTCATCAAGGAAAAGATGCGCAGCGAAAACGCCGTGTATGGCGGCGAGATGAGCGCGCACCACTATTTCCGCGAGTTCGCCTACGCCGACTCCGGCATGATCCCGTGGTTGTTGATCGCCGAGCTGGTGTCGCAGTCCGGTCGTTCGCTGGCGGATCTGGTCGAGGCGCGCATGCAGAAATTCCCCTGCAGCGGCGAGATCAACTTCAAGGTGGACGATGCCAAGGCGGCGGTTGCACGCGTGATGGATCACTACGGCGATCAGTCGCCAGAACTGGACTACACCGATGGCATCAGTGCCGACTTCGGCCAATGGCGTTTCAACCTGCGCAGCTCCAACACCGAGCCGCTGCTGCGTCTGAACGTGGAAACGCGCGGCGATGCCGCACTGCTGGAAACGCGTACGCAGGAAATTTCCGGTCTGCTGCGCGGCTGATTCACCCCCTCTCCCACCTTTAGACGCACTTTGGAGTTTCCCCCGCCCATGAGCGACGTCCTTCCTATCATCCTGTCCGGCGGTTCCGGCACGCGCCTTTGGCCGTTGTCGCGCGAATCGTATCCCAAGCAGTTCCTGCCGCTGGTCGGCGAGCACAGCATGCTGCAGGCCACCTGGTTGCGTTCCGCCCCGGTGGCGGCGCATGCCCCCATCGTGGTGGCCAACGAAGAACACCGATTCATGGCCGCCGAGCAGCTGCAGCAGTTGGGCGTGAAGCCGTCGGCCATCCTGCTCGAGCCCAAGGGTCGCAATACCGCACCGGCCATCGCCGTTGCTGCACTGGAAGCGACTCGCAACGGTAGCGATCCGCTGCTGCTGGTGCTGCCGTCCGATCACGTGATTCAGGATGAAGCGGCATTCCAGGCCGCGGTCACGTTGGCGGCGACTGCAGCCGAACAAGGCAAGCTGGTCACCTTCGGCATCAAGCCCACCGCGCCCGAAACCGGCTACGGCTATATCAAGGCAAGCGCGGGTACCGGCGTCAGCGCCGTCGAACGCTTCGTCGAAAAGCCCGACCTGGCCACCGCGCAAGGCTATCTGGCCAGCGGCGAGTATTACTGGAACAGCGGCATGTTCCTGTTCCGTGCCTCGCGCTATCTGGAAGAACTGCGCAAGTTCCAGCCCGCCATCGCCGATGCGTGCCAGAAGGCGTGGGAAGGCGGCAAGCGCGACGCCGACTTCACCCGTCTGGACAAAGATGCGTTCGCCTCCAGCCCATCGGATTCGATCGACTATGCGGTGATGGAAAAGACCGCCGATGCGGTGGTGGTGCCGCTGGATGCCGGCTGGAACGATGTCGGTTCGTGGTCGTCGCTGCTGGACGTGTCCAAGCAGGACGCCGACGGCAACGCGCATCATGGCGACGTGATCCAGGTCGACTGCCGCAACACCTACGCCTACGGCTCGCGCTTGATTGCCATGGTCGGCCTGGAAGACGTGGTCGTCGTCGAGACGCCGGATGCCGTGCTGGTCGGTCACCGCGATCGCATCCAGGAGGTCAAGGACGTGGTGGGCCAGATCAAGACGGCTGGCCGTTCCGAGGCCACCTGGCATCGCAAGGTCTATCGCCCGTGGGGTGCTTACGATTCGATCGACATGGGTCACCGTCACCAGGTCAAGCGCATCACCGTCAAGCCCGGCGCCGTGCTCAGCCTGCAGATGCATCACCACCGCGCCGAACACTGGATCGTCGTCAGCGGCACCGCAGAAGTTACGCGTGGCGAAGAGGTGCTGCTGCTCACCGAGAACCAGAGTACCTATATTCCGCTTGGTGTGACCCATCGCCTACGCAATCCTGGCAAATTGCCGCTGGAACTGATCGAAGTGCAGTCCGGCAGCTATCTGGGCGAAGACGACATCGTGCGTTTCGAAGACACCTACGGGCGTACTTGATCGGTCGCTTGCAGGACTCTGCAACACATACGCAAACAGCCGGGGATTCCCGGCTGTTTGTTTTTGCGGCCTGCATGGATCGACGGAACTATCGCCACCGCCCGGAGTCGCCGATTTACTCTCTGGCAGCGGCGATTTCGGCAATCACGCGCTGCAGGCCGAGCTGCCAGTCCGGCAACACGATGTCGAAATCGCGCTGCAATTTGTCGATCGACAGCCGCGAGTACGCCGGCCGCTTTGCGGGCGTCGGATAGTCGGCGGTGGTGATCGGCACCACGCGCGGTGCGCGCGACAACAGGCCTGCGCTGACAGCTTGCTGGAAGATCGCCTCGGCAAAACCATGCCAGCTGGTCTGCCCTGCAGCCGTGAGGTGCCAGGTACCCGACGTGTCGGGTGTGCGTTGGCGCAGCAACTGCGCAGTGACATCGGCAATCAGGGCGGCGGGTGTCGGTGTTCCGACCTGATCGGCCACCACCCGCAGCTCATCGCGCTCGGCACCGACACGCAACATGGTGCGCAGGAAATTCGCGCCGTGCGAGGCGTACACCCATGCCGTGCGCAGGATCAGATGCTGCGCACCCGAAGCGCGGATCGCCTCCTCGCCAGCAAGCTTGGTCTCGCCATACACACCAAGCGGCGAGGTTTGCGCATCCTCCGGATACGGCGCGGTGCCCTGACCGTCGAAGACGTAGTCGGTCGAGTAATGCACCAGCGGTACGTCGTTGGATGCACACCATGCGGCGATGACGCCGGGCGAGGTCGCATTGGCGCGCAATGCGCCGTCGCGGTCCTGCTCGGCGCGATCCACTGCGGTATAGGCGGCGGCATTGACGACGCGGCTCGGGCCGATCCGGTCCAGCAAGGACGCCAGCGTCTGCGGTGCGTCGAAGTCTGCCGTCTCGCAGGCACTGCCATCAGGCAACTGCCCGCTGCGCGTGGTGGCCTGTACTGCACCATCGGCTGCCAGTGCGCGCAGCAGCTCGGTGCCGACCTGCCCGTTCGCCCCAAAGACCAAGGTGGTCACGGGGTAAACACCGGCAAGCGATCGACCGCCACGTCACCAAGGAACGGCGCGTCAGCATCCTTGGCAGACAGCAACGGATCGCTGATCGGCCAATCGATCCCGATCGCAGCGTCGTCCCAGCGCACGCCGGCATCGGCTTCCTTGACATAGACGTCGGTGCACAGGTAACTGAACACTGCACGTTCGGACAACACTGCAAAGCCGTGCGCGAAGCCTTCCGGAATCCAGAACTGCTTCTTGTTCTCCGCGCTCAGCACCACCGCCGCCCATTGACCGAAGTTGGGCGAGCCGTGACGCACATCAACGGCGACGTCATAGACCTCGCCCTCCAGCACGCTGACCAACTTGCCCTGCGGACGCGGCCATTGGTAGTGCAGACCACGCAGCACTCCCTTGGCGGAGGTGGACACGTTGCTCTGCACGAATTGCGTCGGCAAGCCGTGCTGACCGAAGCGTTCGGCATTCCATGTTTCAAAGAAATAGCCGCGCGCATCGCCGAACACTGCCGGCTCGATGACGACGCAACCAGGTAGACGCGTTTCGATCACTTTCAAGGCACTACTCCTCGTACGGCCAATTCGTGCAGATACCTGCCATAGTCATTCTTCAACAACGGCGCCGCCAGGCGCTCCAGCTGCTCCGCATCGATCCAGCCCTGACCAAATGCGATTTCTTCCGGGCAGCACACCTGCAGGCCCTGACGCATCTGGATGGTCTCGATGAAATTGGCCGCTTCGTGCAATGACTGATGCGTGCCGGTATCCAGCCATGCATATCCGCGCCCCAGCGGCTCCAGGTGCAGATTGCCGGCATCGAGATAGCAGCGATTGAGATCGGTGATCTCCAGCTCGCCGCGCGGCGAGGGCTTCAATGCAGCGGCGTAGTCGCTGGCCTTGCCGTCATAGAAATACAAGCCGGTGACCGCGTAGTTGGAGCGGGGCTTTTCCGGCTTTTCGGCAATGTCGATGACCTTGCCTTGCTGATCGAATTCGGCAACGCCATAGCGCTCCGGGTCGTTGACCCAGTAACCGAAGACGGTTGCACCTTGCTCACGCGCATCGGCGCGGCGCAAGGTATCGGTCAGACCATGCCCATGGAAGATATTGTCGCCCAACACCAGGCAACTCGGTTTGCCGTCGACGAACTCGCGACCGATCAGATAGGCCTGCGCCAGACCATCAGGGCTGGGCTGCACGGCATACTGGATATTGACGCCCCACTGGGAACCATCGCCCAGCAGCGACTGGAACAGCGCCTGCTCGTGCGGCGTATTGATGATCAGGATGTCGCGGATACCCGCGAGCATCAGCACGCTCAGCGGGTAGTAGATCATCGGCTTGTCGTACACCGGCAACAGCTGCTTGCTGACGCCCTTGGTGATCGGGTACAGGCGCGTGCCGGAGCCGCCCGCCAGAATGATGCCTTTACGTTGTGTCATCAGGGATGTCCTGTTGAGGCCCGCACACGCTTACACGCGCGGGCTCTTGCCTAAGGGCTCGCGTTAGGCCGCGGCGCCGATCCGTTCCAGCCGATAGCTGCCATCCAGCACGCCCTGCACCCAGGTCTGGTTGGTCAGGTACCACTCCACCGTCTGCGCGATGCCTTGCTCGAAGGTATACGCTGGCTCCCAACCCAGCTCGCTCTTCAACTTGGAGGCATCGATCGCGTAGCGACGATCGTGTCCGGGGCGATCGGTGACATAGGTGATCTGGCTCGCGCGCGGCTTGCCATCCTCACGCGGGCGATGCTGATCCAGCAGCGCACAGATCGCCTGCACGACCTCGATGTTCTGGCGCTCGGAGTTGCCGCCCACGTTGTAGGTCTCGCCGACCTTGCCCTTAGCCAGCACGGTGCGGATCGCCTCGCAGTGGTCGCTGACGAACAACCAGTCGCGCACCTGCTTGCCATCGCCGTACACCGGCAACGGCTCGCCGGCCAGCGCCTTGGCGATCACCAGCGGAATGAGCTTTTCCGGGAAATGGTATGGGCCGTAGTTGTTCGAGCAGTTGGTGGTCAGTACCGGCAGCCCGTAGGTGTGGTGGAACGCGCGCACCAGGTGATCCGAGGCGGCCTTGGACGCCGAGTACGGAGAATTGGGCGCATACGGCGTGGTCTCGGTGAACTTGCCGGTCTCGCCCAGCGTGCCATAGACCTCGTCGGTGGACACATGCAGGAACCGGAAGGCCTCGCGACGCGCATCCGGCAGCGCCTTCCAGTAGTCGCGTACGGCCTCGAGCAAAGCCAGGGTACCGACGACGTTGGTCTGGACGAACGCGCCAGGGCCTTCGATCGAGCGATCCACATGGCTTTCGGCAGCGAAGTTCAGCACTGCGTCCGGCTGGTGTTCCTGCAGCAGACGGGTCACGAGCGCGCCGTCGCCGATGTCGCCCTTGACGAAGACATGGTCGGCATTGCCTTCCAGCGACGCCAGCGTGTTCAGGTTCCCCGCATAGGTGAGCGCATCGAGATTGATCACGCGGATCCCGCGTGCAACTGCTTCAAGAACAAAGTTTCCGCCGATAAAGCCGGCACCGCCGGTTACTAGCCAAGTCGCCACTATCTACCCCTCCTGGTCGCGCGCGCTGCGCTGCGTTTCAAACGACATAGGATATACGGTCCTAAGCAGATCCAGCTCAAGCGCATTAGGCAAACATGCCTCAATTGCCGCGCCGCAGCATCCATACGCCATCGCATGGTTCATCCCGCCCGGTTAGAATAGCCCCACTCCCGAGCCTGCCGCCGCGGCCGGGCCTTCCCGCAACAGCTGAAGGATCTCGTACACGATGAAAATCCTCGTCGCCTACAAGCGCGTGGTGGACTACAACGTCCGCATTCAGGTCAAGCCCGATGGCTCCGGTGTGGTCACCGACGGCGTCAAGCTCTCGCCCAACCCGTTCGACGAAATCGCCCTGGAAGAGGCGTTGCGCCTGCGCGACGCCGGCATCGCCACCGAGGTGGTGGTCGCCACCCTGGCACCGGCAGATGCTGCGGCGCATCTGCGCAATGGCCTGGCCATGGGCGCCAACCGCGCCATCCACGTGGTCACCGACGCGGCCATCCAGCCGCTGACCGCCGCGCGTACCCTGCTCAAGCTGGTCGAGAAAGAGCAGCCGGACCTGGTCATCCTGGGCAAGCAGGCGATCGACGACGACGCCAATCAGACTGGCCAGATGCTGGCCACCCTGTGGGGCCGCCCGCAGGCGACCTTCGCCGGAAAGCTGGTGGTCGCCGATGGCAAGGCCACGGTGACCCGCGAAGTCGATGCCGGCCTGGAGACGCTGGAAGTGGACCTGCCGGCAGTGGTCACCACCGATCTGCGCCTGAACGAGCCACGCTTCATCAAGCTGCCGGACATCATGAAGGCCAAGAGCAAGCCGCTGGAAACGCTGGCCTTTGCCGATCTCGGCGTCGATGCGCACGACAGCCTGGCCACTACCCACTACGCGCCGCCGTCCAAGCGCAGCCGCGGCGTGATGGTCAAGGACGCCGCCGAGCTGGTGGCCGCACTCAAGCAGAAGGGGTTGCTGTAATGGCCAAGGTTCTCATTGTTGCCGAACATCTCAACGGCCAGCTCAACGCGGCCACCGCCAAGACCCTCAGCGCCGCGCTGGCCGTGTCGGCCGAGTCCATCGACATCGTCGTGCTGGCGGCCGATCCGGCCGCGGTTGCGGCGCAGGCCGCGCAGCTGGCGGGTGTTGCTCGCGTGCTGACAGTGGCAAACGCCGCTAACGAACATGCCATCGCGCAGGTACTGGGGCCGCAGATCGCCCAGCTCGCCGGCCAGGGCTATACCCATGTGTTCGGCCCCTCGACCACGTTCGGCAAGGACCTGATGCCGGTGGTTGCCGCGTTGCTGGGTGTCAACCAGGTCTCCGACCTGATGGCGGTCGAAGATGCCTACACCTTCAAGCGCCCGATCTACGCAGGCAATGCGATCATCACGGTGAAAGCGCCGGCCGACCAGGTCGTGGTCGCCACCGTGCGCAGCGCCTCCTGGCCGGAAGCGGCAGCCGGCGGCAGTGCGACGGTCGAAGCAGTCACCGTCGATGCCGCGCTGCCCACCCATACCCGCTTCGTCGGCTTGGCCGCAGGCAGCTCCGACCGCCCGGACCTGCAGAGCGCCAAGCGCGTGGTCTCCGGCGGCCGCGGCGTCGGCTCGGCCGAGAACTTCCAGCACATCTACAGCCTGGCCGACAAACTCGGCGCCGCCGTGGGCGCCTCACGCGCCGCCGTGGATGCCGGCTACGTACCGAACGAGCTGCAGGTCGGCCAGACCGGCAAGATCATCGCGCCCGAGCTGTACGTGGCGATCGGCATCAGCGGGGCGATCCAGCATCTGACCGGCATCAAGGACGCCGGCACGATCGTGGCGATCAACAAGGACCCGGAATCGCCGATCTTCGAGATTGCCGACATCGGGTTGGTGGGGGATTTGTTCACCCTGCTTCCGGAGCTGGAGGCTGCGCTGGGCTGAGGCCCTTCTGCTGCAATGGATTCACCTTTGCCTCCCAGCATCGACGGTGCCGCAAGATTGCGGCACCGTCTGGATTATCTGGCCGCCTTCGTGTTGCTGCTGTGCGCGGGGTACGTCGCCGTATTGGTCTGGGTGGACCACGGGAACGGGACGTTTTCGCGGCTGAGCGAGGTCTGGCAGTTGATGTCGCTCGCAATCGTGCCCGTCTCCATCACGTACCTGTTCCGGTACTGGCGGTGGCACTGGCTCCTCCGCCGCAAGGGGCATCACGTACCGGTGTTACCCGGCCTGGCTGGCTATCTGGCGGGCTTTGCCCTGACCGCAACGCCCGGCAAGGCCGGCGAACTGATGCGGATTCGCTATTTCGCGCGTATGGGCATCCCGGCCGAGCGCACGCTGGGCGTCTTCGTCTTTGAGCGCGCGTCCGATCTGCTGGTCATCCTGTCCTTGTCGCTGCTGGCTGCGTCGGTGTTCCCGACCCTGGGCGCCCTGGTGGCCGTGGTGCTGGGATTTGTCTGTGTGCTGTTCGGCGCGGCGGCGTGGCCTGCGCTATTGAATAGTCTGGCACGTGTGACCGAGCGCCTTCCCGGCCGCTGGCTGCGCCGCCTGGCCCGCTTCTGCCTTGCGGCAGCGTTGGAGCTGCGTAGCTGCCTGGATCTGCGCGCGTTCGGGCAAAGCATGCTTGCCGGATGCCTCGCCTGGGGACTGACATCGGCTGTCTTCGTGAGCCTGTGCGTTGGCATGGGCTTGCAGCTGGACCCCATGGTCGCGCTCGGTATTTATCCACTCGCGATGCTAATCGGCGCGCTGTCGTTCGTCCCCGGTGGCGTCGGCACCACCGAACTGGCCATCGTGTTGATGCTCAATCGGCTCGGGATCTCTACCCCGGAGGCGATTGCGGTCGCCGTCGCGGCGCGCCTGGTCACGCTCTGGTACGCCATTGTCGTCGGCGCGGCGGCCATGCTGATCGCAGAATTTGCATCGCGGGAAGAAGCAGGTTGATCGACTAGGTATAATCGCGGCCCCGCAATGGATCGCCAGGCAGTCGATGTCCGCCCCTACCAGCAGCTCCACCCGTCCGGTTGTTTCGGGACGCGCCCTTTGCGTGGATCTGGATGGCACGCTTTTGAATTCCGACATCCTCTACGAGTCGGTGCTGGCTCTGCTGGCGCGAAATCCGCTGTACCTGTTCTTGCTGCCGCTGTGGCTGTTGCGCGGCAAGGCTGCGCTAAAGCGAGAACTTGCCTCCCGCGTCGTCCTGCCTGCGGAGACCCTGCCCTACAACCACCAGGTGCTGGAGCTGCTACGCACCACGACACAACGTCCGCGCGTGCTATGCACGGCGTCCGACGCGCTCCTGGTGAAGCCTATTGCAGACCATCTGGGCCTGTTCGAGGAGGTGATCGCCAGTGATGGCAAACGCAATCTGTCCGGTCGCAACAAGGCAGATGTGCTGGTCGACGCGTTTGGTCAGGGCAACTTCGATTACGCAGGCAACGGCAGCGTGGATTTGCATGTGTGGGAAAAGGCCGGTGGCGCCTGGGTGGTCAACAATGGCGCTGCACTCGCCAAGGCTGCTGCGCAGCGGACGACCGTGCATGCGCATTGGCCTGCTCCGCCGCGTGCCCGTGCATGGCTGAAGGCGTTGCGCCTGCATCAGTGGCTGAAGAATCTGCTGGTGTTCGTTCCCCTGCTGACAGCGCACCGCTTCCTGGATCTGGAATCGGTGGTGCAATCCACGATTGCGCTGGTGGCGTTCGGCCTGTGCGCCTCCGGCGTCTATGTGCTCAATGATCTGCTGGACCTGACGCCTGATCGCCAGCACCCTCGCAAGCGCAAACGCCCGTTCGCGGCAGGTCGGCTTCCTCTTTTGCAGGGCCTGCTGGTCGCCCCTGCGCTAACCGTCGCCGGCCTTCTGCTGTCGTTGGCATGCAGCATCGAATTCACCCTGGTATTGCTTGCCTACTACATCATGACATTGGCGTATTCGCTGCGCTTGAAACGCATCGTGATGATCGACGTTGTGCTGCTCGCAGCCCTCTACACCGTACGCATCATCGGCGGCGCCGTGGCGATCGGCGTCGAACTGTCGTTCTGGCTGTTGGCGTTTTCGATGTTCATGTTCCTGTCGCTGGCCCTGCTCAAGCGCTATACCGAACTGCATGCCATGTTGAGCAGCGGCAAGACCAGGGCCAGTGGTCGTGCCTATTCAGTGGAAGATCTCTCGCTGCTGCAATCCATGGGCGCGGCGGCCGGCTACATCGCGGTGATGGTGATGGCGCTGTACATCAACAGCCCCGAGAGTGTGGAGCTGTACCGCAATCCCAAGCTGCTGTGGCTGGTGTGTCCGGTGCTGCTGTATTGGGTGAGCCGGGTCTGGATCATCGCCCATCGCGGAGAGATGCATGATGACCCGATCGTGTTCGCTGCCACCGATCGCGTGAGCCAGATCGTTGTGGTGCTGTGCGGGTTGTTTGCCCTGAGCGCCATCTGATGGCGGCGGGGCAGTCCTGGGGGCGCTATCCCAGAGCACACCAGACGCTGCTACCGATCCATGATCGCGCGGCACGTCTGCCGGCATTCGATGGCTTTGCCCTGCCTCGTGGTAACGGACGCAGTTATGGCGACAGCTGCCTGAATCCGGATGGTGCACTGCTATGCGCACGCGGGCTTGATCGATTCATCGCGTTCGATCCAGGCAATGGCGTCTTGCGCTGTGAAGCGGGAGTCACCCTTGCCGAAATCATCGAGCTGGCGTTGCCGCAAGGCTGGTTCCTGCCAGTGACACCCGGCACTCGCTACGTCACCGTCGCCGGCGCGATCGCCAACGATGTGCATGGCAAGAACCACCATCGCACCGGCAATTTTGGCCACCATGTGCGCGCATTCGAGCTGCTGCGCAGCGATGGCGAGCGGCGGCTGTGCACCCCGGATGACGCCGATCTCTGGTTTGCGGCCACAGTGGGAGGGCTCGGCCTGACCGGCCTGATCACCTGGGCCGAAATTCAGTTACGCCGTGTCGGCAGTCCCACGCTGGAAGCAGAAAATATCCGCTTTGGCTCGCTCGACGAATTTTTCGCCTTATCGGCCGCATCTGCCGACAGCCACGAGTACAGCGTGGCCTGGATCGATTGCCTGGCAAGCGGCAAGGCACGCGGACGCGGGCACTTCACCCGCGCCGACCACTGCACCGGGCTCGCCCAGGAGCGACCAAAATCGCCAGGCGCAGGCTTGTCCATGCCGGTCACACCACCGATTTCGTTGGTAAACAAGTTGTCCCTGCGGCCTTTCAATGCGCTTTACTACTGGCGCCAGCCGGCATCGCACAGACGCTTCGTCAGCCACCTGTTGCCGTTCTTTTACCCGCTGGACGGTATCCGCGACTGGAACCGTATGTACGGCCCATCCGGTTTTCTGCAGTATCAATGTGTATTGCCGCCTGCAACCGCACGTGACGGGGTCGACGCGCTGCTTGCCGAGATCGCGCGCAGCGGCAGCGGCTCGTTCCTGGCAGTGCTGAAAGAATTCGGCAACACACCTTCCGTCGGCATGCTGTCTTTCCCGAGGCCCGGGACGACATTGGCATTGGACTTTCCCAATACCGGTCCTGACGTACTCCGCCTGCTTGAGCGACTGGACCGCATCGTCGACGAGGCAGGCGGCGCTCTGTACCCTGCCAAGGATGCACGTATGCCTGCACAGTCGTTTCAGCGCGCCTATGGCCGCTGGCGCGAGTTCGGCAGCTATCTCGACCCACGTTTTTCTTCCGGCTTCTGGCGCCGGGTCACGGAGTAGACATGCAACGCGTCCTCATCATCGGTGCCACCTCGGCCATCGCCGAAGCAACCGCCCGACGCTACGCCGCACGCGGGGCGGCCATCCATCTGCTCGGCCGACAGGCAACGCGCCTTGAGACGATCGCAGCGGACCTGACCACACGCGGTGGCAGGAGCAGCATCGGCGTCCTCGACGTCAACGACAGCGCACGTCATGGCGAAATATTGGACGCTGCCTGGGCGGCGCTTGGTGGCGTTGATGTTGTGCTGATCGCACATGGCACGCTGCCGGACCAAGCTGCGTGTAACGCATCGGTCGAACTGTCGCTTCGTGAGTTCGCAACCAACGGCACTTCCACCATTGCCCTGTGCGCGGCGATTGTTCCGCGACTGACGTCGGGCGCCACGCTTGCAGTCATTTCTTCGGTGGCGGGAGACCGCGGCCGAGCCAGCAACTACCTCTACGGCAGCGCCAAGGCGGCTGTGACTGCATACCTGAGCGGTCTGGGCCAGCGCCTGCGTCCGGAAGGAATCAACGTGCTCACGATCAAGCCGGGCTTCGTCGACACACCCATGACCGCGGCTTTCAAGAAGGGCGCACTGTGGGCAAAGCCGGACCAGATCGCCAAGGGAATCCTCGGTGCAGTGGACAAGCGTCGCGCTGTGGCCTATCTGCCAGCATTTTGGTGGGCCATCATGCTGGCGATCAAAAACATACCCGAATTCGTTTTCCGCAGGATCAAGCTCTGACATGACCGACAAACACGCCAAGATCGTCATCACCGGTGCCGCAGGGCTGGTCGGCCAAAATCTGATCGTCGAGCTCGAACAACAGGGCTACACCCAACTGGTGGCGATCGACAAGCACGCGCACAACCTGCAGATCCTGCGCGAGTTACATCCTGCCGTGCGCGTCGTGCATGCGGACCTGGCCGAACCGGGCGAATGGGCCCGCGAGTTCGAAGGCGCGGCCTGCGTTGCCCAATTGCATGCACAGATCACTGGCAAGACCACCGAGCTTTTCACCCGCAACAACCTGGTTGCCACCTCGCACGTACTTGACGCCTGCAAAGCGGCCGAGGTGCCTTTTGTAGTGCATATCAGTTCGTCGGTGGTGAATTCGGTCGCTGTGGATGATTACACCAACACCAAGCGCTCCCAGGAAGAGATGGTGGTGAGCAGCGGCTTGCGTCACTGCGTGCTGCGGCCAACGCTGATGTTTGGCTGGTTCGATCCAAAGCATCTAGGCTGGCTGTCGCGCTTCATGGCCAAGACGCCCGTCTTTCCGATCCCGGGTGATGGCAAGTTCATGCGTCAACCGCTGTACGAACGCGACTTCTGCCGTTGCATTGCCAAATGCATCGAGCGCGAACCCAACGGCGAGGTCTACGACATCGTCGGTGATACCCGAGTCGATTATGTCGACATCATCAAGACCATCAAGCGGGTCAAACGCCTGCATACGCTGATCGTGCATATTCCAATCGGTTTCTTTGCCTTCCTGCTGCGCGTGTATTCGATCTTTAGCAAGAAACCCCCATTCACGGCCGACCAGCTCAAGGCGCTCAGCGCCGGCGATGACTTCAAAGGCGTCAATACCGAGAAAGTCTTTGGCGTGCGCCAGACGCCATTCGAAGATGCGATCCGCGAAAGTTATACCGACCCGCGCTATAGCCACATCGTACTTAAGCGCTGAACTGTCACCAAGAGATAAACACATGAGCTCATTCGCGATCGTCGGCAGCGGCCCCATGGGCCTAATGGCTGCCATGGAACTACTGAAGAAAGGTCATCAGGTCGATGTATACGAACGCGATGACCGGATCGGTGGCATGTCCGCCGATTTCGATTTCGACGGGCTGCGCATCGAGCGCTATTACCACTTCATCTGCAAGACCGATTTCCCGCTGTTCAAGCTGCTCGAGGACCTAAAGCTGTCCGACCGCCTGCATTGGACCGACACCAAGATGGGGTACTACTACCAGGGCAAGCTGCACAAATGGGGAACGCCGTTCGCCCTGCTCGGTTTCCCGCATCTGGGACTGGTCGACAAGATCCGCTACGCGCTGCATGTCATGCACACCAAGGGTATCAGCGACTGGACTGCGCTGGATAAGGAGAACGCACGCGACTGGATTACCCGCTGGATCGGCCCCAAAGCCTACAAGGTGATGTGGGAGAAGGCGTTCGCGCTGAAGTTCTTCGAGTACCAGAACGATCTGTCCGCCTCGTGGATCGGTACCCGAATCAAGCGCGTGGCGTTGTCGCGGCGTAATCTTCTCAACGAAAGCATGGGCTATCTGGAAGGTGGCTCGGCCGTTCTGCTGGAACGCATGGCGGCAGAAGTTGCACGTCTCGGCGGTCGCATCCTGCTGTCGCGGCCGATCGAGGAGGTCGCCTCGGCCGACGGCCAGGTCACCGGCATCCGCACCCGCGACGGCCACCATCCCTACGACGGCGTCGTGTCGACCGCACCGATCCAGTACGTGCCCGGCATGGTGCCCGGCCTGCCCAAAACGTTTGCCGACCAGGTCGGCGCGATCGAGAATATTCCGGTCGCCTGCGTGATCCTGAAGCTATCCAGGCCGGTCAGCGAAAACTTCTGGATGAACATCAGCGACGACCGGATCGCCATTCCCGGCCTGATCGAGTACAGCAACCTCAACCCCGGCAACGGCCCCGGCGAGCACATCGTCTACGCGCCCTACTACATGCCCAAGACCCATCCGAAGTGGCAGTGGAGCAACCAGCAGTTGATCGACGAGGTCATCAGCTACCTGCCTATGATCAACCCAGACTTCAAGCCGGAGTGGATCCGCGCCACCCATTGCCATCGTTACGAGTACGCGCAGACCATCTGCCCGCCAGGCTTCCAGGACATGCTGCCGCCGATGAAGGCGCCGTTGCGTGGATTCTTCATGGCAGACACCGCCTACTATTATCCGGAAGACCGGTCTATCAATGAAAGCATCGCCGTTGGCGCGAAGCTCGCTCACGTCGCGGCAGAAGGGAAGACGTCAAGGTGATCTCTCGACAGTTCTTACTGTTTCTAGTCGCAGGGAGCATAGCCGCAGCTGTAAATTTTGGCTCTCGTCTTGTCTTTAGTGGGTGGATGCGCTACGTCCCAGCAATTATTTTGGCTTACTGTCTAGGTATGATTACGGCCTTCATACTCAACAAGGTCTTGGTTTTCCAAAAAGCACAGAACGATCTCAGCCATCAGATGACTTGGTTTCTCATCGTCAACTTGGCCGCAGTATTGCAAACAATCATGATCAGCTTGGTACTCTCCCGTTGGTTACTACCTGCCCTGCAGATCAACTTCCATAACGAAACAGTAGCACACGCCTTTGGCGTCGCTGTGCCTGTGATTACTAGTTACTTAGGCCACAAACACTTTTCTTTTTCATCATCAAAATATTTAAAATAGACATTACCACACCCCCACAAGAATAATTTAGCCGAAGATGGCATCGGAGCTTAACTCCGAATGAAAATTCCAACGAAATTCTTGAGCACCTCAACGTAAAGCGCAAACCTGCATCGTTATTAAAAATAATCGAAACAAACCACCGAATGCATAAAATTCACCATGGAGTCAGCTGTGCGCACCATGAACTCACAACCAAGAGCCATTATTAGCTTCACCAGCAAATCCTGTGCTCTTGTGTTCATAGCAATATTTCTCTCACGCTTATTTTTTCTAATGAGCGCGGGCGGCTCTGTTCCTTTCTGGGACCAATGGGGTGGCGAAAATTCAATCTTCAGTGCATTTGAGAGTGGATCCCTGACTCTGGCACAGATGTTTGCACCTCACAACGAACATCGAATCTTCTGGACACGATTGCTTACCATTATCCTGTTTGAGCTAAACGGCCATCAATGGGATAATCAAGTTGAAGCCTTCGCGTCAAACTTTATCTACAGCATATCGCTCACTATACCCGTACTAATTACATCAATTAAAAGCCATAAAAATCAGGCGATTTCCGTGGCCGTAGCTGTAACATTGATGGGAATACTTCCATTTGGCTGGGAAAATACATTAGTAGGCTTCCAGAGCCAATTTTACATAAATACCTTACTTGCATTCATTGCAATTGCAGTCTCATCATTCGGCGCAATAAAACTCCGCACAGCGATCACTCTTACTATCTTGATCCTGGCTTCTCTCGCATCCATGGCAAATGGTGTGCTCACCGCATTTGCTTGCGCTGGAGTATTGATTGCTCGCGGAGCTAACCAACGTGATCTTCTCAATCGCGGCGCGATGCTTGCTGCATTTGTCACGCTGCTTGGAATCGCTGGCTTCATCATCACCCCTTCCCCAGCGTACCACGCACAGTTGAAGGCCCAGGATATCTCAGAAGCGGCTTCCGCATTACTGATAACAAGCAGCTGGCCACTCTTGCCCGGAATCGGCCAATTAGCTTTATTTGTTCCAGCTGCATTCTGGATGCTGATAGTCGGACGCAATCGCCAGACTCAAACTGACTACTTTTTTCTAGGCATCAATGCTCTCGGCATACTAAATGCGGTTGCAATAGCCTATTCCCGAGGACATGGCTTAGCTGAAGTTACTTCACGCTATACAGACACCATCTTGCCCTCTAGCATAGCTACTATTTACTTTGCCTCACGCCTTATCGGATCAGGAGTACGTGGCGTATCAACTCGCGGCATATCCTACGGTAGCTACATAGCAGTCGTGCTTGGTATCTTCTGCCAATCTTATCTTCAATGGCCAAAACTGGAGGAGCGAGCTTATTGGCTTCGTATGTCGACATTAAACACAGCAAAATTCCTTGCTGGCGACGACGAGGCATTCCAGGGCAAGCCTAATGGTCATGTACCTTATCCTGATCCAGGCCACCTTGGCGCAAGCCTTCGGAATAATGCGCAAATTGAATCACTACCCACCTCATTGCTTGGAGGCCTCGCCGTATCGGGCCGTTATCCGGCTATCGCGGAGCGTTGCAATCTAGCGTCGGATCCGAAAGACAACTTTGCTAAAATTCAGGCAGACTGTAGCTCCCCTGCTGCTTCCGATCCTAATTTTGTTTCGATAGCGACCGGACCGTTATCTACGGCGCTGATGCTCTTCCGCCAAAAGGCAAATACCTCAATTTTCCCAAGAGGCAGGGTGATTCCTACCCTTACGTTAAATACAGGAAAATGCGCGCTTGATACGTTCAACGAGCGGCCTGCAGGTCAGCTTCCCATAACATCCTCCATCGGCCTTCCAATCAGACTCGCGGGCTGGACTACGCCGACACAATTTAACTTCAAAAATTTCAATTGGTCGGAGTTGCGAATAGTACTATCAGATGGTGCGCAGGCCTACAGTTTTGACACCGGGCATTGGCGCATCATCCGTCCTGATGTAGCTGATTTTTTTAAGGATAAAAATTATATGTACAGCGGCTTTGATGTGTATATCGATCCTCAGGACCTAAAGCCCGGCACATACCGAATCTTAGTAAGCACCAACACAAATTCTGACTGCGACACGGGCCATTCAGTAAAAATTGATGCGCCCACGCTTCCATTTTTGCGTTTCTGAGGGATCGACACACATCCAGATTAAGACTTCACTTTTTCTTGTTCGCAGCATTTGGTGAAACTGATCCAGCCACAGTTAAACGCTTCTGGGCAAACTAAGACCAAGGAAAAGATAAGGATGCGCAAAGGCAAGTTCACCAAAAGCCAGATCGTCGCCACGTTGAAACAAGTTGGGAGCTGCCACTAAGTCAAAGATGTTTATTACGAGCTGGGCGTTCTCGAGGCGACCTAGTACGCCCGGAAGTCCAAGTACGGCGACATGGAGGTCGCTGATGTACAACGCCTTTGCAACCTGTACACCGAGCACGGCAAGCTCAAAGAGGTTTATGCCGACCTTGCGATTGAGAACAATGCATTGAAGGATGTCATCGCAAAGAACTGTAGGCCCTGCGCATACGCGCCCGCCTCTTGCCAAGCTCGTGAGCAGCATGGCTGGAGCTCTGGCGACGGATCGGTTCGGCGAACGCCTTAGCTCGCTCGGCAGCACATTATCGACGTCGTTCTGATCGTGATGAGGAGGTAGTTGCGCAGTTATTAGCATTACCCGAGCATAGATTTTTTTGGAATAGGAACGCATCACTGACTGCCGCGACTAGCCGAACAAGCTTCGTTTAGACGACCGGCCAGAATTTCTTCATGCCGGTATTGGCCAAGTGGGCCGAGCACAAGACATCTCATCAGATTTTATCGAGCCGGGACGTCCGATACAGAACGGTTTCATCGAATGCTTAAACGACATCTACCGGCGCGGCAAGCTGGACATGCACATCCTCCGCGCGCCGGGCGAAGTTCGCGAGCGAACCGCGCAGTGGCAGGCCCACTACTACAAGCAACTGATACCGTAAGACGCCTGGGCGTACTAACGGCCGCCGTGCTCCACGATCAACACCAACCGCAGACCCCTAACGTCAGCTGGTACTGAACTGCGGGGAGCGACAATCACTACCCAGGATCCGACCCGCGAGCTCGACCGGTTCACACGCGGCCGTAGCCTGACGCAAGTGAGATCAGGGCTATGCTGAATGTTTGACCTGCGAGACCTGCAGGGTAGTAGATGCTCGAGTATATGCGTCAGAGGCATGCAATTAATACTACCCCAGCATGGCAACTGAATTAAAGCACTCACTCTCAGCCATTTAACAGAAATCCGTTAGCCAAATGGCATCATCAAGTGCAGATTTACAACACTTCTTTGTCTTCGCTCTGAAATCGAACGCCGCGATGCGGTTACATCCAGAATATAAATGAGAGGAAAAGGGCATACGATGCCGTCAGCTTGCGCTTAACAATTTCCTAAACTGACATTATTAGCGACGGGATCCAAATCGAGTCTTATTCGGGAAGCTGGCTCGTAATTGGCCCATTCTTCACATCAAGAATGGGCCAATCCCAGACCACGTCTAGGATTTATGCAAGGTCGGCTTGGCGTAAGCGTATGTCTTGAAAGAGCCGTAGGCTTCGGTAAATGGTGTATTACTGGAGGCAATGTAATATCCCGACGAACATGTCGCGATACTAAAGCATCGTTCTATCGCGTGCGCTAGCGTTCCATCCACCTGCCCGGCCTCAGGTTCAAAATCTTCGCGTGTCAACTCCAAATCAATAATTGACTGGATTGCCTCTATACGAGCGTAGAACATCGAGCCGGCAGCGAACATTGCAATGGCAGGATCGACAGGATCGCTATGCATCTGTCGCGACAGACGATGCACCGCATCGGCATTCGCGCCCCAGTAGGTCGTCATCGGCAAAATATGCCCATCAGGCGCGGAGAGACCCAACTCTGGCTGCTGGCGGAATGCATCAAAGTTGCGGGCGGCCAGATAGGGATCCAGTAGTTTGTCGAGCATGTCTCGCCGCCATGACTCTCCGTCCTCACGGTGGAGCGAACGCTTGGTATGCAACTTCAATACCAGTGACTCGGAAGCGTCCAGCGTCTTTAGGGTTTCCAGAAAAGGCAGAATGTCACGGCCGTGGTTCTCGTAAACTTGCACATCCGCGTCCATCCCCGCATCGGCAAGTCGCGCCTTCACATCCTGCACATTGCGAGAGACTGTAGAGATTACAAGACGGTATGGCACGGTCCACGCGGATAGTGACGCCAACATCTCAGGAAGAAGTTCTGGATAGAAGGCGTGGATAATCACCACTACCCGCTCCGGCGTGCGCGGCGTAGGTACACGACGTAGTGCCTGCCGAGTCGCTTCCAGATATGCATATCCGTAGCGACGATCCGGCTCCAGATGCGCGCCCTCAGCCCACTCGTTCCATGCATTAACAAACACTAGGGAATCGCCCCGCACCGGGTGCTGACGGGCATAGTCAATTGCTCCTCTTAGCCAAGTGCGATAGCGTTCCGGAGTGGAACGGGCGACTGTATAGCCCTTACCCGGCTTGCGCGCGTCATTATCCCAGCCAGGGAAAACGCCTCGGATCAGGTCATATTCCGGCTTTGCCTCGGCAAAGGCGCTGCTAACAACATCGGCATAATCGACGACATTACCCTGGTAGCCAGGATTCACGATCTCCAACTCGTGATTAATCGAAGACAAACCTGCCGCGACTTTGTGAGGTGGAAATTCAACCGCGGCGTCAAAGCCGTATTCACGCGGATCAAGCTTGTCAAACTGCACCATACAGATGAACAGCTCACCGATTCCCACTTCGCGGCAATGCTGCCGCCAACGTTCCAACGTTGCGCCAGCATCAGGCAGCAACGAGGGTCGATAAAGAATGACTAACGGGCGCCCATCAACACGGATATAGCGTGAATCCCTTAGCAGAGGCTCCAATTCTGTGATAAAGGCACGGTCGTCTTCAGCACTGTAATCTTGAGCGATGAGCACATCGTTCTCAAGGCCATCCCAGCGGCGAGTCCAATTTTCGTTCGCCCAGCAAATACAGAAAGGCAAGTCGACATCAGAAGCGAGTAGCTGATCGAGCGGGCGCTCCATAAGCCGCTTACCAGCAAACCAATAATAATGGAAGCAAAAGCCTTCAATGCCATACAACTTTGCCAGCTCCGCCTGACGGCGCATAACATCGATCAGACGCAAATCGTAGAAGCCAAGTTCACCCGGTAAATGGGGCTGGTAATGCCCCACGAACTGTGGAACTGCTTTGCTGACATTCGTCCACTCGGTGAAGCCGCGCCCCCACCATGCGTCATTCTCGGGAAAGGGATGAAACTGCGGGAGGTAGAAGGCAATGACACGCGCCGCGTTTGCGCGGGGATCAATCCCAGCTGCAATACCGACATACTCACTTTCAGACGGTTTGGGCAGCTGCAGGATGGCTTGCGTGTAACGACGCAAGAAAGAATCGCCGCCGTCCTCTACAGACTCCGGCGCAGGAGACAACACAATCTCTTGTGGCTGATCAGGCTGGCGGGCGGCCAACCAGTTCCTGTAAGCATTGGTCCTTCCAAATACACTAGGCATGAGCCGGAAGGATGCGGATTTGATTGACTGACGCGTCGCCTCCGACACAGGAAGCGCGCGATAAAGGCGGCGCAGGCTACGTCCAACCGATTGCCTAACGAATTGTGGGCGAAGCATATTCCTGAGCACTCGCAATGGCATGGTAATCCGCCAACTAGTTGATGCCAGCAGCCGATCCAGTTCAGCTGCACGCTCTGACGCCAGGCGAAGCGATTGCTCATATATTCCAAGCGCATCCTTGGTTTCAATCAAATCGCGCCCTAACCTGACTTCGGTTTCTCGAGCTTGCTCAGCAAGCTGAAACATTCTCTCTAGAATTGTGTTGTTTCTTTCCAGCGCACGATTACGTTCAGCACGCGCCTCCATCAACGACTGAATTTCAGCATCCTTGAGTTGATCATTGCCCGCAAGAGCCTGTATTTCTGCATCCTTCAACCGCTCACGTGCGGCACTCGCCGCTAATAGAGCCTGAATCTCCAGTTCCTTGAGGCGAAGCTTTTCGGTTAACGATTCACGTAACGCTTCCACTTCCATTTCCCTACGTTTTTCTGCATCTTCCGTGGCTGCCTTATGCTGCCGAATCTCCGCGTCCTTGAGCTGCTCCTTCTCAGCATTGATTGCCAGCTCGGCCAAAAGTTGCGCTTGCCTTTTACGAAGCGCGTCCCCATCTTCTTGGCCGTCCTTGATTCCTTCCTGAAAGTGGCGACTGATATCGCTAATTCGCTGCGCAGTATCGGACATCAAGGAATTCCAATCCCTTGACATCCTTCCCACATCAGGAAGCGATCGTAAATTGAAATTTGAAAAACTCTTCAGACCTAGCCCACTATCTCGCCCATAGACCAGACGTGTGACCATGCCATCTAGATCGATGAAACGCTCGATGTCGCCCTCTCCAACTGGTGCGCCCATCATTTCCATCAGTAGTCGAAGCAGCGTCGGGAGATGAAGATGAGAAATATCTTCAGGCGCGCCTACTGCAACCAACGATGTAAATGAGCCAATGATGGCCCGATAAATCAAATAGGGCAGCTCAAGCTCTCCATGCCAAACCCATTCCAAATCGATAAACTGGTAATTGCCATCTTCCATTTGCATCAGATTACGCGGCAACGCATCCAAGGCCCAGCCTGGGAGCATGCCAGCCCCCGTGGAATCACCTGCCACTTCGACCTCGTGTAACAGGGCATCCTTCCATTGCCCCAACCATTCGGCCACTTCAGCAGCTGTCCAACTATCGCGAGTTACTATGGCTTCCAGCGCCTGACTGTGTATCCGCCCGTGTAGAAATGGCTCCGGTAGCAACCGCATGCTGATGGGTCGCGAGCGCTCGACATTGTCATCTTCCGCAAGGCGACTGCGGACGACTTCTATTTCTTTGCTACCTACTCTCGATTGAAACTGAACCTGCTTGCAAAACACCGGAACGCGTTCGCTTGCAAAGTGCAGTGCCAGCGGCACAGATCCACTCTTGGCAACTGGAACAGCCCGTTTGCGGGCAACCACCAAGAATGAATTGGACATATCTGCCAACAAACCATTGCGACCGATCACCGTCCAAGCCCGCTCCAATGCAAATAACGGGGCGTAAGGGAGCTGTGGGTCGCTCGATGCGCTCTGGCTGGCGAGAGAACTTGGATCGAACTGCGGATAGGAACCATCGTAACCGGCGGGAAGAACCACCGCGCCAGGAAATTTGTAGTCAGGAAATGGCAACAGAAATTCGGCATGCTCGAAACCTGCGTCCTGAAGCATCCTCGTCAGCTCAAGCCGACCGAAAGTAGCTACGGTTTTTTTGCCGTAGTTATCTGAAATGCCGTACATGGCCTTACCGACATGGTCTTCCGGCATACCAGCCAGATACTTAAGACCCAACTGATTTTCAATCGCGACAACTAGCACACCGTCGTCAGCCAGCAATGAGTGCGCTTTACGCAGCCACGCAGCTGCGGGATCTGCAGCCTTGCCATAGATCCTCGCGTACTCAAGCACGCCGATGAGCGTCACTGCGTCAAACTCATCTTCAGCGGAAAAGTTCTCCAGGACGTCGTTTACCACCTGCACATTCGACAAATCGCGACAGCGTGACGCCGTCATTCGCGCGCGGCGTTGGCTGCCTTCCAATGCGACCAACTTAGTTCCGAGCTCACCCAAGTAGCGGGAAATAGCACCGCAGCCTGAGCCGACCTCCAGAACACGTCCCCCTAGCACATCTGCCACAGGGCGTAGAAGATTCGCGCGACTGGCACTGAGGTGATAGCGCGATGGCCAGTCGATCTGATGCTCAGATAATGAGCGCGAAAACAGTGATACGTCGTCACAACCAGCTATTGCAGCAGCTACTCGCTGCTCAGCTTCGTCACCATCACTGTAGCCGAACTCTTCCGCCTGATCCTTAGGCAGCCAAACTCCTTCAGACAGCATATATGTGTTTGCTATTCCCACATATGGGTTAGACATTAACTTGCCAATCCTTGTTGAGCGGCCAATTTAGGACGAATCACAGCTCCAACGTCACTGAACCCGACAAATCCTTCCGAGACGACCTGGAAGTGGATCGAATCGTAGCGCCTATCGTGAGGAGTCACGTCATCCCCCTGTCGGCTAGCGACACCAACGGAGATAAAGTAATCGCCACTCCCCAGCCTGCATTCAAAGTCGACATCAATTCGTATAACACTTCCCGCGGCGCCTAGTCGCGCCATCTCGACAATCTCTTGCATCTCGGTGTTGGTCGCATAAACAGTGACACCCTCGGTATTCTTGATAGTAAGACCAAGTACCGGCCGCACTACTTCTCGTTCGAAACGAACGGCAAGACTTAGACAGCCGGCCTCGCCGCTGGAAACGATCTGGGGAAACGGCTGGGCGCCAACTTGCAGATAAAAATCTTGCAGGACGGCCGCTCGATCCCCCCAGCGATATTCATGGGGGTTGTAATTCGGATGACTAGAAAATGGATCGACCCCTGCGGGCGGCACCGCCAAAAATCCAGGCTGGCTTTCTACCTCGCCGCCGCCTTCAATTTTTACCGAGGTCTGCAACGGACGACTTTTTCCGAAGAGCAGGTCCATATAGTGGTGCACTACTTGCTTTGGCGCACCATCCATCAACAGACGACCTCCATCTAAAAGTACTGCGCGATCGCAATGTGTAACGATTTGCTCGGTGGAATGAGACACAAACAAGATGGACGTGCCTTGGTCACGTAACTCGCGCAACCGCGCAAAGCACTTCGACTGGAACTTTGCGTCGCCCACTGCAAGCGCCTCGTCCACAACCAAGACGTCTGGGGTGACATTGATCGCAACGGCGAACGCAAGGCGGACAAACATACCGCTGGAATAGGTTTTTACGGGTTGATCGATGAACTCACCGATGTCGGCGAACTCCGTGATTTGCTGGAAACGCTCTTCGATCTCTCTGCGCGAAAGGCCAAGGACTGCGCCGTAAACGAAGACATTCTCTCGCCCGGTGAACTCCGGATTGAAGCCCGCTCCAAGTTCCAACAGAGCGGCGACCCGCCCATTTACAACCGCAGTGCCCGTCGTGGGTGCCAATGTGCCGCAGATAATCTGCAAAAGGGTAGATTTACCGGAACCGTTACGCCCGACAATACCTACGCTCTCCCCCCTCCCCACGTTAAAGCTAACCGCGTCAAGCGCATGAAACTCACGGAACCACTGAGCCTTGCGTTCATTCGGACTCAGCATTTGCATCAATCGATGATGCGATTTCTGGTAAACAGGAAACACCTTGCCAATATTATGAACTTGGATAATCGACTCAGATGACATCTGCGAATCCTCTACGGGTCGCCTTGAACCATGCAAAGCCTGCATAGAACACGATTATCGCGATGCACATGTAAATCCCCAGGCCAGTAAAATTTGGCAAGTTCCCCCAGAGTGCTACTTCGCGCGCCTGGTCAATGATGAAAGTTAGCGGATTCAACTTGAATACCAGTTCAAAGTTCTCAGGTATTGCCTGCTCCGGGATCATGGCCGAAGACAGAAACAACAGCGCAGTAGAAAGCACACCGGTAACCTGGGTGATATCTCGGAAGTACACTCCAAGTGAGGCTAGGAACCAGGACACTCCCAGCCCTAGCACTACCAATGGCAGCAATACAACCGGAAGCAGTACGATGGTCCAAGATATCTGCCCATCCATAGCTAACCGAAGCAGCGCAAACACGACTGTGTTCATTAGCACATGGAAAAGCGCAGACGCGACCATCGGCCAGGGCAGAATTTCGAGTGGAAATATGACCCGTTTGACGAAATTCGGGTTACCCATAATCAAGTATGGTGAACGGCTTAAACATTCAGCAAAAAAGCCATGCACGATCAAGCCAACGAACAGTACCAATGAAAAGTGCGCTTGGCCTTCGGCAACTTGCGGCCAACGGCTTTTCATAATTGAGCCAAACGCAATCGTGTAGACGATCAACAGCAAAAACGGGCTTATCAGCGACCATAACAGGCCAAAGCTGGCTCCACGATAGCGGCCCAATACTTCACGCTTGGATAATTCCAATGTCAGGTCCCGACGCTCTCTGAGTGCATCGAAAGGGCCAAGTACTAACCTTGTTAGACGCCCTCGACTGAGTAAAGTCCGGATCATCAAAAACTTCCCTCTTGTAAGGCGATTTCCAAATCCCCTCGCAAATCCCCCACATCCTCAACCCCCACGCTCAGCCGCACCAGCGCATCGCTGATGCCAAGCTGGTCGCGGCGAGCCACGGGAATCGAGGCGTGGGTCATGACCGCGGGATGGTTGACCAGGCTTTCCACGCCGCCGAGTGATTCGGCCAGGGTGAACAGTTCGGTCTTCTCGCAAAAACGCTTGGCCGCCTCGAAGCCGCCCTTGAGCACGATCGAGACGATGCCGCCGAAGCCGGACATCTGGCGCTGGGCGAGTGCGTGCTGCGGGTGCGAGGCCAGCCCGGGGTAGATCACCTTCTCGATCGCGGGGTGGGTTTCCAGCCATTGCGCCAGCGCCAGCGCGTTCTCGCAATGCGCGCGCATGCGCAGCGGCAAGGTCTTGAGGCCGCGCAGCGCGAGGAAGCTGTCGAACGGGCCTTGCACGCCGCCGATGGAGTTCTGCAGGAAGGCCAGTTGCTCAGCCAGTTCGGCGTTGTCGCCGACCACCGCGATGCCGCCGACCATGTCCGAGTGACCGTTGAGGTACTTGGTGGCCGAGTGCACGACGATGTCGGCGCCCAGGCCGAGCGGGCGTTGCAGCATCGGCGAGGCAAAGGTGTTGTCGACCACGATCAGCAGGCCATGCTTGCGCGCGATCGCGGCGATGGCGGCGATATCGACCAGCTTGAGCATCGGGTTGGTCGGGGTCTCGATCCACACCATCTTGGTGTCGGCGCGGATCGCGGCTTCGAAGGCGGCCGCATCGGTCAGGTCGACGAAGCTGAAATCCAGGCCGGCGGTGCGGCGACGCACCCGCTCGAACAGGCGGAAGGTGCCGCCATACAGGTCGTCCATCGCCACCACGTGGCTGCCGGCGTCCAGCAGCTCCATCACCGTGGAGGTGGCGGCCATGCCGGAGGCGAACGCGAACGCACGCGTGCCGCCTTCCAGCGACGCGACGCAGCGCTCATAGGCAAAGCGCGTGGGGTTGTGGGTACGCGAATACTCGAAGCCCTGATGCTCGCCCGGGCTGGACTGCGCATAGGTGGACGTCGCGTAGATCGGCGGCATCACCGCCCCGGTGCTGGGGTCCGGCGACTGCCCTCCATGGATCGCCAACGTGGCGAGCGAGAGTTCGCGCTCGCCATCGTGGCTGGGTGTGGTGCGATTGGACATGGAGGTTCCCGGAAAAAGTGGCGGATTGTAGCAAGCAGGTCTGAATGGCCGGTGCCGCGCGTCCCATCCGGGCGCGCGGCCAGCTGCGATCACTGCACGCGGCGGCGCAGGTAGTTGAGCAGGTCGATGCGGGTGATCAGGCCCAGGAACTGGTTGCCGTCCATGACGATGGCGACCTGGCCGCGGTCGAACACCGGCAGCAGCGCTTCGATCGGCGAGGCGACATCCAGGCGATCGAGCTTGCTGACCATGGCGGTGGAGATCGGGTCGCGGAAGCGTGCCTCGTCGCCGTACACATGCAGCAGCACGTCGCTCTCGTCGACGATGCCGACCAGCTCGCCGTCATCGATGACCGGCAGCTGCGAGACGTCGTACAGCTTCATGCGCTGGTAGGCGGTGGTCAGCAGGTCCTTCGGCCCGACCACCACGGTGTCGCGCTTGTTGTACGGGCGCAGGATCAGGTCGCGCAGGTCGCCGTGCTGCGGGCGCTCCAGGAAGCCGTTGTCCAGCATCCAGTAGTCGTTGTACATCTTGGACAGGTACTTGTTGCCGGTATCGCAGACAAACACCAGCACGCGCTTGGGCGTGGTCTGCTCGCGGCAATACTTCAGCGCGGCGGCCAGCAGGGTACCGGTGGACGAGCCGCCGAGGATGCCCTCCTTGGCCAGCAGCTCGCGCGCGGTGTGGAAGCTTTCCGCGTCGGTGATCGAATAGGCCTTCTTGACCCGCGAAAAATCGGAGATGTCCGGCAGGAAGTCCTCGCCGATGCCTTCGACCAGCCAGCTGCCGGACTTCTCGCTGACCGTGCCCTCTTCGATGTACTGGGTCAGGATCGAGCCGACCGGGTCGGCCAGCACCAGTTCGGTGTGCGGCGAGGCGGTGGCGAAGGCGCGCGACAGGCCGGTCATGGTGCCGGAGCTGCCGCAGCCGAACACGATCGCATCCAGATCGTTGTCCATCTGCGCCAGGATCTCCGGGCCGGTGCCGAATTCGTGCGCAGCCGGGTTATCCGGGTTGCCGAACTGGTTGATGAAGTAGGCGCCCGGGGTCTCGGCGGCGATCTTGGCGGCCAGGTCCTGGTAGTACTCCGGGTGGCCCTTGGCCACGTCCGAACGGGTCAGCACCACTTGGGCGCCCATGGCCTTGAGGTTGAAGATCTTCTCGCGGCTCATCTTGTCCGGCACCACCAGGATCAACTGGTAGCCCTTCTGCTGGGCGACCAGTGCCAGACCCAGGCCGGTGTTGCCGGCAGTGCCTTCGACCAAGGTCGCGCCCGGGGCGAGGTCGCCGCGCTGTTCGGCCGCCTCGATCATCGACAGGCCGATGCGGTCCTTGATCGATCCACCGGGGTTGGCCGCCTCCAGCTTGAGGAACAGCTCGCAGACGCCGGTGTCCAGGTGCTGTGCCTTGACGATCGGCGTGTTGCCGATCAGTTCGAGTACGGAGGAATGGATCGCCATCGGAATATCGTCACTGCGTCGCGCGGGGCTTGGCCGCCCATTATCCGACGAACGGCTGGCGAATGCTCATTCAGACTGGAACCGATCGCGCCGGCCTGTGAACGGGCAGGCTCAACCAGCGCTGCGCCACTACCATCGGCCTGACTGCGCGGCCGCCAGACGGGCATCGCGCCCTGCCGCCAGGCGCGTGGCACGGGGTGGCGCAAATAAAGACGCGGACGGTGGCAAGCCGACGAGGAGGCCGCCACCGCCCGCGGCGGTGAACTTGTTCTAGCGGTGGGGAAGGATCAGTGGGTGAGCTGGTCGTACATCCGGGTGAGCTTTTCTTTCGCCTGCAACTTCTCGCGCTTCATCTGGCCCAAGGTTACGTCGTCGATGGGGAGCACCCCGAGTTCGGCATCCATGCATTTCTTGTTCAAGAGCTTGTGGCGTTGGTACAGCTGCTTGAACTCGGGATCGGACTTGACCAATGCGTCGATTTCGGTCTGCGGTTGCCCTTCGAACATGGCGTTACCTCCTTCACTTGAAACACTTAAAACAAGAACGCCCCGGCCGCGGGCGGCACGGGGCGCTGCTTGGGGATGGAAGACTCGCGGATCACAATGGCAAGCGCACTGGCGGAACCAAAAAGCTGTCCACCGAACTGCGTTGATACGTGCCCTTGCGTCACTGGCCCGGCCCTCCGTACTTCCAGGCAGCGGAGTGCTGCCCGGGAGTACGACCCTACGCCGGTCGCGGAGGGGGTTCAAGGCCAGAACGGCTGCTTTTGCCGTTCCCTGCCTCAATCAGTGACCGCGGTTCAACCGGGCGTCATGCCCGGGTTAAAAGACCTTAACTTCCAACCACTTGCACTACGGCGAGACAACCACCTCGGCAGCGCGCGTCTTGCTGGCGGCGGCCTTGGTGCCATTGACCTGCAGCCGTGCGCTGGCAACGCCTGCAGCCACCAGGGCATCGCGTAACGCTTCGGCCCGCTTCTTGGCGGTGGCCGCATCGCTGTCGTAGCCGACGATGCTGACCCGGCCTTTCTTGCCGATGTTCAGATACTCGGCCAGCGCCTTGGCCTGCCCCGCGGCATCGCCGGACAGCGCGGCCTTGCCACCGAAGGCGCCACTGCCCAGCGAAAACACTTCGCCGCGGCTGTCGAACTTGGCGGACGGCAACTTGGCTCCGGCCACCAACTCGGCTTCTTCATGCGCCAGCTGCACCGCTTTTTGCTGGGCCGCATTGAGCTTGGCGGTCTGCTTGCCGGCCACGCTGGTCAGCGCCAGCTCGGCGTCCTGGCGGGCCAGGGTCTCCTGTTCGGCCGCCTGCCGCATGCGCTCGGCCTCCTCGGCCTGGATCTGCGCCTGCACGCGCAGACGCTCGGCTTCCTGGCGCGCGCGCGAGGCGTCACGGCGGCTGGCTTCGATCAGCAGGTCGTTGCGAGTGCCTTCCAGCCGATCCAGCTCGCGCCGCGCCAGTGCGGTGCGGGCGGTGAGTTCGGCGATTTCGACCCGGCGGTCGGCCAGAAACACCAGCTCGTCGCGGTCGCGCCGCTTGGCCTCGGCCAGCGCCGCCACGCTCTGCTGCGCCTGCAGCCGCTCGAAGCGGGCCAGTTCATTGGTCTGCGGGTCGTTCTGCAGCGCGGCCAGGCGCCGGTTGAGCGCGTCGGCCTGCGGGTCGTCCTTGGCCGCCATTGCCAGCGACGGCAGGGTGCCCAGGCTCAGCACACCGAGATAAAGAAGCGGGCGCAGTTTCATCGGCCGGCCTCCCCGGTGTTGAGGCTGTTCTGCAGTTGCGCCACTTCCTTGCGCCGCTGTTCCAGCTGGGCGGTGACCACCGCCTCTTCGCTGCGCGCCTTGGCCAGATCGGCGTCAGCCGCTGCGCGCAAGGCGATCTGTGGCACCTGCTTACGCTGGCGCTTGTCCAGTTGAGCCTGCTGGGCCTGCATCAGTTCCTGGCGGGCCAGATTGACCAGATCAGGGGCGTACTGGTCGGCATCGGCCTGGGTGGCGCGTTGCACGGCCTGTTCGGCGGCGGTGAGCTCCGGTGCCACCTGGGCGGCAGCCGGAGAGGAAAGAACCATGAAACAGGCGATGCCATACAGGGATCGCCGCAAGTATGCGAAGCTAGCCGTCATTAGGGGAGCCGTAGCGAGAAGTCTCGAGCACGGCCATTGTCGGAAGCCTGCGGCGGACTTGCAACGAGACGCTGCTGTTTGTTGGGGAACCATTGCGCATGGATATCGGCTACTTCCTGAAGCTGATGACCGAAAAGAATGCCTCGGACATGTTCTTGACCACCGGCGCACCGGTGTACATCAAGATCGAAGGCAAGCTCTACCCGCTCGGCAATACGGGGTTGCCGCCGGGAATGGTCAAGAAAATCGCTTATTCATTGATGGACGAAGGCCAGGTACCGCAGTTCGAGCGCGAGCTGGAGCTCAACATGGCCATTGCCCTGTCCGACGCCGGGCGCTTCCGCGTGAACGTGTTCAAGCAGCGCGGCGAGGTGGGCATGGTGATCCGCGCCATCCGCAGCCGGATCCCCAGCATCGAAGAGCTCAACCTGCCGCAGGTGCTCAAGGACGTCATCATGACCCCGCGCGGGCTGGTGCTTGTGGTCGGCTCGACCGGCTCTGGCAAGTCGACCTCGCTGGCCTCGATGATCGACCACCGCAACAGCACCACCACCGGACACATCCTCACCATCGAGGACCCGATCGAATATCTGCACAAGCACAAGATGTCGATCGTGAACCAGCGCGAGGTGGGCCTGGACACGCACGCCTTCCAAAGCGCGCTGAAAAACGCGATGCGCGAGGCGCCGGACGTGATCCTGATCGGCGAGATCCTGGATGCCGAGACGATGGAGGCGGCGATCGCCTTCGCCGAGACCGGCCACCTGTGCCTGGCGACGCTGCACTCCAACAATGCCGACCAGACCATCGAGCGCATCCTCAATTTCTTCCCCGAAAGCGCGCACAAGAACGTGCTGATGAACCTGGCGCTGAACCTGCGCGCCGTGGTGTCGTTGCGCCTGGTCAAGGGTGTGGACGGACGCCGCCGGCCGGCGACCGAAGTGCTGCTCAACACGCCGATGATCCGCGACCTGCTGCGCCGTGGCCAGGTGCACGAGGTCAAGCAGGCGATGGAGGAATCGCTGGAAGAAGGCATGCAGACCTTCGACCAGTGCCTGTTCCGCATGGTCAAGTCCGGCGAAATCGAGCAGGAGGAAGCGCTGCGCGCGGCCGACTCGCGCGATGGCCTGGCGCTGAAGTTCCGCCTGTCCGAGGGCGGTTCCGGCGAGCACGACCCGTACGCAGATTACGAAACGGCAGCAGCGCCGAAGATCAGCCACGGCTTTATCTGATCGTCGGCAAGTGCGCGCGGTTGCCGCGCATTTGCCCGGAGCAGCGGATCGCGCAGGGCCGTTGCCGGCGCACGAGCGGTGCGCACGGTTGGGACAGCGCAGCGGCTAGCTTTGATCAACCCATGAGTGCCGCCGAGCGCGGCCGATGCTCGGCGCACGGAGACGGCTCGCCCGCCTGCGTGCCGCCCAGCCAGCCGACAACCGCTCGCTACCGGTACCTGCGCTGCCCGGGCTGCGATTCAACGCGGATGCGCCCCCGCACCAGGCAAACGCCTGTCGCCGATCAGGCCGGCACCGCGTCGGCCTGCATTTCCGGCCGCGCCGCAGCGAATGCCGGCAATGCCAGGCAGGCCTGTTCGATACGCTGCAGGATCGGATACGCCACCAGATCGACGTCGAAACGGCGCGCATTGTAGAGCTGCGGGATCAGCAGGCAATCGGCCAGGCCCGGCGTGTCGCCGTGGCAGAACGTGCCGGTATGCGGATCACCGGCCAACTGCGCTTCCAGCGCCGCAAAACCGCGCTCCATCCAGTGCCGTGTCCACTGCTGGCGCTGCGCGGCATCCAGCTGCCATTCGCGCTCGAAAAACTGGGTGACGCGCAGGTTGTTGAGCGGATACACGTCGCAGGCGATCACCTGCGCCAGGGCGCGCACGCGGGCGCGCGCGGCCGGCGCTGCGGGCAGCAGCCGCGTGCTGTCCGGGAACGCGTCTTCCAGATACTCCAGGATCGCCAGCGACTGCGGAATCACCACCGCGCCGTGCCGCAACGTGGGCACCAGTTCCTGCGGGTTGAGCTGCGCGTAGGCGGGTGCATGCTGCTCGCCGCCGTCGCGCACCAGATGCACCGGATGCGCGAGGTAGGCCAGCGCCTTCAGGTGCAGGCCGATGCGCACGCGATACGCGGCGCTGGAGCGCCAGTACGAGAACAATTCCAGTGGCGCGCTCATGCCCGGCCTCGCATGCAGTGTTGTGCAGGCGCCCTTGCCGATGTCATGGCAGCGGCTGACGTTCGACCCGCTGTTCGATCGCACCGAAGATGCTGGCGCCATCGGCAGCGAACATCTCGATCCGCACCACGTCGCCGAAGGACAGGAACGGCGTGCTCGGGGTGCCGTCGCGCAGGGTTTCCACCACGCGCTGCTCGGCAAAGCACGAGGCGCCCAGCGTGGTGTCCTGGTTGGCGATGGTGCCGGAGCCGACGATGGTGCCGGCCGAGAGCGGCCGCGTCCTGGCGGCGTGGGCGATCAGCTGGGCGAAGTCGAACTGCATGTCGTTGCCGGCTTCCGGCGCGCCGAACCAGGCGCCATTGACGTGGGTGACCAGCGGCAGGTGCACCTTGTTGTCGCGCCAGGCCTCGTCCAGTTCATCCACGGTGACGAACACCGGCGACAGCGCCGAGCGCGGTTTGGATTGCACGAAGCCGAAGCCCTTGGCGAGCTCGGCCGGGATCAGGTTGCGCAGCGACACGTCGTTGACCAGGCCGACCAGCTGGATATGCGCGGCGGCCTGCTCGGGCGAGGCGCCCATCGGCACATCGTCGGTGATCACCACCAGCTCGGCTTCCAGATCGATGCCGTGGTCTTCGCTGATCACCTTGATCGCATCGCGCGGGCCGTAGAACCCGGCGCTGGTGGCCTGGTACATCAGCGGGTCGGTGTAGAAGCTTTCCGGCACCTCGGCATTGCGCGCACGGCGCACGCGCTCGACGTGCGGCAGGTAGGCGCTGCCGTCGACGAACTCGTAGGCGCGCGGCAACGGTGCGGCCAGCGCCTGCAGATCCAGATCGAACACGCCATCGGCGCTGCCCTCGTTGAGCGAGGCCGACAAGGCATTCAGGCGCGGCGCGACATTGCTCCAGTCTTCCAGCGCGCGCTGCAGCGTGGGCGCGATACCGGTGGCGCGGACCGCGGTGCGCAGGTCGCGCGCGACCACGATCAGGCTGCCATCGCGGCCGCCTTCCTTCAGGGAACCTAGCTTCATGACCGTCCTGTGCTGTGGCTGATCGGTCGATTGTACGGCCTGCCGCAACAGTGGTTGCAACTGAAACAACTGACCCGTAGCCCAACCGATGAACTCGCCTTTTGTGCAGCGCGCCAAACGCGCGTACACTGGCCCGGTCTGCATGCGGCCGTCCGTTTCCCTTAGGGACAGCCGGCGAGGCCAGGATCGATCGATCCGCTCGCCCGCCCCACCCGACGCCTTTCGTGGTGCCGACAAACCCATCGCTTCTTGATTGGGTTGTTCCACCATCTCGCAGCGCGGTTCACGGGAACGCTCCGAGCCTCACTTTTTTGCATCTGCAATGCGTTTGCGCTCCGGGCCTGGCCTGGCGGCGACGCTTTACTTGGAGCTTCCTGATGTCTTTTGAATCCCTGGGCCTGGCGCCCTTCCTGCTGCGCGCGTTGGCCGAGCAGGGTTACGAAACCCCCACTGCGATCCAGCAGCAGGCCATCCCGCTGGTGTTGGCAGGGCATGACCTGCTGGCCGGCGCACAGACCGGCACCGGCAAGACCGCCGCGTTCGGCCTGCCGTTGCTGCAGCACCTGGGCACCTCGCCGCAGCCGGTCAACGGCCCGCGCAAGCCGCGCGCGCTGATCCTGACCCCCACCCGCGAGCTGGCCACCCAGGTGCACGACAGCCTGCGCGGTTACAGCAAGTACCTGCGCATCCCGAGCGCGGTGATCTACGGCGGCGTGGGCATGGGCAACCAGCTCGACACCCTGCGTCGCGGCGTGGACCTGCTGATCGCCTGCCCGGGCCGGCTGATCGACCATATCGAGCGCCGCAGCGTGGACCTGTCCGGCATCGAAGTGCTGATCCTGGACGAAGCCGATCGCATGCTCGACATGGGCTTCCTGCCGTCGATCAAGCGCATCCTGACCAAACTGCCGCGCCAGGACCGTCAGACCCTGCTGTTCTCGGCGACGTTCGAAGAGAACATCAAGCAGCTGGCGCTGGAGTTCATGCGCAACCCGATGCAGATCCAGGTCACCCCGAGCAACACCGTGGCCGAGAGCATCACCCACCGCGTGCACCCGGTCGATGGCGCGCGCAAGCGCGACCTGCTGCTGCACCTGCTGGCACAGGACAGCCGCGAGCAGACCCTGGTGTTCGCCCGCACCAAGCACGGCAGCGACAAGCTGGCGCTGTTCCTGGAGAAGTCCGGCATCAAGACTGCGGCGATCCATGGCAACAAGAGCCAGGGCCAGCGCATGCGCGCGCTGAGCGACTTCAAGGCCGGCCGCGTGACCGTGCTGGTGGCCACCGATATCGCCGCGCGCGGCATCGACATCGACCAGCTGCCCAAGGTCATCAACTACGACCTGCCGATGGTGGCCGAGGATTACGTGCACCGCATCGGCCGCACCGGCCGTAACGGCTCCACCGGCGAGGCGATCTCGCTGGTGGCGCAGGACGAAGCCAAGCTGCTGCGCCAGATCGTGCGCATGCTGGGCCGCGACGTGGAAATCCGCGACGTGCCGGGCTACGAGCCGCAGACCCCGATCCGTTGGGGCAATAGCGCGCCGGGCCGTGCCGAGCAGCCGGGTGGCGATCGCGCCCCGCGCAAGAGCCACGCCCGTCGTCCGCATGGCGATGCACCGCGTCAGGCGCATGCGCATGCCGGCCCGAAGAAGCCGGGTGGCCAGCGCAGCAGCGGTCCGCGTCAGGCCGGTGTTGCCGCCGGTGCCGGCGCAGGCCGTCGCGATGGTGGCCGTGGCGGTCAGCGTCCGAGCGGTACGCGCTGACTCCTGTGCGCCGGTGCGACCGGCGCCCAGGTCTGCGTTGAACTGAAAGAAAAAGCCGCCCTTCGGGGCGGCTTTTTTGTGGGCGTGGCGCAGACGATGCGGGCGATGCGGTGCGAACAGGACTGCGCGTAGCCTCCCAACGCAGCCCGTCACATCCCTAGCCTTCGATCAACGCCGTATTGCGATCGATCGCCTCGCGATACCGATCCAGCACCGCGGCGGTCTGCACGATGTAGGCGCTCAGATCCTCCCAGCGCCGGTCCTCCAGCGCTTCGCGGATGCCGGGCAAGGTCTTGACCTCGTATCCGGTGGCCAGGCCGGGCGCGTAGATCAGGTTCCGGTACCACGGCCGTCCCGGCAGACCGCCTTCGGCCAGCAGGGTCTGGTCGATGCGCTGCAGCGAAGCATTGAGCGTGCCGCGCACACGTGCATCCAACCCGCCGCCGCGCGATGCCAGTGCATCGTCATAACGTCTGGCGCTGGTTTGCAGGCGGGTAATGGCCTGATCCAGTGCGGCAAAGTCGATCTGCGGCACCGCAGCTTTCGGCTCGGGGGCGCGTTGCGGCCGGTTCGGGTTATCGACCGCGGCATAGGCACCGGCCTGCAACAACGCGGCCTGGGTGCGGGCGGCAGTGCGGTCGCTGTCGGCCTGCTGCTTGAGCTCCTGCGCGTAGCCGGCCACCGCGTCGGCGAAGTCGCCGAAGCGTTGCGGCAACACCGGCGCGTTGGCGACGCGCAGCACCGTGCGGCCGACCGTCTGCGACAACAGCGGCAGATAGCTGAAGTCCGGGTCGATGTAGCGCGCGAAATAATCGTAGGAGTCGTACAGCGAGTGATAGACACCGCTGCCGCCGCCCTGCCCGCCATAGCCCAGATCCAGCGTGGTCAGCCCCAGATGCTGCAGGAATGGGCTGTAGTCGCTGCCCGAGCCGAGTGCCTTCAGCGGCACGTCGCCGCCGGCCGCGAGCTGCTTGGCGATGTCCTTCTGCGCCGGCTTGGCGGTGGGTGCCAGCGCGTCGATGCGGGCACGGGCGCGTTGCCGTTCGAGCACGCTCACGCCGCTGTCGGGGTCGCGCAGATCTGCCGCCACGCCGTTGACCAGGCGTTGCAGCGCATGGCTGCCGCCGGCAGTGAGAAAGCCTCGCCCGTTGCCGTCGGTGTTGACGTACAGCACCGCCTTGCGGCGCAGCTCGCCGGCGTGCTGTTCGGCCCATTCGGTGGAGCCGAGCAGGCCGGCCTCCTCGCCGTCCCAACTGGCGTAGACGAGCGTGCGCTTGGGGCGCTGCCCCTGCCTGGCCAGCTCGCCGATCGCCTTGGCTTCGGCCAGCAAGGCGGTGGTACCCGAGAGCGGATCGGCCGCACCAAACACCCAGCCGTCGCGGTGATTGCCGCGCACCACCCACTGGTCCGGATACTCGCTGCCGCGCAGGGTGGCGATGACGTTGTAGATGGTCTTGCTACCCCACTCCGCATCCACCTTGAGATGCACGCGCGCGGTGTCGTCGCCGCCGATGCGGTAGGTGATCGGCAGCGCGCCGCGCCAGTCCTCCGGTGCCACCGGCCCGCCCAGCGCGGCCAGCAAGGGCTGCGCGTCGCCCCAACTGATCGGCAGGGTCGGAATCTTCAACACGCTGCCGGCCTGGTCGATCTTCAGGCGTTTGGCGCCCTTGCTGGCGCCGACGCCCGGAGTCAGCGGATCGCCGGGATAGATCGCGAAATTGGCAACCGAGCCGCGTTGCACGCTCCACTGGTTGCGCGCCGGGCCATCCGGATACGCCCGATCCTGGAAATAGCCGTCGTCGCGCGGGTCGGAATAGATGATCGCGCCGATGGCGCCATGCTCCTGCGCCAAGCGCGGCTTGAGCCCGCGCCAGCCCTTGCCGTAGCGGGCGATGACGATCTTGCCGCGCACATCCACGCCGTTGCGCGCCAGCGCTTCGTAGTCTTCGGCGATGCCGTAATTGACGTAGACCAGATCGCCGGTGACATCGCCGTTGCCGCCGTAGATCACATACGGCGGCAGCACGTTCTCGGTCTGGGTGGAGGTGCTGTCGCCCGGCAGCGGCGGCTCCTTCAGACGCGCGACATACGGCTTGGGGCCGAGCAATTCCAGCTGCGAGCTCCTGGGCGAGGGCCACAGCACCTCGAAGGTTTCGATGCGCGCATCCCAACCGTAGCCGCGCAAGCGCGTTTGCAGATCGCGCGCGTTCTCCAGGTTATGCGGCGCGCCAACGTGATTGGGCGCCGACGACCATTGCTTCAACCAGCCGCGATAATCGGCGTCCTTCAGGCCGCTATCGAAACGCGCTTCCAGCGCGCGTTGCGCCTGTGCGGCATCGGCGTCGTAACCGGGCAGCGCAGCGGGTTGTGCCGCAGGTTGTGCAACCAGGGCAGGCGCGACGAATGCCAGGGCGAGTAGCCAGGCGTGCTGCGAAGAGGTCATCGTAGTTCCTTGAATAAAGTGTCCGGGGTAAACCGCGATTGGGTTGATGCACGACGCTGGCGAGCACACAGCCACCATCGCACGGGCGTGCATGGGCCGTGCGTATTCCGATCAGAATCGATAGTCCAGGCCCACGGTGAAATAACGCCCGCGCAGGTCGTACTGGGTGAAGTCGTAAGGCGCACGAATGCCCGGGAACGAGGCATCGACCGGCGGCTGCTTGTCGGCCAGGTTCTCGATCTTGGCGTACAGGGTCAGCTTGTCGATGCCGGTGTAACCCAGATACAGGTCGAACTGGTTGTAATCGCCCACGCGCGACTGCACGGCAGTGGCCGCGGTGCTGGCCTTCTGGTCGTAGCCGCCGGTGTAGTACCAGGTCAGTGCGGCGTTGACGGTGCCTAGGTTCCAGTCCAGCGTGGTGGTGGCCTTGTTGCGTGGCAGCGACGGGCCGAGATTGCTGCCGGCGTAATCCTGCAACGGGCCACCGACCACGGTGGGGCGGCGGTAATCGCGCACATGGGTATAGGCGGTATTGAGGCCGAAGTTGCCGGCCGCCTCGGTGCGCCAGCGCTGACGCAGTTCGACATCGATCCCCGAGGTCGTCAGCTCGCTGAGGTTCTGGTAGCGGTTGTACACCGCCACCAGCGTGCCGCGCTCGTTGCGGATCACGTCGGCCGGGTCGTTGTTCTGCACGATGGTGGCGTTGTTGCCGGTGCCGACCAGGTTCTCCAGTTCGATCTTGTACCAGTCCACGCTCAGGCTGGTGTCGGCCCACGGCGACAGCACCACGCCCAGGTTGTAGCTGCGCGTGCGCTCGGGTTCGAGCGCGGTATTGCCGACGGTGAAGAAGGTCGGGTTCTGGCGCGAGCCCGGCACGTCCGGATCGAACGGGTCGACCACCGAGCCGTAGGAGATATTGGTGCTGGCCGCATTCTCCGACAACGACGGTGCGCGAAAGCCGCGCGAGGCGGCCGCGCGCACCAGCACGGCGTCCAGCGGCTGCCAGCGCAGGCTGGCCTTGGGCGAAAACGCCTCGCCGAAATCGCTGTAGTGATCGCCGCGCCCGGCCAGTTGCAGTTCCAGCGATCGCAGCAGCGGCAGGTTGACCTCGGCATACAGCGCCGACACCCTGCGCTCGCCATCCACCGCGGCAATCGCGGGGCGGATCTGCAGGCCCTGGTCGATCTGCCAGGGATTGCGCGAGACCAGTTCCTCCTGCCGCCACTCGGCGCCGGCAGCGAACCCGACGCTGCCGGCCGGCAGCTCGAACAGGTTGCCGGACACCTTGGCGTCGACGCCGCGCAGCGTCGATTGCGCCGGGCGCAGCGTGCTGAGGTTGATGCCGTCGATCACCGACTGCGGCGTGGCGGACGGGTTGAGCAGGTTGTAGCTGCCGTCAGCCAGCGCCTGCGCCAGCGTGAAGCGGTTGGCGAAGCCACCGGACACGGTTTCGTGCTCGGTGCTGCGTGCGGCGAACGCAGCCGCCTCCCAATCCCAGCGTTCGGTCTTGCCGCGCACACCGCCGAGAAAGCGGTAGGACTGCGAGCGATTGGTTTTGACCGTCTGGCCCAGGTCGAAGAAGGTGTATTCGATCGGCACCGCGGCGCCGTACGGGTTGTATGGGCTGGAGGCCGGCAGCAGGTTGGACACCGGCTCGGCCAGCCCGCTGCTGGCGTTCAAGGCGAAGCGGCCGCCTTCCAGAGTGAAGTAAGGGCTGGAGCCGAAGATCGACACGCCCTTGACCTCGCTGTAGAGCGCCTCGCCGAACGCTTCGACATTGTCGCTGAGCCGGAAGGTGGCGTTGGTGTAGGCCTGATAGCGCTTGGTCGAGGGAATCAGCGTAGTGAACGGGGCCTGGTTGAAGCCGCAGGTGTCGCCGGCCAGGCCGTCGATCGGCGCGCTGGCGGTGAGTACAGTGCCGGTGGGGCAGTTGCCTTGCGCATCCAGCATCGGCACCGAGCGGCCACCGACCAGGTAGCGCGCGCCCTTGGCCGACCAGCCGTTCCAGCGCCCGCCGGGCAGGTCGGTGTAGATGCCCGAGCGGGTCAGCGCGCGCTGGTCCTGATCCAGCCGGTCGCGGTTGTAGGCGTCGAAACTGAAAAGGATGTTGTAGCCGTCGCGGTCCAGGTCGCCGATGCCGCCGATGAACTTGGCGCGCTGGGTATCCATGCCGCCCTGATCGGAGGTGCCGCCGCTCAAGCCCAGCTCGGCGCCCTGGAAATCCTGGCGGGTGATGATGTTGACCACCCCGGCCACCGCGTCGGAGCCGTACACGGCAGAGGCGCCGTCCTTGAGCACTTCGATGCGTTCCACCGCCACCAGCGGCAGTGCATTGAGGTTGACGAAGGTGTCGCCCAGGCCATTGGCGGGAAAGCCGTAGTTGGCCAGGCGGCGTCCGTTGAGCAGCACCAGGGTGTTCTTCTGCGACAGCCCGCGCAGGCCGATGCCCGCCGAGCCGGACGCCCAGCCGTTGTTGGTGGTTTCGTTGGTGGCGTTGCCGGTGTTGGCCGAGATCGAGCGTAGCGCGTCGGCCACGGTGACCTTGCCGGACTGCTCCAGCTGCTGGCGGTCGATCACCTGCACCGGGTTCGGGCCTTCGCTGTCGGTGCGCTTGATATTGGAGCCGGTGACGCTGACGGTGGCCAGGGTCTTGCCCGTGTCGGGTGTCGCGTCGTCGGCATGGGCAAGGGGAATCAGCGCCGACAGAACGGCAGCAGACAGCAGATAAGGCATCGGGCGCTTCACGCACGGCATCCATGAATGGGGGTTTTGCAGTGGGCCATGCGCAATCGATTAACAAAAATTACAGATCTGCATAGAGATATGACGCGCGGTGACACACGTCGCTGGCCGGACGCGGTAGGACGCGCATCGGACCGCGTGCGGCCAGGCGGCGCTCCAGCGCGACGCGGCCCTCGCATGCCGTGGTGCCACGCGAGGACCCAGATGCGCTGGGCCGCCGCGACAGGTCAGCCCGGCAGGCATCGGCGCACTTACAATGTCGCGTATGGATATCTTCAAAGTCTTTACGCTCGAAGCCGCGCATCGGCTTCCCAATGTGCCGCCCGGCCACAAGTGCGCCCGCCTGCACGGCCATTCGTTCCGGGTCGAGCTGCATGTCAGCGGCGAACCCGGCGCGCAGACCGGCTGGATCATGGATTTCGGCGACATCAAGGCCGCCTTCCAACCGATCTACGACCGCCTGGACCACCATTACCTCAACGATATCGAGGGACTGGAAAACCCGACCAGCGAGCGGCTGGCGATCTGGATCTGGAACCAGCTCAAGCCGGCGCTGCCGCAGCTAAGCGAGATCGTGGTGCACGAAACCTGCACCTCCGGCTGCCGCTATCGCGGCTGATCGCGCAGCGCAGTCATGTGACGCAAGGCCGCCGCCAGGGCGGCCTTGCCATTTCTGCGGCATGGATAATGGATTGATTTCAAAAGGCTTTGCAGACGGTTTTGGAAACTTTCAGCAAACGTGTTGCATCGCAGCAATATCCGCGTATGCTGCAACGCAACAACGGTCACAGCCTTCCCCAAGGGGTTCGCAATGTCGGCGCAGTTCGAAAACGGCTTCAACAGCTTCGCTTCCGCAGCGGCACGCGCCAACCAGTTGGCGATGGAACACGCTGAAAACGCGTTTGGCCTGCAGCTGAAGACGCTCGAACGCAACGTCAGTGCGACCACCAGCTTCTTCGGTGAATTTGCCCAGGCCCGCGACCTGGGCGCCTACCAGACGCTCTGGCCGAAGGGGTTGCAACTGGCCCGCGACAACCTGGAACGTCTGGCCTCGGTGAATCACGAAATGGTCGGACTGGGATTGAAGGCATCCGATGCGCTCGGCCAACTGGCCAAGCAGCAGTTCGAGGCCAACAACGAGCAGGCCGCCAAAGGCAAGACCCGGCGCACGTAACCGCCAACAAAAAATTCAGCGTCTTTGCATGGGTCCCTCCCCCCATGCAATCCGGCCCGACAGATCCCTCCCTCTGTCGGGCTTTTTTATTGTCTGCGCATTGCGCGTGCTGCCAATTCGACCGGCGGTATGGCGGCGTTGCGCAGGCATGCCCTGGAAAACGCCGGGACGCAGTGCGAGTGCCGCACTGCGCGCAAGCTTCGAACAGCGTCTGGGGATCCTGGTAGCCGAGCGCATCGCGCAGCAGTTACGCGGTCGCCAGATGTCCCATGTCATTCAGACCGGCACGTGCAGGCCCAGCGACTGCGCTGCGGCATCGGCGCCCGGCCGCCAGGCGATGCGGCCCCAGCACGGCATCGCCAAGCGCTGGCGCAGCATGCCGATGTTCTCCTCGATGCGCTCCATCTGCGGGTCCACCTCATTGGCAATCCAGCCGATGCAGTCCAGCCCGTCGGCGGCGATCGCCGCGGCGGTCAGGCGAGCGTGATTGATGCAGCCCAGCCGGATGCCGACCACCAGCACGACGGGCAGCGCGAGTGCGCGGACCAGATCGGCCTGGTCCAGGTCGGCGCTCAATGGCGCGGCCCAGCCGCCGACCCCTTCCACCACCACCACCTCGGCCTGCGCGCGCAACTGCGCGAAGGCCGAGGCGATCGGCTCCAGCGACAGGGTCACCCCGACCTCGGCGGCGGCCAGTTCCGGCGCCAGCGGTGCCGGCAAGGCATAGGGATTGAGGGTGGCGTAATCGGGTTGCGGGGCACTGGCGGTCTGCAGCGCCAGCGCGTCCTCGTTGCGCCAGCCCTGCGGGGTGCGTTCGCAGCCGCTGGCCACCGGCTTCATGCCCACCGCCGTGTGGCCTTGCGCGCGTAGTGCGTGCAGCAGCGCGGTACTGGCCATGGTCTTGCCGATGCCGGTGTCGGTGCCGGTGACATACAACGCCGGGAGCTGCATGCGTGTGTTCCTGCGGCCGCGCCGCGGTTGCCGTAAGGGCGCGCAGCATAGCGTGCGGATCCGGACGCGCGGCTGAGTCGCCATGCCGCTGCGGATGGCCGCTGCTAAACTCCGGCCATGTTCGCCACCTCTTCGCTGACCGGCAGCAAGCCGGAACAATACGCCCAGCTCACCGCCCAGGCCCAGGCATTGGTGCACGGGGAGCCGGATCGGATCGCCAATGCCGCCAACCTGGCTGCGCTGATCTTCAATTCGCTACCGTCGCTCAACTGGGCTGGCTTCTATTTCTACGACGGCCGCGAGCTGGTGGTAGGGCCGTTCCAGGGCCTGCCGGCCTGCGTGCGCATTCCGCTGGACAAGGGTGTGTGCGGCGCGGCCGCCAGCACCCGGCATAGTCAGCGCATTGCCGACGTGGACGCCTTCCCCGGGCATATCGCCTGCGATTCGGCGTCGCGCTCGGAGCTGGTAATCCCGCTGGTCAAGGGCGATGCGCTGATCGGCGTGCTGGATCTGGACAGCCCGGAGCTGGATCGCTTCGACGCCGACGATCAACGCGGCCTGGAAGCCATTGCGCAGGTTTTCGTCGGCGCGTTGACGTGACCACCGAACGGCTGCGCAACATCGGCCCGAAAAGTGCGGCGTGGCTGCGCCAGGTCGGCTTGCGCACGCAGCAGGACCTGCAGGCGGTGGGCGCGGTGGGCGCATTCGTCAAAGTGCGCCGTGCCGGCTTCAAGCCCAGCCTCAACCTGCTGTATTCGCTGGAAGGCGCGTTGACCGACTGCCATTGGCAGGACGTACCGGAAGCGCGCCGGCATGCCTTGCTGGCCGAATACGAAGCGGTCAGTGCGCTGTTGCCGGTGCGCGGCCGCGCGGTCGTCGGGCCGGTGGAAACCGTGCACTACGCACGCGCCGACAACGACGACACGCATGGCGACATGATCGAGGCTGCCGACGACGCGGCGGACCTGAGCGAGACGCGCGACGATTGAGCGCCTGCGCCGAGTTGCCGTCGCTGCATGCGCGCGGCGATAGCGCTGCGATCAGTAACGGCGCGATGGTTGATGTCCAGAGCGGTTTGTCTTCGATCGCTGGTTTGATGGAGCGTCATCAACGCGTCGCTGCATCTCGCAACGTCGGCGCGAGCGATGCGCCCAACGTCTGGCCATGGCTGAGGCCTGGCAGCAGTCGGTATTCGGCGGTAAGGCCGGGTAACGACGACAGCAGTGCAACGAGGTGTTGTGCGGCATGTGGATCTGCACGCGGCCGCCCCGGACGATGCGGTTTTGCATTGTTCGCCGTTGGTCCGCCCTCGCCCGCCATCAGCGTCAGGCGACGCTCGGATTGCGGCGTGTCTGCCGAAACCTCCTGGGCATGGTCGACCACACGCCGCGCCTGCTGGACGAGAAATCCATCGCCCCACCACAGCGACGGATCGACTGCGACGTAGTGCTGGAACAGCTGCGGCTGCGTCAATAACACCTGCAGCACGAACAGCCCGCCATACGAATGGCCCCAGAGCGTCTGCCGCTGACGATCCACCGCCACGCGCGCTTCCACCTGTGGGCGAATGGCTGTTGCGATCAGCTGCGCGAACGCCGCCGCACCGCCGGTTATGCGCTGCGGATCGAGCGGATCGGTTTCTACCCGACCGTCGCCGAAGCGCGCAGGCGTGAAATCCAGGCTGCGTCCCACCGCATCGATGCGCAGCGCACTGTCGTCGGCGATGAACACCAGCACCGGCGCATCGCCGTGCGTGGACAGGCTGTCCAGCAGGCGCTCATCCAGGTCCATCAATGCCGCATTGCCATCCAGCAGATACACCACCGGATACCCCGCAGCCGGCGGCCCGGCCTTGGGCCTGGCAATCCGCACGCGGTAATGGCGTTGGCCATCGGCCGAGTCCAGGCGCAACGCGCTGAAGACATACGAGGTACTGGGACGATCGGCGACGGTGCTGCCGATCGTGCGGCTCAGATCCGGCTGTGCGATCGCGGGCACAGTACCGACGATCCACATCAGCACACCGGCACACGCACGCCACCAAGCATAGTATCGCGTCACTGCATACCCTCCTCATCCTCCGCACGCGTTTGCACGCGGCGCCGCATCGCGGTCAGAAACCGAAGCTCAAGCTCGCCCAGTACGCACGACCGGGTTCGTTGTAGGTGGCTGCACCCGCCGCGCCGCCGGTGTTGTTGGTGCCTTCGCGGAACAGACGGGTGTCGAACAGATTGTCCACACCGACGCCCACGCTGACCTTGCGGGTGATGCGATAACGCGCACTGACGCCCCACAGGTCATAGGGGTCGCGCGAGTCGGGGGCGATGGCGCCGCCGCTGGTGCTCGATTGCGTGGCCGATTCCTGCTTGCCGTAGAAGGTACCGGTGAACAGCAGCGACAGGGCCTGGGTCGGTTGCCAATCCAGCGTGGTGTTGACCGTATATTCCGGGATCACCGACAGCGGCTGATCGGTCGCGGTGTTCTTGTTCTCGATCATGTAGGTGACATTGGTGTTCCACTTCAGCTCGCGGCCCTGCTCGCCCAGCAGCGGCAACGTGAGATTGCCTTCCACACCCTGCACGATCGCTTGCGATGCATTGGTCCACTGGAATACCTGCCCACGCCGGTCGGCGGTGATACCGACCGGCGTCATGCCGGCGACGATCTTGTTGTCGTAGGCGTTATGGAAGTACGTCAGCGAGGCGTGGTGACCGGTTTGCGGTGCCCACTCGATGCCGATCTCCTTGTTGATGCTGGTCTCCGGATCGAGATCGTCGTTGCCCTGGATGTAGCAGCCCGAGCCGAGACTGGGAAACAGCACCGGGCAGCCATTGCCGCGCGTGTAATACAGATAATTGGCGTTGGACTGGTACAGGTTGGGCGCCTTGAAGGCGCGCGCGATACCGCCCTTGAGCAACCAGTCTTCGCTGAGTTTGTACTGCACGTTGAGACTGGGACTGAAGTTGTTGCCGAACTGGCTGTGGTGATCCAGTCGCACACCTGGCGTCAGCGTCAGCCGCTCGCTGGCGTAGATGTTGTCTTCCAGATACACCGCGCTGAGCGTGGCCTCGCTGCGCGGACTGCGCGTACCGTCGGCAAGACCGGGAAAGCCACCGCCGGCGCTTACCGTCTGCGACACCGAATACGCATCGCTGAGGCGGCTCTGGCGACGCTCGAAGCCCACCGTCAGCACCTGCTCGGCCCAGGCCTGCAGCGGCATGTTGAACTCGCCGTCGATATTGAGATTGTCGAGCGTGGCAGTGGAATCGAGCAGGCTGGCGGCAATGGAGCCTTCCGGCCCGCCGGCCAGGCCTTCGTTGAGACGGGTATTGTCGGTGCCTTCATAGGCGGCTGTGAGGCGCGAGGTGCCGAGCGCCCAGGTACCGCGATGGGTCAGCGAGGCGGTGCGGCGGATCATGGTGTTGGTTTCGCTGCCGAACAATGCGCCCAGATCCGCACCGGCCAGGCCATCGGCGCTGACGGCGCGATCGCCGGCATACAGGTTGCCCTGACGGCTGAAGCCGGCATCGAGTTCGATCACCTGGCCTTGCGTCGGATCCCAGCGCAGCAGGCCGTTGATGTCCTTGTTGCGCACGCCCTCGCGCCCGGCCGGTGGCACCGCCGCGGCACTGCTGGCAAAGCGGCGATTGAGATCCAGCGAATCCGGATCGGTCTTGTTGAGATTGCCGTAGAGACGGAACGAGAACGTATCGGTCAACGGCCCGCTGAGCTGGAAGCCCGCACGCTGGCCGCCGCCTTCGGCGCCGTGCTGCGGCACCAGACCGAACACGCTCATCGAGCCGGTCAGATCACCGGTCGGCTTCTTGGTGATGATGTTGACCACGCCGCCGGAGGCACCGGAGCCGTAACGTGCCGCGGCCGGGCCACGCAGCACCTCGATGCGCTCCACCGCCTCGGCGGGCACCCAGTTGGTGTCGCCGCGCGTATTGCGCTCGCCGCTACGGCCCATGCGCACCGCATCACGCGATCCCACCGGCTTGCCATCGACCAGAATCAGCGTGTTTTCCGGGCCCATGCCGCGCAGATCGATCTGGCGATTGTTACCGTACTGGCCGGAGGCGCTGTTGCCGGTGAGATTGACGCCCGGCATGGTACGCAGCAACTGCGACAGATCGTTGACCGGAGGACGCCGTTCGATGTCTTCGGCGGTGATCACCGATGAACCCAGGGCCTGGCGTGCGATCTGCGCGGCGGTGACGTGCACGGTGTCCAGCGACTGCGGCTCGGTTGCAGCGTCTTCGGCAGATGCGCTGCAAATGCAGCTGCCGCAACCGACCGCAATGGCCAGCACCAGCTGACGGCGGGACAACACTGGACGACGTGCAGGCGCAGACATCCATGACGGGCGTGATGCGGACATTCTCAAACCTCTCGACAGGAGACGGACCTCTGGCGAAGGCTTGAGGTGACACGGTGGGGTGATGCATGCAGCAGGCGTAGCACGTACGTGCGCGGTGCTGACGCAGTCAAGCTTGTCCGCGCATTCTACACAGATGCGATTCATTCTCAAATCGAAGAACTGCGCCGGCATGGCCGCGGGTGGGCGCTGCAGCTTCGGGTGGCGCATGCCTCACCGATGACGCGCACGGACCGGAGGCGGTGCGCGGCAGCTGGCCGACAATGCGGCCGGCGCGCGAAAGACCTTCATTCAAGGCGGCAAATGCCGCCAGCGGACGGCGATGCTGGTTGCTGCACAGCCTTGTGGACGACGCCTGCACCTCCGGTACCACCGCGCGCCTCACTCCAACACAAGCAATTGCCGCATGTCATCGACAATGGCCACCGCGCCGGCGCTCTGCACATCGAAGCCGCGCAGATAACCGTAACGCACCATCGCCAGCGGCATTGCGGCGGCGTTTGCAGCGGCCGCATCGGTGGCCGAATCGCCGACCATCAGACACCGCTGCGGGGTGTGCCGGAACTGCCTGGCCAGGTGCAGCAGCGGCGCCGCATCGGGCTTGCGCTGCGGCAGCGAATCGCCACCGAGCACGCTGCTGAAATGTGCGGCGATGCCCAGATGCTCCAGCAGCGGCGCGATGAAGCGCGCGGGCTTGTTGGTGCACAGCGCCAGCGTGGCGCCGGCCTCGCGCAGGCCTGCCAATGCCTCGGCAACACCGGGATACAGCTGCGGGTTGTGCAGCAGGCAGGCTTGGTAGTGACGCATCATCACCGGCATCTCGGTATCGGCATCGTGGGTGCCGCCGGCTTCGCGCAAGGCGGTGGCAAGCAGTACGTGCACGCCTTCACCGATCCAGCTGCGGATCGTCGCCTCGCTGAACTGCTGCAGCCCAAGTTCTTGCAAGGTGGCGTTGAGCGCTTCGGCGATATTGGGTGCGCTGTCCACCAGCGTGCCATCCAGGTCGAAGATCACCAGCGGATACGGAAACATGCACACGGCCTCGTTGGGGAGCGGACTGCAGTTTACGAGCTGCCGGATTCAGGACATGTCGCCGTGGCGCGATGCGGCTTTCCGATGCGAGCGTCGATGCAGGTGCTGATACGCAGGCGGCTGCAGTCATCGCTGCACGCAACACGCCACCGCCGCCGCAACGCAGGCATGATGCATCGCACTCACTGCGCCGGCGGCATGTCGCCGAACAACTCGCCCTGCACTGCGCCCTCTTCCGCGTCACTGAAACCGCTCAATCCCACCCCGACCAGGCGATAGCGCGTGTCGTCGGGCAACTCCACGCGCCGGGTCAGCGCCAGCGCGATCTCCGCCAATGCCTCCAGCGAGGCCGGCGGCTGATCTGGCGTGTACGAGCGGGTCAGGATGCGGAAGTTGGAGGTCTTCAACTTGAGAACCACGGTGCGCCCGATACGCTCGGTGCGGCGCGTGGCCAGCCAGGTCTTTTCGGCCAGGCGCAGGATGTGCGGATCCAGTGCCTCCAGCGCGATGTCCTCGCTGAAGGTATCTTCCGAGGACACCGATTGCACCTCCTGATCCGGCTCGACCGGGCGCTCGTCGATGCCACGTGCGCGGCGGTACAGGCTCTGCCCGAAGCTGCCGAAATGCGCCTGCAATTCTTCCAGGGGGCGCAGCCGCAGATCGCTGACGGTGACGATCCCCAACGCCGCCAACTTGCCATCCATCACCTTGCCCACGCCGGGAATGCGGTTGACCGGCAGCGGCAGCAGGAACGCATCGACACGACTGGGCGCGATGACGAACTGCCCGTCGGGCTTGCGCCAGTCCGAGGCGATCTTGGCCAGGAACTTGTTCGGTGCGATGCCGGCCGATGCGGTGAGCTGGGTTTCTTCGCGGATCTGGCTGCGGATCAGTTGCGCGATTTCGGTGGCCAGCTGCATGCCGGTCTTGGCTTGCGTGACATCCAGATAGGCCTCGTCCAGGGACAGCGGCTCGACCAGATCGGTGTGGCGATGGAAGATCTCGCGTACCTGCCGCGACACCGCCTTGTAGCGCGCAAAATCCGGCGGCACGAACACCGCATCCGGACACAGGCGCTCGGCACGCAGCGCCGGCATGGCCGAACGGATGCCATAGGTGCGCGCCTCGTACGAGGCCGCGCACACCACCGAGCGCGCACCGCGCCAGGCCACCACCACCGGCTTGCCGCGCAGCGATGGATCGTCACGTTGCTCCACGGACGCGTAGAACGCATCCATGTCCACGTGCACGATCTTGCGCATCAAGCTGGCATCTCTCCGAAAGCGTCGGACCATGATAAATCAGCCGCGTCTCACGTCTTGCGCCGCGCGCCATCACCCATGCCCGGGCGCGAACGGACGCAAGCGCTGGCGGGACGCTCTGCTGCGTCTGTTTATGTGCCGATCCACGCCGAGCAGGCATGCCTGACCGCGTCCCGCTGAATGCTGTCATCTGCTCTGGATCCTGTCTGCAACACATGCTTGCCACACTGCGCAACCGGCTGAAAACAGCACGCATGCGTACGGATAAAACGTTTGATTGAACCGCGCGCCCTCATGCACCCTTGCCGGCCTCGCCTTTCGCTTCTTGCAGGAAACGTTCGTCATGACTCGTCAAAGTGCGTACTCGCGCGACCAATTGCTGGCCAGCGCGCGCGGGGAATTGTTCGGAGCCGACAGTGCCCGCCTGCCCAACGACCCGATGCTGATGTTCGACCGCATCACCGAGATCAACGACAGCGGCGGCGCGCATGGCAAGGGCGTGATCCGCGCAGAACTCGACGTGCGCCCGGACCTGTGGTTCTTCGGCTGCCACTTCATCGACGACCCGGTGATGCCCGGCTGCCTGGGCCTGGACGCGATGTGGCAGCTGACCGGCTTCTTCCTCACCTGGATCGGCGCAGCAGGCCGCGGCCGCGCGCTGGGCTGCGGCGAGGTCAAGTTCACCGGCCAGGTGTTGCCGAGCGCGAAATTGGTCAGTTACGAAATCGATATCAGCCGCGTGATCAACCGCAAGCTGGTGATGGCCCAGTCCGATGCACGCATGCTGGTGGACGGGCGCGAAATCTACACGGCCAACGATCTGCGCGTGGGCATGTTCACTTCAACGGAGAATTTCTGATGCGTCGCGTCGTCGTCACCGGAATGGGCATCACTTCCTGCCTGGGCAATGATCTGGACACCGTCTCCAGCGCCTTGCGCGAGAGCCGCTCGGGCATCACCGCATTGCCCGATCATGCCGACGCCGGCCTGCGCAGCCAGGTCGGCGGTGCGGTGGCGCTGGATCTGGACAACCTGATCGACCGCAAGCTCAAGCGCTTCATGGGCGATGCCTCGGCCTATGCCTATCTGGCCATGCGCGATGCGATCGCCGATGCCGGACTGGATGCCGAGCAGGTCAGCGACCTGCGCACCGGCCTGATTGCCGGCTCCGGTGGCGGGTCCAGCCAGTGGCAGGTGGAAACCGCCGATCTGCTGCGCAACCGTGGCGTGCGCAAGGTCGGCCCGTACATGGTGCCGCGCACGATGTGTTCGTCGGTCTCCGCTTCGTTGGTAACCGCGTTCAAGATCCGTGGCCTGAGCTATTCGCTGTCGGCCGCGTGTGCGACCTCGGCGCATTGCATCGGCGCGGCCGCAGACCTGATCCGGCACGGCGCGCAGGATGTGATGTTCGCCGGCGGCGGCGAAGAACTGCACTGGACCATGAGCGTGATGTTCGATGCGATGGGCGCGTTGTCCACCGGCTTCAACGATCGCCCTGCGGTGGCATCGCGCCCCTACGATGCGCAGCGCGACGGCTTTGTCATCGGCAGCGGCGGCGGCATGCTGGTGCTGGAAGACTACGACCACGCCGTCGCGCGCGGCGCGCGCATCCATGCCGAACTGCTCGGTTATGGCGTGACCTCCGATGGCGCCGACATGGTCGCGCCCAGCGGCGAAGGCGCGGTGCGCTGCATGCACATGGCCATGCAGGGCCTGACGCAGCCGGTCGACTACCTCAACACGCATGGCACTTCCACGCCGTTGGGCGATGTGACCGAGCTGGGCGCGGTGCGCGAAGTGTTCGGCGACAACGTCCCGCCGCTGTCCTCGACCAAGGCGCTGTCCGGCCATTCCTTGGGCGCGGCCAGCGTGCACGAGGCGATCTACAGCCTGTTGATGCTGCGCGACGGCTTCATGGCCGGCTCGGCGCATATCGACGAACTCGACCCGCGCGCCGACGGCTTCCCGATCCTGCGACAGACCCAGGACGCCACGTTGAACACGGTGATGTCCAACAGCTTCGGCTTCGGCGGCACCAACGCGGCGCTGGTGTTCGGCCGGGTGTGACGGCGCGGCGCCGGGCGCCGCGCGGAATTGGGAATTGGGGATCGATGTGCGGAGAGATCGCTCTTGCCACTCCCCAATCCCGATTCCCCACTCCCGGTTCAGCCAGCCATGCCGTTGTGCCGCAACAGCGCATCGATGCTCGGCGCGCGCCCCCGGAAGGCGCGGAAGTTGTCGGCCGCGCTGCGGCTGCCGCCACGCGACAGCACTTCATGGCGGAAGCGCGCGCCGGTGTCGGCCACCTGCTCGGGCGCTTCTTCGAAGGCGGCGTAGGCATCGGCGCTGAGCACTTCGGCCCACTTGTAGCTGTAGTAACCGGCCGCGTAACCGCCGGCGAAGATATGGCTGAACTGATGCGGGAAGCGATTCCATGCCGGCGGGCGGTTGACCGCCACTTCGTCGCGCACCCGTTCGATCAGCTGCAGCACGTTGTCCTGGGTCGGGTCGAAGCTGCTGTGCAGCTGCATGTCGAACAACGCGAACTCCAGCTGGCGCACGGTGAACATGCCGCTCTGGAAATTGCGTGCAGCCAGCAACCGGTCGAACAGGTTGCGCGGCAGCGGCTCGCCGGTCTGCACGTGCGCGGTCATCACCTGCACGCGCTCCCATTCCCAGCAGAAGTTCTCCATGAACTGGCTCGGCAATTCCACCGCGTCCCATTCCACGCCGTTGATACCGGCCACGCCCAACTCGCCGATGCGCGTCAGCAACTGATGCAGGCCGTGGCCCATTTCATGGAACAGCGTGGTGACTTCGCCATGCCGGAACGTGGCCGGCATATCGCCACTGCCACGGCCGAAGTTGCACACCAGATACACCAGCGGCGTCTGCACGCCGTTGGCGGTGTCGCGGCGGTTGCGGCAATCGTCCATCCACGCGCCGCCACGCTTGCCTTCGCGCGCGTACAGGTCCAGATAGAACTGGCCGACCAGCTCGCCCTGCGCATCTTCCAGGCGATAGAAGCGCACATCCGCATGCCAGACCGGCGCGCGATCGGGCTTGACGGTCAGGCCATACAGGCTGTGGATCACATCGAACAGACCGGCCAGCACCTTGGGCTCGGTGAAGTACTGCTTCACCTCCTGCTCGGAGAAGCTGTAGCGCGCCTGCTTGAGTTTCTCGGAGGCGTAGGCCAGATCCCAGGCCTGCAATTCGTCCAGGCCAAGTTCGTCGCGGGCAAAGGCTTCGAGCTCGGCACGGTCGCGTTGCGCATACGGCTTGGCGCGCACCGCCAGATCGCGCAGGAAGCCCATCACTTCATCCGGGCTTTGCGCCATCTTGGTGGCGACCGAATACTCCGCGTAACTGGCAAACCCGAGCAGCTGCGCCAGCTCGGCGCGCAAGGCCAGGATACGATCGATATTGGCGCTGTTGTCCAGCGCGGCATCGCCGAACTCGGAGGCGCGCTCGGCGTTGGCGCGATACAGCCGCGCGCGCAACTCGCGATTGTCCGCATCGGTCTGCACCGGCAGATAGCACGGCATCTGCAAGGTCAGCTTCCAGCCCGGCACGCCGTCCTTTTCCGCGGCCGCGCGTGCAGCGGCGACCACCTCGGCCGGCAGGCCAGACAGCTCGGTTGCGTCCTCGCTCACGTACGACCATGCATCGGTGGCATCGAGCACGTTCTGCGAAAACTTGGCGGCCAGTGCGGACAGTTCTTCCTGGACCTGCGCAAACCGCGCCTTGGACGCGTCATCCAGCTCGGCACCGCCGAGGCGGAAATCGCGCAGCGCGTTCTCCAGCACCTTGCGCCGCGCGGCGTCGTAGTGCGCCGCTTCCGGCGCTTCGGCCAGCGCCTTGTACTGCGCATACAGCGCCAGGTTCTGCGCCAGCGCACTGCCGAAGCGGCTGAGCTTGGGCAGATTGCTGTTGTAGGCCTCGCGCAGTTCCGGCGTGTTGACCACCGCCTGCAGATGGCCGACCTGGCCCCAGGCGCGCCACAGCCGCTCGGTGGCATCGTCCAGCGGCACCACGAAGCTGTCCCAGCTGACCGGGCTGACCTGCTCGGCCGCTTTCACCGCGGCCTCGGCCTCGGCCAGCAGTTGGTCGATTGCCGGGCCCACGTGTTCGGGGCGGATCGCATCGAAGGACGGCAGTCCGGACAGGTCGAGCAGCGGGTTGGTCATGGGGCGCTCCGGCGGTGGACTGGATCAGGAATCAGGGCGAGGGGCTGGCATACGCCGCCAGACGCGGCGGTTTTGCCAGCAGCTGATCGGATATGGCGATCATTCCAGCGCCGCACAAGGCAGCGCAGGCAGGTCGCCGCCGTTGACGGCGATGGCAATGGCCGCATCGCTGTCGGTGACGTCGATGTCGCGCGCCACGTACCAGGCCGGGTCGTAATAGCTGTGCGCATAGCGCTCGCCGGCATCGCACAGGATAGTGACGATGGAGCCGCTGCGGCCGGCCTGGCGCATGCGCTGGGCGGCCTGCAGCACGCCGACGAAGTTGGTGCCGGTGGAGCCACCGACGCGGCGGCCGAGCGTGGCGCTGACATGGCGCATGGCGGCCAGGCTCAGGGCGTCGGGCACCTTGATCATCACGTCCACGCAGCTGGCGATGAAGCTGGACTCCACCCGCGGGCGGCCGATGCCTTCGATGCGCGAGCCGCCGGTGATGGCCAGCTCCTTGGGGCACTGCCCGTCCACCGCGCGGCAATAGCCGTCGAAGAACACCGACACTTCCGGGTCGGCGCAGAGGATGCGGGTGGCATGGCGCCGATAGCGCACATAGCGGCCGAGCGTGGCGCTGGTGCCGCCGGTGCCGGGGCTGCAGACGATCCAGTCGGGAATCGGATGCGGCTCCTCGGCCAGCTGCTTGAAGATCGATTCGGCGATGTTGTTGTTGGCGCGCCAGTCGGTGGCGCGTTCGGCGTAGGTGAACTGGTCCATGAAATGGCCGCCGGTCTCGCGCGCGAGCTGGTGCGAGGCGCTGTCCAGATCGCAGGCACGCTCGACCAGATGGCAGCGGCCGCCCTGGAATTGAATCGCGGCGATCTTTTCCGGCGAGGTCGAAGCCGGCATCACCGCGATGAAGGGCACCCCCAGCAGCCGCGCGAAATAGGCCTCGGAGATGGCGGTCGAGCCACTGGAAGCCTCGATCACCGGCCGCCCGGCACGCAGCCAGCCGTTGGTCAGCGCGTACAGGAACAGCGAGCGCGCCAGCCGGTGCTTGAGGCTGCCGGTCGGGTGGCTGGACTCGTCCTTGAAATACAGGTCGATGCCCGGAAAGCCCGGCAGGTCCATCGGAATCAGATGGGTGTCGGCCGAACGGTTGAAATCGGCCTCGATCTTCTGGATGGCGGCGGCCACCCACTGGCGCTGCGACATGGCAGGACTGTGCGGCGAAGGAAGCGCCAATTCTACCGCTGCCGGGCGCGCGGCCACGGCGGGCGGGTCATCGGGCGGACAGCTGGGAGCCGGTGCTATGCTCGTCGCACCTGACTGCCCGCCCTGACTGCCCGTGCTGCGTTGCCTGCTCCGCCTGCTGCTGTGCCTGTGCCTGGTTGCCAATACGGCCACCGGCGCGTGGGCGTCGGTGGGCATGGCGATGCCGGAGATGGCGTCGGCCGGGACGGTTGCGACCGCGTCGATGGCGCACGCGCCCATGCCGGCCGCGATGCCGTGCCATGCCGACATGCCGCCGCCCGCTGCGACGCATCCCCCCGATAAAACCCAGCACGCGCACGCGGCCGACTGCTGCAAGCTGGGCAGCTGCGACTGCCTGCAGCACTGCAGCCTCGCCTTGCTGACCCTACCTACGGTGCCCGCCGGCCTGCCTGGCCGCGCCACCCTGCCTGCCACCCTGGACGAAGGGCGCGGCAGCCCGGTGCCCGAACAACCGGTTCGACCTCCCATCGCCTGAGCGCTGACGGCTGCGCCGTCATCGGGCCCGTGCGCTTGCTGCGCGGGGTTTCTAAGCGATGTGATGCGTCCGCCTTCGGTGGTGGGGCGCAGTGGAGATGTCATGTCTTTCGATCCGAATTCTTTCGATCCCCCTTCCTGTGGCGGCCTGAGTCGACGCCGCTTCGTGCAAGGCCTTGCCCTGGGCGGCGTTGCCGCCGCCGGCGGCCTGTGGCGCAGCGATGCGCGTGCGTCCAATCCGGTGAGCACGCCGGTCCTGCGCGGCAGCAGCCAGACGCTGCAGATCGGCCGCATGCCGGTCAACCTCACCGGGCGCCCCCGCCCCGCCATCACCGTCAACCAGAGCCTGCCGGCCCCCACGCTGCGCTGGCGCGAAGGCGACACGGTCAGCGTGCGCGTGCGCAACGCGCTGGCCGACCAACCCACCTCGGTGCACTGGCACGGCCTGTTGCTGCCGGCCAACATGGATGGCGTGCCGGGGATGAGTTTCGACGGCATCGCGCCGGGCCAGGAGTACCACTACCGCTTCGCGCTGCGCCAGTCCGGCACCTACTGGTATCACAGCCATTCGATGTTTCAGGAACAGGCCGGCCTGTACGGCGCGATCGTCATCGACCCGCTGACACCGCCGCCGTACCGGCACGATCGCGAGCATGTGCTGCTGCTCTCGGACTGGACCGACCTGGACCCGGCCGCGCTGTTCCGGCGGCTCAAGCAGATGCCCAGCCACGACAATTACGCGCAGCGCACGGTGGGCGATTTCCTGCGCGATGCGCGCGACGAAGGCCTGCGCGCAACGCTGGCCGACCGCGGCATGTGGGGGCGCATGCGCATGACACCGACCGACCTGTCCGATGTCAACGCCAACACCTACACCTACCTGCTCAACGGCGTCGCCCCGGCCGGCAACTGGACCGGGCTGTTCAAGCCAGGCGAGAAGGTACTGCTGCGTTTCATCAACGGCTCGTCGATGACCTACTTCGACATCCGCATCCCCGGCCTGCGCATGACCGTGGTGGCCGCCGACGGCCAGTACGTGCATCCGGTCAGCGTGGACGAGCTGCGCATTGCGGCGGCCGAGACCTTCGACGTGCTTGTCGAGCCCATCGGCCAGGACGCGTTTACCTTGTTCGCGCAGGACATAGGCCGTACCGGATTCGCCTGCGGCACGCTGGCGGTGCGGCATGGGCTGCAGGCACCGATTCCCGCGCTGGACCCACGCGCGATCCTCAGCATGCAGGACATGGGGCACGGCGATGGCATGGCGCATGCGGGTCACGCCATGCACGGCGCCGACACGACGCACAGCGACCCGCATGCGGCACACGCGATGGCAATGCCGATGCAGGCCGCGCAGACGCACGGGCATGCAAGCGGCGATGCGCAGCGCAAGACGCCGCACCACCCTGCCAGCGAAGACGGCAACCCGCTGATCGACATGCGCAGCAATGCCACTTCACCGCGCCTGGACGATCCCGGGGTTGGCCTGCGCGATAACGGCCGCCGTGTGCTGCGCTACGCCGACCTGCACAGCCTGTTCGAGGATCCGGATGGGCGCGAACCCGGGCGCGAGATCGAACTGCATCTGACCGGGCATATGGAAAAATTCGCCTGGTCGTTCGACGGCATCGGCTTCGCCTCGGCAGAGCCCTTACGGCTGCAGTACGGCGAGCGGCTGCGCATCGTACTGGTCAACGACACCATGATGCAGCACCCCATCCATCTGCACGGCATGTGGAGCGATCTGGAAGACGCCGATGGCAATTTCCAGGTGCGCAAGCACACCATCGACATGCCGCCCGGCACACGCCGCAGCTATCGCGTCCGCGCCGATGCGCTGGGCCGCTGGGCCTACCATTGCCATCTGCTGTACCACATGGAAGCGGGCATGATGCGCGAAGTGCGGGTGGAGGCATGAGTACGCTACGGACGCAATACAGGACGCTGCTCGCACTGCTGCTGAGCGCATCGGCCACTGCACAGGAGCATCAGCATGTAGCGATGGAGTCGTCCGCGCATGCCGACGGCGCACATGCAATGCAGATGGCCGACCAGGCAACGGCTGCCCAGCCGCAGACATCCATCGCAACGGAGGCATCGCCACCATCGGCGCAGCAGAGCGCAGAGGCGATGCAGATGGAGCATGCGCAGATGCAGCACGCGCAGCACTCCAGCACTGCATCAGCATCAGCATCGACAAAGGCTGCTGACAGCATGCCCGCGCAACGCCCGCTACAGTCCGAAGCTTCGGCAACGCCGGCATCGATGCACCACGCAGGCATGCAGCACGCCGATGTCCAGCATGCCGCACACCAGACCTCTGCGAATCCACAACTGGACCACGCCCGGCAATCACAGGCAGACAGCGACCACGATGCAATGGAGCACGCATCGATGGATCATGCGTCGATGCAGCACGGGCAACAGCATGGGGCGATGGATCACTCCGACATGGAGCACGCGCCGCATGCCGAAGCGGTGACGCAAACGCCGGCATCGCCCGGCACCGGCGCACTGCCACGTACGCCGATCCCCGAGCCCACTGCCGAGGAGATCGCGGCGGCATTCGCCCCCTTGCAGCACCATGCGATGCACGCGCCAGGCATCAATCACTACGTGTTGCTCGATCGACTGGAAGCCTTCGACACCACGCGCCGCAGTGGCCAGGACTGGGAAGCGCGCGCCTGGATCGGCGGCGATATCGACCGGCTCTGGTTGCGCAGCGAAGGCGAGCGGCAGGACGGGCGCACGCAGGCCGCATCGGTGGAAGCGTTCTATGGCCACGCCATCTCGCCGTGGTGGGACCTGCTGGTCGGCGCACGTCAGGACATCGGAGCGGGTGAGCAGCGCAGCTGGGCCGCCTTCGGCGTGCAGGGCCTGGCGCCCTACAAGTTCGAGACCGAAGCCACGCTCTATGTCGGCAGCGGCAGCCGTGCCGCGTTGCGACTGGAGGGCGAATACGAGGTGCTGCTTACCAACCGGCTGATCCTGCAGCCGCGCGTGGAAGCCGATATCGCCCTCACCGACGATGACCGGCGCCGCGTTGGCAGCGGGCTGGAGCAGGTCGAGGTGGGCCTGCGGCTGCGCTACGAAATCACCCGCCGCTTCGCGCCCTATATCGGCTGGGTGCACAGCCGCAGTTTCGGTGACACCGCACGCCGCGCCGCGATCGACGATGAGCCTGTACGCGACAGCCGGTTTGTTGCCGGCTTGCGCATCTGGTTCTGAGACAACGTCTGTGCGCATGGGCCTGACCGCTCGTATTCGGGTGCAGGCCCATGCCACGGCCTTTGAACAGCACAGTTCGTGCCGCCGCGCGCGATCAATCAGATAGCGGCGCGGCCAGACCGCCGACATGCAAGGTGCAGACATACCGACAACCATTGCCCCGCTAACATCCACGTCCAGTGCAGCCTGACCTGCCCCCGCATTCCATCGAGGAGACCGCAATGCCTTTGACCGACCTGCAACACGTCCCCGGCGCCAGCGCCGCGCCTGCCGACACCGCCGGTTTCGTGTTCAACCACACCATGCTGCGCGTCAAGGATGCGCAGCGTTCGCTGGATTTCTACACGCGCGTACTGGGCTTCCGCTTGCTGGACGCACGCGATTTTCCCGATGCGCAGTTCAGCCTGTACTTCCTGGCCCTGCTGCCCGACGACACCGCAATCCCCGACGACGATGCCGCGCGTCGGCTGTGGATGGCCGGCATCCCCGGCGTGCTCGAACTCACCCACAACCACGGCACCGAAACCCAGGACGGCCCGGTCTACCACGACGGCAACAGCGAGCCGCGCGGCTTCGGCCACATCTGCATCTCGGTGCCCGACATCCACGCCGCCTGCGCACGTTTCGATAGCCTCAACGTGCCGTACCAGAAACGCCTGGAAGACGGCCGCATGAAGCACCTGGCCTTCATCAAGGACCCGGACGGCTACTGGGTTGAGATCATTTCCAATACGCCGCTGGCGTAATCCATAACAAAATGCCCGGGGTTCCCGGGCATTCTTGTTTCAGGCACATGCGCTGTCGGTGCTTCGCTTTCGAGCAGGGTATGTAGGCAGAGAACGCCCACACAGCTGGATGCGTGCAGCGCACTTCCAGCGGCTAACGCAACGTAGCGTGCGATCATCAGGTGAGTGCGGACGGCGCGCTCAGACCCGCGATGTTGAGAGTGGTGCATGAGAATTCCGAGCACCGGCCGCGCCCGCCTGACGGCGGCGCAGTAGTTTTGTAGCCACTCTTAGATGCAGGCTCCATCCTGCAGCATGACGTGTTGCCTCAGTTGGAGGTGGCAACTGTCTCTCTATCCGGGAACCACTGCGGTAACTGCTCGGCAAATTTTGCGGCGCATTCCTCGCTGTAGGCCTGTGCGGCCTGCTTGACCAGCGCGTAGTCGTTTGCCTCCCACTCCTCAAGCGATGCGGTGCGCGGTGTGGGCGCGCAGTCCAGATTGACCGGACTCGCCTTGCGCTTCAACAGTCCGGAGCGCTCACCGCCAATCGTCACCGCGTAGCGCAACTCGTAGGGCGACTTGGTATCGGCCAGGCTCTAGTAGACGAGCAGCCAATCGGACATCAGGACCTGCAGCGGGAACGGTTCTGCCGGCAGTGCTGCCGGATGCCCGGTGAAGTAGCTCTTCAGACGCGCATTGACCGCATCACGCTGCAGTTGATAACCGGGATTGCCCACGCCTTCCATCTTTTCGCCTTTCAGCTGCCCCTTGCCGAAGGCCGACACTGCGACGCCGCGTGTGAACAGGCTGGTGGCGATCTGCAGGCCCACCACTGCCCCGGTGTGCCCGCGCCGCACCACGCGCAACATTTCGTCGCCGTTGGGCTGGCCGTTGGACCCCACACGCATGCTGGCATGCAACGGCAGCTGCAACGCCCAATCCGCCGATGGTGCAATGACTGCGTCGGCATCGCCCTGCGTTTGTGCGGAGGGCTGTTGCTGTGTCTCGGCGACCGACAGCGTGCCGGCAACTGCAGCCGCGGCATAGGTCGTTGCCGTCGAAAAATCGCCGTTGGCAAATGCGGGCAATACTGCCACCGCCTCGGCGCCACGGGTGGCGGTACAGAACGTGCTGGAGGCACGCATCTGCACTTCATGAAATGCGATGCCGTTGACTTGATGCACGGCCGCATCCTGACCGTACTGCGCAACCAGCCTGGCAACGATGGCGTCCTGCTCGACAGGCTGCTGGCCGCAGACCTTGGCCGCAGCGATGCGCGACCAGGCGAACTGCAGCGCCGGATCCCACCCCATCGCGTCTTCGCCGACGAAGCCGTGGTCGTAGTGATAGGCATAGATGGCCGGGTCGATGTCCTGCAAGGTCATGCCGCCCACGCCCGCATAACCGGGCGGGACGTCGCTGGCCATTGCGGCTCCGCTCAGCGCCGAGATCGCCACTGCAATTAATGCTTTCATGAATTCCTTCCCCTGGAGAGCGTCGCATTGCGTGTCCCCCACGCAATGCGACATGGCACTGTCAGATCGCGCGGACAGCGATCAACGACACAGTGCTTTGGTCCATCAGACAACGGTCCGCAGTCGGCTAGAACGCTCAGTTGCGAACTTAGTGTGAGCGCATCATGCGCAATTGGCAGTCGGGGCGGTCCCCACAGCTGTAGGGACCGCCCCGGAGGTGGCGCTTATCTACGCATGCAGCAGCCCGCCATCACTGCGCTGCCACTCGCGCGGCGGGCGCAGCGCCGCAAGCGTGCGGACCAACTCGCGATAGGTGGCGGCCAACTGCGCGAACAGACCTGCATCGCTGTAACGCGTGTCGGCCACTTCGAAATATGCGCCGCGGCCCAACTCGATGAAATAGTCGACGCTGAGCCGCCGGCGCTGTGCAATGCCGGGAAACAGGCCTGCAATCAGCAGGCATTGATCTCCGATGTCGCGTAATGCATCCGCCCGCAGACTGCCGATCTGGTCCTGCGCGTGCAACCAGGCCAGGGCCTGAGTGCGCGAAAACAGTTGCGCATCGCGCTGCAGGCGCAGCAACACGAAAACCAGATAATGCTCGCGCGATTCGTCCAGCGGCTGTGCAATCCGCTGCCCTGCCTCACGTACCAACGCCTGCCACAATTCCGCCGGCGCGCCCTGTTTGAAAGACTCGTGCATACGTCCTCCTGCGTGATGGGACCCTCGCAGGAAGCGTATGCATAACCTGGGCCATCGCGTTGGCAGCCGGGCCCGTCGTCTGCCAATCATCCACCGCAGTGGGATCGCACAATGGGTTGCCCACTGAGCAGCGCCTTGCACGGCGCCGGTCAACCGCTACCCGCAACCGAGCCCACTGCCGCTGCCGGGCACGTCATCAGGGACGCAACACCAGTGTCTTTCGCGCTTCACGATCCACGAGCCACGTGAGCAATGCACCCGGCACAAGAAACCCCAGCGTTACGAGCAAACCGTGCAGCATATGTGCCGTCGGCTCGTCCAGCACGGCGATGTGCTTCATCGGAGACAGCCACGGGGAGAGATTGAAGAACGCGACCGTCAAGACGACAAGCGGCCAGTTCCAATTCACCCCCCGCTTGCGCGCCGACTGCCAGGCGTAGGCGGCCAGCACCGCAACAAAGATTCCTTCGATCACCCACGAGGCAGTTCCCAGCCGTCCCCACAGTCCCAGGCCAAGGTGTGTCTGTGAATGCGGCAAAAGCGCCAGGTCATTGTTGTGCATCGGCCAGTCGGCGAAGAAGTGAGAGAAGGACGCGATGAACGCCAGGACGGCAACGCGCCTGTCTTTCCAGAAGAAACCGGCCCAGACAACCGACCACACGACCGCCGCCAACAGCGAATGATCCCAGTCGATGAATGTCAGGTCGAAGAACAGATAGGGGCCTGCAGCGAGGTTGGGCGTTACCAGATCCCAGCCAAGCATGATGAATATGCCGTCCAGGATGTCGAGGAAGCCGACGCCCAGCAGGAGAGGAAGCGTCGGGGTACTCGGAAAGCGCGCTTTCAAGGCCAGTCCGATCGCAAAGTGACCCACATACATGGCTGGTGCTCCAAGGATTAGGCCTGCATGGTGCCCCCGTTGAACCCGCCAGACTGTAAAATCAGAACAGTTCGACCACGGTCCCGGCCATGCCCGACGATGGCACCCTGAGTCCAGAGATTGCAGAGATTTTTCTCTCCCAGGCGTCGGCTCGAACGTTTGTTGCGGGCCAGCGGATCTTTGATCTGGGCTCCACCCCTGCCTGCATGTTCGGCATTCTCAGCGGCGCGGTCCGGGTCTCGCTGGAGCCGATGCAGCTCAGCGAGAGGCTGTCGCTGGTGCTTGGACCAGGCCAGTGGTTTGGGGAAGTTCCACTACTGGATGCGCGGGCACGGACGTTCAGCGCGGTGGCCCACGGACGTAGCAAGATCGCCGTCGTCTCGACTGTCGCCTTCAACCGGGTGATCGCATCCAACCCGGCGGCGCTGCTGGCCATCACCCGCCTGGTGTGCTCACGCTATCGGCAGACCCTGAACTGGATTGAAGCCAATCAGGCACGTTCGCTCGAACGCCGGCTGGCGGCCCAGCTTCTCACTGCCCAACCCAGCATCCGCATGCCACAGAGTGCTCTTGCCGATAGGCTGGGCGTCTCCCGTCCTACCGTGAACCGGCTCTTGAAGGCCTGGAAAGCCCAAGGCTTGATCGACGTTGGCTACGGCAAGGTCAATGTGCTGAACGCGGACGCTCTGGCAGCGATCCTCGCAGGGGAACGAGAGCGCGACTAGCGCCCCTGGATGCCGAGTCGCGCCTCAATGGTCAGGCCAAGCCCCCTCGCATAACCAGCATGCGCCATCCAGTCTGTGGGTGACACGCCGCGAGTCGCGCTGTGGAAACGCGAAAGGACGGGAGCAATGACGCACCCCGCCCTTCTGCATTTTTCATGTTGGACGAATCGGTACCTACACGCCCATCACCCGTCAGCGCCAGTTGGACGAATGACTCTCCAGTTACCGATCGTCATCTCCGACCAAGCACGATGCCGGGCTTGTGCCGCTACTCCACCGTCACCGACTTGGCCAAGTTACGCGGCTTGTCTACATCGGTGCCGCGTGCCAGTGCGGTGTGGTAGGCCAGCAACTGCACCGGGATGGTGTGGATCACCGGCGACAGCACGCCGGCGTGGCGCGGGGTGCGGATCACGTGCACGCCTTCGGACTCGCTGAAGTGGCTGTCCTGGTCGGCGAACACGAACAGCTCGCCGCCACGTGCGCGCACTTCCTGCATGTTGGATTTGACCTTCTCCAGCAGCCGATCGTTCGGCGCGATCACCACCACCGGCATCGCTGCGTCCACCAGGGCCAGCGGGCCATGCTTCAACTCGCCGGCCGGATACGCTTCGGCGTGGATATAGGATATTTCCTTGAGCTTGAGCGCGCCTTCCAGCGCGATCGGGTAATGCAGGCCGCGGCCGAGAAACAATGCGTTTTCCTTGACCGAAAAACGCTCGGCCCAGGCCATGATCTGCGGCTCCAGATTCAGCGCGTGCTGCACGCTGCCCGGCAGGAAACGCAGCTGTTCCAGATACTCCGCTTCCTCGGCCTCGCTGATGCGCCCCTGCAACTTGCCCAGCACCATGGTCAGCTGGAACAACACCGCCAGCTGGGTGGTGAACGCCTTGGTCGAGGCCACGCCGATCTCGGCGCCGGCACGTGTGTAGCAGACCAGTTCGCTGGCGCGCGGGATCGCGCTTTCGGGCACGTTGCAGATCGACAAGGTGTGCAGGTGCCCCAGCGATTTGGCGTATTTCAGCGCCTCCATCGTGTCCAGCGTTTCGCCGGATTGGGAGATGGTGACGATCAGGTGCCTGGGATTGGCATAGGCGGCGCGGTAACGGTATTCGCTGGCGATCTCCACGCTGCACGGCAGCCCGGCGATGGCTTCGATCCAGTAGCGCGCGGTCAGACCCGCGTAGTAGCTGGTGCCGCAGGCCAGGATCTGCACGCCTTCGATGTCGCGCAACACCGCTTCGGCATTGGGCCCGAACAATGACGCAGGGAAGCCCTTGGCATCGATCGCCGCCTCGATGGTGTCGGCCAGCGCACGCGGCTGCTCGTGGATTTCCTTCTGCATGAAATGGCGGAATGGGCCCAGTTCCAGCGATGCCAGCGACACATCCGACAGGTGCAGCGGGCGCTCGACCGGCGCGTCGTTGCCATCGAAGATGCGCACGCCATCGCGGCGCAGGTCGGCGGTGTCGCCCTCTTCCAGGAAGATCACCTGGCGGGTGGCTTGCACGATGGCCGAGACATCGGAGGCGACGAAGTTCTCGCCCTCGCCCACGCCGATCAGCAGCGGGCAGCCCATGCGCGCGCAGACAAAGCGCTCCGGTTCGGCCTGGCTCATCACCGCCAGCGCGTAGGCACCGGTGAGCTCCTTGACGGTGCGCTGCAGCGCGGTCAACAGGTCGCCTGCGCTGCCCAGATGGTGATGGATCAGGTGCGCAATGACTTCGGTATCGGTCTGCGACTCGAAGGTGTAGCCCAGCGCGCGCAACTTCTCACGCTGCTGTTCGTGGTTTTCGATGATGCCGTTGTGCACCAGTGCCACGCCGTCACTGATGTGCGGGTGCGCATTGGCCTCGGTGACCCCGCCATGGGTGGCCCAGCGGGTGTGGCCGATGCCCAGCGTGGCGCCGAACTGCTCGGCCTGCGCCGCCTGCGCCATCTCCGCCACGCGCCCGGTGCGGCGCACGCGGCGTATCTGCGCGCCATCGAGCACGGCGATGCCGGAGGAATCGTAGCCGCGGTACTCAAGGCGCTTCAGTCCTTCGATCAGGACCGGGACCACATCGCGCCCGGCGATCGCTCCGACAATGCCGCACATAGGACAACCCTTGATGACGAAGCCGGGCATTTTAGCGTGTCCGCTCTTGTCCGCTGCATGACCATGCCCGGACAGCGTGTCCGCAGCAGTGTCCGCGGACACTGCGGACACTGGCCGCAAACATCTAAAATCCAATATATTCAATGACTTGTAGGTTGGCACATGTCCTGCTTTATCGCAGTGACGCCACCGAGCCAGCCGACCATGATTCGCGATACTTCCGCCCAGGACCAGGTTCTCCGTACACCCGCCCAGAGCGCGCCCTGGCGCCGTTGGCTATGGCCCGGCATTGCGGTGGTCGCCGTGTTGGCCGGCATCGGCTGGGCGGTCACCGCGTGGAGCGCCGGCAGCCGCTCGTTCGATGCCAGCCGGGTGCGGATCGCCACGGTCAGCCAGGGCGACCTGGTGCGCGACATCGCCGCCGACGGGCGCGTCATCGCCGCCAACAGCCCCGTGCTGTACGCCATCTCGGCCGGCACGGTGACGCTGAGCGTGGTGGCCGGCGACGTGGTCAAGCAGGGCCAGGAGCTGGCCCGCATCGACAGCCCGGAGCTGCGCAGCAAGCTGGCCCAGGAGCAGGCCACGCTGGCAGGGCTGGAAGCCGAGTCCAGCCGCGCCGCCCTGGACGCCACCCTGGCCCGCGCCACGGCCAGCAAGCTCACCGATCAGGCCAAGATCGACAAGCAGGCCGCCGCGCGCGACCTGGAGCGCTACCAGCGCGGCTACGATGGCGGCGCGGTGCCGCAGGTGGAGCTGGCCAAGGCGCAGGACACCTTGAAGAAGACCGACATCGATCTGCAGCACGCCGAGCGGGATGCGTCGCTGAAGAGCCAGGGTGCAGACCTGGATTCGCGCAACAAGCGCCTGCTCGCCGACCGCCAGCGCGCGGTGGTGGCCGAGGTGCAGCGCCAGGTCGATGCGCTCACGCTGCTGTCGCCGTTCGATGGCCAGGTCGGCCAGGTGCAGGCGGTGCAGCACACCCAGGTCGCGGCAAACGCGCCGATCCTGGGCGTGGTGGATCTGTCCAAGTTCGAAGTGGAGATCAAGGTGCCGGAGAGCTTTGCGCGCGATCTGGCAATCGGCATGCCGGCGCAGCTCACCAGCGGCAGCGGCGAGCCGTTCCCCGGCGCGATCTCGGCGGTGTCGCCGGAAGTGGTCAATGGCGAAGTCACCGCACGCATCCGCTTTGCCGACAAGCAGCCGCCAGGCCTGCGCCAGAGCCAGCGCATGAGCGCACGCGTGGTGATGGACACGCGCCGCAACGTGCTCAAGGTCGAGCGCGGCCCGTTCGTCGAACAATCCGGCGGCAGCTACGCCTACGTGATGGATGGCAACACCGCGGTGCGCCGGCCGGTGCGCATGGGTGTCAGCAGCCTGGGCGAGGTGCAGGTGCTGTCCGGGCTGCAGGTCGGCGACCGCGTGGTGGTCTCCGGCGCAGACAACTTCGGGGATGCGCCGCGCGTCACCGTTCACTAAAGGCGGCCAGCACACCTGCTGCGCAGCCATCAGGCTGCTCGCCACGGTTTGTCAGCCACTCTCAACCTCTTTCGCACACACCTTCTTCGTAAAGGAATCGGCAATGCTCAAGATGCAATCGGTCTCCAAGGTCTTCCGCACCGAACAGGTGGAAACGCACGCGCTACGCTCGCTGGACCTGCATGTGCGCGAAGGCGAATTCGTCGCGGTCACCGGCCCCTCCGGCTCGGGAAAGACCACCTTCCTCAACCTGGCCGGGCTGCTGGAGACCTTCACCAGCGGGCAGTACCTGCTTGATGGCGAAGACGTCAGCCATCTGTCCGACGACGCGCGTTCGCGCCTGCGCAACCGCAAGATCGGTTTCATTTTCCAGGGCTTCAACCTGATTCCCGATCTCAACCTGTTCGACAACGTCGATGTGCCGCTGCGCTATCGCGGCATGGCCGCGGCCGAGCGCAAGCAGCGCATCGAAGAAGCCTTGACCAAGGTCGGCCTGGGCTCGCGCTTGAAGCACTACCCCACCGAGCTGTCCGGTGGTCAGCAGCAGCGCGCCGCCATCGCGCGTGCGCTGGCCGGCAGCCCGCGCCTGTTGCTGGCCGACGAACCCACCGGCAACCTCGACTCGCAGATGGCACGCGGAGTGATGGAACTGCTGGAAGAGATCAACAGCCAGGGCACCACCATCGTCATGGTCACCCACGACCCGGAACTGGCTGCACGCGCGCAGCGCAACGTGCATATCGTCGACGGCCAGGCCACCGACCTGGAACGCAACCCCGCCCTGATGCGCTCGCGCGACAGCGCCGCCACCCTGGCCGAGTAAGAGGCACATCCCATGTTCGGCTACTACTTCAATCTTGCCTTACGCAGCTTCCGCCGCAACAAGGTGCTCACCGCGCTGATGGTGCTGGCCATCGCACTCGGCATCGGCGCCAGCATGACCACCCTGACGGTGTTCTATGTGCTGTCCGGCGATCCGATCCCGCAGAAGAGCGACCGGCTGTTTAGCGTCCTGGTGGATCCATACCCCAAGGCCGGATACCAGCCGGGAGAAGAGCCTGGCGACCAGGTCACTCGCTTCGATGCCGAAGCGCTGCTGCGTGAAAAGCACGCAAAACGCCAGGCGCTGATGACCGGCGGAAGAGTGGCGATCGAGCCAGACAAGAGCGGCATGACCGCCTTCAAATCAGAAGTTCGCTTTACCTCGGCCGATTTCTTCCCGATGTTCGAAACGCCTTTCCTGTATGGCCAAGGCTGGTCAGCAAGTAGCGACGAGGCGCACGAGCGCGTTGCGGTAATCACCCAGGAACTCAACGACAAGCTGTTCGACGGCGGCAACAGCATCGGCCGCGATTTGCGCATGGACAAGAACACCTTCCGCATCGTTGGCGTTCTCGCTGACTGGAAGGCCAATCCGCGCTTCTACGATCTCAGCAATAGCTATGGCTCAGACGAGCAAGTGTATCTGCCGTTTTCAGTGGCGATAGATCTGAAGATGGATCACTACGGTGGTATGAATTGCTACGGCAAGAGCGACAACAGTGATCAAACCGCGCTCAACGCGTCCTGCACCTGGATGCAGTATTGGGTGGAGCTGGATAGCCCAGCGCAGGCTGGCGACTACAAAGCCTATCTGGATAACTACTCCGATCAGCAGCGCGCTGCAGGGCGTTTCGAACGTCCGAACAATACCCGCCTGCGTAACGTGATGGAGTGGCTGGATTATAAGGAAGTGGTTCCTGGCGACGTTCGCCTGCAGCTGTGGCTGGCGATGGGCTTTCTACTGGTGTGCCTGCTCAATACTGTTGGCCTGTTGCTAGCCAAGTTCCTGCGCCGCAGTGGAGAGATCGGTGTGCGTCGTGCCCTGGGCGCCTCACGCGGCGCCATCTTTGCGCAGTGTCTGGTCGAAGCCGGAACCATCGGACTTGCGGGCGGTATTACAGGGCTTGGGCTGGCATGGTTGGGCTTGTGGGTGGTGCGCCAACAACCTGTCGACTACGCCAAGCTTGCGCACCTGGATCCGAAGATGCTGTTGCTCACCTTCGCATTGGCGCTGGTTGCCAGCCTATTGGCCGGCTTGCTGCCGTCCTGGCGCGCCATCCAGGTTGCACCCGCACTGCAGCTCAAGGCGTCCTGACCACCACGCCCGCCGCGCTGCGGCGGGCACGGCCTCTCATCGAAGGTACCACCCATGGACATCCGCCCCATCATTTCCACGTTGCGCCGTCACAAGACAGCAGCAGCGCTGATCGTGCTCGAGATCGCACTGGCCTGCGCGATCATCTGCAATGCCATGTTTCTGATCGGCAACCGCATTGAAACGCTGCAGCAGCCCAGCGGCATCGCCGAATCGGAACTGGTCAGCATCCAATTGGGAGGCATCGGCACCCAGGTCAATGCAGAAGCGCGCACGCGTGAGGATCTGGCAGCACTGCGCAGCCTGCCCGGTGTACGCGGGGCGACAGCAATCAATCAGATTCCCTTCGTCAATTATTCCTGGAACAGCAGCATCTCCCTGACCCGAGAGCAGGAGCGTCAGACGCTCAATGCTGCGCAATACATGTCGGGCGAAAGTGCTGTGAGCACGCTTGGCCTGCAACTGGTGGCAGGCAGGGATTTCACTGCAAACGAAATCATTGATATGGAGCAGGCGAATAACGACAGGTCTCTCGATAAAAAAGGCATTTCGGTGATCATCGCGCAGACCATGGCCGACAAACTGTTCCCGACCCAACCTGCGTTGGGCAAGACAATTTACGCGGGCGAGACGGCGTTACACATAATCGGCATCGTGCAGACACTGGCACGCCCCAACAACAGCAATTCCAATGGCGTCAACCAGAGCAATTACTCGATGCTGCTGCCAATCCGCATCGATTACACCTCAGGCCAGTACATGATCCGTGTGACCGATCAGACGCGTCGCGCAGAGGTGTTGCAATCTGCGGTCGCCGCATTGATGAAGCTGGACAACAGCCGGCTGGTGCTGAAGCAACAGACCTATAGCGAGATCCGCGAGGAATACTTCCAGAACGACCGCGCCATGGTCTGGCTGCTTGGTGCGGTCTGCATCGCGCTGCTGATCGTCACCGCGCTGGGCATCGTCGGCCTGGCCAGCTTCTGGGTGCAGCAACGCACCAAGCAGATTGGCATTCGTCGTGCACTGGGTGCCACACGCGGCCAGATCCTGCGCTACTTCCAGATCGAGAATTTTCTGCTCGCCTCGGTCGGTATCGTGCTCGGCATGTTGCTGGCGTACTCGATCAATGTCTGGCTGATGGCCCGCTACGAATTGCCGCGCCTGCCGGTGCTGTATCTGCCGATCGGCGCACTGTTGCTCTGGGCGCTGGGCCAGATCGCCGTGTACTGGCCCGCACGGCGTGCCGCGATGGTGCCGCCGGCGGTGGCCACACGCAGCGCGTGATGCGCACGCTGCGCGTCAGCGGTCGCTGTCGACCCACTGACGCGCAGCACACAGCACACAGTGATGTTGCTTAGATCCTGCGCGATGGCAGCATCGCCACAAGTGACTTGGCCGTCGGCCGCCTGGGCAATGCCGATTTTGTCACCACCGCCCTGTCTACCAAGGCGCCTGTGTCGCAGGCGCCTGCCCCGTGCTGATATCCAGCGTTGCGCCTGGATCTGCACTTGAGCTCGGCATCGACGCATGTCCGCTGCCAACCTCATCGCACCGATCAGGCGATCACTGCAGTGCCGCAATCAGCTCGGTCTGGCAAAGGCCAGTCAGGCACCTACCCTTCCTATTGCTCGCACAGTTCCGCCACGCGCCGAATCCTGTTCTGATAGCCATTCCCTCCCGCGCCTTTCACCGAGCACCGCGATGCCGCAGATCCTGATCATCGACGACAACACCGCTGTGGCCACTGCGTTGGAGGTGCTGTTCTCGCTGCACGATATCGAGGCGCGGCATGCGCACTCGCCGCAGGCCGGGTTGGCACTGCTGGACGAGCAGGGATTCGATCTGGTGATCCAGGACATGAACTTCACCGCCGACACCACCTCCGGCGAGGAAGGCGAAGCCTTGTTCACCCAGATCCGTCAGCGCCACCCGGACCTGCCGGTGATCCTGCTCACTGCCTGGACCCACCTGGGCAGCGCGGTGGGCCTGGTCAAGGCCGGTGCGGCCGACTACATCGCCAAGCCCTGGGACGACACCAAGCTGCTGACCACGGTCAACAACCTGCTGGAGCTGTCCGAAGCCCGCCGCGAGCTGGAACGTCGGCGCGAGCGCGAGCGGCGCGGTCGCGAGCAGCTGACCCAACGTTACGACCTGCGCGGTGCGGTGTTCGCCGACCCCTCCAGCGAACGCGCGATCGCGCTCGCCTGCCAGGTCGCACGCTCGGATCTGCCGGTGCTGATCACCGGCCCCAACGGCAGCGGCAAAGAGAAGATCGCCGAGATCATCCAGGCCAACTCGCCAGCCAAACACGGCCCCTTCATTGCGCTCAATTGCGGCGCATTGCCGGGCGAATTGATCGAAGCCGAGCTGTTCGGCGCCGAAGCCGGCGCGTATACCGGCGCCAACAAGGCGCGCGAAGGCAAGTTCGAAGCCGCCGATGGCGGCACGCTGTTTCTGGACGAAATCGGCAACCTGCCGCTGGCCGGGCAGATGAAGTTGCTGCGCGTGCTGGAAACCGGCCGCTACGAGCGCCTGGGCTCCAACCGCGAACGCCACGCCAAGGTGCGGGTGATCAGCGCCACCAACGCCGACCTGCAGGCCATGATCCGCGATGGCAGCTTCCGCGAAGACCTGTACTACCGCCTCAACACGGTGGAGATCGCGCTGCCCGCCCTGGCCGAACGCCCCGGCGATATCGGGCCGTTGGCCGAGCACTTCCTGGCCGGCGAAAAACCCTTGTCCACGCAGGCCCGGGATGCCCTGCAGCGGCACGCCTGGCCCGGCAACGTGCGCGAGCTGCGCAATGTGCTGCAGCGCGCGTCGCTGCTTGCGCAAGGTGTGCGCATCGAAGCCGGCGATCTGAACCTGCCGCGCGCAGCCGCATCGCGCCCGGCCCCGCCGGCAACCGGCGAGCCGGATCGCGCCCGTATCGAACAGGCACTGGCGCGCGCACAGGGCGTCATCGCCCAGGCCGCTGCCGAGCTGGGGCTGAGCCGGCAGGCGCTGTACCGGCGCATGGACCGCTACGGCATCACTTCGGAATGATTCCCGACATGTGGCAACGTTCCTTCACGTTCTCGCTGTTCTTGCGGCTGTTGCCGGTGCTGGCGCTGGCCGCCGCGCTGCCCTGGTTCATGGCGTACTGGATGGACCGTGGCTGGCAAGTGGCTGCGGTGTCGGTGGTGGTGCTGCTGTCGGCGATGTGGTTCAGCCTCAGCCGCGCCACTGCGCCGATGCGCTCGCTGTTCCGTGCCCTGGCCGGCACCACCAGCAGCTACCGCGATGGCGAATACAACTTCGGCGTGTACTGGCGCGGCAACGACGAGCTGGCGCAGCTGGTGCAGGCGCACGCGGAACTGGGCGAGGTGCTGCGCGCGCAACGGCGCAACCTGGTGCAGCGCGAACTGATGCTCGACACCATGCTGCAGAACACCCCGGTGGCGATGCTGCTGGTGGTGGCCGGTGGCGATGGCGTGCGCCGCATCGGTTTTTCCAACAACGCCGCACGCAAGCTGCTGCACGATGGCCGCAAGCTCGAAGGCCAGCACCTGGACGACGTGCTGGCGCGCATGCCCGGCGAACTGCGCGATGCGCTGGCCCGCGGCGGCGATTGCCTGTTTGCGGTCCGCGAGGACGGCGATGACGAAGACGACGAGCAGATCTATCACCTGTCACGCCGCAGTTTCCATCTCAACGGACGCGGTCACGAGCTGCTGCTGATCCGCACCCTCACCACCGAACTGCGGCGCCAGGAAGTGCAGACCTGGAAGAAGGTCATCCGCGTGATCAGCCATGAATTGAACAATTCGCTCGCACCGATCGCATCGCTGGCACATTCCGGCGCCGAGTTGCTGCGCCGCGAACGCACCGACCGGCTCGGCACGGTGTTCGAGACCATCGAAGAACGCGCACGTCATCTGGAAGGCTTCATCCGCGGCTACGCCCGCTTTGCCAAGTTGCCGCAGCCGCAGTTGCAGACCATCGAATGGGCACCGTTCCTGGAGCGTTTGCGGCAGCAGATTCCGTTTCAGCTGCAGGGCGCACTGAGCGATGTCTCCAGCCGCATCGATGCCGCGCAGATCGAGCAGGCGCTGCTCAACCTGCTCAAGAACGCGCACGAAGCCTGCAGCGAAGCGCAGCCGCCCAACAGCGATGTCGCCGTGCGCGTCACGCGCGTGCCGCAATGGCTACGGATCGAAGTGCTGGACCGCGGCAACGGCATGAACGAGGCCGTGCTGCATAACGCACTGATGCCGTTCTACTCGACCAAGCGCAATGGCACAGGGCTCGGGCTTGCGCTCACCCGCGAGATCGCCGAAGCGCACGGCGGGCGCATCTCGCTGCATAACCGCGAACACGGCGGGTTGTGCGTCACCTTGCTGCTGCCGGCGGCGGCAGCCGGCTAGTTGCCGCGCATCGTTCCGCGTTCTTCAATCCGCGCTTGTTTCAACGCACCGCAGGCATCGTCGGCACCGCTGGTGCGGGTGGCGGCGATCGTGCCGTAATAGCCGGTTCCAACGGTGTTGTCGACAAACTGCCCGCCTTGCGACGGACATTCGCCATCGGGCTTGATCCAGTCCGAGAACGCCGCGTACTTGCCAGCCCGGACGAAACGGTTGGCCGCCACGTAGGTGTTGTCGGAGGCATCGCGGGTACGCACGGCATCGCCGTTGACGTCGGTGAAGGTATTGCCTTCGATGCGGTTGCCGGACGAGTGGCGCGCCAGGTAGATCGCGTGCACGAAACCCGAAGTCCGGGTGTCGTTTTCGATCGACACGAAGCGATTGTGTTCGATTCGGTTGTCGCGCGAGTTCTGCAGGCGGATCGCCGCGAACGAATAGGCGGCCTCACTGCTGCTGCCATGGACACCACCGACCCGCTCGAAAGTCATGTTGCGGATGATGTTGCCGCTGTTGCCGTCCGCGCTGCGCTTGCTGCTGCCCAGGTCCATCGCCATCCAGTAATTGCTGACCTTCAACCCGGTGAAGGTCAGCCGGGTGGCAGCATCGCTGCCGCCCTTCAGCGTGAACCAGGTCGCGCCACCGCGCCCGTCGAACCACGGTGGCGCGGCAGCGTCGGACGCGGCGATAAAGCGAATGGGCGCCCCGTTGGTGAACGTCCATTGCACCGACTGCCGCAGATACGTGCCGGCGGCGATCACCACGTCCACCGCGCCGCTGGGCCGCTGCTCCAGCAGCCGCTGCTGGGCGGCCGCCAGACTCCGCAACGCGGTCGTTGCGCTGGTGCCTGCCGCCGCATCGTTGCCGTCCGGCGCCAGATACAGCCGGTAGGTCTGCGCATGGGCCGCAGCTGGCAGCACTGCCGCCAATAGCAGCAGCCATGTCACCAGCAACACGCAACGTGGCGTTCGCATCGTGCACCTCTTGAACCATCGTGACGGGCGTAGCCTATGCATGGCATCGCTTTACAGCAGCTGTGCGCGCTGCAGCGACGTGCAGCCAGGCCGCACGCCTGCAGGCAAGCTACTTCTTGGTCGGGCGTTCCCAGCCTTCGACCACGGTTTGACGCGCACGCGTGACGCTGAGCTGCCCGGCAGGCGCATCGCGGGTGATCACCGAGCCCGCGCCGATGGTGGCCATGGCACCGATCTCGATCGGTGCCACCAGTGCGCTGTTGGAACCGACAAAGGCGCCATCGCCGATGCTGGTCTGCGACTTGTTCACCCCATCGTAGTTGCAGGTGATGGTGCCGGCGCCGATGTTGACCTTGCTGCCGATCACCGCATCGCCCAGGTAGGTCAGATGGTTGGCCTTGCTGCCCACGCCCATCGTGACCTTCTTGGTCTCGACGAAGTTGCCGATATGCACGCCATCGGCCAGCACGGTGCCAGGACGCAGCCGCGCGAATGGACCGATCTGCACCGCCCCTTCCGTCACCACGCCTTCCAGATCGCAATGAGCGCGCACCTGCGTGCCGGCGCCGAGCGTCACATCGCGCAGGCGCACGAACGGACCGATCACCACGCCATCGCCCAGCGTCACATCGCCTTCCAGGATCACGTCGATATCCAGCTGCACGTCGCTGCCCACGGTCACCGTGCCGCGCTGCTCCACGCGCGCCGGGTCGGCCATGCGCACGCCCTGCAGGCAGAGCGCACGGGCGGCACGCAGCTGCCAGGCGCGTTCCAGCTGCGCCAGTTGCCAGGGGTCGTTGGCGCCTTCCACATCCTGCACGTCGGCCACATGCACCATGTCGGCCGGGGTGAAATCGGCGGCGGCGCTGGCAAACACGTCGGTGAGGTAGAACTCGCCCTGCGCATTCTCGTTGGACAGGCCGGCCAGCCAGCGGCGCAGCGCCGTGGACTCGGCAGTGAGGATGCCGGTGTTGATGGTACGGATGCGGCGCTGCTCGTCGTTGGCATCCTTCTGCTCGACGATCGCGGCGACCTTGCCCTCGGCATCGCGCAGGATGCGGCCGTAGCCGGTGGGATTGGGCACATCGGCCACCAGCACCGCCATGCGCCCGGGTGCGTGCAGCAGCTGCAGCAGGTCCTGCGACTGGATCAGCGGCACATCGCCGTACAGCACCAGCACCGTGGCCGCATCCGGAATCGCATCCATCGCCTGCTGCACCGCATGCCCGGTACCCAGTTGCTGCCGTTGCTCGGCCCAGTGCAGATCGCCCTGCGCGGCAAATGCCGCCTGCACCTGCTCGCCGCCGTGCCCGTGCACCACATGGATCGCTGCCGGCTGCAGCTGCCGCGCCGTGGCGATCACATGTGCCAGCATCGGCTGGCCCGCCAGCGGCTGCAGCACCTTGGGCAGGGACGAGCGCATGCGCTTGCCCTCGCCCGCGGCCAGGATCACGACGTGCAGGGGCAGAGTCATCGAAGCGTTCCAGAACATGGGAGAGCCAAATTCTAGTCGCTGTCCCGGCAGTGCGTCGTGTCCTGCCTGCAGCACGCGCGACGATGACACTTTTCAAGCGCCGCTGCCGTTAGCATGAGCGCCCTTTCACGATGACCCGGCCCGTATGAGTCTGTTCCGCCAAGGCAGCCAATTCATGATCATTGGTGCCCTGCAGCTGGCGGTGGATTGCGGCATCTTCATCGCCGCCACCGCGGCCGGCATGCCCGCCGTGCCTGCCAATCTGCTCGGGCGGATCAGTGGCGCGGTGCTGGGCTTCTGGCTCAACGGCCGCTACACCTTTGCCCAGGAAGGCGGCGCACGTCTGGGTTGGCCGCGTTTTCGCCGCTTTGCGCTGATGTGGCTGGCGCTGACGCTCATCAGCACCTGGCTGTTGTCGGCAACGGTGGATCTGGTCGGCCTGCGCCAGGCCTGGCTGGCCAAACCGCTGGTGGAAGGCGGCCTGGCGATCGTTTCGTTTTTCTTGGGCCGGCACGTGGTGTATCGCTGAGCGAGCGTATCTGAGCCCGGGCAGCGTCGGACCCGGCGCATATCAGTGGCAGAAATCGCCCAGGCTGCGTACCAGCGCCGCACGATGCAGCGCGTCCAGCTGCCATTGCGCGGCGTAATGGGCCGCCGCACGCGCGGTGCTGGTCGCGCATTGCGGCGCTGCACGTGCCGGCGCGACCTCGGCTAGTGCGTCGAGCAATTGACCTTGCAGTTGATCCAGACGCGTGCGCAGGCTCGCCAGATCCGGACGCGCGGTGTCCGGCGCGCGTCCGCGTTCGCGCCAGTGGTTCAGCAACGCGTATTGCACCGCCTTGTTGGCCTCGATCTGCGCCGCGAAGAAGCGCGCCGCATCGTCGGCCTCCAGCCCATGCGCAGGCGCCTGCTCGCGCACGCTCTGCAGCACCGCCGCCTCGCGGGTCTGGTCCAGCACCGGCTTGCCGCTGTCCCACTTGCTCAGCGCCACCGCATCGCCGATGGCATTGCGTTGCACGATGCGATCCAGCAGCGGATCCAGCGGCGGCTGGCTGCGTGCAGGCAGCGCGCACCCCAGCATCGCCACGGCCAGCAGGCCGCTCAGCGCGTAACTACGAAAGCCATCGATCGTGCGGGTCATCGGGTGTTCCTCGACGTGCGAGAGTGAGAGGCCGCCGCCTGCAACCGGCGGCATAGCGCGAGGCAGGCAGTGTGCCTGCTGTGCCCAGGCATGGGGGCGGCGCCACGCACACGCAGCTCCAGAAACGAAAACGCCGACCCTAGGGTCGGCATTTTCACTCCACACCTGCGTGCGGCGCTGCATCGGGTATCACGTCTGCGTGCGCTAGCAAATGCGCGCACGCCCGCGTGCTTAGTGCTTGAGGTTGCGACGCAGGCGTTCCAGTGCCTGCAGCTGCACGGTCGCCTCGGCGAGCCGACGCTGCGCATCGGCCACATCCACCGTGTCGCCACGGTTGGCCAGCAGACGCTCGACCTCTTCCTTGACCTTGCGCACGGCGGCTTCGTCGATGTCCTGCGCGCGCACCGCGGTATCGACCAGCACGGTCACCACCTGCGGCTGCACTTCCAGGATGCCGCCAGAAATGGCGAAGTCCAGCTGTTCGCCGCTGGCGGTGGTGACCACCACCTTGCCCGGCTTCAGGCGCGTGATCAGCGGTGCGTGCTTGGGCGCGATGCCCAGCTCACCCAACTCGCCGGTGGCCACGACCAGCGTCGCCTCACCGTGGAAGATTTCCTTCTCGGCGCTGACGATGTCGCAACGGATAGTGCTCATGGTGCCTCGCGTTGTGAGGCGGGGATTGGGGATTGGGGATTGGGGATTGGCAACAGCGGCGTTCACCGTCGTTCCCATCCTCATCCACCGTCCCAATTACCGCCGTACCAAATCCCGAATCCCGAATGCCAAATCCCGGCTCTTACGCCTTGGCGCTCATCTTGTTGGCTTTCTCGACGGCTTCTTCGATGCTGCCGACCATGTAGAACGCCTGCTCCGGCAGGTGGTCGTACTCGCCGTCGCAGATCGCCTTGAAGCCGCGGATGGTGTCCTTCAGCGAGACGTACTTGCCCGGCGAGCCGGTGAACACTTCGGCCACGTGGAAGGGCTGGCTGAAGAAGCGCTCGATCTTGCGTGCGCGCGACACCGACTGCTTGTCTTCTTCGCTCAGCTCGTCCATGCCCAGGATCGCGATGATGTCCTTCAGTTCCTTGTACTTCTGCAAGGTCTGCTGGACACGCTGGGCGGTGTCGTAATGCTCGGTGCCGATCACCAGCGGGTCCATCTGGCGGCTGGTGGAATCCAGCGGATCCACCGCCGGGTAGATACCCAGCGAAGCGATGTTACGGCTCAGCGTAACGGTGGAGTCCAGGTGGGCGAAGGTGGTCGCCGGCGACGGGTCGGTCAGATCGTCCGCAGGCACGTACACGGCCTGGATCGAGGTGATCGAACCACTCTTGGTCGAGGTGATGCGCTCCTGCAACACGCCCATTTCCTCGGCCAGGGTCGGCTGGTAGCCCACTGCCGACGGCATGCGGCCGAGCAGCGCGGACACTTCGGTACCGGCCAGCGTGTAGCGGTAGATGTTGTCCACGAACAGCAGCACGTCCTTGCCCTTGCCGTTCTCGTCCTTCTCGTCGCGGAAGTACTCGGCCATGGTCAGGCCGGTCAGCGCAACGCGCAGACGGTTGCCCGGCGGCTCGTTCATCTGGCCGTACACCATCGCGACCTTGTCCAGCACGTTGGAGTCTTTCATCTCGTGGTAGAAGTCGTTGCCCTCACGGGTACGCTCGCCCACGCCGGCAAACACGGACAGGCCCGAGTGCGCCTTGGCGATGTTGTTGATCAGTTCCATCATGTTGACGGTCTTGCCGACGCCGGCGCCGCCGAACAGGCCGACCTTACCGCCCTTGGCGAACGGGCACATCAGGTCGATGACCTTGATGCCGGTTTCCAGCAACTCGGTGCTGGAGGACTGGTCTTCATACGACGGCGCAGCGCGATGGATTTCCCAATGGTCCGATGCCTGCACGTCGCCGGCCTCGTCGATCGGACGACCCAGCACGTCCATGATGCGGCCCAGCGTCCCGGCACCGACCGGCACCGAAATCGCACGCTCGGTGTTGGTGGCCAGCAGGTTGCGCTTCAGGCCGTCGGTGGAGCCGAGCGCAATCGTGCGCACCACGCCATCGCCGAGCTGCTGCTGCACTTCCAGGGTGATTTCGGTGCCTTCGACCTTCAACGCGTGATAGACCTTCGGCACTTCATTGCGCTGGAATTCGACGTCGACGACCGCGCCGATGATCTGAACGATCTTGCCCTGACTCATTTGGATAACTCCACTAATGTCTGTTCGATTCTTGTGTCGGGAATAGGGAAACGGGAGTCGGGAATGGGAAGATCAAGTGCTGCTGCGTCGACCATTCCCGATTCTCCATTCCCTATTCCCGGCTATACGGCGGCCGCGCCGCTGACGATTTCCGAAATTTCCTGGGTGATCGCCGCCTGACGCGCCTTGTTGTAGACCAGTTGCAAGGTGCCGATCATCTTGTTGGCGTTGTCGCTGGCGGCCTTCATCGCCACCATGCGCGCAGCATGCTCGGAGGCCACGTTTTCCAGCACGGCCTGGTACACCAGCGACTCGATGTAACGCGTCATCACGTGCTCCAGCACGGTCGCGGCATCGGGTTCGTACAGGTAATCCCAATCGTGATGGGCCACCTTGTGCTCGGCGGCCGGCAGCGGCAGCAGCTGATCGAAGCTGGCCTTCTGCGTCATCGTGTTAACGAAGCGGTTGTAGACCAAATACACGCGGTCCACCTTGCCCTCGACGAAGGCATCCAGCATCACCTTGATCACACCGATCAACTGCTCGATCTGCGGACTGTCACCCAGATGGGTAACGCTGCCGACCATGTTGACCTTGATGCGACGGAAGAACGCCGACGCCTTCTGGCCGATGGTCACCACGTCGATCTCGGCGCCCTTGTCCTGCCACGGGCGCACTTCGCCCAGCATCCTGCGGAACAAGTTGTTGTTCAGGCCGCCGGCCAGGCCGCGATCGGAAGAGATCACGATGTAACCGACCCGCTTGACCTGCTCGCGCTCGACCAGGAACGGATGCTGGTAGTCGGTGCTGGCCTGCGCCAGATGCCCGATCACCTGCTTCATCGCCTGCGCGTACGGACGCGAGGTCTTCATACGGTCCTGCGCCTTGCGGATCTTGGAGGCCGAGACCATTTCGAGCGCGCGCGTCACCTTGCGGGTGTTCTGCACGCTCTTGATCTTGGTTTTGATTTCGCGTCCGCCTGCCATACTCGCTCGCTTCGATGGTGGGATTCGAGATGGGTGATTCGGGATTGGCCAAAGCCGCCGACGTCACCTCACCCACAAACCCCGAGTACCTGAATCTGGAGATCCGAAGTGGTGATCCTGGGCGTTCAAGCCCTCAGATCACCGCTCCTACGAATCCCGAATGCCCAATCCCGACTCCCGGCGCTGTTACCAGCTGCCCGTGGTCTTGAACTCTTCGATGCCCTTCTTGAAGGCAGCTTCGATGTCGTTGTCCCAGCCGCCGGTGTTGTTGATCTTGGAGACCAGTTCACCCTGGGTGTTGGCGAAGTGCGCGTGCAGGCCTTCTTCGAACGCCAACAGCTTGTTGACCGGCACTTCGTCGAGGTAGCCCTCGTTGACGGCATAGATCGACAGCGCCTGGTTGGCGATGGACATCGGCGCGTACTGCTTCTGCTTCATCAGCTCGGTGACGCGCTGACCGCGCTCGAGCTGCTTGCGGGTGGCTTCGTCCAGGTCCGAGGCGAACTGCGCGAACGCGGCCAGCTCACGGTACTGCGCCAGCGAGATACGGATGCCGCCGGACAGCTTCTTGATGATCTTGGTCTGGGCCGCACCACCGACGCGCGACACCGAGATACCGGCATTCACGGCCGGGCGGATGCCGGCGTTGAACAGGTCGGTTTCCAGGAAGATCTGGCCGTCGGTGATCGAGATCACGTTGGTCGGCACGAACGCGGACACGTCGCCGGCCTGCGTTTCGATGATCGGCAGCGCGGTCAGCGAACCGGTCTTGCCGGTCACCGCACCGTTGGTGAACTTCTCCACGTACTCCTCGGACACGCGCGCAGCGCGCTCGAGCAGGCGGGAGTGCAGATAGAACACGTCGCCCGGATAGGCTTCGCGGCCCGGCGGGCGCTTGAGCAGCAGCGAGATCTGGCGGTAGGCCACGGCCTGCTTGGACAGATCGTCATACACGATCAGCGCGTCTTCGCCGCGGTCCATGAAGTACTCGCCCATGGTGCAGCCGGCATACGGGCTGATGTACTGCATCGCGGCCGATTCGGACGCGGTCGCAGCCACCACCACGGTGTGCGCCAGCGCGCCGTTCTCTTCGAGCTTGCGCACGATGTTGGCAACGGTCGAGGCCTTCTGGCCGATCGCCACGTACACGCACTTGATGCCGGTGCCCTTCTGGTTGATCACCGCATCGATCGCCAGCGCGGTCTTGCCGGTCTGGCGGTCACCGATGACCAGCTCGCGCTGGCCGCGGCCGATCGGGATCATCGCATCGACCGACTTGTAACCGGTCTGCACCGGCTGGTCGACCGACTTGCGCCAGATAACGCCGGGCGCAACGCGCTCCACCGGTGCGGTCTGGCTGGCGCCCAGCGGGCCCTTGCCGTCGATCGGCTCGCCCAGCGCGTTGACCACGCGACCGAGCAGTTCCGGACCGACCGGCACTTCCAGGATGCGGCCGGTGGTCTTGGCCACGTCGCCTTCGCGCAGGTTCTCGTAATCGCCCAGCACCACGGCGCCGACCGAATCGCGCTCCAGGTTCAGTGCGAGCGCGAAGGTGTTGTTCGGCAGTTCGATCATTTCGCCCTGCATCACGTCGGCCAGGCCGAAGATGCGCACGATGCCGTCGGACACGCTGGTCACGGAGCCTTCGTTGCGCGACTCTGCGGACAGCTTGACCGCCTCGATGCGGGTCTTGATCAGGTCGCTGATTTCGGAGGGGTTGAGCGTGGTTGCCATCGTTCAGTCCTAGGTGCCGGCCGCGAGGGCCATGCGTTTATGTGAATTCAGTGGGCGAGCGAGCTTTGCAGACGCGCAAGCTTGCCCTTCAGCGAGCCGTCGATGACCACGTCGCCGGTATCGATCACCGCGCCGCCGATCAACGAAGCATCCACCGCGGTGGTGATGTCCACCTCGCGGCCGAAACGCTTCTTCAGCGCAGCAGCGATCGTGTCCAGTTCCGCCTGGCTCATTGCAGCCGCCGAGGTCACCGTCGCCTTGACGACGTGTTCGGCTTCGGCCCGCAGTTGTTCGTACAGTCCTGCCACTTCCGGCAGCAGCGACAGCCGCTGCGCGTCGGCCAGCAGGCCGAGGAAACGCAGATAGTCTTCGCTCGCCTGCGGCGGCGCCAGCAACGTCACTGCCTGATCCTGGCCCAGGGCCGGGTTGAGCAGCAGCGCGGCCACGCGCGGGTCGCCGGCCACCTGCGCCGAAAACGCCAGCGCATCGGACCAGGGCGCGAAGTTGCCGCCCTCACGCGCGATCGCAAACGCGGCGCGGCCGTACGGACGGGCAAGTGTGAGGGCCTGACTCATCGATTAAATCTCCGCCGCCAGCTCGTCGAGCAGCGCCTTGTGGGCGTTGGCATCGATTTCGCGCTTGAGCAGCTTTTCGGCACCGCTGACGGCCAGCACGGACACCTGCTTGCGCAGTTCCTCGCGGGCACGCGTGGCGGACGCGTCGATCTCGGTCTGCGCCAGATCCTTCTGACGGTTGGCTTCGGCAATTGCCTCGTGCTTGGCCGCTTCGATGATCTGGTTGGCGCGCGCATGGGCCTGATCGATGATCTCGTTGGCCTTGGTGCGTGCGTCCTTCAGTGCTTCGTTGACCTTTTCCTGCGCCTGCGCCAGATCCTTCTGACTGCGATCGGCCGCAGCCAGACCTTCAGCGATCTTTTGCTGACGCTCTTCGATCGCCTGCAGCAGCGGCGGCCAGATCTTGGTCGCGACGATCCAGATCAGACCGGCGAAGGCCAGCGCCTGGGCAAAGATGGTAAGGGTGATATCCATGGGTCGCTCAATCGCTGTTTAGGGGTGAAAGCGCCACCGCATGGCGACGCTTTCCGACCTTCATCCGCGGACGCAACCGCACGCGGTTGCCTCCACATCCTGCTACCGCTGGATCAGCCGGCAGCCTGCGACAGACGCTCGATGAACACCTGGGCCAGCGGGTTGGCGAAGGCGAACAGCAGGCCGACGGCGACGCTGATGATGAACGCGGCGTCGATCAGGCCGGCGGTGATGAACATGCGGACCTGCAGCACCGGGATCAGTTCCGGCTGGCGCGCAGCCGATTCCAGGAACTTGCCAGCCATGATGGCCAGACCGAGGCCGGCACCCAGCGCGGCCAGGCCGATCATGATGCCGACGGCGAGGACGGTGGAGCTCTGGACTTGAGCGAGGTTGGTCAGGACGGCGAGGTACATGGTGATCTCCGAACGAAAGTTTCTAAGGGTGATGGATGAATCGGGATGAAGCGTATGAAGGGTGCAGCGAAACTCAGTGACTGTCTTCGGCAAGGCTCAGATACACGATCGACAGCATCATGAAAATGAAGGCCTGCAGCGGAATCACCAACAGGTGGAACAGCATCCAGCCGAGGCCGAATACGCCGCCAGCGACCATGCCGGCGATGCCCGCACCGCCCAGCACCCAGATCAGCAGGAAGACGATCTCGCCGCCGAACATGTTGCCGAACAGTCGCATCGCCAGCGAAATCGGCTTGCTCAGCCACTCGACGATGTTCAAAAGCAGGTTGAACGGCATCATCCACTTGCCGAACGGCGCCGTCAGGAATTCCTTGGTCATGCCGCCCACGCCCTTGGAGCGCAGCGAGAAGACGATCATCAGGAAGAACACGCTGATCGACATGCCCAGGGTGGCATTGACGTCGGCGGTGGGCACCGGCTTCCAGGCGTGGATGCCGGCCCAGCCCAGCGGGATGGCGATGAAATCGGCCGGGATCATCTTGATGAGGTTCATCAACAGGATCCAGAAGAAGATGGTGATCGCGATCGGCGTCACCAGCTTGCTGCTGCCGTGATAGGTGTCCTTGGCCTGGCGGTCAACGAACTCCAGGCAAATCTCGACAAACGCCTGCCACTTGCCCGGCACGCCGGCGGTGGCATTGCGGGTCGCCGTCCAGAACGCGAAGACCATCACCAGGCCCATCAACACCGCCATGACCAGGGTGTCGACGTGGATGGTCCAAAACGTGCCGCCACCCTCGCGAACCGGATAGATCAGGTTCTGCAAGTGATGCTGGATATAGGAGGTAGGTGTTGCTGCCTCGCCCGCCATGTGTCCGGAGCCCTTTAAGTTCGAATCAACGCCTGGCCAGAGCCAGAACCTGAAAAATCAGCCCGATGGCGATACCCGCCAGCAAGGCCAGAGGAGGCAGCCGCCACAGGCCGAAGCCAAGCGCCAGCGCCACGAAAACCAACACCCACTTCAACACCATCGCCAGAATCAGCCGGACCATGGCAATGCCGGCTGCCTGAATACCGCCACCTAGCGCGGTACGTGCTGCCACCCAACCGCCCAGCACCGTCGCAAACCCGGTCAATGCCAGACCGGCAGAGTAACGGGGACCGACCAACAGCAACCCCAGACTGGTTATAGCTACAGCGGCAAGCGGATATACCGCAGCGCGCAGCATCAACCGCCGACCCGCGTCAACGGAGTTCAGCACTACGGTTACCTTACGTGTGAATGAGTGGGAAGCGCAGATGCGCCTCGTCGAGCCGCGAAAGTATAGCAATGGGACAAATTGCGAGACAACCGGCAGAGGTCATCCGTTGCTGCGTCGCACCATACAGGGTTGCCGCGGCGGGTGGGAACTTTGCCACAAACCGGCGGTCATAACCGGCGAGGCCTGCACATCCTCGTCGAAAGGTCCTGCCGCAGGTCGCGTATGGGAGCCCCGGAGCACCGGGGCTCCTGCTTTTTACGCATTTTGTCGCACCCTGCGACCTTCCCATCGGCGGTCCAATCGGCTCCATCGTGCTGCGACACCGGCCGTACCGCTTCGCCATTGGCGCCCGGATTGCGCGGTGTACGACTAAAGTCTGACAGCCCACAGCAGCGGACCGTTTTGTCCGATTGCTATCTCGGCCTTCACAGCAATGCGACAGCTCCTTCACTTATGGACGACGCGGTCTTATCGAAGATGCGCCGCACAGGCCGAACCGCCTGACCATTCCAAGAATTCGGAGCTCCCCATGAAACACCTTCTCGCACTGGCCATTCCGTGCGTATTGGCTGCCGCCTACGCCGCGCCGGCGCACGCCGAAGATACCGATGACCGCTTCCAGCTCCGTCTGGGTGCGATGAACGTCGACAACGACAACACCATCCGTGGCAACACGCTGGTGGCGGGCAACAACGTGTCGGTCAACGAAGACTTCAAGCTCGGCGGCAAGGAATGGGAGCCGCGCGTCGATGGCGTGTTCCGCATCAGCACCCGCCAGCGCCTGATCTTCGATTACTTCAAGTACGACAAGGATCGCCGCGAGACCCTGACCCAGGACATCAGCGGCGGTGGCGTCACCGTGCCGACCGGCAGCTTCATCAAGGGCGAGCTGAAGTATCAGGTTGCCACCCTGGTGTATGACTACTCGGTCATCGACTCGCCGGAATTCAGCCTGGGCCTGCAGATCGGCGCCGAATACGCCAAGGTCGAAGCCAACGCATACGCCGACCTGGGTAGCGTCTTCAGTGGCGACGTGCTGGACGAAAGCGAAGACGGCGTTGCGCCGGTGGTCGGCATCCGCTTCACCGCACGTCCGAGCGAGCATTGGCTGTTCAACGTGCAGGGCCAGTACCTCAACACCAGCTGGGGCGACTTTGGCGATTACGACGGCGACCTGAGCCGCGCCAACGCGATTGCCGAATACCGCTTCACCAAGAACTTCGGCATCTTCGCCGGCTACGACTGGTTCAAGCTCGACGTCGACCAGCGCGGCAGCGACGGCCTGATCGGCCTGAAGCAGGAGTTCAAGGGCCCGGTTGCAGGCGTGACGTTCGCGTTCTGATCGACGCGCAGCGTTGCACCAAAAGGCCCGCGTTTTGCGGGCCTTTTGTCTTTTTTGTGCGGTGCCGACAGCACCAGCGAGTGCGCCGATATCGCCATGCGCGACCTGTTGCATCTGCGCCTTGAAGGCCGGATCGGCATGGCAATGCCGCACCAGCATCCACACCGTCACGCCCGCCTGCGCCGCACGGCAGGTCATTGTGCACGGCGACGATGCGCCGGCCCCTCATCCTGCTGCGCAGCTGCAACGCGCCATGGGACCACAGCGCAGAGCATCAACACTGCGAGCACTGCATTCCGTGGCGCATGCAGCGCCCCGGTGGGAACGGCCGCACCCTGAAACCAGCCCGGCAGCACACCGAAACGACAACGCCCCGCGCGGGGCGGGGCGTTGTCGCTAGCAAGTGCTGACGTGCGCTTACTTCTTCTTCGGGATGTACAGGTCGGTGATGGTGCCGTCGTAGACCTCGGCGGCCATGCCGACCGATTCGCTCAGGGTCGGATGCGCGTGGATGGTGTGGCCGATGTCTTCGGCTTCGGCGCCCATCTCGATTGCCAGGCCGATCTCGGCCAGCAGATCACCGGCATGCACGCCGACGATGGCGCCACCGATCACGCGGTGGGTTTCTTCGTCGAAGATCAGCTTGGTAAAGCCTTCGGTGCGGCCGATGCCGATCGCGCGGCCACTGGCGGCCCACGGGAACTTGGCCACGCCGACCTTCAGGCCCTTGGCCTTGGCCTCGGTCTCGGTCACGCCGACCCAGGCGATTTCCGGGTTGGTGTAGGCAACCGACGGAATCACCCGCGCCACCCATTCCTTCTTCTCGCCGGCAGCCACTTCGGCGGCCAGCTTGCCCTCGTGGGTGGCCTTGTGCGCCAGCATCGGGTTACCGACGATGTCGCCGATGGCGAAGATGTGCGGCACGTTGGTGCGCATCTGCCGATCGACCGGGATGAAGCCGCGCTCGGTGATGGTGACGCCGGCCTTGTCGGCACCGATCTTCTTGCCGTTGGGCGTACGGCCGACCGCCACCAGCACGCGGTCGTAGGCGGTGGCCTGCAGACCCGGCTCCTCACGCTCGGTGGCCGCTTCGAACGACACCGTGATGCCGCTGGCGTCGGCCTTGACGTCGGTGGCCTTGGTCTTGAGATGGACCTCCACGCCCTGCTTCTTCAGGCGATCGGCCAGCGGCTTGACCAGGTCCTTGTCGGCGCCCGGCATCAGCTGGTCCATGAACTCGACCACGGTGACCTTGCTGCCGAGCGCGCTATACACCGTGGCCATTTCCAGGCCGATGATGCCGCCGCCGACCACCAGCAGGGTCTTGGGAATGTCGTGCAGTTCCAGCGCGTCGGTGGAGTCCATCACGCGCTTGTCGTCCCACGGGAAGTTCGGCAGCTTCACCGCCTGCGAACCGGCGGCGATGATGCAGTGCTCGAAGCGCAGCAACTGAGTCTTGCCGTCGTCGCCGACGATCTCCAGCTCGTTGGGCGACACGAACGATGCCACGCCGGTGACGGTGCGCACCTTGCGCTGCTTGGCCATGCTGGCCAGGCCGCCGGTGAGCTTGCCGACCACCTTTTCCTTGTACTCGCGCAGCTTGTCCAGGGTGATCCTGGGCTGGCCGAAGTCCACGCCGAAATCGCCGGCGTGCGCCACTTCGTCGATCACCGCGGCGGCATGCAGCAGCGCCTTGGACGGGATGCAGCCGACATTGAGGCAGACCCCGCCCAGGCTGGCGTAGCGCTCGATCAGCACCGTATCCAGGCCCAGGTCGGCGGCACGGAACGCGGCGGTGTAGCCGCCAGGGCCGGCGCCGAGCACCACCATCTTGCATTCGATATCGGCCGGCTTGCCGCTGGCCAGCGCCGGCTTGGACGGCGCCGGTTCGGCCGGGGCGCGATGCGACGGCGTCACCGGCGGCTTGCTGCCGGGCGCGGCGGCAGGCGCTGCAGCCGCCGGTGCGGGCTTGCTGTCGGCCTTGGCGGGCGCAGCCGGTGCGGCGGCCTCGCCTTCGGCTTCCAGCAGCAGCACCAGCGCGCCTTCGGACAGGCTGTCGCCCACCTTGACCTTGAGCTCCTTGACCACGCCGGCGGCCGAGGACGGCACTTCCAGCGTGGCCTTGTCCGACTCCAGCGTCACCAGGCCCTGATCCTTGACCACGCTGTCGCCGACGGCGACCAGCACTTCGATGACGGGGACATCGCTGTAATCGCCGATGTCGGGAACCTTGATTTCAATGACCGCCATTTGCTTCTCCTGTGGCTCAACCGGCCGTGCCGGCAAGCGTCTGCTGGAGTTCATCCAGCGACGATTCGATTTGGGTCCAGCGCTTGTCGCGCTTCTTTTCCTTGCCTTCGCTGGCTTCGATCAGCAACGCGGCCTGCTGCAGCAGCAACTCGCCGGCGCCGCAGCTCGGGCGGGTGCCGCTGTAACGCACGCCATCGACCTGGAACGACAGCACCTCGCCCTCGCTCACCGGCGCGCTGCGACCGCTCGGCGCCAGTTGCGTCAGTGCGCCGGTCCAGTTGCTGACCAGGCGCCTTGCCAACGCCGCCGGAATCGGGATCTCGACCGTTTCCGGGGTCTGCGCGGTGCGGAACTGCACACTGCCACGATCGCTCTGGCTGACCCAGCTGTAGACGCGCTCGTCGGCGCGGCTATGCCGCAGGGTCCAGTCGGCACCGTCCTTGCCCGGCACCAGCGATACCCCGCTTTCCACGCCACGGGAGGGCAGCGTCAGCAACGACAGGCTCGGCCTGGTGCCGGCGTCGAGCAGCGTGGTCACCGCGGTGCCGTAGTTGCCCACCGCCGGCGGCCAGCCGCGCCCGAGCGTGCTCTCGCACTCGCGTGCCGCCGCGGATGTCCACGGCAGCACGCCCAGCAGGGAGAAGGTCAGCAGCGCTGCTCTCACAGCAGGACGCGGCGCATGTCGGCCAGCACCTGGCTGAGGTAGGTGGTGAAGCGTGCGGCCAGCGCGCCGTCGATGACGCGGTGGTCGTAGCTCAACGACAGCGGCAGCATCAGCTTGGGTGCGAACTCCTTGCCGTTCCACACCGGCTGCATCGCCGACTTGGACACGCCCAGGATCGCGACTTCCGGCGCATTGATGATCGGCGTGAACGCCGTGCCACCGATGCCGCCGAGCGAGCTGATCGAGAAGCAGCCGCCGCTCATGTCGGCCGGGCCGAGCTTGCCGTCGCGCGCCTTCTTGGCCAGCTCGCCGCTTTCCTGCGCGATCTGCAGCACGCCCTTCTTGTCGACGTCGCGGATCACCGGCACGACCAGGCCGTTCGGGGTGTCGGCGGCGAAGCCGATGTTGATGTACTTCTTCAGGGTGAGGTTCTCGCCGGCCGCATCCAGCGAGGCGTTGAACTCGGGGAACTTCTTCAACGCCGCAGCGCTGGCCTTGACCAGGAAGGCGAGCATGGTCAGCTTGATGCCGGCCTTCTCGTTTTCCTTGTTCAACGCCACGCGCAGGGCTTCCAGGTCGGTGATGTCGGCCGATTCGAACTGGGTGACGTGCGGAATCATCGCCCAGTTGCGTGCCAGGTTGGCACCGGAAATCTTCTTGATGCGCGACAGCGGCTGGGTCTCGGTCTCGCCGAACTTGCTGAAGTCCACCTTCGGCCAGGCCAGCAGGTTCAGGCCGTTGCCGCCACCGGCCGGCGCAGCACCGGCTGCGGCGGGCGCGCCACCGCTGAGTGCGGCCTTGACGAAGCGCTGCACGTCCTCACGGGTGATGCGGCCGCCCTTTTCGCTGCCCTTGAGCTGGTTCAGATCCACGCCGAGCTCGCGTGCGAACACGCGCACCACCGGGCTGGCGTAGGCCACCTTGGACGGCAGCACGCTGTCGGCGTCGAAGGTCACCGGCGGGCTGGACGGCTGACCGGCCGCCGGCTGGCCACCCTGCGCAGGCTGCGCGGTCTCGCTGGACCGGGCGCCCTGCACCTGCGCGATCTCGCGCTGGGCCAGCTTGTCCGGCACCGCGGACACGGCGACCGGCTCGACCTTGCCGGCGGTTTCGGCAGTGTCGGTGCTGGGCTTGGCCGGGGACTGCGCCGCACCGGCGCCGCCATCGCTGGCAGCGATGATCGCCACCACATTGCCCTGCGAGAGCGTGTCGCCGACCTTGACCTTGAGTTCCTTGACCACACCGGCGGCCGAGGACGGCACTTCCATCGTGGCCTTGTCCGATTCCAGCGTGACCAGGCTCTGGTCCTTGGCGACGGTATCGCCGACGGCGACCAGCACCTCGATCACCGGGATGTCGGTGTAATCGCCGATATCGGGCACGCGGGCCTCGACCAGGCCGCCGTCCGAGGACGCGGCAGGCGCAGCCGGTTCGGCCTTGGCGGCAGGCGCCGGCGCGGCAGCGGGCGCAGCCTTGGCCGGAGCGGCGGGAGCGGCGGCCGGTGCGGGTGCGGCGGCGGTTTCGGCGCCGGCGTCGGCCACTTCGATCAGCGCGACCAGCGCGCCCTGCGACAGCGAATCGCCGACCTTGACCTTGATCTCCTTGACCACGCCGGCCACCGACGAGGGCACTTCCATCGTGGCCTTGTCCGATTCCAGCGTGACCAGGCTCTGGTCCTTGCTGACCGTATCGCCGACCGACACCAGCACCTCGATTACCGGGACATCGCTGTAGTCACCGATATCGGGGACAAGTGCTTCCTTGATTTCGGCCATACGGGGAACTCCGGCAACAGAATGGGGAAACACCTATTGTGGCCGGCTGCGGGCCGCAGCGCCAACCATTGCCGTGGAAAAAGTCGCGCACCGTACGGGATGCAGCGTTCGCCGCCGCATGCGCCGGATCATTTCGACGCGCGTCGATCGACCCGCAACAGTTGCAGTGGCTCGCCCGAGGGCAAACGATACGCCAGCGCATTGTCCAATGCCGTCGAGCGCCTCGACCCGCGCGCACAGTTGCTGCGCGCGTGGCCGCAACGCACGCGCCTGCGGCTCGATCAGGCGCTCGATGCGCGTTTCCACCCCTTCCAGCGACCGCAGCTGCAGATCGTTTCCGGTCAGTGCCGACTGCACCGCACCGGCGACGACATCGCCGATCAGCTGCGGCAGCAGCTCGGCCACCATCGCGCCGATGTCGTCATCGATATCGATCGAGGTGAGCTGGCTCTTGCCGAAACTCTGCTTCAGGCGGGTGTCGATCTTTTCGCGCACGGCCGACAGCTGCACGCGTGTGGCCTCGGGGCTGCGGCTGAAGCCGGCCGCCACCTCGCCCAGCGCAGTGACGGCGATGTCGGCCGCTTCGCGCCCGACCTCCTGCGCCAGCGGCACCACGTCGCGGGTCTGCCGCTCGGACTGGATCAACCGCGCGCGATCGTCCGCGCTCAGCGCGACCCAGCGGTCGTCGACGAACAAGGCGCCCTGGCGCATCACCAGCCGCTGCGGCGTACCCGACGCGCGGATCAGGATCAGGCTGCGCGGGTTGAGAGTGAGGTCGTAGTCGCTGCTGACATTGCAGTGCAGATCGTCGGCGCTAGCAGCCGGTACGGCGACCAGCAGGCCCAGCAGCAGGCCCGCCGCCATCGGTAGTGCGTGCTTGATCGCCATCTGGTCGCTTCCGTTGATGCGTTGGCTGCAGCATGCCTGCCCAGGAGCGGCACTTGCCCGTGCCGGACGCTGGCATGACTTCCGGCCAGTGGCTGGCCCCTGACCAACACGGCCGGCGCTGCAGTGGTGACAGGTGTCGGCCAACTCCGCCACGACGCAGGCATATGGCTCGCACGGCGCCATTGGCTCGCTGATGCCTTCGACCGTGGATTGGTTGCGCGGCGATCCGACGTCATTAATCCAGCGCGTCGCGCAGCGGCTGCCAGGCCGCGCACAGCCGTGGCAGCGACCATGCCGCATTGGCCGGGCTGGTGGACGGCAAGGCCCATACCGGCAGCGTGTGCAGGGCGACCGGCAACAGCGGCTGCACATGGCGGCGCCATGCCTGCGCGGCGGCCGCCCCGTTGCAGGCGACCGCGCGCAGCTGCGGCAGCGATGCCAGCCGCGCCGCCAGCGGATTGACCACGATGCTGCTGGCGACGATGGCGGTGTCCAGGCTGCCGCGCCGCTCGCATTGGCCGATCACATCCCACAGGCCGACCTTGCAGTCGGCAAGTGCCTGCAGGCGCGCCGGATACGCCAACCCGGCATCGATGCCCAGCAGTTCCTGCATCAGCGGCCAGAAACGGTTGCGCGGATGGGCGTAATACATCGCCGCGTGCAACGAGGCGTTGCCCGGCATCGAGCCGAGCACCAGGACACGGCAATCGTTAGGAATGTGCGCTGGAAGGCCCTGCAACAGGTCGGTTTTCGTCACGGCGATCGCATCTGCGTGAATGTCTTTTTCAGCTTGCCTGTTGCAGCCACGGCCTTCTCCGGAAACTTGCTGAACAAACGAAATTTTAGCGAGCCACGGGTGGGCGTGGATTCAGATTTTCAGGAATAGCTTTGGCGCGGCCCACTCCACGGGCCTAACAAGAACACTGAGGAGACCCCCAATGCGTGCCATTTCCATCCTGAGCCTGGCTGCCGTATCCGCACTTGCGTTTGCGCCGTCGGCATTTGCACAAGACACCACCTACACCGGCGACACCTCCTCGGCTTCCACCAGCGCCGATAGCGCTTCCGGAAAGCATTGGGCAGTGGTCGGCGGTGTTGCTCTGATCAAGCCGAAGAACGACCCGGCTCCGGGCCTGGACGTCGATGGCGGCCCGGCACCGACGCTGAGCGCCAGCTACTACATCAACGACAACTGGGCCGTTGAGCTGTGGGGCGCCGCCGACAAGTTCAACCACCGTGTCAACGCCGATGGCGTGGGCAAGATCGGTACCGTCGAGCAGCAGCCGATCGCCATCAGTGGCCAGTACCACTTCGGCCAGGCCGATAACGTGTTCCGTCCGTTCGTGGGCGTGGGCTACTACGAGTCGAACTTCAGCAACGAGAAGATCGACGCGGCGTCGGCCACCGGCCAGCACGTGGGCCTGGACACCGCAAAGGGCGTCATCGGCACCGTCGGCGTGGACATGAACATCAACTCCACCTGGTTCGCACGTGCCGACGCCCGCTACATGCGTTCGCGTCCGGAACTGCGCGTGGGCGGCCAGGGCACCGGCAGCGAGCTGGAACTGGATCCGTGGACCGTCGGCTTCGGCGTCGGCGCGCGCTTCTAAGCACGCGGGAAAGCGAGGTTTCAGTCGAACAAGAAACGGGCCGCAAGGCCCGTTTTTTTATGCTTTGAAATCGTGGCGCCGGCCGCTCAGCGCCAGTAGACGCTGCCGCGCAGGCGCGCGCTGCGCCAGCGCCACCACAGCAAGGTGGCATAGGCGAGCGCATAGCCGAGCAATACGCCGGCTGCGCCCAACAGGCTGGCGTGACTGAGCCAGCCTTCCGTGGGCCAGGCAGCACCCTGCCAGGTGCTACGCCACCCCTGCACCATGCCGGCGATCACGCGTACCACCACCAGCGCGGTCAAGGCCAGCACCAGCCACAGATTGGGCCGGTAGAACAGCCCCTGCTGGGTGCGCTCGAAGCGGGTCAGACGCAGTGCCAGCAGCCCCAGCGCCAGCCCGCAGGCCCAGCCGAAGGCGGCATGGCTGATCGCGCCGGGCCAGAACGCGGCGGCGATCAACACGAAAATCACGAACAGCACGGTGGAAAGGCCGGCCGAGACCAGATTGATCATCAACAGCCAGCCGCGTGCCTGCCGCCGCGCGGTGCCGACACGAAAGCGCTGCACCAGCGACAACGGCAACAGCACCGCGAACACCGCCAGGGCGATGATCACGGCCAGCGGTATGGCGAGGAGAAGTGGCATCACATGCTCGGTGGCGGCGAAGAGTGGTTGGCAACCCGAAACGCGCGGACGTCAGGTGGCCGTGGACGGCGCGCAGCAACCGGCGTGTTCGCGGGGTGCATGCCGATGCCGGGCGCCGGCCGCACCCACCTGGCGGTGAGCGCGGTCGGTTTGATCGCCGCTCTTAGAACGCCGGCAATACCGCGCCTTTGTACTTCTGCTCGATAAACGCCTTCACTTCCGGGCTGGTCAAGGCCTTGGCCAGCTTCTGCACGCGCGGGTCGTCCTTGTTGTCCGGGCGCGAGACCAGGAAGTTCACGTACGGCGAGTCCTTGCTCTCGATCGCCAGCGCGTCGCGGGTCGGATTGAGGCCGGCGTCGAGCGCGTAGTTGGTGTTGATCAGTGCCAGGTCGACCTGGTCGAGCACGCGCGGCAGCATCGCCGAATCGAGCTCGCGGAACTTCAGCTGCTTGGGGTTCTCGACGATGTCGCGCTGGCTGGACAGGGCATTGCTCGGGTCCTTGAGTTTGATCACGCCCGCCTTGTCGAGCAGGATCAGCGCGCGGCTGTTGTTGCTCGGGTCGTTGGGAATCACCACATCGGCGCCGTTGGGCAGTTCGGCCAATGCCTTGAACCGGCGCGAATACGCGCCGAACGGCTCGATATGCACGCCGACCACGGTCACCAGCTGGCTCTTGCGGTCGCGGTTGTAGGCATCCAGGTACGGCTCGGTCTGGAAGTAACTGACGTCGATCTGCTTCTGCACGACCTGGTCGTTGGGCTGCACGTAGTCGTTGAACACGCGCACGTCCAGCTTGACGCCCTGCTTGGCCAGCAGCGGTTCGACCACCTCCAGGATCTCGGCATGCGGCACCGCAGTGGCGGCCACCGTCAGCGTGTCGCCGCCGCTGCTGCCACCGCTACCGCCACAGGAAGCCAGGGCCAGCGTGGCCGCAGCCAGGAGGGAACGAAACGCGAATGTGCTCATGTGGGGGTCCGTGGGAGGAGGAATGCGGCACTGCCGCAAGCGCTAAACCTAGCAGACCGCAGGTGTAGCCGCGATCGGCAGGCCCGTGTTGCTTGCGTGGCCCTGCGCGCGCCGGCAACGCGCGCCCCCGGTCGCGGTCAGCGCCGGCTATAGCGCGCCACCAGCCAGTCGCCCAGCATCTGCAGCAGCTGCACCAGCACCAGCAGGGCGATCACGGTGATCAGCGCGACATCCGAATGCGAGCGCAGATAGCCCTCGCGGTACGCGACATCGCCCAGCCCGCCGGAGCCGATCGCACCGCCCATCGCGGTGAAACCGATCAGCGCGATGGTGGTCACGGTGGCGCCGGCGATCAGGCCCGGGCGCGCTTCGGGCAGCAGCACGCGCAGCACCAGCTGGCGGGTGGTGGCGCCCATCGCCTGGCTGGCTTCGATGATCCCGCGGTCCACTTCGCGCAAGGCGGTTTCCACCAGCCGCGCGTAGAACGGTGCGGCGCCGACCACCAGCGGCAGGATCGCGCCGCGCACGCCCAGCGAGGTGCCCATCAGCATCAGCGTGAGCGGAATCATCGCGATCATCAGGATGATGAAGGGCACCGAGCGCAGCAGGTTGATCAGTGCCGCGAGCACGCCGTACAGCACCGGGCGGCGGCGCAGCTGCGGGGCACCGCACAGGAACAGCGCAACGCCCAGCGGCAGGCCGATCAGCAGCGTCAGCGGCAGCGCACCGGCCAGCATCAGGAAGGTATCGAGCGTGGCCTGGCCGATGTCGCCCCACTTGGCGGCATCGAGATTGCGGAAAAACCCGCTTGTCGTGGCGATCAGAGTCATACGCGCAGATCCTCCACGTGCACGCCGGCAGCGACGAAGCCCGCGCGTGCCGCGTTATGGTCGCCGCCGGTCAGCGCGACGATGAGCTGGCCGTACGGGGTGTCCTTGATGCGGTCCACGCGCCCGGACAGGATGTTGTAGTCCACCCCGGTCTCGCGGGCGATGCGGCCCAGCACCGGTTCGTAGGTGCCGTTGCCCAGGAAGGTCAACCGCACGATGCGCCCGCCCACCGCGGCGAAGTCGCGATGCAGCTCGGCCTCGTCCACGTGCTCGGCTTCGGACACGAAGCGCCGGGTGGTGGCGTGCTGCGGGTGCAGGAACACCTCGGTCACCGGGCCGGTTTCCACCAGCTTGCCGGCATCCAGCACCGCGACGCGGTCGCAGACCCGGCGGATCACGTCCATCTCGTGGGTGATCAGCACGATGGTCAGGCCCAGCTCGCGGTTGATCTGCGCCAGCAGCTGCAGCACCGAGGCGGTGGTCTGCGGGTCCAGCGCGCTGGTGGCCTCGTCGCACAGCAGGATCTGTGGCCGGGTGGCCAGCGCGCGCGCAATGCCCACGCGCTGCTTCTGCCCGCCGGACAGCTGCGCCGGATACTTGCTGGCATGCTGCTCCAGCCCGACCCGTGCCAGCAGCTCGGCCACGCGCGCATCGACCTCGGCGCGCGGGGTGCCGGCCAGTTCCAGCGGAAACGCCACATTGCCGGCGACGGTGCGCGAGGACAGCAGGTTGAAGTGCTGGAAGATCATCCCGACACGCCGGCGCAGTGCGCGCAGGCCCTGGCTGTCCAGCGCGGTGACGTCCTCGTCGCCGATCAGCAGCCGCCCGCCGCTGGGTTCTTCCAGCCGGTTGATCAGCCGGATCAGGGTCGACTTGCCGGCACCGGAATGGCCGATGATGCCGAACACCTCGCCGGGGCCGATCCGCAGATCGAGTGGATGCAGCGCCACGATCTGGCGACCGTCAACGGAATAAGACTTGTGCAGGCGCTGAAACTGGATCACCGCGCGTGGCCGATTGGGGGGCCGTGAAGCCTACCAGTCAATGTTTGCGGACGATATTCCAATGAGTTCTAAGTTAGGGATTGGGGATTGGGGATTGGGGATTGGGGATTGGAGATTCGGGATTCGCAAAAGCCAGAGCGCCTTGCCGTTGCTCTGGCGAATCCCCAATCCCGAATCCCGAATCCCCAATCACGGCTTATCCAACGACATCGGCCGATCCGCCTTCCGAATCCGCTCCCGGCGCAGCAGATACAGCCCGCTGGCGACGATGATGCCGGCGCCGGTCCAGGTCCAGCTGTCGGGCAGGGTCTGCCACAGCAGCCAGTCCAAGCCGATCACCCAGACCAGGCCGGTGTATTCCAGCGGCGCGATCATCGAGGCCTCGCCGCGCAAAAAGGCCTGGGTCAGCGCAATCTGCCCCAGTGCGCCGGCCAGGCCCATGTCGGCGATCAGCCAGGCGTGCTCGCCCCGCAACGGCACCCAGTCGGGAATGGCCAGCAGGCCGGCGCCGACCGCCATGAACAGCAGGAACGACACCACCATCGCCTGCGGGGTGTCGGTGCGGGTCAGCAGACTCACGCTGATGGCGGCGATGGCATAGGCAGTGGCCGCCAGCAGCACCATCAGCCCGGGCAGCGAGATCAGCCCGTCCACGCCCGGGCGCAACACCACGATCACCCCGACCAGGCCGATGCCGATCGCCGTCCAGCGGCGTGGCCCGACCCGTTCGCCCAGCAACGGCACCGACAGTGCCGCCACCAGCAGCGGGGCGACGAAATACAGCGTGTAGGCGGTCGACAGCGGCATGCGCTTCAGGCCGTAGACGAAGCAGCCGATCATCACCATGCCCAGTACCCCGCGCAGCAGGTGCAGGCCCCAGCGCACCGGCACGATCGAGCGCGGGCCGGCGGTGGCAAATACCCACACCAGCACGAACGGCAGCGAGGCGGCGCCGCGCAGCAGGGTGACCTGCAGCGGCGGGTAATGCGCCGACAGCAGCTTCATTCCCGCGTCCATCAGCGAGAAACAGGCCACGGCGGCCACCATCCAGGCGATGGCGGGAAGCGGAGAGCGGGTGGTGGGCATGGACCATTATCGCTGCGCGTGCGCGCAGACTGGCAACCCTGTGTCGACAGGGACGACGACGCGATGCCCTAGAATGGCGGCTGTTTACAGACAGCAGGAGCTTTGCATGCCTTCCTTCGACGTGGTGTCCGAAGTCGACAAGCACGAACTGACCAATGCGGTGGATCAGGCCAACCGCGAGCTGGATACGCGCTTCGATTTCAAGGGGGTCGAGGCCAGGTTCGAGCTGGAAGACGGCAAGGCGATCAACCAGTCCGCGCCCAGCGATTTCCAGGTCAAGCAGATGACCGACATCCTGCGCGCGCGCCTGCTGGCGCGCGGCATCGACGTGCGTTGCCTGGAGTTCGGCGACATGGAAACCAACCTGGCCGGTGCGCGCCAGAAGGTCACCGTCAAGCAGGGCATCGAGCAGAAGCAGGCCAAGCAGCTGGTCGCCAAGCTGAAGGAAGCCAAGCTCAAGGTCGAGGCGCAGATCAATGGCGACAAGCTGCGCGTGAGCGGCAAGAAGCGCGACGATCTGCAGGATGCGATGGCGCTGCTGAAGAAGGCCGATTTCGAGCTACCGCTGCAGTTCGACAACTTCCGCGACTGAGCACGCGTTGTGGCTGACACGGCGCCTTGTCGTGCCGCGCTGTGCAGGCGGGCCGTGCAGCGCGGCGTGGCGGCCGTCCGCTGCCCGGGCATCAGCCGCGCGCGCACCGGCGCGTTACGGATCTGATGCAAGCATGCGTGGCCTGCTCTCCAGCCTGTTGCAACGCGCGCACCTGGCAACGGTGCCGCAGGCGCCGCCCGCTGCCGGGACGGCGTGCGCCGTGACGCACGCACAGCCACGCATCGAAGCCGGCTCGACGCTGCACACGCTGGCCGGGCTGGACCCGCTGGCGGCCGCGGCGTTTGCCGATGCGTTTGCGGCGGAAGTGCAGCGCGCCATTGCCACCTGCACGCTCGGCAAAGCCAGCACCACCCAAGCGCAGGCACTGGAGCAGATCCATTCGCTCAAGAACACGCTCTCGCTGACCGGCTCTGCCGAACTGCTGAACGCCTGTGACCAGTTGCGCGGCGATGTCGACGGCGGCGAACCCGGGTCCGCGCTTGCGCAGCGCTACACAGCAATTGCGACCGCGGCCGGCCTGCTGGTCAAGAATTACCGGCGCACCCTCCCCAACGACGACACCGCCCCCGATGCGTAGTGGATCCAACCGCGCGGCGCCCGGCCTGATTCTGGCCGCCCGGCAGCTTCGCAACGACAGGCTGGTGCGGCTGTTCGAATCGTTCCTGGAATATCGCGCCTGCGTCGGCCGGGTGATCGTGCAGACCATCGTGGCGCTGTGGTGCTTCGGCTGGCTGTACGGGCCGCAGCCGGTGCTGGTCAGGGATGCACAGGCGGTCTTCCCCACCGCGGCGACGCTGTGGATGGTGGCGGTGATCTGGATGGTGCTGGTGCGACGCAGGATCATCCCGCCGGGCGAGTGGCTGGACGCGATCGGGTTTGCGATGAACCTGCTGTTCATCGGCATCCAGACCTATCTGGCCTTCATCCTGCTGATGTCGCTGAATGCCTTCCTGCCCTTCATCACCATCGCCGCGGTGGCACGCTATGGGCAGAAGGCGACGCTGCCGGTGCTGCTCAGCACCTTCGTGCTGATGCTGTTGACCGCGCCGGCCGGCTATTGGCTGTCGCGGCCGGCCTACTTCGTGTATGCGGTGGCGCTGAGCGTGGTGCTGCCGCTGCTGGTGGCGCGCATCGTCAGTGCGATGCAGGAGATCGCCCTGCAGGCGCTGGCCTCGCGCGACGCGCAGAGCCGCTTCATCAGCACCATGAACCACGAACTGCGCACGCCGTTGAACGCGGTCATCAACTGCGCGCAGCTGATCGACAGCGACACCTTGTCGGCGCAACAGCGCGAACTGATGCAGGCGGTGACGGTCAATGCGATCGCGCTGCGGCATCGGGTGAACGAAGTGATCGACGTGGCCAGCATCGACGGTGGCCGGCTGCAGCTGCACAGCAAGCCGCTGAGCCTGCTCGACGTGCTGGCCACGGTCAAAGCGGTGTGCGCGAGTGCAGCGTCGACCAAGGGCGTGGCGCTGGCACTGCGCAGCGATGCCGCGCAGACGCCTGACCTCATCGGCGACGAGGGGCGCATCGAACAGGTCATCACCAACCTGGTCATCAATGCGATCAAGTTCACCCCGGCCGGTGGCGCGGTCGACGTTCTGATCGCCGCCACGCAGGTGCAGCAGCGCTGGGCGATCGCGGTGACCGTGACCGACACCGGCATCGGCATCCCCGACGCCCAGAAGGCCTATATCTTCACGCCCTTCACCCAGCTCAGCACCGGTTTCAGCCGCGCCGAGGGCGGGGTCGGGCTGGGCCTGTTCATTGCGCTGTCGGTGTCCGAGGCGATGGGCGGCAGCCTGAGCGTGCGCGACAACCCCGGCGGCGGCAGCGTGTTTCGCTGGACCTTCGCACTGGCCGCCGCCGCGGCGCAAAGCTGCCGCCCGCCGGCGCTGCGCGAGGCCCTGCAACAGCATGCCGCGACGGTGCCGCAGCTGCATTGCCTGGTGTTCGAGGACATGGACACCAATCGGCTGGTGATCGGCAATCTGCTCACCCGCGCCGGGCACCGGGTAAGCTTTCACAGCGATGGCAGCAACGCGGTGCAGCGCATCCGCGAGGCGGCGCCGGACCTGGTGTTCCTCGACCTGCACATGCCCGGCACCTCGGGCTGGGACGCGCTGGGTGAGGCGCGCGCGGCGATCGCCGCGCTGCCGCCGATCATCGTGCTGACCGCCGACACCCGCACCGATTCGATGCGCGAGGCCACCGCGGCCGGCGTGGCCGGCTATCTGTCCAAACCGATCAACGCGCACCAATTGCTGGCCATCCTCGCCACGCATGCCCCCCATGCAACCGGCTGACCTGAAACCGGGCAACGCGGCACGCCGGCACTGGCACACCGCCGCGCAGACGCGCACGCCGCTGGCGCTGCTGTACCTGCACGGGTTCACTGCCAGCCCGGGAGAAGCCGGCGAACTGCCCGAGCAGATCGCCGATGCGCTGGCTGCCAACCTGTACGTGCACCGTTGGCCCGGGCATGGCCGCAGCGCCGCCGATGCGATGCAGGGGCTGACGCCGGCGGCGTTGCAGGCCTCGGCCCTGGATGCACTGGCGCAGGCACAGCACATGGGCGCACGCGTGGCGATCGTCGGCTCGTCCATGGGTGCCACGCTGGGCTTGTGGCTTGCGGCGCAGCGCCCCGACGCAGTGGCTGCAGTGGTCGCCTGGTCACCGGGCATCCGGCCGGCCGACCCGGCGCTGCTGGATCAGGTCTGCGCCGCGCAGACGCCCTTGACCGACCCGCGCCCGCGCACCGCCGCGTCGCTGGCGTTCTGGTCCAGCACCATCCACCCGGATGGATTCCGCGCGCTGCGCAGCCTGTTCGACGCGGTTGCCGCCGATCCACCGTGGCCACGCGTGCAATGCCCGGTGTTTCTGGGCTATTACCGCGCTGCCAACGGCGAGGAGGATCCAACCGCCTCGGTGCAGGCGATGCTGGCGATGTTCGCTGCGCTCGGCAGCGCGGCGGAGCACACCTGCGCGATGGCCTTCGACACCGGCGCGCATGCGATCGGCTCGCCGCACAAGACCCCGCACGCCGATAAAGTTGCGCAGGCATCGATTGCGTTTCTGCGCGCGCATGTCGGCGCAAACACGCATGCGGATGCCACCTAGGCCGCGTCAGCGCTGCAACTGCTGCAGTTTTTCCTGCGTTCCGCCAAGCGCCGGCCCCGCGCTGCACCACACCGGCACAGGCGGCCGCGCCGGCAGCGATCGCATACACTGGCCCACCATCACGCCGCCGCCACGATGACGACCACGCCTGCCACGCTCGACCCGTTGACCGCCACCCGCCAGTGGATCGAGCGCGCGGTGATCGGCCTGAATCTGTGCCCGTTTGCCAAGGCGGTCTACGTCAAGGAGCAGGTGCGGCTGGTGCTCAGCGATGCCAGCACGCCCGAAGCGCTGCTCGAACAACTGGCCGAGGAACTGGTGTTGCTGCGCGACACGCCGGCCGAGCAGATCGACACCACCTTGATCGTGCATCCGGACGTGCTCACCGATTTCCTGGACTACAACGACTTCCTCGACAACGCCGATGCGGCGGTGGAAGCGCTGGATCTGGGTGGCGTGTTGCAGGTGGCCAGCTTCCATCCGGACTATCAGTTCGCAGGCGCGGCGGTGGATGACGTGGCCAACTTCACCAACCGCTCGCCCTACCCCACCCTGCACCTGCTGCGCGAAGACAGCGTGGAGCGTGCGGTGGCCGCGTTTCCGGACCCGGACGTGATTGTCGAACGCAATATCCAGACGCTGGAACGCCTGGGCCAGGACGGCTGGGAACGGTTGTTGAGCGCATCGCAGCACTGACCGCCGCATCGCGTGCGGTTGCGCATGTTGAAACGCGCAGCCATGCCGGCGCGCAGCGGCGCGGCATGACGCGATAACGGCGGGCAAGCCACCAATCTGCATGCCTCGCGCGCGGCGATCGCGTTGCTACGGCCACCACGGCGCCCGCGTTACAGTGCGCGCGACCTCACTCCCCTGGTGCGCCCGATGCCCCTGACCCCCGCCGTCTCCGCATGGAATCCCTCCCCGTTGCAGGACCGCGTGGTGGTGGTCACCGGCGGCGCCCAAGGCATCGGCCGTGGCATTGCCCAGGCGGTGCTGGGCGCCGGCGGCAGCGTGGTGATCGGCGACCTGGATGCCGATGCCGGCAAGGCCTGCCTGCAGGAGTGGGCATTGCCGCGACGCAGTGCCTTCGTGCGGTGCGATGCCGCGCGCCCGGCCCAGGCAGCGCGCCTGATCGCCACCGCGCTCACCCGCTTCGGGCGACTCGATGGCCTGGTCAACAACGCCGGTGTGGCCGATCCGCATGTGCCGCCATTGCCGCAACTGGAATGGGACGAGTGGAATCGCAGGCTGGCCAGCCTGCATGGCGCCTTCCTGTGCAGCAAGCAGGCCTTGCCCGCATTGGCGCAGGCCCAGGGCGGCGGTGCGATCGTCAACATCGCCTCCACCCGCGCCTGGCAATCCGAGCCGCATAGCGAAGCCTATGCCGCCGCCAAGGGCGGGCTGGTGGCCTTCACCCACGCCTTGGCGCTGAGCGAAGGCCCGCAGGTGCGCGTCAACAGCATCAGCCCGGGCTGGATCAGCACCGACGCCTGGCGCGCACCGGCGCGCCGGCGTACGCCCAAGCTGTCGCGGCGCGACCATGCCCAGCATCCGGCCGGACGGGTCGGTACGCCGGAAGACATCGCGCAACTGGCGGTCTATCTGCTGTCGCCGCAGCTGTCCGGCTTTGTGACCGGGCAGGACTTCATCGTCGATGGCGGCATGTCGCGCAAGATGCAGTACGTCTGAGGCATTGCCGCGCAGGCGGCCTGCAGCAGACCGCGCAGGCCCGGAGCGCCGCAGGCGCAAGCAGTAGCGGCGTGGCTCAGGCCTGCTCGCTGCGGCCGAACAACACCGCAAGATCCCCTGCCCCCAGCGCGCGCCATTGCCCGGACGGCAGACCGTCCAGCGCCAAGCCACCGATGCGGCTGCGGTGCAAGGCCACCACGTGATTGCCGGCGGCGGCGAACATGCGCCGCACCTGGTGGTAGCGGCCTTCGTGCAGGGTCAGGCGTGCCTCGCGTGGGCCGAGCACTTCCAGTTCGGCCGGCAGCAGCGGCTTGGTTTCGCCTTCCAGCAACAGCGTGCCGCTGGCAAACAGCGCCGCCTCGTCGCCGCGCAGGTCCTCGGCCAGGGTGACGTCGTAAACCTTGTCCAGCGCCGACTTGGGCGAAATGATCCGGTGCAGCAGCGCGCCGTCGTCGGTCATCAGCAACATGCCGCTGGTCTCGCGATCCAGCCGCCCCACTGGCGCCAGCACCGGCGCGCGCGAACGGAAGCGTGGCGGCAGCAGTTCGTAGATCAGCCGGCCGGTGTCCTTGGTCGAGCAGGTGTAGCCGCCGGGCTTGTGCAGCAACAGGCTGAAACCCGCCGGCGGATCCAGCGGTTCGCCATCGATACGGATCGCATCGTGCTCCACCTGGTCGTCGGCATACAGCACCTCGCCGGCGGCGTCGGTGACCGCGCCCTGGCGAAATAGCTGGGTCACCTGCTTGCGGCTGCCGTAGCCGAGGTTGGCGATGTGCTTGACCAGCTTCATGCGCGCGCTCCGCGGCCGCGCACGGCGGAAATCAGCTTGAAACCGTCGCGTTCGGCGGCCACGCGCACCTGCCCGAAGCTTTCGTTGAGCACGTACTCGTAGGGCAGATGCCGGTTGGCGACCAGCAGCAGCTGACCACCCGGGCGCAGGGCCTGCGCGGCCACGGCGATGAAGCGCTGGCCGATATCCGGGCGATCGGCACGCGAAGGCGTGTGGAACGGCGGGTTGCTGACGATGAAATCGTACTGCGCCCCCAGGCCGGCGGTGACGTCGCGCCAGTGGTACTGCAGCTGCGCCGGATGCGCGATGGCCTGCAGGTTGCGCCGCGCCAGGGTCAGCGCGCGCGCCTCGGCCTCGTACAGATCCAGCCCGGTGACCTTGGGGCAACGCGCCAGCACCTCGGCCGATAGATAACCGAAGCCCGCGCCCAGATCGGCGCCATGCCCGGCCAGCGTACTCGGCAGATGCTCGACCAGCAGCGCCGAGGCAGGGTCGATGCGGTCCCAGGCGAACACACCGGGGCGACTGACGAAGCGCCCGTCCAGAATGGCGCGCGGCGCATCCAGCGCGGCCCAGCGCGCCTGCAGCGCCGCATCGGTGTCGGCAGGCAGCGGCGCGCTCCAGTAGGTGCGGCAATGGTGCTTGGTCAGGCTGCCGGCCAGGCCGGTGAGCTGACGCAGATCCGCCTCGCCCGAGCGCGCGCCCTCGTTGTTGGACTGGCAGGCCACCACGCGGCAGCCCGGGGCGGCCAGCGCCACCGCGCGCGCGAACAGGGCACGCGCTTCCTCGCGTTGCCGCGGCGGCAACACCAGCACCAGGGCATAACGGGTACTGTTGGCCTCGATCTCGCTCTCTTCGCGCACGTTCCAGCCATTGCGCTCCAGCGCCTCGGCGAAGGGGCGAAAGCTCTGCTCGCAGGTCAGCGCATCGGCAGCCGCATGCTCGCGCAGCGGGAACCCGTCGCGCGCGCGCAGGAACAGCACCGGGCCGCTGGGCCAGGGCAGCACGCCCTGGGCGAAGGGCAGAAACAGAGCTTGAAGCGGGGCATCGTGCGGGCCAGCCATCGGATCATCGGGTCGGGAACAGGCCGCCATTGTAAGGGAGCGCTGCCTGCCGCCCGCCCTGGCGCCCGCTTGGGCGGGCATTCGATTGCGTGAGCTGCAGACGGCGGCCCTTCCAATGTCTATACGGTCTATTGATGCGCACGCAACATCCGCCCGCCTAGGCTGGAATCACACCAATACCGGAGAGACGCGATGCGAGCCCTGTTCGTAGGTGGAGTGGTCGACAACAGTGAAATGGATCTGGATGACACCCCGCCACCGATGCACTACCCCGAAAACACCGGTGCGGGCCGGCCGCGTTACCGCCTGCACCAGGTCGGCGAGCGCGACGATGGCAGCGTGGCTTATGCGGTGTATGGTGCCCCGGAAATGGCCGATGACGACATCAGCCGGATCACCGAAGAACGTGGCTATGCGCGCCGCTTCAGTGCCTCGCCCGAACCGCCGCGCTGAGCGTGAGCGCATTGGCGTGATGCCGCGCACGACCGCGGCACACGCATGAAGAAACCGGGTCCTGGCCCGGTTTTTTCGTTTGAACGCCTGAGCCAGCGCATTGTCTGGATCAGCGCGCCTTGGGTGTCACCCGCCAGATCACATTGCCGACATCGTCGGCGACCAGCAGCGCCCCGGTATTGTCGGGACTCACGCCCACCGGGCGCCCTTGCGCATTGCCTTCGGCATCCAGGAAACCGTCCAGCACGGTGATCGGCGTGCCGCTGGGCTTGCCGTCGACAAACGGCACGAACAGCACCTTGTAGCCGCTGGGCGGGTCGCGATTCCACGAGCCGTGCTGGCCGATGAAGGCGCCCTGGCGGAAGCGCTCCGGCAACAGGCTTCCGCTGGCAAAGCTCAGGCCCAGCGAGGCGGTATGCGGGCCCAGCGCATAATCGGGCTTGATCGCCTTGGCCACCAGCTCGGGGTTCTGCGGTTTGACCCGCTCGTCCACATGCTGGCCGTAATAGCTGTAGGGCCAGCCATAAAAGCCGCCGTCGCGCACCGAGGTCAGGTAGTCCGGCACCAGATCGCTGCCGATCTCGTCGCGCTCGTTGACCACCACCCATAGCGACTTGCTCTGCGGCTCCCAGGCGGTGCCGACCGGATTGCGCAGGCCGCTGGCGAACACCCGGCTGCTGCCGGTGGCCGGGTCGATCTCCAGGATCGCGGCGCGGTTGAGTTCGGCCTCCATGCCGTTTTCGGCCACATTGCTGTTGGAGCCGACGCCGACATAGAGCTTGCTGCCGTCGGCACTGGCCAGCAGCGACTTGGTCCAATGGTGATTCAGGCCGCCGGGCAGATTGGCCACGAAGGTCGGCTTGGCGGTGATATGCGTCTCGCCGGGCTTGTACGGAAAGCTCACCAGCGCATCGGCGTTGGCCACGTAGAAACGATCGCCGATCAGGGCCATGCCGAACGGGGAAAACAGCCCGCTGATGAACTGGGTGCGCACTTCGGCCACGCCGTCGCCATCGGCGTCGCGCAGCAAGGTGATGCGGTTGGCGCTGGGCACCACGGCGCCGGCCTTGCTCATCATCGCGCCCTGCACCTTCTTGCGGATACCGCCGCCTTCGGCGTCTTCCGGCTTGGGCGGCTCGGCAGTCTCGGCCACCAGCACGTCGCCGTTCGGCAGCACATAGACCCAGCGCGGGTGGTCCAGATCGCGCGCAAACGCGGCCACCTGCAGGTCGTCGGCCGCGATCGGCTTGGCGTTCTCGGTCCAGCGCTTGACCGGCGCCACCTTGACGGTGGGGATCAGGCGTTTGACCGGCTCGGGCAATTGCGGGTTCGGCCCGGTCCCTTGTTCGATGGCAAGCGTGGCGGTATCGCCGCAGGCGGCGAGGATGGCGACGGTCATCAGCGACAGCGGCCAGCGGGCGAGCTTCAACGCGGGAGCATTCATTGCGCGATCGATCCTGAACAGTTACGACAATCGGCCATCATGCCGTCAACGCCACGACGAGAAGTAAACACATCGTCAATGCGTGACTCAGGGAGCGGCTTGCGGATCGCTGCCCAACGGCAAGGGGTGCACTGCCACGATGCGGTCCATCCAGATCCAGTGCGGCTCCTGCGCGGCATCCAGCTGGTCGATGCGCAACTGGCCGTTGAGGCCTTCGCGCTGCTGATCGTCCAGATAGGTCTGGATACTCGGGCGCACGGCGACGGTGCCGCTGATCATGCTGCCGTCGTCGAGCTCGACGCGCACGCGCTCCTGCCCACCGAGCAGCGACACCCAGTGTTCGAGCGTGGCGATCTGCACTTGTTCCGAATAGACATGCGGGGCGTATCTGGACATGGCGTCATCTCCATCGAGGGAATGCACCACGCTAGGTCACCCGCCGTGAAAGAGGCAGCAAACAGCCTCTTTCACCTGCTGCCTGTCAGCCGGAGCAGCGGCACTACATCGGCGCCGCCTGCCGTCTCACTCCACCGATTCGCGCGCGGCGCGCACCGCAGTGACCAGTTGGGCGACGCTGTAGGGCTTGGCCAGATGCTCCTGGAAACCGGAGTCCAGCGCGCGCTTGCGATCGTCGTCGCGTGCCAGGGCGGTCACTGCCACGGCCGGCAGTGCCGCCGCGTCCAGCCCCATGTTCTCGCGCACGGTGCGGATCAGCCCATAGCCGTCCATGCCCGGCATGCCGATGTCGGTCAGCATCAGATCGAAGCGTGCGTGGCCGCGATGATCGATCAGTGCCAGCGCATCGGTGGCGCTGCCGGCGGTGACCACCTCGGCGCCCTGCTCTTCCAGCAGGCGGCGCAGGTAATCGAGCATGTCCGGCTGGTCTTCCACCGCCAGCAGTCGCAAGCCATTGAGCGCGCGCGCTTCGATGATCTGCTCGGACATCAGCCTACGGCGCAGCTCGCGCCGCGGACGCCTGGCCTGATCGGGAATATGCTCCAGCAGGCGCACGGTGAAGGTGGCGCCCTTGCCGCGACCGCCGCTGGTGGCGCTGACCTGGCCGCCATGCATTTCCACCAGCTGCTGCACGATCGCCAGGCCCAGGCCCAGGCCGCCATGCTGGCGCGTGGTGGTGCCATCGGCCTGGCGGAAGCGGCCGAACAGATGCGGCAGGAACTCCGCTGCGATGCCGTCGCCCGAATCGCGTATCGCGACCAGCAGGTGGCCGTCGTCGCGTTCGATGGTGACGTCGATGCGGCCATGCGCCGGGGTGAACTTGATCGCGTTGGACAGCAGATTCCACAGCACCTGCTGCAGCCGCGTGGCATCGCCCAGCACCAGGCACGGCGTGGACGGGGCATGCACTTCCAGCACCTGGTCCTTGCCTTCGGCAGCCAGCTCCTGGGTGTTCAGGGCCTCGCGCACCTGTTCGACCAGATCCAGCGACTCGACCTCCAACTGCACCTTGCCCAGCAACATGCTGCTGAGGTCGAGCATGTCCGAGATCAGGCGTTTCTGCGCACGGGCGCTGCTGGCGATCACCGACAGGCCCTTGTAGTTGGGATGGCCTTCCTCGACCCGCTGCAGCAGCAGCTCGCTCCAGCCCAGAATGGTGGTCAGCGGCGTGCGCAATTCGTGCGACAAGGTGGCCAGGAACTCGTCCTTCAGCCGCGCCATGCTCTCGGCTTCGTTGCGTGCGCTGCGCTCGGATTCGAGCAGCTGTTCGCGCGCCAGTTCGATCTCGCGTTGTTCGGTCACGTCCGGGCTGCTGCCGGCCAGGCCGATGAAGCGCCCGTCGGCCGAGTAGCGCGGCGTGGCGGTCATTTCGATCCAGCGCCACTGCCCGTCGTGGCGACGCGCACGCACCAGTGCATGCAGGCCGCGCTGTTCTTCCAATGCGGTGGCCAGTTCGAACTGGAAGATCGACAGGTCGTCCGGATGCAGCAACTCGCTCCAGGCCGACACCGTGCCGCTGGAAATGTCGATGCCGAAAAATTCGCCATAGGCACTGTTGACGAAGCGCACCACGCCTTGCGCGTCCAGTACCCAGACCGGCATCGGCAGGCCATCGGCCAGGGCGCTGAAACGTGCCTCGCTCTCGGCCAGCTCGCGCTCCACCCGCTTGCGCTCGGTGATGTCCATGAACAACACCGCCACCCGCGCCTGCTCCGGCTGCCCGACCCGGAATGCGTCCACCGAGTACCAGCGGCGCAATGCCTTGGCCTGCATTTCGAAATGGATGCGGTTGCCGGTGCGGGCGACATGGCCGTAGCGGTCGAACCATTCCTGTTCGTGATCGACCAGCATGCCGCGAATGGACACGTTCAATACATTGGAAAGACCGGTGTAGCGCTCGAACGCGCCATTGGTCATCCGGATCACGTAATCGACGGCCTTGTCGCCATCGAACACCATATCGATGACGCAGAACCCCGCGTCCAGATTGTGGAAGATCTCGTGGTACATCCCCGGGTCGAGGAAGGGCTCGGCGAGGGCTGCCGGGTGGCTGGTGGCCAGATCGGGGCTGGTGGTCGAGGTGCTCAAATCGGGATCCAGGGGTGATGCCAGGGCGGATGACGAGCAGATGAAACCACGCCCGGTGTCGTCAGCGGGTGCACAGCCGGCCGACCCGGTTCACGCGCGTGCCGCCGGCTCCCCAGGGATCACCACAGCAGCGCCGCGCACAGCGCGATGCATGCCGCCAGCACCACGATCCCGGCGATCACGCCGCGAAACACCCACTCGCCTTCGCGGCGCAACTGCTCGTCCATCCAGCGCTGCGCTTCTTCGCGCCAGGCGGTGGAACGCGCGTACTCGGCGTCCAGCAACAGCAACCGCACCCGCGACAGGCCAAGTTTTGCGCATTCGCTGCGGCAGCGCTCGCTGAAACCATCTTCGCCGGTGGCGACCTGTGCGCCCAGCGGCAACTGCAGTTCGAGTTCATGCCTGGACATAACGGGGGCGCTCCTGATCAAGCTCGTGTTCCAGCGCCATCCGCGCCAGTTGGGTGTAGTTGGCGCGCGGGCCCTGGCCGCGGCCGGTGAGCATTCCCTGGTAATCCAGGTCCTGCCAGACCCGCCCGGTCCACTCGACGCAATCCTCGGCAATCACCAGCATCAGCGAGTAGCGGTACTCCAGCCCGTTGGCGGCGGTGTAGGCATAGACCGGCGGGAACTGCACCGCCACATCACCCTGCCGCGCCAACGCAGCCAGATGCTCACGCAGTGCATCCCGTGGGTCGGCACCCGTCTCCAGACGCATCCCGCGGGTTGCCAGATCCAGATCCACATCGCTTTGCAACGCGACGAACGCGGCGGCACCGGTGGACGGGTTGTGGCCATGCTGCTTTGCCCAGTCGATGAACTGCAGGCGCACGTCCGACGGCATGTGCGCCGGCGCCGAGGAAGCTGACTTTGTGCGGAAAGAGTGGGTGTCCATGCTGGCGATCATCCGGTCCGCTCCGTGAAGCGCGGGCGCAGGCGCAGTGAACCCGCCGTCATGGCGGCGCGGTCGTGGATTAACCGCGCGCAACACCGATGCATACCCGGTTGCTGCCGCGTTGCGGGCGATCCAGCGCACCCCCACACTGCTGGAACACCCGGTACGCCATGTACCTTCCGCTTGGAGACTTTCCATGAAACGTTCCAGCCTTTACGGCGCCAGCCTGTTGCTGGCAGGACTGCTCGCGGCGACCGGTGTGCAGGCCCGCGTGCGTAATGTCACCGACCCCGAAGCGCCGCGCGCGCTGAGCAGCGATGGCAAGGTAGATGTGCGCTGGACCGACCCGGCGCAGTTTGCCGAGATGCGCTTCAGCGGCAACCGCTGGGAGGCGCAGCGCGGCGATTGGGTGACCCAGCTGGCGACCCATTTCCAGCAAAGTGCCGCCCGCCGGCTTCCCGACGGCCAACACCTGAGCGTGACCATCACCGACATCCGCCGCGCCGGCCAGTACGAGCCCTGGCACGGCCCGCGCATGCAGGACGTGCGCATCGTCAAGGACATCTACCCGCCGCGCCTGAGCTTCAGCTACACGCTGACCGGCGCCAATGGCGAGGTGATCGATCAGGGCGAGCGCAAGCTGGTGGATTCGGCATTTCTGATGAGCGGCCCACGCCTGACCGACAGCGACCCGTTGCGCTTCGAAAAAGCCATGATCGACGACTGGGTGCGCAAGCAGTTCCGTGGCGATCGGAGTACGGCTGGGGTGTGAGCTCCGCTTGAGCCCCTCTCCTGCGGGGCGAGAAGGCACAGCTTGCGTGCCACTGGCGCGCGTGCCTTGGTGCGCCTGCGCCGCTGGCGCAGGCCGGGGCGCGGAGCGGGGGTTGGGGTGAGGTACGGGGGCGAAGCCCTCGTGTTGTTCCGACTGCACGAGGCTTCGCTCGTACCCTCATCCGGCGCTGCGCGCCACCTTCTCCCGATGGGAGAAGGGATGCAACTTACCGGGTCACTTCGTCGCCCACTGCCGCCTCACCTACATACGTCCGCGGCACGCGCTTGAGTCCACACAGCAGCTGATACGCGCTGACATTGCACTGCGTGGCCAACGGGGCGACCCGTGGCGCATCGCCCCACAGCTGGACTGGCGCGCCAATCTCCGCCTGCGGATGCTCGGTGAGATCCACGGTGAGCATGTCCATCGAGACGCGACCGATCAACGGGCAGACCACCCCATCCACAAGCACCGGGGTGCCATTGGGTGCGAACTGCGGATAGCCGTCGGCATATCCCATCGCCACCACGCCTACGCGCGTGGGCCGTTGCGCAACGAAGCGGGCGCCGTAGCCCACCGGCTCGCCGGCCGGCAGCTCCCGCACGGAGATGATGCGCGAGCGCAGCGTCATCACCGGGCGCAGTTGCGCAGTGCTCTCGGTCTCCTGCGGGAACGGGTTTGCGCCATACAGCATCAGCCCCGGGCGCGACCAATCGTTGCGCAGCGCCGGCCAGCCGAGCAGGCCGGGCGAATTGCGCAGACTGGTTTCCGCGCGCATGCCGCCTGCGGTGAGCGCGAAGGCCACCGCCTGTTCGTCGGTGCGGCTGCACTCCAGTTCATCGGCGCGCGCCAGGTGGGTCATCAGCACCAGCGAGGCAATCTGCGGCAGCCCGCGCAAGCGCAACCACGCGGCGCGAAAATCTTCCGGCGACAAGCCGAGCCGATGCATGCCGCTGTCCAGCTTCAACCACGCCCGTAACGGGCGTGGGCTCTGAAAGTCGGCCAGCGCGCGCACCTGCTGCGTGGTGGCTGCCACCGTCCACAGATCGTGCTCGGCGATCAGGCGCAGTTCGTCGTGTTCGAAAAAACCTTCCAGCAGCAAAATCGGCGCACGGATGCCGGCCTGGCGCAGCTCCAGGGCCTCTTCGATACAGGCCACCGCAAAGCCGTCGGCTTCCGGTTCCAACGCCTGCGCGCAGCGCACCGCGCCATGCCCGTAGGCATCGGCCTTGACCACCGCGAGGGCCTTGCTGCCGCCCAGGCGCTTGGCCAGGCGGTAGTTGTGACGCAATGCATCCAGATCGATCAACGCTTGCGCAGGACGCACTACGCGGCCTCCTGCTGCGCGCGGGCGCTGCGTGGCGAGAGGTAACGGAACACATCCAGGCCTTCGGTATCGATGTCCGGGCTGCGGCCCTGCATCAGGTCGGCCAGATAGCGGCCCGAGCCGCAGGCCATGGTCCAGCCCAGGGTGCCGTGGCCGGTGTTGAGGAACAGGTTGGAATACGGCGTGGCACCGACCACCGGGGTGCCATCGGGCGTGGCCGGGCGCAGGCCGGTCCAGAACTCGGCCCTGGCCAGATCGCCGCCGCCCGGGAACAGGTCGTTGACCACCATTTCCAGGGTGGCGCGGCGGCGCGGATTCAACGACAGATCGAACCCGGCCACCTCGGCCATGCCGCCGACGCGGATGCGCTCGTCGAAGCGGGTGATGGCGATCTTGTAGCTCTCGTCCAGCACCGTGGAGGTTGGCGCGCGCTGCGCGTCGACAATCGGGATGGTCAGCGAATAGCCCTTGAGCGGGTACACGGGCAGATGCATGCCGAGCGAGAGCAGCAGGTCGGCCGAATAGCTGCCCAGTGCCAGCACGTAGCGGTCGGCGGTTTCGAGCCGGCCATCGATCTGCACGCCGGTGACGGTGCGGCCGTCATGCTCCAGGTGCTCGATCTGCTGCCCGTAGCGGAATTGCACACCGGATTGCGCGGCCAGCGCAGCCAGGCGCTGGGTGAACAGCCGGCAGTCGCCGGTCTGGTCTTCGGGCAGGCGCAAGGCACCGGCCATCTGCGCGCCGCCACCGGCCAGGCCGGGTTCGAACTGGGCGATCTGCGCCGGGGTCAGCAATTCGTACGGCACGCCGTACTGGGCCAGCACTTCGATGTCCTGCGCGGCGGCATCCAGCTGTTGCTGGGTGCGGAACAACTGGGTGGTGCCGAGCTGGCGGCCTTCGAATTCCAGCCCGGTGCTGGCGCGCAGTTCATTGAGGCAATCGCGGCTGTAGTCGGACATGCGCACCATGCGCGCCTTGTTTACCGCATAGCGCTCGGCAGTGCAGTTGCGCAGCATCTGGGTCAGCCAGGCCAGCTGGCGCAGATCGCGGGTGGGCCGGATCGACAACGGCGCGTGCTGGGCGAACAACCACTTCATCGCCTTGCCCGGCACGCCAGGGGCGGCCCAGGGCGAGGTGTAGCCGAATGACAGCTGGCCCGCGTTGCCGTAGCTGGTTTCCAGCGCCGAGGCCGGCTGGCGGTCGACCACGGTGACCTCGCAGCCGGACTGCGCCAGATACCAGGCGGTGGTGGTGCCGATGACGCCGCTACCGAGAATGAGCACCCGCATGTCGTTCTCCTGGAAAGGGTATTCCCCCACAACCAAGCGCCGAGGGAGACAGTTAGACGCAGTATATTGCGAGCCAGGCAGTGCCGGTCCTGGAATCGGCGCTACTTCGCAGTGAAATTTCCTGCCAGTTCTGTAGGGAGACAGACCTCATGGCCACCCGTGCGCGCGAGCTGGACAAGATCGACCGCAAGATTCTGCGCATCCTGCAGCAGGAGGGGCGGATTTCCTTTACCGACCTGGGCGAACGGGTGGGCTTGTCGACCACGCCTTGCACCGAGCGCGTACGCCGGCTGGAGCGCGATGGCGCCATCACCGGCTACTACGCGCGGCTGGACCCGCACATGCTCAAGGCCAGCCTGCTGGTGTTCGTGGAGATCAGCTTGGCCTACAAATCCGGCGACATCTTCGAAGAGTTCCGCCGCGCCGCGCTCAAGCTGCCCAACGTGCTGGAATGCCATCTGGTCTCGGGCGATTTCGATTACCTGCTCAAGGCGCGCATCAGCGAGATGGCGTCCTATCGCAAGCTGCTCGGCAGCACCTTGTTGACCTTGCCGCATGTACGCGAGTCCAAGAGCTACATCGTGATGGAAGAGGTCAAGGAGACCCTGGCGTTGCCGATTGCGGACTGAGGCGGGGATTGGGGATTGGGGATTGGGGATTCGTGGTCGGCGACGCAGCGAAGCCTGGGACGGCGGTTGGATGGAGACCGATCTGATTGCTGCGGATCAGACATCGACTGCTGCCGGATCTCAGCGCACCACGCGCATGCCGTCGCCGGCCGGAACCGCGTCGTAATAACGCCCGGTCTTGGTGTCCAGCACCCGGTTGGCGCCGGCCGGCTGCATGCCTTGCAGCAGGCGGCCATTGCGGTCGTAGACCATCGGCGCGCTGGCAGGCAGCACCTGGCTACCGGCCGGAGCCACCGGTCTCTGTGCCGGGCCACGGGTGGGAATGCTGGGCGCGACCGGGCGCTGGCCGAGCTGCGAGGGCACCGGACTGGTGCCTGGCGCTGGCTGCACTGCGCGCGGCGCGGTCAGCGTGGGCTGCGCAGGCGTCGGCGTAGTGATCGGCTGCAAGGTGTTGGACGAGCGCGTGGTAGTGGCCGATTGCGCCAGCGCCGCGCCGGCAATCGCCAGCAGGCCGCACAGCAGCAGGCCGCGCGTTGAAGAATGGATCGCCATGACGGACACCGTGATTGATTGGGCGGTATTGACTGGGTGGGGGCGCCGGTGTGCTGCAGCAATGCACGGGATCGGCTGCGGGATGAACGCGTTCGCGAGATGAGTGCAGCGCGAAGAGTCCCTTCTCCCATCGGGAGAAGGTGGCGCGCAGCGCCGGATGAGGGTGCGAGCGAAGCCTCGCAGTGCCCATCGTGCAGCGGCTTCGCCCCGTACCCTCACCCCAACCCCTCTCCCGCAGGGAGAGGGGCTTGATTCTCTGCGGACGGAAGAAGGCTTCGAGCACTTAGGTTGAACGCAGGCTTCCGCGCCCACATCACTGAGGGCAGACGCGGCACCCTGCCAGCGCGCGCATGCGAGAGCCTTCATGAGCCAGTTCGATCTGACACCGCCCTCCCCCGCCCAACGCGATGCCCTGATCGCCGGGCTCAGCGACGAGGAGCAGCGCGTGCTGCTGCAGCACGGCACCGAGGCGCCGTTCTGCGGGGTGTTCCTGGACAACAAGCTGGAGGGCGTCTACACCTGCCGCCTGTGCGGGCTGCCGCTGTTCCGTTCCAGCGCAAAGTTCGAATCCGGTACCGGCTGGCCGAGCTTCTTCGCCCCGTACGATGCGGCCCACGTGCGCGAGATCCGCGACATCAGCTACGGCATGATCCGCACCGAGATCGTCTGCGCGCGCTGCAACAGCCACCTCGGTCACGTGTTCCCCGACGGCCCGCCGCCGACCGGCGAACGGCATTGCCTCAACTCGGTCTCGCTGGGCTTCACCGAAGATGGCCAGGCACTGCCGAACCCGCTGCAACGCGACGGTGCCGAGGCGCAACCGGCCTGACCTGGCGAGGCCGCCCAGCAAGCAGTGGCGACCCACTCAGAGCGACTCACAGAACTACAGCGCAATCGTCAGGCGGGCGCGGCCGGCGCCCGGAATCGGCATGCACGGTTCATTTCGGTTCCTGTGCGCCGTCCGCACCCACCTGACGGCCGCTCGCTACGTTCCTCTTACTGCCCACACCATTGCTCGCTGTAGTGCTAGAAACTGCCACGACAATGACGCTCGACGCTCGGCGGCGGGTCATCCGGGACGTGGTGCAGACGCTGAAGTTTGCTGCCGAGCGCAACCTGCGCATCAAGTCCGCCGATGCTGGTGCCACCGCCAATGCAGAGGCCGCTTGCTGCAATGCGCTGTCTCGACGCACACAGCAGTCGATGCAAATCGCAAGTTCAACCAGGCAGACCTTGTCATCACAAGCCTCACTGCGGTGAACGCCTTGCCGCAGTAAGCGCGATGCCGCTGATCGCCCTGTGTGAAGCCGTCATCGCACCACCCGATCGTTCAGTTACAGCACACACCTTCACGCCGTGCACTTCAAGAATCCGCCGCGCGCGCCGAAACAACAGCAACCCTGTTTGCTTTTGGCTGCGCCATGCTCATCATCATCGGCTTCATCGTCGTCATCGTCAGTGTCCTCGGCGGCTATGTGCTGTCGCACGGAAAGCTGGGCGCGTTGTGGCAGCCGTACGAGCTGTTGATCATCGGTGGCGCGGCGCTGGGCGCGTTTCTGGTGAGCACGCCGGGCAAGATCGTCAAGGAAACCTTCAGTAGCGTGCTGGGCGTGTTCAAGGGCCCGCAGTACAAGTCCGAGGACTACAAGGACACCCTGAGCCTGGTCTACGAACTGTTGAACAAGGCCCGCCGCGACGGCTTCATGGCCCTGGAAGATCACGTCGAAAAACCGCAGGACAGCACCATCTTCGGCAACTATCCCAAGGTGGTGGCCGACCATCACCTGCTGGACTTCATCACCGACTGCCTGCGCCTGATGATCGGCAGCAACATCGAGCCGCACGAGCTGGAGCCGCTGCTAGAACTGGAACTGGAAAAGCACCACCACGAGGCGATGGCGCCCTCGCATGCCTTGAGCAAGGTGTCCGACGGACTGCCGGGCTTCGGCATCGTGGCCGCCGTGCTCGGCATCGTGATCACCATGGGCTCGATCGGTGGCCCGATCGAGGAGATCGGCCACCACGTCGGTGCCGCGCTGGTCGGTACCTTCCTCGGCATCCTGCTGGCATACGGCTTCGTGGCGCCGTTGTCGGCGGCAATGGAAGCGCGTGCCGATCAGGACGGGCGCATCTATGAAGCGGTCAAGACCGCGCTGCTGGCCTGCCTGCGCGGCTACAACCCGAAGATTGCGCTGGAATTCGCGCGCAAGACGCTGCCCTCCAACGTGCGTCCGAGCTTTGCGGATTTCGAAACGCACCTGAAGACGATCAAGTAGGGCCGCAGTCATGGCCGAGGGCAAATCCACCGTCGTCATCCGACGGGTCAAGAAGGTGCAGGGCGGCGGCCATCATGGCGGCGCCTGGAAAGTGGCGTTTGCCGACTTCGTGACCGCGATGATGGCCTTCTTCCTGGTGCTGTGGCTGATGGCCGCCACCACCAAGGAGCAGCGCGCGGCGATCTCGGAATACTTCCGCAATCCCAGCCCGTTGTCGGGCAAGTCGCCGGCCCCCTCGCCGGGCATGAATGGCCCTGGCGGCGCCAGCACCTCGATGATCAAGCTCGGCGGCACCGCCGACATGGCCAAGGGGCAGAAGGACGAGATGGGCCGCAAGCGCGACAACGCTGCCGACACCAACGAAGACAGCCGCGCCAGGGACAAGAAGCGCCTGGAAGCGCTGATGCAGGACCTAAAAGAGGCCATCGACAAGAGCCAGGCGCTGGAGCCGTTCAAGGACCAGTTGCTGCTCGACCTCACCCCGGACGGCCTGCGCATCCAGATCGTGGACAAGCAGAACCGGCCGATGTTCGACATGGGCCGCGACCAGCTCAAGCCGTACACCGTGGCGATCCTGCGCGAGCTGTCCAGCTTCATCAACCAGGTGCCCAACCACATCAGCATCACCGGCCACACCGACACCACCGCCTACAGCAGCGATACCGGTTACACCAACTGGGAACTCAGCGCCGACCGCGCCAATGCCGCGCGCCGTGCGCTGGTGGGCGGCGGCATGGACGATGCCAAGGTCACCCGCGTGGTGGGGCTGTCCTCGTCGGTGCTGTTCGACAAGACCGACCCGCAGAACCCGATCAACCGCCGCATCAGCATCGTGGTGATGACCCAGGATGCCGAACAGGCCGCGCTGGCCGGCGCCGGCCAGGGCATTGCGCTGGGCAAGCCGACCCACGATGCCGACACCCATGTGCCGGATCTGAGTGCCGCGGCGACCGCCACCACGGCGGTGGGGACACCGGCTGCGCTGCCTGCGGCAGGACCCACCGCAGCTGCGCCGGCGGGCGGACCTGCGGCAGCGGCCAGCGCCACAACGCCTGCTGCAGCGCCCCCGGCCACCAGCGCTGCGCCGGCGGCACCGCGCGTCTCCACGCGCAGCCAGGTGGCTTCGGCCACCGCACTGGCCAAGGCTGCCGAAGCCGCCGTGGCCGCACCGCGCACTGCGGTCAGCGAAGTACCCGCGCGGCGCTGAGGGCGGCGAGGGAACTTGACCTGAAGTTGTCTGGCGGTTCTTGGCGTTCTTGGCGTTCTTGGCGTTCTTGGCGTTCTTGGCGGTTGCGGACGGTTGCGGACGGTTGCGGGCTGCGGTTGCGGGCGGCGGCAGACGGCAGACGGCAGACGGCAGACGGCACGTTGTCGCGCATGTCGAATCAGATGTGCATGCCGAACTTGATGCGCATGTCGGATCTGGTCGCCCTGCGGGCTACTTGTCGTCCTGCTTGCCGTCCTGCTTGCCGTCCTGCTTGTCGGGCTGCATGCCGATCCTGACCAGCAATCGCGCGTTGGCGCTCCGACAGACCCGCGGTGCCAGCCGCTGCAGCCTGTCCGACATATCGGCGTCAGCGGCCTTCGGAACGCCGGAAACGCCGACAGGCGCATCGCCCGGCGCGGCCGGCGTTCATCGGCCTGGCGGCGGCACCCGAGCCGGGTCACGCGCAAGCGCCTAGAATGGTCGGCCATTCCCAGCGTCGAGAACACCGTGTCCCGCAATTCCAAGGCCAAGCGCGACAAGCGCAAGAAGTCCCAACCCAAGCGCCCGATCGTCCGTCTGGGCCAGGCGCCGCAGATCGCCAACCATGCCGTGCTGCAGGATGCCGACGGCCGCGTGGTCGCTGCGATCGGCTTGCAGAACGGCAGCGAATGGCTGCTGTCGATCGGCGGCCAGACCATGGGCAGCGCCGACAACCCGGTGCCGATGCTGGCCATGCTCAAGCACCTGGCCAATCTGCAGGAGAAGGAAGGCAAGACCATCTCGCTGGAATACTCCACCCAGCTGCAGCAGATGATCGACGACCTGGCCGCCGAAGACGGCAAGACCGCCGAGGAATACCTGACCACGCTGGTGTCCGAGTTCGAGAACAGCGACGCTGAAGGCGACGACGGCGAAGCCGAAGACGCGGACGTCGAGGCAGGCGATGCCCAGGCAGATGCCGACGCGGACACCGATGCCGATGCCGATGCTGATGCCAGCGCCGAAGACGCTACTGCCGACACCGCAGGCGACGCGTCGCAGGACGACGCCGACGACGCAACCGACGGCGGCAAGAAGAAGAAGGGCAAGAAGGCCTGAGGGCCCGCCGGTGGCCGTCTACGTCGACGATGCGGTGCATCCGTGGCGCGAGCAGCGCTGGGCGCACCTGCTCGGCGATACGCTGGACGAGCTGCATGCAATGGCGGCGCGGCTGGGCATTCCCCGCCGCGCCTTCCAGAACAAACTCAGCGGCGCGCACTACGATGTGTCCGCGACGCTCCGCGCCGAAGCGATCGCGCTCGGTGCCATTGCGATCTCCCGTCACACCGATCGCGCCCTGCTCAAGGCCTTGATCGCCAACGCGCGTGCACAGGCGCGCGGCGAGGTGCCTTGAGGCGGGGATTGGAGAGTCGGGATTGGGGAGTCGCAACGGCGATGGCCGCGGGCTGATCGGCGGCACGCCGTTGTAGGAGCGCGCCTGAGCGCGAGGAGCTGTCCCGGTAACGCCCGATCGCACGCAGGCACGCTCCTACGTCGCAATCGCTGGGCCATGGACGATGCCTGCGCGGCAGACCCTAGCGGCCACCACGCGCTTGGCATGCTGCTTCGGCAGCACGCACCACTGCGGCTCGACACAACCACACCCACACATCGTTCCTGCGATTCCCGAATCCCGATTCCCGAATCCCGATTCCCCAAATCCCGGCCCCTCAGAACGCCTCGTTCCCCAGCCGCACTTCCACCCCCAACAGCGAGGTCAGCGTCAGCATGGCGTCGTCGTCGCGGCTGAGCGCGATCCAGCCGGCATAGGCGTCGCCGCCGGTGTTCCAGTTCCACAGCGAGTAGCCGTGCTCGCGCAGACGATCGAAGGCCACCGCCATCAGGTCGGGCACACTCAGATCGCTGGAAAACTCCTCGTCATCCAGGTCGCCGCCCCAGTCGATGCGCAGGTTCCAGCGCGCGCTGAGTTCGTCGATGGCGGCAATGAACGCGTCGGTGTCCTTCCAGTCCACGAAAAAGCCGGAGCGCCAGTCGATCGCATCCTTCAAGGCCCACAACCAGGCATCGTCGCCCTCGTCGTCGTCCAGGTCGGCCTGCGCCTCGCGCCAGGTATCGAACTGGCCCAGGGCGGTGTCTTCGTCGCCGGGATTGATCAGCACCAGCAGATTCCACACCCGCGCCGGGTGGTCGTCGACGTCGTCTTCGTCGCCTTCGGGCTGCAGGCCTTCCTCGTCTTCGTAATCGGCGCTGTTATCGGGCATGGCGGTCTGGTTCCAGGGATGCAGGCGTGAAGTGTGAGGCCTGGCGGGGCGCAAGCAAACCGCCCGGCGCGTGCGCAGGCAGCGCCGGGGCTGATCTTCGCGGCGCGGGCCCGTATCCTGTGCGGCCGAAGACGGCCATCCCGGCCGCCATGACGCCTTTCCCATGAGCGATACCCCTCCCGATCATCTGGCCATCGATGCACGCAGCCCGTTCCACAATGCCGATGCGCTCAGCCGCGGCGTCGGCGTGCGCTTCAACGGCGTCGAACGCGACAACGTGGAGGAGTATTCGGTCAGCGAAGGCTGGATCAAGGTGCAGGTCGGCAAGGCCCGCGACCGTCGCGGCAACCCGATGACGATGAAGATCAAGGGTGAGGTGGTGGCCTACTTCCTGGACACCAAGAGCGACGCCAAGCCGGCTGCCGAATAAGACCACGTCACGCCGGGCTACTGCAGGCCGGCTGCCCCGCGCCGTGGTTGCAGGGCCCTGGCCGCCCACCCTCGCGGGGCACGCTGCAACAAGTACGTCCTTGCATAAGCGCTGACGCCGCATCCATGCCGCATCAGGTCTGGAGACGCTGAGTGGGCGAGGACCCTCGGAGGTGGTCGTTTCGTTGCGCAGAGCTTTCAATAAAGCAGCCGGCAAACTGTCTGGTGCGGTGCCCTCGCCGATTGCCGGACCGTGTGGCGACATGGATGCCGCTACCGAGCCCCAGGGCCAGGTTCACCGCGCTCCCGCGAGCAGCGAGGGCGCTGCGCATTCGCGCCAGTCAGCGTTGACCCGGACTGCCGGCGGCATCCACCAGGATGCGGCCGACCAAACCACTGCCGTCACCACTCACGCCTTGAGCCGGTAACCACTGCGGAAGATCGCCGCCACCACGCCCAGGCACACCAGCAGGAACAGGAAGGTCATGCCGGTGCTCACCGCGATGTGCACGTCGGCCTTGCCGTAGAAACTCCAGCGGAATCCGCTGATCAGGTACACCACCGGGTTGAACAGGGTGACCTTCTGCCATAACGGCGGCAGCATGTTGATCGAGTAGAAACTACCGCCCAGGAAGGTCAGCGGCGTCACCACCATCAGCGGGATCACCTGCAGTTTTTCGAAGCCGTCGGCCCAGATGCCGATGATGAAACCGAACAGGCTGAAGGTCAGCGCGGTGAGCACCAGAAAGCCCAGCATCCACAGCGGATGCGCGATCTCGTAAGGCACGAACAGCCGCGCGGTGAGCAGGATCAGCAAGCCCAGCAACACCGACTTGGTCGCCGCCGCGCCCACATAGCCGATCACGATCTCCCACCAGGCCACCGGCGCCGACAGCACCTCGTAGATGGTGCCGGCCCAGCGCGGCATGTAGATGCCGAACGAGGCGTTGGAAATGCTCTCGTTGAGCAGGGACAGCATCACCAGCCCGGGAATGATGAAGGCGCCGTAGCTGATGCCGTCGATGTCGCCCATGCGCGAGCCGATCGCCGCGCCGAACACCACGAAATACAGTGAGGTCGACAACACCGGCGAGGCGATCGACTGGGTCAGCGTGCGGAAGGCGCGCGCCATTTCGAAGCGGTAGATCGCCGCGATCGCATGCCGGTTCATGCGCGCACCTCCACGTTGCGGGCGCCATGCACCAGGTTGACGAAGATCTCCTCCAGCGAACTCTCGCTGGAATGCAGGTCCTTGAAGTCGATGCCCTGCTCGTTGAGCCGGCGCAGCAACGCACCGATACCTGTCTGCTCGGCCTGGGTGTCGAAGGTGTAGACCAGGCTGTTGCCGTCGGCCGACAGCTCCAGCGGCAGGTCGCCCAGCGCGGCCGGGATGGCCTGCAGCGGCGCCTGCAGGCTCAGCGTGAGCTGCTTCTTGCCGAGCTTGCGCATCAGCGTGTGCTTGTCTTCCACCAGCACCAGCTCGCCGCGATTGATCACCCCGACCCGGTCGGCCATGTCTTCGGCTTCCTCGATGTAATGGGTGGTCAGGATCACCGTGGTGCCCTGCTCGCGCAGCCTGCGCACCATCTGCCACATGTCGTGACGCAGCTCCACGTCCACGCCTGCGGTGGGTTCGTCCAGAAACAGGATGCGCGGCTCGTGCGCCAGCGCCTTGGCGATCAGCACGCGCCGCTTCATGCCGCCGGACAGCGTGGAAATCTTGTTGTGGCGCTTGTCCCACAGCGAGAGCTCGCGCAGCACCGTTTCCAGATACGCCGCGTTGGCCGGCTTGCCGAACAGCCCGCGACTGAAGCGCACGGTGGCCCACACGGTTTCGAACGCATCGGTGGCCAGCTCCTGCGGCACCAGGCCGATGCTGGCACGCGCGGCGCGGTAGTCGCGCACGATGTCGTGGCCGTCGGCCAGCACGGTGCCGGTGCTGGGGTTGATCAGCCCGCAGATGATGCTGATCAGCGTGGTCTTGCCGGCGCCGTTGGGACCGAGCAGCGCGAAGATCTCGCCGCGCCGGATCTGAAGGTCCACCTGCTTGAGCGCCTGAAAACCGCCAACGTAGGTCTTGCTCAATCCCTGGATGGAAACGATTGGAGTCATGTCTTCTGCACTGGAGCGATCAGCCGCACAGGGTAGGCCGTGCGCCATGAAGATGGGAGAAGTGCGGATGGAATGGTGTCTTCCGGCGCGCGCCGGGAAGCGTCAGCGAACTGGACCGCTCACGCCTGCTGTGTCAGTTAGTCGACGCATCTCCATGTAGGAGCGCGCCCGAGCGCGATGGGGCTTTCCCGCCAACGCCCCATCGCGCCCAGGTGCGCTCCTACCCGAACACGGCAACCGCTGCTGCTCCTGCGATTCCCGACTCCCGATTCCCGATTCCCGCGCGCTCAAGCCCGCTTGCGCGACTCGATCAGGTCCAGATTGCGCACCAGCCGGCGCGACAGGTCGTCGGAAATCTCGCGGCGCCTGGCCAGCTTGAACAGCTCGTTGCGCTCGGCCACCAGCGCGGCATGGCGGAACTGGCGCAGCGCCTGTTCGTAGGCACCGGCCTCTTCCGGATCGGTCTCGGCCATGTCCACCGCGCCGAGCTTGCGCTGATAGCGCTGGCTGACCTGATTGGCGGCGGCGTTGTAGCGCTCGGCATGCTTGCTGCCGTCCACCAGCCGCTGACGCAGTTTTTCCACCGCTTCCAGCGCCGCCTGCGAGGCGGCCTTCACCGCCAGGTCTTCCTTGAGCTGTTCGTCTTCCTCTTCGGGCAATTCCAGCCCGCGTAGCAGCCGCGGCAAGGCCACACTGGCCACCAGCAGCGACACCAGGATCACCGAGGCAGCCAGGAAGATCGCCAGCTGGCGGGCCGGAAACGGCGAGCCGTCTTCCAGCATCAACGGTAGCGTGAGCACGCCGGCCAGGGTGATCGCACCGCGCACGCCGGCCAGCGAGACCGCCACCACGATGCGCCATGGCGGGCTGACATGCTGCTCGCCGCGCCACTGCGCCTTGAAGATGTTCCAGCGCAGCGACAGGAACACCCACACGAAGCGCAACGCCATCAGGCTGGCACTGATGGTGGCCACGTACACCGCCAGCCACCACGGATTGAGGTGCCCGGCTTCCTGCACGCTGCGCACCGCCCCGTCCAGGATGCCCGGCAACTGTTCGCCCAGCAGCACGAAGATGATGCCGTTGAAGGTGAACTGCACCGTGTCCCACACCGCCGAGCGCTGCAGCCGCATGTTGCCCGGCGCGTTGCCGGCCATTTCCACGTAGCTCATGGTGACGCCGGCGGCCACTGCGGCCAGGATGCCGGAGGCATGGAAGGCCTCGGCCAGCAGATAGGCCGCGAACGGGGTCAGCAGATTGACCAGGATCGCCGAACCCGGCTCCTCGCCGAAATGACGCCAGATCCAGGCCTGGATGCGGCTCAGGCCGAAGGTGGTCGCCACGCCCAGCGCCAAGCCGGCCAATGCCACCCACAGGAAGGTCAGCGAGGCGGTGGCGAGCGAGAAGCTGCCGGTCAGCACCGCGGCCACCGCGAACTGGAAGCACACCAGCCCGGAGGCATCGTTGAGCAGGGACTCGCCTTCCAGGATGTGCATCAGCCGCTTGGGAATCGACACCTTGGAGGCGATCGAGGACACCGCCACCGGATCGGTCGGCGAGATGATCGCCGCCAGTGCGAAGGCCACCGCCAGTGGCATCGCCGGGATCAGCCAATGGATCAGCAGGCCCGCACCGATCACGGTGAACACCACCAGACCCAGCGCCAGCTCGAGGATGGCCGCCTTATCGCGGAACAGGCCTTGTTTGGGAATGCGCCAGCCATCCAGGAACAGCAGCGGCGGCAGGAACAACAGGAAGAACAGCTCCGGTTCCAGCTCGTGCCCGGCATCGAACACACCCGAAACCACCGCGCCAAGCGCAATCTGGACCAACGGCAGGGGCAACGAGAACGGCAGGATGCGGATCAGATAACCGCTGGCCGCGACCGCCAGCAACATGGCGAGGACGACATCGATCGAATGCATGGAAAACCCGGAAGAAGAAACGGTGCGCGCGTGCGGCATCGCATAGTGCAACGCACCATCACGCGCCTACGGAAACATACCGGTTTGCATCCGGCGATGAAACCTTTGCGCCACCTCGCCCGGCTTGCCGTTCGTTGCGGCAGATCTGCCATCGGGGCCCGTCGATGTCACACCGTTGCCGACTCGGGTCGGCGCGGCGCCGTTGGATACGCCAGCGAATGGACGCGCGCCCTGTTGCGGGAGTGCCCTGCCAGGCAGTTCACCGACAGACTGCAATCAGCTATGGCGAACGTGCCGCTTCGCATGCGGGGACGATTGCCGCGTGGTCTCGACCGGGACGATGAAGGTCGCTCGCTGCAGTTGCAGCCTGGAGTCGTAGTGACTCACCACCACCTTGACTGCCTTGGGCTTTTTCCGGAAGGCATACGGCCACTGCGCGCCAACCATCTGCTGGCCGATCTTCTGGCCGTTGGCGTCTTCCACGAGGTTGAGGTGTACCGGGTAATTGCCTGCGCCGCCATTGTCCGCATCGTTGGCATCGACCACATCGATATGGGCTTTCGAAAACGCCAGCGTCGAGGGCCCGCCATCCTTGTAGTTGGCGCTGTCATCGAACCCGATGTTCCTGTAGCTGTAACTCACCAGCAGCACCTGCGTGGGCCGCCAGGACCCACCGCCATCGTCATGGATTCTCACCTTGGCCGGGCGCACGGCATCGATAGTGAACTGCCACTCGCCCGGAACAATCCATTGCTGCCCTGGCCGATAGGCTTCACTGGACGGAGCAACGGCCTTTGCCGGCGTTGACGTCGGAGCCCGCACTGCGGCCGAAGCCTGCGTGATGCCGCACACCATCACGCTTGTAGCCGTGAATACTCGTAGTGCCAGCCGCGTGCATTGGATTTTTTTCTGTGTCATCTAGCTACAACCTTTCTGCGTGATTCGGTGAATTGCGTTGCCCGCAAATGCGGAGCCAGCCTGCAAGGTTCAGCGTCGTTATCTGCACTCCACGCTGCCTGCGATGAGTGCAGCCGGCGGCGCGAGGTTACATGACACAAGCAGCAGATCACTGACGACATCATGCTACAGCGTTGCTTATTTAGTCCGGCTTCACCCACGAACTCATGTAGCAAAAAAGCCACTCGCGATTCACGCATTCGATCATCGGGTTGCAACACCAAAGATAATCCTGCCTACCCTGTTTGCGTTTGCTGGCAATTTTGGTCAGCAACGCATTGAACCTTGCCTGCACTGGCTGCGTATCGCATGGACGGCGGCAGGCGAATCGCGTCCTGTCTGCAATGGCACCTCGACCTGCATCGCTTCGGTTTCGACCGCCGACAAGTGTTCGGGTTGCAGCTGCCGCCCGAGCCCAGCGAGCGCAACAGGCTGCATCGATGCCTGCGTTATGACGCTCTCGAGCGACGCGGTGCCGGGTACGCCTGTGTAAAGACCGCGTGATGCATCCGCGCTGCATCTACCCGCGTATCCAGCACTACGATTGCCATCCAGGCAGTCGCTTACCCAAAGGATCGATGCCTCATGAAGACCTCATTCCAGTCGCTTGCCATTGCCACTGCCATCGCCCTGACCAGCGCCATGGCCCCCGCTTACGCCGCATCGAACCCGACCGTGGGCGGTGCGCCGATGCTGGTGACCAAGGACATCGTCGACAACGCCGTCAACTCCAAGGACCACACCACCCTGGTCGCCGCGGTCAAGGCCGCTGGCCTGGTCGACACGCTGAAGGGGCCGGGCCCGTTCACCGTGTTTGCTCCGACCAACGCCGCATTCGCCGCCCTGCCGGCCGGCACGGTGGAAACGCTGCTCAAGCCCGAATCCAAGCCCACGCTGACCAAGGTGCTGACCTATCACGTGGTACCGGGCAAGGTCGACGCCGCATCGCTGATCGCCAAGATCAAGGCCGGCGGCGGCAGCGCCTCGCTGACCACCGTGCAGGGCGAGGCGTTGACCGCAAAGCTCAACGGCAAGAAGGTCACCATCACCGATGCCAAGGGCAACACCGCCAACGTCACCATTGCCGATGTCATGCAGAGCAATGGCGTGATCCATGTGGTCGACAAGGTGTTGATGCCGTAACGGCAGCTCGCTGCCTGACGCAGGCAGTCGCAGGCGCGTGACCTGCATCGGCGGAACGCAGCCAGGTTCCGCCGATGGGTCGACGACGAATTGCGCACGCCAGCAACGTTCAGAGCAGCTGCATTGCCGCAAGCACTCGGGCAGGCGTGGACGCTGCGCTCGACACCGGCAGGTACGGGTGGTACATGCCGATGTCGAACATCGCGCCTGCCTTACCAACATGCAGCAGTCGTGTCGGCCGCTGCCTCAAGTGATTGGTTGCACTGGCGTTGCACGGCAACGCCAGTGCATCAGCTGCACATGACTTAGGTACAGACACTGCTGAATCGTTGTATCCGCGCGTGCCTGGAAACAAGCTCCAGGCAGCGCCACCACACCGCAAAGCGGCGGTGAGGGAACCACTGGCTCGCCAGTGGTTCCACTTGGTGTCTCGTTCTCCGACACCGTGCGCGTGCATTTGCACGCGCATTTTTTATGTCTTCGCCATGCGCTCCGCAGCGACCGGTGCATCCAGCAACTGGCGCAGATCCTCCACAAACCCGCGGTAGCCTTCCTCGCGCGCGGCCTCCGAGCCCTGCCGCAATACCCAGGAGGGATGCACGGTGGTCAGCACCGGTGTGCCGTCGTCCAGCCGCTGCCACTGACCGCGCTGCTGCATCAAGCGAAAGCTGTTTCCCAACACCGCCTGTGCCGCGGTTGCGCCCAGACACACGATCTGCGCCGGACGCAGCTGCGCGCGTTCGGCATGCAACCAGCCACTGCAGGCCTGCACATGCGACCGTTCCGGGTTGCGATGCAGCCGCCGCTTGCCGCGTTGCTCGAAGCGGAAATGCTTGACCGCATTGGTCACGTAAACCGTGGCGCGGTCGATGCCGATTTCGCCCAGCGCCATATTGAACAAACGCCCGGCCGGCCCGACGAACGGACGCCCGCTCAGATCCTCTTCGTCGCCGGGCTGCTCGCCGATCACCATCACCGACGCGTCGCTCGGCCCTTCGCCGAACACCGTCTGCGTTGCCGGCTGCCATAACGCGCAACGCCGGCAATCGCGTGCGGCCACACGCAACTGCGCCAGGCTTTGCGTGGCCACTGCCGGGGCCGGCGCCGCCGCCACCGGCACTCGCCGCCGCACCGGCTCGGGCGCACGCTCGGCCATCTCGCGCACGCGCACCCCGGCCTCGCGGATCAGCTCCGGCAACAGGCTCGCCTCGGGCAGGTTCTTCCAGTATTTCTGCGGCATTTCCTGCCGCATCATGGTCGGGTTGAGCCGCGCCGGATTGAAGATATGCGCGTAATAGGTACGCCAGAGCGTCTCCTGCGCATCGTCGGCCGGCACCTGGGTGCGCACGGCGCCTTCGCCGAACGTCAACGCCTCGCCGTCCCAGCGCACGCTGCGATACGGGGTGAGGATCGCCCAGCGCATGCCGGCGAAGCGGCGCGCGAAAAACGGCGCCACCCGATCCACGATCCAATGTTCGGGCTCGAACCACGCCACGAAGTCTTCCTCTTCCACCGGCAAACGCCGAAAGCGCACGAACGCCTTCATCTTGTGCGTATCGCGCTGCACCGCCTTTTGCCACTGCGTCACCCGATGCACATCGACATCGGTGGCCCGCTCGAGCAGCGCGCGCTCGCCGCAGGCCACCCGCCACAACAGCCGGTACAGCACCGCATAGCGCTGCGGATCGCGGTGACACAACACCGCCCCCGCCATCTGCAGGAACTGCGCCGATACCCGCGGCGGCGCAGCCACGGCCGGCAAATCCGGCAGCCCCTGCCCCATCAACAAGCCGCCCTGCGCTCCGCCATTCCACGCGATGGCGTCGGGCTCCACCTGCGCGCACCAGCCCGCCCGCGCCAGCGCACGCCATGCTTCAAGGCTCCAACCCGGCTCGACGTCAGCGTTGTACATCGCGGTGGTCAGGATTGCAGAGGTGGGAGTGGGGATTGGGAATTGGGGATTCGCAAAGCGTCGCGTTCCTGTGTCAGCACTGGCCTTCGGTGGCAGCTTTGCGCCTGATGCGACCCTTCTCCGCGCTTCGGGCAACTTGCCCGGCAACACGGCAGATGCCAGCGGAAACGGCGGTGCGCCGGATGCCGGCGGCCAGCTGCGGTTTCAATCGAACAAACTCGCCTGTCTGGGTGCCGGCGCCAGTTGCGCGCGCAAGCGCACCGGGTCGTCCAGGCGCTGGCGCGGATGATGGTCCAGCACGCTCACAAACGGCAGCAGCTTCTTCATCGGCACCCGCAACCGCGCCAGGTCGCCCACCCGCAAGCGCGCATGCCGGCGCGACAACAACAGGCGCTCCACATTGCGGGTGCCCAGGCCCGGCACCCGCAGCAGCATCTCGCGCGGCGCCGCGTTCAGATCCACCGGAAACCGCTCCGGATTGCGCAGCGCCCAGGCCAGCTTCGGATCCACGTCCAGATCGAGCATGCCGCTGGACTGCGCCGGTGCGATCTCCTCCACGCTGAACTCGTAGAAGCGCAGCAACCAGTCGGCCTGATACAGCCGGTGCTCACGCTGCAACGGCGGTGCCTGCAGCGGCAATTTGGACGAGGCATCCGGGATCGGGCTGAAGGCCGAGTAGTACACCCGGCGCATCCGGTAATTGCCGTAGAGATTGTGGCTGGTGTCCAGGATGCTGCGATCGTTGGCATCGTCGGCGCCGACGATCATCTGCGTGCTTTGCCCGGCCGGCGCAAAACGCGGCGGCTTGGCGCGGCGCAGCTTTTCGGCCTTGCGCTCCAGCTGGTTTTCTTCGATGCGCCAACGCAGTTCGCCCATTGCCGAGCGAATGCCACCAACGCTTTTTTCCGGCGCCAGCAGCGTCAATCCCTGCTCGGTCGGCAGCTCCACGTTGATGCTCAGGCGGTCGGCGTAGCGGCCGGCGGCGGCCAGCAATTCCGGCGTTGCATCGGGGATGGTCTTGAGGTGGATGTAGCCGGCGAAGTGATGCACCTCGCGCAGCTGCCGCGCCACTTCCACCAGCTGCTCCATTGTGTAATCGGAGTTGCGGATGATGCCGCTGGACAGGAACAGGCCTTCGATGTAATTGCGCTTGTAGAAGTCCAGCGTCAGCGTGACCACTTCTTCCGGCGTGAAGCGCGCGCGGCGCACGTTGCTGGACACGCGGTTGACGCAATACGCGCAATCGAACACGCAGAAGTTGGTGAGCAGGATCTTCAACAGCGACACGCAGCGGCCGTCGGGCGTGTACGAGTGGCAGATGCCCATGCCCTCGGTGCTGCCGATCCCGCCGGTGCCGAGCGAATTGCGCTTGTTCGCGCCACTGGAGGCGCAAGACGCGTCGTATTTGGCCGCATCGGCCAGCACTGCGAGTTTGTCGAGGATTTTCACGCAAGCAGCATGTCGTGAAGGCGTCTCAGCCTATGAGACTGCACCGCACTTCATCGTGAATGCTTCAGAGCGCTGCGCTGCCGGCACTTGTCGGCAGCATGCCTTTTGGCTGCGCTGCCGGCACTTGTCGGCAGCATGCCTTGTCGCTGCGCTGCTGGCTCTTGCGGGCAGCATGCCTGGTCGCTACGGCCAGTGTGCCCTAGGTACCAAGCCGTATCACCATGGATCTTGCCTGGTGTAGCCACCGCACCACAGCGGTTTGCAGCGGCAGCAACTGGCCACATGGCATGGCTTGAATGCGGCTGGGTAGTGCCTCGGGATTGCGGGGCCGACATGCTGCCTGCCCCGTCGATAGCGACGGTGCAGGCGTGCTGCGGTCGCCTGGGCTCAGGCGGCGACCGGGCCCGCAAGCGCGCGATCATCTCCGGGATCGCCGTCGAACCGGTAGATATCCATCGCCAGAAATCCCGCGTCGATGCCGGCATCGATGCGCCGTGCGCCGAGCCGGTCGGCGCCGGCGGCGCCCATCGCCACGTACAGCGGCAACAGGTGCTCGTCGGTGGGATGCGCCCGTGCGGCATGCGGTGCCTGCCGGCGATAGTCCAGCAACGCGGCGATGTCGTCCTCCACCAATTTGCGCTCGGTCCACTCGATGAAGGGCCGCACATACGGCGCCTCGCGCTCGGCGCTGTAGCCATGGCGGAAGTCGTGCAGGTTATGGGTGATGCTGCCCGAGCCGATTACCAGCACCCCGTCTTCGCGCAGCGGCGCCAGCGCGCGGCCGACCGCAAACTGGTGCGCCGGCCCCAGCTCGGGCTGGATCGACACCGACACCACCGGGATGTCGGCGGCCGGATACAGCAGGCGCAGCGGCACCCACACGCCATGATCGAAGCCGCGCTGCGGATCCAGGTGCGGATGCAGGCCGGCCTGTTCCAGCCGGCGCAGAATCTGCTGCGCCAGCGTCGGCTCGCCGGGCGCGGGATATTCCAGCTCGTACAGCGGTGCCGGAAAGCCGCCGAAGTCATGGATGGTGGGCGGCCGCGCCGCGCCGCTGACCAGCGGGCGACGGCCAAGCCAGTGCGCGGATGCCACCACGATCGCGCGCGGCCGCGGCAAGGTCTGCGCGAGCTCGGCCAGGCGCTCGCCGACCTGCCCTGGCTGCAGCGCAGTCATCGGCGATCCGTGCGAGATGTACAGGGAAGGCAAACGGGTCATGGCGTACTCCTCGAAAGAACGACAGGCAGCCTCAACGCGCCGGCTTCAGCGCCCACGCGCCTTCGCCGAGCAGGGCTTGCACGATCAGCAACACCGCCCACAGCGCCGGGTATTCCCAGCCGCCGCCCGGATTGGAGAAACCGAAGCCGTTGCCGCCGTGCACGCTGACGATGGTGCCCAGCAGCAGCGGCACGCCCAGCAACCCGACCCAGCGCGCATAGATGCCCAGCAGCAGGGACAGGCCCAGACCCAATTCCAGCGCAATGGTGAGATAGGCCAGCGCGCCCGGCAGGCCCAGCGAGTGGAAATAAGCCACGGTGCCGGCCGGGGTGAACACCAGCAACTTGGTCAGGCCGTGGGCCAGGAACAGCACGCCCAGGCTGATGCGCAACAAGCCGGCGCCGTAGGCAGCGGTACGCGGGGAAGCAAGCGAGGTGGACATGGGACGGACTCCGGTGAGGACCTGCACAGCCTATTGCTTACAAATTTCTGATAAATAGTTTTAGTTCGGATAATTTATTGCGATCAAAGCAACAATCGGACACCCATGGATACCCTCGATGCGATGCGCGTGTTCGCGGCAGTGGCCGAACGTAGCGGCTTCAGTGCGGCCGCCGACGCGCTGGACCGCTCTACCGCCAGCGTGACCCGGCAGGTCGCCGCGCTCGAGCAACGGCTGGGCACCCGCCTGCTCAACCGCACCACCCGGCGGGTCAGCCTGACCAGCGCCGGCACCGCGTATTACCAGCGCTGTCTGCAACTGCTGGCCGACCTGGACGATCTGGAGGCCACGGTCGGCGCGCAGGCGCTGGAGCCGGCCGGGGTGCTGCGCGTCAATGCGCCGGTGAGCTATGGCATCGAGCGCCTGGCCGCGCTGCTGCCGGGCTTTTGCGCGCGCTACCCGCAGGTGGAACTGGACCTGTCGCTGTCGGACCGGCTGGTGGACATGGTCGAAGAAGGCTTCGATGTCGCCATCCGCATCACCCGGCAGCCGGCGCCGACGTTGATCGCCCGGCGCCTGGGCACGGTCCGCCTGGTGCCCTGCGCGGCGCCGGCCTACCTGGCCCGTGCCGGCACCCCGATGCACCCGTCCGACCTGGCCGGCCACGACTGCCTGCTGTACCACTACTCGCCCAACGGCGACGAAGTGCGCTTCCATGGGCCCGATGGCGATAGCGATGTGCGCATCCACGGCAGCCTGCGCGCCAACAACGGGCATGTGTTGAGCGCGGCGGCGGTGGCCGGCCTGGGCATCGCGATGCAGCCGGACTTCCTGGCCGACGAACATCTGGCCGCTGGCCGGCTGGTACGCATCCTTCCGCAGTACGCACTGGGGGAGATCGGCATCTTTGCCGTCTATACCAGCCGCAGCCACCTGGCCCCGAAGGTGCGCAGCTTCATCGACTACCTGGTCGACAGCCTGGGCGATGCCGGGCGCTGATGAGCCCGGCAACAGTACGTCCCGTCGATGGTCATTAACCTGACGCCGCATGTGTGGTCACAATCAAGATCCCCTCGAGCCACAGGATTGCGCATGAGCAAGATCGCCATCATCTATTTCAGCGGCTACGGCCACACCGTCAAACTGGCCGAAGCCGTGCACGCCGGCGCCGCCAGTGTCGGCGAGGCCACGCTGTACCGCATCGATCAGGACGGCAACCTGCCCGACGACGCCTGGGAGGCAATCGCCGCCGCCGACGCCATCATCTACGGCAGCCCCACCTACATGGGCGGGCCGGCGTGGCAGTTCAAGAAGTTTGCCGACGCCAGCTCCAAGCCATGGTTCGCGCAGGCCTGGAAGGACAAGATCGCAGCCGGCTTCACCAACTCGGCCTCGGTGAACGGCGACAAGTACGCCACCATCCAGTATTTCTGGACGCTGTCACAGCAGCACGGCCAGGTCTGGGTCGGTACCGGCCTGCTGCCGTCCAACACCAAGGCGCACGGTCCGCAGGACATCAACTGGACCGCCGGTTCGGCAGGCGCGCTGGCGATCTCGCCTTCCGATGCCTCGCCGGAAGAAGCACCGCGCAGCGGCGACCTGGAAACCGCCAAGCTGCTCGGCAAGCGCGTGGCCGAATTGGCCGGCAAGCTCAAGGGCTAAGCCGCATGTAGCGGCGCCCGCGTAACAGCGCCCGTGCATGGCGGTGGGCCTAGGTCTGCTGGCATGCGCGGACTTTTGCGTGGAGTCGCAGCGCGCGTTCGGGTTTGCGCGCTGTAACGCCGAATGCCCGATACCGCAGCGATCCGGCATTGGGCGCAGGCGTCGGCCCACCCCGTCGCCACGCGCCGCAACCTCGGCATGCAAGCCCCCACAGCGCGTCGTCGCACGGGCCACATCGCGCTAACGCGCGCCGCCGCATCCTTCCCCTGCCTTCTTCGCCGCACGGAGTTTCACGCACCATGCAAACCCGCACGCTTGGCCGTTCCGGCCCCACCGTCTCTGCGCTCGGCCTCGGCTGTATGGGCATGAGCGCGTTCTACGGCGATCGCAGCGACGAGGCCGGCTCGATCGCGGTGATCCATCGCGCGCTCGATCACGGCGTCAGTCTGCTCGACACCGCGGACATGTACGGCCCGCATACCAATGAAATCCTGGTCGGCAAGGCCATCGCCACGCGCCGGCACGAGGTGTTTCTGGCCACCAAGTTCGGCATCAAGCTCGATCCCAACGACCCGTCGGTGCGCGGCATCGATGGCAGCCCGGACTATGTGCAAGCGGCCTGCGAAGCCAGCCTGCGCCGCCTGGGCGTGGAGCACATCGACCTGTACTACCAGCACCGCGTGGACCCCAACGTGCCGATCGAAGACACCGTCGGTGCGATGTCGCGGCTGGTCGAACAGGGCAAGGTGCGTTTCCTGGGGCTGTCGGAGGCCGCTGCAGCCACCATTCGCCGCGCGCATGTGGTGCATCCCATCACCGCGGTGCAGACCGAATACTCGCTGTGGTCGCGCGAGCCCGAGGACAACGGCGTCTTCGCCACCGTGCGCGAGCTCGGGATCGGTTTCGTTCCGTATTCGCCGCTGGGTCGCGGGTTCCTGACCGGCGCATTCGCCTCCCCGGACGACTTCGAGGCCGACGATTATCGTCGCCATTCGCCGCGTTTCCAGGGCGAGAACTTCACCCGCAACCTGCAACTGGTGGAGCAGGTCAAGGCGATCGCCGCCGACAAGGGCATCACGCCGGGGCAGCTGGCGCTGGCCTGGGTGCTGGCGCAGGGCCAGGACCTGGTGCCGATCCCGGGCACCAAGCGGCTGGCCTACCTGGAAGAAAACCTGGGCGCGCTCGATGTGGCGCTGATGCCGGACGAGCTCGCACGCATCGATGCGATCTTCCCGCTGCAGGCCGCGTCCGGTACGCGTTATCCGGAAGCGATGATGGGCGCGCTCAGCCGCTGAGCGCGCCGCGTGGGAGCACATGCAGTCGCGGCCGTCTGACTGTGTGCGCTCACGCCATCGCACCGGTGTGGCTCGCACACTTGCCAGCACCGCCATCCGAGTGACACGCCCTGCCCATGCTGTCTTTCGTGATCCCCGCCCATGACGAGGCCGCGCTGATCGGCCAGACGCTGCACTGCCTGCACGCCTGTGCGCAGGCCATGCAGCTGGACTACGAGGTCATCGTGGTGGCCGATGCCTGCGAAGACGACACCGCCGCCATTGCATGCGCGGCCGGTGCGCGGGTGCTGGACGTGCAATTGCGTCATATCGCCGCCACCCGCAATGCCGGCGCGCAGCAGGCGCAAGGCGACCGCCTGCTGTTTCTGGACGCCGATACGCTGATCGACCCGCAGGTGGTCGGCGCGGCGCTGGCGGCGCTGGATGCCGGCGCGGTCGGCGGTGGCGCGCAAGTGCATCTGCAAGGCAGGCGCGCGTGGCTCGAGCGCATGGCGCAGGCGACGTTCGGCTGGCTGTTCCGTCTCGGCGGCATTGCGCCGGGCTGCTTCCTGTTCTGCACGCGCGCCGCATTCGTCAGCGCCGGTGGTTTCGATACGCGTTACTACGCCGGCGAAGATGTGGCATTGAGCCGCGCGCTGGCACGCTGCGGGCGGTTCGTGATCCTGCGCCAGACCGTGCATACCTCCGACCGCAAGCTGCGCAGCTTTTCCAAGCGCGAACACCTGAGCCTGCTGCTGCGCTTTCTGTGGCGTGGGCGAAGCATGCTGCAGACCCGCGATGCACTGGGGTTCTGGTATCAGCGCCGGCGCTGAACCGCGCGTGTCCGCAGGGCTGCTGCACCGGGTGCGCGCTGCCATCGCGCCGGGACGTGGCGTCGGCGGCAATTTACACTGGCATGTCTGTTTTTCGTTTTCCGAGTTGCGCTCGCATGGCTCTTTTGTACCGTCCTGTCCTGATCGCTGCGCTGTCGGCTGCCCTGCTGAGCACCGCCGCGTGCCACCGCGATGACACCTCACCGGCGACGCACGCCAAGCCCACGCCCACCACGCCGAAGCTGGGCGATTTCGGTTTCGATGCGACAGGCATGGACCGCAGCGTGTCAGCAGGCGACGACTTCTTCAGCTACGCCAGCGGCAACTGGGTCAGAACCACCCAGATCCCGGACGACCGCTCCAGCTTCAACAGCTTTGTCAGCATCGCGATCACGACCGAGCAACATAGCCGCGACATCATCGAAGGCGCCGCCGCCAACGACCGTGTCACCGGGGCAGACAAGCAGATTGGCGATTACTACGCGGCCTACATGGACGAAGCCGGGATCGAGGCCAAGGGCGCAGGCCCGGTGCAACCGGAACTGGACGCGATTGCGCGGCTAGATGACAAACAGGCGCTGGCGCGCACCCTGGGCCGGCAGCTGCGCGCCGATGTGGACCTGCTCAACTCCACCAATTTCCATACCGACCGGCTGTTCGGTCTGTGGATCTCGCAGGATCTGCATCACCCGGGGCGCTATGCGCCGTATCTGGTGCAAGGCGGTCTGGGCATGCCGGACCGCAGCTTCTATCTGGACGAGGGACGCATGACGCAGATGCGCGACGCCTACCGCGCGCACATCGTCAAATTGCTGGCCCTGGCCGACATCGATGACGCGGCGGCCAGGGCCGAGCGCATCCTGGCACTGGAAACCGCGATGGCCCGCGTGCACGCCACCGCCGAACAGACCAACAACGTGCAGGCCGGCGCCAACGCCTGGAAACAGGCCGATTTTGCGCGTAACGCACCTGGCCTGGAATGGGCGCCGTTCTTCGACGCGGCCGGCCTGAAGGCGCAGCAGGACTTCATCGTCTGGCAGCCCGGGGCGGTGACCGGGTTGTCGGCGCTGGTGCGTTCCGAGTCGCTGCAGACCTGGAAGGATTACCTGAGCTTTCGCGCCCTGGACCGCGCCTCGCCGTATCTGTCCAAGGCCTTCGCCGATGAGCGGTTTGCGTTCTACGGCACCACGCTGGAAGGCACGCCGCAACAACGGCAGCGCTGGAAGCGAGGCATCGATGCCACCAACGCGGCCTTGGGCGAAGCGGTGGGCGAGCGCTATGTGCAGAAGTACGTCAGCGCCCAGACCAAGACGCGTGCCGAGGAGATGGTCAAGAACATCGTCGCCGCCTTCGGCAAACGCATCGACGCGCTGGAGTGGATGAGTCCGCAGACCAAACAGCATGCCAAGGCCAAGATTTCCGGGCTGACGGTGGCGGTGGGGTATCCGGACACCTGGCGCGACTACAGCGGGCTGGAGGTGCGCCGCGACGATGCGCTGGGCAATGTGCAGCGCGCCGAACTGTTCGAGTACCGGCGCAATCTGGCCAAGCTGGGCAAGGCCGTGGATCACCGCGAGTGGTACATGCTGCCACAGGAGGTCAACGCGCTGAACGTGCCGTTGGAAAACCGCCTGTTGTTTCCGGCAGCGATCCTGCAGCCGCCGTTCTTCGACCCGGCGGCCGACGATGCGGTGAACTACGGCGCCATCGGCGCGGTGATCGGCCACGAGATCAGCCACAGCTTCGACAACATGGGCGCGCAATTCGACGAACATGGCGAGCTGCACAACTGGTGGACGCCGCAGGATCTGAAAAAGTTCGAGGCCGCCGGCAATGCGCTCGCCGCGCAGTTCAGTGCGTACAAGCCGTTCGACGACCTGAGCGTCAACGGCAAGCTGACGCTGGGCGAGAACATCGCCGATGTGGCCGGCCTGGCGACTGCCTACGATGCCTATCAGATATCGTTGCAGGGCAAGCAACCGCAGACCATCGACGGTTTCAGCCCGGATCAGCGCTTCTTCCTGGGCTTTGCGCAGGCCTGGCGCGGCAAGTATCGCGACGCGGCGCTACGCAATGCCGTACTCACCGACGTGCACGCACCCGGACGCTTCCGTGCACAGACCGTGCGCAATCTCGATGCCTGGTATCCGGCGTTCAATGTGCAGCAGGGCGAGCAGTTGTACCTGCCGCCCGAGCAGCGGGTGCGGATCTGGTAGCCAGCCCCCGCGTCACACCACCGCCCTGCACACCAGGCAAGTACCCGCACTCACCGCTCCCCAGGCCACTCCAGCAACATCGTCTGCGGCAGCTGCATGCGGCGGCACGCGCGTGCGGACAGCCCGTCGCGGAGCGCGGTGCGGAACAGCGGCGACAGACTGCGCAACAGCCGCGCCGACGCATGTGCCTGTGCGCGCTGCGTGGTGGTGCGGCCGAGCATGTTGCTGGCCCAACCCGGCAACAAAGCGGTGCCGGCACCGAGGAACACGCCGCGCGACAGACCGGCCGCCGGCACCGGCAGCTGGATGCCAGTGAGGATGTCGAGCACTTCGCGCGAGCGCGTATCCATGCGCAACTGCCCGCGCACGGTGGCGAAATACGCATCGACCTGCGCCTCGCTGGCGGGCACATCGGTGGCGCCCAGCGCTTCGGCGACGCGGCGCGCTTCGTCGTAGTAACGATCGGCGATGCGCGCCGGCACATCACGGCAATAACGTCGGCAGCCCTGCAGAAAACCGTAGGCTTCGGTGACGTGCACCCAGGTCAGCAACTGCGGGTCGTTGGCGTCGTAAGGCACGCCGTCGGCGGTGTGGCCGTGGATATGCGAATGGATGCTGCGCACGCGGGCGATCAGTTGCTCGGCCTCGGCGCGCGGGGCGTAGGTGGTGCCGGCGACGAAATTGGTGGTGCGCCGCAGCCGCCCGATCAAATCGGCGCGGAAGTTGGAATGGTCGTAGACCCCGGCCAGCGCGCGCGGATGCAGCAGCTGCAGCATCAATGCGCACAATCCGCCGGACAACATGCCGGGAAATTCGGAATGCACGCGCCAGGTGACGCTGTCGGGCCCGAAGATGCCGGTATCTCCGAGGGGCTGGTCGTAGTCGATAGTGCTCTGGCCACGGGGAAACGCGCCCAGCACCCAGCGCTGGATCTGCCTGGCGGCGGGGGCAGTGAGGGTACGCAGGACGGCTGACATATACACAAGAATACCGAGCCGGTTGCAAGACCGCGTCGTGGCGCTGAGGGGCTGGGATTTGGGATTTGGGATTGGTGAAAGGCGGCGCCGTGTGCGCTGTTCGTATCCATGCGCGCCGACCGTCTCGACGGGGGCTTGCCCGCCTGTCGCGGGATTTTGCGCGGCATGCATGCTTGCGCGGCGCTCACGCGATCTGTACGCCGGACTGGGTCGCACCGGTCGCAACCGCCACGGATGCAATCACGCAGGCGCGGGTGTGCAGTGCAGCAAGAATGGCGGCGCATCGCAGCTGCAGCCGCCCGGCAAATGCTGCAAAGCGCCTGAATACCGCGATCTGTGCGCCGGTGCGCAGGATTGGGCGGCCGTCGGCTCGCAGCAGGCATTGCCAAGCACAGCGAAAGTGCTAGAACTGGGGCCGTCCGCGCACCGGCCTGCATCACTGCCAGCCGTCTGCCCGGTCGCTCCAGGGCACCGGCGCGTTGCCGGGTGCAGCAAGTCGTTCGTACCAGCCATCCGTCAGGAGCTTGTCATGATCGCTTTGTTCCAGGGTTTGGGCCTGCTATTGCAGGACAACGCACTCCATCGGCTCTCCTTCGACGAGCAGGTCGCGCACTGGCGCGAAAAGAGCGACGAACAGCTCGACCAGGAGCTCAATCTGCTCAAGGTGGCCAAGAAACAGTGGGTGATCGCCTCGATCATCGGCTGGCAGGCGATCTCGCTGGTACTGCTGGGCGTGATCACCCACCAGCTCTGGCAGAACGACTACCACCTCACCTTCAGCCGCGTGGTGATCATCTTTACCTCGTGGGCCTCGATCCTGTTCGTCATGTGGTACATCGCCGATCTGTTCGATCACAGCGCCGGTTTCGAACGCTGGCTGCGCGCCTTCAACAGCCGCGCGCGGGTCACCCCGGATGCCGACTCGGTCGAATGCGTGGCCGATGCGCTGGACATGACGCGCCGCTACCCGGAAGTGCTGCGCTACAAGCAGGAGGTGACCTCTAGGCGCGAGCTACGCCACGAGGACATCGTCAACATGCGCGAGATGGGGCGGCTGCGCCGCTACACCGAACTGTTGCGCGATCTGGACCGCTTCGATGGTGCGCCGCGCCTGGTGACCAATTCCACTACCCATAGCGCGGCAGGGACGCTGGCGTAGCGGTTGCGCGATGGACGCAGGTTGCCGGGAGACGCCGACAACCCCGCGTGTCTGGTGGAACGTGCTGATTGATCCGCCCGCGACACCGGGTGCGCTGCCGGGCAGCGCCAATTGCCGCACCCGATGGCGTGTGCGGCGGCCAACAAGAAAACGGCCGGTGCAGTGCACCGGCCGTTCCTGTTTGCGGCGCCCGAAGACTGGCGCCTGCTCGATCCGTCGTCAGCAATCAGCGATCAGACGCTTACGCCCGCGCGACGGCCTTCTCCACCGACGGCGTACGCCAACCGCTGCGCACACCCCAGATGTAGAACACCGCGCCGACTGCAGCCACTACCGCAAGATCGGTGCCGTAGCTGAGGTAGCCGTGCCCGCCGAAGTCGCTGCTGCCGGCCCAGGACAGCAGCGCGATCGTCGGCAGGTAGCAGATCATCCAGGCCGCGCCCTTGAGGTTGCGCCCAAGATCCGGCCAGCCCTGCTTGGCCTGGTAGTAGCAGTACACCGGCAGCGCCACGACCATCAGCAGGATGATCTCGCCGGTCAGCGGCCAGCGTGCCCAGTACAGCAGTTCGGTCGCCATCACGAAGGCCACGCCGGCCAGCACCGGCAGCGCGGCGATGCGCAGCGGGCGATGCAGTTCCGGGGCATGACGGCGCAGCGCCATCGCGCTGATCGGGCCGGTGAGGTAGGAAATGATGGTCGCCACCGAGATCACCGCCGCCAGCGTGCCCCAGCCGCGGAAGAAGAACAGGAACACGAACGACACCGCCAGGTTGAAGAACATCGCCATGCGCGGCACGCCCCAGACCGGGTGCAGCTTGCCCAGCACCGACGGCATGGTGCCGTTCTTTTCCATGCCGTAGACCATGCGCGCGGTGGTGGCGGTATAGGTGATGCCGGTGCCGCTGGGGCTGACGAACGCATCGATGTACAGCAGCATGGCCAGCCAGTGCAGGTTGACGATGATGGCCAGCTCGGCGAACGGCGAGCGGAAATCGATGCCGTGCCAGCCAGCCTTGGCCAGCAGGTCCGGCGGCACCGCGCCGATGTAGGCTACCTGCAGGATCACGTAGACCACCGTGGCCAGCGCGATCGAGCCGAGCACAGCGAACGGAATGCTGCGGCCCGGGTTGCGTGCTTCACCGGCCAGGTTCACCGGGCTCTGGAAGCCGTTGAAGCTGAAGACGATGCCGGCGGTAGCCACCGCGGTGAGCACCGCGGCCAGGTCGATCACGTGCGCGTCGCCGTGGATGCCGACGCTGAAGTTTTCGCTGTGGAAGCCGCTGGCGATCAAGGCCACGCCGGTCGCCGCCGGCACCACCAGCTTGAACACGGTGATCAGCGTATTAGAGCGCGCGAACAGCTTGACGCTCCAGAAATTGAGGAAGAAATACACCAGCACCAGCACCGCCGAGATCAGCAGGCCGGGCACCGACAACTCCCCCGCCCCGCCGGGTGCCTGCACATACAGGCCCTGCGCCCAGGCCCATGGCCAGGAGGCCATGTACTGCACCGAGGCCTCGGCCTCGACCGGGATCACCGACACGATCGCGATCCAGTTGGCCCAGCCGGCGATGAAGCCCACCAGCGAGCCGTGCGAGTAATGGCTGTAGCGCACCATGCCGCCGGACTCGGGGAACATCGCGCCCAGTTCCGCATAGGACAGCGCGATGGTGGTGATGATCGCTGCACCCAGGATCCAGGCCCAGATCGCACCGGGGCCGGCCAGGCCGGCAGCGCGCCAGGCACCGAACAGCCAGCCGGAACCGATGATCGAGCCCAGGCCGGTGAGCATGAGGGCGAAGGGGCCAACGTCGCGGCGTAGCGATTGTTCGGACATGAGAAGCCTGGCAGTGAGGACGCCGTGAACCGGCAACAAGCTCGCAATGATCGCAGAAGCGGCCGCTGATCGTCAGTGCGTATTCAGGCTTGCGTCCGGTTGCAGCATGGCTTGCTACATAGCTGAAACATGTTTTCGCCGAACCAGGACTGCAAGGCCTGCTCAGCCATGGCAATCGGCGCTGGGCGCGCTGGTATCCACACAGGTATGCGCCTGACGCGGAATGCCGCGCAGTTCGCGCACCTGCCCCGGTGTCAGCGCAAAGCTGTCCAGCGTCCTGCGTGCGCAGGCCGGCGTGCCCGCCGTGTTGCCCGCGGCAGGCGCGGCGCAGTGTTCCTCGTAGACCAGGTAATGGCAGCGACCGCTGCTGCTGGCAAGGCAATGCACATTGAGATCGGTGGCGGTGGCCAGGGTCTTGCTGAAGATCACGTCCTGGCCATTGTTGGTGGCGCGGGTGATGGAGGTGGTGCCGTTACGGTCGTGGCAACCGGCCAACGCAAGCAGGCAATACACGAGGGAGGCGATCAGGCGCATATCAGCAGTCCTTTCAGTCGATGCGATCGGGGGAATTACATGCCGCGGAACAGGCTCATGAAGGGCTGGCTGACGGTGAGCGTTTCGCTGCGCCCGCGCAGCGCCAGCCGGCCCTTGCCGGTGTCCTCGCGCACCACCGAGGCGACCGCCTTCATGTTGACGATGGTGGAGCGGTGGATCTGCTTGAACACCTGCGGATCCAGCACGTCGAGCAATTCGCGCAGCGGCGTGCGCACGATCGCCTCGCCGGCGGCGGTCATCACCGTGGTGTATTTCTGGTCGGCCTGGAAATACGCCACCTCGTCCAGCGCGATCAAGCGCGTCTCGCGGCCGCTGCTGGCGGTGAGCCAGGCCAACGGCGGCGCGGCGCTGGCGGCAGCAGGGCGTGCGGACAGGCGCTGCAGCAAGGCCTCCAGCAGCTGACCATCCGGCTGGCCAGAGGTGGCGCGCTGTTGCACGCGCTGCCAGGTGGCCTGCAGGCGCTCGCGGCTGATCGGCTTGAGCAGATAGTCCACCGCGCCGTGTTCGAACGCATCGATGGCGTACTGGTCGTAGGCAGTGACGAACACCACCTGGGTACGCGGGCTGACCTCGCGCAGCGCACCCGCCACCTCGATACCGGTGAGCCCGGGCATGCGGATATCCAGAAACACCACATCGGGCTGCTGCGCGACGATGGTCTCTAACGCGCCGGCGCCGTCTTCGCATTCGCCCACGATCTGCAGTTGCGGGCACACCTGCGCGAGTAGGGTCAGCAGCGATTGCCGCAGCAGCGCCTCGTCTTCGGCGATCACCGCACGCAGCGCGCTCATGCCTGCACCTGCGCGGTGGAGCTGTGCGTGCCTGGCAACGGCGGCGGCATGCGTGTGGCGGTCATCTGCGCCGGCAGCGGCAGGCTGATGGTGGCGGCCACGCCGCTGGGGAAATTGGACACGATGGCAAAGCTGGCCTTGCCGGCGTAGATCAACTGTAGCCGCTCGCGCAGGTTCTTCAGGCCGATGCCGGTGCCCTGGGTGTGGGTGCCGAAGCCCTGGCCATCGTCGGCCACGGTCAGCGTGGCATGGTCGTCGACGCGACGCGCCAGGATCCATATCGTGCCGCCGCCGGGCTTGGGTTCCAGCCCGTGCTTGATCGCGTTCTCCACCAGGGTTTGCAGCATCATCGACGGCAGTTGCAGCGCGCGCAGCTCGTACGGCACCTCCACCTGCAGGACCAGCCGCGTGCCCATGCGGATGCGCAGGATTTCCAGATAGGCCTGGGTGCGTTCGAGTTCCTCGCCCAGGGTGGAGATGGCCCCGTCGGCGCTGGGCAGCGAGCTGCGCAGGTACTGGATCAGGTGCCCGATCATGATCTCCGCGCGCGGCGGGTCGGTGCGTGCCAGCACCTGTGCGCTGGCCAGCGTGTTGTAGAGAAAGTGCGGCTCGACCTGGGCATGCAGCAGGTTCAGGCGGGCCACCGCCAGTTCCTTTTCCATCACCGATTGCTCGGCCGCGGCCTGTTCGTCGCGACGTTGCTCGCCGACCCGGCGCACCACCGCGCGATTGATCGCCTCGGCGTTCTCGTAATTGCTGCCTTCGTCCACCGCGAACAGGTCCACCCAGGCACCGGCGTCGGGTTCGCACAACACCGTGACGCTGCTGGTGCCCTGCCCCGGCGTGATCGTCACCAGCACCTGGTTGCGCTTGATCGCAAAACGCGCGAACAGGTTCCAGCGCGAGGGCTGACGTCCTTCGTAAGGGTCGATGCGGCGCACCTTGGCGCGGATCAGCAGGCTGCCTGGCGCGCATTCGATGTCCTGCACGCGCGGCAACGCGCGCACGGCCTCTTCGACCACGGCAAAGCTGGCCTGCACCTCCAGCGGCACCTCGATCTGGCGGCGCTGGCGGGTCGACAAGGTGTCGTGATCCAGCCGCCCGGCGATCAGGCGCACCCGGCGCACATGCGTGATCGCACTCATCAGGGCAAGCGTCAGCAGCACCACGCAGATCAGCCCGAAGAAGGCGCCGGTGGAGCCGAACAGCTGCGCCCACATGATCGCAGCCACCAGCAACGCGGCGGCCCAGGCGAACACGATACGCACGATCAGGAAGACGCTGGCAGACACGGGTGGGAGCTCGTTGGGTTGGGACGCGGCGAGCATAGCCGGCAAGCGATCGGGCGAACGCCCCCGGGCGACGAATGGCCGCTGGCGCGGCTTCAACTGCCCGGATCGCGGTGCGAAACCGGCCTGGTCGACGGTGGCAGGCACAGATGCGCGCGGTATGCTCGGCGTGCGCGACCGACGATGCTGCGGGGTGCAGGTCGCTGGCGCGCAGCGCAGGGCCTGGCGTTTACCGGTACTGCACCGCGCGCGCTACGCGTGGCCGACCGCGCGGGCGCCGTTATCCCAATCACCTTCTCTACATCGCTCAGGAGCCGCATGCACCGTCGTCATTTCCTGCACAGCGCCGGCCTCGCGCTCGCGGCCGCTTCCACCGGGAGTTGGGCCACGACCGGCAAGGCGGCCGCTGCGCCGTCCTCGCCGCTACCCGCCACGTCGCCGGGCGCCTCGCCCGACCAGTTCGCCGCAGCGCCGCCGCTGGCGCCGATCCGCGCGGCGGTCGATCGCATCATTGCGATCAACGGCTGCACCCGCCCGTTCCGTGCGCAGGGGCCGCGGATCGAGGCCGAACGCATCGGCCGCAAGACGGTGGTGCACAACTATGGACATGGCGGCAGCGGGTGGTCGCTGTCGTGGGGCGCGGCCGAGCATGCGCTGCGGCTGGTGCAGGCCGCCGATGCGGATGCGCGCGAGCTGGCGGTGATCGGCTGCGGCGCGATCGGGCTGACCACCGCGCTGGTGGCGCAACGTGCGGGCCTGCGCGTGCGCATCTATGCGCGCGAGCGCCTGCCGGACGTGCGCTCGTTCTACGCCACCGGCGTGTGGTCGCCGGACTCGCGCGTGTGCACCAGCGAGCACGCCAGCGCGGATTTCAGGACCCGATGGGAAGAGATGGCGCGCATCTCGTTTCGCCGCTACCAGACCCTGCTGGGCCTGCCGGGCGAGCCGATCGAATGGCGCGATGGCTATGCGTTGTCGGATGTGCCGTTCGATCAACCGAGCGCATCGGCCGAAGCGCATGAGCCGGACTACCCGCCACTGGAGCGCGACCTGCTTGACGATCTCGGCCCGCGCTCGCAGCCGGTCGCGCCCGGCAGTCATCCGTTTCCGGTGCCGTTCGTGCGCCGCTACAGCCAGCTGACCTTCAACCTCAGCGCCTACGCGCGCCTGCTGATGGACGACTTTCTGCGGGCCGGCGGCGAGCTGTACACGCGCAACTTCGAGCATCCGCGCCAGTTCGGCCAGTTGCGCGAAAAGATCCTGGTCAATGCCACCGGCTATGGCGCGCGTGCATTGCTTGGCGACGACAGCGTCATCCCGGTACGTGGGCAGACCGCGCGCCTGATTCCGCAACCGGAAGTGACCTACGGCTTGGTCTGGCGCGGCCACAATCTCAATGTGGTGCCACGCCGCGATGGCTTACTGGTGCAATCGCAAGGTGCCAACGATTTCAACAACCCCGATGCCACGCCGGATCACGCCGCGTCCGCAGCAGCGGTCCGCGAGCTGGCACGCTTGTTTCCTGCGCGCTGAATCGGTTTCCCCGCGCGCTGCGCTCAGGACTCGCCAAGCGAGGCCTGCAGCGCGCGGGCCAGTGCGGCATCGCCGCTGACCAGCTCGTCCCAACGCAAGGCCACGCCCTTGCGTCGGCCTTTTTCGACCAGCTTCAGGCCCTGCGGGTCGATGATCAAGGTATAAGCCTGCTCGCCGATCTGCAGCTCGCGGCGTAGCGGTTTGTCCAACGGCGTCATGGCGATTCCCTGGGCAAGGACGAGCCTTCAGTTGTAGCGCATCTGTCTGCAACGACGTGCATGCCCCGTCGTGCATGCCGCACGGTGCCGGTGCAATAGCTGCGTATCTGCATCGACATCCGCGCAATGAAATCGACATCGGCACATGCGCACCGATGCCGCATGCACGGCCGCGGTCATGCGCCTTGTGCGCACGCATCTCGAGCAGCCGGCATAACCTCGGTCGATTGCAGGACGATTGCCGCGGCTCGGCGCTGGCGAATCGATCGCATGCGCATCATCACCGCGCCGCTCACGGCACAGGTCGTTATCGCCTCGGCATCACCGCATCCACCGATCGCGCTAACACGCCGACGATTAGCGTAGCGACCATGCGAGACAGCGTGAGCAAGCACGACAACAACGCTGCATTGCAGGCTTGGCGTGACGCCAGGCACTGCGATGCCGAAGTGATGACGCAACTGGCTCGCACGCAATTGAAGGCAAGACGCACACACGCTGCACCGCACTGTTTATCCACCTATCCATCCAAAGGAGCCGCCCATGGCGATCAAGACAATTGAAGAGCTTTTCGTCCACGAGCTGTCGGACATCTACAGCGCAGAAAAGCAGCTGACCAAATCGCTGCCGCGTCTGGCACGTGCGGCCACCGAACCCAAGCTGGTGGAAGCGTTCAAGCTGCACCTGGAGGAAACCCAGGGCCAGATCGAACGCATCGACCAGATCGTCGAATTGCTCGGCATCAAGCTCAAGCGCATCAAGTGTGCCGCGATGGAAGGCCTGGTCGAGGAAAGCCGCGAGGTGATCGACGAGATCGAAGAAGGTCCGGTACGCGATGCGGCACTGATCGGCGGCGCACAGAAGGTGGAGCATTACGAGATCGCCTCGTACGGCACCATCGCTGCGATTGCAAAGCAGCTGGGCTACACCGATGCGGTGAGCTTGCTGCTGTCGACGCTGGAAGAAGAAAAGGCCACCGATGAAAAGCTGACCCTGCTCGCCGAGCAAGGCGGCAACCAAAAGGCATCCAAGGCCAGCAAAGCGGCCTGATGCATCGCGCGGGCGCCGCTGCCGCCTGCGTTTGTCCGCGTCCCGCGGGCAACCCCCACCCGTAGCCAGCCTCAGGTTTCTGCGCGCATGCCGCGTTGCAGTTGTCGCCGGGCGCCAGCCAGGAAATACGATCCATGTTTATGCATAACAAGCGTCTGATGTACACCGTTCGCGTTGCCGAACCCAATCCGGATCTGGCCACGCTGATGCTCGAGCAGTTCGGCGGACCGCAGGGCGAACTTGCTGCAGCGATGCAGTATTTCACCCAGGCATTGGGCGAAGACGATCCAGGCCGCAAGGATCTGTTGTTCGATATCGCCACCGAAGAACTGAGCCACCTGGAAATCATCGGCTCGATCATTGCCATGCTCAACAAGGGCCCGAAGGCCGTGTTGTCCGAAGGCATGGAAGAGGCGATGGAGATGCGCTCCATGACCCAGAACAGCACCAGCCACACCCAGCAGATCCTGTACGGCGGTGGCCCGGCGCTGGTCAACTCCAGTGGCGTGCCGTGGACATCGGCCTATGTCGATTCGATCGGTTGCCCGACCTCGGACATGCGCTCCAACATCGCTGCCGAAGCACGCGCCAAGCTGGTCTATGAGCGCCTGATCACCGTCACCGATGACCCGGGTATCGTGGATGCGTTGCGCTTTTTGATGACGCGCGAAGTGGCGCATCAGAAGTCGTTCGAGAAGGCGTTGTACTCGATCGAGCCGAACTTCCCGCCGGGCAAGCTGCCGGGCGACCCGCGCTTCACTGACATCTACTACGACATGTCGCAGGGTGAAGGCGATACGGTCGGCCCGTGGAATGCCGGCGAGCAGTGGGACGTGGTGGCAGACCGTGAGCTGCAGTCCGCAGTCGACGGTGGCGATGGTTCGGCCACGGTTGCGCTGGATGCGACCCAGACCGAGGCATTGGATGCAATGTCGCTGCGTCTGCTGTCCAATCCGGAACTGGATCGGGTGACCGGTGCAGACCTGGGCGCAGGCCCGGGCGCAGGCTCCACCACCGGCGACATCCAACGCTGATCTTCAGCGCTAGCGGTTGCCGAGACTGGCCCGGCTCGTTCGCGACCCGGGCTTTTTAATGCGCAGCCTACTGTGGACAGCAGGCTGCATGCGGTGGGTCGTCTTGCGTTAGCTATCGCGGCAACGTCGGAGTGTGGTCTGCGACGCCCGTGCAACACGGGTGGCTCGATACAAGACGCCGACGAATGCGCAAGGGTTACCGGAGGACTGAAAAGAAAAGAGGCCCGACGGGCCTCCTGGTGTCACTGCGTGCCCACGCCTCTCACACCGGCGCGGCCTGCTGGGCATGCGCTTCGCTGGCCCACTCCGGCCGCACGCCTGCCGCAGTGGTGCAACGCTCCAGCCGCCATGGCAGCAGATGACGTATGGCCTCCTCGCCACTGACCTGTAGCCATTGCGTGGCATCGCCTTCGACGCATAACGGGCGTTGTGTCGGCAGGCTGGTCGAGGAAGCGACCAGCAACGAGAACCCCATCTGCAGGCGGCCACCGATATCCATGACGTTGCGTAGGCCCGCGGCGTACAGCGCACCACCGTCCTGACTCAGCCAGGTCGCCGACGTGGCGCCATCAGCCGATGCGGCGCAGACAAAGCCACACAGCGGGATCAGGCAGCGCTGGGTTTCCCAGATGGCGAGGTCGACGCGCCCCAGCCACTCCGGCTCCTGGGTATTGATCGAGCGCTGCTGTCCCGGAGCACGTCGACCGAAGGTTGCACGCTCCTCACGCTTGCCGCCACGGTCGGCAACCAGAATGTCGGCATCGGCACCGACACCGATCTCGACCCAGGCATTGCTCGCAACGCGGCCCGACAACTGAAGAATGCGCGTAATCATGTTTACTCCACTGTGCATCTGATGACAGCAGGAGCTACGCACAATACGCGCCAAGTTTTTGGGATGCCGCGCAGCGATGCACTGCAATGGTCTTGCATGACGGCCGTGGCATCGGCACCGTCGCGAGGCGCGAATCCGTCGCAACATCTGCACGCACGCGCAGGATTTTCCGTGAGGGGCGCGTCGGGATGCGCAGCATTTCGCACATCGGCATGGCAGCGCCCGCCAGAGTGCGCACGGACTGCACGCGCGCGTGCAGGTGTCTAGCGGTCGTGCAGCGAGGTCAACGGCAACTGGATCTCGCATTCCAGGCGTGTATCGCTGAGCTCGTAACGCGTCTGTGCGCCATGGCTGTACGGCAGCGCCTTTTCGATCAGGCGGCGGCCGAATCCGCCGGCCTGGTCGCGATCGCTGCGTCGCTGCTGGCTGGCGCCTTCTTCGATCCACGACAGCACCAGGCGTGCGGAAGCGTCATTGTTGGACACCACGTCCCAGCGCACCGACAGCGTGCCGGTCTCCACCGCCAGCGCCCCGTACTTGAGCGCATTGGTTGCCAGTTCGTGCAGCGCCAGCGCCAGCGTCTGCACCGTGGACTTGCGCAACGCCACATCCGGGCCTTCCACCACGATGCGCTGTTGGTCGGGCTCGGCACCGAGCGCATCCAGCTCCATCCGCAGCAGCGCACCGATGGTGGTGGGCTCGTTGTCCGACTGCGACAACAACCCTTGCACACGCGACAACGCAGAGAGCCGGTCGTCGAACCTGCCGGCGAATTCCGGCATGCTGTGACTGGTCTGGACAGTCTGCTTAGCGACCGACTGCACCACGGTGATCAGGTTGCGGGTGCGGTGCTGCAATTCGCTGACCAGCACGCGCTGCTCGTCCTGCAGACGGCGCAGATTGTCCGATTCGGTCGAGGTTCCCAGCCATTCCAGCACCTGGCCGCGCTCGTCCAGCACCGGCGCACTGCGCGTATGGAACCAGCGGTAGCCGTCTTCGGCTGCGTTGAACAGGCGATGCTCCACATCCAGCCCGCCGGTACGCGTACTGTCGTGCCAGGCATTCAGGGTCAGCTCGCGCTCGTCCGGATGCACCGCCTGCAGCCAGCCCAGTTCCAGGCTCTCGCCATCGCGTTGGCCGGTGTAGCTGGACCATTGCGGGCTAGACCAGGTCCAGCGGCCGCCATCGAGCGAGCGCCACACCAGTTGCGGAATGCCTTCCATCAAGGTGCGCAGGCGCTGCTCGCTGCTGCGCAACGCGCGCTCGGCGCGTGTCAGCGGGGTGACGTCCATGAAGGTCAACACCGCACCGCCGATGAAGTTGTTGACCGTGCGGTACGGCAGCACGCGCACCATGTAGCGCGCACGGGTGGCGGGGTTTTCCACCTCGCGGTCCAGCACCGCCAGCGTGCGGATCACCCGGCGCACGTCGTCCTGCAGCTCGTCGTAGGCCACGTGCAGCTTGATGTTGCTGATCGGCCGGTGGATATCGCTTTCCACCAGCGGCAGGATGTCGGTGACCGCGGGAGTGAAGTTGGTGACGCGCAGCTCGTTGTCCAGGAACACGGTGGCGATCTGGGTGCTTTCCAGCAGGTTCTTCAGATCGCTGTTGGCATGCGCAAGTTCCTGCACGCGGTGGGCCAGCTCGCCGTTGACCGTGGTGACCTCCTCGTTGACCGACTGCAGCTCTTCCTTGGAGGTTTCCAGCTCTTCGTTGGCGCTCTGCAATTCTTCGTTGAGCGACTGGTATTCCTCGTTGGAGGACTTGAGCTCCTCGTTGGTGCTCTCCAGCTCCTCGATCATCGACTGCAGACGCTCGCGGGTCATGCGCAGCTCGTTCTCCAGCGCCTGCACGTGTGCGTTGTCGGACACGGTATCTTTCGGCGGCGCCAGCTCGGCCAGTTCACGCGCTTCCACTTCCTGGAACAACACCACATAGCCGCGCGGCACCTCCGAATCGGAGGTCGGCTCCACGAACAGGTCCACCGCCAGGGTCGCCGCATCCTCGTGCATCTGGATGCCCTTGACCTGCACCGGCGCCATGTCCGCTTCGGCACGGCTGAGCGCGCTGCGCAACTCCAGCCGCAGGTCGCGGTGAACCAGGTTGAGCAGGTTGAGGCTGGGTGCGCCGCCGCCGGGACGGATGAAACGCCCGGCCTGGGAAGAGAAATGCAGCACGTCGAAATGCTCGTCCAGCACCGCATAGGCCGGGGCATAGCGATCGGCGATGCGCTCGCCGGCGCGCACCAGCGCATTGCTGACACTGCGCTGCTGGCGGTTGGCCGCCGGTGCATGGCCGTCGAGTCCGAGCGAAGACGACGGGAAGGTCGCATGCATGCGGCTGTCGGCATCGATCTTCTGGAACACGCGGAAGCTGCGCTCCACCGGTGCGAACAACTTGGCATGCCGCGAGACGTTTTCGGCATTGCCCAGGAACAGATAGCCGCCGGGTTTGAGGGCGAAGTGAAACACCGGGATCACCCGGTTCTGCAGCTCGGCATCCAGGTAGATCAGCAGATTGCGGCACGACACCAGATCCAGCCGCGAGAACGGCGGATCCTTGACGATGCTGTGCTGCGAGAACACGCACAGCTCGCGCAGCTGCTTGCTCACCACATAGGTATCGCCCTCCTTGACGAACCAGCGCTGCAGGCGCTCCGGCCCCACGTCGGCGACGATGCTGGACGAATAACGCCCCACCCGTGCGATGGCCAACGCACGCCCGTCGATGTCGCTGGCGAAGATCTGGATGCGTGGCGCCACGTCCAGCGTCTGCGCGTGCTCGCGCAACAGCATCGCCAACGAATAGGCCTCTTCGCCGGTAGAGCAGCCCAGCACCCACACCCGCAGGTGATCGCCCGGCTGCTTGCCCTGGAACAGGCGCGGAATCACCTGCTGCTCCAGAAACTCGAACTCGCGGCGGTCGCGGAAGAACTGGGTCACGCCGATCAGCAGATCGTTGAACAGCAGCAGCGGTTCGTCGAAGCGGCTGCGCAGCTGCTCCAGATACTGCTCCAGCGTGTCCACCTGCACCACCTGCATGCGTCGCTGCACGCGGCGCAGGAAGGTGGCGCGCTTGTACCCGTGGAAATCATGGCCGGTGGCATTGCGCAGGATGCTGGCGACCTGGCTGAGCTGATCGTTCTCGCTGCCGTTGCGCACGCCCACCGGTGCCGGATGACCGAAGCGATGGTGTCGCTGCATATGCGCGGCGATGCGTGCGGCCACGCGCGGCAGCGGCAGGATGTCGTCGCTGATGGCGGCCGGGTTGCCGGCACTGCGCAGATCCATGCCATGTAACGACGGGTCGTCCACCGCCAGCGCCAGACCGCCGCATTCCTTGATGGCGGCGGTGCCCAGGGTGCCGTCGCCATCGAAGCGGCCCATGATCAGGCCGATCACGTTGCCGTCCTGGTCGTGCGCCATCGAGACGAAGAAACTGTCGATCAAGCCGTGATCGCTGGCCTCCTCCAGGGCGCGCAGCCGCAGCCGGCCTTCTTCCAGGGTCACCAGGGTCTGGCTGGGCGGCAGGTAAATACGCCCGGGATGCAGCGCATCGCCATCCTCGGGCGCCAGAAGCAGGCTGGATTGCGGGCCGAGCAACTCGCGCAGGCGCGGCTCGTCCAGCAGATGACGATCGCGCAGCAACAGCATGATGACCAGATTGGGCGCGCCGGTGACCGCGTCGAGCAGTTCGGCCAGGCGGGTGGCATCCAGGCCATCGGCGCCGACACCGAGAACGAATAACGGCGGTGGCGCCACGGCCTCGTGCGCAGGAGGCGCTGCGGTGTCGTCGCAGGAAGTGTCGTCGTCAGTCATTGCAGCCATCGCATCAATCGCGCCGGGTGTGGGCGCAATCGTCAATGATGGCGCAAACCTGCCTCTACTGCTACGCGGCGTCTGAGCGATACAGCTGCCTTGCACAGACCGGTACTGGAAGCGCCTGCTTACGCGCGGCGTTAACCGACGCGACGCGCACTATGGCTTGCGCGTCGCCAGACAGCGCCACCGCTCTAGGAGTTCGCCATGCTGGACAATCCACTCAACGGCCGCCGCATCCTCGTGGTCGAGGACGACTATCTACTGGCCGAATCGCTCAACGATCTGTTGGTGGAGGCCGGCGTCCATGTGCTTGGACCGGTGGGCAATGTGCCGGAGGCGCTGTCGCTGGTGACCTCCGGGCAGACCATCGATGGCGCATTGCTCGACGTCAATGTGCGTGGTCAACCGGTGTTTCCGGTTGCCGACGCACTGCTGGAGCGCGGCGTGCCATTTTCGTTCTGCTCCGGCTACGACCGCTACACGCTACCGCCGCGGTTTGCGCATCTGTCGTACTGCATGAAGCCGTACAACCCGCGCACCATCACCGCCCTGCTCAGCAACCAGACCCAGCCTGCCGAGCATTACTGATCGGTGCTGTCGCTGGACACCCCATCGTCCTGGCGCAGGGCGCGCTCTTCTTCGCCCAGTTGATTGAGCAACTCCACCGCCGATTGATGGGTGGTGCGCAAGGTCTCCATGGGCTTGGAGGTCTCGTTGCGTAACGCATACAACGCAAAGCCCATCACATTGAGGCGGTTGCGTAGCTGATGCAGCAGCTCGCGCCGCCGCCCCTGGGATGCATCGCCCACTACGCGTCCTTGTCGCTGAGCCGGTTGTGCAAGGTGCGCACGCTGATCCCTAACTCGCGCGCCGCCGCCTTCTTGTTGAAGCGCGTGCGTGCCAAGGCCGCCTCGATCATGGCGTCTTCGGCCTGGCGCATGGTCCACCCTGCCGGAATTAGCAAGCCGTCTTCGTCGGCCTGCGGCACGGTCTGCACCACATCCGGCGCGCTCAGCAGATCGCCGTCCGCGCGCAGGTACAGATAGCGGATGAACGAGCGCAGCTCGCGCACGTTGCCCGGCCAGGTGTGGTACGCCAGATAGCGCAGCAACGATTTGGTCGGCAGCTTGCGGGTGCCGTACTTGACGTTGAGCTCATCGATCACGCGCAGGCCCAGCAGACGCGCATCGCCGCGACGCTCGCGCAGCGGCGGCACCTGGATCGGGTACTCATTGAGCCGGTAGAACAGATCCTCGCGCAGCACGCCGTGCTCGCGTTGCACATGCTGGTGCGTTGCCGCGACCACGCGCGCGTCCAGCGGGATCTCCTCGCTGCCACCCACGCGCATGAAGCTGCGCGACTCGATCGCGCGCAGCAGGTAGACCTGCAGCCGGGTCGGCATCTCGCCGATCTCATCCAGGAACAGCGTGCCATCGGCGGCCTGCTCCAGGAATCCGGCGTGCCGACGATCGGCGCCGGTGAAGCTGCCGCGCTCGTGACCGAACAGCTGGCTGGCCAGCAGTTCCTCGGGAATCGCCCCGCAGTTGACCGGCACGAAGCGACCACGCCGGCCGGAGACACGATGGATCGCGCGCGCGACCAGATCCTTGCCGGTGCCGGTCTCGCCGGTCACCAGCACATTCAGATCGGTCGGCGCCACGCGCACGATGTCCTTGCGCAACAGCACGATGCTGTCGCTGTTGCCGATGATGCCCAGGTTGCCCTGCTCCGCTTCGCGCAGGCCGCCGAGCACGCGCTCCAGCCGTTCGGGCGCAAACGGCTTGGTAAGGAACTCGCTGACGCCGAACTGCTGCGCGCGGCCCTGGGTTTCGTAGGCGTAATCGCCCGAGACCACCACGATCTGCGGCGTGTGATCCGGGTCGAGCCGTTCGATGAGATCGAAACCGCTGCCGTCGGGCAGGCCAACGTCCACCACCAACAGGTCGGGGAAGTTGCTGTCCAGCCAACGGCTGGCTTCGCCAAGGGTGTGGATGCCCTTGGCACGGAAGCCGCTATCGGTGGCTAACTCAACCACCTGATCGCAGAACTCCACGTCGTCGTCGATGATGGCGCAGGAAAGACGGTCCATGGGCGCTTCTGTCCGCAATGACTAGTACATGTTCAGTTGAGAATTGTGACGGCGGCGCGAAAGACGCGCCTGCACGTCACCACGAGATGGCACATCGTTGTCACGGCCGTCCGGCCGCGTGGGTTCTCGCTCCCCCAAGTCGAGCTCGCCGTAAAAGTTTGACCGAAGTACGCAAAGCAATGCCGGATTACGCCAGTGCCAAGCGTCATGGTCGAGGTCGGTGGGCGCGGCGAATTGATCGAAACGCCAAGGAGCGCAAGGTTTGCGGGGGATGGAGGGCAGCCCGAACACGGGTGCCGTTGACTGAGCTGACGGATCAGCTCGCTTGGCCCGTGCTATGACGCGCCTGCTGGATTGTCGGCTCGTGCCGACGTGGATCGTTGCCGCTTGCGGCCTTGCGCAAGCGCGGCCGCAAGGCACCGGGTGCGCTGTGTTGCCACTGGCCTACGCACTGGCCGTGGAGAAGATGTGCATGGGGTTGCCAAGGCCGGCGCTGTGATACGACGGCGGAGTTGCGTGCGCTTGCATCGCGAACACCGGAACTGCAGCGTTGAGCGCGACTCAGCGCTTCTCGGAGCCGTCTGGTCGTTCGTAATCGTGTTCGGGGTCGGCCTTGTTCACATCGCGGTCTTCGTCGGGCATGTCGTGCACCTTCCACTCGACATCCTCGTTGCGCTGTTCCTGCGGCGTAAACGGCTTTTGCTGGTCGTCGTCCGGGCCCCACGGCTTTTTCGGTTCACTGCCCATCGTCGTTCTTCTGCGTTGTGGTCGTGAGCCCACGCTAGGCCGGTGCACATTGCACAGCAGTGAACAAAGCTGCGCGATGGCGTGAAGCAATCGCCGCGCGCAAGCGGCGGCATCGTCAACACACACGCCGCCGACATTGCCTAGCCCGCGCGTTTACGTTTGCGCAGGCACACTGCCGTTCATTGTGAAGCGTCGCACCGCACAGGAGACCGAAATGCCCGTACCCCACTACCCGCGTCCGCCATTCAAACCGCAGCAGCAGAACTTTCCCGGGCGTACAGAGAAGATGGACCCGCGCCCGGATCATGGCGAAGACAGTTATGTCGGTCATGGGCAGCTCACCGGCAAGCGCGCATTGATCACCGGCGGCGACAGCGGCATCGGTGCGGCCGTGGCGATCGCGTATGCACGCGAGGGTGCCGATGTGGCGATCGCCTATCTTCCCGATGAGCAGGAAGACGCCGCCAAAATCGGCGCATTGATCGAAAAAGCCGGCGTCAAGGCCTTGCTGGTGGGCTGCGACATCAGCGACCCCGCCCAGGCGGCTGCGTTGATCGAACAGGTCAACAGCACATTCGGCGGCCTGGATATCCTGGTCAACAACGCCGGCTATCAGAAGTATTTTGAGAACTTCGAAGACATCACGCTGGAGGAATGGCGCAAGACCTTCGACACCAATGTGCATGCCGTGTTCCACCTGGTGCAGTTGTCGGTACCGCTGATGAAGGACGGCGGCTCCATCATCAATACCGCCTCGGTGCAGTCCAAGAAGCCGACGCCGAACATCCTGCCGTATGCCGCAACCAAGGGTGCGCTGGCCAACCTGACGATTGGCCTGGCAGGCGTGCTGGCCGACAAGCACATCCGCGTCAACGCGGTGCTGCCGGGCCCGATCTGGACGCCGTTCATTCCCGCCGGCATGGATGAGGAGTCGGTGGAAAACTTCGGCGGCCAGACGCCGATGGGCCGCCCCGGGCAACCGGTGGAGCTGGCATCGGCGTACGTGATGCTGGCAGCCGATACTGCCAGCTACACCTCGAGCACATTGCTCACCATTGCCGGTGGCGCCGTCACGCTGTAACGCTATCCAGCGCTGCAGCTGCGCGTAAAGCCCGCCTCGCTTGCTCAGCGAGGCGGGTTTTTTTATTACCGCAGCGTGCGCTTGCAGCTGCTTGATGCGACCCCGTCCCTTGCACTGTACTGCCCACGCAACATGTCGCGCGCGCGCACCCACAGTCACGGTGAGGTTGCGGTCAAGACCATACTCGCGTGGCACGCACCCACCACTGTGCCTGCTCTCACGGCCCGCCTCCTACCGTAGGTGGCGTTGGACCGTGATGCACAACCCCTTTCTTCTTGCCCAGAGCTGCCTGCCACCCCGTGCGTGGCGCAAGCGCACTGTCCTGCCGGCGCGATGACATCACGCAACACGCATGAAACGTGCGAGGTGGTGCATCCGCGCCATTGATAGGCCGGCGCGTCAGCGCCCTCCACAAGGCAGACATCCATGAGAATTTTGGTCACTGGCGGCACCGGCTATATCGGCTCACATACCTGCGTCGAGTCGGCGCGACGTGGCCATGAAGTGTGCATTGTCGATAATTTGAGCAACTCCTCCGAGCGCGTACTCGACCATCTGCAGCACCTGATGGGTTTCCGCCCGGACTTCCATCGCATGGATGTGCGCGCGCCCGAGCTGGCCGAACTGCTGACTGCGAAGAAGATCGATGCGGTGCTGCATTTTGCCGCACTCAAGGCGGTGGGCGAATCGGTGCGCGAGCCGTTGCTGTACTTCAACAACAACGTAACCGGCACGTTGGCGCTGTTACGCGCGATGCGCACCGCCAAGGTAACCAGGCTGGTGTTCAGCTCCTCGGCCACCGTCTATGGCGATGCCAACACCAGCCCGATCCGCGAAGACGCGCCGCTGAAGGCGATCAACCCGTACGGGCGCACCAAGCTGATGATGGAAGAGATGATCGCCGACCTCAGCGCGGCCTGGCCGGAGTTCAATGCGGCGCTGCTGCGTTACTTCAACCCGGTCGGTGCACATCCCAGCGGGTATCTGGGCGAAGACCCGCGTGGCGTGCCGAACAATCTGATGCCGTATATCGCGCAGGTGGCGGTCGGTCGCCGCGATGCGTTGCAGGTCTTTGGCGACGACTACCCCACTGCCGATGGCACTGGCGTGCGCGACTACCTGCATGTGATGGATCTGGCACGCGCGCATGTGGATGCCATCGACTACCTGCAGCGCGAGCGCACCGGCCTGGTGGTGAACCTTGGCACCGGGCGCGGCTACAGCGTGCGCGAAGTGGCCGCCGCGTTCGAGCGGGCCAGTGGCCGGCGCATTCCGCTCAGCATTGCACCGCGTCGCGGTGGCGATGTGGCGGTGTATTACGCCAACGCCACGCTCGCCCATCGCCTGCTCGGCTGGAAGGCCGAACACGACCTGGACCGCATGTGCCGCGATACCTGGCGCTGGCAGTCCATGCACCCGGATGGCTACGCCACCTCGCGCCTGAGCCGGCCGCGCACGCCGGCTCCGGTGCCGGAAACCGAGCTTGCCCGCGACGCAGTGGCACCGGTACGCCGCCTGTTGCCGGCGGCCGATGGCCGTCGTCGCAGCGAGCCGGCGCGCCCGCTGCTGCTGACGGACCGTCTGTCGCGCGCCTGATCGGCGCGCATTCCTTTTTCTTCTAGCGAGGTCATTCCATGAGTTGGGCTGGTCAATTCCATTACGACATCGGCAAGACCCGCCGAGCCGTTTCGTCCGACAGCACACCGCAGTTCGATCCGTCCCGGACCACCCTGCTGTGCCTGTCGCATCTGCGCTGGAGCTTCGTCTACCAGCGCCCGCAACATCTGATGTCGCGCTTTGCCGGCGACTTCAATGTGCTGTTCTGGGAGGAGCCGATCGCCTGCGATGAATCCGAGCCCTGGCTGCAGGTGCGTGGCGAGGAAGGCGGCCTGCATGTGCTGGTGCCGCGCCTGCCGGCCGGCTGTACCGGCGACGCCGCGGTGCAGGTGCAGCGCCAGTTGCTGGACGGTTACCTGGCCGAGCTCGGCGTGCGCGACCTGCTGCTGTGGTACTACACGCCGATGAGTCAGAGCTTCAGTGCGCATCTGCGTCCGCGTGCGATCGTCTACGACTGCATGGACGAGCTGTCGGCATTTCGCGGTGCGCCGCCCGAGCTGGTGCAGCGCGAGCGCGAGCTGTTGCAACGCGCCGACGTGGTGTTCACCGGTGGCTACAGCATCTGGGAAGCCAAGCGTGCGCTGCACTCCAACACGCATGCCTTCCCCAGCAGCGTGGATGTGGCGCATTTCGCCGCCGCACGCCAGCCGCAGCAGGAGCCGGCCGATCAAGCCGATATCCCGCACCCGCGTCTCGGCTTCTATGGCGTCATCGACGAGCGCTTCGACGTGGCCTTGCTGCGCGACATCGCCGAGCAGCGGCCGCAGTGGCAATTCGTGATGATCGGGCCGGTGGTCAAGATCGCCGCGTCCGAGCTGCCGCAGGCCGCCAACATCCATTACCTCGGCGGCAAGACCTACGACGAGCTGCCCGGCTACCTGTCCGGCTGGGAGGTGGCGCTGATGCCGTTCGCGATGAACGCCTCCACCCGTTTCATCAGCCCGACCAAGACCCCCGAATACCTGGCGGGCGGCTGCCCGGTGGTGTCCACACCCATCCACGATGTGGTGCGCACCTATGGCGACACCGGCGTGGTGCGCATTGCCGACACCGCCGCGGCCTTCGTTGCCGCCTGCGAGGCCGCGCTGCGCGACGGCGCCGATCGCGAGCAGCTGCTGGAAACCGCCGACCAGGTGCTGGGCGATATGTCCTGGGACCACACCTATGACTTGATGAAGGAAAAACTCACGTGGAAGCAATGACACCGTCGGGCACCGTCCCGCTGGCGAGCACGCGCACCCTTGGCGGCACCCGGCGCGGATTCGACTACCTGATCATCGGCGCAGGCTTTGCCGGCAGCGTGCTGGCCGAGCGCCTGGCGGCAGGCCTGGGCAAGCGCGTGCTGGTGGTCGACCGCCGCCCGCATATCGGCGGCAATGCCTACGACTTTCATGACGACGCGGGGGTGCTGATCCATCGCTATGGCCCGCACATCTTCCACACCAATGCGCAGCGCATCGTGGATTACCTGTCCAACTTCACCCAGTGGCGGCCCTATGAGCACCGCGTGCTGGCGCAGGTGGGCGAGCAGCAGGTGCCGATCCCGATCAACATGACCACCTTGAACCGGCTGTACGGCCTGCAGCTCACCACCGAAGAGGAGGCCGCCGCGTTCCTGGCCAGCCGCGCCGAGCCGGTGGCCGACATCCAGACCAGCGAGGACGTGGTGATCAACCAGGTGGGCCGCGAGCTGTACGAGACCTTTTTCCAGGGCTATACGCGCAAGCAATGGGGCCTGGATCCGTCGCAGCTGGACAAGTCGGTGACCTCGCGCGTGCCCACCCGCACCAACGACGACGACCGCTACTTCACCGACACCTTCCAGCAGATGCCGCTGCACGGCTATACGCGCATGTTCGAACGCATGCTCGATCACCCCAACATCAAGGTGATGCTCAACACCGATTACCGCGAGATCCGCGACGAGCTGGACTACGACCAGCTGGTCTACAGCGGCCCGGTGGACGAATACTTCGACTATTGCTACGGCAAGCTGCCGTATCGCTCGCTCAGGTTCGAACACAGCACCGTGGATCAGGAACACTTCCAGTCGGTGGCCACGGTCAACTACCCGGCCGAAGATGTCGCTTACACGCGCATCACCGAGTACAAGCACCTGACCGGCCAGCAGCATCCCAAGACCAGCCTCACCCACGAGTATCCTTCGGCCGAGGGCGACCCGTATTATCCGATCCCGCGTGCGGAAAACGCCGAGCTGTACCGGCGCTACGAGCGGCTGGCGGCCGAAACGCCCAATGTCACCTTCCTGGGGCGGCTGGGCACCTACAAGTACTACAACATGGATCAGGTCGTCGGCCAGGCGCTGGCCTTGTTCAAGCGTATCGAAGAGGCCGAACACCAACGCCGCGCCGAACTGATCGCCTGAGCCACCGGATGTCACCCCGCAGACGTCTGGTTGCGGGTGATGCATGAAGCGGCTCACCAGGCCGGCGTGTCGTGTCAGCCACTTTCCATTGCTCCGCTGCCAGACTGCGGCGGAGATGCAGCAGGACCCCAGATGCATAGCCCCACAGTGTTCGACAGTTTCTTCATGGCGGGGTTCGAGTGTTCGACCCATCGCCGTCGCGATGGCCGCCGGCTGGATCTGATCGCCGGCACCAGGCACGACCGCTGGGCGGCAAACGACTACCGCGCCGTCGCCGCACATGGCATGCGCACGGCGCGCGACGGCTTGCGCTGGCACCTGATCGAGCAGCGGCCCGGACATTACGACTGGTCCAGCTTCCTGCCGATGCTGCATGCCGCCAATGCCGCCGGCACCCAGGTAATCTGGGACCTGTGCCATTACGGCTGGCCGGACGATGTGGATATCTGGAGCCCGCAGTTCGTCGATCGCTTCGCGCGCTTTGCCGCCGCGGCGGCACAATGCGTCAAGAACGAAACCGATGCGGTGCCGTTCTATTCGCCGCTCAACGAGATCTCGTTCTGGGCCTGGAACGGCGGCGATCACGCGCGCATGCATCCGCTGGCGCGCGGGCGCGGTTTCGAGCTCAAGCATCAGCTGGTACGCGCCACCATCGCCGCGATCGATGCGGTGCGCCAGGTGGAACCGCGCGCGCGCTTCGTGCAGGTGGACCCGGCCATCCATGTGATCGCCTCCAACGACCGCCCCGGCCCGCGACGGGAAGCCGAACGTCTGCGGGTGGCGCAATTCGAAGCCTGGGACATGATCTGCGGCAAGCAGTGGCCTGGCCTGGGCGGCGCGCCGCAGTATCTGGACATCGTCGGCCTCAACTACTACGCGGACAACCAGTGGTATCTGGGCGGCACGCCGATTCCGCGCACGTCCGCCGACCACCGCCCGCTGTCGGCAATCATGGATGAGTTCTGGCGGCGCTATCAGCGCCCGCTGATCATCTCCGAAACCGGTGCGGAAGGCGACAAGCGCGCCGGCTGGCTTGCGCACGTCGGCAGCGAAGTGGCACTGGCCATGCAGCAAGGCGTGCCGATGGAAGGGATCTGCCTGTATCCGGTGCTGGACTATCCGGGCTGGGACAACTACCGCCATTGCCCCACCGGCGTGTTCGGCTATGCCGATGAACACGGCCAGCGCCCATTGCATGACGGGCTGGCCGAGCAGTTGCGCCGCGAACACGAACGCTTTGGCCTGCCTGCACCGCAGCGTGCGCTGGCCGACATCGATACGTGAACACCGTCGCGCAGCCCGCCCTGTTGCCGGACACTCCCGCGCGTTTTCTATGGCATTACATTCGCCAGCGGCCCTGGCACTTTGCCGGGTTGCTGCTGCTGATCATCGGTGCTGCCGGCTGCGCGGTCTCGGTGCAATACGGCATGAAGGTGCTGGTCGATGCGATGGCCACCGACCAGCGGAGCGAAGCCAACGTCTGGTTGCCGCTGGGCTTGTTCATCGGCCTGATTGCCATCGAAAACCTGCTGTGGCGGCTGGGCGGCTGGCTGGGCTGTCGCACCGTGGTGGCCAGCGTGGTGGATATCCGCGTGGATCTGTTCCGCCACCTCACCGGCCACCCGATGCGCTATTTCAGCGAGCATTTTGCCGGCGCCCTGGGTAACCGCATCACCGCGCTGGGCAGCGCGGCCGGGCAGATCTATGGCGGGCTGGCCTGGAAGATCGTGCCGCCGATCGTGGACTTCATCGGCGCCATCGTGCTGCTGCTCACCGTGGACTGGCGCATGGCCGCCACCTTGATCGGCTTTATCGCGGTGGTGGCCGCCATCATCACCAGCTTCGGCATCCGCGGCCGCGCCAAGCACCAGCGCTTTGCCGCGCAGGCCGCGCGCGTGGGCGGCGAGCTGGTGGATGCGGTGTCCAATGTGTGGACGATCAAGGCGTTTGCCGCACGCGACCGCGAAAGCGCGCGGCTGGCCGAGCAGATCGGCTACGAGGCGGTCGCCCATCGCCGCAGCTGGATGTACGTGGAAAAGGCCCGCGTGATCCACGACATCTGCCTGTCGGTGATGGCCGGCCACATGCTGATCTGGGCGATCAGCATGTGGCGCGCCGGCACGGTGAGCGCGGGCGACGTGGTGCTGGTCAGCGCGCTGACCTTCCGCATCCTGCACGGCTCGCGCGACCTGGCGCTGACGCTGGTGGATACCACCCAGCAGCTGGGCGCCATCGCCGACACGCTGCAGATCATCCTGCAACCACATGCCATCGTCGATGCGGATGCACCGCTGGCCCTGGCCCAGGGGGATGTGCGGTTCGAAGAGGTGCGCTTTGCCTATCCGGATCGGGCGGCGGTGCTGGATGGATTGAGCCTGCATATCCCTGCCGGCCAGAAGGTCGGCATCGTCGGGCCCTCCGGTGCCGGCAAGTCCACCTTGATCGCGCTGATCCAGCGCCTGGACGATGTGCAATCCGGACGCGTGCTGATCGATGGCCAGGACATCCGCAGCGTCAGCCAGGACAGCCTGCGCGAAAAGATTGCAGTGGTCCCACAGGAAACCGCGCTGTTCAATCGCAGCATTGCCGACAACATCCGCTACGGCCGCCCGGAGGCCAGCGACGCGGAGGTGCAGGACGCTGCGCGGCACGCATTCTGCGATGGCTTCATCCGGCAACTGCCGCAGGGCTACGACACCCAGGTCGGCGAACGCGGGGTCATGCTCTCCGGTGGTCAACGCCAGCGTCTGGGCATCGCACGCGCGTTCCTGAAGGACGCGCCGATCCTGATCCTGGACGAAGCCACCTCGGCACTGGACACCGAGTCGGAAGCGGAAATCCAGGCCGCGCTGGATCACCTGATGCGCGACCGCACGGTGCTGGCGGTGGCGCATCGTCTGTCCACGGTGATCGGCTTCGATCGTATCCTGGTGCTGCAGGACGGCCGCGTGGTCGAAGACGGCAACCCGGCGCAGCTGCGTGGTCACGGTGGTGTGTTCGATGGTCTGTGGCAGCGCCAGGCAGCGGGATTCGAGCAGGCTGCGCCTGATCCATCATGAAGATGGCCTTGCGATGAGATGCCCGGTACCGGCTGAGCATGCTGCAGGTGTGCAGCAAGTCGGGTAGACACGCGCCACGCATGCCCCTAACGACAACAGGCAGCCGAAGCTGCCTGCTGCCTGCGTCGCACCGCGCATCACGCGGTGCTCGATCAACGTCTCTGCCTGATCAGTGCGCCTGGTTCGACTTGGCGCGCAGCGACTTGGCATGCTCCAGATGCTGGGCGATGGTCTCGCGTGCACGCTGCAGCTCCTTGCCCAGATCGCTCGAACCCGGCTCGCTGGCCAGCTGCGCATCCAGCAACGTCAATGCCTGCTCGTGACTGGTGACGCTGGCCTGCAGGTACTGCGTTTCGAACTCCTTGCCGTTCAAGCCTTCCAGACGCTTGCGGGTGCCGTCAGCGCGGGTGGTTGCAGCCTGCGCCAGCGTGCCGCTGCGATCCGGTGCAAACCGGCTGAGGTCGGTCAGTGCCGCGCTGTGGGCCTCGTCCATCTTGCGTGCAAACTGCAAGGTCTCGCCACCCAGGCCTTTCACGACTGCCAGTTGCGCCAGCGTGCGCTCCTGCTCGTTGAACACCACCAGCGCACCAAGCGCCTGCTTGCGATCGCCGGAGATCGCAGCGGCATCACGCAATGGATCGCCATGCGGTGGCGTGCTGCCCGCATTGGCCGGCGCGCTCAGCGTCTGCGGTTGAATGTCGCGATCGTTGTTCTTCGGGCTGGCCGCTTCACCGGACTCGTTCTGACGACGCTGCCATGCCTTGTAAGCCACATAGCCCACTGCACCGGCGGTCACCATCTTGAAAATTCCCATCGTAGTCTCCTGGTTGATCGCGCAAGGCACGATCGTTGATTGTCGGGGTCGCATGGTCGCTGCACGCATGAGCTGCGAACGATTCAGCGTGGCATTCGAGAGTGCGAGCGCCCGGGTTATCCAGGCGTGACACACGCATCAACGCCGCGTCGCCAATCGAACGCGTCCACACCGTGCGCACGTGCCGTGCTGACGGACTTAACGGCACGCTGCCGAAACTGGCTGTGTTGCCGCACATCGACGGCCTATCCGGAGAACCCCCATGCTCGCCCTCAACTACCACGGCTCACGCGATGTCCGGGTCGAAACCGTGCCGGACCCGGTCTTGGTCGAACGCGACGATCTCGTCCTGCGCGTGACCGCCACCGCCATCTGCGGTTCGGATCTGCATTTGTACCGCGGCAAGATTCCGGATCTGCGACACGGCGATATCCTCGGCCACGAGTTCATGGGCATCGTCGAAGATGTGGGCCCCGACGTCACCGCCGTCAAACGCGGCGACCGCGTGGTGATCCCATTCGTGGTGGCCTGCGGGCGTTGCTTCCATTGCATGCTGCAGGAATTCTCCGCCTGCGAGACCACCAATACCGGCAAGGGCGCAGCACTCAACCACAAGGACATGCGGCCGCCGGCGGCGCTGTTCGGCTTCAGTCATCTGTATGGTGGTTTGTCCGGCGGGCAGGCCGAATACGTGCGCGTGCCCAAGGCCAATGTCGGGCCGTTGGTGGTGCCCGATGCATTGCATGACGAGCAGGTACTGTTCCTGTCCGACATCCTGCCGACCGGCTATCAGGCGGTCATCGATGCCGGAGTCAAGCAGGGCTCGACGGTGGCGATCTTCGGTGCCGGCCCGGTGGGCCTGATGGCAGCGGCCTGCTGCCGCATGCTGGGCGCCGAGCGCATCTTCATGGTCGACCGGCATGCCTACCGGCTGGACTTCGCATCCAAGGCCTACGGCATCATTCCGATCAACTTCGACGAGGTCGACGACCCGGCCGATGTCATCGTGTCGCAAACCGATGGCCGCGGCGTGGATGCCAGCATCGAAGCGGTGGGCTTCGAGGCCGAAGGCAGCGCGATCGAAACCGCACTGACCAACTTGAAGCTGGAGGGCAGCAGCGGTGTTGCCATCCGCCAATGCATCGCGGCAACGCGCCGCTGCGGTGTGGTCAGCGTGCCGGGCGTGTATGCCGGCTTCATCCACGCCTTCATGTTCGGCGATGCCTTCGACAAGGGTTTGAGCTTCAAGATGGGCCAGACCCACGTGCAGAAGCACATGCCGCACTTGCTGGAATGCATCGGCAATGGCGACCTCAAGCCCAGCGCGATCATCTCCCATCGCATGCCGCTGGCCGATGCGGCGCGTGGCTATGAGCTGTTCGACAAGAAGCAGGACGATTGCCGCAAGGTGGTGTTGACGCCGTAACAGCCAGCAACGCTGCAAACGCAAACGGCGCGGTCGATGACCGCGCCGTTTGCGTTGCTGGCTCGTGTGGCCGGGTCAGTCCAGCGGTTTGGCCGGCACGAACGGCGACACCGGATCGCTGGCCGGAAAGGTTTCTTCCAGCGCATCGTCCTGCAAGGCGTCCTGCTTTTCCTTCTCGCTGCGTTGGTCGTCGTGATCGCCGGCCAGATCGGGCGCAGTTGCGTGTTGATGGGCAGTATTCATGGAATCTCCTGTCGCGTTGATGCGGACCACCCAACGCTACGGTGGTCTGCCAACGGCACAGGTGAAAGAGGTCTTCGCACTGGCGCGACAAAGGCAACCGTTTAGGCAAACGTCGGATGCATTGGCACGTTGGCGCAATATGGCGATCGTACGCATGCGGACCACAGCACGATTGAGCGCGCAGCATGCCGTGCTTGCGTCAACAGGCAGACGCGCAAGGCAATGCACTGCCGGCAACGCGATCATCGCGTTTTTGCGCCGCGAGATAACAGCCTGCTGCCGCCACGGCGGGGACCGGTTCACACCCCGGCGCGCCCAGGGTGTATGGTGCAAGGGCGGCCGGACTCCGGTGTCGCCTTCACTCTATCTGGCCTTCTCCATCAAGAATCTCTGCGAACGTTGCGACGCCGTCTGTTGCCGGCTCACCGTCATGGTCGATCCATCCGACCGCATCCCCAACCACTTGACCAGCGTGACACCGCAAGGTTGGCACGTGATGGCGCGTGACGAGGAAGGCTGGTGCGTGGCCATCGATGCGGCGCGCATGTGTTGTTCGATCTACGAGACGCGGCCGGCGATCTGCCGGCGTTTCGTCATGTCCGGGCCGTATTGCCGCGACGTGCGTGCCACCTACGACGACCAACGCCGGCGGGGCATTCCCTTGACGCTGTACAACGCATGAGGATTTCGCCATGAACAACTCCCGCCGTCAGTCGATGACCGTGAGCAATCAGCCAGGCAAGCCGCGTTTGTCCGAGCAACGGCTGGCCGCCGATCTGGAGGCGTTCCAGCAATCCGGTGGCGCGATCGAGCGTCTGGGCGATACCCCGCTGCGTCGCGACAAGAAGCGCGGCGAGCCCGAGGCCGCCCCTGCCAAGGCAGTCAAGAAACCTGCTGCCAAGACAACCGACGCGTCCGAAGCAGAGACCGCGACAACCGCAACAACCGACGCCGAGTAAATGCGTCGCCGTGGCAGCACACCTGCGGTGTGACTGTCGATGCTGGAGTTGGGTGATTGATGCCGCGCCGCGTGCAGACACCCCGGCCGGCTGCAGGGCAGCGTCTTCTTCGACAATGGCCTGCGCCCGGCAGGCAGTCGCGAGTTACAGCAGTTGCGCGTGCTTGGTCGCGCCAAGTCCCTGCGCCAGGGAAGCCATTTCGTTGGCCAGTGTGATCAGATCGCCGCCGGCTTGTGCGGCAAGGGTCATGATGCGTTGATACGCGTCCCAGAAGTCCGGTCCACTGCCATAGGCAGCGTGGAACCCTTGTAACTCCAGGACCATGAGATCGGACACCTGCATGTCGCAGCGATCCATTGCGGTTACCTCGTTGGGGAATCGTCCCCGGACGGCAGACTACACGCGTTCACCTTACAAAACAGGGTCGGCCGTGAGACAGCGCAGTTGTAACTGAATTGGTCAGAGAGCAGGCGCAGACCGGCGCGATTGCGCTCGATCGGGCTCGCTGCTGCGTGTGCTGGCGTGTGCGCTGCCCCGAACCTGGCGCTGCATCACGGAGAGTCGATGCACAGCGTGCGCAACCGCTGCCGCGATCACGCACGACATCACGCCAGGCGCCGCACTCACGCCGCATCCTGCAAGCCCTGCTGCAGGCATTCCAGCAACCGGCTCAGCTTGGGCAGCAGCTGGCGCGCGCGCATCCATACCAGATGCAGCGGCAGGCCTTCGGTATCGCACTGCGGCAGTACCGCGACCAGGCTGCCGCGCTGCAGGTGCTGATCGATCAGCCAGGTCGGCAATTGCGCGATACCCAACCCGGCCACCACCGCATCCACCTGCGCCTCGGCATTGCCGAACACCACCCGCGCGTCCATCGCACGCTGTTCCACCGGCCCTGCGCCATGCCGCAGCAACCACGGGCTACTGCTGCCGTCGGCCTTGCCGTAGAGCACCGCATCGTGCGCCAGCAAGGCGGCGATGCTGTCGGGCGTGCCGCGCTGGGCCAGGTACTGCGGTGCGGCGCAGAACACGCGTTTTTCATGGCCCAGATAGCGGTGCCCCAGGCTGCTGTGCCACTGATCCGGCCCGCCGATGCGCACCGCGATGTCGATACCTTCTTCGGCCATGTCGACGAAGCGATCGGTGAACGAAATGACCGGCTGCAGGCCGGGATAACGCTGGAAGAACGGCAGCAACGCCGGCAATACCTTGTGCCGGCCAAAGCTCACCGGCAGGTCCAGCCGCAGCCGGCCGGTGGGCGCCTGGCCCTCGGCTTGCAACACGTGCTCGGCCTCCTCCAGCTCGTCGAGCACCTTGACACAGACCCGGTAGAACGCCGCGCCGGCGTCGGTCAGCGCCAACCGCCGGGTGGTGCGCGCGAACAGGCGCACGCCCAGGCGCGTCTCCAGGCGTGGATGGCCTTGCCCACTGCCGAGCTGGTCAGGCTGAGCCGCTCGGCGGCGGCGGTGAAGCTGCCGGCATCGGCGGCGCTGACGAAGATATCGATGCCTTTGACGCGTTCTGAGGGATTCATGGGCGCTCATTCAAGAACTAAAGTCCGCAATGTACGGAAAATACTCCCGATATACGATCTTAATTCTTTCCTATGATGGCCAGCCCACACTGCGGCGCATGCCATGTCTGCTGTCGGCTCTACTTCCTCTCCCGTTTCCGCCACCGCGGCACCGGCCGCTGCACGCAGCGGCCTGGCGATCTTCATCCTGGCGTTTGCCGCCTTCGTGATCGTCACCACCGAGTACCTGATCGTCGGGCTGCTGCCCGGCCTTGCACGCGACATGGAAATTTCCATCTCCGCGGCCGGCCAGCTGGTGACCTTGTTCGCCTTCACGGTGATGCTGTTCGGCCCGCCGCTGACCGCGTGGCTGTCGCATCTGGATCGCAAGCGCCTGTTTGTGATGATCCTGCTGGTGTTTGCGGTCTCCAACGCAGTGGCCGCGCTGGCGCCCAATATCTGGGTGCTGGCCTTTGCCCGCTTCGTACCGGCGCTGGCGCTGCCGGTGTTCTGGGGAACCGCCAGCGAGACCGCCGGGCAACTGGCCGGGCCGCAGCACGCCGGGCGCGCGGTGTCGCGGGTGTATCTGGGCATTTCGGCGGCGCTGCTGTTTGGCATTCCGCTGGGCACGGTGGCTGCCAACAGCATCGGCTGGCGTGGCGCGTTCTGGATCCTGGCTGCCCTGTCGCTGGCGATGGCCGCGGCGCTGGCGCTCTGGATGCCGACGGTGGCCCGCAGCGAGCGGGTGAATCTGCGCCAGCAGGCCGGCATCTTCGGCGAGCGCTTTTTCCTGGCCAATGTGATCCTGTCGGTGGTGGTCTTCACCGCCATGTTCACCGCTTACACCTATCTGGCCGACCTGCTGGAACGCAGCGTGGGCGTGCCGGCGGCGAATGTGGGCTGGTGGCTGATGGGCTTCGGCGCGATCGGCCTGATCGGCAACTGGCTGGGCGGGCGGGTGGTGGATCGCTCGCCGTTGCGTGCCACGGCGGTGTTCCTGCTGCTGCTCGCGCTGGGCATGGCCTTGTGCGTGCCGGTGGCCAAGACCGGCGTGCTGCTCTATCTGACCCTGGCGGTCTGGGGCATTGCCTACACTGCGCTGTTTCCGATCAGCCAGGTGCGCGTGATGAACTCGGTGACCCACTCGCAGGCACTGGCCGGCACCACCAATGTGTCGGCGGCCAATGCCGGCATCGGCATCGGCGCCATCATCGGCGGGCTGGTGATTCCAGCCTGGGGGCTAGGCAGCATCGGCTATGTGGCCGCTGCGGTGGCGCTGCTGGGCGTGGTGCTGATTCCGTTGGTACATCGCGCCCGAGGCTGAGATGTCGCGTTGCGGGCCAGGCACATCCGGCCCGCAGCGTTGGTAGCGCTCGCTGTGCACGACCACGGGAGTGCGCAGGCCAGATACCGCTACAGATGGACTTGATCCTTGGGCGCTGCGCCCGCTGGATCGCTGCGCTGCACGCTGCAATCGCACGCACACCCCCACACCAGGCCGGCTGAATGCCGCCAGGGCCGGCCTGCGCGGCCAAGCCCGCAGCTGCCGTGCAAAGCGCCGAACCGCGCAGCTTCCCGTGTAAAATGCGCGGTCTTTGACCGGAACAATGGCGAAAGCTTCTCCACGGGCGCCCCTGTCGGGCCCGGCGTTCATTCGCCTGCTTGCTCGCCTCACCGATGCCCACGTGGCCCAGTCCAACCATGCGCTCGCCGACCGGCTCAGCCAATGGATCGACTGGACGCGCGCGGTCGCCGTGTCCAAGGCGCTGGATGGCAAGCTGCCGGAGATCGACGCGCTGCCCGAGACGCGCAGACTCGACACCGAGGCCTGCGCACGCGTGCGCACCGGGCTGGCGACCAGCAGCGTGGTCGAGCTGGATGCCGTGCTCGCGCGCGCGCGCCGTGATGCGCGCAGCAGCGCCGCTGCCGACATCGACGCAGCGGCAGCGGCGCCCGCGCTCGACTATGCCCCGTTCCGCCAGCACTACCTGGCAATGCAACGCGCGATGCGCACCGCCACCGGCGACCTGCGTGGCCGCCTGCGCGACATGCTGGCGCTGGAATCGGCGACGATGGCGCGGCTGGCCGAGGTGGATGCGGTGATGGAGCTGACCTTGAGCCCGCGCGAGCAGACCCTGCTGAATCATGTGCCGAACCTGCTCGGCGCGCATTTCGAGCGTCTGCGCGATGCCGCGCAGGCGCAAAGCCAGGCACCCGACGGCGAGGCCGCGCCACGCGCGGTCTCCGACGGCTGGCTGGATGTGTTTCGCAAAGACATGCAGAGCGTGTTGCTCGCCGAACTGGATGTCCGTTTTCACCCGATCGAAGGCCTGCTCGCAGCGCTTCGTACCCGCTAACTGGGACCCCATGTTCAGAACTCTCGTCCACCTGTGTGTGTTTGTCGTCGGCCTGTTGGCGGTTTGCTGGGTCGGCATCGGTTATCTGGGCTCCAATCCGCTCGGCGCCTGCGTCGCGGCGGTGATCGGCGCCTGTTATGTGGCCGGCGCGCTGGAGCTGTATCGCTATCGCCAGGCCAGCGCGACGCTGGACGATGCCGTTGCCGCGTTGACCACCGCGCCATCGGCGTTGGGCGAATGGCTGGAGCGCCTGCATCCGAGCCTGCGCAATGCGGTGCGCCTGCGCATCAAGGGCGAGCGCGTGGCGTTGCCGGCACCGGTGCTGACGCCGTATCTGGTCGGCCTGCTGGTGCTGCTGGGCATGCTCGGCACCCTGCTCGGCATGATGGCCACGCTCAAGGGCACCGGCTTCGCATTGCAGAGCGCCACCGACCTGCAGGCCATTCGCGGCTCGCTGGCTGCGCCGGTGGAAGGCCTGGCGTTTGCGTTCGGCACCTCGATCGCCGGCGTTGCGACCTCCGCGATGCTGGGGCTGTTGTCGGCACTGTGCCGGCGCGAGCGGCTGCAGGCGGTGCAGCGGCTGGACCTGAAGATCGCCTCCGAGCTGCATCCGCACTCGGACGCGCATCAGCGTGGCGAAGTGTTCAAGTTGCAGCAGCAGCAAAGCGCGCTGATGCCGACGCTGATCGATCGCCTGCAGACGCTGATGCGCAGCATCGAGCAGCAGAGCATCGCCGCCGATGAACGCCTGGCCGCACAGCAGGCCGAGTTCCACGCCAGAAGCGAAGCGGCCTATGCGCGCCTGGCCACGGCGATGCAGCAATCGCTGCAGAGCGGCGTGGCAGAAAGCGCACGCGCGGTGGGCGCGGCCTTGCAGCCGGCGATGGAAGCGACCATGACCAGCATCGCGCGCGACACCGCCGCCTTGCACGAGCGCCTCACCCACGCCGTCCAGCAGCAACTGGACGGCATCACCAGCGGCTTCCAGCACAGCGCCAATGCCGCGGCCGCGCACTGGAGCAGCGCGCTCGCCGCGCAGGAACGCGCGCAGCAAGCGCTCGACACACGGCTGCAGACCACGCTGGAGCAGATCACACAGCAGACCACTGCCGTGCAGGACGGTGTCGGCACCGCCGTGCAGCAGCAGTTGCACGCGCTCAACGACGGCTTCCAACACAGTGCACAGACGGCCGCCGAGCACTGGCAGGCCGTGCTGGCCGCGCAGGAACGTGCGCAGCACGCGTTGACCGAGCAGTTGCAGACCACGCTCACGCAGATCGATCAGCGCAGCATCGCGGTGCAGGACGGCGTGACCCACGCGGTGCAGCAGCAGTTGACCGCGCTCAATGACGGGTTCGAGCGCAGCAACGCCGCCACGGGCGAGCACTGGGCGGCAGTGCTCGCCGAGCAGCAGCGCGCAGGCGCGGCGTTGAACGCGCAGTTGCAGGCCACGCTTGCACAGCTCGCCCAGCAGAGCACCGCGCTGCAGGATGGCGTGCACCAGGCCGTGCGGCAGCAACTCGACGGACTGAGCAGCGGCTTCGAAAGCAGCACCGCCGCAGCAGCCGCCACCTGGACCGCGGCGGTGGCCGAACAGCAACGCGCAAACCACGCGCTGACCCAGGAGTTGCAGGGCACGCTGACCCAGTTCGCCGGCACCTTCGACGCACGCTCCAGCGCCCTGGTCGATGCGGTATCCAGGCGCATGGATCAGTCCAGCAGCGAGACCGCCAGCGCCTGGAGCGCCGCGCTGGCGCAGCAACAGGACGCCAGCGCCGCATTGGCCGCCCAGCACCAGGGCGCACTGGCAGCCGCCACCGCCAGCTTCGACGCGCATGCCGCTGCCCTGGTGGGCACCCTGCAGCAATCGCACACCGAGCTGCAGACCGCACTGGAAGCCCGCGACACCCAGCGCCTGGCGCTGTGGAGCGAGCGTTTTACCGCAATGAGCGCGGACCTGAACACGCAGTGGGAGCGCACCGGCGAGCGCGTGACCCAGCAACAACAGGCGATCTGCGACACCCTGGCCAGCACCGCCAGCGAGCTGTCCACGCAGGCGCAGGCGCAGGCCAGCGCCACCATTGCCGAAGTGTCGCGGCTGATGCAGATCGCCTCCGAAGCACCCAAGGCCGCCGCCGACGTGGTGGCCGAGCTGCGCCAGAACCTGTCCGAGAGCATGGTGCGCGACACCGCCATGCTGGAAGAACGCAGCAGGCTGCTCGCCACGCTGGACACCTTGCTCAACGCGGTCAATCACGCCTCCACCGAACAACGCGAGGCGGTGGATGCGCTGGTCACCACCTCGGCCGATCTGCTGCAACGCGTGGGCACCCAGCTCACCGAACAGATCGGCAGCGAGACCGGCAAGCTCGGTGCAGTGGCCGCACATGTCAGCGGCAGCGCGGTGGAAGTGGCCAGCCTGGGCGAAGCCTTCGGCATGGCAGTGCAGCTGTTCAGCGGCTCCACCAGTGAGCTCAACGAGCGCCTGCAACAAGTGGCCAGCGCACTGGATGCCTCGCTGGCCCGCAGCGACGACCAACTGGCCTATTACGTGGCACAGGCGCGCGAGGTGGTCGACCTCAGCATGCTCTCGCAAAAGCAGATCATCGAAGAACTGCGTCAGCTCGATCGCGGTCGCAGCGACGCCGGCGATACAGGCGATGCCGATAGCAGCCAGGCCACCACCGCATGAGCGATGAGATCGACATCGACGGCGAATCGGGCACACCGATCTGGGCCGCCTTCGGCGACCTGATGTCGGTACTGCTGGGCGCGTTCGTGCTGATCCTGGTCGGGGTGATCGGTGTGCAGCTGCAGCTGTCCAGCCGCCTGGACGAAGAGGTCAAACAGCATCAGGCCGAAGCGCAGCGCCGCAAGACACTGGAGCAGGCGCTGGCAGCGCCACTGGCCGCCGGCCGGGTGACCCTGGTCGACGGCCGCATCGGCATTCGCGGCAATGTGCTGTTCGCCTTCAATTCCGATCAGTTGCAGCCGGAAGGCCGTGAGGTGCTGAAGACGCTGGCCGCGCCGTTGACCGAATACCTGGCGGCACGCGAGGAGATCCTGATGGTCAGCGGCTTCACCGACGACCGCCCGGTGCTGGGCGGCAACCGGCGCTACGCCGACAACTGGGAACTGTCGGCCCAACGCGCACTCACGGTGACGCGTGCATTGATCGCCGAAGGCGTGCCCGCCGCATCGGTGTTCGCCGCGGCCTTCGGCTCGCAACAGCCGGTGGATTCCAATGCCGATGAAACACGCCGCGCCAGGAACCGCCGTGTGGAGATCGCACCGATTGCGCGCCCGTCCACGTCGCGTGCGTCTTCTGCCGCCAAGCCAGCACCGGCCACAGGCACGCGATGAGCACGCAGGCGACATCCGCGCACGCGCGCCTGCAGCGCTGGCGCAGCCAGGGCGCCGACCAGTTGGATCCGGTGCGTTTCCACCTGATGGAAACGCTGGCCGCGCGTGCCGGCACGCAAGCCGAGCCAGTGCGCGAGGTGCTGGAAGAAAAACTGGGCAAACTGGTCGATGCGTATGCGGCAACGGTGAAGCACGCCGCGCGCCGCCGTGTCGCCAGCGCTGCCGCACAGCCGTCGCAACGCAGCGCGCTGGGCGCACTGGCCGAGCGGATGGCAGGCCATGCCGCGTTGATGGAAGTGGACAGCAGAAAGACCGCCAGCGCCGATGCCACGCAGTTCCCCGAGTTGCCGGCGCTGGAGGATTTTCGCCGCACCTGGACCACGGTGCGCACCGCCAGCCAGGTGCGGCAGTCGCTGCAGGACGCCCCCAAGGACGCCGGCCCGCTCAATTCCAGCGTGCTGGTGCATCGCTGCATCAGCCTGATGCGCGAGTGCTCACCGGGCTACCTGCAGCACTTCCTCGGCTATGTCGACGCGCTGTCGTGGCTGGAGCAGCTGCACAGCGGTGGCGCGTTGGCCAGCGAGGACGCCGCGCCGGTGGCGCCGGGCAAGAAGCGCAGCAAGCGTCCGTCCACGCGGCGCGGCTAGCGCAACCAATCAAGCGCGCTGGCGCTGCACGCACACGGCGGCTGGCTGAAACCAGCATGGCGCACCTGTCCAGCACGATCGTGGCCAATGCGCTGGTCGATGTCGTTCGCATCCGCCGACCAGCGCTGGCGTGGTCCATCAAGCAGGCATGGTCGGACGTCGCCAGTCGGTGTCGATCATATGCGGCCGCTGATCAGAACCTTAGCCGCACACCCACGGTCCAGCTGCGCGGCGCGCCCGGATACACCCACTGCTCGCTGTAGGAGAACGCGGCGTAGCGGCGGTCGGTGAGGTTCTCGACCTTGGCATACAGGCGCAGCCGCTCGCTCAGGTCGTAATGCCCGACCAGGCGCCACACCGTGTACGCAGGCAGCACGAAGTCGGTATTGCTATCCACCGAGCCCAGCCGCTCATCGGTATGCGACACGCCCACGCCCACCGCCGCACTGCGCTTGCCGGTCAACGGCTGCTCATAGTTGACGAAGGCGTTGCCGCTGAAGCGCGGCACGTTCGGAAAGCGGCGTCCCTCGGCCAGGCCGGTGCCGGCGGCGGCCTCACTGCTGCGCGTGACCTGCGAGTCGGTATAGGCCAGGCCCACCGATGCGGCCAGGCGCGGGGTCAGCCGCCCGAGCAGATCCAGCTCCACGCCCTGGCTGCGCATCTCGCCCACCGGCAGCGAAAAGCTGGTGTCGGCCGGATCCAGGCTCAGCACGTTCTTCTTGTCGATGCGGAACGCGGCCAGCGTCGCTTCCAGGCCATCGCCGGGCTGCACGTACTTCAAGCCGGTTTCCAGCGAGCGGCTTTTCTCCGGCGCGAAACTCTGCCCGTCCGCCCCCACGCCGCTGTTGGGACGAAAGCCCGCCGCAGCGCTGGCATACAGCGACAGCGCAGCGTCGACATGGAAGATCACGCCCGCACGCGGACTGACCACACCATCGGAGGCGCGCTGCGTGGAGCCGCGCAATTGATTGTCGAGATCCTGCTGGTAGTGGTCGTAGCGCAGGCCGAGCAAGGCCTTCCAGCGCGCGCCAAGGTCGAGCTGATCCTGCGCATAGACGCCCCACACCTGCTGGCGTTCTTCGGTGTCGGTGATGGTGGCCAGCCGCCCCGGCTGCGCAACGCCGTACTGCGGCGCAAGCACGTCGATGCTGTACGGCGTGGCCGCGGAGCGTGCGCGCTGCTGGAAGCGGCTGTCGTCGAAGCGATTGCCATCCACGCCGAACAACACGTTGTGGGTGACGCTGCCCGCCTGCAAGCTGCCAAGCAGTTCCGCACGCGCGGCGATATCGCGGCCCTGGTAATCGCGGTAGCGGCGCTCGCGGCGCAGCGTGCGCTCGTCGGCCTGCAGCGTCCACGGTTCGGTGGAAAACCCGCGCATGCCGCTGTCGCGATAGGTCGCCCCGCCCTGCAGCGACCAGGTCTGGTTCAAGCCATGCACCACGAACACCTGGTGCCCGGTGGAATGCAGATCGATATCGCCATCGCGCGGCTCGCCCAGAAAACGCCGGGCCGGCAGCCGATTGGCATCGCCATCGATGGCGGTGACACCGCGATCGAACGGCGCATGGATGCGCACGAATTCCAGCTCGTAGGACACCGTGGTATCGGGCGTCGGCATCCACAGCAGCGAGGGCGCCAACAGCGTGTTGTCGCTGTCGACGGTGTCGCGGAAGCTGTGCTGATCCTTGTGCATGACATTCAGCCGATAGGCCAGGTTCTCGCCCAGCGGTCCGGTGCTGTCGACCGCAGCGCGATAACTGTCGAAGCGCCCCGCCGACAGATCCACGCTGTGCTGCGGCTGAAACAAGGGCTTCTTGGTGACGATATTGACCGCACCGCCGGGCTCGCCGCGCCCGTACAACGCCGAAGCCGGGCCCTTGATCACCTCGATGCTCTGCGTGTTGGCCGCATCGCGCAGGCCGTTGTAACCGCGGCTGGCGTTGAAGCCGTTGACCATGTAGTCCGAGCTGAAATTCGGGTCGCCGGTGAAGCCGCGCATCGAATAGCTGTCCCACAACCCGCCCAGGTTGTTGGCCTTGGTGATGCCGCTGGCCATCTCCAGCGCGCCGGCCAGATCGTTGACGCCGGCATCCTCGAGCAGGGTCTGGTCCAGCACGCGCGCACTGATCGGCAGGTCGCGCAGCGGCGCATCGGTCTTGGTGGCACCGGTCACGCTCAATGCGCGGTACGGCGTGTACTGGCTGCGCACCTGCACCGCATCCAGGTCGTGCGCCTGCGGCTCGGCCGCCTCGGCAAGCGGACTGACGCCTGCGCAGCTCAGTGCACCGAGCAAAGGCAGCGTGTTGGACAGACGGCGGCGCGGCGTGGACACGGACATCGGGCAGGACTCCTGAAGCACCCGGGCGCGCTGGGCCCGGGTCGCAAGTGAGACAACGAAGGTGAGGGGTGACACGCAGTTGCCGCTATGACGCAGGATCGGCGCTTGCATCGAAACGTGGCGCGCGCCCGAAGTCGTCGCGCGCAAATGGGCGGTCGCGGAACAGATAGCCGTAATAGAACGTCCGCAGTGCCCGGTGATAGGCGCGGATGCGGTCCTGGTACGCCAGTTGCGCGCGCAGATCGGTGCCTGCCAGGCGCGTCAACGCGGCCTGCAACGCCACCGGTGGCAACACGCCGGCCACACGCTGCGCCAGCGCTTCGCGTCGCTGCAAACCTTGGCGATACGCTGCGACCTGTGGGGCCACCTGTTGGTCGCCGTTTTCGTGGAAGGCGAAATACCACTTGTAATGAAACGCGCCGGTCAGCGGCGCCGAGTCCGCCCACTGCGGGTTCTGCGCGTAGAAGGCCCGCATGGTGTCCTGGCGCGGAATATCCCAGGCGTGGTTGACCGCTTCGCGCTGCAGCCGCGCGATCTCGCTGCCTTGGTTGACCGGCACTGCCTGGTTGATTGCCACATGCGCCAACGCCGGTGCAACCAGCGCCAGCACCACCCAACAGGTCGCCAGGGCGGTGGCATGCGCGGCAGGGCGCCAGTGGATGCGCCCGACCAGCACCGACAGCAGCACCCAGAACAGCAGATAGGCGCAGGTCAATGCCAGCACCGCGAGCTGCTGCAGCAGCGGCACCGCATTGAGGGTTGCGGCAATCACAAACGGCACACTCAGACACACCAGCACCGCAGCTGCACGCACCGCCACGCGCCGCACCAGCAACGCGGTGCCCGCGCCCGGCAATGCGGCGAGCATGCGCGCACGCCCGGCCTCGCGCTCGCCCGAGCGCAGATCGAACAGCAGCGCGATCACGAACAACGGCAGCAGGAACACCAGCACGAAGGCGTAGTCGAAGCGCCCGGCCAGTGCCAGCTCCGGGTTGTAGCTATCGCCATCGTGGATCTGCGCTTCCAGGCCCAGCGCGCGGACACGTAGGATGTACGGCGACACATCGCGCATGCCCACCGCAGCAAATGCCAGTGGCGTGGGCACATCCCAGGTCGGATGGAAGCTGTAGTAGGCCGCGCTGCCGGCGTCGTTGGAGCGCGCCACATAGTCCTGCACCGCTGCGATGTCCTCCTGCTGCAGCGCTGCAATGCGCGCGATGTTGGCGCGTTGCGCAGCGATGAGGTGCTGGCCGGAGAGCAGGCTGCACACGGTCAACACCGCCAGCAACAGCAAGCCGGCCAGCGCGGCGCGTGCGCGCAGCAACAGCAGCAGTTCGTATTTCCACAGCAGCATCAGCGCGCCACTCCCACACGCCGGCCGGCCACCACCAGCATGCACAGCGCCGCCAGCAGCCAGGCACCGACCAGGCCAAGCGCCGCGCCTGCGGCGCGCAGCACCTCGGTGGTGGCCGGCGGCTGGAATGCGAACACCGGGATCGCATGCCAATGCGCGGAGGAGATGCGCTTGCGTTGGTCGGCACCGGCATCCTGCGCGGTGTCGTCGGCCATGCTTACCGCATCGGCCTGCAGCTGGTTGAGCTGCTGCACTAGCGTGTAGCGGTAACGCTCGGCCTGGGCGAGAAACCGCTCATGCGCACGCAGGTCGGTTTCTGCCAGCGTCATCGACAGCTCGCGCAGCGCAACCGTGGGGCTCAGCAAGGCGAACGTGCGCACCAACAAGTTCTGTTGCTGCTGGATGGCCGAATCACGCGCGGCGTAGCGCTCGAACAGGCTCGCGGTGAGCCGCTCGCCTTCCAGCGCCAGCAGGCCCTTGTAGTTGACCGGCAGCTCTTCCACCCGCTGCACCCCATAACGCGCCAGCGTCTGCTGCTTGAACTGCGCAAAGTGCGGGTCATCCGGGTTGTGGCTGTCGCCGAGCGTGCGCAGGTCGCGCTGGATCGCCACATCGGTTTCCAGCCGCGTCGGCAGGCGATACGCGGCACTGGCCACATCCGGTGCCACGCGTGGCACCAGCAGGGCCAGCCACACCCACACCGCCAGCGACACCAGCAACGCATCGCGGCCGCGCCGGCACAGCATCGACACCGACAGCACCAACGCGCACCACACCAGCAGATACACCGCATACGCCAGCACCAGCAGCGCAACCCGCAGCGCCTGACCCGGCAACGACGCGATCGGCAGCAACCCGACCAGGGCCGGCAACAGGCAGGCTGCGGCCACCACCGCGAGCGCGAGATATTTGCCGCCGAACAATTGCCCACGCGTGGCACCCTGCAGCAACAGCGCGCGCAAGGTACCGGTCTCCTGCTCGCGCGCCACCGCGCCATAGCCGAGAAACACCAGCAGCAGCGGCGCCAGCACCTGCAACACGAACGCGGGGGTGAGCTGGCCGAAGCGCACCAGCAGCGAGCTCTGACGCACATCGCCGAAGTTGGCGGTGTTCTGGCGATGGCCTTCCAGGAACATGCTGTTGCCGGTGAACGCGTCCACGCCGGCATCGAAGGCGGCCAGCGCCGGCAACGGGCGATAGATGAAATGGCCGTAATGCACCACCCGATGCGGGTGGCGGTCCGGCTGCGCTTCGAAGGCCTGCTGCGCGGCCAGTTGCTGGCGCGCACGGAACTCGGCCACCTCGCGCTGATGATGCGCGGCGGTCAATGCCGCCACCAGCGTGAGCAGCATCAGCAGCACCACACCGATGGCAGCGGAACGGTTGCGCGCCATGAAACGCAGTTCCTCGCGCGCGACCAACAGCACAGGACTCATGCAGCCCGATCCTGCTCACGCGCAAAACGCGCATGCAAGCTGCGCACGTCGAAGCCGCTGTCGCCGGCACCGATGTCTTCGGCAATGCGCCCGTGTTCCAGGAACCCAATCCGGTCGGCGACATCCACTGCGCCGAGCAGGTCATGCGTCACCATCAGCACCGCGCCACCGCGCTCGCGCACGCTGCTCACCAAGCGGTTGAAGTCACCAATGGCGCGCGGGTCCAGGCCGGAGGTTGGCTCGTCCAGCAGCAACACCGGCACCTGGCGCAGCGTCGCCACCGCGATCGCCACCTTCTGGCGCATGCCCTTGGAAAAGCCCGCCAGTCGCTGGCGCCAGGCCTCGCGCTGCAGGCCGGCAGCGGCCAGCGCCAGGCCGATCTCGGCCTGGCTGCGGCGCTGGCCGGCCAGCGCGAGCAGGTAGTCGGCATTTTCCAGCGCGCTCAGGTGCTCGTAGAGCGCGACGTTTTCCGGCAGATAGGCCAGCCGCGCACGTGCGGCGCCAGGGTCGGCGACCGGGTCGATGCCATCGACCCGCAGGCTGCCGGAGGTGGGTTTGACGAAGCCGAGCAAGCTGGAAAGCGTGGAGGACTTGCCGGCGCCATTGCCACCGAGCAAGGCGTAGACACTGCCGGGGGCGACCTGCAGATCCAGCCCCTGCAGCACGGTGCGGCCGCGGTAGGCCACGTGCAGGTTGCTGATCGAGATCGCGGGGGTGGCTGTGGGACTGGAAAGCATGACAAGGCGATGGGTCAACGAAATGATACGTTATCACATTTCGATAGGTGCTTGAGTCGGACGGCCTCTCGAGCGCGCCAACCGACTATCAGCGAACGCGCTGCGTCCTGCCTTTGGCGACACCTATATCCGAGATGCCGCGAAAACACGCAGGCTCCGCAGCGCCTGCAATCGGCACGTCCCGCTGGTAATCGCCCGCTTCGTGAAGCCGGAGGTCGCGTGCAGCGGACGTGCGACGGTGGCCGCCGAGGTCCCGGCCTTCTTCAGGTGGCTCGACTCAAATGTTACTGTATTACGCAAATACCCTGCTGTTAGCTGTAGCGCCGGAGGCAGCGAACTCCCCGCGCCGCGCAACCTGCGCGTAGGGAATGACCAGATCCCGACGCATGCAACCTGCTGCAATGCGTCGATGCGGCGTGGCACCTTTCAAAGGCCGCCGCCGCTGCCGATGCGGCCATCCGGAATCAGCAGCCCTGCCACGTCCTCCCCTCAATCGAGCTCCCGTACCTCCCCCATGACTTCCGATACGCGCCCCTCCGCCCCGCACGCTTCGCACCCGCCCGGACTCGCTGCCGATAACGCCATAGCCGAGATCATGGCACGCAGCACCGCGCGCGCAGCCGCCGGCCTGCTCGCCGCAACCCTGTTCACCACCGCACAGGTCAGTGCGCAGTCCATCGACACCAGCGCGCCACTGCCGCCGGTAGGCGCCTGGCATGGGGCCAGCGAGGCGTTGATCGTCGCACCGGACGATCCGTGGAGCACGCCGGCAGAGCGCAACGATTTCGCCAGCACCCCCAGCTATGACGAAACGCGCGCGTGGCTGGAACGCCTGGTCGCCGCCTCGCCGCTGCTGTCGCTGGACGTGTTCGGCAAGAGCAGCGAGGGCCGCGACCTGCTGCTGGTCCGCGCGCACAAGGGCGCGCCCGGCAAACCGGTGGTACTGGCGCAGGCCGGCATCCACGCCGGCGAGATCGATGGCAAGGATGCCGGCCTGATGCTGCTGCGCGATATCGCGCAACGCGGCAAGGACCACCTGCTCGACCAGGTGGATCTGGTGTTCGTGCCGATCTTCAATGCCGACGGTCACGAGCAGCGCGGCCCGCTGATCGGCGCCGCATTGCGCGGCCCACAGCAGATGGGCTGGAACACCACCACGCGCGGCATCAATCTCAACCGCGATTACCTCACCCTGGAAGCGCCGGAAACGCGCGCGATGGTCGCGTTGCTGCATCGCCTGGATCCGGCGCTTTACATCGATCTGCATGTCAGCGGTGGGCTGGATCACCAGTACGACATCACCTTTACCTTCGCCGGCTGGGGCACCTATGCGCGCTCGCGCGCCACTGCCGACTGGCTGCAGCAACGCTTCACGCCGGCGGTGAATACCGCATTGCGCAAACAGGGCAACGAACCGGCCATCTACCCGAGCCTGATCGACGAAGACGAGCCGCGCTCGGGCCTGCGCTACGCGCCGGAAGGCCCGCGCTATTCCACCGGGTATGGCGACTTCGCCGGCATCCCCACCGTGCTGGTGGAGAACCATCGCCTGAAGTCGTACCGGCAGCGCGTGCTGGGCGACTATGTGCTGCTGGAAGCAGCACTGCGCGTGGTTGCCCGCGATGCAGGCAACATCGATGCGGCCAAGCGCGCCGATCGCGCTGCCCGCCCGCAGGAACTGATGGTGGCCTGGGAACGCCTGCAACAGCCGATCGCCCAGGTGCCGTTCAAGGGCGTGAGCTACACCCGCGCGTTGTCGCCGGTGTCCGGGCGGCAGGAACTGCGCTGGGAAGGTCGCGATGAAACCTGGACCCTGCCGGTGATCGGCTATCGCCAGACCCAGGCGGTGCGCTACCCGCTCGCCTGGTGGATCCCGCCCGGCAACGACGATGTGGTGGAACTGCTCAAGGCGCACGGCATCACTTACGAACGCCTGCAGCAGCCGCGCCAGCTCCAGGTGCAGCAGATCCGCGTAGTGAAGGATGCCGGCACGCAAACGCCGCACGCCGAGCCCGTGGAAGAAACCTTCGCCGCCGGCAGCGTCCGCGTGCCTGCCGATCAACCGATGCGCATGCTGGCGGCCGCGTTGCTGGAGCCGCAGAGCAGCGACTCGTTGCTGGCCAGCGGGCGTTTCCGCAATGCCGGCAGCCCCGACAGCGGCTTGTACGGCGCCGAACTGGTGGACTTCAGCGAGCGCGTGCTGCGCAGCGACGCTGCCCTGCGCGCCGCCTTCCAACGCAAGCTCGCAGACGATGCCGCATTCCGCGCCGATGGCGATGCGCGGCTGCAATGGATCTATGCGCGCTCGCCGTATGCGGCGATCAACGGCTGGCGTTATCCGGTGCGGCGCCAACTGGCGGAGTGACCCTGCGCATTGCCGATTGCACGCTGTGGGATCGGCAATGCGGCTCAAGCCTCTTTCATATCGCGCATCGCGCAAGGCCAGTGGCGACGGCAACGGCGACCGCGTCGGCATCGATACCGGCAGCAACGTCGCATGCATGCCGGCAGACAGGGTGCTTCACCACGCACTGCACGCTCCATCATGCGTGCGTGCCCTCGTGTCTGTCGTGCACGATCACGGCCACATCAGCCACGCTACGCAGCGCGCTCAGCGCAGCGCCGGCGCCTCCACTGGCGCATGCTCGGCCATCAACCCACCAGCTGCTGCAGGCGATGGACAGCATGCAGCGCCAGCTGCGTCGCGTGATCCAGGCGCAGACCGACATGGGCGACAAGCATGAGGCCGGCATGGTCAGTCACCGCATCGCCGAGCAGGAATTTCCCGGCGAATTCGGCAGCATGGTGCGGGCCAGCAACGCGCTGGTGTCCAGCCATATCGCGGTGACGATGCAGATCGTCGCATTGACCGAGCGCTATGCCGCCGGCGACCTGTCGCAGCAGCTGGAGCCGTTGCCGGGCGAGAAGGCGGTGATCAGTCAATCGATCAACGATGTGCGGGCCAGCCTGTTGTCGATCAATGGCGAGATCAAGCGGCTGGCATCGGCGGCGGCGGCGGCGGCGGGCGACTTCAGCGTGCGTGGCGACGAGACCGCGTTCGAGCATGATTTCCGCCAGATCGTGGTCGACCTCAATCACCTGATGAGCAGCTCGGACCAGAGCCTGGGCGCGGTGTCGCAGGTATTGCAGGCGATTGCGAGCGGCGACCTGACCACGCGCATGCACGGCGACTTTGCCGGCGTGTTCGCGCGCATGCGCGACGATGCCAACACCACGGTGGACCGCCTGACCGACATCGTCGGGCGCATCCAGCATTCCTCGTCGGAGATCGATACTGCGGCCGGTGAAATTGCCGCCGGCAATCAGGACCTGTCGCGGCGTACCGAACAGCAGGCGGCCAGCCTGGAAGAAACCGCCGCCTCGATGGAGGAACTCACCTCCACCGTCAGGCAGAACGCCGAGCATGCGCGACAGGCCAACGAACTGGCACGCAATGCAGCCGGTGTGGCCTCCAAGGGCGGCGAGGTGGTCAGCCAGGTCGTCGGCACCATGTCGGGCATCGAAACCTCCTCGAAGAAGATCGCCGAGATCATCAGCGTCATCGATGGCATCGCGTTCCAGACCAATATCCTGGCCTTGAACGCGGCGGTGGAAGCCGCACGTGCCGGCGAACAGGGCCGCGGCTTTGCGGTGGTGGCCTCGGAAGTGCGCACGCTTGCGCAGCGTTCGTCCGCTGCGGCCAAGGAGATCAAGGAGCTGATCGACGCCTCGGTGGGCAAGGTGGCCGAAGGCTCGGTGCTGGTGCACAAGGCCGGCACCACCATGACCGAGATCATGGGTGAGATCACCGCCGCATCCAGCGAGCAATCGGCCGGCATCGAACAGGTCAACCAGACGGTGATCCAGATGGACGAAACCACCCAGCAAAATGCAGCGCTGGTCGAGGAAGCCATGGCCGCGGCACGGGCGATGGAGAAGCAGTCCAGCACCCTGACCCAGCTGGTCTCGTTGTTCCAGCTGCAGCCTGCCAGCGCACCGCAGCTGGAAAGAGAGGTCGCATAGTCGACCGAGCGGATCGTCTCGCGACGTCTTTGACGCCCTCTTCTGCATGGACTGCAGAAGGGGGTTTTTTGTGCCGCCGGTGGCGAACGCGGCGCTGGCACGGCAGCGTCGCAAGGCGCGCATCTTGCGCCGACGAACGGCACTGCGCTGCTTCCGACCTGACGTCTGGCGGTGTCGCCTGCCAGTGTGTGCTGGCGTATCCCGACCGCAAGGCGGGCGGTTGTCCGACAGCAGTGACCGCGTCTTGCTGATGGCGCAGCTATGCGTCATCGCAAGAACCCTGGCGCGGAAGGGCATCCGCACGCTCCAGGCATAACCATGGGCTTATCGCCTGCCAGCCCGTATGCCGCCCAATGCGCGATACCTGTCACAGTTTTGTCGGAAAAACTGACGTGGCCGCACATTCCTCACGCCTACGTCACCACCAAGCAACATTTGCATGCGATAGCTGTCGCGCTCGCTAAAAAAAAAGCGAGCCAACTATCCCCCTTCCAGCGCGCGTTCCGCTGAGCGTCGATCTGCCCCCCGGCAGCCGGCGATGGCGTCGTGCGTCCGATTGATTTTCCAGGAGATTCACTGCCCATGCGCTTCCGGACTTTCTTCGCCGTTCTGCTGTTCACCGCTGCCAGTGCCAGCGCAAACGCCCAGGTCGTCACCCTCAACAAGGGCGGCTACACCTTGCGCTACGACTGCACCAACCACACCGCGTTGCGCTACGAGTACGTGCTGCAGGCCGATACCGGCTCGGCCGCGCGCCCGTCCAGTTTCAATCTGGACACCGAACTGCCCAGCGGTTGCGCCGGCCAGACCTCCACCGCCTCCTAAGCCAGCGTGCGCACCGGCTACGATCGCGGGCACCTAGTGACCTCCAACCACATGGACTACAACGCGACCTACATCCGTCGCGCCAACCTGATGTCCAACATCGTGCCGCAGGTGTCCAGCTTCAACCAGGGCATCTGGGTGCGCGCCGAAAACGTGGCCGAGTGTTACCGCGACATCGCCAGCGTGCAGGTCTACGGCGGTGTGATCTACAGCGACACGACCAACGATTACTTCCTGAGCAGCCACGGCATTCGCACCCCGGACTTCTTCTGGAAGACGATCATCACCGCCAACCCGGGCGGCGGCACCCGCGCAATCAGCTGGCTGATTCCCAACAGCGCCAACCTCGGTTCGCTGGACAGCTACATCGTCAGCATCGACGAACTGGAAGACCTCTACGGCGCCAGCACCATCGGCATCACCGCACCGGCCGCCGTCAAGGCCATGCTGCCCGCCACCACCTGGCCGCAGCCGAGCAATTGCGACCTGGGCTGAGTGCGGCTGCCCGCTTCTCTAGTTACGTCGATCAAGAGCGGCTGACACCATTTGCGAGCAGTCGTCGGGTGGGTACGAACGGCGCCTCCGGCACCGGAGTGTCCGAATGGCCCTTGCCGATGCCGTGCACCGGCCGTACCCATCTGGCGCTGAGCGCAGCAGCCTGCTCAGCCGCTCTACACCGCTGGGCGGTTGATCCAGCAGACAAGGCCCGGGATTCCCGGGCCTTGTCGTTGCAGGCAGCGGCACGCCTGGCCCGCTGCAACGCGCACTCAGGCCTCGGGCGCGGCAAGCGCCGCAAACCAGTCCGCGTACGGCGTGTTCTTGACCAGATGCCGATTGAAGTCTTTGGCACCATCGCTCCACCACACCGGGCCGCGCTCTCCCAGCGCCGTCTTGGCACGGTCGACCGCCGCACGCGCTGCAGCCAGCCGCCCGGCATCCTCATCGCGCTTGGCCACCTTGACCGCGCGTCGCGCGTCCATCAAGGCGGCGACCAGCCCGGCACGCACGTCTTCGCGCAGATGTGGGTTGGCGGTACGCCAGAGCCGGCCACGCACGATCAGATACCGGCCATCGGGCGTGGTGACAGGCGCAGCATCGGCGGCGGCGGTCATTGCCAACGTACTCGCCAACAATCAAGTAACGTCGGGCAGACCAAGCCGCGCCTACTCGACCCGCGCAAAGCGCGGACGCGCAACACCATCCACCTCGACCTGCTCGACGAACATTGCATACGGCCGCACCCACAGACCGACGTCGCTGTCCAACGGGCGATAGAGCACCATTGGGGCCAGCGTCTCGCTGCAACGCACGACGCCGAGCACGTCATAACGGCCGCCCTTGAAGTGGCGGTACTGGCCCAGCGCGATGCTGGGCAATGGCGCCAGGGAGGTGTCCATGGATGTCACAGGATGGGCAATCCGCAAGTCTAGGCAGCATGGCCGGCCACAGCCAGCACATGCCGCAACCGGTGCCCTCTGCCGGGTTCAGCGTTGCACGGCCGCGTGCAACGCTGCCACGCGCCTACTGGTCGTCGTCGTCGTCTTCCGCGCCCAGGTCGTCATCGTCCTCTACCGGATCTTCGATGCCATCGTCGTCATCGATCTCGCTGTCCTGTGCAGGCCCCTCCTGGATCGGTGTGCTGTCCCTGCCCGGTGCCTTGATGCCGTTGGGCGGGGTCGGATCGTCTACGCCGCGGTTGCCGTTTTCGTCGTTGCTCATGGTCTGCTCCAGCGGTAAAAGACCGCACAATCACCCTCCTCCCGCCGATGTGACGCGCACGTGTGTCCTGCACGATGGCAGCGCCACCGCGCGGCCATGCGTGGGACGAACGAGCGCGACTGCATCCGGCCGGCGCCTGTGGCCGTAGTGATGAGAACGCCCACGGAGTCACCCGCATGCCGAGCCTGATCAGCGACCTGAAAGACCTGCTCGCCGCCTGGAAGGCCGAGGCCGGAACCTTCGATGCCTGCGACATGCCGGCTTCCGCGCTGGCCTTCCGCGACTGCCATCGTCGCCTGTCCGCGTTGCTGGACGACCATGCACGCCACGCGGCGGCGCCGACGGCCGAACTGGCCGCGCACGAGCAGCCGGGCTCAGTGCCCCAGCTGCAGGCGCGCGCCATCGCGCCGATGGGTTCCTAAGGTTTCGATCAGCGTATCGCTGGCCTGATTCACGCCGATCACCTCAACCTCGGCGCCGTGCGCGCGCAGCTTGAGCACCACCCGATCCAGCGCCGCCACCGCGCTGATGTCCCAGAAGTGCGCGTGGCTCAGATCGATCAGCACTTTCGGCGGCGTGCCCGGGAAATCGAAGCTGGCCACGAACTGCCCGGCCGATGCAAAGAACACCTGGCCGCGCACCGCATACACGCGCACTCCGTCGTCACGCTCGCTGGCCTCCACCTGCAACATGCGCCCGACCTTGCGCGCAAAGAACAGCGCCGACAGCAGCACTCCGGCCAGCACGCCGCGGGCCAGATCGTGCGTCCATACCGTGACCACGACGGTGCCCAGCATCACCACCGACGAACTCCCCGGGTGCGTGCGCAGATCGCGTAGCGAGCCCCAGCTGAAGGTGCCGATGCTGACCATGATCATCACCGCCACCAATGCCGCCATCGGGATCTGGCGCACCCAGGGCGCGCCATACACCACCATCAGCAGCAGGACGACGCCGGCCACCAGGCACGACAGGCGCCCGCGCCCGCCCGAGCGCACATTGATCACCGATTGCCCGATCATCGCGCAGCCGGCCATGCCACCGAAGCACCCTGCCAGCAGGTTCGCCAGCCCCTGCCCTGCGCATTCGCGGTTACGCTGCGACGGGGTATCGGTGAGGTCTTCGACAATCTGCGCGGTCATCAACGACTCCAGCAGGCCCACCACGGCCAGCGTCGTCGACACGGGCAGCAGGATGCGCACGCTGTCCCACGTCAGCGGCACGTCCGGCAGCAGGAACACCGGCAGGCTGTCGGGCAGACGACCCATGTCGCCCACGTTGCGGATGTCGATGTGCCAGTAGGCGCACACCGCCGTCAGCACCACGATGGCGACCAGCGGCGAGGGAATTGCCGTGGTGAAGCGCGGCAGCAGATAGATGATGGCCAGGCCCGCTGCACACACCGCATGCACCGGCCATGGCATGCCGACCAGCTCCGGCAACTGCGCCAGGAAGATCAGGATCGCCAACGCATTGACGAAGCCGCTGATCACCGAGCGCGAGACAAAGCGCATCAATGCGCCCAGGCGCAATGCCGCGGCGATCAGCTGCAGCAGGCCGGCCAGCACGGTGGCCGCCAGCAGGTACTGCAGGCCGTGCTCCTTGACCAGGTCCACCATCAACAACGCCATTGCGCCGGTGGCGGCCGAAATCATGCCGGGTCGGCCACCGGCGATCGAAGTCACCACCGCAATACAGAAGGCCGCGTACAGCCCGACCTTGGGGTCGACGCCGGCAATGATCGAAAAGGCAATGGCTTCGGGAATCAGCGCAAGCGCGACCACGATGCCGGCGAGCACATCGCCACGCACGTTGCCGAGCCATTGCTGGCGCAACGAGAAAACTCTGGACATTGAAACGACTCCGCGCACCGGCAAACACACGGCGCGAATACATGAACGTCAAACACCTGGACCTTCGCAGCAACTGCGAGCGCGTGATGCCTTAGGTCAGGGTGGTGTCATGTGTCGGAGGAAATCGCTCTGGACGAGGCTGCATGCTAACGCGCTGCTATCGGTCTGCACAACCCGACTGCGCGTTGCTGCGCACGCGCGTAAAGCAGTCGAGGCCGGGCAACGCTGCCGATGCGTGAGTACCACCAACGCGCAGCCCGCTGAAAGCCGCGTGCTGGCATCCCATGCTGCCACTGTCGATGGGCAAGCTGCATGCGTCGCGGGCGCAGGGCGCTGCGTGAGACACCGTCTGCACGCAGTGGATCTAGCGGGCCAGCATGCGCCCTGTCGCTTCAGCCGCTGCCGGCAGCGCGTGGCTCAGTCATCGCCGAGCACACGCTCGCCCATCAGTTCGCGCTCGCGCTTTTCCAGTTCTTCGGCATAGCGCTTGCGCACGAAGCTTTCCGACAACACGCCCAGCACCTTGCGTTGGGCGTCGATCACCGCCAGTTCGTCGGCCTGCGTGACGTCGAAGACCTTCATCACCGCCACGATGTCGGTGTCTGCCAGCAACGCCGCATCGCGGTGCTTGGCATAGTCGCTCACCGGCGCATCGGCCTGCACGTTGTCCGCGTACAGCACTGCCAGCGGCACCACACCGGCGTAATGGCCGGCGGCGTCTTCCAGCACCACGCGCTGCGTGGACCCCAATGGAAACCGCCGGCGAAACTCGCTCACCGTGGTGTCGTGCGCGGTGTGGTTGGCGTCCTTGCGCATCATCTTGCCTGCCGACAGATTGCGCACCCACCCCACGTCGCGTGCACTGCGGATGTTCTCGCCACGCAGATGCAGGCGCCAGGTGGAGAACGAATAGCCAAACACCTGGCGCACCACGGTGTTGGCCACCAGCACCGCCACAATCACCGCGCTCGCCAGCACAAAGTCGTGCGTGCCCTCCAGGATCAGCATGGCCATGGTCATCGGCGCACCGACAATGGCTGCCGCCAACGCAGCCATGCCCACCAACGAGGCGCTGGTGATGTCCACCGCCGCGGCGCCGACCAGCAGGTTCAGGAACACCGCAAACAGGCTGCCCACCAGCGAGCCCATGAATAACGAAGCGAAGAACAGCCCGCCACGGAAGCCGAAACCCAGCGAGATGCCCGACGCGATGCATTTGAGCACCAGCAAACCGGCCAACACCTGCAGCGTGCTGCTGCTGGTCAGGTCCAGATGCAGGGCGCCATGTCCCGACGACAGCACTTGCGGCGAATACATCGCCAACGGAATCAGCAGCAACCCGCCCACCACCGGGCGGCCCCAGAGCGGCAGCTCGATCCGCCCCACGGCGCGTTCGATACCGGCCACCAGCCGCATCACCGCAATGCCGATCAACGCGCAGGTCAGCCCCAACGCGATGTAGATCGCATAGTCGCGCGGCTGCAATTGATAGGCGACCGCCGCCGGCAACGAATACGGCGCAGCACCGAGCGCATTGGCCATGAACGCGCCGGCCAGCGCCGCTGCGGCCACCGGCGCAAGCGCTGACGGCGTATAGGCGCCGATCACGATCTCGAACGCGTAGAACGCACCGGCCAGCGGCGCCCCAAACGCACCGGCGATCGCGCCTGCCGCGCCGGCACCGACCAGCGTGCGCATGTCGGCCCGGCGTACCCGCAGGACACGGCCCAGCTGCGAACCGGCGCCTGCGCCCATCTGCGTATAGGTCGCCTCCAGCCCCACCGATGCGCCGAAACCGTTGGACAGCAGCGTCTGCACCGCAACGATCAGGTTGTCGCGCATCGACATGCGCCCGCCGTGCAGGGCATTGGCTTCCACCGCATCCACCAGCGGCCGCTTGCGCCGCCGCGCCAGCAAGGCCACCAGGCCCACCAGCAGGCCGCCCAACGGCAACACCAGCAACTGGGTGGTGGTGATCGATTCGGCGGTACTGAGCCGCTCGCCTGGCGCAAGCGCGTACAGCCAGGCCTGCAGCGCATGCGCCATGCCGGCCTGCACCACCATCAGTGCCGCAGCGATCAGCCCAACCACCGCCGCAAGCCCGATGAACCACAGATCGTTGGCGCGCAACTGCCGGCGCAACCACTCCAGCGGCCGTCGCCAGGATGCTGCCGCCGGGTGCACGGCGTGCGTAGGGTTGTGAGGAAGTGGCTGCATGGAAGACCAGCGCTCCGCCGGATCAGGGTGCCGGCGCACGGGAGACGTCAGCGATGCGGCCTAGTGTGCAGCAACCTGTCTGACCTGCCGCAGTCTGGCCGCGGCAGTGCACGCAACGAACACAGCGGCGGCAGCTGGCGCAGGCCACGCGCCGGGGGACGGCGTGCTCACCCCAGCGCACACAGCGGCTTTTCGCCGGGGCGCAAGGTCAGCACACGCACCCCGGTACGCGTGACCGCCACGGTGTGCTCGAACTGCGCCGACAACTTGCCGTCGCGCGTATGCACCGGCCATTGATCCGGCTCGGCGCGGATCGCTGCCCTGCCCTGATTGATCATCGGCTCGATGGTGAACACCATGCCTTCCTGCAGCTGCATCCCGGTGCCGGCATGCCCGTAGTGCATGATCTGCGGCTCTTCATGCATCTGCCGGCCGATGCCATGCCCGCAATATTCCTTCACCACGCTGTAGCCCTGCTCGCGCGCATGCCGCGCGATCGCATGACCGATGTCGCCCAGCCGCGCGCCCGGACGCACCGCCGCAATCGCCTTCCACATCGCCTGATAGGTGGCCTGCACCAACCGCCGCGCCGGATACGCCACCTCGCCCACCAGATACGTCGTGCTGGAGTCGGCGATATAGCCATCCTTTTCCAGCGTAATATCCAGATTGACGATCTGCCCGTTGCGCAGCACGTCCGCGGCCGCGGGCACGCCATGGCACACCACATCATCGATCGAGGCGTTGAGCACGAAGGGGAAGTCGTACTGCCCCTTGCTGGCCGGCCGCGCGCCCAGCTCGTCGACAATCATCCGCTCGACGAAGTCGTTGAGTTCCGGCGTGCTGCGGCCTGCCAGCGGCAGCTGATCCAGCGCATGGAACACCTGCGCCAGCAGCGCACCGGCGTTGGCCATCAGCGCAATCTCCGCCGGCTGCTTGATCATGTCCGCGCCGGTTTCAAGGTTTGCGGCCGCACGCCTGCCGCGCGCAGTTCCTGCGCCACGATGTCCTGGAACGAAGATTCCGGATGCATCTCGCACAGCATGCCAACCTTGATCCAGAAAGTGGCCTGCGCGTTGATCGACCGGCTGGTCACCGTGCACGCGCGGCGCAGCTGATCGTGCAGTTCGTCATCGATATTGACGATGCCCATGCAAGCTCCAATGTCGTGAATATACGGATCGTATATTAAACGTATAAACACCCGCAATGCCGGCAGTTGCCTGCGGCTGCGCTCGCTGGGTGCCAGGCGAACGCAGCCGGGAAGACATCAGGCAGCGCAGCGCTAGTGACCGGCAACCGGCGAGCGTGCCCCCGCAGCAAAGCCATGCTGTCGGGCACGCCATGCAATCAGCAACCCGATTGCCAGCAGCAGGGCCATGGCAACCGGAAAGGTCTGCGCGCCCCATCGGTCCAGCAGCACACCGCCCACCACGCCACCGCCGGCGATGACGCTGCTCCAGGCAACCACATTGAGCGACAGCGCAACATCGGCGCCTTCGCCTGCGCTGTCGGCAAGCGCGGTCTGCAGCAGCGTCGCCGCGCCGCCAAAGGTCAGGCCCCCTTACCCCATCTAGATGGACAGTCCGCGTAACAATTTTGGCCGAGCTAGCTAATGGAGCTGAGAGGACACATCGCCGGAAGTGCATCAAGCGCGGGCACGCGTGAATCTTACCCGGCGGTTAGGTCAGTAAGCTTGCCCAACGACGTCCGACATGTCCTCGCAAAATCTTTCGAATCCAACGATTCCATCGTTCTCGTCAGCAGTCCAGTAGAGCGTGGATGTTGCAGTGAGCGCGAGTATTCTCCCCCCGGCTTTGGCGTCGAAGTTGAGCCATTCCGCGTCTGCATAGAGTTGCTGGAGATGATTGAACACGAGCTCGTTGAGAGGGTCGAGACGACGACTCTCTCCAAAGTGGCAATACTGGTTTCTCGCACCATAGACGATGATGCCTAGGGGCAAGTGCCCCACTTCTCTGCCAACGCAAAATTTCAGAGGAAGTTCGAACTTCTTCTTGATCCGAGCGGCCGGATAATCGCGGATTAAACGGTTGATTTCAGATTCAAAGTGCAGGGCACCTGCACTCTTAATCGGCAAGGCACCATGCAGGTCGATGATCTTGTGAGCCAGCTGATACGCCCAGGGTTTCCTAGACATCTCATGGCCATGGAAAATGGTCGATTCGGAGGTGTCTATGAGCAGCAAGCGGTATACGGATGAGTTCAAGATCGAGGCGGTCCGGCAAGTGACTGATCGTGGGTTCAAGGTGGCAGAAGTCGCCGAGCGGCTGGGTGTCACCACGCACAGCCTGTACGCCTGGCTGCGCACGTTCGGCAAGCCTGGCGTAGTGCAGCGCGCCGAGGTGGACCAGAGCGCCGAGGTTCGGCGGCTAAAGGCAGAGTTGCGTCGAGTGACCGAGGAGCGCGACATCCTAAAAAAGGCCGCCGCGTACTTTGCCAAGGGGTAAAGGCAAAGTACGCCTTCATGCAAGCCCACTGCGGGGAATTCAGGGTGTGTGTGATGTGCCGGGTGTTGCGGGTCAACCGGGCGGGTTATTACGCCTGGTTACGCTCGCCCGACAGTGAGCGCGCCAAGGAAGATGATCGCTTGCTTGGACTAATCAAGCACCACTGGCTGGCCAGCGGCAGTGTTTATGGGCATCGCAAGATCACCACGGATCTGCGCGATCTAGGTGAGCGTTGTAGTCGCCATCGGGTGCATCGGCTGATGCGCACCGAGGGACTGCGTGCCCAGGTGGGCTATGGTCGCAAACCGCGCTTCCATGGAGGGATGCAGTGCAAGGCGGCTGCCAACCTGCTTGACCGACAGTTCGACGTGACGGAGCCGGACACGGCCTGGGCGAGTGATTTCACCTTCATCCGCACGCATGAAGGCTGGATGTATTTGGCTGTTGTGATCGATCTGTTTTCCAGGCAGGTCGTCGGCTGGGCGATGCGCGATCGGGCCGACACCGAGTTGGTCGTGCAGGCCTTGTTGTCTGCGGTGTGGCGGCGCAAACCCAACGCTGGTTGCTTGGTTCATTCGGACCAAGGGTCTGTCTACACCAGCGATGACTGGCGCAGTTTCCTGGCGTCCCATGGCTTGGTGTGCAGCATGAGTCGGCGTGGCAACTGCCACGACAACGCACCCGTGGAGAGCTTCTTCGGCCTGCTCAAACGCGAGCGGATCAGGCGGCGGACCTATCCCACCAAGGACGCCGCTCGCGCCGAGGTATTCGACTACATCGAGATGTTCTACAACCCCAACCGCCGCCACGGTTCAACTGGCGACTTGTCCCCTGTAGAGTTTGAACGGCGCTACGCGCAACGAGGGTCTTGAGTGTCTACGGAACCCTGGGCGTATCAGGCACCTTCCCGCCACTTGAGCCTTGTCTCTGACGTGCCGTTCTAACGGGTAACACAGGTAACGCCGGTAACAGAGAGGCTGAAATCCTCTAGTATCAAGGAGCTACGCTCGCGATCTGCACCCGAGCCGCCTGGTAACAGGCCGTAACGTGGGTAACGGGGCGCCAGGGGGTGGAAGTCTCCTAGCGCATGTTTGGCTACCTCCCTTACAGGCTTGCTACCCGTTGCCATAGAATCCCTGAGACCAAAGGAATCAGCCGCGATCTGCGGCGCACCCGTCCACGATGGAAATCACCATGAACGATGAGGCAGCAATCCCCGTCACCGTCGCGAGCGACTCCCACCTAGGAGAATTTTTTGTCCTCCGGCCGAGCTTCCGGGGCAATGGTCAGAGCGCGGGCTTGAAGATTGCCAACGAAGAACTGCTTCTCCCCCCTGGCATGAACACCATGGATCCACCCAATGGTGATCCAAGCCAGTATCCGGTGAGGCCGCACCTAGTGCAGGTGCCGGGACAGCAAGAGATGCCGCGTGATTTCGAGAAGCTGGCAGGCATCTGGATCGTCTCGGAAGCGTTGAAGCAGGTGTTCGACGCCGTCGATCCGAAAGGCTTCGCCTTTGCGGCTTGCGACTTAACCCTTGCCGACGGCACGCAGGGTCCCAAGTACTACCTCTGCAGCGTGACGCGTTGGCTTGATGCGCTTGATGAGAGTGAATCGCGAGTTCAGATCGAGATCGAACACGATTACGAGACTGGGGAAGACCTCAACTTCTACAGCGTATCCGGCGGTGCAAGCCTGGTATTCAATCGGGAAGTCGTTGGTAACGCCCACATCTTCCGTCAGTCACGCCTGGGAACCGAGGCCATTTGTGACCGCGTTCTGTTCGATGCCTTGAACGCAGCCCAACTTAGCGGCCCTTCGCTGAGAGATGCCGCAGACCTCTGACGCGTCAAACCCTCGATACGGATTTCTGAGCGGGAGTTGCACCGATGGCTGACACACCGGTTTTCCAAGGACACCATGTCATTGAGCAAGCGGCTTTCAGTGAGAGCCGATTGCTGCAGTCGCTTTCCAGAAGCGGACTGTTCGATTTGCATGGTGCACGCAACATCCTCAATCTTCCGGCCGACCAGGCGCTGGCGGCCAAGATGGGACTGTCGCCGCACCCCGGTGGACCGCTTGGGGCGTATTCAGAGGAACTTGCAAATCGGCTTGAAAGATTGGAGCTCTCCCCCGACGGACAAGCAACGCTGCGCGGCGATCAAGCCGCAGCACAGCGCATCGCGGCTAGAGTCAATGGCCTGACCGACACACTCAAGGTGGGCTTGGTCAATGGCGACCTCATAAGCAACACGCCGCAGGGCATGACCCCACAGCAGGCGAACGCAAAGATCCGAGCTTTTCATGGCGATCTCGCGGCTTACCAACAAAGTCATGCTGGGCAGATTGCCGATGTGGGAAAGATGGCCGCAGCAGAGGCACGCTGGGCCGGCGTGACACGGTCTGAAGGCAATGTCCAACTGGCGTTGGATGCGATCGATCAGCCTGGATCGTCCACCCTCAGTGATAGGTGGGGCGGCCGGCAATCACTGGGCGAAGCAGTTGCTGAAGCGAACCAAGCCGGGCGCCTGCCAATCACACAACCGATGGAGGCGCGTCTGCGCCTCACCTTTCCCCAAGAAATGCCACCGATACTGGCACGGCCACCGATTGCGCCCCGGATGCCCGGCGTCCCAGGCGAAGGCAGCATCGTGGCCGGCGAAGGGCTTGCTGCAGCAGAAGCGGCCGGAGCGCGCGGGCTTTCTGGTGCTCGCGTCGCGGGTGCAGCCGGCGTAGCGCTGATGGCCTACGACTTCGCCGTGACCGGCCACCGCGTTGTCCAGCTAAGTACGCAAGGCAACGACACAGGCGCAGAGTCAGCAGCCACGCACTTCGTTGGCCGCAATGCAGGCGGCATCGCAGGCGGCTTCTTGCTTGGTGCAGGTTACGGTGCCATCACAGGGTCGTGGACGGGGCCTGGGGCGCTGGCGACTGGCTTGGTCGGCGGCGTGGCGGGCGCCTACCTTGGCGAACGTTGGGCCGAGAAGCAGGACATCAACCGGATCTACACACAGCCAGACCGCAGTGGCAACGAGTGGACGCGCAACCCGGAAGATCCCCAAGGCACTTGGACGCGCACGGTGAGCGCGCCGATGCCAAACGGCGGTTTTCAGGAAACGCGTCTGATTGCGGCTGGCCGCCTTGCCGATGAGCTGAATTACCGCGCGGCTAACGACTCATATTCACTCGGGCTGGCAAATCCACCAAAGCCGCAGGATCCATATCGCCTGGATGCCAAGGCCGAAACGCATCCGCCGCGCGAGCCGTTTGAAACGGGCCGCGACTACGTGCGCGATGCGCAGACGGGCGGGTGGCAGCTTGAAATCAGGGAAAACATTGACGGCAAGATACCAATCACGCGTAACGCGCCGGTCAGTGCGGAGCGTGCGAGTGGCTTGGAGCAGCAGTCGCAGACAATCATCGCGCAGAACGCGGCCAATACGCCGGAAGCAACTGCGGCCCGCTACCAGATCGCCTACAACCAGTTCGGCTGGAATGAGTTCACCAATCGCGAGCCGGTGCCGCAGGCCATCACGAACGCGCGCACGCAGCCGCAGCCCTTACAGGCTTCTGACGGTAACTCCTATACCCGCGACGCCAGCGGCGAATGGACCACGCCCGGCACGTTCTACGGCACCAATGCAGCCACCGGCAACACGCGCGAGGAATTGAACAGTACGTGGCAGAGCCAACAGGCCGGGCTTCAAGACATGGCGTCGATGGCGGAGGTCGCCCGCAGCAATCCCACGCCGACGCAGAGCGACTTGCACAGCCAGGTGGCCGGGATGTACGCCCGCGCCGGCATTACACGCACTAACGCGCAGATTGATGCCGCCACGGCGGCAATTGCACAAGACCACGCGCGCGATACAGGCAAGCAGATGCCTTTCTTCCTGCAGCTGCAGAAAGATGGCTCGATCGCCACGGTAGTTGGCCAGAACGACGACCGCATGGAGATCAGGGCAACCACGACGGCAGAAGAGATATCGCAAGCAGAACGGCAACAAGCCATGCCTGCCAACGCCACCTCGCCCAATCCCCCTGCGCAGTCGCCTCATACACAACAGCCCGCAGCACCACCGACGCAAACCCCCTTACCCAGCGCACCGTCGGCGCAGACAGCACCGGGACGTTCGTCTGCGCTGGATGACGACCACGCGCAAGGGCGTGCGGCATCCATGAGCACCACCACAGCACATGTCAGCGCACCGGGAATGAAGACGGGGGCGCGCTCTGTCGCATCGCAAGATCCTCGTGAAGACGAGCAGCCATCTGTGAATCGTCAGAGCGCCGCCGGCCCGAAGCCGCAAGATGCTGCATTGGTGGAGCAGCTACGCTCTTCCATCGCAAGGCTCGATGAAAGCGCCAACAAACCTTGGGATGAGCGCAGCGATCGCATGGTTGCGAGCGCGTACAAAATGGCCGTGGATGCGGGATTTAAGCCGGGCGACAAGGTGGACGTTGCACTGAACGTCCCGACGGACAAGCTTTCGGGCGGAGTGACGATGTTCGTGATGCGCACAGGTCCAGGCGCATCCCCGGATCCCTATGCCAACCGCGCGCACATGCCAACAAGTGAAGCGCTAGCGGCCGCACCGGAGCAGCAATATCTAGCCGCTAGCCAAGTACGTGATAGTCAAGAACAAACGCGGTTGCAGGAGCTCGCGCAAACACGCGATCACAGCCAAGATGACCCCGGTAGGAGCGGCCCAAGGATTGCATAGCTAGCTTAGGCCCATGGATTCCTTGGCCGAATTTAAACAATCAAAGAATTGCAACAGGGCATTCATGGCTGTCTCTTGATCCAAAAGCATCGCCAAACCATGACATTGGAGAAACCCAGAATATTTTTCTCCATGATCCATACAGTCCAATTAACGGAAAACTTCGGGGCATCAATGGGCATCGCGAAGAGGGAATGGATGGAAGCAGAAGAAAGGGGCTGGGTCGAGGTTGAGAAGACCGCGTGCCTTCAATGTATCAACGACTCTGATATTTGGAGGCAGTGTTGTTCTGCGGCTGCCTATGGCAACTGCAGCTACTGCGAAAAAGATGACCACCCGATCGTGCAGGTAAGATGCTTACAAGAGACGCTATATAGAATAATACACACTTACTATGCTGAGCCTGCGAACGCAGGCACACCCTACAGTGATGGCGAGTGGATCGTAAGAACCTTTGATACGGACGAAGTACTCGCACAGCTAGGCTTCTACCCAACAGATGATCTACGAGACGACATTGTTGGCACCGACCGAATTAGCTACTGGGTCGAAGCGACCAACGGGCACTGGGCAGACATTCAAGAACACGAGATGCTGCTCCATTCTTGGTCCAACTTTACAAGAACAATCAAGCATCAGACGCGCTTTAACTTTCAGCGAGTTGCCGAGGATATCGATCCGCAAGAAATCCACGTTACTGAGATGCTTGATGTGATCGGACAGGAATTACGACCACTTATCAGGGTACTAAATAGCGGAACAATTCTTTATCGTGCCAGACACCTTACGCAAACAGACGCTGAGGTGATGAATGGATCAATGATGGGCCCGCCACCGAAGACTCTTGCAACGGCGGGAAGGATGAATCCAGCAGGGATACCTTATTTTTACGCTGCGTTCGATATTCGCACTGCTCTTGCTGAGATAGGCCCACCTCTTGCCAATTATTTAGCTTCGGCCTGTACTTTTGAGGTCAAGCACTCATTGAACATTGTAGATTTCAATGCACTGCCCGCCCCCCCATCAATGCTGGCTATAGATCAAAAATCGGAGCGCACAAAAGCGCTCTTTTTAAACGAATTCGTTAAATCCATCACCAAACCCATTGAGAAGGACGGGCGAGAGCACATCGATTATGTGCCATCTCAAGTGGTATGTGAATTCTTGGCACAGGCTTTCCTATTGGATGATGGATCTACCCTTGATGGAATTATTTACCCTAGCGCAGCCAATCCCGGCGGGACGAATCTTCTAGTATTTCCCTCAGGTCACTGGTTTGATTCAAACCGATTCAAAGCACTGGAATTTTTAGGCCCTGCAGGCTAAATTAGATATCAACATCTAGATGCATACTCTGACTCGCTGATCGAATGCGGACTCCATCTATGCGTGACGTGTACCTTTTCCACGTTAATTTTTACCACTAATTCGGACGTGGATATCACTATGGCGAAGAAGTCAGATGCGAAGCGAAAGGCGAAATTGAAGGAGCGCCGCAAACAGGCAGAAGCGGCTCAGTCAAAGACCTTAGCTGCACCTAGCGAGGTTGGGGCATGGTTCGCGGCTCACGATGCCGAGCCCAACATAATGGCTGAGCTCGTTACTGAAGATGGAGCGCTTTTCGCTTATGTCGAAGGCGATGGAAATGAATGGACTTTGATTGTCGAGGACAACCCAGTTGCAGGCACGAGCGATGAAATTGTTGCGCTTGGCATGCTTTTAAACGTCGCAGTAGATGGATTGGCGACTGGCAACACAAGCAGGTTGCATTTCTCGCAATGGCTCGCCCAAGAGATTGATGAGCGATGCGAGGCGGCGGGCATCGATTGGAGCAGCTTCGCACGCTCGCTTCTACCGCCTGAAAAGCGTTTGCTATTACTTCCCGCTGTGCAGGCCATCTAATTGACTGGCCCGCCCATGACACAACTGGTCGAATTAGTGCGTCAGATGACTGCGATCAGACCGCGCGAATCACGATGCTCTGCTGTAGCTGTGCCCGGCGAAGCGGGCGTCCTATCAGGCTCATGTCGACCCCGTTTAGCTCCAGCTTCCCCATCACTTCGGCTTGAGTCACCTTGTCATTCATAGCTTCCATGCGCTTATCAACGTACCTGCCTAGCTGTTCAAAGAACGCCGATCGGACCTCGCTATCGCTTGCCATCGAGCCTGCTGACGACACAGTGGCTGCACGTTTGTACAACACCAATGCATGCGCAACCTCGTCACCTACGTTTTCCACCATGGCGTCGAATGCTTCACGTGACGCCAGTTCGGTCACGGCGCTGCGCTTGCCAATAGCCACCTCGGCAAGCTCTGCGACGGTTACCTCCATCGCTGTGATCTGCATTCCGATTTCCTGACTCATAGCGGCGTATTCCTCGACCAGCGTCAACGCCGAAGTTTCAGCTGCTCGCAGCTTTTGGATGTCACGGGTCAGCGTGCCATCAGCTTCACGTAGCAGCCCGCTCCATTGCTGGCGCGCTGAGTTGGCCTCTGCCTGCGCCGCATCGCGTGCGCGCGTCATCGTGGCCGCACGCTCGGTGAGCGCCTTCTTGCGCGCCAGCGCCTCATGGAGTGCATGTGCTGCAGCGTCATATGCCGCACGCACCGGGCATGATTCGGCGGCAATCGTCACAGCTTCTTTCGCGGCGCCACTTGTGTTGGGGATGGTCTTTTCGCTCTTGCTCATTCGGTACTACTCCAGTTGTTCGGCAGCCGCATGCACTCACGCACGACGGCGGCCAAGGTGATGACACGCACTGCATGCAGCTCACAACGAGCCGTCATGCACCTTGCGCGAGTCGAAGATGTAGAGACGCACCGCACCCATGCCGGGCACGCGTACGACCTGTGAGGGTTTGCCATCGGCTGCGGGCTTGATCCACCCAGCGGCGATCAGCTCACGCGCGGCTTGGCGCGCGTCATGGCCGGCGCACAATTCGCGGCGGAAGGCCTCGGGCAGCACCATGTATTCGGTGACGCCAACCTCATCGAAGCGACGGAAGCCGGCGCGCTCTCGCACGGGAAGACCGTCCGCTGCGCGGAATCGCTCAAGGCGGCTCTCGCCGTGGGCTTCAAAAAAAGCGCGGATGCGCGACATCAAAGCGTCAGTGTCAGCGCTGCCCGAGCCACCACGCCGCTGTAGCCAGGCTTGGAAACAGGTCGCCACGCCTTTGGTTGCTTCGCCCTTCTGCCAGCCGGTGAGCTGGTGCCGGCAGGTACTGGCTAGCTCACCGGCAAAGGCGACGATAGCGAAGCGCTCCGCCACGCGACGTACCTCGCCCGAGGCGTTGTCCGGCACGTGCGTTGCCAGGAAGCGGTCTGTCGCCTCGCGCAGTTGCGCGGTGAGCTTGGGGCTGTCCAGCCGGGTCAAGTATTCCATCCACAGCGGCCACGCAGCGCCGTAGGAGCGCGCCGCCGCGTCCTTGAGTAGGGCCGATAGCGCAGCGCCGTCGCTGGCGTCGTGGAGCCGCTCAAAGACGCCGTGGCCGGACTCGGCCTCGGCCGGCACGTCCGCCAATCGCACCGCCTGCCCGGCCCTGGCTTGCTTGCCAGCCTCGGCCATGTGTTGGGCCAAGCCCACCTCGCCTGCTGACAGGATCATGATGCGCCAGCGTGCCGCCGCGCGTGCATCGCCCGCGCGATTCGCGCGGCTCTTGCCGTTGCCATTTACCAGCAGATACGCCGCGTCGCCGGCCTGCTTCGGATCGATCTGCGCCAGCTCGTCCAAGATCAGCGTCGCATCGTTGTGCAGCACCGCTACGCCCTCCAGCCCGTTGGCCGTGCTGCGCCACTCGCGGGCGTACTCTGGTGGTCCTACGACGCTGGCCGCCACGCGTAGCGCGGTGGTCTTGCCGCTGCTGCTGCCGCCGACGATGTGAAAGCCGCCGCCCGTGGCGCCAGTGAAGCGCAGCAGCGGGCCGGCAAACATCGTCGCCACCGCCAGCACCAGCCGCGAATTACCGGCGCAGCGTGCTGCCACATCACGTTTCCAATCGTCCAGCGAGCCCACCGCCGCGTAGTGGTGCTGCAAGCCGCCGCTGTGCTGGTAGACCAGCAATTCCTCGCCGGCACCGTAGCTCTCACCACTGGGCAGCACATAGCTGCTGTCGTGCCAGCCCGGCACGGCCACGTTGCGGGCACGTGCGTCGATGCGCTCCTGGATGATATAGGCAAGCAGCCGCTGCATCGTGCTGCGGTGCGCGGACATCTCCACACCACCTGCTGCCAGCTGGCGGACGAACTCGCGCGGGTCGCCCACCAGCATTTCGGCTGGCGCGGCCCACTGGTGGCGATGACCATCGGCGTCGGTCCAACTCAGCAGCCGGCCCCATTCCTCACTTTGGCTATTGCGGGTCTTGGCCTCGACTTTCAGCGGCGAACAGATGAATTGCAGCTCTGCCTGCTCGCCGTCCTCGTTAACGCCGACGTAAAACACGCCGGCATCGCTCAGGCGGTAGTGCGGCTTAGCTCCGGCAGCGCTATCGGCGCGTGCCTTGCTGGTCCCACTGCCCTTGCGCACGGCCGCCTCGATCGAACTGCGCACGGCCTTTTTGCCCACCGCTTTGGCAGCATCGTTGAAGTCTACGGATTTGATGGTGTTGCTCATGCACGAGGCTCCATTGCCACGTCGGCGCATTGCGCCTTGGGTTGAAGGGTCACAAAGGTGAGGCGCTTAGGGGTGATCGGGTGAGCGCGGCGGCAGTGCCACGACACCGCCGACGGCGTGCGCTGCGCGCTGGGCATTGGCTAGGCCCGGATTAATGCCGCGGCACAACGCAGTCGCCGCGTCGTCGTCCGCGCACAGCACAATCAAGGCGTCGGGAAATTTGCTGCGTAGCTCACGGGCCACCGGTTCGAGGTTGCCGGCGTCGAAGGCCACGGCAGTTGGATAGCCCGTCGCCTCATAGATGCTGGCAGCGGTGGCATAGCCTTCGGCAATGCACACCACCTCCGAGACCTCTCGCCCGATGGCGTAATACAGGCCACGCTTTCGACCGCCTGCGAGGAAGCGCTTGCTTCCATCGGCCGCGATGGTCTGCATGCTCCATAGGTGCCCTTCGGCGTCGCGCATGGGCACCAGCAGATGCCCATTTGATTGCCGAAGTCCATGGGACGCCACGCCCTTGGCGACCAGATAGGCATGCGTCGCGCTGGCCGCATCCGCCTGCCGCCATTGCGCCAATGCCGCCTCGCGTGCCGCTGCGTGGCGCCGCGCACATTCGGCCTGCTGTTGCCGCTGCGCGCGGCGCGCCTTCTCGCGGATCTCCGCCAATTCCGCAGCCGATAGCGAGCCCCCCTCGCTGTCACGCCATTGCGCGCTCGCGCCGGTCTTCCAGTTGCCATAGGCACCGGCCAGCGGCGGACCAGCATGCAGGACATACCAGCCGCTGCGCTGCCCGCTGTCGTCGCCTTCGGCGCGCACGCGCCGGAGACGACCATCGGCAACAACAGATGCCACTAGCAAACCTGCCGACCGGAGAGCGACCACGAAGCCATCAGCACGACGCATCGTCGGTCACCAACTCGGTGCTATGCGTGGCGTCGCTCATGACCGCAGCCAGATCCTCGTGGATGTAGAGCGTGCTGGCGGCCATCGATTCGAACGACAGCGCCATACGTTCGGCCATGCCATCGCCCATGCCGCTCAACATCAACGCCGTCCAGCGGGCGCGCCTGAGCCGGTTGTAGCTGTCCTCACTCATCCAGTAGCCGAAGGGCAGTTCGGGTGCAGTGCACGCGCATGGTGCCTCTGCATCGCTGGCCGCTCGCTCGGCCTGGATGTCCTCCAATTGCAAGGCCATGCCGTCCTCGAACTGCTTCTGTGATTGGGCAGGAGTGAACAGCGACAGGCGGCACTGCACGCGCTGAAAAACGCGGACCAGCTCTGTGCAATCATGTTCCAGCGGCGCGAAAAAGCGCTTGCGCAGCCGATCTTCAAGCGGATGGCCCTGCAGCGCTTCATCGAGCTCTGCACGTGCGGTTGCCAGGTGCTTTTCGGCCTTGCAACGCAAACGATCAATACGGCGTGCCAGGCGCAAAATGCTCTCTGCGCGCTCGGCATCAAGCACCGCATCTAGCATCGTGGCGCTCACTTGGCCGTCGCCCATGTTCGGTACGCCCGACAATCCAACGGTCTCGTGCGTCATGGGGTCACCTCCACGCTGCCGACCATCATCAAGAGTTCGCCCAGCGACAGGTCTTCCATGGAACCAGCGCGACGCTCAAGCGCCTCGACCAGCTGGAACAGCGCGGTCATCGGCATTTCGTAGATGCGCAGCAGCTGACGGGTTGCACTGAACAAGTCGTGCATCACCGCATCGTCGTTACCGACCAGGGCATCAAGGTGCGAACCGATCATCGCGCAACCTCCTGAGCGGCGGCGGCAATGGCCTGCTGGATCTCGGCCAGCGTCAGCGCCTCGGGTTGCTTCCCGGTGGCTTGCAGGCACGCATCGAGCGCTAGCCAACGAGCGTGATCCCAATCGAGGGTGTCGGCGATCTCGCCAAAATGATGGGCAATACGAACGCTGAAACGCGTAGGCGCAACTAGGGTGTCGTGAGACATGGCTGGATTCCTCAGGTGAGTTGGAATCCGCCGCTCCGCTGCAAAACGGGGTGACGGACGGTACGCGGTTTGCAGACCGGCCTGAGGACCGGCAGGCCTTGCGGCCTCCGCGCACCGCCCGCCATAGAACTGGCAAGCAGTCGCCCACGACAACACAGCGGGCAATAAAAAAGCGCCGTGCATCGGTCGATGGGCGCTGGTGCGCCTCAGGGTACGGGCTGCAAAACCCGGTCGCCGATGTGCGGCGACGTGGGAATGCTGCACGCACTGGCCGCGCACTGTCAACCGGAACATCACGCGCTCTTCCCGACCAGCTGCTTTTCGATCAACTTCGCCTTGAAGGCGGCCTTCTCTGCTGCGCTACTGATCGGCAGGCAGATTTCGGGGCTTGGGCACGCGCTTGGGGAGATGGTGCGGACGATTTCTGTGTAGGCGGTGAAGGTGTGCCCGCAAAGTGCATTGCGACACTGAAGCATCGATTCACGGAGCAGCCTGTTGTGGGACACGCTCGACCGGACGATGGCAGCAGCATCACAGTGCGGGCAGCGAAGAAACGCGCGAGCGGGAGTGGTCATGGGCGCCTCAGCAGTCGGTCAAGATGGTGGGAGTGCCACGCGTCAACACGATCTCGCCAATCCGACCAGGTCGGTGATGGGTGAAGTGCAGGCCAAGGTTTGGCTGTGCGATTGCGGTGCGCAGGTGTTCGGCAAGGAACTCGGCTTCGGCGCGCGTCAGCGTGAAGCGCTTGCCAGAGATGGTCAGTTGGATGTCGTCAGTCATGGCTGTACTCGCGGATGGGTGGCGGGAATCTGTGCTGCGATCCAGGCATCAACATCTGACTCAAGCCAGACCGTGACGCGGGGAGAGAGCGGGATGGACTTGGGAAACCGGTCGCGATCCATCAGCCAGTACAGGTGGGATCGGGAGATGCCGGTGCGGCTGAGCACTTCGGGTTTGCGCAAGAAGCGTTCGCTGCGGCCGGCATCCGCACGTGGCGCATTGGCCGGTGTGCATGGTGAGGCGGCGGGTTTTGTTCGGGAAGCGAGCATTGTTTGATGTGGCGCTTTGACCTGTCGGTCAACGGATGCCATGTGTTTTGGGCTTGCCAAGAGACTAGAAGCCGACGCGTCGGAGTTCACGCGGATAGCTGTGTAAAAACTTTTTTTACAAACTCTGTTGGACGCGGCCGGAATCAGGCGGACGACGGGCAGGCGTTGCCGGCCCGCGTAGACGATGCGATCAAGGCACTGACGTGCAGGTGCGGCGATACAGCCGGCGAACGACAGTAAGGAATTGGCAGCGCAGGGCGGCGCATGCGTCTGCTGACGTACGCACGGGCTGGCGAAGAAGGAACTTGGTACCTGAGAAAAGTCTCGCCGGAGAATCAACTGCCCGCTGAACTCGCCGACCTGCGTCGCGCTAGGCGCGGCATGATCCGGCGTCCGGGTGCGTCCGGCATCGTCTCAAGGCGAGGTGATTGCTACACGAGTTACAGAGCGTTACTCAACAGCCGAACGCCCGCCACCACCTTCCAAAGCACTGAATTTATTGTGTTATTGCCGAGGCGTTACGCGCGTTACAGCAGTTACCCTGAAAAATGGCAAGTCCGAAAATAAAAGTGCGCAGACAGCGGCTAGATAGATGCCCTGAGACTGTCCAAGTAGTCCGCCCAGGCTTGCATCATCTTCCGGCGCTCGACCAGATGGGCAGTGCGGTTGTAAGCGCGTCCGTTGGGATCTCGGACGGCATGCGCAAGTTGGTGCTCGATGTAGTCGGGACGAAAGCCCAGAACCTCGTCCAAGACGGTGCGTGCCATTGCTCGGAAGCCATGACCTGTCATCGTGTCTGAGTCGTAGCCCAGCCGCCGCAGCGCCGCATTGATGGTGTTCTCGCTCATCGGGCGCCCTCTCCCACGCACGCTAGGGAAAACGAACTCATCGCGCCCCGTCAGCGGATGTAGGTCGCGCAAGATGGCAACCGCTTGCGAGGACAATGGAACCACGTGGGACTGAGCGGTCTTGCTCGCAATGAATCGCCATTCGCTCGAATCAAGATCAATGTTCTCCCAGCGTGCTCGTCTCAGTTCTCCTGGGCGCACGAATACGAGTGGAGCCAGTTGCAGCGCTCCCATCACCACTGGTGAACCACGATAGCCATGGATCGCTCGCAATAGCTCACCTACCAAGGCTGGCTCGGTCACGCTGGCGAAATGACGACCCTCCGATGGAGTCAAAGCGCCCTTCAGATCAGAAGCAGGGTTGCGTTCCGCTCGGCCCGTAGCAATGGCATAGCGAAACACTTGGGCGGCAAGCATTCGCGCGCGATGAGCAGTTTCCACCGCCCCACGCGCCTCAATCTTCCGCAGTGCCTGCAGTAGATCGCGAGCTGGTATTGCATCCACTGGACGGCTACCGATGTAAGGACCGAGATCCTTTTGAAGTAGGCGCCGCTCACGCACAACTGAGCCGGCAGACAACTTGTTGGCTCGCATAGCTAAGTGCTCGGCAGCGACCGCCTCGAACGTGTTGGCCGAACGTTCCAAGGTTGCTGATTTTTCGGCCTTGCGCTGTTCGCCAGGATCGATGCCTTCGGCCAACAACTTGCGCGCCGCCGCATGCCGCTCACGTACCGTAGCCAAGCTGACATCCGGATATGTCCCAAGCGATAGCGTGTTGCGCTTGCTCGTCACCGGGCGGCGGTAGTCCCACCAGCACGCGAAAAGCCGCCGCATCTGTTTGTTCTTTCACGTATTTTTCTAAACCAATAAAAATTCGCCTCACTTTTTGACTCACTTTTGAGCCGGCGTGAATAGGACTTCATTGGATGACCCCGGGCGGTTTGAGGGCGAAGCTGCCTGCGCTCAGTTGCATGCCAGAGACGCGCTTTGGATGGCCGAACTGCCGTCTGTCTCCTTGCCTGCCCAACGCGCTGGTAATATCACATCAAAGATGGGCGCCACGAAAGGGGAAATGCCTTTGCCTGTATGCATCAGAGACGTCAAAGACGTTCTAGATTTGCTGGGCCTTGAGACGCCCGACCTTGCTTTGCTTCAAGCGACGCACCAGAGCTATCGTGCGCTTCTTCTTCAGCCTTCCGGACCAATCTACGCGGACACACAGCGAATTGGCCACCTAGACATTGCCGCCGCAGCCGTCCGGGCAGACAGCTTCCTTGCGCTAGCTGCGCAGCGCGGCGATCAACTTGTGGTCACGCCTGAGTACTTCCTCCCGGTTAGCTCTCTGGAGAAGGCTGCACGAGGCGGACCCTTTCCCGATGAGGGCGCTCTTTGGGTGCTTGGCTGTGAGAGCATGACCCCCGCAAGGCTTGCGAGCTTTAAGGCAGACTGCGCCGGAAATTGCGATGTCATCTACGAGGAAGACCCGTTTCCAGCCGTGCAGGGCAACTACTTCGACCCTGTCGCTTACTGCTTCCTCACCCGCGGCTCGGAGAATACGCTCAAGCGAGTTGTCCTTTTCCAGTTCAAGACTGCCCCATCCCGGGACGACCACGGCTTTGAGAACAAGCAGCTGCGTTGCGGCCGTGCCATTTACCGGTTCAAGGGCAAAGACGGAAACATTAAGCTTTCGACCATCATCTGCTCCGACGCGCTGGACCTTGGCGAGGATGCTGACGCCAATAAGAAACTGTCAGACAGAACTATCCTCATCCATATTCAGCTGAACCCTAAGCCAAAGCAGACCGACTACCGCAGGTATCGGAACGAAGTCTTCCGGCGCAGTGAGGCCACGACCGACTGCGACATCATCTGCTTGAACTGGGCTCACAACGTGGTCCAGTACGATTCATCTGCCCACGCGCCGGACGCCTGGAATAACGAGAGCGGTTCAGCTTGGTATGTCCCTAAGCGTCGCTGCTCGGTGAAAGACGAAGAGGTTGCCAACAATGAGGCAAAGGGCCTGTACTACACCTGGCATGAGAAAAAGCGCCACGTGCTGCACTTTCACTACGACGAGGCTGTCTTCGCGTTGACAGTCCCCAAAGTCCTTCAGGATGGCCCGGCGGTACACGACGTGCTCATCGGCCCGCAACTTGATTCGCGGTTCAGTTGGGATATCAACGCTGGCACATGGCTGGAAAGCACCAGCTGTCCAGAGACCGGGTGGAACGAGGTCATTAATGCGAACCCGGCAGTCACCACGGCCTTCCAAAGTCTTCAAGACATCAATAACCGACTACACATCGAGCGGGCAATCTCTCTTTCATGCGGCCCTCACAGCATGAAAGAGCAGTGGTATCGCGTTGATAACCTGGATGTGTGCCGCATTCCAGAGTCTGAAGTGACAGCTCGCGCCACCCTTCAGCTCGACCGCGACGTCACCGCGTCCCAGAATCGTCAACAGCGCATCAGCCGCGTCGCGGTGCTCAGCCACATCCTCCAGACGGGTCCTCTGCCGGCGCAAATAAAAGATCTCGGCGGCGGCGGAGCCTCCATAGCTTGGTCTCCCAACTCACCGAACACTAACGTCATCAAACCAGGCTTGCGTCCCGCCTTGGTGGCCTATCTCGGCGAGAACCCACCGATGGAAGTGGTCAAGAGGGTTGGCGAAAGCGCGTTCGAACTCCTGCGAAAAGAAAACAAAAGCCACCAGAACCGCGTGGCCATCTGCTATCGCACGGTCGCCGGCGTCACGGAATTCGCCGACATCAAGCAACAGACTGACATTACATACGATGGAAGCAGCATGGCCTCCATCACAGGGGAGCAATGAGATGCCTGAGATGCAAGCTGCACGTGATGTACTGAAACAGCTTCTGATCGGGCTTCACGATGTCGACGATTCCGTCGTGCGCGGCGAGAAAAAGCTCGGGGAACGAACCTACGCTGTTGCCTATGTGGACTTCGCCGATGAAGTTGTCGAGCGCTCGCTGCACTTGCGCGACTTCCAAGAACGCATCCTTGCTGACGACTTCTTCGAAGCGCCGGGTGACCTGCGCTGGAACAAATACCTCTACTTCGTCGCCGGCCCAAACTCTACTGCAAATCCTCAGTTCGCCGCGGCAAAGGCCGCAATCGAGAGTGACAAGGACTACGCACGTAAGCGAGTCATATCCGAAGCTGACCTCAAATCCCTGCTGGGCGGGCCGAAGCTGTTCGATGCGGCGGAGCATGGGAGCACCTATGACGTACTGACGGATTGGCGTCAGCGACTTTCAGCGGCTGGGCTCGAGCTGTTGCTTGATGCCCCCACGCCTCGCACCACCGTGGTGGAGAAGATTGCCCAGCGCGCAGCTGGTGCGGCTTCGAACGAGAAGCTGAGGGTGAAAGAACTGAACGCCGCCGATACGCCGCTGGCAACGGCGAAATTGCTCAGTCTGGACATTGCTGCGTTCCGGCCGGTCCACGACGGCAAGAGCTATGACTTCGGCGATGTCACACTACTCGTGGGCGCGAACGGAAGCGGTAAAACCTCTCTGCTCGAGGCCGTCGAGTACTTCTACTGCGGGAACAACCGCAGAAGCACCACTGTCGGGCCGGTTCGCATCAAAGGAAAGCTACTACCTCGTGCGGGCGGCGGTACGGTCGAGCTTGCATCCACTGGCGACGGACCTCGAATTAAGGCTCGAAATCTTGCTTGGTTCAACCGCAAGGAGCAACTCGTTGCCGACATTGTTGACAGCTTCTCACTCTACAACTTCCTCGACACCGATGCCGCGTATCGTTTATCGGGCAAGCTGAAACCCGATGATATCACTAAGGAGTTGAGCCGGTTACTAGTGGGCTCCTCGGCTTCGACGACCTTCGAGTACATAGAGAAGATTCGCGCCGACGTGGACAAGGCCTGGGACAAAGCACAGCGTCGCGCCGATGGGCTGGAAGCGGAGTTGGCCGTCATGGAACGGCGACTGACAGAACTGCAAGGCAAGCCGTCCACGGCAAAAACGCTGACTGACGCATATCGCGCCGCGCTAGCAGGCCTCGGTTGGAAGAGGCCATCTGAAACCGGCGTGCCCACCCTAAAGGAAGAACAGGAGCTTCTTGCCGTGCTGGCGCACGTGCAAGCGCTCGTCTCCCTCGGAGGTGCCGCTCGAACAATGAAGGATTTAGAGCAGCGCTCGGCGCAGCTGGAGGCCGCGGTCCGCAACGCGAAGCCGGTCGAGACGCAGCTAGTTAGGAGCGTCGAGCACGAAAAGCGACTCATCTCGAAGATGGAGGAGCTTGAGGCTAACATCAAAAACCTGGACCGGTGGCTTGCGTATGAGTCTGCGGGGTTTCATGACGTGCGCCGTCGATACAAGTCGGCCCGCGAGGTTTCCGAACGACTGGCCACACGTCTCGGAGCTTTGGTCGCCGGAGACCTCCCGCAGGTACCGCAGCAGTACGCCACCCTCCAGATGCAAGATGCGCTGCAGGCTGCGGGCGAAGCGGCTACTGCCGCCCAGGCGAGGTTGACTCGCGCTCAGCAAGCCCTGGACCTTCACGGCCGGGCCGCGTCGGCTCGCGCAACTGCGGCGGCGAAGCTGAAGGACGCAGCGATGGAGGCGCTCAAGTCGTCGGAGAATCCGGACATGTGCCCGGTCTGCCACACGGTACATGCTAGGGGCGCATTGAGGCACCTCATCGAGGGACTCACCTCAGGGCCGGAGACCACTCAGGAGGTCGAGAGCCTTGCGGAGTCGCTGCGCCTGGCGGGGGACGAGGCGAGCGAAGCGCGGCGGGGGGCGAGCGCCGCGGAGCTATGTCAAAAGTATGCGGCGCAGTTGCAGTTGGTGGGGACCACGCCCAAGGAGGTCCTTGAAGAGCTGGTCGCATTGCGCGAGCGGGCGAGCCAGGCGGAGCAGGAACTCCAGAGCGTCATCAAGGAAGGCCAAGATCTGGGCAGCGCGGGTTTCTCCAGCAACGAGGCCGATTTGTTGCTGGGCCGAATCGCTGGGCTATTCGACACCGAGTCAAGCAATCTCACCGCCGCCACTGCGTCGGATGAACGGCGGCGTCAGTCGGACGCTATGGAAGAGACGCGAAAATTTTTGATTGATTGCCGCACCAGCATGGGAGGTTTTGTTGAGTCCATCCGGACCTTCGCTCAGTCTATCGTCGTTGACGGCTGGGTCACGCGCATCGAGCCAATTGGCACCTTCGCATCGCTCGTTGCGCTGCAAGACGAATTCCTTGCCGCTACAAACAATGCTGCCGGGCTTCGCTCCTACCTTTCTGTCAAGGACGATGCTCCGCTCGTAGAGGTTCAGGCACGCATCGCAGCCGTGGCCTCAGCGTTCAAGCAAGCTGACGAAGCGTCGCGCAGCGATTCGGAGAGCTCGGCCGAGCAGAAGGTCCTGCCGAAAAATATTCTGGACTGGAAGTTCAGCCTCGAGAAGCATCGCAACGAGGAGAAGGCGCTCCTTGAAGCGGGCAAGGTCTTGGACGACCTCATTGAGAACGCTTCCCTGAAAAACGCGACGCGGGAAGCGCTTGATGCTATCGGCGACCAAATCAATGAGGTGTTCTCGCGCATCCATTCCCCTCGCGAGTATGAGTACGTTGGCAGCCCTGACGTTCTCTTGCGGACCGCAGATGGTCATGACGCCCGCACGCTGGACGAGGTCAGCACAGGACAGCGCTCCGCATTTGCCTTGTCCATCTTCCTTGCCAGGAATCGCACGGCCGCGGCAGCCCCTCCAGTCCTGCTCATCGACGACCCAATTGCGCACGTCGACGACCTCAACGCTCTGTCGTTCCTTGACTACCTGCGTGATCTCGCGGTGAACTCGGGAAGGCAGATATTCTTTGCCACAGCGGACACTCGAGTCGCGTCGCTGTTTTCAAAGAAATTTAGCTTCATGGGGGAAGCGTTCAAGACCATCAGTTTGGTTCGCGAACCGTAGTTCGAGGCGGCCACCCCACGGAACCAACGCGGCGTCGTCTTGGGCTACATCTAGAACGGACTTCATGTCAGCCTGGGTGGTGAGACCTTGAACTACTGAAGAGGCAAGATGTCGAGCACGTCAGTCGGCTGAGCGCTTGCGTCCGGACTTTTCTTCGAATCCATAGAGAAAGCGTTCGGTACGCGTCGAGCACCCGTTGCATCTTCTACATCGTCTCACCTACCGCAGCCGTGGTCCTTGATGTCTCCCACGGTGAACGCCTCTCATCCAAGTATTCTCCCGAGCGAACGAAGACACCATCGACGTCACCAGCGGCTCGAGGAGCAGGTTCAAACGTGCTACCACAGACCGCTCCATCAGCCTCTACCTCCCGCTAGCAGGACCCGACATCGCTCTTTCCGAAGTCCATCCGTACGTCTTCACCTGATTTTAAAAGGGCAGGCCTGTCTTCGGCATGGAACCTCGCACCAAATCAATTTCATATGCGAGGACCCAAATTGCGGGGGACGTATACCTTCTCGGAATCCCCTACCGTCTCTTGGCGACCGACCTCCGCAAACGGATCTGGATCGCCAGAAGATTCGCCGACATCCCGCTGTCCTCCACTCAAGCCGCCCCCCGAGCGAGCTACTTGAATGGCGCGCGACAACTTCTTCTTGGTTTGCTCTGCTTCGAGTTTTTTGAGGAATGCCTCTCTCTGACCGTCGGTGACCTCCTCGCCAGTAATCATCCCGGTGAGGTCCTCCACGGCAACCATGCCAAATCCAGCGTCCTCCAATAGCCCTGCCAACTCGATCCGCTTGGCCTGTAGATCACCCCCATCCTGATCAAGCCACCACTCGGTTAGCGCCAGGGCAAGCGTCAGCATCGTGCTCAGATGCTCGCTTCTCAGTGCCCTCCCCTTCTGAAAAGCCGGCTTTTCCAGCCACTCTTCCTTGAAGTTTTTGGCGAATTTATACTCGCGGGGAACTAGCGTGACCGCCGTGCGCATCCACCGTTTACCGAACAATGGCTCGCCTGGCCTAATCCTCAACCACGACTGGATGGCCTTTTTTCGATTCTCCCAATTGGGCTTCTGGCCCCGCTCCATTAGCGGCTCCATGGCCTTGTCCCTATTGCAGGCATAAGCCGCCTTGTAAAGCCACTCCATCACTGGCGGGAATGCCCTCTCGCACACGGCCAGTGGGTATGATTCAAGTGCCATACCCGTTCCACACTTCTTCAACTCGGCTATGTCGCTGTTTTCAAGGTACAGGTCCTCGTATCCTATCCACAGCGATTCGGCATAGTCCACATGGCGTGGCGGACGGCCGATAGGAGCCGTGTTCTGCGCGTGCTTCCAGCGCTCGTGACGGACCACATGGGCGCGATGGAAATCCAGCTCTGTCAGCCGTGCCCCGTCTCCGCTATCACCTTCCTTCGGCTTGGAAAGCGCGAGGCCACCCAGCGAGAAATCGATCATTCCTCGCGTGCCGGTGGCTCGGATCTCGCGCAGATCTTCCTCATCCAAGCGCAACAACAGCAAATCAGTGTCGCGCCGAACGATGGAGTAGTCCACCGCTTGGATGGACAGCCCCGCAATTTCCTTGGCTGAACCGGGCACCACAGGTTGCCACTGATGGCGGGACACGAAGAAATCTCCCCGATGGACTTTGTAATACACCGAAATCCCGCGAGCAATAAGAAAGTCCAGTGGATGTCCGTCAATTGCACCAATGCCCTTCCAGTCGACATCGACGTATCTCTCAGCGCCGATGGCATCCGTGGTTTCGATGTTAAACATTACGCACTCCATAGACGGTAACGGAAAGGTAGGTTTCAATGCCTGCTGATACGTTGCGGACCACGTGTTCGCTTATTCCGCGTCCTGGACCATTGAGCGATAGGCCAGCGGCCGCATCTCAAGTCCCTGCGGGTACTTACTGCGTCTACCACCCAGCATACGCTTGAGCAACTTCAGGTCGTTGCCCTGCAGGCGAGGCTTGCCACGCTTCTTCCCAGCCTTTTTAGGTATGGGAGAACGCCAGAAATTCTTGACCTTATCATTGGTGACCTTGAGCACGCAGTCCTGCTTACTCATGTAGTAAAGAGCTGCGCGCAGCCCAGCCATTTTCTCCCAATCGCCCAGGCCCATTACACCCAGCCCGTTGTAATCGTACTTGGATTGATCGGCCCAGCAGCTGTAATAGGCACCAAGCCCCTGTCCGGTGCGGCACGCCCACACTTCCCCTAGCTTCTGCGTCAAATAGCCGCCGCATTGCTGTTGGTTGCCACTGCAGATCACCATCAGGTGCCAGTGCATGCCCCGCACAAGACCGTTCTCGCACTTGATGATGAAGCCCAGGTAGCCTGGCAGAAGATTACGCTTGCACGCGCGTTCGCGAAGCCAACGCAGGAAACCATTGATTTGCTTGATCGCTTTCTCCGCGTCGTAATACGGCCGGTAGTACAGATCAATGCGCAGGATCAGCAGTCGCGAGTGCTCTGCAGCCAGGTGATAGATGAATTCCCGGCCGCTGTCGAAGTTGTCCCGGGCCTGCTTCTCGTGTGCAGCCAACGCATTGACGAAGCGCCACGTCCCACATGCCCTGCGAACGAAGCGCACCAACCGCTCCAGCAAACGGGCAAGTTCCGGTGTCTGTGGAACATTCTGGCTCACCTGCTGGCCTATGCGAATCGCATAGCGCCTCATCGCCCTCAACAACACCGTGATCACCGGGTGGAAGACGTGATTCGCATAGGCCACCGCCCACTCCTCACGGTATTGGGCGCAGCACTGGACGAGCTGGCGCCCCAGGGCAGTGAGCTTGTAAGCCAATGGCTGGGCATCGCGCCGCTTGATAGCGATGGGCAGACAAGGTCGGCCTTCATTTTGCAACAGGGCCTTCTGGATCCTAGATAGCGTTACTTCGGCAAACTCCTTGAAGAGATGGTCATCCGTACCAGTAAACCATACTGAATCCTGGTCGGTGCAGTAGTACTGGCCGGTGCGCGGCATTTGCACTAGGCCATTTTGGCTTTCCATACGAATGACTGTCTCGGCGATCCTCTCCCTGTCCTGCTCGGCCCGGACGATCTTTTGGATCGTCGACTTCAAGGGGGAAGACGCGCTATGCACGTTATCCAGGGTGGATTCCCCGATATTGGTGTCGGGTCTACGGATCATGGTTAGTTTCTGACTCGTTGGTTCGTTTCAGTTGACGCAGAAAAATGGACTACTGATAAAGTAAATGGACGGAATGGAGGTGACACGGAAGAAAACATATAAATCCGTAATTCACCCAACGATTTTCTCTTTGATTTGACCTATCTGCAGGCCGTCGCCCCCTAGATCCTTCATGTGCAGGCGGGCCTGTCTGAAGGTCGAGTTGACGTGTTTACTCAAGCCACTTGGGTACGGGACGCAACCCAGAGGAAGACCTCGCTGGCCTTCCATCCCACCGCCCGGTTACCCAATTTGATCCGCTTAGGGAACGTTGGGTCGTAATAGCGGGATTTGGGATTGCCGAAGGCCCAGATAGAAGACCTACCCAGTCCAGTGATGCTGATGACCTGCTTCTCGCGCAGGACAGTGTCGCTCTGGAGGAGACTCATAACACCCACGAAGACCTTGCGAACGGGAGGGCTACGTTGCCATACCTCTTTCCTGACCTCATTCTTTGCCGGGAACAGTTCCCGGCACAGTTGCGCCGCTCCCCATCACCTGAACGTGCATGGCCGCGGAGTGGGCCACACATGTCCGGCACCTGGCATGAAATTTCACCAGGCCCCACACCCCACCGCGCCCTCCCTACGGGGTTAACTCGACGCATCCGACAACGTCCACTGGTCGAGCGCGACGGGGTCAGCTCTGGCAACTGTTCCTGGAACTGTTTCGAGCGCATGGCAGCTTGGACATATAAGACCCGATACCTTTCCCATTGGAATGATTCGGTGTTCGCATCCCCACCCCCTTTCCCGAACCTTCATCCCACCTGTCCGATCGACTGCTTACCCGAGCCGATACGTTCCGCTGTCCTGCATGTCATCCAAGACAAGGAGGCTCCTGCGGCTTGCGCCTTGACCGATGCACTTGCCGCCATTGCCGCCGTGGTGCACTGCGGATTCGACTGCGTGGCTCTCGACGGCGAGTGCCTGCCCGCCACACTTTTCACCTGTGCCTTAGCTCCAAGCGCCACTGGCAAGGGACGCTCGTTCAAGCTTTTTTTCAAGCTCTTCCTGAATGCCAAGAAACGGCAACCGCGCCGCACTTCCGTCGTCAATGACGCCGGGCATGGCATCACACCTTCGCGAAATCCCCGCGTCGAAACCCTTGTAAGCCGTACCATTTCCTATGCCAAGCTGGTGGAGATGCTGGACGGGCAGAGCATGACCCTGACTCTCCAGCGCGAGGACGGGCGTAGCCTGCTGAAGTCCACCCTGTTCAAGGACGATATCGATTCGCTCACGCAGCTGTGGAGTGGCGACCCACCACTTGACAACTTCGTCCATGGTGTCGAGTTGGAGGCTACCGATGCACGCTGCAGTCTGGGATTTCGAACCCAACCCAAGCCGATGTACAAGTACGCCAACGGCCAAGGGCAGGATGACTGCGCTATTGGGCTCTGGCCACGTGCGGTAACCGGCTGCCACGATCCCGAACGGTTTCAGGAGAACGAGACCTATGTGCCCAAGCGTGGGTGCTATAGCGCCGAGGCATTTCAAGCCCGGATGGAAGCCTTGACCGACAAGATCAATCAAAAGCGCCAATCTGGCGACTTTAGCCGTACCGGTGTCGGCCTGGATCTGTTCGCCCGGGCCTATATGTACAACCTAAGCTATAAGCTGAAGGAGTGGATCCCCCACGAGTACCGAGACATCCGGGAAGCTGCCGCTCGCGCTTGGGAGAACACACTACGCATTGCCGTAGTGCTTCACGTTTTTTGCGGCGGAGTCAATTCAGACGTGTCGGTCGACATGGTCCAGCGCGCCTGGGCCATCGTGGAGTGGTCGCTATCCCAATACCGCCTGATTTTCGTAGAGGCGATTGCTCCTCCACATGCTGAAACCGTGGCGGCTGCTGGCGCAACTTCCTTACGGCCGTGGCATACCCAGGCGCCCAAGGCAGAAAAAGTGCCGCGCCCCTTGCAGGACGCTCAATGGGTTCTGGACTGCCTGGACAGGCTTTGCCATCCCTTCTTGCGGCAGACGAAGCTGAGCGAAGTGCGCCTGCTGGCAGGCCTACCTGAAAAACGCTTCATGACCGCGGTGGCTTGGCTGAAGCTGGAGCACATTGTAACTATCCACGGGACCGGCCAATCCGCCGTTATTGACTATTTCTGATCACAAGTCACCGTGAAAGCAGAAGATAGGCCGTATCCACGTGAGGCCACAGGCGATCACAGAACATGGCCATTGGTAGCCATTGGCGCACTCACAACGCTAGCAGCTTCGATCATCCAGTCTTCAGAGACGTGTCCCACCAAAAAAATTAGCTTTGGCGTGCTACTACGTGAAGGAGCAGATGCTCCTTCACGTAGTCAGGCCAGCATTGATCAAGGCGATGGCTGCACCTGCAGCCACTTCCCCCCGTGAAAGACGTACAAGCTTTCCTCCTCCGTCGAGGGGCAGCAGGCCGGATCATCTGGCCCTGGGACAAGCAACGTCACATGCACCGTGCCTTCCTTCAAGCCCACCTTCTGGGCTGCGACGCCGAAGCCAGAGACCAACGTAGTGCCGGCCAGCTGCAACTGGGAACCTTCCTTGCGTTCGAATGCCGCCAGATAACTGCCCGCACCATTGCCGTTTCCGCTGCCCTCTAAAGTGTAAAGGGCCACCACTTCTGGCTTGCCATCCCCGGTCAGATCGCCTTCGATCAGTTTCCGCGCGTCCTTGTACTCGGTAGCTCCATCTGCCTTCTTCGCCTCCTGGGCGATGGCAGCATTGATGACCTCAGCGTCCGGCGTGATCTGGACAGCTTCTTGCGGAGGCGCTTTCTCTGCCTCAGCTTTTACGCCTTTGGCTGCATCGCACTGGATAGCTTCGGCCTCTACTCGCTTGGTACCCGCCGGAACCTCGCAGCCAGCAAGGTTGATATCGCCTGCTTTAGTTACCTCATCTGCTTTGCCACACCCCGTTACGGCTAGCGCGGCTAGCAGGATCATCGCGGACCGGTAAATCTGCTTCATCTTCATTTCCTTATCGCTTCCTGCACTGTTGTGCGGCATTGGCCAATTGATCGATGAAGTCCGGGGGCGCAGAGCCCTCGGACTGAATTGCAACAATTCCTTCTTCCCCGTAATGCGCCTGCAGCTTGTCGAAAGCGCATTCGCAGACGGACTCGTTCCCTCCGCTGCTGGCACAGCTGCCGATGAATTCGCTGCGTGCCTTGTCCGCCTTGCTGCCGCATGCTCCAAGCATCAGCAACGCCGCCAGAGCGGCCGCAATCTTTGCGACATCTCGTGCCATGACTAGGCCCTCCTTTGCACAAGGACCAGCACGCCGCCTATGACGACAAGCCAAATCAACCCGCTGAGAAGCCTCCCGAACGACGGGAACACAATTGCTGGCCAAACCAGCGCGCGACCGAGGTTGTAGGCAAAACCCTTGTAGGCGTATTGCCCCCAGTTGGCGAAACAGATTGCAGCAACTACGACCGAGGCTCCGTAGAGCCCAATCAGATATTTCATTTCTTCCCCCTGTTGTTGTGATGGTTAGCGGCCTTGCTGCAGATAGTGGCTTACGGCCCTGAAGAGCGCCTTCAAGTCGCCTTTGTTAGGCATGTTCAGATCGGCGAAGCGCTCGCCATTGATGTAGACGTACTTCCCTTCTGTCGTGATCGCCGACAGGACTCCAAGCAGGCGAATCTCCACTGGTTGGAACACGGCTTTGCATCTGATCTGTGCTTCGGTGATCAGGACACCTTCGCGTGCACCGCCAAAGAGCGTGTCGTCGATCAGCACAACCACGTCCTGTAGTTGCAGTCCTTGTCCATAGGACTCCAGTGCGCCGGCAAGTTTTTTATGAGGGATACGCGGGGCGATGAAGATTCGCTCAAGCGGTTCACCGTTCAGTGCCAAGCCGTCCAGCGCCTGCACCAACGTCAGTGCATACGACTGATCCGGCTCGCGCGCGCAGGTGGCATCTGCCGGGCCTGCTGGGCGCGCTGACTTAGTTCGCACTTTTTCATCCACTCGCGCACGACTGACCGGATCCCGAAGTGCCGCGTAAGCCTGGTTGACCTCCTGCATCTTCGAGGTGGCCCAGTTCACCGTTTCCGCGTCCGAGTTTGCGTAGCGGTCCGGGTGGTACTGGCTACGTCGGCCCCGGTATGCCAGCTCTATCTCTTCCGGCCCGGCATTTGTACGGATCCCGAGTACTTCGTAGTAGCCCTTCCCCAATTTAGATCTCCCTGCTTCTCGTCGATTTGAACGTGCCCATGTGCGTAAGCCCAGTAGGGCTACCTCCCTCTACGACCGAACAGGAAGGCAGACGCCCGCAACACGTAGGCAGGAGCCACTTTTTTCATTCATCCGCCCGGCTTCTGATCTGGTGCCCGGCCGGCTTGACACTGCCGAAGCCGGCTCCAGCACGGCGAATGCTAATCGTAGTATGTCGAATAGTAGTATTCAAACCCAGACCATCTCGCGATGGCTCGGGCAGCTCACGAAACTCGGTTGGTCACCGTCTTTGCTGGCAACGTCCGGCGATTGAGAAAGGAGCGCGGGCTGTCGCAGGAAGACCTTGCCGAGGCAGCCGGCGTCCACAGGACCTACATCGGTATGCTCGAGCGTGGCGAGAAGAATGTGACGATCTACAACATCGAGCGCATCGCACTGGCGCTCCGGGTTCGCCCCGGGTCACTTCTCGACTGACGGCAATCCTGTGGCCGGCCCTTAGGGCTCGGCCACTGAACGTGGAACAAAACGAGTCGATGTCCGGCCTTGGCCGGGCGCGCTGTGCCGAGACCGGCCCCAGAGCGGATGTCAGCCCTACACCCATCCCCGGGTAGCCATCGAAACCGCCTGGTGGGCCGTGACCACGAAATGGTCCAGCAGCCGGATTTCCACCAGCTGCAAAGCGGTCTTCAACTGGACCGTGACAGCCCGGTCGGCTGCTGAAGGCTCAGTGTGGCCACTGGGGTGGTTGTGAGCCACGATGACTGCCGCGGCGTTCAAGGCCAACGCGCGCTGGACGACGATGCGCGGATGCACCTCCGCGCCCTCCACAGACCCGGAGAACAAGCGCTCTACCCCGATGAGCCGGTGCTGGTTATCGAGGAAAGCAACCTCGAAGTGCTCCCGTATCTCACCGCCCAACCGCAGCCGGAAGAACGCCCCGCACTTGGAGACGTCACCTAGTCGTGGCCCTGGTTCGCTGGCTCGCTGTTCGAGGATGCGTAGGGCGCGCGCGACGATCTTGTCATCCCGTGCGCGGATGACTTCCTGTGACGGTGCAGGCCCGCCATCAGACGGCGCACATGTGCGTGTCCCGACCTGCATCACGCCACCATCCCCATCACTTCCTCCCACGCGCGCTGCTTGATCTTGGCTCCCTGCCCAAACCAGGCCGCATCCCGGCGATGGTCATCACTTCGAGCACGTCGATGATGATCAACGTGCTCGGTGATGGCATTGAGCAGACCCCAAGCTGTTGCTCGGCTGGAAGCAAGCTTGGATCCTCGCCCATCGCCCTCATACAGCGCGCGCACTTTAGCCACTGCCTGTTCGTTGACCACCTGCGCCGCATTGGGAGTGGCGTAGGTCAACACACGGCGCAGCAGGGCATCGGCAGAGTCTGGGTCTACGGGGGATTCGCACAGTGCTTTCATTCGGTCTACGAAACCGCCCCAGGCTGAAACCGTAATGCCGAGCTGGCGCTTCACGAGGTCCGGGTCGAAGTGGCTTCGGTGCGGCACTTTGATGGCGCCACCGCTGTCTCCCAAGGCAACCGCCAGGGTGTTGTTGCAGACCACCCTGATAGAAGTGAATTGAGCTGTTGTGGCCAGCGTCCCATCACAGGCAGTGGCCAGGAGAAGATAGCCGTCCACTCTGTCCCTCCCCCGAAGCACGGTGCTCTGACCTGTTCTGGCCAGCGCCCAGAACTTGCGCCCCTCACGCAAGACGCCGGCCGTCTCCAGCTCAAACCCATTGTACGCCGTCAGGTCCCGGTAGAACTCCAGGATCTCTCCTGGCTGGACGACCTGGAAGCGCTTTGAAACCACTGCCAAAGGTGCCTTGGTGTCAGAACGATAGAGGACCTTATTCCCTGGAAACGCATTGATGGCTCCAACGTTCTGGCCGCCAGTGATGTATCGCACCTCAGACTCCTCTATCTTCCAATCCATCCCAGCCTGTTGCTTCCATATCTCGATAGGTTGCTGTCGAGCGAGCTGATTACCCAGCCCGTGCCAGGGCTTTTGGCCGACATAGGCCATTGATTCAAGCAAGTGCATCGTCGTTTCCTAATGGTTGATGGCATAAATGCACAAGGCCCGGACGAGCCGGGCCTTGTGAGAGGTAACATTGGTCGTGCTGATCAGTGATCGAAGAAATCACTGCAGTTAGAGCAGGTAGCCGCCACCGTGCATTTGACGATGCCCGCCATAACGGCTGTGGCCACGACCATGATGCAGTAGATCAACTCGACCTTACTCTTCATCATTACGTGCATCCTAAGCTAACGCTGCAATGCGGAGCGCCGAACGCGAGGCAGGGTGTCCTGCTTCGTATGGGTAATATGGGTTCAAAATAAATTTTATTGGACCGCCAACCTCACGGGTATGCAGGCGACCTCCACGCGTGTCGACCTCACGGTGCTGTCTCCGCTTGTGATGATCGACCTGCTCCTTGTCGCCGGCCGCCCACCAAACTATTCGATGGTGAACAGTTGCCTCCGGCCGTTGCCGCTGTCATCGCCGCAATGTTAATCACTTGCACGCAAATACTTGCGCGGGCAATAGCACACGAGACCGCAGGGTGAATGCAAATCAGCGACTTGTTCGCCGGCAGCATACCGCGGGGACCTCATGTAACTCAGCGTACCGCGCTTTCTTGGCGTCCAGCCCTCAGCTGGCACAGACAGCATTGCTTCACAACATCAAGAACCACCATGTTTTGCACCGCATAACGTCTTGGTGCACGTCCAAGGGCACCGAGTGCCTTGGGTCGGCCCGACCTATCGCAGCCGGACACATGATTTGTGCAAAGGGTTCTGGCAGCCTCCACTGCATTTCGGCTTCCTGGACAAGCTGGACGTTCGCGCAGCATTGCATGTCAACGAGTGCCTGCGCGCAGGCAGTGTAGGAAGGCACGACGGGCATGCCGCAGCGTCACGCCAAGCCGACCAGCGCCGTGTCGATACCAGACTTTGACAGGGCGGTACTCGAGAATGTGTCGCTGCAGCCGACATCGCGTCGCCCGCCCCCTTCGTTACACGACGCCGCAGTTCGTAGGCAAGCAGCGCCGCGCAAGCCCTGCCACGGATGATGGCGACCTCGCGATACCACCTCGGAAGTGCCGGTAAGAAATGTCGATCATCTTGTGCGTTGGTGACAACAGGGATGGCGATATCGCCCACCGTTTCGATCCCGCCCGCCGCAGTGACATCACCTATTTATCAATGCGCTGATGGGCCTCGCGAACCACCACTTTCCCCGATCCCAACATCCCTGAGAGAACTCGATCACTGATGAAAATCCGACCAATGCAAAAGCATGTGGCAGCCCTTGCAATTGCCATTGTCACCACCCTCGCATCCTCGGGTGCCACCGCGCAAACTCCGCGCATTGTGCAGCCTAGAAACCCCGATCGCGCGGTGCTCCCGGTCATCTCCGGCTCGAAGATCAGCGTCCCCTTTGGATCATGCACCGTAGGTGCGGTGTTGGTGCCCACGAGCATCTTCCACAGACTGACGCCGTACCAACGTGCCACGCGATGGATCGTGCTGGCCAAGCACTGCGCGCCGCTGTACGCGACCATCCACGTGGGTACGGCCGCCATCGGCACCGTCGTGTGGCAGTCGGCCACGTCTGACATTGAGCTTGTGCGAGTTTCGCCCCAGCCGGATCAGGCCGCAGTGCTGTACTGCTCTTCTCACGGAAGCGCAGCCTTCTGTAATCCGATCCAGTCCTATACGCCCCGTGCGAATAACCAGGTCTTCATGCCGCGTGCCGGCCGGGAAGCGCGGCTTGCTGTAACCGGTTGGTCGAGCGCGCCGGATGGACAGTTCTGCACAAGCGGGTGGCGCACCGGCGTCCGCTGCGTGTGGCAAGGCATGTCTCTGGTGCCGGGAATTCCGAGACCGAGTTATCAGCACATCGATGCCGCCCACTCGTCCGAGCTCGATAGCATCGACAACGGCGACTCCGGTGGACCAGTCGTCACCTACGACAAGCATCTGATCGGGATCATTTCCTCCGGCGAGTCTGGCGGCCGTTCCATCGTCTACTACACGCCAATGCAACAGGTGCTGCACGAGCTGTATAGCTACTCCCTCGCCCCGGCCGACCTGCCCACCGCTGCCGGCGACGACAATCCACTTTCACCCGGCGGTGAAAACGCTGGGTGGGAACTGGCGCCGACCGACGAGTGAGGGGCACGGCCGCAACCTCCCACCGGATGGAGGCGAGCGGGTCAACGCTCAGGACGTCGGCCGGTGTCATCGGCGTTCCGTGATGTTCGGAGTAGCTCTTCAGTCAACAAAGCGCCGCCTCAATGCGGCGCTTTGTCATGGGGTTCAACAGCGACCGCCTGCAAGGCGATCACCGGCTCCGAATCGGCATGGACCCCGCGTACACTCCGGTTCTGAATGCGCCGCCCGCACTCACCTGACCACCGCTCGCTCCGTTTTGTTAGCCGCTCTTAATCGACGATGTATGCGTCGCTCAATTGAGATTGTGTAACGCGAGGAATCACACGTATGGTCCGCGCAATATGAACCGCGTGCTCCGCCAACTTGGTCGCCTGCTCCGTATCCCAGCCATGGCTGTGCTGCTGATTGCTGTGCTGTCCAATCCGGTGTTCGCTGCGGTTGCAGACTTGCACCAGGCTTACCTGGCGTCTGCGGATCATTCGCACAGCCCGGGCACGCAAGACAACGAAGGTGAGACATCCCCTGTCGGCGATCCGCAGACAGGCGAGTTGCTTGATGCACTCATGCATGCGTCGCATTGCTGTGGGCATTTGACCGCTGTGACGCCGGCATTGCTAATTTTGCATGCCACGCAAGCACCTGCGCTTCAGCCTCAAACCATTAAGACTCTGGCTGTGTCGTTTCCAGCCTCCTCAGATATTCGTCCCCCGATAGCGCTGTAACGGCTGCACCGCCCTTTGGCGGTTCGTTACATTTCGCTATCGGAGAATTCCTATGTGGTTGCGATTGGCGGCATTAGCCGCCTTCGCGGTCGTGCCTGCGCTATATGCGCAGGATCGACCGCTGTCTCAGGATTTGACACTGGACGACGCCTTTCAGCGCGTTGCCAAAACCCACCCCGACCTACGCCTGATCGATGGACAACGTGACGTCCTGACTGCGGATGCCGAACGCGCAGGCCAGCGCCCACAAATGCTGCTGGGTGCAACGCTTGAAAATGCCTTGGGCACTGGCCCCTACCGGACATTCGGTCAAGCAGAGCTGACCGTTACGCTTTCGGGCATCTTGGAGCGTGGCGGCAAGCTCGATGCCCGCCGGACCCTGGCAATGGCACGCATTGATGCGCTAGCTCCTCAGCGTGAAATCGCACGCCTGGACCTGTTGGCAGAAACGGCACGCCGCTACCTCGCGATCACCGCAGCCATCCGACAGCGAGAAATCGCTGAGCTGGACATCGAGCAGCGCAAGCGAACCGTCGATGCGGCACGCCGTCGCTTGGAAGCAGGCGCATCGCCCGAGTCGGTCGTGTTGACAGCAAAGGCGGCCCTTGCAGAAGCAGAGCTTGATCGTGATCGGGCAGCGCAAGCCGAACGCTGGGCGCGACAAAATCTCGCGGCTCTGTGGAATCAGCGAGAAGCGGCAGCCGGCTTGGTGTCCGGCGATCCAATGCGACTGCCTGCCCTGAGTGACTTCAAGCAGCTCAGCGACTATCTGACCTCCAATCCCGAACTCGCTCAAGTAGCAGGTGAAGAACGGATTCTTGAAGCTCAGGTTCGCCTGGCCCGAACCGAGGCCAGTCCCGACGTGCAATGGCAAATCGGTGCACGCGCACTCCGAGGCGATAGCGCGGCGGGTGTCATTGCGGGGCTGAGTATCCCCATTGGAACCAGTCGCCGTGCACAGCCAGGAATTCGCTCGGCTGAAGCAGAACTGGCCCTCAATGGTGTCGAGCGTGAAGCGCTAGTGGTTCGCCTGCTCTCTACATTGTCCGCTGCCCATGGCGACTACTCAATCGCGCGCCTGGAGGTCAATCGGCTCGACACCGATGTTATTCCTCGCCTTGCGGAAGCTGAGAAAGCGGCCGATCGCGCATGGCGGGCCGGAGCGATCAGCTACATGGAGTGGGGCATGCTGCAAGACAGACGTATCGAAGCACGTAGACGTCAGCTGCAGGCAGCCATTTCCGCCCAATCCTCCCTCATCGAAATTCAGCGACTGACTGGTCAGCCATTAATGGCGACAGCGGGCGCCAACGCCAAGGAAATCTCGCAGCCATGAAACCGGTCAGAAAGAATACCTTCACGCTCATGTTCCTGTTCGCAATCGCGGCACAGTTGGCCGGCTGTGGCGGACCAAAAGCAACGGACGATAAAGAAGCCGCTGACAGCAAGCCACAAGCAAAACAAGCGCATGGCGAAGAAGAAGGTCAGGACGAAGCACCCAAATCAACACGTATTGCACGTAAAGAGGCTGATGCAAACGGCATCAAAGTTGTAGCGGTCGGGCCGGGTGCCATTGCGATCGAACTCGAAGTGCAGGGTCAGATCGCCACAATCGATGGCAGCAATGCGAAAGTCACGGCGAGCTATCCAGGGCGCATCAGATCACTGCGTGCAAATGTGGGTGACCGTGTCAGAGCCGGGCAGTCCATGGCGAGTATCCAAAGCAACCTCAGCCTTTCCACCTATTCCGTATCCGCACCAATCAGCGGTGTTGTGCTGACGCGCCAGGCGCAGGTTGGCGGCGGTGCAGCGGAAGGACAGGTGCTGTTCGATATTGCCGATCTGAGCAAGGTCTGGGTAGATCTCAGCGTATTCGGCCCGCAAATGGCTTCCGTGATGTCTGGATCAAGCGTCGTAGTTACGCGCCTATATGACGGCACGAGTGCACAAGCAACGATCGATGGGGTGCTGCCAGGCGCAAGTGCTGCAAGTCAAAGCTCCATCGCCCGTGCAACGCTGCAGAACCTGGATGGGCAGTGGCGGCCTGGCGTTGCTGTGACTGCAAAAATCGCAACCAGCAACCGTAATGTCGCGTTGATAGTGCCGCGTTCGGCAATGCAGACGCTGGATGGTGGCGAGGCAGTGTTCGTGCGAACCGGGGACACCTACACGGCACATGCGGTCAAGCTCGGCGAAGGCGATACCGTACAGGTGGAAGTGCTTGAAGGGCTCAAGGCTGGCGATGAGGTTGTCGTCGAACAGAGCTATCTCGTCAAGGCTGACATCGAGAAGTCCGGCGCATCGCACGAGCATTGAGGAGAACTGACATGCTCGAACGAATCATTCGAATCTCGATCGGTCAGCGCTGGCTCGTCATGGCCATGACGATGCTGCTGATTGCCATCGGTGTGTGGAGCTTCAATCAACTATCGATTGATGCCACACCAGACATCACCAACGTCCAGGTGCAAGTCAATACGGCTGCACCTGGCTACTCGCCTCTCGAAGCCGAACAGCGGGTGACCTACCCCATCGAGACCGCAATGGCGGGGCTTCCTGAGATGGATCATTTTCGATCCATTTCCCGCTATGGCCTGTCTCAGATCACAGTGGTCTTCAAAGACGGCACGGACATCTATTTCGCAAGGCAACAGGTGTCCGAACGATTGCAACAGGTGAAGTCGCAAATCCCAGACGGCATCGAGCCAACACTAGGCCCCATCGCAACCGGCATGGGAGAAATCTTCTCCTACACCGTCGATGCCGACCCGAAGGCGAGAAAGCCCGACGGGCAGCCCTACACCGCCACCGATCTAAGGACGCTCCAGGACTGGATCATCCGCCCGCAACTGCGCAACATCCCCGGTGTAACCGAGATCAATACACTTGGCGGTTACAAACGTGAAGTTCACATCACGCCAGACCCCGCTCGCCTCAGGTCACTTGGTTTAACGCTCGACGACGTCGTCAACTCTCTGCAACTCAACAATCAAAATGTTGGCGCAGGCTACATCGAGCGCAATGGTGAGCAATTCTTGGTGCGTATTCCCGCCCAGGTTGCGGACATCCGTGACATCGAGCAGATCGCGGTCGCAAAGAGAGACGGTGCGGTCGTTCGTGTGCGCGATGTGGCGCAAGTTGCAGACGGCGCCGAACTACGCACGGGTGCGGCAACGCAAAATGGCCATGAAGTCGTGCTTGGCACCGCCGTGATGCTGATCGGTGCCAACAGCCGCGACGTCGCCCAGGCAGCGGCAGCCAAACTCAAGGATGCCGAGAAAAGCTTGCCTGAGGGCGTCAAAGCGACACCCGTCTACGATCGCACAGCTCTGGTTGATCGCACGATCGGAACGGTGACCAGGAATTTGACCGAAGGCGCTGTGTTGGTCATCGTCATCTTGTTTCTATTACTCGGAAATTTTCGCGCCGCGTTGATCACCGCTCTAGTGATCCCATTGGCGATGCTCTTCACCCTAACCGGCATGGCGCGCGGCGGGATCTCGGCCAATCTCATGAGTCTGGGTGCGCTTGACTTTGGTTTGATCGTTGACGGGGCCGTGATCATCATCGAGAACTGCCTGAGCCGCTTTGGCGAGCGTCAACAACAGCTCGGACGGCAAATGAATCTCGCCGAGCGATTTGAGATCACGGCCAGCGCCACAGCAGAAGTCATCAGGCCCAGCTTGTTCGGGCTCGGCATCATCACCGCCGTCTATCTGCCGATTTTTGCGCTAACAGGTGTGGAAGGAAAGATGTTCCATCCCATGGCGATCACGGTGGTGTTGGCATTGACGGGCGCCATGGTCCTTGCGCTTACCTTCGTTCCCGCTGCCATTGCGTTGGCACTGGGCGGTAAGGTGGAGGAGAAAGAAAACTGGCTGATGGCACGCTTCCGCAAAGGATACGAACCCCTGCTTGATCTCAGCCTGCGCAGTGGAAAATGGGTCGCAGTTGGAGCCATTGCCCTGCTCGTGTGCAGTGGCTTACTTGTAACCAGGCTAGGGAGTGAGTTCGTCCCAAGCCTGGATGAGGGCGACTTTGCTCTGCAAGCCATGCGCATCCCGGGGACTAGCCTCACGCAATCGGTGGGCATGCAGCGACAACTGGAGCAACGGCTCATGAAAGTGCCGGAAATCGACCGGGTGTTCTCGAAGATTGGCACTGCAGAAGTGGCGTCCGACCCGATGCCGCCTTCGGTCGCCGATACCTTTGTGATGGTGAAGCCACGTGACCAGTGGCCTAACCCGGACAAGCCCAAAGCCGATCTCGTTGCACAGGTCGAGCAACTGGTGGATGGCATCCCCGGCAACAATTACGAGTTCTCGCAACCGATCCAGATGCGCACGAATGAACTCATTTCAGGCGTCCGGTCGGACGTGGCCATCAACATCTATGGAGATGACCTAGACACGCTGCTCAAGATCGGGCAACAAGTTGAAGCGGTCGCAAAAAATGTTCCAGGTGCTGCAGATGTTCGTGTGGAGCAAGCCAGCGGACTGCCGCTGCTATCGATTGTTCCTAACCGCATGGCACTGGCAAGCTATGGACTCAGTGCCGACGATATTCAAAAACCCGTTGCGACAGCAGTAGGCGGCCAAGTCGCCGGACAACTCTTCGAAGGCGATCGCCGATTCGACATTGTTGTCCGTTTGCCGGAAGCGTTACGGCAGGACCCCAGTGCCATCGAGTCGTTGCCCATTCCACTCAAGGCCTATAAGGATGCCCTGTCAGGCTCGGAATCTAGCGGACCCCAGACCATTCCACTTGCGGCAGTTGCCAAGGTCATTCGGAGCGAAGGCGCAAACCAGATCAATCGGTATAACGGTAAGCGGCGAATTGCGGTCACTGCGAATGTCCGCGACCGTGATCTAGGTGGGTTTGTCACCGAGCTTCAAGATGTGGTTGATGCCCAAGTCAAGACGCCGACGGGCTATTGGATCGAATACGGGGGTAGTTTCGAGCAGTTGAGTTCGGCAAGCAAGCGATTGGCGATCGTTATCCCAGTCACACTCGTCGTCATCTTTGCCTTGCTTTTCTGGGCATTTCGCTCGGTCAAAGACTCCGCAATCGTCTTTAGCGGCGTTCCGCTAGCGCTTACGGGCGGAATCATTGCGCTCAGTTTGCGTGGAATTCCGTTATCCATCTCCGCAGGCATAGGGTTCATTGCACTGTCGGGTATAGCGGTTCTCAATGGCTTGGTACTCATCAGTTTTATTCGAGGACTGCGGGAAAAAGGGGATCCGTTGCCCGTTGCGGTCCGCGACGGGGCGCTGAGTCGGCTAAGACCCGTATTGATGACAGCGCTGGTGGCATCACTTGGGTTTGTGCCGATGGCACTCAACGTTGGAGCCGGTTCGGAAGTTCAGCGACCACTTGCCACTGTGGTGATCGGCGGAATCGTATCTTCGACGCTGCTAACGCTGGTCGTCCTGCCTATTCTGTATCGGTGGGTACATAGCCGCGCCACAAGAGAAAAGGCAACGGAAGTCTAATCAGCGGCGCCCTAACCCATCGCGATTCCCGCGATGGGTGCTCTGCCTTACCCAAAGCAAACGCCACATAGGCGTTCAGGAGAATATTCATGAGTGGCAATCACGACCACGCAGGCTCCAAAGTCCGCTTCGAGAAGCCGCTATGGTGGGCGCTCGGACTCACATCGCTATTTCTCGCTGCCGAAGTAGTAGGTGGCTTTCTAACCAACAGTCTTGCGTTGATTTCCGATGCTGCGCATATGCTGACCGACACGATTGCGCTTGCCGTGTCCCTTTTCGCTGTGCGTATCTCCAGGCGGCCAGCTGACAAGAAGCGAAGCTATGGCTACGGTCGCGTTGAGTCGCTGGGCGCGCTGGTCAACGGCTCCCTGCTCCTCCTGGTTGCGGGCTACATTCTTTGGGAAGCAATCACTCGTTTCAGACAACCTCCACATGTTGCATCCACCGGCATGCTTTTCGTCGCCATCAGCGGGCTTATCGTTAACCTCATCGCGATGCGTCTGCTCAAGTCAGGAAGTGGCAGCTCGCTAAATCTAAAGGGTGCGTATCTTGAGGTCTGGAGCGACATGCTTGGATCGGTGGGCGTCATCATCGGTGCGCTCGTCATTCGTTGGACCAACTGGACACTTATCGATCCAGTCATAGCGGTGCTCATTGGATTGTGGGTGTTGCCGAGAACCTGGACGCTCATAAGCGCGGCCGGACGCGTTCTGATGCAGAGCGCGCCTGTTGATGTCGACATCACGGCCTTGGAAAGAGCGATGCGGGCACATGCCGATGTCGACTCTATTCACAACCTGCATATCTGGTCGTTGGCTTCTCGTCAGACTGTGGTGACCGCGCATGTTGTCGTCAAAGAAGATGTCAATGCCTTGGACCGAGTTCGTTGCGAAGTGACAGGCATCGTCCGCTCTGTTCTCAACGTCTACGAGCTGACCCTGCAAGTCGAATGTGTGGCATGTGATGGCTCAGGAGCACGTCATGACAGCAATTTTTAGTTCCGTCCTCCAGCGACTACGCACCAGAAATAGGGGCGATACAGAAGCAACGCCTAGCTGGCGTCCATTGCTCTCGGCGGACTGGCTTGTCTGGGCCGTTGCTATGTATACGGCAGCGGCGCTCAATCAAGCGTTCTGGCGAGCCACGGCAGCCACAGGCGCGTTTTCTGATCACGGAGGATGGGAAAGTGCGCTTAGCCTCGCCTTGATCCTGGTGGGCATCAATGTGCTTCTAGTTCGTCCGCTTTGCTGGAAGGGCGCGACCAAGCCCGTGTTGACTGCGTTTTTATTGGCCGCTGTCCTTACGTCTTTCTTCTCTGATCGCTATTCGATCTATTTTGACGTCAGCATGGCACGCAACATCCTCAAGACAGACGCAGCTGAAGCCGGGGACCTGATCACATCCTCCCTGCTATTGCATGTCATCACCTATGCAATGGCTCCACTCGTGCTTATCTGGTCGACACGTCTGAGAAGGTCATCAATTCTGCGATCGACCGTTGCCATGTTCGGATCGATTGCATTGGCGCTCATGCTGGTCATCATTGCCGCATTGATTAGCTTCAAGGACGTCAGCGCGCTGATGCGAAACAATCGGGAGCTCCGCCATCTCGTGGCTCCTGCGAATGTCGTTGTCTCCATCACGCGCATTGCAGCAAAGGAACTCTCTGTTGACACTGGCCCCAGACGTGTCGTGGCACCGGATGCTCGTTTGGTTGGCCATGACCCTGAGCCGAAGCCACACGTGCTTGTTCTGGTGGTCGGGGAGACCGTGCGTGCATCCAATTGGGGTCTGAATGGATACGCGCGTCAAACGACTCCGGAACTTGCCAAGCTCGATGTCGTCAACTATCCAGATGTGCGCGCATGTGGCTCAAGCACTGAGGTCTCATTGCCATGCATTTTTTCGGCTAAAGGTAGGGCAAGCTACAACGAAAGTGAGATAAAGCGTTCGGACTCCCTACTGCATGTCTTATCGAGAGTTGGTATCCAAACGCTCTGGAGAGACAATCAAGGCGGATGCAAAGGTGTCTGCGATGGTTTGCCGTTTGAAAAGGTAACGCCAAGAAACCAAATAGCTGCTTGCCCGAATGATGACTGCGGCGATCTGGCACTTCTCGACGGTCTTGAAAATCGCGTGCGATCAAGCCAGGAAGACATGGTGATCGTATTGCATCAACTAGGTAACCACGGCCCAAGCTACTACTTGCGCTATCCGGAGCGACTACGTCGGTTCAAGCCCGACTGCAGAAGTGCAGATCTCGGAGACTGCACGCGTCCAGAGGTTGTCAACGCTTACGACAACGCAATTTTGGCGACGGATGAACTAGTTTCCCGTGCGATAAAGATGCTCGCTTCAATCGATACGGTCGACAGCGCATTGCTGTATGTCTCCGATCACGGAGAGTCACTTGGCGAAAGCAACCTGTATCTGCATGGATTGCCTTACGCCATTGCCCCGGACATGCAGATGAAGGTTCCCATGGCAGCATGGCTGTCGCCGGGAATGGTGAGGTGGCGCGGTTTGAACATGCAGTGCGTGCGGCAACGCGCGTTACAGCCTGCAAGCCATGACAATCTTTTCCACTCGGCGCTGGGGCTCATGGATGTTTCGACGAGAGCCTACTCCAGGGAGCTTGATTTGTTCGGCGGATGCGCATCGCGCACTTACAACGACAAGAATTGGCCGCGAGAGCGGTATTTATAACGCTTGGGCGCGCAACGTGCATCTACTCTGGGCGACGTCGGGTAAACCGTGACTTCTTCATCGCTTGACTCCTCGTGATGACGGAGGCCCATGCCGGCAAAGTCTCTACGTTACGATGCGCCTGTTCTTGGAGCGGCTAACAAAACGTCGCGAGCAGTCGTCAGGTGAGTGCGGGCGGCGTGCTCAGAACCGGAGCGTACGCGTGGTCCATGCCGATTCCGAGCACCGACCGCGCCTGCCTGGCGGCCGCGCAGTCGGTTTGTTAGCCGCTCTTTGGGGGTGGGTCGCCCAGTACCTATTGTCCAGAACGACTTGTGGCTGAGCATCAGCTCTTCAAATATCACGTATTACCTTATTTGCGTGGCAATGCCCAGATTGCTCTCGCTTCCTCTTGTTAACCACATCACTCGGTTTGCCCTTACATTCCATCTCCCGCCTGAGTTGATCGAGATCAAGGCGGGCGTGTATGGTGCGCTGCATCATAGAGGTTTGAAACGGGAACCGTTTGGCGTTCCTCTCGGTGGCCAAGTCGTGCCGAGGTAAGAAAGAAGGGCTGTTGTAGGGCAACAGTGCCAGACTGTTCGAGGAGTGTTGAAATGAAGCTTGGTGGAAAATTATCACTCGTTGCCGGCGCTACGCAGAGCAGTGAGGCCTCTTCGACCAAGGCCTCAGACGAATACGACATGCACTCACACCCCTCAGCCCACCCGAGACCCGACTTCATCGCTAACGCACAGCAGACGTTCGCGCTGACCGTGGTGAGCCTCACGGGAGCCCAATGGGAGGGAGACGTTAGGGAGGTTAGTCTTCCTGGGGAACAGGGTCGATTTGGCGTGATGGCAAAACATACACCCATGCTGACCACGCTGCGCGAGGGCATGATCCTCGTCCATCCGGAGACGGGCGAGCCACCTTTCCAGCTATATGTGTCGGGGGGTTTCGTCGAGGTCCAACCGACTCACGTAACCGTTTTGGCCGACTTGGCGCTGAGAAGCGAGGACCAGGACAGGGCGAAGGCCGAAGTTGCGAGAAATGCCGCGAACTCTCCCATGGCAACGTCTCTCACGGACGATGCTTATTCGCAAACGCACGCCGAACTTATGCATCACTTTGGGGCAGGCCCGCGCGCCAAGCCTTGATGACTGGAACCGCTGCGCATCGCTTCAAGCGCTCTCCGCTTGTTGGACAGTCATAAAGAGGGCCCCTCATGCCAAGTCGCGTCAAAGCAGCATTCAAGTATTTCAATCAAGCGGTGCCGTTCAAACTGCCTCAGGCCCTGGCGACAACGGCAGTGCTTATCGCATTGCTATTGTTGCCGTGCCCTGAAGGCCTGACGCCCAAAGCCTGGGGACTAGTCGCCATATTCCTGACCACCATCATCGCCATCATCCTCAAGGTCATGCCGATCGGGGTGATGGCGATGATGGCCATTGTCATCATCGCGCTTTCCCAAGTCACGTCAAGCAGCTCCAAGGGTGCGATCGCTGATGCGCTCTCCAGCTTCTCGAGCCCGCTCATCTGGCTGATCGTGGTTGCGATCTTGATTTCCCGTGGTCTAAAGAAGACAGGCTTGGGGAACCGCATCGGAATGTTGTTCATTGCGCTACTGGGCAAACGGACCATAGGCATCGGATACGGCCTGACGATCTGCGAGCTCTTGCTCGCCCCCTTTACACCCAGCAATACCGCGCGTGGTGGGGGCATTGTTCACCCGATCATGAAGTCAATTGCCAACTCGTTCGATTCTGACCCGGCGAAAGGCACGCAAAGCAAGGTCGGAACCTACCTGGCGTTAGTGAACTACCACGCCAATCCCATCACATCAGCCATGTTCCTCACCGCCACAGCACCCAATCCGCTGGTAGTCTGCTATGTCGCCAAAGCAACGAACCAACAGCTGCACCTGTCCTGGACGACTTGGGCACTATGCATGCTTCTACCGGGGCTGGTCTGTTTGATCATCATGCCTGTGGCCATTTACCTGCTGTCTCCTCCGGAACTGAAAGTCACTCCAAACGCAGTTGATTTCGCCAAGGGCGAATTGAAGGCGATGGGGTCTCTGACGGCGAAAGAAAAAGTGATGATCGGGACCTTTGGTTTGCTGTTGGTCCTTTGGGCGAACGTGCCCGCCATGATTTTCGGATCCTCGTGGACCTTGGATCCCACGGTTGTCGCATTCGTTGGCTTGTTTACGCTGATCATCACCGGCACCTTGGACTGGGACGATGTGCTTTCTGAAAAAAGTGCCTGGGACACGCTAGTGTGGTTTGGCGCACTGGTGATGATGGCCGAGCAGCTCAACAAGCTGGGCGTGGTTGGCTGGTTCACCGAGGCAATGAAGGGGGCCATCATCGCCAGTGGAATGGGATGGAAAGCGATCGCCGGCGTGCTCGTCTCAGCCTTTGTCTTTTCCCATTACCTGTTCGCGAGCACCACCGCCCACATCAGCGCGATGCTGCTTGCGTTCTTAGGTGTAGGGGCGCTGCTCATCCCCCCGGACTACGTCATCCCCTTCATGCTCATGATGACCGCGTCTTCGGCGATCATGATGACACTGACGCACTACGCCACAGGCACCTCGCCTATCATCTTCGGCAGCGGCTACGTCAGCTTAGGCGCCTGGTGGAAGATCGGACTCGTCATGTGCCTGCTTGAGCTCCTCATCTTCGGGCTCGTCGGAAGCATCTGGTGGAAAATCCTTGGCTTCTGGTAAATCTTGCAGCCCGGTGAACGGCCAAAAAATATGGCGTGTGACAGGCGTGGCGCCACGCCTGACAACGGCCAGTTTGTGTTAACCCAGCACGTTGTCCAGTGGGATTCAGTCACCCTCGCGCCCGAGCCAGTGATCAACCCCACATGGACGAGCTAACCGCGCCGGAGAGCTGGGCTGCGCCGTCGCTGGCCTGCCTGCCTGCCGCCCAGTGAGCACCGCACGACGCCCCCCAAGATCGAAACAGAACTGAGGGCGCTCGCAGAGCCAGAGCATCGGCAAGCAGCAGGAGCGCTACAGAGGACCGTACGCATCTTGCAAGCAGCCGCGGCAGAAGTCCGGGCGCTAAGCGCGCGAAGATGTTTGCCAAGCTATGGTAGGCCAAGTTCTTCAAGGCGGGTACCGGTCCCAACGCTGTGAGCGCTGGGCTATGTGGCGCTTGTCGCGCAGCCCGCGTGCGGCAAGAAGAAATGAGAGACCACATACGCCCAGGAGACCGTACCTGCAGCGCTTTAAGCAAAGCGCGTGTTACCAGGCATGCCAGAAGGCGACCGTCAGGACCTTTGGCGAGCGCTATACCACTTGCTAGCGTCTGCTTGGGGAAAGAAAGAGTTGCATAGCATCGACAATTTGGCGATTGCAGCCCATGGACGGATAAGCCTGCGAAATCCCTATACGAACTCTACTGCAACATGACACAATCTCTATCTTAATCTTATCTAATGAGTCACAACTAGTGTCATCCTCCGAAGCACCAACGGTGTTGATAGTCGAAGACGACATGAATTTACGCGTTGTCTGTGAAATGACTCTCGTTTCAGGGGGGTATAACTTTCACAGTGTCGACGGCACCTTGCAGGCGATCGCCTGTTTAAATGAAGGCCAAAGCTTTGATCTGATACTGACAGATTTTAAAATTCCGGGTCAAATCGATGGCCAAACTTTTATCAATGAAGTACGCCTGATGGGAATACATACGCCGGCCATCATCACCTCAGGATACGAATTTGATGATTCATCGTTACCAAATGGAACGTGCTTTCTGGCTAAGCCGTATACCCTTAGAAGTCTGCTCGATCTCGTAAAAGACTGCTTAAATAAAAACGGAGACGATGTGGGCTAACTCACTAGCTCTCTTCCCCTGCGAAAGAAGCGACCCTACACTGTGCGGCATCGCAACAGAAAGTACAAAGCACTAATATGCTGACCCTACAGAGTGTGTACAGGCTGCCGATAAGATAGAAATTCCAGGAGTCTAAGCATGCCCGGCTCGCTCAAAAACCAACTTCCATTTACTTCTGCCAGTGAGGCAATCGGTGACGTCCTAGATTGCCTGGCTCAGCTCACCCCCCTGAAAACCTGGATTTTCGCGGAGGTAAAAAATGATTACTGGATCATCCGTGCGTGCACCGACACCAACTTCGGCCTGAAAGTCGACCAATTCATGAGTTGGTCCGAATCTTTGTGCAGGCGGGTAATCTCTAGGGGGGGACCTCAGTGTGCTCCGGACTTGAGTAAAATCGATCACCTCGCAGGGGCACCAATTGCTATCGAGCTCGGCATTTCGAGCTATCTGGGTGTACCGATCAAGATCCCCGGTAAGATGGAAGGGATGCTGTGCGGCATCGACACTCATGTCGTCGATAGTGAGCTCATGCGCTATTTGCCTGTGGCTGAGACCTTTGGACGCGTACTTGCAAGCTCATGGGCGCAGCATCTTTCAGAAACTCAGCCCGCTGTGCAGGAAGCACAAACAGCAGATGTGCTGACAGGACTCCACGATCTGAGCGCATTCCAATGCCTATTGCGAGATGCGGTAGAGCTTCATCGCAACGAGCAGGGGGGCGTGCTGCTCTTCGATCTAGATGTCAGCAGCGGAGGAAAGGCTGAAGGAAAAAGGAAAGAGATAGAAGTTGCCGCAGGCCTTCTACAAGCGGCAACACGTCCACAAGACAGTCTTGCGCATTTGACGCCAGGAGAATTCGCGATCTATTTGCCCGGTATCAGCGAGGCAGGTTTGTTGTCGGTTGCTCGTCGAATTTGCTCGTCTCTCATCGCAAACGGGCTTAAATCGAAATGGGACGCAATTTGGTTTAAGGACATGAGCCAGTTTGACGATGTGGAGCGTGCGCTCAAGCGTGCAAGCTCTGAAAGCAGCGGAACTACATCAGTTGACGAGGTTGATGCCTAATACTTAGTTGGCACTCAGTGTTTGCATCGTGCAGAGTCCGCCTGTTCTGCAACGCATCCATGAACATTATATTTCCATAGGAAAAAAGCACTGTGTCGGGCAATCATTGCTCCAAGCTTTCTGACGCTCTTCCCACAGCCTATTTTATCGCAATAGGTTTACCAAAGCTGCAAGCGACTGACTAGATTGAAATGCCTGATTTTTTGGAGGAAATCTGTACCGAGGTGTTTACCTAGTTTCGCCGGCTGCTGCCGGAATTCTCAGCACTGGCAGAATAAACCCGGGCGTACAGGATCCTGCAGTTGGTGCACTAGCGAACCGCTGATTCGCTAGTGCACCAACGATAAGACGCAGTGGATCAAGCTGGCTTTTGCCACTGACCTCATCCCTGAAAAACCCACTACACCATTCTGGTTTGCGTCGGTCATTTTGAGACATTTGCACCCCGTCATACCTGCGCAAAAAACAGGAGAAATCTCAATTAAGCCGAAGTCATTCGGTAAATGACCTGCATATTTTGCTTTGGTCAAAGCATATTCGGCAAAGCCACCATTGACCGAGTAACCGCTTTTTGTTAACCCTCGCAACGGGGTTCCCAACCGCCCAACAGTGCTCGCAGTGTCCGCACGACGAGCAAAGCCAAGGGCTACACCGGCGCAGACAATCGCGAAGAACTGCAGGCGCAAGCTTGCATTCTTCATCACCGCCAGGTCTTCGACGATGCAAGCCATCGGCAGCAAACGCGAGCGTGCTCGGGAACAGCGTTGGGAACACTTCAAGGCCAGCGTGTGCGCGAAGGTGGAGCATCCATTCAGGGCTATCAAACGCCAGTTCGGCTACACCAAATTCCGCTATCGCGGCCTGGCCAAGAACACTGCACAAGTGCTGACCTTCTTTGCGCTGTCACACCTGCAGATGAAGCGAAGGCAGTTACTGCCTGCTATGGGTAACGTGCGCCTGTAAACCGGGGAGTTGCCACAGAAAACGCCAGAGACGGTGAAACTCCGAATATCCAAACGCGACTCTCCAGAATGGTGCGACATCTCGCGCTCTCAGGCCTCGTTGTTCTGACCCTACCTAGAGCAACCACTGCTGTACTGATTTGATCTCATCTTAAGCTGAACGCAACACTGACTGTCCAAAAATAGCATACCCTTCCACTTGCAAGTAATTGTGACCTTGCGTATGTCAAGGGCTCTTCACCCAGGCTGCCGCGCTCTTACGAGGGAGACAAGCTCCTCGCTTGGGAACTGCATATCAAGCACATGAAGACCGAGACCATTTCGTAGCTTTCTAGAATCGAAGGGCACGCGCGGGCGACGTTGATCGCCAGGCGCCAACTCTTCCCGAATCGATAAGAAACGCAGTGAGGTACCTGGCTCTGAGTAGCAGGCCGCGCTATAGCCGTCATGCACGCGCTCAAAACTTCGCATCGTCTTGTCCCCCTCGACACCGCCTAACGACCACGCCGGCGGGGGAAGTAGCGTACCGCCAAGCTTCCTACGCTCATCGCGCCGCGCCTCCGGAGAGAGACCGGGAATATCCAGGGTGGCGGGGTTGACGCAAGCCTCTTCCTCACCAGGCCTACCCACCATTCTCCTCTCAGGCTCAGGATGGGTTCCCTCGATGTAGCTCTTGTAGGTAATGTAACAGCCCACCTCGCCCGGACTGCTACAAGTCGCTATATTCTCAAATGTGCCCCCTCTGGTACTACCAGCGGGCACATACACTGGTGCACCGGCGATAATTGCCAGCGCCAACTTTTTACGCATTGTGGGAAAGGTATCAAAACGGTCCTGTAGTAGCCGCTTGACAAGCTCAGCCCCTTGCGAATGACCAATTAGAACGATCTTGCGACCACCATTGTCATGTGACATGTAGTAGTCGAAGGCCGCTTCCACGTCATTCAGCGCCACTCTTACATACGTCTGACGGATGTGCTCGGGCAGGATGTACGTCGCAATGGTCGCTTGCCGATAATAGGGGGCGAATATTCGACATGCGCTACGAAACGAGGCCGCCTGAACTTTAGCAACCGTTTCGATATTCTCGTGATTATAGTTAAAATTGTCAGCATTGCGTGGAATTGGCGACATACTAACGGTCGGATAGACATAGAAGCAGTCTAAACCCGGATCGCTAACGGGTGCGGCGTCCGCTACAGAGCGGGCCGGCTCACCGACGAAACGTTCGAAAATGACACGCGGAGTTGCGCAGGCATCTTCCCGCCCAGGCAAACAGAGCCAGCGTGCCGAGTTAGCATAAGTATTCAGCGCACTCTTAGGATTTTCTGGTGTATACGTCGAAACGCAGCCGGAAAACAGCGGGGCGACAATTCCAACAACAATCCCATATTTTTTGATCCTTCTTCGAAAGATCAGCTCATAGAGACCGGCCACGTTCGCCGCCACCTTAAAGAGCATTTCCCAAATTCTTGAATAATTAACCGAGGCGTGATTATACATAAAAATTCAAAGTTGTTTTTCGACACGTTTGAAAGTGAAATGGCGAACTGTGCAGAATTTTATTGCTGATTTTTTGACGAGACTCGTATTTAGCTCACCGCGGAAGACGGGTAATTTCAAATCCACCTCTGATCGGGTTGCCTTCCAGGCCAGTACCATCAAGCATTGCTTGCAATGCTTGCTCGGGCGTCATCACACCGACAACGGGCTTCGAACGCTTGCCACGAGCTAGATTAGTACCGGAGATAGGGCAGCGAGTGGCTAGACGTAGCTGCTTAAGCGCATCTCCCAAGCGGCCTCCCGGGATCTCGACATTAACCGGCTCGTTTTTACAGCTGTATTGGAAATCTTGTCCCATGGCCGCGTTGGCAGCAATTGCCAAAGTCGCGACGGCCGCAGCCTTTATGATTCGAACATTGAATGATTTCACGTAATTTTTTCCTTGGGTGTTTTAATGAGGGACTCGATTTGACTGCACCGATGCGCCACAGCTAATTGGCGTTTCAAGAACACGTGGGCGCGCACGTTTTCCTCCTCGACGGCCCGCAGGCCGGTGCCCGACGCTCTGGCCGGTTGCTGCCGGGATAGGCCAGCCAAGAAGTTTGGCCACAATGAGACGCAGGCGGCGCCGCCTGGCGATCGAAGCGCCCGGTAGGGCCAACTCTTGCTTACCCATGAGCAGCCGCTCGCGCAGCAACACCATAGAACGACCGACGGGCATCCGAGTTCGGCGAATATTGCGTTGCATCGAACGATCCTCACTCATTGATCCTCTCGCAGTGGCGCAGGCACTGCCAGCGTTTCTATTCTCAACCACACCCTCTCGAAGAGCGCTCTTTTTTGCTCCAAGGCGACGCCGCCGCAGAATGATCGCCGGGCGACGAAAGCGGCTCTCAGCTCTTCCGGAGAGCATCGGGGTCGATTGATCAGGAGACTGTAGATCTGGACGTAAAGAGGCCACGCCTTCTCGGGGGTCAGTTCCTTGAGCAGGAAAGGCACGGGCGCATGGTCTTGCCAAAAAGCCCGCTCCTTCTCAAGATCAATGACAACGTCCGTGTTGTCCAGGGACGAAGTTTCCTGGTTCTTCTTGCTACTCATCCCGTGTCTCGCGCCTACGCTAACTGTGCATTGCTCAGAACGCGAACGTTAGTCCGGCCACCGGGCCCTTGAACTCCTGCTTCAAACCGATCGTCGTAGCCGACTCGGCGCGGGTGTCCGTATCACGGTCGACGTCGAGCTTGAACCAGTCGTAGCCAGCGAACACCCCAAAATTTCTGCTGAAACGATACTCAACGACTGCATTGGCCCGGCTCAGATCGCCTTTGTATTTCTCGAAATTTCCCCAGTCGGTATTGAGATACTGTCCCTGCACGTTGAAGAGCCAATGCTCGCCGCCGTGAGCAGTAAAACGGATGCCGACAACCGGCGCGGCGCCATCTGCGCTTTCATCGAGCACCTCACCGGTGTAGAGCGCACCCAGGTCGGTATAGGCACTGGCTTCGATCTTGGCGTACTCCGCACCGAGCTGAAGTCCCAGGCTGTAGGTCGGGTTATCGATCACAGCGTAGTCGTAGACCAGGCTGGCCACCTGATATTTCAGTTCGCCCTTGATGAAGCTCCCGGCTGGCACGGTGGTTCCACCCAGGCTGACGTCCTCGCTCAGGGCTTCGCGGCGGTCTTTGTCATATTTGAAGTAATCGAAGATCAGGCGCTGCCGATTGCTTAGGCGGAACACGCCGTCGACGCGCGGTTCCCATTCCTTTCCGCCGAAATCGAAATCCTGCGTGCCCGAGAGGGTGCTGCCATTGACGGTGGTGGTGCCACGCAAAGTGTTGTTGTTGTCGATGTTCATGGCGCCCAGGCGCAACTGAAAGCGATCGTCGGTGTCGGTCGCATGAGCAGGCAGGGCCCAGGCCATTGCCAGCGCGCACGGGAGGATTGCTTTAGAGATGTTATTCACGATGTAACTCCGGAGGGTTAGGGAGATAGCGTATTAGCAGGGCACGATTGAGCGAGCCCTCGGTAGCGACTTGATTTAGGGAGTTCGAGCGCAGCAAAAACCACGCAGGCTAGGGATGCCTAGTTCGCAATTCGGACATCGGGGTTCGCGTCAGGTCCAGGATCATCTGGGTAAAGGCGGTCGTCTCGCGATGCAGCCTGTCGTAGTCGACCTTGTCGGCCGTGGTGACGGTGGGGCCCCAATCGAGAAGGTAGTAGGGCCCGGTGATGTAGTTGACGGTGGGGATCCTGGCCTGGCCCCAGAAGTACTGTCCCTCGCCCGGCCACACCGGATCGATTCCTGTGCCGCGCGCGCGTGGCGTCAGGGGTGCCAGCACGGCACCCGGTGCCGCATCGGCGGCGGCGAACCACTTTTTTCCGAAAGCGAGCAATGCAGGGATCTCGGGCATGAAGAGAATGCCGAGCTCGTCCTGCCCGGTGGGCGCGAGCACGCCTTCGGCGTCGGGCAGCCATTCGCGCGCGCCCATATGCTCGATGGTGACGACGGCGCCGATGCGATCGAGCCACCCGTCGTTGGCGTGCTGGCGCAGAAATCCTTCAATGCCGACCCCGGCCGCCATGTGCCCGGAGGAAAGCATGATCAGCACGCCGCGTGGCAGGGCCGCACGCGGCAGCCGGGTCAGATACTGCGCGACGTCGACGATCGCATTGGGACCGTTGTCCTCGATGCCGTTGGTCCCGTCTGTATGGCTGTTGAGAGCGATCAGCTCGGGCGATGCGCCGGGGATAACGCCCACCAGGTTGCGGGTCTGGACCCTGCTCACCTCTGCCGGCAGGGTCAGGCGCACCTGCCCACGCCGGGCGACCAGCGCCTTGAGTGGCGCCGCGTCGGCCGTCCCGACATAGAGCCCGGGGAGGTGGCGGATGATGCGATCGTACGGTCGATAGTTGTTCGGCCGGTCGGTCACCACGATCATGCCCGCCGCGCCCACTTTCTCCAGCCCTTCCTGCAGCTCGCTGACCTTCTCCAGGTACATGAAAGGACGTCGGTAACGCGCCAGCAACTTCATCTGGCGGCGGGGATCGTAGCTGTGCTGTGCGACCAGCTTGATCATTCCCTTGGTCAGAAGGCCCGAAGACGGCATCTCCACCATCACGATCTTGCCGACAAGATCACGGCCCGGCCTGGCGCCCCAGCGCAGCCGGACGACGGGCGCGGTAATTCCTTCCGCCGGCGTGTCCCCCGAGTAGGGAAGGTAGGACGCCGCTGGGAGCGGTGTGAGCCGGGTCCCCTCGACCGCGGCCAAGGACCAGGCCTCGGTGGTCCAGCGCTCCAGGGTGACGCTTTCGTAATGCAGGTCCTGTACGCCGGCCAATTTTAGGCGTGCGTACAGCTCATCGACATAGGCCTCATGCGCTGGGCTGCCGGTCGCCCTCAGGCCGCGCCGGTCCAAGTCCTCCTGCCACGCCCGTGCCTGCTCGGTGGCCACGAACTGATCGGGCCGGATGGTGACCGCGTCGGCGGCCGACAGGCGCTGGGTCGGCCAGGCTACCGGCGCCTTCGCCAAGGCCGCGCCGGCGAGCGGCGCATTGGCCAGGGCGCAGAGAGCCGCCACGCAGTGCAATCGAGGGCGAAGCAAACGAAGAGCTGAGGCAACGGTCATGGGGAGCTCAGCGAGGCGTCACGGGTCATGGGGGCGGCGGAGGGAGTGCCGAATGCGGGCGCGCGGGCATCGATCCACGACAGGATGAATTCCCGCGTGCGATCCCGATCGGTGTCGTCCAGCAAGGCGTGTCGTCCTCCCGACACCGACAGCAGTGTCTTGTCGGAGGAGGCTACGAGCGCGATCAGGTCGCTGCTGCCGGCAGGGTCGGTGCTGGTATCGGCAGTGCCGTGGACCGCGAGCAGCGGCGTGCGTAACGCGGGGTAGGCCGGCCAGTTGCGACGCGACTGGCGAAGGCCTCCGGCGGCGGTCAGGAGGCGCAGCGGTCCCGGATAGAACACCTTGTCGGCGCGCAGCGTGCGGGCCGCCGACGCATCCGCGACCAGTTCGCCGACATCGGCCGAAGGACCCGGCACGGCGGCGGACGGAAACAGCGCCGCCCCTGTGAACGCAACCCATCTGATAGGCGCGGGAGTGTCGTACTTGATCGCGGGTGCCAGTAGCACGAGCCCTGCGAGGTCCTGCGGGTCGCGCAGCGCGCTGGATACCGCCACCAGCCCGCCGAGTGAGTGGCCGAGCAGGAACACCGGCAGTGGCTGTTGGCGCAGGGCCTGCCGGGCCGCCAGATTGTCCTGAATCGCCTGCTCCACATCGACCACGCCGCGCCTTCCGGGGGAATAGCCGTTTCCCCGCATGTCGAACGCGTACACGCTTATGCCCTGCGCCAATAGGTGGGGAATGAGCCGGTGGTTTCCGCTCACGTAGCGTAGCGCGTAATCGCCGTATCCCGGCTGGATCAGGATGGCCGCACGCGCGTGGGGAGCGCGCCAGACGTAGCCGGCGACCGCTCTACCGCCCAGGCTCCAAGGCTCGCAGGGGATGCGCGCGCCCCCCGGCAGGGCCGCCAACGCCTGAGCGCTGGCGCAGATAGTTGCGATGGTCAGTTGTGGCACGGATTGTCCACGCGCCGGTATGACACCGAGGCAGAGCTGCGTGCCGCAGGCGAGCGTCTGGGCCTGTTGCGCGAGTCCACGCGCTGCGACGCGGTCAAGCAGGCCGCAGGTCGACGAGTGCCGTGCCACGCAGCAGACCGCACTCACTCTCCCGAACTCGCGATGATGGCATTTATGTATGCCGTATAGACCGACTCGGCGTGTTCCGCATACGTGGAACGCTGCAGGCTGAAACCACTCAGCAGTGCCCAGAACCCGATGACGATCTGGCGCGGCGGCATGGAAGGGACAAGACCGAAGCCGACGAAGACACGCTCCACCACCCGCGCGAAAGCGTCAATGAACCTTGCCTTGTGACGCCCGTAAGGCTCACCAAAGGACGGATCGCGGTTTGCGTGCAATTGCAGCTCCAGCAACATCATGCCCTCCGTGGAATCTTGGTGCATCTCCACCAGCCAGGTCACGATGCCGCGCAGCGCACTGGCCATGTCGGGGGTGTCAGGCACCACGAAACGATCGAACTGCTCGACCAGGCGCTGCATCTCCGTCTCCATCAGCGCCATCAACAGCGCATCCTTGGACGCGAAGTTCGAGTAGAACGCGCCTTGGCTGAATCCGGCGCCTTCAGCAACGTCTCGCACGGAGATACCAGCCAGCCCGCGCCTTGCTATGAGCGAGCGAGCGGACGCGAGCAGCTGTTCGTGTGTCCTTTCCTGGTTCGCCTGCCGCGAAAGGCGTGCACGCGGCGAAGTTATCGATACCTCATCAGCCCCACGCCTTGTCATAGTCTACTCGCATAGCAGATGCAATCTGGATATCATACGATACTTGAAAAGCGAAAAAAAGGTCGAGGGGGTGGTTGATTCGTCCACCGCGCGGACCCGCTGCTGCGCGCCTGATCTGGTTCCGCCAGTTGAGCGTTGCAACCGTGTCCTCCGTGCGTGGCCGGCGGCGCGGACCGTCGCTCACGCGCCAGGGCCGACTTCCCGGCCACCGACTGGACTGACATTGTTCGGGCAACAGGGCAATCCTCCTAAAGTTCTAAATCGAAACGCCGATATGCAGACGAGCCTTCTTCCGTCTTGCGCTGGTCTCCGGCAATAGACGACCTAAACCCTTTTCCTTTAATAAGGCACTTTCATGTTGGATCTCATACAGCGCTATAACGTGGGGCGGCGTCTCGGCATCGCATTCTCGTTAATGATTGTCCTGACGGTCGCACTAGTAAGCATCGGCGTCGCCAGCATGAGTCTGGCCCGATCCGAACTCGATAACATCGCCAGGGACAACATGCAGAAAATCAGGCTCGCACAAGAAATGATGGATGCGAGTTCCATATTTTCCGGAGAGCTTCGCAATCTGGTGCTTTCCACCGATAGCAGCCAAAAGGCAGGTTTTGAAAGAATAATCAGTGAGCAGCGTCTGCGCTATGATCGAAGCCGGAAGCGGCTGTACGGCCTCAAGTCAGACGCCAACGGGAGAAATCTACAAAGAAAAATTGATGTCCGTCGTGAAGCGTCCAGGGGCGTAAACGATCAGATCATTTCTTTGGCTGCCGCGGGCCAGGCACAGGAGGCCTTGAAGGTTCTTCTGCAGGAGTCGGCACCTGCCACACAAGCATGGAAAGACTCAATTCGCGGCTATGAAGAATTCCAAAACCTGCGCACGCAAAATGCCTACGAGGTGGCGGCCAGGCAGCTCGAGCATGGTCGAAATTTCCTGATCGCCGGCGGCTTCGCAGCTATCCTTCTGAGTGGTCTTCTAGCTTGGTTTATTACTAACAGCCTCACCATCCCCTTGAGATTCGCCAATAAAGTGGCCGATGACATCGCGATGGGGAAGCTGGACAACGATATTTCCTCCCAGGGTAAGGACGAGCCTGGACGACTGCTCTTGAGCATGCAGAAGATGCAAATGCAGTTGAAAGAGGTGCTCGCTGCACAAGCGGAAATGGCATCCCGCCATGAGCAGGGGCAGATCAGCTACCGTATGGATGCCGACTCGTTCCCAGGCGAATATGGCCACATGGTTCGGGACAGCAATCAGCTGGCCGCTTCTCACATCGCCGTCAAGATGCGCCTTGTGGAGGTCGTGGGGCGCTATGCGGTAGGCGATTTGCAGGACAATATGGATCGCTTAGTGGGCGAGAAGGCCGTACTGACCCAGACCATGGACACCGCCAAGCTCAACTTGATGTCGATGAATCACGAGATCAACCGCCTGACCGCGGCCGCTGCAAGCGGAAACTATAAGGAGCGCGGAGATGAAGACCGCTTCCAGTACGATTTCCGTACAATGGTCGTTAATCTAAATCGGCTGATGTCCACCGCTGATAGCGGCTTGCAGGCACTGTCGAATCAATTTAGCGCTCTTGCCGGGGGCGACCTGGATGCACGCGTCGATGGCGCCTTTCAGGGCGTTTTCGCAGACATGCGAGACGATGCCAATGCTACGGCCGTGCAGTTGTCTGGCATCGTAAGCCAAATCAAGTATGCAGCCGAAAGCATAACGATGGCCGCCGATGAAATTGTCACAGGCAACCAGAACCTGTCACAGCGTACCGAACAGCAGGCGGCCAATCTCGAAGAGGTCGCAGCTTCCATGGAGGAACTTACTTCAACTGTGAAGCAAAATGCCGAACACGTTCGGCTGGCCAACGGGCTAGCCATTGGGGCCGCATCAGTTGCCTCGGAAGGCGGACGCATCGTCAGCCTCGTCGTCGATAAGATGGATGGGATCGAGAAATCAGCCAAGCGGATCGCAGACATCATCGGCGTGATAGACGGAATCGCCTTCCAGACCAACATTCTGGCACTCAACGCTGCAGTAGAGGCGGCGCGGGCAGGCGAGCAGGGCCGAGGATTTGCCGTCGTGGCTTCGGAAGTGCGGACCCTCGCCCAGCGCGCGTCAGCGGCTGCGAAGGAAATCAAGGATCTGATCGACGACTCCGTTCAACGCGTTACCGACGGCTCCCTGTTGGTGCACGATGCGGGCAAAACAATGACAGAGATCGTCGCCGGTGTGCAGCACGTCACTAGGCTGATGGGAGAGATATCGGCAGCCTCTGAGGAACAGTCATTAGGGATCGCGCAGGTCAATCAGACCATCACCCAGATGGACGAAGTCACTCAACAAAATGCTGCACTCGTAGAAGAAGCCACGTCGGCAGCGCATGCCATGGAAGATCAGGCCCGTCGGCTGAGCGAGGCGGTGTCTGCCTTTACGCTCAACGATGGTGTCTTGCCCGGCGGGCAAGAAGGGGCTGCAGTTGGTTCGGATGCACGTCGGCGAAGCGGACTGCAGGGAGAACGGGCAGGCATCGCCGATCTATCGACTGTCTGAAAGGGCCTCTATCGATTACCTAGATGCCAGGCGTTGTTTTCCGGCGAAGCAGGCCGGCAACCGCAGGTTCGTCGTTGACAGGCGGTTGCTGCTGGCCTCGGACACTCCGATCGACACCACCGGATACGCATCCTCTTTGCTTCCGGCTACTCACGTGACATCAGCGCTGGCGAGATATCAAAAAGTAGTCTCGCTATCTTGGTGAAGCCTTTTACTCGTAGCGATCTAGAACGCGCGGTGCGCCTCAGCCCCGACGCCCTCGAGGTCCTTAACATTCAACCACTTGATTGGAGGAGCATGGGCTTACTGCGGTGCTAACGTACTGATGTAAGTGCTGCACCATGGTCTAAGCAGGAAATATCAGATCTGGGCCACCTACTTGCCATTTAAATAGATGTGCCAGAGCCTCGGCTGATGACATTGTCAGCCAACCCCTAGGATCACCATCAATACAAAGCGGCCTAACAAAAGGATCTAACTTCGATAATGCAGTCAGTAGCGAAAATTCACATGTAATAACTCCATTTACCATCCGGTCAGAGACTATCACGGGGCAAAATCTTGGTCTACCGATTAGAGTATGCCACTGACCGACAAAGACCTCGCCTGATACAACAAAAAAAGAAGAAAATCCTGATACTTCAATAAAGCATCTCTTCTTAGTCCATAGCGCGCGATCATTAGGATTCAAATCCTCTAGCATTTGATCATAGATGAAAGATGACCGCCGAATTCTCTTACGCCCGAACTTTGCACGAAACGACGCGGTCAGCAATCCATCCGCTTTATATATATCTACATAGCGATGCTCCACCACTGGAGCGTAAGGCTGTGTTTTTTCAACAAATTGTAGGACTTTTATCAAAAATCCCCCAATACATCCATTCAATGGTGGGTGATGTCTAATTCGGAAAAACCACATCCGGTTTTTAGCAGACAACGAGCTCAAGAGCCAGCACGGCATATGGATCGAGTCCGGGACCGTCGCCCACTTCCGCAATCTTCGCGTGACGCCTGCCCAGGGTCCGAGATAAACCCCATAGGCCAGGGTGATACACCGCGGCCGTGCCCGCCGCGAGCACACGCAGACAGAGAACTTCCGCTTCGACGGGGTCGCCGGACATTGTCGACACCGTGCCTGGCCTACCGAAAAGCGCCCCCCTCACTTCGCATCGAAGGAGCCGCCCCATGAACGATCAATTCCCGCTCTGCCTCGCCCTCGCGCTCGCGGCGGCGGTGAGCCAGGCCCCGGCCCAGGAACGTCCATGCAGAACGAACTGGAACTCCTGCGTACGTTCCGTAGCGCCGCCGAGTCCACCAGCTTCCGGGAAGCAGCGATAAGGCTGGGCTCCTCGCCGCAGGGCGTGACCCGGGCCATCCGGGTGCTGGAGAGGCACTACGGCGAGATGCTGTTCCACCGCAGTACACGCCAAGTGCGGATCACCGCGTTCGGCGAAGCGCTGCTGAAGCGGATCCGGCCGACTCTCGATCAGTTCGAGGAGCTCTGGCAGCCAACCTGCCCCGAACGCGACGAAGCAGTCACCGGCATCGTCCGGGTCAGCGCACCGCACAGCCTAGGCACGCGGACGGTGCTGCCGGCGCTGCAGCGCGTCGCTCGGCGCCACCCCGCCATCACCCTGGATGTGCGGCTTTCGGACCGAATCAGCGATGCGGTCGACGAGGGCATCGATGTAGGTGTGCGGGTCGGCTTCATGCACGGCAGCCGCTTTGTCGCGCGCCAGGCCGCTAACATGTCGCTGTACACGGTGGCGGCACCGGAGCTGATCGCGCGCCTCGGCGAACCGGCCGATATCGATGCGCTGGGCGCGTTGCCCATCACCGCCTCACTGGACATCAACACCGGGCGTCCGTGGCCTTGGTACTTCAAGGCTGGGCGGCAATGGAGCCCGACCTCCCCGACCTTCATTGCCGATGACGCGGATATGGAAATGGGCGCCGTGCTAGCCGGCATCGCCTTTGGCCAGCTCGCCGATTACATGGCCGTCCCCTACATCGCCGAGGGCCGGCTGGTACGGGTCTTGCGAGACGTGGAGCCGGCCGCCTGGGGGTTGTATGTCTACCGCCCCCAGCGTGGGCCGGTGCCGGCGCGGATCCGCGCAGTGTTCGACGAGCTGCATGCTGCGGTTGCCACACTGCCGTCGCTGGAAAAGCGTGAACCTCCCCCTACGGCGGACACCGGCACCTAGATGTCCGACTGCGTCAACGGACCCGCCGCGCCCACAGCGGTCGGCATAGCAGCGGGACGCGGTGGCGTGTAACGCCGGTTAGCGGAACAGCGCAACGCCGATGAACCGCATGTGGTGAAGGATCTCGCGCAGGATCAACAGCCTTGCCGCGAAATCGGCGTCGTGTGGCAGGCCCTGCTGGCGGGCGGTACTGCCGTAGCTGACGGCGGCCAGGCGTGCGAACAACCCTTCCACGGCCTGCAGATCCAGTTCGATCCGGCCCGCCTCCGCCCGGAACCCGGACGCCAGCACCACCTCAACAAGCGCTTCATCGGCATATAACAGGTGGCCGGTCAGGGCCGGCAGCCCCCAGTCCTTCAAGATCTCGTCCTCGACGGTGGCGATCGCCACTTCCAGTGCCGCCGCGTTCGGAAACGTTCCGTTGAAGCAGCCATCGACCAAAGTCTGGACACCAACCTGTAGCAATCTGCCCTCGACACGCCCCCGGCAGCCGACCAGCAATTCGCTGGTTGCCGCTCCGATCCGTAGCAGCACCGCACCCTCGTCCGGGCCGGCATCTTCCAGTGCCTTCACCAGGGCGGGGTCGACATCGGCGATGTGGTGGCGGGTGGCCATGGTCAAAGGTCTACGATCCGGATGTCGCAAAGAATGTACACGGACGCGTAGCCGCCGTGATCGAGGTCGCCGCCGCGCCTCATGCCTCGGCGTTCGGCTTTCCATGGATGGTTTGCCGGTAGATCAGCAGCACCAGCAGAGCCGCACCGGCGATGGCAACCAGCCGGACGTACTCCGGAGCGCCACTGCAGCGCGTGCTGTGCCACGCGACGACGATCAGTCGGCGGAAATGGACGCGCTGAAAACCGTGCTGACGCAGTTCCTTTCCAGCTGTCGCCACCCGGTGCCCGTGGGACTTGCCAGGGGGATGCCCGGCGCTTGATGCAACGGGCGCCCCAATGCCGAGCCCCGCACCGTTGCGGGGCCGTAACCGATCAGCCGGGCTCGCCGCCGAACAGCTTGCCCTCGCCCGCCCAGTCGGACGGCTTGACGTCTTCGAAGATCACGTAGATGTACTTCGGATCGGTACCGGTGTGCTTGACGATGCTTTCTGTGACATCGGCGGCCACAGCGGCCTTGGCCTTGTGGTCCTTGCCTTCAAACCAGGTGATACGTGCGACGGGCATGACATGACTCCTTTTGACTGGGTGGAAGGACCTGCAGATGGCGCACCCAGTTGGCGCCCGGCTGCACTCTGTCGGCCGGACGCACCACAGCGGCGCGTCCGGCCAGGGATGTCAGCGATCCAGGAATGCACTCAGATCCTGAGTGAACTTGATGGGATTCTTGAACATCAAGAAGTGATCGCCCTGCTCTTCCTTGGTATAGACGAACAACTCCGAACCCGGGATGACACCATGCATCCAGCGCTGGCTCGGCAGATTGTTGCTGTATTCGCCTGAAAAGATTGCCACCGGCACATCGATCTTGTGCTGGATCACGTCACGCCAGTCGTTGGTGACGTGGTCGAACAGCACCTTGCTGATCGCCTGTGGATCATTTTTGATGAAAGCAGCGGAGAACCCCTCGGAATTGACGTAATAAGGCGAATCCTTGGCCATCGCGCGCTCCCAGGGGCGCAGGTCGGTGACCAGACTGTTGAGCGGAGCACCGGTGGTGAAGCCCGCCACCATGCGCTCCGGGTCGGTAGTGGTGCCACCGGCCTCAAGGCGCTGCTGTTCGGACCAATCGGCATGCGAATAGATTGAAATCGGCTCGTCGACGAACACGGCCTTGCGGATGCTGCCGGTACCGAACAGGTCGATGTAGCTCCACAGCACAGAAGCGCCCATCGACCAGCCGGCGTAATCTGCTTTCTTCAAATGAAGGTGGTCGGACAACTCCTTGAGGTCCATCGCGAAACGGGAGATCCGGCCGCCGTATTCCGCCCGTTGCGAAAGCCCCTGGTTGCGAGGATCGATCACGTAGACATGGTAATGCTTGCTTAGCAGGTACATTACGTTGATGTACTCGGCACCATTCGCAGACCAACCGGGAATGAATACCAGCGGCTTGCCGCTGCCCGCCTCCCAATAATTGATTCTGACGCCATCGGATGTTGTGAAGTCGTTGATCTGCAGGCCGGGGAAATCGGACAGCTTGTGCGGCACGCCGTCGAGCTGGTTCGGGAACGTGTAGTCCTTGCCGAGGACCTGCAATGCCGGCGCGGCGGGCGCGCTGCCGCATGCAAAGGCGAGCACTGCCGCGCAGACACCAGCGAGTAGCGGTCGATTCATGGTGGTGATACCTCTATGCGAGTTGATGAATAAGATCGAGGAATTGGCAAGGCGCTGGTCCACACCGGGGCGGAGCCCGTCCCGCCATCCAGAACATGTCCAAGCTGGATGTTCAGCAACCCTATCGACTCCAGCAGCCGGCTGTTGCGCAGCCCGCCGGCGTTGACAGGGACAAATCCCAGCAGCGACGCCAGGTGCTGAACCTCCGCCCTGGCGCCGGGATTGTCGGCGGCGACGAAGACCTGCAGCTTCCTGCTACTGCGCGCCGGTACAGGAACCAACTGCGCGCCTATCGTGTTGAAGGCCTTGACCACGGAGGCCCGTGGCTTGGCCGCCTGCAACGCCTCGGCCGCCGAGTCGGTCAAGCCGATCAGCAGATCCTGGCTGTCGGAGCTGATCGGGTTGCAGAGATCAACGAGAACCTTGCCGGCCAAGTTGCCGAGGTTGGCAAGCGCCGCGATGGTCGCCGGATACGGCAGCGCGAGCAGCACCAGATCGGCAATTTTCACCGCTGCGGCGATGCCCCCCCCCTCGCTCTCACGACCGATCTGCCTGGCGAGCGCTGCAGCCATTTCTGGCTGGTGGTCACCAATGACCACCTCCAATCCGGCGTCGGCCATGACATGGGCGTAGGCGGTTCCGATGCTGCCGGTTCCGATGACGGCGTACTTCATACGGCCTCCGACAAATGTGGAGCGCTATCGTGACCCTGACCGACAACGCGATAAATGACTAAGATGCACCATCATTTGAAACTTTTTTTTTCCAATGGATCGCCTGACCAGTCTTGCTGTCTTCGTCAAAGCCGTGGACTTGGGCTCGTTCAGCGCAGCCGGTGCGTCCCTGCAGATGTCGTCGCAACTGGTAGGCAAGCATGTGCAGGGGCTGGAATCGCGCCTGGGCGTGCGCCTGCTGTCGCGGACGACCCGTCGTCAAAGCCTCACCGACTTTGGCCGCACGTTCTACGAACGCGCGCGCATCATCCTTGCCGAGGTGGATGCCGCCGAAAATCTGGCCGCAGAGACCCGGGCGCTGCCGATCGGCAAGCTGCGCATCAATGCACCGGTCAGTTTCGGCATGCGTACGCTGGCGACTCGCCTACCCGATTACATGAAGATGCACCCGCAGGTCGAGGTGGACCTGACGCTCAGCAACCGTGCGGTCGACCTGATCGACGAGGGATACGACGCCGTGTTCCGGGTCGGCACCCTGTCCGACAGCGGCTTGATCGCCCGGCAACTGGCGCCTTATCGGCTAGTGCTATGCGCGTCGCCGGGTTACCTGGCGTCACATGCGCCATTGGTAACGCCGTGGGATCTGCAACAGCACGATTGCCTCGGCTTTTCGCATACCGAGCTGCGTACCCATTGGGCCTTCGACGGTCCTGATGGTCACGTCAGTATTCCTATTGCCGGCCGCCTCATGGTCGACCATGGCGAACCGTTACTGTGCGCAGCGCTGGCAGAGCTGGGCGTCCTGCTGCAGCCGTTGGAGCTGGTGCGCGAGGCGCTGGCGGACGGTCGGCTCATCGAACTGCTGCCTGATTACAGGGTCCCTACGCGGCCCCTCCACGTGCTCTATGCGCCTGATAGGCGCATCACACCGAAGCTGCGCAGCTTCCTGGACTTCGCAGTAGAGGCTTTCGGCTGAGCGCGCACGCTTTTGCGCCCTTTATTGCAGTCGTTTCGTTTCAAGTCATGGGTTGGCTCTGCTGTTTATCTTCAGGCCACCGGGTCATACCGTACCTGCACAGTTTGATTAAAGCAGGGATCTGCCGTGAAAATTTTTAACTCGCTGGCGATGCTCGGCGCCGTCAGCATGGTTATCGCACCGTCGGCCATGGCGGAAAACGCCAAACCCCAGTCGGAGCAGCTCATCCAATCGGATAAGGGCATCACCGGCGCGCCTTATGCCAGCTATCCACAAGGGCGCCCGCAACTGACCGTATTGCGGATCAAGTTCCCCGCGCATGCCACCTTGCCCTGGCATACGCACGTGGTGCCGAATGCCGCCTACGTGGTCTCTGGACACATGCTGATCGAGGATCAGGCCACGGGCAAGAAGTACCGGATCAATGCAGGCCAAGCGTTCCCCGAAGCCGTTGGTGTCGTCCATCGAGGACTGACCGAGGAAGCGCCCGCCGAGGTCATCGTGACCTATGCGGGAACGAAGGACACGCCGCTGTCGATCCCGGTCGAAGGCGGGGAGCCCGAATTCTCCAAGTAGGCGCGCCTGGCCGCTCTATCCCTTTATGTTGCCTTCGCTCTGCCAGTGACCATGCGTGCCTGGCACGGCCCTCAGCTGGATCCATCGACGTGAAAGACCAAATCACCTGCGTATTCGAACTCAACATCCTCCCTGGCAAGCTGGAAGGCTTCAAGGACATCGTCAGCAGAGCCGTCGCCGCCACCCAGGCCGACCCGGGGACGCTCTTGTACGAGTACAGCTTCAGCGACGATGGAACGGTGGCCCATATCGTCGAGCGTTACCATGCCGCAGCCGTGGTGCCCCACGTCGACATCACCTTCGCACCATTTGCGCAGCCGTTCGTCGAGCACGTGCAATTCGCCCGTCTGACCGTCTACGGTGAGCCCGACGCCGAGATCCGCAAGCGGCTGGATGCCTTCGGGGCCGTCTACATGAAACCGTTCGCAGGCTTTGATCGATTCGATTGACGGCACAGTCGCAACTCGTCCGCTCCCGGGAAGGTTAGCCGCTATCAGCGACGCGCCCTGCTAGCCGGAGTTCGCCTCGGACTCCCCACTTTCCCGGCTGCCTGCGCCGGTGCGCAGGAAAGCCGCCCCTCCGCCGCGATATGCCCCCCCTGATCAAGCAACTGCGGTAACGCCACAGTTGTCTCAGGACGTGAATGCACTACCAAGGACGGGCACTGCCACGTCGCAACAAACGTCGCGTCGAGCCGCCTGCGCCCCCTTTTTCGGTGAGGACATTGCCCTTGCAATCGCAGTTTCCTCAAGCTCCCACTTCCAATACAAACGGCGATTCCGCCGTCCCTAGCCACGGTAAATATGCGGCAATCATCTCCGCACTTGCCGTCGGCGGCTTCGTGATCGGCATCAGCGAGTTCACCATCATGGGGCTGATGCCGAATGTCGCGCGCGAGTTCGGCATCGCCGAGCAGACGGTCGGCCACCTGATCAGCATCTATGCCCTCGGCGTCGTCGTCGGTGCGCCGACGCTTGCGCTGATCGCAGGCCGGGTCAGTCGCAAGACGATGCTGATCGTGCTCATGGCCGCCTATGCGGCGGCCAATCTGCTCAGCGGCCTCTCGCCCAGCTATCGCTGGATGATGCTCTTCCGCTTCGTCTCCGGACTTCCGCACGGCGCCTTCTTCGGCCTGGCGGCGCTGGTGGCAGCCTCCGTCAGCCGTCCCCAGCAGCGCGGTGCCGCCGTGGCACGCGTGATGCTGGGCATCACCCTGGCGCTGCTCGTCGGCAACCCGCTGGCGGTGGCCATCGGCCAGGCGCTGAGTTGGCGCTATGCGTTCTACATGGTCGCTGGCGGCGCGCTCATCACGATTGCGCTGCTGGCCTGGGCGCTCCCGCGCGACGGCCAGGAGCGGCCGCAGGCCGGTGCCCTGGCGGAAATGCGCGACTTCAACAGGCCCGCGGTGTGGCTGACCCTGTGCATCGGTGCGGTGGGATTCGCCGGATGTTCTGCGTCTTTGGCTATATGGCGCCGACGATGCTCCAAGTCACCGGGGTTTCCGGGCATTGGATCCCGTTCGGCATCGCCGCCTTCGGTGCCGGCTCGATGATCGGCGCACAGCTTGGCGGCTGGATGTTCGACAGACACGGCAGCCGCGCGGTGACGATGAGCCTGATAGGCGCGATCGCGGCCATGCTGATCTATGCCCTGGCAGTCAGGTCCCCGCTTTCGGTCATCCCCGGAATCGTGCGGGTGGGCACGATGGGGACCCTGGTCCCGATCCTGCAGATCCATCTGCTCGACGTCGCGCGCGGCGCGCAGGGACTGGCATCGGCCGCCAACCAGGCCGCCTTCAACGTCGCCAACGCACTAGGCCCCTGGTGCGGAGGGCTGGCGGTCTCGGCCGGGCTGGGCTGGGCCTCGACCGGCTTGGTGGGGGCCACCCTGGCGCTGGTCGCACTGCTCCTCTGGTCCCTGGCCCCGGCCCGACTCAAGCGGGCCCAATGAGGCCCGGGCGGTTCGGCCACCTGGGCGGGCCCCTCTCCATCGCGACGGAACGTCCACCGGTCGACCGGCGGCAAGCCGGCCCGCCCGGCCGATGCTTCCAGACAGCCACCAGAGACCATGGCGCAAACCGCTCGAAGATACGCCGCACGCGCTGACGCCGGCGATTGAAACGCTAGCAGTCCCTGCAGATCCAATGCATTCTGTGGATGAACAGGAAGCCCGAGTGCGGGTCGGCACACAATCGCCGGCCATGGACCATGCTTTCACTCCAAGGATCAGCCGGATCATCACCGTATCGGCCTCGGTACCCCGACTCTGCTCGGAAATGGCCTATGCATCTTCGGTCATTGCGGAATTCTCATGTCTCCAGCGCGGAATCATGGCGGGGGCCAGCCGCAGCTAGTCCTCGATGAAGTCACAGCGTCACTCAACTCTGCTTCCATTGCGGAGGCGAGGGACCGCACGATCAATGCGTCCAAGGCGGCGCGCGTAATGCGTCGACCAGAAAATCTACCAGCCGTCGCACCTTCAACGGCAATTGCTTGCGCGTGGGGTAGACGGCAAAAATGCCCAGTTCCGCCGCGCGGAACTCGGGCATCAACTCGACCAACGCACCACTGTCTAGGTCTGCATACACCAGGAAGTCCGGCTGCAGGATGATCCCCTGATGCGCCAAGGCCGCCGCCAGGCAGGTATCGCCGTTGTTGGCGTGGATACGCGAATGCGTGCGCACTGTCTCCTCGCCCTGGGGCCCCTGAAAGCTCCAGATGTCGCCGGACGACCAGTACGTATAGGAAATCACATCGTGCCGGGTGAGCTCGTGCGGATGCTGCGGCGTGCCTCGCTCGGCGAGATAATCCGGCGAAGCACACAGCACCATACGCGTTCGAGCAAGGCGCCTGCTGACTAGGCTTGAGTCGGACAATCGCGCAATGCGCACCGCAAGGTCATAGCCTTCCTCGACAAGATCTATCACGCGGTCGGACAACACGATATCCAGCGTTACCTGCGGATTGCGTGCGGCGAATCGGCCCCATAGCGCGGCCAGATGTAGCGCTCCGAAGGTCTGCGGCGCGCCGATCCGCAACCGACCCTGCGCCTGCAGCGCACTGGCCCCCACCTCGGCCTCGGCTTCCTGGACAGCAAGCAGGATGTCCTTGCAACGTTGGTAGTAGGCCTGGCCTTCCCCCGTCAGCGACAGGCGGCGCGTCGTCCGCTGCAGCAGGCGCGTGCCTAGATGCCCTTCCAATTCATTGACGTGACGGGACACCGCCGGCTTGGACAGCCCTACCACCTCCATAGCCCGCACGAAGCTACCGGCCTCTACCACTGCGGTGAAGGTTTTCATGGCTTGCAGCAGATCCATAGTCTCTTTATTCGGAACAATTTATCTATCGGATAGTAATTTATCTCATTCGATGCCGCCAATATAGTTCGTCTCAAGCCGATACCGCTGTCGGCTGCTGGGGACCAAGCAATCCCGAGCACTCTGTTTCTCTCTCGACAGGACGATCACTATGAACATCACTCTCATCGGTGCCGGCAATATGGGCGCAGGCTTCGTCAAGCAGCTCACCGCCGCAGGCCATCAGGTCCGTATCGCCGCACGCGACCTGAGCAAGGCTCAGGCATTGGCCGCCCTCCACCCCGGCGCAACCGCGTTCGCACCCGCCGACGCACTGGGCGACTCGCAGGTCGTCATCGTCGCCACCGGCTACGCCGATGCCGTCCCGGCGCTGCAAGCGCTTGGATCGCTGGAAGGCCGCGTCGTGATCGACATTACCAACCCGTTGACGGCCGACTACATGGGCCTGACCCTGGGCTACGACAGCTCGGCTGCCGAAGAAATTGCCAAGGCGCTGCCGGATGCCCACGTGGTCAAGGCGTTCAATACCGTGCTTGCCCAGGTACTGGCCGAAGGCCCGGTCTTCGCAGCGGGGCAGACCGTGCCGGTTTTCTATGCCGGTGACGATGAGCGCGCAAAGCAGACCGTGCGGGCACTCGCCGAAAGCATCGGCTTCCAGCCGGTCGACGCTGGCGGGCTGAAGAACGCGCGGTACCTGGAACCGCTGGCCGGGCTGAATATCTACTTCGCCTATGGCGCTGGTCGGGGCACGCAGATCGCGCCCACCTGGATCCATCGCAACTGATTCGGAACGACCTTCACTCTGGAGAAGACCATGAACGAACCGACACAGACCACCGTTCAGCAGCGTCCCGCCGACATCGTGAGCCCCATCAGCGACCAAGTGCTGCCGCTCAGGACAAGTGCGGCCGATGCCCTCAAGGCCGGACGCGCCGTCTACGAAAAGCCCGCGCCGGACAACAGCATCATGCTGTTCATCGATCACCAGATCGGCCTCATGGCCAGCGTCCGCGACTTTGCGCAAGCGTCCGGCTACAAGGCCAATGTGCTGGCGCTGGCGCAGATGGCCAGGGCGTTGAAGATCCCAACGCTGCTGTCTTCGTCCAATGCCCAGTGGCAGAACGGCGATCTGCTGCCGGAGCTGAAGGAGCTCTTCCACGACCAGCCGATCTATCGCCGCACAGGAATCATCAACGCCTACGAGGACCCGACCTTCCGTGCTGCGCTGGAGGACCTGGTTGCCCGGACCGGGCGCCGCCACATCATCATCTCGGGAGTGACGCTCGGAACCTGCGTGACCTTGCCGACCCTGTCGATGGTCAACGACGGCTATGTGGTGCATCCGGTGGTCGATGCCTCCGGGGCCTGGAGCAAGTATGAAGCCGAGGCCGCGATGCAGCGGATGACGGCCGCAGGCGCGCAGCTCAATACCGTCTACGCCCTGGGCGCCGAACTGCAAGCCGACTGGAAGCTGCCCTCGGGCAACGACATGCTGCCGCCGTTCATCAACGGACTGCCGGAGTACGGCTGGATTGTCCAGCAGTTCTGGAACAACGCCGATCCGGCGAAGCGTCCTGTGCCCGATCCATTCGGCATGGTCAAGTAAGGCAATGCGTCCGCGCCGCCCCGGCGCGGACCTTCACCACCGCTTTTGGCGAAGGCATGAACTGCTCTGAACTTCGCCAGCACTCCATATCTCAAGGACACTGAAATGAACGCCTCCCTTTCGCTATTGGGCCGCATCGGCCTCTCGCTGCTCTTCGTAATATCCGGCTGGGGAAAGATCACCGGCTACGCTAGTACCCAGCAGTACATGGAAGCCATGGGCGTGCCGGGCACGCTGCTGCCGCTGGTCATCCTGCTGGAGCTTGGTGGCGGCCTCGCCATCGCCGCAGGCCTGTTCACGCGCTGGGTCGCCATCGCCCTGGCGGTCTTCTCGGTGGCGACCGCAGCGGTCTTCCATGCCGACTTCGGCGATGCGATGCAGGCCATCAGCTTCTGGAAGAACATCGCGATGGCCGGCGGCTTCCTGCTGCTGGCCGCCAATGGCGCAGGCGAGTTCAGCATCGACGGCATGAGAAGCCGCCGCAACGGTCAGACGTCGTAAAACGCTCGATCCGGAATACCCCCTCATGCAACGTGTGGGCGCCGCAGGCGCCCGCCAATTTTGGAGCATCTTCATGACACGAGCTCCCTCGCTCTTCATCTCCCACGGCTCACCGATGTTCGCCATCGAACCGGGCGTGCTCGGCCCCAATCTCCAGCAGCTCGGCACATCGCTGCGCGATCTGTCCGCGATCGTGGTGGTGTCCCCACATTGGCAGACCTTCGGCATCCGTGTCGCAGGAGGTGCCAGGCCGGCGACCATCCACGACTTCGGCGGATTCCCGGCGCCCCTCTATGCGCTCAAGTACGAGCCGCCCGGCGCGCCGGATCTTGCCGCGGACATTATCGACCTACTCATCCAGGCAGGCCTGCCGGCAACGATCGACTCGCAGCGCGGCCTGGACCACGGCGCCTGGGTACCGCTGCGCTACTTGAAGCCTAAGGCGGATGTGCCCGTTCTGCAAATCTCATTGCCCCGCCACATGGACGTCGAGGGCGCATTACGGTTGGGCCAAGCCCTGGCACCTTTACGCGACAGGGGTGTAATGATCGTTGGCTCCGGCAGTCTCACCCATAACCTTTACGAGTTTCGCAGCGACGTGCGGGATCCCGAATACGCCCAGGAATTTGCGGACTGGATCGCAACGGCCATCGATCGAGGCGACGAGGCGGCACTGGTGCATTACCGCGCACAGGCACCACACGCAGCGCGTGCCCATCCCACCCAGGAGCACTACCTGCCGCTGTTGGTGGCGGTCGGTGCAAGCGTCCCCAATGAATCCCGCAGCCTGATCCGGGGCGGAATGACCTATGGCGTCCTGTCGATGGATTCCTTCGGATTCGGGCTTCACACCGACGCAATGGAGGATGCCGCATGAGCAACATCACCTGGTCCGATCTGCGTACTGATTTGGCGCTGCCGTTCCGAGCCAGCGTCGTAAAAAACGCGCCTGCCAAGCGCCTGCTGATCCTGGCCCATGGCGTGGGCGGCAACGAAACCAACCTGGCGCCGCTTGGCGCGCCGCTGGCCACTGATACGCTCGTCATCCTGGCCCGTGGCCCCCTGACCTTGGGTACGAACCAATACGGCTGGTTCCAAGTATCGTTCGGGCCGCAGGGACCGCGCCCGGATCTGGAGGCAGCCGAAGCGAGCCGCCAACTGCTGGCGACCTTTATCGCGCAGGTGCAAGAGATATATGCAATGGCACCGGCGCAGACGGTGGTAGCCGGCTTCAGCCAAGGCGGCATCATGAGCGCCAGCGTTGGCCTAACTGAGCCGGGGTTGCTTCGGGGCTTCGGCGTCCTGTCTGGCCGTATTCTCCCCGAAATCAGGCCCCGAATCGTTGATCGCAACGCGCTGTCGGCCGTCCAGGCATTCATCGGGCATGGCCGCGACGATACCAAACTGGGCGTGGACTGGGCTTACAAGGCCGACGTTCTGCTCAACGAGGTCGGAGTGGCACATGAGATCTGCCTGTATGCAGGGGACCATGGCATCCCTGCTTCCATGCAGCGCGATTTCCTTAACTGGGTGGACCGCATCCTCGTGTAACGTAACGTCTGTTTTTCTGTGCGGTAAGCATGTGTCTCATCGAGTCGCAGCGAACAAATCCGACCTCGCTTCGCGAAACAAGAAAACCTAAATTTGGACATGCGTTAATGAATCGGTACGCACAAACGTAAAATTTAAAATGCATTAAAAAATTATTAATAAATTCCCTGCATGCTTGCAAAGAAGGTCGCCACCAAAATGAATGCGTATTGCATGAACCTCCTCCTGATTGAAGATGATGAAATGCTGGGAGAGTCTATTTGCGATGCTGCGCGCCAGAGCGGATGGAACATTGATCATGTCGTCAACGCACAGTCAGCACGCAGTGCATTGGTGGATCACAACTATGCAGCTGTTCTCTTGGACATCGGCCTGCCAGGCGACTCTGGTCTATCTGTACTGCGTGCTATGCGGGGGCGTTATGACACCACGCCTGTACTTATCCTCACCGCACGCGGTCAGCTAAGCGAGCGGATCGTTGGTCTAGACGCCGGCGCCGACGACTACTTGGTCAAACCGTTCCAGTTTGATGAACTTTGGGCGCGCGTGCGCTCGGTCATTCGTCGTAGTCAAGGGCGTGTCGTCCCTATATTCACTCACGGCGACATCTGCATTGATCGCAGCAAACGCGTCGTCACCAAGGCTAACGCCGAAGTGGTTCTAAGCGCTCACGAGTACCGCACCTTGCTTGCTCTGGTCGAGCGACCTGGACATGTTCTCACCCGCGATCAACTTCACGATGTCGTCTATGGAACATCGAGCAATGTCGAGAGCAATACCATCGCCGTTTTCATTCATCAGCTAAGACGTAAGCTTGGAGAGAGTCTGATCCGCACCGTCCACGGCCTTGGCTACGTCATCGGGCAGCCGAGCGCTTGAAGTCGCGCTCTTTCAACGCACAGCTTATTCTCGTGATTGTCGCGGTTATCGCGCTGTGCTGGACGATAGTGCTCGGAGTCGTGCTCACGCAGCTCTCACTTAACCGTACCAGCACGTGGGATGAGAAGCTCCGTGCAATTGCCACCCAACTTTTGGTGACAATTCCCGCAGACAGTAATTTCAACGGAAGAGGTAGGCCAGGCCTCAAATTGAAAGAAATTGCCGGTACCGAACACGAACAGTTGGTGTTTCAAATTTGGATTGATCGTAATCGAATGGTCGCCAACACGCCCGGTTCCCCAGAGTTGCCGCTTAAACCCGACTTCTCTGATGGTGCGGCCTCTACCCGCGTCGAGAACCACGAATGGCGCGTGTATTCCGCATCCGATAGCACCGGACGCGTGACTGTACAGGTGGGGAATCTACAGAGCATCGTAGATGCGGACATGCGCCATGAAGCAGCTCACGCATTAGCCCTCGCAACGGTCCTGCTTGTAATAGCGGGTGTCGTCATGTGGTTCGTGAGCCAGTCAGCGCTCAGACCCGTACGAGCGCTAGGCGCTGCGATGCGTCATCGTCGTCGCTTCGATTTCACCGCCTTACCGCTAGATCGATTGCCAAGGGAACTGCATCCATTGGTCGATTCTTTTAATCATGTGCTCGAGCAACTCGACGAGGCTATCGAAGGGGAACGGCGCTTCATTGGAGATGCGGCTCATGAGCTTCGCACGCCGCTGTCAGCCTTGCAGGCCCAGGCAGAGATTGCGCTGCGAGCCACCGACCCTCAACACAAGGATGCAGCACTAAGAAAACTGCTGATAGTTGCCAGCCGTAGCACTCGACTGAGCGAGCAGCTGCTCGATCTTGCAAGCATCAACGCGGGTGCCAACGCTCCCAAACACCTTCCGGCGGATCTGGATAAGCTAGTACACCACGTTGCTCGAGAGTTCGAGATCTATGCGAGCCAGAATCGGCGCTCGCTGTTCCTCGCTGTTGAACCCTGCAGAATTTCCTGCGACATCGATGAAATCGGGATATTGCTACGTAATCTGATGCACAACGCCATGCGCTACACCAGCGAAGGCGGCAATGTGCTCGTGCGCTGCGGCAACCAAGCGCCGGATGGTCGCGACCCGGAGCACTCGATGGTCTATCTGGAAGTTGCAGATGACGGCCCGGGCGTTCCACCCGAGCAACACGAGGCCATCTTCGAACGCTTCTACCGGGTCGCGGGTACACCTGTGCGGGGTAGCGGTATCGGCCTATCACTCGTGGCAGGTATTGCAGAGTCTCACAACGCTGTAATCCGCACCGGCACCGGCCTGGAAGACCGGGGGCTCACGGTGCGTGTCATTTTCCCGAGCATCGTCTAGGTTCCGGGCTCAGCTGATCCAGCAGCCCCAGCCGCGATTGGTGGAACGTTGTCCACCATGGCCCAATGGAAATCCTGCCTCGAATCAAGGATGCGACTTTAGCTTGCCCCCGTGCGTTAAATGACCTGATTTTTAAAAAATTCTTAATAACTATAAAAACCTCCTAATTCCGCTTGGGCACCATACGTCTTACGGCACACCGCCTTGACGCACCAAGAAATCGGAAGGTTCATGCTGGATTGCAGACTAAGCCCAGGCAGGCGGACGCACCTGAGTTGCCTCACGCGCCTCCCGCGACGGGAGTTTGTCTTCTCGCCCCGCTCGCATCTCCAGAAACCAAGTTTCACCGCGTCGCAGGACCTGCGTTGTCGGACGGGGCTCTCCGACGGCCACGCTCTGCTCCGCGGTTGGTCACGGGCCACGGTGATGCTGCTGGCTCTACTGACCGGGTGTACGACCCAGGGATCCTATCAGTCGACGCGTTTGGAGGCGCCCGAGGCTTGGACAATGCCCGCCCCGGAGACGGCAATAGCCATGCCCAGCGATGAAGCATGGTGGCGCCAACTTAAGGATCCGGCGGTTGATTTCTTGGCAGAAGCTGCTCTCAACGACAGTCCTAGCGTTGCGCAAGCCATTGCCAGGGTCGACGAGGCCCGTGCCCTGCTCGGGACAACCTCGGCGCAACGGATACCTTCGGTGGATGTCAACGGCAACACCACCCGGGGCCGCAGCCTAAACATCAACAGTGCATCAGGCGGCACAATCCTCAGCACGCAGAGCGGGGTCGGACCCGGGCTGTCCTGGGAAATCGACCTTTTCGGCCGGGTGCGCAACTCAGTGGAGGCCGGCAGACTGAGGATCCAGGCACGCGATGCCGATGCTAAGGCGGCCCGGCTGGCCCTGACCTCACAGATCGGCGACCTGGTGCTGGACTTGCGCGCCTGCGAGTTGTCCATTGCCGTGCTGCACGAGGAAATCGACTCGCGCGAAAAGACCCTGGCACTGACCCGACAGCGGCTGGATACCGGCTTCGTCGCGCCCATTGAAGAGGCTCGGGCGCAAAGCGGTCTGGCCAGCGCGCGCACGACGGTGGCCACGCGCCAGGAAACCTGCGCACGTCACATCAATGCACTGGTCGCCATCACCGGTCAGCCACGCGCCACAGTGCAAGGGGTGGTTACCGTGGACACTCAGGCGGCCGGCGTGGCACAACTGGTGACCGCCATCCCGCCGACTCCTGTCGTCCAACTGGCCATGCCGGCCACCATACTCGCGGCCCACCCGGCCGTTGTCGCTGCCGAACGCGAAGCGGCTGCGGCATGGTCGGAGATCGCGGTCGCGCGCGCCGAGCGCCTTCCCCGGCTCGATCTGTCGGCTGCGCTCAGTGGGCAATGGTTGCGGGCCGCAGGGCAGTCCGTGAGAGAGACCGTCTGGTCGCTCGGCCCGACGCTTGCTGCACCAGTCTTCGATGGAGGCCGCGGCGCGGCCAATGTCTCTGCTGCCCAAGCCCGCCATCGTGCGGCCGAGGCCAATCTGCGTCTGGTGGTGCGCGCCGCCGCACAGGATGTCGAGAACGCCATGGCCGCGATCGAATCAGCCGCCGCGCGCCGACGCAGCACGCTGGATGCCGTCACCGCCGCAGAGCGCGTGCTTGACGCGACGCAGGCGCGCTGGAACGCCGGTGCCGTGAGCCTGTTCGAGGTTGAAGATGCGCGCCGCCAGCTCGCCGACGCCCAGGACAGCGCCATCGCTGCTGCGTACGACAGCAATCGCGCCTGGATCGCGCTGGTCCGCGCCTCGGGCCACGCCACGGCGGCCACGCCGAGCGGCGCGCTGTCATGACGACGTCCATGCCATCTCCTAAGCCCATCATAGCCGCGGCGGCATCACGCCGCCGCCGGCTTATATGGGCCGCCGTTGCCGGTGCCGCCCTGGTGCTGCTCGGTGCCACCGCCTGGGGTGTCATGTCGCGCCCCGCCCCGCCGGCCCCGGCTCACAGCCAGGCTTCGCTGTCGGTGATGGCCACACTTCCCCGCAGGGTGCAGTGGATCAGCGCAATCGAGGCCAGCGGCGTGATCGCCCCCTGGCAGGAAGCCATCATCGGCGCGCAGACGTCCGGCCTGAGGATTGACCGGCTCGAGGTCGCGGTCGGTGACGTGGTGCGTCGCGGCCAACTCCTGGCACGATTCGACACGGCCACGCTCCGCGCCGAGGAGGCGCAACTGCAGGCCGCGTTGGCCCAGGCACAAGGCGTGGCGACGCAGGCCGATGCCAACCGCACCCGTGCGCTGCAACTCAAAGGCAGCGGTGGCATCAGCGATCAGGAGGTGCAGCGCTACGTCACCGAGGCCAATACTGCCATGGCCCAGGTCGTCACCGCGCGGGCCCAGCTGGAGGGCAAGCGCGTGCAGTTGCGCCAAGCAGACGTGGTTGCGCCGGACGATGGCGTGATCAGCGACCGTATCGCCACGCTGGGTGCGGTCGCCAACAACGGCCAGGAGCTGTTCCGCCTGGTACGCCAGAGAAGGCTCGAATGGCGGGGCGAGTTCACCTCCACGCAGATCGCCAGCATCGCCGTCGGCCAGGATGTCACGCTGCAACTGCCACAGAGCCGGTCCGCCAAGGCGCGCGTACGTCAGATTGCGCCGCTGCTGGACACGCGCTCGCGGCTGGGCCTGGTCTATGCGGACATCGAGCCGGGCAGCCTGGCGCGCGGCGGTATGTACGTGGACGGTCGTATCACGCTCGCGCCCGTAAGCTCCCCCGTCAAGCAGGCACTTCAAAAGTAGAACTTTCGGCGTGTTGGTTGCGGTACTCGACGGGGGTCATTCCGCCGAGCGAGTCGTGGGATCGCTCTTCGTTGTAATCGATCGTCCACCAGTGGGTGGCTTCGCGAACGTCGTCGAGACGGGCGAAGAGATGTCGGTCAAGCACTTCCTCGCGGAAGGTGCGATTGAAGCGTTCGATGAAGGCGTTCTGGTTCGGCTTTCCTGGCTGGATGTACTGCAGTGCGACGCCATTGGCCTTAAGCCAGTGGGCGAACGTCTCGCCCAGGAATTCAGGGCCGTTGTCCGAGCGCACCACCTGCGGCAAGCCATGATCGCGTTTGATCTGCTCGAACACACGCACCAGACGTTGCGAGTTGATCGAGGTATCCACCTCGATGTGCAGCGCCTCACGATTGAAATCATCGACAACGTTGAAGGTGCGAAATCTGCGGCCGCAGGTCAGCGCGTCACTCATGAAATCGACTGACCAGACGGTGTTTGGCAGCCTCGGCACGTAGAGCGGCACCCGCTCACGTTTGGGCAGGCGCTGCTTGGCCGCGCGGCGCAGGTTGAGATTCATCGCCTTGTACACGCGATAGATCCGTTTTGGATTCCAGGCCGGATGCCGCTTGCGGAGGTGGTCGCTGCACTTCCAGAAGCCGCGACTGGGGTGCGCGTCAACGAACCGCGCGATCTCGGCGATCAGCTCGGCATCGCGCACCGTCCAGTCCACAGGCGGCGCGTACCACGCCGCGCGCGACAACCCGACGCATGCACAGGACCGGCGCAACGGCCGCGCGTGGACCTCGACAAGGAACCGCACCGCCTCGCGCTTGCGCGCCGACCCTAGAGTTTTTTTGCGATCAGGTCCTTCATCGCCGCGTTGTCGAGCGCCAGCTCGGCATACATCCGCTTGAGCTTGGCGTTCTCGGACTCGAGCTCCTTGACGCGTCGAAGCTCGGAGGCCTCCAAGCCACCGTACTTGCTCTTCCACTGGTAGTAGGTCGCCGTGCTGATGCCGACTTGGCGGCAGATGTCTTTGACCGGTACGCCGGCGTCGGCTTGCTTGAGCGTCGCGATGATCTGCGTCTCGGTGAATTTCGATGTGCGCATGGAACCTCCTGACTGTGAAACGATGCCAGAAAGATCTACTTATGCGGTGTCTGCGGTGCGGGGGAGCTTACGCGCCCAGCGCGGCGCAGGTGCTACCGGCAACGAGCGTGGTGGTGCGTGACGGCCGCAGCATCGTCTTCCGCCTGGCCGGAACGGGCGACGAATCCAAGGTCGAGGCGCGGCCGGTCACCATCGGCCGCCGCCAGGGGGCCGAGGTCGAGATCCTGGATCCGCTCGCGGCTGACGAACGCATCGTTGCCCAGGGCGCCGGGCTGCTGGCCGACGGCGACACCGTGCGGGTCGAATCCGACGCGGCCGATACCGCGGGCTCGGCCGCATCGGGAGCTCAGCGATGAACTTCGCGACATGGTCCCTGCGCAACCCCATCCCAGCGGTCCTGTTGTTCATGCTGCTGACGCTGGCGGGCCTGTACGGCTTCCACCAGTTGCCGATCCAGGCGCTACCCGATATGGATCTGCCCTCGGTCAACGTGACGCTCTCCCAGCCGGGTGCGGCACCCGCCCAGCTTGAAACGGAAGTTGCGCGCAAGGTGGAGGACTCCATCGCCACGCTCAGCGGACTGCGCCACACGCGGACCACGATCACCGAGGGCCAAGTCCATCTCCAGGCCGAATTCGAGCTGGAGAAGCCGCTGTCCGACGCGCTGATCGAGACCAAGGATGCCGTCGACCGGGTGCGCTCGGACCTGCCGACGGATCTGCTACAGCCGGCCGTCAGTGCCCAGACGGTCAGCAGCAGCCCCATCCTGACCTATTCGGTCGGTTCCAAGACCATGGACGAAGTCGCGCTGTCCTGGTTCGTGGACGACACGCTGAGCAAGACCTTGTTCAACGTGCCGGGCGTAGGCGGAGTCAAGCGGCTGGGCGGCGTGCAGCGCGAGATCCGCGTCGACGTCGACCCGGTGCAGATGAATGCGCTTGGCGTCACCGCAGCCGACGTCTCGCGCGCGTTGCGCCGCACCCAGCAGGACTCCTCGGGCGGACGCGGCCAACTGGGCGGCGAAGAGCAGTCGCTGCGCACCGTGGCCACGGTGCGGCAGGCCGACGAACTGCGCGCCATGCCGGTCATTCTCGCCACCGGCGGCAAAGTCCGCCTGGATCAGGTGGCCTCGGTGCACGACACCGCCGTCGAACGCAGCCAGGCGGCGCTTCTGGACGGCAAGCCCGTCATCGGCTTTAGCATCCAGCGCACCAAGGGCTTCGACGAAACCCGCATCGCCGAAGGGGTGGCCGAAGCACTGCAGCAGCTTCAGGCCCAGCACACGTCGCTGCGAATCACCCCGATCTCGGGCAGCGTGGCCTACACCCTCGAACAGTTCAAGGGTTCGATGGCGATGCTCTACGAGGGTGCGCTCCTGGCCGTGCTGGTGGTCTGGCTGTTCCTGCGCGACTGGCGCGCCACGCTGGTTGCTGCCTCGGCGCTGCCGCTGTCGATCCTGCCGGCGTTCGCTGCGATGTGGTGGCTGGGCTACTCGCTCAACACCCTCACGCTGCTGGCGCTGGCGGTGGTCGTCGGCATTCTGGTGGACGACGCGATCGTCGAAGTCGAGAACGTCGAGCGCCACCGGCGCATGCGCAAGCCGACCATGCAGGCCACGGCCGACGCGGTTAACGAGATCGCGCTGGCGGTGATCGCCACCACGGCGACCCTGGTGGTGGTGTTCGTGCCCACCACGCTCATGGGTGGCGTGCCGGGCCTATTCTTCAAGCAGTTCGGTTGGACTGCGGTCATCGCCGTGCTCGCCTCGCTGATGGTTGCGCGCCTGATCACCCCCATCATGGCCGCCAAGCTGCTCAAGCCCGGCATGCACGCGGCCAACAAGCAGGACGGCCCGCTGATGCGCCGTTACCTGCGGGTGGTGGATTGGAGCCTGCACCACCGCGGCAAGACCATGGCCGCGGCCGCGGCCTTCTTCATCGGCTCGATAGCACTGCTGCCCTTTATCCCCACGGGGCTGGTACCTCCGTCGGACCGGGGCTTCACCACGGTGACCGTTGAGCTGGCACCGGGTAGTGCGCTCAATGACACCGTGGCCATTGCCGAGCGGGTACGCGCTGTGGTTCGCCAGTTGCCCGGCGTGCGGAGCGTCTTCACCACCGTAGGGGCCGCCGAGAGCGGCAGCGATGCGCAGGTGAGCGACGTGCGCAAGGGTGAGCTCACGCTGGTGCTGACCGCTCGCCGGGAGCGCGCCGTTCAGTCCGAGATCGAACAGGCCGTGCGTGATGCACTGGAGAAGGCCCCCGGTGCGCGCTTCACCGTCGGCGGCGGCTCTGGCGAGCAACTGCAGATGATCCTCGCCAGCGATAACGCCGGCGCGCTCAGGACCACGGTGGATGCTTTCACCCGGGAACTCCGGGCGGCCGGCCTGTCCGGCGTGCGCAGCACGGCCAGCCTGGAGCGCCCCGAGATCGTGGTAAGGCCGGATCTCAACCGGGCAGCCGAACACGGCGTGAGCAGTGCCGCCATCGGCGAGCTGATGCGTACGGCCACCAGCGGCGACTTCGACTCCCAATTGTCCAAGCTCAACCTGGACAACCGCCAAATAGGCATCCGGGTGCGCGTCCCCGACGCCGTGCGCCAGGACATCGCCGCACTGTCTGCCTTGCGCGTGGCCTCGCCTGATGGTCTGGTCCCACTCTCCAGCGTGGCTACCCTCGCCATGGAAAGTGGGCCGGCACAGATAGACCGCTACGACCGCAAGCGCTACGTCACCGTCACCGCTGAACTGGGCAACCATTCTCTGGGTGAGACCATCGCCATCACTAATGCATTGCCCTCCGTGCGTAACAGGGCCTCAAGCGTCTCGCTGATGCAGACGGGCGATGCCGAAGTGGCTGCGGAACTGTCATCCGGCCTGGTATGGGCGATCGTGATCGGCACCCTGTGCATGTACTGCGTGTTGATCCTGCTGTTCAAAGACTTCTTCCAGCCCGTCACGATACTGTCGGCGATCCCGCTGTCACTGGGCGGTGCCTTCGTTGCGCTGCTGCTGGCGGGCAGCGAGCTCGACGTGCCTTCGATGATCGGCCTGGTAATGCTGATGGGCATCGTCACCAAGAACTCGATCTTACTGGTCGAGTACGCGGTACTCGCGCGCAATGAGCATGGCCTTCCGGTGATCGATGCGCTACTCGACGCCTGCCATAAACGCGCCCGCCCCATTGTCATGACAACCGTCGCGATGATCGCCGGCATGTTGCCGATCGCCCTCGGCTTAGGTTCGGACGCAAGCTTCCGCCAGCCCATGGCAATCGCGGTGATCGGCGGCCTGATCACCTCCACCTTGCTGAGCTTGGTGATAGTGCCCGCAGTTTTTAGCTACATCCACGACCTTGAGAGCTGGCTCGCCCATCGCTTCAAGCCATCCGCGACTAACGGCTTACCGCCGTCGGAAGGCTCGATCTCTGGGGGGCGTCCATGAGTCTGCGGCACGCTTTGATGACATACCCAACAGGCGAACACCTCGCACACGTTCTTCGGAGCCAAGCGGCCCCGCTTCACCGCGATACCCCCCCAACCGCCACAGAAAGGAGCAGACCATGTCTCATCATCAGTTTTCGCATCGCCAACATGCATTGTGGACGCGGAGTTTCATCGCCGCCACGGCGCTCGCCACTGCCTGGGTGCCGTCGGCTTTCGCACAAGATACCCAGCGCAACGAAGAAGGTGCTCGATGGTCAGCGGGCATAGGAGCTGTCGTTCTAGACCAGCCCTACCGTGACTTTGATCGCGAGATATTTCCGCTTCCGATTATCTCTTATGAGAGCAAGTGGATCAGTGCAACAGTCCCGGTCTTAGATTTCAAGTTTTTCTCTACCGAGAACCTTTCACTGCGTGCCCGCGTCCGCTTGTCCGGTGACGGTTATAACGCTGATGATTCACCCTTCATGACCGGAATGGATGACCGCAGCCGTAGTTTATGGGCCGGCGGAGCACTCATCTGGAAAACCGAGCTTGCCAATCTCAGTGCTGAAGTCCTCGCCGACACAATGGGCAATAGCAAGGGCGCAAGGGCAAAAGTTCAAATAGATCGACGCTTTTCGGCTGGGAAGTTCGGCTTCACGCCGCGCCTTGCTGCCGAATGGGTTGATGACAAATTCGTTGACTACTACTACGGCGTGCGGCAATCCGAAGCGCTGGCTGGGCGGCCATTTTACGAAGGCACAGCAACAACCAATATTCAGTTCGGCCTACGCATGGATTACCTGCCATCACGCCACCACGCCATGTTCATCGATCTTGGCGCCACACGCGTAGGCAGCACCATCGAGGACAGCCCGCTAGTGGACAAGACCACCAGTACGACGATCGCCCTCGGTTACGCGTACCGCTTCTAACAAATAATTTCTCCAAGGAGATTGTAATGAAGAGCTTTCAGCCCCTGCTACTAGCAGCGATTGCGGTCTGCACAAGCGCCCATGCGGGAAATTCGGGCAAGCAGACAATTGCAAGTGTTCCAGACAACGCGGCGATGCCGATCGCCCCCCAAGATCAGACCCTACATGAGCGCCACGACGAGGTACAGGGAAGCGCTGCATTGGGCGCTACGGAAGCCGCTGCCCAGCCGACGCCGCCACCAACTGTCGGCAATGGTCCCGAAATAATCACGCAAGCCGAGCAGGACGCTGAGACGCTGTACAGCCAGCCAGTGCGCGATCCATGGGAAGGCTTTAACCGCAAGATGCATGGCTTCAACAACGTGGTTGATAGATTCGTCATCCGGCCCGTGGCGATCGGCTATGACAAGATCGCGCCGGATCCGGTGCAGGCGGGCGTGTCGCGGATCTTTGGAAATCTCCGCCTCCCTACCACCGCTTTGAACCAACTGCTGCAGGGCCGCCCAAGCGAGGCCGGCCAATCGCTTGGGCGATTCGTCGTCAACTCAACTGCAGGTATCGGCGGCGTGTTTGATCCAGCAAGACGCATCGGCATGCCTAAGCCTGATGGCGAGGATCTCGGCCAGACCTTAGCTACTTGGGGGTGGCGGAACTCACGCTATCTTGTGATGCCAATCATGGGGCCGCGCACGGTGCGTGATGCCTTCGGCGGCTTCGGTGACCAGCAACTCTCTGTCATCAACCAAATCGAAAATTCAAGCGTCGCCGACAAATTGCAGATCATGCAGCTAGTGGATGTGCGTGCGCAGCTGCTCCCAATGGACAAAATGCGTCAGGATGCAACAGATGACTATGCCTTCGTACGCGACACCTGGGCACAACGGCGTAATCATCAAATTGAGCAAGATCTAAGAAGCAATCGCGTCGATTAATCGAGACCGGCGCAGACTCGAAGCACCGCGTTGTCGCGCCCTCCATTTTGAGTGGCGCGACATTCGGCCATCCGCAGCCGTTCAGCGATGCAGCAGTAGGTATTCTGCTGACCAAGATGTAAATCCCAAACGACGTCTACCAATCTATGCGAGCAACCCACCTCATATTTCGCCAGCTATGACTGATACCGGTTAGCTTGTACAGCAAGACTTAGAGCTTGGCTAAAAACTTATTATTAACGATGTCAGTTTATGGTAAAAAATCAATACTAGAAACAAGCCAATGGTCTTTTTTAGGCTTAGGTAGCACCGGGATAAAAAGCCGATTTTAGGCTAGAAGGGGCGGCAGCGGACCGACTCGCGCGCACAGAAGAGCCGAACTGCGACACACGCGCCTGGCGTGGAGAAATAACATTGCGCTTATGCCATTGGTCCCAAGCCAATCCTGAACAGAAACGCATCACTAAAACGGAACCAAAAAACTCTTAAAACATAAAAATATTCCACCCCGTAAGATCATCCGTGCACGCTCCGCAGAAATCTCCATTCACACATGTCCACTTGGGACACTCGAAATCCACCTGACTACTGCGTTATCGCCATCGCATTTCCTGGAGCGCATCATGTCTTCTAAAAACAACACTAAATCACTGGTGAAAATTAATTTCGGCAAAAATCACCAGGCTTGGCGTGATTTACCAGACCTCTACCACTACTACTCTCGACGCAGGCGCCTAATCCATCTTCGTTGGCTGGCGTGCATAGCGGCCGCCGGAATGATTTTTTTATTATCTCCGCTAATTCGGGAATATATTTCCCATATTCTAAGCAAGTAGATTATACCTACAATCCTCGAACTGCAGCCGGCGTACTCAGCAAGCAAGTTAAATTTCTGGAATTTGGAAAAAATTTTTCTATTACGGCGATCTATAGAAAGCGCTGCCGATACTACGCACCTACATTTGCCGCGCGATACCCAGAATCTGGCAATTGCATCTCCGGCACTAGCCATCATTTCGACGAGTTGCTGGTACACCAACCACTGCAGGCGCCGGAACCTACGTATTGCGGTCAAAATTTTGGACTGCGATCTTCTAGAGCGATGATCCTACTGTCCAGTGTCCGCACAGAAGATTGCGTGCATGGCGCTCAACAAGGCAGCCACCTTTGGATCGGCCATGCGGTAGATGATGGATCTGGACTCGCGTCGAGTAAGGACTAAGTTCCGCTGCCGCAGGTCGGCCAGTTGCTGGGACAGGGCCGGTTGCCGGATGCCCGTCGTCGCTTCCAGGCCGCTGACGGTGGATTCGCCCTGCGACAACTGGCAAAGCAGCAGCAGGCGTGACGGGGTGGCCATGAAGCGTAGCAGCTCGGCGACTTCCGGCACGCGCTCCTTCATGGCGGCAAGATCACTGACGGTGAGAGTGGTTTCGGTCACGAGTCGCGGAGCAATGCAGATCAGGGGGTACTAGGGTAATAGCTAAGCCCTGCGGCGACTGAACGAGCAAATACGCGCCACCCCAATAGTTGCACTGTATATGAAAGTATGAAATTCTTCTTTCACTTTTACTGGGCGCCATAAACGTGAGCACGTCTTTCGCATCAGATGCCTCATTGAACACGGCTCGCACCGTCGTCGGCGACACCCACTCCGGCAGCGCGCCCGCGCCACAGGTGAAGACGTTCTTCGACCCTGCGACCTTTACCGCCAGCCATGTGGTCCGAGATCCTCGCTCGTCGGCCTGCGCCATCATCGACACCGTTCTCGACTTCGACATGGCTTCCGGCCGAACGGCAACCGGCTCCGCTGCGGCACTGGTGCAATACGTGCGTGACGAGGGCCTGCAGGTGCAGTGGCTGCTCGAAACACATGCACACGCCGACCATCTGTCGGCTGCGCCGTGGCTGCAGCAGCAGGTGGGCGGACAGCTTGCCATCGGCGCACACATCACCCGCGTGCAGGACACCTTCGGCAACATTTTCAACGCTGGTGCGGATTTCAGCCGTGATGGCAGCCAGTTCGACCATCTTTTTGCCGACGGTGCAGCATTCGCCATAGGACATCTGCAAGCGGTGGCGCTGCATGTTCCTGGGCACACGCCAGCGTGCATGGCCTACGTCATCGGCGATGCAGTGTTTCCGGGCGACACCTTGTTCATGCCGGACTACGGCACTGCCCGCTGCGACTTTCCGGGTGGCTCAGCCCGTCAGCTCTATCGCTCCATCCAACGGTTGCTGGGTCTGCCGGACGCCACCCGGGTTTTCGTGTGCCACGACTACAAGGCCGCCGGCCGGGACCGGTTTGCTTGGGAGACGACGATCGGCGCCCAACGCAGTGCGAACGTGCATGTGCACGAGGGGGTCTCCGAGGACATGTTCGTCGAGATGCGGGAGAAGCGCGACGCCACCCTTCCCATGCCGCGACTGCTGCTTCCGTCGGTACAGGTCAACATGCGTGCCGGCCATATGCCCGCGCCGGACGACAACGGTGTGCGTTACCTGAAGCTGCCGTTGGACCTGCTATGACTCTGCCCCCGCTTGCATGGTACTTGCCCCTGATCGGCGGTCTGATGATCGGTACCGCCTCGGGCGCCTATCTGCTGCTCGTCGGCCGTATCGCTGGCATCTCCGGTCTGCTCGCCGACGCGCTCGGCCTGCAGGCTGGCGGCGCGCGTTCGCTGTCCGCCCTGTTCCTGGCCGGGCTTCTGACCAGCGCAGGTGTGGCATTGGCGATCAAGCCAATTGCGCTTGCGTCGTTGACCGGCACCGGCGCGCCGGTACTGATCCTGGCCGGCCTGCTGGTTGGCTATGGAACCCGTCTGGGTGCTGGCTGCACCAGCGGGCACGGGGTCAGCGGGCTGGCAAGGCTGTCGCCGCGCTCCATGGTTGCCACCACCGTGTTCATGCTGCTGGGCATGGCAACGGTGACGGTCGTGCGGGTCGTCGCCGGAACCGGCGCATGATCCGCTTGACCGCCTTTCTCTGCGGGGCGTTGTTCGGACTGGGCTTGGTGGTGTCGGACATGGCCAATCCTGCGCGCGTGCTTGCCTTCCTCGATGTCTTCGGCGCCTGGGATTGGTCACTGGCGCTGGTGATGGCGGGCGCATTGATCCCGTCGGCCATCGCCTATCGATGGGTGCGCGCACGCAGCATCCCCGTGCTTGCTGCGGCACTGCAGCTGCCGCGGCAACGGCAGATCGACCGCAGGCTGGTTATCGGTGCAGCGCTGTTCGGCATCGGCTGGGGATTGGCCGGGCTCTGCCCGGGCCCGGCCATCGCACTGCTGGCGACCGGCCAGGCGTTCGCACTGGTCTTTGTTGCGTCGCTGGTGGCCGGAGTACTTCTCCACGCACTCCTCCACCGCACGCGCAGGAAAGGCCCCCCATGAAACTTCGATCGCTCTCACCGAATCTGCTCGTGACCGATCAGTTGCGTCCTGCCGATCTCCCCGCGCTGGCCAGACAGGGTGTCGCAAGCGTTGTCTGCAACAGGCCAGACGGCGAGCAGCCGAACCAACCCGATCACCTGGCCATGCAGGCAGCCTGCACGCGCGCAGGTATGAGCTTCGCCTATCTGCCCGTCGTGGCTGGCGCCATTTCTGATTGCCAGGTGCGGCAGTTCTGTGAGTTGCTGCAGCAGCTGCCAGCTCCGGTTACCGCCTATTGCAGGACCGGTACGCGCTCGACGTCGTTGTGGGCTCTTGGGCAGGTACGCACTGCCGGACTCACGACCGACCAGGTCCTGTCCGTCGCCTACGGCGCAGGTTACGACCTTTCCGCCCTCACTCCGCGCCTTCGTTGCGACGCGTCGTCCAGCCCTGAGTAGCCATTGACCATGCAGACCCTTTCACTGCTGCAGCTGTCGCTGGGCGGGCTCTCCGGAATTCTGATCGGTTTCGTGCTGGGACTGGTCGGCGGCGGAGGCTCCATTCTCGCTGTCCCGTTGATGCTCTACCTGGTCGGTGTCGATAATCCGCATGTGGCCATCGGGACGAGCGCGCTGGCGGTTGCGGCCAACGCGCTTTCCAACCTGTTCGTGCATGCCAGCCGTGGCAACGTCAGGTGGCCGTGTGCCTGGGTCTTCGCCCTGGCCGGCGTCGCCGGCGCCTACCTCGGCTCGACCCTGGGCAAGGCCTTCGACGGACAGCGACTGCTGGCCCTGTTCGCAGTGCTGATGGTGGTGATCGGCTTGCGCATGCTGCGCAGGCGCAACGTACAGGAGGATGCGAATGCCCGACTCGGCAAGGGCAATGCGCCCGCGCTGATCGGGCTGGGGACGATCGCCGGCGGGTTTTCCGGCTTCTTTGGCATCGGTGGAGGGTTCCTTATCGTGCCAGGCCTGATGACCGCCACCGGTATGCCAATGCTGGCAGCGGTAGGCAGCTCGCTCGTGGCTGTCTCAGCCTTCGGTCTGACCACCGCGCTGAACTACGCGCACTCCGGGCTGGTGAACTGGTCACTCGCTGCAGCATTGATCGTCGCCGGCAGCGTAGGAGGCGTTGCGGGAGCGCGTGCAGCGACTGCGTTAGCCGCACATCGGGGATTACTCAACAAGGCGTTTGCACTACTCATCTTTATCACTGCGGGCTATGTGCTCTGGCGGGTGCTCTAAGACTTGCAGCGGCCCTTACCACGACAGGTCCACGCAGTAGCACAACCAACAGCCGGCAGCAGGCCTGTCCTCATCCGATGAAGCTTATTGACCGCGCAGATTACCCGTATGCCGTCGTGAAGCGCGAGCAGCCTATCGGCTGGCTCGGTGACTCCGATGAAATCGCGCAGGCAGTAATCTGGCTCTGTAACCCCGGCGCGAAGTGCCCTTGCAGAATACTCTCAGCCTACCTGCCGATGTGCCCGCAAACCTTCTAAATAATCAGCCCACGCCTGCATCATCTTCTTGCGCTCTGGCAGGTGCGCCGTGCGGTTGTAGGCTCGCCCCAATGGATCACGCACGGCATGCGCAAGCTGGTGCTCGATGTAGTCGGGGCGAAACCCCAAAACTTCATCCAGCACGGTGCGCGCCATTGCACGAAAGCCGTGACCTACAATGGTTTCGCCGTCGAAACCCAAATTGCGGAGCGCGGCATTGACCGTGTTCTCGCTCATGGGGCGATCGGCGCTACGCACCCCGGGAAACACGTAGTCGCTGCGCTTGGTCAGTGGCCACAGTTCCTCAAGCACTGCCACTGCTTGTGCGGACAAAGGAACGATATGCGCGGTCTTGGTCTTGCTGGTGACGTAGCGCCACTCGCCGGCTTCCAAGTCGATATCCGTCCACTTGGCCTGCCGCAGTTCGCCAGGGCGTACAAAAAGCATGGGAGCCAGCTTGAGGGCCGCGCAGGTCACAGGCGAGCCCCGGTAAGCCCACAGCGCGCGTAGAAGCTCGCCAATTCGCCCAGGCTCGGTCAGGCTTGCGAAGTGCTTGGTTTGCGGCTGCTCCAATGCACCCACAAGGTCTTCAGCAGGATTTCGCTGAGCCCTGCCCGTCACAATCGCGTACCGGAAAACTCGTCCTGCATGAGACCTCGCGCGGTGGGCAGTCTCCACCACGCCCCTCTGCTCCAGCTTCCTCAGAGCAGCCAGAAGAATGGGAGCACTGACATCAGTGATCGGCATGTCAGCAATAAAAGCCAAATCCTTCTCGATAAGACGGCGCTCTCGCTTTACCGAACCTGGACCTAGCCCCTCCTTAGCTCGCTTAGCCAGCAGCTCAAGCGCAATGGTTCCGAATGTAGTGTTCGCGCGCTCGGCTTGGACCGCTCGCTCATTCCGAGCGACATGGGCCGGGTTAGCTCCACCCTTCAGCAGCATGCGTAGCTTGTCGCGCTCTGCACGAGCCTGCATCAGTGAAAGCGCCGGGTACTCGTCGATGGTCACAATGCTTGGCTTGCCTGCATACCGGTAGCGATACCGCCAAACCTTTGCACCAGTGGCACGCACCTCAATGCACAAACCGTTTGAGTCAGCTACCCGAAAGGCAGCATCCCTAGGTTTAAGGGCACGAAGCTTGGCGTCTGTAAGCATGTGAGTCAGGAACCTGTGAGTCAGGCCAGTGAGATGCGACGAGGTGACTCACAGCCTGACTCACTTCATACCTGGATGCAACTGGATACAGCTGGATCTCACAAGACCTGGTAATGGCGCTTTTTAGCGGATTTCCTGCAGTTCCCGGACTACATCAGACGTTCTTGAACTGAAATTTGGTGGGCCCACCAGGATTCGAACCTGGAACCAAAGGATTATGAGTCCTCTGCTCTAACCGTTGAGCTATAGGCCCGGCAGGGTGGGTGGCGAGATGCGGGGCATGTCGGACCGTCCAGCTGAGGCGAAAGTTTACCTGCCCGCGCGCGTCGCTGTCTGCTGACATCAGGCATCGATGAGAAGAAGCGCCCGCACCCACCCGTGCCCGCACATGCCCACACAAAAAAGCCCGGCGCGAGCCGGGGCCTCTAAATTTGTATGCGATCAGTGTGCTTTGCGCACCATTCTCGGTAGACAACCCGGATCGACAAGCACCTCAGCAATCCCGAATCTCCACTCCCCAATCCCGGCTACTAAGCACCTCAAGCTGCGCATCGACCAACTGCCGGCCTGCACGGAATCCCTGCGCGATGGCTTCCTGGTAGGTCTCCCATCCCTGTTCCCGGCCACCGATGCGTGGCTGGCGTTTGCCGCCCAGTGCATACACGTCGACCCACAGCGTCCACCTGGCGCCCGGGGACGCCTGCTCGGTGCGTACGCGAATCTCGTGCTCGCGGTATGTGGTGGTTTCAAAGCGGCTTTGCCTGCTCATACGACGGCCTCGTTCCATTCGTCCATCAACTTAGAAGCCACGGCTAGAACGTCACGTGAGTCAGGCAGAAACATCGGCTTCATGTTGCGCCGCTGTCTGGCTTCGTCGCCGGGGCGTGAATGTCGCCTGCGCCATCCCCGGCGCGTTGGTGCTTCGGCGACGTCCACCCGGCCAAGCATAGCTCGCGGTATGCCCCACAACGCAACAGCCCCGCATGTGCGGGGCTGTTGTGTGATCACTGCACCGATACGGCTACCGGATCAGTCGATGTCCAGGAACGAGCGCAGCTGTTCCGAACGGCTCGGGTGACGCAGCTTGCGCAACGCCTTGGCCTCTATCTGACGAATCCGCTCGCGGGTGACGTCGAACTGCTTGCCCACTTCTTCCAGCGTGTGATCGGTATTCATGTCGATACCGAAGCGCATCCGCAGCACCTTGGCCTCGCGCGGGGTCAGCCCTGCCAACACGTCCCGCACCGTCTCGGAGAGATTAATGTTGGTGGTGTTGTCGATCGGGGACTCCACGTTGGTGTCCTCGATGAAGTCGCCCAGATGCGAATCCTCGTCGTCGCCGATCGGGGTTTCCATCGAGATCGGCTCCTTGGCGATCTTCATCACCTTGCGGATCTTGTCCTCGGGCATGTCCATTTCCTTGGCCAGCTCCTCCGGCGTGGCCTCGCGGCCGAACTGCTGGAGCATCTGGCGGGAAATGCGGTTCAACTTGTTGATCGTTTCGATCATGTGCACCGGAATACGGATGGTGCGCGCCTGATCGGCGATCGAACGGGTGATGGCCTGACGGATCCACCACGTCGCATACGTCGAGAACTTGTAACCGCGGCGGTATTCGAACTTGTCCACGGCCTTCATCAGGCCGATGTTGCCTTCCTGGATCAGGTCGAGGAACTGCAGGCCGCGGTTGGTGTACTTCTTGGCGATGGAGATGACCAGGCGCAGGTTGGCCTCGACCATTTCCTTCTTGGCCTTGCGTGCCTTGGCTTCGCCATAGGCCATCGCGCGGCTGATCTCCTTGATCTCGCCCAGGGTCAGGTAGTTGGCCTTCTCCATCTCGATCGAGCCCTGCTGCTCGGAGACGATCTGGTCCTTGACGTCGCGCAGCGCCGACGACCACTTCTGCTTGCGCTTGAGTGCGTCTTCCACCCATTCCAGGTTGGTCTGGTTGCCTTCCCAGGAGCGGATGAAATCCTTGCGCGGCATGCGTGCCACGGTGGTGGCCAGGTGCAGCACCTTGCGCTCGTGATCCTTGATGCCGTTGACCACGCCACGCAGCTGGGTGACCAGCGCATCGGTCAGCGGCAGCGGCAGCTTGAGCGTGGTGAAGATGGCGGCCATGTCCTCGCGCGCCTTGACCACCAGCTTGTGCTCGGCGCCGTTCTTGGCATAGATCTTCTTGAACTTGGCGTATTCGTTGGCCAGGTTCTCCATGCGCGTGGCCACTTCCACCGGGTCCGGACCGGTCGGGCCGGCCTCTTCCTCGGCAGCGTCGTCATCGCCGTCTTCGTCGTCGTCTTCATCGACCGCGTCTTCGTCGACGGCGACCGGGCCGGCGGCGGCCAGCGCAGCGGCGGCGGCGTCGGCTTCTTCGATCAGGTCGTTGAAGCCGACCACGATCTCGGCCAGACGCTTCTTGCCTTCCTTGTGCGCTTCGTAATCGGCCAGCAGCATTTCGGTCGACAGCGGGAACACACCCAGCGCTGCCTGGACCTGGCTAAGGCCTTCTTCGATACGCTTGGCGATGGCGATTTCGCCTTCGCGGGTCAGCAGCTCGACCGTACCCATTTCGCGCATGTACATGCGCACCGGGTCGGTGGTGCGGCCACCTTCGGTGTCGAGCGCGGTCAACGCGGCGGCAGCTTCTTCGGCTGCGGTGTCGTCAACCTCGCGGTTGCCGGTGTTGCCATCGTTGAGCAACAGGGTTTCAGCATCGGGCGCAACTTCATGGACATCGATGCCCATGCCGTTGATCATGCTGATGATGTCTTCGATCTGCTCCGGGTCGACCAGGTCGTCGGGCAGGTGGTCATTGACTTCGGCGTAGGTCAGATAGCCCTGTTCCAGGCCCTTGCTGATCAGTAGCTTGATGTCGGATTGCTGGGCAGGACGTTCGTTGGCCATGAGTGCTCGCGCCACCGGCTTTGAGATTGGAAAGAGAACCTAGCATTATACCAGCGTGAAGCCCGGTCTGCCGGATTCAAGACAGGACCGCTGGTGGACGTGGGGTTTCTAGGGTCTGAGAAGGAAGGTCACCGGGCCATCGTTGACCAGGTCGACAACCATATGGGCACCAAAGCGCCCGGTTTCCACCCCGCCGCGATGTTTTTGCCGGCAGATCGCCACCAATCGATTGAACGCCCGTTCAGCCTCCAACGGCGGCGCCGCCGTGCTGAAGCCGGGGCGATTGCCGGAACTGGTGTCTGCGGCCAGGGTGAACTGGCTGACCAGCAGCAGGTCGCCGCCGGTGTCGGTGAGTGAGCGGTTCATCTTGCCGGCGTCGTCGGCGAACACGCGGTAGCTGAGCAGGCGCTCGGCCAGGCGCCGGATCTGCGCGTCGCTGTCGCCGGGCTCGACCCCGACCAGGGCCAGCAGCCCGGGACCGATCTGCCCGACGGTCTGCGCATCGACCGTGACTGCGGCGCGGGTGACACGTTGAATCAGCGCAAGCATGGGCACTCTCCGGCAGCAAACTGTGCCGCGCAGCATGCCCAGCACGGTTGGCACTGTCACGCGCGGGTCATCGCCGGCCGCGCTGTTTAGAATTGCGCGAATGAAACCCGATGTTCGCGCTCGCCTGCTTTACGCCACCGCCGCCACCGTGGGCCGCCTGCCGTGGCCGCTGCTCAAACGTGTGGCCGACGCGCTGGCCTGGAGCTGGCGCAAGCTCAATGCGCGCGAGGCGCGCGTGGCACGCCGCAACCTGGAACTGGCGTACCCGGAACTGGATGCCGGCCAGCGCGCGCAGCTGCATGCGCAGGTGCTGCGGTCGACCGCGCGGCAGACGCTGGAAGTGCTGCGCACCTGGACCCGCCCGCCGGCCGAGAACCTGGCGCGGCTGCAACGCAATGGCCAGGCGCTCTACGATGCCGCGCTGGCCTCCGGGCGTGGCGTCATCGTGGCCGCGCCGCACTTCGGCAACTGGGAACTGCTCAACCAGTGGCTGTCCGAACGCGGGCCGATCGCCATCGTGTATCGTCCGCCGGAATCGGACGCGGTGGACGGCTTCCTGCAACTGGCCCGTGGCGGCGACAACGTGCGCCAGGTGCGTGCCGAAGGCCCGGCGGTGCGGCAGTTGTTCAAGGTGCTCAAGGACGGTGGCGCGGTCGGCATCCTGCCCGATCAGCAGCCGAAAATGGGCGACGGCGTGTTTGCGCCGTTCTTCGGCATCCCCGCCCTGACCATGACCCTGGTCAACCGACTGGCCGAGCGCACCGGCGCGATCGTGCTGTATGGCTGGTGCGAACGCGCCGGTGGCGACCTGCAATTCGCATTGCATGTGCAGCCGGCCGACCCGGCAGTGGCCGACGCCGACCCGGTGCGCGCCGCCAGCGCGCTCAACGCGGGCATCGAACAGATTGCCCGGCGCGACCCGGCGCAATACCAGTGGACCTACAAGCGCTACACGCTGCGCCCGCCGGGCAGCGGCGAGCCCAATCCGTATGCGACCGAGCGGCATCCGCACTGACGCCGGCTGGCTGAAGACGGATCCGCCTGCGCATAGCGCGGCGTTGCCGGCGGCTCAATCGTCGTGCGGATCGGCCGGCGTGGCGAGGATGCGCTGATAGAACGCCAGGTCCAGCCAACGGCCGAACTTGAAACCGGCCTCGCGCACGGTGCCGGCATGGGTGAAGCCGAACTGTTCGTGCAGGGCGATGCTGGCCTGATTGCTGGCATCGATGCCGCCGACCAGCACATGCACGCCGCGTTGTTCCGCCGCCGCGATCACGCCCTGCAACAGCAGGCGTCCGAGCCCCTTGCCGCGATGGTCGCGGTGCACGTAGATCGAATGCTCCACGCTGTACTTGAACGCCGGCCAGGCGCGGAAGGTGCCGTAGCTGGCGAACCCCATCAGGCTGCCGTCGGCAGCTTCCACCCCGATCACCGGAAAGCCGCCCGCGCGCTTGGTCGCAAACCAGCCGACCATGCTCTCCGGTGGCCGCGGCTTGTAGTCGTACAACGCGGTCGAGTTGGCGATGGCGTCGTTGAAGATCTCCAGGATGGCGCTGGCGTGGCGGTCTTCGCTGCAGTCGATGAGAGACATGGGGTCCGGTGCGGGCAGAGGGTCTTGGGATTAAAAGGCATTGCCGGGCGATGAACAACGCAGCCGGCATGCAACCAATCCACGCCTGCCGCGCAACTCAAACGGCGGGCGCTGGATGCAGCGTTCCACCCGGCCGTGGCGACTGGCGCTTGCGAACCACGCGACAATGGCCGCACGCGGCAGGCAACGGCCGCGGCGGCGTCCGCCTTGAAGCGGCCGTGGCAATCCCCATCTGGAGTCGTGCATGAGCAGCCCCGTCCCCTCCCCCAGCGCGCAGGCCTTCGGTGATCCGGCCGCGATCCGTTGCGAGCGCGCCGCCTCCGAACTGCGCGCCGGCCGCCCGGTGCTGCTGACGGCGGCCAACGGGCAGGCGCGCGCGGTGCTGGCGCTGGACAGCAGCACCGCGCAGTCCTATGCGGCCTTCGCGCGTGCGGCGCAGGGGCGGCACTATCTGTTCGTCACCCCGACCCGCGCCCAGGTGCTGGGCCTGAGCGCGCCGCAGGGCGCACGCGTGGCGCTGGTCGACCACGACTACGACCAGCTCGCTGCCCTGGCCTACCTGCGCGATACCCCGGTACCGACGCAATGGACCCCGGGCGATGCGTTGGATGCCGGCGCGGTGGAAATCGCGCGGCTGGGACTGCTGCTGCCGGCGATGCTGGCCGTGGAACTGCACGACGCGGATGGCCACGCCGCCTTTGCCGGTTGCCAGTCGCTGGCACTGGACGATCTGGGCAGCGGTTGCGCCAAATCCGCCGCGGCCGGCTACGAGTTGGTCACCCGCACGCCGGTGCCGTTGCGCGGGCTGGGGATGAGCGAGTTCGTGGTGTTCCGTGGCGGAGTGGCGCAGCGCGACCAGGTAGCGATCGTGGTCGGCCAGCCCGACCTGTCGGCGGCAGTGCCGGTGCGCGTGCATTCCTCCTGCCTGACCGGCGATCTGTTCGGTTCGCTCAAATGCGATTGCGGCGACCAGCTGCGGCATGGCCTGGCCAAGCTGAAGGAACTCGGCGGCGGCGTGCTGCTGTATCTTGACCAGGAAGGCCGTGGCACCGGCATCGCCGCCAAGATGCGCGCGTACGGTTACCAGCATGCCGGCCTGGACACCATCGATGCCGACGCGCAGCTGGGCTTCGGCCCGGACGAGCGCCGCTACGGCAGTGCGGTGGCGATGCTGCGCGGCCTGGGCATCGGCCGGATCCGGCTGCTGACCAACAATCCCGCCAAGGCCGAGCGCCTGCGTGCGGCCGGCATCGCGGTCGAAGACCGCATCCCGGTGACCGGCGACATCACTCCGGAGAACGAGCAGTACCTGCGCACCAAGGCCGCGCGTGCCGGGCATGCGCTGGATGTGGATGCGCTGATTCTGGCCGCACAGTAAGCGCCGCTGCGCCGGATGCGCCCGCCCGCGGCGCCCGGCTATGCTTGCGCACCGCTCCTGCAGGCCAGCCTTGTGCACGACGCTCCACCGCCGCACCCCGAGGTCATCGTCGCTGCCGCGCCGGCACAAGTTCCGGCGGTGGACCACACCCAGTGGCAACCGCTACCGCAACGCGGGGCGTATGTAGCCGGCGTCAACGGCGCGCTGGGTGGCGGATGTGCCGGGCTGATCGCCGCCGGCGTGACCGTCACCGTGCTGCACGCCTGGCATGACTGGCCGGTGGTGCTGGGCGTGACCGTGGTCGCCGCGCTGCTGGGTGCGTGGTTCGCGGTCAAACGGCATCGGCTCACCCACTGGAAACTCGACCAGCACGGCCTGGCGCTGCAACGCGGCCATCTGTGGCAGAGCGACACGCGCATCCCGATTTCGCGCGTGCAGCACGTGGACCTGCGCCGCGGCCCGATCGAGCGCGCCACCCGGCTGACCACGCTGGTGGTGCATACCGCCGGCAGCCGGCTCAACGCGGTGGCCTTGTCCGGCCTGGACCAGGGCGATGCCGAACGCCTGCGCGACCGCCTCGCCCGCCAGCTCGATCACGACGACGACGCGCTGTGAGCGCCATCGAACACCCCGGCCAGGACGAGCAGCGCCTGCATCCGCTGTCGTGGGTGTTCGTGTTGTTGCAGCAGATCCGCCAGTTCCTGATTCCGCTGGCGGCCTTGGTGCTGTTCGGCAGCCGCGATGGCAGCCGCGACTCGGCCGACCACATCGCCACCGGCGTGGTGATGGCAGTGCTGGTGGCAATCTCGGTGCTGCGCTATTTCACCTACCGCTACCGCATCGGCACCGATGGGGTGGCGATCCGCAGCGGGCTGCTGGAACGCAGCCGTCGCGATATCCCGTTCGCGCGCATCCATAACGTGGTGGTGCATCAATCGCTGCTGCACCGGCTGGCCGGCGTGGCCGAGGTGCGCCTGGAATCGGCCGGCGGCCATAAGCCCGAAGCGGAAATGCGCGTGCTGCGGCTGGACCAGGCGCTGGCGCTGGAAGACCTGATCCGTCGCCGCACGCATGACGCCGATGCCAGCACGCCGCAGATCGAGGCCGACAGCAACACGCTACTGCGTCTGCCGCTGGGCGAAGTGATCCGGCTGGGGCTGATCTCCAATCGCGGCATGGTGGTGGTGGCTGCCAGCTTCGGCGTGATCTACCAGATGATTCCGCGCCGCACGGTGTCCAACTTCGTCGAACACAATGGCGAGCTGGCCTACCGCTACGTCAGCCAGATCCATCCGGGGGCGGCAGTGACCGCCGCGTTGGTGGTGCTGGGCGCCCTGGCCGTATTGGTCGCGATGCGCGCGCTGTCGGTGGCGCTGGCGGTGGCGCAGTACCACGGCTTTCATCTCAGCCAATCCGAGCGCCGCCTCACCGTGGAGCGCGGCCTGCTGACGCGCATCCGCAGCAGCGTGGCGCTGCGGCGCATCCAGTCGTGGACGCTGTACGAAAGCCGCCTGCATCGCCTGTTCGGCCGTCGCCAGTTGCGGGTGGAGACTGCAGTAGCCGGCACCGCCGACCGCGAAGGCAGCGCATTGAAGGAGCTGGCGCCGATTGCCGACCCGCAGCGCTGCGATGCCTTGTTGCAGCGCCTGCTGCCGGGGATTGCCTGGCCGCCGGCACAGTGGCAGGCGATCGCTACGCATTGCTGGTGGCGCTTGAGTCTGCCCACGCTGTTGTTGCTGCTGCCGCTGGTGATGGGCCTGGCCTGGCAATTCGGCAACCAGGCGGCGTGGTTGCTGCTGTGGTTGCCGTGGAGTGCGTTCAAGGCGCATCGCCAGGTGCACCGCATGGGCTACGCGGTGGATGCGCGGTTTGTCGCCGTGCGCGGTGGCTGGTGGAAACGCTGGTGGCGGCTGGCCGAGCTGGACAAGCTGCAGGCGCTGCAACTGCAACGCTCGCCGCTGGACCGTCTGTCCGGCACCGCAACGCTGTGGCTGGACACTGCCGGCGCCAGCGCGGCCGGCCCGGGGTTGCGGCTGCGCTTTGTGCCGTTGGCGCAGGCGCAGGCACTGCAGGCGCAGTTGGGTGCCGCGTTGGCGCGGCGCAAGCTGCGTTGGTGAGTCGGGATTCGGGATTGGGTGAAGTGCTGATTGGCAGCGGTATCTCGTCGATGCGCAACTCGCAGCGATCAGCGTTGTGCCGGGCCCCAGTATCCGAGTTCGCGGCGGATCTGCAGGCCTCGCCACACTGCGCCCAGCGGCTTGCGCCGCAGCGTGCCGAGCTTGCCGGCGATGAAGTCCTCGGTCGCTGCCATCACCCGCTCCGACGACTGCCCGTCGCGGTATGGGTGGATCGCATCGGCATAACGGGCGAGCGCATCGCGCAGCGACGCATCCGGCGCCAGCGCGCGCGCCAGCTGCTGCGGCAATTGCCCGGGCTGCTGGAAGTCCAGCATATGCGGCTGCGGCACGCGGTTGCGGAAGGTCACCACCGGTTTGTGCTGCACCACGAACTCGGACACGATCGACGAGGTATCCGACACCAGCACATCGGCCGCACGCTGCGCGGCCATCACTTCTTCGGGTTCGACAAAGCGGGCATGCGGCCCGGCCAGCGCGCGATAGCGATCGAACAGCTCCGGCGCGCACTTCGGATGCAGCGTCAGCAGCCAGTAATGCGCACCGCATGCGATATCGGCGGCGATCTCGTCGTAGAGCGCGGGCGCAGCGCTCAAGCGCTCGGTAAACGTGGAGCCGAACAGGATCACCGGCCGCCCGTTGGCCGGCGCGCGCAGTGCAGCGCTGCGGCCGCCATCGTCGCGGAACACCGGGTCGAGCTTGGGCCAACCGGTTTCGACCACGGCAAAATGCCCTTCGCGCTCGGCAAGTGCGCGAAACGGCGCCGTGGTGGCCGGGCCTTGCGTGCAATACAGATCGAACAATCCGCGCACGCGGAAGTGCCCGCGGTTGTCTTCGCGTTTCTGCACGTTGAACCCATGGAACAGCTGCACCTTGGCGCCCGCAATGAACGGCGGCACCCAGTTGGCCGCGCTGAACACCGCACGCGGGCGCAACGCCAGCGCCTCACGCAGACCGACCTCGCGCACCTCCGGCAACACCAGCCCGCGCGCACCGCCCTCGAACCACGCCGATACGGCGTGCCCGCGGGCCTGTAATGCCTGCGCCAATGGCGCCAGAATAGGCAACGCGTAACGTTCCGTTGCGAACAGCAGGTATTGAGCCATCACATGTCCTCTTCGACCGCACCCGACGAACGGCCGCGCATCAGCGCCTGCATTATCGCGTTCAACGAGGCCGATCGCCTACGCGACTGCCTGCGCTCGCTGGCGTTCTGCGACGAGATCGTGGTGGTGGACTCCGGCTCCACCGACGCCACCGTGACGCTGGCCGCCGCGCACGGCGCGCGCGTCCTGCAGCGCGCCTTCGATGGCTACCGCAGCCAGAAGGCGTTCTGCGTTGCGCAGGCCAGCCACGACTGGGTGCTGTGTCTGGATGCCGACGAACGCGTCAGCGATGCCTTGCGGGCGTCGATCGTTGCCGCGCGCGATGGTGGCTTTGCCGATGCGGCAGGTTATCGCTTCGCACGGCTGTCGGATTATTTCGGCCGGTTCCTGCGCCATGGCAATGCCTATCCGGATCGGGTGCTGCGCTTGTTCGATCGACGCCGCGGCGGCTGGCGCGGCAAGCGCGAGATCCACGAGGCGGCCAGTGTCGACGGTGCAGTGGTGACTCTGGCCGGCGATCTGATCCACTACCCGTACCGCTCGCTGGCGCAGCAACTGGCCAAGACCCAGCGCTACGCGCAGATGATGGCCGAGCACGAATATGCGCGCGGCAAACGCGCGACCTGGAGCAAGCTGGTGCTGGCGCCGGCCTGGCGCTTCTGGCGCGGCTACCTGCTACGCGGCGGGTTTCGCGATGGCTGGCACGGGTTGATCTATGCCTACGTGCGCGCCAACTACGTGCGCCAGAAGACCATCATGCTGTGGCTGCTGCAGCACAACCAGCCGGTGCAGGACCCGCCGCGTGCGGACGAGCGGCGCGGCGACTAAGAGTCTTCAGCAACAACGTCCATTCCGGTGATCGAATCGACGTAAGGTCTAGAAGCCAACCCAGGCCGCGCTAGGCCTTGTCGGCCGCTCGAGCCGGGAACTCCTGCGCCTGACGCGCTGCCAGGCCGACCAGCACGCCGACCATGGCCGTATAGAAGCTGGCCGACACCTGGTGCGCAAACATCGACTGGGTCAGTCCGCACAGCGCATAGCTCACCACGATCATCACCCCGGCCGCGGCCGGTCCGCGGAACTGGCGCTGGCCACTGCGGCGATGCAGCCGCACGAAGATCCACAACGGCATCCCGTAGACCGCAAACAGCAGCAACAGGCCCGGCACGCCCTGGGTGGCGCCCCACTCGGCCAGATCGTTGTGCGCATGGCCCAGATGACAGCGCAGCAGCCAGGTGTCGCCGGCGCATACCGGTAGCTCGCGCATCGCATCGTCGAAGCGCCCGACGCCGATACCGGTGAGCGGATGCGCGCGCAAGGTGTCCCAGGCCACATGCAGGCGCTCGATCCGGGCACCGGCGGACGAGTCGCTGTCGCCGACCTCATAGCGCTGCAGGTCGCTCTGCAACTCGCCCAGGCGCATCTGCTGGGTCAACGCCGGCACGCTGAGCACCACGCCCACCGCCAGCACCGCACTGCCGACGAAGGTCAGCAAGCGCATGCGTGCGCTCTGCCAGGGCGCGCCCCAGATCAGCACGCCCAAGGTCACCAGCAACGACAACCACACCCCGCGACTGCCGCTGAGCACAATCACCACCACCGTGGCGATGGCCGCGCCCACCAGCCAGCGCACCTTGCCAGGCGGACGACAGAACACCGCCACCACCAGCAACATCAGCGCGATGTCGGCAAATACAATCGCATTGGTCCAGCCTTCCGCGCGGTCGGCACCGTTCATCACCTGCAGCATGGCGATCAACATTGCCGCGAACACGCCGGCCAGCGCGCCACGCCATAGCCAGACCTGGCGCGGCTGCAATGCGTACGCCCACAGGGCCGCCCACGGCAGCACCAGGAAGCGCGAGCGGTTGTCGACATCGCGCAGCCCGTGTTCGAACAGCACGATCGACAACAGCGACATCGCGATCACCGCCGCGGCCAACCACCCCAGCGCGCGCAGCGACCAGGGGCGCATGGCAACGCCTGCGCGCAGGCTGCGCCACCCCACCAGCGAGCCAAGCAACAGGCACAGCCCGAACGGCAGCAACCCGCTCGGCATGCTGACCACCAGCGCGGTCAACGCGAACACGCCCAGTTCGGCAATGCCCACACCTGCCGGTGACGCGATGGGGGCCGACGAGGAAAGCGCAGCGGACTGGGTGGGCAAGGAATTCATTCAGACATCGGTGGCAAGTGGGGGTGACATTGGGCGACACGCGTCAGCGACGCCGGCCAAGCTAACGATGCCCCGCATGAATCCATGCTAGACAGCGTCCGGCGGCGGCATTGACGGGCCGCCGATCGCGGCAGACATCTGCGCTGCGCCGGCTCATTCGGTGTCCAGGTTGCCCTGCTCCTGCGCTTCCACTGCCCGCTGCTCGGAGCTCGCCACGCAGCTGCCGTGCACGGCATCGGCCGGCACCAGCCACCAGCGACGGCGGTTGGCCACCCCCACCATCTGGCTGCGGCTGCGGTCCACGCAGCCCAGCAGCGAGGTCTCCTGCGCCATCAGCCAACGTCGATCGGGACGCTCTGCCTGCCAGGCCACCGCGCGCTGCAGCTGTTGTTCCCATGGCACCTTGAAGCCGAAGGTCTGCGCGGGGCGGTCGGCCATCAGCAGGTTCTGCTCTTTCCAGGCCACCAGCCCGAGCTGCGCGTCCGGGCCAATCCGGCGCCCGGCCTCGCGCATCACCGCGCCCGCCGAACTGGAGTCGTTGAAGATCGGATAGCAGACCAGGCCGAACGCCACCCACCACGCGCCCAGCAGCGATGCAGCGGCAAGCGCGGAACGGCGCACCCGCAGCAGCAACAGGCTTGCCACGCCCCACAGACCGACCGCCAGCAGCAGCCAGCCGAGCGGGTCGGTGGCCTCGCTGCCGACCCCGCGGCTGTCCATGATCTTCTGCTCGAAGCCCGGGTGCCCGATCAGCATCGCCGCGCCGCCGGCAGCGAAGGCCAGCGTCAGCAGCAGCACGAATCCGAACAGCAGCCGCTGCACCCCGGCGCGGCGCAGCAGGCCTGCCGCCAGCGGCGCCAGCGCCAGGCAGAACATCGGCAGCGCCGGCAGGATGTACACATCGCGCTTGCCGCTGGGAATGGTGAAGAACACCAGCACCAGCAGCCACCAGGCCAGCGGCAACAGATAGCGCGCATCGCGTCGCTTGAGCCGGCGCCACCAGGCCGGGATCGCCCAGGGCAGCACCAGGATGGTCGGCAGCCACATCGTGGCCATGCCCTTGAAGTGGTACCAGACCGGCTGCGCGTGATCCCAGGAATTGGCGTAACGCTTGGCGGTCTGGCGCAGCAGGATGTCGTTGAGATAGACGCGGTACTCGGGCTGGCCGGCGGTCAGCGCGGTCACCATCATCGGCACGAACCACAGCAGGATCGCGACGAAGAAGAACAGCGGCCCCAGCCAGAAACGCCGATCGCGCACATGCACGCGCACGCCCAGCCAGCCGCGCGCCGCCGCAATGCCGGCCGGGATCAGCATCAGCAAGGCGATGACGCCGACCCCCTTGGTGATCACGCCCAGCCCGGCGGCAAACCAGCCCAGCGTCCACCAGCGCCAGGCCGGCCCCAGCAGCAGGTGGCGCAGCAATCCGTAATTGGCCAGGGTGATCCAGAACACCACCAGCGGGTCGATCTGCGCCTTCTTGGCCTGGAAGGTGAAGTGCAGCGTGAACAACAGCATCCACGCCGCATACGCGCCCACGCGCCGGGTCCACAGGCGCCGCCCCAGGTCGTACACGCAGGCCAGCGTGCCCAACGCCGCCAGCAGCGACGGCAGCAGGAACGCCACCCGCCAGTTGCCCAGCAGCGTGTAGAACAGCGCCTGCAGCCACATCAGCATCGGCGGCTTGTCCGAGTACAGCTCGTTGCCGCGATGCGGGAACAGCCAGTCGCCGCTCATCACCATCTGCTTGGCGACCAGTGCAAACCGCGGCTCGTCCGACGGCCAGGGGTCGCGCAGTCCCAGGCCGGCACCGATCACCAGAACGGCGGTGATGGCCAGCAGCCAGAAATCCTTGGAAGCACGAGTCTTGAGCATGACGGGCGGCAATGGATGCGAAGGTGGAGCGCCGGGGTCGGCGCGCGGTCAGGACGCTTTTAGCAAAAGCGCGTAGAAAAAACCGTCGCAGTGCTGCTCGCCGGGGAAACGCTGGCGTCCGGCACCGGCCGCATGACCGAATTGCGCGCCCAGCGGCTGCGCCTGTGCATCGGCAGTGCGTTGCAGGAATGCCTGCACCTGCGCCTGGTTCTCGCGCGCCAGCAGGGAACAGGTGGTGTAGAGCAGCTGCCCGCCCGGTCGCAGCGTGCGCCAGGTGGCATCGAGCAGACGCGCCTGCAACGCGCACAAGGCGTCGATATCGTCGGCACGGCGATGCAGCAGCACGTCGGGCTGACGGCGCACCACGCCGGTGGCCGAACACGGCGCATCCAGCAGCACCGCATCGAACGACTGGCCGTCCCACCATGCGGCGGTATCGGCGGCGTCAGCGGTGTGCAAGGTCACCTGCGCGGCCGGCACGGTGCGCTGCAAGGTCTGCTGCACCCGCTCCAGCCGGCGCGCATCCACATCCAGCGCGGTGAGCTGCAGGCCAGGATGACGTTCCAGCAGATGCGCGGCCTTGCCGCCGGGCGCCGCGCAGGCATCGAGCACACGTGCCGATGGCGCCAGCGCCAGCGCATCGGCAACCTGCTGAGCAGAGCCGTCCTGCACCGAGACATCGCCGTCAGCAAAGCCGGGCAACTGGCTCACCGGCACCGCCCCGTGCAGACGCACCGCATCCGGCAACAGCGCATCCGTGTCCGCGCCGATGCCCAGCGCGGCCAGCCGTTGGACATAGCCGGCCGGGTCGATCCGCGAGCGCTGCACGCGTAGCCACATCGGCGCCATCTGCGCGCTTGCCACGAAGATGCGTTCGGCCTGCTCGCCCCAATCGGCGCGCAGTTGCTTGCGCAGCCAGGACGGCCAGCCCGCATCGGCGGACACCGCCGGAAACCCCTCGCGCTGGGCGCGCCGCAGGATCGCGTTGACCATGCCGGCCTGCCGCGGCCGGCCCAGCGCGCGGCACGCGTCCACGGTGGCCGACAAGGCCGCGTGCGCGGGCAGCTGCAGCACGTCGAGCTGGGCGAAGCCGGCCATCAGCAGCGCCTTCAGTTCCGCATCGCGCGGCGGCAGCGGGCGTTCCAGCCACTGCCGCAATGCCACGTCATAGGCCGGGCGGCGGCGCAGCACCGCAAAGCAGATCGCCTCCACCAGCGCGCGGTCGCGTGGATCAGCAAGACCGGGCAAGGTCGCGGCCAGTTCGGCCTTGAGCGAGCGGCCCTGGTCGAACACCGCCGTCAGCACCCGTGCCGCGGCCAGACGCGAGCCGACGCCCGCAGTTGCAGTCTCTGCCGACATCAGCGCAGCGCCGGCAGGTCGCGGCGCGCGTTGAGGTAGTCGGCAGCGGTGATCGCCTTGCCGCCCTCGCGCTGCAGCACGCGCACCCGCAGCGCGCCCTGCCCGCAGGCGATGTCGATGCCCTGCTTGCTGGCGGCGAGCAGGGTGCCCGGCGCCTGCTGATGGGCCAGCTCCAGCGCCACCGCACCATGCAGGCGCACGCGCTCGCCGGCCAGGACCGCCTCGGCCACCGGCCATGGATTGAACGCGCGTACCCGCCGCGCCAGTTCCTGCGCCGGCTGGGTCCAGTCCAGCCGCGCCTGCGTCTTGTCCAGCTTGTGCGCATAGGTCACGCCTTCGGCCGGCTGCGGCTGCGCCACCGGGCGGATGCCGGCACGCAGCAGGCCCAGGCCATCGGCCAGCACCTGCGCGCCCAGCGCGGCCAGGCGATCGTGCAGCTGCCCGCCGGTTTCCTGCTCGCCGATGGCCAGCCGCTGCGACAGCAGCACCGGGCCGGTATCCAGTCCGGCTTCCATCTGCATCAGGCAGACGCCGGTTTCGGTATCGCCGGCCTCAATCGCGCGCTGGATCGGCGCGGCGCCACGCCAGCGCGGCAACAACGAGGCATGCACGTTCCAGCAGCCATGGGTCGGCGCGGCCAGCACCGCCTTGGGCAGGATCAGGCCGTAGGCCACCACCACCATCAGATCGGCATTGAGCGCGCGCAGCGCGGCCAGTGCTTCCGGCGAGCGCAGCGTCTGCGGCTGGAAGACCGGGATGCCGCGCGCAATCGCCTCCAGCTTGACCGGCGACGGCGTCAACCCGCGGCCACGGCCGGCCGGCCGATCCGGCTGGGTGTAGACCGCCACCACTTCATGCCGCTGCGCGGCTGCGCGCAACGAGGCGACGGCAAAATCCGGCGTACCGGCGAATACGATTCTCATAGGGCGGGGATTCGGGAGTGGGGTTTGGGGAGTGGCAGTAGCGGCGGCGGGGAATGGGGATTCGGGCATCGGGATTCGCAGCAGGGGGCTTGGGCAACAGCGCAATGGCTGGCCAATCCCATATCCCAGGTCCCGACGTGTCGCCCCATCCGTGTACGCGGAGCGCGTGCAGCGACGGTCTGCGCCATCGCCCAATCACACGCATAGCCCCGCGCCGAGCGATTGAGCGTGGGGACCAACGGACCGGCAAGCAGCCAGAAAACCCGCTTCACCAATCCCCAATCCCGACTCCCCAATCCCTGCCCTCAGGCCACGTGCTTACGCTGCTTGGCCAGTTTCTTGCGCACCATTTCGCGCTTGAGCGGCGACAGGTAATCGACGAACAACTTGCCGTCCAGATGGTCCATCTCGTGCTGGATGCACACCGCCAGCAGGCCGTCGGTGCTCAGTTCCTGCGCCTTGCCCTGGCGGTCGAGATAGCGCACGGTGATCGCATCGGCGCGGGCGACGTCGGCATAGATGCCCGGTACCGACAGGCAGCCTTCCTGGTAGACCTGCTCGCCCTGCCTGCTCACGATCTCCGGGTTGATGAACACCTGCGGGAGCGTCTTCTCCTCGCTGACGTCGATCACCATGAAACGCTTGTGCACGTCCACCTGACTGGCGGCCAGGCCGATGCCGGGCGCCTCGTACATGGTCTGGAACATGTCGTCGAGCAGGGTCTGGAATGCCGGGCTGGTGAGCTCGGCAGCGTCGACCGGCACGGCCTTGGTGCGCAGCCGCGGATCGGGGAATTCAAGAATAGGGAGCAAAGCCATGGGATTACCCGTCTGGGAACACCGGCGCTGCGCCGGCAAGACGCTATCATTCTAGCGCAATGCTTGCGTGACGCCCCGGTTTCTGGACTATAGTGCGCAGACCTGTTGGGGAATCAGGCAAGAAGGCACTCATGTTGAACCGACTTCGTACGGTCGTCGCTGCGGCGATGCTGACCGTCGCGACCTACGCTGCCGCGCAAGCGGTGGGCGAGCATCCAGAGACTTACGTGGTCCGCAAGGGCGATACCCTGTGGGACATCGCTGGACGTTTCCTGCAAAAACCCTGGTTGTGGCCGGAAATCTGGCAGGCCAACCCGCAGATCCAGAATCCGCACCTGATCTATCCCGGTGACGTGATCAGCCTGGCCTACCTGGATCGCGTCGCCAAGGGCACCGTCCAGCCCGGTCCGCGCCAGGAAGCGCCGATCAATGCGATTCCGCTGGCCGATGTCGAGCCGTTCCTGAAGAACCTGCGCGTCACCGACGACTTCGATCAGCTGCCGTATGTGGTGGGCCTGGAAGGCGGCCGCACGCGCGCCACCACCGGCCAGGTGGCCTATGTGGTCGGCCTGGACAATGCACAGCCGGGCCAGCGTTTTGCGGTGGTACGCCCGACGGTGAAGTTCAGCCTGCCCAAGCACAACGAAGACCTCGATGCGGCCGGCAACATCACCGCAGGCGCCGGCAACATCTGGAAGAACTACATCGCGCCGAGCACGCGCCGCGAGTTCCTCGGCTACGAACTTGCACAGGTCAACGTCGGCACCATCACGCGCAGCGCGGCGGGCGGCAACTCCAAGGCGGCCACCCTGCTGCTGCAGGACAGCGGCCGCGAGGTACGCGCCGGCGATCGGATCGTCGCCGTCGAGGCGCAGCCCTACGACCTGCAGTTCATTCCGCATCCGCCGTCGGAACAGGCCCTGCAGACCGAATTGCGGGTGCTGGCCATCTCCGATGCCTTCATCGTCGGCGGCACCCGCGACGTGATCGCCATCTCCGGCGGCGCCCGCGAAGGCATCAACAACGGCACGGTGTTCTCGATCTGGCGCAAGGGCCGCACGGTCAGCGACCGCGTCAAGCACTCGCGCTTCTCGCGGACCGACGACGACTTCAGCGGCCCGGCCGGCTCCACCGTCGGCCTGCCCGACGAATACGCCTCCCACGCGATGGTGTTCCGCACCTTCGACAAGGTCAGCTATGCGCTGGTGATGGAAAGCGTCAAGCCGACCGGCCTGGGCTACTTCGTCAAGCATCCCGACGCGCAGTAAGCGAAAATTCCGATGCGGTAATACGACGGCGCCTGAGGGCGCCGTCGGCGTTTGCGCTTCAGGCTGGACGCATGGCCCTCCCCACTTCCGACCTGCGCGCACTTCTGACCCTGCTCCTGGCGGGCGGCCGCAGCCCGCCGCGCCACGCGCTGCTGGACTGCTTCGCCAGCCCGGCCGAGCTAATAGCGGCCGGACCCGAGGCCTGGCTTGCCGCCGGCTGCGACGAGTTGCAGGTGGCCCGGCTGCAGACCCCCGATGCACGCGCCCTGGACGCCGCCCTGCAGTGGTGCGAGCAGCCCGGCCATCACCTGATCGGCCTGAACGATCCCGACTATCCCGCCCTGCTGCGCCACATCGTCAATCCGCCGCTGGCCCTGTTCGTGGACGGCGACCCGAACGCGCTCTGGCACCCGGGCGTGGCCGTGGTCGGCAGCCGCTCCGCCACCGCCGGCGGCCGCGACCACACCCGCGCATTCGCCTCCGGCCTGGCCGGCGCCGGGTTGGCCATCGTCAGCGGTATGGCCGCCGGCGTGGACGCGATCGCACACGAGGCCGCGCTTGCCCGTGCCGGGGCCATCACTGTGGCGGTGGTGGGCACCGGCGCGGATGTGGCCTACCCGGCAAATCACCACTCCCTGCGCGATCGCATCGCCGCGCGTGGCGCGGTGGTCAGCGAGTACCTGCCCGGCACCGGGCCGGTCGCGGGGCACTTCCCGGCCCGTAACCGGATCATCGCCGGGCTGGCCCTGGGCACCCTGGTGGTGGAAGCGGCCATGCGCTCGGGCGCGCTGATCACCGCGCGGCTGGCGGCGGAGGCCGGGCGCGAGGTGTTCGCCCTGCCCGGCTCGCTGCACAATCCGCTCGCGCGTGGCTGCCATCACCTGATCCGGCAGGGCGCCACCCTGGCCCAGGAGCCGGCCCAGGTCATCGACGGCCTGCGCCTGCTGTCGGGCGAACTGGCAAGCGCCTTGCGCCAGCGCCTGGCCGCCCCCACTGATCAGGCCAGGACACCGCCGCAGGCCGGCCCGCCGCGGCCGGATCCGGACTACCAGCGCTTGTGGCAGGCGCTGGGCCATGACCCAACCCCTATGGATTCCCTGGTCGAACGCACCGGATTGACGGCCGCCGCGCTGTCCTCCATGCTGCTCATCATGGAACTGGAGGGAGACGTGGTCACCGAGCACGGTCGCTATACCCGCAATCCCTAGTTTCTTCACCTCCACAGCGTCGCGCGACGCAGGCCGAGGGGCAATGAAAGAGAGCATTCTTGATGTACTGCTGTACCTGTTCGAACATTATTTCAGCGAAGATGCGGACCTGGTCCGCGACCGTGACTCGCTTCAGAATGGCCTGATCCAGGCCGGTTTCAGTCCCGCAGAAATCAGCAAAGCCTTCGATTGGCTGGACGCGCTCTCCGAGCAGCGGCCCAGCGTCGCGCGCCCGCATGTCGATGGACCGGTACGCATCTATCACGGCCCGGAGCTGGACAAGCTCGATGTGGACTGCCGTGGATTCCTGTTGTTCCTGGAACAACACCGCATCCTCGACGCCGACCAGCGCGAGCTGGTGCTGGATCGCGCCATGGCGCTGGACCAGGACGAACTGGACCTGGACGACCTCAAATGGGTGGTCTTGATGGTGTTGTTCAACCAGCCGGGTGCCGAAGCGGCCTACGCCTGGATGGAAACGCAGATGTTCCTGGACGAGCCTGAACCCGTACACTGAGGCGGAAGCCGCAACGGACGCGTGCGAGGGGACGGCAATGAGCAGTTGGTATTACGCCGAGGGCAACCGCCACCGGCGTGGCCCGGTGGCCGACGAGGCCTTGCTGGCGCTGTATCGCGATCACGCGATTGCACTGGACACCTTGGTCTGGCGCGAAGGATTTGCCCGATGGGTGCCGCTGTCTGCGTGCGCCGACGAACTCGGGCCACCGATTTCCACCGATCTGCGCGCCGCAGCGCTGCCGCCGCCCCTGCCGTCGGTTCCGCCAGCGGCTGTTCACAACGCAGCCGCCAGTGCACCCTCTTCGTCAGCGCATCGCCTGCCTGGCAACGGGCCGGGGTGGCCGCTGGCGTTGGTGCTGGGCGCGGTGGTGGGCATGTTCGTGCTGGTGGCGATGATCGGCATCCTGGCGGCGATCGCGCTGCCGGCGTACCAGGACTACACCACGCGTACCAAGGTCGCCCAGGCGATCGCGGCGCTGACGCCCCTGAAGCCGCAGATCGCCGAATTTCTCGCGCAGCAAGGCCGTTGCCCGGTCAACGGCGACGCCGGCTTTCTCGCGCCCGAGCAGTATGCAAACGATGTCCTGAGCAGCGTGCGGATCGGCCGTTTCGACACCACCAACTGCGGCGTCGAGGCGCTGCTGCATGCGCCGAAAATGGCCAGGATCGACGGCAAGGCGCTGTGGCTGGATTTCGACGCGGACGCCGGCAGCTGGCAGTGCAGCTCCGAGATCGACGACAACCAACTTCCGCCGGACTGCCGCGGCTAGTCAATCGCTTTACGCAAGGGGACTTCAATGACGCAGTGGTATTACGCCGACGCACAACGCGAGCGCCAGGGGCCGGTGGACACGGACACGCTTCGCGCGCGCCTGTCGGAAGGCTTGATCAATGCATCCAGCCTGGTCTGGCGCGAAGGCTTTCCGCAGTGGGTGGCACTTGGCGAGGTCGCGGCCGAGTTGCGGATCGACACCGCCGTGCCAGCGCCCGCCGCGCCGAGCGTCGGAGATGTGCCGGTGAACGTTGCGCACAATGAGTCGCAGGCGACGGTTCACCCGACCAGCGTCGCGGTGGATCACACGCCTGCTGCAGATGCGCCCTTTGCCAGCCCGGCGGCAGACGCTGCACTCGGGCAGACCGACTTTGGGCTTGCCGATCACCCTCCCGTAGCCGACCACCTGCAGCGTCCGCCGAGCGGGCAGGCTGCGCTGACAGATCCAGCGGCGTGGTCCACCACGTCGGCAGACCCTGCGGCAACTCCGGCCGCATCGAGCCCGCTCCTGGCCAACACCTCGCACGCGCCTGCAACACCCGCGCATGCCGCGTCGCAACCACCCGCCGGCGCGCCGCTTCCAAGCGCCTGGGATTCCGTCGCCGCGCCCACGGCAAGCGTCGCATTACGCGATGCCCCGGTTGTCTACGCCGGCCTGTGGCGGCGCGTGGCCGCCAGCATCCTGGACAGCCTGATCACCAGCTTTGCGGTGTACCTGATCGTGATCCCGTTGGTGTTCGTCGTGGCGTTGGCAACCAGCCGGGGCGATTCCGGCTCGGCGCTGGACGACGGCAGCGCGCTCAGCATCGCCATCCTGGTGATGTCCTACGGCATCGGCCTGGCGATCCCGACGCTGTATTTCGCCTGGATGCAGTCCAGCCGGCACCAGGCCAGCCTGGGCAAGCTCGCCTGCGGCATCAAGCTGGTGCGCGCCGACAGCAATGGCGGCCGGGTCGGTTTCTGGCGCAATGTGCTGCGTTACCTGGCCTACATGCTGATCAGCGTGCTCACCCTGGGCATCGGCGTGGTCGTGGCCGCGTTCATGGCCGGCATGACCGCGCGCAAGCAGGCTCCGCACGACAAGGTCTGCGACACCCTGGTGGTGGACCGCTGGGCGTTTACGGATCACCCGGAGCGGCAATCCAGGGGTCTGGACACGGTCACCATCGTGGTGCTGGCCATTTATGCGGTGCTGCTGGTGATCTCGGTGGTGGTGGTGGGCTTCATGCTGGCCGCCATCGGAATGAGCCAGAGCTAGCAGTTGGCGGCCCTGGCCGCTTGACACGGCGGCGTCCGCCGTGATCTTTCTAATAAGAGAACTGAACGCCCGGGCTCGTTTCCCGGGCGTTGACCTGTGGGAAACGGTCGATCTGCTTCCCTCCACCGGCCAATTAGGCCACGCTACCCGCCCCCCGGGCTCTGCCCAAAGAATTCGCCACCATGCCCAAGCACCTGCTCATCGTCGAATCGCCTGCCAAGGCCAAGACGATCAATAAATACCTCGGCAAGGACTTCACCGTCCTGGCCTCGTATGGGCACGTGCGCGATCTCGTTCCCAAGGAAGGCGCGGTCGATCCGGACAACGGCTTCGCAATGCGCTACGACCTGATCGAAAAGAACGAGAAGCATGTCGAAGCCATTGCGCGCGCGGCCAAGGGCGCCGACGACATCTATCTGGCCACCGACCCGGACCGCGAGGGCGAGGCGATCAGCTGGCACATCGCCGAGATCCTGAAAGAGCGCGGGCTGCTCAAGAACAAGACGATGCAGCGGGTGGTGTTCACCGAGATCACCCCGCGTGCGATCAAGGAAGCCATGCTCAAGCCGCGCGCGATCGCGGCCGATCTGGTCGATGCGCAGCAGGCCCGTCGCGCGCTCGACTATCTGGTCGGCTTCAACCTGTCGCCGGTGCTGTGGCGCAAGGTGCAGCGCGGCCTGTCGGCTGGCCGGGTGCAGTCGCCGGCGCTGCGCATGATCGTCGAGCGCGAAGAAGAGATCGAAGCCTTCATCGCGCGCGAGTACTGGTCCATCGATGCGCATTGCCGGCATCCGTCGCAGCCGTTCAATGCGCGCCTGATCAAGCTGGACGGGCAGAAGTTCGAGCAGTTCACCGTCACCGACGGCGACACCGCCGAAGCGGCGCGGCTACGCATCCAGCAGGCCGCGCAAGGCGTGCTGCATGTCACCGATGTGGCCAGCAAGGAGCGCAAGCGTCGCCCTGCCCCGCCGTTCACCACCTCCACGCTGCAGCAGGAAGCTTCGCGCAAGCTCGGCTTCACCACCCGCAAGACCATGCAGGTGGCGCAGAAGTTGTACGAAGGCGTGGCGCTGGGCGACGAAGGCTCGGTCGGTCTGATCAGCTATATGCGTACCGACTCGGTGAACCTGTCGCAGGACGCGCTGTCGGAAATCCGCGATGTGATCGCGCGCGATTTCGGCACCGCCTCGTTGCCGGACCAGCCCAACGCCTACACCACCAAATCCAAGAACGCGCAGGAAGCGCATGAGGCGGTACGTCCGACCTCGGCGCTGCGCACCCCGGCGCAGGTGGCGCGCTTTTTGTCCGACGACGAGCGCCGCCTGTACGAGTTGATCTGGCGCCGCGCCGTGGCCTGCCAGATGATCCCGGCCACGCTCAACACCGTCAGCGTCGATCTGTCGGCCGGCAGCGAGCACGTGTTCCGCGCCAGCGGCACCACCGTGGTGGTGCCCGGCTTCCTGGCGGTTTATGAGGAAGGCAAGGACACCAAGAGCAGCGAGGACGAGGACGAAGGCCGCAAGCTGCCGCTGATGAAGGCCGGCGACAACATCCCGCTGGACCGCATCGTCACCGACCAGCATTTCACCCAGCCGCCGCCGCGCTTCACCGAAGCGGCGCTGGTCAAGGCACTGGAGGAATACGGCATCGGCCGGCCGTCCACTTACGCCTCGATCATCCAGACCCTGCAGTTCCGCAAGTACGTGGAAATGGAAGGCCGCAGCTTCCGTCCCACCGACGTGGGCCGCGCCGTGTCCAAGTTCCTGTCCGGGCACTTCACCCGTTACGTGGATTACGACTTCACCGCCAAGCTCGAAGACGACCTGGATGCGGTCTCGCGTGGCGAGGAAGAGTGGATCCCGCTGATGGAGAAGTTCTGGGGCCCGTTCAAGGAACTGGTCGAGGACAAGAAGGATTCGCTGGACAAGACCGACGCCGGCAGCGTGCGCGTGCTGGGCACCGACCCGGTCAGCGGCAAGGAAGTCAGCGCGCGCATCGGCCGGTTCGGCCCGATGGTGCAGATCGGCACCGTCGAAGACGAGGAAAAGCCGACTTTCGCCTCGCTGCGGCCGGGCCAGAGCATCTATTCGATCTCCATCGAAGACGCATTGGAGCTGTTCAAGATGCCGCGCGCACTGGGCCAGGACAAGGACCAGGACGTCAGCGTCGGCATCGGCCGCTTCGGCCCGTTCGCACGCCGCGGCAGCGTCTATGCCTCGCTGAAGAAGGAAGACGACCCGTACACCATCGATCTGGCGCGCGCGGTGTTCCTGATCGAGGAGAAGGAAGAGATCGCGCGCAACCGCGTGATCAAGGACTTCGAAGGCAGCGACATCCAGGTGCTCAACGGCCGCTTCGGCCCGTACATCAGCGATGGCAAGCTCAATGGCAAGATTCCCAAGGATCGCGAGCCGGCGTCGCTGACGTTCGAGGAAGTGCAGCAGCTGCTGGCCGACACCGGCAAGCCGGTGCGCAAGGGCTTCGGCGCCAAGAAGGCCACGCTCAAGAAGAATGCGGTGAAGGATTCGGCCAAGGAGGCCAAGGACGCCGCGGTAAAGAAGACCGCCACCAAGACCGCGGCGAAGAAGGCGCCGGCCAAGAAGGCCGCTGCCAAGAAGGCCACCAAGCGCGTGGTCAAGAAGACCGCGCGCAAGGCCGCAAGCTAAGGCCGCCGCATGCAGCACACGCTCAGCCTGGACAGCGCCGTCGCCACCCTGACCCGGGGCGGCGTGATCGCCTATCCCACCGAAGCGGTGTGGGGGCTGGGCTGCGACCCGCGCCAGCAGGCCGCCGTGCTGCGGCTGCTGGAGATCAAACGCCGCCCGGTCGACAAGGGCGTGATCGTGGTCGCCGCCAGCGTGGATGTGCTGCACGACTGGGTGGATCTGGACGCGCTGGCGCCAGCCCGCAAGCAGGAGGTGCTGGCCAGCTGGCCAGGCCCGCATACCTGGATCCTGCCGATCACCGCCCAGGCGCCGCGCTGGGTCACCGGCGCGCATGACGGGCTGGCGGTGCGCATCAGCGCACACCCGCTGGTCGCCGCGCTCTGTGCGGCCTGGGGCGGCCCGTTGGTGTCCACCAGCGCCAACCTGGCCGGCGAACCGCCCGCGCGCAGCCGCCAGGCGCTGGACCCGTCCCTGCTGGCCAGCATCGACGGGGTGACGGATGGCGAAGTGGGCGCATTGGTGCAACCGACCCAGATCCGCGATGCCCGCAGCGGACAGATCCTGCGCGACTGAGCAGCCGCCACGCGCCGCCTGTCGGCGCGCTTGCCCTCGACACCGCTTGCCCCTTTGCCCACAGCCGGGTAGACGCGCACACTGCGGCCATGCGTACCGTCCTGACCCTTCTGTTGCTGGCCACCGCGCTGCCTGTCGCTGCGGCCGATACCGCCAGCAAACCGGATCCGAATGTGCGGATCTACCGCTGCGTCAGCAGCACCGGCACCGTCGCCTTGCAGGATGCGCCTTGCAGCAGCGGCCGCCAGCAGGTGCTGGACCTGCAGCGCCCGCAGGATCCGCCGCCGCAACCGCAGCGCGCCGTTGCCGCCCCGGCCGCCGTCGCGACGCAGCCACCGCGCGAGGTGCGCATCATCACCGTGCAGCCGCCGCAGCCGATGTACGAGTGCACCACCGAAGACGGCAACCGCTATACCAGCGACAGCCCGGAAGGCAATCCGCGCTGGGTGCCGACCTGGGGCCCGGCCTATGTGGGCAACGGCATTGCCCCGCCGGTCAGCGGCGGCGGCATCCAGCGTCCGCCGATTTCGGTCCGCCCACGCCCGGCGATGCCGGTGCAGGGAAGCGCCGGTCGCGGAGGAAGCCTGCGCGGCAGCGCAAGCTTTGGCGGCGGCGGTTATCAGGGCGGTTATCAGGGCGGTTATCAGGGCGGCTACAACGGCGGCGGCTACGGCGGCACGGTGATCGTGCCGTACGGCAACGTGCAGATCCGCGACGAATGCCATGCCCTGCCCGAACAGGAAGTCTGCGCGCGCCTGGCCGACCGTCGCTGGGAACTGATCCGCCGCTACAACAATGCCCTGCAGAGCGAGCGCCAGGATCTCAGCCGCGAACAGCGCGGTATCGACGCGCGCCTGCAGCGCGATTGCGGCGGCGCATGAGGCGCTGGCCGTGGGCGGTATTGCTGGCGTGTGCCTCGGTGGCCGGCGCGCAGGAAGTGGCGATCTACCGGTGCACCGACTCCAGCGGCGCGCTTACCGTGCAGAACATGCCCTGCCCGAAAGGCATGCAGCAGCAGAAGAAACTGATGACGGCACCGGCCGCGGTGCCGTTGACGGCGGGTGGATTAGGCGCAGCATCGCCTGCGCGTAATCCACCCGCTGCGCAGCCCCCCACCATGCCCAAGACCGATGTGCCCGCCGCCGCACCGGCTGCGGCGCCGGCACCGGTGGCACCGACACCACCCGCCACGACCTCGACCTCGACCTCGACCTCGACCTCGACATCAACGCTGCCACCGCCACCCTTGTTCGAATGCACCGCGCACGACAACGGGCGCTATTTCACCGAAGACCGCGAGCCGGCCACGCGCTGCCTGCCGATGCAGACCACCAACCTGGCGGGCGGGCCGGCAACCGGTGGCGGCAGCGCCTGCGAAGTGGTCACCGACCGCTGTGCACCGGTGCCGGACCAGAGCCTGTGCGAGGCCTGGCGCCAGCGTGCCGAGCAGGCCGAATCGACCTGGCGCTTCTCCGACGAGGCGCAAGCGGCCGAGCGCAAGCAGCGCTACGTGCAGATGCGTCGGGTGCTGGACGAAAGCCGCTGCGCGAATCCGTCCGCCACGCCGTGATGCTGCAACCGGCGTGGCAGCGCATGCCAGCCAGTGTGCCGGCGCTGTGTTTGCCGGGCTGATTCTTTCGAGCCACTGCAACCGTTAGCGATCACCGGATGACCTGCGCGGTGCAGCGAGCTGCATGCGAGCAAGCCCGCCGCACTGTCGCCTGCGTTGCGTGCAGACGCGGCGGACGGACACTGGAGGCGCAGGCGCAGCGACGGGTCGGCGCCTGCCTGCGCAACTTCCGATGCCATGCACAGGCACTGTCCGCGTGACCACGCACGCGGGCGTGTCAGAACCCGTAGCGCAGGAAGCCGCCATCCACTGCGATGCATTCGCCGGTGATGTAACTGGCTGCCGGCAGGCAGAGGAAACCGACGGCGGCGGCCACTTCTTCCGGTTCGCCGATGCGGCGCATCGGGGTGCGCTCGATGACCTGCTCGTAGTAATCCGGATCCGACAACGGCCCGGAGGTGCGACGGGTGCGGATGTACCACGGTGCCACCGCGTTGACGCGGATGCCGTCCTCGGCCCATTCCACCGCCAGGTTGCGCGTCATCTGCTGCAACGCGGCCTTGGTCATGCCGTATGGCGCGCCGCTGCGCACATGGGTGATGCCGGAGACGCTGCCGACGTTGACGATCGCCGAGGCCGCGTGGCGGGTCAGCAACGGGTGCGCATAACGCGACAGCTCGAAAGCGGCGAACACATTGGTTTCGAAGATGCCGCGCCACTGGTCTTCGGTGTAATCGATTGCCGCGCGGGTGATGTTGCCGCCGGCATTGTTGACCAGCAGGTGCAGGCCATCGGCATGGTCTTCCACCCAATCCAGAATCGCGCGCCGCTCTTCGTCGTCGGCCACATCGGCGGCCAGCCCATGCAGCTCGCGCTCGGGAAATTCCTCGGCCAACTCGTCGCGCGCCTGCGCCAGCGCATCGGCATCGCGCGCCACCATCAGCAGATCCGCGCCGAAGGCCAGCAATTCACGCGCGATGGCAAAGCCAATGCCGGCGCTGGCGCCGGTGATGAGCGCGGTCTGTCCATCCAGCCGCCAACGGTGAGTTGTCACGTGGTTGATCCTCTTTCAAAACGCAGGAAACGGCCGCGGCAGCGCGCTTGACGCATGCCTGCGGCCCGGGCGTTAGGATACCGCCACCCCGAGCGAGGTCACGACGATGAAACGGCATTGGATTCTTGCGATCAGCCTGACGTTGCTGCTGGGCGCCTGTCAGCGGCCGCAACCTGCGCCCACCGAGCAGAAGCCCGAGCCGCAGGCCACCGCCCTGCGCGACCACCTCCAGGAACCGTTGAACAAGGCGCACGCAGTGCAGGCGGCAAGCGACCAGGCCGCAGACGATCAACGCAAGGCGATCGATGCGGCCACGCAGTAACCGAAGCCTGCTGTCTGAAGCACGCGCGTTTTTTGTCGACGCAGCAACTGCGCGTGCGCGCACGTGCTTGAGCGCAAGGCGATCGCTGCATCTGCGCGCACGGCAAACACGCGTGAGGTCGCTCGACCGATGGCTGATTGCCTGTGATCGTGGCGCCGTGCGTTCTGCCATTTTTGCGCTGTTGGCGCACCCGCATTGCTGCATCGCCTGAGCGCAGATACAACAACGCCGGCACAAGGCCGGCGTTGTCGATCCATCACGTTGCGAACCTGCGGCGTCAGAAGCCGCAGAAGCAGTACGCCAGCGACTTGACCGGGGTACCGCCCGCCTTGCTGTCGTGCACGGCGTCTTCGACAAAGCGCAACTGCGTGTCCACTTCCGGCAGCGAGCGCGCCAGCAGTGCGCGCGCCATGCCCGAATCGCCTAGCATCCAGGCGCCCATGCGGCTGCCGGCAAATCCGCTCATGAACTGCGAGAACGGCGTCGCCGGCTTTTCCACATAGCGCACGCGGAACTTGCCGCGGCTCAACTTGGCGCGGTCGGCCGCATCGGCCACCGCTTCGGACATGCCGCCGAACGCGTCCACCAGGCCATGCTGCCTGGCCTGCGCACCGCTCCACACGCGGCCGCGTGCGACCTTGTCGATGGCGTCCACCGACTGATGCCGCGCCTGCGCCACCTTGCCGGTGAAGTCGGCATAGCCCTTGTTGATCACCGCCTGGATCACCTGGCCGGCGGCCGGGTCCAGCGGACGAGTGATATCGAAGGCGCCGGCAAAGCGCGTGGTACCCACGCCATCGGTGTGCACGCCGATCTTGTCCAGCGCGCGGGTCAGGTTGGGCACCATGCCGAAGATGCCGATCGAGCCACTGATGGTCGACGGGTCGGCATAGATGCGATCGGCGTTCATGCTGATCCAGTAACCGCCCGAGGCGGCCAGATCGCCCATCGACACCACCACCGGCTTGCCGGCCTGCTTGAGCGCGACCACCTCGCGACGGATCTGCTCGGAGGCGAACACTTCGCCGCCGGGCGAATCCACGCGCAGCACCACCGCCTTGACCTCGTCGTCGTCGCGCGCCTGGCGCAGCAACGCGGCGGTGGACTCGCCACCGATGCGGCCGGCCGGCTGCTCGCCACCACTGATCTCGCCAGCGGCCACCACCACGGCCACCTGCGGACGGCTGTCCATCGGCGAACGCTGCGCCTGCAGCTGGCTCAGATAATCGTTGAAGCCGATGTTGCGAAAGCCGCTGTCGGCATCGCTGTCGGCCACACCGCGCTTGGTCAGCAGCGCATCGACGTCCTCGCGGGTTTTGAGCCCGTCGACCAGCTTCTGCTGCAGCGCGAACTTGGCCAGATCGCCACCGGCGGCGGCCACGCCCTCGGGCAGCGTGTCGATGCCGGCGGTCAGCTGCGCCGGGCTCAGCTTGCGCGCCTTGCCGACATCGGCCAGGTAGCGCTGCCACACGTCGTTCATCCAGAACAGGTCCGCTTCCTTGGCGTCGGCCGAAGCGGCATCGAGGATGTACGGCTCGGCGGCGGACTTGTACTCGCCCACGCGGAACAGATGCACGTCCACGCCGAGCTTGTCCTGCAGGCCCTCGCGGAAATACTGGCGATAACGGCCAAGCCCTTCCAGCAGCACGCTGCCCATCGGGTCGAGATAGACCTCGTTGGCCTGTGCGGCCAGCAGGTACTGGCCCTGGCTCATGCTCTCGCTGAAGGCGACGATCTGCTTGCCGGAGGCGCGCAGCTTCTGCAACGCCGCGGCCACTTCGCGCTGCGAGGCGAAACCGGCGGGCTGAAACTTGTCCAGGTTCAACACCACCCGCTCGATCTTGCGGTCCTTGCCGGCCGCCTCGATCACCCGCACCAGGTCGCGCAGCTGCACTTCCTCGGCGCTCTTGTCGCCGACCGCCTTGGCCAGCGACCGGCTCACCGGGTCGGCGCTGAACTGCTCGACCAGCGTGCCTTCGGGGTTGATCACCAGGGTGGTGCGCTCGGCCAGCGGCTTGCTGCCGTCGCCACGCGCGATCGCCACCACAAACAGCAGCAGCACCAGGAACAGGAAGCCGAAGAACACCAGGTTGAAGATCAGGCGCCGGGTGAAATTCATCACATCCCACAGGCCGACGAAGAAACTGGCGATGGGACTGCGACGCACGGGGTGGTTCATGGAAAACTCCGTCAAAAGACGCTGCATACAATTCAATGGTGTCCAGCATACCGGCTGCGCGGCGCGCGCGGCATGCGCTGGAAGTCAGGGGGTCGCGCCGGCAGTCAGCCGCCGGCTGGTCTGCCGGAAGCGCAAGCCCATCAGGACCGACGCCACGGTGAGGCCCAGAATCAGGCCGATCCACATGCCTTGCGGCCCCCAGCCCAGCCCCAGGCCGAGCCCGGCGCCAATCGGCATGCCGACACCCCAGTAGGAGAACATCGCCAGGAACATCGGCACACGGGTGTCCTTGAGCCCACGCAGCGCGCCGCTGGAAAGCACCTGGATGCCGTCAGGGAACTGGAACGTGGCGGCAAACAGCAGCAGCACCGAGGCCAGCGCGGCCACCGCCGCATCGTCGGTATAGACGCTCACGATGGCATCGTGGCCCAGCAACAGCACGCTGGCCGACAGCGCCTGGGTGCCCAGCACGATGGCGTAACCGGCCCAGGCCGCGCGCCGCATGCCGAGCGGATCGCCGCGCCCGACCGCATGCCCGACCCGCACGGTGGTCGCCTCGGCCACACCCATCGGAATCATGAAACACAGCTGCGCGACGTTGATCGCGATCTGGTGCGCGGCCGCTTCGGTGGAGCCGAGCCGGCCGATCAGCAAGGCGGTGACGATGAACAGGCCGCCCTCCATCAGCACGGTGATGCCGATCGGCAGACCGGTGCGCAACAGATCACCGATCGCACGCCAGCGCGGGCCTTCGAAATGGGCGAACAACTGCAGGTGCGCGAAGCGGCGCGAGCGCCACAGATACAGCGCAAACACGCTGGCCTGCACCCACATGGTGACCGCCGAGGCCATGCCCAGGCCCTGCGCACCGTGCTCGGCAAAGCCGAACTTGCCATAGGTCAGCGCATAACCCAGCGGCGCCAGCACCAGCAGGCCGCCAAAGCCCAGCAGCATGGTCGGCAGGGTCCAGTGCATGCCCTCGCTGAGATAGCGCATGCAGAAGTAGAACGTCAGCGCCGGCCCGCCCCAGCGCACCGCGTGCAGGAAGTCGGTCGCGCCCGGCACGATGTCCGGCGCAATCCCGAAGGTGGGCAACAGCGGCGGCACCGCACTGAGGAACGCGAACATCACCGCGCCCAGTCCCAGCGACAACCACAGGGCCTGGCGGAACAGCGGGCCGATCTCGCGCTCGCGGCCGGCGCCGCGCAGCTGCGAGACCGAGGCGGTCAACGAGATCAGCGTGCCGATCGGCACCAGCATCGGCAGCCACAGCAGCGAGGTGCCGATGGTGACCGCCGCCAGCGTGGCGGTGCCGTGGTGACCGGCGATGACGTTATCGACAAATCCGATCAGGCCGGTGGAGACGTGACCGAGCACCAGCGGCAATGCGAGCAGGCCGGTGGTGCGCACTTCCGCGCCGAAACGCGGCGTCGCGGAGGTGGGTACAGGAGAGACAGACATGACAACCGATCGCTGCGCGGACTACGGCCGTGCCGGGAGGCGCTGGCACCGGGTCGCGTGGGGCCGCTATCTTACCCGCACTTGCGACACCGGCAGCGGTTGTCGGCGGCAAGGCGCAAGGCGGGAGATGCGCGGCGGCGAGCGGCCGGCGTGGCTGGTCAGCGGAACGGGATGCCTGGGCTTCAGCGCGGTCCGTGTCCTTCGTGACGAACGCCGCTTCGCGCGCATCGCAGGAGCCGGCAGACCTGCATGCTCTTGGCTCGGTGTCTGGCCCAGCTGCACGGTATCGGTGATGGGCAGCGAGCACGCGTGAAGACGACGCCGGCGCAGGGGTACTGCAGCGGCGCAGTCCCGCCGCTGCCGGTCAGCGCGCCAGCTGGCGTTTCAACCAGGCGCTGCGCGTTGCCGGCGCCTGCGCAAGCAGGGCATCGCGCAAGCCATCGCGCTCCTGCGGCGGGGTGCGTTGTGCCAGCATCGCCAGCTGCTCCAGTTGCCCGGCGTCCAGGCTGCGCAGCGCCGCCAGCAGCGTGTCGCGCTGCGCTGGCGGCACGTAGCCGATCAGGGGCTGCAACTGCGGATAGAACGCACCCAGCTGCGAGCCCAGGCGCCAGCCATCGCGATGCAGGCGATCCATCGCGGTGAACTGCGTGCGCAGCGCGCGCTGCTGGTCGTCGGGCAAGCCATGCAGACGCTCGCGTGCCTGCCGCAATACCACCCGGTCGGTGGCGGTGAGCCCTTTCCAGGCCGCATAACGGGCGCGCAGCTCGGCCCGCTGGGCCGGCGTCAATGCGTCCCAGCGCGCGCGCTGCTGCGCAGCGCTCGGGGTTGCGGCAGTGGCGGCTGCGGGCGTCGGCATGCCGGCAGGCGCAGTCGCGTTGCCTTCCTCCAACGGCGCCGGCAGGGTCTGCGCAGCGGACATGCCGACAACAGCCAGCGCCAGCAGGCCGCACCACTTAATTGTCGTCATCGACGGTCTCCAGGGTGGCGGCAGGCTGGTCGGCGGCGGTGGCATGCGCGCCGGATTCGTCGGCCGGCACCGGATGGCCGGCCGCATACCAGGCGTAGAAGTCGGCCGAACGCGCCAGTTCCAGGTCCGGGTCGGCCAGCATCGCCTGGTCGCGCGGATCCAGGCCGGGGTTTGCCACCGCCTCCGGCAAGTCGGCGGCGGGAAGGTCTTCCACCAGCACCGGCGCGGCATCGGTGACGTGCAGCACGCCGGCCGGGGCCTGCGAGACCGGCTCGGGCGGCAGGGCCGGGCGGCGATGCGTCCACCACCAGCCCAGCGCCGCGAGCAGCAGCGCCAACGCCAGCACGGCCAGCACGAGGCCGGCGTGGCGACGGTCGATCCGCGGCCACTGCCACTGGCGTGCAGGACGGTTGCGCGGCGCGGCCGGGCGGCGCGCTTCGGCGGCGGCCGCAGGCGCGGCCGCGACAGGCTGCAGCGGCATGCCGGCCAGGGCCGACTCGCGGAGCTGTGCCAGCCGGCTGACCTGCGCCGGGCTAAGCTCGCGCAACTCCTGCTGCGCCGCCTCGGCCAGGGCCCGCCAGGCCTGCGCATCCGGGTTGCCGGCCGCATCGCGCGGGCAGGCACGGGCCAGCGACTGCCGATAGGCCGCCACCTCGATGCCCTGCACCTCGCTGGCAGGCTCTTCTTCCAGCCCGGCCACGATACGCAGCAGCAGCGCCAGCCGGTCGCTGGTCTGCATCCGCCCCAGTGCGGTGAACGGCGGCAGCCAGGTCCCCGGCATGGGCTCGCGCCGCAGCGCCGGTGCCGTTGCCAGCAGGCTCCAGAAGCGCATCGGCCAGCCGGCCATCGGGCGACCCGCCGCCTGGCTGCTGAACGCACGCAACGCCGCCGCCAGGGCCCGCTCGGCCGCCGCGCCATCGCCACATTGCAGTTGTGCGAGCACCAGACCCCGGCGTTCGACACCGCGCAGGAAAGCAGACAGCGCGGCAGGGGTGACGGGGGCGTCGGGGACTACGGTCATGGGAACTCCAGCATCGGCCGGCATGATACCGACGCAATCGGCCCCCGCCGATGGCTTGACAGATCGACCCGGCTGCGCTGCGTCCCGGTGCCATCGACCGCCGTCACCCGCGCGGGTTGTGCACAGCGGCAGACATGCCGATACGCAGGCGTCTGTCAACTGTTGATTTTTCTTTGTTGCATTCGTGTTTCACGCCTAAGTGATTGATCCTTATCGCTTTAAGCCGATTGGCGAAAAAATGTCCAACAGGTTGCAGAGGCTAGTGAATCCGCCTTCACAGCGTGGAGCACGAGACTAATTCACAGGCTTATCCACAGGCAGTGTGGATAAACCCGTTTCCTTAGCCCTCACATAGGTTTACGTCGGATTTATCACGTCCGTCACACAAACGCGTCGTAAGCCGAAGCACCGATTCGGAGGCGGTCGATCGGCGTCTGCCGGGTACTGGACAGGGTCGGTAGACTGGCTGGATGTCTTCGACCGTCGCCACCCTGCGCGTCGCCCTGCCGGTGCCGCTGCCCCAATTGTTCGACTATCTGCCTCCGGCCGACGCGCCGCTGACCGACCCGGCGTGGGTCGGCTGCCGGGTGCGGGTGCCGTTCGGGCCGCGCGAGCTGGTCGGGGTGGTGGTGGAGATCGGCCAGTTGGCCTCCGCCGAAGGACTGCGCCCGGCGCTGGCCTGGTGCGACGACTCCCCGCTGCTGGTCGAGGAGCTGGCGCGTTCGCTGCAGTGGCTGGCGCGCTACACCCACGCCCCGCTGGGCGAGGCCCAGTCCAGCGCCCTGCCAGGCCCGTTGCGCCGCGGCGAGCCGCTGGCCGACACCCATGCCTGGGCCTGGCAGCTCACCGAGGCAGGACGCACCGGCACCGCCAGCCTGCGCGCCGGCAGCCGCCCCGCCTTGCTGGCCGCCCTGCTGCTGACCGGCGCGCTGGGCGAAGAACAGCTGGACCCCTTGCTGCCGCAGTGGCGCGAGGCCGCACGCAGCCTGGCCAAGCGCGGCCATGCCGAGCGCGTGGCGGTGCCGGCCGACAGCATCCCGCCCCGCCCCGGCAGCGGCCCGCAGCTCAACGACGAACAGCAGGCCGCCGCCGACGCCATCCGTGCGCAGCGTGGTTTTGCCACCTATCTGCTCGATGGCGTCACCGGCAGCGGCAAGACCGAGGTCTACCTGCAGGCGATCGCCGACTGCTTGGCGGCCGGCCGCCAGGCGCTGGTGCTGGTGCCGGAGATCGGCCTGACCCCGCAGACCCTGGGCCGCTTCCGCGCCCGCCTGGGCGTACCGGTGCACGCACTGCATTCGGGGCTGTCCGATGGCGAACGGGCGCGCGTCTGGGCGGCGGCCTGGCGCGGCGAAGCCAAGCTGGTCGTCGGCACGCGCTCGGCGGTGTTCACCCCGCTGCCCAATGCCGGGCTGATCGTGATCGACGAGGAACACGACGGCAGCTACAAGCAACAGGACGGCATCCGCTATCACGCCCGCGATTTCGCGCTGGTGCGCGGCAAGGCGCTGGATGTGCCGGTGATCCTGGGCAGCGCCACGCCGTCGCTGGAAAGCCTGCACAACGCCTATTCCGGTCGCTACCGGCATCTGCGTCTGTCGCGCCGGGCCGGCGAGGCGCGTCCGCCGCGCGTGCGTGTGCTCGACGTGCGCAAGCGCCCGCTCAAGGACGGCCTGTCGCCGGAAGTGCTGGCCGGTATCGGCGCCACCCTGGCGCGCGGCGAGCAGGTGCTGGTCTTCAAGAACCGCCGCGGCTATGCGCCGGTGCTGCTGTGCCACGACTGCGGCTGGACCGCCGCCTGCCAGCGCTGCAGCACGCCGCTGCACCAGACCCCGATGACCGTGCACGCTGGCGGGCGGCGCCTGCAATGCCATCACTGCGGTGCGCGCCAGCAGGCACCGCTGGCCTGCCCGGCCTGCGCCAGCCTGGCGCTGCAGCCGCAAGGCATCGGCACCGAGCGGCTGGAAGAACGCCTGACCGAAGCGTTCCCGGAGTTTCCGGTGGTGCGCATCGACCGCAGCACCACCCAGCGCCGCGACGCGCTGGAGACCCAGCTGGCGCGCCTGGGCAGCGATGCCGGCATCCTGGTCGGCACCCAGATCCTGGCCAAGGGCCACGATCTGCCACGGCTGACCATGGTGGTGGTGGTCGGCATCGACGAAGGCCTGTTCTCGGCCGACTTCCGTGCCGCCGAAAAACTCTCCCAGCAGCTGATCCAGGTGGCCGGACGCGCCGGGCGCGCCGACCGCCCCGGCGAGGTCTGGCTGCAGACCCATCACCCCGAACATCCCCTGCTGCAGACCCTGGTCAACGGCGGCTACCACGCCTTCGCCGATGCCGAACTGCAACAGCGCGAGGCCGCGGGATTTCCGCCGTTTGCGCATCTGGCGCTGTTCCGCGCCGAGGCCAAGGACGTGGCCGCGGCCAACCAGTTCCTGATGGCGGTGCGCGGCCTGACCACGGCAGACAGCACCGCACAATCGCCTGCGTTTGCCGAAGTGGAGTGCTACGGCCCGATGCCGGCACCGATGCCGCGCCGCGCCGGATTCCAGCGCACCCAGTTGCTGTTGTCCGCGCAACAGCGCTCGGCGTTGCATCGTCTGCTGGATGCGCAACTGCCTGCGATCTATGCGCTGCCGCAGGCGCGGCGCGTGCGCTGGTCGCTGGATGTGGATCCGATCGATCTGTATTAGGGCGGGCGTATCGCACGCGGGGGGCTGCAGCCAGACCCACGTCTTGCGCGCTGTGCCCAGGTCCTTGATCGCGCGTGGCGTGATCTTTCGTAGGAGCGCACCTGGGCGCGATGTGGCGTTACCGGGAATGCCCTCGCGCCCGGGTGCGCTCCTACGAACAGACGCGAGCGAACAGGCCGCAGGTGTCCTCACGCTTTTGTAGGAGCGCGCTTGCGCGCGATGGGGCGTTACCGGGAATGCCCTCGCGCACAAGTGCGCTCCTACAGAAAACGCGGGCTATTTGGCCGCGTGATGTACGAGGCGCATGTCCTTGCAGCAACGTGCCGTGTCGGCAGCGCGTGCGGCGCTTGCCATGGACCACGCCGGCCTGAGCGAAAACGCAAAACTCGGGTCAGCGCGGTCATCACCCCACGCTGGTACGCAGGCCGCGCGCGCAGGCGCTGGTACCACGCCTGCAGATGTGGCAGCTCGGGCCGCTCGATCGGCATTTCGAACCAGGCGTAGATGAAGCTGCCCAGTGGAATATCGCCCATCGCAAATTGCGCGCCGGACAGATACGGCTGCTGCGCCAGGGCCGCATCCGCGCGTGCGAGCAGGTCGCCCGAGTGCGCCAGCGCCGCGGCGATGCGCGCAGGATCGCGCTCGGCCTGCGGTGTGCGCAGCACGCCCCAGAACAGGTCGCGAAACACGCCGGCAAACGTCGAAGTGGTCCAGTCCCTCCAGCGATCGCCCAGCGCGCGTTCGGCCGGTGCCTGCGGATACAGGGCCGGCGCATATTGCGCGGCAAGGTAGCGCACGATCGCATTGGACTCCCACAGCACCAACTCACCATCCTGCATCGTCGGCACCAGACCGTTGGGATTCAACGCGCGATACTCGGGCGTGTCGTTACGACCAAACGCACCGCCGACTTCGATCGAGGTATAGGGCACCCCGGCTTCTTCGGCGCACCACAGCACCTTGCGCACATTGCTGGAATTGCGCCGCCCCCATAGCGTGATCGAGGCGTTTCCTGCCGCCGATTGCATTGCAGCGTCAGCCATCGTCATTTCCCCGCTGCCGGTTTGGGCCTCGCGCGCGCCGGACGCTTCGCGGTGGACGCCTGCGTGGCGACGGCGGCCGCTGGCTGCGCTGCTTTCGCCCGCCCGCCCTTGGGCGCATCGCGCACCCACAGGGCCTGCTCGTCCTGCTTGATCTCGAACAGGCCGATCGCACGCACCAGGTCGCTGAGTTTGCGATAACCGTAGTTGCGTGGGTCGAATGAGGCCTGGTTGGCCACCTGCTTGCCCACCGCCCCCAGATGCGCCCAGCCATCGTCTTCGCAGGCACTGTCGATCGCATTGCGCAGCATCTGCACCAGCCGGGTGTCGCCGCGCAGCGCGGTGGCATCCTTGCGGCCGGCGGCGGTGTCGCTGGCCGCTGCCGCCTGCTCGCCCAGCGCTTCGACATAGGTGAACTTGGAACAGGCATTGACGAACGGCGCCGGGGTTTTCTTCTCGCCGAAGCCGTACACCTTCATCCCATCGGTGAGCAGACGCATCACTAGCGGAGTGAAATCCGCATCGCTGGAGACGATCGCAAAGCCATCCAGATTGCGCGCGTACAGCAGGTCCATCGCATCGATCACCATCGCCATGTCCGATGCGTTCTTGCCCGAGCTGTAGGCAAATTGCTGGATCGGCCGGATCGCGTATTCGTGCAGCGCCGCTTCCCAGCTCTTCAGGTGCGGACTCTTCCAGTTGCCGTAGGCGCGGCGCACGTTGGCCACGCCATAGCGCGCCACTTCGGCCAGCACCACGTCGATCTTGCCGGCCGGCGCGTTGTCGGCATCGATCAGCAAGGCGATGCGTTTGTCGGGATTGTCGATCATGGTCATTCCTCGAAGTTGTCGGCAGAGTCGGTGTCGCTTGCGGTGTCGATTTCGCTGTCGGCGGCATCGGCCGACGGCAGCGTGTACTGGCTACCGTCGTGCATGGTCAACACGCCATCGCTCAGGATCTCGCGCTCGGACCCGCCGCTGACCCAGGTGGCATGCACGCGGCCGCGGCCGCGATCGCCTTCCACCGTGAACACGAAATCGTCGTCGCCAGGCGCCAGACCGGTACGCACCAGATCCACCCGCATCGTGTGGATCTGGCCGATCTGTTCCTGCACCACCGCATCGTCCTGCAGCGCGGCGCGTGCCTGGTCGGCAAACAACGACCAGCCGAACACGATCAGCCAGCCGAGCGCGCCCAGCACCAGCACGCCGAACAGCACCACGCAGGCCGCCAGCCCGATCAGGCCGAGCGTGACGCCGCTGAGTTTTTGTCCGGGCGCACGCGCGGCAGCCGGTGCCATCGCCGGCGAAGCGGATGGCGGTGGCGACAGCGGCGGCAGTGGTGGGGGTAGCGACGGCATGCGGTCATCAGGTGGATGAGATGCGACATGATGCCGCAGGCAGGTCGGATCCAGGCGGCATGTTCATTACCGATGCGGCATGCTGATGAGCCCGCGTCGCAATCCATCGGACCTTACGATGACTTCTTCCCCCTCCCAAGCTCCGCTGCACCTGGTTGTGGTTGGCGGCGGTTTCGCCGGCTTATGGGCCACCCGCGCACTCGACGATCCCGGCATCCGCATCACCCTGATCGACCGCCAGAACCATCACCTGTTCCAGCCGCTGCTGTACCAGGTCGCCACCGCCGGCCTGTCGGCACCGGATATCGCCGCGCCGCTGCGCCACATCCTGCGCGAGCAGCGCAATGTCGAAGTGCTGCTCGGCGACGTCGCCGAAATCGCACCGGCCCGCCGTGAGGTGGTGCTCGCCGACGGCAGCACGCTCGGCTACGACATGCTGCTGCTGGCCACCGGCGCCACCCATGCCTACTTCGGCAACGATCAATGGGCCGAGCATGCGCCCGGCCTGAAGACGCTGTACGACGCGCTGGTGCTGCGGCGCAAGTTGCTGCTCGCCTTCGAGCGCGCCGAAGCCGAGTCCGACCCGGCCGCACGCGCAGCCTGGCTGAGTTTTGCCGTGGTCGGCGGCGGCCCGACCGGCGTCGAGCTGGCCGGCACGCTGGCCGAGATCGCCCGCCACACGCTCAAGAACGAATTCCGCCATATCGACCCGCAACAGGCGCGCGTGCGCCTGGTCGAAGCCGGCCCGCGCGTGCTGCCCTCGTTCCCGGACGATCTCACCGCCAAGGCGCGCAAGCAGCTCGAACGCCTGGGCGTGGAGGTGCACACCGGCACGCCGGTCACCCACATCGATGCGCTGGGCTATCAGCTCGGCGATACCTTCGTGCCTGCACGCACCGTAGTGTGGGCCGCCGGCGTGGCGGCATCGCCGCTGGCGCGCACGCTGGGCGTGCCGCTGGATCGCGCCGGCCGCGTGCTGGTGGAGCCGGACCTGAGCGTACCCGGTCACCCGGAGATCTTCGTCGGCGGCGACCTGGCCTCGGTCCAGCAGGACGGCCGCCCGGTGCCGGGTGTGGCACCGGCGGCAAAGCAGATGGGCAAGCACATCGCCAAGGCGATCCGCGCCCGCCACCGCGGCCAGCCTGCACCAGCCTTCCGGTACCAGGACTACGGCAACCTGGCCACGATCGGCCGCATGGCCGCCATCGTGCATGTCGGCAAGCTCAAGCTCTCCGGCATCGTGGCCTGGTGGTTCTGGCTGGCCGCGCACGTGTACTTCCTGATCGGTTTCCGCAACCGGTTCGTGGTGCTGGTGAACTGGGCGATGGCGTACTGGAGCTACCAGCGCGCCGCGCGCATCATCTTCGGCGGCGCCACCGACGACCCGCCGCCCAGCAGCAAGGACGGATGACAGCGGCGCAGGCCGTGCGCGATGCTGTGCGGCCTGATGCGACGGTCTGATCGTGACCACTCTCCTGTTCCTGCTGGATCTGCTCGGCACCTTCGTGTTCGCCCTCAGCGGCGCGACCGTGGCGGTGCGCAATCGCCTGGATCTGTTCGGCGTGCTGGTGCTGTCGTGCGCGGCGGCGGTGTCCGGCGGCATCGTGCGCGATGTGCTGATCGGCGCCACCCCGCCGGCCGCGCTGGTGCATCCGCAGTACCTGCTGGTCGCCTGCCTGGCCGGCGTGGCCGGTTTCTACTGGCATGCGGCGGTGGAACGGCTGCGCAACCCGGTGCAGCTGTTCGACGCGGCCGGGTTGGCGCTGTTTGCGGTGTACGGCACCAGCAAGGCGCTCGATTACCAGCTCAGCCCGCTCAGCGCGACCTTGCTCGGCATGCTCAGCGGCATCGGCGGCGGCATCGCGCGCGATCTGCTGGTGGCGCGGACGCCGGTGGTGCTGCAGGCCGAGCTATATGCGGTCGCCGCGCTGGCCGGTGGCGGCCTGGTCGCGATCGGGCACATGCTCGCGGTACCGCAGGCCTGGTCGCTGGCGACCGGTGCGCTGGTCTGTTTCGGGCTGCGCTTCATGGCCATCCGCTACGGCTGGCATCTGCCGGTGGCGCGCCTGCCGGAATAGCGCGGGCGAGCGCAGCGCGGTCGATCATCGGCGAACGACCACGACGAACAACCACGCGTCCTCGGACTCGACGCAGCACCGGCACCCCACATGCAAACGGCCCGGAAAACCGGGCCGTTTGTGCAACACCTGGGGCACGATCGAAGGATCAGGCCACGAACAGTGCCTTCATCTTCTTCAGCGCATTCGCCTCGATCTGGCGGATACGTTCGGCCGATACGCCGTACTCGTCGGCCAGCTCCTGCAGCGTCACCTTGGAGTCGGAGTCCAGCCAGCGGCGCTTGACGATATCGCGCGAGCGCGTGTCCAGGCCGGCCATGCCTTCGCGCAACAACTGCAGCTGATTATCTTCGCTGTCGTGACGCTCGTAGGCCTGCGACGGATCTTCGTCGTTGGCCACCAGGTAGCTCACCGGCGACGGCGGGCCATGGTCGTCGTCTTCGTCGGACGAGGCATCGAAGCCGATATCGCGACCGGACAGACGCGACTCCATCTCCATCACTTCGCGCTCGGAGACGTTCAGGTCCTTGGCGACCGCAGTCACCTCGGACGCATTGAGCCAGCCCAGGCGGGTCTTGGACTTGCGCAGGTTGAAGAACAGCTTGCGCTGCGCCTTGGTCGTGGCGACCTTGACGATGCGCCAGTTCTTCAGGATGAACTCGTGCATTTCCGCACGGATCCAATGCACCGCGAAGCTGACCAGGCGCACGCCCATTTCCGGGTCGAAGCGCTTGACCGCCTTCATCAGGCCGATGTTGCCTTCCTGGATCAGGTCGCCCAGCGGCAGGCCGTAGCCGTTGTAGCCGCGAGCGACGTGCACCACGAAACGCAGGTGGGAATGGACCAGCTCGCGCGCGGCGTCCAGATCCAGCTCGTCACGGAAGCGACGGGCAAGATTCTGTTCCTCATCGACCGACAGCACCGGGATCTGGTACACGGCACCGATGTAGGCGTCCAGCGAACCGAGCGCACTGGGAATCGGGAGATTGTTTGCCACTAGGGCAGTCGAGGTGATCTGGTTCATAGGGCACCATCTTAGCAGTCGAACTATTGGACTGCCGGGTACAGAAAGAGTTCCCAGCGTTCCATTTATAGGACGTTCGGGCTTCCGGCGTTGCCGTCGTTCTACGGCGCAGCTCCCCGACTTCGAATACCTACGCTACCACCGCCGCCCTGCGCAGACCGTGACAGAGACGCCGCGAAACGGGCCGGCGCTGGTACCGTTCAGCCGCTGGCCGAAGTGGTGTCCAGCGCGTTGCGCGGCGGCAGTGACCAGTCGATCGGGCCCAGCCCGCGGCGCTGCAGATGCTCGTTGGTCTTGGAGAAGTGCTGGCAGCCCAGAAAGCCGCGGTGCGCCGATAACGGCGAGGGATGCGGGGCCTTGAACACGCGATGGCGCGCCTGGTCGATGACCTTGCCCTTGGACTGCGCGTAGCTGCCCCAGAGCAGGAACACCAGGCCTTCGCGCTCGCGGTTGAGGGTTTCCACGACATGGTCGGTGAAGCCTTCCCAGCCCTTGTTCTGGTGCGCGCCGGCACGGCCCTGCTCCACCGTCAGCACCGCATTGAGCAGCAGCACGCCCTGGCGCGCCCACGGCATCAGATAGCCATGGTCCGGCCGCGCGATGCCCAGGTCGTCCTGGATCTCCTTGTAGATGTTGAGCAGCGACGGCGGCACCGGCACGCCGGGCAACACCGAAAAGCACAGCCCATGCGCCTGGCCTTCACCGTGATACGGGTCCTGGCCCAGGATCACCACCTTGACCTGCTCGAACGGGGTGGCGTCGAAGGCCGCAAAGATCTGCGGGCCCGGCGGGAACACCCGCGCCCCGGCCGCCTTGCGCTGGCGCAGGAATGCGGACAGCTCCTGCATTTCCGGGCGCAGCAACCAATCGCCCACCCGCGCCTTCCACGACGGTTCCAGCTGGATACGCGCTTCCACTTCAGCCACTTCGGTCATAGCGTGACAGCCTGGTCCTCGAGCCGAGCCAGGCGCAGCTGGAACAGCACCTTGGTCACCAGCAGACGTTCTTCGATGGGTTTTTGCACCAGGTCGTTGGCGCCGGCGCGCAGCAGCTCGGACTGGTTGCGCGGATTGGTGTCGCCGGTCATCACCAGCACCGGCAGGCGACGCTTGCCGTAGGCGAAGTCGATGCGGATGCGCTCGACCACGTCGCGGCCGTTGAGCTCGCCCTTCAGGGTCACATCGGTCAGCACCACGTCGATGCGGCGCTCGGTGCGGCCCAGCGATTCGGCGGTGAGCAGCGCAAAGGCATCCTCGGCGGTGAGCACATGCACCACCTTCAGGCTCTGCCGCTCGAGCATGCGCTTGGTCGCCTCGGCCACCACGCGGCTGTCCTCGATGTACAGCACGGTCGCGCCGACCACCGGCTCGGGCTGCACATAGCCGCGGATGAAGGTCGCCAGGGCTTCATGGCCCAGCGCCTTGTCGAAATAATCGGTGACGTATTCGGTGAAGCGGCGCTCCACCAGATGCTGCTGCGCATCGCCGGAGACCACGATCACCGGCACATAGGCCTGGCCAGCCGCTTCGCGCACGCTGCGCGCCAGGGTCAGGCCATCGCCATCGGGCAGCGACAGCGAGGTGGTGACCAGATCCACCGCACCGGCTTCCAGCGCCTGGCGCGCCTCGGCGATGCTGGAGCAGCCGATCACCTGCACGTTGGGCAGATCACGCTGCAACACATCGGCGATCAGCTTGCGCACCAGCTTGGAGCCATCGACCACCATCACACGCGGCGCGTCGCTGATCAGGTGCTTGAGATCCGGTGGATGCATGGCAGGCCTCAGGTCTCGGTGGGACGGGTCTGGCGAAGGAAATGGCCGGTGACCAGCCAGGCGCCCAGCCAGCCCAGGACCAGGGTGCCGACCAGCACCAGCGCAGAATGCAGCAGATCCAGCCCGTGCAGGGTAAAGGAGCTGCCGTAACTGTCGGCCAGGGTCGCCAACGGCGCGCGCAGCGCCAGCCCGGAGGCGGCGATCAGCGCGAGCGCCACAGCGCCGGCACCGAGCCCATACCAGGCCCCCAGGTACAGGAACGGACGCCGGATAAAGCCATCGCTGGCACCCAACAACTGCAGCACGCCGATTTCCTCGCGCCGCGACTGGATGTCCAGCCGCACCGTATTACCGACCACCAGCACCGCGCCGACACCTAGCAGTGCCGACAACACCTGCACCAGTCGCTCGCCGAAGTGCAGCCAGCCATCCAGGCGCTTGCGCCACAGCGCGTCGTGCTGCACCTGGTCGGCCTGCGGCAAGGCCTGCAGCGCGCCGGCCAGCTGCGCATCGTCGGCCGTCTCGCTGGGCGTGACGACCAATAGCGTCGGCAGCGGATTGTCGCCCAGCGCATCGATCGCCTCGTCGAGCTTGGCGCTCTCGCGCAGCTCGGTCAGCCCCTGCGCCGGCGTGCGCAGCGCGACCTGGGCAACGTCCGGGCGGGCGCGCAGTTCGCCGGCCAGGGCCTGCGCGGCCTCGGCGCCGATCTCGACCTTCAGGAACAGGTTGATCTCGCGCGACTGCTGCACGCTGCCGGCCAGCAACTTGACGTTGTCCAGCGCGATCGACAGCCCCAGCGGCAAGGCCAGCGCCAGCGCCATCACCACGATGGTCAGCAAGGTGGCCCAGGGCTTGCGCATGGCACGGCCCAGGCTGAAGGCGATGCTGTGCAGATGGTGGTCGATCCACACGCCGACCCGCGAGGGGGCGACGGCTTCGGTATTGGCGGGCTTGCTCATTCGGCCAGATCCTGCGGCGAGATGTCGTCGACCAGGCGGCCGTGGTCCAGGATCAGCACGCGCTTGCGCATCTGCTTGAGCAGGGCCAGGTCATGGCTGACCACCAGCACGCTGGTGCCGCGCGCGGGCAGCTCGGCGAACAACTGCATGATTTCCGCGGCCAGCGCCGGATCCAGATTGCCGGTGGGCTCATCGGCCACCAGCAGGCGCGGTTCGCCGACGATGGCGCGGGCGATGCCCACGCGCTGCTGCTCGCCGGCCGACAACTGCGACGGCAAGGCCCGCTCGCGATGGGCCAGCCCGATCCGCTCCAATGCCGAGCGCACGCGCTTGCCGATCTCGGCACGCCGGGTGCCGCGCAGGATCAGCGGCAACGCCACGTTCTCGGCGATGCTGCGGTCGTTGAGCAGGCGATGGTCCTGATAGACCGCGCCCACCTGGCGACGGTGCAGCGGAATCTGCCGGCCGCGCACCTTGAGCAGGTTGCGTTCGCCCAGCAGCACCGCGCCCTGGCTGGGCCGCTCGCTGAGGTGGATCAATTTGAGCAGGGTGCTTTTGCCGGCGCCGGAGTGGCCGGTCACGAACAGCATCTCGCCATCGGCCACTTCGAAGCTGACATCGGTCAGCGCCTGGTGGCCACCGGCGTAGTGCTTGCTGACGTTGTCGAAACGCAGAACGGTCATTCAGCGATTATGCCGGAGCGCCAGCGCTTGCGTCGCATCGCCGAAGCCCGGCAATGCGACGCAGGCCGCAGGCGATCAGTTGCCGGACACCAGCGAGCGCAGGCGACGGCCGATGCGGCTCAGCAGCGACGGGCTGCCGGACGGCTTGGCGGCGCTGCGCACCGGCTTGGCGACCACCTGGGTGGGCTTGCGCGGTGCGGCAGGTGCGGCGACCGGAGTGGAGGCTACTGCCGGCTCGGCACCTTCGACCGGGCGGCCGTTGCGACGACGGCGCCGCTTGCGCGGTGCGCGCTCGGCATCGGCCACGATGGTGGAAGGCGCCTGGACCGACGCCGCAGCAACCACCGGCGTTTCGGTCGGCGCTGCCGCTGCCGGGGCTTCGCCCTCCACACGCGGCTTGCGACGCGGACGCGGCTTGCCATCGGCACTGCCGCCGTCGCGACGACCGCCGCCACTGCCGCTGCGCGCTGCGCCACCCGGCCCGCTGCGACCACCGCCGCGGCGCTGCTCTTCGGCAGCACGCTGTTCGCGCGCCTCGCGGAAGATGGTGCCCACGCTGTCGCCAGCATCCTCGTCGGCCTCTTCGCCTTCCACCGGTACACGCGCGGTGCGCGGCAGCGGCGTCAGCAGCTCGGAGGTCACCGGCTCGACCGGGATCTTCTGCTCGATATAGGCCTCGATGTCCGGCAGGCTCATCGCATAGCGCTCGCAGGCGAAGCTGATCGCATCGCCCTCTTCGCCCAGCCGCGCGGTACGGCCGATACGGTGCACGTAGTCTTCCGCATCGAACGGCAGGTCGTAGTTGTAGACGTACTTGACGCCGTCGATGTGCAGGCCGCGCGCGGCCACGTCGGTGGCGACCAGGATTTCGAGCTGGCCCTTCTGGAAACGGTTGAGCAGCGACTCGCGCTTCTTCTGCGGCACGTCGCCCGACAGCACGCCGACCCGGTAGCCGTGCCGCTCCAGCGTGCGCGCCACCCGCTCGACGAACGCCTTGGTATTGACGAACACCATGGTGCGCGCGCCTTCGCTGCGCGACAGCAGGCCCAGCAGCAGCGTCTGCTTTTCTTCGTCGGACGGGAAATAGATGCGCTGGCGCACCCGTGCGGCGGTGATGCTCTCGGTTTCGACGACCAGCTTCTCCGGCTCGTTCATGTGCTCGTAGGCGAGCTCGAGCACGCGGTGGCTGAGCGTGGCCGAGAACAGCAGGGTCTGGCGGGTGCCGCGCTCGGGCATGCGCCGCAACAGGAAGCGGATGTCCTTGATGAAGCCCAGGTCGAACATGCGGTCGGCTTCGTCCAGCACGCAGATCTCACATGCGTGCAGCGAGACCACCTTGTGCTGCTTGACGTAGTCGATCAGCCGGCCCGGGGTGGCGATGATCACGTCCACGCCCTGCTGCAACAGCTCGCGCTGCTTGTCGTAGTCCACCCCGCCGTAGACCAGCGCAAAGCGCAGGCCAAGGTCGGCGCCGAACTTGACCGCATCCTTGTGGATCTGGATCGCCAGCTCGCGGGTCGGCGCCAGGATCAGCGCGCGCGGGTCTTCCGGCTTGCGGTCGGCCAGCGCCGGGCGGATCAGCAGGCGGTTCATCACCGCCACCAGGAACGCCAGGGTCTTGCCGGTGCCGGTCTGGGCCTGGCCGGCGACGTCGCCGCCCGGCAGCGCGACCGGCAGGGTCAGCGCCTGGATCGGGGTACAGCGGGTAAACCCGGCGCTCTCCAGCCCGGCGATCAGCGCCGGATGCAGGTCGAACGTGGAAAAAGTCAAATCGGTCAGCGGTTTGTCGCTCATTATTCCGTCTTCGTGAGGCGCCCTGGGCAGCCCGGGCGCGGCTTGCATCGATGCCGACAGCGTCGCAAACTGCGGCTGTTGTGGCGGACAGCGCGGCTTCAGGACTGACACTTGATTCAGTCGCGCAATGCCCCAGTTTAACGCAATGTAGCGGCCTGCCCGTTCGGGCGGGCCGTTTTGGTTTCCAGGAGACCCAACGTGAGCGATAAGGTTCAACATGTCGGCGATGCCGACTTCGATACAGCTGTACTGCAATCCGGCGCACCGGTGCTGGTGGATTTCTGGGCCGAGTGGTGCGGACCCTGCAAGATGATCGCACCGGTACTGGACGATCTGGCCGATACATACCAGGGCAGACTGAAGGTTGCCAAGGTCAATGTGGACCAGAACCGCGCCCTGGCCATCAAGTACCACGTGCGTTCGATCCCGATGCTGTTGCTGTTCAAGGACGGCCAGGTGCAGGCCACCCAGATCGGTGCGGTTGGCAAGGGCCAGCTGACCCAGATGATCGACAAGACCCTGGGCGGCGCGGCCGCCTGAGCGAGCGGGCGTCCAATGATGGGCGCCCCGTGATGCGCCAGCAGTTAAATCCTGCTGCGGCAGGCGCTTGCGCGGTTGCGCGCAGCGGTGATAGTGTCAGTCGATCCGGAGCACGTTCGTGCGCCGACGTACCCCTCTAGAAACCTCTTCTAGACTCCCATCACCTAAAGTTCGCCCCCCAGCCGGGCGCTCGCACTCTTAGCGAGGAATCACGCACTTGTCCGATCATCCTTCCTCCGATACCGGGAGCAGCGTCGACGCTCCTGTCGAGAAGCGCGTGCGCAAGCCGCGCGTGAGCAAGACCGCCGCTGCCACCGACGACGGTGGCGCGCAGCAGCCCAACCTGCCCTTGCCCGCCAGCCCCGTACCCGACGCTCCACGTGCCCCGCAGGCCCCGTCGCACGCTGCCGATTCGGCACCGGCGCAGACGTCCGGCGATGGCGCGTCCTATGCCGGTAACGCCCCCAGCGCCAACCAGGGCAGCCAGGGCAACGACACCCATGGCGACTCCCGCGAGGGCGGCCAGACACAGCAGCAGCGCTTCAATCAGGCGCAGCAGCAGCAGAACCAGAATCAGGCGCAGCACCGGGGCCAGGGCCAGAACCAGGCTCAGAACCAGGCTCAGCCCCAGGCGCAAGGTCAGGGTCAGGGTCAGGGTCAGGACCAAGCCCAGAATGGCGGCCAGAATCAGCAAGGCCAGGGCCAGGGGCAGAACCAGCAGGGCAACCGCCGTGACCGCTTCCGCAACCGCCGCGACCGTGGACGCGACCGCTTCGGCAACGAAGGTGGTGGTGGCATGCCGTCGTCCGATGGCAGCAACGAGCCGTTCGTCGCGCGCCCGCACCCGGCCGTGCCGGAAGGCTTCCCGGTCTACTCGCTGAGCGATCTCAAGCGGATGCCGGCGCAGAAGCTGCTGGATATCGCCGACCAGCTCAACATCCAGGAAGGCGTGGCGCGCGCGCGCAAGCAGGACGTGATCTTCGCCCTGCTCAAGGTGCTGACCCGCCACGGCGAAGGCGTTGCCGCCGACGGTGTGCTGGAAATCCTGCCCGACGGCTTCGGCTTCCTGCGTGCCGCAGAAGCCAGCTACCTGGCCGGCCCGGACGACACCTATATCTCGCCCAGCCAGATCCGCCGCTTCAACCTGCGGACCGGCGATCACCTGTCCGGCCGTATCCGCTTCCCGAAGGACGGCGAACGCTATTTCGCGCTGTCGATCGTCGACACCATCAACGGCGAGCCGCTGGAAGCCAGCAAGAACAAGGTGCTGTTCGAGAACCTGACCCCGCTGTTCCCGCGCCGCCGCTTCCGTCTGGAGCGTGGCGATGGATCGACCGAGGACATCACCGGCCGCATCCTGGATCTGATGGCGCCGCAGGGTAAAGGTCAGCGCGCGCTGATCGTCTCCCCGCCCAAGGCCGGTAAGACCATGATGATGCAGCAGGTGGCCACGGCCATCACCAGCAATCATCCCGAAGTGCACATGATCGTGCTGCTGATCGACGAGCGTCCGGAAGAAGTGACCGAAATGCAGCGCACCGTGCGCGGCGAGGTCATCTCCTCCACCTTCGACGAACCGGCCGCGCGCCACGTGCAGGTCGCCGAGATGGTGATCGAGCGGGCCAAGCGCCTGGTCGAGCACAAGAAGGACGTGGTGATCCTGCTCGACTCGATCACCCGTCTGGCACGCGCCTACAACAACGTGGTGCCCAGCTCCGGCAAGGTGCTCACCGGCGGTGTGGACGCCAACGCGCTGCACCGTCCGAAGCGCTTCTTCGGTGCGGCCCGTAACGTGGAAGAAGGCGGCTCGCTGACCATCATCGCCACGGCGCTGGTGGAAACCGGCAGCAAGATGGACGAGGTGATCTACGAAGAGTTCAAGGGCACCGGCAACAGCGAAGTGCATCTGAACCGTCGCATCACCGAAAAGCGCGTCTATCCGGCGATCGACATCAACCGCTCGGGCACGCGTCGCGAAGACCTGCTGATCGAGCCGGAGCTGCTGCAGAAGATCTGGATCCTGCGCAAGCTGCTGCACCCGATGGACGAAATCGCGGCGATGGAATTCCTGCTGGACAAGATGAAGACCACCAAGTCCAACGACGAGTTCTTCAGTTCGATGAAGCGCTGAGTCGGTCGGCGTTATCGACAAGAAAAAGCCCCGCATTGCGGTAATGCTGTTCACTTAGGCGGAGCAGCCTTCCGATCTACCGGATAGCGGGTCTTCGAGATCTTCACCGTCCTTGGCCGGGTAGGCCTTGGACGGTGATCGAGGAACAGGCTCGCGATGCCTGAGCGAAGCTGGGATAAGCGTCTTCCTGTGGCGGAAGCTGGATTGGCTGCGGCCATCACGATGAGTTGCACTGCGATGTACTGGCAAACCGGTTTGAATCGGATGTCCGAAGGCGTTTTGCCAAACGCCTCCGCTGCCTGACCGGCTTCACGTCGAATGATGTTGTAAGCCAGCAGCAACCCCCAGACCTCCTGGTACACCAAGTCGATCTTCTTGCTACGTAAGGTCGTCGCGTTGTGCTGCATCGAGCTTTTGATGTCGCGCAAACTCAGTTCGATTTCCCATCGCTCCTGGTAAAGCAGTGCGACAGACTTGGTGCTGTAAGTGGTGACAGGCAACGAGGTCAGCACCGACTTTCTCTTCCCCTGATGCAGATAGCTCACTTCACGTACGTCCCAGTGCGTGGGAAGCGCTGGATTGCGTTTTCTGGCCTGCGGCGAGACACGCATGCGCAGTAACCGATCATCAGTGCCATAACGCGTGATTTCCTCAGCCACCAGGCCTTTGCGTGCTGGTGTCAGCCAGTGGCGTGCAGTGCCAGTGTTGGCTAGCGAAAGCAACAGATCAGCGCTCCAGAATCCTTTGTCGAACAAGGTGACCGAATGGTCGGGAATGGAGTGTAGAAACGGCTCGCTCAAGCGAATTTCGCTGCGCCGGTACGGACTGAGCTGGGCATTGAGCAAGACATGCGAGCGTACGTTCATCAGTGCAACCAATCGCAGCATGGGAAATGGTGTCTGACGGTCCGTGCTGGTATTACCGGAACCAAAATGTTCGCGCAGTTCTTCAGTGTCTGGCGTCCGCAGCAGCGCGCCATCCACGGCAAAGACCTGCAATCCCTGCCATTCATCGCCTTTGTAGCGTTCGCATCCCCACTGCGCCCCAGTCGTTGCAAACAGGTGGTGGACCGGGTCGGCGCCCAGTCGCGCGCGCGCCTGACTGACACCGCTGCGAGCCAACAGATCTTCTGAGGCCAGCCCTTGTGCGCAGATGTTCAAACGACGTGCGACCTCGTGCACCGGTTCGTCACGGAACAACGCCATGCCCAGGACAAGCCACAACACCTGATCACTGGGAAGACGCCGACGCCGGATGCTGGCCTTGGAAGACAGTTCCAGCGCGCTGGCCACCCACTCCACCGGAATATTCTGCGTAAACGTGCTCAGGTCGGAGAAGTTGAACAGATCGCCAAGGTCGAACAGCTGCTGTTGAAGGGACACAAAAAATCCGATACCAGAGGTCTGATACCAGATTTTCGGTAACTCAATTGCTTAAGTGAACAGCATTACCGCATTGCGGGGCTTTTTTGTGGTTGGGTGATGATGCAGAGTCTCCGGTATTCGATGCGAAGCGCTTGGCATGACACCTGCAGCAACGGCGACAGCCGCTGCCCAATGGCATAACCCAAAAAACCAGATGCCGGTTATCTGCCTCACAGAGCGCGTCGCGCCGGAGCAAGGCGCAAGCCCCTCTTCCCTTATCCCTCCTGCAGCGGCGTCGCCAAGCGAACGCCTTCTCCTCGCACCGAAAACAAGCCATAGCCAGACAGCGCATCAGGACTGTCGATCGATACGGCGTCACTCCTTTCATTACGCCACGGCGCAGCCTGACGCGGGCCCGGCAGGTAGGCCTGCCACTGCTTCTGCCTGGCGTTCAGGTCGCGCTCGGATGAGGCAATCTCGAACGTCACCGGCACGCGCATCACCCAGAAATGAGCATTGACGTCAGGGCCCTCGGTTGGCGGAAGAAACTCCCAATGACGCGCCTTGCTCATGGACGCATCGGCAAACTCCTGCCGCCAGCGTGCGCGCTTGGACTCGGGCACCAGCGCGGTGAGATTGACCTGCTCGGCGACCACATCTTCGACCTTTCCCGCACGACCGATCTTGAGCAGCAGATAGACCACACCCGTCGCCCCACCTCGGAAGGCATTCACCGGATAGGCAGGTGGTTGCATGTCCTTGGAGCGCACGCTCCCCACATCCTGCGCCTCGCCGCCGAAATGCGCGCTACGGATCGAAATCAGATACCGATTGTCATCGGTCGGCTTGGCGACCAACAGCAGATTCATCGGCAAGGTTGCCGGCAAAGCGCTGCCATCGTCTTTCACCGGATCGAAGCGCCACGCCGCGATCGAGTGCTTGACCCGCTCGCGAACGGCCACCGGTAACTGGGCCTCATCCTTGAGCGCCACTGCGGTGACGACACCCTCGGGGGTCAGTGTCAGGGTGCCCGAGACATTCATACTCGCCTCGGTCAGCTGGCGAGCGCTGCTGGAGCCCGCTTGTGCATTACCGAGCAGTGCCAGTCCCATAGCGAAGCCAAGCACGATTTTTTGCTTCCACTGCATTACGACTCTCCATTGATCCAAGCGCTCTTTGTACCAGTGTGCACATGCAAACGAAACATCTCAGGCCAGCCGACGCGAGTCTGCGTAGGGCGGGGTGTCGGGGTAGTCGTCCTCGCGCAGGCGGGTTTGCAGGTCGCGCCACCACTGCGGGTCGAACAGTTCCGGGTGCAGGTGCTTGACCGCTTCCAGCTGCGAGGGTGGCAAGCCCATGAATAGCGCGAAGCGCTCGGGAAACACATCGCGCGGGCCGACGTGGAACCAGGGCTCGGCAGCCATCTGTTCTTCATAGGTGGTGGGGGTCGGCCAGTCGCGGAAGGTGCATTCGGTGATCAGGCACAGCTCGTCGTAGTCGTAGAACACCGCGCGCTGATGGCGGGTGATACCGAAGTTCTTCAGCAGCATGTCGCCGGGAAAGATGTTGTTGCGCGCCATGTCCTTGATCGCCTGGCCGTAGTCCAGCGCGGCCGCATGCGCGGCTTCGGGCAGCTGTTCGCGCAGGTAGAGATTGAGCGGGCGCAGGCGGCGCTGCACGTAGCACAGCGCGATCAGCACGTCCTGGCCATCTTCGCTCAGGCTCGTCGCACAGCTGGTCTGCAGCTCTTCCAGCAACGCTGGCGAGAAACGCGATTTGGGAAACCGCAGGAAGCGATACGGCTGCGCGTCCAGCAAGCGGCCGATGCGATCGAGCTGGAACACCAGCTCGTATTTGCCTTCGACCTGCGCGCGACTCATGGTCTTGGGATAGGCAAAGCGGTCGCGAATCAGTTTGAACACCAGCGGATAACTGGGCAGGGTAAATACCACCATGACCATGCCGGGCGTGCCATCGGCATGCACCAGCTGCTCGGAGGGATGCGCCTGAAAATGGCTGAAAAACGTGCGATAGCGTTCGGTCTTGCCCTGCTTGGCGCGCCCGAGCATCGTGTACAGCTCGTCGACCGGCTTGTGGGTGAGCAGGCTGCGTAAAAACACCACTGCGTCGCCGACGGTGGCCAGATCGGCCTGGAAGTAACTGCGCGAGTTGCTGAACAATTGCGCGACGTCGCTGCGTCGGGTCAGCACCGCTTCTGCGCGCAGGCCGGCGTCGTCGTTGACCAGGGCGATGACGCATGGCGAGAAGCGATGTTCGCCGAACACGCGGCCGACCAGGTAGGCGCGCCGCTCGCGATAGAACACGGTCTCCAGCAGCTCCACACTGCGCACCGGGTGCTCGCCCCAATGCGCGAGATCGTCGAGCAGGCGCACCGCGATCGCCGCTGCACAGCGGGTGCGATGCGCATACGGAACGTCGAAGGAATAATCGCCGAGCACGCGCACCAGCATGTCGGTCAGCCGGCCGGGCGAGACCGCATAGGTATGCCGTGCGACCGGCACCGTGATCGCATCGGTCGGCTCGATATCCAGCGCGATGAACTCGATCTCCGCATCCACGCCGTGGGTGCCGAAGTAACGCCGGGTCAGGGTATTGTAGAAGGTCTTGTACAACTCCTGGTCGATCAGCCCGCTCAGCAGCGCGGCGTAATGCACGCGTGCGCGCATCCACAGCGCGCGATCGTGCGCCTGCCCCAGCAGCACCGCACGCAAGCGCAGCATGCATTCGCTGATGTACTGGTCATACAGCGCGATCCGCGCCACCGCGTCATCGCGCGCGCCGCTCCAGTCGCGCGTTTCGAAGCGCTGTTTGGCGCGTGCGGTGATCTCGGCAAACCGGGCGTGGTAATCCTCGAAGGCGTCGTACACGGCATGGGCGATCGCCAGCGCACGGCGCTCGGACTGCGGCGGTAACGGGAGCTGGCTCATGCCGGCAGTGTACCCAGCGCATGTTGCGGCGTGCAGCGGAGACAAACGATCAATCGAATAGGCGCACAGTCGGCCAAATGCCGAGACTGCTCGCACCGAGGCGCAGGATCTCTCGCAGGCAAGGCATTGCCAGGTCGTGAGGCCTGGCACGCAACGACCGTGTTCACGCTGTTGCGCGCAAACGCCGGAAACGACAAGGCCCGCCCCTCATCGAGGCGGGCCCTGCCTGTTGCACCTGCTGGACGCACCGCCAGGCGGTGCGCTGGATCAGGCCTTCAGCGTGGCCAACACGTCGTTGAAGGTCTTGCTCGGGCGCATCGCCTCGCTGACCTTGGCCAGATCGGGGTGGTAGTAGCCGCCGATCTCGACCGGCTTGCCCTGGGCGCCGTTGAGCTCGGCCACGATGCTGGCTTCGTTCTCGGTCAGGGCCTTGGCCAGCGGTGCGAACTTGGCCTGCAGGGCGGTGTCCTCGGTCTGCGCAGCCAGGGCCTGCGCCCAGTACATCGCCAGATAGAAGTGGCTGCCGCGGTTGTCCAGTTCACCGACCTTGCGCGCCGGCGACTTGTTGTTGTCCAGGAACTGGCCGTTGGCCACATCCAGCGCCTTGGCCAGCACCGTGGCCGACGGGTTGTCGTAGCGGTTGCCCAGATGCTCCAGCGAGGCGGCCAGGGCCAGGAACTCGCCCAGCGAATCCCAGCGCAGGCTGTTCTGTTCGACGAACTGCTGCACGTGCTTGGGCGCCGAGCCACCGGCACCGGTCTCGAACAGGCCGCCACCGGCCATCAGCGGCACGATCGACAGCATCTTGGCGCTGGTGCCCAGCTCCAGGATCGGGAACAGGTCGGTGAGGTAATCACGCAGCACGTTGCCGGTGACCGAGATGGTGTCCTGGCCCTTGCGGATGCGTTCCAGCGAGAAGGTGGTCGCTTCCACCGGCGGCAGGATACGGATATCCAGGCCGTTGGTGTCGTGATCCTTCAGATAGGTTTCAACCTTGGCGATGACCTGCGCATCGTGCGCGCGGGCCTTGTCCAGCCAGAACACCGCAGGCGTCTCGCTCAGGCGCGCGCGCTCCACAGCCAGCTTGACCCAGTCCTGGATCGGCGCGTCCTTGACCTGGCACATGCGCCACAGGTCGCCGGCTTCCACCGCATGTTCGAACACGGTGGCGCCGGTGTCGTCGGTGACCTTGACGGTCCCGGCGGCGGCAATCTGGAAGGTCTTGTCGTGCGAGCCGTATTCCTCGGCCTTCTGCGCCATCAGGCCGACGTTGGGCACCGAGCCCATGGTGGACGGATCGAATGCGCCATGCGCCTTGCAGTCGTCGATCACCGCCTGATAGACATCGGCGTAGCAACGATCCGGGATCACCGCCTTGGTGTCCTGCAGCTTGCCTTCGGCATTCCACATCTGACCGGAGTCGCGAATCATCGCCGGCATCGACGCATCGACAATCACGTCGCTGGGCACATGCAGGTTGGTGATGCCCTTGTCCGAATTGACCATGGCCAGGGCCGGACGCTGCGCGTATTCGGCCTGGATATCGGCCTTGATCTGCGCCTGCTGGTCTTCCGGCAGCGTGGCGATGCGTGCGTACAGGTCGCCGATGCCGTTGTTGGGATCGAAGCCGACCGACGCAAGCGCTTCGGCATGCTTGCTCAGCGTGTCCTTGTAGAACTCGCCGACCACCACGCCGAACAGCACCGGGTCGGAGACCTTCATCATGGTGGCTTTCAGATGCACCGAGAACAGCACATCCTTGGCCTTGGCATCGGCGATCTGCGCGTCGATGAAGCTGGCCAGCGCGCGCTTGCTCAGCACCGCGGCATCGACGATTTCGCCGGCCTTGACCGCGACCTTGTCCTTCAACACGCTGCTGCTGCCGTCGTTACCGACGAATTCGATCTTCAACGCGCCGGCGGCCGCCGCGGTGGTGGATTGCTCGCTGCCGAAGAAGTCGCCGTCGTCCATATGGGCCACGTGCGACTTCGAATCGCTGCTCCACTTGCCCATGCGGTGCGGATGCTTGCGTGCGTAATTCTTCACCGACAACGGCGCGCGGCGGTCGGAGTTGCCCTCGCGCAAAACCGGATTGACTGCGCTGCCCTTGACCTTGTCGTAGCGCGCCTTGATGTCCTTTTCGGCATCGTCCTTGGGCGTGTCCGGATACGCCGGCAGCGCATAGCCCTGGCCCTGCAGTTCGGCGATGGCGGCCTTGAGCTGCGGCACCGAGGCGCTGATATTGGGCAGCTTGATGATGTTGGCTTCCGGCGTGGTGGCCAGCTCGCCAAGCTCACCGAGGTCGTCGGCGATCTTCTGCGCGTCGCTCAGGTGTTCGGGAAACAGCGACAGGATGCGGCCGGCCAGCGAGATGTCGCGGGTTTCGACCACGATGCCGGCAGTATTGGTGTAAGCATCGATGATCGGCAGCAGCGACTGCGTGGCCAGATACGGTGCTTCGTCGGTGAGCGTGTAGATGATCTTCGGTGTCTTCGACATAAGGTGCGATGGCTCGTGTGGTCGGAAGGAGCGCCGGCGTTGTTGGCACTGGCGTTGGCGTGCGCGACGGGGGTCGCTGCTGGCACGCCGATCGGCCGGCGCGTGGAACGCGGCGATGGATCAGCACGGCATTGTCGCGTCTGAGCCGCGCCCGGGTAAAGCGACCACAGGCGGATGCTCCATCCCGCCACCCGTCCAATGCGATGGATGCAGCTGAAACGAATGTGCCGTCTGACAGAATTGCATAGAAAAAAGGGCGCGATCGTGCGATCGCGCCCTGATGGCCTGCTGGAAGAACGATAGGGCAACGCGATGGACGCGCTTGTCCGACATGCTTGGGATCGGCGCGCTACCGCTTTGCGAATACGCACACCTATCTGCAGACTGCCTGCTCGCCTGGCTGCTTACTTGACCGTGATGGTCTGCGGAGTACCCGCCGGCTTGCCATCCACCATCACCTGCGCGGTGTAGCTGCCAGCCGGCCAGCCATCGGGCTTGCTGAAGCTGAGGTTGGTGGTTTCCGGGCCCGTCGTCGTCAAGGTGGCATTCTGCTCGCCGGCCACCTGGCCATCCTGATAGGTGAGTTTGGCTGCGACTGCCACATTGCTCGCGCTGCCATCGGTTTTCACCGAGACGATGATGGTGTCTTTGCTGCCGATATTGGCCGACGGAGTCACCGACTTGTCGGCAGTCGCCGTGGTGCCGACCACCACGCTCGACACCATTACCGCCGAACCTGTCGCGGCTGCGGTATCGGTGCTGGCAGCGCCGGTCGCGGTGCTCTGGCCAGCCTGATCGCTCGCCGGCGGTGTTGCGGCTGGACCCGGCATTGCCTCGGTGGCAGCCCCGGAGGTCGGATCCTTGGACACGCTGTCGTCGTCGGCCTTCTTGCTGCAGCCCGACAGGGCGAGGACGCCGGCAAGGGCAATGGCGAGGGTGCTAGAAATGGAAGTAGTACGCATGGATCAATCTCCGGATATCAGAATGAAAAGTGGGTTTCGAAAGCTGCCAGGTATGCGGTGCGCCTACGACTTCGGCGGCAACTGCAGGACCTGGCCCGGAAAGATCTTGTCCGGATCCTTGAGCGTTTCGCGGTTGGCTTCGAAAATCCGCGGCCACAGGTTGCCGTCGCCGTAATGACGCTTGGCGATGCTGGACAGACTGTCGCCCGCCTGCACGGTGACCGATTCGCCGACCAGCTGCGCAGTGCTCTGCACGCTGGTACGCACGTTGGAGAAATCCGCCGCTGGCGTGACGTCTGCGGTGCTGTCGACCGAGGACGTCACGTTGGAAAAATCTGCTTTCTTGTCGACATTCATTGCCGCAATCCCTTTGCATCACGATGACTGCAGGGTGCGCGGCGCGCCGTTAAGCGTGGATCGCGCCACCGTGAAGCTGGCGCGAGCCTTGAATGGGCGCGATTACTGGCGCAGGTCGCGGAAGATCGACAGCGGTGTCGGCACGCTGGGCGAGCTGCGCAAGGGGTTGATGTCCAGCCCGCCACGGCGGGTATAGCGCGCTTCCACCACCAACCATTCGGGCGCGCAGCGGAGCAGCACGTCATGGAAGATACGCTCCACGCATTGCTCGTGAAACTCGGCGTGGTCGCGGAAACTCACCAGATAGCGCAGCAGGCCTTCGCGGTCGATCGGGGCGCCGCGGTAGCGCAACGTGACGCTGGCCCAATCCGGTTGACCGGTGACCGGGCAATTGGACTTGAGCAGGGCCGAGGTCAGCACTTCTTCCACCACTGGTTGCGCGTGCGCCGCCAGATACGCGGCATTGGGCGGGCCGTAATCGTCGATGCTGACATCCAGTGCGTCGATCGACTCGCCCTCGCCCACTGCATCGATCGGCGGCAGACCGAATTCCACCGCCACGTCGGCACCGGCGCGCGTGGACAGGTCGGAGGCGATGCGCGTACGCACCGCTTCGGCGCTATTGAAGCGGGTGGCATTGAGCGAATTGAGATACAGCTTGAGCGACTTGGATTCGATCAACGACGGCGACTCGCTGGGCACGTGCAAGGTGGCGGTGGCCACGCACGGCTTGCCCTGCGCATCGAGCCAGCTGAGTTCGTAGGCATGCCAGCGGTCGCGGCCGATGAAGGGCAAGGCGCCCGTCAGGCCGATCGCCTCGCGCCCGGCCGCGCGCGGAATCGGGAACAACAGCGACGGATCGTAGCCATTGGGATAGGCGACCTCACGACCGAGGGTGGAATCTTCTGGGGTATTCATCGCGCCATTTTAGGCCGAGCGGGCTGGCCATGAGGTGTATAGCGGACGCTGGAGCGAGCTGGCGACAGAAGCAGCGGGCCGTCAAGCGGCCCGCCACCCCACACGATCACCAACGCTCAGCAGAAACCGCGCAACTGCACACGATTCCCCATTCCCCATTCCCGAATCAGCCAGCCTCCCCCTGATGCAGGTAATCCAGCGACACCTGCAACAGCGCGCGCAGGCCCACGTCCAGCGACGATTCGTCGAGCAGGAACTGCGGCGAATGGTTGCTGGGCGCGGTGGCCGGGTCGATGCCCTTGGCGGTGGAGCCGACGAAGAAGAACATCGACGGCACCTGCTGGGCGTAGAAGGAGAAATCTTCCGCGCCCATCTGCAACGGCGGTTCGTAGACATTGTCGGCGCCGACCACGGCCTGCAGGCTGGGCAGCATCCTGGCGGTCAGCGCCGGGTCGTTGACCGTGGCCGGGTTGCCGGGCTGGTCCGGCACCTGCGCCTCGACCTTGGCCCCGTGGGCGGCGGCGGTGTGCTCGGCCACCGTCTTGAGGTCGGCGAAGATCTGCTGGCGCATGGCTTCGTCGAAGGTGCGGATGGTGCCGACCATTTCCACGTCGTCGGGGATGATGTTGTAGCGGATGCCGCCCTTGATCGCGCCGAAGCTCAACACCGCCGGTTGTTTGGACAGGTTGGCGCGGCGGCTGATCACGGTCTGCGCGGCACCGATCATGTCGGCGCTGGCCACGATCGGGTCGATGCCGTTCCACGGCGCCGAGCCATGCGTCTGGCGGCCGATCATCTTGATCGCAAACCGGTCCGAGGCGGCCATCAGCGGGCCGCTGCGCACCGCGATCTTGCCGGCCTGCACGCTGGAGAACACATGCAGGCCGAACACCGCCTGTGGCTTGAAGTCGGCGAACAGGCCTTCCTTGAGCATCAGCGATGCGCCGCCCTCTTCGTTGCCGGGGGCGCCCTCTTCGGAAGGCTGGAAGATCAGCATCACTTCGCCGGGCAGCTGCTCACGCATGCCGACCAATGCTTCGGCCACCCCGAGCAGGATCGCGGTGTGGGCGTCGTGGCCGCAGGCATGCATCACCCCGACCTGCTCGCCGCGGTACTCGGCGGTGACCTTGGAGGCATACGGCAGGCCGGTCTGCTCCTTGACCGGCAAGGCATCCATGTCGGCGCGCAAGGCGATCTTCGGACCCGGCTTGCCGCCCTTGATGATGGCCACCACGCCATGATGGGCGATGCCGGTACGCGGCTTGAGGCCGAGCTTGCGCAGCTGCGCGGCCACGGTGGCAGCGGTGCGCTCCTCGCGGTTGGACAGCTCCGGGTGCTGGTGGAAGTCGCGGCGCCACTGCACCAGCTTGCTCTGCAACGGCGCGGCGGCGGCCTGGACTTCGGGCCGGGGCGCGGCCTGGGCGGCGGCCAGGGTGGGCAGGGCAAGCAGCAACGCGCTGGTCAGCAGGCGGGAGTGGCGCATCAGCAATCCTCTAAAGATGGTCGCTTAATGTAGTGCAGGTGCACGCTCGGTGGGCTGCAGTGGGGCTGGATTCAGTCCTGCGGTCAACCACATCGGCCCTGACGCGTTGCCGCTGCACTGCATCTGTGAACGCTGCAGTCGTTTCGTCCGGCGGGCCGTTACTTCAGTAACGCTCAATTGCCTGATCGCAACGATATGCTTCGCACAGCCGCCCCACGGTCGCACCAGCGCCCGGCCCGCCCTCAGGAGTTGTCGCATGTCGCGTTTTTGGAAGATCACACTGCTGGTCGTAGCGGTGCTCGTCGTGGTGTTCGTCGCAATGCGGATGTTCGGCGGGGGCAACCACGGCAAGCGGGCGGATGCACCGGACGGCAATGGCACCGAGAACAGCGGCCCGGTACCGGTCACGGTCGTGGCCGCCACCACCCAGGATGTGCCGGTTTACGCCAGCGCGCTGGGCACGGTGACCGCGCTCAATACCGTCACGGTCAGCCCGCAGGTCGGCGGCCAGCTGATGAGCCTGAATTTCAAGGAAGGCCAGGAAGTGAAGAAGGGCGAGCTGCTGGCGCAGATCGACCCGCGCACCCTGCAGGCCAGCTACGACCAGGCGCTGGCGGCCAAGCGCCAGAACCAGGCGCTGCTGGCGACCTCGCGGGTGAACTACCAGCGCTCCAACGACCCGGCCTACAAGCAGTACGTCTCGCGCACAGACCTGGATACCCAGCGTAACCAGGTGGCGCAGTACGAGGCGGCGGTATCGGCCAACGATGCGCAGATGCGCTCGGCGCAGGTGCAGTTGCAGTTCACCCGCGTGACCGCGCCGATCGACGGCATCGCCGGCATCCGCGGCGTGGACGTGGGCAATATCGTCAGCGCCAGTTCCACCATCGTCACCCTGACCCAGATCCGCCCGATCTACGTGTCCTTCAACCTGCCCGAGCGCGAGTTGCAGGCGGTGCGCAGCGGCCAGGCGGCCGCCCCGCTGGACGTGGCGGCGCTGGATCGCGGCGATGCGCACGTGATCAGCGGCGACGGCAAGCTGGAGGTGATCGACAACCGCATCGCCGCCGACAGCGGCACCTTCGGTGCGCGTGCGATCTTCGCCAACACCGACAACGCCTTGTGGCCGGGCCAGTTCGTCAACGTGCGCCTGCAGCTGCGCACCATCTCCGGCGGCACCGTGGTGCCGACCCAGGCCGTGCAGCGCGGCCCGGACGGCGATTACGTCTACGTGGTCGGCAGCGACAACACCGCGCAGATGCGCACCGTGGTGCAGGGCGTGGAAGTGGACGACAGCCATGTGCAGGTCACCAAGGGGCTCAAGCCGGGCGAGCGCGTGGTGACCGAAGGCCAGTTCCGGCTCAAGCCGGGCAGCAAGGTCAGCGCGCTCAAGCCGGGCGAAACCCCGCCGGAGCCGACCGAGGCAGAACTCAAGGCCGCGCAGGACAAGAGCCGTGGCGGCGCCGGCGGCCGACGCAGCGGCGGCGGTCCGCGCTAACTCGCGAGCACCGGCGACGGGACTTCCGTCGCCGGTGTGCATCGGCGCTGCGCGCGCCGGCATCGATTGACGTCTTCAGCAAGGACACCCCCCGTGGGCTTTTCGACCATCTTCATCCGCCGTCCCATCGCCACCTCGTTGTTGATGGCGGGCATCCTGCTGCTGGGCATCCTGGGCTACCGGCAATTGCCGGTCTCGGCGCTGCCGGAAATCGACGCGCCCAGCCTGGTGGTCACCACCCAGTATCCCGGCGCCAATGCGACCACCATGGCCTCGCTGGTGACCACGCCGCTGGAGCGCCAGTTCGGGCAGATCTCCGGGCTGCAGATGATGACCTCCGATTCGTCGGCAGGCCTGTCCACGATCATCCTGCAGTTCTCGATGGACCGCGACATCGACATCGCCGCGCAGGATGTGCAGGCGGCGATCCGTCAGGCCACCCTGCCCTCGTCGCTGCCGTATCAACCGGTCTACAACCGGGTCAATCCGGCCGATGCGGCGATCCTGACCCTCAAGCTCACCTCCGACTCGCTGCCGCTGCGCGAGGTCAACCGCTATGCCGATGCGATCCTGGCCCAGCGCCTGTCGCAGGTGCCGGGCGTGGGGCTGGTGTCGATCGCCGGCAATGTGCGGCCTGCGGTGCGCATCCAGGTCAACCCGGCGCAGCTGTCGAACATGGGCCTGACCATGGAGTCGCTGCGCAGCGCGTTGACCCAGACCAATGTCAGCGCGCCCAAGGGCTCGCTCAACGGCAAGACCCAGTCCTACAGCATCGGCACCAACGACCAGCTCACCGACGCGGCGCAGTACCGCGAGACCATCATCAGCTACAGCAATGGCCGCCCGGTGCGGCTGGCCGATGTGGCCAACGTGGTCGACGGGGTGGAGAACGACCAGCTCGCCGCCTGGGCCGACGGCAAGCCGGCGGTGCTGCTGGAAATCCGCCGCCAGCCCGGTGCCAACATCGTGCAGACGGTGGAGCAGATCCGCAGCATCCTGCCGCAGCTGCAGGCGGTGCTGCCGGCCGACGTGCACCTGGAGGTGTTCTCCGACCGCACCGAAACCATCCGCGCCTCGGTGCACGAGGTCAAGTTCACCCTGGTGCTGACCATCGCGCTGGTGGTGGCGGTGATCTTCGTGTTCCTGCGCCGGTTGTGGGCCACCATCATTCCCTCGGTGGCGGTGCCGCTGTCGCTGGCCGGCACCTTCGGGGTGATGGCGTTTGCCGGCATGTCGCTGGACAACCTGTCGCTGATGGCGCTGGTGGTGGCGACCGGCTTCGTGGTCGACGATGCGATCGTGATGATCGAGAACATCGTGCGCTACATCGAACAGGGCAAGAGCGGGCCGGAGGCGGCCGAGATCGGCGCCAAGCAGATCGGCTTCACCGTGCTGTCGCTGACCGTGTCGCTGGTGGCGGTGTTCCTGCCGCTGCTGCTGATGCCGGGCGTGACCGGGCGGCTGTTCCATGAGTTTGCGTGGGTGCTGTCGATTGCGGTGGTGATCTCGATGCTGGTGTCGCTGACGCTGACGCCGATGATGTGCGCCTACCTGCTCAAGCCCGACGCCCTGCCCGAAGGCGAGGACGCGCACGAACGCGCCGCGGCCGCCGGCAAGACCAACCTGTGGACGCGCACCGTGGGCGCTTACGAGCGCAGCCTGGACTGGGTGCTGGCGCACCAGCCGCTGACTCTGGCGGTGGCGATCGGCGCGGTGGCGCTGACCGTGGTGCTGTACATGGCGATCCCCAAGGGCCTGCTGCCCGAGCAGGACACCGGCCTGATCACCGGCGTGGTGCAGGCCGACCAGAACGTGGCGTTCCCGCAGATGGAGCAGCGCACCCAGGCGGTGGCCGCGGCGCTGCAGAAGGACCCCGCCGTGACCGGCGTGGCCGCCTTCATCGGCGCCGGCACCATGAACCCGACCATCAACCAGGGCCAGTTGTCGATCGTGCTGAAGACGCGTGGCGACCGCGAGGGCCTGGACGAAGTGCTGCCGCGCCTGCAAAAGGCGGTGGCCGGCATTCCCGGCGTGGCGCTGTTCCTCAAGCCGGTACAGGACGTCACCCTGGACACCCGCGTGGCCGCCACCGAATACCAGTATTCGATGTCGGATGTGGACAGCAGCGAGCTGGCCACCTGGGCCGGGCGCATGACCGAGGCGATGCGCAAGCTGCCCGAGCTGGCCGACGTGGACAACAACCTGGCCAACCAGGGCCGGGCGCTGGAGCTGAGCATCGATCGCGACAAGGCCAGCATGCTCGGCGTGCCGATGCAGACCATCGACGACACGCTGTACGACGCCTTCGGTCAACGCCAGATCTCCACCATCTTCACCGAGCTCAATCAGTACCGGGTGGTGCTGGAAGTGGCGCCGGAGTTCCGCAGCAGCACCGCCTTGATGAACCAGCTGGCGGTGGCCAGCAACGGCAGCGGCGCGCTGACCGGCACCAATGCCACCAGCTTCGGCCAGCTGACCTCGTCCAACTCCTCCACCGCCACCGGCGTGGGCGCGCAGAACACCGGCATCGTGGTCGGCGCCGGCAGCATCATTCCGCTGGCCGCACTGGCCGAGGCCAAGGTCACCAACACGCCGTTGGTGGTCAGCCACCAGCAACAGCTGCCGGCGGTCACGATCTCGTTCAATCTGGCGCCCGGCCATTCGCTGTCGCAGGCGGTGGAGGCGATCGAGCAGGCGCGCCAGGATCTGAAGATCCCCACCCAGGTGCATGCGGCGTTCGTCGGCAAGGCGGCCGAATTCACCGGCAGCCAGACCGATATCGTATGGCTGCTGCTGGCCTCGATCGTGGTGATCTACATCGTGCTGGGCGTGCTCTACGAGAGCTACATCCACCCGCTGACGATCATCTCCACGCTGCCGCCGGCCGGCGTCGGCGCGCTGCTGGCGCTGATGATGTGCGGGTTGAGCCTGTCGGTGGACGGCATCGTCGGCATCGTGCTGCTGATCGGCATCGTCAAGAAGAACGCGATCATGATGATCGACTTCGCCATCGACGCCCGCCGCGAAGGCGCCAACGCGCACGAAGCGATCCGGCGCGCCTGCCTGCTGCGTTTCCGCCCGATCATGATGACCACCGCCGCCGCGATGCTGGGCGCGTTGCCGCTGGCGCTGGGCACCGGCATCGGCTCGGAACTGCGGCGTCCGCTCGGCATCGCCATCGTCGGCGGCCTGCTGCTGTCGCAGCTGGTGACGCTGTACACCACGCCGGTGATCTACCTGTACATGGAACGTGCCGGCGAGCGGCTACGCGATTGGCGCGCGCGGCGTGCCGCCCGCCGCGACGGCGTGCCCCCGGCCTCCACCTCGGAGCGCCCGGCATGATGACCGATGGCGTCATCGCTGATCGGTCTGCCTGCCCACGGCACCGCCTTCCCGCACGCGCGTATGGCAACTGCGCTGGCTGTTGCCTTTCCCGATTCCCGAATCCCGAATCCCGATTCCCGGCAGTCACCCCATGAACATCTCCGCGCCCTTCATCAAGCGCCCGATCGGCACCGCGCTGCTGGCGATCGGTTTGTTCGTGATCGGATTGATGTGCTACCTGCGGCTGGGCGTGGCGGCGTTGCCGAACATCCAGATTCCAGTGATCTTCGTGCACGCCACGCAGTCCGGCGCCGATGCCAGCACCATGGCCTCCACCGTCACCGCACCGCTGGAGCGCCACCTGGGCCAGCTGCCCGGCATCGACCGCATGCGCTCCTCCAGCTCGGAGAGCAGCAGCCTGGTGGTGCTGGTGTTCCAGAGCAATCGCAACATCGATTCGGCCGCGCAGGATGTGCAGACGGCGATCAACTCTTCGCAATCGGACCTGCCGTCCGGGCTCGGCACGCCGATCTATTCGAAAGCCAATCCGAACGACGACCCGGTCATCGCCATCGCGCTGACCTCGGACACGCAATCGGCCGATGAGCTCTACAACGTTGCCGACTCGCTGCTGGCGCAACGGCTGCGCCAGATCACCGGCATCAGTTCGGTCGATATCGCCGGCGCCTCCACGCCGGCGGTCCGCGTGGATGTGGATCTGCGCGCGCTCAACGCGCTGGGCCTGACCCCGGACGATCTGCGCAATGCGGTGCGCGCGGCCAACGTCACCTCGCCGACCGGATTCTTGTCCGACGGCAACACCACCATGGCGATCGTGGCCAACGATTCGGTGTCCAAGGCCGCCGATTTCGCCCAGCTGGCGATCTCCACCCAGTCCAACGGGCGCATCGTGCGGCTGGGCGACGTGGCCACCGTCTACGACGGCCAGCAGGATGCCTATCAAGCGGCCTGGTTCGACGGCAAACCGGCGGTGGTGATGTATGCCTTCACCCGCGCCGGCGCCAACATCGTCGAAACCGTGGACCAGGTGAAGGCGCAGATTCCCGAGCTACGCGCCTACCTGCAGCCCGGCACCAAGCTGACGCCCTACTTCGACCGCACCCCCACCATCCGCGCCTCTCTGCACGAGGTGCAGGCCACGCTGATGATCAGCCTGGTGATGGTGATCCTGACCATGGCGCTGTTCCTGCGCCGCCTGGCGCCGACGTTGATCGCGGCGGTCACCGTGCCGCTGTCGCTGGCCGGCTCGGCGCTGGTGATGTACATACTGGGCTTCACCTTGAACAACCTCAGCCTGCTGGCGCTGGTGATCGCCATTGGCTTTGTGGTCGACGACGCGATCGTGGTGATCGAAAACATCATGCGTCATCTGGACGAAGGCATGCCGCGTCTGGATGCCGCACTGGCCGGTGCGCGCGAGATCGGCTTCACCATCGTGTCGATCACTGCCTCGCTGGTGGCGGTGTTCATTCCGATGCTGTTTGCCAGCGGCATGATCGGCGCGTTCTTCCGCGAGTTCACCGTGACCCTGGTGGCGGCGATCGTGGTGTCGATGCTGGTGTCGCTGACCCTGACGCCGGCGCTGTGCAGCCGCTTTCTGTCCGCGCACACCGAGCCGGAGAAACCTGGCCGTTTTGGCGCCTGGCTGGACCGCATGCACGAGCGCATGCTCGCGGTGTACACGGTGGCGCTGGATTTCTCGCTGCGGCACGCCTTGCTGCTGTCGCTGACGCCGCTGCTGTTGATCGCCGCCACCGTCTTTCTCGGCGGCGCAGTCAAGAAGGGCTCGTTCCCTGCGCAGGACACCGGCCTGATCTGGGGCCGCGCCAATTCCAGCGCCACGGTGTCGTTTGCCGACATGGTCAGCCGCCAGCGCCGCATCACCGACATGCTGATGGCCGACCCGGCGGTGAAGACCGTCGGCGCGCGGCTGGGCTCCGGCCGGCAGGGTTCCAGCGCCTCGTTCAATATCGAATTGAAGAAGCGCGACGAAGGCCGCCGCGACACCACCGCGCAAGTGGTCGCACGCCTGAGCGCCAAGGCCGACCGCTACCCGGATCTGGATCTGCGCCTGCGCGCGATCCAGGACCTGCCCAGCGACGGCGGTGGCGGCACCAGCCAGGGTGCGCAGTACCGCGTTTCGCTGCAGGGCAACGACCTGGCGCAGCTGCAGGAATGGCTGCCCAAACTGCAGGCCGCGTTGAAGAAGAATCCGCGCCTGCGCGATGTCGGCACCGACGTGGATACATCGGGTCTGCGCCAGAACATCGTGATCGACCGCGCCAAGGCCGCGCGCCTGGGCATTTCGGTCGGTGCCATCGATGGCGCGCTGTATGGCGCCTTCGGCCAGCGCTCCATTTCCACCATCTATTCGGATCTCAACCAGTACAGCGTGGTGGTCAATGCACTGCCCTCGCAGACGGCAACGCCCAAGGCGCTGGACCAGGTCTTCGTGCCCAACCGCGCCGGCCTGATGGTGCCGATCACCTCCGTCGCCACCCAGGTGCCCGGGCTGGCGCCGCCGCAGATCGTCCACGAAAACCAGTACACCACGATGGATCTGAGCTACAACCTCGCACCGGGCGTGAGCACCGGCGAGGCGGACCTGATCATCAAGTCCACCGTGGAAGGCTTGCGCATGCCCGACGGCATCCGCCTCAGCGGCGACGACAGCTTCAACGTGCAACTCAGCCCCAACTCGATGGGCGTGTTGCTGCTGGCCGCAGTGCTCACCGTCTACATCGTGTTGGGCATGCTCTACGAGAGCCTGATCCATCCGGTGACCATCCTGTCGACGCTGCCGGCCGCCGGCGTCGGCGCGCTGCTGGCGTTGTTCCTCACCAACACCGAGTTGTCGGTGATCTCGATGATCGCGCTGGTGTTGCTGATCGGCATTGTCAAGAAGAATGCGATCATGATGATCGACTTCGCGCTGGTGGCGCAGCGCGTGCACGGCATGGATGCGCGCGCGGCCGCACGCGAGGCCTCGATCGTGCGCTTCCGCCCGATCATGATGACCACCATGGTGGCGATCCTGGCCGCGGTGCCGCTGGCGGTCGGCCTGGGCGAAGGCTCCGAACTGCGCCGCCCGCTGGGCATCGCGATGATCGGCGGGCTGATCTTCTCGCAGAGCCTGACCCTGCTCAGCACCCCGGCGCTGTACGTGATCTTCTCCTGCCTGAGCGAACGCTGGAAGGCGCGTCGCGCACGTGCGCGTGCACGCCGGGCAGAGCGCGCGGCAGCACGGCGCCCGGCGGCGTCGGCGCACTGAAGCGACGCCGCACACGTGCCGGTCTGCACGGACCGGTGCGTGCCGGCCGGCATGGCGGTTGGCCCGCATCTTTCGCCATCGCTTGCCGCTTGCTGGCATGACGCCGGGGCATCGCTGCTGGCAGCGTATTCAAACGCGGCACGGTGATGCGAGCTGCAAATGCACGCTCGACCTACTTGCTTTCGGCCAGAGCCCAAGTGCTTGACCGCATCCAGACGACGCTGCGACCGGAAGTTCGGCTGTCTTGACGTGTTGGACGGTATGGATGGATCAGGGATGGATCAGTTATCGCGCGACGGGGCTGCAGCTTGGTTGCGGGGCCCTTGCCCGCCTACCATCGCAGGACACGCCGCAAGTACGTCCCTGTAGGCGCTTACGCGGCATCCATGCCGCGTAAGGTCCCGCGACGGTAGGCGGGCAAGGACCTGTCGAGATGGTCGGTGTCCGTGTCTGCAAGCGGGCATGGCATGCGTTGGTCGGATCAGGGTGGGTCCGATCGATCAGCTTCCCGGCACAGGCCGAGCAAGAGTCAGGCCTTCCAGCAAATAACCTGAAAAACGCAGGTAAACGCTCTTTACCCACCGACCAATTTCCTGGTGCGGTGTCCTCGCCGGTTGCGGGACCCTTGGCGGCATGAATGCCGCCAAGGAGCCTCCACGGACGGATTCACGGCGTGTCCCGCAAGCGGTGAGGACACCGCGCGCTCGACTCACTGAGCTTTTGACCTGAGCCGAAGCGCCTGACCGCGTCCAGATGCCGAGACTAGCCAAAACCTCGATTGCTTCTTTGTTCCGATGCTTCAAGGTACGCGCCATCCGAATCCGCAGCAGCGCACATTCTTGCAATGTGGACTGCGTGATCACGACACGTAATACGCGACAAAACCGGCAGACAGCAGGCGTGCAAACGTACGCGCCGCGCCGTGACCGCTACACCAGCAACGCCTGCAGCGACGCCCGCTCCAGCTGCGCGTACAACGCGCACTCATCCTGCACCTGCGCGCCCAGCGCCTGTTCGAAACTGCGCTTGCTCGAATGGGCGGCATAGGCGCGTTGTTCGGCGCCACCGAGATTGGACTGGAAGATGCCGGCCGCGCTCACCGGCAGGAAATCTTCATAGATGATCGGATCGGCACTGAGCAGACCGAGCGCAATCGCGGTTTCTGCCGGCATTGCCGCCACCTGCGCGGGATCGGCACGTCCGGCCTCGGTCAGCGCGTAGCGGAAATAGCCCAGGCCTTCCTGACGCAGCACGGCTTCGTCGTCGGGAAACGCCACGAACGCGGTCTGCAGCCGCGTGGCGTAATCGGTACCGGTGCTGCCCGCGCCATCGCTGTCGCGTGCCTGCGCCAGCAGCGCGTCGTACAGCGCGCGGCCCTTGGGCGTCAGCGCGAGCCCGCGTTGTTCGATCTCGCCGAAGCGCGCGGTATGCGTACCGTGCTCGGCCTGCCCGCTGTCGCCGACAAAGCGCACCGGCTCCTCCAGTGCCTTGAAGCTGGTCTGGCGCAGCAGGATCGGCACCCGACGACGCGGCGGCCCTTCGATCACCGCCTTGGCATCGATGCCGGCGCGCTGCATCTGCGCCTGCGCCGCATCGATATCCAGCGTGCGTGGCGTCAGGTGGTTGATATGCGGCCCGTGGAAACTCACCACGTCGGCGATCAGCTTGTGCGCCTCGCTCAACGCGCGGTAGGTCGGCAGCGACACCGTGGCATCGCCATGCCAGCGGAAGGTTTCCAGCGCTTCGGCCACGAACTGCTGCGCCTGCGCCGCCTCCAGCCCGCCATGGCGCTCGTGCTGTTCGATCAGCTCCAGCGCGGCGGCGGTGAAGATCTGCCGCTGCTCCAGGATCTGCGCCGCCTGCGCCCGCAGCGCGGCGTCTTCGATCAACTCCAGCCGCAGCAACGAGGTGAACACGCGGAACGGATTGACCGACAGCGCCGCCTCGTCGATCGGGCGGAACGCAGTGGAATGCACCGGCACACCCGCCACCGACAAATCGTAATAGCCCACCGGATGCATGCCCATCACCGCAAACAGCCGCCGCAACGTGGCCAGTTCCTGCGCCGTGCCGACGCGGATGGCGCCATGCCGTTCCAGATCCAGCCGCGCGCGTTCGTCGTTGCGTTGCAGGCGCGCGGCCAGGGCGGGATCGGCGCTCAGGGTGTCGGCGTTGACCTGCGCCACCAGCGTCATCAGGTCGCCGTACAACGGCACCTCGGCGCGATACATGTCCGACATCGCCTGCGCGAACAGGCTGCGGATGTGATCGGGGGAGACAAACACGGTATCGCGCATGGGCTGGTCTTGGCAGAGCCGGCCAACGCCGGCGTTGCAGCATTCTCGCCGACCGCACCCTGCGGCGGCCAGCTGCACGGCAGCATGCCGACGCCTGTGTTGGCGCGCAGACAGCCGCGCAGCCGATCGATCACCTCACGGCTTGCCACTGTGCGGGTTCCCACCAGGCGTAAAACGCATCGAGTGGCGGCTGGCGATCCGTGGCGAGCAGTCGTCCGCTGGATGCGGATGGTGGGCAAGCTCGGAACCGTAGCGCACGGCGTGGTCCATGTCGGTCCTAAGCCGACTGCGCCCGTGCGGCCGGGAGCGCAGTCATCTTGTGGGTCGCTCCGAGGATGGCCAACAAGCGAGAGAGGCCGCCAGCCCCGCCCAGGCTCAGGCCGACCTGGCGCGCATCGAACGGCTGGCACGGCTCCGGTGCCACTACCTGCAGCGAGTTGACGCCGAATAGCACGCTGCCGCACCGGTAGCCGACACCACCTTGAGCCGGCAGCCACCGGATCTGCTTGGACGGCGCGCAGGAAACGCAGCGTGCGAGTGGTACACGCCGGTTCCTAGTACCGCCACACCCGCCGGGTGGCTACGCCGCCGGTTTGCCAGCCACTTTAAAGCCCGGCCTGCGCCGCTGCCTCGGCCGCCTCGCTGGCCTGGCGCGCGGCTTCCAGCCGTTGCGCGTGATCGCCGAGCTGGCGTCGCAGCAGCGCGTCCAGGGTGATCGGACGTTCCCAGCGGTCGTAACTGGCGACGATGGCGTGCCGCAGCGCGCGCAGATGCACGGTCTCCGGCGTGACCGACAGCCGCGTGATCACGCCCTCCCAGCCGTCATGATGGTCACGGCTGTAGGCGCGTACCGTGTCGCGGCAGGACAACTGCAGCGTCTGCGCCCAGAAACAGGCGAAATAGATGTCGCCGGCGTGCCAGCCATGCACCTGCAACAATGCCTGCACATAACCGCGCGGGGTGCCGGTGTAGCGCGCAACTTCGCCGATGAAACTGTCCGGGTAGCGCTGCGCGTAGCTGCCCATGTCGGCCAGATGCTGGTCCACCCAGGCATCGCCGGTGCCCGGCGTCACTGCCGGCGCAGCAGCCGGTGCCGCAGCGGCAGGCGCGGATGCCGGCGCAGGCGACGTCTGCGCAACTGCCAGCATCGGCAGCAGCAGCGCACTCAGCAGCGGCAGGGATCGCAACGGCGAGATGAACAGTGAAGGCATGCGCCGATGATGCCGCATGCCCGCGTCGCTGTCAGGCCGAGCGCTTCCACCACCGACACAGGTGGCGCGCGGTCAGCGCGCCAGCCGCGTGGGATGCCCCGAGTCGGAACGGATGCATGACGCCGGACCGCCACGAGCATTCGCATGTCTGGCGCGCGCACAGCGGCGCCGGCCGCGCTCAGCGCAGATCGTAAAAACCGCCGTAGTGCACTTCGCGGCAGCCGCTGAGATCGCAGGCACCCACATAGCCCGGGCCGATGTAACGCTGCCGCGCATCGCGATTGTGCGGGCTGCTATAAGGGTCCGGGCCATACAGACCATTGCCGTAATAGATCTGGCCGTAGGGGCGGTTGCGCGACGCGCCCAGCCGCAGCCCGGCGCCATACCCGAGGTATCCGCGGGCGTCGCCGCCATAGGGGCCGTAGCGCTCGCCCGAATACCCGTCGGCAGCAAACACGCTGCTGCGCTCACGCCGGTCCGGCCGGGTCTGCAAGGTCGCAACACTCTGGCCCTGGGCATCCACATAACCCTGCTCGCGGTCGAAGCGCACCATGCGGAAATACACCAGCTCCCCCGCGTCCCGACGCGTACGCAGGCGGACATAGTTGCCGCCATCGTCGTAGTAAGGCTGACCGTCGCGAAAGATCACTTCGCTCGGGTTGATGACTTCTTCTTCGAGCTCGGCAGCCGCTAGCGACGGCGCGCCGCCTGACAGACCCAGCAATGCGGCCAGGCTGACACGGCAGGTAAACGACAACATGCGCATCGGTGATCCCTCCTAGTCGGCCAGGCATTCACGCCTGACCGGAAACGTCCTGTTGCTGGGCGCCGCCGGTTGCGCCGGCAGATCCAGGTCGCGGCGCTGGCCGCGACGGAAGTCAGCTTAGCGCGTGCTGCCGGGCCACTGCATCCAGCGCATGCACTGCCGCCGGCCAGCCGGCGGCGTCGGGCACTTCGCGCATGCGCGGCTCGTCGGCAGACACGCCATGCTCCTGCTCGTGCGCCCAGGTCACCGCGTACGGGGTGTAGATCCCCCAGCCGCCGATGGCCAGCACCGGCTCCACGTCCGAGCGCAAGGAATTGCCGATCATCACAAAGCGCTGCGCCGGCAGGTCGAACTCGGCCAGCACGCGCGCATAGGTCTGGGGATCCTTTTCGGACACCACCTCCACGCGCGGAAACAGATCGGCCAGACCGGATTGCTCGATCTTCTGCTCCTGATGGAACAGGTCGCCCTTGGTGATCAGCACCACCGCATAGTCGGCGGCAATTGCGCTGACCGCCTCGCGCACGCCGGCAATCACCTCCACCGGGTGCTGCAGCGTGGCGCGGCCGATCTCGACGATGCGCTGGATATCGCGTGCGGCGATGCGCGCCTGCGTCAGTTCGATGGCCGTCTCGATCATCGACAGCGTCATGCCCTTAGCGCCGTAGCCGAATACCTTGAGATTGCGCCGCTCCACCGCCAGCAGGTGCTGCTGCATGCGGGTATCGCCCAGATCCAGGTAATCGGCCAGGATCGCTTCGAAATCCGCTTCGGCAGTGCGGTAATAGTCCTCGCTTTTCCAGAGGGTATCGTCGCCGTCGAAGCCGACCAGTTGGATCGCCTGGCCGTCGCGCTGTGCAGAAGAGGTCATCGTGCCAGTTTAGCAGCGCACTGGAGCGCTGCTGCGGTCAATCCCCCGCGGCGTCGCCCGGACCGGGCTGGTAGCTGGCGAATTCGTCGCGCGACAGGCGCCCATCGCCATTGCTGTCGAAGCCGGCAAAATTCTCGCGCAGGACGGGGTCCGCGCCGGCTTCGGCTACGGTCAATGAGCCGTCGGCGTCGCTGTCCAGGCTGCGGAAGGTCCGTGGCGCCAACGTGCCGGCCTGCGGCGCCAGTGCGGCCTCCGCACCGCCTTTGGCAGCCGATGGCGCTGCAGCGTCGGCCGGCAGCAAGGGCGTGGTGGCAGGCGGTGGTGGGTCGATCGGCAACGGCGCCATTGCCGGTGTTGCCGTCCCTGTGGTGGAGGTCGCACGCGACGGGTTGGCTGGCGGCAACTCCGGCGGCGCCGCGAGCGCCCACAGTGGACTCGACAGGCCGACCAGCATGGCGATACGCAGCAGCATGAAAATGTGCCGAAGGGACGAGCGGGCAAATCTAGCGCGGCGCACGTAAAGAAAACGGGAGCGACCCTGACAGATCGCTCCCGCGTGTCCATCCTGTTACGTGGTCATGCTGCTACTTGCTGATCAGGAGCATCCACAAGGCGATGCCACGGATCAACCGACAACACTGCTCAAACGACTGCGATTGCGAAAGCTGCCTCCTGATGTCGAAAAAACATGTCGGCAAACGAACTCACTACCGTGCGACCTACTACCTCAGTTGCCTTGCGACCCACTACCCGCTGCGCCGCCCTGCTGCTTGGCGACAAACGCCTTGTATTCGTCCGGGGTCAGCTTGCCGTTCTTGTCGGAATCGGCGTCATTGAAGATCTGCGCGAGCCCGGCATTGACCTGGGCTTCCTGTGTGCTGATGGCGCCGTCGCTGTCGGTGTCGACGCTTGCCCAGGTCTGACCGCCGCCGGACTGCGCAGGCTGTGCCGCAGTGGTGGCAGAGCTTCCCGACTGGGCCGACGTCGCGGCGGCATCCTGCTGCGTACTCTGCGCCATGGCCGGCAGCGCCAGAGCGGCGGCAAGAGCGGCGGTGGCGGCGAGCAGCGAGGTGCGGTTGCGATTCTTCATTGGGTGGTCTCCTTGGCTTGGGAATGCGCGGTGTCGCCGCACATGGCCCCACCTTACCCAGCGCGAATGAACGCAAAACCCGCCGCAATTTCGCGCAAAACATCCTCTTAACCACGCGTCGGACGTTTGCGCCTAGCCATCTGTTAGACATCGGTGAGCCAAACAGAAGCAGCTCATTCAATGCGTCGAAATATGCGAACCGTGCCGCATTTCATAACGTAAATTTACGCATTCGGTGCCTCGTCATCCCAGCTTCCGGAGCTGAACAGTTTCCAACCCACCACCACACCGGCGATCGCCCCGGCCACTTCCAGGATCACCCGCGATCCCAATTCGTTGGGATCGTGGATCTTGGCCAATGCCAGGCGCGCGTACAGCGGCGACTCCAGCCGCACGATGCTGGTGTAGACGAGATTCCAGATGTCGTAGCCGCCGCCAATGACGACCGCGAGCAGACAGGCAATACCCAGCGTGTGCCCATGGGTGAAGTGCAGACGCCGGCCGATGTGCTCGACCCCGGCGAAGACCAGCACACCCAGCACCAACGCGATCAGGCCAGCCTCCAGCGAACCGAGCAGACCGAAGTGCAGGGGCAGATTCATCGTGACGATCCAGGCAGCAGGCGCACCAGTCTAGCGGTTGCGGGTGACGGATCCCGGCCGGGGCCGCAAGCGCAGGCGCTTACGCGAATGAGGATCGGCCTAGCGCTACGAGTGCCCGATGCTGCGGCGCGCCGCGCTCACGCATCGTCCTGCCCGCGCGCACTCACCTGCGCCTCGCCTTCTTCATCCCATTGCACGCTGACCGAGATCGGCTTGCAGCACACCTGACAATCTTCGATGTAATGCTGGTCGCCGCCGGTCAGATCCAGCGTCAGGGTGATCCACTCCCCGCAATACGGGCAGGCGATATCGATAAAGCGTTCCGGGTCGGACATGACAATTCCTTGCAGCAGCCTGGGGTGATGCACAACATGGACAGCACGGCGGCCGGAGTCACCGCCTGCGGCGCAGTCGCTCAGTTGACCGGCACATCGAACGCGGTATCCGGCATTGGCTCGGGGCGGAAGGTGAAATGCCACCACTCCATCGGATAGTTGGCAAATCCCTCCGCCGCCATGGCACGCAACAGCTGCTGGCGGTGGGCACGCTGGGCAGGACTGATGTCGCGCGCATCGGTATGCGCACGCGCATCGAAGAAATCGAAGTGAGTGCCCATCGCCACCGGCTGGCACGGGCCCTGCCGGCAATCGAGCAAGCCCAGGTCCAGCGTTGCGCCACGGCTATGCCCCGAAGTCTCGGCAATGTAGTCGCCCAACAGCGCGCGCTTATCCACACGCGGGTAGTACTGCGCCTTGGTCGACTGATCCTGCAGATCCGCAGCCCAGGCCACGAACGCCTGCACCGCGCGCACCGGCCGGTAGCAGTCGAACACCTGCAGTCGATATCCCTGGGCCTTGAGCGACCGCGCCACCCGCGCCAGCGCCTCCGCTGCCGGACGCAACAAATAGCACGTGGGCGCCTCATACCCCGGCACCACGCGCCCGGTGAAGTTGTTGCTGCCCGCATAACGCATGTCCACCGCAATCTCCGGCGCAAGGCCCTGCACATTGACCAGACCGGCTTGTGCGGCGGTTGTTGCCGAAGAGACATGCACCTCGGCAGCTGCGGCAACCAACGGCACCACCGCGATCGACAGCAGTGCATGACAGACCGCTCCCCGAACCCGCCGACGCAATGTCCGTATCGACCTGATTTGCCTCATCGTTTTTTTCCCTTGTAATCAATGGGGACATTGCACATCAGGCATCACGCCCGAATCGGGTCGCCAGGATGGCGCAGGCGAACGCGACCACGATGCACTTATGAGCCTTCGCTCTCAAGCTGCTTGGCCGTAACTGGCACGCTGAGTGGTCGCAGCGACCCGGTCAACGCATGCAGGATGCGCAAATCCTCGGCATCCAGCGTGCGGGCGTCGCTGCCGCGGTAGTGATGATGAAATGCCTGTAGCGTGGCGGCGGGATCGTCGAGGCTGTAGCCGAGCAGGGCCAGCGCCTGCCAGGGATCGAAGCCTGCCGGCGCGGCGGGGGCATCGGCGGCAGGCCAGCGGCCGAAGCCGGCGTCGGCCAGGCGCTTCCACGGAAACAGCGGGCCGGGATCGTTCTTGCGGGTCGGGGCCACGTCTTCATGCCCGACGATCTGCGTGCGCGGAATGCGCAGACGGGTGCACAGGTCGTCCAGCAGCACCAGCAGGCTGTCGATCTGGGCGGGCGCGAACGGCTCGCTGCCGTCGTTGTCCAGTTCGATGCCGATCGAGGCGGAATTGATGTCGGTGATGGTGCCCCATCGCCCGGCGCCGCCATGCCAGGCGCGCTGGTCGTCGCTGACCAGTTGATAGCGCGCGCCATCCTCGCCGATCAGATAGTGCGCACTGACCCGGCCGCCGCTATTGCGCCCGCGCAGCGTGCCCAGGCTCTGCGGCACCGATTGCTGGTCGGTGAAGTGCAGCACGATCAGGATCGGCCGCCGCGCGTCGTAGTTGGGCGAGGGCACCCACTGGGCCAGCGGGTTGCGCTGCGGCGCATGCGCGCACGCCCCCAGTGACAGCACCACCAGGCACAGCGCGGCGCGGAGCCAGGACGATGGCGACAGCGTGGGAGCAGATGACATCGGATTCTCCTGGCAAAACGGCTAGGGCTTGCGCTGTACCAGCACCCTGATGGGCCGCGCAGGCGATGCGCCCATTATCTGCCGTGCGGGGCGATGGCGTGCAGCACGCGGCTGCGGCCGGTGGCAGACAGACTGCACGTGTGCAGAGACCGACAGACCTTACGGCGCCGCTGCGCCATGCGACACGCACCGGCGATACTTGCGCATGCGTACACTACAAGCCGGCGCGGTCTGCGCAGGTCCGCGCGCCTGCGGTCGTGATTGCCTGTAAAAAGCCTCGCCAGTCGCTGCATCCATTAAGAGCCCTTTTCATGCCACTGTCGCGCCGCCTGCTGACGTTGTTGCTGCTGGTCACTGGACTGTCCTGCGTTGCCGCTGCGGCAACGCCTGCCAGCCCGATACCGCACACGGCACCGTTGGCGGCCAGCGATGCGCAGCTGACCGCCGACTACTGGATCCAGCGCGCTGGCAACACGCAGACGCTGCACATGACTGCCGCACAGATCGCCGGCTTCAATGCGCGTTTGCTGCGTGACGATGGCTCCATGCACGACCTGTCGCAGCTGGCCGAGGTGCTGCCGGCGGCCGAGGTGCGCGCGCGCATCGAAACACTGTCGGCCATGCCGACGCGTGCGTTATACGACAGCGAAGGTCGCAGCATCGATGCCTCGCGCCTTGCGACGCTGCGCCACGCCCTGGCACTGGATGCACTGCCCGCACAGGTCACGCCACGGTTCGCACTGGTGGTGCAGCGCGCGGCTCTGCGCACCTTCCCCACCGCACAACGCGTGTTCAGCACCACCGACGACCACGATATCGACCGCTTCCAGGAATCGGCGCTCTACCCCGGCACACCGGTGGCGGTGCTGCACACCAGCGCCGATGGTGCATGGCACTTTGTGCTTGCGGCCAACTATGCGGCCTGGATCGCTGCCGACCGGCTTGCCGTGGGCACGCGTGAGGAGGTGCTGGACTATGCACAACGCCGCCCACGGCTGGTGGTCACCGGGGCACGCGTGCAAAGCGCCTACACCCCGGAGGTACCCGCCATCTCCGCACTGGCGCTGGACATGGGCACCAGCGTGCCGCTGCTTCGCGACTGGCCGCCGCAGCAGCCGGTCAACGGGCAGTTGCCGCAGGCTGCCCGTGTCGTGCAGCTGCCGCTGCGCAACAGCGATGGTCGCTTGCAGCTGGTGCCGGCACTGATCCCGCGCAGTGCCGACGTGCGCGTAGGCCCGCTGCCGGCCACGCCTGCAGCGTTGTTGCAGCAGGCGTTCAAATTTCTCGGCGAACGCTATGGCTGGGGCAACGATTACGGTGCGCGCGACTGCAGCGGTTTCGTGCTGGATGTGTATCGCAGCCTGGGCATCGCATTGCCGCGCAATACCGGCGATCAGGCACGCAGCCCGGCACTGCTGAGCGTTCCGTTCCAGGCGCAGGCCGCACTGCCGCAGCGCCTGCAACAACTTGCCCGGCTGCAGGTCGGCGACCTGATCTATATCCCCGGTCATGTGATGCTGGTGATTGGACACGAGCACGGCGCGCCATGGGTGATCCATGATGTGGCCGGCGCCAGTTATCGCGACGCAGCCGGCAACGTGCAGCGCGCGCGCTTGAACGGTGTGTCGGTGACGCCGCTGCTGCCACTGCTCGCCAACGACGGCACACCGTTCGTCGACCACATCACCCGCATCCAACGCATCGCACCGATTGGCTCGCCATGAAGATCACCGGCTTTCGCCTCGGCATGCTGCGCGTGCCATTGAAGACCCCGTTCAAGACAGCAGTGCGTACCGTGCAGGCGATCGAGGACGTGGTGGTGCTGCTGCAGACCGACAGCGGCCACATCGGCTATGGCGCAGCGCCGGCCACCGCCCCGATCACGGGCGATACGCACGGCTCCATCATCGCTGCGATCCAGCATTGCATCGGGCCGACGTTGATCGGCCAGGACGTGGCCGATCTCAACCGGCTATGCGCGCTGGTGCAACACGCGCTGGAGCGCAACACCAGCGCCAAGGCAGCAGTGGAGATCGCGCTCTACGACCTGTGGGCGCAGGCCCTGGGCACCCCGCTCTACCGTGCGCTCGGCGGCGGCACGCCGCGCATCACCACCGACATCACCATCAGCGTCGATAGCATCGACGTGATGGTGGCGCAGGCGCAATCCGCGCTCACGCGCGGCTATCGGTCGCTGAAGATCAAGGTCGGCAAGGACAGCGGCTCGGACCTCGAGCGGATCACGGCGATACATGCCGCTGTCGCTGGTCGCGCATCGCTGCGCCTGGATGCCAACCAGGGCTGGACACCCAAACAGGCGGTGCGCACCATGCGCACGCTGGAACACGCCGGCATCGTGATGGAACTGGTGGAGCAGCCCGTCAAGGCCGCGGACATCGACGGGCTGGCGTTTGTCACCGCGCGGATCGACACACCGGTGATGGCCGACGAAAGCGTGTTCTCGCCGGTCCAGGTGATCGACCTTATCCAGCGCCGTGCCGCCGATATCGTCAACATCAAACTGATGAAGACCGGCGGGCTATCCGACGCAATCCGCATTGCCGATATCGCTGGCTTGTACGGCGTGCCCTGCATGATCGGCTGCATGATCGAATCCAGCATCAGCGTGGCTGCGGCAGTGCATCTGGCGGTGGCCAAGGCCGACAGCATCACCCTGGCGGATCTGGATGCGCCCGCGCTCGGGCAGTTCGATCCCACCGAGGGCGGCGTGCACTTCGACGATGCCCAGATCCATATCGACGAGTCGCCCGGCCTGGGCATCCGCCGCATCCACGGGCTGGAGCTCCTGCCGGCTTAACAGAACCTCTAAAATCTGCTGAAATAGGGCTTTTGGTCACATGTCGTTCCCTGCCGGAGTCGATGGACTGAACCTGCGCCGCTAAATGAAAAGAACTATGCGGACAGCCCGACCGGGGAAATAATCGGAGAATCCAGATGGATCTGTGCACAACGTTGTTGCCGAAAACCCTTACTTTCATCACCACGTACCGATGCACTGCAGCCTGCACGCAGTGCTGTTTTGAAAGCAGCCCCAAGGTCAAAGGACGGCTTGGTCGCGACGAGATGATTCGGGCACTTCACGATGTAAAAAATCGCTTTAAGGGCAGCTCTAAAAACCCCCGATCCTTGGCATCATAGTTCCACCGCCATCCAGGGTAAGAGCCGATGATCAGTCTGTTTGCCGGGGCCGAGCGCGAAGCCAAGCGCCAGCAGTTGAGCGATCCGCTGGAGCTGCTGTCGCGGCACATCGATTTCGTCGCGATCGCGGCGGTGATCGATGGCCACCTTCGCCTGGGCACGGGTGCCAAGGGCGGTCGCCCGGCGTGGCCGACGGAGCTGATGATCCGGCTGCTGCTGTTGCAGCAGTTGTACAACCTGTCCGACGAGGCGCTGGAGTACCAGGTGCTGGACCGTCGCAGCTTCCAGCGCTTCCTGGGGTTGGAACACAGCGGCAAGGTGCCTGACGCCAAGACGATCTGGGTGTGGCGTGAGCGGCTCAAGAAGAACGATCTGATCGGCGACATCAGCGCGGCGGTGAGCGGCCAGTTGCAGCGGGCCGGGTTCATTGCCCGGGGTGGACAGATCATTGATGCGAGCATCGTCAGCGCGCCGATCCAGCGCAATACGCGCGAGGAGAACGCCCGGATCAAGCGAGGCGAGGCTGTGCAGGACTGGAGCGATGCCAAGCGGCGGCAGAAGGACGTGCAGGCGCGCTGGACGCTCAAGCACGGCAAGGCCCATTACGGCTACAAGCTGCACGCCAACACGGATCGGCGCTGGGGGTTCATCCGGCGGCACGAGGTGAGTGCGGCCAACGTGCACGACAGCCGGCACTTCGAGACGCTGCTCGATCCAGTCAACACCGGGCGCACGGTACGGGCCGACAGCGCCTATGCCAGCCAGGCTCGGGAAACCGAACTCAGGCGACAAGGCTACCGCGCGGACATCCAGCACAAGGGGCAGACGGACAAGCCGCTGAGCCTGGCCCAGCAGCGTCGGAACCATCGCATCGCCAAGGATCGGGCGTTCGGCGAGCATCCGTTTGCCCGACTCGCCCAACAGGGAGGCAAATGCCTGCGCACGATTGGCCTGGCGCGAGCCCAGGTGGTGATCGGCCTGAAGGTTGCCGCACACAACCTGATGAGGCTGGCGCGGCTGCAGAGCCAGGGGATCGTGCCGGCGTGAGCGGAAACGGCGGCTGACAGGCCGCAATCCGGGTTTGAAATGCCATGGGTCGGCTCTTCGCGCCCCTTCGACCGGCAGGTGCGAGGGGGGCCTGTCGCCTTACCGAACATCTCAAACGGCAGAATCGAGGTTGTTCGAGGTGCCCTTAAAACGTCAGTAGGGTCTCCAGGCCGCATTGGTCCAGGCGCGATGCCTCACCACTTCTGCGCATGCAGTCACCCGGACAGCGAACGTCGTGCATTGCTTGCACCATGCCCACCGATCATCTCGACACGTCCTTGCCCGCTCACCGTCGCGGGACCTTACGCGGCATGGATGCCGCGTAAGAGCCTACAAGGACGTACTTGCGGCGTGTCCCGCGAGGGTGGGCGGGCAAGGGCCATGCAACCATGCCCCAGATCAGCCGCTCTGCAACCAGCTCAGCCACAGAGGCCAAGTCTCCCAGAACACCAAAACACACTCGCCAACCGTTATAAGCCCCGCCAAACAGTCGCACAAACCAGGCGCGCGCATGCGGCACACGGCCACATTGCTGAGTACAGTAGCGACATGATGGTGCGCCCGACGCGGCACCAAAGCAGCGTACTGTCTCCGTCAACCGTGTATCGACCCCAGACTTGTCCCCGCTCGACCATTCCCCCGGAGCCTGCATGCGCCTTGCCACCTTGTTTCGATCCGCCGTGCTGTTGGCGCTGGCGAGCTGCAGCAGCGTTGCCGTCGCTGCCGGGCCGATCGATGCCTTGAATCAAGCGCGCGCGTTGATCGTGGTGACCACGCCGGACTGGGACAGCACCCAGGCGCGCCTGCAGACATTCACCCGTGTGGACGGCCACTGGCAACCGGCCGCACCGGGCTTCGCAGTCGCGCTCGGGCGGCATGGCAGTGCCTGGGACGATGGCTTGCATCCGGCGCAGGCACAAGGCCCGCAGAAGCGCGAAGGCGACGGCCGCAGCCCGGCCGGTGTATTCGCGATCGGCCCGGCCTTCGGTTACGCCCAGCAGATCGACAGCGCCATGCCGTACCAGGCGATGAGCGCCACCCACTACTGCATGGATGTGCCGAGTTCGCCGCTGTACAACCGCATCGTCGATGCGGCGCAGGTCGGTAAGGCTGCAGTGGCCGGGTCGACCGAACCGATGCGCCTGGACCTGCAACATTCCGGCGATGCGCGTTACAGCGAGGGCTTCGTGATCGCCCACAATCCCGATGCGGTTCCCGGGCGCGGCAGCTGCATCTTCGCCCATCTGTGGCGCACGCCGGGCCAGTTCACCGCCGGCTGCACCGCGATGGCGCCGGCCGATATGCAACGCCTGCTGGCCTGGTTGAAGCCCGACGACAAACCGCTGTTCGTGCTGTTGCCACGTGCCGAATACGCACGCCTGCAAGCCCAGTGGCAGTTGCCCGAATTGAAGGAGGCGGCACGATGACCACCCCGGCTCCTGCACCCGATTCCACTGGCCTGGTCCGCGTGGTCAGCCGCTGGCAGATCGTCGGCTTGTCGATCAATGATGTCATCGGCAGCGGTATCTATCTGCTGCCCGCGGCCACCGCGGCACTGCTGGGGCCGATGAGCCTGTGGGCGGTGATGCTGGCCGGTCTGGCGGTGGCGTTGCTGGTGTTGTGCTACGCGCAGGCGGCCAGCTATTTCGACACGCCGGGCGGCAGTTACCTGTACACGCGTGAGGCGTTCGGCCCGTTTGTCGGCTTTCAGATCGGCTGGATGATCTGGCTCACGCGCATCAGTTCGGCAGCGGCATTGAGCAACGGCCTGGCCGATGCGGTGGCGCGGTTCTGGCCGACCGTGGCAACCGATCACTGGGCGCGCTTGCTGGTGGTCGTCGGTTCCCTGGGCCTGCTCACCGCCATCAACGTGATCGGCGTGAAATCGGCGGCGCGTACCGGCATCGCGCTGGTGATCGGCAAGCTGGTGCCATTGCTGCTGTTCGTGGCAATTGGCCTGTTCTACGTGGACTGGTCGTGGGCCTTTGCCGGCACCACGCCGGATCTGCGCGACCTGGGCAATCTGGGCGAAGCGGCCTTGCTGCTGCTGTTTGCCTATGCAGGCTTTGAGAACATTCCTGCGGCCGCGGGCGAATATCGCAACCCACGCCGCGACGTGCCCTTTGCGCTGATCACCATGATCGTGACCGTCACCTTGATCTACGCCGCGGTCCAGGTCGTCGCACAGGGCACGCTGCCCAATCTTGCCGCCTCGCCCACGCCATTGGCCGATGCCGCAAGCCGTTTCGGCGGCGAGGCGCTGGCGCTGATCCTCACCGTGGGTGCCACCATTTCCATCCTCGGCACCACCAGCAATACGGTCATGCTCGGGCCGCGTTTTCTGTTCGCGCTGGCACAGGATGGCTACGGCCCCGCATTCCTGGCACGTGTGCATCCGCGCTTCCACACCCCGGCTGCGGCAGTGCTGACCCAGGGCGTGCTGTCGCTGGCGCTGGCGTTGTCTGGCTCGTTTACGCAGCTGGCATTGCTGTCGATGGTCACGCGGCTGTTCGCCTATATCGGTACCGCTGCGGCAGTGATCGTGCTGGCGCGTCGCTACCGGCAACGCACCGACACCTTGCGCCTGCCTGGCGGGCCGGCCATTCCCATCGCAGCGCTGCTGCTGTCGCTGGGTCTGCTCGCCAGCGCCAGCTGGCAGAACCTGGCGGCCGCCGGGGTGGCATTGCTTGTGGGCTGGCTGATTTACCTGTTTCCGCGCAAGCCCGCATAGCGGTTTTCGCAGGACGCTCGCACAGCGATCACGCACGACTAACCGTGCTCGCCCAAGGCTGCAGCTCTCACCTGCATGGGAGCTTGCGATGAAACTGCGCCGTGTCTACAGCACGCCCGATATCGAGAGTGCGCAACGCGTCATGCAGGCCGCACGCAGCGCCGGCATCGACAACGATGCGCTGTCCTTGATTGCCCGTTCGGATATTGAACTGGAAGGCATTCCCGACGAGCGCAAGGATGCGAAGACGGATTTTCTCCCTGCTGCAGCGCGCGGCGCCGCCACGGGTGGCGCTGCGGGCCTGGTCGCCGGGCTGGTCGCCATCGCCGTGCCTCCGATCGGCCTCACCATCGCCGGCGCCGGCGTCATGGCACTGGCAGGCGCCCTGGTCGGCACCTGGTCGTCTGCACTGATCGGCGCCACCGTCCCCGATCCGGTCCGCCGCCAATTCGAGGACGAAATCCAGGCAGGGCGCGTCCTGGTCATCATCGACGCCGACGAGCCCTCGCTGCAGCATGCTGAAGCCAGCCTGCGTGCCGCCGGCGCTACGCCGCTACCGTACGAGGCAGCATCGGCAGCGACGTGATGCGCACCGACACCGGATGAATTGCTGGGCGCAGCGCACCGTATTGCGCAAGGGCGCACCAGAGAGCGTTACCAAGTGCAGCATGCCTTGATGTCCTCCTCACCTGCCCTGGCAACGGATTTAACACCCGCGCGCCTAGGTTAGGGCGCACATTCAACACGGAGACGAGCATGAACGTGCCGTATCAGATTCCGGGCCGCGCGCCGGACGAAGACCGCAGCCAGAACGTATCCAATTATTGGCGCGAGCGCTTCACCGAAGAATCGTATTACACCGAAGGTGACCGCTACGAAGATTACGAGGGTGCCTACCTTGCAGGACATGAGGCGCGTATCCGCGAAAACGCACGCGCCTACGATCAGGTCGAAGCAGAATTGCACCGTGAATGGGAAGCCAACCGTGGCACCGATGGCTTGAGCTGGAGCAAGGCCCGTCACGCCGTCAAGCGTGCCTGGGAAAATGCGACAGACTTCGTGAGTGGCGACAGCAAGTCCAAGCCCTGAAGACAACAACGCCACCGTCGAGGTGGCGTTGTTGTATCGGTGTGTGGGTGCTGCGTCAGTCCAGTGGCGGCGGTACCGCGCGCGAGTAATGCGATGCGATGGCGACATCCATCGCATCACGGGTGTTCTTCTGCACCGCAACCGCACCAAACAGGCTTAATGCGTAGGCCATTGCGTAGAAACCTTTCTCGCTCAGCAGCAGGGTCGCGTTGATCAAGCCGATTGCCAGAAGCAGCAGCGCGATGACCAGCGAAAACCAACAGATCGCGTAGTACAGTCCCGTCACCGGAATTCCATCTGCGCGGTCACGCACACTCTTCTGCAACGACACCGATGCGAACAGGCCAAACAACAGCAGCGTGAAGTAATAGCCTTTTTCGTTGAGCATCATCTGCGCGTTCCATAACCCGACCAGGTAGGCAATGCCGCCCAGCAGCAATGCAGCCCAGGATGCGGCGATAAAAGCAGGTGACGTTTTTTGCGTGGCAGCCATGGAAACTCCTTTTCATGGTGAAGCAGTAATGTGGGACGCACACGTCTCACAAAGAAAGTGATCTACGACAAGGCGGCCTTGAAGGCGTCGTGTAAGGTACTTTAAAACCCGACGCAGGACACGTTGCGGGAGGGCTGCAACGCAACTGCGCCCATTCCCTGGAGGACCTCATGTCTGTCCGACGTCTGCTTGCCCTGGCCTGCTCGGCCAGCTTGTTCACCGCCGCCGCCGCATGTGCCGCGCCTGCCGTCGCGCCCGCGGCCGCCATTCCCAAGGCGCAGTGGCCGTTCCAGGCCACCACCGTTGCCGATTTCGACGAACCCTGGGCAATGACCTTCCTGCCCGACGGCAGCCTGTTGGTCAGCGAAAAACGTGGCGCATTGATGCGGCTGGATCTCAAGACCAACCGCAAGAGCGCCATTACCGGCATTCCGGCGGTGGCGTACGGCGGCCAGGGCGGCTTCGGCGATGTCCTGGCGCATCCGCGCTTTGCCAAGAATGGCCTGGTTTATGTCAGCTACGCCGAACCGGGACAGGGCGACACCCGCGGCGCAGCAGTGGCACGCGCCAAGCTCACGCTGGATGCCAGCGGCGGCGGCACGCTGTCGGACCTGAAGGTGATCTGGCGCCAGGATCCCAAGGTCACCGGCAACGGCCACTTCGGCCACCGGCTCGCGTTCGGCCCGGACGGCAAGCTGTGGATCAGTTCCAGCGAACGCCAGAAGTTCACCCCCGCCCAGGACATGCAAGCCAACCTTGGCAAGCTGATCCGTCTCAACGATGACGGCAGCGTGCCGGCCGACAACCCGTTCGCTGCGCAGGGCGGCGTTGCCGCGCAGGTGTGGTCGCTGGGTCACCGCAATACTCTCGGCCTGGCCTTCGACGGCAAGGGGCGCCTGTGGGAACACGAGATGGGCCCGCTGGGCGGCGATGAGTTGAACCTGATCCAGCGTGGCGCCAACTATGGTTACCCGATCGTCTCCAACGGCGACAACTACGACGGCACCCCGATCCCGGATCACAACACCCGCCCGGAATTTGCCGCGCCCAAGATCAGCTGGACACCGGTGATCTCCCCAGCCGGCTTTGTGATCTACAGCGGCAAGCAGTTCCCGGCATGGCGCGGCAACGGCTTTATCGGCGGCTTGTCGTCGATGTCGCTGGTGCAGGTCTCGCTCGGCGATCAGCCACGCGAGGTGGCCCGTTATGACATGGGCGCGCGCATTCGCGAAGTGGAACAGGGTCCGGACGGCGCGCTGTGGTTGCTGGAAGACGAAGCCAGCGGCAGCACCGGGCGCCTGCTCAAGCTGACGCCCAAGAGCAAGGCAGCAGTCGAGAACGAGGCATAACTCCGCAAGATCGCGCCCAGGGGAGTCGTGCCACCGCCACGCGTCGAATGCGTGCTGGCGGTGGCCACGATTTTCGCCGCGAAGCCGTCTTCGATCCGGTGCGGTGTATGGCGCGATACATGCAGATGCGCGCAGACCCGTAGCCCCGCATCGACCAGGCACGTGCCTGCGTCTTCTCTGACCCGATGACGGCGCGCCCTTTGGCCACGTCCGTCACCGTCACGTCAAACCCGGTGCAGTAGCCGCACTCCGCTGCATGTCGCGTGAGTGCGCCATACCACGCCTGCGGGTGTTCAGGCCTCCAGCAACTCGAACGTCACCGCCTCGCCACTCTTGGCCGAGGCGCACACCCACACATCGAACACGCCCGGCTCGGCGCCAAACACATTCTTGTGGTTGGTAAAGGCCAGTGCGTCACGCGTCAGGGTGAACACCACGTCCGTACTTTCGCCAGGCTGCAACAATACCTTGCGGAAACCCTTGAGTTCGCGCACCGGGCGCACCCGGCTGGCCACGCGATCGTGCACATACAGCTGCACCACTTCTTCGCCGGCCACGCGGCCGGTGTTGGTGACGCGCGTGGTGATGGTCAGGGTCTGGTCCCAGCCCAGCTGCGCGCTGCTCAGCTGCGGCTGCGCGTACGCAAAGGTGGTGTAGCTCAAGCCGTGGCCGAACGGATACAACGGCTCGTTGGGCATCTCGCGCCAGCGTGCCTTGTACTCGGACAGCGTCGGCAGTTCCGGGCGGCCGGTGCGCAGATGGTTGTAGAAATACGGCTGTTGCCCGGTCACCTGCGGAAAGCTGATCGGCAGACGCGCGGAGGGGTTGTAGTCGCCGAACAACACGTCGGCCACGCCGGTACCGGTCTGCGTGCCCAGGTACCAGGTCACTGCAATCGCATCGGCATCGCGTACTGCACCGCTCAGGGCCAGCGCTCGGCCATTGCGCAGCAGCACCACCATCGGCGTGCCGGTGGCGGCAATGGCTTCGGCCAATGCCTGCTGCGCCGGCGGCAACACGATCTCGGTGCGCGACTGCGCCTCGCCACTGAAGCGCTGCGGCTCGCCCAGCGCCAGTACCACCACATCGGCGGCCTGCGCCGCATCGATGGCGGCGGAAATACCGCCCGGCAGCGCCTCTTCCAGGCCACAGCCCGGCACCACCGTCAGATGCTCGCTGTCGACCACCGCGCGCACACCCTGCTCCAGGGTCACGTAGCGCTGCTTGTCGCCGAACAGTGTCCAGCACCCCTCAATGTTCTCGCGGTCCTGCACGAACGGCCCGATCAACGCGATGTGCTGCCCGCTTTTCTTCAGCGGCAACACCTCGCCCTGGTTCTTCAGCAACACGATCGAACGCCGCGCCGCATCGCGCGACAACGCATCGTGCGCGGGCAGATGCGCGGTGTCGGCTTCGCGTGCCGGATCCAGCGAGCGGTACGGGTTGTCGAACAACCCGATCGCCTCCTTGAGCTGCAGCATGCGGCGCACGCTGGCGTCCAGCGTGGCCATCGGCACCTCGCCGCTTTCCACCAGCGATGGCAGATGCGCGGCATAGAAGCCGCTCTGCATGCTCAGATCCAGGCCGGCCAGGAACGCCTTCTTGGTCGCATCGCGCTCATCGGCGGCATAGCCGTGCGCAATCAGCTCCATGTCGGCGGTGTAGTCGGAAATCACCACGCCGGGGAACTGCCATTCGCCGCGCAGGATCTCGGTCAGCAACTCGTGGTTGGCACTGGCCGGCACGCCGTTGATGTCGTTGAACGAGGACATCACGGTCAGTGCGCCGGCATCGAAGGCGGCCTTGAACGGCGGCAGGTGCACATCGCGCAGGGTCTGCGGCGCGATGTCCACGGTGTTGTATTCCATACCCGCAGCCACGGCACCGTAGGCGGCGAAGTGCTTGGGGGTGGCCAGCAGGCAATCGTCGGCCTTCAGATCGCTGCCCTGGAAGCCGCGCACGCGGGCGGCGGCAAACGCCGCGCCCAGCACCACGTCTTCGCCGGCGCCTTCCGCACCCCGGCCCCAGCGCTGGTCGCGCGCGATGTCCACGGCCGGTGCGTAGGTCCAGTGCAGGCCGGCGGCGGTCGCTTCGATCGCGGTGGCGCGCGCGGTGCGCTCGGCCAGCTCGGGCTCGAAGCTGGCCGCCTCGCCCAGCGGGATCGGGAACACCGTGCGCATGCCGTGGATCACATCCGCCGCCAGGATCACCGGGATGCCCAGGCGGCTTTCTTCCACCGCCACCTTCTGGATCTGCACGCCCAGCGCGGCGCCGACGCCATTGAACAACGAGCCGACCCGGCCTGCGCGCACCTGCTGCAGCACCTCGTCGGCGTTGAGCACATTGGCTTCGGGATTCACGTCCGGCGCGAACGGCCGCACCATGTCGGCGAACACACCCAACTGTCCGACCTTCTCTTCGACGGTCATCTGGGCAATCAGGGTTTCGATACGATCAGCAGCCATGAGATCCTTGAGAAAACGTTTACATGGCCGTCAATTCTAGCCTGACGCGACCGCGAGGGGGCAAGTGTCGGGATTTGGAATTGGGGATTGGGGATTTGTCGGGTCCGGTTGAACCGCGCCTTGGGGGGCTGGGGATCGGTCGCGTGGTCGTGGATCGCTGGTCCCGCGCCACCTAGGTCTTCCGGGGCGCGGCCATGAATCGGAACTCGCGACCGGTGCCGCGGCCGGTGGCCGTCAGCGGGCCCGCTCGCGCTCGATGATCACCCCCACCGCCTGCGCGCCGCGCACCGCACCGGGCTTGCTCAGCTTCAACCGCAGCCAGTGCACGCCGAACTCGTCCAGCACGATCGCCGCGCAGCGCTCGGCCAGGGTCTCCACCAGCCCGAAGTCCGAGGCCTGCACGAATTCGATCAGCCGCTTGCTCACCGCCTTGTAGTTCAGGGTATCGGCGATGTCGTCGCTGGCGGCCGGAATGCGATTGTCGAAGCCCATCTCCAGATCGAACCGCAGCGTCTGGCGGATGCGCCGCTCCCAGTCGTAGATGCCGATCAGCGCATCGATTTCCAGGCCTTCGATAAAAACTTTGTCCATAGGTGGGGAATCGGGAATAGGGATTAGGGAATGGTGAGAAGCACAAGCAACGACACGGCAGCGCGAACGGAATCAAAGTAGCGCTTTTACGATTCCCGATTCCCGATTCCCGATTCCCGATTCCGCCGCCAGCGGCGGTAGCGCGGCCATATCCCAACGCGGCGTCACATGCACTGCCGCGTCGGCGCGCTCGCCGGCCTCCAGCCGCAGCGCGCCAGCGAAGGCGATCATCGCGCCGTTATCGGTGCACAGGGCCGGCCGCGGGAAGCACACCCGGCCGCCGCGCCGCTGCGCCGCGTCCTGCAGACGTGCGCGCAGGCGCTTGTTGGCGCCCACGCCGCCGGCCACCACCAGGGTGTTGCAGTCGGCCGCGTCCAGCGCGCGCAGGCATTTGATCGCCAGCGTCTCCACCACCGCATCCTCGAACCCGCGCGCGATGTCCGCCCGCGTGGTGTCGGACTGGTCGCTGCCGCGCCAGGCCAGCAGCACCTGGGTCTTGAGCCCGCTGAAACTGAAATCCAGCCCGGGCCGGTCGGTCATCGGCCGCGCGAACTTGTAGCGCCCCGGGGTGCCGGTTTCGGCCAGCGCCGCCAGTTGCGGCCCGCCCGGATACGGCAGGCCCATCATCTTGGCGGTCTTGTCGAAGGCCTCGCCGGCCGCATCGTCCAGCGTCTCGCCAAGCACCTCGTACTCGCCCAGCGCCTTCACCGACACCAGCTGGGTGTGGCCGCCGGAGACCAGCAGCGCCACGAACGGCGGCTGCGGCGGGTCGTCTTCCATCAGCGGCGCCAGCAGATGGCCTTCCATGTGATGCACGCCGATCGCCGGCACGTCCAGCGCCCAGGCCAGCGACCGCGCCACACCGGCACCAACAAGGAGTGCGCCGACCAGGCCCGGGCCGGCGGTATAGGCCACCCCATCGAGTTCGTCGATACGCAATCCGGCCTCGTCCAGGGTCTGGCGGATCAGCGGCAGCAGCTTGCGCACATGGTCGCGGCTGGCCAGCTCCGGCACCACGCCGCCGTATTCGGCATGCAGCGCGATCTGGCTGTAGACCGCGTGGGCCCGCAGCGCCGGCACGCCCGACAGCGCGGTGTCGTAGACCGCCACGCCGGTCTCATCGCACGATGATTCGATCCCAAGAACTTTCACGGCAACTCGGCAGGCAGGGACATGCGGCCTATTTTCGCAGCTTTTGCCCTGCGCAGATCGGCCAGGGGCGATCTGCTGCGCGGCCGTGTCATCGCCACCGGATCACCCGCAAGCGCAGGCTTTATCAGGCTTGTTCGCGCAGATGCTGCAGGGGGCTTGCAGGTCGTTGGCAAGTCGTTATAATGCGCGGCTCGCCGGGGCAACCCGGAAATTCCGTCACGCGAGTCCGCTCGCACCCGCCCGGGGCTCCCGGACGGAAATCCCATTATCTGGAGAACCCATGCCCAGCGTTAAAGTCCGCGAGAACGAGCCCTTCGAATTTGCGCTCCGCCGTTTCAAGCGCACCTGCGAAAAGGCCGGCGTGCTGGCCGAAACCCGCAAGCGCGAGTTCTATGAAAAGCCGACCCAGGAGCGCAAGCGTAAGGCTGCCGCTGCTGTGAAGCGTCAGTTGCGTCGTTCCTCGCGCGACGTCACCAAGCGCCAGCGCTTGTATTGATCGAACGCGGTTCCTTGCCGACGGGCATGCGCTGAAGGCGCGGCCCATCGGAGTGGAACCCAAGAGCCGGCACGCGCAAGCGTCGCCGGCTTTTTGTATTGGTCCGCTGCCAGGCGACCGCTGCGTTCTGCGCAGCTGCAGAGCCGACCGGCATCGCTGCCGCCATCCGCGCCTGCCCGGCCCGACTTCCTGCCGATGCACAGCGCCCGTCATGGCGCATCGGCACATCAGCAACACGCACTCCCAGGAGTTACACCATGCCCCTCAAGCAACAGCTCACCGATGACATGAAAGCCGCCATGAAGTCCGGCGACAAGCACAGCCTGGGCGTGATCCGGCTGATCAATGCCGCGATCAAGCAGAAGGAAGTGGACGAACGCGTCGAGATGGACGATGCCGCCGTGATCGCCGTGCTCGACAAGATGGTCAAGCAGCGCAAGGACTCGGTCACTCAGTTCGAAGCCGCTGCACGCGACGACCTGGCGCAGATCGAGCGCGAGGAGATCGTGGTGATCGAGCGCTACCTGCCGGCCAAGATGGGCGAAGCCGAGATCGTCGCCGCCATCCAGGCAGCCATCGCGCAGACCGGTGCCAGCAGCCCGGCCGACATCGGCAAGCTGATGGGCGCACTCAAGCCCAAGCTGGCCGGGCAGGCCGACATGGGTCTGGTCTCGACGCTGGTCAAGCAGCATCTGGCAGGCTGAATCTTCGCCCGCGCAGTGCCCAGTGCCCGATGGCCAGGGCACTGCAGCCAGCCGCCCGAGTGCGGCTGGCTGCAGCGCCTTTTCAATAGCAGCACACGCGCAACATCCAGCGCCCGCTTTCACCCGATCTTTGAACACGCCCTGTTAGAACACCTTCGCCAGCACAGGTCCGGGTGAAGCATTCCGCATGCCGGCATCACCTCACGACGCCTGCGCACACAACGGCATGCCCAAGGATTCCCCCGCCGGTGACGAAGCTCTCAACCGAACACCTGCAGAAACATCTGAGCCGCCTGCAGCGCAGCCTGCCGATGGCACTGCTCAATCGCTTTCTCGAGATCGACGTGATGACGCAGGCCGCGTCGCTGTCGTTCTACGCCTTGCTGTCGTTGGCACCGCTGCTGGTGCTGCTGCTGTGGCTGACCGCATCGCTGTATCCACCTGCACAGGAAGCGCTGGTGCAGCAGATCGCGCAACTGGCTGGCGGTAGCGCGGCGGAAGTGGCCGACACGGTGATCCGCAATGCCACCGATCAACCCGGAGTCGGGTCGTTGGCCGGACTGTGGAGCACGTTGCTGCTGTTCATCGGCGCCACGGCGGTGTTTGCGCAGTTGCAGAACGCCCTGAACCTGATCTTCCGCACCGACAAGCAGCGCCTGGAAGGCCTGATGGCGTGGCTGAAGAAGCGTGTGTTCTCGTTCGGCGTGATCCTGGCCCTGGGCTTCTTGTTGATCGTGTCGATGATTGCCACCACCGCGTTGCAGGTGGTGTTCGCACGGCTGCCATCGGTGCTGCCGGCGATTGGCTACATCACCACCCTGGCGCTGTACTCGCTCGCCTTCGCTTTTCTGTATCGCTATCTGCCCGATCGCACCGTCAACTGGCGGCAGGCCTTCGTCGGCGGTGTGATCACCGCGCTGTTGTTCGCACTGGGCCGCTACGGTATCGGCCTGTACATCGCCAAGGCCGCGCCTGGCAGCGCATACGGTTCGATGGGCACCTTGGTCATCCTGCTGGTGTGGATGTACTACGCCTCGGTGGTGTTCTTCGTCGGCGCCCTGCTGACCGCGGTGATCGACGAGCGCGTGCGCTCGCATCGCAAGCTGCGCGAGGCCGGCGTGGATACGGACAACCTGCCGCCGGTCGCCGCCGAACCGGATGCCGCGCCGCAGCCGCAGGAAGCACCGACGCGCAATTGATTGCGCATGCCGCGCCGGGTGCCGCGCGTACCCAGGCGGCATCCACCGCTTCGCTGAGGGCCCTCGCTCACTGAAATCGGCGCGCGCCGGCGGCTGGGATATCCTAGCGGGATGGCCCGCATCCCCGACGCATTCATCGACGAACTGCTTGCACGCACCGACATCGTCGAGGTGGTGGGCGGTCGCGTGCCGCTCAAGCGTCAGGGCAAGGAATACTCGGCGCGCTGCCCGTTCCATGACGAGCGCTCGGCCTCGTTCACGGTCTCGCCGACCAAGCAGTTCTACCACTGCTTCGGTTGCGGCGCGCACGGCACCGCGATCAGCTTCCTGATGAATTACGACCGCCTCGAATTTCTCGATGCGGTCGACGAGCTGGCCAAGCGTGCCGGCATGGAAATCCCGCGCGAGACCCAGCAACGTACTCCGCAACAGCAGGACGACAGCCGCGAGCTGTATTCGGCACTGGAAGCGGCGACCAAGTTCTTCCAGCGTCAGATCGAGGGCAGCGAACGCGCCCGCGACTATCTGGACGGCCGCGGCGTGGATGCCGACAACCGCGCGCGTTTCCAGATCGGTTACGCGCCCGATGGCTACAGCGCACTGAAGGACACGCTGGGCACCGATGCGCGCCGCATGAGCGTGCTCGAACGCGCCGGGCTGTTTTCCAAGAACGATCGCGGCCATGTCTACGACAAGTTCCGCGACCGGGTGATGTTCCCGATCTTCGACCGCCGCGGGCGCGTGATCGCCTTCGGCGGACGCATCATGGGCGCGCCGGCCGACGGCCGCGACCCGGGGCCGAAGTACCTCAACTCGCCGGAAACCGCGCTGTTCCACAAGGGCCGCGAGTTGTACGGCCTGTGGCAGGTGCGCCAGGCCAATCAGAAGATCGAGCGGCTGATCGTGGTGGAAGGCTATATGGACGTGGTCTCGCTGTTCCAGTTCGGCGTCACCCAGGCGGTGGCCACGCTGGGCACGGCGACCACGCCCGAACATGCCGAGTTGCTGTTCCGTAACGCGCCGGATGTGTACTTCTGCTTCGACGGCGACAACGCCGGCCGCAAGGCGGGCTGGCGTGCACTGGAATCGGTGCTGCCACGCATGAAGGACGGCCGCCAGGCGTTCTTCCTGTTCCTGCCCGATGGCGAGGACCCGGACACCATCGTGCGCAAGGAAGGCGCGCAGGCCTTCGATCAGCGCCTGAAGCAGGCCACGCCGCTGTCGCAGTTCTTCTTCGACGAGATGTCGCGCGAGATCAACCTGCACACGCTCGATGGCAAGGCGCGGCTGGCCGAACGCGCAAAGCCGATGCTGGCACAAATCCCCGAAGGCGCGTTCGGCGACCTGATGAAGCAGGAGCTCTCGCGCCTGACCGGCGTGGGCGTCAGTCAGGCGGCGCAGGCGTCCACATCGCAGGCACGGCCACCTGCCCGCATGGGTGCACCCGCGCAGAAACGCAGCCTGGTGCGCGCGTCGATCGCGATCCTGCTGCAGCGGCCGTCGCTGGCGATGAGCCTGGAGGGCGACCACGATTTTTCCGGCCTGCGCCTGCCCGGCATCGACCTGTTGATGGAACTGCTGGCACTGGTGCGGCAACGCCCGGAAATCAGCACGGGCGCGCTGCTGGAACACTTCGCCGAACGCGACGAACAGGCCGCGCTGCAGAAACTGGCCGCACAGGCATTGCCCGGCGACGAGCACAGCTGGGCGATGGAACTGCATGACGTCGTTGCGCAACTGGACAAGCAATTGCTGCGTCAGCGCCTGGACGAACTGCAGGACAAGCAGCGCGCGCAGGGCCTGGACGACACCGACAAGTACGAATTGCGCGAGCTGTTCAAGGCGCTTGCTGCGTTGTAGTGCGGGTAACGCGAGGGGATCGGCTTACGCTGTCGTCTGCGGGCCAGGCGCGCACGCTGCACGACGCCATGGCCCAGTTGCACCGGCAACTGCTGCAGCAGCGCATTGAAGCGCTGCAGACAAGGCAACACGCACACGGACTCGATGAGATCGACCAGCACGCACTGCGCGCACTGCCGCGCCTGCGTTCGGGCGCGCGCCGGGCACCCGGCGCATGCTGTCAGACCAGCTGTTGCCGACGCAGCCGGCCAGCCCTGGCCGCCGCATGCAGGTGCGCGCTCATAGCTGCTTGAACAAGGTCTTGGCCATCGAGCCGAGCGCCGCGCTGACCGCTTCGATCTTGTCGGCATCGGCCAGTGCGGCCTGGCCGGCATGCGCGGTCAGCCGCTCGATCAGGGCATCGCGTGCGGGCGCGCCGTCGGCACTCTGGGTCTGCGGCGTACCGGACACCGGCGTGAGCCATGGGGCAATCAAGGCCTGATAGGCGGTGGTGTGCTGGGAAGCCATCTGCTCGAGAAATTGCACGACCGTGGTGGGGGTGCCGGTGAGCGTGCCGGTCAGCGGCTGGTTGGCGATCTGCCGGTAGTTCACCGTGGACGCCACCGCATTGGCGATGGCCACATCGACCAGCACATCGATCTCCTTGATCGGCGCATTCCCGTACAGCGTCTTGATCTGACTCAGCATCGGCACGGTCCAGGCATGCGGCACGCAATCGAGCGTGTTCCACAAGTCGGCATTCCATATCTGATACGGCGCCGCGCCCGGTGCTGGAGAGGGCAATGTCTGTGCATACAGCGCGGCGAACCCGCCGTTGCCCGGCGTGGCGCCGGCGGTGGGATAGCAGTGCACGGCGCTGAAATTGTCCAGTTTGCCGTTGGTCTTCAACCAGGTCGCCAAGGTCGGCGACAGCGCACCGCCCAGGCTGTGTCCGGCAAAGATCACCGTCGCCTTGCTGCCATCCAGCGCTTGCAGGAAATCCAGCAGCGTCGTGTTCGGCGCCAGTGCGGTGGAGGGACTGACCATGTTGAGCAGATGCCACACACCGGTGGCGGCGCCCATCGAGATGACCGCCGAACCCGGCTTGACGGGTTTCTTCGCCGCAACCGGCGCGGTGCCGAGCAACGGCGTGTAGGTCGCAAAATCCACCACCGAGGACACATCGAAGTCTTCGGTGAACCAGTCGTAGAGCGACTCCGGGTTGGTGGCGCTCAGCGCGACCACATATGCCTCGCCGATGCCCGGCATGGCGTCGGTATGGGCGACGTACATGGCATTGCCCGACAGCGACGAATCGGCCGCCTGCCAGACCTGCGGCCCCCACACCAGTTGCCAGTCGCCGATCCTGTCCTGGGTGTCGGCCGATGCCAACGTCTGCAGCAACGTGGCCTGGTAGTCCGCCTGCAACGCCGGCTGGCTGCCTGTGCGATCACCTACCCAGTTGGCCAGGGCGGAAAGCGCAAAGGTCTGTTGATATTGGTCGTAGCGCATGGACTGGCTCCTTTCCTTAGGCCTCGCGTGGAAACACGAGCGAACACGGATGCGGCATGCGGGCACCGTTTGGGCACGGAGGCGCGCGACATGTGCAACCGGAATCTAACAAAGGATGTGCGTGCCAGAAGCGCCCGCGCAGCGGAATCTCGACGCATCGCACGAATCGCTCACCACACCGAGCGGCGCCATCCGCAACGCTGCAGGCAGGCGCAAGCGCATGCTGCTGCCGGAGCCGGTGCGAGCACGCATGCGTCTTCGGCCTTCGCTACGCGGCCGACTCGCACGGTGCACGCTGGCCTCTACAATGGCACTCTGCAGACAGCCCCTCCCCCTGAATACGCACGATGATCAAACACTGGCTGGCGCGGTTGCGCATTGATCCATTCACCCTCGCGCTGCTGTGCACGGTCACGCTCGCCTCGTTCCTGCCGGTCTCCGGCACCGCCGCGGCGGTCATGGACGATGTCACCGACGTGGCGATCGCCGCGCTGTTCTTCCTGCACGGCGCGCGCCTGTCGCGCGAGGCGGTCAAGGCCGGCGCGCTGCATTGGCGCCTGCATCTGGTGATCCTGGCCTGCACCTTCGTGCTGTTCCCGCTGCTCGGGCTGTTGTTCAAACCGCTCGCGCATCTTGCGCTGACACCGGAGCTGTATATCGGCGTGCTGTTCCTGTGCGCGCTGCCGTCCACGGTGCAATCGTCGATCGCCTTCACCTCGATGGCGCGCGGCAACGTGCCGGCAGCGGTGTGTGCCGCCTCGCTTTCCAGCCTGCTGGGGGTGTTTTTCACGCCGTTGCTGATGGGCGCCCTGGTCGGCAGCCAGGGCGCGATGGCGCACCCGGCCGAGGCGATCGGCAAGATCCTGCTGCAGTTGCTGGTGCCGTTCCTGGCTGGCCATTTCATGCGCCCGTGGATCGGCGGCTGGGTCGAACGGCATCGCGCCGTGCTGCGTTACACCGACCAGGGCACCATCCTGCTGGTGGTCTACACCGCCTTCAGCGCATCGGTGAACGAAGGCCTGTGGCAGAAGACGCCGTTGCCGGCCTTGCTCGCGGTGCTCGGTGCCGCCGCGTTGTTGCTGACGGTGGCGATGCTCTCGATCACCTTCATCGCGCGGCGCCTGCGCTTCAACCGCGCCGACGAGATCGCGATCGTGTTCTGCGGTTCGAAGAAGAGCCTGGCCACCGGCGTGCCGATGGCCAAGGTGATGTTCGCCGGCGGTGGCCTGGGCGCGATCGTGTTGCCGATCATGCTGTATCACCAGCTACAGCTGATCGTCTGTGCATTCGTTGCCGCGCGTTATGCGCGCACCGCGCCGGGCGAGCCGCAGATCACTCCCGGTGGTCATTGAAGGTAACGGCCACTGCACGGCGGTGGTCTGATCGATGGCACCTAGCACAGCCCGCGCTGCATGCCCTGCAAAGGCCTGCTTGCCGCCGGTGCGTTGCCTGCGCGCCATCGCCGGCCCGCTACGCCCGGCGCGACACCGGTTCGCGTTGCGTGCCGGTGCCGGTTGTAAGCAGATATACAACGGTTATGACGCACTCCGACGCTGGCACAGTGCCGCTCGCTAGAGTGTTCGATCCACCTTGCTGCCGCCCCCATCGGTGATTGCCATGACGCTATCGTTCCGACGCCCTGCCCCGTCCCTGATCGCGCTGCTGGCGGTGCTGGCCACGCTCACTGCCTGCAACAAGCCCGCCACGCCGCCAGCCCCGACACAGACCAAGGCGGCCGCCACGCCGGCGCCTGCGTCCAGCATCGCCTGGCGCGAGGGCGATGTCGAAGATGCCTTCGCCGAGGCCAGGGAAAGCGGCAAGCCGATCCTGCTGTACTGGGGTGCGGCCTGGTGCCCGCCCTGCAATCGCCTGAAGGCCACCTTGTTCAAGGACCCGGCCTTCATCGCGCGCACGCAGCAATTCGTGACGGTGCATCTGGACGGCGATTCGGAGGGCGCGCAGGCCTGGGGCGAGCGCTTCGGCATCAAGGGCTACCCGACCATCATCGTGCTGCGCCCGGATCGCAGCGAGATCACCCGCCTGGCCGGCGATGCCGACAACGCGCGTCTGGCCGATGTGCTGCGGGTCGCGGCCAAGAGCACCAGCACCGCCAGGCAACTGCTCGACACCGCATTGCAGACCCCGCAGCAGCTCAGCGCGGACGACTGGGCCGTGCTCGGCAACTACGCCTGGGGCGCCGACGATCGGCTGGTCAAGCCGGAGCAGGCCGTGGATGTGCTCACGCGCCTGTCCAGATCGGCGCCACAGCCGGCGCTGCAACGCAGCTTCGCCCTGGCGGCGATTACCGCAGCCAAGGAGCCACCTCCACCCAGCGCGGCGTCACGCACGTTGCTGGAAGCAGTGCTGGCCGATCCGGCAGAGGTGCGCGCCAATCTCGGCACGCTGAGCTACATGCCTGCACGGCTGGTCGCCGCTGCCAGTAGCGATGCCGGTGAGCGCACGGCCTTGTCCAATGCGCTGAATCTGGCATTGGACAAGGTCTACGCCGACACCGCACTGCCGATCGCCGACCGGCTCGGCACCGCGTATGCCCGCATCCAGCTGGCACGCCTGGCACAAGGCCAGCCAACCGAAACCGAGGCCAAGGGCCCGCAACCGCCGTTGCCCAAGACCGTGGTCGACACCGTGCAGCAACGCGTGCAATGGGCGACCGACACCGCCAGGACCGATGAGGAGCGCCAATCCACCATCAGCACCGCCGCGGCATTGCTCGGCGAGGTGGGCGACCGCAGTGGCGCCGAACAGTTGCTGCTGGCCGAATTGACGCGCAGCAAGACGCCTTACTACTACATGCCCGAGCTGGCCGATCTGGCCGAACAGCGTGGCGATAAGAAGACCGCGCTGTCCTGGCTCAGGAAAGCGTACGAAAGCGCGCAAGGACCGGCCACCCGTGTGCAATGGGGCGTGATGTACGTGGATGGCCTGATCCGGCTCAGCCCGGACGACACCGCCGGCATCGAGGCCGCTGCCACCCAGGTGATCGGCGAGCTGGCCGGGCAGCCCGATGGCTACCGCCAACGCACCCGGCAGCGCTTCGCCACGCTGGGCGCCACGTTGAAGACCTGGAGCAAGCAGCATCGCCAGGAAGGCAATGCGGTGCTGACGCGCCTGCAGCAGAAGATGCAGAGCAGCTGTGACAGCAAGAACACCAGCGAGTGCGCCAGCTGGTTGAGCTGAGCCGGCGTGAGCGAGCAGCCCGCTACGCGGTGAATTTGAGTGCGCTAAGTAGCGATTGCGCACCGGATGCTCAACGGCACGCACGACTGACGTGTAAGAGCGAGATGGGCCGGTTCCAGCCACCGGCCGCATCCGCCTGACGGCTGCCTCGGTCGCAGCCCTATCGATCGCCTTGATGGCAGCAGCGGGCGTTCGCTGCCGCTAGCGCACCCACGGCAACAGCAGGTGGTCCACCATCAGAAACGCGAACAGCGCCATCAGGTAGACGATGGAGTAACCGAACATCTTCATCGAGAACAGCTCGTCCGGCGGGTCGAGCATGCGCCAGGCGTACCAGAGGAACACCACGTTGAGCACCACCGCGCCGCCCAGGTAGAACAGCCCGCTCATGCCCACCGCCACCGGCAGCAGGGTCACGATCGCCAGCAGCACCGTGTACACCAGGATCTGCTTGCGCGTATGCGGCACGCCATGGGTGACCGGCAGCATCGGGATCGCCGCCTTGGCGTAATCGGCACGGCGGAAGATCGCCAGCGCCCAGAAATGCGGCGGCGTCCAGATGAAGATGATCAGCACCAGCAGCGAGGCGTTGATCCAGTCGGCACTGGTCGGCAAGCCGGTCACTGCGGCCCAGCCCAGCATCGGCGGCGTGGCGCCGGCCAGACCGCCAATCACGATGTTCTGCGAGGTCGCACGCTTCAGGTACACGGTGTAGATCACCGCGTAACCGATCAGCGACGCAAACGTCAGCACCGCGGTGATCACATTCACCCAGACCACCAGGATGGTCATGGAGATCACGATCAATACGCCGGCAAACAGCAGCACCTGCCACGGCCGCACCTTGCCCACCACCAGCGGCCGCCACGAGGTCCGCGCCATCTGCGCGTCGATCTTGGCGTCCAGCAACTGGTTGATCGCCGCCGCCGCCGACGCCGCCAGCCAGATGCCCAGAAAGCCCAACGCACCGGTGCGTACCTGCACCCACGTCGGCACATCGGGGATGGCCAGGAACATGCCCACCAGGGCGGTGAACACAATCAGTGCCACCACCTTGGGTTTGGTCAGATCCCAGTAATCGCGTGCGCTGACAGCCATGCTCACTCCGGCGCGCGCAGCCGCGCCAGCAGCGAGACCAGCACGAACAACAATGCGACCGCGCCGCCGTTATGCAGCACCGACACTTCCAGCGGCAACGCCAACTTGACGTTGAGCATGCCCAGCGTCACCTGCACCGCCACCAGCACCGCCAGTGCACCGGCCCACACCCGCATGCCCGGCGAACGCGACAGCCGCCAGGCCAGCCACCACAGATACAGCGCCGTCGCAATTGCCCACAACCGGTGCGCCATCTGGATGGCGATACGCGCTGCGCCATCGAGCACACCGCCTTCGTAATCCACCCCGATCCCGCGCCACAGCGTGAAGCCTTCGCGGAAGTCGTGCGGCGGCCACCACTGACTGACGCAGCGCGGGAAATTGTCGGCCGACCAGCTACCGCCACCGCAGGCCAGCGCCGCGTAATTGGCACTGACCCAGCCGCCGAGGGCGATCTGCAGGCCCAGCACCGCCACACCCGCACGCAGCAGCCACTTGAGCCGCGAGGCATCGGCCAGCGTGATCGGCAGATGGGTCGCGCGCCAGGCCATCCACACCAGCAGCGAGAACATCAGCATGCCGCCGAGCAGATGGCCCATCACAACGATGGGTTTGAGCAGCAGCGTCACCGTCCACATGCCCAGCAGCGCCTGGAAGATCACCACCGCCAGCGTCAGCACCGCCGCACGCGCCAGGTCGATATTGCTCCAGCGCAGCGCCGCCAGCAGCAGGATGGCCTCGCCGGCAATCGCCACGCCGAACGCCAGTGCGTGCCAGCCGGACATGTACAAAGGAATCGACAAGGCCACCAGCACCGCGGCAGAAACCACCTGAGCGATGCCCATGCGGCGGCGGCGTACCGCCAGCAACGACAGCACCAGCACCTCCACCCCGAGCGCGCCGGCCAGGAAGCGGTGCACCTGCTCGCGCCAGGCCTTGTGCGATTCCAGCGGCCGGATCTTGCTGGCCACATGCGTATTGGCTTCGTCGCTGGTCTGCGGCCAGGTGACGCGGCCGTAGCAGGTCGGCCAATCCGGGCAGCTCATGCCGGCATCGGACAGGCGCACGAACGACCCGAACAGGATCGTGCTCGCAGTGAACAACGCAGCCAGCCAGGCCATGCGATGGAAGTGGCGGAACAATGCCGGTGGCGCAAACAGATTCATCGAAACGGGCTCACATCAGTTTCAGCAGCTTGACCAGATCGGCACGCAGGCCGGCCGGGTCGAACCCCGGGGCATACCGCAGGATCACGAAGCCGTTGGGGTCGATCACATACACCGGCACGCCGGCGGCATCGTCGGCACGCGGCAGGCCCTGCCGCAGCCGCGCGTCGTCGCGCAGTACACGCAGGGCCGGCATCGGCGGCAACCCGGCCGGCGGGGTGCCGATCCACAACACCTCCACCTTGTCGGCGCGATGCCCGAGCAGTTGCCACACCTTGTCCAGTTCGGCCGCCAGCGTCACGCATTGCTGCGTGCAACTGGCCGGCGGTGCGAGCGCAATCCGCCACACGCGTTCGGCAGGCGTCCAGGCATACGGCTGCCCGTCCGCGCGCACCGGCACCAAGCCGCGCAGGTCGGCAGGCGGCTGGAGCAACTCGCCGTGATTGCGCATCGATGCCGGCTGCCATCCGGAGAAGCGCAGCACGCCGGCCAGCAACATCGAGCCGAAGAACAGCACCGCCAGGGCAATCAGCATCCTGCGGCCGCGTTTGACCGAATGCGGCGTGGCCGATGTGGAGGAGGTCATGCCGGCGATTTTCTCATGCCGCAGGCGTCAGTGCCCGCGTCGACGGCGGCGACGCGCACGCCACGTCAGCAGCGTCGCGGTGACCAGCACGGCTGCGGCCAGACCGAACCATTGCACCGCATAACCCAAGTGCCGCGCGGGCGGAAGCGTATTCGGCAGCATCTCCAGGTCGCGTGCGTAACCGACCGGCAGGGCCGGATCCAGGCGTAGGACCTGCGACGAAATGTCGCGCCTGCCAAGCGCGCTGCGCAGGGCGGTGGTCTCCAGACGCGTAGCCAGCCAGGTCTGCGGCGCATCGGCAGCCGACAACGCCGGCCCCATCGCAAGCCCGGCCGAGGGCGGCGCACCCAGCAACCCCTGCAGCGTATGGGTCCCTTGCAGCGGCGTGGTCCTCGGCAATTGCCGATTGGCCGGCAACGGCAGCCAGCCCAGATCGACCAGCAGCGTGACGGGGCTGCCCTGCGGCGCGGCAAGCTGATAGATCCGCACGCCGGCGCGCCCGGCATGCAGCTGATTGTCCAGCAGCACCTGCTGCGGCAGAAACCGCACCTGCCCGCTCACCCAGGCCAGCGCATGCGGCGTGGCCAGGGCCTGCACCAGGGTCAACGGCGTCTGCCGCACCTGCGCCGCGCGTTCCAGCAACGCCTGTTTGTCGTGCATGCGCTGCAGCTGCCACTGTCCAAGCGCCACAAAACCCGCGCTGACCAGCAGGGCCAGGCACCATCCCAGCACCGCCGTGTGCTTGCGCATCATGACAAGCGACGCAAAAAGGCGTGCAATGCCGCTACCACGCCGACGACCACCGGGGCTGTTGTGAACGATTCGCTCAAGACGTTGCTGATTGTCGCCTTCCTGATCGTGATCCTGTGGAACCTGGGCGCAGGCCTGTACTACCTGCTCACCGACCGTGGCGAAACCAAGCGTACCGTCAACGCACTGACCTGGCGCATCGGCCTCTCAGTCGCACTGATCGCCGTGGTGATCCTGGGCATCTATACCGGCTGGATCAAGCCGCATGGGCTCGGCCGCTGATGCGGCCGACGGGATTGGGGATTCGGCATTGGGGATTGGCAAGAGCGATCCGCGTTTGCTGTTACCAATCCCCAATGCCGAATCCCCAATCCTAGCCCTCAAAGTACATACACGAACAGGAACAACGCCAGCCACACCACGTCGACGAAGTGCCAGTACCACGCAGCCGCTTCGAAGGCGAAGTGGTTGTCGCGGGTGAAGTGCCCGCGCGCGACACGCAGCCACATCACCGCCAGCATGATCGTGCCCAGCAACACGTGCATGCCGTGGAAGCCGGTGAGCATGAAGAAGGTCGAGCCGTAGATGCCAGATCCCAGCGTCAGATTGAGCTCGGTGTAGGCGTGGATGTATTCCTCCGCCTGCAGGAACAGGAACACGCAGCCCAGCAGCACGGTCAGCCCCAGCCACAGCAATAGCGCCCCGCGACGGCCGCCCTTGAGCGCGTGGTGCGCAATGGTCAAGGTCACGCCGGAACTGAGCAGGATCAGCGTATTGATCAGCGGCAGGCCCCAGGCCGGGATGGTCTGGAATTGCCCACCGATCGTGCCGGGGCCATTGGTCGGCCATGCAGCGGAATAACCGTTCCACAGCAGTTCGTTGGTCATCACGCCATCGCCTTCGCCGCCCAGCCAGGGCAGCGTCAGCACACGCGTGTAGAACAACGCGCCGAAGAAGGCGCAGAAGAACATCACCTCGGAAAAGATGAACCACACCATCCCCATGCGGAAGGAGCCGTCCACCTGGCGGTTGTAGTGCCCGGCGTTGGATTCGCGGATGACATCGCCAAACCACATGAACAAGGTCGCCAGCAACATCGCCATGCCGACGAAGAACGTCCAGCGCCCCCAGGCCGCATCGTTGAGCCAGCTGGCCACGCCGATCATCATCACGAACATCGCAATCGACCCGACAAAGGGCCATTTGCTCTGGCTCGGGACGAAATACGCATCGGCGTTGGGACTATGGTCGGCCATGGCGTTGCTTCCGTGTCGGTGCTGCGTGTGGATGAAGGATCAAGGCGCCGCGCGCGGTGCGCTGGATGCGCCACCGCCCTGCAACTCCGAGGTCAGGGTGTCGTTGCGATAGAACGTGTAGGACAGGGTGATCGTGGTGACTTCTGGCGGCAGCGCAGGGTCGACAATGAAACGCAGCGGCATATCGCGCGTTTCGCCGGCCTGCAAGGTCTGCGCGGTAAAACAGAAGCATTCGGTCTTGTTGAAGTATCCGGATGCCCGCGCCGGTGCGACCGATGGCACCGCACTGCCGACCACTGCCCGCGCACTGTCGTTGCGTGCGAAGTACAGCGCCTCATTGAGTTCGCCCGGCACCACATCCATCGTCATCTGCTCGGGATGAAAGGTCCACGGCAGTTTGGAATTGACCCCGGCATCGAACTCCACCCGAACCGTGCGTTTGCCAGCCCCTGCAATCGCAGTTGCATTGCCACGCGTACTGCCCGGCGCGCGCTCCATGCGGATGCCGAAGACTTTTTCGCACGCGATGCGATACAGCGGCACCAGCGAAAAGGTCAGCACGAACACGCCCAACACCACGCCCAGCAGCTTGAACAGGCCGGCCGTCGGTGCAGGTGCGGGCGCCCGCGCGTTCACCGCCCGATGACTCCCGACGCAATGAAACCCGCATAGATCAGCAGCGCGATGATGCCGACGGTGATCGCCGTGCGGCGCACCGCACGACGCTGTTGCGCCTGCCGTTCGGCAGCGGAGAGCAGACGTGCCACAGCCGGCGGCGCGGACTCAGTGACCGATGTCTTCATGCGCAAGATCTCCAGGCTTGATCACCGGCGGCACGGTGAAGGTATGCGCAGGTGCCGGCGACGGCACCGTCCACTCCAGTCCCTTGGCGCCTTCCCAGGCACGTGCGTCGGCCTTGGCGCCGCTGCGCAGCGAGGCGAGCAGGATGCCGGCCATCAGGAACGGCGTGGCGAACATGCCGAACGCGCCGATCGAGCTGATCAGGTTCCAGTCGGCAAACACCACGTTGTAATCGGGGATCCGCCGCGGCATGCCGGCCAGGCCAAGGAAATGCTGCGGGAAGAACAGCAGATTGACGAACACCATCGTCCACCAGAAATGGAACTTGGCCCAGGTCTCGTTGTACATCCGCCCGGTCCACTTCGGCCACCAGTAGTACACCGCCGCAATCAGCGCGAAGACCGCACCGGTGACCAGCACATAATGGAAATGCGCGACCACAAAATAGGTGTCGTGATACTGGAAATCCGCCGGCACGATTGCCAGCATCAGGCCCGAAAATCCACCGATGCTGAAGAGAATCACGAACGCCACCGCCCACAGCATCGGCGATTCGAACGTCAGCGAGCCCTTCCACATCGTGCTGACCCAGTTGAACACCTTCACCCCGGTCGGGATGGAGATCAGCATCGTGGCAAACATGAAGTAGATTTCGCCGCCGAGCGGCATGCCCACGGTGAACATGTGGTGCGCCCACACGATGAAGCTCAGGAACGCGATCGCCGCGATCGCATAGACCATCGCCTGATAGCCGAACAGCGGCTTGCGGCTGAAGGTCGGGATGATCTCACTGACCACGCCGAACGCCGGCAGGATCATGATGTAGACCTCCGGATGCCCGAAGAACCAGAAGATGTGCTGGTACATCACCGGGTCGCCGCCGCCGGCCGCATTGAAGAAGCTGGTACCGAAGAACTTGTCGGTCAGCAGCATGGTCACCGCGCCGGCCAGCACCGGCATCACCGCGATCAGCAGGAAGGCGGTGATCAGCCAGGCCCAGCAGAAGATCGGCATCTTCAGCAGGTCGATACCCGGCGCGCGCATGTTGAGCACGGTGGCGATGATGTTGATCGCACCCATGATCGAACTGACGCCGGCCACATGGATCGCGAACACGCTGAAGGCCACGTTGTAGCCGCCCTGCAGCGACAGCGGCGGGTACAGCGTCCAGCCGCCGGCCGGCGCACCGCCGGGCAGGAATAGCGTCAGCAGCAGTAAGGTAAACGCCACCGGCAGCAACCAGAACGACCAGTTGTTCATGCGCGGCAACGCCATGTCCGGCGCGCCGATCTGCAACGGAATCATCCAGTTCGCCAGGCCGACGAAGGCCGGCATCACCCCGCCGAAGATCATCACCAGGGCATGCACGGTGGTCATCTGGTTGAAGAATTCCGGCTTGACGAACTGCAGCCCGGGCTGCATCAGTTCAGCGCGGATCACCACGCTCATCGCCGCGCCGATGATGAACATCACGAAGGAAAACAGCAGATACAGCGTGCCGATGTCCTTGTGATTGGTCGAGAAAAACCAGCGCTCGACGAAACCGGGCTGGTGGTGTCCGTGGTGATCGACTGCGGTATGCGCCATGACGGAACGACCTCTACGAAGCGGTGCGGTTGCGGGCGATTAAAGAGCGGCGGTCGGTGCGGCGGCCGGAGCAGGCGCTGCGGCTGGAGCGGCCTCGCCGGCAGGCGGTGCTGCAGGTGTGGACGCCGGCGCCGGGGTGCCGGCCGGTCCGGCAGGCGCTGCGCCGGCAGTGCGACGGGCCGCCAGCCAGCGCTGGAATTCGGCCTTGGGTAGCGCTTCCACCACGATCGGCATGAAGCCATGATCCTTGCCGCACAACTCGGCGCACTGCCCGCGATACACGCCCGGCTGCTCGATATTGGTCCATGCCTCGTTGACGATGCCGGGGATCGCGTCCTGCTTCCAGCCAAGGGCTGGCACCCACCACGCATGGATCACGTCGTCGGCGGTGATCACAAAACGGATCTTGGTGTTGACCGGCAGCACCAGGCGGTTGTCCACGTCCAGCAGATAATGCGGTTGCGATGCAGCGGTCGGACGCTCGCCACTCTGGCGGATGCGGTCGGATTCGCGCGCCAGCCGGCTGGTGAACTCCACGCCCTGGCCCAGGTATTCGTATTTCCACATCCACTGGTAGCCGGTGACCTTGACGGTCATTTCCGACTCGCGGGTGTCGTACATCGCAATCAGTTTGGCCGTCGCCGGCCAGGCCATCGCAATCAGCACCAGCACCGGGATCACCGTCCACAGCACTTCGGCCGTGGTGTTGTGGCTGAATTGCGCGGCCACCGCTCCCTTGGACTTGCGGAACTTGAAGATCGCATAGCCCATGGCACCGAACACCAGCGCGCCGATCACCACGCAGACCCACAGCGCCACCATGTGCGCCTCGTAGGCCATGCGCGCGGTCTGGGTGACCCCGCGGCCCATGTTGAGCTGCCATTCCTTCGGATCGGCCGACTGCGCCCAGGCGACTGAAGCGCTCGACAGCGCCAGCATCGACAAAGCCAATTTCGGATACGTCGCCTTCCAGCTGCTGCGTTGCGTCATTGCCTAGACCCTTACGTCATCGGTGACGGCCATTGGCGGCCGCGAGCAAGCGTTTCAGCGTAGTTGCCAGTTCCACACGTTCGGCCGGCCCGAGAAAACTTCCGATCTCGATCTGCTTGCCGCTGCTGACCAGCACCACCCTGTCGTCGCGTTCCATGCATAACCGCACCCAATGCGGATGTGCCTGAAACGCTGGTGGCGCATGTCCGGATGGAAACACCTCGACAACGGTCTCCCCTACCCGGATCGCTTCTTCGCGCTCGCCACTTCGCCACAACTGCCGTAGCGCCAGCGCCACCACACCACTGTGCAACAGGGCGAACACCGGCGCGAATGCATTGCCGGTCCACCACCCCAGGCCCGCAAATACCCACATCGTTCCCGCCAATACTGCGAACAGCTGCACGAACTGCCTGGCCGACAATGCCCGCGGAGGCCGCAACCGCAACTGCGTCCCGACCCCTTCGGACATCAACGGCAGTACTTCGATCATTGGCAACACGCAGCGCACTGCGGGAATGGCCCGATGGTAGACCCGCACGAATGCATGCGGCAAGCGTTTCCGGCAATCATGCGATTGCTGCAGTGCAGCTAAAAACACGCGTAAATCAATCACTTCCCGGTGCATGTGCCGATGCCTGCGGCTGCGGCCGGCAGGGAGCGAGTCTGTTTTGGGCCTGCACCGGCCACGTGCACAAAACGGCGGAAAAGTTGCCGCTTCCACACAAGTGCGCAGGGGCTGCGGCTCTCTAGAATGAGCACGGATTCCCAGGCACCCTTCGCATGAACGCTCAGCTCGACCCGCTTGCCTCTCCCTCAGTTGCGCGCCCGCTGCTGGCGCCCGAGCTGCCTGCCGCACCCGGCGCATTGCGTGCGGCGATCACCGCCGCCTGGCTCAAGGATGAAACCGAGCACGTCCGCGAATTGCTCGACCAGGCGCGTCTGCCCGCCGCCGAACAGGCCAAGGTGCAGGCAGTGGCCGCCGACCTGGTCACCCGCGTCCGCGCACGTGCGCAGGACCAGGGCGCGATCGAAGCCTTCATGCGCCAGTACGACCTGGGCAGCGAAGAAGGCGTGCTGCTGATGTGCGTGGCCGAAGCGCTGTTGCGCATTCCCGACCAGGACACCGCAGACAAGCTGATCCGCGACAAGCTCGGCGATGCGGACTGGAAAAAACATGTCGGCGGCAGCGACTCGGTGCTGGTCAACGCATCGACCTGGGGCCTGATGCTCACCGGCAAGCTGGTGCAACTCAACGACCTCACCCGCGCCGACGTGCCGGGTGCGTTCAAGCGCCTGATCGGCCGCGTCGGCGAGCCAGTGATTCGCCTGGCCGTGCGCCAGGCGATGAAGATCATGGGCCACCAGTTCGTCATGGGCCGCACCATCGGTGAAGCCCTGTCGCGTTCGCGCAAGGGCGACAACGCCGATTACCGCTATTCGTTCGACATGCTCGGCGAAGGCGCATTGACCATGAAGGATGCGCAGCGCTATCTGCAGGCGTACCGCGATGCCATCCACGCGATCGGCCGCAGCGGCAGTTTCGTCGGCACCGATGTCTTTGCAGCGCCCAGCATCTCGATCAAGTTGTCCGCACTGTATCCGCGCTACGAGCACGCCAAGCGCGCACGCGTGATGGCCGAGCTGGTGCCGGGCGTGCTCGAGCTGGCGCAACTGGCCAAGTCCTACGGCATCGGCTACACCGTCGATGCCGAAGAAGCAGACCGTCTGGAACTGTCGCTGGACATCATCGAGGCCACCTTCTCCGACCCGTCGCTGGATGGATGGGAGGGCTATGGGCTGGCGGTGCAGGCGTATCAGAAGCGCACGCCGTACACGATCGATTTTCTCGCCGATCTGGCACGCCGCGTCGGCCGTCGTATTCCGGTGCGTCTAGTCAAGGGCGCGTACTGGGACGCGGAGATCAAGCGCGCACAGATCGAAGGTCACCCCGGCTACCCGGTCTTTACCCGCAAGCAGAATACCGACGTGTCGTATCTGGCCTGCGCGCGCCGCATGTTCGCGCACAGCGATGCGCTGTATCCGATGTTCGCCACGCACAACGCGCAGACCATTGCGGCGGTACGCGCAATCGCAACGACCAAGCATTACGAACACCAGAAACTGCATGGCATGGGCGATGACCTGTATGCCGAAGTGATTCCGGCCGATCGCCTGGGACTGCCCTGTCGCGTGTACGCACCGGTCGGCTCGCACGAGGATCTGCTGCCGTACCTGGTGCGTCGCCTGCTCGAGAACGGCGCCAATTCCAGCTTCGTCAATCGCATCACCGACGAGGACGTCGCCATCGAAGACCTGATCCGCGATCCGGTCGAAGCGGTGTCCTCGTTCGGCTCCATTCCGCATCCCAAGATTCCGCTGCCTACCGATCTGTTGCGCAGCCAGAACCAACACAGGAAAAACTCCATGGGCGCCAATCTCGCCAACGACAACGATCTGCGGCAGCTGGCCGAGCAACTCAATGCCGCCATCAAACCGTGGAAGGCCACCCCGTTGGTTCCCGGCGCGGTGATCAGCACACCCAGCGAGGCGGTGCGCAACCCGGCGGACCGACGCGAAACGGTCGGGCACTGGCAGCCGGCCGATCCGGCCACCGTGCAGACCTCGCTGGCAACCGCCGCTGCTGCGCAGCCGGCTTGGAACCGCACACCTGCGGCCAGCCGCGCCACCATCCTGGAGCATGCCGCCGACCTGCTCGAAGCACGCATGCCCGAGTTCATGGCGATCTGCGTCAAGGAGGCCGGCAAGACCCTGCCCGACGCCGTGGCCGAAGTGCGCGAGGCGGTCGACTTCCTGCGTTACTACGCAGCCCAGGCACGCGCGCAGTTCGGCGCACCCGAACGTCTGCCCGGGCCGACCGGCGAATCCAACGAGCTGCAGCTGCATGGCCGCGGTGTCTTCGTCTGCATCAGCCCCTGGAACTTCCCGCTCGCCATCTTCCTCGGCCAGGTCGCCGCCGCATTGGCTGCCGGCAACAGCGTCATCGCCAAGCCTGCAGAGCAGACCAGCCTGATCGGCTACGCCGCAGTGAAGCTGCTGCACGAAGCGGGCATCCCCGAAGCGGTTGTGCAGTTCCTGCCGGGCGACGGCGCCACCGTCGGCGCCGCACTGACCAATGATCCGCGCGTGGAAGGCGTCGCCTTCACCGGCTCCACGGAGACCGCACGCGTCATCAACCGGACCCTGGCCTCCCGCGAAGCCGCGATCGGTGTGCTGATTGCCGAGACCGGTGGCCAGAACGCGTTCATCGCCGACTCGTCCTCGTTGCCGGAGGCCGTCGTCAAGGATGCGATCTCCAGCGCCTTCATGTCCGCCGGCCAACGCTGCTCGGCGGCCCGCGTGCTGTTCGTGCAGGACGACATCGCCGACAAGGTCATGACCATGCTGGCCGGCGCGATGGGAGAGCTGAAGATCGGCGATCCTGCGCTGCTGTCCACCGATGTTGGTCCCGTCATCGACGCAGATGCGCTCAAGATCCTCGATGATCATGCGGCGCGCATGGATCTCGAAGCTCGCCTGATCGGCACCACCATCCTGGATCCCGCCACTGCCAACGGCAGCTTTTTCGCCCCACGCGCGTACGAGCTGACCTCACTCGCGCAGCTACAACGCGAAATTTTCGGACCGGTCCTGCATGTCATCCGCTGGAAAGGCGACCAACTCGACGCCGTCATCGATCAGATCAACGCCACCGGTTACGGTCTGACCCTGGGCGTGCACTCGCGCATCGACGAGACCATCGATCGCATCACCACACGTGTTGCGGTCGGTAATGTCTACGTCAACCGCAATCAGATCGGCGCGGTCGTCGGCGTACAGCCCTTCGGCGGCCAGGGACTGTCAGGTACCGGCCCGAAAGCCGGCGGCCCGCATTATCTGCTCCGTTTCGCCACCGAGAAGGTCGTCACCGTCAACACAACAGCCGCAGGCGGCAATGCCTCGCTTCTGACACTGGGCGACTGAGAGGCAGTCCAAACCATTTCAGGCCATCTCTTGGCTTGCTGAGGAAAACAAGAACCCCGCATCGCGGGGTTTTTTGTTGTGCCCTGATGTCCGCATAAGGTGCTTTGCCCGTACATCTACATTGCGCAGAAGCAAGCGGGAGGTCATTGCCGCACAACAGCATCACTGCCAGCACCCACCACTCGGCATCACCGTGAAAGTCAGGGGACAGAGGTGAGAAAGAAGCTCAACCTTGGACCGTGTCAGTGACATGCATAGGCAGACGCGTCACAGTCCACGCAAGGTGGTTTCGACTTCGGGCAGCTCGGGCATGTAGGTCTCCAATCGTCCAGGCCGACGGTACGCCGGCACGGATCAATATGGTGGCCAACGACAGTAAATCCAGCTCGTCGCCCCAGCATCGTTACGATGGTTGATTGCGCCTAGAGCGTCCGAGTGCCGTGGTGTTACTTGGCTTCGGCTATGCCTGTGGCTTGCCTTTAGCCCCGGCTTTAGCTCTGGCTCTGGCTTTAGCTCTGGCTCTGGCTCTGGCTTTGGTTTTGGCTTTGGCTTTTCGCGGCCGAATTTCGGACAAAAAGAAACCCTCAGTCCTATTGGACTGAGGGTTTCGGG
>NZ_JZEF01000003.1:588955-962426 GCF_001013475.1 Xanthomonas arboricola pv. juglandis | reverse complement strand
GCCAGCGATGAAACTGGCGATGGCTGCATAACTCCACTTCTGGAGTCCGCTAAAAGCGGGGGATTACCGAAAAGCGCATGTTATTGGGTTTTACCAAAGAAGATCGTCACATCACAGAAAACATAATCCTAAGTCACCTTGGGGATGGCTAGTCTCAATAAGACCCCTGTTACTTAGATGATCTGTGCGGCTCAACTGATTTTCGCGAAGAAAAACGCTGCCAAACGAAGTGGCCTCCATTGCTCCTTCCCGCCTGAATTGTAGTCTCGGCTGTGAGTGACTAGCTGTTTAAGAAACTTCCCACGCACCCCACGCCACGCCAATCGAACGGAGAAATAATGAGCACTTCACCGCACTCAACCTCACGTACTGCACGAAATAAATTTTTGTTAGTTGGTGCCTTGCTAGCCACGGTACTCGCCGGCGCAGCTTCTGCAAGAGACATGGGTGCGTTCTGGCAAGCAAGCGAGATGACCTCATACAATGAGGATGGCCCATCCAGATCTGAGATTTGGAGCAACCAATGGAAGTATGGATATGCCAGGTGCAAGGGCGGCTTTCCACAAACAAAGTCAGTACGTCTCGGAAGGACGAGTGCAGATTTGATCGGGTCAGGTAAATTTAATGTCACTGGCGAGTGGATTTGCGTAGACAGGTAATCATATTTTCTGAATTCACAACCAATTACTTGATCGTGGCAAATGCCTGCACTGATTTTCAGTAATTAAAACGCAACTCCTTTAGTTCAGACCGCCTTGTAAAGCAGCGCTCTACAAAGCGTTTGCATTGGTCTGAACGACCTGATGGGGAACCCTACCTGGGTTCCCCATCGGTGCCACTATGGCTTCTTTCAATGCAGTTGACCTCTCTAAGCTGCAGGCGCCGGATTTGATCGAGGCGCTGGACTTCGAGACGATCTTCGCTGAGGCTCTTGCCCAGTTTCGCCGGCTCATGCCGGAGTTCTCCGCACTCACCGAGTCGGATCCCGTCTACAAGCTCCTGCAGTTGTTCGCGGCCCGCGAGCTGCTGCTCCGCCAGCGCGCCAACGACAAGGCCCAGCAGACCATGCTGGCCTTCGCCACCGGCACCAACCTCGATCACCTGGGCGCATTGTTTGGCGTCGCGCGCCTGGTGCTCGATGCAGGGCAGCCGGAGAACAGCACCCCACCGACCTTTGAGTCGGACATGGACTTTCGTCGCCGGATCCAGCTGGCACCGGAGGGCTTCAGCGTTGCCGGCCCCGAGGGCGCGTACATCTATCACGCGCTGAGCGCAGCGGCCGATGTCATGGACGCCAGTGCCACCAGCCCCGCACCCGGACAAGTGCTGGTCACCGTCCAGTCGCGCACCGGCGATGGCACGGCTCCACAGGCGTTGTTGGACCAGGTCGCTTCGATTCTCACCAACGATGACGTGCGCCCGCTGACCGACAGTGTCACGGTGCAGAGCGCCCAGATTGTCCCGTATGCCATTCGTGGGCGCGTCTACACCCGACATCCCCCCGCCCTGAGTAGCGGCTTGGTTTAGAGTCCCGGGTTAATGATATCGGTGTTTGCCAGATGTTGGGCATACGCAGCCGGCGTCATGCCGCCAATTGCTTTCTTGGGTCGGTCCTCGTTGTATTCGCGTCGCCAGCGTTCGATCTCGGTGCGCGCGTGCAGCAACGTCGGGAACCAGTGCTCGTTGAGGCATTCATCGCGTAGCCGGCCGTTGAAGGATTCGACGTAGGCGTTCTGGTTCGGTTTGCCTGGTTGGATCAGCCGCAACTGCACGCCACGGGCATGCGCCCAGGCGACCATTGCCTTACCGCAAAACTCCTTGCCGTTGTCGGTGCGGATCACCTGCGGCAGGCCGCGACTGTGTGCCAACCGATCCAGGACGCGCGCAACCCCGTGCCCAGAGATCGCGCGCTCCACCTCGATGGCGACCGCTTCGTGCGTTGCGTCGTCCACGATCACCAGACACTTGATCACTCGGCCTTCGGCGGAGCGGTCGAACACGAAGTCCATCGACCACACCTGGTTGGCCTGCGCTGGCCGCAGCAGCGGCTGACGCTCGCCTATTGGCACTTTTTTGCGCTTGCGCCGTCGGACCTGTAGCTGCTGTTCGCGGTACAACCGCTCCACGCGTTTGTAGTTCACGATGCGCCCTTCCTGTCGCAGTTTGAGATAGATCATCCCCACGCCATAGCGACGATGGCGATGCGCCAGCGCAAGAATGCGCTCGCGCAGTTCGCCGTTGCGGTCTTGGCGTGGGCAATAGCGCAGCGCGCTGGCGCTCATGCCGATCACTGCCAGCGCACGACGCTCGCTGGCACCACGCCCGATCCACTCGCGCACCAGCATACGACGCGCCGGTGCGCTCACCACTTTTTTCGCAACGCATCCTTGATCAGGTCGTTCTCGAACAACTGCTCGGCCAGCAACTTCTTCAGCCGCGCGTTCTCGGCCTCAAGGTCCTTGAGCCGCTTGGCATCGGGCACGCTCATGCCGCCGAACTTGCTACGCCACAGATAGTACGAGGCCTCGCTGAAGCCATGGCGCCGGCACAGATCCTTGATCGCCACGCCGCCTTCGGCTTCGCGCAGGAAGCCGATGATCTGCTCTTCGGTAAAACGCTTCTTCACGTCCAATCTCCTTGGGGTAGGGAATTGGACTCCAAACTGAGGTGCTACTCAAAATTGGGGGGACGTCGCACCTATGCCGGCCCTGACTCGGCAGTGGTCATGCGTGAGGCGCTGCGTAGCCTGCGGGCGTATCTGGATGAGGCACACCGCATCGGCCGTGATGTCCCGGAGTCAGCGATCAAGGCCAAGCTATTCGCCGATGGTGTGCAGCGCATAGAACTGGATTCGCCTGCAGCGGACATCCGGATCAGCCGCACGCAGGCTGCCTACTGCACCGCGATCGACATCGTGCACGCCGGTATCGATGAGTAACTCCCCGCTGCCGCCCAACGCCACGCCGATGGAGCGCGCCCTGGCCGCCGTCGCCGAGCGCCTGGAAGCCATCCCGCTGCCGTATCCAGACCTGTGGAATCCGGACACCTGCCCGGCCGGTCATCTGCCGTGGCTGGCGTGGACGCTATCGGTCGACGACTGGAAGGCCGACTGGAGCGATGCGGTCAAGCGCTCGCGCCTGCGCAGCGCCATGGCAATCCAGCGCCGCAAAGGCACCGCCAACAGCGTGCGCATGGTCGTCGAGTCGTTCGGCGGCGCGGTGGCCATCCGCGAATGGTGGCAGACCGAGCCGCCAGGCGCGCCACACACCTTCGAGCTGACGCTCACGCTGACCGGCACCGATGGCCAGACCGCCACGTCTCGCTTCGTCAACGAAGTCATCGCCGAAGTCGAGCGCACCAAGCCCGTCCGTTCGCACTTCACTTTCACCCAAGGATTCCAAGCAGAAGCCCGCATCGGCGTTCTCGCTGTTGCGCGGCCAGCCGTCTATCGGCGGTTGCTCATGGATGCCCAGTAACTGGATACCGACATGCCCGGACTCAAGCTTCAAGTTACCACTGCAGGCCGTGCCGCACTGGTCAATGCACCCAACACCGGAACCAATCCGGTGCTGATCAGCCATGTTGGCATCGCGAACGCGCCGTTTAGCGTCTCTGCCGCGTTGACCGCGCTGCCAGGTGAGATCAAGCGGGTAGCGGCGGTGGGCGGGACCGTCACTGCCGACGACACAATTCACGTGTCCATTCGTGATGAATCCGATGCCGTCTATGACTGCTACGGATTCGGCCTTTACCTGTCCAACGGCACGCTGTTCGCTGTCTACAGTCAGCCAGCCCTCTTACTGGGCAAGGCGGCCGCCGCCATGCTACTGCTCGCCCTGGACGCTGTCCTTGCCGACATCGATGTAAAGCAGATCTCCTTCGGCGCAACCAACTTCACTGACCCGGCCGCCACCACTGAAATGGCCGGGATCGTCGAGCTGGCGACGGAGGAAGAAGCCTCTGCAGGTAATGACAAGATCCGCGTCATCACCGCATGGCTATTGAAGAAGATCTTGGACGCTCGCCTGGGTGCCGGTTCACCATCCGCATTCATTCGCGGGCTGCTGGGCGTCACGAGCGCCGCGCTGCACTCGAACTGAAGGGCGCCGCCCTAAAGGACGAAGGTGCCGGCAACAATTTGGATGCTGACAAGCTCGACGGGCAGCACGGCGCCTACTACCGCGCGTGGGAGAATTTGACAGGAGTTCCTGCAACGGCGGTTGCGTGGCCATCGTGGGATCAGGTAGGCAACAAACCGCAAACGTTCACGCCTACCGACCACTCACACGCCAACTACGTGGTCAAGACAGGCGATGTCATGACCGGGCAGCTCACAGTGCCGCGTCTGGCGATCAATCTCAGCGGCGGCGCGCAGGGTGCGTTTGATGCCGTCGTCTCAGCCTCCGGGCGAGTGCTCATGCGTGATTACAACGACGGCACGCCAGTCATTGATTTCGTTAATACGCAGAACAACGCCTGGGTGGTCGGTCGCATCCGTACGGGCGGCAACGCGCTGTACCTCGAAACCACGCAGGTCGCCGTCACGGGCGCAGGCTCGTTTGGCGGATCCGTGCATGCCGATAGCTTCGGCTCCGCGTCTGGCTATTTCATCAGCAAGAGCAACGTAACTATCCTTGGGGCCGAGGGCGGCGCAAGCATCTACCTTCGTCCTAACGGTGCCTTCAGCGGCGCGGCAGAGGCAGTTCTGAACACCGCAGGTAGCCTGCTGCTGCAGCCGACCGTGAGCAGTCCAGGCAACGGCGTCAACAGCTTTGCCCACCTGAGCTCAGGCAGTTTCGGTGGCGGCTTCGGGCTGATCGATGGCGGCTACAACATCGGTTTCTGGAGCGATAACGGCCACCTTCGCATCGGCATGGCGACTTACAACGGCACGTTGCAGCAGCGCATGGGGCTGTCCACATCTGGCGCGCTGTCTGCCGTTGGCGGTTTTGACTTCGGCTCCTCTCGCAAGCTCAAAAACATCATCGGCGCATTGCCTTATGGTTTGGCCGAGGTGGAACAGGTCACCACGCTGCTGGGGCGCTACAAGGAGCAGTACAACCCGGATGGGCGCGTGCGCCTGTTCTTCGATGCAGAGCAGTTGCTGGACCTCATGCCTGAGACAGTGGACGCACACGGCGTGAGCTTTGACGGCGAGCTGGTCCCGGCGGTGCACATCGATCAGCTCCTGCCGGTCGCATTCAATGCCATCAAGCAACTGTCCACCGCCGTCCGGCGGCTGCAGGCAGACCTCGCTGCCCCGTCCTGCAGCCAGCAACGTGGTGCAGATGGGTCTGCGACTGACAGGGGGTACGGGGCGATGACACAGAACCTGCAACGGCAGGCCAGCAGCGAGTGCATTACGGATACGGCTCACGCGGCGGTGATTGTCAGTGCGTTGAGTCATGAGGGATTGAGCGTCCAGACCGCTGACGGTAGACCAGCGAGGCTTGCGGTTGTCGATCAGGATGGGCGCGTTATAGCAGTTGGCCAAGAGATCGCTGCTGCGGCCTTCGATGCGGCCGTAAAGTCGTACCGCAACTTCTTAATCGGCAACGGCCACCTGCGCATCCTGTCGAAGCCAGTACCCATATAAACCGCATCAACATCAAAATCTATTTCAACTGACTTTAGGCCAGCCAAGGCTGACGAAGCCGACTTTGGGGTTCAGCTGGGACATGGAAGCAGGAGCCTGGGAACGGAGCGGCCTGGGGCCTGAGTGGAGCAATTACAGCGGCGCGCGGGCAGCGCTCTGAACCGCGCTGCGGGCAGGCAAGGTCATCTTAGCGAGACCCTCACCTGCAGCGCCGCCGATCCGGTCGATAATGCGCGCCTTCCCCCTACCGCAGCAGGAGTTCCCATGGGTCACTGGACCACGCTCGACACCCCCGACGGCCAGGTCGCCGCCTGGCACGCCACCCCGACCTCCAGCCCGCGCGGCGGCCTGGTGGTGATCCAGGAGATCTTCGGCGTCAACGAACATATCCGCGCGGTGGCCGACGATTACGCCGCACGCGGCTACGAAGTGCTGGCGCCGGCCTTCTTCGACCTGGAAGAGAAGGACGTGCAGCTGCCCTACGACCAGGAAAGCCTGCAGCGCGGCCTGGCACTGGCCAATGCGGTCGGCCTGGAGCGCGCGGTGGAGGTGGTCAAATCCGCCGCCACCCTGCTCGGCCGCGCCGGCAAAGTCGGCACCGTGGGCTATTGCTGGGGCGGCTCGGTGGCGCTGCTGTCGGCGATCCGCCTGGGCCTGCCCTCGGTGAGCTACTACGGCGGCCGCAACACCCAGTTGCTGGACGAAACCCCGAAGGCGCCGGTGATGTTCCACTTCGGCGAGCAGGACACCAGCATTCCGCCCGAGGCGATCCAGGCCCACCGCGAGAAGCTGCCGCAGATGGAAACCTTCGTGTATCCGACCGGCCACGCTTTCAACCGCAGCATCGACCCCACCCACTACGACGCCGACAGCGCCGAGCGCGCGCTGGAGCGCACCCTGGGCTTTTTCGAAGCGCATCTGGGATGAGCGGGACTGCAGCCGGCATGTCCGGGGCGAGCGGCTTCCAGCTCGATGCGCGGCTGGCCGCAGACAGCGTGTTCGTCGCCGACGGACCGCTGTCGCAGGTGCGGCTGATGGACGACAGCCGCTTCCCGTGGCTGGTGCTGGTGCCGCGGGTCGCCGATGTCAGCGAGTGGATCGATCTGGATAGCGGCCAGCAGCGTCTGTTGCTGGCCGAGATCAATCAGCTCTCGCAGTTGCTGCGGGTCGAGCCCGGGGTCGCCAAGCTCAATATCGGCGCACTGGGCAACATCGTGCGGCAGCTGCACGTGCATCTGGTCGGCCGGCATCCGGGCGATGCGGCCTGGCCTGGCCCGGTCTGGGGCAGCGGCAGCGCGCAGCGCTTCGAGGCCGACGCGCTGCACCAGCATGTCGCTGCGTGGGCGCAGCGGCTACGATAGGCGCCCGTCTCACAACCACCTGTCCGCATGAAATCCAATGTCGTCGCCGCGCTGATCCTGATCCTCGTCGGCCTGCTGTTCCTGGCCAATAACCTGGGCTGGACCAACGTCAGCCTTGGCCGGCTGATCGCCACGTGGTGGCCGGCGGCGTTGGTCGCCTGCGGTGTGGGGATGTTGTTTGGGCGGGGCAAATAGCCGGGAATCGGGAATCGGGATTGGGGAATCGTGAGAGCGCGCTTCTGGCGCTGTTGATTCCCGGACTATCCGGCCGTAGCTGCTGATCTGTCACTGATTGGATGCGGCAATGCGCCTTGAGGCGCGGCTCTCGCCTGTGCGCATGATGGGCGTTAGCGCCCATGAACATGGAATGGAGCGATTCCAGCAGTCGATCAGCCCCAGCGCCTGGTCAGAGCGCCGACATCCCTTCTCCCATCGGGAGAAGGTGCCCCGAAGGGGCGGATGCGGGGACGCGTGGAGCCTCATGCGCTAGCCGACTGCACCCGTAGAGAGCCAGGGCCCCTGTATCCCTAGGACTGCCAGCGAACACGACACGGCCACCAATGCAGCCATGACCTTGCCGACATGACGTTTGTCATCGGCAAGAGTTGACTTCCGGCACCTGATCGGTGGGCGTGTTGCGCGCAGCATGGGCGCACACCTACCGAGGACATCGCCATGCACTATCGCCTGATTCCCGCCCTGTTCCTGATCACGCTGGGCACGCTGTTTCTGCTGGACAACCTCGGGCTGGCCCGTATCGACCTGGGCAACCTGGTGTCGACCTGGTGGCCGGCACTGCTGATCGCCGCCGGCGTACGCCAACTGCTGCGCTACCGCGAGCGGGCCACAGCGCCCTGCTGAAGGCCGCGGCTGCTCCACTGCATCAGGTGCGCGGCAGGGTCACGCCGGTCTGGCCCTGGTACTTGCCGCCGCGGTCCTTGTACGAGGTCTCGCAGACTTCGTCGGACTGGAAGAACAGCATCTGCGCCACGCCTTCGTTGGCGTAGATGCGCGCCGGCAGCGGCGTGGTGTTGCTGAATTCCAGCGTGACGTGGCCTTCCCATTCCGGCTCCAGCGGGGTCACGTTGACGATGATGCCGCAGCGCGCGTAGGTGCTCTTGCCCAGGCACACCACCAGGGTGTCGCGCGGGATGCGGAAGTATTCCACCGTGCGTGCCAGCGCGAAGCTGTTGGGCGGGATGATGCACACATCCGACTCGATATCGACAAAGCTGCCCGGATCGAAGTGCTTCGGGTCGACGATGGTCGAGTTGATGTTGGTGAAGATCTTGAACTCGCGCGAGCAGCGTACGTCGTACCCGTAGCTGGAAGTGCCGAAGCTGACGATGCGCTGGCCGGCGGCGTCGTGCTTGATCTGGCCGGGTTCGAACGGCTCGATCATCGCGTGCTGTTCGGCCATGCGCTTGATCCAGCGGTCGCTCTTGATGCTCATGCGGTGTTCCTTGAAGACGGAAGGCGGCAGGCCGAGCGGCCCGCGCGAAAGGCAGCGAATTCTAGCAAGCGGCCGGCACCAGCGCCGGCCTGCGCGCTACAGCAGCGAAGCCGAAATCGGGATGCTGGCGCGCGGCCGCTTGCCCAGTTCCTCGGACAGGCGCGCGGCAGCGGCCAGATAGGCCTGCGCTGCCGCCGACTCCGGCGCGGCCACCACGATCGGCTGGCCTGCATCGCCCTGCTCGCGGATCGCGATCGCCAGCGGCAACGACCCCAGCAAGGGCACGCCGTACTGGGCGGCCATGCGCTCGCCGCCGCCTTCGCCGAACAGGTGTTCGCGGTGGCCACACTGGCTGCAGGTGTGCACCGCCATGTTCTCGACGATGCCGAGCACTGGCACCTCGACCTTTTCGAACATCTTCAAGGCCTTGCGCGCATCCAGCGTGGCGATGTCCTGCGGCGTGGTGACGATGACCGCGCCGGCCACCGGGATCTTCTGCGACAAGGTCAGCTGGATGTCGCCGGTGCCCGGCGGCAGGTCGATCAGCAGGTAATCCAGGTCGTCCCACAGGGTATCGTTGAACAGCTGGGTCAATGCCGAGGTTGCCATCGGCCCGCGCCAGATCATCGGCGTGTCCTGATCGACCAGCAAGCCGATCGACATCGCCTCGATTCCGAACGCGCGCAAGGGCTCGATCGACTTGTTGTCCGGGCTGTCCGGCCGCCCGCTCAGGCCCAGCATCGCCGGCACGCTCGGCCCGTAGATGTCCGCGTCCAGTACGCCGACGCGCGCGCCCTGCTGACGCAAGGCCAGCGCCAGATTTACCGCGGTGGTGGACTTGCCCACCCCACCCTTGCCCGAGCCCACCGCGATCACATTGCGGATGCGCGGATGCGGCGCCAGCGCGCCCTGTACCGCGTGTGCGGGGGTTCTGCGCTCGCCGCTCATGCGCGTGCGCTCTGGGGGAGGTCGATCGCCTTGCTTGAAGCGTATTGCACCATTGTCGTCATTGCCTGCCTGATTCGTCGTGCGCTGCCAACACAGCGATGGCTGCATCGCCAGGCGCAGCGCATGGGAAGACCGGCAGTTTACCGGCTCGGCCACAGGCAGATGCGTTTCAAGCTGCCACCAGACATCGGCGCTGCTCGCTTACTTATGTGTCAAATAGCGACAAATTTCACAAATGCGGACACACGAGTAAGGAATTGTTACGTTCGGGATCCAGTTCAGCCAGCGCTCAGCGAGCACAGCTGTTTCGCAAAATCCCAGCGAGGAATCCGCAAGGTCATGTCGAGCCGTCTTCCTCAACACACCCAGCGTCATCGTTTGAGCACCGCGTTGTTTGCGGTGCTGGCCGCTTCTGCCGGCCACGCTGCCGCGCAGTCAGAAAACGGGGTGGGACCCGGGACCACCGACCTGGACAAGGTCACTGTCACCGGCTCGCGCATTGCGCGTACCGGCTTTGTCACGCCCTCGCCGGTCACCGCGATCAGTGCCGGGGAAATCCGCGCCACCGGCGCGACCACCATCAGCGACCTGATGGCGCGCATGCCGGCGCTGGCACCGAGCTACACGCTGGGCAATTCCACCCGCTTCATCGGTACCGCCGGGCTGGGCCTGCTCGACCTGCGCGGCATGGGCACCGACCGCACCCTGGTCCTGGTCGACGGCCGTCGCCACGTGGGTTCCAGCCCGGGCTCGACTGCGGTGGACGTCAACACGATTCCGGTGGAATGGGTGGAACGCGTCGAAGTCATCACCGGTGGTGCCTCGGCCGTCTACGGTGCCGACGCAGTGGCCGGCGTGGTCAACTTCATCCTCAAGAAGACCTTCACCGGATTCGAGACGCGCGCGCAGACCGGCCTGGCCGATGAGGGCAACTACAACCGCTCCTTCGCCAGCTTCTCGGCAGGCACCGACTTTGCGGACGGCCGCGGCAACATCGCGGTGTCGGGCGAATACAGCAAGCAGGACCGCTTCGGTCGCGGCAACCGCGCCATCGGCCGCGAGTATCGTCGGTTCCTAACCCGGGGTTCGATCCGAGCCAACCGCCGAGCGAGCGCAATCCGCAGAACGTGCTCAGCGGCCCGGGCGGCAATCATTCCACGTCCTACGGCGGCACCTTCAACCTGGGTACCTTCGATTTCCGCAACCCGGCCAGCTATGGCAACCGCTACCTGTTCAACCAGGACGGCAGCTTCCGCCGCAACCGCTACAACGGCACGGTGGTCAGCAACACCTCGTGCGTGGATTGCGATTTCGTTGATCTGAATGCGGTCGCCGACCTGCAGCCCGGCTTCGATCGCAAGAGCGTCAATACCATGATCAACTTCGAGGTCAGCGAGAACCATCGCCTGTTCTTCGAAGGCAAGTACAGCGAGACCGATTCGGAATTCTTCGGCCAGCCGGCCTTCGACAGTTCGCTGCGCGTGCGTCGCCAGAATCCGTATGTCAGCCCCGAACTCGGTGCGCTGATGGATTCGCGCGGTGCCACGCAGATCCTGATGAACCGCTTCAACGTCGATGCCGGCCGTCGCGGCGAGAACATCGAACGCAAGACCTATCGCGCAGTGCTCGGTGCCGAAGGCAACTTTACCGACAACTGGACCTACGACGTGTCCGCCAACTACGGCAAGGCCGCGGTCGACCGGCTGAACCTCAACAACCGCATCAACGAGCGCTGGCAGGCCGGTATCGATGCCGCACGTGATGCCAGCGGCAACATCGTCTGCCGCACCACGCTGGATCCGAACGCAATCAATCCCCACACCAACCGCGTCTATTCGGCGCTGGCGCGCGAAGGCTGCGTGCCGTTCAGTGTGTTCGGCAACGGCGCGGTGACCCCGGAAGCAGCCGCATGGTTCAACACCACCGCGCGCTCGCAGGCCAAGATCCAGCAGACCGTGTTCAGCGCGTCGGTGGCCAACAGCAACCTGCTGTCGCTGCCGGCCGGCGACATCGGATTTGCCGGTGGCGTGGAATACCGCAAGGAGCAGAGCGAGGAAATCACCGATCCGCTGGCGGCCTCGGGAGCGACCTTCCTCAACGCCATCCCCAACAGCGGTGGCGAATACACCGTCAAGGAAATCTTTGTCGAGAGCACCATTCCGTTGCTTGCCGGCCTGCCGGCCGTGGACCGGTTGGCGCTGGATGTGGCAGGACGCTATTCGGACTACGACAGCATCGGCTCGACCAAGACCTGGAACGTGGGCCTGGACTGGACCATCATCCCGTCGCTGCGTCTGCGCGGCACCGTGGCACAGGCCGTGCGTGCGCCCAGCATCGGTGAGCTGTACGACTCGCAGAGCGAAAACTTTGCGACCATCAACGACCCCTGCAACTACCTGCCGACCAATACCAACCGCCCGGGCACCGCGGGCGATGTGGCATTGCGCCAGGCCAACTGCAGTGCGCTGGGCGTACCGGTGGGCTGGATCGATACCTTCACCTCGACCCGCCCAGGCGTGAGCGGCGGCAATCCGGAACTGAAGCCGGAGCGCGCGCGCAGCCTGTCCTATGGCCTGGTGTGGCAGCCGGAGTTCTTCGACGGCTTCGGCATGTCGATCGACTACTGGCGCATCGACCTGCAGGACGCGATCGGCACCGTGACCGCAGAGACCAATGCCACGCGCTGCGTGGACAATCCAGGCGGCATCAACAACAGCTTCTGCGGCTTCGTGCAGCGCGCCCCGCTGGGTGGATTCACCGACCCGCAGGGCCGCATCTATCCCGAGCACAGCATCATCGGCTGGCAGGCGCTCAACGAAAACCTGTCACGCTCGCGGCGTGTGGGCGTGGATCTGGAAATGGACTACCGCTTCCAGCTCGGCGAAGCCAACACCGTGCTGCGCCTTGTCGGCACGCGCCTGATCCAGTCGCGCGAATGGGTGTTCCAGGACTTCCCGGCCGAATACGACGAGTACGTGACCTACGTGACCGATCCGCGCTGGCGCGCCCAGTTCCAGACCAAGTACGACTGGAACGAGTGGCGCGCCTCGTGGGACATGAACTATGTGGACGGCAACCTGCGCGTGACGCCGGAAAGCTACAACAGCAATCCGGGCTCGGCCAGTCCGATCAAGAACGGCTCGTACACCTACCACAACGTCCAGTTCGGCTATCAGTTCCCCGGCTCGAAGATCGACGTCTACCTCGGCATCGACAACGCCTTCGACAAAGATCCGCCGCGTAACTACTTCGGCTCGGACTTCACCTCCGCGCTGTACGACAACATCGGCCGGTTCTTCTACCTGGGTACGACTGTCAGGTTCTGACCGCCGTTGGCAAATTGATGTTTCAGATGAAACCAGCCAAGCAACCACGACAACCATCTGCAGATACCGCAGACGCACCGCGTGTGGTCAATCGGGGCAAATTTCATGCTGCATCGCGCGCACTGACAAAAATGAATACTTGTGCGGCCTTAGTGCTCACTTGTCCGCGCGCCCGGCAATTTGTGCGCAGATCCGCATATTCGATGCGGATCTCGCCCTTTTCATTAACGAATCATTCAAACCGCTTGCGACTCAGACCACACATTCATTACGTTCGGGTTAAGGCCATCTGACTCCTCGATGACCGCCACTTCTCCCGATACCCAGCTGAAAGGTTAGGAATGAGCAATCAAATTCGTCGCCATGCCCTCAAGCGCACCGCTCTGGCTGTTGTGCTCGGCGCCTGTCTCGCCAATGGCGCGGTCTACGCACAAAGCACCACCGGCAGCATCTACGGTAGCGCTCCCTCGGAAGCCGGCAGCACCATCGTCGTTCAAAGCGACACCGGCCTCAGCCGTACGATCGCCATCGACGCCAATGGCCGTTACAACCTCGGCTCGTTGCCGGTCGGCGCCTACACCGTCACCTTGAAGCGTGGCGATCAGGTCGTCGACACCCGCAAGAACGTGCAGTTGCGCGTCGGATCCGGCACCGAGGTGTCGTTTGCCGGCGCAGCTGCCAGCGGCAGTGCCGATGCAACGACGCTCGGCGCGATCACGGTCACTGCCGCCAATGCACCGAAGATCGACGTCAGCTCCACCAGCTCGCGTTCGGTGATCACGTCCGAACAGCTGGCAACGCTGCCGCTGGGACGTAGTGCCGAAGCGATTGCGTTGCTGGCGCCAGGTGCGATCTCCGGAAGCGGTGCTTTCAACAATGGTTCGCGCTCCACCATTTCGTTTGGTGGAGCCGGTGTGACGGAAAACGCTTATTACATTAACGGCGTTAACGTCACCAATCCATTCAACAACCTCGGCGGCCTCAGCCTTCCTTATGGCGCGATCGACCAGCAGGAAACCTATACGGGTGGCTACAGCGCCAAGTACGGCCGCTCGACTGGCGGCGTCATCAGCCAGGTGGGCAAGCGCGGTACCAACGAGTGGCACTTCGGTGCTCAGGCAGTGTGGGAACCCAAGTCGCTGGCGAGCTCGCGTGGCGATGCTTGGTATCCGAATAGCACGCTTCCGGCCGATTATGGATATGAAGATGATCAACTGCCCGGGACGATTTACCGCCGCGGTAAAGGCGATGTGCAGAACAGAACGGTTTATAGCGCCTACGCGGGTGGCCCCCTGATCGAAGATCGCTTGTTCCTGTTCGTGGCTGGCGAATCCGACAAAGTGGACGGCGCGACCACCAATATCGCGACGGCCGCGAACAATCAGGGACGTAGCCATTACGACAACAGTTCGCCGAAGTTCTACGGCAAGCTGGACTGGAACATCAACGACAGCAACATCCTTGAGTACACACGAATCGAGAATACCGATCGTCGCTCCGGTGTCTACAGCAACTACGACTACGCTTCGTACACGGATCAGGGCCCGTCCGGGTTGTTTACGGATACATACAAGCTCAAGGACAGCGTCGACATTCTGAAATTTACCAGTTACATCACCGATGACCTGACTTTGAATGCGACCTGGGGACGCGATACCCAGCATAACCAGCAGTGGAATCCGGGTGCATCGGCACTGCCCAACATCGCCAGCTCGAATCTGCAGGATCCAGCAATCACTGGCGGCAGGCGCATAACCAATGGGCAGGCCACCACCACGGTCAAAGCGCGCGACCCGATCAACAAGAGCCGCAATCTTCGCCTGGAGTTGAATTACCGTCTGGGCGACCATGACCTGACCGCTGGCGTGGACAATATGTACTTCAACGCTTACGACGAAGGCGTATTTACCAGTGGGCCAGGCTATCGCTGGATCTATGGTCACCAAGACGACCCCAGCGAACCTATCAGCGGTTCTCTGGGCGTCGGCCCATCGGGTGGCGATGGCTATTTTGTGAACCGGCGTATCTTTACGACGGCTACCAGCATGTCCGTCGAACAGAAAGCCTACTATCTTGAGGATCGTTGGCAGGTCAGTGATAACTGGCTACTCACGCTGGGCATCCGCAACGACAAGTTCACCAACTACAACAGCGACCATGTGGCCTATGTGGACAGCGGCGACCAGTGGGCTCCGCGTCTGGGCGCCAGCTGGGACGTCTTTGGCGATTCTTCCTTCAAGGTGTTCGCCAATATCGGCCGCTACTATCTCGCGTTACCGAACCAGGTCGCCATCCGCGGAGCGTCGGCTTCGACGTACACCAGCGAATACTTCACTTACACGGGTATCGACGCCAACGGCGAACCAACCGGCCTGACTGCACTCGGCCCTGGTCCGGTCTCCTCCAACGGGGAGTATGGCCTGGCGCCGGATCCCAACTCGTTCGCCCCAAGCGATCTCAAGTCGCAGTATCAGGACGAATTCCTGATCGGATTCGAAAAGACGCTTGGCGAGAAGTGGAATTCGGGCGCAAAGGTCACCTACCGCAAATTGCAGACAGCAATCGACGATGTCTGCGATCCCGGACGTATGGCCGATACGCTCGAAGCGGCGGGCGGCGACACTAGCAGCGTGAGCATTCCTGGTTGCGTGATGTTCAACCCTGGCGAAACCAATACTTACAACCTTGCCAATACCGATGGCTCTGGCTACACCCAGTTGCGCATGTCGCAGTCCGATTGGGGCTTCACAGACAAAGCTAAGCGCAACTACGTCGCCGTGGACCTATTCATCGAGCATCCTTTCGACGAAAAGTGGTATGGCCGCGTCGACTACACCTGGTCGCACCTGTACGGCAACACCGAAGGACAGGTGAAGTCTGACCTTGGGCAAGCAGACATCTCCAAGACTCAGGACTGGGATGCGGCGGAACTGATGTACTACGCAGGTGGCAACCTGGCCAACGATCGTCGACATCAATTGAAGGCATTTGGCGCCTACCAGTTCACACCTGAGTGGCTTGCGTCGGCTACGGTGCGGGTCACGTCCGGCACGCCTAAGTCCTGCCTGGGCTATTACGCGGGGCCTAACGCCGCAGAGTTGAATTACGATCCGGTTGGCTATAATTCGGCGTATCACTACTGCTACGGACAGCCGGTTTCTGCGGGCGGTGCTGGTGAGACCCCTTGGATCAAGAATCTGGATTTAGGCGTCACCTACCGTCCGGCCTTCGCCGATCACAAGCTGGCGTTTTCGCTCAACGTGTTCAATGTACTGAACGACCGCTCTGTCAATCGTGTGTCCGCCACCAACGAAACCACCCGCCGGACCGTGTCCAACACGTACGGGTTAGGCACCGAAGCCTGGAGCTACAACCAGCCGCGCTACATGCGTCTGACTGCGTCATACGATTTTTGATCGCATCGGTATCGAAGGCGTCGCCACGCGCCTTCGATACCGCATTCAAATGCACTGCGCTCCGGTCCTGCCGGAGCTTTTTTTTGAGGGTCATCGCGCCGTCTCAATCAACTTGCACTATCACCCGCGCCGCATTATGCCCAGGCGCACCGGTCACCCCGCCACCGGGATGCGTGCCGGACCCGCATAGATACAGCCCGGCAATCGCGCCGCGATAGGCGCCCTGCCCCAGCATCGGGCGTGCGCTGAAAAGTTGATTGAGGCTGAGGGCGCCGTGGAAGATGTCGCCGCCGATCAGCCCGAAGATGCGTTCCAGATCGAGCGGGCTGAGGATCTGCCGGCCCAGCACCGAGGCCGCGAATCCGGGGGCGTAGCGCTCGACCGTCGCGATCATCAGATCGGCGACTTCCTCACGATGATCGTCCCAATGCCGGCCATCCGGCAGCTGCGGTGCTACGTGTTGGCAGAACAGGCTGGCCACATGTTGACCGGGCGGTGCCAGCGTGTCGTCCAGCGTGCTGGGAATCAGCAACTCGACCACCGGTTCGCGTGACCATCCCGAAGCGCGCGCGTCCTGCCAGGCACGATCCATGTAATCCAGGCTCGGCGCCAGGATGATCCCGGCAGTCAGATGATCGCCCGTTCCCGGCAAGGCGGTGAAATCCGGCAGCCGCGAAAGCGCGACATTCATGCGGAACGTGCCCGATCCGCAGCGGTAATGCGCCATGTGTTCTCGCGTCGCCGCGGGGACATCGTCCGGCTGCATCAAACGCTGATATAACAGCTTCGGATTGACGTTGGCCACTACTGCACGCGCACGTAGCGTCTCTCCTTGGACGGTGATGACACCGACCGCACGCCCCTGCTCCACCAGCACGCGCTCCACCGCGCAGCCGGTACGAATCGTCACGCCAGAGTCGCGCGCACTGGCGGCCATCGCCTGGGTGATCGCGCCCATGCCGCCGATGGCGTGCCCCCAGGCGCCTTTGACGCCATTGCTTTGCCCGAACACGTGATGCAACAACACGTAAGCCGTGCCCGGCGTGTAAGGGCTGGCGTAATTGCCGACGATGCCGTCGAAACCGAATAGCGCCTTGATCGGAGCGCTTTCGAACCAGCGATCCAGATACTCGGCGACCGAAATCGTGAACAGGTCGAGCAGCTCCTGCCGCAACGCGAGCGGTAGTTCCTGCAGCTGCAGCCCCAGCTTGCCCGCGCGCCATAGCTGCGGCAACGCGCGCAGCCATCCACCATCGCTGACATCCGGCGGTGGCTGCAATGCCAGCGCACGCAGGACATCGGCCAGTTGCTCCAGGCGCGCTTCATAGGCAGGCAATGCAGCGGCATCGCGCGCGGAGAACTTGCCGACTTCCACAGCCGTGCGCCCTGCGCCGGCCAGCAGGTACTCGCCAGTCGGCAATGGCAGAAAGTTGTTGATGCGGCGCGCCACCACGCGCAGGCCATGTCGCTCCAGGTCAAGATCGGCGATGACCTTGGGTTGCAGCAACGACACCGTGTACGCCGCCACCGAGTTGCGAAACCCCGGATGGAATTCTTCGGTGACCGCTGCGCCGCCAACGACGTCGCGCGCTTCCAGCACCAGCACCCGCTTGCCGGCCTTGGCCAGGTAGGCGGCGCAGACCAGCCCATTGTGGCCCGCGCCGATGATCAGGGCATCCAACGGTTCGGAAGCGGTAGGCATGCGCTTGTATATAGCACTGCTTGCACAGCAGGAGCATTCAGGTACTCGCCCCTCTCGACCGCCGCCCGCGCAACGACACAGACTGCCAGACCAGGTAAGCACAGCCTCAAGCCACAGCGCACAGGATGCGAAAACACCGGGCCGCCACTGCGCCTGGTGTCCTGCGCAGGACTGTCGCCCATCCGGACAACGTCGGGCCGGTTCACCTACACACGCCGCACCCATGACCTTCGACACCATGCCATCCGGCTGGCGAGGCGTAGAGTGCCGGCCACAGCCCCGGCGACGGGGCTTCCCACATCTGCTCCTGGAGCCCTTTGTGATTCGTACACCTCATTTGTTGACCCTGTCCCTGGCCGTGGCCGCCGCGCTGAGCGGTTGCAAGAAATCCGAAGACGCCGCGCCGGCCGCGCCCGCGGCCGACACCGCCGCAACCACCCCGGCGGCTCCCAAGACGCTGACCCTGGACCAGAGCAAGCTGCCGGCCGTGAACCAGTTCACCGCCGCCGACCTGGATACCAACGGCAACGCCTGCACGGATTTGAATGCGTACGCCAACGCCAAGTTCCTGGCCGCCAACCCGGTGCCGAGCGATCGCACCAGCTGGGGCGCGTTCGAGATGCTCGACGAGCGTTCCAATGCGATCCAGCAGCAACTAGTCGAACAGGCCGCGGCCGACACCAGCGCCACCGGCGTGGAAAAGATCGTCGGCGACCTGTGGTCCACCGGCATGGACGAGGCCAAGATCAACGCCCAGGGCATCGAGCCGCTGAAGCCGGAACTGGCCGCGATCGACGCCATCAACGACCGGGCCAAACTGGTCGACTATCTGCGCAGCAGCGCCGCCAAGGGCAACAACGAGCTCTTCAGCTTCGGCGCCGAGGCGGACTTCAAGAAGTCCAGCCAGAACATTGCCTATGCCATGCAGGGCGGCCTGGGTCTGCCGGATCCGGAGTACTACACCAGCGCCGCCAACAAGGCTAAGCTGGAGGCCTACCAGGCGCACGTGGCCAAGGTGCTGGAACTGTCCGGCGTGGCCGCGGCCGATGCCGCCGCGCAGGCCAAGCAGGTGGTCGCGTTCGAGACACGTCTGGCCAAGGTCTCCAAGACCAGCACCCAGATGTCGCGCGATGCCTCGCTGGCCTACAACCCGATCTCGCCGGCCGATGCCGACAAGCTGACCCCCAACTGGTCGTGGACCGAGTTTTTCAAGTCGCAGGGCGTGGCCACGCCGGAGATGTTCTCGCTGGCGATCCCGGCCTTCCACCAGGAAGTGAGCAAGATGATCGCCGACACCGATCCGGCGATCTGGCGCGCCTACCTGCGCTTCCACACCGTCGATGGCGCCTCGCCGTTCCTCAGCCAGCCATTCGTCGATGAGAACTTCGCGTTCTACAACCAGACCATGCGCGGGCAGAAGCAGATCAAGCCGCGCTGGAAGCGCGTGCTGGCGACCATCAATGGCCAGACCGGCGAAGCGCTGGGCCAGATGTACGTCAAGGTCGCCTTCCCGGCCGATTCCAAGGCCAAGATGGAAACCCTGGTGACCAACCTGCGCACCGCGCTGAAGGCACGCATCGAAAAGCTGGACTGGATGAGCCCGGAAACCAAGACCAAGGCGATCGCCAAGTGGGAAAGCTTCACGCCCAAGATCGGCTACCCGGAAAAGTGGCGCGAGTGGAACGGCTTGAACACCAGCCGCGACAGCTACCTGGGCAACGTGATGGCTGCGTCCGAGTACAACTACAAATGGAACCTGTCCAAGATCGGCAAGCCGGTGGACAAGACCGAATGGGGCATGAGCCCGCAGACGGTCAACGCTTACTACAACCCGTTGCAGAACGAGATCGTGTTCCCGGCCGCGATCCTGCAGCCGCCGTTCTTCGACCCGAATGCGCCGGAGGAAATGAACTACGGCGGCATCGGTGCGGTGATCGGGCATGAGATGACCCACGGCTACGACGACCAGGGCAGCCGCTTCGGCGCTGATGGCAACTTCATCGCCGATCCGGGTTGGTGGACGCAGAAGGATCTGGACGCGTTCAAGGCACGCACCGGCAAGCTGGTCGCGCAGTTCGACGGCTATCGCACCCCGGCCGGTGACAAGGTCAAGGGTGACCTGACCCTGGGCGAAAACATCGCCGACCTGGGCGGCCTCAACACCGCCTACGACGCGATGAAGACCGCCACCGCCGGCAAGGACGACCCCAAGACCGACGGCATCACCCGTGACCAGCGCTTCTTCCTCAACTGGGCAACAGTGTGGCGCCGCAACTTCACTCCGGAAGAACTGGCGGTGCGCCTGAAGACCGATCCGCATGCCCCGGCCAACTTCCGCGCCATCGGTGCGCCGTCGAACATGCCGGCGTTTGCCGCCGCGTTCTCGTGCAAGGCCGGCGATGCGATGGTGCGTCAAGGCGATCAGCGGGTCGTGATCTGGTAATTGCGCGACATTGGCAAGAGCGAGCGGCGATCTTCGGATCGCCGCTTTTTTTGTGTGCGCCGTGGCGCCGTTGGCGGGTGCGCAAACCTCTTTCGTCCGCACTGGCGGCGCCTGTAACCCAACCGGAAATCGGCAGGCCATTCCGGCAACCAAGCAGGCTGCACCTCGCTCGGGAGCGCTTTAGCAGGCACGCCGGAGACAAGCGCTTGTGCAGCGCCGGACTGGATTGCCGTGGCTGTACCCGGTGAACGGATGCGCTTCGTGAACCGGTGTCTCCAGGCCAAGCTCAACAAACCTCAAGCCCGGCGCTCGCAAGGCGGCGTCCGCTTATGCTCGGAGTCCATTTCCTCGCCGATGCCAGATATGCCCTTGCTCAAGACCTCCACCCTTGCCCTGGCCCTGCTGGTCGCCCTGCCTGGCTGCAAGCGCGCCTCCGATGCAGATGGCGCCCCGGCATCAGCGGCCACTTCGGCGCCTGCCGCGCCGCCGGCCACGACAGCCAGCAAACCCGCATTCGATATCAGCGAGCTGGGCCCGGCAGCCAGCGCGTGCCAAAACCTGGACGACTTCGTCAATGGCGCCTGGGCCAAGGCCAATCCGATTCCGGCCGACCGCACCAGTTGGGGCATGTTCGACGAGCTGACAGAAAAGAGCCTGACAACGCAGCGTGAGATTGTTGAAAGCGCCGCGAAGCAGGCAGACACGCAGACCGACCCGCTCACACGCAAGCTTGGCCTGCTCTATGCCTCGGGCATGGACGAAGCCGCAATCGAGGCAGCGGGAGACCAACCCATCCGTCCGTTGCTGGAGACGATTGGGGCGCTGAAATCCCCGGAAGATGTCGCCAAGTACATCGCGAGCCGCTATGCGGAGGGTGACGGCCAGGTTTTCCAGTTCGGCGCGAGCGCGGACTTCCACAAGGCAGACCAGCAAATCGCCTTCGCCAACGAAGGCGGCCTCGGCCTGCCAACAAAGGACTACTACACCGCCGCCGAGTACGCCCCCATTCGTGAAGCCTATCTGGCCTACATCGCCAAATCGTTCGAGCTCACCGGCAGCAATGCCGATGTGGCCAAGGCGCAGGCCAAGGACGTGATGGCGCTGGAATCGCGCCTGGCTGCTGCGTCGCTTTCGCCGACCGACGCACGCCAACCCAAGAACCAGTACAACTTTGTCAGCGTTGCCGGGGCAGACGCGCTCACCCCGCACTTTTCGTGGAAAGATTTCTTTGCCGCGCAAGGCGTGGATGTCGGTGCCGGCTTCTCGCTGTCGCAACCGCGCTTCTTCGCTGCGTTCGACCACCAGTTGGCGAGTGCACCCATTGCACAGTGGCAGGCGTATCTACGCTTCCACACCATCGACGATGCATCCAAACATCTCAGCAAGGCCTTTGTCGACAACAACTTCGCTTTCTACGGCAAGGCTCTGTCCGGGCAGCCGGAGCAACGCCCGCGTTGGAAACGCGTCCTGCGCGCGCTCGACTCCGCCATGGGCGAAGGCCTTGGCCAGCTCTACGTCGCCAAAGTCTTCACGCCCGAAGCCAAGCAACGCGCGGCGGAACTGGTCGACAACGTCCGCGCCGCGCTCAAGACGCGCATCGAAAACGTGGATTGGATGAGCGCCGAAACCAAGACAAAGGCGCTTGCCAAGTGGAACGCGTTCCTGCCCAACATCGGCTACCCCGACACCTGGCGCGACTGGTCGGGGCTGGACATCGTGCCGGGGGCGTATTACCGCAATCTGCAGGCGGCTGCCAAGTTCAACTACCGCTATGACATCGCTCAAATCGGCAAGCCCACCGATCGCAAGCGTTGGTCGATGACGCCCCAGACGGTCAACGCGTACTACAGCCCCAGCACCAACACCATCAACTTCCCGGCCGGTATTCTGCAACCGCCGTTCTTCGATGCCAATGCCGACGATGCCCTGAATTATGGTGCCATCGGCGCGGTGATCGGGCACGAAGCCACGCATGGCTTCGACGATCAAGGCAGCCAGTTCGATGGTGCGGGCAACAACGTCAATTGGTGGACGGCGCAGGATCGCAAGGCATTCGAACAGCGTGCCGATACCCTGGTAAAGCAGTTCGATGCCTATGTTCCGCTGCCCAGCCACCCCAAGCTGCATGTCAACGGCAAGCTCACCCTCGGCGAGAACATTGCCGACCTGGGCGGTATCAACATTGCCTACGACGCCCTGCAGACTGCATTGCGCCAGCATCCCGAGCGGGTCGCGCGCATCGACGGCTACAGCCCCGAGCAGCGGTTTTTCCTGGGCTTTGCGCGCAACTGGCGCGGACAGACGCGCGAGCAGCAACAACTGGTCTACCTGGCGAGCGACCCGCACTCACCGGACAACCTGCGCGCCATCGCATCACCGTCAAACATGCCGCAGTTCGCCACCGCCTTCGCCTGCAAGCCGGGCGATGCAATGGTGCGCCCGGAGAAAGACCGCGTGGTCATCTGGTAATTCGGTGCAGGTAGCGCCTGCAATCGCTTCCAGCAGCAACGCAACACGCACAGGCCCGCACCCGCGGGCCTGTCGCGTTCATGCAAGCGGCCGGCACCGAGGGTCGACGGCAGCTCGCGCCCGCCTGCACGGGGCGCAGCCTTGCTAAACTCCGCCGACTTCAATCTGGCCACCCTTCTTCTCGATGCCCACCATTCGTCCGCTTGCCCTCGCTCTTGGCTTCAGCCTGATCACGCTGCTGTCCGCCCCCGACGCCGACGCCGCTCGCAAGAAGAAGGCTGCTCCCAAGGCGCCGGCCGTCTCGGCGGCCTGCACCAATTTCTACGATTACGCCAATGCCGGCTGGCTCAAGGCCAACCCGGTGCCGCAGGCCGGTGCCGTCACCGCGCTGGGCCAGCTGTCCGAGCGCGCGCTGCAGCAGCAACGCGAGTTGCTGGATGCATCGATGAAGACGCCGCAGGGCAATGTGCAGAAACTGCTCGGCGACTTCTGGGCCAGCGGCCTGGACGAGGCATCCGTCGAAAAGGACGGCTCCAACCCCATCGCCCCCTTGCTGTCGCGCATCGACGCGATCAAGAAGGCCAAGGATGTGCCCGCTTCCATCGCAGCATTGCATCAGGTCGGCATCCCGGTCGGCTTCAATTTCGGCCCGGACGTGGACCTGAAGGCGCTGGATCGCCACATCGGGTATTTCATGCAGGGCGGCATGGGCCTGCCGGACCCGGCGTTCTACACGCGCACCGACGCCGACACCCAGGCGCTGATGGGCCGCTACCGCGCCTATGTCAAGCAGATCCTGGCGCTGACCGGCACCCCGGCCGACCGGCTCGACGCCGATGCCGCCTCGGTGCTGCAGATCGAGACCGCGCTGGCGCGCAGCGCGCAGTCGGTGCAGGGCATCAACAACCCGTTCAACAACTATGCCCCGATCGCCACCAAGGAGCTGACCAAGCAGTACAAGAATCTGCGCCTGGCCGACTTCCTGGAGGCACAGGGCGTCAAGGACGACCTGGTGTCGATGGCCGACCCGGCCATGTTCAAGCAGCTCGACAGCATGATCGTCAGCATCAATCCGGACCAGTGGAAGGCCTATCTGCGCTGGCGCGTGGGCGATGCGATGGCGCCGTACCTGTCCAAGAGCTTCCACGATGCCGAATACCAGTTCCGCGGCCGTCTGCTGCGTGGCGATGCGCTGCCGCCGCAGCGCTGGCAGCAGGTGCTGGACGCGATCAATGTCGCCGCCGGCCCGATGCTCGGCCGCGAATACGTGGCGCGTTACCTGAGCAGCGACACGCGCCGCCAGGCCGAAGCCATCGCCGACCAGGTGCGCGACGCGCAGCTGGCCGCGCTGGAGCGCACCGGCTGGGGCAACGGTGAGGTGATCGCCGAAGCCAAGGCCAAGCTGGCGGCGATGAAGATCGAAGTCGGCGCGCCGCGTCGCGATCTGGATTACACCGTGCAGCCGATGGGCCGCGGCAGCTTCGGCGGCAACATGCTGATCGCCTCGACCTGGCGCCACCGCGAGGAGATGAAGCGCATCGGCAAGGGCAACGCCGACCGGCGCTGGGACGTGCTGCCGCAGCAGCCGGCAGTGGCCTACGACATCGCGCAGAACCGCCTGATCATCACCGCCGCCGTGCTGCAGTCGCCGGTGCTCACCGCCGGCAGCACGCCGGCCGCGCAGTACGGCGCTTACGGCGCGCTGGTCGCCCACGAAATCACCCGCGCCATCGACGCCAAGGGCTCGCTGGTCGATGCCAAGGGCGAATTGCGCAGCTGGTGGACGCCGGCCGAGAAGACCAGCTGGACCCTGCTGACCGACAAGGTGGCCAGCCAGTTTGGTGCCTACCCGTACCCGGGCGTGCCCAACGTCAAGGTCAACGGTGCACAGACCGCCGAAGAAAACCTGGCCGACCTGGCCGGCATCGAACTGGCCTGGCAGGCCTTCAGCAAGGCACAGCCAGCGGCCACCGAGGCCGACAAGCAGGCGTTCTTCACTGCCTGGGCCGGCTTGTGGGCCCAGCAGCTGTCGCCGAACGAAGCGGTGCAGCGCGCCAGCGCCGACATCCGGGCGCCGGGCCAGTGGCGCACCAACGGTCCGCTGTCCAACCTGCCGGAGTTCGGTGCGGCGTTCAGCTGCAAGGCCGGCCAGCCGATGCAGCGCCTGGATGCCGAGCAGTTGAAGATCTGGCGCTGATTCAAGCACCAGGAAGTCACTGGCAATCCACACGCAGTGGCAGGCAATAAAAAAGAGCGCGGACTCCGCGCTCTTTTTTTGTGCCTGGCGTTTCGTCCATGACAACGCTCGCTTGGTAGGAGCGGCCCCGGCCGCGATAAGGCCTTACCGGTAACGCCCCATCGCGGCCAGGGCCGCTCCTACGAATCGGGGCGTTGCCACGCCTCAACGCACCACACGCAACGGCGGCTTGCGCCCCTTGCCACCGCCCTTCCTGCCGCTGCCGCCAAACGGCGACTGCCCGCGCCAATAACGGATCATCAACCAGCCGAACAGCATGCTGCCCAGATGCGCAAAGTGGGCCTCGCCCGGCTGCCCGTCATCCATCCGTTGCGTACCTGACAGCGCACGCTTGGTAGGAGCGGCCCCGGCCGCGATGAAGCCTTACCGGTAAAACCCCATCGCGGCCAGGGCCGCTCCTACGGATCAGGGCGTTGCCAGGCCTCAGCGCACCACACGCAGCGGCGGCTTGCGCCCCTTGCCACCGCCCTTCCTGCCGCCGCTGCCGCCAAACGGCGACTGCCCGCGCCAGTAGCGGATCATCAGCCAGCCGAACAGCATGCCGCCCAGATGCGCGAAGTGGGCCACGCCCGGCTGCCAGCCGGTTGCACCCAGGAACAGTTCGATCGCACCGAACACGATCACGAAAGTGCGCGCCTTCATCGGGATCGGCGGAAACAGCAGCATCACCCGCTGATTGGGGAACAGCATGCCGTAGGCCAGCAACAGACCGAACACCCCGCCCGACGCCCCCACCACCGGCGCCCCGCTCTGGGTGAACCAGGCCATCAGCAACTGACACACGCCGGCACCGGCCACGCACACCAGGTAATAGGTCAGAAAGCGCTTCTGCCCCCAGGTCTGCTCCAGCGCCGCGCCGAACATGAAAAGCGCCAGCATGTTGAAGAACAGATGGTTGAAACCGCCATGCAGGAACGCATAGGTCAGCAACTGCCACGGCATGAAGCTGGCGCCGGGCGAGAACGCATCGAAGCCGTTGGAAATCGGCCACAGCATCAACGACGACAGCGCCGCATCGGAGGGCAGCACGCCGGCGCCCAGGTCGCCCAATGCCCATTGCAGCAGGAACAAGCCAATATTGGCGATCAACAACGCTTTGGTGACGGGCGGCAGTTGGGGCATGACGGCATCCTTCGGAATGCCAACCATCATAACGGCAGGCTTATGAAGGTCCCCACACGGCCGCATCCAGGGTTTGCGCGGCACTCGCACGGCGCACCCGGCCCTGCTCGACCGCCACGCCTTCGGCACGCAGCCGCCGACATTGCTCACGGTAGCCGGACGAGCCTTCCGGCAACGCGATCCGGCCATCGCTGCGCAGCACCCGGTGCCAGGGCAGCTGCGGATCGTCATTGCCGCTGAGCACGCGCGCCACCAGCCGCGCCCGCCCGGGCAGGCCGGCGCGCAGTGCGACCTCGCCATAGCCGGCAACCTGGCCGGAAGGTATTGCACGAATCGCCGCAAGAATGCGCAGTCGCGCCTGTTCGCCGGAGAGCGGCTCGGCGTTGGAGACGGCGCGCGCAGAGGGGTTGGCCGATCGACGCGTCGTTGGTTTGCGGGGCTTGGACATCGCGCAAGGATGCCAGCTATGGGATTGAAATCCCTCTTCCGTCCGAGCGAGGAGGCAGTGTTTGCGCGCTGTCGGTGCGCGTGTCTTGACGCGCCTTGGCCGACAGCGCGAAGCGGGATTGAGGTGAGGGTTCGGGCGGCACGAGGCACGGCGGACAAGCAGAGCGGTCAACTTCCATGCAAGGCCGGATGAGGCGTGGCCGGCTGGGACGGCAGATCGGCAGCTGAGTGATGCATCGAATTTGCCGGACCCTCACCCCCCCTCCCAAGGGGAGAGGGGCTTTGGTCCGTTCGCTGGCATGGCCCTGGCCTGCGTCAAGCGCACCTACGTCGGGTGCAGGAGTGGTGTGCAGTGTTGCGCGGGGCTGCAGCAAGTTATGAAACGCAGGGGCCGACGTCAGTCACTGCATCTGGCCAGGGACTGATGCCCTCGTTGGCCCGGCCACAACTGCCGCACCAATGCATCAGTGCATCAGTGCATCAACACGATCTCTTCCGACGAGGTGGGATGGATCGCCACGGTCTCGTCGAAGTCGCGTTTGGTCGCCCCCATCTTCACTGCCACCGCAAAGCCCTGCAGCATTTCGTCGGCACTCTCGCCCAACAGATGCACGCCGACCACGCGCTCTTGTTCGCCCACGCAGACCAGCTTGAACAGGCTGCGCTGCGGCGCGTCGGCCAGCGCGTGCAACATCGGGCGGAAGTTGCTGCGGTAGATGCGCACCGCGCTGCCGTGCCGCGCGCGTGCCTGTTCCTCGGTCAGCCCGACCTGCCCAAGCGGCGGATGTGAGAACACCACGCTTGGCACGCCTTCGTAGTCCATGCGCGCATCCGGCTGCTTGCCGAACAGGCGATCCATCAACTTGCGCCCCGCGGTGATCGCCACCGGCGTCAGTCCGACCTTGCCGCCGACATCGCCGATGGCATGGATATTCGGCACGCTGGTGGTCTGGCCTTCGTCCACCACCACCTCGCCCTTGTCGCCCAGGCGCACGCCGACCTCTTCCAGACCCAGCCCTGCCGTGTTGGCACGCCGGCCGGTGGCGAAAAACACCTTGTCGAAGACGTCGTTGCCCTGCTCGCTGGGGTGCGCGGGATGACCATGCACGCGCAGCCTGCCTTCTGCATCGCGCTCCAGGCCGGTGGTGGAAAAACCGAAATGCAGGCGTACGCCCAGATGCCGCAGGTTGTCGGCCAGTTGCAGGGTCAGCTCGGCATCGAAGCGTTCCAGCAACCGCTCGCCCTGCACGAAAAGATGCACACGGCTGCCCAGCGCTTGCAGCAGGCCGGCGATTTCCACCGCGATATAGCCGCCGCCGATGATCGCTACCTGCGCGGGCGCATGACAGAGATTGAAGAAATCGTCGGACACCTCACCGTGCTCGGCACCTTCGATGTCCGGCCGCAGCGGGTGCGCACCGGTGGCGATCACGATGTGCTCGGCGGTCACCGGCACGCCGTCACCGCCCATGATGGTATGGCGATCCTGCAACACACCACGCTGCGGAATCATGACCACGCCATCTTCGTTGAGGCGGCGCCGATAACTGGCGTGGATGTTGCCGATATAGCCCTGCCGGTGGGTGACCAGTTCCTGCCACGCCAGGGTCGGTCGCGGCACATCGAAACCCAGCGCCCCGGCCAGCTCGATCTTGCCGGCCAGATCGGCCGCCAGCCACATCGCCTTCTTCGGCACGCAGCCGAGATTGACGCAGGTGCCACCCAATTCGTTCGGCTCCATCATCGCCACGCGCGCACCGTACTTGGCCGCGCGAAACGCAGCGGCCAGCCCACCGGAGCCGCCCCCCAGGATCACCACGTCGTAGTCGTACCGGGCACTCATGCGAAGCGCTCCGCCCGGAAGGGATGCGGGTCCAGCGCAGGTGCGCGGCCCGTGATCAGGTCGGCCATCAGTTGTCCGCTTGCAGTGCTCATGCTGATGCCGAGCATGCCATGTCCGGCTGCGAGCCAGACGTGAGGACGGCCCGGCACCGCGCCCAGCACCGGCACGTCGTCCCAGGTCATCGGTCGCCATCCATACCAGCGCTCGATCACGGCCGGACCGGCCGGCGTATGCAGATAATCGGCCGCTGCGCGCTCCAGTGCCGCAAGGCGCGTGGGGTTGAGGTGGGTGTCGTGCCCGGAGAATTCCATCGTGCTGCCGATCCGCAGGCGATCGCGCCACGGCACCACGAACACCCAACGGTCCTTCAGCACCACCGGGCGACGCGGCATCAGCGCCGGGGCGGTATAGGTGATCGAATAACCCTTGCCGGCCTGCACCGGCAGACGCAAGCCCAGTTGCGCCGCCAGCAGCGGCGACCATGGGCCGGTTGCGATGACCACCTCGCGCGCCTGCAGTCGCCCACGCGCGGTGTGCACGCACGCGCCACATGCGTCCGGCACCACCGCATCGACGCGGCACTGCGCCTGGATCACCGCACCACGCGCGCGCAGCACTCTTGCCAGTTCTGCGGTGTAGCGCTCCGGGCGCAGATGCGCATCGCCGGGGAAATGGATCGCACCGGCAATGCCCGCGCGGAATGCCGGATCCTGGCGCACGTAGTCGGCACCCTCGATCATCTCGGCCTGGATACCCCACTGCGCAAGCATGCCGCACTCGTGGCGATAGTGCGCAAAGCGGCGCGCGTCGGCAAACACGTAGTCCAGCCCATCGCTGCGAAATTCGCAGTCCAGCGCATAGCGCTCGACCCAGTCGTCGAAGCGTTGCCGCGCATCGCCCAGCAACGCCGCGCGCGCCTGCGCGCTGGCCTGCCAGTGACGCGTATTGCAACGCTGCGCGAACTGCAGCAACCAGCGCCACAGCGTCGGGTCCAGACGTGGCCGGATATACAGCGGCGCGTCCGGCGTCAGCATCCACTTCAGCGCCTGCGCGATCATGCCCGGCGCTGCCAGCGGCGGCGCATGGCTCGGCGTGATGGTGCCGCAGTTGCCGTACGACGTCGCCGCACCCACCGCACCGGCATCGAGCACGTGCACCTGCCGGCCCGCTTCGACCAGTGCCAGCGCAGTCGCCAGCCCAATGGCACCGGCACCGACCACCACCACATCGACAGGCGCGGCACTCATGTGTGCACTACCCCACGCGCGCGTTGCTGCGACGCATCGGCGGCACACGCAGATAGGTCACGCTACGCCATAGCCATTCCATCGGCCCGAAGCGGAACCAGCGTAACCACAATTGGCTCAACACCACCTGCAGCGCGAACAGCGCCAGCGCGAACGGCAGCTGCCATACGCGCGGCAGCTGCTCGAAATAGCCCAGCCCGTAACCGTAGAAGATCCACGTGCACACCAGCGATTGCAGCAGGTAGTTGCTCAGCGCCATGCGCCCGGCGGGCGCAAGCCATGCCAGGCGCGGCGCCAGGCGCACCACCCACGCCGCATAGCCCAGGCTCATCAGCGGGCCGGCAATCAGCGACAACGCGAACGCACCCGACAGGCGCAGATCCAGCCGCGCCGGATCGATCCACGGTTCCAGCGCGTAGCTCACCCCCATCACGCCCAGCCCGAGCGGCAGCACCCCGTAGCGCAGGGCCCGAAACAGGCGCGGGAAGCGCTCGGGCGCGGCGATCGCGCCACTGCGCACAAACCAGCTGCCCAGCAGGAACATGCCGAGCATCGCCGGGCCATTGATGCTCAGCCCGGTCATCGCGTGCTGCAGGTCGTGCCAGCGCTGCAGCGTCGCTTGCGCATAGCTGCCGCTCCCGAAGGCGGCGCGCTGTGCCTGCACGTTCGCTGCCGCCTGTTGCGCCGCATCGGCCACCGCGGTTTTCCATTCCACGGCAGCCGCCGGATCGAGCTGCATCAAGGTGCCTGCGACGCCGTACAGCAGCATCAACGCGGGCGCGCAACAGTAGACCAGCGCGGCAAGCCACGGCAGCGTCACCGTCGGCACCGAGCGTGTGGCCAGCAGCAACAAGGCCAGCAAGGCGTAGGTGACCAGCACATCGCCGGACCACAGCAGCAACGCATGCAGCAGCCCGATCACCAGCAGCCCGACGGTACGACGCAGATAGGTGCCCAACAACGCGCGCCCGGCCTGCGCGGCGCGTTGCGCCATCACCGCAAAGCCCATGCCGAACAGCAACGAGAACAGCGTGTAGAACTTGCCCTGCACCAACAGGTACACCAGCGCATCGGCAACCCGGTCGGCGCCGTGCCAATGCGGCTCCACGCCGGTGACCGCCAGATCGAGCGGGCCGACGAAGGCTTCGATATTCATCAGCAGGATGCCCAGCAGCGCAAAACCGCGCAGCACGTCGAGCACCGCGATTCGCTCGCTGGTTGCGATGGGCAGCAGAGGATCGCGCGAAGTCATCTCGGCTCGGGCAGCGCGGCGCGGCGATCGCGGCGCGCAACATGCAAACAGCCCGCCGAGATGGCGGGCCGCGGAAACACATCCAGCCAACGCTGGTCACACGGACACGATCGGCGCGTGCAAGCCGGCATCACCGTGCGGTGCATGCCGATCCTACAGGTTGCCCGCATCGGTCCGCCTGCCACACGGGCCGTGTGAGGACTGCGCTCAGTGGTGATGGCCGCCTTCGCCATGCACATGCCCGTGGTCGCGCTCTTCCTGGGTGGCTTCGCGCACCTCGATGATCTCCACGTCGAAGTGCAGGTCCTTGCCGGCCATCGGGTGATTGAGATCGACGTCGACCACGCTCATGCCGACCTTCTGCACCGTCACTGCGCGCGGGCCGAAGTTGGTCTGCAGCACCACCTGGGTGCCCGGGACCAGCTTGGTGGCGCCGAAGTGCTTCTTGGGCACGCGCTGGCTCAGGCCTTCGCGGTATTCGCCGTAGGCTTCGGTGGCCTTGACGTCCACGCCGAAGCTGTCGCCGGCTTCCTTGTCCATCATGGCCGCTTCCAGGCCCGGAATGATGTTGCCGTGGCCGATCATGATCGCCAACGGGTCACGCTCCTTGGAGCTCTCGATCGGCTCCTGGCCGAACTCGGAAACGGTGTAGTGGAAGCGGACGACGCTGTCTTTTTCGATCTTCATGCCTGGCTCTGGATAGGCTGCCCGGTGGCAGACGGTGGAGGACGGCTTGTCGGCCGCCGGGTGCGCCGCCATCATGGCGACCTTTCGAACCGCCCATTATCCCGGCTCCATGCATATCACGCCAGTTTTCGCCGCCCGCGCCCGCTACGCCGCGGTCAGTTCGTTGCTGGGCCTGCTCGTGCTGCTGGGCGGTTGCGCACAGGCGCCGGTCCGTCGACCGGCCGCCACCCCGCCAGCGGCACCCCGCGTCTGGCCGCAGGTGCCGCCGTCCAACCCGGCCGCCGCCAACAACATCCTGATGCGCGCGCTGGGCCTGGTCGGCACGCCGTACCGCTTCGGCGGCAATACGCCGGAAACCGGCTTCGACTGCAGCGGGCTGGTTACCTATGTCTACAAGGATGTACTGGCACTGTCGCTGCCACGCACCTCGCGTGAGCTGGCCGCGGTGCAGGGCCCGCGCATCCCGCCGGAGCAGTTGACCACCGGCGACCTGGTGTTCTTCGGCTCCAGCGGCAACGTGACCCATGTCGGCATTTATGTCGGTGAAGGCCGCTTCGTACATGCTCCGAATACCGGCGGTACCGTCCGCTTGGATTTCCTGGATGGCGCCTACTGGCGTGACCATTATTCAGGTTCAAAGCGGGTTTTGCCCTGATATGTGATGCACATCACGTTTCATAAAACGGAAATTTAACCTTTTTTGAACGTAACGATTCTTTCACCAAGGCATCATCCCGCATCGACAGCAGAATTGTGATTCCCGCGTGACGAACGACGAACAGATCAACACTGGCGCCGCACCGCTTCCGCCCCGGAAACCGCTCCGCCTGCTATGCGCCACCGCCCTTTGGCTCGCAGCCCTACCCGCCCTGGCCCAGACCGCCAACGGCACCGCATCCGCTCCGCAGACGACCACGCCAGACAGCGCCGTCGCCGCCGAGAAAGCCGCAACCCGCAGCCGCGCCGACGCCGCTGCCACCGCAACACTGGCCGCCCTGCTTCCGCACCTGGCCGCCAACGACGCCATTCCGCTGATGGACCGCTCGGCGATGTTCGCCGGTGACCTCAGCCGCCTGCTGGCCAATTACGACGTCTCCCAGAGCGCAGCCAATGCTGCCCAGAACGCCGTGGCCGACAGCCGTGTGCAGGTGATCCTGCAACGCGCCATGGCCCTGCTCGGCACCCCGTACGTCTGGGGCGGCGAGTCCACCGAAGGTTTCGACTGCAGCGGCCTGGTCGGCTACGTGTTCAAGACCGCCCTGGGCATCGACTTGCCGCGCGTGTCGCGCGACATCGCGCGCGACGAGTCTGCAGAACTGATCAAGGACCCCAACGCGCTCAAGGCAGGCGATCTGGTGTTCTTCGGCAGGCGTGGCCGCATCGACCACGTGGGCCTGGTGGTCGGCGATGGCAAGTTCCTGCACGCACCCAGCCGCGGCAAGGACGTGCGCGTGGATTCGCTGGCCAGCGGTTACTGGAGCGAGAAGTTCATCCAGGCACGTCGGGTGCTGTGATCCCGAGCAGCTGATCCACTGCACGACAGAAAGGCCGCGGAGATCCCGCGGCCTTTCTCGTGGTGGACGGTCTTTGCGCGGAAGCTCCCTACCGTCGCCGCGCACGCATCTGGGTCACGTACGCAGCACCGCGCACCTTGCCACCGCGATCAGCGCGCGGCATCGGCCTGGTAATGCGCCATTGTGTCCTCGATGCCCTTGCTCAGTTCCATCACCTTGAGCGCGTACTCGGCCAGGCGCTGATCCTCGGGCGTGTCCGGCCGCCAGGAAGGCACTTCCACCGGCGTGACACCATCCGGGTCCATCGCCACGAACACGATGATGCAATGCGTGCACAGCCGCGAGTCGCCGCCCATCGGGCTGCGCGCCCGCACGTCGATGGCGAAGTGCATGCTGGTGCGGCCGGTGTAGACCAGCTTGGCCGACACCGCGACCAGATCGCCGATCCGCACGGGCGCCACGAAACGGATGCCGCCCACCGCCACGGTGACGCAGTAATGCCCGCTCCAGCCACTGGCTGCGGCAAAGCCGACCTGGTCGATCCACTTCATCACCACGCCGCCATGCACCTTGCCGCCGAAGTTGACGTCGCTGGGCTCGGCCAGAAAACGAAATGTCAGATCACGCTGTTGGCCAATCACCGCCCGCCCCCGTCAATGGATGAGCTGGCAGTGTGCCATGCGGGTGGGACGTCAGCGCGCCCAACGCAAACGCCTGACGCCGCGTCCGGCAGGACCGACGCTTCACTCACGAACGCAGCGCATCCAGGTTGTCCTGCCTGCGCAGACACAGCCAGGGAAAGTGGGGTTGTTTCATCCTGAGCATCCGCCGCAGGCGCGCACCCGGGCGGCGCGGGTCGAACAGTCGCTGCACCACAAAGCGGTCGAAGCTGGCGTAGGTGTGCTGGTGGTAATGCGCGGCCAGCGCCGGAACGCCCAGTTCGGTGAAGTAGCGCAGGCTGCGCGCGGCGCTTGCGTTGGCGGCTTGTGCATCCGCATACAGCGGGCTGTCGAGGATGTGCAGCTCGCCGCCGTCGCGCAGTTGGGCGAGCAGGCGCACGACCAATGCCGCAGGGTCGGCGAAATACTGGATGCAGGCCGGCACCACGATGACGTCGAACAGATCGCGTGGCAGCGCCAGGGTCTGGATGTCGGCGGCGATAAAGCTCAGGCGCTGGTCGTGGCCGAACACGCGCGCGGCCTGGGTCAGTTCAGTGCGGTTGACGTCGATGCCGCAGACGTCGCGCTGCAGCGACTGCGCCAACAGCTGCGATAGCCAGCCGTTGCCGCAGCCCAGTTCGGCAATGGCGCCCTCGCCTGCCTGCGCGCGCAGGTGCTGGACCAGCAAGGCGCTGGACAGCGCACGCACCTGCCATTCCAGACTGGCACCGAGTTTGCCGCCGGGACGCGGCAGGCTGCGCACCTGTGCATCGGTGTAGAGCCGGCCTTCCTTGCGCCGAACCTGCAGATACTGCTGCTCGAGCGGGTCGTCGGCCAACGACCGCTGCACCAACACGCCATCGACGCTGTGCAACTCGGGCAACTGCTGCAGGCGATCACGCAGCGTGGGAAATCCGGCGCGCATCGGCGGCGGTCAGCGCTGCGTCGGCGCGCGATCGGTCAGCGGATCTTCCAGGCCCACATTGGTCGAGGCCGACTCGTAAACCGCCTTGTCGAGCAGGCCGGTTTCCTTGGCCACCAGCACCGGCACCAGCATCTGCCCGGTCACGTTGGTCATGGTGCGCATCATGTCGAGGATGCGGTCGATCGCATACAGGTAGCCGATCACTTCCAGCGGTAGATTGGCCGCGCTCAACACCACCGTGGCCATGATCACCGCGGTGCCGGGCACGCCGGCGGTGCCGAAGCTGCCCAGCACCGAGGCGATCAACACCACGAAGTACTGGTTGGCGGTCAGCGGCACGCCGGTGTATTGGGCGATGAACACCGCGCATAGGGCCGGGAAGATCGCACCGCAGCCATCCATCTTGATGCTGGCACCCAGCGGCACCGCGAACGCGGCGTAGTCCTTGCTGACGCCCAGGTTGTGCGTGATCGAGCGCATCGCCACCGGCATCGCGGCAAAGCTCGATGAACTGACGAAGGCCACCTGCATGCCCGGCGCCGCGCCGCGGAAGAACTTCCACGGATTCAATCCATGCAGCAACAACAGGCTGCTGTAGACCACCACGATATGGATCGCGCACGCCACATACAGCGCCAGCACGAAATTGCCGAACGGCAGCAGTTTCTCGAAGCCGTAGCTGCCGACCAGGCTGGCGATCAGCCCGAAGGTGCCGAGCGGGGTCATCTCCAGCACGAAGCGGGTGACCTGGATCATGATGTCGCTCAACTGCGCGGTGAGCTTGCGTGCCTCGGCCACACGCTCGCCGAGCTTGACCATCGCAAAGCCCAGCAGCGCAGCAAAGAAGATCACCGGCAGGATCGATCCGCGCCCGGCAGCCAGTACCGTTTCGCCGGCCGCATTGGTCTTGGTGCCGATGCCGGTCAGTGCGTAGAACGGGTTGGAGGGCACCACGTCCAGCAGCACCTTGATCGGGCTGGGCACATCGCGCGGTTTCCAGGCCGAATCCACGCTCAGGCTGAAATGGCCGGCGCCGGGTTGCATCAACGTGCCCACCGCCAGGCCCACGCCCACCGCCAGCGCGGCGGTGATGACGAACCACAGGAAGGTGCGCCCACCGAGCGCGGCGACGGATTTTTGCCCGTGCAGCGAGGAGATCGCATTGATCACCGCAAAGAACACCAGCGGGATCGCGATCATCTTGATCAGGGTGACGTACAGATCGCCGAGCGGGCCGAACCACACATCGGCGGCCGGGCCCATGGCAGCGCCGGCGATTGCGCCGAGCACGAAGCCGGCCACCACGCGTTGCCAGAACGGAATGCGCAACCAGGCCGAGACCAATGTCATGCGTCGAATCATCCGGGGGGAGAGTGCATGCACCATAGCCCAGGCCCGCGCCGCCCGCGAGGCCACGACTGGAACAGCGGCGTGTCATCTGTGTGACACCAGGCATCCCGGCATAATGCGCGCTGATTCAGTCACGAGTTCGATGCCGATGCGTTACCGCCTGCCTGCCCTCGCCGCCCTGACCACCGTGTGTGTCGCCGCCTGCGCGTCCAGCGCCGGCATCAGCGCATCCGCGCCCGCCGCCGTGCGCGTGGAGGTGCCGCAGGTGGCGCATCCCGCCGGCGAGACGCCGCAATGGTGGTACCGCTCGGGCGCCGCGCGCGCAGCCGGCAATGGCGCGATGGCCGGGCGCGCGCGCAACGTGATCCTGTTCCTGGGCGACGGCATGAGCCTGACCACGGTGGCGGCAGCACGCATCCTGGATGGCCAGCGCAAGGGCGGGCCGGGTGAGGAGAACCTGCTGTCGTGGGAGCAGTTCCCGGCCACCGCCTTCAGCAAGACCTACAACACCGATTCGCAGACGCCGGATTCGGCCGGCACCATGACCGCGATCACCACCGGGGTGAAAACGCATATGGGCGCGATCGGCGTCAGCAGCGGCAACCGTAGCGACTGCACCGACAGCCTGGGCAAGGGCTTGTTGAGCTGGCTGCAGCTGGCCGACAGCGCCGGCATGGCCACCGGCATCGTCACCACCACCCGCCTCACCCACGCCACCCCGGCGGCGACCTATGCGCATTCGCCGGACCGCAACTGGGAAAACGATACCGACCTGCCCGAGTCCGCCCGCACTGCCGGCTGCCAGGACATCGCCCAGCAACTGCTGTCCAGCGCACGCTTTGGGCGTGGCCCGCAGGTGGTGCTGGGCGGCGGACGCAGCCAGTTCCAGACCGTGCAGGAACGCGATCCGGAATACGACGACAAGGTCGGCCTGCGCCTGGACGGCCGCGACCTGGTCGCCGAGTGGAAGCAGGCACACCCGCAGGGCGCCTACGTCTGGAACGAACAACAGTTGCAGGCGGCCACCGGCGCGCCCGCACTGCTGGGCCTGTTCGAGCCGGATCACATGCAGTTCGATCACGACCGCAACCGCACCCCTCAAGGCGAGCCCAGCCTGACCGAAATGACCCGCACCGCGATCCAGTCGCTGTCGCGCGACCCGAACGGCTTCGTGCTGATGGTCGAAGGCGGCCGCATCGATCACGCCAACCACGCCGGCAATGCCTACCGCGCGCTCGACGAAACCGTGTCGCTGTCCGATGCAGTACGCACTGCCGTGCAGACCGCACCGCCGGACACGCTGATCATCGTCACCGCCGACCATTCGCATACGCTCAACTTCGTCGGCTACCCGGTGCGCGGCAACCCGATCCTGGGCAAGGTACGCGGCACCGGCGGCGAAGAAGGCGACCGCAGCCAACTGGCTACCGACCTGGCCGGCCAGCCCTACACCACGCTGAGCTACGCCAACGGCCCCGGCTACACCGGCGCCAGCAACGCACAGCCGGCCGGCCCCAAGAAGTACCCGCACGAACCCAGCAGCAGCGAGCCGGCCGCCGGCCGCCCGGACCTGACCCATGTCGATACCGAGGCGCCCAGCTACATGCAGGAATCGCTGGTGCCGACCAAGTCCGAAAGCCATGGCGGCGAAGACGTCGGCATCTGGGCCACCGGCCCGGGCAGCGCCGCCTTCCGCGGCACGCTGGAGGAGAACGTGATCTACCACGTCATCGTCCAGGCCACCCCGCGCCTGCGCGAGCGCCTGTGCAAGGCCGGTACCTGCGACAGCGCCGGCGTGCCGGTGGAGCTGCCGCAGTCGGCCACGTTCGAGACTGCGGCCAAGCGCTGATGGGCAGGCTGCGCGCAGCGCGGACGGTGGTGGCGCGGCATACCCCGCCGCCCGCGTGCGGATGCAGCGTCGCAGCACGCCATCTGCATCGATGACCGGATTGCTGCCACCCGCAGCGCCGCCCGGCCCGGTGCTGGTCGCCTACAGCGGCGGCGTGGATTCGAGCGTCTTGCTGCACCTGCTGGCAACGACGCCGCGTTATCGCGTCACGGGGCTGCGTGCAGTGCATGTGCATCATGGCCTGCATGCCGATGCCGATGCCTGGGCCGCGCATTGCCAGCGCCAGTGCGATGCCTTGCAAGTCCCCTTACAGGTCGCGCAGGTACAGGTCGCGCGCGACAGTGGCCTGGGGCTGGAAGCGGCGGCACGCCATGCACGCCATGCCGCGTTTGCCGCCGCACTGGCGCCCGGCGAATGGCTGGCGCTTGCGCACCATCGCGACGATCAGGCCGAAACCTTCCTGCTGCGCGCACTGCGCGCTTCCGGCCCGGACGGCTTGGCCGCGATGCGCGCGCAGCGTCCCTTCGCCGCCGGCATGCTGTGGCGCCCCCTGCTGGCGCACGCGCGCGCCGAGGTGCTGGCGTATGCGCAGGCACATCGTCTGCAGTGGATCGAAGATCCCAGCAACGCCGACGCCCGCCACGACCGCAACTTCCTGCGTACCCAGCTGATGCCCGTACTGCAGCAGCGTTGGCCGCAGGCCGCCGAGGCACTGGCGCGCAGCGCGCAGCTGAGCGCCGATGCCAGCGACCTGCTGCTGCAGGAGGACACCGCGCTGCTGCCCGGCCTGCTGACCGCCGCCGGCGCACTGGATCTGCCGGCCTTGCGTGCGCAGCCGGCAACACGTCGGCCGCGGCTGCTGCGCGCCTGGGTGGCGGCAGCGCAAGCGCCACCGCTGCCTGCGCACGGCGTTGCCGCCCTGGAGCAGGAAATCGACGACGCCGCGCTGGATCGGCAGGCCTGCTTTGCCTGGCAACAGATGCAGGTGCGGCGCTGGCGCCAGTGCCTGTATCTGCTGCGTCCGCACAGCGCGTGGCCGGTGTCATGGCAGGCCTGCTGGGATGGCACGACCCCGCTGCCACTGCCGGATGGCGCGCAACTGCAGTTGCACGGCGCACCCGGCTTGCGCTTCGCGCAACCGCTGCTGGTGCGCGCACGCCAGGGGGGCGAACGCATCGTGTTGCCGCAGCGCGCGCATTCGCACCGGCTCAAGCACCTGCTGCAGGCGCTGGATCTACCGCCCTGGCAACGCGCGCGCCTGCCGATCCTGTGGGCGGACGGCCAGGTGCTGGCAGCCGGCGACCGCATCGTCTCGGCGGCATTGAACGACTGGCTGCGCGCGCATGGCGCATCCTTGCGATGGCGCGACCACGACAACGCGAATTGACCCGCCTGCCTGCGCGCCGCACACTTTGACGATGGTCAAAAAATCCTTGAACGAAACATCCCCGGTCGCCCGCTTCGAACAGTCGCTGGAAGAACTCGAGCAGCTGGTGCAGAAGATGGAAGTCGGCGACCAGAGCCTGGAGCAATCGCTCACCGCCTACGAGCGCGGCATCGGCCTGTACCGCGACTGCCAGCAGGCACTGGAACAGGCCGAACTGCGCGTGCGCATGCTGACCGACCCCGCGCGCCCCGATCTGGCCGAAGACTTCCAGGCGCCGTCGCAGGACGGCGGCTGAGGTGAGTTCGGCGTTGTTCGAGCACTGGATCGGCCGCACCGAACGCAGCCTGGAGGCCAGTCTGCCCGGCCCCACCCTGGCACCGCAGCGACTGCACGCCGCGATGCGACACGCGGTGCTGGGCGGCGGCAAGCGCATGCGCCCGCTGCTGGTGTATGCGACCGGCGCACTGTTCGGCGCCGACGAGGACAGCCTGGACACGCCCGCGGTGGCGGTGGAGCTGATCCACGCCTATTCGCTGGTGCACGACGACTTGCCGGCAATGGACGACGACGCCTTGCGCCGCGGCCAGCCCACCGTGCATATCGCCTTTGACGAAGCCACGGCGATCCTGGCCGGCGACGCGCTGCAGACACGCGCCTTCGAGTTGCTGGCTGCGGCCCCGGTCAGCGCAGAGCTGCGGGTCGGCTGGCTGCAGAGTCTGGCCACCGCCGCAGGCGCTGCCGGCATGTGCGGCGGCCAGGCGCTGGATATCGATGCCACCGGCCAGTTGCAATCGCTGCGCGATCTCGAGCGCATGCATGCCCTCAAGACCGGCGCGCTGATCCGCGCCGCGGTGCGCATGGGCGCGCTGACCGGCGCTGCCGCAGCCGACCACCAGCAACGCCTGGATGCGTTTGCCGATGCGCTGGGCCTGGCGTTCCAGGTCCGCGACGACATCCTGGATGTGGAATCGAGCTCGGCGCAGCTGGGCAAGACCGCGGGCAAGGACGCCGCGCAAGCCAAGTCCACCTATCCGGCCCTGCTCGGTATGGACGGCGCCAAGGCCAAGCTGGCCGAACTGGCCACCCGCATGCACGACATCCTGCAGCCCTACGGTGCGCCCGGCGACACGCTGGCGACGCTGGGCCGGTTTGCGGTGGACCGCGCGCACTAGCACGCTGCGTTCGTTCGAGCGGCCGTGCAGCCGCGCCGCGCGTGTTGATGTCGGACGACAGAGCACCGGCACCTGCGCCGCCAATGCGCAGGGTGAGGAGGCCACTGCAGCGGCTGCAACGCCAGCGCGGAAAGCGACTACAGCAGCGCGTTTGATGCCAGCGGTCCGCGGTATTCAGGCGGTCGCACCGGCCTTTGCGCACACCGTGCGCCAGCGCACGGTGCGGTTGCAGCGTACCGCCCTGCAGGCGCTACGCTGTGTCACATAACGTAAATTCTCTTTACGTACATTTTTCGCATGTAAATTTCCGTAAACTGGCAAAAAAAGCGTGAACCGATCCGCAATTTTCTGCTGAATTGTCGCCATCGATGTCCGTATTTGTCATTGCGTAGCCACCAGCAGGCCAAAAACCGCATCAATCGGTTCTCTTGTTGCGTCTGCTCGCTCTGCCTAGGTTGACCTGCCCGCGTTTGCGGACATCCCCCGACCACATGGAGAGTCACTGGCGAAGAACGTTTTTCTCGCATCGTTTGCAGCAGGTACGTTGGCCGTTGTTGGCGTGCTCGGTTCGGCGCAGGCGCAGTCCGTGCGCGGCCCGGTCCCGTTGACCATCGAACTGGCGCCGGTCGCCGATCAGGCCGGGCGACATCAGGGCAAGATCGCGGTGACCGTCACCAACAACGGCAGCCAGATCGCCCGCGTGCCCACCTATCAACTACCGCTGCAAACGCTGGACAACGGCATCCTGGAAGTGAGCCGCGATGGCGCGCCGGTGGCCTACACCGGACGCCTGGTCAAGCGCGGCCTGCCAAGGCAGCCGACTTCACCATCCTCAAGCCTGGCCAGAGCGTCAAGGGCGAGGTCGATCTGGCCGGCGCCTACGATCTGTGACAAGTGGCAACTACACCATCCAGGTCCGTTCGTCGCTGCAATACGCCTCGCTGTCCGACGGCAGTCTGATGAAGGCGGCCAACGGCCAGCCGGCCGTGGCCACCAGCACACCGCTCACCGTCTGGCTGGACGGCGCGCGTCGCGGCGTGCAACGCCAGCTCGCAATCGGTCCGACCGCCGTGGTTAATGGCATCAACTACCTCAACTGCAGCACCACCCGCACCAACCAGGCCGCCAGTGCCGTCACTGCCGCGCGTACTTACTCGCAGAACGCGCGCAACTACCTCAATGCCGGCAGCACCGGTGCGCGCTACACCACCTGGTTCGGCGCCTACAACGCCTCGCGCTACAGCCGGGTCAGCTCGAACTTCGTCAACATCGACAACGCGCTGGACCAGAACAACGGCCAGCTGACGATCAACTGCAGCTGCGAAGCGGATCTGGCGGACGCCTTCGCCTACGTCTATCCGAACCAGCCGTACGAGATCCATGTCTGCAATGCGTTCTGGAGTGCATCGACAACCGGCACCGACTCCAAGGCCGGCACGCTGGTGCACGAGACCAGCCACTTCACGGTCGTCGCCGGCACCCAGGACCGTGTCTACGGCCAGTCCGGCGCGCGCAGCCTGGCGATCAGCAACCCGGCCCAGGCGATCACCAATGCCGACAGCCACGAGTACTTCGCCGAGAACACCCCGGCGCAGAACTGATCGCGTCATCGTCTGAAACGACAAAGGCCCGGCATCGCTGCCGGGCCTTCGTCATTTGCACCGCGCCGGATTACTTGATCAGGCGCAGCGTGAACGGATAACGGTAGTGTTCGCCGTTGTTGGCCTTGACCGCGGCCAGGATGCACAGCACCAGGTTGGCGATCCACACCAGCGTCGGCACGAAGAACAGGATGCCGAACGACACGATGGTCAGGATCACCGCAGCCACATAGGCAATGATTACGGTGATCTGGAAGTTCAACGCCTCCTTGGCCTGATCGGTGGCGAACGGCTTGGACGGGCTGGCGTCCTTGCTGATCAGCCAGATCACCAGCGCGCCGATGAAGGACGTCAGGATGCCGAGCAAGTGCGCGGCCAGCGCCAGCGTGCGCTCCTCCGACGGTGTGCTGGTCCCGATCGGCGGCGGTACGGCGTGCGACTCGAATTCGCTCATCATGTCTCCCCATGCATGGTTGTGGTGCGGCGGACTATAGCAACGATTCAGCCAGCCACCAGTGCGGGAAGACATGGTCTCGGCGCTGCACGGCGGCTGCCGCCAGGCAGAGCGGCAAGACACGCGCGCGTCGGGCGCTGTGTAGTCAGGCAGTTGGCGCAGCAGCCTGGTCGGCTGCGCTCAGCTATCGCCTGCCACCGTCATGCGGTTGAGCAGCACCGAGCCGATCTTGACGTGTGAGCGCGGATCGACGTCGTTGCCGACCGCCTCGATGCCGGCGAACATCTCGCGCAGATTGCCGGCGATGGTCAGGCCGTCGACCGGATAGGCAATCACGCCGTTCTCGATCCAGAAGCCACCGGCGCCGCGCGAATAATCGCCGGTCACCGGATTGACGCCGTTGCCCATCAGCTCGGTGACCAGCAGGCCGCGCGACATGCCGGCAACCAGCGAAGCCAGGTCGCCGGCGTTGGCGGCGACCTGCAGGTTGTGCACGCCGCCGGCGTTGGCGGTGGTCTGCAGGCCCAGCTTGCGTGCCGAGTAGCTGCCCAGCACATAGCGCTGCAGCACGCCGTCGCTGATCAATGCCGAACGCCGCGTCGCCACACCCTCGCCATCGAAGGCGGCCGAGCGCAGGCCGCGGCGCAGGTGCGGCAGTTCTTCGATGTTGAACCAGTCCGGAAACAATTTGCTGCCGACACTGTCGAGCAGGAAACTGGCGCGGCGATACAGCGCGCCGCCGGAGACCGCGCCGAGCAGATGCCCGACCAGCGAGCGCGCCACTTCCGGCGCGAACAGCACCGGCAACTGGCCGGTCGGCAGCGAGCGTGGCTGCAGCCGCGCCAGGGTGCGTTCGGCGGCATGGCGGCCGATCGCTTCCGGCGCCTCCAGGTCTTCGCGCGCCAGCGCGCTGCTGTACCAGCCATCGCGCTGCATGCCGTCGCCCTGGCCGGCAATCAGCGCGCAGCTGATCGAATGATGGGTGCCGCGCTCGCGGCCGATGAAGCCATGCGAGTTGGCGTAGACCGACAGGCTGAGCCCAGTGCTGGCCGAGGCGCCGTCGGAGTTGCTGATCCGCGCATCGGCATCGCGCCCGGCGCTCTCGCAGGACAGCGCCAGGTCCACCGCGGTATCGGCGTCCAGCGCCCACGGGTGCCAGCTGTCCAGCTCGGGGAAGTCGCGCGCCATCAGTTCCGGATCGGCCAGGCCGGCAGCGACATCGTCCTCGGTATAACGGGCGATCGCGCAGGCCTGGGCAACGGTCGATTCCAGGCTGGAATCCTGCAGATCGGCGGTGCTGGCGCTGCCCTTGCGCTTGCCGAAGTACACGGTGACCGCAATGCCGCGGTCGCGGGTGGATTCCACCGTCTCCACATCGCCCAGGCGCACGTTGACGTCCAGCCCGCGCTCTTCACTGCAGCTCACTTCGGCCTGGGTGGCGCCGGCGGCACGGGCGCGCTCGAGCAGGCGCTGCGCGATGTCGGTGAGCGCATCCAGGCGCTGCAGGCTGTCGTCCTGGACACGTGTTTCGGAGGAGAGTGCGTTCAATGCTTTATCCTAGTCTCAATGATGAATAACTTCTTGTTTCGGATGGATGGCAATGCGCGGACGCGACGAAGACACCGGTGAATTCCGCGGCGCCAGCCGCAGCCAGCAGCGGCGCGAGGCGCTGGAAATCTTCGACCTGGGCGAAAAGCTGGTGGCGCTCACTCCGGCGCAGCTGGCCAAATTGCCGGTGCCCGAATCGCTGATCCCGCATATCGAGGAGAGCAAGCGCATCACCTCGCATATCGCGCACAAGCGCCAGCTGGCGTTTCTGGCCAAGCACATGCGCCGCGAGGACGACGAAACGCTGGCCGCAATCCGCGATGCGCTGGATGCCAACAGCGACACCGCGCGCCGCGAAGTGGCCGCGATCCACCGCGTCGAGCGCTGGCGCGAGCGCCTGCTCGCCGAAGGCGACGTGGCGCTGGCCGAACTGCTGGAAACCTACCCGGCCGCCGACCGTCAACAACTGCGCCAGCTGGTACGCAATGCGATCCACGAGCGGGCCAAGAACAAACCGCCGCGCGCCTACCGCGAGCTGTTCCAGGTGCTGCGCGAGCTGTCTCAGGAGCCGGGATTGGAGAGTGGGGATTCGGGATTGGAAGACGACGAATCGGCGTCGGAAGGCGACGAATAAGGCTCCGCCCGATCCATCAAAACTCGCAACGGCCATCCCGGCTGTTGCCAATCCCAAATCCGGGCTCCCGGATCCACCCAAGCGAAACCCACCACGCCCCGCGCATCCCGCTGTTGCGATTCCCGAATCCCGATTCCCGATTCCCCGCATCTCAGGCCTGCGTTCCACCAACGGTGATGCCGTCGATCAGCAGCGACGGCTGGCCGACGCCGACCGGCACGCTCTGCCCGTCCTTGCCGCACACGCCCACGCCTTCGTCCAGCGCCAGGTCGTTGCCGATCATGCGCACCTTCTGCATGGTCTCCGGGCCGTTGCCGATCAGCGTGGCGCCCTTGACCGGCGCGGTGACCTTGCCGTCTTCGATCAGGTAGGCCTCGGTGGCCGAGAACACGTACTTGCCGCTGGTGATGTCGACCTGCCCGCCACCGAAGTTGACCGCGTAGATGCCCTTTTTCACCGAGCGGATCATTTCCTGCGGATCGTGCTGGCCGGCGCGCATGTAGGTGTTGGTCATGCGCGGCATGGTCAGGTGCGCGAACGATTCGCGCCGGCCGTTGCCGGTCGGCGCCACGCCCATCAGGCGCGCGTTGTGGGTGTCCTGCATGTAGCCGACCAGCACGCCGTCTTCGATCAGCGTGGTGCACTGGGTGGATGTGGCCTCGTCGTCGATATTGAGCGAGCCGCGGCGACCATCCAGGGTGCCGTCATCGACGATGGTCACGCCGGGCGAGGCCACGCGCTCGCCGATGCGGCCGGCGTAGACGCTGGTACCCTTGCGGTTGAAGTCGCCTTCCAGGCCATGCCCCACCGCCTCGTGCAGCAGCACGCCGGGCCAGCCCGGGCCGAGCACCACCGGCATCACGCCGGCCGGTGCCGGAATCGCATCCAGGTTGACCAGCGCCTGACGCAGCGCTTCGCGGGCAAAGCCTTCCGGGCGGCCATCTGCGAACAATTCGGCATAGCCGTAACGGCCGCCGCCGCCGGAGTAACCGGACTCGCGCCGCCCGCCCTGCTCGACGATCACCTGCACGTTCAGCCGCACCAGCGGGCGTACGTCGGCGGCAAGCACGCCGTCGCTGCGTGCGATCAGCACCGTGTCCACTCCGCCGGACAGGCTCACCATCACCTGCTTGACGCGCGGATCGGCGGCGCGCACGTACTGGTCGATACGGCGCAGCAGATCGACCTTGGTCGCGCTGTCCATGTCGTCGATCGGGTCGGTGGCCGGGTACAGCGCACGGCCGTTGCCGCGCACCAGCGAGCGGGTGGATTGCGCGCCGCCCTCGCGCGAGATTGCGCGTGCGGACTGCGCCGCCTCCAGCAAGGCGTCGCGCTGGATGTCATCGGAATAGGCGAAGCCGGTCTTCTCGCCGGCAATCGCGCGCACACCCACGCCTTGTTCGATGGAATGCGCACCGTCCTTGACGATGCCGTCTTCCACGCTCCAGCTCTCGCGCCGCGAATGCTGGAAATACAGGTCGCCGAAGTCGATGCCCGGACCCAGCAGGGCGCCGAAGGTGCGGTCGAGATGGCCGGTGTCCAGGCCGGAAGGAAGCAGCAGCCGGGTTTCGGCCAGAGTGAGAGCGTTATCGGTCATGCAGTCAGGATGGGGCCCGCGCGCCGGGGAGACAAGTCGTTCGGCTGAACATGCGGCACGGCTATCATCGCGGGCCCATCGCCACGCCGACGCCCGCGCATGAAGCTCACCGCCCACGTCCTGGATGGCCATACGCTGGACATCCGCCCCGCCCCGCACGAGCGCGACTGGATGGACGCCACCGACCAGCGCTATGCCTACCGCTGCCTGCCGCTGGCGATCGCCAATGCGCATGGCTGGGAGCTGCTGTGCCAGGCCGGTTTCGAGGCCATCTGGGACGGGCGCGACAGCCTGGATGCGATCCGGATCGATGCCGGCGCCGCGTCACCGGCAATCAGCCACTTCGGCTACGGCGTGCTGACCTTCCACGTGCCCTGCCTGTTTCGCACCGATGCCGGCATGGATCTGTTCGTCACCGGGCCATTGAACCGGCCGAAGGACGGTATCGGCGCGCTGAGCGGCGTGGTCGAAACCGACTGGAGCCCGTACACCTTCACCATGAACTGGAAGTTCACCCGGCCCGGGAAGGTGCGCTTCGAGGCCGGCGAGCCGTTCTGCCATCTGTTCCCGCTGCCGCGCCAACTGATCGAACAGGTGCAGCCGCAGTGGAAGCCCTTGTCCGAGGCGCCGCAACTGGCGCAACAGCATGCCGACTGGACCGGCAGCCGCACGCAGTTCCTGCAGGAACTGCCGGATGCGCAGTCGGCCGCCGCGCGCGAGAAATGGCAGCGCGGCTATTTCCGTGGCGTCGCCGGTGCCGATCAGGCGCCGGTGCAGGGCCACCGTTCGCGCCTGCGTCTGCCGATGTTCGTGCGCGCCGATTGCGAGGGCGACAGCCCGCTCGACTGAGTGCATCGGTGCACGGGACGTGCCCGCTGACGCGCTTGCCGCGTTCGGTCGACTTGCCGCAAGGCCTGAGCGCCCGAGACGACTCAGCACCAGCACACCCCAGCGCGCCCGCAACCGGGCGCGTCAGCGTGGCGACCGACCTGGCATGCCTGGCGTTGCCGTGGGCGCGCCTTCTGCAGGCGGCTTGCCGGGCGCCCGCTCGCGCACTTCGCGTTCCACCACGTCCACCTGCGGATCCTTCCACGGCCCGGTGACGTGATAGGTCTTGGCGCCGATCGCCCCCAGCGGTTTGCCGAGCACCGCATTGGCGGCCGCGCCCACCGCCGCCCCGACCGGGCCGCCGGCCACGGCGCCAACCACGGTGAGCAGATTGCCGGCCTTGGGATTCACGTCCACGGTCTGGTCGAAGGTCTGCGCACGCAGGTCGGTCTGCCCCCGGATGGCGATGTCGGCGGCCGGGCCTTCGATGCGGATCGCATCGGTGCGTGCGAAGCCCTCGCCGAAGCGCACCTGGCCGTTCAGCTTATTGAAGGCCAGCCCCTTGGAGAAGAAATCGCGGAAGTCGAACATCAGCCGGCGCGGCAACTGCGCCACGCTGAGCAGGCCGAGCACGCGACCGGCACCGGGATCCACTTCCAGCAGTTGGCCGTTGCGCACGTCGATCTTGAGATCGCCATCCAGCGAACCGAGCGCAAACCCGGTCGGCGAGCCCTGCCAGCCGGCATTGAGTTCCAGTTGGCCTTCGCCGCCGCGCAGCTGGCCGCCCAGGGTGAGGTTCTGCAGCAGGTTGCCGAGATTGCGGCTGTCCACCCGTGCCGACAGCCGGGTGCTGGCGGAGTCGCCCTTGCCGCGCCAGGCGCCGGTCAGGCCGATGTTCTGGTCGTTGGTGCGCAGTTGCAGCTGGTCCACCTGCATGCCGTCGGTCAGCCGGCTGCTGCGCAGGGTGGCCGCGCCCAGGGTCATCTTGCCGACCTGCAGGTCGTCGATGTCCAGCGACAGCGGCGGGATCGAGACCGGGTCGAACTCGGCCACCGCGCGGCGCGCCGGTTCCGGCAAGGCACCGGCCAGCGGATCGCCCGGCTCGGGCGCGGCCGGCTCGGCCGGTGCGGCCACCGGCTGCCAGTGCACCGTGCTCAGCTTGCCCTGCACGGCGGCGCCATCGGCATTGGGCACGCTGAGCTGGCCGGCCAGCGATGGGCCGTCCAGGGTCACCGCCACCGCGTCGCGGGTCGGCCGCAGGCGCAGGCGCGTCTGCGGGAACACGCCGCCGATCATCAGCAATCGGTCGGCCTGCACATCCACCTGCTGCAGCGGCACGGCGTCCTGTTTCGGTGCTGCCGGCTGGCCCGGCAGTGGCGGCATGTCCGGCTCGCTGCTGCCGCGCGCCAGGCTGATCCAGTCGATCGCATCCAGCGAGGCAGTGCGGCCGGTGACCACCAGGCCGTTGGCGGGCGGCCGCTCGGTGACCGTGTCGGTGCCCATGACCACGCGCACGCCGGTCTGGTTGCCCTGGCTGCTGGCCTTGAGCGCAACCAGCTTGCCGAAGGCCACGTCGATGTCGCCATCGCCCACCGGCAAGGCCACCCTGACCTGCGTGTCCAAAGGCTGCGTGGCCGCCTTGTCCAAGGGTGCGGGCAAATCCAGGGTGGTGCCGACCAGCTGCGAGCGCAGCGTCAGCAACGCCTGCGCGTCGGCCTGCCCCGGCAAGGTCAGCGGCACGTCCACGCCCACCTGCCATGGTGCGCTGCCATGCACGTAGGGGCGCAACCATTCCATCTGCGGCGCGCGGTCGAACAGCTCTTTCGCATCCAGGGTGGCGCCAAAGCGCGCCTCGAAGGCCTGCTTGGGGTCCTGCACGAAGCCGCCGGCACGCAACGACAACTCGCCGCTGCGGCCCTGGTGCTGCACGCTCAGGCGCTCGGCGGCAAAGCCGCTGTCGCGGTACTCGGCCTGCCCGCTGACCTGGTCGAAGGCCAGGTTCCAGCGCGCATCGCCCAGCCTGGCGCCCTGCAGCGCGACCGTGCCCTGCAGATGACCGCCCACACCGCCGGTGCGCAGGGGCCGCAGCAGGTCGAAGCTCACCGCTGCCGGGCCGGACACCGTAAGGTTGCGCAAAGTATCCCCGTAGCGCTGCTCCAGCGGGCTCTTGCGCAGCATGCCCAGCAGCTGCGCGGCGTCAGCCCGGGTGGAGGCGCGCACGTAGAGCTCGGAGGTGGCGAAGCTGGAAATGCCCGCCTCCAGCGACGCGATCGGCGCACCGGCCAGCTCGCCCTTGCCCTGCAGGAAAAATCCGTTACCGATGAAGCGCAGATCGGCCTGCACCTGCTCCATCGCCGGCCAGTCCGGATTGAACGGGATCACGCCGTCGCGGATCTGGCCAAAGGCCTCGAACCGGCCGTCGTTGTTGTCGAACGGCCAGTCGTCCAGATCGCCGCTGACCAGGCCGGTGCCGCCGGTGATCACGCCACCGGCAACTGCCGTGTCTAGCCAGTCGATGGCCGCCTTGCTCATCTTGGAGCGGATCCAGAACTTGCGCGCCACCGGCAAGGCGACATCGTCCAGTTGCGTGGCCAGCTGGATGCGCGGGCGGCTGCCATCGTTCTGGAACCACAGCCCGCCGCGCACGCTGGCACCATAGTCCCTGGCCTGCACGCGCAACGCCGGCGTGGCGACCTGCCAGCCGGCACCGTCGCGCCAGCCCACGATGCTGCCGGCCAGCTGCAGCTCGTGCATAACTCCGAATCCGGTTGGCCAGTCGAAGCGCAGCGTGGCATCCGCTGCGGGGTCGAGCTGGATTGCCTGCGCATCGCCATCGATCCGGCCGCGCAGGCCGCTGATGCCCGGCGCATTGCCCACCGGCAGAAAGCCCAGTTCCTCGATCCGGCCCTGCGCGCGCACCGCTCCGCCCTGCTCGCCGGCGATCTGCAGATCGGCCAGGCGCAACTGCGGACGGGACAGGCTCAGCCAGCGCCGCAGGCCAGGCGACAGCTGCTCGCTCAAGGCGGCCGCCGCGATCAGGCCCGAGACATCGAGGTGTTTGCCCACCACCGCATAACGGCGCCCGCCGGCAATGCTCAGCCCGTCCAGCCGCTGCAGCCTGGCCGCCTGGCCCAAGCGCAGCAGCGGCGCATCCATGCGCCAGCCGCCGTCGATGGTCTGCCAGCGCGCGCGCGCCTGCAGCCGCTCCCACGCCAGCGTGCGGCGTGCGGTCTGCTCGGGCAATGCCGCGCCGGACAATCGCAGCTGCCGCAGATCGGCATCCACGGTGACCGCGGTGATCCGGCGCGCGCGCAGCTGCGCCCAGGCCTGCAGGCGTCCGGTGCCGCCATCCACGCGCATGCCGCCGAACTGCAGCAACGCCGCCCAGGCGGCCAGATCGGCCGGGTCGGCTTGCGCATAGGCGCTGCCGTCGCCGCTGTCGCGATCGAACGCGATCACCGTGGTCAACGGTGCGCGCTGCAGGTCGATCCAGGCGCGGCTGCCGACCTTCACGGTCGAGCCGTTGACGCGCAGGCGCAGGTCGATGCGCGGCAGCGTGGTATCCACGCCGATCGACGGCGCGGCCACGCGCAGGCGCGCCTCGGCCACCTTGATCTCGCCGAGCCGGCGCAACGCTTCCAACGGGTCCGAACGCCGCCCGGCCGGCAGGCCCTGCACCGACCACACGCCATCGTCGCTACGTTGCAGCGTCAGCGCCAGGCCACGCAGACGCACCTCGGTCAGCGAGTGGCCGGGCAACAGGCCGGCGTACATCGCCAGCAGGATTTCGGCCTGGCCCACACGCACCTCGCCATGCGGGCCGATCCGCAAGCCATCCAGCCGCAGCAACGGGCCGCGCCGGGTCCATTCGGTCTGCAGGCGATCGAACGCGATCGGCTGGCCGGCGCGCTCGCTCAGCCATGCGGCGATCTGCTGCGGCCGCTGCTCGGCCAACGGCAACGCCTGGCTGGCCGCACCCACCAGCAACGCGATCGCCACCAGCGCAAGCGCAGTGGCAGTGATCGCATAGCGGCGAAACAGACGGAGACGGCGGCGCAGCGGGGTGGGCATTAACGGCGGGGAATGGTGAATAGGGAATAGGGAATCGCAGGAGCACAAACCGCGCCGCGCACACGATCATCCATCCGCGCGCGCCGCCATTCTAAAGAGGTCACCGGCACCCCGCAGAGCGCCTTTCGCTCCACCCCGATTCCCGATTCCCGACTCTCCAATCCCGGACTCACAGCAGCACCACATCGAACTGCTCCTGCAGATACTGGTCGTCGGACTGGAAGCGGATGCTCTTGCCGAGGAATTCCTCGAGCTCGGCCACCGCGGCCGATTCTTCGTCGGTGATGCGGGCGACCACCTTCGACGAGGCGATCACCAGCAGCCGCGCCGCATCGAACTGGCGCACCGCGCGGGTGATCTCGCGGAAGATCTCGTAGGTCACCGTCTCGGCGGTCTTGATGGTGCCGCGCCCGCTGCACTGGCCGCAGGTTTCCGACAGCTGCCGCTCCAGGCTTTCGACGGTGCGCTTGCGGGTCATCTCGACCAGGCCCAGCGGCGAGAATTCGTACACGGTGGTCTTGGCATGATCGCGCGCCAGCGCTTTCTCCAGCGTGCGCAGCACCTGGCGGCGGTGCTCGGCATCGTCCATGTCGATGAAGTCGATGATGATGATGCCGCCCAGATTGCGCAGCCGCAGCTGCCGCGCCACTGCCTGCGCGGCCTCCAGGTTGGTGCGGAACACGGTCTCCTCGAGATTGCGCTGGCCGACGAACGAACCGGTGTTGACGTCGATGGTGGTCATCGCCTCGGTCTGGTCGATCACCAGGTAGCCGCCGGACTTGAGCGGCACCTGCTTGTTCAACGCGCGCCCGATCTCGTCCTCGACCCCGTACAGGTCGAAGATCGGCCGGTCGCCGGTATACAGCTCCAGCCGCTCGGCCAGCACCGGCATGTACTTGGCCACGAAGGCCTGCAACTGCACGAAGGTCTCGTTGGAATCGACCTTGACCTTCTCCACGTCACGGCGGATCAGATCGCGCACCGCACGCAACGGCAGGCTCAGGTCTTCGTAGATGATGCTGCACGGCGGCGCCTCGCGGCCGCGCCGCTCGACCACGTTCCAGACCCGCGACAGGTAGGCGATGTCCTCGGCCAGCGCCTCGGCCGGCTGGCCTTCGGCGTTGGTGCGGATGATGTAGCCGAAGCCGCCGTGCTGGGCCGAGACCTCGCTGACGATGGTCTTCAGGCGCAGCCGCTCGGCCTCGTCCTCGATCCGCGCCGACACCCCGACGATCTTGGATTGCGGCAGCAGCACCAGGTAGCGCGAAGGAATGCTGATCTGCGTGGTCAGCCGCGCGCCCTTGGTGCCGATCGGGTCCTTGACCACCTGCACCACGATCTCCTGCCCGTCGCGCAGCAGTTCCACGATCGGCACCGCGGCCGCCGGCGGCGGCGGGATCGGGGTCTCTTCGGTATCGACCACGCTGGCCGGCGCCGGCGCCGGGCGCACCACGTCGTTGGCGTGCAGGAACGCGGCGCGCTCCAGGCCCAGCTCGACAAATGCCGCCTGCATGCCCGGCATCACCCGTTGCACCTTGCCCTTGTAGATATTGCCGACCACGCCCCGGCGCCAGCCGCGCTCGATATGCAGCTCCTGCAGCATGCCGTTCTCGATCACCGCGACGCGGGTTTCGCGCGGGGTGACGTTGACCAAGATCTCTTCCGACATCAATGCGCTCCGAGGGCTGTGAGCAACTGCGAGGTGTGAAACAGCGGCAATCCCATCACGCCGGAATAGCTGCCGGACAGATGGCTGATAAAACGTTCGGCGCGGCCTTGGATTGCATACGCGCCGGCCTTGCCCATCGGCTCGCCGGACGCCACGTACGCGGCGATCTGCGCAGCATCGAGTGACGCGAAGGTCACCTCCGACACCACCAGCGTCTGCACCGGGGCGCGTTGCGCGCAGACTAGAACCACGGCCGTGAGTACCTGGTGGGTACGCCCGGACAGCAGGCTCAGCATGGCGATCGCATCGTCCGCATCGGCCGGCTTGCCGAATACCCGCTCGCCCAGCACCACCTCGGTATCGGAGCCGAGCACGATCGCTTCGGGGTCGCTGGCCTGCACCTGCGCCAGGCCGGCACGCGCCTTGTCCAGCGCAACGCGCTGCACGTATTGCGCAGGCGATTCGTCGGGCGCGCGCAGTTCGGGCACGTCCAGTTGCAGGGTCTGGAAAGGCACATCCAAGCGTTGCAGCAGTTCTTGCCGGCGCGGCGACCGGGAGGCGAGATAGAGCATCCGTCCAGCATACCTGTTGCTCCTCCCCGCCCGCTTGCCGATCCGGGCGGCAGTGGTCGCGTTCGACTCACAACATGTTCATCGAACCGGCAACACGCTTCCCCCACAGACAAGGAGATCTCATGCGTACCACCCTCAAACCGTTGTTGCTGGCCCTGTCCATCGCTGCCGGAACCGCCATGACCGCCCACGCCCAGACCGCTCCGAGCTACACCATTCCCAACGACGGCACCCTGCTCAACGTGTCGGCCGAAGCGGACGCCAAGCGCATACCGGACATCGCCACGCTGTCGGCCGGCGTGGTCACCCAGGCCGCCGACGGCAACGCCGCCATGCGCCAGAACGCCGACCAGATGAGCAAGGTCATGGCCGCGATCAAGGCCGCCGGCATCGCCGACAAGGACGTGCAGACCACCGGCATCAACCTCAGCCCGCAGTACACCTACAAGGAAAACGAGGCGCCCAAGATCAACGGCTACCAGGCCAGCAACACGGTCAGCCTCAAGGTCCGCGACATCTCGCGCCTGGGCAAGGTGCTGGACGCGCTGGTCGCCCAGGGCGCCAACGACATCAACGGCCCCAGCTTCTCGGTCGACCAGCCCGAACCGGCCTACGACGAGGCCCGCGTGGCCGCGCTGAAGAAGGCCCAGGCCCGCGCCGACACCTATGCCAAGTCGCTGGGCCTGAAGGTGCGCCGCATCGTCAGCATCTCCGAAGGCCGCAGCGGCGGCGGCGTGCGCCCGATGATGATGGCCGCCTCGATGCGCTCGGCCAAGGCCGAGATGGACACCCAGGTCGCCCCGGGCGAGAGCACCTTGTCGATCAACCTGGATGTGACGTTCGAGCTGGGTCGTTGACCTGACCGCAACCGCATTCGGTTTGCTTTCCAGACTGCCCTCCTCGAGGGCAGTTTTTTATTGGGCAAGCCAAAAGTTGTGTTGCCTCGCCTTGCGATGGCACCTACCCCGCTTCCGGCACGAGTCAGGCGTGCCAAATGTGTGCGGATCGATGCGACCGGGGCGAATCGACCAGCCGACCTCCAGCGCGTCGAAATCGCTTGTGCCCGCGCAGAGGTCGCGGTAAACCTACGCTACCGGATGGTGTAGTGCGTCCGGCTCGCGCTGGTCCTTTCCGCAGTTCCGTTGAGGAGGTGGATGATGGTTCGCACGCAATCGCAGGTTTCTTCCCGATCCACTGGCATCGACACGTCGCGCGTCCTGGCGATGAGCACGGCGGTGGCCTTGCATCTACTCGCCGGCGGGTTGTTGTTGATACCGCTCTCGTACCGGGCAATTCCGCAGCAGCCCGCACCGAAAGAACGCTGGGTCATGCCCATCACCATCGAGACGCCGCCGCCACCGGTGTTTCCGATCGAGGTGAAGTTCAAGCCGAAGGCAACGCATACATCGCCGACCACGGTGCCGGTGCAGGTGCAGACCCAGGTGATCAGTGAGCCCGCGGTGGTCGACAACGCAACGTTCGCCTTACCTGCGGTCTCGGAGGCGGCGTCTGACAGCGCGCCGGCGATTGCCGCGCCCAGCGGTCCGATCGAGGCAGGCCAGCTGCAGTATCTGAGCTCACCGGCGCCGAGTTACCCGGCGGCAGCGCTGCGTGCCGGGCAGCAAGGCACGGTGCTGCTGCGCGTGTTGGTCGGCACCGATGGGCGCCCGGCCGAGGTGAGCGTGCAGACCAGCAGCGGTCATCGCGCACTCGATCTGGCCGCACGTAGCCAGGTGCTGCGCAACTGGCGCTTCCAGCCGGCGATGCAGAACGGCCAGGCCGTGCAGGCCTACGGCCTGGTGCCGGTGAGTTTTTCGTTGAACTGATGCGTCATCACCTGCGGCGACCCGGATACCCGGTCGCCGCATGGTCTGGCGTTGCGCAGCCGGCTGCTGCGAGGCCACGGTTTCAGCCGTTGCATGCGCATCGTTGCAGTGCGCTTGCGTGCACGCGACGACGTGCGGTCTCGCGGATCGGGTTGAGGGTACGCCCGGCTACTTACCCGCACACCCATCTCGAAAGCGCAGCGGCGAGACGCGGCATACTGCCCTCGCGCATGCCGCTTAGGCGCGGTGGTACGGATGATTGGCCAGCATCGCCGCAGCGCGGTACAGCTGCTCGGCGACGATCAGGCGCACCAACATGTGCGGCAGGGTCAGCGGGCCGATCGACCAGCTTTCGCTGGCGGTTTTCAGCACCTCGGCGGCGTGCCCTTCGGGGCCGCCGATCAGGAACGCCAGATCGCGGCCCTGCCCGCGCCAGTGCTCCATGCGCTGGGCCAGCTGTTCCGAACTGAGCGGGCGGCCCGGGATATCCAGCGCAACCACGTAGGCGTTCTTGGGCAGTGCGGCGAGCACGCGGCGGCCTTCATCGTCGATGGCGCGTTGTGCATCGCGGCCCTTGCCACGCAGGCCGGGTTCGATCTCGACCAGCTCCAGCGGCATCCAGTGCGAAAGACGTTTCTGATATTCGGCAAAGCCCTGCGCCACCCAGGCCGGTGCGCGCTCGCCGGTAGCGATAAGTCGGCATTTCATGACGACATGATATCCGCGTCACAGCCTGGGCATCGGAACCGGGTCGATCACACCGGTGTCATGGTGCGGTTACAGCGGGCTTCTAGGGTCGGCGCACTACCCAGCCCGCAGGAGTCGTTCGATGCCGATTTTCGATCCCGCCCGCCGCCAGGTGCTCAAGGGCAGCGCTGCCGTGATGGCCGCCGGTGCGCTTGGCAGTTTGAGTGCGCTGCAGTCGCGCCAGGCCCAGGCCGCCAACAGTCCCTCGCCGCCGCTGCAACTTACCCCGGTGCCCAGCCGGTATGGCCCGCTCGCACCGGTCGCCGACCAGAGCACCGGACTGCCACTGCTACAGCTGCCGCGCAGTTTCAGCTACCGCTCGTTCGGCTGGAGCGGCGACCGCATGGACGATGGCCAGCCCTGCCCCGACCGCCATGACGGCATGGCCGTGGTCGGCCTGCGTCGGCCCGACTGGCGTCCGGGCAGCGACCCGTTGCGCGGCCTGGAATATGTGCTGATCCGCAACCACGAACGCGGTGCGACCACCCCGTTCCGCGCACCGGCGATGTACGACACCGGCATCGTCAGCGGCACCCAACTGGCCGGCGGCGGCACCACCACGCTGAGTTACGGCCGCCGCGGCTGGGGCAGTCTGGAGCCCAGCCTGGGCGGCACCCTGGTCAACTGCGCCGGCGGCCCGACCCCGTGGGGCACCTGGCTGAGCTGCGAGGAGATCAAGACCAATGCGGTATCCAGCACCGGCCGCAAGCATGGCTACGTGTTCGAAGTGGACCCGGACAGCAAGCGCACCACCGGCCGGCCGCTGGTCGGGCTGGGCCGCTTCAGCCACGAGGCAGTGGCGATCGATCCGCGTACCGGCATCGTCTATCTCACCGAGGACGATCGCAACAAGGCCGGTCTGTACCGCTTCATTCCCAACGACCGCCGTGGGCGCAATGGCTCGCTGGAAAACGGCGGCCGGCTGCAGGCCGCCCGCGTGCGCGGGCGGCGCAATGCCGATCTCACCGTCGCCAGCATCGGCCAGCAGTTCCAGCTGGAATGGGTGGACATCGAAGAGCCGGATCTGGACAGCATCGCCGCGCCGACCGGCTTTGCCGACATCGGCGCCAACGACACCCTGAGCGGGCCGTTCGCGCAGGCCTGGGCAAACGGCGCGCTGCGCATGAGCCGTGGCGAAGGCATCTGGTACAGCTACGGCAAGCTCTTCATCGTCGACACCAGCACCGGCGTGGATGCGCAGGGCCGGCGCGGTTACGGCAACGGCGCGGTATGGGTGCTGGACCTGTTCACCCAGCGCCTGAGCGCTCTGTTCGTCAGCGGCAATCAGCTGGCCGCGCACAACCCGGACAACGTCACCGTCAGCGCGCGCGGCGGCGTGGTGCTGTGCGAAGACGGCGGCGAAAGCCCGGACGAATACGGCCCCGGCGCGCGGCTGCTCGGGCTGACCCGCGGCGGCGAATCGTTCTATCTGGCCAAGAACAATGTGCAGCTCACCTCGCAGCAGATCGCCGATGCCGGCAAGACCATTGCCGAGGGCGACTACCGCGATACCGAGTTCTGCGGCGCCTGCTGGGATCCGCTGGCGCGCACCCTGTTCGTCAACATCCAGACCCCGGGCATCACCCTGGCGATCACCGGGCCGTGGGAGCGCGGGCCGTTGTGAACCTGTGGCCCTGAGCTGGCTGTCTTAGGCATAGGGCAACGGCCAGCGCTGCCGAACGGACCGGCCTCCGTTCGGCAGCGTCGCTCCGGCCGCCGGCACAACGCCACGCATGCACGCGCCCCGATTGCAGGGCTGGCAGTGTGTCCAGCCAAGGCTGCGCGCCGCGCGCGCGCGATGGCGGGTGTGCAAGCCGACAACCACCATAAAGACCGGGATCAGAACCAGGGCGCGTCGGGCGCGCCCGCCATGGCGCGCTGCCGCTTCAACCAGCGCTTGAACGATTGCGGGTCTTCCAGCTCGCGCAGGCCACGGCGCGCGTCCAGCAGGTCGTCTTCGACTTCGCGCTTGAGTTGGGCCATCAAACGGCCCAGTCGCTCCGGCTTGGGGCGCGACGGCAACTCCAGTCCGTATTCGGCGCAAAAGTCGTCCGACTGCTGCTGCACCTGCTGCTGCAGCTGCCTGCACTGCCGATCCAGCTCGCGGTTGTAGTCCTGCAAGCGCGCGGCGCTCATCGCATCCACGCCTTGCGCGTCCATCAGCCCGATCTCGGCCTGTAGTTCGAGCAGACCCAGCAGATCACCGGCCTTGTAGGCCGCGTTGAGCCGCTGCATCAGGATGGTGCGCGCGGCGTGGTCGTCGGCGCCCTTGGCGCGGTCCGGATGCAGATTGCCGGCCAGCTTGCGATAGAGCTCGCGCAACGGAGGCGGCTCGGCATTCTCCACCACTGCCTTGTGCTCGGCACGCTTGCGCCGTTGTGTGTGGCGTTGCTGTTGCTGCGCACGCTCCTGCTGCAGGCGCTCGCTGACGCGCTCGTAGAGCTGCTCGGGCGAATCGATGCCATCAAGCTCGTCGGCATCCAGCCCGTAGGCCTGGCCGAGGATCTGCTTCATCAGCGCATCGGATTCGGCGACTTCCTGATCGTAACCGGCTGCGCTGTGGCGGTCGTAGATTGGGCGCAGTGACTCATGGCCGGCCTCGATCAGCGGGGCGGCGATATCGCACAGCAATTCGGACAGGAAGGCGCGGTCGGCCTTACCCAGCTTGACCGTGGCATACGCATGGTCGAGCTCTTCGACCAGGGCGATGTCGGCCGCGCGGCGGTGGTCGAGCAAGGGCTGCAATTCGGCGTGGTAACGCTCGCGCCACTGCGACAGTGCAAGCTGCCAGGCCTGCAGGTCGGCACGATGCCGTTCCAGGTCGCGCAGCAATCGGTCGAAGCGCTTGCGTGCCGGCGACAGCGGCGCGCCGGAGGCGTGCGCGCCCTGGCTGCGCAGCTGTTGCAGCGCCTGCGAGGCAGGCGCGTCGGTCGGGGGTCGGGCATTGCGTGGCATGCCCGGCTCACTCACTCTTCGGGATCGGCTTCCGCGTCGTCCGGACGCTGGTCGCCCACCGTCCACAGACGCTCCAGAGCGTAGAACTCGCGCACGCGCGGCAGCATCACATGCACCACCACGTCGCCCAGGTCCACCAGCACCCACTCGGCCTCGCGCTCGCCTTCCACGCCCAGCGGCATCACGTCCAGCCGCTTGGCGAACTTGACCACTTCTTCGGCGATCGACTTCACATGGCGGGTCGAGGTACCCGAAGCGACCACCATGTAATCGCAGACGCTGGACTTGCCGCGCACATCGATCTCGACCACGTCCTTGGCTTTCAGCTCCTCCACGGCCTCGCGCACGGTGGCCAGCAGGGCCGGCACGGACGGCGGCGGATTCGGGATGGAGGTCTTGATGACTTGGGCTTGGGTGGTCAAAGCGGGCAACTCGATGGAATTGGCGTGAATTATAGGCCGGTCCGGCCGGCTGCGTGTTCAGCTAGTCGGCGGGGCGCAGCCATAGAGGCCTTCGTGCGCGATAAATGCCGCCACCGACGCCGGCACCAGCGCCTGCCAGTCACCGCCGCCGGCGATGCCCGAGCGCACCGCGCTGGCCGATTCGCCGCGCAACGGCTGCTGCAGCGACCACAGGCGGCCGGCCGGCGAGATGCCCAGCTCGCCCGCCCTGGCCGCCCAGCGGCCCTGCACTGCCGCGGCGAGCTGCGGCGCATCGGCAAGGTCCAGCGGCGTGCCCGGACGCGCGGCAATGACGAAATGCGCCAGTTCGAACAAGTCTTCCCACTGATGCCAGCTGCTCAGCCCCATGAAGGCATCGGCACCGAGCAGCCAGGCGATCGGTGTCGTGGGGCCGAGTTCGGCGCGCAGCGCGCGCAAGGTGTCGACGGTGTAGGACGGCGCACGGTCGCGGCTGGCGCGCTGCAGCTCGCGGGTGTCCAGCGCCAGCCCGGCGGTGTCGGCCAGCGCCAGCTCCAGCATGCGGGCGCGCTGCGCTGCGGTGGCGCCGGGTGCGGGACGGTGCGGCGGATCGGCGGCCGGTACCAGGTGCACCAGCGCGCCCAGTTCGTCGCGCGCGGCGCAGGCGATGGCGAGGTGGCCCAGGTGGACCGGATCGAAGGTGCCGCCGTAGTACAGGTGGAGCGGGGATTCGGGAATCGGGATTGGGGAATCGGAAGAGCGCGGAGCCGGTGCTGCCGGGCGGGAGTCGGTGGGCAGAGAGGTGGGGGCCGCAGCTGCGGCCTGGTCGGGGGTTGCGCTGCTTGGGGAGGCGGGTCGCGCGTCGCCGTTGGCGGCATCGCCGGCTTTCACGCCAGCAATCTCACCGCGCGGGATTCGGCCATGGCCACCAGCAGGCGTTCCAGGCCGACCCAGGGGTCGCCATCGGCGCGGCCCTTGGCCATGCGATCAACCCGCGAGGCTTCGGCGACGAAGCGCTCCCAGCGGCGTGGTTCGGGGTGCCGTTGCAGCGCGCGCTTGAACGGCGCCTGGCGTGATTCCCACAGGCCCTGCGCCTTCATTTCGGCAGCGAGGTTGCCGCCATTGGCCTGCACCTTGGCCAAGGACGCGGTGCGCAGCAGTTCCTTGATCAGGATCGGCATCAGCGCGGCCACCGCTTCGCCTTCGGCGCGCAAGCCGGCAAGCATGCGAATCGCTGCGGCCGGCTGCCCGGAGAACGTGGTTTCGGCCAGGCGGAACACGTCGTAGCGCGCAGCATCGGCGACCAGCGACTCCATCGCCTCCAGGTCCAGCACCTTGCCATCGGCCAGCAGCACCAGCTTGTCGATTTCCTGCGCGGCGGCCAGCAGGTTGCCTTCCACCCGCTCGCTCAGGCGCTGCACCGCCGCGGCGTCGGCACGCAGGCCGTGGCTGCGCAGGCGGCGCTCGATCCAGTCCGACAGCTCGTGCGGCTTGATCGCCCAGGCCACCGAAATGGTGCCGATGCGGCCGACCGCATCGGCCCATTTGCCCTGGTGCGCCTTGCTCCAGTCGTTGGCGGTGATCAACAGCACCACGTCCGGCGGCGGGTTGGCGCAAAAGCGGGTGATGACCTCGGCGCCGTCCTTGCCCGGCTTGCCGCTGGGCAGGCGCACTTCCACCAGCCGGCGCGGACTGAACAGGCTGGGCGCGTTGAAGGTCGCATCCAGCTGGTTCCAGTCGAACTCCCGGCCATCGGCGTCAAAGACCTCGCGCTCGCTGATGCCTTCGGCGCGCGCGCGTGCGCGTACCGCATCGGCCGCCTCCAGCACGCGCAAGGTCTCCGGACCGGCGATCAGGTAGACCGGCTGCAGCGGCTGATTGGACTGACCGGCGAGCTGTTCTGGGCGAAGTTCCATGACTACCTAAGTTCCATCACTACGAAGGCACACGCCACTGCACCGTCACGCACAAGACAGCGTCGGCAGCGATCGTCGGGGCATGCTCGTCGCGCAGCAAGCGCGACATGCGCCTGGCGCACGCCAATTCCGCACACCGTGCGCGGTTGCCCGGCAGATGCGCGGACGGGATGATCACCAGCTGCTCAGTTATTCGACGAAGACGCGGGCGGCAGCGAAGCCGGCACGCTCGATTCCGGCGTGGACGGCTGCACCGGCGGTGTGGTGGCCGGCTGCAGCGGCGCGCTTGGCGTGCTTTCCAGCGTCTCGCCGCGCTCCACACGCGCCCGCACGACGCTGTCGATGCGACGCAGGATCGATGCCGACATGTCCTTACGCAGTTCGTTGGCGAGGATCTCGCGCTCGGTCGCGGTGCCGGTGGCATCCACCGGTGGCGACACGTAGTCGCGCGACAGCTCGATCACCTGCTGCGGCACCAGCACCGAGCCGTTGGCGGTGGTGACGGTGAAGATGGCCGCATAGCGCAGGCTGTATTCCTGCGCGCGGCCCTGGCTGTCGATGGCGATCGGCAGATCGCCCCAACGCTCGGACAACACCTGCACCTGCGCAAAGCCGGTCTTGGCATCTTCGTCGGCCAGGGTGGCGCCGGCGGCCTTGAGACCACGCCGCAGCAACTTGGCCAGCTCGCTGTACTGCACCGCGGACTGCACCTTCACCGCGGGCGTGTCCGGCGGCAGCGCCAGCGAGTTGCGCAGATGGAAGCCGCAGGCGGTGAGGCTCGAGACCAGCACGAGGGACGCAGCGAAGGCAGTAGGAAATCGAATCATGGGCACAGTCTGGATGAGCGCCCCGGCGGCGGCAACAGGCGGCTAGCCTGCCCGACACCGCGTGAACGGGGCTTGAGAGGGCGCCGCGAAAAACGCGGCGCCCGGGAATGACAAACGCGTCGCCACGCGCCGGTGAAATGAATGACCACACGCCACTGCAGCAATCTCACTTGCGCGTCGCCAAGACGACCCGGCGAACGACCCGGTTCGGCAATGGCGACCCGACCGCTCGGCAACGATCAGCCCGCCACGATATTCACGATCTTGCCGGGCACGATGATGATCTTGCGCACGCTCAGCCCTTCCAGGAACTTGGCTGCGTTCGGCTCGGCCTGGGCCAGCGCTTCGATCTGCTCGCGTCCGACATCGGCGGCCACCTCGATGGTGCCGCGCAACTTGCCGTTGACCTGCACCGCCAGGGTCAGCGCGTCGCGCACCAGCGCAGCGGCATCGACCTGCGGAAACGCGACATCTTCCAGCAGCGTCTCGCCGTGGCCCAGCACCTGCCACAGGGTGTGGCTGGCGTGCGGGGTGATCGGGTTGAGCAGCAGCACCATCGCTTCCAGGGCTTCCTGGCGCACCGCACGGCCCTGCGCGCTGGCATCGTCGAACTTGGCCAGTGCGTTGGACAGTTCCATCACTGCGGCGATCGCGGTGTTGAAGCTGTGGCGGCGGCCATAGTCGTCGCTGACCTTGCCGATGGTTTCGTGGGTCTTGCGGCGGATCGCCTTCTGCTCGGCGCTCAGCGCGGCGGCATCCAGTGCAGCGGCGGCGCCCTCGCCCACATGCTTGTGCACCTGCACCCACAGCCGGCGCATGAAGCGCGCCATGCCATCGACGCCGGCCTCGTTCCACTCCAGCGACTGCTCCGGCGGGGCGGCGAACATCGAGAACAGCCGCACCGTGTCGGCGCCGTACTTGGCCACCATCGACTGCGGGTCCACGCCGTTGTTCTTGGACTTGGACATCTTCTCGGTGCCGCCGATGTGCACCGGCTGGCCGTCGGCGATCAGCACCGCGCCGGTGACGCGGCCGCGCTCGTCGCGCTGGATCTCCACGTCGGCCGGATTGATCCAGTCCTTGCCGCCGTTATCGGCATCGCGATAGAAGGTGTCGGCGATGACCATGCCCTGGGTGAGCAGGTTGGTCACCGGCTCGTCGCTGTCCACCAGCCGCGCGTCGCGCATGAGCTTGTGATAGAAGCGGAAGTACATCAGGTGCAGGATCGCGTGCTCGATGCCGCCCACGTACAGGTCGGCCGGCATCCAGTAGTTGGCGCGGCGGTCGACCATGTCGCGTGCGTTGGGGCTGGTGTAGCGCGCCACGTACCAGCTCGACTCCATGAAGGTGTCGAAGGTGTCGGTCTCGCGCTCGGCCGGGCCGCCGCAGTCCGGGCAGGTGGTCTGGCGCCAGGTCGGGTCGGTCTTGATCGGCGAACCGGTGCCGGCAAATTCCACGTTCTCCGGCAGCACCACCGGCAACTGGTCTTCTGGCACCGGCACCGCGCCGCACTTGGCGCAATAGATCACCGGGATCGGGCAGCCCCAATAGCGCTGGCGGCTCACGCCCCAGTCGCGCAGGCGGTAATTGACCCGGCGCTGGCCCTGGCCCTTGCGCTCGAAACGCTCGGCCAGTGCCTCGAAGGCGCCGCCGAAATCCAGCCCGTCGAACTCGGCCGAATTGATCAGCTCCAGCGGGCGGCTCTTGTCGGTGTACCAGTCGCGCCACTGGCTGGCGTCCCAGCTCTGCTCGTCGTCGTTGCGCGGCTCGCGCAGCTTGACCACCTGCACGATCGGCAGCTTGTACTTGTTGGCGAACTCGAAATCGCGCTGGTCGTGGCCGGGCACCGCCATCACCGCGCCGGTGCCGTAGCCCATCAGCACGAAGTTGGCCACCCACACCGGCACCTGCTCGCCGCTGATCGGATGCACCGCGGTCAGGCCGGTGGCCATGCCGCGTTTTTCCTGGGTTTCCAGCTCGGCTTCGGAAACGCCGCCGTGCTTGAGCGTTTCCAGCAGCGCGGCCAGCTCCGGATTGGATTTGGCCGCATGCAACGCCAACGGATGCTCGGCGGCGATCGACACGAAGGTCACGCCCATCAGCGTGTCCGGGCGGGTGGTGAACACGCGCAACGGGTCCAGCGGTGCGCCGTCGGTATCGCGCACGTCGAACTGGATCTCCAGCCCTTCCGAGCGACCGATCCAGTTGCGCTGCATGGTCTTGACCGAATCCGGCCAGCCGTCCAGCTGGTCCAGGCCGTCGAGCAGTTCCTGCGCGTAGTCGGTGATGCGCAGGAACCACTGCGGGATCTCGCGTTTTTCCACCAGCGCGCCGGAGCGCCAGCCGCGGCCGTCGATGACTTGTTCGTTGGCCAGCACGGTCTGATCGATCGGGTCCCAGTTCACCACCGCGTTGCGGCGATAGGCCAGGCCCTTGCGCATCAGCCGGGTGAACATGCGCTGCTCGTGCACGTAGTACTCGGGCGTGCAGGTGGCGAACTCGCGCGACCAGTCGATCGCATAGCCCAGCGATTTGAGCTGGCCGCGCATGTGGTCGATGTTGGCGTAGGTCCACTTGGCCGGCGCAGTCTTGTTCTTGATCGCCGCGTTTTCCGCCGGCAATCCGAACGCGTCCCAGCCCATCGGCTGCATCACGTTGTGGCCGGTCATGCGCTTGTAGCGGCTGACCACATCGGAGATGGTGTAGTTGCGCACATGGCCCATGTGCAGCGCACCGGACGGGTACGGCAGCATCGACAGGCAATAGAACTTCGGCTTGTCCGAAGTTTCGTCGACCTGGAAGGCGCGGGTGGCATCCCAGAACTGCTGGGCGGAGGTTTCGACCTGCTGCGGGTCGTAGGCGTTCGGTTCGACGGTGGACATTGGGAGCGGATGCTCGGGCGGTGCAAAGCGGTACAGGGTACCGCAGTGCAGCAGGTGGACCAAACCGTTACTGCGGCGCCAACGGCTTCGGCGGCCAGATCCAGCCCGCCACCGCCAGCCAGCCGACCCAGGCCAGGAACGCCAGCCGTTGCGCAATGGCCTGGCGCACCAGGCCGGGCGGCCCGAACGCCAGCACCGCCACCAGCAATCCTGCCGCCAGGCTCAACCAGGCCAGGGTGCGGGTTGCGGCATCGTTGAGCAGCGCGGCGGCAATCAACAACATGCCCGGCACGAACGCCACGGCCCACAACAACCAGGCGGTGGCATGGGCCTGGCTGGCGCGGCCATCCAGATCGGTGGGGTCCAGCGGCAGCATGCCCATGCCCAGAAAGGCCAGGCCGGCCAGCACGATCAACTGCCCGCCCACGCGCAGACTCCAGCTGGCCTTGGCCGGCATGCGCGCCAGCAGACTCACCCCGGTGGCCATGCCCAGCGCGCCCACCAGCACGAACGCGACCAGATTGAAGCCCAGCGCATGCGGCACGCCCTGCGCGCCCAACAGCGCCACCGGATGGCTGGCCTGCAGATAGCCCGGCAGCGTGACGCCGAAACCGGCCAGCGCCAATACGAAAACTGTTGCGGCGATCAGGCCCATGTAGCGCCGTGCGCGCTCGGTGGTTGCCATTGGCTTACTCCAACACGGGGCGCGAAGCGCCGCCAGGACGCGGCATTGTCGTGCCGGTCGGGCGCGGCGTGAACCCCCGACGCTCACATGGCCATGCGGAAGGCGCCTGACCTGGGCACGTGCGCGCGTGTCATTGCCGCTAGGCTTGTGTCAGCCGGGTTTGCCACCATTACCTCCCACTGTCGCCGTACTTAACTTCTGGAAGCCCATGTCCGACAAGCCGCATGTATTCGATGCCACCACCGACACCTTCGAGACCGAAGTCCTGCAGAAATCGTTGACGACACCGGTCCTGGTGGACTTCTGGGCCACCTGGTGCGGCCCCTGCAAGTCGCTGACGCCCATCCTGGAAAAGCTGGCCGGCGACTACAACGGTGCGTTCGAGCTGGGCAAGGTCGACGTGGATAAGGAACAGCAGATCGCCGCGGCGTTCCAGATCCGCTCGGTGCCGACGGTGTTCCTGGTCAAGGGCGGCGAGATCGTCGACGGCTTCCCCGGCGCGATGCCGGAAGCCCAGGTGCGCGAATTCCTGACCCAGCACGGCGTGCTGCAGGCCGAGCCGCAGGTGGCCGAAGAGGTGCCGCTGGCGCCGCTCGACCCGCAGGCGCAGGCCGCGGCGCTGCGTGAAGCGGTCGCCGCCGAACCGGACAAGGACGAACTCAAGCTGGACCTGGCGCTGGCGTTGCTCAAGACCGGCGACACCACCGAAGCCGAGCAGTTGATCGATGCCCTGCCCGCCAATCTGGCCACTGACGACCGCGCGGTGCGCGCCAAGGCGCGGCTGAGCTTTGCCAACGTCCTCAAGGACGCCCCGGACGCCGGCGCCTTGCAGGCCGCCGTGGATGCCAACGGCGCCGACCTGCGCGCCCGTCACCTGCTCGGCGTGCGCCACCTGCTCGACGGCAACGACGAAGCGGCGTTGGAGCAGTTCCTGGAAATGCTGCGCCAGGACCGCAGCTTCGACGACAACCTGCCGCGCCGTAGCCTGATCGATGCCTTCCGCGTGATCGAGGACGAAGACCTGGTCGGCCGCTATCGTCGCAAGATGTCGGCGCTGGTGTTCTGATAGCCGATGGCACTGCGGCGCCAGATGGACACGTAGGAGCGGACCTGGCTGCGACCAGGCACGAGTGCCGGTCGCCAACCGAGCTTCCCTCGCAAGGCTGCGTCGCGGCCAGGTACGCTGCTACGACCAGCGGCCGCCAGACCGAGGCGCATGGTTGACGCCCCCTCTCCATACGCATGCGAATGTTATGCTGCGCACTTCCCTTGCCAAGGAAACAGGCCCGCATGCGCGCATCGCTGTTCAAGTTAGGCATCAATCTGTGGCCGCCGTTCTTGTTCGCCGGCATCCGTGTCACCGTGCTCTCGGCCGACTACCGTTTTGCGCGGGTGGAGCTGCGCCAGCGCCCATGGAATCGCAACTATGTCGGCACCCATTTTGGCGGCAGCCTGTTTGCGATGACCGACCCGTTCTGGATGCTGCTGACCATGCACAACCTGGGCCGCGACTACTACGTGTGGGACAAGGCCGGCAGCATCGAATTCGTCAAGCCCGGGCGCGGCACGGTAACGGCGGATTTCGTCATCGACGACAGCGTGCTGGCGCACTTGCGCGAGGCCACCGCAAACGGCGAGAAACATCTGCGCTGGTTCGAGAACACGGTCTACAACCGCGACGGCGAAGTGGTCGCACAGGTCCGCAAGCAGCTCTACGTCAAACGCAAGCCGGCCCGCTGAGGATGACGGCAGTGACGCTGCCATGCCAGCTGATGCGGCGATGCATGCTTCGCTCGCCTCGCCGCTCACGCAACGGATGATGCCGGAGCGAAACCTGCACGCCCTCACGACCAGCTGCAGTTGCCGCAGCAGGAACCGCGGCGTCCGCACCGCGCCAACGAAAAACGATCTGAAACTTTCATACGCAATGGGCAGCGACGCCTTACTGCCGACCGCCTTCATATCGGCGGCAACTTCCTAGGCGGCGTTTGCACCGAACGCTTCAATACGCTCCTGCAAACGGCCATCCGCCCATTGCACGTCTTCCGCCTGCATCGCGAGCTGCTCGTCCGACGGCTCTGCAAACGGGCAATCCTTCAGACCTGCATGCAATTGCGCCTTCAGGGGTTCGCAAGCGGCGCCACAACGCGCTGCGCAAGACCGCTGCGTCGCCAAAGAAGAAGCCACCTGCTGGTCGCCTGGATGCCGTCCAACGCGATGCTGGCGCTCCGCGCACTCAGATGCAGCGCGGGAGGATTCGCCCGCTTCCGGACGCCACGGCCCGGTCTTGGCGGCGAATCATTCGCCTGACCCGAGCAGTGTCACTGTCAGCGCCCAATCACCGCAAAAAAAGCGCGAATCGCCGGCGCAACGCACGAAGCGCAAGCCTGACGTAACTCGCTAAATACGCACGCTTGCCTGTTTACTCAAGTCAGCTATGAAGGCTGTAGTGGCCACACGGGTTTCGGCACCTCAGGTCATACCCGTCTCGAATGACCATCGCGTGGTGCGGTCCGTTGCGGAAGTCCTGAAGCGCAGCACCTGTGTTGGCCTGCACCCACGTCGACCTGCTCGCCATGGACGCGCATCCGGGAGACTGCTGACGAGACAGAGACCGGCCAACGGCCGAACTCCAGCGCCTTCAAAAAGACCGCTTTCTGTCACGTACGCCACATTGATGCGGACCAAGCGCCGTTTCGGAACCTCATTTGGTTCGCGTACGGCGATATAAAATCTGCTGTGCAGACAGGCGGCATAGGGCTCTGGTAGTTCAATTCTCGCGCAGTGCATTCACCACCTCGCCTCCATCAATACCGGCAGGCTCAGGATTACACCAGGAACCTCGCCAAGGGTGGAAGGTTCTACGGCATCTGCGATGCAATCCCATGCGATGCGCACCAATCGTCTGGTACGCAAGCAATCTATCTGCCGTATCCAGGTCAGGAGATATCCCGATGAAGTCATCCGCATCCGTCGATCCTGCCAGCCGCAGTGCGAGGACGCACTCGCCTGAGATTCAGGAAACAGAGCTCGCCATTGCCTCCACCTCTGCGACGGTCACCCCGCACTCCGCGCCTGATCCCGCACTCAGCCCACTTGGGCGCGCGCCCGTCAGGCGCAGTAGCGGAACCACGTTAGGGGCGCTGCTAGCCAGGCCCGAGCAAGACGCACAGGCCCTCGCTCCGCAGCCGGTCACCTCATCGACTGCAACCAGGGCGACGCTGGCACGGCTTCGTCAGCGGTTGGCCTCGGACAATGCACGCGCAATCGCACCGGACTTGGCGGCCGATCTGATCAGCAGGCTCAGGCCGATGAAATCGCCCGGCACCACGGGTGCGCAGGCACGCGCGGCCACGCATGCGGACCTGGTCAGCCGCATCAGCGAACAAGATGTAAGCGATTGGTACAAAGCGCAGGGGCTGAACGAAAACGACGTGGCCACCCTGCGCCGCACCGCGCTGCTCTCCGGCATGCCCAACCCGAGCGGCAGCTTCCTCACCAATACCATGCAGTACATCGTCTCGCCGTGGATCAACTATGCGACACGCCAACCTTGGGCCGGCGCTGGGTTCGGCCTGGCGACCATGCTGGTCGCCGCACCTGTGAATGCCGGCCAACAATCGGCGGTTGTCAGCCTATGCGAGTCGATTCGCGAACGCGGCGCTCACGTCATCGTGCCGGACAAGAAGCAGATCAATGACAAGCACTGGCTCCCCGAACTGGCAAGCGCCCTCGAGGAAAAGATCGAAACGTTCGCCAACGCCTGCGACAGGTTTCGCGAGATTCAGCGTGACCCAAATTCCCCACACGCAGAACGCGCGGCGGCAGCCGAGGTCTTGCTAACAGCAGAGAAGGAGCTGCACCAGGCCCAGCATGATTTCGTCATGACCCAGGGCGCGCACGATCGCCAGTGGCAGGGCAACCGCTGGCAGGCCATTCCACGCATCTTGCGTTCGCCGGTCGGCAGCACGCTGGGGCTGCTCAGCAAGACAGGCGCGATGCGTGCGCTGTCGCCGACGGCGCAGACCGTTGGCGCGATGTTGATGACGGCTGCGCAACATGTGGCCGCCGGTTTCGACGAGCAGGCCAAGCAGGAAGCCAACAACAAGCTCAACCTGTTGTACGCCGACGTACTGACCACCGCAGGCAAGCAGAAGCTGGCCAGCGGCACGGCGGTCAGCGCAGAAGACATCAAGGCCGACAAACTACGCAGCCTGATCCAGTCGCCCACACAAGCCCTGGTCAAGCGCGTCACCGCCGGGGTCGCCGAGCTGGAGAAGCTGCTGGCGGATGCGGTGACAGCAGAGGATACGCAGCATGGCGCAATCACGGCAGACGACCGCGACATCGAAGCCGGCGACGCCAGCAAGGCAATGCAGGACCTGCGCTTGCTGCGCAACGACCTTGAGGCTTTGCGTGAGGGCAGGCTCGACGAAATCGACCCGAACGGCACCGCATCCAAGCTGCTTATCGGTGCCGAAAAATCCGTGCTGTCGCAGCAGCTGTTCAACGATATCGCCAAGAAATACAACTATCTCGAGTTCACCGCGCAAACCGCACAGCGCATCGGCCAGATGTTCCATCTGGTCTTCCTGGGCAGCGCCGCATCCTCGGTGATCAGCAAACTCGTTTCGGCCCCCCAGGGCGGGACCCGCAATGTTCCGGTCGCGCAAAGCCTGGCGGTGTCGGCGATATCCGGGGGCATGGCCACCGTTGGCGCCCTGAACCAGCACACCGCCATCACCATCAAGAACAACCGTCGCGAGGGAAGCACCGACATCGGGCTGGGCAAGCAGGTAAGCCGCGGCGTCATGGGCGCGATGCATGAAACGCTCTCCCAGCGCCGTGCGACCAAGGCCAGCAAGGCAGTCAACGCCTTGTTGGAGGGCAATGACGTTGAAGCGCTGCTAGCAGCGGCAAGAGCGTTGCCTGCGCAGGAGGCAAGCGCCTCTTCCAGCCAGCCACAGGGTTCGCCATCGACATCCAAGGCGGCAGGACCGAGCCGGGAACATGTTTCGGCCCCGAGTAGCCCGAACCGATCGAGGCTGGGGCAGACGAACGACGAGATAACGCGGTCCAAGAGTGCTCGGAACTTGGGGGTGGAACTCCACAAGTTCGCGCGCATGGCCGGCAAACACTCCAAGGACTTGGTGTGAGGTGATCATCCGGCATGTTGCAGGGCCGTGCCTGCCTGCAACATGCCGCATGACGTGCCCCGGGCGCGGGACGAAGGTATGGGTCAGCAAGCCTGAACCCCACGCACTGCCAGCATGCAGACAGCGTGACCCCGATGCGGGCTTTGTTCGAAAGATGCCGAGGGTTTTGAGTCGCCCGATTGTTCATCGCAGCGCAGGTACACTTCACCGCTATGTGCGAAGGCCGCTCGGCGATGGGCTTCACCCAGCCACGCAGTCGATGGGCGCGATGTCATGCCCAGCACGAACAGCACGATGGCGATGATGATGCCCGCCCAGAACAGGAACTTGGCGATCCCCATCGCCGCGCCGGCCATGCATGCGAAGCCAGCCGCCGCGCCGGACGCGACCTTATCCGCTGTCGATGTCGATTGACGATGGGTGTACGGCGTCCTCGGCGGCCGCGCTGGCGGGCGGATGCCGAAGCGGACTCAATGCCGGACCAGGGCAGCATCAGGTCGAAGATGCACGCCGCTGCATCGTTCGCCTCGGCGGTGAACGATGCGACATCGCCCCTATGAGCGTCGGATCGTCGCCGCTCTGCCAAAGGCATCGATCCTCGGCCATCGTGCGGCTGGCGACCGCTGCCCAAGCGCGCAGACACCGCACGCGTGGCCGACGAATGTGAGCGACATGTGTGCAACGCAGGCCGCCAGTGGGCAACGCTCACGGCCTGCTCGCTGGGGCATGCGGAGTCTGGGGCCTCCCAACCCACATGGAATGCGTTCATGAAAACGATCAACGTCATCACTCTGGTGCTTCTTATCGTCGGCGGATTGAACTGGGGGCTGGTCGGCCTATTCCAGTTCGATCTTGTCGCCGCACTGTTCGGCGGACCGGACGCGCTGCTGTCGCGTGTGGTCTACACGCTGGTCGGCATCTCTGCGTTGTGGCAGCTGGTTCCGCTGTTCCGCAACGACCATGGCGCCAACGTTCACCACACCAGCCCGCACGTGCGCAACAACCCGTAAGCGCACAGCTGAAGCAGGCATGCGCGTGACAGCACGACGCCGGCGCATTGCGCCGGCGTCCTGCTGTGCGTACGTGCACGTTGTGTCCAGGCGCTTTGCGTCCAGGCGCGTGGTCGGCAAGAATCGGGGACCCCTCCCGCTGGCTGCCTTCATGCTTCTGCGCACTGTTGCTTCCGCCTGCCTGCTTGCCCTGGTGTTACCCGCTGCCGCCAACGCCGCCTATCGCAGCCCGCAGCAGATTCTGGATGCCTCGCCGGCCAGCGCGTGGCGCGTGCTCGACCCCGAGCGCACGCTGTACCTGGAGCTGGATGGCGGACGGGTGCTCATCGAGCTGGCGCCGCAGTTTGCGCCAGCGCACGTGGGCAACATCCGCACGCTGGCGCACGAGCGCTTCTGGGACGGGCTCAGCATCTACCGTTCGCAGGACAACTTTGTGGTGCAGTTCGGCGACCCGGATGGCGAGACGCCGGCCAAGGCCAAGTCGCTGGGCTCTGCGAAGACGCACCTGCCGGCGGAATTCGAACGCCCGTCGCAGGGCCTGGATTTCCAGCGCCTGCCCGACAGCGATGGCTGGGCAGCGCAGGTGGGCTTTGTCGACGGCTTCCCGGTCGGGCGCGACAGCGCCAGCGGCAAGACCTGGCTGGCGCATTGCTACGGCACCCTGGGCGCCGGCCGCAACAATGACGAAGACAGCAGCATCGGCGCCGAGCTGTATGTGGTCACCGGGCAATCGCCGCGCCAGCTGGACCGCAACATCACCGTGGTCGGCCGCGTGGTCAAGGGCATGGAGTTGCTCAGCGTGATCCCGCGCGGCCCGGACCCGATGGGTTTCTACGAAGACCCCACGCAGCGCTCGCCGATCCGCGCCATTCGCCTGGCCAGCGAGGTGCCCATGCCCGAACGCACGCCACTGCAGTTGCTGCGCACCGACAGCCAGACCTTCCGCGATGTGGCCGAAGCGCGCCGCAATCGCAAGGACGATTTCTACAAGCGCCCGGCCGGGCATATCGATCTGTGCAATGTGCCGTTGCCGGTGCGGACGCCGCCGGCTGGCTAGTTCGGGATTGGGGATTGGGGATTCGTAAAAGCGGGCGCGCTGGCTTAGCGGGCGCGCTGGCTGAAGGCGACGCTGCCCAGGATCAGCACCGCGGCCACCAGCATGGTCCAGGTCAGCGGCTCGCCCAGCAGCGACCATGCCAGCAGTGCGCCGAACACCGGCACCAGATAGGTCACCGTGGAGGCGCGCGCGGGGCCGATGCGCTGGATCAGGCGGTAATACATCAGGAACGCCAATCCGGTGCACACCACGCCCAGCGCGGTGGCGCAGGCCCAGGCCACTGCCGGCACCGGCGTGGTCGGCCACTGCAACCAGGCCAGCGGTGCCAGCAGCAGCGCGCTGCAACCCAGCGTGGACGCTGCCGATGCGGCCGGCGGCAAATCGCCCATATGGCGCTTCACCAGGTTGTAGCCGATGCCGTACAGCAGCGACGCGGTGGCGCCCGCCAGTGCCGCCGGCCCCACGCTCAACCCGGCCGACTTGCCGGTGGCCAGCACCAGCACGCCGATGAAACCGGTCAGCAAGGCCAGCGCGCGACGCGTGCCGATCTTCTCGCCGAAGAACAGGAAGGCGATCAATGCGGTGAACAGCACCGTCATCGCATTGCAGATCGCGCCGATCGCGGCCGGCGCATGTTGCGCGCCCCAGGCGAACAGCAGGAACGGCAACGCGGAGTTGAGCACGCCGATCGCCGCCAGCATCGGCCAGCGACGCAGCGGGAAGCGTTCGCGCGCCAGCCACAGGAACGGCAACAGCACCAATGCACCGAGCGCCAGGCGGATTTCCACCAGCGCCACTGTGCCGAACCTGGGTGCGGCCACGCGCATGAACAGGAACGAGCAACCCCAGACGATGCCGAGAAACCCCAACTCCAGCGGGGTGCGCCATTCGCGCGCCGCAACCGCTGGTTGCGTCGCCGGTTGCGCGCTCATGGCCGCACCTGCGCACGCTGCCGTGATGTGCTGAAACCGCAAGAGACAACATCAGGCAGGCAGACGGACATGGCACGATCATCGCGATGGGGTACTGCAGCATCGGTTGCAACCGCAGGCGCGACAAGCGCGTAGTATCGAGGCGAGCCACAAATCTCACTCATGCCTCGATGAACCTGCGCCCCACCCTGCTGCCCGCGCTGGGCGTGTTCGCCGCCGCCGCGCGCCACCAGAACTTCGCGCATGCCGCCGAAGAACTGCATCTGACCGCCAGCGCGGTCAGCCACCATGTGCGCAAGCTCGAAGCGCTGCTTGGCGTGACCCTGTTCCAGCGCCTGCCGCGCGGGGTCAAGCTCACCGCCGAGGGCCGCCAGCTGGCCGACGCCGCCACCGCTGCATTGGCCGAGATCGCCTCTGTGGCCGGCAACCTGCACCCGCGCGAAGATGCCATCCCGCTGCGCGTGACCACCTTGCGCTCGCTGTCGTACTGCTGGCTGTTGCCGCGGCTGCCGCGCTTCTGTCGCGCGCATCCGCATATCCGCATGGATCTGCAATCGGACGCGGCGTTTTCGCGCTTCGAAGAAGGCGGCCCGGATCTCGGCATCCGCTATGGCCAGGGCGCCTGGCCCGGGTTGACCTCGCATCATCTGATGGACGACGAGCTGTTTCCGGTGGCCTCGCCGTCACTGCCAGAGGTCGCTGCGCTACGCACGCCGGCGCAGATCGCGCAGTTGCCACTGCTCACCGACATGTCGCCGCAGGGCTGGCGCGACTGGTTCCGTGCCGCCCAGGTGCGCGGCACCACGCTGCCGCCGATGCACACCTTCAACGACAGCACCGACGCAATGCGCGCTGCCGTCTATGGCCTGGGCGCGGTCCTGGCGCGCAAGCACATCGCTCAACCGTACCTGCAGCGTTACGAGCTGGTACGCCTGCCCGGCCCCACCCTCAAGGCACGCTACGCCTACTACATCGTGCACCCCAGCCACCGCGTCCCCGGCCCTGCGGCAATGGCGTTTATCGATTGGCTCAAGCGTGAGGCGCTGGACGAGCGCACCCCGATGCCGGCACTGCCGGCGGAGCTGGTGGCGTTGCCGGCAAGCGAGACGTCGAGTACGCCGCGCACGCATCGACGATCGCGCAAAACGTCGGCAACGGAATGAGGTTGCGCAGCAATCGTCCTTGCCCCCCTGCGCGAGCATTACCTCTGCGTTTCTGCCTCCGGGACATCGCCCCTTCACGGAGAGAAGGTGGCCGAAGAGATAGCAGCGAAGCCTGGAGCGGCTGCTCCTTCTTCCTCCGGGAGAAGTGCCCCCGATGCGGCGGATGAGGGTATGAGCGAAGCCTTGGCGCAGTTTGAGTGCAAGTGTGGCTTCGCCTCGTACCCTCAGCCCTCTCCTGCGGGAGAGGGGCTTTTTGGTTACTCCGGGAGATTTGAAGACGCGCGCGTCAGTGGCGCGCAAGCGTTGCCTTAGTCACCCCACAGGAAAGGGGCTTATCGCGAGCGGCAAAAGCGCTCGATGGCTTACCTACTCGATGGAGCAGCCAACGCGCACCATCACCTCGTTTTGTCCTGTCGGTGCCTAGGCTTTAGCTCCCCAATCCCCAGGACACGCCCATGCCTACCCTTCGCATGCGTATCACCGGCACCGACGACGACGCGCGTGCCATCGCCAACCTGCTGCAGAGCATCGAAGGCATCGAGCACGTGGAAGAAGTCGACGACCTGATGCCGCACCTGGACGACGACGATTCCAGCTCGGCCGGCCTGTCCGACGACGAAGGTCCGGGCAGCCACGAGTTCGAAGTGGAAGCCGGCAACGATGCCACTGCGCAAAAGGTGCGCGACGCCGTGCAGGAACTGGCCCTGCAGCTGGACGTGTTTGTCGAGTACGAATTCGACGAAGGCTGAGCCGGCTCCGTACCGACTGCGCTGCGCTTGCGCGCAGTCGGTGTCTGGAGATGTTGCACACCACGCGCTATACCGCGATCGCGTGCAAGCAGCGCAACCAGGATCGACGCGCTACCGCGCAACGCGTCGAGTAACTACCTGACGTAAGCGCCCTTTCCAAAACATGCGCAGCTAATACGGCATCGCCGACCAGCTATGCAGTCGATCACGACATCCGGCGCCGCCGCGCACGCCAGCGCCATGCCTGCAGCAGCAGCCAGCCGACGAGCAACCCCAGCACCAGCACCGGCAGCAGCGCCGCCACTGCGCGGATCACGAAGGCCACGCTGGATGCGAAGACCTGGCCGAATTCGGCTGCCGCCTCGGCAATCTCGCCCCTGCCCTGCTCGCCTCCGGTGCCGCGGAAATTCAGCGTCAGCAACTGCGTGCGCACGCGCCGTTGCTGCTGCGCGGCGTCCTGCTGGGTCTGCTGCGCTTCGGCCTCGATCTCGGCAAGCCGCTTGGACAGGGCCAGCAGATCGGTCACGGCCAGGTCGCGGCGTTGCTGCAGTTCGAGCAGGCGGGCATGTTCCTTTTGCAGGCGCGCCTGCGCCAGCCCGGTATCGGCGATCTGCTGCGCCAGATCCTCGGCACGCGTGCTGCGCGCGGCGACATCGCCATGCTGGCCGGCCAGTTGCACCATCGGCTCGATGCCGTCCGGAGCTAACCGCACGCTGACGCTGCCGCTGGGGTCGCGCCCACCGGTTTGTTCCACCGCCAGCAGCGCGCAGTCGCCGAACTGCGCCGACTGGCAGGCGGTGCGTACTGCGGCGATGCGTTGATCGATCTGATCGGCCGGCAGTTCGATGCGTACATCGTGCTCATACGCCAGCGCATTGCCTTGCGCGGCGGGCGGTGCCGGTGCCGGCGCCGGCGCGCCGCCGTCTGCCGCCATCTCGCCCGGCGGCCTGGCACATCCGCTCAGCGCCCAGCCCAGCAACAAGCCGACCGCGTACCACTGCATCCGGCGCCTCATCGGCTGGCTCCATCGGCCGCGTGCATGCTCTGCACGGCCAGACCCGGCGCGGATATACCGCGCAGCTTGACCGCCACACTGGCCTCGGCGGCCCTGCACCGCGCGCCCGTGCTGGAGCGCGCACTGCCGCGCTGCGGGAAGTGGTGGTGATTGGCATGCTGCCGGTTGAAGCGATGGATTCCCGGCATCTCGGGCGCCACCTGCAGGCGCAATGGCGCGCGCATGCCGGGCCGCAGCAGGCCGCCACGGCGACGGCATGACGCACACGTGCGCTCGTACGCCTCGGGGTTCGGTGCATCGGTGTCCGGGTCGAACGCGATGCGTCCGCAATGACAGCTGTGGGCGTCGTGCATGGTGATCCTCCTTGAAAGCGGCCACTCTAAACCAATGGCGGATGCGGACAAGCGCGCACATGCCTATGCTGGCGGATTGCTTCCATCGGAATCCACCATGCGTCAACGTCTGCTTGTCCTCGCCCTGCTCGCCGGCCTGAGCGCCTGCCAGCAGCAGCCCGAATCGCCGCGCGCCGGCAGCCCCGATGCCGCGACGCAGGCTGCGCAGACGCCGGATGCGCGCTTTACAGCGCTGTCCAAGCGCGCGCTCGACACCTGGATGCAGCTGTCGCCGGTCACCGCTACTCAGACCGGCGATCACCGTTTCGATACGCAGATCGACGATCTGAGCAGCGCCGGGCGCCAGCGCAGCCTGGAGGCCGGCAAGAAGCTATTGAGTGAGCTGGATGCCATCGAGGTGGCCAAGCTGTCGCGCGAGAACCAGGTCGATGCGGCCATTTTGCGCAACCAGCTGCAATCGGAAATCTGGAACACCGAGGTGCTGCAGAGCTGGGCCTGGGACCCGCAGGTCTACAACGGCCTGGCCGGCAGCGCGCTGTATGGCCTGATGGCGCGCGACTTCGCGCCGCTGTCCGAGCGCCTGAGCTCCGCCACGCAGCGCATGGAGAAGATTCCCGGCATCTTTGCGCAGGCGCGCGCCAACCTGGACCCGGCCCGCGTGCCGAAGATCCATGCCGAAACGGTGGCAAAGCAGAACAAGGGCATCCTCAGCATCGTCGATACCTTCATCGCGCCCAACATCGGCCAGCTCGGCCCGATCGAGGCGGCCCGCGCGCAGGCCGCCATCGACGATCTGCGCAAGGCCGTGGCCGAGCAGCAGACCTGGCTGGATACCGTGCTGGTGCCCAATGCCAAGGGCGATTTCCGCGTCGGTGCGCAGATCTACGACCAGAAGCTGAAATTCGCGCTGCTGTCCTCGCTGTCGCGCGCCGAGATCAAGCAGCGCGCCGAGTCCGAGCTCAAGCGCGTCCGCAGCGAGATGTACGGCATTGCCCGCACGGTGCTCAAGGACAAGCCCGGCGCACCCAGACTGCCCGAGACGCCCAACGACGACCAGCAGCAGGCCGCGATCGAGGCGGCGCTGGAACTGGCCTATGCCGACAAGCCGGCACGCGACAAGGTGGTCGACGACGCCAAGGCCGCACTGGCGCAGTCCACCGAGTTCGTGCGCCAGAAGGATCTGATGACGCTGCCTGATTCGCCGGTGGACATCATCCTGATGCCGGAATTCCAGCGCGGCGTGGCGGTGGCGTACTGCGATTCGCCCGGCCCGCTCGACAAGAATCTCAAGACCTTCTATGCGGTCTCGCCGATTCCCGACGACTGGAACGACAAACAGGTCGATTCGTTCCTGCGCGAATACAACAGCCGCATGATCCACCTGCTCAGCATCCACGAAGGCACCCCGGGCCATTACCTGGAAGGCTGGCATTCGGCCAAGTTCCCCTCCACGCTGCGCGCGGTGCTGCGCTCGGGCATGTTCGCCGAAGGCTGGGCGGTATACACCGAACGCATGATGCAGGAACAGGGCTATCTGGATAACGACCCGCTGTTCCACCTGGTGCAGCTCAAGTTCTACCTGCGCACCATCGCCAACGCCATCCTCGATCAGGGCGTGCATGTGGATGGCTGGGAACGCGACAAGGCGATGCACCTGATGACCCACGACACCTTCCAGCAGGAAAGCGAAGCGGCGGGCAAGTGGGTGCGTGCGCAGCTGTCGTCCGCGCAGCTGCCGACCTACTTCGTCGGCGTGCAGGAACATCTGGACACGCGCAAGGCGGCGCAGGACAAGCTGGGCAAGGACTTCAACCTGAAGGCGTACCACGACCAGATGCTGTCCTACGGCGCCCCGCCGGTGCGCTTTGCGCGCGAGTTGATGCTGGACCAGCCGATCGAGTGATTGATCCTTCTCCCGAGGGGAGAACAAGTGACCCTTCTCCCCTCGGGAGAAGGTGCCCCGCAGGGGCGGATGAGGGTGCGGGCGAAGCCTGGCGTGGCCCAGCTAGCGAGTGGCTTTGCCCCGGACCCTCACCCCAACCCCCGCTCCGCGCCCCGGCCCGCGCTTGCGGCGCGGGCGCTCCAAGGCACGCGCGCCAGTGGCGCGCAAGCCGTGCCTTGGCGCCCCGGCAGGAGAGGGGCGTGTTGCTGCGGTGGTTGCACGTGTGCGCAACCCGCGAAAGCCTCTCACCCATCCGCCGCAACAAACCCGCCGGTCTGCCGCGCCCACAGGCGTGCATACAGCCCGCCCTGCGCGATCAGTTGCGCATGCGTGCCGGTCTCGACGATGCGTCCGGCATCCATCACCACCAGCCGGTCCATGCGCGCGATGGTGGAAAGGCGGTGCGCAATCGCAATCACCGTCTTGTTGCCCATCAACGCGTCCAGGCTGTCCTGGATCGCCGCTTCCACTTCCGAGTCCAGCGCCGAGGTGGCCTCGTCCAGGATCAGGATCGGCGCATCCTTCAGCAGCACGCGCGCAATGGCGATGCGCTGCCGTTGACCGCCCGACAGCTTGACCCCGCGTTCGCCCACATAGGCATCGAATCCGCGCCGGCCTTCGCCATCGACCAGCGTGTCGATGAAGCCTTCCGCGCGCGCCTTGCGTACCGCTTCCAGCATCTGCGCGTCGCTGGCCTGCGGCTTGCCATACAGCAGGTTGTCGCGGATCGAACGATGCAGGAGCGAGGTGTCCTGGGTGACCAGGCCGATCTGCCCGCGCAGGCTTTCCTGGGTAACCTGGGCGATGTCCTGCCCGTCGATGAGGATGCGCCCCTGCTCCAGGTCGTACAGCCGCAGCAGCACGTTGACCAGGGTCGACTTGCCCGCGCCCGACGGCCCGACCAGGCCGATCTTCTCGCCGGCACGCACCTGCAGGTCCAGCCCGGCGATCACCCCGCCGCGCTTGCCGTAATGGAAATGGATGTGCTCGAACTGCACCTGGCCGTGTGTCACCTGCAGCGGCACGGCGTCGGGCGCGTCCTGCACCAGCACCGGCTGCGAGATGGTCTGCATGCCGTCCTGCACGCTGCCGATGTCTTCGAAGATGCCGTTGACCGTCCACATGATCCAGCCGGACATGTTGTGGATGCGGATCACCAGGCCGGTGGCCAGCGTGATCGCGCCCACGCTGATCTGCCCGCGGCTCCACAGCCACAACGCCAGCCCGCAGGTGCCCACGATCAGGAAGCCATTGGCCACTGCGATGGCGGTATCCATTGTGGTGGTCACGCGCGTCTGCCCACGATGCTTCACCGCCAGCTCGTCGATCGCATCGCGCACATAGGCCTGTTCGCGGCCGGCATGGGCGAACAGCTTGAGCGTGGAGATATTGGTGTAGCCGTCGACGATGCGCCCGGTGGCCTTGGAGCGTGCATCCGATGCGATCCATGCGCGCGCCTTCATGCGCGGCACGAAGAACGCCATCAGCGCGACATACACCACCAGCCAGATCAGCAGCGGCAGCATCAGCCAGGGGTCGGCCTGCGCAAACAGCCACAGCGCGCTGCCGGTATAGACCACGATGTACCAGAGCGCATCGACCATCTGCACTGCCGATTCGCGCAGCGAGGTCCCGGTCTGCATCACCCGGTTGGCGATCCGGCCGGCGAAATCGTTGTTGAAGAAGCCCAGGCTCTGTCGTACCACGTAGTTGTGCATCAGCCAGCGCGAGCGGTTGCTCAGGCCCGGCACGATCGCCTGGTTGACCAGCAGATTGTGCAGCCCGGTGAACAGCGGGCGCGCCACCAGCGTGATCGCCGCCATCCAGAGCAATTCACCGGCATGACGGCGGAAGAAGTCCGCTCCCGGTCGCTCGGCCAGCATGTCGACGATGCGCCCGAGGAAGTCGAACATCGCCACTTCCACCAGGGCCAGCAGCAGCCCGGCGATCAGCGTGGCCAGCAGGATCGGCCATAACGGCCGCAGATAATGCAGATAGAACCGCCAGACGCTGCGCGGCGGCATTTCCCGCTCGATTGGCGGGAAGACATCGATCAGGGATTCGAACCAGCGGAACATCGCAGACACTTTCGGGAAAAACCGGGAGATCAGGCTAGCTGATCGCGCGTCAAGCTGCAGTGGCGCTGGCGTCGGGCTGCTGCAGCATCACCTGCACGGCAGGCTGCGATGCGCGCGACAGGCAACCGGATCGATTTCGCTTACCCAAGCCATGCATGGCCTGGGCGTCACTGCAGGTCATGCGGCATCGGTCGCGCTTACTCGCGGACACGTGCGAGCAGGCGGTTGACTTCGACCAGATCGAAATAGCCCGGATCGAAGCGCCCGCCCAGGGTGGCCAGCTCCTGCACATGTTGCGCATGCTCCGGGTCGGCGATGATCCGCAGCAAGGCCTGGTAGCTGTCGATTCCTTCGCTGCTCTCCGGCGGGCAGGCATTGGCGCCGTCCACGCAACGGGCCGCGCGCAGGCTCGCGTCCGGCGGCAGGATCGCCTCGACCTGGACGCGGTGCTGCCAACCCGCGCCGGCACCGTAGAAATAGTCGAACCGCTCCAGCTCGCCCACCGCGCTTTCGATGCTGACCCGGGCAGCATGCTTGAGCCGTGGCCGCTCCGGCACATCCAGCCCGGACTCGCCGTAGCGGCCGCCGCCCAGGTCGAATTCGTACGGATGCGCGCCGCTCCAGCCCATCACCGGTTGCAACACGCGATGCAGCGTGGCCAGGCGCAGCGCTCCGGCCACCAGCACGCGGCGCCAGATCAACGGCGCGCTATCCACCAGCGAAACATGCAGCTGATACACCGGCGCAGGCGCGGGCACCACCTGTTGTGCAACTTTCTTCTTGGCTTTGCTCATCGGGTCTTGGCTACCTGTTTGCGCTGCAAGTATGCAGCGATGCGCCACTGGCTGCATCGCTGCGCACCCGACGCCGCCGAGTTGCGCGTTGCCAAGGCCAATGACGCATGCGAGCGCGCGTGGGTGGGAAACGCGCCTTCGGCATCTCGCAGCGTGGCGTGGCGAGCATCAAAATAATCGTGCAGCCCCATCGCTACCTAATCGTGACGCGATGGTAGTCCGCATATCAGCGACAAAACGAGCCAGCGGCCTCAACGCTGCTGCAGGCTCGGCACCGCAGCGGTCACGTCGGCATGGCGACGCATGATCCAGTTGAACAGCGGCGTGGCCATCAGCGTGGAGAGGATCGCCATCAGCACCAGCACCGAGAACAGACCTTGTTCGATCACACCGGCCTGCAACCCGATGTTGATGATGATCAGTTCCATCAAACCGCGTGCATTCATCAGCGAGCCGATCGCCATCGCATCGCGGTTGTTCTCGCCGGTGATGCGTGCGGCGGCCCAGCAGGCCAGTCCCTTGCCGATGAACGATGCGGCCAGAATCGCCACGCCGGCCAGCATGATCTGCGGCTGCAGCAATACGCTCAGCTGCGTCTTCAAGCCGGAATAGGTGAAGAACATCGGCAGCAGGAACACCACCACGAACGGCTGCATCATCTCGCGCAATTTTTCGGTCAACGCGCCCCTGGGCAGGCAGACGCCGAGCAGGAAGCCGCCGAAGACTGCATGGATGCCGATCGCATCCATCGCCCAGGCGCTGAGGCAGAACAGCATCAGGATGATCGCCAACACGCCATTGCCCAGCGGTTGGTCCTGCACCACGTAACGCTCGAGACGACGCAGCAGATGCCGGCCGACAAAGATCATGAACGCCGCATACGCAACGCCGCCGCCGATGGCCAGATAGGCGCTGCCCCAGCTGCCGCCGAAGCTGGCCAGCACCACGGCAAGAATGCACCACGCCGCCGCATCGTCGAACGCACCTGCAGTGAGTGCCAGCGTGCCCAACGGGCTATTGGTCAGCCCGCGCTCGTGGATGATGCGCGCCAGCATCGGGAAGGCGGTAATGGCGATGGCCGCGCCCAGGAACAGCGAGGCCTCCATCAACTTGGCTTTTTCCGAGAACAAGCCCTCCACGTTGATCAGCCACGGACACATCGCAAAGGCCAATGCGAACGGCACTGCGATCCCGGCCAGCGACACGCTCATCGCACTGCGATAGCGTGCGCGGAAATGATCGCTGCGGAAGTCGGTACCGACCAGGAACATGTACAGGCCCACGCCGAACTGGGCCAGCACATACAGCACGTCCAGCGTCTGCTTGGGAAACAGCGCCGCCTGCACATCCGGCAGCACCATGCCGAACAGCGACGGACCCAACGCCACGCCGGCAATCATCTCGCCCACCACCTGCGGCTGCCCCACCCGCTTGGCCAGCAATCCCACCAGACGACAGATCAGCAGGATCACCGCAGCCTGCAAGAAGAAATACACCGACATCTGCGGAGTGGTCATGCGTTGGGCAACATCCCTGAGAAGTGCGCGGATCATAACGAGCCATGCCGGCCGGCGATAGCCATCGTGCACTGGCGCCAACGCGCCGGCGGGCGTCGGCACGCCTGCACCGGCAGGCCCGACCGCGTGACGCATGCGCACCGAGCCCGGCTGCCGGCACGCGCCGTGATCGATGCCTCCTGCAGCGCGCATTGCGGCGCAGATGGCACCCGAAAGCCCTGCAACCGGTTGGGGATAGCGTGGACGCCACACCGATACTGCACCGGCCGCCGGCCACTACACGCTCCGTGCAGTGACCGTGACCTGCTTGCAGGACGAGTGATGTGTCACTTGTGCCCCGCGTGCTCCGCTGCCACCGGCGTCAACACCAGGTCCTGGAAATCGAAGCTGAAATCGGTCAGCGGCGAGATCGCCTCCATCCGCATCTCGCGCACCGCACCATCCGGGGTCAGCGCGAAATTGACGAAGGCATCGGCATTCAGGCTGCGATCGTCCCAGCGCACGATGAAGCTGTCGTGCTGCCAATGCTCCAGCGTGCCAACGAGCTGCGCGGTCTTGGAAAACTGCAGACGAAGGCGCTTGCCGTCCTGACGGATCACCACGTCGCCGTACCACGGGTCGCGATAGGTCGCCGCATAGCTGCGCAACGGCAACGACGGCGTGGAGCGCGCTGCGCGTGCGTCCTGATGCTTCTTCCAGCTGGTGTCCGCATCGCCGTCGGCCTTGGCCACCGCCTTGGCATAGGCGGCGGTCCAATCGGTGGCCGGCACCTGCAGGAACGCATCCAGCACCTGCAGGGTCACCGCATTGAAGGCCGCACCGATCTCCTGATTGGTCAGCACCACTACGCCCAACCGTTGCTCGGGCACCAGCGTCAGCCGCGACACCATGCCCGGCCAGCCGCCGGTGTGCCACACCAGCCGATGGCCGCGGTAGTCGCTCAGGCTCCAGCCCTCACCGTAGCCGGCAAAATTGGGGCGTGCCGCCGCCAGCTCCGGCACGGCCGGGTCGGCAATCGCGATCGGCGTGATCATCGACCACATCTCCTGCTGCCGTTTGGCACTGAACAGCGGCGTGCCATCGGGCAGGATGCCGCCGGCCAATTGCACCTTCATCCACAACGCCATGTCGTGCGCGCTGGAATAGATGCCGCCGGCACCGGAGTTGTTGGACCAGGTCAGCGGCGCGACCGTGCGCAACTCGGTGAAGTCGTACTTGGCATGGCCCACGGCCGCGTTGTCGCCCGGCTGCAGATGGTCGGCATTGAAGCGCGTACCGCGCATGCCCACCGGGGCGAAGATGCGTTGCTGCAGAAACGCCGCATAGGTCTGCCCGGAGACCTGCTCGATCACCTTCTGCGCCACCGCGTACAGGATATTGTCGTAGGCGTAGCGATCGCGGAAACCGCCCTTCAGCGGCACCTTGGACAGGCGCTGCACCACTTCGTCGGTGCTGTAGCTGGTGGTCGGCCAGAACAACAGATCGCCTGCGCCCAGGCTCAGGCCGCTGCGGTGCGCGAGCAGATCGCGCAGACGCATCTCGCCGCTGACGTACGGGTCGGACATGCGGAACCACGGCAGGTGGTCGATGACCTTGTCGTCGAGCGAGAGCTTGCCCTCGTCAGCCAGGATCGACAGCGATGCGGCAGTGAAGGCCTTGGTGTTGGAGGCGATCGCAAACAGCGTGTCGGCCTGCACCGGCGCAGGCTTGCCGATCTCGCGCACGCCGTAGCCGCGCTCCAGCACCACCTGCCCATCCTTGACGATGGCCACCGCAATGCCGGGCACATCGAACTGCTTGCGCACGCGTTCCATCTGCGCGTCGAACTGCTGCATGCCGGCGGGAAGCTCGGCCGCCTGCGTCGTCGTCACCAAGCTTGCCAGCATCAGCACGCCTCCACTCAGCCATCGGTTCACGGTCACTGTCCCACGTCCTCTCATTCGCTCAGGTCGATCCGCCGGCACTGTCCAGCGACAGCGGCAGCGGTGCCACCAACACGCCGTTGCCATCGGCATACAGCCAGTGGCCGGGCACGAAGACCACGCCGGCAAAATTCACCGGCACATCCACATCACCCAGATCGCGCCGCTCGGTGCGGCGCGGGCAGGCGCCCAGCGCCAGCACGCCCAGCGGCAGCGTGGCCAGGATCTCCACATCGCGCACGCAGCCGTGGATCAACACGCCGGCCCAGCCGTTGGCGACCGCCTGCATCGCGATCTGGTCGCCCAGCAGCGCGTGCTTCAACGAGCCCTGCCCGTCCACCACCAGCACACGGCCGTCGCCAGGCGTGGAGGCCAGCTCGCGCACCCGCGAGTTGTCCTCGAAACAGCGCACGGTGACGATCGGCCCGGAGAATGCCGCACGTCCGCCATAGGAGCGGAACAGCGGTTCGGCGATGCTCACCTCGGGAAAGCGGTCACACAGATCGGGCGTGGTCCAGGTCATCGCTGCGGTCCGAAAGTGGCGATCTGCGATGGTAGCGGCATGGCCGCGTCCGCGTAAGCCGCCGATCGCCCCGCCGGCTGGCCGGGCGGTGCCTGCATCGAGTGCACAACGTCTGCATGCCGCCGCGCGCCAACGGCCGCGCCTGCCTGGCAGTGCGCAAGCGTTTTGGCAGCCGCGGCGTCGCCGCGGAGCCGGCGGGGCTATCATCTGTGCGGCTTGCCACATCTGCGCGTCTGCGAACATGCCAGGCGCGCGCTCACGCCAACGTGGAATCTGTCATGACCGATCTGTTCGCCGCCACCCCGCCCGCGCTCGATGGCATCCACGTCGGTATCGGCGGCTGGGTGTATGCGCCATGGCGGGAGGGGATGTTCTATCCGCAAGGGCTGGTGCAGCGCCGCGAGCTGGAATACGCAAGCCGCCACGTCACCGCCATCGAGATCAACGGCACGTATTACGGAACGCAGAAACCGGCCACCTACGCGAAGTGGCGCGACCAGGTGCCGCCCGGGTTCGTCTTCTCGGCCAAGGCACCGCGCCGCATCACCCAGTCGCGCAGACTGGCCGGCACCCAGGCGCAGGTGGACGACTTCATCGGCGGCATTGTCGAGCTCGGCGACACGCTGGGGCCGCTGGTGTGGCAGTTCGAACAAGGGCATCGGCTGCAGGCCGACGACCTGGACGCCTTCCTGTCGTTGCTGCCCAAACGTGCCGGCAAGCGCGTGCTGCGCCATGTGCTGGAAATCCGCGACCACGACGCGGTGGATGCCGCGCTGCTGGCATTGGTGCGCCGGCATGGGGTGGCCACGGTGTTCACCGATTCGGACGAGCATCCGTCCTTTGCCGATCTGTCCACCGACTTTGTCTATGCGCGGCTGATGCGCAGCCAGGCGCGCCTGCATGCCGGCTACCCGGCGCCGGCACTGGCGCGCTGGGCCGAGCGCATCCAGGCCTGGCGGCGCGGCGACGATGTGGCGGACCTGCCGCATATCGACGCATCGACGCACGCCGCAGCCACGCCGCGCGAGGTGTTCGTGTTTTTCATCAGTGCCGCCAAGGAGCGCAATCCGGCGGCGGCGATGGCGTTGCTGCAGGCGTTGGGGGCGCGCTGACAGGGGCGTTGCGTCGCGTCTTCGGCGACAATGGCGCATGCCCACGACCGACCTGCGCAAGGCGCAACTGCAAATCCATTTCTGCGTCCTGCTCTGGGGCATCACCGCGATCCTGGGCAAGCTGATCACGCTGCCCGCGTTGCCGTTGGTGTGGTGGCGCATGTTGATCGTGGTGGTGGCGCTGGCGCTGTTGCCGCGGGTGTGGCGCGGACTGCGCGGTCTGTCCGGCCGCGTGGTGCTGGGCTATTGCGGCATCGGCGCCTTGGTGGCCCTGCACTGGCTGACCTTCTACGGTGCGATCAAGCTGGCCAATGCCTCGGTGGCGGCGACCTGCATCGCGCTGGCGCCGGTGTTCACCGCCGTGATCGAGCCATGGGTGACGCAGCGCCCCTTCCGCCCGCGCGAATTGCTGTTCGGCCTGGCGGTGTTGCCCGGCGTGGCGCTGGTGGTCGGCGGGGTACCGGATGGCATGCGCGCCGGCGTGGTGGTCGGCGCGATTTCGGCGGTATTCGTCGGCCTGTTCGGTTCGCTCAACAAGCGCATGGTGGCGCATGCCGACCCGCTCACCGTCACCGCACTGGAGCTCGGCGCCGGCACGCTGACCCTGACCGTGCTGGCGCCGGCCATGCCGTTGTTGCTGCCATCGCTGCATGGCGACCTGATGATCATCCCCAGCCTGCACGACGGCGTCCTGCTGCTGGTGCTGTCGCTGGCCTGCACGCTGCTGCCGTTTGCGCTGGCACTGGTGGCGCTGCGCCATCTCAGCGCCTACTCGGTGCAGTTGGTGACCAACCTGGAACCGGTCTACGCTATCGTGCTGGCGATCGCACTGCTCGGCGAGCAACGCGAGCTGACCCTGCAGTTCTATCTCGGCGTGGCGATCATTCTCGGCGCGGTGTTCCTGCATCCGGTGCTGGAACGCCGGCGCAAGATCGTGCACCCGGAGCTGCTCGGCACTGCCGAGGCGAAGAACATCGTCGACTGACTGCACGGCGCAACCAACAAACGCCACCGTCGCAGCGGCCCAGGCCGCGACCGGCCTTATCGATGACGCACCCGCGTGCGCACGCCCCCTACCCCAACGCCACCACCTGGTCGCGCCCGCCACGCTTGGCCGCATACAGGGCCTGGTCGGCGCGCTTGATCACCGCTTCCACGCTTTCCTGCGGATGCAGCGTGGCCACGCCGATACTCACCGTCACCGGCAGCGCGATCGTCATCACCGCCACGCTCTGGCGCAGGTATTCGCACTGCACGCGCGCCTGCAGCAGATCCACGTTGGGCAGCAGCAGCACGAACTCCTCGCCGCCATAACGCGCAATGGTGCCGGCACCGGCCACATGCGCGCGCAGCAACGCCGACAGTTCGCGCAGCACCACATCGCCCTAGTCGTGCCCATGCACGTCGTTGACGGTCTTGAAGTGGTCCACGTCCAGCAACGCCACCGACAACGGCTGGCCTGCCGCACGCGTCTGTTCCATGGCTGCGGCCAAGGCCACTGAAAACGCGCGTCGATTGGGCAAGCCGGTCAGCGGATCGGTGCGGGTCTGCTCGACCAGATCGGCATTCAGCGCGTCCATCTGCGCGTAATAGCCGGCCAGTTGCTGCTCGTACCATTCGCGCTCGTGCAGTTGCTGGCGCAGGCGCTTGCCGGCCAGACGCAGCTCCAGCAGATGCGCGGCCTGCCGCGACAATGCCTGCAGGGCAGCACGCTGCTCTTCGCGCAGATGCGCCGGGGTCTGGTCGAAGACGCAGAGCGAGCCCAGCGCCATGCCCTCGCTGGTCACCAACGGCGCGCCGGCGTAGAAGCGCACCGCAGAGCTGCCGGTCACCACCGGATTGTCGTGGAAGCGCGGGTCGAGCAAGGTGTCGTCGACCATCATCACTTCGTCCGGGCGCAGGATCGCATGCGCGCAGAACGAGATGTCGCGCGATGCTTCGCTGCGCGGCGCGCCATGCGCGGACTTGAACCATTGCCGCTGCTCGTCCACCAGCACCACCGCCGCCATCTGCGTCTGGCACAACGTGGACGCGATCATGGTGAGGTCGTCGAAGGCACGCTCGGGCGGCGAATCCAGCACCTCGTACTGACGCAGCGCGGCCAGTCGTTCGGCTTCGTTGTCCGGCAATGTCGGTTTGATCACGCTGCCTGCTCCCCCAGCTGGCTGTCAGCGGCGCAAGTATGACCGAGCCGGTCATGCGCGGCCATCGGCTGCACATGCGCAGCCGGCGCACCGTGCCGCTATGTGCGGCCCATCGCGCCGGGCCCCATCACCAATCGGTGCGTTGCGGCAGCAATCCGCGCAATTCCGCATCACTGAGGTTGCGCCACTGCCCGGGCTTGAGCGCGGCCAGCTTGATGTTGTCGATGCGCACACGGCGCAGCTGGGTCACGCGGTAGCCAAATTCGGCAGACATCAGGCGGATCTGCCGGTTCAAGCCCTGCTCCAGCACGATGCGGAAGCCGAACTTGGCGATGCGCGCGGTGCGGCACGGCAACGTGGTCTCGTTGTGGATGCGCACGCCGCGCGCCATGCCACGCAGGAATTCGTCGGTGACCGGCTTGTTGACCGCCACCAGATATTCCTTCTGGTGGCGATTTTCCGCGCGCAGGATCTCGTTGACGATGTTGCCGTTGCTGGTCATCAGGATCAGCCCCTCGGACTCCTTGTCGAGCCGGCCGACCGGAAAGATGCGCTGCTCGTGGCCGACGAATTCGACGATGTTGCCCTTGACCGAACTTTCGGTGGTGCAGGTGATGCCCACCGGCTTGTTGAGCGCGATGTAGACATGCTTGCGCCCACCGGGCTTGCTGGCAGCGCGCGTGCGCAGTGGCTGGCCGTCCACCAGCACGGTGTCGTCCTCGCCCACCACCGCGCCGGTGCCGGCGGCCACGCCATTGACGGTGACCCGGCGTTCGCCGATCAGGCGATCGGCCTCGCGGCGGGAGCAGAAGCCGGTTTCGGCGATGTATTTGTTGAGTCGGGTCGTCATCGGCCGATTATCGGCGATTTGCAGCGCCCCGCGTGCACCCACTTACGATCAGGACAGCGCCAGCAGCGGCTGCCCGGCGTGCAGCAACTCGTCGAGCGGGCATGGACGATGCAGACTGAAACCCTGCACCTGGCCCACTCCGGCCTCGTGCAGGCCAGGAATGTCCGCCTCCGACTCCACGCCCTCGGCCACCACTTCGATGCCCAGCGCCAGGCCCACCTGCGCGATCGAATGCACCGCCGCACGGTCCACCGCGTCGTGTGCGTAGTTGCGTACGAAGCCGCAATCGATCTTGAGGACATCCACGGTGAACTGCTTGAGATAGCCGAACGAGGCCAGGCCGCTGCCGAAATCGTCCAGCGCCACATGGCAGCCGCGCGCGCGCACGCTCTGCACGAAGCGCCGCGCGTGCTCCAGATCGCCAATGACGGCGGTCTCGGTGATCTCCATGCACAGCTTGGGCACCAGGCTCGGATAGCGCTCGAACAGGGCGCACACGAAATCGAGAAAATCCGCTTGCGCGATCGACTGCGCAGACAGGTTGACGTGGCACAGATCCAGATTAGCCAGGTGCAGCGGATTGGCCGCCAGCTGCGCGCACAGCGTTTCCAGCACATGCACGTCGACCATGCGCCCCAGGCCGTAGCGTTCCACCGCAGGCAGGAATTCGCCCGGACTCAGCACCCGCCCGTCACCCGCGCGCATGCGCACCAGCACTTCGTACTGCAGGCGTCCCGGATCGCGCAACACCTGGATCTTCTGCGCATACAGCAGCAGGCGGTCCTCGGCGATGGCCTGCTGCACCGCGCTGATCCAGCCGCCATCGTGGCGGCGCCGCGCCAGCGCCAGATCGTTTTCGCCGAAACAGCGAATCCGGTTGCGCCCCTCTTCCTTGGCTGCGTAACAGGCCAGGTCGGCGGCGGTCATCAAGGCATTGACGTCGCTGGCGCCCTGGCGGATTTCCACCACGCCGAAGCTGCAACCGGGCGTCAGCGGCCGCCCGCCCTGGTGGCTCCATGGCTGACCCAGCACCGCGTGCATGCGCTCGAGCACGGTTTGCGCCTGCGCCAGGTCGGTATTGGCCAGCAGGATCGCGAACTCGTCGCCACCCAGTCGCCCCAGCCAGTCGCCGGGGCGCAGCTGCATGGTGATCACATCGGCGAAGTGGCACAGGAACTTGTCGCCCACCGCATGCCCGAAGGTGTCGTTGACCAGCTTGAAGTGATCCAGGTCGACGAAGCACAGCGCATGGCGGAGCTGCGGCGATTGCGGCGGCTCGATCAGGCGCAGCAGCCGGCGTTCGATCTCGCGGCGGTTGATCAGGCCGGTCAGGGCATCGTGGCGCGCATGGAAGGCGACTTCGTCGGCCAGCTCGTGCGCGTGCGAGACATCCTCGATCACCGCCAGCACCAGGGTCGGCTCTTCCGGGCCGGGTTCCACCAGCGAGGCACTCCAGCGCCCCCACATCACCCCGCCATCGGCGCGCAGGAAGCGTCGCTCGCCGGACTGCAGCAGGGTCGGCCAGTCGACCATGCCGCGGCTGTCCAGCGCGATGTCGTCCGGATGCATCACCTCGGCCAGCGTGCAGGCCTGCAGCTCTTCGGGCCGGTAGCGCAGGATGTTGGCCATCGAGGCATTGGCATCGAGCACGCGGCCACGCAGGTCGAACTTGACCATGCCCAGCGCCGCCTGTTGGAACGCGGTGCGAAAGCGGCCTTCGTGCGAGAGCAGGTAATCGCCGATGCGGCGCATCGCCAGCACGCAGGTGGTCAGCACCAGCAGCAAGGTCGCCAGGCTGCAGATCACCATCATGTCGTGCAGCAGCCGCGCGCAGCGGATCAGCAGCGCCTGGAACTGCGCCGTATCGCTGCGCATGCGGCCATCGAGCAGATGCAGCTCATCGCGCAGGGCCTGCAGCGCGCGCGGATCCGGGCGGCTGGCGGCCTGCACCGAGGCGGCCCGGTCGGCCAGCGCGCTCAGCTGCAACAGGTCGGCATCGGTGTGTTTCCACATCGCGATGGCGTCGCCCAGATACGGAAAGACATGGCCGTAGCGATACAGCCGCACCATTTGCGGCATGTCCTCAGGGGCATTGCGGCCGGCCGCCAGCCCGGCATGGACCGCGCTCCAGTCGATCACCGGTTGCTCGACCGCCTCGCGGGCCGCGCGGTCGCCGAGCGGCACTTCCAGCGCGCGGCAGGCGGCCTGCAGGTCGGCCGGATCGCCGCTCCCCAGGTAGCGCTCCAGCCAGTACACCGACTCCTGCTGGGCATTGGACCAGTGGCTCTGGCCGACGATCCAGGCCGTCGCTCCGGACTGGATCTCGATCATCAGCGCAGAGAGCACCGCCATGCTGATGGCCATGCCGATCAACAAGGCCAAGGGAAGCGTCAGCCAGCCGCGCATCAGATGCATGGTCTGCCTACCGCCGGTACCGCCCGCCATCTGCGCCATTGTCACCCTCGAACCCTGCCGCCGCCCCATGCGATTCAGGCGCCCAGTGGGCGCCTGAAGGCAGTAGCGGCCGCAATGGCGCAGTCTGTATGGCAGCGCCTGCTTGACCACGGTCGACGCAGGCACTTCGCCTGGCCGGCAGGACGCTGCCGGCAATCCCCGAGACGTCAGCGCGTGACGCCTGCAGTCCGATATGCATCAACCAACATAACGACCACGGCGCCCCGCAGCGACGGCAGGACCGCCGAACGCTGCCGGGTCCTCAGCGGCGCTTACTCGCCGCGGGGCTTGGGCGGGCCCTTGCGATGCGGCGCGCCGGCACGGTCCATCGGACGGTTCGGGCCATTCGGGCGGCCGGACGGCTTGCCGCCGCGCGGGAAGCGCGGCCTGGACGGCGCTGCAGCCGCCTCGCCGTCTTCCAGCTTGCGCATGTTGAGCTGCTGGCCGGACACCCACACTTTCTTCAGGTGCGTCAGCAGCTCGCGCGGCATGTCGGCCGGCAGGTCCAGGATCGAATAGTCGTCCTGGATGTCGATACGGCCGATGTAACGGCTTTCCAGGCCGGCTTCGTTGGCGATCGCGCCGACGATATTGGCCGGCTTCACGCCGTGGGTGTGGCCCACTTCGATGCGGTAGCTCTCCATGCCGAATTCCGGCTCGCCACGCGGGGCAACCGGGTCGCGACGCGGGCGCTCGGCACCGGCGCCATCACTGGCGAATGCCGGACGTTCCGCACGCGGCGGGCGTGCCGCGCGCTCGCCATCGGCACGCGGGCCACGCTCGAACTTCGGCTCGAAGCGCGGACGCTCGCCGCGATCGTTGCGGTCGCCGCGATCGCGCGGTGCAAATTCCTCGCGTGCACCGCGCACCGGCGGGGTCAGCAGGAACGGTGCATCGCCCTGCAGCAACTTGGCCAATGCTGCAGCGATATCGATCGCCGGTACGTTGTTCTCGCTCTCGTAGCGCTGCAGCAGATCGCGATACATCTCGATCTGGCCGCCGGCCAGGGTCTCGGTGATGCGGGTCATGAAACGTGCCACGCGGGTGTCGTTGACCGCATCCACGCTCGGCAGCTGCATTTCTTCGATCGGCTGGCGGGTGGCGCGCTCGATCGAACGCAGCATGCCCTTCTCGCGGGGGGTGACGAACAGGATCGCGTCGCCGTTGCGGCCGGCACGGCCGGTACGGCCGATGCGGTGCACGTAGCTTTCGGTGTCGTACGGGATGTCGTAGTTCAGCACATGGCTGACGCGCTCCACGTCCAGGCCGCGCGCGGCCACGTCGGTGGCGACCAGGATGTCGAGCTTGCCGTCCTTGAGCTGGGCAATGGTCTTCTCGCGGGCGGCCTGCTGCATGTCGCCGTTGATGGCCGCCGCGGCCATGCCGCGTGCCTGCAGCTTCTGCGCCAGCTCTTCGGTGGCGGCCTTGGTGCGCGCGAAGATGATCATGCCGTCGAACGGCTCGACCTCCAGGATGCGGGTCAGCGCGTCCAGCTTGTGCAGGCCGCTCACCCACCAGTAGCGCTGGCGGATATTGGCCGAGGTGGTGGTCTTGGCCGCGATGGTGACTTCGGCCGGGTCCTTCAGATAGGTCTGCGCGATGCGTCGGATCGCCGGCGGCATGGTCGCCGAGAACAGCGCCACCTGGCGCTTCTCCGGCAACTTCTTCAGCACCGCTTCAACGTCGTCGATGAAGCCCATGCGCAGCATTTCGTCGGCTTCGTCCAGCACCAGCGTCTTGAGCTGGGACAGGTCCAGCGTGCCGCGGTCCAGGTGATCGATCACGCGGCCGGGGGTGCCGACCACCACATGCACGCCGCGCTTGAGCGCGCTCAGCTGCTGCGCGTAGGGCTGGCCGCCGTAGACCGGCAGCACGCGGAAGCCGGGAATGGCTTCGGCATATTTCTGGAACGCCTCGGCGACCTGGATGGCCAGCTCGCGGGTCGGGGCCAGCACCAGCGCCTGCGGTTTGAGCTGGTTGAGGTCGGCATTGGACAGCACCGGCAGCGCGAACGCGGCGGTCTTGCCGGTGCCGGTCTGCGCCTGGCCGAGCACGTCGCGGCCGGCCAGCAGCGCGGGAATGGTGGCGGCCTGGATCGGCGACGGCGACTCGTAGCCGACGGCAGCAACCGCCTTCATCACAGCGTCTGAGAGGCCGAGGTCTGCAAACAGCAGCGGCGCGGGAGATTCTTGGGTCATTGGGTAACTCCGGAGGCGCCGCACGGAGCCGGCAGGCGCAAAGCCGCATAGTGTGCGCCCTCAGGCCCCCTGCTGTCGAAATTTCCGTGACAGTCCGTTCAGCTTGTGAGGATTTGCCCGCTGCGGCGAATCATCTCCTCGACCCTTGTCATCCACCCACCCGGCCGGAGCCATGTCCCTGGAAACAGACCTGCACACCCGCTTCAACGCCTTGTTGCAGCAGCACCGCGGCATCGTCCTGAAGGTCGCGGCCAGCTATCGCTGGAACCCGGACGACCGCGCCGAGCTGGCGCAAGACATCACCGTGCAGCTATGGCGCGCGTTTCCCGTCTATGACACGGACCGGCGTTTTTCCACCTAGATGTACCGCATCGCCTTGAACGTGGCGATCAGCGATCTGCGCGGCCGCAACCGCGCGCCGCAGGACCCGCTCCCGCTGGAGGCGGTGGCCGACAGCATCGCCGACCCGCTGGCGCGCGACCCGGCACACGCGCAGCAGGTCGCCGCACTCCACGGCTTCATCGCCCAGCTGCCGCCGCTGGAACGCGCCTTGATGCTGCTGTACCTGGACGCGCACAGCTACCGCGAGATCGGCGAGGTGCTCGGCATCAGCGAGACCAATGTCGCCACGAAACTCAGCCGCCTCAAGGCGCGCATCCGCGCCGAACTCTGACCACCCACTTCGCCCAAGGAACATTCGATGGAACTCGACGACATGCAACGCGCCTGGCACGCGATGGAACACCGCCTGGATCAGCACAGCACGCAGATCGGCCACATCGTGAGCCAGGTGCGTGGCCACGCGGCGCGCACCAGCCTGCACCCGCTGTGGCTGAGCCAATCCGCGCAATTGCTGTGCGCCGTGACGCTGCACATCGTGATCGCGCGCAGCTGGCTTGCCCACACCGATCAGGCTGCAGCCATCATCGGCGGCGTGCTGCTGCAGCTGTGGAGCATTGCACTGGCGATCTCCGCACTACGGCAGCTGCAGCTGCTGGCGCAACTGAACTTTGCCGGACCGCTGCTGCCGACGCAGCGCGCGCTCGCGCAGCTGCGGCGCTGGCGCACGCGGGTGGCCCCGTGGCTGGGCGTGGCGTTCTGGGTGCTGTGGGTGGCCGTGGCGGACGCCGGCTGGCGCGGGCTGACCGGCCTGACCCTGCCGCACGACTGGCTGCTGCTCAATCTGCTGGTGGGTGTGCTCGGCGGCATCGGCACCTGGTTCGGCTATCGACGGCTGCAGCGCAAACGTCATCCGTGGCTGGAGCGCATCGACAACGCGCATGCCGGGCCCGGCGTCGTGCGCGCCGAAAGCATGCTGGACGAGATTGCACGCTTTCGACGCGAATAAGCGTGCCGCCCCGCACCGCGCCTCCGGCGTCGTGTCCGCCGCTGGCGCGTCTGCGTTGCGGTGCTGCCCCAACTCCACCTGCCGGCGCTGCGTTCGGCACAGTGGTGTTGCCGGCTGCGACAGGCGGATAATCGCCGTCTTCCTGTCACCGAGCGCACCATGCAATTTCTGGAATTCGACCTGGACGGCGAGTACATCGAACTCAACCAGTTGCTCAAGCTGGCGGGTATTGCCGACAGCGGTGGGCAGGGCAAGGCGATCATCGCCAGCGGCGCGGTCAGCGTCGATGGCGTGCAGGAACTGCGCAAGACCGCCAAGATCCGCCCCGGCCAGTGCGTGCAACTGGACGATGTGGAGATCCGCGTGCTGGCGCTGGACCCCGATGCGGAGCCGGCAGAATGAGCGTGGTGCAGGTCAGCTGGCGCAACAACGCGCCCTCGGCTGAAGACCCGGACCACGATGTCTATATTTTCTCGATCGACGTCGATTCACCCACGCCGTTCTGGTTCGAGCAGTCGATCCGTGGCGGTCACGCCGAGCGCGGCGGTTGCAGCATGCTGGCCTTGCACGAGCTGGAAGCCTGGCCCGGCGGCTGGCGCGCAGACGTGACCAAGGCCGGCTGCGCCTGGGTGATTCCGTTGCTGGAACAGGCCTTGCGCAGCGGCGATGCGCGCAGCGCGATCGATGCGATTCTTGCACGGGTCAACACGCCGGCCTGATGGCTGCGTGCCCGACTGCGGCGCGCCTGATGACAGCCCTGATGACAGCCGAGCCGACCGAGCCCGCCCGATTGCCGCACGAGCACCTGCGCGCGCGCGGATGACCGCATTGCCCGCCCGCGCGTCGAACACCGTTGCAAGCCGCTGCGCATGAGGAGCACAACGCAGCGCTGCACGCACTGCGCCTCCCCGCTTCCACTTCGATACGTCAAACGCTGCGCTGGGTCAGATGCGCCGCAATCGCCTGCTTGAACGGCGCCACCGCATGCGCCGCACGCAAGGCACCACGTCGTAGCAGGCGAGCCGGCGCACGATCGTCGGTATACAACGCGGCCAATGCATTGGTCGCTTCATACAGCGGCCGCGTCGCCAGCCGGTGCGCCCGCTCGTAGCCCTGCAGCAAGGCCGCAGCCCCGATGTCGCGCCCGGCTGCGGCAGCGTCGCACACACGCTCGGCCAGGCGCGCCTGGCTCTGCAATCCGAAATTGAAGCCATGCGCGGTGACCGGGTGCATGCCCACCGCCGCATCGCCGATCAGCGCGGCACGCTCGGCGATCAGGCGTTGCGCATACGCCGCCACCAGCGGATAGGCATGCCGGCTGCCGTCCTGCTGCATCGGCCCGAGCCGATGCTCGAACGCCTCGGTCACCGCCGCACTGAACTCGGCCGCCTCCATCGCCAGCAAGGCCTCCACCTGTCGCGGCGGCAGGGTCAGCACCGCGCCGGCGCGGTTGCCCTGCAGCGGCAACAACGCCAGCGTCTTGCCGTAGCCAAACCACTCCCACGCGGCATGCCGGTGCGGCAGCGCATGCCGCATCCGGCACACCAGCATGGTCTTGCCGAAATCACGCAAGTGCGCGCCGATGCCGAGCAGGCGCCGGGTACTCGAAAAGCGACTGTCGGCCGCCACCAGCAGGCGCGCCGCCACCGTTTCCCCATCGGATAACTGCAGCACCACGCGGTCGCGCTGCTGCTGCACGGCCTGCAGCGTGCAGGCACAGCGGATCTCCAACGCAGCTTGTGCCTGCACCGTCTGCCAGGCCGCGCGACGGATCAGATGATTGGGCACCAGCCAGCCCAGATCGCCGGCACCATGCGCGGAGGCGGCGAAGGTCAGTGCGAAGTGCGAATGTCCGTCCATGACGCGTGCATCGCGCAGCGGCGAGATCGCATCGGCAGGAAATTGCTGCCAGATGCCCAGTTGCTCCAGCAGTGCACGCGAGGCATGGGTCAGCGCGATTTCGCGTCCATCGAAGGCCGGCTCGGCCAGCTGCGCGCGTGGCTGCTGGTCGACCACCAGCACCGACAGGCCACTACCGGCCAACGACCGCGCAAAACTCAGGCCGACCGGCCCGGCACCAATGACTGCGATATCCACCGATTGCATGCCGCGCTCCTTCACCACCAAGCCCCAGAGGAGCTAACAAGACCTCGCATGCAATGGTCAGCTGGATGCGGTCGGCGCGAAGCAACCGGCATGTCCGCGTGACACCTGCCGCATCGAGCACGCACGCATGGCGGTAAGCGCAGCCGTCTTGGTAGCGGCTCTCAGTTTAACGGCAGTGGTGCTGGCCGGCCTTGATCAGGATCAAGCAGGAACCGAACCGGGCAGCCCACCACAGTCGCAGGCGCACGATTTATCGCTGCGTTTTCTGGGCCACTGACCACGGGCTGCGCGCACGCAGCCCGGCCTGCGTCACCAGCCCAGCAACGCCCGCACCAGCTTGACGATGCCCCAGAACGACACCACCCAGATTGCGCTGCGCAGATAGGGAATGCCTGCCGCATACGCCGGCACGTAAGCCACGCGCGCCCACAAGTACAGCTGCACACCCAGTGCAGTGTCCGCGTTGGTACGGCCGGCAACGCTCACCGCCAGTACCGCAGCAGCGAAGATCGGGAAGGTCTCCTGATAATTGCGGAAGGCGCGATCCAGCCGCGACGCGACGCCGGTCAAGGGCTTGGGGTCGCCATCGCGGGCGCTGGCATTCCACTTGGTCCCGCGCTGGGCGGTCATGCTGGCCGAAGCGGCCAGCAGTTGCACCAGACCGAGCACCATGGCCCAGCCCAGCATCTGCAGTTCGATGGTCAGTTCCACGCGGGTCTCCCGATGAGCTGCAAGATCACTTGATCGACGCGCGCAGGCTGTAACCGGCGAGACGCCAGGTCTTGTCCTCGTCCAGGCGGAACGACACCAGCTCGCGCACCGGCTGCTGCGCCTTGGCAAACCGGGTCGGGAAGCTGACGTTGACGTACAGGCCTTCGGGCACCTGCGCGCCGGCAGCGTATTTGACCCGTGTCACCGAGCCCTGCCCGCGTCCGACCACCGCCCCCAGGCGCGCACGTTCGGCGCCGATCTGGCTCACGAAGACATCGCGCTTGACCGCGGTCTTGGCGACGCTGGAGGCGCCATCCCACAGCGAGGCCACCTGGTTGGCGTCGACCATCTGCGCCACCCGCAATGCCGCCTGGGTCATCTCGGTGTTCTGTTTGGTCAGCTGCGCCTGCTGCGCCGGGCCGGCCGCGGGCGCCGCCTGGGGAGCGGCGGCCGGACGTGCAGCGGTCTGCGGCTGTTGTGCCAGGACCAGCGATGGAGCCAACAGCAGTGCGGCAAGCAGACGAGGACGGAACATGGGGCAGATGACCTTGTGCGTAGCAAACGGATGGGAACCACCGCAGGGTTTGCGGCGGGTGCGACAGTTTAAGACCTGCGCTGCATGGTGAGGTGAGTGTGCAAGCGACGCGCGAGCCGGGTGCCGGGAACGCACGCCTTGACTCAAAAATCAGATGTCGCCGCCGGGCGGAACCGCCGCGACACCACGCGGCCGCCACAGTCGCCAGCTGACCCACAGCGCGCGCGCGATGGCCGCGATCAGGGCCGCCAGGCTCAGCCACACCGCCAGCGTCGCCGGCCACTGCGCCTGGCTGGCCGCAGCGATCACCTGCAGCAGTTCGGCCACGCCAAATCCGGCCAGCACCAGCAGCGCCGATGGCAGATATGCCAGCGCAACGCCTTTCGTCTTTCCAAGCATGTCGCCCCCCGGCTCCGTGGTATGCCGCGACCATAGGCAGCCGGCAGTGCGGTGGGTGTGAAGCTCAGCCCTCGCCCTTGACGGGGTCCGGCGCGGGATCGGCAGCCGACCCTGCGGCCGGTGTCGCGGTTGGCGCTCCTGCCTCCGCGTCGGCCGCCGGCGCGGCCTGCGCTGCGGCGGTGGCCGGCAGCGCGGCGGCATCGGTTTCGGCCAGCGGGCTTTCTTCCGGGCAGGCCGCATCCGGGAAGCCGAAGCGCTGCTTCAAGGCCAGGCCGCAGGCGTTGACCGCCTCCAGATCGGCGCCCTCGCCCTTGCACTTCTGGTCGAAGGCAACCAGAAACGCGTCCTTGCGGCGCACGAAGGCATCGCCGCACTTGCGCATCTGACGGATGCGCTCCAGGTCGTCCTGCACCGCGTTGGTGCCATCCAGCCCGTACTCGCGCAGCTCGTCCATCGTCAGCAGGCGCAGGCTGCGGTTGGGCACGGTCATCATCAGGTCGGCCACTGCCACCGCCACGCCGTTGCGCTCCAGATAATCCTTGACGTTGCCGTAGACCTCGCGCAATTCGCGATTGAGTTCCGCGCGCGAGGTGGCCTTGGAACTGATCCGCATCATGCGGTGGATGCCGACCTTGCCAGCCACCAGCCGGTTGTCGCCCGCCGCCAGCACGAACACACAGGCGCTGTGGCAGATCGAGCCTTCGCGCACCCAGATGGTCCAGTTGGATTCGCCGATGACATCGCCGGCGCGAATCGCCGCTTCCACCTGCCCGCCGCTGGAATCCAGGTCCAGGATGCGATGCGGCAGCCGCAGTTGCTCGGCCACCGCGGCCAGCCGCCACACCAACGCAGCGAAGCCGGCGTTGATCTTGCCGGCGTAGCGCACCCGCAATAGGCCGGTGTCGCGACACGGCGCCAGCGCCGCCTCCACGCTGGCGCGGTCCAGCGCCGGCAGCAGCGTGCCATCGCCGGCTTCGCTGCTGTAATCGGTGGCGCAACTGATCCAGGCCTTGCCCGCGTCCAGCTCCGCCTGCGGCCAGCCGGCTTCGCCGGCCTGTGCACGCGGCCGCGGCGGCGGCGCCACCGGCTCGGGCGTATCCACCGACACCATATGGTCGCCATCGCCCTGGCCCGCGCCGCTCTGCTGCGTCGCGGCGGCATCGGCCGAGGTACTGGTGCGGTCGCAGGCCGCCAGCGCCAGCACGCATGAAAGGGACAGGCAGAGCAGTTTCAGCATGATGTCAGGCAACGGACCGCGACGGAGATCACCCTCAGTCTATGGCTGAATGGGCGAAGCGTTTGACCCTGCCATGAACGCAGCGGCCCGGTGCAACCCTGTCCGAAAACGGCCAGCCGGGGCCGGGGCGAGCGCATAGACTGGCGCCATGCAGACCGCCACGCCCGACCGACTCCAATGCGACCGCGCCCGCCTGGCGCGCGATGCACGCTTCGATGGCTTGTTCTTCACCGCGGTGCGCAGCACCGGCATCTACTGCCGCCCGGTCTGTCCGGCGCCGCCGCCCAAGCCGGGCAACATCAGCTATTACCCCAGCGCGGCGGCAGCCAGTGCCGCCGGCTACCGGCCCTGCCTGCGCTGCCGCCCCGAGCTGTCGCCGCAGGCGCAGCAGCATCTGGGCGAAGAGAGCGTGCAACGCGCACTGGCGATGATTGCCGACGGTGCCCTGCAGGAGCAGCCGGTGCAGACCCTGGCCGACGCAGTGGGCCTGAGCGCACGCCAGCTGCAGCGGCAGTTCGTGCAGCAGCTCGGTGCCACCCCGATCCAGGTGCACGGCACGCGCCGGCTGCTGCTGGCCAAGCAACTGCTGACCGAGACCGCATTGCCGGTCACCGAGGTCGCGCTGGCGGCCGGCTTCAACAGCCTGCGTCGCTTCAATGCCGCATTCCTGGAAGGCTGCGGGATGCCGCCATCGGCGCTGCGCAAGCAGCGTGCCGAGGTGCCCGGTGGCGAGTTGACCCTGCGCCTGGGCTATCGCCCGCCGCTGGATCTGCCGGCGATGCTGGCATTCCTACAGCGGCGCGCGATTCCCGGCATCGAGCAGGTCGACGCCAGCGGCTACCGGCGCGTGATCGGCACACCGGGCAACGCAACGCTGATCGAGGTCAGCGCGGCACCGCAGCGTGCGGAGTTGTTGCTGCGCATCGGCGCGACCGACCCGCGGCAGATTCCGCAGATCGTGCGGCGGGTGCGCCGCCTGTTCGATCTGGATGCGGACCTGCAGGCGGTGCATGCCACGCTGGCGGCCGAGCCGCTGCTGGCCGAGGCGATCGCGCGCCGCCCCGGGCTGCGCGTGCCGGGTGGCTGGGACGGCTTTGAAGTGGCCGTGCGCGCCGTGCTGGGCCAGCAGATCAGCGTCGCCGGCGCGGCAACGCTGGCGGCGCGGCTGGTCGATCGACATGGCGGCCATCATGTGGAGATGCCGCCCGGCCTGGACCGCATCTTTCCGACTCCGGCACAGCTGGCCGAGGCGCCGCTGGAACAACTCGGCCTGCCGCGCGCGCGCGCGGCCACGCTGCGTGCATTGGCCTCGGCCTGCGCGCAAGGGCGGCTGCATTTCGGCGCCGGCCAGCGCCTGTCCGAGTTCGTCGCCGCCTGCACTGCATTGCCCGGCATCGGGCCGTGGACCGCGCATTACGTCGCCATGCGTGCGCTGTCGCATCCGGACGCGTTTCCGGCCGGCGACCTGATCCTGCAGCAGGTGCTCGGCACGCCCGAGCGCCTGAGCGAGCGCGCCACCGAAGCGCGCTCGCAGGCCTGGCGGCCGTGGCGCGCCTACGCCGTATTGCACCTGTGGCATCTCGCTGTCGATCGCAAGGACACCCGCTCATGAGCACGTTGTATTACGACACCTTTCCCTCGCCGATCGGCGCGCTCAGCGTGGCCGCCGATGCTGCCGGCGTGCACCACATCCTGTTCGCGCAGAACCGCTACGACGCGGTCGGCCGCGCGCGTTGGCAGCACGACCCCGATGCGCCGTTGGTGCGCGAGGCGCGCGAGCAATTGCTCGACTATCTGTATGGCGGGCGGCGCAGCTTCGACCTGCCACTGGCCCCGACCGGCACGCCGTTTCAGCTGCAGGTCTGGCATACGCTGGCGCAGATTCCGTTCGGGCAGACCTGGAGCTATGCGCAACTCGCGCATGCGGTGGGACGCCCGGCCGCCAGCCGTGCGGTCGGCGCTGCCAATGGGCGCAATCCATTGCCGATCGTGCTGCCCTGCCACCGCGTGATCGGCGCCAACGGTGCGCTGACCGGCTTCGGCGGCGGCCTGCCGACCAAGCAGGCCTTGTTGCAGCTGGAAGGCTGGTCGCCGCGTCAGGGCGCAGCGGCCGACGATCTGTTCGCCGCATCCGCCGCCGGCACGCGCTGACTTCGCGACGTCATTGCCAGGCCGTAAACTGGCGCGATGATCGATCGACGTTTTGTGTTCACCGCGACCGCGCTCGCACTGCTCGCGGCCTGCAGTTCTCACGCTCCTTTGCGCAGTACGCCAGCGCCCGCCCCGGCAGGCGCACCGCACACCGATTTACCGCACAGCGTGCTGCTGATCTCCATCGACGGGCTGCGCGCGGACATGCTCGATCGCGGCATCACACCGAATCTGTCGCAACTGGCACACGACGGCGTACGTGCGCGCTGGATGACGCCGTCGTACCCGTCGCTGACCTTTCCCAATCACTACACGCTGGTCACCGGCCTGCGCCCGGACCACCACGGCATCGTGCACAACAGCATGCGCGATGCGACGCTGGGCGGCTTCTGGCTGAGCAAGCAGGATGCGGTCGGCGATGCGCGCTGGTGGGGTGGCGAGCCGCTGTGGGTGGGTGCGGAAACCCACGGCCTGCATGCCGCAACCTGGTCGTGGCCAGGCAGCGAGGCGGCGATCGGCGGCGTGCGCCCCACGCGTTGGCGCCATTACGAAGAAGGCACCAGCCTGGACACGCGCGTGGACGAAGTGCGGAGCTGGCTGGCCGCCTCCGGGGCCGACCGCAACCGCCTGGTCACGCTGTATTTCGAACACGTGGACGAAGCCGGCCACGACCACGGCCCGGAGTCGCGCGAATACGCCGACAACGTGCGTGCGGTGGATGGCGCGATCGGCCGGCTGCTGGCCGGCATGCAGCGCGACGGCACGCGCGAGCGCACCAATATCGTCGTGGTCTCCGACCACGGCATGGCCGAGGTGGCGCCCGGGCATGCGATCAGCGTGGAAGACATGGCACGCCCGGACATCGCCACTGCCGTGACCGACGGGCAGGTGATCGGCTTTGCGCCATTGCCGGGACAGCAGGCCCGCGCCGAAGCCGGCCTGCTCGGTGCGCATGCGCAGTACGACTGCTGGCGCAAGACGGAGCTGCCGGCACGCTGGCACTACGGCACGCATCCGCGCATTCCGCCGATCGTGTGCCAGATGCACGAAGGCTGGGATGCACTGTTACCGGACAAGCTGGCCAAGCGCCCGCGCGATCAGATGCGCGGCTCGCACGGCTTCGATCCGGCGCTGCCGTCTATGCGTGCGGTGTTCCTGGCGCAGGGCCCGGATCTGGCGCAGGGCAAGCGCTTGCCGGGTTTCGACAACGTCGATGTGTATGCGCTGATGACCCGGCTGCTGGGCATTCCTGCCGCGCCCAATGATGGAAATCCCGCCACGCTGCTGCCGGCCCTGCGCGTGCCGCCGGCCGCTGAGTGACGCGTCGCGGCCGCGCTGTGCGGATGCGACAATGGCGCCATGTCTGCTTCTGATCCCTCGCCGCGCCGGCTTCGGCTGCGGCCGTTGTTGTCCAGCCAAGGCTGGCGTCGTCGCGCCGCACTGTGGGGTGGCGCAATTGCAGTAGCACTGGTGGCGATCGTGTTCGCCAAGGCCAGCGACGCCGCCTTCCAGTTGTTCCAGCGCATCACCGCGCATTCGATCTGGTGGGCACTGCTGCTGACGCCGGGCATCTTCGCCCTGCTGGCCTGGCTCACCTCCGGCGCGATGCGGCCCACGCGTGGCAGCGGCATCCCGCAGGTCATCGCGGCGCTGGAACATGACGACGCCGCATTTCGCCAGACCAATCTGTCGCTGCGCGTGTCGATCGGCAAGCTTGCCCTGACCACCCTGTCGCTGCTCGGCGGCGCCTCGGTCGGACGCGAAGGCCCCACCGTGCATGTCGGCGCCAGCCTGATGCATGTGTTCGGGCGCTGGTTCGGGTTTCACGATCCGCGCGAGCTCTCGCATTTTCTGCTCGCCGGCGGCGCGGCCGGTATCGCCGCGGCGTTCAACACGCCGCTGGCCGGGGTGGTGTTTGCGATCGAGGAATTGAGCGGGCGCTTCGAGCACCGCTTCTCCGGCACCTTGCTGACCGCGGTGATCGTCGGTGGCGTGGTGTCGCTGGGCCTGTTGGGCAACTACACCTACTTCGGCAAGGTGGCGGTGGCCCTGCCGCTGGGCCAGGCCTGGCTGGCGATCGCGCTATGCGGCAGCGTGGCCGGCCTGCTCGGCGGCATCTTCGCGCGCCTGGTGCTGGCCAGCGTCAGCGGCAAACCGCGCTGGCTGGCAACGTTGCGCCAGCGCCATCCGGTGCTGCTGGCCGCGCTGTGCGGGGTGGCCTTGGTCGGCCTGGCACTGGTGTTCGGGCAAGGCGCGTTCGGCACCGGCTACGAGCAGGCGCGCAGCCTGGTGCAGGGCCATGCAGTGGTCGGCCACGAATTCGGGCTGATGAAGCTGCTGGCCAATCTGGTCTCCTACCTGGCCGGCATTCCGGGCGGGCTGTTCTCGCCGGCGCTGGCGGTGGGCGCCGGCATCGGCCACAACCTGTCGGTGCTGATGCCGGGCGTGGACCCGCGCACCTTTGTGCTGCTGGGCATGTGCGCGTATCTGACCGGCGTGACCCAGGCGCCGTTGACCTCGGCGGTGATCTCGCTGGAACTGACCGACACCAGCCAGATGCTGTTGCCGATCCTGGCCACCGTGCTGATCGCGCGCGCAATGTCCGGGCTGGTGTGCAAGACGCCGATCTATCGCGGCCTGGCCGAACAGTTGCTGGCGCCGACGCCGTCCCGCACCTCGCCGGCTACGGCGACGACGCACTGAACATCCCTGGCGGGAGAGCGGCGCAGGGCCGACCGACCGCAGTGTGCAGCTGCCGGCCGTGACCGCCGCGCACTGCGGCCGGCGCTGCCGTGCCATGCGCGAACCGACGCCAGCGGCGCGCGCGTCGCCGCTTCGACGCGAGCCGGTAGCGGCATGACCGCTCGGGCAAGCGCTGCAGCGCGCGTCTGCGCCGATGCCGGACATAAAAAAACGCGGCGCAAGCGCCGCGTTCTGGTGTCGCGAAGCGGGCTAAGGATCAGCCGGCCTTGGCAACGGTCTTCTTGGCCACAGCCTTCTTGGCCGGAGCCTTGACCACGCCCTTCTTGGCAACCGGGGCAGCTGCACCCACGACAACCTTGCTCACCGCGTGCGAACGCGAATTGCCGTAGCTGGAATTGTAGCGCTTGCCCTTGGCGGTCTTGCGGTCACCCTTACCCATGTTCGTCGACTCCTGAATGTGAATACTGAATACAAAATCCCCGCGCTGAACACGGGTCTGGCGAGGTTTACGCCGGCGGCGCCCTCGCGCAAGGCCGGCAAGCCTACCACGTAGGCCCTGCCCGCGCAGCCCGGGCTAGTGCGCGCAGCTGGCGTCGTGGACGTGGGCGTGCCCGTGGTTCAGACGCAGATTGACCAGGTGGGCGATGCCGACCAGCGCGCCACCGAGCGTCATCACCACCGCATGCGGCACCACCGCGTGGTGCAAGGGGTCGTAGAGCAGGCCGGCCCACAGCAGCAACAAGCCCGGCAGCAACAGTGCCAGCGCGTGCAGCGCCTTGTGGCGGCGATAGCCCAGCACCAGGCTGAACAGCCCCAGCAGCGTCACGAACACCACGATGGCCAGTTCGACCCCATCGCCCAGCCAGAACGACAGGCCCAACGACGGGGCCAGGGCCAGTACCAGCGGCAGTACCGCGCAATGCACGGCACACAGCAGCGAACCGGTCGCACCGAAGCGGTCGAGCACATGGCGAAGGGACGGTAGAGGCATGACTTCCAGCAGGGGCTCGCGGCGACGTGGAATAATATAACATCTTCCTTGTTCCAGACCCGCACCGCTGCATCGCGCAGGTGAGCGGGTCCTGCCGTCGGCACAGCAGCCAAGCTGCGCCTTATCATTGATATACAGTAACAATCACAGAGTCCGGCCCGCCATGCACCCTCGCCTCGCTTCCTCGTTCCGCCGCTCCACGCTCTCGCTGGCGCTGACCAGCCTGCTGACGCCCGCCCTGGCCCTGGCCGAGGACGCACCGGCAGCTGCCGACCCGCAGACCCCGCCCAGCTCGGACACGCGCCACGACGCCACCGCTTCCAGTGGTCGCCATATCAAGGACCTGGACAAGGTCGTGGTCACCGCCAGCCCGCTGCGCGATGCGGCCGGCGAGTTGAGCCGCCCGGTCGAGGTGCTGGCCGGCGAGCGTCTGGACGAGGTGCGCAGCTCCAGCCTGGGCGAGACCGTGGCCAGCCTGCCCGGCGTGCAGAGTTCCAACTTCGGCCCCGGCGTCGGCCGGCCGATCATCCGTGGCCTGGACGGCCCGCGCGTGGCGGTGCTGCGCGATGGCCTGTCGACCCAGGACGTGTCCACGGTCAGCCAGGACCACTCGCCGGCGATCGAGCCGTTCCTGGCCAACCAGATCGAGGTGCTCAAGGGCCCGTCCACGCTGCTGTACGGCTCCGGCGCGATCGGCGGCGTGGTCAACGTGGTCGACGGGCGCATTGCCGAAACCCCGGTGGACGGTTTCAGCGGCCGCGCCGAAGTGCGCTTCGACGGCGGCGACAAGGACGGCAACACCGACATGTTCCGCGTCGATGCCGGCAATGGCAGCGGCCTGTCGATCCATGCCGACGGCGTGTACCGCAACCAGAACGATTACGACACCCCGCAGGGGCGCCAGCTCAACAGCTGGATCGACTCCAAGGTCGGCTCGGTCGGCGCCTCGCTGTCCGGCGACTGGGGTTTCGTCGGCCTGTCGGCCTCGCGCTTCCGCGACAACTACGGCAACCCCGGCGAGCCGGGCGACCCGACGATCGGCGAGCGCGGTGTGTCGTTGAAGCTGCAGCAAGACCGCTACGACCTCAAGGGCGGGCTGACCGATCCCTGGGGCGAAGGCAGCGCGCTGCGCTACAGCTTCGGCCACACCGATTACGCGCACACCGAATTCGAAGGCGCCGAAGTCGGCACCGTGTTCACCAAGCGCGCCAACGAAGGCCGCGTGGAAGCCTCCTTCACCTTCGGCGGCGGCTGGCAGACCGCGTTCGGCCTGCAGGGCAGCGACACCACCTTCCAGGCGATCGGCGAGGAATCCTTCGTGCCCAAGACCGACACCCGCTCGCTCGGCGTGTTCGGCGTCGCGCGCAACAGCTGGGAGCGCGTCACCGCCGAAGTCGGCGCGCGCGTGGACAAGGTCAAGTACCGCACCGACATCGGCGTGGACCGCGACTTCACCCCGACCAGCTTCTCGGCCAGCGGCGGCTTCCGTTTCAACGAACAGTGGCGCCTGACCGCCAACCTCGACCACGCCGAACGCGCACCGGCCGAGGAAGAGCTGTTCGCCAACGGCCCGCACATCGCCACCCTCGCCTACGAAATCGGCGATGCGGATCTGAAGACCGAAAAGGCCAACCAGGCCGAGCTGGGCCTGAACTTCCAGAATACATGGGTGGATGCCAAGATCGCCGCGTACTACAACCGCTACAACGACTTCGTCTACATCGTCGATACCGGCGGCCAATGGTTCAACGAAGAAGACAACGACTTCCTGCCGATCCGCCAGTGGACGCAGAACGATGCGGTCTTCCACGGTTTCGAGGGCGAGGCCACCTTCCATCTGGCCGACAACGACACCGGCGCGTGGGATCTGCGCGTGTTCGGCGACACCGTCCGTGCGCGCCTGAAGGATGGCGGCAACCTGCCGCGCATCGCCCCGGGCCGCGTCGGCGCGCAGATGCGCTGGAACGCCGATGCATGGCGCGCCTCGCTCGGCGCCACCCGCACCATGAAGCAGGACAAGGTGGCGGTGAACGAAACCCCGACCGACGGCTATACCTTCGTCGATGCGCATCTGGCCTACCACGTGGACCGTGGCAGCAACGCGTGGGAAGTGTTCCTGGACGGCAACAACCTGACCAACCAGGACGCACGCGTGCACACCTCCTTCCTCAAGGACGACGTGATGCTTCCCGGCCGCAGCGCCTCGTTCGGCGTGCGCCTGTTCTTCTGACGGTACCTCTCTCCCGCCGTCATAAGCGAGGCCGCCTCCGGGCGGCCTCGTCATGTCCGGCGGCGGGCTGCCGGTCTCGGCGTTCTGCACTGCTGCGCGCATTCGCATGGAAATGGTGGTTCTGCTCCACATCGCTCCCTGTAACGAGCCGATGCAATGCATTGCACTGGCTGGCTCGACGCCCCGCTGACCGATCACACCGAGGCCGCTTGCCGACGCCGGCCGATAGCAAGGCTGCCGGTACGCACCAGCGCATGTACCCGTGCCGTCATCGGCGCGGGTCGGGCGGTCTTGCCGCGCAGACTCAATCGATCCTGCTTCGACGAACAGGCGACCCACGTTCGCCATGCGCTTGCCAATAGGTGCATATGCACGCAAAGTGCGAGCATCCTCGTGGAGCATCGCCATGTCCGGGACCAGCCCCTGCACCTGCTTCCAGCTGCGCCGCGCCGCACGGCGCACCTCGCAGCTGTACGACCATGCCCTGGCGCAGGTGGGCCTGAGCCTCAACGAGTACTCGATCCTGCGCCGGCTGGTCAGCGCACAGCCGTTGGGCGCGTTGGCGCACTCGCTGGGCATGGATCGCACCACGCTGACCCGCAATCTCAAGCCGCTGCTGGCGGCGGGCTGGGTGCAGGCACGTCGCGGCGAGGATGCGCGCCAGAAAGTGGTGGTACTGAGCCGCAGTGGGCGCGGGCTGCTGGTGCGCGCCTTGCCGCATTGGCAACGCGCACAGACGCAGCTGGAAACGCTGTTCGGCAGCGCCTCCACCGCGCAGTTGCACGTCACCCTGATGCAACTGGATGCGGCCCTGGACGCGGAGGCAGCGGCATGAACACCTCTGCGAGCGCCCGCACCGGCGCGCAGTGGGGATTGCTGCTCACCGCCTCGGCCATGCTGATGCTGACGATGGGCGCACGCCAGACCACCGGCCTGTTCGTGGAGCCGATCCATCGCCAGACCGGGATCGGCATCGCGTCGATCAGCTTCGCGCTGGCGGTGGGGCAACTGGTCTGGGGCGCGGTGCAGCCGGTATTCGGCGCGATCGCCGATGCGCGCGGGCCATTGCCGGTGCTGCTGTTCGGCGGCGTGCTGTTGTCGCTGGGTCTGGGTCTGAGCCCGTGGCTGGCCAGCGAGTGGGGCCTGATCGTCTAGCTGGGCATCCTGGCTGCCGCCGGTGCGGGCGCCGGCAGTTTTTCGGCGCTGATCGGCGCCACTGCCGGCCGTCTGGCGCCGGAGCGGCGTTCGTTCGCGGCCGGGCTGATCAATGCCGGCGGCTCGCTCGGCCAGTTCGTGTTTGCGCCAGTGGTGCAGCTGATGATCGGCGCCGCCGGCTGGGCCAGGGCGATGACTGGGCTGGCGATGATCTCCCTGCTGACCTTGCCGCTGGCCTGGCCGCTGCGACGCAGATCGACGCCGCCGGGCACGCAGAGCTCGATCGCAGGCGACGACATCGGCCTGCGTGCGCAACTGCAGGTTGCCATGCGCGATCGCAGTTACTGGTGCCTGCATCTGGGCTTTTTCACTTGCGGGGTGCATATCGCGTTTCTGGTCACGCACCTGCCCGGCGAGATCGCGCTCTGCAGCCTGCCCGCCAGCGTGTCGGCGGTGTCGATCGCGTTGATCGGCCTGTTCAACGTGGCCGGCAGCCTGGTCGCCGGCAAGCTCGGCGAACGCATCCGCATGAAGTGGCTGCTGTGCGCCTTGTATGCCAGCCGCGCGGTGCTGATCGGCTTGTACCTGATCGCGCCGCCGACGCCGCTGACCTTCTACCTGTTCGCCGCGGCACTGGGCTTTACCCGGCTGGGCACGGTGCCGCCGACGGCAGGCTTGATCGGCAAACTGTTCGGTCCGCGCTACCTGGGCACCTTGTTCGGCCTGACCTTGTTGTCGCACCAGATCGGCGGCTTCTTCGGGGCGTGGCTGGGCGGGCTGGCGCTGGAGCGCTTCGGCGATTACAGCTGGATGTGGTACGCCGACATGCTGCTGGCAGTCATCGCCGCACTGATCAACCTGCCGATCCGCGAAGCCGCGCCGGTACGCGCAGCAGCGTAAAGCAGGCGCAAGCGCGCGCCTGCCTATCGGCTTGCGTGCAGCGACATCGCTGCGCCATTGCACGGTGCCTGGCAGCGCATGCGCAAGGGTTATCGTGCCGCCGCGATGGATCGCATTGGCTGCCGCTGCGGTGCGCGTTGAAATGACCCACACGCGGTCCGATAGCGACACGCGTGCACTGCGCACGCGCTGTCTGGCGCCTTACCGCATTGATCGATGGCGAGCATATCGCCTGCGCCGAGTGCCGCAGCGCACAAGGGGTTCAGCCGACATACGTGTAAAAATAGCTCACAAGATCGGATTTCATCCATTACATCCGTGAGTTAGCTGATATTTTGGCGCAACAAAACTACACGACTAAGCCAGTTCAGTCTCATACTGGAACTGACGCAGACACGCCAGCGGGCCGACGCCCAGCAGCGCGAGCGTGACGCGCTGCGCCTGACAGCCGCCGAGCACCAAGGCCTGCAGGCGCGATTGACCATAGATGTCCAAGCGCTGGAAGGTTTGCGCGCCGAACTCGCTGCGGCGCGGACCGATCTGGTCGAAGAGCGCCAGCGCCGGGAACACGCCGAGGCGGACACCTTGCGGGCCACGGTACGTCCGAGCACGCTGGAACAGCTCTTGGAGCAGCTGCGGCCACCGCGCCCCGTTGGCGAACCCGAAAACGCCATCGCAGCCGGTGCAACGCTAGCAGGCAGATGATCAGCCGTTTTGGGGAAAGGCACCGGTCATCCCGTATGCCTTTCGTCGTCCCAGCCACGACTTCGGTGAGGCGAAGCGAAGCGAAGCGCTCTCCCGCCAAACTTGCTTCTACAGTCACTGCAGGAGATCGACATGGGTCTATGCAATTCAAAGCCGAGCGTGGCAGGGTCACCTGAGCATTATGCAACCCACACTACAGAGCAGGCCGCGCCATCCGAATCACCGCTGTCATCGCATATTGAACCTCGACGATTAAGCACCTCACTGGAGCAGAAGCGGCTTGTCTATCTACAGCGCGCAATAGATTTTCTGCGGGTGGCCTCGAAGGACGAGAGCCGCCAGTTCGTAAAGCGTCTGGAGCGGTTTCATCTAAAGGAGACCGATATCTCAACACCAAACCTGAGGAGCCAACCGTGGGGGCCGACACTTTGACGGCAGGCTTTGCGAGTCCACGGCATACCGCCCCGTTGGAGCGCCAGGCATGGGTGTGCGGCCTGTCAGTTACAGTTCGTCCTGCGCAGCGCAGGCGCTGTAACTGGGCGCACTTCGTGTTGGTAACAAGCCGCGCCGCCAGGGGGCGGCGTGATTTAAGCCAAACAGCTCGCCGCAAGACAGTTGCAGCGTGCCGAACCTCGAAAGGGACGAGGTGGTGGATGAGCCGATGTAAGCGCCGTTTTATCTGGCAACTTCATGTTTTCACAAAAGAAATCGGATTCTACGAGTCATTTTTACACGTATGTCGGCTGAACCCCACAACAGCTTTTGCCGGCAACTCCGTTAGAACAACAGCGCGACGTGTGTCGCTGCGTTGCGCGACCGGCCACTGTGACGTGCTGCCGGTCACCCTTTGGCAATGCGTGCACGCGTGCGCGCATTGCCGCCAGCTGCGACGTCATCCCAGGAGAGCTTTCATGACCGCATCAATGCCCCGCTATGCCCTGTCCCTTGCCATCGGCGTCCTGCTTGCGCCTGCCGCGCATGCGCAGACGTCCACCGCCGAGCCGCGCAGCGAGGCCACCACGCTGGATGCGGTGATCGTCAGCGGCACCGCGCGCTTCAAGGGCCTGGCCAAGCGCGATGCCAGCTTCTCGATCACCACCGCCAGCCCGGAGCAGATCCAGCAGGCCGTGCCGCAGAGCACTGCGGATCTGCTGAAGATCGTGCCCGGCGTATGGGCCGAGCCCAGCGGCGGCGGCACCGGCGCCAATATCTTCGTGCGCGGCATGCCATCCGAAGGCGATGCGCCGTTCGTGACCATGCAACTGGATGGCTCGCCGCTGTTTCCACCGCCGACCCTGTCGTTCCTGGAAAATTCCACGCTGTTCCGCGTCGACGACACGGTCGAGCGCATGGAGGTGTTGCGTGGCGGCTCCAGCCCGATCTTCTCCAACGGCCAGCCGGGTCTGACGGTCAACTTCATCCAGAAAAAAGGCCAGGACGAGCCCGAAGGCAGCGTACGCCTGACCGGCGGCAACAACGCGCTGCGCCGCATCGACGTCTTCAACAGCGGGCCGATGGGCAATGGCTGGTACTACAGCGTGGGCGGTTTCTTTCGCGAAACCGACGGCGTGCGCGACCCGCAGTTTTCCGCCGACAAGGGTGGCCAGTTCAGCGCCACCTTGAGCAAGCGCTGGGACAGTGGCGAGCTGTCGTTCTACGCGCGGCATACCGACGACAACAATGCCTTCTATACCGCCATTCCGCTGCTGTCGCGCAACAACGGCAACGACCTGTCCAGCTTCCCCGGTTTGAATGCGCAGACCGGCACCCTGCTCGGCCGCGACTTGCGCAATGTCGACCTGCTGGTCGGGCCGGATGGACAGACCATCCGCCGCGATCTGGCCGACGGCCGCGGCGTCAACATCGATGTATTCGGCGGCGAACTGAACTGGGAGACCGGCGACTGGACCATTGCCGACCGCTTCAACGTGATGAGCGGCAGCGCGCCGACCTATGCGTTGTTCACCGGCGATGCGCCAGTGCGATTGAGCGATTTCATCGCCAGTTACGGCACTACCGGCAGCGGTAGCTTCACCAATGGCGGCGGCGTGGTCGATCCGAATCAGCAAGTGCTGGAAGCCGGCTGGTGGTCGGTGGACAAGCGACTGAATTCGGTCACCAACGACCTGCGCCTGAGCCGCGAATTGTTTACTGGCAACACGCTCACCGTGGGTGCGTACTACGCCAAGTACTCCTCGGCCGACACCTGGTACCTGGGCAACACCATGCTGCTCACCGCGCAGAACAACGCGCGCCGGATCGATCTGGCGCTGGACAACGGCCAGCAGGCCACGCGCCAGGGTTTCACCAGTACCGCGTTCTTCAATCTGCGCGCCAACTACGATGGCGAGAACATCGCCGCCTTCGTCGCCGACGAATGGGAGCTCAACGCGCGGCTGCGCCTGGACCTGGGCGCCCGCTACGAGCGCCAGAGCGTCACCGGCGACGTGCATAACACTGCCACCGTCGATCTGGACGGCAACCCGGCTACGCTGTACGACAACGCCACCTCGCTGGCGCTGGCCAGCACGCGCCGCATCGACCAGGACGATGAGGCGTTCTCCTGGACGGCGGGGCTGAACTTCACGCTCGACACCCACAACAGCCTGTTCGCGCGGGTCAACTCGGGGGTGAAGTTCCCAGGCTTCGACAATCTGCGCGATGGCCAGAATCGCGTGCAGGAAGTGGATCAGTACGAACTCGGGCTCAAGTCCGGTGCCAGTAGCTACGACCTGTACCTGACCGCGTTCTACAACACCTTCAAGAACTCGCCGTTCCAGGCGTTTCTGGCCAATGGCGCCAACTTCACCACCGTTGGCGACTCGCGTGCGCGCGGGCTGGAAGTGGAAGGCGCCATCCGCCCGTTCGGCGGCTTCGAGCTGGCCGGCACCGGGGTGTGGCTGGATGCGAAGTACCGCAACTACCGCGAGTTCACCGGCAACCAGGTGATGCGCCAGCCCAAGCGCCAGTTCCGCGTCACGCCCAGCTATTACTGGATGCTGCCGTTCGGCGACCTCAAGGTGTTTGCCACCTACTCCTACATCGGCGATCGCTTTGCGGACCTGGCCAACAGCCAGCGGCTGCCGTCCTACGACATGCTCGACATCGGCGCCAACCTGCATGTGGGCGAGCACTGGGAAGTAACCGCCAGCGGCAGCAACGTCACCGACACGCTGGGCCTGACCGAAGGCAATGTGCGTGTACCGGGGGCAGCGACGGGCGGCGTGTTCATGGGCCGGCCGATCGCCGGACGGCAGTACCAGATGTCGGTGGCGTATCGCTGGTAGGTGGCAGGATCAAGACAGCGAGGCATTACGGCGTCGATTCCTGGACACGTGTGGGATCGGCGCCTTTTTGTTGCCACAGCACATGTGTTCACCGGGAGCAGCTGTGCCACTGTGCATTCAACGATGCGGATTATTGGTGCAGCACAGGCGATGCCACCCGCACGCCCGCATACAGCGTCTCAGTGCCGAATCGTATGGCATCGCATGACTGCGCCCCCGGCGCAGCACCGTCGCAATTCGCGTGGTGCTCCGCGCCGGATGCGAAGCAAATCCGCGCATCGCGATGCGTTCTGTCAATGAAAAAGTGATAGCTCGCAATAGATCGCGGCCAATCCTGTGCGAAAAACGTCGCATCGCGAGCGTGAATCGGCATGTCCTGCATGAAGTGCGCAACGGATCACGCGCCGGTGATCTGGTGCTCGGGTTGCGAGCGCGGATTGCGCCATCTCTAATCGGATCGCTGGCAGTGCGTTCGCATTGCCAGCGTCGGCTGCGCGGACGCGCACGGGGGAGCCGACTGATGACCCGGCCGCATCCGTCCCGCGTGTGGGACCGATGCGTATCACTGGCTCTTTCGGGATACACGGACATGCACCCTGTTGCTGCCTCTTCGCGTGGTTCTCCTGCACGCACGATTCAATTCCACCTGAGGTTGACGGCGTGCTGGCACGGCCAAGCGCATCTGTTCGGCGCTGCCTGATCGATTTTGCTCGCCGCGGCCGCAGCCGCATGGATTCACTTTCTACGCTTGCTGACGCATCTGATTCGGGCTCGATAGGCACGGCCTGACTCTGTTGAAGCAGTTGCGCTGGCCGATCGCCTGATCGGCCGGACGGGGAACTGCGTCGTATCGATCGTGCCTACCCTTGACTGGACTCAAACGGAATGAACCCTTATCGCAGGTGCCCTCTCGCGCTGTTGATCGCTGCCCTACTGATCACAAGCGTGCCACTCTCGGCACTGGCCGACACGCCAGTGACCGCTCCCACCGCCACCGCCGGCTCAAAGGCCAGCGCACAGGGCAGCGATCCATTGCTGCGCTACCAATGGCACCTTTCCAACCAGGGACAGGCCGTGATCGGCGACAGCCGTCCGCTGGCCGGGGTCGATATGGATGTGGATCTGCTGCATGCATTGGGCATTCGCGGCCGTGGCGTCCGCGTCGGCGTGGTGGACGACGGCCTGGAGATCGGCCACGAAGATCTGCGCGACAACATCCTCCCGAATGGCTCGCACAATTTCGGCAACGGGTCGCACGATCCCACCCCGACCGACCCGGATTTCGGTCACGGCACCTCGGTCGCGGGCATCATCGCTGCGGTTGGATGGAATGGCCGTGGCGGTCGCGGCGTTGCGCCCGAAGCCTTGCTTGCCGGCTTCGATTTTCTGGGGAGCGACTCGGCCGGCAGCGGCGCAGAAGTCAGTTACTCCTGGGGCAATGGTCCCGAAGCACGCACCATCGATATCTTCAACAACAGCTGGGGTTCGACCCAGGCCAGCTACCCCGACTTCCCGTTGGAAGAGCGTCAGTCCTGGGAAGCGTTGATGCGTTCGACACGCGGCGGGCTGGGTGGCATCTACATCAAGTCAGCCGGCAACAGCTTCAGGCGTTTTCGCATCCGCGATGCAGAGGGCAACATCGTCAATGCTTGCAGCGAACTGTCGCGCACCTTGAATGTCGGATGCGTGCTCGCCAATGTCGATCCACTCAACAATGTTCCCGCCACCATCGTGGTCGCCAGCGTGGACGCCACCGGCAAGCGCGCCTCCTACTCGTCGTCCGGTTCGGCGTTGTGGATCTCCGGCCTGGGCGGAGAGTTTGGATACCAGCGCAGGTTCTCTCCCAACGCGGCACAGACCGCCTCCCCCGAGACCGCACCGTTTGTCTACGATCCGGCCATCGTCACCACCGATCTCAGCGGCTGCAGCGCTGGCGACAATGTGGATGGCGCGACGGTCGAAAACGCGCTTGCCGGCAGCACCTCCAGGATCGACGCATCCTGCAACTACAGCGCGTTGATGAACGGCACATCTGCCGCTGCGCCCACCGTCTCAGGTGTCGCAGCGCTGATTCTAAGCTCCAACCCCGGCCTGACCGCCCGCGATGTCAAGTACATCCTGGCCAAGACCGCGCGCCAGATCGATCCCTGGCAGCCGCGCGCGGTCTACCAGGGCAGCGTGCTCGACCCGGGCTGGATCACCAATGCCGCCGGCCATCGTTTCAGCAACTGGTATGGCTTCGGCCTGGCCGACGGCGCCGCAGCCGTCTACGAGGCGACCTATTTCAAGCCCCTGCCTACGGTCCGCGACACGCAATGGGTTGCATCCACCGCTGCTGCAAGTCAGATCGGTGGACCTGCACGACCAGCCAAACAACGCATTCGCATCACCCAGGCAATGAAGGTGGAAGGCGTGCAGCTGTCATTGGCCACCTCGCACCGCAATCCGGCCAATCTGCGCGTGGTGCTGGAGTCGCCCAGCGGAACGCGTAGCTACGTCGTCACCCCGTTCTCGGTGCTGGATCCGGCCGAGTATGCGAAGACCGGGTTCTATATCGATCTCACCTCCACCAACGCTTTTCTCGACGAGCGGGCGCAAGGCGTGTGGACGCTGGAAGTCACCGACATGACCGAGCCGCGAACCACCGCGGCGCTGCAGAATTTCAAACTTCGCATCCTGGGGCACTGACATGAAAAGCATCCTCCTGACTTCGGTCCTTGTTGCTTCCTTGACCGCGTGCGGGTTGGCGCATGCCGGCCAGTACCTGGACGCCCAGGCGCTCAGCGCAGCGGCCACCGGCGAGCGATTCCAATCCGGAAACGATACCTATCGCATGCTGCCCGGCGTCGTGGTCTCCGACCCACTGCCGAACGACCGCTCAAACGCCGCTCCCGCATCTACTGCCAAGGTGCGCGCGAGCAGCGCAGCAGCAATCGATGGCAAGGTTGCCGCACGAATCGGCCCCTATGCCATCGTACTTCCGTCAACCAGCGCTGCACGTGGCGCGTCCAGGCTTGCGTCCACATCCACGGGCTCGGCAGAACGCGCCATCGCCGCAGCGGTGAACGAACGCAATGGACGCGTCGTACTGGTCCAGCCGCAGCTGAAGCTGACCGACACCACGCCAAGCGCTGTCAGTGCACTGGCACGCAGCTCCGGCGGGCGCGTCGTCTACGCCTCGACGATCGACAACAGCGCAGTGATCGCCTATCCGTCGATCGAACAGACGCAGCAGGCCTTGACCCGTCTGCGCGCCAGCACGCCCGGCACGCAGGCGGCGCTGGTGGTGCAACAGTCGGTCATACAGCCGATGTAGCAGACCTCCGGGCGACCGTCGAGCGCGCGCGCGGCGGGCCGCTCCGCGGACGCATCCATCGACAGCGCGGCAATCGAGCGAAGGCGTACCTGCCATCGCTGCCTTGCTCGCTCCCACGCATTCGACCATAGATCGGAGAACAGCATGAGCTGTGTTCGCAAGCATCACCGCAACGCCATGGTTGGCGCGCTGCTGATCGGCGCCCCACTGTACACGGCGATGGCCGCCGCTCCGGCCACCGCCTTGCGTACGGCCGCCGACGATCCGCTGGTGCGGTATCAGTGGCACATCTCCAATCAGGGGCAGCAGGTCATCGGCGACATCCGCCCGGTTGCGGGCGTGGATATGGATGTGGATGTCCTGCATTCCCTCGGGATTCGTGGCAAAGGCATCCGCGTCGGCGTGGTGGATGACGGATTGGAACTGGGTCATGAAGATCTGGCCGACAACATCATTCCGAACGGCTCGTACAACTTCGAGACCGGCTCCCATGACGTGACGCCCATCGACCCTTTCCTGTCTCATGGCACTGCGGTCGCGGGCATTGTCGCGGCCGTTGGCTGGAACGGGCGTGGTGGCCGCGGCGTGGCGCCCGAAGCCAGGCTTGCGGGGTTCGATTTCGACGCCCGCGACTCGTCCAGGAACCTGGCCAGCGTGCGCTATGCCTGGGGCGATGGGCCGGAAGGTCGAAACATCGACATCTTCAACAACAGCTGGGGCCAGCCGGCCTCGTTCTACCTGGATTTTCCGCAACAGGAGCAAGCGTCATGGGCGGCATCGATGCGCTCGACCCGCGGCGGACTGGGAGCGGTTTACGTCAAGATCGGGGGTAACGATTTCCTCAGTCTGCAGATGCCGGACCAGGACGGGAACATGCGCGATCTGTGTGGCCCGCGCGCCCGCGCGGCAGGGGTCGGCTGCGGACTGGCCAATCTGGACCCACTCAACAACCTGTTTGACACCATCACCGTCGCAAGCGTCGATGCCAGCGGCAAACGCGCAGCGTATTCTTCACCCGGTTCCGCGCTATGGGTGTCTGGTCTTGGCGGGCTGATAGGAATGCAACGCGCCTTCGTCCCTGACCCGGGCGAACGCCTGCCCGCTGATGCAGTGCCCTTTGCGTATGGCCCCGCGCTGGTGACGACCGACCTGAGCAGTTGTTCGGCAGGCTACAACCAGGATCGCGGTCTTGATCCGGCCAATGCGCTGGATACCAGCAGTTCGAAGATCGACCCCCGCTGCAACTACACGGCCCGCTTCAACGGCACCTCCGCCGCCGCGCCAACCGTGTCCGGCGTCGCCGCCCTCATGCTGGGCGTCAATCCCGGCCTCAGTGCCCGGGACGTGAAATACATCCTGGCCACCACCGCGCGCCAGGTCGACCCACAACAACCGCGCGCCACATATCAGGGCAGCGTGATCGATCCGGGCTGGATCACCAATGCGGCCGGACATCGCTTCAGCAACTGGTATGGATTCGGCCTGGTCGATGGTGCCGAGGCGGTCTACCAAGCTAGCGACTTCACGCCGCTTCCTCCAGTGCGAGACTCTCGCTGGATTGCGTCCACTGCCGCCCCAAGCCAGATTGGCGGACCGGCGCGGCCGGCCAAGCGGCGCATCCGCATCACGCAAGCAATGAAGGTGGAAGGCGTGCAACTGTCGCTTGCCACATCGCATCGCAACCCGACCGATCTGCGCGTGGTCCTGGAATCTCCCAGCGGCACACGCAGCTATGTGCTCACGCCCTTTTCAGCGCTCGATGCTTCGGCGTACGCAAATACCGGCTTCTATATCGACCTGACGTCCAGCAATGCCTTCCTGGACGAAAAGGCGCAAGGCGTGTGGACGCTGGAAGTGACCGACATGACCGAGCCGACGATTACTGCGGCGCTGCAAGACTTCAAGCTTCGCATCCTGGGGCACTGACATGAAATACATGATGCTTACTTCGACGTCACTTGCCTGCTTTGCCGCATGCGGCCTGGCGTATGCCAGCCAGCACGGGGATGCCCATGTGTTCAGCGCAGCGGCCAACGCCGCAACACGGCAAGGCGACGACCCGCTATTCCGCTACCAATGGCATCTGCTCAATCAGGGCCAGCCAGTGTTCGGCGATGGACGCCCGCTGCCCGGCGTGGACCTGGACGTGGACATCCTGCACGCGCTGGGCATCCGCGGCGCAGGCGTCAAGGTTGCGGTGATCGATGACGGCCTGGAGATCGCACACCCGGACCTGGTCGACAATATCGTCGCCAACGGCTCGCGCAATTTCCTGACCGGCTCCAACGACCCGACACCACCGGCGAACGAGATCGATAGCGACCACGGCACCGCAGTTGCGGGCATCATTGCCGAGCGCGGATGGAACGGGATCGGCGGACGTGGCGTTGCACCGGAGGCCAGGTTGGCAGGCTTCAATGCAATTGCAGAGCCGGATGGCAGCAAGCAGTACGTCGACATTCGCTACGCCTGGGGCGACGGGCCGGAAGGGCGCGCCATGGAGGTGTTCAACAACAGTTGGGGTGGTTCGTCGCGCGTGTATCCCTACACCGAAGTCGACGAACAACAGTCGCTCGAAAGACTGATGCAGGCGCAGCGCGGCGGGAAAGGCGGGGTGTATGTCAAAGCTGCCGGCAATGACTTCTTTGCCCTTATCGAGAACGATGCACAAGGCAATCCGGTGGATCGCTGCGCAGACCAGACCCGCAAGCTCGGTGTCGGCTGCGCACTGGCCAACACCGACCAGTTCAACAACCTGATCACCACGATCGTGGCCGGTGCCGTCAACGCCGATGGCGTGCGGGCGTCGTACTCATCTCCAGGCTCTGCACTGTGGGTCTCCGGGCTGGGGGGCGAGTATGGGTTTCAGCGCGCCTTCGATCCGCACCCGGAAACGGCCCGGCCCTCTTATGGGCTCACCAACCTTCTGCCGCTGCGGCGCTTCTATAAAGCCGCAATCGTCACCACCGACCTCAGCGGCTGTGCAGCGGGCAACAACCGTGATCGCACCCGCCAGATGCAGAACGCGCTCGACAGCAGCCGCTCCAAGATCGACGCATCGTGCAACTACACCGCGCGCATGAACGGCACCTCGGCGGCATCGCCCACCGTGGCGGGCGTGGCGGCCTTGATGTTGGGTGCCAATCCGCAGCTGACCCTGCGAGATGTCAAATACATCCTGGCAACCACGGCGACCCAGGTCGACCCAACTCAACCCAAGGCCCTCTACAACGGAACCGTGATCGACCCGGGTTGGGTCACCAATGCGGCGGGCCATCCTTTCAGCAACTGGTATGGCTTCGGGCTGGTCGACGCCGCCGCGGCTGTGGAACGTGCAATGCACTTCACCTCGCTGCCTGCCCTGCAGGACACGAGCTGGAAAGTGTATGAAGGCAACAGCAGCACCATCGGGGGGGGCGCGGCACCAGCCAGGTTGTCATTGAACATCACCCAATCCTTCAAGGTGGAAGGCGTGCAACTGTATTTCTCGGCCACCCATAAGGACCCAAGTCACCTGCGCGTGGTGCTGGTGTCGCCCAGCGGCACGCGCAGCACGGTGATGACGCCGTTTTCCACACTCGATCAGGCCCCCGACGGCACCGTGGTCTGGCTGACATCGAGCAACGCCTTCCTGGACGAACCCTCGGCCGGGCGCTGGACGCTGGAGGTCGACGACATGCTCGCCGACCAGGGCAAGGAGCAACTGGAGGAATTCGAAATGCGCGTGGTGGGCCACTGACATGAAGACATCCTTACTGACGCTGCTCGTTGTCGTTGCAGCCGGCGTCTGCGCTCCCGCGTCGGCGCAGCTGGTCGACAGCAAACGCCTGCACGCTGCGGCGACCGGGCCGACCATCGCTGCGGGACGCAGCAGCTTCCGGCTGATTCCCGGCGCAGTGATCAGGCTGGCCGACGGCGCGCCTGCAACGACCGCCGCACGCGCGGCGCAGGCGTCGCAAACCACCACAGACGCTCCGGTTGCACGCTTCGACCGCTACGCGATCTATCTCGATGCCGGCACGGCCGCACGCACGGCCGCCGTGGTTCCGGCCGGGCAAGCCCCGCGCGTGGCCGCAGCGCTCGAAACGCGCAGCGGCCAACTGATCCTGCTGGGCTCCTCGATCAAACTGTTCAATACCACGCCGGCCATCGCCGCTGGATTGGCCTCACGTACCGGCGGCACACTGATCTATTCCTCGGCCATCGATGGCAGCGCGATGATCGGCTACGACTCGGTGGCCACCGCACTGGATAACTGCAAACAGCTGCAAGGCAGCAAAGGCGTGGGCGCGATCATGCCCGAGGTGATTCCGCGCGCGGCACGGCCGTTGTGAGGCGGCAACAGTGAGGGATGCCACGCTGCTGCCAACCGGAGGCAGCGTGGCGCGATGGCGCAGCCCGCGTCACCCCGGCAGCGGGCTGCGTTCGGCAAAGTGCCCACGCCAGTAAGGGTAGTAAGGATACGGTGGCTCCACCGCGCTCACCGCATCCAGGCGCGCGCGTTGCGCGTCCGTCAGCGACCAGCCCACCGCACCCAGGTTCTGGCGCAACTGCGCTTCGTCGCGTGCGCCGATCAGCACCGTGCTCACGGTGGGCCGCTGCAGCAGCCAGTTGATGGCGATCTGCGGCACGCTGCGGCCGGTCTCTTCGGCAATCGCGTCTAGCACATCGACGATGTCGAACAGGCGCTCGTCGCTGATCGCCGGCCCGGCGGCCGCGGTGGCATGCAGGCGACTGTGTTCGGGCAATGCCTGGCCGCGGCGCAGCTTGCCGGTCAGACGCCCCCAGCCCAGCGGACTCCACACCACCGCGCCCACGCCCTGGTCGATGCCCAACGGCATCAGCTCCCATTCGTAGTCGCGCCCCGCCAGCGAGTAATAGGTCTGGTTGGCGACAAAGCGGCTCCAGCCCTGCGCATCGGCCACCGCCAACGACTTCATCAGCTGCCAGCCGGCGTAATTGGACGCGCCCAGGTAGCGCACCTTGCCGGCGCGGACCAGCGCATCGAGCGTGGACAGGGTTTCTTCCATCGGCGTCATCGCGTCGAAGGCATGCAGCTGCAGCAGATCGATATAGTCGGTGCGCAGACGTCGCAACGAGGCATCCACCGCGCGCAACAGACGGAAGCGCGAGGCACCGGCGTCGTTGGGCCCATCGCCCAGGCGCAGGCCGGTCTTGGTCGAGAGGATCACCTGATCGCGGCGGCCCTGCAGCGCCTGGCCGAGAATCTCTTCAGAGGCGCCGTCCGAATACACATCGGCGGTGTCGAACAGGTTCAGGCCCGCCTCCAGGCACAGATCGATCATGCGCTGCGCCTGCGCGACATCGGTATCGCCCCATGCAGAAAACAGCGGCCCCTTGCCGCCAAAGGTACCGGCCCCTAGACCGAGCACCGGCACCTTGAAACCGGAACGGCCGAGAAAACGTGTCTCCATCGCAATGCTCCTTGAAACCGAAAGAAAATCCACGCGCTGCCGGTCGATCCGGCCACGCGCGATGCCAGGCGCCACGCTCCGCTTGCCGATCACCCGCGCGAGAGCGCAGGGCTGCCGGTTGCGCGGTCACTGCGCTCGTGCAAAAAAACGAATCAACCCGCCTGCGCGCACACGCCCGGCGCGGCGGCGCGCCGGCGTTGCAGTTGCACGCTCCACAACGCGATGCCCAGGCCGAGCGCGCTCAACAGCGCGGCAACCCACGGCGTGGCGACCAGGCCGGCATGCGTGGCGATCACCACACCGCCCAGCCAGGCGCCCAGCGCATTGCCCAGATTGAACGCGGCGATATTGAGACTGGAGGCCAGGTTCTGGCCGGCACCGCGTGCATGCTCGAGCACGCGCAACTGCAGCGGCGCCACGGTGGCGAAGGCGGCCACGCCCAGCAGCCCGACGAACACCACCATCGCAGTCTTGTTGTGCAGGACCAGGCCCATCGCGGCGAGCACCACCACCAATGCCGCCAGGCTGCCCAGCAACGCGGCGGTGGGGCGCCGGTCGGCCAGACGCCCGCCCAGCAGATTGCCCACGATCATGCCGACGCCGAAGACCAGCAACACCGGCGACACCGCCGTCTGCGCAAAACCGCTCACGTCCACCAGCAACGGCTGGATATAGGTGAACACCGCGAACACGCCGGCATAGCCCACCACCGTGATCGCCAGGGCCAGCAGCACCTGCCCGCGCCCCAGCACCGCCACTTCCTGGCGCCACGACACCGGCGCGGCCGCGCCTGCGTTCGCCGGTACCCACAGCGCCACCGCGGCCGTGGCCAGCACGCCGACGACCGCAACCGCCCAGAACGTCGCCCGCCAGCCCAGCTGCAGACCCAGCCAGGCGCCGGCCGGCACGCCCAGCAGGGTGGCCACGGTCAGCCCGGCAAACATCAGCGAGATCGCCGACGCACGGCGCTCGGCCGGGACCAGCGAGGTCGCCACCACCGCGCCCACGCCGAAGAAGGTGCCGTGCGCCAGCGAGGTCAACACGCGCGCAACCATCAGGCTGGTGTAGTCCGGCGCCAGCGCGCAGGCCACGTTGCCCAGGGTGAAGATCGCCATCAAGCCGACCAGCACCGCCTTGCGCGGCAGCCGCGCACTGGCCAGGGTCAGCACCGGCGCCCCGACGAACACGCCCAGCGCATAGCCGCTGATCAGCAGGCCGGCAGCGCTGAGCGACACGCCCAGGTCGGTGGCCACCTGCTGCAGCAGGCCCATGATCACGAACTCGGTGGTACCGATGCCGAAGGCACCGATGGTCAGCGCCAGCAGCGCTGGCGGAAAACGGGAAGAACGCGCGGAAGCAGACATGGGCATGAACCAGGGAAGACAACCCACAGCCTGCGCTCCAGGGTCCTAAGCAAAAACCCCTGTTATCCTGATTCACTATCAACCAATCATTGAGAATCGCATGGACCGCCTCGGCGATATCGCGCTGTTCCTGCGCGTGCTCGATTCCGGCTCGATCACTGCCGGTGCGCGCAGCCTGGACCTGTCGGTGGCGGTCGCCAGCCAGCGCCTGAAGCGGCTGGAGCGCGACCTGGGCGTGCGCCTGCTGCACCGGACCACACGCCGGCTGCACCCCACCCCCGAAGGACAGCGCCTGGCCGAGCGTGGCCGCGTGCTGGTGCAGGATCTGGACGCGCTGGCCGACGATCTGCGCGAGAGCGCACACGCGGTCGGCGGCATCCTGCGCATGACCATGTCGGCCTCGTTCGGGCGGCAGTACGTCTCGCCGCTGCTCCCGGAATTCCAAGCCCGTCATCCGCGCGTGCACATCAGTGCGCACCTGAGCGACGACCTGGTGGACCTGGTCAAGCAAGGCTTCGACCTGGCGATCCGCATCGGCCCGCTCGATGACTCCGGGCTGGTAGCGCGGCGCATCGCCGACAACCGCCGCACCCTCGCCGCCTCGCCCGATTACCTGCAGCGCCATGGCACCCCGCGCACGCCGGACGACCTGGCCGGGCATGCCGGCGTGCTGCTGATGGGCCGCGACGGCCGCCAGGATGTCTGGCAGTTGCAAACGCCGGAGGGCGGCCTGGTGCGCGTGCGCATGCAGAGCCGCTTCGAAAGCAATTTCGGTGAGTTGATCCGCGATGCGGCCGTCGCCGGCCAAGGCATCGCGCTGCATTCGTACTGGCATATCGCAGAAGAACTGCGCAACGGCCGGTTGGTCGAGGTACTCCCCGATTACCCGCCGCCAACCTCGCAGATCAACGCGGTGATGCCGGCGCGCCAGCTGCAGCCACCGCGTGTGCGTGCATTCGTGGATTTTCTGCAGGAACGCCTGGGCGAAGTGCCGCCGTGGGAGCTTGGCGGTTGAATGCGAGCGCGTTGCTTGCGTCGGCCGGTCCTTGCTGGACGTGGATCGATGCGTGGCTGCGAGGCGACGTCTTGGTTGGTTAGTGGCTGGATTCGGTCGAGTCGCGCTGTTGGATCAGTGGTGGGCGGCGATCTGCGAGTTCGCTGCAGGGCCCTTGCACGCCCACCATCGCAGTACATGCCGCAAGGCAGAGCGGGCGATCTACGGCTTTGCGGACGATCGGCTGTAAGGCAGGCGATCTGCCGCTTTGCTGCAGGCCCCTTGCCCGCCCACCATCGCGGGACACGCCGCAAGTACGTCCCTGTAGGCTCTTACGCGGCATCCATGCCGCGTAAGGTCCCACGACGGTAGGCGGGCAAGGACCTGTCTGGATGGTCGGTGTGCACAATCAAGAGCAATGCCAGATGCGCGTTGTTGGATGCCGATGTGCCAGCTCAACGCCCGATGCATCTCGAGCGACAACCAGTCGGGATGGTCGGTGCGCGAGGGCAAGCGCAGTACGTAATGTGCATTTTTGGATAGCGATGTACCTGCGCGGCCCAACAGTCAACGACCAATGCACATCGCGCGATAAGCAGCTCTTATGCGAGCGCCGACCACCTTTCTGGTGCGATGTCCTCGCCGCTTGCGGGACCCTTGGCGGCATGGATGCCGCCAAGGAGCCTCCATGGACGGATTCACGGCGTGTCCCGCAAGTGGTGAGGGCACCGCGCACTCGACTCACCAATCAATAAAATGCGTGCGGCCGGCACGTTGGCACCGTCGCTCTAGCGTCAAGGATGTCGCTGGCGCCCTAGCGCCCTCGTTTAGCGCCCTGCACGCAGCAAGCGCCGGTGCAATCCACGCCGCTGCGACTCGCTGAGCAGATGCCCATGCGTGTTCAACAATCCCAGGATCTGCTGATGCGCTTGCGCCGTACGGCGCGCAAGTTCGGCCGTGGCGGCGGCCTCGAGCGCCTTCCAGTCGGCGGGGCGCGTCGGCGTGGGGATGGTCGAACGTTTTGCGGGCATGGGCGAGGCGATCACGGAAACAGACGCCCACCCATGATACGGCGCGCGCGTGAGCGCCCTATCAGATCATGGCGGGCCTGTCGTGTTGAGGCGCTGGGCGTGCAAGCGCCTGAACGCGCGTGTCGGCGCCAACCGGCGCTGTCGTGGCCTGCCGCTGCTGCGGACTGCCGGCTCCATGACATCCGGTCTTGTACGATCGACGGCATCGCGGCCAGGCCGCCTGGTGCCACTGCCGAGTCCTGCATGTCCGCCTTGACCGAGATGACCGAGATCCTGCTGCGCCACGCCCCTGGCGATGGCATGCACGCCACCCGGATTGCCGGGCTGCAGATCATGCGCAGCGCCTCGCCAACGGTGTCGGTGCCCACGGTCTATACGCCGATGCTGTGCCTGGTGGCGCAAGGCCGCAAGCAGGCGATGCTGGGCGCGGCGGCGTATCTCTATCACCCGCAGATGTATCTGGTGGCCTCGGTGGATCTGCCGATCGTCGGTTCAGTGATCGAGGCCAGCGCCGCGCAGCCGTATCTGTGTTTCTGCCTGGATCTGGACACCGCCGTGCTGAGCGACCTGGCCGTCAGCCACCCGGAGCTGGTCGAGCCGCAGCGCGATGCGGCGCAGGCCGGCTTGTTGCTCAACCACAGCACGCCGCCATTGCAGGACGCTGCAGTGCGGCTGGCGCGTCTGCTCGATCAACCCCAGGAGATTGCCGCGCTGGCACCGCTGGTGCTGCGCGAAGTGCTCTATCGCCTGATGGCCGATCCGGCCAATGCGGTGGTGCGCCAGATGGCCATCGCCGACAGCCGACTCAACCAGATTTCCAAAGCCATTGTCTGGCTGCGCGAGCATTACGCACAGCGCTTCCGCATCGAGCAGATTGCCGATCTGTCGGCGATGAGCCGCTCCACCTTTCATGCGCATTTCAAGGCGGTCACCTCGATGACGCCGCTGGAATATCGCTCGCATCTGCGCGTGCACGAAGCGCGTCGACTAATGCTGGCCGAAGCCCTGAATGCCGCCGATGCCGGCTTCCGCGTCGGCTACGAGAGCGCCTCGCAATTCAGTCGCGACTACGCGCGCATTCTCGGTGCGCCGCCCGCACGTGACGCCCAACGGCTGCGTGCCGGGGCACAGGCTGCGACACAAGCGGCATAAGCCAATTCGTGCGCAGTTACGCAGTGGAGCGCAGTCACGCGCACTCGCACTAAACGGCATGCATCACCAACGATGAGGCGGCAGACCGCACCACGTCATCGTTGAGCGCCGTGTCACTCGGCCGCGTACTGCGCCTCGCTGACCTGCTCCAGCCAGGTCACCGGCGAGCCGTCCTGCGCTTCGGCGATGGCGATATGCGACATCGCCACCGTGGCGTTGGCGCCGTGCCAGTGCTTGACGCCCGGCGGAATCCACACGATGTCGCCCGGGCGGATCTGCTGCGCCGGCTTGCCCCATTCCTGCACGCGCCCGGCACCGGCGGTGACGATCAGCGTCTGCCCCAACGGGTGGGTGTGCCAGGCGGTGCGCGCGCCCGGCTCGAAGGTCACCGTGGCGCCGCCCACCCGCGCCGGCGCATCGGCCTGGAAAGACGCATCGATGCGCACCTTGCCGGTGAAATAGTCGGCCGGGCCGGCTGCAGATGCGGCGCCACCGGCCTTGCTCACCCTGATCGCCTGTTGCTCTTCACCGCCGGGCGTGACGGCGGCCATCATCGACAGCGACATCGCAGTTGCGAACAGATTCATGGCAGTGCTCCTGGATTCAAGTGTCTGCACTGTAGCGCGCGTGCCCGCCGGCACTACCCAGGCAACCGCGCATGCACCTAGAAACACGGCGCATCAATGCGGCAGTGACATCTCGGATTTGAAGCCGTCACGCAGCATCGCGCATGATGCAGCGGCATGAATGGCATGCGCTGGAGTCGGCCGTCGCAAGCAATGGCGCGGGAAAATCTCAACGATCTGCAGGTTTTCGTCACCGTAGCGCGCGAGGGCAGCTTCACCCGTGCCGCCGTGCAGCTGGGCGTCTCGCAATCGGCACTGAGCCATACCGTGCGCGCACTGGAAACACGCCTGGGCATCCGTCTGTTGACCCGCACCACGCGCAGCGTGTCGATGACCGAAGCCGGCGCACGCCTGTTCGACACCGTGGCACCACGCCTGGAAGAGATCGACGACGAGCTGTCCGCGCTCACCGACTTCCGCGACAAGCCGGCCGGCACCATCCGTATCACCACCGCCGGTCACGCCGCCGATGCCTACATCTGGCCGGCGTTGTCGAACGTACTGCCCGACTATCCCGACCTCAAGATCGAGGTCACCGTCGATTACGGGCTGGCCGACATCGTTGCCGAGCGCTACGACATCGGCATCCGGCTGGGCGAGCAGGTCGCCAAGGACATGATCGCGGTGCCGATCAGCCCGATGCAGCGCATGGCAGTGGTGGCGGTGCCGAACTACTTCGTGCACCACACCATCCCCGCCGTTCCGGCCGAGCTGGCCCGGCACAACTGCATCGGCTTGCGCCTGCCCACCCATGGCGGCCTGCTGCCCTGGGATTTCGAGAAGGACGGCCGCAAGGTCAAGGTGCGCGTGGGCGGGCAGTGGACCTTCAACGGCAGCAGCGCCTGCGTGCCGCGTTGGCCGGCGGCGGACTCGCGTTCTTGCCGGAAACCATGGTGCTGGAGCACATCGCCGCCGGCCGGCTACGCCGCGTGCTGGAGGACTGGTGCGAGCCGTTCGATGGCTTACGCCTACTACCCCAACCGCCGCCAATCCTCGCGCGCACTCAAGGTAGTGATCGACGCATTGCGGCACGACCTGACGCGCTGACACGCCCGTGTAGGAGCGTGTCTGCGCGCGACCAGGCCTTTGTCGGTAACGCCCCGTCGCGCGCGGGCACGCTCCTACGACAGCGTCGGCTTGCGGCGGGTTTGAAGGGGTGATTGCCGCATTGCGGCACGACCTGGTGCGGTGACACGCTCGTGTAGGAGCGTGCCTGCGCGCGACGAGGCCTTTGTCGGTAACGCCCCCTCGCGCGCGGGCGCGCTCCTACGACAGCGTCGGCTTGCGGCCGGGTTGAAGGGGGTGATCGACGCATTGCGACACGATCCGGTGCAGTGACACGCTTGTGTAGGAGCGCGCTTGCGCGCGACGAGGCCTTTGTCGGTAACGCCCCATCGCGCGCGGGCGCGCTCCTACGACAGCGTCGGCTTGCGGCCGGGTTGAAGGGGGTGATCAATGCCTTGCGGCACAACCTGGCGCGCTGACACGCCCGTGTAGGAGCGTGCCTGCGCGCGACCAGGCCTTCTCGGTAACGCCCATTGCGCTGCCCTGCCGCCGCCGCTAGAACCCGCTCGGCACCTCGCGCTTGCCTTCCGCTGTCACCACCAGCGGTTGCGGCCGATACGCGCGCAGGAACAGCGCCACCGCACTGGCGACATACCCGTGCTGCGTGGCGGCCGGTGCCTGCCACGTGTCGCCACGCAGCGCTGCATTGGCCGGCATCCCGGTCATCAATCCGAAGAAATGCACCGAGGCATCCGGCAGATTGTCGATGACCAGGCTGCCCTGCTCCACTTCGTGCGCCAACACCGCACGCATCGTGGTGTCGTAGCGTTCGAAGCCCAGCGTCCACATCTCTTCGCGTATCTGGCTGGGCAGTGCCGGCGGCCGCACCAGACCGTAGGCGGCATCGCCCAGTGCATTGCTGGCCGCCATGCGCACGACCGCATCGGCGATGGCGAGCAGACGCACGGGCAACGGCCCGCGCATGTTCAACAGCGCCTCCCAGGGATTGGGCGATTGGTGCGCCAGCGCCTCCAGGGTGGTGCGGAACAGCACCTCCTTGGACGCGAAGTGCGCATACACCGTGGCCTTGGACACCATTGCGCACTCGGCGATGCTGTCCATGCTGGTCTTGTCGAAGCCCTGGCGTGGAAACAGCTCGGCTGCCGCGCGCAGGATCGCGCCACGCTTGTCGTGCGGTGCGCGCCTGGGCGCCGGGGCCTCGGCAGCGGCGTCATCCACGTGGCTGCCCCGTCGCAGTCGTTGCCACCGCCGGCTCGGCCGATTGCAGCCAACCACCGCCCATCGCCCTGTAGAACGTCGCCAGATTGGTGAAGCGCGACAGCTGCGTGGTGATCAAGGTCTGCTGCGCGCTGTACAGCGAGCGCTGCGCATCCAGCGCCTGCAGGTAGCTGTCCACGCCGCGTTCGAAGCGCGCCTGCGACAGCCGGTAGCTGTCGGCGGTGGCGTCGACCAGGGCCTGTTGCGCCTGCAATTGCCGGCCCAGGGTCTCGCGTTGCGCGAGCGCATCGGAAACCTCGCGGAATGCGCTCTGGATCGCCTTTTCGTACTGCGCCACCTCGATATCGCGGTTGGCCTTGGCCATGTCCAGGTTGGCGCGGTTACGCCCGGCGTTGAAGATCGGCAGCGTCAGCGTGGGCACGAAGCTCCAGGCGCGGGTGCCGGAATCGAACAGGTTGGACAGGCTACTGCTGGACGAGCCGGTCGATGCGGTCAGGCTGATGCTGGGGAAGAACGCCGCGCGCGCCGCTCCGATGTTGGCATTGGCCGCACGCAGGTTGCGCTCGGCCTCGAGGATATCCGGGCGACGCTGCAGCAACTGCGACGGCAAACCGGCCGGCACGCTGGCCAGCACGTTGCCGTCCACGCTGGCGCCGTCGGGCAAGGCCCGCGGCAACAGCTCCGCCGGCAGCTGCGTGCCGACCAGCAGCACCAGGGCGTTGCGGTCCTGCGCCACCTGCGCGGTATAGCGCTCCACGTCCACGCGCGCGGTTTCCACCGTGGTCTGCGCCTGGCGCAAGGTGAGCTGCGAAGCCACACCCAGCTCGAAACTGCGTTGCTGCAGGCGATAACTGTCGCCCTGGCTGCTCAAGGTGGACTGCGCCAGCTGCAGCAACTGCTGATCGGCCGCCAGCGTCAGATAGGCGGTGGCCACTTCGGCCACCAGGCTGATATGGGCGCTGCGGCGTGCCTCGGCGGTGGACAGGAACTGTTGCAGCGCCTGTTCCTTGAGGCTGCGCACACGCCCGAACAGATCCAGCTCGTACGCACTGACGCCGATGTTGGCGCTGTAGGTCCGGAACACCTGCGGCTGGCCGGGAATGGCCAGCTCCGCCGGCGTGCGCGCGTTATTAGCGGTGCCGGTGCCCTGCACGGCGGGCAGCAGCGCAGCGCGCTCCACCCGGTACTGCGCACGTGCCACCTCGATGTTGAGTGCGGCCACGCGCAGGTCGCGATTGTTCTCCAATGCCAGCGCGATCACCTGCTGTAGCGCCGGGTCGGTGAACACCTGCCGCCAGCCGATGTTGGCGATATCGACCGCCGGCTCGGGGCTGGCGGCAGCGGTGGTATTGGATGCCGTCGCGAGCTCGGTGCCGGCAAAACGCTCGGGCACCGGTGCGTCGGGCCGTGCATAGCGCGGCATCAGGGTGCATCCGGACAGCACGCCGGCCACCGCCATCGCGGTCAATGTCATGCGGATCGGTGTCATCTCAGTGTCCTGCCGGTTGCGGTGCGGGCGAAGTGGGCTGTGCGCGGCGCTTGAACAAGCCGCTGATCAGCACGAAGAACAACGGCACGAAGAAGATCGCCAGGATCGTGCCGGACAACATGCCGCCGATCACCGCGGTGCCCAAGGCGTGCTGCGCACCGGCACCGGCACCACTGCCGAGCACCAGCGGCACCACGCCCAGGATGAAGGCCAGCGATGTCATCAGGATCGGCCGCAGGCGCATGCGCGCCGCTTCCAGTGCCGCTGCGACCAGGCTCTTGCCGCTTTCGTGCAGTTCCTTGGCAAATTCCACGATCAGGATCGCGTTTTTCGATGCCAGGCCAATCGTGGTGAGCAGGCCTACCTGGAAGTACACATCGTTCATTTTCCAGGTCAGCAGTGCGCCCAGCAGCGTGCCGAATACGCCCAGCGGCACCACCAGGATCACCGAGAACGGAATCGCCCAGCTTTCGTACAACGCGGCCAGACACAGGAACACGATCAGGATCGACAGCCCGTACAACAGCCCGGTCTGGCCGGTCGAGGATTTTTCCTGCCGCGACAACCCGGTCCACTCGTAGCCGATGCCCGGCGGCAACTTGGCCGCCGCCGCTTCCACGATCTGCATCGCCTCGCCGCTGGAGGCCGCACCGGGCATCGCCATGCCCAGGATCTCCACCGACGGCACGCTGTTGTAACGCTCCAACCGCGGCGAGCCCGATTGCCAGCTGGCAGTGGCGAAGGCGTTGAACGGCACCATCGTGCCGGCGCTGTTGCGCACGAACCAGCGGTCGATGTCCTGCGGATTCATGCGGTACGCCGCATCGGCCTGCAGCATCACCTTCTTGACGCGGCCCTTGTCGATGAAGTCGTTGACGTAGGTACTGCCCCAGGCGCTGGAGAAGGTGTTGTTGATATCGGCGATCGACACGCCCATGGCCTGCGCCTTGTGCGAATCGATCTCCAGCTTGAACTCGGGCGTGTCCTCCTGCCCGTTCGGGCGCACCGCCACCAGCCGCTTGTCCTGCGACAGCTCGGCCAGCAGTTGATCGCGTGCCTGCATCAAGGCGGCGTGGCCGAGGTTGGCGCGGTCCTGCAGCATCAGGTCGAAGCCGGTCGCATTGCCCAGCTCCGACACCGCCGGCGGTGCGAACGCGAGCACCTTGGCATCGCGGATGGTGCTGAAGAACGCACCGGCCTTGCCGGCCACGTCGGTGACGCTCTGGCCCTTGCCGGTGCGCTCGTCCCACGGGCGCAACTTGACGAAGGCAAAGCCCACGTTCTGGCCGGTACCGGCAAAGCTGAAACCGGAGACCGCAAAGATGCCGGCGACCGAGTCTTTCTGATCGACCAGGAAGTGATGCTCCACCTGCTTGAGCACCTCGCCGGTGCGCGCATCGGTGGCACCGGGCGGCAATTGCACCAGCACGAACAGCGTGCCCTGGTCCTCGTCCGGCAGGAAGCCCACCGGCAGCTTCATGAAGCCGAACACCACCAGCGCCAGCAACACCGCATAGGCCAGCATGTAGCGCCAGCCCTTGCCCAGCATGTGCCGCACCACGCCCTGGTAGCCGGTGTTGCCGCGATCGAACAGGCGGTTGAACCAGCCGAAGAACCCGGTGGTCGCCAGACCATGGCCCTTCTCCACCGGCTTGAGCAAGGTGGCGCACAGGGCCGGGGTCAGGATCATCGCCACCAGCACCGACAAGGTCATGGCAGAAACAATCGTGATCGAGAACTGCCGGTAGATCACACCGGTGGAACCGCCGAAGAACGCCATCGGCACGAACACCGCGGCCAGCACCAGGGCCACGCCGACCAGCGCGCCGGAGATCTGGTCCATCGACTTGCGCGTGGCGTCACTGGGCGACAACTGCTCCTCGCCCATCACGCGTTCGACGTTTTCCACCACCACGATGGCATCGTCCACCAGCAGGCCGATCGCCAGCACCATCGCGAACATGGTCAGCGTGTTGATGGTGAAACCGAACGCCGCCAGCACGCCGAAGGTGCCGAGCAACACCACCGGCACCGCGATGGTCGGTATCAGGGTCGCGCGAAAATTCTGCAGGAACAGGTACATCACCAGAAACACCAGCACCACCGCTTCGATCAGCGTATGCACCACCTGCTCGATGGAGATGCGCACGAACGGCGTGGTGTCGTACGGCTTTTGCACCTTCATGCCGGGCGGGAAGAATTTCTCCTGCTCTTCCAGGCTCTTGTCGATCGCGCGCACCGTATCCAGCGCATTGGCGCCGGTGGCCAGCTTGATCGCCAGCCCGGCGGCCGGCTTGCCGTTGTAGCGGCCCACCGTGTTGTAGCTCTCGCTGCCCAGTTCGATGCGCGCCACATCGCGCAGGCGCACCTGCGAGCCATCGGACTGCGTGCGCAGCAGGATGTTCTCGAACTCCTCGGCGGTCTTCAGCCGGGTCTGCGCGGTGATGGTGGCATTGAGCTGCTGGTTGGGCACCGCCGGCAACGCGCCCAGCTGGCCGGCCGACACCTGCGCGTTCTGCGCCTGGATCGCGGTGCGTACATCCACCGGGGTCAGGCTGAAGTTGTTCAACTTGTTCGGGTCCATCCATACCCGCATCGCGTACTGCGAGCCGAACAAGGTGGTGTCGCCCACGCCTTCGACGCGGCTGATGGTTTCCTGCACGTTGGCAGCCACGTAATCGGACAGCTCCGAATCGCTCATGCTGCCGTCTTCGGAAGTGAAGGCCAGCACGTTGAGGAAGTTGGTGGCCGACTTGGTCACCGTCACGCCCTGCTGCTGCACTTCCTGCGGCAACAACGGCGTGGCCAGCGACAACTTGTTCTGCACCTGCACCTGCGCGGTGTCCGGATCGGTGCCGTTGTCGAAGGTCAGCGTGATGGTCACCGCACCGCTGGATTCGCTGGTGGATGCCATGTAGCTGAGGTGATCCAGCCCCTTCATCTTCTGCTCGATGACCTGGGTGACGGTGTCTTCCAGGGTCTGCGCCGAGGCGCCCGGATAGTTGGCGGTGATGGCGACGGCGGGCGGCGCGATGCTGGGGTATTGCGCAATCGGCAAGGTGGCGATGGACAGGATGCCGGCCAGCATCACGATGATGGCCAGCACCCAGGCGAAGATCGGACGATCGATGAAGAAGCGTGCCATGACGTGTGATCCCGCCTCAGTTGGCCGCACGCAGTGCGGTCGGGGCGGAAGGCGTGCCGGCAGCATTGCCAGCACCGGCGGCAGGCTTGCCCTTGGGCTGCCACGGCACGGTCTTGACCTCGATGCCGTCGCGGGCGCGCGAGACGCCTTCGACCACCAGTTGCTCGCCGGCCTTCAGGCCGCTGCGCACCAGCCACTGGTCGCCGACTTCGCGGTCGGTGTCCAGTACGCGCAGTTGCAGCTTGTGATCGGCACCGACCACGAACGCGGTCGGCTTGCCGGCACCATTGCGCGAGACCGCCTGCTGCGGCACCAGCACGCCCTGCTCCTTGATGCCCTCCTGCAGCACCGCGCGCACATACATGCCCGGCAACAACTCCGCATTCGGGTTCGGGAACACCGCGCGCAGGGTGATCGAGCCGGTGTTCTGGTCGACGGTGACATCGGAAAACGCCAGGTGGCCCTGCAGCGGATAGGTGCTGCCGTCTTCCAGCAACAGCGACACCTTGGCCGCATCGTCGCCGGCCTTCTCCAGCTCGCCGCGCGCCATCGCCTGCTTCAGGCGTAGCAAGGCCGCGCTGGGCTGGGTGACGTCGATGTAGATCGGGTCCAGTTGCTGGATGGTGGTCAACGCGGTGGCCTGGTTGGCGGTCACCAAGGCTCCCGGGGTGACGCTGGAGCGGCCGATGCGGCCGGAGATCGGCGCGTCCAGGCGCGCGAAGGCCAGGTTGATGCGCGCGGTTTCCACGCTGGCCTTGCCGGCCGCCACGTCGGCCTCGGCCTGGCCCAGCGCGGCGGCGGTGTCGTCGCCGTCCTGCTGGCTGATCGCCTTGATCTGCACCAGTTCGGTGTAGCGCTCGGCCTTGAGCCTGGCGGTGCGCAGGTTGGCCTGCGCCTTGGCCAGGGTGGCCTGGGCGCTGGCATAGCTGGCGCGGTAGGTCGCCGGATCGATCTGGTACAGCGTCTGCCCGGCCTTGACGTCGCCGCCCTCGGTGAACTGGCGCGACTGCACGATGCCGCCCACCTGTGGGCGAACTTCGGCGATCAGGTAGGGAACCGTGCGCCCGGGGAGCTCGGTGGTCAGGGTCACCGGCTGCGGCCTGACGGTCAGCACGCCCATTTCGGGCATGCCCTCCGCCGGCGGCGGTCCGCCCGGCGGGCTGCCGCAGGCACTGAGCAGGAGGGTGGCTGCAACGGCAGCAGCAAGCAGGGGCAGGCGAAACGCAGCATGAGGACGCACGGGAGGTCTCCGACGGAACGCAGGATGATTAAATCTAAACGGTACGGTTCGGTATCCTAATGAGCGCATCCGTGGCCGTCAAGCATTCCTGCCCAGTCGGTATACTTAACTGCCCAAGGGAGTCAGTTGATGCGGGTCAGAACCGAAGGAAAACGCGACGCCATCGTGCAGGCGGCCAGCGAGGTGTTCCTCGAAATGGGCTTCGAAGGCGCCTCGATGTCGCAGATCGCCGCCCGCGTCGGTGGCTCCAAGCGCACGCTCTACGGCTATTTCCCGTCCAAGGATGAGCTGTTTGTGGCGTTTGCCAAGGACATGTCCGACCGCTACATCGACCCGCTGCTGGACGCGCTTTCGCAGAGCAACGGCCCGGTCGCCGAGACCCTGCAGCGCTTCGGCGAGGACATCCTCAGCTTCCTGTGCGCGCCCAGCTCGATCACCATCTGGCAGACCATCATCGGCGTGTCGGGGCGGTCGGACGTGGGCGCGTTGTTCTTCAATTCCGGCCCGGAAGAAGGTGTGCAGCGCATGGCCGACTATCTGCAGACGCAGATGGATCGCGGCGTGATCCGCTGCGCCGATGTCCTGATCGCGGCCAGGCAGTTCGGCGGGCTGCTGGAGGCGGAAACCCTGATGCCCTGCCTGTTCGGCGCACTCAAGAACCCCTCGCCCGCGTATCTGCGCGAGGCGACGCAGCGCGCGGTCGCCCTGTTTCTGGCGGGCTATGGCGGCAAGACCGACGCCGCGGCGTGATGCGCGGTGGTGTCTGATACCTTGGGTTAAGCGATGCGTCGCTAGCGACCTCACTGATGCGTGTGCATGGCACTCGCACGTTGGGTTTTGTCAGCCGCTCTAAGTGAACCGCCCTGCGTTTTGGCTGGCGATCCTTACTCGGCCACCGCGCACTTGGCGCACAGGCCATGCACTTCCAGGGTCTGCGCCTGCGGCTGGAAACCCAGCGCCTTGGCGCGCGCTTCCAGTTGCGCCACCACCTCGCGGTCTTCCAGCTCCACCGCGCTGTGGCAGCGGTCGCAGATCAGGAACGGCACAGAGTGCTGGGCGCTGTTGGGGTGGTGGCAGGCGACGAAGGCATTGACCGATTCGAGCTTGTGCACGAAGCCGTTGGCCATCAGAAAATCCAGCGCGCGGTACACCGTGGGCGGGGCATCGGCACCGACGCCCTTGCCTTCGCGCACCCAGTCCAACAGTTCGTAGGCCTTGACCGGCTTGCCGGCGTCGGCAATCAGCCGCAGCACATTGGCGCGGATCGGCGTCAGCCGCAGGCCGCGCTCGCTGCAGGCACGCTCCACCGCGCGCACGAAGCCATTGGCATCGTCCACATGGTGATGCGGGGCTGTGCAGGCATGTTCCTGATCGTGCGTTTGGGTGTGCGTATGCTTGGTCATACAGGCTCCGGCGGTCAGCCCGCCCCTATCTTGATGAGTGCGGCATCGATGCGTTTCAAGGCGCCTTCGCGTCCGGCCAGGTACACGGTCTGCGAAATGTCCGGGCTGACCTGGGTGCCGGTGATGGCCACGCGCAGCGGCTGGGCCACCTTGCCCATGCCCAGCTCCAGCGCGGCGGCCGCGTCGTGCAGCGCGGCCGAGACGGTCTCCACGCTCCATTCGCTTTGTGCCGCCAGCAGTTCGCGCGCCTTGCCCAGCGGCACTTCTGCGCCCAGCTTGAGGTGCTTCATCACCGCCGCCTCGTCGTAGGTTTCCAGCGGCTGGTACCAGACCACGGCTTTTTCGGCCATGTCCTTCAAGGTCTGCACGCGCTCGCGCAGTGCCACCACCACGTCGGCGGCGGCCGGGCCGGCGGCCACATCGATGCCGAGCCGGGCGAGCTGGTATTCCAGCTGCGGGGCGATGCTGGCCGGGTCGTCGGTCTTGAGGTAATGCTGGTTGACCCAGCCCAACTTGGCCATGTCCAGGCGCGCGGCCTTGGAATTGACGTCCTTGACGTCGAACAGGTCGAGCAATTCCTGGCGACTGAACAGCTCCTGGTCGCCGTGCGACCAACCCAGACGTGCCAGGTAGTTGATCAGCGCATGCGGCAGGTAGCCGGCGTCCTTGTACTGCATCACGTCGGCCGCGCCGGTGCGCTTGGACAGCTTGGCGCCCTGCTCGTCCAGGATCATCGGCATGTGCGCGAACTTGGGAACAGGCGCCCCCAGCGCCTCATAGATGTTGATCTGGCGCGGGGTGTTGTTGATGTGGTCATCGCCGCGGATCACCTCGGTGATGCCCATGTCCCAATCGTCCACCACCACCGCGAAGTTGTAGGTGGGGAAGCCGTCCGGGCGGAAGATCACCATGTCGTCGAGCTCGCTGTTGGCGATCTCGATGACGCCCTTGATCAGGTCGTCGAACACCACCGTGCCGCCGACCGGGTTCTTGAAGCGGATGACCCGGTTGGGGTCGTCGCGATACGGCAGGTTCTGCTCGCGGGCGGCGCCGTTGTAGCGCGGCTTTTCCTGCCGGGCCATGGCGGCCTCGCGCATGGCGTCGAGTTCTTCGCGGGTTTCGTAGGCGTAATAGGCCTTGCCCTGCGCCAGCAGTTGCTCGGCCACCTCCTGGTAGCGGGCCACGCGCTGGGTCTGGTAGATCGGGCCTTCGTCATAGTCCAGGCCCAGCCAGTCCATCGCCTCCAGGATGGCGTCGATCGCGGCCTGGGTGCTGCGCTCACGGTCGGTGTCTTCGATGCGCAGCACGAACTGCCCGCCGCGACGGCGCGCCTCCAGCCAGCAATACAGCGCGGTGCGGGCGCCGCCGATGTGCAGGTAACCGGTGGGGCTGGGAGCAAAGCGGGTGCGGCAGGTCATGGAGCGCTCGGCGAAACGGGGATCGGCCGATTTTACCTTGACCAGCACGGACCTGCCCGCACGCGGCTCAGCGGTTGCGCAACAGGTCGCCGTAGACCACGTCATCGCCGCCGCTGCGCGCCGGGCCGGGCGCGTCGTACAGCACCAGCCAGCTGGGCGTGTCGCCGGCCAGGTGCCCGGGAAGATTGCAGATCGCCTCGGCGCGGTCGCTGTCGGTGCCGTGCGGCAACACCGCCGATTCCAGCAACTCGTGCTGAAAGCGCACCGGTGCCTGGTTGGCAGCCAGCACGGTACGTGCGTCCGGCCATTTGAACAGGCGGATTTCGCCATTCAACACCATGGTCGGGCCGGCCAGCAGGTACAGGTCGTCGCCGGAATAATGCAGGTCGCGGATGCCCAGCCCGCCCAATTGCAGGAAGTGCTTGCGCAGCAGCGTGCCGTCCTCGTCCAGCGGCGCCAGGCGCAGGTGGTCGCCATGCGCCTGCACCCGGATCTCCAGCAGCGCCGACCAGCCGCGCAGCACCGGGCCACGCAGGCCCAGCAGCAGGCGCTCGCCGTCCACCACGATGCCTTCGATATCGAAGCCGTTGTCCTTGCCGGGGATCTTCAGGAACGGGCCGAAGTGCCGGTCGTCGGCCAGCAGCTCGGTGAGCTGGTTGTGCTTCGCATCGCCCTTGAGCCGCAGCGCGCGACGGCCGTCGGCGGCTTCGCGCACCAGGCGCGGGGTGCCGTCGGCATCGCGCTCGATCGGCAGGCAGGCCAGCAGGCGGCGGTTGGCGTCGAGTTTGAGCTTGGTCAGGCGTTTGGCGTTTTCGGCATCGTCGCGACTGCGCTTGGCGTTCTTGCGCTTGAGCCCATGCGAGCCGATCACCCAAAGCAATCCCTCCGACAGCGCCATGCCTTCCAGATCCGCCTCCTCGGCCGCCTCGCCGGGCAGGTCCAGCAACTCGGCCAGCGCAAAGCTCTGCCCCTGGCCGAAGCGCAGCGTCTCGCGCTGCACGGGGTCGAGCCTGCGCAGGCGATCCACCGCGCAGGCCTCGTCGCCGGCCACCCACAGCCAGTCGTCGGTGAAGGCCGCACCGGACAGATTGCTGTGCACCAGCGCGCCAGGCGCGAACTCGAGACGGACGCTGTGCGGAATCAGGGTTTTCTTGGCCATGGGAACCTGGTGGGAGGTATTGCAAGGGATGAAAGTGGCTGAGGTACCGTAGCGCGCGGTCACCACTTGAGGCACGGAGCGTGAACGTTGCAGCGTACGTATGGCAGTGCCGTCGCGAACACCGGCTGCGCTCGCCCGACGATGAACATCGTCCTTTGAGGACCACGCTCTATCAGTCGAAGGTGGCCAGCCTGGCACGCGCAACGTGAGCGCCCAATTGACCGACCCAATCGCGATCGTTGGCGACCTGCGCCTGCGCGCGGCTGGCCTCGAAGGCGGCGAAATCCAGCTCCGCATACGCCCACACGGCAGTGCCCTGGGTCTGCGCCAGCACGCCATCGGCCGGGAAGCCGACATCCATCGGTGCGAACACCGCCGCTTCGCCGGTATTGACGTCCAGCGCCGGGCTCCACGGCGCTTGCCCGGCCGTGACCGATTGCGCGACGAACACGCGGTTTTCCAGCGCGCGCGCCAGGCAGCCGACCCGTACCCGCATCGCCCCGGCGGCGGTGTCGGTGCAACTGGGCACGATCAGCAGCCGCGCGCCGGCCTCGTACTGCGCACGCACCGGCAGCGGGAACTCGCTGTCGTAGCAGATCGCGATCGCCGCACGCACGCCATCCAGGTCGAACACCTTCAGCGCATCGCCCGGCTCGATCAGCCCGGCGGCCTTTTCGAAGCCGGTCAGCTGCAGCTTGTCCTGCCAGCCGTGCCGGCCATCGGGCGTGAACCAGTCGCTGCGGTTGCGGTAACGGCCCTGGCCCAGGTCCAGCAGAAAGCTGCCGGCCACCAGATGCAGCTGATGCTGGCGCGCCAGGCCGGCAAACAGCTCCAGCCATGGCGCACGCAGCGCCTGGATCGCCGCCAGCGACTCCGGCAAGCCGGCAGAAATCTGCGTACCGAAGGTCGCGCCCAGCTCCAGCGACAGATACTCCGGCAGCACCAGCAGGCGTGCGCCGGCGGCGGCAGCCTCGCCCACCAGCGCCGACTGGCATGCGGCGAACGCGGCAAAGTCGGCAGGTTTGCCGATCGGGTATTTGGCGACGGCAATTTTCATCTACTGGCCTGGTTGCGAGTGATCGATGGCATAAGAAGTGACTCGGTCACGGCGGCAGTGGCCGCGTCCATACCCGCAGACTGTGGTCGATCTCACCGTGTTGCAACTCCGCCCACGCCAACTGCACGCGCATGTCCGCTTGCGGTGCATAGCCACGTTTGCGCCAGAACACGTCGTTGGGTCGATAGTCGGCCGGCTTGCGCGGATCGTCTTCTGCGCGTTCCACCGCGCAGAACGCAGTGAGCGCGAAGCGGCCCAGTGCACGCGCATGCGCCTCGCGCTGGTCAAAAAATGCGTGGCCGATTCCCTGCCCGCGATAGTCCGGCAGCAGCACCGATTCGCCGAAATAGAACACGCTGGCCGGGTCGATGCCGGCTGCACGGAACGGCGCATGGAAGGCGTCGCTGTCGTCGAGCAGCGGCAGCCCGGTGGAGGCGCCGATCACCGTATCGCCATCGCGTGCCAGCACGAACACGCTGTCCGGCGAGGCCGCGTAGGCGGCCAGATAGCCGCGCTCGTAATCGGCATCGCCGTCGTACAGGTATGGCCAGGCGCGGAACACCGCGATGCGCAGTTGCGCCACCGCAGCCAGATGCGGCAGCACCTGCGTGCCGCGCACCGTTTCAACGATCAGGGAGGAGCCGCTCATGCCGGCCATGGTAAGCCAGCCTGGCGCAGCTGCGCCGCCGTACATCAGCGCAGCCAGCCGCCATTGCCCGGAGCCGCCGCAGCCGGCTGCTGCCACAGCAACCACACCGCCTCCTCCTCGCTGGCCAGCAGCACACCGAGCAGTGCATCGGTGCTGCGCGCCCAGTAGCTGCCGTTGCTCAACCGCTGCCACGGCCCGTAGCGGCGCGGACGCGCGTTGTCTGCCGCCGCGTCCTGCCGCTGCGCCGCCTGCAGGAACCCGCTGCCGCCCAGGCGCAACGCCTGCGCGGTGCCCGCATGCAGGCGCAGGCCGATCACCCCGCGGCGTCCGTCGCGGCGCAAGGGCAAGGCCGACAACGGCGAAGCGTCCCACTACTGCGGCAGCGCTGCGGGAAGCAGCGCCACCGTGTCGATCCCGGCGGGCAGCAAACGCTGCGCCCGCCGGTGCAACTGTGCGTGCGCGCGCATGTCGGCCTCAGCGCAGGCTGTTGCCAAGCTCGTACCAGTCGAGCTTGCGGGTCACCCACATGATGCTGGCCAGGATGCCGAACAGCAGCAGCGATCCCATCAGCAGCGAGTTGTCTTCGGAGATCAACAGGCTGTAGAGCACCCCGTACAACGCGGTGAGCATCGCCGAGAACCCGGCTGCACGCGCCCAGCTGCGCAACACTCCGGACAGATAGAAGAACTGCAGGCCGATACACGCCGCGGCCGAGACCAGATACGCCTGCCAGAACGCGATGTGCTCGGACAGGCTCAGCAGCAGCAGGAAGAAGATCGCCAGCGCCAGACCCACCAGCAGGTATTGCAGGGGATGGATCGGCAGACGCTTGATCAACTCGAACAACACGAACGCCACAAAGGTCAGCACCACGAACAGGATGCCGTACTTGCTGGCGCGGTCGGCCTGGGTATACACGTCGACCGGATCGACCAGCCGCACTTCCAGCGTATCCAGCGACGACTGGCTGGACTGCAGCTGGGTCTGTGCACCGGTGGCCAGCGACGACAACGACCAGCTCGCATCGAAACCGCGCGCGCCGATCGTCGGCGCATTCGGCAGGAAGCGCCCGCCGAACAGCGGATGCGGCCAGGCCGAGCGCAAAGCGATGTCGTTGTTGTCGGCAATCGGTGCGATCGCCAGGCTGCGGGTGCCATCCAGCACGAACGACATCTCCACCAGCTTGCCGTCACCCAGCGTGCCGGCCAGCGCATCGCCCAGCGGCTGCAGATCGGCATGGATACCGGCCGAGCCCCCCACCAGGCCGCCCGACCCGCTCTCCAGCGGCAAGCTGCGGCCGTCCACCCGCAGGCTCGGCGTGCCGACCAGGCCGCGCACATCGGAAATGCCCACCGCCAGATGCGGCCGGCCATAGCGGCGACCGGCCACGGCCGGATAGTCGAACGGGTCGAACCCGGCCTTGAGCCTGGCCTTCCACGAATACACCTGCACGCGGAACAGGCCGATCTTGCGCTCGGACGGGGTCAGCTCGCCGCTCAGCGTGAGCGTGCGCGGGGTCTGCAGCAATTGGCCATCGCGCTTGCGCCAGACCTTGCGCGGGTTGCCCTGCTCGTCCGGCTCGGTGACCTGCACGTCCTCGGTAAACGGCAGCACCCGCACCGGCGCGATGAACTGCTGCTCGCCGGCCTTGCTCTGCGCCACCCGCTCCACCGCCTCGTCGCGGTAACGCGCACGGTCCTGCACCGTGCCGCGGATCAACAGCAATGGGATCAGCAGCAACAGGATCAATCCGCCAATGGTGGCGAAGCGCAACAACAGTTTCAGGGATTTCATCGACCTTCCTCAGTCTGGGAGGTCGCCAGGGTGCGTTGCGCCGGTGTCGCAGGTTTGAGGCGAATTTGAAGCGAATGTGAAGTGGGCGATCGGCAGGCTCTGCGACCGGCACTGTGATCCCGTTAGGAAATGCAGGTTTTTTTCATCAAAAATGCAACAAAGGCCCAGGACACGCTTCCGTTGCATCGCCAGGGTTTCGCATCACCGCCGCGCGCTTCGCCGCCAGGCGCAACGATGCCAGTGCAGTTGCGCATCACGGGGCCATTGCTTTTCTCGAGTCTGCGTTGATCACGGCGTTGCAGTTCCGCGGCATCCGCATTCAACGTTACGCGCCGCAGCGGCGGTGTCGCACACGCATGCCCGCCTGCCGGCCATGGTTCCAGAACGCGCACGACTGCCTCTCTCTCGCCTGGAGTTTGCCTTCATGAACAAGCAACGTTCGCTCACGCTCTGCCTGCTCGCTGCCCTGAGCCTGTCCTCCGCCACCGCACAGGCGGCAACGCACGGGATGGGCCTGAAACCCTCGTCATTGATGCAGCCGGTCACTCCGTTGTTCGGCATTGCCAGCGCCGACAAACCCCTGCCCGCCACGGTCGACCTGACTGCCTGGGCGATCACCCCGGGCGACCAGGGCCAGGTGGGGTCATGTGCATCGTGGGCAACCGCCCACACCCTGACCGGTTGGTATGCCAACGCCAACAAACAGGCGCAAACCCGCTTCGCCCCGATGTATCTCTACAGCCAGGTCAACGGCGGCGTCGATGAGGGCTCCACGCTGGAAGCGCCGCTGGACGTCGCGCTGGCCCAAGGCATCGACACCGAGCAGCATTACGCGTGGGGCAACTACAACTGGAAGAACCCACCCACCGCAGCCGACCGCGCCAACGCCGCCAGGAACCCCACGCCATACCGCAAGTACACCGTGCTGTATTCGGGCGACGGCAATGGCGGGCGGGCCCTGATCGAACAGATCAAACTCGCGCTGGCTTCGTCCACGCCGGTGGCGATCGGCTTCTATGTCCGCCAGGGGTTCGAAGACCTCACACCGAAAAACCAGGTCGACTACGACACCAAGACGCCGATCCTGGGCGGGCACGCGGTGATCGCGCTGGGCTACGACAGTGAAGGGCTGCTCGTCGAAAACAGCTGGGGCACCGAGTGGGGCAACAAGGGCTTTGGCAAGCTGTCCTGGTCGGTGGTCGCCAAGGACGTCATCGGGGCCGACGTGGTGCACTAACACACAGCGGCTGCGCAAAGCGATGCGCGGCTGACACGGATGCGGCATGTGCCCTGGCGCATGCCGCTTGCGTGCCACCGCGATACCGCCACCGTTGGCCGCCGACCTGTGCACAGACGGCATGCAATGCGGTTCAGAGCCGCCAACAAACCTGCTGCGTAGCCGCCAGGTGGGCGCGGCCGGCGCGCGGAATCGGCAGGTACCACCCGTACACTCTGGTTGCTCCGCGCCATCCGCACCCACCTGACGACTGCGCGCTACGGTTTGTTAGCCGCGCTTAGCCGATGGGCAGGCGCAGGGTCGCGATCGCACCGCCGCCCTCGCGGTTGCCCAGCGTCGCCTCGCCACCATGCAGGCGCGCGACTTCGCGTACGAACGGCAGGCCGAGGCCGGAGCTGCGTTGCCCGGTCTGCGGGCGGGCCAGCGAATAGAAACGTTCGAACACCCGTTCCAGTGCGTAGTCCGGCACCCCGCTGCCGCGGTCTTCTACCACCAGCTGCACCTGCCCCTTCAGCACCTGCGCACGCAGCTGGATGGTGCTGCCCTGCGGTGAAAACGCGATGGCATTTTCCAGCAGGTTGATCAGCGCCTGGCGCAGCAGGAATCCATCGCCCAGCACATACTGCCCGCGCGCCGTGTCGGAGGCGGCATCGCGTTCCAGCAGCACGCCTGCCGCTGCCGCGCGCGGCAGCACGGCATCCACGGCCGCCTGCAGCAGGCCAGCCACCGCGATGCGCTCGCGCGTCTGCAGCCAGCCGTGCTGTTCCACCTCGGCCAGCGCCAGCAGCTTGTCGATGGTTTCGGTCAGGCGCAGCTCCTGCGCGCGGATGCTGGCGACAAAGTGCTGGCGATCGGCCTCCGGCAGTGGCTCGCTCAACAGTTCGGACGCGCCCCTGATTGCCGCCAGCGGGCTCTTCATCTCGTGCGTCAGCGACTGCACGTACTGCTCCACGTAGGCCTTGCCTTCCAGCTTGCGCCGCATGCTTTCCAGCGCCTGGCCCAGGTCGCCGATTTCATCGCCGCGCGGTTCCGGCGGCGGCACCGGCACGCCCGCGCTCACCGCCTGCGCGTAGCGATTGAGCCGGCCGATGCCGCGCATCAACCACCAGGTCATCCAGATGCCGATCAGCGCAGAGATGCCGATCAGCCAGGCACCGCGCTGCAGGATGTTGCGCTGGCTGGCCTCGATGAACGGGTCGATGCTGCGATTGGGCTGCGCCAGCGTCAGCACGCCGATCAACTTGGCCGGATCATTCGGCGCGTAGATCGGTGCGGCCACATGCATCACCGTGGCGGTCGGGTCGCCATCGACCTCGGGGCTGGAACGCGCGCCGTATTCGCCGCGCAAGGTGCGATAGACATCGTTCCAGCGCGAGTTGTCGCGGCCCACATCGCGGCCCAGCGAGTCGAACACCACCACGCCGCGCGCGTCGGTGACGGTGACGCGGTAGGCCACATCGTTCTTGCGGAACCGCCATACCCAGGCCTTGGGGTCGCGTCGCTGCGCCTGCGCCACGTTGCGCGCAAAGCTGCCGCTGGCGATGGTGCCGGCAGCCAGCTCGCCGCTGGCCATTTCCGCCAGCACATTGGCCGCGTCCACCAGCGTGGATTCCATCGCCTGGCGCACGCCCGGCTTGACCTCGTTGACGAACACCCGCATCACGAAGAACGCGGCCAGCCCCACGATCAGGAAGAAGCCCAGGAACAGCTTGAGACCGAGCCGCATCTCAGGCCCTAGTCCCGATAACAACGCGATGCCTGCATGCGGCCATGGCTATAGCTCCAGCGCGTAGCCGAGGCCACGGTGGGTGCGGATCGGGTCGGCCGGCACGCCGGCCTGGCGCAGCTTGCCGCGCAGCGTCTTGATATGGGTGTCCACGGTGCGGTCGGCACTATCGGCGCTGGCGTCCCAGCCGCGGTCCATCAGCTGCGCGCGGCTCAGGATCGCGCCGGGGCGCTGCAACAGCGCCGACAGCAGCGCGTACTCGTAGCGGGTCAGCGGCAGCAGCGCATCGCCGTAGCGGATGCGGCTGCCCTCGCGATCGATCGCAAACGCGCCGTGCGGCTGCCAGCCCGGCTCCGCCACGGCGGCCGCATGGCGACGACGCAGCCGCGCGCGCACCCGCGCCACCAGCTCGCGCGGGGAGAACGGCTTGGCCATGTAGTCGTCGGCGCCCAGTTCGAAGCCGAGCACGCGGTCGATCTCGTCGTTGCGCGCGGTCAGGAAGATCACCGGCACATCGCTGAACCCGCGCAGCGTGCGGCACACCTCGAAGCCGTTGATATCCGGCAGGCCCACGTCCAGCACCACCACATCGGCCGGGTCGGCACGCAGGCGCGCCAATGCGTCACGGCCCAGCAGGCAGTGTTCGGGCGCATAGCCTTCGCTGCGCAGCGCGTACAGCACGGTATCGGCAATGGCGGCTTCGTCTTCGACGACGAGCACGCGGGCGGGGGACTCGGACATGGCGCGCAGCATAGCCGCATGCTGGCGCGGCCCGTACACTGCCGCGATGAACTATCGCCACGCCTTCCATGCCGGCAACCATGCCGACGTGCTCAAGCACATCGCCTTGCTGGCGCTGATCGACACCCTCAAGCGCAAGGACACGCCGTTCTTCGTGCTCGACACCCATGCCGGACGCGGGCGCTACCAGCTCGGCGGCGAGGAAAGCCGCAAGACCAACGAGGCCGATGCCGGGGTGATGCGGCTGATGGCCGAGTCGACCCTGCCCGAGGTGGTCGAGCGCTATCTGCGCGCGGTGCAGGCCGACAACCACACCGTCGCCCGCCCGGCCACGCCCGGCCAGAAGCCGGCGCGCCCCACCGCCGGCATCCAGATCAACCATTACCCCGGCTCGCCGTTGCTGGCGGCGCAGGCGCTGCGCGAACAGGACCGCATGGCGTTCTGCGAGTTGCAGCCGGAAGAGGCCGAGGCGCTCAAGCGCCTGTTCGCCAGGGACAGCCGCGTGCGCGTGCATGCCGGCGATGGCTATGAGGCAATTCGCGCCTTCGTGCCGCCGCGTGCGGGCGAGACCAAGATCGGCCGCGGGCTGGTGCTGATCGACCCGCCGTACGAGGCGCAGGAAGCCGAGTACCCGCAGGTCATCCACAGCGTGCGCGAGACGCTGGCGCGCTGGCCGCAGGCGATCTGCATGGTGTGGTACCCGATCAAACTGCGCCGCAGCCTGCAGCCGTTCATGCGTAAAGCGGCCACGCTGCCGGCCAAGTCGGTGCTGGTGGCCGAGCTGCAGGTGCGCCCGGACGACTCGCCGCTGCGCCTGACCGGCAGCGGGTTGCTGATCGTCAATGCGCCGTGGCAGTTCGACCAGGTGCTGGCACCCGCGCTGCCGGTGCTGAAGCAGCACCTGGGCGAAGCAGGTGCATCGACCCGGCTGGAGTGGCTGCGCCAAGACGCCTGAGTCGGCGATGCCAGCGCCTGCTCGCGCTGGCGAACGCGGCTGCATACTCACGACTGGATCACGGTATCGCTCGGTACAGTGATGAGGGAAGCACTGCCCCCCCCTGACGGCCCCCAGCGGCGCACCGGATTCATTCACGGTTGTGCGCTGGGCTGGTGCCAGAATCTTCCGATCTTTAAGGAACACCGGTCATGGCCATTCGCAATCGCATGCCTCCCTGGCATGAAAACTTCAGCCTGCCCAATGGCCGCACGCTCCTGCTCCGCCCGATCCGTCCCGAGGACGGTCCGCCGCTGCAGGGCGCTTTCAGCCTGTTGGGACCGGAGGAAATCCGCGCGCGCTTCGTGCGTTCCTCCGCCGAAATCACCCAGGAGATGGTGCAGCGCCTGACCCATCCCAACCCCAAGAGCGAAATCGTGCTGGTGGCCGCCGAACAGCTGCCGCCGGGCGAGGCGCTGGTGGGCGCGGTGGCGCGCGCGGCACTGGTGCCGGGCACCCGCCAGGCCGAGTACACCATCCTGGTCAGCAGCTTCGTCGCCGGCCAGGGGCTGGGACGGCAGCTGATGCGCAAGCTGGTCAAGTGGGCACGGCGCAAGTACCTGGACTGCCTGTTCGGCGACGTGCTGCGAAGCAATGTGCCGATGCTGCAGCTGGCCGAATCGCTGGGCTTCAAACCGCAGCCGCATCCGGATTCGCCGGAGTTGGTGCGGATGGTGCTGGAGCTGGATGCCTGAGGGGCTGGGATTGGGGATTCGGGATTGGGGATTCGTGAAGCGGCTTTGAGCGGTTGGTTTGCGACTTGGCTGCAGGGCCCTTGCCCGCCCACCATCGCAGGACACGCCGCAAGTACGTCCTTGTAGGCTCTTACGCGGCATCCATGCCGCGTAAGGTCCCGCGACGGTGAGCGGGCAAGGACCAGTCGAGATAGTCGGTCGTTGAAGCAGTTGCCCATGCGATAGCTCAATCGTGGAGCGGTTGATCTGCGGCTTTGCTGCAGGGCCCTTGCCCGCCCACCATCGCGGGACACGCCGCAAGTACGTCCTTGTAGGCTCTTACGCGGCATCCATGCCGCGTAAGGTCCCGCGACGGTGAGCGGGCAAGGACCGGTCGGGATGGTCGGTCCGTATAGTGCGAGCAGCACGGTGTCAGGCAAGAACGCGTCCGCTCGTTTTCGCAAGAAAGCCAGGGCAGCGGACCAGCTTTTCAAACAACCGACCAACTGTCTGGTGCGGTGTCCTCGCCGATTGCGGGACCGTGTGGCGGCATGGATGCCGCCACCGAGCCTCCATGGACGGATTCACGGCGTGTCCCGCGAGCGGTGAGGACGCCGCACCCTCGACTCACCTGGCTTTGGTTGTTGATCTGTCGCTTGGCTGCAGCGCCCACCATCGCAGGACACGCCGCAAGTACGTCCATGTAGGCTCTTACGCGGCATCCATGCCGCGTAAGGTCCCGCGACGGTGAGCGGGCAAGGACCTGTCGAGATGGTCGGTATGCAGATGGCGAGAGCGCCGCACATCCGACCAAGGCGGCGCTGGTGGCCCGACGCCGGCTTTCACGCCGGATGGACCGGCCGCGGTGGGTGCTCTGGTAAAATTGCCGGCTGATGCCGTCGCCAACCACCTTCCCCTCTCCGCCGCTGCCCAAGTCCGGCCAGCTCCGCGCCTATTGGCGCGCTCCGTCTTCGCCGACTGCGCTGGCCTGGTCGATCGCACGCGCCGCCGAGGCGCATGCCGGCCCGCTGCTGGTGATCGCCCGCGACAACCAGAGCGCGCATCAGATCGAGGCGGATCTGCATGCCTTGCTCGGCGAGCATGCGACGCTGCCGGTGGTGCCGTTTCCCGATTGGGAGACCCTGCCCTACGACCAGTTCAGCCCGCACCCGGAGATCATCAGCCAGCGCCTGGCCGCGCTGCATCGGCTGCCCGCACTGACCCGTGGCGTGGTGATCGTGCCGGTGCAGACGTTGATGCAGCAGCTGGCACCGCTGAGCTACATCGTCGGCGGCAGTTTCGATCTCAAGGTCGGCCAGCGGCTGGATCTGGATGCGGAAAAACGCCGTCTGGAAAGCGCCGGCTACCGCAACGTGCCGCAGGTGATGGACCCGGGCGATTTTGCGGTGCGCGGCGGCCTGCTCGACGTGTTCCCGATGGGCGAAGCCACGCCGTTGCGGATCGAGTTGCTGGACGAGGATATCGACTCGATCCGCGCCTTCGACCCGGAATCGCAGCGCTCGCTGGACAAGGTCGAGGCCGTCAAGCTGCTGCCCGGCCGTGAAGTGCCGATGGACGATGCCAGCGTCGAACGTGTGCTGGCCTGCCTGCGCGAGCGTTTCGACGTGGATACCCGGCGCAGCGCGCTGTATCAGGACCTGAAGTCGGGGCTGGCGCCGTCGGGGGTGGAGTATTACCTGCCGATGTTCTTCAGCAAGACCGCCACCTTGTTCGATTATCTGGACAAGCGCGTGCTGCCGCTGGTCGCCACCGGCGTTTCCAATGCGGCGGACACGTTCTGGGCGCAGGCGCAGGACCGCTACGAGCAGCGCCGCCACGATGTGGAGCGCCCGCTGCTGACGCCGGACGAGTTGTATCAGTCGCCGGACGCACTGCGCGAGCGGCTCAACAAGCTGGCGCGCATCGAAGTCTGGGCCAGCGACCATCCGCGCATCGACGATGCCGCCGCGCTGGGCGACCAGCCGTTGCCGCCGCTGCCGGTGGCGGCAAAAGACGCCCCGGCCGGCCAGGCGCTGGCCTCGTTCCTGGGCCATTACCCCGGCCGCGTGCTGGTGGCCGCCGATACCGCCGGCCGGCGCGAAGCCTTGATGGAAGTGCTGGCCGCCGCGCAATTGAAGCCGGAAGTCGTCGCCGACCTGCCCGCCTTCCTGGCCGCGCCCAAGCTGCGCTTCGGCATCACCGTGGCGCCGCTGGAAGACGGCTTTGCGCTGGACGCCCCGCAGATTGCGGTGCTGACCGAGCGCCAGCTGTTTCCCGAGCGCGCCAACCAGCCGCGCCGAAGCCGCCGGGTCGGACGCGAGCCGGAAGCGATCATCCGCGATCTGGGCGAGCTGTCCGAAGGCGCGCCGATCGTGCACGAGGACCACGGTGTGGGCCGCTACCGCGGGCTGATCGTGCTCGACGCCGGCGGCATGCCCGGCGAGTTCCTGGAAATCGAATACGCCAAGGGCGACCGGCTATATGTGCCGGTGGCGCAGCTGCATCTGATCAGCCGCTATTCCGGCGCCTCGGCCGAGACCGCGCCGCTGCATTCGCTGGGCGGCGAGCAATGGACCAAGGCCAAGCGCAAGGCGGCCGAAAAGGTCCGCGACGTGGCGGCCGAACTGCTGGAAATCCAGGCCCGCCGACGTGCGCGTGCCGGTCTGGCGCTGCAGGTGGACCGGGCGATGTACGAGCCGTTCGCGGCCGGCTTTCCGTTCGAGGAAACCGCCGACCAGCTGGCGGCCATCGATGCGACGCTGCGCGATCTGGGCAGCAGCCAGCCGATGGACCGCGTGGTCTGCGGCGACGTCGGCTTCGGCAAGACCGAGGTGGCCGTGCGCGCCGCATTCGCCGCCGCCAGCGCCGGCAAGCAGGTTGCCGTGCTGGTGCCGACCACGTTGCTGGCCGAGCAGCATTACCGCAATTTCCGCGACCGCTTCGCCGATTACCCGATGAAGGTGGAAGTGCTGTCGCGCTTCAAGAGCACCAAGGAGATCAAGGCCGAGCTGGAGAAGGTCGCCAGCGGCGAGATCGACGTCATCATTGGCACGCACCGGCTGCTGCAGCCGGACGTCAAGTTCAAGGACCTGGGCCTGGTCGTGGTCGACGAAGAGCAGCGCTTCGGCGTGCGGCAGAAGGAAGCGCTCAAGGCGATGCGCGCCAACGTGCATCTGCTCACGCTCACCGCGACCCCCATCCCGCGCACGCTCAACATGGCCATGGCCGGGCTGCGCGACCTGTCGATCATCGCCACCCCGCCGCCGAACCGGCTGGCGGTGCAGACCTTCATCACCGCCTGGGACAACGCGCTGCTGCGCGAGGCCTTCCAGCGCGAGCTCAGTCGCGGCGGGCAGCTGTACTTCCTGCACAACGATGTGGAAAGCATCGTGCGCATGCAGCGCGAGCTGTCCGAACTGGTGCCGGAGGCGCGCATCGGCATCGCGCATGGGCAGATGCCCGAGCGCGAGCTGGAGCGGGTGATGCTCGACTTCCAGAAGCAGCGCTTCAACGTGCTGCTGTCGACCACGATCATCGAATCGGGCATCGACATCCCCAATGCCAACACCATCATCATCAACCGCGCCGACCGCTTCGGCCTGGCACAGCTGCACCAGCTGCGCGGCCGCGTCGGCCGCTCGCATCACCGCGCCTACGCGTACCTGGTGGTGCCGGATCGTCGCTCGATGACCTCCGATGCGGAAAAGCGCCTGGAGGCGATCGCCTCCATGGACGAGCTCGGTGCCGGCTTCACCCTGGCCACCCACGATCTGGAAATCCGCGGTGCCGGCGAGCTGCTGGGCGAAGACCAGAGCGGGCAGATGGCCGAGGTCGGTTTCAGCCTGTACACCGAGCTGCTGGAACGCGCGGTGCGCAGCATCCGCCAGGGCAAGCTGCCGGACCTGGATGCCGGCGAGGAGGTCCGCGGTGCCGAGGTCGAGCTGCATGTGGCCGCGCTGATTCCCGAGGATTACCTGCCCGACGTGCACACGCGCCTGACGCTGTACAAGCGCATCTCCAGCGCACGCGATGCCGATGCGCTGCGCGAATTGCAGGTGGAGATGATCGACCGCTTCGGCCTGCTGCCGGACCCGGTCAAGCACCTGTTCGCGATTGCCGAGCTCAAGCTGCAGGCCAATGCGCTGGGTGTGCGCAAGCTGGACCTGGGCGAGAACGGCGGCCGGCTGGTCTTCGAAGCGAAACCGGCGATCGACCCGGTCGCGGTGATCCAGATGATCCAGAAGCAGCCCAAGATCTACACCATGGACGGCCCGGACAAACTGCGCATCAAGCTGCCGCTGCCGGAAGGCGCGGACCGCTTCAACGCCGCACGCGGCCTGCTGACGATGCTGGCGCCGAGATAAGCGCGCTGCCCGGTCGGTTGCGCCTGCTTTATGCAGCGCTCTCGACCGTGCAGGACGCAAGCAGGCGTCGGGCGCGTTGCGATCGCGGCGCGAAGTCAATCCGGTCCAATGCGGCATTTCCACTAACGCCCATCGCAACATGCGATGCCGGGCGTGACGCATGCCGCCTGTTTCATGCGTTTTAGCGGCAATGGCCGTGCACAATCCATCCCGCATCCATTAAAGAAGTCGGCTGAAAGGCGGCTATCTGTCCTGCAGGACTGTCCAGGACATTGGTTTCCTGAGCCTGCTTGCGACAAAGCTGAGCAATTAATGCCCAGGCAGTGATGGGTTTCTCAAATCCGTCACCGCGGTGAATTTGGCCTAAATATTCCTGCCGCGCGCCGATACCTGCATGGACCGGCGTGATCCCCGTGTGCAGAGATGCCCGCGAGCCCACGCCGGAGCGACCTTTTCCGCGTCAGGCACGCATCCGCGCGCCATCGCATCGCTTGAGGCATCAATGAACACGCCACTGTCCGATCTACCCGCGCCGCTGACGCTCGCCCTGGAAGGCGAGATGACCATCCGTCGCGCTGCCGAACTCAAGCCGCTGCTGCAGCCGGCCTTGCTGCATCCGGGCGGACTGCACCTGGACCTGGGGGCGGTCAGCGAGATCGACACCACCGGCCTGCAGTTGCTGCTGGCGACCAAGCAGGCGATCCAGGCCGACGGCCGGCCGTTTTCGCTGACCGATTCCAGCCGCGCGGTGGTCGATGTGATCGAACTGCTCGGCCTGCTCGAAGCGCTGTACCCGCATGCGGTTGCGGGTATCGGCGAACGCATTCACTAAGGGACCGGCAACGCGTATGGATATGAACCAGCTGATGCAGACCTTCCTGGCCGAGAGCCGGGACCTGCTCGAAGACATGGAACGTCACCTGCTCGAAGCCGAGCGTGGCGAGTCCTCGCCGGATGCGGTCAACGCGATCTTCCGTGCGGCGCACACCATCAAGGGCTCGGGCGGCCTGTTCGATCTGCCGCAGCTGGTCGGCTTCACCCATGTCGTGGAAAGCGTGCTGGACCTGGTGCGCGACGACGCGCTGACGCTGAGCTCGGAGTTGATCGCGCTGCTGCTGGTGTGCTGCGACCACATCCATGCCCTGGTGGAAACCGCCGCCGACCCCGCCCACGCCGATGCCGACGCACTGGCGGCAGAGGCCGAACCCCTGCTGGCGCAACTGCAGACCTACCTGCAGGCCAGCGCATGCGGTGTCACCGCCACCGCCCTCCAGCACAGCACCCCGGAAAAACAGAGCGGTTACTGGCGCATCGCGCTGAAACTGTTCGCCGACGCGCTGCGCTACGGCAACTCGCCGCTCAAACTGATCCGTAACCTGCGCGGGCTGGGCTCGGTCGAGTCGATCAGCACCGATGTCAGCCAGCTGCCGAGCTTCGAAGCGCTCGATCCGGAAGCCAATTATCTGGGCTTCCAGATCCTGCTGCGCAGCGATGCCGACCGTGCCGCGATCGAGGACGTGTTCGAGTTCGTGCGCGAGGACTGCGACCTGGAGATCCTCTCGGTGCCGGCACTGATGGATGCCAGCGCCGTGCCTGCCAGCGAACCGGTCGTGGCTGCTGTCGCGCCGGTCGTCGGCACGCTGGCTGCCGTGCCGGCCGCAGCGCCGGCACGCGTGCCGCAGGACACCGGCGCACGCAACACCGACGCGCGCTCGATCCGCGTCGATGCCGACAAGCTCGATCGCATGATCGATCTGGTCGGCGAACTCATCATCGCGGTGGCCGGCACCAACGCCAACGCACAGCGCACCGGCGACGCGCAGTTGCTGGAATCGGCCTCGATCCTGGCCGGCCTGGTGGAAGAGGTGCGCGAAAGCGCCCTGCAACTGCGCATGGTCAAGATCGGCGGCACCTTCAGCCGCTTCCAGCGCGTGGTGCACGATGTGGCGCGCGAACTCGGCAAGGACATCGCGCTGGTGGTGGCCGGCGAGGACACCGAGCTGGACAAGTCAGTGGTGGAAAAGATCGGCGACCCGCTCACCCATCTGGTGCGCAACGCCATGGACCACGGCATCGAGCCGGCGGACGTGCGCGTGGCGCGCGGCAAGCCCGCACGCGGCACCGTTGGCCTCAACGCGTATCACGACTCCGGCAGCATCGTCATCCAGATCACCGACGACGGCGGCGGCCTGAACCGCGACCGCATCCTGGCCAAGGCGCTGGAACGCGGTCTGATCGAGCCGGGCCGCCAGCTCAGCGACCGCGAGGTGTTCGCGATGATCTTCGAGCCGGGGTTCTCCACCGCCGAAAAGGTCACCAACCTGTCCGGGCGCGGCGTCGGCATGGACGTGGTCAAGCGCAACATCACCGCTTTGCGCGGCACCGTGGAGATCGACAGCAGCGCCGGCGTGGGCACCACCATCTCGGTGCGGTTGCCGCTGACGCTGGCCATCATCAACGGCTTCCAGGTCGGCGTCGGCAAGTCGGTGTTCGTGGTGCCGCTGGACGTGGTGGAGGAATGCGTGGAATTCACCCCTGACTACGCCAGCGACTACATCGACCTGCGTGGCAGCGTGCTGCCGTATGTGCGCCTGCGCGAACTGTTCGCGCTTGGCGGCAGGACGCCGGCGCGCGAAAGCATCGTGGTGATCCGCCAGGGCGCCCAGCGCTTCGGCCTGGTCGTGGACACCTTGCTGGGCGAATGGCAGACCGTGATCAAGCCGTTGTCCAAGGTCTTCGCGCAGGTCAAGGGCATCAGTGGCTCGAGCATCCTGGGCAGCGGCGATGTCGCGCTGATTCTCGATGTGCCCAGCCTGCTGCAGCAATTGCATCCAAATCAGGACGCCCTGGCGGCCTGAGTCACCACACCAGCACTCCCCACATCACCGCGTCATTCGTTGTTCCCTGAGCCCAGGAAGCTGCCGCCATGTCACACCGTCTCCCGATCGCCACGCAGTTGTGGTTCACCGCCGCCCTCGCCCTCGCCTTGCCCGTCGCGGTGGTGGTCGCCGGCTTTGCGCTGACGCTGTCGCACGGCGCCCTGCTCGCCGCCAGCGTCCTGGCCGCGCTCGTCAGCGGCGCGTTGCTGTTCCATGCGATCCGCAGCGCGACCGGCTCGCTGCAGCTTGCCACCACTACGCTGGATGCCTTCGCGCGCGGCAACTTCGCCGTCGCCTTGCCGCAGCTGCGCGATGAGCAGGCCTGCGAGGTGCTGCGTGCGCTGCGCAAGGTGCAAGGCAACATCGCCCACGTCAACGAGGAGATCAACCGCGTCTCGCAGGAACACGATGCCGGCGAGATCGATGCACGCATCGACGTGGCGCGTTTCGACGGCGACTTCCGCACCATGGGCGAAGGCATCAACCGCATGGTCGCCAGCCACATCGCGGTCAAGAAGCAGGCCATGGCGTGCGTGGCCGAGTTCGGCCGCGGCAATTTCTCCGCCGAGCTGGAACGCCTGCCGGGCAAGAAGGCCTTCATCAACGAGATCGTCGAGCAGATCCGCGGCAACCTCACCGGCATGGTCGCCGAGGTCAACCGCATGGCGGCCGAGCACGACGCCGGCGATATCGACGTGGTCATCGAAACCCAACGTTTCAGCGGCGATTTCCGTCGCATGGCCGAAGGCATCAATGCGATGGTGGCCAGCCACATCGCGGTCAAGAAGCAGGCCATCGCCTGCGTGGCCGAATTCGGCCGCGGCAACTTCACCGCGCAGCTGCCGTTGCTGCCGGGCAAGAAGCGCTTCATCAACGAAACCCTGGAACAGGTGCGCGGTAACCTCACCGGCCTGATCGCCGAGATCAACCACATGTCGGCCGAGCACGAGGCCGGCGACATCGACGTGGTGATCGACAGCAGTCGCTTCGACGGCGATTTCCGCAGCATGGCCACCGGCATCAACCAGATGGTGGGCGCGCATATCGCAGTCAAGAAACTGGCGATGGGCGTGGTGGCCGAGTTCGGCCGCGGCAACTTCGAGGCACCGCTGGCGCAGCTGCCGGGCAAGAAGGCCTTCATCAACGACACCGTGGAGCGCGCGCGCGGCAACCTGCGCAGCATTTCCGAGGTGATCCAGGTGATGGGCGCAATGGCCGACGGCGACCTCACCCACACCGTGGAAGGCCGCTACGAAGGCGCGTTCGCCGACATGCAGCGCTACGTCAACACCACCATGAGCCGGCTGACCGAGATCGTCGATGAGGTCAACCGCAACGCCGAGAACCTGGCCAGCGCCTCCGAACAGGTCAGCGCTACCGCCCAGGCGCTGGCCCAGGCCGCCAGCGAACAGGCTGCCGGCGTGGAAGAGACCAGCGCCTCGTTGGAACAGATGACCGCCTCCATCGCGCAGAACACCGAGAACGCGCGCGTCACCGACAGCATGGCCGCCAAGGCCGCCAGCGAAGCGGCCGACGGCGGCGACACCGTGCGCGCCACCGTGGTGGCGATGAAGGACATCGCCAAGAAGATCGGCATCATCGACGACATCGCCTACCAGACCAATCTGCTGGCGCTCAATGCCGCCATCGAGGCCGCGCGTGCCGGCGAACACGGCAAGGGCTTTGCGGTGGTGGCGGCGGAAGTGCGCAAGCTAGCCGAGCGCAGCCAGATCGCCGCGCAGGAGATCGGCGAGGTGGCCGGCTCCAGCGTGGACCTGGCCGAAAGCGCCGGCCGCGTGCTCGGCGAGATGGTGCCCTCGATCCGCCGCACCTCCGACCTGGTGCAGGAAATCGCCGCCGCCTCCGAGGAACAGACTGCCGGCGTCAGCCAGATCAACACCGCCGTCGGCCAGTTGAACCAGACCACGCAGTCGGCCGCGGCCAATGCCGAAGAGCTGGCCGCCACCTCGGAGGAAATGAGCGCGCAGGCCGAACAGCTGCAGCAGTTGATGGGCTTCTTCCGGCTCGGCAACGGCTCGCGTGCGGCGGCATCGCCCAGCAGCAAGCCTGGCCCGCGCCGGATCGCAACGCATGGCAGCAGCACCGCGGTCAGCGCGCCGCCGCGTCGCAGCAACGTGCGCCAGATCAGCGCGGTGGCGACCACCGCCGATGCGATCGACGAATCGCAGTTCGCCAGCTTCTGAGGAAACGACGATGCAACCGCACAGCGCAGCCATCACCACCACACGCACCGTTGCGCCGTCATCGACGGCACCGCAGCAATACCTGACCTTTCTGCTGGGCACGGAGATGTTCGGCCTGGGCATCCTCGGCATCAAGGAAATCATCGAATACCGCGCCCCCACCGACGTGCCGATGATGCCGCCGGCCCTGCGTGGCGTGATCAACCTGCGCGGCGCGGTGGTGCCGGTGGTGGATCTGCAGCAACGCTTCGGCCGCAATGCCAGCGCGATCACCAAGCGCAGTTGCATCGTGATCGTGGAGATCGCCCATGGCCAGACGCATCAGGTGCTCGGCCTGCTGGTGGACGCGGTGAACGAAGTGCTGGAGATCGCGCCCGACGCCATCGCCGGCGCGCCCAGTTTTGGCGCCGGCATCGCACGCGAATGCATCCATGCGATGGCCAGGATCGGCGAGCGCTTCGTGATCCTGCTCGATGCCGACGCGGTGCTGGGCAACGACGCACTCGCCCAGCTGCCTGTCGCCGAGCTGGCAGCCTGACATGTCCAGCATGCACGCAAGGACTCCCATGCGCCCCACCCTTCTCTCCTGCAGCTGCGCGCTGGACGGCCCCGTGTTGGTCGTCGACGACAGCGTGGTCCAGCGCGAACACGCGATGGCGCTGTGCCGCCAGCTCGGCGCCGTCGCGGTCGATGGCGCGGTCGACGGCCACGCCGCGCTGGCCTGGCTGGGCAGTGCGATTTCACCATCGCTGCTGCTGATCGATCTGGAAATGCCGGGCATGGACGGCGTGCAGCTGCTCGATGCGCTGGCACGCGGCAAGTACAGCGTGCCGGTGGTGGTGGTCTCGCAGCGCGGCGGCGCCCTGATCGATGCGGTGATGCAGCTCAGCCGCAGCGCCGGCGTGCGCGTGCTCGGCGGCATCGAAAAGCCGATGCATCTGCAGGACTTGGCCAATGTGCTGGAGTGCGAACCGGGGCTGGCCACGAACGCGCCTGCGTTTGCACAGCCGGCGATATCGCCGCTGATGTCCAGCGGTGGCGCGGCGGCATCGCGGCTGGACCGGGCCATGCGCCGCGGCGAAATCCGCGTGGCCTACCAACCCAAACTCGATCTCAGGGATGGCCGCCTGCGCGGTGTGGAAGCACTCGCGCGCTGGCGCCGCCCGCAAGGCGACATGATCGGGCCGGAGCGCTTCATTCCGCTGGCTGAACGCGAAGGCCTGATCCATGCCTTGACCCAGCAAGTGATCGACCTGGCGGTCGCCCAGCTGGTGGACTGGCGCGCAGAAGGCTTCGAGCTGAGCCTGGCCTTGAACCTGTCGCCCAACCTGCTCAGCGAGCAGGGCTTTCTCGAACAACTGTGCGGCAAGCTGAGCGACAACGGCCTGAGCCCTGCCGATCTGGTGCTGGAACTCACCGAAAGCGCCATCGTCGAGCCGGCCAATGCCCTGAGCATGCTGGCGCGCCTGCGCCTGCATGGCTTCGGCCTGTCCATCGACGACTACGGCACGGGGTTTTCCTCGCTGCAGCGCCTGGCCAGCATTCCCTTCACCGAACTCAAGCTGGATCGCAGCTTCGTGCATGCCGCCCATCGCAGCCGCAGCCAGCGCACCGTGCTCGAATCCACGCTGGAACTGGCGCACCGGCTCGATCTCACCGCCGTGGCCGAAGGGGTGGAAACCCCGGACGACTGGCGCCTGCTGCGCGAGCTGGGCTGCGACCTGGCGCAAGGCTATCTGATGGGCTCGCCAATGCCCGGGCCGATGCTGTCGGAGTGGTGGCGCGAACACGCCGTGCGCATCGCCCGCCTGTGCGGCAACGCACTGCCCAGCGATGCGGATGTCGCCTGACATGAGCACGTCCACCGCCATCACCGAACAGGAATTCGGCCGCTTCCAGCGCTTCATCTTCGAAGCGGCCGGCATCAGCATTTCCTCGGGCAAGAAGGCCATGTTGTGCGGCCGCCTGGGCAAGCGCCTGCGCGAACACCAGTTCAGCAATTACACGCAGTACCTGCAATTGCTGGAAAGCCGCCAGGACCGCGCCGAGATCCAGACCGCGATCGATCTGCTGACCACCAACGAAACCTACTTCTTCCGCGAGCCCAAGCACTTCGAGCTGCTGCGCAAGCTGGCCGGCGAACATCGCGGCGGCCTGCCGTTCCGCTGCTGGAGCGCGGCCAGCTCCAGCGGCGAAGAGGCCTACAGCATGGCGATGGTGCTGGACGACGCCTTGCAGGGGCGGCCGTTCGAAGTGGTCGGCAGCGACATCAGCACCCGCGTGCTGGCCAAGGCGCGCACCGGGCACTACGCGCTGCAACGCATCGACGGCATTCCGCAGGCGTATCTGAAGCGCTATTGCCTGCGTGGTCAGGGCGAGTACGACGGCACCTTGCTGGTGGAGCGCCGCCTGCGCGACCGGGTCAAGTTCGTGCATGCCAACCTCAACACGGCCTTGCCGATGCTGGGCAGCTTCGATGCGATCTTCCTGCGCAATGTGATGATCTATTTCAATGGCCAGACCAAGCGCGAGGTCATCCTGCGCGTGCTGTCCAACCTCAAGTCGGGCGGATATTTCTGCATCGGTCATTCGGAAAGCCTGAGCGAACTCGACATCGATCTGGTCCAGGTGGCACCCTCGATCTTCCGCAAGGCCTGAGCCAAGGATCCGCCGTGTCGATAGCCCTCAACCGCCCTGCCGCCAGCCCCAGTCCCATCAAGGCCATGGTCGTCGACGACTCGGCGGTGGTGCGCCAGGTGCTGGTGGGCGTGCTCAACGACGCGGCCGACATCGAGGTCATCGCCACCGCGGCCGACCCGTTGCTGGCGATCGAGAAGATGCGCAAGCAATGGCCGGACGTGATCGTGCTGGATGTGGAAATGCCGCGCATGGATGGCATCACCTTCCTGCGCAAGATCATGAGCGAGCGCCCCACCCCGGTGGTGATCTGTTCGACGCTCACCGAAAAAGGCGCACGCGTCACCATGGATGCCCTGGCCGCTGGTGCGGTGGCCGTGGTGACCAAGCCGCGACTGGGGCTCAAGCAGTTCCTCACCGACTCGGCCGAGGAACTGGTCAATACGGTGCGCAGCGCCGCACGCGCCAACGTCAAACGGCTGGCCGCGCGGGTTGCCGCAGCGCCGCTGGAAGCGGAGGTCAAGCACACCGCCGATGTGATCCTGCCTGCGCAAAGCGGGCGCGCGCTGGCGCAGACCACCGAGCGCATCGTTGCCATCGGCACCTCCACCGGCGGCACCCAGGCGCTGGAAGAAGTGCTGACCGCCTTGCCGCGCGTCTGCCCCGGCATCGTGATCGTGCAGCACATGCCGGAGAAATTCACCGCCGCCTTCGCCGCGCGCCTCAACGGCCTGTGCCAGATCGCGGTGAAGGAAGCGGCCAACAACGACCGGGTGATGCCGGGCCGCGCATTGATCGCGCCCGGCGGCAAGCATCTGCTGCTGCGCCGCAGTGGCGCGCAATACTTTGTCGAAGTGATGGAAGGCCCACCGGTCAACCGGCATCGTCCGTCGGTGGATGTGCTGTTCCGCTCGGCCGCACGTGCGGCCGGCAGCAATGCGCTGGGCATCATCATGACCGGCATGGGCGACGACGGCGCCGCCGGGCTGCTGGAAATGCGTCAGGCCGGCGCGCGCACGGTGGCGCAGGACGAGCACACCAGCATCGTGTTCGGCATGCCCAAGGAAGCGATCAAACGCGGCGGCGCCGACCGCATCCTGCCGCTGGGCGCGATGGCGCGCGAGATCGTGACACAGCTGCAGTAGCGCGCTGCACGCGCATGCGGCGGAACTACAACTGCGACTCCAGCGGCAACCAGCCCATCACCGTCGCCGCGCCACGCCGCCACACGCTGGCTGCCGGCTCCTGCGACCACACCTCGGGCGGTTGCGCCGCATCGTCGTGCCAGCGCAACTCGCCGTGCTCCAGAGTCACGCGGTAACTCACCGGCGCACCGATCTTGCGGTTGTAGACCTGTTCCAGTTGCGCGGCCACTGCGCGATCGTTGAACAGCAGGCCCATCTCGGTATTGAGGTTCATCGATCGCGGATCCAGATTGAACGAGCCGATGAAGCCGCTGCTGTCGTCCACCACGAAAGCCTTGGTGTGCAGGCTGGCCCCGCTGGACCCGAACAGGCTGCCGTCCGGCTTGCCCATCGGCTTGAGCTCGTACAGGCGCACGCCCTGGGTGAGCAGTGGCACGCGGTAATCGGCGTAGCCGCTGTGGACGGCAACCACATCGTTTGCCGCCAGCGAGTTGGTCAACACGCTGACGCGCACGTTGCGCCGACGCAACTGGCCGATCCAGCGCATGCCTTCCTCGCCCGGCACGAAGTACGGCGAGATCACCTTCAGCTCGCGCTGCGCACGCGCCATCTCGCCGATCAGGATTGGCGTCATCCAGTCGGCCTGCGGCGGTGCGCCCTCGGCCTTTTCCGGCGGGTCGGAGACGATGCGCGCCTGGTCCAGCCAATGCACCTGGCGCTGGCCCTGCGTCAGGGCCTGCACGCTCGGCGACCGGCGCAGCCGCTCCACGTAGGGATGCGCGCGTGCCGATGCCAGGCCGGCATCCAGACTGCCGCGCAATGCATCCAGTGCCTGAGGCTGTGCCGTCACCAGCGCGGCCAGCGGCAAGGCGTTGGGGCTGTTCCAGTACGCATCGAAGACCTGCTCGGCCTGGCCCACGGCCGGCCCCATCAATGCCGCATCCATGTCCATGAAGTTGGTGTCGCGCGCCGCATCGAAATACTCGTCGCCGACATTGCGGCCACCCACCACCGCCATCCGGCCATCGGCAATCCAGGCCTTGTTGTGCATGCGCCGATTGATGCTGAACATGCGCAGCACCATCTCCACGCCGCGCATCAGCGTGCCTTCGCGCGCACGGGTGGGATTGAACAGCCGGATCTCGATCAGCGGGTGGCTGTCCAGCGCCGCCAGCACCGAATCGCTGCCGTGGATGTTCATGTCGTCCAGCAGCAGGCGCACGCGCACGCCGCGATCGGCCGCATGCAGCAGCTCGTTGTGCAGCAGGTTGCCGGTGAAGTCCGCATGCCAGATGTAGTACTGCAGATCCAGGCTGCGCCCGGCCGCACGCGCGGTCAGCGCGCGCACTGCAAACGCGTCGACATTGTCGGGCAGGATCACCATGCCGGTCTGGCCGGCATGTGCCTGCTGCAGCGGCGCGACGACCCGATCAATCGGCGTGGCGATCGCCGTGGCAGGCAGCGCATGGCTCACCGCACCGCGTTGACGATCGGCAAAGCGCCCGTAGCCGTACAACGACAGCACGCTGCCCAGCACCAGGATCAGCACACCGATCGCGATCGCCTTGAAGATCTTTCGCCTTGTCACTGCCGCTCCCCGCCGGTCGAAGCGCGGCAGTCTAGACGCTGCACCGGCAGCCCGATGTGCAGACGCAGCCGCAAGCAGGCTCTACAAAGCCGCTAAAACGCGGCAACTGCAGCACGCGCGGTCGCAACCGCACGTGCTGCAGTTGCGCCGATCACCAGATCGCAACGCGCTCTTTGTCCCCACGCACCATCGCATCGCCGGGCTTGCACTGGAATGCCTGCGCGAATGCCGGCATGTTGGACGGCGCGCCATTCGCGCGGAAATTGGCCGGCGCATGCGGATCGGTGTTCAGGCGCACGCGCAGTTCGCCGTCGGTGAAGTTGCGGCGCCACACCGTGGCCCAGTTCATGAAGAAGCGCTGGTCCTGGGTATAACCGTCGATGTCCTTGCTGGCGTCGGGTTGTTCCTGCAACGCCATCTGCAGCGCGTCGTAGGCCACGGTGAGACCGCCCAGGTCGCCGATGTTCTCGCCCAGGGTCAGCTTGCCTTTGACATGTACGCCGGGAATCGCTTCATAGCCGTCGAACTGCGCCACCAGCTGGTCGGTGCGCTGGGTGAACAGCTTGCGGTCCGCATCGGTCCACCAGGTATCGAAGTTGCCCTTGGCATCGAACTGGCTGCCCGAGTCGTCGTAGCCATGCATCATCTCGTGCCCGATCACCGCGCCGATACCGCCGTAGTTCAACGCCGGGTCGGCCTTGGGATCGAAGAATGGCGGCTGCAGGATCGCGGCCGGAAACACGATCTCGTTGCGCGTGGCGTTGTAGTACGCATTGACCGTCTGCGGGGTCATATGCCACTCGCGCTTGTCGACCGGCTTGCCGATCTTGTCCAGCATGTAGCGGTAGTTGAATGCCTGCGCGGCCTGCATGTTGGTCAGGAATCCATCGCCACGGGTCTCCAGGCCCGACCAGTCGCGCCATTGATCCGGGTAGCCGATCTTGGGCGTGAAGCTGGCCCACTTCTCCAGCGCGCGCTGCCTGGTTTCCGCGCTCATCCAGTCGAGTTTTTCCAGCCGCGCCTTGAGCGCCGCCGAGAGGTTCTGCACCAGCTGCTGCATCTGCTGCTTGGACTCGGCCGGGAACGCGGACTGCACGTACAACTGGCCCAGGGCCTCGCCCATCGCCTCGTTGACCGCGTTCAAGGTGCGCTTCCAGCGCGGCAGCATGTCCTGCTGGCCACGCAGTGTCTTGGCATAGAAATCGAAATTGGCCTGCTCGAACGGTTTGGCCAAGTACGGCGCTGCCTCATCCACGCTGTGGAAACGCAGGTAGGCCTTCCAGGTATCCACTGGCGTGTCGGCCAGCATCGCATCGAGCTCGGCGAAGTAACCCGGCTGGCTCAGCGAGAAGGTCCCGGCCGGCACCTTGAGCGCGCTGAAGAACGCCTGCCAGTCGAAATGCGGCGTGACCGCATTGGCGCCGGCCACATCGACCGGGTTGTAGCGCTTGGCCGGGTCGCGCAGTTCGATGCGCGACAGCGAGGCATTGGCCAGGCGCGTTTCGAACGCCATCACCGCCTTGGCCTGGGTTGCCGCCTGCGCTGGCGCAACGCCGGACAATTCCAGCACGCGCGCGATGTAGGCCACGTACTGCTCACGGATCTTGGCCTGCGCCGGATCGGTGTAATAGCCCTTTTCCGGCAGTCCCAGACCGCCCTGGCCCGCGTAGGCGATCATCTGTTCGGAATTCTTGTAGTCGGCATTGGCGCCGAACGAGAACACGAAGCCCTGGCCCTTGGCATAGCTGTCGCGCAACCACGCGGCGATGGACGGCGCATCGGTCAGCGCATCGATCGCCTTCAGCTGCGGCTGCAGCGGCGTGATGCCGGCCTTGTCGATCGCCGCTTCGTCCGAGCCGGTGCGCCACAGGTCGGCGATCTTGGCATCCACCGAGCCGGCCGACAGGTTGCCGCGCGCCAGTTGCTCCACCAGCGCGTGCTGGATGGTCAGCGAACGCTCGGCCAGCACTTCGAAACTGCCCCAGCTGGTGCGGTCCGATGGCACCGGATTGGCCTTGAGCCACTTGGCGTTGACGAAGCCGTTGAGGTCCTGACACGCGTTGATGGCCGGATCCAGGTCATTGATGCCAAAGGCCACGATCGGTGCATCGAGCTTGGACACATCCACCCTGGTCGGTGCGGCCGGCGTTGCGGCCGGTGCCGGCTTGGCGCTGTCGTCGGAACTGCCACACGCCGCGAGCGTCACCGCGATGGCCACCGCAAGCGACAGTGGCGCGAATTTGCTCAACATCTTTCCATTCTCCAAGGCAGACGACCGCGTCGGACGCAGTCAAAAAAGTAGGCAATCAGCGCAGACACACCAACCACACCATCATCGCAACAGCACCGCAACGCCCTGACGTCCGGTGCCGCGCCTTATCGAAGAACTTACAACGACCAACAAGACACTGCGCGTCAGCTGGGCACGCGCGTGCCAGCGCCATCTACCGCCGCGGAAACCACCCAGCAGTCCGGCGCAGCAGCGTGCCCTCGACTGCCATCATTTGCGTGCGTACATCGGCGCCATCAGCAGATACACCGGATACGCCAGCGCCATCAGCACCAGCGCAACCTCATGCCCGGACGCGGCCTCCGCCCAGGATTCCATCTGCCGCGACGGCCCCAAAAAACCAAACATCAGCAGCGCCACACCCATGACGCAGATCAGCAGCGCCACACCGATCGCCGAAGCCGATACGCTGCCCCAGGCCAGCACCGCGAACGCCGCACTGCCACCGGCCAACAGCAACCCCAACGTCACCAGATACGCGCGGCAGTAGGTGGCACTCATTTGTTGCCTTTTACGCTTGCTGGACATCATGTCTCCCCTGCAAGAACACACGCATGCAATCATGCGGTACCTGTTCGATCCGCGAACAGGCACCGCCTGCGTGTCAAACCCGCACGCCTCACTCGAACGCGCGCTGCGAAACCCACGCCACGCTGCGCGCCATGCACGCAGCGCAGCCGGCGGATGCGGCGATTACTTCGCCTTGCCCTGGTTGGCCACCGCTTCGGCGGCACGCTTGGCCGCTTCCGGGTCGCCCAGATAGCGGAAGCTTTGCACCTGCAGGTTGTCGTCCAGCTCGAACAGCAACGGGATGCCGGTCGGGATGTTGAGCTCCAGGATCTGCTCGTTGGAGACATCGTTGAGGTATTTGTACAGCGCGCGCAGCGAGTTGCCGTGCGCGGTCACCAGCACGGTCTGCCCGGCCTTCAACTGCGGTGCGATCGCGTCGTGCCAGTACGGCAGCACGCGCACCAGCGTGGTCGCCAGCGACTCGGTGCCCGGCAACGCGTTGCGGTCCAGCGTGGCGTAGCGACGGTCGTGACACGGATGCCCCGGATCGTTGACGTCCATCGCCGGCGGCGGGATGTCGTAGGAACGGCGCCAGATCTTGACCTGTTCCTCGCCGTGCTTGGCCGCCGTCTCGGCCTTGTCCAGCCCCTGCAGGCCACCGTAGTGGCGCTCGTTGAGGCGCCAGCTCTTGGACACCGGCAACCAGTCCTGGTCGAGTTCCTTCAACGCGCCCTGCAGCGTGTGGATGGCGCGCTTGAGTACCGAGGTGTGCGCCACATCGAACTGCAGGCCTTCGTCCTTCATCAGCTTGCCGGCCGCAGCCGCTTCCTGGCGGCCTTGCTCGGTGAGTTCCACATCCACCCAGCCAGTGAAACGGTTGTCCAGGTTCCATTGGCTCTGGCCATGGCGCAGCAGTACGAGTTTACGGGTCACTACGGTTCTCCGATTGGGGGCCGATCAGCCTGCGATTGTAACGGCAGCCAGCGCATCGCAGGCGTGCACGACACCGCCACGCCCGGCGCGCGATGCTGCAGCCATGCAAACGATCGATCCCGTCTTTGCCGGTTGGGATGGCAGCGTCATCCAGGCGCGACAGTTGCAACAGCAACTGGCACACCGCGTGGTGCTGCAGGACCAGGCCGGCGCAACACCGCAGCTGCTCGCCGGCTTCGACGTCGGCTTCGAAGACGACGGCCAGACCACACGCGCAGCCGCGGTGCTGCTGGATGCAGACACGCTGATGCCGCTGGAAACGCATGTCGCGCGCGTGCCCACCTCGATGCCGTACGTACCGGGGTTGCTCAGCTTTCGCGAGCTGCCGGCCTTGCTGCAGGCGCTGGCACTGCTCTCGCGCCCGCCGGATCTGGTCTTCATCGACGGCCAGGGCATCGCGCATCCGCGCAAGCTCGGCATCGCCGCGCACTTTGGCGTGGTGACCGGCTTGCCCAGCATCGGCGTGGCCAAGCAACGCCTGGCAGGCAGCTTCGTCGAGCCGGGACCCGAGCGCGGCGACCATAGCCCGATCCTGCTGGGCGGCACGCAGATCGGCTGGGCGCTGCGCAGCAAGCTGCGCTGCAATCCGCTGATCGTCTCGCCGGGCCATCGCGTCTCGATGCAGGGCGCGCTCGACTGGACGCTACGTACCCTGCGCGCCTATCGCCTGCCCGAGCCCACGCGCCTGGCCGATCGGCTGGCCTCGCGGCGCGGCGAGATCACCCTGGACACCGCGGCGCCCGCACAACTGTTCTAGCGCGCGGCAGTCAATCGCGATCGACACGCTGCGTACCTGCAGCAGTCGTCCACGACGAACGAGTTCGGTGCGCCCGCGCTGGCCGCCAGCGCGCCATGCAACGACGTTCCAGCGCGCGGCATCCAGGCCTGGCGCGCATCGGCGCTAGCGATACCGGCGCGAACTCTTTCGCAATCGACCGGTGATGCTTGCTGCGACAACACACGTCATCGTCGCGAAAGATTTCATTCCTCGCATCAATGCAGCACATCGCTGCACGCGGCTCGACTGCCATCGCGCGGCATGCGCCGCTCGCCCTTGAAAAACACGTCGCCGGCCTCGTACGTGACACTGCCTCCGGGACGATCTGTCTTGGTGGAGCGCTCGCCCGGCCGCGTGCGCGCATGCAAAGCTGGCGACCACTCCAGCCACCGCGAGCCGCCGCCATGACCACCTTGATCGCTCCCCGCGTGCACGACATCGGCGGGCTGGAAGTCCGCCGCGCCGTGCCCACGTTGCAGGCGCGCAGCGTCGGCCCGTTCGTGTTCGTCGACCATATGGGCCCGGCGGTGCTGGAGCCGGATCACGGCATCGACGTGCGCCCGCATCCGCATATCGGCCTGGCCACGGTCACCTTCCTGTGGTCCGGCGAGATCGGCCACCGCGACACCTTGGGCTCGGACCAGGTGATCCGCCCCGGCGACGTCAACTGGATGACTGCCGGCCGCGGTATCGCCCACTCCGAACGCACGCCCGGCCCCGAGCGCGCCCGCACGCATGCGCTGCACGGCATGCAGACCTGGATCGCACTGCCGCGCTCGGCCGAAGAAACCGCGCCCGCCTTCCATCACCACGCCGCCGCCAGCCTGCCGCAGCAACGCCGCGATGGCGTCTGGCTACGCGTGATCGCCGGCCGTGCGTACGGCGAGGAATCGCCGGTGCGGGTGTTCAGCGGCACGCTCAATGTCGCGCTGGATCTGCAGCCGGACGCGGAGATCGACCTGGACACCGGCCACGCCGAACGTGCGCTCTACATCCTGGAAGGCGAGGCGCAGCTGGATGGCGCCGACGTGCCCGCGCGCCACCTGATCGTGCCCTCGCCCGGCAGCCGCGGGCGCCTGCGCGCCAGGACGCCGCTGAAGGCGATGCTGCTCGGCGGCGAGCCGCTGGATGGCCCGCGCCACCTGTGGTGGAACTTCGTCTCCAGCTCCAAGGAGCGTATCGAGCAGGCCAAGGACGATTGGCAGGCCGGTCGCTTCGGCAGCATTCCCGGCGACGACAAGGAATTCATTCCGCTGCCGGAAACCCCGGTGCCCAAGCCGGTCAACTACCCCTGACCACCGGCTGCCGCGCGCAAGCGCCGCGCAACCCACCCAGGTCTCGAAACGGGAGTGCCGGTGCGCACGACCGATTGCAGGCTGGCCTGCGAATTGCGCTTGAGCTTGCAGCCACACCTGTGGTAGTGATGTCCCCATAGGTTGGGGACAGGTTGCGTGCGGGCACGGCCGGGCGGGGAGCGCACGGGGCTGATGCGGCGACACGCGCGACGACGCTGTCCCTGCGCAGACATCCAACGCCGGGGAACACTTGAATGAAGTCCGCATCCTGCCTTGTCGGCCTGAGCCTGCTGTTGGCCGCCGCTACCGTTCACGCCCAAACCTCACCGGTCTGCCCGCCGCTGCCGCCAGCCTCCGGGCTGCAGTGGAGCGAGCTTGCAGGCGCGGACTATCTGGTCTGCAAGGCCATGACCGCCGATGGTCGCCAGGTCGTCGGGGTGATGCTGACCACCCGCGACCCGGCGATGACGCTGGCGCGCGACCGACGCGCGGAGAAAGGCCAGATCCAGCAGGAGGACTTCTACTGGTACAAGCTCGACCTGGGCGGCCGCGAGCTGCCGGGCATGGAATCGCGCCGCGTCACCGTGGTCGAGCTGGGCAAGAAGCGCTACGCGCAGCTATGGATCGACGGCGCCAACAGCGAGGAACTGGCCTCGATGCAGTCGCTGGTGCAGAACATGGACCTGCAGCCGGCCAGCCTGGCACTGCAGCGCTGAGGCAAGCGGTCGTGACGCGCCAGGGCATGCCGACCTGACGCGGTCTTTCAGGCGAGCCGGCGGAGCACCCGCATGCGGCTCGCCTGCGCTTTCAAACGCCCGCCGCCGCACCTGACGCGTCGCCGTCGCCCTGCAATGCCGTCTCGATCCGCACCTCGCCGGTGAGCAGGCGATGGATCGGGCACTTGTCGGCCACCTCCAGCAGGCGCGCGCGCTGCGCATCGTCCAGCGTGCCTTCCAGTTCGATCTGCCGCGTGATCCGCGTGCCTGCAGCGCCGCGCTGGGTGTAATGCAGATGCACATGCACCGCCGTCAACGGCCACTGCTTGCGCGCGGCCACCATCGACACCGTGATCGCGGTGCAGGCGCCCAGGGCGCCCAACACCTGCGACTCCGGATCCGGCCCGGCGTCGGCCCCACCATTGGCCGGCTGGGTGTCGCCGCTCCAGCTGTGTTGACCATCGTGGATGCTCACGGTGTACGGCACCGCGCCGGTGCTAACACTGACGGGCCGGTCACTCATGCCGCTAACCCCGCGGTGGCTGCAGCGCGCCGGCTCAAAACCGGCCTTCCTGGAAATCGACGAAGGCCTGCATCAATTCCTGCTTGGTGTTCATCACGAACGGGCCGTGCCGCATCACCGGCTCGTTGAGCGGGCGGCCCGCCACCAGGATCAGCTGCGCACCGTGCGCACCGGCCCGTAGCGTCAGGCGCTCGCCGCCGCCGAGCACCGCCAGTTCCTGCGCCGGCAGCGCACGCGCGGCATCGCCCTCGCCTACCGTCACTGCGCCTTCGAACGCATAGGCAAACGCGTTGTGGCCGCTGGGCAGCACATAGTCCCAGGCCGCATCCGGTGCCAGTGCGATATCCAGGTACACCGGTTCGGTGGCCGGTTGCACGATCGGACCGCGCACCTCGCCCACCGCGCCGGCGATCACCTTGACCGTGACGCCAGGCGCCGGCTGGGCGACCGGAATGCGTTCCGGGGCGTACTCCTGGTATTTGGGGTCGGTCATCTTGTCGCGCGCCGGCAGGTTCACCCACAGCTGGAATCCGCGCATGCGCCCGGATTCCTGCTCGGGCATTTCCGAGTGGATCAGTCCGCGCCCGGCGGTCATCCACTGCACGCTGCCCGGGGTCAGCAAACCCTCGTTGCCGTGGTTGTCCTTGTGGCGCATGCGCCCGTCCAGCATGTAGGTCACCGTCTCGAAGCCGCGGTGCGGATGGCTGGGAAACCCGGCCAGATAGTCCTCGGCCTTGTCGGTGCCAAACTCGTCCAGCATCAGGAACGGGTCCAGGTCCGGCAGCTGCTGGGTGCCGATCACGCGGGTCAGCTTGACTCCGGCACCGTCGGAAGTGGGCATGCCACGGATGGTGCGCAGCACGTGTGCCGCTGCGGTGGTGGTGGTGCTCATCGACCTCTCCCTGCGTGAATGACTGGCTTGAATAATGGATGCAGCCGGCACGCGGCCCAACCGCGACCGGCGCAACCGATCGTTCCAAAACCCGCCGGCACCGCCGCGCGATCCGGCAGGCGGCGCCAAGACGCTCTACAACTAAAGTTTTACCCCGGCCCGGAACGGCACCATTGACCCCGGGCGGGCAGAGGGTGACCCTTGGGTGAATCGTTCCTGAGGGGCATGCATGAAAGGGTTCTCGAAGCTGGCCTGGGGCGCGCTGGCGCTGCTGGCCGCGTTCTGTCTGGGCACCGTGGCGCTACGCCGCGGCGAACACATCAACGCGCTGTGGATCGTGGTGGCGGCGGTGTCGATCTATCTGATCGCCTACCGGTTCTACAGCCTGTTCATCGCCGACAAGGTGATGCAGCTGGACGTCACCCGCGCAACGCCCGCGGTGGCCAACAACGACGGCCTGGACTACGTGCCCACCAACAAGCACGTGCTGTTCGGCCATCATTTCGCCGCGATCGCCGGTGCCGGGCCATTGGTCGGCCCGGTGCTTGCTGCACAGATGGGCTACCTGCCCGGCCTGCTGTGGCTGGTGGTCGGCGTGGTGTTTGCCGGCGCGGTGCAGGACTTCGTGGTGCTGTTCCTGTCCAGCCGCCGCAACGGCCGCTCGCTGGGCGATCTGGTGCGCGAGGAAATGGGCCAGGTGCCCGGCACCATCGCCCTGTTCGGTGCCTTCCTGATCATGATCATCATCCTGGCGGTGCTGGCGATGGTGGTGGTCAAGGCGCTGGCGGAAAGCCCGTGGGGCATGTTCACCGTCATCGCCACGATGCCGATCGCGCTGATGATGGGCGTGTACATGCGCTACATCCGGGTCGGCAAGATCGGCGAGATCTCGGTGGTCGGCCTGATCCTGCTGCTGGGCGCGATCTGGCTGGGCGGCAAGGTCGCGGCGGATCCGAGCTGGGGCCCGGCGTTCACCTTCACCGCCAAGCAGATCACTTGGATGCTGATCGGCTACGGCTTCGTCGCGTCGGTGTTGCCGGTGTGGCTGCTGCTGGCGCCGCGCGATTACCTGTCCACCTTCCTGAAGATCGGCACGATCCTGGCGCTGGCGATCGGCATCCTGGTGGTCATGCCGGATCTGAAGATGCCGGCACTGACCCAGTTCGCTTCCACCGGCGACGGCCCGGTCTGGAAGGGCGGCATCTTCCCGTTCCTGTTCATCACCATCGCCTGCGGCGCGGTCTCCGGTTTCCATGCGCTGATTGCTTCGGGCACCACCCCCAAGCTGCTCGCCAATGAAGGCCACATGCGCTACATCGGCTACGGCGGCATGCTGATGGAATCGTTCGTGGCGGTGATGGCGCTGGTGGCCGCATCGATCATCGAGCCGGGCATCTATTTCGCCATGAACAGCCCGGCCTCGCTGGTCGGCAGCGACACGGTGGCGGTGGCGGCCAAGGTGTCCGAATGGGGCTTTGCGATCACGCCCGAAGTGCTGGAAGCCACGGCACGCGACATCGGCGAGCACAGCATCCTGGCACGCGCCGGTGGTGCGCCCACCCTGGCGGTGGGCATTGCGCAGATCCTGCACCAGCTGCTGCCGGGCGAAGACACCATGGCGTTCTGGTACCACTTCGCGATCCTGTTCGAAGCGCTGTTCATCCTGACCGCCGTGGATGCGGGGACGCGTGCGGGCCGCTTCATGCTGCAGGACCTGCTGGGCAACTTCATCCCGGCGCTGAAGAAGACCGAATCGTGGGCCGCCAACATCATCGCCACCGCCGGTTGCGTGGCGTTGTGGGGCTACCTGCTCTACACCGGTGTGATTGATCCGTTCGGCGGCATCCAGACCCTGTGGCCGTTGTTCGGCATCTCCAACCAAATGTTGGCCGGAATCGCCCTGATGCTGGGCACGGTGGTGCTGTTCAAGATGAAGCGCGACCGCTACGCCTGGGTGACCCTGGTGCCGGCGCTGTGGCTGCTGATCTGCACCACCTATGCGGGACTGATCAAGATCTTCGACAGCAACCCCGCGCAGGGTTTCCTGGCGCAGGCCCACAAGTACCAGGACGCCATCGCCAGCAACACCATCACCGCGCCGGCCAAGACGGTGGCGCAGATGCAGCAGATCGTCACCAATGCCTACGTCAATACCGGGCTGACGGTGCTGTTCCTGTTCGTGGTGGGTTCGATCCTGGTCTACGCAATCAAGACCATCGTGATTGCACGCCGCAATCCGCAGCGTAGCGATCGCGAAACCCCGTACGTGGCCTTGCAGCCACACCAGATGGCGGACCTGTAATGGGCACCCAACTCGTTCTCGCCAGCCAATACCAGGTGCATCGCCGCATCTGGCGGCGCCTGATCCAGACCGCACGCCTGTGCTGCGGCATTCCCGATTACGACAACTACGTGCGCCACATGCTGGAAAAGCACCCCGACAAACCGGTGATGGACTACCCCACCTTCTTCCGCGAGCGCCAGGACGCGCGTTATGGCGGCAAGAGCGGGTTTCGCTGCTGCTGACCGGATGATCGGATAGGTGGCGAGTCAGAACGCAACAGGGCGCGATGCGAATCGCGCCCTGTTGCGTTGATGGCTTGGGGCTGGCGGCAGGATTCTTGCCCGCCCACCATCGCGGGACATATCGCAAGGTAGAGCGGCTGATCTGCGGCTTTGCGGATGGATCAGTTGTAGAGCGTGTGTCTGTGGCTTGGCTGCAGGGCCCTTGCCCGCCCACCGTCGCAGGACACGCCGCAAGGCAGAGCGGATGATCTGTGGCTTTGCGGATAGATCAGTTGTAGAGCGTGTGCCTGTGGCTTGGCTGCAGGGCCCTTGCCCGCCCACCCTCGCGGGACACGCCGCAAGTACGTCCTTGTAGGCTCTTACGCGGCATCCATGCCGCGTAAGGTCCCGCGACGGTGGGCGGGCAAGGACCAAGCGAGAGAGTCGGTGTGCGTGGTTGCAAGCGGTGCATGAGGTGCATTGGTCGGATCGGTGTGCGTCGACCAGCGTCTCACCACCCCTCTGTCATTGCAGGCCGATTGCACGGTCTGGCCCGGTCGGTTGCAGAATGAGAGGGCTGCGATTGCGCCACCATCGACACGCGTCCAAGACGTCCTGCCGGCAGCTCTCAGCCAGCGCGTTTTTGCGCCAGCCGCTCGAACAACGCAGGCAACTCGCGCATATCGTCGAACACCGCCAGCACACCGATGCGACGCAGGGTGTCGGCGTGGCCCTGCGGAATATGGCTGGCACCGGTGAACCCCAGCACCTGCATGCCGGCCGCCAATGCGGCAGTCGCACCGGTGGGGCTGTCTTCGATCACCAGGCAGCGCTCCGGCGCAACGCCCAGGGTGCGTGCAGCCAACAGATAGACATCCGGTGCCGGCTTGGGCCGCTCCACCATGTCGGCACTGAAGATGTGCCCCGCCGCGCGTGCGGTGAGCCCCACCCGTTCGACCGAGGCAATCACATTGTGGCGGCGGCTGTTGGAGGCAACCGCCAGCGGCAACGGAATCTGCTCCAACGCGTCCCGCACGCCGGCAATCGGCTGCACCTCGGCCTTGATCAAGGCTTCGCTACGCGCCTGGATCTGTGCCAGCAGGGTCTCCGGCAGCTGTACCGCGAAGTGTTCCTGCACGCGTAGCAATACCTCGCGCGTGGTCTGCCCGAACGTAGTGCCGAGCAACTGCTCCAACGCCTCGGCCGGCACGAAGGCCGCCAGCGCCTCGCGCATCACCCGGTCGGCCAGTATTTCGCTGTCGACAAGCACGCCGTCGCAATCGCTGATCAGTAATTCGTAGACCATTGCACCCATCTGCTCGCAAAGCACCATTATGCCGGCCGCGTTGTGACCGTTGGCTGTGGCGGAGTGCATGCGCGTGTGAGGCCCATCGTGATGCATCGGCAACATACCGACACCACGGCGACAAACGGCCTCGACCAGCGAAACCTGCGGCGCCGGCATGTCACAAAATCTTACCGCGCGTCGTCCAGACAGCTGGTAGGATCGGCCCGGCTGCGGAAGGACACACCGCAGTGCCACCAGGAATGCGATCAGGAGAAGGAGATTTCGATGCAGACGCGATTCCCCACCCTGCTCGTTCTTGCGACCTCGTTTTTCGCGGTCTCATGCACCGCCTCGCCCGGTGCCAAGGAGCAAACCACCATGTCAGCTACGCTGCAGGACCACACCGTCGCCTTCCGCGACCCCGGCCTGACCGATATCGCCAACGCCATTGCGCACGGTGATGTCGCCCGAATCCGCGCACTCGCACCGACAGTCGATCTCGCCGCACACGGCGATCAGAACGTCACCTTGCTCGAGTGGGCGATCTGGAACGAACAACCCCGTGCCCTTGCGGCATTGCTCGATGCCGGCGCAGATCCGTCGTTGCCGGGCATGGACCAGGAAACGGTCGTGCATATGGCGGCCATGGCGAAGGATGCGGAATATCTGAACATCCTGCTGCAGCACAAGGCGCCGGTCGATGTGGTCAGCGCGCGCGCCGGGTGGACGCCGTTGTTCCGCGCCGTGCAGAGCAAGCGCGATGCGCAGATCGCGTCGTTGATCCAGGCAGGCGCCGATCTACAGCGCGTCGACAATACCGGCAACAGTGTGCTGCATCTGGCCGCACAAAGCGGCGCGGCAAGCCCGGCAGTGCTGCAATTGCTCGAGGCCGGGGTGGATCCCACGCTGCGCAACGCGCAACAGAAAACCTTCCAGGCGTATTTCTTCACCACCCCGGACCGCCTGCTCAATGCCGCCGGCCAGCAGGCCAGGTCGGACGTGCGCGCATGGTTGAGCGCCCACAACATTCCCGTGGAAAGCAGCCGCTAAGCGGGCTTTTCGCACGACGAACGCAAGGAGCCGCGCATGAGCCCGTCAAATTCCTCGTCCACCCCATTCGCAGAGTCGATGCGGGGACAGCAACCGCAGCCGGAAGACCGCCAGTTCCCGGCAGTGCTGCAAGACCTCTACGCCACTGCCTCGCAGCGACGCGAAGGCGGCGCCGAAACCTTTGCGCCCCTGCCCAACGGCTGGACGCGCATGGACGACAGCACGCTGCAACGGGCGGGCATCGACCCCGGCCTGCTGCACGATGCCAAGAGCGGCTTCGATGCCGCGTTCTACCGCAACGAACAGGGCCAGGTGGTGCTCGGCTTCTGCGGCACCGACGAAGGCAAGGACTGGAAGCACAACCTTGGCCAGGGCCTGGGCTTCGACGACGCGCAATACGCGTCTGCCATCCAGCTCGGTAGCCAGGCCAAGCAGGCGTTCGGCGACCAGGTGGTGATCTCCGGGCATTCGCTCGGCGGTGGCCTGGCGGCCGCTTCAGCGATGGTCAACGACATCCCCGCCGTGACCTACAACGCTGCCGGCGTCAACGACCGCACGCTGGAACGCCAGGGCCTGGATGCCTCCGCGGCCAAGGACTACGCCAGCAGCGAGTTGATCCGCGGCTACCACGTCAAGAACGAGATCCTCACCCATCTGCAGGAAGACAGCATCCCGCTGAAATGGGCGATGCCCAATGCGGCCGGCCATCAGATCGAGCTGCCGGAGCCGGACCCGTTGTCGTTCGGGCGACGCCTGGTGCCGGGCAGAATGTTGATGCACCGCATGGACCTGCACGGCATGGACTCGGTGATGAAGGCGCAGGAGATGCAATCGCCGGGGCAAGCGCAAGGTGCAGGCAGCCAGTTGTTCAACGACGCGGTGGTGCGCCTGGACGGCCAGCGCGAACGCCTGGGCCTGCGTGACGACACCGCGTTTCTCAACACCGCCGCCAGCGTGGCTGCGCGTGCAAGCAGCGACGGCCTGCAGCGGATCGACCACCTGGTGCCCAACCGCGACGGCGACAGCCTGATTGCGGTGCAAGGCCGGATGGACGACCCGGCGCATCTGCGCAGCCATGTGCAGACCGCCTCGGCGGCCAACGAGCCGGCGCACGGCAATGTCGATCAGCTGCAGCAGCACAATCAGCAGCAGTCGCAGCAAAGCACGCAGCAGGAAGCGCAACGGCGCGGCCTTCAGCAGTAATCATGACCGGGCACTGGCGCTGACCAGTGCCCGCCTCAAGGCTGACAGCACCTCGCACGCGCTCGTCGAAGGGATGCAGCCAGTACATCCGGCACTGCGCCAATGCGTGATACCGCCAGGTAACCCCGGCACGTCCTGCCACACCTTCCTGACGACTACACCGACCGTGCGACGGTCCGGTCAGCCCGCTCCCGCCATCGCGCGCAAGGTGATGCCGACCAGATAGGCGAGGTACGTGCCGGTGGCGTAGCCCATCGTGCCCAGCAGCACGCCAACCGGCGCCAGGGCCGGGTGGAACGCGGCGGCCACCACCGGCGCCGAGGCCGGCCCACCGATATTGGATTGCGAGCCGATCGCGAAATAGAAAAGCGGCACCCGCAACAGGCGGCCCAGGCCCCACAGCAACCCGATATGCACCGCGATCCAGATCAGCCCGAGCAGGAACAGCCAGGGCCGATCCAGCAACGCCAGCAGATCCATCTGCATGCCGATGCAGGCGATCAGGAAATACAGCAGCAGTGAACCGATCTTGGAGGCCCCGGCCCCTTCCAGCGTGCGCGCGCGGGTGAAGCTCAGCAGCAAGCCGATGCTGGTCGCCAGCACCACCACCCACACGAACGGCGTGTCCAGGCTGAACTGGCTGGACCAGCGCAGCTTGGCCTTGCACCACGCAGCCAGCGGACTGGCCAGCGCGTGCGCCAGCCCGACCCCGCCGAACGCCACCGCCACGATCACCATCAGATCGGCCAGGCTGGGAATGCGCGCGTGTTCGGCCTGGAACCGCGCCATGCGCTCCTGCAGCGCATCCAGCGCGCGGGTATCGGCGCCGCTGCGCGCATCGATGCTGCGCGCGCGCCCGGCCAGGAAGATCAGCGCCGCCATCCACACATAACCGACGCCCACATCCACCACTGCAAACTGCCCGAAGGTGGTGGCATCCACATCGAACACCTCGCGCATCGCCAGCATGTTGGCCCCACCGCCGATCCAGCTGCCCGCCAGCGCGGCCATGCCGGCCCAGGTATCGCCGGCCACCGTGGCCGGATGCACCCAGCCCATCACCCAGAACGCCACCACCGCGCCCAGCATGATGCTCAGTGACGCACCCAGGTACATGGCGACCAGCTTGGGCCCCAGCCCCAGGATGGCGCGCAGGTCGATGCTCAGCGTGAGCAGGATCAGCGCGGCCGGCAGCAGCACGTCGCGCGCGATCGGGTTGTACAGGCGGGTATTGGCACCGTCGATCAGGCCGATGGTGTTGTAGATGCCCGGCAGCAGGTAACACAGCAGCAGCGCCGGAACCACGGCGTAGAAGCGTCGCCACACCCCCCGCTCGCGCGAGGAGGTCCAGAACACCGCTCCCAGCGTAGCGGCGATCAGGCCGAAGACGACGATATCGTTTTGGATCAAGGCAGAACCGGCGGCATTCACTAGGGGCGACATTCTCGACAGGGGCCGCCAAGGTGCGGATCGCAGCAAGAATGGCCGATCGGTCGTGTCCAGTCGACTGGATCTGCGGGCGAGCCCGGGCGTGACTGCAAGGCCGCCGGCTGGCGCATTGGGCTAGGGTTGCCGGGTGCGTGTGGTCAGCCACCCTGCCCGGGCAGGATCGTCAGCGTCTCCCTTGCGCTTCCTGCAAGCGGCCGGCTCGGTCAGCCGTAGCGGCGCACCACGCGCTCGCCTTCGGCGGTCTTCAACACCACGCCGCTGGGCTGACCGGTGGTCAGGCAATGCAGCTTGGCCATCAATTCGGCATTTTCCAGCGCGCCCTGCTCACGCAGATAACGCAGCGGCGACCACTGCGGCCGGGTCACCCACCAACCGCCCTGCTCGGGATGAATACGCACAACATAACGGGACTCGTCCATCAGGGCCTCCGGCCGGCAGATGCAGCGATAGAACGACGGAAGTGGGCAGCGCGGAATGACGCAGCGCACCAGTGATAGGAGTGCCGGGGTCCCGTTCGGGATGCCGGCACGCCCTTACTCAAGGGGCCCCGGGAGAGTGGCCTGAGGCCCCGCGTCCGGCATAGCCAGCATGTCTTCTCGCTTATGCCAACGCCGTCGGGCGGACACTGGCATGAAGGTAGGAAAATTCTTACGTGACACCGACCGGAGCTGGCGCTAAATTCGCGCTCGAGCGGCGAACAGACGTCGCAGCTGGCCGTCAACGGGCGCAGACGGCGCGGGGGAATTCGTCGCTCTTGGAGATGCCTCGGGGGAGGGGTCGCATGCATCTGCTCAGGAAGTTCCAGTTTCCGGTCAAGACCGCGATGGTGGTGGGCTATGTCCTGGTGATCAGGGAAGCGCTCGCGCTGTGGTCCTGAGACAACCCTGCCACCAGGCTGCCGGATGGCGCGTCAAGCACCCGTCACGGTGTCTCAATCCGCGTCCACCCAGCCACGCTGTTGCGCTGCGACCAGGTCGGCGGGCGTGTCCACGTCCAGCGCGAGCGCCGGGGCGCTGACGCAGCCCAAGCTCTGCACGTCCAGGCCGGCGAACAAGCCGCGCAGGCCGCTGTCGCCGTGGAGCGGCACGTCGGCCCAGGCCGCGTGAGTAACCACCGCCGGGATGCCGCGCACACCGGCGTACCCGCTGGTGGCACATCCGGATGCGGCCCGGTCCGCTTCTTCCAGCAAGGCACGCAGATGCGGTGTGTCCAGCGCGGGCTGGTCGCACCCCAGGATCAGGCTGCGCCTCAGCGTCGTATCGTCCTGCACATGCTGGCGCAGCGCCGCCAGGCTGGAGCCCATGCCGGCGGCCCAGTCGGCGTGACGTAACACTTCCACGTCCAGGCCTTGCAGGACATCGGTCAACGCGTCGGCATCGGCGCCCAGCACCACCACACAACGGCGCGGCGCCGTCTGCAGCGCGACGCGTACGAAACGCCGCAACAACGGTTCGCCGTCGCGCAACAGCAATTGTTTGGAACGCCCTAACCGACGTCCTGCACCCGCGGCGAGCAGCAGCGCAACGTGATCGCTGCTCATGCGTCCGATGCCATCGCGCGCGGCGAGCAATGGCGCGATGTGCGCAGCATCGGGCACGCATCAACGAGCGCATCGCACCGGGTTGCGTTGAGAGGGCCGGCAATGACTGGCGACGGCAATCGAGCTGCGTCGCAGGAGACGTCGTCGTAGTGATCAAGTAATTCGGTCATGGCGACGTGGCGTGCATATTGGGGATGCGCCAGCCTAAAGAGGTAACTGTGCGCGCGGAGTGACTAAATGCAGCGCATTCCCCGATCCAGATAATGACGCTTTCCTACGTCCACCAACCGACCGGCGTGCATTGCGCTGCTGCGCAAGCATGACGAAGAAATGTGCGGAGCTGCGGTAGCGCTGCGCTCAGGACCGCAGCGACTGATTTCCAGCGCTGGATGGCGCAGTTACCGGCAGAAGTGCGGATCACAAGCGCATGCCTTAAAAGGCATATCAAAAATTACTTATTCTCCAAATTGCTACTTTTCAGCACCAGAAACTTCATCGGCAACCACGCGCCCACCCTGCTGGTGACTGCACATTGAAATTCGTATCGAAGTTAATGCAAACGCGCGATTGCAGTGCCCTACCCGTTCTCACGGCGGTACGGCTTGGAGTGGCTAACGGAACGTAGCGAGCAGTCGCCAAGCGAGTGCGGATGGCGCGGAGCAATCGCAGTGTAAGAGTGGTACATACGACTATTGGCCGCGCCCGCACGGCGGTGCGCGCAGTCGTCTTGATGGCCGTTCTTAGCCAGCCAACGCCGCAGCTGCCTGCCCATCGGCGACCGCCTGGGTGGCTTCGGCAATGATGCCCAGTGCAATCGTGTGCGGGGAGGAGCGCCCCATGCGCCAGCCTGCCGGCAACCGCAATCTGGCCAGCGCGGCATCGTCATGCCCGAGCGCACGCAGCGCCTGCAGGCGTGCTTCCCGCTTCTGGCGACTGCCCAGGATGCCGATGCAGGCGACCCTGGAGGCAAGCCCGCGCGAGGCGACCTGCAGGTCGCTGTCGCCGTCGTGCGCAAGACTGTACAGCGCAGTGTCCGCATCCAGATGCAGGTCCTGTAGCGCTTCGCCCAACGCGCGGCGATCGTAATGGTCAGCGGCCAGGCCGGGCGGTGGTTCGCTGGGACCATGCGGCCGCAGCACACGCACCTCGATACCCATCTGGCTGGCCAGCGACACCAGCACCAGCAGCGCAGGATCGGCACCGACCAGCACCAGCCGCAGCGGTGGCCGATGCGTGCGCAGGAATTCGTCGGGACGCAGATCCTGCGGGCTGACCGGGTAACGGACGGCGCCGGTGCTCCGATCCAGCGCGACATGAAACGGACGCCGATGCTGGCGCGCATTGCGCCAGCGCGCCAGATGCTCGCCCAAGTCCTGGACCGGCCAGACCAGCACGCCGATACGACCGCCGCAGCTGAGCTGGATGTCCAGCACCTGGCTGCCTTCGCCGTAATCCAGCCAGCGCGGCATGCCGTCGCGCAAGGCGGCGATGGCTTCGTGCGCCACTGCCGCCTCCACGCAGCCGCCGGAGACGTAGCCGGCCACCCGGCCGTCGGCACTGATGGCCATCTCGCTTCCCAACGGGCGCGGCGAGGAGCCTTGCACGTCGATCAGCGTGGCAATGGCGACGCGCTGCCCCGCCCGATGCCAGGCGGTCAGCGTCGGCAGCAGGTCATCGTGCAGGGCATAGCTCGGCCATGCCGGCCACGCCGGCTCGGCCGGCGCTGCATGCGTGACCGGGGCCACCACCGCACTCACGCGCGCAGCAACTCGGGCAGATGCGGAAGCAGCTTGTCCAGCGTCACCGGGTAATCGCGGACGCGCACGCCGGTGGCGTTGTAGACCGCATTGGCGATCGCCGCCGCCACGCCGCAGATGCCCAACTCGCCGACACCCTTGGCCTTCATCGGCGATGACATCGGGTCGCTTTCTTCCAGGAAGACCACTTCCTGATGCGGGATGTCCGCATGCACCGGCACTTCGTAACCGGCCAGGTCGTGATTGACGAAGAAGCCCAGCCGCTTGTCCACCGCCAGCTCTTCCATCAGTGCCGCACCCGCGCCCATGGTCATGCCGCCGATGACCTGGCTGCGCGCAGACTTGGGGTTGAGGATGCGTCCGGCCGCGCACACCGCCAGCATGCGGCGGATGCGCACCTCGGCGGTGGCGACATCCACGCCGACTTCGACAAAGTGCGCGCCGAAGGTGGACAGCTGATGCGTCTTGGACAGATCACCGAACTCGATCTTGTCCTCCACCACCAACGCGCCATTGGCCGCGGCATCACCGAGCGCAATGCGCTTGCCGCCGGCACGCACGTGGCCGTCGGCGAATTCGGCCTTGGCCGGGTCCAGCCCCAACTGCTTGGCCACCGCTTCGCGCAGTTTCACTGCCGCGGCATACACACCGGCAGTGGAACTGTTCGCACCCCACTGCCCCCCGGAACCGGCCGAGGCGGGAAAGCTGGAATCGCCGAGGCGCACATCCACCCAGTCCAGCGGCACGCCCATCATCTCCGCAGCGGTCTGCGCAATGATGGTGTAGGAGCCGGTACCGATATCGGTCATGTCGGTTTCCACCACCACACGGCCGCCCTGCTCCAGCCGCATGCGTGCGCCGGAGGTCATCACCGGCGCGTTGCGGAATGCGGCCGCCACGCCCATGCCGACCAACCAGCGCCCATCGCGGTTGCTGGCCGGCTTGGCCTTGCGCTTGGACCAGTCGAAACGCTTTGCGCCGTCTTCCAGGCACTTGACCAACTGACGCTGCGAGAACGGACGCTGAGGGTTTTCCGGATCCACCTGGGTGTCGTTGACGATGCGGAACTTGACCGGATCCATGTCCAGCTTCTCGGCCATCTCGTCCATGGCCACTTCCAGCGCCATCAGACCCGGCGCTTCGCCCGGCGCACGCATCGCGTTGCCTTCGGGCAGATCGAGCACCGCCAGGCGCGTGGAAATCAACCGATTGGCGCCGGCATACAGCAACTGGGTCTGCGCGGCCGCGATTTCCGGGCCGCCCTCGGGCAGGTCGCCGGACCAGCTCTCGTGCGCGATCGCGGTGATCTTGCCATCGCGCTGTGCACCGATACGGATGCGCTGTACGGTGGCCGGGCGGTGCGTGGTGTTGTTGAAGATCAGCGGCCGCGGCAGCATCACCTTGACCGGGCGTCCGACCTGGCGCGCGGCCAGCGAGGCGAGCACTGCATCGGCACGCAGGAACAATTTGCCGCCGAAGCCACCACCGATGTACGGCGACATCAGACGCACGTTTTCGCGCGGGATCCCCAGCGTCTTGGCCAGATCGCCAGCGCTCCAGTCGATCATCTGGTTGGAGGTCCACACGCTCAGCTTGTCGCCTTCCCACATCGCGATCGATGCGTGCGGCTCCATCATCGCGTGCGAATGATCGGGCGTGGTGTATTCGGCATCCAGCTGCACCGGCGCTGCCACGAAGGCGCTATCGAAATTGCCGACCGCACTGTTCGGCGCCCCGCCCTCCTTGGTGACCTTGGCGCCGTCGCGGGCCTTTTCCAGATCGTAGGCGCCGACATGGCGACCGTAGTCGACCTTGATCAGCTGGCCTGCGGCACGTGCCTGCTCAAAGGTTTCGGCAACCACCACCGCAATGGCCTGGTGGTAATGCTGGATCTCCGGGCCGCCGAGCAGTTTGGCCGTGTTGTACTTGCCTTTCTGCAACTTGCCTGCGTTCTGCGCAGTCACGATGCCGAGCACGCCCGGTGCATTGCGCGCGGCGCTCAGATCGATGCTGCGAATGCTGCCTTTGGAGATGCCGGCGCCAACGATATGGCCATAGGCGGCACGGCCAGGCAGATCGTGATGCTCGTACGCATATGGCGCCTGCCCGGTGGTCTTGAGCGGACCGTCGATACGATCGACCGGCTTGCCGACCACCTTGAGCTGGTCGATGGGATTGGTACTGGCGGGAGTGTCGAATTTCATATCAGGCCCTCGTGTCGGCCAGGATCGCGGTCAAGGTGCGCTCAACCAGCGGCAGCTTGAAGGCGTTGTGTTCGGTGGGTTGTGCGCCGTCGAGCAGCACGGAGGCAATCGCACGCGCGCCCTGGCGCGACTGTGCTTCGGCCGCCTCGCTGCGCCACGGCTTGTGGGCGACACCGCCGACGCCGACCCGCACGCTGCCATCGCGTTGCACGACCGCCGCAACCGACACCAGGGCGAATGCGTAGGAAGCGCGATCGCGCACCTTGCGGTAGACATGCGTGCCGCCGAGCGGCTTGGGCAGGCTCACCGCGGTAATCAATTCGCCGCGTTCCAGCACGGTTTCCAGGTGCGGCGTCTTGCCAGGCGCACGGTAGAACTCGGACAACGGCAGCGCACGCGTCTGTCCATCCGGACGCACCGTTTCGACCACCGCATCCAGCACGCGCATGGCAATGGCCATGTCGCTGGGATGGGTGGCGATGCACTCCTCGCTCACGCCGATCACCGCCAACTGCCGGTTGAAGCCACCGATCGCCGCGCAACCGCTGCCCGGCAGGCGCTTGTTGCATGGCTGGTTGGTGTCGTAGAAATACGGGCAACGCGTACGTTGCAGCAGATTCCCTGCGGTGGTGGCGCGGTTGCGCAACTGCCCCGACGCGCCTGCCAACAATGCGCGCGACAGCACGGCGTAATCGCGACGCACGCGGGCATCGGCTGCCAGATCGGTGTTGCGCACCAGGGCGCCGATGCGCAGGCCACCATCTGGTGTCTCTTCGATGGTATCCAGGCTCAGCCCGTTGACATCGATCAGGTGCGAGGGCGTCTCGATCTGCAATTTCATCAGATCGAGCAGGTTTGTGCCGCCAGCGATGAACTTGGCACCCGGCTGGCGCGCCGCCTTGGCCGCAGCGTCGGCGGGCGAAGTCGCACGCTCGTAGCTAAACGCCTTCATGCGCGCTCTCCCGCAACATCATTGATCGCATCGACGATGTTGGAATACGCACCGCAACGGCAGATATTGCCGCTCATGCGCTCCTGCAATTCCGGCGTGGTGAGCCTGGTCTTGGCGGTCAGATCGTCAGTGACATGGCTGGGAATGCCGCGCTTGACTTCGTCCAGCACCGCCACCGCCGAACAGATCTGGCCGGGCGTGCAATAGCCGCACTGATATCCATCGTGCTTGACGAAGGCTGCCTGCATCGGATGCAGCTTGTCCGGCGTGCCCAGGCCTTCGATGGTGGTGATCTTGCCGCCCTGATGCATCACCGCCAGCGACAGGCAGGAATTCATCCGCTGCCCATCGACGATCACGGTGCAGGCACCGCATTGGCCATGGTCGCAGCCTTTCTTGGTGCCGGTCAGATGCAGGTGTTCGCGCAGGGCATCCAGCAAGGTGGTGCGATTGTCCAGGGTCAGCGTCACCGGCTTGCCGTTGACTTCGAACGCGACCTGGCTCGATGCGTTGGCAGGCTCGACTGCCTGCCGCTGCGACATCGCATTGGCTGCAGTGGCGGCCATCGACTGGGTTGCGGCAACGCTGGCTGCCGACGCCGTGCCAGCGATCAGTACCTCGCGACGGGTCATCTTGATATCTCTCATGGCTGGCATCTCCAACAATGCTGGCTTATACAGTTCTTAAATAATGTGCAGCGCGGCCGGTCACAATCGCGTGAGCATGCGGCGAGTGTGTGCGGGCGCGAATCGGCGGTATGGCCCGATTCTAGAGGCGCTGCAGGCGGGCATTGACGGCATGGACTGCATGCGCCTATGAAACGCGCTCATCATTGTTGGAATGGGTTGCGTACTCGCTGCACAACAATCGTGTGTGCTGCAGGCAGCTCGCGTTTTGCAGCGCGCCTCAGGTTCTTGAAGTGGTTCGAGACCTTTCCATGTGCTGACAACGACGATGTCATCTGCGTCAGCGCGCTGGCTTCGGTCTCCACCACGCGGTGCTTGTCTTCCGAATCCGGATGCGCTGCATCGAGAACATCCGGATGCGAACGACCGCTCTTGAGCGGCCGCCAGCGCGTGGCGATCGGCCGTCAGCCGAGTGTGGATAGCGTGGAATTGCAGTGTGTGCGAGTGATCCATTCCGATCCCACGCAGCGGCCGCGCCCGCCTCACGGCAAGCGCGGCACGTTTTCAACCGCTTCTAGAATTCCAGCACGATCTTGCCCAGATGGCCGCCCGCCTGCTGCAGCGCGAAGGCCTCGGCGATATCGTCGAGCGCGAAGGCGCGATCGATCACCGGCCGCAGCGGCAAAGCATCCAGTGCACGCACCAGTTGCTGCTGATGCAGGCGGCTGCCGACTACCAGCCCCTGCAGGCGCTGCTGCCGGCCCATCATTTCCGCAGTCGGCACCGGGCCTGCGGCACCGGTCAACACGCCGATCAAGGCGATATGCCCGCCTACCCGCGCAGCGCGGATCGATTGCGCCAACGTGCCCGGCCCACCGACCTCGACCACATGATCCACGCCACGGCCATTGGTGATCTCCAGCACCTGCGCCGACCACTCGGCATGCTGTCGATAATTGATGACATGGTCTGCGCCCAGCGCGCGCGCCTTGGCCAGTTTTTCGTCGGACGACGATGTCGCGATGACGGTGGCACCCATCGCCTTGGCGAACTGCAATGCAAAGATCGACACACCGCCGGTGCCGAGCACCAGTACGCTATCGCCGGCCTTGAGTCCGCCGTTGACCACCAGGGCGCGCCATGCGGTAACGCCGGCCGTGGTCAGGGTCGCAGCTTCGGCATGGCTGTAGCCGGCCGGGGCATGCGTGAACGCATGGGCGGCGGCCACCACCGCAGAGCGTGCATAGCCATCGACGCCATCGCCGGGCGTGGTGGCAAAGCCGGCATGCAGCGGCTCACCGTCCAGCCACTCGGGGAAGAAGGTGGACACCACATGATCGCCAACGGCGAACTCATCCACTTCCGGCCCGACGGCTTCCACCACCCCGGCACCATCGGACATGGGGATGCGGCCCTCAGCGGTCGGCATCTGCCCGGACACCACGCCAAGGTCATGAAAATTCAACGAGCTTGCATGCAGCCGCACCCTGATCTGACCGCGTGCCGGCTGCCCGGGGTCGGGCAAGGCAACACTATGTAATGCATTCAGGCCTGCAGGCTGAGCTAAACGAATCGCGCGCATGGGGGGCGCTCCTTACTGTGATCGATCTTCGGGATAACACGCCGGGCGTTATCCGCATGCAGTCGAGCTGGCTTTCGACTCCGTTATGAGCTAGTGATCCTCGCAGCATTTAGCACGGTGATGAGAGCAGGCGGGACAGCAGCGCAGTCGCACGCCGGGTGAGCTGCCGTACAACGCATGAGGCATCAATCACAGATCGGCATTGCGCCACATGATGCAAACGATTCCACGCGGCGCCCACGGCTAAGCTGGCACGGCGGTTGCAACGTCCTGATGTCCAGACAGGTAACTCACGTGACATCACCCGGCAAGCGGCGACGGCAACGAGCACAACGCATCGCGTTGCACTTTGTGCTGAGCATTTCGTGCCTGCTGCTGCTTGGTTCGGAATACTGGTCCATCCACGACGAGCGCACGAGTGCGCTGCGTACCGCCGAAGCGCAATCGTTGAACCTCGCCAATTCGCTGGCGCAGCATGCCAGCGACACCCTGACGATCGCCGACGCCGTGCTGTCGGGCTTGGTATCACGGGTGGAGCACGACCAGGGCTCGGCCAGCGCGCGACTGGTCATGCATGACTTTCTGGTGCATGAAGCGCGTCGCTCGGACCGGCTGCATGGCATCTTCATCTATGCAGCCGACGGCGACTGGGTGAGTTCGTCACTGAACAGCACGCCCAGGAAGCACAACAACGCCGACCGCGCCTATTTCAAATATCACCGCGACCATCGCGACGCCTTGTCGCTGGTCGGACCGCCGGTGCAGAGCCGCTCCGATGGCAGTTGGGTGCTCACCTTGAGCCGGCGCCTCAACACCCCCCGCGGCGAATTTGCCGGCGTTGTCCTGGTCACGCTGCAACTGAAGTATTTCCAGAACTACTACAGCACCTTCGAGGTCGGCCCGAACGGTACCATCGGCATGACCAATGACGACGGCATCGTGCTGGTACGCCGGCCCGACAAACCGGGCGTGATCGGCACCTCGATCGCAGGCACCTCGATCTACGTCGCCATGCGCGCGCGCAGGCACGGCACGGCCACCTATCGTTCGCCGATCGACGGCGTGGAGCGCATTTCCAGTTTCGCGCCAGCACAGGCCTATCCATTGACCGTATTGACCGGCGTCGCGGTCGATGACGCGTTGGCCAACTGGCGGCAATCCGTGCGCCAGCGGATCGTGATCGCTACCCTGGGATGCGCGTTGCTGTTGGGCGTCGGCATCTGGCTGGATCTGCAGTTGCGCCGCATGCATCGCAACGAGGACAAACTCAGCTCCGAAGCCTGGATCGATGCACTCACCGGCATTGCCAACCGTCGTGCGTTCGACCACCGGCTCTCGCGTGCCTTGCAGCAGGCTGTGCATCGACAGGCACCGCTGTCGGTGCTGATGATCGATGTCGATCATTTCAAGCTCTACAACGACACCTATGGCCACGTCAACGGTGACGCCTGCCTGCGCCTGGTCGCAGGCGCGATTGCCGGTTGCTCGCGGCGCAGCGAAGACGTTGCCGCGCGCTACGGCGGCGAAGAGTTCGGCATGATCCTGCCGCAGACAGATGCTGCCGGCGCACTGCGGCTGGCCGACGCAATCCGCAGCGCCGTCGCCGGGCTCGGGCTGATGCACCTGTCCAGCCCGACCAGCGCGCACGTCACCGTCAGCGTCGGCGTAGCAACGTTCGAACCGGGCGAAACGCCACGCACTCCGGATGCCTTCGTGCACGACGCCGACTCGGCCTTGTATCGCGCCAAGCAAAACGGCCGCGACCGGACGTCGGCATAGCGCAACTGGTAGTAAGAACTGCCCGCAACGTCAGGCAGGCGCGGCCCATGTCCGGAATCGGCATGTGTCAGGCAGACACACCATGGGTGCGCGGCGTTCTCAGCCACCTGACGATTGCGCGCGAGATGCTGTTAGCCACGCTTGGTCGAGACTGGTGAGCGGCATCGTCGTACCGACCAGGTCAACCTGCGCGTCCAGGGCGCTTTGGAACAGCCCGGCCTGCGTCGATGCAATCAGCGACCGGCAAGCAAAAGGCCCGCGCGATGCGGGCCTCTTGAATGACAGGCAGGCTTGGCTACCGATCAGAACGGGATATCGTCGTCGGCAAAATCGTCCATCGGCGGTGCCGACTGCTGCTGGGCCGGCTGCTGACGACGCGGGGCGTAATCCTGACCGCCACCCTGACCACCACCGCCACCGCCTTGCTGCTGGCGCGGCGCCTGGCTGCGCTGCGGGCGATCGCCGCCCATGCCGCCACCACCGCCGCCTTCGCCACGGCCGCCGAGCATCTGCATCTCATTGGCGACGATGTCGGTGCTGTACTTCTCCACGCCGTCCTGGCCGGTGTACTTGTCGTAGCGCAGTTCGCCTTCGACGTACACCTGCGAGCCCTTGCGCAGGTACTCGCCGGCGATCTCGCCCAGCTTGCCGAAGAACACCACACGGTGCCACTCGGTGCGCTCCTGGTTGTTGCCATCGCGGTCCTTGCGCATGCTGGTGGTGGCCAGACTCACGCGCGTGATCGCCATGCCGGCCTGGGTGTACTTGGTGTCGGGATCGTTGCCGAGGTTGCCGACGAGGATGACTTTGTTGATGCCGCGGGCCATAGATGCTTCCGAGATGGTGCGCCGGCGCCAATGGGCGCGGCGGTGAATGTCTTGGTGCCAATGTTACCGCACCTGCCGGCCACGGTCCCGGCGGATCGCCGCAGCGCCGGGCCGGGAAATGCCGCGCCGGCAGGTCGGAATCCGGATGCTCCCGGACAGGCCCGACGCTGGCGCCGCAAGGGTTTGCGGCCACACCGGAGGCCATCGGACACGGCCAGCGGGACGGATCTGGCCCAGACACCTATAATCGGCGCACATCACGAACGCCTGCGCATGACCATCGCCGAAGACCTCCCCACCGTCCTGGGCCTGCCCCAGATCCAGTCCCTCGCCGCGCCCGACATGGCCGCGGTCGACGCGCTGATCCGCCGCCGTCTGGCCTCGGATGTCGTGCTGATCAACCAGATCGCCGATCACATCATCTCCGCCGGCGGCAAACGCCTGCGGCCGATGCTGGTGATGCTGGCCGGCCACGCCGCTGGCGGCTCCGGCCCGGAGCACCATCAACTGGCGGCGATCATCGAGTTCATCCACACCTCCACCCTGCTGCATGACGACGTGGTGGACGAATCGGACCTGCGCCGCGGGCGCAGCACCGCCAATGCGCTGTGGGGCAACGCGCCCAGCGTGCTGGTCGGCGATTTCCTGTATTCGCGCAGCTTCCAACTGATGGTGGAGCTGGATCGCATGGAAGTCATGCAGATCCTGGCCGACACCACCAACCGCATTGCCGAAGGCGAGGTGCTGCAGCTGCTGCACGTGCATAACCCCGACACCGACGAAGCCGCCTACCTGCGCGTGATCGAGCGCAAGACCGCGGTGCTGTTCGCCGCCGGCACCCGCCTGGGCGCGCTGGCCTCGGGCGCGGATGCGCAGGTGCAGCAGCGCCTGTACGACTACGGCATGCAGTTGGGCTTTGCCTTCCAGATTGCCGATGACGTGCTCGACTACGCTGCCGACGCCGCGGATCTGGGCAAGAACCTGGGCGACGACCTGGCCGAAGGCAAGGCGACCCTGCCGCTGATCCACGCCATGGCGCACTCGGATGCGGGCACCCGGGAGCGCCTGCGCCAGATCGTCGAACAAGGCGATGCGAGCGCAATGCCCGAAGTGCTGGCGGCGATTCACGCCACCGGCGGCCTGGACTACAGCCGCCAGCGTGCCGCCGAATATGCCGCCGCTGCCGAACAGGCGCTGGACACGTTGCCGCCCAGCCCCGCGGTTGCCGCATTGCGCGGGCTGGCGCGGTATGCGGTGCAACGCACGCACTGAGCCGGGTGGTAGGTTTCGCCTGCCGCGCTCACTGAACGGGCTGTCAGGCGGCGGTGCACCCTCGCCTTTCCGGCGGAAACGCTGCCGCAACCCATGCCAGGGTTGCGGCGCCTCGTCACACGGCCTCTGAACGCGTCACACACCGATGCCGCGTGCGCCCCGTCCAATCCATATTCGGGATCCGCACCTCGCTCCCGCACCGCATCTCCGCGCGCCATCCGCCACACCCGACGACCGCCAGTGCGGCGGTCAGCCGCACCTGGCCACCTCATCAATCACCAAAGCGTTCGTCGAAGAAATCGCCGAGCATGCGGTAGGCACGTTTCGCCGCACGCGGGTTGTACAGGCAGCCTGGCGGGCTGTTGGCATCAGCTTCGGCAAAGCAATGCACTGCACCGCTGAAATTGACGAACTGCCAGTCCGCGCCAGCCGCATTCATCTCGGTTTCGAACGCGGCGATGTCCGCCTTGCTTACGCTCTTGTCGTCGGCGCCATTGAGTACCAGCAGCGGCGTCCTGGCCGAGCCGGCCGTCGCCGGGCTGGGCGTGGCGATGCCCCCGTGCAGGCTGACAACACCGGCCAGCTGCGCACCGGCGCGCACCAGCTCCAGCACCGTGGTGCCGCCGAAGCAGAACCCCACCGCACCGATGCGCGATGCATCCAGCGGCGCCTTGCCGGCCTGCGCCTTGAGCACATCCACTGCTTTCAGCGCGCGGGCGCGCAGCGTCGGCGGGTCCTTCTTCAGCGCACCGGCAAACTGCCAGGCCTCACTGTCGTTGGCCGGACGTTTGCCCTTGCCGTAGACGTCGGCAACCAGCACCACGTAGTCGTCGCCGGCCAGTTGCTTGGCCTTGGTGACCGCCGAATCGTTGACGCCGCGCCAGTTCGGCACCATCACCAGGCCTGGGCGCTTGGCGGCACCGGCGTCGTCGTAGACCAGCACGCCGCTGAAGGTGTCCTTGCCGACCGTCCATTCCAGCGGTTTGGCCTGCATCGCCGCCGCAGCGGGCAACGCCAGCGACGCCAAGACACCGAACAACCCAACGCCACGCCATCTCCATTGCTTGTGCATGTGCCTGCTCCCGGGAAGGTCCGGCGAGTGTAGGCGCTGCCGCCGTGCAGGCCGGGTCAGCGTGGATGCCGACGGACCGATCGCATCGGCTTTTTGCCAAGGCCGTCGAAAAAACCCGGTGCGGATGGCGCCGTCGCTCCGCGCGCGAGCAACGCAGCGCTACTGCACGCCCAAGCCGGGAATCGCGCTGATCGCCGCCGGATCGAACCCGGCCAACTGGGCGAAATGGCGGCCGCGCGCGACATAGTCGCTATAGGCGCCGAAGCTGGGCGCACCCGGCGACAGCAGCACCAAGCCGCCCTGCTCGCCCAGCGCCTGGCGCGCCAGCCGCATCGCGTGCTCCAGGTCGTCGGCAGCATGCAGGCCGAAGCGGCCGCTCGCGGCCAGCGGCGCCAGCAACGCATGGATCCGCGGCCCGTTCGCGCCCATGGTGACGATTTCCAGTGGCGCCTGCTGCGCCATCTGCGCGGCAAAATCCTGCCAATCCAACCCGCGATCGTGGCCACCGACCAGCAAGGCCACACGGCGTTGCGCAAAGCAGGCCAGCGCTGCCAGTGAAGCATGCGGGGTGGTGCTGATGGAGTCGTTGACGTAGCTGATGCCGTCCACGCTGCCGAGCAGCTGCAGGCGGTTCGGCAACGGGCGGAAGCTCGCTGCGGCCGGTGCCAGCGCCGCAGCGTCCAGCCCCAGGGCCTCCAGCGCTGCCAGCACCGCGCACAGGTTGCGCCGATTGTGTTCGCCGGGCAGCGGCACGTTGGCGGTGTCGAACACCGGCTGCTCGCCGCGATACACCACATCGCCACGCAGGTGCCAGCCATCGGGATGGTTGAACCAACGCACCTCGCTGTCGGGCAACTGCAGTTGGGTCAGATGCGGATCGGCAGCATTGAGCAAGGCAATGCGCGGGCGGCCTTCGGTGACCAGCGCCAGTTTGTCGCGCACGTAGCGCGCCTCGTCGCCATGCCAGTCCAGATGCTCGGGAAACAGGTTCAGCACCAGCGCCAATTCCGGACGCGCGCCGCTGCGCCCCACTTCGCCGGTCTGATAGCTGGACAACTCGATCGCCCAATAGCCCGGCGGCGGTTGCGGCGCCAGCACTTCCAGCAAGGGTTGGCCGATATTGCCGACCAGGGCGGTGCGATGGCCGGCCGCGCGCAGCAGATGCGCCAGCAGCGCGGTGGTGGTGCTCTTGCCCTTGGTGCCGGTGACGCAGATGGCGCCAGGCACATAGCCGTCAGGCTGCGCATGCTCGGCAAACCACAACGCGGTGCCGCCGATGAATTGCGTGCCGTGCTCGGTTGCGGCGGTGTGCGCCTCGGGGCGATACGGGCTGATGCCGGGCGATTTCACCACCACCTCGAACCGGCCCAGCGCCTGTGCGCTGGCGTCGGTTTCCACGTGCAACGCAGCATCGGCCAGCGTCTCGAGCTCGCGCGCTTCGTCGGCGTTGCAGAACACCGTCAGCGATTGGCTGGGCAACGCGGCGCGCAGTGCGCGGTACGCGGCGCGTCCTTCGCGCCCCCAGCCCCATAACGCAACCGCCTTGCCCTCAAGCTGCGAAATTCGCACGCACGCGCTCCCACAGCGCCGACGGAATCCGGTGTTCGCCGTCGATGGCCAGCAACGGCTCCAGCTGCAGCGCCTGCTGGTCCAGCTGCGGCTGAATCTCGCGGATGAAACGCAGCACCAGCGCGTCTTCCTTCCATTCAGCACGGCTGGCCAGCACCGCCATCGCCGCGCGCGATTCGCGCCCTTCACCGACGCATTCGAACGGCTTGTGGTCCTGGAATTCCAACAGCGCATCGTAGCCGCCGGCCTGGGTTGCATCGTCGAGCAGATTGCGCCCAAAGATCTTGACCAGCCGCGTCTTGGGCATGAACGGTGCCAATGCCAGGAACACGAAATGGCACTTCGGGCAAACCCCGCACCAGCGATGCACCGGGCGCTCGCCCATGATGTGGAAGTTGCGGTTGCAGCTGGAAAAATGCGCGTCGTAGTGATCGGTCTTGGCGAACTGGCGCGCTACCGCCAGCTCCGACAACGGCCGCAGCAGCGAGTAATAGCGCAGGTCGGCCGCCACGTGCCGCTGCACGTAATCGCCGAACGCCTGCTCGAACGCCCAGCCCTTGGACCACTGGTGATTGACCTCGCCGGTGCCGGGAATCTGGCTGCCGTAACTGGCCGAACGCTCGTTGGAAAACACCACCTGGTCCACGCCATTGAGCAAGGCCGACAACACCAGGATGGCCGAGTTCACCGCGGTGACCGGGATATGCCCGTTCCAGGCGCCCTGGCGATTGAGCTCGAACAATTCCGGCGCCAGCACGCGGCCGATATTGAGCACCGGCAGACCGGTGCGCTCGGCGCAGGCCCGGATCAGCTGCGAGCCGCCGATCCAGCTGACGGTCTGGTCGATGCCGGCATGCCGCAGCGCTTCGATGCTGACCAGCGAATCCTTGCCGCCACCGATCGCAACCAGGGCGTGCTCGCGCAGGCCCAACGCCGGCGCATCGGCAGCAGCCGGCGCAGCCACCGGGAAGTGGATCTTGCCGTGCAGGTTCAAGCCATTGCGATAGGCGAACTCGCCCAGGCCGTGCAGGTAGACGCTTTCCACCAGCGCAGCGGTATCGGCATCGATGCTGTAGCTGTCGATGGCAATGGTCGGCGGCACTGCGGCCTTGTAGTAACTCACGCCCGCAATGAGGTGCAGCAACTGCAAGGCCTGTTGCACGGCGGCGGCACGCGCGCCGTCCAGCACGAATGGCGCGCCGGGCACGGCAACGGTTTCCACAAGTTCCGGCCCCTGATCGAAGGCATACACCAGCGTCGCCACGCCGGTCTGCGCGTCGAGTGCGCAACGCACGAAACGGAAGGTGGAAATCTGGTGTTTGTCGAAAGCGCTCATGGACTACCTGCAGGAACACGTACGCGACGCAGATAACGCCGGCACAGGACATATTCAATCATGGAAAACGGCACCGCAGCCCACAGCAGCGGCAGGCAACCGAACAGCACCGCCAGCAACAGCACATCCGGACGTGCAGCCGTGGCATCGCCGGACACCGCGAAGGCGACGGCGAGATACAGCGCCACTACCGGCACATAACTCAGCGCGCTCAACAACACCGTGCGCACCGCCATCCCGCCACTGCGACGCGTGGGAACCCGCGCATCGCGCCGACGTTGCCAACGCCCGGCCAGCCACGCGCCGATACCGGCAGCGACCAGCGCAGGCAGCGCCCATTTGAAGGTGTCGCTCCACGGCATGCCCAGGCTCAGTTGCTGCAGCGCGGTGGCGAACACGATCGCAGCACCACCGGCCAGCGCACTGAGTGCAATGAACTCAGCCTGCGGGCGCATCGATCACCTCTTCGCGCGGCAATTCACGCTGGTTGTAAGTGCTGGCCATCGAGTAGCCGTAGGCACCGGCATCGGCCAGCAGCATCACATCGCCCGGCGCGGTGGCGGCAGGCAGACGACGGCGCTTGCCGAACACATCGGAGGATTCGCAGATCGGCCCGACGATATCGAAGCTGCCATCGGCTGGCGCATCGAGCTGGCTGAGGTTTTCGATGTCGTGCCAGGCGTCGTACAGCGCGGGGCGGATCAGCGTGTTCATGCCTGCATCCAGGCCCACGCGCTGCACGCCGTCCTTCTCGATCACCTGGGTCACCTGCGCCAGCAGCACGCCGGCTTCGGCCACCAGGTAACGGCCCGGCTCGATCGCCAGCCGGTAGCCCGGATGCACCGCCTTGACCTCGGCCAGGCCCTTGGCCCACAGCTCCAGATCGAACGGCTCGTCCTCGGCGCTGTACGGAATCGGCAGGCCGCCACCGATATCGATGGTCTCCACCGTGCCGATGCGGCGCGCGAAGCCGGCCAGTTCGTCGTACATCATCCGCCAGTGTTCGCCGGTCTCCACGCCACTGCCCAGGTGCGCATGCACGCCGGTGATGGTGACTTCCAGCGTGCGCGCCACTTCCACGAATTCATCCACGCGCGTGGACGACAAGCCGAACTTGGACGCCTTGCCGCCGGTGTTGACCTTCTCGTGATGGCCGTCGCCGTGCCCCAGGTCGATGCGCAGCCACACGTTGCGGCCACGGAACACCTCCGGCCAGCGCCGCAATGCTTCGACGTTGTCGACGGTGACGGTCACACCCAGCGCAAATCCGGCTTCGTATTCGGCCTTGGGCGCGAAACTCGGGGTGAACAGCACGCGCCGCGGCGACAGCTCGGGCAAGGTATCGAACACGCGGCGCAGCTCGCCGTGCGAGACGCATTCCAGGCCGAACCCGGCCTGTTCCAGCGCCATCAGGATCGCCGGATGCGCATTGGCCTTGATCGCGTAATAGCGCTGATCCACCGCCGCAATCTGCGCCAGCGCCTGCGCCCGCGCACGCACCGTGGGCAGGTGATAGACGTAACGCGGCGTGCCGGCCTTTGACAGTGTCAGCAGGTGCGCGCGCTCGGCATGCCACCACGGCGTGGGCCGCGGCCGCACCGAGCCGATGATCTCGCGCCAGCGCGGCCCGAACACCTCGCCTTCGCTCACCGGCATCGCACCGCTGTCGATCAGTTCCGCATGCAGGATCGGCAGCAGGCCATCGGCATCGGCTTCGTCGATCACGAAGGTCAGATTCAGGTCGTTGGACGACTGCGAGATCATGTGCACACGCTCCTGCCCGAACGTGGCCCACACGTCGGAGAGCTTGTGCAGCAGCGAACGCATGCCGCGCCCGACCAGGGTGATCGCCGCACACGGCACGATGATCTTGACCTTGCAGATCTGCGACAGATCGGCCGACAACGCCGCCAGCACATCGGTGTTGACCAGGTTCTCGGACGGGTCCAGCGACACGGTGACATTGGTCTCGGCCGAACCGATCAGGTCCACCGACAGGCCATGCTTCTTGAACAGCGTAAACACATCGGCCAGGAAGCCCACCTGCTGCCACATGCCGATGCCTTCCATCGACACCAGCACGATGCCGTTGCGCCGGCTGATCGCCTTGACGCCCGGCACCGGCTCGGCATTGCCGTCGATGCTGGTGCCGGGCAGATCGGGGCGCTCGGTATCCAGGATCGCCATCGGCACGCCGGAATCGCGGCATGGCTTGATCGAACGCGGATGCAGCACCTTGGCACCGGTGGTGGCGATTTCCTGCGCCTCGTAATAGTCCAGGCGGGTCAGCAGCCGCGCGTCCGGCACGTCCTTGGGATTGGCGCTGAACATGCCGGGCACATCGGTCCAGATTTCCACCCGGCTGGCACCGAGCAGCGCACCGAAATACGCCGCCGAGGTATCCGAACCGCCACGCCCCAGGATCGCAGTGCCGCCATCGGCGTGCCGCGAAATGAAGCCCTGGGTGATCAACAGGCGCGTGGGCTGCGCATCGAAACGCGCGCGCCAGTCGGCGTCGGACTGCCACTGGCAGGACACCGACAGGCGCTTGGACCATTCGCTTTGATTTGGCTGCGGCGGCAGCGCCGACAGCCACTGGCGCGCATCCAGCCAGCCCATATCCAGGCCGCTGGCATGCAGATACGCCGCACCGATAGTGGAAGACAGCAACTCGCCCTGCCCCAGCACCTCGGCCTGCCAGTCCAACGTGCGCGTTGCCGCGCGCGCGTCGCCGATCAATGCATGCAGCGCGGCAAGGCGCTCGCCCAGCACTGCATCGGCATCCAGCTCCAGCTCGGCCAGGAACTCGCGATGACGCTGCTCCAGCGCTGCCACGCGTTGCGCGCTGTCGGCAGCGCCATCGGCAATCGCCGTGAGTTCGTTGGTCACGCCCGACAGCGCGGACACCACCACCAGCACGCGGCCGCCGGTCTCGTTGGCCCGTTTGCTCGCCAGTTTTCCAATCGTGTCCCAGCGATGACGACGCGACACCGAGGTGCCGCCGAACTTGAGGACGATCCAACGATCGGTAGAGTGGGGAGCTGACATGGAGATAGGCGTTTAGGATGAGGGGGAAGACGCCCGGTACGCCGGGCGGAACCTCCGATTCTACTGCCAATGCCGCCCGCATGACCCCGTGTACGGTCACAGCCTGCCGGCGGCCACGGCCATCACCGCAACGGTTTGCGCTGCAACCATCGACGCGCCTTCCATCGACCGAGATCCATGCCCCATGAGCAAGCACCGCTACCTGCAACTGGATGTGTTCGGCGGCCAGGACGGCCACGGCAATCCGTTGGGCGTGGTCCTCAACGCGCAGACGTTGTCGTCGGAGCAGATGCAGCAGATGGCCGCCTGGCTGAACCTGTCGGAGACGATCTTTTTCCTGCCGGTCAGCGCGCCCGATGCGGACTACCACATCCGCATCTTCACGCCACGCGCCGAGCTGCCGTTCGCCGGCCACCCCAGCGTCGGCGCTGCGTGGGCGGCGGCAACGCACGGGCTGGTGGCGTTCAAGCCTGATGGCCGGATGCGCCAACAATGCGCTGCCGGCGTGCTGCCCGTAGAGGTGATCGACCGCCATGGCGCCCTGCTGGTGCGGCTGCGGGCACCGCGTGCGCAAGCAGTCGAAACCGGCGATGCGCATGTTGCGGCATTGCACGAGGCCTGCGCCGGCCTGCGCATGGCCGAACGCCCGGCCGCACTGTGGAACAACGGCCCCGGCTGGTGGCTGCTGGAACTGGCCGACGCGCAGGCGGTACGCCAGGCGCTGCCCGATCTGGCGGCGATCAGCCGCCTGACCCAGGCCAGCGCAGCCACCGGCCTGGCCATCTACGCCCCGCAGGCCAATGGCGATGCGGACCTGGTGGTGCGCGCCTTCTGCCCCGCCGACGGCATCCCGGAAGATCCGGTCACCGGCAGCGCCAACGCCTGCATTGCCGCGCGCCTGCACGGCGAAGGCCGCGTGCCGGGCCAGGCGTCGCGCTATGTCGCCAGCCAGGGGCGCGAAGTCGGCCGCGACGGCCGTGTGCACGTGGAGGTGGATCACGAAGGCGAAGTCTGGATCGGCGGAACGACCAGGCAAGTGATCGAAGGCCGCATCGATTGGTAAGCTGCCGCGCCCTGTTCGCCGAGCCGCCACCATGACCACCCGCCGTTTCCTGCAACTGGATGTGTTCTCCGCCCGCCCCGGCAGCGGCAACCCGCTGGCGGTGGTGCTGGATGCCCAAGGCCTGGACGATGCCGCGATGCAGGCCATCGCACGCTGGACCAAGCTGCCGGAAACCACCTTCGTGTTTGCGGCGCCGGATGCGCACAGCAGCTATCGGCTGCGGATGTTTTCCCCGCAAAAGGAAGTGCCGTTTGCCGGCCACCCCAGCGTCGGCACCGCCCACGCGGTGCTGGAAGCCGGCCTGGCCGCGCCCGACGACGGCGTGTTGATCCAAGATGGTATCGCTGGCCAGTTGCCGCTGCGCGTGGAGCAGATCGCAGGCCACCGCAGCATCGCCATCCGCACCCCGCGCGCGCGCGTGGCCGAGCAGGTGGAGGCCGACGACCCGCGCCTGCGCGATGCGGTGGGCGGCTGGCCACTCGGCAGCCTGCCGCCCGCCTTGATGGACGGCGGCCGCACCTGGTGGGTGGTGGAACTGGCCAGCGAAGCGGCGCTGCGCGGCCTGCAGCCGGATTGGGATGCGATCGCCGCGCTGGCCGAATCCACCGGCAGCATGGGCGTGTTCGCCTATGCCCGCGCCGCAGCGCCCGGTGCCTACGATCTGGCGGTACGCGCCTTCGTCGGCAATGGCCGGCGCTTCGAAGATGCCGCCTCCGGCGCGGCCAATGCAGTGCTCGCCGCCTGGCTGGACAGTCGCCAGGCATTGCCGGGCAAGGAACGTCGCTACGTGGTCAGCCAGGGCCGCGAGATCGGCTTCGACGCCTTGCTGGAATTGCGCATCGACGCCAATGGCGATGTGTGGTCTGGCGGCCAGGTGCAGACGGTGATCCGCGGCACGCTGGATTGGGCGTGATCGCGCCTGATCCTGCAGGCTGAAGAGTGCTTGCATCGAAACAAGAAACGCTGCGGTGGCCCGCAGCGTTTTCGTCATTCCACCGGCGGATGTCGATCGACTGACCGCAGCGAGCGGTCAGTCCGGGCGCACGTCCACGCGCACGCGGATGCGGTCGCCCGGGTTGTAGTCGCTACGCGTGTGATAGGTGCGGCCGGCGTATTCGTAGGTCACGTCGTAGCCATCGACACGATCGCGTTCGCGCCGGTAGGACACCGGCTCGCAGACGCTGACATTGCCCTGGTAGTTGCGATTATTGGCTTCGTAGATCGAGCGGCCCGCCGCAACGCCTGCCATGGTGCCGACGGCGGTGCCGACCAGGCGGCCATTGCCACCACCGACCTGGCTACCAAGCACCGCACCGGCAATACCGCCGATCACGCTGGCCACCCCACGGTTGGACACACCGGCCTGGCCATAGCTGCCGCCATCGCGGTAGTAGCCGTCGTTGCTGGTGTAGTAGCCATCGGCCGGGCGGTTGTAGCAGCGTTCGCTGCTGCGCTCGTTATACGAATCGGTCACAATGATCGGGTCCACGCGCACTACCCGCGCATATTCGTAACGACCATCCTCATAGCTGCCACGTCCGTTGTAGCCGCTGTCATAGCGCTGCGCCGTTGCATTGCCTGCAACTGCCAGACCCATCACCAGAGCACCAAGCACAAGAGTTTTCATTGCAGCAGCTTCACAGGGAGGACACGCTGCCGATGCTCGGCCTGCGCCAGTGAAACCGCCCTGAACCAAACCGCCCTTGCAACGCCCTATTCAGGTCGCCGCCAGCTGCGTGCGCCGGCAGCCATCGCCGGCGCACGAACGGAATCACGCCTGGTTGGAAAATTCGCTTTCCAGACTGATTGGCACGGCGCTCAGCGCCTTGGACACCGGGCAGTTCTTCTTTGCGGTGTCGGCCAGCTCGCGGAACTTGGCTTCGTCGATCCCCGGCACCACGGCCTTGAGCTTGAGGCGGATCTGCGACAGCTGCGGGCCGCCTTCCATCGACAGATCCACGTCTGCGCGCGTATCCAGCGAGGTCGGCGGAAAACCCGCTTCGCTCAGTTGTGCCGACAGTGCCATGGTGAAGCAGCCGGCGTGCGCGGCGGCAATCAGCTCTTCCGGGTTGGTGCCCTTCTCGTCGCCGAAGCGGCTGCTGAAGGCGTAGCGGGTCTTGTCCATCAGCCCGCTTTGCGGCGTGCTGAGCTGGCCCTTGCCGGTCTTGAGGTCGCCTTCCCAGTGAGCGGTGGCGTGACGCGAAATACCCATTGCGATCTCCTGCGATGAAAGGAGCGGCCACGATAGGCGAGTGGATGTTATGGCGTGGTGGCTGGATTCGGGATTCGGGATTCGGGATTCGGGATTCGGGATTCGGGAATCGGGAATCGGGAATCGGGAATCGGGAATCGTAAGAGCAGGGCGTGCGCGCGTTCTGATGGCAAGGGTTTTGCGAGCGTCTGCGCGGAGACGCTCGGCCGGCGGCGACCGCGACCGCGACCGCAGTGTGGGTGCGCGGTCGCGTCGCCGGGCTGGCTCAACCCAGCAGGGTTTCCAGTACGGCCATGCGCACCGCCACGCCGTTGGCGACCTGGCGCAGCACGCACGATTGCGCGCCGTCGGCGACTTCGTCGGTGATTTCCACACCGCGGTTGATCGGGCCCGGATGCAGCACGGCGGCGTCGCGGCCGGCGCGTGCCAGGCGCTCGCGGGTGAGCCCGTAGACGGCGTGGTACTGCTCCAGCGACGGCACCAGGCCTTCTTCCATGCGCTCGCGCTGCAGGCGCAGCATCATCAAGGCGTCGGCACCTTCCAGCATGGCGTCGAAGTCCTGGCCGACCACGCAACCATCCAGCATGTCGTCATCGGGCAGCAGGCTGGCCGGACCGCAGACGCGGATCTCACCGGCGCCCAGCGTGCGCAGCGCATGCAGGTCCGAGCGCGCAACGCGTGAGTGCTTCACATCACCGACAATCACCACCTTGAGCTTGGAAAAATCGGTGCCCTTGGCCTGACGCAAGGTGAGCATGTCGAGCAGGCCCTGGGTGGGATGCGAACTGCGTCCGTCACCGGCGTTGATCAAGGCGGTGCCCTCGCCTGCGGCCGCGGCCAGCGCTTCCACCGCACCGTCGTCGGGATGGCGCACCACAAAGCCGCGTACGCCCATCGCCTCGAGATTCTTCAGCGTGTCGCGCGCGGTCTCGCCCTTGCGGGTGGACGAGGTGGAGGCATCGAAGTTGAGCACGTCCGCGCCGAGGCGCTGCGCAGCCAGATGAAACGAGCTGCGCGTGCGCGTGGACGGTTCAAAGAACAGCGTGCACACCGCGGTGCCGGCGAGCACGCTGCGCTTGCCCACGCGCCCCACCGCCGCATCGCGGATCTGGCCGGCACGATCGAGCAGCTGCAGCAGCGTGGTGCGCGGCAGTCCTTCCAGGGTGAGCAGGTGGCGCAGGCGTCCGTCCGAATCGAGTTGCATGGTGGTCATCGCAGGTCGGGAGTGTCAGGGAAGAAGAGTGGCTTGTTCGGGCGCAGCCAACCAGCGTTCGACGATCACCGCGGCCGCCATCGCGTCCAGTGCCTCGGCATCGCGGCGGCGCTTGCGCCCATCGGCGCGCTCGCGCGCGAAACGCTGCGCGGCTTCGACCGAACTGGAGCGCTCGTCGATCAGCACCACCGGCAGCGCATAGCGCTCGCGCAGTTGGCGGGCGAAGGCATGCGCGCGCTTGCGTGCGGGCTGGTCCTTGTCGTCCAGGGTCAGCGGGTCGCCGACCACCAGGCCGTCGGGACGCCATTGCTTGTGCACGCGATCCAGCGCGACCCAGTCCGGGCCACTGGCATGCACATTGATGACGGCAACTGCACGCGCACCGGCGCCGAGCGCAGTGCCGATGGCCACGCCGATGCGGCGCGATCCCACGTCGAAGCCCAGCACCGTGCCATCCGGGCGGATCGCGCCCGCCTCAGGCATGCCCGGAATAATCCGTCAGCCGGAACAGGTCCACGCCGATGCGCCCGGCAGCGGTCTGCCAGCGATCTTCCAGCGCGGTGGCGAACAGCACATTGGCGTCCGACGGCGCGGTCAGCCAGCTGTTCTCGCCCAGTTCGAATTCCAGTTGCCCCGCGCCCCAGCCGGCACAGCCCAGCGCCACCAGCGCATTGCGCGGGCCTTCGCCGGCCGCCATGGCTTCGAGAATGTCGCGCGAGGTGGTCAGGTAGACGCCCTGCCCCACTTCCAGGCTGGAATCCCAGTCGCGCGCATCGTCGTGGATGACGAAACCGCGCTCCGGGTGCACCGGCCCGCCGCTGAGCACGATCTGCTCGCGCAGGTGCTCGTCGACGGTGTCGATGCCCATTTGCGACAGGACCTCGCCCAGCGTGTATTCGGAGGGCCGGTTGACCAGCACGCCCATGGCGCCGTTCTCGTCGTGCTGGCAGATCAGCGCGACGCTGCGCGAAAAGGTGGGATCGGACAGCGCCGGAAGCGCGATCAGCAGTTGGTTGGCCAGAGGCGTGGGCAAAACAGACATGGCCGCATTCTAGCCGTTCGCTTCGCTGCGCGCAGAGCCGCTGCCATACTTGCTGCATGCCGGCGGCACCGGACTGCCGATGCTGCCGATGGACAGCGGCCCCGCAGACGCCGCCGGTGGCAGCCGGCAGGCAAGGCCGGCCCGTTCAGATTGCTGGGCGCGGACCTTGAGGCTGCGCCATGCTGCGATCGATCTGCTACGGCACCGCAGTCGATGCGTGCACCCACACGTCGCTGTTCGGTCGCTATCGTGGCGGGCCGGACTCCCGGCCGTCGCGCCGGCCGCTGCTCCACCTACACCTGCTCCATCTACAACAGGCATCTTATGAGCGGCTACTGCAGCATCGCCCCCGGGCATCCGGTCCACAGACACTACCACGACCACGAATACGGCTTTCCGCAGCGCGAGGAGCGCGAGCTGTTCGAGCGCCTGGTGCTGGAGATCAATCAGGCCGGGCTGAGTTGGGAAACCATCCTGCGCAAGCGCAGCAACTTCCAGCGCGCCTACGACGGCTTCGACGTGGACACGGTGGCCGCCTATGGCGAGAGCGACATTGCGCGGCTGCTCGGCGATGCCGGCATCATCCGCAACCGGTTGAAGGTGCTGGCGGCCATCCACAATGCGCAGGTCATCCAGCAGTTACGCGCCTCGCACGGCAGTTTCGCGCAATGGCTGGATGCACAGCATCCGCTCGACAAAGCCGCCTGGGTCAAGCTGTTCAAGAAGACCTTCCGCTTCACCGGCGGCGAGATCACCGGCGAGTTCCTGATGAGCCTGGGCTACCTGCCCGGCGCGCACCATGCCGATTGCCCGGTGTTTAAACGCATCCAGGCGCTATCGCCGCCGTGGCTGCGGCACGGCAAGGCCTAACGGCGACATCAGCGCGCAGACGCCGGCAGGCAGTTGCCCTGCCGCAGCTGCCGCGGGCATGCGCATACACCGCTCCGGCGTGATGGGTGCCGCTGCCGATCGCAGCGGCACCAACGGCGCGTTGGATCACACGCCCATATAACGATGCGGGCGGTGATTGAACATCAGCACCAGGCTCAGCATCAACGCACCCAGCGCCGAGTACAGCACCTTGTCCGGGGTGAGGACGCTGAAGGCGACCAGCATCAGCATCGCATCGAAACTCATCTGCACCTTGCCGGCGCTCCAGCCGCGCTCGCGCTGCAGGTACACCGCCAGGATGCCGATGCCGCCCAGGCTACCGCGGTGGCGGATGAAGAACAGGATGCCCAGGCCCGCCAGCGCGCCGCCGACGATCGCCGAAAACAGCGTGTTGATGTGCGCGTAATCGGCCCAGCGCGGCAGCAGGTCGGTGAGCGCACCGCAGGCGCCTACCGCGGCGAAGGTCTTCAGGGTGAATTCCCAGCCCATGCGACGCACGCTCAGCCAATAGAACGGCAGGTTGACCAGCACGAACACCAGGCCGAAGTTCCAGTGCAGCGCGTAATGCAGCAGGAACGCCACGCCGGCCATGCCGCCGATCATCAGGCCGCCCTTGGCGAAGATCGCCAGGCCCAGCGAAGCCACCAGCGTCGCCAGCACCATGCCCTGCACGTCCTCGGCCACCGAGTGGTGAAACGCGTGATCGTCGGCCGGGGTGCCGGCCGAATCCGGTGGCGGCGTCAACGGACCGGAAGTCATCACTGTGCCGTCGTCGGGCAACGGCTGTTGCTCCGGACGGAGATCGGAATCGGGAAGGCTCACGGGCTGGGCACTGCGGTGGGGTGCGGATATTAGACACTATCGGCCCGCCTGGTTACATCTGAAACATCACCCCACGCGTGCGTTGCGACGTTGCACGGTCATCGGCCATGGCGGCGCCCGCCGCCGGCATCGCGTGCGAAACAGCTGCAAGCAGCACGCTGGATCGGATTCAGCGCAGACCATCCCGCTTCCTTCCATGCACGCCTGGCCATCCGCCACGGCGTGCAGCGCTCCTGCAGGCGCTCAGCGAACCTCGGCGATCTCCACGCCATCCAGGCCCTGCGCCAGGGTCTTGGCGTCGCCGCCCTGCGACAGCTTGATGCGCAGGCGCACCTCGTTCTGCGAGTCGGCGTAGCGCAGCGCGTCTTCGTAGCTGATCTCGCCGGCCTGGTACAGCTCGAACAGGCTCTGGTCGAAGGTGCGCATGCCCAGGTTGGTGGACTCCTTCATGATCTCCTTGAGCTTGTGGATCTCGCCGTCGCGGATGTAGTCCTGCACCAGCGGCGTGCCCAGCATGATCTCCATCGCCACGCGGCGGCCGCGGCCATCCGGGGTCGGAATCAACTGCTGCGCGACCACGCCCTTGAGATTGAGCGACAGGTCCATCAGCAACTGGTTGCGGCGGTCTTCCGGGAAGAAGTTGATGATGCGGTCCATCGCCTGGTTGGCGTTGTTGGCGTGCAGGGTGCACAGCACCAGATGGCCGGTTTCGGCGAAGGCCACGGCATGATCCATGCCTTCGCGGGTGCGCACCTCGCCAATCATGATCACGTCCGGCGCCTGGCGCAGGGTGTTTTTCAGCGCGTTTTCCCAGCTGTCAGTATCGATGCCGACTTCGCGCTGGGTGATTATGCAGCCCTCGTGCTTGTGCACGAATTCGATCGGGTCCTCGATGGTGATGATGTGCCCGGTGGAATTCTGGTTGCGGTAACCGATCATCGCCGCCAGCGAGGTGGACTTGCCGGTGCCGGTGGCGCCGACGAAGATGATGATGCCGCGCTTGGTCATCGCCAGCGTCTTGATCACCGGCGGCAGGCTCAACTCTTCTACCGTGGGGATGCGCGTTTCGATCCGGCGCAGCACCATGCCAACCTGGTTGCGCTGGTAGAAGCAGCTCACGCGAAAGCGCCCGACCCCGGACACGCCGATGGCGAAATTGCACTCGTGGGTCTTTTCGAATTCTTCGCGCTGCGACGGCGTCATCACGTTCAACACCAGATCGCGGCTCTGTTGCGCGGTCAGCGGGGTCTGGGTGATCGGACTGATCTTGCCGTGCACCTTGATCGCCGGCGGCATCCCCGAGGTGATGAACAGATCCGACGCCTTCTGGTGCGCCATCAGCTTGAGGAAGGAGGTGAAGTCGATGGTGCTCATGGCGTGCTCCTTCGGAGCCGGAAATGGGGAATCGAGAATCGGGAATTGGAAAAGCCGGGAGCCGGGACCGGTCAGGGATGCGTGCTTTCGCGATTCCCCTTTCCCGATTCCCTATTCCCGAATCACTCGAATATCCGCTTGTCCTTGGCGTACTCGCGTGCCTGGTTGCGCGTGATCAGGCTGCGCTTGACCAGGTCCTGCAGATGCTGGTCCAGCGTCTGCATGCCGTATTGCTGGCCGGTCTGGATCGAGGAATACATTTGCGCCACCTTGTCCTCGCGGATCAGGTTACGGATGGCCGGGGTGCCGACCATGATTTCCCAGGCCGCGGTGCGTCCGCCGCCGACCTTCTTCAGCAGCGCCTGCGAAATCACCGCGCGCAGCGACTCGGATAGCATCGAGCGCACCATCGGCTTTTCGCCGGCCGGGAACACGTCGATGATGCGGTCGATGGTCTTGGCCGCCGAGCTGGTGTGCAGGGTGCCGAACACCAGGTGGCCGGTTTCGGCGGCAGTCAACGCCAGGCGGATGGTTTCCAGGTCGCGCAATTCGCCGACCAGGATGATGTCCGGATCTTCGCGCAGCGCCGAGCGCAGCGCCTCGTTGAAGCCATGCGTATCGCGGTGCACTTCGCGCTGGTTGATCAGGCACTTCTGCGAGGTATGCACGAATTCGATCGGATCCTCGACCGTGAGGATGTGGCCGTATTCGTTCTTGTTGATGTAGTCGATCATGCCGGCGAGCGTGGTCGACTTGCCCGAACCGGTCGGGCCGGTGACCAGGATCAAACCCTGCGGCTGGTCGATCAACTGGCGGAAGATCGGCGGGCAGCCCAGGTCTTCCAGCGTCAGCACTTCGGAAGGAATGGTACGGAACACCGCACCGGCGCCGCGGTTCTGGTTGAACGCATTGACGCGGAAGCGCGCCAGCGACGGAATCTCGAACGAGAAGTCGACCTCGAGGAATTCCTCGTAATCGCGACGCTGCTTGTCCGACATGATGTCGTAGACCAGCGCATGCACCTGCTTGTGGTCCAGGGCCGGAATATTGATGCGACGGACATCGCCATCGACACGGATCATCGGCGGCAAGCCGGCCGACAGATGCAGGTCCGATGCCTTGTTCTTGACGGAAAACGCCAATAGTTCAGCGATATCCATGCGCTGCTTTTCCCCTAGGCTGCGATTGGAAGGTACTCCCCGAGCGGCAGTATAGCGTTCTGGCTGCTGGCGGGAAGCGGCGCGCGGCCGGTTCAGGCCGGCACCGTCGGGCGCGCCTGAAGACGTTGGTTTGGGCGCGCGGTGCGGGCACGGTCCTTGCCTGGGCCAGCGCCGCGCCGATCGCCAGCTCGCCCCGCCTGTGGACAGGCTCGGCGCGGGCTGGCGCCACTGCAGCGTCATCGCCGACCCGATCCGACGCGCCGGCTGGAAGGACGCAGCCGGGGGCGGCACTATAGCGTTCCTTTCCCGCCTGGATTGCCACGTGCCGGCTTCGTCGCTGCAGCAGATTCTCGATGCCATCCACGCCGCCGCGGCTCGGCACGCACGCGCCGATGTGCGCCTGCTGGCAGTGTCCAAGACCCGGCCGGCAGACGCGGTTGCCGCGCTGGCGGCGCAGGGCCAGCGCGCATTCGGCGAAAACTACGTGCAGGAAGCGCAAACCAAGATTGCCCAACTGCAGACGCTCGGCCTGGAGTGGCACCTGATCGGCCACCTGCAATCCAACAAGGCCGAACTGGCCAGCCAGTGGTTCGACTGGGTGCAGACCCTGGACCGCGCCAAGCTGATCGCGCCGCTGGCCAACCACCGCCCGGCCGGTCGCGCACCCTTGAATGTGCTGATCCAGGTCAACATCGACGACGAGGACAGCAAGCATGGTTGCGCGCCGGAGGCGGTCGACGGTCTGGCCGCGGCCATCGCGCTGCAGCCGCGGCTGCAATTGCGCGGCCTGATGGCGATTCCCGCGCCATTCCCCGAGCAGGCGCGCCGCATGGCGGCGTTTACCCGCATGCAGGTACTGTTCGAAGAACTCAAGCGCCGCTACCCGCAGGTGGATACCTTGTCGATGGGCATGAGCTCGGATTTTGCCGAAGCGATCGCGGCCGGCGCGACCATGGTGCGGGTCGGGACTGCGTTGTTCGGCGAACGCGGCTCGTCGGCTGCCGCGGCGTCCTGACCCCCGGTCCCGATCAGCCTCGCGTAGCACATCGCCGTTTCCTCTTACTTAAGGTGTCGCAATGACTCTGCCCTCCTCGCCCGCGCCTTCCGCTGCAATCACCGCATTCGTCGGCGGCGGCAACATGGCGCGCAGCCTGATTGCCGGGCTGATCCGGCAAGGCGTGCCCGCGGCCAGCATTCGCGTCGCCGAGCCGGTGCCCGAACTGCGCGATGCGCTGTCGCGCGACTTCGGCGTGCATGCGGTGGAGCAGGCGCGCAGCGCCGTGGACGGCGCAGCCATCTGGATGTTGGCGGTCAAGCCGCAGGTGCTGCCAGCGGTATGCGTGCAGCTGGCCGATCTTGCGCAGGCGCAGCAGCCGCTGCTGCTGTCCATCGCCGCCGGCATCACCGCTCCGCAGCTGGAGCGCTGGTCCGGCGGCGAGCTTGCGGTGGTGCGCGCAATGCCCAACACACCTGCCTTACTCGGTGCCGGCGTCACCGGCTTGTATGCCAATCCACGCGTCTCCGACGCGCAACGCGCGCAGGCAACCGGCCTGCTGGAGAGCGCCGGCGTCACCGTCTGGATCGACGACGAGGCGCAGATGGATGCGGTGACCGCGGTCTCCGGCAGCGGGCCGGCCTATGTGTTTCTGTTGGCCGAAGCGATGGAAGCCGCCGCGCAGGCACAAGGTCTGCCAGCCGACACCGCACGCACGCTGGTGCTGCAGACCCTGCTCGGTGCCTCGCGCATGCTGACCGAATCGGGCGAAGCACCGGCGCTGCTGCGCCGCCGGGTGACCTCGCCCAACGGCACCACGCAGGCGGCAATCGAGACATTTCAGGCCGGCCAGTTCGAAGCGCTCACCGCCAAGGCGATTGCCGCAGCGACCGAGCGCGGCCGCAGCCTGTCGGCGGCCAATGATTAGTCGACCGGTGACGGGACGTCGTCCAAAGCAGAAATGTCTCGCAGCGCCGGCCGTGCCGCGCGCGGGAGTGCAGCTGCAATTGCGCAGTTAAGCCGTCACCACCTACAGCGCGTCGGCGCCTGTCAGGCGCGTAAAAACCCGGCGCACGCGACGGGCGCACACGGCAGCAGCAGCGCAAACGCAGCGGCTCGTCGGATCAAAACAAGGCCTCAGGAACACGCACCAACAGCCGGCGACGTCGGACGTCTCCTGCAAGGCGTAGCCACGCGGCGACGCTGATCGCGGCAGCGAACGCCACCGCCAGCTGCACGCCGTAGCCAATCCTCAGCGGCGAGCTCGATGCAAAACGCACACATGGCTTCGCGCAAACGATCTGCTGCTATGCGTCAGACACCGCATCGCCCTGCGCATCGCAGCCGTGTCGACAGCGCTTTCGCGGAGGTTTTCTGCCGCCGGTGAACGAATCCCCGTCAAAAGACGCTTTTTTTCGGTTGTTTCATCGTTTCCCTATTGGCGGCGCGCAGCAGTTGCCCTACATTTCGCGTTGCCGACTGGGTCGGCAGACCCAACACCACCAACGATCACGGAACACATAACTCATGGCAAAAACCGCCGCTAAGAAGGCTGCCCCCAAGAAGGCAGTGAAAAAGGTCGCCGCGACCAAGACCGCAAAGCCGGCCAAGGCCGCTGCTGCCAAGTCCGCTGCGCCGAAGCCGATCAAGGAAGCGCTGAGCAAGACCGGCCTGGTCGCGCACATTGCCGAATCCACCCAGCTGGCCCCGAAGGACGTCCGCGCCGTTCTGGCTACGCTGGAATCGGCCGCCCATTCGTCGCTGAGCAAGAAGGGCGCCGGCTCGTTCACCCTGCCGGGCATGCTGAAGCTGACCAGCGTCCATGTGCCGGCCAAGCCGAAGCGCAAGGGCATCAACCCGTTCACCAAGGAAGAGCAGACCTTTGCAGCGAAGCCGGCCAGCTTCAAGGTCAAGGCTCGCCTGCTGAAGAAGTTGAAGGACGCCGCGCTCTAATCGAGCACGCCTGCGTTGTCACGAAGGCGGCCTGCGGGCCGTCTTTTTTTTGCGCGCGCGTGACCGCCCGCATCACTCCCCACATGCCGCTCATCGCCGCTTGCCTACCCTGCACGCTGATTTGCAACGCAGCAGGTGCATGTGACCGATCCGTCGTCTCCTCGCCCAGCCACACCGCCGTCATCGGCAACCCGCAGCCCCGCGCGCCGGGTGCGCCGGCTGCTGGTGTCGATCGCACTGCTGTGCGCCCTGGGTGTGGCCGCGCGTTGGGCATGGCAGTTGCCGGTTGCCGAGCAACTGCGTACCAGTTGGGAGCTGTCGCGCATGCCGCCACCCGTGCAGTTGTCGGTTCCGGTCGAAGGCGTGCAGGCGCGCCGCATCGCCGACACCTTCGGCGCACCGCGCGGTCGCGACCGACGCCATGCCGGCGTGGATATCTTCGCGCCGCGCGGCACGCCGGTGCTGTCCGCGACACGCGGGGTGGTCAGCGCCATCCGCGATCAAGGCCTGGGCGGCAAGCAGGTCTGGGTGCTCGGGCCGGCGATGGAACGCCATTACTACGCGCACCTGGACGATTGGGCCGCCGGGCTTGCCGTTGGCGATGTCGTCGAGCCCGGCACACCGCTCGGCATGGTCGGCACCACCGGCAACGCGCGCGGCACGCCGCCACATCTGCACTATGGTGTCTATGGGCGCAACGGTGCGTACGATCCACTGCCGCTGCTACGCAAACCCGTGCCACAGCCGGCACAGTGAGCATGCTGGAACACTGCGTCATGGCCTGAGCTATCGAGGCCGTTGCTGGCTACGCCTATGGTGGAGCCAGCCCAAGGAACGACGCCCCTCCATGTCCCGAAAACGCTATCGCATTACGGTCACGCCCATCGAGAGCGATGGCCGCCCCTGCAGCGATCGCTGCACCATCGAATTCGAACAGCGCTCGCGGGCCGACTGGATGCGGCTACTCGAGGAGCTGCATCTGCGACGCGATCTGAGCAGCGACGAATGCGCGGCGCTGACGGTCGGCTCGCAGCTGCTGGAAGACCTGGCCGCCCGCCCGCGCGCGCAGCCAAGCGATGCACTGGAGGCCTTGCGGCCAAGACTGCAGTTGCTGCTGGAACGCCTGCAACGCGTGCAGCCGGCCGCCGGCGCCTGAGACCGGCGTCGCGGCGACCGCTACACTGCGCGCATCGGGGACGGGAGATGCGCCATGCGTGGGTTGGGGATCGTCATGCTTGCAACGGCAATTGCCGGTTGCAGTTGCCATCGCAGCGCAGACGAAGAACCGGGCAACGCGGCAGCGTCCTCGCACGTCGCCGCGGCGACGCAAACGCCGACTACCGCTACCACAGACAACACGCCCGCACGACCCGCAAGCGATGCCACCCCTGACGATGCGGTTGCGCGCGCCAACTTCGCCAAAGCAAGCGCGACCGTGCAGCGATACCTGGGCGCGTTGCCAGGTGCGGCACGTGGCGATGCCGATGCGCTGTGGAGCGGCGGTCGCCCTGCCCCGGTGCCGGACGATGCGGCGCTGCGCGGTATCGGCAATATCCAGTCGATGCGTATCAATAACGACGCGCCCATCGCACTGGATCAGGAACAGCCCCCGCGCCGGATCGAAGTGCCGGTGCAACTGATCGTGCGCACCGACACCGGCACCCAACGCCTGGTCGGCGCCTACCGGCTGCAGCCGCGCAGCGGCAGCGACGACTGGGAGATCTACTCGGCCACCCTGCACCCGATATTGCGCTAACCCACGGTTCACCGGCACCGACTAAGGTGATCGCACCTGTTGCCGGAGTCACCCGATGAAACTGCGTTCGCTTGCCGGATCCATGCTTGCCCTCGCTCTGGCGCTACCGACGACCAGCGCGTGGGCGACCCCGCAGATCCAGGGACACCAGATCAGCGTACAGGGCAGCGACCTGCAGCAATTCCTGGGTGGCCGCTTCCCGCAGACGCACGACGCGCTGGGCGGCCTGGTCGAGATGACGGTCAGCAATCCGGCACTGTCGCTGCCGCCGGGCGACCGGCTCAAGATGGCCTTCGACCTGGCGCTCGCCACTGCCGGCGGCGCGCCTGCACCGGTCGGCAACGTGACCCTGACCAGCGCACTGCGCTATGACACGGCCAAGCAGGGCTTTTATCTCGATCAACCCACCATCGACGATTTCCGCCCGGCCAACGCCGGCGCAAAACTCGACCACAGCACCCGCCAGCTGCTCAACGCCTGGCTGGCCGATTACGCGCGCAAGGAGCCGATCTATCGCATCGACCCGGCCATCGCGGCAGTGATGGGCAATGTGCAGGTGGAGTCGGTCGGCATCCAGAACGGCCGCGTCGCGGTGAATTTCAACCAGAACATCGAGCAGCTGGTGCCGGCCGCTGCATTGTCCGGGAAATAGGCTGACGCGCCAGTTGCGACGCATGGCTTGAAACATGCCGCCACGCCGTCGCGCCAACCCGCGCGAACGGCCATCGGATCAAGACAAAGGCCCGGCATCACCACGCCGGGCCTTTGTTTTCATCTCAACGTTGCAGGGGACCGGTCAGGCCACCAGGGCCTTGGCCACTGCAGCGGTGAAGGCCGGGATATCGTCGGGCTTGCGGCTGGTGATCAGCGACCCGTCGACAACCACTTCCGCATCCTGCCAGCGTGCGCCGGCATTGAGAAGGTCGGTCTTGACCGACGACCACGAGGTGACGTCGCGGTCGCGAACCAGCTCGCTTTCCACCAGCAGCCACGGGCCGTGGCAGATCGCCGCGACCGGCTTGTCGGCACTGGCAAAGGCCTGGATGAATGCGATCGCCTTGGCGTCGCCGCGCAAGGTGTCGGGGTTGAGCACCCCGCCAGGCAGCACCAGCGCATCGTAGCTGTCGACCTTGGCCTGATCCAGCCGCTGGTCCACCGGCACCGAATCGCCCCAGTCGGTCTTGTTCCAGGCGCGAATCTGCGCAGCGTCGCCGGGCGCAATTACATCGACCTTGGCGCCCCAGGATTCCAGCAGGCGCTTGGGCTCAATGAGTTCGGATTGTTCGAAGCCATCGGTGGCCAGCACTGCGATGGTCTTGCCGGAGAGCGAATACGACATGCGGGGACTCCTTACTAAAAAGAAGCCCGCACGCTAGGCGTGAGCCTGTTGCGCATGAGTGAATCGATGTGTGCGCCGCGTCAGTGCGACGCCGGCAAACCGGTGCTCAGCGTTTGGGCTGCAGCATCGTGCCGGTGCAGTTCTTCGACCCGCAGCGGCATGCCCAGATCTTCTTCAAACGCGGCGTATGCCGCTCGGCCAGGGTGATGCCGTAGTTGTAGGTGAGCTCTTCGCCGGCCTTGATCGCGCGCTTGGCCTCGATGAAGATCTTGTCCTTGCTGCGGTCGTCGCCCTCGGCTTCTTCGATCACCGCCTCGCAATTGGGGTTGCAGCTGTGGTTGATCCAGCGCGCGACATTGCCCTCGTAATTGGCATCCAGCACATAGTCGTCGCTGAGCGTGAACAGGAAGGTGTGGCCGCTTTCCACATCGCCGGTGTCATCGGCATCCACTTCCGCGTGCGTGCGCAGGCGCCCCTTGTACTGGATGATGCGCTCGCCCTTGCGGAGCGCGGCGAGGGCGAACATGCCATTGCCGTGGATACGTGACTTGCGGGCGGCAACTTTGCGCGACATGAAGGGGTCCAGTGATGGGGCCGCTCATTGTGACTGCAGCGCGACGATGCGCCAAGCACAAGCGCAGCAGTACCCGCAATGGCTGCTGCTTGCCGGCGGCTGAACCAGGCAGGTGGCCCTGCCCCGGCTAAAAGCGTACAATTTCGGTCCGCTTTCGGATTTATCGCCTTCCCCATGTTGCGCGTCACCAAACTCACTGATTACGCCACCGTCGTGTTGACCGTCCTGGCAGCGCGCTGCGGCCAGGTGCTCAGCGCCAGCGAACTTGCCGAGCAGGCCGGCCTGGAAGCGCCGACCGTGAGCAAGATCCTCAAGCCGCTGTCGCAGGCGGGCCTGGTCGAAGGGCTGCGCGGCGTGCACGGCGGCTACCGGCTGGCGCGCGCGGCCAGCGAGATCACGCTGGTGGAAATCGTCGAGGCGATGGAAGGCCCGCTGGCGATCACCGAATGCAGCCAGGACCACAGCCAGTGCGGCATCGCGCAGACATGCGGGGTGCGTTCCAACTGGCGCCTGATCAACGACGTGGTCGGCGATGCATTACGTCGCGTCACGCTCGCACAGATGTTGCAGCCCCTCTCTCTCCCTGGCGACAGCCGTCGGCGTTCCATCGCCGCACGCGTCGCGACCACCTGACCCTGTAGGCAGCCCGATGGCCACCGAACTTGCCCCCCCGCAGAATGCCGAAATTATCGAACGGCTGGGCCGACGCTATGACGCCGGCTTCATCACCGAGATCGAATCGGACTCGCTCCCGCCCGGCCTGGACGAGGACGTCATCCGTGCCTTGTCGGCCAAGAAGGACGAGCCGCAATGGATGACCGACTGGCGTCTTGAGGCGTATCGGCACTGGCTGAAGATGCCGATGCCGGAATGGGCGAAGCTGAAGGTCTCGCCGATCGACTTCCAGGCGCTGAGCTATTACTCCGCGCCCAAGGGCCCGAAGTACGCCTCGCTGGACGACGTGCCCAAGGAACTGCTCGACACCTACGACAAGCTCGGCGTGCCGTTGCACGAGCGCGCCCGGCTGGCCGGCGTGGCGGTGGATGCGGTGTTCGACTCGGTCTCGGTCGGCACCACCTTCCGCAAGGAACTGGCCGAAAAGGGCGTGATCTTCTGCTCGATGTCCGAGGCGATCAAGGAACACCCGGAGATCGTCAAACAGTATCTGGGCAGCGTGGTGCCGGTCGGCGACAATTATTTCGCCGCGCTCAACTCGGCGGTGTTCTCCGACGGCAGCTTCGTGTTCATTCCTGCGGGCGTGCGTTGCCCGATGGAACTGAGCACCTATTTCCGCATCAATGCCGGCCACACCGGGCAGTTCGAGCGCACCCTGATCGTGTGCGAGGACAAGGCCTATGTGTCGTATCTGGAAGGCTGCACCGCACCGATGCGCGACGAAAACCAGCTGCATGCGGCGGTGGTCGAGCTGGTGGCGCTGGAAGATGCCGAGATCAAGTATTCGACCGTGCAGAACTGGTACCCGGGCGACGAGGAAGGCCGTGGCGGCATCTACAACTTCGTCACCAAGCGTGCCGAATGCCGTGGCGCGCGCAGCAAGGTCACCTGGACCCAGGTCGAAACCGGCTCGGCGATCACCTGGAAATATCCGTCCTGCGTGCTGCTCGGCGACGATTCGGTCGGCGAGTTCCACTCGGTGGCGCTGACCCATCACCGTCAGCAGGCCGATACCGGCACCAAGATGATCCATATCGGCAAGCGCACCAAGAGCAAGATCGTCAGCAAGGGCATCAGTGCCGGGCGCGGGCAGAACACCTATCGCGGCCTGGTCAAGGTGGACCGCAATGCCGACGGCGCGCGCAACTACACCCAGTGCGATTCGCTGTTGATCGGCAAGCAGTGCGGCGCGCACACCTTCCCCTATATCGAGGTGAAGAATCCCGGCGCCACCGTCGAGCACGAGGCCACCACCTCCAAGATCAGCGACGACCAGCTGTTCTATTGCCGCGCGCGCGGCATCAGCCAGGAAGACGCGGTGTCGCTGATCGTCGACGGCTTCTGCAAGCAGGTGTTCCGCGAACTGCCGATGGAGTTCGCGGTGGAGGCCAAGAAGCTGCTGGAAGTCTCGCTGGAAGGCAGCGTCGGCTGACGCCAACGGAATCGGGAGTGGGGAATGGAGAATCGGTATCGGTTCTCTTTCCTGCTCCTTGCCGCGCCAACGTCTCGCATTACCCATTCCCTATTCTCGATTCCCTATTCCCATGCTTACGATCAACAACCTCCACGCCAGCATCGCCGGCAAAGACATCCTCAAGGGCCTGTCGCTGGACATCCAGCCGGGCCAGGTGCACGCCATCATGGGCCCCAACGGCGCGGGCAAATCCACGCTGGGCAACGTGCTGGCCGGGCGCGACGGCTATGAGGTCAGCGCCGGCACCGTGCAGTTCGAAGGCAAGGACCTGCTCGAGCTGCCGCCGGAAGAACGCGCGGCAGCCGGCCTGTTCCTGGCCTTCCAGTACCCGGTGGAAATCCCCGGCGTCAACAATACCTACTTTCTGCGCGCCGCACTCAATGCGCAGCGCAAGGCGCGTGGCGAAGAAGAGCTGGACTCGATGCAGTTCCTCAAGCTGGTGCGGCAGAAGCTGGCCGTGCTGCATCTGAAGGACGAGCTGCTGCATCGCGGCGTCAACGAAGGGTTTTCCGGCGGCGAAAAGAAGCGCAACGAGATCTTCCAGCTGGCCGTGCTCGAGCCCAAGCTCGCCATCCTGGACGAGACCGATTCGGGCCTGGACATCGATGCGCTCAGGAGCGTGGCCGACGGCGTCAACGCGCTGCGCTCGCCGGAGCGTTCGTTCCTGGTGATCACCCACTATCAGCGCCTGCTCGACTACATCACCCCGGACGTGGTGCATGTGCTGGCCGAAGGCCGCATCGTGCAGAGCGGCGGCCCGGAACTGGCGCTGGAGCTGGAAAAGCACGGCTACCACTTCCTGAAGGACCGCGTGGTGCCCGAGGCGGCCGCCTGATGAGCGCCCTGCTGGAATCCCTCGCCCGCGGCTTCTGCGGTAACGATGCGCGCCGGGTCGAACTCGATGCCGCGCTGCAGGCCGGCCTGCCCGGCCCGCGCGCCGAAGCCTGGAAGTACACCTCGCTGCGGCAGCTGGAGCGGCGCAGCTTCCAGCCCGCGCCGCTGGTGCCGACGCTGATCGATGCCGCGCTGCTGGACGAGATCCCGTCGCCGCGGCTGGTGTTCGTCAACGGCCGCCCGTCCGACGCATTGAGCGACCTGTCGACGCTGCCGGACGGCGTGCGGCTGGACACCTTGTCAGCGTCGCTGGCCGCAGGCGACGAGGCGCAGCAGTTGCTCGGCCGCCGTTTCGAAGGCAGCGATGAGATCTTTGCGCGCCTCAATGCCGCACTTGCCGACGAAGGCGTGCTGGTGCGCGTACAGGAAGGCGCGCAGATCGAGGCGCCGCTGCATCTGGTCTTCATCGGCGTGGCCGGCGAGCACGACCTGTCCTGGCACCACCGCCACCTGATCGAACTGCGCGCCGGCGCGGCGCTGAACGTGGTCGAGCACCACCTGCATGTCGGCGATGCCGCACATCTGCACAACAGCCTGATGCATGTGCATCTGGCCCAGGATGCGGTGCTGTCGCATGCGCGCGTGCAGGCCGACAGCGCGCACGCAACGTCGCTGCTGCGCACCGATGCGGTGCTGGCGCGCAATGCGCGCTACCAGCGCGTGGACCTGGAACTGGGTGCCAACCTGTCGCGCCACGAGCTCAACGTGCGCCTGGAGGGCAACAATGCCCAGCTCACCGCCAATGGCGTGCTGCTCGGCAACGGCCGCCGCCATGTCGATACACGTCTGGGCATTGCGCACATCGCACGCGACACCACCTGCGAGCTGGTCTGGCGCGGCGTGGGCGCCGATCGCAGCCGGGTGGTCTTCCACGGCGGCATCAACATCCGTCCGGGCGCCGATGGCACCGACGCGCGGCTGTCGAACAAGAATCTGCTGCTGTCGGCCAATGCCGAGATCGACACCCAGCCGGTGCTGGTGATCGATGCCGAGGAAGTGCAGGCCGCGCATGGCGCCACCGTCGGCCAGCTCGACGACAATGCCTTGTTCTATCTGCGCTCGCGCGGTCTGCCGCAGGCCGAGGCGCAGCGTTTGTTGAGCGCCGCGTTCTGCCACGAGCCGCTGCGCGTGCTCCCCCCCGCGCTGAGTGCGGTGCTGGCGCTGCAGCTGGACCGCGCACTGGCCTCGGCAGGCGTGGCATGAACACGCCCGCCGCCACGCAGCTGGCCGCGCCGGACTGGGAGCGCGTGCGCTCGGATTTCCCGCTGCTGATGCGGCAGGTGCATGGCAAGCCGCTGATCTATTTCGACAACGCCAACACCGGGCAGAAGCCGCTGCAGGTCATCGCCGCGACCGACGAGTTCTATCGTCGCCAGAACGCCAATGTGAGCCGCGCGGTGCATGCGCTGGGCACCGAGGCCACCGACGCCTTCGAAGGCGCGCGCAGCAAGCTCGCCCGCTTTCTCAACGTGCGTGCCGACGAACTGGTGCTGTGCAGCGGCACGACCTTTGCGATCAATCTGGTGGCCTATTCCTGGGCGCTGCCGCGCCTGGGCGCCGGCGATGTGATCCTGATTTCGCGCATGGAGCACCACGCCAACATCGTGCCGTGGCAGCTGGTGGCGCAACGCACCGGCGCGACCATTCGCGTGGCCGAGATCACCCCGGACGGCGCGCTGGATCTGGACGCCTTGCGCAAGGCGATGACGCCGGAGGTCAGGCTGCTGGCGATCACGCATGTGTCCAATGTGCTGGGCACGGTCAATCCGGTGCGCGAGATCTGCCGCGAGGCGCGCAAGCGCGGCATCGTCACCGTGGTGGACGGCTCGCAGGCCGCGCCGCATCGGCGTATCGACGTGGCCGGCATCGGCTGCGATTTCTACGCCATCACCGGCCACAAGATGTGCGGGCCCACCGGCACCGGCGCGCTGTGGGCGCGGCGCGAGCACCTGCAGGCGATGCCGCCGTTCCTGGGCGGCGGCGAGATGATCAAGGAAGTCAGCTTCGAGGGCACGGTGTTCAACGATGCCCCGCACAAGTTCGAAGCCGGCACGCCCAACATCGCCGGTTTCATCGGCCTGGGCGCGGCAGTCGATTACCTGGAGTCGGTCGGGCTGGCGCACGTGGAAGCGCGCGAGGCCGAGCTGCTGGCGCATTTCACCGAAGAACTGCAGCGCATCGACGGCCTGCGCATCTTCGGCACCACGCCGGACAAGGCCGCGGTGGTGTCGTTCCTGATCGAAGGCGCGCATGCCCACGACCTGGCCACCCTGCTCGACCTGGAAGGCGTCGCGGTCCGCTCGGGCCAGCACTGCGCGCACCCGCTGCTGCAGTACTACGGCGTCGCCGCCACCTGCCGCGCCTCGCTGGCGTTCTACAACACGCATGACGAGATCGAGCGCTTTGTTGCTGCGTTAGTGAAGGTGCGTCGCCTGCTGGGTTGATTGGAATCGGGAATCGGGACTGGAGAATCGAAAAAGCGGCTCTCCCGCATACTGATGCAGTTCGACACGTTGGAAGTAGCTCATCTGGCGGCGCAACGCTATTCCCGATTCCCGATTCCCGATTCCCGATTCCCGATTCCCGATTCCCGATTCCCGATTCCCGATTCCCGATTCCCGATTCCCGATTCCCGATTCCCGATTCCCGATTCCCGATTCCCGATTCCCGATTCCCCAATCACGACTCCCGCTAAACTGCTCCCCATGCAGACCACCACCTTCCGTACCGCCACCGTCGACGACATCGACGCCCTAGTGTCGCTGGTGACCTCGGCCTATCGCGGCGATGTCAGCCGCGTTGGCTGGACCACCGAGGCCGATTTTCTCGACGGCGCGCGGATCGATCCTGCGGTGTTGCGCGAGGACCTGTTGCGCGACCGCAGCCTGGTGCTGCTGGTCGAACAGGACGGGCGCCTGCGGGTCTGCGCGCATATTGCCGACGACCATGGTGCCGGCTACTTCGGCATGTTTGCGGTGGACCCGTCGCTGCAGGGCAGCGGGCTGGGCAAGACACTGCTGGCCGAGGCCGAGCGTATCGCCTACACCGAGTGGCAGCTGCCGGTGATGCGGATGATGGTGATCGACATCCGTGACGAGTTGATCGCGTTCTACGAGCGACGCGGTTACCGCCGCACCGGCATCTTCAAACCGTTCCCGTATGGCGACGAGCGTTTCGGCGTGCCGCTGCGCCAGGACCTGCGCTTCGAAGTGCTGGAAAAACCGCTTGGCGGCGCAGCGCCGTGAGCGAAACCTGGACCTTCGTCTGCGCCAGCGAGGCGCTGCTGCCCGGCGAGCTGCAGACCGTCTGGGATGAGGTGACCGACACCCCGATCGTCATCTTCAACCTCGACGGCGAGCTGTACGCGCTGGAAGACCGCTGCAGCCACGAAGACTACGAATTGTCGCCGGGTACGTTCGACCCGGCAGAAGGCAGCATCGAGTGCCTGCTGCACAGCGCCCGCTTCGACATCCGCGACGGCCGCCCGCTGTGCGCACCGGCCTACACCGCGGTGTCCAAGTTCCCGGTCAAGCGCGAACACGGCGGCATCTGGACCCGCGACGACCGCTGACACCAGCCGGACCCGTGGGTGATACGGTCGCCATGCGCGCAGACCGCTCAGGACGCCGATCCGCAGTCTCGGCCCCGTCCGGCGCGTGCCCGGGTGTGCGTAGATCCGCGCCCCGCAGGAAAAGACGCGCTGCCACGCCAGCGAGCGCGACCAGTCGTGCAAGCGACACCTCGGCCGGCCAGCAGGCGCAAACCCGTGCGGGTCCCCATGCAGGCCCGCATCGATCGCCGCAATGGCCTGACGCCTCAGCCAGCGCGATTGCCCGGTGCATGGTGCCAGCCGACAAAGATTGCAAAGAAGAATGATTTGCATTTAAGATCGCAGCCCTTCAGGCCTTCTTAACAACTGGCCTGCCCTGCGATCCCATGCGCCCAGCTCTGCTTGCCACTTTTTCCCCGATCCTGCCCCGCGTGCGCCTTGCTGCGCAGTGCCTGTGCGTGTCAGGAGACTGGTCGGGCCGACTGGCCGCCTCGGGCTAGCGGGCGCGCCTTCCCCGATCCGCTTCCCTTCCCGCATCTGCCGAGCCATCGCCAGGCCGGAGCCTCGCTTTCCTCTTCGAGACGCCTCATGACTCCCAGGATTTCCCCGCTCACCTCGGCCGTGCTGCTGACGCTGTCCGCTCCTGCCTTCGCCCAGCCTGGCGATGCGCCAGCGCCTCCGGGCGCGGTCGATCTGGACGCCATCCGGGTGCAGCAGGAACGCGCGCAGAAGCCGTCCTCGCCCAAGTACACCGAGGTGCTGCGCGACACGCCGCAGACGATCACCGTGGTCACCAAGCAGACCATGGACCAGCAGAACCTGCTGTCGCTGCGCGATGTGCTCAGCACCCTGCCCGGCATCACCTTCGGCGCCGGCGAAGGCGGCGGTGGCTATGGCGACAGCATCAACCTGCGCGGCTTCACCGCCAGCAGCGACATCACCACCGATGGCGTGCGCGACAGCGCGCAGTACAGCCGCAGCGACACCTTCAACCTGGAAGCGGTGGAACTGATCAACGGCGCCAACTCGGCCATGTCCGGCGCCGGCTCGGTTGGCGGCAACATCAATCTGGTCACCAAGACCGCCGGCCAGGGGGACTTCACCAACGTCGTGGTCGGTGGCGGCAGCGACCGCTATGGCCGGCTGACCGCCGACAGCAATTACGATTTCGAAAACGGCACCGCCGTGCGCCTGAACGCGATGGGCCACACCCAGGACGTGCCGGGGCGCGATGAGGAGTTTCGTCATCGCTGGGGCTTTGCGCCGTCGGTGGCGTTCGGACTGGGCTCGGATACCCGCTTCACCCTGAGCTACCTGCACCAGCACGACAACAACCTGCCGCAATACGGCGTGCCGTTCGCGCTCAGCCCGTTCAACGACGGCCCGCTGCCGGGCGTGGACCCGGAAACCTTCTTCAGTTACCGCAATACCTCGCGTCAGGAAATCGACGTGGACATGCTGACCGGCGTGCTGGAAATGGATTTCGACGACAACGTCAAACTGCGCAGCCTGGCGCGCGTGCAGCGCGTCGACCAGACCACCAATGCCACCGCACCGCAGGGCACCTGGTGCCTGCCCAACGGCACCGACCCGTACACCGGCCGCGCCTGCGTCGGCCAGCCGGCGGCCAGCTGGAACCCCAACAGCGGCCCGCGTGGCCTGGTCCGCGAGACGGAAAACTTCATCGCGCACAGCCAGACCGACCTGACCGCCACCTTGCATACCGGCGCCATCGAGCACCGTGTGGTCGCAGGCGTGGCCTTCAGCAAGGAAGACTTCGAACTCAATAGCGGCACCACCTTCCGCAATGCCGATGGCTCCACCACCGGCATCACCTACCCGGTACAGTCCTTCGACAATCCGTACAACATCTGGACCGGACCGCAGAATTACTTCCGCACCGGGCGCAGCAAGGGCAGCCTGACCAATCAGGCGGTCTACCTGTTCGACACGCTGCAGTTCAACGAACAGTGGATGCTCAACCTGGGCGGCCGCTACGAGCACAACGAAGGCGACAGCACCACCTACACCGTCAACGCCGCCGGCAACGTCACCGGTGTGAGCGCGGGCTTCCCGGCCGGCAGCGAAGAGGACCTGTTCTCGTATCGTGCCGGCCTGGTGTTCAAGCCAGCCGAGAACGCCAGCCTGTATCTGTCCTACGCCAACAGCAAGACCCCGTCCAAGGCCTCGGTCAACGGCTCGTGCACGCCGATCGCCACGGCCACCGCCGGCGCCAACTGCAATGTCGAACCGGAGACGGCGGTCAACATCGAACTGGGCGGCAAGTGGGACGTGCTGGACCAGCGCTTGGCACTGACCGCTGCGCTGTTCCGCAACGAGCGCGAAAACTACAAGGTCAACAGCGGCGATCCGCTGATCCCCGAGCAGGTGCTGGATGGCAAGGCACGCGTGGACGGCATCGCGCTCGGCGCCGCCGGTTACCTGACCGACCGCTGGTCGATCTTCGCCAACTACACCTTCCTGGACAGCGAAGTACTGCAGAGCGTGTCCAACCGCACCGAGAGCCTCACCGGCGACCCGGTGGCCGGACGCGACCTGGTGCAGACCCCGCGCAATGCCGGCAACATCTGGACGACCTACACGCTCAATCAGTGGACCTTCGGCTACGGCGTCACCTATCAGGGCGGTTTCTATCCCAACAACGCCTCGGCCGCGGCCTATCGCAAGACCGACGACTACTGGGTGCACCGCGCGATGGTCGGCCTGCGCGTCAACGACTGGCTCAGCCTGCAGTTGAACGTCAACAACCTGTTCGACGAGGAGTACTACACCAGCGTGCGCAACAACCTCACCGTCAATGCCGCCGGCACCGTCACCGCCGGCAGTGGCTGGGCACTTCCGGGCGAAGGCCGCTCGGCGGTGTTGAGCGCCACCTTCAGTTTCTGACCCACTGGCACGCCGTCCGCACAACGCGGGCGGCGTGGAGACCACCGCATGTTGCTGCCCATTCCCGATGTTCTCAGCACCGCCCAGCTCGCCGAGCTGCGCGCGCGGCTGGACGCGGCCGACTGGGCGGACGGCCGCATCACCGCCGGCCATCAGTCGGCGCAGGCCAAGGACAACGCACAACTGCCCGAAGACAGCGCCATTGCACGCGAGGCCGGCGCGCTGGTGCTGGACGCACTCTCGCGCAGCAGCACGTTTTTTTCGGCGGTATTGCCGCGGCGCATCTATCCGCCGCTGTTCAATCGCTACAGCGGCGGGCAATCGTTCGGCTACCACGTCGACAACGCGATCCGCTACGACCGCAGTCGTGGAGGCGCAGATCCCGTGCGCACCGATGTTTCGGCCACCTTGTTTCTCAGCGACCCGGACAGCTACGACGGCGGCGAGCTGGTGATCGAAGACACCTACGGCACGCAGTCGGTGAAGCTGCCGGCCGGGCACCTGGTGATCTATCCCGGCACCAGCCTGCATCGGGTGATGCCGGTGACCCGCGGCGCGCGTGTCGCCTGTTTCTTCTGGACGCAAAGCATGCTGCGCGACGATGCGCAGCGTCGCCTGCTGTTCGAACTGGACGTGTCGATCCGGCGGCTCACCCAGGACACCCCTGGCCATCCGTCGCTGATCCAGCTCACCGGCGTGTATCACAACCTGCTGCGGCAGTGGGCCGATGTCTGAGCCCGCACTGGACCCGGCGCAGCTGATCGAGCTGTTGCACACGCAGCCCGATCGCGCGGTCGTGCTGCTGCGCAAGGCCGCCGAGCGCCAGGATCCGGCGGCGCAACTGCTGCTCGCCCAGCTCTACGCCGAAGGCCGCGGCATCCCCGCCGATCCGGCCATGGCGATGCTGTGGTACGAGGTCGCCGCCAATGCCGGGCATGCGGAAGCGATGAACCAGTTGGGGCGCTGCCACGAACTGGGCTTCGGCACCGCGTGCAACGCGGTGCTGGCGGCGCTGTGGTACCGCCGCGCCGCCGAGCATGGGCTGGATTGGGGCATGTACAACCTCGCCCATCTGTACGGCTCCGGCCGCGGCGTGGCCCAGGACCACGCGCAGGCGTTGGCGCTGTATCGCACCGCCGCCGAACGCGGGCATGCCAAATCGATGAACTTCGTGGCGCGCTATCTCGACCAGGGCCTGGCCTGCGCTGCCGATCCGGTCGTCGCGCGCCACTGGTATCGCCGTTCCGCCGAAGCAGGCGATTTTCGCGGCCAGGCCGGTTACGCCACCTTGCTCGCGGACGCGGGCGACATCGATCAGGCCGAGCGATGGATGCGCCGTGCGATCGCCGGCGGGCATGCCGGCTTCCTGCAACAAATTACCCCGTTGCTTGCAGGTGCAACGCAGCCACGTCTGCGCGCCTTGCTGAGCGAAGTGGCCGTGCGGCAATCGCACCTGCAGCCGTCGCTCGCAGTGGATGTGGCCTGAGCGCGCCATGGCGACCTCCAACGACACTCTTGCCACCTCCCAGCAACGCCGCGGTTTCTGGCTGCGCATGCTGCATCAATGGCACTGGATCAGTTCGGCGCTGTGCCTGATCGGCATGCTGCTGTTCGCCATCACCGGGCTGACCTTGAACCATGCCGCGCGCATCGAAGCCAGCCCTTCGACCGAACACCGCACGCTCACGCTGCCGCCGGCCCTGCTCAAGTCCCTGGGCAGCCGCGACGACGGCGATGCCCCGCTGCCGCCACACGTGGCGCAATGGCTGGGGCGTGAGCTGGATATCAGCATCGGCACGCGCGCGGCCGAATGGTCGGCCGACGAGGTGTATCTGGCGCTGCCGCGTCCTGGCGGCGATGCCTGGCTGAGCCTGGACCGCAGCACCGGCGCGATCGAATACGAGCGTACCGGGCGCGGCGCCATCGCCTATCTCAACGATCTGCACAAGGGACGCAATGCCGGGCCGGCCTGGGGCTGGTTCATCGACGTGTTCGCCATTGCCTGCCTGGTGTTCTGCATCACCGGGCTGTTCCTGCTGCATCTGCATGCGCGCCAGCGCCGCATGACCTGGCCATTGGTCGGCCTGGGTCTGCTGATTCCGTTGCTGCTCGCCCTGCTGTTGATCCACTGACTTTTTCCTACCGGAGACGATCATGCGCGCCACCCTGACCATCGCACTGAGCGGCCTGCTCGCCATGCCGGCATACGCCGCCACGCTCGACATCAACGTCGAGATTCCCAAGCTCAACGTCGCCGAATATCACCGCCCGTACGTGGCGATCTGGCTGGAAGGTGCGGACCAGAAGGTCGCCGCCAATCTGGCGGTCTGGTATCAATCCAAGGACACCGCCGAAGGCCACGGCACCAAGTGGCTGCCGGACCTGCGCCAGTGGTGGCGCAAGAGCGGGCGCACCCTCGAGGTGCCGGTCGACGGCGTCACCGGCCCCACCCGTCCGGCCGGCGCGCATGCGCTGTCGTTCTCCGACACCAAGGGCGCGTTGAAGTCGCTCCCGCCCGGCCAGTACACGCTGGTGGTGGAAGCCGCGCGCGAGGTCGGCGGCCGCGAACTGGTCAAGGTGCCCTTCACCTGGCCGGCAAAGTCTGCGCAGACCGCCAAGGCCGGCGGCAGCAGCGAGCTCGGCGCCATCAGCCTGGTCGCAAAACCCTGAGCATTGCCTGCTGGTGGCGGCCGCGCGCAGCGTCGGCGGCCGGCCACGGCGCAGGTGCGCAGTGCATCGCGTTGCCAGACACATTCGCTTTCCACGCATCCACGCAGCGCCATACCTGCGCGCTGATCAGACACGTGACCCACCGTCCTCATCGTCCTTCAAGGAGTTGTCATGAAACGTTCGCTCGTCCTGATCGCCATGCTCGCCGCACTGCCGCTCAGCGCACTCGCCCACAAGGCCTGGTTGCTGCCGTCGCAGACCGTCATCGCCGGTGAGGCGCCGTGGATCACCGTGGATGCAGCGGTGTCCAACGACCTGTTCTACTTCAACCACGTGCCACTGCGCCTGGATAACATGAGCATCACCGCACCCGATGGCAGCGCGCTCAAGCCGGAAAATCCGGCCACCGGCAAGTACCGCAGCGTGTTCGACCTGCAGCTCACCCAGCCCGGCACCTACAAGCTGAGCATCGTCAACGCCGGCCTGTTCGCCAGCTGGAAGGAAGACGGCAAGCCCAAGCGCTGGCGTGGCGACGAAGCCCGCTTCGCCACTGAAGTGCCGAAGAACGCGCAGGATCTGCAGGTTTCGCAGTCCTTCAACCGGGTGGAGACCTTCGTCACCCGCGGTGCACCGACCACCACGGTCTTCAAGCCCGCCGGCAAGGGCATCGAGTTGATTCCGGTGACCCATCCCAACGATCTGGTCGCCGGTGAAGCGGCGCAATTCACGCTGCAGCTGGATGGCAAGCCGGCGGCCGGGCTGGAGATCGAGATCGTGCGCGGCGGCACCCGCTATCGCGATGCGCAGAACGAGATCAAGCTCAAAACCGATGCCAAGGGCGGCTTCAGCGTGACCTGGCCGGAGCCGGGCATGTACTGGCTGGAAACCACCACCGAAGACACCAAGACCTCGCTGCCGCAGGCCAAGCAGCGCCGCCTGGGCTATGTCGCCACCCTGGAAGTGTTGCCGCAGTAATCTGCCGGCACGCGGCAGGAGCGCACGCAGCGTGCACCCTGCCGCCCCATCTTCATAAGATCCGTCCATGTCCGCATCGTCTTCCGCCGACCACGCCATTGCCACGCTCGGCGGCCGCAGCATGGGCACCACCTGGAGCGTGAAGCTGGTGGCGCCGCGCGGGCGCGATCTGCACCCCTTGCATGCGTGCATCCAGACCGCGCTGAATCGTGTGGTCGCGCAGATGAGTACCTGGGAGGCCGATTCGGATATCAGCCGTTACAACCGCGCACCGGCGGGCAGCTGGCACCACCTGCCGGACGAATTCCACGCAGTGCTGAGCGCAGCATTGGAGATCGCACAGGCCAGCGAGGGTGCCTTCGACCCCACCGTCGGCCCGATGGTCGAGCTATGGGGCTTCGGCGCGGCGGACACGCGCCAGCGCGTGCCGGAAGCGCAGGCGATCGCATTGGCGAGCCTGCGTTGCGGCTGGCAACGCCTGCAGCTGAATGGCAGGCGTGTGCTGCAGCCGGGCGCAGCGGCGCTGGATCTGTCCGGCATCGCCAAGGGCTTCGGTGTGGACTGCGTGCATCGCGCATTGCTGCAGTCGGGTATCGACAGTGCATTGATCGAGGTCGGCGGCGAATTGTTCGGCTACGGACGCAAGCCCGATGCCAGCGCGTGGCGCGTGCTGGTCGAATCCGCCCCCGACGAAGATGCCGGTAGCGCGCTGCCGGCACGCGTGCTGGTGCTGGACGGCCTGGCGGTCGCCACCTCCGGCGATCGCTGGCACCGCTTCGATGCCGACGGCACGCGCTACACGCACACCTTCGACCCACGCACCGGCGCGCCCGTTCCGCATGCCCCTGCGGCGGTCACCGTACTCGCGCCCGATGCGATGCAGGCCGATGCCTGGGCCACCGCGATGACCGTGCTTGGCGTCGATGCCGGTCTTACCCATGCGCGCAAGGCGGAACTGGCCGTGCGATTCCTGGCACGCAAGGACGGCATCCTGCTCGAATCCATGAGCCCGGCATTCGAACGCCACCTGTCCGCGTCATGAGCAGCGCCACCTCACGCGTGTGGCTGGGCAACGGGCTGGTTCTGCTGGCGCTTGCGGTCATCGCCGGCTGGCTAGCCGGCCTGCATGAGGGCGCATGGTGGAGCGCACCCACGCCGCATCGTTGGCAACTGGCCACACTCGGCCTGGCGCTGTATCTAGGCCTGTGTGCGGTCGTGCTGCTGCGTGCTCGCAAGCGCGTCGGCGCACAACGCGCAGACGCCAGCGGCGTGTTGATCGTCTGGGCAAGCCAGACCGGATTTGCGCGTGAACTGGCGCAACGCAGCGTTGCCGCGTTGCAATCGGCAGGCGTCGGCGCGCATGCGCTGCCGATCGAAGCCGTCGACAGCGATCAACTCGCACGCGTGCCGCGGCTGCTGTGCATCGTCAGCACCACCGGTGAGGGCGATGCGCCCGACCATGCGCAAGCAGCCGAGCGCGATTGGCTGGCCGGCGATGCGCAGGATCTGACGGCCGTGCAGTACGCGGTGCTGGCGCTCGGCGACCGTGGTTACGCGCACTACTGCGCGTTCGGCCGGCGCCTCGACGATCGCCTGCAGGCGCGCGGCGCCACTCGCCTGTTCGAACGCATCGAGGTCGATAACGCTGACCCCAACGCCCTGCAGCACTGGCAACACTGTCTGGCGGAACTGGCGCCCGCACTGGCGACGCAACCCGACTGGAGCCTGCCGACCTACACCACCTGGCAGCTACGCGAACGTGTCCACGTCAATCCCGGCAGTGCGGGTGCGCCGATTTACCGGCTGCGCCTGACGCCATGCGATGGCGCATTGCCGCAGTGGAGCGCAGGCGATATCGCGGAGATCGCACCGCGTCACGCCCCCGATGCGGTGGAATGCTGGCTGCAGCGCAACCAACGCGATGGCGCACAGCGCATCGACGGCCGGACCCTGCGCGACTGGCTCGGCGGCGCGCAACTTCCCGTCGATACCGATGCCGCTCTCGGTATCGATGTGGGTGCCGGTGCCAGCCTCAGCGATAGTGCTGGTGCTTGCGCTGGCGCCGATGCCGATGCCGATGCCGATGCCGAAGTCGAAGTCAAAATCGATCCAATTACGGACACAGGTAAAGGCACTGATACAGCTACGGGAACAGCCACGAGCACAACTTCACCACTGGACGCAGATGCGTTGGTGCGTAGTTTGGTCACCCTGCCCCATCGCGACTATTCGCTCGCATCCATTCCCGAGGAAGGCCATGCCGAACTGCTGGTGCGCGAGCATCGGCACGCCGACGGCAACCTGGGGCTGGGTAGCGGCTGGCTCTGCGTGCATGCACCGATCGGCGCAGCCATCGCGCTGCGCTTGCGCAGCAACCCCGGCTTCCACCCACCCGCACCCGACCAGCCGATGCTGCTGATCGGCAACGGCACCGGCATCGCCGGCCTGCGCGCCCATCTGCGTGCACGCATCGCAGCCGGCGCGCGGCGTAACTGGCTGCTGTTCGGCGAACGCAATGCCGCGCACGACACGCTGTATGCCGACGAGCTGCAGCAGTGGCAGCAGGATGGCTGGATCGAGCGCATGGATCTTGTCTACTCGCGCGATCAACCACAGCCACCGCATTACGTCCAACACGCACTGGCCGCAGCCGCCGACCGCCTGCGTCATTGGATCGATCAAGGCGCCTGCATCTACGTCTGTGGCAGCCTGCGTGGTATGGCGCCCGAACTCGACCGCACGCTGGATTGCATCCTCGGAGCCGACGTCAGACAGGAACTACTACGCAACGGGCGCTATCGCCGCGACGTGTACTGAACCATCGCGTGCGGCACTGCCAAAAGCGATCAAAAAAACGATTACGCAGGTGCCAGCAGCACGTCTGGTACTGAAATCCGCAGCATCCCAGCTTGCAGTGGCTGCGCGCTAAACACACCGGCTGATCCAGGACTGCGCGCCGTTGCTGCAGTCATCTGCCCTTCCCGATGCTTCTGACCGTTGTCGGCCGCTGACAACCGCTTGTGGCCTCTGTCAGCGGCCAATGGCGAAAAAAAAGCAATCGCGTTGCCCAGCGCTCACAGCCGCGTTGCCCCAAGAAGAAAGCAGTAGTTCACAGCCGGACTTCACAGAAGGCGCATCCAGTGATGCATCCGCGGTGCCAGAAGCAGTCTTTGGTCCGACGCCTCCCGCGACGAAGTCTCTTTCCAACGCGGTGCTGCATCGACAAGGCATGCAGCACCCTCGCTGCACCGCGCGCGCTGGATACACCGCTACGCCCCGGCGTCCCCGTTATCGCTCGATACCGCGTTACGCTGCCAGATCGACCAGATTGCTCGTTGTCGCGCTGCCGCCAATGCTGCGGTACTGCCCCACGGCCATCTGCACCAACGCTGCATAGGCCTGCTGCGTGCCGTCGCTGCTGGATGCATCGGCCGATGACGGCGGTCGCGGTGGCGGATCGCGCGGCTGCATCGCCTCCTGCAGCTCCTGCAGACTGAGCGCCCCGCTCTTGTCGCTGTCGAGCAGGTCCAGCAGCTGCGTGCTCGACGCACTGTCGCCATTGACCAGTGTGCTCAATTCACCGCTGCTGACACTGTCGTCGCCATCGCTGTCCAGGCCGGCAAACAACGACTGCACATCCTGTCCTTGCTCACCCGGCGGTGGCGGAGGCGGCGGCAAGGCCTGCGCCAGTTCGCTCTCGCTGACAGTGCCGCCGCCATCCTGATCGAGCATGCTCAGCAGCCCGTCGATGTCGATCTTGCTGTCGTCATCGCTATTGGACGACAGCGCGGTCGACAGCTCGGACGCGGTCAGGCTGCCATCGCTGTCGCTATCGATGGATTTGAACAACTGTGTCAGCGGATTGGTTTTTTCCGCCTGCGCGGCGGACGCGCTGTTGCCGGTGCTCGCGCTTCGGCTTGCATAGGACGGGTAGGCGACGTAGCCGGCTCCGACCGAGCTGATGGTACTCATTGATTTCCCCCTGGAATTGCCGGAACCACTCCCGGCCCATGCACTGTTCCCTAGCCAGGTGGCACAGCGATGCCGTCGCTTGTCTGCATTGACACGAACGCATCCGGGCGCGTGCCGCGGGGGTGCGATCTGCTTGCGGATACGTGAAACGCCCTAGACCGGGCTCACCCGGATCGCCAGCAGCTCGCCGCCGCCATCGAGCACATAGCGGCTGCGCGTGGAGGCACTCAGCCACGCGGTATCGCCGGCAGCCAACGGTGGCAGGCCACTCTCGCGCCCAAAGCTGGCCTGGCCTGCCAGCAGGTGGATCGCCCAGGCGCTGCCCGGGTCGGCGAAAAACAGCATGGTGCCGACCAGCGGCCGGTGCAGCAGTTCGGTCTGCACCAGATCGCGCCGCCACATCAGGTTGAAATCCTGGGTCGGCCCGTCGAGCAACGTCGCATGTACCGTTTCCTCGCCTGCGAATCGGACGCGCTGGTGCGGCGGCAGCAACTCGCAGCTGCGATGACTGCTGCCAGGAACATTGACATTGCCATCGCCACCGGCGCCGGCGCTGGCGTCATGGACGCCCTGGTCAGCGCCACTGCCCTTATTGCCATTGCCATTGCCATTGCCACTATCGCTTTTGCTGACGCCGCCGCTAGTAGCCGTGCCGATGCCAATGCCTGCACCGGTGCCGGTCCCGGTGCCTGTGCTGGTGTCGTTGCCTGTGCTTGTGTCGGTGTCGCTGCCCCTACCGCTGGCAGCATCGCCAAACTGCAGCCGCATGCCATTGCCGTGTAACAGCACCAGCTCGCGATCGATGCCCGGGAATGCGGAAAACGCCGCGTCCTGCTCGATCTCGGCGATCGACAGGCGTAGCGACCACGCATCGGCGTCGCCGAGACGCAGGATCTCGCGCGTCCAGCCCAATTGATTGCGCCACCGCTCACGGCGGTACTCGGTGGCCGGAATCACCCGGCTGCTCAGGTCTGTCAGCTGCATGGGCGCATTGTGCCGCAAGCGCGGCGCCAAGCCGTCATGCGGTGCTTCAGGGCTGCTGATGTGCCTTAGCCTCGATGCCAAGCCAACTGGAGGGTGTGGCCGAGACCTACGAAGCGGCTAGTGCCTCACGGAGTGAGTAGCGCTTCATGCGGCGTGCGCTGGTTTCCCAACGTCACCGATGTTTGCGTGCGCTCGCGACCCACGCGGGCCCAAAACGAAAAACGCCCGGCTGCACATCCAAGTGCAACACCGGGCGATTCCACGTCCTTGTCGGCATCCAGCCATCCCCCGGACATCCTGTCCAGTTAGGTTGCGGCCACGCATCCTCGCGTCGAACCGTATCTCGGATCCTTTCCCATTAACGCCGTCCCACCGGTTTCACCGCCGCCCCCTTGGCAGCCTTCTTGGCGGGAGCCATCGTGGCTCCTACTTCGATGAGGTCTCGATTCCGTTCGACCGTCTTGAGTCCGATGCCCTTGACCAGTGCCAGTTCCTCGGCACTTTTGAAGGGACCGTTTGCCTGACGGTGCTCGACGATTGCCTCGGCTTTTGATCGCCCGACGTTCGTCAGCACCTTGTCCAATTCCTCAGCAGACGCGGTGTTGATATCGACCTTGTCGAGTGCATACGCATTCGAGGACAACAGCAACGCCAGTAGCAGGGACTTCAGGGCTACGGTAAATGACTTCATTGCAACGCTCCTTGTGGCTTGGGTGATGGTCCTAGCCAGCATTCCTGCCGGCGGAGCCAGTGTCCCGCGCCACATGCAGCAATCCTATCGCCAACGAACTTTTCACACAGCCGGTGAACTGCGCGCCGCCTTGTAGGGAAATACCTACCCCCAGGCACGGGCGTAGAATGTGCCGTTACGTCACGTATTCGGAGTCTCCATGGACAGCGCCAAGATCGACCAATTCATCAGCGACACCTGGGACCGCGAGATCGTCCCGCAATTGGTCGATTACATCCGCATTCCCAATAAATCGCCGATGTTCGACGCCGACTGGGTTGCGCACGGCTATATGGAGCAGGCGGTCACCCTGATGGAAACCTGGGCGCGCGCGCAGGCGATCGAGGGCATGCAGGTCGAGGTGGTGCGCCTGGAAGGCCGCACGCCGTTGATCTTTATCGAGATTCCGGCAACCGGTGCCGAGTCGGGCGACGACACCGTGCTGCTGTACGGCCACCTGGACAAGCAGCCGGAAATGACCGGCTGGGATGCGGACCTCGGCCCATGGGAGCCGGTGCTGCGCGACGACAAGTTGTACGGCCGCGGTGGCGCCGACGATGGCTATGCGATCTTCGGTTCGCTGGCGGCGGTACTGGCGCTGCGCACCCAGGGCCTGCCGCATGCGCGCTGCGTGGTGCTGATCGAGGCCTGCGAGGAATCCGGCAGCTACGACCTGCCGGCCTATGTCGACCATCTGGCCGCACGCATCGGCAAGCCATCGCTGGTGGTGTGCCTGGATTCGGGCTGCGGCAACTATGAACAGCTGTGGTGCACCACCTCGCTGCGAGGGCTGACCGGCGGCAACCTGAGCGTGAAGGTGCTGGAGGAAGGCGTGCATTCGGGCGATGCCTCCGGCGTGGTGCCATCCAGCTTCCGCCTGCTGCGTCAGTTGCTGTCGCGGATCGAGGACGAAGCCAGCGGCCGCATCCTGCTGGATGGGTTGCATGTGCAGGTGCCGGCCGAACGGCTGGCGCAGGCCAAGGCCGCGGCGGCGACGCTGGATACCGCCATCTTCGACAAGTTCCCGATGGTCGATGGCCTGGTGCCGATGCATGACGACCTCACCGAGCTGGTATTGAACCGCACCTGGCGCCCGGCGCTGTCGATCACCGGTGTGGATGGCATGCCGCCGCTGGCGTCGGCCGGCAACGTGCTGCGTCCGCAGACCGCGGTGAAGCTGTCGCTGCGCCTGCCGCCGACCGCCGACGGCAAGGCCTGTGGCGAACTGCTGAAAGAGGCCTTGCTGCGCGACCCACCCAACGGCGCACAGGTGACGCTGGAACTGGAAAAGGCCTCATCGGGCTGGAATGCACCCGAGATGGCGCCATGGCTGGCAAAAGCCATCGACGACGCCAGCCTGGCGTTCTTCGACAAGCCGGCGATGTATATGGGCGAAGGCGGCTCGATCCCGTTCATGGGCATGCTGGGCGAGAAGTTCCCCGGCGCGCAGTTCATGATCACCGGCGTGCTCGGCCCGCATTCCAATGCGCATGGCCCCAACGAGTTCCTGCATATCCCGATGGGCAAACGGGTCACGGCCTGCGTGTCCAAGGTGATCGCCGAGCACCACGCCGCCTGCCTGCGCGGCGAGACCAGCGGCTCGCCGGTGGCGGCCGATAGCGGCACCCGTCATGGCGGGCATGGCTGCTGCTGATTGACCCCTGGACCGCCCCGCGCATGCCGGGGCGGTCCAATGGCATTGCCATGCGTTGCGGCGCGCGCATGGACGTAGCCCCAACACCGTCGCGGCAGTCGGCGCTGCACATGTGGTTGCCACGGCGGCGAATGCTAGTCTGCCGATCCCACTTCCCTCAGTGCCTGCGATGAACAATCTCTTCGGTAGCGACAGCTGGCTTTACATCATTCTGGTCGGCTTCGTGGTCGGGCTGCTTGCCCGTTTCATCACGCCCGGCACGCAGCGACTGGGTTGCCTGCTGACCATCGTGCTGGGCATCGCCGGTGCAGTGGTGGCCAGCTGGTTCGGCCGCTACATGGGCTGGTACCACGCTGGCGAACCGGCCGGTTTCCTCGGTGCGTTGCTGGGTGCGATCGCGATCCTGGCGCTGCTGCGCCTGTTCAGCGGCAGCAAGCGTTGATCGACCCGCCGCCGCTGCCGACCTGGCTGCACCTCACTTCACGACACAGCATTTACCCATGACGTCATCGTTGACTCCCGATACCGCGCGCGCTGCGCTCCGTCTGCAATGGGCGAAGCAGGCGTTGAACGACCCTGAGGTCACGCTGCAACGTGCCTCGGTCGATGCGGGATTCCGCAGTTACTGGCGTACCCAAGGACGCGGCGTGGACCGCATCCTGATGGATGCGCCACCTGCACTGGAAAACGTGGCGCCCTGGTTGCGCATGCACGCCCTGCTCGGCACTCACGGCGTGCGTGTGCCGCAGGTGCTTGCGCAGGATCTTGAAACCGGCTTCCTGCTACTGGAAGACCTGGGCGTGCCGACCCTGGCGCAGGTGCTGACCGACGCCAATGCCGACGCGTTGCTGGATGCTGCGATCAGCCAGTTGCTGCTGCTGCAGCGCATTGCGCCGCCTGCCGACAGCGGCGTGTTCGGCGAGGCGCTGCTGCAACGCGATGCCGGCCTGTTCGAAGAATGGTTTCTTGGTCGCCACCTCGGCCTGCAGCTGGACTGCGGCCAGGCCGAGCAGCTGCAGTTGGTGCAGCGCCGCTTGATGGACAATGCATTGGCGCAGCCGCGCGTCTTTACCCATCGCGATTTCATGCCGCGCAATCTGATGCCGGTCGGCGACGGGCCGGCGGTGCTGGACTTCCAGGATTGCGTGATCGGGCCGATCGCCTACGACCCGATCAGTCTGTTCAAGGACACCTCGGTGAGTTGGCCGCTGGCGCGCGTGGATGGCTGGCTGGAGCGCTACCACGCGCGTGCCGCAGCGGCCGGATTGCCGGTGCCGCCGCTGGCGCAATTCCTGCGCGATGCGGACTGGATGGGCGTGCAGCGGCACCTGAAGAATCTCGGCATCTTCTCGCGCCTGAGCCATCGCGACGGCAAGCACTGGTATCTGGATAACGTGCCGCGTTTCATTGTCTATCTGGACGAGGTGTTGCCGCGTCATCCGGACCTTGCGCCACTGATCGTCCTGCTGGAAAACCTGGTCAAACCTGCCCTGGCGGCACGCTCCGCGCAGGCCGGCGCATGAAGGCACTGATCTTCGCCGCCGGTTTCGGCGAGCGCATGCGTCCGCTGACCGAGCGCACGCCCAAGCCGCTGCTGTCGGTCGGCGGCACGCCGCTGATCGTCTGGCATCTGCGTAAGCTGGCCGCGCTGGGCGTGAACGAGGTGGTGATCAATACCTCGTGGTTGGCCGAGCAGTTTCCGCAGGGACTGGGCGATGGCAGCGCGTTCGGGCTGCGGCTGACGTACTCCTTCGAGGGCGCCACCCCGCTGGAAACCGGCGGCGGCATGCTGCATGCGTTGCCGTTGCTGGGCGAGGCCCCGTTCCTGCTGGTCAACGGCGATATCTGGACCGATTTCGATTTCGCGCGGTTGTCGAGTGCGCCGACAGGTTTGGCCCAGCTGGTGCTGGTCGATCAACCCGCCTATGCGGCGCGCGCAGACTTTGCGCTGGATGCCGATGGCAAGGTGCGCGCAGATCTACCCGCAACGCTGACCTACGCCGGCATCGGCATGTATCGACCGGCGTTGCTGCGCGATTGGCAGTCGGTCATCGGCCAGCTCCCGGAGCACACCGGCACCGCGCCGCGCTTCGCGCTGGCGCCGATCCTGCGCGCGCAGATGGCGGCAGGCCTGATCGATGGCATCCACCACGCCGGGCGCTGGACCGATGTCGGCACGCCGCAGCGACTGGCGGAGCTGGATGCCCGGTTGCTGCGCGACGGCGGCTGATCGCAGCCACGCCGCTGCAAACGCCCGGCCGCGCGTCGTGCATTGCTCAATCGCCCATCTCGATGGGCTTGCAGCCAATGCGCCGGCGCCGCTCCTGCTCTTGTCCATGCGCACCGACCATCCCGACAGGTCCTTGCCCGCCTACCGTCGCGGGACCTTACGCGGCATGGATGCCGCGTAAGAGCCTACATGGACGTACTTGCGGCGTGTCCCGCGATGGTAGGCGGGCAAGGGCCCTGCAGCCAGGCCGCAGATCAGCTGCTCTACAAGCTTCAGGCGATGTGCCTCGAATGCACCGACACTGCGATAGATGTGCAGATGGCAAGCGCTAAGCAACCTGCGCCTACCTAGCGCTGAGCGCAGTAATTCCGTCAGCTGCTCGAAGAGCCGCGATCCTCCAGCACCCGCCGCAGGAACGGCACGGTGATGCGGCGCTTGGCAGCCAGCGATTCGCGATCCAGCCGGTCCAGCAATGCCACCAGTCCGGCCAGTTCGCGTTCGCTATGGGTCAGCAGCCAGTCGATTGCTGCCTCGTCCAGTGCCAGTCCGCGCCGTTGCGCACGATCGCGCAACACCGCCGCGCGCCCTGCGTCGTCGAGCACCGGCAGGCTGATGCGGATGCATTGCGACAGCCGCGAGCGCAGATCCGGCAACACCAAGGCCAGGCCGTCGGGCATGTGCCGCGCGGTGTACAGCAAGGTAGTGCCGGCAGCGCGCGCGCGGTTGTGGAAATCGAACAGCGCCACTTCGTCGTCGCGCTGCCCGGCAATGCTTTCCACGCCATCCAATGCGACCAGGCTGCGCCCTTCCAGCGCTTCCAGCGCATCGCGCAACCGGCCAGTGGCGGCGTGCAGAGGCAGGTACGCTGGGGCGCGCCCGGCCTGCTCGGCGGCCGCGCACAACGACAACGCCAGATGCGTCTTGCCGGTGCCGGCGGGGCCGGCCAGATACAGCCAGTCGCTCACCTGCCCGACCGCCAACGCCTGCAGCTGCGACAGCAGGCCGTCGGGCGCGGCGATGTAACTGTCGAATCGCTGATCGGGCGGCGCGCGTAGCGCCAGTGGCAACTGCGGAACGCTCACAGCCGATCCGTGTCCTTGCCTGGGTCGATGATCACGCTGCGCTCGTTGGTGGACTGCAGCACGATGCCGGCACGTTCGCCCGCATACAGATCGCTGCGCGTGTACTGCTCATGCGCATAGCGCAGCAGCACATTGGCCACCGCCGCCACCGGCAGCGCCAGCAGCATGCCGAGGAAGCCGAACAACTGGCCGCCCGCCATCACCGCGAAGATCACCGCCACCGGATGCAGGCCGATCTTGTCGCCGACGATGCGCGGCGTCAGCACATAGCTTTCCAGCAACTGGCCGACGGTGAACACCACGCCGACGCCGATCAGCAGCTTCAGGTCGAAGCCCTGTGCCTGCACCACCGCCGCCAGCAGGGCGAGCACGATGCCGGTGGTGGCGCCCAGATACGGAATGAAGCTGATCAGGCCGGCAATGATGCCGATCAACAGGCCCAGATTGAGCCCGATGATGGACAGGCCGACGGCGTAGATCGCCCCCAGCGCCAGCATCACCAGGAACTGGCCGCGGATGAAGCCACCCAGCACGTCGTTGGATTCCTGCGCCAGCCGGCTCACGGTGCCGATGTAGGCGCGCGGAATGACCGCGGCCACACGCTCGACCAGGCGGTCCCAGTCGCGCAGGAAGTAGAACGCCAGGATCGGCAGCAACGCCAGGTTGATCACCCAGGTCACCATCGCAAAGCCCGACCGCTGCACGTAGCCGAAGAAGGTCTTGGCGGCGCCGCCGGCCTGCTCCCAGTGGCTGCGGATCCAGTCGATCAGGCGCTCCGGGTCCAGCCAGCCCATCAGCTCCACGCCGGTCTTGGCTTCCAGCCACGGGATCGCGGTACTGATCGCCCAGGCACGCATCTGCGGCAGCGCGTCGATCAGGGTCATGATCTGGCGCTCGATCATCGGCACCAGGATCATCAGCGCCAGCACGAACAGCAGTAGCGCCAGCACGAATACCAGCACCACCGCGATGTTGCGGGAGCGGCCGGCGCGCTCGATACGGTCCACCAGCGGGTCGCCTAGCCAGGCCAGTAGCAGCGCCAGCACGAACGGCGTCAGGATCGGCGACAACAGCGATACCACCCACAACACGCCGACGGTCACCGCCACCCATTTCAGGCGACGCAGAAACAGGGCGATCTCGGCTTCGGGAGTCAAAGTCATTTCAGGCGGTACTCGGCGTGCTCGTTTTCGAGAATGATCGGGCCCTCGGTCGGTACCGAAACGGGCACCAACGGGCTGTTGTCGCCGAGCATACGGTTGAGGCCGGAAATGCCCGTGAGCAATTCCAGATCCACTTCCATGCGGTCGCCATTGGCACTGACCGGGCGGATGCTGCGCACCACCGAGACGCCCTGCAGCGCGGCAGAGACGCGCAGGTAATCGTCGGCGCTGCTGATGCCGGTGATCACCGCGCGGTAGACCCCGGGCACCCCCGAATCCACGCGCTTGGCGTAGCGCTTGACCAGCGCATCGGCGGCGCCGTCGGCACCTGCAGCCATCGCGCGACGCGCGTCGGCGTCGCTGCTGGTCCAGCTGGACAGCACGTTGCCGTTGTCGACGAAGACCCAGTCGGCGGTCCAGCCGGCATCATTGCGGTAGAGCTTGCCGATCAACTGCATCGGCGGGCTGTACTTGGCCGAGGCACGCGCCACCGCGGCGGTGTCCTTGCGCCAGATCGCGCCGGCCAGCACCTGCTCGGCGGCGGCACCGCCGGGCAGGCCGAGCCGGTAGCCGCGCTCGATCGCCCGGTCCAGCACGCTGCGCGCGGCATTGGCCTGCGCCACGCCGACCAGGCGCGGGCCACTGCCGTCGTCGATGGCCAGCCACAGCACCGGCTTGGGCCGCGGCAGCGGCCACACCGGCAGGCCCAGCGCGGCGATCAGGCCATCCACGTCCGATTGCCGGAAGCGCGCCACCAGCACGGTGCGGAAGGTCGGCGCGCCGGTGCGCGAGGTGCCCTGGTCCTGACGGTAATCGTAGTTTTCGACATAGCCCGGCGCGCCGCGCAATGCCTGCGAGACGCCGGGGCGGCTCATCACGCCGCGGTCGCCGGAGACCTTGCCCAGCACCGCGCCGAGCGCGCGCGCCAGCGCACCGGGGCGATCGGACTCGCTCTGGCTGTTGACCGGCACTTCGGCCTCGTAGGCACTTTGCGCCTTGGCGACGTCGCCTTCGGTGCGTAGATCGGCCTGCGCAAAGGCTGGCGCGAGGGGCATGGCGACCACGAGGGCGAGAAAGAAAGCGAGACTGCGGCGCATCGACGGTTCCATGACTTAAGCGTATCCGGGTGAATTGTTGCCCGAATGGGACGCCAGCGCCAACGTGGCTGCTAAAATCGCCGCCTTTACAGCCGAGCCCTCCCCGCCCGTGACCAGCCCAACGCCTTCCAATCCCTCGCCCATGACCTACCGTGAGGCAGGTGTCGACATCGATGCCGGCAATGCATTGGTCGAACGTATCAAGCCGCTGGTCAAGCGCAGCTTCCGGCCAGAGGTGATGGGCGGTCTGGGTGGTTTTGGCGCCTTGTTCGACCTGTCCGGCAAGTACCGCGAGCCGGTGCTGGTGTCCGGCACCGACGGCGTCGGCACCAAGCTCAAGCTGGCGCAGCAGCTGGGCCGGCACGACACCATCGGCATCGACCTGGTCGGCATGTGCGTCAACGACGTGCTGGTGCAGGGCGCCGAGCCGTTGTTTTTCCTGGATTATTTCGCCACCGGCAAGCTGGACGTGGACACCGCCGCGGCGGTGGTCGGCGGCATCGCGCGCGGCTGCGAGCTGTCCGGCTGCGCCCTGATCGGCGGCGAAACCGCCGAGATGCCCGACATGTATCCGCCGGGCGAGTACGACCTGGCCGGCTTCACCGTCGGCGCGGTGGAAAAATCGCAGCTGCTGGACGGCGCACAGGTGCGCGCGGGCGACGTGCTGATCGGCATCGCCTCGTCCGGCCCGCATTCCAATGGCTACTCGCTGATCCGCAAGATCTACGAACGTGCCGGCTCACCGGCCGAGCTGGTGCTGGACGACGGCGTCAAGCTGATCGATGCGCTGATGGCGCCGACCGCGCTGTACGTCAAGCCGATCCTGGCGCTGCTCAAGTCGCAGGGCGACAGCATCCACGCCATGGCGCACATCACCGGCGGCGGGCTGACCGAAAACATCATCCGGGTGATCCCCGACGGCCTGGGCCTGGACATCGACGCCAAGGCCTGGACGCTGCCGCCGGTGTTCGCCTGGCTGCAGCGCGAGGGCGCGGTGGCCGATGCCGAAATGTGGCGCACCTTCAACTGCGGCATCGGCTTCGTGCTGATCGCCGCACCCGAGCAGGCTGCCGCGCTGGAACAAGCACTGGATGCGCAGTCGCTGGTGCATTGGCGCATCGGCCAGGTGGTCCCGGCGCAGGGCGACGAGCGCGTGCGGATCGGTTGATCGAGGAGAGCTGCATGGACGCTTCCCCACGCGCACTGCCGGCATCGGCCAGCGCTGACGATCTCCAGCACCTGAAACTGCTGTCGGTCTTTCACTATGTGCTGGCCGCCATCACTGCGCTGTTTTCGCTTTTCCCGTTGATCCATCTGTTCATGGGCATTGCAATCATCACCGGGCACCTGCCCATGACACATGCCAACGCGGACGCACCATCGATGGATCCGCGATTGTTCGGCTGGTTCTTCGTGGTGTTCGCGGCTGTGTTCATTGGCTGCGGCCTGACGCTGGCGGCGTTCATGGCCTACGCGGGCCGCTGCATCGCCCAGCGCAGACGGCATCTGCTGTGCCTGATCGTGGCCGGCATTTCCTGCTCCTTCATGCCGTTCGGCACCGTCGTCGGCGTATTTACGCTGGTGGTGCTGCTGCGCCCGCAGGTCAAGGCCTTGTTCGCTCCGACCGTCACCGCCGCGTGACGCGCACTGCCCCATGACTTCAGCGAACCCAACCCCATGAGCCTGCGTCTGGCGGTCCTGGCCTCCGGCCGTGGCAGCAACCTGCAGGCCATTCTCGATGCCATCGCCAGCGGCCGGCTGCCGGCCGAGGTCGTCGGCGTGTTTTCCGATCGCCCGCAGGCGCCGGCACTGCACAAGGTCGATGAGGCATTGCGTTGGAGCGCCAGTCCGCGCGACTTCGCCGACCGCGCGGCCTTCGACGCTGCGCTGGGCGATGCGATCGCCGCCGCGCAGCCGGACTGGGTAATCTGCGCCGGCTACATGCGCATCCTCGGCGAACCGCTGGTGCGCCGCTTTGCCGGGCGCATGCTCAACATCCACCCCTCGCTACTGCCCAAGTACCGCGGCCTGCATACCCATGCCCGCGCACTGGAAGCCGGCGATACCGAACATGGCGCCAGCGTGCACCTGGTGGTGCCGGAGCTGGATGCCGGCACGGTGATCGCGCAGGCGCACGTGCCGGTGCTGCCCGACGACAGCGCCGAGCAGCTGGCCGCGCGCGTGCTGGCGCGCGAACACCCGCTGCTGCTGGCCACGCTGGACCTGCTCGCCAGCGGGCGTGTGGAGGTGCGTGGCGATGGCGTCCATATCGACGGTCAGTGCCTGTTTACGCCACTGCGACTAGAGTCCGCTGACACCGCACTCGTCTGAATGCGGATACGCCCTCCTCATCCTGTCTCGGACATCCTGGCGGCCCCGTGCCTCCCTCCCAGCGCATGAAACTCCTCCCGATCGCGACCGCGCTGTTGACCACCGCCCTGCTCGCCCCGGCCGGTGCCGGCCGTGCGCAACAGGCGCCTGCCGTGCCTGCGCCAGCAGCCCCTGCTCCAGGTGCGGCGCCGCCAGCGGCGCCGGCCTCTGCAGCGGCCCTGCCTGCCAGCACCTGGACGCCGCCGCCACTGCAACCCTTCGTGGCCACCTACCAGGCGTTCTACCGTGGCAAGGAAGCCGGCGATGCCACCATGCAGGTCAGCAACGGCGAAGGCAGCCAGTGGCGTATCGACATGTCGGTGCGCGGCCGCAAGGGTTTTGCCAGCATCCTGGGGTTGAACCTGGAACAGAGCACGGTGTTCCGCGTCGATGGCGACACCTATGTGCCGTTGAGCCAGAGCACGGTGCGCAAGGCGATGTTCTTCGGCAAGAAGGTCACCGGCGTCTACAACTGGCAGACCGCCAGCGCCCAGTGGGACGGCGATCTGAAGAAGGAGCGCCAGCAGGCGATTCCGTTGCAGCGCGGCGACCAGAGCGCGCTGTCGCTGAACCTGTCGCTGATGCGCGACGCGCAACCCGGACGCAGCTTGAGCTATCGCTACGTCGATGTCGGCCGGGTGCGCAAGTACGACTACAAGGTCGCCGATGCCACCGAGGTGGTACAGGTCGGCGACCTGAGCTACGACGCGTTGCGCGTGTACCGCGTCAACAGCGGCGACAACGAAACCATCCTCTGGATCGCCAACGGCGTTCCCACGCCGGTGCGCATCCTGCAACGTGACAAAGGTGAGGATCAGGTCGATCTACGCCTGGTCGAATATCAAGGAGCCTGACCCATGCACACTGTTTCCCGCACCTGTTCGCTGATTGCCGCTGCCGCACTGGCCGTGGCCAGCCTGCCCGCGTTCGCCATGCAGCCGTTCCAGGCCGATTATTCGGCCAACTACATGGGCATGCAGGCCAACGGCACCATGACCCTGGCCGCCGCCGGCGCCAATCAGTGGCGCTATACGCTCACCATCCAGAACCAGCTGGCCAACCTGACCCAGAGCACGGTGTTCGAAGAGAGCAACGGCCAACTGCGTCCGGTCAGCAGCAACGACACCTCGTCGATGATGGTCAAGCGCCGCAACGTCACCGCCAACTACGACTGGAAAACCAGCCAGGCGACCTGGGGCGGCGACATCAAGCCGGACCGTCGTGGCCCGGTGAAGTTGCAGCCTGGTGACATGGATGCGCTGCTGATCAACCTGGCCATTACCCGCGACCTGGCCGCCGGCAAGCCGCTGAACTACCGCATGGTGGACGAAGGCCGCATCAAGCCGATGAGCTACAAGGTGGTCGGCAAGGAAACCATCACCGTCAACGGCAAGCAGGAACAGGCGACCAAGGTGTCGCGCGTGGACGGCGACAAGGAATTGATCGCCTGGGTGGTCAAGGATCTGCCGGTGCCGGCACGCCTGCTGCAGAAGGAAAAAGGCCAGGACGCGCTGGATCTGACCATCAAGGGCCTGCGTTAAGCGCCAGGCGCGCCTGGTAGAAGCGTGCCTGCGCGCGACGGGGCTTTATCGGTAACGCCCCGTCGCGCGCGGGCACGCTCCTACCAGAGCATGGGAACCTGCTCGACAGGCATCCTGCCTCCGACAGCGATGAAGAGCCCGGCTGCAAGCCCGGCTCTTCATTTCGATCGGCGTGCGGCGGACGCTGCGCAGCACGCAGAAACGCTCGACTTTCACGGCTTGCCCGCCGCCTTGTCATCGCCGCTGGAGAACACCGTGCGGCAGTCCACGCGGATCTGCTCGCCGGTGCTGCGCCAGTAGAACAGGTCGCAATGGCGCTTGCCTTCAACGGTCTTCTTGACCGCCACTGCATAGAACGACTGCGCGATCTCGTCGCGGCCGGCGGTGCCGTCGTTGTTCCAGTCCATGTCCTTGAACTCGACGCCCTGAGTGATTGCCATGCCGACCGACCAGGCATAGGCCAGCCATGCCAGGATCAGCACGATCACGCCGAGCAGGATCTTGCGCCGGGTGGTGAAGCGCCCGCGCAGGATCATGCGATGCGCCGGATGGTCGCGCCCAGCGCCCCCAGCTTCTCCTCGATGTTTTCGTAGCCACGGTCCAGGTGGTAGATGCGATCGATGGTGGTGTCGCCGTCGGCCACCAGGCCGGCCAGGATCAACGATGCCGACGCGCGCAGGTCGGTCGCCATCACCGGCGCGCCGCTGAGGCGCTCGGTGCCGCGCACGATCGCGGTATGGCCTTCGACCTGGATGTCCGCACCCAGGCGCAGCAGTTCGTTGACGTGCATGAAGCGGTTTTCGAAGATGGTTTCGTTGATCACGCCCACCCCGTCGGCCACACAGTTGAGCGCCATGAATTGCGCCTGCATGTCGGTGGGGAACGCCGGATACGGCGCAGTGGTCAGGTTGACCGCACGCGGGCGCTTGCCGTGCATGTCCAGCGTGATGCTGTCGGCAGTGGTGGTGATGCTGGCACCGGCTTCGGTGAGCTTGTCCAGCACCGCGTCCAGGGTGTCCGGACGGGCGCGGCGCACGGTGACGCTGCCGCCGGTCATCGCCGCGGCGACCAGGAAGGTGCCGGTCTCGATGCGATCCGGCAGCACTGCATGGTGCCCGCCGCCCAGGCGCTCCACGCCCTGCACCACGATGCGCGGCGTGCCGGCACCTTCGATCTGCGCACCAAGTGCGATCAGGCAGTCGGCCAGGTCGGTGACTTCCGGCTCCATCGCCGCGTTTTCCAGCACGGTGGTGCCTTCGGCCAGCACGGCGGCCATCAGCACGTTCTCGGTACCGGTGACGCTGACCATGTCGAACACGTAGCGGCCGCCCTTCAGGCGCCCGTTGCTGGTGGCCTTGATGTAGCCGTTCTCCACGCTGATCTCCGCACCCAGCGCCTGCAGGCCCTTGATGTGCTGGTCGACCGGGCGCGAGCCGATCGCGCAGCCGCCAGGCAGCGACACCTCGGCGGTGCCGTAGCGCGCCAGCAGCGGGCCGAGCACCAGGATCGAGGCGCGCATGGTCTTGACCAGCTCATAGGGCGCGACCTGGTGGGTGACCGAGCGCGGGTCGACCAGGATCGAGCGGCCCTTGGCCAGCGTGCCTTCGTCGATGGTGACCTCGGCGCCCAGTTCGCTGAGCAGTTTCACCGTGGTGATCACATCGTGCAGATGCGGCACGTTGCTGATCTCCACCGGCGCATCTGCCAGCAGGGTCGCGCACAGGATCGGCAGCACCGCGTTCTTGGCGCCGGAAATATTGACCTCACCGTGCAGCGCTTGGCCGCCGGTCACTACGATTTTTGCCATGGGAGCTTGGGAAATCCGAAAAGGGATGTCGGGGGAATGGGAAGGGTGGCCAGGAGCCGGCCGGGCCGCTGGCAGTCGGGGCGCAGGCGCAGCCCGACCGGCCAGGACCCGGCTGACGCTCAGCCTTCGTCGGGCGTCAGCGTCTTGAGCTGCAGCGCGTGGATCGCGCCGCCCATCAGTTCGCCCAGGGTCGCGTAGACCATGCGATGGCGCGCCAATGGGGCCTTGCCGGCGAATGCGGGGCTGATCACGGTCGCCTCGAAGTGCACGCCGTCGTCGCCGTGCACGTCGACGCGGGCTTCGGGCAAGCCGGATTCGATGAGTTTACGGATGGTTTCGGCGTCCAAAGGGCGTTTCCTCATAAAATGAGCGCACATTCTACTCTTCACCCGAGTCCCGCATGGCCGTCTCGCACCTGCCCTCCGCCACCGTCAGCGACGCCAGCCTGGTCGCCAGCGGCCAGCGCGTGCTGGAGATCGAGCGCGAGGCGCTGGCCAGCGTGGGCGCGCGGATCGGCAGCGACTTCGCCGCGGCCTGTCGGCTGGTACTGGCCTCGCGCGGGCGCGTGGTGGCCACCGGCATGGGCAAGTCCGGGCATATCGCGCGCAAGATCGCCGCCACCCTAGCCTCCACCGGCACGCCGGCGTTCTTCGTGCATCCGGGCGAAGCCGGGCACGGCGACCTGGGCATGATCACCGAGGCCGACATCGTGCTGGCGCTGTCCTATTCCGGCGAATCGGACGAGGTGCGCATGCTGCTGCCGGTGCTCAAGCGCCAGGGCAACCCGATCATCGCCATGACCGGCCGCCCGAGCTCCTCGCTGGCGCAGGCCGCCGACGTGCACCTGGACGTGAGCGTGTCGGCCGAAGCCTGCCCGCTGCATCTGGCGCCCACCTCCAGCACCACCGCCTCGCTGGCGATGGGCGACGCGCTGGCCGTGGCGCTGCTGGACGCGCGCGGCTTCACCGCCGACGATTTTGCGCGCTCGCATCCGGCCGGCAGCCTGGGCCGGCGCCTGCTGCTGCACATCACCGACGTGATGCACAGCGGCGATGACCTGCCGCGCGTGCGCGAGGACGCCAGCCTGAGCGATGCGCTGATGGAAATGAGCCGCAAGCGGCTGGGCATGACTGCCGTGGTGGACGCGGACGGGCGCCTGATCGGCTTGTTCACCGACGGCGACCTGCGCCGTGCGCTGGACAGCGACATCGACGTGCGCAGCGCCGGCATTGCCCAGGTGATGACGCGCAACCCGCGCACCATCGGCGCCGACCAGCTGGCCGCCGAAGCCGCACGGCTGATGGAGGATTACAAGATCAATGGCTTGATCGTGGTCGACGCGCAGCAGCGCGCGGTGGGCGCATTGAACATTCACGACCTGTTGCGCGCCAAAGTGGTTTAACAGGTTCAGTTTTCTACCGTTGGAACCCCGTTCTCACCGATTCGTGCCGATGCCCTATTCCCCCCTGCAACACCTGCCCGCCGACATTACCGACCGCGCCGCGCGTATCCGCCTGGCCTGTTTCGACGTCGACGGCACCCTGACCGACGGCCGCCTTTATTACGACCATGCCGGTAACGAGAGCAAGTCGTTCAATGTGCTCGACGGCCAGGGGCTCAAGCAGCTCGACCATGCCGGCATCCATGTCGCGCTGATCACCGCACGCGCCAGCCTGTCGGCGGAAAAACGCGGCCAGGATCTGGGCCTGCATGTGCAGATCGGGGTCAAGAACAAGCGCCTGGCAGTGCTGGCCCTGTGCCAGGAGCACGGCCTGTCGCTGGACCAGGTGCTGTTCATGGGCGACGACCTGCCGGACCTGCCGGCCCTGCTGGCGGTCGGCCTGCCGGTGGCACCGGCCAATGCGCACCCGTGGATCGCCGAGCGCGTGCAGTGGCATACCCGGGCACGTGGCGGCGAAGGCGCCGCGCGCGAGGTCTGCGATGTGGTGCTGGCCGCGCAGGGCCAGGTCGAGGGCATCATCGAAAGGTTCTCCGCATGAGCTGGAACTGGCGCACCACCCTGGGCGTGGCGCTGTTCGCCGCCGCGGTGATTTCCGGCTGGTCGGCGTGGCAGCAGCGCGCGCGCCCGGTCGCCGCGGCGACGGACGATGCGCGCGCCGACTACGTGCTGCGCGACTTCGAACTGATTGCGCTGGACAAGGAAACCGGCAAGGAATCGATGACGCTGCGTGCGCCGGAAATGCATCGCAACCGTGCCGATCGCACTTCCGAAGTCACCACCCCGGTGTTCCTGCTGCCCGACAACACCAATCAACCGTGGACGCTGCGCTCCAAGACCGGCTGGATCAGCCCCACGGGCGACGAGCTACGCCTGCGCGGCGATGTCGAGGGCGACAGCCCCACCGGCGGCGCGACCCCGCCCACCACGTTCCGCACCCAGAGCCTGGACGTGTTCCCGCAGCAGAACCTCGCCAAGACCGCGGCCCCGGTGAGCATGAGCCGGCCGGGTATCATGCAGAGCGGGGTCGGCTTCGAGGCCGATCTCAAATCACGCCAGTACAAGCTCCTTTCCCAGGTCAAGACCCGCTATGAACCGAATGCTGCCCGCTAAACTGGCGTTTGCCGCGCTGCTGCTGCCCGCCCTTGCGATGGCCAAGACCAGCGACCGCAATCAGCCGATGGCGATCGACTCCAATGCCAACGATTGCAACATGCTCGACGACAGCGGCAAGTGCCGCTTCAGCGGCAATGTGGTGATCACCCAGGGCACGCTGGAAATCCACGCCGACACCGCCGACATCTTCCAGAAGAACGGCCAGACCGACCGCGTCGTGCTGACCGGCAAGCAGGCCACGCTGAAGCAGCAGATGGACGACGGCGCGATGATGAACGGCCAGGCCGACAACATCGAGTACCAGGTCGCCAACGAAGTCATCGTGCTGACCGGCAACTACAAGGTCGACTCGCCCAAGGGCACCAACGCCGGCCAGCGCATGGTCTACAACACCAAGACCGGCAACATGCAGAGCGGCGGCGACGGCAGCCGCGTGCGCACGATCATCCAGCCCAAGACCGCAGCGCCTGCGGCGACGCCGGCTGCCAAGCCCGCGGCCAAGCCGCAGGGGAAGAAGTAATGCTGGTCGCCACCGGTCTGCGCAAGAAGTACAAGCAACGCGAAGTGGTCAAGGAATTCGGCCTCACGCTCGAGGCCGGCGAGGTGGTGGGCCTGCTCGGCCCCAACGGTGCCGGCAAGACCACCTGCTTCTACATGATCGTCGGCCTGGTCGAGGCCGATGCCGGGCGTATCGAGCTGGACGGCCGCGACCTCACCGCCGAGCCGATGTACGCCCGCGCCAAGCTCGGTGTCGGCTATCTGCCGCAGGAGCCGTCGATCTTCCGCAAGCTTACCGTGGCCGACAACATCCGCCTGGTGCTGGAGCTGCGCGAAGAGCTGGATGGCGCCGGCCGCGAGAAGGAACTGGTCTCGCTGCTGGAAGAGCTGCAGATCACCCATGTGGCCGACCAGCTCGGCGCCAGCCTGTCCGGCGGCGAGCGGCGGCGTTGCGAGATCGCGCGGGCGCTGGCGGCCAAGCCGCGCATGATGCTGCTCGACGAACCCTTTGCCGGCGTCGACCCGATTTCGGTCGGCGAGATCCAGCGCATCATCATCCACCTCAAGGAACGCGGCATCGGCGTGCTGATCACCGATCACAACGTGCGCGAAACCTTGGGAATCTGCGACCGCGCGTATATTCTCGCCGAGGGGGGCGTGCTGGCGCAGGGGGCACCAGATGCGCTGCTAGCCAATCCCGACGTCCGTCGCGTGTATCTGGGGGAAACTTTCCGCCTTTGAGCGCGTCGCCGCGCCATCGATTCTTCCAGTCAGTGCCCGCATGAAAGCCCGGCTCCAGACATCGCTAGGACAGCAGTTGGTCATGACGCCGCAGTTGCGTCAGGCGATCAAGCTATTGCAGATGTCCACCACCGAGCTGGAACTGGAAATCGCCGAAGCGGTGGAGACCAATCCGCTGCTGGAATGGGCCGACGAGGCCGCGCATGCGGCCAACGAGCTGCCGGTGGACGCGTCGTCGGCCGCCTCCACCGACGACACCCCGCGCGAGGAACCGGCGCCGGCCGAAAGCGATGACGACTGGTCGCAGGACGAACTGCAGTGGACCGGCTCGGGCAGCGGCGGCAGCTTCGACGACGACGAGTCCGGCGATGCCGCCGAGCGCGTAGCCGAATCCGAAACCCTGGCCGACCATCTGCTGTGGCAGCTGCACCTGTCGCCGCTGTCGCCGCGCGACCGCCAGATCGGCGCGCTGCTGATCGATGCGCTGGATGAGGACGGCTACCTGCGCGAGCCGCTGTCGGCGATTCTGGAAACGCTGGCGCTCGGTGCGGCGGTGGACGAGGCCGAAGTCCTGACCGTGCTGCACCAGATCCAGCGCTTCGACCCGGTCGGCGTGGGTGCGCGCACTCTGGGCGAATGCCTGGCACTGCAGTTGGCGGTGCTCGACCCGGCCACTCCGGGGCGCGAGCTGGCGTTGCAGATCGTCGCCGGCCCGCTGGAGCGCCTGCCGCGCAGCGGCGTGGCCGGCCTGGCGCACGAACTCAAGCGCTCCACCGCCGATGTCGAGCAGGCGGTCCAGCTGGTGCGCTCGCTGGACCCGCGCCCGGGCAAACAAATCGGCGACCTGTCGCAGGACACCTACGTGGTGCCGGACTGCGTGATCTGGCGCCAGCGCGGCGTGTGGCGGGCCTCGCTGGCCGGCCGCGCGCAGCCCAAGGTCACCATCCACCGCGGCTACGAGAACCTGATCCGCAGTTGCGGCGAGTCCGACGCCGGCTACCTGCGCGGCCAGCTGCAGGAGGCGCGCTGGCTGCTCAAGAGCCTGGAGGCGCGCGGCGAGACCCTGCTGCGGGTGGTGCGTTGCCTGCTGCAGCACCAGGCCGGGTTCCTGGAATTCGGCGCGCAGGCCCTGCGCCCGCTGACCCTGCGCGAGATCGCCGGCGAGCTCGGCCTGCACGAATCCACCATTTCCCGCGCGATCGCGCGCAAATACGTGCGCACCCCGCGCGGCACCATCGCGCTGCGCTCGTTCTTCGCCTCCGGCATCGACACCGACAGCGGCGGCGAGGCCTCCAGCACCGCCATCCAGGCCATGATCCGGCGCCTGATCGAGGCGGAAAACCCGCGCAAACCGCTGTCCGACGCCAAGTTGGCCGATCTGCTGAAAACCTCCGGCGTACCAGTGGCGCGGCGCACCGTTGCGAAGTATCGTGAGGCCATGAACATTTCCGCCTCCCACGAACGCGTGCGTATCGCCTGACGTTGCACCCACCGCAACGCCGGCCTGCGCCGGGTGAGTCGGAGCACCGGAAAGGTTCATTGGCCCACCGACCAATGGAGGTATCCGATGCGTATCGAGACGTATGGCCACCAGCTTGAAGTGACCCCCGCGCTGCGGGAGTACGTGGCAAGCAAGCTGCAGCGACTGCAGCGCCATTTCGACCAGCACTGTGAAGTCCGAACCCAGCTGGCCGTTCGCAAGCCAGATCATCACGTGGTCGCCACCGTCAACCTCCCCGGTCGCACCCTGCACGCAGATGCCAGCGGCTCCAGCATGTATGCGGCCATCGACCTGCTGGTCGACAAGCTCGACCGCCTTGTGCTCAAGCACAAGGAAAAGAAATGTAACCACCATGCACGCGAGGTGCGCGACAATCCCGCATGACGCTTCCCGCTTGATGCCCTCATGCCTTTAACCGATCTGATGGCGGCCGTGCGCACCGTGGTGTCGCCGGCCGCCGATCGCGACACCGTCCTGCATGCCGCCGCCGACCTGCTGTCCTGCCGCCAGGCCGGTGCCGACGAGCTCTACGCCAACCTGTGCGAACGCGAGGCCCTGGGCAGTACCGCCATCGGCCACGGCATCGCCATCCCGCACGGGCGCTGCCCCAACCTCACCGAACCGCGCGGCGCATTGCTGCGCTTGGACACCCCGGTGGCCTTCGGTGGCGACGAGCCGGTGGACCTGATCTTTGCGATGGCGGTGCCTGCGCACTACACCCACCAGCATCTGATGCTGCTGTCGGAACTGGCCGAGCGGTTTTCCGACGCGGACTTCCGTCAGCAGTTGCGCGCCGCCCCCAATGCCGACGCCTTGATGGCGCTGCTCACCGACGCACCGCCAGCACAGGCCAGCGCCGCATGAATACCAGCATCACCGCACGCGAACTGTTCGACCAGCAACGCGACAAGCTGGCACTGCGCTGGGTGGCGGGCCAGAAAGGCGAGCACCGCGAGATCGAGGCCGGCAGCAACAATGCACGCCGCCCGTCGCTGGCCGGCTATCTCAATGTGATCTATCCCAACAAGGTGCAGATCCTGGGCACCGAAGAGCTGGCCTGGCTGGATTCGCTGGATGCGCGGCAACGCTGGGAAACCATCGAAAAGATCATCCAGGTGCAGCCGCTGGCGCTGGCGATCAGCAAGAACCAGTCCTGCCCGGAAGACCTGCGCGCGGCCGCCGACGAATCCAACACGCCGCTGTGGATCTCGCCCAAGCGCGGCCACGAGTTGCTCAATCACCTCTCCTACCACCTGGCGCGCACGCTGGCGCCGCGGGTGACGCTGCATGGCGTGTTCATGGAGATCTATTCGATCGGCGTGCTGATCACCGGCGAGGCGGGCTCGGGCAAGAGCGAGCTGGCGCTGGAGCTGCTCAGCCGCGGTCACCGGCTGGTGGCCGACGACGCGCCCGAGTTCACCCAGATCGCCCCCGACGTACTCGACGGTACCTGCCCGGAACTGCTGCAGGACCTGCTGGAAGTGCGCGGCCTGGGCGTATTGAACGTGCGCGACATGTTCGGCGACACCGCGGTGAAGAAGAACAAGTACCTGCGCCTGATCGTGCACCTGACCCGCCCGATGACCGAGCCCACCCCGTCGGGCTACGAACGCCTGACCGGCGATTCCGGCAGCCGGCACGTGCTGGATCTGGACGTGCCGCTGATCACCCTGCCGGTGATGCCCGGGCGCAATCTGGCGGTGCTGACCGAAGCGGCCACGCGCCTGCATATCCTGCGCACCAAGGGCATCGACCCGGCGGCGATGTTCATCGCCCGCCACAGCAACCTGCTGGAGCGACGCACGCCATGAGTACCGCGCCCTCCACGTTGATGATCGTGAGCGGGCTGTCCGGCTCGGGCAAATCGGTTGCGTTGAAGACCTTCGAGGATCTGGACTACTACTGTTCGGACAACCTGCCGGTGGAGCTGCTGCCGGATTTCGTGCGCAGCCGCCTGCGCGGCAACCCGCTCGGCGACCAGCGTCTGGCGGTGGGCATCGATGTGCGCAGCCGCAGCGACCTGACCCAGCTGGCGCAATGGCGCCAGGCTGCGCAGGAATACGGCATCGAGGCGCGGCTGCTGTTTTTCGAGGCCAGCGACGAGGCGCTGATCAAGCGCTATGCCGATACCCGCCGCCGCCACCCGCTCAGCCATCTCGGCCTGGCCTTGCCGGAAGCGATCACCCGCGAGCGGCAGTTGACCGAACCGCTGCGCACGCAGGCCGATGCCATCATCGACACCAGCGCGCTCAACGTGCACCAGCTGCGTCGCCGCGTGGTCACCGAATTCGCGCTCGGCAGCAGCGACCGGCTGTCGCTGCTGTTCGAATCGTTCGCCTACAAACGCGGCGTGCCGGCGGAGGCGGACTTCGTGTTCGATGCGCGCGTCCTGCCCAATCCGCACTGGGACCCGGAACTGCGCCCGCTGACCGGCCGCGATGCCGGCGTGCGCGAGTATCTGGACAAGGAACCGGACGTGGTGCGCTACAGCGCGCAGATCGTGGACCTGCTCGACACCTGGCTGCCGCGGCTGCGCAACGACACCCGCAGCTATGTGACCATCGCCTTCGGCTGCACCGGCGGCAAGCACCGCTCAGTGTATCTGGCCGAACGGATGGCGCGGCATGCGCGCGAGCAGGGCTGGCCGGAGGTGGCGACGTTTCATCGTGAGCAGGACTGAGGGGCTGGGATTGGGGAATCGGGATTGGGGAATCGGGAATCGGGAATCGGGAATCGTCAAAGCGGTGTCATGCGGCTTGGAATGTGCGTACGGTCGGTGACATCTGTGCTTTGAAGCTTGGCCTTGCGGGTTGGCCTCGGCATCGGGTCCCCGCCCCGCGCTTGCTGTCGAGGCTTTGATCTTGGTAGCTCATTTGGAGCTGCAGGCCGTCCTTGTCACTGCTGCTTCCTTAGTTTTGCTGCGGGCGCAGATTGTTCGGCCTGGCGCAGGCATTGGGTCTGCGGAAAAAACTTTTGATCGGTGCATTCGTCTGCGCGTTCTGATCGGGGACTGCCTGCCAGGTGCGCGCTGCAGCGTTCGCTTGTGATGCGGTTCGCATTGGCAGACTCCGGGCGTCGCGATCATTGCCGTGCGGGCAGCGGCGCGCTTACTGCATGCGCTGCACGCGACATGCTGCCGCGGTCCTAAACGGCTATTCATTTCGCAACACATCGGTGCCAGCAGACGCTATCGCGCGGTCATGCCGACCTGTTAACGTTTCGGCATGGCCTGTGGCATTCTCCTCATTACTCATCCCGGCATCGGCGCGGCGTTGTTGAACGTGGCGACGGGGCTGTTGCGGCAGTTGCCGCTGAAGACCGAAGCATTCGATGTGCCGCTCGATGCAGACCTGGACGCCTTGCTGCCCCAGGCCTCGTCGGCGATGCGACGGGTCGACAGCGGCGACGGCGTGCTGGTCATGACCGACCTGTACGGCGCCAGCCCCAGCAATCTCGCCAGCCGGTTGGCAAAGCTCGGCACGCCGGTTCGCCGGGTGTCCGCGCTCAGCCTGCCGATGCTGCTGCGGGTGATGAACTACCCCGAACAAGGATTGCAGGAGCTGCCCGCCACCGCGGCGGCAGGCACCCGCAACGGAGCGATCATCGACGATGCTTGAACGCGAACTCATAGTTTCCAACCGACTCGGACTGCATGCGCGGGCAACCGCCAAGCTGGTGCAGACGCTGTCGTCCTATCGCAGCAACGCCACCCTGGCGGCCAAGGGCCGCGAGGTGAATGCCAAGAGCATCATGGGCGTGATGCTGCTGGCCGCCGGCCAGGGCACCAGCGTGGTGGTGCGGCTGGATGGCGAGGACGAAGCGCAAGCCCTGCAGGCACTGGTGGACTTGTTCGAGCGTCGTTTCGACGAGGACAGCTGAGCATGCGCCGCGTCGGTGCGGGGCTGACCGACAGGGCGCGTCCGCGCCAGGGCCGCATATGAGCCTGCGTTTGCGTGGACACGCCGCCTCGCGCGGCAACGCACTCGGACGCGCGCGCGTGCGCCAGAGCCACACGCTGGAAGTGGCCGAACAACGCGTGCCTGCCAGCCAGGTGGAAACCCAGCTGCAGCGTCTGCACGTGGCGATCGAGGCGGCACGCACCGAAATGCAGCAGCTGCGCGACCGCCTGCATGGCGCGCTTGCGCGCGAGGTCGGCGAATTCCTCGAACTGCATGCGCTGCTGCTCGACGACCCGGAGCTGCTGCAAGGCCTGGACGAGTTGATCCGCACCCACCGCTACAGCGCCGACTACGCCTTGCGCGTGCAGCGCGACCGGCTGGCGGCGGTGTTCGACGGCATGGAGGACGCTTACCTCAAGAGCCGCATGGACGACCTGGATCACGTCATCGGCCGCATCCACGCGTTCTTGCACAAGCGCGCGCCCGACCTCAAGGGCGTGGCCGGCGAGATCCTGGTCTGCGACAACGTGGCGCCGTCGGAGCTGGCGCAGCTGCAGGCGCAAGGGGTGGTCGGCATCGTCACCACCGCCGGCAGCGCGCTGTCGCACAGCGCGATCCTGGCGCGCAGCCTGCACCTGCCGCTGGTGGTGGGGGTGAGCGATGCGGTCCAGCGGATCGACGATGGCGACGTATTGATTGTCGATGCCGGCTCCGGCCAGGTCATCGTCGACCCCAAGCCCGAGCATCTGCGCGACTACCGCGAGCGCCTGCGCGCGCTGGCCAAGGAACAGCGCGAACTGGGACGGCTGCGCTCCAAACCCACGCGCACGCGCGACAACGTCGATATCACGCTGCTGGCCAATGCCGAATCGCTGGAGGACGTGGCCAAGGCGCACGCGCTCGGCGCCAGCGGCCTTGGCCTGTATCGCACCGAATTCCTGTTCCTGCAGCGCAACGAGTTGCCGGACGAAGAAGAACAGTTCCACACCTATCGCGACACCGTGCTGGGCATGAGCGGGCGACCGGTCACCATCCGCACCCTGGATCTGGGCGCCGACAAGGCCGACCGCACCGGCCTGACCTTGAGCGATGAGGACAACCCGGCGCTGGGCTTGCGCGGGGTGCGGTTGTCGCTGGCCCGGCCTGCGGTGGCGCAGGCGCAGTTGCGCGCGATCCTGCGCGCCTCCGGCTACGGGCCGGTGCGCATCCTGGTGCCGATGGTCAGCGGCCGCGAGGAAGTCCAGCTGCTGCGCCGGCAGATCAAGAAGCTGGCCGCGCAATTGCGCGAACAAGGCCACGAGATCGCCGAGCACATTCCGCTGGGCGCGATGATCGAAGTGCCGGCTGCGGCCCTGGCGCTGGACTGCTTTATCGACGACATCGATTTCCTGTCGATCGGCACCAACGATCTGGTGCAGTACCTGCTGGCGGTGGATCGCAACAACGAGGCATTGGGCGAGCTGTATTCGCCGTTGCATCCGGCGGTGCTGCGCCTGATCGCGCAGGTGATCGCCACCGGGCGCGCGTACGCCAAGCCGGTGGCGGTGTGCGGCGAGATCGCGGGCGACCCGCGTTTCGTGCCGATGTTGCTGGCGCTGGGGCTCACCGAGTTCAGCCTGCATCCGGCCACGCTGCTGGAAGTGCGCCGTGCGGTGCGCGACATCCACCTGGGCGAGTTGCGCGTGCAGGGCGACAAGCTGCTGCGCGCGCGCGACCGCAAGGGCATCGAGAAGTGGCTGGCTACCGTTGCGCAGGGCCTGGCGCGCTGAGCGATCGCGTCATCGCGCAGGCGATGTTCTAACGCGTTGCGAGCGGCACTGTATGTTTCGTCACCGTGCGCAAGCGATAATGCCGTGCTGACTCAGCAGCGCGTCTTCCATCGGGACGTGTCCACTCTTCCAGGGAGCCGCGCATGGCCGAAGCCGTCCGCCACGACAAGACCACGCGCCAGCTGCGATTGCTGTCCGATGCGCTCGATAGCGGACGCCTGGGCCCGGTACGCCGGCTGGTCAATACGCTGGCGCCGGCGGAGATCGGCAACCTGCTGGAGTCGCTGCCGCCCGGCAAGCGCGAAGTGGTGTGGGGGCTGGTCGACCCGGAAGACGACGGCGAAGTGCTGCTGCATGTCGGCGATGAAGTACGCGAAAGCCTGCTGGCCGACATGGACACCGACGAGATCGTCGCCGCGGTCGAAGACCTCGACATCGACGATCTGGCCAATCTGGTCGAAGACCTGCCCGACACCGTCATCGACGAAGTGCTCAAGTCGATGGACCGCGAGAACCGCGAGCGGCTCGAGCAGGTGCTGTCGTACCCGGAGGACACTGCCGGCCGCCTGATGAATCCGGACGTGGTGACGGTGCGCGCCGACGTCAATGTCGATGTAGTGCTGCGCTATCTGCGCCTGCGCGGCGAGCTGCCAGACCACACCGATCACCTGTACGTGGTGAGCCGGCGCCACCAGTACCTGGGCCGGGTGTCGCTGGCCGCGCTGGTCACCCACGAGGACAGCACGCCGGTCAATCGCCTGATCGACGACGAGCAACCGGCGATTGATGTCGGCGATGGCTCCGACGAGGTGGCACGGCGCTTCTCGGACCACGACTGGATTTCCGCGCCGGTGGTGGACGACAACAACATCCTGCTCGGCCGCATCACCATCGACGACGTGGTCGACATCATCCGCGAACAGGCCGAACACCAGGCCATGAGCGCGGCCGGTCTGGACGAGGACGAGGACATGTTCAGCCCGGCGCGGCGCGCCTTCCGCCGCCGCCTGATCTGGTTGGGCATCAACCTGTGCACTGCGTTCCTCGCGTCCAGCGTGGTCAGCCGATTCGAAGGCACGATCGAGAAGCTGGTGGCGCTGGCGGCGTTGATGCCGATCGTCGCCGGCATGGGCGGCAACGCCGGCACCCAGGTGCTGGCCCTGATGGTGCGCGGCCTGGCGCTGGGCCAGATCGGCTCTTCCAACGTGATGACCCTGCTCAAGAAGGAACTCACGGTCGCGCTGATCAACGGCCTGGTGCTGGGCGTGGGCCTGGGCCTGATCGTGCTGGCCTGGTTCCAGCAGCCGATGCTGTCGCTGGTGATCGGCACCGCGCTGACCTTGAACATGCTCACCGCCGCATTCGGCGGGGTACTGGTCCCAGTGACGCTGAAACGCCTGGGCTTCGATCCGGCATTGGCCGGTGGCGTGATCCTGACCACGCTGACCGACGTGATGGGGTTCCTGAGCTTCCTCGGCCTGGCGACGCTGATCCTGCTGCCGTAGTCGCCGTGTCGGGCCATGGCGATCAACGTTGCGCCGAGCACACCGCGGCGACAATCAGATGAATATTCGACAGAAATCGCCGCAATGCGACATGCCAGCACAGCTGCATGCGGCGATACTGCGGGTATGTCATCGGTCAGGGGGTGTGCGTGATCCGTCGTTGTCTTGTTCTTGCGATTCTTGCGCTGCTGCTGGCCGGCTGTTCCAGCATGGCTGAGCGCCACCACGACGGGCGCCGCGGCCATTTCGTCACCCGCACGCTGGAGCTGGAAGGACGGCTCTACCGCTATCAGGTGTTTGTGCCGACCTCCAAGGCGCCGCAACCGCGCCCCATCGTGCTGTTCCTGCATGGCTCGGGCGAACGCGGCGACAACGGGCGCGATCAGGCCGAAGTCGGCGTTGGGCCTTACCTGAGCGAACACACTGCCGAGTTCCCGGCGCTGGTGGTGCTGCCGCAGGTGCCCGACGACGAGGAGTGGCTGGGCATCAATGCACGCATGGCGATCGCCGCGCTGGATGCGGCCAGCGCCGAATTCGGTGCCGACCCGCAGCGCACCTATCTCACCGGCATCTCGATGGGCGGCTATGGCGCCTGGGAAATCGGCCTGATGCAGCCGCAGCGCTTTGCCGCGATCGTGCCGATCTGCGGCGCGCTCAAGGCCCCGCGCGATGAGCGTCGCACGCTCTACGTCAGCCTGGTGGCCAAGGAAGCCGACCCGTACACCGCTGCAGTCACCCAGCTCAGGCACGTGCCGATCTGGATGTTCCATGGCGCCAAGGACGACTCGGTGCCACCGCATGACGACCGTGCGCTGTACCGCGCCGCCAAGGGCATCGGCGCCAATGTGCGCTACAGCGAATATCCGGACGGCAACCACAATGCCTGGGATGCGACCTACGCAGACCCGGCGATGTGGGCGTGGATGTTCAAGCAACGCCTGCGCTGAGCGGGCGGCGCATCGCGCCGATGCGGTCTGCGCCCGCTCAGTGGTGATAGCCGGTATCGGCGGTGATCTTGCCGCGGAACACGCGGTACGACCACACCGTGTAGCCCAGGATCAGCGGCAGCAGCACCACCAGACCGATCAGCGCGAACAGCTGCGACGACGGCGGCGCGGCGGCCTGCCAGATCGTGTAGACCGGCGGCACCAGATACGGCCACATGCCTAGCACCAGGCCGAGGAAACCGAGCACGAACAGGCCCATCGCCAGCAGGAACGGCGGCGTATCCGGCCGCCCCGCTTCGGTGCAGCGCCAGAGCGCGAACCCGACGATGGCGACCAGCACCGGCACCGGCATCAGCCACAGGTAATGCGCACCGCTGAACCAGCGGTCCATCACATGCGATTGCAGCGACGGCAACCACGCACTGACCAGGCCGATGAAGATCAGCACGCTGATGGTCAGCGGCCGGCTCAACTGCCGCGCGAGCTGTTGCACATGACCTTCGGTCTTGAGGATCAGCCAGGTGCTGCCGAGCAGCGCGTAGCCGAACACCAGCGCCGCGCCGGTCAGCATCGCGAACGGACTGAACCAGCCCCAGATGCCGCCGACATAGCGGTCGTTTTCGATCGGCAGGCCCTGCACCAGCGCGCCCAGGATCACGCCCTGCGCAAACGTGGCCAGGATCGAGCCGGCAGCGAAGGCATTGCTCCACAGCCGCCGCGAGCGATGCGCCTTGAAGCGGAACTCGAACGCCACCCCACGGAACACCAGCGCCATCACCATCAACAGCACCGGCAGATACAGCGCCGACAGGATCACCGCATACGCCTTGGGAAACGCCGCCAGCAGCCCTGCCCCGCCCAGCACCAGCCAGGTCTCGTTGCCGTCCCAGATCGGCGCGGCGGTATTCATCATCAGATCCAGCTGCGCTTCGTCCTTGCGGAACGGCGCCAGGATGCCGATGCCGAGCACGAAGCCGTCCAGCACCACGTACATCAGCACCCCGAAGCCGATCACCGCGAACCACGCCACCGGCAATACGCTGCTCATGTCCATCATGCGGCTCCGTCGATCGGTTCGTCGGCCGCCGACAGCGGCCGTGCCGGGGTGTGTTCGCCGTGGTCCAGCTGCGGCGCGTCATGCGGGGTCGGGCCGATCTTGCCGATCTTGACCAGGTACCAGATGCCCCAGCCGAACACGAACGCATAGCCGACCACGTACACCGCCAGCGAGATTGCGGTCATCAGCGTCGATTGCGGGCCCACGGCATCGGCAGTGCGCAACAGGCCATAGACCACATACGGCTGCCGCCCCATCTCGGTGACGAACCAGCCCGACACCAGCGCGATGAAGCCGCTCGGCAACATCCAGCGCCAGGTCGCCAGCAACCAGCGCCACTGCAGCAACTTGCCGCGCCACCAGGCGAACGCCGAGACCCAGGCCACCAGCAGCATCAACGAGCCCAGCCCGACCATGATGCGGAAGGCGAAGAACACCGGCAGCACCGGCGGGCGATCGGCCGCCGGCACCGAGGTCAGCGGCGCGATGCTGCCTTCCGCACTGTGGGTCAGGATCAGGCTGCCCAGGCGCGGAATCGCCACCTCGTAATCGTTGCGCTCGGCCTGCGCATTGGGCAGGGCGAACAGCACCAGCGGAAACCCCTTGCCCTGGCCTTCGTCATGCCAGTGCGCTTCCATCGCCGCGATCTTCATCGGCTGGTGCTTGAGCGTGTTCAAGCCATGCATGTCGCCGACGAAGATCTGCAGCGGCACGGTGATCGCCGCGAAGGCCACTGCCAGCTTGAGCATGCGCAGCCCGGCCTCGCGGTGCACGCCGCGATGCAGATACCACGCCCCCACCGCACCGACAACAAAGCAGGTGGTGATGAACGAGCCCAGCGCCATATGCGCAAGCCGGTACGGGAACGAGGGGTTGAAGATGATCTTCAGCCACGCCACCGGATGCACGATGCCGTCCACCACCTCATAGCCGGCCGGGGTCTGCAACCAGCTGTTGGACGACAGGATCCAGAACGTGGAAAACAGCGTGCCCAGCGCCACCATGCAGGTCGCCAGGAAATGCAGGCGCTCGGAAATGCGCCCCCAGCCGAACATCATCACGCCCAGGAAACTGGCTTCGAGGAAGAACGCGGTCAACACCTCGTAGCTAAGCAACGGGCCGATCACGCTGCCGGCGATCCGGCTCAGCTCCGGCCAGTTGGCCCCGAACTGGAAGGCCATCACGATGCCGCTGACCACGCCCATGCCGAACGACACCGCGAAGATCTTCTGCCAGAAGAAATACAGCTCGCGCCACACCGGCAGCCGGGTGCGCAGCCAGCGCCATTCGAGAAATGCCAGCAGGCTGGACAGCCCGATGGTGAATGCGGGAAACAGCACGTGGAATGCGATGACGAACCCGAACTGGATCCGCGATAACAGCAAGGCATCCATGGAGAATCCTCCAGGAAAAAGATGGGGCAGCATCAGCGCACAGGTTGCAGGTCGATTGCCGAACACCAGTGCCGGTCGATCGCGACCTCTGCGCTACGGGATCATCATAAGGACGGTCGTGCTCGTTCCCGATGCGACACGGCGTCGCATCTGCGGCAAATTGCCGCGCTTGTGCAGCCAGCAGCGACCCACAACACGCAGCGAGTGGCAGTCAGGTGGGTGGGGACGGCGCGCCCGGAACCGCAGCGCATGCGTGGCTCATGCCGATTCGTCGCACCGGCCGCACCTGCCTGACGGCGGCGTTGTAGTTTTGTTGGCTCTCTGGGCGATGCTACACCCGGTGTGCAATGCAGCGCGCATTTCTCGCACGCAGACGCGTTGCACGCAGGCCGGTCACTGCGATGCACCCGGCTCTCGCAGGTACACCGGTACGCGATGGAAGGTCGCCGCGCTGCCCCACCCCATCCACACGCAGGTCGCCGGAAAACGCTAAAGCCGCACCCGCTCCCAGACCCGCAGGAAATTGCCGCTATACACATCGACGATGCGTTGCGTGGGCCAGCCGGCATCCAGCATCGCCTGCGTGAGCCTGGGCAGATCCGCGCCGCTGCGCAGACCGGTCGGCAGGCTGGAAATGCCGCCATCGAAATCGCTGCCGAAACTCAGGTGCTTCCACGGATCCTCGACGATCCCCATGGCGGCGATCTGTCGGGCGAAGGCTTCGTAGTAGCCGACGACAAAGGCGAGATCGGCATCCATGTTCGGCTTGCCGTCGGCCAGATAGGCGTGTTGCAGAAAGTACGGCGCCAGGATGACGCTGATGCAGCCACCGGTCTGGACGATGGCGCGGATCGCCGCGTCGTCGAGCCCGCGGTCGAGATGACGCGACGGCCGCGTCTCGGCGCCACGGGTGACGCTGCGCGAGGCGGCATGCGAGGCGAAGGCCGGCACGTTGCGACGGACGCAGATGGCGCAGGCATCGAGGACGCCCTGGCTCGAGGTATGCGAAAGATCCACCAGCAGTCCGACATCGATGCAGCGCTCCACGACCTTGCGGCCGAATTCCGACAGCCCCGCCCCTTCGATCCCGCGCCACGGATTGAGCGGCGCATAGCCGGCCTGGGAGATGTCGGTATGGCTGAAATGGTTGAGCGTCACATAGGCGGCGCCGGCCCTGGCAGCGATGTCCAGGCGCTCCAGCCGCAGCGCCTGACTGCGGACTCCGCGTGGGCCGAGCATATGCGCGCCCTCCAGCGACAGGATGGCGCAGCAAAGACCCTCGGCCCGAACCGCGCGCAGCTCGGCGGCGCTGCGTGCCAGCCGCATCCGACCCTTGCTCGCGGCCACCATCTCCTCGACATAGCGCTGATGCTCCACCCAGTTGTTCCAGGGGTCGAGAAACGGCGCGCCGAAGAGGTTCTCCCACAACGCGTGGGCGCTGAAGCAGGCAGCGCCGTAGCCGCCGGCCAGAAAGTCCGGGCCGCTGACGTGGTACATCAGCGGTTGGTTGCGACCTCTTGGCGAGGTCTTGGACATCAGCCAGAGGATCAGCGAGCGTCGATGTGCTTTCCAGTCGCCCTTCCAGAAATCGAAGCCACCCAGGCGCGACAGATACAGGGAGTCCAGATGCGTATCGACCGGATAGGCCAGCGCATGCACCGCCTCCAGGGTGCGGGCGGTAGGCAAGGCAGCAGAATTCTCGGACGAAACGGCATGCATGCACGAACCCCGGCGATGATTGCTGAAACAATCAAGGAATGAAGCGATGCATTTTCATCGTCGCGCGCTGGCGCGCGGATGTTTTCCAGCCAACCGATGCAACCAACAGAATCGGCCGAATGACAGTAGCCGAGCTGGATCAGCAGATCCAGCCACTCGCCTGTCTGATGGGGAAGGAAACCGCAAGACTGCTTGCGTGTTCTCGCTTCGACGGTGTGCAACAGCGCACTGCAGCTGTATTTGCGCCGCTGGACGATCACGCACTCAGCCGCGTGGACCTACACGTTCACGTCCGCGCACGCACGCGTCGCGCCACTTCGCTGACCACGGCAATGAAGACAGTCAGACCGACCATCGACAGGAACTGCGCGCGGGTGTCCGCCGAGGACGCCAGCAGCACGAAGATCACCGCCAGTATCGCCAGGGCCAGCAGGGTCAGAAACGGATAACCCCGCATGCGGAACGGCAGCGCGATGCCGGCGCGGTCGGCGCGTGCGCGCAGGATCAGCTGCGACAGCAGCGAGATCGTCCACACCAGCAGGCAGGTGGCGCCGACGATGTTGAGCAGCATCGGCAACACCTTGTTGGGGTAGAGCAGTTCCAGCGCGGCTGCGGCAAACCCGAACAGCACGCTGGCGATCACCGCCACCAGCGGCACCTGCTCGCCGCTGGTCCTGCCAAGCAGCCGCGGCGCTTCGCCGCGCTGGGCCAGCGAGAAGATCATCCGCGAGGCGCCATACAGATTGGCGTTGAGCGCAGACAGCAAGGCCACCACGGCGACCAGAGTGATGGCAGTGGCCGCGCCGGGAATGCGCGCCACCTCCAGCACGGCGGCGAACGGCGAGCTGAGCGCCGCGCTGGTCCACGGCACCACCGCCACGATCACGCTGATCGAGCCGATGTAGAACACCAGGATGCGCCAGGCCACGGTGCGAATCGTGCGTGCCAGGCTGCGGCCCGGGTCGGCGGTTTCCGCCGCGGCCACTGCCACGATTTCGGTGCCGCCGAAGGCGAACACCACCACCAGCAACGCCGAGCCGATGCCGGCCAGCCCCTTGGGCGCGAATCCGCCGTTCTGGGTGAAGTTGGACAGCCCCGGCGACACCACGCCGGGCAACCACCCGGCCAGCAGGGCCACGCCGATCAGCAGGAACACCACGATCGCAACGACCTTGAGGATGGCGAACCAGAATTCGAACTCGCCGAAATTGCGCACGCCGAGCAGATTGATCGCCGTAAAGGTGGCCATGAACACCACCGCCAGCAACGGCACCGACAATGCCGGCCATACCGAGGCGAGCAGGCCCGCCGCGCCGACCGCTTCGGCGGCGATCACCACCACGATCTGCAGCCACCACAACCAGCCCACCGTCGCACCAGCGGTCGGGCCCATCGCGTCGGCTGCATACACCGAAAACGCACCGCTGGCCGGCTTGGACGCGGCCATTTCGCCCAGCGCGTTCATCACGATGATCACCAACGCTCCGGCGATCAGGTACGACACCAGCACTGCCGGCCCCGCCGCGTGGATCCCCACGCCCGAGCCCAGGAACAGCCCGGCGCCGATCGCCGTGCCCAGGCCCATCATCATCAATTGCCGCGGTTTCAGCGCGTGGCGCAAGGTGGGCGCGGCGGACGGAGCGTGCTCAGCAACGGGATCGGTTGGAAGCGGCATGGACAGGCTTGCATGGATGGGATCGCGACACGATACCGCGTCGCGGCGCCTGCCGCGCCTCTTGACGCCGGCGCCGGAGCGAGGTCGATCAAGCCGGGCGAGCGCTTGCCTGCATCCACCGCCAGGGATTCACTGCCACGTGCAACCAGCGGTGGCCGCCGTGCCTGGCCGCAGACCGACGATGCACGAATCAGCTGCACCCCACAGACAAGAATCCCCGGCCAGGCCGGGGATCGATGTGACCGCACTCTGTTGTCGCTTACTCGGCCAGGTTGGTGCCCGCACCGGCGGTGGCGATCACCTTGGCCTTGACCTGTGCGGCCGGGGTGATGCTGTAGGTGTAGCCCAGCGGTTCGGGGAACACCTTGGTGGTGATCCAGTTGGTGGCGTTGGCGTACGGCTTGCTGCCATCCGGGGTGCCCCAGGTGATGCCGCTACCGACGTAGTTGTTGATCAGGTCCCAGTAGCCGATCTCGCTGCTGTCGCGCGAGGTCACCGGGTTCTTGATGTTTTCGAAGTAGTTCGACTCGATCTTGGCCACCCCGCCCATGCGCACGTTGATGCCCGAGGTGGTGACGTTGTTGAAGTAGTTGTTGTAGATGTGGCTCAGCCCACGCCGTTGCAACGGCACGCGCGACTCGACGTTCTCGAAGCGGTTGTGGTGATAGGTGGTGCGCGCGGCCGAATTCTTGGTGTCGCTGTCGCTGTATCCGTTGAGCGCGACCTTCTGGTAGTTGTAGACGTGGTTGTAGGACACGGTGACGTGGTGGGCGCCCTTCTTCATGTCGATGCCGCCATCGAAAGACGCATCGCCGGCGCCCGAGCACTTGGTCAAGGAGGCGAACACGGTGTTGTGGTCGACCCAGATCTTGGACGGCGAGCCGCTGGAATTGCCCTCCAGCGAAATCGAGTCGGCATCTTCACCGCCCTGCAGCAGGCCGATGGTCATGTTCTGGATGATGACGTTGCTGGAGTTGCCCACCACCCATAGCCCGAAGTTGGCCGACGAGCCGCTGGCCCCCTTGATGGTGATGTTGCTCTTGTTCTTGATCTGCACGGCCTTGGCCGGCAACTTCCACTGTGCGCAGACGTCCTTGATGCTGCTGAAGTCGAACTTGCCGGTGTAGTTGAGCACCAACCCGCCGCTGCCGGAATAACTGTCGATCGGAGCCTGCATCGCCTCGAAGGTGGTCACGGTGACCGGTGTCTTGTTGCCGCCGCCGGTGGTGCCGGCACCGTACCCGACCGGGCCGGCGATGGCGCCCGCAGCGCAGGCGGACAGGGCAAGCGCAACTGCGCCCTGGAATGTCTTGATGATCATGCAGCCTCTCCCAAAGTGTGGAAAAGCGATGCGTGCTGCCTGCGCCGGAGCGATGACAACAGCAAAGCGGTGCGTGGGGGCCGCATTCTTCGCGCGATTTAAAACATAAAACAATTATCAATTACTGAAACTTTGACGCACCACGGTGTTCTCCGTGCAGGACATGCAAAAGGGACAGCAAGAGACACCCGGGACAGGACACCGTTGCGGCGTGCGCAGTGTTTTTGTGCTTACGCAGATGTGTTTTTTCATGCATGCAAACGCAGGCCGATGCTGGTTTACTCACGCGCGCGTTCGACCACAGTTGCTATCGGCAGATGCGTTCTTTAAGCATCGAAGTGCAACATGAAATGCTGCGCAGTGGTCACTGCACACGAACGTGTGTTGTGAGCGTCATTGGTGCGTAGCAGCAGCGCCATCGCAGGCATATGCGGTTTGCGAGGTTTGTGCGGTTTACGCCACACCAGATGGCGCTTTGCAGAAGACGATGCGTGATTGCGCCTTTGGATCAATCGCGACAGTGGGCAAGCACTGGCGCTACGACCAGCCTCTTTCGACATTGTCAGGCCGCTTCGGTCCGACCACGTGGTGCGTCAGGTGGTGTTCGACCGTAGCTGGCAATCCGCATTGGATGTGTCGGCTCAACGACACGCGGTTGAGGCACAGGTGCGTGTATCAACACGACTGCTCTTCACGACCACTCTTCGAACCTTGCTCGCACGATGCGCAAGCAAGGCAGCGCATGCTCAATCGCCACGCGTCGCAGCTGCGCACCGCAGCCGGGCGCGCTCTGCTTCACGTGCACTCACATACATCCCTACCCTATCCGCTCAAACAGCGCGACTGGCCACCGCCGACGCATGCACCAACTGCTCGCCGGGCCACGGCGTCTGGTCGTCGAGGAAGTTGCCGACCAGGCGCATACACGCCGGGCGTTCTTCCACATGCGGCATATGGCTGGAATTGGCGAACACATGCCACCGCGCGTCCGGGATCAGGCGTGCGTACGGCTCCACCGTTTCCGGTGTGGCCTCGTCGTATTTGCCCGACAGCACCAGCGTGGGCGCGTTGATGCGGTGCAGGCGCTCGATGATGCTCCAGTTACGCAGGCTGCCGACCACATGGAATTCGGTCGGGCCATTCATCGCGTGATACACGGTCGGGTCGGCGTCGATGGCGGCGAAGGTGCGCGCCACTTCCGCAGGCCAGGGCAGCACGCGGCAGACGTGCTGGGCGTAGAACACCTGGCTTGCGGCGCGATAGGCCGGGTCGTCCAGGGTGCCGGCCGCTTCGTGCGCGTCCAGCGCCGCCTGAATGTCCTCGGGCAGACGCGCGCGCAGCCGCAGCGCCGCAGCGCGCCACAAGCCCATCGATGCCGGGGAGTTGGCGATCACCAACGCACGCAGGCCGGCCGGCCGCCGCACCGCATGCTCGGCCGCCAGCATCCCGCCCCAGGACTGCCCGAGCAGCGCGTACTGCGACAGCCCCACCTGCGTGATCAAGGCCTGCAACTCGTCCAGAAACAGCCCCACCGTCCAGAAACCGGGGTCTGCATCGGGAAGATGGGTGGACTTGCCGTTGCCGAGCTGGTCGTAATGGATCACCGCGCGGCCATTGGCCGCCAGGTCCTTGAAGCTGTCCACATAGTCGTGGGTGCAGCCGGGGCCGCCGTGCAGCACGATCAGCGGGCAGGCGTCGCTGCGCAGGTCGCCGGTGATGCGGTACCAGGTCCGGTACCCACGGAATTCGACGTAACCCTCGGTGGACTGCATGACCTGCGCCTGCTAACGGCAAGAATGAGCGCCGAGCCTAGCGAGGCAACCGCCGCGCGTTAACTGGCAAAACTCCCAGGTTCGTGGCGCTTTCGAAGATCGGGGCCGGCTGCGCGGGCGATGCGATCCAGCTGAACGCGTATTTGGTCGCCAGGACGGGCATCAATCAGGGCAGAGATTGCGCCTGCCGATCGCAAATTCTCGCCGCAGCGAAATCGTCTATCGCGGCATGTCGCCGCAGCCGAGCACGCCGGGCTTACGGCTCCAGCAATCGATAGTGCATGCCGCGCACGACGGCCTCGACGCGATTGCGCGCACCCAGCTTGCGCGCTGCCGAGTTCAGATGCAGGTTCACCGTGGCCGTGGAACGGTTGAGCGCAGCGGCGATGCTCTTGGCTGTCAGCCCTTTTGCCGAATACTGCAGGCATTCGCGCTCGCGGCGGGTCAGCGCGATGTGGTGGCAGCGGCGTTCCTGCGGATCGAGCAGTTCCTGCGCGCGTGCCTGGAAGGTATGCGCCAGCAGCAGGAATGGCGACAGCTGCGCTTCGGCCAGCCGTGGCGCCTCGGCCGCGACCGCATCGACCGCAGCGCTGAATGTCGCGAACGCGCCACCCGGCAGGTGCAGAGGCACGGTGACACCGGTTCCCATACCGCTATCGCACAGATAACGCGTGACCTGCCGATGCTGGCTGCCGACGTATTCCACGCCCTCCATCTCGCCGTCGCTGCGGTAGGACCACACGAATGGCGTGGTGCGTCGCGTCGCGCGCTGCTGCACCGGGTCGTGCTGGTAATAGCCGTGCTCGCACCAGATGTGCTGCATGTCGCCCGGCGCATTGCGCTGCATGAACACCGACGGGGTGATCAGTGCCCCTTCCAGGCTCAGCGGGACCGGCGCGTAGTCGTAGACCAGGGACTGGAAGCCCAGCCCGCAGACGTCGGAAAACACCCGGTCCAGGCAGGCATTGAGCGTGTGCAGCGCCTGCAGGTCGCGGCCCAGGCTGGCCAGAGTGTCGAACATGTGGGGTCCTTCGGTGTCGACGTACGCCGCTGGATGACATCCGGCATGGAAAACCTAGCATTTTTACCAATGGATGGGCTTGGCGGCCACATTATCGTCACAATGCCGGTCGGATGGCTGCACTGCAGCATCGACGTGCAGACGCTCCCACGGCGCCTGCGTCGCGACCCGGCATTCCTTTCAGCGGACACCTGCATGACCGACACCCCCCGCCGCAACGATGCGGCCGCGCTGGAACGCTTTGGCTACACCCAGGAGCTCAAGCGGCAGCTGACGCTCAAGGACCTGCTGATCTACGGGCTGGTATTCATGGTGCCGACCGCGCCGTTCTCCATTTTCGGCGGCGTGTTCGACATCAGCGCCGGGATGGTGCCGCTGACCTACCTGCTCGGCTTCGTGGCGATGCTGTTCACCGCGTTGAGCTACCAGCAGATGTCGCAGGCGTTTCCGGTCGCCGGCTCGGTGTATGCGTATGTGGGACGCGGCCTGAGCAGCGGCATGGGCTTTCTGGCCGGCTGGGCGATCCTGCTGGATTATCTGCTGGTGCCCACCCTGCTCTACGTGGTCGGTGCCAACGCCATGCACAACGTGTTGCCGGCCGTGCCGCAGCCGGCGTGGATCGCCTTCTTCGTGGTGCTCAACACGCTGGTCAACCTGCGCGGCATCGAAACCACCGCGCGGGCCAATCGCTTCTTCCTCTACGCGCAGCTGGTGGTGCTGGCGGTGTTCGTGGTGCTGGCCAGCCTGGCGATCCAGCGTGGCGTCAATGGTGCGCACTGGAACCTGCGTCCGTTCTACAACCCGCAGGCCTTTTCGCCGCAGCTGATCTTCAGCGCCTTGTCGGTGGCGGTGGTGTCGTTCCTGGGCTTCGATGCGATCTCCACGTTGTCCGAAGAAGCCCGTGGCGGCAACCGCGTGGTCGGGCGCGCGACCCTGCTGGCGCTGTTGCTGGTGGCCGGCTTGTTCGTGCTGCAGACCTGGCTGGCCGCGCTGCTGCAGCCCACCCTGCAACGCTATCCCAGCGCGCAGGCCTCCAACGATGCCTTCTTCGAGATCGGGCGCCTGATCGCCGGGCCATGGTTGCAGATCGTCATTGCGCTCACGGTTGCGATCAGTGCGGCGATCGCCAATTCGCTGGTGGCGCAGGCCGCCACCTCGCGCCTGTTGTTCGCCATGGCGCGTGACCGCCAGCTACCGGCCTTCCTGCGCTACATCCATCCACGCACCGGCGTGCCGCAGCGTGCCATCCTGCTGGTGGCAGGCTTGAGCATGGTGCTGGGCGAAGTCTTCGTCGGACAGATCGCGCTGCTGTCCTCGTTGTGCAATGTCGGCGCACTGACCGCCTTCATCCTGTTGCACGTGGCGGTGCTGTGGCATTTCCGCGGACAGGGCCGCAGCGTGCTGTTGCATGTCGCCACGCCGTTGATCGGCATTGTGATCCTGGCCTATGTGCTGATCAATGCCGACCAGCATGCGCAACTCGGCGGCACGGCCTGGATGGTGGTCGGGCTTGCAGTCCTGGGGTTTCTCAAAGCCAGTGGTCGCTCGACCGACTTCCGCGCCAGCGACGCGTTGGAGTAATCCGTCGCGAGCCGATATGCAGCCTTGCTGACGGCCGCCGGCGTCATCGACATGCCTGCTTGCAGGGACTTAGAGCGCGCCTTGTTAAGGCCCGCAAAGGATATGCGCGCTCGCTATCCCACATGCAGCGTATCCACCTGCATCGCCTGACAGCTTGATCAAGGCGGCGCTGCCGGTGCACTGCGTGATCGCAGTTGCCGCAGGTAGAGCGGCGTACGTATTGCACATGATTCCTGGGATGCGCCGCCATGCGCATGCGCATGCGCATGCGCAAAGTCACTGGCAGGGCGTGCACACATCGACCGCTGCGTACAAAAAAACGATGATCTTTTTATCGACTATCAATCTCTGAACGAGATTTTCAGCACATATTCATCTTTAAACATTCGCTAGTCTCGTTCGGCGCCAACGATGGCGCCCGCAGGCTGTGGCCCCCGCCGCAGCCTGTCGTTCCCTGACGAGAAGGACTACCCATGAATCGCAAGAATGCCTTGTACCTGGCGCTGTTTTCCGCCGTTTCCGGCGCTGCACTGGCAACGCCGCCGACCGAAATGGATGCGGCACCGGTGAGTACCGCGCCGCAGGCGGCCAAGCTCGGCGCGGCGACGTTGCAGTCGGCAAGTCTGCGTGGCGGCATCCTGCCCACGCGTGTGGTGCAACTCACTGCGCCCACCAGCGCCGAGATCGGTCGGGTGCGTGAGCGTCGCATCGCACAGGTCAAACATGGGCAGCCCTTGCAGATCGGGTTTTCGCGCGCGGTTGCCAAGCCTTTGGTGAATCTGGCCACGCTCGATTGGCAGATGGCCAAAGACGGCTCGCGCGTGGCGACCTTGAAGGTCGGCTCCGCGCAGGCGGCCTCGCTGCGTGCGTCGCTGATCCTGCGTGGTGCCGGCGCCACGCCGGGCGATCCGTCCAAGGTGACGCTGCGCTTTGCCGGCGACGATGGCCGGGTGTTCGAGCAATCCGGTGCCAGCTTCGCCGCCAGCGGCGACGCCATCGGTTGGTCGCCCACCGTCAGCGGCGAGAATCTGTTGGTGGAACTGTCGCTGCGGGCCGGCCAGTATCCGGAGAACTTCAGCCTGAGCATCCCGCAACTGTCGCACCTGGACATCAGCCCCACCGCCAGCGCGCGCGACATGATGACCATCGCCATCGGCGAGAGCGATTCCTGCCAGAACGATATCGTCTGCCGCGCCAATCCGACCGCCGGCTTCACCAATGCCGCAAAGGCGGTGGCGCGCATGGTGTTCACCACCAGCCAGGGCTCGTTCCTGTGCACCGGCACGCTGCTCAACAACACCAACTCGCCCAAGCGCAACCTGTTCTGGACCGCAGCGCATTGCATCAGTACGCAGACGGTCGCCAACACACTGCAGACCTACTGGTTCTACGACACGGCCACCTGCAACGGCAATACCGCCAGCTCGCAGGCCACCACCTTGACCGGCGGTGCATTCCTGCGCCACGCCAATACCACGCGCGATACCGCGTTGCTGGAACTGAAGACCGCACCGCCAAGCGGCGCGTTCTATGCGGCATGGAACAGCGCGGCGATCGGCGCGACCGGCACCTCGATCGTCGGCATCCACCACCCGTCCGGTGACGTCAAGAAGTATTCGCTGGGCACCGTCAATGGGCTGAGCACCAGCATCGACGGCAAGAGCCCGCTGTACCGTGTTGTCTGGAACGATGGCGTCACCGAGGGCGGCTCGTCCGGCTCGGGCCTGTTCACCGTCGCCAGCGGTGGCGCCTACCAGCTGCGCGGCGGCCTGTACGGCGGCTACTCGTTCTGCACCGCGCAGACCGATCCGGATTACTACTCGCGCTTCTCGGACGTGTATTCCAGCATTTCCACCTACTTCGGCCCGTAAGCGGGTGATGCGCGTGGCAGGCGGGTAGCGCCTGCCACGTGCGACTGCGCCTGGCCTGTACAGAGCGTGGTCGATTGTTTGATGTGCTGTGTGGATCGATCTGTACGGGTTGATGTTTTATGCGCTAACCCTTGGACCCCATCGGTCACGCGCGTCAGTCGTCATGCACTTCATCTGCAGTGCCCGGATGATGCAGACTTGGCAGCTCGTCCTTCACCTGGATCGGCATGCCCGTTCAACGCACTCTTTGTGTCATCGCCGTAGCTGCGCTCCTGGCCTTGTCGCTACAGGTCACCGCCCATGCAGCCGGCAAACCCGCCAATCGCGACGACGTCAGGGCCTACGCGCTGCAGCTGTGCCTGGACAACAACTATGAGCGTAGCGGCAAATACACCTCCGACCAGCTGCGCGATCGCTCGTATCTGCTGACGACCTATGCGCTCGACAATGCCAAGACCGGTGCCACCGACCGCCTGCACCGTTTCGTGGCCGAGCAGACGGCGGACTTCCATCGCGCCGAAGTGCCGATGAAGGACGAAGCCCGGCGCGGCCCGTTCAACAGGATCTTCGCGCAATGCATGGCGTTTTATCGTTCGCCTGCGTTGAACGCGTTCATTGCACGGGAACTCTGAAGGCAATCGATGCAGGTCCCCCGTTGGAAGGCAATGGATGGGTCGGCGTGACCGATTCGGGGCGGGCCATCGGACCGAGCAGTGCACGCACCACGTGCATCGCAGTTGCAGCTCTGCTGCATCGGGCGCGGGCATGCCAGTGCCGAGGTTTGCGTGATCCATTCGCAAACCCGGCAGCCCCACGCTAGTCTGGCGCAGTGCCACGCCCCGCCTGGCACATCCTCTTCCCCGCTTCGACAGGAGCCGTCATGTCCGCCGCTTCGCCACGCTCTTCCCGTCGCCAGGTGCTGCGCATCGCGCTGGCAGCGGCCACGCTGAGCGTGACGAGCCAGCTCGGTGCCGCACTACGGCGCGCACCGAAGGAAGACACTGCGCCGTCGGACCCGGCGTCACCGGCGCCCTTCCCGGCCAACGGCAGCGTGCTGGTGCTGCTCGGCACCAAGGGCGGCCCCACGCCATCACCACTGCGCGCCGCGGCCGCCAATGCGCTGGTCATCGACGGGCAGCCCTACCTGATCGACTGCGGCAACGGCGTTGCACAGCAACTGGCCAAGGCCGGCGTTCGCCTGCCTGCGCTGCGCGATATCTTTCTCACCCATCACCACTCCGACCACAACGCCGACCTGCTCAACGTGGTCTGGCTGGCGTGGGCCAGCGGTCTGCAGACACCGGTGCATCTCTATGGCCCGCCCGGTATCGCCAGGATGGTGGATGCGTTCGTCGAGATGAATGCCATCGACATCGATGCGCGCATCCGCGAAGAAGGCCGCCCGCCGTTCAAGCAGCTGATCCATGTGCACGAGTTCGACCAGCCCGGCACGGTGCTGCAGAACGACCAGGTCACCGTCACCGCGACGCTGGTGGATCACTACACGCTCAAGCCGGCGTTCGCCTACCGCTTCGCCGCGCGCGACCGCACGGTGGTGTTCTCCGGCGATACGCGTTACCTGCCTGCACTGGCCGAATTCGCGAAGGACACCGACATCCTGGTGCACGAGGTGATGTACCTGCCCGCGCTGGAAAAGATGCTCAAGACCAACGACAACGCACCGACCTTGCTCGACCATCTGCTCAAGAGCCACTCCACCAGCGAGGAAGTCGGCAGGATCGCGGCAGCGGCCAACGCAAGGATGCTGGTGCTCAATCACTTCGTGCCCGGCGGCGACCCCACGATCACCGATGCGATGTGGAGCGAGGGCGCGCGCAAGCACTACGCCGGGCCGATTGTGGTCGGCAAGGACTTGATGCGGTTGTAGCGAAGCAGCCGGGCACTGCAGCGATGGATCCGGCTGCGCACTGTCGTCAGCGCATTCGCCCTGTATCCGGCGGTGATATCGCCAACCGCTATCAAGCGGCACGCAGTCACCAGACATCGTGCAGAGCGGGCACGACACAGCAGGCGACACTGCATCTGTAGTCTCGTGTGTCCAAGAGCGGCTGACACGCAGCAAGCAGTCGTCAGGTGGGCGTGGACGGCGCGCTCGGAACCGGGGTGGAAGGGCGCGACGAGGCGTTACCGGTGACGCTCAATCGCGCGCAAGCGCGCTCCTACATTGGCCTGGCCCGTGCCGACGGCTGCGTGTCCCAGCCGCGCAGATCGTCGTAGACGGCCATGCGCGGATACCACTGGGCAATCTCGTAGATCTCGCCCTGCTTGCTGGCACTGACCGCAGTGCGCCCGCCCCAGGTGCCCGGAATCGTGTAGCGGTAGCGGACATGCACGGTCAGCGCCTTGCCGGCGCGGCGGCGCTGGTGGCGGGCGCGGCATGCGCGGACGAGGTGATGCATGCCAGCGACAGCGCAACGGCGAGCGATCGGCGCAAGGTGGGGAACATGCGTGAAATCCTGCGGCGGAGGGGATCCCCATCCTACGGTCGCCTTCGCCATGCACGGCACTGTCATTGGTCCCGGTTGCGGCATCGAACTTCTCTCGGCGGTGACAGGCTGCCCGGGGCGCAGCAGCCGCGGCCCGCGCGCGATCTGCAGATGCCGATCGCAACAGCCCTGCCCCGGCGGCGGCTAGCCCGCGCTTGTTAACTCAGTCGGCAGCAAGCCGCGACAAGCGCAACGCGCCATCCCCACCCTGGGCCAGCGCATCGCCCGGGTTGCTCAACCGGCAGCGGCGCAGCGACAGGCAGCCGCAACCGATGCAGTCGGTGAGCTGGTCGCGCAAGGCCTGCAGCTCGGCGATGCGCGCATCCAGTTGCCCGCGCCAACGTGCCGACATGCGTGCCCATTCCGCACGCGTGGGCGTGCGCTGGTCCGGCAGCACCGAGAACGCATCCAGCACCTGCTGCAACGGCACGCCGAGCCGTTGCGCCACGCGAATCACGGCGATGCGCCGCAGCACGTCGCGCGCATAGCGGCGTTGATTTCCGGCAGTGCGCAGGCTGCGGATCAGGCCCTTGCGCTCGTAAAAATGCAAAGCCGACACCGCCACGCCACTGCGCTTGGCCACTTCGCCCACGGACAACTCACGCTGCATTGCCTTGACCTCAACCTTGGTTGAGGCAGGATGCTGCGCGGCCATGACCGGTGCAAGCCCCATGGTCATGGCTCTACACACTTCAGTTTCTGGATGCTCGATGCCCGCCGATACCGCCCTGCCCGCCACGCCACTCAATGAGGCACAACCCACTTCCATCCTGGCCGCTCCGTACCGCGCCGCAACGCTGGGCATGGTGGCACTGGTATCGCTCAATGCCTTCGAATCGCTGGCGGTGGCCGCCGCCATGCCGACCGTCGCGCGCGAATTGAATGGCTTGCCGCTGTATGCGCTGGCGTTCGGCGGCACCCTGGCGACCAGCGTGGTCGGCATGACCGCCGCCGGGCGCTGGAGCGACCGACGTGGCCCCGGCGGGGCGCTGGCCTACGGCCTGCTGTGCTTCGTGATCGGCCTGCTGGTGGCAGGGCTGGCGCCGAGCATGCCGGTACTGATTGCCGGCCGCCTGCTGCAAGGCCTGGGGGCCGGCGCGTATTCGGTGGCGCTGTACGTGATCGTCGGGCGCCTGTATCCGGAAGCCCTGCGGCCCCGCGTGTTTGCCGCGTTCTCGGCCGGCTGGGTGGTGCCGTCGTTGATCGGGCCGGGCATCAGCGGATTGATCGTGCAGCACGTCGGCTGGCGCTGGGTGTTCCTGTCGGTGCCGCTGCTGGCGATACCGGCCGGGCTGATGCTGTGGCCGGCGATCCGCGGGCGCACCTGGTCCAGCGATACAGCGGGCGCGTCGGATCCCGCGTTGCGCTGGGCGGTGGGTGCGGCCTTGGGCGTATTGGGCGTGTATCTGGGCGGACAGCTGCATGGCACGAGCGCGTTGCTGGCGATGCTGCCGGCACTAGCGCTGACCGGGTACTGCGCCTGGCAGCTGTTGCCGGCCGGCACGCTGCGGCTTGCGCGCGGGCTGCCCAGCGTGATCGCGCTGCGCGGCATCGCGGCGGCGGCCTTCTTCGGCTTCGAGGCGTTCCTGCCGTTGCTGCTGTCGCGCGAACGCGGCCTGTCGCCGCTGCTGGCCGGCGTGGCGCTGAGCGTCGGCGCGCTGGGCTGGTTCAGCGGCTCTTGGTACCAGGGCCATAGCCGCGCCGGCTGGTCGCGCCCACGCCTGCTCAAGATCGGTGCGTGCTTCATGTCGCTGGGCATCGTGATCAGCGCGGGGGCGGTGTGGCCGGTCATCCCGGTGCCGGTGGCGATTGCCGGCTGGGCGCTGACCGGCCTGGGCATGGGCCTGCTGTATCCGAGCCTGTCGGTGTTGACGTTGTCGCTGTCGCCGCCGGCGCAGCAAGGCGCCAACAGTTCGGCGCTGCAGTTGAGCGAGGCGATTGCGGTGGCCGGCATGCTAGCGCTGGCCGGCGCCTTGTTCGCCACGCTGCTGGCCTCGGCGACTGCGGCCGCCTACCTGAGCGTGTTCGCCCTGGCATGGCTGCTGGCGGTGGCGGGCTTGTTGGTGGCGCGGCGGGTGTGATGGGTTTGCGGTGCGCGCAAATGAGAGAACACTGATCGCGAGGCTGACGTGTCGCGCTTTGTCGATGTGTATCGCCCGCATCGCATGCAGCGCGCGTACGGTCTGCACGGCTTGCATGATCCGCATGCTCGGAACGTCGCGTTGGCATGACGCAACCCAGGCCGGCACATCCCATCGCCGATAGCGCAACCGACTTTGCCGATCCTGCCGAGATCGCTGCGATCGGGACCGGAAAAACGCATCCGCGAGCGGCTGGTCATTTTTTCGCCACCCATCTTGATAGCGTTGCAGGCCGGGGCCTGCACCCACTTGTCCACAGCCTTGTGCAAGTTCCATCCACAGGGGGTGTGGAAAACCTGCGCTGCGCGGCAGGCAGCGCAGGACTTGCCCGCCACTGCAGCGTGTGTCAAGCGATACGGGACGACAGCTGCTTCATGCAGCGCGGGCCCTTACGTACCACCCGGCCATGCGGAAAAGCGCTTTACTCACGACCACATGCAAGGGCGATCGCGCCACACGGCAGCGCCGCGTCGCAGCGGCACTGCCTCACCCACTGCTGCATCAGTTCACGATCACGTGCGGCACGAAGCGCGAGGTGTCGCGGGTGATCGGGCCATCGTCGTCGCGCATGCCCAGCCCGGCCGGACGATCGGCCACCACCCAGCTGCCGACCAGCGCGTGCCGGCCATCGAACACCGGCAATGGATGATGCGCCTGCAGGATCGCCGGCCCGTCCACATACGGGCCATCGGTCTGCGCAGCGTCGCCCTGTGCGCTGACCAGGGAAATATTGGCCCCCTCGCGCGACAGCAGCGGCTTGCGTACCCAGCCTGCCGTGGGCGCTTCGCAGGTTTGCGCAAAGCGCGCCGCCAGCAGGTTGGGATGGCCCTGATGCCGCTCCCACAACAGCGGCAGGATGCCCTTGTTGCTCAGCACCGATTTCCACGCCGGCTCGATCAGGCGCACGCGGTTGGCGCACAACGCCGGGCCGAAGCGCTCTTCCATCATGAATTCCAGCGGATACAGCTTGAACAGCGTGTGGATCACCCGGTCCTGCTCATCGGTGAACCAGCCATCGGCGCTGAGGCCGATGTCTTCGATGGCCACTTCCTCGGTAATGATGCCCACCTGATGCGCGCAGTCGCGCAGGTAGCGCACCGTGGCGCGGTCTTCCAGCGAATCGCGCACCGCGGAGAAATGCATCTGCGCACCGATCGCGCCATCCACCGCCAACGCGCCCAGGGTTTCGCACAGCAGGTCCTGGATCAGGTTGTACTGATCGGTGCCCTTGGGCAGCGCACCGGCGGCGATCTGCTGTTCCAGCCACAGCCACTGGAAATACGCCGATTCGTACAGCGAGGTCGGCGTGTCGTAGTTGAGCTCATACAGCTTGGCCGGGCCGTTGCCGGCATAGGCCAGGTCCATGCGGCCGTACAGATGCGGGTCGCGGTTCTTCCACGAGGTGGCGATCCAGTCCCAGTAGAACGGCGGGATCGCCAGCTGCGTCATCAGCTGCTCCGAGCCCACCACCTCGTCCACCAACTGCATCGCCATGTCGTGCAGTTCCTGCGTGGGCGCCTCGATGTCGTCTTCGATCTGCTGCAGCGTAAACGCGTAGTACGCGCTTTCGTCCCAGTACCGCTCGCCGTCGATGGTGTGGAAATGGAAGCCGAGCGACTCGGCCTGCTCGCGCCAGTCCGGGCGCTCGGCAATTGCGATCCGTTGCATGTCAGCCGCCGTATCCGGAGCTGCGCCCGCCGCTACCGAACGAACTGCGCGCCGCCGCACTGGAGCCGAAACCCGAGCGCGACACGGTGATCGCCCGCGACGGCATGTCGATGGCGCCGCTGCGCCCGCGGACGGTGCCGACGCGGTTGCTGGCCAGATCGCCGTTGGGCTTGTAGTACCCACCGCTGCGGTAATCGCGGTACAGCGGAATCGAGCCGCCGTAGCGGTAGCCGCCACCACCGGTCATGTTGCCCAACGCGTAGCCCAGCAAAAACCCGCCCATCGGCGGGATCCAGCTCTGCTGGCCCTGCGCCGTCTGCACTGCCGTGCAACTGCCGAACTGCTCGTCGCACTCGTAGCGCGTACTGAAGCGCGGCGCGGCCTGCTGGTGCTTGGTCACCGCCTCGTCGTAGGCCTTGAGGCATTGCTGGATGTCGGTCTGTTCCTGCTTGATCTGGTAGCAGTCGGAGGCCGACTGCAGTACCACGCCGGTTTCCGGTTCGGAGCCGCAGCCGGTGACGAGGGCGGCCGGCAATGCGGCCATCAGGGTGAGCTTGAGATTGCGTGATCGCTTCATGCCTGCGCTCCGTTACGGCGTGATCGCCGCGGCATTGATCAGCCCGACCGCGATCGACACGCCGGCCGAGAAGATGCCGGCGGCGGTGACGTTGTCGGTGATCTGCCGCGAGATGCGCCCGGCCACCAGGTTGGCCAGCAGATACGCCACGACCTGGATGCCGCAGGCGACCGCGCCCCAGATCAGCGCATCGACCAGGCTCACCGAATGGGTGATGGCCGAATGCAGCGGCAATGCCACACCGATCAGGTTGCCGGCCAAGGCGGTGGCCGCAGCCACGTTGCCCTGCCGCAGCAGGGTGAAATCCTTGTGCGGGGTAACCAGGGTCACCAGCACCACCGCCACGATCAACACGCCCAGGCCGGTGCCGAAGTAGGAAAGAAACGCGAGAAAACTCTGCAGGTTGATCGGGTTCATGACAGGACCAGGGTAAGTGGAAGACGAGCGCGCACGCTCAGGTGATATCCAGATCGGCGACGGTGACATCGATGCCGACCGCATAGGTGACGCAGAACTCGTTGGGGCCGGAATCCTCGCCGGTGACCAGCAGGAATTCCTCGCGCTGCAGCTCCGGCACATCGCGGCTGTAGAGCATGGCGTAGTGGGTCAGATCGCCATCGCGGCGCGGGGGCTGATAGCGGTACAGCACCTCGTCGTAGGCGATCGGCGGGATGCGCGCGGCACCGTCGGTGGACTGCGTGGCGCGTTGCCAGCGCTTGCCGGCGTACTCGATCTGCGCCGCACCCAGATGCGGATGCTGCATCACGAACTCCTGAAACGCCTGCTTGCTGGGCGGATTGACCGTCTCGCAATACACGAAGGCCTTCATCGCCTCCAGATCGCCGCCAACGGTGGTGACCTGCAGGAACGCGTCGTCGTCCAGATAGAAACGATGCAGGGCATAGCCATCGCCCAGATTGACGTGGCCGTAGCACGGAATGCCTTGATGCCCGCCCGGCAACTCGGCGGTCATGGCCTCCGGTGCCATGCGGTACAACGTGGTATCGATCTCCAGCTGCCCACCTACGCGCAAGCCCAGCGGCAGCGCGTGACCGATGGCGCCGGTGCCGGCGGTGGGCAACGGCGGCGGCTGTGGTTGACCGAACAACTTGCTGAAAAAACTCATCGTCATGCACCTTGTGGCGATGGGGAACGGGACACGGCGGCAGCGCGCAGGGCCTGCCAGGCGATGGCAGACACGGGCACGCGCTGTTCGGCCAGGTAATACAGCATGGCACCGGCCGGCACCGCGGTGTGTGCGGGCGGGTTCAAGCGCAGCGCGCCATCGGGCGCGCGCAGGCCCAGCAACAGGGCGCCGCGCTGGCCGAAATCGGCGGCCAGCCCGCGGTAATCCAGCGGGTCGACATCGGCAGGAACCGCCAGGCTGAACTGGGTCGGGCCATCGTCCACCGACAGCAGTTCGGCCGTGATCGCCGCGCTGCCCGGATCCTGCGCCGCGCGGGCCAGGATCTGGGCGGTCATCGGCCGCGTGCATTCGATCGCCGGATAGTGGCAATTGACCAGCCGCGCGGCGCTGCCCGAGTCGAAGTGCGCCACGACGTGCGCACGCGGCGCATGCGCCATCAGCGCGAACACCGCCGCCAGGGTCTGGTCGTCCGAGGGCGGGTTGACGATCACCCGCGCCGCGCCGGCGATGCCGGCACGCAGGTACACCTCGGTATGCGTGTAGGACTCGGCGGCGATGAAGCGCATATGGTCGGGCATCGGGTTCTCGGCCACGCCCTCGGCAATCAACACCACGCCTTCGTCGTCGGTGGCGGTGTCGGACAGCAACAGTTCCAGCAAGCGTGTGGACGCGGCGCCCTGCCAGCCGATCAGGATGGTGTGCCCGCGCAGATCGGCGTAAGCCATCTTGCCCATGTGGTGGCGCCTCCAGAAGGTGATGAGCACGCCGCTGGTCTTGGCCAGCACCGTGGCGAACAGCGCCACCGCGCCCGGCATCAGCACGAACGCGGCGATATAGCGCCCGGCCACCGAACCCGGCGACAGGTCGCCGTAGCCGATGGTGGTGGCGGTGGTCATGTAGTAGTACGGAAACGCGTCCAGGCCAACGAGCTTTTGCTCGCCGGCCAGCAGCAGCAACACCCAGCTCAGCCCCATGTGCGCCAGCAATGCCAGCGCCACCATGCCCCAGCTGACGCGGCGCACGTGGCGCCGCAATACCCGCAACAGCTTTCCGACGATGATCATGGCGCGTCCTGTGCCGTGCGGCGGATCAGCTGTCGCTGCGCGGAACCTGCTGTACGTCGCGCACCTGGCCGATCAGCGGCGCGCTGCCGCCGGCGGTGTCGTGGCCGAGCTGGGCCGGCTTCTTGAAGCGTGCCAGCACTGCGGCGGCGTTGGACTCGCCTTCCATCAGGCCGGCCGCGGCCAGACGCCGGTTCAGATCGCCGTCGCCGCTGGATGCCTCCAGCTCTTCGGCCGATTCGATGCGTGCGGAGGTTTCGGCCTGACGCGCCTTGATCCGCTCCAGCGATTCCAGTGCCGAGCCCATCTTGCTGCTGGCACCGGAATGGCGCGCGGCAATCGCCGCCTGCGCCTTCTGCACCGCGTCGGTGGCCTTGACGGTGTCGATCTGCTGGCGCATGCCGCGCAGCTGGTTCTCGGTCTTCTGGATGGTGGCCTTGAGCGTCACCACCGACTGGTCCAGCGAGCTCTTGGAGGCCTTGTCGCCGGCGTCCTCGCTTTCCAGCGCCGCCAGCTTGACCGCCACGTCGTGCGCCAGTGCCTCGTCGTTCTTGGCCAGCGCACCTTCGATGTAACGCGTGTATTCGGCCATCTTGCCGGCGCGCGCGTCGATCTTCTGCTGGGCGAGCTTGCTCTGCGCCATCAGCTTGGTCAGCTCTTCGCGCGAGCGCGTGAGCTGGGCGCCGGCATCGCGCATTTCCTGGTCCAGGATGCGCAGCGCGTTGGCGTCGACCGCCTTCTGGCCGGTTTCGTGTGCAGTGCCACGCAGCAGCGTGATCAGCTTTGAAAAGATACTCATGACAACACGCCTTTAGGAAAAGAACGGCTTGAGAGATTCGGCGGCATCCAGCGTATTGGCCGCCAGGGTCTGGATTTCCTCGTCGATCTGGTCGAGCGTGGACGACGCCGACAGTTCGCCAAAGACCACATAGCTATCCTTGCCGTCGACCTGCACCAGGCCCAGGTTGGACAAGGGATTGAGCGGGTTGAGCCGCAGGCAGGCGTCGTTGAACGCCGCGCGGTCGCTGACCTGGTCGGCATTGGCAAGCAGCGTGGAAACGAACACCTGCGAGCCGGAGGCGGCGACCTGGATCTGCATGTCGCCGTGGTCGGCCAGGGTGAGGTTGATGGCCGGCTCCAGCCCGTCGATCAGTTCGACCTCGATCGGCTGGTCGCGGTAGCGCTCGGCCAGCAGGCCGTGCAATTCGACAGTGGTGTACTGCGTCATACGATGTCCTGTCCTTTGGTCATGCAGCGGTGGTGATGCAGATGCCGCTGCGGTGATGCAGCAGCAGCCGTGCAATGGGCGGACATACTACAGACTGTCCGCGACCGGCAGAAAGGGCCGGAAGTCAGCCGGTCAGGCCAGCTGCAGGCGGTAGTAGACCACCCGTTCAGTTGGCTCGAAGCCGCATGCCGCATGCGCTGCCTGGGCGCCGCTGTCGTCCAGCCGCGCATCGGAGGCCAGCTCCGCGCAGCCCTGCTCCCGCGTCCACTCCACTGCCGCGGCCACCAGCGCGCGACCGAGCCCGCGGCCGCGCCAGGCCGGACTCACATACCAGCCTTCCAGAAAGCCCACCGGCGTGCTCTCGGTGCCATTGACGTAGTCGTGGCGCACCGACACCTCGGCAAACCCCAGCGCCGCATCTGCGTCGTCCACCACCAGCAGGTGGCTGGCGTCTACCTGCGCCAGCGCGGCCTGCAGCTCGGCGACGCTGTCGTCGGCATCGGGCCACAAGGCCAGGCGCAGGGCCAGCAAGGCCTGCGCATCGGCGCCCACCGCCGTGCGCACCCGCCAGCCGGCCTGCGTGCTCACGGATACAGCATCCGCTTGCTCCAGTGGCTGGCCGCATCGGCCTCGTAACGCCAGCGCTCGTGCAGGCGGAACTTGGCGCCGTACCAGAACTCGAACGCCTGCGGCACCACCCGGAACCCGCCCCAGCCCTCCGGGCGCGGCACCTCGCGGCCTTCGAAGGTGGCTTCGACCTTGGCGATGGCCGCGTCGAACTCCTCACGCGAGCCCAGCGTCTGCGACTGCAGCGAGGCCCAGGCGCCGATCTGGCTCATGCGCGGGCGCGAGGCGAAGTAGGCATCCGATTCCTCCGCACCGACCAGTTGCACGCCGCCTTCGATGCGCACCTGGATGCCGGCCTCGCGCAGGCTGCGCCACAGGAACAGCAGGGCGGCCTGCGGATGGGTCTGCAGGTCGCGGCCCTTCGCGCTGTCCAGGTGGGTGTAGAACACGAACCCGCGCGCATCGAAGGCCTTGAGCAGCACGGTGCGCGCGCTCGGCCGGCCGTCCACGTTGGCGGTGGCCACGGTCATTGCGCTGGCTTCAAGTTCGGCGCCGGCCTGCGCCTCGGCGTACAGCGCGGTAAAGGTGGCAAGGGCTTCTGCGTACAGATCGGTCATGACGGTGCGAGGGCAGCAAGATTGACGCCTATTGTGGGCGCATCGGGCCTGCTTCGCCTACGCGCGGCGGTCGACAGGCCCGCGCCCGCTGCCAGGACCTGCGGCTGGCGCCTGAAACGCAGGTCGCGCGCATCGGGGCGTCTTCGCGTCACTGACGCTGGCTGCCAAGCATTCGCCACGGGTTGCGTGCGACCGCTCAATCTTCAGCGGTCCACGCGGCCGTTGTCCGCATAGCGTGGGTGTCGATGCTGCAGCGTGCAGACGACGGGCGCCGCGCCGGAATGGTTTCAGTCCATGCCGATCGGCCCGATGCGCGGGCCCGAATGCTACGATCCCTGCGCATGAACCCCGCTTCCAATCTCGTGATGGTCGGCCCGATGGGCGCCGGAAAAAGCTGCATCGGCCGCCGCCTGGCCGAGCGCTTCGGGCTGGAGTTCGTCGATGTGGACCAGGCCATCGTCGAGCAGGTCGGCAGCAGCATCCCGGCCATTTTCGAGCAGCACGGCGAAGCGCGGTTCCGGCAGCACGAGGTCCAGACCCTGCAGACGCTGCTGGAGCAGGACAACAAGCTGATTTCCACCGGCGGTGGCGCGGTGCTGGATCCGCTCAACCGCCAGCGCATCCGCGCGCGCGGCTTTGTGGTGTACCTGCACGTCAGCGTGCCGGCCCAGCTGACCCGGCTGGCGCGCGACCGCAACCGGCCGCTGTTGCAACGCGCCGACCGCGAGCAGGTGCTGCATGCGATGGCCGCGCAACGCACCCCGCTGTACCAGGAGGTCGCCGACCTCAGCCTGGAAACCGATCACTTCTCCCCCGCCGAGGCCACCGCGCAGCTGGTGCTGCGCCTGGCCGCGCAATGGCGCATGTCGAGTACCCCCGCATGACACTTCCCCGTTCCTCGCGCAGCGTCGATGTCGACGGTGCGCAGCCGTACACCATCACCATTGCGCCCGGCCTGCTGGCCGACGGCGCACGCCTGGCCAGCCATGTGCGCGGCCGCCACGTGCTGCTGCTCAGCGACTCGCAGGTGGCCCCGCAGTACGCCGCCGGCGTGCGCAAGGCGCTGCTGCAGGCGCGCCCGGACCTGCAACTGGGCGAGCTGGTGATCGCCGCCGGCGAAGCCTCCAAGACGCTGGACAATTTCGGCGCCGCGATCGCGGCATTGGCCGAGCTGGGCGCCACCCGCGACGCCTGCGTGTTCGCGCTCGGCGGCGGCGTGGTCGGCGACCTAGCCGGGTTCGCGGCGGCTTGCTGGATGCGCGGGGTGGATTGCGTGCAACTGCCCACCAGCCTGCTGGCGATGGTGGATTCCTCGGTCGGCGGCAAGACCGCGGTGGACATCCCGCAGGGCAAGAACCTGGTCGGCGCGTTCCATCCGCCACGCGCAGTGATCGCCGATACCGACACCTTGCACACCCTGCCCGCGCGCGAGCTGCGCGCCGGGCTGGCCGAGGTGATCAAGTACGGCGCCATCCGCGACCCGCTGTTCTTCCAATGGCTGCATGCCGAACGCCGCGCGCTGCTGGAGGGCGATGCCGACGCCCTGGCACAGGCGATCGCGCGCAGCTGCGAGCACAAGGCCGACATCGTGGCGCGCGACCCGCTGGAAAAGGGCGAGCGTGCCCTGCTCAACCTTGGCCACACCTTCGGCCATGCGATCGAGACCGAACAGGGCTACGGCGCGCCCGGCAACGACAACCTCAACCATGGCGAAGCGGTCGCGGTGGGCATGGTGCTGGCCGCGCGGCTGTCGGCCGCGCTGGGCATGAGCGATGCGCAGGACACCGAGGCGCTGCGCGCGCTGCTGCATGACTTCGACCTGCCCACCGACATTCCGCCCGGCCTGTCGCCGCAGGCCCTGCTGGGGCGCATGCGGCTGGACAAGAAGAACATCGCCGGCCGCCTGCGGCTGGTGTTGTGGCGCGGCATCGGCAAGGCCGAGGTGGTACCCGATGTTGACGAGGCGGCAGTGCTGGAGATCCTGGCGGGCTGAGCAACGCCATCACTCACTGTCTCCGGCGCATTCGTAGGAGCGCCCCCGGGCGCGACAGGGCTTGCCGGTAAATCCCGTCGCGCCCAGGTGCGCTCCTACGTCATCCCTGCTTGCCGACGCTCCCTTCGCAAGCGGAGCAACCCGGCGCGCCCACTGCTCCCAGCCTTCAGCACCGCCCGGCTACAATCGGCGTCATGCGCATCCACTTGCAACACGATCCTGGCGGCAACGCGCCGCTCCGCTACGTCCAGTTGACCCTGCAACCGGACTTGTTCGGCGGCTGGGAGCTGCTGCGTGAAAGCGGCGAGATCGGTGGACGCTCGCAGTTGCGACGCGACCAATACCTGCTGCAGGACGAAGCGGACCGGGCCTTCGACAAGGCGCGCGACACCCACCTCAAACGCGGCTTCCAACTCATCACCGGCGGCGCCGACGCGCCGCGCTGAGGACACACCTCCCATGCTCAAGAACGATCGCCTGCTGCGCGCCCTGAACCGTCAGCCCGTGGACCGCACCCCCGTGTGGCTGATGCGCCAGGCCGGCCGCTATCTGCCGGAATACCGCGCCACCCGCGCGCGCGCCGGCAGCTTCCTCGGCATGGCCAAGAATCCCGAGATCGCCTGCGAAGTGACGCTGCAGCCGCTGCAACGCTTTCCGCTGGACGCGGCGATCCTGTTCTCCGACATCCTGACCATTCCCGATGCGATGGGCCTGGAGCTGTATTTCGTCGAAGGCGAAGGCCCCAAGTTCCGCCACCCGGTGCGCGATGCCGCCGCGATCCATCGGCTGGGCGTGCCGGACATGGAAACCGAGCTGCGTTACGTGATGGATGCGGTGCGCCTGATTCGCCGTGAGCTGGATGGCGCGGTGCCGTTGATCGGCTTCTCCGGCAGCCCGTGGACGCTGGCCTGCTACATGATCGAAGGCGGCGGCAGCAAGGAATACGCGCGCATCAAGGCCATGGCCTTCAACGCGCCGGACGTGCTGCATCACCTGCTCGGCACCGTCACCGATGCCGTGATTGCCTACCTGTCCGCGCAGCGCGCGGCCGGTGCGCAGGCGTTGCAGGTGTTCGACACCTGGGGCGGCGTGTTGTCGCCGGCGATGTACCGCGAATTCTCGCTGCCCTACCTCACCCGCATCGCGCGCGAGCTGGAACGCGGCGACGGTGCCGAGCGCACCCCGCTGGTGTTGTTCGGCAAGGGCAATGGGGCCTACGTGAGCGAGCTGGCCGCCAGCGGTGCCGAAGCGGTGGGCGTGGACTGGACCATCGCGCTGGCCGACGCCGCCCAGCGCGCCGGCGGCCGCGTCGCGCTCCAGGGCAACCTGGACCCGGCCACCCTGTACGGCTCGCCCGAGGCGATCCGCGCCGAGGTCGGCAAGACCCTGGACAGCTACGCCCAGGGCAACGGCGGCTCGCGCGAAGGCCATGTCTTCAACCTCGGCCACGGCATGTCGCCCGACATGAACCCGGAACATGTGGGCGTGCTGGTGGAAGCGGTGCAGACGCTGAGCAAGCGCTGATGCGCCGCGTGACCAGCCGCGCGTGATGCGCGGTTGGTCGCCGCTAGATCCGGCATGACGCGCGGTGCGAGGCGATGGTCCATCCCGCATGATGTGATGGACTGATCGCAGTACATGCTTTGAACCCTGGGCCGCGAATGCGCACGTTTTTCTGAGTTCCTGCACATCGGCGTGGGGATAATGCCCTGTCTCCTCGACAGTGGTCGCCATGTCTCAGCCCGTCCCCACCTTGCGCGCCTACGACACCATCAAGCCGCTGCTGTGGCTGGTGTCGCTGGCGATCTTCATGCAGATGCTGGATGCGACCATCGTCAATACGGCGTTGCCGTCGATGGCGCGCAGCCTGCATGAAAGCCCGCTGCAGATGCAGTCGGTGGTCTTCAGTTATGCATTGGCAGTGGCGATGTTCATCCCTGCATCGGGCTGGATTGCGGACCGCTTCGGCACCCGGCGTACCTTCCTGGCGGCGATCATCGTGTTCACGCTGGGCTCGCTGCTGTGCGCCGCCGCGCAGCAGCTGCCGCAGCTGGTGGCGGCGCGCGTGGTGCAAGGCATTGGCGGGGCGATGCTGCTGCCGGTGGGACGGCTGGCGGTGCTCAAGACCGTGGCGCGCGCCGACTTCCTGCGCGCGATGAGTTTCATCGCGATTCCCGCATTGATCGGCCCACTCATCGGCCCCACGCTGGGTGGCTGGCTGGTGGAAGTCGCCTCGTGGCACTGGGTGTTCCTGATCAACCTGCCGATTGGCGTGATCGGTTTCATCGCTGCGCTGAAGATCATGCCCGACCACTACGGCGATGCGCGCCAGCGCTTCGACCTGATCGGCTATCTGATGCTGGCGTTCGGCATGGTGGCACTGTCGCTGGCGCTGGACGGCATTTCCGAGCTCGGCCTGCGCCATGCCTTTGTCATGCTGCTGGCCATCGGTGGGCTGGCCGCGTTGGCCGGTTATTGGTTGCATGCGGCCAGCACGCCAGCGGCGTTGTTTCCGCTGGCCTTGTTCAAGGTGGCCAGCTATCGCATCGGCATCCTGGGCAACCTGTTCGCGCGGGTGGGCAGCGGCTCGATGCCGTTCCTGATTCCGCTGTTGCTGCAGGTCGGCCTGGGCATGAGCCCGATGAATGCCGGGCTGATGATGGTGCCGGTGGCGTTGGCCGGCATGGCGGCCAAACGTGCCGCGGTGAAGCTGGTCGGTCGCTTCGGCTATCGCCGTGTGCTGATGCTCAACACCGTGCTGGTGGGCCTGGCGATGGCCAGCTTTGCCTTGATCGATGTGGGCCAGCCGCTATGGCTGCGGCTGGTGCAGCTGGCCTGCTTTGGCGCGGTGAACTCGCTGCAGTTCACCGTCATGAACACCGTGACCCTGCGCGACCTCGATCGCGAGCAGGCCAGCCCCGGCAACAGCCTGCTATCGATGGTGATGATGCTGGCGACCGGTTTCGGCGCGGCGGCGGCGGGCAGCTTGTTGGCCGCCTTCAACACGCATCTGGGCGACAGCCACGGCGCCACTGCCGCATTGCATGCGACCTTCCTGTGCGTCGGTGGCATCACCTTGTCGTCGACACTGATCTTCTGGCAGCTGGCCGAGACGCGGCCGCACCCCAGGCAGGTGGAAGAAGTCGCCGAATGACACGGCCGCTGCGCCATCGACCAGCGCCGTGCGCCAGCGCAGGGCCGTGCGCGATTTCAACCGCGGCACACGGCTCTAGATCTCATCGCGCGGGCGTTCGCGCCGCAATGCCTCGGCGATGGTGTCGGCCAGCATGTCGCCGGTAAGCGGCTTGCGCAGGAAGCTGTCGAACCCGGCTTCCTGCGCGGTGGGTTCGGCCTCTTCGTCCGAACGTGCGGTCACTGCGACCAGCGGCATGTCGTAACCGAACACGCGCAGCTGCCGCGCCAGGGCGAAGCCGTCCAGCCCGGGCAGATCCAGATCGAGCAAGGCCAGATCGAAGGGGTTGTCGGCCGCTTCGGTCAGCGCGGCCAGCCCGTGTGGCGCATGCACCACCGAGTGACCTTGCGAACGCAGCAGGCCAACGATGACCTCGGCGATGGTGGGGTCGTCTTCCACCAGCAGGATGCGCTGCGGGGCGACCGCGCCCCCGGCGCGCGCCACCTCGCCACCGAGCGTGGCGTTGGAAGCGACCCAGCGCAGCGGCAGATCGACCACGAAGCGCGTACCCGCGCCCAACCGGCTGATCACTTCGATATGCCCGCCCATCGCCATCGCCAGTTCCTGGCAGATGGCCAGACCCAGGCCGCTGCCGCCGTAGCGCGAGGTGGTCTTGGCGCCGTCGCCCTGTTCGAAGCGTTGGAACAGACGCGCTTTCTGGTCGGCGTTGATGCCCGGGCCGGTATCGGCCACTTCGAAACGCAGCCCCTGATACGACCCGAGCGTGGTCAGCTTGAGCCCGACCACGCCGCGCTCGGTGAACTTGATCGCATTGCTGAGCAGGTTGAGCAGAATCTGGCGGATGCGGGTGACATCGCCGCTGGCGGTGATGTCGCCAAGCAGCCCGATTTCCAGGCTGAAACGCAGGCCGCGCTCCTGTGCCAGTGGCGCCATCAGGCCTTCCACCTCGGCCACCAGCTGGCGCACCGAGAACGGCTCCAGATCCAGTTCCAGGCGGCCGGATTCGATCCGCGCCAGGTCCAGTGCATCGTTGACCAGGCGCAGCAGGTGCGCGCCGGCACGACGGATCGATTCGGTATAGCTGCGCTGCTTGTTGTCCAGCGAAGTCTTGAGCAACAGTTCGCTCATGCCCAGCACGCCGGTCATCGGGGTACGCACCTCGTGGCCGAGCGTGGCCAGAAAGCGCGTTTTGGCCAACGACGCCTGCTCGGCCAGCTCCTGCTTGTGCACTGCCAGTTGCCAGGCGTTCAAACGCCGCAGGCGGCGGCGATACAACAACACCGCCGCGGCGATGATGCAGAGCGCGAGCAGGCCCAGAAACACCAGTCCCCACGGCGCCAGCCACCACGGCGGCAGCACCTGAAAACGTAGCGTCTGGCTGGCCGACCAGATCCCATCGGCGGTGCGCCCCTGCACTTCCAGCGTGTAATGCCCTGCTGGCAGCCGCGAAAACTGCCGCTCGCCGCTGGGACCGACATCGATCCAGTCCGGATCGTAGCCACTCAAACGAAAGCGGTAACTGTTGGATTCGGAATCGGCCAGGCTGAGCAGGCGCGCGACGATATGCAGATCGCGGTCGCCGTCCTGCATCGTCAGCGGCTCCTGTCCGGTGATATCCAGACCACGCTCCCCGCGCCGCAAGCCCACGCGTTCGATGATCAACGGCGGCCTGCGCGTGCTGGGACGCATCGTGGCCGGGTCGAACACCACCACGCCGTCGGGCGATGCAGCAACAATCCGCCCGCTACCAGCCTGCACCAGGGTGTTGATCAGCAACTGCTGGTTGGGGAGCCCATCGTGCACCCCGTACACACGCACCAGCCTGCTGCCGGGGTCGATCCGGATCAGGCCGCGTTGACTGGACACCCAGGCCACGCCCCTGGCATCGACCACCAGGCCGTTGGGCGCCACCATCGGAAACTCCTGCTCCTTTCCGACCGTGTCCAGGTGCTTGAGCCGCTTTCCATCCCACAGATACCGCCGGATCTCGCCAGCCAACCCGGTCCAGACCACGCCCCCCTCTCCCAGCCGGAACAGATATGTCGGCAGGGACGGCGTGCCCTCGACGGGGACAAACCGGTCGGCAGCGGGGTCCCAGCGCCGTAGACCGGCGTTATTGCTCAGCCATATCTGACCATCCGGGCCAAGGCGTATGTCCAGGATGGTCAACACCTCCAGTCCATGACTGCCATTGACGATGGTCCGCAGCAGCTGCCCCTCCTGGTTGCGGATTTGCAGGCCATATTCCAGCACCGTCACCCACAGTCGGCCCTGCGCGTCCTCTGCCATCCAGCCCGGTCGGTCCGCAGCACCGTCCGGATCGGGTTCGACATCCTCACGCAACTGCCAGCGTTTGACTTGCCGGGTCTGCGGGTCATACCGGACCAATTTTCCTTCGACGCCGATCCAGACCAACCCGCGCCGGCTTTCAAGCATGGAGTCGGGCGGACGGGCATCGATCTGAGCCACATGCTTCTGCAGTTGGCCGGTTGCCGCATCGAGATACTCCAGCACATGCCGCGAACCAGCCAGCCAGACACCGCCCGCAGCCGAAGACGCCGTCGCCAGCACGGACGGATTGGCCAGCGACTGTGAGTCATCGCCGTGGTGGGCCAGTACCGCAAAGGTGTCCCAATGGGGAGGCAGGTGCCACAGGCCACCTTCGAGCGCCGCAAACCACAGCCCGCCCTCCCGATCTTCGTAGGCTGCAATCCAGTTGCGCCTGACAAGGCCGTGCGCTGACAGGCTGTAGACCGGGACGCTGCTGATCTCGGTTCCTGCGGTGGACAGGCCCAGGCCGCTGTCGGTGTCCAGCCAATAGCGCCCGCTGCGATCGTGCAGCAACACCCCCATGACCCGCCGCTTGCTCACGGCTTTCTGCCATGGCTGGGGCCGCGCCTGGCCATCGGCGCCCACACGGAACGCATCGCCGACCACGTCCGACACCCACAAGGTGTTGCCGCTGTGTTCCATTTGCAGGCGATTGACCGCCTGCGTGGTTCCAGGCAACCGCACCCGTTGAAAATGCGTACCGTCCCAGCGCGCGAGCCCGCCATGGGTTCCGATCCACAATGTTCCGTCGGGCGCGACCTCGAACCCGATCACGCTGTCGGACGGCAGGCTGGTCGGGTCGCTGGGCACGTTGGAAAATCGCTGCATGCTGCCGTCGGGACGTCGCCGATATAGCCCGTGGGCAGCAGTACCAAGCCAGACATCGCCGTTCGGGGTGTTTGCCAGCGCCCACACCGTGATTTCGCGCAGCTCCGGAAACTGCAGGTTCTCCAGCCGCCTGAACGTGCGCGTCTTGGCCTCCAGAAACCCGGCCCCGCCGTTCTCGAACCCCATCCACACCCGATTGTCACGATCGACGCAGATGGTCCAGATCGCGTTGCTGGTCAGCCCTTCTTCCATCCGCCAGATGCGGTAATTGCGGCCATCGAATCTGGCCAGGCCGTCGTCGCTGGCGATCCAGAGATAGCCCTGCTGGTCTTCGGCAAGCTCACTGACGGTGTCCGAGGGCAGCCCGTCGGCGACCGTGACCTGGCTGGGCACCGGCGTGAGCAGCGCGTGCGTGGCCGCCCGTGCAGGTGGCACCGTGGCGCACAGCCCCAGCGACACTGCCGCGATCAACCAATAGGAAAAACACAAAAAAAGGCGCACTGGACAGGCTTCACGACAAGTCGCCGCATAGTGCGGGCCGCACGCGGTGCGAGCAAGCCCGAGCGAGCCTGCCGCGTGGCTCATCCGTTTCCACTTCTCGGCCCGAACCGACGCATGCACGGGGTCTCGATCTGGTTCACCGCTGTTGCATCCGCGCCAGGCGGCAACCGTACGACGGGGCACGCGATGACAGCTCAGTCGACGGCCGGGACGTCATGCGCATCGGCGGCGTCGGCCAGCACACCTGCCAGTGCCTGTGCCAGCAACTCGCCGGTGACCGGCTTGCGCAGGAAGCCATTGCAGCCGGCGGCCATCGCCTGCGGTTCTGCGTCGGCATCGGCACGTGCGGTGACCGCAACGATCGGAAAGCGCACGCCGCGCGCACGCAACTGCGCGACCAGCGCCGCACCGTCGATGCCCGGCAGGTCCAGATCGCACAGCCCCGCATCGAAGCTGCGCGTACTCACCTCGGCCAACGCCGCCAGACCGTGCAGGACATGGGTGACCCGATGACCACGCGTCTGCAGCAGGCCAATGATCACCTGCGCCACGGTCGGGTCGTCCTCGACCAGCAGCAACTGCAATGGCGCCTGTGCCTGCGGCGAGCTTGCCCGTGCAGGCGCAGGCACCGCGGGGAGCGCACTCACCCAGCGCAGCGGCAGCTCGACGACAAAACACGCTCCCTGCCCCAGTTCGCTGCTGACCGTTACCGCACCGCCCATCGCCGCTGCCAGTTCGCGGCAGATCGCCAGGCCCAGGCCGCTGCCGCCATGCCGGGCCAGCGTCACGGCGCCTTCGGCCTGCTCGAAGCGCTGGAACAGGCGCCCGCGCTGTTCTGCACTCATGCCCGGGCCGGTGTCGCACACTTCGATCCGGATGCCTTGCTTGTGGCTTTGCGGCACCACCGCCACACGCAGGCTGACGCTGCCACGCTCGGTGAACTTGACCGCATTGAACAACAGGTTGAGCAGGATCTGTTGCACCCGACTGGCATCGCCATGCAAGGCCGGCGGCAGCGCGTCGTCCAGTTCGCAGGCGAAGACCAGTTGCTTCTGCTCGGCGCTCGGGCGCACCAGCTCGGCCACCTGGCCGATCAGCTGACGCAGATCGAAGTCGCGGTAATCCAACGGCAGCTTGCCGGCCTCGATCCGTGCCAGATCCAATGCATCGTTGACCAGCCGCAGCAGATGCTTGCCGGCCAGCTGGATCGCGCTGGCATAGCCCTGCTGACGGCCATCCAGCGGCGTCTGCAGCAGCAACTCGCTCATGCCCAGCACACCGGTCATCGGCGTCCGCACTTCGTGCCCCAGGGTCGCAAGAAAGCGCGTCTTGGCCAACGATGCCTGCTCGGCCAGCTCGCGTTTGTGCTGGGCCAGCTGCCATTGCGCGCGCATGCGCACACGGCGGCGGTAAGCGGCGGCGAGCAATGCGCCCAGCAGCAGCACAAGCAGGCAAATGAGCGCGATGCCTGTGTCACTGCGCCACCACGGTGGATTGACCGAGAACCGCAGCGAGCGCACCTGTGAGCGATTGCCCAGCGGATCCACCCCCTGCAGCGTGAGTTCGTAGCTACCAGCAGGCAAGCTGGCGAATTCTCGGATTCCCGCGTTGCCCGAGGTCTGCCATTCGGTGTCGAAGCCTTTCAAGAAACTGCGATAACGATTGGACAGCGGGTCGCTGTACGACAGCAGACGGCTGACGATCTGCAGTTGCCGATCTCCAGGGCCAAGCTGAAACGGGCGATCCATTGGCAACGCGATGCGTGCACCATTGCGTAGCACACTGACATGTTCCAGCTGCAGTGCCGGAACAAACGGTGCGATATCGGGCATTGCGGTATCCAGCAGCACGGTAGAGCCATCGCTGGTCGCCCCGATCAGGGTATCGCCCGCCATCAGCAGACAGTGCTGAATGAACTCCTGGCTGGTCAATCCATCGCGTGTACCGATATTGCGTAGGCGTGCCGGCGTCACCGAAGGGTCGATCCGCCATAGCCCGCGCAAGCTGGAAATCCAGACCCTGCCACGCGGGTCGATCCGCATTGCGGACGCGTCGAACCCGGTCAGGCCGTCGGCCTGGCCCACCTGACGCACGCGTACCCAACGTGTTGCGGTTTTTTTCCATTGTTCTGCACCGACGGCCCGATACACCCACACCATCTCCGGCGATTGGCTGGCAAACGCCTGGATCTGCGTCCCTTCCAACCCGGGGACCGGTACGAACTGGTGTGACGCTTCGTCCCAGGCAAACATGCCGCCTTCGCCTGCAACCCAGACACGCCCGTCCGGGCCCTGTTCCAGCTGCTGTACGGCGATATCGCGCAAGCCGTGCAAGTCCTGCTGCGTGATGCGCTGCAAGACACGACCGCTACGCAGATCGCGCTGCTGCAGCATGTCGATGAAGGCCATCCACACCGTATCGCCATGCTCGATGATCCAGTCAGGCGCCGATAGCGCCGACGCCGGTTCGGGGCCATCGGACGGCCAGTGGATGAATTCACCGGTACGCAGGTCCATGCGGGAAAGGCCAAAGCTCAAATTGCCTAGCCAGACACGTTGCAGGCGATCCTCCAGCGCCGACACCAACTCCATGTCCTTGAGTTGCGACGACTGCAACCCTGTCTGAAACGTGTCGCCAGTGCTTGGATCGACGCGCAACAAGCGACCTTCCGCATCGACTTGCCACAAGCCACCAGAACGTGTGGCAGGGGCCAGGTTGCAATAGATGGCATCACCCGTCGGCACCGCGGGTCTGAGCACGGCAGTGCGCTTCCAGTCTGCCGGCAAATACCCAAGGCCGGTGCCATGCATCGGAACCCATAGCCCGCCATCAGCGGCTCCAAGCAGGCCAATGACATTACGGCGTGACAAAGCCCCCTCTCCGCTGAAGGCAGGGACCGGTGGACGCTCGCCGCGGGTCCGCCACAGACCGCGTCCGCTTCCCAACCAGAATTCGCCGTCCGGGGCAGCCACTGCACCCCAGAATTCGTTGCCAGTGCCGAACATCGTCCCCCAGGGAAGCGGCTGCCATCCATCGTCGGATCCCATGACGTGTAACCCCGATTCGCTGCCCAGCCACAGACGGTCCCCCGCCCATTGCAGACCGAAGATGGCAGACTGCCGGTTCGGCTCGTCCGGGACATAGACGCGATGCAGACGTTTTCCGTCGTAATACGCCAGGCCACTGGTGGTTCCGATCCACATCCGCTGCCGGTTGTCCGCCGTGAGATTCATGACCATTGCCTGGTCAAGGTCGCCATCGACCGTACCCAGATCCACCGACGACATCACGCCGGAAGTATCGATGCGAATCAGCGCGCCGGTCGTGGTTCCGGCCCAGATATCGCCGTCGAACGCAGTGATGCTGTAGATCTCGCCGTCCTTCATCAACGGATAGTCAACCGCGCGGTAGTGCCGAAAATGGCCTCGTCCGGCATCCATGACGCTCAGCGTCTTGCCGCAGCCGATCCATATCCTGTCAAGCGCGTCGATGTGCAACGCCTGGATCGCGTTGCAGGGCAACGATGCCGGGTCGGAAGGATCATGCCGCCAGGTCCTGAATCCTGCGCCGTCGTACCGCACCAAACCATCCAGGGTGCCAAGCCACAGATAGCCGGCGCGATCCTGGTGGATCGCAACCACCATGGTCGATGGGAGTCCGTCGCTGGGACCCACGATCCGGAAACGCGGAATCTCCGGAATCTTCGCCGCACAGGGCAGCGCGCCCAGCAGCAAGACCAGCAAAACAGCAAGCGCACGCATGTGGGCATCCTTTCCACGTCCAGCCCGCATGCTCGCAACGGATCGTTGCGAGCGCAAGCCAAGCGCGGTGCAGCGGGATATGTCTAGAATCCGCCCATGACAACCCTCGCCCGCCTGTTGCTGCTTCCCGCCCTGGTCGTGACCAGCCTTGCCGCGACCGCCGCGCCGGTGCGTTACGCGCTGGATCCGGTGCATACGCGGGTGCTGTTTGCGGTCGAACATGCCGGCTTTTCCAAGGCGTTGGGCACCGTTTCCGGAACTAGCGGCACGCTGGTGTTCGACCCGGACGACTGGGCCTCGGCACGGCTGGACGTGACCGTGCCGCTGCGCCGCGCCGACCTGGGCGATGCCAAGTGGAACGAGGCCACCCTGGCACGCAACCTACTCGACGCCGAGCGCTTTCCCGACGCGCATTTCGTCTCCACACAGGTGGAAGCCAGCGGCGAAAACCACGCCAAGGTCACCGGCAACCTGACCCTGCACGGGGTCACCCGCCCGGTCACCCTGGACGTCACCCTCAATGCGCTCAAACGCCATCCATTGCCGCCGTTTCGCCGTACCGCCGGGTTTTCCGCCACCGCTACGCTGAGCCGTGCGGAGTTCGGCATCGACGCGTGGAAATCGATGATCGGCGATACGGTGGAGCTGCGCATCGAAGCCGAAGCCGTGCGCGAAGGCCGCGCCGACGACGACGCGCCGCAACCGCAACCCCAAAACGCACCCACCGCCCCTGACGCTGCGCCCAGCCCGGAATCCTGAGCATGACCCTGAAGAACGTCGAACGCTGGGGCGGTGTCAGCCAGGCCCTGCACTGGCTGATCGCACTGCTGATCCTGGTGCTGGGCATCGTCGGCCTGACCATGGGCGAATTGCCCAAGACGCCGAAATACTTCTGGGTCTACACAGCGCACAAATCGGTGGGCCTGACCGTGTTGGCACTGGTGATCGTCCGGCTGGGCTGGCGCCTCTATGCGGGCGCGCCGCCGCCGGTGGCCGGCACCCCACGCTGGCAGGAACGCATCGCCGGGCTGACCCACTGGCTGCTGTACGCGATGATCTTTGCGATGCCGCTGTCGGGCTGGTTGTACGACTCCACCAGCGGCCTGCGCCCGTTCCGCTGGTTTGGCCTGTTTGCCGTGCCCAAGCTCAGCCCGCCGGACGAACAATTGCGTGCGGTTGCGCACTTCATCCACGAATGGGGCTTCTGGTTGTTGATTGCCGTGGTGCTGGCGCATGCCGGCGCTGCGCTCTACCACCACCTGTTCCAGCGTGACGCCACCTTGGTGCGGATGTTGCCGCGCGGCTGGCTCTCTTCCAAACCCTAAAGGATTCCCCCATGTCGTCCAGGTTGTTCGCCTCTCCCCTGCTGGTCGCCGCCTCCCTGGTGGCCACGTTTGCTGCCGCCCCGGTCCTCGCTGCCGACTACGTGCAGGCGCCCGGCTCGTCGCTGGTGTTTGCCAGCAAGTACGACGGCGAAGTGTTTACCGGCAAGTTCCCCGGTTTCGACACCACGCTGAGTTTCGACCCGGCCAATCTTGCCGGCGCCAAGCTCGATGTACGCATCCCGCTGGCCAGTGCCATCAGCGGCAACAACGACCGCGATTCGACCCTGCAGGGGCCGGACTTCTTCAACGTCGCCAAGTTCGCCACCGCGCGCTACCGCGCCGACAAGTTCCGCGCACTCGGCGGCAACCAGTACGCGGCCGACGGCACGCTGGAACTGCGCGGTGTCAGCAAGCCGGTCACGCTGACCTTCACCTGGACACCCGGCGCGCAGCCGGTGCTGGCCGGCAAGGCGCTGGTCAAGCGCCTGGACTTCGGCGTCGGCGGCGGCGACTGGGCCGACACCAAGACCATTCCCAACGAAACCGCGATCAGCACCAAGGTCGTGTTCAAGGCGAAGTAACGCCACCGGCCGCAACCGGACGCGGCCATTGAACGGCGGACTACCTCGTCGGGTCCGCCGTTTTTTTATGCCTGTCGGCCGGATGACACCGCGCAAAAGTTTCCTTCGAGAACGTAGCGGGCGGCCGCCAAGATTAGTCTGTTAGCCACATCTTGTTGGATGCAGTCAAAAGTCCAGGTCAAACGCTGAATCGGTCGAGGGCGCGGTGCCCTCACCGCTCGCGGGACACACCGTGACCCCGTCCCTGGGGGCTCGGTGGCGGCATCCATGCCGCCACACGGTCCCGCAATCGGCAAGGACACCGCACCAGACAGTTGCCGATTGCTCTGTTGAAAACCATACACAACGACCAGCTCGACTGGTCCCTGTCCACCCACCGTTGCGGGACGTTATGCGGCATGGATGCCGCAGAAGAGCTTGCGAGGACGTACTTGCGGCGTGTCCCGCGATGGTGGCCGGGCAAGGGCCCTGCAGCCAAGCAGCAGATCGGCCGCCTTGCAGCGAAGGCCCAAACATCCGCTCCGCACCAGACCGGCACTACGTCGTTTTCAGCCACTCCAAATCCAAAATCTGTTGCGTACGGGGGGCGAACACACCGCTTCATCGCGTGCCGGCGTTCAACCACTCTCGCAACCGCAGGCTGTCGAATGGCCAGCCCAGCTCGCGCCCGTGCGCATCGCGCAGCACCGGCACGCGCTCCCCATAAGCGGCCTCAAGCGCCGCATCGCCGTCGATGAAGACACTGCCGAACTCGCCTGCGCGTGCCTGCGCCAGCACTTCCACGGCCTGGTCGCACAGGTGGCAATCGTCGCGCTGATACAGGATCAAGGCCATCGGGAAATCTCATGCTGCGCTGCAGCCGTGCCGCAAGCGCCGACCGACTAGAATAGCCGCCTTTACGCTCACCTCTCCGGCAAGCATGGCTGTCAGCACGTTCGACCTGTTCAAGATCGGCATCGGTCCGAGTTCCTCCCACACCGTGGGGCCGATGCGCGCGGCAGAGCGCTTCGTGCATCGTTGGCTGCTGGATGCCGGCCGCCTGCAGGATGTGGTGCGCATCCGCGCCGAAGTCTTCGGCTCGCTGGCCCTGACCGGCCGCGGCCATGGCACCGACAAGGCCGTGCTGCTCGGCCTGGAAGGCCACCGCCCCAACCTGATCGACCCGGACATCATCCCGGCCACGCTGGAGCGCATCCGCACCAGCAAGCGCATCAACCTGATGGGCCAGCACGTCGTCGCCTTCGACGAAAAGCGCGACCTGCCGATGAACAAGCGGCAGAAACTGCCCTACCACACCAACGGCATGCGCTTTACCGCCTACGATGCCGATGAAGCGGTGATCGCCACGCGCGATTACTACTCGGTCGGTGGCGGCTTCGTGGTCAACCAGGACGATGCCGCCGACGACCGCATCGTGGCCGACGAAACGCCGCTGCCCTACCCCTTCCTCAGCGGCGACGAACTGCTCGCGCAGTGCGCGCGCAGCGGCCTGAGCATCGCCGCGCTGATGTTCGAAAACGAAAAGAGCTGGCGCAGCGAGGACGAGATTCGCGCGGGCCTGCGCGAACTCTGGAGCGCTATGCAGTCCTGCGTGGAGCGCGGCATCCGCCAGGAAGGGACGCTACCGGGTGGCCTGAACGTCTCTCGGCGCGCACCGGCGTTGTACCGCGAGCTGTCGTCCAAACCGGAAGCGGCGATGCGCGATCCACTGACCACACTGGACTGGGTCAATCTCTACGCACTGGCCGTCAACGAGGAAAACGCAGCCGGTGGCCGCGTGGTCACCGCGCCCACCAACGGCGCAGCCGGCATCATCCCGGCGGTGCTGCATTACTTCGACCGCTTCTGCCCCGGCGCATCCGAGCAGCGCATCTTCGACTTCCTGCTCACCGCTGCGGCCATCGGCATCCTCTACAAGGAAAATGCCTCCATTTCCGGCGCCGAGGTCGGCTGCCAGGGCGAAGTGGGCGTGGCCTGCTCGATGGCCGCCGGTGGCTTGGTCGCCGCGCTGGGCGGCAACCCGGGGCAGATCGAAAACGCCGCGGAAATCGGCATGGAACACAACCTGGGCCTGACCTGCGACCCGATCGGCGGCCTGGTGCAGATCCCGTGCATCGAACGCAATGCAATGGGCGCGGTGAAGGCGATCAACGCCAGCCGCATGGCCATGCGTGGCGACGGCAAGCACAAGGTGTCGCTGGACAAGGTCATCAAGACCATGCGCGACACCGGCCGCGACATGCAGGACAAGTACAAGGAAACCAGCCGCGGCGGCCTGGCGGTCAACGTTATCGAGTGCTGAGCCGGGCGCGGGCCCAGGCCGCGCCATGTATTGCAGTCGCTCTCCAGACATCGCCAAACTGGGCAATGCGTCCAACGGCAGCGCCCGCCGATGCAGTCGCATGACAGCGCTGTACGTCCCCACCACATGCCGCCGTGTACCGTTTGACGCTGGATTCCGACGGAGATCGCGATGCGACAGCTTGCCTGCACTCTCGCCCTGGCCCTGGCCTGCGGCCCATTGATGGCACAGGAAACCAGCTACGGCCCGCGCCTGGAAGGCTTCGACTACCCCCATCCGGTCAAGACCTTTGCGTTCACCTCGCAACGGCAGCCGCTGGAAATGGCGTACCTGGATGTCCCGCCCACCGGCAAACCCAACGGGCACACCGCCGTGCTGCTGCATGGCAAGAATTTCTGCGCCGCCACCTGGGAACAGACCATTGCCGCGTTGAGCACCGCCGGCTACCGCGTCATCGCGCCTGACCAGGTGGGCTTCTGCAAATCCAGCAAGCCGGCCGCCTATCAGTTTTCCTTCGCGCAACTGGCCGACAACACCCAGGCGCTGCTGAAAAAGCTGGGTATCGAACGTGCGGTGGTGGTCGGCCATTCGATGGGCGGCATGCTCGCCATCCGTTACGCGCTGATGTATCCGCAGGCCACCGAGCACCTGGCCTTGGTCGACCCGATCGGCCTGGAAGACTGGAAGGCCGAAGGCATTCCGTGGCGCAGCGTCGACGCCTGGTACGACAACGAACTGAAGATCAGCTTCGAGCGCATCAAGAAGTATCAGATGGAGGTCTACTACGCCGGCCAGTGGAAGCCCGAGTTCGAACGCTGGGCGCGCATGCAGGCCGGCATGTCGCTGGGCAACGGCAGGCAGGCGGTTGCCTGGAACCAGGCGCTGACCTACGACATGGTGCTCAACCAGCCGGTGGTCTACGAACTACCCAAACTCAGCGTGCCGACCACGCTGTTCATTGGTCTCAAGGACCGCACCGCGATCGGCAAGGACACCGCACCGCCGGAGGTCAAGGCACGTGTCGGCGATTACACCAAGCTGGGCAAGCGTGCGGCCGAGGCGATTCCGAACGCGAAGCTCGTCGAATTCGCCGACCTCGGACATTCGCCGCAGGTGCAGGACCCGACACGGTTCAATGCCGCGTTACTGAAGGCGATTGCGCCGTAAGCAGCACCGACGGCAGCGCACTGGCATGACCAAAGCGTCTTCGAAAGCTGCAGCTCGCGGACAAGCGAGCTGCAGTTGGATGCGTTTGCAACGTGCAGGAAGGGCAACAGGCCATCCGTGCAGTCAATGACGGAATCGATTGCACGCGCACCACAGCCGCTCTCAAGCAGAGCCGGCGCTTCGCCATTTGATCAACCCGCTACCCAGCCACAATCCGCAATACATCATCCAGCAACGCCGCCGCCGTCACCTCGGCACCCGCGCCCGGCCCCTGGATCAGCAATGGCTGCTGGCGATAGCGATCGCTGCTGATGGCGACACGGTTATCGGTGCCGGCGCCGCCGGCCAGCGGGTGATCCAGCGCCAACTCGCGCAAGCCGACGCTGGCACCATGCGCATCCACGCGGCCGACGAAGCGCAGGCAACGCCCCGCGGCACGTGCCTGCTGCCAGCGCGCGCCGACCACCGCATCCAGCGCGCCCAGCTGCGCATCCAAGGCATCGAGCTGCAGCCGCGCAATGCTTGCGGGCACCAGCGATTCCACATGCACCTGTTCGGCTTCCAGCTGCCAGCCCGCCGCGCGCGCCAGGATCAGCAACTTGCGCCGCACGTCCTCGCCCGACAGATCGATGCGCGGATCCGGCTCGGTATAGCCGGCCGCCATCGCCTCACGCACGCAATCGGAAAACGCGCCATTGCCGTCGTAGCGATGAAACAGCCATGCCAGCGATCCGGACAACACGCCTTCGATCGAATGGATATGGTCGCCGCCCGCCACCAGCGCGCGCACGCTGCTCAGCACCGGCAACCCCGCTCCCACGGTGGCGCTATCGCCGTAGTGCGCACCGCTGGCGTGACGCGCCGCGTGCAAGGCCTGCGCCCGCGACAACGCGGTACCCTGGCCCAACTTGTTGGCAGTGACCACATGCACGCCGCGCAGCAGCCACTCCGCATGCCAATCGGCAACGACCTCGCTGGCGGTCGCATCCACCAGCACATCGCCGGCACGCAAGGCAGTGGTTTCCGCCCAGGGCTGCAGCACGGCCTGGCCACGCGGCGCGGCATTGGCCTGTTGCAAGGCCTGTGCGGCGCTGGTGCCGCAATCGTGGGCAATACGCGAGTTGGCCAACCAGTCAAAGCGCGGCAACTGCAGCTGGCGCTCCTGCAGCGCGGTGTAGCGCGCCACGAACGCGCGCCCCACCGTCCCGGTGCCCAGCAAGGCCAGCCGTGGTGTCGGCGTCACCGCTGCCGCCGAAGCGCGGCGCGAAACAGGCAGCACAGTGCTCACGCGTCGACCTGTTTGCGGCTTGCGCTGGTCAGCGTCGCTTCGGCACGCGCCAGGCCGGCGCGCAGATCGATCAACAGGTCTTCTGCCGATTCGATACCGATCGACAAGCGCAGCAGGCCATCGGAAATCCCGGCCGCAGCGCGGGCTTCGGCGGTCATCGCCGCATGCGTCATCGAGGCCGGATGTGCGATCAGGCTTTCCACACCGCCCAGCGACTCGGCCAGGGTGAAATAACGCAGGCCATCGACAAACGCGCGCACTGCGGCTTCGCCACCGTCGAGCTCGAAACTCATCATCGCGCCGAAGCCCTTCTGCTGGCGCGCAGCCAGTGCATGACCCGGATGCGCAGCCAGACCGGGGAAATACACCTGGTTGACCACCGCATGCCCGTCCAGCAGCTCGGCGATGGCGTCGGCGTTTTCCTGGTGCACGCGCAGGCGCGCATCCAGCGTGCGCAGACCGCGCAAGGTGAGGAAGGCATCGAACGGCGAACCGGTCAGGCCCAGCGCATTGGCCCACCACACCAACTGCTGATGCAGCTCGGCATCGCGCGCGACCACCGCACCGCCCACCACATCGCTGTGACCGTTGATGTACTTGGTGGTGGAGTGCAGCACCAGGTCCGCCCCGAACTCCAGCGGCTTCTGCAGCGCCGGCGACAGGAAGGTGTTGTCCACCACGGTCAATGCGCCAGCCTTCTTGGCCGCCTCGATGACGAAGCGCAGATCGGTGATGCGCAACAACGGGTTGGACGGGGTTTCGATCAGCACCAGCTTGGGCGACTGCGCCAGCGCATCGGCCAGCGAACGCGGGTCGGTGAGGTCGGCGGTGATCAACGCGAAGTGGCCCTTCTTGGCCAGCGCGTTGAACAGGCGCCAGCTGCCGCCGTAGGCATCGTGCGGCACCACCAGGGTATCGCCCGGCTGCAGCAACGCATTGAGCACCAGGTTGATCGCGCCCATGCCGGTGGAGGTGATCACCCCGCCCGCACCACCTTCCAGCTCGGCCAGCGCTTCGCCGAGCAGATCGCGGGTCGGGTTGCCGCTGCGCGTGTAGTCGTACTGGCGCTTGTTGCCGAAACCATCGAAGGAGAAGTTGGACGACAGCACGATCGGCGGCGTCACCGCACCATAGGCAGTGTCGCGATCGATACCGGCGCGGACGGCGGCGGTGGCAGCGGTACAGGGGGCGTCGGCGGGGTCACGAAAGCTCATGCGGTTTCTCCGGTGATGCGAAGGGCAGTGGCGAGGATCGCGTCGATGCGATCGATTTCTTTCAGGAAGGCGTCATGGCCATACGGCGAGCGCAGCACGCGCAGACTGCCGCGCGGCCCCAACCCTTCGACCAGGCTGACCAGGTCGGCCAGCGGCACCAGGCGGTCGCCCTCCACCGCAACGACGACGGTGGGCACGCGCACCTGCGCCGGGTCGATGCGATGCAGGTCGATGGATTCGGACAGCCGCAGGTAGGCGGTCACCGGCGTGCGCGCGACGTACTGCGCGCCGGCGGCATCCAGGTAGTCTTCGGCGGCCACGCGCACGCGGCCATTGATCACTTCCGGCGGCGCGTCGAAGCGCTCGCTGAATTCTTCCGGGGTGCGGTAGCTGAGCATGGCGAACTGCCGTGCCAGCGCCAGCCCATGGTTTTCGGCGCATTGCAGCTGGCCCAGCGCCACCGCGCGGCGCTGCAGTGCACGCCAGGCGGCGGCATACGGATGGGCGCGATGCGCGCCACTGACCGCAACCAAGGTACCGACACGGGCGGCATGGCGGGTCGCGAACTGCAAGCCGACCAACGCACCGTACGAGTAGCCGACAAAGCCATGCAAACGCACGATACCCAGCGCATCCAGCAATGCGGCGATCGCATCGGCCTGGTCGGCGGTATCGATCGGCGCATCCAGCGTGCCATCGGCACCGAGAAAATCGAACGCCAGCAGGCGGCGCGATGCCGGATCCAGCGCGCGGCCGGCACCCACCAGGCCATCCACCCAGCCCTTCTCGGGGAACAGGTCGCTGGCGGCCAGATGGCGGTGCGCGGAAATTCCGCCGGCCACGAATACCACCGGCGCATTGGCGGCGCCGATCAGTTCATAGCGCAGCCGCAGCTCGCGCATGCCGGCATGGCGCATCGGCAAGGCAATGACAAGCTCGCCGCGCACGGCAATCGAGCCGTCATCGGTGGCGGCGGGTGTATCGGCGTATTCGGTCGGTGTCGGCGATGCTGTATTCACGAGGCTCATGGCGATATCCGGGGTGGATCGGCCATCGAGCTTCGCGGGAGCTCGCGTTCGACGTGCGCAAGGCACGATTCGAACCATCTTTCGGCGGACGCGGAGATCCCCGCAGGATTTGGCACCAAACGCGGGCGCTTGCGCGCTCCGCTGGCTGCCCCGGCATCAAAGGGCCTGTCCCTCCGCCGGTCTCGATGGTGAGGCTAAGATGCCACCGCTTTTTTGCGATGTCAATCTCTTCATGCGGATGGAAAGATATATTTTCATCCGATACCACTGCGGCCTGTGATGGACCGCATACTTGAGGCCCCTTCGTTCGAGCCGATCGCGTGCCCCACCACGTGTCCCGCAGCGCCTTGCCCGCCCTCGTCGGGCCTTTCTTGCTCGCGATTCTGGTGTATGCCGCACCCGCCAACGCGCAGCAACGCTGGCATTGGCCCGGTGCCGCAAACACGACTGCGAGCTCGCCAACAATCGCAGCGGCACAGACGGCGCCCGCATCTTCCGGCACCGGCCCGTCGCTGCAGTTGGAGTGGCAGGCACCGGCCTACCTGGCCTGGGTCAGCAACCCGCTGGCCGGGCCCGCGCAGGTGCAGCTGAGCGCACCGCCCAGCGAGGATTACCGCGCCGTGCCGCAGTTGCCGCTGACGGTGCAGCTGGCTGCGCACGAGCGCCGCCTGCTCGTCCGGCTGTATCCGGCCAGCAACCAGCGCAGCCTGGGTGGGCTTGGACTCAAGCTCGACGTGGTGCCGGGCGATCCGCAGGCCCGCCTGCAGCAGCAAGTGCGTTACCAGCTCCCGTTTCGCGATGCGCCGATCCAAGTGGACCAGGGCTTTGGTGGGGCCTTCAGTCATGCCGATGCGCCCAACTGGTACGCGGTGGACTTCGCGCTGCCGCAGGGCACGCCGGTGCTGGCAGCGCGCGCGGGCACGGTCATGGAGGTGCGGCGCGATGTCATCGAAGGCGGCCCGCATGACCAGGCCGCCGGCGCCGGCAACCTGGTGCGGGTGCTGCACGCCGACGGCAGCATGGCCATCTATGCCCACCTGGCACCCGATGGCGTTGCAGTACGCCCAGGCCAGGTGGTGCGCACCGGCGAACGCCTGGGCGCCTCGGGCAGTACCGGCTTCAGCACGGCCCCGCACCTGCATTTTTCGCTCCAGCGCAATGCGGACATGCGCCTGATCTCGTTGCCGTTCCGGATGCTGGGCCCGCAGGGCGAGTTGCAGTTCCCCTCGCCGGCACCGTGAGTGGCGGCGCCCGGGAGCGCCAACCTGCCGACCGGAGAGCCCCTGACCGGCGCTACAGAGGCCGGCTGCGGCGAAGCCGCTATAATCTCCGGCTTCCTCAGTTTCCGCAGGCGTCCGACCGGGCGCGCTCAGCCCATGTCCGACGTCTCCAACGAAGCCGCGCGCCGCCGCACCTTCGCCATCATTTCCCACCCCGATGCGGGCAAGACCACCCTGACCGAAAAGCTGCTGCTGTTCGGCGGTGCGATCCAGATGGCCGGCTCGGTGAAGGGCCGCAAGGCCGCCCGCCACGCCACCTCGGACTGGATGGCGCTGGAAAAGGAGCGCGGCATCTCGGTCACCTCCTCGGTGATGCAGTTCCCGTACGAGGGCAAGATCGTCAATCTGCTCGACACCCCCGGCCACGCCGACTTCGGCGAGGACACCTATCGGGTGCTGACCGCAGTGGACTCGGCGCTGATGGTCATCGACGTCGCCAAGGGCGTGGAAGAACGCACCATCAAGCTGATGGAAGTCTGCCGCCTGCGCGACACCCCCATCATGACTTTTATCAACAAGCTCGATCGCGAGGGCAAGAACCCGATCGATCTGCTGGATGAAGTCGAAACCGTGCTCGGCATCCAGTGCGCCCCAGTCACCTGGCCGATCGGCATGGGCCAGCGCCTGAAGGGCGTGGTGCACCTGATCACCGGCGAGGTGCACCTGTACGAACAGGGCCGCAACTTCACCCGCCAGGATTCGACCATCTTCCCGTCTCTGGATGCGCCCGGCCTTGCCGAAAAGATCGGCGCGCAGATGCTGGCCGAGCTGCGCGACGAACTGGAACTGGTGCAGGGCGCCAGCAATCCGTTCGACCTGCAGGCCTATCGCGCCGGCCAGCAGACCCCGGTATTCTTCGGCTCAGGCGTCAACAACTTCGGCGTGCAACCGCTGCTGGATTTCTTCATCGAGCACGCACCACCGCCGCAGGCGCGCGACACCACCGGCCGCCGGGTCGAGGCGACCGAAGCCAAGCTCAGCGGCTTCGTCTTCAAGATCCAGGCCAACATGGACCCGCAGCATCGCGACCGCGTGGCCTTCATGCGCGTGTGCTCGGGCAAGTTCACCGCCGGCATGAAGGCACTGCACGTGCGCAGCGGCAAGGACGTCAAGCTGGCCAACGCGCTGACCTTCATGGCCTCCGACCGCGAGATCGCCGCCGAAGCCTGGCCGGGCGACGTGATCGGTATCCACAACCACGGCACCATCTCCATCGGCGACACCTTCACCGAGGGCGAAGCGCTCTCGTTCACCGGCATTCCCAACTTCGCACCGGAGCTTTTCCGGCGTGCGCGCCTGCGCGACCCGCTCAAGCTCAAGCAACTGCAAAAGGGCCTCGCACAGCTGTCCGAAGAAGGCGCCACGCAGTTCTTCCGCCCGTTGATGAGTAACGATCTGATCCTGGGCGCGGTGGGCGTGCTGCAGTTCGACGTGGTGGCCTACCGGCTCAAGGACGAATACGGCGTGGACGCGATCTTCGAGCCGGTCAGCGTCACCACCGCACGCTGGGTACATTGCGACAACGCCAAGAAACTGGAGGAGTTCCGCGAGAAAAACGCCGGCAACCTGGGCATCGACGCGGCCGGCCAGCTGGTGTATCTCGCGCCCACTCGTGTGAATCTGCAGCTGGCGCAGGAACGCGCGCCAGACGTGCGCTTCTCTGCCACGCGCGAACACGCGCATGCCAAGGCGATCGATTGACCGCGGCTTGAACCAACGCCTGCGACCGCACTTGCTGGCGATGCGAATTGCTCGCAATTGCGGTACCTTTTTGGCATGAACGCAGACGCCTCCCCCTCGACCGACCTGCGCGACGAGATAGCCAGCGCCGTGACCCACGGCCTGGGTGCCATTGCCGCATTGGCCGGTGGCTCGGTGCTGATCACGCTGGCCGCCATCTATGGCGACGGCTGGCAACTGGCCACCTCCATCGTGTTCAGCGCCACCCTGGTGTTGCTGTACGTCGCCTCCACGCTGTTTCATGCCATCCCGCATCCGGGCGCCAAGGCGCGCCTGCAGGTGCTCGATCACTGCGCGATCTATCTGTTGATCGCCGGCACCTACACCCCGTTTACGCTGATCAATCTGCGCGACTCCTGGGGCTGGGGATTGTTCGCCGCGATCTGGACGATCGCCGCGGCTGGAGTGGTCTTCAAACTGTTTTTCACCGGCCGTTTCCGCCTGCTGTCGACGGTGCTGTACTTGGCGATGGGTTGGCTGATCGTCGTAGCGATCCAGCCGTTGCTGCGCTCGGTCGATACATGGTCTCTGTGCTGGTTGCTGGCTGGCGGACTCTTCTATACCTTGGGCACGTATTTCTACCAACGCGACACCCAGCGCTATTTCCACGCGATCTGGCATCTGTTCGTGCTAGCGGGCAGCGCTTGCCACTTCGTTGCGGTGATTGCGCAAGTGATGTGAGGCGCGATCTGCAGCGCGTTCGCGCGCCGTGCACGAGGCATCGCCAACCATGGCCCGCGTGAACAACGTGACCGATACCTCAGCTGCACCACCTTCCCCCACGCCACGTCGTCGACGCTGGCTGGTTGGGCTTGCCATCGTCGCCGCCGCCATGGTGATCTTCGTGCTGCTGTTCCAGTGGAACTGGCTGCGCGGTCCGGTCGAACGGGTAGTCAGCGCCAAGACCGGTCGCGAATTCCATCTCGGCTATCTGGACGTGAAGCTGGGCCGCACGACCACCGTGCGCGGCAATCGTCTGAGTCTGGCCAACGCAGCGTGGTCCAAGCGCGGGCCGATGGCCGAGCTCAATTCGGCCGAGATCGATGTCGAGTTGTGGCCGCTGTTGCGCGGCAAAGTGCGTCTGCCGGAAATTCGTCTGGATCACCCAACCGTCTTGTTGGAAGCCGGCGACGACACCCACCCCGGCAACTGGGTATTCGATCAGGACGGTGGCGATGGCACGATGCCGCGCCTTGGCCGCCTGCTGGTGAACAACGGGCGCCTGCAATACATCGATGCAGCCAATCGCTCTAACGTGGATGTGGCAATCAACAGCCTCGCACCACCGAGCAGCGACCAGCGTGCCGCACCGATCGGCATCGACGGCAAGGGCCGCTGGAAGGGCTATCCCTTTACGCTCAAGGGCAACACCGCCTCGCCGCTGGAGCTGAGCCAGAGCGAGCACCCGTTCCGCATCGATCTGCGCGGCAGCGCCGGCGCCACCCGCACCCACGTGCGCGGCACCTTGACCAACCCGTTCCAGTTCCAGGTCTTCGATCTGCAGATGGCGCTCAGCGGCCAGGACATGCAGGACCTGTATCCGCTGACCGGCGTGGCCATGCCGTCGACCCCGCCGTACAAGCTAGACGGCCATCTGCGCCGCAACGGCCAGCTCTGGCGCTACGAAAAGTTCACCGGTACCGCCGGCGACAGCGATCTGTCGGGCACTGCAGAAGTGGACCTGCGCAACAAGCGTCCGTTCCTGCGTGCCGATCTCGCGTCCAAACGCCTGGACTTCGACGACCTGGCAGGGTTCGTCGGCGCACCACCGAAGACCGGCGCGAACGAGTCGGCAAATGCCGAACAGAAAAAACAGGCGGCACAACTTGCAGCCAGTGCGCGCGTGCTGCCTAGTACTCCTTACGACTTGTCGAAGCTACGCGCGATGGACGCGCAGGTACGCTGGCGCGCACAGCGCATCAATGCGCCGTCGTGGCCGCTGGACGACATGGATGCCTCGCTGACATTGAAGGACGGCTTGCTGCAGCTGGACCCGCTGAACTTCGGCGTTGCCGGTGGCGATATCCGCTCCACCATCCGCATGGATGCCCGCAACGAGGTGATCACCACGCACCTCAAGGCAGGTCTTCGCGGCATTCGGCTGGATCAGCTCTTCCCCGATACCGCCCTCGCCAAGCAGGCCTCGGGTGCCATCGGTGGCGAATTCGATCTGCGTGGACGCGGCAACTCGATCGGCGCGATGCTCGGTACCGCCGACGGCACGATCGGCGTGGGCATGGGCCGCGGCCATGTCGGCAATCTGATCATGGAACTGGCCGGGCTGGATATCGCAGAGTCGCTCAAGTATCTGGTCACCAAGGACCGCCAGATTCCGGTGCGCTGCATCTTCGGCGACTTCGGCGTGCAAGACGGCCTGATGCAATCGCGTGCGCTGGCCTTCGACAGCACCGACACCATCATCATTGGCGAAGGCAACATCAGCTTGAAAGACGAAACGCTGGATCTGCTGCTGCGCCCACGCCCGAAAGACCGCAGCATCCTGAGCCTGCGCTCGCCATTGAGAATCGCTGGCAGCTTCAAGGACCCGACCTTCCGTCCCGACTTCAAGGCATTGGGTCTGCGCGGCGCGCTTGCGGTCGGCCTGGGCATGATCGCTCCACCCGCCGCCCTGCTAGCAACCTTCGAACCGGGCCCCGGCAAGGACAGCGATTGCGGCGGCAAATTCGCAAAGTAAGTGCACTACACGACTTTGGGCGGCCAGCAGACCTGTCCAACGCTGTAGCGATGGTGGCAAGGTTATGACCGCATGCACTTTCTCTGACTGGTGCAGTGATCCCGAAACCTGCAGTAATGGACCGGATCGAAGTGAGCTGATCAGACCGCAGTCCTCTGAAGACCGCAAGGCATGCACTGCTTGCACCATGCACACCGGCCATCGCGACTGGTCCTTGCCCGCTCACCGTCGCGGGACCTTACGCGGCATGGATGCCGCGTAAGAGCCTACAAGGACGTACTTGCGGCGTGTCCTGCGATGGTGGGCGGGCAAGGGCCTTGCAGCAAACTCACAGCGTCGAGAACACCGCACCAGGGAGTTTGCTGACTGTTTTATTGAGAGCGATGCACACCGACCATCTCAACTGACCCTTGCCCGCTCCCCGTCGCGGGACCTTACGCGGCATGGATGCCGCGTAAGAGCCTACAGGGACGTACTTGCGGCGTGTCCTGCGATGGTGGGCGGGCAAGGGCCTTGCGACCAGGCCGCAGATCAAACGCTCCAAAAGCTGATCTATCGGCTCGCCACACTCCTCAAGCTATTTCGAGCAGCCGCGTCGTTCAAGACAAAACGCAGGGAACATAGCCGGCACGGCCTAGCTGGCGATGTAACGCTGCAACTGATCGATATCGCGCTGCTGGTTCTCGATCACCGCCTTGACCAGATCGCCGATGGAAATCACGCCCTGCACGCGGCCGTTGTCGACTACCGGCAGATGCCGGAAGCGTCCATCGGTCATCAACTGCATGCAGCGCTCCACCGTATCCGACGGCGACACTGTCACCACCTGGGTACTCATGATGTCGGAAACGCTGGTGGTCGATGAGGCGCGATCGCGCAGCACCACCTTGCGCGCGTAATCGCGCTCGGACACGATGCCGACCAGGCGTGGCCCGTCCATCACCAACACCGCGCCGATGCCTTTCTCGGCCATCAGCCGGATCGCCTCGATCACTGCAGCGTCTGCCGCTACCGCGAACACCTCAACCTGTTTGGTCCCCAACAGCTGTCGTACGGTCTGCATGGCCCGCTCCGCGCTTGGTCTGGTGGTCGCAGACTACTCCCACCGCGCCGCAGTGGGTATCGACCAGATACAGCGGACGCTGCTTGGCCTCGTCATACAAGCGGCCCAGGTACTCGCCGATCAGACCCAGGGCGATCAGCTGGATACCGCCCAGGAACAGGATCACCGACATCATGGTCGGCCAGCCGGCCACCGGGTCACCCATCAGCGCCGCCTTGACCACCACCCAGCCACCGAACAGGAATGCCACCAGCGCGGTGAGCAAGCCCAGATAGGTTGCCACGCGCAGCGGCACGGTGGAAAAACTGGTGATGCCATCCAGCGCGAAGTTCCACAGCCGCCACACCGTGAACTTGCTGCGCCCCGACAGCCGCGGCGCACGCCGGTATGGCAATGCCACCTGGCGAAACCCGACCCAACCGAACAGCCCCTTCATGAAACGGTGGCGCTCGCGCAGCTGCTGCAAGGCTTCCACCACCCGCGGCGACAACAGCCTGAAATCCCCGGTATCGGCCGGAATCGGTGTGCGCGACAACTGCCGGATCACCCGATAGAACGCATGCGCCGCACTGCGCTTCAGCCAGCTCTCGCCCTCGCGGAAAATCCGCGTGCCGAAGATGTTGTCGTAACCGGCACGCCATAGTGCGACGAACTCGGGGATCAACTCCGGCGGGTCCTGTCCATCGGCATCGAGCAGCACCACCGCACCGGGCAGCACATGGTTCAGGCCTGCAGAAATGGCCACTTCCTTGCCGAAGTTACGCGACAGCCGCACCGCACTCACCTGCGCATCGGCATCGGCAAGTGCCTGCAACACGCTCCAGGTGCCATCGCTGCTGCCATCGTCGACATACAGCACATGCGTCTGCACGCCACTCAGGCCCGCCAGCACTGCGCACAGGCGCGGGTGCAGCAGTGGAATGCTGGTCTCTTCGTTGTAGGCTGCAATCACCACCGTGAGGCGGTCTGCTGCCACCGGCAATTGTGCGGGCCCGGACGTCTGCACGCTCACGGCGCCTGCAGATACGCAGGGCCACCCAGCTGGCGCGCCTGCCGCTGGATCCATGCCGTTCGCCGTTGCACATAGGCGCCGGGACGACGCGCGTCATAGCGGCGTGGCGAGGGCAGCACCGCCGCCAGGCGCGCCGACTCGGTCGGTGACAACCCAGCCGCATCCTTGCCCCAGAACTGCCGGGCAGCGGCCTGCGCGCCATACACCCCGTCACCGAACTCGGCCACGTTGAGATACATCTCCAGAATGCGCTGCTTCGGCCACAGCAACTCGATCAGCACCGTGTACCAGGCCTCCAGGCCCTTGCGTACCCAACTGCGGCCCTGCCACAGGAACACGTTCTTGGCGACCTGCTGACTGATCGTGCTGGCCCCGCGCACGCGTCCACCGCGCGCATTGTGATCGCGCGCGTTTTCGATCGCCTGCAGGTCGAAGCCGTGATGCACCGGAAACTGCTGATCCTCCGCAGCCACCACCGAAATCGGCAGGCTGGCGGCGATGCTGTCGTAGTCGCGCCATTGCTGGTGCAGCGAAAAATCCCAGTCGCCCTCGCCCCAGGCTTCCAGATAGCGCCCCACCATCATGCTGCTGATCGGCGGATCGACCACCCGCAGCACCAGCACCTGCAGCACGCTCGCGGCGGCAAACAGCAGCGGCGCTGCCAACAGCCAACGCAGCCAGCGACCCGAGCGCCGCGGTGGCGCCACCTGCTTGCCATCCAATGCATCCGTCCCCATTGTTCGCTACGACCTTTCATCCCGATGCTCGTTGCATTATCCGGCAACCGGCGTCCCTTACGTCCGATGTTCCCATGACCGATCACGATCAGCTTTCCCGTTTCCTGCTGCCTGCTGCCGGCGTGCGCGGCGTCCATGTCCGCCTGACCCAGGCCTGGCACGACATCCAGGGAGCCGCCGACTACCCGCCCGCCGCGCGCCAGTTGCTTGGCGAGGCAGCGGTGGCCGCCGCCCTGTTCACCGGCCACACCAAGGTCGACGGGCGTCTGTCGGTGCAGCTGCGCGGCAACCAGACGCTGCGCACCCTGTTTGCCGAATGCACCGCGGCCGGCACCTTGCGTGGCATCGTGCAGCTGGCCGACGGCGCCGACGCACCCACCGACCTGCGCGAGCTGGGCGAGGCCGCGCTGCTGGCGATCACCATCGAGAACCCCGGCCTGGACCCGCGCGAACCGCAGCGCTACCAGAGCCTGGTCGGCATGCAGGCGCCGGATCTGGCCGAGGCCTTCGAGACCTATTTCCACCAGTCCGAGCAGCTGCCGACCCGCCTGCTGCTGGCCGCGGGCCCGGACCAGGCCGCCGGCCTGTTGCTGCAAAAGCTGCCCGGCGACGAGGGCGACACCGATGGCTGGACCCGCATCGGCGCGCTGTTCGACACTCTGGGCGCACCGGAATTGCTCTCGGTCGCCAGCGAGGACCTGCTGCACCGGTTGTTCCACGAGGAAGACACCCAATTGCTGGGCAGCAAGCCGCTCAGCTTCGGCTGCTCCTGCTCGCGCGAGCGGGTCGCCTCGATGCTGCAGTCCCTGGGCGAAGAAGAGGCACGCGCCGCTGCCGAGGCAACCGGCGAGGTCGAGGTCCGCTGCGAGTTCTGCGGGCGTGAGTATCACTTTCCGTTGACCGCGCTGGACGTACTTTTTGGCGACGCGCAGCCGTCCCTGGACGCGCCGGAAAGGTTGCAATAGATAGCGTTGACGCCGCGTTCTGGGGAACGCGGCCACTTGTTAAATAATCATAAACGCCCTAGCATTCTCATTGCCCGCTCTCGGGAACTTAACAACTGCCCCTGGGTCTGAACTCTGGTATGCGCCACCTTCTTCGCCTCCCGCTCGCTTTGCTGGTTGCCCTCGCGGCAGCCACGGGTGTGCATGCGCAGTCGGCGTCCCAGCAGTCGCGTGAGAGCACCATCCTGCCCGTGTGGAACAAGGGCAGCGGCAAGGTCGAAGCCTTTCTGTACCTGGAGCCCACCGGCGAGCAGAAGGCCGGCGCACGCTGGCACTTCGGTCGCAACTCGCTGGACGCAGCCTTCGGCCTGACGTCCGGTGATTCGCTCGGCCTGATCTGCAACAGCAGCCGCGGCACCAACATCAACGGACTCGCCAGCCACTGCCTGCTCGCAGGCATCGGCGATGACGAAGAAGACAGCGCCGCTGCGTCGCGCCGCGTCTCGGCGACCCTGGGCTTCAACCGCGCTGGCGCCCGCGCTGGCGTCACTGCCGGCACCGGCCGCGACACCCTGCCGGCCTGGTTGATCGGCGCCGGCAAGGCACCGCTGACCCGCGTCGAACAGAACGACCTGACCGTGTTCGGGCAGAAGAACATCGGCCGCGAAGGCTTCGTTTCGATCGGTGGCACCTATGCGCGCGCCCGCCTGGTGCCGCTTGCCGACGTTTCGCCAGCGATCGCCGACCAGTGGGACAGCAAGACCTTGAGCGTCGGCGGCGGCTATGGGGCCTTCAGCGCCAACGTCATCGGCCGCGTCGTCGACGTCCCCGGCCAGCCGGAAAAGTGGGAAGGCCTGGGCCTGGGCCTGACCTGGCGCACCCCCTGGAGCGGCCAGCTGACGGTCGGCGCAGAGAACGTCATCTCCCGCGGCAAGAATCCATTTGCGCCGAGCAACGAGAGCAACAGCGACGGTACGATTCCCTACGTTCGGTACGAGCAAGACCTCTAAGTCATTGATTCGGTAATAATTTGATAGGACGCCACCGGTTCGCAGCCGGTGGCGTTTTTCGTTCCGGGCCCGCGCCCGAGGCCGTCTTTCACGTCTTTCTTCTTTTTCGTTAACGGGACTTTAATTTCTCTCACAACGCATATACCATCGGTTCACCCTGACGTTTTGGATCCCCTTCTTTTCGGAACCGCCGACAGGCAAACAACCCTTGGCAGTACCCAAGATCACTTGGAGAGAGAGCTAATGAATTGCAAGTCCAACAAGCTGCGCGATGCAGTTGTCCTCGCGCTTGTCGTGGGCGTGGCCGGTACCGGTACCGCCGTCGCGCAGGAAGCCGGCACCACCAACCTCGACAAGATCGAAGTGACCGGCTCGCGCATCAAGCGCGCCGACGTTGAAACGTCGCAGCCAGTCTTCACCATGAGCCGCCAGCAGATCGAATCGCAGGGTCTGACCTCGATCGGCGACGTGATCCAGAACATCAGCTCGGGTGGTTCGGCGCTTAACAGCAACGTCAACAATGGCGGCAACGGCGAAACCCGCGTCAACCTCCGTAACCTCGGTTCCAACCGCACCCTGGTGCTGGTTAACGGTCGTCGTTGGGTCGGCGGCACCGGCCTGGGCGGCGCAGTCGACCTCAACACGATTCCGACTGCTGCCGTCGAGCGCATCGAAGTCCTGAAGGACGGCGCCTCCACGATTTACGGCTCCGACGCTATCTCCGGCGTGGTCAACATCATTCTGCGCCAGAATTTCGATGGCGCCGAAGCGAATGCTTATTTCGGTCAGTACGACAAGGGCGACGGCAGCCGTGAGTCCTACGACTTCACCATCGGCTCCACTGGCGATCGTTGGCACGCCACGTTGGGCGTTGGCTACGTCAAAGAAGAGCCAGTCTGGGCAGGTGATCGCGAAATCTCGTCGGTCCCGGTGTTCGGCGCCGTTGCCGGCACCGGCAACAGCACCACGATTCCTGGCGGTCGCTTCGGCATCTTCGGGCCGACCGGCACCAGCGCCACTGGCACACCCACCTTTGGCGCAACGCGCTTCAACGGAACGCCTGGGTTCTCCATCACCAATAACGGTGGTACGACCTCGCGCAACTACACTGCAGCCGACAGCTACAACTTTGCTCCGGCTAACTATCTGGTGACCCCGCAGGAGCGCAAGTCGGTATTCGCCGACGCTGGCCTGTCGATCACGGACAATGTGCGCTTCAAGACCACGGTGACCTACAACGAGCGCGAGTCGAGCCAGATCCTGGCACCGATGCCGGTCGTTCTTGGTCGCTCCGCGCCCGGCACCAACGGCGCAGATATCGTTATTTCGGCAAACAACATCTACAACAACACCGGCCGCGATATCGACTACATCCAGTACCGCGCCGAAGAGACCGGCGGTCGCATCTTCACCCAGAACGTCAAGACGTTCGGGTTTAGCGGCGCATTCGAGGGCGATTTCGAAGTTGGCCAGCGTTTCTTCAGCTGGGAAGCCGGGATGTTCTACGGCAAGAATGACCAGACCGATCGCACCACCGGCCTGTTCAATATTTCTGCACTGCGTAACGCGCTTGGCCCGTCGTTTGTCGACGCTGGCGGTGTAGCACGCTGCGGTACCGCTGCCAGCACGATCGACGGCTGCGTGCCGATGAACATGTTGAGCGGCCCGGGCTCGTTGACTCCGGAAATGCTGGGTTACGCTGGCTTCAATGCACATGACCTCTATGGGTACGAGCAGAAGACCTATTTCGGCAACATCGGCGGCGAGCTGTTCGACCTGCAGGGAGGTGCATTTGCATTCTCCTTTGGTGCTGAACACCGTGAAGAGTCGGGCTTTGACGATCCGGACGCGCTGATCAACTCCGGTGACACCACCGGCAACGCACGTACCGCGACCAATGGCGGCTACAAGCTGGACGAAGCCTACCTCGAACTCGCCGTGCCGCTGCTGGCTGACCTGCCGGGCGCACAGTTGCTGGACTTCAGTCTGGCCACGCGTTATTCGGACTACAGCAACTTCGGCGACACCACCAACAGCAAGTTTGGTTTCCGCTGGAAGCCGATCACCGACTTGATGATCCGTGGTAACTGGTCGCAAGGCTTCCGCGCACCATCGATCAACGAGCTGTTCCAGGGCGTAAGCGATACCTTCGAAGACGTGCGTGATCCTTGCGCAGGCTCCTTCAGCGATGGTTCCGTCAACGGAACGCGTCCGGGTTCGTGCGGCGCAGTGCCAGCTTACGCTCAGGCCAACCCGCAGGTGCGTACCGCTACTGGCGGCAACCCCAACCTGCAGCCGGAAACGTCGACGTCCAAGACCTTGGGCTTTGTGTTCAGCCCGAGCTGGGTCACTGGCCTGGATATCTCGCTGGACTGGTGGAACATCGAGATCGAAGATGCGATCGACACGCAGACCGTGCAGGAAACCCTGGACAGCTGCTATCTGGCAGGCATCGCCAATGCTTGCTCGCTGATTCAGCGCGAACCTACTGGCGAAGTGTCGAATCTGCTAGCAGTGCCGAACAACATTGCGAAAATCGAGGCTGAAGGTTACGACTTGACCGTAGGCTATCGTTTGCCGGACACCGCATGGGGCAGCTTCAGCCTGGTGTGGGACTCGACCTATATGAGCAAGTTCGTGGTCGAGAAGCCGCTGCAGGATCCCGAAAACCGCGTTGGTTTGTATCGTGGCGGCTCGGCACAGGACAACAACTGGCGCATCCGCTCCAACCTGATGCTCAATTGGGAATTGGGCGATGTCGGCGGCTCGGCATCCATGCGCTACTACAGCTCGCAGGTCGAAAACTGCACCGGCGCCAACGTGGCGACTCCTGCAAACGTGGCACTGCTGTGCTCGGATCCGGATCGTGTGACCGCTGCAGGTGCGGCGCCGCGCAATCATGTTCCCAGCGTGACCTACACCGATCTGGCCGCGTACTGGAAGGCCCCGTGGAACGCCCGGGTGACCGTCGGCGTGAATAATGCCTTTGACCGCGATCCGCCGCAGGCTGCCACGGCGTTTGCCAATAGCTTTGACCCGCAGTACGAAATCCCGGGTCGCTTCTACTACATGCGTTACACCCAGAAGTTCTGATATTCGTCCGCTTAAGTAATACGTAAAATTAAAAACCGCGACTCGGAAGAGTCGCGGTTTTTTTTTCTCAACGATCGAACATCAGCTTATGCCGGACGACTGAAGCCTATCCCGGAATCAACGTCTGAATCACATGCTCGACGTAAGCTTCGAAGTCTTCGCGGGCTTGCTTGGGTTGCTGCAGTTGCAGCGAGAGCTGCAGGAAGCCAACGTAGGCGGCGTAGGCCAGGCGGGCGCGGTGTTGGGCGTCGGTGCGGCTCAGGCCGGCCTGACGGAACGAGGCGATCAGGTAGTCGAGACGGCGCTGCGAGACGCGGTCGATGACCGGGCGCACGGCCGGGTGGTCGAGTGCCTTGAGCAGTTCGCTGTAGATGACGTGCGGTTTGACTTCGTGGGCGACCAGTTGGAACAGCGCGCGCAGGCGTGCGCTGGGGTCCGGGACGTCTTCCAGGCTGCCGAATACTTCCTTCTGTTCAAAGATTTCCCAGCGTTCCAGGGCTGCCTGCAGCAAGGCATCGCGCGAGGGGAAATGCCAGTAGAAGCTGCCCTTGGTCACGCCGAGACGGCGTGCCAGTGGCTCCACCGCAACGGCGCCCACCCCTTGTTCTGCGATCAGGTCCAGTGCGGCCTGCGCCCAATCGTCCGCGCTGAGGCGGTTGCCGCGACCGGACGTGGCGCGGGGCGTGGTGAGGCTTGGGTCGGTGATGTCATTCATTGCCGCGATTTAACCATACGCTTGAGTCAGTTGCAGTATGCATCACAAAAAGGACACACAACTGCCACGATTCAATGGCTTAACCGTCCATACCAAGGAGTATTGACAGCGACCCAGGCAGGTCCATACTATGAGGTATGGTCACCTCTTCTCCTAGCCTCGCCCATCGTGCGTCCACCACGCGCATCGACGCTGGCGAGACATCGCTTGCGGTGTCGGTGCGGGGCACGGACCACGCGCCGACGGTGCTGCTGGCGCACGGGTTTGGACAAACCCGACATGCATGGGAAAGCACTGCGGCACGACTGGCCGACGCCGGCTACCGGACGCTGGCCTACGATGCCCGCGGTCATGGCGATTCCGGTTTCAACGACGCAGACCTGCCCTACTCGGCCACGCAGTTCACCGATGACCTGATCGTGCTGGCAGGCGAGCAGGCCGAGCCGCCGGTGCTGGTTGCCGCATCGATGGGCGGCTTGTTCGGCCTGCTTGCCGAGGCGCGCTGGCCAGGCTTGTTTCGCGCGATCGTGCTGGTCGACATCACGCCGCGCTGGGATACCGCGGGTGTGGAGCGCATTCTGCGTTTCATGACCGCGCATCCGGATGGCTTCGCATCGCTGGATGCCGCCGCCGATGCGATTGCCGCCTATTTGCCGCAGCGCCCGCGCAAGACGGCCGAGCAGTTGCAGGCCTTGCTGAGGCAGCGCGCAGACGGGCGCTGGCACTGGGATCCGCGGCTGGTCGATGAACTGGCAGGACAGGATCCGCACGCACAGCAGCAGACCTTGCTGGACGCCGCCGCGCGGGTACGTTGCCCGATGTTGCTGATCAGCGGCGGGCGTAGCGATCTGGTCACGCCGGACAATATCAACGAATTCCTGTCGATCGCCCCGCATGCGCAGCATGTGCATCTGCCCGATGCCACGCACATGCTGGCCGGCGACGACAACACCACGTTTACCGCAACCGTGTTGCATTATCTGGACGCACTGCCCCCGGTTGGCACCATCGCAGCGTCCAACATTACCGAGCATGTCACTGGAGCAAGACCATGAGCATCGTTGCACCGTTCCTCCTCGTCATCCTGGCGGCGGGCATCGCTGCCTATCACCGCATGCGCCTTGCCACCTGGGTCGCGCTGAGCGCCTGTGTGCTGGTGGCCTGCTGGTTGCTGGGTGCCAATCTCACCGCAACCATCGTCGCTGCCGTGCTGGTGGTGCTGGTTTCCGCGCCGGTGCTGTTGCCGTTCCTGCGCAAGCCGTTGCTGACCACGCCGCTGATGGGCTTTTTCCGCAAGGTGCTGCCGCCGCTGTCGCAGACCGAACGCATCGCGCTGGAAACCGGCTCGGTGGGCTTTGAAGGCGAACTGTTCACCGGCGACCCGGATTGGCAGAAGCTGCTCAACTATCCCAAGCCGCAACTGAGTGCCGAAGAACAGGCCTTCCTGGACGGCCCGGTCGAAGAGCTGTGCAGGATGGTCAACGACTGGGAGATCACCCATGTCCACGCCGACCTGCCGCCGGAGCTGTGGGAATACATCAAGAAGAACAAGTTCTTCGGCATGATCATTCCCAAGCAGTACGGCGGCCTGGGCTTCAGCGCGCTGGCGCATCACAAGGTGATCCAGAAGCTGTCCTCGATCTCCAGCGTGGTCAGCTCCACCGTCGGCGTGCCCAACTCGCTCGGGCCGGGCGAGCTGCTGCTGCATTACGGTACGCCGGAACAGAAAGACTATTACCTGCCGCGCTTGGCGGTCGGCGCCGAGGTGCCATGTTTCGGTCTGACCGGCCCGTTTGCTGGCTCCGATGCCACCTCGATCCCCGACTACGGCATCGTCTGCAAGGGCGAGTGGAATGGCGCCAACGTGCTCGGCGTCAAGCTCACCTTCGACAAGCGCTACATCACCTTGGCACCGGTGGCCTCGCTGATCGGCCTGGCGTTCCGCGCCTACGATCCGGATGGGCTGATCGGCGACAAGAAGGACATCGGCATCACCCTGGCGCTGTTGCCGCGCGAGACCCCGGGCGTGGAAATCGGCCGTCGCCATTTCCCGCTCAATTCGCCATTCCAGAATGGCCCGATTCATGGCGAGGAAGTGTTCATCCCGCTGAGCCAGCTGATCGGTGGCGTGGAGATGGTCGGCAAGGGCTGGAACATGCTCAACGAGTGCCTGGCGGTGGGCCGCTCGATCACCCTGCCCTCCACGGCCAGCGGCGGCGGCAAGTACGCCGCCGTGGTCACCGGCGCATATGCGCGTATTCGCAAGCAGTTCGGCCTGTCGATCGGCCGCTTCGAGGGCGTGGAAGAAGCGCTCGCGCGGATCGGCGGCAAGGCGTATGCGATCAGTGCGTTGTCGCAGGCCACCGCTGCGGCGGTGGACCGTGGCGATGTGCCGTCGGTGCCGTCGGCGATCGCCAAGTATCACTGCACCACCATGGGCCGCGAAGTGGTCAGCGACATGATGGATGTGATCGGTGGCAAGGGCATCATCCTGGGGCCGCGCAACTTTGCCGGCCGTGCCTGGCAGGCTGCGCCGATCGGCGTGACCGTGGAAGGCGCCAACATCATGACCCGCAGCCTGCTGATCTTCGGGCAGGGCGCGATCCTGTGCCATCCGTGGGTGATGAAGGAAATGCAGGCGGCGCAGGATCCGGATACGCGTCGTGGTCTGGAAGAGTTCGACCAGAGCCTGTTCGGGCATATCCGCTTCGGCATCTCCAACGCGGTGCGTTCGTTCTGGTTCGGGCTGACCGGTGCGCGCATCGGTGCAGCGCCGGGCGATGCGTATACGCGGCGTTTCTTCCGCAAGCTGGATCGTTATTCCGCCAACCTGGCGCTGATGGCCGACGTGTCGATGCTGATGCTCGGCGGCAAGCTCAAGTTCAAGGAATCGCTGTCCGGCCGTCTGGGCGACGTGCTGAGCCACATCTACCTGACCAGCGCGATGCTCAAGCGCTATCACGACGAAGGCGCGCCGGCGACCGATCAGCCGCTGTTGGCCTGGGCGTTCCATGACAGCGTGCACAAGATCGAAACCGCGCTGTCCGCAGCGCTGCGCAACTTCCCGATCCGTCCGGTGGGCTGGTTGATGTGGGTGCTGATCTTCCCGCTGGGCCGTCGTGCCGAGGCACCTGGCGACCGCCTGGGACATCGCGTGGCATCGATCCTGATGACGCCGAACGAAGCGCGCGACCGTCTGGGCCAGGGCGTGTTCCTGACCCCGTGCGCCAACAATCCGGGCGGACGTATCGCCAGCTATCTGGCCAAGGCCGTGCTGGCCGAGCCGGTGGAGCGCAAGTTCCTCAAGGCGCTCAAGACCAAGGGCATCGAAGCGCTGGACTTCACCGCCCAGCTGGACGAAGCCGTGGCAGAGGGCGTAATCACCATCGACGAGCGCAGGCAGTTGGAAGAGTTGCGCGAGATCATGATGGACACCATCGCCGTCGACGACTTCGATCCGCACGAGCTGCGCGCAGCCAGCTACTACGACAGGCCGCAGGCCCAGCAACCGCGCGAAGCGGCGTAAGGCTCAGGCCGAGGTGACAGCAGACAACGGCGGGCTTCGGCCCGCCGTTGTCGTTTGTGGAGATTGGCTACTGTGGAAACCGACCATCTCGCAGTTGCATTGCCTGCCGCCGTCACCTTCGACGAGTTCGCGACAATTGCAATTCCAGCGAGCCGCTTGGTAGGAGCGGGCTTGCCCGCGATGAGGCTCCACCGGTAACGCTTCATCGCGGGCAGGCCCGCTCCTACAGACAGCAAGCACACCGCCTCAGCGTGGCAACCACAGCAACGCCAGGGCAATCAACGCGGGCAAGGCCTGCACGAAAAAAATGCGGCGGTTGACGCTGTAGGCGCCGTAGCAACCTGCCACGACGACACAGCCCAGAAAAAAGCTCAGCACATCCGCGCGTGCCTGCAGCGCGCCCCAGAGCAGGCCTGCCGCCAGGAAGCCGTTGTACAGGCCCTGATTGGCCGCCAGCACGCGCGTGGCATGCGCCTTCTCGAGGGTATTGCGGAAGGTCTTCAGGCCCAGCGGCCGCGTCCATAGCACCATCTCCAAGACCAGGATGTAGACGTGCAACAGAGCGACGCACAGGCCGGCAAAGATGGCGAACAGGGACATGGCAGATCGGCGTGATGAATGTGGCGGCCAGCATAGCGGTGATTGCTGCCCTGCTGTTCAGAGCAGACGATGGAACCCGACGCGCCGGCGAGACATGGGAGATGTGCAGGACCTGCAGGCACGATCGGAGCGTCGCGATTGCGAACATCGGCGGCGTGTCCTGCGATGGTGGGCGGGCAAGGGCCCCGCAGCAAGCTCACAGCTTAGAAGGCGCGCGGCGAGCACAACGCACCGGCTGCGGCTGTTTTGTTGAACCATGCACACCGACTAGCTCGACAGGTCCTTGCCCGCCCACCGTTGCGGGACCTTACGCGGCATGGATGCCGCGTAAGAGCCTACACGGACGTACTTGCGGCGTGTCCTGCGAGGGTGGGCAGGCAAGGATCCTGCAGCCAGGCCACTTGTTTATCGCTCCTATTCGGAGACCTGATTGCCAGTCTCCGCATCGCGCTCTGCGGGCAGTTTGCGCGCCTCGCGCAGCAGGCCGAACGCGCCCAGGGTCATGCCCGATGCCACCAGCAGACCGACGCTGAACACCGCGCTGGAGCCAAGTGCCGACACCAGCTTGTGCACCCAGACGAAGGTGAGATCGCCACCGCGGTAGATCACGGTGTCGATCGCCGCGCCGGCCTTGTAACGCCATTCCCGATCCACCCGCGTGTACAAGGTCTCGCGCGCCGGCTTGGCCAGTGCGAACTCGCTGGAGCGGGTGATCACCTGCACGATCGCAAGCATCATCGGCAGCGGCGAGGCCGTCAGCACCGCATAGCCCAGCGTGATCGCCACGCCCGGAATCAACAGCGCCGGTGCGATACCGAAACGCGACAGCAGCGCGCGCGTCACCAGCAGCTGCAACACCAGGGTCAGCGCGTTGATCGCCAGGTCGATGCTGGCGTAATAGGCGGTAGCCGCCGCTGCGTCCGTGTAGAGACGACGTACCAGCGCTGCCTGCTCGTTGTAGAGCAAGGTGCCGACGCCCACGCCGAACAGCACCATGAAGGCCAGCCAGCGCAGCAACGGCTCGCGCACGATCAGCTTGAGCCCGCCCAGCACATCGCCGCCCATCGGCACCTCGCCGGAGCCCAGCTGTCGCTCCTGCTCGCGCGCAACCGCCCACAGGCGCAGACGCAGCACGCACACCACGCACACGGTCAGAAACCCGGCCGACACCAGCATCAGATGCGCGATGCCGATGCGCTCGACCAGCGTGCGGGTGAGGATCGGACCGAGAAACGCGCCCAGCGTGCCGGCCGCACCGATGTAACCGTAGTAGCTGCGCGCTTCGGCATTGCCGAAGACGTCGGCCATGAAGCTCCAGAACACCGCCACCGCAAACAGGTTGAAGACGGTCACCCACAGGAAGAACGCCAGGCCGCGCCCGGGCACGCCGCTGTCGAACAACACGTAGAACAGCAACAGGGTCGCGATGAAGAAGCCATACACCGCCGGCAGGAACACCCGGCGCGGGTAGCGGCTGACCAGCGCGCCGTAGACCGGCTGCAGCAACACCATGATCAGGAAGGTGCAGGTAAACAGCACCTGCAGGGTGAAGTCCTTGAGCGGTATGCCGTGCGTGGCAAAGAAGGCGATCATGCCGGTGGGGAAGATCGCTTCCACATCCGCCGACGCACTCATCGCCTCGCGCACCGGGCGCAGCACGTAGTAGCCGCTGAGCAAGCAGAAGAAATACAGGAACGACCACGCCAGCGGCGGCGAGCTGCGCAATGCCACGCTCAGACGGCCAGCCGCAGAGCGCGGCGGAGAGGGGCTGGTCATCAGGTAAGGCTCGCTCGCATCAACGGGCGCGACAGCAGGGACATGGCAGCGGCAACACCCGCGAAACAAGCGCGCAAGTTAGCCGATGCCGCGCTGCATCACCAGCAGCAGCGGGCGGCACGCACCATATCGATGGCGTGCGGCTACGGCACGCTGCTTGCAGCTGTCTCCGCACAGGCTCCGGGTGGCGCTGTAAAGGCCCCGCGCAGGTCGATTTATGAACCTAAAATCATCAATAGGATCAATATGATGCCCATTCATCTTCCGGCAGTTTGTGCTATTGCGAAGCGCGGCGCTAGAATCGCCGGAGGCAGTGGAACAGGCGGGACAACCATGACTCAAATGCGCAGGCGCCGACGGTTCCGACCGTTGGCCATCGGGCTGCTCGGGGCGTTATTGCCTCTGGCCCTCTCTTCCACCGCGCAGACACCTGCGCCGGCTGCTTATGCGCTGCAGCCGGCCACGGTCGTGCAGTCGCCCACCGCTCCGCTGCAGTACCGTGCGTCGCTCCCAGCCAGCCAGGTGCTTGCTCCGGCGGCCGGGTTCGATGTGGCCGCGTTCGAATCGATGGCCAACCAGTTGACCTACGGCAATCGCCTGCCCGGCATGGCGATGGCGATCGTGCAGGGCGGCAAGGTCCTGAGCGCGCGCGGCTATGGCGTCACCGACGTCAATCACCCGCAGCCGGTCGACGCGCATACCGTGTTCCGTCTGGCATCGCTGTCCAAGGCTTTCGCCGGCACCATGGCCGGGTTGTTGGTCAACGATGGCGTGTTGCGTTGGGACAGCAAGGTGGTGGACTACGTGCCCGGCTTCCAGCTCAGCAATAACGTCGCCACCCGGCAGCTCACCGTCGCCGAGGTGCTCAGCCACCGCGTCGGGCTGACCCGCAATGCCTACGACAACGATATCGAATCCAACGTCGACTACTACTCGCTCAGCCACAAGCTCGCCGCCGCGCCACTGCGCTGCGCGCCCGGCGATTGCTATGCGTACCAGAACGTCGCCTTCAGCCTGGTCGGCGATGTGGTGTTTGCTGCGTCGGGCAGCTTCTACGAGCAGTCGGTGGAGCGCCGCATCTTCAAGCCGCTGGGCATGAACGATGCGAGCATGGGTCTGGCCGGTATCCAGGCCAGCCCGCGCTGGGCGCGCCCGCACGTGCGCAGCCGCAATGGCTGGGTGTCGCTGACGCCCAAGCCGACCTACTACCGTCTGGCCCCCGCTGCTGGCGTCAATGCCAGCGCCAGCGACATGGCGCAGTGGCTGCTCGCGCACACCGGCCACCGCACCGACGTGCTGCCTGCACCGCTGCTGGCGACGCTGCACGCGCCGCTGATCTCCACGCCTGGGGAGATGCGCTCGGGCTGGCGCCACGAGCGTGTGGACGCTGCCAGCTATGCGCTGGGCTGGCGCGTGTTCGACTACGCCGGCCATCAGGTCGTCTTCCATGCCGGCGCGGTGCAGGGTTATCGCGGCCTGGTCGCGCTGCTGCCCGAGCGCGACCTCGGCATCGCGATCATGTGGAACGGCGAGAGCGGCCTGCCCTCCGGCATGCTGCCCACCATTCTGGATCGTGCGCTGGGCCTGCCCGCCAAGCGTTGGCTGGATATCGATGTGGATGGCGACTTCGGCAGCGAGAACATGATGGCCGAGCGCCCCGACCCTGCCGGTAAGGGTGCCTCGTCGGGCAAGTCGGTGGCATCGCCGCGCTGAGTTGGCGTTGCGGCGACCTCGCACACAGGCGGCTTCGGCCGCCTGTGTCGTTTCTGGCCTATAGGATCGAGTCGGGCGTGTCGACATCGGTGGCCGGAAGCCGGGCATCGCTCCATGGCCATGCGATGACGATCATGGCAGGCGCAGGTCTGAGTCAGCTTGCAGAGTGCGTGCGTAAGACCTGACCGAACAGCGGACGGGTGGCCCGCCCCATGATGCGGCCCAATGCATTCCCTCCCTGGCACGACCAACACATTGCACCGCTACGCCAATCGATGGCGGCACTACCGATCGGGACAAAGGATGGCCAGTTTGGGCGGGCGGAGGAGCGGCCCAGCCCACCAACAGGGTTGGACCGGCGAAAACGAGTGGCGGGTGGCAAGCGACGATAGTGCGGCGATAGCCACAACGTCCCGGCCTGACATCCCGTCACGCACAGTGCAACGCATCCGGCGGCGATAGCTTCGGCTGCCTGCGTGCGACCGGGACTTCCTCGATCACCGACGCCCTGGGCCCGCCAATAAAAAAGCTCCCTCCCCGCTGGGCGTCGGGGAGAGAGCTCGATGTTTACGGCGATCGGGTAGTGCAGATCAGATCAGCGGCGCCGGGGTTGCGGGCAGCGCGACCGGAGCGGCCTTCTTCTTGCGAACGGCCGGCTTCTTCTTGGCGACCTTCTTCACAGCAGGCTTCTTGGCGGCAGTCTTCTTGGTGGCGGACTTCTTGGTCGCCTTCTTGGCAACTGCCTTCTTCGCGGTCTTCTTTACTGCCTTCTTGGCGGTCTTCTTGACGGCCTTCTTGGCGGCAGTCTTCTTGGTCGCCTTCTTTGCAGTCTTCTTCACTGCCTTCTTGGCGGCAGTCTTCTTGGTTGCCTTCTTTGCAGTCTTCTTCACTGCCTTCTTGGCGGTTGCCTTCTTTGCAGTCTTCTTGACGGCCTTCTTGGCAGCAGTCTTCTTCACTGCCTTCTTGGCGGTTGCCTTTTTGGCGACCTTCTTGACTGCCTTCTTGGCGGCAGTCTTCTTCACTGCCTTCTTGGCAGTGGGTTTCTTTTTCGCAGCTTTTGCAGTGGCCATGTAATTGGCTCCTCGTCAGTGAACTATGGAGGTGAAACGCCCAGTTGAAGCAACCCCGCAACGGCATGCCGTCGTCGGGAACCGTCCGCAGGTAATGCGCGACGGGACGGATACAGAAACACCCGCATCGAACAGCGACGCGGGTGCGTGATCGGAGCGACTGCTGCTTTTTTGGAGAGAAGCGGACCCAACTCCACCGTGGATAGCGCTTCGGTGGACATCGGGAACAAGCGTGTCGGCTTGATGTCGATTCTGCTCACTCTCTTTCGCAGCAACGTCTGCTGGGCGAAACCTAATCACGCTTTTTTTTACTGTCAACACTCTTTTGCATTTTTTTTTCAACGCCTCGTCGCGATGCGTCCCGTCGAGCCGGCCCAAAGACGCCGTGCGATGGCGCGCGTCGCTGCCCTTGGCATGCAGCGGCGCAACGACGTTTTCAAAAAAGCACTTCTTTTGTGCTGTTTTTTTTTTGCGATGCAGACATGCGCGCTGTTGCCCACTGCACCGACGTAGCAGCGCACGCCTGGTCGCCGCAGTGCGCGCCGCCTGTCCGCCAGCTGAAAATTTTTTATCGACCAAGCTTGCCTGAGGCCTCGCACAAGCAAAAATGCGCAAACTTATTGCGCGGTTTTCGACCCATGCGTGCATCCGCATGCGCTGCCAACGGCATGCGTTGCGCACCGTGTGCGAGGTTGGATGCAGGCGACGCTGCAAATATTTTTCACCGGCTGCACGCCATCTCCTCACGACCGGCTCACGCCAGAAATCCGACACCGCGACAGTCGCGTCGCGTTCGACGATGTCGCGCGCGCATGCCGCTGGCGAGTGCATGGTCGTCGAACATCGGCAAAGGCTTGGACTGCGAGCGACAGCCGGCACCGGTCGGGCGCGCGCAGATCGGCAGCACGCACGCCATTGCCGGGCGGGATCGACGCGCGGCCACCGCCACGCAGGCAAAAAAATGGCCGCTCCAACGAGCGGCCATCCGGGTGTGCGACGGGCGAGGCGCGCTCAGTGCGCTTCGTCTTCCAGCAGCTCTGCATAGTCGTCCGGCGACAGCAGGTCGTTGAGCTCTTCCTTGTCGTCGAGTTCGACCACGAAGATCCAGCCTTCGCCGTAGGCGTCTTCGTTGATGGTCTCCGGCTTGTCGCTGAGTGCGCTGTTGACCTCGACGACGGTGCCGCTGACCGGGCTGTAGACGTCGGAGGCGGCCTTGACCGACTCCACCACCGCCGCGCCGTTGCCGACCTGCACGGTGTCGCCGACGCCGGGCAGTTCGACGTAGACCAAGTCGCCCAGCAAGCCCTGCGCGTGGTCGGAGATGCCGACGGTCACGCGGCCGCTGCTTTCGACGCGGGCCCACTCGTGGGATTTGAGGAACTTGAGGTCGCCAGGGATCTCGCTCATGGGTGTGCTCCGGGGAAACTGATGGGTTGGGGACAGGTGGCTAGTTTAGACCGCACGACAAGACAGGTGCACGTGCGTGTCGGCCGGTGGGTGGCGATGGATGTTGCACGCTGCCGGACGTTTGCACGCCCGGCAGAGGTCTGACTCATTCGCCAAGGACGCCGGGCTGCGCCTGGCCGTCGCGCACGAACGGAAACTTCACCGCGCGCAACGGCACCTGCTTGCCACGGATGTCCACGCGCAACGCGTCGATGCTGCCGGCCGGCACGCGCGCAAATGCGATCGCCTTGCCGAGCGTGGGCGAGAAGGTGCCGGACAGGATCTCGCCTTCGCCGCTGGCGCTGAGCACGGTCTGGCCATGCCGCAGCACGCCCTTCTCGTCCATCACCACACCGATCAGCTGACGCGGTGCGCCCTGCGCCTTTTGCGACTCGAGCACGGCGCGACCGATGAAGTCGCGGCCATCGTCCAGGGCGATCGTCCAGGCCAGCGCGGCCTCGTACGGACTGACCGTGTCGTCCATGTCCTGGCCGTAGAGATTCATGCCGGCCTCCAGGCGCAAGGTGTCGCGTGCGCCCAGGCCGGCCGGCTTGACGCCCTGCGCGAGCAGCGCGTTCCAGAACGCCACTGCTGCCTCCTGCGGCAACACGATTTCGAAACCGTCTTCGCCGGTGTAGCCGGTGCGCGCAAGGAACAGCTCCACGCCATCGCGCAAACGCGTCTGCAGCGCAGCGAAACGGCCGAGCTTGCTCGCCGCTGCGGTATCGGCCGGATCCACCAGTTCGATCACCTTGGCGCGCGCGTTGGGGCCTTGCACGGCGATCATCGCAAAGTCGCTGCGCTCTTCCACACGCACCTGGAAAGCTGCGGCCTGTTCGCCGATCCACTGCAGGTCCTTTTTGCGGGTGGCGGCGTTGACCACCAGGCGGAAGAAGTCCTCGCGCAGGAAGTAGACGATCAGATCGTCGATCACCCCGCCCTGCGGGTTGAGCATGCAGGTGTACAGCGCCTTGCCGGAGACCTTGAGCTTGTCCACCGAGTTGGCCAGCAGGTAGCGCAGGAACTCGCGCACGCGCGGACCGTGCAGGTCGACCACAGTCATGTGGCTGACATCGAACATGCCGGCGTCGCGACGCACCTGGTGGTGCTCGTCCAGCTGGGAGCCGTAATGGATCGGCATGTCCCAACCGCCGAAGTCGACCATCTTGGCGCCGAGCGCACGATGGGTGTCGTTGAGGATGGTCTTCTGGGTCATGCGCGCCGGTCCAAGGGAAAGAGGACCATTATCGCCGCCCGGCCGCGCTTGGGGGAACGGCGCAGGCCACGCAGCAGCGCGCTGCGCCAGCCGGACCTGGCCGCGCCATATCGCGCCGCACTGCAGCATCGCTGCCTCGGCGCGACGCGCGTGCCTGGCCCGATCAACCGGACGCCTGCACCTGCAAGGTGTCGGCGTTGCGCATCTCGCCGCAACGGAGCAGGCAGCCGCGCGTTGCGAAACGCCGACGTTGCTGCGAAGGCGCGCTCAGACGCCGCGCGGCGAGAACATGATGATCGCCATGCCGAGCAGGCAGCACGCTGCGCCAAGCAGATCCCAACGCGTCGGCGTCACCCCGTCCACCCACCACAGCCACACCAGCGCACTGGCGATATAGACCCCCCCATAGGCGGCATACACGCGGCCGCTGGCATCGGGATGCAGGCTCAACAACCAGACGAAGACGGCCAGGCTCAGCGCCGTCGGCAGCAGCAACCAGATGCTGCCGCCCTTACGCAGCCACAGATAAGGCAGGTAGCAACCGACCAGCTCGGCAACGGCAGTGGCCGCGAACAGCAACAGCGTGGTCGGTGCAGCATTCATGCGCGGCCTGGCTTGTCGACGCCTGGCTTGCCAATGTCAGCGTGCTGCAGCTCCGGAATGTCGCGCGCCTGCTCACCGGCCGCGGGCGCGTCAGTGACAGGCGTCGCGGCAGCTTGATCGGGAGCAGCAGGATCACCGCCGCATTCGCCGCGCTTGACCTGCTGCCACAGCGCCTCCTGCTGCTGCAGCGACAGCGCGTCCAGGGAGGTGCCGTCCGCCTGCGCCTGCGCCTCCATCGCGCGAAAGCGGCGCTCGAACTTGAGATTGGCATGGCGCAGCGCCGCACCCACGTCGACCCTGGCGTGGCGCGCCAGGTTGGCGCAGACGAACAACACATCGCCGAGTTCGTCTTCCAGCCGCGCCTGGTTGTCGGCGACCGGGCCACGCGCGAACTCCACGCGCAGCTCCTCGATTTCTTCCTGCAACTTTTCCAGCACCGGCGCCGGGCCGGGCCAATCGAAGCCGACCCGCGCCGCACGCGCCTGCAGCTTGGTGGAGCGCTGCCATTCCGGCAGGCCGCGTGCGATGCCGGCAAGTGCGGAGTCATCCTGATGGCCGGCCGCGCGACGTTCGTCGCGCTTGATCTGCTCCCAGTTGGCGCTCACCGCCTGCGCATCCTCGGCACGTTGCTCGGCAAACACGTGCGGGTGGCGACGCACCAGCTTGTCGCTGAGCGTGGCGACCACGTCGGCGAATCCGAACGCGCCCTGCTCGGCGGCCATCTGCGCGTGGAAGACCACCTGCAGGAGAAGGTCGCCCAGCTCGTCGCGCAGAGCCGGCAGGTCATTGCGATCGATGGCGTCGGCGACTTCGTAGGCTTCTTCGATGGTGTACGGCGCGATGCTGGCGAAGGTCTGCTCCACATCCCACGGACAGCCGTGCTCACGATCGCGCAGGCGCGCCATCAGCTGCAGCAGGCGCTGGAGGTCGCCGGTCGGCGGGGACTGAGACATGGTGTGTTCCTGGCAGGTGTGGTGCAGTGGAGTGGCGTGCCCGGGCGATGCCGCAGGCACGTGCCGCGTCACCTGGCGGCAGGCGATGGGCAGGGACCGCATTGGACATGACTGCATCGGGAGTGCGCGCAGCCGCCGGATCCAACCGGCGAGCGCGCAAGCGGCGGTCGGCGGTACTCACACCAGCCAGCTGCGCCACGGCAGATTGGGATCGCCCAGCGCGATGAAATCGCCATTGAGCAAGGTGTCGCGGCGGTTGTAACGGAACGGTTTGCCGGTGCCGCCGGCCAGCAGCACACCGCCGGCGGCGTGCAGCACGCACTGGCCGGCTGCGGTGTCCCACTCGGAGGTGGGACCGAAGCGCGGATACACGTCCAGGTCGCCTTCGGCGATGCGGCAGAACTTCAACGACGAGCCTTGCGCAACCACATCGATCTCGCCCATGCGCTCCAGCGCGGCGGCGGTGCGCGCGTCGCGATGCGAGCGACTGGCGGCGACCCGCAGCGGCGTGGCCGCCGGCGTGCGCGTGTGCAGCATCTCGTCGCGGTCGCCATCGCGACGGTAGGCGTTCTCGCCCCGTGCGGCGTACCAGACCCGGCCATCGACCGGCGCCTGCACCACACCGAGCACCGGTGCGCCCATATGGATCAGCGCGATGTTGACGCTGAACTCGCCGTTGCGCTTGACGAATTCGCGGGTGCCGTCGAGCGGGTCGACCAGCCAGTAGCTGGTCCAGAACTGACGGTCTTCCCAGGCCACGTGCGCGGATTCTTCCGACAGCACCGGCACGTCCGGGGTGACCCGGCGCAAGCCCTCGACGATGACACGGTTGGCGGCAAGGTCGGCCTGGGTCAGCGGGCTGGCGTCGTCCTTGATTTCGACCGCAAAATCCTGCGCATAGACATCCATGATCGCCGCCCCCGCCTCGCGGGCGATGGCGATCACGGTTTCGCGCAGTTCCATCGGGATGCGGATCATGGGTTGCGCTCCAGCCACTCGCGCGCAATGAACAAGGCGGCCAGCGAACGGCCTTCGGAAAAATCTTCGCGCAGCATCAATTCGTCCAGACGGGCGATCGGCCAGGGCACCACCTCCATCTCTTCCGGCTCGTCACCCACCAAGCGCTCGGGATAGAGGTCGCGTGCCAGCACCAACCAGGATTGGTGACTCATATAAGTAGGAGCGAGCGTCATCGCACGCAGCACCTGCACCTGGCGCGCGCCGTAACCGGCTTCTTCCTTGAGCTCGCGGTCGGCGGCCTGCTCCGGCGTTTCGCCGGCATCGATGCGGCCCTTGACCAGACCCAGCTCGTAGCGATGCACGCCGGCGGCGTACTCGCGCACCAGCAGCACGGTCTGCGCGTCGAGCATCGGCACCACCACCACCGCGCCGTGGCCCTGGCTGAGCTGGCGCTCGTAAAGGCGACGCTCGCCGTTGGAAAATTCCAGATCCAGCTGCTGGCGGCGGAACGGCCCGTCACCCAAATCGGTGATCTTGTGGATGGTTGGCAGGCGCGGGCTCATGCGCAGCACGCAGCGGCGGAGCCGACCGATAGAATAGGCGTATGCATCGACATGTTCATGAGCCCGAAATCCTAGCAGACCCGGCAGCCTCTCAAGCTGACGAACATTGGCGGCAACGCGATCTTGAGGTGCTGTGGCACCCCTGCACGCAGATGCGCGAGCACCCGCACACACTTCCGCTGGTACCGATCGCGCGTGGCGACGGTGCGTGGCTGATCGGCCACGACGGTCGCCACTACCTGGACGCGGTCAGCAGTTGGTGGACCAACCTGTTCGGCCATAGCGAACCGCGCATCGGCGCGGCCATCGCGCGCCAGGCTGGCGAACTGGAGCAGGTGATGCTGGCCGGCTTCACCCATGCGCCCGCCGTGCAGCTGGCCGAGCGCCTGCTGGCAATCGCGCCGCGCCAGGCCGGCCGCGCGCCGTTGTCCAAGGTGTTCTATGCCGACAATGGCTCGGCCGGCGTGGAAGTGGCCTTGAAGATGGCCTTCCACTATTTCCATAACCGCGGCGAGCACCGCCGCACGCGTTTCGTCGCGCTGGAAAACGGCTACCACGGCGAGACCATCGGCGCGCTGTCGGTCGGCGACATCCCGCTGTATCGGCGCGTGTATGCGCCGTTGCTGCTGGAGTCGATCTTTGCGCCCTCGCCCGATGCCTACCTGGCCGAGCCCGGACAGAGCGCGGAAGACTACGCATTACAGGCGGCCGATGCGCTGCAGGCGGTGTTCGAACAATCGCCCGGCGAAATCTGCGCGCTGATCCTGGAGCCGCGCGTGCAGTGCGCAGGCGGCATGCGCATGTATCACCCGGCCTATCTGCGCCGCGCACGCGAACTGTGCGACGCGCATGGCGCGTTCCTGATCGCCGACGAGATCGCCACCGGCTTCGGTCGCACCGGCAGCCTGTTCGCCTGCGAACAGGCCGGGATCATGCCCGACCTGTTGTGCCTGTCCAAGGGGCTGACCGGCGGATTCCTGCCGCTGTCGGCGGTGCTGGCCACGCAGCAGTTGTACGACGCGTTCCTGGACGACTCGCGCGAACGCGCGTTCCTGCATTCGCATAGCTACACCGGCAATCCGCTGGCATGCGCCGCCGCGCTGGCAACCCTGCAGATCTTTGCAGACGACGATGTCATTGCGCGCAACCAGCGTACCGCCACGCACATGACCACGCTGGCTGCGCAGATCGGCGAACACCGCGCGGTGGCCGACGTGCGCCAGGCCGGCATGATCGTGGCGTTCGAACTCACGCAGGGCGGCGACAAGCGCACGCCATTTCCGTCTGCGGCGAGGGTGGGTCTGAAGGCCTATCGCGCCGCACTCGACAAGGGCGTGGTGCTGCGCCCGCTCGGCGACGTGCTGTACTGGATGCCGCCGTACTGCGTGGACGACGCGCAACTTGCGCTGCTGGCTGCGACCACCCGCCACGCCATCGAGGAGGCCGTTGCATGCGCCTGACCCGCTCCCATGTCGCACTGCCGCTGCACTGCGACCAGGAGGTGACGCTGCCGGAAGAGTCGGCCAATCACCTGCTGCGTGTGCTGCGACTGCGCGAGGGCGATGCCTGCGTGCTGTTCAACGGCGACGGCAGCGACTACCACGCGCGCATCACCCTGGCCGGCAAACGCGAGGCGCGCGCACTGGTGGAACGTGCCGAGCCGCTGCGCAACGAGTCGCCGTTGTCGATCACCCTGATCCAGGGCATCGCGCGCGGCGAGAAGATGGATCTGATCCTGCAGAAGGCCACCGAGCTGGGGGTGACGGCGGTCGTGCCGGTCAACGCCGAGCGCACCGAGGTCAAGCTGGATCCGGCGCGCCTGGAAAAACGCCTGGCGCATTGGCGCAGCGTGGTGGTGTCGGCCTGCGAGCAGTCCGGGCGTGCGCGCATTCCCACGGTCGCTGCGCCGCACGGCCTGCAGGACGCAGCGCAGGCCAGCGACCGGCAGGCGCTACGGCTGACGCTGGACCCGTACGGCGAGCATCGCCTGGGCAGCCTGACGCTGGGCGCACAACCGCATGTGGTCGTGGCGATCGGCCCGGAAGGCGGCTGGTCGCCACGCGATCGCGCCACCCTCGCCGAGGCCGGCTTCAGCGGCCTGCAATTGGGGCCGCGCATTTTGCGCACCGAAACCGCGGGGCTGGCCGCGATTGCGGCGCTGCAGTCGCGGCTCGGGGATCTATAGCGCCATGTCGTCGTAGGAGCGCACCTGGGCGCGACCGGGCGTTTATCGGTAACGCTTCGTCGCGCCCGGGTGCGCTCCTACGGGGAAATGCGGCCGTTGCGTGTTGCATTGACTGCACCGTCCACTGCATCCCGGCCTGACACCCACGCTGGCTCGTAGGAGCGCACCTGGGCGCGATTGGGCATTATCGGTAATGCCTCGTCGCGCCCTGGTGCGCTCCTACGGGGATGCGGAGTTGATTGGTGGGTGCAGACAGCTGCACCGGGCGATGCGCACGCGCTCAGCGGCCGTGCTGCAGGAACCAGCTGGCCGCGCCGATCACACCGAGCTGGCCGTGCTCGACGATACTGACCGGCACCTGTTCCAGCGCCGGACGCAATGCGCCCTTGTCGAGCAGACGTGCGACGAAATCACTTGCGGCCACGAATGCGGCAATCTGCGGCAGGAACCCACCCGCCAGATAGACGCCGCTGCGCACGCCGTAGAGCAGCATCATGTCGCCGACCACGCTGCCCATGAAACCGCAGAACGCCTGTAGCGCATCGCGCGCCAGTCCGTCATCCCCAGCCAGTGCGGCAGTAGTGACATCGGCCGGGCTGGCATGCAGCACCGGCGCGCCACGCAGCGCGGCCAGCGCGGTGTAGAGATTCAACAGACCCGGGCCGGAGAGCAGGTGCTCGGTGGCCACGTGCGTGCGCGTGCGGCGTAGCTCCTGCAGCAAGGCCACCTCCAGATCGCTGGCTGCGGCAAGCGCGGCGTGGCCGGCCTCGGTCGGCAACACCACCGGGCTGGCACCGTTGGGAATCCACAACGCCGCGCCCAGGCCGGTGCCGGGACCCAGTATCAGCGCCGGACCCGGCGCGCCCTGCGGCGGGCCGGACAACTGCAGGACCTGATTGCCGGCCATGTAATTGGCCGCATGCGCCACAGCCTCGAAATCGTTGACCAGATGCAATGCCTGCATGCCGAGCTGGCGGCGGATCTGCTCCGGCGCCAGCACCCACGGCAAGTTTGCGGTGATCACGCTGCCGTCTTCCAGCGCATACCCGGCGCTGGCGATGACGCCACGCTGCACCGGTGCGCAGCCCAGCTCCGCAAAGAACGCGGCCATGATCTCGGCCAGGCCCGGGTAGTCGGCGCACCGGTACTTACGGTAGTCCAGCACCGTGACCGGTTGGCGTGGATCGGGGCTTTCGCACACCAGCGCCAGACGCACATGCGTCCCCCCCACGTCTGCGGCAACGAAGGTGTCGGGGCGCGGAAAGGCCACCGCTTCCATTGGACTGCTTGCGCTCACGCATTCTCCTGATAAGTGGCCGCGGGCTGGCGTCATGCCCGTTGTCCGACGAACGGTAACGGGTAGACAACGTTGTCAGTAATCGCTTTGTAACGCAACCGTGGCGATCACGATTTAAACAGGATGCCGCCAATTTCATCATCCACTAAAAATCCGCATCCATGACAGTGATTTCAGCACAAATCAGGGTCCGCCATCTGCATATGCGTAATTCACCATAGAAACAGCTGATCGCGACACGGCGCCACTCTTGATGCGTTGCGCAGCCGCGTCGGCGCAGTGCGCGGCATCACCAACAAATGCTGCATTGCAGCGCAATCGCAGCCGCTTCAGAGATCTGTGACGATGTGTTGACAACGCTGTCAACGCTACGCGAGACTCGATCCAAATCGGGGTTCTGGCAGGAGGGGCCATGGACTGTTCGGTACTCAGGAACGGGCTACTCCCTCGCCGGTGCATTCCAGATTCGTGAGCGGGACATCACCCGATGTTCGACTCACTGAAGTCGCATTCGCTCTACCGCTTCACCACACGGGGGACACCTCCTCTACCACGCGAATCACCCGGGCCCGCCTCTAGCGACGCGTGCCAGTGCGATCACCGCGATCGGTCAGGGCGTGTTGTTTTGCCGGCCACGCCGAGCGCGTGACGCCTTCCAGAGGCGGCGCGCTCACAGCACTAACCAACGAGGTTTAGCCATGCACAGCCGCACCACGACGTTAGCACTCTGTATTACCGCCGCTCTGTACTGCTCCGGCTCTGCAATGGCTGCCGGACAAGAACAACAGGCTCCTGCCGCCACGCCGTCGGCGACCACCGAGCTGGATACCATCACCGTCACCGGTTATCGCGCATCGCTGGAGAAGAGCCAGTCAGTCAAGCGCTCGGCCAACTCGATCGTCGATGCGATCAGCGCCGAAGACATCGGCAAGTTCCCGGACATCAATGCCGCCGAATCGCTGTCGCACCTGCCGGGCATCAGCGTCGACCGCCAGTTCGGCGAAGGCGAAAAGGTCAGCATCAACGGCACCGACCCGGCCTTGAACCGCGTGCTGCTCAACGGCCAGACCATCGCCTCGGGCGATTGGGGCGGCAACCCGACCGACACCAGCGGCCGTACCTTCAACTACACCCTGCTGTCGCCGGAAATCATCGGCCTGATGGAGGTCTACAAGACCCCGGAAGCGCGCATCGACGAAGGCTCGATCGGCGGCACCGTGATCGTGCACACCCGCAAGCCGCTGGACCTGCCCAAGAACACCATCCGCGGCTCGGTCGGCTACAACTACAATGACCGTTCGGAAGAAGGCAATCCGCGCGGCTCGGCGCTGTGGAGCTGGAAGAACGACGACGAAACCTTCGGTGCGTTGATCTCCGCCACGCATGACAAGCAGGATATTGCACGTGCTGGTATCGAATTCTTCGGTTACAACACCGGCGCCGGCATTGCGCCGACTGCCGCGATCTCGGGCGACGGCGGCGACGTTGCCACTGCCCGCATTCCGGTAGGTATCAACAGCGCCTTTTTCCAGCAGACCCGCCAGCGCGATGGCCTGCAGGGTGCATTGCAATGGAAGCCGAACGAGCAGAACGAATTCAATCTGACCGGCGTCTACATCAAGGGCAAGTACAACAACTTCAGTGAATCGCGCTACGTCTGCCCCGGCTGCGGCGATCAGGACAAGATCACCAGCGCAACCGTCCAGAACGGCTACATCACCCAGGCAACCGTGACCGACGGTGCCGGTAACGGCAACCAGCCCTACGCGCAGCTGGACACCAACTATCGCGAGAGCGAAGTCACCACCAAGAGCTTGAACCTGCGCCACGACTGGCTAGGCGAGAAGTGGGTTTTCACCACGCAGATTGGCGATACCAAGGCTACCGGCGGCAAGAATCCCGAATACCTGATGAAGTTTCTGCTGCAGGACGGCGGCTATAACTTCAACTATGACGGCACCAGCACAGGCGTCACGTATGGCAACAATGGCGCATCGAACTGGGGCCTCAAATCCGGGCAGCAGGCTGGCGGCATTGAATACACCACCAGCAAGGATCAGGAAAAGTATTTTCAGTTCGATGCGGCACGTGACCTCGACTGGGGTCCGCTCAACAAGCTGCAGCTGGGCTACAAGTACATCAACCACCAGAATGGCCAAGACTCGCGTGGCAATGCGATCTTCGCCAATCAGGATGTGCTGCTGACGTCATTTAATCCAGGAACTACCCCTAGCGGCCTTTACGATGGATTAAATGCCAGCTCCGATCTGGTCAACTGGCCCACTGCAAATCTCAACTCTGTACTTTCGTATCTAAAGTCGTTGCCACAGGGCGCACTGGAGAACAAGTATGGCCAGATGTTCGATGTCAAAGAGATCACCAGCAATCTCTATGCCCAACTCAACTTCGAGTCCGGCAACTGGCGCGGCAACCTGGGTGTGCGTTACGTCGACACCATGGACAAGTCGCTGTACTGGCTTAGTTCCAATGGGGGTACGTTCACGCAGGTTCAGTCCAAAACGAACTACTACAAGCCTTTGCCGAGCTTCAACATCGCCTACGACATCGACGACGACAAGGTATTGCGCTTTTCGGCAGCAAAGGTCATCGCCCGCCCCCGCTATCAGGATCTGGCAGGCTCGGTCTCTCTCAACAGCACCAGTAGCGATGGCACCGTCTGTACCGATGCGAACTCCTGCAACCTGACGGGCAGCGGCGGCAACCCCAACCTAAAGCCATATGAATCAACCAATTACGACCTGGCGGCCGAGTGGTATTTTGCTCCGTCGAGCATGCTGTCTGCTGAAGTGTTTTATCGTGACATCGGCTCTTACATTGTCACCGTCACCAATGCGCAACAGTTGACCGATCCGATCAATGGAGTCAGCGGCACCTATCAGATCAGCTCTCCAGTCAATGCAACCGGCGCGAAGGTGACCGGTGCCTCGCTGAACTATCAACAGGCCTTCGGTTATGGTTTCGGACTCCAGGCAAACTATACGTACGCCGAAGCAGATTCCGATGGCGGGCTCAATCTTCCATACCTGTCGCGCAACACTTACAACGTGATCCCGTACTGGGAACAAGGCGACTGGATGGTACGTGTGAATTACAGCTATCGCTCTAAGTACTTCACTCAGATCGGCCGCTTGAACTCGAACGTCTTTACCGACGAATACAAGCAGCTAGACCTGACCGCTTCCTATCAGATCAACGACTGGATGGGCATCAGCGTGAGCGCAACCAATCTGCTGGATTCGACCTACTACTGGTACAACGAGGTCAAGTACGCGCCGATCGGCATGTACAAGAACGGCCGCGGTTATCAGGCCCAGTTGAACTTCAAGTTCTGATGTAGTCCCGGCGCGCCACCGACCCTCCACGGTGGCGCGTTTTTTTTGAGCTGTGCGTTGCATGCAGCGCACAGCTCGATGTTGTACCAAGGAGTGGTACTGGCCACGCCCCTTCGCGGTTGAGGGAGCATGGCCAGGCCCGCTTTTGCCATCCACGTGCCGGCTGCGCTGCAACCGACATGTCTCGCTTGAAGGAGTGCAGTTCCCATGACGACCGATAGCCGCCCCGCGGCTCCATCCCGCCGCCACGCCGGAGCTGCACCCAGAACGCGAATGCTCGCGCTCGGTCTGCTGCTCGCGTTGCCTGCTGCCACGCTCAGCGCGCAATCGCCCAGCGCGCCTACCGCCACCACACTCAGCCCGGAACAGATCGACCAGCAGTGGCTCAGCGCCACCGCCAAGTACGCCCCCGAGCGCGAGCGCCTGGTGCGCGAAGCCGAGGCCGGCGCACGCAAGGGTCCGTTCCGCCCCGACTGGGCTGCACTCAAGGCCTATCAATCGCCGGCGTGGTACGACAATGCCAAGTTCGGCATCTTCATCCATTGGGGCGTGTTCTCGGTGCCGGCGTTCGGCAGCGAGTGGTATTCGCGCAACATGTACCTGGAGGGATCCAAGGAATTCGCCCATCACGTGGCGAGCTACGGGCCGCAGGCAAGCTCCGGCTACAAGGATCTGATTCCCAAGTTCACCGCGCCCAAGTTCGATCCGAATGGCTGGGCCAAGCTGTTCCGCGACTCCGGCGCGCGCTATGTGGTGCCGGTGGCCGAGCACCATGACGGCTTCGCGCTGTACGACTCCAAGCTCTCCGACTGGACCGCGGTGAAGATGGGACCCAGACGCGATCTGCTGGGCGAGTTGTCCAAGTCGATCCGCGCGCAGGGATTGCACTTTGGGCTGTCCTCGCATCGCGCCGAACACAACTGGTTCTTCGACGGCGGGCGCAAGTTCGATTCGGACGTCAACGACCCGCGCTATGCCGCGCTGTACGGCCCGGCGCAGGTCCGCCTGCCGGGCAAGGACGATGCCGATGTGGCCAACGACTGGACGCCGGTGTCGCAGGCATGGCTGGACGACTGGCTGGCGCGTACCACCGAGCTGATCGACACCTATCAGCCGGACCTGATCTATTTCGATTGGTGGATTGCCCACCCCACCTTCCGCAGCAGCCTGCCGACCATGCTGGCCTACTACTACAACCAGGGCGCGGCGCGCACCGAAGCCGATCGCGGCGTGGTGGTGAACTACAAGCTGGGCGCGTTTCCGGAAGGGGCCGGCACGCTGGACATCGAGCGCGGCCAGCTCACCGGCATCCATCCCACCCATTGGCAGACCGACACTTCGGTGAGCAATGCGTCGTGGGGTTATATCGAAAACGACACCTACAAGTCGCCGACCTTCATCATCCACATGCTGGCCGATGTGGTGGCCAAGAACGGCAACCTGATGCTCAACATCGGCCCGCGTGCCGATGGCTCGATCCCGGATACCGAGCGCGGCATCCTGCTGGCGATCGGCAAGTGGCTCAAGACCAACGGCGGCGCGATCTACGACAGCAAGCCGTGGCGCGTGTATGGCGAAGGCCCCACCGAGGTGGTCGGCGGCACCTTCCAGGACGTCAAGACCAAGCCCTACACCGCCGAGGATTTCCGCTTTACCACGCGCGATGGCGCGCTGTATGCGATCGAACTCGGCTGGCCGGCCGGCGGCAAGGCGGTGATCCGCTCGCTCACACCGGCCGACGGCGTGCGCGGCGTGACGCTGCTGGCCAACGGCAAGAAGGTGCCGTTCGAGCAGCAGGCCGACGGCCTGCATCTGAGCCTGCCGGCCAAGCCGGTCGGCGAGCACGCCTACGTGCTGCGCATCGATCTTTCTTCTTCCTCCACTCCCTGACGGATGCTGTTTTCATGAGCAAGCGATTGACCTGGATCCTGCTGGCGCTGGCGCTGGTATGCGCGCCGGCCCTGGCCAAAACCCCCACGGCGTTGTTCTATCTGATGAACACGCAGAAATCGACCAACTCGTTCCTGGCCAATGTCGACAAGATCGACGTGGTGGTGCCGACCTGGTATGGCGTCGACCAAAACGGCCTGGTCAACGGCACACCCAACATGTACCTGTACGACATCGCCAAGCAGAAGAACCTGCGGGTGATGCCGATCCTGTCGATGACCACCGGGCGCGACGGCTTCCACAAGCTGATGCACGACGAGGCCGCCAAGAAGCGCATGATCGAATCGCTGCTGATCCACGGCAAGCAGCACAAGTACTACGGCTTCCAGTTCGATTTCGAGAACATCGCCTGGACCGACCGCGATGCCTACACGCTGATGGTCAAGCAGACCGCCGATGCGCTGCACAAGGCCGGCTTCAAGATGTCGGTGGCGGTGGTGCCCAATGCCCCGGGCCATGCCGAAGGCGGCCAGTTCTCCAAGTGGATGTGGGAATACTGGCGCGGCGCGTACGACCTCAAGGCGCTTGGCCAGGCCGTGGATCTGGTCAGCATCATGACCTACGACCAGCACACCCGCTGGACCACGCCGGGCCCGGTCGACGGCATGGTGTGGATGAAGAAGCACCTGGATTACGCGATCACCCAGGTGCCGAAGGACAAGCTCTCGCTCGGCATCGCCACCTACGGCTACCGCTGGTACACCGGTAATCCGGTCAAGGAAGACGGCACCGAGGCGTCGAACATCTCCGCCACCTACATCGATGCCGACGAATCGTTCCCGCTGGCGATCGAGCAGAACGCTACCGTGCAATGGGATCCGGTCGAGCAGGAATCGTGGTTCTACTTCTACCGCGACGACATGCGCGAGTGGGTGTTCCGCCCGGATGCGCGCAGCTTCAAGGCACGCTACGACCTGGTGAAGCAGTACGGCCTGGAAGGCTTCAGCTGCTGGGTGCTGGGCGCCGAGGACCCGAAGGTGTGGGACGAGTTGCCGACCGCGCAGCGCTGACCGCGTCATCGCACTGCTGCACGACATGACGGGCGCGGTCGGTGTTCGCATCGGAATGCATCCACTGCAAGCCGATGCGTGCACTGCCCGCGCCCGTTCTGCACCACGCCATGCGGAGCGCGGTCGCTGCGCGACACCACACACCGCGCACCCCGACGAAGCGTGCGCCAGTCCCTGCGCCATCCGGCACGGCTTTGCTACTGTGCGTGGCTGCCGTATCTCCCCCGCCATACCGGGATGTGATTGCATGATGTCGAACTCCGCACCGAGCCTGCGCTCACCGTTATCCGGGCCACCGTCGCCGCGCAGCCTGCCGTCGCGCCTGCTGTCATCGCACGGACGTTCCTCGCGCCTGCTTGCGATGGCGCTGACGGCGATGGTGCTGGCGGGCTGCGGCCAACGCGATGCAGCGACCGCACCTGCGGCCAATCCCGGCAACACCGCAACACTGCCTGCGACCACCGCACCGCTGCCCCTGATTCCTGCCCCGGCCGAAGCCAGGCGCGGCACCGGCAGTTTCCGCGTCGGCACCGGCACGGTGATCTCCATCCCCACCGGCAATGCCGAGGTGCGTCGCAGCGCCGAGTCGCTGGCCAGCCTGTTGCAACGCACCCGCGGCCTGACCCTGGAAGTGCGCACCGAAACCAGCGCCTCGCCGCACAGCATCCGCCTGGAGCGCACCCCGCAGGCGCCGGTGGCACACAAGGAAGGCTATAGCCTGGATGTGGACGACAATGGCATCCGCATCACCGCGCGCGATGGCGCTGGCCTGTTCTATGGCGCGATCAGCGCCTGGCAATTGATGACGCCGGATGCGCGCAAGGGCGATGTCACCGTACCGGCGGTGGCGATCCGCGACTGGCCGCGCTTTGGCTGGCGCGGCCAGCATCTGGATGTGGCCCGCCACTTCCACGACGTCGACACCGTCAAGCATGTGCTGGACGCGATGGCCGCGCACAAGCTCAATGTGCTGCATTGGCATCTCACCGACGACCAAGGCTGGCGCATCGAGATCAAGCGTTACCCCAAACTCACCGAGGTCGGTGCCTGGCGCACCCCGCCCGGCGCCGGCCAGCACGGCACGCCCGAGCGCTATGGCGGTTTCTATACGCAGCAGCAGATCAGCGAGATCGTCGCCTATGCGGCGCGCCTGCACATCACCGTGCTGCCCGAGCTGGACATGCCCGGGCATGCGCAGGCCGCGGTGGCCGCGTATCCGGAAGAAGTCGGCGTGCCCGGCCAGCGCACGCAAGTGGGCGTGGACTGGGGCGTCAACCCGTACCTGTTCAACACCAGCGAACGCAGCCTGAGCTTCATCACCAACGTGCTGGACGAGGTGCTGACCTTGTTCCCGTCGGCATATATCCATATCGGTGGCGACGAGGCGGTCAAGGATCAGTGGGAAGCCTCGCCCGCGGTGCGCGCGCAGATGCGCAAGTTGGGCGTCAAGGATGCGCACGCGATGCAAGGCTGGTTCAACGAACAGCTTGCGGCCTACCTCACCCAGCACGGCCGGCGCATGATCGGCTGGGACGAAATCCTCGAAGGCGGCGTGCCGGCCAGTGCCTCGGTGATGTCGTGGCGCGGCACCGACGGTGCGGTGACCGCCGCCAGGCAGGGCCACGATGTGGTGCTGGCGCCAGGCGACTGGCTGTACCTGGACAACCTGCAGACCACCCGCAGCGACGAACCCAACGGCCGCCTGACCGTACTGCCGTTGTCCAAGGTCTACGCTTTCGACCCGGTACCTGGTGAACTCAGCGCCGCGCAGTCCACGCATGTACTCGGCGCGCAAGGCGCGTTGTGGTCTGAATACATTCCTTCGCGCTGGCATGTGGATCACGCGCTGTTCCCGCGGCTGTCCGCCATCGCCGAAGTGACCTGGTCGCCGGTGGCTGCTCGCAACTGGAAGGATTTCCTGGCGCGCCTGCCGGCGCAGCTGCAGCGCTACAAGGCGCTGGGCATCGACTACAGCGACGGCGCCTTCGCCGCCGATATCGCACTGGAAGGCGGCCCCAACCCGGTGCTCGCTGGCGGCCCGGCCAAGGTGGTACTCGGCACCCAGGCCGGTGCGGGCACGCTGCACTACACCATCGACGGCAGCGATCCCACACCGGCATCGCCACGTTATGCGGCGCCGTTTACGATCCAGCTGCCGACCACGGTCAAGGCCACCGCCTTCGATGCCGGCGGCAGCGCGCTGGCGGCCACGCGCAGCCGTACTTTCGATCGTGCCGGCTTGTTGCGCGTGGACACCCAGGGCCTGCGCGATTGCGTGGACACCGGTGCGCTCGGCCTGCGCCTGCCGCTGCTGCCGGAACTGACCGCTGCCGACACGCCGGTCTACAACGTCGACCTGTTCCATGCCTGCCGGCTGTATCCGCAGGCGCGCCTGGATGGCGTCGGCGCGATCCGGATCGAGTCCGCACGCCTGCCGAACAACTTCGGCCTGGCCCACGAACAATCCAAGGTGGTGCAGTACCCCGCCAAGACGCGCCGCGGCGAGCTGGAAGTGCGCCTGGGCTGCGAGGGCGAGCTGATCGCCAGCGTGCAATTGCCCAACAGCGCCACGCTGGGCGAACAATTCACGCTGGAAACCGCACTGCCTGCACGCACCGGCATCCACGATCTATGCCTGCGCTTCACCGCGCCGATTCGCGGCCCGCTGTATGCCATCGGCGCCGTCCAGTTGATTGAAACCACCGCGCAGGCGCCCCCCGCCGCCACGCGCTGATCCATCCAAGGAGAGTCATCCATGCCCCTATCCCGTCATCGTTGCGTTCCCGCCCCCGCCCGCCTAGGGCTTGCCCTGGCCGTTGCCATCTCGCAGGCCTGGGCCGCGCCGCCCACGGCAACGCCCCTGGACAGCGGCTGGCAGGTGCGGCTGGTGCCGGGCCAGGAACAGGCCAAGACCTATCCGAAAGCGGCGGCGTGGTTGCCGGCGCAGGTGCCGGGCGCGGTGCAGACCGATCTGATCGCCGCCAAGATCGTGCCGGACCCGTTCTATCGCGACAACGAAGGCAAGATCCAGTGGGCGGGCCTGAGCGACTGGCAATACCAGACCCGCTTCAACGTGGATGCGGCCACGCTCAAGCGCGAGCACGTCGAGCTGGTATTCGACGGCCTGGATACGTTTGCCGAGGTCACCCTCAACGGCAAGCCGCTGCTCAGCGCCGACAACATGTTCCGGCAGTGGCGCGTGGATGCCAAACCCCTGCTCAAGCGCGGCGACAACGTGCTCGAGGTCAAGCTGTTCTCGCCGATCAAGAAGATCCAGCCGTGGCTGGCCAAGCAGCCGTACGCGCTGCCGGGCGCCTACGATTCCGCCTTCGGCGACGAACCCGAATCGCGCCACAGCTCCACCTACGTGCGCAAGGCGCCGTACAACTTCGGTTGGGATTGGGGCCCGCGCATGGTCAACGCCGGCATCTGGAAAGACGTGCGCCTGGAAGCCTGGGATGCGGTGCGCGTAGACGGGCTGCATATCGCCCAGCAACGCGTGGATGCCGACAGCGCGCAATTGCAGGCGCAGCTGGAACTGCAGGCCGGCCGCAGCGGCCCGGTGCAGGTGACGCTGGACGTGCTGGGCCCGGATGGGCAGAAAGTCGGGCAATTCACCCAGCAGGCGGTGGTCGACCCGGGGCAGAACCGCATCGATGTGCCGGTGCGCATCGCCAAGCCCAAGCGCTGGTTCCCGGCCGGCTACGGCGCGCAGGACCGCTACACCTTCGTGGCCAGCGTGCGCGATGCCGATGGCGACAGCCAGCAGATCAAGCGGGTGACCGGCCTGCGCTCGGTGGAGCTGCGGCGCGAGAAAGATAAGTACGGCAAGAGCATGGAGATCGTGATCAACGGCATCCCGATCTTCGCCAAGGGGGCCAACCTGATCCCGCTGGATGCGTTCCCCGCACGTGTGAGCCCCGAGCGCATGCGCAGCACCTTGCAGGATGCGCGCGATGCCAACATGAACATGCTGCGCATGTGGGGCGGCGGGCATTATCAGGACGACCGCTTCTACGAGGTGGCCGACGAGCTGGGCATCATGATCTGGCAGGACTTCATGTTCGGCGGCGCGGTGCCGCCGTACGACGTGGAGTTCCGCGAGAACACCCGGCAGGAGGCGATCGAACAGGTCAAGCGCCTGCGCGACCATCCCAGCATCGTGCTGTGGTGCGGCAACAACGAAGTGCAGACCGGCTGGGAAAACTGGGGCGACCGGGTCAAGTTCAAGCAGTCGGTGGACCCGGAGGAACGCAGCCGCATCGAGCGCGGCATGACCACCTTGTTCGGCACCGTGTTCCGCGAAGTGGTGGCCACCTACGACAGCGACGTGCCGTACTGGTCCACCTCGCCGGGCACCAACTTCGACGGCGCCGCCGACCAGGCCAACGATGGCGACATGCATTACTGGAAGGTCTGGGGCGGCCCCGCGCTGCCGGTGACCGAATACCTCAACGTCACCCCGCGCTTCATGTCCGAATACGGCCTGCAGTCGTTCCCGGACATGCGCACCGTGCGTGCCTTCGCCGAACCCGGCGACATGGATCCGGAATCGCCGGTGATGCGCGTGCATCAGAAGTTCGACAAGGGCAACGGCAACAAGCGGCTGATGCTGTACATCCGGCGCGAATTCGGCGAGCCCAAGGACTTCGAGAGCTTCGTCTATTTGAGCCAGCTGATGCAGGCCGAAGGCATCAACCTGGCCGCCTCGCATCTGCGTGCATCGCGCCCGCAATCGATGGGCTCGTTGTACTGGCAGCTCAACGATGTGTGGCCGGGTGCGTCGTGGTCCAGCGTGGACTACTACGGCCGCTGGAAGGCGCTGCACTACCACGCACGCCGCTTCTACGCGCCGGAGCTGATCGCCGCACTGCGTAACGACAAGGGCCAGACCGAGGTGTCGCTGGTCTCCGACCGCACCACCCCGCTGGCCGCGCGTTGGCGCATGCGGGTGATGAGCATGGACGGCAAGCTGCTGAGCAAGCGCGAGGAAAAGGCCACCGTCAAACCGATCAGCAGCCTGCAGGTGGGCAACTTCAGCGACAAGCAGTTGCTGGGCAGCGCCGACCCCAAGCGCAGCTACGCGGTGTTCGAGTTGTTCGACGGCGACAAGCTGCTGTCGCGCGAGGTGGTGTTCTTCGCGCCGGCCAAGCAGCTGGCGTTGCCGGCCGCCAAGATCGACAGCCAGTGGCGCGCCGATGGCGATGGCTATGCGCTGACGCTGTCCAGCAACACGCTGGCACGCGAGGTCTGGCTGTCGTTCGGCGACGTGGATGCCACGCTGTCGGACAACGCGTTCGACCTGTTGCCGGGCGAGCCGTTGACCGTGCATGTGAGCAGCAAGGCCGCGCTGGCACAGTTGCAGTCCACGCTGCAGGTGCGCGATCTGGCGAGCACGCTGGCCGGTGCACCGCCGGAGCCGGCCGAGACGAAGTAAGCCGCGCCGGGAACAGACGTCGGCCGATGGCGCAGCGCTCGTCTCAGGGCGCTGCGCCATCCGCTAAGACTGCGCGTGGCGCAGTGACGGCAGTGCCGGGCGCAGGTCTCGTATCTGATCCGCGCCTGATCGGCGGCAATCACCAACCCGAGTGTCACCAACCGCTGCCCGCGGTCTCGCTGCGGGCAATCCAAGAACAACGCGTGACGGCCAGTCGCCGTCCCGCAGGAGTGAGCAGATGTCGTTGTCCGTGTTTCCATGCCGCCTGGCGGTCGCGCTGAGTCTGGGTCTGGGCCTGCCGCTGGTCGGCGCGCCGGCGTTGGCCGCAACACAACCCGATGCGACGCCGGAGCAACGCGCCGCCGCGCTCGTCGCGCAGATGAGCCGCGAGGAGAAAGTCGCGCAGGCGATGAACGATGCACCGGCGATTCCACGCCTGCGCATCCCCGCCTACGAGTGGTGGAGCGAAGGCCTGCACGGCATCGCACGCAATGGCTACGCCACGGTGTTTCCGCAGTCGATCGGTCTTGCGGCCAGCTGGAATACCGCGTTGATGCAGCAGGTGGGCACGGTGGTGTCGACCGAAGCGCGTGCCAAGTTCAATCAGGCCGGCGCCCCGGGAAAGGATCACAAGCGCTATGCGGGCCTGACCATCTGGTCGCCCAACATCAATATCTTCCGCGACCCGCGCTGGGGCCGTGGCATGGAAACCTACGGCGAGGATCCCTTCCTCACCGGGCAGCTCGCAGTCGGCTTCATCCGCGGCTTGCAGGGCGACGATCTGGATCACCCGCGCACCATCGCCACGCCCAAGCACATCGCCGTGCACAGCGGTCCGGAGCCGGGCCGGCACAGCTTCGATGTGGACGTGTCGCCGCGCGATGTGGAGGCGACCTATACGCCCGCCTTCCGCGCCGCCCTGATCGACGGCCAGGCCGGCTCGGTGATGTGCGCGTACAACTCGCTGCACGGCACGCCGGCCTGCGCGGCCGACTGGTTGCTCAACGGCCGCGTGCGTGGCGACTGGGGCTTCAAGGGCTTTGTGGTGTCCGACTGCGATGCGGTGGACGACATGACCCAGTTCCATTACTTCCGCCCGGACAATGCAGGCTCGTCGGCTGCAGCGCTCAAGGCGGGGCACGATCTCAATTGCGGGCATGCCTATCGCGAACTCGGTACGGCGATCGAACGTGGCGAAGTGGACGAAGCCCTGCTCGACCAGTCGCTGGTGCGCCTGTTCGCCGCGCGCTATCGCCTGGGCGAACTGGAGGCGCCGCGCAAGGATCCGTATGCAAAGCTCGGTGCCAAGGATATCGATAACGCCGCCAACCGTGCGCTGGCGCTGAAGGCCGCTGCCGAATCGATCGTATTGCTCAAGAACGAGGCCGGCACACTACCGTTGAAGGCCGGGACGCGGCTGGCAGTGATCGGGCCGAATGCCGATGCGCTGGCAGCGTTGGAAGCCAACTACCAGGGCACCTCGTCCACGCCGGTCACCCCGCTGCTCGGCCTGCGCGAGCGCTTCGGCGCGCAGCAGGTCAGCTATGCGCAAGGTGCGCCGCTGGCCGCGGGCGTACCCGGCATGATTCCGGAAACCGCGCTGCGCAGCGACGGCAAGCCGGGCTTGCGTGGCGAATATTTCGACACTGTCGATCTGGACGGTGCGCCGCGCGTGGTGCGGCAGGACCGCACGGTGAGTTTCAACTGGGATCAGGTCGCCCCCGCAAAGGGCGTGCCGGCCGATCGCTACGCGGTGCGCTGGAGCGGCGAACTGCTGCCGCCGAGCGCGGGCGACTACACGCTGGCGGTGCGGGTGGCGCGCTGCTTCGACTGCGCCGGCCACGACCCGGTGCGGCTGTACATCGACGACAAGCTGGTGGTCGCCGGCAATGCCGAAGACAAGCACGTGCCGGCCGGCATGCACAACGCCGACGGCCGCAGCGTGGAAACCGTGCTGCACTTCGACGACACCCGCCCGCGCAAGATTCGCCTGGAGATGGAACACCGCGGCCAGGACCAGGGCGTGCGCCTGGAGTGGCTGGCACCGGCGGCCGCGCAACTGGCCGAGGCCGAGCAGGCGGTGGCGCAGGCCGATGCGGTGGTGGCCTTCGTCGGCCTGTCGCCGGATGTGGAAGGCGAGGAACTGCGCATCGATGTGCCCGGCTTCGACGGCGGCGACCGCAACGACATCGCCCTGCCCGCCCCGCAGCAGGCGCTGCTGGAACGCGCCAAGGCCTCCGGCAAGCCGCTGGTGGTGGTGCTGATGAGCGGCAGCGCGGTGGCCTTGAACTGGGCCAAGACGCATGCCGATGCGATCGTGGCGGCGTGGTATCCGGGCCAGTCCGGCGGCACCGCGATGGCGCGCATGCTGGCCGGCGACGACAACCCCGGCGGGCGCCTGCCGGTCACGTTCTATCGCTCCACCAAGGACCTGCCGCCCTACGTCAGCTACGACATGAAGGGCCGCACCTACCGCTACTTCAAGGGCGAGCCGCTGTTTCCGTTCGGCTACGGCTTGAGCTACACCAGCTTTGCCTACGCCGCGCCGCAGCTGTCCACTGCAACCCTGCAAGCCGGCAGTCCGTTGCAGGTGACCACCACCGTGCGCAATACCGGCACGCGTGCCGGCGACGAAGTGGCGCAGGTGTATCTGCAGTATCCGGATCGCCCGCAGTCTCCCTTGCGCAGCCTGGTCGGCTTTCAGCGTGTGCATCTGAAGCCCGGCGAGCAGCGCACGCTGCGCTTCACCCTGGATGCGCGCGCGTTGAGCGATGTGGATCGCGCCGGGCAGCGTGCGGTGGAAGCCGGCGATTACACGCTGTTTGTCGGCGGTGGCCAGCCCGGCACCGGCGCGACTGGCGAGGCCGCAGCGTTCTCGATCTCGGGGCGTTCGCCGTTGCCGAAATAAGCGGGGCATCTGGGTGACACACAACAGGCGTCGGCTGTCATGGCCGGCGCCTGTTGCATGATCTGCGCATGCTGCGTTGCATCGCAGGATGCAAGCACCGCGACTGCGCGAGACGGAATTGGTGATCTATCCGCAGGCAATACGAGGATCTCCGCACACACTTCACACCTACTTGACAGAGCGCAAAACGCGGTCTATCACTAGCCACAGTCGGCAACACGCGCCATCGGCGCTGCGCCCGACGCACATGACGGCAACAGCGTTTCCACGTAGCACCTGCACTGGGAGATGGTTGGATGCAGCATCGTCGTACCGACCAGCGCGTATCTGTCGCCGCTCATGCAGTGCATCGCATCGGCGCCTGCGGTGCTGTCGTCACGCTGGTGCAGCCGTCATGACCAAGCATTACAAGTTGAGCGCAATGCGCTCGCGCTCCAAGTGCATTGCCGGGTACTCCCCGCCCCGCCACTGACGCCTGCATGGCTGTCCCAGCTGGCAGACGCTCCGGCGCCCCTCCCGTTCGGTAATTCGCACACGCGTTGATCGCGTGCTGTGCCATGCCGTGCGCGCGCATCGCCGTGCACCCGTCTGCCCAAGAGCAAGGCATCGGCAAGGCGTTGCCGTCGGCAACGCTGCCCAGCATCTGGCGAGGTGGCACGTGACAAAGCGTGAGCGTTCGAACGGCAAGCAGTGGGTCGTGGCAATCCTGACCGTGACCGGCATGGCGTCTGCCGCAGCCGCAGTGGCCGGCACCGTGGAGGGAGACCTCAAGGAAGGCAGCAGCGGCAAGCCCGCCGCCAATGCGAAGGTACGCATTGCCGGCACGTCCTACAGCGCGGTGGCCGATGCGCGCGGGCACTTCGTCATCCGCGATGTGCCTGCCGGGCAGTACGCGCTAGCTCTGGACTACCCCGGCTTCAGCGCGGCCGAGACCAGCGTGCAGGTCGGCGACAGCGGCACGGCCTCGGTGGCCATTGCGCTGGAGGAGGTCAAGCAACTGAAGGCGGTCAGCGTGGTGAGCAACCGCTACGACGCCAGCGACCTGAAGATCAACGCCGCCAACACGGTGGACGTGCTGTCGGCCAACGACCTGCAACGCACCGCCGTGCACAACGTGGCCGAAGCGCTCGGCCTGATCGCCGGCATCAACATCACCAGCACCGGCTCGGGGTACTTCGGCGGCATCGATGGTGCCGCGCGTGGCGAAGGCATGTTCGCCTCGGTGCGCGGGCTGCCGTCCGAATATAACGTCAACATGATCGACGGCGTCACCGTGGCGCAAGGCATGCCGTACAGCCGCAGCGTGCAGCTCAGCCTGTTGCCGCCGAGCGGCCTGCAGACCATCGTCGCCAACAAGACATCCACCGCGGACATGGACGGTGATGCGATCGGCGGCACGCTGGATTTCCGCACGCCCACCGCCTACGACTCCAAGGACATCACCAGCGGTAGCGTCACCGGCAGCGGCCGGGTGGAAAGCCGTGCGCGCGATTACGGTGGCGATGGCCTGGGCGGTGGCTTCGGCGGCGAGTTCCAGCACAAGTTCGGTGAGGCGCAACAGTTTGGCGTCTATGCCAGCGCGTACTACGACTACCGCACCACCACCAACAGCGAGGTGGCCGCGGCCACCAGCGCACTCAACGATGGCTCCTGGGAGTACCTGAACACCGATGCCGAAGGTCGCAACGCGGCCGGTTTCGATCCGCAACACAACCTCACCAGCACCGGAATGAACGTCGGCATCGCCGCCGGCTGGGAGCGCCGCTATGGCGGCAACGCCTCGTTCGACTGGCATGTGGACGACAGCCTATCGCTGTATGCGCGCATGACCTACGCCTATGCCAAGACCGAGCAAGGCACCACCTTCGTGCAGTTGCTGCCGCAGGATGTGAGCTACCTGCCGACCGGCACGCCGGGCGTGTTCACCCCGAACATCGGCCGCATCGCCTCGCGCTTCTGGTACGAGACCAACCCGGAAGTCGCCGACCTGGCCACCTTCCAGATCGGCGCCAAAAAGACCGCCGGCGGCTGGACCTTCATGCCCAACCTGTTCTACAGCTTCGGCAATAACGACCGACCCGACCATGTCGAGATCGACGGGCGCGAAGACAAGTTCAGCCAGGACAACTACGCCTACTCCGGCAACAGCTTCGTGCGCTATGGCGGTAGCGCGTTCCCGTACCCGCAGCTCACGCCCGCGCTGCAGGCGCAGGTCAACAACATCCCGGCGTTGTACGCCAGTAGCTATGGCGAGCAGACCAAGATCTACTCCGGCCAGAAGAAGGGCGGCGCGCGTTTCGACACCCGCTACGACTTCGAAGATGGCGCGCTGCGGTCAGTGCAGTTCGGAGTGAAGTACAGCAAGAGCAGCCGCCGCTACACCAATCGCGACTGGTATACCGGCGGCGTGGACGGCACCACCACGTTGGGCGATCTGGGCATCTTCACCGGCACCTATGCCTCGATCTTTCCCGGCAAATACGACTGGAATACGCCACGGGTGAGCGAAGCGGCGGTGGCCGGCGTCATCGCACAACACCTCAGCGACGATGACCTGGACACCTGCGGCAGTGCGTTCTACGTCAACAACTATAACTGCAACACCATGCGCGGCACCGAGGCGGTCAGCGCCGCCTATGCCACTGCCACCTTCACTGTCGGCAACCTGGATATCGTGCCGGGCGTGCGCTTCGAGCACACCGGGATCGACAACACCTTCTGGGTGAGCCCGGTGGATGCGGACGGCAACGAAATCGTCGGCTACTTCGACCACAACCACACCTCCTACAACGAGCCGCTACCCAGCGTGTTCCTGACCTGGCGGCCGGACCTGCGCACCGCCTATCGCGCCTCGCTGTGGACCAGCTATACGCGGCCGGCCTTCGTACAGCTGGGTGGCGGCAGCCAGATCGACATCTCCAATGGCGTCACCACCATCACCCAGGGCAATCCCGACCTGAAGCCGATCGAATCCACCAACCTGGACCTGTCCGGAGAGTGGTCCACCGAGCGCGGCGGCTTCTTCTCGCTGGCCGGCTTCTACAAGCAGCTGCGCAACTACATCTACGATGCCGGCTCGGCCCAGGCCAATGGCAACACCACCGGCAGCGGCACGGTGCTGTACCACATGCCCACCAACGGCGGCGACGGCAAGATCTACGGCGTGGAACTCAGCGCGCGGCAGAAGTTCCAGGACCTGCCCGCCCCGTTCGACGGCCTGGGCATCAGTGCCAACGCCACCCGCCAGCATGCGCGCGCCGACCTGGGCTTGGCTGGCTTCGACAACGAACACATGCAATCGGCGCCGTCGGCGATGGCCAACCTGGAGTTGTTCTACGAGCACAACGGGTTCTCGTTGAACCTGAGCTACCACTTCAGCAGTTCTTACCTGCTGGGCTACGACTTCCTGCACGAAGGCGCGCCGTGGAACGACCTGTGGGCACGCCCGACCCGCCGCGTGGATCTGCACACCGGCTACCGCTTCGACAACGGCGTGAGCATGGACCTGTCGATCTCCAACCTGACCAAGGAATACAGCTACTGGGCACATGTGGGCCGCAACAACCTGGCGATCTCCGACATCGTCGATGCCGGCAGCACCGCCTTGTTCACCGTCAAGTACGCGTTCTAGCGGCGCGTGGCGCACTCACTGCGCGGCGCAGCGATTCCTTCCACTTCCGGAGCAGCGATGAAACGCAGAAGCCTGTGTACGTTTGGCCTGCTCGCACCGTTCGGTCTGGCGGCCGCGCCGGCGCTGCTGTCGTCGCTGCATGCGCCGCTGCCGGATGGGCGGCCGCATGCGTTCGGCTTCGAGCGCGGCCAGTTCGTGCTGGATCAGCAGCCGTGGCAACTCCGCAGCGGCGAGATGCATCCGCTGCGCATCGCCCGTGCGGACTGGCTGCAGCGCATCCGCATGGCCAAGGCGCTGGGCTTGAACACCATCGCGCTATACCTAATGTGGAACGCCTACGAACGCGAACCGGGGCAGTTCGATTTCGACACCGGCGAACGCGATTTCGTTGCCTTCATCCGCCTCTGCCAACAGGAAGGGCTATGGGTGTATCTGCGCCCCGGCCCGTACGTCTGCGCCGAGTGGACGCTGGGCGGGCTGCCGCCGTATCTGCTGCGCGAGCCGGGCATGCATTTGCGCGATGCCGGCGACGCACGCTACATGGCGGCGGTGCAGCGCTATGTCGCCGCAGTGGCACCGCGCATCGCCCCGTTGATGGCCAGTGCCGGCGGACCGGTGCTGATGCTGCAGATCGAGAACGAATACAGCATGCAGGGCAGCGACGTGGGCTACCTGCAGGCATTGGCTGCGCTGTGGCGCGCGCACGGCATCGATGGTCCGTTTTCATTGGCCGAGGGCATGAAGGATCTGCGCCGGCGCAAGGCCTATCTGCCAGGCGCCGCGCTGGGACTGGATGGGGCCGATCTGGCTGAACTGCAGGAAGCAAGGCAGATCGCAGGCAGCGCGCCGGTATGGGTGGCCGAAGGCTATCCGGGTTGGCTGACGCATTGGGGCGAAGACGACTTCGCAAAGCGCGATTACGCACCGACCCTGCAGCAACTGATGGCCGCCGGCTACTCGTTCAATCTCTACGTGGTGCATGGCGGCAGCAACTTCGGCCTGAGCGCCGGTGCCAATGCCGAGGACGACGGCTCGCAGTTCCAGCCTGCACTGACCAGCTACGACTACGGCGCCCCGATCGACGAAGGCGGCCGCGCCACGCCCGCGTACATGGCGCTGCGCCGGATCATCGCCCGGCACAGCAGCACCGCGCTGCCGGCAATCCCGCAGGCACCGCCGCGCGCACGCTTTGCATCGGTCACAGCGCACCCGGTCGCCGCGCTCTGGGACACCCTGAGCCCCACGCCGGTGCACACCGAGCGGCCCACCGACAACCAACGCCTGCTCAAGCAGAACCTGGGGCTGGTGGTGTACCGGCGCCGTATTGCAGCCGGCACGCAGCTGGAGCTTGGCAAGGTGCACGACTACGCGGTGGTGCAACTGGGCGGCGAGGAGATCGGGCATGTCTCGCGCATGCAGCACGCGCACCTGAACAGCGCACCGCAGCTTCCGCTCCCGCAGGCCACATCCGATGAGCGCAGATTGGACGTCCTGGTCGACAGCTTCGGCCACATCAACTTCGGCCCGGCCTTGGGCGATGCAAAAGGCTTGCTCGGCCCGGTGCTGCTGGATGGCAGGGAGCTGCGCGATTGGCAGGTCTACGGCTTGCCGCTGGATGACGACAAGGCGCCGACGCTGCGCCCGCTGCAAGGCCCACCCACACGGCCCGGCCTGTACTTCGCGGCCGCCATCGCGCTGGAAACCGTCGGCGACGTCTACATCGACATGAGTCAGTGGCGCAAAGGCTATCTGTGGGTCAACGGCCGTCTGCTCGGGCGTTACTGGGACATCGGCCCGCAGCAGTGCCTGTTCTGCCCTGGCGCGTGGTTGAAGAAAGGCGACAACGCAGTGCTGGTGCTGGATCTGCATCAGCTGCAGCCGGCCGCGATTCACTGCGCAGACGGGCTGACCTCCGCACGCATCGCGCGCGCCACAGCGGCAGTCGCGCAGGCGGAGCCCAGCGCATGCTGACCGCACCCAGCGTCGTGCCGGCGAATCCACAGGCCTCGGCACCGCCGCGCACGCTCGGTTTCTGGAGCGCGCTGTCGGCCAACCTGCTCAACATGATCGGCATCGGGCCGTTCATCACCATCCCGCTGGCGCTGTCGGCACTGGCCGGGCCGGCGGTGCTGGCCGGTTGGGTCGCAGGCGCGCTGTTGTGTCTATGCGACGGGTTGGTGTGGGCCGAATTGGGCGCGGCGATTCCGCGCTCGGGTGGGCCGTATCACTATCTGCGCGAGGCCTACGGCCGCGAACGCTGGGGGCGGCTGTTCGGTTTTCTGTATCTGTGGCAGACGCTGCTGACCGCGCCGTTGTCGGTGGGCTCGGCGGCGGTCGGTTGCGTGCAGTACCTGGCGTTCCTGCTGCCGGGGCTGAGCCATACCCAGCTCACTGCGGTCGCGATGGCGCTGTGCGCGTTCAACACGCTGCTGCTGTATCGCAAGGCGCGCTCGGTGCAGCTGCTGTCGCTGCTGGTCAGTGCGGTGGTGATCGGCGCCTGCGTGTGGATCATCGTCAGTGGCGTGCTGCATTTCGACGTTGGTATCGCCTCGGCGTTCTTGCACGCACGCCCGGCATCGCCGCACGGATTCTGGCTGGGCTTTGGTGCAGTGGCCTTGATCGCGGTCTACGACTACGGCGGCTACAACAACGTGTGCATGCTGGGCGGTGAAATCCGCAAGCCGCGCCGCACGATTCCGCGCGCGGTGCTGATCTCGATCCCGGTGGTGGCGCTGCTCTACCTGGGCCTCAACATCACCTTGCTCGGTGTGCTGCCCTGGCAGCAGGCGGCGCACTCCAAGGCGGTGATGGCCGACTTCATGCAGGCCATCTACGGGCCCATCGGCAGCACCGTGGCGGTGGCGCTGATCGTGCTGGCCAGCTGGGGCTCGGCCCTGGTTGTGCAGTTGGGCTATTCGCGGGTGCCGTATGCGGCCGCGGCGGCCGGGCAGTTCTTCGGCATGTTTGCGCGGCTGCATCCGCGCGGCGGCTTTCCGACCGTGTCGCTGCTGTTCGTCGGTGCGACCTCGGCGCTGGCCTGTCTGCTGTCGCTGGACGACCTGATCGCCACCTTGATGATCATCCAGATCCTGTTCCAGTTTCTGGCGCAATGCCTGGCGGTGGTGCTGTTGCGACGCAGGCGACGTCGGCGTGCCTTTGCGATGCCGCTGTATCCATGGCCGTTGCTGATCAGCGTGTTCGGCTGGCTGTATCTGCTGGCGACCAGCCCGGGACGCCGCCTGCTCGCTGCCGTGGTGGCGCTGTGCGTGGGCAGCGCCTTGTATCTGATCCAGGCACGGAGGCAGCGCGCATGGCCGTTCCAGCAGTGAACACCGCGCAACTCGTGGTGGTCGGCGAGGTCTATCTGGACCACATCTTCAGCGGCTTCGCACGCTGGCCGGCACCGGGCGAAGAAGCGCTGGCGCGCCATTACACGCGTGAGCTGGGCGGCGGCACCGTCATCACCGCCTGCGCGCTGGCGCGCCTGGGCTGCAACGTGCGCGTACTCGGTGCGATCGGTGCGCAGGACCGCGCGGTGTTCGCCCAGCGTCTGGGCGAGTTCGGTGTCTCGGCCGACGGGCTGGTCGATTCGGAAGCCGGCACCGGCGTGACCACCAGCGTGTCGCTGCAGGAAGACCGCTCGTTCTTCACCTATGTCGGCGCCAATGCCGAGTTGGGCACGCTGCTGCTGCGCGAGCAATCCATGGCCGCGATGTGCGCGGCCCGGCATGTGCATTTCGCAATGCCGTTGCCAGCCGCGCTGGCCGCCGTCGTGTTGCCGCTGCTGGCGCGCGCCGGCTGCACAACCTCGCTGGATGTGGGCTTCAGTCCGGCCTGGCTCACCGACCCGGCCAACCACGCCACCTGCCGCGCGGTGACCTGGTTCCTGCCCAACCAGAAAGAAGCCGCGCTGATGGGCTGCGGCGGCGGCGCCAATGCCTGCCTGGCGTGGACACGCGCACTTGGCCTGCGGCAGGCGGTGATCAAGCGCGGCGCTGCGGGCGCCATGGTGATCGACAACAACGGCGCACGCCCGATCGCTGCGCCCATCGTGCCGGTGCGCGACACCACCGGTGCCGGCGATGCCTTCGATGCCGGCTTTCTGGCCGCCCAGCTGCGCGGCCTGCCGCTGGACGAAAGCGCACAGCACGGCTGCCACGCCGGCGCTGCCTGTTGCAGCGCGCTCGGCGCGCTCGACGGCCTTTTTCTTTTATCTCCCCCCACACACGAGGACGTTCCATGAGCAGTTCTGTCGACAATCGCAAGCTGACCCTGATCGGCGGCGGCGGCGTACGCACGCCGTTGGTGGTGTACGGCGTCAACGAGGCCGCCGAAGCGCTGGGCGCGCGCGAGATCGTGCTGTACGACCCCGACCAGGAGCGCCTGGCGCTGATGGTGGCGATGGGCCGCGCCATCGTCGCCGAGTCCGGCGGCGCGCTGCAGGTGCATGCCGCGCCTTCGCCGGAAGCGGCGATCGAGGGCGCGCACTTCGTGCTCAACAGCATCCGCGTCGGTGGCATCGCCCAGCGTGCCTCCGACGAGCAGACCATTATCCGCCACGGCTATTCCGGCCAGGAAACCACCGGCCCCGGCGGCGTGGCCAAGGCCTTGCGCACGGTGCCGGTGGCGATCGAACAGGCGCGCCTAATCGAGCGCCTGAGCCCGAACGCCTGGCTGGTCAGCTTCACCAACCCGGCCGGGCTGATCACCCAGGCCATCAGCGCGCACACCCGCGCGCGCGTGGTCGGCATCTGCGACACGCCGGTAGAGCTGTTCCACAACATCGCGCGCGCGCTCGGCGAGCCGGCCGAAGAGGTGGAATGCGACTACGTCGGCCTCAACCACTTGGGCTGGATCCGCGCAGTGCGGCTGCGTGGCGTGGACATCATCGACCGCGTGCTCGCCGACGACGCCATCCTGCGGCAGCTGTACCTGGCGCCGTTGTTCGACTTCGACATGCTGCGTGCGCTGCGGCTGATCCCCACCGAGTACTTGTACTTCTTCTACGAACGCCGCCGCGCCCTGGACAACCAGCGCGCCAGCGGCGCCAGCCGCGGTGGCGAGATCGAACGGCTCAACCGCAGCCTGATCGGCGACCTGCGCAGCCGCCTGGAGGCCGGCGACACCACCGGCGCGGTGCAGACCTATGCCGCCTATCTGGCGCAGCGCTCCGGCTCGTACATGAAGCTGGAGGCCGAGGCCGGCTCGGCCTTCGCGCCTGACCTGGCGCCGCAGCCGGACCCGTTCCGCGCCAGCACCGGCTATCACCGCATCGCGGTGGACGTGATGAGCGCGCTGACCGGCGCACGCCCCAGCCGGCACGTGGTCAACGTGCGCAACCAGGGCGCGCTGGCCGAGCTGGCCGACGACGACATCGTGGAAATCGCCTCCGACATCGATCGCGACCGCATCGTGCCGATCCAGGCCGCGCCGCTGCCGGCCGCGGTGCAAGGGCTGGTGCGCTCATTCAAGGCCTACGAACACGCCGCAATCGAGGCCGCGCTCAGCGGCAGCCACCTGGACGCCTGCAAGGCGATGCTGATCCACCCGGCGATCGGCGAGTGGAGCCCGTCGCGGCGCATGCTGGACGAACTGTTCGGGCATGCACACGACGATGGCCACTGCGCGGGACCGGCGCACTGGCGCGGGCATGCGGCCGGTTGAAAGCCGGTGCTGCGCGACCGCGGAGGACGCGGACCAGCCACTGCCGCCATGGCCGCAGGCCACGCGTACGGCGCCGAATTGTGCGGGCGCACTATGCACATTCGGCGCACACGTTGTATGGTCATCGGGAATTGGTCATGCATAGGTCTCATCATCGGCCCGGCACGTGCTGCCGCCGCTGCAAGGATGTCCGCTGCGTCGACCGCTTGCTGAAAATCCCAGGGAGCTCCAGGTCATGCACACCCGCCGCGACATCCTTCAGTTGCTGGGCGCCAGCGCGGGCGCCGGCCTGCTCGCCGGCGCACTGCCCGCCTTCGCCGCCCCCGTTGCCGGCACCTCCACGGCTGCCGGCAACTTCGTCAGCAAGCGCCCGGCCAAGGCGCAGCGCCGCTTCGTCAGCAAGGCGGTCGAGCAGCAGATCGTGCAGATCAAGTCGCGCATCGCCGATCCCGAGCTGGCCTGGCTGTTCGAGAACTGCTACCCCAACACGCTGGACACCACGGTGGAAACCGGCACCCGCAACGGCAAGCCGGACACCTTCGTCATCACCGGCGACATCCACGCGATGTGGCTGCGCGACTCCTCCGCCCAGGTGCACCCGTATGTGCCGCTGGCCAGGCGCGACCCTGCCTTGCGGCACATGTTCCATGGCCTGATCCAGCGCCAGGCCGCCTGCATCCGGCTGGACCCGTACGCCAACGCCTTCCTGCCCGATGGCCAGACCCAGCGCCTGAAGTGGTCGCTCAACGACATCACCGAGATGAAGCCCGGCGTGGGCGAGCGCAAGTGGGAGATCGATTCGCTGTGCTACCCGATCCGCATCGCGCACGAATACTGGCGCGCCACCGGCGATGCCGCCCCGTTCGACGACGACTGGCGCGCGGCGATGCAGGTGGTGGTCAGGACCTTCCGCGAGCAGCAGCGCAAGGACAACCGCGGCCCCTACGTGTTCCAGCGCCCCTCGCCGCTGGCGACCGAGACCCTGGTGCTGGAAGGCTACGGCCAGCCGACCCGGCCCAACGGCATGATCCACTCGATGTTCCGCCCCTCCGACGATGCCTGCGTGTATCCGTTGTTCGTGCCGGCCAACCTGTTCGCGGTGGCCTCGCTGCGCCAGCTGGCGACGATGAGCACGGCCCTGCATCGCGATGCCGCGTTCGCCGCCGACTGCACAGCGCTGGCCGACGAAGTGGAAGCGGCGACACGCAAGTTTGGCCAGCAGCGCGACGCCGATGGACAGGCCTACTGGGCATTCGAAGTGGACGGTTACGGCAACCAGTTGTTCATCGACGACGCCAACGCCCCGGGCCTGCTCAGCCTGGCCTACCTGGGCTGCTGCGACCGCGCCGACCCGGTATTCCTGCGCACGCGCCAGCTGGCCTGGAGCGAACGCAACCCGTATTTCTCGCGCGGCAGCGCGGCCGAAGGCGTCGGCAGCCCGCACAGCGGCATGGGCACGATCTGGCCGATGTCGATCATCCAGTACGCGCTGGTCAGCGACGACGACGCGCAGCTGCGCCAATGCCTGCAGTGGCTCAAGACCACCCATGCCGGCACCGGCTTCATGCACGAGGCCTTCGACAAGGACAACCCGAGCAGCTTCACCCGCGACTGGTTCGCCTGGGCCAACACCTTGTTCGGCGAACTGATCATCGACCTGCACCAACGCAAACCCCAGCTGCTGCGCAGCGCCTGAGTTTGCGAAGGGCCCGCCCTTCCAACGCGGACCTGCAGAGCGCTTGATCTTCCCTTCTCCCGCCGGGAGAAGGTGCCCGAAGGGCGGATGAGGGTACGGCCCGCCCCACTTCGTGACATCCAAGAGCACATCACCATGGCAACACGACGCGGTTTTCTCCAAGGCGCCATCGCAGCGGCACTGTTCGGCAGCGCAGGCCTCTCCGGGCTTGCACGCGCACGCGCCGGCAACTACGCACTGCCGGCCGATGCGCGCACCCGCGCCGAGCTCACCCGCCACGTCGATGTGTTCATCGGCACCGGCGGCCATGGCCACACCTTCCCCGGTGCGACCCTGCCGTTCGGCATGGTGCAGCTGAGCCCGGACACCTACAACGCGGTGTGGGATTCGTGCTCCGGTTATCACGAGTCCGACGGCTCGATCATGGGCTTTTCGCACACGCACCTGTCCGGCACCGGCATCGGCGACATGCTGGATTTTCTGCTGGTGCCCGCCACCGGCGAAGTGAAGCTGGTGCCCGGCGCACTCGACGCACCGGACAGCGGTTACCGCTCGCGCTACGACCATGCCGACGAAGCCGCCTCGCCCGGTTACTACCGCGTGCGGCTCAAGGACAGCGGCGTACATGCCGAACTCACTGCCACCGCGCGCGCCGGCCTGCACCGCTACCACTTTCCCAAGGGCAAGCCGGCGCATGTGCTGCTGGACCTGTGCCACGGCATGCAGGACAAACCCGGCATCCCCACCCGCATCACCGACGCGCAACTGCGCGTGGTCGACGACCGCACCCTCACCGGTGGCCGGCGCGTCTACCAATGGGCGCAGGGGCGCTACATCTATTTCGCGATGCGGCTGTCGCGGCCGTTCAAGCAGGTGCAGCTGTACAACGAAGACCAGCCGCTGGCCGCAGGCACGCGCAGCGTGGACGGCGTGCACCTCAAGGCCGCCCTGCACTACCCAGATGCCTCAGACGCACCGCTGCTGGTCAAGGTCGGCATCTCCGCCGTCAGCGCCGACAATGCGCTGGCCAACCTGGATGCGGAACTGCCGGACTTCGACTTCGCCCGCGTGCATGCGCAAGCCGTGGCCGCCTGGGAAAAGGAACTGGCACGCGTACGCATCGACAGCGATGACGACGCGCAACGCCGCATCTTCTACACCGGCCTGTATCACAGCCTGCTCGCGCCCACCCTTTTCAGCGATGTGGATGGCCGCTACCGCGGCATGGACCTGCAGATCCACACCGCCCCCAAGGGCTATCACAACTACAGCACCTACTCGCTGTGGGACACCTACCGTGCCGCGCATCCGCTGCTCACCCTGGTGCAGCCCGAGCGCGTACCGGACCTGCTGCAATGCCTGGTGCGCGGCGCCAACGAATGCCCGGACGGCGTGGGCATCTGGCCGCTGCAAGGCGTGGAAACCGGCTGCATGATCGGCTACCACTCGGCGGTGGTGCTGGCCGAAGCGCATGCCAAGGGCTTCACCGGCATCGACTACACCGCCGCCTGGCCGGCCTACCGCAAGCGCGCCATGGACGACACCACCCATGGCCTGGCGTACTACCGCAAGCTCGGCTACATCCCGGCCGACAAGGTCGACGAAGCGGTCAGCCGCACGCTGGAATACGCTTACGACGACTGGGCCTGCGCACATCTGGCGCAGGCCGCCGGTGCCACCGACGATGCACGCGCACTGCGCGAGCGCTCGCGCAATTACCGCAACGTGTTTAATCGCGACAGCGGCTTCGTGCAGGCGCGTCTGGAAGACGGTAGCTGGGCCACGCCGTTCGACCCGCGCGGCATGGGCCATATCAGCAAATGGCGCGACTTCACCGAATCCAACGCCTGGCAGGCCAGCTTCCTCAACCAGCATGACCTGTACGGCTACATGGACCTGTGCGGCGGCCGCGACGGCTTCGTCGCCAAGCTCGACGAGCTGTTTTCCACCAGCTCCGAACTGCCCGCCGATGCGCCACCGGATATCGACGGCCTGGTCGGCCAGTACGCGCACGGCAACGAGCCCAGCCATCATGTGGCCTATCTGTTTGCTTACGCCGGACAGCCGTACAAGACCCAGGCGATGGTGCGCCGGCTGCTGCGCGAGCAGTACCACGATGCGCGCAACGGCCTGTCCGGCAACGAGGATTGCGGGCAGATGAGTGCCTGGTTCGTGCTCAGCGCGCTCGGGCTGTATGCGGTGGACCCGGTCAGCGGCAACTACGTCCTCGGCAGCCCGCTGTTCAAGCGCGCAGAACTCGATGTCGGCAACGGCCGCACGCTGCGCATTGTCGCCAACAACAGCAGCGCGCAGAACGTGTATGTGCAGGCGCTGAGCTGGAACGGCAAACCGACCAACCGCAGCTGGATGCGGCATGCCGACCTGGCCGCTGGCGGCACGCTGGAATTCACCATGGGCGCCAAACCGAATCCGGCGTTCGGCGCGAACAAGGAGGATCTGCCACCTTCGTTTGCTTGATGTTTGTCCTTACTCGTCACTCGTTACCGCCGAGAATCGCCCATGTTGCGCAGCACCCTCAGCCCCCTCGTCCTGGCCCTCGCGCTGGCACTTCCCGTCGCCGCCAGTGCCGCCGACACCCACACCTGGCCCAGCTTCGGCACCCAGGGCACGCAGTTCGTGCGCGACGGCAAGCCGTATCAACTGCTCTCCGGCGCCATCCATTTCCAGCGCATCCCGCGTGACTACTGGAAAGACCGCCTGCAGAAGGCGCGCGCACTGGGCTTGAACACGGTGGAGACCTACGTGTTCTGGAACCTGGTCGAGCCGCAGCAGGGCCGGTTCGACTTCACCGGCAACAACGACGTGGCCGCGTTCGTACGCGAGGCCGCCGCGCAAGGCCTCAACGTGATCCTGCGGCCCGGCCCCTACACCTGCGCCGAGTGGGAAGCCGGCGGCTACCCCGCCTGGTTGTTCGGCAAGGACAACATCCGCGTGCGCAGCCGCGACCCGCGCTTTCTCGCCGCCAGCCAGGCCTATCTGGATGCCGTGTCCCACCAGGTGCGTCCGCTGCTCAATCACAACGGCGGGCCGATCATCGCCGTGCAGGTCGAGAACGAATACGGCTCCTACGACGACGACCACGCCTACATGGCCGACAACCGCGCCATGTACGTCAAGGCCGGCTTCGACGACGCCTTGCTGTTCACCTCCGACGGCGCCGACATGCTCGCCAACGGCACCTTGCCGGACACCCTGGCGGTGGTGAACTTCGCCCCCGGCGAGGCCAAAAGCGCGTTCGACAAACTGATCAAGTTCCGCCCCGACCAACCGCGCATGGTCGGCGAATACTGGGCCGGCTGGTTCGACCACTGGGGCAAGCCGCACGCCAGCACCGATGCAAAACAACAGGCCGAAGAGCTGGAGTGGATCCTGCGCCAGGGGCATTCGGCCAACCTCTACATGTTCATCGGCGGCACCAGTTTCGGCTTCATGAATGGTGCCAACTTCCAGGGCAATCCCAGCGACCATTACGCCCCGCAGACCACCAGCTACGACTACGACGCCGTCCTGGACGAAGCCGGCCGCCCCACCCCCAAGTTCGCGCTGATGCGCGACGCCATCGCCCGCGTCACCGGCGTGCAACCGCCCGCGCTGCCCAAGCCGATCGCGATCACGGCGCTGCCAGACACCCAACTGCGCGAATCCGCCTCGCTGTGGGACAACCTGCCCGCCCCGATCGCCATCGACACGCCGCAGCCGATGGAACACTTCGGCCAGGACTACGGCTACATCCTCTACCGCACCACCGTCACCGGCCCGCGCAAGGGGCCGCTGTACCTGGGCGAAGTGCGAGATGTGGCGCGGGTGTATGTCGATCAGAAGCCGGCCGGCAGTGTCGAGCGCCGGCTGCAGCAGGTCTCCACCGATGTGGATATTCCGGCCGGCCAGCACACGCTGGATGTGCTGGTCGAAAACAGCGGCCGCATCAACTACGGCCCGCGCATGGCCGACGGCCGCGCCGGGCTGGTCGACCCGGTGCTGCTGGACAACCAGCAGCTCACCGGCTGGCAGGCCTTCCCGCTGCCGATGCGCTCGCCCGACAGCATCCGCGGCTGGACCCGCACCCCCGTCGCGGGCCCGGCCTTCCATCGCGGCACGCTGCGCATCGGCACACCGACCGACACCTATCTGGACATGCGCGCCTTCGGCAAGGGCGTGGCCTGGGCCAACGGCGTCAACCTGGGCCGCCACTGGGCCATCGGCCCGCAGCGGGCGTTGTTTTTCCCGGCCCCGTTCCAGCGCAAGGGCGACAACGCCGTGGTGGTGTTCGACCTGGACAGCACCGCCAAGCCCGGCGTGCGCGGCCTGCAGCAGCAGGTGTGGATCACGCCGAAGGAGTAACAGCGGCCAAGAAACCACCGCGCTCATCGTCAGACGGGCGCGGCGTTCGCTCGGAATCGGTACGTACCACTCGTGCGCTGCGGTTATGAGCGCGCCGTCCGCACACGCTGAAGGCTGCTCGCCACGTTTTGTCAGCCACTCCAGGCCGTGGCGGCAGGTGCGTCCCACTGGTAAAAGATGCCACGGCTGCTGATCGCTCACGGGCTGAATGACGGCATTGCCGCAGCCGCAGCGCCTTCGCGGATGCGCGCGGCCTGCATTTCGGTGGCCAGCAACGTGCCGCGCACATCGCTAGTGTGCCGCCGGGCCTGCTTCATGCAGAAATGCGCAAAGCCCGCACTTCCTGGCTGCGGCGTGATCGCGTTTGCGGTCAACGCACCGATCAGGCGCTGTTGCAGCCCCTGCATCCTGTTTTCTGCGCGCTGGATTTTTCTCATGTCTGAACTTTCCAGCTCCTCGTTTGCCATGCCCAGTTCTTCCAACATCAAGCTGATAGATCGCAGTTGGAACTCGTCGCGCTCACGCGCTTGATGCAGTTGCGTGGTCAAGCGTGCGTGCGCCTGCGCAGCCGTCGTGGCTGTGGCCTCTGTGTCTGGGATTGCACCACTGGCAGCATCCTCCGCCGGCAGCTCCACCCGCAAGCGCAGTTTCGAGTCTAGATATTTCTTTTGTAACTCCAGGCAACTTTGCATGTACGCAACCTGCGACTTGACCGAGCCTGGCGTTTGCAGCCACTGGTTCAACGCTGTTTCGGTCAATGTATCGGTATGTTTTGCATAGCTTCGCGCGGCTTTTTCGCCAGCGACGCGGGGTTTGCCGGTGAGCACTGCTCGCCCGTAGGTCGCCCCTGCAAAAAGCGCTGCCCTGGCTCGCTTCGCAAGCGAGGACGGTTGAGCCGCCTGACCAGTTGCTGGGCGCTGATCGGTAGAGCGAGGCGCTGCCCGATAGCGTTTCTTCATGTCGTTGGCGCAGCTCTGCAAGAGCGCGTCCCGTGCTTTTTCCTGACCGTCGATACAGGCGTACAGGGCGCTGCGCAGTTCGAATCCATGCTGCGCAACGGCAGCAGTCGCCTCCGTCGCGGCTGACGCGTCGTCGGCTGCAGGCGATGCCTGTTTTGCCGCTACCGACTGGGCAGCCACCGTGTGTTCGGTTGAGCCGGGCATGACATGGTCAGACTCCAGCTGGTCACCAGTGCCCGTCGTCACGACGGTGTCCGACGCTTTTCCCGAGGCACCGTCACTGACGCGTGGTGTGCCATGCGGATCCACTTCCCCCGGTGAGGCAGCGACGCCCGCCTCGGGCGTGGGCAGCAGGTCGGCCATGGCAAGCAATGCCCGGTCCACGCTGGGCATCTCCGCAGTCTCGTAGTTGCGATACCGTTTTTGCTTGCCATGCGCCAGCAAAAACTGGTGGCCACCAACACCCATCGTGACCGCACCCAGCAGACCGGCACCGACCACCAAACCGGCGCCCACCGGCCCGGTCACGGTGGCTGCACCCAGCACAACAGCAGCACTGACTCCGGTTTTGGTCAAAGTGCTGGCCGTGTAGGTGACGCCGCCAACGACAAAGCCCTTGTTCCAGTTGTTGAAGCTGCCGGCGAATCCGCTGCGCTGGGTCAGCTTGGTGCTCAAGAAGTGCTGGTAGCGTTGTGCGCCAGGGCTGAGCTCGCCCGGTTCCAGGCGTTGCATGAAGTCTTCGACACGCGCCACATCGGCAACCACGCGCGTTTTCTCCTTGCGTGACTGGTGCAGAAACGTACCGCCAAGCGCGGTGGCAGCGACGCTTGCCAGCGGAGCCAACACAAATGTGCCGGCAATACCGGCCGCCGACGCGACGCCTGCGGCGGCGGTGCTGTGGCCGATCAAGCCAGCAGCATTTGCGTTATTGGCGCCGAGTGCCAACCCGCCCTGGATGCCGAGCTCTGTCGTGGCCTTGGTAAAGATCACACTTGCGGACGCCATCGAGGTCACCGCGATGGCGCCATCACGTGCGTTGCGCTGTTGTTGGTAAGCGACTGTATCGATCGCCTCGCTCAAGGCATCGATCTGAGCGCCTGCAACTGCAGTAAATGGGCCGCTCTCCAGCGCAGTTTGCAGCAACGCCCTCTCCGACTGCAGTTGACGTTTGCGTTGCCGCAGGGCGCCGCGTTGTTCGGTCACTTCGCGGGTTTCTTTGTAGGCGGCGTAGATCGCAAGGCCAGAGAGCGGCAGCATGGCGCCACTGATGCTCAAGCTCATTGCCAGATCGGCAACGCCTTCCGGCGCCCCCTCCTCAGCCAGGGTGTGCAGGAGGCTCTCGTGCGCTGCAGGCTCGATCGGATGCGGATCCAGAGAGTGATCCGCGCCGATACCATGCTGAGTCTGATGCTCTGCCGACACTGGCGTGTGATCGATCGGCGTGTGTTCGTGTGAATGCGCGGGTTGGTCGGCTTCCGGGGAATGTTCCGGTTCACCCGAGTTGGGCATTTCCGCGATCAGTTCCGCCGTATTGTCTACAGTGCCATGCAGTGGATCGGCAAGATACTTGGCGACCACGAATGCATCATAGACCGCCTCTGCTTCCTGAATTTCGGCCATGGCATTTTCGCCAGCTTTGTGTTTTGAAGCGTGACCGGAGACGGGCTTTCGTTGGGAAGCCTTTCGCTTTAACGATTCCAAACCCATGGGCCAGCCACCGGCAGCTGGCAGATCCTTCGCTGAAGCAAGGGCGTCGGGAGTAGACGAATCAAACGAGCGGGCAGAGCTGTTTGCATGCTGTTGAATGCGCATAGCCAAATATCCACATGATGCGGTGTGGAAATAGTCTGCCTTCTATCTGCAGAACTCGCTCCAACCGCGAAATTCCTTGCCTTGGAGAGAACAGCCGACATTAAATCGAACAGCATTCATCTCGAATATAAATTGATGACTCGCTGGCGTATCAAAACGGGCTGGAGCTTTGACCCACCCCCTGAAAACTGAGCCACGGTGAAGTAGAGACTTCGGCAGCATGGGCCCCCCGACATCCCCCCGCCCTGAGTAGCGGCTTGGTTTAGAGTCCCGGGTTAATGATATCGGTGTTTGCCAGATGTTGGGCATACGCAGCCGGCGTCATGCCGCCAATTGCTTTCTTGGGTCGGTCCTCGTTGTATTCGCGTCGCCAGCGTTCGATCTCGGTGCGCGCGTGCAGCAACGTCGGGAACCAGTGCTCGTTGAGGCATTCATCGCGTAGCCGGCCGTTGAAGGATTCGACGTAGGCGTTCTGGTTCGGTTTGCCTGGTTGGATCAGCCGCAACTGCACGCCACGGGCATGCGCCCAGGCGACCATTGCCTTACCGCAAAACTCCTTGCCGTTGTCGGTGCGGATCACCTGCGGCAGGCCGCGACTGTGTGCCAACCGATCCAGGACGCGCGCAACCCCGTGCCCAGAGATCGCGC
>NZ_JZEF01000003.1:588260-588855 GCF_001013475.1 Xanthomonas arboricola pv. juglandis | reverse complement strand
TTGCGCTTGCGCCGTCGGACCTGTAGCTGCTGTTCGCGGTACAACCGCTCCACGCGTTTGTAGTTCACGATGCGCCCTTCCTGTCGCAGTTTGAGATAGATCATCCCCACGCCATAGCGACGATGGCGATGCGCCAGCGCAAGAATGCGCTCGCGCAGTTCGCCGTTGCGGTCTTGGCGTGGGCAATAGCGCAGCGCGCTGGCGCTCATGCCGATCACTGCCAGCGCACGACGCTCGCTGGCACCACGCCCGATCCACTCGCGCACCAGCATACGACGCGCCGGTGCGCTCACCACTTTTTTCGCAACGCATCCTTGATCAGGTCGTTCTCGAACAACTGCTCGGCCAGCAACTTCTTCAGCCGCGCGTTCTCGGCCTCAAGGTCCTTGAGCCGCTTGGCATCGGGCACGCTCATGCCGCCGAACTTGCTACGCCACAGATAGTACGAGGCCTCGCTGAAGCCATGGCGCCGGCACAGATCCTTGATCGCCACGCCGCCTTCGGCTTCGCGCAGGAAGCCGATGATCTGCTCTTCGGTAAAACGCTTCTTCACGTCCAATCTCCTTGGGGTAGGGAATTGGACTCCAAACTGAGG
>NZ_JZEF01000003.1:0-588160 GCF_001013475.1 Xanthomonas arboricola pv. juglandis | reverse complement strand
ACTACATCGAGATGTTCTACAACCCCAACCGCCGCCACGGTTCAACTGGCGACTTGTCCCCTGTAGAGTTTGAACGGCGCTACGCGCAACGAGGGTCTGACCCACCCCCTGAAAACTGAGCCACGGTAAAGTAGAGACTTCGGCAGCATGGGCCCCCGTAGCAACGAGGATTCAAGCGATGAAGAAGTCACGATTTACCGAAGAGCAGGTGGCCTACGCGCTCAAGCAGGCCGAGCTGGGGATGGCGGTCGGGGAGATCTGCCGGAAGATGGGCATAGCCGAGGCCACGTTCTACGTGTGGCGCAAGAAATACGGTGGGCTGGGCCCGTCCGAGCTCAAGCGCCTGCGGCTGCTGGAAGAGGAGAATCGCAAGCTCAAGCAACTGGTGGCCGACCTTAGCTTGGACAAGGCGATGCTGCAGGAGGTGGTCACAAAAAAGCTCTGAGGCCTGCCCAGCGACGTTCCTGGGTAGGCAAGCTGCATGAGCGTTTTGGGGTCAGCCTGCGCCGCGCGTTGCAGATGATGTCGATGTCCCAGTCCAGCTACTCCTACAAGGCCAAGGCGCGGGACTGCAGCGCGGTGCGCATGCGAATGCGGGAGATCGCCTTGAGCCGTGTTCATTACGGGTGCGAGCGGGTTTTCGTAATGCTGCGCCGGGAAGGCTGGCGGGACAACCACAAGCGCATCCATCGCATTTACAAGGAGGAAGGCCTGTCTTTAAGGCATTGTCGGCCTCGTCGCAGTCGCAGTGCACGCCGACGGCAACCGATCAAAGTGGCCACTGCGCCCAATACCCTGTGGGGCATGGACTTCGTCAGTGATGCGCTGTTCGATGGCCGTCGCTTCCGGTTGTTGCCGGTACTGGATCACTTCACGCATGAGTGCCTGGCCATCGTCGTAGACCAGTCCTTGCGGGCCGACGATGTGGCCGAGGCAGTGACCCGGTTGGCCGCTCAACGCGGCAAGCCGGAGGCGATCAAGGTGGATAACGGCAGCGAGTTTGCCGGCAAGGTAATGGACCGCTGGGCGTATGAAAACGGCGTGGAGCTGGACTTCTCCCGCAGAGGGACACCGACCGACAACGCGCTGGTGGAAAGCTTCAACGGGCGCCTGCGGCAGGAGTGCCTGAATGAGCACTGGTTCTTGTCACTGGCCGACGCGCGGAGCAAAATCGAAGCGTGGCGGCGCTTCTATAACGAGGAGCGACCCCACAGTGCACTGGCATGGAAAACCCCTGAGGAATTCGCCCGAAATTGCGGGTCCCAAGCGAATTCCCAGGCGCCGTAGAAGGTCGAATTCTCTACTTTCGAATGGCACGGTAATCGGGGGTGGGTCACGGATCCACACCGTATTGCTGCTGCAACTTCTGAAAGAGGGCGTGCTGGCTGATAAGTAGCTGCTGTCCTTCCTGGATGGCGGAAGGTGTGACATGCGCGTCGAGATACTCCCATAGATAGCGGGTGAATTCGGGTTGCTGCTGATTTAGTGCCTGCACCGATGGATCGGGTGTGACACCAGCGAATGCGTTATCCAGCGTGGAGGGTTCAATGCCGGCGGCAAGCGCACGCTGGCGGAAGTCGGCCAGCCACTGTTCGAAGCTCGCAATGGGTGCGGGATCCTGCTGTTGCGCACCGGCCTCGGTTGCGGAGGAAGCGGCTGTTTCGGGAGCGATGGCTTGCGCTGCTACGCTGGTTGCGGCCACACAGACGCTGACACCGAGCGATAAACGCAAAAGGCGCGAAGGTATGATCATGAGATACCGGAGGTGGTGTTTGAGCGGTCAATCTAGCCCCCCCTGTTCCCCGGATGTAATTATTGCAGCTATACGCCTTGAGCCGCGATGGGCAATCAATCGAGGGTTGGCAGGAATTCGCCCCCGGTAAAAAAAACAGCTGATTGCGTCCTAACGCGTTGTCGCCGCAAGAATTTTTCGCGAAAAATCGATTGGCTCAAGCACGTTGGAGCAGCTCCTAGCGCAGATGCGGCCACCGCACCCAGTTGGCGGACCCAAAAGACCATCGCAGCCAGTGCAACGCCAGGAGGCTGATGCTCAGCCTGTTGGGGAAGGTATGGATCATCCTCAGCGTCAATGCCTTCGTCGTCCCATCCATAACTTCGGTGCCAGGTTGTTGCACTTGGACCTTAAGTGGCCGACGATAATGACAGGCTCGACTAAGGCGCGCTCATGAGCAGATTGCTGCGCTATTTCGTCGAGTACATAAGAGAGCATGTTAGGCGACAACATCTCGATCCTGGCGCAAACCTGACGCCTGGGTTTCTCTTCAGAGCGTCATGCGCCAAACTTAATCGCCATCAGATGAGGTGGTATGCAAAGTCGTTTCAGCGGTTGGTCTGCACAGGTGCTTGATGCGGACGATGTCACAGCAGTCATGCGTGACGTCGGCAGATATGGATTCGCGATTGTCAGGGATCAATGGCGATTCGACGCATCCGATTTTAAGCAGATGTCGGCGCGCTATTGTCTTGGCCCGATGTATCAGTCTGACTTCAATCGTCGCCTGCACACGGAAGGCATGTCGCCGTCAGGCATGAACCAGGTCGGTGGCTTGACCACAGGCGTGCATGATGTCTTCAACAGAACGTCAAGCGCGGCATTGCACACTGACGGTTCGTATCTACCCATCGGCACGATCAAGACCTCAATCCTCCTTTGCAAGCAGCACGCGCTGCGTGGCGGCGAATCGATCCTGTTCGACAGCGTGTCGGCATTTCAGACGCTTGCCCACCATCACCCGGATCTCGCCCAATGCCTCCTTTCCCCAAAGGCGTTCCGACGCAGGTCTACCGATCTGCGGCTAGATAGGCAGTACGAGCACGTCGGCCCGATCTTCCTCGCAGAAGAAGACGGCGCAATGGTTGGTGGGTTTACCCTGGACGTGACGGCCGACTGGGACTATTCTCGGCGCATGGACCCGAGAGTGCTTGATGCGGCTGCTTACTTGACGCGTCTCACCAAGCCGGACAGCGGCTACACATTGAGTTTTCCGCTGCGAAAGGGGCAAGCATTGATCATGCGCAATGACCAGCTCTCGCACGGACGAAGCGCCTACGTCGACGATCCGGGCAACCCGCGTATTCTGCTGCGAGGCCTGTTCCTCTCAGCCCCTGGCGCATGCGCAGCGCAGACACGGTCCGCCGCGCTCCGGTCGAAGGTCCCCCGCACGAATGGCTGAGACAACGGCGCCACTGCTTGCGTCTCAGTGGTCCTTGTGGATGTCGTACCCCACCAGCGAACTTGCGGCACGCATTGGTAGCGATCTTGCAAAATACCCGATCGACCCGCCCAGGACCTCGGCGATCGTCGAGTTCGTTCGCGAGTACCGGAACAGTGGAAGAAGCTGGAGCAGCAAAGGGCTGCGAGGTGACGAGGTGATCGCACCGCTGCTCGGCTTGGCAAAGCATTCGCCAGAGGTTTTTGATCTCTTGCGCGCGAAAGTCGCCCAGGCGGAGCACAACAAATGGGTCGGCGGCAGCATGAACGACACTGTTGCCACGGCGCAGAAGCAGTACACGAAATTCGTCATCGTCTCGACGCCCCGTTCCGGGACGCACCTGTTGCGCACGCTGCTCGGCTCCCACCCATGCATCGAGATGCATGGCGAAGCATTCAATCGGTTCGGTCAGCACTTGCTGCCCTATTCCGTACAGGATACCACTGCGGAACACATCCTCAATCGACATCTGTTCCGCCCGTACTTTGAGTACGTGCAGGCTGTCGGGTTCGTGCTCTTTCGCGATCTCGACTCTGAATGGGGGGGCGTCAATGTCTGGGAGACGTTGGCTGGCTTGCCTGAACTGAAGATCATTCTGCTGGATCGACGCAATCGCCTTGAGCGCATGGTCTCTCTGAGAAAAAGCCTGCTCGATCATGTCTGGTACGTCGGCAGGGACGATGAGTCCGCGCGTGGGTCTGTCCGGCTGTCCGTAGCGCAAAAGGAACTCGTAGATTTCATCGATCACGACCTTGCCAATCGCGCCGCGTTCTGCGAACGCTTCGGCCACTACGACATCCTCTCCATCGAATACGAGCAACTGCTCGACAACCCTGAGAGCACACATGCCGAGCTGCTCGCGTTCCTGGGGGTATCGGTCGTACGACTGGAACCGGGAACCGGTAAAAAGGAAACAGCGTCGATCTCATCGATAGTTGAAAACGACGCGCAACTGAGATGTTCGATTAAAGGGACACCCTATGAACGCTACATCTAGGCCGCGCGGTTATTGGCCGCCGTATACGCCAATGACCCTTGAGGATTGTCGCCCCAGGATCGTGCGCGGCGCAGGGGTTTATCTCTACGACGATGCGGGCAAACCCTATCTGGACGGCATCTCCGGCAGCTACAACCACTGCCTCGGTCATTCTCACCCGGCACTGATCGACGCCGTCAAACGGCAGATGGACAGCCTGGTGCACGCGTGCAACATCGGGACGAGTACGCTCCTACCCGAAGCGCTTGCAGAGCGGCTAGGCGATGTATTGGCGCCCGCCGGACTCGTACATACGTTCCTGGTAGGAAGCGGCAGCGAGGGGGTCGAAGCCGCAATGAAGATGGCTTGGCAGTATCAACGCGGTCGCGGGCAGCCACAGCGGATAAAAGTCGTCGCCATCGACGGTGCGTATCACGGCTGCACGCTTGGCGCGATGCTCGCGACACGACGCCCCTTCATCAACGAAGGCTCCTTGGCGCTTGTCGAAGAGTGCTCAATGACGATGCCACTGCCGCAGAGCATCGACGACGTGGCAGAATGGGAAGCGCTGCTTGCCGAGCATGGATCGACCGTGGCGGCGATCATCATCGAACCGGTGATGGCGATGGCGGGAACCCGGCAGTTTCCAGCTGGCTTCTTGCGAGTCCTGTCGTCGCTCGCCAGGGCGTACGATATCCCCCTGATCTTCGACGAAGTGTATTGTGGCATCGGACGCACCGGGGTCCTGTGCGAGTCAGTGTCCCAGGGCGCGAATCCGGACATTGTGATCTTCAGCAAATGTCTCGGCGGCGGCTTCCCGATCACCGCCGTCATGACGACTGCCAAGATCGCCGATGTCTTCGCCACACAGCCGCTCCCGTTTTTCCGCCACGGCCATACCCAGTCCGGCAACCTGCTGGGTTGCCGCGCAGCTTTATTCATTCTCGAGCACCTGGATGCCGAGGATTGCTACGAACGGGTCAAAGCGAAGGGCACGCGCTTGCTGCAGGCGATTCGTGACCGTCTACCCGCGACCGACGATGTCGTGAGTGTGCAAGGGAAAGGACTGATGTTGTCGATCACCTTGTCGTCGCCAGCGGCATGTAGCCAAGCGCAATACGACGCGCGTCGACACGGTCTGTTCCTTGGCGCTGCGGATCGACATCTCAAGCTCGCGCCGCCGTTCATGATCGATGACGCCGAGATCGACGAGTTGGCGCAACGATTGAGCCATGCGATAGACAAAGCATCGCATCACTGACGCTTTCTTTTCGTACGAGGGAGAACATGACGTCCGCATACTTCGCGCTCAGGCAGATTGCAGGAGGAACGCGCCACGACGCGCCGTTCCAATGGGGAGAACTGCAGAACATATGGCAAAACGACGCTTTGGCGAACAAACTCGCAGATGAATTTCCGACAGAGGGATTCAACTTCCGGAAACGCAACGGCGGGCATTTTTATCGACGCACGATCATCCCTCTGGGCTCGTTCGGCGTCGACCAGTCAGCGGCGCTAACGGATGCGTGGCAGGCGATGTGCGGCGAGCTCGTGTCGGAGGACTTCAGGTCCGCAATGTCCCACTTTTGCGGAACGGACCTGAGCAAATTCCCGATGGAGGCCATTGCGTTTCGTGGAGGGCAGGACACCCATTACCTGCCCCACGTCGATGCATCGTTGTGCCAGGGATTTCGCCTGATCATCTACTTCAACGCCCACTGGGAGCGCGACTGGGGCGGGCTGCTTCGCATTCTTGATCCACGCAATCACCATGACGCGCGCCACGTTGTGCTCCCCATTGTCGGAAATGCGACAGTGATCATTCGCGATGGGGCCTACGAAGACACGTGGCACGAAGTGACGCGGCTGTGCACCACGGGGAGCGTTACTCGCAACACGCTCAATGTCACCTACTATGCGCCCGGGACCACAAGCACAGCCCAATGACGCGAGGATGCCATTGTTCCACCACGATAGACAGTTCGTCATGCTCTATGGCCCGCCAGCCGTCGGCAAATTGACCATTGGGAAGGCGCTAGCGAATCGGCTGTCCGCATGCCTGTTTCACAATCACCTGACCTACGATCTCGCCATCGAGCTACTGGGTGCCGATAGCGGCTTCGATGCGCGCAGGCAGTTTGCGTGCAAACTCAGGCTCCATGCGCTGGCGCTCCTGTTTAAGTCCGACTCCCGCGCCATCATCACGACGTTCTGCTACGGCGGCCCGGAGGACGACTGGTACATCAACGCGCTGAAGACGCTCTGCGCAGATCATCTAGTGACGCCGCACTTTGTTCAGCTCAGCGCGCAGCGCAGGCAGCTTCTGGACAGAGTCGAAAACATCGACAGACGCGCTTTCGGAAAGGTGAACAGCAGTAGTGAACTCTCAGTAATCCTGCAGCAATGCGCATATACGCTCGCGATCCGAGCAGACCACCATCTTTGCCTTGATACATCCATGCTATTGCCAGATGACGCCGCTCTTGCGATCGTGACGTGGAGTTGGCGAGGTAATCCCCCCGCGAAGTAGCAGACGCCAGAAGTGGAATTTNCGGCAGCATGGGCCCCCGTAGCAACGAGGATTCAAGCGATGAAGAAGTCACGATTTACCGAAGAGCAGGTGGCCTACGCGCTCAAGCAGGCCGAGCTGGGGATGGCGGTCGGGGAGATCTGCCGGAAGATGGGCATAGCCGAGGCCACGTTCTACGTGTGGCGCAAGAAATACGGTGGGCTGGGCCCGTCCGAGCTCAAGCGCCTGCGGCTGCTGGAAGAGGAGAATCGCAAGCTCAAGCAACTGGTGGCCGACCTTAGCTTGGACAAGGCGATGCTGCAGGAGGTGGTCACAAAAAAGCTCTGAGGCCTGCCCAGCGACGTTCCTGGGTAGGCAAGCTGCATGAGCGTTTTGGGGTCAGCCTGCGCCGCGCGTTGCAGATGATGTCGATGTCCCAGTCCAGCTACTCCTACAAGGCCAAGGCGCGGGACTGCAGCGCGGTGCGCATGCGAATGCGGGAGATCGCCTTGAGCCGTGTTCATTACGGGTGCGAGCGGGTTTTCGTAATGCTGCGCCGGGAAGGCTGGCGGGACAACCACAAGCGCATCCATCGCATTTACAAGGAGGAAGGCCTGTCTTTAAGGCATTGTCGGCCTCGTCGCAGTCGCAGTGCACGCCGACGGCAACCGATCAAAGTGGCCACTGCGCCCAATACCCTGTGGGGCATGGACTTCGTCAGTGATGCGCTGTTCGATGGCCGTCGCTTCCGGTTGTTGCCGGTACTGGATCACTTCACGCATGAGTGCCTGGCCATCGTCGTAGACCAGTCCTTGCGGGCCGACGATGTGGCCGAGGCAGTGACCCGGTTGGCCGCTCAACGCGGCAAGCCGGAGGCGATCAAGGTGGATAACGGCAGCGAGTTTGCCGGCAAGGTAATGGACCGCTGGGCGTATGAAAACGGCGTGGAGCTGGACTTCTCCCGCAGAGGGACACCGACCGACAACGCGCTGGTGGAAAGCTTCAACGGGCGCCTGCGGCAGGAGTGCCTGAATGAGCACTGGTTCTTGTCACTGGCCGACGCGCGGAGCAAAATCGAAGCGTGGCGGCGCTTCTATAACGAGGAGCGACCCCACAGTGCACTGGCATGGAAAACCCCTGAGGAATTCGCCCGAAATTGCGGGTCCCAAGCGAATTCCCAGGCGCCGTAGAAGGTCGAATTCTCTACTTTCGAATGGCACGGTAATCGGGGGTGGGTCACCTTCAAACAGAAGCGTGCAGCGTCGCCGGCCAGCGTGCCTCATCAAGAATCAGACGCACCTGCTCTGCCAGCAACTCTAGACAGAGCGCCAGCTCGTCCATGCGAATCGCCAGTTGCGGAGCCTGCTCTTCTGCGCGCGTGCGCGGCTCCGCAATCCGCGCCAGAAAACGCATGTGCTCGCCAAGCTTCTGCAGGCGGTCCTGCGCGTGCTCGGGCAGGTAATAACCCAGCACGGAGCCATCACCGTCAAAAGATTGCTTCATTCTTTTCTCCGATCGCACACCGCATGGCCTGTTCTCACGGCAGGAGACACCGCTCCTTGACCATGAGATTACCAAGCAACCGGCCTTCGCGCATCAATTTTTATTGCATCAAAGCAAATGAAGCAAAATTTTATTGACAAAAAATGGATTCCACCTCATTGTGCGCTTCATGGTCAATCATGCACTTATCGCCACCCTTGCCAAGCACGCGGACGTCCGCATGGGCTATCCGTTTCGCGGGTCGATTCCTGAGGTTGCCGGGGGCAGCGTGCGCGTCGTCCAAATCAGGGACGTTCCACGCACCCGGCTCTGCACCTACGACACGCTTGTCGCAACAGAGGTGGAAGGTCGTAAACACCCCGACTGGCTCCTGGATCAGGACATCGTGTTCATCGCCAGAGGGGCCAACACCTTCGCGGCGCTGGTGCAGGCACCGCCGCCACGCACGCTGTGCTCCCCGCACATCTATGTCATCCGGGTGAAGGCACCGCAGCAGTTGTTGCCCGCCTTTCTCGCGTGGCAACTCAATCAGGCGCCGGCACAACGCTATCTGCGCCAGTCGGCCGAGGGCAGCAACCAGCTGAGTATCCGCCGCACGGTGCTGGACATGACCCCCATCCGCCTGCCTCCACTGCCACTGCAGCACGCGGCCATTGCGCTAGAGCAGGCCGCACAAGCAGAGCGCGCCGCCTTACACGCGCTGATCAACAACCGCGACACCGAGCTGGCGATCCTCGCCGAGCGCCTCCTCGCCTAAAACCTTGGATACCCCATGAGCAAGACCGATATCGCCCAGGACACCATCAATGCCGCCGTCTGGGGCGCCTGCGACACCTTCCGCGGCACCGTGGACCCCAGCGTCTACAAGGACTATGTGCTGACCATGCTGTTCCTGAAATACGTCTCCGACGTCTGGCAGGACCACTACGACGACTACAAGACCAAACACGGCGACAAGCCCGGCCTGATCGAAGAACTCCTCAAGAGTGAGCGCTTCGTGCTGCCGCATAGCGCCAACTTCTACACCCTGTACGACCAGCGCCACCGCCCCGGCAATGGCGAGCGCATCGACAAGGCCCTGCACGCCATCGAAGACGCAAACCTGGGCAAGCTGCGCGACGTGTTCCAGGACATCAGCTTCAATGCCAACAAGCTGGGCGAGGAACAGCAGAAGAACGATCTGCTGCGCCACCTGCTGGAAGACTTCGCCAAGCCTGCGCTCAACCTGCGCCCCTCGCGCATCGGCCAGCTGGACATCATCGGCAACGCCTACGAGTACCTGATCAAGAATTTCGCCTCCAGCAGCGGCAAGAAGGCCGGCGAGTTCTACACCCCGCCGGAAGTCTCCGCGCTGATGGCGCGCCTGATGGACCCGCAACAGGGCGATGACATTTGCGACCCCACCTGCGGCTCCGGCTCGCTGCTGCTCAAGTGCGGCCGCCTGATCCGCGAGCGCACCGGCAGCGGCAAGTACGCGCTCTACGGCCAGGAGGCCATCGGCAGCACCTGGGCGCTGGCCAAGATGAACATGTTCCTGCATGGCGAGGACAACCACCGCATCGAGTGGGGCGACACCATCCGCAACCCCAAGCTGCTGGCTGGCAACCACCTCAGGGACTTCGACATCGTCGTGGCCAACCCGCCGTTCTCGCTGGAAAAATGGGGCCACGACAGCGCCGGCAACGACCCGCACGACCGCTTCCGTCGCGGCCTGCCGCCACGCACCAAGGGCGACTACGCCTTCATCCTGCACATGATCGCCACCATGAGGCCGCGCACCGGCCGCATGGCGGTGGTGGTGCCGCACGGCGTGCTGTTCCGTGGCGCCGCCGAGGGCCGCATCCGCCAGAAGCTGATCGACGAAAACCTGCTGGACGTGGTGATCGGCCTGCCGGAAAAGCTGTTCTACGGCACCGGCATCCCCGCCGCGGTACTGGTGTTCCGCACCAAGAAGAAAGACAAGAACGTACTGTTCATCGACGCCAGTCGCCACTACCAGGACGGCAAGAACCAGAACCTGCTGCGCGAAAGCGACCTGCAGCGCATCCTGGACACCGTGCAGGCGCGCCAGAATGTGGACAAGTACGCCTACCTGGCCAGCCCGGCCGAGATCGCCGGCAACGACTACAACCTCAATATCCCCCGCTACGTGGATACGTTCGAGGAAGAAGCAGAAATCGACCTGATGGCCGTGCGCCGCGAGCGCGAACAACTCAAGGCCGAGCTGGCCAGGCTGGAAGAGCAGATGGCTGGCTACCTCAAGGAGTTGGGGTATGAGTAAGCGCTCACCGCTATCCCCGGCCAGCGAGAGCCAAGGCACTGGCGCATCAGAAAGCTGGCCGCCCATCGCCTCCCAGAGCGAACTGGTGCTCTACACCACCGAGGACGGCGCCACCCGCTTCTACCTGCGCGCCGAAAGCGGCAGTGTCTGGCTAAGTCAGTTGGAACTGGCTGCGCTGTTCCAGACCTCCGTGCCCAACATCAACATCCACATCAAGAACGTCCTGGCCGAAGACGAGCTGCAGGCCGGGGCAACCATTAAAGATGACTTAATGGTTCGCACCGAAGGCGGCCGCCAGGTACGGCGGCCGCTGAAGCTCTACAACCTGGACATGATCCTGGCCATCGGCTACCGGGTGAAATCCCCGCGCGGCACCCAGTTCCGGCAGTGGGCCACCACCCATCTGCGGGAGTACCTGGTCAAGGGCTTCGTGATGGACGACGCGCGCCTGAAGGACCCGGCCGGCTGGGACCACTTCGACGAGCTGCTGGAACGCATCCGCGAGATCCGCACCTCGGAGAAGCGGTTCTACCAGAAGATCCGCGACCTGTTCGCGCTGTCGGTGGACTACCGCGACGACGACACCGCCACCGGCCAGTTCTTTGCCATGGTGCAGAACAAGATGCTCTACGCCGTCACCCAGAAGACCGCCGCCCAACTCATCGTGGAGCGCGCCGACCCCGACCAGCCCAACATGGCGTTGACCGGCTGGAAGGCCGGCCGCGTGCGCAAGACCGACGTCATCGTGGCCAAGAACTATCTGCACGCCGAGGAAATCACCCAGTTGAACCGCATCGCCGCGATGTTCCTGGACTACGCCGAGGACCGCGCCAGCCAGCGCCAGGACCTGCGCATGGACGACTGGCGCCAGTACGTGGACCGCTTTGTCGAGTTCAACGAACGGCCGCTGCTGAAAGACGCCGGCACCGTCAGCCACGAGCGCATGCAGCAGATCGTGCATGAGCGCTATACGGCGTTCGATGCCAAGCGGCGCAAGGCGGAGGCGTTGGCGGCGGATGTGGAGGACATTGGGGCGCTGGAGTCGATAGAGAAACTGGCACGCAAGGGAGGCAGTCGTGCTTCCGAATGAGAAGAGTCACGTGATGCAAAAAATATATATTTCCTGCTCAACCGCCAAATTTGTATGTGGCTTCTTGCCGGAGTCCCACATCGCATTCACCGTCGCTACTAAGAAAAGCTACAAGGAAAGCCCTGATGCTACCTAAAGGTTGGAGTCGCCGACCGCTCCATGAGGTCGCGGACGTGCGTACCGGCGTGGCGAAGGGAAAAACTGGGCTGATTGATCCGGTGGAACTTCCCTATCTGCGTGTGGCAAACGTGCAGGACAGCTTCATCAACCTCAGCGAGGTAAAGACGATCGAAGTGGAACGGCATCAAATCGATCGTTATTCACTCAAGGCGGGTGACATCTTGATGACCGAGGGCGGCGATTTCGACAAACTGGGCAGAGGCGCTGTTTGGAACGGTACGCTCGATCCCTGCCTGCATCAAAACCACGTCTTCGCAGTCCGTGCCAAGCGAGAGCTGGTCAATCCATTGTTCTTATCCGCGCTATCCGGGAGCGAATACGGACGTACCTATTTCCTGAGTTGCGCCAAGCGCAGCACCAATCTTGCAAGCATCAACTCTTCGCAGCTGAAGGCTTTTCCCGTTCTACTGCCCCCCATTTCGGAACAACACCGCATCGCCCACATCCTTTCCACCTGGGATCAAGCAATCGCCACCACAGAGCGTCTGCTAGCCAATAGTCGTCACCAGAAGACGCTGCTTTCACAGCAAGTGTTGACCGGCAAGTGCCGTCTTGCGGGCTTCACTGCAAGTGGGCACAAGAGGGACACGCCCTATGGCTCGGTGCCAGTGGAGTGGGACTATCCCCGAATCGGTGATGTCGCCGCGGAAATCAGCGATAAATTAGGCGATTCAGAGCCCTATCCCGTCTTGTCTTGCACCAAACACCACGGGCTGGTCGATTCACTGAAATACTTCAAAAAACAGGTGTTCAGCGCAAATACGTCCACCTACAAAGTTGCTCCTCGGGGCTGCTTGGTCTATGCAACGAATCATATCGACGAAGGCTCCATCGGCTATCAGAATTTGTACGACGCTGGTCTGGTCAGCCCTATGTACACAGTCTTCAAGGCAAACGATAAAGTCGTTGATGCCTACCTGTTTGCGCTTCTCAAGACAGAACACTATCGCCAAATCTTCGCATCTGCGATCAATGCATCGGTAGACCGCCGCGGAAGCCTGCGCTGGAAGGATTTCCAACGCATCCACATTCCTTTGCCCCCCGTAGAGGAGCAGCAAGCGATTGCGAATATGTTGGCTCGAGCCGGCCACGAAGTTGAGTTGATCAAGAGCCAGCTGGACCTGCTGCGGGAAGAGAAATCCGCGTTGATGTCCCAACTCCTCACCGGCAAGCGCCGCGTGCGCCTGCCCGCCGATGAGGCCGCACACGCATGAACCACAGCGCCCCCGACACCCGCGAACAGGCCAGCGCGCAGCTGCCCGCCCTGCACCTGCTGTGCAACCTGGGCTGGCAGTACCTGAGCGCCGCCGACTGCCTGGCGCTGCGCGGTGGCACCCGCGAGGTGCTGCTGCTGCCGCGGCTGCTGGAGGTGCTGCAGACACGACGCTACAGCTACAAGGGCCAGGCCTACCCGCTCTCGCCCGGCGCCATCGACCAGATCGTGCGCGAGCTGTCGGCGCTGCCGCTGGGCGAAGGGCTGCTGGCCGCCAACGAAGCGCTGTACAAGCGGCTGGCGCTGGGCATCACCGTCACCGAGTTCATGCCCGACGGCAAGAAGCACCAACCCACCATCGCCGTGATCGACTGGACTGACCCGGCCGCCAACCGCTGGGACATCACCGAAGAATGCGAGGTGCTGTCCGCGCAGGGCACGCACACCCGCATCCCGGACATCGTGGGCTACGTCAACGGCCTGCCGCTGGTGGTGATCGAGGCCAAGCGCGCCGATGCCGGGCATGCCGGCAAGTCGATGGTCAATGAGGGCATCAGCCAGCAGTTGCGCAACCAGCGCAGCGAGGAGGTTCCACAGCTGTTTGCGTATGCGCAGCTGCTGCTGGCCATCAGCCTGACCGAAGCGCGCTACGGCACCACGCTCACCCCGGCAACGTTCTGGGCGCGCTGGCGCGATGAGCAGTTCGACCAGGCGCACCTGAGCCGCGTCAAAAATGCTGCCCTGCCCGCCGCCACGCGCGACGCGCTGCTGGCGGGCAAGCCAGCGCCGCTGCGCGCCTATTGCCAGGCGCTGTGGGCGCAGCCGATGCTGCCGACCGAACAGGACCGGCTGCTGGCCGGCCTGCTCACCCCGGACCGGCTGCTGGAGGTGCTGCGCAATTTCGTGCTGTTCGACCGCAAGGTGGGCAAGCTGGTGGCGCGCTACCAGCAGTTCTTCGGCATCCGCGCGCTCCTGGCGCAACTGCGCAAGCTCCGGCCCGATGGCGGCCGCGAGGGCGGCGTGTTGTGGCACACCACCGGCTCGGGCAAGAGCTTCACCATGGTGTTCCTGACCAAGGCGCTGCTGCTGGACCCGGCCCTGCAGGAATGCCGGGTGCTGGTGGTCACCGACCGCACCGACCTGGAAACCCAGCTGGCGCGCAACTTCCTCAGTGGCGGCGCATTCGGCTCGGCCGTGGCCACCCGCAAGGACGGCGAGCGCAGCAAGGCCACCACCGGCCGCGACCTGGCCCGGCGCATCGGCCAGGGCAACGAGCGCATCACCTTCTCGCTGGTGCAGAAGTTCACCACCGCCGCCAAGCTGCCCGAGTGCCGCAACCCCTCGCCCAACCTGATCGTGCTGGTGGACGAGGGCCACCGCAGCCACGGCGGCGAAACCCACGAGCGCATGCGCAAGGCGCTGCCCAACGCGGCCTACCTGGCCTTCACCGGCACCCCGCTGCTGAAGAACGAGAAGACCGCCAACAAGTTCGGCCCGATCCTGCACGCCTACTCGATGCAGCGCGCGGTGGAAGACCAGACCGTGGCGCCGCTGCTGTACGAGGAGCGCGTGCCGGAGCTGGACGTCAACGAAGCCGCGGTGACCCGCTGGTTCGACAAGATCACCGCCGGGTTGTCCGAGGCGCAGAGTACCGATCTCAAAAAGAAGTTCGCCGGCAAGCGCGCGGTGTATGGCGCCGAAAACCGCATCGAGCTGATCGCCTGGGACATTGCCGCGCACTACCACGAGCACGTCAAACCGCTGGGGCTGAAGGGCCAGGTGGCCACCGACAGCAAGCGCGATGCGATCCGCTACAAGCGCGCGCTGGACGACACCGGCCTTGCCAGCAGCGCGGTGGTGATCTCCCCGCCCGACACGCGCGAGGGCAACAGCGCGGTGGACGAGGACACCTTGCCTGAGGTGCAGAAGTGGTGGAAGCAGACCATCGTCGATGCCCGCATCGCCCCGGAAGACTACGAGCGCGAGACGGTGCAGGCCTTTGGCGGCGAAGGCGACCCGGACCTGCTGATCGTGGTGGACAAGCTGCTCACCGGCTTCGACGAACCGCGCAACGGCGTGCTGTACATCGACAAACCGCTCAAGGGCCACAATCTGATCCAGGCGGTGGCGCGGGTGAACCGCCTGCATGATGCCAAGCGCCACGGCCTGCTGGTGGACTACCGCGGCATCCTGACCGAGCTGGACACCGCCGTGCGCGCCTACCGCGACCTGGAAACGCGCACGCAGGCCGGCTTCGACGTGGCCGACCTGGAAGGGCTGTATCGCGCCGTCGGCACCGAGTACAGACACCTGCCCGTCCTGCATGCGCGGCTGTGGGCGTTCTTCGACGGGGTGGCCAACCGGCGCGATCTCGAACAGTTCCGGCAGCGGCTGATTCCGCATTTCGTGCGCGGCGCCGATGGCCAGGACTACGACGACCGCCAGGCGCTGCGCGAGGATTTTTATGCGGCATTGACCGACTTCGGCCTGTGCCTGCAAACCGCACTGTCCTCGCGCAGCTTCTTTGAAGACAGCGCCTTTCCCGATGCGTTGATCGACCGCTACAAGCAGGATCTGCGCTTCTTTTCCGGGCTGCGCCTGACCGCGCGCCGCGATGCGATGGAGACGGTGGACTACAGCATCTACGAAGACCAGATCCGCAAACTGGTGGACAAGCATGTCATCGGGCGCGAAGTCCGCGAACCCCAAGGCGCCTACGTGGTACACGCGCTGGGCCAGCCGCAGGACCCGCAGAGCTGGTCGGACGACAAGACCCGTAACGAGGCGGACCTGATCCAGACCCGCCTGCGCAAGACCATCGAGCAAGACCTTGCCGGCGACCCCTACGCGCAAAAGGTCTTCGGCGAACTGCTGCGCCAGGCGATCGCCGAGGCCGAAGCCATGTTCGACCACCCCTTGAAGCAATACGCGGTCTTCAAGGCATTCGAGCAGCGTCTGGAAGCCGGGCAGACCCCCGGCATCCCTACAGCGCTGGCCGACAACCGGCATGCCAGCGCCTATTTCGGCGCCATCAGGCTGGAATTGGGCGAGCAGGCGCTCAACGCCCGAACTGCCGACCAGATGGCCGAGCTGGTGGCCCTGGCCATCCGCATCGACGAGGTGGTGCGCACGGCCGTGGCAGAACATTCCTTGAACCAGCACAGCATTGAATCGCAGATCCGCCAGACGCTGCTGCCGCCCATTTTCGACCTGCTCGGACTTGACCACGCCAAGGCGCTGGTGGAACAGGTGGTCCACATCGCACGCATTGGGCTCAGCCGCGCATGACAGCCGACCAGGGCGCGTCCCACATGGTGGTGCGCTATGGCGAACGCCGCATCCACTGCCAGATCCGGCGATCCGCGCTGCGGCGCAGCCAACGCGTGGCCATCCATGTGGAACCGGACGGCCAAGTGCGGTTGGACGCCCCGCTGCACGCGGCCGATGCGCAGATCAGGCAGGCACTGCTCCAGCGCGCGCGCTGGGTGCATCTGCAGTTGCTTGCCATCGAGCAACGCCAGCACCACCTCACGCCGCGCGAGTACGTCAGCGGCGAAACCGTGCTGTACCTCGGGCGGCGCTATCGCCTGAAGGTGGTGCTTGCCGACCAGGCACCCGACGTGCGCCTGCGCGGTGGCCATGTCGAAGTTCGCGTCCCCACACCCGCACCCGATGGCGTGCGCACTGCATTGGGCCAATGGCAGCGCGAGCGCGCCAAACACCTCCTGCCGCAGAGGGTGACCAACATCGCCGCCCCGCTACGCTGGATCACAACTGCGCCGCCGGTGTCGCTGCGCACCATGCAGCGTCGGTGGGGCAGTTGCTCCCCACTCGGCAGGATCACCTTGAACCTTGGCCTGATCTGCGTGCCAGGGCCGTGCATCGACTACGTTGTCCTGCATGAACTGTGTCACCTCAAGGTCTACAGCCACGGCAAGGCCTTTTATCGCCTGCTCGACATGCACATGCCGGACTGGCGAGCAGTGAAGGGCCGCCTGGACGCCCTGGCTGAACTGGCATTGCGGTGAGATGCCGCACAACCGTTCTCCAGCGCACTCCGATGCATCGACCTAAGCGACAGTGCTCGCCAAGTGACCCGCCATGGCGTGACGAGCGGCGCTAGCGACAGCGTTCAGATTGCTCGGCACCCAACGCTGCGCACCGGGCAATGTCTAACGCGCCACAAGGCGATATTTTGCCCGCCCTTCAGACCGCGCCCTGCGCGCCGTTATCTGGAAGTCCGGTACACCTGGACCGCCCGCTGCCGTCGAGGTATCGGGCGGACCATATTCCAGGCAAGATCACCGGCTGACACCGTTACGGGGCGCTTTGGTTGCCACGTAGACGGCCTGATTGCAGGTTCCAGGAGCGTTTCATGTCCTCGTCCACCGTTACGCAAGACCCTGTCTCCGCGGTTCCGGAGCAGACCCAGCACGCCTTCGCCGAACACGTCCACAGCAAGCCCGCGCCCAGCCAGCCGATCGGCAGCACCGAAGCGGCGCACCTGATGACCTTCCTGTGCCAGACCCACTCGGCCAAGCAGCCGCAGATCCTGCTGCCGCCGCAGGCGCGCGACGACGACGCGGCCTGAGTGCACCGACGCACTCGTGTCAGCAACATTGGCGACAGCGCTGCCGCTGTCGCCAGCCGCCATTATTTGCCGGTGTTGAACGCATTGAGCACGGTGAGCAGACTGGTCAGATTGTCGGCGACACCCGCTTGCGCGATCTTCTCGACATCCGCCGCCGAGGCGGTCGTATCAAGGCTGTAGATCTGCATCACGCCCTGGTTGGTGGCGGCCTGCGACAGCGTGTTTTGCTGCTGTTGCGCCGATACCGCGTTCTGAAACAGGATGCCGCTCGAATGCGCCATGCTCTGGTAGATCGTGCTCATCGCCATTGCAGGCGCCTCGCCAATGACCTTGACGTTGGACTGCGTGACAGCATCGGTGATCTGGTCGTTGACTGATGTTGGAAAAGCCATACCTGTGCTCCTGAGTGGACGGATCCACGGCGCTGCGCGTTGTTGCACGCCAATCAATCGGCACTGAAAGCCGGTCGCAGCTGTTTACCGCGTCGCAGTGCGCCGACCAAGCGCCAGACACACCGCACACCGTGTCATCTCGATAACGGCCTGCTCGCGTACGACTGTATCCTCGCAACGCCGCTTCGCGATGGACGTCGCAGGCGCAGCAAAGTTCTGCATCATGGCGGCGGGCAGGGTCAACGCGGTCAGGCCGAGTGCGGCCAGCCAGCGCAATGGGGAGAGCGGGTGTCATGACATCCCAGGCGGCCGTGGTCGGTGACCACGGCCGCCTGGGATGACCGGAGCACATGGTATTTAATAGATAATAAATAGGTATCTTTAAAATCCGCACAGGACTTCACCACGATGCTCCCGTCACGCCTGCTGAGCTGCCTTGTTGCGAGCCTTGCCGCTTGCGCAGTTCATGCCGAATCGCCCATGCCGACGCCCTCGCCCATCGTGCTCAGCGAGTTCATTGCCGACCCGGCACCGACGCCACAGGCGCATGCCTCCACGCTGCTGGAAACCCGCGACGGCACGCTGCTGGCGGCCTGGTTCGGCGGCGCGCACGAGGGAGCGGCCGATGTCGGTATCTGGCTCGCACAACGCGGCGCGCAGCACTGGCAGCCGCCGCGACGCATCGCCGACGGCGCGCATGCCGGCGCGGAGGGCGCCGCGCTCCCGGCCTGGAATCCGGTGCTGTTCCAGTCCGGCACCGGCCCGGTGCAGCTGTACTACAAGCTCGGCCCGAATCCGCGCGATTGGTGGGGCCTGCGCACCACCTCCGATGACGACGGTGCGCACTGGTCGCCGCCGCAGCGCCTGCCCGACGGCATTCTCGGCCCGATCAAGAACAAGCCGGTGCAATTGCCGAACGGACGCATCCTCGCACCCAGCAGCAGCGAAGACCGCGGCTGGCGCGCGCATCTGGAATGGAGCGACGACGACGGCGCGCATTGGCAGCGCGGCATGCCGCTCAACGATGCGAAGGCGATCGGTGCGATTCAGCCCAGTCTGCTGCTGCATCCGGATGGCCGTCTGCAGGCGTTGGGCCGCAGCCAGCAAAACAAGCTTTTCAGCACGTTCTCGCTCGATGGCGGCCTGCATTGGCAGACCGTGCACTTGCTGGACGTGGAAAACCCGAACTCGGGCACCGACGCGGTGATGCTGCGCGACGGTCGTGCGTTACTGGTCTACAACCCCGCCATTGCCGGCAAGGACTGGTGGGAAGGCCGCGGTACGCTGGCTGTTGCCGTCTCCAACGATGGCGTGCACTGGCAACGCGTGCTGACACTGGAAGACAGCGCCCATGATGAATTTTCCTATCCGGCCGTGATCCAGACCCGCAATGGGTTGGTGCATGTCAGCTACACATGGAAGCGCCGACGGATCAAACATGTGGTGCTCGATCCCACGCGATTCGGCGCATGCAGCCCCTGCCAGGCACCCGCGCCCGCAACGCTGTCTGAGCGCTGAACAACGGCATGCGGCCACGCCGCCGATGCTTCGTCACGATGACGACGGCTTCGCCCCTCGGGATTCGCCAGTCGCGTTGCATGCCGATCATCGTCATTGAGTAACAGCCAAGACGAGGAATGCGATGCGACGCGTCGATCAACCGCGCCCGCCGGGCACGCCTGTAGGACTAGGGGAGCAGATTGCGCCCAATGCGGATGCGCCCGCGCGCAGTGTCCCACCCGCACACCCCGCGACCGAGCGCCCTAGCGGCATGCTCGGCGGCCTGACCAGATATGTGCCTGGTGACGGGTCCGGGCGACCGTCGGCAACGCCTGCCGCTGCCGAGACCTCTCGCCGGCCAACCACATCCGCTCCCCCGCTTCCCTACGGCGGATCCGGCAGCGCCGCGCGGATGAACGAGGCGGCTGGACATCCTTCGCGGACCCCGCAATTGCCACAGCTCAGCGAGATAGAACGCGCTCGCTTCCACTTTGCCACCACCGATTCGCAACACTTGCGGCCGGTGCGCCCCCTTACGCCACCGACCGTGGGCGCTTCATCATTACGGCGCTCCCCAGCGATTCGCCCTTACCGCGACGTGCTGTCGCAATGGCAACGACACTACAGCGCAGATCGCAATCACTGGCACAGCGCATGGCGCCAGGCCAACAGCAACAACCCGCAGATCGAGACACGCACATACCGGGCGCTGAAGGCGACCGCCGACCTGCTGGAGGAAGCAACCGGACTGGGACAGCTCACGCTGGAGCTGCGCTCAGTTCCGCTGCCGCAATTTCCCGACCAGGCATTCCGTCTTTCTCATCTGCAGCACATGACGATCGACGCGGCAGGGTTGATGGAGTTCCCGGACGCCGTGCAATTCGCGGACCTGGAAACACTGACGCTCGCGCGCAATCCGATTCGCTCGCTACCTGCATCCATCGCAAGCCTCAGCCGATTACGCAAGCTCTCCATCCACGCCTGCCCGGAATTGACGGAACTTCCCGAACACCTGGTGAGCACCGATGCATCCGGCGAGCACCAGGGCTTGGTCAACCTGCAGAGCCTACGGCTGGAACGGACCGGGATCAGATCGCTTCCGGCTTCGATCGCCAATCTGCAAAATCTGAAAAGGCTACAGGTACGCAACTCGCCGCTGTCCACCCTTGGCCCGGCCATCCATCGACTGCCAAAGTTGGAGGAGCTTGATTTGCAGGGCTGCACCGCGCTGCGCAACTATCCGCCGATTTTCGGCGGCAGTGCGCCATTGAAGCGGCTGATTCTGAAAGACTGCAGCAACCTGCTCACGCTGCCACTGGACATTCACCGCCTGACGCAGCTGGAAAAACTCGATCTGCGAGGTTGCGTCAACCTCTCCAGACTGCCCTCGTTGATCGCCCAATTACCTGCCAACTGCATCATCCTGGTGCCGCCGCATCTCCAAGCGCAGCTCGAACGGCTTCGCACGGTTGCGCTCGAACGCATCGAAGACACCGCACAGACCATGCTGAGCACGGTCATCGATGAAGAAAGAAATCCATTTCTGGAAGGTGCCCCTTCTTATATTCCAGAAAATCGCCCGCCCGACACTCCCACCACCTTTGGCGAGATTCCGGCATTGCAGAAAATGGTGCAAGAAAGCAGGGATCGCCACTTCCTGCAACGGGTGCACGACATGGCAGGCCCATCCCCCACAGTCGAAGACCTGAGCGAGGAAGGCCTCAGCCGCCACTACACGAACGTCAGCAACTGGAAGGCGCAGCAGAGCGCGCACCTGGGCATCGTGGATCATCTCGGGCAGTTCGTTTATCACGAAGGAAGCCAGCTCGACGCAGCGACGCTGGCCAAGGCAGTGCAGATGTGGAAGACCCGCGAGCTGATCGTCAACGCACACCCGCAAGACCGCGCGCGCTTTCCCGCTTTCACGCTCCACATTCCCGAGCAGGTCAGTGACGACTCCGATGACGAACAGCAGACAGGCCCGGAACCCTCAGGCCATCAGTAGATGGCGAACGCGACAGGCACAGCAGCCCATCGGGCATCGCCCTCAGCGTGCTTGCGCAACGCAGGCAACGCCTACCTGGCGAGTGAGACGTTGCGCGCGTTTCACGCTTCCTGCAACGCGTCCACCATCCGTTGCACCCGCGCGGTATCGGTCCGCTGGTAGTCGCTGCCCAGATCGCGGATATACGGGTGCGGCGACGGCACCTGGGCGGCGATCACGCCACGCGCCGACGCATGGAACTCGTGGGCGCCGGTGCGCTGCCGTAGGGTGCGGATGTTGTGCTCGGAAAGCCCGGCACCGGGCATGATGCCGATGCGCCCGGCTGCCTGCCGCACCAACGCGGCGATGGTGTCGATTCCCTCCAGCGCACTCGCACGTGAACCCGAGGTCAGCACGCGCTCGCAACCCAGCGTGATTGCATCTTCCAGCGCGCGTGATGGATCGGCACTGACATCGATCGCACGATGAAAGGTCACGCCCAGCGAACCGGCTGCGGCGATCAACACCCGCATCGTGCCCATGTCGACCTGCCCGTGCGGATCCAGCGCGCCCAGTACCACGCCATCGCAGCCCAGCCGCACGCATTGCTCCACATCGCGCCGCATCGCCTCGACCTCTGCCGCGTCGAAGACGAAGTCGCCCACGCGCGGACGGATCAATACGTATAGCGGAATCTGCAATCGCTCACGCACCACTGCCAGCGTGCCGAATGATGGCGTCAGCCCGCCGCCGTCCAGCCCCCCGCAGAGCTCGACCCGCATCGCACCGCCTTCCTGTGCCGCCAATGCCGACCCCACCGAATCGGCGGCCACTTCCAGCCCCAACGCACTCATGCTGCAGGCTCGGTGGTATAGTGGCTTTCGCCGGGCACCAGCAGATCCTGCCGCTGCGCATCGCAGACCGCGTAACTGAAACCCTTCTGGATCGCGAACGCCCCCACCTCGCCGCGCTTGTTCATCGCCAGAAATCCTACCTGCAAGGTGCGGGTGAGTTCGGGCTTGCGCCGGATCAGCCGCATCACCACCTCGCGGCAGGCATCGGCCGGCGACTTGCCCTGGCGCATCATTTCCACCACCGCAAAACTGCCGACATTGCGTATCACCTCTTCGCCGACGCCGGTCGAGGTCGCACCGCCCACCTCGTTGTCCACGTACAACCCCGCGCCGATGATCGGGCTGTCGCCGACCCGGCCGTGCATCTTCCACGCCATGCCGCTGGTGGTGCACGCGCCGGACAGGTTGCCGTGCGCATCCAGCGCCAGCATGCCGATGGTGTCGTGATTGTCCTTGCCACCCGGCAATTTGGCATCGCGCCAGGCACGGTTTTCGACATTGGCTTCCGGCGAATATTTCGAGGTCTTCAACCACTCCTTCCACGCCGCTTCCGAGCTGGGCGTGAGCAGCCTGGTCTGCGGGAATCCCTGCTCCAGCGCGAACTGCCGCGCACCATCGCCAACCAGCATCACATGCGGGGTTTTTTCCATCACCGCGCGCGCCACCGAAATCGCATGCACCACATCTTCCAGCGCCGCCACCGAGCCGCAATTGCCCAGGTGATCCATGATGCAGGCGTCCAGCGTCACCCGGCCGTCGCGGTCCGGATAGCCGCCCAGCCCTACGGTGGGATTGCTCGGGTCCGCTTCGGGCACGCGCACGCCGGCTTCCACCGCGTCCAGTGCGATACCGCCGCTGCCAAGGATTTTCCAGGCCGCCTGATTGGCGGCAATGCCGAAATCCCAGGTGGAAATCACCCGCGCCGCGCCGCGCGGCAGCGCGGTAACGCGTCCGGCCGTGCCGGCACCGGCGGCGGCCTGCGCACGTGCGCCCCACCCGGCCAGGCCGGAAGCGATTGCACCAAGCGTGGCGCTCTTGAGGAAGTGACGACGTTGGATCATCCGGGCGAACTCCATGCAGGAAGAAGACAGGCAACCGCAGTGCGCGGCCACAGCCTTCCATCATGCGGCAGCACCGCGCGCGGATAAACCGCCCTGCGCCGCCCAGCAGTGCGGATTCGCGCATAACGCGCAGCACTGACTGTAAAGCCCCTCTCCCGTGGAGGCGAGAAGGCACGGCTTGCGCGCCACTGGCGCGCGTGCCTTGGAGCGCCCGCGCTGCTGGCGCGGGCCGGGGCGGGCCGGGGCGCGGAGCGGGGGTTGGGGTGAGGGTACGGGCGACCGACACCGCCCCGCACCGCCGTACCCTCATCCGGCGCTACGCGCCACCTTCTCCCGGTGGGAGAAGGGAAGCATCGAGCCCCTCTCCAACGGGAGAGGGGTTGGGGTGAGGGTACGAGGCAAGTGATGCCCATCGCCAAGCCCTCCCCAAGCGGGCACTGCACAGCAGCACTCAGCAGCGATCGAAAAAATCTTCAACCCAGTTAACCCCGTTTGCCGCACTGGCCCGTTTACTCAACAGAGGCGCAGTGCACGGCGACCTCGGGCTGTCCGTTGTTCACCCATCCCTCTTCGCCACGCAAAGGATTCCCATGCCCCGTCACAGCCTTCTTGCGCTCGCCTTGCTGCTGAGCGCCTGCTCGCATGAGCCGACCGAGCCGAACAGCGATAGCTCACGCGCCACCGTGCTACCTGCAACCGCGCAGCCATCGCCACCCACTGCTTCGACACCCGCGCAGATCGAGGGCAGTCTCGCAGCGCCTGCCCCCGCCCACCCCATGCAGCCGCCGTCTGTGCCGAGTCCACCACCGGCACCATCGCCATCCGCGATACCAATGCCGATGCCGATGCCGGCAGCGCCCATCGCACTTGAGGCCTCCGCTGCACAGCGGGCGCCAAGCGCCAAGTGGGTCGCACCACGCCCAATGCTCGACAACCGCATGCCGATGCCGCCGCTCCTGCCGGCACCGGCCGAAGACCGCGAGACCTATCAAACGCTGCGCGACAACCCGATCGTGCAGACCGCGGCGAATCCGGTGTCCACCTTCAGCATCGACGTGGACACCGGCAGCTACAGCAATGTGCGGCGCTTCCTGAGCGCAGGCACGCTACCGCCGGTGGATGCCGTGCGTGTGGAAGAGCTGATCAACTACTTCCGCTACGACGACCCAGCGCCCACCAACGGCCAACCGTTCGCCGTGCGCACCGAACTGGCGCCCACGCCCTGGAACAACGACAGCCTGCTGTTGCGCGTCGGCATTGCCGGCCGCGACATCGCCACCGCCGATCTGCCGCCGGCCAACCTGGTGTTTCTGGTCGATGTCTCCGGCTCGATGGACTCGCCAGACAAACTGCCGCTGCTGCAATCCTCGCTCAAGCTGCTGGTGCGTCAGTTCGGGCGAAAGATCGCATCACCCTGGTGAGCTATGCCGGCAACACCGCAGTCGTGCTGCCGCCCACGCCCGGCGACCAGCAGGGCCGCATCATCGAAGCCATCGACAGCCTGCAATCGGGCGGATCCACCGCCGGCGCCAGCGGCATCGAACTGGCCTACCGGGCTGCCCAGCAAGCCTATCTGCGCGGCGGCATCAACCGCATCCTGCTCGCCACCGATGGCGACTTCAATGTCGGTGTCACCGACTTCGATCAGCTCAAGGGCATGGTCGCCGAAAAGCGGCGCTCCGGCGTGGCGCTGTCCACGCTCGGCTTCGGCACCGGCAACTACAACGACACGCTGATGGAACAGCTGGCCGATGCCGGCGACGGTGCCTACGCCTATATCGACTCGGCGCTGGAAGCACGCAAGGTACTGACCCATGAGCTCGGCGCCACGCTGGCCACGATCGCGCGCGACGTCAAGATCCAGGTCGAATTCAATCCGGACACCGTCAAGGAATACCGCCTGATCGGCTATGAAAACCGCGCACTGCAACGCGAGGACTTCAACAACGACCAGGTCGATGCAGGCGAGATCGGCGCCGGCCACACCGTCACCGCGCTGTATGAAATCACCCCGACCGACGGGCATGCATCGGTGGATCCGTTGCGCTATGCCAACACCGCCACACCTCGAAAAGTGCGTGCAATCGACAGCGAACTGGCGCACGTCAAACTGCGCTACAAACTGCCCGATGCACAACGCAGCCAGTTGCTCGACACGGTGGTCCGCAGCAATCAGCGCCGGGCCTTGAACGCCACCAGCGATGCCTTCCGCTTTTCCGCCGCAGTGGCCGGATTCGGTCAGCGCCTGCGTGGCGGCAGTCAGCTGCACGGCTGGGATTATCCGCAGGTGCGTGCCCTGGCCGCGGCCAGCCTGGGCAGCGACCGCTTCGGCTACCGCGCCGATTTCCTGCAGATGGTGCAGCAGGCCGACGCACTGAGTAGCCGGCCAATCGCAACCACCGACTGATGCGCGCGGCACCTGCCTATACTGCGCGCATGCAACCTGCCGACCTTGCGCATCTTCCCGACGAGGAGCTCATGCTCCTCGTCGCCAATGGCTTTGTCGAACAGCCGGCCACCGAGTTGTTCACGCGTCACAACCGCGCCCTGTTCAACTTCCTGGCCTGGTTGTGCGAAGGCAACCTGAGCGAAGCCGAAGATCTCGCGCAGAAGACCTGGGTCAAGCTGATGACCCGCTGCAGCGACTACCGCCCCGGGCAGGCCGCCTTCACCAGTTTTCTGTTCCAGATCGCGCGCAACGGCTGGATCGACGCCCGTCGCAGCGCCTATCACAGCACCTCGGTGGCGCTGGACGATGCGCATCTGCAGCTACCCGATGACGACCTGTCCACCGAGCAGCTGGCCATGCTCGGCCAGCAACACCATCGCGTGCGCGCCGCGGTGATGGCATTGCCCGACGCACAACGCGAAGTGGTGGTGCTGCGCTTTTTTGCCGAGCTCGGCGTCGACGAAATTGCCCAGGTGATCGGCGAAGGTTTCGAGACCGTCAAGAGCCGGCTGCGCTATGCATTCGCAAAGTTGCGCCTGAGCCTGGACGCGACGCGATGAGCCAGTCCTTCGAACGGTTTGTCGCCGGCAGCGATGGCCTTGCCGCACTGCTGCGTGCACTGCCGGCGCATACGCCGCCGGCGTCGATGCAGGCGTGGTTCGCACAGGCCGCACGCAACGCCGATGCCGAACGCGCGGCAGTGCATCCACCGCAGGACACCTTGCAGTTCGAAGCACCCGCCACGATGGCGGCGATGTTTGCGGCGGCCGCCGCGCAGGCGGAGCAGGCGCAGGCCGCACGGCGTGCTGCCGTGCAGGCGCGTCTTGCACAGGGCCAGCCTGTCGATCAGGCCGGGACGACGAACCTGAGCGAGTCCGCGCGTGCGTGGATCGCCGCGCAACCGCCACACGCCGATACGGCAGAGCTGCGTCCGACGGCGGACGTGGCCGCAGCAGCAGCTGCGTCGCTGGCCACGGCGGCACCGGCATCTGCCCAGGAAGCCGCAGCTGCATCTGGAGTCGCATCGCGCGCGCTTCTTGCGCCCGACCTTGCGTCCACATCCGCATCCACCTCCCATGCATCGCAGGCGCAGGCAGCAGCTGCCGCCACAGCAAGCTCAAACCCTGCCCCTGCCGGCAACGCAGCCGCCCGCCGGCGCAGCAGCCGTCGCCCGCGCTGGATGCCGACGCTGGCCTTCGCTGCATCGATCACCCTGGTGGTTGGCCTCGGATTGCAGTGGCAGGCCAGTCAGCCCACCGCGGAGGCGCCGGCAGCGGCTGTAGTCGGGACGGCAGTCGTCGAACCGTCGACAGTTCACCCAGCCGGGCGCGCGCCTGAGCAGGTCGATCCCGGCGCAGAGCATGTGTTGGTTTTGCCTGCGATGCCGGCACCAGCGGATGCCGAAGTCCCCGACACCGCAGCGCGCCCGAGCACGGCAGCGCCCTCCCCGCCGCCAGCGCCGTCAGCCCTGCCATCGCCCCCCTTGGCCCCGGAACCAGTCAGTGCACCGGCGCCTGTGGCGCCTGCCCCATCATTCGACTCCGCACTCGCCGCCGAACCCGCGCCAGGCACTGACCTGCAATCTGCCGACGCGCAGCCACCTGCGGCGCCTGCACCAGCTCCAGCCCCGATCGCCGCACTCCCCGAGGATGCGTCGGTAAGTGGCTCGCTCGCAGCCAGTGCCCGGCGCAGCGCGCCTGCGGCACTTGCTCCCATCCCGCCCTCGCCCGCACCGGCATCGCTGCCGGCCCCGATGCCGGCGACCGAGCAGGCGCAGATCGTCATCAGCGCAACAGACGGCACGCTGCAGTCACGCACGCCTGTTGCAGGCCAGCCCGCACCGCTGCGCGTGCTCCATGCGCCCTTGCCGCAGACGGACGCCACCCGCGCAACACCGCCCGCCAGCCAACCAGCCGTCGGCACCACGGCAACCGAGATCAGGATGTCTCGAGCGAAATCTGCCCCGGTGCGCCGCATCGCGCCGATAACGCGCGCCATGTCGCCCGCCGACTGGCTTGCGCGCCACGCCGCCGCTGACGATCACGCGCCGGCTCGGATCCGCATCCTGGCCGCCACACCCGATGCACCCGAGGTGCAGGACTGGGCCGCCCGACTGCGCGCGCGCCTCCGGCAACGCGGCTGGTCAACACAGGTGGAGGTCTTGCAGGATGCGGGGCTCGAAGCCGACCAACTGCGTGTCGAGCCGCTGACTGTCACGCCCTAGGTCACCGCACCGCGCGCATCGCTGCACTCGCCTGCGCAACCGGGCTCACGCACCCGCCGCCGGATCGTCGTCGCGCAACCTGCTGGTCAACACATGGTCGCGCCAGACGCCGTTCAATTGCAGATAACGGCGCGCATAGCCTTCGATCTGGAAGCCCAGCCGCTGCAGCACACGCGCACTGCGCAGGTTGTCGGGGACGTATTGCGCCATCACCCGATGCAGGCCAAGCGGGCCGAACGCAAACCCGATGCCCTGCGTGGCCGCCCACTGGATCAAACCGCGTCCCTGCTGCTGCGCATCCAGGCCATACCCGAGATGACAGCCCTGGAAAGCACCGCGCTGGATCTGGGTGAAGCCGACCGTGCCGATCACCTGCGCATCGCGCAGCAACACCAGTTGCAACTCGCGCTCGCCCGGCACCGCGGTGCGGTAGGCGATGCTCAGCCGGCGCCAGCCCTCGGTGGTGTAGAACGCCGGTGGCCGCAGCGGCATCGCAGCGGCCAGATGCGCGCGATTACGGCTGTGGTAATCGGCCATCGCGGCCGGATCGACGATGGCCAGGTCGCACAGCAGCACACCGTCGGCGTGCTCGACGGACGCGAAGACGGGAAGACTCATGCCAGCCGCGGGCGCGTCTTGCGCGCCTCATGCGTGTTGTGTGGACCAGGCTGACACATACGGATCACGCCCCCGCAAACGGTTGCCCAACGGCAGCAAGACATCTCAGGCATCTGCGGTGTCGGCATGCACTGCACTTAGCGAGGCGGCGCTCGTCAGGGCAGCGCAGCCCCTACCCGATCCTCATCCCGGCACTGCCCGCAACCGGGCAGCGTCGTCGCCCGGCAATGGCGCTTTAGGCGGCAACCGCCGCAAGCGCCTGCGCAACCTGCGCCTCGATCGCATCCAGATTCGGCAGCAGCGCACTCTGCTCGCCCAGCAGCACGCGCATGTGCACGCCGTCGGGCAGCGCATCTTCGGAGGCGTCGGCCAGCAGGCCGTCGCGCGGCACCGAGATCAGCTGCGGGAACGAGGCGGTGAGCAAGGCGAAATACGGCAGCGCCGGATTGCCGCCCAGCGCCTTGAGCACGATCACCTTGTTGTTGACCGCCGTGGGTTCGTCGCCCATGCCGCTCAAGCGCGCGAACGACAGCAGCGGCACCTTCCAGCCGTGCCAGTCGATGCGCCCGACCACCCAGCGCGGCATCTCGGCCATCGGCTCGACCGCCACCCGCGACATCACCTCGGCCACCGTGGCGTTCGGCAGCAGCACGCGCTCCTGGCCGGCCTGGATCAGGACGCCGCGGATTTCGTCATTGTTGGCGTAGCTCATCGCACCTGTTCCGTTCTTGAGAGAAAGCGCCCGGCTTACGCCGGCCAGCGCTGCGCCAACGCCTGCGCCAGCTGCGCAGGGTCGCCGGTCAGAATACCCTGGCGTGCCAGACGCGCCGCCGCGGCCGGGTCGTAGCAGCCGTCCGCGGATTGACCGGCCAGCCAGCCGCCCTGCTCGGCCAGCGCCAGCGCGGCCTCGACCAGCGCCTCGTTGGCGCCGCTGAGCATCAGCACCGCGCTGTCGGTCGGCGGCAACGCGGCCACCAGCCCGGCCGGATCGGCCTGCGCGACAAACGCCAGCGCGCCGGCATGTTGCTGCACGCCGATGTCGTCGGACAGCACGTAGACCTTGCCCGCCGCAATCACCTGGCCGGCTTCGCCCAGTTCGACCGGCAATGCCGACACGCGTCCCATCTGCCGCACCAGGTTGCCGTACTGCCCGCCATCCAGGGTCATGCGCACCAGCACGGCGCGCGGAAACGCCGGCGGCAGCGCGGACAGCAGGCGACGGATCGCATCCGGCCCGCCGATACCGGCCAGTACCAGCACCGCACCGGTGGTGTCACCGGCCTGATCCAGCTCCACCAGCGACAGCCCGCCGGTCGACAACGCGTCCATGTTCAATTCGGCACGCGGACGCACCACCACCGCGACCTCGTCGACCAGGCCCCAGGTACTGGAATCGCCCAGCGTCAGGCCCGGCGTGTCGGCAGCGACCTCGGACGTGTCCACGCCCCGTGCGAACAAGGCATCGCCGGGCACGCTGTCGAATGCGTGCGCGGCTGCCTGCAGATGCTGGTCCAGTTGCAAGTCCGAATGCTGCCGCGGTGCCAGTTCCAGGCCCGGTTCGGGATGCAGCGACGGCTCGCTCTCGGTGCCTGGCGGCAATACGTCGGCATGGCCATGCAGTTTGGCGGCCAGATGGCGCACCCAGCGCTGCGCTTCCCAGCCCTCGCGGCGCACGGTCAACTCGGCTTCGTCGAAGATCACCGTGACGCCGGGCATGTTGAAGGCCGGCTCCAGCGCTTCGAGCGCGTCTTCGATCGACGGCTCCAGCGCGACCAGCACCGCCACCGGCTCGGCATCGCGCAGCATCTGCACGTCCACTGCGGAAGGCTCGTCTTCCAGCACCACGTGGGCACCGGCCAGGCCGAGCGCTTCACGCAGGCGCTCGCGCGCCTGCCCGGGCCGGCCTAGCAGGGCGACCGGAGTTCCCATTGCGCCATTATTCTCGGACACGGGCGATCCCCAGCAGGTCATACACGTTTCGCATCAGATCCAACTCTTGGTAAGGCTTGCCCAGGTAACGCTGCACGCCGATCTCGAAGGCGCGCTGGCGATGCTTCTCGCCGCTGCGCGAGGTGATCATCACGATCGGCACCGCCTTGAAGCGCGGGTCGGCACGCATCGCGGTCGCCAGCTCGTAGCCGTCCATGCGCGGCATTTCGATGTCCAGCAGCATCAGGTCGGGCACGCGCTCCTGCAGCAGTTCCAATGCCTCGACACCATCGCGTGCGGTAGTGACATCCAGGTTGTGGCGTTCCAGCACGCGGCTGGTGACCTTGCGCATGGTCAGCGAATCGTCCACCACCATCACCAACGGCACCTGGCGCTGCGATTCGGCCGGGGTTTCCGGCGCCGGACGCGCCGGCTGGCTGAGATAGCGGCGCACCAGCGGGGCCACGTCCAGGATCACCACCACGCGGCCATCGCCGGTGATGGTGGCGCCGTAGATGCCCGGCACCGAAGCGATCTGCAGGCCCACCGGCTTGACCACGATTTCGCGGTTGCCCAGCACCTGATCGATCGCCACCGCCGCGCGCAGGTCGCCCGCACGCACCAGCAGCAACGGCACCTGCGCCTGACCATCGGCACGCGCGGCGGCCTGGCCGACCAGCGAGCCGAGATCGTGCAGCACGTACTCTTCGCCGGCGTAGTGGTAACCGCCCTCGCCCGACTCGTAGCGGCTGCGCGAGATGCGGCCGATACCGCTGACCGACGCCACCGGCACCGCAAAGGTGGTATCGCCGATGCGCACGAACACCGCCTGGGTGACCGCCAGCGTCTGTGGCAGGCGCAGGGTGAAGGTGACGCCCTGGCCGCGTACCGAGTGGATGTCCACCGAGCCGCCCAGCTGACGCACTTCATTGCGGACCACGTCCATGCCCACGCCACGGCCGGCCAGCTGGCTGACCTGCTCGGAGGTACTGAAACCGGAGGCGAAGATCAGCCCATCCAGTTCGGCCTCGCTGAGCTCCTGGCCGGGTTCGATCAGGCCGCGCTGCTCGCCGCGGCGACGGATCGCCTCGCGGTCCAGCCCGGCGCCGTCGTCGGCCACTTCCAGCACGATTTCCGAGCCTTCACGGCGCAGACGGATCGCGATGCTGCCCTCTTCCGGCTTGCCCGCGTCGCGCCGTTGCTCCGGCGCTTCCAGACCATGTGCCACCGAGTTGCGCAGCATGTGTTCCAGCGGCGCGACCATGCGATCGAGCACGTTGCGATCGAGCTCGCCCTGGGTACCTTCCAGCAGCAGATGCACCTGCTTGCCGGTATCGGAGGCGGCCTGGCGGACCACACGGCGCAGACGCGGCACCAAACCGTCGAACGGCACCATGCGCGCACGCATCAGGCCGTCCTGCAGCTCGGAGCTGACGCGCGACTGCTGTTGCAGCAGGCCGTCGTATTGACGCGAGAGATCTTCCAGCACGCCCTGCAGACCGCCCAAGTCGGCGGCCGATTCGTTCAGCGCGCGGCTGAGCTGCTGCAGGGTGGAGAAGCGGTCCAGTTCCAGCGGATCGAAGGTGCGATCGCCCTGATCCTGCTCGCGCTGATAACGCGCCACGATCTGCGCTTCGGTTTCCAGATCCAGACGACGCAGCTGGTCGCGCAGACGGGCGTTGGTGCGATCCAGTTCGCCCATGGCGCCGCGGAAGGCACCCATCTGCTGTTCCAGGCGCGAGCGGTAGATCGCCACTTCGCCGGCGTGATTGACCAGGCGGTCGAGCAGGTCGGCACGCACGCGCACCTGTTCCTGCTGCGCGCGCGGCAGCAGTTCTTCTTCGACCTGGCCGTCGACCGGGATGGGCGCCGACAGCGGTGCCGGTTCCACCGACGCCTTGGCGATCGCACGCACATCGGCGTCGCTGGGCTCTGCGGCATTGCGGCCACGGGTACGGGTTTCGAAGGCTTCCACCAGGTCGGTCGGCATCGCCACGGCGCGGTGCATGCCGGTGCGGGTCAACAGCTGATGCAGGCGATCGAAGCCGCGCTCGAACAGGCGCACGTCATCGCGGTCGATGTCGGTCCGGTTGGCCGCCACCGCTTCAAGCAGCGATTCGATCGCATGGCCGAGGTCGCCGATGGCGTTGATGCCGGCCATGCGCGCGCCGCCCTTGAGCGTGTGCAGGTCGCGCTGCAGTCCGTTGAGGACCTCGCGGTCTTCCGGCACTTCGCGCATGCGGGCGATCAGACCATCGCAATGGTCGAGCAGGTCGCGGCCTTCCTCGACGAAGATGTCGACCAGTTCGCCATCGAGCTGGTCGAAGTTGAGCGGGCCGGTATCGAAGGCTGCGCCCACATCGCTGGCGGCGCTATCGCCCGCTGCGGCGTCTTCCACCGGCGCGCTGAAGGCTACCGCTGCGGCGTCTTCGTGTTCGCTTGCGGAGTCGGTAGATTCGACTTGCTCTGTGTGTCCGACTTGTTCGGCGTGATCGGGATACTCGACTTGTTCGGCGTGTTCGACTTGCTCGGGATGCTCGACAGCATCCGTTGCGTTGGCAGCCTCGAGCGTCGCGTCTGCGTCTGCGTCTGCATGTGCGTCTGGATGCTGCGCGTTGACCTCGGCATCGGCATGGGAATCCGCCTCGGTGTCGGCAACGACGTCCGAATGCAGCTCCGGCGCAATTTCCGACTGCGCATCGCCGGTCTCTTCGACCCGATCGGCCACCTGCGCCATCTCGAAGGCCTGCACCGACTCGATGGTGTGTTCGGCTAGCGCTTCCGCAGCCTGTTGTACGTCCGCAGCGTGGTCTGCGTCTGCGGCGTATTCCGCCTCTGCAGTCTGTTCTGCCTCTGTAGCCTGCTCTGCTTCGGCCTGTTCTGCTTCGGCCTGCTCTGCTTCTGGAGTCTGCTCTGCTTCTGCAGCGCGCTCGGCTTCCGCAACGTGCTCGACTTCGTCGGCATGCGCGTGCGCGCCCAGATGTTCCTGCTCGCCCGACTCGACATGCGCTTCCGCTCGCGCAGCCTCGTCCGCATGCGCAGGTTCCTGCAGGTGCACCTGCTCGCCCGGCAGAGCATGTTCTTCGGAAGACGGATGCTGGCCGAACTGCGCGGTGTCTTGCACCTGCAACTGGTCGCCAAGCTGCGCGTCGGCATCCTGCGGCAGCCCGGCATCGCCGTGCTGCGCTGCCTCGTCGGCGGGCGGCTGCGCGTGCGCACCGATAGCCTCGTCGTGCGGGGTGGACACGTGGTCGTCCTGCCCGGTCGACTCGCCATCCAGCGCCGCGCTGTCCGGCGTCAAGTCTTCGCTGGTCGCCGCATGCGTGTGGTCGGCCAGCGGGGCCTGCGCATGCACTGCTTCCAATGCCTCGATGGTCTCGACAGGCGCTTCGTCCGTGGACGCAGCGTCATCGCTCAATGCCGCGTCGGCATCCTGCGCGCTTGCGTCACCCTCGAGTTGCTCGTGCTCGGCAGCGTGCTCGGCAGCGTGCTCGGCAGCGTGCTCGCCCGGCGACTGCTGCTCGGCGTCAGCACGCTCGGCAGCAATCTCCCCGGCTTCGGGTGCGGCGAGCGTCTGCGCATCGCCCAATGCGGCTTCCGCGTCGGACAACTCGTCCACTGCCACATGCTCGCCAGCTTCCGGCATGTCGCCTGCTTGCGCATGTGCTGCCGCATCGACACGGCCGGCCTGCTGCAATCCGGTCGCATCCCAGGCATCGGCGTCGACCACCGGCTCATCGGCCGGCGTATCGTGCGCATCGACGCCAGGCGACTCGGCCTCGGCTTCGTGCTGGTGCTGGACAGCATCGCCATGCGACGCCTCGGCGACCTGCTTCGTGCCGGCATCGGATGCGACCGCATCCCCGGCCGGTGCCTGCGCGGTCTCGACCGATTCGACACCCGGCTCCTGCTCCAGCGCAGCAACGTCAGCCGTCTGCGTCTGTTCGTGCGGTGCCGGTGCGTCCAGCGCAAGCGACGAAGTGTCTTCGGCCTCGGCCTCGGCCAGCTCGTCCACCGCGTTCGCTGCGTCGGCATCGGCGTGCGCATCGGCATCCGCTGCGTCATCGGCGGCATGCACGGGCGCGCTGTGATCGCTCGTATCCGACGGCAGCGCGCTGGCGTCCAGATACTGCGACAGATCCTGCGCGCCGGTCAGCTCGACCGCCGACTCGCTGCTGACCACCATCTCGCCCGGCGCATCCAGATCTTCCAGCTCGTCCAGGAACGCCTGCGGTGGCCACTGCGCTTCCGGTAGCGTCTCCACCAGCGCGCGCAGGCGTTCGCTCAACGGCGCAAACGACGGAATCAACGGCGCATCGGCGCGCAAGGCGGTCACGGTGGTGGCGATTGCCGACGCCGTTGCGGCAATGGCGTCGATGCCCTCCTGCGAGGGGAGCAGCGACGCGGCAAGCAGACGCTTGACGTAGCTTTCGGCCGGCGTGGTCACCAGCGTGATTTCCGGCACGTCGGTCATCGCAAACGCGCCACTCATGGTGTGCACTGCGCGCAGCAATTCTTCGCTCGCCAACTGCGGCTCGGCCTGGTTGGCCTGCAGCCATGCGTTGACGGTTTCCAGGTGGGTGGCGACTTCGGCTTCCAGGATCTCGCGCAGCACGCTGTCCACCGACGCCGGTGTGCCACCGGTCGCCGCGAACATGCCTGCCGCTGCCGGAATGAAGGCGACATCCGCAGCCACCGGCGTCGCCGGCGCGGCCACGTAATAGGCTTCTTCGCCCGCGGCCACACGCTCGGCAACTGCCTGGATGTCCGGCAGATCGGCGCTGATGCGGCCCTGGTCGCGCAATGCGGCGTTGAACTGCGGCAGCACCTCGTAGGCCAGTTCGACCATCGCCACAACCGCCGGGCTGGCCGGCCGCGAATTGTCGAGCACGCGGTTGAGCATGCTCTCGATCTTCCAGCTGAACTCGCCGAGCACCTGCGCGCCAACCAGACGACCGCTGCCCTTCAAGGTGTGGAAGACGCGGCGGATCGGGCGCAGGTTGTCCTGGCTGTGTGGCGCGGCACGCCAGACCGGCAGCAGCTGGCCCAGATTGACCAGCTCTTCGTCGAATTCTTCCAGGAATACGTCGCGGATATCGTCGTCGATATCGCTGTCGCCAAAGCCGCCGAAGATGCCGGCATCGGCACTGGCCTGGGCCGGCTCGCTCACTGCCGGCTCGGGCGCTGCCTTCGCAGTCTGACTGTCGGCATCGGTGGTCTGTTGTACCTGCGGACGCTGCACATCGAACTGCGCGGCGGCCACGTCGAGCTGGGCCAAAAACGCCGTCGATGCGGCGTCCAGTTCGAACTCACTGACCACCGCCTGCTGCACGCGCGGTGCGCTCTGCTCGGCGGCGTCGTCAGCCGGGGCTGGCTGCGGTTCGGGCGCGGATTCGACGAACGGGTCGTCCAGCTCTTGCGGCGCCACGGGCGGCAGCGGCGGCGGCGAGAACGCATCCTCGATGCTGGTCTGCGCACGACCGGTCTGGGCCTGCGCGATGAAGTCCAGCGGTGCCTCGGTCTGGTCGGCATCGCCGGGCAGCTCGATCTGCTCGATCTGCAGCGGCGCCGGTTCGGCAACTGCCGGCGTGGCGCTGTCGTCCTGCTCCAGCGCACTCAGATCCACGGTGTAGCTGACCTGCGCGGCATCGGCCGACACGCTGCCGTCCTGCTCGGCCGACACCGGGTCGAACACGGAGGTGGCGATCGGTGCCGCGTGCTCGGTGGTTTCCAGCTGCCAGTCGCCGGGCGCCTGCGCGCCATCGTCGGACAGGTCCAGCGGCGCAACCGTAAACGGCACGTGCGCCTGGCCAGAGACGGTTTCCTCGGCGGCGACCGGGTCGAACGAGAACACCGTATCGGTGGCGGCAGCGCCGGTGTCGTGCACCACGCTGGCGGCAAACGGCGCCTCGAGCACGGTTTCGTTGGCCCATTCCAGCGACGGCGTCGGCGCAGCGTCATTGGCCGCCAGCGCCGGGGCAGCGGCCTGCTGAGCGAGCGATGCGGCGAGCGGCTCGGCCACGCTGCCCGGCTGGTCGGCACCGACCGGCAGGTCGGAGGGCTGGCCCGAGGGCAGCGGCCAATAGCGCAGTGTTTCCAGGCTGTTGCGGGTGATGTCCAGGATTTCCTCGCGGCCGGGACGGCGCTCGCGCAGGGCTTCCAGGTAGTACTCCAGGCTGGCCATCGCATCGGCCAGCGTGTCCAGCTGGCGCCCGCTGGGCACGCGCTGCTTGCCGATCAGTTCCAGATCGACATAGCGGCGCACGCCTTCCAGGTAATCGGCGGCCTGCGGCAGCTCGAGGATGCGCAGCGCACCGCCGACTTCGCCGAGCAGATGCGGCACGTCGGTCAGGCGGGCGTGGTCCCAGTTGGTCTCGATGAAGGCGACGAAATGCTCGCGCGCCGCACCGAAATTGGCGATCGCTTCCTGTGCCAGCACGTCCACCGTGCGCCGCACTTCCGAGGAGGTAGCGCTGTTGCTGGCTTCATTGCCGTCGCCGACATCGGCACCCAGGCTGGCGACCTGGTCATCCAGCGAGGCATCGACATACAGCAGCGCGCCGGCGATATCCAGCAGCACGCCTTCGTCCATCTGCACCTGGCCGTCGACCACGCGTGCCAGCGCATCACGCTGCTGCACGACCACACTGCGCGCCACGCCCAGGCCCATCATGCCCAGGGTGTCGGCAACGCTGCCGAGATCCTTGACCTGGGTCTGCAGGTCGGCGATCTCGCCACCGGTACGCAGGTGCAGGTCCAGCGCGTCCTTGACGCGCAGCAATTCTTCCTTGACCGCATTGCCGACGGTGTCGAGCAACTCGCGATTGCGCCCGCTCAGACTGCCACGGGCGTGATCCAGTTCGGCCTCGGTGGCGACGCCGGCCTGCGGATCGAACGCGAACAGCACGCTTTCGCTCAGACCCGGCTGACCACGCGTGGCACGGATTTCGTTGAGCAGCGGCAGCAGCACGATCGGAATGTCACGGTGACCGTTCTGCAGGCGCTCCAGGTAGTCGGGCAGCAGCACGGTGCCGCGCATCAGCATGGCGCAGGCTTCGTCGCGGTCGGCCACCTCGCCGACCTGCACCGCCTGGGCCAGCAGCTCGAGTTCTTCGGCCACCATCGCCGGGGCGTACAGCTCCACCATGCGCAAGGTGCCCTGCACCTGGTGCAGATAGCCGGCGCAGAAGCGCATCCGACTGGTGTCGGACGGTTCTTCGGCAAAGTACTCGATCTCGTTGCGCGCCTGGCGCAACGTCTCGTCCAGCTCCGGCTTGACCCAGCCCAGCGCGGCGTGACTCATCGCATCGCGAAGCGCACTCATTGCAGCCCCCTGCCTACGGCCGGGGTACCGCCGAGGCGGCCACCGGTCTGTTCCTGCATCGACGTAACGCTACTACGCGCCATCTGCTGATCCTTTCCCGTTCCGCGTCGTGCTCACGCCGGCAGCTTGAAGTCGGCGACCGAACGGCGCAGATCGGCAGCGAGCTGAGCCAGGTTGCCGATCGACTCGGCCGTCTGCTCCGCACCCTGCGATGTCTGGCTGGTGATCTGACGGATCACGCCCATGGTCTGTGTGATATCCGTCGCTGCGGCCGACTGCTGGTGCGCGGCGATGGAGATGTTCTTGATCAGGTTGTTCAAGGCGTTGGACACGCGCTCGATTTCGGTCAGCGCGGTCCCGGCGTCTTCGGCCAGGCGTGCACCGGACACCACTTCAGAGGTGGTCTGCTCCATCGAGCTGACCGCCTCGTTGGTATCGGCCTGAATGGTCTGCACCAGGCCTTCGATCCGCCGCGTCGCGCCGGAGGTACGTTCGGCCAGGCGCTGCACTTCGTCGGCCACCACCGCGAAACCGCGACCGGCCTCGCCCGCCGAGGCGGCCTGCACCGCGGCGTTGAGCGCCAGGATGTTGGTCTGCTCGGAAATGTCGTTGATCAGTTCCACGATCGAGCCAATCTCCTGCGAGGATTCGCCCAGGCGCTTGATGCGCTTGGAGGTTTCCTGGATCTGGTCGCGGATCTGGTCCATGCCCTGGATGGTCTCGCGCACCACGCCGGCACCTTCGGCGGCGATCACCACCGAGCGCTGCGCCACTTCGGCCGACTCGGTGGAGTTGCGCGACACCTGTTCGATGCTGGCAGCGATTTCGCTGATGCGCTCGGAGGCGGTGGTGATCTGGTTGGCCTGCTGGCCGGCGGCATCGGCCAGCTGCATCGCGGTGGCCTGGGTTTCCTGGGTCGACACGGCGACCTTGGCCGAGGTGTCGTTGATCGTGGTCACCAGGTGGCGCAGCTCGTCCACGGCGTAGTTGATGGCGTCTGCAATCGCGCCGGTCATGTCCTCGGTCACCGAGGCCTTGACGGTCAGGTCGCCCTCACCGAGCGAGCTGATTTCGTCCAGCAGCCGCATGATCGCCTGCTGGTTGCGGCTGTTGAATTCCACCTGCGCCTGGTAACGCACGTCCTGCTCGCGCGAGCGTACCCGCACCGAGCTCCAGACAAAGCCAATGATCGCCAGCAGCGCCAGCAGGCCGGACACCACACCCAGCCAGAAGTTCGGAAACAGGCGCGTGTCGCGCACCGAGCCGAACGCCGAGAACGCATCGAACAGCTTCTTGCTGTCGTCCAGCATCTTGTTCGAGCCGGCGGTCAGCGCCGCGGCCGAGGACTGCGCGGCGAACAGGTTGCGCGAGCTGGCCAGGATGGCGTCGACGTCCTTCTTCATCGTCGCCCACTGCGCCTGCGACTGCTCCAGCGCCGACAACGCGGCCGGGTTGCGCACCGCGGCGATGCCCAGTTCGTCGTTGCCTGCGCGCAGGCCTTCGAGCATCTGCGTGAACACCACCGAGTCGCGCGCCAGCGCATCGCCGGAGGCGGCGGCATTGGCGCCACCGGCGCGCATTTCGGTCACCCGGCGCGCCATGGTGCCGGCGACCACGACCTGCTGCAGCGTGTTGTAGATCTGCGAGGCGGGCGCGCCGCTGACCGTCATCGCACGCACCACTTCGTTCAACTGCGCCTGCAGCTGCGGCACGCTGCCGGAGAAGCGTTCGGCGTTGCCTGACAGACCGAGCACCGCCGGTTCGCTGGCGATGACCTGATCGGCGTTCTTGCTCAGCGGCACCCAGGTCGCCTTGAGCTGGGCCATCGAGCTGGCGACCGAGCCTTCCTGGCCGTAGCGGCCATCCAGTTCGCTGACCGTGCTGTCGATGCGGGCCTTGGTCTCCTTGAACGCGGCGAACGCCTTGGGGTCGCCGGAGACCGCTTCGCGGCCCTGGTTGGCCAGCTGCTGCGACAGCACCTGCAGATCGGCCGCGCCGGTGCCGGCACCGGCCAGGCGACTGCCCTGCCAGGTGGCGACGCCGGTATTGGCGCCGAACACGATCATCGACAACACCAGCAAACCAAGCCAGAAGCTGGTGCTGACGCTGCCGAGCTTGTTGGTCTTGCGGGCGTCCGGGGCGGTACTCATGGTTCGACCTCGATCTGTATGACGTGGCGGGGTCGCGGCTTAGGCCGCGGCCTGCCGGAATTCAGGAGTGCGCGACAGCAACGCCAGGGAGAACACACCCCAGTCCTGCGTCTCGTTGCGGAAGGCACGGTCGATGAAGTGGGCATAGCGGCCTTGCGCCAACTCGCCGGGTTCGACCGCCTGGACCTGCTCGAAGCTGCGCTGGCCGTACAGCTCGTCGATAGTCAGCGCGACGTCGCCGCCGCTCTGGCGCATGATCAGCACGCGCTGGCCTTCCTGCAGCACCGTCCGCCGGCCCTCCAGGAACTGCTTCAAATCGATCACCGGGAACAGGTTGCCGCGCAGGTTGCCCACGCCCAGCAGCCAGGGCTGTGCGCCCGGCACCGGGGTGACCGGCGGCATCGGCACGATTTCCGCAACTTCGCGGAAATCCGAGACCAGCCGCCGGGTACCGACGCGATAACCGACGCCGCGCCAGATGTCGGCCGAGAACTGGCGTTCCGGCAGCGGCGTGGCGTGCGCAAGACTACGACGCTCGTAGTCTTCGAGAATGTCGAATGGAGAACGCATCAACGCACCAGTTGTTTGATGCGGGCGATCAGATCGTCTTCGCGCGGTGGCTTGACGATGTAGTCGCTGGCACCTTGTCGCAAACCCCAGGCCTTGTCGGTTTCCATGCCCTTGGTGCTGACCAGCAGCACGGGGATGTCCTTGGTGGCCTGGTCGCGCGCCAATGCACGCGTTGCCTGGAAACCGCTCATGCCGGGCAGCACCACGTCCATCAGCACCAGATCGGGCGCCTGGCTGCGAATCAGCGCAAGTCCCTCTTCGGCATTGTCGGTGGCGACGACCGTATGGCCTGCTTTTTCCAGCCATTGACTGAAGACCGCCCTGTCGGTGGGCGAGTCCTCGATCAATATAATTCGAGCCATGTTGCCTTTCCCCCTGGTCAGGCGTGGACGTACGTGCGAATCGCGCTCAGTAGTTCTTCACGTGTGAACGGCTTGGTCAGATATTGCTCGGAGCCGACGATGCGGCCGCGTGCCTTGTCGAACAGGCCGTCCTTGGACGACAACATGATCACCGGCGTCGACTTGAAGAGCTGGTTGCCCTTGATCAACGCGCACGTCTGGTACCCATCCAGACGCGGCATCATGATGTCGACAAAAATGATCTGAGGTTGCTGGTCGGCAATCTTGGCCAGTGCCTCGAAACCATCAGTTGCTGTCACTACTTCACAGCCTTCCCGCTTCAGCAGCGTTTCGGCGGTGCGGCGAATGGTCTTCGAATCATCGATCACCATCACCTTCAGTCCTGCGAGTTCCCCACCCGCAGCAATGTTTTCAGTCATGCAAATATCCCCGGACGCGCGACGCTTCTTCCCTGCCGGCGTCGCTACGAAACTGCATGTATATCCCAAGACCCGCATTGACTGTCAAGGGTACGTTGCCGGGGGCCCGCCAGGCGGACGTTCCGACCGTGTGCAGCTGCGGGCCGAGCGGCAAGTCGCGCATTCACGACCGGCCGGGCGCGCCATCGCCACCGCTTGAAGTTACCATCGGCAGCCTGTTCTAAAGGTTTAGCTCCCCATGTCGCTCGACGTCGTCGTGGTGATGGATCCCATCGCCTCCATCAAGATCGCCAAAGACACCACCTTCGCCATGTTGCTGGAAGCGCAGCGGCGTGGTCACCGCCTGCAGTATGTGCGTCCGGGCGGCCTCAGCCTGCGCGAGGGTCGCGCGGTGGCACAGGTCGCACCCCTAAGCGTGCGCGAGGACAAGGCCGGCTGGTTCACCCTGGGCGAGTTCGCCGAGCTGGAATTCGGCCCCGGCCAGGTGGTGCTGATGCGCAAGGACCCGCCGGTGGATGCGGAGTTCGTCTACGACACCCAGGTCCTGAGCGTGGCCCAGCGCGCCGGCGCGCAGGTGGTCAACGACCCGCAGGGCCTGCGCGACTACAACGAGAAACTGGCTGCGTTGCTGTTTCCGCAGTGCTGCCCGCCGACCCTGGTCAGCCGCGACTCCGCCGCGCTCAAGGCGTTCGTGCTCGAACACGGCCAGGCCGTGCTCAAGCCGCTGGACGGCATGGGCGGGCGTTCGATCTTCCGCAGCGGCACCGGCGACCCCAACCTCAACGTGATCCTGGAAACGCTGACCGACGGCAATCGCAAGCTGACCCTGGCGCAGCGCTTCATCCCCGACATCACTGCCGGCGACAAGCGCATCCTGTTGGTCGATGGCGAGCCGGTGGACTACTGCCTGGCACGGATTCCGCAGGGCGACGAATTCCGCGGCAACCTGGCCGCCGGCGGACGTGGCGAAGGCCGGCCGCTGTCCGAGCGCGACCGCTGGATCGCTGCGCAGGTGGGCCCGGAAATGCGCCGCCGCGGCATGCGTTTTGTCGGCCTGGACGTGATCGGCGATTACCTGACCGAGGTCAACGTCACCAGCCCCACCTGCGTGCGCGAGCTGGATGCGCAATTCGGCCTGAACATCGCCGGGCTGCTGTTCGACGCGATCGAGGCCGGCGCGGCGCAATGAGCGCGGCCGCGGCACTGCCGGCTCCCATCGACGAGCGCCGCCGGCTGACCGCGACGCTGGTGATCTCGCTGCTGCTGCACGGCGTGCTGATCCTGGGCGTGGGGTTTGCGGTCAGCGAGGACGCACCGCTGGTGCCGACGCTGGATGTGATCTTCAGCCAGACCAGCACCCCGCTGACGCCCAGGCAGGCCGATTTCCTGGCCCAGGCCAACCAGCAGGGCGGCGGCAATCACGCCACCGCGCAACGCCCGCGCGACAGCCAGCCCGGGGTGGTGCCGCAGGACCGCAGCGGGCTGGCACCGCAGGCGCAGCGTGCGACCACGCTGCAGGCGCCGGAACCGACCCAGACCCGCGTGGTGGCCAGCCGCCGCGGCGAGCAGGCCGTGCCCACCCCGCAACCGAATCCGCAGACCGACCTGCCCTCGCCCACCGATGCGCAACGCGTGCAGCGCGACGCGGAAATGGCCCGGCTCGCCGCCGAGGTGCATCTGCGTTCGGAGCAATATGCCAAGCGCCCCAATCGCAAGTTCGTCTCGGCCAGTACCCGCGAATACGCCTATGCCAACTACCTGCGTGCCTGGGTGGACCGTGCCGAGCGCGTCGGCAATCTCAATTACCCGGACGAGGCGCGCCGGCGCCGACTCGGCGGCAAGGTGGTGATCAGCGTGGGCGTGCGCCGCGACGGCAGCGTGGAAAGCAGCCGCGTGCTGGTCTCCAGCGGCACCCCGGCGCTGGATGCGGCAGCGCTGCGGGTGGTGCAGCTGGCGCAGCCGTTCCCACCACTGCCCAGGACCAAGGACGACGTGGATATCCTGCAGGTCACACGCACCTGGCTGTTCCTGCCCGGCGGCGAGCTGCACGACGATCGTTGAGCCGTGGCGCGTCCCGACAGGGACGCGTCTTTCTGCGGCATGCCTTTCCGGCGAACTGCGTTGCCCAGTGCGTTGCGCGCGGCCTTTATGCGGCCTGCGCGGCTGCGTACAGCCGGTCGGCCAGCTCGACGATCGCATCCGCGTCCTGCACGCGCGCGCGCCAGGCGGCGGGAATCCCGTCGATGCCATGGAATGCACCGGCCAGCTGACCGCAGATAGCCGCGGTGGTGTCGGCATCGTCGCCCAGGTTGGCCGCACGCAGCACCGCATCGGCGAACGTGTCGGTGGTGGCGAAGCACCAGAGCGCCGCCGACAGCGCATCGACCACATAGCCGGTGCCGCGGATCCGGGCGGCGGGAACTGCCGCATGGTCGCGCACCGACAACGCACGCAGCGCCGGTGTCGACAGCCCTTCGCAGCGGGTCTGCAACACCTGCTGGCGCTGACCGCCGAGCAATGCGGCACGCAACTGGAAGGCGAACAGCCGGCAGGCATCCAGCGCTTCGTCGGCGGCATGCGTGGTGCGCGAACTGTCGGCGGCGCGCTCGCCCAGCTCGGCGGGGCGATGCGCGTAATACATCGCCACCGGCGCCAGCCGCATCAGCGAGCCATTGCCGGCCGAGCGCGGATCGGTGCTGCCACTGAAGGCCGGGCCGCCATCCAGATAGCGCTCCAGTGCCTGCCGCACGGTCGCGCCGATATCGAAGCAGCTGCCGGTGCTGCTGAGGTAGCCGTGCTGGTACCAGTTGCAATAGCGGTTCATCTGGTCGGCGGCGTCGAAGCCCTGCCGATACAGCAGGCTGTGCGCCAGGCACAAGGCCATCGAGGTGTCGTCGGTCCACTGCCCGGCGCGCAGCGCGAACGGGCCGCCGCCGCGCATGTCGTCGATCGGTGCGAAGCTGCCCGGGGCGCAGAATTCCAGCGTGGTGCCGAGCGCATCGCCCACCGCCAGGCCCAGCAGGCAGCCGCGGAAACACGCGCGTTGCAGGTCGTCGGTCATGGCGCAGCGCCGGCGGCCTTGGCTGCGCGTGCGGCCTGCTGCTCGAGCAGGGTCAGCGCCACGTTGTCGCGCAGATACGCCGGCTCCACCCGCTCCGGCGCCACGCCTTCGCCGCGCAGCAACGCCGGCACGGCCAGCGTCAGCAGATCGGCGGCATGCGGTAATGCGGCGGCATCGATGCTGCTCAGCCGGGTCGCAAATCGTTGTTGCAGCACTGCCTCGGCAGCGGCGAACCCGCTGCCGACACCGGCAAAGCGCTGCAGCGTGTCCGGCACGACGCATTCCTGCGGTGCGCAGACCACTTCCGGCATCAGCTCCCGCAGCGTATCGCCAGCGCGCGCGAAGATGCCGGCATACACCTCGCCCATGCGCGCATCGATGCAGGCCAGCACCTGCGTCGCCTCGGCGGGCGCGCGCAGGGCCAGCACCTGCAGCGTGGACACCGCCAGCACCGGCACGTCCAGGCCCAGCGCGATGCCCTGCGCAATGCCGATCGCCAGCCGCACGCCGGTGAACGCGCCCGGGCCACGACCGACCGCAATCGCGTCGAGCTGGCGGCGCGCAATGCCGGCGTCGGCCAGCAGTTGCTCGGCCCATGGCAGCGCCAGTTCGGCATGGCGACGCGGCGCCAGTTCGAAGCGCTCCAGCACGCGGCCATCCACGTGCAGCGCGACGGAACAGGCTTCGGTGGAGGTCTCGAACGCGAGGACTTTCATGGCAGGACCGCAGGCAGGAAGGAGAAAGCTCAGTCGTCGCCAAACGGCAACGCGAGCACGCCATTGTCGCCCAACGGCTCGGCGACGCCAAAGAACGCGCGCACGTCGCCGATCTCGCGGGTGCGCGCAAACGGCGGCAGCGACTGCATGAAGGTGCGGCCGTAGCCCTTGTTCACCAGCCGCGGGTCGCACAGCACCAGCACGCCACGATCGGTCTCGCTGCGGATCAGCCGGCCCACGCCCTGCTTGAGCGCGATCACCGCCTGCGGCAACTGCTCGTCGCGGAACGGGTTGCCGCCGTCGCGGCGGATCGCATCCAGGCGCGCTTCGAACACCGGGTCGTCGGGTGCAGCGAACGGCAGCTTGTCGATCACCACCACGCTCAAGGCATCGCCGACCACGTCCACGCCCTCGCGGAAGCTGGCCGACCCCAGCAGCACGCCGTTGCCGGAAGTGCGGAAACGCTGCAGCAAGGTGGCACGCGGCGCCTCGCCCTGCACGAACAGCGGCCACGGCGCGCCGCGCAATGCGTCGGCCGCCTCGCGCAGCGCACGGTGCGAGGCGAACAACAGGAACGCGCGGCCATTGGAGGCATCCAGCACCGGCATCAGCGCCGCGATCAGCGCCGTGCCGAATCCGCGTGCGGCAGGATCGGGCAGATGCGGCGGCAGGTAGCACAGCGCCTGGCGCGCCCAATCGAAGGGACTGGGCTGCAGCAAGGTCACCGGATCGCTCAGGCCCAGGCGCTGCGCGATGTGGTCGAACTCGCCGCCCACCGCCAGCGTGGCAGAGGTGAACACCCAGGCCGCATGCGATTTTTCGCGATGCTCGCGCAACGGGCCGGACACATCCAGCGGCGTGCGCTGGCAGCGGAACCCGCGCGGGCTGAGCTCGTACCACAGCACATCGTTGTCGACGGTTTCCGGCAGCTCCTGCTCGAAATCCGGTACCGGCACGTCCTCGCCCAGCCACCGCGACAGCCGCGCCAGCGCTTCCTGCGCACGTGCACAGCAGCCATCGAACCCGGGCGATGCCTCGCGCAACGGCAGCAGGGCCTCGCCCAGCCGCGCCAGCGACGACAGCACCGCATCGAAACCCTCGCGCACCTGCGGCCTGGCCAGCGCACGCCATTGGGTGCCGCGTGACGGCAGGCCCTCCATGCCCGCACGCAGGCCGCGCAGAGCCTCGTCCAGGGCGAGGATCGGCTCCTGCAGGCTGGCCTGCGCACCGGCGACCAGGCGCGCTTCGACCATGCAGTCGCGCGCCAGCTCCTGCCACGGCCGCATGCCGAAACTTTCGCCAAAAAAGTTCGCCGCCAGCTCCGGCAGCTGATGCGCCTCGTCGATGACGAAGGCCTGCGCGCCGGGCAAGATCTCGCCGAAGCCTTCCTGCTTGAGCGCCAGATCGGCCAGCAGCAGATGGTGGTTGACCACCACCAGATCGGCCGCCTGCGCGCGCTGACGCGCCTGCATCACAAAACACTCACTGTAGAACGGGCATTCGGTGCCCAGGCAGTTGTCGACGGTGGAGGTCACCAGCGGCAGCAGCGGCGAGTCGTCCGGCAGGGCTTCCAGCTCGGCCATGTCGCCGAACTGGGTACGCCCGCTCCAGGCCACGATGCGCTGGAATTGCGAGACCTGCTCGGGCGTGGCAAAGCGCGGCTCGCCACGCGCCTGCTGGGTGCGGTATTTGCACAGATAGTTCGCGCGCCCCTTCAGCAGCGCGCTGCGCAGGCCGATGCCGAGCGCGGCGCGCACGCGCGGCAGGTCGCGATGGAACAACTGGTCCTGCAATGCGCGTGTGCCGGTGGAGACGATGGTCTTCAGCCCCGACAGCAATGCCGGCACCAGGTAGGCGTAGGTCTTGCCGGTGCCGGTGCCGGCTTCGGCCAGCAGCACATCGCGTGCATCGAACGCCTCGGCGATGGCGCCGGTCAGGCGCAACTGCGCGGCACGCGGCGCGAACGCATCGAGCTGACGCGCAAGCGCCCCGCCCTCGCTGAGCGCCTCGATGCTGGCAGTGGCAAGTTGGGACATGGGACCGGAAGCTGGGGCAGGAAGCGCGACAGCCTAGCGCGTGCGTGCTGCCGCTGCCTGGGTTGCGCCGGTGGGCCGGTGGCGGCACTGACCGCGCAGCCGGCGTTTATGCACCGAAACAAACCGCGTGGCGCCGCTGGCGGTCGCGCGCGGGAACGAACGGCTCGCGTCGAGCAGGTGCGCGCAACTGACAGGCCGCATCACGCTCGCCGCGCCTGTTTTGCGGCAGGCGCAGCCGGCGTCCTGGCCGTGCTCAGTAGCGCTTCACGCCCGGCACCGTGCACCCGGCAATCTGCGACTTGGCCGAGGCGGCGTTTTCCTTCTCGCCACGCGCCAGCCGCGACTGTTCGATGGTGGCCCAATGCCGACGGCACAGCGGCCCGGTCTTGGAGCCCAGCTCGATGGCCTGCTTGGCGAAACGCTCGGCGGCGGGCCAGTCGGCCTGCAGCACCGCCACTTCGGCACGCTCCTGCAGGATGGCGGGATCACCGGAGACCAGGCCCACGGCCTGATCCAGCGACGCCGCCGCGCCGGCCAGGTCGCCGGCCTGGCGCTTGCTCTTGGCGGTCTCGCGCAGGTCGTCCACCTGCGGGTCGCGCAATGGTTGTACCGACAGCTCGGTGTCGTCGACGCCCGCCTCGCGTTCGATCAGCAGCAGCCGCTGTGTCGGCGTGGTCGGGTCCACCGGGGCCGGCAGTGGCGCCGGTGGCGCGCTGACGCAGGCGGTGAGTGCTGCAGACACGCCAGCGAGGGCAAGCAAACGGTGCAGTCGGTTCATCGGGTCACTCCAGTCAACGTGCAGGTGCAGCCGCGGCGGGTGCCGGCGCGGGGTCTTCCGGCTTCTTTTCCAGACCGAAGAAGCGACGCCAGCCACCACCGCTGGACTGCTCGGCCGGCGCGGATGCATCGCCGGGCACGCCTTCGATCGACGGTGCATTGCCGGCACAGGGGGCGTAGGCCGGGGTGAAGCCGACCACGAACGGGAACTGGCGCGCGCCCGGGCAGCCGGCATCGGTCACGCCGGTACCGGCCGCGTCCACCCACTGCCAGTCCAGGCCCTTGCCGCTGACCTTCAACGGCGCACTCGGCAGCCGCGCGAAGATGCTCGACCACACCCGCATCGCGCCGGTGGCGCCGTACAGGCCGGTCTGCGCGTTCTGGTCGTTGCCCATCCAGATCACCGCCAGGTGGTCGCCGGTGTAGCCGGCGTACCAGCTGTCGCGGCCGTCGTTGGAGGTGCCGGTCTTGCCGGCCGGCGACAACCGTCCCAGGCCATCGCCCAGCAACTGCCGCGCGGTGCCGCCGCTGACCACCTGCTGCAGGGCGACGCTGATCAGGTTGGCCGCCACCGAATCGCCCTCCTGCGCCGGCGCCGGGGTCTTGTCGTAGCGCTTGAGCAGCTTGCCCTGCGGATCGAGCACGCCGCGCACCGCATGCAGCGGCTGGATCTCGCCACCGGCAGCCAGGAACTGGTACAGCTGTGCCATGCCGTACGGGCTCTGGTCGGTGGCACCGAGGATCAGCGAGGGATTGGTATCGGCCTTGATGCCGGCCAGTACCTGGATCAGCTGCGCGATGCGCTCCGGGCCCACCTGCATGCCCACGCGCACCGTGGCCTGGTTGTAGGAATGCGCCAGCGCATCGATCAGCCGCACCGTGCCGTGACTGCGGTTGTCGGAATTGCCCGGCGACCAGGTCTTGCCGCGGCTGAGCTGCACCGTCACCGGTGCATCGTCGACCCAGCTGGACAACGCCCAGCGGTCCGGCGAGGCCAGCGCCAGCAGGTAGACGAACGGCTTGAGCAGCGAGCCGACCTGCCGCTGCGCTTCGACCGCACGGTTGAAGCCCGGTTTGGCCACGTCGCGGCTGCCGACCACCGCCAGCACATCGCCGTTATGCACGTCGGTCAGCACCAGGCCGGCCTGCAGCGGTGGACGCTTCTTGTTGTCCAGCCGCTTGATGGTGCCGGTCACCGCGCCTTCGGCATAGGCCTGCGCGGACGGCGACATGCCGGTGAGCACGCTCATGCCGGCGCCCTGCAGCACGCCTTCCGGGTAGTCGTGCGCCAGCTGGCGCCGCACCAGGTCCACATAGGCCGGGAAGCGGTTGGCCGCGACCAGGCCCGGCTCGGTGGGCACGCCCAGCGGTGCGGCCAACGCGCGCTTGTATTCGGCCGCGTCGATCAGGTTGTTTTCGTGCAGCTTGCCCAGCACGAAATTGCGTCGATCCAGCGCGCGCTCCGGATTGCGCCGCGGATCGTAGTAGGACGGCCCCTTGACCAGCCCGATCAGCAAGGCGATCTGCTCGGTGGTCATCGAATTGAGCTCGCGGCCGAACCACAGCTCCGCGCCCGAGGACACGCCATGGATCGCCTGCCCGCCGCGCTGGCCCAGATAGACCTGGTTGAGATAGGCCTCCAGGATGGTGCGCTTGTCGTAACGCGCCTCCATGATCACTGCGTAGAGAATTTCGTTGAACTTGCGGGTGACGGTCTGTTCCTTGCCGATGCCGAGCAGGCCGCTGCGCGCCAGCTGCTGGGTCAGGGTGCTGGCGCCCTGGCGGACCTGGCCGCCGGAGCGCGCCATGATCCAGGCCGCACGCACCATGCCGCTGAGATCGATGCCGTGGTGGCTGTTGAAGTCGCGATCCTCGACCGCCTGCAGACCGGTGACCAGCAGCTCGGGCACTTCCTCCATGCGCACCAGGCGGCGCTCTTCCTGCTTCTGTCCGTACAGCGTGGCGATGCGCGCCGGGTCCAGCCGCGCACTCTTCAACGCCTTGCGGTCGCCGGCGTCGCGCAGGCTGGCCACGCGCCCGCCGGAGAGGCTGACTTCCACCCGCCGCGCAGGCACGCGCCCGTCCACATCGATATAGCCGCGGCTGGCGATGGTGAAGCGGCTGCCGTCCTGCTGGTAGGTGCCGGCCAGCTTGGCTTGCCCGTCGTCACGGTAGGAGGCGGCGTCCAGCTCGGTCTTCAAGGTGGCCGCATCCAGCGCATTGCCCGGCGCCAGCACCAACGGCCGCCCGTACACGCGGGTCGGGATCTGCCAACGCAGCTCGCCAAACCGCTGGGTGACCTGCTTGTTCAGATACACCGTGTAGGGAATCAGAAAACCGAGCGCCAGCGCGAATGCCGCAAAGACCCAGACAATCAGCCTGCGTTGCCAGCGGGAACCTTGCTCGGTGGAGTCGTCCTCGAAATCGTCGGGAGCGTCGTTGTCGTGGCGTCGGGGCACAGGGATGCGAGAATGTAGAGTCCGGCGAGTCTAGCGCAGCGCTGTCGTGGTTGTGGCCGGCCGGCCCCTCTGACTTAAGAGCGGCTAACAAAACGGCCATGCTCACCGTCAGCGGGCACGGACCGCCTCCGGCATCTGCGGGTACCCTGCGTCCCCTGCGCTTGCCTTGCGCCGTCCTCGCCGCCTGACGACTGCTCGCCGGGTTTTCTTCGTCACGCCACGTCTGGAGTTCCAACGGAATGTCGATGTCACTGGCCGATGCACGCTATCTGTTCAATCGCGTGCTTGGGCTGATTCACCGCAGCGTGGCGAGCATGCGCACACGCGGCTGGCGCGCCACCTGGCAGCGCATTCGCGTGCATACGCAGGCACCGCCGGTGGCGCTCGGCACGCCGCTGTGGTTGCCGGAGGCCGCGCCGTTTGCCGCGTTTGCGGTTCCGCACAGCGACACCCCGCGCGTGACGCTGGTGATTCCGGTCTACAACCACATTGCGCACACGCTGGCATGCCTGCGCGCACTGGCGGCGCATCCGCCGCTGCTGGAGATTGAGATCATCGTCGTGGACGACGGCAGCAGCGATGCCACGCAGGCGCAGCTGCCGCAGGTGCAAGGGCTGCACTACCACCGGCGCGCCAGCAATGGCGGTTTCATCGCCGCCTGCAACGACGGCATCGCCCTGGCGCGCGGCGACTACGTGGTACTGCTCAACAACGACACCATCCCGCAGCCCGGCTGGCTGGATCGGCTGATCGACACGTTTGCCCAGCACCCCGGCGCCGGGCTGGTCGGCGCGCAACTGGTGTACCCGGATGGACGCCTGCAGGAATCCGGCGGCGTGGTGTTCGCCGATGGCAGCGCCTGGAGTTACGGCCGTTTCGAATCGGCCGACGACCCGCGCCATGCCTATGTGCGTGCGATGGACTACTGCTCCGGCGCGGCGATCGCGCTGCCACGCGCGCTGTTGCAGACGCTGGGCGGGCTGGATCGCCGCTACATGCCTGCCTACTACGAAGACACCGATCTGGCGTTTGCGGTGCGTGCCGCCGGCTACCGGGTGCTGGTGCAGCCGGCCAGCGTGGTGGTGCACGACGAGGGCACCAGCAATGGCACCGACACCCGCACCGGGGTGAAGGCGTACCAGGTGCGCAACCAAGGCGTGTTCGCCGACAAGTGGCAGCAGGCGCTGGCAACGCAGCTGCCGCCCGGCACGGTCCCCGGGCCTGCGCTGCTGCATCGTGGCCAACGCCAGGTGCTGATCCTGGACGAATGCGTGCCACAACCCGATCGCGACTCGGGCTCGTTGCGGCAGTTCAATCTGATCCGCCTGCTATGCGAAGAAGGCGCGCACGTGGTGTTCGTGCCGACCCGCCGCGAACACGCCGGACGGCACACGCAGGCGCTGCAGCAACTGGGCGTGGAAGTCTGGTACGCGCCGTTCCTGGACGGCATCGGCAGCTGGCTGCGCACGCACGGCCCGCGGTTTGCGGTGGTGCTGCTGGTGCGTCACCACGTTGCGCATGCCTGTCTGCCGCTGCTCAGACAATACGCGCCGCAGGCGCGCACCCTGTTCGACACCGTCGACCTGCATTACCTGCGCGAGCGCCGCGGCGCCGAGCTGGCCGGCGATGCCAACCTGTTGCGCGCGGCCGAACGCACCCGCCTGCGCGAGCTGGAGATCATGGCCGCCACCGATGTCACCTTGCTGGTCTCGGCGGCCGAGCAGGCGCAGTTGCAGGCGGACGCACCGCAGATCCGCACCGCCCTGCTCTCCAACCTGCATGAGGTGGCCGGCAGCGGCCGCCGCTTCGAGCAGCGCCACGACCTGGTGTTCGTCGGCGGCTTCCGGCATCCACCCAATGTCGATGCGGTGCAGTGGTTCATCAGCGCGATCTTTCCGCAGGTGCGTGCGCAATTGCCCCAAGTGGTCTTCCACTGCATCGGCGCGGACATGCCGGAGGCGCTGACACTGCTGGCCGACGAATGCCCCGGCGTGCAATTGCATGGGCATGTGCCGGATCTGCTGCCGTTCATGGAGAACGCACGCATCGCGGTGGCACCGCTGCGCTTCGGCGCCGGCGTCAAAGGCAAGATCAACCTGAGCATGGCGCACGGGCAGCCGGTGGTCGGCACCACCTGTGCGGTGGAAGGCATGCATCTGCGCGACGGCGAGGATGTCTGCGTGGCCGATGACGCCGATGCCTTCGCCGCGGCGATCGTGCGCCTGTATCGCGATGCCGCGCTGTGGCAACGCCTGGCCGACAACGGGTTGCAGAACGTGGCCCGGCATTTTTCGCTGGATGCGGCGCGTGGCACGGTGCGCGCGCTGTTTATCGCGGAGTGAGTGTGCGCCGGGCGCTCGGGGATGGCGCTGTGAGTGGCGCAGTCGAAGACAGCCGCTGCGTCAACGCTGCTCGGTCACGGCCTTGACCCGGCGCGTAAACTCGGCCAATTCCGGCAGCCCCGGATCCAGCTGGTGCGCCTCGTCCTGCGCGCGTCGTGCAAAGGCGGCGTCTTCCTGTCCCAGGCGTTCGCTGCCCACCGCAACCCAGCGCTGCGCCAGCCGTCGACGCGCGCCGGCCAGTGCATCGCCATTGGGCGTCAGCGCCTGCCAGGCATCCAGACAGCCGCGCGCGGCACGCAGGCGGTTGTTGCGCAGCTCGTCCTCGAAGCAGCGCTGACTGGCCGGCACCACACGTGCGGCGGCCTGCAGCACGCGTGGATCGCGCGGCGCCAGCGCCTGCGCGGCACGCACCGCGTCGTAGGCACTGGCGCCGGGCGGCGTCATCCACTGCTGCTGCGCTTCGGCAGCTGCCACCCGTTGCAGCAGCGCGCGCAGGCGACGCTCGCGGGCACTGCGCGACAGCCCGGTCTCGGGGCTGCGTTGGGCATCGCGTGCACGCGCAATCGCCTGCTCGGCCTGCGCGATCGCTGCGGCGCCGGGCAGCAAGGTCTTGGCTTCCTGCAGCGACTGCAGCGCGGCGTCGAACTGGAAGTCTGCCGCCTGTCGGCCGGCTTGCGCGGCATATTCGCCTGCCACCTGCTCCAGCCCACGCTGGGCGACCACATCCGCCGGCTCGGCTGCCAGCACTGCGGTGAAGTCGCGTGCGGCCGGTGCCAGCCGGCCACGCCGCAACAGGCCTTGCGCGCGCTGACGGCGTTGTTCCAGCGCACGGTGATAGTGGCCTTCGGTCAGCGGCACATCGGCATGCCCGGCGTCATAGCGCTTGGCGGCGGCCAGCAGCACCGCCGCATCGGCCAGCGCATCGCGCGCCAGGGCCTGGCGCGCCTGCGCCAGCAGATCGGTCAGGGCGTCCTCGCGCCCTTCCAGCGCATCGGTGCGGTCCGGTGCCAGGGTCAGGATGCGCTGATACAACGGCAGCGCGCTGTCCGGGCTGCCATCCAGGCGCCCTTGCTGTTGCGCGGACACCGCCTGTGCGAACAAGGCGTCCAACCCGGCCCGACGCGCCTGCAACTGGCGCAGGCGCAATGCCACCGGTGCGATCTGCGCCTGCGGCACCTCCAGCGCGCCCGCCAGCGTCAGCGCGCGCTGCGCAGCAGCGGCATCCCCGGCCGCAATCGCCGCGCGCGCCTGCACAACGGCGGCGGCACCGGTGCGCGCCAGCCCGGCACGGGCTTCGCCACGATCGCTGTCCAGCGCAAGCGCAGCAGCGAACAGTTCGCGCGCGCCGTTGCCATCGGCCGCGCTGAGATGGCCGCGCGACAGCGCCGCATCGCCCCGCTGCAGCAGTTGCTGGATGCGCGTGTCCGGCCACAGCCAATCGACCAGCGGCTTGCGCAGCACGACCGTGGCCAGCAAGAGACAGGCGCACAACGCCAGCACCACGCGCCATAGCGCGCGGCTGCGCAATGGTGCCCAGAGGCGAGGCGATCTTGCCCAGCGCGGAAGCGGGAGCATGCGGTGGCGTCCGTCCTTGGCGCGACCTGACGGGGACGCGTTCACCCCGTCATGGTAGCTGGCTGCTGCGAAGACGATGTGGGCTTGGGAATCGGGATTCGGGAATCGGGATTCGTCAGGCAGGCACACCTCACTTGCTGTGGGTGCCGCCTGTTTCAAGGCGATTGGCGCCGGCGGGCTGCGGCGCACTCAACCAAGTCGCCGCACCTCGCTCACTCCAGGCAAGGCGTCCAGTTTGCCGAGCAGGCTGGACAGCTGGTCGTAGTCGCTGACCTTCAGGCGCAGGCGCAGTTGCGCCCTGCCGGTGTCGCGCACGTTGTCGCTGTTGATTTCCAGCACGTGCGCGTCCTCCTGCGCGATCAGGTTGGTGATGTCCTTGAGCAGCCAGCGGCGGTCGACCGCGCGCACCTGCACATCCACCTCGTAGCCGCTGCCGGCCTGGCCCCACTCCACCGGCAACACGCGCTGCGGATGCGCCGCGGCCAGACGCGACAGTGCCGCGCAATCGGTGCGGTGCACGGTGATGCCGCGGCCACGGGTCAGATAGCCGGCGATCGGCTCGCCCGCCACCGGCTGGCAGCAGCGCGCCAGCTGCACCAGCAGATTGCCCACGCCCTGCACGGTGAACTTGGACTTGCCCAGGCCCTCGCGGCGCGCGGTGGGCCGTGGCGGCGCCGGCACCGCCGGCTGCGAGGCGGCCCGCTCGGCTTCCAGCAACGCGCGGCTGACCTGGTTGGGCCCGGTATCGCCCAGCGCCACCTGGATGTAGAGGTCATCGACATTCTCGGCGTGGAACTTGCGCGTGGCCACGCCCAGATCGGCGTGCTGCAGGCCCAGCCGCTTGAGCTCGCGATCGAGCAGATCCTTGCCGGCCTGTACGTTGCGCGCGCGGTCGAGCTTGTGGAACCACGCGCGAACCTTGTCGCGCGAGCGCCCGCTGGCCAGAAAGCCATTGGACGCCAGCAACCAGTCGCGGCGTGGGTCGGCCTCCTTGGCGGTCATGATCTCCACCCGGTCGCCGCTGCGCAGCCGGTAGGTCAGCGGCACGATGCGGTCGTTGACGCGCGCGCCGCGGCAGCGATGCCCGACCATGGTGTGCACGTGATAGGCGAAATCCAGCGGCGTGGCGCCTTGCGGCAGGTCGATGACCTCGCCCTTGGGGGTCAACGCATACACGCGGTCTTCGATCAGCTCGGCGTCCAGCGCGCCGGCCAGCTCGCCGTGGTCGCCTTCCTGCACCTGCTCCAGCAACTGGCGCATCCACAGGATCTTGCGGTCGAAGGCTTTTTCGCCGCCCTTGCCGCCTTCCTTGTATTTCCAGTGCGCGGCCACGCCGAGCTCGGCCTGCGCATGCATCTCGTGGGTGCGGATCTGGATTTCGATCGTGCGCCCTTCCGGGCCGACCACCGCGGTATGCAGCGAGCGGTAGTCGTTGGCCTTGGGCCGGGCGATGTAATCGTCGAACTCGCTCGGCACCGGCGCCCACAGCGAGTGCACCGCCCCCAGCGCGGCATAGCAGGCGGCCACGTCATCGACCATCACCCGCACCGCGCGGATGTCGTACAGCTGGTCGAAGGACAGGCGCTTTTTCTGCATCTTCCGCCAGATGCTGTAGATGTGCTTCGGCCGCCCGCTCACCTCCGCGCGCAGGCCCTGCTGGGCCAGCGTCGTCGACAGGGTGCGCTTGACCGCGTCCAGATAACGCTCGCGCGCCACGCGGGTTTCGTCCACCTCGCGGGCGATGCGGCGGTAGGTGTCCGGCTCCAGATGCCGGAACGCCAGGTCCTCCAGCTCCCACTTCACCTGCCAGATGCCCAGCCGGTTGGCCAGCGGCGCATGGATGTCGCGGGTGAACTGGGCCAGTGCGCGGCGCTGCTCTTCGCTCAGGCGGTCGGCCACGCGCATGCGCGCCAACTGCCGCGCCAGCAGGATCGGCACCACCCGCAGGTCGTGGATGATGGACAGCAACAGCCGCCGCAGACCTTCGCTGTTGCGCCCGGCCTCGCGACCGGCGTGCAGGGCCCAGACCTGGTCGGCCACATCCAGCCCGTCCAGCAGGCCTTCGACCGCCACCCGGCGCTCGGCCGGTTGCCACGGCAGGCCGGCGATCGCGCCGCGCAACGCTGGCAGGTCGAACAGCAATGCCGCAATCAAGGTGGCCTCGTCGGCGGCCAGCAGCGCCAGCGCGTCCAGGGTGTCGGCCAGCAGCATCCAGGCCACGTCCTCGCTTGGCGCCGGCAACTGCTGCCAGGCCTGCGCCAGGGCATCACGCAGATCTGGCGCGATCGACGCGATGGCGGGACGCTGCAGCAAGGCATGCAGGCGCTCGAGTGAGGAACTGGTCACAGCGGTGGACACGGCGATGGGCAACAACGAGGGGCTGACAGCTACGGTAACGTGCGCGTCACCTTCTCCACAACGCGCAATCGCTGCATCGTCGGCGCAATCTCGCGTGCTTGCGCTTATGGTCGGTTCACCCGCCAACGTCTTGATTCGCAACCGCTGTGCGCCGCTTGTGCGGCAATGCTGCAGGCCAATCGGCATGCTCGATCGGCTTTTTACATGCTTTTTACAACTTGCCCAAACTGCCTGCCTATCCTCCAGTGGCGTTGTCGCTGCGTCCTGCCGCGGCGACGTCATTCCAACCAACTGCGAGGTAGCCGATGAAGACCTGGAAGAAGCCTGTCGTTCGTGAAGTCAATTGTGGCGCCGAGATCAACTGCTACGTCTCCGGCGAATTCTGAGCGCACCTGCCGCCCCTCCTCCCGATGCATGACCGGCACGCGCCGGCAGATAGGTAACAGTTCTCCATGCGCATCATCGTTCTGGGATCGGCGGCCGGCGGTGGGCACCCGCAGTGGAATTGCCACACACCCGCCAGCAGGCGGGCATGGCAACAAGCCGACGGTGCCCAACGTCGTACCCAGGCCAGCATTGCCGTCAGTGCCGATGGCCAGCGCTGGGTCCTGATCAATGCCTCACCCGATTTCCGCCAACAAATTCTTGCAACGCCCGCACTCTGGCCGCAGCGCGATTTGCGGCATTCGCCGATCGAAGCGGTGCTGCTGACCAGCGGCGAGATCGACCATATCGCCGGATTGCTGTCGATGCGCGAGAGCCAGGCGTTCTCGCTGCATGCCAGCAGCCGCGTGCTGGATCTGCTGTCGCAAAACCCCATCTTCGATGCGGTCAACCCCGCCTACGTGGAGCGCCAGCCGTTTGCGCTGGACACGCCGGTGTCGCTGCTGGGCCTGCAGCTCACGCCATTCTCGGTGCCCGGCAAGGTGCCGCTGTTCATGGAATCGCGCAGTGGCGGCGACCTGGCCGGCTCCAACGAAGAAACCCTCGGGCTGACCATCGACGATGGCCAGCACCGCGTGCATTACGTTCCCGGCTGCGCGGCGATGACCGATGCCTTGCGCGCGCGCCTGCAAGGCGCCGAACTGGTGTTCTTCGACGGCACGCTGTGGCGCGACGACGAGATGGTGCAGCTGGGCATCAGCCAGAAGACCGGCCAACGCATGGGCCACATGAGCATCGACGGCCCGGACGGCACGATTGCTGCGTTCGCCCCGCTGGAGGTGGCACGCAAGATCTTTATCCACCTCAACACCACCAATCCCGTGCTCGACATCCACTCGCCGGAGTACGCCAGCGCGCGTGCCAGCGGCTGGGAAGTCGCGCACGACGGCCTGGAGATCACCCTGTGACCACCCTGCTCACCCCGGACCAGCTGGAGGCGGACCTGCGCGCCATCGGCGCCCGCCTGTACCACGACCAGCATCCCTTCCATGCGCTCCTGCACGAGGGCAAGCTCGATCGCGGCCAGGTCCAGGCCTGGGCGCTGAATCGCTTCGAATACCAGCGCTGCATTCCATTGAAGGACGCCGCGATTATGGCGCGCATGGAAGACCCGGCGTTGCGGCGGATCTGGCGGCAACGCATTCTCGATCACGACGGCAACAGCCCCAGCGATGGCGGCATCGCGCGTTGGCTGCACCTGACCGACGCGCTCGGCCTGGAGCGCACGCTGGTGGAATCCGGCCGTGCGCTGCTGCCCGGCACCCGTTTCGCGGTGCAGGCCTACCTGCAGTTCGTGCGCGAAAAAAGCCTGCTCGAGGCGGTCGCCTCCTCGCTGACCGAGCTGTTCGCCCCCAACATCATCGGCCGGCGCGTGGCCGGCATGCTCAAGCATTACGACTTCGTCTCGCCCGAAGCGCTGGCCTATTTCGAGCATCGCCTGACCGAGGCGCCACGTGATTCGGATTTTGCGCTGGACTACGTCAGGCAGCATGCCGATACCGTCGAAAAACAGGCCCTGGTCAAGGCCGCGCTGCACTTCAAGTGCTCGGTGCTGTGGGCGCAGCTGGATGCATTGCACGTGGCGTACGTCAGCCCGGGCATCGTGTGGCCGGATGCGTTCGTGCCCGACCGCGACGCCAGCCGGGCCGCGGCGTGAGCATCACCCGCGACAGCCAGCCGGCCCTGCGCGCAGGCGTGCGCCTGCAGCACGACCGTGCACGTGATCAATGGGTGCTGCTGGCGCCGGAACGCGTGGTCGAGCTGGACGAGATCGCACTGGTGGTGGCGCAGCGCTACGACGGCACACGCTCGCTGGCGCAGATCGCGCAGGAACTGGCGGGCGAATTCGATGCCGACGCGGCCGATATCGAGGTCGATGTGATCGAACTCACCACCACGCTGCATCAGAAGCGTCTGCTGCGGCTATGACCGTCGCCCCGCCACCACTGTCGGTGCTGCTGGAGCTGACCCATCGCTGCCCGTTGGCCTGCCCGTATTGCTCCAACCCGATCGCATTGGCGGCGCTGCGCGAGGAAATGGACACCGCCGGCTGGCGCTCGCTGCTGCAGCAGGCTGCCGACATGGGCGTGCTGCAGGCGCATTTTTCCGGCGGCGAGCCGATGCTGCGCAAGGACCTGCCCGAGTTGGTGGCGCATGCGCGCGCGCTCGGGCTGTACAGCAACCTGATCACCTCCGGCGTGGCCGGCGGCGAGCCGATGCTGGACCAGTTGCAGGCGGCCGGACTGGAGCATGTGCAGCTGAGCGTGCAGGACGTCGACCCGGCCGGTGCCGACCGTATCGCCGGCTATCGCAACAGCCTGGCAAAGAAGCGCGAGTTCGCCGCCGCCGTGCGCGCGCGCGGCCTGCCGCTGACGCTCAATGCGGTGCTGCATCGCCATAACGCCGAGCGCGTGCCCGGCATGATCGCGCTGGCGCTGGAATGGCAGGCCGAACGCATCGAAGTGGCGCACACCCAGTACTACGGCTGGGGCCTGCGCAATCGCGCCGCGCTGATGCCCAGCCGCGAGCAGCTGATGGCCACGATTGACGCGGTGGAAACCGCCCGTCGCGAGCTCGGCGACCGCCTGGCGATCGACTTCGTCACCCCCGATTACTACGCCCGCCAGCCCAAGCCGTGCATGGGCGGCTGGGGCCAGCGCTTCGTCAATATCTCCCCGCGCGGCGATGTGCTGCCCTGCCATGCGGCCGAAACCATCGACGGCATGCGCTTTGACAACCTGCGCGAGCGGTCGCTGGCCGACATCTGGAACAACGGCGAGGCCTTCGTGCGCTTCCGCGGCACCGCATGGATGCCGGAGGTCTGCCAGGGCTGCCCCAAGCGCGAGATCGACTGGGGCGGCTGCCGCTGCCAGGCGCTGGCGCTCAGTGGCGATGCCGCCACGCTGGACCCGGTCTGCGAACGCTCGCCGCGGCATGCCGAGGTGCGCGCCACCGCCGAACGCGAAGCCGCCGCACCGCCGCCGGAGTTCGTCTACCGCCGCCCCGGCCGTCCCGAACGCGTGGCTTCGGCCAGCGCAGACGCACGAACCGCCGACGCGCCATAGCCGGCTGCGGCAGGCGCGGGCTAGCGTCTACACTAGCCGCCTCTTCTGATCGGATGGCATCCATGTCGCTCGCGCGCCGCATTCCCTTGCTGGTCTGCCTGACCCTCGCCCTGAACGCCGCTCCGGCCCTCGCGCAGCGCGCGGTGCAGGGCGACCTGCAGTCGCAGATGAGCGCCGAACAGTTCAAGGCCGCTGGGCTGGACAAGCTCGACGCCGGCGAACTGGCCGCGCTCAACGATTGGCTGCAGGGCAAGGTCGCCAAGGAAGCTGCGGTCGTGGTCGAACAGGCCAAGGAAGCCGGCCGCCAGGAAGTGATCGTCAAGAACCGCGGCTTCTTCGATTTCGGCAGCAACGAGCCGATCGAGAGCAACATCGTCGGCGAGTTCAAGGGCTTTTCGAAGGGGCGCGTATACACGCTGGCCAATGGCCAGGACTGGGAGCAGACCGACGCTGCGACGTTGTCGGGCGTGCGCAAGGAGGCCCCCAAGGTCAAGATCAAGCCGGGTCTGGTCGGCGTGTGGTATCTGCAGATCGAGGGCTACAACACGCAGGCCAAGGTGCGCCGGGTCAAGTAAGCCTGTCCGGGCATTGCCGGCCCACCACCGCAGACTGAGGCAGGCCACCCGGAGAACACGCATGCGTTCGATGACACGTTGCAGCCTGGCGTTGCTGGCGTTGCTGGCCTGGCTCGCAGGCGTTGCGCCTGCCGATGCGGCCACGCCCACCCTGTCAGCGCAGCAATGCGCCGATGCGCCCGAGGTCGGCATCGACCAGGCGCTGGTGTGCTATCACGATGCCATCGAGCGCCAACCGCTGGTCTACCGGCGCGTGGCCACCAGCATGGTGGGCGGTGTCGAAAGGCGCGATTACCTGCTGACCTCGCAGCAGTGGTCGCCGGAGGACCTGGTGCAGCCGGCCAGCTGGCAGCACGATGTGGCGATCTACATCCCGGCAGATGCGTTGCCGACGCGTGCGCTGCTGATCTCCACCAATGGCACCCGCCAACCGGCCGATGGCGGCGCGCCACAACCGCCCAGCGAATTGCCACCCGAGGCCCTGGCCGCATTGGCGCAACGCAGCCGCACCGTGGTGATCGCGCTCGGCGATCTGCCCAGCCAGGCACTGACCTATCGCAACGATGGCACGCCGCGCCGCGAGGACGACAGCGTCGCCTACAGCTGGTCGCTGTTCCTGGCATCGCCGCAACGACGCAAGACCATGCCGCTGCATGTGCCGATGGCCGCGGCGATCGCGCGCACCATGAGCCTGGCCGAACGCGAATTGGCGCCGTTGCGGATTCATCGCTTCATCCTCGCCGGCGCCTCCAAGCGTGGTTGGGCCAGCTGGCACGCCACCATCGCCGATGCGCGCGTGGAGGCCGTGGTGCCGTTCGTGATCGACATTCTCAATCTGCCGGCCGTGCTCGAGCACATGTCCCGGGCCTATGGCGGCAACTGGCCGATCGCATTCGGCGCCTACGCCAGGCAGGGAATCACCGCGCAGCTGCACACGCCGGCATTTGCGCAGCTGGTGCAACTGCAGGACCCGCTGAGTTATCTGCACACGCCGCAGCGCAAACGCCTGGCCGTGCCCAAGTACATCGTCAATGCCAGCGGCGACGATTTCTTCCTGCCGGACAACACGCAGTTCTTCTACGACGCGCTGCCCGGCAGCAAGGCGCTGCGCATGGTGCCCAACAGCGCGCATAACGGCATCCGCGCCTCCATCGTCGACAGCCTGGTGCCCTTCGTGACCCGGCTGCAGCAGCAGCGTGCATTGCCAAAGGTGCGCGATTCCCTGCACGCAGGCGAACACCCGCAGATCCGCTTCCAGTCGTCCGAGCGCCCTGCGCAGTTGCGTCTGTGGCAGGCGCGCAATCCGGCGGCGCGCGATTTCCGCTACGCCTGCGGCATTCGTTACAGCGCCACGCCGATCACACCTGCACGCGGCAACACGGTGTCGGTACCGGTGCAGATTCCCGATGCCGGCTGGAGCGCGTACTTCGTCGAGGCCACCTACGCGGACGGCTTCGTAGCCACCAGCCAGACCTACGTGCTCGGCAAGCAGCACTACCCGACGCAGGCGCCACCCAGCGACGGCGCGGCCTGCAGCACCTTGCCGGGCGCAGCCTCTGCGGCGGCTGCGCGCTGAGCCGGCGACTGCGCGAGCGCTGACGCAATCAGGCTGGCGGTAGCGACCGCCGAAGCCAATGTCGATGCCACGGAGCGATGCCAGCGCCGCTCAGCGTCCAGATGGCGACAACAGACGCGACCGTTGCGACAGCGCAGTGGCGCGTGCGTGCTCTCCCGCACTGCGCAATCACGCCCATGCAGACAGCCCTGAAACGGGCGATTTTGCACTTGAGTCTGCCAGCAAGATCGATCCAACCCGACTGAACCATTGACATCGTTGTCACCAACTTCTACACAGGCCGCTACTCGCCGATCGCATTGGCCGCTCGGACGACTCCAAAGGACTGCACGTGGCTGCGACTTCGCGTTCTGCTCTCGCTTCTGGCTTGCCCACCGCACCGGTTGCCACCGGCTTCATCGCAGCCGACGTGGGTGGCACGCATGTGCGGGTCGGCCACATCGCGCGGGTAGGTACTACTGCGACCGAGCTGTCGCATTACCGCACCTACCGCTGCGCCGAACACGCCAGTCTGGACGCCATCCTTGCCGACTTCCTGCAGCCACGGCGCGACGTCGAGGCGGTGGTGATCGCCAGTGCTGGGGTGGCGCTGGACGATGGCAGCTTCATCAGCAACAACCTGCCGTGGACGATTTCGCCTGGCCGCATTCGCGCCGCGCTTGCCGTGCCCAGCGTGCACCTGGTCAACGATTTCGAAGCGGTGGCTTACGCCGCACCGCTGATGGAACAACGCGCCGCGCTGCAACTGAGCGGGCCGACGCCGCGGCATGCGCGCGCCAGCGGCCCGATCCTGGTGGTCGGCCCCGGTACCGGGCTGGGTGCGGCGGTCTGGATCGATGCCAAGCCACGCGCGATCGTGCTCGCCACCGAGGCCGGTCAGGTTGCCCTGGCCAGCAACGACGAGATGGAACTGCAGGTGCTGCGGATCCTGTTGCGTGGCGAGCGCTATCTGCCGCTCGAACATGTGCTGTCCGGGCCCGGCCTGCTGCATCTGTACAACGCCCTGTGCGAACTGCAGGGCGCCACGCCCCGCCATCGGCTGCCGGCCGCGATCACGCATGCCGCGCTGCACGAAGACGATGCATTGGCACGCGATTGCCTGCAGGTCTTCTGCGCCATCCTGGGCAGCGCGGTCGGCGACATGGCGCTGGCCTATGGCGCCGCCGGCGGCATCTATCTGGCCGGCGGCTTTTTGCCGACGATCGGGCCGTTCCTGCAGAACAGCCGTTTTCGCGAGCGTTTTCTGGCCAAGGGACGCATGCGCGCGGTACTCGAACGCATTCCGGTCAAGCTGGTCGAGCACGGGCAACTGGGCGTGCTCGGCGCGGCCAACTGGTATCTACAGCACCACGCTGACCTGTCGTAAGCGATCCACCACGCGCTCGGTCCCGGGCGCGCGTCTGCAAGACCCCGCATCCGGCGAGCAGCAGCCCGCCGTCCATCCCTGTGCGTGATGAGGAGAGACATCATGAAATACAGCACCACCCTGCTGTCCAGCGCGATCGCGTTGTCGCTGGCATTCGCTGCGCAAGCCCAGGACGCGGTCGACCAGGCCACCGATCTGGATGCCGTGCAGGTAGTCGGCATCCGTGCCAGCCTGGAAAAATCGCTCGACACCAAACGCAACAACGCCGGCATTTCCGAAGCCATCACCGCCGAAGACATCGGCAAGTTTCCAAGCACCAACGTGGCCGAGGCGCTGTCGCAGATTCCCGGCGTCACCCTGGACCGGCGCTTTGGCCAGGGCGAGCGCGTCAGCATCGACGGCACCGACCCCAGCCTCAACCTGTCCTTCCTGGACGGCCACCCGGTGGCGCAGGCGATCTGGCTCTACGGCGAGCAACCCAGCCGCGGATTCGACTACACCTTGCTGGCGCCGCAGATCCTGGGCCGCGCGGAAATCCTCAAATCCTCCGAAGCGCGCCTGACCGAAGGCAGCCTGGGTGGCACCGTGTTGATGCACACCCGACAACCGCTGGACCTGGACGTCAACGAGGTGGCCGCCTCCATCGGCTACAGCTACAGCGCGCAGGCCAGCGAAGGCAAACCGAACGCGGCGCTGCTGTATAGCTGGAAGAACGCGGCCGACACCTTCGGCATTGCAGTGTCGGCGCAACATTACGAAGAACGCGTCGATCGCCGCGGCATGGAAGTGTTCGGCTACACGCCGGCCAGCACCTTCGCCAATGCCGCAGGCGGCGTGCCCGCCGATGCGGACGTGCCCAACTCGATCAACGCGGCCTGGTTCCAGCAGGATCGCGAGCGCGACAGCGCCGTGGTCAACCTGCAGCTCAAGCCCAGCCAGGCGCTGGAATTCAACCTCAGCGGCCTGTACATCAACGAGAACTTCGACAACTACAACCAGTCGATGTACAGCTTTCTGACCTGGAATGCCGGCACGGTGGCGTCGGTGGACCAACTCGGCGGCCTGCGCAATGGCGTGGTGACCAGCGGGCATTCCGGCGCCAATGCCGACCCGCTCGGCGGCACCGTGATCTACGACAACAACGTGCGCGAATCGGAGGTCACCACCAAGGGCCTGGACCTGCGCGGCGCATTCCGCGGCGATGGCTGGGGATTGAATGGGCAGGTGGGCCAAAGCAGATCCGAGAACAAGGACCTGTCGCAGTATTTCATCGAGCCGTTCTACAACGGCGGCTTCAGCTGGGACACGCGGCGCGGCATCCGTTTCGACGATCCGGCGCGTGCGCGCGATCCGGCCAACTGGGGCTCGGCCGGCGGCTGGTTCGGCAATAACGGCATCTTCTCCACCGAAAGCAAGGACACCTACGGCCAACTCGATCTGAATCTGCAGTTCGACAGCGTGTTCAACCAACTGCTGCTGGGCGTGCGCCATGGCAAGCATGAGGAGCGCTTCGAGCTCAACGTCTATGGCGGCGTGACGCCGGGCACGCTGGCCGACGTGGGCACGATCGGGCTGACCGATCTGCAGGATTTCTATCCGGACCACGGCCGGCATGTGCAGGCAGGCCGCAACAACGTGCTGAACTGGATCCGCAACAGCCCGGTCGACTACGGCGCGCCGGATCCGGCCAGCTACCTCAACAACACCTGGGCGCTGCAGCAGACCAATAACGCCGCCTATGCCCAGTTGAACTTCTCCGGCGGCGGCCTGCGCGGCAATCTCGGGCTGCGTTATGTCGATTCGAAAACCGAGGGCAGCGGCTTCGTCTACAGCGGCACGCCCACACTGCAGAACGCCGACAGCCTGTGGCAGACCCGCACGCGCAAGGAGGATTTCCTGCTGCCTTCGCTCACGCTGTCCTACGAGGCGGCCGACGATTGGGTGTTCCGCCTTGCCGCAGCCAAGGTGATCGCCTGGGCACCGTACAACCAGATGGTCAACAACACCTTCCTCAACGACACCACGCTGACCGGCAGCGGCGGCAATGCCGAGCTGTCGCCGTACGAATCCTGGAACTTCAACCTGTCGGCCGAGTATTACTTCGCGCAGCAGTCGGTGGTGGCGTGGTCGCTGTTCTACAAGAAGATCGACAACTACATCGACACCAGCGCCAGCGTGGAGCGCCAGTACAACGCGCTGCGCGATACCGCGCCGCAGAGCTGGGCGCAGTTGCTCGGCAGCAACGGCTGCAGCGCCGATGGCTATTGCGATTACAGCATCCAGCGGCCACGCAATGCCGGCGATGGCAAGGTCAAGGGCTTCAACATCGCGTTCCAGCAGCCGTTCGGCGACAGCGGCTTCGGGCTGACCGCCAACTACACCTATGCCAATGGCGAAAACAACACCGGCGACGCCCTGCCCTACCAGTCGCGCAACAGCGTGGCAGTCAGCCCGTACTACGAAAAAGGCCCGCTCAACGCACGGCTGACCTACAACTGGCGCGACAGCTATCTGGCCGGCGGTTACGTGGCCGGCGCCGCGCCGGCAAGCGTGGATGACTACGCCGAACTCGGCGCGAGCATCGGCTATGCGTTCAGCCCGAACTGGTCGCTGCAGATCGACGCGCAGAACCTGCTGGACGAACAATACCTGCAGTATCTCGGCGACACCGACCATCTGGCCGGTCGCTACAGGAGCGGGCGCCGCTACATGGCGAGCCTGCACATGAAGTTCTGACAGCGGCTGGCAACCGAACGGCGCGCACCGCCAGGCGGTGCGGCCAATGTCCGGAGCCGGCATGTCCCGGGCGTACACGCCGGTTCCGCGCATCGTCCACGCCCAGCTGACCACTGCGCGCTGCGTTGCGTTCACCGCTCAAAGCGCAGTGCTCGGCCTGAGTGGCCAGTCGGTGGCAGGACCAGCGCCGACCCCGCGCGCTGGCGATGGCGGCAAGCCGTCGTCACCAGCGCCTCCGGCACCAGTCAGTTGCGCAACGCGGCCACCCGCTGCGACAGCTTCTTCGCCGACACGCCCGACTTGGCACCCAGCTCCTGCGCGAATACCGACACGCGCAACTCCTCCAGGTCCCAGCGTAGCGACTGCCATTCATCACGTTGCTGCAGACCACGCGCAGCCGCCTGGTCCAATGCATCCACGAACGGCTTGAGTTCGAGCATGCGCGCCTGGTCGCGGGCCGGATCGCGTTTGGCGCGCTCGGTCCGCAGGATCATCGCCTTGAGATAACGCGGGTAATTGGCCAGCGCCTCGGCCGGTGTTTCGCGCAGGAAGCCGGCGTGCACCAGCGCGCGCAGCTGCTGCTCCATATCGTCCAGGTTGCCGCGCGCCCAGCCCATCAACGGCGCTTCCAGCAGGGGCTTGAGCTCGGCCACCGCAGCAAGAATGCTTTCGGCCAGCTTCAGCCGCTCCATCGCCTCGCCGAACAGGCGCTTGATCGCCTCGTCGCGGCGCTGCGCAAAGGCACCGGGGTCGCGGATCGCGCCCAGGCCATCGGCCAGCACCGCGTTGAGCGCGGCATCGACCAGATCGCCGCGCAGGCGCTCCTGCGACTCGATCGCCGCGTATAGCAGCCCGGTCTTGGGCGACACCGGCAACTGCTTGCGCGCCTGCTTGATCTTGTCGGCCAGCGCGATTTCCAGCAGCCGGCGCACGCCGCGCGGATGCGCCTGCGCCGCCTCGTTGCGGTCGGCAAAGATGCGCAACGCCGCATCGTCGCCCTGATCCACCAGCGCCGGATACGCCGGCACGCCGGCTTCGCCGGCAACCTGTTCGGGAATCGGCGTGGACGGAAAATCGCGCAAGCCCTCGGCAGCCAGCGCGCGCCCAGCACGCGCGGCGAAGGCCTGGCCGGCACGCTCGCCAAAGTGGGCGCGCAATCCGTCCAGATCGCGCGACTCGGCCAGCACCTTGCCGTCGTCATCGCGCAGGCGCAGGTTCATCAGCAGATGCGTGTCCAGCGACTCTTCGTCAAAATCCAGCGCCGCCACCTGCGTGCCGGTGGTCTTGGTCAGAAAACGCGCCAGCTCGCCGCGGATGTCGTCGGCCGAGGCGATGCTGTAGGCCTCGTAGAACGCGCGCCCGAAATCCGGGGCCGGCACATAGTTGCGCCGCTGCGCCTTGGGCAGGCTGCGAATCAGAGCCGATGCCTTGTCGGCGACGAAGCCCGGCGCCAGCCACGACAGCCGCGCCGGATCCAGCGCGTTGAGCAGGTGCAGCGGCACGTCCAGCGTCACCCCGTCATCGATGGCGCCCGGCTCGAAGCGGTAATGCAGCGGCAACCGCGCATCGCCCAGCGGGAAATACTTCGGAAAACGATCGGCCTCGCTGCCTTCGCCCGGCAACAGGTCGTTCAAGCTCCAGTGCAGGCTGCGGCGCTTGTCCGGCGGCAGGGTTTTCCACCACGCGTCCAACCCGCTGGCCGAATGCAGTTCGGCCGGGATACGGTCCAGATACCAGCGCGCCTGCCAGTCCTCGTCGGCCACGATGCCGGCCCGGCGCAGCTTGGCTTCTTCTTCGCGCGCCTGTTCCAGCACCTTGAGGTTGTCGGCGATGAACGCCGCACGCGTGTTTATCTCGCCCGTGACCAGGCCCTGGCGTACGAACAGGTCATGCGCGCCGGCCGGGTCGATCTTGCCGAAATGGACCGGCTTCTTCGGCGCCAGCACCAGGCCGAACAGGCTGATCTGTTCGGATGCCATCACCTGCCCCTGCGCACGCGACCAATGCGGATCGAAGTGCTTGCGTGCCAGCAGATGCCCCAGCTCGGCGATCGCCCAGTCCGGCTCGATCGCGGCATTGGTCATGCTCCAGACTTTTTGCGTGTCCAGCAGCGTGGCCGCCAGAATCCACGGCGGCGGCTTGCGTGCCAGTGCCGAGCCGGGGAACGGCACGAACCGGCGTTGCCGCGCGGCGAGAAAGTCGCCTTTTTCGGTGCGATGGCCGATCTGCGTGGGCAGGCCGGCCAGCAGCGCGCGGTGCAGGGGCTGATACGCCGCTGCACGTTCGCGCTCGCTGGTGCGTGCGGTGGCTTCGGCCGCTTCGGCCTGTTTGGCGGCAGCAGCAGAGGTGGGTTGTGCAGGTGGCGCGCTTGGATCCGGCTTGCCTTCGCGCGCCAGCCGCGCAGCGCGATGCAGCTGCCCGCGCGTGGGCCGGTTGGCGTTGTGCCCCTCCTCGCGCGCGGGCGCGCTGGCACCGGCCAGCAATGGCGCCAGCATCGCGGTGGCCGGCTCTTCGCTCCAACCCAGCTCTTCGCATAACAGGCGCAGCTGCCGATGCAGCTCGCGCCATTCACGCATGCGCAGGAAGCCGAGAAAATGCCGGTTGCACCAGTCGCGCAGCTTGGACTGGGTGAGATCTTCGTGCACCTGTCGGTATGCCTCCCACAAGCGCAGGATACCGACGAATTCCGAGCGTGCGTCGGCAAACAGCGCATGCGCGTTGTCGGCCGCTTCGCGTGCCTCGGGTGGGCGCTCGCGCGGATCCTGGATGCCCAGGAAGGCAGCGATGATGATCATCTCGCGCAGGCAGCCGTGCTGTTGCGCAGCCACCAGCATGCGCGCCAGCTTGACGTCCACCGGCAGGCGCGCCATCTGGCGGCCGATGGCGGTGAGGCGCCGATTGGCATCGATCGCGCCCAGCTCCAGCAACTGCTGCCAGCCGTCGGCGACTGCGCGTTCGTCCGGCGCTTCCAGGAACGGGAACTCCTCGATCCGCCCCAGCCCCAGTTGCAACATGCGCAGGATCACGCCCGACAAGGACGAGCGGCGGATTTCCGGGTCGGTGAATGCCGGCCGCGCGGCAAAATCCGCTTCGGCATACAGGCGGTAGCAGATGCCTTCGGCAATGCGGCCGCAGCGGCCCATGCGCTGGTTGGCGCTGGCCTGCGAGATCGGCTCGATATGCAGGCGGTCCAGCTTCTGGCGCGGGCTGTAGCGCTTGATCCGCGCAAAGCCCGGATCCACCACATACCGGATGCGCGGCACCGTCAGCGAGGTTTCGGCCACGTTGGTGGCCAGCACCAGGCGCCGGCGCGGCCCCGGGTTGAACACGCGGTCCTGGTCGGCCGCCGACAGCCGCGCGTACAGCGGCACCACTTCGGTTTCGCGATACTTGCGCCGTTCCAGCGCCTGGTGCGCGTCGCGGATCTCGCGCTCGCCCGGCAGGAACATCAGCACGTCGCCACGCGGATCGATGCGGGTGATCTCGTCGATCGCCGCCACGATCGCATCGTTGACGGTGCGTTCGCCATCGCGGCCATTGCCACGCTCGCCGTCGCCAGTGTCGTCGGCGCCGCCGGCCTCGCCGGCCTCGCCTTCGAGTGGCCGGTAACGCACTTCGACCGGGAAGGTGCGGCCTTCCACATTGATCACCGGCGCATTGTCGAAATGCTGGGCGAAGCGCTCGGTATCGATGGTGGCCGAGGTGACGATCAACTTGAGATCGGGGCGCTTTTGCAGCAACTGCTTGAGATAGCCGAGCAAAAAATCGATGTTGAGGCTGCGTTCGTGCGCTTCGTCCACGATGATGGTGTCGTAGGCCGACAACCAGCGGTCGCTGGCGATCTCGGCCAGCAGGATGCCGTCGGTCATGAACTTGATCCGCGACTGCTCGCCGACCCGGTCGGTGAAGCGCACCTGGAAGCCCACCGTGGTGCCCAACGGCGTCTTCAGCTCCTCGGCCACGCGTGCCGCCACCGCGCGCGCGGCGATCCGGCGTGGCTGGGTGCAGCCGATCATGCCGGCCGCACCGCGCCCGGCGGCCAGACACAGCTTGGGCAGCTGGGTGGTTTTGCCCGAGCCGGTTTCGCCGGCGATGACAACCACTTGATGGTCACGGATCAGCGCGATGATGCGCTCGGCCTCGCGCGCGATCGGCAGTTGCTCATCGAGTGTGATGGCCGGCTGCTGCTCGGCGCGCGCCTGGCGTTGCGCCTGCGACGCCGCCAGCGCCTGCTCGAACGCCTCGCGCACCTGCGGGTTGCCGGGCTTGCCTTGCCAGCGCGACCATAGACCGAGCAGCCGGCCACGGTCGCGGCTCATCGCGCCATCGACGGCGCGGCGGCGCTCACGCAAGGTGTTGGCAAGGTCGGTGTCGATAGCGCTCATTGATGGAAAAATGTGAAAGATTGAATGACAAGAGATCCTTTAGCCTGTCTATTGTGACCCGATATCAGTTTCCTCAGGAGGACCATCCACATGTCCAAGAAAAAGAACGCCAACAAGCCCGTCGTCATCAATGAAGCATTGGACGCACTGCCGGTCGCCGCAGCATCGGCACCACACATCGATATCGGGATCAAGGACAGCGATCGCAAGCAGATCTCCGACGGTCTGGCCCGCTACATGGCTGACGCCTTCACCTTGTATCTGAAGACCCACAACTTCCACTGGAATGTCACCGGGTCGATGTTCAACTCGCTGCACACCATGTTCGAGACTCAATACACCGAGCAGTGGGCCGCGCTGGACGAAGTGGCCGAGCGCATCCGCGCCCTGGGCTACAACGCACCGGGCTCCTACAGCGAGTTCGTCGCCCTGACCTCGATCCCGGAAGAACAGGGGCTGAGCGACAGCGCCGACTGGCGTGAAATGGTGCGCCAGCTGGTCAGCGGCAACGAGGCGGTCTGCCGCACCGCACGCAAGGTGCTGGGCACCGCTGACGACGCCGGCGACGACCCGACCGTGGACCTGCTGACCCAGCGCCTGCAGACCCACGAGAAGTACGCCTGGATGCTGCGTTCGCTGCTGCAGTAACCCCCTGGGCTTCACCCCCGCGGGTTTGCCCAAGGTTTCGCTGCGCCGAAACCTTGGGACCCTGCTCCATAAGTTAGACACAGAGCCTCTCTCCCCTCGGGCGAAAAGTGACAGCTTTCGCGCCATGGGCGCGCGTGTCTTGGAGCGCCCGCGCCACAAGCGCGGGCTGGGGCGCGGAGCGAGGGGTTGGGGTGAGCTTACGGAGCGAAGCTCCAGTCGCCTTAGGCAACGCTCGGCCACCGGCCATTTTCCATGCCGCACGCCGCATATTCAGCAACGTCCGCATCAGCACTCGTGGGCGCACCCACCACATCGCGGCAATCCCCGACGCGCCATCGCGCAACAGCGTCAGCCTGACACCGACCAGGGCTTCACCCGCGCGGTATCCTAAGCGGATGTATTCCCCCGCCCACGAACTGCTCAGCCGCGTCTTCGGTTACGACGACTTCCGCGGCCCACAGCAAGCCATTGTCGAACACGTCGCTGCGGGTAACGATGCCCTGGTGCTGATGCCCACCGGTGGCGGCAAGTCGCTGTGCTATCAAGTGCCGGCGCTGTTGCGCGACGGCATCGGCATTGTGGTCTCGCCGCTGATCGCGCTGATGCAGGACCAGGTCGAGGCGTTGCGCCAGCTCGGCGTGCGCGCCGAATTCCTCAATTCCACGCTGGACGCGGAAAACGCCCAGCGGGTCGAACGCGCCCTGCTGTCGGGCGATCTGGACCTGCTCTACGTCGCTCCGGAGCGCCTACTGAACCCGCGCTTCCTGTCCCTGCTGGAACGCAGCCGCATCGCGCTGTTTGCCATCGACGAGGCGCATTGCGTCTCGCAATGGGGCCACGATTTCCGCCCCGAATACCGCCAGCTCACGGTGCTGCACGAACGCTGGCCGCATATCCCGCGCATGGCGCTGACCGCCACCGCCGATCCGCCGACCCAGCGCGAGATCGCCGAACGCCTGGATCTGGTCGACGCGCGCCACTTCGTCAGCTCCTTCGACCGCCCCAACATCCGTTACACCGTGGTGCAGAAGGACAACGCGCGCAAGCAGCTGCAGGAGTTCCTGGGCCGCCACCGCGGCTCGGCCGGCATCGTCTATGCGATGTCGCGGCGCAAGGTCGAGGAGACCGCGCAATATCTGTGCTCGCAGGGCTTCAACGCCCTGCCCTACCACGCCGGCCTGCCGGCCGAGGTGCGCGCGGAAAACCAGCGCCGCTTCCTGCGCGAGGACGGCATCGTCATGGCCGCCACGATCGCCTTCGGCATGGGTATCGACAAGCCGGACGTGCGCTTCGTGGCGCATGTGGACCTGCCCAAATCGCTGGAAGGCTACTACCAGGAAACCGGCCGCGCCGGCCGCGATGGCGACCCCGCCGAGGCCTGGCTCTGCTATGGCCTGGGCGATGTGGTGCTGCTCAAGCAGATGATCGAACAGGGCGAAGCGGCCGAGGAGCGCAAGCGGCTGGAGCGCGCCAAACTCGATCACCTGCTCGGCTACTGCGAATCGATGCAATGCCGCCGCCAGGTGCTGCTGGCCGGCTTCGGCGAGACCTATCCCAAGCCCTGCGGCAACTGCGACAACTGCCTGACACCTGCCGCCGCCTGGGATGCCACCGTGGCCTCGCAGAAGGCGCTCAGTTGCGTGTACCGCAGCGGGCAGCGCTTCGGTGTGGGCCACCTGATCGACATCCTGCGCGGCAGCGAGAACGAGCGCATCAAGCAGCTCGGCCACGACCAGCTGAGCACCTACGGCATCGGCCGTGACCTGGACGAGCGCACCTGGCGCGGGGTGTTCCGCCAGCTGGTGGCGGCCAGCCTGCTGGAGGTCGACAGCGAGGGCCACGGCGGGCTGCGCCTGACCGATGCCAGCCGCCAGGTGCTCAAGGGCGAGCGCCAGGTGATGATGCGGCGCGAGAACCCGGCTGCCGGGCGCGAGCGCAGCGCGCAGCGGACCGGCCTGCCGGTGCAGCCGCAGGATCTGGTGCTGTTCAATGCCTTGCGCGGCCTGCGCGCGGAGCTGGCCAAGGAGCAGAACGTGCCGGCCTTCGTGATTTTCCACGACAGCACGCTGCGCAATATCGCCGAACAGCGCCCGACCAGCATCGATGCACTGTCGCGTGTCGGCGGTATCGGTGGCGGTAAACTGGCCCGCTATGGAGCGCAACTGATCGAGATCGTGCGCGAGCAGGGCTGATGCCACAGCATGTGTCATCGCGGTGGCGGCGCTGGCACAAAAATCCGCAAAATCGACAGCGCGCATTCAATCAGCCGTTGCTAGTTTCACAAGGCGATCTGGCACGCGCTGTCAGTCCCTCTTGAGTAGAGTCCACCCATGAAACGCAGCCTGCTTCTCCTGGCCACTCTGTTTGCCGCCGGCAGTGCACTCGCCCAGGCCGGCGAGAGCAGCGCCGAGCCGGGGTCGGCGCGGTCGCTGGACCTGAGCGTTCCGCAAGCCCCGGTGCAGTACCGCTCCGATCCCGAATACAGCACCGACCCGCCGGGCACCTTCTACGGCGACAAGAGCGGCCCCAAGCCTGCGTTGACCCGCCCCAGCGCGGCCTCGCTTGCTGCCGAACGCGCCGAACAATGCCAGGGCAAGCTGCATGGCGCGGTCGAAACCGGCATGGGCTATTCCAACCGCGGCGGCAACAGCAACTGGCAGGCCGTCAACCTGAATTCCTGCAAGACCTATTACGACGATGACGGCAAGGCGCACCAGATCGGCGTCAGCATCAGCGTCGGACGCGGCGAAGGCGCGCTGTTCGGGCCACGCTACGGCCCAGGCGGCTACGGCCCTGGCCCGTTCGGCTGGTAACCGTACGGCTCCGTCTGCGTTGACAGAGGGTTCACTGCCGCATCGCTGAGAATGTGGCCTGCCTTACGAGACGTGCTCATGTCACAGAACAAGGAACGGCCAGTTGTATTCGTCGTCGAAGACGGCGATGGCACCCGACAACTCAGCTGCCTTGTGCTGGAAAGCTATGGTTTTACCTGCCGTAGCGCAGGCTCGGTCGAAGAAGCGCTGACCCTGATCGAAAGCGACCCGCGCGTCGATGTGCTGTTCTCCGACATCCATTTCCCGGGCGGCCTGACCGGCGTGGACCTGGCGCTCAAGACGGCGCATGCCCCCTACAACCTGCCCGTGCTGCTGACCTCCGGCCTGGCGGTCGAGTATGTGGAAGAAATCCTGCCGGACGGTGTGGCCTTCCTCGAAAAGCCCTATACCCCCGAGCAGCTGCTGAGCGCGATCCGCAGCGTGATGGCCAAGCACCGGGTGCTCCCTACCCCGGTCGCATGACGCAGACGGTCGCGACTGGACGGCGACCCACAATCCCGGTATGAAGTGGCGGCCGGCGCGCGATGCGCCGGCAACGGGGATTGATCACGACACGGTTGTGCCAGGGACGCGGCGCCATGCCCACCTGGCCCGACCATGCCTTACGCCAGGGGAAAACATGAAACACCTAGTGACCGCAGCCATTGCCATGGCTGCGTTGAGCGGTTGCGCAACGGTCATGAACGACGCGACCCAACCCATCCGTGTGGATACCAAGACCGCCGACGGACACGTCATCGCTGGCGCCGACTGCGCCCTCAGCAACGACAAGGGCCGGTTCACCCTGAAGTCCGGGCAGACCGTGCAGGTACATCGGTCCTCGCGCGATCTGGAGGTCAGCTGCGTGCTGCCCGGTCAGCGCGATGCCGCCGGCCGCTCCATCTCGCGCGCCAACATCGGGATCTGGGGCAACATCCTGATCGGCGGCGCGATCGGCGCCATCGTCGATCACAGCAAAGGTACCGGCTACACCTATCCGAGCTGGATCCAGTTGGTATTCGGACAGACGCTGAGCTTCGACCGCCACCGCGAGGACCGCGGCCAGCCATTGCAGGGCGACAACGCACAAGGGCGCGCTGTTGCAGCAGCCGATTCCAGCGGCGGCAATTCGCCCGGCGGAGCGGTCACGCTGCCGCTGGCAGGCGATGTCGCCCCGCCGGCACTGGCCAGCGCAGCAGCACCAGTCGGCAACACAGCAGCCACCGTTGCACCTGCAGGCCCGGCGATGTCCACCGAATCGGCAATGACGCGCGCGCAAGGCATCAGCAATGGCCTGAATTGCGGCGCGTGCAGGCGCGCAGCGCCACGCGCTTCACCGCCAGCTGCACTGGCGGCAGTACGGTGCAGATCGATTGCGCCGGCTTCCGCTGCAGCGCGAGCTTCCCGTGACCTGACAAGGCTGCGCCCGGGTACGGGCACATCCGGACGGCACGACACTTGTCGGGGATGACCCGACAAGCTGTCGGCGCAGCCCCGATTTACGTGATACACATCTCATTTAGACTGCAGCCACCGGACGCGAGGCCTGTTGGGCCGCTCAACTCGCGAGGCGCTGAGCACGCCCCTGCCGGGACATTGCCGGTACCGGGCAAGCGGCTCCCACATTGTGGTGAGTTGTTCGTCCATCAGCCTGGCTGCGCGCTTTACTCGACGAAAAAGTCGTTCGTGCGCAAGCGCAGACGGCTCACTTGGGTTTGCAGTCGAACTGCTCGGTGACACTCCGGCCCTGTATCCGAGCTCCAACGTTACGAGCTCCAACCAATAGCTCGATCTGTGCTGATGCTCATCGTGGCTGAGCTCACGCGCTGGCGCTGCATGCGCATTGAATTGATCACCGGCATAGCGATCTCCAAACGCTGCTGCCTATGCGCTTGTGACTTGAGACTTATCGGTTTGCCGTTGCCGCCAGCACAGCGTCAGTGCGCCGGTATTCCCACGGCAGCGCCGGCAGGCAGATGCCGAGCAACCGCGCTCGCAGCCATAGTGTGCTCTTGCGCGAATGGCGATGCATCGCTGCTGCGAGGGACGAATGCAGTGTATTTCACGCCATCAAGCAGGCCGCTCGCTAGGCTGATGTCAGTGCAGCACTTGGCTGCGAAGACTTTCAGGAAATTCTCATGGGCGACAATTCGTTTCTGTCACCGGCCTTCGTCATTCTGGTTATCGGCGTGATCGCCGTGGTGTTCTGGCTGGTGACCCGCGCCAAGAAGAAGCGCAACAAGAAATAAGCGATAAGGGAAACGGGCCGGACATCGAGATGCGCAACGCAGCTTGCGCTCGATGCACACTCACCCTGAGTTGCTGATGCCAGCCGTCGGTCCAGACTGGCCTCTGCCTGTCATGGCTAACAAGCACTACTTCCCGCTTAACAGCGCACCAGTGCTGAAGCTGTCTGGACAGCAGGGCCCCCCGCAGCGATATCGCTGCGTTGAGGCCGCGTGGAATTTGATGCATGTGCCGTGTCAGCAGCATCGGCATGCGACCGTATTGCGACTAGGCGCGCCGAAAACCGACGCCAATCAGAACCGCTCGCCTGTCGGCAGATAGCGCCATTCACCGATGGCCAACTTGCCCAGCGACACACGGCCCACGCGCAGGCGCCGGATGCTGACCACCTCCAGCCCCACCTCAGCGCACATGTAACGCAGCTGGCCGGGTTGCACGTGCTTGATCGCAAACCGCAGGCGCTCCTCGTTCTGCCAGCTCACCTTGCACGGCGACAGGCTGCGCTGCTGATACACCAGGCCATGCGCAAGCCGCGCCATCCCATACGGGCGCAGCTCACCACGCACCTCCACCAGAAATTCCTGTTCGATCGAGGTCGCATCGGCACTGAGCCTGCGCAGCACGCGGCCGTCCTGGCTCAGCACCAGCAAGCCGCTCGCCTCGTCCTCCAGCGGCAGCGGCGCGTTCAAGCGCAGGAAGTGCCGCTTCAGCACACGCATCTCGAGCTGGTCCAGTGCGCTGCGCGTTGCCGGCGTGGCCAGTGCCAGCGCCGCTTCGGCGCTCATGCCTGCCGGTTTGTGCAGCAGCAGCGTGGCAGGCTCGGCAGCTGCGAGCACGGCGTCTTCCGCCAGCGTCACCTGCGCTGCAGTGGCCAAGGCTTGCGGCTCTTCGACCACGGCCCCGTCCACACTGACCCAGCCGCCTTCGATGTATTGCTGCGCCTCGCCACGCGAGCAGCCGAACAGTGCGGCCACGCATTTGTCGAGACGGATCGGATCGGACATCGGGCGAGCTCGGCTTCAGGGCACGGCAGTGTACGTGCTGGGTCGGTGGATGCGTGAGGCCGGCTTCTGCACTGCCCGACAACATGGGAAACTGGGCGCTCACACAGGAGATTGCAGATGTTCATCAAGTTCGGCACCACCCGGGTCCGCCTCAACCATATCTCCGTCATCAGCGATCCCTTCAATGCAGGCGAAAACTTCGGCTCGTATTGCCACTCGGTCCGGGTCGGCCTGCTCTCCGGCGAGGAAATCTTTGCACGCTTCAATACCGAAAGCGGCGCCGAGCAGCTGCATGCAGAGGTACTTGCTGCACTGGAAGGTTGAGCGCAAGATCCACAGTGCCGCCACGCGCGTGATGCTTCACGCGCGATGCATGGCGCCAACAACAGTAGCCGGCCATGCCGGCTTGCAGGGTGCACGTGGCAAGGCCGCCTAGTCGCACCGCATCAGAGCCGATCGAATCGCGTGCCCCTCCGCTGCACCGGCGCTGGCGCTGCTTGAAGACACGCGTATTGCCGGCATCGCGACACAGGACGAATTGGATCCTGTGTCAGCACCGTCTTTGCCCTGGATGCGTCGCCACCTGTCAGCAGAACGTCGGAAAATCGTTCCGCCGTTGGCACGCTTCGATCCAGCGATAACGCAATAAACAAGCAATTTCTGCGCGCATGTCAGGCCGCTGCGGACGGCTGTCGGGAAATTTCTTCCACACGATGAATTCAATATAAGTACTTTCAAATACGAGCCTTTAGCTCGTCGCAATCCGGCCGCTAGCTGGGGCAAGACGCTCTGGTGGATGACCCATTCATCAAGCCCCTCAGTTGCACTACCTGGATGCGGTCATGAATACATATCTGCAACGCCTCAATGTCGGCCGCCGCTTGGGCATGGCCTTTGGCATCTTGATCCTATTGTCGGGCCTGCTTGTGGCCACCGGCCTGGTCACCATGTCCAACGCGCGTTTCGAGCTGGACACCATCGTCAACAGCAACATGGAGAGGATCCAGCTGTCCTCGGAAATGCTCGACGCCAACACCAACGTGGCAATCGGCCTGCGCGACATCGTCATGCTCGCTGGCGACGCGGCCAATCGCCGTGCGATGGACATGATCGAAAAGAACCGCGCACGCTACAAGCAGGCACACGACGCCTTGGCCGCACTGCCCAGCAGCGCGGCTGAAAAACAAGCGCTCGACCTGGTGCAGGAAAAGCGCGACATCTCGGTCAAGCTCAATAACCAGATTCTCGAATACGGCCTCCGCGATCAGAACCAGGAAGCGCAGGCCTTGCTGCAAGGCGACGCCGCAGCGGCCATGGATGCGCAGCAGACGGCGATCCGCGAGAACGCTGCACTGGAGCGCCGCCTCAGCAAGGATGCCTACGCGGCCGCGGTTGCCTCGATGCATCGAGGAAAAATCACCCTGGCCACCGGCGGCATTGCCGCACTGGTCATCAGCGGCCTGCTCGCATGGCTGATCACACGCAGCCTGACCCAGCCGCTCAGCCAGGCCACACGCACCGCAGAAGCGATCGCGGCCGGCAACCTGCACAACGATGTGCACACCAACGCCAACGATGAAACCGGCCGTCTGCTCAAGGCCATGGACAAGATGCAGCTGCAGCTACGTAACCTGATCACCGCGCAAACCGACATGGCCAGGCATCACGACAACGGCCAGATCAGCTTCCGCATCGATGCGGCTGCATTCCCGGGCGACTATGGGCGCATGGCCAACGACACCAACCTGCTGGTTGCCTCGCACGTGGCAGTGCAGACCGACCTGGCACGCATCATGGGCCGGTATGCGGTTGGCGAACTCTCCGAAGACATGCAGCCGCTGCCCGGCGAAAAGGCCGTTTTCAGCGACACCATGTCGCAGGTCAAGCTCAACCTGTCGGCGATGAACCACGAGATGAAGCACCTCGCCCAGGCCGCTGCCAATGGCGACTTCAGCGCGCGCGGCGATGCCGAGCGCTTCCAGTTCGACTTCCGCATCATGGTCGAAAGCCTCAACCACCTGATGTCCACGGCCGACGGCAATCTGCAGTCGCTGTCGTCGTTGCTGCAGTCCATCGCCGCCGGCGACTTGACCGCACGCATGAGCGGCGAATTCCGCGGCGTGTTCGCACAGATGCGCGATGACGCCAACACCACGGCCAGCCAGCTGGCGCAGATCGTCGGCAACATCCAGCAGTCGGCCGTGTCGATCAACTCCGCGGCCAGCGAAATCGCCGCCGGCAACCAGGACCTGTCACAACGCACCGAGCAGCAGGCGGCCAACCTCGAAGAAACCGCAGCATCGATGGAAGAGCTGACCTCCACCGTCAAGCAGAATGCCGAGAGCGCACGCGAGGCCAACCAGCTGGCGATCGGCGCCGCACGCGTTGCCTCGCAAGGTGGCGACGTGGTCGGCAAGGTGGTGGACACCATGACCGGTATCGAAGCCTCGTCCAGGAAGATCGCCGACATCACCAGCGTCATCGACGGTATCGCCTTCCAGACCAATATCCTGGCCTTGAACGCGGCGGTGGAAGCCGCCCGTGCCGGCGAGCAAGGCCGCGGCTTCGCCGTGGTGGCTTCGGAGGTGCGCACGCTCGCGCAGCGGTCCTCCGGCGCCGCCAGGGAGATCAAGGACCTCATCGACGACTCGGTGCAACGCGTGGCCGAGGGTTCGGCACTGGTGCACAGCGCGGGCAAGACCATGGGTGACGTGGTGGCCAGCGTGCAACGCGTCACCGACATCATGGGCGAGATTTCTGCAGCCTCGCAGGAACAGTCGGCCGGCATCGAGCAGGTCAACCAGACCATCACCCAGATGGACGAAACCACCCAGCAGAACGCCGCGCTGGTGGAAGAAGCCACTGCCGCCGCGCGGGCGATGGAAGAGCAGGCGGTGCAGCTCACCGATGCGGTGGCGATCTTCAAGATCGACGCACGCCAGACACGGCAGTCCGCCTCGCGCGTAGCGGCACCGGTCGCACAGCTGCTGAGCAAGGTCCGCAACGCCTGAGCCAGCGGCCGGCACTGCGCCGTCGACCGGGTCGTCGGTGCAGCCAGGCTGATGCAACACCGCGGATGTGCCCGCAGCCATTGATGCCATTGCACACGAAGAAAGCGCCCGCCAGGGCGCTTTCTTCGTTTATCCCGCACGCTCACCGGCATTCGGTGCAGACAGCTCAGGTACCCGCAGCGCGCGCGCAGTGCACACAAAACAACCTGGAAAACAAGCACGCAAACCACTCAAAAGCGCTTGTTTCCAGCGCCATGCCTGGTTACGCTGCGCCGGTCGAAAGAGAGCAGGCCGGATGGTAGCCCGGCCACCGTCTGCAGCGCAGGCGGCATCTTAGCCATCGGTACCCACGACATCCGCAGCCGGCGATGCCGGCACTGCAGGTGTGTCCGTGCGTGCTCTCGTCACCGCTCGGCACGCCTTCTCAATCAGGAAGGATCACCCGTGAATACCAGTAACGACAGTCACGATCTGCATCACCCACGCAACGGCGAGCATGCCAACGTGCATGCTTGCGCATACGCAGCGGATGCAGACGCAAAGCCATACGACGATGCCTTATCGCACTGGCACCAAGCCCCTCTCGACACGCGCGTGATCTGGCGGCGGCAGCTTACGCTCCAGGGCGGCATGTCGGTGCTGTTGGCGGCCTGGCAGATGCCGCATTCGCTACGCTGGGAGTGGGAAGCCATCGACCTGCTGCAGGATCGACACCTGTGCGGCGGCAACTGCGATTCATCGTTGGCGGCAATGCGCGCTGCCGATGCCTGGCCGGCACTGTGCGGTGACGATTCCGCAGTGCTCACCTAACATCATGCAGCGTGTTGAACCGTCTTTCTGCCCCGGCGGTGCCATGCCGGTACGGCCACGCAACAGCCGACCCACCGCGGCTAGCGCGTGTAGAGACCGGGACGATAGCGTTCCATCAGCGACTGCGGAGCCAGCGGCGGCGTGAAGCCGTAGCGCGCATAGAGACCATGCGCATCGCTGGTGGCCAGGCTGAAACGGCGCAGCCCCTGCAGATCGGGGTGCGCCATGACCGCATCCATCATTGCCTTGCCATAGCCCTTGCCCTGATGCTCGGGCAACACGAACACATCGCCCAGATAGGCGACGGTTGCGTAGTCGGAAACCACCCGCGCAAACGCGACCTGCCCGCCCTGCAGAAACCCGCCGAAGCACAGCGAGTTGGCGATGGAGCGCTGTACCACCGCAAGCGGGATGTCCCTGGCCCAGCTGCTGTGCTGCGCCAGGTAGCGATGGACCAGCGCGACATCGAGCTCGGAGTGATCGGTGGAAACGCGCAGCGGCGACATGACGACAACTCCGGCAACAGTAGGCCTCAGGGTAGCGCCTGCGCAGGCAGCAGCAACAGTGCGCACAGCACCAGCATGAATCCTGCGATCGCCGCATCCAGCACACGCCATGCCCGCGGATCGCGGAAGGCCGGCTGCAGCAAACGCGCGCCATAGCCCAGAGCGGAAAACCAGACGATGCTGGCCAGGCACGCACCCGACGCGAATGCCCAGCGCAGCTGGCCCGGGTAACGCGCGGCCAGACTGCCCAGCAGCAGCATCGTGTCCAGATAGACATGCGGGTTGAGAAAGGTAAATGCCAGGCACGCCAGCATGGCGCGCTGCCAGCGTTGCGCACCGGCCTGCGACGGCGCCAACCCGCTGGTGCCACGCCAGGCCCTGCGTGCAGCCAGCGCACCATATGCCGCGAGAAATGCAGCTCCCGCATAGCGAAGTCCCTGCAGCAGCTCCGGCCATTGCGTCACCAGTACGCCGATCCCGGCCACGCCCAGCACGATCAGCGCGATATCGCCGAACGCGCAGATCGCCACCACCAGACCGACATGCTGGCGCTGCAGTCCCTGCCGCAGCACGAATGCATTCTGCGCACCGATTGCGATGATGAGACCTGCGCTGGCGATGAAGCCAGAGATTGCGGCTTGAAGTAACACGAGCACCTCCCGGATCACAGGCGCCAATGCTGGGCGTTCCGCTGCAATTAGGAAAACTAAATCTTCTGTATCCTGCTTAGAACTTCTAATCCTGCCGAACGCCATGGATCTTCTGCATCCGCAACTGGCCGCATTCGCTGCCGTTCTCGAGGAAGGCAGCTTCGACGCCGCTGCGCGGCGGCTGTCGGTGACGCCGTCGGCGATTTCGCAGCGGGTCAAGGCGCTGGAAGACCGGCTCGGCCAGGTGCTGGTGATCCGCAAGGCCCCCTGCCGCCCTACTCCGGCCGGCGAGCGCCTGCTGCGCCGGGTGAAGCCGATGCAGGTCCTGGAATCCGAAGCGATTGCCGACTTCCTCCCCGGCGACGGCAGCGCCGGGCATCCGCGCACGCTGGCCATCGCCGTCAACGACGACTCGCTGCAGACCTGGTTTCTGGCGGCCCTGTCGGCGCTGCACCGGGAGCACGGGGTTCTTTTCGATGTGCAGATGGACGACCAGGACCACACCCTGGAGCTGTTGCGCTCCGGGGCGGTGCTCGGCGCGGTCACCGCCGAGCGCAAGCCGCTGCAGGGCTGCAATGTGCAGGCGCTGGGAGTGATGCGTTACCACGCGATCGCATCGGCCGCATTCGTTGCGACGCATTTCAAGCAGGGCTTCAGCGCAGCTGCGCTGGCCCACGCACCGATGCTGGTGTTCAACCGAAAGGACACGCTGCAGACCCGCTTCGTCCGCCGCATCACCCGCACGCAGGTGGCGCCGCCGATCCACTACCTGCCGACCTCGACCGGCTTCGTCGAAGCGGCCGCACGCGGACTCGGCTGGTGTCTGGCGCCGGAATCGATGGTCGTACCTGCCGTGCGCGACAGGCAGGTGGTCATCATCGACCCAACACGCTGGCTCGATGTGCCGCTGTACTGGCAATGCGCCGCGGTGCGCTCGCGCGCCTTGCAGCAACTGGGCCAGGCCCTGCGCAAGGCCGCGGCTGCAAGCCTGCGCTGAGACCGGCCGTGCCGCACCGACGCTGGCAAGACACGATGCCCGAGGCGCGCAACTGCCGGCGGGCTGTCGCACCGGATTGACGTGCAGATGCGGTCGCTGCCCTGCCCGCGCACGCTTGGCCCAGCCGCGTTGCCCGGCATCCCGCTGCCGCCGCAGCGACAGCCGGGTCGCCGTGCCACGCCGAGCCTGCTAGCCTTTCCGCCTATTCCGTTGTGATTGCCGATCCGTCATGAAAAAAGCCGTTGTTCTGTTGTCCGGGGGCATGGATTCCGCTGCCGTCATCGCGCTTGCGCAGGAGCAGGGCTTTGCCGTGCATGCCTTGAGCGTGCGCTACGGCCAGCGCCACACCTCCGAGCTGGACGCCGCCGCGCGCGTGGCCGCGGCGCAGGGCGTCATCGCGCACAAGGTGGTGGACGTGGACCTGCGCAGCATCGGCGGCTCGGCACTCACCGACGACATCGACGTGCCCGATGCCGGTGGCGACGGCATCCCGGTCACCTACGTGCCGGCGCGCAACACCATCATGCTGTCGCTGGCACTGGGCTGGGCCGAGGTGATTGGCGCCAACGACCTGTTCTGTGGCGTCAACGCGGTCGATTATTCGGGTTACCCCGACTGCCGGCCCGAATTCGTGCGCGCCTTCGAAGTGCTGGCCAACCTGGCCACCAAGGCCGGCGTGGAAGGCGCCGGACTGCGCGTGCACGCACCGCTACAGTTCCTCAGCAAGGCCGACATCGTGCGTGAAGGCGTGCGCCTGGGCGTGGACTTCGGACTGACCGTGTCCTGCTACCGCGCCGATGCCGATGGACGTGCCTGCGGCCACTGCGACGCCTGCCGCCTGCGTGCCGCCGGTTTCGCCGACGCCGGCGTCCCAGACCCCACCCACTACGCCATTTCGCCTTGACGCCGCTGTAGGGTAGAATGCGCACCCCGGCGCACTGCCGGGACAGTGGGCCGTTAGCTCAGTCGGTAGAGCAGAAGACTTTTAATCTTTTGGTCGATGGTTCGAATCCATCACGGCCCACCAATCAAATCAGCAACTTGAAGAGCGCCGAAGGCGCTTTTTTTGTGCCCGCCGGAAGTTGCCGGGACCTTCGTCGCCAGGGACCCTGCGTTACGGCCGCGGAGTCGGATGGCATGCACCATCTGCCGCGACTGGCGCGCCGCCGTCAACGCCGGCTCCTCTTTTGCCGATCGCGCGTGTCATCTTGCAGGTCGTGGGCCCGGCGCAGGCGGCCGTGGCGTTCTCGCTGATCATGTGGCTCCCGTCTTCTGGATACGCGATTGCACGCGCCGCGTTCGTCGCGCAGCTCCTGCGGCGCGTGCCTGCTTGCGCAACCAGCTGAGGACGTCCACTGCAGCGTCCACGCGCATGCAGACATGCAGGCGGCCCAGCACGACGCTCTGCGCATCGCCGCCCGGCAAAATGTCGTCAAAGCCAGTGGCTTCGCAGGCGATCAGGACGGGCGAGGCATCGGGCTGCGCGTCGGAATGCAGCATGGCCAGCATATAGCCCTGCATCATCTCGAAGCTAAGGACGACGCCCGTGCAGACGCGGAACTGTTTGCCCAGGCTCATCGCTGCGGCTCCGTCAACGCGCTATCGACGCTAGCGATTGCATCGGCGCCGGCAAGCGTGAGCGCATGCACAGCCTTACCTGCGACGCCGAGATGGGCATTCGGGCTTCGCCAGGCGGCACGCGTCCCTTTGCGGGCATTGAAGATCGGCCGCACATCATGGACGACCTGGTATGCCACAGACGTGGGTGCTTCATGTGTGTCGTGAGACATGCTGGATTCCTTTTGTGTTTTGGAATCCGCCACCCAGACGCCAATCGGGGTGGCGGACGGTACGCGGTTGGCGTGCCGGCCAAAAGGACCCGGTGGGCCTTGCGGCCCCCGCGCACCGCCCGCCATAAAACTGGCCGGCATGCGCCCGCGACGATGCGGGCGATAAAAAAGCGCCGTGCATCGGTCGATGGGCGCTGGTGCGCCTTTTGGTTCGGGACGCCAATCCCGGTCGCCGATTGTGCGGCGACGTTGGCATACTCGCGCCGCCGCTTGGCGCCTGTCAACGCGAAACGTGCAACGCGGCGGCTTCGGCTGCGAAGAAACGCGGCGAAAGCACTGCCCGCGTAGCCAGCAAAACCTGAAACTCCAGCACATCCCGCCGGACGATCGGCCCGGGGCGCTGCGGCTGCGCCCATATGCCACAAGCCCTGGCGGCAGTGGACTGGCGCCGCGGCAAATGCGAATTCACATGCCGCGCCACGTTTCCTATCGTTGTTGGCTCAACGACACGCGAGCGCCACGCCATGACCAACATCGAAAAAGCCGGAACGTTTTTGCTTGGAGACCGCAAGCTCACCCGCATCGGCTACGGCGCAATGCAGCTCGCGGGGCCTGGCGTGTTCGGCCCGCCCAAGGACCGCGACGGTGCGTTGGCGGTGCTGCGCGAAGCCATCGCGCTGGGCGTCAACCATATCGACACCAGCGATTTCTACGGGCCGCACATCACCAATCAGCTGATCCGCGAGGCACTGCATCCCTACCCGCAGGAATTGACCATCGTCACCAAGATCGGCGCCGCGCGCGGCACGGATGGCTCCTGGCTACCTGCCTTCTCGCCGCAGCAGTTGGTCGACGCGGTGCACGACAATCTGCGCAATCTGGGGCTTGAAACGCTGGAGGTGGTCAACCTGCGCGTGATGTTCAAGGCGCAGGAACCGGCAGAAGGCTCGATCGCCGAGCAACTGGCGGCCTTGATCAAGCTGCAGCGCGATGGCCTGGTGCGGCACATCGGCATCAGCAACGTCACCGCAGCGCAGGTGGCCGAAGCACGCGCCATGACCGACATCGTCTGCGTGCAGAACATGTACAACATCGCGCATCGACATGACGATGAAATCATCGACAAACTCGCGCGCGACGGCATCGCCTACGTGCCGTTCTTCCCGCTCGGCGGCTTTTCGCCATTGCAATCGTCCACGCTTGCCGCTGTTGCCCAGCGCCTGGCCGCAACCCCGATGCAGGTGGCACTGGCGTGGTTGCTGCAGCGCTCGCCCAACATCTTGCTGATTCCGGGGACCTCGTCGGTGGCGCATCTACGCGCCAATCTGTTCGCGGCGGAACTGAAACTGCCGGCCGATGCCGTCGAAGAATTGAACAGAATCGCCGCGTAAGCGCAGACGGCCGCGTCCTGGCAGGCAGGGCCTCGCACCCGGGACCGGGAGCGGCCAACGAAGCGTTGCGGGTGATCGTCAGGCCGGTACAGACGGCATGCCGGCAACCGCAGTGGATGCGTGGCATGCCGATTGCGGGCAACCGGCCGCGCCCGCCTTTGAGTGAGCGCGGTCGCTCTATCGCTCGGGCTTAGCGCCCCGGCTCATCGTTCCACAGCAGCTTGTGCAGCTGCATCTGGAAGCGCACCGGCAGACGATCGGCAACGATCCAGTCGGCCAGCTCCCGCGGCGTGACTTCGCTCTTGCTGGGCGAAAACCACACCGTGCAGCGGCGGTCCAGCGCATGCGCGGCGACAATCTCGCGCGACCATTCGTAATCGGCGCGGCTGCAGATCACGAACTTGATCTGGTCGCGTGCGGTCAGCAGCGGCAGATTCTCCCAGCGATTGCGCTGTTCCTCGCCGGAGGCCGGCGTCTTGATGTCGACCACGCGCGAGACGCGCGGATCCACGGCCGACACGTCCAATGCACCGGACGTCTCCAGCGAAACATCGAAGCCGGCATCGCACAGTTTCTGCAGCAGCACCAGGCAGCGCTTCTGCGCCAACGGCTCGCCGCCGGTCACGCAGACATGGCGCACGCCGTGGCTGGCCACCTCGGCGACGATCGCATCGATGTCATGCCATTCCCCGCCGTGGAAGGCGTAGGCGGTGTCGCAGTAGTGGCAACGCAGCGGGCAACCGGTCAGACGCACGAACACGGTCGGCCAGCCGGCGGCCTCGGCTTCGCCCTGCAGGGACAGAAAGATTTCGGTGATCTTCAATCGCGGCAACGGCGACTGGACGATCTCGCTGGGGACGGCGGCGGCGTTCATTGGCAAAGTATGCGTCACGCCCGAAGGCGCGCACGCGCGGGCTCAGCGCAGTTGCTGGCCGAGACGGATGGACTGCAGACGCTCCTGGGCCACGCGCGCTGCGTCGGAGCCGGGATACTGCGATGCGACCTGCTGCAAGGTCTGCTGGGCCTGGTCGTTCTTGCCTTCGCCATACTGCGACAGGCCAAGCTTCAACAGGCCGCCAGAGGCCTTGTCATGCGTGGGATAGCGGCTGACGAGATCGCGGAACTGCGCCTCGGCCAGCTGGAAATTTCGGGTGGCGTAGTAACTCTCACCCAGCCAATACAAGGCATTGGGGGTGTAGACGCCGTTTGGATACAGTTCCAGAAAACTCAGGAACAACTGCGAGGCATCGTCGTACTTGCCGTTCTTCAAGGCATCGAAGGCGACGTTGTAGGCAGTACGCTCCTCGTTGCTGACGGCCAGGGTGCCTGGGTCGCCATGCACGCTGGGCGGCTTCTCGGAAGTTGCCGCCGCTGCAGGCCGCGCGGCCGGAGCCGGGGCGGGTGTGACGCTGCCGGTGGGAGATGGCAATGGCGGGGTTGCGCCACCTGCACCTTCCAGCCGATTCAGGCGTCCGTCCAGGTCCAGATACTGATCCTTGGACTGCTGCTTGAGTTGTTCGTTGTCGTGCTGCAGCTGCTCCACGGTCGCTCGCAAGCCCTGCAGGTCCGAACGCGCCTGCTGCAGCTGGTTGAGGAGATCGTTGTTGGCCTGGCTGTTGGCCTGCTGCTGCTCGAGAACGGCAACACGATCAGCGAGACTGGCTCGCTGCGCGTGCGCCGGCGCGGCGACCACAAGGGCCGCCGCGACGAACAGGGATGTCACTCGAAAGCGCATCGCTTCTTACTGAGCCGTGTACACGATTTCGACGCGACGGTTCTGCGACCAGCAGCTTTCGCTGGTTTCGGTGCAGACCGGACGCTCTTCGCCGTAGCTGACGACGGTCAGCTGGCTGGCGGAACCGCCGGCAGCCTGCAGCGACGACGACACGGCATTGCCGCGACGCTCGCCCAGACCCATGTTGTACTCACGCGAACCGCGCTCGTCAGCATTGCCCTGCAGGGTGATGCGCGAGGAAGGACGGTCACGCAGGTACTTGGCGTGGCACGCCATGATGGCCTGGAATTCCGGCTTCAGGGAGTCCTGATCCAGATCGAAGTAGACAACGCGCTGGCGCAGGCAGGCATCGGTATCCAGGTCGCCCGGGCCGTACAGGCCAGAGGTGGACGGGCCGGTGGGAGCGGAGGAACCAGCGGTGGTGTCAGTCGCAGGAGGCGGAGTTTCCTTCACCTTCTTCGAACAACCGGCCAGCACGGCAACGGACAACAGGGAGACAAGCAAGACGCGGGTGGACTTGTTCATGGGATACCTATGGAGGCTCTGGGCCAATGAGTGGTTTAACGCAGCGAAATATTAACATTAATGCGCGGTTCGGTAAGGCCCCCATGCAGGTTCTCTCACATCTCCATCGGCCAGGACCAGACGCTGGCGGACGCGAGCGTCGGAGGAGACGGCGTAGAGCACGCCGCGACCACCCTCACGTGCGGCGTACAGCACCATGCTGGCATTCGGCGCGAAGCTCGGCGACTCGTCCAGCGAACCCGGCGAGAGCGTGCTCCAGCTCGGCGAACCCAGGCTGCGGTCCATCATGGCGATGCGGTAGCTATTGCCGCTGCCCTGTGCCACGGCGACCTTCTTGCCGTCGAACGAGACGCTGGCGGTGGCGTTGTAGTTGCCCTGGAAGGTCACGCGGTTGGCGCTGCCGCCGCTTGCGGCCACCTGGTAGATCTGCGGACGACCGCCGCGATCGGAGGTGAAGTAGATGCTGCCGCCGTCCGGCGCCCAGGTCGGCTCGGTGTCGATGCCGAAGTGATTGGTCAACTGGGTCAACTGCTTGCTGCCCAGGTCCATGACGTAGATCTCCGGGTTGCCGCTGCGCGACAGTGCCAGCGCCAGGCGGCGGCCGTCCGGCGAGAACGACGGCGCACCATTGATGCCGCGGAAGCTGGACACCAGCTCACGCGCGCCGGTGGCGATGTCCTGCAGATAGATCGAGGAATTGCCGCGCTCGAAGCTCACATAGGCCAGCTTCTTGCCGTCCGGGCTCCAGTTCGGCGACAGCAGCGGCTCGGCCGAGCGCACGATGGTCTGCGGGTTGTAGCCGTCCGAGTCGGCCACCATCAGCGCATAGCGCATCGCGCCGCCCTTGCCGCTGGCGGTCACATAGGCAATCCGGGTCCAGAACGCGCCACGCACGCCGGTGATCTTTTCGTAGATCGCGTCGGCCATCTGGTGCGAGACATCGCGCATCGCATTGGCACGTGCGGTCATCGCCAGGCCGAGCAGGCGCTCGCCCTTGGCCACGTCGAACAGTTCGTACTCGACGCGGTAGGCGCCTTCGCCGGCATCCATGACGCGGCCGACCACGATGTAGTTCTGCTTGAGCGTACGCCAGGTCTGGAACTGCACCTCGGTGCCGCGGGTCGGCTTCTCGACGATCTGCGCAACCGGCAACGTGCGGAACTGGCCGGAACGGTCCAGGTCGGCGCCGACGACGGCAGACACATCGGTTTGCGGCGCAGTGCCGGAACCCTGGTAGGGCATAGGCACGACGGTGATCGGCGTCGCCGAAGCGCTACCGCCGACGATATCGATGGTGAGCCCTTGCTGTTGCGCGAGTGCGCTCAGCGGCAACAACAGGGCGGTCAAGGCAGCTAGCCAACGCAGCGGTTTTTTCATGGACGGCTCGGATCGGGCAGGAAAAGTGTGCAAGGGATACCAATCAGCGAGTGAACATACTCGCAATCGTGAACGAGACAGCGTGAAAGTGGAGCGAGTGGTCAACCATCGGGCGTTCCATCGGCCAAACCGGCGAGCGGGCGTGCGGTGGTGCAGCACCACCTACCCGGCAGAACTACGCCAGGCAGCCGGCCACACCCCGCAAATCTACATCCGGACCGAGGCGCAGCGCAGGTCATGCGGCCGCGCGCCCGATCAGGGGCTTAGTCCTGCGGGGTGAACACAAATGTCAGGTTGCGCTGGAACACCGACTCGAAGCCACGGTACGGCAATGGCTGCGCACTCAGCACTGCGGCTTCGATCGAGCGCTGGCCGGCCTCGTCGTAGGGGCAACCCGGCGCCACCTTGGCCTCCATCACGGTGCCACCCGGCAACTGGCGGATGTTGATGCTGCATTTCTGGCCCGGCGGCACCGATGGCGGACGCACCCACTGCGCCAGCACCTTCTGCTGGATCGCCGCGGCGTACTTGGCCGACAGATCGGTGTTGGTACCGCCCTGCCCTGCGGTCGGCTGCGCGGTGGCGGCGGCAGCCGACGAGGCCTGCTGCGCACGCGCCGCGGCGACCTGGCGCAGTTTCTGCTCGGCCAGCGCGGCTTCCTTGGTGGCCTGTTCGCGCTGGCGGCGGATGTCTGCGATCTTCTTTTCGCGTTCGGCATCGGCGGCAGCCTGCTGCGCTGCGGCCTGCTTCTTCTTGGCGTCGGCTTCTTCCTGCTGCTTGGCCAGGCGCAGTTTCTGCTCGGCCTCTTCCTGGCGTTTGCGCTCGGTCAGGTCGATCTGCTCCTGACGGCGCTTGGCCTCCTGTTCCTGCTTGGCCTTTTCTGCCGACAGCGCCAGCGCGTCGACGCGGTCCTGGTCGACCTTGTCCGGCTGCGCGACACGTTCCTGCGCCTGCGCCTGTTGCGGCGTGGGCGCATCCTGTGGACGCGGTTCGGGAATCGGCTGCGGCGGCGGCACGGTGTCTTCCGGTGCCGGTTCGGGCAGCGGTGCCGGCGGTGGCGGTGCCTCCACCGGCGTGGCCTTCAGCGCCTGGCGCGCAACGCGCGCTTCGGCGGCGGACACGTCCAGCGAGGCTTCCATGCTGGGGTCGCCAGCGGCCGGCTCGACCGAGCGTTCGGGCGACCACAGCCAGCCGGCGATGAACACCAGCGCGACCAGCACGTGCACGACCAGGGCCAGCACGACTGGCCGCATCCAGCCATCCTCGCGCGCCGTCTGAGTGGGGAGTGCGTCAGCGTGCATCGCTGCCTGCAGTGCCGCCGGAGTCGGAGATCAGGCCGACCTTCTCGACCTTGGCCTGCTTGAGCACGTCGATGGCGTCCATGATCTTTTGATACGGCGCGGCACGATCGCCGGCCACGACCACGCGCGCGTCCTTGTCCTGCGCGACGATGGCGGCAAGTTGCGCCTGCAGCGCCGCCACGTCCATCGCCTGCGGCTTGCCCTTGGGCAGCTGCAGTGCGAGCTGGCCGTCGGCGGCAACCACCACCACGACCGGATCCTGCTTGCTCTCCAGCGCCTTGGCGCGCGAGCTGGGCAGGTTGACGTCGGTGCTCAGGGTCAGCAGCGGTGCGGTCACCATGAAGATGATCAGCAGCACCAGCATCACGTCGATATACGGCACGACGTTGATGTCGGATTTGAGTTTGCGCTTCTTACGGCGGGAAATACCGGAAATCATCGCGGAACGTTCCTATTGATCCCCCGCACATGGATGTGCGGGCTCTTGCGAGGGACTCGCCCATCCAATCCATCGCACATGCGTGTGCGAGCTGTTGCGAGGGGCTTGCCTGTCCAATCCCTGCGCCGCGCCAGACGCGCGTGTGCGAACGCCGCACCTGCCACGTCCACGCACCGGGATGTGCGTGCCGTGACGGGGCATTCGCTTGGCTGCCGGCTGTCGCAGAGCACGCGCATTACTCGTCCGCGCCGGCCTGGCGCTGCAGGATCGAGCTGAACTCATCGGCGAAGGTCTCGTAGCGCACCGACAGCCGTTCCACGCGGGTGGTGAAGCGGTTGTAGGCCCACACCGCGGGAATCGCCACGAACAGGCCGATGGCGGTGGCGAACAGCGCTTCGGAAATACCCGGTGCGACCGCAGCGATACCGGCCTGCTCGCCGCTGCTGACCATGTCGTGCATGGTCACCATGATGCCGAACACGGTGCCCACCAGGCCGACGTACGGCGCGGTGGAACCGATGTTGGCCAGCAATTCGAGATTGCGCTCGAGCTGGTCGACTTCGCGGGTGAAGGCGGTGCGCATGGCGCGCTGCGCGCCTTCCAGTTGCACCCGCCCGTCCAGCCGGCGACGGTCGCGCAACCGCGAGAACTCGCGGAAGCCGCTCTCGAACATCGACTCCAGACCGCCGACGGTGCGGTTACGGTCGGTGGCCGACGCGTAGAGCTTGGCCAGATCGGCGCCAGACCAGAAGCGGTTTTCGAACTCGTCCGCCTCGCGATTGGCCTGCTTGAAGGCGCGCGCCTTGCGGAAAATGATCACCCAGCTGATGAACGAGCCGATCAGCAGCAGCAACACGATGATCTTGACCGGGATACTCGCCCGCAGGATCAGATCGACATAGTTGATGCTGCTGTTGTGCGCCACGCTGGCGGTCTGTGCCGCAGCGGCGGCAACGTCCTGCGGTAGTGCTTCCACTACCGTGTCCTGCAGGGCCAGGAGCAATGCAATCGACATCCGTTTGTTCCTCAGTAATCGGATTCTGGGGTTTCTAGAGCTTTCAACACGTCATACAGCGCATCGTCCATCCCGCGCGGGCGAAAGTCGCTGGTGCCGAGTGCGGCAATGCGCACCTCGGCGGTCAGCAGCACTTCGCCCTCGCGACGTACCGACTGCGCAAACAGCAGGCTGGCCCGTTTGCATCGCAGCAGTACCGCCGACACTGACAGCGCGTCGTCGAGCCGGGCCGGCTTGAGGAAATCCAGTTGCATCGAGCGGACCGCGAACACCAGCTCATGCTGCTGGCGCATGCGCTCCTGCCCGTAACCGAGCGCGCGCATCCACTCCGTGCGCGCCCGTTCCATGAAAGCAACGTAGCGCGCGTGGTAGACCACGCCCCCGGCGTCGGTATCTTCCCAGTACACGCGTGTCGGCCAACTGAATACAGGCGGGAATTGGGGAATCGGGGGTCGGGAATCGGCGGTCATGGGCACGGCTGATTGATCGAGACCGCCCGGGCGAGCGACGAACGGAGCGTCATCAGAACAGCTCTCCCGGCTCGCCGATGCCCGGTGAGCGGTCGCGCGGCGGCTTCAGGCCCAGGTGCAGATAGGCCTTGGTGGTGACCATGCGGCCGCGCGCGGTGCGGATCAAAAAGCCCTGCTGGATCAGGTAGGGCTCGATCACGTCTTCCAGCGTACCGCGCTCTTCCGACAGCGAAGCGGCCAGCGACTCCACCCCGACCGGGCCGCCGTCGAAATGATCAACGATGGTGCGCAGCATGCGACGGTCGAGCTCGTCGAAGCCTTCCGGGTCGACCTTGAGCATCTGCATCGCCGCCTGCGCCACCGGCAGGTCGATATGCCCTGCCGCCTTGACCTGGGCAAAGTCGCGCACCCGCCGCAACAGCCGGTTGGCGATACGCGGGGTGCCGCGCGCGCGGCGGGCGATCTCGGCCGCGCCTTCGGGCGTGCAGTCGATGCCCAGGATTGCCGCGGAGCGGATCACGATGCGGGTCAGTTCCTGCGGCGAATAGAACTCCAGCCGCTGCACGATGCCGAAGCGGTCGCGCAGCGGCGCGGTCAGCAGGCCGGCACGGGTGGTGGCACCGATCAGGGTGAACGGCGGCAGGTCGATCTTGATCGAGCGCGCGGCCGGGCCGTCGCCGATCATGATGTCGATCTGGAAATCCTCCATCGCCGGATACAGCACTTCCTCCACCACCGGCGAGAGGCGATGGATCTCGTCGATGAACAGCACATCGTGCGGCTGCAGGTTGGTCAGCAGCGCGGCCAGATCGCCGGCCTTCTCGATCACCGGGCCGGAGGTCGAGCGCAAATTCACGCCCAGCTCGTTGGCGATGACATGACTGAGCGTGGTCTTGCCCAGACCGGGCGGGCCGAAGATGAGCACGTGATCCATCGCCTCGCCGCGCGCCTTGGCCGCTTCGATGTAGATCTCCATCTGCTCGCGCACCGGCTGCTGGCCCAGATAATCGGCCAGGCGCTTGGGCCGGATGCTCGCATCGGCGGCATCGTCTTCGCGGGTGGCACTGCTGGCGATGATGCGGTCCATTGAAAAGCCGGGAATGGGGAATCGAGAATGGGGAATCGAGCGGACAATAGTAGCGGTTACCGGCACCGCTGGTGCCCTTTTCAGCCGCCGCCGAGTATCTCGGGCCGGCGCAGGCCGTTGCTTTTCCTATTCCCCATTCCCGTCTCCCGATTCCCAAGGCCGCGACGCTGTCGCGGCCTTAGATCTCCACTTGCGCGCCCAGCTCGACCAGGCGGTTGCCGGGGATGCGGAAGAAGCCGGTGGCCGGGGCGGCATTGCGATGCATCAGCGCAAACAGCTTGTCGCGCCAGATCGGCATGCCGCGGTTGGCGCTGGCCACGATGGTCTCGCGGCTGGCGAAGAAGGTGGTGTCCATCGGGTCGAAATGGATGCCGCCCTGGTCGCAGGAACGCATCAGTGCCAGCGGCACGTCCGGCGTTTCCATGAAGCCGAAGCGCACGTAGACGCGGTAGAACTCGTCGCCGATCGATTCGATCTGCAGGCGCTTGTCCGCCGGCGCGTACGGGATCGGCAAGGTGTCGACGTTGAGGAAGATGTTGCGCTCGTGCAGCACCTTGTTGTGCTTGAGGTTGTGCATCAGCGCATGCGGCACCACCATCGGGTCGGCGGTGAGGAACACCGCCATGCCCGGCACGCGCGCCGGCGGGGCCAGCATCAGGCCCGGCAGGAAGCTGTCGATGCGGATGCCGTCCTTGCGGATTTCCTCGCGCAGCAGCGCGCGGCCGCGGCGCCAGGTGCGCATCAGGGTGAACACCACGATGCCCAGCGCCAGCGGGAACCAGGCGCCCTGCAACAGCTTGGCGCCGTTGGCGATGACGAAGGCCAGCTCGATGAAGAAGAACACCACGCACAGCGGCAGCACCCAGTTGCGCCAGCGCGGCCATAGCGAACGCGCCACCAGCGCCAGCAGCAGGGTATCGATCAACATGGTCATCGACACCGAGATGCCGTAGGCCACCGCCAGATTGGTGGAGCTGCGGAAGATCAGCACCAGCGCGATCACCATCACCATCAACAGCCAGTTGATGCCGGGCACGTAGATCTGGCCGATGGTGGTGCGCGAGGTGTGCTTGATCAGCATGCGCGGGATGTAGCCCAGCTGCATCGCCTGGCGGGCCACCGAATAGGCGCCGGTGATGACCGCCTGCGACGCGATCACGGCCGCCAGCGTGGCCAGGATGATCATCGGATACAGCGCCCAGCCCGGCACCGCTTCGAAGAACGGGTTCTTCAGTGCGGAAGGGTGATTGAGCACCAGCGCGCCCTGCCCCAGGTAGTTGAGCAGCAGCATCGGCAACACGAAGAAATACCAGCCATGGCGGATCGGCTTGGCGCCGAAGTGGCCCATGTCCGCATACAGCGCCTCGCCGCCGGTCACCGCCAGCACCACCGCGCCGAGGATGAACACCCCGTGCCAGCCGTGCTCCATGAAGAAGCGGATCGCCCACCAGGGGTTGAAGGCCTTCATCACTTCCGGCGCGTCGACGATGTTCCAGGCGCCGATTGCCCCCAGCGACAGGAACCACAGGCAAGTGATCGGGCCGAACACCTTGCCGACCTTTTCGGTGCCGAAGCGCTGCACCATGAACACCACCAGCAGCACGATCACGGTGATCGGCACGATGAAGGGATGCAGGCTGGGCGCGGCGATTTCCAGGCCTTCGACCGCGCCCATCACCGAGATGGCCGGGGTGATCACGCCATCGCCAAAGAACAGCGAGGCGCCGAAGATGCCGAGGATGCCGACCACATACGCCGAGCGCGACCCGCTGCGCAGGGTGCGCTGGGTCAGCGCCATCAAGGCCATGATGCCGCCCTCGCCCTCGTTGTCGGCGCGCATGATGATGGTGACGTACTTGAGCGTCACCGTGACCATCAGCGCCCAGAACGCCAGCGACAGCACGCCCAGCACGGTGTCGTGGTCGCTGGTCAGCCCGTAGTGCGGCGAGAACGCCTCCTTGAGGGTGTACAGCGGACTGGTACCGATATCGCCGAAGACGACGCCAATGGCGCCGATGACCAAGGCCATATGGCTATTGGCAGGCGCATGGCCGTGGCCAGCTGCGGAAGTGGGGGTCTGGGACATGAAGTGGGCAGGGTATCGCCAAGTGGCGTGAAGGAGGGGAAGACGGCGCGGCGTTGAGTGACTAAAAACGTAGCGAGCGGTGGTCGGCTGGGTGCGGGCGGCGCGCAGGGAGCCGCAGTGTACGAGTGGTCCCTGCCGATTCCGAGCGCCGGCCGCGCCCGCCAGGCGGGCGCGCAGCCGTTTTGCCAGTCGCCCTTAACGCAGCGCGGCCTGGAGGGCCTTGCGAATGACCGTGGCGACTTCGTCGCCTTCTGCCCCGGCCTCGCGTGCCATGCGTGCGGCCTCGGCCGGCTTGTAACCCAGTTGCTGCAAGGCCACCGTGGCCTCGGACACCGCATCCGGGCCGAGCTGGCCGGTGATCGGCGCGCCACTGCTGAAGTCGGCGGCGCGGTCGCGCAGCTCCACCACCATACGCTCGGCGGTCTTCTTGCCGATGCCCGGGATGCGGGTCAGCGCGGTGATGTCGCCGCTGGTGATCAGACGGGCGAACTCGTCCACGCTGACCCCGGACAGCACCGCCAGCGCGATCTTGGCGCCGATGCCGGTGACCTTCTGCACGTCGCGGAACAGCCTGCGCTCGCCTTCGCGCAGGAATCCGTACAGCGACACGCTGTCTTCCTTCTGCGCATAGTGGGTGAACAGGATCACGTCGCGGCCGACATCGGGCAGGTCGTAGAAGGTGCTCATCGGCGCCTCCAGCTCATACCCCACCCCACCGACATCGATCACCAGCCACGGCGGCTGCTTGTAGGCCAGCAGCCCGCGCAGGCGGCCGATCATTGGGCACCGCCTTGGCGGTGCCGAGAATGGGGAATCGGGAATGGGGAATCGCAACAGCGCGCGCTGCTGTGGACTCTGCGTTTGCAATTCCCGATTCCCGACTCCCGAATCCCGATTCTCATTTCTTGCGGCTCCAGGCCTGTTGGGTATTGACGCCCAGGCGCTGCGCGGTGGCGCGCACGTGGGCGTGAGTGATGGCGACCGCCAGTGCGTCGGCGGCGTCGGCCTGCAGCTTGCCTTTCAGGTTGAGCATGATGCCGACCATGTGCTGGACCTGCACCTTGTCCGCCCCGCCCTTGCCGACCAGCGCCAGCTTGATCTCGGTGGCAGCGTACTCGTGCACCGGCAGATCGCGCAGCACCACCGCGCAGATCGCCGCGCCGCGCGCGTGGCCGAGCTTGAGCGCGGAATCGGCGCTCTTGCCCATGAACACCTTCTCGATCGCCACTTCCTGTGGCCGGTAGGTCTCGATCACCTCGCCCAGCCCGTGCAGCAGGCGCTTGAGCCGCTGCGCGAAGTCGCCCTCGCCCAGCAGCACCAGCGGCGCATGATAGACATGCCGGCTGCGACCGCTCTCATCAACGTCGATGATGCCGAGCCCGGTGCGCTGGGAGCCGGGATCGATGCCGAGGATGCGGGTCATCGAGCGGCCGGGAATTGGGAGTCGGGAATCGGGAATGGGTGACGCGACCTCCTGGCGTGCTCGACGCTGCCGAGCAGTGCAGGATGCGGCTGTTTCGATTCCCGATTCTCCATTCCCAATTCCCGGCGCTTACGCGCCAAGCGCCGCTTGATCGACGTTCGAATAGACGTCCTGGACATCGTCCAGGTCTTCGAGCATGTCGAGCAGCTTGCGGACCTGCACGGCGGTGTCGCCGTCCACGGCGATGTCGTTTTCGGCGCGGAAGGTGATTTCGGCGTGCGCCGGCTCCAGGCCGGCGGCGGTCAGCGCCTGCTTGACCTGGGCGAAGGCGTCCGGGGCGGTCAGCACGTCGATGGCGCCGTCTTCCGGATAGACCACCACATCGTCGGCGCCGGCTTCGATCGCCGCGTCGGTGAGGGTGTCTTCGTCGGTGCCGGCGGCAAAGCTCAGCACGCCCAGGCGCTTGAACATGAAGGCCACCGAGCCGTCGGTGCCCATGTTGCCGCCGCACTTGCTGAAGGCATGGCGCACGTCGGCCACCGCACGTACGCGGTTGTCGGTGAGACAGTCCACGATCACTGCAACGCCGCCGGGGGCATAGCCCTCGTAGCGCACTTCTTCGTATTCCACGCCTTCCAGCTCGCCGGTGGCTTTCTTGATGGCGCGTTCGATCACGTCCTTGGACATGTTCGACGACAGGCCCTTGTCCACCGCCACGCGCAGGCGCGGGTTGTTGGCCGGATCACCGCCACCGCCGCGTGCAGCCACGCTGATCTCGCGGATGATCTTGGTGAACATCTTGCCGCGTTTGGCGTCGGAGGCGTTCTTGCGGCCTTCGATCGAGGGGCCTCTACCCATGGGTGGTTCCAGACTGGCTTGGATGACAGGGCGCGGATTTTACCTGATTGCTCGCCCGCACCGGGGCGGCAGCGTTCAGTGGCGGACTCAGTGGCGAAATCGGCCGGTCCGCAGGAAGCTCAGCGCCTGCTGCGCGGCCTCGGGTGAGCGCAACAGGCCGCTATGGCTGGCCGGCACCACGCAATGGTCGCGCAGCCCGGGCAGGCGGGTTTCGGCCAGCGCCACGGTGCCGTCCGAGCCGCCGTCCAGCGGCGCCAGCCAGCGCCCGACCCCACGCGCGACATTGCCGGCGACCTGACCGATCTCGGCCTCGCCCTCCCATTGCACAAACCCCTGCTGCAGCAAGCCCGCACTCCGCCCCAACGCCCACAGCCCGCCACGTTGGGCCAGGCCGCGCGCGGCGGCGCTGCCGCACAACGGCGAGCCCAGGCAGACCACGCGGCGCACCGGCAGCTCGGGCGCGGCGCGCAGAGCCTGCAACGCCATCAGCCCGCCCAGGCTGTGACAGACCAGCAATTGCGCGCCGGTCGTCTGCAGGCGTTCGATCAGCCGCGGCACCGCCTGCCCGGGACCGCCAAGCACGCTGGCGTAGCCGAACAGCGCCGGCGCCAGGCCCTCTGCACGCAATCGACGCGCGAGCGGCAGCAGCCAGTGCGCGGTATTCCAGATGCCGTGCACCAGCAGTACGTCGGCGGTTGCGGTGGTCGGTGCCGTGCGCGGGGTGCGTCTGGATGCAGCTGAAAATGCCGAGAAGCTGCTAGGCATCAGAACGGTTTCCAGGACGTGGCGCGCGATGGCCGAGCCGCTGCGGACGGCGCCTGCATGCGCTCAGTCGGCCGCGACGATCGGCTTGCGGCGCAGGATGTGCTCGCGATCGACAATCTTGCCGACCGGAAAGTCGTACTCGCCGACTTTCTCGAATCCGTAGCGGGCGTAGAAACGTTGTGCGCCGAAATTCTCCGACCACACGCCGATCCACAGCGTGCGTGGGCCGTTGCGTTCCAGCCATTCCAGCGTGGTTTCGAACAGGCGGCTGCCCCAGCCACTATTCTGGTAGTCCTTCAACAGATACAGCCGCTTGAGCTCTCCATCGCCGGGACGCACGTCTTCGTGCGGCAGCCCGCACGGGCCGGCGGCGGCGTGGCCGACCAGCAGGTTGTCCATCTCCAGCAGCCAGATCGCGTAGTCCGGATGCGCCAGCACGATGCGTGCGCGCTCGACCGCATAGGTCTCTTCGAGAAAACCGCGCAAGTCTTCTTCCGGATACAGATGCCCGAAGGTTTCGGTAAAGGTCTGTGCGGCCAGCAGTGATAACGCTTCGGCATCGTCCGGTGTGGCGCGGCGGATGCGGGTCATGCGGGGCCTCTCGTGCCTGGTTGATCTGGCAGCTTCTCGCATGCAGATGCGCTACCGCAAGCGGGATTGGGGATTGGGGATTGGGGATTGGGGATTGGGGATTGGGAATCGGGAATCGGGAATCGGGAATCGGGAATCGGGAATCGGGAAAGCATCTGCGATGCGTGGATTCCGCGTGTGCAGGATTCGGCATGGGCGCTGACGGGTTCAACCAAGCGCGCACGACCGGCTCCGCATGGCACCGCGCAGGAAAGATAAACACTGCGAGGGATGGCTATCTACTTGCGGAGCTCAGGCGCGCTTGGGACGGACCTGCAGGACGCACTGCCGCCGGTGATCGGCGGCGGTTGGACGGCCGTGCCCCGTGCGCAACACCCAGCCCCGGCGCTGACGGTTCCACCAAAGCGCGCAGCGCTGGCTGCGCTGGGCGCCTTGTACAAATGACCACGCACACGGCATGGCCATCTGATAGCGCGTGTCAGACCTGCTTGGGCCGCACCTGCACGTGCACTTCGGCCAGTTGCTCGGCCGGGATCGGCGACGGGGCGTCGGTCATCAGATCCTGCGCGCCAGTGGTCTTGGGGAACGGGATCACGTCGCGGATCGATTCGGTGCCGGCCATCAATGCAGCGATGCGGTCGATGCCGAAGGCGATGCCGCCGTGCGGCGGTGCGCCGTAGTTCAGCGCATCCAGCAGGAAGCCAAACTTGGCACGCGCTTCCTCGGCGCCGATGCCGAGCAGCTCGAACACCGCGCTCTGCATGTCGGGGCGGTGGATACGGATCGAGCCACCGCCGATTTCATTGCCGTTGAGCACCATGTCGTAACCGCGCGACACCGCCGTGCGGGCATTGGCGCGCAGGTCGGCGATGTCGTCCACGGCCGGCGCGGTGAAGGGGTGATGCAGGGCGACGTAGCGCTGCGCATCCTCGTCCCATTCGAACATCGGGAAGTCGGTGACCCACAGCGGCGACCAGGTGTCGGCGACCAGCTTGAAGTCCTTGCCGGCCTTCAGACGCAATGCACCCATGAAATCGGACACGGTGTTGTAGCCGCCGGCACCGAAGAACACGATGTCGCCATTGCCGGCACCCACGTGCGCAAGCAGCGCGGCGAAGGCCTCTTCGCTGAAGAACTTGGCGATCGGCGAGCTGACTTCGCCGGTCTCCGACAGCTTGATGTAGGCCAGGCCCTTGGCGCCGTATTTGGCGGCGTGCGCGGCGTACTCGTCGATCTGCTTGCGCGACAGCGCTGCACCGCCGGGGATACGCAGCGCGGCCACGCGGCCGTCGGCATCGTTGGCGGCGGCGGTGAATACCGGGAATTCACTGGACTTGACCAGCTCGGCCACATCGACCAATTCCAGCGCGATGCGCAGGTCCGGCTTGTCCGAGCCGTAGCGACGCATCGCCTCGGCCCAGGTCATGCGCGGGAACTGCGCGGCCAGCTCGACATCCACCACTTCCTTGAAGATGGCGCGGATCATGTCTTCGACAAAATCCTGCACGTCGCGCTCGCGCACGAAGGCGAATTCCATGTCGAGCTGGGTGAATTCCAGCTGGCGATCGGCACGCAGCGCTTCGTCGCGGAAGCAGCGCGCGATCTGGTAGTAGCGGTCGAAGCCGGCCACCATCAGGATCTGCTTGAACAGCTGCGGGCTCTGCGGCAAGGCGTAGAACTCGCCCGGATGCATGCGCGCCGGCACCAGGAAGTCGCGCGCGCCTTCCGGGGTGGCCTTGGTCAGGATCGGGGTTTCGATGTCCTGAAAATCGCGCGCATCCAGATGCCGGCGCAGCGCCTGCACCAGCTTGATGCGGGTGCGCTGCATGCGCTGCATTTCAGGGCGACGCAGGTCCAGGTAGCGGTACTTCAGGCGGGTTTCTTCGCCCGGATTTTCGTGCGCATGGAACGGCAGCGGCGCGGCCTTGTTGAGGATGCTGATACGCGTGGCGATCACTTCGACCTTGCCGCTGCGCAGCTTGTCGTTGACCGCATGCCGCGCACGCACCACGCCTTCGACCTGCAGCACGTCTTCGTAGCCCAGGCTGGCGGCGACCGGGAACACCTCGGCGTTCTCCGGTTCCACCGTCACCTGCACGATGCCTTCGTGGTCGCGCAGGTCGATGAAGCACACGCCGCCCAGGTTGCGGGCCACGTCGGTCCAGCCGGCGAGAGTGACGGTTTGGCCGATCATGGTCTCGTCGACCAGGCCGCAGAAGTGGGTACGCATCGAAAGCTCCGCTGAAAACCCGACACAGGACAGCGCCGGAGAGCCGGATATTCTGGGGCCGGCGGGCGACAGGAGCAAATGCGCAGGCGCTCATGGTCGCTTAAGTCGCCGCCCGGCTGAATAGGCGCAACGCCCCTCCCGCACCAAGGACGACACGATGCTGCGCACTGCCCTGCTGCTCTCCGGCTTCGGCCTGATCTCCCTGACCGGCCTGCTCACCAGCACTCCTGCTGCAGCGCAGGACCGCGACTGGAACGGCCCCAGCATCACCTGCTCCAGCAACGACAACCGCCGCCGCGAGTGCGATACGCCGTTCCGCGGCCGCGCGGTGCTGGTCGAAAACATCTCCGGCACGCGCTGCATCGAAGGCCGCAATTGGGGCAGCGACCACGGCCGCGTGTGGGTGGACAACGGCTGCCGCGCGCGCTTTGTGGATGGCCGCAGCGGGGGCGGCGGCTGGGGCGGCAACGGTGGCCCCGGCGGCGGCGGGGTCGCCGGCACGGTGCGCTGCGAGAGCAATGACCAGCGCCAGAAGATCTGCGATACCGGTTGGCGCCGCGCCATGCTGGTGCGCCAGCTCTCCAACACGCCCTGCGTGGAAGGCCGCAACTGGCGCCAGGACGGGGGCCGGATCTGGGTGGACGACGGCTGCCGGGGCGAGTTTGCGCAAGCGCGCGGCGGCGGTTGGGACCGTGGCGATGGCGGCTACGGTGGCCGCGACGACCGCCCGCGTAACGATTACGCCATCAGCTGCGCCAGCGACGACCGCCGCCTGCGCACCTGCGCCTGGGATGGCCGCTACGGCCGTCCGGTGCTGACCCGCCAGTTGTCCGACACCCGCTGCGAAGAGGGCCGCAGCTGGGGGTACGACGAGCGCCGCGCGACGGTGTGGGTCAACGATGGTTGCCGGGCACGCTTCGAGGCGCGTTGAAGCAGCGAACAGGCGCGCCACGCGCGGCTGGGTCCAGGGACTGTGACTTCTGCCCTGCCAGCGGCTGCGGCGCGCTGGTCCGGCTCAGGCGGGGTCGGCCGCGGGCTTGGCAGCGGGCTTGCTCTCGGCGGCGGCTGCCGGCTTGGCATCGCCACCGGCGCTGCTGCTTTCGGTGAGGTTTTTCTTCTTCTCGCCCGCCGACTTGAAGTCGGTCTCGTACCAGCCGCTGCCGGACAGACGGAACGAGGGCGCGGTGATCTGGCGCTTGATCGTGGCCGCCGCGCAGGCCGGACAGGTCTGCGGATCGGGGTCGGCCATCTTCTGCAGGCGGTCGAAGGCGTGACCGCAGGTGGTGCACTGGAAACCGTAGATGGGCATGGCAGGATCAGCTGAAGACGATGCGGGGCGCAGATTCTAGACGGATGCGGGTGGGCAGGTGCAGTGGGCCGTCTGCGATGTTGAACACGCGCGGGCATGTTGCGGGGGAGAGACATCGATCGATGGTGGCTGGGTGACGCTTGCGCGCCAGGTGCGATCGCTCGACATCGCCGTTCCAATCGGCAGAAACACGAGATCGGAGTGTCGCGCGCGTATCGAAGATCGCAGCCTACGCATCGAGCAGTCATCAAATCGGCGTGACCTCGCGAACCGCGCAGAGAGATGAGGCGACCATCCCGCACGCCACAAACTCACGCTTCGCATCGGCCTGACATCGCATCAGCGGGTATCGAGAGCCAAAGAGCCATGTCGTCTCGATCAAGCCGCACGACCCGGGCTGCTACACTTGAACACGTGATTGACGCGCCTCTCCCCCCACGAGGACCGCATCCATGTTGCGGCTGACTGCCTTATTGCTGGCCGTTGCCCTGCTGCTGACCGGCAGCGGGCTGCTCGGCACCTTGCTTGCCGTGCGCGGTGGCCAGGCCGGTTTCGATGCGCGTGCGTTGGGCCTGATCATGTCCGGGTATTTCGCCGGCTTCTTTCTCGGCACCTTCTTCGCACCGCCGCTGATTCGGCGCATCGGGCATATCCGCGCATTCGCCTTTTACGCGGCGCTGGCGGCGATTGCCGTGTTGCTGCATCCGATCTGGTTGAATGCCTGGGGTTGGGGCCTGCTGCGCCTGGTCACCGGCGCGGCACTGGTCGGCCTGTACACGGTGATCGAAAGCTGGCTCAACGCCGAGCCGGACGCGCGGCGGCGCAGCCGGGTGTTCTCGGTGTACATGGCGATCAATCTGTCGGCGTTGGCGCTGGGCCAGATCCTGCTCACCGCAGGCGATGCGGGCGCACCGGCGATGTTCACGCTGACGGCGATCCTGATCTGTGCGGCAGTGATGCCGGTGATGACCACGCGCCTGATTCCGCCCGAAGTGCCGCACGTCTCGCGCCTGCGACTGAAAACGCTGTACGCGTTGGCGCCGGTGGCGACCATCGGCGCGGGACTGTCGGGCCTGGCGATGGGGGCGTTCTGGGGCTTGCTGCCGGTATACGCCAACCGCATCGGGCTGGATGCCGATGGCGTGGCGATGTTCATGCTCACCGCCATCATCGGCGGCGCGGTGTTGCAGTGGCCGATCGGGCGCATCAGCGATGGCCATGACCGGCGCATCGGCCTGGTCACGATCAGCGTGCTGGCGGCCGGCATCGCGATCGCCGCCGCGGTGCCGATGGTGCAGGCACAAACCACCCTGTTGTTCGTGCTGTTCTTCGTGTACGGCGGGTTGGCGTTCTCGCTGTATCCGTTTGCGGTGGCGCACATGCTCGATTACCTGCCGCGCGAAGATCTGCTCTCCGGCTGCAGCAGCCTGCTGCTGGTGCATGGCGTGGGCGCGGCGATCGGTCCGGCCCTGGCCGGCGGCGCAATGCAGAAATTCGGGCCTGCGGCACTGCCGGTGTATTTCGCGGTGATGCTGCTGGCACTGTCCGGATTTACGCTGACACGCTTGCTGCGCTTCACGCGCCGCCGCACCCATCCGATCTCGTTCCGCCCGATGCTGCGCACCACTCCATCGGCGCTGGAGTTGATGCCGGAAACACAGCAGACCGAAGCACCGCCGCACGCCAAGGGCGGCTGATACACCTGTTTCGCTGTCGTCAGTCGCTGCGCTGCTGATCAGGCGATCTGCGGCGTTGCTGCAATGGGGCCCCTTGCCCGCCCACCATTGCGGGGGGCGCCGCAAGGCGGAGCAACTGGTGGACGACTTTTTGGATGGACCAGCTATCGAGCGGTCGATCTGCTGCTTGGCGGCAAGGCCCTTGCCCACCCACCGTCGCGGGACACGCCGCAAGGCAGAGCAGATGGTGGGGGACTTTTTGGATGGATCAGCTATGGAGCGGTCTATCTGCCGCTTGGCTGCAAGGCCCTTGCCCGCCATCGCGGGACACGCCGCAAGTACGTCCGTGTAGGCCCTTACGCGGCATCCATGCCGCGTAAGGTCCCGCGACGGTGAGCGGACAAGGACCAGTCGAGGTGGTCGGTGTGCATGGTTAAGAGCAGTGCGTGATGCGCGTTGCTCGATACTGGCGTGCCGCTTGAGACCCGACACACGTTTCGACAAGCGGCTTTTCGCGCGGGCATCGACCAACTTCCTGGTGCGGTGTCCTTACCGGTTGCGGGACCCTTGGCGGCATGAATGCCGCCAAGGAGCCTCCATGGACGGATTCACGGCGTGTCCCGCAAGCGGTGAGGGCACCGCGCACTCGACTCAGCAGGCTTTTTTGACCTAAGCACTTGAGTGCATCTACAACAACGCGACGACTCGAAACCGCTTGTCTTGGAGTGAAGACAACGCTGCGGCGCGAAACTCCAGGTGTCTTGCAACCAGCGCGGCCCGGAAACATCCAAACAGCGCTGAATCGCCATCGTCCCGACGTTAGGACTTCCCAAGTCCATCTGGTGATCCCGGCCACACCTTTAGCGCGGTCATCATCACGCAATGCAAGCGCGGCAGTCTTTGCAGACCCTACCCGCTTGTTGGATTGCAATGGATTCGACGTCCTCCTCGCGCGTGCGCCGTCCGGCCACGCTCGCCTTGTTGCTGGTTCCGCTCACCCTGCCCGCTTACGCACAACAAGTCCCGGATGGCGCAGCGTCTGGCCCGGCTGCGGCCGAACCGGGCAGCGCTGGCGAACAGGTGTCCACGCTGAACCAGGTGCAGGTGGTCGGCCAGGCGATGACGTATTCCAAGACCAATGTCAGCAAGGAAATGCTGGACCGCCAGTTCGTGCTCGGCAGCGTCAACGATGCGCTCAACGAACTGCCCGGCGTGGTGGTCACCGAGGCCGATGCCTTCGGCTCGTCGGATTGGGGCACGCAGATCAGCATGCGCGGCTTTGTCAGCAATCGCGATACCCAGCAGATCGGCACCACCATCGATGGCGTGCCCAACGGCGGCTCGGCGTATGGCGGCGGCTCCAAGGCCAACCGTTTCATCGACATGCCGGATCTGGAAACGGTGGAAGTGAGCCAGGGCACCGCCGATATCGCCTCGCGCTCCAACGAAGCGCTGGGCGGCACCTTGAACTATCTCACCGGCGAGCCGCTGGAAGAGCAGCGCGTGCGCGTGATCGGCGGCATCGGCGACAACCAGGCGCGCAAGTATTACGCGCGCTACGACACCGGCCTGCTCGGCGGCAACACGCGCGCCTGGATCAGCGGCTCGTCGGCACGCAACGACGACTGGATCGACGGCAGCGGCCACACCAGCCGCGATCACCTGGCCGGCAAGTTCGTCAGCGTGTTGGACAAGTGGACGCTCAGCGGCTATGCGTCCTACGACGATGCCGACGAATCCGAATACACCAGCGTGACGCCCGAGCAGTTCGCGCGCGACCCCGAGCACGATCTGTTGACCGGCACGCTCACCGGCATTCCGTACCTGGACCAGAACTACCGCTCCGGCTCGCGTGCGCTGCGCAAGAACACCTTTGGCTACCTGCGTGGCGCCTTCGATGGCGGCAACGGCTTCAAGACCGTGCTGACCGGCTATGCGCATCGCATGCAGGGCCGCGGCGACTGGATTCCGCCGTATCTGGTGGATGTCACCAACGATGGCGCCGGCGCGCCGGAATCCGAAGCGCGTGGCGGCAACACCGTGTACGCCGGCAGCGACCTGGGCAAGCTGTATTACCTCACGCCCGGCGGCGCGGCCGCGACCATGCTGACCGGCTGCGCCGGCAGCGATGCGGTGCCGGCCGAATCCAACCCGGCCTGCTATCCGGCCGGCTCGGTGCCGGTGCAGTCGTATCGGCACAGCCACTACGACAACCACCGCGCCGGCGCGATGGCCGATGTGGAATGGCGCGCCGATCTCGGCGCCATCGACAACACCGTGCGCGCCGGCGCCTGGCTGGAGCGCTACGACCGCAGTGTCACCCGCGACTGGCATCGCCTGCTCAACGTCGGCACCAACATCAGCTTCGATCATCAGCCGTACTGGGTGCAGTTCAAGGACAACTACCAGACCGACGAACAGATGTATTACGTCGAGGACGTGATGCGCTACGGCGCCTTTGCCTGGCGCGTAGGCGTCAAGCAGTTCTTCGTCGACCAGACCCGCGACCGCCGCATCGGCGATGCGCAGCATGTGGAATCGGATTCGCATTCGGACCCGCTGCTGTCGGCCGGCCTGACCTGGACCACCCCGGTGCAGGGCCTGGAAGCCTTCGCCGGTTACTCGCAGAACTTCGCTGCGATTCCGTCCGGCGTGCTCGGCGAAACCGACCCGGTCGCACTGAGCCGCGTGCAACCGGAGACCGCCGACAACGTCGAACTCGGCCTGCGTCTCAGCCGCTGGCCGCTGACCGGCAGCGTGACCCTGTACGACATCCGCTTCGACAACCGCATCGTCTATGTGCCGGCCAACTTCGTCACCGGCATCGATTACCTGGGCGAAACCGACGGCGTGTACGAGAACTTCGGCGGCGTGCATGCGCGCGGCGTGGAAGCGGCACTGGGCTATGGCTGGGACAACGGCTGGCGCATCAACGGTGCCTACACCTACAACAAGGCCGATTACCTGGGCAGCGGCGACGCCGCACGCGATACCGCGCTGGAGATCACCCCGGGCGCGCAGGTGATCGGCCAACCGCGCAACACCCTGGTGATGTCGGCGGACTGGCGCGGCCAGGCGTGGCGCTTCGGTGTGTCCGGACGCTATCTGGGCAAGCGCTACCTGGATGCCTCCAACCGCGCCGCACTCGATGGCGTGACCACCTTCGATGCCAACCTCGGGGTGGAACTGTCGCAGCTGTCGTCGCAGCTCAAGGGCCTGCAGCTGGCGCTCAACGTCAGCAACCTCACCGACAAACGCTACCTGGAAGGCGTGGACGGCAGCGACAGTGCCTTTATCGCCGCGCCGCGCACGGTCGGGCTGACGTTGACGCTGGATCTCTAACGTCGGCGGCGCATTGCCGACCTGCGCGGGATGGGCCTGCAACGTGCGTAAGCGGATCGGGCTGAAGACACGCCACCCGATCCGCTCACTGCATGTGCTGCCGCGCAGGTGCAAACGGACAGGGTCGGCGGTGTTGCAAGCACGCAGAGAACACACGCGCTGACGCGTCGGGTACGCTCGACCCGCTCCAGCGCAGACCGGATGGGAGCGCCAACCAGGTGACACGATGATCGACCTTCCCCGCCGCCGCGTTCTGCAGACCGGGCTTGCCGGTGCCGCCGCCGCGCTGCTGCCCCCCAGCATCGCGCGGGCCGCCGCCATCGCGCCGGACCGCCGCACCGGCACGCTGGAGGATCTGCAGCATGTGGTGATCCTGATGCAGGAAAACCGCGCCTTCGATCATTACTTCGGCAGCCTGCCCGGCGTGCGCGGGTTCGGCGATCGTTTTCCGATTCCCGCACCGCCGTTACCGGGCGCGCCCGCGCGCACGGTGTGGCTGCAGCCCAGCGAGGACGGCCGCCAATGGCTGACGCCGTTTGCGCTGGATACGGCAGCGCAATTCGGCTTCATGCGCGTGCAAGGCACGCCGCATAGTTGGGTGGATGCGCAACGCGCCTGGGATCACGGCCGGCTCGGGCACTGGGCCGCCGTCAAGCACAACCATGCGCTGGGTTATTACCGGCGCGCGGATATTCCGTTCCAGTACGCGCTCGCCGACGCCTTCACCATCTGCGATGCGTACCACGCCTCGATCCAGACCGGTACCAATTCCAATCGCGTGTTCCTGTGGAGCGGCGGCAACGACCCGCAGGCGCGCGCCGGTGGCCCGGTGATCGGCAACTCGCACGACAACTTTGCGGAGCTGGGCGGTTTCGCCGATCCCTATCGTTGGACGACCTACGTCGAGCTGCTACAGAACGCGGGCGTGTCCTGGCAGATCTATCAGGACATGCGCGACAACTTCACCGACAACCCGTTGGCGGGCTTTGCGCCGTTCCGGCAGGCCTTCACTGCTGCGCCCGGGCACGATGCGCAACTGCGCGCGCGTGGCGTCAGCACGCGCGGTGTCGAGCAGCTGCGCGCCGACGTGCTGGGCGGGCGCCTGCCATCGGTGAGTTTCATCATTGCCGATGCGGCCGGCAGCGAACATCCGGATCCCTCCAGCCCAGCGCAAGGCGCGGCCTACACTGCACGCGTGCTGGATGCGCTCACCGCCGACCCACAGGTATGGAGCCGCACCGCACTGCTGTTGATGTTCGACGAGAACGACGGCTTTTTCGATCACATGCCGCCGCCTGCGCCCCCGTCGCCGGACCCGCACGCGACCGGCGGCTTTGCCGGCGCATCCAGCATCGCCACCGACGACGATTACCACCGCCACCCGGCACCGGGCGAACAGAAGGTGGATCTGCCCGAGCTGTGCGGCCGCCCCTATGGCCTGGGCCCACGCGTGCCGCTGTACGTGATCTCGCCCTGGAGCCGCGGCGGCTGGGTGGATTCGCAGGTGTACGACCACACGTCGGTATTGCGGCTGCTGGAACGCCGCTTCGGCGTGCCCGCACCGGAGATCACGCCGTGGCGGCGCGCGGTCTGTGGCGACCTGGTCAATGCGTTCGACTTCCGCAAGGCCGATGCGCGCCCGTTCGTCGCGGCGCTGCCCGATGTCAGCGCGACCGCAGCGCGTGCAGCAGCCCTGCGCGAACACGCACTGCCGCCATTGCCTGCCGCGTTGCAACCGCCGCAGCAGCCCTTCGGTACACGCCGTTCGCGGGCGCTGCCGTATCGCCCAGGCGTGGAACTGGCCCCGTTGCCCGAGCGTGGCCAGGTGAGGCTGCGCATGTCCAACGCGGGTGCTGTGGTGGTCCTGCATGTCTACGACCGCTTCGATCTTGCGGCGATTCCGCGCCGTTACACCGTAGGGAGCGGCGCAGCAGTGGATGCCACGTGGACCACCGCCGATGGCCGTTACGATCTGTGGTTGCTCGGCCCCAACGGATTCCATCGCCACTACCGTGGCGACCTGAGTGCACCGTTGCTGGCGGCCGAAATCACCCAGGATGCGAACGATCCCGCGGCCGTGTCGTTATCGCTGCGCAATGCCGGCAGCACTACCGTGCAGGTGGAGCTGCAACCGGCCGCATATTCAGCCGCGCAGCCGCACGAACGCCTGAGCGTTGCACCCGGCACCACCGAGCAGCGCCGTTGGACAGCGGCGGCAACTGGCGGCTGGTACGACCTGTGGGTACACCACGACGGCGCAGCCCAGCGTCTGGCCGGACGTATCGAAACCGGCGCAGACAGCGTCAGCGATCCAGCCATGGGCGGGCCGGCGCGGCTGCAGCAAGACCTGCCTTTGCCGATCGGCGCACCCGGCTGAACCTTGCAGCCAGGCATGCTGAGCGCGCATGTGGCTGCGCGATCAGCATGCTTGCGCATGGTCGGGCTCAGTGCGCGTCGGCCGCCTCCAGCATGCCGATCGTCCCCAACCAGGTTTCCACCAGCTGCGGCCATTGCGCGATCGGCAATGCGTCCGCGCGCAGACCGAACGCATGCCCGCCCTCGGCATAGAGATGCATTTTCACGGGTACGCCGGCTTGCTTGAGCGCCACGTAGTAGGCCAGCAATTGACTGACCCCATCCACCGCATCGTCCTCGGCCTGCAGCAAGAAGGTCGGCGGCGTTCGGACAATGACGGTGATATCTGGCCGCAGCGACAGATGCGTAGGATCGCGTGTGGTGCGGTCGTCGTCGTGCGCCCACAGATGGCCCGGATAGACGGCGCTGGCAATGACACCCCCTGATGCGCCCCGTCGTACCTCGAACAGCTGGCAGGAAGCAGCAAGCAGCTTGCGGACTCACACGCGACATAACGCGGGAGGCAGCGGGTCGTCGCGCTCACCCCACGATGCTGTCGCGTACCGCGGCCGCCACTGCCTTCAACGCCGCGTCGCGCGCATCGCTGTCGACGCTGGCGCCATTCAAATACGCGGTGAGCAGCAATGGTGCCTTGCCTGCCGGTGGCCAGATGATGGCGATGTCGTTGCGGGTGTCGCTGCCGTTGCTGCCGGTCTTGTCGCCGATCTTCCAGCCGCGCGGCAGGCCGGCGCGCAGGCAGGTATCGCCGGTGCGGTTGTCGATCATCCAGTCGGTCAATTGCTTGCGCGAGGCCGGTTGCAGCGCGTTGCCGAGCAGCAGGGTGCGCAAGGTGGCGGCCATTGCCGCCGGCGTGGTGGTGTCGCGCGGGTCGCCTTCGGCATAGCGGTTCATCTCCGGCTCGTGGCGGTCGCTGCGGGTGTGCGCATCGCCGATGCCGCGCAGGAAGGCGGTCAGTCCGGCCGGGTTGCCGACCAGCGGAAACAGCAGGTTGGCGGCCGGATTGTCGCTGTAGATCATCGTGGCCCGACAGAGCTCGGCCACGCTCAGCGACCCGCCGACATGGCGCTCGGTGACCGGGGCATGCTCGAGCATGTCGGAGGCACGGATCTTGACCCGTTGCGCCAATGTCAGCTCGCCCCTGTCCACCCGCTGCAGCACCGCCGCAGCCAATACAAATTTGAAGGTGCTGCACATCGGAAAGCGCTCGTCTTCGCGCTGGCCGAGGCGCCTGCCGGTGGCGCTGTCGAGCAGGCTGATGCCCAGGCGGCCGCCAGTGCGGCGTTCGATCTCCGCCCACTGCGCCCGCAGCACATCGTCCAGCGTCATCGCCGGGCTGAGTGCCCATGCAGGTCTGGAGGCCGCAAGCAGCACGCCCGCGCCGGTTGCGTACAGGAATTGTCGACGGTTCAACATGCAGCAACCTCCCGTGGAGAGCGCGCAGTATCGGCGCATGCCGGCCACCGGACTATTGCGATGTTTCGATCCCTGACATGAATTGAACTAATCTCTGCGCATGCCCCGGCCCCGTCTTCCGCTCAATGCCCTGCGCGCCTTCGAGGCCGCCGCGCGCCACCAGAACCTGACCCGCGCCGCCAGCGAACTGTGCGTCAGCCAGGCCGCGCTCAGCCACCAGATCAAGGCGCTGGAGCAGCAACTGAGAACCAGCCTGTTCCACCGCCTGCCGCGCGGCGTGGCGCTTACCGACGAAGGCGCGGCACTGGTGCCGGTGCTCGGCGAGGCCTTCGACCGCATCGCGGCCACCCTGGAGCGCTTTGCCGATGGGCGCTATCGCGAGGTGCTCAGCGTCGGCGTGGTCGGCACCTTCGCCACCGGCTGGCTGCTGCCGCGCGTGGACGCCTTTCATGCGGCGCATCCGGAGATCGAGCTGCGTCTGTCCACCCACAACAACCGGGTCGATCTGGCTGGCGAAGGGCTGGATCTGGCGATCCGTTTCGGCGACGGCGACTGGCAGGGCCAGATCGCCCATGCGCTGATGGAGGCGCCGTTTGCGCCGGTGTGCGCGCCCAGCATGGCGCGGGGCCTGCGCACACCGGCCAATCTGGCCCAGCTGCCGTTATTGCGCTCGTACCGTCTGGACGAATGGCCGCAGTGGTTTCGCGCGGCGGGCGTGGCCGAAGTCGCCGCACTCGGGGCGATGTTCGATTCGTCGTTGACGCTGGCCAGCGCCGCGGCGGCGGGTGCCGGCGTGGCGTTGTTGCCGTTGCCGATGTTTCGCCAGGATCTGGATGCCGGGCGCCTGGTGTGCCCGTTCCCGATCCAGATCGACGCCGGACGCTATTGGCTCACCCGGCTGCGCTCGCGGCCGGAAGGCGATGCCGACGCCCGATTGCGCGACTGGCTGGTAGCCGAGCAGCAGCGCTCCGGTTGAGCAGTTCACCGCGCTCAGCGGCGCGCGGACGCCTCGATCCCCTGCACGGCCAGGCGACGAAACGCCTCGTAGTGCGCCCTGTCGGCGAACCAGTGCGGGGCGAACAGCTCGAACAAGCGGTCGTTGTGATACAGCAGCAGCACCCGCTCGTTCTCGCGGTAGCGGAGGTAATCGGACCAGGGCCGGCGCAGATGCCCGTCCGCCCAGGCGATCTCCAGCCCGGTCTCGTCCCACGCAAAGGTGTAGGTATGCCGCAGCGCGGCCTGCTGCGCGTGCAGGCGTTTGATCTTCCGCGGCAAGCCCCAGACGTGCAACACCACCAGGCCGATCAAGCCGCCGCCTCCGGCACCGATCAGCATCGGGCCGATGATTTCGCCGGCCCCGATCAGTTGCAGCAACCCCGCCCCGATCAACAGCAGGACCACCAGGATCACGATCAACAGCTTGGCCGTCTGTCTGGCATGCAGGCGCTGCGCAGCCAGATGATCTTCCAGACTGATGGTGGCGCTGATCATGTTGCCTACCTCCCTGTGCCCGGCCCCACGCGCATCGTAACGCCTGCGCGTTACGCGCCTTCGATCAACTCCATCCACGCCGCTTCGGCTGTGGCCAGCTGCTGCGCGGTCGCCTCGCGGTCGCGGCCCAGCACCGCCATCTTGTCGTTGTCGGCATAGTTGCCGGGGTTGGCCAGTTCGCGGTCCAGTGCCGCCAGCGCCTCTTCCAGTTCGCCGACGCGCTTTTCCGCGCTGGCCAGCTTGTGCGGGTTGACGGCTTTCTTCGGCGGCAGCGGCTTGGTCGGCGGCGGCGGGGTGGGCGCCACTTCGGCCATCTTCTGCTTGGTGCCTTGCGCGGCCGGGCGGCTGCGCAGCCAGGCGGCGTATTCGTCCAGATCGCCGGCGAACGGCTCGACCACGCCATCGGCCACGCGCCAGAAACTGTCGCAGACCAGGCCGATCAGATGACGGTCATGCGAGACCATCACGATGGCGCCTTCGAAGTCGCTCAGCGCTTCGGCCAGGGCCTCGCGCATCTCCAGGTCCAGATGGTTGGTCGGCTCGTCGAGCAGCAGCACGTTTGGCTGCTGCCAGGCGATCAGCGCCAGCGCCAGGCGCGCGCGCTCGCCGCCGGAGAACCCATCCACCACTTCGAAGGCGCGATCGCCGGCGAAATTCCATTTGCCCAGGAAATCACGGAACGCCTGATTGGAGCCATCCGGCGACAGCTCGCGGAAGTGATCCATCGGCGACTGGCCCTCGTGCAGCGATTCCACCGTGTGCTGGGCGAAGTAGCCGATCCGCAGATCCGGATGCGCACTGCGCTCGCCCGACAGCGGCTGCAGCTCGCCAACCAACGTCTTGACCAGCGTTGACTTACCCGCACCATTCGGCCCCAGCAAACCAATCCGGTCACCCGCCTCCAATCCGAATCCAACATCGTGCAACACGGTAATCGCATCGCTGGACCCCAGCTTTTGCGATTCCCCATTCCCGATTCCCGAATCCCGCGGCGCAGCCGCATACCCGCACGCAGCGTGATTCAGCCGGATCAACGAAAACGGCAACCGATTGGGCTGGGCGAACTGGATGCGGAATTCGCGCTCGGCGCGTACCGCCTCGGTGCCGGCCATCTTGGCCAGGCGCTTCATGCGGCTCTGCGCCTGGGTGGCCTTGCTGGCCTGCGCCTTGAAGCGGTCGATGAAGCTCTGCAGATGCGCGCGCTCGGCCTGCTCCTTGTCGTGGGCGATCTGCTGCTGACGCAGGTGCTCGATGCGCTGGCGCTCGAAATCGGTGTAGCCGCCGACGTACAGCTTGGCGGTGCCGCCGTGCAGATGCAGCGTATGCGTGGCCACGTTGTCGAGGAACTCGCGGTCATGCGAAATCAGCAGCAAGGTGCCCGGGTACTTGAGCAGCCATTGCTCCAGCCACAGCACCGCGTCCATGTCCAGGTGGTTGGTGGGTTCGTCCAGCAGCAGCAGGTCGCTGGGCATCATCAGCGCGCGCGCCAGGTTCAGGCGCACCCGCCAGCCGCCGGAGAACGAGGACACCGCGCGGTGATGGGTGTCGGCCGGGAAGCCCAGGCCGTGCAGCAACTTGCCGGCACGCGCCTCGGCGTCGTAGGCGCCCAGCTCGGCCATCTTCTGGTGCGCGTTGGCGACCGCTTCCCAGTCCTCGCGCGCGGTGGCCGCGGCCTCTTCCTGCAGGATCGCCGAGACCTCGATGTCGCCGCCGAGCACGAACGACAGCGCCGGATCGGGCAGCGACGGGGTTTCCTGCGAGACGCTGGCGGTGCGCACCTTACCGGGCAGGTCGACATCGCCCTTGTCCGCTTCCAGTTCGCCCTTGACCGCAGCGAACAGGCTCGACTTGCCGGTGCCATTACGGCCCACCACACCGACGCGGTAGCCGGCATGCATGGTCAGGTCGACGTTGGACAACAGCAGACGCTCGCCGCGTCGCATGGAGAAGTTGCGCAGGGAAATCATTGATGGACAGTCCGATAGAACGAAAAGGAATGAGCAGATGAGCAGCACTCCTGCGACGCCATTCTAGCGTTAACGAATAATTAGCGCCTTCGGGCTGGCCGTCGTTCCCTTCGCATCGCCGCGACCAGACCCCGCCCAGCCTTGCTGGTCCTGCCTGGACCCCCGTTCGGAGTTGTCATGAATTACCCGTTGTCCACGCTCGCAACCGCCGTCGTTGCGGCGCTGCTCGCCTCCCCCGCCTTCGCCCAGACCGCCACCCCGACCAGCGCGCCCGCCAATACGCTCGATACCGTCATCGTCACCGGCACCCGGGTGTCCGACCGTACCGTGGCCGAGTCGCAGTCGCCGATCGACATCATCAGCGCCGAGTCGCTGCAGGCCACCGGCACCTCGGAGCTGGCCACCGCGCTGGCCCGCGCGCTGCCGTCGCTGAACTTCCCGCGCCCGGCCCTGAGCGACGGCACCAGCGCGATCCGCCCCGCGCAGCTGCGCGGCCTGTCGCCGGACCAGGTGCTGGTGCTGGTCAACGGCAAGCGCCGCCACACCTCCTCGCTGCTCAACCTCAACGGCACCATCGGCCGTGGCGCCGCGGCAGTGGACCTGAACACCATTCCGGTGGCGGCGATCGCGCGCGTGGAAGTGCTGCGCGACGGCGCCTCGGCGCAATACGGCTCCGATGCCATCGCCGGTGTCGTCAACATCGTGCTCAAGGGCGCGGAGAAGGGCGGCAGCCTGCAGGCCGGCTTCGGCCAGTATTCGGCCGGCGACGGCAGCAACTACGAGTTGTCCGGCGACACCGGCGTGGCCTACGGCAACGAGCGCGGCTGGCTGCACGTGGCCGCCCAGCTCAACCAGCAGGACCCCACCGACCGTGCGCGCGGCTATGCCGGCGCACCCAGCGCCTCGCAGCCGGCCGTGGGCCAGAAGGCGTTCAAGATCGGCGACCCGGACGTCAACGCGCAGGCGGTGTCGGCCAATACCGAGTTCGCCTTCAGCGACAGCATCACCGGCTACGCCTTCGCCACCGCCAGCAACCGCGACATCACCTCGTTCGCGTTCTTCCGCGCGCCGGGCAGCAGCCAGAACATCCTGTCGGTGTATCCGCAGGGCTTCCTGCCGGAAATCCAGACCTACGCCAAGGACCGCTCGCTGGTGGCCGGCGTGCGCGGCTCCACCGCCAGTGGCTGGGACTGGGATGCCAGCTACAACTACGGCTACAACAAGATCGATTTCCACACCCGCAACACGCTCAACGTGAGCCTGGGGCCGAGCTCGCCGACCTCCTTCTACGACGGCGCGCTGGAGACCACGCAGAACATCGTCAACCTGGACGTCAAGCGCGGCTTCGACTGGGGCCTGGCGTACCCGGTGACGGTGGCCTTCGGCGCCGAATACCGCAACGAAAAGTGGAACCAGTCGCCAGGCGAAGTGGGCTCGTATTTCCAGGCCGGCACGCTGGCCGGTGGCGCGCAGGGCTTTGGCGGATTCGCGCCCAGCGTGTCCGGGCGGTACTCGCGTGACAGCTACGCACTGTATGCGGACCTGGAAGCCGATTTCACCGACAAGTTCTCCGCCGGCCTGGCCGGGCGCTACGAAGACTTCAACGACTTCGGCAGCCAGGCATCGGGCAAGTTGTCCGGGCGCTATGCGTTCACCGACAAGATCGCGCTGCGCGGCACGGTGGCGTCGGGCTTCCGCGCGCCATCGCTGGCGCAGCAGTATTTCCAGTCCACCAGCACCACCTTCCTGGCCGGCAATCCGAACCCGTTCGAGATCCGCACCTTCCCGGCCGACAGCAACGTGGCGCGCGCGCTGGGCGCAGAGCCGCTGGATGCCGAGACCTCGCTGTCCTACAGCCTGGGCCTGGTGCTGCAGCCGACCGACGCGCTCTACCTCACCGTGGATGCGTACCAGATCGATGTGGACGACCGCATCGTGCTGTCGTCCAACCTCACCGGCACCGGCGTGCGTAACCTGCTCGAAGCGCAGGGCATCTTCGGCATCAACGGCGGGCGCTACTTCACCAATGCGGTGGACACGCGCACGCGCGGCGTGGACGTGGTCGGCAGCTACCGCTGGCAGCTCGCCGCCAGCAGCGTGGACCTGACCGCCGGCTACAACTATTCGGAAACCGAAGTACGCAGCGTCGCCGCCAACCCGGCTGCGTTGTCGACCAACGGGCTGAGCCTGGAGCGCATCGACCGCACCGAACGCGGTCGCATCGAGGAAGGCTTCCCGCGCGACAAGTTCCTGGTCAACGGTAGCTGGAATCTGGAGCACTGGACGCTGGCATTGGGTGCCACGCGCTATGGCAAGTACAGCACGCGTCCGGCCGCGGCGATCAACGACCAGACCTTCGGCGCCAAGTGGGTGGTGGATGCCTCGGCCAGCTACAAGATCGATCGCTGGACGCTGACCCTGGGTGCGGACAATCTGCTGGACGAGTACCCGGACGAGAACAACTTCGCCAACTCCACCAGCGGGCAGTTCCCGTACAGCAATCTGTCGCCGTTCGGCTTCAACGGTGCTTACGTGTACGGCCGCATCAACTATCGCTGGTAATCAAGACAGCGATCCACACTGCTGCGGTGTTGCCACGTGTTGGTTACTGACGCACGCGGCACGGCCGCATCCTGACGCCTGATCACACGCCCCGGCTTGCCCGGGGCGTGTGCGTTTTTGCCCGTTGTCCGTGCGGCGTTTGATGCAGCCATCCAGGCGCGGGCATCGATGCGCCGTGAAGAGCTGCCGGCGGCTGCGGTGGTATCAACACCGCTTCCACCCTGCCGGAGCACCCACCATGGACGCAGCGCAGCTCTCACGTGGCCGCCTGATCGATCACCTGCATCTGGTCGTCCACGACCTGGCGGCGAGCCGACGTTTCTACCAGGCGGTGCTCGATGTGCTGGGCATTCCGATCGGTGGCGAAGGCGATGGATTCTTCTGGGCCGACGAGCTGTTCGTGTCCGATCGCGACACGATGGCGCAAGGCCAACTCACCGGCCGCCACCATCTGGCCTTCCAGGCGCACGACGTGGCCATGGTGCACGCATTCCATCAGGCCGCCCTCGCCCACGGCGGTCGCGACAACGGCGCGCCGGGCGTGCGCCCCTATCACCCGAGCTACTACGCCGCGTTCGTGCTCGACCCGGATGGCAACAACATCGAAGCGGTGTTCCATGGTCCTGCGCAACGCAGTGCCGATGCGGTGCAGATCACGTTCTGATGCAGAAGTTTCATATCTGGTATCGATGTCCATGATGGTGCAGGCAAACGGCTGATACCGCAGGTCTGGTGCAAACAGCGCATCACTTTGGTGCACGATGACAACGATGGCAGTAGCACGTCATACATGACAGTTACTTGCGCAACGTAACCAAAATTTGACATGCGGTTACACGTGGTTAATGGTTGGGAACGCACCGCAGCTGCCGCAACGGACGCGGCCCGGGAGGGGGCCCCCTGCGATGCATCCGTTCCCCACTCGGAGTTGTCACCGCATGAATTGCAAGACCAGTCCACTCGCAGTTGCCGTTGTTCTTGCACTGTCGTTTTCCGCTTCAAACGCGTCCGCGCAGTCACAGGCTCCCACCCAGAAAACGCTCGATACCTTGATCGTGACCGGCACGCGCGTGGCCGATCGCACCGTGGCCGAATCGGCCTCGCCGATCGACATCATCTCGCCACAGGCACTGGAATCGACCGGCACCACCGAGCTGGCTACCGCGCTGTCACGCGCGATCCCCTCGTTGAATTTCCCGCGCCCGGCCATCTCCGACGGCTCGGACGCAGTGCGCCCGGCGCAGTTGCGCGGCCTGTCGCCCGATCAGGTGCTGGTGCTGGTCAACGGCAAGCGCTATCACAGCACCGCGTTGATCAATCTCAACGACACCCAGGGCCGTGGCTCGTCGCCGGCCGATCTCAACACCATTCCGATCGCCGCAGTGGAGCGCATCGAAGTGCTGCGCGACGGCGCATCGGCGCAATACGGTTCGGATGCAATTGCCGGCGTGATCAACATCGTGCTCAAGGGCAGCGGCGAAGGCGGCAGCGTCAATGGCCGCTACGGCAAGTACAGCGCTGGCGACGGCGAGCAGTATCAGCTGTCCGGCGATGCCGGTTTCAGCTTTGCCGGAACCGGCAAGGTGCATCTGGCCGCGCAGGCCGGGCATTCGGACCAGACCAACCGCGCACTGCCATTCCAGGGCCGCGTGGAGCAGCGTTACGGCGATCCGGACATCGACCAGGGCGCGATCTCCTTCAACGGCGAATACAGCCCCACCGATTACCTGACCTTCTACTCGTTCGGCATGGTCAGCCGCCGCGAAGTGCTGTCCAACGGCTACTTCCGCTTTGCCGGCGACAACCGCAACCGCCCGGAAATCTATCCAGACGGCTTCCTGCCGCAGATCTACAACGTCAGCAAGGACGTGTCCTGGGTGGGCGGCTTGAAGACCTCCACCGAAGGCGGCTTGAACATCGACCTGAGCTACAACTACGGCCAGAATAATCTCACCTTCGATGTGCGCAACAGCTTGAACAACAGCCTGGGCCTGGCCAGCCCGACCGACTTCCATGCCGGCACGCTGGAAGTGACCCAGAACGTGCTCAATGCCGACTTCACCAAGACGCTCGACTGGGGCCTGGCGTATCCGGTCACACTGGCCTTCGGTGCGGAATGGCGCGGTGAGAAGTTCAACCAGTCGCCCGGCGACGCGGCGTCCTCGGCCAATGGCGGCATTCCCTCTGCGGCAGGCACACTGATCCCGGGCGCACAGGTGTTCCCCGGCTTCAAACTCTCCGACGCCGGCTACTACAACCGCAACAGCCATTCGGCGTACGTCGACCTGGAAGCGGATCTGACCGAAAAGCTTTCGGCCGGTCTGGCCGGGCGCTACGAGAAGTACAGCGACTTCGGCGATACCGCCACCGGCAAGCTGTCGTTGCGCTACGCGTTCACCGACAAGGTGGCCGTCCGCGCCACCGCCTCCACCGGGTTCCGTGCGCCGTCGTTGCAGCAGCAGAACTTCCAGTCGATCGCCACCCAGTTCCTCAACGTGGCCCAGCCCAATGGCACGGTCACTGCGATCCCGTTCGAGATCGGCACCTTCCGTACCGACAACCCGGCCGCGATCGCACTCGGTGCCGAGCCGTTGAAGGCCGAGGAATCCAAGAACTACGGACTTGGCGTGGTGCTGCAGCCGATCGAAAACCTGTACATCACGGTCGATGCCTACCGCATCGATATCGATGACCGCATCGTGCTGTCGGAAAACCTCACCTCCAATGCGGCGCGCAATTATCTGCAGGCCAATGGCTTCCCGGGCATCGGTGGCGGGCGCTACTTCACCAACGCAGTGGACACCAAGACCCAGGGCGTGGATGCGGTCGGCACCTATCGCTGGAACCTGGACGGCGGCAGCGCGGAGCTGACCTCCGGCTACAACTACAACAAGACCGAAGTGGAACGGGTCGCCGACAACCCGGCAGCGCTGGAAGCGATCGATCCGGGCGCAGTGCGCATCGGCCGCGCCGAACTCGGTCGCATCACCGAAGGCACGCCGCGCGACAAGTTCTTCCTGGGCGGCACCTGGTCGCCGGGCAACTGGTCGTTCACCGGCACCGCCACCCGCTGGGGCGAGTTCAGCACCTTCGGCACCAACGCCGGCAGCGACCAGACCTATGCGGCCAAGTGGACGCTGGACCTGGCTGCGTCCTACAAGTTGAACGACTGGAACTTCACCATCGGCGGCGACAACGTGCTCAACGAGTATCCCGACCGTCAGGAAGCCGGCCTGGGCACGCGCACCTACCTGCCCTACAGCAGCGCCTCGCCGTTCGGTTTCAACGGTGCGCTGGTGTACGCCAACGTGAGTTACAAGTGGTAAATCGCCGCGTGCCGGTCGGCAGCGACCGGCATGTCGATCGCCTCGTCCCGCCTCGCTGAGACGAGGCAGCACGCCCGCAGCATTGCTCGCCCTTTCCGATTGTCGCGAAAGGGCGAGTTCCCCCCTTCTTTCGCAAGGATGCGCCACGCAGCAGACGCTGCGTCGCAGTCTGCTGTCTTGCTGTGCACGTCGCCTTGCCAGCGCACACGCGCTGCGCGCAGGCAACACGGATCACGCAGTCCGCCGTCGTCTTCCCCCGGCAATGCACGCAGCGCATCGCTGCGTCCATCATCCCCTTTGAGCCTTCATTCCCATGCACACCTCCAACGCACTCTCGCTGGCGATCTCGGTCGCACTCACCGTCTGTTCCTTCGCTGCCAGTGCGCAGTCGCAATCGACCCAGCCGCAGAAAACCCTGGACACCCTGATCGTCACCGGTACCCGCGTCAGCGACCGCACGGTGGCCGAATCCGAATCGCCGATCGACATCATCACCGAGCAGTCGCTGCAGGCCACCGGCGCGACCGACATCGCCACCGCGCTGGGCAAGCTGCTGCCGTCGCTGAATTTCCCGCGCCCGGCGATCTCCGACGGCAACGATGCCGCGCGCCCGGCCACGCTGCGCGGCCTGTCGCCGGATGCAGTGCTGGTGCTGGTGGACGGCAAGCGCTATCACACCTCCTCGCTGATCAACTACAACCCGTACGTCGGCCGCGGCTCGGCGCCGGCCGACCTGAACTCGCTGCCGATGTCGGCCATCGCGCGCATCGAAGTGCTGCGTGACGGCGCCTCGGCCCAGTACGGCTCCGATGCGATCGCCGGCGTGGTCAATATCGTGCTCAAGCATGGCGCCGATGCCGGCAGCAACAGCGTGTCGGTCAATGGCGGCATCATGGACAAGGGCGATGGCGAGCAGAACGGCATCGACGGCTCGGTCGGCCTGCCGTTCGGCGGCAGCGGCGGCGACACCGCGCCGGGCTGGGTGCGGCTGTCCTGGAACTACCAGAACACCATGAGCACCAACCGCGGCGAGAACACCAACCGCGCCACCACCGTCCCGGGCACGCCCAATCCGGGCGGTGTGCCCTACCAGCGCCACGGCGACCCGGCCTCCACGTTCTATCAGGGGCTGGCCGCATTCGGCTACGCGTTCTCGCCCAACCTGGAGCTGTACGGCCACCTCAGCATGAGCCGTCGCGAGGTCACCTCCAACGGCTATTACCGCGCTGCCGACAACACCGCGCGCAATGTGCAGGCGATCTACCCGAACGGCTTCCTGCCGCAGATCTACAACCCCACCAACGACCGCTCGGCGGTGCTGGGTTTGAAGGGCAGCACCGAGAGCGAATGGAATTGGGACGTGTCGGCCACCTATGGCAAGAACGACATGACCTTCAACATCCTCAACAGCATCAACACCAACCTGTACTACACCACCGGCAGCTCGCCGACTAATTTCAATTCCGGTGGCTTCGAAACCGAACAGGGCACGATCAACCTGGACGTCAACAAGTCCTTCGACTGGGGCCTGGCGTATCCGGTCAATGTGGCCTTCGGTGCCGAGCATCGCCAGGACCGCTACCAGATCACCGCCGGTTCGCCGGAGTCGTACTTCTTCGACCCCAATACCATCAATCCCGACGACGGCGCGCCGTATCCGGGCGGCGCGCAGGTGTTCTCCGGCCTGGAGCCGACGGTGGCCGGCAAGTTCGGACGCCACAGCAATGCGGTCTACGCCAACCTGGAAGCGGACATCACCGACAAGCTGTCCGGCGGCATCGCCGGGCGTTATGAAAACTACAGCGATGCCGGCTCCACGCGCTCGGGCAAGCTGTCGGCACGCTACGCCTTCAGCGACACCTTCTCGCTGCGCGGCACCATCTCCAACGGCTTCCGCGCACCGTCGCTGGCCCAGCAGAACTACGCCTCGGTGGTGACGCTGATCCAGGACGGCGAGCTGGTGCAGGTGGGCACTTACCGCACCTCCGATCCGGTTGCCGTGGCGCTGGGCGCCGGCCCGCTGAGCCCGGAGAAATCCACCAACTACGGCCTGGGCGCTGTGTGGCAGCCGACCGCCAACTTCACTTCCAGCCTGGACGTCTACCAGATCCGCATCTGGGACCAGATCCTGTATTCGGACCAGCTGCAGCTGGCGCAGCCGATCGGCCAGGTGGCCGCGGTGCAGTTCTTCGTCAACGGCGCCACCAGCCGCACCCGTGGCGTGGACTGGATCAACAGCTATCTCGCCGACCTGGGCAGCTACGGCAAGCTCAATCTCAGTGCCAGCGCCAACTACAACAAGACCACGATCCTGGAACTGTCCAACCCCAACTTCGGGCGCGCCAGCCAGGGCCTGCTCACCGACGCCACCCCGCGCACCAAGTACATGGCGGCGGCGGACTGGACGCTGGGCGGCTTTGCGCTGAACTTCAACGCCACCCGCTACGGATCGATCAAGCGCATCAGCGACCCGGCCGATGGCAGCCAGGACCAGACCTATGACGCGCGCTGGTTGTTGAACCTGGCCGCCAGCCAGACCTGGAACGCGTTCACCTTCACCGTGGGCGCGGACAACCTCACCAATCAGTATCCGACCAAGGCGCAGCTGACCACCGCCTACGACGACCGCGCCGGCGGCCTGCAGTATTCGTCGCTGTCGCCGTTCGGCTTCAACGGCCGCTACTGGTACGGGCGGGTCACCTACCGGTTCTGACCGGCGGGTTCGAGCGGACCTGCCGATCCGCGCCTGCGTCAACGACAAACACCGCCGAGTGATCGGCGGTGTTTGTCGTTGTGGGCATCTCGATTCGCCAGCAGCGGCCGTGCGTCATCTTCCGCAGTGATTGCCAGCGCTATGACTGCCGCAACACTGCGTGCCGACCAGGCGCTGCGCCGCCTGGCCGCAGCTCACCAGGAGGCGAGCAGCGCGTCCACACCACGCAGGTTGGCGCGATCGTTCCAGCTCAGCGTGTCCAGCTGCTCCAGCCGAAGCGCCGGCAGACGCGCCAGCAGGCAGGCCAGCGCGGCCTCCATTTCGATCAGCGCCAGCCGGTTGCCCAGGCAGTGGTGAATGCCGCCACCGAAGGACAGCGCACGGCCCTGCTGGCGGCGGATATCCAGCAGCTGCGGGTCGGTGAACTGCAGCGTGTCGTGATTGGCCGCGCCCAGCATCAGATACAGCATGACGCCCTGGGGGACCGCCACGCCCTCGATCTCGACATCCTGCAAGGCCGTGCGCGTGGCGATCTGCACCGAGCTGTCGTAGCGCATGCATTCGAGCACTGCATTGGGCAGCAGGCCCGGGGTTTCCTGCAGCAGGCGCAATTGCTGCGGATGCCGATGCAGCGCGACCAGCGCATTGCAGATCATGTTGGAGGTGGTTTCGTGGCCGGCAAAGAACAGCAGGACCACGTTGGAGACGATCTCCTCGTCGCTCATGCGGCGGCCGTTGTCCTCGGCCTGGATGAAACGCGCGATCAGATCATCGCCGCCAGCGCTGCGACGTTGCGCGATCACGCCGTGGAAATATGTTGCCAGCTGGTCGTACGCAACGCTGGTGGTCTGCAGTTCTTCCGCCGTCATCATCGGATCGAAGACTTTTGCCAGTGCGCTGGTCGCGTGACTCAACGCGGTGACATCGGCCGCATCGATATCCAGCATCCGGCAGATGATGGCGATCGGCAGCGGGAACGCGAACTCGGTCAGCAGATCGCAGTGGCCGTTTGCTTGAAAGGTATCGATCAACCCGGCGGCGGTATCGCTGGCCACTTCACGCATGGATTCCATCTGCCGCGCACCGAAGGCCTGTGTCATCAGTCCGCGCAACTGGGTGTGCAGCGGCGGGTTGAGCAGTAGGAACATGCGGCTCATGCCCTGAAACAGCGGCAGGTGCACCGCCGCCTCGCCGTAACGCAGACGAATGCTTTGCAGATAGTCGCGGCCGACCCGGCGGTCGCTGAGCAGGCGATCGACCACGGCGTAACGGCCGGACATCAGCCGCCCGTCTGCCACCTGCACCAACGCGCCTTCGGCGCGCAGGCGCGCGTAGGTCGGATAGGGATCGTGCCGAAACTGAGGTGTTGCCAAATCGCTGAGATGCATGGCCTGGCTCGTGTGGCGTCACCCGCAACAGGGGCGATGCGTGCGTGGGCCTGCCGAAGGACGCAGGCGCTCCACTGGGAGCCCGGATTGTCGGCCGGCGCCTCGCTGCGACCTTGCGCAGGGGCGAAGCGGTGTCGTCAATGTTGAATCGGCGTGCCGGACTTGCGCCCTGCGTCGCAACTCGTACGCGCACGTGCGGGCCACAGCGGTTTACCCGCGGTGTCCGGCGCATGGATAGGCCTGCGTGCATGCGCGGCGTGTCGCATCGCGTTAATCAAGCGCTGTGTACTATGGGCGTCCGGCCAACCGGACCAGCAACGCGGTCCCGGTTCCCCCGCGCCGGACTCCAGCCATGACCACGCAATGCCCGCAGGCGACGCCCGGCGCAGTGCCGTTGGCTGGTCGCGCCCGCGACGCTCTCTCGGACACTCTCACAACGGATTGGAATGCATCACGACACCAGCCTCATCGACATCATCGCCGTCGGCCTCGCGGTCGCTTTCGTGCTGGGCACGCTCGCACAGAAAGTGAAACTCTCGCCGCTGGTCGGCTATCTGCTGGCCGGCGTCTGCGTCGGGCCGTTCACGCCCGGCTTCGTGGCCGACCAGACCATGGCCAACCAGCTGTCCGAGCTGGGCGTGATGCTGCTGATGTTCGGCGTGGGCCTGCACTTCTCGCTCGACGATCTGATGGAAGTGAAATGGATCGCCATTCCGGGCGCATTGGCGCAGATCGTGGTCGCCACGCTGCTCGGCTGGGCGCTGGCCTGGAGCATGGGCTGGCCGTTGATGCATGGGCTGGTGTTCGGTCTGGCGCTGTCGGTGGCCAGTACCGTGGTGCTGCTGCGCGCACTGGAAGAACGCCGCCTGCTGGAAACCCAGCGCGGCCGCATCGCGGTGGGCTGGCTGATCGTCGAAGACCTGGTGATGGTGATCGCGCTGGTGATGTTGCCGGCGCTGGCCGAGGTGCTGGGCACCGCCGCGCCGGCCGCGGCGCATGCCGGTGAATCCACCTCGCTGCTGGCCGCGCTGGGCCTGACGCTGTTCAAGATGGTGGCGTTCGTGGCGGTGATGCTGGTGGTCGGGCGGCGGGTGATTCCGTGGTCGCTGGAAAAGGTCGCCGCCACCGGCTCGCGCGAGCTGTTCACCCTGGCCGTGCTCGGCATCGCGCTGGGCGTGGCGTTCCTGTCGGCCACGCTGTTCGGGGTGTCGTTCGCGCTGGGCGCGTTCTTCGCCGGCATGTTGCTGAAGGAATCCGAGCTCAGCCACAAGGCCGCCAGCGATTCGCTGCCGTTGCGCGATGCGTTCGCGGTGCTGTTCTTCGTCTCGGTGGGCATGCTGTTCGACCCGATGATCCTGGTCGAGCATCCGTGGCAGGTGCTGGCCACGTTCCTGACCGTGACCCTGGGCAAGTCGCTGGCCGCATTCGTGATCGTGCGTGCATTCGGCCACCCCACCGGCACCGCGCTGACCATTTCCACCAGCCTGGCGCAGATCGGCGAGTTCTCCTTCATCCTGGCCGGGCTGGGCGTGCAGCTGGCGATCCTGCCGGAAACCGGGCGCGACCTGATCCTGGCCGGCGCGCTGCTGTCGATCATCGCCAACCCGTTCCTGTTCTCGTGGCTGGACCGCTGGCAGGCCAGGCAGGCGCAGGACGCCCCGGCCGCGGTGGAGCCGGAACTGCCGCCCGGCCCGCCGCTGCCGCTGGACGGCCATGCCATCGTGATCGGCTATGGCCGCGTCGGCAGCGCGCTGGCGCAGTTGCTGCGTAGCCGCGGCGTGCCGGTGCTGGTGATCGACGACAACGGCGATCACGTGGCCAAGGCGCATGCGGCCGGCATCCCCGGCATCCGCGGCAGTGCGGCGGCCGACCGCGTGCTGGCCGAAGCCCGCCCGGAGCACGCCAAGATCGCGATCCTGGCGATCCCGCAGCCGCTGGAAGCCGGCGAGGCGCTGGCCAAGCTGCGCGCGATCAACCCCTCGCTGACGCTGCTGGCGCGCGCGCACAGCGACACCGAGGTCAAGCACCTGCTCGAACACGGCGCCGACGGTGCGGTGCTGGCCGAACGCGAGCTGGCCTATTCGCTGGCCGAGATGGTGATGTCCACCCCGCCGTATCGGGCGTTGCGCGTGCCGGCGTCGTGAGTGCCGCCTGACGGCAAAGCCGACGACACTGCTATAGCCGCCAGGCAAACGTAGAGATCGCAAAGCAATGCACAGGTGCGATGGGCTCCAGTTAACTCAGCAGTCTTGAACGTTGCGCTAGATGCCGGCGGTCCTTGCCCCGGCCACAACTCCAGCCGCTGCGCCAGCCCACTGCAAGGAGTGGATGTATGACAGGCTGCCGCTTGCTGCGTCCGCCGCAGTTGCAGGACGAGCGGTGTGGCGGGTGAAGCGGTGATGAGTGCCGCAGGATATCAGCGCGGCCTCACCGGCCGATATTGTCGTCGGTCGCCATAGGTTGCGCCCTTTGCCTCGACATTGGCACAGAGCCTGCCGTCGCATAGGGTGACGTCGGCGCTGTTGTAGGCACGTAGTAACTCGGCACGCAACTGATTGTTACGAATCTCATCGCGATACTGTGTCAGCAACCAACCGCCACCAGCAAGTAATAGCAGCAGACTCCCGATAACCACAGCCGCACCCTTCCACAACAACAGGCGCTGCCCGCGTTCGATGCGCCTGAGCTGATCGGACAAGGAGTGCGCGCCTTCGCCGATCAAGCTACCAGCCTGCTGCAGCCGCTTCTCGAAACCGGCGACAGGTTGCTCCATTCCTTGCTGCATGCTCCGAATCAATGCATCGGGCACACGCTGCAACGTCTGTTCCGCCGACCGGGACATCACGCCAGGCAGCGACTGCGCAACTTGCTCCAGCTGTTGCGCAAGGCGGTGTTGCTGCTGTTCCAGTTCGATGCATCGGCGCTCGAACTGCTCCATGAGCGAGGCTGCCTTGCTGACCAACGCCAACGGATCTTGTACGTTCATCGTGCGTCCTGCCTCTTGATGACGACTACAGGCTGCGCGCGCCGACGCGCATAGTTTCCTGCTGTTGTGTCTCTGCTTGCTGCCGCTGCGCCTGCATCGCCTGCTGCGCTACCTGCTGTTCCTGCTGGTTCACCGTCTCGACGGCTTCGGCGCGTAGCGCACGGCCGGGCGGCTCATTCGCCAATACCTGGGTAATCTGCCGGAACTGGTTGCGGTCACCGCTTTGCACAGCGGCCAACATGCGGTCCAGGAATGCGCCCGGATCTTCCCGCACAGATGGAGAATCGCCACCCTGCGGTGCTACCGTTCGATCAACCTGTGCATGTTGCCTCAGCGGGACCTGCCATGCCTGCGGTGCATGGCTGCGATTGCGATCATGCTGGAATTGCTGCATCTGCTGCTGCCAGCTCGGCGCATCCATTTCCCGACTCCCAGCCCCCGGCTCCAACGAACCGCGCAGGTGATCGACACCATCGCGGGCCAGCCCAGGGATGCCGCGCGAATACAACGTCAGGCCTGACCGTAGCGCTTCGACGTCGCCGCGATACTTCTCGATCATAGGCGCATACTGCCGAGCGAGCTGCTGCGTTGAGGGGTCTTCCAAAACGGAGGTATCCCGTTTGCCGGTCCCATCGACTGGCAGGAAGTTATGCATGCGATGCGACTCGCCCAACCTGACTGCAGCAGACAAAGGATCGCGCCCGTCCAGCACACGATTGTCGTTGGCGTAATCGGACCTTTTCAGCGTGACGATTTCATTCGGCGTGGCATAGATCTCGACCCGCCCGTAATGCCGGCTGGCAGCACTGACTGCATCGCCGGCCATGACGTGATTGACTACATCGCCGCCGCCTTCCGGGATTCGCCGATCCAGACCGACCGCACCGTAGGCGTCGAAGGTCTGGCCCTTGAGATTGAAGTGATGCGCAGTCACCTGCGCCAAATTGCCGCCGAGCGAGTGGCCTGCAACCGTTACATCGGGCGTTGCTTGGCCGGTACTGAGATGCTTCTCTTTTGCATAGTTCAATGCGCGCTGCGTATATTCGATGGCATCCGCTACCTGCGCATTGTGGCGAGTCGCGACCATTCCACCGTCGGCCAGTGCGCCGTCCAGGATGGGCTGGCGATCGAATTCGCTTCCTCGATGGACGACTACCATTTCACCAGTATCGGCCCTTTCGTAGATCACGCCCTGGTAGCCTGACGGCTTGTCCACGTAGTCCAGGCGCCTGCAAGGAATACCACCGATATCTACGATAGGGCTTGTCGGCCCCACCCTATCTGGCTTTTGGTATGCATCATACGCAAGCGCAGCGTATTCCTGACTGGTCAAGCTCATGGGGCAACCTTCTCTGCCTTGAGAGTCACAACAAACAGATTTGTTCGGTTTGGCTCGGCGTAATTCTCGGCTGATGGCTTCCCTGTATCCGGGAAATCATCGACGCCACTTTTTGGATAACCACCTTTCCAAAAGTAAGTTTTCTTTGAGGCCGACTGCAAGATCTGCTCTTTCTCCAAACTAGGCGCGAAGTCAGTCTCCTCATATTTTCCACTCGCTTTTAGCGACATGCCAACCCCTGTCAACTCCCAGTGGCACACGCCCTTTCCATAATAATCCGCGTCAATCATGCCATCTGCAAAGATGATCGCGACGTAGGTCGTCGCGTCGACTTTTTTGAAAACTGCGGGAACACTGTCTTCCTTCTGCTTGGGCCAAACCCCAGCAACCGGCTCGATCGGGGTGCATTGCTGATGATTAGACATTTGATAAAAAGCTGCACCATCCACGAAACCAAACGAGCCCGGCGCATCTTCGATGGTCATCGTAATGCGATAAGCCTGCTTGGGATGCGGATTCTTCCGGTAAACAGGATCGCCGTCAGCGTCACTCACCTGCTTATCTTGTGACTGCATGTTCGTCTCCTTTGAACCGCAAGCGCCCAATGTCGTGGCGAGGGATACGCAAAGCAGCAAGGCGTAGTTGCGACACATGTTTTTCGCCAATCAGCATCCTTTAGCAAGAGCCTACGCCGGTTCCATGGGGCATGCAAGATTCACTAACTATTACGTCTTTCCCTGAAGTCTTTTCAGCATCAATTACTTTTAAGTTATATCTCCAGCACCTGGAATGCATTCATCCACGTGAGAGGTATGGCTGGGAAACGCCAACCATGGCGATAGGCTTAGAGCTCGCAACACGCAAATCACTTGCCACACTTGAATAATGCTGCCGCTCGTGGTTGGCGATGCAGGACTATCCAGCGGATCAAGCGGATCTGTTTGGGGGCAACCGCACCAGAAGCGCTGGTCTTCAGCCTTACCGCATCCTTGGGGCCAGGGACACTGGCAACGGGACGCAAGTGTCCTAGTCACAAAAAGTAACCACCCAACACACTTGATAATCATTCCCATCAAGAGCAGGATGAGCGCCCGTTTCATTGGCGGCCTCTTCCATGGCATTTGCGGTTGGCGTTCTCAATGCGTTGCCAAGCGTGCAGCTGTGCGAGCTGCTGGGCCGCATCGGCTACGGCTTTGTGGTGCTCGATCTGGAACATGTGCTGCGCGCGCCGGACGAACTGGAACACGCCATCCGCGCCTGCGAGCTGTCCGGCTGCGAGGCCTGGGTGCGCGTGCCGGAGGTGGACGAAAAACTGATCGGCCGCGTGCTGGATGCCGGCGCGCGCGGGATCGTCATTCCACGCGCCGAATCGGCCGCGCAACTGGCCGATGCCATCGCCGCGGCACGGTTCCCGCCACTGGGGCGGCGCGGCATCACCGGCGGGCGCGTCACCGGCTTCGGCAATGTCGACCTGCCCACCTACATCGCGCAGGCCAATCGCGATATCCGCATCGTGCCGATGATCGAAAGTGCGGCCGGCATTGCGGCAGTGCCCGAGCTGCTGGCGCTGCCCGGCGTGGCGCTGGTGATGGAAGGCGCGCTGGATCTTGCGCTGGATCTGGGCCTGGGCCCGCAACCGACCCATCCACAGGTGTGGGAGCTGCTGCTGCAACTGCATGCGCACTGCGTTGCGGCCGAGGTGCCGTTCTGCCCCAATCCGCGCACCGACGCGCAACGCGCGCACTGGCTGCAACAGCCCGACTTGCGCTGGCTGCTGGCCGGCGAAGACCGCGCGCTGATTCAACGCGCACTGCGCGGCCACCTGGCCAGCTTCGCCGCACCCACTCCACCACCCGCCTGCAGGAGCACGCCGTAGATGTCGACGTTCCGTTTCCACGCCCTGACCATCGCCATCGCTGCGGCCACCTGGACCCTGCCGCCGTTGGCGCTCGCCACCGAGTCGCCGGATGCGGCGGCCACCGATGCGCAGACGCCGATCCGTGCGCTGGACACGATCCAGGTGCAAGGCAGCCTGCTCGGGCGTTCCAGGCCCGACGACGTGCAGCGCTATGCCGGCAGCCGCCAGGTGATCGACCGCGAGCAACTGCGCAATGGCGGCAACCGCTCGCTGGACGACGCCTTGCAGCGCGTGCCGGGCATCAAGATCTTCGACGAGACCGGCACCGGGGCGTTGCCGCAGCTGATGCTGCGCGGCCTGTACGAAAGCCGCAGCGGCCGCGTGCAGGTGCTGGAAGACGGCATTCCGCTGGCACTGGCGCCGTACGGGCAGACCAGCCTGTCGTTGTTTCCGGTGGGGCTGAACCAGATCGACCGCATCGATATCGTGCGCGGTGGCGCGGCCGTGCAGTACGGGCCGAACAACGTCGGCGGGGTGATCAATCTGGTCAGCAAGGAGATCCCCAGCGAGTGGAGTACCACGCTGGCGCACAAGGTCACCGCCGGCGGCCAGGGCCAGTTCCTGCAGGACAGCGCGCTGAGCAGCGGCGGCTACCTCACCGACAACCTCGGCCTGCAGGTCGATGCCAATCGCACTTACGGCGAGTACTGGCGCGCGCACAGCGATACCGACATCAGCAATCTGCGCGTGCGTGCGGAGTGGTGGCTGGACGACACCAAGTTGCTCAAGGCCAGCGTGCAACGCTATCTGGTCGACATGGATCTGGCCGGCGCGCTCAGCCCGGACGATTACCGGCGCGACCCGCGCCAGTCCACCCGCCCGCTGGACAGCTTCAATGGGCGTACCACGCGCGCATCGTTGAGCTACGAGCAATTGTTCGGAGACTGGGGTCCGTTGAAAGATGTTCGGTTGTCCTGGACCAACTTCAGCGCGCGCAGCAGCCGCAACTTCATCGTCGGCATGCGCCAGGCCGCCACCGAAACCTGGCGTTCGGACCTGCCGCCGCAACTGCGCCAGACCGCACCGCGCGACTTCCGCGTGGTCGGCAGCGAGCCGCGGCTGAGCTGGAGCATGGGCGATGCCGGTGGCGTGCGTCAGCAGTGGACCGCCGGCATGCGCGCGGTGCACGAGGACATCGATTTTTTGGTCGGCAATCTGCGCCTGCGCGACGGCCTGTTCACCAGCGTGCGTGACTGGCAGTTCGAAGACCGCGCCCTGGCCGCCTACGTCAGCAATGCCATCACCCTGCCCGACGAACGCCTGACCATCACCCCGGGCCTGCGCTACGAGCGGCTGGATTCGCGCTATTTCAATCGCGCCACCGGCTTGCGTACGCGCAACCAGACACGCGATGTATTGCCGGGGTTGACGGTGGGTTTCCAGGCCAACGCACAATGGTTCTTCTACGCGGACGGGCAGCGCTCGCTGCGTGCGCCGCAGGTCACCCAGATCATCTTCGGCAACAACCTGGATGCCGAACTTGCATGGAATTACGAAGCCGGCACGCGCTACCAGCCCAACGACCGCACCCGCATCCAGCTCGGTGCGTACCTGATCGATTTCGATCAGCAGATCCAGCTGGACAACACCACGCGCGTGTTCCGCAACCTCGGCAAGACCCGCCATCAAGGCGGCGAGCTGGAACTGCAATGGAGCCCGGAAAACCTGCGCGCGCTCACCCTCAACGCCGGTTATGCGTATCTGGATGCCAGCCAGGAATCGGGCGCATTCCGCGGGCTGCGCGTGCCCTACACCTCGCGCAACCAGATCACCCTGGGCGGCAACTACACGCTCGGTCACACCACTGTCGCACTGTCGAGCTACTACTTCAGCAAGGCCTACAGCGATGCGGCAAACACCGTGCAGGAGAACGCGATCGCCTCGGTCGGCGAGTTGCCGTCGTACTGGGTATGGAACACGCAGGTGAGCCATACGCTGTTCGAACGCGATGGACAAAAATTCAGCGCGTCGCTGGCGATCAACAACCTGTTCGATCGGCAGTACTGGTTCCGCGGCGTGGATACCAGCCCGTGGGGCCGCCAGGCCGCGCCGTCGCGCACCGTCACCGCCGGGCTGGAGTACACGTTTTAGGCCTCCAACCCGGCACATGCCGTAGCGACCGACGTACAGGGGCGTCGGTCGGCTGACGGCAACGGCGCTCGCGCTGGCGGGCGCCGCAGACAACACGGCGTGCATGACGCACGTCTCCCTGCCGCAGCATGCGGCATGCGATCACCGTATCGCAGGCCACCCAACGCCCCTGCGGCGCCAGGCAGCCCGTTTCAGTACCGGTTTTTCCACCGTCCTGTTGAACGAGAGCTGCCATGACTGCGACATCCGCTGCACCGTTGGTGATCCTCACCCATGTCTGCCATCCGGCCATCACCGAAGGGTTTCTTCCGGCCGCGCATGCGCTCGGCCTGCCCGTGTGGCTGCTGACCGACCACCGACTCGATCACCTCAGCCATTTCCGCGAGCATCCGGCGCATGCACCGCAACGGGTGATCGAATGCGATGTGTTCAATCCGCTCGGCGTGCTGGATGTGCTGCACGACGCCGATGTATCGCCGCGCGCGGTGTTCAGCAACAGCGATCATCTGCAGACCAGCACCGCGCTGGTCGCGGCGGGTCTCGGCCTGCCCGGCAAGGACTGGCAGGTCTGCTACGCGGCCAAGAACAAGGCGGCGATGCGTCAGCGCCTGCGTGCGCGTGGGCTGCCATCGCCGTGGTTCTGCACGCTGGCGCCGGGCGCCGCATTGCCGGCCGACATTCCGTGGCCGGTGGTGGCCAAACCGCGCGAGGGCGTGGCCAGTCTGGACGTTCGCCATTGTGCAGATGCCGCGCAGTTGCAGGCCTATCTGGACGATGTGTGGCAGCGCCATCCGCAGCGCACCGTGCTGCTGGAAGGCATGCTGGAAGGGGCGCTGTTCACGCTGGAAACGCTGGGCGACGGCCATACGTTGCAGGCGCTGGGCGGCTTCAAGGTGCGCCTGTCGCCACCGCCGCACTTCGTGGAATGCGAGGCGCAGTGGGATGCCCGCGTGGACACGCCGGTGATTGCGCAGGCGCTGCAACAGCTGCGCAGCTTCGGGGTCGGCTTCGGGCTGTGCCATAGCGAATTCATCCTCACCAGCGACGGCCCGGTGCTGGTGGAGATCAACTACCGCAGCATCGGCGACCGCCGCGAGTTCCTGCTCGACGACATGTTCGGCAGGCAGTGGTTCGCCGCCGCGCTGGCGCCGCATCTGGGCCTGCCGCTGCCGCAACTGCGCTGCGGTCGCGCCCATGCCTTGCTGCGTTACTACGTCGCCGAGCAGGACGGCGAGCTGGTGACCGCCAGCGAAGATCGCCGCCACCACGATGCGCACAGCGACGTGCACTACCGGCGCATGCGCGCGCCCGGCGAGCGCATCCGCCTGAGCCATTCCAACAAGGATTACCTGGGTGTGCTGAGCGCGGTGGCCAGCGATGCACAGGCGCTGCAACAGGCGGTGGTGCATGCCGAAGCGGGGCTGCAGTGGCGGATCGATGGCGCGGAGCTGCGCGCATGAGCAGTGCCGCCGACCAACGCTATATCGCCACCCGCATCATCGATGCTTGCCTGCGCGAGGATCTGCGCGGCATCGCCACCCGCGGCAGCGCCGCAGTGCCCGAGGCAGGCGTGCTGGCGGCATGGACCGACCCCAGCCCGGTGGAGGGCTGGTGGCGCATCGCGCATCTGCCCGACGGCACGCTGTGGTTGCCGATCCATCGGCAGGGCTATCTGCAGGACATCAGCGCCTGCGGCGACAGCTGGATCGTGCAGGGCGCCGACGGCGCGCATGTCGAACGCGGTGCGCAGGCCTGGCTGCAACGCATGAGCGCGCAGCTGGACAGCGAGACGCAACAGCTGCATCGCGCCTACGCCGAAGAAGCCGAGTGCGCTGCCGCCCACCTGGGCCTGGCGCGCCAGGCCTACGACGCGCAGGCGCCTGCGCTGCTCAATGCCTTGCAGCACCCAGATGCGGCCGAGCGGGCGTATCGCTGCGATCAACTGGCCAGCTATCGCGATCATCCGTTCTATCCCACCGCGCGCGCCAAGGCCGGGCTGGATGCCTCGGAACTGCGCGATTACGCACCGGAATTCGCCCCCACCTTCGTGCTGCGCTGGCTGGCGGTTCCGCGTGCGCAGGTCAGCTGCACCACCGCCACGCCGGCCGAGTTGTGGCCGGACTTCGCCACGCTGGGCCTGCCGCCTGCGCTGGCCGACACGCATATCGCCTGGCCGGTGCATCCGCTGGCGTGGGCGCGGCTGGAGCAGGACGGGTTTGCACTGCCGCCAGGCACACTGCGGGCGCCGCAGGCCTGGCTGGAGGTGCGCCCCACCCTGTCGGTCCGCACGCTGGTGCCGCTGCAGCATCCGCAGCTGCATCTCAAGCTGCCGATTCCGATGCGCACGCTGGGCGCGCTCAATCTGCGCCTGATCAAACCCTCCACGCTGTACGACGGCCATTGGCTGGAGCGCGCACTGCGGCGCATCGATGCGCTGGATCCGGCCCTGCGCGGCCGCTGCGTGTTCGTGGACGAATCGCATGGCGGGCATGTGGGACAGACCCGTCATCTGGCCTATCTGCTGCGGCGTTATCCACCGCTGGACGCCACCACGCTGGTGCCGGTGGCCGCGCTGTGCGCGCGGTTGCCCGATGGCCGGCCGATGGCGATCCATCTGGCCGAGCGCTTTGCGCAGGGCGATGTGCTCGGCTGGTGGCGCGAGTACACCGAGCTGATGCTGGCGGTGCATCTGCGTCTTTGGCTGCGCTACGGCATCGCGCTGGAAGCCAATCAGCAGAACAGCGTGCTGGTCTACGCCGATGGCCAGGCGACGCGGCTGCTGATGAAGGACAACGACGCCGCGCGCATCGCGATGCCGCAGTTGCGCGCGCAGCTGCCGGATCTGGACGCGTTGGGCCCGCTGCACGATGCGCGCATCGCGGTGGACCAGCCGCAAGCCCTGGCGCAGATGTTCTGCACCATCGTGCTGCAGCTGGATCTGCAGGCGGTGCTGGAAGGCCTGGCCGAATGGCAGCCGGCGCTGCGCGCGCCGCTGTACACGCAGTTGCAGACGCAGTTCGCCTTGACGCTGGCGCAGCTGGATGTCGATGGCATCGATACCGCTCCCGCGCGGCGCCTGCTGGCCGCACCGCGGCTGCCGGTGAAGTACCTGCTCAGCGCCGGCAGCCTGCTCAGCAAGCAACTCACTGGCGCGAGCGACATCAACAAGTTCTACGGCGATAGCGCGCCCAATCCCTTCGGCGACGCCTTCGCTGGCGCGCAGCAGAGGCCGCGTCGGCAGGCGGGTGCCCAGCGATGAAGCGCATCCTGGGCCCGGTGCTGGCCGCGCATTACCTGGCCGCCTTCACCGCACTGGGCATGCCGTTGTTTCTGCCGCAGGTGCTGGCCGAGCTGGCGCCCTCGGCGGCGGTTGGCTGGAGCGGCGTGCTGTACGTGTTGCCGACGCTGTGCACCGCGTTGACGGCCGGCACCTGGGGGCGCCTGGCCGACCGCTATGGACGCAAGCGCTCGCTGCTGCGCGCGCAGCTGGGGCTGGCGCTGGGCTTTGCGATCGCCGGCTTTGCGCCGTCGCTGAGCTGGCTGGTGATCGGCCTGATCGTGCAAGGCACCTGCGGCGGCTCGCTGGCGGCGGCCAATGCGTACCTGGCCAGCCAGCCGCAGGCCGGCCCGCTGGCGCGCGCGCTCGACTGGACGCAGTACTCGGCGCGCCTGGCGATGGTCAGCGCGCCTGCGTTGCTGGGTCTGGCCGTGGCGCTTGGCCCGGCGCAGTCGCTGTATCGCGCGCTTGCGCTGCTGCCGCTGCTGGCGTTCGCGCTGACCTGGCGTCTGCCGGCCGACCGGCCTGCGTCGCGGCCGACCGCGTCCACTGCGCAGTCGGCGCCCTCCAGGCATGCGGCTGCGTCGGCGCCATCGGCGTCAGCACCGGCCAGCGCACTGTGGCCTGCGTTGCTGATCGCGCAGTTCCTGTTCTGCTTCGCGATGGTGGTGACCTTCCCCTACTTCATCCCGTATGCGCTGGCGCGCGGCGCCGGCCACGACGCGCTGGCCGGCCTGCTCTACAGCCTGCCGCACCTGGTCTATCTGGTGGTGCTGCCGTGGTGGCGGCGCGGCGATGGCGAGGCCTGGCTGGTGCCCGGCCTGGCGCTGTTCGCGCTGGCCTGCCTGTGGCAGGCGCTGCTGCACGACGCCATCGCATTGGCAGCGGCACGCCTGCTGTTCGGGTTCGGCATGTTGTTCGGCCTGCGTGGGCTCAACCGCAGCCTGGCGCTGGTCGCCAGCGGGCATGGCGCCGGGCGTTTGTTCGGCCGCTTCGATGCCTGCGGCAAATGGGCCGGCGTGTTCGCCGGTGCCGTTGCCGGCGCGCTGGCCCAGGCGGCCGGCCCTGCCACCCCCTTCCTGGCTGCCGCGCTGGCTGCGGCGGCCGCTGCGCTCACCGTTCTGGTGCGCTTCCCTTCGAGGAGATCCGCCGATGTCGCCGCACACGATGCATGACCCCTGGTACGACAGCATGGCCGACGCGCAGGCCTGCAGTTGCTGGTTGAACTGCTACCTGCGCGAGTTCGCGATTCCGCAGCGCGCAGTGGACTTCGATTACCGCGGGCTGGATCGCCCCGGCCCGCGCGTGGCCGAGCAGCGCTGGCTGCGGATCGCGCTGGGCGACACCGGCGCGCTGTGCGTGCGCATTGCCTATGCCGATCGCCTGGGCCGCTGCCGCTTTGCCTCCACGCCGTTTCTCAAGAGCGCCGGCCAACCGTGGCAGAGCCTGGACGCGCATGCCTTGGCGCGTTGCCTGCTGCAGGCGCTGGGCAGCACGCAGGCGGTCAACCCGGAACTGCTCGCGCAAAGCGCCAACAGCGTGGCGATCACTGCCGCACTGCTGCGCCAGGCACAGCGCACCGCCGCGACCGGCGAGGCGATGATCGACGCCGAACAATCGATGCTGTGGGGGCATGCCTTGCATCCCACGCCCAAGAGCCGCGAAGGTGTCGATCTGGCGCAGGTGCTGGCCTGCGCGCCGGAAGCACGCGCCGCGTTCCAGCTGTTCTGGTTCCGCATCGACCCGCGGCTGCTGCGCATGCAGGGCCGCGATGTGCGTGCAAGCCTGCGGCAGCTGTCCGGCAGCGACGCGCTGTATCCCTGTCATCCGTGGGAAGCGCAGCGCCTGCTCGACGACCCGCTGCTGCGCACCCTGCAGGCGCGCGGGCTGATCGAGCCTGTCGGCATGCTGGGCGAGGCACTGCGGCCCACCTCGTCGGTGCGCACGCTGTATCACCCGGACCTGGACTATTTCCTCAAGTGCTCGGTGCATGTGCGGTTGACCAACTGCGTGCGCAAGAACGCCTGGTACGAGCTGGAAAGTGCGGTCGCGCTTACCGAGCTGCTGGCACCGAGCTGGCGTGCGCTGGCCGTGCAGGTGCCGGGCTTTGATGTGATGCTGGAGCCTGCGGCAACCTCGCTGGAGGTCGCCCAGGTCGATCCCGCCTTGCACGATGCCGACCCGCTGGCGGCGCGTGGCCTGTCGGAGAGCTTCGGCATCCTGTACCGGCAGACCCTGCCCGCCGCGCAACGCGCGCGCTGGCAGCCGCAGGTGGCCGCCGCGTTGTTCACCTGCGATGCGCAGGGCAACAGCGTGTGTGCGTCCAGGCTGCAGGCACTGGGCGGCGCGCAGATGGATCGCCACACCGCCACGCTGCTGTGGTTCCGCGCCTATGCCGGCTTGCTGCTGGACGGGGTGTGGAGTGCCCTGTTCCAGCACGGCATCGCGCTGGAACCGCACCTGCAGAACACCGTGATCGGCTTTGCCGATGGCTGGCCGACGCGGGTATGGATCCGCGACCTGGAAGGCACCAAGCTGCTCGCACATCACTGGCCCGCCGCGCGCTTGCAGGGCGTGGGCGAACGTGCGCGGCAATCGCTGTACTACACGCCGGAACAGGGCTGGAATCGGGTGGCGTATTGCGCGCTGGTCAACAATCTGGCCGAGGCGATCTTCCATCTCACCGAAGGCGATGCCGTGCTGGAGGCGCGCCTGTGGCAATGCGTGGGCGAGCTCGCCGCACGCTGGCAACAGCGCCATGGCACGCAAGCCGCGCTGCAGGGCCTGCTCGACGGCGCGCCGCTGCCCGGCAAGAACAACCTGGGCACGCGGCTGTGGCAACGCGCCGATCGCCAATCCGATTACACCGCGCTGCCCAATCCGATTCCACGCATCGCAGCGGCACGGCAGGTGGCGGCATGAGCCTGCGCATCGATATGGACGCAGTGATGCAGGCATTGCCGGGCATCCGCGACCAAAGCGATGGCCCGCTGTGCGCCTACGTCTACGACCTGGCCGCACTGGATGCGCATGCGGCCTGGATGCGCGCGCAACTGCCGGCCGACTGCGAGCTGTTCTACGCGGCAAAAGCCAATGCGGAGCCGCCGGTCCTGCACACGCTCGCCCCGCACGTGGATGGCTTCGAGGCAGCCTCCGGCGGCGAACTGGCCTGGCTGCACACGCAACAACCCCGGGCTGCGTTGTTGTTCGGCGGCCCTGGCAAGCTCGATGGCGAACTGGCCCAGGCCGCCGCGCTGCCCGACTGCACCGTGCATGTGGAAAGCCTGGGCGAACTGGAACGCCTGGCCGCGATCGCGGCGCAGGCCGGCCGCTGCGTGCCGGTGTTCCTGCGCATGAACATCGCCGTGCCCGGCGCGCAGAGCACGCGCCTGATGATGGGCGGGCAGCCCTCGCCGTTCGGCATGGACCCGGACGATCTGGACGCGGCGATCCAGCGGCTGCGGGCCAGCCCTTCGCTGCGGCTGGAAGGCTTCCATTTCCATCTGATGTCGCACCAGCGCGATGCCGGCGCGCAGCTGCATCTGATCGCCGCCTACCTGCGCACCGTGCAGCAGTGGCGGCAGACCTACGCGCTTGGCCCGTTGCGGGTGAATGCAGGCGGCGGCTTCGGTGTGGATTATCTGGCGCCGGAATCGTCGTTCGACTGGGCCGGCTTCTGCGCCGGCTTGCCTGCCTTGCTACGCGAACACGGCCAGGCACTGCGCCTGCGGCTGGAACCCGGGCGCTATGTCAGCGCCAGCTGCGGCTGGTATCTGATGGACGTGCTGGACCTCAAGCGCAGCCACGGCGCGTGGTTTGCGATCGCCCGCGGCGGCACCCATCACTTCCGCACCCCGGCCGCGCAAGGCCACGATCACCCGTTCCGCGTATTGCGTGGCAGGCATGCGCCGGTGCTGCGCGACACCCCGGTCACCCTGGTCGGGCAGCTGTGCACGCCCAAGGACGTGCTGGCGCGTAACCAACCTATCGCAGCGCTGGCGCCAGGCGACTGCCTGGCCTTCCCGCTGGCTGGCGCGTATGCGTGGAATATCTCGCACCAGCAGTTCCTGATGCATCCGCCGCCGCAGATGGTGTTCCTGCCGGTGGTAGCTCAGGCGGCGGCATCGGCGTGCGTCGCGGGCCGGACCGGCACCCGGATGTCGGCACGCAACTCTGCCTCTGCCACCGCTTCGGGGTCGTCCAGGTTGAGGTAATGCAGCGGCGCATCGCGCAGGACGTAGCCGCTGTCGGGTAGCCATTGCGCGAGCACGCGGTCGAGCGCGTCTTCGATACCTGCATAAGGGCCCACATGGCGCAGCACCGCGTGCGCGCCGCTGTCGAGCTGGCGCAGTTGCAGCGGCGCCGGCGGCGACAGTGCGGCGTCGAAGACCATGCCGCATTCGAACAGATGCCGATGTGCCGGAACATCGCGGTGGTCGTTGAGTGGCAGGCCGATCAAGGCCTGCAGTTGTTCGATCGCACCGGCGCGCTCGGCCCAGGCCGCGATGCGGCCGAAGCCACGGTCCAGATCGTCGAAGGCTCCGCGCTGGCGCAGCACCACCACTTCCAGCGGATCGAGCATTTGCACCAGCACCTGCAAGGGTGCGCCGGACATCTGCGGCGGCAGCGAGGGCATGGCCAGCTGCTGCAGTTTCTGTGCGCGCACCGCGGGCGCGTTGCGCAAGCTGCTCGGGCTGGCCTGCAACAGGCTGCGGAACGCGCGTGCCAGCGCCTGCGGGGTCTGATAACCCACCGCCAGCGCCACCTCGGTCACCGTGCTCGCCGGCTCGCCCAGCAGATGCAGCGCATAACTCAGACGCAGCCGCGCGATGGTCTGCCCCAGGGATTCGCCGGCCAACGCGCGATAGACCCGATGGAAATGATGCGGCGACTGCTGCGCCACTGCCGCCAATGCGGCCAGGTCCGGCAGTGGTTCGCCGGCGCGGATGCTGGCCTGCAAATGGGCGACGACGCGCTCGACGCTGCGCTGGCGATTGAAGACGACCGAAGCGGCTGCTGGCATGGGCGTTTCCTGTTGGACAGCCCCAGCATCGCGCAGATCGGCACGGCTTGCGGTCCCGATCTTGCGCAATGTCGCTGGCGCGTTCGGCTGCATACAACCCGGTGGCGAACCAAGCGCAGGTGTTACAGCGTCGAGGCCACCACCGCGTCCCATGCGCCGTCCGTGGTGGCCGCGCGCAGTTGCTGCCAGCCAGTTAAGCGAGCGGGTCGTCGAGCTGACCGCGGTCGCTGCGCTGGCCGGTGTCGCCGTGCCGCAGCAAGCTGATCTGCACACTCATGCGTCGGACACGCCGGCTTCGGCAAAGGTGGCCATGCCGTTGTGCAAGGCGCAGGCGTGACGCAGCAGCGGAATCGCCACCGCTGCGCCGCTGGCCTCGCCCAAGCGCAGGTCCAGTTGCAGCAACGGCTCGGCATCCAGTGCGCGCAGCAAGGCAGCGTGGCCGCGCTCCTGCGAGCGATGCCCGAACAACAGCCATTCGCGCACGCCGCCATTGAGATGGGTGGCGACCAGCGCTGCAGCGGTGCTGATGAAGCCATCCACCAGCACCGGAATCCCGGCCTGCGCAGCGGCGATGTAGGCACCGACCAGCGCGGCGATCTCGAAACCGCCCAGCCGGCGCAACCGCTCCAGCGGAGTCGCAGCATCGGCATGCAGGGCCAGCGCACGGGTGATCACGGTGGCCTTGTGGGCGATGCCCTCGGCATCCAGCCCGGTGCCGGCGCCGGCCATCGCCTGCGGAAACTGCGACAGCAGCGCGCAGCCCAACGCCGCGGCCGAGGTGGTGTTGCCGATGCCCATTTCGCCGCCGACAAACAGCTGCGTGTCGCAACTTTTCGCCTGGGCAACGCTTTCGGCGCCCGCGGCAAGCGCGTCGCGCAACTGGGTGGAGCTCATCGCCGGCTGCTCGCAGATGTTGGCACTGGCCGGGGCGATCCAGGCACGCCGCACCCGCGGCAACTCACCCGGGTCGTTGACCACGCCCAGATTGACCACTTCCAGGCGCGCGCCGAGCTCGCGTGCCAGCACCGCAATGGCGGCGCCACCGCGGGCGAAATTGCGCACCATCTCGCCAGTGACCGCCTGCGGAAACGCAGACATGCCCTCGGCGGCGACGCCGTGGTCGGCGGCATACACCGCGATCCAGACCCGCTGCACGGTGGGGTGCTCGTTGCGCTGCCAGGCCGCCAGCTGCACCGCCAGCTGTTCCAGCCGGCCCAGCGCGCCGTGCGGCTTGGTCAGTTGCTCCTGCCGCGCCAGCGCAGCCGCGCGCACGCGCGCGTCCGGCACCGCACAGGCACCATGGATCCAATCGCTTGTCACACCGCCTCTCCCGTCAGAACCATCGGCAAACCTGCCACCACCAGCACCACACGCTCGCACTGTAGCGCCAATGCCTGGTGCAGCCGGCCGGCCTGTCGACAAATCGAGGCGTGAGTTCGCCCAGCGGCACGACGCCCTGCCCCACTTCGTTGCGCGCTCACCTCACAGTGCGCATGCCCGGCGCAACAGCCGCGCCTACTGCGCGGCCTGATAACGCAACGTCAGCAGATAATTGCGCCCCGGCTGCGCATACCAGCGTGCGGTTTCGTACTGGCGATCGAACACGTTGTTGGCGGTGAGCGATACCTTCCAGTCCGCAGTCACGGCATAGCTCACGCGCAGATCCAGCAACCCGTAACCGGCTAGGCGCTCGGTGTTGGCCAGATCGTCGAAGCGCTTGCCGGACCCGAACAGGCTCCCGCCGACGCCGAATGCACCGAAGCTGCGGTCCGCATCGATGCGCCCGCTCTGCCGCGCGCGCCGCGGCAACCAGTTGCCGTTGTTGACCTCGCCATCGGCCTGCGGCTGCAGCCAGGTCAAGGCGCTGCGCACGGTCCAGCCGGCCAGCTGGGTGTCGTAGCCGGCTTCCACGCCGCGGATGCGCGCCTGATCGATATTGTTCGGCTGCCCGAACGGATGCGCCGCATCCACCAACGACGCGTCGTAGGCGATCAGGTCGTCGATGCGGGTCTGGAACGCGCTCAACGTCCAGGTGCCCCAGCCGTAGCTGCCGCGCAGGCCGAGCTCGGCGCTCCTGGAGGTCTCCGGCCCCAGCAACGGATTGCCGAAATCGGGGTAATACAACTCGTTGAAGGTCGGTGCCTTGAACGCGGTGCCGTAGCTGGCGGTCAGGCGCAGATGCTCGGCAACATCCCAGCCCCACAGCAGGCTGCCGGTGGTCTTGCCGCCGAACTGGCTGTTGTCGTTGCGACGCAGGCTGGCCTGCAAGGACTGCGCACCGAAGCTCTGTTGCCACTGCGCGAATGCGGCGCGGTCGATGCGGCTGTCGGCATCGTAATTGTCGCTGCTGGCGATGGCGTCGCGCTGCCAGTCGAAGCCGACCGTGAACAGGCCCGCGCCGGCAGCGATATCGGCCTGCAACGCGCCCTGCTTGCGGCGGGTGTCGTAGGTGGACAGATAGGCACCGTCGTAATACGCATCGCTGAAGTCGGAACTGCTGCCGACGCTGGCAGTGAGCTTGACCGCATCGGTAGGCGCGTAACGCACACGGCCACCGACCGCCTGCTGCACGCCCTTGGACAGGTTGCCGCCGAAGGCCGAGCCGTCGTATTCGTTGCGGCTTTGCGCGCGCAAGGCATGCACGTCGGCGTCCCACTGGCGATTGAAGCGCCAGCCGCCCTGCACGCTCAGCGAATCGTTGCGGTAGCCATCGCGATCCGGGTCGTAGTCGCTGGAGCTGGTGTCCAGATACGCGTTGATGCCATCGGTTTCGTCATGCACCGCGTTGGCCGAATACCAGCCGCCGCTTTCGCTCAGATCGCCTTCGCTGCGCCCGGCCAGGCCCGCGCTATAGCGGCGCGCATTGTCGCTGCCGGCCGCCGCGCTGAAGGTGGGCACGAAGCGGCCTTGCGGGCGCCGGGTAAAGATCTGGATCACCCCGCCCAGCGCCTCGGAACCGTACAGGCTGGAGAACGGACCACGCACGATTTCGATGCGCTCGATCTGCTCGATCGGCAGATCCTGCAGCGCCGCCCCGCCCGAGGTGGCCGAGCCGATGCGCACGCCATCGATCAGCACCACCACCTGGTCGGACTCGGTGCCGCGCAGGAACAGCGAGGTCGGCTTGCCCGGGCCGCCGTTGTTGGCCAGCGCCACCCCGGCTTCGCCACGCAGCAGGTCCTGCAGCGAATTCACCTGGCGACGCTCGATCTGCGCGCGGTCGATCACGGTGACCGGCGCCAGCGTCTGGTCCTGGGTCTGCGCAGTACGCGAGGCAGTGACCACGACCTGGTCGAGATCGATGGCGGCCTCGGCGTGGGCCAGGGTGGCCACGCACAGCGACAGCCCCGCGGCCAGCACCGCACGACGCGGCAAAACGGAAGAAACGGACATCGACTGCTGCTCCTGGAACCGCGCCTACCCGCGCGGGGGCAATGGGGGCGGCAGACAGCAACGGGCCAGCCGTCCAACGCGGCAGCGCCAGACGATCAAGGCCACGCCCACCGCGTGCCGGGTCACTCCCTCAGGCCGGTCTCCGGGCTCGCGAGTGGAGGCCTGCGCCTCCGATGCCGCGCCTTCCCATGCGACTGCACAGTGGCGTGTTGCGGCATCTGACCTCGCCCACCGTTGCGGGGGCAGCTCCGGCATTGCAGTTCGCCAAGGCGACCCGCGCACCGGATTCCCGTTTAAACCACCGCAACTCCGGCAGTCACCTCAGGGGCGCGCATGGTAGCAGGATTGGCCCAGGGCGCCTCCGAGGTCTGCGGCAGGCGGCCAAGCGCAACGCGTCGCCACGCGTCTGGATGGCGAATGGCCGATTCCTTCTCCCACCGGGAGAAGGTGCCCCGAAGGGGCGGATGAGGGTACGGAGCGAAGCCTCATGCCATGGATGGAAGCAGCATGCCGGGGATGCCGGCATGGCCGCATGCCTGCCACCGAGCGTCATCTCGCACAAGCGAGTGGGCTTCGCCCCCGTACCCTCACCCCAACCCCCGCTCCGCGCCCCGGCCCGCGCTTGCGGCGCGGGCGCTCCAAGGCACGCGCGCCCATGGCGCGCCAGCTGTGCCTCCTCGCCCCGACGGGAGAGAAGCTTCGAGCCGAACTTCATTGGCGTGTTCAAGATTTCCGGATCATGGAAGCGAAGTGCCGAGGCGGCAGCGTGGCCAGAGATTGGCGGAGAGCGGCACACGGATGTGCCGCGACGGCGAGTCAGACAGGATGTCTGCCGAGCCGAAGAGCCGATCCCCGGCCGCGCTGCCGCTTTTACCGAAGCCAGTACCGACAGGCAGTTTGCTTTGCCGTACCCTCACCCCAACCCCCGCTCCGCGCCCCGGCCCGCGCTTGCGGCGCGGGCGCTCCAAGGCACGCGCGCCCATGGCGCGCCAGCTGTGCCTCCTCGCCCCGACGAGAGAGGGGCTAGCTCGTCCCTTCCCGCACTCCTGCTCAGGTCACGGCTATCAAACCTCACGCCCCCTGCAGCGCCTGCTCCAGATCCGCCAGCAGGTCGTCGATGTGCTCGATGCCGATCGACAGCCGCACCGTGTCTTCGCTGACCCCGGCATGTTCCAGTTCGGCCGGCCCCAGCTGACGGTGCGTGGTCGATGCCGGATGCGTTGCCAGCGACTTTGCATCGCCGATGTTCACCAACCGCGTGAACAACTGCAGCGCATCCAGAAAACGCGCGCCGGCCGCGCGCCCGCCGGGCAGGCCGAAGGTCAGCACGCCCGAACCATGCCCGCCCAGGTACTTCTGCGCCAACGCATGCTCCGGATGATCCGGCAACGCGGCGTAATTGACCCAGGCAACCCGCGGGTGCTGCTGCAGATACGTCGCAATCGCCAGCGTGTTGGCATTGATGCGCTCCATCCGCAACGGCAGCGTTTCGATGCCCTGCAGGATCAGGAACGCGTTGAACGGCGACAGCGCCGCGCCGGTATTGCGCAGCGGCACCACGCGCGCACGGCCGATGTACGCCGCCTCGCCCAGCGCTTCGGTGTAGACCACGCCGTGATAGCTCACGTCCGGCTCGTTGAGGCGCGCAAACCGCTGCTTGTGCGCCGCCCACGGAAAGCGCCCGCTGTCCACGATCGCCCCGCCGATGCTGTTGCCATGGCCGCCCAGATACTTGGTCAGCGAATGCACCACGATGTCGGCGCCGAAGTCGATCGGCCGCAGCAGCGACGGCGTGGCCACGGTGTTGTCCACGATCAGCGGCACGCCATGGGCATGCGCCACCGCGGCCACGGCCTCGATATCGGTGATGTTGCCGCGCGGATTGCCGATCGACTCCACGAACACCGCCTTGGTACGTTCATCGATCAAGCCGGCAAACGCCTGCGGATCGCGATAATCGGCAAAGCGCGTGCCGATGCCGAACTGCGGCAAGGTATGCGCGAACAGGTTGTAGGTGCCGCCATATAACGCACTGGAGGAGACGATGTTGTCGCCGGCCTCGGCGATGGTCTGGATCGCATAGGTCACCGCGGCCTGCCCGGAGGCCAGCGCCAATGCACCGATGCCGCCTTCCAGTGCAGCCACGCGCTGCTCCAGCACGGCGTTGGTCGGGTTCATGATGCGGCTGTAGATGTTGCCCTGCACCTTGAGGTCGAACAGGTCCGCGCCATGCTGGGTATCGTCGAAGGCGTAGGCGACGGTCTGGTAGATCGGCACCGCCACCGCCCGCGTGGTGGGATCTGGCTGATAGCCGCCGTGCACGGCGATGGTTTCGGGCTTCCACTGCGGATCGGTCATGGCGCGGCTCGCTCGGACAGGAGTGCCGACCATAGCCGGCCCTGCACGCGTGTCTGCAAACCAGCAGTGATGACCTTATGCCGCCGTGTTGTGAGCGCGGACGATACGCCGCATGCGCCATCCCTCTCATGCAAACGGGCACTGCCTGCGCAGTGCCCGTTGCTTGCTTCAACCACTGCCAGCGATACGGCACACGATTGGCGCCGCGTCTCAGCCCTTGCCAAACACTAGCCGCCCACCCTCGGCACGCACGCGCACGGTGTCGCCGCCGAGGTACTGGCCGGACAGGATCTGCTGGGCCAGCGGGTTTTCCACCTGCGACTGGATCGCACGCTTGAGCGGGCGCGCGCCATACACCGGATCGAAACCGACATTGCCGAGCAATTCCAGCGCGGCATCGTCCAGGTCCAGCTTGAGGCCGCGCTCGGACAGGCGCTTTTCCAGCCCATGCAACTGGATGCGTGCGATCGATTTGATCTGCGCCTTGTCCAGCGGGTGGAACACCACGATGTCGTCGAGCCGGTTGATGAACTCCGGGCGGAAATGCGCCTGCACCACGCCCATCACCGCCGCCTTCATCTGCGTATACGCCTCGGCGCTGCCGTCGCCGGACAGCTCCTGGATCTGGTGCGAGCCCAGGTTGGAGGTCATCACGATGACGGTGTTGCGGAAGTCCACCGTGCGGCCCTGGCCATCGGTCAGGCGGCCGTCGTCGAGCACCTGCAGCAGGATGTTGAAGACATCGGCATGCGCCTTTTCCACCTCGTCCAGCAGGATCAGCGAATACGGACGCCGCCGCACCGCCTCGGTCAGATAGCCGCCCTCCTCATAGCCCACATAGCCCGGAGGCGCACCGATCAACCGCGAGACCGAATGCTTCTCCATGAACTCGCTCATGTCGATGCGGATCATCGCCTCGGTGCTGTCGAACAGGAAGTCCGCCAGCGCCTTGCACAACTCGGTCTTGCCCACGCCGGTCGGGCCCAGGAACAGGAACGAGCCGCTCGGACGATTGGGATCGGACAGGCCTGCGCGCGAACGCCGCACCGCGTCGGAGACGACCTTGATCGCCTCGTTCTGGCCGACCACGCGCTGGTGCAGCTCGTCTTCCATGCGCAGCAGCTTGTCGCGTTCGCCCTCAAGCATCTTGTTGACCGGGATACCGGTCCAGCGCGACACCACCTCGGCGATTTCCTCGGCGGTCACGCGGTCCTGCACCAGCTTGAAGTCGTGATGTTCGACCTCGTTGGCCAGCGCCATCTGCTTTTCCAGCTGCGGCAGCACGCCGTACTGGATCTCGCTCATCTTGGCGTAGTCCTGGCGCCGTTGCGCGGCTTCCAGTTCCAGCTTGGCGTGCTCGATCTGCTCCTTGACCTTGGTGGTGCCCTGCAGCGCGGCCTTTTCCGACTTCCACAACTCGTTGAGGTCGTAGAACTCGCGCTCGAGCTTGTCGATGTCGGTTTCCAGATCGGCCAGGCGCTGACGCGAGGCGTCGTCCTTTTCCTTCTTCAGCATCTCGCGCTGGATCTTGAGCTGGATCAGGCGGCGCTCCAGGCGATCGAGTTCTTCCGGCTTGGAGTCGATCTCCATGCGGATGCGCGATGCCGCTTCGTCCATCAGATCGATCGCCTTGTCCGGCAGCTGGCGGTCGGTGATGTAGCGGTTGGACAAGGTGGCGGCGGCAACGATCGCCGGGTCGGTGATCTCCACGCCGTGATGCACCGCGTAGCGCTCCTTCAGCCCACGCAGGATCGCGATGGTGTCTTCCACCGTCGGTTCGCCCACGAACACCTTCTGGAAACGCCGCTCCAGCGCGGCGTCCTTTTCGATGTACTTGCGGTATTCGTCCAGCGTGGTGGCGCCGATGCAATGCAGCTCGCCGCGCGCCAGCGCCGGCTTGAGCATGTTGCCGGCGTCCATCGCGCCATCGGCCTTGCCGGCGCCGACCATGGTGTGCAGCTCGTCGATGAACAGGATGATCTGGCCTTCGTTCTTGGACAGGTCGCTGAGCACCGCCTTCAGCCGTTCTTCGAACTCGCCGCGGAACTTGGCGCCGGCGATCAGCGCGCCCATGTCCAGCGACAGCACGCGCTTGCCGCGCAGGCCTTCGGGCACTTCGCCATTGATGATGCGTTGCGCCAGGCCCTCGACAATGGCGGTCTTGCCCACGCCGGGTTCGCCGATCAGCACCGGGTTGTTCTTGGTGCGCCGCTGCAACACCTGAATGGTGCGGCGGATTTCTTCGTCGCGGCCGATTACCGGATCGAGCTTGCCGCTCTCCGCACGTGCGGTCAGGTCGATGGTGTATTTTTCCAGCGCCTGGCGTTGTTCCTCGGCGTTTTCCGATTGCACGGTCTCGCCGCCGCGCAGCTTGTCGATGGCGGCTTCGATCTTCTTCTTGTCGCCACCGGCCGCGCGCAGGGCCACGCCCAGCGGGCTGGCATCGTCGGCGGCGGCCAGCACGAACCACTCGCTGGCGATGAAGGCGTCGCCATGTTGCTGGGCGAGCTTGTCGGTCTGGTTGAGCAGGCGGTTGAGATCGTTGCCGATCGACAGGTTGCCTTCCTGCCCGGAGACCTTGGGCAGCGTGTCCAGCGCCTCGCCCAGCCGCTCGCGCAGCAGCGGCACGTTGACGCCGGCCTGCGACAGCAGCGGGCGCGTGCTGCCGCCACTCTGGTCGAGCAATGCGGCGAGCACGTGCACCGGCTCGATGATGTTGTGGTCGCGGCCCACGGCCAGCGACTGCGCGTCGGCCAGCGCCTGCTGGAACCGCGAGGTGAGCTTGTCCATCCGCATGGGGATAATCCTCTGAACTGGTGGCCGGCGACGCCGACGATACCGTGCAGATGCGGCTGCCGTGCGGGGTTTCAAGGTTTGGCGGCTGCGCAGGTGCCGATGCGGGGCTGCAGGACCGGCTCACACGCGGTGGCGCCTGGGCTGGGCGGTGGGGGTTCGCCCACTGACCTGGACCACCCCGGGCCGACGGACACGTCGTTAGACGATCCGCCGCAGCGGCAGCGACGCAGGCGCCGCGGCAGGACTCTCCGCAGCCGCTGACGCCGGCACATGCGACGCCCCCAGCAGACGCGACAGCACCTGCGCCTGGATTGCCGCCAGGGCCGGCGCGCCGGGGGCACGCGGATGCGGCACCGGCACTGGCATATCCAGGCCGACCTGGCCGTGCTCGATCAGCACGATGCGATCGGCCAGCGCACTCGCCTCGGCCACATCGTGGGTCACCAGCACCAGGGTGAAGCCGTACTGACGCCACAACTGCACGATCAGCTGCTGCATCTCGATGCGCGTCAGCGCATCCAGTGCGCCCAGCGGTTCGTCCAGCAACAACAGCCGCGGCCGGTGTACCAGTGCGCGCGCCAGGGCCACGCGCTGGCGCTGACCGCCGGACAGCGCCGCCGGCCAATCGCCACCGCGTGCACCCAGCCCTACCGCGTCCAGCGCCGCCCGTGCCTGCGCACGCCCGGCACGCCCCAGGCCCAGCGCCACGTTGTCGATCACGCGCTTCCACGGCAACAACCGCGCGTCCTGGAACATCAGCCGCACCGCATTGCGCTGCGCTGCCAGCGCTGCATGACCGCTGTCGACGGTGCCGGTATCGGCCGCTTCCAGCCCGGCGATCACGCGCAGCAAGGTGCTCTTGCCGCAGCCGCTGCGCCCGACCACCGCCACGCAGGCGCCGGGTGCAATCTCCAGGTCGATACCGCGCAACACCTCGCTGTCGCCATAACGCTTGCCGATGCCGCGCAGGGTCAGCGGCAGGCCAGCGTCTGTTCCGCTCATCGGCGCAGCTCCGCTCGCTGTTGCTGCGCCGGATGCCAGCCCAGCCACCAGGCTTCCAGCCCGCGTGCGGCCATATCGGCCAGCTTGCCGAGCAGCGCGTACAGCACGATGGCCACCACCACGATGTCGGTCTGCAGAAACTCGCGTGCGTTGGTGGCCAGATAGCCGATGCCGGAACTGGCGGAAATGGTTTCGGCCACGATCAGGGTCAGCCACATCAGGCCCAACGCAAAGCGCAAGCCGACCAGAATCGACGGCAACGCACCGGGCAACAACACATCGACAAACAGCTGCGGGCCGCGCAAGCCGTAATTGCGCGCCATCTCGATCAAGGCCGGGTCCACGCTGCGGATGCCGTGATAGGTATTGAGATAGATCGGGAAGAAGGTGCCCAGCGCCACCAGAAACAGCTTGGCGCCCTCGTCGATCCCGAACCACAGGATCACCAGCGGAATCAGCGCCAGATGCGGCACGTTGCGCAGCATCTGCAAGGCGCTGTCGAGCAGGCGTTCGGCCACGCGCGACACGCCGGTGAGCAGGCCCAGCGCAAACCCGATGCTACCGCCGATGGCCAGGCCCACGGCCGCACGCCAGCTGCTGATTGCCAGGTGTTGCCACAACTCGCCGGTTTGCACCAACGTCACTGCGGCACACAATACCGCATCCGGTGCAGGCAGGATGCGCTGCGGCAGCCAGCCGCCGGAGGCCGCGACCTGCCAGGCCACCAGCAAGGCCAGCGGCACTAGCCAGGGCACCAGCACGTTGCCTAATCGCTGCGCGCGGTGACTCATCGCGCAGCCTTGTTGGTTGGGCAATGCAGCGAAACAACGACGTGCGCCTGGCCGCTCACGGATGCTCGGCATGCGTTCCGGCCTGCGCATGCGCTCCTGCTTGCGAGTGTATTCGTGCTTCCACGCATCACTTGCCCGCCGCCTGCTTGCCTGCCGCTTGCACCGCGGCAACCGCGGGCGCCCGCCATACCGCCGGGGCCACCAGCACGCGCTTGGGCAACAGGCGCTGCGCGTAGAACAGATCGGCAGTGGCCTGCTGCGCCTTGATGACCTCGGCGCTGAGCGGTTGCACGCTGGCCGGCGGGCGATGCGCCAGCGTGCGCTCGACCACTGCAGGCGACAGCCCGCTGACCTGCGCCAGCACCTTGATGCTGCCGGCGCGGTCGCGCTCCAGCAAGCCATCGGCCTGGTTGAGCTGCAGCATCACCTGCTGCACGAACGGACCCCACGCGGTGGCGTAACGCCGCGAGGACAGAAAGAACCCGCCGGTCAATCCCAGCCCTTCGCCGTTGGCGAGCAGGCGTGCGCTGCCATCCAGCGTCAATGCCGAATACCACGGGTCCCAGATCGCCCAGGCATCCACCTGCCCGGCCGCGAATGCCGCACGTGCGTTGGCCGGCGACAGATACAACGGCGTGATGTCGCGCATGCTCAGGCCGGACTTGGCCAACAACCGCAGCAGCAGGTTGTGCGCGCTGGAACCCTTCTGGAAGGCCACCCGCTTGCCCTTGAGGTCGGCCACGCGCCGCAGCGTGCTCTTGGCCGGCACCAGAATCGTCTCAGCCTTGGGCGTGGGCGGCACCCAGCCCACGTACAGCAGATCGGCACCGGCGGCCTGCGCAAACAGCGGCGGAATATCACCCGCACCGCCCAGGTCGATGCTGCCCACGTTCAAGGCTTCCAGCAGCTGCGGGCCGGCTGGAAACTCGACCCAGCTGATTCTGGTGCGCGGGAAGCGCTGCTCCAGCAACCGATGCTGCTTGGCCAGCACCAGGCTGGACACCGCTTTCTGATAGCCGATACGCAACTGCGCCGGCTCGGCCGCCGCTGCGGGTTGCAGCCACGCGATGCCGGACAACAGCAACGCAGCAATCAAAAAGCGGTAGCGCATCGGAGCGTTCCTCATTGCCAATCGGTGGACGGTTTTTCCCAGAGGTTGACGCCACCTTCGACCGCAAAGCGGTCGATCTCGGCCAACTCGTCCGCACTGAACTCGGGCGTCTGCAAGGCCGCGACGTTTTCGATCAACTGCTCCGGGCGGCTGGCGCCCAGCAGTGCCGAGCTCACCCGCGGGTCGCGCAGCACCCAGGCCAGGGCCAGCTGCGCCAGACTCTGCCCACGCCGCTGCGCGATCGCATCCAGCCCACGTGCGCGCTGCAGGTTGGCCTCGGACAGATGTTCCGGCCGCAGCGAGTCGCCACCGGGACGATTCACGCGCGCGTCGCCGGGTACGCCATTGAGGTACTTGCCGGTCAACAGGCCCTGCGCCAGTGGCGTGAATGCAATCACCCCGGCGCCGACCTCGTCGGTCGCATCGAACAGCTCGTGCTCGGCCCAGCGATTGAACAGGTTGTAGGCCGGCTGGTGGATCAGCAGCGGCACCTTCCACTCGCGCAGCAACGCGGCGATCTCGCGCGTGCGCGCCGCCGAATACGACGACACGCCCACATACAGCGCCTTGCCCTGCTGCACCGCGCTGGCCAATGCGCCGGCGGTCTCTTCCAGCGGCGTGTCCGCATCGAAGCGGTGCGAGTAGAAGATGTCCACGTAGTCCACGCCCAGCCGCTGCAGGCTCTGATCCAGGCTGGACAGCAGGTATTTGCGCGAACTGCCGCCCTGCCCGTACGGACCCGGCCACATGTCCCAGCCGGCCTTGGTGGAGAGGATCAATTCATCGCGATACGGCTTGAAGTTTTCACGCAGCAGGCGGCCGAAGTTGATTTCCGCGCTGCCATACGGCGGGCCGTAATTGTTGGCCAGATCGAAATGGGTGATGCCCAGGTCGAAGGCGGTCCGCAGCAATGCGCGCTGCGTGTCGATCGGTGTGCTGTCGCCGAAGTTGTGCCACAGGCCCAGCGACAGCGCAGGCAGGACAAGGCCGCTGCGGCCGACACGGCGGTAGGCGATGCGGTCGTAACGATCGGGATGTGCGAGATAGGTCATCAGGGTATCCGGTGAGTCAGCGTGCGCTGAAGCGATTGACGGGGCGTGCCAGCCCCAGATGATCGCGCAGGGTGCGTCCTGCATATTCACGCCGGAACAGTCCACGCCGCTGCAGCTCGGGCACCACGTGCGTGGCCACATCGGCCAGGCCGCCGGGCAGATGTGGCACCAGCACGTTGAAACCGTCCGCGGCCCCGCCTTCGAACCAGGCCTGCAGCTCGTCGGCAATCTGTGTCGGCGTGCCGATCAGGCTGTAGTGCCCGCGTCCGCCGGCGATGCGCCGACCGAGCTGGGCAATGCTCAGTTGCTCCTGTCCGGCCAGCTCGGTGAACAACTGCTGGCGGCTGCGCTGGCCGGTTTCGGTGAGCGGCAATTCCGGCAACGGGCCATCGGGCGGATAGCCGGACAGATCGAAGTTGCCCAGCATGCGCGACAGCAGCGCAATGCCGACCTCCGGCTCCACCAGCTCCTGGAACTGCGCGAACTTGTCCTGCGCCTCGGCCTGGCTCTGCCCGACCACGATGAACACACCCGGCATCACCTTCAACGCATCGCGCGCGCGCCCGAACTGTTCCAGCCGCCCCTTGATGTCGGCATAGAACGCCCGCGCCTTGGCCAGCGACGATTGCGCGGTGAACACCACCTCGGCGGTTTCCGCAGCCAGCGCGCGCCCGGGCTCGGACGAGCCCGCCTGCACCAGCACCGGATGCCCCTGCGGCGCACGCGCGATGTTCAGCGGGCCGCGGACCTGGAAGTGCGCACCGCGATGATCCAGCACATGCAGCCGCGCCGGATCGTAGTGCACGCCCGCAGCGGTGTCGGCGATGAAGGCATCGTCGTCCCAGCTGTCCCACAGCCCCGCGACCACCTGCTGGAATTCGCGCGCCCGCGCATAGCGCTCGGCATGCACGTAATGCGCGTCGCGGTTGAAGTTCAATGCTTCGTCGGCGGCATCGGAGGTGACCAGATTCCAGCCGGCACGCCCACCGGACAGATGATCCAGCGAGGCGAACTTGCGCGCCACGTGATACGGCTCGTTGTAGCTGGTGGTCATGGTGGCGATCAGGCCGATGCGCTCGCTCACCACCGCCAACGCGCTCAGCAGCGTGAGCGGTTCGAACAGGCTGGAGCGCGCCATCCGCGACGCCACCGGCCCACCCGCCGCAGCCAGGCTGTCGGCCACGAACACCGCATCGAACTTGGCGGCTTCGGCGATGCGCACCATCTCGCGATAATGGTCGAACACCAGCGGGTCGGCACTGGCCTGCGGGTGCCGCCAGGCGGCCACGTGGTGGCCGGTGGCCATCAGGAACGCACCGAGCGAGAGCTGTCGTGCAGCGCTCATCGCAGCCCACCGTGCGGTGCGCCTGCATTACTCGAATCAGCATCAACAAACATCACGGACATCGTCAAAAATCCTTGTGCAGTTGCAGCCCGACATAGCGCTGGTCGTCGCGCGGCACCAGCCGGAACACGTTGCCGGTGGCATTGGCCAGCAACGGGGCGTATGAGCGGTCGCCGAGATTGCGGCCAAGCACCGCCAACCGCCAGCCATGCACATCGTCGGCAAGCGCGATGCTGGCATTCCAGATCGCGTACGGGCCCTGGATGGTCTGCGGGGTCTGGCTGAGGTCGTACTGCACGCTGTCCTGCCAGCTCACGTCGCCGTTGAATTCCAGCGCCAGGCTGCCGCGCAACGGCACCCGGTAACCAGCACGCAGATTGCCCTTCCAGTCCGGCGAAAACGGCAACGGCCGGCCATCGACATTGCAGTTGGCCGCCGCTGCGGTGGGGCAGGCAAACCGCTGGATGCGCGCCTGCGTGTAGGCCAGCGAGGCGGCCAGGCTGAGCCGCTCGGTGGGCCGGTAGTCCAGATCCAGTTCCAGGCCCTGCGTGCGCACCTGCCCGGCGTTGATCAGGCGCGTCACCACCTGCCCGGCCACGGTGTCGAAGAAGTTGGCCTGGTAGTTGGTGTATTCGGTATGGAACAGCGCCACATTCGCACTGAGGCGATCGTCCAGGGCGCGCGCCTTCAGGCCCAGCTCCCAGGCATTGGAGGTCTCCGGTTTCAGCGCCGGCGTATCGCGCGGCTGCATATTGAAGAACACGTTGTAAGCCGGGCCCTTGTAGCCGCGCGAATAGGTGATGTAACCGGTGGTCCGCGCATCGACGTCGTATTGCAGGCCGGCGCGGCCGGACACGCCGTTTTCTGCGGTGCTGCCGCTGCTTGCGGTGGACGGCTGGATGCCGGTGACTGCGGTTGCCGAGCTGGACACGCGCTGATGCCGGTAGTCGAGCGTGTCGCGGGTGAAGCGCGCGCCCAGCAGCGCACGCAGATCCGGGCGCCAATGCCAGGTGGCCTCGCCGAAGGCGGCATAGGTTTCCGCGCGGGTGGCGTAATCGGCCACGCCCACGCTGCTGGCGGTGGGCGTCGTCACCGTGCGGCGGTAGGTTTCGTCATTGCGCGCATGCAGGTAATACAGCCCGGCGACTGCTTCCACCGCACGGTCGCGCGGGGTCTGGATGCGCACTTCCTGCGAATATTGCGTGTAGCCCAGGTCGCCACGGTCGTGCGAGGCAGGAAACGCCGCGCTGCGTTGCGCGGTGCGATCGCCATCCTGGAACTGGGTGTTGTCCCACTGCCGCCACGCGCTGATCGAGGTCAGCAGCGCATCGCCGAGTTGCTGGTCCAGCTGCAGCGAGGCGCCCTTGTTGATGTCGTCCAGATACGTGCGGTAATCGCTGTTGATCTGGCGGTTGTCGTCCCTGGCGATGGCCGGTGCCAGCGCCGCGGCGAAGTCGGTACGCGTGCTGTCCACCACCACACCGCTGGGCGCGTCGCTGTGCGATTGCAGGTAGTCGGCGAGCAACGTCGCGTTCAAGCCAGGGTTCGGGCTCAGGTCCAGCCGCAAGCGCGCGCCGGCGCGCCGGTAGCCGTTGACGGTCTGGCCGTCGGCCACGTTGCGCACGTTGCCGCCGTAGTCGGCCCACAACGCCGACACGCTGGCCTTGAGCAGCTCCGGCACCAGCGTGCCGCCGACGCTGGCACGCACGCGGTCTTCGTCGCCGCCACCGAAGTGCGAGTAATCCACATAGCCACCGAACAGCTCCGGCGCCGGCTTGCTGACGATATTGAGCACGCCGGCCGAGGCATTCTTGCCGAACAAGGTGCCCTGCGGCCCCCGCAGGACCTCGATGCGCTCGACATCGAGCAGGTCCAGCGTGGCCTGGCCCGGACGCCCCAGCACCACGCCGTCGATCACCGTCGCCACACTGGGCTCGACCCCTGGCGAGGTGGAAATGGTGCCCACGCCACGCAGGAACAACGAGGTGTCCTTGTTGGAGGCACCGTTGCGAAAGCTCAGGCTGGGCACCAGCGCCGGCAGGTCGGCCACGCTGTTGCGGTTTTCGCGCTCCAGCGTCTCGCCCTGCACCACCGACACCGCCACCGGCGCCTGCTGCAAGGTGGTTTCGCGGCGCGTGGCGGTCACCGTGACCGCGCCCAGGGTCTGCGCGGCGTGCTCCGGCGTCGCAGCAGCCTCGCCCACTTCATCGGCCAGCACCGGCGCACATGCCCACGCCAGACTCCACGCCAGCACCTGCGGCCTGACCAACCATCTCGAAGCAGCGAGGATCCTTGCAGAGGTCCGGTGTCGCGCAGGCATGTACGTCCTTTCGTGGCGTCGGCTGTCGTGCAGCAGCGTGGGGAGATTTCTTGCGAATTGGCGGTCGCCATGCATGCACGGCGACCCGGCCGCAGCGCAGGCCGACACGGCGCTGCAACGCAGTAGCGCATGCTGTTTGCAGCGGCCGCGAGCGTCAAATAACCAATGTTTAGGTGGTTATTCACTCACGCGCCGCCGCGTGTCGACCGTCCCTGCCCAGCGCTCGCCAAGACCATCGCTGCACACGACACCAGGCCAATGGCGATAATGGGCCCATGGATGCACCCAAGCCCTGGCACCTCTATCTGCTGCTATGTCGCAACGGCAGCTATTACGCTGGCATCACCAACGATCTGGAACGGCGCTTCCAGGCGCATCAGCGCGGGACCGGCGCGCGCTATACCCGTGCAAACCCGCCGCTGGAACTGCTTGCCAGCCATCCGTATGCGGACCGCGCCACCGCCTCGCGCGCAGAGTGGCAGCTCAAGCAGCAACCGCGCGCGCGCAAGCTGGCCTGGTTGCTGGCGCAACCGCACGACGATATCGGGTCACAGCCGGCTGACGCTTCGATCACGCCCGCCTAGCCACGCGGTTTCTACGCTGTAGCGCCATCGATCGCGGAGCAGCGCATGCACTATCAGCTCTACTACTGGACCGGCCTGCAGGGCCGCGGCGAATTCGTCCGGCTCGCACTGGAAGACGCCGGCGCCGACTACACCGACGTGGCGCGTGTCGAAGGCGATGAGGTGATGAATGCCTTTCTGGAAGGCCACCAGGCCGGCGCGCAGCCGTTCGCGCCGCCCTTCCTCAAGGCCGGCGACACGGTGGTTGCGCAGGTTGCGGCGATCCTGCATGTCATCGGACCGCAACTGCAGCTGGTGCCGGACCCGGACGCACAGCGCATCCAGGCATTGCAGTTGCAGCTGACCATCGCCGACCTGGTGGCCGAGGTGCACGACAGCCATCATCCGATCGCCACCGGCCTGTATTACGAAGACCAGAAAGCCGAGGCAGCCAAGCGCGCCAAGGATCTGCGCGACAACCGCCTGCCCAAGTTCCTGCGCCACTTCGAGCAGGTGCTGCAACAGGCCGGCGGCACGCATGTGCTTGGCACGCATTCCTATGTGGATCTGTCGTTGTTTCAGCTGATCAACGGGCTGGAATACATGTTCCCCAAGCGCATGAAGACGCTGTCAGCCGATCTTCCCGGCCTGAAGGCCTTGCAGCAGCGCGTGGCCGCCCGCCCCCGCATCGCGGCCTATCTGGCCTCCGAACGACGCGTGGCGTTCAATACCAATGGCATCTTCCGCCACTATCCGGAGCTGGATGCGGCGTAAGCGAAGGCGGCGCGTGAGGCATCGCGTGCCGCCGAAGTTGCGTTGTTGCCATGCTGGGCTGGCGCACGACGCTGCATCCATGCATGCAAGGCCGCATTCGGGCGGCCTTCTCCTCACATCATCACACGCCGCGTCAGCGTCCCTGCAGCAACGCCGTCCGGATCCGCTGCAACTGCGCCTTCACTGCAGCCGCTTGCGCAGGCCCCAACCGCAGCAGCGCTTTTTGACCGACCGACAGCGACTCCAACGCGGGATCGACAAAACGATAACGGCCACGCTCGTCGCGCTGCACCTTGATCGGCTGTACCGGGTCGGGCGTGCGCAATAGATGATCGATCACGTCGATCACGCGGTCGTTGAAGTAGCGGTCCGGCGCACCAAGATCGGCATAGGCCTGCTGGAACAGCGGATAGAAACGCACATAACTGCGCACCAGCGCCTGCGCATCCGCCTGGGTGAACGCCGCCACGTAAGGCGCATACCGCGCCGCATTGGCCTGATCGATCACCACACTCCCGCCGGCATCGGACACTACGAATTCGCCCGCCACCGGCTGCAGCACCGAGGCGCGACGGCTGATGCTGGGCTGGGTGAGATTGTCGATCATCACCACCACGCGTTCGATCAGGTGCTTGCGCAGCACGATCGACAAGGCGCCATCGTCCTGCACCAGTCCCAGCAAGGCCTGCCACGCAGCGGCATCGCTCTGTGCCAGCGCAGGAATCGCAGCGTCGGCGGCATCGGCCGAGGGCTGCTGCACCGGATGCCGCGGCCCGGCCGGTGCCGGCGGCGCAGGGGTCACCGCCGCTGCCACGGCGCTGGCGGTCTGGCTGATCGGCGCAGGCAACGCGCCCGGCGCCGTGGGTGACCCGCTGAATAGCCACCAGGCGGCGCCAGCCACCACCGGCACCGCCAGCAGCCACGGCCAACGCGAAGACTTGGATTGCATCGTGGAACTCCTTACATCGACAACATCCAGAGTGTGACAACGAGATATCGCGGTGGTTCCATCGATGTGCGGCGATGACGCGATCAAGCAGACCATGTGCATCGCACAAGGGCGATTGGCACGCGAGGATGCCTGCCTCCGGCAGGAAACGCTGGCTGCAGCGCTAGAACTGGCAACGACATACGCGTGACCAACCTCCTCATTGCGAACCGATCACGCGCGCAGCGAAGTCCGATGCAGTCACAACTCAGTGATCGAGGGGCGCGATGCCCTCACCGCTTGCGGGACACGCCGTGAATCCGTCCATGGAGGCTCCTTGGCGGCATTCATGCCGCCAAGGGTCCCGCAACCGGCAAGGACACCGCACCAGGAAGTTGGTCGACTGCTTTGTTGAAAGCCTACCTGTCGCTCCGCTTGCGGTGGCGTGCTCAGACGCTGGTCGACGCACACCACTCCGACCAGCGCATGCCATGCACCGCTTGCAACCATGCACACCGACCATCTCGACTGGTCCTTGCCCGCCCACCGTCGCGGGACCTTACGCGGCATGGATGCCGCGTAAGAGCCTACAAGGACGTACTTGCGGCGTGTCCTGCGATGGCGGGCGGGCAAGGGCCCTGCAGCCAAGCCACACATCGTCTGCTCTACAGTCGACGCATTCGCACCGCTTAATACCTTCCAAGGCGACCGAGCGCTTGAGCTTCAGCAGCACCTGGACGTTCCAAAGCCGAGTTGGTCGAGTGCGCGGTGCCCTCGCCGCTTGCGGGACACGCCGTGAATCCGTCCATGGAGGCTCCTTGGCGGCATTCATGCCGCCAAGGGTCCCGCAACCGGCAAGGACACCGCACCAGGAAGTTGGTCGGCTGCTTTCTTGAAGACTTGTTTCGCAGCTTGTGATGGAAAGATTTTCGGACGCACGACGCTCCGAACAACGCGCACCAGGCACTGCTCTTACCGTGCACACCGACTATCTCGACGGGTCCTTGCCCGCCCACCGTCGCGGGACCTTACGCGGCATGGATGCCGCGTAAGAGCCTACATGGACGTACTTGCGGCGTGTCCTGCGATGGTGGGCGGGCGAGGGCCCTGCAGCCAGGCCGCAGATCGCATCTAGCTCTAGCTCTGGTTTGGCTTTGGCTCACCCACATCGCCAATGCTCGAACCAGAACGCCCAGCGTTGCCGCATCAAACGACAACGCCGCCCGCCCGATGGCCGCGAGTGGCTGTCTCCGCCGCTCTCAGCTTGCGAAATCCAGCCGCGCGTTCACCCAAGCCGCCACGATCGCGGCGGCCGCCTGCTCGGCCTGTTTCGCAGGCAGGCGCTTCTCGCGCACCAGCCATGCGGCAGTGTCGGCGCGCACCTTCGGCAGCAACGCGCGCACGGCCTTGCGCTGTGCCGCCGGCCAGTCGCTGTCTTCCCCGGTCCAGGCGGCAATCGCCTTGTCCGGATCCTCGCCGTAGCGCTTGCGCAACGCCGGTGTCAGGTACAGCAATGGCGACACCGACGCCCGTAGCGCGATGATTTTCCACTCGGCGTAACTGGCATAGCGAATGGTGCCGGCGTCCTTGCTCAGGGCCTCGATCAACCCGTCGAAGCCGGCATCCAGCTGCTTCCAGCTGGCCAATGCAAACAGACCGCCCGGCGGCTGGCAGATCGGCGCGAACCCGTCGCGGCTGGAGCCATACAACGAGCCGAACGCATCGTACGCCGGCTCCCCCACTGCAGCGAAGATGAAGCAATGCACGTACGGGCGCTGATCGCTGTCGTCGCGTTCGATCCACATCCGCAGCAATGTCAGTACGCGTTCCTGCGCCTGCATGGCGGGCACGCCCTCCACATCGTCGAGCAAGGATGCGGCGAAGTCGTCGCCCTTGCGCAGCGCCTTGCGTGCACTTTCAAACCGCGCACTCGCCAGCTTCGCATCCACGCCCGCGGCGGGGACAAATTGATGCAGATACGCCAGCCACGCCGAAGCCAGCGGCGTGTCGTAGCCCTGCAACTGGCGCGCGGCCTCGGCAGGCGCAGTGGGAATCAAGGCGATGATGCGATCCAGCGCCTGTTGCTGCGCAACGAGCGCCTTGGCCAGCACATCGGCCCTGGCCGTCAATGTGCGTTGCAGGCAGTCATCCAGCTTGGCGTCCTGCGCGCAGGCATTGCGCTGCCGCAGCCAGGCGCGTTGCTGATCACGCACGCCTGCGACCGCGCCACGCGGCGTGCTTTCCAGCAGCGCCCGATAGGACTCGTCCAGCTGATCGTCCAGACTACCCAGCGCCGGCACCGCGCACAGCCGTTTTTCGACCGCCGTGCTGGCCTGCTTGCAATCGAACGAGGCCGCCCAGGCACTGCCGGCGCCAAGCAGCAGCGCGCCACCGATGACCACCCGCAACACGCTGGAGCAGGATGTCATTGCACTGCCTCCTTGCGTGCGGGCAGCAGCGAGAGCAGCAGCAGGGTCACCGCCAGCGCGACATAGGCACCCACGAACTGCCAGCTGATCACGCGCGCCAGGCCGTGCAGCGACCATGGCAGATAGATGCCGCCGCGCGGGTCCACCGAATGGATCAGGCCGAACAGCGTCAGCCCCGCGGCCACCAGCAGGAACACCGCGCCACGGCGCAGGCGGCCATCGATCATCGCCGCCACGGCGGCGATCCACAGCATCGCGGTGATGATGAAACCATTGCCCAACGCGAAGATCACCGCCAGCTCCGGCAGGCCATGCCCATCGAGCTTGGTGGTCAGTGCGATCAGTTGATCCGGCGGAATCCAGCCCGGTGCCTTGATGGTCAGCAGGTACGCCACCGATGGCAGAAAGCCCAGCACCATCGCACCGGCGTGCTGCCTGGGCGTGGCCTGGAACGCCTGCGTGGTGATGTCGATCGACACGTACACGATGATCGGCGCCAGCACCGCCAGCGGCAGCCATTGCACCAACCCGGAGATCACACCCAGCATGCCGCCGATGCCGACGAACAGTCCGGTCAGCAGCGTGTAACCGGAGCGCGCACCCATGTGCTTGTAGGCCGGCTGGCCGATGTAGGGCGTGGTCTGCGCCACCCCGCCGCACACGCCTGCGACCAGCGTCGCCAGGGCTTCCACCAGCAGGATGTCGCGGGTGCGATAGTCATCGCCCGCGGCGCGTGCGCTCTCGCTGACATTGATGCCGCCCACCACCATCAACAGGCCAAACGGCAGCAGCAGCGGCAAGTACGCCAGCGTGGCGGGCAGGCCGTCGATGAAGCCCAGGTTCGGCAGCGGCAACACGATCTGCGGCGGCGTCCATTCCGGCACCGCGAAGCCCGGTGCGCCCAGGCCGGCCAGTCCCAGGCCGTAATACAACGCAGTGCCGATCACGAAAGCCACCAGCACGCCGGGCAACTTGGTCGGCAACCGGCCCTTGGCCAGCAGCACGTACAGCAGCAGGCCCAGGGTGACGAAGCCGGCCACCGGCGAACGCAGGGTTTCCAGCAGCGGCAGCAAGCCCATTAACACCAGCGCGATGCCGGCGATGGAACCCAGCAAGGCCGCGCGCGGCAGCGCGCGCGTGACCGCCTCGCCGACGAACGACAGCACCAGCTTGAGCAGGCCCATCACCACCAACGCGGCCATGCCGAGTTTCCAGGTGGCGATGGCAGCCGCCTGCGGGTCCAGTCCCTGTGCCTTGAAGCCGACGAACGCCGGGCCCAGCACCAACAGCGCCATGCCGATGCTGGTCGGCGCATCCAGGCCGAGCGGCATCGCGGTGACGTCGTCGCGCCCGGTGCGTGCGGCCAGCCGCCGCGCCATCAAGGTGTAGAGCAGGTTGCCCACCAGCACGCCGAACGCGGTGCCGGGAAACATGCGCCCGAACACCACCTCGGCCGGGAACTGGAACATTCCGACCAATGCCATCGCGATGAAACCGAGGATGGAGAGATTGTCGACGACCAGGCCGAAGAAGCCATTGAGGTCGCCGGCGACGAACCAGCGCGGCGATGCCGCAATACGCGAGGAAGGGGCCGACATGGGAGCCAGGAAGCGTGGGGATCGCCCGATGGTAGCCGCTGCTCCGCACGTGCGACAGCGGCGCGGTGGATCAGAGCGTGTCGCCGCGATTGCGCCGGTCTGTTCCATGCCAGGCGGCTACGTGGTAGCAACGGCCCTACTTCATCGCCGCAGCAACCTCGATCCAGCCGATGCTGTCGCCGCGCTTGGCGCTGCGATAGCGCACCTGCACCCGCGTGGCGTCGGCGCTGACATCCAGCGCGTCGGCCCGATCGCCCTGTACCAGATAGCGCCTGGTGCTGGTCGTCGTAGGGGTGGCGTATAGCGGCAGACGCGCAACTTGCACGCGCAGTTGCACCGGCATCGGCGCGTCCAGCGTGGTGCCGATTGCGCTGGACACCCGCACGCCACGCGCGTCGTAGCGCGGCCATACCGACAGCGGCATGCCATCGTCGCTGCCCGGATCCAGCAAGGTCTGGATGTCCGGCGAGGCGATCGGCTGCTGCGTCGTGGCCACATACAGCCGCCCATCGGCGGCGTAGCGATACACGTCGGCGTACCACATCGGCCCGCTGCGGCAGGAGCTGGTCAGGCTGCGCTGCTGCGTGTCTGGCGTCAGATTAAAGAAGCCTTCGCATTGCACTGCCGGGCGCGTGGGCGCGGTCAGTGCACGAAAGCGCCGTTGCGCCGGATCGAACACAAATACCAGCACCGCTTCGTTGACCTGGCCGAGCATCGCCGACACCGCAAGATCCGGATGTCCGTCGAAGTTGTAGTCGTCGCTGTCCACGCCGGTGCCGCCTCCGCCCTGATCCATGTTCGCGTCGATCCATTGCTCCTTGCCGCCCGGGGTGAACACCACATGCAGGCGTTCGCCGACCAACGTGGCGGCCGCATGCGTGTGCGCGTCGATCGTCACCTGCACGCTGGTATCGCGCGCCACGGCCGCAAACGACAGGCCGGTGAGCGCAGTCGACAACAGCACGCGGGCCGCGCCCACACGCAACCGCCGCAGATAGCCAAGCCGAAGGGTCGCCAGGGTCGCCAGGTCACCCGGCACGGCACTGCCCGTTGGAAAGACACGAATGCGGCGCATCACTGCACCGCACGCGCAGCGCTCGCCGGTACCGATGCCCACGCCGCGGCCGCACAACAGGTTCGGCGGCCGCTCCAGGCGGCGCCACTCAGAACGACACCTCCACCGCCTGCCGCGACCACAGCACCGACTGGTGGCCGGTGGCCTGCTTCCAGGCCAGGCGGATCGCCTCGATGTCGTTGCGCCGCTGCGGGGTGTCTTCATGCAGGATCACCAGCACCTTGGTGCCCAGCCGGTTCGGCTCCTTGGCGCCGCGGAACAGCCACTGGCCGTAGGCGTCGAACACGGTCAGGCCGTCGGGAAAGCGTGGGGTCACTTCCTTGTCCAGAAATGCGCGCCACTGGGTTTCGTCGATGGTGCGGGTCTGCGGGCGATCGGCCGGGCCGGTTTCCTCGCCCACGCCGAAGTACAGCTCGCTGCGCACCCAGCCGCGCGCCGCCGCCGGCCGCGCCGCATCGCCTTGCAGGCTGGCAGTGGTCGAACCCGGCGCGCCGCCGGGGGTGGTGGCGCAGGCGGACAGCGCCAGCATGGCGGCAAGCAGGCAGGACGGCAGCAACTTCATCGACTTCTCCACAACGAGTATTTTTACGACGGATCGGGGGCGGGCTCATGCAGGGCCGGCATCAGCCGATGCCGGCGTGCGCGCACTGTGCCATCTCGCACGCGCCTGAACAACGCGATAATATCTTTCCATCCGGATGAATGTGGACGATCCGAACCCTTTGCGCCCTGCCCGGCCGGATGCCGACCGCGCGGCGCGTTCGCAGTTGCTGTCGCAGGAGAGAGAGATGACCCGCCCCACCCTTTCGGCCATCGGCCTGGCCGTGGCCGCCGCGTTGAGCGCCAATGCACAGGCCCAGCAGGCCGCCCCCGGCGCCACCACGCTGGACACCGTGATCGTCACCGGCACCCGCGCCAGCGACCGCACCGTGCTGGAATCGACCGTGCCGGTGGACGTGCTCACCGCCGAGGACATCCGCAAGGCCGGCGTGGTCAACGGTGAGCTGGGCAGCGCGCTGCAGGCGCTGCTGCCCTCGTTCAACTTCCCGCGCCAGTCCAACTCCGGCGGTGCCGACCATATCCGCGCCGCGCAGTTGCGTGGGCTCTCGCCCGACCAGGTGCTGGTGCTGGTCAACGGCAAGCGCCGCCACACTTCGGCGCTGGTCAATACCGACAGCAAGATCGGCAAGGGCACCACGCCGGTGGATTTCAATTCCATCCCGATCAATGCGATCAAGCGCATCGAAGTGCTGCGCGACGGTGCCGGCGCGCAGTACGGCTCGGACGCGATCGCCGGCGTCATCAACGTGATCCTGGACGACAACCCCGAGCGTGGCGAGCTGGAAGCCAGCTTCGGCGCCTACAACACCGACGTGGAGCCGATCAATCGCCGCGTCACCGATGGCCAGACCAGCTACGCCAGCGCCAAGGTCGGCAGCCTGCTCGGCGATGACGGCGGCTTCTTCAAGGTCGGCCTGGAGCTGAAGAATCGCGAGGCAACCAATCGCGCCGGCTTCGACCAGATTCCGTCGTTCGAGGAGCAGACCCCGGCCAACCTGGCGCTGGCCGGCAAGCGCAACTACGTGCTCGGCGACGGCGCCACCAAGGGCCTGAACGCCTGGCTCAACACCAAGGTGCCCTTCAGCGCCAACGGCGAGTTCTACGCCTTCGGTACCTATAACCAGCGCGACACCGAAGGCGCCAATTACTTCCGTTACCCGGATGGCAGCGCCAACTGGCGTGAGATCTATCCCAACGGCTACCGCCCGATTTCCGAAGGCGAGAACCGCGATCTGCAGGTCGTCGCCGGCGCGCGTGGGCAGCTCGGCAATTGGGACTACGACGCCAGCGTCAACTACGGCCGCAACGACTTCACCTACCGGCTGCGCAACTCGCTCAACGCCTCGCTCGGCCCGGGCAGCACCGCCCGCTTCAAGACCGGCGATTTCGCCTTTGCGCAGACTGTGGGCAACCTGGATCTGACCCGCGTGTTCGATGCGGCCGGCGCCACCCACACCTTCGGCACGGGTGCCGAATTCCGCCGCGAGCAATACCGCACCCATGCCGGCGACCCGGCCAGCTATGCGGCCGGCCCGTTCACCGATCGCCCCACCGGCTCGCAGGCTGGCGGCGGCCTGACCCCACAGGACGAGGCCGACCTGTCGCGCAACGTGGCCAGCGCCTACGCCAACGTGTCCAGCCAGTTCGGCGACAAGTTCTCCACCGACCTGGCCGGCCGTTACGAGCATTACCAGGATTTCGGCAGCCAGTGGACCGGCAAACTGGCCGCGCGCTATGCCTTCGCCCCGGCGTTCGCGCTGCGCGGCGCGGTCTCCAACAACGTGCGTGCGCCCTCGCTCAGCCAGATCGGCTACGAAGCCACCTCCACCGGTTATGACGCCGCCGGTCGCCTGACCCAGGGCCGCCTGCTGTCGGTCAACAACCCGATCGCACGCGCGCTCGGCGCCACCGACCTGAAGCCGGAAAAATCGCTCAATTACAGCCTGGGCTTCACCAGCCAGCTGGGCGACCACTTCGACCTGTCGCTGGACTTCTTCCAGATCGATATCGACGACCGCATCGCGCTGTCCGAAGACATCACCGGCACCACGCTGACCGACTTCGTGCAGCAGAACTTCGCCGTTGCCGGCGTGCAGAGCGCCAGCTATTTCCTTAACGCCGCCGACACCCGCACCCGCGGCGCCGAGCTGGTCGGCAACTGGCGCCAGTATGCCTTCGGCGGCGACCTGCTGCTGACCGGCACCTACAGCTACGCCAAGACCGAGTTGAAGAACGTCATCGGCACCCCGGCGCAGCTGCTCGCGCTGGACCCGGACTACGTGCTGTTCGGCGTCGAGGAGAGCAACACGCTCACCGATGCCGCACCACGCACGCGCGCCGCGCTGGCCGCCAACTGGAACAACGAACACTGGAACCTGCAGACCCGCGTCAATCGCTACGGCAGCGCCACGCGCGTGTTCGACTTCGGCGGCGGCTTCGTGCCACGCCAGACCTATGGCGCGGAATGGCAGCTGGACCTGGAAGCCGAGTACCACCTGGGCACGCAGTGGACGCTGGCGATCGGCGGCCAGAACATTCTCGACAACTACTCGGACCGCTCCATCGACGACATCGCCTACTTCGGCAACCTGCCGTACGACGTGCTCTCGCCGATCGGCAGCAATGGCGCGTATTGGTATGGGCGGGTGCGGTATAGCTTCTGAGCAACAGCGCAAGCTGCCCCCCCCCCTTTCCCCTCGGGAGCGTGCTCTAGCCCCTCTCCCGCGGGAGAGGGGTTGGGGTGAGGGTACGGGGCGAAGCCCTGCGTTACTCCAACCGCACGAGGCTTCGCCCGTACCCTCATCCGCCCCGTCGGGGCACCTTCTCCCGATGGGAGAAGGGATGGCAGCCGCCGTTGCATAACCTGAATATCACATCGCCTTGCGCACACTAGCGCGATGGCAGACGTGCACTCCCCCCTTCCGTCGCCGCCATTGCTGGACGATGCCTGCGCATTGTTTCTGGACGTGGACGGTACCCTCATCGACTTTGCCGACAGCCCCGAGGCTGTGCGGCTCCTGCCCGAGGTACGCGCGGCCATCGGCCAGTTAAGTGACCGCCTGCATGGCGCAGTGGCACTGGTCAGCGGACGACCGCTGTCGCAACTGGACGCCTTGTTCGCGCCGCTGCTGCTCCCGGCCGCCGGCCTGCACGGACACGAACTTCGCAGCGATATCGCTGCACGCGCGGCGATGCCGCAGGACACCTCCGAGTGGCTGCATGGCCTGCACCAACGCGCCGCCGCACTCACGCACCGTCATCCCGGTGTACTGGTCGAAGACAAGGGCGTCAGCGTCGCGCTGCATTGGCGCGCGCAACCGCTTGCCGGCCCTGACGTACTCGCTTTCGCGCAGCAGGAAATCGCCCAGCTTTCCGGCTATCGCCTGCAACCGGGCGACCATGTGGTCGAATTCGTGCCCGAAGGCAGCAACAAGGGCCTGGCGGTCGAACAGCTGATGCAGCACGGCGCATTCGCCGGCCGCACGCCGGTGTTCGTCGGCGACGACCTCACCGACGAATTCGGCTTCGAAGCGGCCAATCGCCTCGGCGGCTGGAGCGTACTGGTGGGCGATCGCGCCCAGACCAGCGCGCGCTTTCGCGTCGATGGCACTGCCGACGTACATGCGTGGCTGCAACGCAACGCGCGCCAGGCCTGAGCACAGCGCGCCTTCTCTACTTCCCTTCAAAAGGATCGTTCGCACTCCATGACCGAGCCAAACCTGGATCTGGGCGTCATCGGCAACTGCAGCTTTGGAGCGTTGGTCGATCGGCAGGCACGTGTGGTGTGGAGTTGCCTGCCGGCCTTCGACGGCGACCCGGCATTCTGTTCGCTGCTCTCGCCCAAGGGCGAAGGCGGCGACTTCGCCGTGGAGCTGGAAGATTTCGCCAGCAGCGAGCAGCACTACCTGCCCAATACCGCCGTGTTGCGCACCGTGTTGCGCGACCACCACGGCGGCGAAGTGGAAGTCATCGACTTCGCGCCGCGTTGGCGCAATAACGGGCGTTTCTACCGGCCCGTCAGCATCATCCGGCAGATCCGCCCGCTCGCCGGCAACCCGCGCATCATCGTGCGCGCCCGCCCGCTGGCCGACTGGGGTGGCCGCAGCCCGGAAACCACCTGGGGCAGCAATCACATCCGCTGGGTGCTGCCCGAATTCACCCTGCGCCTGACTACCGATGTGCCGGTGCGCTTCGTGCGCGACGGCCTGCCGTTCGTACTCAGCCACCCGGTCAACCTGGTGCTGGGGGTGGACGAATCGCTGACCCGCTCGCTCACCGGCTACGTGCAGGAAGCGCAGGAACGCACCGAGGAATACTGGCGCGAATGGGTGCGCTATCTGTCGATTCCGCTCGACTGGCAGGAAGCGGTGATCCGCAGCGCGATCACGCTCAAGCTGTGCCAGTACGAAGACAGCGGCGCCATCATCGCGGCGATGACCACCTCGATCCCGGAGGCGCCCAACACCCCGCGCAACTGGGATTACCGCTATTGCTGGCTGCGCGATGCCGCGTTCGTGGTGCGTGCGCTGAATCGATTGGGCGCCACGCGCACGATGGAGCAGTTCATCGGCTACATCTTCAACATCGCCACCGCCGACGGCACCCTGCAGCCGCTGTACGGCATCGGCTTCGAATCGCAGCTGGAAGAGCACGAAGTCGAAACGATGGACGGCTACCGCGGCATGGGCCCGGTACGCCGCGGCAACCTGGCCTGGATCCAGCAGCAGCACGATGTCTACGGCAGCGTGGTGCTGGCCTCCACCCAGCTGTTCTTCGATCTGCGCCTGAAGGATCAGGGCGATGCGGACACCTTCCGCCGCCTGGAGCCGCTGGGCGAGCGCGCCTTCGCGTTGCACAACGTGCCCGATGCCGGTCTGTGGGAATTCCGCGGCCGCGCCGAAGTGCATACCTATACCGCTGCGATGTGCTGGGCCGCCTGCGATCGCCTCTCCAAGATCGCCGACCGGCTGGTGCTGCCCGAGCGCAGCGTGTACTGGCGCGAGCGCGCCGACACCATACGCGAACGCGTGCTGGGCGAGGCCTGGAGCGAAGAGCGCGGCCATTTCACCGATACGCTGGGCGGTCATCGCCTGGACGCATCGCTGTTGCTGCTGGCCGATATCGGCATCGTCGCCAACGACGACATCCGCTTCGTGCGCACGGTCGAAGCGGTCGGCCGCGTGCTCAAGCATGGCGATGCGCTGTATCGCTACATCGCACCGGATGACTTCGGTGAGCCGGAAACCAGCTTCACCATCTGCACGTTCTGGTACATCGACGCGCTGGCCGCGATCGGCCGCAAGGAGGAGGCGCGTGAATTGTTCGAGCGCATCCTCTCGCGCCGCAATCACCTCGGCTTGCTGTCGGAGGACCTATCGTTTGAAGACGGCGAAGCCTGGGGGAATTTCCCCCAGACCTATTCGCATGTGGGCTTGATCATCGCAGCGATGCGCTTGTCGCGGAGCTGGCAGGAGGCGTCATGAGTCGTTTGGTGGTGGTATCCAACCGCGTTGCAGTGCCCGGCGAAAACCGCGCCGGCGGGCTGGCGGTTGGTCTGTTGGCTGCGCTCAAGGAGCGCGGCGGTGTGTGGTTCGGCTGGAGCGGCAAGACCGTCCGCGGCGACAGCGGCGGCATGCACGAACAGACCGAGGGCGACATCAAGTTCGTCACCATGGACCTCAACAAGCGCGACATCGATTCGTACTACAACGGGTTCGCCAATCGCACGCTGTGGCCGCTGCTGCACTTCCGCCTGGACCTGGTCGATTACGACCGCGCCACCCGCGAAGGCTATATGCGCGTCAACCGGCTGTTCGCAGAAAAGCTGGCGCCGTTGTTGAAGGACAGCGACACGCTGTGGATCCACGATTACCACATGATTCCGCTGGGCGCGATGCTGCGCGAGCTGGGTGTGGGCTGCAAGATGGGCTTCTTCCTGCACGTGCCGATGCCCTCGGCCGACCTGATGCAGGCGATGCCGGATCACGCGCGCTTGTTCAGTACGTTCTACGCGTACGACCTGGTCGGCTTCCAGACCCAGCGCGATGCAGAACGCTTCAAGGCCTATGTGCGCCTGTTCGGCGGTGGCCGCATTCTCGAAGGCGACATCGTCGAAGGCCCCGGCGGGCGTCGCTTCAGTGCCGCGGCGTTCCCGATCGGGATCGATACCGACCTGATCGCCAACCAGGCCAAGGCCTCGGTCGGCAAGCAGGCCGTGCGCGACCTGCGCGAAAGCCTGCGCGGCCGGCAACTGGCGATCGGCGTGGACCGGCTGGATTATTCCAAGGGCCTGCCGGAACGCTTCCAGGGGTTCGAGCGCTATCTGGAGCGCTATCCGGAGCAATCCGGCAGCCTGACCTACCTGCAGATCGCGCCGGTGTCGCGCGGCGATGTCAACGAATATCGCCGCTTGCGCGGGCAACTGGAGCAGATCGCAGGCCATATCAACGGCGGGCATGCCGAGCCGGATTGGACGCCGCTGCGCTACGTCAATCAGAATTTCAGCCATGCGACCTTGACCGGTTTCTATCGCGCCGCCTCGGTCGGCCTGGTCACGCCGCTGCGCGATGGCATGAATCTGGTCGCCAAGGAATTTGTGGCTGCGCAGGATCCGCAAAATCCGGGCGTCTTGGTGCTGTCGTTGCTGGCCGGTGCAGCCGACGAAATGAAGGAGGCGCTGCTGGTCAATCCGCACGACCTCGACGGCGTGGCCGATGCGATCGCCACCGCGGCAAGCATGCCGTTGGCAACCCGCATCGAGCGCTGGCGGGCGATGATGGATCATCTGCGCAAGAACAACATCAACCACTGGCGCCAGCGGTATCTGCAGGCGCTGGCCGATATTTGAATCCGGTTTTCGCGAGTCACAAGCATCACGCTGCCAGCGCACACACGCCACTAGCACACAGATGCGTCGCGCACTGGCGGCGCATCCCTTCTCCCCCCGGGAGAAGGTGCCCGAAGGGCGGATGAGGGTACGTGTGCACGTCGGATTTGAGCAATTCCAGCGCCCCAGATGCACAGCCTGGAACGCTGGTTCTCATTCCGTCACGGACACGAGCGTCGTTGCGGTCTAAAATATTCGGATGAGTAGCGCTGAGGACCCTGGGAGGGGCTGCGCGTTCATATCCGGGCGTTCTCGATGTAGGACGTTTTTGTTAGATCGGGGCCGCCCTTTGCCAGCCCGTGATCTTTCTCCCTCCACGACTCGCCACCGCCTGCCGGTGCCTGGGTCCTTCCTGACATCTCAAAATGACTGATCAATCCTCAAAACGTGGACTAGGCACCTGGTTGCTGGTGGTCTATGCCGTGGTGATCGCCGTGCTTGGTGCGGTGCTTGCCTACGAGGGCGGCCGCCTGGTCGCCGTCGGTGGTTCCTGGTATTACCTGCTGGCGGGCATCGGCCTGTTCCTGGCCGGCGTGTTGCTGGCAATGGGCAGGCGTGCCGGCCTGTGGCTGTTTGGTGCCACGCTGGCAGCCACCATCGCCTGGGCGCTGTGGGAAGTGGGCCTGGATGGCTGGGGTCTGGTCCCGCGCCTGGCATGGATGTCGGTGCTGGGTCTGGTGCTGCTGCCGTTCTGGGGCGTGGCCCGTCGCCGCATGCAGCCGTTGTCGGGTCTGGGCTATGTGCTGGTGACCGGCGTGCTGCCGATCCTGGGCGCGACGCTGATCCTGTGGCCGTTGCTGGTGCCGCGCAATGTCGAACTGGCCGATGCCTCCAAGCTGCCGGCCGAGAACGCAACGCCGTTCAGCCGCAACAATGTGCCCAGCCCGGACGGCAACGTCGCGGCCAATCACGATGCCAGCAACTGGACCTCGTACGCCGGCTCCAACCTGTCCAACCATTACACCCCCGGTGCGCAGATCACCCCGGAGAACGCCAAGAATCTGAAGGTCGCCTGGGAATTCCATACCGGCGATCTGAAGCCGGCCGGTTCCAAGCTGGGCTACGCCTTCCAGAACACCCCGCTCAAGGTCGGCGAGCTGCTCTACATCTGCACCCCGACCCAGAAGGTGATCGCGGTGGAAGCGGCCAACGGCAAGGAGCGCTGGCGCTTCGACCCGCAGACCAACCCGAAGGCGATGGCCGGCGTTGCCGCCACCACCTGCCGTGGCGTGTCGTACTACCAGGCGCCGCAAGGCACCGCCGAGTGCCCGACGCGGATCTTCTGGCCGATGGTCGACGGCCGCCTCGGCGCGCTGGACGCGCAGACCGGCAAGCTGTGCACCAGCTTCGGCACCAACGGCTTCGTCGATCTCAATGCCGGCACCGGCAACACCAAGCCGGGCTTCGTCGGCCCGACCTCGCCACCGGTGGTGATGCGCGGCGTGGTGATCCAGCCCACCGGCCAGGTCCGCGACGGCCAGGAAGGCGATGCGCCGTCCGGCGTGGTGCGCGGCTTCGATGCGCTCACTGGCCAGCTGCGCTGGGCCTGGGACCTGGGCAACCCGACGATCACCACCGAGCCGCCGGCCGGGCAGACCTATACCCGTTCGACCCCGAACGTGTGGTCGCTGATGTCCGCCGACGACGAGCTGGGCCTGGTCTATCTGCCGACCGGCAACGCCTCGGGCGATTTCTTCGGCAAGGGCCGCACCCCGCAGGATGAGGAATACACCGCGGCGCTGGTTGCGGTGGATGCGGCCACCGGCAAGGAGCGCTGGCACTTCCGCACCGTCAACCACGACCTGTGGGATTACGACATCGGCCCGCAACCGAACCTGGTCGACTGGCCGGTCGCCGGCGGCGCTACCCGTCCTGCGGTGATCCAGGCCACCAAGTCCGGCCAGGTATTCGTGCTGGATCGTGCCACCGGTGCGCCGCTCATGCCGGTCAAGCAGATCGCCGTGCCGCAGGGCACCGATCACGGCGACTGGACCGCGGCCACGCAGCCGATCTCGCCGGGCATGCCCAATACCGTGGGCGCACCGAGCCGCGAGTACGAGACCATCGTCGAATCCGATGCCTGGGGCATGACCCCGTTCGACCAGCTGGCCTGCCGCATCCAGTTCAAGCAGCTGCGCTACGAAGGCATGTTCACCCCGCCGACCCTGCAAGGCTCGCTGGCCTTCACCGGCAACCACGGCGGCATCAACTGGGGCGGCGTCTCGGTCGATCTGCAGCGCGGCATCATGGTGATGAACAGCAATCGCCTGCCCTACACCCTGCAGGTCTACACCCGCGAAAAGATGAATGAACTGGGCGTGGTGTCGGTGTTCGACGGCAAGAGCAAGACGCCCGGCTACATGGCGCAGAAGGGCCTGGCCTACGGCGCCCGCAAGGAGCCGTGGATGTCGCCGCTCAACACGCCGTGCGTGGCACCGCCGTGGGGCTACATCTCCGGCGTGGACCTGCGCACCCAGCAGGTGATCTGGCGGCGTCCGCTGGGCACCGGTTACGACCAGGGCCCGATGGGCATCCCGTCCAAGACCAAGTTCGAGATCGGCACGCCCAACAACAGCGGCTCGCTGGCCACCGCCGGCGGCGTGACCTTCATCGGCGCGACCCTGGACGACTTCATGCGCGGCTTCGACACCCGCACCGGCAAGCAGGTCTGGGAGACCCGCGTGCCGGCCGGCCCGCAGGCCGCTCCGCTGAGCTACACCATCGACGGCAAGCAGTACATCGTGGCCGCCGTGGGTGGGCACGACCGCATGGAAACCAAGTCGGGCGACAGCGTGATCGCCTGGGCGCTGCCCGACGACGCGGGCGCCAAGCCGGCGAAGTAAGCCGGTGTAGCGTCAGCTAGTTAGGTATCGATAGACCGGTCATCGTGAGATGGCCGGTTTTTTTTTGGGATTCGGGATTCGGGAATCGGGAATGGAAAAAAGCGCTTTTCTGTCGTCTTTCAGGGCTGGGCTGGATTGATGGCGCGCTCGATTCCCCAATCCCCATTCCCGAGTCCCCGCGCCTCGATGCGTGTTCGTGGCGTTGCACCGATGGCGCCACTGGCCAGTCTTGATTGCGTGCATGCGATCGGACTCCGTGGCGTCGCGGTCTACGAAGTGTTTACGGAGCCAGCTGATATTTCACGTGGAATTTACAATTGCGAGACCGGTATCCGGCTGCAAATTACGGTTCTGCAGCATATCAGGCGGCACTGAAACCGCTTCCAAATCAACTACATCGGTGTTTTCGGGGGTCTGGTCGGCAGATTCCGACGAACGGTGATTTCACGCCGTCATGATTCGGGCTCGGCCGCCGATACCCCATAGCAGCCCATGCAGCGCAGGACGCCGCTCCCCACTCCGAATCACTCAGTTGGACTCAGCCTATGTCGCCCTCACCCGATGCCACCGCCGTCTCCCGCCCGCCTTCCGGCCGGAACCTTGCGCGTGCCAGCACGGCCGCATGGCTGCCTGCCGCTGCACAGATCGGGTTGCTGGCCTCGCTGACGCTCTACGCTGCCACGCTGCTGCCCGGCAGCATCTGGGCCGGGCTGGGCCGCTTGCTACCGGCGCTGCTGGTGCTGGGCGCGGCAAGTGCCGGGCTGTGGTGGTGGACGCGCCGTCGCGGTCTGGCGCAACTGCAACAGGCGATCGGCACGGTGACGGCCATCGGTGACGGGCGCTTCCAGCGCCTGGATCTGCGCAACGCCTCCGGCGAACTCGCGCCGTTGCTGCACGCCCTGCAGGCGACCCAGGACAAGCTGGCCATCCGCATCGATGTGATGGAACAGGGCCTGCGCCACGGCCAGTTCGTGATCAAGGCGCTGGACGATCTGGACACCATGATCCGCATCGCCGACGACGACGGCCAGGTACTGTTCGCCAACCGCAAACTGCTGGCGATGCTCAAGCTGATCGAGCCGGATGTGCAGAGCTTCCGTCCCAGTTTCCATGCAGAAGGCTTCGTCGGCGGCAGCATCGGCGACATCTATCCCGACAGCCAGGCCGCGATCGACCGCATGCGCGCGCTGACCGCCTCCAAGGCGGTGCGTGCGCCGTTCTTCGGCCGCCAGATCGACTTCGTCTACAGCCCGATCATCGCCGCCGACGGCACCAAGCTGGGCACCATCGCGCAGTGGATGGACGTCACCGCGCAGGTCAACGCCGAGCAGGCGCTGATCCAGATCATCGATGCCGCCGCGGCCGGCGATTTCAGCCGGCGCATGCAGATCGACGGCATGGACGGCGTGCTGCTGTCGCTGGCGCAAGGTATCAACCGCATCTACGACTCGGTGGAAACCCACCTGGCCGCATTGGCGCGGGTGATCGGCGCACTGGCCGAAGGCGACCTCACCCAGCGCGTGGATGGCGATGCGCACGGCATCTTTGCGCGCCTGCGCGACGACACCAACCAGACCGTGACACGGCTGACCGAGATCATCGGCGGCATCCAGATCGCATCGGACACGATCCGCCGCGCGGCAGTGGAAATCGCCGCCGGCAACACCGACCTGTCCGAGCGCACCGAGCAACAGGCCGCCAATCTGGAAGAAACCGCCAGCTCCATGGAAGAACTCACCTCCACCGTGAAGCAGAACGCCGACAGCGCGCTGCAGGCCAACCGGCTGGTGGTGGGCACCGGCGAAGTCGCGCAGAACGGCGGCCAGGTGATGGACGATGTGGTGTCCACCATGGGCCAGATCAGCACTGCCTCGCGCAAGATCGGCGAGATCATCGGCGTCATCGACGGCATCGCCTTCCAGACCAATATCCTGGCGCTCAACGCCGCGGTGGAAGCCGCACGCGCCGGCGAACAGGGCCGCGGCTTTGCGGTGGTCGCCTCGGAAGTGCGCGCGCTGGCGCGGCGCTCGGCCGATGCGGCCAAGGAGATCAAGACGCTGATCGCCGATTCCACCGACAAGGTCGAACTGGGCTCGGGCCTGGTGCACCGCGCCGGCGCGACCATGCGCGAGATCGTCGGCTCGGTCAAACACGTCACCGACATCATGAGCGAGATCACCGCCGCCAGTGCCGAGCAATCCAGCGGCATCGAACAGGTCAACCGCACCGTCGCGCAACTGGACGAAGTCACCCAACGCAACGCCGCGCTGGTGGAAGAAGCCACCGCCGCCGCGCGCAGCCTGGAAGAACAGGCCGTGGAACTGGCCGATGCGGTGTCGATCTTCCGCCTGCAGCCTGCGCACAGCGGCAACCCGAAAGCTGCGCCCGCAAGCTTCAAAAACGCAGTCGCGTAAGCCGCCGTCACGGAATCACCGTAGGAGCGCACCCGGGCGCGACGAAGCTTTCCCGGTAACGCCCATCGCGCCCAGGTGCGCTCCTACACAAAGCAGGCGTGCCTGTCCGCCACCACAGATCCAGCACACGCGGCCGAGCAACACCCCGTATCAATAAGCCATCAGAGAAATCAGCGCGCAGTCGTAGGAGCGCACCCGGGCGCGATGAGGCTTTCCCGGTAATGCCCCATCGCGCCCAGGTGCGCTCCTACGGCCGGGCGGCTCCACGCGCGACGGCTTCGAGTGAGCAGGCTCCAACCGAGACGACTCCAGCTGAGACACGTCAACAAGCGGTGGATCAACGCGATTCAAGCCAGCCCTCGTAGCGAATGAACGGGCCGACCAGCGGCAAGTGCACGTCGACCAGGAATCCGTAACGCCCGGCGTCGGCATGCTCGCGGCAACGCACCTGCTCGAACCAGCGCGCAGGCAACCGGATCCAGCCCAATGCCCACACCCGCGTGGCCTGCCAGTACAGCGACTGCGCGTCGGCGCGCAGCGCGAATTCAAACCGCACCGCGCCCAGATGTTCGCGCAGGCGCGTGCCCTCGCGCCACAGGCGCGAATGCATCGGCAGGCCGCCAAACCGCCGATGCCAGCGCTCGCCTGTCGCGTCAGTGAGAAACTCCACTTCGACCTCCACCTCGCCACTGCGCGGCAAGCGGCTCAGCAGCGCCAGTAACGGGACCAGCGCATGCGTGCCGCGTTGAATCCTTGCCCGGCCGGCGAAGGTCTGCCGCTGCTGCACCGAATGCAGCGCGCGCACCGGCGCAGGCAGCTGCGTGAACGCGTCCTGCCCCAACACCTGCGCAAACAACGGCGTGCTCAGGGCGCGATCCAGGCAAGCGTGGCCATGCGTCCGCTGCGACGGTCGCGACGATGCGAGAAGAAACGTTGCGGCTCGGAGATGGTGCACAGCCCGCCGCCATGGATGGCGCTGGCCGGCACACCGGCATGCTCCAGGCGCTGACGCGCCAACGCATACAAGTCCACCCGCCAATGCCCCGGGCGGGTCGCAACAAACGCGCGTTGCGCCTGCGCATCGTGCGCGACGAAGGCGTTGAACACGTCTTCACCGATTTCATAGGCCTGCGGCCCCGCTGCCGGCCCCAACCATGCCAACACCTGCTGCGGCGGCGTGCGCATCGCCGCCACGCTGCGCTCCAGCATGCCGTCGGCCAGGCCGCGCCAGCCTGCATGCGCGGCGGCCACTTCGCTGCCATCGGCAGCGGCGAGCACGACCGGCAGGCAATCGGCGGTGAGGATCGCCAGCACCACGCCGGGCACGGCGGTTACCGCTGCATCGGCGACCGGTTCCTGCGCGCCTGGCGCGACAGTGCCCGCTGCAGGCGGCTGTTCGCCGCGCGCGAGCACGGGCGCGTCGACACGCAGCACTTCCACGCCATGCACCTGACGCAGCCACTGCGGGCTGCCGGGCAGTGCCAGCGCCTCGACCAGCAGCGCCCGGTTGCATTCCACCTGCTCCGGCACGTCGCCCTCGGCATTGTTGCGGTTGCCGAGGTTGAGCGTGTCGAACGGCGCCTGCGATTGGCCCAGGCCGTAACGCAGCGTGGTCAGCGCATGGATGCGCGGCGGCGCCGGCCAGTCGGCCGGCAGCACGAAGGGCGCGGCGGCGGCCACGTCAGCGGCGTGCCAGCTCGGCGGCGCGTGCGCTGTCTTCGCGCAGGGCCGTCATCAGCCGCTGCAGGTCGGCCGGCACCGGCGCGCTGGCGCGCACCGGTTCGCCGCTGACCGGGTGCAGGAATTCCAGGGTTTCGGCATGCAGCGCCTGGCGCTTGAAGGTGCGCAATTCGTGCACCAGTTCGTCGCTGGCGCCCTTGGGCAGCTTGAGCGCGCCGCCGTACAGCGGGTCGCCGACGATCGGCGATTTCAGATGCGCCATGTGCACACGGATCTGGTGGGTGCGCCCGGTTTCCAGCCGGCATTCCAGCGCGGTGTGCGCGCGGAAGCGCTCGCGCAGGCGGTAATGGGTGACCGCATCGCGGCCATCGTCGCGCACCGCCATCTTCAGCCGATCGCGCGGATGGCGGTCGATCGGCGCATTGGCGGTGCCACCGGAGACCAGCGCGCCCACCACCACCGCCAGGTACTGGCGATGCACATCGCGTGCGGACAGCTGTTCCACCAGCGCGGTCTGCGCCTGCACGGTGCGCGCCACCACCATCACGCCGCTGGTGTCCTTGTCCAGCCGGTGCACCACGCCGGCGCGCGGCACCGCCGCCAACGCCGGGTCGCGGAACAGCAAGGCGTTGACCAGGGTGCCGTCCGGATTGCCGGCGCCCGGGTGCACCACCAGCCCGGCCGGCTTGTCGATCACCAGCACCTGGTCGTCTTCGTACAACACGCTCAGCGGGATGTCCTGCGGGGCGGCGTGGGTCTGGGTTTCCAGCACCACCTGCACCTGCACGCTCTCGCCGCCGCGCAAGGTGTCGCGCGGGCGCGCCATTTCCCCGTTCAGCAGCGCATCGCCGGACTTGATCCACTCCGACAAGCGCGAGCGCGAGAATTCGGGGAACAGCTCGGCGAGCACCGCGTCGAAACGGCGCCCTGCGGCGTTGTCGGGCACGATGGCCTGGCGAATGGACGGGTCGAGGGGTTCGGCAGATGGGTCGGACATGGACACGGGCACTCAGGCAAAAGCGGAAATTTGGGGGTCCGGGCGGCGGGAGTCAGTCGCCGGACAGGCCACTAGGCTATCATCGCGCTCTCGTTTTCCTGATGCGTCCTGCCCAGACCCATGATCCGACGGTCCACGTTTTCCGCGCCTGTGCGCCTGATTGCCCTCCTGCTGGTCATGGCGTTCGTCGTCACCGGCTGCCACCGCGGCGCCAAGGACAAGAATCCCGACGAAGGCATGCCCGTCGAGCAGCTTTACGGCAAGGGCCACGGCCTGATGGAGAAAGGCAACTGGGCTGGCGCCGAAGCCAGCTACAAGCGCCTGATCGCCCAGTACCCGTACGGGCCGTACACCGAACAGGCGATGATCGAAACCGCCTACGCCCAGTACAAGGCCGGCAAGCACGACGACACCGTGTCCAGCGTCGACCGCTTCATCCGGACCTACCCGACCCATCGCAACATCTCCTATCTGTATTACCTGCGCGGGCTGGCCAACAGCAACCGCGACACGGTGTTCCTGCGCCGCGTGTGGTCGCTGGATCCGAGCCGTCGCGATCTGTCCTCGCCGCAGCAGGCCTACAACGACTTCAACACCGTCACCGACCGCTACCCGAACAGCCGCTATGCGCCGGATGCGCGCAAGCGCATGATCGAGCTGCGCGACGTGTTCGCCCAGCACGAGCTGGACAACGCGCTGTACTACCTGCGGCGCAATGCCTGGGTCTCGGCCGCCGGTCGCGCCAATTACCTCCTGGAAACCTATCCGCAGAGCGCCTACCAATACGACGCGGTGGCGGTGCTGGCCGAGGCCTACACCCACCTGGGTAACAAGACCCTGGCCGCCGATGCCCGCCGCGTGCTGGAGCTCAACAGCCCGCAGCATCCGTGGCTGACCGGCGACTGGCCGAAGTACCCGTGGGCCATCCGCAAGCTCAACCCGTTCGCCGGCGAGAAGTCCGCCGCCACCGGTCAGCGCAATGCACAGATGAGCCGCGACTGAGAGATCAGCCGCCGGTGTGATGAGAAGGGGCCGCAAGGCCCCTTTTTCATTGCGGCAATGCGGATGCGGCAACGCGCCTGTAGGCGGCGGCACGGCTGATTGCCGCAGGCGCTTGCGGTGCCTGAGGACGGCCACGTCCGATCGAGCGACAGATCGGCGATCCAGCATTACGTGCCCGCGTCCCACGCTACCTCGCACCGCCCGAGCGCGCCTGCCTGCGGCCGTTGCGCGCGCGTCGCCAGATCCGGCACCAGGTCACCGAACCGCGCCTGCGCGCTGCCTATACTGCACCTCGAAGAAGATCCGACTCCCCGCTGGCGCCCGCCCAGGAGGCCGCATGTCTGGCTGCATCGTCCCGCTCATGCTTAGCCTGTTGCTGGCGGCCATGACCACGACCGCCGCCGCGGCGCCCATCGTCTACGGCGTCAACGCCCACGACAACCGCCCCGGCTATCCCATGGCCCAGGCCGAGGCCCGCTTCACACTGCTGGCCGCGCGCAATCTGCGCAGCTACCGCTTCGATGTGGACCCGCGCGATTACGCAACGCTGGATGCGCTGGTCCCGCTGGCGCGCAAATACGGCATCACGCTGCGCCCGATGGTCTATCCGATGTCGCGCGAGATCGGCTACCAGCTGGCACGCCGCTATGCGGCCGACATCAAGGTCTGGGAGATCGGCAACGAACAGGATCTGGTGCGCGCCGAGGCCGATGCCCGCATTGCGGCAATGACCACGATGTACCTGGGCATGCGCCAGGCCTCCAACGAGCTGGGCGCCGGCCTGCGCTTCACCATCAACATCACCGCCTGCAACAGCGACGACCGCAGCGCCAGCGCGCGCTGCCCGGGCGATCGCAATGGCTCGCTGTGGTTCCTGGCCAAGGCCAAGGCGGCCGGCTTCGACTTCGACCATATCAGCTTCCACTACTATGCCTTCCACCAGGATGCCGGCTACTGGACCGAGTTGTATCTTGGCCAGCTGCGCACGGCCGCGCAGACCTACAACACACCGGTGTTCTTCAACGAGCTCAACTGTGCGGAGATCTACACCGGCAACACCACCGGCGGTGCGGAAGGCGACCGCGGCTGCTACGACAGCCTGGCGCAATTGTTACGCAACGTGCGCGACAACTACGCCGACGTGGTGTCCGAAGTGAACGTCTACGAATTGCTTGACCAGACCACCATCCAGGGCGCCGAAGGCCATTTCGGCCTGATGTACGACCTGACGCGTCCCAAGCCCACCCTGGACCTGCTCACCCGCTTCGCCCAGGCACCGGCCACCGCAGCGTTGGCCGGTCTGCCGGGGTACCGACCGGAATAGCCATTCGGGCTACTGCCCGGAGTACCCATTGGTGATCGGGTAACGCCGCTCGCGACCGAATGCGCGCCGCGACACCTTCGGCCCGGGCGCGGCCTGGTGGCGCTTCCATTCGTTGAGCCGCACCAGCCGCAGCACGTGTTCCACCGTATCGGCGGCGTAGCCGGCCGCGACGATGTCGTCGCGCGACTGTTCCTGGTCGACGTAGCGATACAGAATCCCGTCCAGCACATCGTACGGCGGCAGCGAATCCTGGTCGGTCTGGTTGTCGCGCAACTCGGCCGAGGGCGGGCGCGAAATCACGGCCGGCGGAATCACCGGCGCCCCGCCCACGGTATTGCGCCACTTGGCCAGGCCGAACACTTCGGTCTTGTACAGGTCCTTGAGCGGGGCGTAGCCGCCGCACATGTCGCCGTAGATGGTGGCGTAACCCACCGCGTACTCGCTCTTGTTGCCGGTGGTCAGCAGCAGCCCGCCGAACTTGTTGGACAGCGCCATCAGGATCACCCCGCGGCTGCGCGACTGCAGGTTTTCTTCGGTGATGTCCGGCTGGGTGCCTTCGAACATCGGCCCCAGCGCGGCGAGCAGCCCTTCGAACGCCGGCTCGATCGCGATGGTTTCCAGCTTGACGCCCAATGCGCGGCATTGCGCGTCGGCCAGATCGTTGGACAGATTGGCGGTGTAGCGCGACGGCAACCGCACCGCGGTGACGTTGTCGCCGCCCAGCGCATCGACCGCCATCGCCAGCACCAGCGCCGAATCGATGCCGCCGGACAGGCCCAGCCAGACCTTGCTGAAGCCGTTCTTGCGGCAATAGTCCTGCAGCCCGCGCACCACCGCGCGCCAGGCCAGTGCGTCCATGCTCTCGTCGCCATCGTCCACCCACACCACCGGGGTGAAGCTGCGCTCGCCGGCAGCGTAGTCCACCACCAGCCACTGATCGACGAAGGCGGCAGCGGCCGGATGCACGGTGCCGTCGCCATCTGCTACCACCGATGCACCATCGAACACCAATGCGTCCTGGCCGCCGACCACGTTGAGATAGGCGATCGCCGCCCCGCTCTCGCGGGTGCGCTCGGCCAGCAAGGCATCGCGCTGCGCGTGCTTGCCGCGCTCGTACGGCGAGGCATTGGGCACCAGCACCAGCTCGGCGCCGGCCTGTACGGTCCTGGCCAGCGGCTCGGCAAACCACAGATCCTCGCAGATCACCACGCCCACCTGCACGCCCTTGACCGTGACCACGCAGTTGTCGCCATCCGGATCCACGTCGAAATAGCGGCGCTCGTCGAACACCGCGTAGTTGGGCAATTCGCGCTTGCGATACGTTGCTTCGATACGCCCGTCGCGCAACACGCTGGCGGCGTTGTAGACCACGCTGCCGGCACTCTGCGGCCAGCCGACCACCGCCACGATCCCGCGCGTGCTGGCGGCGATGCGCGCCAGCGCTTCCTCGCAATGGGCGAGAAAACCCGGCCGCAACAGCAGATCTTCCGGCGGATAGCCGCTGATCGCCAGCTCGGGGAACAGCACGATATCGGCGCCGAATTCGTCGCGCGCGGCCGCGATGAAATCGACGATGCGATCGGTGTTCTGCGCCACCGCACCGACCGGGAAATCGAACTGCGCCATGGCGATGCGGAGGGTCTGGGACATGTCAACGGCCTTGTGGGTGTATTTTCCGAAGCACGGAAGCGGGGAAGGGAGAACGAGCCGCAAGCAGACCTCGCGCGATCATGTCGCAGACGTCGTCGCCACTCGCCAGAACCGCATTATTCCAGAAGCGCAGCACCTGGAAGCCCTCGCGGTGCAGGAAAGCATCGCGCGTGGCATCCGCGCCCGGCAGCAGGTGCTGGCTACCGTCGATTTCGACGATCAACGCCCGGGCAAGGCAGACGAAATCGACGATATAGGGCCCGATGGGGAACTGACGCCGGAATTTGAAGCCGAGCAGACGTCGATCGCGCAACCGATACCAAAGCGCGCGCTCGGCTGCTGTCATCTCACGACGCAGGTGCTTGGCGAATCCGGTCTTGGCGGCGTGGCGCATCGACATTCTCGGCAGGAGAGATGGCTACGGTGCTTGTGCCGCCCTGGTGGCGCTATCGGTGCTGATGGCGCTTTGGTGTCGGGAATCGCCGCGCGGGAAGCGCCCTCACCCCTGGCCCCTCTCCCGCAGGCGGGAGAGGGGATGTCGCGTCCTGCGGGGGTTGGGCAGCGGGAGTTCAATGACCGTGGTGTGCTCCGTCGATCTGGCGAGGAACGACCAACCCGACGTGCTTGAGAACATGACCGGGCTCCTGCTCTTGCTCTTGCTCTTGCTCCTGCTCTTGCTCCTGCTCTTGCTCCTGCTCTTGCTCCTGCTCCTGCTCCTGCTCCTGCTGTTGCTCCTGCTCCTGCTCCTGCTGTTGCTCCTGCTGTTGCTCCTGCTGTGGCTGTGGCTGTTGCTGTGGCTGTGGCTGTGGCTGTTGTTCTTGCTGTTGTTCTTGCTGTTGTTCTTGCTGTTGCTGTTGCTCCCTTCTCCCGCTTGCGGGAGAAGGTGCCCGAAGGGCGGATGAGGGGATGTTTCCAAACGCCCACAAAAAAGGCCGCCCGAAGGCGGCCTCTCACATCCCGCGCCTGCGCGCGACCTGCTTACTTCACCAGCGCAGCGATCGCCGCACCCAGATCGCCCGGCGAACGGACGGTCTTGACGCCAGCGGCTTCCATCGCCGCGAATTTGCCTTCGGCGGTGCCCTTTCCGCCCGATGCGATCGCACCGGCGTGGCCCATGCGCTTGCCGGCCGGCGCCGACGCACCGGCGATGAAGCCGACCACCGGCTTCTTCACGAACTGCTTGATGTACTCGGCGCCAGCTTCCTCGGCGTCGCCACCGATTTCGCCAACCATGATGATGCCTTCGGTCTGCGGGTCTTCGTTGAACAGCTTGAGGCAGTCGACGAAGTTCAGGCCGTTGATCGGGTCGCCGCCGATACCGATGCAGGTGCTCTGGCCCAGGCCCACTTCGGTGGTCTGCTTGACCGCTTCATAGGTCAGCGTGCCCGAACGCGACACGATGCCGATCTTGCCCGGCTTGTGGATGTGGCCCGGCATGATGCCGATCTTGCACTCGCCCGGGGTGATCACGCCGGGGCAGTTCGGCCCGATCAGCACGGTGTCCGGATGCGAGCGGGTCAGCACGTTCTTGACGCGCAGCATGTCCAGCACCGGGATGCCTTCGGTGATGCAGACGATGACCTTGATGCCGGCCGCGGCCGCTTCCAGGATCGCATCGGCCGCGTACGGCGGCGGCACGTAGATCACCGACGCGTCTGCGCCGGTGGCCTTGACGGCATCGGCCACGGTGTTGAACACCGGCAGGTCGATATGCGTGGTGCCGCCCTTGCCCGGCGTCACGCCGCCGACGACCTGGGTGCCGTACTCGATCATCTGAGTGGCGTGGAAGGTGCCCTGCTGGCCGGTGAAGCCCTGCACGATCACCTTGGTGTTCTTGTTAATCAAAACGGACATGGATAGTTCCTTCGGTGTCGTGAATCAGGCGGCGTTCTTGACAGCTTCGACGACCTTCTTGGCACCGTCGTTGATGTTGTCGGCCGGGATGATGGCCATGCCGCTGTCGCGCAGCAGCTGCTTGCCTTCTTCCACATTGGTGCCTTCCAGGCGCACCACGACCGGAACCTTGACGCCCACTTCCTTGACCGCCGCGATGATGCCCTCGGCAATCATGTCGCAGCGGACGATGCCGCCGAAGATGTTGACGAAGATGCCTTCGACCTTGTCCGAGGACAGGATCAGCTTGAACGCCTCGATGACGCGCTGCTTGTTGGCGCCGCCGCCCACGTCCAGGAAGTTCGCCGGCTCGCCGCCGTTGAGCTTGATGACGTCCATGGTGGCCATGGCCAGGCCGGCGCCGTTGACCATGCAACCGATGTTGCCGTCCATGGTGACGTAGTTGATGTCCAGCTCCGACGCGGTCACTTCGGTCTCGTCTTCCTGCATCTTGTCGCGCATGGCGATCAGCTGCTTCTGACGGAACGCGGCGTTGTCGTCGCTGTCGAACTTGCCGTCCAGCGCGTACAGGTTGCCGTCGTCCAGGATCGCCAGCGGGTTGATTTCAACCAGCGCCAGATCCTTTTCGTTGAACAGGCGATACAGGTTCACCATGATGCTGGCGAACTGGCCGGCCTGCTTGGCGGTCAGGCCGAGCTTGAAGCCGAAATCGCGGCCGTGGTAGCCCTGCACGCCTTCGACGAAATCGACGTTGAGCGAGTGGATCAGCTCCGGCGTTTCGGCGGCGACCTGCTCGATCTCCACGCCGCCCTCGCTGGAGGCGATGTAGGTGATGGTCTTGGTGCCGCGGTCGACCAGGATCGACAGGTACAGCTCCTTGACGATCTCGCCGGCGGTGGTCACCAGCACCAGGTTGATCGGCAGCTCGACGCCGGCGGTCTGGTAGGTGGACATCTTGGTGCCGAGCATCTTGGCCGCTGCGGCCTTCACGTCGTCGGTGGTCTTGCAAAACTTGACGCCGCCAGCCTTACCGCGACCGCCCGCGTGGATCTGCGCTTTCACCATCCAGGGGCCCTTGCCCAGGGAATTGGCGACTTCAACCGCTTCGTCCGGGGTCGCCGCGACCTTGCCGGCCGGAACGGGGATGCCGTACTCGGCAAGCAGCTGTTTTGACTGGTATTCGTGGAAATTCATGCGTCACCGTGGGAAAAGGAAACGACCGCTGCGTGCAACGCAGACCGCCAGGGCGGCACGTCAAGAGACGCGAACGGGCCGCCTATTGTGGCCGACCACGCCGTGCGGCGCAAAAGCCGGCCGGAGTGCCCCCCGTTGGCGGCGCTTGCGCCCGGCCCGGCCCAGCACCGTGCGCGAGCGCTGCGCGGGCCGTACACCTGCCTATACTCGCGGCTTGCTCCAGCGGGGAACCGGTTTGCCATCCAGCCCATCGCTTATCGACCGGATCCAGTCCGCGCCGCAGCGCGAGCTGTACTTCTTTTCGCTGTACCGGGTGCTGGTGGCCGGGCTGATCGCCGCACTGGTGTTCAGCCCCCTGTCCGACGCGATCCCGGAACCGCGCTACCCGCGCCTGGCGGCCGGTGTGGCGATCGGCTACCTGTCGATGGCCATCCCGCTGCTGTTCTGGGGCCGCAACGGGCGCCGCCTGACCGCCACCGTGCTGTGCGCGGTGATCGCCGACATCCTCGCCGCGACCCTGGCCACGCATGCGCTGCCCGGCGCCAGCGCCGGCATCGCGATGATGCTGCTGTTCAATGTCGCCGCCGCCTCGATCCTGCTGCGCCTGCGCTATGGCATGAGCATCGCGGTGCTGGCCAGCTTCGCCACCGTGCTCGAATACCTGTGGACGGTACTGGAAGGCGGCGGCGCCACCCGCCCGGTGGCCGAACTGGCGATGTTCGCCACCAGTTATGTCGCGGTGGCCTTCATCTGCGAACAGATCGCCTCGCGTGCGCGCCGCAATCAGGTGCTGGCCGAGGAGCGCGGCGCGCAGGTCGCCAATCTCTACGAGATCAACGAGCTGATCATCCGCCGCATGCGCACCGGCGTGCTGGTGGTCGATACGCACAACCGCATCACCCTGGCCAACGAGGCGGCGCTGGCGCTGCTCGGCGACGGCGACCAGCGCAATGCGCCGGTCGACCTGTCGCTGGCCGCGCTCACGCCCGAACTGTCGCGCCGCCTGCAGCGCTGGCGCAGCGGCTGGCGCCAGGAAGAAGCCCCGCTACAACTGGGCGCCGACCGCCCGGAAGTGCAGCCGCGCTTCGTGCGCCTGCTCGCCGACAGCGATCTGGTACTGGTGTTCCTGGACGATGCCAGCGTAGTGTCGCGGCGCGCCGAATCGCTCACGCTGTCGGCGATGGGGCGCTTTTCGGCCAGCCTGGCGCACGAGATCCGCAACCCGCTGGCGGCGATCAGCTACGCCTCGCAGTTGCTGGAAGAATCCCCGGACATCGGCGATGCCGACCGCCGCCTGCTGCAGATCATCCACCAGCAATGCCAGCGCACCAATGGCATCGTCGAAAGCGTGCTCGCGCTGGCCCGGCGCGAACGCGCCAACCCGGACAACCTGGATCTGGCCGCGTTCGTGCGCCGCTTCGTGGTCGAGTACCGGCAGACCCTGTCGATGGAAACCGACATCCTGGAAGCGAGCATTCAAGGCGCTTCCGTGCATGCCCTGGTCGACCCCAAGCATCTGCACCAGATCCTGACCGCGCTGGTCCACAACGCGCTCAAGTACGGCCGGGTCATGGACGAACCGGCGCGGGTGAAGCTGCGCGTGGAGCGCATGGAGCGCATGGCGGTGATCGACGTGGTCGACCGCGGCCCCGGCATCCCGGAGACGGTGGCCGCGCAACTGTTCCGCCCGTTCTATACCACCTCCGAACACGGCACCGGGCTGGGCCTGTATATCGCCCAGGAACTGTGCCGCGCCAACCAGGCGCAACTGGACTACGTGTCGGTGCCGGGCGGCGGCGCCTGTTTCCGGATCCTGTTGCAGGGGCCCAATAGCCTGCTCGGGAAATGAGCGGGACCGTTGCGTCACGCCTGCGACAAGCCAATGGCGCATCCGCCTGCAACGGCGCGGCGATCGTATGTCTGCGGCCAGCCGCTGCGCATCGTGCGTCCCGCCGCGCACCATTTCAGATCACGTGAATCGTCAGGCCCGGACTCGACCGGCAATTGTCGACTGTCATCGCCGTGGGCTATCGTGCGCCACATGAACGAACCGAAAAGTGCCCTGGTTGTCGATGACGAGCGTGACATTCGCGAACTGCTTGTTCTCACCCTGGGCCGGATGGGCCTGCGCATCAGCACCGCCGCCAACCTGGCCGAAGCGCGCGAGCTGCTGGCCAACAATCCCTACGACCTGTGCCTGACCGACATGCGCCTGCCAGACGGCAACGGCATCGAACTGGTCACCGAAATCGCCAAACACTATCCGCAGACCCCGGTGGCGATGATCACCGCGTTCGGCAGCATGGACCTGGCGGTGGAAGCCTTGAAGGCCGGCGCCTTCGACTTCGTCAGCAAGCCGGTGGACATCAGCGTGCTGCGCGGCCTGGTCAAGCACGCGCTGGAACTGAACAACCGCGACCGCCCCGCCCCGCCACCGCCGCCGCCGGAACAGGCCAGCCGCCTGCTCGGCGATTCCAGTGCGATGGAAAGCCTGCGCGCCACCATCGGCAAGGTCGCGCGCAGCCAGGCGCCGGTCTACATCGTCGGCGAATCCGGCGTAGGCAAGGAGCTGGTCGCGCGCACCATCCACGAACAAGGCGCACGCGCGGCCGGCCCGTTCGTGCCGGTCAACTGCGGCGCCATCCCCGCCGAACTGATGGAAAGCGAATTCTTCGGCCACAAGAAAGGCAGCTTCACCGGCGCACATGCCGACAAGCCAGGCCTGTTCCAGGCCGCGCATGGCGGTACGCTGTTTCTGGACGAAGTGGCTGAATTACCGCTGCAGATGCAGGTCAAACTGCTGCGCGCCATCCAGGAAAAATCGGTGCGCCCGGTCGGCGCCTCCACCGAATCACTGGTGGACGTGCGCATCCTCTCGGCCACCCACAAGGACCTCGGCGACCTGGTCTCGGACGGCCGCTTCCGCCACGACCTGTACTACCGCATCAACGTGATCGAACTGCGCGTCCCGCCCCTGCGCGAACGCAGCGGCGACCTGCCACAACTGGCCGCGGCCATCATTGCGCGCCTGGCACGCAGCCACGGCCGCCCGATTCCGCTACTGACCCAGTCCGCGCTCGACGCGCTGGACCAGTACGGCTTCCCGGGCAATGTGCGCGAGCTGGAAAACATCCTCGAACGCGCGCTGGCCCTGGCCGAAGACGACCAGATCAGCGCCACCGACCTGCGCCTGCCCGCCCACGGCGGCCATCGCCTCGCCGCCAGCCCAGGCAGCGCCGCCGTCGAACCCCGCGAAGCGGTGGTGGACATCGACCCCGCCTCGGCCGCCCTGCCCTCCTATATCGAGCAACTGGAACGCGCCGCGATCCAGAAGGCGCTGGAAGAAAACCGCTGGAACAAGACCAGAACCGCCGCGCAGCTGGGCATCACGTTTCGAGCGCTGCGCTACAAGTTGAAGAAGTTGGGGATGGAGTGAGGGGTGGGTGGCGCTAACGGACCTCCCTTCTCCCCTCGGGAGAAGGTGCCCGAAGGGCGGATGAGGGTACGTCGGCACAGCCGCCACAACCTTTCAACACTTAGTCAACGACAGAACAGGGCAACCACTCAATCCTTGGTCACCCGATTGATCTCAGCCAGGCTCGTGACCCCATGTGCCGCCTTGACCAGCGCCGACTGCCGCAAATCGCGGATGCCGATTCTCTGCGCCGCCTCGGCGATCTGCATCGCGTTGCCGCCTTCCAGCACGATCGCACCGATTTCGTCGGTCATCGGCATCACCTGGTAGATACCGGTACGGCCCTTGTAGCCTTCGGTGCATTCGTCGCAGCCCACCGCCTCGTACAGCTCGATACCAGCGATCTGCTCTGCAGTGAACCCTTCCGCCAGCAACGCATGCTCGGGCAACGTCGATCTGCGCTTGCAGTTGTTGCACAACCGCCGCGCCAGACGCTGCGCGATGACCAAGGTCACCGACGAAGTGATGTTGTACGGCGCAATGCCCATGTTCATCAGACGCGCAATGGTCTGCGGCGCATCGTTGGTGTGCAGCGTCGACAACACCATGTGGCCGGTCTGCGCCGCCTTGATCGCAATCTCGGCCGTCTCCAGGTCGCGGATTTCGCCGACCATGATGATGTCAGGATCCTGGCGCAGGAACGAGCGCAACGCAGCCGCGAAGGTCATGCCGCGCTTGACGTTCTGCTGCACCTGATTCACGCCAGGCAAGCGGATTTCAACCGGATCCTCAGCCGTGGAGATGTTGCGCGTCTCGTCGTTGAGGATGCCCAGCGCCGTATACAACGACACCGTCTTGCCCGAACCGGTCGGCCCGGTCACCAGCACCATGCCGTAGGGCTTGTGGATCGCATCCAGAAACAGCTTCTGCTGATCCGCCTCATAGCCCAGCTTCTCGATCCCCAGCTTGGCCGCACTGGCGTCCAGGATACGCAACACCACCTTCTCGCCGAACAGGGTCGGCAAGGTACTCACACGGAAGTCGATCTGCTTGGTCTTGGACAGGTTGAGCTTGATACGCCCGTCCTGCGGCACCCGCTTCTCGGCGATATCCAGCTGCGACATCACCTTCAAGCGCGCCGCGATGCGCTGGCTCAGCTTCACCGGCGCCTTGGCCACATTCTTCAACAACCCATCGATGCGCAACCGCACCCGGTAATCGTCTTCATACGGCTCGAAATGGATGTCGGAGGCTCCCCGCCGAATCGCATCCACCAGTACCTTGTTGACGAACTTCACCACCGGCGTGTCGTCGCCCTTGGCATCGACCCCGGAATCCCCGCCGGCGCCCATGTCCTCGTCCCCGGAGGAGACATCCAGATCCCCCATGTCGTCATCGTCGTCACCGAGCGACGAGCCGAGCGCCGCATTGCTCGCCTGCCACTGCTCCAAGGTACGACGGATCTGGTCCTCATCGACCAGGATTGGCTCCACCACCAGATTGGTGTGGAACTTGATATCGTCCAGCGCCCTGGTCTGGGTTGGGTTGCTCACCCCCACGAACAACCGGTTCCCGCGCTTGAACAGCGGCAGCACCTGGTACTTTTGGAGCAACTCTTCGCTGACCAGCTTGACCGCGTTCTGGCTGGCGTCGAACACCGACACATCCATCAGCGGCATACCGAACTCAACCGCATTGGCTGCGGCGAGCTGAGATGCAGTGACCAACTTTTTCTCCGAGAACCACTGCGGCAACGGCACTTTAGCGGTAGCGGCCTGATCCATCGCCGTACGCGCAGCGCCTTCATCCAAAGCACCGTCCTGCACAAGGCGGCGGGCGATGCCGGTGATACCAACCAAGTTGGCAGTGACGACGCTATTCATAGATTACTACCCCTAATTTCTTTGCACCTATGGTATCCCGGCACTGGCAGCAACGGATGTATACCCGACCAGCCTAGCCACTCGCATCCCCGCAGTCTTGCAATACTTGAAAACATCTTTGGATCAACCCCTCACCAGCACTTGCGCTTCTAGACATCACGCACGTAGAGCGCCTGTATTTCATGATGTGTAAACCAATCGCCTAGCCAGCGCTTATCGAACGGAAAATAGCGCAAGGTTTGCAACTTGAAACCTGCTGCGGCCACCAGCTCTGAGCCCGAAAGAAATTGGCTATCGATGAATGTCAAATGTGTGGGATCGCTGCGAAAACCCGCCTTGCCTGGCACGATCACCAGCAGTCTTTGTACGCCCAAACGACGAGCTGCCCGAGCCAAATTGCTGAAAATCGCTGCCGGCGCCTCAAGGTGCTCCAGCACGTGACTAACCACCATCGATTCGAACCGAATCGAATCGGGAATAACGCTCAACTGCCAGTTATCAGCGAAACCGTCATAGTGATCCACCACAAGACCCCGGCGGCGGCAATACGCAACCGTTGCACCGTTGTACTCCAGCCCCCTGGATCCTTCGGGCAGTCTTCCAAGCAACTCCCCTACGCCACAGCCGAAATCCAGCGTCGGGCCACGCAGCAAAGATTGCGCACTGCGCAGGTAGATCTTGCGCACCAGCTTCCTCAGCGGTGCGCGATCGGTCTGATAGCTGGTGTAGCGCTCATCGAACTCAGTCACGCACCACTCCTCACCCCTTTTTCTTATTGACTAGCAGGTGCAATGTCCGCGATGGCACTGCGGCGATGTCGTACGCAAGGAAACCTAGAACGAGCTGGATTCCCACGATCACCTGCAGCGCTGCGAGCATTACGCTACCGGCAGAACTGAAATACCCCGTCTGTGCCGATTGCAGCCAGAAGAACACACCTGTCGCTGCGCCGGAGAACAGAAAAAGTACGCCTGCAACCAGCTCCAACGATGCAAGGGACAGGTCGCGCAAGAAGTAGTTGTAGAAGATCCGCTTTCCAAAATTGCGTAGGTGGCGGACAGCGAAGTCCAGGACAATCTTGCGCACACTCAGGTTGCTGACCTCGTCGCCATACCGTGCATCCATCGGTACATCGACCACCACTGCACGGATGGTATTCAAGCGAAACAGCATGTCGCTTTCGAAAAAGTACCGGCGGCTGATCTTGTCCAGCGGCATGCGTGCCACCACGCTCGCATGCACGGCCGTGTAGCCATTGGTCGGATCGAAAATGTCCCAGTACCCGGAGGAAAGCTTGGTCAAAAAAGACAGCGCGGCGTTGCCGATGATCCGTAGCTTCGGCATCCGGCCGATCTGCGCCAGGTCGTAGAACCGGTTGCCCTTGGTGTAATCGGCCTCGCCTCGAACGATCGGCCCGATCAGCTCCGGCAACGCATCCGGATCCATCTGACCGTCGCCGTCCATCTTCACGATGATTTCCATACCATCGGCAACCGCCGCCCGATAACCAGTTATGGCGGCCCCTCCGACACCCAGGTTGGAGGGATTGCGGCACACCACCACCCGCGGATCCGCACAGCGCTGCTCCACCCAGGCACCACTGGCGTCGGGGCAATGATCGTCGACCACATAGATACGTTCAACCTGCACGGGAATGGCCGCCAGCACATCGAGCACCTTGTTCCTGACCCGGTAGCAGGGAATGACAACCGCCAGGCGCACCTCGAACCTGGCCTCGTCGGCGCCGGGCAATGCATTGGTGGCGTATTGCACTGCAGCCTGCATCTTCATCCACCGGTGCTGTAGGAGAGACGATAGACGCGCGCTAACAACGCGGCGACCGCGCGCGGCCAGAAGCGTTGGAACATCATCAGATCCTCCGTGGCACGCATGCCCGACAGCACCCCGTCGCTGGTCGTGCTTGCGGCATGCACACGGTGCAGCATCGCGACCCTTCGCACACGCACGAACGGCCCTTGCTGATCGGCTGCGCGCGTCCACGCGTCCCAATCCAGGTTCAGCCGGAGATCTTCGCGAAAAACGCCCCAGCCGGCGTCCTTGCGGACGGTCACCGAGGGGCATGGCACTGCGCAGCCGAACATCAATAGCCGCCGCTTCGATGCCCTGGACCGGATCATCCCTGTTCCAAGAAACGCGATCTCCTGCAAGACCCGCTTGACTGCCAGCATCGGTGTCATCACGCGCTGCTGCTCGCCAGCCAGTTCGCCATAACCGGTCATGACCAACACCGCGCCAGGCTCTTGCGCAATGGCGGCCTTGGTCTCGCCTGCGAAGTCGGGCAGATAGACGTCGTCCTGATGTGCCAAGGTGACCCAGCGCGCAGCTGCCACGCCCAGCGCCAGATTCCAGTCGTGGCCGATGCCCCGCTGCGCCTGATGGTGCACCACCAATCTGGCCCCATAGCGCGCCGCCAACAATTCGACTTGCGGGCTCGGCGTGGAGGTGCTGATCCAGATAGGCGATGGCGACCACTGCGCTGCCAGCGAGCGCAGACAGGCATCCAGATAAGGCGAATCGCCATAGGCTGGCACCACGAACGCATGATCCACTTCGCCTGACATCTCGTCAGCCCGCCTGCGCGGTGAGCGAAACCAGCGCTACGCCTGTGGAGATCAACACCAACCCCACCCACTGCCAGGGCGTCAGTCGCTCCCCATAGAGCAACCAGCTGAGCAGGGCCAACAACAGATAGAAGAACGCGCCAGAAATCGCAAATGCCACGCCGAGCTTGACCTGGCGGACCACCAACATCCAAACGATGAATCCGATGCCCTGGACTGCCACTGCCGTGATCACACTGGGCGACAGCACCGCCGCCGCCAACCACGCCCGCCCGGTCGGCGCCGGCGTCCGCGCAGCGATCTGAGTCAATCCATGCTTTACCAGCAACTGGCTCCCGATAGTGGAGCACGTCACAAAAAAAATTAGAGGTATTTCACGTATCATCGCATTGCCGCGTTCGGGATGGGGCCTGACCGCGCATCGAATGCCTGCGTGTCGTCGTGAACAGCATAAGTGCTGCGAACCGACCGCACCACTTGCGCAAATCAGCCAGAAAGAGTGACAAATTTGGTCACCCTCTGACCCATTTGGTCGCCGCGCAGAGCTGCAGTTACGGAAGAGTTCGCCTGAGCGCTTGTTAAACGGCAAGGTGCGAGAGTTGGCACGTCCTTTGCTTTGATCAACACGTGGTGGTCACGCACAGCCACGGCCCGATCCCTGCCGCGCAGGGCAAGGGTCACCGAAGTGCTCTCATCCAGTCCCAATCCAATCCAAGCCAAGGTCGAATCAATGAAAAAGAATATGCAGCAGGGCTTCACCCTGATCGAACTGATGATCGTGATCGCCATCATCGCCATCCTGGCCGCCATCGCGCTGCCGGCCTACTCCGACTACACCAAGAAAGCCAAGGTCTCGGAAGCCGTGCTGGCCGCCTCGTCTGGACGCACTAGCATTTCCGAATATGTCGCCGCAAACAATGGCAGTTGCCCGTCTAGCAGCATCCTTGAAACCCAGTCCTCGGCTTATGTGACCGGCGTTAGCAATAGCGGCTGCGTGATTACCGCAGTTAGCAAGGTCCCGGGCGCAGAAGGCAGCATCATCCTGACTGGTACAGTGAATCCGTCGACGTTCCAAGTCGATTGGACCTGCGGCGGCAGTGTCAATACTAAGTTTCGCCCGGGCTCCTGCCAGGGCACCAAGCAGTAATCGAATTGTTTAGCAGAAACCCCGGGGAACCGGGGTTTTTTTATTGGACAGGAAAATGCCACCCCATTTCAACCGCATCAATCCAATTTTTCTGCTATTGAGCGCGATGTTATTGGCCGCGGCTATCTACTGGCCCGGATTGAGCGGTCCATTCCTGATGGACGATCAACAGCATCTACTACTTGTTCAATCATGGCACCAAGGACATATTGGTTTCTGGGACATGGCTGCAGGCAACGGCAACTGGCTATTTCATCGATCCCTCGCCATGGCAAGCCTAGCACTGAATGTCGTCATCGGGGGAGACTCAAGCTTTTCTCTCAAGCTCGGTAATTTACTGGGACACCTTATCTGTGCTGGGGTTGCATTTGGCTTGTTTCGCCAACTGCTAGCCTTTGATAAAAATTTATCAAGCAATACTGGCTTGGTTGCCGCACTGATTTGTGGGTTGTGGTTATTGCATCCAATCAATGCAAGCACTGTGCTGTACGTTGTACAGCGAATGAGCGAGATCGCCGCTATCTTTCCGTTGCTCGGGGTGGCGCTGTACGTGCTTGTCCGACAACGCATGCTGGCAGATAAAATATCGGCGATCAAATCACTGTTCTTGTTGTTTTTTTGCATTCCTGCGCTGACATTACTAGGTATACAGGGCAAGCAGAGCGCCGTAGTACTGGTTGGTCTGTGCCTAGTCGTGGAGATAGGTTGGTTTCAGGAGCCTCGTGAGTGGAACTGGGTCCTGAAGAGCTTTTACATTTTTTTTGTTGTCATGCCGCTGGTGATATTGCCGTTTGCACTTTATCACTACTGGCACTCACTCGAAGCAGCGATGCTCGAATGGGGAATGACGCCGTCCGAGAGACTGCTTACTGAACCGCGCGTGCTCTGGCAGTATCTGCATATGCTGGTAGTTCCGTACTCGCCCGCAATGGGGATCTACAATGACGACTTCGTCATATCACATGGTCTGCTCACACCCATCTCGACCCTGCTTTCGATAGTTGGACTGATCACAGTCAGCGCTTTTGCTTGGAACGTACGCAAGCGCCTACCAGCAACCTTTGTCGGATGGTTTTGGTTTTTGGTAGCGCACTCCGTTGAAGCAAGCATTGTTCCTATCGAGCTCTATTACGAGCATCGCAATTACCTGCCGCAATTTGGCTTGTGGCTCATGCTCATAGACCTTGTCGCCGCTGCATTACGCCATTTGAAAAAATCCGAGATAAAAGTCAAAGTTTTAGGCAACACTCTTGCATGCGGCTTTATCGCAGTGCTGGCCTTTCAAACATGGTCCAAAGCAATGGTTTGGCAAACCTCGCTTGGCATTAGCCTTGCAGCGGTGGAAACCCACCCCAACTCTGCCAGAGCTCATGTCGCATTCGGCTTTGCTGCCATGCAAGCCGGGCTAGTTGGAGAAACCTACCAAGCCTTTGATCAGTTAGCCGCCAACCCGGACCCCGCGCTTGCTGCGATAGGAAAAGTGGAACTGACTGTGCTGAACTGCCACCTGAAGCGCGACAGCGATCCAGAACTGTTACAACAGGCCGGACAGCAATCGGCTGCCTTCATCAACCCCGTCATGCCCTATGCGATATCCAACCTTCTAGAGGTCCATGCGCGTGGAGGTTGCGGTCGAGTCACAGCAAAAACGATCGCTCGGACGATCGAAGCAATGCTTGCAAACGCAACAATGCAGCGTGAATCCTCTCAAGCAATATGGACACTCCGCTACAACGCTGCTCTTGCCTACGACCAGGCTGGTGACTGGCGTAGCGCTTTGAAGCAAACCAGAATTGCTTGGCCCAACAGCCCCGATCCTACAATCGCTTTGTTTCATGTAAGGCTTTTACTCAAAGCGGATGACCTTAATGCCGCAAAGAACGCGTTTTGGGATGTCATGCGGCGCGCTCGCTACACGCGGGTGAGCGAGCTTGAGAACGCGTCGCGCGGCACCGCATTACGCGCAATTCTCAAGGAAATCAATGATTACGCCGCAAGGAACGGTGCCCAAGAATTGAACTGAACCAGCGGAAGGCAGCCGATTGGATCAGGACAGCGATCATGTCAGCAAATGCGTAAACCGCTATCATCATAGGTGTACCGGCATGGGGTGTCGGTGGGGAGACTTCGCAATGTCCGCAGTTAGCAGAACGGTGAAAAAGGGGACCAAGCCGGTCAGCCGCGCCAACGCGATGACCATGTTCGTGTGGGAGGGGACAGACAAACGCGGCATCAAGATGAAGGGAGATGAGCTCGCTCGCAATGCCAACATGTTGCGTGCAGAGCTACGGCGGCGTGGGATCATACCAACTGTCGTCAAGACCAAGCCCAAGCCACTATTCGGTGCGGCAGGCAAACCCATCAAAGCCAAGGAGATCGCGTTCTTCAGTCGACAGATGGCCACCATGATGAAGTCTGGCGTGCCCATCGTGGGCTCCCTCGAAATCATCGGCGAGGGTGCCAAGAACCCTCGCATGAGAAAAATGGTTGGCGAAATCCGCACCGACATTGAGGGAGGCTTATCCCTCAACGAGGCTGTCAGCAAGCATCCAGTACAGTTTGACGAGCTCTACCGCAATTTGGTGAGGGCGGGCGAGAGCGCAGGTGTGCTTGATACTGTCTTAGACACGGTGGCGACCTATAAGGAGAACATTGAGGCGCTCAAAGGGAAGATCAAGAAGGCGCTGTTCTATCCTGCAATGGTGATGGCCGTAGCTTTGATAGTCAGTTCTATCTTGCTGATTTGGGTGGTCCCGCAGTTCGAAACCGTGTTCTCTAGCTTCGGTGCGGAACTACCGGCGTTTACCCAAATGATCGTTAACCTGTCGCGATTCATGGTCTCCTGGTGGTTCCCGATGCTGCTGGTTGCCATCGGGTCGGCCATTGGCTTGGTCATGGCTTACAAGCGTTCGCCGAAGATGCAGCATCTATTCGACCGGTTGATCCTGAAAGTGCCAGTCATTGGCAAGATCATGCATGACAGTGCCATTGCAAGATTCGCACGCACTACTGCGGTGACCTTCAAGGCCGGTGTTCCATTGGTGGAAGCGTTGAGCATCGTCGCCGGGGCCACAGGCAATAAGGTGTATGAAGAGGCTGTGCTGCGCATGCGCGATGACGTGTCTGTCGGTTATCCCGTTAACATGGCAATGAAACAGGTCAATCTCTTTCCACACATGGTGATCCAGATGACCGCAATCGGCGAAGAGGCTGGCGCACTCGACGCCATGTTGTTCAAGGTGGCTGATTATTACGAGCAAGATGTGAACAATGCAGTGGATGCCTTGAGTAGCTTGCTTGAGCCGATGATCATGATCTTCATCGGCACCATCGTAGGCGGCATGGTCATCGGCATGTATCTTCCGATCTTCAAACTCGGCGCAGTGGTTGGATAAGACGTAATGGCATTTCTCGACCAGCATCCCGGTCTCGGCTTTCCTGCCGCGGCCGGACTGGGACTGCTGATCGGCAGCTTCCTGAACGTGGTAATCCTGCGCTTGCCCAAGCGCATGGAGTGGCAGTGGCGGCGCGATGCGCGCGAGATCCTGGAGCTGCCTGACATCTACGAGCCGCCGCCGCCTGGCATCGTGGTTGAGCCCTCGCATGACCCGGTCACCGGCGACAAGCTCAAATGGTGGGAGAACATCCCGCTTTTTAGCTGGCTGATGCTGCGCGGCAAGTCGCGCTACAGCGGCAAGCCGATCTCGCTCCAGTACCCGCTGGTGGAGTTGCTGACCTCCATCCTGTGCGTGGCCAGCGTTTGGCGCTTTGGCTTCGGCTGGCAGGGTTTCGGCGCGATCGTGCTGAGCTGCTTCCTGGTGGCGATGTCGGGCATCGACCTGCGCCACAAGCTGCTGCCGGACCAGCTGACCCTGCCGCTGATGTGGCTGGGCCTGGTCGGCTCGATGGACAACCTCTATATGCCCGCCAAGCCCGCCCTGCTGGGCGCGGCGGTCGGCTATGTCTCGCTGTGGACGGTGTGGTGGCTGTTCAAGCAGCTCACCGGCAAGGAAGGCATGGGCCACGGCGACTTCAAGCTGCTGGCCGCGCTTGGCGCGTGGTGCGGGTTGAAAGGCATCCTGCCGATCATCCTGATCTCCTCGCTGGTCGGCGCCATCCTCGGCTCGATCTGGCTGGTGGCCAAGGGCCGTGACCGCGCCACCCCGATCCCGTTCGGCCCCTACCTGGCCATCGCCGGCTGGGTGGTGTTCTTCTGGGGCAACGACCTGGTGGACGGCTACCTGCACTTCGCAGGCCTGCGTTGATCGGGGCACGACGATGAGCGACTTCATCGTCGGCCTCACTGGCGGCATCGCCTCCGGCAAGAGCGCCCTCGCCGCCGAGTTCGAGAAGCTGGGCGTGCCGGTCATCGATGCGGATGTGATTGCGCGGCAGGTTGTGGCGCCCGGCCCCATTCTCGACGCCATCACCGAGCAGTTCGGCCGCGAGATTCTGTTACCGGATGGAACACTGGACCGCCAAGCGCTGCGCAAGATCGTCTTCGCCGATCCGGCCCAACGGAAGGCGCTGGAAGCGATCACCCACCCGGCCATTCGCGCAGAACTGCAGCGCGCCGCGCAGGAAGCCTTGGGCCCTTATACGGTCGTCGCCATCCCCCTTCTGACCGAAGCGGGTGGACGAGCGACCTATGCCTGGCTGGACCGCATTCTGGTTGTCGATGCGCCGGTGTCGCTTCAACATGCTCGCCTGATGCAACGCGACGGGAGCACATCGGTGCTTGCCGATCAGATGATTGCCGCGCAAGCGTCTCGCGAACAACGATTGGCCATTGCCGATGACGTAGTCAGCAACGAAGGCGACACGGACCGACTGGCGCAACAAGCGCGACGCCTGGATGCGAGCTACCGGGCAATTTTGCAAACGCATCGAATCGGGCGCTGACGTCCACGGCCGGGCACCCAAGATGCTCCCGCGGTCAGCCGGCGGCCATTACAAGCGGCGAGTTAATTGACACACACTGCACGGCGTCCGTTCCCTCCGCAAACAGCTACTCGGGCGTGCATGGCATGTTTCCCAGGCAGCGTGACGTACTCGACGCCGAATTAGCGCATCAACGCCGACCGGACTTATTTACTGCATTGACATTCCAGAAAACCAGTAGCAACCTCTGCCTCAAGGAGCGTAGAAACTCCGTGCATAGCGGTACCCACCTCCGTCAAACCGGTGGGTTTTTTGTGCCTGCCTGCAGGCGCAAGCCGACGCGATGCCTGCGTCGGGAGGGCGGCTAATACAACACTCCTTCGGGAGGAATACGCCCGCCGACTATGCACGGTTTCTAACCTCCCGACATCCCGTCGCCGGCCGGCGACGGTGCCTGTTCTTCAAAGGAGGCGTTGTCATGGCAGATGTATCGATCGTGCAGATGGGTGGGCGTCGTCGCTCCATGGTGCTGACGGAGGTGAAGCGATGAGCCGGACGCAGTCTTCGACCGCCAAGCGGTACAAAGAATCAAATGCCAAGCACAACGCGACCACCAAGCGGGCAGCCACGCCGGTAAAGGACACGCAGCCCATGCGGCTGGTGCCGTCACCCACGTTCGATGTGGACAACCTCACCTTCGACCGTCGCCACAGGCCTCCCGTGGACGATCTGCCGCCGCGGCCACCGCGCAAGGCACGTACGCCCACGCGCTGCACGGTGGGCTATGCGTTCTACGATGCGGAGCCGGGCCGGCCGCACAGCCAGCGCATTCCCAGCGTGCGCTTGCGTGGGCTGTGGCTGGAGCAGTTGGGGTTTGCGGTTGGGTGCAAGCTGCAGATCACTGCGCGCGAGGGTGAGTTGGTGGTGACGGTGGTGGAGCGCTGAAAGGTGTTTTGGGTGCGGTTGTTGGCTGGAGGCACTGCTGTGGGAGGGCGTTATGGGTAAGGTTGTCGCGCCCGGGTGCGCTCCTACGGGAGTGCGGGTGGTGGTTAGCGATGGAAGGCTAGGGTTGCGATGACGCCGCGCTGCTGGCCTGGGCGCACGCTGACGCGCCAGCCGTAGAGGTCGCACAGCCGGCTGACGATCGACAGGCCGATGCCGCCGCCTTGCGAATGGCCGGCGTGGGTGCCGCGGTAGCCGCGCTGGAACAGTTTGGCGGCGTCTTCCTCGCTCAGGCCGGGGCCGGAGTCGATCACTTCCACCGCGTCGCCAAGCACGCGCACGCGCACCTGGCCGTCCTGGGTGTACTTGACCGCGTTGCCGATCAGGTTGCCCAGCGCCACCGACAAGGCAGATTCGGGCGCGTCGATGACCAGGTCGCGCTCGCCTTCCAGCAGCAGCTCCAGCTGTTTGCCGCCCAGCTGTGCGCGGTGCGCGTCGATCAGTTGCTCGGCCACCTTGGCGACATTGCTGCTTCCCTGCCCGCGTTCGTTGCGCGAGAGCAGCAGCAGCGAGCCGATCAGGTCGCTGCACTGCAGTTCGGCGCGCTGAATGCGCTGCAAGCGTTGCAGCATCTTTTCGTCGAGATTGGGCTTGGTGAGCAGCAGTTCGGTGGCGCCGCGGATCACCGCCAGCGGGGTGCGCAGTTCGTGGCTGACGTCGGCGTTGAATTCGCGATCGCGCTGTACCACTTCGGTGAGGCGGGCCGAGTAATCGTCCAGCGCTTCGGCCAGCTGGCCTACTTCGTCGTCCGGGAAGTGCGCGGCCAGCGGCTTGGGCTCGCTGGTGCCGCCGCGATAGGCGCGCAGGCGTGCGGCCAGGTCCGACACCGGGCGCATGACCTTGGATGCCGACCACCAGCCAATCAGCAGCGAGAAGCCGCTGAACACCAGCACCGAAAGCATCAAGGTGCGCTTGAGCTGGATCTCGCCCTTGATGGTCTGGGTCATGTCGTAGGCGAGGAAGAACCACTCGCTCGGCGTCTTGCGCACGGCCAGCTTGTACGAATACGCGTTGCCGTTTTCGTCCACGCCGGAGATGGTGTGGATGCCGTCAGGAAACTGGTACCACTCCGGCTGTTCCAGCCGCAGCGCTTCGAACTTGTCGCTTTTGACCACACGCCCGCGCATCTGCTGCACCGGCAGGTCGGGGTTACGCAGCGGGTCGGAATAGAAGCGCTGCGCAAAGGCGTCGATATTGCGGTTCATCACGTCTTCCACCAACTGGTTTTCCACGCGCGAGCGCGCCCAGTTGGTGGCGAAGGCGAATAGCGTGGTCAGGCAGAAACCCAACAACACGAACGACAGAATGATGCGGCTGCGCAGGCGCCGCCGATAGCGGCCGCGCCTGCGGGCGGGCCGCGCGCCGTTATTGCTTTCAGGCATCGGGCGAGGCGATGCGATAGCCGATGCCGTGACGGGTCTGGATCATCGGTACGTCGAAAGGCTTGTCGACCACCGCACGCAGGCCGTGGATATGCACGCGCAGCGAGTCAGAATCCGGCAGCTCCTCGCCCCAGACGCGGGTTTCCAGCTCCTGGCGGGTGACCACGGCCGGCGAGGCTTCCATCAGCGACTGCAGGATCTTCAACGCAGTGGGGTTGAGCTGCAGCAGCTTGCCGCGACGACGCACTTCCAGTGTGTCCAGGTTGTATTCCAGATCGCCGGTTTCCAACACGCGGGTGTGCACGCCCTTGCCACGACGCGACAACGCGTTGAGCCGCACTTCCACTTCCTGCAGTGCAAACGGCTTGATCAGGTAGTCGTCCGCGCCGGAGTCGAAACCGGCCAGCTTGTTGTCCAGCGAATCGCGTGCGGTGAGCATCAGCACCGGTGTCTGCTTGCGCGCTTCGTTGCGCAGCTTGCGACACACCTCGATGCCATCCATGCCGGGCAGGTTGAGGTCGAGCACGATGGCGTCGAACTCGTGCACCACGGCCAGGTGCAGGCCGGTCACGCCGTCGGCGGCAAAGTCCACCGTGTGGCCGCGGTCTTCGAGATAGTCGCCCAGATTGGCGGCGATATCGCTGTTGTCTTCGATTACTAGAATTCGCACTGAAACCTCAATAACTATGGTCGGGGTGGGCTTAGGAGCCCGGGTCGGTGGCCTTGTGTCTCCGCTGCATGGAGCTCATGTCGCGCTCGCCGCTGTCACGCAAGCGTCTGCGTTCGGCAACGGTTTTGCAGATCGAAGTGGTGTGATGAGAACCCGTCGCCTTTTCACGCGTACAAATCAGGCGACTTTCCTCACCCGCCCTTGTCAAAATTGTGTTGATGAGCTCTTGGTCGTTGTAGATCGCTGCCTTTCGGTCCGGCGTCAACGCCTGTGCATCACCATTTTCTGTCACTGCAATTTCTATTCTCGTGAGCGCAGAAAGCACCTTAGCGCGCTCTTCCTGACTGATCTCGGAGTACTTGGTGCCGCCATCCAACTCTTTGCGTACCTCAGCGGCCTGCTGGGCGAAGGGCTTCTTGACGTCTACTTTTGCAGAGGCAGCAGCGGCATTGGCTACCAAAAGCACAGACAGAGATGCGGCATAACAGAAAGCCTTGAGCATGATCGGTCCTTGTCTCATCGTCCGTTTAACATTTCCCCACTTTAGACTCGACTTTACTGATGGAGCAAGCACGCCTAAGTAAAAAGGCCCAAGTGCGACAACGCACTTGGGCCAAAAGTTCATCCCGATCACCGTCACTGCCGAGAGCGGAGCTACGGTCGGGTGAGGCTAGCGAGGAAAGGATTAGATTTTCGTTAAATTTTCGCTAACAAAGCTGTTGGCCCGATCAGCGGATCGACTGCTCCAGGTGCTGGATGATCGCCGCCGCCACGTCCACCTCGCAAACCCCTTCCACGCCCTCCAGTCCGGGGGTCGAATTGACCTCGAGCACCAACGGCCCGCGCCTGGAACGGATCAGGTCCACGCCGGCCACGGCCAGGCCCAGCGCGCGCGCCGAGCGTACCGCGACCTCCTGTTCCTGCTCGGTGGCCTGGGCCACCGCAGCGCTGCCGCCCAGATGCAGGTTGGAACGAAAGTCGCCCTCGGCCGCCTGCCGGCGCATCGCGGCAACCACCCGGTCGCCGACCACGAAGCAGCGCAGGTCCGCGCCCTCGGCCTCGCCGATGAATTCCTGCACGATGAAGTTGGCGTACAGCCCGCGCAGTGCCTCGACCACGCCGCGCGAGGCGCTGGCTTTCTCGGTGAGGATCACCCCGGCGCCCTGCGCGCCCTCGTTCAACTTCACCACATGCGGCGGCGGGCCCAGCATCGACAGCAGATCCTGGGTGTCGTCCGGGTTGTCGCCAAACACGGTCACCGGCATGTCGATGCCTTGCGCGGCCAGCAGCTGATGCGCGCGCAACTTGTCGCGCGAGCGCAGGATGGCGTCGGACGGGTTGGGCGTGTAGGTGCCCATGAATTCGAGCTGGCGCAACACGGCGGTGGCATAGCGCGTGACCGAGGCGCCAATGCGCGGGATCACCGCATCGAACCCGGTGATCGGCTTGCCCTTGTAGTGCAGGCTGAAACCGTCGGCGGCGATGCGCATGTAGCAGCGCAGCGGGTCGAGGATGCGCACGGTGTGGCCACGCTTGCGCCCGGCCTCGATGAGCCGCCGGGTCGAATACAACTTGCTGTTGCGGGAAAGAATGGCGATTTTCATCGCGGCAGGTGTACGGCGCGGCCTGGACATGGTCGGAGTCTGATGACGGAGTGACCCAAGTCCGTAGGTCTGCCGGCCGATTGCACGCGCGGGCAGCGTCCCTGCCCTGCACGTTGCGTTCGACGGGTGTGCGACGGCCCCGAGAATGGGAGGTGGAAGTGACGCAGCAAGGCAGCTGTAACACTGCACGCGCGACGTGGCTGCGACGGCCTGGATGCTAGCAGGGCGGCTGCGCAGCGCTCAAGCGCGCGCGTGCGTACCTCGACACAGGTGATGCACGGCGCAGGTTTGCCCGGCGACAGTCGCGCAGACAACGCAGCAGACGTGCTCCACTCAACGTCTCAGCTCATCCGCGTCAGCGCGCGCGCTTCCGTCAACTCGCTCGGAATGACCGGCCGCCGCGCGCCGTAGCAACCGTCCTCACGCCACCCCCGTGCCGTCGTGACGCAGTTTGCACAGCGCAACCCGCAATGCTTGAGTTCCCTCAATGCCGGCATGCCGGCGCACCCGAGACTCTCAATGCGACGTCCAGCAAGCGCGGCTTACGCCAACCCCTCCCGCATCCGCCAAGGACGCCCGTTCCCGCGCGGCGCCGTCTTCGATGGCCAGGGCACCAATTTTGCGTTGTTTTCCGCGCATGCCACGCGTGTGGAGCTGTGCCTGTTCGACGAACAGGGCACCGAAGTGCGGGTGGATCTTCCGGAATACACCAACGAGATCTGGCACGGCTATCTGCCTGACGTCAAACCCGGCCAGCGCTACGGCTACCGCGTGCATGGCCCGTATGAGCCCACCGAAGGCCACCGCTTCAACCACAACAAGCTGTTGATGGACCCGTATGCACGCGAGATGGATGGCGACCTGATCTGGGCAGACGAACTTTACGGCTACACCGTGGGTCACCCGGATGGCGATCTGAGCTTCGACGAGCGCGACAGCGCACCGTTCATGCCCAAGTGTGTGGTGGTCGAAGACACCTACGACTGGGAAGACGATGCGCGACTGCTCACGCCGTGGAACGAGACGGTGATCTACGAGACCCATGTGCGTGGCTACACCATGCGCAATCCGCAGGTCCCGGAGGCCGTACGCGGCACCTTTGCCGGCTTGGCGCAGCCGCAGGTACTGCAATACATCAAGGACCTGGGCATCACCGCAGTGGAGCTGTTGCCGGTGCATGCGTATCTGGACGATCAGCACCTGCTGGACAAGGATCTGCGCAATTACTGGGGCTATAACACCATCGGCTTCTTCGCGCTGAAGTCGCGCTATCTGTCCAGCGGGCATCGCGATGAGTTCCGCGACATGGTCAAGGCCATGCACAAGCAGGGCCTGGAAGTGATCCTGGACGTGGTCTACAACCACACCGCCGAAGGCAGCGAGTTGGGCCCGACGCTGTCGTTCAAGGGCATCGACAACGCCAGCTACTATCGCCTTGCCGAAGACAAGCGTTACTACATCAACGATACCGGCACCGGCAACACGCTCAACCTGAGCAACTCGCGGGTGATCCAGTTCGTCAACGATTCGCTGCGCTACTGGGCCGGCGAAATGCATGTGGACGGCTTCCGCTTCGACCTAGCCACGATCCTGGGGCGCGAGCCGAGTGGTTTCGACCAGCGCGGCGGTTTCCTGGATGCCTGCAACCAGGATCCGTTGCTGTCGGAGGTCAAGCTGATTGCCGAACCCTGGGACTGCGGCCCCGGCGGCTACCAGGTCGGTCACTTCCCGCCGGGCTGGTCGGAATGGAACGACAAGTTCCGCGACAACGCGCGCGAGTTCTGGAAAGGCGAAGATGGCAAGCTTGCCGAGTTCGCCACGCGCTTCACCGGCTCGGCCGATCTGTTCGATCGTCGCGGTCGCCGTCCATGGGCGTCGGTCAACTTCATCACCGCGCACGATGGATTCACCCTGCGCGACCTGGTCAGCTACAACGAAAAGCACAACATCGCCAATGGCGAGGACAATCGCGACGGTTCGTCCAACGACGGTTCCTGCAACTACGGTGAGGAAGGCGATACCGATAACGCGGAGGTGCTACAGATCCGCGAGCGGCAGATGAAGAACCTGCTCGCCACGCTGCTGCTCTCGCAAGGGACGCCGATGATGCTTGCAGGTGACGAGCGTGCGCAGTCGCAGGGCGGCAACAACAACACCTATTGCCAGGACAACGAGATCACCTGGCTGGACTGGGAAAACGACCCGACCGATGGCCGCCTGACTGAGTTCGTCAAGGCGCTGACGCGTCTGCGCAAGCGTTATCCGATCCTGTCGCGCGGCCGCTTCCTCAACGGCCAGTACAACGAGGAGGCAGGCCTGCGTGATCTCACCTGGCTCAATCCGGGTGGCACCGAAATGGACGACGCGCACTGGACCGATGCCGGCGCGCGCTCGGTGGGACTGCTGCTGGAAGGCAAGGCCCAGACCTCCGGCGTCAAGGAGTTGGCCAACGACGCCACCTTGTTGATCGTCATCAATGCCTACCACGAAGGCGTGACCTTCACCCTGCCCTCGGCCGACGAACCGGTGCACTGGAAGCTGGCACTCTCGACCGACGAAGCGCTGGAAGTGGACATGATGCCGGCCGGCGCCAGCGAATTCCTGGCCCCGCCGCGCAGCGTGTCGGTGTTCGAGTGCAAGAACGACCAGTAATACTGATGCGGTGACACGAACTCGCGGCCTGCCGGAAACCCGGTAGGCCGCGAGTTTTTTATTGCTTGGCCATATGCGCTGGGTACTTCGACTTGAACAGGATCTAGGCTACGTATCCATGGAAACCGATGCAGTAGTTCGTACGTGGTTACAACCCTGCCGGTGAAACCCAGACTCCGCGTCGAACGCAGGGCGAGAAGAATCGCTACTGGCGCGCCGCAATCGCAGATAGAGCTCCAATGGCTTTGCTTACCAAAGAACTTGAAGCAGCGGCTTGGTATCTAGTGACACGCGCGGCGATGCGGATTAGGGCAAAACCTATCGGCTTATCACTCGTCTTTATCGATAGTCGATCAACGAACTGACAAAAGCCGAAACAGCCGCATCCGGCAATCGCGTATTTCGAGTACATCTATCGAAAAACCCGCCAGTCAATCGCGACGCACTATGCCTAAACAATCACATCGCCACAGCAAGCTGGACGCGCAATTCTCCGTCTCCGGCCTAGAGCACGGCGACATCGGAAAGCATGCTCACATCCAGCTTTGATTGCACGATCCGGCAGCGTCTCGAATGCACTGCAGCAATGACGGCGATAACACCAAAGTGCGCGACGGCCGTAAATCGCTAAACGCTGACGAGCCCCAGCCAGACCCTGAATACGCAAAAACTCAGCCCGGATACAGCGGGAATCGCTTGTCCGGATGATTGGCCTTCCATTCCTTGTAGGAGCTGGTGCCTTCCCAGGCCTTGAACGCACGCGGCGTGCGACCACGCCCGGACCAGGTCTCGCCGGAATGCGGAATCCAGTATTTGGCCACCACTTCGCCCGTTGACGACAGCGGCCCCTTGGATTTGCCGGTCATCGCCAGTGACGCGATCTGGGACTTCTGCTTGGCATTGAAGCGGCTGCCGAACTGGGTCAACACCTCGACCACCTGGTCGAAGGCTTCCAGCGTCTGGGCATACTTCAGCTGGGCTTCTTCCTGCTCGAGCTTGCGCAGCTCTTCCAGCAATTGGGCTTTGGCGGCGGCAGAGGGTGAAGCGGGCGGAACCTGGCGCATTGGCAAGACTGAGGTTGGACGGGTCAGCGAGTATTGCCGTTGCGCCGGCTAGCGTAAAGCGGCAGGACGCACCCGAGTCTGGCTGCGGTCAGCGATGGCGCAGCAAGGCATGCTCACGGGCCATGGTCAGCACCGGCCCGATGCGCCCGGCCCGGATCAGCTCACCGCAGTGCTTGCCGACAAACTCGACTCTGGGCGCCGAAAACCACTGCACCACCCGATCCAGCTCGCCGGCATTGATGGACCAGGCATGGCAGACCGCCTCGCCCAGCTCTTCCACACCCACCAGCCCCAGCTCACGAATCTGCTCGGAATCCAGCGCAAACATCTCCAGCACCTTGCCCGCATCGTCCGGCGTGCCGTAACCAAAACGCATCTGCTCGGCGCGGTGAGCAACCGAGGCTGCACGCGCGGACTCGGCGCGGCGTATGCCCTTGAGAAGTGCGCCGATGAGTTGAGGATGCGTGGCCGTCATGGTGCTCGCTCGATGATGGCTGCCACTATGCCCATCGCTGCAAGCCCGCTCAATCAGGAGGTTCCTGACCATGGGCAAGGAAATAGCGAAGCGCGCAACTGGCGTTATTCGCTCCAAGCGCGCTGCAATCGATGCCGGTCCAAAACACTAACTGTTATGTCCGGCGGCACCGTCGCAATCGGTTGTAGCCGACGAAAACATCCGATCCGCGATTAAAAACCGACAGCTGAAAACCAATCGTTGCCATCGACTGCAGGAGGGCTGAGCTGCCCCTGAAATGGCATGTCAGGGAATCACTGCAAGCGTGCGGCGACCGCCCCGGAAGAGAAGCACTTCAGTCGGGGACGGATCGGCGATCGAGCGATTACGCTCTGGTGCAGCGGGCAAGGTCGTCGAAGGCATCTGCCGGACATGGAGCGCGCGATGGGAACAGAATCAAAATCACCCTAACCCGTTGATTCGCATAAATTTTTTTATGCGCAACAAGGGACCCAAAAAAGATACCCCTGATCTTAAAGAAGCCCATCAAAATTGCCCAGCTTTTAACGCCAACGTGTTGGGTGGGAAAGGGGCGCTAGCCCTTCATCTTCATCTTCATCTCTACGCTCCCAAAGCGGGATGGCATCTGGAAGCAGCAACAACCCAAGCGTGTAAGGCCAGCCCCTCCCCCCACATGGATATGCTCAACAAGCTCCATGCCCTGCGGCTCTTTGGGGAACCAAAGCCTGGCACTTTTCATTTGGATTAGCCCTGAGACCGACTCATCGGACCGAGCGGGCAAGGAGCCCTCAGGCACTTCAATGAGGTTCTTCTTTGCCGAAAGAGCCAAGCCGGACTTGCGCGCCACAGTGTTCGATCTCGCCCAGTGCACAAAGCCATCCCGCACCACGACCACAACGGCACGTTTGGGCGCAATCTCAATCCACTTTAAGGCTGCTGCCATGACCGACACGCCATAGCGATCAGCGCAATGTCGCAGCATTTCGATCTGACCCGCATGCCCCTGAACCTGCTGGCGAAAGTCGTCCAATGGCATCAACAGATAAGACGCGAATAGATCGGCGTCTGTCTCTATCTTGCGCTCCATCGACTCCCAATCGTAGACATCTTTTGATGTGCACTTGAAGGAACTTTGCAGCTGTCATGCAACATGCAGTGACCGAACTCGTGCGCCAACGTGAAGAGGACACGACCCGGCGATTGCTCGCTGTTGTAGCCAATCGCCCACTGACCATCACTCCTGGCTTTGAAGGCGCCCTCAAATCCTTGGATGTCCATCGCCACAATTTTAGCGATGCGCTCTGAAGCAAAGCACTGATTCGAATACTCGAGCGCCAGCTCTTGGACATTCACTGGAAAGCGGCATTGTCACCGAGTGTTGATGTCGCCTCATCGCCTCTTTTTTTCGAAAAAGAGACTCCTCCATGTCATCCTTGTGGACGAATCACCGTCCATAGTTTTTACACCACAGGATTATCCAAGCCTATGCAGGATTATCCAAGCCTATGGAAGCGAAGCTGCAGAAGCCCGCGTAAAAAATTCATTTAATTCAGATCAATAAGGTTTTTTACGCGAAGAGCTCGGCTACGTAAACGCATACATCCCCACCTGCCTACATGACTTCCGTCCTGGACACAAGCTGAATGCTATCCCCACAAAAAATTAATGAATTTTTACCAAAATGCAGTTATGTTTGCTTTGCATGAATTGCATGCACACTTAAAGTCATTCAAATAAATTAACATTGATCTGTCCTTCTATGCACTACTGGGATAGTTATTAAGGACAGTTGATTCCTCTGACTAGCAAAAGGAAGTTGTGATGAGAGAACTTACTAAGGAAGAGTTGCAGCTTGTGGCAGGTGCAGCTGCCGCAGCGGATGTCGACCCAAGTGAACCACCGACCGAGATTCCGCCGATTGTGGTAAATCCCCCGTCTGAACCGCCAACTTTCCCTCCCCCGTTGCCACCAGAAAATCCCCCTCCGCCTACCGGTGGTGGTGGTGGTGGTGGTGGTGGCGGAGGGGACGGAGGTGCCGAGACGGTTACCGGAGACAGTTGGGAGTATAAAGACTCTGCAGAACTGGATGGCAGTGGAGTTGCCAAAGCATCTCAAAGCTGGATCAACCCAGATCACAACCTCGCCTTTAACGTTTCGGAGAGCGTAAATTTAACGGATGGCAGCTGGAACTTGGCGGGGAGCGGCAGTTTCACCTGGAATGGAAGCACATATTCCCTGGCGATGAATACGGATCAGTTTTCGATCTCGGGATTAAATGCCTCTTACTCGTATGACTGGGGCACGGGCCTGAAGTTTGATTTCACCGTGAAATACGACACAGCAACAAATCAATATAGCGGTCAAGCAACGTTAACGGTACCCACGCCCTGACGCAGCCTTAACTACTTTCATTCAAACGAGAGCGCCGGACTCCGGCGCTTTCTCTAGTTGAAGAGCAAAAAATGTTGAAGCGATTTCTAATTTCATCTTGCTTGGCACTCACCTGCCTTCAATCCCAGGCTGACAATATACTTCCACAAGATGGGCCGGGCGTTACACTGATGGTTTTGCGAGGCGAGATTTCTCCGCTCGAGAAGTTATCCAACAGTGACGGTCTTGCAAAGCTACCGGCGAAAGCCGGACTATTCCGGGTCGAATCAAATTTCGACGCTTCAAATAAAGCAATCGAAGCGTGCTTAAAAGATGAAAAGGTGTTGGGGCAAAAAGGTGCGGGGGCGCTTTATTTATGCAAGAGCCTGCAAGCCGGAAATTCACTTGCACTAGGTGACATTGCCGGATGGGCGCGCACAATGCTGGATGTGCGTAAAATTTATACGCAGAACATAAAGCCAAACCTTAAAGCAGACGACGATGCTGACGCGATTACCTGGCCGCACTTTGAAGCCTTTCTCGCACGCAAACAATCAGGAACACTTAAATCAATTACCGCACCGGTTGTTCTACCTCTCGTAAGCGCCGGTGGCGTCCCTGTAGTTAAGGCAACAATACATGGAGGGCTGGATGGCAAGCATCGTGATGTGGCTTCCGATTTTATTGTAGATACTGGCTCCACTAGATCAATTCTTAATGAAAGATTTGCTCGTTCTTTAGGACTCAAAATTACTAATAATTTCCATAGGGACACAATAGGCGCGTCAAGAGAAATTTTATTCAACCTAGCCGATCCGGTTGATTTGAAGTTCGGAGAACTAACTCTCGAGAATGCATCTTTTTCGACCAGCGAATCCGTGCCCGTCAATATCATCGGAATGGACTTGCTTCGGCAGCTTGGTGCAGTTGAGATATCCAAAGAGGGTTTTAAAATTTTAGGGCGTGACTTAAACCACTCCTGCAAAGACAACTTTCGACTGACGTCTCTGATATGGGGCTCTCCTATGGCGCCCCGGATACCTGCAATTATTCGGGGGCGCGAAGAACTGGTACTACTTGACACCGGATCATCTACCTCGCTTGAAGCATCAGGAATCGATTTGACCGGATTCCCGCAAAAAGATCTCAGGACAAAAAAAGTGGTCGATCTTTTCGGGGAAAGAACAATAAGCTACGCAGAATCTACCGTTACAATGGTTCTAAATTCGAGAACCTTTGTTATAAATGCTTCTGTCACCGACCAGAAAGGAATGGTTTTCCCAGTTTCGTGGCGAATGGGCTATGATTTTATTTCAAAATCCAAATTGCATCTAGACGCCATGAATGGGCGCGCATGTCTGATCGGAGACTGAAGTGTCAGGCAAAAGGTCTATCGCCGAATATCAATAAACCTGGAGCGCCCAAGCCCGGCCTAGCTCAATGCCGGCGGCATGTGCGACGCATACTGGATTACAAATGAAAACTTTTTGCTACCCCGCCCTTACTACCTCTTTGCTGGACATTGAGATGTGCTTTGGAGCGGGCGATGGGAACAGAATCCTCCCGCGCCAACCAATTGATTTTCCTAGCTTATCCCGGAATGGGGTGATCCAAAAATGATACCCCGGTTGATACCTGATCATAGCGAGGCAACGGCGGCGGCTCAAGGACATTCCCGCAGGCTGGCAATGTCCCCAGCCAGCCATAAGCAAATCCGGATGCTTGGCGCCGCTATTACCTATTGACATACCTAAAATCAAACTTTTTCGCGCATTCAAATTTGTGAAATACGGCCGAAAGCGAGCTCTTGCGTAAGTGCCGGTTCTTGGTTGGATGAGGGCTCACCCAACACAGGAGCACCCATGCACCAGACACAGATTCAGGTCGCCAGTCGCTTGCTCGGCCACCTCCTTCAGCAGCGCACGACCCGCCTTCCCCCGCATGAGGTGGAAGACATCCAATACGCGCTCGATCTAGCGGCAGAGCTGCTGAGGCTCGGCGGGCCAGGGCCGGCCGGTCAAACGCAGGCATCGACCATGGCCCCATCCCAGCCCATCCTCGTCAAACGAGCGGCTGTCGATCGCAGCGTCGTGCCGACCATGCCGGCGTCCGTCGAAGAATGGCGGGAGACGCGCAAGAAGAACAAGGAAAAGGACAATGTCCCCCGCCCCAAGGAACCCATCGGGATCGAGCGGATAGATCTCCGCCCTCGTCCCCGGCACTAAGGCCAAGAAAAAAGCCCCGCTCTTGCGGTAATGCTGTTCACTTAAGCAATTGAGTTACCGAAAATCTGGTATCAGACCTCTGGTATCGGATTTTTTGTGTCCCTTCAACAGCAGCTGTTCGACCTTGGCGATCTGTTCAACTTCTCCGACCTGAGCACGTTTACGCAGAATATTCCGGTGGAGTGGGTGGCCAGCGCGCTGGAACTGTCTTCCAAGGCCAGCATCCGGCGTCGGCGTCTTCCCAGTGATCAGGTGTTGTGGCTTGTCCTGGGCATGGCGTTGTTCCGTGACGAACCGGTGCACGAGGTCGCACGTCGTTTGAACATCTGCGCACAAGGGCTGGCCTCAGAAGATCTGTTGGCTCGCAGCGGTGTCAGTCAGGCGCGCGCGCGACTGGGCGCCGACCCGGTCCACCACCTGTTTGCAACGACTGGGGCGCAGTGGGGATGCGAACGCTACAAAGGCGATGAATGGCAGGGATTGCAGGTCTTTGCCGTGGATGGCGCGCTGCTGCGGACGCCAGACACTGAAGAACTGCGCGAACATTTTGGTTCCGGTAATACCAGCACGGACCGTCAGACACCATTTCCCATGCTGCGATTGGTTGCACTGATGAACGTACGCTCGCATGTCTTGCTCAATGCCCAGCTCAGTCCGTACCGGCGCAGCGAAATTCGCTTGAGCGAGCCGTTTCTACACTCCATTCCCGACCATTCGGTCACCTTGTTCGACAAAGGATTCTGGAGCGCTGATCTGTTGCTTTCGCTAGCCAACACTGGCACTGCACGCCACTGGCTGACACCAGCACGCAAAGGCCTGGTGGCTGAGGAAATCACGCGTTATGGCACTGATGATCGGTTACTGCGCATGCGTGTCTCGCCGCAGGCCAGAAAACGCAATCCAGCGCTTCCCACGCACTGGGACGTACGTGAAGTGAGCTATCTGCATCAGGGGAAGAGAAAGTCGGTGCTGACCTCGTTGCCTGTCACCACTTACAGCACCAAGTCTGTCGCACTGCTTTACCAGGAGCGATGGGAAATCGAACTGAGTTTGCGCGACATCAAAAGCTCGATGCAGCACAACGCGACGACCTTACGTAGCAAGAAGATCGACTTGGTGTACCAGGAGGTCTGGGGGTTGCTGCTGGCTTACAACATCATTCGACGTGAAGCCGGTCAGGCAGCGGAGGCGTTTGGCAAAACGCCTTCGGACATCCGATTCAAACCGGTTTGCCAGTACATCGCAGTGCAACTCATCGTGATGGCCGCAGCCAATCCAGCTTCCGCCACAGGAAGACGCTTATCCCAGCTTCGCTCAGGCATCGCGAGCCTGTTCCTCGATCACCGTCCAAGGCCTACCCGGCCAAGGACGGTGAAGATCTCGAAGACCCGCTATCCGGTAGATCGGAAGGCTGCTCCGCCTAAGTGAACAGCATTACGGCAAGGCCGGGCTGTTTCCTGTATTGCGATGACCGCAACGCTCAGCGCTTGCGTGCCTTCAACCACGCCTTGATCTGCGGCAGCGAGGCCGCCCGCAGCTTCACCCGCGTCTGGATCGTGTTGATGGCGTTGTCTGCGGCCTGCCGCGAGGTGGGTGCGATGTACTGCTCGGCATAGGCCTTGATCCGGTCGGCGGTGGCAAGCTCGGCCGAGTCCATGCCCAGGCCGGGGTAATAGCGGGCACGCGAGGTGGGATCCACCAGGGTGTCCACCTGCGTGCGATGCGCCACCGCGAAGTCGAAGGCAAGTTCCGGGTGCCGGGAAGCGACCCGGTCGATCATGCTCGCACCGGTGGTGGCGCCCGGCTCGGCTGTCAACGCCAGTTCCAGCGCGCGCCTGGCCAGCGCCTCGTCGTTGGGCATGGAGAGGAAGTCGTAATAGGTGTCGCGCACCATCGACGAGGTTTCCTGCCTGGCCAAGGCATGCAAGGCGTCCCAGGTGGCGGCGTCGGCATTGTGCGCAACCGCGCCCAGCACGCTGTCGCGCAGCTCCGGCGACAGCGAGGCGGGGTTGGCCTGGAAGGCGGCAAAGCGCCGGCGCGCCTCGGCGATCACGGCGGCATCGCCCATGTCGCTGAGGGTGGCGATCAGGCGGGTACGCAACTGCTGGATCTGCGCCGAATCGCCAGCGCGGTTGTCCCAGCCCAGCGTTGCGAATTCGGCCGACAGGCGCGGCACGGCATAGGCACGCCACGTGGCGCGCGCAGCCGGGTCGCGCTCGAAGCTGCCATCCACATCGTCGTAGATGCTGGCCACCATGTCCCAGACATCGGGCGATGCACCTGCCGCCACCTGGGCGGTGAGATCCAGCACGTCGGCCTGCGCCTGCACGCCGGCACCGGCCAGTGCGTTGGTGTCGTTCAACACGCCCACCTGGTCCACCACCGGTAGCGCGGCAAACCTGGTGGTCAGCGCCTTGAACTGCGCGGGCGCATACCAGGTGCGGAAGTAGCCCTTTTGCCCGGCATTGACCACCACCGGTGCGTCGCAGCCGGGCACCTGCACCTGGGCGGTGCCGTCCACCAGCACGCGCACCGGCGCGCCATTGCCGCTGCGCAGGACGACCGGCACATGCCAGCGCAACGGCTGCTTGTCAGGGCGGTCCAGCGTGAACTCGCCCTGCTCCAGCGTCACCGCGGTCTGGCCGCCCACGCAGCGGCTACTGGCCTTGATCAACGGCACACCCGGCTGCAGGGTGAAGTCGTGCGCCACCTGGGTGAATTGCTTGCCCGGGGCCACCGCGTCGATCTGCTGCCACAACTGGTCGGTCACCGCGTTGCCGTACTGGTGCTGCTTGATGTAGCTGCGCACGCCGGTGCGCCAGCGGTCCGAGCCGACGTAGTCTTCCAGCATGGCAATCACCGCCTCGCCCTTCTGGTAGGTGATGGCGTCGAAGGCCTGGCTGGCCTGCTCCACGGTGGCCACGTGCTGCACCACCGGGTGGGTGGTCGCATACGCATCGCGCCGCATCGCCGCGCGGCTTTTCAGCGCCGGGCCGGTCTTGTCGATATCCCATTCCGGATGCAGTTTTGCCGTGGTGCGCGCCTCCATCCAGTTGGCGAAGCCTTCGTTGAGCCACAGGTCGTCCCACCACGCCATGGTCACCAGGTTGCCGAACCACTGGTGCGCGATCTCATGCGCGGCGACGGTGAACACGCCTTGCTTGGTGTCGATGTTGGCCACCGCCGGATCCAGCAACAACGAGTATTCGAAGGTGAAGATCGCGCCCCAGTTTTCCATGGCGCTGAAGAACTGGCTGCGCCCGGGCGCGGCGATGTTGTCCAGCTTGGGCAGCGGGTACGGGATGCCGAAGTAGGCGTTGTATTCGTGCAGCACGTCGCGGCCGGATTCCAGCGCGAACTGCGCCTGGTCGACCTTGCCCTTCTGTGCGATCACGCCGATCTCGGTGCCGTTGTCGGCGGTGACGGTGGCACGCTCGAAATCGCCCACGCTGACGAACAGCAGGTACGTGGACATCTTGGGCGAGGTCTGGAATGCGATGCGGGTACGCCCGTTTGCGCCCGGCTTGGACGAGGCGACCGGCATGTTGCTCACCGCCATCTGCCCGGCCGGCGCATTGATCGCCAGGTCGAAGGTGGCCTTGAAGTTGGGCTCGTCCCAGGAGGGAATGAAGCGCCGCGCATCGGAGTTTTCGAACTGGGTGAACAACGCGCGGCGCGCACCTTGCGCGGTGGTGTAATCCAGCGCGAACAAGCCGTTGGCCTGCGTGTTGATCACGCCGCTGTAGTCGATGGACAGCACGTACTCGCCCACTGCCAGCGGCTTGTCGAATGCGAACGTGGCGGTCTGCGCCTCGGCATCGGTGCTGACCTTGGCAGCTTGCGGCTTGCCGCCTTTTTGCGTCAGCGTGCCACGCGCCAAGCTCAGGTTGGCGGCCTGCAACACGATGCGGTCGGTGGCCTGCAGCACGCTGACGTCGATGGCGACCTTGCCGTCGAACGTCATCTTGTCGGCATGCGGCGTGATCTCCACCGCGTAATGCGTGGGCTTGGCCGTGTGCGGCAACTGGGTGGTGATGGACGAGGCGGCGGCGCTCGTCGGCGCGGGCGCGGCGGCGAGCACGGAGGCGGCCGGATTTGTACCGACCAGGGCCAGTGCGATGGCGGTCACCAGGGGAAGACGCATGGGAAATTCTCGATGTGGGCAAAGTGGGCAGGCAAGCGGCACCAGGCCGCGGATGATCCGCCGGAACAGTGCGTGCAGGCACCGCCGGAAGTCATGGCAAATCTCAGCAATTCTCAAATGCCAACGGCCCGGACAAGCCGGGCCGTTGGACGATGCCGCGTCGGCGTCAGCCGATCAGGCGAACGGGTCCTGCAGCACCATCGTGTGGTCACGATCCGGACCGGTGGAGACGATCGAGATCGGGCAGCCGGCCAGTTCTTCCAGCGCGCGCAGGTAGGCGCGGGCGGCGACGGGCAGCTTGTCCCACTCGGTGATGCCGTGGGTGTTCTCGGTCCAGCCCGGGAACTCCAGATACACCGGGGTGCACTCTTCCCAGCCCTGCGCGTCCAACGGAGCGTATTCGGTGCGCTTGCCGCGGTATTCGTAGGCGATGCAGACCTTGAGCTTTTCCATGCCGTCGAGCACGTCGAGCTTGGTGATGCACAGGCCGGAGATGCCGTTGATGGCCACCGCACGCTTGAGCGCGACGATGTCCATCCAGCCGCAGCGACGCGGGCGGCCGGTGGAGGCGCCGTACTCGGCACCGCGGTCGCGGATGCCCTGGCCCACTGCGTCGTCCAGCTCGGTCGGGAACGGGCCGCCACCCACGCGCGTGGCGTAGGCCTTGGCGATGCCCAGCACGTAGTCGATGGCGTCAGCGCCCACGCCGGTGCCGGCCAGTGCGCCGCCGACGGTGGTGTTGGAGCTGGTGACGTAGGGATAGGTGCCGTGGTCGATATCCAGCAGCGCGCCCTGCGCGCCTTCGAACAGCACGCGCTTCCCTTGCTTGCGCAGGTCATGCAGGATGCCGGCCACGTCCGACTTCATCGGCTGGACGTACTCGCCGAAGGCCAGTGCTTCGTCGAAGGTCTTCTGGAAGTCCACCGCTTCCACGCCCAGATACTTGGTCAGCACGAAGTTGTGGTAATCCAGCGCGGTGCGCAGCAGTTCTTCCAGCTGCGGCGGGTAGTGCAGGTCGGCGATGCGGATACCGCGGCGGGCGACCTTGTCTTCGTACGCCGGGCCGATGCCGCGGCCGGTGGTGCCGATGGCCTTGCCGCCGGCGGCCTTCTCGCGCGCCTGGTCCAGGGCGATGTGGTACGGCATGATCAACGGCGCGGCCGGGGAGATCTTCAGGCGCGAGCGCACTTCCACGCCGGCGCCTTCGAGCTCGCTGATTTCCTTGATCAGCGCGGCCGGGGAGATCACCACGCCATTGCCGATCAGGCACAGCGCGTCGTCGCGCAGGATGCCGGACGGAATCAGGTGCAAGACGGTCTTCTTGCCGTTGATGACGAGCGTGTGGCCGGCATTGTGGCCACCCTGGAAGCGGACGACTGCACCGATCTCTTCGGTAAGCAGATCGACGATCTTGCCCTTGCCTTCATCGCCCCACTGGGCACCGAGCACGACAACTGACTGACCCATGACGGGTGAACTCCTGAGTTTTGCTGCGGCCATCGGGGCCGCGGGATGGGACCGGTTCACGGCTGGCGGCGCCGCCTGGCGCGCGGCTCCATCGGGGAGCGTTGCAGCGGCGCGTGAAGCCCTGACACGGAAAAAGCCGAACGAGGTGCCCTGTGTGAGCGTGCCCGGCCGGCTTTTGTGCATTATCCGGGTTTCCGGTGACGCGCACTACCCCTGGCGGACGGCGGATCGGGGGCGGGTCAGGTTGCGGCTGGCCGTCGGTTACGCGGTGCTCGGAGCGCTGCCGGCCCCTAGGGTCCCTAGGGCCCCTAGCCTGGAAGATCACCGTAGCGAGAATCCCAATGGCTCATAGGAGCGCACCTGGGCGCGATAGGCATTCCCGGTGAAGCCGTCGCGCCCAGGTGCGCTCCTACGCTGACCGTTGCGCTCGGAATGGACCACCCACTCAGTGACGCACCACCCACAGCGCGATCGCGCCCAGCACCAGGGTCACACCGCCGATGGCACGCAGTTGGGCCGTGGGCAGGCTGAACAGCTGCTCGACCATCCGCTTCCAGGCGGCGGGCGCGGCGAACAGCAGCAGGCCTTAGATGACGAAGATCAGGCATAACGCGGACAGGAACTCGTGCATCAGCAACACCAGGACAACATGGGAGCTGCAGTGTGCCCGGTTCGGCAGCCCGACACGCACCGCGTAGGAGCGCACCTGGGCGCGACAGGCATTCCCGGTAGAGCCGGTCGCGCCCAGGTGCGCTCCTACGCGGCAACGTAGCGAGCCTAGTCAAACCTGCAGACCGCCCAAAGCACCATCGCCCGATCCACGACGGGCACCCCCCGACAAACCCACACCGTAGGAGCGCACCCGGGCGCGACGGGCATTCCCGATAAAGCCAATCGCGCCCAGGTGCGCTCCTACCGGGCCAACCGCGGCAAACGGTGGGCGCGCAATAGTTGTGCTCGCAGCTCGAAGCTCGAAGCTCAGAGCCAGATCGCGTCCCAGAACGGATAATCACCGATGTGGGTGACCAGCCCGCCCCGGAGTGGATTGGCGATGAGGTAACGCGCGGCTGCGTGCAGGTCGTCGTCTTTGCGCAACGCGTGGTCGTGGTAGCTGCGGCTCCAGACCGGTGCGTGATGCTGCCGCTGATCGTTCACCGAACGCGCTGCGCACGCTTTCATGCGGGACACGGCGTCGGCCAACGAGGTGACGCTCCCCAGCTGCAACAGCCAATGTGCATGATCCGGCATCAACACCCAGGCCAGCAGCCTGGCATCGCGAGGCGTTGCTGCGGTGAATGCCCGGCAGGCGGTTGCTGCAAGCAGAAAATCTGCGAATACGGCGCGACGCCGCCATGTCGTGGTGGTCAGCAGGTAAACGCTGTTGGGCGAAGACTGCCTACCGCGGCGCAGCGCGCGATGCCCTGGAGAGTTGGTGTTGGCCATGGCGCGATGCTGACGGCCTTGGACCACGCGGGATATCGGCGGTTGCCGCGTTCTGCACTAGGGGGAATCCATATGGCGACTGATTGTCAAAGGCAATCAGCGGGGTCCGCCGGTAAGGCCCGTCGCGCCCGGGTGCGCTCCTACCGGGCCGAGTCTGGCCAACACGACGGGAAAGGCGTTCCAGGCAGCTACGGATTCCGGACATACCCATCGGCATCGCAGTGCACGAAAGACCATTCGCTCGATCATCGGCCACATGTGCCGTGCGTAGGAGCGCACCCGGGCGCGACGGGCAGCCCCGGTAAAGCCGGTCGCGCCCGGGTGCGCTCCTACAGTGGGCGCGCGGCAGTGACAGGCACATACGACAACGCCCGCATCACGCGGGCGTTGTCGATTCAGCGCAGAGCGATCAACGATCGCTCTTGAGGTATTGCAGGAACGGGTCGTTCTTGTCCAGCACCACCACGCCGTTGCCGTCGGTCATGGAGCCGCGATAGGCCTCCAGGCTGCGGTAGAACGCGTAGAACGACGGATCCTTGGAGCCGGCCTGGCCGTAGATGCGGGCCGCGTCGGCATCGCCTTCGCCGCGCAGCTTCTGCGCATCGCGCTCGGCATCGGCCACGATCACGGTGGACTCGCGGTCGGCCTGGGCGCGGATGGTCAGGGCCTGTTCCTCGCCTTCGGCGCGCAGCTTGCTGGCTTCCTGCTTGCGCTGGGCGCGCATGCGCTCGTAGACGTCGGTGATCACCTGGCTGTCGGTCGGCAGGTCGATCTGCTTGATGCGCAGGTCGGTGATCTGCATCCCTAAGCCCTTGATGGCGCCGTTGATGCCCTTGAGCTGGTTGGCGATCAATTCGCTGCGGTCGCCGGAGACCAGCTGCTGCAGGGTGCGCGAGTTGATCTGGTTACGCAGCGAGTCGGTGATGATCGGGGCCAGGCGCGAATTGGCGACGGACTCCTCACCACCGGTGGCGCGATAGAACGCCCGCACATCGGAGATGTAGCCGATGGCGAAGAAGTCCACGCTCACGTCTTTCTGCTCGGCGGTGAAGTAACGCGCCGGGGCGGTGTCCAGCACCTGGAAGCGGCGGTCGAACACGCGCACCGATTCCACCACCGGGATCTTGAAGTGCAACCCGGGCTTGAGGTCGGCACGCACCACACGGCCCAGGTTGAGCACCATGGCGGTCTGGTCCTCGCGCACCACGAACACCGAGCCCATTAGGGTCAGCAACACGGCGACGATCAGGCCGATGACTAGCGAATTCTTCATTATTCGGTTCCCTCGCGGCCGGTCGGGCGCGGGCCGCGCTCCGGATTGCGGATGCTCTCGCTGCCGCCACTGGTTTGCGGCGGATTCAACAGCACATCCTGCGGCACCATCGACGGCATACCACTGTTGCCCGCAGCGCCGCTATTGCCTGCGGACTTGCTGGCGTCGGCCGGCAACGGCACATAGATGACCTGGCGGCCATCGCTGCCGATCACCTTGCGGTTCTCCGACAGCACCTTCTGCACAGTTTCCAGCCACAGGCGCTTGCGCGTGACCTCGGGGGCGTTGGCGTACTGCTCCTGCAACAGCGTGAAGCGATCGGCGTCGCCCTCGGCCTTGGAGATCACCGCCTGCTTGTAGCCTTCGGCGCCGGTCCGGGTGCGCGCACCCTGGCCGCGCGCCTCGGGCACCACCTTGGCGGCGTAGGCCTGGGCTTCGTTGATCAGGCGCTCGCGCACCTGCTGGGCGCCGTTGACCTCGTCGAAGGCCGGCTTCACTTCTTCCGGCGGACGCGCGTCCGGCAGGGTCACACCGGTGACGGACAGACCCGTGTTGTAGGCATCCAGTGCCGCCTGCAGGCGGTCCTTGGAGGCGATGGCCAGCGGGCCGCGATTGTTGAGCACGGTATTGAGGTCGGAACGACCCACCTGCTCACGCACGGCGCTTTGCGCGGCCTGCTCCAGCACCAGATCGGCATTGCGCGAACCGAACAGGTATTTGCGCGGGTCGCTGATCTGGTACTGCACGTTGAGCGAGACGTTGACGATGTTCTCGTCGCGGGTCAGCACCGGCACCTGGTTGCTGAAGGTCTTGATCTCGGTGGCGTTGACCTTGCGCACCGACTCGACCGGCCAGGGCAGCTTGAAGTTGGGGCCGGGCTGCAGGATGCGCGAGAACTGGCCGAAGCGCAGCACCACACCGCGCTGCTGCTCGCCGATGAGCTGGAAGCTGGAGAACAGCACCATCAGCACCACCGCGACCAGAATCCAGCGCCCCACGCCGCCATCGAACAGCTCCTTCAACGGGGCGGGCAGATTGCCCCAGCCACCACCGTTGCCACCACCGCGCGGGCCCCAGGATCTGCGACGGTTGGGGTCCGGGCCGTCTCCGCCCTTGTTGCCGGGTGTGTTCCAGGCCATGCACGCTCCATGATCGAGGGGCTGTGCGGGCCAGTCCCGCAGTGCCGCCGTGTTGTGTGATTCGATGATTCTACTAGATGGGGCAGACCGACCGTTTTGAAAGGCCCCGATTGGCGCATCCCGGTTTAGCCGCTGGGGTGGATCGGGCGGCGACGCATCGGGCGACGGCAGGGCCCGATCCGGTCCAGGCGCGTGTCGACGCGATCCCGGGGGCCGGAAAGGCGCGCATGTGCTGACCTTGGTGTTCGGGGTCAGGCAAGGAAGGAGGTGAGCGGCCCTCGATGCGCGTTGCTGCCGGTAGCCACGTGATGCTCGCTGGTGCAGGGCGCCTGTCGGTTTAGCGATTCCACGCCGGGCGAAGCTGGATCAAGCAGGACCACGGCCAGGTTGCGCAACGGATGCGTTGCCAGTGAGTTGTTGATGCGCGTGCGCCGGAAGCGCGCTCGCCGTCGGGACGCCTTCCGCATGTCGCGCCGCAGCGCCGCGCCTGGAGGCCGACACGCATCAGACGCGCGTGGCCTGGCAAGCAACCGGACCTGCATGCAAGCAACCTGCCGCCCGCGGGCGATCGGGCGGAACGCAACCGTTGGCCTGAGAGCACCCACGTGCAGATGGCAAGGTCACGCAGTTGGTTGTGGCATCAGCCCCGGGTGGCGAGTGGCACTGCCCAACGCGGTCGAATGCGGCCCCCTGCGCATGCCTTCGTCGATCGCACCAGCCGCGGTCAGCGCCGGCTTGTCGCACCGCGGAGCGAACCTGCGCCCCGGTCGCACCTCGCCGGCGCGCTTAGACGGTCGGCGGTTCGTCTTTCTGGTTGAACACGCGCTCCATCACTTCCAGCAACTCGTCTTCGGAAAACGGCTTGGTGATGTAGGCGCGTGCGCCCTGGCGCATGCCCCACATGCGATCGGTGTCCTGGTCCTTGGTGGTTACCAGGATCACCGGGATGTGCTGGGTGGCCGGCTCGCGCTTGAGCGTGCGCGTGGCCTGGAAGCCGTTGAGGTTGGGCATCACCACATCCATCAGCACCAGATCCGGCAGCGAGGACTTGGCCGCTTCCACGCCGGCGGCACCATCGGTTGCGGTGATGGTTTCGTGCCCCAGCTTCTCGACGATGCGCTGAATCCCCAGCAGCTGCGACGGCGAGTCGTCGACGATCAGAATGCGTGCCATGTGTTTCCCCTAGTGTGCGCGGCGAGTGTAGTGCGCCGGCCGCGCTTTCGGTAGCTGGGCCAGGCGGTGCGCCCGGCGATGCTGTTGCGAGGTATTGATCCGGTGGCGCGTTGCTGTTGCCCTGGTCAACGCGTACTACGTTGCACAGGGGCAACTGGATTCAACAGCGTCGCAGAAGGTCGTTCACCGCTGCATCGCGTGCATGCTGCCCTGCCCTCAATCCTTCACCAGAGCAGAGGCGATTGCTCCCTTCTCCCATCGGGAGAAGGTGGCGCGCAGCGCCGGATGAGGGGACGGCGGCGATTCAACCGCGCAGATCGACGTTCACTGGCGCACCACCTGCCTGCCGAACCCTCACCTCATCCCCGCGTCGACCCCACGCGGCCTACACCGATTCGCCGAACGCCTTGGCCAGGTTGCGGTAGGCCTTCTTCTGCGCATCGTCGGTGGGGGCCGGGGCCAGGATTTCCAGCTCCACGATCTGGTCGCCCGGCGTGGTGCCCGGCAGGCCGCGGCCGCGCAGGCGCAGCTTGCGCCCGGCGTCCGAGTCGGCCGGCACCTTCAACTCCACCGACCCGCCCAGGGTCGGCACGCTGATGGCGGTGCCCAGTGCCGCCTGCCAGGGCATGACCTGCAGGGTGTACAGGATGTTGCGCCCGTCCACCTCGAACTGCGGGTGTGCGGCGTATTCGATCTCCAGCAGCAGGTTGCCGCCGCCGTTGCCCTGCCCGCTCAGGCGGATCACCTGGCCGGGCTGCACGCCCTTGGGCACGCGCACATCCAGCTGCTTGCCGTTGATGGTGATGCGCACGCTGTCGCCCGCATACACCGCTTCCAACGGCACCGCCAGCTTGGCGCGGGTATCCCCGCGCGCCTGCGAACCGGCGCCCGCACCAGGGCCGGCGCCCGGGCCACGCGGACGGCCCCCGCGCTGGCCGGCGAACAGGCTTTCGAAGAAATCGCTGAAGCCGCCACCGGCGCCGCCGTTGCCGAACACTTCCTCGTAGTCGTAGCCCTGCCCACCGCCGTAGCTGGGCGGGGCCTGGAACTCGTCGCCCGGGCGGAAGCCCTGCGCCTTGAGCTGGTCGTAGGCCTTGCGCTTGGCCGGGTCGCGCAGCGCCTCGTAGGCTTCGTTGATCGCCTTGAACTTGTCTTCGGCGCCGGCCTCCTTGCTGACGTCGGGGTGGTACTTGCGCGCCAGCCGGCGGTAGGCGGTCTTGATCTCCGCATCGCCTGCGCTGGGCTCCACGCCCAGCGTTGCGTAGTAATCCTTGAATTCCATCTAATCACCTCTGAAAAAAACGGCCCGCAGCCGAGGCCACGAGCCAGTCATATCGCAGCCGGGCGGGCAACCGCACCTATTCTACGGTGCGGTTGCCGCCGGGAAGCGAAGCATGCCGCTCCGCTCCAGGTTTTGCTGCCTTACTGCACCGTATTGCCGGCCGGGTCCTGGCCGTTGCCGACCTGGATACGGCGCGGGGTGGCCGCCGGGCGCTTGGGGATGCGGATTTCCAGCACACCGTTGTGCCCGGTCGCGGTGATGCCGTCGGGGTCGGCACTGTCAGGCAGCGCGAAGCGGCGGTGGAAGCTGCCGTAGCGGCGCTCGATGCGCGAGAAGCGCTCGGTCTCGGTGCTGGACTCGCCCTTGCGCTCGCCCTTGATCGACAGGATGCCCTTGTCCATCTGCACCTCGATCTGGCCGGGGTCGATGCCCGGCAGGTCGGCATACAGCACGAAGTGGTTGGCCTCTTCCTTGATGTCCACACGCGGCACCCACTGCGCGGTCACCACCGCCGATTCGTCGGTCTCGCCGTTCTGCTCGAAGAAACGGTCGAACACGTGCTTGATCTCGTTTTGCAGCGCATGGGTGGGCCACTGGGGATAACGAACGATGTTCATTGCGAGCCTCCAAAAGGTTGGGTGAGGGGCCGGCTGCCGCGGCGCGCGCCGTTGCGCCGGCCATGTGCGTCAGATAGGCGTGCCGCTGCGGATTTCAAGCGCGTTGACGCGCTTTTCCCTCGCCCCTTTCTAGACTTCGTTCAGCCGCAGGAGCCCAGCCCCATGACCATCCACGTTGGTGACCGCATTCCCGAAGTCGTGCTCAAGCGCCTGCGCGAGGGCATCGAGGCGGTGGACACCCACAGCCTGTTTGCCGGCCGCAAGGTGCTGCTGTTCGCGGTGCCGGGCGCCTTTACCCCGACCTGCTCGGCCAAACACCTGCCGGGCTATGTGGAGCACTTCGACGCATTCCGCAAACGCGGCATCGAGGTGCTGTGCACCGCGGTCAACGACCCGTTCGTGATGCAAGCCTGGGGCCGCAGCCAGCTGATCCCCGACGGCCTGCACCTGCTGCCCGACGGCAACGCCGAACTGGCCCGCGCACTGGGCCTGGAGATCGACGCCAGCGGCTCGGGTATGGGCCTGCGCTCGCGCCGCTACGCACTGTATGCCGACGACGCCGTGGTCAAGGCCTTGTTCGTCGAGGAACCCGGCGAATTCAAGGTGTCCGCCGCCGATTACGTACTGCAGCACCTGCCCGATTGATGCATTGATTCCCCCCAACCACTCAGAAGGAAACCGGCCAGCCATGTCTAACCAGCCAGCCAAGCAACTCCCCCAAGGCATCACCGATACCGCCACCTTGCGCAGCCGCGCACGCCAGAGCATCGAAGACGGTGCCATCACCGAGAGCTACCACGCCGACCGCGAGGCGGTGATCGAGCTGCTCAACACCGCACTGGCCACCGAATACGTGTGCACCCTGCGGTATTACCGCCACTATTTCATGGCCAAGGGCATGCTTGCCGACGCGGTCAAGGGCGAGTTCCTGGAGCATGCGCAGCAGGAACAGGCGCACGCACACAGGCTCGCCGAGCGCATCGTGCAGCTGGGCGGCGAACCGGATCTCAACCCGGACACGCTGACCAAGCGCTCGCATGCCGAATACAAGGAAGGCAGCGACCTGCGCGACATGGTCAAGGAAAACCTGATCGCCGAGCGCATCGCCATCGACAGCTACCGCGAGATGATCGATTTCATCGGCGACAAGGACACCACCACCAAGCGCATCCTGGAAGACATCCTGGCCCAGGAAGAAGAGCACGCCGACGAGTTCGCCGACCTGCTGGAAGGCTGGATCGGCGAGTAAGCCGAGCGATTGCAATGCAGCGATGCGTTGCGATCGATGATCGGTATCGACATCCACAGTGACGTTGAAAGTTGAAATCGACTCGATGATTTAAGCAAACAGGGCGCCTTGAGCGCCCTGTCTGTTTTGTGTGCCGTTGGATGGTGTGTGGTTGCCTGCTGCCGTAGGAGCGCACCCGGGCGCGACGGGGCATCCCCTGTAACGCTTCATCGCGCCCAGGTGCGCTCCTACGAGTGTGTGCACGCTGGTCGGGCGCAGCACGTGCCCAGTCAGCGCAATACGCGAAAGCGCAGCTGCGTCCAGGCACCGTCGCTGGCCATTGCGGTGAGCGTATGCGTGCCGACCTCGGCAAATTCGCGCTGAAATCCCTGGCGTCCGTTGGTCTGCGCGATCCAGCGGCCGTCCAGCAGCCAGTCGATGCGCGCGTCGCTGCCCAGGGCACGCAGTTGCAGGCGCACCGGACGCGAGGTGGCGTTGGCACGCGCCAGCGTGGCGCGATCGCTCAGCCCGTCGATACGCAGCACACCGCCACCGGTCATGCGCCCATCGGGCAGACAGTCCCGCGCAAGTGGCGGCAGTTGCGCAGCATTGCGCTCGGCGGCGCTGAGCCAGGGCGAGACCAATGCCGGCCAGCGCGCCACTGCATGCGGCACGCGTTCATGCGCCTGGCTGCACTCCTGCGACAGCCGCTGGCCGCTGCGCGCATCCACGTCGAAATGCAGCTGCCCGCTTTGCCATAGCCGTGCGTCGCGCTCGGCAAAGGTGGGCGGCACTGCGCCATCGAGCACGTAGGCGTCGGCACGGCGTGCGCATTGCGCCGGCGGTGTCTGATCGGCCGCGCCGCCGAGCGGCCAGCAGATGTCCAGCGCCTGCACGGTGGCCGGCATCGGCACCGGCGCGCTATCGCCGGCGCTGCGCGGTAAGGCATCGATGACTTCGAACATCAGCGGCAGCGCGGTGACGGCGCCGTACTGGCCCGGCAGCGGCGTACCGTCCGGACGCCCCACCCACACCCCGACCGTGTAACGGCGCGTGCCGCCGATCGCCCAGGCATCGCGGTAGCCGTAGCTGGTGCCGGTCTTCCAGGCCACGCCCGGGCGCGTGGCGGTGTCGAAGGTGCCGCTGCCGTACCCGGGGCGCGGATTGCTTTGCAGGATCTCGCGCACGATCCAGGCCGCACCCGGCGACATCAGCCGGCGCTCGATGCGCGGATCGTCCGGCGTATAGCGCACGCGCCCGGCGATGCCGCCGCGATTGAGCGCCGCAAATGCACCGACCAGTTCCTGCAATTGCGCGCCTGTGCCACCCAGGATCAACGCCAGATTGGGCACGCTGCCGTGCGCAAAGCGCAGCTCGATCCCGGCATTGGACAGCCGCGCGGCAAACCGCGCCGGGCCGATCCGGTCGAGCAGGTCCACCGCCGGCACGTTCAGCGACAACCGCAACGCCGTCGCCGCGCTCACCGGCCCATTGAAGGCCGCATCGAAATTGCCGGGCCGGTAGCTGCCAAAACTCTGCGGCGCATCCACCAACAGGCTTTCGGAGTGGATCAACCCATCGTCCAACGCCATGCCGTACAGGAACGGCTTGAGCGTGGAACCGGGCGAGCGCCAGGCCTGCACCATGTCCACATGCCCCAGCCGCTTGCGATCGCCGAAGCTGGCCGAGCCCACGTATGCGCGTGCTTCCATGGTGGTGTTGTCCACCACCAGCAATGCCGCGGAGGTACGCTCGGGCAGCTGCGAAAAGTATGTCGTGACGCGTTCTTCCAGGGTGCGCTGCAGCTCCACATCCAGCGTGGTCACGATGCGTGCCGCGCGCGGTTGCGCGCTATGCAGCCTCTGCGCGAGCAGCGCCGCATGCAACGGCGGTTTGAGCGAGCGCGTCACCACCGGCTCGATCCGCGCATCGTCCACCTGCGCGCGCGACCACACGCCCAGCTCCACCATGCGATCGAGCACCTTGTCGCGCGCGCGTTGCGCGGCCTCGGGATGGCGATCCGGGCGCAGGCGGCTGGGCGATTGCGGCAACACCGCCAGCAGCGCAGCCTCGGCCTGCGACAAGGCCCTGGCCGGCTTGCCCAGGTACGCCCAGCTGGCCGCTTCCACGCCTTCGATGGTGCCGCCATAGGGCGCACGCTCCAGATACAGCGTCAGAATCTCGCGCTTGCTCAGGTGCGCTTCCAGCTGCAGCGCGCGCAGCAGCTGCTTGGCCTTGCCCCACGGCGTGCGCGTATGCGGGTCGAGGATGCGCGCCACCTGCATGGTCAACGTCGAACCGCCGGAGACGATGCGCCCCTGCCCGATCCACTGCCCGCCGGCACGCAGCAGGCCCCACGGGTTGACTCCGGGATGGCGCCAGAACCAGCGGTCCTCGTAATTGAGCAGCGCCTGCAGATACAGCGGCGACACACTCTGCGGGCTGGCCGGATAACGCCACACCCCGTTGCGGTCGGCGAACGCGCGCAGCGGCGTGCCATCGCGTGCCACCACCAGCGTGGAGGTGTCCCGTGATTTGGGCAGCGGCAGTGGGAAGGCCAGGTCCAGCAGCAACACCGCAGACAACAGTGCCACGGCGCTCCAGCGTAGCCCCGTCAACCAGCGCCGGCCACGCCGAGCCACACCATCGTCGCCAGCGACGCGTTCCTGCGTCTGGTCGATCCTTGCCTGCGCGTGCTGCTGCTCATCCATCCTGCCAAGGATGCAGGGCAAAACGCATTTCGGCCACCATCGCGCGCGGCAAGCTGCGGCGTTGAGCGATCAACGTGACTGTACGCTCCTGCTTGCGCGACGACAGGTGCGCTAGCCCACCACGTCCGCGTGCGGCGAGCGACGCGGCCTTACGAACAGCCGCAGCAGCCCCATCGCCAGGAATACCGCAGACAGGCGCAACGCAATGCCGAGCCAGCCGCTGGCGGCCGAATCGGAGACCGCAAAGACCGTCCAGGCCGCGTTGAGCGAGACATGCAACACCCAGCCGCTCCAGATCGTGTAGCCATCCTGCGCGTCCACGATGGCAAACAGCAGCGCACCGATACCGGTAATGGCGAAGATCAACAACGCCTCGCCACCTCCACCGCCAGCCCCGAGCCAATGCACACCGCCAAACACAACCGCCTGCACCAGCGCGACGATTGCCGGACGCCAGGCCAGCGCACGGCAGGCAAAGACGAAGCCGAAACCGCGAAACACGATTTCTTCCGCTAGCGGAAACAGCAGCGCCAACCAGAGCAGGCCAAGCAGATCGTCGGTGCCGACCGAGCTGGACTGCGTCCACAGCCCCAGCCAACACGGCAGTGTGGCCAGCAACGTCAGCGCCGGGCCGCGCAAGCCGTTCCAACGCAACCCCAGACGCGCCGCGAGCTCGCCTGGCATGCCAGGACGCAGCAACGCCGCTGCGACGAGCACGACCACTACGCTGAGCAGATTGTCGAGAATCCCACCGCCGTAAGGGACCGGAATTTTCGGGATTGGAAAACCGAGGGCCTTGGCGACATCGCGCACCTGCAGCGCGACCAGCAGCACCAACAACCAGACGACATGCGGTGTGAGTCGGCGCAGGGATGTATCGAGCGGCATGCAGACGTCCTTGCGTGCAAACGAACGCTGACTATAACGGCAACACCACCGACGCAGTTCTACGGATCACATTGCGCGGCGACATCCGCTCCCGTCGCAGGCCAGCTGCATGCGGTGATGCAACGCGACGCTCACCGCTGCTCCAGCGACGCGCGATAGCGCAGCAAGGCTTCCGGCGCATCGGTCTGGATGATGGAAATGCCATCGCGGTGCATGCGGCCCCAGACCTTGTCCGGATCGCGCTCGGCATCGGCGTCGCCGCCATAGCCGGCAATGAACCCTTCCCACAGCGAGTTGACCATCAGCCGCACGTTATGTGCCTTGCTCACTGCAACCAACGCCGGCAATTGCGCTGCTGTCATCTTGGGCAGCTCGAACGCGACCGGATGCGCGTTGCGTGTCTGCGCAGTGGCGATCGCGGCCAGGTCGGCAGTGCCATGGGCGTTGATCAGGATCGGGAAGAAATACACCTTGTCGAACGGCAGCATCGCCGCCAGTGGCGGCGTAGCGATGCCGGCTTCGGCCTTGACGATCACCTGGTGCTGCATGCCGGCACGGGCAACCGCATCGACCACCTGCACGTAGATCGCATCCTTGACGTCCAGGTTGAGCAGGATGTGGCCCTTGGACCTGGCCAGCATCTGCTCGAGCGTGACCACGCGTTGATCGGTCAGCGGTGCCTGCGCGCCACCTTCGTCGCTGCGCAGCCGCAATTTTTGCAGGTCGGTCAAGGTCAGCTCGGACAGCTTGCCGGTGCCGTCGGTGGTGCGGTCCACGGTGGCGTCGTGCAGCATCACCAGAGTGCCGTCGGCGGCGCGGCGCACATCGGTCTCCATCACGTCGGCACCGATGGCGATGCAGCGCTCCAGCGCGGCCAGCGAGTTCTCCGGTGCGCTGTCCTTGAAACCATGTTCCGGTGCCGGCGCATGGCAACCGCGATGGGCCACCACCACGATGCCGCCGTCAGGATTGGTCAGCCGGGCCTGGATTGCAGCCACGCCGGTGGGCGCCGCGCTCGCATGGGTGGCCAGTGCCGCGCACAGCATGGCCGCGACGGTGGCGGCAGTACGTAAGGTCATCGAACAACTCCGCTTGAAGGGATTAACAGAACTATTGCGTGTCGGTCAGGTAGGCGCGGCGGGTACTCAGCATGGCGCCTGCCAGGTGCACACCTTGATTTCCACGCACCGCGCGCACTTGCCTGAGCTCTGCTCGTCATGCCAGCTTCGCCGCGCCTAGAACGTCGGCGTAAAGCGCAGACCGAACCAATACGTCGTGGGTACCGAATAACTGTCCTTGAGCAGGTTCTGCCCGGGGCCGGTCACGCTGGTGATGCGGCTGTGGGTGAGGTTGCTGACCTGGCCGATCAGGCTGAGCTGTTTGCTGATCGCATAGGTCGCGGTGAAATCCAGCTGCGAACGCGGCGACCAATACAGGTCCTGCCAATCGATATTGCTGACGATGGCACGCAAGGCCTTGCCCTGACGATTGTAGGCCGCGCGCAGCTCCAGCCCGCCGGTGTTGTAGAACAGCGTGGCGTTGGCGGTGTAGTCGGGCTGCCCGACCAGGTTGTCGAGCTTGCGCTCGCGCTGGCTCACATTGCTGCCGCTGCCAACGCTGTAGGGCACATCCAGGCTGCCATCGAGCACCGCAAAATTTGCACTGAAACCGACCCCACTCAGCCACGGCGCGATCGGCGCCAGGTTGTTGACGATGCCGTTGAACTCCACCCCGCGGATACGCGCCTTGGCGGCATTGGCCGGCGTGCTGATCAGCGCGTTGGCGTAAGTGGTGCCGTCGAACGTGAAGCTGTCGGTGCGCGAAAGCGTAAAGATCTCGTCCTGGATGCGCTTGTCGAACACGGCCGTGGACGCGAACGCGTCGAAATCGCCAGGCAGGCGCCATTCCAGCGACAGATCCAGGTTATTGGACACGCGCGGCTTGATGTCCGGGTTGCCGATGGTGACGGTGACGCCTTGCGCATTCGGGTTGCCGGCATCGGCCGTGTTGACGAAGCCGATCGAGGTGCGCGCCGCATACGCATCGTATGGCGGGCGGCCGAGCGTACGGCTTGCGCCGGCGCGCAGGTCCAGTGCATCGGTCAGGTGGTAGGTCATGATGGCCGAGGGCAGCAGATAGTGGTAATCGGCACTGGTCGGGTTATCGACATACACATAGCGGTTGGTCGCGGCATCCAGCTGCCGCTGGCGACCCACCGTATCGAGCCTGGTGCTGTCGAAATGCAGGCCGCCCTGCACATTGAAACGCTCGCTGCGGTAGCTGACCAGGCCATAGCTGCCGAAGGTCTTTTCGGTATGGGTGAAGTTGTCCTGATTGCTGAAGGCCTGCTGGTCGGTGCTGTTGAACGCGCTCAGTGGCGTTGCAGCCAATGCGCGATTGGCCTTGTCTGGATCGATGGTGATCAGGTTCAAACCGGCGTAGCGCATCGGCGCCCGGCCGGTACCCGCAACATCGGCCAAGCCAAACGCCGGCGCACTGGTATTGGGCTGATACTCGACGCGATAGATGTCGTAGGACGGTTTGTCGGTGGTGTACGACACGCCTGCGGCAAAGCCGATCCCCTGATCGCTCTCGCCCTGGTTGAAACCGTAATCCAGCCGGCCGGTGAGGATGCGATCGGCCGCAGTGCGTTTGTAGTCCGGGCGCCAGTACGACAGGCTGTAGTTGCCCAGGTCGTTGTAGGCCTGCGGCGACACCCCGAAGCGCTGATCGAAGCCGGAGGTGTCGTAGTTGAATGCGTAGTTGGGCGTGGCATTGATGGTCACACCGCTGCCGGTCTGGCCCAGCGCTACCGGTGCGGCGCGGGTGATGCCGGTGGCGTACTTGATCATGCGGATCGGCTCGTCGTAGGTCGCGTCCGACCACGCGCCGCGCGCGGAAAACTGTTGCCGATCGGTCGGCCGCCAGATCGTGCCCAGCTGCGCGACCTTGGTGCGCGTGGTGACGATCTGGTTGGAATAGCCCACCTCGATGTCGCCGCCGGGATAGCTGCCGGAGGTGGCGGTCTGATTGAACACCTGGCCACGGTTGCGCGGGTCGATGAGGACCTCGTTGCGCTCCATATTGTCCTTGAAATAGTAGTAGCCGGCCGTCGCATAGGCTTCGAGCGCGGCACTGGGATGCACTTCGAACTTGCCGGTGACGCCATAGCGGTCGCGCTGGTTCTGCACGTACCAGTACTTGTCCTGCTGCGGCACCGCCCAGCCATTGCCGAGGTTGGCGCCGGTCTGCAGCACGCCGTTGTTGTCGTAGAACCCGTAATGCACCGTGTCGGTGGTCATATGGGTTTCGGTGTAGCTGCTCAGCGTCTGGTAGTTGGCCGACAGGGTGACCCCGTACTGCTGCTCGCTGCCGAAGGTGCGGCTGCCGGTGGCGTTCAAGCGATAGCCGGGGTCGTCCTGGTCGCGCGGCTTGCCGACATCGTTGGCGTGGCCCAGCGCGGCTTCGGCACTGAAGAAGGGCTTGCCGCCGTTTTCGAAGGCGCTGCGCGTCTTGAGGTTGATCGCCCCGCCCGTTGCGTTGGGGTCCAGGTCGGGTGTGAAGGTCTTGACCACCTGCAACTCGCTGACCATCGATGCCGGCAGCAGGTCCAGACGCACCCCGCGGGTGATCGAGCCAAGCGTGCCGTTCGGCGTGCCGGGCGAGGCAATGGTCAGCCCATCGATGGTGACGTTGTTGTAGGACGGGCCCAGGCCGCGCAAGACCGGGGTGGCGGCCTCGTCGCGCGGATGCTCGTTGTCGGTGGCCGGCAATACCGACAGGCCGGGCACGCGGCGCAGCGCTTCGACGATGGTGCTGTCGGGCAAGGCGCGCACATCGGTGGCGCTGATCACATCGGTGATATTGGTTGCCGCGCGCTTGCTTTCCACCGCGGCGGCATTGGCACGGCGCACGCCGGTGACCTGCATGGCATCGAGGGTCTGCACGCCGGTTTTGGTGGTGGCCGATGCGTCGCTACTGGATGCCTCGCCTTGTGCCGATGCAGGCAACGTGGGCGCTGCAGGCGACGTGGACGATGCAGGGGATGCAGGGGATGCAGGGGATGCAGGGGATGCAGGGTCTATGGAATCAGCGGATGCATCTGCTGGCAATGAAGAACGTTGCCTTGCAGTCGCAACTTCGGCCTTGGGTGTGGTTGCCTGGTCATTATGAGCTGTAGCTGTAGCTGTAGCTGTAGCTATAGCTGCGCTCGCTGATGCGCCCGCGGTCGCGGTCATGGCCGCAACAGACGTTTGAGCTGAAGCGTCGACTGGACTGGCCGCCCACTCGTGGGCGCATGCCTGCGAGGCTGGCGAACACGCCGCAATGGCAACGGCGAGAGCGGACAAGTGCAAACGGTACGAATCGGAGCGCTGCATGGAATCCCGAGATCGCGCAGCGGGAATGCCGCGCCTGTGAGAAAGCACGCCACCGTAGCCAGCAAAAATGACCCTTGCGTGTCGCTGGCATCTCATCGATAAGACAGTGCGCAACGATGTCGCCGTAAGCGAAGAAGCGCTGGCGTAGGAGCGCGCTTGCGCGCGATGGGGCTTTCCCGGTGACGCCCGATCGCGCGCAAGCGCGCTCCTACGGCAGCCAGATTGCATCCCGGAATGGATAGTCGCCGACCCGCTCGACCAGCCCGGCGCGCAGCGGGTTGGCGATCAGGTAACGAGCCACGATGCGCAGATCGTCGTCCTTGCGCAGGCCGCGGTCGTGGTAGGCCCGCGCCCAGACCACGTCGGGCATCCTGCGTTGCTGGTTGACCGCACGCGTGCTTGCCGCCTTCATGCATGACACGGTCCGCGCGAGCGGAGTGACATCGCCTAACTGCACCAGCCAGTGGACATGGTCCGGCATCGGCACCCAGGCAAGTAACGTGGCATCTTCTGGCAGCGCGGCGATGAACGCGCGGCATGCTGATGCGGCCAGCTGAAAATCGTCGAATACACGTCGCCGCTGGCAGGTTGTTACGGTGAGGAGATAGCAGCAACTGCCAGCGAGCGCCGGCCACGACGAAGCGCGCGATGTCCTGCGGAAGTAGAGTTGACCATCGATGCATGCTGGCCCAGCCACGCAAACGCTTGCATCGGAGTCGGACACTCGCTTCGGTGAGAAAACCCCGAACGTAGGAGCGCGCTTGCGCGCGATGGGGCGTTACCGGGAAAGCCCCATCGCGCGCGAGCGCGCTCCTACCTTGTCGCCTTACGGCTGCACCACCGTCAGCGTCGCTGGCGTGCTGCGCCCCACGCCGCGCAGCTCGGGGCGGTACATGTCTTCCACCAACGATGGCGGCACCGTGTAGGTGCCCGGGGTGACTGCGCGCACCAGGTAATACAGCTGCGCCTTGCTGCCCGAGGACAGCGCCAGCGCGGCCACATAGCGGTCGTCGCGGAACTCTTCGTGCTTGACGTCGGCGGCGCTGGAACGCTCGCTGATGCCGATGCCGTCCACCACCACATCGGCCCATTGCTTGGCATCGCCGAGATTGAAGTTCTCGATCTCCAGGCCGGCCGGCAACAGGTCGGTCAGCAGCGCGTCCGGCATGTCGCTGTTGGCGGTGATGGTGACGCGCACGATCAGCGCTTCGCCTTCCTTCAATGCACGCGGGGTCCAGGGTTTGCCGTCGGTGGTGTACCAGCTGCGCTCCACGCTGAGATTGCGCGTGTCCGGCTCCGGTGCGCTGCGCGGGATGCCGGCCACTTCCAGGCTGGCGTACATCGGTGCCTCGCCCTGCGGTGCGAACTGCACGCCGCGCGCCAGGGCGGCGCTGTCGAAACTGCGCCCGAACAGGCGTGCCGGCGCAATCTCCTGCGTCTGGCCGCCAACAGTCAAGGTGCCGGACACCTGCTTGCCCTGGCCGACCATCAAGGCCTTGCCCAAGCGCGCCAGCGCCACCTGCTCCTGCGTGCTCAGCCACAGCCAGCCGGTGGCGCGGCGTGCATCCAGCGCGCGGCCCAATGCCACTGCGCGGGTGTCGTAGTCGGGCTTGGACAAGCCACGCTCGTGCAGCAACGCCATCATCAAGGCATCGTCGCGGATCGCGCTGCCGTAATCGGCGAGGTACGGCGGGCGCTCGCTGCTGTCCTTGGCAAAACCGGCCTTGATCGCCGCCTGCCCACGCTTGGTGTCGCCCTGCAGCGACAACGCCGCGCCCAGATGCACCAGCGACAAACCAGTCAGCGCCTTGTCGCGCTGGTTGTCGTAGAGCGCGCGCAGCGTGCCCAGCGGGGCGCGGTTGACGCGTGCCAGCACATAGCCGGACCAGGCCTGGTTGGCGAACTTCAGGCTATCGCGGCGATCCTGCCCGTAGAACTCGTTGCCACCGGACAGCAGATCCTCGCTGAGTCGATTGAGCGCCTTCTGCAGCACGTTGTCGGGCACCGCAAAACCGGCGTCCTTGGCGTCGAGCAGGAACTCGGCGATATACGGGGTCAGGCCCGGATTGACGTACCCGTCGTCGCCCCACATCGAAAAATGCCCGCTGGCGATCTGCATCGAGGCCAGGCGACCGAATGCGCCTTCCATGCGCTCGCGGCGCTTGCCCGCCTCCAGCCCCTTGGTGCCCAGCGCCCTGGCGGTGGCATCGTCGAGCAAGAGTGCGGCGTAGCCCTTGCTGGTGGTCTGCTCGGCGCAGCCATACGGATAGTCCAACGCCCCCTGCAGGGCGCTGGCGAACGGAATCGGCGGCAGCGGGCTGACCACCATGCGCGCGGTCACCGAGCCGGCCATCAGGCCATCGGCAAAGCCGCTGTCCAGGGTGATCGGCGCCAGCGGATCAAGCACGCGCGTCTGCGCACGCAACACCTGCGGCCAGCCCGCACGCACCGGCAGGTCGTAGCTGCGGTCGGCCTTGAAGCCGTTGCCGTCCACACGTACGCGCACCTTGGCCACGCTATAGCCTTCGGTGGCGCTCAGCGGGAAGCTCAGCGTCTGCTTGGCATCCACACCAAGCTTGACGCTGCGCGCCGCCTCGGCGATGGCCAGCGGGCCGATCCCGTCCACGCGCACATTGAACTCGCCCGGTTTGCCGGTGAAGTTCTGCACATCCAGCGTCACCGTGCTGCGGTCGCCCGGCGCCATCACGCGCGGCATGCTGGCCTCGGCCAGGATCGGGGCGCGCACCACGGTTTCCACCGCGTGGTTGCCGAACCGCGTATCCGAATACACCAACGCCGACACCCGCAGCGTGCCGTTGAAATCCGGCACCGGCAGTTGCACGCGCGCATTGCCCTTGGCATCGAGCTTCACCGAGCCGGAGAACAGGTCCACGGTCTGCACGCGCGCGGTCGGGCGCTTGGCCTGCGGCAAGGCTTCCAGCGCCATGTCGCCGCCGAACTTGAGCTTGCCGCTGGCGCCTTCGAAGCTCTCGATCACGCGGCCATAGATGTCGTAGGCATCGGTGCCCAGACGACGCTGCGCGAAGAACTGCGCGTTGGCATCGGGCACCGGGAAGCGGGTGATGTTGAGGATGCCCACGTCCACCGCCGAGATGGTCACGTGCGCCGCCTTGCCGGCCAGCTCGGGCACGCTTACCGTCACCGGCAACGCCTGCTCGGGGCGCATCTGCTTGGGCACAGCCAGGCCCACCGCCACGCGTCGCGCCTTGCGGTCCATCGGCACATACGCCACACCCACCGCACGCGCCGGGGTGATCTTGCTCGGCGCACTGCCGCCGCGGAACACCAGCGCGGTGACGTAGACATCGTGGCGTTCCCACGCGTCGGTCACCGGGATTTCGAAGCTGCTGCCCGGCTTGACGTCGATGTCCTGCACGTACAGCAGCTTGTCGCTTTCCACCAGCAGCACGCCCTTGCCGGCATGCGGCGGGGTCAGCGTGACGGTGAGCGTGTCGCCGGCGCGATAGGCGGTCTTGTCCAAGGCCAGCTTGACCTTGTCCGGGCGCGCATCCAGGCCGCGGTTCTCGTCGTTCCAGCTCCAGCCGGCGCGAAACGGGTAGCGCGTGGTCAGCCCGGTGGCCGGGTCGAACACGTCCAGGCGGTACTCGCCCCACTCCACCGGGACCTCGAGCTTGGCGTTGCCGCCGGCAATGTCGAGCGTGCGCGTGTCCTTGTTCTCGAAGCGGCGGGTGAAGTCGTAATCCCAATGGTCGTCGGTGTAGTTCCAGTGGTAGTCGCGCAGCTCGCGCACCAGCGTGGCCTTCAGGCCCTTGGCCGGTTGCGGCTTGCCATCGGCATCCACGCGGGTGATTTCGAAGCGCGCGGTGCCGTTGGCGTCGGTACCGTCCTTGTCGTCGAACAGGGGGCGCACGCCGACCAGCGCCTTGGCCGGCCACAGCACGCGCTTGACGCTGCGGGTGACGGTACGCCCGCCGGTCTCGTACACACTGCCCGAGACCACCGCCGCAATCGTGCTGACCGGCTTGGCTTCGGCAGGCAGCGCGATGTCTTCGCGCAATACGCCATCGCTGCCGAACTCGGTGTCGATCACGTCCTTGGCGTCGCGCGGGAGCTCCAGCGTGGGGTCGCCGAAGAACCAGCCCGGCAAGGACTCGAGCGGATGCTGCTCGACGCTGACCGCAAGCTTGGCGGTGAAGCGGTTGCCATCGGCCGGCGCGCCATACAGATACGCGGCATTGGCGACCAGCGTGAACGGCTGGCCGGCGCTCAGGGTCTTTTGGGTGCTGTCCAGATCCAGCTTCATGCGCTCGGGCAGGAACTCTTCCACGCGCACGGTCATGCCCTGCACGGCGTCCTTGCTGGCCGGATCGGTGCGGAATTCCACCTGCCAGCGGCCGGTCGGCGCATCGGCCGGAATCTGCTGGCTGAACTCGAAATAGCCCTGCTCGCCCGGCTGCAGCTTGGTCTCGCGGAAGGTCTTGCCGTCCGGTTGCTTGAGGCGCAGGAATACCGGTTGCGGCTTGGTCGGCTTGCCGTCGTTGTCGCGCAGGATCGCCGACACGCGCATGGTCTCGCCGGGGCGATACAGGTCGCGGCCGGCCCAGGCGAACACGTCGAACCAGGCGCTCTCGCGCCCGGCCACTGCGAATTCGCTCAAATCCAGCGCCGGCTGGTTGAACGGCAGCACCGAGATATCGGTCTTGCTGCGCGCCACCAGCACGTGGCCGGCATCGAGCGTGTAGTTGAGCAGCGCATTGCCGTTGCCGTCGGTGGCGCCCTTGAGGAACAGCTCGCCCTTGGCATCGAGGACGCGCACTTCCACGTTCTTGATCGGCTCGCCGCTCTGCAGCGAGGCGGTGTGCACGAACAGCTTGTCCTTGTAGGCGCGCGTGTGCAGGCCGATGTCGCTGACGGTGAAGAACGCGGTGTCGAAGCCATTGTCGAAACTGCCGGCACGCTTCATCACCGCAAAGTACAGGCCCGGCTCCTGCAGTTCCTTGATGTCCTGCGTGGGCAGGTAGGTCAGCACGCGCTCGTTCTGCTTGCCGCCGAGAATGAAACGATTGACGTAGACCGGGTCAGCCAGCTTGGACAACGGCTGCTTGTCGTTATATTCGCTCTCCAGCTCCCAGCTGCCGCGACGACCGCCGCGCTGGAACTGCTGGAAGAACGCCGGCAGCGACTTCTCGCGCACGCGCAGGAACTCCACGTCCACTTCCGGCACGTTGACCGACACCACCGGCAGACCGCGGCTCTCGCGTGCCGGCAGCACGCTGCCTTGCGAAGCGAACCCGGCCACTGGCTTGAGCGCGCCGGTGTAGACCTTCTGCTTGAACGGCTTGCCCAGGCGGCTGCCATCGGCGGCCAGCAGGTTGGCGTCGACCAGCACGGTGTAGTCCTTGGCCGCTTCCACGTACGGGTAGCGCAGCGTCTTGCCGTCGTCGGACAGCGTCCAGCTGCTGTCGCCGGTGCCGACCTTTTCCTCGAAACGCACCAGCGCATCGAAGTCCTGCGTGCCCACCAACGGCCGCGAGAATTCCAGCGCCAGCGACAGGCCGTCGCCGGTCTGGTCGGGATAGGCGCGCGCCAGCGCAAAACCGGTGATGGCCTGCTTGTCGGCCTTGATCGCCTCGCCAGTGGCGGCAGGCAGCTGGCCGCTTTCGTTGCGCTTGCACGCCACCGCGCCGATCGCCACGCCCAGCAAGACCACCCACAGCAACATGCGCCGCGTGCCCGACCACTTCATCCCTGATTCCCGGCTGTCCATTCGCACTACCCGATGACTGAGGACGTAAGTATAGCGATGCCGTTCATGTCACCGATGGCGGCATGAGGCGACGCGGGGACTTGCCGATGGGCGGCGATGACGCGCCACCGGGCCAGCGCTGCGATGGCACCTGCGCGCTCGACCAACGGTGAGCGCAGTGGTTTGACGGTCCATGGCAGGTCGCTGAGTTGCGGCTTGGCTGCAGGGCCCTTACCCGCCCACCATCGCGGGACACGCCGCAAGTACGTCCATGTAGGCTCTTACGCGGCATCCATGCCGCGTAAGGTCCCGCGACGGTGGGCGGGCAAGGACCAGTCGAGATGGTCGGTGTGCAGGGGCGCACACAGGGCATGGCGTGCATTGTTCGGAGGATGGTGCGTCCAACAACCGTTCCATCGCAAGCAGAGCAACAAGCAGGCGTTCAACCAAGCAACCGACGCATTTTCTGGTGCGGTGTCCTCGCCGATTGCGGGACCGTGTGGCGGCATGGATGCCGCCACCGAGCCTACAAGGACGTACTTGCGGCGTGTCCCGCGAGCGGTGAGGGCATCGCGCACACGACCAACCAGGCTTTTGACTGCATCCCAAAGTGCGGCCGATGAACCACTTCACTCGCCACCAAGCCGGCACTCACCACATTGTTGACAGCCGCTCCTAGCGCAACTGCAGCACCGTGCGCATGTACAGGTCGATCAACGCCGGCTTGTCCGCACGCAGGCAGGCCTGCACGTTCGGCGTGCCTGTGCTTTCGCGGGTGTAGCCCTGCGCATCGACGTCCAGATGCAGCGGCGTGGTCGGGCACAGGTCGGGGCGCAGCAGCCAGGCCACCGGCACTGCGTCGAACAGGGTCGGCGTGGCGCTGGCCCAGGGCTGGTCGGTATTGCGCCACTGGTAATACAGCTGGGTAAGCGCATCGGTGAGCCCATCGCCATGTGCAAACAAGGCGATGCGCTCGGGTTCTTCCAGCGTGATCTGGGTGGCGTCCAAGGGCAGCAACACGATCGGCACGCCGGCCGCGAACACCCGCTGCGCCGCCGGCACATCGGCCAGGATGTTGTACTCCGGCGCCGGCGCGCTGGCCGGACGATAGGCCGACTTGCCGTAGCCAACGCGTACCGAACCACCCATCGCCACGATGCGCTTGAGCTTGGCAAAGCCGGCCGGGTCGCGCTGCTGCGCCACTGCGGCGTCGGTCATCGGCCCCAATACCAGCAAGGTCACCTTGCCAGGGTGCAGGCGCGCCTGCTGCAGGATCATCGCCGCCGCATCCGGCAGCTTGCCGGGCAACTGTCCCCTGGCGGCCCAGCGCGCCTGGCTGAAGGGGATCGCGCTGGTGGTGCGTGCGCCCACCGCCAACGGAATCTCGCTGCGCCCGGCCTGCTGCAACAGGCGCTGCAGCAACTGCGCACGCACGCTGGTGTCGCCCCAGGCCGATGCGATGCCCAGCACATGCAGCTGCGGGCTACGCAGCAACAACCCGAGCGCAAACGCATCGTCGATGTCGTCGCCGATGTCGGTGGAGACCACCAGCAACTCGGGGGACGTCGACGTCGATGTGGGCGTTGGCTGCGCTGCAGTGGCGGCAGGCGTCTGCGCCCATGCCACTGCCGACGCACACCACAGCCCCAGCATCCACCACATGTTTCGCCATCTCCGCTGCATGCATCCACTCCTGCGACCATAAAAAAACCGCCGGCATATTGGCCGGCGGTTCGATAGTGCTACACCACGACGCCGATCAGAAGTTGGCGCGGAACTGCGCACCGACGATGCGCGGGTCGTTGATGAAGCCGGTGAGGTTGTTGAAGTCAATCGCACCGGTCACGCGGATCTGGTTGGTGCAGTTGCGGCAGAACACCGACAACTCGTACGCGCCCGCGCCCCAGTTGTAGCCGATCTTGGCGCCGCCCTCGACCAGCGGCTGGCCGGTGAACTCCTTGGAGTCGTACAGGAAGAAGTTCACTTCGCTGCGGTAGGACCAGTCGGTGTAGAAGAACAGCTCGCCGTCGTTGCCCATCGGGATGCCGTAACGCAGGGTGGCATTGGCCATCCACTTGGCAGCCTGCGGCAGGTCGTTGCCGTCGATGATGGCATTGCCGGCCGCATTGAGCGGGTCGGTCACGGTGCAGGTGCGGCACACGCCCACCGACAGGGTCGGGTCGTCGATGCGGGTCCAGTTGTAGGCGCCGCCGGCGGTGACGCGCAGGTTCTGGGTGAGCAGCGCTTCGAAGTCGAACTCGGCGCCGCGCGCCTTGGTCTTGTCGGCGTTGAGCAGGCGCACGTCGTTGGAGACGCCGCCCACTGCGGTGAGCTGCTGGTTCTTGACGCGGAAATCGTAGATGTCAAAGCTCAGACGCGCGCGGTTGTCGAACAGGTCGGACTTGATGCCGATCTCGAACGAATCCACCGTTTCCGGCTCGGCCACGGTCAGCGGTGCGGTGCCCGAGGGCACGCCGAAGCTGGCGCCGCGGAAGCCGCGTGCGGCACGGGCGTACACGTTGACGTCGTCGTTGATGGCGAAGGTGGCCGCCAGATCGCCGGTGACCTTGGAATTGTCGGTCTCGCCGCTGGACGGCTCGACCAGCGTGACGCGGTCCAGCGCCAGCACGTCGAAGGTCTTCTTGTCGTAGGTGTAGCGGATGCCGGCGCGCAGGTTCAGGCGATCGGTGGCCGCGTAGTTCAACGAGCCGAATGCCGCCCACGAGGTATTGCGCTGGCGGGTCAGCTGGTAGCTGGCCAGATCGCCGCCGCTGAAGGTGTTGTAGGTGTAGTTTTCGCCTTCCACATCGTCGTGGAAGTAGTACAGGCCGGCCTGCCAGTTGAGCGGGCCTTCGTATTGCGATTCGGCACGCAGCTCCTGGCTGTACTGGTCCAGGCTCTTGATGCCGCCGGCGGTTTCCACCGGGAACGGAATCACGCCCGGGCCGGACGGCGGTGCGAACACCGCGCCGAAGCCGCCATCGATATCGCCGCGGCTGTAGTACTTGCCGATGCCTTCGTAGGCGGTGATCGAGTGCAGCGCGATGTCGCCCAGGTCCCAGGTCAGATTGGCGCTGCCGCCGTAGGTCTGCAGTTCCTGGTTGTTGGCGCCGTCGATGAAGGACTTCTCTTCGTCGAAGCCGTCCACCAGCTGGTTGGTGCCGGGCTGGATGATGTTGGCGCGGAACAGCCGCGCGGTGCCGTCCAAGTGACGCGCATGGGCGTTGAACAAGGCGCTGAAATCGTCGCTGGCCTGGTACAGCAGCTGCAGGCGCACGGCCGAGTCGGTATAGCCTTCCAGATCGCGGCCATCGCGGTTTTCCACCCAGTCGTCGCGGCGCTGGCCCAGCGTGGACAGACGCGCCGCCCAATAGTCGCCCATCGCGATGCTCAGGCCGCTTTCCAGGGTCATGGTGCCGTAGGTGCCGTAGGACAGGCTGGCGTAGCCGTCATTGGCGCCGATGGCCGGCTTGACCGAGTTGAACTTGACCACGCCGGCCGGCGTGTTGCGGCCGAACAGCGTGCCCTGCGGGCCGCGCAGCACTTCCAGGCCTTCCAGATCGAAGATCGGGAAGCCCTTCAGGAATGCATTTTCCTGCACCACGTCGTCATAGATCAGCGACACCGGCTGCGAGGCATAGGTGTTGAAGTCGGTGTTGCCGTAGCCGCGGATGTACACGCGCGGGAACACACGGCCGTTGGACGATTCGATGTTGAGGCTGGGCGCCTTGCCCGCGAGCACGCGGATATCCGAGCCGCTGGTGGAGATGGCATCCAGGAACTCCGGACGCAGCACCGATGCCGAGACCGGCACGTCCTTGGAATCTTCCGAGCGGCGCTCGACCGTGACCTTGACCGCGTCCAGGCGCACGACACCGTCGTCGCCGGGCGCCTGCTGGGCAGCGGCATGGAGCGGGAGAAGGGAAGCAACGGCAACGGCGAGCGCGCTGATCTTGAGCGACCGGCTGGCGGACATGGGAAGACTCCGAATTCGGTTGGCGGAGCGGCCTGATCTGCATGCCGCGTTGCAACAGAATTAACACGATTTACACAAATTTGGCAGAGCGCGTGCGAAAAAGTTTTCCGAATTCGAAAAGGCGTTCGAATTAATGCAACACGCGCATGCAATTTGTGCGTTGGGGCCTGCCCGGTCTCAGCGGGCGATCAGCCGCCACCGGCGGCATCGACCGGCACCCGCACCCAGCCTTCCATCAGCACCCGCGCACTGCGGCTCATCAGTGCCTTGGTCACCTGCCACTGGCCGTCCACCAGCTGCGCCTCGGCGCCGACGCGCAGGGTTCCGGAGGGATGCCCGAAGTGCACCGCAGAACGCGCCGCGCCGCCCGCCGCCAGATTGACCAGGGTGCCGGGCACCGCGGCCGCGGTGCCGATTGCCACCGCGGCGGTGCCCATCATGGCGTGATGCAACTTGCCCATCGACATCGCGCGCACCAGCAGATCGAGCTCGGCAGCGTGCACCGGTTTGCCGCTGGAGGCGGTGTAATCGGCCGGCGGCGCCACGAACGCCACCTTCGGCGTGTGTTGCCGCGTGGCGGCATCTTCCACCTTCGCAATCAACCCCATCCGCACCGCGCCGTGCGCACGCAGGGTCTCGAACATCGTCAATGCACGCGGGTCGCCATTGATCGCTTCCTGCAGCTCGGTGCCGGTATAGCCCAGATCGCGCGCGTTGACGAAGATGGTCGGGATGCCGGCATTGATCAGCGTCGCGGCGATCGTGCCCAGGCCGGGAATCTCCAGCTGATCGATCAGCTGGCCGGTGGGGAACATCGCACCGCCCTCGCCTTCGGCATCGTCGGCTGGATCAAGAAATTCCAGCTGCACTTCGGCGGCAGGAAAGGTCACCCCATCCAGTTCGAAGTCGCCGGTTTCCTGCACCTGGCCATCGGTCATCGGTACATGCGCCACGATGGTCTTGCCGATATTGGCCTGCCAGATCCGCACCGTCGCCACGCCATCGCGCGGCACCCGCGCGGCATCGACCAGGCCATTGGCGATCGCAAACGGCCCCACCGCCGCCGACAGGTTGCCGCAGTTGCCGCTCCAGTCCACGAACGCGCTGTCGATGGACACCTGCCCGAACAGATAGTCCACATCATGCCCGGCGCGCGTACTGGCCGACACGATCACGCTTTTGCTGGTGCTGGAAGTCGCCCCGCCCATGCCATCGATCTGCTTGCCGTAGGGATCGGGGCTGCCGATCACCCGCAGCAACAACGCATCGCGCGCAGGCCCGGGCTGCTGCGCGGCAGCGGGCAGATCCTGCAGGCGAAAGAACACGCCCTTGCTGGTGCCGCCACGCATGTAGGTGGCCGGGATGCGGAGTTGGGGGAGATGGGTCATGGGCTCGGTCTATCTCGGTGATCGTGATCGCAGCGAAGACGCACTGACTGCGGCGCTGCCGGAGAGTTAAGGCAAAACTCGCGTCGAACCGCTCAGGCGTCGCCGCTCATCCACGCAGGAATGTCGCGCTGCATCTGCAGCACACGCCAGATGACGATGTCCGTGTCGCGTTCGATGTAGAAAATCAAATAGGGAAATCCCTTGAGTGGCCACACCCGCAGGTCCTGCAGCTTCAACAGCACCGCATGTCGGCTGGAACCGACACCCGGGTGCTGCATCAGCATCTTGACCGCCGACTCCAGCGCGTCGGCAAACGCCAGTTCCAGCGCGAGCCCGGCTTGTTCGCCATACCACGCAGCGGCTTCGTCGACGTCGCGCAGCGCCAACGGGCGCCAGCGCGCCGGCTTCACTTGCTGGCAGCGCGTGCCTGCGCGCGCTCACGCATCTTGTCGAAGAAATCAGGCTCCGTTGCCACGGCCGGCCCGGAGTTGACCCCATCCAGCAGCAACCCACGCAGCTGTTCCACATCGCGTTGCTTGCGGATCAGTTCGCGCAGGTACTCGCTGCTGGAACCGTAGGCATGCTCCTGGACTTGCTGATCGACGAACTGCTTGAGCTCGTCGGGCAAAGAGATGTTCATCGTGGCCATGCGACCTCCTGATGGCAAAGATTGCCAAAGTGTGCGCGTCTGGTTGGGTGGGTGCAAGCAGGCGACCTGGTGTCCTTGAGCATCGGAGGTGTCAGGCCACTGAGGCTTCCAGAAAATCCTGCGCAAAGCGCTGCAGCACACCGCCCGCCGCGTAGATCGACACTTCTTCGGCGGTATCCAAGCGACAGGTCACCGGCACCTGCAACTGCTCGCCATTACGGCGATGGATCGACAGTGTCAGCGTGGCGCCTGGCGTGCGCTCGCCGACCACATCGAAGGTTTCACCACCGTCGATGCCCAGCGTCTTGCGATCGGTGCCCGGCTTGAACTCCAGCGGCAACACACCCATGCCGATCAGGTTGGTGCGGTGAATCCGCTCGAAGCCTTCGGCCACGATCACCTCCACCCCGGCCAGACGCACGCCCTTGGCGGCCCAGTCACGCGAGGAGCCCTGGCCGTAATCGGCACCGGCAATGATGATCAGCGGCTGCTTGCGCGTCATGTAGGTTTCGATCGCCTCCCACATGCGCAGCACCTGCCCTTCCGGTTCCAGGCGCGCCAGCGAGCCTGCCTTGACCTGCCCATCGACCACCGCCATTTCGTTGACCAGCTTGGGATTGGCGAAAGTAGCGCGCTGCGCGGTGAGGTGGTCGCCGCGATGGGTGGCGTAGGAATTGAAGTCTTCCTCCGGCACGCCCATCTGCGCCAGATATTCGCCGGCCGCGCTGCCGGCCAGGATCGCGTTCGACGGCGACAGATGGTCGGTGGTGATGTTGTCGCCCAGCACCGCCAACGGGCGCAGGCCCTGCAAACTGCGTGCACCGGCGAGCGCGCCTTCCCAATACGGCGGGCGCCGGATGTAGGTACTGGTCGGCCGCCAGTCGTACAACGGACTGACGCGGATGCCCTGCCCCACGCTGCGCTTGAACATCGGGTCATAGACGCTGCGGAAGTGTTCCGGCTTGACGCTGCGCGCCACCACCGCATCGATCTCCGCATCGCTTGGCCACAGATCCTTGAGCGTCACCGCCACGCCATCGGCGTCGATGCCCAGCACATCCTTTTCGATATCGAAGCGCACCGTCCCGGCGATGGCATAGGCAATCACCAACGGCGGCGATGCCAGGAACGCCTGCTTCGCATACGGATGGATGCGCCCGTCGAAATTGCGGTTGCCCGACAACACCGCGGTGGCATACAGATCGCGGTCGATGATTTCCTGCTGGATCGCCGGATCCAGTGCGCCACTCATGCCGTTGCAGGTGGTGCAGGCAAACGCGACGATGCCGAAGCCGAGTTGTTCCAGCTCGCCCAACAGGCCGGCTTCTTCCAGATACAATTGCACCGCCTTGGAGCCCGGCGCCAGCGAACTTTTCACCCAGGGTTTGCGCGTCAGTCCACGCGCGTTCGCGTTACGCGCCAGCAAGCCGGCGGCAATGACATTGCGCGGGTTGGAGGTATTGGTGCACGAGGTGATCGCGGCGATGATCACCGCGCCATCGGGCATCTGCCCCGGCACGTCGTCCCACGCAGCGGCGATGCCACGGTTTGACAGCTCGCTGGTGGCCACGCGCTTGTGCGGATTGGACGGCCCGGCCATGTTGCGTACCACGCTCGACAGGTCGAACTGCAGCACACGCTCGTACTGCGCAGTCACCAGGTCGTCCGCCCACAGGCCGGTGTGGCGCGCGTAGATGTCCACCAGTGCGATCTGTGCGTCCTCGCGCCCGGTCAGACGCAGGTAATCCAGCGTCTGCTGGTCGATATAGAACATCGCCGCGGTGGCACCGAATTCCGGCGTCATGTTGGAGATGGTCGCGCGGTCGCCGATGGTCAGTGCGCTGGCGCCGGCCCCGTAGAACTCCAGATAGGCACCGACCACACGTTGCTGGCGCAGGAACTCGGTCAAGGCCAGCACGATGTCGGTGGCGGTGATGCCGGGCGCCGGCCGGCCCAGCAGTTCCACACCGATGATGTCGGGCAGGCGCATCCACGACGCGCGCCCCAGCATCACGTTTTCCGCTTCCAGCCCCCCCACCCCGACTGCGATCACACCCAGCGCATCCACATGCGGGGTGTGACTGTCGGTGCCTACGCAGGTATCCGGGAACGCCACGCCATCGAGCGTGTAGATCACCGGCGACATCTTCTCCAGATTGATCTGATGCATGATCCCGTTGCCCGGCGGAATCACCTCCATGTTTTCGAATGCGCGCTTGGTCCATTCGATGAAGTGGAAGCGGTCGGCGTTGCGGCGATCTTCCACGCTGCGATTCTTGGCGAAGGCCTGCTTGTCGAAACCGGCGTATTCCACCGCAAGCGAGTGATCGACGATCAACTGCACCGGCACCACAGGGTTGACCTGCGCCGGGTCGCCACCCTGCTCGGCGATCGCGTCGCGTAGCCCGGCCAGATCGACCAGCGCGGTCTGCCCCAGGATGTCGTGACAGACCACACGCGCCGGAAACCATGGAAAATCCAGGTCGCGCTTGCGCTCGATCAACTGGCGCAGGTAGGCCTCCAGCATCTGCGGTTCGGCGCGCCGCACCAGATTCTCCGCATGCACACGTGCGGTGTACGGCAGCGTTGCATAGGCGCCGGGCTGCAGCGCATCCACGGCGGCGCGTGCATCGAAATACTCCAACGAGGTGCCCGGCAAGGGCTTGCGGTACTGGCTGTTCATGGCTGGCGATATCGAAGCGGGCGGGGGTATTTCGGGAATCGGGAATCGGGAATCGGGAATCGGGAATCGGATCAGGGTTTCAGGCACCGATGATTTTTGCCATCTCTCATTGCGCTTTCGTGAGCTCGATCGCCTTCATTGAACGAAGGCGATCAGCGGATTAATCCAACCGCTGGCGCGTCCTCAGGAACGCTGATCCAGCGGTACGAAGACCTGATCTTCCGGGCCGGTGTAATTGGCCGAGGGACGAATGATCTTGCCGTCCATGCGCTGCTCGATGATGTGCGCGCTCCACCCGGCAGTGCGCGCCAGCACGAACAGCGGCGTAAACATCGCCGTCGGCACGCCCATCATGTGGTAGCTCACCGCACTGAACCAATCCAGGTTCGGGAACATCTTCTTGATGTCCCACATCACCGTCTCCAGGCGCTCGGCGATGTCGTACATCTTGCGGCTGCCCTGCTCGTCAGAGAGTTCGCGCGCCACGTCCTTGATCACCTTGTTGCGCGGATCGGACACGGTGTAGACCGGGTGCCCGAAGCCGATCACCACTTCCTTGCGTTCAACACGCGCCTTGATGTCGGCCTCGGCCTCGTCCGGGGTGTCGTAGCGCTTCTGCACCTCGAAGGCCACCTCGTTGGCGCCGCCATGCTTGGGACCGCGCAATGCGCCGATGCCGCCGGCGATGGCGCTGTACATGTCGCTGCCGGTGCCGGCGATCACCCGGCTTGCAAACGTGGAGGCATTGAACTCGTGTTCGGCGTACAGGATCAGGCTGGTGTGCATCGCACGCACCCACGAGTCCTTCGGCGCAAACCCGTGCAGCAGATGCAGGAAGTGCCCGCCGATCGAGTCGTCGTCGGTTTCCACCTCGATGCGCTTGCCGTTGTGGCTGTAGTGGTACCAGTACAGCAGCATTGATCCCAGCGAGGCCATCAGCTTGTCGGCGATATCGCGCGCGCCGGGATGATTGTGATCGTCCTTCTCCGGCTGCAGGCAACCCAGCACCGACACGCCAGTGCGCATCACATCCATCGGATGCGCCGACGGCGGCAGCTGCTCCAGTGCGGTTTTCACTGCCGCCGGCACGCCGCGCAGCGAACGCAGCTTGGCCTTGTAGCCGCGCAGTTCGCCGTTGTTGGGCAGCTTGCCGTGCACCAGCAGATAGGCAATTTCCTCAAACTCGCTGGTGGTGGCCAGATCCAGGATGTCGTAGCCGCGGTAATGCAGATCGTTGCCGCTGCGGCCCACCGTGCACAGCGCGGTGTTGCCTGCAGCAGTGCCGGACAGTGCGACGGATTTCTTCGGCTTGAAGCCGGGATTGACGGTGTCGTTCATGCGATGCGCTCCCAAACGGTGTCGTGTTGAGGTGTCACGGATGAAATTGCGGAACCTGCACGCGGCAAGGCGCGATCATGCGCCTTTGCGTGCAAACAACGCGTCCAGGCGCTGCTCGTAGCCGTGGTAGCCGATGCGCTCGTACAGCTCCTCGCGCGTCTGCATGGTGTCCAGCACGGCCTGCTGATGGCCATCGCGCCGGATCGCGGTGTAGACCGCCTCGGCCGCCTTGTTGGCTGCGCGGAATGCCGACAGCGGAAACAGCTGGATCGCCACACCGGCCTGCGCAAGCTGGTCGCGCGTGAACAGCGGTGTCTTGCCAAATTCGGTGATGTTGGCCAGCACCGGCACGCCCACTGCATCGACAAAACGCGTGTAGGTGTCCAGGTCGTACGCGGCTTCGGCAAAGATGCCGTCGGCACCGGCTTCCACGCAGGCGATCGCACGTTCGATCGCCGCATCCACGCCTTCCATCTGGATCGCATCGGTGCGCGCAATCAGGAAGAACGCCGCATCGGTCTTGGCATCGGCTGCCGCCTTGACCCGGTCGACCATCTCGGCCTGGCTGACGATCTCCTTGCCCGGCCGATGTCCGCAACGCTTGGCGCCGACCTGGTCCTCGATATGGCAGCCGGCTGCACCCGCCTTGATCAGCGACTTGATGGTGCGCTCGATATTGAACGCGCTCGGCCCAAAGCCGGTGTCTACGTCCACCAGCAGCGGCAGCTCGCAGACATCGGTGATGCGGCGCACGTCGATCAGCACGTCTTCCAGCGTATTGATGCCCAGGTCCGGCAACCCCAGCGAACCGGCCGCCACACCGCCGCCAGACAGGTAGATGGCCTGGTAGCCGGCACGCTGCGCCAGCAGCGCATGGTTGGCATTGATCGCGCCGATCACCTGCAGCGGCGATTCGGCAGCCAACGCCGCGCGGAAGCGCGTGCCGGCGGAAGCGGTGGATGAGGACGTCATGGCGATTCCAGAGTTGGGATGCGGGATAGAGCGCAAATGGCATGCCAACGCCAAGCCATTGATTCGACTGGACCAGCTAGCGCCGAATGTTGCAATACTGCAACGCGCCAAGCACGATGCAACATCCCTGCAACGCGACGCCACCGATGCGCAGCCCCCGATTTATCGAGCCGACGGAGACCTCTGGCCCCGTCATCTGGACCGTCAGCGTCTCTCGCCTGACCGGCCTGCTGGCCGACGTCATCCCCGAGTTCGACCAGCGCGCGCGCATCGAGCAGGTCAACCTCGGCTTTGCCGAGGCGGTGGAGGTCATCGGCCAGCGCCTGCGCCGCGAGCGCTGCGACGTGCTGGTCGCCGGCGGCTCCAACGCCGCCTATCTGCGCAGCCGGCTCGCATTGCCACTGGCGCCGATCCAGGCCACCGGATTCGATCTGATGGAAGCGCTGGCGCGCGCACGCCGCATCGCACCGCGCATCGGCGTGGTCACCCATGCCACCGACGTGCCCTCATTCCGCGCGTTTCAGGACAGCTTCGACCTGGACATCGAACATCGTCGCTTCGTCACCGCCGAGGACGCGCGCGACTGCATCGCCGACCTGCGTGCCAGCGGCATCCAGGTCATCGTCGGCACCGGCATGGCGATCGATTTCGCCGAGCAGGCCGGCTTGCCCGGGGTACTGCTGTATTCGGCAGATTCGGTCCGCCTGGCACTCGAGCACGCCATCGCGCTGGGGAGCGCACCCGGCAACGATCACTCCGCCAGCCGCACCGGCACCCGACGGGTACGGCGCACCGACGCATTGCTGGGCGACGATGCTGCAATCACGCAGGTGCGCGAGCTGGTGCAGCTGTACGCCCCACATCCGGGCACCGTGCTGATCAGCGGCGAGACCGGCACCGGCAAGGAACTGGTCGCACGCCAGTTGCATGCCGGCAGCCGCCGGCGTGGCCGCTTCGTCGCCATCAACTGCGGTGCCATCAGCGAGTCGTTGCTGGAGGCGGAATTGTTCGGCTACAGCGACGGCGCCTTTACCGGCGCACGCCGCGGCGGCCATGTCGGCCTGATCGAAGCCGCGCAGGACGGCACGCTGTTTCTCGACGAAATCGGCGAACTGCCGATGCCGCTGCAGACACGCCTGCTACGCGTGCTGGAAGAGCGCGAAGTGCTGCGGGTTGGCGCCACCCTGCCGGTCGCCGTGGACGTGCGCGTGGTCGCCGCCAGCCTGCAGCCGCTGCAGGCACTGGTCGAGCAAGGATGCTTCCGCCGCGACCTCTTCTATCGCCTGGCAGCGCTACGCATCGCCCTGCCGCCACTGCGCAACCGCCCCGACGAGATCGCCTTGTTGCTGGCGCATTACTTCCAGCACCTCGGCAACATGCCTTCCCCGCTGTCATCGATAGCACTGCAGCGGCTGCAACAGCACGCATGGCCGGGCAACGTGCGCGAATTACGCAATCTGGTCGAGCGCCTGTGCATTCATTGGAAGGCACAACCGCGCCACAGCCTTGACCTGGATCAACTGGAACGCTGGGCACCTGAGCTGTTCGAGATGCGCATTGGCGATGGCGATGGCGCAGCAGCACCCGGGCACACCGATCTTGCGAGCTCGCGCCTGCAACTCACCGCAGCGGCGGTCCGCGCAGCGCTCGATCGCGCAAACGGCAATCGCGCCCTCGCCGCACAGGCACTGGGCGTCTCGCGCACGACGTTGTGGCGCTGGATGCAGGCACACGCAGCGGCATCGCGGGATTGAGATACAGGCCTCGCCTGGCCGGGCTGCACGCGCAGACCTGTTTCGCGAATCTTCACAACGCCAGCCGCGCGCTCGCGGCGACAGGTCATGCGCCGCGTTCCACACGCCGGGGGTGCTGCCCCATTGGTGATGTGATCACACGCAGCGCCGCTATCCAGCACCCGCCCATTGAACGAGTGCGCAGCGATCACTTGACCCGCATGTACTCGGTATCGCCCGTACTCAGGTGCCCGGTCGCCTGGTCGATCGCATAGTTGACGGTGCCATCGGCGCCGGACACCTGCAGCACGCCCTTGTTCAAGATCGCCGGATGATTCTTCGTCCTGACGCCGCCGCCGAGCCGCTCCGGCGTGGTATCGCGAATGATGAAGCTCTCGCCGTTGTGCTCGATGCTGAGCACGTTCTTATCCGACGTCGTGTTGACCCACCTGCCCACGTACTGCTCGCCCACATCGCGTGCACAGCCGGCCAGCAACGCCATCGCAACCAGAGCACTTCCAAGCAGCGCCTTCATCGCCACTCCTTCTTCAACGCGGGGGACTGCAGGATGGCGATTCGTTCCCGCGCCTGCAACAAGCAGGCACAACCGGATGAACAGGCCTGTCAGCGACTTGAACAAGTCGTTGGGATCAACGGGCTCTGCATCCCACTCGCACGGATAGCGGCGACACCTGCGATTTGACGGCATCGGCTGGTCCACATCACTTCAAGCGAGCCAGACGCCCAAGGCGGTTGCAGGAGCGCCTTCAGGAAAACAAAAAAGCCGGCGCATGGCCGGCTCTTCTTCTCGCGTTGAAACCCTTGTTGTTGCTGGATTTCGATGGTGGGCGGTACAAGGTTCGAACTTGTGACCCTTGCCGTGTGAAGGCAATGCTCTACCGCTGAGCTAACCGCCCGGTGACGCGAGCCGCACATTATAGGGCAGCTGCGGCGATCGTCAACAGGTTCATCGGCGACGGCGGCAATGCGCTCGAAAACGCCCCATTCCGGTGGCTGGGCGTGGCGCCATGACTCCCTGGCGCGACGCTGTGGCAGTCGATTCGGCGCCGTCAGATGCCCGATACGCCCGTCGATGCCCCGCGCCAGACAACGGCGATCACGCGCGCGACCGCAGCGCGCCGCATCACATCGTGTGCGTCGGCTTGTCGGAGGTCGTCAATCCCGCCAGCAGCGTCTCGATCTTGTTGCGCACGCTCTCGCCTTCCTGGCCGTCCGGGAACTGCACGCCGATGCCGGCGGCGCGGTTGCCCTGCGCACCGGCCGGGGTGGTCCAGATGACCTTGCCGGCAACCGGCAGGCGTTCGCTGGAGTCCGGCAGGGTCAGCAGCAGGAAGACTTCGTCGCCGAGCATGTAGCGCTTGGGCGTGGGCACGAAGATGCCGCCACCTTTCACGAACGGCATGTAGGCACTGTAGAGCGCCGGCTTGTCCTTCAACGCCAGCGACAAAATGCCCTGGCGTGCATTCATTGCACTCATCGAGTTCCCCTAGAACGTGCCGGACGCTCTCCCTCGCGCCAGGCCAGCAACAATTCCGTCACCGCCAGATCGGCGCGGACGGTGGTGCGCAGCAGGTCGCGGGTGCGATTGGCGGCGTCGAACCAGGTCGCCAGCTTGTGCAACCGCGATGGATCGGTCAAGCCGGCCGATGCCTGTGCCAGCGCAAGGTCCGCCGCGTGGCGCAGCCGTTGGTCGGCCTGGCCGTCGTTGGTCCAGCGCTGCGCAACCTCCACTGCGCCGGCGCGCCCGGCGGCGATCTGTTCCAGGTCCTGCGCCACCGCGCGCCGCACCGCCAGGCCATCCTCGCGCAGCCACTGCGCCGCAAGCCCCGGATGACCGCGCGCGGCGTCCAGCGCTTCCTGCGCAGCCCGCTCGTCGACGCCCTGCGACAGCAGCCAGGCCAGCGCCTCGTGCGCGGGCGGCAGCTTGAATTCCAGCCGCTGGCAGCGGCTGCGGATGGTCGCCGGCAAGCGTGCCGGCTGCGCGCTGATCAGCCACAGGTAGCGCCCCGGCGAGGGTTCTTCCAGCGTCTTGAGCAGCGCGTTACAGGCAGCGCGATTGATCGCATCGGCCGGGTCGACGATCACGATCTGGGCGATGCCGTACTGCGGGGTCAACGAGAGCTTTTGCGAAATCTCGCGCACCTGCTCGATCACGATCTCGGTGCGCAGTTTGTCGCCGGTGCGGTTGGGAATGAACGAGATCAGCTGCAGGTCCGGGTGAGTTCCGGCGGCGATCAGCTGCCGGCTGCGCTGCGCCAGCGCCGGGTCCGGCGAGCTGGCCAGCACGTGCTCGGCCAGCGCCAGGGCCACCGCACGCTTGCCCAGGCCATCCGGCCCGCAGATCAGCAGGCCGTGCCCGAGCCGGCCGGCGTCCAGTGCCGCCAGCGTCTGGTCGTAGGCGCGCTGCTGCCAGGGTGAAAACGCAGTGGTCATGGAGTGGGCTCCGGTTGCGGCAGGCGACGGCGCTGCAGGTAACGCGCCACCGCGGCATTGTGTTCGGCCAGGGTGGCCGAGAACGCATGCGCGCCGGTGCCATCGCCGACCGCCACGAAGTACAGGGCATTCCCCGGCGCCGGACGCACCGCCGCCAGCAAGGCCTCACGGCCGGGCATGGCGATCGGCGTCGGGGTCAGGCCGGTACGTGTGTAGGTGTTGTACGGCGTATCGGTGGTCAGGTCGCGGCGACGGATATTGCCGTCGTAGCTGCTGCCGATGCCGTAGATCACGGTGGGGTCGGTCTGCAGCTTCATGCCCAGCTGCAGGCGGCGCAGGAACACGCCGGCAATCAGCGGACGCTCAGAGCCCAGCGCGGTTTCCTTTTCGATGATCGAGGCCAGGATCAACGCCTGTTCCGGCGAGCCGAGCGGCAGATCGGGCGCGCGCTGCTCCCAGGCCTGCGCCAAGGCCTTGTCCATGGCCAGGTGGGCACGCTTGAGCACGTCCAGATCGCTGTCGCCGCGCTGGTAGAGATAGGTTTCCGGCAGGAAGCGTCCTTCCGGGTGCTGGTTGGCGAACCCCAGCCGCGCCATCAACGCCGCATCGTCCAGCGCAGCGATGGATTGCTGCAGCGGCGTGGCGGTGGCGATCGCGGCGCGCAGCTGGCGGAAATTCCAGCCTTCCACGATGGTAAAGCGGTACTGGATCACCCGGCCCTGGCGCATGCGTTCGAGCAGCTCGCGCGGTGACAGCGCCGGCGCCAGCGCGTATTCGCCCACCTTGAGTTTGCCGGCCGCATCGACCTGGCGCGCGAGCAACTGCCATTCCAGATCGGTGCCCTGCGCCACGCCGGCGGCGCGCAACTTGCGCAACGTGGCCTTGAGCGAATCGCCGGGCGCGATCACCACGCTGGGCGCGCTCGCGCTCACCGGTGTGTCGGCAAAGTGCAGGTAATGCCGCCACGCCACCAGCCCCGCAATCGCCAGCAGCGCCACGAGCAACAGGGCCGTGCCCAGCACGGCCAGACATCCACGTTTGCCAGTCACCGCCACACGCACCTCGTCATTGCCCCAGCGCCGCGCAGGATACCGCGCGCCGGTGATGTCCCGTTGAAGCGCTCATGCCTGGTCGAAGGCGCGCAGCACGCCGCGCGCCTTGGCGCGGGTCTCGTCCAGTTCGCGCTGCGGGTCCGAATCCACCACGATCCCGGCGCCGGTGCGGAAATGCACCTGCTCCCCGGCCACCTCGGCGGTGCGGATCAGGATATTCAGATCCATGTCGCCGTCGCGATTGAGCCAGCCGAATGCGCCGGTATAGGCGCCCCGCGCGGTGCGTTCGAGCTCGGCGATGATCTGCATGCAGCGCACCTTCGGGCAACCGGTGATGGTGCCGCCGGGAAACACCGCGGCGATCGCCTCGCCCGGAGTGACGTCGGCGCGCAGACGGCCGCGTACATTGCTGACGATGTGGTGCACGTGCGCGTAGCTTTCCACGCCCATCAGCTCGTCCACCTCCACCGTGCCGGGCGCGCAGATGCGTCCCAGGTCGTTGCGTTCCAGGTCGATCAGCATGACGTGCTCGGCGCGCTCCTTCGGATGGCCGACCAGCTCGCGGATGCGTGCGGCATCGTCGTCGCCGGCAAAGCGCGCGCGGGTACCGGCGATCGGGCGCGTCTGCACCACATCGCCCTGCACCGACACCAGCCGCTCCGGCGAGGAACTCACCACCGCGCGTCCTGCCGCGACGAACAGGCCGGCAAACGGGGCGGGATTGGCCGCGCGCAGGCGCGCATGCAACGCCGCCGGATCGACCGCCGCGGCGAACCTCGCATGCCAGGCGCGCGAGATATTGGCCTGGAACACATCGCCTGCGCGCAGATAATCGAGCACGCGCTCCACTGCTTCGGTGAAGCGCTCCGGCGCGTCCTCATCGACAGCCAGCGGCCCGACCCAGCCGGGCAACGGCGGCAGCGCGGCGCAGGCGGCGATGTCCTCGACGATGCGGGTCAGCAGATCCTCGCGGCCCGGCTCGGCCAGCGCGATGCAGCGGCCTTGCACCCGGTCGCGCAGCACCGCGGCAGGCGCGCGCAAGGCCAGTGCACTCGGCAGGCCATCGCTGCGCGTGGGCAGCTGCAGAATCGGTTCGACCTGCGCGGCCAGTTCGTAATCCAGCAATACCGCCCAGCCGCCGCGAAACGGCCAGGGGCTGGTCGCATCGTGCGGCACGCGCTCGGCCTGCCAGGCCGCATCCAGTGCCTGCAGAAAGCCGCCGTCCAGCACGCGTCCATCGCCGTCGCGCGTGCGCCCATCGGCATCCAGCCGCAGGCGTGCGCCGTCTGCAAGCAGCAGCACATCCCAGCGACCGTGCGCGTTGCCGGAGGCGGTGGATTCGAGCAGTGCCGGATACCGCTGCGGCGCCAGCCGATGCAGCGCCAGCAGGTCGATGTCGGCGTGCAGGGGTCTGGTGAGCGTCATCGGCCGGTTGGGCGTGGGGTGCTAAGAGGCGCCGCCCTGCGAGAGAGGCAGGGCACACATGAAGAGAAGGATCAGCTCGCGGAGCGACGTTCGGCCGCGTACACGCGCCCTGCCCGATCGCCGTAACCTGGGTGCGGCGTGTACCGCGAAGCATTGTTCGCGGTACACCAACGCCGGGACGTCAGACGCGCTTGAACACCAGCGTGCCGTTGGTGCCGCCAAAGCCGAAGCCATTGGACATCACCGCATCCACCTGCACCTCGCGCGCCACGTTCGGCACGTAATCCAGGTCGCAGCCTTCGCTGGGCTCTTCCAGATTGATGGTTGGCGGAATGATGCCGGTATGCAGCGCCATCACCGAGAAGATCGCCTCCACGCCGCCGGCCGCGCCGAGCAGGTGGCCGGTCATCGACTTGGTCGAGCTGACCATGGTCTTGTAGGCGTGGTCGCCCAGCGCGCGCTTCATCGCCAGGGTTTCGGCCAGATCGCCCAGCGGCGTGGAGGTGCCGTGCGCGTTGAGGTAGCCGATCTGCTCGGGATTGAGCTTGGCATCGCGCATCGCCGCGGCCATGCTGCGCGCCGCGCCCTCGCCGTCTTCGCTGGGTGCAGTCATGTGGAAGGCGTCGGAGCTGGCGCCGAAGCCGACCAGTTCTGCATAGATGCGCGCGCCACGCGCCTTGGCGTGTTCGTACTCTTCCAGCACCAGCACGCCGGCACCGTCGCCCAGCACGAAGCCGTCGCGCTGCTTGTCCCACGGACGCGAGGCGCCGGTCGGGTCGTCGTTGCGGGTGGACATGGCCTTCATCGCGCAGAAGCCGCCCACCGAACTCGGCGAGGAGCCGCGCTCGGCGCCGCCGGCCAGCATCACATCGGCGTCGCCGTGCTGGATCATGCGCATCGCGGTGCCGATCGAATGGTTGGAGGTGGCGCAGGCCGACACGGCCGAGAAGGTCGGGCCTTTCAGGCCCTTGATCAGGCTGACCTGGCCCGGCAGCATGTTGATGATGGTGCTGGGCACATAGAACGGCGAAATCTTGCGCGCGCCGCCCTCATGGAATTTGATGGTCTGCTCTTCGATACCGAGCAGCCCGCCGATGCCGGAGCCGAGAATGGCGCCAACGCGTTCGGCATTGCTTTCGTCGATTTCCAGGCCGGAATCGTCCAGCGCCATGAACGAGGCGCCGACACCGTAATGGATGAACGAATCCATCTTCTTGACGTCCTTGGCGGACACAAAAAGCGTGGGGTCGAAATTCTTGATCTCGCCGGCGATCTTGGTGGTGAACTGCGAGGCATCGATCTGCGTGATCGGGCCGATGCCTGAGCGCCCGTGGATGATTCCATCCCAGCTGGTGGCCAGATCATTGCCTAGCGGCGACACCATGCCCATGCCGGTAACGACAACACGACGACTCATTGCAGATCTCCTCACCACGGAACGGACGGTGCTTGCGGTTTGCGGATGACGCTTGAAAAACACAGGGCCGCATCAGCGGCCCCATGGAATGTCTGACGCAGCAGCGGCTTGACGCACGCCACCGCGGTCAGGAACAACGCATCAGCTCTTGACGTGAGCCTTGACGTAGTCGATCGCCTGCTGGACCGAGGTGATCTTCTCAGCCTCTTCGTCCGGGATCTCGCACTCGAACTCTTCTTCCAGCGCCATCACCAGCTCGACGGTGTCCAGCGAGTCGGCACCCAGGTCATCGACGAACGATGCGCTGGTGGTGACTTCCTCTTCCTTGACGCCGAGTTGTTCGACGACGATTTTCTTGACGCGTTCTTCGATGGTGCTCATTGGGGATATCGCTCCAGATGGAGTAGTGGTGGTACGAAAAAAACGCCATCGGGCTGCGATGGCCGCGTTGGATAGTGTAGTGGAAGCGACCGAGCCTTGCATTGCATCACAAGTCCCGGCCGATCAGCCACTTAGCGCCTCCCGGCGCCGCACGCTCACGGCATGTACATGCCGCCGTTGACGTGCAGGGTCTCACCGGTGATGTAACCGGCGCTCGGGCCGGCCAGGAATGCCACCGCGTTGGCGATGTCTTCCGGCGCGCCCAGATGCCCGAGCGCGATCTGCTGCAGCAGGGCGGCCTTGGCCTCCTCCGGCAGCGCCTTGGTCATGTCGGTATCGATGAAGCCGGGCGCCACCACATTCACGGTGACCCCGCGCGAGCCGATTTCCTTGGCCAGCGACTTGGAGAACGCGATGATGCCGGCCTTGGCCGCGGCGTAGTTGGTCTGGCCGGGGTTGCCGGTCACGCCCACCACCGAGGCGATGTTGACGATGCGGCCCTTGCGCGCCTTCATCATGCCGCGCATCACCGCCTTGGAGGTGCGGAACACGCTGGTCAGGTTGGTGTCGATGATCGCCTGCCAGTCGTCGTCCTTCATCCGCATCAACAGGTTGTCGCGGGTGATGCCGGCATTGTTGACCAGGATCGAGATCGCGCCGAACTCCTTGCCGATCGCATCGATCAGGCCATCGACCGCAGCAGCGTCAGTGACGTTGAGCTCACGGCCGTGGCCGCCCTGGGCAGCCAGGCGCGCGCCGATCGCCGCAGCGCCGGAGGCCGAGGTCGCGGTGCCGATCACGGTGGCGCCCTGGGCGGCCAGCGTGTCGGCGATGGCCGCGCCGATGCCGCGACTGGCACCGGTGACGAGGGCGATCTCGCCCTGCAGAGGCTTGCTCATGAATGCTGTTCCTCGAGTGGGGAGCCCGCGACCGCAGCCGCGAACGATGAGGGCTGCCGGCAGCGCCGGCAGGTACGTCGAATCAGTGCGTCCACGCCTCGAGCGCGCCGGCGTAATCGGCAGGCGTGGCCAGCGGACGGGCGTCCAGGCTCTTGTCGATGCGCTTGATCAGCCCGCTCAGCACCTTGCCGGGGCCGCATTCGGCGACCCGGGTGATGCCCTGGGCGGCCAGCGCCTGCACGCAGCCGGTCCACTGCACCGGCAGGTACAGCTGCTCGGCCAGCGCCTGGCGGATCGCATCGCTGCCGGTGTGCACGCGTGCATCGACGTTTTGCACCACCGGAATCTGCGGGGCGTGCCAGCTCAGTCCGGCCATTGCTTCGGCGAGCTGGTTGGCGGCATCGCGCATCAACGGGGTATGCGAGGGCACGCTCACCGCCAGCTTGACCGCCTTGCGCACGCCGCGCTCGGCCAGCAGGGCCAGCGCGCGATCCACCGCCGCCGCATCGCCGCCGATCACGATCTGACCGGGCGAGTTGAAATTGGCCGGCACCACTACCTGGCTGCCGGCCGCCTCGGCACAGACCTCCAGCACCAGCGCATCCTCGGCACCCAGCACCGCCGCCATCGCACCGACACCGGCCGGCGCGGCGGCCTGCATGAACTGGCCGCGCAGCCGCACCAGGTGCGCACCGTCGTGCAGCGACAGCGCGCCGGCAGCGACCAGCGCGGTGTATTCGCCCAGGCTGTGCCCGGCCAGGACCGCCGGGCGCTGCCCGCGCTGCGCATTCCACAGCCGCCAGACCGCCACACCCGCGGCCAGCAGGGCCGGCTGGGTATATTCGGTGCGGTTGAGCATCTCTTCCGGGCCGCCCTGGGACAGGGCCCACAGGTCGACGCCGGCGCCATCGGAGGCTTCGGCAAATGTTTCGCGGATCTGCGGGTGCAGCTCGGACAGTTCGGCCAGCATGCCCAGGGACTGCGAGCCCTGGCCGGGGAACACGAAGGCGAGAGTGGATTCGGTCACGCGTTGCTGCCTACAAAAATCGAGCCGGGATGATACGTGCGAAATCGCCCCGGCGTCTGTACTGCCGCGTATGCAAGGCCCGTCCGGCGCGACCGCCGGCACACTTACAGCAAGGCGTTGAGCAGGTCCATTTCGCCATCGGCGAGCCAGTCCACGCACATCACCAGCACCAGCACCACGGCCAGGGAGGTCGCCGCGTGAATGGCTAAAATGGCGCGCGCCAGCGCCCCGGCCGAGCGCCCCAGGCGACCGGTGAGCTGCGCAAACCGCTGCAGGCGCCCAGTCACCACATGCGCATGCGCCGCCACCGCCGGGCCGGCCGCATCGAAGGCGCCCGTCATCAACCGCTGCAGCACCTCGCGGCGGCCACGGTAGTACTTGGCCACGCCGTAGCCGAACACCAGCCAGTCGCGCGCCTGGGCCTGCGCCAGGTCCATCACTTCCAGCGGATCTTCTTCGAAATCGATGAAGCCGACCGCCTGCCCGTCGAAGGTCATGTTGCGCGGAAGCGGCTGGCCGAAGTACGCGCCATCGCGATGGGCAGCAGCAATGGCGGCCACTGCCAGCGCGATCAGGCGGTCGCGCTCGGGCGCGTCGGCCTCGCGCAGGCAGCTGGCAAAGGAGCGGCCGTTGTCGCTGAGCACCAGGGCTGCCTGCCCGCAACCGACCACGCGCGGCACATTCACCGCTTGCGCCTGCAGTTCGCCGAGCCGGCGCGCTTCCAGATCGCGCGCGGCATCGCCGCCACGGTGCGGCGGTGGACGCAAGGCGTCCAGGCCCCAGCGGCGGGCGACGAAGTTGAGTGCTCCGAGCGAGACCGCCCGGCTGTCGCGGCGGTACTGCTTCAGCCAGACGCGCTGTCCGGCGATGACGATGGGTTCTGCCATAACGGGTCCGTCCCTGACGCTGTCAGGCATCGCCGGCGGACGCGGCGCTGCCTGCGGAACTCAGTAGCGCAGCAGCGCCGAGCCCCAGGTAAATCCACCACCGAACGCTTCCAGCAGCAGCAATTGACCCCGCTGCACGCGGCCGGAGCGTACCGCTTCGTCCAGTGCCAGCGGCACCGAGGCCGAGGAGGTATTGCCGTGGCGATCCACGGTGACGACGACCTGCTCCATCGGCAGATCCAGCCGCTTGGCGGTGGCTTCGATGATGCGCAGGTTGGCCTGGTGCGGGATCAGCCAGTCCAGGTCGTGCTTGTCGTAGCCATTGGCGGCCAGGGTCTCGTCGACCACCGAATCCAGCGCCTTGACCGCGTACTTGAACACGTCGTTGCCCTTCATCAGCAACGCGCCACCGCCGTTCTTGCCTTCACCGAAGCCCACCGACACGCCGACCGGATCCCACAGCAGCTCTTTCTTGCTGCCATCGGCGTGCAGATGGGTGCTGAGGATGCCGGTGTCTTCGTCGGCCTTGAGCACGACCGCGCCAGCGCCATCGCCGAACAGCACGCAGGTGGTGCGGTCGGTCCAGTCGACGATGCGGGTCAGGGTTTCGGCGCCCACCACCAGCACGGTCTTGGCATCGCCGCTGCGCACGAACTTGTCGGCCACGCTGAGCGCGTAGACAAAGCCCGAGCAGGCGGCGTTGACGTCCATCGCGCCGCACCCGACGTTGCCCAGCCGCGCCTGCAACAGGCAGGCAGTGGACGGGAAGATCAGGTCCGGGGTGGTGGTACCGACAACGATCAGGTCGAGCTGGTCGGCGGTGACGCCGGCCGCTTCCATCGCCTTCAGCGAGGCGAAATACGCCAGGTCGCTGGTGGTCTGGTCGTCGGCGACGATGTGACGCTCACGGATACCAGTGCGCGAGAAGATCCATTCATCGCTGGTGTCGACGATCTTGGACATGTCGTCGTTGGTCAACACCTTTTCGGGCAAATAGCTACCCGTGCCCGCGATTCTGGAATAGATCCGCTTGCTCATACTGTTCCCTGTTGCAAGAGCCGCGGTGATCGGCGGCTCCGGAAGAAGCGAGGGTCACCCGGCAGCGTCGAACGCGCCGGGTGCCACGAATCAATCTTCTTGGACGGCCGACGACTTGGTCGCAATCACCTTCTTGCCGCGGTAGTAACCGTCAGCGGTGATGTGGTGGCGCAGATGGATCTCGCCGCTGGTCGGATCGGTCGACAGCTGCTTGGCGGTCAGGGCATCGTGCGAACGACGCTGGCCGCGACGCGACGGGGTAACTCGGGATTTCTGCACAGCCATGGGATTGCTCCAACTTAAGTTCGATAACTTGTCTGTCGAGTCGAACAGGACGCTTCACGCCCGCGCCGACCTGTCTTTCCGCCCTTCACAGCGGCGGTTACTGTTTTTTGAACGCTGCCAGCGCCGCGAACGGACTGGCCTTGTCTTGCTCTTCCTGGGTCGGAACCCACTCGGCCTCGACGGCCTCGCTGCCCGGCGCCATCGGCACCACTGGTATCGACAGGACCAGTTCGTCCTCGACCAGATCCGCGGCCCGCAGCATGCCATCTTCCGGCACCAGCAAGGCCTCGTACTCGGCCGGCAACGCAGCTTCGTCGGCTTCGTCACGGATCAAACCAAGACGCTGTCTGATTTGCACCGGATACAGAAAACGCTGCAGGCTACGCTGGCATGCCAGCGGAAGCTCGACATCGACACTGAGTTCGACATAGGCGACCTTCAGCAGGTCGTCATGATCGAACTGGAGCGAATAGACACACTCGCCCTCGGTATCGACCAAGCTCCCTTGCAGGCGGGTCATCGCAGAGAGCGGGATGCGGCCATCGAAGCGCCTGCGCGCTGCGACCATCCGCCAAGCATCCAGCATTTCGGGTACGTTCGCGGACATAAGCCGCAGAATGTTAAAGATCCGCCGACGCCCTGTCAAATACCCCTATTCACGCGCCTCGCAAGGCGCCAAGGCTGGCAGACTCCCCTGCCCGTCCTGTGCAGCACCCCATGATGCCACGCCTGATTCTTGCCTCCACCTCTGTCTATCGGCGCGAGTTGCTCGGCCGGCTGCGCCTGGACTTCAGCACCGCCCGGCCGGAGGTCGACGAGCAGGCGCAGCCTGGGGAGCGCCCGGACGCGCTGGCCAGCCGGCTGGCTGCCGAAAAGGCGGCAGCGGTGGCTGCGCAGGCGCCCGACGCCTGGGTGATCGGTTCGGACCAGGTCGCCGACCTGGATGGCCTGGCCCTGGGCAAACCGGGCACGCTGGAACGGGCGCATGCGCAGCTGACCGCGATGTCCGGCCGCGTGGTGCGCTTCCATACGGCAGTGAGCCTGGTCGGCCCTGGCCGCACCGCGCACGCGCTGGACCTGACCGAGGTGCAGCTGCGCCCGCTGACGCCCGCCGGGATCGACCGCTACCTGGCCGCCGAGCCAGCGCTGGATTGCGCTGGCAGCTTCAAGTGCGAGGGCTTCGGGATCAGCCTGTTCGACGCCATTCGCTCGCAGGACCCCACTGCCCTGGTCGGTCTGCCGCTGATCGCGCTGGCACGGCTGCTGCGGCAGGCGGGGTTCGAGATTCCGTAAGAATTGCCGTGCGGCCAGGAGTGAAGGCCGCGCACGCACGGAAAAGATCGGGCACGAGCAAAACTCCCCAATCCCCAATCCCTGCACCCAGGCACGCAGCCCTAATCGGGCCGAGTCAACTCACAGAACTGATACGGATAATCGGCCTGCCCCACGCGCGAGGACAGCGTGCGGCAGCGCGCAGGGTCCAGCGTCAGCCCGTACGCGGCCAGGCGCTGCTGCGCGGCCTCGCGCACGGCATGGTCGGCGGCGGCGATGTCCAGCGCCCTGCCCTTGGCAACGTGGAGTACGCAGCGGCCCGGCTGCGATGCATCCAGTTCGGCACGCAGACCATGTGCGATCAACCAGCGCAGGCGTGTGCATTGCGGTTGCACGCTCCACCCCAGCTGCTGCGCCCAGCGATTCATCCGGTCGATCCGCAACTGCTGCTTGTCGCGCGCCGCGCCCAACATGGCGTAGAGCTGCGGCCGCTCGGCAATCAACGTGCGCACGCGCTGCCGGTACTGGTCGGTCTCGGCAATATTCGTCGCCACACCGATGTAACGCGCCTGCCGCGGAAGCAGCGGCGCCCGCCAGGACTGCGGCTCGTCGCCGACCAGCAACACCGTGGAGGCGGCAGGTTCGCCCATCGCCGGTTGCTGCACCTGGAAGCTGTCGTGGGCCCAGGCTTCATGCCCCCAATCCTTCCACCCGACCACCGCGACCAGGGCGCATAGCCCGATCAACCAGGCCGCCTTGCGATCGGCGTGTGTGGCAAATGCATGCCGGCACACGATCCAGAGCAACAACGGCGCAAGCAGCTCCAGCACCACCAGATAGCGATGGATGCTGAAAATGGCCTGCCACAGCGCGTACGCAACGCCGAAGAACACCAGCAGGACCACGGCCGAGCGATCCAGCCCGACCTGTCGTACGGGCCGGCGCAGCACGCTGCGTCCTACAGCGACCAGGGTCACCGCATACAGCACCGCCCAACCGGCCTGCACCAGACCAAGATCGCCGATGCGCTGCGGCTTGAAGGTAAACAGCAGCGGCCAGATCAGTTGCTCGCCGAGATTGCGCGGCAACCACCGCACATCGGCGATCGACACCGGCTGCGCCAGCGGCGATTTGAAGACTCCGTTGAACTGCGGAAACAGCGGATTGCCCAGGTGTTGCCAGACCTGCCAATACCAGGGCCCGGCCATCAGCACCAACACCAGCGCCGCAACGCCGGAAAGCACGCCAAGACCCAGCACGCGGGAGCGCAGCCGCCCACCATCGCACAGGACCGCCGGCACCAGCGCCAACGCGTAGAGCGCATTGGTGAGCTTGAGCGAGACGGCCAGGCCGATCAGTGCGCCGGCAATGGCCCATCGATGCACGGCATGCGTGCCCTGCCGCGCCCGCGCCTGCGCCGACAACACCAGCGCCAGCGCGGCCAGCACCGGGATCGCGCTAGCCGTATCGCCCATGGTGCCGCCAAGCCCGGACAGAAACACCGCGCTGCACATGCCGGCCACTGCAAGCAGCGGCGCCCATTGCGCGCGCCGCGCTTGCCCCGCCAATACGCGCCATGCCACTGCCGCCACCGGAACGAACACCAGCGCATGCAAGCCGCCCAGCAGCAGCCCGGCCACCGGCCCGGGAAGCTGCAGCATCAGCCAGGCATGCAGGACATCGAGCAATGGGCTGAAGTAACTCTGCATCTGCGCCGGCGCCAGATCCACGCCCAGCCGGTCGTGCGCCCAGGCATCGCCGATATAGAGGTGGTAGTTGCGCAGGTCCCAGTTGGCGTCCTGGCCCAGCCCAAGTGACAGCAGCGCACCCAGCAGCACGACCGCCGTCACCGCCGCGGCGATCTGGCGTGGCGAATGAAAGCCGAAATGGCGATCGGCCCAACCCAACAGCCGCTGCCGCCGGGCAACCGGCGTCGATGTCGCGATGGCTGCCATCAGCGGGCGGCTCCAGGTGCACGTGCAGCGACAACAGTAGCGACGCCCGGCTCGGCCAGATACGCCAGATGCTTGGCCTCGACGCGTCCGCGCGTGACCGTATCCAGGATCAGCCCGCACGCCAGCAACAGGAAACCCAGCAGCATCAGCGCCACGCACAGGATCGCCGTGGGAAACCGCGGCACCAGCCCGGTCTGGAAATAGGTTTCGAACAACGGAATCGCCAGCACGATCGACAATGTGGCGCTAAGCACAAAGCCGATGGAGAAGAACAACAACGGCCGCTCGGCCTTGAATAACTTGGCGATGGTGGTGAGGATGCGCCAGCCATCGCGCCAGGTATTCAACTTGCTTTGCGAGCCCTCCGGGCGCACACCGTAGGCGGTTTCGACCTCGGCCACCGGCATGCGCAGCTGCAATGCGTGCACGGCCAGTTCGGTTTCGGTTTCGAATCCCTGCGCATGCGCAGCGAAGGATTTGACGTAGCGCCGCGAGAACACCCGATAGCCGGACAGCATGTCGTCGAAACTGCGGCCGAACAGCAGCCCCGCGCACCGCGTCAGCAACACGTTGCCGACGCGATGACCGGGTCGATACGCGGCCTGCTGCTGATCGCGGCGCGCGCCGACCACCATGTCCAGGCCTTCGTCGATCAGCTTGCGCACCAGCGCCGGTGCGGCGGCCGCGTCGTACGTGGCATCGCCATCGACCAGCACATAGATGTCCGCTTCCACATCGGCAAATCCACGCCGCACCACATTGCCCTTGCCCTGCAGCGCCACGCGGCACACCTGCGCGCCGGCCGCCGCGGCGATCGTCGCGGTGGCATCGCTGGAATTGTTGTCCAGCACATGGATTGCCGCGCCCGGCAAGGCAGCAGCAAACGCAGCGACCACCGAGGCGACCGTCGCCGCCTCGTTATGGCAGGGCACCAGCACGGCGATTCGGATCCCGGGCACAGGCACGGGAGGGACAACAGTCATGGCGTCGGTCATTGCGTGATCTAAGGTGCGGAAACGGTGATGGGCTGTTCCCACCAGTCCTCGACGCTGCCGTCGTGGCCATGCAGGCGTAGTCCCAGCCAATACGTGCCCGGCGGCAGCGCATGCGTGTCGAAGGTGGCGTTGAAACCGACGTTGGGGTGCTGCGGGTCGGTGGAGATCTTCCAGTACGGGCGCACATCCAGTGGCGTGCCGTACTCGGCCTGCGCGACCGGGCGCCCGTCCAGCAGCAGCTCCACCTGCGACAGCCCGACGCCGTCCTTGAATGCCCAGCCGCCCACCTGCACCTGCCCGGCCACGCGCACGTCCGGCAGCGGCGTGTCGATCCAGGCCATCGCCGGAGCGATGCACGGCCCGGGCTGGCGTTGCGCCGGCAGCGCGAACAGCAGGAAGCGCTGGTAACCGTGATCGGTGGACACCACGGTAGGCGGCGGCAGCGGCCCGACCATCTCGCAGATGTCGTGGTAGCGCTTCAACAGGTCGCGGTAGCGCTGATCGCTGGGCGAGAGCACCAGCAGCCGCGGCCCGGCGCGCGTGCCATCGCTGAGCAGCCCCCACTGCTGCAGCTGGGCACTGCGCCCGTGCTTGTCGTTCAACTCCGCGCGCAGCACTTCCACGTTGGCATCGTGCAGTTGAAAGCCCAGCTCGGCACCGACCTTGAAGTTTTCCGCCAGCACGCGCGTGCCAGGCGGCATCTGCGCGAGCCGGAGCTCGACCGCGCGCGCCAGGTCCTTCCACCCGGCAAAGTTGCGCGGATAGTATTTTTCGCCGGCCGCATACGCGCGAATCGAGGGCACCGACACGGCCAGGTAATAGCCGTACGCACCCAGGGTGCCGAGCAGCGCAATCGCCCAGGCCGCGCGACGCAGCGTATGCGGCCAACGCATCAGGATCACCGGCACCGCCACCAGCAAGGCCAGGTAGCCCGGCAGCGGCCAGTGGAAGCTGATCCGCTCGGCATCGCTGAAGAAGCCGAGCACGAAGATCGCCACGGTCGAAATCCCGCCCAGCAGGCCGAAATACCGCCACTGCGCACGCGAACCGCCACCGGCGCGCGTGCCGGCCAGGCCGACCTTGAGCATCGCCCAGGCCAGCAGCGGGGTCACCAGCACCGCCTGTATCAGCAAGAACCACAGCCCGGTGATCTGAAAGCGCCAGGGATGCCGGTCGACCAGCTGGAAGCGCAGCCCGGCCTCGTCATGCTCGGTATTCCAGAACAACAGCGGCAGCCAGCTCACCGCGCCCACCGTCAGCGCCATCCAGATGCGCGGGTCGCGCATGACCGCGCGCCCCTGCGGAATGCACAGCAGCGCGATGCAGCCCACCCCGATCACCCCGGCAAAGCGGTAATGACTGAGCGCGCCGATCACCAGGCCGATGGCGAGCTCGAGCGCACTGGTGGCATCGACCTCGCGCAGCAGCCGCGCGCCGGCATCCATGCACAGCACCGCCGCCAGCGCCATCGGCACATCCGGCACCGCCAGGATGCCGAGCGTGGCCGACAACGGCATCAGCAGGGTCAGGCTGCCGGCCTGCCAGCCCAGCGTGGAGCCGAACCAGCGCGTGGCGATATGCGCGATCAACCAGGGAATCAGCGCGGCAATGGCCAGAAACGGCAGGCGCAGCGCCAGCAGATGATGCCCGCCCAGTTCCACGCCCAGCCGCGCCAGCCAGGCGGTCATGCCCGGCAGATCCGAATACGCGGCGGCCAGATGCTGGCCTTCCTGCCAGTAGAACGCCTCGTCGACGAACAGCGGCAGCCGCGCGGCGATCAACAGCTTGACGGCCGTCGCCAGTGTCCACAGGATCACGAAGGTGCGATGTGCGCGTTGGTCCCCTTGCATTGCCCTGTGCACTCTTCTTCCACCTACGGAATTGTGATGTCGACACCGCTGCGTTCCACGGAAATGCTAACCGATGCGCTGCGCCAATCGCTGCGGCGCGCACAAGACCAGGTCAATTCACTGCTGCTGGGCAAGGCGCAGGAAGTGCGCCTGGCGTTCGTGGCACTGCTGTCCGGCGGACATCTGCTGATCGAAGACCTGCCCGGCCTGGGCAAGACCACCCTCGCCCACGCAATGGCCTCCAGCCTGGGGCTGGGCTTCCAGCGCGTGCAGTTCACCTCCGACCTACTGCCGGCAGACGTGCTGGGCGTGTCGGTCTACGACGCCGCCTCGCGCCAGTTCCAGTTCCATCCCGGCCCGGTGTTCACCAACGTGCTGCTGGCCGACGAAATCAATCGCGCCCCGCCGCGTACGCAAAGCTCGCTGCTGGAGGCCATGGCCGAACAGCAGGTCACGCTCGACGGCGTCACCCATGCGTTGCCGGAGCCGTTCTTCGTGATCGCCACGCAGAACCCGGTCGATCTGTCCGGCACCTTTCCGCTACCGGATTCGCAACTGGATCGCTTCCTGCTGCGGCTCAGCCTGGGCTACCCCAGCGCCGACGCCGAGCGCGCGTTGCTGTCGGGCGTGGATCGGCGCGAGCTGATCGCCCAGGCCGCACCCCAGCTCAGCGACGCCGACGTGGTGGCACTGCGCACGGTGGTGGGCCAGATCCATACCAGCGATGCGCTGATCGGCTATGTGCAGGCCTTGCTGCTGCGCAGCCGCCAGCACGCAGGAGTGCGCGTGGGGCTGTCGCCGCGTGCCGGCATCGCGCTGCTGCGCGCGGCCAAGGCCTACGCGCTGCTGCTCGGCCGCGAGCACGTGCTGCCGGAAGACGTGCAGGCGTTGTTCGTGGCGGTGGCCGGGCACCGGCTGGTGCCGGAGGCCGAATCCTCGTCCGGGCCGGCATTGGCCAAGGCGCTGCTGCACAGCGTGCCGGTGGACTGACCCAGGTGCGTGCGCACGTGCGCGGCATTGGCCGCCGACTCAGCCTGCTGGCACGCCCGCGGGGCGCGGAGGCCTTGCCGATCGTGCTGGATCGGCGGCGCATCTACGTGCTGCCGACGCGCTTCGGGCTGTTCGTCACCGCCTTGCTGCTGGCGATGCTGCTGGGCGCATTGAACTACAACAACAACCCGGCCCTGCTGCTGGCGCTGTTGCTGGCCACTGCCGGGATTGCCAGCAGCATCATGGCGCACCTGCAGTTGTCGGCACTGCGCGTCGAGGCGGTGTCGGCCGAACCGGTGGTCGCCGGCGAACCGTTGCGCATGCGGGTGTCGCTGGCACGTCGCGACAGCCGCGCACGGCGTGGGCTGCGCCTGGATCACCTGGACAGCAGCGGCTTCTGTGCGTTGCTCGAGCACGACATGGCCGAGGTCGACCTGGCGGTGCCCACCGAACGGCGCGGCTGGCAGGACATCGAACGCATCCGCCTGTCCAGCACCCAGCCGCTGGGGCTGGTGCGCGCCTGGTCGTGGGTCTGGCCGGAGACACCGCTGCTGGCCTATCCCAGGCCCGAGGAACAAGGGCCGGCATTGCCCGAGGGCGCCGGTTCGCCCAACCAGACCCGCCTGCACCCGCAAGGCGAGGAGCTGCACCAACTGCGCCCGTATCGCGCCGGCGATGCGCCACGCACGATTTCCTGGAAGCACTCGGCACGCCGCGACAGCCTGCTGGTGCGCGAGTACGAGCAGCCGCTGGGCATCGAAGTCACGCTGGACTGGCGCACGCTCAATGCGCTGCCGTACGAGCGCCGCATCGCGCGGCTTGCCCGCTGGGTCAACCTGGCCGAGCGCGACGGGCGGCGCTACCGCTTGTTGTTGCCAGGCCAACCGCCGCTTGGGCCTGCGCAAGGTCCGGCCCACCATCACCTGTGTCTGCGCGCCCTGGCCCTGCTTCCCCATGACTGAGCCGTCCGTCCCGATCACCCAGGCCAGCCGCGCCTGGGTGCTGGTCACCAGCTGGCTGGCACTGGCGCCGTTGCTGTTGCAGCTGCCCGGCCTGCTCGCCGGCACCGTTGCCGTGGCCGCCGTGCTGGTCGGCGTGCTGAGCTGGCGCGGCACCGTGATGGCACCGGTGCGGCTGTTGCTGGTGGTGGCGATGCTGGGCGCGGTGTACTGGCAGATCGGCATGCGCTTCGGCCGCGACACCGGCTGCGCGGTGCTGGCCGCGATGCTGGCGATCAAGGCCTCCGAGCTGCGCACCTTGCGCGATGCGCGCAGCCTGCTCGGCTTTGCGTTGTTCGCCCCGTTTGCGGCGTTTCTGCTCGACCAGGGGCCGGCGACGATGGGGCTGGCGCTGCTGGCGGTAGTGAGCGCGCTGCTGAGCATGCAGCGGCTGGCCGACGAGGAACACCGTACCGCCACGCCTGCGCTGCGGATGCAGTTGCGCGGCATCGGCAAGCTGGTCGCCATCGGCGTGCCGCTGGCCCTGGCCACGTTCTGGCTGCTGCCGCGTCTGAGCTCGCCGCTGTGGGGCGTGCCCGAGCGCGCGCTGTCGCGGCCGGGCCTGTCGGACAACATGTCGCCGGGCGAATGGATCGACCTGATGGCCGACGACAGCCCGGCGCTGCGCGTGCAGTTCACCGGCAACGCGCCACCGCCGCAGCAACGCTACTGGCGCGGGCCGGTGATGTGGGACTTCGATGGCCGGACCTGGCAGCGCGCGCGCTGGACCGGCCGCGGCCAACCCGCCTCGGTCACCGCCGGGCCGCAGCGCTATCGCTATCGCCTGGACTACGAGCCCACCGATCGTCGCCAGCTGGTGTCGCTGGACCTGCCCACGCAGGCGGTGGCCAATGCCGAGCTGTCACCCGACTACGAACTGTTCGCGCAGCGGCCATTGAGTGCGTTGACCCGCTGGGAGCTGCAATCGGCGCCACCGGCACGCTTCGACACCGACCTACCCGACCAGTTGCGCAAGCGCGCCCTCGCCCTGCCGCCGGGCTTCAATCCACGTACGCTCGCGCTGGCACGGCAATGGCGCGCGGAAGCCGGCAGCAACGACGATGCCGTGGTGCAGCGCGCGCTGCAGTGGATCACCCGCGACTTCGCCTACACCCTGGATACCCCCCTGCTCGGCCGCAACAGCGTCGACGAATTCCTGTTTCAGCAGAAGGCCGGGTTCTGCGAGCACTTCAGCTCTTCGTTCGTGGTGCTGATGCGAGCGGCCGGCATCCCCGCGCGCGTGGTCACCGGGTATGCCGGCGGCACCTACAACGGCTTCGGCAATTACTGGGTGGTGCGGCGCATGGATGCGCATGCCTGGACCGAAGTCTGGCTGGCCGGGCGCGGCTGGGTGCGGGTGGACCCCACCGCGGCGGTGGCGCCGGAGCGCATCTACGACACGCTGGAAGACCGCGTGCAGGTCGGCGCGGGCAACAATTTTGCCCAGCTCGGCATGTGGGCCAGCCTGGGCCAGGTCAGCGACCTGCTGCGCCGCGGCTGGAACGATCTGGTGCTGTCCTTCGATGCCGACCGCCAGCAGCGGCTGCTGCAACCCTTCGGCATCGATCGCCTGGACAGCTCACAGCTGGCCGCCATCTTCGGCGTGTTTGCGGTCAGCGCGCTGGCGTGGATGGGTTGGCTGCTGGCGCGCGGCGAGCGTGAACGCGACCCGCTGCTGCGCGCCTGGCATCGCCTGGGCCGCCGCTACGACAAGCTCGGCCTGGCCCGCGAACCGCACGAACCGGCCATCGCCTGGGCGCAACGTGTCGCCCGTTCACACCCGAATCCGGCATTGTTGGCACTCAGCCAACGTTTCGCTGCCGCGCGCTACGCTGGCGCTGATTCGGACAGCGCCTCACTCCTCAAAGATCTGCAGCAGCATCGCCCGCGAACCGGAGCTTCCTCATGAGTACCCGCTTTCTTCTTCCCATTGTCGCCGCGCTCGGGCTCGCCGCCTGCGCCACCGCGCCCAAGCCGCTGCAGGGTCAGTTCCCTACGGTCAGTCCGAGCGATTCCACCGCCAGCGCCCAGGTCGGCACGTCGGTGCGCTGGGGCGGCAAGATCATCCAGACCAAGCCCGGGCAGGGCCAGACCTGTTTCGAGCTGATCTCGCGTCCGCTCAATGCCAGTGGCCGTCCGGACCGCAACGCCGTGGACGCCAGCGATGGCCGCTTCCTGACTTGCCGCTCGGGCTTCTACGACCCGGCCGTGTTCGAGCCCGGCCGCGAAGTGACCTTCATCGGCAAGATCGAAGGCTACGAAACCACCAAGATCGGCGAGTACGACTACAAGTTGCCCAAGGTGAATGCCGACGTGGTCTACCTATGGCCGGTCGTGCGCGAGGTGGATGTGGTGCCGGCCTATCCGTACGGCCCGTGGGGCGACCCGTGGGGTCCGCGCTGGGGCGGTGGCTGGGGCTGGGGCCGCGGCTGGTGGTAATCGACCGCTGAGTCAGTGACACGCAAAAACGCCGCTCGCAGGGAGCGGCGTTTTTGTTTATGCGATACGGCGGCTCAAACAGGCGCTGACGCGCTCGATCAAGCAACCAGGTCAGGGCGTGCCGAACCGTCCCAGCGGCGCACCGGCCAGCAGATGCAGATGGATATGGAACACTGTCTGGCCGGCATGCTCGCGGCAGTTCATCACGATGCGATAGCCGTCCTGTGCCAGCCCCTGCTCCCGTGCATACGACGCTGCAGCGAGTGCGAGCCTGCCCACCAACAACGCCTGCTCCGGCGGCACGTCGTCCAGCGTGGGAATGGCATGCTGCTTGGGAATGAACAGCACATGCACCGGCGCCTGCGGTGCGATGTCCTGAAAGCCCAGCACCTCGTCGTCTTCATAGACGATGTTGGCCGGAATTTCGCGACGAATGATCTTGCCGAAGATGGTGTCGGTCATGGGTGGGGAATCGGGAGTCGGGAGTGGGGAATCGCAAGAGCTTACCGCGCGCGCCACTGCTTTTCGCTTCTCCAATTCTCGATTCCCCAATCCCGATTCCCCGCCCTCAAAGCACCTCACCCCGGGTGCCGAAGGCATGCGACAAGGTGCCGCGATCGACGTATTCCAGCTCGCCGCCCAACGGCATGCCCTGCGCGAGCCGGCTCGGGCGCACCGCATGCTGGCGGGCAAGCTGCGCCAGGTAATGCGCGGTTGCCTCGCCTTCCACGGTGGCATTGGTGGCGATGATCATTTCGGTGACCTCACCGGTGGCCAGACGCTCGCCGAGCCGGTCCAGGCCCAGCTCGCGCGGGCCGATGCCGTCCAGCGGCGACAGCCGGCCCTGCAGGATGAAGTACAGCCCACGGTAGCCGGTGGCATGTTCGATCGCCAGGCGATCGGCCGGCGATTCCACCACGCACAGCTGCTGCCGGTCGCGGCTGCTGCTGGCACAGATCGCGCAGATCTCCGCCTCGGTGAAGTCGCGGCATTGCACGCAATGGCCGACCTTTTCCACCGCATTGGCCAGCGCCGCAGCCAGGCGGCGGCCACCCTCGCGCTCGCGTTCGAGCACGTGGTAGGCCATGCGCTGGGCCGATTTCTGGCCCACACCCGGCAATACCCGGAAGGCCTCGATCAGTTGTTCGAGAAGAGAGGACATTGGGTGGCCGGGATTGGGAATTGGAGATTTGGGATTCGCAAATGCAGAAGCGGATCTCGCTTCCAGCCAATCCCCAATCCCGACTCCCGAATCCCCTCGCTCAGAACGGCAACTTCATGCCCGGCGGCAGCTGCATGCCGGCAGTGGCCGAGCCCATCCGGTCCTTGGATTCGGCGTCGATCTTGTTGGAGGCGTCGTTGAAGGCGGCGGCGATCAGGTCCTCGGCCATTTCCTGGTCGGAGAGGATGCTCGGGTCGATGCGGACCTTGCGGCACTCCTTGGCGCCGGTCAGCGTCACGCTGACCATGCCGCCGCCGGCGGTGCCGGTGACTTCCAGCTTGGCCAGCTCTTCCTGGGCGCGCTGCAGGTTTTCCTGCATCTTCTGCGCCTGCTGCATCAATTGGGCAATGTTCCCACGCATGTGTCGTTACTCGTCGTAAGGGCGGATGGAATCGGGGACGACCCGCGCGCCTTGCTGCTGAATCAGCTGCTGCACGTTCGGGTCGTTCATGAACGCTGTTTCGGCCGCGCTCTGGCGCTCGCCTTTCTGGCGGCTGGCCCGCTCGTGCAGGGTCTCGACATCGGCGTTGCCGGTCTCGATGACGATGCGCGGCGTATTTCCCAACTCGGGCGCGAGTGCCTGCGCAAGGTTGGCGATGGAACGCTCGGAATTGAGATATTCGAAGCCCGGCGCCAGCGCCAGGCGCAGCACGCCGTCGCGATGGCCGATGAAGGCGGCATTGGCGGCGAGCTGTCGCGAGGGACCGTTCAAGCCGCTGCGGGTGACCAGATCCAGCCACTGCTCGGCGTCGGCGATGTGGCCGTTGTCGAGCAGGGGCGATGGATCGGTTGTCGGTTCCGGTGCCGATACGGAGGGTGCGGCAACCGATGGCATCGATACCACCGCCGCTGCAGATGCAGGTACCCCAGCCGCTGCGGCAACTGCCACCGCAGCTTCGGGCGCGACCGCAGCCGGCAACGTCGCAGCGGCTGCTGTGGGTGGCGCCATTGCCGCTTCCGGCGCCAGCACGGGCGTCGCCGCAGCGACGGGGGCAGCGTTGGCGCGCACCGGCGCATCGTCCATTGCCCAGGGCGGCGTGTCGTCGCTGCGCGTGGGAGCTGTCGATGGGCGGCTATCGGTCGACGCTTGCGCAGCGGGCAGCACCACGACAGGCGCGGGCGCAGCAGCGACTGGCGCCGGTGCGGCGACCGCAGCCACGGCAGCAGGAGCGGCCTCCAGGTCGGCCGGTTTCGTCACCGCTGCGGGTGCTGGTGCGGCTGCCACCGGTGTGGCGGCCTGCACGCCAATTGCCGCAGAACGCGCATGACCGCCCGCGCTGGCACCACGTCCATCGTCGCTGCCGCCAGCCGGCACTGCCGCCGCTGGGCGGAAGGCGAGCATGCGCAGCACCGCCATCTCGAAACCGGCGCGCGGACTCGGCGCCAGATACAGATCGCGACGGCCGTTGAGCGCCATCTGGTACCACAGCTGCACCACTTCCGGCCGCAGCTGCGCGGCATAGGCAGTCGGGTCGATGCCATCGCCGACGAATGCCACCGACGGCACCAACTGCTGCACCTGGATGCGGTGCAAGGCCTCGGCCAGCGCCTCCAGCACGCCACTCCAGTCGGGCGAGAATTCGGCCAGCGCGGCGACCACCTGCATCAGGCGCGCGCCATCGCCGTCGGCCAGCGACTGCAGCATCGCGCCGACCTGGGTGCGATCGACCGTGCCGAGCATGGTGCGCACCACGTCCTCGCGCAGCGCGCCGCCGGCATAGGCAATGGCTTGGTCGAGCAGCGACAGGCCGTCGCGCAGCGAACCGTCTGCGGCCTTGGACAGCTGCACGATCGCCGATGGATCCGATTCGATCTGCTCGGCGGCCAGGATCCGGGTCATCTGGCCCTGGATCTGGTCCTCGTCCAGCCGCTTGAGGTTGAACTGCAGGCAGCGCGACAGCACGGTCACCGGCAGCTTCTGCGGGTCGGTGGTGGCCAGCAGGAACTTCACATGCTCGGGCGGCTCTTCCAGCGTCTTCAGCAGCGCATTGAACGCGGCCTTGGAGAGCATGTGCACTTCGTCGATCAGATAGACCTTGAACTTGCCGCGCGAGGGCATGTACTGGGCGTTCTCGATCACCTCGCGCACATCGTCCACGCCGGTATTGGACGCGGCGTCGATTTCCAGCAGGTCGATATAGCGGCCGGCGTCGATATCCAGGCAGGCCGGGCACTGGCCGCACGGATCGGCACTGGTGCCGGTCTCGCAGTTCAGCGATTTGGCGAAAATGCGCGCAATCGTGGTCTTGCCCACGCCGCGGGTGCCGGTGAACAGGAATGCGTGGTGCACACGCCCACTGTCGAGCGCGTTACTGAGCGCGCGGACCACGTGTTCCTGGCCTACGAGTTCGGCAAAACGCTTCGGGCGCCACTTGCGGGCGAGAACAAGATAAGACATCGGGCAACCAGCTTCCTCTGAACCGATATTGTGCCATGGCGCGTCAAGGGGTTCGTTCAGCGGCCGTGGTGCCCCCGGCGTTGCCACCCACCGGAGGACTGACAAACAGCGTCGGTGGCCGGCTAGACACCTGCGCTGGCGCCGTCATGCCGGACTGGCAGATCCTTTACCTTGTTAATGGCGCCCGCGGCGGCTAGAATCCCGCTCCTGCCGACGACCCGGTCGCACGGCAGGTACGGAGAGGTGTCCGAGTGGTTGAAGGAGCACGCCTGGAAAGTGTGTAAGCGTCTAAACCGCGCTTCGGGGGTTCGAATCCCCCTCTCTCCGCCAGTTTCATGATCCTGCAATGCGTTTGCATGGATCCAGGGTCACGCCAGTGACCCACGTCTTATGGTGGCCCCGTCGGTCCCTCGCGACGCTAGATCGAAAATCCCGCCAGGGCCGGAAGGCAGCAACGGTATCGATTGATGCGGGCGCCGAGGTCAACCGGCGGGGACACCACCCCAACCCCAGACTGATAGCGCATCGACAGATGCCGCACGCACTCGGCGCGCAATGCAGACGGTGTGCAGCCGCCACTGCGACTCGGCACTTTGCAGCCATGCCCAAAGCTGGCCAGTGATTTGCACCGGCCGCGGCGATGGCTCGGAAATATGCGCAGCGTCAGGCGCTTTCCGGCGCGCTCAACCGGCGGAACACCAACCTGATCTTTTGATGTTCCCGCAGCGCGTGACCTGCGAGCGCACTACTGCGTCTGCGATTCCGGATGCAGCCAGCCGGCATCGCCTTCCAGGTAATGCTCGTGCTTCCAGATCGGCACGCGTGCCTTGACCTCGTCGATGATGAAGCGGCAGGCATCGAATGCGGCGCCGCGATGTGCCGCACTGACGCCGACCCACACTGCCATGTCGCCGATGCGCAGCTCGCCCACGCGGTGCACGCAGTAGGCGTTGACGACGGCAAACCGACTCATTGCCTCGTCGAGCACGCGCTGGCCTTCGGCCTGCGCCAGCGCGGCGTAGGCCTCGTAGCGCAGCCCGGCCACGCTGCGGCCCTCATTGTGATTGCGTACCCAGCCTTCGAAACTGGCAAACGCGCCGGCATGCGGGTGTTCCAGCGCAGCGCGCAAGCTGTCGACCGGCAATGGCACGTCGGAAAGCGCAAAGAGGGCGGAAGTCTGCTCGCTCATGCTCAACCTCCCGACACCGGCGGAATAAACACGATTTCACTGCCATCGCGCACGCCGTCCTCCCAGCGCGCGAACGCGCCATCCACCGCCACGCGCAGCTGCGCCGGCGTCCAGCGCAGGCCATGGCGCGTATCGAGTTCGGCATAGAGCGCGCGCAGGTCCTGCGCCTGCGAGTGCACCTGCTCGCTGGCAATGCCCGCTGCCTCACGCAGGCTGGCGAAATACAGCACCGTCACTGTCGTGCTCATTGGTTTGCTCCGATATCGCGCTTGCCACCACGCTTGGACACCAACCTGGTCGGGCCGATGCTCATGCTGTGCGACAACGCCTTGCACATGTCGTAGACCGTCAGGGCCGCCACGCTGGCGCCGGTGAGCGCTTCCATTTCCACACCGGTGCGATGCACGCAGCGCACCGTGCAACGGATGTCCAGCAGCTGCCCGCCCGCCCAGTCAATCTCGAACCGGCACGCATCGATCGGCAACGGGTGGCAGAACGGAATCAACTCGTGCGTGCGTTTGACCGCCATGGTGCCGGCGATCACCGCGGTCTCCACGATGCCGCCCTTGGCGCTGCGCAAGCCATTGGCGCGCAACTGTGCGGCGACGGCAGCCGGAAAACGCACCCGGCTTTGCGCGGTGGCGCTGCGCGCGGTGACCGCCTTGTCCGAGACATCCACCATCGTGGGCAGTCCGGAATCGTCCAGGTGGGTCAGGCGTGCGGAACGGGATTTTGCAGGCATGGGAAACGACACGATGACAGGCACTCAGGATGCGACATTCTCGGTGAACGGGGCGCCTGGATGGAACAGCAGCGCCTTACCCGCCGATCAGGAACATCTCCACCGGCTTGCCACGGCGCGGTGTCGATGCACGGACCTCGCTGTAGCGGTCGCCACGTACGCTCCAGCGCGCACGCAGATGCTCGGACAACCCATGCTCGCCCTCGGCCAGGGCCGGCTTGAGGTCATGGCCCTGGCTGGCAAACAGGCAGGTGTACAACTGCCCGTCGGCCGACACGCGTGCGCGCTGGCAATCGCCGCAGAACGGCACGCTGACCGAACTGACAAAACCCACCTCGCCGGCGCCATCGGCAAATGCATGCCGCTGCGCCACTTCGCCGGTGTAGTTGGCATCCAGCGGCAGCAATGGCCAGCGCGCGTGGATGCGCGCGTGCAGTTGCGCCGAGGTCACCACCGCATCGGCGGTCCAGCCGTTGCAGCTGCCCACATCCATGAACTCGATGAAGCGCAGCACGTGGCCGCTGCCACGGAAGTGCTCCACCAGGGGCAGCACCTGATCTTCGTTGACGCCACGCTGCACCACGCAGTTGATCTTCAGGCGCTGGAAGCCGGCCTGCTCGGCAGCGGCGATACCGGCCAGTACCTGCGCGATCTCGCCGCGGTTGCCGCTCATGCGTCTGAACAGCTCCGGATCCAGGGCGTCCATGCTCACCGTGATCCGGCGCAGCCCGGCCTGGCGCAGCGCCACCGCCTGACGCGCGAGCAAGGTGCCGTTGGTGGTCAGCGCCAGATCCTCGATGCCCTCGATCGTGGTCAGGCGCGCAATCAGGCTGGGCAGATCGCGACGCAACAGCGGCTCGCCACCGGTCAGGCGTACCTTGGTGACGCCGACCGAGACGAAGGCACGCACCAGCGTTTCCAGCTGATCGAAGCTCAGGCGCTGCTGCGCATCGAATCCGTAATCGTCGGGCACGCGATCGGCCGGCATGCAGTAACCGCAGCGGAAATTGCAGGCCTCGATGACCGACAGGCGCAGGTCGCGCAGCGGCCGGCCATAGCGGTCCTGCATCGGCGCAGCGGTCAGGTTCGGCAACAGCAGGGCGCCCATCAGGGCACCATGGCGGCAGTCGGCTCCGCCAGCGGCAGATGTTGACCAGGCACGGCTACGCGATGGCCGCGTGCGCGGAGCACGTCGCCGTCGGCGTCGCTGGCGTAGTGGTACAGCAGCATGCGGCTCAACAGGTCCTGCGGGTATTCCCGCTCCAAATCGTCCACCCCAGTATGCGACGGGTTGCCGTGAACGCCGCAGTCATGCGCGATGAGCTCGCTGTCATCGGCATAACGGGCCAGCATTTCCGGGATCGGCCGGGTGTCGCCACTCCAGACCAGCGCCCCCTTCAGCCGCAGCCCGTAGGCGGTCTCCGGCCAGTGGTGGCGCGCCGGGAACACTTCCAGCCGCACCCCGTCGTGCCAGAACGCGTCGCCGACCGGCACCAGCTGGAAGGCATCCCAGAAGTTCGCGCCGCCCTCGGCCAGCACGTTGGGGTAGTCGGCGATCCGCCGCTGCAGCAACGGCACCACCGGCGCCGGTACGTACAGGCGCGTGCGGCCGCGGCGTTGGGAGAAATAGCTGTCCACGAACAGCCGTTCCAGCCCGCCGACGTGGTCCAGGTGCACATGGGTGATGAAGACCGCCTGCGGCAGATGACCATACTGGGCCTGGTAGGCAGTCAGCCCTTCGCTGCCGCAATCGATGGTCAGCCACGGCGCGCCGGCGCGCTCGATGGTGGCCATCGGCGAACCGAGCGCCACCGCCGACGCATTGCCGACCCCTTGCACCCGCAACGCCCAATTCATCAGTAACCCCGGCCCCAGGCCAGTTCGTACGCGCGATGCAGGCGTTCGTAATCCTTGTCGACCTCTTCGCGGCTGCGGTTGCCGCGCAACTTCAGCAGCGAGCGATGCAGGCGCTTGAGATTGCCTTCGCGCCAGCGCGTGGCCGGAATGCGCAACACGCCGCGGTCGAAATCGATCAACCAGCCATGCCCGCCGGCATCGAACAGGATGTTGTGCGCGTTGAGATCGGCATGATCCAGGCCGGCGCGATGAAAGCGGGCGAGCAGCCGCCCGGTTTCTTCCCACGGCGCACCGCGCCCGGCGACCTGCGCATGATCGGCGAGCGAGCGCACGTTCTCCAGGCGCTCCATCAACAATGCAGCGCGATAGCTCAGCCCCTCGCGCAGATAACAGGCCGCCAACGGGCGCGGCACCGGCAACTTGCGCCTGAGCAGTTCGCGCATCAGCCGGAACTCGGCAAAGCTGCGCGTGCGCCCGGCGCCCTTCCACAGATAGTGATCGCGGCTCACGCGCGCGGCCATGCCGCCGCGCAGGTACTGCCGCAACACGCTGTGACCGAACGGCGCATCCACGAACCACGCCCCACCGCGCCCGCCTTCATCGACCGGCCGTGCCCTGTCGCCCCAGCGTTGCGGCGAAAACAGCCCGGCATCGGCTTGCCGCAGCCGTTCGCGGTCGAACAGAATGGCGCCATAGCCGCGGCCTTCGCGGTACGGCGCCAGCGCTTCAGTGGCGTCGAAAGAAACCATCTATCGAGTCTAACAACACCATGGCTTCTACGCCCGCCTCGTTATGCCTGCTGCGCCTGTCCGCCCTGGGTGACGTCACCCATGTGGTGCCGCTGGTGCGCACCTTGCAGGCGGGATTTCCGGCAAGCCAGCTGCATTGGATCATCGACAAGGCTGGGCTGAAATTGCTCGACGGCCTGCCCGGCGTGCAGTTCCATGCCTACGACAAGCGCACCGGCGTGGCCGGCATGCGCGCGCTCCGCCGCTCGCTGGCGCCATTGGGTCGCTTCGATGCGCTGCTGCAGATGCAGGTGGCCTTGCGCGCCAACGTGCTGTCGGCCTTCGTGCCGGCGCGGCGGCGGATCGGCTATGACCGCAGCCGTTCCAAGGACCTGCACGGCCTGTTCGTCAACGAGCGCATCGCCGACCGCCCCGGCATCCACGTGCTCGACGCCATCGGCAGCTTCGCGCAGCCGCTCGGCCTGACCCAGACCCAGGTGCGCTGGGACTTGCCGGTTCCCGACGACGCGCATCGCTGGGCACGCGCACAATGGGACGACGATGGCCGCCCGGTGCTGATGATTTCGCCGTGCTCCAGCCACGCACGCCGCAACTGGTATCCCGACCGCCACGCCGCGCTGGCCGACCATGCCGCAGCGCAAGGCTGGCGGGTCGTGCTGTGCGGTGGCCGCAGCGAGCTGGAACGCAGCACCGCCGATGCCATCGTCGCGGCCGCGCGCACGCCGGTGCTGGACCTGGTCGGCAAGGACACGCTCAAACAACTCCCCGCCCTGCTCGCCCGCGCCGATCTGGTGGTCACCCCCGATTCCGGGCCGATGCACATCGCCAACGCGATGGGCACCAAGGTGCTGGGCCTGCATGCGGCCAGCAACCCGCTGCGCAGCGGCCCGTACTCGGACGTGCGCTACTGCGTGGACCGTTACGACGCGGCGGCCCGCAAATACCTGGGCAAGCCGGCCGACCAACTGAAATGGGGCACCAAGATCGAATTCGACGAGGTGATGGCGCTGATCACCGTGGACGATGCAATCGCCGCATTCGAGCGTTATCGCAGCGATCATCCGCGCTGAGGATGGGCATCGGATCGGCACTCGAACAGGCGTTCAATCGCTGCGCCGTGGCGCAGATGCCCAGGACAGCCAGGAAACAAGAGCGAAACACCGCCAGCTCACGCGCGCGGCAGCCAACCACCGCGGTGCCGGCCGACTCGAAGTGTGGCGGCGCACCAGAAAGCGCCGCGCACCCACCGACCACCACGTGTATCGGTTACGCAGACCTGCAGTCAGCGGCTTTCAGACACCGTTAGCGCGATAGTCCTGATACGACTTCTCTTCCACGTACGACGAACCCAGCGCCAGGTTGATCTCTTTCTTGATGCGCGCGCGTTCGTCGTTTTCGATATAGACGCTGCGCGCCAGCTGCACGAAGCTGTCGTCGAAGGTCTGCGCCTGCTCCTTGAGCCGGATGTCGTCCTCGATCACCCACAGCCGCTCGTTGACGGCCTTGAGCGCCGCACGCAGACGCACGATGTCGTGGCCGGCGGCCGGATGCGCCATCCAGCTGGTCTCCAGCGCGGACAGCTCGCTGCGCACGTTGGCCAGCTTGACGGGGTCGCTCATGCGCTCGGACTTGATCTGCAGGATCGCGATCTTGTCGAGCAGCTCACCAAAGGACACGGGCACCAGGATCTCGGACATGACAGGCCTCCAACGGATATCGGGCGGATTGTAGCCAGCGCAGCAGCGCGCGGCGGCGACACATAAACAAAAGCCCCCTTGCGGGGGCTGATGCGAATCTGGCGGAGAGGGGGGGATTCGAACCCCCGAGGCGCTATAAACGCCTGCCTGATTTCGAGTCAGGTACATTCAACCGCTCTGCCACCTCTCCAGATGGTCCCCAGTGTCCTGGGGCCGTGCATCATACGGGCACCGGCGCCCAGCCACAAGCGGCCCGGGCCGGCATCGCCGGCACGATCGAAGGTCCGGGCGTGAACCCGCCCTGCGGCATCGGCGATCGGCGTGTTGCTGCGGGCCGGCCGCGCCGCGATGATGGTCACGCACCTCCTTCCTTGGCGACCCGCCCCCATGCTCGAATTCGGACACCTTACCCATGTCGGCCTGCGCCGTGACCTCAACGAGGACACGTACTACGGCGACAGCGAGCTGGGGCTGTGGCTGGTGGCCGATGGCATGGGCGGGCATGCCTGCGGCGAAGTGGCCAGCGCCCTGGCGCGCGAAACCATCGTGCGCGAGGTGCGCGCCGGCACCCCGCTGGCCCAGGCGGTACGCATCGCCGACGAAGAGATCATCAAGACCTCGCGCCGCTGCAACGACACCTTGCCGATGGGCACTACCGTCGTCGCCGCGCGCGTACTGGGCCAGCGCTTCGAAGTGGCCTGGGTCGGCGACAGTCGCGCCTACCTGTGGCGCGACGGCCGGCTGGCGCAGCTGAGCCAGGACCATAGCTATGTGCAGGAACTGATCGCCCAGGGCACGCTGACCAGCGAACAGGCGCGCGCGCATCCGCATCGCAATGTGGTGACCCAGGCGCTGGGCGTCACCGATCCGGTCCACCTCAATGTCGCCACCATGCAGGGCGAGCTCAAATCCGGCATGCAGCTGCTGCTGTGCAGCGACGGCCTCACCGAAGAAGTCGACGATGCCGCGATCGCCGCGACCCTGTCGCAAGCCGATTGCAGCGCACAGGAATGTGTCGAATGCCTGGTCGCCGCCGCACTCGATGGCGGTGGATCGGACAACATCACCGCGATCCTGGTGCGCAGCTACTGAAAGCGGCCAACAAGACCTAGCGAGTGCCCGGCTGGCGGTGAGCGCAAGGGTGTTGTTGGCCCGCATCTGGTTGAAGGCAGACAAGCGCCTGGTCGGTCGAGGGCGCGATGTCCTCACTGCCTGCGGGTCACGCCGTAAATCTAGCCCTAAGGACTCGCTGGCAGCATCCAGGCCGCCAAGGATCCCGGAACCGTCGAGAGCAGTGCACCAGAGCGTGAGTCGGCTACCTGGTTGAACACCATGCACTCCGACCATCTCGACAGGTCCTTGCCCGCCCACCGTCGCGGGACCTTACGCGGCATGGATGCCGCGTAAGAGCCTACAGGGACGTACTTGCGGCGTGTCCCGCGATGGTGGGCGGGCAAGGGCCCTGCAGCCAGGCCGCAGATCACCAGCCTGCAGCGAAGAGCAACATCATCCCGCTCCGCACTAGACCAGAGAGACATCGTTTTGTTGGCAGAGCCAAGCTCGGGCATCGAACCCGCGCGGTAGCTACTCCGGGCGCGCAATTCGCGGCCTCGCCGGGCACCAACTACGCACTGCACTCCCACCACATCGCCACGCCGCACGACAGCAGGACACCAGTTGCCAAAAGCCGCACTACCCGGCAGCAGCCACCTCTTCGACCGGCGCATCCCACAACGCGCGCCCGGCCTTCTTGCGCAGGTGCGCCAGGCGCGCCTCGTGCGCCTGCGACTCCGACGCGGTCACCACCACCCGTGCGCGCGGCAACAGCAGCGCCGGATCGAAGGTGATCATGCCCTCGCCATGCTCGCTGCGCTGGCCGGTATCGGCGCTGGCAAAGCCAATTTCTTCCTGGCCCGAGGTCAGCGCGATGTACACATCGGCCAGGATCTGCGCATCGAGCAAGGCGCCATGCAACTGGCGATGCGAGTTGTCCACGCCCAGGCGCTTGCACAAGGCATCCAGCGAGTTGCGCTGCCCCGGATAGCGCTCGCGCGCCATCATCAGGGTATCCACCACGGTGGCGCGCTCGACGATACGGCCGTAGTTGTCGCCCAGCAGCGACAGCTCGTTGTCCAGGAAGCCCAGATCGAACGCGGCGTTGTGGATGATCAGCTCCGCGCCGTCGATGTAGGCCAGGAACTCCTCGACCACATCGGCAAACAGCGGCTTGTCGGCCAGGAACTCCAGGGTCAACCCCGTCACTTCCTGCGCACCCGGCTCGAAATCGCAATCGGGCTTCAGGTAGCGATGGAAGTTGTTGCCGCTCGGGCGCCGCTCCAGCAGCTCCACCGCACCGATTTCGACGACGCGGTTGCCCTTGCGCCATTCCAGGCCGGTGGTTTCGGTATCGAGAATGATCTGACGCATGAATCCTCTTGCTGATTGCTTACGCGGTTGCGCTGCCACCGCGCTGGGCGATGGCCTGATTGCGGGCGAGCACGTCGACGCGCTCGTTGTCCGGGTCACCATTGTGGCCTTTCACCCAACGCCAATCGATGCTGTGGCGTTGCGTGGCCGCATGCAGGCGCTCCCACAGTTCACGGTTCTTGACCGGGTCGCCGCCAGCGGTTTTCCAACCGCGGCGCACCCAGCCGGACATCCACTCGGTAATGCCCTGGCGCACGTATTGCGAGTCGGTATGCAGCACGATCTGGCACGGCTCGGTGAGCGTTTCCAGCGCCATGATCGCCGCCATCAACTCCATGCGGTTGTTGGTGGATGTCGCTTCGCCGCCGGACAATTCCTTCTCGCGGCCGTTGTAACGCAACAGGGCCGCCCAACCGCCCGGCCCGGGATTGCCGAGGCAGGAGCCGTCGGTATGCACTTCAATGGATTTCATCGGCTTCTGGTGTTTGGAAAGTGGTCAATCGTCAGATCGTGGCTACAGGCTGCGGCCAGCGCGAGGGCATCGCGATCGGGGTCGGCCCGATCGAAGCGGCAGCGCGCTTTTCCACTTCGAGCAGATAGACCGCACGCCAGGGTGCGCGATCGGCGCCGGTGGCGCCACGCCCGGTGCGCCAGATCGGCCCCAGGTAGCGCTCGGTCTGAACGCATTGCAGCCCCGCACGCTGCGCCAGCAGCCGCCAGCGATCCGGCCGCAACGCCACCGGACCACGCCGCGCCCAGCGGAAGCGGTACGGGCTCAGCGGATTGAGCGTGAACAGCCATAGCCGGCCGCCCGGCATCAGCAGCCGCTCGCATTCGGCCAGGAATTCCGCCGCGCCGCCCACCACCGCATGCTGCACCACGATGGCCTGCAGGCTTTCGGTCGGCAACGGAAACGGCATGGCGCAGCGCGCGTCGCCCGCAAAGCGGCCAGCGCTGCGATGCAGCCGCAGCCCTCGCCCCTGCAGGAGCTCGCGTGGCGGCAGCTCGGGAGTGGGCGTCAGCCACAGCCAGGGCTGCGACGGACGCGTCTGCAGCGCCGCAAGCGCCAATCGGCGCTCCAACTGGAGCAGGCTGCGCCCTGCACCTGTTTCAAACCAGGATGAGACGCCAGCTTGACGGGAGAATGGCGTGGCAGGCATGGTCCCAATTCTATGCGACTGACTGCACTGCCCGCATTCGACGACAACTACATCTGGGCGCTGGTCGCCACCGATGGCCGCGCAGTCATCGTCGATCCCGGCCAGGCCGAGCCGGTGTTCGCCGCCGCAGAGCGCGAAGGCTTCAGTCCCAGCGCCGTCCTGCTGACCCACCACCATGCCGACCACATCGGCGGCGTGGCGGCGCTGCAGCAGCGTTGGCCGGACCTTGCGCTATACGGACCTGCCGACGAACGCATCCCCACAGATGCCCGCCGCGTGGGCCAGGGCGAGCGCTTGAGCCTGCTTGGCATCCATTTCGATGTGCTGGAAGTGCCGGGCCATACCCGCAGCCACCTCGCCTTCGTCACCGACCGCCATCTATTCAGCGGAGATACCCTGTTCAGCCTAGGCTGTGGGCGGATGTTCGAAGGTACCGCTCCTCAGATGTTCGACTCCTTGCAGTGCCTGGCCTCCCTGCCTGGCGAAACGCTCGTGTGTTGCGGCCACGAATACACCTTGGCCAACGCGGCCTTTGCGTTGCACGTCGATCCCACCAACGCTGCCTTGCAGCGCCGTCAACAGGAAGCCCAGGCCATGCGTCATGCAGCCCGTCCTACCCTGCCGATTTCGCTCAAGAGTGAACTGGCCACCAATCCGTTCCTACGTACCAGCAGTCCTGAAATCCGCGCCGCCGTAGCATCGCGCGCAGCCGGCGCACCTTCCTCTGAAGTTGACGTTTTCGCCGAACTTCGGCGCTGGAAAGACGAATTTCGCGCATGAGGCGCCTGCTTCTGGCAGTGCTGACCGCATCGGCGGTCATCGCACCCGCAGCCGCATCGTCCAACGACGCAAGCCGCCCCAAACCCGCAGAGAGCTCGATCGCCCAGACCGCCACACCCGAGGTGCGCAATGGTCGGGAGATCTTTTCGTCGTTCCTGGACGGTCGCGCCGATCCCGGCTGCGACAGCGAGCATAGCGATACGCGCTGGGAACAACATTTTTCGCGCGCGCCGGCCCGCCTGGCGGACGACGCACAGGATGTCTTGCCGCTGTTCGGCTACGTGGTCGATGAATTGCGCGAAGCCGACATGCCGACCGAATTTGCGCTGATTCCGTTCGTCGAAAGCGGTTATCGCCCGGGCGCCCGCAACGGCAGCGGTCCCGCCGGCCTCTGGCAGTTCATCGCCACCACTGCGCGCAACCACCATGTGCCGGTTGGCGCGCAATATGACGGCCGCCTCTCGGCAGTGGATTCCACTACGGCGGCGGTGCGTTATCTCAAGACGTTGTATGGCATGTTCGGCGGCGATTGGCGCCTGGCGCTGATGGCCTATAACGCGGGCGAGTATCGCGTGCTGCAGGCCATGCGCTCGGCCGGCATGAACGCGCAGAATGCTCGCCCGTCCGAATTGCCCGGCATGTCCAAGGTCACCTATGAGTACGTGGAAAAGCTGCACGCGCTGGCCTGTGTGCTGGACCATGCGCAGCAGCAAGGCAATCTGTTGACCTCGCTCGACCGCCCGGTACCGGTACTCACCGAACATGCATTGCCGGCCGGCACCAGCCTCAACGCCTTTGCCGGACAACGCGACATCGAGCCGCAACTGCTGGCCCGGCTGAATCCGGCGCTGGCCAGCGCTCGCGCCGCACCGCGTGGCGTGCATGTGCTCGCCCCGATCGCACCTGCGCAACCAGGTGCAACAGGCGCCTTGGTCGCGGCCGCCGAAACAGACAGTAACGCCGACAACAACGCTGCCGCTCCCACGGTCGTTGCCGCCGCGGCGACGAGGGCATCCAGGCCACAAGCGCGCACCACGCATACGGTGCGCAACGGCGAATCCGCCTGGGCCATCGCACGCCGCTATGGCGTGACCGTCACGACACTGCTGACCAGCAATGGCCTGGACAAGCGCGCCGTGCTGAAGCCCGGCATGGTGTTGTCGTTCGAAGACACACCCTGACCTAAGCCGCCTGCCTCCGGCGCCGTTCCGGCGCCGCTGACACTGCAGCGGCATGCTTTTCGCCGATGTTGCGCATGGGGAAGTTGAGCACCGCGCTGCGCAAGCGACGGTCGGATGCGAAGAGAGCGCCTGACATTTCCCCTTTGCCTGCGCCGCTGCAGCGATGCCATACGGAATCGGAAACCTATGTGGAGTCGGGAACGGACGTACTCGCAGCCGATTAACCCGCTATCACTGCAAGCCGACCGACATCGCAGTTGATCGAGCGCGCCTGCAGCGCCTGCCGCCAACCGCCATGTAGCCACCCGTAGGCGCACCAAACGCGCAACCCGACACTGGCTTTTCTGGCCTGGCAGATTGGCCTGGCAGATCAGCGCGCTAAATGACGCACGTCTTTGCGACCGCACGCCTGCAACCATGACGCGCGAAATCCGCAACCCCGCAGACCTGTCTCCAACGGATGGCAATGCGCACGACGTCAGATCAGTTGCGGCGGGCCATCGCAGTGACTTAGCCAGTTGCTGCGGGAATCCAGTGCCTGGCCCACGCAACCACAGACTCGCCGCAGCGCCAGCGGCGGGATACTCCACACGAACACTGGCACCTGCCCACGGCATCGGCCAAAGAAAAAGCCCGGTTTCCCGGGCTCTTTCTCCACCAGTCGAACAGCAGCGGTTACAGCTGCGCCTCTTCGATCTGGATCTTGTAGCGCTTGCGCATTTCCTTGACGTACGCCTGTGCCGCGTTGTTGCCGTCGATCTGGCTCAGCTGCTCGCGCAGCATGGTCTGCTGCTCGGCCGGCATCTGCTTCAGATCGCCCGGAGTCGCCTTGCTGATGACGAACACCGCAAAGCGTCCGCCATCCAGCTCCACCTTGCCCACCGACGGCTTGCCTTCGGTCGGACGCAGCGCGCTGAAGATGGCGCGGTTTGCCGCCGGCGTCGGAATCGGCGCGGTGCGCGGCAAGCCCGGGATCGGCTGCACCTGCAACTTCTCGCTGGCGGCCAGCGCCTGCAGGGTCTCGCCTTTCCGTACACGTGCCAGCAATGCGTCGGCAGCGGCCGCGGCGGCCTTCTCGCTGCGGTCCGCGCGGACGGCGGCGATTACCTTCTCGCGCACCTTGTCCAACGGCAGGGCCGCCTCGGCGGTGTGGTTGGTCACACGCAACACCACGCTGTGGTTCGGCCCGATGGTGATCGGATCGCTCACCGTGCCGTCCTGCACCAGCGTTTCGGAGAATGCCGAACGCAGCACCGCCGGATTGGCCGCGATACCGCTGGCATCGGCGCGCGAGAACGGGCCCAGCGTCTGCACCGGCAGACCGACCTGCTTGGCTGCCGGCTCCAGCGCGGTGGGATTCTTGTAGACCTGATCCACCAGCTTGCCGCTCACATCCGTAAACGCCTTGTCGGCATCGGCCTTGAGCTGCTCGGCGGCGAGCTGATCGCGCACCTGCTCGAACGACTTGCCCTGGCCGCCCTTGACCTCGCGCAGCTGGATCACGTGGTAACCGAACTCGCTCTTGATCGGGCCGACCACCTCGCCAGCCTTCATCGAGAACAAGGCATCTTCGAACGGCTTGACCATCGTGCCCTTCTCGACCCACCCGAGATCGCCACCAGCGCCCTTGGAACCGGGGTCCTGCGAATTGGCCTTGGCCAACGCGGCGAAATCGGCGCCCGGCTGCTTGGCTTCCGCAGCCAGCTTGGCCGCTTTTTCCTCGGCGGCTTTCTGCGCGGCAGGATCGCTACCGGCGGCGATCAGGATGTGCGATGCCAGACGCTGATCCGGCTCGACAAAACGCGCTTTCTCTTCGTCGTAGCGCTTGCGCAGCGTCGCCTCGTCAGCGGCGGTTGCCGGCGGCAACTTGGCGGCATCGAGTTCGACATACTCGATCGTCACCGTCTCCGGCTGACGGAAATCCTGGGTATGCCCGTCGTACCACTGCTTGATCTGTGCATCGCTGACCGGCGCGGTATCGGCGGCCGGTGGCGGCAGCATGGCCAGCTGCACGTCGCGCGTTTCGCCCATCAGCTTGAGCAAGCGCTCGAAATCTGCCTTGGTCGCAAAGCCCGACTCGGCGATCGCCTGCGGAATCACCGACTGCTGCAAGCTGTCGCGCACCAACGCATCGAACTGCGCCGGCGTGCGCGGCGGCGTGCCCTGCGCAAGTGCAGCGCGGTACTGGTCGGGGCTGAATTTGCCGTCGACCTGGAACGCCTGAATGCCGGCGATGTAATCGCGCACCGTCGCATCGCCGATCACGATGCCGGCATCTTCGGCACCCAGACGCACGACTTGCTCGTCGACCAACTGGTCGAGCACCTGCAATTTGTTTTCGCGCGATTCGAACGTGCGCGGATCGAAATTCTCGCCCTGGCGCTGCCGCTCCTGCATGCGCGCCTGCTCGAAGCGGGCGCGGAAATCCTGGGTACTGATTTCATGGTGCTGCCACAGCAGCGAGACCGGCCACCACGACGGTGCCGATTTCCACCACATCGGTGGCGCCTGCACCTTGGCCACGTTATTGGCGCCAATGCCGCCGAGGTAGCTGTTGTCGATGACGAACAGGAACGGAATCATCAGCAACCCCAGGATGGCGGTAGCGATCCAGCCTGACGTCTTGTCGCGAAGTTTCTGCAGCATTGGCAAATCACGGCCTGTGGGCGAGCCGCGCAGTGTAACGCGCCTGACGCCGGGCACCCAGCCCAATCCCGCACCGCACCGGATCCGGCATGGCTTTCGGCGCGCAATTGCCGCGCTGGCGCAAAAAAAAAGCCCCCGGCACGAAGCCGAGGGCTTTGTATAACTGGCGGAGCGGACGGGACTCGAACCCGCGACCTCCGGCGTGACAGGCCAGCATTCTAACCAGCTGAACTACCGCTCCGCTTTAAACTTGGACTGCTGCTTCCCCACCATTTCCGCAATGCGAATGCGGTGGAGAAAACGAAGCCCCCAATCGCTCAGGGGCTTCGGTATAACTGGCGGAGCGGACGGGACTCGAACCCGCGACCTCCGGCGTGACAGGCCAGCATTCTAACCAGCTGAACTACCGCTCCGCGCTTGAAACATTTGCCTGGTGCTTAATGGTGGGTGCTGAGGGTTTCGAACCCCCGACCCTCTCCGTGTAAGGGAGACGCTCTACCGCTGAGCTAAGCACCCTAGCGAGTCGATTAGTTTACTGCATCCTTCAGGGCTTTGCCAGCCTTGAATGCAGGATTCATCGAAGCAGCGATCTTGATGCTGTCGCCGGTCTTCGGATTGCGGCCGGTACGCTCAGCGCGCGCGCGGACCTGGAAGGTGCCAAAGCCAACGAGGGTGACGGCATCGCCCTTCTTCAGCGCCTTGGTGATTTCGCTCACAACCGCGTCAACAGCACGGCCGGCCTCAGCCTTGGAGATGTCAGCGGCAGCGGCAACGCCATCGATCAATTCGGTTTTATTCATTCTTGAAACTCCCTTTGCGGCAGATGCCGCGGAATCGACAATCGGCGCTCTTGCCGTTAGCGAAGAACCCGACACAAGTGGTATCGCGTGACGCATCACAATTTGCCGCGCCCACGAGTCGTGCATTTATACCAGCGCCCCCAACCGCACGCAAGCCAAAACCCAATAACGACGCGGGTTTTGGCTTGTTTTGCCTGGGTTTAGACAGGCGGTTTTAATGCTTGACGCGGGTACCCGGAGTAGTGCGTGACTTGCCGCGAACGGCAACCCGCGAAGCCGTCTTGCGGGCCTTTTCCTTACCCGCCTTCTTCGGTGCCAGCGGACGCTCCAATGCGAGATCCAGCACTTCGTCGATCCACTTGACCGGCACGATCTTCAGATCGCGCGTGACGTTGGCCGGGATGTCGGCCAGATCCTTGCGGTTCTCGTCGGGGATCAGCACGGTGCGGATGCCACCGCGCAACGCTGCCAGCAACTTCTCCTTCAGGCCACCGATCGCTGATACACGACCACGCAAGGTGATCTCGCCGGTCATCGCCACATCGGCGCGGATCGGCACCTTGGTCAACACCGACACCAGCGAGGTCACCATCGCGATACCGGCGCTCGGGCCATCCTTCGGCGTCGCGCCGTCGGGCACGTGCACGTGCACGTCCTGCTTCTGCAGGAAATCCACATCGATGCCGAGTCGCTCGGCGCGCGAACGCACCACCGACAACGCAGCCGATGCCGATTCCTTCATGACGTTGCCGAGCTGACCGGTCAGGATCAGATTGCCCTTGCCCGGCACCAGCGTGGACTCGACCTGCAGCAGCTCGCCGCCGACTTCGGTCCAGGCCAGCCCGGTCACCAGGCCGATTTCGTTCTCCTCTTCGGCACGGCCGAAATCGAAGCGACGCACGCCCAGATACTTGTCGAGGTTCTTCGCGTTGACCGCGACCAGGGCCTTGGGCTTGCCCTTTTTGGCTGCCAGCTTCTTGGCATCCGGCTGCGGGCCGGCAAGCGCGATTTCCTTGACCACCTTGCGGCAGATCTTGGCCACTTCGCGCTCGAGGTTACGCACGCCGGATTCGCGCGTGTAGTAACGCACGATGTCCTGGATCGCATCGCTGCCGATCTCGATCTCTTCCGGCTTCAGGCCGTTGGCCTTGATCTGCTTGGGCACCAGGTAGCGCATGGCGATGTTGAGCTTCTCATCCTCGGTGTAGCCGGGGATGCGGATGACTTCCATACGGTCCAGCAACGGACCGGGAATGTTGAGCGAGTTGGAGGTGGCGACGAACATCACCTCCGACAGGTCCAGATCCACTTCCAGATAGTGGTCGTTGAAGGAGTTGTTCTGCTCCGGATCGAGCACCTCCAGCAACGCCGACGACGGGTCGCCGCGGAAGTCCATCGACATCTTGTCGATCTCGTCCAGCAGGAACAGCGGGTTCTTGCTGCCGACCTTGTTGAGGTTCTGCACCAGGCGGCCGGGCATCGAACCGACGTAGGTCCGGCGATGGCCACGGATCTCGGCCTCGTCGCGGATACCGCCCAGGCTCATACGCACGAACTTGCGGTTGGTCGCTTTGGCGATCGACTGGCCGAGCGAGGTCTTGCCCACGCCCGGCGGCCCGACCAGGCACAGGATCGGCCCCTTCATCTGCTTCACGCGCGACTGCACGGCCAGGTACTCGAGGATGCGCTCCTTGACCTTGTCCAGGCCATAGTGATCGGCGTCCAGGGTGTCCTCTGCGACCTTCAGGTCCTTGCGGACCTTGGTGCGCTTCTTCCACGGCACGCCCAGCAGCCAGTCCAGATAGTTGCGCACCACGGCAGCCTCGGCGGACATCGGCGACATCTGCTTGAGCTTGTTGAGCTCGGCCTTGGCCTTGGTCTCGACCGGCTTGGGCATGCCCGCCTCGGCGATCTTGCGCGCCAGTTCCTCCAGCTCGCCCGGCGCATCGTCCAGATCGCCCAGCTCCTTCTGGATCGCCTTCATCTGCTCGTTGAGGTAGTACTCGCGCTGGCTCTTCTCCATCTGCGACTTGACCCGGCCGCGGATGCGCTTTTCCAGCTGCTGCACATCGATCTCGCCGTCCACCAGTCCGACCAGCAGCTCCAGCCGCTCGCCGATCTCGGTGATTTCCAGCAGGCGCTGCTTGTCGGCCAGGCGCACGCCGATGTGCGCGGCGATGGTGTCGGCCAGACGGCCCGGCTCGTCGATGCCGGCCAGGGTCTGCAGCAACTCCGGCGGCAGCTTGCGGTTGGTCTTGACGTACTGCTCGAACAGCGACATCAGCGAACGCGCGATGGCCTCCACTTCGCGCGGCTCACGCGCGTCGCTGGCTTCGATCTCGATGCCCTGGCCCTGCAGCGCGCCATCCAGCTCGACGACCTTGTCGACGGTGACCCGCGACAGACCTTCGACCAGCACCTTGATGGTGCCGTCGGGCAACTTGAGCAGCTGCAGCACCTGCGCGAGCGTGCCGACGGTATAGAGGTCGCTGGCGGTCGGGTCGTCGGTTTCGGCCGACTTCTGCGCAACCAGCAGGATGCGCTTGTCCGCCTCCATGGCTTTTTCCAGCGCGCGCATCGACTTGTCACGGCCGACGAACAGCGGAATCACCATGTGCGGAAACACCACCACGTCGCGCAGCGGCAACACCGGCAGATCGAGAACTTCTGGTTGGGACTGGGCCATGGGGCGCTCCGCAGGAATGGGGGTTTTGGGGCGTAAAAAAAGCCGATGGCCCCGTTATGGGGCCATCGGCGAGGTGTTGCAAGTAGCGTTCGGAAACCCTTTATCCGCGAGCGAGGCCGGGGCCGGGCGCAGCGGCATCCGGGCCTCAGTCGCCGGACGCGGCCTTGGCCGGCGCCGGTTGCGCCTGGTAGATCAGATACGGCTCGGATTTGTGCTCGATCACCGACTCGTCCACCACCACCTTGCTGACATTTTCCTGCGAGGGCAGCTCGTACATCGTGTCCAGCAGCACCGATTCGACGATGGTGCGCAGACCACGCGCGCCGGTCTTGCGCTTGAGCGCCTTCTTGGCGATCGCCGACAGGGCATCGGGGCGGAACTCCAGCTCCACGCCTTCCATGTCGAACAGCTTCTTGAACTGCTTGGTGATGGCGTTCTTGGGCTCGGTCAGGATCTTGATCAGCGCCGGCTCGTCCAGTTCCTCGAGCGTGGCGACCACCGGCAGGCGGCCGACGAACTCGGGGATCAGGCCAAACTTGATCAGATCCTCCGGCTCGACCTCGGCCAGGATCTTGCCGACTTCCTGCTTGCGCTCGCTGCTCTTGACCTTGGCACCGAAGCCGATGCCACCGGCATCGTTGGAACGCTGCTGGATCACCTTGTCCAGGCCGGCGAACGCGCCGCCGCAGATGAACAGGATGTTCTTGGTGTCGACCTGCAGGAATTCCTGCTGCGGATGCTTGCGACCGCCCTGCGGCGGCACCGAGGCCACCGTGCCTTCGATCAGCTTCAGCAGCGCCTGCTGCACGCCTTCGCCGGACACATCGCGGGTGATCGACGGGTTCTCGCTCTTGCGCGAGATCTTGTCGATTTCGTCGATGTAGACGATGCCCTGCTGGGCCTTCTCGACGTCGTAGTCGCACTTCTGCAGCAGCTTCTGGATGATGTTCTCCACGTCCTCGCCGACATAGCCGGCTTCGGTCAGCGTGGTGGCATCGGCGATCGTGAACGGCACATTGAGCAGGCGCGCCAGCGTTTCGGCCAGCAGCGTCTTGCCCGAGCCGGTCGGACCGACCAGCAGGATGTTGGATTTCGCCAGCTCGACGTCATCGTTCTTGCTGCGGCTCTCGATACGCTTGTAGTGGTTGTAAACCGCCACGGCGAGCGTGCGCTTGGCGCGCAACTGCCCGATCACGTATTGATCCAGCACCTCGAGAATCTCGCGCGGCTTGGGCAGACTGGAGCGTGCCGACTGCGCCTTCTCTTCGAGTTCCTCGCGGATGATGTCGTTGCACAGCTCAACGCACTCATCGCAGATGAATACGCTGGGACCGGCAATCAGCTTGCGGACTTCATGCTGACTCTTACCGCAGAACGAGCAGTAGAGAATCTTGTTGCTGTCGCCGGAACGACCTTGGCGGTCTTCGCTCATGCTTCTGTTACCCAGTTACCCCACCCGATGCACGGGGGTTCGATTTCGAGAATAGCACAGGGTCGGGAGGACATCCGCCCAGCCCGACCCTGCCGGTTTTTCCTGCAATTTCAGCAATCTGGCGATCAAGACGGCTGGATCGACTCTTCCGGACGGCGTTCCAGCACCTGGTCGACCAGGCCATAGGCCTGCGCATCGACCGCACTCTTGAAGTTGTCGCGCTCGGTATCGCGCGCAATCGTCTCCAGGGATTGGCCGGTGTGCTTGGCCAGGATCTCGTTCAAACGCGAACGCAGGGTCAGGATTTCGCGCGCATGGATGTCGATATCGGTGGCCTGGCCCTGGAAGCCGCCCAGCGGCTGGTGGATCATCACGCGCGAGTTCGGCAGCGCATAGCGCTTGCCGGCCGCGCCCGATGCCAGCAACAGCGCGCCCATCGAGGCGGCCTGGCCGACGCAGATGGTACTCACGTCCGGCTTGATGTACTGCATGGTGTCGTAGATCGCCATGCCGGCGGTGACCACGCCGCCCGGCGAATTGATGTAGATGCTGATGTCCTTTTCCGGGTTGTCCGCTTCCAGGAACAGCAGCTGGGCCACGATCACGTTGGCCATGTGGTCGTCGATCGGACCGACCAGGAAGATCAGACGCTCCTTCAGCAGACGCGAGTAGATGTCATACGCACGCTCGCCGCGGCTGGTCTGTTCGACCACCATCGGCACCAGGTTCAGGGCTTTGGTCACAATGCTCATCAGTCTTCCTGTAGTGGCACCGGCTTGCGCCGATGCCCGGGTTTGACATCCGCATCCAGCCATCGGGATGCGGGTTGGTGTCACGCGGTCGCTTACCTTAGACCCGAATGGCGTCCTGGAACGACAGCGACTGCTCGGTGTGCTGGGCGCGCTCGGCGATCCAGTCGATCACCTGCTCTTCCATGACACGGCTCTGCAGTCCACTCATCAGTTGGGGGTCGTTGCGGTACATCTCAATGACCTGCTCCGGCTCTTCGTAGGTCGAGGCGATCAGACGCAGCGTTTCGCTGACGCGCTTGGATTCCAGGCGCAGCTCGTTGCGACGGGCCACCTCGCCCACCAGCAGACCGACCAGCACGCGCTTGGCAGCCGCGTCCATGAAACCCTGGTGGGCATCGGCCGGGATCTCGCCCGGGTTGCGGCCGCTGCGGCGGACCTGCTCGACCTGCTGCGCCAGCATCGAACGGGCTTCGTTCTCGACCAGGCGCGGCGGCATTTCCACGTGCGCATAGGCGGCGATCAGCTGCTCGCCCACTTCGCGACGCAGGCGGTTCATCAGCGCGCCCTTGAGCTCGCGCTCCAGGTTGGTGCGGATGTCGGCGCGGAACTGCTCGGCATCGCCACTCTTCACGCCGAAGCTCTTGATGAACTCCTTGTCCACCACCGGCAGCACCGGCTCGGAGACCTCGACCGCCTTGACGTGCACCTGCACGGTCTTGCCGGCCAGCTGCGGCACGCGCCACTCGGCCGGGAAGTCGATGGTCAGGGTCTTGTCCTCGCCCTTGGCCAGGCCTTCCAGGCCCTTTTCGATCTGGTCGAACATCACGCCCGAGCCCAGCACGCTGCTGCCGGTCTCCACGCCCTCGGCGGGCAGACGCTCGTCGCCGGCCTGCGACCAGGTCTCCAGTACCACCAGGTCACCGACCTGCGCGCCGCGCTCGACCGGGTTCCAGGTGCGGCGCTGCAGACGCAGGTTCTCGATCATCTGATCGATGTCGGCATCGGTCACTTCGGCGGTGTGACGCACCACCGACAGCTTGGCCACGTCGATATCGCCGAAATCCGGCACCACTTCGAAGGTGGCGACGAAGTCGAAATCGCTCTCGCCCTGATCGATACGCGGGTTGCCGGCCAGACGCAGCGAATGCTCGCGCACTGCCGAATCGAAGGTCTCACGCAGCAGGCCTTCCATCGCCTCGGCACGCACCTGCTGACCGAAGCGCTGCTCGATGACCTTGGTGGGCACCTTGCCCGGGCGGAAACCCTTGATGCGTGTGGTCCGCGCAAGTTCGCGCAGGCGGCCACCGACATGCGTCTCCAGGCGCTCCTGCGGCAGGGTGAAGGTCAGGCGGCGTTCCAGATTGCCGGTGGATTCGATCGATGCTTGCATGTTGACTCCTGCCACCGACTGCACAAGCGTCGGCACGAGATGGAAGATGCGGGTTGACGGATGGCGAGAAAGCCGCCGAGCCTTGTAGTTTCGCCGATAACGGCGGCCGCTGCCAGCGGAATACGCGCCACCGCGCCGCGCAATGGAAAGACCCCAGGCCTGCGGCGGGAAGCGGCCGGAACACGCACGGCCGCACTGCATTGGTGCGAAAGGGGGGACTCGAACCCCCACGCCTTGCGGCGTCAGAACCTAAATCTGGTGCGTCTACCAATTCCGCCACTTTCGCGATGCTGCTCCTGCCCGGCCATTGTTGCAGGGATGCCGGGAAAGAAAAAGCATCGCGGGAGCGACGACGCCGCTGAATATCGCCCACGGCTTGCATCCTGCGCGCCTGGACGGACAGCGCGAGCGCGGCTGACCCTGAATCCGACGCGCCGACGATAAACATATTCATCATGCAACTCGGCACGCACTGGCGTACCTTGCTTCCGCCCGCTAGCGCTGGGTAAATCTGGCATTCGCTAAAATTCCGTTAACACCAGTGAGAGGCAGTCATCGCGATGAGAGATCGCTATCGGCAGATCGTGGCCCTGTCCCGCGACTGCATCAAGGAGATCGACCTCGACGGGCGGATTACGGCCATCAACATCAATGGCCTGACCGAACTGCGCGCCAGCCACCAGGATCAGCTGATCGCGCGGCCCTGGCGCGACCTGTGGCCGCCGGAGGCGGCCGAGCTGGTGGATGCGGCAATCGCCGGCTCCCGCGCCGGTTCGATCCAGGAATTCGAGGCCGCCAGCGTGAACTTCGCCGGCGTGCGCCAGATCTGGCAGGTCGTCACCAGCCCGCTGTTCGATGCGCTTGGCAAGGTCGAAGCGATCCTGGCGGTAAGCAGGAACATCTCCGACCGCCGGGCGCTGGAGACCGCCTTTCGCACACTGGATTCAACCCTGACCGCAGAGCGCGCATTTTCCAGTGGTGTGCTGCGACTGGCGCAAGCGCGCGAACATTCGCTGTCGAGCGAACTGCACAGCCTGCGCGACCTGCAAGAGCGCATCGAAGGCGATCTGGACATTGCGCGCGCCGCGCAGAGCGCCGCCGAAAAGATTTCCGAGCAGGCGCAAAAGGGCGAGGCGGTGGGACAACTGCTGGCCGGCGTGGTGCACGATTTGAACAACGTGCTGCAGGCGGCAACCTCGGCCATCGAGCTGGTGGTACAGCGCGCCAGGATCGATGCGCACGACACCAAGCTGTTGAGCGTGGCCGATGCGGCGCTTCAACATGGCTCGGTCATGGCACAGCGCCTGGTCGGGTTTTCGCGGCAGTATCCGTACAGCCCGGAATCGGTGGACCTGGCTGCCTTGACCGAACAGCTCGGCCCCTTGCTCGAACAGGTGATCGGCGCGGATCTGCAATTGCAGCTTGGCACCGCCGAAGGTGGATGCTGCGCGATGGTCGACCGCCACACGGTGGAACGCGCCATCTTGAACCTGGTGATCAACTCCCGCGATGCCTGCCAGGGTGGCGGCGTCATTCGCGTGGAGACCGGCGACGCCGTGGTCGCTGAAGAACAGGCCAACCTGGCCAGGCCGGCCGGGCACTACGTCACCATCGCCGTGGCCGACAACGGGCATGGCATGGATGCGCACGTGCAGGCGCACCTGTTCGAAGCGTATTTCACCACCAAGGATGCCGACAAAGGCGCGGGCCTGGGGCTGGCGCAGGTGTACAGCGCAGTCCGTCAGGCAGGTGGCTTTGTGGAAGTGACATCGGCGCCCGGCCAGGGCGCGTGCTTTACGCTGGCGTTCCCACGCATGCAGCAGAGCGCGGCGCCCGCGCCCGCCGCATCGCCGTAAGCGACCACGGCTGCAGTTGCCCGCAGCCGATCAGGCGTAGCCCACCGCATCAAGGCCTTAAGCGCCATCCAGTGCAGCAAAGAACCTCTTGCTGCGCATGCCGATGGACACTGCCTGGCGCCCCGTTACCTGGCGCGGGGCGACACTGTCAGGCGCGACCACATCAGCCAGACAAGCACGGCGCAGGCGCCACCTGCCGCCAGCCCACATTGCAGCAGCGTCAGCATCACTGCGCGATCAGACATCATCGACCAGCCGCCGATGATCGCCAGCAGCAGCACGATCACCCCGGTCGAGAGCAGGCCGCTCAACGCACCGATGCCAACGTGGACCAGCAGGTTGGGCCGGCGCCCACGGTACCGCCAGGCACAGATGCGCGCACACAGCCATCCCGCCGCGGCGCAGGCAATCACCGGTAACACCAGGCCGTACGACCAGGCAACGATCAACAACACGGTCTGCAGATCGAAACGGGTCAACAGCACCAGGCCCAGCATCCCGCCGAGCGGAGGACCGGCGATCGCGAAGATGCCAACCTGGCCCAGGATCGAATGCCGCAATGCTCCGGACACAGCAGGCCTCATGTGCGCTCGCTCGACCGGGCGGCGACGACCGGTGGCGATTGCGCACCTGACACAGGCCAGGCATCGCGCCGGGCCGAGATCGGCACTGCGTTGCCGCGGCCGCCGACCGAGACGACAGCGAAGCTGCAGCCGATTCCTTGCGTCATCTTTTCCTCAGCACAAAAAGAAAAGCACCTAGGCGGATGCCTAAGTGCTTTTGTTTGGTGGGCCGTCAAGGATTCGAACCTTGGACCTATTGATTAAGAGTCAACTGCTCTACCAACTGAGCTAACGGCCCTGAAACTGGTCGCACATTGTATGCGCGTTTTTGCGTCGTTGCAACACCCCGCGATGCATCGGGTCCAACTTTTCCTGCAATCAGTGGGGTGGCTGAGGGGACTCGAACCCCCGACATCTGGAATCACAATCCTGCCCCAGCCCCTAAGCATACAACGTTTTCGTTCGTTTGTGACGCCGCGGGTGACGTAAAGGTGACATCCGTGGCGTCACAGGTGACGCGACCAATTAGTCGGGGCTATAGACCAAACGAACTTTCAGAGGGAGGCAAAAGACCTCCAGCTCTAAGTGCGGCAGATACGATCCCAGATATGGGATAAGATAGTTCGAACCACAAGGGTGTCACTTAAAGCTCTCTTTCAGTTCCACTGAAGGGGCTCTTCAAGTACCACCCTCCGGCCGTGCCGGTTTCAGCAGCTCCGCCAACACCTCCGCCTTCGGGCGGGGGCGTTTTTCGTTTGCCCATTCCATCTCAAATTCGGGACGCATTCCTAATATGCAATCTACCGCCCAAACGCTCCACGAACGCCAGCTCCAGCTGGAATCCGAATCGACTTCGCTCGGCATTGCCCGTTACGAGAAGGCCCGCGCCAATTCCGACGAGGCTGACACCGGCCCCGGCAAGAAGCTGGTCATGCAAGCGGTCGCGGCCACCGGCCAAGCCATCCGTGAGTTTGTCGAGAAGGCTAAGCAAGGAGGTGGCGGCCGTAGACACACGGCGGTGAAGTGGCTGGAGCATCTCGACCCCGAGGGTTGCGCTTACCTGACCGCGGTGGTGTGCGTGAATGCCCTGGCTGGCGAGCAGGCCAAGCTGACAGCAGTAGCACGCTCTGTAGGCGCTGCCCTCGCCCAGGACGTGAACTACAAAAAGCTGCGGGACAACCACGCGGGCCTCTACCGGGTAATCCAACAACAGCTGAAGAAATCCACCTCTGCGCATCACTCGACCGGAGTGATGAACCACGCCCTCGCCAAGACCGAGACCGAAATGTTCGTGTTCACGCCGGACGAAGAGGCTCTGGTCGGCATGAAGCTGATCGACCTCTTCATTGAGGCATCTGGCCTGGCCGAAATCATCCTGACCAGACCCCGCAAGAACCAAACCGTCGCGATCTTGCAGGGCACCGCCGCGATCCGCGAGTGGCTCGCCAAGGCCCACGAGAGCGCCTCAATGTTCCTGCCAGTGTGGTTGCCCATGCTCGTCCCGCCCAAGGACTGGACGACGCCTCGCGACGGTGGCTATCTCACCGACATCGGCGGAAGAGCGGACCTCGTGCGCACGCGCAACCGTGCCTACAAGCGCGAGCTGGAGCAGGCAGACATGCCCAATGTCTACCGGGCGGTCAACCTCATCCAGTCCACTCCGTGGAAGATCAACAAACCAGTCCTGGAAGTCATGCAGGACGCTTGGGCAATGGGCGGCGGCTTCGCTGACCTGCCTGACCGCGACTTAGTGGAATTGCCGGAGCAGCCGGCACTGCTGGTTAGCGACCCCGAGTTCTACAAGGAGCACCATGCGGAGGAGTTCAAGGCGTGGAAGCGCGCCCGCGCAGAGGTCTACGAAGAGAACGCCCGCGGCACCTCCCGCCGATTGTCGGCAGCGCAGAAAATCGCTCTGGCGGTGAAGTTCAAAGACGAGGAGGCGATCTACTTTCCGCACAACTTGGACTTCCGCGGACGGGTCTACCCGATCCCATCGATCCTAACTCCGCAAGGCGACGACCAGGCAAAAGCACTGTTGACACTGGCCGAAGGCGTACCGCTTGGCGAGGACGGCGCGTTCTGGCTGGCTATCCACGTCGCAAACTGCTTCGGCGTCGATAAGGTCGCCTTCTCGGAACGCCTGGCGTGGGTCAAGGCGAACGAGGAGATGATTCTAGACTCGGCCCTCAGCCCGCTGGACGGCCAGCGCGCTTGGTCCAAAGCCGACTCGCCGTTCTGCGCCCTCGCCGCCTGCTTTGAGTGGCTCGGCTACTCCATTAACGGCAACGAGCACGTGTCGCACCTGCCGGTCGCCCTCGACGGCTCGTGCAACGGCTTGCAGAACTTCTCGGCGATGCTCCGAGACTCCATCGGCGGCTCTGCGACGAACCTTCTACCGCAGGACAAGCCGGCCGACATCTACACGGCAGTGATGGACGTGGCTGCGGCGCGTGTCAGGGCAGAAGCCGAGGCAGGGAACGCTTGCGCCTTGTTCTGGGATGGCCTGTTGACACGTGGCATCGTCAAACAGCCAGTCATGACGCTTCCTTACGGCGTCACCAAGTCCGGCATGCGCGGCCAGGTGCAGGCCAACGCCAAAAAGGAGGGACTCTCGCCCTCCAACGAGCAGGCCGCTTACCTCGGCGACATTCTTTGGGACTGCATTGGCGAAGTCGTGGTGGCCGCGCGCCAAGCGATGGACTGGCTGAAGGAAGCATCGAAGGTCGCATCGGCCTCCGACCTCCCTATCGCCTGGACCACGCCGGCAGGCTTCCCGGTCCTGCAGGAGTACAGGGAGGACCTCGGCAAGCGCGTCACAACCCACATCGGCGGCAAGCGCGTCGAATTAATCGTGGCTATGGACGGGAGCAAACTTGACCGCCGTCGCCAGGGTCTAGGGATCTCCCCCAACTTCGTTCACTCCTGCGATGCGAGCCACCTGATGCTGACCACCTGTCTCGCGTCGGACAACGGGATCACCAGCTTCGCGATGATCCACGACTCCTACGGAACCCATGCCGGCAACACCGGCACCCTCGCCGCCGCGCTGCGTCACGCCTTTATTGAGCAATACGAGGGCGACGTACTGGGCAACTTCAGAACCGAACTGGCAGAACAGCTACCCGTGGAGGTCGCCGCTGATCTTCCAGAGATTCCCCCGTTCGGTGACCTGGACCTCTCCGCAGTGCTTGAGAGCAGCTATTTCTTTGCCTGATACATCCCATATTTGGGATTCATCCCAACACAGGAGCCCAATGAGCATCAACTTCAACGCAACTCTCGGCACCTACGTCGCACTGGACGCCTACGGCCAAGTCCTGGCGATCTACAGCCCGTCCACCCACGGAACGGTCGAGGAGTTTCGCAACGAGATGGGCCGGTCCGAGTGATCGAGCCGCGTCTCCGCTCACACGTACTGCACTCCCGAAGCGCACACGCGGCCTCCCGCGGCGCCTTCGCAGCCCTGAGTGGCGTGCAGATGGTCGAGCACCCCGCAGACCAGCTCATCGGGCTGGCCTGCGCTTTCCGATTCACCGCCGAGGAATGCGGGTACGACCCGCTCTCCCTTCTCGAACTCACCGAACGCATGGAAGCGGACTGCCGCTTCCGTGAACTCAACACCCTGTCGGCCGTCCGCAAGTACGCCCAGGAAGAACTGGCGAAGAAGCTCCCATGACACGCGAAATCGAACGGCTGCTTGAACAGGCAGCACTGGAAAACGAGCTGTACGGAGCGGCTTTCGCCTCCACCGAAGCCCGTCTGATCGAAGCCGGCTACCTCCCCGAAGAACCAGAATCCTATGACCCAGAAGAAAGCGAATAAGCGATACGTGTCCCCGGCCGGTACGGCCATCTGGCCGCGACTGAATGCCCCCGACACCAAGTACAACGCGGACGGCGAGTTCTCCGCCAAGCTAGCGATGGACGAGTCAGACGCCGACACCCAGGCGTTCATCAAGAAGCTGACCGGCATCCGCGACGAAGCCTTCGAGCAGTTCAAATCTGAGAATCCGAAACACAAGAAGGCTGCACTGGCCGACTTCTTCGCTTCGGAAACGGACGATGAGGGCGACGAGACCGGCCGGGTGACCTTCAACTTCAAGATGAAGCACAAGATCAAGGCGAAGAAGACCGGCAAGGTCTACACCATGGTCCCGACCATCGTGAACGCCAAGAAGGAAGTGCTGAAGAATCCGCCGAACATCGGGGGCGGCAGCATTCTCAAGGTGAGCTTCGAGGCCGTGCCCTACTTCGCGGCGGCGGACAAGAAGTTTGGCATTTCGCTGCGCATGGTCGGCGTCCAGATCATCAAGTTGGTCGAGTTCGGCGGCGCCAGCCGTGCAGCCGACGACTTCGATGAGGAGGATGGTGACGAAATCGCTGACGGCGCAGACCGCCCGAGCGATGACGACGACTCCGACGATTCGGACGAAGACAGCGACGGAGATGATGGCGACGACGGCGACTACTAAGCCCTCGTCCAAGGTCACGAAAGGGGCGGCGTTGGCCGCCTCTTTCATTTTCCCAATAGACCCCGTTCCGGCTTCTCGCCCCCGCGTAACGCGCTGGGGCACGTACCACCTGAAGACCTACAAGACCTGGCTGGAAGCAGCCGGCGCGTACCTCAAGACCACTGGCGTAACGATCCCGGAAGGGAAGCTGCATGTAGCACTGGAGTTCGTCTGTCGTAAGCCGAAGTCCACGAAGCTCGTGACGCCCAAAGGCGACATCGACAACTACGCCAAGGCGCCACTTGACGCCATCACCCACGCCGGCATTTGGCCGGACGACAAGTGGATCGAATCCCTCTACGCCATCAAGCGGTTTGCCGAACCCGGCGAAGAGCCGCACACGTCGCTGCAGGTGCTCCTGTGCGACTGAAGGGCAGCTCTAAAAACCCCCGATCCTTGGCATCATAGTTCGCAAAAGCGCCGCAGCACACCACTGCACCCGCCGACTCCCGAGCAGCCGCGCTTCCTACTGGACCGCCTGATCGACCTTTACCGCACCTACTGCGCGAAGGAACTGGGCCTGGGCGGTGATGACCTGGATACCGAGACCGAAGACTTCCGCCGCTTCCTTCAGGAGGCCAAGTGATGCAACAGGTCCAATCCGCAATGCGCCTGGCCTTCGCAAAGGCGACCCAAGAAGTACCGAAGGAAGAGCGCGACCGCACTTACGCGATGGTCCGCTCGGCGTCCAACCGCCAACTGGGCGTGACCCGCCGCAAGACCATGTGGTCGGTCGAGCGTGTCAGCCGACGCTGAGTCTCAGTTCGTTGCTAAAGAGCCGTGCCCTAAGTGTGGCAGTCGCGACAACCTCGCGCGCTACGACGACGGGCACGGCTTCTGCTTTGGGTGCTCCCACTACGAGCCGGCAGATGGCGACGCCACACGCACGCAATCAAGGCACCGCATGTCCGACGACTTTGCCCAGGGCGAAGCCTCAGCTCTGGCCGCTCGCGGTCTGCAGGAAGAAACCTGTCGAAAATTCTCCTACTGGGTAGGCAAGAACAAGGACGGCAAAACCTGCCAGATCGCCAACTATCGCCGCGACGGGCGCACCGTCGCACAGAAGCTACGGTTCAAAGATAAGAAATTCGCCTTCATTGGCGACACAAAGGAAGCAGGCCTGTTCGGCCAGCACCTTTGGCAGCCCACGCGGCGCCTGGTCATCACCGAAGGTGAAGTGGACTGCCTAAGCGTCGCTCAAGTGCTCGGCCTGAAGTGGCCCGTAGTGTCGGTTCCAAACGGTGCACAGGGCGCGGCGAAGGCCATCAAGCGTGAGCTTGAGTGGGTCGAGAAGTTTGACGAAGTGGTCATCATGTTCGACATGGATGAGCCAGGCCAGGCCGCCGCTCAGGAGGTCGCTGGAATCCTTTCGCCGGGAAAGGCGCGAATCGCACAGCTGCCGCTGAAAGACCCCAACGCGATGCTCCAGGCCGGCAATGGCGAGGCCATCGTCTCGTGCATCTACGAAGCCCAGACGGTTCGTCCAGACGGCATCGTGACCTTCGGCTCCGTGCGCGAGAAGGCGCTAGCTCCCGTTGTCATCGGGATGCCCTGGCCTTGGCCCGAATTGACCGACTACACCCTTGGCCGGCGCTACGGCGAAATCTACGGCCTGGGCGCCGGTACGGGCATGGGCAAGTCCGATGTGTTCGACGAAATCATCGTATTTACGGCGACCACCTGCAACGAGAAGTGCGGCGTCCTCAAGCTGGAACAGCCGCCCGCGGAGACGGCGAAGCGCCTGGCCGGAAAATACGCCTCGCGCCGCTTCCATGTGCCTGATGCAGGCTGGACGCAACAGGAATTAGAAGACGCGTTCGACATCCTGGACAGCACGGGCAACGTCGTTCTTTACGACCACTTTGGCACCACCGACTGGGAAGTAATCGCTTCCAAGATGCGCCATATGGCCGTCGCGGACGGCGTTAAGCACATCTTCCTGGACCACCTCACTGCACTCGCAGCCGACGCCGACGACGAGAAGAAAGTGCTGGAACAGGTGATGGCTGCACTCGCCAAGTTGGCGATGGAGCTGAACGTCTGCATCTATTTCATCTCCCACCTCACGACCCCCGAGAAGGGTTCGCCGCACGAGGAAGGTGGGCGCGTGACTATCCGTCAGTTCAAGGGCAGTCGCGCCATTGGCTTCTGGTCGCACTTCATGTTCGGTCTGGAGCGCGATCAACAGGCGGCAGACATCTCCGTCCGAACCACAACGACTCTCCGCGTGCTCAAGGACCGCTACACCGGCCAGGCCGCGGGCAAGTGCATCTACCTCCGCTACGACGAACAGACCGGCCGCCTCGTGCCGTGCGCCGACCCATACGCGGACGGCGATGACGAGAGCTTCGACGACACGCCAAGCGGCTACTGAGCTGCACCTCACCTCACTCAAGGATAAACAACATGACCCTCAAGACCGCACTGCTGGCGATCCACGCTTTCCTGACCCCAGCCCCAAGCGTTGAAGCCATCGTCGCCGACCTGGACCGCACCCTGGGCAAACTGGATGCAGCCGAAGGGAAGCTGCGCGACCGCGCTGCAATCGCAGAAGCGAAGGCCGCCAAGTTGGTACAGGAAGCCGTGGGCCACCGCTCGCGCGCTCTACGTGCCGGTCGCGTCGCCAGCCGCATCAAGGCCATCATCGAATGACCTACGGCGCCTACATCAAGGCAATCTTTCTGGACATGCCGGCCGCAGCGCGCATCGTCTCCATCCTCGGTGGCGGCGCCCTACGGTCGTTCTTTGACGGCACTCCCGCCAAAGACTACGACCTGTTCTTCCGTTCTTATCAGGACTACCTCGTTGCCTTCGCTGCGTTCTCGGAGCAGGGCAATCGGTACATGGAGCTGGCGGCACCCAACGGCACCTCACAGTTCCACGACCTAAACACCGGCCGCCTCTTCAACTTGGTCGGCTTTCATTTCGACACACCTCAAGGGCACCGAGATGCATTCGACTTCCGCTGCTGCATGTTCGCGGCGTGGCTGGAATACGACCTCCCGACAGCTTCAGCGCACCCTGAAGCTGCTGCCGACGCCGAGGCGAAGCGTCTCGTTGTGATGAACAACAACGGCGACGAGCGTACTTATGCTCGGATGCATCGCTACAAGGACTACGGCTACCGCCTCGACTTAGGTCTCGATGAGGACCTCACCAAGCAGCCGAATGATGTTCCCCTGCCGAGTTTCGAGCGCGTCAAGCAGCTCCTCAAAAGCTACCCCAAGGCTGCACGAGGTGTAGGCTCCGATGGCCTGGCTCGTCTTTGACATTGAGACCAACGGCCTACTCGACGAACTCACCACCATCCACTGCATCTCCCTCCAGGAAGTAAATCCGGAGGGAGTGCCCGTGGGCGCAGTGCTGTCAGCCAACCGCGTAAACGGAGAGCTGACCATCGAGCAGGCACTGGAGATGCTTCGGGGCGCGGATGCCGTAGTTGGCCACAACATCGTCAACTTCGACGTGCCCGCCATCCGCAAGCTGTACCCGGACTTCAAGGTTAAGCGGGCACTGGACACGATGCTGTTGTCCACTCTGCTATGGCCGGACCTGCGCGACCGCGACTTCGCTGCCATCAAGAAGTCGCCTGGAAAGCTGCCGGGCCAGTTTGTGGGAAGGCACGCGCTGGAAGCCTGGGGCTACCGCCTTGGCGAATGGAAAGGCGACTACTCCGAAGTCATGAAGTCCAGGGGACTCGATCCCTGGGCAGCATGGAACCAGGAGATGGACGACTACTGCGACCAGGACGTGCGCGTCACGCAGAAGCTCTTCGCCCTGCAGATGACCAAGGGGCTGTCACAAGAAGCGATTGACCTGGAGCATGGCATCGCACCGATACTCCAGCGCCAGACTTCCTATGGCTTCCTGTTCGACCAAAAGAAGGCCGACAAGCTGCAACGCGAGTTCATGGTCACCAAGGCCAGACTCACTGACGAGCTGACCCGCGTGTTCCAGCCGTGGCGTGAGAGCCTCGGCATGTTCGTCCCGAAGGTCAACAACGCAAAACTCGGCTACGTCAAAGGCGTGCCGCACGAAAAGTTCAAGTCGTATGTTTTCAATGCAGGCTCTCGCGATCACATCGCGAAGCGCCTAAAGGCACTCCACGGATGGAAGCCCACGGTATTTACGCCTGAGGGTCGCCCGAAGATCGACGAAGAGACCCTTGCGCACCTCAAGTACCCCGAGATTCCCATGTTGCTGCGCTACCTAACGGTGGCGAAGCGCGCAGGGCAACTCTCCGAGCCTCTGCCAAAGCTCAAGAAGGACGGTACCCCGAGCAAGTCGAAGAAGAAGTCCGAAGCCTGGATCACCCAGGTTAAGAAGGATGGACGCATCCACGGCCGGGTGAATCAGAACGCTGCGGTCACCGGACGCATGACGCACTCGGGGCCGAACATGGCCCAGGTCCCCAAGGTCCAAAAGGGCAAGGAGGGGATTCTCTTCGGCGAAGCGGGCGGCTGGGGCTATGAGTGCCGCGAGCTGTTCACCGTGCCGAAGGGCAAGAAGCTGGTGGGCGCTGACGCATCGGGCCTGGAGCTGCGCTGTCTGGCGCACTTCATGGCCGCATTCGATGGTGGCGACTACGCCCGGGTCTTGCTGGAAGGCGACATCCACGCAGTCAACCAAAATGCAGCTGGCCTCCCTTCCCGCGACAACGCAAAGACCTTCATCTACGCCTTCCTCTATGGGGCAGGCGACGAGAAGATCGGATCGATCATCGGCAAGGGGCGCAAGCACGGCAAGGTACTTAAGGAAAAATTCCTACAGGGTCTTCCGGCGCTCGCAAAGCTCGTCAAGGGCGTCAAGAAACGCGCCAAGGATAAGGGCTACCTAATCGGCCTGGACGGCCGAAAGCTGCATATCCGGAGTGACCACGCTGCACTCAACACGCTGCTGCAGTCGGCCGGTGCCTTGGTTATGAAAAAGGGCCTACACATCCTCGACCAGACACTCCAGAAAGCTGGCCTAGTTCCGGGAGTGAACTACGAGTTCGTCGGCAACATCCACGACGAATGGCAGATTGAGGTTGACGAGCAGCGTGCCGAATTCGTCGGCCAGACAGCGGTGGCATCCATCCGCGCCGCAGGTGACTACTTCGGCTTCCGCTGTCAGCTCGATGGCGAATACAAAATCGGCAACAACTGGGCAGAAACCCACTGACCAAACCACGCACCTCCGATCCGGTAGGTGTGCTCCTTCGCAGTGCCCGTAGGCGGGCACAGAAGCGCGGTCTCCCTTTCAACTTAGAAAGGTACGACATCAAGATTCCAAGCTTCTGTCCCGCCCTGGGAATTCCGCTGTTCCGCTCTGTCGGACTGAAGGCGCAGGGACCTAACTCCCCGACGCTGGATCGCATCACCCCTGAGCTGGGTTACGTGCGCGGCAACGTCCGCGTTATCTCCAGCAGGGCCAACCAAATCAAATCCGACGCTTCTACCGCAGAGCTTCTGCAGGTGGCTTGCTGGGTTCAGGAGAACACATGAACGACACGAACACCGAGACGGTGACCATCACCCGTGCCCGATATGTCGAACTGCTAGAGGACGAAGAGTTTCTGAGCGCCCTTCGTGCAGCCGGCGTGGATAACTGGGACGGCTATGACTATGCCTTGGAAATCTCCCAAGACGTTGGATGACCCCCAAGCAGATCCTCCAGACTCTCGCCGGTCTGCTGATCCTGGCCGCCCTCGGCGCAGGAGTATTCGGTCTGTGGTCCTACGGCCACATGGCGAAGCGTGTTGAGTCGCTCGAAGCGACTTCGCGTGATTACGACGACCTCAAAAAATCACTGGCGACCCTCCAGCAGGAGGCCGTTCGCCGTGCCTCTTTCGACAAAGCAATTCGGGATTTGCGCGCTGAGCGCAACCGTTCCGTGGAGACCGCTGCAAATGAAGACCCTGCTGTTTCTGACTATCTGCACCAGCGCATTCCTGACGGGCTGCGTGCCGCGCACTTCGGTGATCGAGCTGTACCTCCAGCCGTGCCTGGTCGAGGGCAAGCACAGCTCCCTTGACGCGGTGATGGCCGACCCCGCCTCCGAGACCTATGACCTCTATCACTTCGGCGGCAACGCCGAAGACGCCCTTGCGCGCTGCAACGCCGACAAGGAATCCATCAAACGCCTTCAGGAGGGCAAGCGATGAGCGACAAGCCGATCCCTCGCTGGTCAAGAGACACTCAGATTTTCATCCGTGAAGCCGGCTATTCGCATGGCCGTGGCCCTGGCTACATAGAAGTCAAGGCGACGTGCCAAGGATTCCATTGCGTCGAGCTATGCCCTCCCGACTACGTCGGCATGGCAGTGGAATGTGTTTTGGAAAAGCTGTCGCGCGAGATTGGCCGCCGGGCGGTGTTCGCATGAGGCGGTCCCTCTTCACAGGAGGCATCCTTCTTGCAGCACTAGTCGTCGTCACGCTCCTGCAATACGACTGGAAGCCGCGCTCGCCGGACGCCGACTACGGTGCTTGCAAGCGGTCGCACGTCGAGAATGACGTGATCATCATGTGGCAATCGGTGTGCACAGGGACCAGCTGCACTCAGGTCCCGTATGCGTATCCGACCACCAGAGTCGTCTGTGACGAGCGGGAGTACCCGCTCGGCGATGGTCCCGCTTTTCAGGCCGCCTATGTGGACTACCTCAAGCGCCTCGACGAGTGGCACAAGCGGCACCCCGAGAAGGCACCTTGAAGAAGCGCCAGAGACCCGTCCTGCTGATCGACGCGGACGTGCTGCGGTACTACATGGCCTTCAAGAACACCAAGTCCATCGACTGGGATGGCGACGGCGACACCATGGAGGTGTACCAGCCGGAAAAGGCGAAGGTCGAAGTGGCCGAGTACATCGCGGAGCTGGTTGAGAAGTTCGACGCCGCCGACTTCGTGCTGCCGCTGTCGTGCCCCGAGCATAACTTCCGCAAGGACGTGGAGCCGACCTACAAGCAGGCCCGCCACGAGAAGCCCAAGCCGGTCCTGTGGCACGCCCTCGACGAGTTCATTCACGAGGAGTACGCCGACAAGATTATCAAGCGGCACTCGCTGGAAGGCGACGACATCCTCGGAACCCTGGCGACGCATCCCAGTCCCAAGCGGTGCCCCGGGCCGCGCATCGTTGTGTCTATCGACAAGGATCTCCAGACGATCCCTTGTCGACTCTACAACCCGAACAAGCCAGACCTCGGCGTGCGGACTATCGACCGCTACGACGCCGACCTGTTCTGGATGAAGCAAGCCCTGATGGGCGACACCACCGACAACTACACCGGGTGCCCTGGCATCGGCGCCAAGCGCGCTGACGAGGCCCTGATGCCCGTGCACGAGGCGTACCGCGACGGCTCCCCAGACGAGCACCTGGCGGCCCTGTGGGCGGCCGTGGTGGCTATCTACAAAAAGAAGGGACTGACGGCAGATGACGCCCTCGTCCAAGCACGCCTGGCGCGAATCCTCCGCCACGGTGACCTCAACTACAAAACAAACAAGGTGAATCTTTGGGAACCGTAATGCTGTTTCTAACCATCGTCGCGTGGTTCGGCGTGGCCTACTTCACGCTGGGCTGGACTGTATTTTGGGCCTTCGTCGCTCTTGGCCTCGGGCGGCAAGTGAAAGTAAAGCTGTTCAACATCCTCGCACCCGCCATGTGCTGGTGTTGGCTGATTGCGGGTTGGGTCTCTTGAGCCAGATACCTCTGTTCCCTGCAGGTGGTCCGATGAAGATCGTCGGCATCTCAGGCAAAGCTGGCTCTGGCAAGGACACCCTCGCTGGCTTTCTCGTCGAGCAAGGCTTCATCCGCATCGCCTTAGCCGAACCGCTGCGCCGCTTTGTGTCGGATATCACCGGTCTGAGTATGGAGGAACTGACCGCAGGCCCTCTGAAGGAAGCACCGCTGGACTGGCTGGGCGGCACTTCCCCGCGCCGCCTCATGCAGACCATCGGCACCGAATGGGGTCGAGAGATGATCGACGAGAGCCTTTGGCTGAAAGTCGCCGCACGTCGCGTTGAGGAGGCCCGCGCTGGCGGCGCTGCTGGTGTCGTCATTCCTGACGTGCGTTTCGAGAACGAAGCCATGCTGGTGCGAGAGCTGGGCGGCATCGTTGTCGTAGTGGATCGACCGGGCGTCGCCTCAGTCGCAGACCATGCAAGTGAACGCCCCCTGCCGTCCTGGCTGGTGGACCACACCGTGGTCAATTGCGGGACGTTGGCGCAGCTTCGAGCGGCTGCGCAGGGATTGGCGAATTAGTCGGGCCTCTAGAGGGAAAACCCACGGTTTTCCCCTTTCTAGATCCACTCTAAGTTCACCTAAAGAATCATGAATATTCCCCTGACCGCCGACGAGCTGATCGACGAGCTGGCCCGCATCTACCCCGAGGTTATCTACGACCCCGAGCAGGACCGAGAGGAATTCCTCCTCAAGTCCGGGGAGCGCCGCCTGGTACTTCGACTCCTGGCCGCGCGCGAGCAGGAACGCGAAGAGTCCCGAGGAGGACGCCGCTGATGTGCAGCTCCAAACCCAAGACTCCGAAGACGGAAACACCAGACATTCTTGTCACCGCACGTGACGGCTCCGGCCAGTCCCAATCGGCGCAGGCCCGCAGGAAATCCGGTCTACGCAGCGACATGAACTCTCCGCTCTACCAAGGATTGACCATTCCGCGTGGCTGACGCCGGCAAGACCCTCGTATCCGCCAAGGAACGCTACGACGAGCTGAAGCCCAACCGAAACAGTGCCGAGACCCGCGCCAAAGCGTGTACCAAGGTCACCATCCCATCACTGTTCGTTGACCCGAAGCAAAAGTCACAGACTTTCATCACTCCCGTACAAGGCACGGGCGCGCGCTGCGCCAACGCAATCGCCAATGCACTTTTACTTGCAGTTTTGCCTCCCAACATCACCCCCTTCACCCTGAAGCCCGACTTGTCCGAATCGGACAAGCTCATGCAGGAAGCAGGCATCCAGAAGGGAGAACTTGAGACGGCGCTTTCGGAAATCGAACGTGCCGTCATGGATGAAATCGAAGCGGGTGCGCAGCTGCGTTCGGTCCTAGCCGAAGGCTTCAAGCACTCCGCCGCAACTGGCAACTGGCTGCTGTACGTGCCAGACCAAGGGCCGGGCAAGCTCTACCCGTTGACCTCCTACATCGCTGACCGCGACGGCCTGGGCAACGTACTGGAGATTGTCACCCTCGACATGATCGCCATTCAGATGCTCCCAGCCGAGGCTCGTGAATCGATACTCGCCAAGGTCTCCGAGACCGAGCGGTTGAAGAAGCTGGCCGAAGACGCTGAGCTTTACACCCGCGTATACCGCGACGAGAACAACGAGAACTGGCTGTGCTATCAGGAGGTCGAAGGCGTCATCATCGCCGGGACCGAAGGCAGCTACCCAATCGATGCTCCCCCTTGGATTCCAGTATCGATCCCTCGGCCCACTAGTGAAGACTATGGTCGCGGCCTGATCGAAGACTACCGAGGTGAGTTCGAGACTCTTGAGGCGCTCCGAAAGGCGCTTCGGAAGGGGGCTGCAGCTGCCGCGAAAATCCTTTGGTTGCTCAAGCCGACCTCGGCGATGAAGCCGGACCAGCTGACCAAGGCTGAGTCGGGCGCCGTCATCCGCGGCGACAAGAACGACATTTCCTCCTTGACCCTGGACAAGTTCCAGGATCTCTCCTTCGTCAAGAGCGAAGCCGACACCACCGCCCGCAACCTGGAGCTGGTCTTCGGCGTCGGAACTGCCATCCAGCGCAGCGGCGACCGGGTGACCCGAGAGGAAATCCAGTATCTCGCCCGTGTGCTTGAGGATAACCGCGCCGGCCTCTACTCGGTGCTCGGCCCCGAGCTGATGGTTCCACTCATCCGTCGCATCCTCTTCCGACTGCAGCAGAACGGGGCAATCCCGGAGCTGCCGGAAGGCCTCATCAAACCACGCATCACCGTAGGCGTCGCAGCCCTAGGCCGCGGCCACGACTTCGAGAAGCTCGTGCGCTTTGGCGAGACCGCCAAGGGCGTCATGGGTGAGCAAGAAGCTGGCCGCCGCATCGACTGGGGCGAGTGGCTGTCCCGACTGGGCGCCGCATCCGACATCACCACAAAGGGTCTTGTGCTCGACCCAGAAGCCGTCCAGCAAAACGACCAGACCTCCGCAATGAACGAGGCCGCTGTCCGCGCCGCACCGAACTTGGTGAACGCAGCGATGACAGGTGGCTCACCAATCCAGGAATGACCATGGCAAAAGCCGCAACCCCCGCCGACGAGGCAGGCACACCAGCACCACGGGCTGACGCCGTGGCAGATAAGACCTATCCGCGCGTGACCAAGAAGGGCGATGTGACGATCACTGAATTCGGCGACGGCACTACCCACTACAACGCGCTGGGCACGACCAAGTGACCGAGCAGACCACCGAGACCCAACCGGCTCAGGTCGTCGCTGACGGAACCGAAGGTCAGCAGACCGAACGCCTGTATGGCGGCAAATACAAAACGGTCGAAGAACTGGAGGCAGCCTACGCGGCTGCCGCAACTCCGGCTGACCCGGCCGGCAATGCTGGGCTGAAGGCGGCCAAAGAAGCCGCGACAGTGGAAGGCGAAGGAAACGGCGGCGATGCCAACGAAGCCGCTGCAGCAGACGCACTGAAGGCCGCTGGCCTCGACCAGACTGTGTTCACTCAGGAGTTTGCCGAGACCGGCACCATCTCCGAAGAGAGCTTCAAGTCACTGGAAAAGGCTGGTTTCCCAAAAGAGCTGGTTGGCGTGTATCTGGATGGCCTCAAGGCTCGCCAGTCCACCTACGAGGCTGGAATCTTCGCCCCGGCAGGCGGCAAGGACGGCTACACAAAGCTCTTGGAGTGGGCCGGCAAGAATCTGGAAGACTGATACGCCCAGGGTTCCGTAGACACTCAAGACCCGACATCCCCCCGCCCTGAGTAGCGGCTTGGTTTAGAGTCCCGGGTTAAGTGACCCACCCCCGATTACCGTGCCATTCGAAAGTAGAGAATTCGACCTTCTACGGCGCCTGGGAATTCGCTTGGGACCCGCAATTTCGGGCGAATTCCTCAGGGGTTTTCCATGCCAGTGCACTGTGGGGTCGCTCCTCGTTATAGAAGCGCCGCCACGCTTCGATTTTGCTCCGCGCGTCGGCCAGTGACAAGAACCAGTGCTCATTCAGGCACTCCTGCCGCAGGCGCCCGTTGAAGCTTTCCACCAGCGCGTTGTCGGTCGGTGTCCCTCTGCGGGAGAAGTCCAGCTCCACGCCGTTTTCATACGCCCAGCGGTCCATTACCTTGCCGGCAAACTCGCTGCCGTTATCCACCTTGATCGCCTCCGGCTTGCCGCGTTGAGCGGCCAACCGGGTCACTGCCTCGGCCACATCGTCGGCCCGCAAGGACTGGTCTACGACGATGGCCAGGCACTCATGCGTGAAGTGATCCAGTACCGGCAACAACCGGAAGCGACGGCCATCGAACAGCGCATCACTGACGAAGTCCATGCCCCACAGGGTATTGGGCGCAGTGGCCACTTTGATCGGTTGCCGTCGGCGTGCACTGCGACTGCGACGAGGCCGACAATGCCTTAAAGACAGGCCTTCCTCCTTGTAAATGCGATGGATGCGCTTGTGGTTGTCCCGCCAGCCTTCCCGGCGCAGCATTACGAAAACCCGCTCGCACCCGTAATGAACACGGCTCAAGGCGATCTCCCGCATTCGCATGCGCACCGCGCTGCAGTCCCGCGCCTTGGCCTTGTAGGAGTAGCTGGACTGGGACATCGACATCATCTGCAACGCGCGGCGCAGGCTGACCCCAAAACGCTCATGCAGCTTGCCTACCCAGGAACGTCGCTGGGCAGGCCTCAGAGCTTTTTTGTGACCACCTCCTGCAGCATCGCCTTGTCCAAGCTAAGGTCGGCCACCAGTTGCTTGAGCTTGCGATTCTCCTCTTCCAGCAGCCGCAGGCGCTTGAGCTCGGACGGGCCCAGCCCACCGTATTTCTTGCGCCACACGTAGAACGTGGCCTCGGCTATGCCCATCTTCCGGCAGATCTCCCCGACCGCCATCCCCAGCTCGGCCTGCTTGAGCGCGTAGGCCACCTGCTCTTCGGTAAATCGTGACTTCTTCATCGCTTGAATCCTCGTTGCTACGGGGGCCCATGCTGCCGAAGTCTCTACTTTACCGTGGCTCAGTTTTCAGGGGGTGGGTCAGACCCTCGTTGCGCGTAGCGCCGTTCAAACTCTACAGGGGACAAGTCGCCAGTTGAACCGTGGCGGCGGTTGGGGTTGTAGAACATCTCGATGTAGTCGAATACCTCGGCGCGAGCGGCGTCCTTGGTGGGATAGGTCCGCCGCCTGATCCGCTCGCGTTTGAGCAGGCCGAAGAAGCTCTCCACGGGTGCGTTGTCGTGGCAGTTGCCACGCCGACTCATGCTGCACACCAAGCCATGGGACGCCAGGAAACTGCGCCAGTCATCGCTGGTGTAGACAGACCCTTGGTCCGAATGAACCAAGCAACCAGCGTTGGGTTTGCGCCGCCACACCGCAGACAACAAGGCCTGCACGACCAACTCGGTGTCGGCCCGATCGCGCATCGCCCAGCCGACGACCTGCCTGGAAAACAGATCGATCACAACAGCCAAATACATCCAGCCTTCATGCGTGCGGATGAAGGTGAAATCACTCGCCCAGGCCGTGTCCGGCTCCGTCACGTCGAACTGTCGGTCAAGCAGGTTGGCAGCCGCCTTGCACTGCATCCCTCCATGGAAGCGCGGTTTGCGACCATAGCCCACCTGGGCACGCAGTCCCTCGGTGCGCATCAGCCGATGCACCCGATGGCGACTACAACGCTCACCTAGATCGCGCAGATCCGTGGTGATCTTGCGATGCCCATAAACACTGCCGCTGGCCAGCCAGTGGTGCTTGATTAGTCCAAGCAAGCGATCATCTTCCTTGGCGCGCTCACTGTCGGGCGAGCGTAACCAGGCGTAATAACCCGCCCGGTTGACCCGCAACACCCGGCACATCACACACACCCTGAATTCCCCGCAGTGGGCTTGCATGAAGGCGTACTTTGCCTTTACCCCTTGGCAAAGTACGCGGCGGCCTTTTTTAGGATGTCGCGCTCCTCGGTCACTCGACGCAACTCTGCCTTTAGCCGCCGAACCTCGGCGCTCTGGTCCACCTCGGCGCGCTGCACTACGCCAGGCTTGCCGAACGTGCGCAGCCAGGCGTACAGGCTGTGCGTGGTGACACCCAGCCGCTCGGCGACTTCTGCCACCTTGAACCCACGATCAGTCACTTGCCGGACCGCCTCGATCTTGAACTCATCCGTATACCGCTTGCTGCTCATAGACACCTCCGAATCGACCATTTTCCATGGCCATGAGATGTCTAGGAAACCCTGGGCGTATCAAACCGCGGATCAGTAGTAAAAGCATGTGATGAACAACACAATCATCAAGCTACAGGAGGCTGGCTTCTCCATAGAGCCGGACGAGCGCCCTTCCAGACAGGGATGCTGGATTGTCTTCCCACCCGAATCACTTGGCTCGTCTTCAGATCCGGAGTTCTTCGATACTGATGGGCTTACTGATTGGTATAAACAACTTCTTGACTGCGGAGTGCTGCCAATCAAGTAGCACTTAAGCGCTCGCGACACTTCATGCTTCTTGATACGATTAGCCTCAGCCTATCGTCCACGGAAGAAAGAATGAAGAGCGCACTTGAGAGTGGAGCTTTAAATGGGCCTCTCATCGACATTGGCGAATGGCTACTAAACCATTCCGACGATACCGCTGTTTGCCCAGTCTGCGGAGGCATCGTCAAGCCGAAGGGCGAGCTTTCTACCGAGGTGGAAACTCATTTCGCACACGAGAGATGGGCCAACTGCCCTTCCACTGCCAAGAATGCCAAGCCGTTCGATATTTTTAACCGAACCCCCCGTGGCAGCGCAGAGGATGCGAAGCGCTTGAAGCTCTATGCGCTGGATAATCTTGAAAGTATTTACGAGCGGAGCCGACATCTGTGCCCAGGGTTGACTTTGAAAGAGTTCTTGCCGTTACTGGATCTCGCGAACAAATACGATATTTGGAGTTTCAAGAACTTCGTTCCTGGCTACCTACCTTATGTGCTCCTCTGCTGTGCCGATCTTTTCAAATCGACACAAACACGGCCGCAAAGCATGTTTTTCATCCTTGAGCCATCGGCGTCTGGCACGGACTACTGGCACATTCACAGCGGCTTACGGCGGACGGTTTGGCAGGTCACGCGCTCGAGTCCGCTGAAAGTCGTAGCTATTTCCATGGATGCTCGAGAGATAGAGCCGTGGTATCGGGTAGATGCGAGGAAGCGCCTGAAGGTGTAGCGTATCGATGCTTAACACGACATGGAATGGATGACGAGGATCTGCGCTGTGAGCTGCTCACCTGGACGGGCGCACCGCACAGCCTTGGATCCTGAACAAGGCTACTTTGACGGGACTGCCGTTCGATCCCATGCCCGCCTCGCCCAGCCAACGATGAGCGCTGGAGCTACCACGACCGCGCTGCCCCACAAGAACGCGAGGTAAAAGGCAGCAGTAGCGAGCTCACCATAGACAGGGTGTTCCGCGAACTTCCAGCCAAGCACCGCGCAACCGAAGACCGCTGCAAGCCCCAACCCGCCGCCCACGAGCGCCCCCTTCAGGAATTCGCCTTTGCGAAAGTAGGGAATGCGACCGGTCCTGACATGCCAAGCCCAGACCTGCTGGGCGCGGATGTGCAACATCAGGCAGAACGCCAGGAAGCCGGCGATCAGCAGCCCACCTACACAGTAGACCAAGCCCATCAGCTGCTGGGTCTTGAAGACAGCGTCGAGACCTGCTCCAAACAACAGCATACCCAAGGGCCCGAGGATGACGCAGGGCAGGATCATGGCAGCCGGCCCGGTTGGTGCATAAAGCCGCTGGTAGTTCGCTTGGTGGTTCATTTCTTTTCCTCTGTTAGGAGCAAGACCAAACGGCGTCACGGCAACCGCATGGCAAATGGTTGGTCGAGGGTTAGCCCGCAGATGTTCCGTCATCGGTCACGTCGACCAGTTCCCAACCTTCGCCGGCCGGCCGGAACTTCATCGTCATCTTTAAGCGCATTTCCTTGGCCTTCGGCGTCGTAGGCTGATCGCCAATGAAGCCCAGTCCATCGACGCTCCCGGAGATCCGACACTCCTGATCACCGTTGGGCAGTTTTGTGCAGGCGATCTCCAGCCCGCTCGCTTCCTTGACTTCGAACCGCCAAGTCCGCTGAAGCGTTGCCTGCCTCCCCTTCTCAGTAAAGAATCGCTCTACTGCTTTGACAGCGTCCTCCGTGCTCGGCGCATGCTTTGCACCACAGGCCGACAAGCCCAACACCAAGAAGCACGCCGGAATCAAAACACGTTGAATGGTCCGCATCACGACTCTCCGTTCTTCTGTTTGGTCAGGTCCACGCCGATGACTTCGTTTCGGTAACCCACCTGGACGCGTTCAACGTCCACCTCGGCGCGCGGGCCTCCGTTCTCCAACCAGACCCGCTTGACGGTGAAGACCACCAGATCGTCCCTGGCGTCCCTGCCCTGCTTGAACAATCCGGCTGCCTCGCTTTCGCTCATACGGATTGGAAGATGAAAATGCCCGGCATGCTGGGGTGTCCAAACAGATCGCTCACTGCGAGCACTGGTCGGGGCAAACCCCTCGCCCGCGATGCCCTCTACCTGGAATCCGGTGATCCAAGGAATCGGCACGTAGATGTCCAAGATGCCGCGTCGCCGGTCATAGGACGGTTGGTCCACGATGTTGGGGCGAACGGCAAAACGCTGGATGCTACGGAAGCGCTGCGCCCTTGCATCGAAGGTCGCGCCATACTTGCGCTCAATGGCTTCCGGCTCCTGAGCGGTGATGCCATTAGGCCCGTTCCGCTTCGTATCGATCAGCCACTCGCCATACAAACACTGCTCGCGCTCTGTCTTGCTCAATCGGTAGCTAGACCGCGTCGACGCAATCAGCCTCGCATCGCAGGTGTGGTAGCCCGCCGAGGCCGTGGACGCCAACCCAGCGCGGATGTGTTGCGCGCCTGCCAGTTCGTCCTGGTCGAGGTCCCAGTAGGTTCCTTGCGGATCGAGATACGGGCTCTTGGCCCTGTCCCTTGATACCTGCGGAGCCCCGGTGATGGCCCGCCCAATCTGCTGAAGAAGATTTCCCCTGTCCTGCGCTTGCACCGCCATGCTTGCGGCCATCGCGAACGCGCCTATGGCCGCTGCCCACTGCTTTTTCATGCCCTGCTCCTTGCGTCGGGTTGCGACGAACTTACGTGTCACGTAGAGTCTACCCGTGGCGTAAGGCTTCCGTCATGCTCTTTCCATGCCTGCACTGCATCGATTCAGCCTGTGAAGCCCGCCACTCCCGCCCCTCGGGAGATCGTGGCCGCGCGCCTGCGTCAAGCCCGCGAACGACGGGGCCTGAGTCAGCGCGAGGTAGGGATGCGAATGGGCCTGGACAAAGACACAGCGTCAGCGCGGATATCCAGATATGAATCCGGAGCCATGTCTATCAGCCTCGAGGCTTTGTTCGAGATGGCAAAAGCGCTGGAAGTGCCACCTGCTTTCTTGCTGGCTAGCACCCCTGGCATGGCCGACGCGATCTTGGCGTTGGGAGAGCAAAGCGATCGACAGCAGGACCAACTGGCGAAGGTCCTAGCGACACTGACGAATCTTCAACCCAAGGTTCGAGATCAGCTAATCGCAGAGTTGTTGGATAGGAGGTAGGCGGTTCAACCCTCGACTTGAACGACCTTTGCTGCAACCGAAGATGCCGCCCTTACACATCAGCAACAGGTGCCACGTGGCCTCAGGGTCGCCTGGGCAAGGTAGAGTAAGGAGCCCGCCGCACCTTTGAATACCTCAGCGGTAGAGCGAAAATGGGGACACTTCGAACGGACGCAAACCGATGAATTCTGCCACCCCATCGTTGGCCCAAATCCATTGGCCTGACCATAGTGTCGCTGTCTACGCAGGCTTGGATCTTCACGCCTTCGCCATGTTTCGGGACGAGGTGGTGGTTCCTTCACTCAATACCTTAGAGAGACGGATCGAGCAGATGGAGGAAAGCGGCGACATTGCGGAAAGCACATTCGGAGCGGATGTCTACGCAGATCTACTTCACAACACGGTAGAGGGTTTCTTGCTTACTACGCAGTCCATGCATGAGCGAAGCCTTCGCGGCCTTATGATCGCTATGGCAAGACGCAAGAAGTGGACTGCTGATGACCAGAACAAAATCAAAGTAGCCGACTGGTCTAAGGGCAGCAGGGGAGTGCCCGCGTTGTTTCAAGGCCTGTTTGACAACCCAATTCAATCGTTCGGCGATCAAACGGATCTGCGTGTGCTGCGGCTGTTTGGCAACGTCTTGAGACATGGGGACGGCCCATCGGCCGAGGAGCTTCACGAGCTATGCCCTTCGCTCTGGCCTCACTGGCTGCCTCCAGGAACTGTCTTGAAGGTCGCTGGAGGTCAACTTTGCGTCCGCAAAGACGCCTTGCCCCACCATCTGTTCGAGAACATCACGCTGCCAAGAAGCGTTCTAGACCAAATGATTTCGGCAGTAGTAGGCTTTTGGGAAGACATAGAGTTCGTCCGGTGCAACTCTTTCACGAACACGAATAGTCGGATTCAAGCGCACCTTGCCGAGCTGACTCGGAAGCATGAAAGCCGGTCCGCGAATCGCGCTTGGAACCCAGGATGAGGCCATGCCACGTCAGGGTAGCCTTTTTCAATTGCCTCCCCAGCCGGCTGAGTAGATGAAGCTTAAACAATCGCCACGGAGCTATCGCTGACAGCCATCAATCTCACTCTTTCGGAAGCACTTTTAGCTCATAGCTATTCTGAGCGGCAACATAAAGTGCCCACGACCTTCGAAACGGTTCTTCTCTTGCGTTCTCGCTGAGCATCTCTTCTGGGGGTCCTTATGGCTTCATCGTCGGGCCGCTGATGGCTAGATGGGGTCTTCGCAAAGCCGAGCGGCTCCACCCGCAGGAGGCCTATGCGGCGCGACCGCGGGTTTACCGCTGCCCAGTTGTGGGTCATGACGCCACTGACAGTGATGGGAGCTTTCTGGGTCGCGTCAGCGCTTAGCGGACTCCCCATGGTGCTGGTGGTGCTTTGGGTGCAGCTGACCCGGTGAGTTTTTCTAAGCATCCTGCTCCTCCCAGGCCGTTAGGCTTCATCGTCGGGCCGCCGATGGCCCGACGGAGAACACGGAAGGTGGAACGCCTTTACCCGGCCGATGCTCGTGTCGCTAGGCTCGGGACACAAGGGAGTTCGCTTGATGGCAGTGTTGGGTCATGACGCTGCAGACTCTGATGGGCGCATCCGCAGCCTTCGCCATGCTGAGTGGGATTCCAATGCTCTTACTCATGGTATGCGCGCAACTGATCCGATAGAACTAACAAGAAGATATGAGAAGAGGCTGACGTGATCGCAGCCTCTTTTTTATGATCATTTATCTTGAGACGCTTGAATTCAAGGACTTGACACTCCTGAATATCAAGCTATAAGAAGTAATGATAAGCCAAGACCACTAGCCATGAATATAGAGTCATTCTGGAACCAAGCATTTATATCTCTACTGAGTCGCCTTCCGCCCGAACAAGCGAAAGAAGAGGCAGACAAGGCAACCCAGCTATGCATTGGGCAGTGGCAAGAAAAATCCGCAGAGAAGTCGCCTGATAGATCGATGCGGTGGCAAGACCAGGAAATCGGCATGGTCCCGGAGGTCCTTGGAAGGTTTAGCTTCCCAAGGACTGGGAATGTCGTCACCTTTTCAACTTCTGCTTCTTTGAAGCGGATCGAGAGACCTCCTGTTTCTCGATGAGTTCCTGTCTTTCTTCTGCAACTGCGTTCGCTACCGCAATGGTCCTGCTTGGAGTGGTCAAGAAGACCAAACCGCCTCCTTGATACTCCACTGAGAATGTTACGGCGATAGGAATCACAAAATCCCCCTCAAAGGTTGCAATCTCCACGACCTGAACGCTAGTGTTCGGCGAAAAAAAAGCAGTCTTTGCCACCTTTAGTAGATCATTTGTCTTTTTTTTTAACCAGATACTTCACTCGTGCATCATCGGTGATGAGGTCGTATTTAGAGCGTAAAGCCTCAGGGTCCGCCTCGGCTCCTTCATGCAGTTGAAGCCGCTCCCCTTCTGAAACACTAACAACTACCGTGCCTTCCAATCCCGAAGCTTTCATTGCGAGGAGGACAGCTTTTTCCCGTTGAGTCTCCGTCATTTTGGCCTCCAGCCTAGTCTTTATCAAAAGTAATGCGAATACCCCTCCCTGTCTCTGCCTAGTTCGCCACCGTCGGAAATCTGACTAGCATGCACTCGGCAACTTTAGATTAACCTCAAACGCGCGTCCGACGCTAGAACGAAAAAACATTAAACAAAGGACACAGCCGATTCGCGATCCGTCATAGAAGCAAAGGGTTAGGTTAGGTAGATCAGATTCCCGCTTTCGTCATCCCATTTTCTGGTTCAGATTCTTTCCGAACTGACTTGGCTCGTAGACAGGCAACACCGCAAGCTCGCTCAACTTCGCCAGCGTTGCCACCCGGTCCGGCAGGCTCCGCCGATCAATGTAGAACTTCTCCAGCACGGTCTGCCCTGTGCCATGCCCGGTAAGCGCTCCGATAGCAGACGCCGACACACCCGCCTCATCCAGCTTTGAAGCAATCGTGTGGCGGAACCCGTGGAACCCCTGCCCCTTCTCCGCCACCCCTTGCCGCTTGATGTAAACGGAGAACTGACGGCTCAGCTGCCGTCCGTAGCCCAGCCCTGTCGAGTTGGGCAGGTCCGGGAACAACCGCTCGACCCCAGCTTGCCTCGCCTCTTCCACGTAGGTAAGGAACCCGGCCTCAATGACCGGCTGAGCCAGCGGGATGAACCGCCGGCTGTGCTTGTTCTTGATGCTCTGCTTCTTCCCGATCTTCCGGACGAAGAAGCCGGGCACGCCGTCGATGGTGTCGATGTCCTCCAGCCGGAGCTGCGCGATCTCGTTGACGCGAGCTCCCGAGTAAAGTCCCAAGATCGGTCCGAACCACCGATGCGGGTATTTCGACGCCCACTTCGGAAACTCCACCGGGTCAAAGATGGCCTTCAACTCGGCATCGGTAAACGGCGAGCCCGTGTCTTCCGAATCCGGCGTAGAGATCGCCCGGATGCCTGCCAGCGGGTTCACTGCGAGATGCTTTCCCTCAACCAGCGACACCAGGAAGACGCTCAACCGTTGCCGGTGCTTCGCCATGGTCCACGCCGCCGGCTCTGGTTCCTCGTTCTTCTTCGCCAGCTTGATGACCTCGGGCACCGACAGGTCTCGGTAGGCCGGCCGCTTGGTCGCATTCGACGGCCAGTAGCGCACGCCCTCAAAGAAGGCCCGCACGTGATCCTGGGTCAGCGAGGCCACGGGCACGTCCTTGCCAAGGATCCCGGCAAACAGGCGCAGGGTGTGACGGCTTTCCAACACGGTCTTCTGATGCAGACGGGCCCCGGCCAGGTCCCTCAAATGATCGGCCATCGCCTTGGACAGCATCAGCGCCTTGGGTGCATCGCCGCCGCCGGATATGCGTTGACTGCCCTCGCGCAACTGTTGCCGACGCTTGGCCACCCTCGCTGCCATGACCTCAGTGGGCTCCGTCTGCCGCGACCGCACCATGAGGTCTCCGAAGATCCCGGCATCGGCGGGGTTGTCCAGCTGCGCCTGAGCGATGCGCGTGCCGTCGGGCAGCGTCACATCTTTCAGGGTCAGCTCTTTGATGTCCCCACTGCGAACCTTTTCCAGCAGTTCTTCCAGATCCACGGTCATCCCTTTCCGCATGGCATCGAATGCCATCGATAGTGCCATCCCCATCGTGGCCGCCGCCAGCCTGGCGTGGTCCCCACGACGGTTTTCCAGCGATCGGACAAGGTAACGCGAGCCAACCAGGGCTCGAAGATCAGTGGGAACAAAGAAGCGCGCATGTAGGCCGGCTGAGCGCGACATCATCAGAGGCTTGGGCAAGATTGATACCTCGATTGATACCTCAAGGGGCATCGCTCGGAATCATCAATCGGTCTGAATATCCAACTAAATCAAGTAGTTACGGACTGAGTAGAAGCTCTGGAGCGGGCGATGGGAATCGAACCCACGTCAGTAGCTTGGGAAGCTACAGCTCTACCATTGAGCTACGCCCGCGCGGCGTTGCGAGAGTTTAGGCGGGTGCGGGGGCCGGGCGCAATGCACAGATGTGACGAGGGCCGGTTGCCCGGCCCTCGTTTGCAACGCGTGTGGTGCTTGGATCAGAAGTTGCCGCTGAAATTCACGAACAGTGTCGCGTCGCGGGCGCTGCGCTGGGCGGTGGTGGTGCTCAGGCCGATGTTGCTCTGCAGACCCCACAGGCCGGTGCGGGCGCCCAGAACGACGGTGGCGTAGTTGCGATCGAAGTTCTGGCCCGGGACGGTGTACATACCCACTTCCGGCATCGACTGCAGCCAGGCGCTGGCTTCGGTGCCGTCCTTGAACTCGTGGTCGTAGGTTGCCTGCAGGTACGGCTTGACCATTGCACCGTCCAGGCGCACCTGGAAGCCGATGCGGCCGACCATCGAGTCGATGTCCTGATCGGCATAGCCCAATGCGGTGGAGCTTTCGTTGCTCTCGGTGTAGCCGTCGAGCTTGAGCTTCTGCCAGGTCAGGCCGACCACCGGGCCGTACTTGACGTTGCCTTCGCCCAGCGAATAGCCGGCGTTGACCGCGGCGGTGAGGTTGCTGCCATCCGGCGAGCCGCTGTGCACGCGGGTGGCCGGCCCCAGCTGCACTTCGCGGTCGACGTCGTAGCTCAGCCAGCTGTAGCTGACCTGCGCGTTGACCCAGACCGGGCCGGTGTACCAGCCGAAGAAGCCGCCCAGCGTGGTGTCGTCCTGCTTGAAGCTGCCGTTACGGTTGCCGAAGTCGGCGTCCATGCTGCCGAAGCCGGCAAAGCCGCCGAACACCAGGTCGCCCGCAGTCCAGTCCACACCGAACAGGCCGGCCGGGGCCATGCCGTCGTACAGATCGGCGTGATCGTAGCGCTGCATGTCGCCACGCACACTGCCCCACCAACGCAGGCCGTCGGCGTCCGGCTTGCCGTCCAGATGCCAGGCCACCTGGTCGGCGCGCGCGCGGCCGATGGCCTGCGCCGAATGCGTCAGCACCTGCTGCAGACGCGGCGCTTCCAGCAGCGAGATGGCGTACTGGCCCAGGATCTGGTGGGTGGCGGTGCTCGGGTGGATGCCGTCGGCGAACACATAGGTGTTGGGCGCGTTGGCAGCGACCAGGCTGGTCGGGTTGCAGGCCGGCAGCGGCACGGCCGGGTTGCAGGCGGTGCTGGTGACGTTGCTGAAACCGTAGGTGCCCGGATCGGCAACCACTTCCTGCAGGATGTGGAAGGTGTCGACCGGGATCACGCGCAGGCCGGCCGAACGCAGGCCATTGAACAGTGCGGTGTTGTAGGCGGTTGCCGCAGCAGTGCCCTGCGCCATCGCGGCGGCACCGCCGGCGCGGAAGCGCGGGGTGATGCCCACGTCCGGAATGGTCGGCACCATCACATAGCGCGCGCCGGCGGCCTGCAAGGCGCCGACCGCACCGACCTGCGCGGTGACCGCGTTGCCGATGATGGCCTGCGCCTGGACCGGCGCGGCTGCAGCGGCGAGCAGGTCGTTGGCGCCGCCCCACACGGTGTAGAGCGCGTTCGGATTGGCCTGGCCGCCGTTGGCGCTCAGGTAGGTGTTGATCTGGCTGGTCACCGAGGGCGCGGCGCCGAGCACGCTGGTCGAACTGGCCTGGATGCGTGCGCCGCCGGCAGCGTAGTTGTCGCCGGTCTGGCCGTTGCCGTTGGGCGCGGCATTGGTGCCGTAATGGTCGGCGACGTATTCGGCCCAGACCCAACCCGGGTTGGTGGTGAACTTGCCGGTGACGGCGCGCGAGGCGGCCGGCAGCAACGGGTTGTAGTAGCCGCTGTCGGTGAGGCTGTCACCGAAGAACACGGTCTGGTCGAAGGCAGACGCGGCCATGGCCGGGGTGGCCGCAATGGCGATGGCCACGGCCATCAGGGAACGGATCGGGCGAAGAGTTGAAGCCATGGGAGTGCCTGTTCAAGGTAGTGTGGAACTGGACCGGACCTGCTGACGTACGCCGGCGAATGGCACATGGTTTCACCCTCGCCGCCCGCGCTCACGCTGCATTGCCGCATAACGCAAAAACGCGCGCCCTGACGGCACGCGATGCCACAATGATGACATGAACATTCAACTCAACGGCACCCCGCGCGACATTCCCGACGATCTGCTGCTGGCCACCCTGCTGGAGCAGGAAGGTCTTGCACAGCGGCGCGTGGCGGTGGAGATCAATGGCGAAATCGTGTCGCGCGGGCGGCATGCCACGCACCGGTTGCGTGCCGGCGATGTGGTGGAGATCGTGCACGCGCTGGGCGGCGGTTGATGCGGCGCGCAGGCCGGCGCAGCTGCGCGCGATCGGTGATAATTGCCCGATGACCAATACCGCCCCCTCTGATGCGCTGATCATCGCCGGCAAGCCCTACCGTTCGCGCCTGCTGACCGGCACCGGCAAGTTCAAGGACCTGGATGAAACCCGCCTGGCCACCGAAGCGGCCGCCGCGCAGATCGTCACCGTGGCGATCCGCCGGGTGAACATCGGCCAGGACCCCAACGCGCCCAGCCTGCTCGATGTGCTGCCGCCGGATCGCTACACGCTGCTGCCCAACACCGCCGGCTGCTACACCGCCGAAGACGCGGTGCGCACCTGCCGGCTGGCGCGCGAGCTGCTGGACGGCCACAACCTGACCAAGCTGGAGGTGCTCGGCGACGAGCGCACGCTGTATCCGGACGTGGTGCAGACGCTCAAGGCTGCCGAGCAGTTGGTCGCCGATGGCTTCGACGTCATGGTCTACACCTCCGACGATCCGATCCTGGCCAAGCGCCTGGAAGAGATCGGCTGCGTGGCGGTGATGCCGCTGGCCGCGCCGATCGGCTCCGGGCTGGGCATCCAGAACAAGTACAACCTGCTGGAAATCATCGAAAACGCCAAGGTGCCGATCATTGTCGATGCCGGCGTGGGCACGGCATCGGACGCGGCGATCGCGATGGAGCTGGGCTGCGACGGCGTGCTGATGAATACCGCGATCGCCGGTGCACGCGATCCGATCCTGATGGCGAGCGCGATGCGCAAGGCGATCGAGGCCGGACGCGAAGCCTTCCTGGCCGGGCGGATTCCGCGCAAGCGGTATGCCTCGGCGTCGAGTCCGGTGGATGGCGTGATTGGATGAGTGGGTGGGCTGCGTTGACATTGCACTCGATGCGCACTACTTGGCCGTGTGACGCGCCGGATGTAGCCGTTGCTGGATCGCGCGTTGCTGCACGTGCTCCCTCACGCCGTACCCTCACCCCAACCCCTCTCCCCAAGGCAGAGGGGCTTTTGTTTTTTGATGTGACTTCCTCATGACTGATCCTTTCACCAGCGACGGCGCCAAGATGCCGCCCAAGCCCTTCACCATCGAAGAGGGCCGCCGGCAGGTGCGCAGCTTCGTGCTGCGCCAGGGCCGCTTTACCCCGGCGCAGCAGCGCGCGTTCGACGAGCTGTGGCCGCGCTTCGGCCTGGACTACAGCGGTGCGCCGCGCGATCTCGATGCGGCCTTCGGCCGCCCCGCACCCAAGGTGCTGGAGATCGGGTTTGGCAATGGCGCGGCATTGCGCTTTGCCGCGCAGCAGGACCCCAGCCGCGACTACATCGGCATCGAGGTGCATGCGCCCGGCGTCGGTCGCCTGCTCAATGCGCTGGACGATGATGGCAGCACGCATGTGCGCCTGTATCACCACGATGCGGTGGAAGTGCTCGAACACGAGATCGCCGATGGCGCGCTTGACGAGGTGCGCATCTACTTCCCCGATCCGTGGCATAAGAAGCGCCACAACAAGCGCCGCCTGATCCAGCCGGCGTTCGCGCAGCTGGTGGTGCGCAAGCTGCGCGATGGTGGCCGCCTGCATGCGGCCACCGACTGGGCCGATTACGCCGAACAGATGTGGGACGTGCTCGACGCCACCCCGGGCCTGGTCAATCGCGCAGGCCCGCGCGGCCACGTCGAACGCCCCGCCTGGCGCCCGCAGACCCACTTCGAAACCCGCGGCCAGAAGCTCGGCCACGGCGTGTGGGATCTGCTGTACGACCGGGAATCGGGAATCGGGAATCGGGAATCGCAAGGGCAACTGCCTGCGGCATCCGGATAGCGTCGCCTTGCATCGGCCTATCCCGCTTTCACCATTCTCCATTCCCGACTCCCCATTCCCGGCCCCGGCACCCGATGGACACCGCGCTGACACTGACCAACGATATGAAGCTCGTCCTCGGGCTGGTCGGTTTCACGATGGCGATGTTTTTGTTCGAGCGCATCCGCGCCGACGTGGTGGCCTTGATCGTGCTGGTGGTGCTGGGCGTCACCGGGCTGGTGGCGCCGGAAGAACTGTTCGGTGGTTTTTCCGGTAACGCGGTGATGAGCATCATCGCCACTACCATTCTCGGTGCGGGGCTGGAGCGCACCGGTGCGTTGAATCGCCTGGCGACCTGGTTGCTGCGGCGCTCGCACGGCAGCGAACAACGCCTGATGATGATGACGCTGGCCATCTCCGGCCTGAACTCGTCCTTCATGCAGAACCCGTCGGTGATGGCCTTGTACCTGCCGGTCGCCTCGCGGCTGGCCGCGCGCACCGGGCTGACCCTGCAACGCATGCTGCTGCCGATCGCCGCAGCCATCGTGATGGGCGGCGCGCTGACCATGGTGGGCAATTCGCCGCTGATCCTGCTCAACGACCTATTGGTATCGGCCAACAACAACCTGCCCTCGGGCATGGCCAGCATCGAGCCGTTGACGATGTTCGCACCGCTGCCGATCGGCGTGGCCTTGCTGATCGCCGCACTGCTGTACTTCCGTTTCTACGGCGACCGCAAGCTGATCGAAGAAGAACGCCTGATCAACGAAGGCGTCACGCCCTCGCGCACCGAAAGCTACTTCGCCAAGACCTACGGCATCGACGGCGACGTGTTCGAGCTCACCGTCAGCGCCGAAAGCCCGTTGGTGGGCATGACCCTGGGCGAGGCCGAAGCGCTGCACGACGCGCCGTTGTTGCTGGCCCTGAAGACCGGCAACGACACCCGCCTGGCGCCGCCGGCCGACATGCGCATCTGGGTCGGCAGCGTGCTCGGCGCGATGGGGCCGCGCCAGGAAGTGACCGACTTTGCGCAGAACCAGTTCCTGCGCATGTCCTCGCGCCTGCGCAACCTGGGCGACCTGTTCAATCCCAGCCTGGCCGGCATTTCCGAAGCATTGATTCCGCCCAACTCGCGGCTGATCGGCAAGACCGCCGCCGAATTGCGCCTGCGCAAGCAGAGCGGCATCAGCCTGCTGGCGATCAACCGCGACAAGCAGGTGATCCGCGAGGACGTGCGTAACGTGCCGCTGCGCGGCGGCGACATGCTGGTGTTCCACAGCATCTGGCAGGACCTGGCGCAGGCGGCGGAAAGCCGCGATTTCGTGCCGGTGACCGACTTTCCCAAGGGCGAGCAGCGCCCGCACAAGTTCAAGATCGCCATGGCGATCTTCGCCTTCACCATCCTGATCGCACTGACCTCGCGCCTGCCGGTGGCGCTGACCTTGATGACCGGCGTGGCCTGCATGCTGGTCAGCGGCGTGCTGCGCATGGACGAGGCCTATGCCTCGATCAACTGGAAGACCATCTTCATGATGGCCGGCCTGATTCCGCTGGGCTGGGCGATGGACAGCAGCGGCACCGCGGCCTGGGTAGCCGGCCACACCATCGACCGCCTGCCCGAAGGCATCCCGGTCTGGGCGCTGGAAATCAGCCTGGCGCTGCTGACCACCGCGTTTTCGCTGGTGATCAGCCATGTCGGCGCCACCATCGTGATGGTGCCGATCGCGGTCAACCTGGCGCTGGCAGCCAACGGCAACCCCACCGCGTTCGCGCTGATCGTGGCGTTGTCGGCGTCCAACAATCTGATGACTGCCTCCAACCCCGTGATTTCGATGGTGGCCGGCCCGGCCAACTATCAGCCGCGCGAGCTGTGGCGCGTGGGCGCACCGCTGTCGCTGATCTATATCGTGGTGATGGTGTCGATGATCAACCTGATGTTCTGGTGGGCAGCGCGGTGAGCCGGCGTGTTGGTCGGCGATAGCGATCGCTGCGAATGTGCGCGGACGATGGCGACCACGCCCCGGACCAGCAACCTAGCCAAGGACCACCTGATCACCTTCGACACGCACCGGCACCGCCAGCAGCGATTGACCGCGGCACGGGCCGCTGATGCATTCGCCGCCACCCAGCTCGAACGCTGCGCCATGCGCTGCGCACACCAGATGGCCTTCCTTGGTCTTGAGGAACTGGCCGGGCGCCCAGTCCAGCCGACGGCCAGCGTGCGGGCAGACGTTCAACCAGGCGCGCACCTGCGCACCATCGCGATACAGCACCAGCGACTCCGGGCCGCCGTCCCACACCGCTTCGACTTCCAGAAATCCGGCATCGGGAATCTGCGCCAGTTCGGCGAGCGTGGTGGACGATGACGAAGACATGCGGTCTGCTGTTCTAGAACGGACTGCGATTGTGGCATGCGCCTGCATCGCTCAGACGCCATGCGATAGCGGCCACTCGCGCGCGCTTGTCACCACTGCGGGCAATACTTCTGACCGGTACGACGACGATGTCGCACCTCATCGGATGTGATGGATTTGGCAAAACGAACCACTGTTTAACGAAGTTTTCACTCAATGACATGAAACCGCAACGATACTGCGGGCCTGTTTCCTTCCCGGCAGCCCACCGCCATGCCTGCACGCCTCTTCCAATTCGGCAACCTCCACCACCTGTTTGCCCCGCGCAAGCCGCGTCACCCGCTGGTGCGTGTGGCCGCCGGGCTGGCTGGCCTGGTCATCCTTGCGGTGCTGATCTTCTTCAGCGTGTTCGTGGGCGCGGCGATGATCCTGGGCGGCATTGCCTGGAAGCTGTTGAGCAAGTCGGACCGCCGCACGCCGCAGCACACGCGCGTGGTCGAGGCCGAATACCGCGTGGTGCGCAAGCCCGCGCTGCCGTTGTCGCACTGAAGCGCCATTCCACCGCCATCTGGCGCGGTGGGCATTGAATCCTGATGTCACTGCGCGCATGACCTGACCGGCATGCGCGCTTTCGCCTGCGCCGACGCAGACCGTGGTCGCACGAACTGCCAGCCAGGCGGAGCGATGCACTCAACGCGCAGCACGGCGGTTCCGTCATGCACAGTCAAACGGCTAGACTCACGTGCTCCGTCGCCCCAAGGATGCGTGCATGACCCACGATGTGATTCCCGCCGCCGATGTTCCGCGCATTCCAGTGGTTGGTGGCGGCAACTTTCCGGTGCACCGCATCTACTGCGTCGGCCGCAACTTTGCCGATCACGCACGCGAGATGGGCGCCACTGCGCCTGCTTCCAAGGCCGAACGTGGCCAGCCGACCTTTTTCATGAAGCCTGCCGATGCGATCGTGGTCGGCCACGGCGACCATATTCCGTATCCGCCCGGCACCCGGGAACTGCACCACGAAGTGGAACTGGTGGTGGCACTGGGCAGCGATGCGCCGGCCGGCGAGTTGCCGGTGGAGCAGGCAGAGGCGCTGATCTACGGCTACGGCGTGGGCCTGGACCTGACCCGACGCGACCTGCAGGCAGCTGCCAAGGCCAAGGGCCTGCCGTGGGACATCGCCAAGGGCTTCGACCACTCCGCGCCGATCAGCGAACTGGTGCATGCCGGCGAAGTGGGTGCGCTGGAGGCCTTGAATCTGTCGCTGGAAGTCAACGGCCAGGTGCGTCAGCAGTCGTTGCTGGATCAGATGATCTGGAACGTGCCGGAGATTTTGCATGAGCTCTCCAAGCTCTACGCATTGCGCGCGGGCGACCTGATCTTCATGGGCACTCCGGCCGGTGTCGGCCCGCTACTGCCCGGCGATCAGTTCAGCGCACGCCTGGAAAACGTTGCCGAGCGCCACGGCATCATCGCGGGCTGACACGCGGCCCGCTACGATCACCCTGCGGCAGTTGGTCCGCGACCGCATCTGGAGTGCGCTATGGGAATGGTCAGCGAATTCAAGCAATTCGCGATGCGTGGCAATGTCATCGACCTGGCGGTCGGTGTCGTCATCGGTGCAGCGTTCGGCAAGATCGTCACTGCACTGGTGGAAAAGATCATCATGCCGCCGATCGGCTGGGCCATCGGCAATGTGGATTTCTCGCGCCTGGCCTGGGTGCTCAAGCCAGCCGGCGTCGATGCCACCGGCAAGGAAATTCCGGCAGTGGCGATCGGCTACGGCGATTTCATCAACACCGTCGTGCAGTTCGTGATCATCGCCTTTGCGATCTTCATGGTGGTCAAGCTGATCAACCGCTTGACCCACCGCAAGCCGGATGCCCCCAAGGGCCCGAGCGAAGAAGTGCTGTTGCTGCGCGAGATCCGCGATTCGTTGAAGAACGACACACTGAAGACACCGGGCGTGCCGTAAGCGGACACATCCGCTGCGCAACTTCGCGCAGGAGGATGACCTTTCGCACGCAGACGGGGGACCTCGCGCTGATAAGCTCGGGGTCCCCTTGTCGTTGGAGCCGCCCTGCATGCGTCGCCTCGCTGTTGCCATCTCTGCCCTACTCGCCTGCACACCCGCGCTTGCCGCACAGACCAGCATCGCCGATGGCGCGCTACGCACCGCCGCGCAGCTGCGCGAGCAGGCCCTGGCTGACACCACCGGCTTTGCGGTGGTGGAATCGTTGACCACCGAAGTGGGTCCACGCATTGCCGGTGGCGAGGCCGACCCGCGCGCGGTGGCCTGGGCCAAGGCCAAGTTTCAGTCGCTGGGCTTCGACAAGGTGTGGACCGAGCCGGTGAGCTTTCCGAAGTGGCAGCGGCGCAGCGAACAGGCGGCGGTGATCGGTGCGCATGCGCAGCCCCTGCACATCACTGCACTGGGCGGCAGCCCGGGCGGCACCGTCGAAGGCGAGGTGGTGCGCTTCGAAAACCTGGCCGCACTGCAGGCCGCACCGGCCGGCTCGCTGGCCGGCAAGATCGCGTTCGTCGATTACCAGATGACCAAGGCGCGCGACGGCAAGGATTACGGCAATGGCGGCGCGGTGCGCAGCAAGGGCCCGTCGGAAGCGATCCGCAAGGGCGCGATCGGCTTCGTGATGCGCTCGGCCGGCACCGACTCGCACCGCGTGCCGCATACCGGCATCACCCGTTTCGATGAAGGCGTGGCGCCGGTACCGGCAGCGGCGTTGTCGGTGCCTGATGCCAACCAGCTCGCGCGCCTGACCGCGCTGGGCAGCACGCGTGTGCGCTTGGTGCTGGATTGCGGCTGGGACGGCACCGCGACCTCCTACAACGTGATCGGCGAAATCACCGGACGCAGCAAGCCGAAGGAAGTGGTGGTGATCGGCGGGCATCTGGATTCGTGGGATCTGGGCACCGGCGCGATCGACGATGGCGCCGGCGTGGCGATCACCATGGCCGCGGGCCACCTGATCGGCCAACTCAAGCAGGCGCCCAAGCGCAGCATCCGCGTGGTGGCCTTCGCCAACGAGGAGCAAGGCCTGTACGGCGGCAAGGCATATGCAGCCGCGCACGGCAAGGATGCCAAGGACATGGCGCTGCATCAGATCGGCGCGGAGAGCGATTTTGGTGCCGGGCGCATCTATGCGTTCAACACCGGCTCGGCGGCACCGGACGAGTCGCGCGCAGCGACCAAACAGATTGCCGAAGCGCTTGCGCCGTTGGGCATCGCGTATGAGCCGAGCAAGGGCGGCCCCGGCCCCGACGTCGGGCCGATTTCCGCCAAGGGTGGCGCCTGGGCATGGCTGGCGCAGGACGGCACCGACTACTTCGATCTGCACCACACCGCCGACGACACGCTGGACAAGATCGACCCCAAGGCGCTTGCGCAAAATGTCGCGGCCTACACGGTGTTTGCGTATCTGGCGGCCGAAGCCGATGGCGATTTCGGCAGCCGCGCAAAAAGCGTGCAGCCGCCGAGCGAATAACTGCATTTGCAGACGTCGCGTGCACTCCTCGGTTGAGTGCGCGCGGCACAGAGCACGCGCACGCTGCGCGTGCTCTGTGCCGATACCGATATCGCAGTGCCGATTGCCAGCGCCCAGGCACGTCCTGGTCGCTGCAGGCTTCATGCACGCCACCTGCCTTTCGCTTCCACTCCAGGACGAGCACACACAATGGCGGCCAAGCGCCAACGCAGTGCGAACAACGCGGCAACCCTGCTGGATGTCGCCAAGCACGCCGGGGTCTCGCCGATGACGGCTTCGCGCGTCATCAACCGCCACCCACATGTCGGCGAGGAGATGCGCGTGCGCGTGGAGGCCTCGGTCCAGGCATTGGGGTATCGCCCCAACCTGGCCGGCCGTTCGTTGCGCACCAGCGGCCTGTTGCGCATCGGCGTGCTGTACAGCAATCCCAGCGCGGCCTACCTCAATCAATTCATGCTCGGCCTTCTCGAACAGAGCAGCCTCAATGGCAGCCAGGTGCTGGTGGAAAAATGCGGCGCCATCCGCAGCCAGCGTGCCGCCACCGAGCGCTTGCTGGCGGCCGGCGTGGATGGCGTGATCCTGCCGCCACCGCTATGCGACTCGCGCCAGACCATCGCCGAACTCGATGCACGCGGCATCCCGGTCGTGGCGGTGGCGAGCGGCGCACCGATGGCGCAAATCAGCTCGGTGCGCATCGACGATTACCAGGCTGCGCGCGCCATCGTCGATCACCTGATCGAACTGGGCCATCGCCGCATCGCCTTGATCAAGGGCGACCCCAAGCACACGCCCAGTGCATTACGTGCCAACGGCTATCTCGACAGCCTGCAGGCTGCCGGCCTGCCTGTGGCCGAAGAATTGATGGCAGACGGTCTGTTCACCTATCACTCCGGCCTGCTCGCCGCGCGCAGCCTGCTCTCGCAGGCGCAACCGCCCACCGCCCTGTTCTGCAGCAACGACGATATGGCGGCAGCCGCCGTTGCGGTCGCACACGGACTGGGCTTGCGGGTACCCGAAGATGTATCGGTCGCCGGCTTCGACGACACCCCGGTTGCCACCACCATCTGGCCCGAGCTCACCACCGTGCATCAACCGGTCACCGCGATGGGCCGCGCGGCGGTGTCGCTGCTGGCCGATGCGATCCGCCAGCGACGCAAGGGCGATCCCGCGCAGGGCGTGCATCAGGTGATGAAGTACACCGTGGTCAAGCGCGGCTCGACGGCGGGGCCGCCGGCGCGCTAAGCGCTGCATCGATCGGCATCGGGTAACGCCTGCGGCATCACGTTCAAAAAAACGGCCACATCGCTTCCCGACGATGCGGCCGAATGGGAGGGTGCCTGACGTTGCCGTCAGGCGTACTGCAGCGCCGCAATCAGCGGCGACGGGAAGAAAGCGCAATGACCGCTTGGAGAGCGACAACAGCGAAACATGCGCGACACAGCGCAGGGGTGCGCTGTGTCGCACAACGGTGCAGCCGGATCAGAAGCGCAGACGCAAGCCCGCGTAGTAACGACGCTCGAAGATGTTCTGGTCGTAGTAGTGGTTGGTCCACTGCGCGTAGCGCCGCTCGCTTTCGCCGGTCAGATTGGTCGCCTGGGCGTACAGGGTCAGATGATCGTTGACGTCGTAGCTGAAGGACGCATCGAGATAGCCCACGTCGTCGTTCCAGATCGCCAGCTCGTCGCCCCAGGCACCGCTGTTGACCTGACTGAAGCGCTTGCTGCGCCAGTTGTAGGCCACACGCGCCTGCAGCTTGTCCTTCTGGTACCACAGCACCGCGTTGGCCTGGTGCTTGGAGTTATCGCCGATCGGCAAGGTGTTGCCGTCGATATCGGTGTTGTCGGTGTCGGCGTCGGAGAAGGTGTAGTTGATATTGGTACCAAAGCCGCTCAACCAGCCGGGCAGGAAGTCGAAGGCTTGCTGGTACCCCACTTCAAAGCCCTTGATCTTGCCACCACCGCCATTGACGATGCGCTCCACCGGGCCACCCAGCCGCGCCACGCCATCGGCGTCGGGCAACAGTTCGATATTGGTCACCGTGGTGGGGAACGACTTCACATCGATCAGGAACGCACCCACGCTGACCAACGACGCATCGGAGAAATACCATTCCCATGAGGCGTTGTAGTTGGTGGCGCGATACGGATCGAGATCCGGATTGCCGGAGCGGCCATTGAGGAACAGCACCGCATCCGAGGGCAACGCAGGGTTGCGCGGTGGCGTGCCGTTGACCGCATAGAAGCTCACCAGCCCGCGCCCGAGATCGGGCAGGTCCTGGCGCGCCACCGCCTTGTTGTAGGCAAAGCGCAGCTTCTGCGCATCGGTGATGTCCAGCGACAGGTTGGCGGTGGGCAGCACGTCGGTGTATTGGCGGTTCAATCGATTGGTACCGATCGCCGGGCTGACGCCGTTCCATTCGACATTGCCGATGAACACATTGCCGCTGCTCAGGTACTGGTCGATCGCCAGCTTGGTCTGCACGATGCGCGCGCCGATGTTGGCCGTCCACGGGACTGCGCTGCCGGTACCGCCTTCCAGATTGGCCAGAAAATACGCTGCGGTACTCTTTTCGGTGACCTTGTAGGAGTCGGCGGCCTGCTGGTAGGCCACGTTGCCCGGGTACAGGCTGTTGAGATAGCCCACCGGGTCCTTCATGACCTGCGGGTTGATCGCCGGCAGGCCCTGGCTGCCCAGGCCGGTGACCTTGAGCGGATCGAAGTCGTTGAAATACGCCCAGTAACCGGGAATCGAATTGAACGGCAGCAGGCGCGCTTCGGAGACGCCGCTGCAGGTGTCCACGATCAGCGGATCCTTGAAGTAATACAGCGAACGGTTCGGGTCGGCGCAGCTGGTCGATACTGGGGACAGATAGCGATAGGTATCCAGCTTGACCTCGCGCTCGCCGTAACGGATACCGAACTGGAAGCCGCGCACCACGCCCTCGTCGAACTCGAAGGTGCCATCGGCGCGGAACGCGTCCATCGTCGCTTCGATCTTGTTGCCCTGCGCCCAGGTCGACATCAGCTGCCAGTTGTCCGGGTTGGACACGTCGGTGCCGAGGTTGACCGCCGGATAGGTGCCACGGAAATCCACCGAGGCATCCACTGTCGGCAAGCCGTTGGCGTTCGCCCACTGCGTGACGCCGCCGGCGCGCGTGATCTGGTCGCCACGCGTCACCACCGCATCGGCACGCGCTTCGTCGTAGGTGCGCTGCGCATCGCCATGCACCCAGCGGAACGACGCACGCAGAGGGCCACCATCATCGAAGCGCAGCTCCAGATTGGTGTTGAGCGCATCCGAGTCGGCAACGCCGGCCATCGAGTGGGCCTGGAAGCGGTTGTAGCGGAACTGGCCGTATTCCAGCACGCCGTTGGAATCGACCACCGAGCCGGGCTGCAACTGGTTGGTGGCCCAGCCGGTGTGCAGTTGCGCGGCCACCGAGGTGTCCTGGTCTTCGAGCTTGGTGTAGGCCGCGTCGGCCAACACCGTCCACGAATCGTTGATGTTGAACTGGAACGAGCCGTTGATGCCGGTGCGCTGGCGATAGGTGCTGCGGTTGTCCAGTTCGGTGGCGACCCAGTTGTAGAAATAATCGCGCGGCAGATTGCTGGGGTCGGTGTTGCTGCCAATGCGCCCGTCGCCGTTGAAATCGAAGCCCACATTCTGCTCGGTGGATTTCTGCGCGCCATTGGAATACACGCTGGGGTGCTTGTTCTCCAGCGTGGCATCCGAATAAGACACGGCCAGCAACGCACCCCAGCGCTCGGTGCGGAAGCTGGCCAACCCCGAGTACAGCTCGTTGAGTTCCTGCACGCGGTCGCCGTAGGAGCCTTCGGCCTGGCCGCTGAAGGTCCAGCCTTCCGGCAGGTCGAACGGGCGCCGCGTCTTCAGCGAGACGGTACCGCTGATCCCGCCATCCAGATCGGCGGCGGTCGGCGATTTGATCACGTCAACGCCACTGAACAGCGTCGGCGGGATGTCGACGAAATCCGGCTGCGCGCGGCCGATGTTCGGCTGGCCGTACTGGTCGCCGCCACCGGCGCTCAGGTACAACTCGCCGTTCATGGTGGTCTGCACCTGCGGCATGCCGCGGATATTGAGCTGCGAGCCCTCGCCGGCCGAACGCCGGATCTGCACGCCGGGCACGCGTTGCAGCGAATCGGTGATGGTGACATCGGGCAACTTGCCGATGTCCTCTGCAGAGATCGAGTCGATGATCTGCGCAGCGGTGCGCTTGTTTTCGATGGCCTCGGCCTGCGCGCCGCGCACGCCCTTGACCATGACCTTGTCCAGGTCGGTGACCCCGGCGGCGTTGCCGGCGTCCTGTGCGCCTGCGCTGCCTGCAAGCAGCGTGAGTGCGGCCGCGAGTGCGGCGGCCAGTGGGGTGTGGCAGGTGTTCGCATGCAGCTTGTTCATGGTCCCCTCCCAGGGATGACGACAATCCACGACCGTTTCGAATGGCATTGCAGCAACGGCAATGCGGTATTGGCTGACGCGCAATCGGCGCGTCAGTGCGACCGCCGTGCGGGGGCACGGCGCGGCAACGCGCTGGCGCCGCTACGGAGGCCCGTTGGCAACGCCTGTTGATGGTTGGACATTCCAGCCGCGCACCTGCAGCGTGGCATTGCGCAAGCTCGCCGCGGACGGGCCGCGGATCTCGATCTCGCGCTGCTCGCCCGGCACCAGGCTGAGGTAGTTGTCGCTGTAGTACGCCGGCAGGATGCGTTGGCCTTGCGCATCCACCAGGGTCAGCTTGGTGTTGAGCGCAACCTGCTGCGAGGCATTGCGCACGCTGGCGCGCAGCACCGGCTCGGCACCCTCCTGCAGCTGCGTGCTGAGCTGCACCGGCACTGCCACCAGCGCATCCAGGCCGCGCATGGCCGCCGCATCGCGCGCCACCCAGTAGAAATTGCGTGAACGCACGACCGCATCGCGATCGAGCAATTGCAGCCGTACAAAGCCCAGGCCATTGGTGTCCTTGAGTAATGGCGCAAGTTGCAGCACCGGTGCCGACACCGAAACCGCTGCGGCTTCCAGCGCTTGCTCGCGCTGCTGCAGCAACTTTCCGTCGGCGGCATAGACTTCCGCGCGTACGCGCAGGCCGCTCACAGGCTCGGCCGCATTGTTGACCACCACCACGTCGTGGCCGGGCAGGTTCATCTGCACATGCAGCATCTCTGCCGCATTGCGCACACCGTAGTAGGCCGCATGGGTGTCGTAGTCGTGGCTGTAGATCTGCCACATGTTGCTGGGCCAGGCCGGATGGCTCATCCACAGCAGGCGCCCGCTGTTCTTGCTCCACAGCTGCGCGTTGAAGCCTTCGAAGATGGCGCGATGGGTGTCGTAGTTGAGCAACTGCGCCTTGCGCTCAAAATCTTCCAGGCTGGTGGGCGCACCAAGCTTGTCGGTGAGCGAACGCATGAAGCTGGCGGTGTCGCCGTTACCGGACTGGTGCCAGTCGTGATAGGCCCAGGCATCGCTGATCGGCCACTGGTCCTGCGCCGCCGGGACGGAGGCCTTGAACGACTCCAGGGTGGAGAACAACGGCGTGCCCACTTCCACCGAAAAGCCCTGCGCCAGTTTGTTGAAGTACGCCAGCGGCTCGCGGTAGTTGTACGGGCCACTGACCTGCAGATTGATCTCGTTGGAACTGCCGGTGTACCAGCGCGTGCCATCGAGTTCGGCAACCAACTTGTCCAGGCCTTCATTGAGGATCGGTGCCGGCACGCCTTCGTTGCGCCCGAACCACAGCACGATCGAAGGATGATTGCGGAAGCGCTTGATCACCTCGGCGGCATTGTCCAGGAACAGCGCCGCGTCGGCCGGCTCCATGTTGTAGTCCTGGGTGGACTGCCAGAAGTCGTTGAACACCAGCATGCCGTATTCGTCGGCCAGCTCGAAGAAACTGGCTTCGGTGTTCTGCCCCACCCAGTTGCGCACCACATTGAAGTGCGCATCGCGCTGCAGGCGGAAATACGGCTCCAGCCGCTCGCGCGAGACCCGCTTGCGCCAATCGTCCATGCCCCAGTTGCCGCCCTTCACCGCAATGCGCACGCCGTTGATGCGCAGCGCCAGATGCGGGGCCAGGCGGGTGTCGTCGAGCACTTGCACGGCCGGCGAAGACAGGGCGCCGGGATACAGGGATTGCGCATTGCCACCCGGTACCGGCCGGATCGCTGCATGCCGCACGTCGACGATGCGCTCGCCGCGTTGCCGGGCTTGATTGAGATCGACCAGGACGCGACGCAACGCGCCATCGTCGTCGAACAACGACAGCTCGTAGGTCACCTGACGAATGCCGAAGCGCAGCTGCCGCGCATCCGATGGCGCACCGGCCACCTCGACACTTGCCTGCAAGGTATACAGCGCAGGCTCGCCATAGCCGTTTGGCCACCACAGGCGTGGATTGGCGACGACCAGCTGCGGCGTATCGGCGGCGGTGAGCTTGAGCGTGCTGCCACCGGCCGGTACGTTGACCTCGCGCCGGATGCGCACATCGCCGAAGGCCACCTGCAGCGTGCCCTGCACTGCTGCGGCGGTGTCGTTGCGCAGCGGCACGTTGATCTCGAGTTCCGCACGGCGGTGATCCGGTGCCAACCGTGCGGTGACGACCTGCGTATCGCCCAGCGCCACGGGACCTGTGGCATGCAGTTGCACGTCCTGCCAGAGACCGGCATTGCGATCGCGTACCGCCGGAATCCAGTCCCAGCCTTCGCTGGCGATGAAGGTCGGTCCGTCCAGCGCCTGCATGCCGCCATTTTCGCCGACGCCCGCCGTCATCGATTGTTCGTGCGCGATGCCGGGATGCGGCGGTGGCGACACGCGCACCGCGATGACATTCCTGCCCGGCTTGAGCTGCTTGCCGACATCGAAGCGACCGCGTGCGAAGGCACCCCGGGTGCGCCCGACCTGGGCGCCGTTGACCCAGATCTCGCCGGCGTAGTTGATGCCGTTGAACAGCAGTTCCAGTCGCTTGCCTTGCAGTGACGCCGGCAGATCGAAACTGCTGCGGTACCACCAGTCCTGCCGGCTCAGCGATTCGGGAATCGCCATGTTGTTGAGGCCGATGTCCGGGTCCGGATACACGCCACGATCGACCAGCGTGGTGAGCACCGTGCCCGGTACGGTCGCGGCGCGCCAGCGGGTGTTGCCGGCGGCGTAATCGCTGCGCGACAGCGTCGCACCGCTGGCTTGACCGAGCTCTGGCGCAGCAGCGAGTTGCCACGCGCCGACCCGCCATGAGGCGGCATCCAGCGCCTGCAACGCAGGCGCATCCGACACCGGCCTGGCGACCGGCGCCGGGAAGGGCGCCGCACTGCGCGGCAGGGTCGCCGCCGCTTGCGGTGCGAGTTGCCCCGCCATCTGTTTGACCTGCACGCGCCAGCCGGGCGATGCGTCTTCGAAGCGCTGCAACGCCGGATCCGGCGTCTGTCCGGCAAGCCGTGCGATGGCCGCCGCATCCAGCGCACCGGCCTGTGCGGTAAAGCCTGCGATCTCGCCGCCGAAGTGCTGCGTATACGCCACCGGTTGCTGGCGCGGACCGAACACCAGCGTGGCCGCGACAGCGGTTTGCTGCACGCTGCCGCTGGCCACCTGACGGCCATTGGCGTACAAGCGCAGGCGCGTGCCCTGTGCAATCGCGGCGACCTGCGTCCAGACACCGGCACGCATCTGCTGCTTGCTGCGCAGCAGATGATCTGCGCCTTGGGCAAAGCCCAGCATGCCGTTGTCGATGACGAAGAATCGGCCAGCCGCCTGCGGATCGCCAAGACCGGCAATCAACGCCGGGCCGGTCGTCCCGCTGGACGGCCGCACCCAGCCGGACACGCTCCAATCCGCATCGGCGGCCAGCAGCGGTGTTCCGGCGGCGAGCTTCTTGCTCAGCCCGACACCGCCCGCGAGCACGCGCACGTCGTAGGGACCGGGCGGATCGGCATCGGCGGGTGCAGCCTCCACTGCAGTCCACGCGATGCAACCACACAACACCCACAGCGCTCCACGGCGGAACGCCTTGCGAACCATCAGCATTAGAGGCCTCTCCCAAGCTCTACTGCCAAGCAACGGTGCACATCGCGTCGGCGCAACCGTCAAAGCGACGCGTAGCCGCCTTGTCAGTGCATCTGCCGTGATGCCGCCCGTGGCTGCCGCCCCTGTTTCAGCGGCCATGGTGCGAGGTAACGTTACCCCAGGTGGATATCGACGACAACACTTCTGCGTTAGGGTAGGCGCTCCCAGGAGGAGGGACCCATGCGAAACCTGATCCAGTCCGCATTACCGGCCGCATGCGCCTTGCTGTTTTCGATCGCGCTGCCTGCAGCTGCACAGCGTTTGCAGGTGCAGTCGCCCGACGCACGTACGCAGGTGGAATTCACGCTGCGAGCGGGCGGCGTGCCGACCTATCGCGTGCTGTATCGCAACAAAGTCGTGCTCGACGACGCCCCGCTCGGACTGGATCTGGGCCGCGCCGACACGCTCGGCAAGGCGATGACGCTGCAGGGCAGCACCACCGAAACACATGACAGCCGCTTCGCCCTGCCCGTGGGCAAGACGCGTCAGGCACGCGATCACTATCGTCAATTGCGCGTGCAGTTGTCGGACCCCAAACAGCGACGCCTGACGGTGGAATTGCGCGCCTACGACGACGGCGTTGCGCTGCGTTATGTGCTGCCAAATGCCGGCGAGGTGCGGATTCGCAATGAGCTCACCGGCTTTGCATTCCCCAGCGATTACCCATGCTGGACCTTGAACCTGGGCCGCTTCGGCACCAGCCACGAGGGCGAATACGATGCGATCGCCGCGTCCAGATTGCGCCCGCACAATCTGCTCGAGTTGCCGCTGGTGTGCCAGACCGATGCCAGCGGCACCACGCTGGCAATTGCCGAGGCGAACCTGCGCGATTATGCCGGCTTGTATCTCACCGGCCGCGAGGATGGCAGCCTGGGCGTGTCGGCGAAATTATCGCCACGCCTGGACGACCCCAAGCTGGCCGTCAGCTTTGATGCCAAGGGCCGCAATTTCGCCACGCCGTGGCGGGTGATCATGCTGGGTGACAGCCCGGCCAGCCTGATCGAATCCAATCTGATTTCCGCACTCAACCCGCCGCCGGCCTTCGATGCGAGCTGGGTGCACGCGGGCAAATCGGCATGGGATTGGTGGTCCGGCTCACTGGCCAGTGGCGTGGCCCAGCCGGGCATGAATACCGCCACGATTCAGCGCTACATCGATCACGCGCAGCAATTGAAACTGCAATACATGCTGATCGACGATGGCTGGTATTTCGGCAGCACCGGCGATGGCCAGTACAACGTCGATGCCGATATCCGCCGCCCGGTGGAGCAGCTCGACCTGCCGGGTCTGGTGGCCTACGCACGGCAGCGCGATGTCGGGCTGTGGCTATGGGCGCATTGGCGCGCGCTGGATGCGCACATGGACGAAGCACTCGCCTGGTATCAGCAGCTCGGCATCAAGGGCATCAAGGTCGACTTCATGGACCGCGACGACCAGCAGATGGTGGATTTCTACCACCGCCTGTTAGCCAAGGCCGCCGAGCACAAACTGCTGGTGGATCTGCATGGCGCCTATCACCCGACCGGCCTGACCCGCACCTATCCCAATTACCTCACGCAGGAAGGCGTACTCGGCGCCGAGTACAACAAGTGGACCACGCGCATCACCGCCACCCACAACCTCACGCTGCCGTTTACGCGCATGTTGCTCGGGCCGATGGATTACACACCGGGCGGCTTCCGCAATGTGCGCCCGGCCGAGTTCAAGATGCAGCACATCGCACCGCAGGTGATGACCACACGTGCGCAGCAACTGGCGATGTATGTGGTCTACGAAAGCCCGTTCGCGGTGGTCGCCGACAGTCCGGAACAATACGAACACGTGCCGGCAGCGCAGTTCCTGCGCGATGTGCCGGCGAGCTGGGATGAGACACGCGCACTCGATGGCGCGATCGGCGAGCACATCGCGCTGGCGCGGCGTAGCGGCAAGGACTGGTACGTGGGCGCAATGACCAACGAGCAGGCACGCACGCTGACCTTGCCGCTGGCATTCCTGGGCAAGGGCAGCTGGACCGCCACCATCTACGCCGATGGCGAGGCCCCGACGGAGGTACGTATCGACACGCGCAAACTTACCTCCAAGGACAGCTTACAGCTGCCATTGGCTGCAAACGGTGGCGCGGCCGTGCGACTGCAAAAAAAGTAAGAACAGCCATGCTTATGGTGGGGTGACCGTGCACACCTTTGCGCACCGGCAACGCGCCGTACGCAAGGGTGTGCATGACCATCGGCACGGCATCCGCTTAGCGCATTGCGCTTGCGGTGTGCCTGATATCACGCAATGCGTGTCTGCCGATCCATTTGTTTTTTAGGCAGTTAGGATGCGCACGCCTTCAAAGCAGGCATGCGCCGGCTAGCCAAGCCCGGATGCCACTGCAGACTGAAGGCGCTGTCCTGCATGATGCGCCGCGTGCAGGCAGTTCCGTTCCGGCGCCAGGGGAAAACACATGATCTTCCGTTCTCATCGGCCGATGTCGATCGGCCGCGCCATTGCTGCGCTCTGCGTTTGTGCACTGGCTCCCGCCGTTGGCGCCGCCACGCTGCTACCGCCATCGATCTCGGCCAGCAGCGACCGCAGCATCGACACACTGATGCCACCGCTGCTGCGAACACCTGCCACCGCAAGCATCGCAGCCGTGCGGCGCGATACGCTGCGTACGTCGCTGCAGGCATCGCGTGCATTTCCGCAGGTCACGCGTGACTTCAAGAAGTTTCTGGATGCGCAGGCGCAGCTCGGTTACGCCACGCGTGGTGCCACGGCCAAGGTCAGCAGCCCCAGCGCGTTCGCCGAAATGCAGCGCTATGTGTTCAACCGTTACAACGGCCTGACGGTGCTGCGCAGCGTGCACCAGGACGGCAAGGTGTTCGACTGCATTCCGCGTGAGCAGCAGCCGGCACTGCGCGATGGCAGCGCGCCGGCGGCGCCGCCCGCCACCTCGGGCAACATCGGCACCGTCATGCCGATCGATACGGTGCAACGGTGCGACACAGGCAGCGTGCCGCTAGAACGCATCGGCCTGGCCGAGATCAGCAAGCATGCGGATCTGCGCAGCTTTCTGCGTGGCACCACCCCTAGCGTGATTGCGCCCAGGCAGGCGGATGCCGCGCCGGCGGCGCAGGAGGCGGCATCGGTGGTGCATTACTACTCCACCATCTACCTGGACACCGCCGGCTCGCCGGTGACCGGTGCCGGCGCCGATCTCAACACCTGGGTGCCGACCGTCACCGCCAACGATGGGCAATCGATCAGCCAGATCTGGCTGGGTGGTTACACCCGCCAGGGCGTGATCCAGACGCTGGAAGCCGGTTGGCAGACACAGCCCGGGGCCGGTTGGGGCACGCGGCCGATCCTGTTTATCTACTCCACCCAGGATGGCTACATCACCACCGGTTGCCACAACCTGGATTGCACCGACTTCGTGCAGACCAGCACTGCCAACGTGCTTGGTGCAGCACCGGCCGGTGGCTTCAGCACCGCAGGCGGCAAGCAGGCAATGCTGCATGTGGAGTTCCAGCGCAATGCCGACGGCTACTGGTGGTTCGGTTTGAATGGCGAATGGATCGGCTACTACAAATCCGAGCTTTACGCGGGCGATATTGCCGAGGGCAGCGCGAACATCTTCATCTCTGCGGGCGGCGAAATTTCGACCTGGGATGGTCGCCCCAGCGCACCGATGGGCAGTGGCCGATTTGCCAACGCAGGCTATCGCCAGGCCGCCTTCCAGGCCAACCACTTCTATCGCGATGCGGCGATGGCCACCCATCCCGCGCAGCGCCTGTCGAGCCTGAATGTGGAGCAGCCGTCCTGCTACACGCTGGCGATGGCCGGTTACACCTATCCGTATGCGTTGGGCGCAGGGGTCACCCGCACCACGCTGTCGCCGGAAATGCAGAACGGCGGCTTCTACTTTGGCGGGCCGGGCTGCGCACGCTGAGTTAATTGAGTTGCATTGAGTCAATCGCGCGTACCGTGGCGGTACGCGCGATCGATTACGGCAGGTCCACGCCTGCGCACACCGCCGGGCGTGCATCCTTGAGCGGGCGCACGCCACTGGCGTCGAACTGCAGTGCCGCATGCTTGGGCGCAAATGCAGGCCAGGCCGGCAAGCCCTTGGTGTTGGGATTGCCACGCTGCACGAACGCGGCCCAATAGCGCTGCAGACTCACCGGCGGCTGGCCGATCGGCAGACCCTTGAACAGGAACGGCAGCTCGGCGCTATGCGTGACCTGCCCGCCCGGTGCGGCGGTATCGAACACGTAATGCCACACCGGCACGCCGAGCGCGGCCTGATGCTGGGCCACAGTCACTGCCGGGCAACGGAAGGTCAGATCGGTGGACAGCTGCATCGCTGCATCGCCCTGCCGTGCGGCACGCTGCGCCGCATGCGTGCGTTGCGCCTGCAGCACGGCATCGGCCTGCGCCGGATAGTCGCGACGCAGCCGCGCCTGCGCACCCTGTTTGCCGCCGTATTCCAGCTCCTGCACCACATAGCCGATCAACAGCGGCACCTTGGCCTGCGCGCCGTCGGCCAGCAACGCGGCCGGCGCACGCGGCAGCACGCGCCCATCAACGACCGCCTGCAGCCAGATGTAGCCATCGTCATCCAGTGCCGGCACGTCGACATCCTGCCCGGCCTTGATCAGCTGCTCCACCGGCAGCGCGCGCAGCTGCGCCAGACGCGTGGCGGGGTCGTCGATACCTGCACGCTTGGCGATCTCCACACCCAGCGCGCGATTGTCTTCCAGCGAACGCGCCGGCAATCCGAACCCGGCAGTGCCGCTCTGCTCGATCGCCGCCGAAAACAGGCCGCGTGCCAGCGGGCTGAGCATCAGCAAGCCGACATCCTGGCCACCGGCCGACTGTCCGGCGATGGTGACCCGCGCAGGGTCGCCACCGAACTGCGCGATATTGTCGCGCACCCACTGCAACGCGGCGATCTGATCGAGCAAGGCATAGTTGCCGGCGGCTTGATGGTCGCCATCGCGCAATTCCGGCAGCGACAGGAAGCCGAGCGCACCGAGCCGGTACTGCAGCGTCACCACCAGCATGTCCTGTGCGACCAGGTTAGTCGGCAGATGGCCATCGGCGCCGCCGGCCACATTGGCGCCGCCGTGGATCCAGACGAACACCGGCAGCGGCTTGGCCGGCTGCAGCGCTGGCGTCTGCACTTCGACGTAAAGACAATCTTCCGTACCGCGGCGGGCCATGGCGTCGTTCCAGCCCAGCGCCGGTTGCACGCACGGGGTGGCGGCCCGGGTGGCATCGCGCACGTCCGACCAGGCAGCGGCCGGTTGCGGCGGCTGCCAACGCAACGCACCCAGCGGTGGCGCGGCAAACGGAATCGCGCGAAACACCGCACTGCCGTCGTCCTGCCACTGCCCGCGCACCAGGCCGTGATCAGTGCGCACCTGAGGCGGTGCGGCAGGCGTGGAGGCCGCTGCAGCATGCGCGCTGACGCTCAACGCACAAGCGGCGGCAAGCAGACCGGCACACAGGCGCATCACGACTCTCCACCCAACGCGCGGGCACGCCAGGCGGCCTGGAACACGGCGGTGGCCGAGGCCACGTTGAGGCTTTCCACCTTGCCGCTGCCGCGGATCGACAACTGCAGGTCGCAATCGCGCGCGAACTGGCGGTCCATGCCCTCGCTCTCCGCGCCCATCACATACACCAGCCGCTGCGGCAGCGCGGCGGCGAACACGTCCTGCCCGCCCTCCACCAGCGTGGCCGCCACTGCGAAACCGGCCTGACGCAGCTGCGCCATCGCCGTCGCGGTGTCGGGCAGTTGCACCAGCGGCACCGCTTCGGCGCCACCTTCGGCCACGCGCGCGGCTGCACCGGACAGACCCAGCGTGGAGCCGGCAGGCAGCAGCAGGCCGGCCACCCCGAAGTGCGCGGACGAGCGCAGGATCGCGCCGAAGTTGTGCGGGTTGCCCACGCCATCCAGCCACAGCGCCAGCACCGGTCCCTGCGGCAACGCGGCCAGCCAGTCCTGCAACGGCTGCGGGGCGACGCGCAGCACATCGGCCACCACGCCCTCGTGATGGGTGCTGGCGGCGAGCTTGCTGAGATCGGCTTCCTCGACCACGCGGTAACCGATGCGCTGGGCCACGCACCAAGCCAGCAAGGCCTTGAACTGCGGAATGCGCGTCTCGCTCAGATACAGCTTGCGTACCGCCTCCGGGCGCGCCTTGAACACGGCCTGCACTGCGTTGATGCCGTACAGCCGCAGCTCGCGCGCGTTGCCGCCGGACGACGAAGCCGCGGACTGCGCAGCAGCAGGCGTGTAAGCCGTTGGCGTCTGCTGTGCCGGCGAGCGCGCTGCCGGTGTGCGCGGCGCGGCGCGGCCCCAAGGATTGTGCGAGGCGCCGGAGCTGCCGCCATCGCGCGGCGGTCGTCCGCCCCGTCCATCATGCTGTGTCATCGTCGTATCCAGGGTTCGTGTTACTTGCCGGCGCTGCGGGGACCGAATCGCCCCTTCCGCCACCAGCGGTGTTCGTCATCCTGCAGGCCGGCACAGCCGGCGGTGCAAACGCATTGGCGACGATGGTAAGCCACTGGCGCAACGAGCCGTATACGAGGTAGCCGACGCGCGGCCTTCGAGGCCCTGCAGCTCGGGTGAATCGGGTTGACGTTGACGCTATGCAGGACACGCGGGACCGGTGCCGATGCCGGTGACGGATCTGCGCCAACCCGCCGCGTGCAAATGCGCTTGGCCAACGCGTTCGCCAGCGCACGTGGCCGGGATCAGTCCAGATCGGCCGGCAACTCCACCCGCGCGAACACGCGCAAATCGTGCAGCCCATCCGGCCGCATGATCGCGCAGCGGCTGCAGCCCTCTTCGACGAAGCCATTGCGCAGCAGCACTCTGGCCGATGCCGGGTTAGTGTCGAGCACGGTGGCCTGGACGCGATAGAGCGGCAAGGTCTGCATTGCCCAGGGCACGTACGCGCCCACGATGCGCGTCATCCAGCCACGGCCCCAGTACGCACTGCCGATCCAGTAGCCCAGCTCGCCCGAAAAGCGTCGCTCGCCCTGCCCCGGACGCACCGCGATCGTGCCGCAGGCCTGGCCGTCGATCTCGATGGCCAGCACCGGATGCTGCAGGTCGACCACGCGTCCGGCCAGGAAGGCCTCGCCATCGGCGCGCGTATACGGATGCGGGAAGCGCTCGCTCAATCCACGCGGCACCAGCGGGTCGTTGGCATGCCGCAGCAAGGCGTCCAGGTCGTCCTGGCGCCAGCGACGCAGCACGAAACCGTCTCCGTTGAGTGTCAGTGATTCGTCCATCGCTTCGGCCCTCTAATGGCTGATGACACCTGGCGAGCAGGCGCCAAATGGTTGCGGACGGCGCGCCCAGAACCGCAGTGCGCGCGTGGCACATGCCGATTCGGGACAGTGGGCGCGCGCCTGGCGGTGCACGCTGTCGTCTTGTCAGCTGCTCCGATATGCGCGGTATCGCCACTGCCGATACCGCACACCCGGGCCGCAGGCCGCGGCTCAGCGCTTGGCGGTTTGCGCCTGCTTGAGCGCGGCGCACAGACGGATGGTCTCGCCGGTCTGCGCCATGCCGCGGTCGGCGCCGCTGAGCGTGGCCAGGCGCGGCTTGAAGAACGCATCCAGGCGGTCGGCTTCTTCCACGCTGCAACCGCCGGACGCACCCAGCGCCGGCAATCCACCGCCGTCGAACGAACCACTGCGCTGCACGATACGGTCGAAGTTGGCGGTGAACCACGGCCACATCGACGCATGCGAGGCCTCGTAACTATGACCGCGCATCAGCAGGCTCTTCATCTCGCCCACCTTGATCGCATCGGTCAGCGCGAAATCACGTACCTGCTTGAGCAGCGCCGGGTCCTGCAGCGTGCCCAGGGCGGCGATCATGGCGTTGCGCTGCGCCGGGTCGGCATGCGTGCGCAATGCATCGATCAGGCTCTGCACCGCCGGTGCGCCGCGCTCCTGCGCGGTCACCGCCAGTGCGGTGCCGAGCAGATCCGGATTGGCTTTGGAGAAGTCCAGCGCACCATTGCCGCCGGCCAGGACCGCATCGCCCTGCGCCAGCAGTGCCTTGCGCACCTCCGCATTCTGCAGGCGCAGCGCGAACAGCCCGGCCAGCGCCGAGCGCAGGCTGGTGTCGTCGATCGACTCGCCGCTACGCCGCGTGTAACCCAGCTGACGTAGACGCGGCAGATACGCCTGTTCGGCGGCCTTACGCAGTACGTCGCGCTGGGCCTGGCTGGTGGCCTGGTAGCGCCAGATCCACACGAAGCGGTTCAGCAGCGCCGTGGACACATCGGCCGATTCGGACGGCGCCAACTGCTTGAGCGCTGCCAGCACGGCCTCGCCGTCGGTATCGCCGTGGCGGTAGGCCGCATCGATCGCATCGGCATAGGCCAGCTGTTCGTTGTCGTCGAGCTGGCCGACCTGCTTGCCCAGTTCAGCCAGCTGCTTCTTGGGCAGGCTGAAACGGTAGTAGCCGGCGCCACGCGCGTTAGGGAACACCCAGGTGTTCTTGCCGGCACCGTCCAGCACGACGCTGCCGCTGCCGTCTGCGAGCATCTGGCAGGCAGTGCCGACCTGGTTCTTGCCCTTGCCGTACTTGACGCACACCGGCACGCCCCATTGCTGCGCGGTGGAGCCGGTGGAACCCAGCGGCAGATAGCGTTGCTGCTGCAGCTTGACCACGGTCTTGCCGCCTTCGCGGGCAAGCTGGGTCTGCAGATACGGCACGCCCGGCTGATTGAGGAAGCTGCGGAAGGCGGCCTTGAACTCCTCACCCTTGCCGGCGGCATCAGCGATCGCATCGACCAGATCGTCGGCGGTGGCGCTGCCGAACTTGTGCTTGGCGATGTAGGCGCGCATGCCCTGGCGGAACACGTCTTCGCCGACGAAAGCCTCGAACATCGCCAGCACCGCCGCACCCTTCTGGTAGGTGATGCCGTCGAAGGCGGTCTCGATATCGCCGTTGCCGGTGATCGGCTGGCGGATCTTGCGCGCGCTGACCAGGCTGTCGTTGTCCATCGCATGCTGCGCGCCGCCGATGCGGTCCAGATTGGCGCGGTATTCCGGGTGCAGCTGCATGGTGATCTTCTGCTGCATCCAGGTGGCGAACGCCTCGTTCAACCACAGGTCGTCCCACCACTCCATGGTGACGGCATCGCCGGTCCACTGGTGGGCCAGCTCATGCGCATTGGTGTTGAAGGAGCGCTGCACGTTCTCGGCCGGCGAGTCCTTGTCCAGCAACAGCAGCCAGTCGCGGAAGGTGACAAACCCGGGGTTTTCCATCGCACCGGCGCTGAAGTCCGGGGCGGCGACCAGATCGAGTTTGTCGAACGGATAACCGAAGGCGTAATAGTCCTCCAGCGCGGCAATGATCGCCGGGGTCTGGTCCAGCGCCGGGGTGATGCGCGGGCCCTGGCCCTTGGCGGCGATGCCGCGCAGCGGGGTCGGGTTGGGGCGCTGCGGGGTGGCCGGCATGGCCGGCACGTCCACCACATCCCATGGGCCGGCGGCGTAGGCGACCAGATAGGTCGGCAGCGGCACGGTCGGAGCGAAGGTCACCGTCTTCCAGCCCTTGCCGGCCGGCTTGGTCGAGGTGGCGATGGTGTTGGCCAGCGCCTGGTCGTCGGTGGGCACGGTCAGGCTGAGGTCGAACGGAGTCTTGAATGCGGGTTCGTCGAAACCGGGGAACGCGTAGCGCGCGCTGATCGGCTCCATCTGCGTCATCGCATAGGCCTGGCCCTGGTACTTCACCTGATACAGGCCCTGCAGCTGCTGATTGAGCGGCGCGCTGTAGACGATGTCGACGGTGAGCGTCTGCGGCTGCAGCGTGCGGCCGAAATCCAGGCGCACCACACCGGCCTGCGCATCGGCTTGCACGTAGCGTGCGGTCAGCGCCTTGCCCTTGACGGGCTTGACCGTGACCTTGCTGACCTTCAGTTCCTTGCCGTGCAGCCAGAGGTGATCGGAGGCCTGCTTGAGCTGCACGCGGATGCTGGTGCGGCCGCTGAACTCGCTCTGGTCCGGATCGATCTTGAACGACAGGCTGTAGCGCTCGGGCACCGCCCAGGTCGGCAGGCGGCCATTGGGCACCGGCTCGCCGGAGGACTGCGCCAGCGCGGTGCCGCAGCACAGCGCAAGGAGGGAGGGAGCAAGCAGGCAGGCAAGACGACGCATTGGCGATTCCGGGCAGGGTAACCGCCGAAGTCGACCACAGCAGGCCATGACTGTCATGTGACCTTAGTCATTGCGTGGCCAATGCGTGGGGCGCAGACGCCCCGCCCGCCTCGGCGCAGCCGCCCGCCAGCGCGCATCACGGCAGCGGCCACAGCACGAACATGTCCACCACCAGCAGCACCAGCGCAATGCTGCCGAGCAGGGCTGCGCGCAGGATCGGGCACTGCAGTGGCGCGATGCGGCGTGCCGGTTCGACCGAGCGTTGCCGGTGCGTGGCCGTCTGCACGGACGCTACTGCAGTGGCGTCGGGCGGTTGCCCTGTTCCCGGTGTCGCAGCGCGTGCCCAGAGCGCAGCGACATCGCCCACGCGCGATGCACCGCAATGCGGGCACTGCATCTGCGCAGCCTGCCCCTGCGCAAACCGCAGCGTGGATGGGTCGTCATTGACGAAAGGCAGCGTCTGCATCGCATGCACTCCTGGGCTGGATTGCGGCGTCCGGTTCGATCACGCGGCAGTGCTGCAGGCGGTGGCGAAGACGCTCCCGGCAAGAAGACACCGGGCTGCGCCGCGTCACTGCATCGATGACGCGGCCTGGCGCTGTCACGTTCGATAGACACAGCCTGCACCCCGATGTTTGGGTTTTGTTTGCGATGCAGTCAAATGCAAACGCAGCGATCGACGCCGATGCAGCAGCATCCCCGCGTCGTCGACCACCGGCAGCAGCGCACCGCTGCCGGTATCACTCAGGCGTGACCGCCTACCGACGGCGTCTGCGCCTCCAGGGTTTCCAGCTCGCGTGCCACCGCTTCGGGCGACTTGGTGAATGGCGCAATCAGGCTGTAGAACGCAGGCACCACGTACAGCGACAGCAAGGTGGACAGCGACACGCCGAAGATCACCACCACACCGATCGTGGCGCGGCTGGCCGAGCCGGGCCCGCCAGCCACCACCAGCGGAATCGCGCCGACCACGGTGGCGATCGAGGTCATCAGGATCGGACGCAGGCGCACCGATGCCGATTCCACGATCGCCTCATGCACGCTGCGGCCTTCGTCGCGCAACTGATTGGCGAACTCCACGATCAGGATGCCGTTCTTGGCCGCCAGCCCCACCAGCATCACGATGCCGATCTGACTGAACAGGTTGAGCGTGCCGCCGGTGACCCACAACCCGACCAGCGCACCCAGCACCGCCAACGGCACCGTCAGCATGATCACCAGCGGATGGGCGAAGCTTTCGAACTGCGCGGCCAGCACCAGGTACACCACCAGCAAGGCCATGCCGAAGGTCAGCAGCACCGCGCTGCCGGACTGCTGGTACTCGCGCGATTCGCCCTTCCAGTCCACCTGCGCGTACTCGGGCAATTCCTCGCGTGCGGTCTGCTGCGCCCAGGCGATCGCATCGCCGAGCGGGTAGCCCGGTGCCAGGCCGGCACTGATGGTGATCGCACGCAGGCGGTTGAAGCGATTCAAGGTGCCGGCCTCGGCCACTTCGCTGAGCGTGACCAGGTTGGACAGCGGAATCAGCTCGCCACGCGTGGAACGCACGCGGATGGCAGTGAGGTCTTCCGGCGCCATGCGGCCTTCGCGGCCGGCCTGCAGCATCACGTCGTATTCCTCCCCGTTGTCCACGAACGTGGTCACACGGCGCGAGCCCATCATCGCCTCCAGCGCGCCACCGATCGCGGTCACCGGCACGCCCAGATCGGCCGCACGCAGGCGGTCGATGTTGACGCGCATCTGCGGGCGGGTTTCCTTGTAGTCCGAGTCCGGGCCGACCAGGCCGGGATTGGCTTCCATGCGCTGCAGGATGCGATCGCGCCACTGTGCGATCTCCGCATAATCCGGCCCGCCCAGCACCAGTTGGAACGGCTGGCCGCGGCTGCGCACCAGGCCGCCGCTCACCTGCGTGCGTGCGCGCACGCCGCTGAGCACATTGAGCTTCTGCTGCAGTTCGTCGGCCACCTCGGTGGTCGGGCGCGTGCGTTTTTCCCAGTCCTGCAGGAACACGCTGACCCGGCCTGTATGCATTTCCTCGCTGCTGCCGAAGCCGCCGGGCACGCGCGGGTTGGCCCGCACGATGGGCTTGTCCGGGCCCACGTAGGGGCCGAGGATCGCCTCGACCTGATGCATCTGCCCCACGGTGTAATCGAAGCCGGCGCCTTCGGGTCCGTCGATCATGATCTGGAAATTGCCGCGGTCCTCGGCCGGCGCCAGCTCGGAGGGAATCCGGCCCATCAACCACGCGCTGGCTCCAAGTGCCAACAGCATCAGCAGCGCGAAGATCCAGGTGCGATGCACATGCCGCTCCAGCGAGCGCCCGTACGCAGCGGACACCGCCTGCATGCGGCCATCGAACCAGCGATGGAAGCGATTGGGCCTGGCCTGCCCGTGCGAGCGCAACAGCTTGGACGACATCATCGGCGTCAGCGTCAGCGCCACGAAGGCCGAGATCGCCACCGCCGCGGCCAATGCCACCGCCAGCTCGCGGAACAGGCGCCCGGTATTGCCTTCCAGAAAGCCCACCGGCAGGAACACCGCCACCAGCACCGCGGTGGTGGCGATCACCGCGAAGGCGACCTGGCCGGTGCCGCGCTTGGCGGCCACCAGTGGCGGCTCGCCCAGGTCGATGCGGCGCTGGATGTTCTCCACCACCACGATGGCATCGTCCACCACCAGACCGATACACAGCACCAGCGCGAGCAGGGTCAGCAGGTTGATCGAAAAATCGAACGCGTACAGCGCGATGAACGCAGCGATCAGGCACACCGGCACCGTCACCGCAGGAATCAGCGCCGCACGTGCGCTGCCCAGAAACACCCAGATCACCACCAGCACCAGCACCACCGCTTCGATCAGCGTGTGGTACACGCGCTCCACCGCCGCATCGATAAACGTCGTGGTGTCGAAGGCGACGAAGATGTTGGTGCCCTGCGGCAGCGACTTCTGCACCTCCTCGGCCTGCGCGCGCGCCTCACGAGCAACGTCCAGCGCATTGGCGGTGGAGTTGCGCACGATGCCAAGGCCCACGTTGGGTACGCCGTTGCTCTGGAAATAGGCGCGGCGCTCGGCCGAGGTCAGCTCGACCCTGGCCACGTCGCCCAGGCGCACCACATAGCCGCCCTCGCCCTTGCTGAGCGGCAGCTTGGCGAAGTCCTCGGGCTTGAGATAACTGCGCTCCACGCGCAAGGTGAAATCGCGCTGCGCTGATTCGATGCTGCCGGCCGGCAGCTCCACGTTCTCGTTCTGCAGCGCCGCTTCCACATCGGCCACGGTGAGTTCGCGCGCGGCCAGCTGATCGCGGTCCAGCCAGATGCGCATCGCATAGCGCTGACGTCCGCCGATACGCACCTGCGCCACGCCGTCCAGGCTGGAGAAGCGGTCGACCACGTAGCGCTCGGCGTAGTCGGACAGCTGTAACGTGTCCATCGTGCTGGAGCTCATGTTGAGCCACAGGATGGGGTCGGCGTCGGCCTCGACCTTGGAGATCTCCGGCGGGCGCGCCTGGTCCGGCATGCGATCGGAGACGCGGCTGACCGCATCGCGCACATCGTTGGCGGCCGCCTCCACATCGCGCGACTGCACGAATTCGATACTGATATCGGAAGAGCCATTGCGGCTGCGCGCCTCGATGGTCTCGATCCCTTCGATACCGGCCAGTGCGTCTTCCAGCACCTGGGTGATGCGGCTTTCCACCACCGCCGCCGACGCGCCGGTGTATTCCACATCCACCGAGACGATCGGCGGATCGATCGCCGGCAACTCGCGCAGCGTGAGCCGGGTGAACGACATCACCCCCAGCACGATCAGCAGCAGGCTCATCACCACCGCCATCACCGGGCGGGTAATGGACAGGTCGGAGAGTTTCATCGTGCTGCCTGCGGGCGCGCGGCAGATGCAGACGCGGCCTGATCGACCACCGTCAGGCCCGGACGCAACTTGCCGGTGCCGTCCACCACGATGCGCTCACCGGCCTTGACTCCCTCGAGAATTTCCACCCTGCCGTCGCGGCGCTCGCCCAGGCGCACATCGGCGCGCTCCACGCTGCTGTCGGGCTTGACCCGGAACACGTAGGATTCGCGCCCCACCTGCACCACCGCAATCTCCGGGATCACCACCGCCTGTCGCGCCGGCTGGAACAGCCGCACTTCCAGCAACATGCCCGGGCGCAGCCGGCGATCGCCGTTGGGGAAATCCGCCCGCACCGTCACCGAGCGGGTGGTCTCGTCGATGCGCGAATCGATCGCCGCCACCACGCCTTCGAACTGTTCGCCCGGATACGCCGCTGCGCTGCCATTGACGGTATTGCCGAGCTGTACCAGGCCGAACTGCGACTCCGGTACCTGGAAGTCCACGTACATGCGCGCCACATCGTCCAGCGTGGCGATCACCGTGCTGGAGGTGATCAACGAGCCCGGGCTGATCTGGCGGATGCCGAGTACGCCGGAAAACGGCGCACGCACCTCGCGGTCGGTGATCTCCGCGCGCATCTGCTGCACGCGCGCCTGCGCCGCATCGCGCAAGGCGCGTTGCGTATCGACGGTGGATTTGGCGACCAGCTGCTGGCCAACCAGACTCAACTGGCGTCGATACAACTGGTCGGTTTCCTCGAAGGTGGCCTGGGCGGCCGTCAGCGCCGCCTGCTGCGAATTGCCGCGCAGCCGCAGCAGCAGTTGCCCGGCCTTGACCTCGTCGCCACTGTCGAAATTGACCTGCTCCACCACATCGCTCACCGCCGCAGTCAGTGCCACCGATTCGCGCGCGCGCACGGTAGCGATCGACTGCACGGTCGAGTTCCAGGGCTGGGTGGTCACCGCCTGCACAGAGACCGGGATGGGCTTGGCGGCGGCCGGCGCGGCGGCCTGACGGCTGCAGCCGGCCAGCGCGACGGCCAACATGAGCACTGCGCTGAAACGCGCGCTGGGTCGAACAAGCATCGGAACATCCTGGCAGGGTACGTCGAAAGTTTAACGACCTAGCCGCCATGGAGTTGACAGAAAGGGCGTGCTTTGCACCATGACCAAAGACCCTTGCTGTCGTCGGCGCGATGCACTGGCCAGCGCAGCCACCGACACGGCGGCGTGGCTGCCGGACGGACGCGGCCACCGCTCGGCCGCTGCATGCACGCATTCATGCATGACGGCTTCGCGTTGCCCACACCCACCTGACGCCTGCCGCTATGTCCTGTCAGCCCCGCTCAGCGTTCCAGCCCGAGAAACTCGAGCACATGACGCGCCAGCGCCTCTACGTTCTCACCATCGGCGTGAAGATGGACCTCCGGCGCCTCCGGCGCCTCGTAGGGCGAATCGATGCCGGTGAAGTTGGGAATCTGCCCAGCCCGCGCCTTGCGGTACAGCCCCTTCACATCGCGCGCCTCGGCGACCGCCAGCGGCACGTCCACGAACACCTCGACGAATTCCCCGGCGTCGAAACGCTCGCGCGCCAGTTGCCGCTCTGCGCGAAACGGCGAGATGAAGCTCACCAGCACGATCAGGCCGGCATCGGCCATCAGCCGCGCCACCTCGGCCACGCGGCGAATGTTCTCCACGCGGTCTTCGTCGGTGAAGCCCAGATCGCGGTTGAGCCCGTGGCGCACGTTGTCGCCGTCCAGGATGAAGGTGTGATAGCCCAGCGCATGCAGGCGCTTGTCGACCAGGTTGGCGACCGTGGACTTGCCCGCGCCCGACAGGCCGGTGAACCACAGCACGCGCGGGGTCTGGCCCTTGATGCGCGCGCGGGCGGCGCGGTCCACGTCCAGATGCTGCCAGTGCACGTTGCCGGCGCGGCGTAGCGCAAACTCCAGCGTGCCGGCGGCCACGGTCGCATTGCTCTGCCGGTCGATCAGGATGAAGCCACCCAGCACGCGGTTGCGCGCGTACGGCGAGAACGCGATCGGCTCGTCCAGCGCCAGATTGCAGTAGCCCACCTCATTGAGCTCCAGCCGCTTGGCAGCCAGCCGCTCCTGCGTGTTCACATCGACCTTGTGCTTGATCTCGCTGATGCTCGCAGTGACCGTGCGCGTACCGATCTTGAGCCAGTACGGGCGCCCCGGCAGCAAGGCGGCATCGTCCATCCACAGCAGATGCGCGGCGAACTGGTCGGCCACTTCCGGCGGGTCGTCGACGGCGGCAATGATGTCGCCGCGGCTGATATCGATCTCCTCGCGCAAGGTCAGCGTGACCGCCTGGCCGGCGCGTGCGCTGTCCACCTCGCCGTTGGCATCCAGCACCGATGCCACCTGCGTGCGGCGCCCGGACGGCACCACCACCACGGCATCGCCCACCCGCACCTGCCCGGCGGCGATGGTGCCGGCGTAGCCACGGAAGTGCTGATGGGGGCGATTGACCCACTGCACCGGCAAGCGGAAGCCGCTGCCGGCTTCCGGCGTCTCCACGTGCACGGTGTCGAGATGCTGCAGCAGATGCGGGCCGCGGTACCACGGCATCCGTGCCGATGGGCTGGACAGATTTTCGCCAGCCAGTGCCGACAGCGGAATGCACTGCACATCGGCGATGCCCAGCTGCGCGGCCAGCGCGCGGTAGCCCTCGGCGATGTCGGCGAAGACCTGCGCGTCGTAGTCCACCAGGTCCATCTTGTTGACCGCCAGCACCACATGGCCGATGCCCAGCAGCGACACGATGTAACTGTGCCGGCGCGTCTGCGCCAGCAAGCCCTTGCGCGCATCCACCAGTACCACCGCAACATCGGCAGTGGAAGCGCCGGTGGCCATGTTGCGCGTGTACTGCTCATGCCCGGGGCAGTCGGCGACGATGAACTTGCGCTGGTCGGTATCGAAATAGCGGTACGCCACATCGATGGTGATGCCCTGCTCGCGCTCGGCGGCCAGCCCATCCATCAACAACGCATAGTCGATACCCTCGCCCTGCGTGCCATGCCGCCGGCTATCGCTCTCCAGCGCGGCAAGCTGATCGTCGAACAGGCGCTTGCTGTCGTACAGCAAGCGCCCGATCAAGGTGCTCTTGCCATCGTCCACGCTGCCGCAGGTGATGAAGCGCAGCAGCGGCTTGGCTTCGTGTTGATGCAGGTAGGCGCTGATCGCGCTGGGAATCGGGAGTGGGGAATCGGGAATCGCAAAGGCGCCCTCCTCCGTCGTAACGTCTGCAGCAAACTGCTGTTGCGAATCCCCAATCCCGAATCCCGATTCCCTGCCCATCAAAAATACCCCTCAAGCTTCTTCTGCTCCATCGACGCACCCGGCGCATGATCGATCATGCGGCCCTGGCGTTCGGAGCTGGTGCTGACCAGCATTTCGGCGATCACCGCTTCCAGCGTGTCTGCGGTCGATTCGATCGCGCCGGTGAGCGGATAGCAGCCCAGCGTGCGGAAGCGCACCGAGCGCAGTTGCGGTGTCTCGCCGTCGTTTAATGGCAGGCGGTCGTCGTCGACCATGATCCAGGCGCCGTCGCGCTCCACCACCGGGCGCGGCGCAGCGAAATACAGCGGCACCACCGGTATCCGCTCGCGGTAGATGTACAGCCAGATATCCAGCTCGGTCCAGTTGGACAGCGGAAACACGCGTACGCTTTCGCCGGGTTTGGTGCGCGCGTTGTACAGATTCCACAACTCCGGGCGCTGGTTCTTGGGGTCCCAGCGATGACGCGCGTTACGGAACGAGAACACGCGCTCCTTGGCCCGCGATTTCTCCTCGTCGCGGCGCGCCCCGCCGATCGCCGCGTCGAAGCCGCCCTGCTCCAGCGCCTGCTTCAGGCCCTGGGTCTTCATGATGTCGGTATGCACCGCCGCGCCGTGGCTGATCGGGCCGACGTCCTGGGCGATGCCGTCGGGGTTGATGTGCACGCGCAGGTCCACGCCGGTCTCGGCCGCGCGGCGGTTGCGGAAGGCGATCATCTCGCCGAACTTCCAGCGCGTGTCCACATGCAGCAGCGGGACCGGTGGCGGCGACGGCGCGAACGCCTTGAGCAGCAGATGCAGCAGCACCGAGCTGTCCTTGCCCACCGAATACAGCATCACCGGGGCCCGGAATTCGGCGGCGACCTCGCGCAGGATGTGGATGCTTTCGGCCTCGAGCCGATCCAGGTGTGACAGGGGCAGCAGAGTCATCAGGGTGTCGTGGGCGTCGGCGGGCAGACCAGCCGATGGTAGGGCAAGGCGCCGCAGTGTGTAGCGCGGGCCGCCCGCACCCAAATAAGCGGCCGGCATAACGCGATAACGGCTCATCCTTTCTGGCCGCGGCAACGCTTCCCTAACATCACTGGTCTCATCAACCGCCCTGGATCCGAATGACCGCCGCCAGTTCCGCGCTACCGCCCAGCCCCTTGCCCGACGAGCGCAAGGCGCTGCTGGAACGGTTGGTCGACGGCCTGGATGCCGCATCGCTGTGGTGGCTGTCCGGCTACACCGCCGGGCTGGCACAAGGCCAGCCGCCGCGCTCGCTGGCGGTGTTGCCGGGCGGCCAGCCGCACGCGCCGGCACAGGAAGCCCAGCGCCTGACCGTGCTGTACGGCAGCCAGACCGGCAATGCACGCCGGGAGGCCGAGCAGCTGGCAGCCGAGGCCGAGGCCGCCGGCCTGAGCGTGCGTCTGCTGCGTGCCGATCAGTACCCCACCCGCGAGCTGGCCAGCGAGCGACTGCTCTACGTGGTCATCAGCACCCAGGGCGAAGGCGACCCGCCGGACGACGCGATCGGGCTGGTGGAATTCCTGGCCAGCCGCCGCGCGCCCAAGCTGCCCGAGCTCAAATACGCGGTGCTCGGCCTGGGCGACTCCAGTTACGCGGATTTCTGCGGCATCGCACGCCGCATCGACGACCGTCTGACCGAACTTGGCGGCAGCCGCGTACAGCCGCGTGGCGAAGCCGACCTGGATATCGACAGCGTCGCTGCGCCCTGGCGCACGCAGGCGCTCAAGCATGCACGCGAGCAGCTCAGGAGCGGCCCGCCATCGGCCACCATCACGCCGTTGCGCAGCAGTGCAGCCGCACCGGCCTGGTCGCATCAGCAGCCCTTCCCTGCCGAATTGCTGGCCAACCAGATCGTCAGCGGGCGCGACTTCAAGGGCCCGCAGTTCCGCGTCTACGCCCTGCCGAGCAAGCGCGTGCGCCATCTGGAATTTTCGCTGGAAGGCAGCGGGCTGAGCTACGAGCCCGGCGATGCGCTGGGCATCCGCCATCGCAATCCGCCTGCGCTGGTGGATGCGGTGCTCGAAACGCTGCGCCTGGATGGTCATGCCGCGGTCACCGTCGGCGAAGAGACTCTGGCCCTGCACGAGTGGCTGGCCACCCGGCGCGAACTGACCAAGCTGTCGCGGCCGCTGCTGGCCGCCCATGCCGAGCGTGCGCGCGCCGACGAGCTGCAAGCGCTGCTCACCCCGACCCAGACCGCCGGCCTGGCGTCATTGCTTGCCGATCACCAGCTGATCGACGTGCTGCGACGCTGGCCGGCGGATTGGGACCATGCCGGCCTGCTGGCCGCGCTGCGTCCGCTCACCCCACGCCTGTACTCGATCGCCTCCAGCCGCAAGCGCGTAGGCGAGGAAGTGCACCTGGTGGTGCACGAACTCACCTACCAGGCGCACGGGCATGCGCACCTGGGCTCGGCCAGCGGCTTTCTGGCCGCATTGCGCGAAGGCGACACCGCACCGGTCTACATCGAGCCGAACGCGCGCTTCCGGCTGCCGGCCGATACCGATCGCGACATCCTGATGATCGGCCCGGGCACCGGCGTGGCGCCGTTCCGCGGCTTTGTGCAGGAGCGCGCCGAAACCGGCGCCAAGGGCCGCAACTGGCTGTTCTTCGGCGCCCAGCATTTCAATACCGATTTCCTGTATCAGGCCGAGTGGCAGCAGGCCTTGCAGCGCGGCGAACTGCACGCGCTGGAAGTCGCGTTCTCGCGCGACCAGGCCGAAAAGATCTACGTGCAGCATCGCCTGCGCGCGCGCGGCGCCGAGGTCTACGCCTGGCTGCAAGGCGGTGCGCATCTGTACGTGTGCGGGGCGATCGGCATGGGCAAGGACGTGCACGCCGCCCTGCTCGACATCGTCGCCACCCACGGCGCCGTGGATGCAGAAGCCGCCGCGGCGTATCTCACCCAGTTGCAGGTGGAGGGGCGGTATGCGCGTGATGTCTATTAGTGCTGGGAATCGGGATGGGGGAATCGGGAATCGGAACAGCCCGCAACTGACCTTTCCTGGCAGACCAAGCCGCTTTTTTCGATTCCCCATTCCCGACTCCCGATTCCCATGACTCACTCCGTCGAAGACATCAAATCCGAAAGTCGCCGTCTGCGCGGGTCGCTGGAACAGAGCCTGGCCGATGCGGTGACCGGTGCGTTGCGCGAGGACGATCAGACCCTGATCAAGTACCACGGCAGCTATCAGCAGGACGATCGCGACATCCGCGATGAGCGGCGTCGGCAGAAGCTCGAACCGGCGTACCAGTTCATGATCCGCACCCGTACGCCGGGTGGAGTGATCTCGCCCACGCAGTGGCTGGCGCTGGATGGCATCGCCACGCGGTACGCCAATCATTCGCTGCGCATCACCACGCGCCAGGCGTTCCAGTTCCATGGCGTGATCAAGCGCGAACTCAAGGCGACCATGCAGGCGATCAACGCCACCTTGATCGATACGCTGGCCGCCTGTGGCGATGTCAATCGCAATGTGCAGGTCGCGGCCAATCCGCTGCTGTCGCAGGCGCATGCCACGCTGTATGCCGATGCCGCGCGGGTGTCCGAGCATCTGTTGCCCAACACCCGTGCGTATTACGAGATCTGGCTGGACGAAGAGCGCGTGTCAGGCTCCGGCAACGAAGAAGAGCCGATCTACGGCGACCGTTACCTGCCGCGCAAGTTCAAGATCGGTTTCGCCGCACCGCCGCTCAACGATGTGGACGTGTTCGCCAACGACCTGGGCTTCATCGCGATCCTGCACAACGGCGAGTTGCTCGGCTACAACGTCAGCATCGGCGGCGGCATGGGCGCCAGCCATGGCGATGCGGAAACCTGGCCGCGCGTGGCCAATGTCGTCGGGTTTGTCACCCGCGATCAGTTGCTGGAGGTGGCCACCGCCGTGGTCACCACCCAGCGCGACTTCGGCAACCGTGCGGTGCGCAAGCGCGCGCGCTTCAAGTACACCATCGACGATCACGGCCTGGACACCATCGTGGCTGAGATCGAACGTCGTGCTGGCTTTGCGTTGCAACCCGCCAGGCAGTTCGCGTTCGAGCACAACGGCGACCGCTACGGCTGGGTCGAGGGCGACGATGGTCTGTCGCATCTGACCCTGGCCCTGCCTGCCGGGCGCATTGCCGATACCGACACCGCTGCGCACCTGAGCGGCCTGCGGGCGATTGCGCAATTGAACGTCGGCCAGTTCCGCATGACGCCCAACCAGAACCTGGTCATCGCCGGCGTGCTGGCCAGCGAGCGTGCGCGCGTCGATGCCCTGGTCGCGCAATACAGCCTGGATGCCGGCAATCGCGCGCCCACCGCGCTGGCACGCGGCGCAATGGCCTGCGTGTCGCTGCCGACCTGCGGCCTGGCGATGGCCGAGGCCGAACGCTACCTGCCCGATTTCAGCGCGGCCCTGCAGCCGGTGCTGGAGCAACACGGACTGGCCGACACCCCGATCGTGCTGCGCCTGTCCGGCTGCCCGAATGGCTGCTCGCGCCCGTATCTGGCCGAGATCGCGTTGGTGGGCAAGGCACCCGGCCGCTACAACCTGATGCTGGGCGGCGACCGCCGCGGCCAGCGCCTGAACACGCTGTACCGCGAAAACATCACCGAAGCGGACATTCTCGCCGCACTGGAACCGCTGCTGGCGCGCTATGCGGCCGAACGCGATCAGGCCGGAGACGAAGGCTTCGGCGATTTCCTGCATCGCAGCGGCCTGATCGCGCTGCCGCCCTACCCCACACACCGTCACCTCGACCTGGAATTGCTCGCATGACCGCGCTGCCCGCTGCATCGATCACTGCGTCCGCGCTGGACGACCTGGACGCGCTCAACGCGCAACTGGAAGGTCTGCGCGCCGACGAGCGCGTGGCCTGGGCACTGCAACACGGCCCGCAGGAGGCGGCACTGTCGTCCAGCTTCGGCGCGCAGTCGGCGGTCACGCTGCATCTGCTCACCCAACAGCGCCCGGACATTCCGGTGATCCTGATCGATACCGGCTACCTGTTCCCGGAAACCTACCGGTTTGCCGACGCGCTGGCCGACCGGCTCAAGCTCAACCTCAAGGTGTACCGCCCGCTGGTCAGCCGTGCCTGGATGGAAGCGCGCCACGGCCGCCTGTGGGAACAGGGCATGGTCGGCATCGACCAGTACAACAACCTGCGCAAGGTCGAACCGATGCGCCGCGCGTTGGACGAGCTCAACGTAGGCACCTGGTTCACCGGCCTGCGCCGCAGCCAGTCCGGTGGCCGCGCACAGACGTCGATCGTGCAAAAGCGCGGTGAGCGCTACAAGGTCAGCCCGATCGCCGACTGGACCGACCGTGACGTGTGGCAATACCTGCAGGCGCACGACCTGCCCTATCACCCGCTATGGGAACAAGGCTACGTGTCCATCGGCGACTTCCACACCACACGCCGCTGGGAACCGGGCATGCGCGAGGAGGACACGCGCTTCTTCGGGTTGAAGCGCGAATGCGGCATCCACGAGGACATCTGAGCGCGGCGCAGCGCGCGCTCGCTACGAAGCAGGCCTGCACCACTACGCGTCGAGTTTGCCGGTGGGCACACCGCGAAGCGCATCCCTGACTCGGCGCGTCCGCAGCGCATTGAGGTGACGCGCACGTGCTCATGGTGCGGGAACACGTGCCTGATTGCGCTGCATCCAGTAGCGGTCGGACAGCCACATCAGCAATAACGACACCCCGACCAGCGGGAAGATCAGCCCGCAGATCATCAGCAGCACCAGCAGACCGCGCAGCGTGCGCGGATCGGCCGGCAACGGCGGCACGCCCAGGCCGCCGACCGGGCGACGCTTCCACCACATCACCGCCGCGCTCACGCACAGCAGCACGATCGCCGCGCAGGCCAGCAACAGGATCACCTGATTGGCAGTGCCGTATTGCTGGCCCAGATGCACATTGATGCCCCACTCCAGCGCGCGTCCCACTGGCCCGTAATCGCGATAGCGCATGTCCAGCAGCACCGCGCCGCTGTACTGATCCAGATGGATCACGCGCTGGCGCTGCAGGTCGGCCGGATAGACCGAGGCGGTATACACCCCGGTGGCGCCACGCGGTGGCGAGACGCTGTAGCCCGGCACGATGCCGAGCGCATCGAACCGCGCCATCGCCGCATCCAGCCCGATGGCGCCGTGACCGGGCGCAGCGACATTGCCGGTGCCGCCGTGCGCGGCATGTTCCGACTGCATTGCATGTTCTGACGGGCTTGGCTGTTCCGCGTGTTCCGAATGTTCTGAATGTTCCGCACCCGACAGCGTCACACCCACCCGCCCGTCATGCAGACCCTCATCCACCCCCGCGGCTCCACGGCCAGGCACCACAGACTCCGGCACACGCGCCTGCCGCAAAGACCACGCCGGATCGGTCGTCTCGGACAAACGCTGTTGCGACATCGGCTGCTGCACCCGCACACCGGCCGGATACCCGAAATCCTGCCCATTGACCCAGCGATTGACCTGCGCGCCCCACAGCCACGACCACGGCATCCCGGTGAGCGCCAGGAACAGCAATATCGCACCGACGCTGGCACCGGTGACCGCATGCAGATCGCGCCAGAACAGCCGCTGCCCCGGCGTGCCGCGCACGCTGACCACGCCGCCGCGGCGCCCGCGCGGCCACCACAGATACACACCGGTCAGCACCAGCACGATCGCCCAGCCCGCCGCCATTTCGATCAAGCCGCGCGCAAGCGGCCCGATCAACTCGAGACTGTGCAGCCGGCGGATTGTCCAGGCCAGGGTGCCGTGCTCGGGCAGCGCACCGAGCACGCGTGCGCGATACGGGTCGACATACACCACCTGCCGCACCGCGTGCGTGTCCACCAACCCGATCTCGGTACTGGCATCGGCGCGTGCGGGCGTGGTGTAGCGAAACAAGCTGCCGCCATACCTGCGCTGCGCCGCATCGACGAGGCGTTGCGCAGACACCCGCCGCTCGCCCACCGGCACGACCTTCAAGCCATGGTGCACGCTGCGGTCGATCGCATCCTGGTACAGGAATGCCGCACCGGTCAGCGCCAGCCAGACGATGAAGGGCAGCACCAGCAAACCGGCGTAGAAGTGCCAGCGCCACACCGCGCGATAGAAACGCCAGCGGCCATCCCGGGGCGGATCGGTGACGCGGCCATCGCCCATGATTGCGCGCATCAGAAGCTCCAGTCCCAGGACAGCGACAACGCACGTCCATCGCCCGGCGAATAGCCGGAACTACCGGTGTCGTACCACGCATACACGTACGCGCGATCGGTGACATTGCGCAGCTGCAGGCTGAGCGCGTTGCGTGCGTCAAGGTTCCAGCGTGCGCCCAGATTGAGCAGGGCGTAACCACCGGTGCGCCCCAGCGTATTGCTGCGCTCCAGATAATAATCGCCTTGCGCATTGCCCCAGGCGCTCAGCTGCACGGCCGCGGTGAGCTGCCATTCCAGCCCGGCGGTGGCCAGCCAGTGCGGCACGTTTTCGATCTCCTTGCCGCGCGTGGCCGGCGCACTCGGGTCCGGCGTGGCGATGCTGGCCTTTTGCCGCGAATACGACATCCAGGCCCGCCAGTGTTCGGCCGGCTGCAGGTTCAGTTGCGCATCCCAGCCGCGTCGCAGCGTGCGCCCGACATTGGCCACATCGCCGACACCGGCCACGCCATTGACGCCCAAGATGGTGGCGACTTCGCCGGAAGCGCGTTGCTCCCAATACGCCAGGCGGCCGTCCATCACCGCCGATGGCGCGAACTTGAAACCGGCCTCCCAGCCGTCGTTGATCGACGGGCCGAGATTTGCCGGCTGGCGCCGATACGCGCCATCGCCGCTGCCGATCTGGAAGCTGCGCCCCCAGTTCGCGTACACGCTGCTTTGCCCGGCCAGCCGATAGCTGGCACTGAACTTGGGCTGCTTGATGGTGCCGTAGTCGTACGTCGGTGCGTAAATGCCGGCACGCACATCGTGCAGTTGCCCATCGACACGGTCGATGCGATAGCCCGGCACCAACTGCAGCCGCTCGACCGGGGTCAGCACCGCCTGTACGTAGGCCCCGCGCGTGCGCAGGTCGTAATCCCAATCGCGCAATTGCGCGCCGCGCGCCCGGGCCACGGTGCGGTAGCGCTGCGACTGATTGTCCTGCCACTGCGCATCCACGCCGGCTTCCAGATTGGCCGCCAGCGCGCCCCAATCCGGCTGCCAATTGCCGCGCAACAGCAGGCCGCGGTGGGTCTCGTCGGTATCGCGCTCCTGCTGCAGGCCGGCTGCGGAAAAGCGCACCCAGCGCCGATTGCGGTAATCGTTCTGGTAGGCCTTGGCGCTCCACTGCGCAGCGGCGCCCAGCGTGCCGTCCGCGTGCAACGCGGTCTGCCGCAGCTGGCGTTCGCTGCGATCGTCCTGCGCATACGCCGGAGAACTGCGTGGCGCCGCGCGTGCGCTGGCCGCATCCAGATAGCCGGCTTCCAGTGCGTGATTGTCGTAGTAACGCGTGGTGAGCCCGGCACGGAAGCCGCCATCGGGGTCGGTATAGAACCACTTGCCGGCCACGCTGCGTTTGCGCGCGTCGACGTGTTCGCGATAACCATCGGAATCGCGCCAGGCCAGCACATAGTTCTGGCTCCATGCGCCATGTTCGAAGCCCTTGCCCAACTGCACCTCGCGCGCACCGAAACTGCCCGCCGTCACGCTCAGACGGCCATCGTTGCCGCCGGTACGGGTCAGCACATCCACGCTGCCGGCGATCGCATGCAGACCGTAGCGTGCATCGTTGGTGCCGCGCACGATCTCGATCGCGCTGATGTCCTGCGCAAAGACCGCATCCAGATACGGCACGCCGCCGGCATTGTCGTTGCTGGGGATGCCGTCGATCAGCAGCTTCACCGCATTGATGCGCCCCTCGCCGTTGAAACCACGGAACGAGAACCGCCCCGCATCGGTGCCCATGCGGAACTGGGCGACCTGCACGCCCGGCGCACGCATCAACAGCTCCCAGCTGTAGTCCACGTGTTGATCGTGCAGCAGCTCGCCACCGATCACATCCACCGAACTCAGCACGCGTGCCGTGCTCGGGCTGCGCTGGGGTTGCGCGCTCACCTGCACCTTGCCCAGGGTCAATGCCGCATCCTGCGCCTGCACAGTGCAGGCAGGCCCCCACACCAGCGCCAACGATGGCGCGTACCACAGCGTTTTCAATAATCGCAACCACATGACCAACCCTTCGCCGTGCCGGCACGGCAACACCGCCGTGCGCCGCGGCAACACAGCGGGCACAGGCATCACTTCAGGAGAGCGGGTCGTCCATGCAACTGCATGCAGGCGCGCCCGAAGATCGGGCACGCAATCGCTACAACGCAACGGACGCCCGCGATGGGGCCAGACTCACGCGTGCAGCGGCGGCCCACGTGCCCCGAGTGCGGCCCAACGCAGCATCGATGCTGCGCGCACCTGCCTATGCGCCGGCGCCGGCGCCGGCCGCGCTTGTAGCAGGCATAGCACCAGCAAGGCCAGCCACGGCAGCAGACGCGCGGCCAGCACGCAGTAATCGCAGGCTTCACCATGCGCGCCTGCGTGGTCGCCGGTGTGCGGCTTGGCGGGCGATGCAGCGGCGGCGTGATGGTGCGCGGCCGTCTGCGCCGGCACGGCCTGATGGTCCGCATGCAGCGACCCACCGGCGTCCAGCGCCGGCCCGCTCATGCACATCGGCTCGAGCGACTGCGCCTGGCTCCAACGGCTGATTAGCGGCGCCACCAGCATCAGCAGCACCGCCAGACAGGCAAGCAGATGCAGGCAAGGGCGGCGGCGGAGCGAAGGCATTGCGCGAGTGTAAGCCGCCGCATGCCGCAGGGGCGATGGTGGCGGCCGGTGCGCGACCGCATGTCGCACCCGTCAGCAGCGGTCGACCTGCCGGACAGAATGCCCAGTGACGCGCGTTCTGGTCGGGCGACATCTGCCGGCCTGATCGCGAAAGTCGCCGACGCACAGGTACAACCCTGAAGTATCGCTGCACCGCCGTTGTCGAGGTCGGTAGTCACAGTTCCAGCTGTGGACGTGACAGCGCGCACATGGCAGGCCCTGGCATGCCCTATGCTTGTACGTCACCCCATCCATCTGCGCGCGCATGAGCACCGTCCTGTCCGACCCAGCGGCCGAGCCCCTTCCCTGCGCTGCCAAGCCGCCGAGCGAGGCATTGCGCCTTCAGGCGCTGCGCAGTTACGGCATTCTCGACACGCCGCGCGAGGCCGCCTTCGAAGACATCACCAGGCTGGCCTCGATCATCTGCCAGACGCCGATCGCGCTGATCAGCCTGGTGGATGCCGAGCGGCAGTGGTTCAAGAGCGAACTCGGCATGGGCGAGCGCGAAACGCCGCTATTCAAGTCGATGTGCGCACACGCACTGCTCGACAGCGACGTGCTGGTGGTGCCGGACACCCGCGAGGACATCCGCTTCGCGCGCAATCCGCTGGTGACCGGCGAGGCGCCGTTGCATTTCTATGCCGGTGCCGTGCTCAAGACCAGCGAAGGTCTGCCGCTGGGCACGGTTTGCGTGCTCGACCGCCAGCCGCGCCAGCTCAGTGCCGAACAGGTCGATGCGCTGCGCGCACTCGCGCGCCAGACCATGGCACAGCTGGAACTGCGCCGCGCGCTGCAGGTGGCCGAAGAATCCGACCGCTACCGCAGTCGTCTGATGGCCATCGCCGGGCACGACCTGAAGACCCCGCTGCGCACCGCCGCCTACGCCATCGACAAGATGCGCCGGCATGCCAATGTCGATTCGGTGCCGACCCTGGTCACCGCGCGCGATGCGATCAATCTGGTGGCGCGCAACCTCGACGAGCTGGCCACCCTGGCGGCCGCCAGCGAGACCGCCACACCGGACCTGCAGCCGCTGGCGTTGGAAGATGTACTGCATTCGGTGCTGGGTGTGTGGCGGCAACCGGCGATCGACAAGTGCCTGGCCTTGCGCCACGTGCCCACCTCGCTACGCGTGCGCAGCCACCCCACGCTGCTGACCACCTTGCTCGGCAATCTGATCGGCAACGCGGTCAAGTACACCGAACGCGGGCGCGTGCTGGTCGGCGTCCGGCGTCGCCCCGGCCATGCGGTGGTGGAAATCATCGACAGCGGCATCGGCCTGAACCTGGACCACCCCGAACAGGTGTTCCAGGCCTTCCGCCAGGCCGACCCACGCAGCGACGGGTTGGGCATCGGCCTGTGGATCGTGCACCGCACCGCCGAGACCCTGGGCTGCGAAGTGGATGTACGCCCACGCCCGGGCGGCGGCACCTGCTTTTCGGTACGCATTCCGCTGGCCTGACCACCGCTCGGTAGCGCCGGGCCAGACCGAGTCAGCGCAGCAGGTGGGCGCTGCTTGCCGGCAATGCCATGCAGCCGATGCCACGCAAAAAAAGGCGGACCCGGGCTCCCGACCCGGATCCGCCGCCAAGCACGCCAGGTCTCTCCCCAGGGACCCGGGTGCGCCAGTCGCTCCATTGTGCAGCCTCGCGCAAACGTGATGCGACAGCGCTAGCAACCGCTTGGCGACACCGACAAACAAACCGGAGATGCGATGTGCCGCATCGCCGGTCCTGCGCCGTCCCCCCCCCTAGACGTCCGAGAGTGTCGCGTGATGGTTGCTATAAGGATTTACGACAGCGCAGCGCGCAACTTGATGCGGCCACCCCACCCCGCCGCCACGGCCCTGACAGCTGTAGGGGGAATCACCGACAGCGCGCCTTCCGGTCAGCGCGCGCGGCTTCACAAGTGATTGCTAGAAGAAGGGTTTTCAAGAAAGCGGACGCTGCAGCGCAGCATTCCGATGTGCGTTCGCAGGCTGTCTCAGAGCCCGGAATCGTCCGCATCCTGCCGCGCGAACCAGTCCGCCGAATGCACCTCTTCCGCCGCAACCTCCAGCAGTTGGCGCAGCACGGCCAGCGGAATCTGCACCTGGGTGCCATCGGCCTGCAGTTCCACCCACAGCGACTCGTCCCGGGAATCGGCCAGCACCGTCAGTACCGCATGCTCGCGGCCCTCGACGCTTGCCGACAGCTGGAGGGCCATGCCGCCGTCCTGGTCGGGCGACCACAGCCTGCTCAGTGGTGGACGCAGTGGCTCGATCATCGGTTGCAGTGCCTCACAGTGGCGAACAGGGATCGCGCGCAGCCAAGCGGAATCGGTACGCCGGGCGCACAGGTCGCAGTGTACGAACAGTCGCCATCGATTCCGCACACTGCCCGCCGGCATGACGCAGCTGCACAATTACTAGGTGACGTAGTTGCGGCGTGACCTATGCAGGCACGCGCGCAAGCGCCCGCAGCCGAAACCGGCAGACATCTTCTGCGGGTCGATCGATGCGGGGTGCCGCATCCGCTCTTCACCGCAACTGATTCGCAGGCCACGCCTTCGCTTTTCCTGCAGACACCGGCACCACTCGGTGGTGCTTGCGCGCGTACCGGCCTGGGACCTTATGCGGCATGGATGCCGCATAAGAGCCTACACGGACGTACTTGCGGCGTGTCCCATGCCGGTATGCGTGCAAGCGCCCGCAGCAGACCGAAGCATTCCCCCAGACACAGCAGACGTCATGATTACGTTTGGACGATGCGCGGCCGCAGATCGGCAGGCAATGCCTTCGCTTTTCCAGCAGACGCCGACACCAACCGATGGTGCTTGCACGCGTGCCGGCCTGGGACCTTATGCGGCATGGATGCCGCATAAGAGCCTACACGGACGTACTTGCGGCGTGTCCCATGCCGGTATGCGTGCAAGCGCCCGCAGCAGACCGAAGCATTCCCCCCGACACAGCAGACCTCGTGAGCAAGCGTGCTCGAGGCGCGCTGCAATCTTCGGCAGGCAGCTCAGCTGGTAATGGTCTGGGTCAGCGATTCCCAGGTCGGCGGCAGCGGCCAGGCCGGGGTCTGGTTGCCGTCCAGCACGCGGCGCAGGTCGCGCTTGTCGATCTGCGGTGCCAGCACGTGCACCAGGTCCAGGGCGTAGTCGCGCAGCACGCGGTCGCGCGGCAGCACTGCCCAGGCGATGCACTCGGCGATCGGCGCCGGTGCCGGCCAGGCGCGCAGGTCCTCGTCGCTGGCGCTGACCGCCATCTCCGCCACCAGCCCGACGCCCAGCCCGGCACGCACATAGGTCTTGATCAGGTCTGCATCCAGCGCGGTCAGCGCGATGCTGGGCTCCAGCCCGACTTGGGCGAATGCGCGCTGCAGCGACGAGCCCGGCCGCGTGGAGGATTCGTAGCTGATCAACGGGTGCTGCGACAAGGCCTGCATGTCCGGCGCGGTGCGTGCCTGATCCAGCGCATGGCCGCGCGGCACGATCACCAGCCGCCGCCAGCGATACAGCGGCACTGCGATGCCGGCGCTCGGTTCGCCGCCGGCGGTGCTGACCACTGCGATATCCGCATCGCCCTGGCTGAGCAGATCCAACGCCGCACTCTCGGCGGCCTGCTGCAGGTGCACGCTGACCTGCGGATAGGCGTGCTTGATCTGCGCCACCGCCGGCGGCAGCACGAAACGCGCCTGGGTGTGGGTGGTGGTCAGGGTCAGCTGGCCCTGGCTCTCGCGGCGCTGGTTGGCCGCGTAGGTGCGGATGTTGTTGGCTTCCGACAGCACCGAGCGCGCGCGCTCGATCACTTCCACGCCGGCCGGCGTCACTGCATCCAGGCTGCGCCCCTTGCGCACGAACAGCAGAAAGCCCAGTTCGTCCTCCAGCTGCTTGAGCTGCTTGGACAGACCGGGCTGGGTCGCATGCACACGCGCGGCGGCGAGCGTGATGTTGAGCTCGGCATCGGCGATGGCGACCAGATAGCGAAGTTGAGTCAGCGTCATGGGCTTATATCCAAAAAAGCGCGAGGCGCCACGAAGGACTCGACTGTAGAGGAGTTCTGCGGGCCAGCTTATAACCGAACGCTATTTTCAGGGTGTATGAAGTCATTTCCGACCGCTATATGCCGGCGTTACGGTCTGGCCCTCCCCTCTCGATGCGCTGGCCGTGCCCTCTGTGTTCCCGCTTCTTGCCGACCTGCGTGGCCGTGCCGTCCTGGTGATCGGCGGCGGCGCCGAGGCCGAGCACGCCACCGCCGCGCTGCTGCAGGCAGGCGCCGTGCCATTGGTGGGCGCGCCGGAACTCAGCCCGCAACTGCGCGACTGGGCGCAGGCCGGGCGGCTGCGTTGGCTGGTGGGACGGTTCGAGCCGGCATGGCTGGAGCTGCCCGACCAACCGGTCTGGCTCACCATCGCCGCCAGCACCGCGCCGGACCTCAACGATGCCTTGCGCACCGCGGCCAGCGCGCGCCGCCTGCTTACCCACGACGCCACGCCCGCCGCGTCGGCAGCGCCGCCCGCACGGCCCCCCGTGCCGCGCCCTGCGGTCGGCCGGCTCTCCCCCGGCAGCGTGACCCTGGTCGGTGCCGGCCCCGGCGACCCCGGCCTGCTCACCCGGCATGCCGTGCGCGCGCTACGGCAGGCCGATGTGCTGCTCTACGATCGCCTGGTCAGCCCGCAGATCCTGCAACTGACCCGGCGCAACGCGTTGCGCGTGGAAGTCGGCAAGGCCGCCCAGGGCCACAGTACGCGCCAGGAGCAGATCCACGCCCTGATGCGCGAGCACGCGCGTGCCGGGCGCCGCGTGGTGCGGCTCAAGGGCGGCGACCCGTTCGTGTTCGGCCGCGGCGGCGAAGAGCTGGAATTCCTGCGCGCGCACGGCATCGGCTTCCAGGTCATTCCCGGCATCACCGCCGCGATCGCCTGCGCCGCATACGCCGGCATTCCGCTCACCCACCGCGACCATGCGCAGTCGCTGCGGTTGATCACCGCGCACTGCAAGGATTCGCTGGACACGCTGGACTGGCAGGCGCTCGGCCAGGAACGCCAGACCCTGGCGTTCTACATGGGCGTGGCCGGCCTGGACGGCATCCAGCAACGCCTGCTGCAGGCCGGCCGCGCACCCACCACCCCGTTCGCGCTGGTGGAAAACGGCTCGCGCCCGCAGCAACGCGTGATCGCCGGCACCCTTGCCAGCCTGGCCGCCACCGCGCAGCAGCACGCCGTGCGCGCCCCGGCGTTGCTGATCCTGGGCGAGGTCGCCGGGCTGGCCGCCAGCCTGCATTGGTTCGGCGCAGCGCCGCTGACCGCGCAGCCGCCCCCGCACTCACCCATCGCAACGCCCGACGCGCCCACACTCGCCCACGCAGCCTGATTCCGACGGAGACCCCATGGCCCTGTACGACAACATCCTCGACACCATCGGCCGCACCCCGGTGGTCAAACTCAACCGGCTCGCGCCCGAGCACGTGACCCTGTACGTCAAGGTCGAGTCGTTCAATCCGGGCGGCTCGGTCAAGGACCGCCTGGCACTGGCGATCATTCTCGATGCCGAACAGCGCGGCCTGCTCAAGCCCGGCGACACCATTGTCGAAGCTACCTCCGGCAATACCGGCGTGGCGCTGGCGATGGTGGCCGCCGCACGCGGCTACAAGTTCGTCGCCACCATGGTGGAAACCTTCTCGATCGAGCGCCGCAAGCTGATGCGCGCCTATGGCGCCAAGGTGATCCTGACCCCGGCCGCCGAGCGCGGCAGCGGCATGGTGCGCAAGGCCAGGGAGCTGGCCGAGCAGCATGGCTGGTTCCTGGCCAGCCAGTTCGCCAACCCGGCCAATCCGGCCTACCACCGCAATACCACCGCGGCCGAAATCCTGCGCGACTTCGCCGGCCACAGGCTGGACCATTTCGTCACTGGCTGGGGCACCGGCGGCACGCTCACCGGCGTGGGTGAAGTGCTGCGCGTGGCCCGCCCGGAAGTGCGCATCACCGCCACCGAACCGGCCGGCGCTGCGCTATTGCAGGGCCAGGACTGGAAGCCGCACAAGATCCAGGGCTGGACCCCGGACTTCGTGCCGGAAGTGCTCAACCGCGAGGTTGCCCACGAAGTGCTGAGCGTGGAAGACACCGACGCAATCAGCGTGGCGCGCCGCCTGGCCGCCGAAGAAGGCATCTTCACCGGCATCTCCGGCGGTGCCACCGTCGCCACCGCCTTGCGCGTGGCCGAAAGCGCGGTGCCCGGCGCGGTGGTGCTGGCGATGCTGCCCGACACCGGCGAGCGCTATTTCTCCACGCCGCTGTTTGCCGACATCAACGAAGGCTCCGACGACGACTGGCTGGCCGGTCTGCCCTGACCGATCACAGCGTTGGTTTGCACGCACAGGCCGCGCCCACAGCGCGGCCTGTGTGTTTGTGGTCGATCCAGTCATCGCGCTGGCCTCCTCCGCGTGCACACGCGTAGGGCCGCGGAGACGTCCGATGGCACTGCGCCCTAGAACACCGGCGTCGCACCTTGCCGGCGCCACCTGAATCCTTCGACCCTTGGCCATGCATCGATGACCACAGACCGATGTTGTGGATCCCCGTATGCAGCACAGCGCGCACTTCGGCCCGCGCACACTCCCGTCCATGTCAAGGAAACGTTAGGATGGCGGCCGATGCAGGGAGAACCGTCGTGAACAACCAGCCGTATGGACACAGCGACACCCGCGTGTGGCGGGCGCCATGGCTGGTCAAGATCACCTTGCCTGCGCACTTCGCGCTCGCCCTGGGCATGGGCGCCTGGCTCCAAAGCGCACTGCAGCTGCCGTTGCCCGCGCCAACGCCATTGGCCTGGATCGAGCTGGCCGGCGGCGTGATCGCCTGTCTCGGCCTGGCGCTGGCAGTGAGCTGCTTCATCCTGTTCGCGCGTCGGCGCACCACCATCATGCCCAGTGGCCATCCCTCACGGCTGGTGCTCGATGGCCCGTATCGCTTCACCCGCAACCCGATGTACCTGGCGCTGGTGCTCAGCTATGTCGGTCTGTGCCTGCAGCTTGGCCTGCTGTGGGCGGTCGCCTTGCTGCCGCTGCCCTGGCTGGCCCTGCAGCTGTATGTGATTCCGTTCGAAGAGGCGCGCCTGCGCAACGAATTCGGCCGCCAATACAGCGCCTATCGCGCACGCGTGCGGCGCTGGTTGTAAGCCCCTGATCGTGGCGACATCGCTGAGCAGCGATTGAGCGGATTGATCGCATCTGCGGGTTCGCACGCTTCCCGCAGCACGACCGCCACAGCCGTTCCCGGCAATCGCAGCAGATGAGATGAATGGGCGCTAGCGTGCCCATTCCGCAACGCGCGCCCCATCACGCGTTCCTCATGCAAATCCCATAATTATCGCGCTATGAAGATCGAAGTCTGGCAAGGCGACATCACCGAACTCGACGTTGACGTCATCGTCAACGCCGCCAACGAATCATTGCTGGGCGGTGGCGGCGTGGATGGCGCCATCCATCGCGCCGCAGGCCCGCGCCTGCTGCAGGCCTGCGAGGCATTGCCGCAGATGCGTCCTGGTGTGCGCTGCCCCACCGGCGAAATCCGCATCACCGATGGGTTCGATCTCAAGGCGCGCCACGTCTTCCATACCGTCGGCCCGGTGTGGCGCGACGGTAAGCACAACGAGCCGGAACAACTGGCCAACTGCTACTGGCAGTCGTTGAAGCTGGCCGAGCAGATGATGCTGCATTCGATCGCGTTCCCGGCGATCAGCTGCGGTATCTACGGCTATCCGCTATACCAGGCCGCGCGCATCGCCGTGACCGAAACCCGCGACTGGCAGCGCTCGCACAAGGTGCCCAAGCACATCGTGTTGGTGGCCTACAACGAGGCCACGTTCAAGGCCTACCAGCAGGCGCTGGCTGCGCAGGAAACCGCTGCCGCCTGACGCATGTGTGATGCAGAGGTTGAAGATGACGAGCGCCGCAAGGCGCTCGTTGCGTTTGGGGACTTATGCGGGCGCGGGGTGACCCACACAAACAAAAACGCCGGCATCGCTGCCGGCGTTTTCGCTAGGTGTGCTCCGGCCATGAAGCGGCCGGCATGCCGATCAACCCTTCCACTTGCCCAGCGCGGCCAGGCCGTTTTCCTTGGCGCGCTCATAGATGACCTGCTGCGCCTTGGCGAAGTTGCCGGTCATGTCCTTGGCCCACAGCTTCAGCGCGGCCTGCTGCATTGCGCGGCCGTAGGAGAAGCTCAGCGGCCACGGCAGATTGCCGAGCTGGTGCATCTCGTTGAGGTGCGCGGTGGACTGCTCGTCGGTCTGGCCGCCGGACAGGAACACGATGCCCGGCAGGATCGCCGGCACGGTCGACTTCAGGCACATCACGGTGGATTCGGCCACTTCCTCGACGCTGGCCTGCTCTTCGCAGCCCTTGCCGGAGATGACCATCGAGGCCTTCAGGATGGTGCCTTCGAGCACGACATTCTGCTCATACAGTGCGCCGAACAGCGAACGCAGCGTGGCTTCGGTGACCTCGTAGCAGGTCTCGATGTCGTGGTTGCCGTCCATGATCACTTCCGGCTCGACCATCGGCACCAGGCCCTGCTCCTGGCACAGCGCGGCATAACGCGCCAGCGCATGCGAGTTGGCCTCGATGCAGGTGCCGGACGGGATGTCTTCGCCGATGTTGATGACCGCACGCCACTTGGCGAAGCGTGCGCCCAGCGTGTAGTACTCCTCCAGACGCGCGCGCAGACCGTCCAGGCCTTCGGTGACCAGCTCGCCCGGCATGCCGGCCAGCGGCTGCGCACCCTTGTCGACCTTGATGCCCGGGATGATGCCGTGGGCGGTCATGTATTCGGCGAACGGCACGCCGTCCTTGGTCTTCTGACGGATGGTCTCGTCGAACAGGATCGCGCCGGAAATGTAGTCGCTCAGCTTGGGCGTGGTCAGCAGCAGTTCGCGGTAGGCGCGACGGTTTTCTTCGATGTTCTCGATGCCGACGCTGGCAAAACGCTTGGCGATCGTGCTGGTCGATTCGTCGATGGCGATGATGCCCTTGCCCGGGGCGACCATGGCCTGGGCGGTTTCGGCAAGCTGTTCGATGCTCATGTAGTTCCTGTGGCAGCTGCGGGGGAGAACGAAAGTATAGCGACGAAAGTTGCAGACATTCCTTCACGGAATGCCTGCAACCGATTACACGTGTCCGGCATGGCGGATGTGTGGCGCGGCTCGCAGCGTGATGCGCGCTGCGGACTGCGCGCTCCGCAGGCGCACCCGCACCACGGACCATGTTCCGCACAGCACAACGGCGACCCGCAGGCCGCCGCTGTGTCTGTACGCAACGATGTGGATGCAGCGCGTGTGTCGACCAACGACGCACGCGCTGCGCAGGCCGTGCGTTACAGCTCGCCCAGACCGCTGGCGCGGCCGTCTTCGCCCACTTCCAGCAGACGCAGCGTATTGGTGGCGCCGTGGGTTTCCATATGCTCGCCGCTGGTGAACACCACGCGGTCGCCAGGTCCCATGCGCTCGTTCTCCACCAGCAGGCGGATCGCCGCACGTGCGGCTTCGCGCGGGGTCAGGCCACGGCTGTCGAAGCTGATCGGGAACACGCCACGCATCATCGCCATGTGGCGGCGTGCGCCATCGTGACGGGTGAAGGCGTAGATCGGCATGTTGGAACGGAAACGCGACAGGTACCGCGGCGTGCCGCCGGACTCGGTCAACGCGACCACGCCGGCCAGACCGATGTGCTCGGACAGGAACATGGTCGCCATCGCGATCGCCTGGTCGGCGCGCTGCAGATTGCGTTGCGCCGCTTCGAAGTCGGTGTCGAACTCGAACTGGCGCTCGGCGCCCAGACAGATGCGCGCCATCGCTTCCACCGCACGCACCGGGTAGGCACCGGCTGCGGTTTCGGCCGAGAGCATCACCGCGTCGGTACCGTCGATGACCGCATTGGCCACGTCCAGCACTTCGGCGCGGGTCGGGATCGGGCTTTCCACCATCGACTGCAGCATCTGCGTGGCGGTGATCACCACTTTGTTTTGCGCCAGCGACTCGCGGATGATCTTCTTCTGCAGGCCCGGCAATTCGGCATCGCCGATTTCCACGCCCAGATCACCACGCGCCACCATCACCACGTCGGAGGCTTCGACGATCTCGACCAGGTTCTCGATCGCTTCGGTGCGCTCGATCTTGGACACCAGCGCGGCGTCGCAGCCGTGCTGACGGGCGATGCGGCGCGCGTCATTCATGTCTTCGGCGTTGCGGCAGAACGACACCGCGATGAAGTCCACGCCGATCTTGGCGACGATGCCGATCAACTCCTTGTCGCGCTCGGTCAGCGCGCCCAGCGACAGGCCGCCGCCCTGCTTGTTCAGGCCCTTGCGATCGGACAGCACGCCGTCGTTGAGCACGGTGGTGACGATGCGCTGACCCTGCACTTCCGTTACCTGCAGCTGCACCAGGCCATCGTCCAGCAGCAGCACGTCGCCGGCGACCACGTCCTGCGGCAGGCCGAGGTAGCTGACGCCGACCTGGTGCTGGTCGCCCGCAGGCGCATTGGGGTCGGCCACCAGGTCGAAACGCTCGCCGGTGGTCAGCTTGATCTTGCCTTCGGCAAAGCGCTCGACGCGGATCTTCGGGCCCGGCAGGTCGGCCAGGATGCCGACTTCGGCACCGACGCGCACGGCCGCGGCGCGCACTTCGGCCGCGCGCTTGGCCTGGCCGGACGGGTCGCCATGGCTGAAGTTGAGGCGCACCACGTTGACGCCCGCCTTGAACAAGGCTTCCAGCACACCGGGCGGATCCGTCGCCGGTCCGAGCGTGGCGAGGATCTTGGTGCGGCGTTGACGTTCTTTCATGATGGCCTCCCTGTAAAAGCCGCGAAACTTAACACACGCGTCACCTACCGAGGATGGCATTGCGGCATAGCCACCCTCGTATTCCGGCATGTCCTAAAGACAGTGCGGGACAGTACGTACGCTTTCCGCAGCGCTGGCGCGCGCGGGATGTTGCTGTGGGCTGCCACCCTAACGCGGCAGCGGTGAAGGTCCTACGGGTTACAGCGGCGGTCAGATGACGGCGAGCGGTCGTTGCAGCGCGGATGCTGCAAGACCCTCACCGCATCCGCGTGTTGCCACCCAACGACGAGCGCCGGCTGCGCTCGCCTGGCGATGCGCGCAGCTGCTCTGCTTGTCACTCCTACGACTGGATCAAGGCGCGCAACCCGGCGGGCGTGTGCGCGATCGCACCGGCACCGGCGGCACGCAGCTCGGCTTCGTCGCCGAAGCCCCACAGCACGCCGATGCTGTGGATGCCGTGGTGGTTGGCGCCATCGATATCCATCCGACGGTCGCCGATCATCACGCAGCCGGTCTTGGCGATGTCCAGCCGCCGCAGCGCTTCGGCGATCAGGTCCGGCTTGAAGCGGCGTTCGCCGTCTTCGCTGGCCCCGATCACGTTCTCGAAGCAGGCCCCGAACGGCAGATGCTCGACGATGCGGCGTGCGTAGCGCTCGTTCTTGGAGGTCACCACCGCCAGGCGATGGCCGGCGCGGTGCAGGTCGACGACCACCTCACCGATACCGTCGAACACGCTCAGTTCGGTCCAGCCGACCGCGTCGTAACGCCCGCGATACGCTGCCAGTGCGCGCTGCACCAGCTGCGGATCGTCGGGAAAGCAGTCGGTGAAGCTGTCGCGCAGCGGCGGGCCGATCCACGCGCGCAGGGTCTGCGGCGACGGACGCGGCTGGCCCACCGCGTCGAAGGCATGCACGATGCTGGCGACGATGCCCGGCTCCGAATCGACCAGGGTGCCGTCCAGATCGAAGAACAGCGTGGCTGCACTCACTTGCCGCGTGCCTCGAGCGCCGCCACCGCCGGCAAGGTCTTGCCTTCCAGGAATTCCAGGAAGGCGCCGCCGCCGGTGGAGATGTAGGTGACGTCCTTGGCGATGTCGTACTTGTCCACGGCCGCCAGGGTGTCGCCACCACCGGCGATCGAGAACGCCTTGGAGCTGGCGATCGCACGCGCCAGCGTCTCGGTGCCGTGACTGAAGGTCTCGAACTCGAACACGCCGACCGGCCCGTTCCACACCACGGTGCCGGCGCTGGCGATCAGCTCGGCGTAGCGCGCGGCGGTCTGCGGGCCGATGTCCAGGATCAGGTCGTCGGCCTCCACGGCGTCGAGCGCCTTCACCGTCGCTTCGGCATCGGGCAGGAACTGCTTGGCAACGACCACATCGGTGGGCAACGGAATCTCCGCACCGCGCAGCTTCGCATCGGCAACGATCTGGTTGGCGGTGGAAATCAGATCCGGCTCGCTCAGGGACTTGCCGACGCCATGCCCGGCCGCGGCGATGAAGGTGTTGGCGATGCCGCCGCCGACGATCAGCTGGTCGACCTTGTTGACCAGGTTCGACAGCAGCTCCAGCTTGGTGGACACCTTGCTGCCGGCGACGATCGCCAGCAGCGGCTTGGCCGGGTTGTCCAGCGCCTTGGCCAGCGCATCGAGTTCGGCCATCAACAGCGGACCACCGGCAGCCACTGGCGCAAAGCGGATCACCCCATGGGTGGAGGCCTGCGCGCGATGCGCGGTGCCGAAGGCGTCCATGACGAACACATCGCACAGCGCCGCGTACTTGCGCGCCAGCGCCTCGTCGTCCTTGCCCTCGCCGACATTCATGCGGCAGTTCTCCAGCAGCACCACCTGGCCCGGCGCCACGTCCACGCCGTCGACCCAGTCGCGCACCAGCGGCACGTCCACGCCCAGCAGCGCAGTCAGGCGCGCGGCCACCGGCGCCAGCGAATCTTCTTCGGTCCAGCTGCCTTCCTTGGGCCGGCCCAGGTGCGAGGTGACCATCACCGCGGCGCCTTTTTCCAGCGCCAGCTTGATGGTGGGCACCGACGCGGTAATGCGCTGCTCGGAGGTGATCTGGCCGTTGTCGATCGGCACGTTGAGATCCTGGCGGATCAGCACGCGCTTGCCGGAGAGATCGAGGTCGGTCATGCGGACGATGGACATGGGGTCAGCTCGCTAGGTCTGGGGAATCGGGAATCGGGATTGGGAAATCGAAAAAGCAGCCGGTACACATGGCGCCGATGCCTGGGCGCTGCGCGGATGGATGGCTTGGGGGCAGCCGTTGCACGCTGGCGTTGCGCCCGCGTGCAGGTCGCGGAGATTGCAGCTTGCCTGCCGCGCATGTCGCTGCCCATACGGCTGGCGATGCGGGGGATGCTCGGTCGAAGACGACGGGCAATGCGGCTGCCTTGGCGACGGGGGATGCCCATTGTCGGACCTTCGCGCCGCAGCGGCAAACCGCGGTGCGGCGCGCGGGTCCTCAGGGGCTGCGATCGGTCGCCGAGTTGCGCAGCAGGCTCACCGCGAAACCACCGACCAGCAAGGCGCCGCCGACCAGTAGCGCCCATAGCAACCAGCGCTTCCAGTCGCGCGGTGTGGCGGCCGGCTGCAGCGCGGCATCGCCGGCCAGCGGCTGTGCCTGCGCAGCGACGTTGGCCGGCGCCGGTTGCCATTGCGCTCCGCGTTCGCGGCGCAGTGCCTGCAGCATCGAGGCCAGCGGCGCGTCGCCACGTTGCTGCCGCGCGCTGCCGGCGACCACCGCATACGGCGGCTGCCCCTGGGCGAGGAACATCATCCGCTCCGGCTGGTAGCCCACACGCAGCGTCGGCATCGCAGTGCTGCGCCCTTGCGCGGCCAGCAACCGCCACTGACGGTCGCGCACCGGGGCCGACAGCTGTTGCGGTGGCGACGCGGCGGCGGTGCCAGTACCCAGGCGATACGCCAACCACGGCCCGGCACGTTGCAGCCACGGCGCCTCATCAGCATCGCGGCTTGCCACGATCCATTCGACCGCCTCGGCCTGACCGCCGCTGACATCGACCTGGGTGATCGGAAAGCGCCCAGGCAAGGCATACACCACTGCCTTGTCCTGCGCAGTGCCCGGCAATTCCAGCCACTGCGATTGCGGCGGCGTCGAGACGCCGTCCAGTTCCGCATCGACCACGCGCAAGGCCGGCAGTTCGCCGGACACCGGCACGATGCGCAAATAGCGCGCGCCAGCGTCCAACGCGATGCGGCGCTGCTGCAGACGCTGCGCCTGGTTGTCCAGCGCCATCACGGTGGCATCTGCGGCGAGCAGGTGCCAGTCGCGCAGATCGTCGCTGCCTTCCACGCGCAGCCGGGCCTGCACCGGCGTATTGCCGTCCCAGTCCAGCCACAGCGCGCGCGGACGATCGCGCAACGCGCTGGCATCGATCAGCCAGCTGCCACCTGCACTTGCAGCGGCAGCGGTGCCGGTGGCGAAGCGGCCTTCCAGCCGCCGCACCGCGCCACTGGCATCGCGTTCGGCGATCAGTTGCAGATCGCCGTTGGCAGGCGCTGCACCAGCCGGCAGCGCGAACAAGGGCAGGCGTTGCCGACGCGGCGCGGCAGCCGGCGCGGCATCCACCGGCAAGAGCGCGGCCGGCATCTCCTCGCCACGCGCATCGATCACCGTGACATCGCGCAGCCCCGCGTCATTGGCGCTGCGATAGATCGCCGCGTTCAAGCGCAGCTGATACATGCCGGCATCCGCGCCGGCCACCTGCAGCGGCCATTGTTGACGATAGTCCTGGCGCACATCGGCTGCCTGCGCCAGCAGCGGCACCAGCAGCAGCCATCCCCATTGCCTCGATTTCATGCCTGATCCTTGTCCACGCCATCGTCTCCGCCAGCCTGCTCTTCGGTGACCGGCTGGCGCGGCGGCGCCGGTGCCAGATAGCCCACCACGGTGCACAACAGGCCATAGGCCATGAACGAGCCAATGCCGAGCAGATTGCCCAGATGCTGCCGGTCGACCAGCACCAGCTTGGCCAGCACCAGACCCATCAACAACGCACCACCCAGCCACAGTCCACGCTGACCGCGCCGCGAGCCGATCACCCAGCCCAGCACGCCCAGCACGCTCCAGACGATGGTCAGGCTGGTCTGCGACAGGGTCGCGCCGATCAACCCGGCATCCCACGCCACGCCACCCCAGTGATGCACGCTGTGCAAGGTGCTGCCGGTGATCAAGGCCCAGCCCGACACGCCCAGCGCAGTCACCCGCCAGCGTTGCACGGCCAACGGCGCCTGCCCAGACCAGGCCCAACGCGCCAGCAAGGCCAGCACCGCCAGCTGCGCCAGCTCGGCCGGGTTGAGCACGGGCAGCCACGGCAATGGCGCCGCGCTCACCGGGTCCAGCAGCACGATCAACCAGCCGATGCCCAGCACCGCGAACACACAGCCCAGCAAGGCATTGCGTGCCCGATCGAAACCGGCACCCTGCGGCCACGCCAGCCATGGCCAGCGCAACAGACCCACTGCCGCCACGATCAGCCAGGGCGCGGCCAGCAAGGCGCAACGCCAGCCATTTGCCAGCATGTACGTATCGGCCAGCCAGGCCACGCCCAACAACACCACCAACGGCCACAGCAGCCACCAGATGAACTGTGCAGCCACCGCGCCTGCGCCGTGCTGCCTGCGCAGGCACCACAGCGCGCGCGTGCCGGCCACGGCGAACGCCAGCCAGGCCAGCGCCCCCCAATGTGCGAACGGTTGCGTATGCGCATGGCTCTGCCACAGCGCCAACGGCGCGGCCAGCGCCAGCCCGAACATCGCCGTCCACACCAGCGCCGTTGCCGGGCGACGCCGATGCACCTCGGCTGCCAGCCACACGCTGAGTGCGACAAAGCCCAGCAGCAGATCCGGCTCGCTGCGCAGATCGCCGGCAAAGCGGAAGATCTCGTGCACACCGCACAGCGCCCACCAGCCCAGCCCCCATAGATACGCCACCAGCGCGCGGCGCGGCTGCCCTGCATCGCGCAGGAACCAGGCACTGGCCCAGCCGGCCAATGCAAGCAGCAAGGTACTCATGCAGGTAGCGTTAGCAACGGCCACCGTGTCGTAGCGCCACGCATCCACACCGAAGGCGACCCCGACCGCCGCCAGCAACTGCAACGCCACCCCGCTGAACTGCGGGATGCGACGCTGCTGCCGCAGTCCCAGCCACAACAAGCCCACACCTTCGAGCGCGAAGACGCTGGCAGTGGCACGCGCCGACAAGGCCAGCGGCACCGCCAGGGTCGCAAAACCGACCGCCAGCATCGCGTGCGCTTGGCCCAGCAGCCGCGTGGAGGCACGCCGCAGCAACCAACTGGCCAGGCCGGCGTACAGCGCAGCCACCGCCAGCGCACACAGCGCCAACGGCAGGCGCTCGCCATCCAGCAGGCGCGCCTGCAACGCGAAGGCCACCAGTGGGGTGCCGAACAACAGGCTGCCGTCGATGAGCTTGCCCGCGCTGCCATCGCCACGCCGCGCGTGCAGTACCGGAATCGCCACATACATGGCGAAGAACAACAGCAGGAACGGCTCGGTCGTGGCGAATTTCGCCGGGGCGTATTGCAGCGCACCCCACAGCGTGCCGATGCCGAAGGTGAAGGCGAATCCGAGCAGGTTCAGCACCCGCCACGGACGCGTCCAGGCGATCGCCACGATGCCGGCATTGAGCACCGCGTAGTACGAAAACAGCGCGACATGATTGCCGCTGCCGGTGGACAGCCAGATCGGCGCAAGGAAGCCGGCCAGCACACCCAGCACCGCCAGCGTGCGCGAATCCTGCACCACCGCCAGCACGCACATGCCGGCAATCAGCACCACGCTGATGCCCATTGCAAGACCCGCGCCGAGCAGCCCGTACAGCTTGAACGCGGCGAATACCGTAAGCAGCAAGCCGCCGATGGCCCCGCCCTGCAGCGCCAACGCAAAGCCCGGCCGCTGCAGCCGTTGCTTCCAGCCGAAGACCAGCCCGACGAGCGCCAGCACACTGATGCCGGCCAGCCGCAGCTCGATCGGCATGCGCATCCAGCCTTGGTCGCTGGCGTACTTCAACAGCGACGCCACGCCGGCCAGCAGCACCAGCATGCCGACCTTGACCGGCACATTGCCCTCGGTGAACCAGCGCTTCACTGCGCCGGCCACGCGCGCCAGCGGGCCTGGCCCGGAGGGCACGTCGTGCGCTTGCGGCTCGAACTCGGCAGGCGCAGCGATCAGGAGCGGCGCTTGCACTACGCTGCGCGCCGCCGACGATGCGGGAGCTTCTGCCGGCAATGACGGCGGCACTGCCAGTGGTGCAACCGCCGGCGTCGGCGCGGCTTGCAAATCTGCTGCGAGAGGCAGCTCAGGCTCGCCATACGCAGGCATGCCGACGTCGGACGTCTCTTGCGGCTCCCATGCCCCGGCAGGCGATGGCGTTGGCGCTGAGATGTGCACCGCCGCCGCGTCCACACCTGCTGCGCCGCTGGCCTGCCATTGCGCAAGCCGCTGTTCCAGCGCATCCACGCGCCGCCGCAGCCCGGCGATCCACACCAGGGCGATCACCAGCCCTACCGGCACCGCAAGCAGCAACAGCACCACCGTCACAATCATCGTTTCCAACGCACAACCCCTGAGTCGGCATCCGGCCGAATGCGCGAACCATACAGGCTCAGGCCGCGTCTGGGCAGCCAATCACTGGCTGAAGCGCAGCGACGCGATGCCGTCGGTGCCACCTACCCACACTGGCTACAGGCACGGACATGCACTCCAAAAAAAACGCCCGGAAGAACCGGGCGTCTGACACTTATTCGCGGTAGCCGCTGTCGTTCTTGTTATGGATGATCCAGATCAGGTTGCCGCCGGTGTCCATCGACTTGCCAGCGAACACCAGGCGCCCCTGGCCCTTGTAGGCCATCTCGTAACGGTAACGGTCGCCGCCAAAGAAGAACGGGATGAACGCCTTGCCGGTCACGTAGGAACCCTGGTCATTCGGCTGACCAATCAGGTCGGTGACCTGCTTCATCGGCATACCGATCTTCAGCTGGGTGAACTTGCTGTCAGGCGCCGGCTTGCCGGTGATCTCGCCTTCGTAATCGTTGATGCCCTTGACCGTTTCGCCATAGCCCGCTTCAACATCGGCCGACTTGATCACCTCACCATCAGCATTCATCCAGGCCGGCGTACCGGTCTGCTTCTTCGCTGCCCAACTGGTCGACGGCGCCGACACCGCAAACACCACACCGAGCGCCAATACGCCCGCCAGAAATTTACTCATGAGTTTTGTTCTCTCGATCCATGGAGTTCCCCGATCCTTCGTACACGACACGGGAACGACCGCCGTGCCAGCAAATTAGCGCACGTGGGCCTCTCAAAGTCCACTTTTCGTAATGACGACGACGCTGCGACGGTAAATGCACACATCACATTTCGACAGGCACAAAACGAAAGGCCCCGGCATGCCGGGGCCTCTACGCATCGCCTGAGCGCGAGGTTTACTTCGCGACAACCCGCACCATTTCCAGGCACTTGTTGGAATAGCCCCACTCGTTGTCGTACCAGGACACCAGCTTGACGAAGGTCGAGTCCAGCGCGATGCCGGCGTCGGCGTCGAACACCGAGGTGCAGGTTTCGCCGCGGAAGTCGGTAGCCACGACCTTGTCTTCGGTGTAACCCAGCACGCCCTTCAAGGCGCCTTCGCTCTGCGCCTTCACTTCGGCACAGATCTCGGCGTAGGTGGCCGGCTTTTCCAGTTCGACGGTGAGGTCGACCACCGACACGTCCGAGGTCGGCACGCGGAAGCTCATGCCGGTCAGCTTCTTGTTGAGCTCGGGGATCACCACACCCACGGCCTTGGCGGCACCGGTGGAGGACGGGATGATGTTCTCCAGGATGCCGCGCCCACCGCGCCAATCCTTGTTCGACGGGCCGTCCACGGTCTTCTGCGTCGCAGTGGCCGCGTGCACGGTGGTCATCAGGCCGCGCTTGATGCCCCACTTGTCGTTGATCACCTTGGCCAACGGCGCCAGGCAGTTGGTGGTGCACGAGGCGTTGGAAACGATCGCTTCGCCCTTGTAGGTTTTGTCGTTGACGCCGAACACGAACATCGGCGTGTCGTCCTTGGACGGTGCCGACAGGATCACCTTCTTGGCGCCCGCGTCGAGGTGCTTCTGCGCGGTTTCCTTGGTCAGGAACAGGCCGGTGGACTCGATCACCACGTCGGCGCCGACTGCATCCCACTTGAGGTTGGCCGGGTCGCGTTCCTGGGTCAGGCGGATCTTGTTGCCGTTGACGATCAGCGTGTTGCCGTCGACCGACACATCGGCCTTGAAGCGGCCATGCACCGAGTCGTACTGCAGCATGTAGGCGAGGTAATCGGGCTCGAGCAGGTCATTGATGGCCACGATCTCGATGTCATTGGCGAAGTTCTGCACCGCAGAGCGCAGCACGTTGCGGCCGATGCGACCGAATCCGTTGATGCCAACCTTGATTGCCATGTTCACTAGCTCCTGCGGCCGCGATGGCGCGGCGGATGGAAAGGGACCGCCATTCTAGCAGCGTCGCACTCGCGCAGCCGTGCTGCGGCCAGCGCTGCAGCATGTGGCGCTAGGACGTTGTGCCGTGGTGCATGCGTGGTGGGGATTGGGGATTGGGGATTGGGGATTGGGGATTGGGGAATCGGGAATCGGGAATCGGAAGGTGGGCACGCTGTGTGGGTGCCGTCAATCGACAAGGTGATGAGCTCGGCGCTGCAAGCACGATGCGGTATGGGCTGACGCCTGCCTGACTTGAGGGCCCGCGACGATCTGAGGTGCGGCACGGACGCGGCAATCGAAACTACGCCTTATTCATTGACATATCCAATCTAATTCAATTACTTAAGTTATACACCGATACGCTGAAAGGCGTATCGACGCATATGCCGAACAGCAGCATTTCGGCGCTCCGTGGATTTCGATACTGGCCCTGCCTGCTGAGGCACCCATCCATCACAACGGAGATTCCCCATGCGTCGCACCCTTCTCTCTCTGGTTCTGGCCCTGGCCGCCACCCCGGCGCTGGCTGGCGGCGTGATGCACTACACCGAAAAGGCCTCGCTGCCCGCCGATGGTGAAGCGCGCGAAGTCGCTGCGCTGTTCGACACCTGGAACGCGGCGCTGGCCACCGGCAACCCGCACAAGGTGGCGGACCTGTACGCGCCGGACGGCGTGTTGCTGCCGACCGTCTCCAACGAAGTGCGCGCCTCGCGTGCGCAGATCGAAAAGTACTTCGAGATGTTCCTGACCAAGAAGCCGCAAGGTGTCGTCAACTACCGCACCGTGCGCGTGCTCGATGACGACAGTGCAGTGGATGCCGGCGTCTATACCTTCACGCTGACCGACAAGGACGGCAAGAAGAGCAAGGTGCAGGCGCGCTACACCTTCGTGTACGAGAAGCGCGACGACAAGTGGCTGATCATCAACCACCACAGCTCGGCGATGCCGGAAGTGGATGCGCCCACGCTTGTCAAGGTCAAGTAAGTGCGCGAGCGCTGCAGCCACCTGATCGCTGCCTGCTCCACCGCGCACGCAGGCGCATCGCGTTGCAGACCGGACGCGACGCGCCGGTGCGATCACCGGCATGGCGCACATCGCTGCTGTCGCTGCCGGTCCCTGCTCGCGTCCGCGCATGACCCGCAACGTCATTACACGGACGGATTGATCAGGATCAAGGCATCCAGCGCGCAAACCATCAAGACTTCTTCCATCCCCTGCACACAACGAGAGTTTCCATGCGCATGCGCTCTACCCTTCTGCTCGCCGGCCTGGCCGCCAGCTTCGCCAGCGTCCCCGCACTGGCTCAATCCAAAGGCGACTGGACCGTTGCCGTCGGTGCCCACCAGGTCGCTCCCAAGTCCGATAACGGCCGTCTGGTCGGCGGCACGCTGGAGGCGGACGTCGGCAAGGACATCAAGCCGACCTTCACCGCCGAATACTTCATCGCCGACAACCTGGGCATCGAAGTACTGGCTGCGCTGCCGTTCGAGCACGACATCGCGCTCCGTGGCCTGGGGCGTGTCGGCAGCACCAAGCATCTGCCGCCGGTGATCTCGCTGCAGTACCACTTCAACAGCCAGGGCAAGCTCTCGCCGTTCGTTGGCGCGGGCATCAACTACACCCGTTTCTTCAGCACCGACACGCGCGGCGCGCTGGCCGGCAGCGAGCTGGAACTGGACGATTCCTGGGGCCTGGCACTGCACGCGGGCGTGGACTACAAGCTCAGCGACCGCGGCGCGCTGCGGGTGAACCTGCGCTGGATCGACATCGACACCGAAGCGCGCCTCGACGGCAACCGCATCGGCACGGTCAACATCGACCCGCTGGTCTACGGCGTGGCCTACGTGCACCGGTTCTGAGCCCGGCAGCGTGCGCGATGCATCTCTGGCACACTTGGCGTCCAGGGACGTGAATCCACCGCCGGAGTTGCGGACAGGTTGGTCACGTCGACCGCCTGTCCGACCTATCCGGGGATTCCATGAGCATGCTGATCCGTACCGCCCTCGCCATCGCACTGGCCGCCTCGGCCGCACCCGCCCTTGCACAATCGGCCGGCCACTGGACCACTGGCTACGGCGCCGGCTATGTCTCGCCCAAGTCCGACAGCGGCAGCTTCGGCGGCACGCGTGCCGAGATCAAGGGTGCACCGACGCTGTCGTTCACCTACGAATACTTCCTGCGCAACAACCTCGGCATCGAGGTGCATGCCGCGGTGTCGGGCAAGCACGATCTGGAGCTTGAGGGTGTCGGCAAGGTGGGCAGCTATTGGTCGGTGCCGCCGAGCGTGCTGTTGCAGTACCACATCAATGGCTACGGCACGGTGTCGCCGTTTGTGGGCGTCGGCATCAACTACACCACGTTTGTCGGAGAAGACGTCGATGAAACCTTTGGCAATGGCGACCTGAGCTTCGACGACTCGGTGGGCGCCACCGCGCATGTCGGTGTGGACTTCATCTTCAACGATCGCAGCGGCCTGCGGGTGGATGCGCGCTGGACGAATTCGCGCAGCAACGTCGACTTCAATGGCAGCCGGCTGGGCAAGGCGCGGATCGATCCGCTGACCTATGGCGTGTCGTACCTGGTGTACTTCTGAGCATGCCGCAGACGCCACGCTGAGCCGCGGCTGTGCTTCGACAAGGGACGGCCATCAAACCGTCCCGGACCGATGCGTACAATTGCCGGATGAAGACCTTCTCTCCTCGCATCCTCGTTCTTGCCGCAACCGTGGTCGCGGCCCTTCAGCCCATCAGCGCCTTCGCCTGGGGGCCGCAAGGCCACCGTCTGGTGGCGCGCATTGCCGAGACCGAACTGAGCCCGCAGGCGCAAGCGCAGGTGGCGCAATTGCTCAAGGGCGAAGCCAACCCGACATTGGCCGGTGTCGCCAGCTGGGCCGACGAGCTGCGCGAGCACGACCCGGAGCTGGGCAAGCGCTCCGGGCCCTGGCACTACGTCAATCTTGGCGAGCATGACTGCACGTATGCGCCGCCGCGCGACTGCCCGGACGGCAACTGCGTGATCGCCGCGCTCGACCGGCAGACCGCGCTGCTTGCCGACCGTAGCCAGCCGCTGGATGTGCGCCGGCAGGCCCTGAAGTTCGTGGTGCATTTTGTCGGCGACATCCATCAGCCGATGCATGCCGGCTACGCGCACGACAAGGGCGGCAATGAATTCCAGCTGCAGGTCGCCGGCAAGGGCAGCAACCTGCATGCGCTGTGGGACAGCGGCATGCTCAACGACCGCCATCTCGATGACGATGCCTATCTGCAACGCCTGCTGGCGTTGCCGGCGACCGCTGCCACATCGCCGGTGCTGCCACCGCCGGCCGCGGCATGGGCGCAGGCCTCCTGCAAGATCGCGGTCACGCCCGGCGTCTATCCGAGCAAGCACGTGTTGCCGGACGACTACATCGCGACCTATCGTCCGCTTGCCGAGACCCAATTGCGCGAGGCTGGCGACCGACTGGCCGCCGTGCTCAATGCGGCGCTGGCCGCGCCCTGAGATGGAGACGCCGATGCAGCCCGAGGTGCTTGCGTTCTTTCACGCCGACAGCAACACCTTCACCTATGTGGTCGCCGACGCGGCGACCGGGGCGGCAGCGGTGATCGATCCGGCGCTGGACTATGCGGCCGACACCGGCAAGGCCGGCACGCGCGCCGCGCAAGCCATCGTCGATGCCGTCGCCCAACACGGCTGGCAGGTGCAGTGGCTGCTGGAAACCCATGCGCATGCCGATCATCTGTCTGCCGCGCAGTGGCTGAAGCAGCACTGGCCGCAGGCACGCATCGGCATCGGTGAGGGCATTCGGGATGTGCAGCAGACGCTTGCGCCCCGTTGTACGTTACCGGACGACTTTCGTGCCGATGGCTCGCAGTTCGATCACCTGTTTGCCGATGACGAGCGCTTCGAGCTTGGCACGCTGCAGGTACGTGTCATCGCGGTGCCCGGGCATACCAGCGACAGCATCGCGTACCTGATCGGCGATGCGCTGTTCCCCGGCGATTCGTTGTTCATGCCGGACGCCGGCACCGCACGCTGCGATTTCCCCGGCGGCGATGCACGGCAACTGTTCGCTTCGATCCAGCGCATGTACGCGCTGCCGGAAGACACACGCGTGTTCGTCTGCCACGACTACGGCCCGGGCGGCCGTGAGGTGGCGTACCAGACCAGCATCGGCGAGCAGCGGCGCAGCAATATCCACGTGCGCGACGGCGTGAAGATCGATGCATTCGTGGCGCAGCGCCAGGCCCGCGATGCCACGCTGCCCGAGCCCAGGCTGATCCGGCCGGCATTGCAGACCAATCTGCAGGCTGGCCGCTGCGACGGCGTGGTTGACTGATAGGTCAACGTAGCCACCACGCGGCGCATGACGCGCAGCCGCTATGATCGCTGCCTGACCTTGCTGGAGCTTCCCATGCGCACGATCGGTTTTTGGCAGCGCGCGTTCTGCGTGCTGATGCTTGCCCTGCCCGTCCTGGCCACTGCGCAGAGCGCGCCGGTGACGGTGTTCGCCGCAGCAAGCCTGAAGGAATCCATGGACGAGGCCGCGGCCGCTTACGAAAAGGCGACCGGCACGCCGGTGCGCGTTTCCTACGCCGCCAGCTCTGCACTGGCGCGCCAGATCGAGCAAGGCGCACCGGCAGACGTGTTCTTTTCGGCCGACCTGGAATGGATGGACTATCTGCAGCAACGCGGCCTGGTCGTGCCGGCGCAGCGCCGCAACCTGCTCGGCAATACCCTGGTGTTGATCGCCCCGGCCACCAGCAAGCTGCGCGTGGATCCGCGCCAGCCCGGCGCGATTGCCAAGGCGCTCGGTGACAGCGGTCGGTTGGCGGTTGGCCAGACCAACAGCGTGCCGGCCGGCAAGTATGCCGCCGCAGCGCTGCGCAAACTCGGTCAGTGGGATGGCGTGAGCAATCGCCTGGCCGAGTCGGAAAGCGTGCGCGCCGCATTGATGCTGGTCTCGCGCGGCGAAGCGCCGCTGGGCATCGTGTACGGCTCGGATGCGCGCGCCGAACCCAAGGTCCGCGTAGTCGCGACCTTCCCCGCCGATAGCCACGATGCCATCGTGTATCCGGTCGCTGCGTTGAAGAACAGCAGCAATGCCGGCACGGCCGCGTTCGTGCAATGGCTGGGCAGCAAGCCGGCCAGGGCGATCTTCGTTCGCCGTGGTTTTTCGTTGCAGGATTGAGGTGCGCCGTTGTCGATGTTCACCCCGCAGGAGCTGACCGCGATCGGCCTGAGTCTCAAGGTCGCCATCGTTGCGGCCATCGCCAGCCTGCCGCCGGGCATCGCCTGCGGCTGGCTGCTGGCGCGGCGGCGCTTTCCGGGCAAGGCGCTGCTGGACGCCCTGCTGCATCTGCCGCTGGTGATGCCGCCGGTGGTGACCGGTTATGCGCTGCTGGTGGTGCTGGGCACGCAGGGGCCGGTCGGCAGCTGGTTGCTGGAACACCTCGGTGTCCAGTTCGCGTTCCGCTGGACCGGCGCAGCGCTTGCATGCGCGGTGATGGGATTCCCGCTGATGGTGCGCGCGATCCGCTTGTCCATCGAAGCGACCGACCGCCGTCTTGAAGCAGCCGCCGCCACGCTCGGTGCTGGCCCATGGCGGGTGTTCTTCAGCATTACCTTGCCGCTGGCCTGGCCGGGCCTGGTCGCCGGCATGGTGCTGGCGTTCGCCAAGGCCTTGGGCGAATTCGGCGCCACCATCACCTTCGTGTCCAATATTCCTGGCGAAACCCAGACCTTGTCGTCGGCCATCTACGGGCTGATGCAGGTGCCGGGCATGGAATCGGGCGTGTGGCGGCTGGCCGGCGTTGCGCTGGCGATCTCGCTGGCGGCGCTGCTGCTGTCCGAGTGGCTGGTGCGCAGGCCGCATCCGCGCGAGGACGGCTGATGCTCGATATCGACCTGCAGCTGCAGCGCGGCAATTTCCAGCGGCATCTCCACATCCAGGACCAGGCGCGGGTGGTGGCCCTGGTCGGTCCTTCCGGTGCGGGCAAGACCACGGTGCTCAATGCCATCGCCGGGCTGGTGCAGCCGCAGGCCGGGCATATCCGCATCGACGGGCGCTGCCTGTACGACGCCCGGCAAGGCATCAACCTGCCCACGCACAAGCGCAGGATCGGCTATGTGTTCCAGGATGCGCGGCTGTTCCCGCATCTGGATGTGCGCCGCAATCTGCGTTACGGCCGGCATGCGCGTGGCACGGCGCCATTCGGTTTCGACGATGTGGTGGCGCTGTTGGGGATTGGGCCGTTGCTGCAACGCCGGCCGCGCAATCTGTCCGGAGGCGAAGCGCAGCGCGTGGCGATCGGCCGCGCCTTGTTGTCGCAACCGGCGATCCTGTTGTTCGACGAGCCCTTGTCGGCACTGGATCAGGCGCGCCGCGAAGAGCTGATTCCCTACCTGCAACGCGTGCGCGACGAGATCCGCCTGCCGATGCTGTATGTCAGCCACAATCCCGATGAGGTGCAGCGCATCGCCGATAGCGTGCATGTGCTGGAATGAGCGCATCGGCACTGTCGATCACCGAAGTCAATCAGCTGGTGTGCCCATGAAACAGTATCGAAAGCACGCATTCCCGGTGGAGCAGGCGCGCCGCTTCCTGGAACCCGGGCCGGTGGTGCTGGTCAGCTCGGCCCACAAGGGCCAGCGCGACATCATGACCATGGGCTGGCATATGGTGCTGGAGTTTTCGCCCTCGCTGATCGCGTGCTGCATCGCCCCCGGTAACCACAGTTTCGAACTGGTCCGGCGCAGCAGGCAATGCGTGATCAACCTGCCGACAGCCGAGCTGCTCGACACCGTGATCGGCATCGGCAACAGCAGCGGTGCACAGATCGACAAGTTCGACCACTTCGGGCTGACTGCCGTGCCCGGCCAACGGGTCGCAGCGCCGGCCATCGCCGAGTGCTACGCCAGTTTCGAATGCCGCCTGCACGACGGCCGGCAGATCAACCGCCACGCGCTCTTTGTCTGGGAAGTGGTGAACGCGCAAGTGGCCAAGCGGCCTGCGCTCCCAAGAACGGTGCACTACCGCGGCGATGGCCGCTTCATGCTGTCCGGCGACGAAGTCTCGCGGCGGCGCCTGTTCGCACCCGACATGCTCTGATCGCAGCGATGCGCGCGCTCAACGCGCCACCTTGCCGGTGCGCACGCTGACCTTGCCCTGCCGCACTTCGAAGGTGAACGCGAACGACAGCGTCACCGGTACCGGCTGCTGGCTGATGGCGCCGCTGCAATCGTCCAGCGCAGCCGGCTGCGCCACACCTGCGGCAAACGTGCACAGCGCAGCCGGAACAAACTGCCATTGCTGCACCGTGGTACGCACCGACTGCACCAGATCGGCGTTATCCGGCAGCAGACCGGCCGCGCATTCGTCGCGATCGGACATGGGGTCGACGCGCTGTACCGCGCCGTCGGCGGTCAGGATCACATGCGCGCACACGGTGGTCGGCGGCAAGCTCTGCCGTGGCGAATCGGCCGGCAGCACCGGCGCATCGCTGCGCAGCGCGCGCGGCATGCGGAAGCGCTGCGCCGGCGCCAGTGTGTAAGACTGGATGGAGCCGCCGCCATCGCCGCCCGATTGCGCGCTCAGCATGCGCTGGTCCACCGAATCTTCGCGCTGGCTGCGCTGCTGTTCCTGCACCCCTTGCGTTGCACATGCGCCAAGCGACAGCGCCAGGATTGCAGCGCAGGTCGGCGCGAGGGCGGCCGACAACACGTGGCGAGCAGTCGTCGGGTGGGCGTGGCCAGCGCGCAGGAACCGGGGTGTACGAGTGGTACATGCCAATCCTGGGCACCGGCCCCGCCCGCCAGACAGTTGTGCAGTCGTTTTGCTGGTTGCGCTGGATTGCATCACGGCCTCTCCCGCCTTGCGCAGCCCGCTGAAGCACAACCGGCAAGGCGGTTGGACGCTGGCGCCTTCGAGCGCGCGGCGCCGGCATCGGTAGACGTTTGCTCCGGCGCATCCATTTCGAACTTCACCGGAACGCGCACCGTGGAAGCAATCGGCTTGCCATGTACATAGGCAGGTTTCAGCCGCCACTGGCGCGCTGCCTCCAGCACCGCTTGATCGAACACGCCGGCCGGCCTGCTCTGCACGACGTCGATGTGCTGCGGCACGCCGCCAGGGTCGATGTCGATCTGCAGTTCGACAAAGCCCTCGATACCGCCGTCAAACGCGGCTGCCGGATATCTCGGTGGCTGCATCGTGGCGAAATCCACCGCGTTGCCGGCCGCCAGCGCCGGTTGTGCCGCTAACGCAATGCGTGCCGGCTGTAGGGCCCAGGCGGCGGTGCTGATCCCCGCCGCCAGCAGCAGGACCATCGCCACGCGCCAGCGCGCACGTCCGGCAGCGATGGGCAAACCGCGCAGCGCCGCGATCCGTTGCGTCAACGGGTGCGATGCGGCCCAATGACAGGCGAGCGGCGTAAAGTCGCCTCCAAGCTGAGTCTTGAGCATGGCGGTGGCGTAACTGCGGCGCTTGCCCGGATGTTGCGCCAGCACGGCCGCATCGCAGGCCAGTTCCTGGTCCAGCCGGAACGCACGCCAGCCCAGATGCATCAGCGGGTTGAACCAGCCGACGCAGAGCATCAGCGCCGCCAGCAGATTGGCGTGCAGGTCGCCGCGGCGCAGATGCATGCGCTCGTGCGCCAGGATCAGGGCGCGCTCATCGGCGTTGTAGCGCTCACTGAAATCCGCCGGCAGCACGATGCGCGGACGCCAGAGTCCCAACGATGCAGGAAGACCGGCATCGCGCGCGGCCGACCAGAGCCGGTCGTCGAGCCGGTGCAACGGCCCCAGGCTACGCATGAAACGCCGTTGCCGCGTCCACAATCCGATCGCCATCACCACCGCGCCGCCCAGCCACGCTGCTGCCAGCCATGTTGCCCACGCACGACCTTCGCCATGCACGCTGGACAGCGCCGGCATGGCGGTCAGCGCCGGCAATCCCGGCACCGCGATGCCGAGAGACGGACCGGGCAACAAGGCCGCCACCAGCGCCAGCGGCACGCAGGACCAGATCGCATACGCCGCGCCGGCACCCGCCCGCTTGCGCAGTGGGCGACGCAGGAGCAGGCAGACCAGCAGCGCTGTGGTGGTGTACGGCGTTGCGCGCGACAACAGGACCCAGGCCTCAGGGTTCATCGTCCAGCTCCTTGAGCAGTTGTTTCAGTTCCGCGATATCGGACGCGCTGAGTTTTCCGCGCTCGCTGAAGTGCGCCACCAGCGGCGCCACCCGTCCGCCGAACAGGCGCTGCAGCAATCCCTCGCTCTGTTGCTGCACCCACTGCTCGCGCGCCAGCACCGGCGAATAGAGATAGCGTCGCCCTTGCTTGACCGCGCGGATGGCGCCCTTGCCAAGCAGGCGGTTGAGCAAGGTCTTGACGGTGGGCTCGGCCCAGTCGCTGTGGCCTGCCAGCGCGGCGACCACGTCGTCGGCGCTGCGTGGCGCCGCATCCCAGAGCACCTGCATCACCACCGCTTCGGCGTCACTGATCGACATGCGATTACATCCGTAATTTTTATCGATTACGCATGTAAAACTTGCGCCTGTCAAGCGCGCTTTCGATTGCCTTGCGGGAAACGTATGCGCCGACCCGGTCTTGTCGGCGATCCAGATACCTGCCCCGCCAGCGCCTCGGCTACCCTGCACCGATGACTGAATACCTCACCGACCTGTCCGGCGCGGTTGCGCACATCCTGCAACGTCTCGATGGCCCGCTGCGCGTCGGCGCGCCGTTGGGCATCGGCAAACCGCACCGGTTGTTGAACGCGTTGTATGCGCAGCTCAAGCACATGCCGGCGCGGCCGCTGGCGCTGTACACGGCGCTGTCGCTCAACCCGCCCAAGCCCGGCGCGGGACTGGAGGCACGCTTTGCGGCGCCGTTCATTGCGCGCCATTTCGGCGAGGATTTCCCGCGTCTTGCCTATGTCGATGACATGCTGCGCGATGCGCTGCCGGCGCATGTACAGGTGGAAGAGTTCTACATGCAGTCCGGCGGGCTGCTGCACTCCACCCAGGCGCAGGCCGACTACACGAGCCTCAACTACACCCACGCTGCTGAGGCGGTGGCGCAGCGCGCGCCGAACCTGATCGTGCAGAAGGTGGCGCGCGAACCGAGCGGCACACGGCTGTCGTTGTCGTGCAACAACGACATCACCCAGGACACGCTGGATGCGGTGCAGGCGCTCGGCCTGCCGCGCCCCATGCTGGTGGCGGAAGTGGACACGCAGCTGCCGTGGATCGGCGGGACCGCGGCAGTGGAGGAGGCGTTCTTCGATCTGGTGATCGACCTGCCCGGTCCGTCGCCGCGCCTGTTCGGGTTGCCCAGGCAGCCGGTAAACAGCGTCGACTACGCCATCGGCCTGTATGCCAGCGCGCTGGTCCGCGATGGCGGCACCTTGCAGATCGGCATCGGCACCCTGGCCGATGCGCTGAGCCATGCGCTGGTACTGCGACATACCGACAACGCCACCTACCGGCGCGTGCTGCAGGCGCTGGACCCGCAACTGGAACAGCATCCTGCGGTGCGCGCCAGCGGTGGCCTGGCGCCGTTCGAGATCGGCCTGTACGGCTGCAGCGAAATGCTCAACGAAGGGTTCAAGCAACTGGTGGACAGCGGCGTGATCCGCCGCAAGGTGCACGATGATCTGGCGCTGATGCAGCGCATCGCCGACGGCAGCGCCGATGCGGCCGATCACGCGCGCCTGGCCCGCGAAGGCGAGTTTCTGCATGGGGCGTTCTATCTCGGCTCGCCGGATTTCTACCAGTGGCTACGCGAGCTGAATGCGGACACACGCGATGCCATCGGCATGCGTCGCATCAGCGAGATCAATCAGCTGTATGGCGGCAACGAAGCGCTGGAGCGCCTGCAACGCCGCGATGCGCGCTTCTTCAACTCCTGCATGATGGCCACCGCGCTCGGCGCAGCGGTGTCCGACGGGCTGGAAGATGGCCGTGTGGTTTCCGGCGTCGGCGGCCAGTACAACTTCGTGGCGATGGCGCATGCCCTGCCGCAGGCGCGCAGCGCGTTGATGCTGCGGGCCACGCGCGATGCCGGTGCACACGCAGCGAGCAATGTGCGCTGGAACTACGGGCACACCACCATCCCGCGCCATCTGCGCGATCTGTACATCACCGAGTACGGCATCGCCGACCTGCGCCACCAGACCGATCAGGATTGCGTGCTGGCGATGGCCGGCATCTGCGATGCACGCTTCCAGGACGCGTTGCTGGCAACCGCCAAGGCATCGCGCAAGCTGCGTGGCGACCCTGCACTACCTGCGCGTGCGCAACGCAACACGCCGCAGGCACTGGAACAGGCGCTGGCGCCGTTCCGCCGCGATGGCAGCTTGCCCGACTACCCGCTCGGCAGCGACTTCAGCGAGGTCGAGCAACACCTGCTGCGCGCCCTGAGCTGGCTCAAACGCGCAACCGCCGGCAATAGCGCAAAGCTTGTGACGGTCTGGCGCGCACTGCTGTCAGGCAAGGCCGGCGATGCACACGATGCCGCCGCTTTGCAACGGATGGCACTGGATGCGCCACGCAGCATCGGCGAACGCGTGCAGGCACGGCTGCTGGCGTATGCCTTGCGGAAGACCAGAGTGCACTGAAACGCCCGTGTCGCGAAAAGCGATGCCATGGCGCGTTTTTCGCACTGTGACGCACGACGGCAATACGGCGGAAAGCCTTGCGTCAAATTTGGCCCGGATGATGGCGACCACCTTCTTTCCGGCCTGGCTGCATGCGCTGCTTACTCGTTGTTTCGGCTGTGAATCCAGGCGATGACCGCACAGCGAAGCCATCACGCGCAAGGCGAAGCAACACACGTAGCGCTGCATTCCTTGGCCTGCTGATGCTGGCCGGCGTGACCGCGCATGCCGCGCCTCGCCTCACCGATCTGCAATACATCGGCAGCCACAACAGCTACCACGCCGGCTTCGCCCCCAGCGAAGCGACGCTGCTGCAACGACTGAGTCCGGAACTGTTCGCGGCACTGGATTACCGCCATCCGCCGCTGAGGCAACAACTGGACGATGGCGTCAGACAACTCGAACTGGATGTCTTCGCCGACGCCAACGGTGGTCGCTACGCACACCCGGCCATCGTCGCGCAGATCGCCAGGGCCGGCTTGCCGCCCGCACCGCCCAGCGCACCGGCCGGAGTGATGAGCAAACCCGGCTTCAAGGTCATGCACGTGCAGGACGTGGACCAGCGCAGCACCTGCCAGCCCTTGATCGCGTGCCTGCAGGAAGTGCGTGCGTGGTCGAAGCAGCACCCCGGGCATGTGCCGATCTTCATCCTGCTGGAAACCAAGCAGGCGCCGGTGCAACTGGCGTTTCCGACCGTGCAGCCGGAGCCGTTCGATCCGGCGGCGATGGATGCATTGGATGCCGAACTGCGCTTGGTGTTTCGACCCGGCGAGTACCTCAGCCCCGATCAGGTCCGTGGCAACGCAGCCACGCTCAACGCCGCAGTGCTTGCGCACGGCTGGCCGTCGTTGAGCGAGGCACGCGGCAAGGTGGTGTTCCTGCTCGACCAACGCACGGCCGGTGCCAGCTACCTGCCCGGGCATCCGTCGCTGCGCGGACGCGTGTGCTTCACCAATGCCGTGCCTGGCCAAGACGATGCCGCGTTCACCGAACTCAACGATGGCCCTGCCGAGACGATCACCCAATTGGTGAAAGCCGGCTACCTGGTGCGCACGCGTACCGACGCCGACCTGAAGGAAGCACTGCAACACGACACCACCCGCCGCGACCGCATGCTGGCCAGCGGCGCGCAGTTGCTCAGCACCGACTTCCCCGCACATGAGCCGGCCGGCAACGGTTACGTGGTGCGCTTCGAAGGCGATGCGGTCGCACGCTGCAATCCGCAGCTGGCGCAGGCGCACTGCAAGGGCGTCGACCTCGGGCATTGAGTCGGGGTCACTGAAGTCGTCGCAATCTCCGCACCACACACAGACCTGTCGCAACGGAAGGCGTCGGCGATGCACACCCGCACCCGCGATACGGGGGCCGGGCACTCCACCTTCTCCAACCACGCGAGCCATTGCATGCAGTCCCCACGCACCACCCATCGCCTGACCTGCGCCATCGCACTGGCACTGTCCGCGCCGGCGTTTGCCGAGACACCGGAACTCGGCACCACCACGCTGGATTCGGTCAACGTGCAGGCCAAGCACGCCGCCGCACCGGGATCGCTCAACGAACAGCGCCTGTCCAGCAGCGTCAACAGCGTGATGAGCAAGCAGCAGATCGATGCGATCCCCTCCGGCGGCATCGCCGATGTCGTGTCGCACATGCCGGGCCTGTCCGCATACAGCGACATGCACCTGGGCCAGGCCACCACCGGCGAGAACGCCTACGTCAGCATTCGCGGCATGGACGCCAGCTACAACGCCTACACGCTCAACGGCTTCGGCATGCCGGAAACCGATTCATCGACGCGCGCCATCTCGTTGAACATGCTGGCGCCGTTCGGCATCCAGTCGGTGCAGGTGTCCAAATCGCCAACGCCCGACATGCCCGGCGATTCGATCGGCGGCGCGATCGACATGCGCACGCCCAATGCCTTCGACTTCGGACAGGATGTCTACGCCAAGAGCACCGCGCAGGGCCAGTTCAATGCGCTGGCCTCGAAGCTGGGCGGCAAGGACAGCGGCGGCACCTTCCAGCAGGAGCTGGCCTGGAAGTTTGGCGATGGTCATGCCTTCGGCCTCTACGCATCGGCTTATTACGGCAAGAACAACAACATGGCGCAGGCGCCGGCGCCCAACAGCAAATACGTGCCGGCCGATCCCGCCCTCGCCACTGCAACCGACCTGCGTGATGTCGGGCCGTTGATCAGCACCCGCTACAAGTACAGCCTCTATACCAGCCAGATCGAACGCTACGGCGGCAACCTCTCGCTGGATTGGCAAGGCGACAACAGCGCGCTGTACGCGCGTGCCATCTACGGCAGCTACGGCGTCACCGGGCAACAGGACCAGTCCAGCGCACGCCTGGAAACCTATCGCAACCAACCCACCGCCGTGCGTGGCGGCTATTTCAACACGCACGATATCGACGAGAAACTGGCGACGCTGCAATTGGGAGGCCAGACCACGCTGGGCCGCCTGCGCTTCGACTACGGCAGCTCGGTCGGTCGCGGCACCCGCAGCCGCCCGGACTACGTGTCGGCAAGCCTGTATGGCTTTACGCCCGGCAGCTTCGCCTTCGACCTCAGCAACCCCCGCTATCCCAGCATCGCGCCAAGCACGCCGGGCCTGCAGGACTTCTTCTACAACCTGGATTCGTCGTTGCTGTGGAAGGTGCAGGGGCACGACGCCGGCAGTCACGACAACCGCATCAACGCACACACCGATATCACCTACCAGGTCGACGGCGACGTGCTGGACAGCGTCAAGCTCGGCCTGTCTGCCGACCACTCCGACCGTGGCGCCTACGATCACCCGTTCTTCCACAAGGACGGCAACTTCGTCACCAACGGGCCTTATTTTGGCGGACCCAATTACGCGTTCCCCACTGCAGGTGGGCCGCCACTGAGCGCGATCCCGGGCCGCGTCACCTATAACGCCTTCGACGGCCGCTACGCCGGACCGTTCAAACTGCTGGACCGCAACTGGATGCTTGCGCAGGCGCTGCCCTACAAATACGTCAACGATCCCAACGGCGCAGGCGTCTATACCGCCAACGACTACAACGCCAACACCACCTCCAGCACCGAGGCGATCTATTCCGGTTATGCAATGGCCGCGCTGCATGTCGGCTCAGTGAGCGTACTGCCCGGCGTGCGCTACGAGTTGACACGCTATGCGGCCGAATCCTGGCAATCCAGCGGCGATGGCAGCACCGGCAGCTTCGTCGGCACCGGAAGCACCTATGGACAAGTGCTGCCGGGCATCAGCATCAACTATCGGCCGGATGATCTCACCGTGTATCGGGCTTCGTTGCGGCGCAGTTTCAGCCGGCCGGCGTTCGGCCTGATCTCCGGCGAGACGGTGTACACCATCGACGATACCCAGAAAGTGGTCGGCATCTCCAGGCCCAATCCCGATCTGCAGCCGAGCAAGGCCGACAACGCCGATCTCTCCTCCGAGTTCTACGACCAAAGCGGCGGCGTGCTCAGCGCATCGACCTATTACAAGCGCATCACCGGCTTCATCTACACCTCGCAATCGGCGACCAGCAACGACAACACACTGGGCGGGCTGGTACCGACCGGCACCACCTTCGAAAACGGCGTGCCGGTGACCATGCCGCAGAACGGCGGCACCGCCAAGCTCTATGGACTGGAGCTGGCAGCGAGCAAACGCTTGCAGGAGTTGCCGGGCCTGTGGAGCAACGTCGGCGTCACCGCCAACCTCACGCTGCAGCACAGCGAAGCAGACAGCAGACGCAGCGACCAACCAGAAAAGACCTGGCTGCCACGCGCACCCGAGCGCATCTACAACCTGGATCTGTTCTACGACGATACGCACCTGCGCGCCGACCTGAGCTACAACTACACCGGCCTGCAATTGCTGGGGCTGACCAGCGACCGGCTCAACTATTACCTGCAACCGGTCAAGTCACTGGACTTCACCGCGACCTATCATCTGCCGCACCACGTCGATATCGGTGTGTCGGCCAAGAACCTGCTCAATGCCGCCACGTTCTACGAAACCCAGGGCAAGTCAAAGCGCTACATGGCCTACGACCCTGGCGCCGACGGCGCCTATGTACAGACCGGACGGGTGTACATGCTGACCTTGGGCTACACCTACTGACGGCAGCCCTGCACAGCTGCGGCGCAATGTCTGCAGCTGCAGGGACCGGGTCTGCACCACTCCGTATCGATCGTCTGACTGACATGCAGGCGATCGATTGCGGCGTGGTGCACAACTCTCTCTGCCGCTCGGGTAGAAGCGGCAGGCAGCGGCATCTATGGCAGCTGTGCGGAGGCGAGATAGCAGGTATCCACTTCTGACCCGCATCGCGACTGCGCGCCTAGTCAGTCCCGGTGCAGCCATTTCACGCAGACCACGCAGGCGGCTCGGGCAAGGTGCGCGCATGCCTCTTCCGGACCTGCTCATGCCACCACGCATCTACGCTCGCGCCTGCTTGCTCGCCCTTGCTCTGGGCACCTCCCTGTCCGCACTGGCGCAAGCGCCGCAGCCTGCCGCGGCACCTGCGCCTACACCTGCAGCAGCTTCCGCTGCGACGGTCGTGCCGACCGGCCCGCGTTCGGATCTGCATGCACAGGTGCTGCTGGATCGCGCGCATTTCTCGCCGGGGCAGATCGACGGCGAGCGTGGTTCCAACCAGAAGCGTGCGGTGTCCGGATTTCAGGCAGCGCACAAGATCAAGGTCACCGGTGAGCTCGATGACGCCACCTGGCAGGCCTTGCAGGCCGACACCACGCCGGCGTTGGTGCAGTACACGCTCACCGATGCCGATGTGGCCGGGCCGTTCCTGCCGATTCCAAAAGGGCCGGCCGAACAGGCCAAACTGACGTCGCTGGGCTACACCTCGGTGGACGAGGCGCTGGGCGAGCGTTTCCATGCCGCTCCGGAACTGCTGCGCCAGCTCAACCCCGGCGTGGATTTGAGCAAGGCCGGTGGCGTGATCCAGGTGCCGAACATCGACGGCGTCCCGCCATTGGCCAAGCCGGCCAAGCTGGTGGTCGACAAGTCCGAGTCGACGCTGCGCCTGTTCGATGCCGACGGCAAGGTGTATGCGCAGTTCCCGGTGTCCTCCGGCAGCAAGCACGACCCGCTGCCGATCGGCCGCTGGAAGGTGTTGGGCGTGGCGCGCGACCCGGTGTTCAAGTACAACCCCAAGCTGTTCTGGGACGCGAAGAAGGGTGATCAAAAGGCCACCCTGCCCTCCGGCCCGAACAATCCGGTCGGACGCGTGTGGATCGATCTGTCCAAGCCGCATTACGGCCTGCACGGCACGCCGGAACCCGGCCATGTCGGCAAGACCGAATCGCATGGCTGCGTGCGCCTGACCAACTGGGACGTGGTCAATCTGGCCAGCGTGGTTGGCCCCTCCATGCCGGTGGTGATGCAGGAGTAAGCATGAAACTGCTGATGATGCTGGTGGTCGGTGTCTTGCTCGGTGCAGCCGGCTATTGGTGGCTGGAACGCGAGGCACCACAGGCGGCGGTGGCGCCGGCGTCCACAGCTGCACCCGCGGTGACAGCGCAGCCCGACGCGGCAGAGGCGGCAATGGCAACGTCTTCTGCGGCTCCAGCTGTTGCCGCTCCAGCCGTTGCCGCATCGTCGCCATCCACCGAGATGGTGCCCGCTGCAGACACGCCAGCCGCGCCTGCGTCTGCAGCCGCTCCTGAAGCTGCGAATTCAGGCAGCGGCCTGCTGATTCCGGTGCAAGGCATCGGCAGCGGCCAGCTGCAGGACACCTTTACCGACGCACGCAGCGAAGGCCGCGTGCACGATGCCATCGACATTCTTGCTCCGACCGGCACACCGGTCATTGCAGTTGCAGACGGCACGGTCGAGAAACTGTTCAACAGCGAGCGCGGTGGCCTGACCGTCTACCAGTTCGATCCAAACGGCACGTATTGCTACTACTACGCGCACCTGGAACGGTATGCCGACGGCCTGGCAGAAAAGCAGGCAATCAAGCGTGGCCAGGTCATCGGCTACGTCGGCAGCACCGGCAATGCCGATCCTGCCGCACCGCATCTGCACTTCGAGATCCACCGCCTGGGGCCGGAAAAACAATGGTGGAAGGGAGAGGTCTTGAATCCCTATCCCGTATTGCATGGCGACCAGACCCTGCAGTGATGCACCAGGCGGTGATGCAGACACAGGCCTGCGCGTGATGCGCAGGCCTGTGCATTCAGATCAACATGCCGCCCGATACCTCGATGCGTTGCGCATTGATCCAACCGGTTCCCGGCGCGAGTAACGCAGCGACCACCGGCCCGATATCGTCCGGCAGCCCTGGGCGCCCCAGCGCCGTGACCGACGACACCATCGCATTGACCTGTGCGTTATCGCGCACGCTGCCGCCGTTGAAGTCTGTCTCGATCGCACCCGGCGCCAGCGTATTGGCACGAATGCCACGCGCGCCCAGTTCCTTGGCCAGATAGCGCGTGAACACCTCCACCCCGCCTTTCATCATCGCGTAAGCCGAGGCACCGGGCAGCGCGAAACGTGCTAGGCCGCTGGACACGTTGAGGATGCGTCCGCCGTCGGCGATCAACGGCAGCAACGCCTGGGTCAGGAAATACGGCCCCTTGAGATGGATATTGACCAGGGCGTCGAACTGCGCCGGCGTGGTGTCGGCGATGGCCGCGTGCAGCCCGGTACCCGCGTTGTTGACCAGCGCATCGAACTGCGTGCGATCCCAACCGGCCAGCACCTGCTTCAACTGCTCAGCGAATGCCGCGAACGACTCGGCGTCGGCAACATCCAGCGGCAGTGCCTGCGCGCGGCGGCCGAACTTGTGGATCTCGGCGACCACCGCAGCGGCCTCATCTGCCTGGCTACGGTAGGTCAGCACGATATCGCTGCCGTCTGCAGCGAGCGCAAGCGCGGCATTGCGGCCCAGGCCGCGGCTGCCGCCGGTGATCAGAGTGATCGGTGCGGTGATCGACATGGATGGACTCCGTTGCGTGTTGAGAGGCGATTTGGGGCGATCACCACAGGCGGTGCATGACCGCGGGGCGGGCGTGACGCTGTCTGACCGCGCCAAGACTATTGCGCTTGCCGCGCCACATAAATCGGTCCAACCTGATTGCACCGTTCAAGAACGTCGACCAATCGATGGATACCCTGGAGTCGCTGCGCGCCTTCCTGCGCGTCGCCGAGCTCGGCAGTTTCACCCGCGCTGCCGAAACGCTGGGCCTGCCCAAAGCCAGCGTTTCTACCGCCGTGCAGCGGCTCGAAGCCTCGCTTGGGACGCAGCTTTTGCATCGCACGACGCGTCGCGTGCAACTTACCGGCGACGGCACCACGTTCTACCAGCGCAGCCGCGATCTGCTCGACGACATGGACGAGTTGCAGAGCATGTTTCAGCGCGAACGCAGCCAGCTGCGCGGACGCTTGCGGGTGGACATGTCCTCCGGCATCGCGCGCAATTTCGTGATTCCCGCGCTACCCACGTTCCTGGCGCAGCACCCGCAGCTGGAGGTGGAAATCAGCGGCACCGACCGCCGCGTCGATGTGGTGCGCGAAGGCTTCGATTGCGTGTTGCGCGTGGGCACGCTCGAAGACACCAACCTGGTCGCACGACCGCTCGGCGTGTTTCGCATCATCAACTGCGCCAGTGCCGACTACCTCGCACGACGGGGCATGCCGCAGCGCCTGGACGATCTGGCTCACCACGACCTGGTGCACTACGTGCCGACGCTGGGCCAGCGATCGTCCGGCTTCGAGTACCGCGATGGACCGGCCTACCAGCTACTGCCGATGCGGGGCCCGGTGACGGTCAACAACGGCGATGCCTATCTCGCCGCGGCATTGGCGGGCCTGGGCATCATCCAGGCGCCGGCCAGCCCGTTGCGCCCACACCTGGACAGCGGCGCCTTGATCGAGCTGCTGGCCGCCATTGCGCCGGAACCGATGCCGGTCACCTTGCTCTACGCGCAGCGTCGCCACCTGCCGCAACGCGTAGGTGCGTTCATGGACTGGGTTGCAGAGGTGATGGCACCGTATCTGGAACCGCTGTAACCCCAGGCCACCGTGGATGCGATTGCCGGCACGTCTTCGCGTGCGCGTGCGCGTGTGCGCAGGCAGGAAGTGTTTCTGTAGCGCGCCGACATTGGCGGGAGGCATCACTTGCTTGCGCGCCACTTCGATACCACCGAAGCAAACCGATATCAGCATGCAGCGCAGGCAGTGCGGCATGCGCCGCAGATCCACGATCACTCCGCTGGCGCCAGACACAAAAACAGGCACCTTCTGCAAGGTGCCTGCATCGTTGCAACATCAGGCCGGGCGCTGACATCGCGCCCGGCCCGATCTTCGATCAGAACGTGTAGTTGAAGGTCAGCATGCCGTTGCGCGAGGCGCCCCATGCGCCATAGCCACCGTTGAACTGCGCGTAGTAGCGCTTGTCGAGCAGGTTGTCCACATTGAGCTGCACCGAGAACTGCGGCGACAGCCGGTAGCGCGCAAACGCGCTGACCAGTGCGTAAGCACTCTGCTGAAAGGCGCCGTAGACCGGGTCCACATAGTACGAGCGGTTCTGCCAGTTGACGCCACCACCCACGGTCAGATCGCTCCACGCACCTTGCGGGGTGTAGCTGTTGAACAGCTTGAGGGTGGTGCGCGGCAGGTGCGTATTGATCGAGGTGCCGCTGTCATCGCGCGCGGTGTAGTGCGAGGCGCCGAAGGTGGTGTTCCAGCTCTCGGTCACCCGCCCGGACACCTCGAAATCGAAGCCTTCGCTGACCACGCCGTTGGCGGCCTCATACGCGAAGTCGCTGCTACCGGGGACGAAGCCGCCGGTGGCCACGCCCAGGTTGTCCTGCTCGATGCGGAACACCGCAAGCGAGGCGTTGAGCCTGTCGTCGAACCACGCTGCCTTGACGCCGGCTTCGTAGCCCTTGCCGGTCAACGGATCCAGGTAGCCGCCATTGGCATCGCGCAGGGTCTGCGGGTTGAAGATTTCGGTGTAGCTGACGTACGTCGACCACACATCGTTGATGTCGTAGACCAGACCGGCGTACGGGGTGACTTCGGTCTGGCTGTCGGAGAACGGCACCAATTGCTGCGTAGCGGAGTCGAGATTGCGGCCATCGATCTGCCAGTCGGTGTAGCGCGCACCCACCAGCAACTTCAGCGAATCGGCCAGCGAAAAGCGCGCAGCCACGTAGGCCGCCTTCTGCTTGATGGTGCCGTCGCTCTGCACCAACCGCGGACTCCAGTTGGGTTCCGGGTAGGCACCGGTCCAGCCCAGATAGCTGTCCAGCGGCGCCGGGAAATCGAAGGTGCCGTTGTTGACGTACTCGCGGCGGTTGTAGCTGGCGCCGGCAACCAGCTGATGCTCGCGGCCGAACAGCTGGAACGGACCTTCCGCATAGACGTCGGCGCCATCGGCCTTGCGCTCGGTCAGGTAGTTGCCCGAATACGGCACCACGCCGCCACCGGTGGCACGGTCGAACCCGAAGATCGTATAGAACGGATAGAACAGGTGGTTGGCCGCTTCTGTCTTCTCGTGGCTCAGATTGGCCTTGAGGGTCCAGCCGTTGTCGAAGCTCTGCTGCAGGCTGGCGAAGGTGCGCTGCAGGCGCGTGTCCCAGAACGTCCAGTCGGCCGCCGGGTTGAACGAACGATCGTAGTTAGTGCGGGTGCCATCGCTGTAGAACAGCGGGAAGCCGCCCCAGGTGACATCGTTCGATTCCTTCTTCTGGTACTCGTAGCCCACGCTCAGCAAGGTGCTGTCGGTGAGATCGGCATCGATGATCGCCGAGCCGATCTTCTTGCGCAGGCCGTAGCGGTCCATGTCCGACTCGCCGTCCTGGTACACGCCGATCACGCGCGCACGCACGGTGCCTTCGGGGCTGAGCGGCACGGTGACATCGGCCACGCTGCGGGTCTTGTTGAAATCGCCACCGCCCACCGACACGGTGCCGGTGAAGTCGCGGCTGAGCGCATGCTTGCGCACCAGGTTGATCGAGGCCGACGGGTTGCCCGAGCCAGTCAGCAGGCCGGTGGCGCCACGCACCACTTCGACGCGGTCGTACAGCGCCACGTCCAGCGCCGAATCGCCGTAGCTCCAGGCCTGCTCCATGTACGCCGGGATGCCGTCGAACTGGTAGTTGTCGATGTAGAAGCCACGTGCATAGAACTCCAGCCGCTCGCTGTCGCTCTGCGCCACCGAGATGCCGGTGACGTTGTTGAGCACATCGGTGATGCTCTGCAGGTTCTGGTCGTCCATGCGGTCGCGGGTGATCACGGTGACCGACTGCGGGATCTCCCGCAGCGACAGGTTCATGCGCGTGCCGGCGGTGGTCTTCCCCACCGTATAGCCCTTGGCCTGCTCGCCCTGCACGATGAGCCGGTCCAGGGTGGTGACCTCTGCATCGCCGGCGGCAGGCGTCTCGGCCAATGCCTGGCCGGCGGCCATCACGCACAGCGCGGCGAACAGCGCGCGCGGAAGGACATGGCGACGCGCGCCCGCGGAAGCAAGACGCAATTCGGTACTACGGATCATCGGGAACTCCAACGCAGACGGATCAGACCACGCGCTGCGAAGACGCCGCGCCGGCAACAAGGGGGAGGAAACGGTGTGCCTTACCAGCGGCAGCGCCATTTTAATGGGAATGATTCACATTTTAAATAGCTGGATTGACATATTTTTAGCATTTACTTGACACAAGCGAGCGCTACCTGGACAGGAGGCCCACTGCGCAACTCTCGGTCTGACCTCAGCCATTGCAGCCGAACTCGCATAGACGCGACACTCGGAACGGGAGCTACTGAACAGCTGGCTGACGTAACGACGGAACGCACTACAACGGGGATCACATGAAGAAATGCTGGATGGCTGTCGCTCTATTGCTGCTGTGCACGCCGGGAGTGAGCGCTGCAGGGTCAGATAAAACGTCGCTGAACGAGGCTTGCCGCGTACCCGGCAACGGCGTGCACGAGGCAGGTCTTGTCCAGATCGGAGGCATCCAGCAATGGGTCACGATCGAAGGTCAGGACTGCCGCAATCCGGTGGTGCTGATCGTGCATGGCGGGCCGGGCAACCCCAACACGCCGTTCGCGCATCGCCTGTTCGGCAGCTGGACACGCGACTTCACCATCGTGCAATGGGACCAACGCGGCTCCGGCAAGACCTACGCCGCAAGCAAACCTGCCGACGGCGAGACGCTGACCATGCAGCGGCTGACCCAGGACGGTAGCGCAGTCGCGCGCTATGCCACGCAACGGCTGGGCAAATCCAAGCTCATCCTGATGGGTGGATCGTGGGGCTCGGCACTGTCGGTCAATATCGCCAAGGCAAATCCCAGTCTGTTCCATGCGTATGTCGGTACAGCGCAACTGGTCAATTACCAGGACGATATGGCGGCCAGTTACACCAAGACGCTGAGCCTGGCCAGCGTAGCCAGCGATGCAGACGCGATCGGCAAGCTAGAGAAGATCGGCCCGCCGCCATGGACCAACCCGCGCAACTTCGGCGTCCTGAGGCGCCTGACGCGCAAGTACGAAGCCTTGAGTACCGACCCGGCACCGGAAGACTGGTTCACCTTCGCAGCGGAGTACGACACGCCCGACTACCGTGCAGCCTATGAGGCCGGAGAAGACTATTCCTTCCTGCAGTTCGTCGGGCTGGCAGGCGACGGCATGGGCCCGCAGATCGACCTGCGCAAACTCGGGCCGCAGTTCGCCATGCCGGTCTATCTGATTCAGGGCGAACAGGATCTGGTCACGCCGGCGCAGATCAGCAAAGCCTATTTCGATGGACTTTCTGCACCGAGCAAGGAATTCCTGCTGCTGCCACGCACCGGGCACGACCCCAACCCGCCGATGATGGACGCACAGCTGAAAGTGCTGACCAGGATCCGCGCATCGGCGCTGGCCAACGACGCGCACTGAAACACGCAACGCGCTCGTTGAATGATGAAGTACCGCACATCGCGCATTGATCACGAGATCCAACAAAAAAGCCGGCTTTCGCCGGCTTTTTCTTTCAGGCACCACGCAAGGCGTTACAGCGCCTTGGCTGCCGCGACCACATGCTCGGCGGTGATCTTGAAGTACGCATACAGCTGATCCGCCGGTGCCGAGGCACCGAAGGTGTCGATACCGACCACATCACCATCCAGGCCCACGTACTTGCGCCAGAAGCCGGTCACGCCCGCTTCTACCGCCACGCGCTTGCGCACCGCATTGGGCAGCACCGACTCGCGATAGGCCGCATCCTGGCGATCGAACACATCGGTCGACGGCATCGACACCACGCGCGTCTTCAGCCCGGCCGCGTCCAGGGTCTGCTTGGCTTCCACCGCCAGCCCGACTTCCGAACCCGTGGCGATCAGGATCACGTCGGGCGTGCCGCCTTCGGCATCGGCCAGCACATAACCGCCGCGCTCGATCAGCTTGAGCTGCTCGTCGCTGCGCGGCTGGTGCTGCAGGTTCTGGCGACTGAACACCAGGCAGCTCGGGCCGTCCTTGCGGGTGATGGCGGCCTTCCAGCTCACCGCCGATTCCACCGCATCGCCCGGGCGCCACACATCGTTGTTGGGGATGTAGCGCAGCGAGGCCAGGTGTTCCACCGGCTGATGGGTCGGGCCGTCCTCGCCCAGGCCGATCGAGTCGTGCGTGTACACGTGGATGGCATGGGCCGGATTCAACGCGCTCATGCGCACGCCGTTGCGCGCGTAATCGCTGAACACCAGGAAGGTGGCGTCGAACGGAATGAAGCCGCCATGCAGCGCCAGGCCGTTGGCGATGGCAGTCATGCCGAACTCGCGCACGCCGTAATAGACGTAGTTGGCATCCGGATCATCGGTGGCCACCGACTTGCTGGCCTTCCACAAGGTCAGGTTGGAATGCGCCAGGTCGGCCGAACCGCCGATCAATTCGGGCAACAACGGCGCGAACGCTTCGATCGCCAGCTGCGAGGCCTTGCGCGAGGCGATGGTCTGGCCGTCCTGCTGCGCCTTGGCGATATAGGCATCGGCCTGGGCGATGAAGTCGGCCGGCAGCTCGCCGTGCGAGCGGCGGGTCAGCTCGGCAGCTTCGGTGGCGTACTGCTTGCCGTACTTGTCGAACAGCTGCTCCCACTCGGCCTGGCGCAGGGTGCCGGTGCCACCTGCGCGCCAGCCGGCGTAGATCTCTTCGGGAATCTCGAAGGGGCCGTACGGCCACTCCAGCGCCTTGCGGGCGCCCTCGAGTTCTTCCTTGCCCAGCGGTGCGCCGTGCGAGGATTCCTTGCCGGCCTTGCTCGGTGCGCCGAAGCCGATCTTGGTGCGGCAGCAGATCAGCGAGGGCTTGTCGGTGTTCTCCAGCGCGGTCTCGATGGCAGCCTTGATCTTCTCGGCGTCGTGTCCGTCCACATCGCGGATCACATGCCAGCCATAGGCCTCGAAGCGCTCCGGGGTGTTGTCGCTGAACCAGCCGGCGGTGTTGCCGTCGATGGAGATCTGGTTGTTGTCCCAGAACGCGACCAGCTTGCCCAGGCCCCAGGTACCGGCCAGCGAGGCGGCTTCATGGGAAATGCCTTCCATCATGCAGCCATCGCCCATGAACACCCAGGTACGGTGGTCGACGATTTCCAGCTCCGGGCGGTTGTAGCGCTGCGCCAGCAACTTCTCGGCCAGCGCGAACCCGACCGCATTGGCAAAACCCTGCCCGAGCGGGCCGGTGGTGGTCTCCACGCCGGGGGTTTCGCTGCGCTCGGGGTGACCGGCGGTCTTGCTGTGCAGCTGACGGAACTGCTTGAGCTGCTCGATCGGCAGGTCATAGCCGGACAGGTGCAGCAGCGCGTACTGCAGCATCGAGCCGTGACCGTTGGACAGCACGAAACGGTCGCGGTTGAACCACTGCGGGTTGTTCGGGTTGTGCCGGAAGAAATCATTCCACAGCACTTCGGCGATATCGGCCATGCCCATCGGCATGCCGGGATGGCCGGATTTGGCGGCTTCGACCGCATCGGCGGCGAGAAAACGGATGGCGTTGGCCAGCTGGCGGCGGGTGGGCTGGGTCATGGGCGTCTATGGAAGCGGAGGGGAACACCGCTGGAAGCGGAGCCGCTTATTCTCCCACAGAGCGCGTTAGGGAGCCGGGATTGGGGAATCGGGAATGGAGAATCGGGAATCGGGTGCAGTGCAGCAGGTTGGTCGCTGACGCCGCTCTCACCAAAGCTACCGCTGCGGTGCAACAGGACCTCACTTCACACGTAACGATCGCTATAGCCCGCTCTTACCCATTCCCGATTCCCGACTCCCTACTCCTCGCCCTTGGCAACCAAGGTCGTCAGTGCCAGATCGCCAGTCACGTTCAGCGCCGTCCGGCACATATCCAGGAAATGATTGACGCCCAGGATCATGCCGATGCCGACCGGGTTGACCCCAACCATCGCGCAGATCAGCGCCACCACCGGCAGCGAGCCGGACGGTACGCCGGCGGTGCCAATGCCACCCAGGATGCAGACCAGCATCACCATGAACTGCTGGCCGATGCTCAGGTCCACGTTGAAGAACTGCGCCAGGAAGATCACCGTCACCCCTTCGAACAAGGCGGTGCCGTTCTGGTTGGCGGTGGCGCCCACGGTCAGCACGAAACGCGACACCCGCGGCGGCAGGCCCATCTCGTCGGCCACGCGCAGGGCGGTCGGCAGGGTCGCGTTACTGGAGGCGGTGGAGAACGCCATCATCGTGGCCTCCTGGGTCTGCTTGAAGAAGCCGATCGGCGAGCGCCCGGCGAACTTCACTGCCAGCCCATAACTGACCACCATGTGCAGGCCCAGCGCCAGCACCACCACACCCACATAAGCGCCCAGGCGGATCAGCAGATCGAAGCCGAACAGCGCGGCCAGATTGAACATGAAACAAGCCACCGCATACGGCGCCAGACGGATCACCAAGCCGATCAGGGTCATCGAGATTTCGAAGATGCCCTCGATGCCGCGCTTGAGCGTGGCCACCTTTTCGTCGGCGGTCAGCACCATGCCCACGCCGAACATCACCGCAAAGAACATCAGCGACAGGATCGCGCCGTTGCTGGACGCTGCCGCGATCACGTTGCTGGGCACGATCGACAACAGCATGTCCATGCCCTGCGGCTGGGTGCCGGAGCTGGAGATGATCTCGCGGGTGCGCTCAGCGTTCTGCTGGATCAATTGGTTGGCCAGCTGCGGGTCCACGCCGGCACCAGGCTTGAGCACATTCACCAGCACCAGCCCCAGCAACACCGCCACGCCGGACAGCACGACGGTGTAGCCCAGGGTGCGCCACCCCACGCGCCCGAGCGCACGGATGTCGCCCATTTCGGAAATGCCCATCACCAATGCCGAAAACAGCAGCGGCACGATCAGCATGAAGATCAGATTGAGGAAGATCTGCGAGAACGGCGTGGTGACGTATTTGGTGACCACGCGCACCCAGTCGGCATCGCTGCCGGCCAGGTAGTAGACGGCCAGACCCAGCAGCAGACCGACGGCGAAGCCAATGCCCATCTTCCAATGCAGGGGCAGGCCCGGGCGGCGTGCGGCGGGGGATGCAGTCATCTGGTCGGGCCTTGATCTGGACACAAGTCCCGGAGCTTAACAAACGCCATCGACGCGGCCACCTACCCGGCCTGTCGCCGTGCGCCTGCCCGAGGGTAGGTGCAGCTCCCTACGTCAGCCGATACGGGCGCTGGAGCGTTCAACACATCTGGCGCGCTCGCCGTGGGCAGGCAGAGCGGATGCATGAGCCGCCTGTACCGGGGCGCGATGCCCAACCGCTTTGGGAACACGCATGGAATCAGTCCCTGAGCTCTTGCTTGCAACCATGCACACCGACCATCCCGACAGGTCCTTGCCCGCTCACCGTCGCGGGACCTTACGCGGCATGGATGCCGCGTAAGAGCCTACAGGGACGTACTTGCGGCGTGTCCCGCGATGATGGGCGGGCAAGGGCTCTGCAGCGAAGCCACAGATCCGTCGCTCTGCCACTGATCTCTCCACACTGTCCAAGCGCATCGAGACACAACGTACAAAGCAACCAAGACTTCAAACTGTAGTGTCGTCGAAGCGCGATCGGATGCTTGAATCAGAAGCCTGGTGAGTCGAGTGCGCGGTGCCCTCGCCGCTTGCGGGACACGCCGTGAATCCGTCCATGGAGGCTCCTCGGCGGCATCCATGCCGCCAATGGTCCCGCAACCGGCAAGGACACCGCGCCAGAGAGTTGGCCGATTGCTTTCTTGAAGGCATGTCGCTCGACTTGCGCTAGGCAGGTGAGAAGCCTGTAGGTTGCGTGTTGAAAGCCTGTCGGCTATTTGCAATGGGAAGGCGATAAGAAGCTGGTGGGACCCAGAGTGATGCGCCCAGCGCACCTCGTGCTCTGCTTGCAACTAACCACACCGACCATCCCGACTGGTCCTTGCCCGCTCACCGTCGCGGGACCTTACGCGGCAGGGATGCCGCGTAAGAGCCTACAAGGACGTACTTGCGGCGTGTCCCGCGAGGGTGGGCGGGCAAGGGCTCTGCAGCCAGGTCACAGACCCAACGCCTTGTTTTAAGCAGCACAGGTGAACAACCAGGCGCAACCGGGATCAATGCGTCAAAGCCGGACAGGACATGGTGACCATCTAGACCCAGTCAGCAACTTCCGATGCACCGAAACCGATCAAGGCGCCGGCGGATACAGCGGCGCCAAGACCTCCGGCTCCGCAGCCGTGGCATTTCGCCACCGCGGGCCCTTGGCAAAGGCCTCGCGCAAGGCCGAACGTGCACTGGTCACGTCGCCATCGCCGCCCCAACGGGCACGCTGCATCTGTGCCACCGCTGCCCGCTGCGCCGGGTCGCTCAACGCTGCCAGCACGCTGTCGATATCGGCAACGCCGGCCATGCCGCACAGCACCGCGGCCACGTCGTCCATGCCGCCGGTATCGAGCGCGCGTCGCAGCTCGGCCACACCGTGCGTCACACGCCGTCCGGGCGCAGCTGCATCGCTGGCGTTGATCACCGGCGCGCCGTGCGAGCCGCCACGACGCCGCGACAAGGCCCACACCAGGGTGGCAATCCACAGCAGCGCAAAGCCGATCGCCGCAGCGATCCAGCCCCATGGCCGTTGCGTGGCCGCAGCCTGCTGCAGGCTCAACGTACCGGCCGCAGCGGTTGGCGCAACGTTATCCGGTGATGGACTGGCTGCAGGCGTTGGCGCGGGCGCGGGCGCCGCAAACGCACCGCTACCTGCCGCCACATCCAGCGTAAGGTCCGGCAACGCCGCGGTCTTGGCTGCCCCCGCGCCCACATCCCACCATGCTACCTGCAAGCCGGGCACCACCAGCCGACCGGCGCGGTTGGGCACGATCGAATAACGGCGGGTCAGCCGCAGCTGCGGCGAGCCATCCACGAAGCGTTCTTCGTATTGCGGCGGCTCGGCGAACACCTGCGCGTCGGGCACGCTCGGGGTCGGCAATTCCGGGAACTGCGCCTGGGTGGCGCCGCGTGCGCTGGCCTCCACCACGAGCTGGGCCGCTTCACCGGCGGTGGCGCGCTGCGGCGTGGTCGTGTAGCGCAACTGCAGGCTGCGCAGCGGCAACCACGGCTGCGGCGCGTTGGCCGGTTGTGCGCGTACCTGCAGCGGGATGCTGGCGCTGCGTGCACTCAGCTCGCCATTGCCACGACCGAAATAGTCGTCGAAGAAGCCGCCGACCGACCGACCATTGAAGCGCGCCGACGGCAACACCAGCCGGCCGCTGCGCTCGGGCACCAGCAGATAGCGCCGCTCGACCACGTTGTATTGGCGGTTATTGAGTACCTTGACCGAACTGACGTCGTCGCCGATGCGCTGCAGCGATGCACCATCGGGCGCTTCAAGATCGAGTTCGCCGGACGCCAGCTGCGTGGCGAAATACAGCCGCACCACCACGCCCACACTTTGCTGCACATAGGGCTGCGGATCGTCCACCTGCGTCTGCACAAAGGCATCCTCGTTGCCTTGCGCCGCTGCTGCTGCGCCGGGCGCGCTACTGCCGGCATCGCTTGCCGACGCGCCCACCTGCAACCGCAACGGTTCGGTGCGCTCGTTACCCACGCGGATCGCCGGCACGATCAGCTCGCCGCTCTTGCGCGGCGTCAGCACCACGCCGAACAGCGCGCGCACCGTCACCGACCCATTAGTCACCTGCATCTGCTGGTTGGCGCTCTTGGCCCCCAGCGCGAAATCGTTGCGCAACGGCGTGTAATCCGGATCGACACCGCGTTGATCGGTTTCGATATTCAGCATCACCACGTCGCCGGCATTGGCGCTGTCGCGATCCAGCCACGCGCGCGTGACGGCACCCACCGGTGCACAGGTGAGCAGCATCGCGCTGGTCAACATGCCGATCGCCGCGCGGCGCAAATGGTGTGTGCCGATCATCGTCCGTCCCGTTGCCTGCGTTCGTGTTCCAGCCTGAATTTGGTGCGCAGCAGACTGCCCGGGTCGTCCGGCACCCGCCGCAACCAGGCATCCACTGCCTGGCGTTGCTCGCGTTGCTCCGGCGTTTCGTTCGCCGTTGCCGCAGCGGCCTGCTTGCCGTTTGCATCGGCGCTCTTGTCGCCAGCCTGCGCCATCGCCTGCTGCATCTTTTGCCGCTGCGCGGCATCGGCCTGCTGCTGCGCCTTGGCGTCGGCCGATTGCGGCGCTGCGTCCTGCTTGCTCTGCTCGCCCTGGCCGTTTTTGGACTGCTGGTTCTGCGAGGCTGCGTCCTGCGGCGCCTGCGCAGACGGCTGATCCTTGCCGTCCTGTTTGCCTTGCGCATCCTGCTTGCCTTGCCCGTCCTGGCCAGGCTTTGGATCGTTCTGCTTGTTCTGTCCGGACTGATTCTGGCCGGAGCCGTTCTGACCGGATTGTTTCTGGTCGTCGGACTGGCCCTTGCCGTCCTTGCCCTTGCCGTCTTTATTGTTCTGCTGCTGACGCTTGCGCGCCGCCTCCACCGCCGCACGATTGGCGATGGCGTCGGGCTGATCCGGATGTTGCTTGAGCGCCCGGTCGTAAGCCGCAATCGCTTCGTCGTATTGGCCCTGCCTGGCCAGCGCGTTGCCGAGGTTGTACAAACCCTCATCGGTGGGCACATTCTCGAAGGCTTTTTGTGCCGCGGCGAAATCGCCCCTGCGATATGCCTGCACGCCTGCATCCAGGCGCTGCTGCTGCACCTGATCGGCGCGTTGCCACAAGGTGCCGTCGGCAGCATGCGCGGGTTGGGCCAATGGCAACACGCACACCAATGCAAGTACCGCCACAACCGTACGCCGCCGGAACGCCAGCAGTGCCAACAGCATCACCGGTAGCAGCAGCCAGTAGCCCTCGTCCAGCCAGGTCTTGCCGCCGGTGGACTCGGCGGTTTCATCGGCCAGCGGCTGTTGCGCCGGGTCGAGCACACCCAGCGCACGTAGGTCCGCATCGTCGGCGGTGATACGCGCATAGCGACCACCGCCCTGCCCGGCAAGATCGCGCAGGCTGCCTTCATCCAGTTTTGTCTGCGCAATCTCACCGGTCGTGGTGCGATAGGCCGCGCCGCGCGTGCTCCCCACGCCGAGCGCGGACACGCTGAATCCACGCGAGCGCGCCAGCCGTGCAGAACTTCCGGCCGCACGATCGGCGCTGTCGCTGACCAGCAGGATGTCGCCCTGCTTGAAACCCGCCTGCAGCAGCAACTGCGTGGCCGCGTCGATCGCCGCATCGGCGCGCTTGCCGTCCACAGGCATCACCGATGGCGACAGCGCATCCAGAAACAACGCCACGTTGGCGGTGTCTTCGGTCAACGGCGCAACGGTGAAACTCTCGCCTGCATAGACCAGCAATGCGACTTCGCCACCGGCCCGCTTGCTTAACAACGTGGCCAACTTGGCCCGCGCCTGTAGCAGACGCGACGGCGGCAGGTCGTTGGCGGTGATGCTGGAGGACAGGTCCAGCGCCACCACCAGCGGCATGCTGGAGTGATACACCGGCCGCTCGGTCTGCCGCCAGCTCGGCCCGGTCATCGCCAGCACCGCCAGCGCATAGGTCAGCGCAGCCAGCACGAATCCCAGCCATCCACGCCGACTGCCGGACACCAGCAAGGTCGGCAACAGATGCGCATCCACGCTTTGCCGCCACACGTCCGCATCGCGTCGACGCAACTGCCACAGCACTGCCGCCGGCACGATCGCCAGCAGCGCCCACAGCAACCCCGGGCGCAGCAGATGCAGCGACTGCAGCCCGCCTGCCAGTTCGGTCAGCGCGTTCATCGCCATCTCCGCGGCAACACATAGGCCAGCAGCGCAATCACGATGGCAGCGCCCAACGGCCAGTAATAGCGTTCCACGCGCGGCTGCACCGAAGGGCCGAGCGCCTTGACCGGCTCCAGCCGATCCAGCTCGGCATAGATGCCGGCCAGTTCTTCGGTATCGCGGGCACGGAAAAAGCGTCCACCGGTCTGCGCGGCGATCTTGCGCAAGCCGTCTTCGTCGATATCGTCGTTGCCCGTGGCCGGAATCGGCACGCCGAACAACGAATAGCCGCCGTTGCCGCCGAAGGCGATCGTATGCACGCGCACGCCTTCGGCCTTGGCAAGCTCGGCGGCCTTGAGCGGATTGAGCACGCCTGCGGTGTTGACGCCGTCGGTGAGCAACACCACCACGCGCTGGCCCTGCTTCTGCTCGCGCAGCCGTTTGACCGACAACGCGATCGCATCGCCGATCGCCGTCTCGCGCCCGGCCAGCCCCACCACGCTGTCAGCCAACTGGTCGCGCACGGAGGTCAGGTCGGCGGTCAACGGCGTCAACGCGTAGGCGCGCTGACCGAACACCAGCAAGCCGACCCGATCGCCGTCGCGACGATCCAGAAAGTCCGACAACACCGCCTTGGCGGCGGTCAGGCGATCCACCACATTGCCGCCGAGCACCATGTCCGGCTCGCTCATGCTGCCGGACAGATCCACCGCCAGCATCATCTGCCGCGCCTCACGCGGCGGCTGGATCACATCGCCCAATTGCTGCGGGCGCGCGAGCGCCGCGCACAGGAAAAACCAGCCCAGCCAGGCAAGCCAGCGCGGCACCCGCAGTACCGGTGCGCTGTTTGCCTGCGCAACCGCATGCAGTTGATCGGCGTAAGGCACGCGCAGTGCCGCCGTATCGGCACGGCGCTGCGGCCAGAACCACATCAGCAACGGCAGCGGCATCAACCACCATGCCCACGGCCATGCGCAGTGCGCCAGCGCATCCTGCCATTGCGACCATTGCAGCCAGTTCATCGCCGGCCTCGCATCAGACTCAGAAACCGCTGCCGCGCCAGCGCCTGCACCGCATCCAGATCGGCCACCGCCGGCGCACGTTGAAAGCCGCCGTCCAGCAGCGCGCGCCCCGGTCCCTGCGAAAAGGCCCGCGTCTTGCTTTTGCGCCCGTCCAGAAACTGCAGCCATGCCTCGCCCTGCAGCCGGTCGGCCTGCGCATCGACGCTGCGCGCTGCGCGTCGCAGCAACACCGACAACGCGGCCAGACGCTGCGCGGGAGTCGTTGCGCGCTGCAGCTCGGCATCGAATGCCGCCAGCCAGCGCCGCTGCTGCTGACGACGGCGACGCCACCACCACCATGCGCTGCCAAGCACCAGGACCACTACCGCGATCACCAGCCACCAGCCCGGCGCCAGCGGCCACCATGGCGGCGATGGCGGCAGATGGACATCGCGTAGCGGCAGCGATTGCGGCGACATCGTCATCGGCTCCGCACGGCGCTACTGCCGCCCAACCAGGCATCGCTGGCATCGTCGGTGGACAGGCGATGCAAGCGCACACCGCGTGCCTGCAGGACCGCGGTCAATTGTTCCAGCGGCGCCACGAATTCGGCCTGCCAACGCGCACGTCCGGCCTGCGTGGACAGATCGATCGCGATGCGCTCGCCGCGCACATCGAAGCTGAGTGCGCGGGCCGGTGGCGCCAGCTCCAGCGGGTCGACCAGTACGATCACCACCACCTCGTGATGCAAGGCCAGGCCCGACCAGCGTGTGGCAGAAATCCTGCTGGCGCTGCGCGCATCGGCCAGCACGGTCAGCCGCGCACCCGGGCGCAGCAACCGCGCGGCATGGTCCAGTGCCACCTCCAGACCTGCATCGCCGGACGGCGGCTGCGTGTACCAGCGCGCCAACGCATCCAGCACCGGTAATACGCCGCGTTGACCCGAGCGCGGTGCAATCGGCGCTTCGCTGGCAGTGCCACGCAGCGCGGCGATCCGGTCGCCCTGCCGCTGCGCCAGCCACGCGGCAACCGCGCCGGCACGTGCGGCCTGCACTGATTTGTAGCGCACCCGCGTACCGAAGAAGAGCGCCGGTGAGGTATCGGCCACAATCAGACTCAAGCGTTCGCGCTCGGCCTGGAACAATTTGGTGTGCGCGCGCCCGGTACGCGCAGTGACGCGCCAGTCGATATGCCGCGCATCGTCGCCGGCCACGTACTCGCGCGACTCGGCGTATTCCATCCCGCGCCCACGCGTTGCCGCCGGCACCGGCCCGACCAGCCCATGGCGGCCACGCCCTGGCTGCCCGCGATGGGTCGTGGTGCCACGCAGCGCGATCAGCTCCGCCAGCGTCGGCCGCAGCCCATCGCCGGCGATCGACGCCGGAGCGGTGACAGGGGAAGAAGACGGCATCGAAGACATCGGATTCTGGTCAGAGGACGGCATACCTCGGCGACACGCTACCCGATCAGGGCAGCGGAATCTTTTCCAGCAAGGCGGCGACCAGGCGCTCGCCATCCCAGCCTTCGGCAGTGGCTTCATAGCTGGGCAGCACGCGATGACGCAGCACATCCGGCGCGATTGCGCGGATATCGTCCGGGGTCACGTAGTCGCGCCCGGCCAGCCATGCACGCGCCCGTGCGCAGCGCTCCAGTGCGATCGACCCACGCGGGCTCGCGCCCCAGGCAATCCGCCGCGCCAGTGCCGGGTCGTAGCGCTGGGCATCACGCGATGCGAGCACGATTTCGATCAGGTAGCGCTCCAGCTGCGGCGCCAGATGCACGTCCAGCACCACCCGACGCGCGGCAAAGACATCTTCCAGCGGGATCTTGTCGGGTACCGTCTCGTGCTTTTCCAGGGTGTCGCGTGCGGCCTCACGTGCCAGCCGCAGGATCTCCGCCTCGGCATCGGCCTGTGGATAGCCGATACGCACGTGCATCAGGAAACGATCCAACTGCGCCTCGGGCAACGGGAAGGTGCCTTCCTGCTCGATCGGGTTCTGCGTGGCCATCACCAGGAACAGCTGCGGCAGCGCATAGGTGTGCCGCCCGACGGTGACCTGACGCTCGCCCATCGCCTCCAGCAGTGCCGACTGCACCTTGGCCGGTGCACGATTGATCTCGTCGGCCAGCAGGATCGGATGGAAGATCGGCCCGGGCATGAACTCGAACCGGCTGTCCTGCGGCCGCCAGATCTCGGTGCCGGTCAGATCGGAGGGCAACAAGTCGGGGGTGAACTGCACCCGCGCAAAATCCGCCTCCAGCCGCGAGGCCAGCGCGCGGATCGCGGTGGTCTTGGCCAGCCCGGGCGCGCCCTCGACCAGTAGATGCCCGTCGGCCAGCAGGGCGATCAGCAACCGTTCGACCAGCGCAGACTGGCCCACGATGCGCTGCGCCAGCGACTCGCGCAGCAGGGTGAATTGACGATGCAACCGGTCCTCGGCGGGCGCGGCAGCGGCTTCTGGGGGCAACAGCGGCGGTGCGTTCATAGGCCCAGTGTGACCGATTCGAATGTGATTGGTTCACTACGAAGCGGGAAGATGTTCAGTGAGTGACCGGGTTCATGCTCTCCACTGCCGGCCGCGCCGGAGGTGAGTATCCCGGTGAACATCGCAGGCGGGCTTGAGTGATAGACATCTGGATGGGTGATGAGGCACGCATGCCACCTAGCGCAGCTGACGTTTGCATGCGCCATGTACATCACTCGAGCAAACCTGGAAAAAAAGAAGGCCGCTTTCGCGGCCCCCTTTTCTCATGTGGTTGTGCTTATTGCGCTGCGCTTGCCACTCGCAACACCTTCGGAGTGACGAAAACCAGCAACTCAGCCTTTTCCTTGCTGCGCCCACGCTTCTTGAACAGATTGCCCAGAAACGGGATGTCACCCAGGAACGGCACCTTCGACACGCTCTCACGGTCAGTGAATTCGTACACACCGCCGATCACCACCGTCTCGCCATCGGCCACCAACACTGCCGTATTGACTTCCCGACGGTTGATTTCCGGCACGGTGCCGTATTGCGGCAAGGTAATGAAGCGTGCCACTTCGTCCTTTTTGACATTCATGTTCAGGAAAACGCGGTTGTCATTGGTGATCGTCGGCGTCACCTTGAGTTCGAGCAGAACTTCCTTGAACTGCACATTGGCCTGCGACCCGCCACCTGCAACACCCGCGCCACTGATGGTCACATAGCCGATTTCGCGGCCCTGCTTGATCACACCCTCACGCTGGTTGGCGGTCACGATGCGCGGATTGGAAACGACTTCGCCGCGCCCTTCTTCCTGCATCGCCGACAGCTCGATATCCAGGTTGAAGTGGGAACCCAATAGGGTGTAGGCAAGACCTGCTGCGCCGCTGTTCGTGAAGCCGCCAGCCCCAAGATCGACGTTCAGCCCGGACGGAAACAGATGCGCCGGCAACGTCGTCTGTGTGCCGCCATTAGCGCGCTCCAGAGCAGCTTGCGCAGAGGTGTTGAGGTAGTTGACGTTACTTTCCAGCGAGCCACTCAAAATGCCCCGCCCTGTCGCACCGGTGACTCCAAACCGCGCACCCAAGTCACGCGCAAACGTATCGGTCGCGATCACGATGCGGCTTTCGATCAACACCTGATCCACCGGCCGATCGATATGCGAAATCAGCTCGCGCATCTGCGCGACCTTCTTCGGAATGTCACTGATCATCAACGTGTTGGTACGTTCATCAGCGACCAGACGACCACGCGGCGACAAAAATCCGTTGTCCTGCTGCCCTGCGCCGCCCTGTCCACCTTGACCACCACTACCGCCACCAATCCCCTTGGCCTCCGTCAGCGCTTTGAAGATCACAGCTGCGTTGTGGTAATTGATCTGCACGTAATCGGTGATCAGATCCTCGCGGTTTTCGATCGCGATGCGGGCGTCTTCCTTGTCCTGCTCGAACTTGGCCAGCTCCGGCTGCGGGGCAACCCACACCACGCCGCCGTCGCGGCGCTTGTCCAGCCCCTTGGCGCGCAGCACGATGTCCAGCGCCTGGTCCCACGGCACGTTCATCAGGCGCAGCGTGACATTGCCCTGCACGGTGTCGGAGGCGACGATATTGAGGTTGGATTCCTCGGCGATCAGCTGCAGCACGGTGCGTACCGGCACGTCCTGGAAGTTGAACGTTACCGGGCGGCCACTGTAACCGCGCGCAGCGATCTGCGCGGCGGCCTGGGTGACGGCTGCGGCGCTGACGCCCCCGACCGCGGGCTGGCCCTTGCGCGGAGTGATTTCGACCACGTATTCGTTGCCGGTCTGGTAGGCCAGCGAATCGAACGCGCCCTTGGTCGACAGCACCAGCTGCGACCCCGAGCCGGATGGCTTGACCTCGACACGCTGCACCGGCGTTGCAAAATCGGTGACGTTGAGCGGGCGCTGCAGTTCGGCGGGCAGGCGTGCGTTGCTGATATCGACCAGCACGTTGTCGCCCTGCGTGCGCAGATCCGGGCTGGCGCCCTGGCCGTCGAACTGCAGGATCAGACGACCAGTGCCATCCTCGCCACGTTTGAAGTCGATCTTGGACACCGCCAGGCTCGCCGGAGCGGTCTTGGCCGGATCCTGCGCAGGCTGCTTCAGTGCTGCCGCCGAGAAAGCGCTACCGCTCGCCAGCGCCAGCGCGAACCCCATCGCGCAGGCCTGGAATACCGCGTGGCGCCGAACCGGACGCAGCCGCCGGGCATTGGAAAACGTCATCGTGCTATCCCCTATCACTTTATTGATCATCCAATGCGAGCGCGGCCGGCCGTTCAAGCCATCCGCCCGCACCGTCCGGCACAAGTTCAATCAGCTCGATGCGGTCTTCGTAGACCCCGGTGACCCGGCCATCGCTCTGTCCCAGATACACGCCCGGCCGCACCCGGTAGGTCACCTTGTCCGGTGCCATGACCAGCGCGATCAGGCCCGAGCCGCCGCCAATGGTCCCCACCATATCGAGGGCGTCGAGCGGATAGGCTTCCAGCGGCTCCTTGCGCCGGTTCGGATCCGGACGCGTGCCGTTACCGCCTTCCGCACTGACCCAGGCATCGCTGAACGGGTCGCGCATCGACTGCGCCGCATATTCGAACGTCTCGAACTGCTGCATCACCGGCAATGGCTCCAACGGCGGTGCCGGACGTGCGCGCACTTCGGCGACCCAGGCTTCCAGATTCGGCGCATCGCCCGGTGTGCTGGTCACACTGCGCGTACACGCCGGCAACACAGCAATTAGCGCCACGCACGACAGGATCTTGAGCAGTCTCATGGTCATTGGCCGCCCTTCTTCGCAGCGTCGGCCGCAGCCTTCTCCTGCTCGGCCATTTCCTCATCGTCCAGATAACGATAGGTCTTGACCGTGCCGGACAGTTCCAGCGCCCCGCGCGGGGTGATGCCGGCCTTGGGGTCCTTCGGCTTGAGGTTGATGTCGTGCATGGTCAGGATCACCACACGCGGCAGCGACGCCACGCCGCTGACGAAGGCACCGAACTGGTGGTAACTGCCCACCATGCGCAAGGCGATCGGCTTTTCGGCGTAGAACTCCTTCGGCGATTCCGGACCCGGCTGGAACAACTCGTTGGACAGGCCGCTCGAAAGCGCGGTCTGCGAGATGTCGATGATCAGATCCGGCATTTCGGTCTTGCTGGGCAGCTGCCGCAGCATCTGCTGCAGCACCTGCTCCATCTGCGCGAGCTGCTGCTTGAGCGGCTCCAGATTCACCGCGCGGCCCTGCTGGGTCTCGAACTCGGTGCGCAGCTGCGTTTCGGTGCCTTCCAGGCCTTCGAGTTCATCGCGCTTGCCGCTGATCAACAGGAACCACGCCAGCACCATGATGAACAGGCCGACCACCACGCAGAACACGATACGCGCCTGCTGCGGCCAGCCGCCGATGTTGTTGAAATCCAGATCGCTGAGCTTGAATGATTTCTGACTCATGACGCGGCCCCCTCCTGCGGCCGATTGGCTGACGCCGGCGCTGGCTGCACAGGCGCAGCCGCCGGCGGCGTGGCAGGCGCAGGCGCTGCAGGTGTCGCCGCTGGCGTGCCCGCAGGTGCCGTGCCGGCAGGCGCTGCAGCCGGCGCTTGCGCGTCGACCGGTGCGGTGCCGTTCTTGTCAGCCTCGTTCGGATTGGCCAGCTTGACCTTGAGGGTGAACACGTACGGCAGCGTCTTGGTGTCCATCGACGATCCCGCAGGTTGCCCGGCCTTGTCCTGGCTCTTGGCCTCGATGATCGACAGGTCAGGATTGGTCATCCAGCCCGAGCCTTCCAGGTTGCGCATGTAGGCACTGACGCGCGCGTTGGACTGCGAACGACCTTCCAGGGTCAGGGTGTCGCCATCCTGCTTGATGTTGGTCAAGGCCACGCCATCGGGAATGGTGCGCACCAGCGAATCGAACAGATGCACCATCTGCGAGCGATTGGCCTGCAGTTCCTCGATCACCTTCTTGCGGGCGAGCAGACGGTCCTTCTTCTTGTCGAGTTCCTTGATCTCTTCGTTCTGCGCCTTGACCTTGTCGATTTCGGCGGTCAGGAACGCATTGCGCTCGGTCTGGCCGCTGATCTGCGCGTCGTAGTAGAACCAGATCAGTCCGGACAGCAGCACGCCAGCAAGCGCAGCGAAGCCGAGCATCGAATAGAACTCACGCTCGCGCGCCTTCCGGCGCTCGGCGCGCCAGGGCAATAGATTGATTCTTGCCATCAGTCAAAGCTCCTCAGGGCCAGGCCGGTGGCAATCATCAATGCAGGCGCATCCAGCGCCAGCGCATGCGCCTGGACCTTCGGGCCCAGCGTCATCTGCGCGAGCGGGTTGGCGACCACGGTGGTCACGCCGAGCTGTTCTTCCACCATCTCCGGCAGGCGCGACAGCGCGGCGCAACCGCCGGCCAGCACGATGCAGTCGACCCGATTGAATTCGCTGCCCGCGTAGAAGAACTGCAGCAAACGGCTGATCTGCTGCACCGTCGCCTCCTTGAACGGCTCCAGCACTTCGACCTCGTAGCTCTCTGGCAAACCGCCCTGACGCTTGGCCAGGCCGGCCTCTTCGTAGGTCAACCCGTACCGGCGCATCACCTCGTCGGTGAGCTGCTTGCCGCCGAAGACCTGCTCGCGGCTATACAGACTGCGACCGGAGCGCAGCACGCTCAGTGTGGTCATGGTCGCGCCGATGTCCACCAGCGCAACCACCGCATCGGCAGCCACCGGCAACTCGCTGGCGACCAGGGCGAAGGCGTTCTCGACCGCGAAGGCCTCCACGTCCATCACCTTGGCGGTCAGGCCACCGAGTTCCAGCGCGGACTGGCGCAGTTCCACGTTCTCCGAACGCGAGGCTGCCAGCAGCACCTGGACCATGTCCGGGCTGTTGGGCATCGGGCCGAGCACCTCGAAGTCGAGATTCACTTCCTCGATCGGGTACGGAATGTAATTGGTGGCTTCCAGTTCGACCTGGGCTTCCAGATCGCTGTCATCCAGATCGGCCGGCATCGGAATCAGCTTGGTGATCACCGCCGACCCGGCCACCGCAGCTGCGGCATTCTTGGCCTTGCTGCCGGACCGGTTGATGGCGCGACGAATCGCTTCGCCGACCGCCTCGACCTCGACGATGTTCTTTTCGACGACCGCATTCGGCGGCAACGGCTCTACCGCGTAGTGTTCCACGCGGAAACGGTTCCCGCTGCGCGACAGCTGCAAGAGCTTGACTGCAGTGGAACTGATATCGACACCGATAAGTTGCGACTGACTCTTGGGTAGAAGCCCCACGGAAACTCCCCTGCCGATGGGCACTTGGACGCTTGTCTGCGCCCTCGTATTAATAATCAAATTTTAACAGTTGACAAGCCCTTCACGCGCAAGGCAATGGCCCCGCGACGCGCCCCCAGTTCTGTCTGCTGCGATCCCCAGAGTTCGGCCCCAGCCAAACCCGGCGTCATCTATACTCTGCGACCAAGAAATCTGCAATCGGAATCTCTCTTAACATGCCCCGTATTCGTCGTTGGCTGGGCTGGGTCCTGGCCGCGTTCGTGGTGCTCGCCCTGCTTGGCGCTATTGCTGCCGGCGGCCTGTACTACGCCGTTTCCTCCAAGTTGCCGGACGTGCAGTCGCTCAAGCAGGTCGAACTGCAGGAGCCGATGTACGTCTATTCCAGCGACGGCCGCCTGATGGCCGTCTATGGCGAGACCCGGCGCTACCCCATCCAGATGAAGGACGTGCCGCTGCGCCTGAAACAGGCCTTCCTGGCGACCGAGGATGCACGCTTCTACGAACACGGCGGCGTGGATTACAAGGGCATCGCCCGCGCGGTGTGGCTGCTGGCAAGCACCGACGCCAAGCGCGTGCCGGGTGGTTCGACCATCACCCAGCAGGTGGCACGGCAGTTCTTCCTCAGTTCCGAATACAGCTACACGCGCAAGCTCGCCGAGATCCTGCTGGCGCGCAAGATCGAGAGCGAGCTGAGCAAGGACGAGATCTTCGAGCTGTATCTCAACAAGAGCTTCTTCGGCAATCGCGCCTACGGCGTGGGTGCTGCGGCCGAGTACTACTACGGCAAGAAGATGAGCGAGTTGAGCCTGGACGAGATGGCCTCGCTGGCCGGCATCCCCAAGTTCCCGTCCAGCGGCAACCCGATCAGCAATCCGGAACGCGCGCAGGAGCGCCGCGATTACTACGTGCTGCAACGCATGGCCGACCTGGGCTTTGTCAGCCAGGCCGAAGCCGATGCCGCCAAGGCGGTGCCGATGCACGCCAAGCCGCATGAGCCGCCGGTCGAGGTCTACGCCCCGTATGTGGCCGAGCTGGTGCGCCAGGAAATGATCGCCAAGTACGGCGGCGATGTGCTCAACAAGGGTTACCACGTCACCACCACCATCGATGCCACGCTGCAGACCGGCGCCGATGCGGCGGTTGCCGAAGGCCTGCGCCTGTACGACCACCGGCATGGCTGGCATGGGGTGGAGCAGCATTTCGATGTCGCCGCCGATGCGGATGCCGCGGCACTGGCCAAGCATCTGTCTGGCGTGTTCACCCAGGGCGGCCTGCGCGCGGTGATCGTGGCACGCACCAATGCCGACGGCGGCGTGACCGTCGTGCAGAGCGACAAGACCGAGCTGACCTTGCCGGCCAGCGCCAGTCGCTGGACCAACAAGACGCCGGCCAAGCTGTTGACGCGCGGCGACCTGACCCGCATCCGCGCCGGCGAGAAGGACGGCGAGTGGATCATCGACCAGTTGCCGCGCGGCCAGGCCGCGCTGGTGTCGCTGGATGCCAACAGCGGTGCGCTGCGCGCGCTGGTCGGCGGTTTCAGCTTCGCCGGCAACAAGTTCAACCGCGCCACCCAGGCGCGCCGCCAGCCGGGCTCCAGCTTCAAGCCGTTCGTGTATGCGGCCGCGTTCGAGAAAGGCTTCAACCCGGCCTCGATCGTGCTCGATGCGCCGGTGGTGTTCCGCGACCGCCGCGGCAAGACCTGGTCGCCGCAGAACGACGGCGGTGGCTTCCGCGGCCCGATGCGCTTGCGTGAGGCGCTGGTGCAATCGCGCAACCTGGTGTCGGTCCGCTTGCTGGATGCGATCAGCGTCGATTTCGCACGCAAGTACATCAGCCAGTTCGGCTTCCAGGAAGCCGAGCTGCCGCCCAATCTGTCGATGTCGCTGGGCACGGCCTCGCTGACGCCGTTGTCGGTGGCGCGTGGCTATGCGGTGTTCGCCAATGGTGGCTCGCGGGTGGAGACCTGGATCGTGGACGAGGTCAAGGACCGCGACGGCAATGTGGTCTTCAAGGAAGTGCCGGCGGTGGCCTGCCGTACCTGCGCCTTGCAGGGCGGCAATGTCGCGCCGGTGAGCCAGGTGGTGGACGGCTTCAACTTCGGCGCCCCCGCGCTGCCCAAGTCGATCGAACCGACCCCGGCGGCCCCGGCCACGCCGGCGGAGACCGCCCCGGCAGCCACTGCCGAAACCAAGATCGCGCCGCGCGCCATCGACGAGCGTACCGCCTACCAGTTGGTCTCGATGATGCGCGACGTGGTCCAGCGCGGCACTGGCACCGCGGCCAAGGTGCTGGGGCGCGAGGACGTCGGCGGCAAGACCGGCTCGACCAACGATCACCGCGACGCCTGGTTCTCCGGCTTCGGCGGTCCCTATGCCACCACGGTGTGGGTGGGTCGCGACGACTTCCGTTCGCTCGGCTATCGCGAGTACGGCGGCAAGGCGGCACTGCCGATCTGGATCGACTACATGCGCGTGGCGCTGAAGGACAAGCCGATCGCCGCCAACGACCCGCCCGACGGCATGACCCAGGCCACCATCAATGGTGCGGTGGAATGGGTGAAGAACGAGGACCTGGATCGCCTGCAGGACTACGACTACGGCCTGCAGGAACAGCAGGACGAGAAGGCGTTCGATATCTTTTGAGGGCCGGGAATCGGGAATCGGGATTGGGGAATCGGAACGGCTTCTTCCGCCCGATTCCCCGATCGGGTTCGTGGCGTTGACTGTCTCCGACTGCAGTAGAAGGAACCGGGCAATCACCATGGCGTGATTGCCCTTGCAGGGAGACACGGGGGCATTCGCCACCTCTTCATGCCGCTGTTGTAGAGTCGAACCAGGTTCATTAGGGGAGCCCGGTCATGCATCACGCGCGCGAACACGCCGATACGCGAACCCGAGAACGTCGCCATCGCCTGGCGCACGAAGCGGCCCGACTGATGGCCGAGGGCGGCATCCGCGATTTTCATCAGGCCAAGCTCAAGGCGGCCAGCCGGCTGGGCATCCACGACGACGCATCGCTGCCGCGTAACCGCGAGATCGAAGATGCGTTGCGCGAGCACCAGCGCCTGTTCTCCGGGCCTGCGCACGGGCTGCGGCTGCGCCAACGTCGCGAAGCCGCATTGCGCGCGCTGGAGTTTCTTAGCCCGTTTCAGCCGCGCCTGGCCGGCCCGGTGCTCGATGGCACAGCCGACGCCAACGCGCCAGTGCAGCTGCAGCTACACAGCGACGATGCCGACGCCGTGCAGCGCTTCCTGGAAGAACACCGCATTCCGGCCGAACTGCGCACGCGCCGGCTGCGCCTGGACCGCGAGCGCACGGCCGAGTTTCCGGTGTGGCTGTTCAGTGCCGAGGAACTGACCTTCGACCTGACCGTGCTGCCGTACGATGCCTTGCGCCAGGCACCGTTGTCGCAGCTGGACGAAAAACCGATGCAGCGCGCCTCGGCCGCCCAGTTGCGTCAGTTGCTGGCAGAAGAGGATGGTGGCCACGCCCTGCCGCGCACGCGCTGAGCGCAGCGCGCCATGACGCGTGACCACTGATCACAACGCCAACCCGCAAAAGCAAACGCCCCGCAATGCGGGGCGTTCGTTCAAGCAGACAACCGCAGGCGCTTAGCGCTGGCCGGCGTCATTGTAGTCGCGCTTGTCGTAGCCGGTGTAGATCTGGCGCGGACGGCCGATCTTCATTTCCGGGTCGACCTGCTGCTCCAGCCAATGCGACACCCAGCCGGCGGTGCGTGCGATGGCAAACATCACGGTGAACATTTCCACCGGGATGTTCAGCGCCTTGTAGATCAGGCCCGAGTAGAAGTCGACGTTCGGGTACAGCTTGCGCTGCACGAAGTAGTCGTCCTTCAGCGCGGCTTCTTCCAGCTTCAGCGCCACTTCCAGCAGCGGATCGTTGACGCCCAGTTCGCCCAGCACCTTGTGGGTCATCTCGCGGATGATCTTGGCGCGCGGGTCGAAGTTCTTGTAAACGCGGTGACCGAAGCCCATCAGGCGGAACGAGGAGTTCTTGTCCTTGGCCTTGGCCACGGCGGACTCGACGTTGTCGGCGGTGCCGATCTCTTCCAGCATCTTCAGCACGGCTTCGTTGGCGCCACCGTGTGCCGGGCCCCACAGCGCGGTGATGCCCGCTGCGACCGAGGCGTACGGGTTGGCGCCGGTCGAACCGACCAGACGCACGGTCGAGGTCGAGGCGTTCTGCTCGTGATCGGCATGCAGGATGAACAGCAGATCCAGCGCCTTGGCCACCACCGGATTGATCTCCAGCGGCTCGCTCGGCACTTCGAACATCATGTGCAGGAAGCGGTCGACGTAGTTGAGGTTGTTGCGCGGGTAGCGGATCGGCCAGCCGATCGAATAGCGGTACGCGGCAGCAGCCAGGGTCGGCACCTTGGCGATCAGACGGATGGCGGCCTGGCGGCGCTGCTCCGGATCGTTGAGGTCCAGGGTGTCGTGGTAGAACGCCGACAGCGAGGCGACCGAACCGGCCAGCATGGCCATCGGGTGAGCGTCATGCCGGAAGCCACCGAGGAAGTTCTTCAGCGACTCGTGCATCATCGTGTGATGCGTGACTTCGTGGTCGAACTTCTTGAATTCGTCCGCGGTCGGCAGCTCGCCGTTCATCAGCAGGTACGAGACTTCGAGGAAGCTGGACTTCTCAGCCAACTGTTCGATCGGGTAGCCGCGATACAGCAACACGCCGTTGTCGCCATCGATGTAGGTGATGGCCGACTTGCAGCTGGCGGTGGCGGTAAAGCCCGAGTCGTAGGTGAACAGACCGGTTTCTTTGGTCAGCTTTGAAATATCGACGCAATCATTGCCAAGCGTGGGCTTGAGAACCGGCAGAACGACCGACTTGTCGCCGGCGTTGAGCGTGACCTGATCAAGATCGGACACTGTGTACGCTCCTTCAGTGGAAGGCGCCTGTCACCAAATGGGCAGGCACGTGATGGAAGTCCAGGGCATCGCCCCGGATCACGTCATTATCGCACAGCAACATTTTGGCCGTCGCTTGGACAGAAGTCGTAGACGCCACGTCGAAGGGTGAAAACGAAGTTGCCGCCGCCTCAAAAAACAACGGCCGCGCAATGCGCGGCCGCTGCCGGTACAGCCCGTCCTGCAAGCTCAGCGCGCGTAGCGCTTCTGGAACTTGTCGATCCGGCCGCCGGTGTCGATCACCTTGTGCTTGCCGGTATAGAACGGGTGCGAGGCCGAGGAGATATCCACCTTGATCAGCGGGTATTCCTGGCCGTCTTCCCACTTCACGGTCCCTTTCGAGCTCATGGTGGAACGGGTCAGAATCTTGAAATCGGACGTCACGTCGTGGAAGACGACGTCGTTGTAGCTGGGATGAACGTTATCTTTCATGGACTTGGCGCCGGGCTGCCTGGATAAGCCGGGCATTATAGCGGCCTCCCGACGCCCGGCGCAAGATCGCCCTAGCCCGCCGCCAGCGCCGCCGCGACCAAGCCGAAGAATTGCGGGCGATCGTAGTCCAGCAGCAGGTTGGCGTTGTCGGGGTTGCCATCCCGGCGCTCCCAGTCCACCAGGGTCATGCCGCGGGTGTGGGTACCGGCCAGCTCGATATGCACCGGCCGCTGCTCCAGTCGCTGCGCGCCCTCCGGATGCAGCGCGAACGCCATCGCCAGCGCGTCGGCGGCGTACCAGTGCTCGCCACGGCTGTCTTCGGACCACAGCCGGGGCTTGCGCGAAATTTCCTCGTAGAACCGCGCCTGCGCGGAGTCGGCCGCCAGCCATTGCTCGACATCGCGATGCAGCAGGCCGTGCGCGATGGTGGCTTCCCAATCGGCCACGTCGAACTGCGGAAAACCGCGGAACACGATATGTGCCGCTTCCGGGTCGAAGCCGATATTGAATTCGGCCGCGGCGGTGATGTTGCCGTGCCCGGTCAGCGCCCCGCCCATCACCACCAGCCGCGCCACGCGCTGCGGCAGGGTCGGATCCAGCGTCAGGGCCAGGGCCAGATTGGTCAACGGACCGAGCGCGACCAGCAGCAGTTCGCCGGCGTATTCGTGCGACAGGCGCAGGATGGCCAGCGCGGCGTGCTCGGTCTCGGCAATACGCTTGGCCGGCGCCAGGCCGACATCGCCAAAACCGTCGATGCCATGCACATGTGCCGCGTCCACCGAGGGATGCAGCAGCGGCTGCGGACAGCCCGCATAGACCGGCACATCGTCGCGCCCGGCAATCTCGCACACCTTCAAGGCGTTGCGCACGGTGTGCTCCAGGCCCACGTTGCCGGCGGCGATGGTCAGGCCAACGACGTCATGCCGGGTGTCGTTGAAGGCCATCAGCAAGGCCAGCGCGTCGTCCACGCCCGGGTCGGTGTCGATCAGCAGCGGTATCTTTTTGGTCATGGGATTGGGAATTGGTCATTCGGGATTCGTTGCCGCATCTTCGCAAGGATCGGCCGGTCACGCGAACCTACAGGCCGCAGCAGCCAGCTCTGACCAATCCCCAATCCCGAATCCCCAATCCCCGCCACTCAAGCAGCGGCATAACGCACCGCGCTGCCGATCCAGCGCGCGACCACGCGGTCGGCAATGTCCGGCGCTTCGGCCAGCAACCGCTCGGCGAGCACCTGCACGCGCGGCAGCAGCCCGGCATCGCGGGTGAGATCGGCGATGCGGAAACTGGCCAGGCCGGTCTGCCGCGTGCCCAGCAATTCGCCAGGACCGCGCAGCTCCAGATCCTTTTCTGCGATCACGAAGCCATCGTTGGTCTGGCGCATGGTTTCCAGGCGTTGCCGCGCCATCATCGATAGCGGGGCCTGATACAGCAGCACGCAGCTGGATGCGGCCGCGCCGCGACCGACCCGGCCGCGCAACTGATGCAACTGCGCCAGACCCAGGCGCTCGGCATTCTCGATGATCATCAGCGAGGCATTGGGCACGTCCACGCCCACCTCGATCACCGTGGTGGCGACCAGCAGATCGGTAAGGCCCTGCTTGAAATCCAGCATGGCCTTCTGTTTTTCGGCCGCTTTCATGCGCCCGTGCACCAGCGCCACGCGCACGCCGGGCAATTGCGCGGACAGCGCTTCGAAGGTGGCCTCCGCCGCCTGGGCCTCGATCCTCGGCGGGCCACTGGGCGCGCCCTTGCCGGGCTCCTCGCTTTCTTCGATCAAGGTACAGACCCAGTACGCCTGGCGCCCTTCGGCGCAGGCGGCGCGGATGCGCTCGACCAGGTCCGGCCGACGCTCGGCGCTGAGCACGATGGTCTGCACCGGCGTGCGCCCGGGCGGCAGCTCGTCGATGGCCGAGACATCCAGATCCGCATAGGTGGACATCGCCAGGGTGCGCGGGATCGGCGTGGCGGTCATCACCAACTGATGCGGCACGCTGCCGGCGGCCGCCCCCTTGTCGCGCAAGGCCAGGCGCTGATGCACGCCGAAGCGGTGCTGCTCGTCGATGATGGCCAGCGCCAGATCGCGAAAGACCACCGCGTCCTGCATCAAGGCGTGCGTGCCGACCACCACCTGCGCCTGGCCGGAGGCCACCTCGGCCATTGCCGCGGCGCGCGCCTTGCCGGTGACCTTGCCGGCCAGCCAGACGATGCGCACGCCCAGCGGTTCCAGCCAGCCACGTAGATTGGTCAGGTGCTGCTCGGCCAGCAGCTCGGTCGGCGCGGCCAGTGCGACCTGCTTGCCCTGCTCCACCGCCAGCATCGCGGCCAATGCGGCGACCACGGTCTTGCCGCTGCCGACATCGCCCTGCACCAACCGCAGCATCGGCGACGGTTTTGCCAGGTCGCGGGCAATCTGGGCGAACACGCGCTGCTGCGCACCGGTAAGCTGGAACGGCAATGCCGCACGCAGCTGCTGCACCAGGGTGCCGTTGCCAGGCAGCAGCGGTGCGCGGAAGCGCTGCAAGGCGATGCGCTGGCGACGCAGGCTGAGCTGATGCGCCAATAGTTCTTCGATCGCCAGGCGTTGCTGGGCCGGATGCCCGCCTGCGAGCAGTTGCTGCGGGTCGGTGTTCACCGGCGGGCGATGCATGGTCAGCAGCGCGCTGCGCAGCGACGGCAGTTGTGCGTCCTGCAGCCAGTGCGGCGGCAGCAGTTCCAGCGCGGCCTCGGCCGGCAAGCGCTCCAGCGCCTGGCCGATGAGTTTGCGCAACGTGGCCGGGCCCACGCCTTCCAGCACCGGATAGACCGGATCCAGGCTGTCGCCCAGCCCGGCATCCTCGCCCGGTGCCAGCACGCGGTAACTGGGGTGCACGATTTCCCAGCCGTTCTGTCCCGGCTTGGGCGTGCCGAACACCCGCAGCCGCGTGCCCGGTGCGAACTGCGCGACCTGGGCGGCGCGGAAATGGAAGAAGCGCAGCACCACGCTGCCATGCGACTCGTCCGAGACCGCCACCCGCAACACCGGCCGGTAACGGAAGCCGCGCTCCACCGCATCCACACGCCCTTCGATCTGCGCCGGCACGCCGCTCTGCAACTGTGCGATCGTGGTCAGCCGGGTGCGGTCTTCGTAGCGCAACGGCAGATGCAGCCACAGATCCTGCAGCGTCAAGATGCCGCGCGCAGCGAATTTCTCGGCCACCTTGGGGCCGACGCCGGGCAGGCTGGCAAGCGAGGCCTGGCCTGCGACGGCCAGGCGCGGGGTGACGGTCGCGGCACGCGGCACGGCAGGGCGCTCGGGTCAGCCGAGCTGGATCAGTCGAGCACCATCACCGCATCGACCTCGAAGCCAGCCCCCTTGGGCAGGCCGGAGACCTCGATGGTCGAACGCGCCGGGAACGGCGCCTGGAAATACTCTTGCATCACTGCATTGACGGCGGCGAACTGGCCGAGATCGGTGAGGTACAGGCCCAGCCGCACGATCTTGTCGAGCGAGCCACCGGCGGCTTCGGCCACCGCCTTGAGGTTGTCGAACGCGCGGCGTGCCTGCACGCCGACATCGCCCGGCACGATCTCGCCGGTGGCCGGATCCAGCGGGATCTGCCCGGAGAAATACACCGTGTTGCCGGCACGCACGGCCTGCGAATACGGGCCAATGGCGGCGGGCGCCTGGTCGGTATGGATGATCTGGGACATGGAAGCTCCACTGCAAAGATGTGTACTGCAGTTTAGGCGTTTGTGCGGATTTGCTCGACTGTTGCGCACGATCTTGTTGCGACGGTTCTTGCCACGATCGCCAGGCACCGTGCCGGCGTACAGGACAGATCGCGCTGCAAGGGCGGCGTGGAGCCTGACCGAGCACGCGGCGGCAGCCACTACCTGCCGCCGCGGCAGGCCCGAGACACGGCGTCGGCGCATCAGTGCAGGCTGTTGCGCGGGCGGCCTCAGCGCGCCGCCACCCGGGCCGCTACTGCCGCCCTACGCTCTGCACCACATGCAGGCGCCGCAGCCGGCGCATCACTTCGGCCAGATGGCGGCGGTCGCGGACCTGGATGTTGAAGCGCAGCACCGCCGCGTTGAAATCGCGGTCCAGGTAATCCACGCGTTCGATATTGGACTGGCTCTGCGCAATCGCCGCAGCCAGCTGGGCCAGCACGCCGGTGCGGTTTTCCACCTCGACCACCAATGCGGTGTCGTAATCGCCGGTCACCCCCGAGTCCCAGTCGATCGGCACCCAGCGTTCGGGCGATTTACGCAGCTCGGCCAGGTTGGGGCAGTCCAGACGGTGCACCACGATACCCTTGCCGGCGGTGTGGTAACCCATGATTTCGTCGCCGGGAATCGGCTGGCAACAATTGGCGAAGCTGATCACGCCGCGCTCGCTGCCGTCGATCAGGATCTTTTCGTGCGAATGCTTGGAGTGGCCGCCACCGCGCAATTCGGCGTAGGCCATCAGCGCCTGCGCGGCCTGGGTCGGCATCCAGTTGCCCAGCGCCACGTCGGCCAGCAAGGCTTCCAGGCGTGGATAGCGATGCTCGGTGAGGAAGGCGTCCAGGCGGCCCTTGGGCAACCGCTCCAGCGAGCTGTCCATCGCTTCCAGCGCGCGATCGAGCATGCGGTGGCCGAGCTGCACGGCGTCCTCGTGTTCGAGCTGCTTGAGCTGGTGGCGAATCGCGGTACGCGCCTTGCTGCTGACCACGAACTCCAGCCACTGCGGCTTGGGCGTGGCCGAGCGCGCGGTGATGATTTCCACCGCCTGGCCGCTGGCCAGCTTGGTGCGCAGCGGCACCAGTTTCTTGTCCACCCGCGAGGCGACCGCGCGGTTGCCCACGTCGGTGTGCACCGCGTAGGCAAAGTCCAGCGCGGTGGAGTTGCGCGGCAGCGCCAGGATCTTGCCCTTGGGCGTGAACAGATAGACCTCGTCCGGGAACAGGTCGACCTTGACGTTGTCCAGGAACTCCAGCGACGAACCGGCCGCACGCTGCGAATCGATCAGCTCCACGATCCAGTCGTGCGCGCGGCTCTGCGCGCTGTTGGGCGAGGCCGAGCCGACCTTGTAGGTCCAATGCGCGGCCACGCCGCGTTCGGCGATCAGGTCCATCTCCTCGGTGCGGATCTGCACTTCGATCGGCGAGCCGTACGGGCCGAACAACACGGTGTGCAGCGACTGATAGCCGTTGGCCTTGGGGATGGCGATGAAATCGCGGAAACGCCCGTCCAGCGGCTTGAAGGTGGCATGCACCGCACCCAGCGCGTGGTAGCAATCGGCCACCGAACGCACCACCAGGCGGAAGCCGAACACATCCATCACCTGGTCGAAGGACTTGTTCTCTTCGTGCATCTTGGAATAGATGCTCCAGGGCGTCTTGATGCGGCTGACCAGGCGATGCTCCAGCCCTTCCTTGGCCAGCCGCTGCGACAGCTGCACTTCCACCTGCGCCATCGATTCGCGCCGCACCACCGGCTGGCTGCGGATATGTTTTTCGATGATGGCGTGACGCCACGGATACAGCGCGCGGAAGCCCAGGTTCTGCAGCTCGGACTTGATCAGGCTCATGCCCAGGCGCTGGGCGATCGGCGCATAGATTTCCAGCGTTTCGCGCGCGATGCGGCTGCGCGCCTCGCTGCTCTGCGCGCCCAGCGTGCGCATGTTGTGCAGGCGGTCGGCCAGCTTGATCATGATCACGCGCAGGTCGCGCGACATCGCCAGCAGCATCTTGCGGAAGCTCTCCGCCGCCGCTTCCTGGCGGTCGCGGAACTTGAGCTTGTCCAGCTTGGTGACGCCATCGACCAGCTCGGCCACCGCTTCACCGAATTCCGACGCCAGCTCTTCGCGGGTCAGCGGGGTGTCTTCGATGGTGTCGTGCAGGATCGCGGCGATCAGCGATTCCATGTCCAGGCCGAGCTCGGCGAGCACGCCGGCCACCGCAACCGGATGGGTGATGTACGGCTCGCCCGACTTGCGGGTCTGGCCGGCATGCGCGCTGGCGCCCACTTCCCAGGCACGGCGCAGGATCGGCAGCTGCTCCTTGGGAAGGTAGCTGGCCGCGCGTTCGAGGTGCAGGACGTAGTCGGGGATGGCCTGGTCGGAAGACGGAGACGTCACGACGGTCGCCTGGGCAGTGGGGCCTGGGTTCATGCCGGAAGACTATGCCAGCAACGCAGTCACGGCAAACGTTTGCACACTGCAGGCGACAACGCGGGCCCGAAACGAAAACAGCCCGCACATGGCGGGCTGTTCAGATCGATCGCAGCGATGCGAACAATCAATCGTCGTTCTTGGACATGTCTTCGTCGGCAACGACTTCGGCAGCGGCCCATTCCAGCGCCTCGCGTTCGGCGCGCTCGCGCTCGGCCTTCTCGACTTCGTCGATCAGCGCGTTGTCGATCCGGCGTGCGGCGATCTCGCGCAGTGCCATCACGGTGGGCTTGTCGCTGGCGTCGGCATTTTCGATCAACGGCTGCACGCCGTTGGCGAGCTGACGGGCGCGCTTGGACGCCATCATGACCAGCTCGAAACGGTTGTTCACGACTTCCAGGCAATCTTCTACGGTAATGCGGGCCATGCGGGCTCCCGGCGACCAGCAACGGCCGCGCATCGAATGAGGGAAAGGGGGCGGAGTGTACGCCCGGGCCGCCGTCACGGCAACCTGGGCCTGTTCAGTTTCCTTTGGAATCAGGGGTTTGAGCCGCTCAGTCCAGCAAGGCCCGGATCAACTCCGCATGCCGCTGCTGTTGCGCCTGCCGGCGCAGCCGGCTGGCGGTGAAGATCGCGCACATCTCCGAGACAGCGGTGTCGAAGGTCTCGTTGATGATGACGTAATCGAACTCCTCGAAATGCAGCATCTCTTCGCGGGCGGCAGCCAGACGCTGCGCCATCACGTCCTCGCTGTCCTGGCCGCGCTTGCGCATGCGCTCGTCGAGCGCCTGGCGCGACGGCGGCAGGATGAACACGCTGACCGCGTCGGGCACCTTCTGGCGCACCTGGCGCGCGCCCTGCCAGTCGATCTCCAGCAGCACGTCGTGACCGGCGGCCAGCTGCGGCTCCACCGACTGCCGCGCGGTGCCCTTCCAGTCGCCATGCACCAGCGCGTATTCGAAGAAGTCACCGGCTTCGATCATGCCCTGGAACTCATCGGCGGAGACGAAATGGTAGTGCTCGGCATGCCGTTCGCCCGGCCGCGGCGCGCGCGAGGTGAACGAGATCGACAAGGCGATCTTGGGATCACGCGCCAGGGTGGCGTTGACGATGCTGCTCTTGCCGGCACCGGAAGGGGCCGCAACGATATAGAGGGTGCCGCGCATAGGGTCAGGGATTCGGGCTTGGGGAGTCGGGATTCGCGAACGGGCTGCGGACCGGTACCACCGGGGTCGATATGCTACCGGTATTGGCCGCGCCCCGCTGAAACCCGGGATGGCCGCCGACCAATCCCGAATGCCCAATCACCACTCCCGGCTATTCGATGTTCTGCACCTGCTCGCGGATCTGGTCGATCAGCACCTTCAGATCCACCGCGGCGTTGGAGGTGCGGCTGTCCACCGACTTGGAGCCGAGCGTATTGGCTTCGCGGTTGAATTCCTGCAGCAGGAAGTCCAGGCGGCGGCCGACCGGCTCGCGCTGCCTGAGCACGCGGCGGATCTCGGCGATGTGGCTGGACAGGCGGTCGAGCTCTTCGTCCACGTCCAGCTTCTGCAGCCACAGCACCAGTTCCTGTTCGGCGCGACCCGGGTCCACCGGATGCGGCAGATCGGCCAGACGGGCGGCCAGCTTGGCACGCTGCCCTTCGCGGATGACGGGAATCAGCGTGCGCACCTCGGCGGCAATGCGTTCGATCGCATCGACCCGCTCGCTGATCGCATCGGCCAGCTTGCCGCCTTCGCGCTCGCGCGCGGCGACGAAACTGTCCACCACCTCGTCCAGCAATGCCAGGGCCTGCGCCTGCAATGCAGGTGCGTCCACGTCCTGCACCTGCAGCACGCCGGGCAGCTGCAGCAGATCGGTGAAGCCGACCTGCAGCTTGGGGAACATGCCGTCAAGGCGCGTGGCCAGTACGCCCAGTTCCTGCAGCAGCGATTCGTTCACGGCCAGGGTCTGCGCGTTGTCCGGCGCACGCAGGCGCAGCGCCAGATCCAGCTTGCCGCGGCTGTTTTTCGCCGCCACCCGCTCGCGCAGCAGCGGCTCCAGCGCACGCAGTTCTTCGGGCAGGCGCACGCCCACTTCCAGAAACCGATGGTTGACCGAGCGCAGCTCGCAGCCGAGCGTGCCCCAGGGCGTGATGCGTTCGCCACCAGCAAACGCGGTCATGCTTCGAATCATCGTCAGTCCCGTGCCTTCAAAGCGCGAATGGTACCCTAGCGGCCCGCGCTGGCTGACCGCCCCGCCACGCGCCGACCCAGACCCACCTCCCGACTTCCGGACTCATCGCATGACCTTTTCCCGTCCCAGCGGCCGCACGGCCGACCAGCTGCGCCCGGTGCGCATCGAACGCGCCTTCACCCGTCACGCCGAAGGCTCGGTGCTGGTCAGCTTCGGCGACACCCGCGTGCTGTGCACCGCCAGCGTGGAAAACCGCGTCCCCGGATTCCTGCGCGGCAAAGGCGAAGGCTGGGTGACCGCCGAATACGGCATGCTGCCGCGCTCCACCCACACCCGTTCCGATCGCGAGGCCGCACGCGGCAAGCAGGGCGGACGCACGCTGGAAATCCAGCGCCTGATCGGCCGCGCACTGCGCGCCTGCGTGGATCGCAATGCCCTGGGCGAACGCACCATCACCCTGGACTGCGACGTGCTGCAGGCCGATGGCGGCACCCGCACCGCCGCGATCACCGGCGCCTACGTGGCGCTGGCCGATGCGGTGAACCTGCTGCTCAAGCGTGGCGACATCAAGAAGCACCCGCTGATCGGCGCCGTGGCTGCGGTGTCGGTGGGCATCTATCGCGGCGAGCCGGTGCTGGATCTGGACTACCCCGAAGACAGCGACTGCGACACCGACATGAATGTGGTGATGAATGACGGCGGCGGCTTCATCGAGCTGCAGGGCACCGCCGAAGGCCACGCCTTCCGCCGCGACGAACTCAACGCATTGCTCGCACTCGCCGAACGAGGCATGAGCGAACTGTTCGCCCTGCAACGCGCTGCACTGGCCGGATGAGCCGGCGCATCGCCCTGACCACCCTGCTGGTCGCCGATTACGACGCGGCGATCGCCTGGTACACCGGCGCGCTGGGCTTCCAGGTGCTGGAGGATCGCGCACTTGGCGACGGCAAGCGCTGGGTGGTGATCGGCCCGGGCAGCGCGCAGGACGCCGGCTTGCTGCTCGCGCAGCCGGCCGACGCCGCCCAGCGCGCACGCATCGGCGACCAGACCGGTGGGCGGGTGGATCATTTTCTCTACACCGACGACTTCTGGCGCGACCACGCGGCGATGCAGGCGTTCGGGGTGGAATTCCTGGAAACCCCGCGCGAGGAACCGTACGGCACGGTCGTGGTGTTCCGCGATCTGTACGGCACCAAGTGGGACCTGCTGGAGCCCAAGCAATGAAACAACTGGTCCTGGCCAGCGGCAACGCCGGCAAGCTGGAAGAACTGCGCGCCATGCTCGCCGACCTGCCGCTGCGCATCGTGGCGCAAGGCGAGCTCGGCGTGGACGATGTGCCGGAAACCGGCCTGACCTTCGTCGAGAACGCCTTGATCAAGGCACGCCATGCCAGCGCGGTCACCGGCCTGCCGGCACTGGCCGACGACTCCGGCCTGATCGTCGATGCGCTCGGCGGCGCACCCGGCCTGTATAGCGCCCGCTATGCAGGCAGCCCGACCGATGCGCAGGCCAACAACGCCAAGCTGCTCGACGCCATGCGCGCCGTGCCGGCCGAACGCCGCAGCGCGCGGTTTTACGCGGTGATCGTGCTGCTGCGTCACCCGGAAGATCCGCAACCGCTGATCGCCGAAGGCAGCTGGGAAGGGGTGATCACCACCGAACCGCGCGGCACGGGCGGCTTCGGCTACAACCCGGTGTTCCTGGATCCGGTGCATGGTCTGACCGCTGCGGAGATGGATACCGCGTTGAAGAACCGGCTGAGCCACCGTGCGGTGGCGCTGGCCACGCTGCAGCACAAGCTGCACGCCCTGTCGCTGTGAACCATGGCCTGACGCAGTGCCCGACCTGATTCCACCGCCGCTGTCGCTTTACGTGCACCTGCCCTGGTGCGTGCGCAAATGCCCGTACTGCGATTTCAACTCGCATGCGGCCAAGGGCGTGCTGCCGTTCGAGGACTACGTGGATGCGTTGATCCGCGACCTGGATGCGGACCTGCCGCTGGTGTGGGGGCGCGTGGTGCATTCGGTGTTCTTCGGCGGCGGCACGCCGAGCCTGTTTCCGCCACAGGCGATCGACCGGTTTCTGCAGGCGGCGGCCGCCCGGCTGCGCTTTGCACCGAATCTGGAGATCACCCTGGAAACCAATCCAGGCACCGCCGAACATGGCCGCTTCGACGGCTATCGCGCCGCCGGGGTGAACCGCCTGAGCTTCGGCGTGCAGACCTTCGACGATGTGGCGCTGCAACGGCTGGGTCGCATCCACGACAGTGCCGAGGCCGAGCATGCGATCAAGCTGGCGCAGGATGCCGGCTACGACAATTTCAATATCGACCTGATGTACGCGCTGCCCGAGCAGACCCTGGCACAGGCCGAACGCGATCTCGAACGCGCCTTCGCGCTGCAGCCCACCCACATGTCGCATTACCAGCTCACGCTGGAGCCGAACACGGTGTTCTTCGCGCGGCCGCCCAGGGGCATTCCCGACGACGATGCGGCCTGGGACATGCAGGAACATTGCCAGCGCCTGCTGGCCGAGGCCGGCTACGCGCAGTACGAAGTGAGCGCCTACGCCAGGCCCGGGCGGCAATGCGCGCACAACCTCAATTACTGGCGCTTCGGCGATTACCTGGGCATTGGCGCCGGAGCGCACGGCAAGATCAGTTCCGGCGCCGAACAGCATGTGCTGCGACGCTGGAAGCACAAGCACCCGCAGAGTTACCTGGCCAGCGCTGGCAGCGCGGCGTCGATCGGCGGCGACGAGATCGTGCCGCGCGAGCGGCTGCCGTTCGAATACATGCTCAACCTGCTGCGCCTGCACGAGGGCTTCGCCCTGCGCGACTTTGAAGTCTCCACCGGCCTGGCCGCCTCGGTCATCGAGTTGCCCGTGGCGCGCGCGATTGCGCAAGGCTGGATGACCGCGCAGCACGGACGCGTGGTGCCGACCGAGCTGGGCCGCCGCTTCACCAATGACGTGGTCGAGCTGTTTCTGGGCTGATCACGGCGATCTCGCGGCGGCACAGCAAACAGCACGCCACGGCGTGATCGACAGCGCACGCGACAGCACTGGCGCGCAGATCCAGCGATTTTGCGTCACACGCGCCCTCGTATGAGGGTAACGACCGTAGCGGGCAAGCCGCGTCATGCGCCCGCGCGGTCGCTGCCCGGCGGAAAAACATGCTACATAGCTCACGCCTCGCACCGAGCCCGCCTCCCCCGGATGTCCACTCCCGCCTCCTCCCTGCAGCACACGCTCAGCGGCCCGATCGCCGATGCGCCGGTTTCCGCGCGCGGGCGGCGCCTGCTCGCCGCGCTGCACGCGCACTGCGTGCAGGCGCTCAGCGGGCCGCTGCGGCTGACCATCGTCGAGCTGGAACGCGAGCTGCTGCATCAGGCCGAGCATGCACGCAACAGCCAGATCCAGGCCGAAACCTATGCGCAGACGCGCGGCCTGCGCGACCACATCGATCGGTTTCCGCAGGCGTTCCTGCAGCAGCTGGCGCAGGACTTGGCCACGCTGCGCGATCGCCCGTCGCTGATGCCAATAGCCGATGTATCGGCGCATCCGCAGATGCTCACCCTGGTGGAGGACACCGATATCGATCGCGATATCGTGCTCAGCGAGATTGCGCGCCGCGAGACCTCCCGCCGCGCCGATGCGCTGCAATTGCTGGCGCAGCGGGTGGCGGTGATCGGCGCGGTGGCCGAGTTCGAACTGGAGGCAGTGCCGCTGGGCCCGTACGCCCTGTGCCGCGTGCTGCGCCAGTGCGGCGAAACGCTGGGACTGAGCCTGGACGGGCAGCTGACGCTGTACCGCGTGTTCGAGCATCAGGTCATCGAGCGTTTGAACGATCTGTACGAGCGCGCCAACGGCACGCTCGCGCAGGAAGGCATCCTGCCGGGGCTGATCTATCACCCGTACCTGGTCAAGCCCACCCAGGTGCAGACGCGGCGCGCACCGCCTGCAGCAGCCACCGCACCGAAGGATGCTGCGGCCGCCAGCGCGCGCGCTGCCGCCGCGCAACGGGCGGCCTACAACTGGCTGGAGCGGGCAATCGGCACCGACACCGTGGCAGAGCGCCCTGCTGGATCCGCCCGCCATGCCGATGACACTGGCAGGGGCGACCTACGGTGAGCAGGCAGCACCCGCCCTGAGCGATGCAGTGCAGGCGCTCGGCGGCCTGATGTCGTCGGCGCGTCAGGCGCAGGCGGCCGGCACCGCAGGCGCAGCGGCGAATCAAAGTTCTGCAAATCACGGCGCAGCGCCTGCGACCAGCGCGCAGGCAACACCCGAAAAAGCATCTCTCCGGCTCGCCTCCTCGGCCGTACCCAAGGCCGCCGTCAGCGACGCACTGGCCAGCCTGCAGGGCACGCTGGCGGCACAGGCAGCAGCGGCGGCGCAGCCCAGCGGCATCGATGCGGTGCAGCGCCAGCTGCTGGCGTTGTTGCGGGCGCAACACGGCCCCGACGCCGCGCTGTCGCCGCAGGACACCGACACCTTCGATCTGCTCGGCCTGCTCTACGCGCAGATGCAACGCGAAGTGCGCGAGCAGACCCCGGCGCAGGCCCTGCTCGCCAAATTGCAGGTGCCGGTGGTGCGCGCGGCCTTGGCCGATACGCATTTCTTCGTACGCGACCAGCACCCGGTGCGCGAATTGCTCAACACCGTGGCCGAGTCCGGCGCGGTCTGGCTGGGCGACGACGACGTCGACCCGCAGTTGCTGCACAAGCTGGGCAGCGCGGTGGACCGGATCGTCAACGACTACCAAGGCGACGAGGCCGTGTTCGCCGCGGCCAACGCCGATATCCAGGCGCATCTGCGCGCCTTGGCGCGCAAGGCCGACCTCGCCGAGCGCCGCCATGTGGATGCGGCGCGTGGCAAGGAGCGGCTGGAGTCGGCCAAGCAGCAGGCCGAGGCGCGCATCGAGCAGTTGTGCGAGCAGAGCGTTCCGCCGCGCTTCGTGCAGGCGCTGCTGCGTCAGGCATGGTCGGACGTGCTGACGCTGACACTGCTGCGCCAGGGCGAGCAATCGCCCGAATGGGACGAGCGCCAGGCACTGACCGCGCGCATTGCCGAAGTCACCTGCCGCAGCAAGGGGCAACCTGCCGACATCGCTCTCGGCACCGAGATCGAAACCGCGCTGCTGCAGGTCGGCTATCACCACGATGAAGCGGCGGCGATCGCGCGGCGCCTGTCCACGCCCGGCGGCGAGGACGAGATGACCTCGCGCACCGAGCTCGCCACCAAGCTCAAGGCGCGCACGCGGCTGGGCGACCAGGGCGACAGCACACCGCGCAAGGACATCGCCGGCCCGCGTTCGCCGGCCGAAGAGGCCTGCTACACGCAGCTGCGCAGCCTGCCGTTCGGCAGCTGGTTCGAGTTCGTGATCAACCAGCAGGGCGACCTGCGTCGGCAACGGCTGTCCTGGTACAGCCCGATGACCGGCAACGCGCTGTTCGTCAATCAACGTGGGCAAAAGGTCGCCGAGCACTCGCTGGATGGCCTGTCGCGGCTGATGGCCGGCGGCCAGGCGCGCCTGCTGGTCGAAGAGAAATCGCGCCTGATCGACCGTGCCTGGCATGCCACCGTGCGCACGCTGCGCAGCCTGGCCGGCCAGGCGCCCATTGCAGAGGTCAATCCATGATCCAGGACACCCGCCGCGCACCGCGCCGCCAGCCGTCCGACCTGATACCGGTGACCGACATGCTCAGCGAGGCGCAGATCGGCCGGGTCGGCAATGTCTCGGAAACCGGCATGCTGCTGCTGGCCTCGGTTCCGCTGCATGACGACGCCCTGTATCAATTGCGCTTCAGCCTGCCCGAGCGCATCGGCCGTGCCACCGAGATCGATGTCGGCGTGCATCTGTTGTGGACCGAAGCCGCGCACGCACCCGGACAAGCCTGGGCCGGCTTCCGCTTCCTGACCATGTCCGAGCCGCATCGCCAACGCCTGCGCGCCTGGATCGCCGAAGAACACATGCTGGGCTGAAGGACAGCATCACCACGATTACGGCAAAATCGCGACCTGTCTTTGCATTGCCGATCGAGCCCCGCATGCCCCAGCCGTCCTTGAGCCACCTGTATTCCGACCACCTGCGCACGCTGACCGCGCGCGCCGACGAGGCGCTGCAGCGCGGCGGCTTCGACCACCTGGTGGTGCCCAGCGGCAGCCTGCATTACCAGGTGTTCGACGACCGCGACTATCCCTACGCGGTCAATCCGCAGTTCAAGGCCTGGGTGCCGCTGACGCGGGTGCCCAACAGCTGGCTGGTCTACACCCCTGGCAAGCGCCCGACGCTGATCTTCTGCCAGCCGTTCGACTACTGGCATGTGGTGCCCGACGCGCCCAGCGGCTGGTGGGTGGAGCACTGCGACATCCACATCATCCGTACCCCGGACCAGGCCCTGGCGCTGCTGCCCAAGCAGATCGACCGTTGCGCCATCCTGGGCGAGGCGCAGAGCGCGCTCGGTGCGTATGTGCCCAACAATCCGCAGCCGGTGCTCGATTACCTGGAGTACCAGCGCGCGTTCAAGACGCCGTACGAACTGGCGTTGCTGCGCATCGCCCAGCAGTTGGCAGTGCGCGGCCATCGCGCCGCCGAAGCGGCCTTCCGCGCCGGCCAGAGCGAGTTCGGCATCCATATGGCCTACTGCGCCGCCGTCGGTCAGGACGCCAACGAACTGCCCTACGGCAACATCATCGCGCTCAACGAGCACGGCGCGGTGCTGCACTACACCGAACTCGGCCAGCAGCCGCCGCAGCCGCTGCGCAGCTTCCTGATCGATGCCGGTGCTTCGGCCTACGGCTATGCCAGCGACATCACCCGCACCTATGCCGCCGACCCCGGCAGCGAATTCCAGGCCCTGATCGATGCGGTGGATGCCGCACAGGTGCGCATGGGCCAGGGCGTGCGCAGCGGCGTGGATTACAAGCAGTTGCACGTGGATGCGCATCTGGCCCTGATGGGCATCCTCAAGGACTTCGGCATCCTCACCGTGTCGCCGGAAGCTGCGCTCGCCACCGGCGTCAGCGCCGCATTCTTCCCGCACGGGCTGGGCCATCTGATCGGCCTGCAGGTGCACGACGTGGCAGGCTTTGCAGCCAGCGACCGCGGCGGCCGCATCGAACGCCCCGCCGGCCACCCGTATCTGCGCCTGACCCGCGTGCTGGAAGCGGGCATGGTGGTCACCATCGAACCGGGCGTGTACTTCATCGACATGTTGCTGGACGAAGTGAAGCAGAACGGCCACGCCGCCAGCGTCGACTGGGCACGCGTTGCGCAGTTCAAACCCTACGGCGGCATCCGTATCGAAGACGAGGTGGTATGCACCGATGGCGCCCCTGAAAACCTGACCCGCCCGGTGTTTGCCGCCCCCACCTGAATCTTGATGGGAAAGCGACATGGCCGCACCGTCATCGGCACCGGACTCGCACGATTCAGGGACTATCTCGGCACGCCCAATCACTGATCACCGAGTAATTACCTCTCAAGTCCCTGCTCCTCACATTGAATCCGGTCAGCGCCAGGGACCGCGTGGACGGGGAGCCTGCTTTGCACCTGTTCCAGGCTAATTGCCAATGCGCAGCAAATACTTCCTTGCTGCTGATTGTCTTCAACGCGTCGGCGGGGCCGCGCGCATTTGCTAAAATTCTTGTCGTGCCAGCCGCCATGACGGGTGCAACAGCTAGAACCGTGGTCAATAGTAAGGCAGTTGAGCACAGGCCATGGCGCCACGTCAGCGGTTGAATCTTCATGAGCTTCATAGAACGGCTTCCGAGTGAGGACTGAAGGAGATCGGCTAATAAGCAGAAAACAATTTCGCCTAGCGACCTTATTTTCTGCACCAGCGACATTAGCCCCGCACCGGCAGCGCATTCATTGGCTCACTTCGTTTCCTGCCGACGGAATTCGTCGAATCAGTAATGCCCATCACAATTGTGCAGTTAGTCACGCTCCATGCGGGTATTGGCCAAACGCTTCTCAACCGGAGAGCGGCTGAAACCACTGGTTCAATGCGTGGCCTGCGTGGTTGGCAATGCGCGAATCGGATATGCAGATGCCATGTCTGCATCGCCCACACGGCGGGCCGTCGTTAGGCTATTGAATCGCCATGGCTACCGCCGCGATGGCGCCGGTATGCAGTCGCGGATACGCCTGCGGCGTTAGCTCAGACGATTTGAACACCGACGCTCGCCATCTCCGCTTCGATCTCGTCGGCGCTGCGCGCCAAGGCATCGGTCAGCACCCGATGACCCTCGGCGGTGATCAGCACATTGTCTTCGGTGCGGATGCCGATACCGCGCCACCTGGCCTCCACCGTGGTGTCGTCGGCGGAGATGTAGAGCCCCGGCTCGATGGTGAACACCATGCCAGGCTCGAGCAGACGCGAGTCGCCAGCCAACCGGTAGTCGCCCACATCGTGCACATCCAGCCCCAGCCAGTGGCCGGTCTTGTGCCGATAGAAGCGCTTGTAATGGCCGTCGGCGATATTGCGCTCCAGCTTGCCCTTGAGCAGGCCCAACTGCAGCAGCCCCTCGGTCAAGGTCTGCACCGCGGCCAGATGCCCGGCTTCGTAGGGCACGCCGGGGCGCGCCTGCGCCAGCGCGGCAGCCTGCGCAGCGCCGACCAGATCGTGCAGCGCACGCTGCGCCGGGGTGAAACGGCCGTTGACCGGAAAGGTGCGGGTGATATCGGCCGCGTAACCGCGGTACTCGGCGCCGGCATCGATCAGCACCAGCTCGCCATCGCGGCTGCGCGCGTTGTTGGCGCGGTAGTGCAGCACACAGGCATTGCTGCCGGTGCCGACGATGCTGCCGTATGCCGGCCACGCATCGGCGGCGCGGAACGCGCACTCCACCTCGGCCTGCAGTTCGTACTCGTGCACCCCCGGCCGCGCCAGCCGCATGGCGGCGCGATGCGCGCGCACGCTGATGTCGGCGGCCTGCTGCATCAATGCGATCTCGTCGCGCGACTTGAACAGCCGCTGCTCGTGCAGCAGATGCCCGAGCTCGAGGAATTCATGCGGCGGCTGCGCGCCGTGGCGCACCTGCTCGCGCACGCGCTTGAGCCAGCCGATCAGCTTGAGGTCGAAGTCGACATCGCGCCCGAAGTGGTAATAGACGCGGCTGCGCCCTTCCAACAGGCCCGGCAGGATCTCGTCGACATCGTCGATGGGGTACGCATCGTCCATGCCGTAGCGCTCCACCGCGCCTTCCTGGCCCTCGCGCGGGCCATCCCAGGCCTCACGCTCGGCATCGCGCTCGCGGCAGAACAGGATCGCCTCGCCATGCTTGCGGCCCGGCACCAGCACCAGCACCGCTTCCGGCTCGGGGAAACCGCTCAGATACCAGAAATCCGAATCCTGCCGATACGGGTAGTGGGTGTCGTGGCTGCGCACCCGCTCGGGCGCCGCCGGCAGGATCAGGATGGCCTGATCGCCGGCCATCTGCATCAGCTGCTTGCGCCGACGCGCGTACTCGGCCGCGCCGATCCCGGTGAGTTTTTTCATGGCGGTTACGCGGTCAGTTCAGACGTTGGCGGAAGCGCGGCCCCATCACGCAGTCGCCATGCAGCAACAGCACCGCCACGCGCACGAACTCCTCGATCTCCGCCAGGGCGGTGTCGTCTTCGTCGGCTGCATCGAAATCGTCGCTGGACGCCTGCGCCAGCCGCGCCAGGTCTTGCAGCGCCTCTTCGCCCTCTTCGGTCAGTGCCGGGCGCTGCTGCGCCGCCAGGCCGAAGCCGCCCAGAAAGGCGCGACACCAGTCGAACAAGGCATCGGTGCGCGCCGCCAGCGGTGCACCGTCATCGATCAGCAGCAGTTCGAAGGCGAAATCGCGGTCTTCCAGCTGCGCCACCGTGGCCTGACGCATCTGGTCCAGCGCCCCGCCCTGCTTGGGCGCCACCTGCGCGGTGTCGGCCAGAATGCGCGCCAGCCAGTCGCCGCTGTCGGCACCGCCACCGGAGAGCCACCCGCACAGCCCGCCATGCAACTCCGCTGCGGAGGAAGCCAACTCCAACTGGCGACTTTCGTTTTGCACAGCGGTTACATCAGGCAGATCCATCGGGTCATCCAGGCTGGGAACAGGAGGTGCCGGCACATGGGCCGGCGATTTGACTTCCCAGTGTATCAAGGCACCCCGCGTCGGCCGCCAGCGGCGTGTTCCCTACGGGGTCCACGCGCGTGACGCCGGCCGCGCCGGGCGCGGTGCAATCCCTTGTCGGGATTGGCCTGACGGCGGGTAAGCGGGCTGCGATCGGGCGCTTGACCGCCGCGCGCACGCGCCCCTATCGTGAGCGCATGGACAACGCCGCTGCCCTCGCCCAGATCCGCGCACTTGCCGCCCGTGTGGAGGCCCTGGTCGAGCGCAGCCAGCGGTTGACCGACGAGAACCGCAGCCTGCGTCACCAGCAGGAACAGTTGATCGGCGAGCGCGCGCAATTGCTGACCAAAAACGAACAGGCGCGCTCGCGCGTGGAAGCGATGATCGTGCGGTTGAAATCCCTGGAGCAGCACACGTGAGCAACAACGAGCCGGTCAGCGTGCGTATTCTGGATCGTGAATACACCGTTGGCGTCACCGCCGACGAACGCGAGAGCCTCACCGCTGCGGCGCGCCTGCTGGATCTGCGCATGCGCGAGATTCGCGGCAGCAATCGCATGGCAGCGGTGGACCGCGTTGCGGTGCTGGCCGCACTCAACCTGGCGCATGAATTGCAGCAGCTGCGCGATCAGCAAGCGCTGTACGACCGTGAATTGGCCAACACGCTGGACAGCTTGAATCGCCGCCTGGACAGCGTGTCCGACACGCCGCGTTGAGGTGCAGTTCGCACTGTCGTCGCAAATATGAACTTTCAATTGCGCCGGCCGACGAATGGGCTAGCCATCGCGCAGCAGAGGTCTATACTTCACCTGCGTTCTCTGCTGTAAACGACAGCGTGCAAAACATTCGCCTTGTCCCTTAATTACGACCACGGGGGCGCGACGAAGCCGGGAGTGCAAGTCCGCCTTGTAGCGGGAAGCCCGATGGCCTCACAACGTCCCCACTTGAACCCCGGGTTCAAGGTCGTTTCGCCCGCATCGTTCACGGCGGAGAATGCAAATCTGAAACGGCGCCTTCGGGCGCCGTTTCTTTTTTGCATGTCTGAAACGCACGGCACGCGCAGCTCGGCTGCGCCGCTGTTGCAATGACTGCGCCAAGACATGCGTGCGAGCGCCGCAACGTTGCCAGTGCTGCACGCACGCGCTCAGCGACAGACGGGAGACTTGCAGGCACCGCGATCGGTGGGACACACGCAGCTAGGCAGGCGCGTCCACGCCATCGACAATATCCCTCCGCCTATCGCTGCGAGACGCCATGACCGACGACCGAGACGCCTTGCGCCAGCAGTTGCGCGCGCTGCGCCGCAGCCTGCCCGCAGCGCAGCGCCTGGCAGCCGCCGATGCGCTGGCCGAGCGCCTGCTGGCGCTGCCGTTCGCGCCGCAGACCGGTGCGGTGGCCGGGTACTGGGCAATGGATGGCGAAATCGCGCTGCACCGCTGGCAACTGAGCCTGCCGGCCGGCGTGCGCTATTGCCTGCCGGTGCTGGATGGGCGCGTCTTGCGCTTTGCGCCGTGGCGGCCGGGCCAGGGGCTGGTCAGCAACCGCTACGGCATCCCCGAGCCGGACGTGGCACGCACCGAGTTGCTCGCACCCGAGGAGATGGCGCTGGTGGTGACGCCGTTGACCGGCTTCGACGCGCAGTGCCGGCGGCTGGGCATGGGGGGCGGCTGGTATGATCGCAGCTTCGCGTTCCGGTATCGCCAGACGCCGCCGCCCTGGCTGGTCGGCGTCGGCTTCGCCGCGCAGCAGTTGCCCGCCCTGCCCACTGAATCCTGGGACGTGGCGGTGGATGCGATCTGCACCGAACACGCCACCTTCCTGAAAGACGACGCCGTTTCCGTATGACTGCCCGCAAGCGCTACTGGTTGATGAAGTCCGAGCCGGACACGTTTTCCATCGATGATCTGGAACGCGTCGGCACCGAACCGTGGAACGGCGTGCGCAATTACCAGGCACGCAACTTCATGCGCGACGGCATGCATGTCGGCGATGGGGTGTTGTTCTACCACTCCAACTGCAAGGTGCCGGGCATTGTCGGCATCGCCAAGGTCGCCAGCGCCGCATATCCGGACGACACCCAGTTCGATCCCAAATCCGACTACCACGACCCCAAGGCCACCCGCGAAGATCCGCGCTGGATGCTGGTGGACGTGGCCTTCGAGCGCAAGCTCACGCGCACGATCGCACTGGACGAAATCAAGCAGCAGGCCGACGCACTGGGCGAAGGCTTCCCACTGATCGCCCGCGGCAACCGCCTGTCGATCCTGCCGGTGACCGCCGCGCAGTGGAAATTGTTGCTGGCGATGGAGTAGCCGGGAGTAGAGATTCGGGATTTGCGATTTGCAAATCCCGCTCAGCCCAGCCGCTCTTGCGATTCCCCAATCCCGATTCCCGATTCCCCCATCCCGAGCCCCAAAATGTCCGAAGCAAAACGCCTGGCCGCCGAAAAAGCGATCGATTACGTGGAAGACGGCATGATCGTCGGGGTCGGTACCGGTTCGACGGTGGCCTACTTCATCGATGCGTTGGGCCGCATCAGCCACCGCATCAAGGGGGCGGTGTCCAGCTCCGAGCAGAGCAGCGCGCAGCTCAGGCGCCACGGCATCGAGGTGCTGGATCTCAACCACACCGGCAATCTGTCGCTGTATGTGGATGGCGCCGACGAGTGCGACCCGAATCGTTGCCTGATCAAGGGCGGCGGCGCAGCGTTGACGCGCGAGAAGATCATTGCAGAGGCCAGCGAGCGCTTCATCTGCATCGTCGACCCGAGCAAGCAGGTGCCGGTGCTGGGCAAGTTCCCGCTGCCGGTGGAAGTGATTCCGATGGCGCGCAGCCTGGTGGCCCGCCAGATCCTGGCGCTCACAGGCGGTCAGCCGGTATGGCGCGATGGCGTGGTCACCGACAACGGCAACGTGGTGCTGGACGTGCACAACCTGCAGATCACCGACCCGGTGGCGCTGGAGCGCAGCCTGAACCAGATTCCCGGCGTGGTCTGCGTGGGCCTGTTCGCGCGTCGCCCGGCCGATGTGGTGATCGTCGGCGGCGAGCCGCCACGGGTGATCTGAGCGATCGCGTGCAAGCACGCGCACGCGCAGTTGCGGCCCGCGTTGCGAAGCGACAGCGGGCCGGACTCCTGTCACCTGCGATGACGGTACGACGCACCACAGCGGCTTGACGCACGCGGCCGCTTGGCAGATGGTGCGGCATCCCCGCCCGCTGGAATGCCGCATGCGCCGTCTTTGCCTCCTCGCCCTTGCGTCCTTGATCCTGCTCGGCGGCTGCGCCAGCAGCGGCGGTAGCTGGGTGGAACTGGCCGGCACGCGCTACCAGGTGGAGCTGGCGCAGAACGATGCCGACCGCGCCAAAGGCCTGATGTTTCGCGATGCCATGGCGGACGATCACGGCATGCTGTTCGTCCACGACCGCCAGGAACCGCTGGCGTACTGGATGAAGAACACCAAGATCGCGCTGGATATCCTGTATTTCGACGATGAGCGCCGGCTGGTCTCGCAGCAGCGCGACGTGCCGCCGTGTTCGGCCGGCGATGCCTGCCCGCCCTACCCCAGCAAGCGCCCGGCCCGTTACGTGCTGGAACTCAATGCCGGCCAGGCCGCCAAGCTCAACCTGCAGGACGGCGCCAGCCTGACCCTGAGCCCGGATATCCCAAAGCTCAAGTGAATCTCACGCGACAGGCCCTTGCTGTCAGGAAGTACCGGACTTGAACCACGCGCCGCTTGCCGACACTCTTGGCAGCATGGTCGACATGCTCCCACTTCCCCATTGGACTGCGCTCGCCAGCCTGGACGACGACGCAGTGCCGTTGATGTCCACCGCGCTGCTGATCGCGCGCGACGAGTATCCGCAGCTGGACGCCGAGCTGTACGACACGCTGGTGCAAAGCCACGTCGAGCACCTGCGCCGCGAGGTAGAGGCGATCGACCTGTGGCCGCTGAAGATGGCCGCGGTCAATCGCTACCTGTTCGACGAGCTGGGCTATTCGGGCAATCACGACGAGTACTACGACCCGCGCAACAGCTACCTCAACCAGGTCTTCGAACGCCGGCTGGGCAACCCGATCTCGCTGGCGATGGTGCAGATCGAAGTCGCGCGCCGGCTGGGCATTCCGCTGGCGGGCGTGTCGTTTCCCGGGCATTTCCTGGTGCGTTTGCCGGTGGACGACGGCGTGCTGGTCATGGATCCGTTCAACGGGGGCCGTCCGCTGGGCGTGGACGAGCTGCGCGAGCGCGCGCGTCCGCACCTGGGTGGCGAGATCCCCGACGACCGCGCCCTGGCGCAGATCCTCGACCCCGCGCCGCACCGCGCGATCCTGATCCGCATCCTGCGCAATCTGCACGGCGTCTACGCCGATGCCGAGCACTGGGATCGCGCCGCGCGCAGTGCCGACCGCATCCTGAAGCTGGTGCCGGACCAGCCCGAGGCGCTACGCGATCGCGGCATGGCCTATCTGCATCTGGGCCACCGCAACGGCGCACGCCACGATCTGTCGCGCTATCTGCAGCTCAACCCCAGTGCGCAGGATGCGACCAATCTGCATGAGCATCTGGTCGAGCTGAACAGTCAGCGCGCGCGCGCGCACTGAAAACACAGCTTGCCGCGTCGTCATCAGCGCCCGCCCGAATGGAAGCAGGCGATGTTGTGGCGCGCAAAACGCACCAATCCAGCCGAACGGGCAGCGCCTCAGTCGATCTCGACCATCTCGAAATCGTCCTTGGTCACGCCGCAATCGGGGCAGGTCCAGGTGTCGGGAACGTCCTGCCAGGCGGTGCCCGGGGCGATGCCTTCTTCGGGGATGCCGTCGGCCTCGTGGTAGAGAAACCCGCAGACGACGCACATCCAGGTGCGGTAGGTGGTCGTGGATGTCTCGCTCATCGGATAATCGCGGTCACGCAACGGTGGGACTGCATTGTCCCATCCCACCCACCGCTTCCGGAAGCGCTGCCATGCCCGACCTGCACAACGCCCGCGGCGTCTACCTCATCACACCCGACGAGCCCGACACCGCGCGCCTGATCGCGCGCACTTTGCCGCTGCTGCCCGCTGTCGCCTGGCTGCAGTACCGCAACAAGCAGGCCACCGCGGCGCTGCGCCTGGAGCAGGCCAGTGCGCTGCACGAGGCCTGCGCCGCGCACGCCGTGCCGTTGATCATCAACGACGATGCGCAGCTGGCATTGCAGGTGGGCGCGCAGGGCGTGCACCTGGGTGAAGACGATGGCGAGGTGGCGGCGGCGCGTGCGCTGTTGGGCGAACAGGCCATCATCGGAGTGTCGTGCTATGACGAGATCGCGCGTGCGTACGCAGCGGTCGCGGCCGGTGCCAGCTACGTGGCCTTCGGTGCGTTCTTCCCCACCACCACCAAGGTGACGACACGTCGCGCAACGCCTGCGTTGCTACAGCAAGCTGGAGCGCTGGGAGTACCACGGGTGGCGATTGGCGGCATCGCGGCTGCGCAGGTGCCCGCGTTGGTGGCTGCGGGCGCCGAGTTGATTGCGGTGGTCAGCGGCGTCTATGCCGCGCCGGATCCGCTCGCGGCAGTGCAGGCCTATCGGGCCGGGTTTGCACGGTAGCGTGGCTGGCAGGTAACAGACAACAACCGTGGCGGGCCACACGCGCTAGCGAAGACACCGGAAACCAGGATTCGAGTCGAAGCGTCGTTTACCTGATGCAGTCACAAGCTGCGTGAGTCGAGGGCGCAGCAACCTGACCGCTCGCGGGACACGCCGTGCATCCGTCCCTGGAGGCTCCGTGGCGGCATCCATGCCGCCACGAGTCCCGCAATCGGTGAGGACACCGCACCAGACAGTTGGTCGGCGCTCTTGTGAAAAGCTGTCTCTCGTGCGGTATGCATTAGGACGTGAAGCCGTTGCTCCACGATCCAACGAGGCGCATCCAGCACCGCTCTTACCGTGCACACCGACCATCTCGATTGGTCCTTGCCCGCTCACCGTCGCAGGACCCTGAGCGGCATGGATGCCGCGCCGGAGCCTACATGGACGTACTTGCGGCGCGTCCCGCGATGGTGGGCGGGCAAGGGCCGTGCAGCCAACTCGCAGCGTCGTGTTCGCGGTGCCCTCACCGCTCGCGGGACGCGCCGTGCATCCGTCTCTGGAGGCTGCGTGGCGGCATCCAGGCCGCCAGGAGTCCCGCAATCGGTGAGGACACCGCACCAGGCAATTGGTCGGTGGTCAGGCAAACCCTGGGTGTTGCGAGACCTGCGTTGAGTGAGAAACTCGGAGTGCGCTTGTGGAAAGCCTGCGTGCCGCTGGAACTGCGATGCGGGATTTCCTGAGGCAACGTGATACGACCAGCGCACGTCATGCTCCGCTCTTGACCACGCACACCGACCATCTCGACAGGTCCTTGCCCGCCCACCGTCGCGGGACCTTACGCGGCATGGATGCCGCGTAAGAGCTTACAGGGACGTACTTGCAGCGTGTCCCGCGACGGTGGGCGGGCAAGGGCCCTGCAGCCAAGCCGCAGATCAACCGCTCTACACCTGCCGCGCGTCGTACGTCAGATGATTGAAGCGGCTTGAGCGCCAGCACCCAAACGCCAAAAACAAGGCAGCGACGCGTGCCATCACGCGTCGCTGCCGAAACCGAGCTCATTGCCTGGCGCGATCAGAAGTCGTAGCTCAATGTCACCCGACCCGAGCGCGGTGCCTGATAGGCCACGACCTGGTCCCAGAGCGGGTTGGTGGTGTTGTCGGGCAACTGCGAGAACGGATAGATGTTGGTTGCGGTCTGCTCGTTGGTGATGTTGAACACGTCGAAACGCAGTGCCAGCTTGCCGGCGGCGAATGCCGGCTTGTAGGTCACGCCCATGTCGAGCTGCGCGATCCAGCCCAGCCGTCCCTGCGAGCCGGGAGGCGATGCCACGCCGGTGCCGGTTTCCGGGTTGTAGCAGTAGTGGTAAGGACCGCCGGTGATCGCGCTGCCACCGTAGCCAGCCGGATCGGTGCCGGTGTAGTTGTCGCCGTAGTAGTTGCCCAGGCAATTGTGTGGTGCGCCCGAGATCAGGCTGAAGTTGGCCGACGCACCCCATTGCGGAGTGAACTGGTAGAAGCCGAACAACTTGAGCTGATGGCGGTGATCGTTGGATTGATCGCCGTTGAAGTGTTCCATCAGCGCCGCGTGGTCCCAGCTCTGCGTGGTGGAAACCGAGGCCTGGCCCTGATAGCTGCCCAAGGCGCCGCCGGTGCGCCACAGGTCCGAACGCACCTGGCCTTCGGTGGTGCCGTAGCTATGCGACCAGACGTAGTTGACCTTGGCGTACCACTTGCCGTCGAACGGACGTTCCAGGTTGAACTCGACTGCCGAGTAGTTGCGCTTGAACTTCGGGAAACCCGCCGCTTCGCGGCTCACCGATACTTCATGGAACTGGCCATCGGTGCCGATCACGCCCCAGGTATTGGTCTGGCCGGGATTGATCAGCGATGCACCGGCAACCTGCGAGAAATCGATGGTCACGCCCTGCGCGGCCGCAGCGGCGATCAATGCGGTATTGGAGACGTCGTAGTTCTGATCGTCGATACCCGCATTGAGGCGGCGATGCGTGCCGCGCACGCCCAGCACCCAGCCGGTCTCCAGCTGCTTGGTGAAACCGAGGATGACTTCGTCCTGGTTCTCGCCCTCGATGTCCTTGACCACTGCAGTGCGCACATCGGCGATGCGGCCGAAGCGCGAGTTGGCCGACACCGCCGACCCCAGCTGCTGCGCCAGGACCGGCGTGCCATCGGCATTGATGCCACTGTAGGTGAAGTAGGTATCGGTGGTGGTGGCCGGGGTGAACAGGCTCACTGCCGACAGTGGCAGACCGAGGTAATAACGGCCGACGTTGCCGAACACCTTCAGGCTGGAATCGCCGTTGACGTCCCAGCTGAAGCCCAAGCGCGGCGCCCAGGCATTATCCACTTCGATGTAGGGGTCGCCGGACGGGGTGTAGTTGGTGAACTCGTCCTTGCGTAGACCGATGCTCAGTAACACGTTGTCGGTGACCTGCCACTTGTCTTCGATGTAATAGGCGCGTTGCTTGGCCTCGTACGAATACAGGCTGGTATTGATGTTGCGCACCACGTAATAACCGCTCGATCCGTTGACAGGATCGACCAGGCCCGGGCTCGGCGCGCCGATGCCACCGGCTTCATTGGCCGACTGGCTGACCAGCCCGCCCGTCCGCAGGCCATTGGGATCGTTGGTCTGGCCGTAGGTCCACGCAAAGCCCGGGCCGGACAGCACCGAGCCCACATCGATACCCTCGGACTTCTGGTTGTCGATACCGAAGTTGAGCGTGTGGTGGCCGATGCGCCATTCCAGATTCAGGCGTTGATTGTCTTTCTTGTATTCGCGATCCGGTGAACTGACCGAGGTGACCAGCTGACTGCCGATGCGCGGCGTGCCGCCGGTGTAGGCCGGATTCTGCAGCGCGGCACTGTTGATGACCGGCCCGCCGGCTGCGTCGTAGTTGAAGGGCGTCAGCTCGTCGGGCGTTTTCATCTTGCCGTACAGCGCGGTCACGGTGAGGTTGTCGCTGAGGTAGCCGGTGTACTTGCCGGTGAACAGGGTCGGGCCGGTCTTCCAGGTGGACTCGTCGGTGAAATAGCTGCCACGCTGGCGATTGACGTAGTCGTAGCGGTAGATCGACCCGTTGGTCTCTGCCTCGTCGCTGGCGCCGGTCACCTCGATCAGGTGGTTGTCGGTGATGTTCCAGTCCACCTTGGCGTACCAGCGCTTCTGCTTGTAGTCGTAATCGGTCAGACCACCGGTGCGGCCGTTGTCGGTGTCGCGATTGGTGCCGACGCGTACGCCGTCCGAATCCACCTGTTCGGCGGCCAGGAAGAAGAACAGCTTGTCCTGGATGATCGGCCCACCGACATAGGCGCTGTAGGTGGTCTGATTCGCTTCGGCCTCGCTCGCCGGCTGATACAGGCCATTGGCCGAGCGCGCGTAGCGGTAGGCGGCGTTGTTGATCGTGCTGCCCTGGCTGTCCGGGCGCCAGTAGATATCGCGCTGGTTGGCACGCAGGCCATTGGGTTCCCAGATGACGGCGGCGCCGAACTTCCACTCGTTGGTGCCGCGCTTGCCGATCTGGTTGATCACGCCGCCATTGGCGCGGCCGTACTGCGCGCCATAGCCGCCGGTGAAGATTTCCTGCTGGTCGATGGCGCCGTACGGCAGGGTCAGACCACCCAGGTTGTTGCTGATGGTGGTGGTATTGAACCCATTGAGGTAATAGGCGTTTTCGCTGGCGGCCGAGCCGCCGAAGCTGGGCAGCGAGCCACCGAGCGGGCCATTGTCGAAGCCGCCGCTGTTGACCACCACGCCCGGTGCGAGCAAAGCGATCGCCTCGGCGGTGCGGCCCAGCGGCAGCTGCTGCAGCTGCTCGGCGGTGACCACGGTGCGGGTGTCCACGCTGCTGACGTCGATGGTGGTCAGGCCCGCGGCGGTGACGGTGACGCTGTCCAGGGTCTGCATGCCGCTCCCCGAAGCGGCAGCGAACGAGACGTCGGTGTTGGCGCCGACGGTGATCGCGACGTTTTCGCGGGTTTCCACCACCGCGCCATCGCGCTTGACCGTGACCTTGTAGGTGCCCAGCGGCAGATTGCCGGCGGTGTACCGGCCGCGTGCATCCACCGGCACTTCGCGGCTGAAACCGCTGTTGTTTTCCACCAGCACGCTGGTGCCGCTGCTCTGTCCCACGCTGCCGACGATGCTGCCGCTGGTGGACTGCGCGTGGACGCTCCCCATGGCCACGACCAGCGCCAACGCCAAGGCACGCTTCTGGATACTACGGTTCATGTTTTCTCCCCAAGTCTGGAACTGTCGGCAACGCGACAAAAATGAACGGCGCCAATGGCTACCGGAATCACACTCTCTGAACATCTGCCGCAGCAGACCAATGACCACCGGTCATTTGCTCATGCCAAACCGTCGATACCCTTGCGTTCGATCATAGGCAGCCGGATCGCCCTACCCGTGCGCTCCGACGGGTAGGCAGGCATCTGGTGGGTAGGCGGACGGGGGCCGCAAGCCTGACAATGGCGGGTGCGCCGCCCGCAGTCGGGCAGCGCCGCCCCCAATCGGTACCACTCAAGGATCTGCGCGCATGAACCACACCCGCTCCCACGCCCTGTTCGCCCAGGCGCAGACGCTGCTGCCCGGCGGCGTCAACTCACCGGTGCGTGCATTCAAGTCGGTCGGCGGCGAGCCGTTCTTCGTGGCGCGCGCCGATGGCCCGTATCTGTATGACGTGGACGACAACCGTTACATCGACTACGTGGGCTCGTGGGGGCCGATGATTGCCGGCCACAATCACCCGGCAGTACGCGAAGCGGTGGAGCGCGCGATCCGCGACGGCCTGTCCTTCGGTGCACCGTGTGCGGCCGAAGTCACCATGGCCGAGACGATCCACCAGCTGGTGCCGTCCTGCGAGATGGTGCGCATGGTCAATTCCGGCACCGAAGCCACGCTGTCGGCGGTGCGCTTGGCGCGCGGCGCCACCGGGCGCAACCGCATCATCAAGTTCGAAGGCTGCTATCACGGCCATGGCGACTCGTTCCTGGTCAAGGCCGGCAGCGGCATGCTGACCCTGGGCGTGCCGACCTCGCCGGGCGTGCCCTCCGGCCTGAGCGAGCTGACCGCCACCCTCAGCTTCAACGACTTCGAAGGCGCCACCGCCATGTTCGACGAGATCGGTGCCGACGTGGCGGCAGTGATCATCGAACCGGTGGTCGGCAACGCCAACTGCATTCCGCCGCAGGCCGGCTACCTGCAGCACCTGCGCACGCTGTGCACGCGGCATGGCGCACTGCTGATCTTCGACGAGGTGATGACCGGTTTCCGCGTCGCGCTCGGTGGCGCCCAGGCGCATTACGGGGTCACGCCGGACCTCAGCACCTTCGGCAAGATCATCGGCGGCGGCATGCCGGTGGGTGCGTACGGCGGCCGGCGCGACTTGATGGAGCAGATTGCTCCGGCCGGCCCGATCTACCAGGCCGGCACCTTGTCGGGTAACCCGGTGGCGATGGCGGCAGGCCTGGCGATGCTGGAACTGGTGCAGGAGCCCGGCTTCCACGCCCGCCTGAGCGAGGCCACCAGCGTGTTGTGCGAGGGACTGGAAGATGCCGCGCGCGCGGCCGGCATTTCCGTCACCACCAATCAGGTCGGCGGCATGTTCGGGCTGTTCTTCACCGACGAAGTCGTGGAGAGCTACGCGCAGGCCACTGCCTGCGACATCACCACCTTCAACCGTTTCTTCCACGCGATGCTGCAGCGGGGCGTGTATCTGGCGCCGTCGGCGTACGAGGCCGGCTTCATGTCCAGCGCGCACGACGCGGCAGTGATCGAGGCCACGCTGGCCGCCGCGCGCGAGGCGTTTGCGGAAGTGGCGCACTGAGGCGTCTTCGGGCGTCGTCTTGTCTGCGAGCTGGCACGGACACGCTGACCTTGTGTGGCGTTGAAAGCCAGGCGTGACCGCGTGCCTCGCGATGCTCACCGATGGCGCTGGCTGGGCTCGCGGCATCGGCGATGCCTGATGTGTATCTCGACTCCGCGCCGACACTGAACAGGCGCGGCGCCGGCGTCGCGGCCGGGCCCATGGCGTCCGGATGGACTCGGCTGTTGCCTGGCGCCGGCGTACACCCTGCGCCAGCGCTTGCGCCATTCAGGCGACGGCGCAACGACAAGCTTTGCTTTTGTCTTGTGGCTGTCATACCTTTCTGAGAGGTGTCCACGGATGGGCATGGGTGGGGACCCTCGAAGCAGCCGATATGACGTTGTCGCCGGTCACGGTGACGCGATATGCATCGCCGCTGTTTCATCACGATCTGCAGCGTGTCGAGCCGGCGCGCTGCCGACGCTTGCCAGGGCCGCCCTCGCCTCATGCTCAAGCCTGTTGCGTTGCTCACACCGCGCCCCTCACCGTCGCGCGATTCCGCCCTTCCCGATTGGCTGCTTGCCAGCAAGCTGGAGCCGCCGCTGCCGCGTACCGGTGCGGTAGTGCGCGGCGCGTTGCTGGCGGCGCTGGATCAGGCCCAGGTCCGGCCACTCACCCTGCTGCTGGCACCGCCCGGATTCGGCAAGACCACGCTGCTGGCGCAGTGGCATGCGCAGCTGCGCGCACGCGAGCACGCGGCCGTGGCCTGGCTGTCGCTGGACGAAGAGGACGCCGATGCCGGGCGTTTCCTTGGCCATCTGGCGTTGGCGATCCAGCACGCAGGTGCCGATCCGGCGCTGTGCGCCGCAGTGCTGCACAACCGCGACCAGGATCCGCGCGAGGCGGTGACGGTGCTGATCCGCGCGCTGCGCACGGCGCCACGGCGCATCAGCGTGATTCTCGACGATTACGACCGGCTCGGCAGCGGCATCGTCGACGAGCTGGTGCTGCGGCTGGTCGAGCACGGCGGCGGACGCCTGCACCTGCTGCTGGCCACCCGGCGCGTGCCGGCACTGCCGCTGGCGCGGCTGGACCTGCAGGCGCAGCTCAGCCGTCTCGGCAGTGCGCAACTGGCGCTGGACGAGCACGAGGCGCAGGCATTGCTGGGCCCCCAGGTCCCGGCGCCGGTGGTGGACGAATTGCTGCGCTACACCGAAGGTTGGCCGGTGGCGCTGCATCTGGCGCGTCTTTGGCTGGAGGGTGGCGCGCAACGTCAACAGGAGGTGGCCGCGCGTTTCTCCGGCCGCAGTGCGCAGATTGCCGCGTACCTGACCGAACAGGTGGTCAACGATCTGGATGCCGATACGCGCGATCTGCTGTTGCGGACCAGTCCATTGGAGCGCGTCAACGCAGCGCTGGCCGATGCGGTGCGCCAGTGCGACGACAGCGGCCGGCTGCTGGCGCGGCTGGAACATTTCCACGGCCTGCTGGTGCCCATGGATGGCGAGCGCGAATGGTTCCGCTATCACCCCTTGTTTGCCGACTTCCTGCAGCAACTGCTCGATCGCGAACATCCCGGCCAGGCCACGCACCTGCATCAACGGGCCGCACGCTGGTTTGGCGAGCATCGGCATCTGGCCGAAGCGGTGCGGCACGCATCGCGCGCCGAGTGCGGCGACCTGGCCGCCAGCTACATCGCGCGCGCCGGCACCTGGCAACTGGTGCTGACCCACGGCACGCACGAGGTGCGCGCATTGCTCCGGCATTTCGAACACCGCACCATCCGCGACACCCCGGCGCTGAATCTCACCCAGGCGCATCTGCACGCAAGGCTCGGCGAGTTCAGCCATGCGCGCCTGCTGCTGGAACGCTTCCGCGACTTTCCAGCTGCGCTGCGTGAGCCCTTGCAGCGCGACTACACGGTGGTGGTGGCGCTGTTGCGCGATCGCCTCGACGAAATCTGCGGCAATCCGCATGGCCTGACCCAGATCGCCGCGCAGGCATCCGCGCTGGACGAAGACGATCATCTGGGCCGCGGCATGCTGCTGTGCATCTGCGCCACCACCGCCATTGCGCAGGGCGCCTTTGCATTGGCCGAACGCTACGCCCTGAACGCACGCGACGCGATGCAGCGCGGTGGCAGCGAACCGGGCGCAAGCCAGGCGTTGCTGGCGTTGGGCCAGAGCTTTTTCTACCGCGGGCAACTCGGCGACGCCGAAGCCTGTTACCGGCAGGCCCTGAACTGGTGCGCGCGCACCCCGCAACTGGATCGCGTGCTGGAGGCCGCCGGCCAGTGCCTGCTCGCGCAACTGCATTACGAACGCGGCCACCACGACGATGCGGCCGACCTGCTGCATCCGGCGCTGGAACTGCTGGAACAGCACGACGGCGGCATGGACGTGCTGGCTGCCGCCTACGACACCGCGCTGGGACTGGAGCGTGTGCGCGACCACAGCGGGCGCAGTGCATTGGCGCTGCTCGAACACGTCGAACAGATCGCACACGGGCGCAAGCTGACGCGCCTGTCGGAATTGGCGGCAGCATGGCGCTTGATGCTGTTGCTGGAACATCCGGGCAATGCCGCCATCGATGTGGTGATCGCCCGTACCGGCGGCGAATCCGGCTTGGCGCATATGCTGCGCTCGCCCCACCGCTGGCGCGATCGTGCGGCGATGGGCTTTGCGCTGGCACGCTGGCACCGGCTGGCCGGACGCAGCAGTGCCGCGCTGACCATCCTGGGCCAGATCGAACAGGCCTGCCTGGCCAATGACAATCTGTGCCACCTCGCGCGCACCCGCGCACGCATCGCACTGGTGCTGCAGCAGCGTGGCGAACTGGCCGCGGCGCTGCCGCATCTGTACAGCGCGCTCGATCATGTAGCGCTGACGCAGAGCTGGCAGGCGATCGTCGAACTCGGACTGCCTGCCAAGGCAATGCTGCGCTCGCTGCGTCAACACGACCCGCAGACCGTCGGCGGCACCACCCGCGCACTCACCATCCAGGCCCTGCTCGAACGCCTCAGCGGCGACGAGGACCCGGCCGGCAACATCTTCAGCGAGCGTGAGCTGGAAGTGCTCGCGCAACTGGCACGCGGGTATTCCAACAAGCAGATCGCGCGCTGCCTGCACCTGTCGGAAAACACGGTCAAGTTCCACTTGAAGAACCTCTATCGCAAGCTCGATGCACGCAGCCGCGAAAGCGCGTTGGCGCAGGCCTTGCAACGCGGGTTGTTGCGCGCAGCGGATCCGCCCGGCAGTGCGGAGACGTCGCCAGGCTGACCGCCAGCGTCGGCGCTAGCCTCCTCCCGATAAAAATACATCATGTATGATGTATTTTTATCGGGAGCTCACAGCATGGCTGCTCGCATCCTTGTCACTGGCGCCAGCGTTGCCGGCACCACCACGGCCTGGTGGCTTGCCAGGTATGGCCGCGATGTTGAAGTCGTGGAGCGCGCGCCGGCGTTCCGCGACGGCGGGCAGAACGTGGACGTGCGCGGCACTGCGCGAGACGTGCTGCGCCGGATGGGCCTGGAAGCGCTGCTGCTCGAACGCAGCACCCGGGAGCGCGGCACCGATTGGGTCACCGAAGACAATCACGTGGTCGGCCGCTTCGAAGCGGCGCACTCCGACACCGACGGCGGCCCGACCGCGGAGATGGAAATCCGCCGCGGCGATATCGCCCGGATCATCTACGAGGCCGCAGCGGCGCAAGGAGTGCGCTTCCGCTTCGGTGACAGCATCGAACACATTGAGCAGCACGACGGCGGCGTCCAGGTCACCTTTGCCGGCGGCCATCAGGAAACCTATGCACTTGTAGTGATCGCCGAGGGCGTCGGCTCGCACACCAGGGAGCTGGTTTTCCCTGCAGAGAATCGGCCGCGCTGGATGGACCTGACGATTGCCTATTTCAGCACTCCGCAGATCGCCAGTGACGGCGTCTATGCGCGGCAATACAACACGCTGGGCGGCCGGGGGGCGGTGGTGAAACCTGCGCGCGACGGCAAGTTGGGAGTCTATCTCGGCATCCAGAAGCGACCCGGTCACGAGAACAGCTGGAGCGTGGCGCAGCAGCGCACCTTCATTCACGCGCAGTTCTCCGCGCTAGGCTGGGAGTTTCCGCGCATCCTGGATGCGATGATGGACGTCGACGACTTCTACTTCGATGTGCTGCGCCAGGTACGCATGGACCGCTGGTCCAACGGTCGGGTGGTCCTGACCGGCGATGCGGCATGGTGCCCGACCGCACTGTCCGGCATCGGCACCACGCTTGCGATCGTGGGTGCTTATGTCCTTGCCGGAGAGCTTGCCAGGTCGGAGACGCCGGCGACCGCTTTCGCACACTACGAACGCATCATGCGCCCCTTCGTCAAACAGGGGCAGAACATTCCCAAGCTGGTTCCGCGCCTGCTGTGGCCGCATACCCGCTTCGGCCTGGCAGTGCTGCGCAACGCCATCCGCCTGGCCAGCCGGCCCGCACTCAGGTCGTTCATCAACAACCATTTTGCACGGGACGCCAATGCCATCGCCTTGCCAAGCTACGATACGAGTAGACCAACCGATTGACCGGGAAAGCCCGTTAAAAACGCAGACTACATCGCGTTCGGCGAAAGACGCTGATGCGCCAAAGCCGAAACTAGAAGCAGCATCCACGACGCTGGTTGGCGCCTGCCACCCACTCCGGTCGCGATCGCTCTGGAGCACGCGACGCAACCGCGTGCCAGCTCCCTCACACTTCACTCCTGCCGCGGCCACGCACACCTGCGGCACGTGACAGCTCAACCGAAACTCAGCGTGCCCTTCATCATCGCCCAGTGGCCGGGGAACGAGCAGAAAAAAGTGTAATCGCCACCCTTGCTCAACTTGCTGGTGGGAAAGCTCACCGTGGTGCTGTCGCCGCCGCCGATTACCTTGGTGTGCGCGATCACGCGCGCGTCGGCCTTGGGCAGATAGCTGTCGGCAATGGTGGAGCGTATGCCGGCATTGGCCACTGCCTGGAAGTCGGCGGACTTGGTCAGCACCCAGTTGTGCCCCATCACCGTGGCAGCCATCTTGCCGGAGTGCTTGAGCGTGAGGTCCACCTGCGTGCAGTCGGGCGCCAGCTTGATCGCGCTCTGGTCGAACTTCATCTGATCGTTGCCGGTGATGGTGACGGCGCAGGTACGCGCCCATGCCGAAGGCGCCAGCAGCACCAGACCAAGCACGGCAAATGTCGAAAACACTTTCAAGGGAACACTCCTGCGTTAAGGGATGCGCGACGCCCAGCGCGCCTGGCCACACCAGCGCGTTCGCATGCGCCGGTGATGCCAGAGTAACGCCTCATGCGTAACGGAAAAAAGCATCCATCGGATCATGCACCGCTGCCGTGGCGTCCGGCAGCGGCAACGGGCCGCGCTTGCCGGCGATCACCTGCACGAAGGCCTGCTTGAAGCGCGCCATCTCCGCGTCGGTGCCGACGGTGATGCGCGACCAGGTCGGCCATACCGGCCAGCTGCGTCCGATGAACACGCCATGGGTGGCCATGTCGTCCTTGAAGCCGGCGGCCGGGCGCTTCACATCGACCATGAAGCAGTTGCTCTCCGAGGCGGTGCAGGCGTAGCCCTGCTTGACGAGAAACTCCATCACGTCCTTGCGTGTGGCCGCGGTACGTGCGCGCCGCTGCGGCACCAGTGCGGGATCGCGCAGGCTGGCCAGGCCTGCGGCGGCGGCGGTCACCGGCAGGCTGTTGACGCTGTAGAACATCAGCTTGGCCAGCAGGTCCGGGCGCGCGGCCGCATAGCCCAGGCGAATGCCGGCCATGCCGTAGAGTTTGGAGAAGGTGCGCAACACCACCACGTCCTCGCCCGCGGCAACCATGTCGACCACGCTGCTGGTGCTCTGCGCAAAGTGGATATAGGCCTCGTCCACCACCAGCACGCTACCCTTGGGCTTGTGCGCCAATGCGTAGTCCAGATCCTTGCGTGCGGTGACCGAACCGGTGGGATTGTTGGGATTGCAGATGTAGATCACGCCAGGGCTGGCGTCGGCGGCGCACATCGCCTGCACATCGTGCGAGAAGTCCTTGCGCAACGGCACCTTGATCAGTTTTGCGCCATTGCGGGTGGCGGCGCGCCAACCGGATTCGTAGGTGGGGTCGGCAGTGACCAGCGCGGCGCTGGGCGAGGTGAACGCCAGCATGGTGTAGTCCAGCGGCTCGGTGGAGCCGGCGTAGGCCATCAGGTGATTGACCGGCAGCTTGAGCTCGGCGGCCAGGGTATCCATCAGCTCCATCTGCACATCGCGCAGGTAGCGTCCGCCTTGCGGTGCGATCTGCGCGATGGCCTTGACCGCGGCCGCCGACGGGCCATCGGGAAATTCGTTGGAGCCGATCATCACCGGCGACAGCGCACTGGCCGGCATCGGCGCGATGGCGGCAGAACGTTCGGCGGCACTGGCCAGCAGCGGCAGCGCACTCGCACCGGCAGCGCCGGCAAACAGCGCGGAATCGCGCAGAAACATGCGGCGCGAAAGAGCAGTTTTCATGACAACCTCCAGCAGGACGGCACGACGGGTTCAGGGACGAACGGCGACCACTTCGATTTCCACCCGATACAGCGGATTGCCGAGCGCGGCGATCTGGAAGGCCGAGCGTGCCGGCAGGTTGGGCTGCTCCTTGGTGCCGAAGAACTGGCGGTAACCCTCCATGAATCCGTTGAAATCCATCTTGCCGCCCATGGCCGGATCGCCGACCAGAAACACCTGCATCTTCACCACATCGCTCATCCCCAGGCCGAGCGCTGCGAGTTGCTGCTTGATCTGGGTCAACACGCTGACCGTCTGCGCCTTGGTGTCGCCATAGGCGGCAGCCGAATCCTTGGGCGCACTGGCATCCACCACCGCCGGCACCTTGCCGCTGACATAGACGGTGGCCTTGCCGGCGGGAATTTCCACGGCGGCAGCGATGGGGAAATCGCTGTTGGGGATCTTGTGGCGGATCACCTCGGCGGCGTGCGCAGCGGTGAGGCCCGCAGACCACAACAGGGCAGCGGTGAGGACGGCTGTCACTGGACGGGACATGGCAACTCCTTGCATGAGAGGGAAAGGGGCATCAGTGACGTAGCAATTTGACGTCGTCGACGGTGACGCGCTCGGCGTGGTCGTTACCGAAGTGCGTGCGTACATAACTCACCACTTCGGCCACCTGGCGGTCGTTGAGCATCTCGCCGAAGCCGGGCATGCCAGCGTGGCCGTCGAGCACCATCATGGTGACGTAGGGTCCAGCGGCCAGCTTGGGATTGCCGGCAAGCGCGGGGTATTCGCCGGCACCTTGCGCGCCGTGCCCGGCCGGCATGTGGCAGCCCTGGCAGATCGCCTGGTAGACGTCCTGGCCGGATGCCTTGGCAAAGCCCTGCTGCGGGAACAGCTGGGTGGCATCGGAACTCTGCGCCCGCGCGTCGTATGCGCCCGGCGGCACCAGCAAGGCAGCCATCGCAACGACGAAGCTGGCCGCGGCCAATCGTGGTAACAGACTCATGCGCGACCTCCTCCGGCCAGCACTTTGCGATGCAGACGGCCGACGACATCGTGCGCGGACAAGATCGCGCCCTCCTGCCAGGCCGGAATATAGGAGACGTGTTCACCGGCCAGCGCCAGGCGCCCGTCGATCTGGCACAGCGGCGTGTAGTGTTCGGCACGCGCCTGCTCGCTCCACATGCCGAAACAGCCATGCGTGAACGGCACGCGGTGCCAACCGACCGAAATGCCGTTCTCGAACTCGCGTGGATATTGCGGATGCAGCTGCGTGCCGTATTCGACCGCCTTGCGCACGCGCTGCTCCGGGGGCATCGAGGTGAACTGGTAGGCGTCCAGTCCCCAGACGTAGGCACCGAGCAGCACGCCCTTGCCGGGGCTGTGATAGTTGGTGCTGGGATAGCTGATCAAGGTGATCGGCAGATCGGTGTAGCTGATGCCGCCGTAGATGGCCTCGTCCTCTTCCCAGAAGCGGCGCTTGAACTGCAGGCCCACCTTCACCGATGCCGCATACGGCACCTGGCCGATCGCGGTAGTCATCGCGTCGCCGGCGGTGACCGGAATGCGGCTGAGCACCGACAACGGAATCGTGCAGATGCACCAATCGGCGCTGGCGATGCGTTCTTCGCCGCCGTGCGCGGCATCCTGCCAGGACACACGCACGCCGTTGCCGTCCTGATCGATCCTGGTGACCTTGGCGTTGTAGGTGATGGCATCGCCAAGCTGCTTCGCGAACGCCTTGCCGATCTGGTCCATGCCGCCCACCGGCTGGAACATGGTGGTCTGCATTTCGTAGTTGTTGCCGGCCGCCAGCGTGGTCCACAAGCGCGAGCGCAACACGTCCTGCACGCTGAAGGGATCGGAGAACTCCGGCTTGCCCGACAGGCCGCCGCCGGGATACCGCGCAAAGCCGCGCCGCTCGCTGCTGTCCTTGCCTTTGACGTAGCCGAACTTGTGGTCGAGCGCGCCCCAGGTCCGCAAGGACTCCAACAGCACTTCCTGGTCTTCGCGGCTCACGCTCTTGTCCAGCGCCTGCTGCTGGGTGCACTTGGCCAGCAGCTCGGACACGTGGCCCTTGTAATCGGCATCGATGGCGCGAAAGCGCTGCGGTTTGCCGCCAAAGCCTTGCTGGCTGTGCAACAGCGCGTTGTAGTTGACCTGGTTGAATGCCTCCAGGGCCACACCGAATTGCTTGCAGTAACTCAGCACCGCCTTGTGGTGATGCGGAATGCGCCACGGCCCCGGATTGAGATACAGCCCGTCGTCGAACTGGCAATGCTGGGTCGCCCCGCCGAGTTCGGTATAACGGTCGCCGCCGCGCAGCGTCCAGTTACGCCCACCGGGGCGGTCGTTGTATTCCAGCACCTGCACGCGGTACCCCGCCTTGCGCAGTTCGAAGGCCGCAGCCATGCCGGCCAGTCCCGCCCCCAGAATCAGCACCGAGGCGCCCTTCGGGTCGCCATCCAGTTTCAGCGGCCCTTTGAAATTTGATTCGGCGGCCATGCCCAGGCTGCTCATCGCCTGGTACATCATCGCGCCGCCAGCGGTCATGCCGATGCGCGCCAGCAGTTGCCGCCGCGTCATCGCCCCAGAATGATTGCCTTGCATCAACGCGTAGTCCTTGCATGTCGTGGAACGAGTGCGACTGACAAAACGCATAACGCGGCCGGCAGTGACGCCGGCCGCATCACCGCCTCAGAACTTGTAGGACAGACTGGCGAACAGCTGGCGCGGTGCGATCAACTGGTACGAGCCGGAACTCTCGTTCGGGAACACCGCACCGATCGCATCGTCCTTGTCGAACAGGTTGTAGACCGACAACTGCAGCCGCCCACCGGCCAGGAACCCGGCATCCTCGCCCTGATAGCCGAGGCTGCCGTTGACGATGAAGGTGGCATCCACCTGGTCGGTATTGAGCGTGTCGCCGTAGCGCTTGCCGGTGTATTTGGTATCGAGGTTGGCGAAGAAATGCTCGCCCTCCCAACCGCCGTTGAGGCTGAACATCACCTTGGGCGAGTCCGGCACTTCGTTGCCTTCCACCTGCACCAGATTGCCGCTGACCGGGCCGAAATAGTTGTCCTGGAACTCGGATTTGTTCCAGGTCAGCGACGCCCCCAGCCGCCAGCCCGGAGCCGGCTTCCACATGCCGGACACTTCCGCGCCATAGGTCTGCACGTCGCCGACGTTGGCGTAGATCGTGGGCGCGACCACCAATGGATCCGGGTCGGTCAGCGCGATGATGCGGTTTTCGTAATCGATCTTGTAGGCGGCGACGTAGCCGCTCCACTGGCTGGATTCGGCGCGGATGCCGATATCGATATTGGTGGATTCCTCCGGCGCGATATCCGGATTGAATGCGCCCGAGGTCAACGCCAGCCGCGGCGCCGAGCTGAAGTTCTCCGCGTAGTTGGCGAATACCTGCACGCCCTCGGCGAGCTGGAAGCTGGCGCCGACCTGCGGCTGGAACCAGTCACTGTTCTTGATGGTGACATCGCGGCGCACACCGACATTGAAGTCATCGAGATTGGCGATGCCGTTGTAGTCGCGTTTGACATCCAGGCCCTTGGCACCGAACTCCATGGTGAGCCGGTCATCGAGCAGGCGCAGCGTGTCCTTGATGTAGAGCTGCTTCACCTCGGTGGAGAAATGGTTGTCGTAGTAGATGACGATCGGCAGCGAACCCTTGAGCAATGCACCGGTGGCCGGATCCAGGTTGTACAGCGGGCGCACCTGGTCAAAGTCGTAGTTCTCGTACCACGCACCGACTTCGAGCTTGTTGTGCTCGGTCTCCCACGACACCGCGGTGGTCACGCCGTAGCGATCGCCGCCCATGATTTCCTCGCGCCGCGTCATCGCACCGACACGGGTGACATTGCCATTGGCATCGACGATCTGCGGGTCGTTGATGGCGATGTCGGTGCGCCCCGGCGTACCAGCGATGGCATCGTTGTACAGGCCAGTAGCCGTGCTCGGCGGCGTGCCGCCGACGCCGTAACCATGCTTGTTCTCGTAGTAGCCGGTGAAGGTGAAACCGATCGCATCGTTGAACAGGAAATCGCCGTGCAGGCTGAGCAGCGAGTCGCGGCGGCCGTTCTGCCATTCGCTGTAATGCTCGGCATCCACTTCCGGATTGCCGGTGATGCGTTCGTGCAGATCCCATGCGACCGAGCCGTCGGAGTTGTACGACTGCACGTCGTAGTCCTTGCGGTTGTTGTAGATCCAGCCCAGGGTCAGGTGGCCCACGTCCCAGGCCTGGCGGATCTTGGCTTCGAAGTGATCGCTCTTCTGCGTGGCCGGTTCCATGTCCCACACCCCGCCCTGCGTGCGCGAGGCAGACAGATAGGCGCTGGGGCCGCCTTCCCACCAATCCGGCGTATCCAGCCGCACGAAACTGCGTACCAGATCGTCCGAGCCGATGGTCTGGGTGAGATTGCCGCTCCAGCTGTCGCCGCCTTTCGGGGGCAGGCTGGTGTAGCGGATCGCACCGCCAAGTGCGTGGTAGGAAGGCTGGGTGACATCGCCGGAACCGGCCGACACGGTGACGTCGAGCAGGTTCTCGCTGGACACGTAGCGGGTGATCGGGCCGCCTTCGCGGGTGTCGAAGGTTTCGATCGGAATGCCGTCCAGGGTCACGCCGATCTGGTTGGCGGAAAAGCCGCGGATGGTCATCGAGTCGCCGAATTCGTACAGCCCGAACGGATCGGTGGTCTGCACATTCACGCCGGGCAGGCTCGCCAGTAACTGCTGCGGTGCCACGCCGGGCACCTGGGCCTGGATCTCGGCAACGGAGATCGAGGCCGTGGTGCGCGTGGAGCCGGTACCGACCACGCTAACCGCGTCCAGCGTGCGCGCTTCCTGTGCCAGGACGGGCAGGCTGTGTGCGCCAGCCAGCACCAAGGTCATCGAAGCCAGCGTGCGACCACGCGTGGCAGTGGTGAGAATGGCGGCGACCGACGCCGCCAGTTGATCGGTGTTCAAGCGCTTGCGCATGCAATCGACCCCCTGGATGGTGTGACGTGCTGAGTGACCGGGCCCGCTCCCCAAGACCGGCTGACACCGCGGATGCGGCATGCATCGACCATACCCAGCACAGTTCCACCGCAAGTGCCGCGCGGAGGGTAGGGGCGGCGTGGGTGGGTAGGTTGCTGCCGAATTCAACGATCTGAATAGGTACTATCCCCACCCACCTGCGTGGATCCGGACATACCAGGTCTTGCACGCTTGCCATGCCGCGGCGAATCGACAACGCTGCCCCGCCACATCCCGAGTCCGCCCATGCCGCCTGCAGCACCGTCCCTGTTACTGCTCGATTTCGACGGCGTGCTGGCCAGCTATTCGCGGCCGCGCCGTGTGGCGGCGCTTGCCAATGCGGCGGCGTGCACGCCGCAACGTGTGCAACAGGTGTTGTTCGAGCAGGGCCTGGAGCGCGCCTACGACGCCGGGGTGATCGACACGCCGGCCTATCTGGCGCAGCTCAGCGACGGCCTTGGCTGCGCGATCGATCGCGCCATCTGGATCGACGCACGCGTAGCGGCATGCCGCGCCGACCCGGCGGTGCTGACGCAGGTGCTGGCGGTGGCGGCAACCACCGCGGTGGCGGTGCTCACCAACAACGGGCCATTGATGGCGGAAGCGATTGAGCGGATCGTGCCGCCGCTGTTTCCGTTATTGCAGGGCCGCGTGCTGTGTAGCGGCGCGCTCGGCGGCCGCAAGCCCGATGTGCAGGTGTATCAGCGCGCGCTTGCACAACTGGATGCTAGTGCTGCGCGCACGTTGTTTGTCGACGATCTATTCGTCAACGTCCGCGGCGCCCGCGCTGCCGGCCTGCATGCGGACACGGTGCGCGATGCGCGAGCCTTGCGGCGGGTGCTGAAGCGGTATGGGCTGGGGTGAAGAGCCGGGATTGGGGATTGGGGATTGGGGATTGGGGAATCGGGAATCGGGAATCGGGAATCGTTGAGCATCGCGAAGCACTGATCACCCTCAAGGATGACGCAAGACGCTGCTCGCAGCGTTGAACGCGTCGAAGAAACGCAACGGCCCGCGCCTCTTACCCCACCACGCTCACCGGCGCGGCACCCGCCACGACGGCGCAGAAAGCGCAGGACTCCATCACTTCTGCGCCACGTACTCGGCAATGGCCAGGTGCAGGCGTTCCAACCCATCGGCCAGCTCGGCATCGGTCAGATTCAGTGCCGGCACGAAGCGCAGCACATCCGGCCCGGCCTGCAGCAACAGCAGGCCATGCTTGGCGGCAAAATCCAGGATCGCGCCGGCCTGCCCGGCATGCGCCGGCGCCAGCACCGCGCCCAGCATCAAGCCACGTCCGCGGATCTGGGCAAACAGGCCGAACTCGGCGTTGAGCGCCTCCAGGCCGGCGCGCAGCGCCGCAGACTGACGCGCTACGTTCTCGGCGATCTGCGGCGAAGCCAGCTTGCGCAGCGCCACGCGCGCCACCGCCGCGGCCAGCGGGTTGCCGCCGAAGGTGGTGCCGTGCGCGCCGAACTGCATGGTTTCGGCCACCTTGGGGCCGGCCAACATTGCGCCGATCGGGAAGCCGCCACCCAGCGCCTTGGCCAGCGTCACGATGTCCGGCGTCACCTGCTCCTGCCAATGCGCGAACAGCGTGCCGGTACGGCCCATGCCGCACTGGATCTCGTCCAGCACCAGCAGCGCATCGTGCTGGTCGCACAGCGCACGCACGCGGCCCAGGAAGCCCGGCGCCGCCGGCATCACCCCGCCCTCGCCCTGGATCGGCTCGACCATCACCGCGGCCACATCGCCCGAGGCCATGGCCGCTTCCAGCGCGGCGACATCGTTGAAGTCCACATAGCGAAACCCGCCGGGCAGCGGTTCGTAGCCTTCCTGGTACTTGGGCTGCGCGGTGGCGGTGACCGCCGCCAGGGTGCGCCCATGGAAGCTGCCGCGGAAGGTCACGATCACGCGCTTGTCGGCCGGGCGGCCCTGACTGCTGGCCCACTTGCGCACCAGCTTGATCGCCGCTTCGTTGGCCTCGGTACCCGAATTGCACAGGAACACCTTGTGCGCGAAGCGCGAGGCGGTGACCAGCTCTTCGGCCAGCTTCAGCGGCGGTGCGCTGAAGAACACATTGCTGGTGTGCCACAGCTTGCCGGCCTGCTCGGTCAGCGCGGCCATCAGGTCCGGATCGTTGTGGCCCAGCCCGCTGACCGCGATGCCGGCGGACAGATCCACATACGCGCGGCCCTGGTCGTCCCACACGCGACTGCCCTGGCCACGCTCCAGCACCACCTGGCGCGGGCGATACACCGGCAGGTAGTAATGCGCGAGGGACAGGGGCGAATCGGCAGCGGTGCTCATGATGGTGGGTCACAGAAGCGGAGGGAGAACGCGCATTCTCGCGCATTCGCCGGCCTGCGGCACAATGCGCGGATGCGCCCCTTCTCCGATCCTCAGCTCACTCCCGCCACCGACCACGGCTGGCGCCGGCAATGGTTCGACATCATCTACCGGCACGACACCGGCCCATCGCGCACTACGACCTGATGCTGGTGGTGGCGATCCTCACCAGCGTGGTGGTGATCATGATTGACAGCGTGCCGCGCATCCATTCGCATTCGGCGCACTGGCTGGTGCCGCTGGAATGGGCGTTCACGGTCCTGTTCACCATCGAATACGCGTTGCGCCTGGCGGTGGTGCGGCGCCCGCTGCATTACGCACTGAGCGTATGGGGCGTGATCGACCTGCTCTCGATCCTGCCCAGCTATCTGTCGTTCTTCGTGCCAGGTGCGCAGACGTTGCTGGTGGTGCGCGTGCTGCGCATCCTGCGCCTGTTCCGCATCCTCAAGCTCACCCGCTACATCGAAGAAAGCGGGCAACTGGTGGACGCGCTGTGGCGCAGCCGGCGCAAGGTGCTGGTGCTCCTGTTCAGCGTGCTCACCATCACCGTGATCGCCGGCGCCACCATGTATGTGATCGAAGGCCCGCAACACGGGTTCACCAGCATCCCGACCAGCATGTACTGGGCCATCGTGACCATGGCCACCGTGGGTTTTGGCGACATGGTGCCGCAGACCACGCTGGGCCGCTTCATTACCTCGGCCCTGATCCTGATCGGCTACAGCATCATCGCCGTGCCCACCGGCATCTATACCGCCGAACTGGCCAGCACGCTGCGCGAAGGTGGCCACACCGGCAAGCGCGATACGCGCACTTGCCCACGTTGCGGGCTGGAAGGCCACGCGCCCGATGCACGCTATTGCCGCCAGTGTGCCGAGCCGCTACCGGAGATCTCCAACGGCTGAAGCGGTGCTGCGGACTTGACGCAACGCCTGCGCGCCGAGAAGGTGCCGCAGGCGGCTTTGCGGTTCCAATCGGCACACCACCAGGCTGACAGGCGCGATGCCCTTGCCGATTGTGGGACGCTTGCCGCTAGAGCCTTCAGCGACGGATTTGCGGCGTGTCCCGCGAGCGGTGAGGGCATCGCTCCGTCGACTCACCGAACTTTTGATCTGAACATCTGATCGCGCCTAAACACGGTCACGCTTCCAGGTCTTGATTTCTTTATGTGTTGTGTTTCGATGGACTTGGGTAGTGCTGATAGATCAGTCGTAAAGCGGATGATCTGTTGCTTTGCTGCAGGGCCCTTGCCCGCCCACCATCGCAGGACACGCCGCAAGTACGTCCCTGTAGGCTCTTACGCGGCATCCATGCCGCGTAAGGTCCCGCGACGGTGGGCGGGCAAGGACCCTGTCGAGATGCTCGGTGTGCACAGTGAAGAGCGGCAAGAGCAGTGCGTGATGCGCGTTGTTCGCTACTGATGCGCTGGCGTAACGTCCGATGCATGCCACGCGGCAAGCCGCTTTCAAGCGGCCACCGACCAAACTCTCCGGTGCGGCGCCCTTGCCGGTTGCGGGACCCTTGGCGGCATGGATGCCGCGAAGGAGCCTCCATGGACGGATTCACGGCGTGTCCCGCAAGCGGTGAGGGCATCGCGCTCTCGACTGACCAGGCTTTTGACTTAAGCATCTGATCACGACGAAACGACGCCAACGTTTCAAGTCTCGATTGCTTTGGGTGTCGTGCTCCGAAGGCGTGGTCAGCACGGATAGGTCAGTTGGATAGCTGCGGATCTGCGACTTTACTGCAGAGTCCTTGCCCGCCCACCATCGCAGGACACGCCGCAAGTACGTCCCTGTAGGCTCTTACGCGGCATCCATGCCGCGTAAGGTCCCGCGACGATGGGCGGGCAAGGACCTGTCGAGATAGTCGGTGTGCACGGTAAGAGCAGTGCGCGATGCGCTTACACAACGCGACAGGAGTGCCTGCACAGCATCAATGCGACATGCGGTTGCTCATGTCGATCAGATCGTTGTAGCTGGCGAGCACGGCCTGGCGGGTGCCGCCCGGCGGCATGGAGCCGCTCTCCAGCAGCATCTGCTCGCTCTGGTTCAATGGTGTCTTGGTGCGGATACGTTCGACCAGTCGCCCGGACTCGCGCGCCAGCTTGTCGGCGGAGCGTTCCATGTGGCCCCACATCGCATCGCCCTGGCCGACCTTGGCTTTCTGCGCCTCTTCCAGAATGCCTTGGTAACGCGCGAGCTGGGACTGCGCTGCGGCAAGATCCGGCGTATCGCTGTCGAGCACCTGCACCAGCTGCTTGCCTTCGCCGATGATCTTCAGGTGATACCAGGAGGCGCTGCGACCTTCTTCCTTTTCGATCGCATCGATCTGCGCCTGGCGACGCATGTCTTCGTTACGTTCGAGTGCGGCATTCATGGCTTCACCGGCTTCGAAGAAGGCCTGATAGGCCTGCATCAGCGGCGCGTGCAGCGCCTTCATGCCCTTGCCGTCGTCGCGCAGATAATCCTCGCGGTCGTAGTAGCGCACCGCTTCGCCGATACGCTCGTTGAGTGCGGTGAACCGTTCCTGATAGGTCTTGGCCACCGGATCGAGCTCGGGGTTGGCCGGTGTTTGCGCCAGCGCCGCAGTCATCGGCGCACCACATTCGTCCACGTGATGCGACAGCACCGTGCCCGGTGCATGGATACCGCTTTCCTTGCCGGTCGGGCCAGCCTCGGGGTCCTGCATCCACTCGACATATTGCTGGTAGCTCTCATGGATCGGCTGCTCGACGCCGTTGAAGCACGTGATGTAGGCATTGATCTTGTCGGCGCCTTCCACTGCGGCGGCGGGTGCGTCTTTCTGGCAGCCGGCAAGCAGCGCGGCGAAAGCCATCGCCGCGGTGAGCGGCGCATAACGAAGTCGAAGGGTCATCTTGGGTTCCAGTGATGGGTTGAACGAGGTGGCTGCCGCAGCGTGCGGCCGAATGACATCTGGCGCGGCGCACCCTCGGCACGCGCGCGGCGGGTGCAGCGCGGCAATTACTGACGATTGCTTTCGAACACCAGCGCGTTGTACGTGTTGAGCAACTCGCGTGGCGAACCCTCCGGCGCCAGCGAGGGGTTATCCAGCCAGCCCTGTTCCATCTTGCTATAGGGCGTTCTTTCGACCACGCGTTTCACCCGCGCCTTGGCTTGTCTGCGGAAGGTCTCCGCAGCGGTCTCGAAGCTATTCCAGTCCAGCTTGCCCGGTTCCTGATCGGCCACCTTGGCATGCCCCTCGTCGGAGAGGCGGTTGAAGCCGTCCAGCAGCGTATTGACCCGTGGCACGTCGAACTGCTCCTGTTCCAGCGCATCGGCGATCTCCTTGGCGTCGAGCATCATCGCCAGCCGGTAGTATTCGCGCGTGCGGCCCTCGCCCTGCTCCAGCATCTTGAGTTTTTCGCGTTGCGCCGCGTCGTTTTGGGTGTCAAGTTCGGCGCTGAAGGCGGTGCTGGCATCGGCATAGGTGGCCAGCACCTCCATCAGCTCCGGGTGCAGCTGCTTGCCCTTGGCGAACTGGTCGTCTTCGTAGTCCTGACGCGTGTAGTAGTCGGCTACCGCGTGACTGATCGGCTGCAGCGCCTTCAATGCCGCGCGGTAGTCGCGTGCCGCCTTGTCCAATGCAGGCAGCGACGGGTTCGCCGCAGCGGCCGCGTTGACCGGCGCATCGCACTGCTTCATGTCGTAGGCGTCGATATCGTACGGACCGGTCATGCCGGATTCGCGACCGGTCGGGCCGGCGAATGGGTCCTGCATCCAGCCGGTGTATTGCCTGGCGCCGGCGTGCACCTTCGCATCGATGCGGTTGAAGCAGTCGATGTAGGCGCCGAGCTTTGCGGTCACGCCTTGCAGGGAGTCCGGCTGTTTTTCACTCGTCTTGGCATCGCTTGCAGGCGGCGGCGACTTGCCGCCGCAAGCGGCCACCAGGACGGACACGGACGCCGCCAGAACGACTACACGGAACATCGAAGCCACGCGCTGTACATCCCTGTTGGAAACGGTTTCAGCCGCGCACGATAGCAAACACGACTGTGAATTCCCTGTGCTCACGCCCGGGCGCCGACGGCCTGGATTGCACGCCGGGGCGTGGCCGCTGGGGTCCGCCGTATCGATTTTTTCGAATCGCGCTGGCCGCATGCGCCGCTGACGGCGTACCCATACCAGGCCGGCTGCGCGCGCGGGCCGTTGGCCGCGCTCAGTCGAGAAACAGGTCCGGCAACAACGCGCGCGACGGGTCGACCGCGTAGCCGCTCAGGTCGGTGACGCCGGCCTCGGCCAGCACTTGGTCGTCGATCAGGAACTGGCCATGAAATCCCGCCGCCTGGCGCGTCAGCACCGCATGTGCCGCGTCGGCCATGATCTCCGGCCGGCGACACGCGGCCGCATCCACGCCATCGATCATGTTGATCGCATCGGTGGCGATCACGGTGCGCGGCCATAGCGCATTGATCGCCACGCCTTGCGGGCCGAACTCGGCTGCCAGCCCCAGCGTCACCAGGCTCATGCCCATCTTGGCCAGCGTGTAGCCGGTATGCGCGCCCCACCACGCCGGGTTCAAGGACGGTGGCGGCGCCAGCGTGAGGATGTGCGGATTGGGCGCCTGCAACAGATGCGGCAGGCACGCCTGCGCGCACAGAAAACTGCCACGCGCGTTGACCTGCTGCATCAGGTCGAAGCGCTTCATCGGCGTCTCCAGCGCACCACGCAACCAGATCGCACTGGCGTTGTTGACCAGGATATCGATGCCGCCAAACGCATCGACCGTGGCGGCCACCGCCGCACGCACCTGCGCTTCGTCGCGGATATCGCACTTGAGCGCCAGCGCCTGCCCACCGGCCGCAGTCACCGCCGCGGCCGCGCTGTGGATGGTGCCGGGCAACTTGGGATTGGCCACTGCCGATTTGGCCGCAATCGCCACATTTGCCCCTTCCCGCGCCGCCCGCAACGCAATCGCCAGGCCGATCCCGCGCGAGGCACCGGTGATGAAGAGGGTTTTGCCGTTTAAGGTCATGGGAATTGGGAATCGAGAATGGGGAATCGCAAAAGCTTAGCCCCTTGAACGTTCAGTAGCCGACGAACGATCAGCTGCCGCGATGTGCTCTAACGATTCCCTACTCCCGATTCTCGATTCCCCGCCCCTCAAGGCCTCGGCCCCCGCCCCTCGTTGTCTTCCCAATGCAGCACGCGGCGGGTCACGAAGCGGTAGACCGGCTTGCCGGTGGCGAACCACAGCTTGCGGACCCAGGAGGTGCGCTTGAGCACGCGGCGTTCCACCGGGGTGATCGCGGCCGGGCAATACATGCGCTTGTGCTTGAGCAGGTGCCGCAGATCTTCGCGTGCAAGCAGACGCATCCAGGGCGCGCGCGGATTGCCGCGTACCGCCAGCTGGAAATCGATCACCGCCGGGCTGCCGTCGTCCTGCACCAGCCAGTTGGCTTCCTTGGCCAGATCGTTGTGCGCCACCCCGCGGCGGTGCAGTTGCTGCAACAACCTGCGCGCGCGGCGGAAGTAGGCCAGATCGCCGCGCGGCGGGCGCTGGTACATCGCGTCGCCGGCCAGATAGCTGCGGTCCAGATGGCGTCCGTCCCAGTGCAACAGACGCGGTGTCCGCGCCAGGCCATCGAGCTGGCGCAGGGCCAGGGCTTCGCGTCGCGCCAGCCACCAGGCCACCCCGCGCAGCAGCCATGGCGCCGCGCTCAGGTCACGCCGCACAAACAGGCGATCGGCGTCGCGGATCAGCAGGATGCGCCCGAAGGTATCGGACTTCAGCGGCAGGTTGCCGGCGGGTTCGTCACTCATCCCCCATTGTAGGCGGGGCGCCTGCATCGCCACAGCGGGCGTTGCCTGCGGTCAAGCTCGCGTGCGCTCTGATCCGCCCGCAACCCGAGGTGAAGCGGACCGAGCGATGTGACGAGGGCGCAAGTCACCTCGTCGCCATGCCCACCTATAATCGCGGGATGAATTCATGGATCGACGCCACGCTGGAGTGGATCGGACACCACCCCACCCTGGCTGGCGTGGTGATCTTTGCCATCGCATTTTCCGATGCGGTGATCGTGCTTGGCGCCATCGTGCCGGCGCTGCCGTTGCTGTTCGCCATCGGCGTGCTGATCGGGCTGGGTCAGATCAACGGGCCGTATGCGGTGGCCTGCGCCACCCTGGGCGCCTTCATCGGCGATGCGCTCAGTTTCTGGGTCGGCCATCGTTGGGGCCACCAGTTGCACACCTACTGGCCGTTTCGCCGTTACCCGCAACTGCTGGAGCGTGGCGAGCTGCTGTTCCGGCGCAATGCCTTCAAGAGCATCCTGATCGCACGTTACGTGGGCGCGGTGCGGCCATTCGTGCCGGCCATCGCCGGCATGTCGCACATGCCGTTCAAACGCTATCTGATCGCCAGCGGCCTGGCCTGCATCTCGTGGGCGCTGCTGTTCCTGGTGCCCGGCTGGGTGCTGGGCACCGCCTACGACGCGGTGGCCGCGGTCGCCGGCCGCCTGTTCGTGGTGGTCGCCTTGCTGGCCGCAGTGATCGGCCTGGCCTGGGCGATGGTGCTGTACTCGTACCGCTGGTCGGCCGGCCATCTGGACGCCTTGCTGGCGCGCCTGCTGGAGTGGTCGCATCGGCATCCGGTGCTGGGCAACTGGTCGGTGAGCGTATTCGACCCGCGCCGTCGCGAGTCGGTACCGCTGGCGATGATGGCGTTGATGCTGTTGCTGCTGGGCTGGGGCTGGTTCGTGTTGCTGATGGTGGTGCTGGCGCATGGCGAGCCGCTGCGCGTGGACCTGGCCGTGCACGACCTGATGCTGGCGCTGCGCAACCCGCTGGCCGACTACCCGATGGTGGCGCTGGCGTCGCTGGGCGACTGGCAGGTGCTGCTGCCGGCGATTGCGGCGGCGATGGGCTATCTGGCCTGGCGGCGCCGCTGGATGGCGGTGGCGCACTGGGTGATCGCGCTGGCCTTCGGCCTGGCATTGACCCAGTTGCTGGGCGCCACCGTGCAGGTCGTACGCCCGCCTGCGGCCAGCAACGGTTTCGGGTTTCCGTCGGTAGCGGTCACCATGGCCACGATCGGCTTTGGCTTCTTCGCGCTGCTGATCGCGCGCGAGCTGCCGGGCCGGCGCCGGGTATGGCCGTACCTGGTCAGCGGCGCGATCGTGTCGCTGATCGGCTTCGCGCGCCTGTATCTGGGCGCGCACTGGCTCAGCGACGTGGTCGGCGGCATGCTGTTCGGCATCTTCTGGCTGCTGGTGCTGGGCATCGCCTATCGCCGTCGCGCCACCCGCGCGTTCTGGGTCAAGCCGGTCTCGTGGATCTTCTACGGCGTTTTCCTGACCTGCGCGGTCGTGTTCGCGCCGCGCAACCTGGGCACCAAGCTGGCCAGGTTCGAACCGCCGCCGCCGTTGCTGATGGAGTTGCCCGCCAGCGACTGGTGGAATGGCCAGTGGCGCCTGCTGCCCGCACGCCGCAACGAATTCGACGACGACCAGCGCTGGCCGCTGGACGTGCAACTGGCCGGCCCGCTGGCACCGCTGCAGCGTCAGCTGGAAGCACGCGGCTGGCGGGTGCAACCGCAAGCCGGCTGGGAACAGGCGCTGCATCTGCTGGATGTCAGCGGCCGCCCGGACGAGGTGCCGATCCTGCCGGCCACGCTGGACACGCAGGTCGAAGCCCTGCTGATGGTGCGTCATGCTGCGCCCGGCCACGTGCATGTGTTGCGCCTGTGGCCAGCGGCCGCACGCCTGCAGCCCGGCGCGCAACCGTTATGGGTGGGCAGCACGCAGACGCTGCGCTACAGCCGCCACTTCAGCCTGATCGGCCTGTGGTATCCGCTGCGTGGGGTCGACCCGGCACTGAGCGCCTTGCGCCAGGCACTGGACCCGTTGCCGTATCGCCTGGAACAGCGCCGCCGCTCGCAGGTGCCGGTGATCCTGATCGACAGCACGTCGGGAAATGCGCTGCGGCGAGAGGACGAAGACAACGCTGCACCGCAGACGGACACCACGGCATCCGATCCAGCTGCATCGGGTCCGTCATAACAGCGCCGTTGATCGATCGGGCAACAGCGATCGGTCAACGAACGCGTTGTCCTGTAGATAAGAACTGCCAATAAAACTTCTTGAACGCTGTACCGATGGCGGCAACGTGTCCGCATCGCGTGGATGCAGCCGAATGTCTAGGCCACCAGCCTGGTTGGTCGAGCGCGCGGCGTCCTCACCGCTCGCGGGACACGCCGTGCATCGGTCCGTGGAGGCTCGGTGGCAGCATCCCGCGACGATGGGCGGGCAAGGGCCCCTGTAGCTAGGCCGCAGATCAGCCGCTCTGCAACCGACGCATCCGCAGCGTTCGATTACGCTTCAGCGCCGTTTGGATACGTACAAACCGCTTCGGTGCAGGCGCAATGCACTCACCACAGCACGCCATCCACTGGCTGCATCGGCTCGGGCGCCTGTTCGCCGATGGCCTGCAGCGCGTCGATTTCCACCGTGCGGCACATGCTGTCCAGCGGCAGGTCGTGGATGGTATTGGCGAACGGGTCGACCAACTCGTCGCCGATCTTGAGCACCGCCAGGAACATCAGGCCCGCCACCGTCGACCCCACCGGCGTTGCGTATTGCAGCGTCTCCACCAGGCCGATCGGCAGCAAGACGCAGAACAGCCGCGTAAACAGGTTCGGATAGAAGCGGTATTGATACGGCAACGGCGTATTTTTCAGCCGTTCCATGCCGCCCTGCGCGTTGGCGATATCCACCAGGATGCGCTCGACACTGGCTTGTTGAATGCTGTCGATCCAGCCATCGCGACGCGCCTGTTCGACGCTGCGCCCGGTGGTGTCGAGCAGGCCATTGGCGACATTGGTGCGCGTGATCACCGCGGCCACTTCGTCGGCATGCAAACGCGGCTCCAGCGCCATCGCCACCGGAAGCCGGCGCAGCTGGCAGCGCAACACATTGACGTAGGCGATCTGGCGCAGCGCGATGGTGCGGCCCAGCGCTGCCGCCTCCGGTGCGGACAGGATGCTGATGCTCAGGCGGACCAGATTGCGCGATGCATTGATCATCTGGCCCCACAGCACACGCCCTTCCCACCAGCGCTGATAGGTCGAGTTGGCGCGAAAGCCCAGGAACAACGCCAGCGCCGAACCGAAGATGGTCAACGGCAACGCAGGCGCGCGGAACGGCAGCACGTAGTAGATGATCGTGATCAACACGTCCCACACGAACAACACCGCCAGGGTCCGCCAGACCTGACTGAACACATCCGCCACACGCGGTTTGACATCGATGATCAAGGCACACTCCGTGGATCGAAAACGAGTGACGCCCATGCGCGCATCCACTGCATGGATGCCATCGTGAGCGCACTCAAGCGTGGCGAGTGTGCCGTTGCAAGGGTGCAAGCGCGGTGATGGGTCACGCGCGCGCCTGCCTCACCGCGTCACGGCATCCAGGCCAGCAACTGGTCCAGGCGCCGATGCGGATCGTCCAGCTGCAACAGCGACAGACGCTGCTGCTCGGTCAGCGGCAGCAGTTCGGCCAGACGCCAGCCGACCCATGCCGCCTGGTCCAGCAGCTCCGGCCCGGCAGAGGCGAATTCACCGCCGACTTGTTCGAGCATGCGCTCGAGCACGGTTGCCAGCAGGCCATGCTCGGGCCGCAGTTCGTCGTCGCTGTCGGGCTCGCACCAACTCACCTCGCCAACCACCAACCCGTTGTCGCGGATGCGCGAGCGCTGCACACGGAAGCGACGCGTGCCACGCAGGCGCAGCACCAACACGCCGTCGGCACCGACATCGAAATCCTCGATACGCACTTCGGTGCCGAACGCAGCCGGTGTTGCCGGCACGCCGACTTCGGTGCCATCCAGGATCAGGCACACACCGAAACTACTGCCGGTGCGGCCGCTCTCGCGCACCAGATCCAGATAGCGGCGTTCGAACACGCGCAAGCCCATTGCCGCACCCGGCAACAGCACGTTGTGCAGCGGAAACAGCGGCAAGGCGCTGGTGTCGGCGGTGGTCGTGAGGCCGGTCATCGGGACAATTGCGCCAGGAAGCGACGCGGCGCGCCATCGAAACCGCCATTGGACATGAACACCACATGGTCGCCCGGCTGCGCAATCTCGCCCAGTGTCTGCAGCAACGCCTCCACGTCATGCGCCACGTGCGCGTCACCGCGCACCTGCGCGATGATCGGTGCGGCATCCCAGGCCAGTTCGGGGCGATGCAGAAACACCACCGCATCGGCATCGCGCAACGACGGCGCCAACGCCTGCGCATGTGCGCCCAGCCGCATCGAATTGCTGCGCGGCTCCATTGCCACCAGCACGCGCGCCGCACCAACCTTCGCACGCAAGCCCTGCAAGGTGGTCGCAATCGCAGTGGGGTGATGGGCGAAGTCGTCGTACACGGTGATCTCGCGCGCCTGCCCCAACAGCTCCAGCCGCCGTTTGACGCTTTGAAAGCGCGCCAGCGCCGGCATCACCGTCGCCGGATCCACGCCCACCGCATGCACGGCGGCCAGTGCCGCCAATCCATTGAGCACGTTATGCCGCCCGACCAGCGGCCACTGCACCTGGCCGATCTCCAGCCCACGCTGCAACACCGCGAACGCACTGCCGTCGGCGGCGATCAAGCGGGCGCTCCACTCGAGAGAGGCATCGAAACCGAAGCGCTCCACCGGCGTCCAGCAGCCCATCGCCAGCACCTCGGCCAGGCGCGCATCCTCGCCGTTGACGATCAGCCGCCCGCGCGCCGGCACCGTGCGTACCAGATGATGGAACTGGCGCTGGATCGCGGCCACGTCCGGAAAGATGTCGGCGTGGTCGTACTCGAGGTTGTTGAGGATCGCCACCAGCGGCCGGTAGTGCACGAACTTGCTGCGCTTGTCGAAGAACGCGGTGTCGTATTCGTCGGCTTCCACCACGAATTCGCGTCCCTGGCCCAGCCGCGCCGATACGCCGAAATCTTCGGCCACGCCACCGATCAGAAAGCCCGGCGCGCGCCCAGCGGCCTCCAGCAGATAGCTCAGGATCGTGGTGGTGGTGGTCTTGCCGTGGGTGCCGGCCACGGCCAGGGTGTCGCGGCTCGGCAGCACCTGCTCGGCCAGCCACTGCGCACCGGAGCTGTAGCGACGGCCGGCATCGAGCACCGCTTCCACCGCCGGGTTGCCGCGCGACAAGGCATTGCCGATGACGACATCGCTGGCATCGGCCGAAATATTGGACGGCGCGTAGCCCTGTGCCAGCGCGATGCCGAGGGTTTCCAACTGCGTGGACATCGGCGGATAGATGGCCTGGTCGCTGCCCTCTACCTGCCAGCCCAGCTCGCGCGCAAGGGCGGCGACACCGCCCATGAAAGTCCCGGCGATGCCGAGGATGTGGAGTTTGGTCATGGAACGCATTGTCGCCGATCGCCGGAGTTGCCGGCCATTCCACCTCGCTGCGGAGCGCAGTGTCAGGAAACACCTACCGTACTGTCGGGAATTTCCCGATATGCGAACTGCGTCACATCCATCACTATGCTGAACGCCAGTCGCAGCACCCCTTTGGTCCTACTCCCCAAGAGGCCAAATCCCCAGGGAGCTCATGCTGTGGGGCTCTGAGCAAGCTCATTACTGGCGTTATTCTGCCCCGGGCGTCTTGTACGTCCGGGGTTTTTCTTTTGTGCAATCAATGCGTTGCGCGAGCCGCGCCAGCTGCCAGCACGCGGCGGGTGGACCGGGCGCCCTGCCCGGCCCACAACCGGCTCAGCGACCGAGCGCGGTGCCGATACGCTGCAGCACGTCATCCAGCGAGCCCACGCCGTCCACGCGTGCCAGCTTGCCGCGCTGCTCGTAAAAACCGATCACCGGTGCCGTGGAGTCGGTATAGACCTGCAGGCGCTTGCGCACCGACTCGGGATTGTCGTCTTCGCGGCCCTCGGCCTTGGCGCGGCCGGCGATGCGCTCGACCAGCAATTCGCTGGCCACATCCAGCTGCACCACCGCATCCAGCGGCTGACCGATCTTGCCGAGCAGGTCGTCCAGCGCATTGGCCTGCGCCACGTTGCGCGGATAGCCGTCGAGGATGAAACCCTTGGCGACATCGGCCTGACCGAGCCGCGCCTCCAGCATGCCGAGCAGGATCTCGTCGGAGACCAGATCACCGCGTGCCATCACTTCCTTGGCCTTCAGGCCCAGCGGCGAGCCGGCGGCCACTTCGGCACGCAGCAGATCGCCGGTGGAAATATGCGGGATCTCAAACTTGTCTTTGAGACGTGTCGCCTGGGTACCCTTGCCCGAACCGGGCGGTCCCAACAGAACCAATCGCATCAGTGGACTCCACTTTCGAATAAAAACGCGTTGCGGTGGGCGGCGTTAGACTCAGGTCTTCGCCAGCGCTGACCATATGGTCGTGCAGCTTACCGCATCCGGGGAATGTCCCGGCACTGTCCCCTGCGCCATGTCCCATCGAGGAGCCCGCCCCCCTATGTCTACTGGCAACTTGCTATATGCCCAATCCGGCGGCGTCACTGCCGTCATCAACGCCACCGCCGCCGGCGTGATCACCGAGGCGCGCGCACGCAAGATCAAGGTGCTGGCCGCACGCAACGGCATCCTGGGCGCATTGCGCGAGGAGCTGATCGACACCTCAAAGGAGTCCGCCGCCACGATCGCCGCACTGGCGCAGACCCCGGGTGGCGCGTTCGGCTCGTGCCGCTACAAGCTCAAATCGCTGGAAGAAGACAGCGCCAAGTACGAGCGCCTGCTCGATGTGCTGCGTGCGCATGACGTGCGCTGGTTCCTCTACAACGGCGGCAACGACTCGGCCGATACCGCCTGGAAGGTCTCGCAGCTGGCCAAGGCCTATGGCTACCCGCTGCACTGCATCGGCGTGCCCAAGACCATCGACAACGATCTGGCGGTGACCGATACCTGCCCCGGCTTCGGCTCGGCGGCCAAATACACCGCAGTGTCGGTGCGCGAGGCCGCACTGGATGTCGCCGCCATGGCCGACACCTCGACCAAGGTCTTCATCTACGAGGCGATGGGACGCCACGCCGGCTGGCTGGCCGCTGCCGCAGGCCTGGCCGGCCAGGGCCCGGACGACGCGCCGCAGATCATCCTGCTGCCCGAGCGGGCCTACGACCAGGCCGCGTTTCTGGCCAAGGTCAAGCAGGTGGTGGAAAAGGTCGGCTGGTGCGTGGTCGTGGCCAGCGAAGGCATCCAGGACGCACACGGCAGCTTCGTCGCCGATGCCGGCGGCGCGGCCGATTCGTTCGGCCATGCGCAACTGGGCGGCGTTGCCTCGTTTCTCGCTGCGCAGGTCAAGCAGGAACTCGGCTACAAGGTGCACTGGACCCTGCCCGATTACCTGCAGCGTTCCGCGCGCCATCTGGCGTCCAAGACCGACTGGGAACAGGCACAGGCGGTCGGCAAGGCCGCGGTGCAATACGCACTCAAGGGCATGAACGCGGTGATCCCGGTGATCGAACGCGTCAGCGACGCGCCGTACCGCTGGAAGATCGTGCCGGCCCCGCTGCACAAGGTGGCCAACCACGAAAAGAAGATGCCGCCCAGCTTCCTGCGCAAGGACGGCTTCGGCATCACCAAGCGCGCCCGCCGTTATTTCGCCCCGTTGATCAAGGGCGAAGCGCCGCTGGCCTACGGCAGCGACGGGTTGCCGAAGTATGTGACGCTGAAGAACGTGGCAGTGGCGAAAAAACTGCCGACGTGGGCGGGATGAACGTCGGCGTGGGCGATCGGAAGGGGTAATGGACACTGCACGCCCATACGCCCGCTCGCACATCTGCCTCCGTGCTCATGCACCGCGACACGGGATGCGGCCATCGATACAGCGCTTACCTTCATCGTCCAGTTTTTTTGCGGCACTGATCGATGGATGCGCCGCTGCGACGGTAGATCGCGGTCTTGCGAAGCGTCATATAAACAACCCCGGCCTGGCCGGGGTTTGTCGTCGATAGCGTGACTGAAGCGAACGCCTGCGTTACTGACAGGCCTTGCCTTCCATCGTCTGCTGCGCAGCAAACATCGGCACCTGCGGAATCTTTCCGGCGGCAGCCTGTTGCTTGGCGTCTTCCAGGTAGATGCGCGACTGGCCTTGCCCGTCGAGCTGCGGCTTGGCATCCACCGGTTTGCGCCAGATGCGCACCACCGCCTGCTGCGCGGGGCAGGCCGCGCTGGGGACGCGGATCACGTCGTTGTAGATCCAGCCCGATGCGACGCTGGGCGTGGCCTTGGCGTAATCCACGAAGCGGGCGCGTGGCTGGCAGGTGGGACTGCTGCGCACCACCGACAAGGTATACGGCTGTGCAGCATTGCCGGTGAACACGCCTTCCAGGCGCGCACAGGCTTCGGGAATCTGGCGCAGGGTGTGCACGGCGCCGACCGCTTGCGCGGTGCCGGCCGGGCGCTGTTTCAATTCGGGTGTCGGTTCGGCAGCGAGCGCATGGGCGCTGAGCAGTACTGCAGCGATCGTCACGGCATATTTTGATGCGGCATGGTTCGACATAGTCACTCCTGGATCGGCTCGATCACGTTGGCCGCAGGCTGTCATGCCGCGACTGAACGACGCGCCAAAGCCGCGGTGGTGGCAGCGGTGCAGGCCGGGGCGCATACTCGCCCGCAATCCGGCCACCCGAACATCGCGACGCGCATTACGGCCTCCATGGCCATCGAGTCCGTATTCGCCACCCCACTCGCTGCGTGCATCGCCCTTGGTTCGTCCCGACCGGACGACATCCATTCTCTGGGAGGGGTCATGCTGGAACACTACGGGTTATCACTTGCGCTGGGGTGTGCGGTCCTGGCAATCGTCTATGGCGGTGTATCGGCACGCTGGGTGATCGCGCAGCCGAGCGGCAACGCACGCATGCAGGAGATCGCCGCCGCGATCCAGGAAGGTGCACGCGCGTATCTCAACCGGCAATACCTCACCATTTCGATTGCCGGCGGCGTGCTGTTTGTCCTGGTCGGGCTGTTTCTGAGTTGGTATACCGCCATCGGGTTTGCGATCGGTGCGGTGCTGTCGGGGCTGGCCGGCTATATCGGCATGAACGTGTCGGTACGCGCCAACGTGCGCACGGCCGAGGCCACACGCCATGGCATCGGCCCTGCGATGGATGTGGCGTTCCGTGGTGGCGCCATCACCGGCATGCTGGTGGTGGGGCTGGGATTGCTCGGGGTGGCAGGCTATTACGCGGTGCTGCAAGCGATGGGACTGCCGCTGGAGCGCAACCTGCATGCGCTGGTAGGGCTGGCATTCGGCTCGTCGCTGATTTCGATCTTCGCGCGCCTGGGTGGCGGTATTTTCACCAAGGGTGCAGATGTGGGCGCCGATCTGGTCGGCAAGGTGGAAGCCGGCATTCCCGAGGACGACCCGCGCAACCCGGCGGTGATCGCCGATAACGTGGGCGACAACGTCGGCGACTGCGCCGGCATGGCGGCGGATCTGTTCGAAACCTATGCGGTCACCGTGATCGCCACGATGTTGCTCGGCAGTCTGACGCTGAGCGAAACCGGGCCGCACGCGGTGCTGTACCCGCTGGTGCTGGGTGGTGTCTCCATCATCGCTTCGATCCTGGGCGCCTCGTTCGTCAAGGTCAAAGCGGGCGGCTCGATCATGGGCGCGCTCTATAAAGGCGTGATCGTTTCCGGCGTATTGGCCGCACTCGCCTACTGGCCGATCACCCAGTCGCTGATGCGCGACAACATCCATGGCGCCACGGCGTTGTATGCCTGCGCATTGATCGGCCTGGTCCTCACCGGCCTGATCGTCTGGATCACCGAATACTACACCGGCACCCAATACAAGCCGGTGCAGCACGTGGCCGCCGCAAGCACCACCGGCCACGGCACCAACATCATTGCCGGCCTGGGCGTCTCGATGAAATCCACCGCGCTGCCGGTCATAGCGGTGTGCGCGGCAATCTGGGGCGCGTTTCATTTTGGCGGTTTGTACGGCATTGCAACCGCAGCGACCGCAATGCTGTCGATGGCGGGCATGATCGTGGCGCTGGATGCGTACGGGCCCATCACCGACAACGCCGGCGGCATCGCCGAGATGGCCGAGCTGCCGCCGGAAGTGCGCAACATCACCGACCCGCTGGATGCGGTGGGCAACACCACCAAGGCGGTCACCAAGGGCTATGCGATCGGCTCGGCCGCATTGGCCGCACTGGTGCTGTTTGCCGACTACACGCACAACCTGCAGGCGGCCAATCCCGGCGAGGTCTTCGCCTTCGACCTGTCCGACCACAGCGTGATCATCGGCTTGTTGATCGGCGGCTTGATCCCTTATCTGTTCGGCGCTATGGCGATGGAAGCAGTGGGGCGCGCGGCAGGCGCGGTGGTCGAAGAAGTGCGTCGCCAGTTCCGCGAGATTCCCGGGATCATGGCCGGCACCGCCAAGCCCCAATACGACCGCGCAGTCGACATGCTGACCCGCTCGGCGATCCGCGAAATGATCCTGCCCTCGCTGCTGCCGGTGGTGGTGCCGGTGGTGGTCGGGCTGCTGCTCGGCCCGCGTGCCCTGGGCGGCTTGTTGATCGGCACGATCGTGACCGGCCTGTTCCTGGCGATCTCGATGACCACCGGCGGCGGGGCCTGGGACAACGCCAAGAAGTACATCGAAGACGGCCACTTTGGCGGCAAGGGTAGCGAGGCGCACAAGGCCGCCATCACCGGTGACACGGTAGGCGACCCGTACAAGGACACCGCCGGGCCGGCGATCAATCCGCTGATCAAGATCATCAACATCGTGGCCCTGCTGCTGGTGCCGCTGCTTTGAGGCCGACTTTTCGCAAGCCGCAGGCCGATCGAAGGTGATGGAAGCCGGGACCCGGAACGTGCCGGCTCACGTTCCGGGTCCCAGGCACCGCGCCGGTCCCTGCGCCGGCTTGCGCCGCTTGTCGGCCCGCTACGGGCAGGCGATAGGTCTGTGGCCTTGAGGTCCGCGTGCCGCATCGGCTCGCAGCGGCCGACGCGGGGCAGGCCCCGCGCCCGCACGCAATCGCTGCACCGGGCAGCACACCGCGCCACAGCTTGCGCTGTGGCACGTCCCTCAGAGGCAACCAATCAAGCCGTCATAGATCGGCGGCGCCCCACCGGGCAGCGGCTCGAACAGCGGGTTGTTCACCGCCAGGGTGCGGTACATCTCGTCCAGACGCGTCCCTGCCTTCAGCGGTACCGTGCAGCGCCAGACCCGACTGTCCGAACGCAGGTACCCGCTGCTGGGATCGACGCTGACCTCGCTGGCACCGAAGGTCCAGATGCAGCTGCGCACCACCCCGCTGACCCGATGCACCGAGCAACGCAAGCGCAGCGGCTGGTAGTCGCTGAACTCGCCGCCGCAAAAGGTGTCGCCGCAGATGTTGTCGAAATCCTGTTCCAGCCGCTGCTCCAGATCGACAAAGGCTTCCCAGCCTTCGCCATTGGCGGGCCAGTCCACCGCATCGACGAAGGTCGGCGCTGGCGTCGCCGCAGAGGCGAACTGGGTGGCACCGGAGAGCAGCAGCACAACGAGCAAACGCACAGGCTTGAACATGGCAGTTCCCGAGCAGTGGATGAGTCTGCAGCGTGCGCCGCGCCGCAGGCCGCGACGATCGGGGAGCTTCCCGGGATGAATGCGGGCTATGCCGCACGCGGCGGTCAGAACATTGCCCATTCAGTGTCGCTGCACCGCAACAGCCGAACGCGTAGAATCGCGCTCCACACACTAGATGACGCCTCGGGAGTTACGCGCATGGGTCTTGAACTGGTCACCTCCGGCAAGAATCTGCCGGAAGAAATCAACGTCGTCATCGAAATTCCGAAGGATTCGGAGCCGGTCAAGTACGAAGTGGACAAGGCCAGCGGCGCGATCTTCGTCGACCGCATCCTGTCCACCCCGATGCGTTACCCCTGCAACTACGGCTATGTGCCCAACACCCTGTGCGGCGACGGCGACCCGGCCGACGTGCTGGTGGTGCTGCCGCTGCCGTTGGTGCCCGGTTCGGTGGTGCGTTGCCGTCCGGTGGGCGTGCTGCGCATGAGCGATGAGGCAGGCAGCGACGAAAAGATCCTGGCAGTGCCGATCGAGAAGATCTTCTCCGGTTACGCGCATATCGAGGATATCGACCAGGTGTCCAGCCACTGGATGGAGCGCATCGGCCATTTCTTCGAGCATTACAAGGACTTGGAGAAGGGCAAGTGGGTCAAGCTGGATGGCTGGGGCGGCGCGGCAGAGGCCAAGCGCATCCTGGTGGAGTCGGTGGAACGCTATAATTCCGACGCACCCTGATCCAACGACCGTGATGCAGCCCCGCAACCGCGGGGCGATCGGGATCACGCTTCCGGCGTGATCCCGGTGACCGCCGGCGGCAGATTGGGTACATTGCCGACAGCGTTTGGCCGGTGTCTGCCACCGGTGACTCTTGGGGAAGTGTCTTGCGTATTCTGTTTGTTGGGGACGAAGCCAGTCTTCCGTCCGAACTGAGCGACTATGTCGCCGATCTGGGTGATCAGTGGCAGGTACAGCAGGTGGCCGACGGCAATTCGGCGATCGAAGCGGCTGCGTTGTCGCCGTTCGATGCGGTCATCGTCGCCCCCGTCCTGCCTGACCTCACGTCCGCCACGTTGCTGGGGCAGATCCGTACGCTGCGCCCGGACACCATCCGCATCGCCCTAATCGATGCCCAGGATGGTCAGCGCACGCCGCCGGCGCGCATCATTGGCGTGGCGCACCGCTTCCTGCCGATGCCGCTGGCCCCGGAAGTCCTGCTCGAAGCCATCACCAGCCTGGAAGAACTGCGCGATCTGCTCGGCAACCCGCGCCTGCGCGCGGCGATCGGCCGGATCGAAAAACTGCCGTCTCCGCCGCATCTGTATCTGAGCCTGATGCATGCGCTGGAAGAAGACGAAGGCGCCGACGCGGCCGATATCGCCAAGCTGATTGCCGGCGATCCGGCGATTGCGGCCAAGGTGCTGCAGCTGTGCAATTCCGCGTTCTTCTCCGGCGGCCGCAGCATCACCGATCTGCGCACGGCAGTGACCCGCCTGGGCGTGGCCACGTTGCGCGACCTGGTCCTGGCCAGTGAAGTGTTCTCGGTGCAGACCCTGACACCAGCCGAGCGCAATGCGATGCAGCGCCGCGCCCTGCTCTCCTCGCGGCTGGCAGCCAAGGTGTTGCCGCCGACCAGCGCAGAACTCGGCTCCACCGCCGCGCTGCTGGCCGATATCGGCCTGTTGCTGCCCGGCGTGCGCGACGAGCGCGAGCCGCCACTGGAAGGCGGCGACGATCGCCTGGGCCATACCGAAGCCGGCGCGTACCTGCTCGGCCTGTGGGGCCTGCCGATGCCGATCATCGAAGCGGTGGCCTTCCATCGCCACCCCCAGCGCTCCAGCCTGCGCAGTTTCTGGGTGACCGGCGCGGTGCATGTGGCGACCGCATTGGCCAGCGGCGAAACCGTGGACGAAGAGTACCTGTCCAAGGTTGGCGTGCTCACACGTCTGCCAACCTGGCGCGAACAGGCCGATACTTTGCTGGGGCTTGCCGAGGCTTGAACTGCTGGCAAGTAAAAAAGCGCGGCGAAAGCCGCGTTTTTTTTTGCCTGTGCTGCAACAAAGCTGCACTGGGAAGACAGCTAGTGCGCCTGGCGTTTCCCTTTCATTCCACGGATTGTCACATCCACGCAGATGTCATCAGTGATGGCTGTCGCGTCGGCTGAGCGTCAGCACAGTCGCTTGACGAGCGGACGATCAAGAAAGCCGGCGATGCCTTTATCGCATCCGCCTCACCATAAAAAAAGGACGGGCCTTGCGGCCCGTCCTCTTGTGTTACAGCGCGTCGATGGATCAGAAACGCTGGGTGTACTTCATGTACACGAAGCGACCGATTTCGAAGCCGCCGTAATAGGCAAAGCTGCTGTTCGGTGCCGAGTACTGCAGCGGACCGCGGTGATCGAACACGTTGTTCGCGCCGAGTGCGATCGTTGCGTCCCACGGTGCCTTCCAGTTGACCTGCAGGTCGTGGAAGGTGTTGGAACCAGTGTGGCGCAGCGGATCGGATTCGCCGTTGGCGAAATGGTCGGGTGCATCGCAATAGCCCTCGGCCAGCGTGATGCAGCTTTCCTTCATGCCCGAGTAGTAACGCAGGGTGTAGTTGACGCCGAAATCACCCAGCGCCCAGTTCACGCCAACGTTGGAGCGCACGCGGAAGATACCCGGCTCGCCAACGCGGCCGATCATGATGGCGTTGCCCGCGCTGTCCTGGCCGGCTTCGTCGTACTTGCTGACGTAGCTGGTCTGCCAATCCAGGGTGAAAGAGCCGATTGCAGTTTCCGGCAAACGATACTTCACGCCCAGGTCGTAGCCTTCGGTTTCCATCTGGCCGAGGTTGGCCACGCCGTAGGTCATCGACGAGATATGGCCGTCGGCTGCACGCGTCACGCCTGCGCAGCGCTCCGAGTTGCCCAGCACATAGCAGTCGCGCAGGATGCGGTCGACGCTATCGGCGATGATCATGTCGTTGATCTCGTAGCGGTACCAATCCAGCGAGATATCCAGGCCCTGCACCCAACGCGGGCTCCACACCAGACCAGCGGTCTTGCTGGTGGAGGTTTCCGGCTTCAGGTTCGGGTTGGCACCGCTGACGAATTCGTCAGGCGTCTGGCACGGGTAGGTCGTGCAAGGCACGAAGCCCTGGCCGAGCTGGGTGTAGCCCAACGGTACACCAGCATTGGTACAGGCCGCATTGCCGTTGACGCTGTTCGGAGCACCGACGCCGCAGGGATCGATGTAATCCTCGAAGCTGCTGCTCAGGCCGCCGTACAGATCGCTGATGGTCGGAGCGCGGAAGCCTTCCGCATAGGTCGCACGCACCAGCAGGTCTTCCAGCGGACGCCAGGTCAGGCCGAACTTCGAGTTCAGCGTGTCACCGAAGTTGCTGTAGTCCGAATAACGCGTCGCAGCGTTGAAGGTCAGTTCCTTGGCGAATGCGACGTCGCTCAGCAGCGGCACATTCAATTCAAGGTAGACCTCGTCCAGCGAGTACTCGCCCTGCGTGGTCTTGGCACCCAGGCCCGTGCTCTCGCCCGACTGCGCGAATGCGTCAGGAGAGAAACGGCCTTCTTCCTTGCGGTGTTCATAGCCAACGGCAATGCCCAGGTCGCCAGCCGGCAGTTCAACGATCGAACCGGACAGGTTGGCAGTGAAGCTGGTGGTCTTGGTCAGGCCGGTATCGGTGAAGGTGGGGAACAGGAATTCCTGCAACGCCGGATCGGCGAGCGAGCCCTGACCTGCAACGTTATACGGCAGCAACGGATTCCACGGACGGCAAGCCGACAGCGAGGTCGGGTTGGCAGCGGTACCGCACTGTGCAACGCCCTGGCCGTTGATGAAGGACGGGCCCAGTGCCTGACGCGATGCGATCAGGCTCATGTCGCCACGGCTGCGCTTGGTGTTCTCGTTGCGATTCCACAACGCGCCAACGTCCCAGTCCCAGGTCTTGCCACCGAGATCGAAGTAACCGCTCAAGGTCGGCGCGAAGCGCAGGGTCTTGAGCTGGTTTTCGGTGGCGCGCGGCACTTCCCACAGACGGCGACGGAAATCGACGTCCTGGCCAACCGGGTTGAATGCGCTGCCGGCTTCCAGCGGCGTGCCGAACGAGCCGGACTGGTACGGATAACCCGCGATCTGTCCGTCGGTCGTGCGCTCGTTGTAGGCGATGTCGGCGTTGAAAGTGATGGCATCGGCAACGTCATAGTTGACGTTGGCAAACACCGACTTCCGCTCGATACCGGTCTGCACCATCATCTGCTGGTTCGAGTTGGCGTACTCGGCCGGGGTGATGGGGTGATAGTCGGCCGGATTGTTCGGGTTGCCGCCAGCATTGAGGGTCTGCCACACCGCGGTGTCCGGATCCGCACAGTCGACCTGCAGCGGATTGCACCACGAGCCATTCTGGCTGATCGGGCTCCAGCTGTTCGGGGTGGAGTTGGGACCACGCGAGCCATCGCGGCTGAACCAGCGGTTCTTGGCGAACACCGGATCCTGCTTGGAATACTCAGCCGACAACGTCACGCCACCGCGCTCCCCCTGCGAGCCGACAGTGAAGGAGTACTGCGTGGTATCGCCGTCGCCCTGACCGAACTGGCCGAACTGCACGCTGGCTTCAGCGCCATCGAAACGCTTGCGGGTGATGACGTTGACCACACCGGCAATGGCATCGGAGCCGTAGATGGACGAGGCGCCATCCTTCAGCACTTCGATACGCTCGATTGCCGACATCGGAATCTGGCTGAGATCCTGCAGACCGGAGGTCGATGCACCCAGACGCTTACCGTTCACCAGCACCAACGTACGCTGCGCACCGAGGTTACGCAGATCGACGTAGTAACCGCCGACGTCTTCGCCCGACGACAACGCATCAGCACGCGAAATCGCCGGCGAGCCAGCGGAGGTCAGGTTCTGCAGCACGTCGGCGACGGATGTCAGACCCTGCTTTTCCAGTGCCTGACGGTCAAGCGTCAAGATCGGCTGCTGGGTCTCGACATCGGCGCTGCGAATGCGCGAACCGGTGATCTCGATACGGTCCAGCGTGGTGGTCGATTCTTGCGCGACGGCAAATGCCGGCGTCAACGCGATCGCAATACCGGCGGGCAACAGGCCCAGCCGCACTGCGGAGGTGCGAAGGTTCATCAATCTCTCCAGGGTTCGTTAGTGGCGCGTTAAGCGCCCCTGTGCAAATTACGATTGCGTGAACATCGTCGCTTTGCGCGTCACGTTCCGTGGCTTTGCCGAATCTGGCGGATTTGTCGTTTGGTCGCGGTAATGCGATGCGGAGACACCGAAACGCGCACGAAATGCACGCGCAAAGCTGCAGCAATTGTCGAACCCGCTTGCCGCCGCAACCTCACCGATCATCATCGAGGTATCGCGCAGCAGATCGGAGGCGCGCTCCAGCCGCAACCGTGCCGACAGGGCCTGCGGGCTTTCCTCGTACAGGCTCTGGAACGTCTTGGAGACATACCAGCTGGAGAAGTTGGTCAGCTGCGCCAGCTCAGCGATGCGCACCACGCGGTCGCTGTTGCCTTCCAGATACAGGCGCGCGCGCTGCATGCGACCGAAGACCTGACGACGACGACTGCGTGAGCGCCCCGGGCAGCGCTGCTCCTGCGCGATGAAGTCGCGCTGCATCGCAGCCAGATGCAGCAACAACGGGCGTGCCGATGCACTGCCGCTCTGTGCGGCCGCGTTGCGCCACAGACGCAGTGCAATGCGCAGATCGCCACGCGACAGCTGGCTGCGTCCCGGATACAGCGTAGCGTCGGTCAATTCGGTCAACGATTGCAGGCTGTCGCCATCCAGGCTGACGCCGACACAGAGCGCGCTGCGGTCGGCCTGCACGGTGGGGTGCGATTCCTTGTCGAAGGCGATCCAGTCGCCGGCGCGCAGACGGAAGCGCCCTTCCTTGGCCTCCACCCAGGCGCGGCCGCGCAGCTGCACCCACAGCGTGAAGGTGGTGGCCGCGGTCCGGATGCTGCCCAGGCGCGAGACCGCCAGACAGGTCGTCGACGTCGGCTCGCTGGCACCGTCCAATGAGAGTGCGAGTCCGCGATCTGCGGTGATGACCTGTTGCATGGTGGCAGCCCCCTGTACAAAAGAGGGCGTAGTGTTTTGCCGAATCTGGCGTGAGTCAGGAAGTTCCGACGAAGGTCTGCCGAAATTGCCACGAAGTCTTTCCGAAGAACTTACGAGGCGATTTTCCTCAACACGATCAACAGGTTGGACATCACACCCAGGGGCGTTGCCAGGCGTTCCGGTAATGGCATGAAGGCGATCGAGCTGCCATCTTCCTCCGCCAGTGCCACATACAGCGCACCACTGCGCTGATCCACGCTGAAACCGTTGATGGTGGTGTACTTGGCAACGTCCAGGCAGCGCCCGTCACCCCCGCGCAGCTCACTGTCATGGGTGGCGCAGGTGTCGGTGGACGACAGGTAATGCACCTGACCACGCGCACCGGGCGCCCAGCTGCGATAGCGCCAGCGCGACGGTTGCTGCGGATCGACCGGCTGCAAGGTGTCGGCCGCCAGCGACGGGGCGACCTGCCATAGCCCGCCGCCGGTCAGACGCGTCAGCAATACCTGGCCGCTGACGCGGTCCAGCCGCAGCTGCGAGACGTCCTGCAACGACGCCAGCGCGCGCCATGGAGCGCTGCGTCTGTCGTAGAGCGTGGCGAAGGTGTGCCCATCATCGGCGGCAGCCACCACCAACAACCGATCGGGATCGGGAACATGGATCGCCTGCAACGGTCGCGCCTGCGGCACCGGTAGCCGCAACGCCTTGCCCGTGCCTGGCGTCACTTCGAACAGTGCCGCATGCCCTTGCGCGTCGCTGCCGCTGACCAGCACGCGTTGCGAGTCGGCCGACCAGTCGGCGGCTTGGCGCGCATCCGGCCGCAGGCCTTCGATCAGCCGCACCGAGCCAGGCTTGCCGACATCGCCCCACCACAGGCCGTACGCACCGGAGCGATTGGAGGCAAAGATCAACTGGCGCCCGTCCGGCGCGATCATCGGCTGGTCGTCGCGCCCGCTGGAAGGAAACAGCCGGCGGCGAATGTAGCCGCCATTCATGGGGTCGTGAATGACCTGATAGACACCAAATTGCGGTTTGCGCTGCACGAACACCAGATGGCCGTGCGCCACATCCGGCGCCTGCGCATCGTCCACACCGAGGTCATGCAGGCTGTGGTCGACCAGATCGAGCCGGTAGAGCCGCGCCTCGCTGTCCACACGACGCCCGAAGATCAGGCCGCTGCCGTCGGGCAACCAGCTCCAGCCGCGGATATCGGCGTTGTCGTGGGTCAGCCGTTCGGCGGTTCCACCGTTTGCCGGGATGCGCCACAGATCACCAAGCTGCGGATTGCGCAGAAACACGATCCAGTGCCCGTCCGGCGAATAGCGCGGCGTGTAATCGAAGTCGCTCGGTTGCGCGCTGTAGCTCAGCGGCTGCCATTGGCCGGTTTCCAGATCCAGCCGCCGCATGCGCGGCGCCCCGTGCGTGCCCGTCATGCTGCCGAACAGCAGGGCACGGCCGTCAGGCGACCAACTGAAACTCAGCATGTCCGCACCGTCGCAGCGTGCCACCTCGCGTGCAGCAGCCGGGCCGTTGGCGGCGGCAATCATGATGCGGCAGCTGCCATCGGGCGCCTGCCGTGAGAAGGCAATCTCGCGCCCACCCGGCGACCAGGCCGGCAGGCGATCGGAGATGCCGGCTGCCGGCGTATCGAGCACGCGCGGGTAAGCATTGTTGGTGGTCTTGACCAGGATCGAGGTGCCTGCGCGATCGCTGGTCAGCGAGGCATAGGCCACCATTGCCCCGTCCGGCGACAGGCTGGGCGTGAGATCGAAACCACCGCCTGCGGTGATGATCTGATATGGGCGCTTGGGGCTGCCGAGCACTGCCGAGGCAGCTGCCGCATCGCGATCTGGCGCGCGCATCCACAGCGTCCGCGCCGCCAGCGCCAGCACCACCAGCAAAGCCACGCTGGCCAACGCCAGGGCCATCCATCGGCGCTGCCGCACTGCAGCCGACGCAGGCCGAACCGATACTGGAGGCTGCTGGTTTGCAGGGCTGCGCTCCAACGCGGTAGTGACCGTGACGCCGGCGGTGCGATTGCGCTCGTCGGGCTCGTTTTCCGATGCGGTCACCGCCGTTGCAGGCGCGGCAACATCGGCTGGACCGTCCGACGGCTGCTCCCACGCGACCGGTGCCAGCAGCCGATAGCCGGTTTTGGCAATGGTCTCGATATGCTCGAAGCGCTGGCTGCCGTTACTGGCCAGTGCCTTGCGCAGTTGCGTGACCGCCTGGGTCACCACGTCGTTGGTCGGCAAGGTGTCGGGCCAGACCTCGGCCAACAGCTGCTCGCGCGTCACCACCTGGCCCGGCTGCCGCGCCAGCGTCAGCAATACCGCCAGGGATTTCGGTGCCAGACGCGCGGCGCGCTTAACGCCGGGCGCATGCACTTCGCGCGAGGCGACGTCGACCACGCACTGGCCGACACGTAACCGGCCCGATGGCATCGCATTAGCGGGAGGAACACTCATCGGCAAGAAACACGCATCGGCATGCAAGGACTACAAAGAACGCAACACGCACTTCGCGCGAAACGCCAAATTCAGCAAAGGACCACAACCAACTGTGTCATGCATCCATTTGGTGCAAATTTTACTCTATGCCTCGTTGCTTCCCTACGACAGGTGGCGACGTCAGGCTCTCTCTCTCTCGCCGACGAATTCAAATAATTACGATGTCTCCTTCGCGCCTCTGGCGCGATTTTTTTATCTGCGATTCAGGAAAATGCCGCGAAGTGCTTGCGGGCTGTAACCGCTTGCAATGCAGTCGCAGCGCGGCACTTGCGCACCGCGCTGCGATCTGACTAAGCCGAAGCTGAATTTTTCTTAAGCAGGCAGTCGATTTGTTGCAACGCAACGATGGTGCCGCATGTCACGTGGCGCGGTACACCTGCGCGCCTTGCGCCAGAAACTGGGCCGACTTCTCTTCCATTCCCGCCGACAATGCATGCGCCTCGCCCATACCGTGCTCGGCCGCGTAATCGCGCACGTCCTGGGTGATCTTCATCGAGCAGAAATGCGGCCCGCACATCGAGCAGAAGTGCGCCAGCTTGTGCGCGTCCTTGGGCAGGGTTTCGTCATGGAACTCCTTGGCCTTTTCCGGATCCAGCCCGAGATGGAACTGGTCGTCCCAACGGAATTCGAAACGCGCCTTGCTCAAGGCGTTGTCGCGCACCTGTGCGCCAGGATGCCCCTTGGCCAGGTCCGCGGCATGCGCGGCGATCTTGTAGGCCATGATGCCGTCGCGTACGTCCTGCCGGTTGGGCAGGCCCAGATGTTCCTTGGGGGTGACATAGCAAAGCATCGCGGTGCCGAACCAGCCGATCATCGCCGCACCGATGGCGCTGGTGATGTGGTCGTAGCCGGGCGCGATATCGGTGGTCAGCGGCCCCAAGGTATAGAACGGCGCCTCGCCGCATTCGCGCAGCTGCTTGTCCATGTTTTCCTTGATCAGCTGCATCGGCACGTGCCCCGGACCTTCGATCATGGTCTGCACATCGTGCTTCCAGGCGATCCTGGTCAACTCGCCCAGCGTTTCCAGCTCTCCGAACTGGGCTGCATCGTTGGCATCGGCAATGCAGCCCGGGCGCAGGCCATCGCCCAGCGAAAACGCCACGTCATAGGCTTTCATGATCTGGCAGATGTCTTCGAAATGCGTGTAGAGAAAGTTTTCCTTGTGATGAGCCAGGCACCACTTGGCCAGGATCGACCCGCCGCGCGAGACGATGCCGGTGACCCGTTTGGCCGTCAGCGGCACATAGCGCAGCAGCACGCCAGCGTGGATGGTGAAGTAATCCACGCCCTGCTCGGCCTGCTCGATCAAGGTGTCGCGGAAGATCTCCCAGGTAAGCTCTTCCGCACGCCCGTCGACCTTTTCCAGCGCCTGATAAATCGGCACCGTGCCGATCGGCACCGGCGAGTTGCGGATGATCCATTCGCGCGTTTCGTGAATGTGCTTGCCGGTGGACAGGTCCATCACCGTGTCACCGCCCCAGCGGATCGACCACACCAGCTTTTCGACTTCCTCTGCGATGCCGGACGACACCGCGCTGTTACCGATGTTGGCGTTGATCTTGGTCAGGAAATTGCGACCGATGATCATCGGCTCGCTTTCCGGGTGATTGATGTTGTTGGGCAGGATCGCGCGGCCACGTGCGATTTCGTCACGCACGAATTCCGGCGTGATGCGTTGCTGGATCGCGGCCCCGAAGGCTTCGCCCGGATGTTGCTTGCGCAGCATCGCGTCGGCCACCGCTTCCAGGCGCTGGTTTTCGCGGATCGCCACGAACTCCATTTCCGGGGTAATGATGCCGCACCGCGCGTAATGCATCTGGGTGACATTGGCACCCTCGCGCGCCACGCGTGGCAGGCGCCGTGCAGGAAAACGCACCGCATCCAGGCGCGCATCGTGCTCGCGGCCGCGGCCGAAGCTGGAACTCAGGCCGTCCAGCGCCACGGTATCGCCACGCTCGGCGATCCAGCGCGCGCGCAGCGGCGCCAGACCGGCGACAAGATCGATCGCGGCATGCGGGTCGGTATACGGCCCGGAGGTGTCGTAGACGCTGAGCGGCGCGTTGTCTTCGCCACCGAACAGGGTCGGTGTGCGGGTCAATGCAATCTCGCGCATCGGCACCTGCAGGTCGGCGCGCGAGCCCTGCACGAAGATCTTGCGGGAGCCTGGAATCGGCTGGGTCACAGCCTCGGACAGCGATTGGGCTTGTTGCTGCAAAACGGTAGGCGCGGCATTCATGGCGTTCGTCCTGTGTGCTGGAAGACCAGCACCCACGGCGCTGGCTCTGCGAAGGATTCGCAGGCGGACGAAGCGGCGGCGCTCAATGGCGATGCACCCGTGCAGGCACGGACCATCGCATCTAACGAAGCTTCCCTACGCCGGTATCAGCCGGATCAGGTTCGAAGGGACTATCTCAACCGCAGCGTACTGCGGTACCCCCACTTCGGCCGCGATTAAACCACATCGCACCGTGCGCGGCTAAAAAATGTCGCGGCTGCCAGCAACACGCTTCGCACCGAGGTGCACGGTGACGCCCGTCGCTTCGGGTGGGCCCACGTCCGCCCGCGGTGAGCACAGCAGTGTTGTCGCGCTCGACAGCGACATGTGTCCGCGCCTGGCATCACAGGTCGGCACCGCACACGCGCAGCGGCGCACCGGCATTGCATGGCGCGTCCACGCACAGCGCGCGCCGCGCCGCAACAACGCGCCGATTGGCGAAAAACGGTGGCGACACCCGCTCGTTAAATTCCCGCTAAGCCTGCGTGTCGTGTCGATGAACACACGCGTGCAGGTGCCATCCAACGGGGATCGCGCTGTCGTTCCTCCTCTATCGGGAATCGCCGTACACATGACTATGTCCACGCTCCACCCGACCATGCGTCGGGGCTCGCTCGCGATCGCCATCGGCCTGTGCATCACCACCAGTGCCGTTGCCCAGGAACAGACCGACAAGAGTCCGACCAATCTGGACAAGATCGAAGTCACCGGCTCGCGCATCCGCTCGGTCGATGTGGAAAATTCGCAACCGGTGCTGGTGCTCACGCGCCAGGACATCGAAAAGCAGGGCCTGACCTCGGTGGCCGACGTGCTCAAGCGCATCCCCTCCAATGGCGCCACGATGAACTCCACCGTCAACAACGGCGGCGACGGCTCGGCCACCGTGAGCCTGCGCAACCTGGGTGCCTCGCGCACCTTGGTGCTGGTCAACGGACGGCGCTGGGTATCGGGCCTGTCCGGCTCGGTGGATCTCAACACCATTCCGTCGGCCATCGTGGAGCGCGTGGAAGTGCTCAAGGACGGCGCCTCGTCGATCTACGGCTCCGATGCCATCGCCGGTGTGGTCAACATCATCACCCGCAGCGATTTCGATGGTGCCGAAGTCAATGCCTACGTCGGTCAGTACGGCCAGGGCGACGGTCAGCGCACCTCGTTCGACGCCACCGTGGGCGCCACCAGCGAGCGCGGCAATCTGGTGATCGGGCTGTCCAGCGTCAAGGAAGATGCGGTGATGGCAGGCGACCGCGAGATCTCGGCCGAGCCGGTGTATGGCGCAGGGTCGTCGGCATACAGCAGCTACTCGGCAAGTGGCCGTCTGCGTGCAGGTGGCAACAGCGGTGCCTGGACCGTGTTGCCCGGCAGCGCAACGGCCAGCGGCGACAGCAATTATCCGCGCTACGGTCTGGACCAGTACACCGCCTTCAATACCTCCGATTACGGCTACAACTACGCCAAGGACAATTACCTGGTCACGCCGCAGAAGCGCGATGCCTTGTACGTGCAAGGCAACTACGCACTTACCGACAACGTGCGCTTCAAGTTCGATGGGCTCTACAACCGCCGCCAATCGTCACAGCAGCTGGCCGGCTTTCCGCTGGCCTCGGTCAACACCGGCATTCTGATGAGCGGCGACAGCTACTACAGCCCGTACAACAGCGCCTACGGCGGCGACGGGCGCGACGTGGGCTGGTCGCACCGGTTGACCGAATTCGCGCGCACCTACCAGCAGGACGTCAAGACCTCGCACGTGTATACCGGGCTGGAAGGCGACTTCCAGTTTGCGGACAGGCAGTTCAGTTGGGATGTGGGCTTTGCGCACAATCAGACCGACCAGACCGAAACCCAGTACGGCGATGTCAACCTGCTCAACCTGGGCAACGCGCTCGGTGCATCTGGCATCGTCAATGGCACCCTGTCGTGCCTGGACAGCGGCGGCGCCGTCATTGCCGGCTGCGTGCCGTTCAATCCTTTGTCGCCGGCCGGTGGCGTGACCCAGGAGATGCTGGACTACATCCTGTTCACCGCGCACAACACCTATCAGTACAAGAACAGCAGTTTCACTGCCAACCTCACCGGCGATCTGTTCGAGCTTCCCGCCGGCTGGATGAGCTTTGCCGCCGGTGTCGAGCATCGCGAGGAAAGCGGCTTTTCCTCGCCGGATGCGTTGATTTCGGCCGGTTACACCTCGGGCAATTCGTTTACGCCCACCTCCGGCTCGTACACGCTCAACGACTACTACACCGAAGTGGCGATTCCGCTGCTGAAGGATGTGGCCGGTGCGCAATTGCTGGAATTGAGCGCAGCCGTGCGTTACTCGGACTACAACACCTTCGGCAGCACCACCAACAGCAAATTCGGCTTCAAGTGGAAACCGGTCGCCGACCTGTTGATCCGTGGCAACTACGCTACCGGCTTCCGCGCGCCATCGATCGAAAACCTGTACCTGGGCGCATCGGACAGCTTCGATACCTATTCCGATCCCTGCTCGACCAACAGCACCTCCTACACCGGCGCGACTGCTGCCGCGTGCGCGGCCGGCGGCGTACCGGCCAATTACGTGGCCGAGTACAACAGCGCCAGCGGCAACTCCGGCCAGACCATCTATCCGTTCACCTACACCAGCAACGCCAACCTGCAGCCGGAAAAATCCAAGAACGCTACGCTCGGTTTCGTCTACAGCCCCGCCTCGGTGCAAGGCCTGGATGTGTCGCTGGACTGGTGGAAGATCAGGATCACCGACGCCATCACCGAATTCAGCGCCAACCAGATCCTGTCGCAGTGTTATCAGTTCAATGTCTCGGCGTTCTGCGACCTGGTCACCCGCGATGCCACCGGCGCCATCACCGGCCTGGTGATCCAGCCGGTGAACGTCGGCGAGCAACGCATGCAGGGCTACGATTTCACCGCGCGCTACAAGCTGCCGCAGACCGCGATCGGCCAGTTCATGCTGACGCTGGATTCGACCTACGTGGCGGTCAACGAGCAGAAGCAGGACGACAATTCGGCCTGGGAAAGCTACAACGGCATCTACCACACCGATAACCCGAACTGGCGCACGCGCGGCACGCTAACCCTGGACTGGAGCTACGGCAACCTGGCCGCCAACTGGGCCGTGCGTTACTACTCGGGCATGAAGGACTACGACTCGGAACTGGACGACGCCGGCAACTATCGCCACGTCGCGGCAACTGCGTTCAACGACCTGCAGGTGTCTTACCAGCTGCCGTGGAATGCAACCGTGCGCGTGGGTTTGAACAACGTCTTCGACCGCGACCCGCCGGTGGCGCTCAGCGCCTCTGCCAATTCGTTCGATTCGGCCTATGCCATCCCGGGACGCTACAGCTACCTGCAGTACACCCAGCGCTTCTGATCGCGCGCCCTTGGGCCGCCGGGCCCGCTGGCTGGATACGCCGGTTGTCACAACGGCCTCCCTCGGGAGGTCGTTGTGCATGTGCCAGGGCTGACACGCAGGCGGCCGCCTGGCACGCAGCACGCCAGCGGCGCCATGCAGGGACATTTCCACGGCACATCACCCCGCTAGCCTGCAGTCACTACAACAAGAAACCCGCTCTCTCTCCCTGCCGCCGATCTTCGGCGGCTTTTTTTGTGACCTACTTGCCACAGCCATTGCCGGTTCGTTATCGTTCCGTGAAACAGGGAATGGACGACGCAGATGCAGGGGATGCACGGGTTTGGCTGGGCAGCAATGCTGCTGATGGGGTTGTTTGCAGGGACCGCGCAGGCCGCCTCCCCGCCGCCTGTCGAGGCGTTCGTCGAATCCGGTCCGATCTCCTCGCCGGCGATGTCACCCGATGGAAAGCATTTGGCGGTCAGCGCGGATCTGGGCGATGGCAACTACGCGCTGGTGGTCTACCGCATCGCCGGCATGCAATCCACCACCATGCTGCGCTTGCCGCGCTATGAATTGCCGGTGCGCATTGCCTGGGTCAGCGACCGCCGGCTGGTGATCGGCAAGGGGCGCAAACTCGGCTCGCTGGAAGAGCCCATGCCGATGGGCGAGATCATTGCCACCGACCTGGATGGTAGCAATCAGCGCTATGTGTATGGCTACCTGCAAAGCACCCGCAATGCCGGTCTGGAGCGCGGATTCGGCTATATCGAGGGCCTGCCGAGTCGCCGCAACGGGCACTTCTACATGCGGCGTCTGTCGCTGGACTCACGCCACTCGATGCTCTACGACGTCGACGCCAACACCACCACCCATCGGCTGATGGCCGACATCGACGTCCCCGATCTGCGGTTCGTGCTCGACCACGATGGCGTGGCGCACTACGCGTACGGCACCGACAACAACGATAACCCGTTGCTGTTCCGCCGCTCGGGCAATGGCTGGTCGCCGATGACCCAGGTCCAGGCCAGCTGGCGACCGATCGCATTCGCGCGACAGCCGGGCCGCCTCTATGGCTGGTACAGCGACGCGGGTGGCCCTGCAGTCCTGGTGGCCACCGATCCGGATGGCCAGCAGCGCAGCGTGCTTGCGTCGGACCCGTTCTACAGCGTGGATGACCTGCAATGGAGTCCGGCGCCGCAAACGCCGTTTGCTGCACGGCTGGGGCCAGGGCGGCCGACACTGCGCTATTTCGAGCAGGACACCGCCGAAACGCAACTGCACCGGAGCCTGAGCCAGACCCTGGCCGGCCAGTACGTGGACTTCATCAATTTCACCGAGGACGGCAATGGCCTGCTGCTGAGGGCCTACAGCGACCGCGATGCCGGAGCCTGGTACATCTTCGACCGGCCGAGCAATACGCTCAAACTCGTCATCAAGGCACGCAATGCATTGCAGGCGGCGCAGATGAGCGAGCGGCGCATGGTGACCTTTCAAGCAAGCGACGGCTTGACCCTGGACGGCGTGCTCACCGTTCCCGGCAATGCCGCAAGCGGGGTGCGCTTGCCGATGGTCCTGCTGCCGCACGGCGGCCCGCATGCCGATGGCGATGGCTGGGCCTTCGATACCGACGCCCAGTTCCTGGCCAGCCGCGGGTATCTGGTGCTGCAGGTCAACTACCGCGGCGGCCTGGGTCGTGGCAACCGGTTCGAGCGCGCCGGGTATCGCCAGTGGGGCGAACGCATCCAGGACGATCTGATCGACGGCGTACGCTGGGCGGTGGGCCAGGGACTGGCCGACCAGACGCGCATCTGCAGCTATGGCGCCAGTTTCGGCGCGTATGCCGCCATGATGGTGCAGGTCAAGGCGCCGGAGTTGTTCCGCTGCGCGGTCGGCGTGGCCGGCATCTACGATCTGCAGATGATGTACAGCAAGGGCGACATCAATCGCAGCGAGTACGGCCTGAATTATCTGGAGCGCGCCATCGGCCGTGATGCCGCCGAACTGGCCGCACACTCCCCGGTGATGTTGGCCGAGCGCATCAAGGTGCCGGTGCTGCTCGTGCACGGTGAAGAGGACGAACGCGCCCCGTTTGCACAGGCAAAGAGCCTGCGCGCGGCATTGACACGCAGCGGCAACGCGCCGCAGTGGATGGCCGTTCCCAAGGAAGGCCACGGCTTCTACAAGGAGGCCAACCAGGTCACCTTCTATCGCACCCTCGAACGCTTTCTTGCCGAGCAGTTGGGTGGCAACACCGCGGCAACGACACCCGGTACCGTATCTGCCGCGCCGCAATAACCACGCAAGCTAGTCCAGCGTGTAGCCCACCCGCAAACCGCCCCAGTGCTTGCGGCCCACAAAGATCGGGGCCGACAGGTCGAACATGATCTGGCCCGTGTCGCGGCGGTAGACCTGCAGGCGATACGGGTCGGTGTGCGCGCCCACGCTGCGGCCGACGCGGTCGGTGAACTTGCGCTTGGTGCGGTTGCCGACCAGATCGCGCTTGGGATCGCCGGTCAGCGGCTGGGTGAAGCGCAGATTGTGCGTGGGCACATAGCCGTCGGGGTTGGCGCAGATGGCGAACACGATCCACGGATGCGCATCCAGCAGTGGCTCCTGCAGGGCGGGTAACACCTCGTCGCAAAGTACATCGAAGTCGGTGCTGAACTTGGCCGGCTCCACGCCGGCAATCGGTGTATAGGTGCGGGCGAACAGCGCCGCTTCGTCGATCTGGCCGCGTGCGATGGCCTGCGCCAGGGCAGTGCCGATACGAGCGGCGGTCGCCACCGCGAGTTCCTTGACGCGCGCGTGCCGGGGCACTGTCAGCGGGTCGGCCGGCAGACGGAACAGGCCCACGCAGTCGCGCAGCGTCTCGGTACCGCGCTCCAGCGCCTCGCTGCGTTCGGCCACATGCGCGGCGTGCTGCAGGTTGCTGCGCCCCAGCGCCACCACGCCATCGACGGCGCTTTCGATGCCGCGAATCTCGCCGTCCTGCGCCTGGATCCGCCCGGCCACCGTGGTCATCGCGCTGCTGGCCTGGCCGAGCACACGGGTGATGCCGTCGAGCACCGCTTCGGTGCCGCGCGCGGAGGCTGCGCCCTCGCCCACCGCGGCGCTGGTTTCGGCCAGGATCGCGCGCACGTCGCGCGCTGCCGCTGCCGCGCGTTCGGCCAGGCGGCGGATCTCGGTGGCGACCACCGCAAACCCGCGCCCGGCATCGCCGGCATGCGCAGCTTCAATGCTGGCGTTGATCGACAGGATATTGGTCTGGAACGCCACCGAGTCGATGACTTCGATGACCTCGCCGGCACGCGCGGCGCGGCGTTCCACTTCGTGCATCGCCTGGCCCAGCGCGTGCGCGGCGGCAACGCCCTGACGTGCGCTGTCGTCGGCACTGGCGGCCAGCGCGATCACTTGTGCCAGATCGGCATTGACGTCGTGCAGGCTCGAAGCAAGGCGCTCCACCGCCGTGCGGGCGCCATCCAGTGCTTCGGTCTGCGCCTGCGACTGACGCACCATCTCGTCGTTCTCGGCCACCAGCGGCGGCACTTCGGCGGCGATCTGCACCGACAACGCCACTGCCTGGCGGATCGCCTCGGCCAGATTGCCGAAGCCGGCCTGCAGCCGGCGCCCCATGTCGGTCTCCGCCAGACCGGGCGGCAGCAGCAGTTCCAGCTCGCAGCCGGCCAGCGCCTGGGCGGTGCGCTCCAGCACGGTGCGGTCTTCGTGCTCGGCCTGCAGGCGCGCCACCAACGGCTGCAGCAGCGGCGAGATCGGCACCGGCCGGCTGTCTTCGGCCAGGCGGGTGGCTTCGCGCAGCAGGATCGCGGTTTCCACATGCGGCAGCGACAGCATCCAGCCACCGTGCTCGCGGTCGCGCACATAGCGCACGCGCCGAGCCGGGTCGTCGCCGGGGGCCGCCCAGACGCCGTCTTCGCCGACCAGATCGGCTGCGCCCAATCCCCACAACACCGACGCCGGCGCGCCCTGCAGCTCGCCAGCGGTCTTTCCCAGGACGTCCAGGCCCGCGCGATTGCAGGCCACCACGCAGGCCTCGGCCGATAGCCGCAACAGCGCGACCGGTGCATCGGGGAGCAGCGCCGCATGCGTTTGCGACGGCGGATCGGGCTGTTGCATCGAGCTCATGGGAATTCCTAATCCATCATGATCATTAACGGCGCGCTGCAGCTGGAATTGAGCGGTGCCCCGCACCGCAGGCGCTTGCTCAGTAGCCGGCGGCCTGCCCGTCCTTGCGGCTTTCCGAGGCCCCGTAATACACCCCGCTGGCCGGATCGCGCGCGATCGCCTGGTATCCGCCATACGGGCCATCGGCAAAGATCACCCGGTGGCCTTTGCGCATCAGTGCGCGGATGGTGTCGTAGGAGAAGCCGGTTTCCAGGTTGACCTCGCCACCATCGCTCATCGCGGTGGCCTGGCCGGTCGGCTCGGTGGAGCCTTCATGCTGGATGCGCGGCGCGTCGCCGGCTTCCTGCAGATTCATATGGAAGTCCACCAGGTTCATCACGATCTGCACGTGCCCCTGCGGCTGCATCGCCCCGCCCATCACCCCGAAGCTCAGCCACGGCTTGCCGTCCTTGGTGACGAAGGCGGGAATGATGGTCTGGAACGGCCGCTTGCCCGGCGCGTAGCCATTGGGGTGATCCTTTTTCAGCACGAACATCTCGCCGCGGTCCTGCAGGATGAAGCCCAGCCCGGGCGGGGCCATGCCGCTGCCCATGCCGCGGTAATTGGACTGGATCAACGACACCATCATGCCGTCGGCATCGGCGACGGTCATGTAGATGGTGTCGCCTTCTTCCAGCTGCTTTGGCGTGCCCGGCTGTACTTCCTTGAGCGCCTTGTCCATGGAGATCAGCGCGCGACGCTGCGCGGCGTAGTCCTTGGAAATCAGCCTGGCCAGCGGCGCCGGCTGGAAGGCGGGGTCGGCATAGAAGCGCGCGCGGTCGGCGAAGGCCAGCTTCTTGGCTTCGGTGAACAGGTGCACATGCTCGGCCGAGCCGTACGGAATCTTGGAGAAATCGTAGCCCTCCAGGATATTGAGCATCTGCAACGCGGCGATGCCCTGGCTGTTGGGCGGCAACTCCCAGACGTCATAACCACGGTAGTTGGTGGACACCGGCTCCACCCACTCGCCGGTGTGGCTGGCCAGATCCTGGTAACTCAGGTAGCCGCCATTGGCCTTGAAATAGGCGCCGATGGTGCGGGCGATGTCGCCCTTGTAGAAGGCATCGCGGCCGCCGTCGGCGATCTGCTGCAAGGTGTTGGCCAGGTTCGGGTTCTTCCACAGCTCGCCCTTGCGCGGGGCATGGCCGTCGATGGTGAACTGCTCCTTGAAGCCGGGGTACTGCGACAGCCGCGGCACCGAACGGTCCCAGTAATAGGCGATGGTCTCGGCCACCGGATGGCCCTCGCGGGCGTAGCGGATCGCCGGGGCCAGGTTCTGCGCCATCGGCTTGCGCCCGAAGCGCTCGTGCAGCGCGAACCAGCCATCCACCGCGCCCGGCACCGAGACCGGCAACGGGCCGGTCGGCGGTATGTCCTTCAGCCCACGGCGCTGGAACTCGGCCAGGGTCAGCGATCTGGGCGAGCGGCCCGAGCCGTTGTAGCCGTAAAGCTTGCTGGTCTTGGGGTCCCAGACGATCGCAAACAGATCCCCGCCGACGCCGTTGCCGGTGGGCTCCATCAGGCCCAGCGCGGCATTGGCGGCAATCGCCGCATCCACCGCCGACCCGCCGTCCTTCATCACATCCAGCGCGATCTGGGTGGCCAACGGCTGCGAGGTCGCCGCCATCGCATGCGGGGCGATGACTTCCGAGCGGGTGGCGAACGGCTGCCCGGTGATCCGGTCGGCAGCACTGAGGGGCGGCGCGAGCAGCGCCAAGGCAGACATCAACAACACAGGTACGCGACGCATGACAGAAGATCCCCGGACACCACAGGTGAGTGGCCAACCATACCAGCGGGTCGGGCCGCCTCGCTCGGTGAGCACTGTCTGCCAGCACAAATGCCGCGCATTTAGTGACTCGCATCGCCCGTTACCGGTCTGCAGCGATGCGGTTTCAACAGCAACCATACTGCTGCCACGCGGTTTCGCGCGACACAGCGCCGATTGATGCGGCCGTTTCATGCGCAAGGGTTGACACCCCACCTGCAGCGATGGTTATCTCAGTCACATGTCGCACCGCCACACCACCTCGAACGCCCCAGTGTCCGCGCCCATCGGCGCGTCGGCAGCGTCGCTTCTCGTGCTCGTACTTATTACCTCGCCAACCGGTGCGGGACGGGACTTCGTGTAGGCAACAGACACACAAGGCTTCGATCAGACCCCGCACCGGCAACGGCGCGGGGTTTCGCGTTTCAGGGACCACCAAAAGTTTCGAATGACATGAACGACATCACCGACATCGCCACCAGTTGCCCTACCCGCGCCGACCACTGCGCTGGTGCAGTGCCTGCATGGCCGGTGCCGTCGTCCATCCCCGCTTTGCTCGGCCGGCCAGCCCCTGACGCTGCCGGCTGATCCTTTTCTTACTGCCAACCCCGCAAGGACTACTCCATGAGCAACGACACCCAACCGAAAATCGCGATCATCGGCTACGGCAGCCAGGGCCGCGCGCATGCGCTGAACCTGCGCGATTCCGGCTTCGACGTCACCGTCGGCCTGCGTGCCGGTGGCCCGACCGAATCCAAGGCCCAGGCCGATGGCTTCACCGTGGTGGCGCCGGCCGAGGCGGTCAAGAGTGCCGACCTGGTCGCGATCCTGACCCCGGACATGGTGCAGAAGAAGCTCTACGAGGAAGTCATCGCCCCGAACATGAAGCAAGGCGCCTGCCTGCTGTTCGCGCATGGCCTGAACGTGCATTTCGACATGATCACCCCGCGCGCCGACCTGGATGTGGTGCTGGTCGCGCCGAAGGGTCCGGGCGCGCTGGTGCGTCGCGAATATGAGATCGGCCGCGGCGTGCCGTGCATCTATGCGGTCTACCAGGACACCAGCGGCAAGGCCGAGCAGTTCGCGCTGACCTATGCCGGCGGCCTGGGCGGCGCGCGCGCCAACATCATCAAGACCACCTTCAAGGAAGAAACCGAAACCGACCTGTTCGGCGAGCAGGCCGTGCTGTGCGGCGGCGCCTCGTCGCTGGTGCAGGCCGGTTTCGAAGTGCTGGTGGAAGCCGGCTACCAGCCGGAGATCGCGTACTACGAAGTGCTGCACGAACTGAAGTTGATCGTGGACCTGTTTTACGAAGGCGGCATCACCCGCATGCTGGAATTCGTGTCGGAAACCGCGCAATACGGCGACTATGTCAGCGGCCCGCGCGTGATCGACGCCAGCACCAAGGCGCGCATGAAGGACGTGCTGACCGATATCCAGAACGGCACCTTCACCAAGAACTGGGTGGCCGAATACGAAGCCGGCCTGCCGAACTACAACAAGTTCAAGCAGGCCGATCTGGAGCACCCGATCGAGGAAGTGGGCAAGAAGCTGCGCGCCAAGATGGTGTGGCTCAACGGGCAGCAGCAAGCCGCCGCCACACCTGCGAATCAACAAGCGGCGTAATGCCGCCGCACCCCCACCGCTAACACCGAAGGTCCGCAACGCATGAACACCTCCGCACACAGCACGCCCCGCAACGGCGCGCGCTGGCTGACGCAGGCCCTGGAAGCCGAGGGCGTGGAAACGCTGTTCGGTTATCCGGGCGGCACCATCATGCCGTTCTACGACGCCCTGGTGGATTCCAGGCTCAAGCACATCCTGGTCCGTCACGAACAGGGCGCCGCCCTCGCCGCCAACGGCTACGCCCGTGCCAGCGGCCGGGTCGGCGTGTGCGTGGCCACCTCTGGCCCGGGCGCGTCCAATCTGGTCACCGGCATCGCCGATGCGATGCTCGATTCGGTCCCGATGGTGTGCCTGACCGGCCAGGTCGCCACGCCCCTGCTGGGCACCGATGCGTTCCAGGAACTGGACGTGTTCGGCATGACCATGCCGATCGTCAAGCACAGTTTTCTGGTGCGGCGTGTGGAGGATCTTCCGGAGATGGTGCGTGAAGCGTTCCGCATTGCGCGCGAGGGACGTCCCGGGCCGGTGCTGATCGACCTGCCCAAGGACGTGCAGATCGCCGATGCCTCGCACCTGCCCGATCATGTGCCGGCGGCAGTGTTGCCACCTCCGGCTCCGGAAGATGCAAAATTGGCCGAAGCGCTGGCGGCCATCGCCAGTGCCGAACGCCCGGTGGTGTACGGCGGTGGCGGCATCGCCCTGGCCGGTGCGGTGGAGGCGTTTCGGCGCTTTGTCGAAGCCACCGGCATTCCCACCGCGCTGACCTTGCGCGGCCTGGGCGCGTTGCCGCATGCGCATCCGGATTATCTGGGCATGCTGGGCATGCACGGCACCCGTGCGGCCAATATGGCGATCCAGGAATGCGATCTGTTGGTGGTGGTCGGTGCGCGCTTTGACGACCGTGCCACCGGCAAGTTGAGCGAATTCGCACCATTTGCGCGCGTCATCCATCTGGATGCCGATGCGTATGAAATCTCCAAGCTGCGTACGGCCGACATCGCCGTGCCCGGCGATGTAGCGGTCAGTCTGAAGGCATTGAGCGCAGCACGTGGCAATTGCCAGGCATGGCGTACACGCTGCTTTGCCAACCGCGAAAAATTCGGCGCGCGTTACGACGCGCCCGGCACCGATATCTACGCGCCGGCGCTGCTCAAGCGCCTGAGCGAAGTGGCCCCGGCCGACACCATCATCGCTTGCGACGTGGGTCAGCATCAGATGTGGGTGGCCCAGCATTGCCGCTTCAACGATCCGCGCAATCACCTCACCAGCGGCGCGCTCGGCACGATGGGCTTCGGCCTGCCGGCGGCGATGGGCGCGCAGTTCGCCTGCCCCGACCGCACCGTGGTGCTGGTCTCCGGCGACGGCAGTTTCATGATGAACGTGCAGGAGCTGGTGACGATCGCGCGCTGCAAGCTGCCGGTCAAAATCGTGCTGCTGGACAACAGCTCGCTGGGCATGGTGCGGCAGTGGCAGGAACTGTTCTTTGCCGAGCGTTACAGCGAAATCGATCTGTCCGACAACCCGGATTTTGCTGCCCTGGCGCAGGTCTTCGGCATCCCGGCCAAGCGCATCATCGCGCGCGGCGATGTCGATGCCGCGCTGGCCGAACTGCTGGCGCAACCCGGCCCCGGCCTGCTGCATGTGGCCATCGACGCACGTGCCAACGTGTGGCCGCTGGTGCCGCCCAACAACGCCAACAGCACCATGCTGGACAGCAATCCCGCACACGCGGCCAAGGAGACATCGCATGCGTTACCGGCTTGATCTGGTGCTGAAGCCGGCCGAAGGCGCATTGGTGCGCGTGCTCGGCATGACCGAGCGACGCGGCTTCCGCCCCTGCGCCATCCAGGGCGCCAGCGCCCCGGACGATGCCGGCCGCTGGCATCTGCAACTGGACGTGGACAGCACCCGCCCGCCGGAGACGCTGCGCCTGCAGTTGGAGAAGGTGTACGACTGCGAATCGGTGGTGATCACCGCGCTGGACTCGGTCGAGGTCGCGGCGTGAACGCCCGGACCTCGCGCGAGCATGAAACTGCTGTCCGGAGGTGTCTTCTCCCGGATCGGCCGTGCGCGTGCCGCAATGCCTGATTCCGGCCGCCCCTCCCCGCAGGAGCCAGACGTAGGCGACGTGGCGGTCAGCGTGGCCGACGTCCTGGCCGCGCAGGCCCGCCTGCGCAAGTATCTGTCGCCCACGCCGCTGCATTACGCTGAGCGCTTCGGTGTGTGGTTGAAGCTGGAAAATCTGCAGCGCACCGGCTCCTACAAGGTGCGCGGTGCATTGAATGCCTTGCTGGCGGGGCTGGAACGCGGCGACGAGCGCCCGGTGATCTGCGCCTCGGCCGGCAATCATGCGCAAGGCGTGGCGTGGTCGGCGTACCGGCTGGGCGTGCAGGCCATCACGGTGATGCCCTACGGCGCGCCGCAGACCAAGATCGCCGGCGTCGCGCACTGGGGCGCCACCGTCCGCCAGCATGGCAACAGCTACGACGAGGCGTTTGCGTTCGCGCGCGAGCTGGCCGACCAGAACGGCTACCGTTTTCTGTCCGCCTTTGACGACCCGGATGTGATCGCCGGGCAAGGCACGGTCGGCATCGAGCTGGCCGCGCATGCGCCGGACGTGGTGATCGTGCCGATCGGCGGCGGCGGGCTGGCCTCCGGGGTGGCGCTGGCGCTGAAATCGCAAGGCGTGCGCATCGTCGGCGCGCAGGTGGAAGGCGTCGATTCGATGGCGCGCGCCGTGCGCGGCGATCTGCGCGAAATCACTCCCGTCCCCACGCTGGCCGACGGCGTGAAGGTCAAGATTCCCGGCTTTCTGACCCGCCGCCTGTGCTCGAGCCTGCTCGACGATGTGGTGATCGTGCGCGAGGCCGAATTACGCGAAACGCTGGTGCGCCTGGCCCTGGAAGAACACGTCATCGCCGAGGGCGCTGGCGCGTTGGCCTTGGCCGCCGGCCGCCGCGTTTCAGGGAAACGCAAGTGTGCGGTGGTCTCTGGCGGTAATATCGACGCAACTGTTCTGGCCACACTCTTGTCCGAGGTGCGGCCGCGGCCGCCACGCAAGCCGCGTCGTCGCAATACCGAGCGACTTCGCAACGAACGCAGCGCCAAGTCACTTCCCGAAACACCCGTTCTTTCCCGCCCATCCGCAGTCGCTTCAACGCCTGTCACCGCCATCGCCGTAGAGGAGTCTTCCTGGTGAACACGACCGTATCCAACCAGACCCCGCGTATCCGAATTTTCGACACCACCCTGCGCGACGGCGAGCAATCCCCCGGCTGCAGCATGACGCCCCAGCAAAAGCTGGTGATGGCGCGCGCGCTGGACGAACTCGGCGTGGACATCATCGAAACCGGTTTCCCGGCCAGTTCGCATTCGGACCGCGAGGCCGTCGCGATGATCGGCCGCGAGCTGCGTCGCCCCACACTGGCGGTGCTGTCGCGCTGCCTGCAGGCCGACATCGAAACCTCTGCACGTGCGCTGGAGGCGGCCGCCAATCCGCGCCTGCATGTCTTCCTGTCCACCAGCCCGCTGCACCGCGAGCACAAGCTGCGCATGAGCCGCGAGCAGGTGCTGGAGTCGGTGCACAAGCATGTGACGCTGGCGCGCGGCTATATCGACGACATCGAGTTCTCCGCCGAAGACGCCACCCGCACCGAAGAGGATTTCCTGGCCGAGGTGGCGCGCGTAGCGATCGCTGCCGGTGCCACCACGATCAATCTGCCGGACACGGTAGGCTTTACCACGCCGGAGGAGATCCGCGGCATGTTCTCGCGCCTGATCGCCAGCGTGGAAGGTGCCGATACCGTGATCTTCAGCGCGCACTGCCACAACGATCTGGGCCTGGCGGTGGCCAACTCGCTGGCGGCGATCGAAGGCGGCGCACGGCAGGTCGAGTGCACCATCAACGGTATCGGCGAGCGCGCCGGCAACTGCGCGCTGGAAGAAATCACCATGGCACTGAAGGTGCGCGGTGCGTTCTACAACATCGATACCGACATCAACACCCCACGCATCGTCTCCACCTCGCAGTTGCTGCAGCGCCTGGTCGGCATGCCGGTGCAGCGCAACAAGGCGGTGGTCGGCGGCAATGCGTTCGCGCACGAGTCGGGCATCCACCAGCACGGCATGCTGCGCCATCGCGGCACCTACGAAATCATGCGTCCGGAAGACGTGGGCTGGGAGTCCTCGCAGATGGTGCTGGGCCGCCACAGCGGCCGCGCGGCGGTGGAACAGCGCCTGCGTGCCTTGGGGTACCTGCTGGAGGAAGAAGAGGTCAAGCTGGTCTTCGAGCAGTTCAAGGCATTGTGCGAAAAGCAGCGCGTGGTCACCGACGCGGACCTGCAGGCCTTGATGCAGGACGCCACCGTGCAGGAAGGCTATCGCCTGGCATCGATGACCATCAGCGATGTCGGCAGCCGTGCCAATGCGCTGGTGGAGCTGTCCGACCCGGAAGGCAATCGCGTGGCCGAAACCGCCCAAGGCAACGGCCCGGTGGATGCGCTCTTCGGCGCGCTGGCGTCGGCCACCGGTGTGAAGCTGGAGCTGGACAGCTACCAGGTGCATAGCGTGGGCATCGGCGCAGACGCGCGCGGCGAAGCCAGCCTGAGCGTGCGCCACGACGGTGTGGAATACGAAGGCACCGGTACCAGCAAGGACATCATCGAAGCCAGCGCCCTGGCATGGCTGGATGTGGCCAATCGCCTGCTGCGTCAGCGCGAGCGCGGCGTGGTCGCCGGCAAGACGGCTGCGGTGGCGTAACACCGCTCATTCGCTGGACGATGCAAACCTGACGGCCGGCAGTGTGATCTGCTGGCCGTTTTGGTTTTGGTGTTCCAACTTTCTTGCAGGTGCGTCGGGTTGCTGCGGGCGCGCGCACTCGTACCGACACAGAACAACCTCGCACACGAGATCTGCCGGTTTTGTGCGAATGCTTCGGTCTGCTGCGGGCACTTGCACGTGTATCGGCGTGGGACACGCCGCAAGTACGTCCATGTAGGCTCTGGCGCGGCATCCATGCCGCTCAAGGTCCCACACTGGCACCCGCGCAAGCACCACCGATTGCTATCGGTTGCGGAAAGAAATGCAGAGGGCATGTTGGGCTGGAGGTCCTTCGAAGCGTCCATCCTGGCGACGTGAGCAGATAGATGGCTTGCCGATTACATCGGCTAGGAAGTCTGCAGGCATCAACACGTGCTTGAAGCATTGCTTGCCGATCAGCAATAGCAATGGTGGAAGCGTGGTGTCGCTTCCGGGGGCGGGACCGTGTGGCGGCATGGATGCCGCCACCGAGCCTCCAGGGACGGATTCACGGCGTGTCCCGACACCGGATGCGGCGCCGCGCTGCCTACCGACCAATCTTGTGCACGACATCCGGAGCTCCACGCGAATGCTTCGGTTTGCTGCGGGCGCTTGCACGCGTGCCGGTGTGGGACACGCCGCAAGTACGTCCGTGTAGGCTCTGGCACAGCATCCATGCCGCTCAAGGTCCCACACCGGCACACGCGCAAGCACCACCGGTTGTTGTCGGTTGCTGAAAGAAATGCAGAGGGCATGCTGGGCTGTAGGTCCTTTTCGTAGCGTCCATCCTGGCGACGTGAGCAGATAGATGGCTTGCCGATCAGCAGTAGCAATGCTGGGAGGGTGGTGCCGCGTCCGGGGGCGGGACCGTGTGGCGGCATGGATGCCGCCACCGAGCCTTCATGGATGGATTCACGGCGTGTTGCGACACCGGATGCGGCGCCGCGCCGCCGACCGACCCCGCGTGCCGACCAGTCCTGCGCACGACAGCCGCCGATTTCATGCCAGCGCCTCGGTCGAATGATGTGATCACGAATCGGTCATCCAAACGAAAGTGGCTATCGTCAGAAGAACGATAGCCGCCAGTACAGCCACCACGCCTCGGGAAGCAAGCGCTGTTACAGCGCGGCCACCACTGCATCGCCCATTGCCACCGTGCCAACCTTGGTCGTGCCTTCCGACCAGATGTCGGCGGTGCGCAGACCTTGGTCGAGTACCTTGCCGACCGCTTGCTCGATCGCATCAGCTGCAGCAGATTGCGCAAACGTGTAGCGCAACATCATTGCCACCGACAGGATGGTGGCCAGCGGATTGGCGATACCCTTGCCTGCGATGTCCGGTGCCGAGCCATGACACGGCTCGTACATGCCCTTGCTGTTGGCATCCAGTGAGGCCGAAGGCAGCATGCCGATCGAACCGGTGAGCATCGACGCCTGGTCGGACAGGATGTCGCCGAACATGTTGTCGGTCACGATCACGTCGAACTGCTTGGGCGCACGCACCAACTGCATCGCCGCGTTGTCCACGTACATGTGCGACAGCGCAATGTCCGGATAGTCCTTGGCCACTTCTTCGACGACGGCACGCCACAGCTGGCTCGATGCCAACACATTGGCCTTGTCCACCGAACACAGCTTCTTGCCGCGCAAACGTGCCATCTCGAAACCGGCCTTGGCGATGCGGCGGATCTCGCTTTCGCTATATGGCAGCGTGTCGTAGGCCTGACGCTCGCCGTTTTCCAGCGTGCGCGTGCCCCGCGGCTGACCGAAATAAATGCCGCCGGTGAGCTCACGCAGGATCAGCAGATCCAGCCCGGACACCACCTCCGGCTTGAGCGTAGAGGCCTCGGCCAACTGCGGATACAGCAGTGCCGGACGCAGATTGGCGAACAACCCAAGCTGCGAGCGGATCTTGAGCAGTCCCCGCTCCGGGCGCAACGATGGGTCGATGGTGTCCCATTGCGGCCCACCGACGGCGCCCAGCAGCACCGCGTCGGCAGCGCGTGCGCGCTCCAGCGTTTCGTCGGCCAGCGGGCTGCCGTACTTGTCGTAGGCCGCGCCACCGAGTTCGTCGTACACCAGGGTGAAACCTAGTCCGTGCTGCGCATCGATGCGCGTCAGCACCTTGACCGCTTCGGCCATGATCTCCGGGCCAATGCCGTCGCCAGGAAGAATCAGAATCTGCTTGCTCATGCAATCCTCATAAGTTGGCGCCGTAGCGCCCTGAAAATCAACGTGCCGCCCATACCACCAGCACATCCGTGCTGAAGGAACCATCGGCCGCAATCTGAAAGTATTCGCGCACTTCGTCTACGGCCGCGCCCTGCAATGCGCGAATAGCCGCGCGCAACACCTCCGGCGTGCGCATGCGGTCCACCCAGCTCAGATAGTCCAGCTGCAACCGTTGGCAATGATGCCGCTGCACCTGCAAGCCGGCATCGCCTAGCGTCTGCAACCACTGCGCAACACTGTAGTCACGCACATGGCTGGTATCGCGCAGCAACTCGATCGCCTGCAGGTGCGTATCCAGCAGCGGCAGGCCAGGTGCCACCACATCAACAAAGGCCGCAATTCCGCCTGGACGCAGCACGCGCCGCACTTCGCGCAGTGCCTGTCCCAGGTCGCTCCAATGGTGCGCCGAGTAGCGGCTGACCACTGCATCGATGCTGCCGGTCTCGAACGGCAGGCGCTCGGCGGCACCTTGCATCGTGCGCACTTGGGTCAGCCCACGGTCTGCGGCGGTGGCCGCCACGACCTCGAGCATGTCGGCAGACAGATCGTAGGCCACCACCTCGGCCATCAGCGGCGCCAACTGGAAACTCACATGCCCGGCACCGCAGCCCAGGTCGAGCAATCGCCCGTTGCAATGACCCTGCAGACCAGCGCGGAGCTCGGCGAACTCGGCGCCTTGCGCATGCACGTCGCTGTGCAAATAAGCCTGCGCCTGCGGGCCGAACTGCGCAGCGACATGCTCGCTCAGCGCACCGGCGTCAGCGTTGGCAACCACGCTCACTGCAGCGCGCCGAACAGCCACGGTTGGCGCGCGCGATGGTCTTGCTCGAAGCGACCGATCGCATCGGCGTCCTGTAGGGTCAGGCCGATGTCGTCCAGGCCATTGAGCAGGCAGTGCTTGCGGAATGCATCGATGTCGAAGCTGTATTCCACGCCATCGGGGCGGCGCACGCGCTGTGCGGCCAGATCCACGGTGAGTTGGTAACCCTCGGTGGCCAGGCATTGCTCGAACAGGGCGTCCACTTCCGCTTCGGCCAGCACGATCGGCAGCAGGCCGTTCTTGAAGCTGTTGTTGAAGAAGATGTCGGCAAAGCTGGGCGCGATCACGGTGCGGAAGCCGTATTCGTCCAGCGCCCACGGCGCGTGCTCACGCGAGGAACCGCAGCCGAAGTTCTCGCGTGCCAGCAGCACGCTGGCGCCCTGATAGCGCGGGAAATTGAGCACGAACTCCGGATTGAGCGGGCGCTGGCTGTTGTCACGGCCGGGCTCGCCGATGTCCAGATACCGCCATTCGTCGAACAGGTTCGGCCCGAAGCCGGTGCGTTTGATCGACTTGAGGAATTGCTTGGGAATGATCTGATCGGTATCGACATTGGCGCGATCCAGCGGCGCCACCAGTCCGGTGTGTTGGGTGAAAGGGGTCATTGGAATGCCGGGAATTGGGAGTGGAGAATGGGGAATTGGCAGAGCGGAGACGGGACGGACGTTGCGATTCTCTATTCCCGATTCTCGATTCCCTGCAACGCACGCACATCAACAAAATGCCCGCTGACCGCCGCCGCTGCGGCCATCGCCGGGCTGACCAGATGGGTGCGGCCGCCGGCGCCCTGGCGGCCTTCGAAATTGCGGTTGGAGGTGGAGGCGCAGTGTTCGCCGCTGCCCAGCTTGTCCGGGTTCATCGCCAGACACATCGAGCAACCCGGCTCGCGCCATTCGAAGCCGGCGTCCAGAAATACTTTGTCCAGGCCTTCGGCCTCGGCCTGCGCTTTCACCAGACCCGAGCCCGGCACTACCAGCGCCTGCTTGATGGTGGAGGCGACCTTGCGGCCCTTCGCAACCGCAGCGGCCGCGCGTAGATCTTCGATGCGCGAGTTGGTGCACGAGCCGATGAACACGCGGTCCAGGCGGATCTCGGTGATCGGCTGGTTCGCGCGCAAGCCCATGTACTTCAGCGCGCGCTCGATCGAATCGCGCCGGGTCGGATCCTGTTCGGTTGCCGGGTCGGGCACCTGCTGATCCACCGCCAGCACCATTTCCGGCGAGGTGCCCCAGCTGACCTGCGGCTTGATGTCTTCGGCGCGCAGCTCCACCACCGTGTCGAAGTGCGCGTCGGCATCGGAGACCAGCGTGCGCCACAGCGCGACCGCCGCTTCCCAGTCGGCGCCCTTGGGCGCAAACGGGCGACCTTGCACGTAGGCAATCGTCTTTTCGTCCACCGCCACCATGCCCACGCGCGCACCGGCTTCGATGGACATGTTGCAGATGGTCATGCGGCCTTCCATCGACAGGTCGCGGATCGCGCTGCCGGCAAATTCCAGTGCATGGCCGTTGCCGCCGGCGGTGCCGATCCTGCCGATCACCGCCAGCACGATGTCCTTGGCGGTCACGCCGAACGGCAGCGTGCCTTCCACGCGCACCTGCATGTTCTTCATCTTCTTGGCGATCAGGCATTGCGTGGCCAGCACATGCTCGACCTCGGAGGTGCCGATGCCGTGCGCCAGCGCGCCGAACGCGCCATGCGTGGAGGTGTGCGAATCGCCGCAGACCACGGTCATGCCCGGCAGGGTGGCGCCCTGCTCCGGGCCCACCACATGCACGATGCCCTGGCGCGCATCGTTCATCTTGAACTCGAGGATGCCGAAGTCGTCGCAGTTCTCGTCCAGCGTCTGCACCTGCAGGCGCGAGATTTCGTCGGAGATCGACTCCAGCCCGCCCTGGCGCTCGGCACGCGTGGTCGGCACGTTGTGGTCGGGCGTGGCGATGTTGGCGTCGATGCGCCACGGCTTGCGCCCGGCCAGGCGCAGGCCTTCGAACGCTTGCGGCGAGGTCACTTCGTGCAGGATGTGGCGGTCGATGTAGATCAGCGACGAACCATCGTCGCGACGCGTGACCTCGTGCAGGTCCCACAGCTTGTCGTACAGCGTCTTGGCAGTCATTGCGGCGATCCGGTTGGCGGATGGTGGGAGCACCCACCTGGCTGCGTTCGATGCTAGGAGCTTGCCTTGGATAACGCAAATTCATATTGTTTATTCAACAAATGAAATTTGGGAATGGCAATGGACCTGGCAAGCCTCAGCGCCTTCGTGGCGATCGCCGAGAGCGGCAGCTTTTCGGCAGCCGGCGAGGCCTTGCACCTCACCCAGCCGGCGGTGAGCAAGCGGATCGCCTTGCTGGAAGCGCAACTGTCGGCGCGGCTGTTCGACCGCCTTGGCCGCCAGGTGGTTCTGACCGAGGCCGGCCAGGCCTTGCTGCCGCGCGCGCAACGCATCCTGGCCGAGCTGCAGGACACCCGCCGCGTGCTGGAGCATCTTGGCGCGGCGGTCGGCGGGCGCCTGAGCCTGGCCACCAGCCATCATGTCGGCCTGCACCGCCTGCCCGCCCTGCTGCGCGGCTTCGCTGCGCAACACCCGCAGGCCGCGCTGGACATCCAGTTTCTGGATTCGGAGCTGGCCTATGCCGCGGTGCTGCGCGGCGAGGTGGAGCTGGCGGTCACCACGCTGGCACCGGATACGCGTGCGCCGCTGCGCGCGCAACCAATCTGGCATGACCGCCTGCAGTTCGTGGTGGCGCCGGATCACCCGCTGGCCGCATTGCGCGCGGTGTCGCTGGAAGATGTGGTGGCGCATCCGGCGGTGCTGCCGGACCCGGGCACGTTCACCCATCGCATCGTCGCCGGCCTGTTCGCCGAGCGCGCCCTGGTGCCGAGCCTGCGCATGACCACCAATTATCTGGAGACGATCAAGATGCTGGTGTCGGTGGGCCTTGCGTGGAGCGTGTTGCCGGAGCGCATGATCGACCACCAGATCGTGGCGCTGCCGCTGCCCGACGTGGCGCTGTCGCGCGAGCTGGGCTGCGTGACCCATGGCGGGCGCACCCTGTCGCGCGCCGCGCAGGCGTTTGTTGCGTTGTTGCATGCGCAGGCGGACCAGCAGCTGCAGAAGTGAGCGCGGCAGCTCCATGCAGCCGGCAACGCAGCAGCCTTATTGATCCACCAACCGATCACGCCCCAGCCGCTTGGCGTGGTACAGACGGCGGTCTGCCAGCGCCAGCAATTCGCGCCGGCTCGGTGCCTCATCGCTCATCGCCATGCCCATGCTGGCGGTGCAGCGCACCGTCGTGCCCTGCGTCTGGACAGCGATCGCGGCGAGCCGCTGGCGCATGCGTTCGAACAGCGCGCGCGCCTGTGCCGCGTCCACACCCACTGCCGCGAGCAGAAACTCCTCGCCACCGTGGCGCGCGGCAAAGCACTGCGCCCGATCCTGTTCACTGAGTGCTTCGCCGATCGCGGACAGCACCGCATCGCCGACCTCGTGGCCGTATTCGTCGTTGATGTGCTTGAAATGGTCGATATCCATCAGCACCAACGCCAACGGGGCGCCACCGGCGTGCGCATCGTCGAACCATTGCTGCAGGACCCGCTCGGCCTCGCGCCGATTCGGCAAGGCGGTCAGCACGTCATGGCTGGCGCGGTATTCGAGCTGGCGCATCAGGGCTTCGCGTTCCTGGCTGGCCTGCTGCAGCGCGAGATTCTTGTCGCTCAGCTCGCGTGTGCGTGCGTCGATCACCGTATTGAGCTGGCGCTGCCGGCGGCGATAACTGGCGGTACGCCACAGATAAAACCCGTAGATCAGGCTGCCCAGCCCGAGGATGCCCAGGGCGATCACTTCGCCACGCCGCCACCACGGCGGCGCCAGGGCGATCACCAGGCTGGATTCGCCCAACAGCGCGGTCTGCCGCCAGTCCACCGGCAGCGACATCGCCTGGACGCGGAAGCGGAAACGGCCCGGCGGCAGATTGGTGTAGACCGCCTCGCTGGCGCTGTCGGCGTCCACCCAATCCGGGTCGAAGCCTTCCAGCCGGTAGCGGTAGCGCACCTTGTCCGGGCCACGGAAATTCAACCCGGCATAGCCGATGGCGATGCGCCGGGTCTCCGCACCGAAGCGATGCAGGCCATTGAGCGGCTGCACCATACCGTCGACCAGCAGGCGCTCGAACACGATCGGCACGCGATGGCCTTGCAAGGTGCCCACGCGCGCCGGATCGATCACGCCCAGACCCGCAGCGGTGGGGAACAGCAGCTGCCCGGACTGCGTCATCCAGCCGGCCGGCGCGCTGCTGCCGTTGCCCTGATTGCCGGGCATGCCGTCGCTGCGATCCACCACCTCCACACTCAACTGCTCGCGCGTACCGGCATCGAGCTGGTCGAAGTCGCTGCGCGCGATGCGGAACACGCCATGGTTGCTCGACAACCAGAAGTAACCGCGGCCGTCATCGATCACCCGGAACACCTTGTCGCGCGGCAGCCCGACCCGGTGGTCGTAGACGCGAAAGGTCTCACCACTCAGGCGCAGCAGGCCACGATCGCTGGCGATCCACAGGTCGCCCTTGGCATCGCGCAGGAAGTCGAAGGCGTTCTGCCCGGGAAAATCCTGCTCGCCCAGCCATGCGCGCGTGCTGCCGTTTGCCGACAGCGCGGTCATGCCGCGATCGGTGCCGATCCACACGGTGCCCAGCGTGTCGCGATACAGCACCTGCACCGAGCCATCGGGTACGCCGTCGGCGGCGGTGTAGCGGCGTGCCTTGCCATCGCGCCAGCGCACCAGCCCGGCCGTGGTGCCGATCCATAGCGTCTGGCCATCCGGCAACACCGCGCGCACCGACAGCGACGGCAGGCCGTCGGCCGCACCGATGCGCGCCAGCACGCGACCTTGCGCGTCCAGCCGCACCACGCCCTGGCTGTAGGTGCCGGCCCAGACACCGCCATCGCCGGCGTCGGCCAGGGCCAGCACCGACTGCTCCAGCACGCGTCCGCCCTGGTTCGGCACCACCGACACACGGCTGATCTGACGATTGCGCCAGCGGTCCAGGCCCACCGCGCTGCCCACCCACACGGTGCCGTCGCCGGTCTGCAGCACCGTGCGCACATAGTCCGAGGCCAGCCCGTCTTCGTGGGTGATGCCGTGCGCGGCGCCTTCGGCAATGCGGAACAGCCCGTGCGTGCTGCCGACCCAGATCAGGCCCTCGGCGTCTTCCAGCAGCGCCGGGCTGGCCACTCCGGAAATGGCGATCTGTTCGTCCGGCGCATCCGCGCCGCTGTGGACCACCAGCGTGCCCGAGGGCAGGCTCATCCACAGATGTCCGCGTCGATCCAGCAGCAATGCATCCACGCGCTGGCCCTGGCGGAACCGCTGCAGGCCGCCGCCGCGGCTCCACCACCACACGCCGTCGTCGCCAGCAACCAGCAAGCCGCCCTGACGATCGCTGGCCAGCCGCCGCACCGGTGCGGCGCGCATCCCATGCGCCTTGCCCCAGGCCTCGGCTGCGCTGCCGTCGCGGGGCAGACGATAGAGCCCGACTTCGGTACCCACCCACAAAGCGCCGTCGCCCTCGGCCGCCAGCGCGGTGATGCGCGCGCGCGGCAGGCCGGCCTGGCGACCGACGTCCACCACCCGCCCATCCGGCTCGATGCGGTACAGCGTCTGCGGCGTGCCGACCCACAGCGCGCCATCGGCGCGTCGCAGCAGCGCACTGACCGCCAGGTGCCGCGCCGAAGCGTCGCCCAGTTGCTGCCAGTGGCCGTCCTGGTAGTGGTAGACCCCGTCGAATGCAGTGCCGAACAACATCCCACCGGTGCTGTCCCGTACCACCACGAACACGCCCCCCAGCTCGACGCCCGGTGTGTTCTGGCGGTCATACACGGTGAAGTCGCGGCCGTTGAAGCGCGCCACGCCTTCCCAGGTACCCAGCCAGATCAGGCCATCGGCGCCCTGCGCCACCGCATGCACCAGATTGTGTGGCAGGCCGTCGCCCATGCTCCAGCGCGTGACGGTGTGATACGCGGTATGGGTCGGCGGCTGGGCGCCGGCCGGCCACACGCCGAGCAGGATGCAGGCCAGCAACGCCCATCGCCACAGCAGCCCGGTCCGCCGCACGCATGTGCTGCGGACGCAGCCTGTATGCGCATGCGCCCCGACCCTGTCCACGCTCTCCCATCCCCTCGTTGTGCTGGCAAAAGGGGCTGCCGACATGCGCCGACAGACCGTTAGTCAATCTATCACCGGGGGTTTTTCAGCGCGCTAGGTGGATTCCCCACAAGGATGGGACGCACCATGACACCGGGAGGCATTCAGTTGAAACAATTACCGGCCATAACCAAGCTGGTGCGCAGCTAACGCGGTGGCGCGACCGTTCCTGAGCGCTTCAAAGGGTTTGGCGGGCGGCGAGTATAAATATAGAACCCGATGGTCTAGTATTGACACCATGTCCAGCTCGCCCCCCCTCAAGTCCAAGGCCAAGAGCAACGGCCCCGGACGGCCCAAGGATCTTGGGAAACGCGCCGCCATCCTGGGCGCTGCCCGCACCATGTTCATGGAGCAGGGGTATGCCGGTGTCAGCATGGATGGCATCGCCGCGCAGGCGGGCGTGTCAAAGCTCACGGTCTACAGTCATTTTGGCGACAAGGAGAGCCTGTTTTCCGAGGCGATCCGTGCGCAATGCCAGCACATGATGCCGGACGACCTGTTCGACCACGCCCCCAAGGGTGCACTGCGCGATCAGCTGATCGAAATCGCCGACGCCTTCTTCGCCATGGTCAGCACCGACTCGGCCATTGCCACCCACCGCATGATGATGGCGCCCGGCACCGGCGACGTACATGTGCGCGAGATGTTCTGGGACGCCGGCCCCAAGCGAACCCAGCAGGCGCTGGCCGATTTCCTGTCCGCGCGCGTGGTCGATGGCCAGCTGAAGATCGACGATGTGGCGCGTGCCGCCTCGCAGTTCTTCTGCCTGCTCAAGGGCGAGCTGTATGCGCTGATGATGTGCGGTCTGCATGGCCAGCCCACCCGCGCGCAGGTGGACGAACACCTGCAGGCCAGCGTGGATTTCTTTTTGAGGGCGTATGCGCCGCGCTGACCGCCCCCGGCCTTTGGTGGCGATGACTTCCGGCACTGCGCCGTTTGGCGGCGCGCAGCGATGCTAGATGCGCCAGTTGCCCCGTGCACCGGTAAAATGCCTGCCCCACCGCGTTGGATAACCGCACCATGACGATCGATTTCTCCCAGGCCCGCGAAAAGATGGTCGAACAGCAGATCCGGCCGTGGGACGTGCTGGACCTGCGCGTGCTCGAGGTGCTGGCGCGCCTGCCGCGCGAAGCCTTCGTGCCCGAGGCCTACAAGACCCTGGCCTATGTCGACGTGGAAATCCCGCTGTCGGCCGGCCACAAGATGATGAAGCCGGTGGTGGAAGGCCGCATGCTGCAGGCGCTGGATCTGCAGCCGGGCGAAGACGTGCTGGAAATCGGCACCGGCAGCGGGTTTTCCACTGCCTGCCTGGCCGCGCTGGCCCGCGAAGTGCTGAGCCTGGAGATCGACCCGGCACTGGCCGCCGCTGCACGCGCCAATCTGGACAGCAGCGGCCTGGGCAGCAACGTGCGTATCGAGACCGCCGACGTGTTCGGCTGGCAGAGCGAGCGCCGCTTCGACGCCATCTGTGTGACCGGCGCGGTCGAGTCGCTGCCGACGCAATGGCTGCAGTGGCTGCGCCCGAACGGCCGGCTGTTCGTGGTGCGCGGTCACGATCCGGTGATGGAAGCGGTCCTGGTCAGTGGCGACGTCAACGCGCCGCGCATCGAATCGTTGTTCGAAACCGACCTCGCCTATCTCCAGGGCGCCGCACCGACGCCCCGATTCCAATTCTGATTCCCAAGGAAGCTTCCCCGATGATCCGCCGATCCCTCGTCCTGGCGCTGGCCGCCGCCCTGTCTCCGATGGCTGCGAACGCCACCGATCTGCTGCAGGTCTACGAAATGGCCCGCAACGGCGATCCGCAGCTGGCAGTGGCCGAGTCCACCCGCCTGGTCAATCGGGAAGGTCAGGTGCAGGCGCGTGCGGCGTTGTTGCCGCAGCTCAACGGTGCTTACGACTACAGTAAATCCCACCGCGAAATCGAAGGCCAAGATGGCCGCATCACCACCTCGTCGCGCTCCAGCCAAATCCAAGGCTCTCAGACGATCTTCAATTGGGCGCAGTTCTCAAACCTGCGCGCGCAGCGCGAAGTTGCAAGGGCAGCCGACTTCACACTGGCATCTGCCAATAACGACCTGATCACCCGCACCTCGGCGGCGTATTTCCAGGTCCTGGTGGGCATCGAGTCGCTGGCGGCTGCAGAGACCAACGAAGCCGCAGCCAAGAAGCAGTTCGACTACGCCGACAAACGCCTGGAAGTGGGCCTGGCCCCGATCACCGACGTGCATGAAGCGCGCGCTCAGTACGACCAGGCGCGTGCAGATACGATCAACGCCCGCAACACGCTGAAGGACTATTACCAGGCACTCACCGAGTTGACCGGCCAGCCGGTAGTTGGTCTACGTGCACTGCCAGAAGAATTTCGCCCCGAGGTGCCTGCCGCCTACAGTGACGTCGACAAGTTGGTGGCGACCGCGATCGCAGACAACCCGGCGTTGAAGGCGCAGCAATTGCAGGTGAGCGCGGCCGAGGCCAGCATCACCGCGGCACGTGCCGGCCATTTGCCCACAGTCAATCTGACCGGCAGCGTGGGACGCAGCAATAGCTGGGGCACAGGGGCTGCGGAAAGCGGTGTGTTTACGACCCAAGGCCGCGACATCGATACCGACTCGATCGGCATCAGCGTGTCAATTCCAATCTTTGCCGGCGGCGCAACGCAGTCCGCAGTACGTCAGGCACTCTCGCAGCGCGATATCCAGCAGGACACCTACGAGCAGCAGAAGCGCGCGCTGGATCGCAACACGCGCAATGCCTACCAGACCGTGGTCGCCGGCATCAGCGAAGTGGAAGCACGCCGCCTGGCCGTGGTCTCCGCACAGGCCGCATACGACGCCTCGCAGGTGGGTCTGGAAGTCGGTACGCGCACCGTGCTGGACGTGGTGCAGAACCAGCGCACCTTGTTCCAGGCGCAGTTGAACTACGCGCAGTCGCGCTACAACTTCCTGCAGAACCGTCTGCTGCTGGGCCAGGCGATCGGCAAGCTCGACATCACCGACCTGCAGGACGTGAATCGCCTGCTGTCGCAGGATGCCGAGTCCAAGCTGCAGGGCAGTGGCTCGCTGCGGTAATGCGGTCGGATAGGTAACTAAAAAGGCGGGCGCAGGCCCGCCTTTTTTATGTCCGATGCACGCGCGTACCTGGCTGCGTGCGATCCCTGCGATGACTGCGGCATTCGCAGCTGATCTGCGACTTGGCTGCAGGGCCCTTGCCCGCCTGCCATCGCGGGACACGCTGCAAGTACGTCCTTGTAAGCTCTTAAGCGGCCTCCATGCCGCGTCAGGTCCCGCGACGGTGAACGGGCAAGGACCAGTCGTGATGGTCGGTGTGCAGGTTTGCAAGCAATTTCAACAAAGCAACCGGCTAACTCTCTGGTACGGTGTCCTCGCCGGTTGCGGGACCGTGCGGCGGCATGGATGCCGCCACCGAGCCTCCACGGACGGATTCACGGCGTGTCCCGCGAGCGGCGAGAGCACCGCACGCTCGACCAATACGGCTTGAGACTCTCCAGATGACGCCCAAAGCGGCTGATAACACGACTGCGCGATCGCCACGTCTGTTGGCACTCCAAGGTCGTTGGATGACGCGCATTAGCGTGACTGCGCCTGCACTGCAACGCTGCAGTGCAGGCGCAGTGACATCCTCAGGACGCCGCGCCCTCGCTCACCACCGGTGGCAGGTCCGGCGCGATCTGCACCAGCGTCCGCGCCACCGCGCCCTTGCCATTGGCGACCAAGGCCAGCCCTGCTGCAGCCATCGCCTCGCGCTGGGCAGGGTCGCCGAGCAGGCGCGCAAGATCGTGGTAGACGCTGTCGGCATCGTCACAGATGGCCACTGCATCAGCCTCGCGCATGCGCCGCGAAATCTCCGAGAAATTGTGCAGATGTGGGCCGGTGACTGCCGGCGTGCCGACTGCTGCCGGTTCGAGCAGATTGTGCCCGCCGATCGGCTGCAGACTGCCGCCGACGAAGGCGACCTGTGCGCAGGCGTAGAAGCTCATCAGCTCACCCAGCGTATCGATGACGAATACCTTGTCGCGCGCCTGCGGCCATTGCTGGCTCTTGCGCGTGGACACGGCCCAGCCACGCTCGCGCGCCACGGCCTCGACCTTGGGAAAGCGCTCCGGGTGGCGCGGCGCCCATAACATCAGCAGGTCAGGAAACTGCAGCAGCAGGCGCGCATGGATGTCGGCCACGGCTGCTTCCTCGCCTTCGTGCGTGCTGGCGGCAATCCACACCGGCCGCGTTGCCGGCACATGCGTATGGAACTGCGCGACCAGCGCCTGCAACTGCGCAGGCGCGGCGATATCGAATTTGAGATTGCCCAGTGCGATCACCTGGTCGGGCCGCGCACCCAGCGTGATGAAGCGTTCGGCATCGTCGTGCGACTGCGCGGCCACGCAGGTGACGCTGCGCAGCGCGCGGCTGATCAACGGCGCCAGCAGGCGATAGCCACGCAGCGAGCGCGCCGACAGCCGCGCATTGAGGATGTACACCGGAATCCTGCGGTCGCGGCAGCCGAACAACATGTTCGGCCACAGTTCGGTTTCCAGGATCAACGCCAGGCGCGGGCGGAAATGCTCCAGGAACCGGCCGACGCTGCCGGGCACGTCGTAGGGCAGATACACGTGGTCCACCGCATCGCCCCAGACCGCGCGCACGCGCTCGGAGCCGGTGGGGGTGATGGTGGTGATGACCCAGCGGATATCCGGACGCTGCGCGCGCAAGGCGTTGACCAGCGGCGCGGCGGCATTGACCTCGCCCACCGACACCGCATGCACCCATACGCGCGGGCGACCGCAGGCATGCGTGTAGGAGGCATAGCGCTCGTTCCAGCGGTTGAAGTACTCGCGCACGCGAAAACCGCGCCACACCAGGTGGTACACCGTCACCGGCAGCAACAGGTACAACAGCGCCGAGTACAGTCCGCGCAACAGCCATTCGATCGGGTCTTTCCGCATCGCTGCAGGATACGGGAGCGTTGCGGCATGCGCATGTGCACGCTGCCGCGCGCGCATGATCCCTTAGAATTGACGCATGTCCGAACCCGCCAACGTCGCTGTCCGCCCTTCCCTGCGCAACCCCAGGCACTGGCCGATGTATCTGGCCCTTGCCGTCATGGTGATCGCCGGACGCCTGCCCTGGACGCTGCAGCGCGCGCTCGGCCGTGGCGTGGGCTGGATCGCGATGCGCCTGGCCGGCACGCGTCGGCGCGCTGCCGAGGTCAACCTCACGCTGTGTTTTCCCGAACAGGACGATGCCTGGCGGGCGCGGCTGTTGCGCGACAGTTTCGATGCGCTGGGCGTGGGCCTGTTCGAATTCGCGCGTGCCTGGTGGGGCAGCATCGATGCCATCCGGCCGGGCGTGCAGGTCGAAGGGCTGGAACATCTGCAGCGTCTGCAGGAACAAAAGCGCGGCGTGTTGCTGGTGTCCGGCCACTTCATGACGCTGGAGATGTGCGGGCGGCTGCTATGCGATTACGTGCCGCTGGCCGGCATGTACCGCAGGCATCGCAACCCGGTGTTCGAGTGGGCGGTCAAGCGCGGGCGGCTGCGCTATGCCACGCACATGTTCGCCAACGAGGATCTGCGCGCCACCATCAAGCACCTCAAGCGCGGCGGTTTCCTGTGGTACGCGCCGGATCAGGACATGCGCGGCAAGGACACCGTGTTCGTGCCGTTCTTCGGGCATCCGGCCTCCACCATCACCGCCACCCACCAGTTGGCGCGGCTGACCGGCTGCGCGGTGGTGCCGTACTTCCATCGGCGCGAAGGTGGCCGCTACATCCTCAAGATCGCGCCGCCGCTGGCAGACATCCCCTCCGACGATGTGATCGCCGATACCGCGCAGGTCAATGCGGCGATCGAGGACATGGTGCGCGAGGCGCCGGACCAGTACCTGTGGATCCATCGGCGCTTCAAGCGCCAGCCGGGCGGGCGCAGCGCATTCTATCGCTGATGTCGGCGGGTCTCACGCCTGCGCTGCGTGCAGCCGCAGCAGCGCACGGATGTGCGGCGAGTCAGCGCGGCGGCGGCTGATCTGCGTCGTCGTTGAGCAAGGCACCGGCATACAGGCCGGCCAGCATCAGGCTCAGCCCGCCCCAGAAGCTGGAATAGAACGCCAGATGCGTATTGAGCGGGAACACGGTTGCCACCAGCGCGATCATTGCCGGGCGTGCCTGCGCGCGCGCGGCCAGGCTGGAATAGCGCCACGCGCGCCAGGCCTGGGCCGCACCGGCCAGCCACAGCAGCAAACCGATCACCCCGGTTTCGGCCAGGATTTCCAGCACGATCTGGTGCGCATGGAAGGCCGGCCCGTCGCCCCATGCCGGCGCCTGCGCGGGGGCCGGATTGCAGGCCGGGTAGGCCTGCCGAAATCCGCGTGCGCCCACGCCATTGAGCGGATGCGCGCGGATCATGCACAACGCCGCGCCCCAGATCTGCGCACGCCCGGACAGGGCCTGGTCGACGCCCTGCTCGCCGTCGCCGAAGGCCAGGGCGGTGCGCTGGATCCGCTCGCGCGCCTGCGGCGCCACCGCCACCACGCCGGCCGCCAGCAGCGCGCCGATCAGCGCCACTCCCAGCAGACGACGGCCACCCAGTAACTGCCAGCCGGACAGCAGCACGATCACGCCGTAGGTGATCCACGACGCCCGCGAACCCGCCAGCACCAACACCACCCCGACCGCCGCCGCAGCGCCTGCCCAGGCCCAGGCATGGCGCCGGCCCAGCGCCAGCAACAGGAAGGGCGACAGGCTGGCCAGGGTCTGGCCGAACTTGAGGTTGCACGGCCCCAGCACGCCGCTGAGGCGGTCGACCAGGGCCAGCTCCTGCGGCGTGCACAGGCCATGCCCGCTGATCAGCTGCTTGATCTGATCCAGGCCGAAGAACAACGGGCTGTTGCCGAACGCGGCCTGCAGCAGCGCATCCAGCGTCCACACCGCGCCGATCACCGCCAGGCCGGTGAAGGTGCGCCGACGCCGCTGCGCATTGGCCACCGCGATCGCGCACAACCACATGAAAGGCAGATAGCGCAGATCGGTGGCCGCCTTGCGCAGCGCGCGCCCAACGTCCACCGCATCGAACGCCGACAGCATCTGCGGCAACCAGTACGCGAAGAACAACACGCTGGTCAGCGCCCAGGCCGCACCGCTGAGCAGCCGGGTGCCGCCGCGGAACCGCGCATGCAGCAGGCGATACGCCGCAAACAGCGCGCCCAGCGACAACACCGTCTCGGCTAGCCCGGGCGTGGGCCACAGCGCCACGAACAGGATCACCCACAGCGGCGCCCAGCGACCGGCATCGGGCGTCAGCACGGACGCGGAGGGGATGGCCTCAGCGGCGGAGTTCGTCATAGACCTTCAGGGTGGCCGCTTGCATGGCCTGCAACGTGTAGGGAAGCACGGCGGGCGCTGTCGGCGCCTGCTGCAGCAAATGAAGCGCCTGGGTGCGCAAGGCAGCGGCATCGAAGGCCGGCACCGCGCCGCCGGGTTGCAACTCGGCCAGCAGTTCGCCGACGCCGCCATGCGCCCACCCCAGCACTGGCCGGCCCACCGACAAGGCCTCCACCACGGTGCGGCCGAAGGCCTCGGGTTTGCGCGACAGCTGCAGCACCAGATCGCTGGCGGCATAGGCCTCGGCGATGCGTGCGGTGGGTTCGGTGAAGGCGACCGCCTCGGCCACGCCCAGCCTGGTGGCCTCGGCTTCCAGCTCGCGCAGATAGGCCTCGCGGCCCGGCTCGCGCGCGCCCGGCAGCCACAACCAGGCCGGCACGCCGGCAGCGCGCACGTCGGCGAGCAGTTGCAGACCGTCGGTGTGCCCCTTCAGGCGGGTGCCGCGCCCGGGCAGCAGCAGCAGTGGTGCATCGGCCGGCAAGCCGGGCAGCATGCCCTGTGCCCAGGTGCGCGCGCGGCGATCCGGATGCGGGCGACGCGGAAACTGCGCGATATCGACACCGCGCGGTATCGTGCGCAAGCGCGCGCTGTCGGTCTGCGGATAGTGCGTGCAGACGTACTCGCGCACCGTCTGCGACACGCAGATCACCCGCTCGCCGTAGGTCATCACCGCGCTGTAGCGGCTGGGCGAGTTGAGCCCGTGCACGGTGGTGACAAAGCGCGGCCGCGTGGCTGGCGGCATGCCGCGCAACGCGTACCAGCCCAGCCAGGCTGGCAGGCGCGAACGCGCATGCACGATGTCGGCGCCCAGTTCGGCGAACAGCCGGCGCAGGCCGATCACGTGGCGCAAGGTCAGCAGCGACTTGCGCCCGATGTCCAGGGTCAGATGTTCGCCGCCCGCCTCCAGCAGCGGCTGGACCAGGCGACCGCCGGCCGACACCACCACCGCGCGGTGGCCGGCGCGCACCAGCGCGGCGGCGATTTCCAGGGTGGAGCGCTCGACGCCGCCGGACTGCAGCGCCGGCAGCAGTTGCACCACGGTCAGGCGGTGCATCCGGCCAGGATCAGTCGGCGAGCACGAACAGCGCGCCGCAGTACGGGCACTTGGCTTCGCAGTTGGGCTCGTCTTCGATCGGCAGGTATACGCGCGGATGCGAGTTCCACAACGCCATCTGCGGCGTCGGGCAGCTCAGCGGCAGATCGCTGCGATGCACGGTGTAGCGCGATTCGGCATTGGCGGGCGCGGTGGCGGTCTGGCTCATGGCGGCACGATCGTAGAGGCAAAGGCAGAGCGCGGATTCTAGCAGCCTGCGCGGTGATCGGCCCATTGAGCGGGCGATGCCGGTTCGGGTGGGGGTGGTCTCGGCGCCAGCGCGGGCACCGGCAACCTCGAGAGATGCGGCAGGTCCGGCAGGGCCGCGGCCTTGCCGGTCCGGCAGCGCCAGGCCACCCCACCCGGACATCGCGCTTATCATCGCCTGACCATGGCGCACCGCCCCGCGCCTGCGCCCCGTGTCCGGATCGCCCGCAGCACTCGGCCGGACCTGCCCTGCGGTATCGCACCCAAGGAGACATCGCCACGTGACCTCGTCTGTTGTGCTGTTGCACCCGCGTGAGCTGTGGCTCCGGCTGGTTGTCGCCCTGGGCTGCGCTGCGCCGCTGTCGGTGAGCGCGGCAATCGGGTTTTCGAGTTCGTTCGAGCCCGGGCAACCGTTGCCGGTGAGCGCGGCGGCAGGCGATGTGCAGATTGCCATCGGTACCGGCCCGGCCGCGCCGTATGCGGCCAAGCCCAACGCCGGCTACAGCGGTGCGCATGCCTTGCGGTATCAAAGTCATGCCGCTGGTGGGCGGCGCACCCTGTTTACCGCCGATGTCCCGATCGGTGCCGATACGACGCTGTCGTGGCTGATATTGCCGGAAAGTGTGGGCGGCGAGCATGTGGCGTCGACCTATGTGTCCCTGGATCTGCTGCTGGACGACGGCACGCGCGTGTCTGCCAGCGCTGCGCGGGATCAGCATGGCGTCGCGCTGGCTGCGCAGGCGCAAGGCGAGTCGAAGACGCTGTATCCGCAGCAATGGGCGCGCAAGGCGGTGCGGCTGGGCGAGGTGCCCGGTCTGCGTGGGCGCCATGTGCGTGCGATCGAGCTGGACGTTGCGCCGCCCGCAGGCGCGGCCAGTACCGGTTGGATCGACGATATCGCGCTTGCCGATGTACCGCTGACGCCGGCAACGCATCCGTCGGATTGGGTGCTGACCACGCGCGGCACGCAATCCAATGGCACCTTCTCGCGCGGCAATAATTTTCCTGCAACGGCCGTGCCGCATGGCTTCAACTTCTGGACGCCGGTGACCGATGCGGGCACGCTGACCTGGCTGTATCGCTGGAACGAACATAACGACACGGACAATCGCCCGCGCCTGCAGGCGTTGTCGCTCAGCCACCAGCCCAGCCCGTGGATGGGCGACCGCCAGACCTTTCAGGTGATGCCGTCGCTGGCCGCCGGCGTGCCGCCAGCCGATCGCAAACAGCGTGCGCTGGCGTTTTCGCATGCCAACGAAACTGCGCGCCCCTATCGCTACGCGGTGCAGTTGGACAACGGGATCCACGCCGAGATCGCACCGACCGACCATGCCGCGCTGTTCCGCTTTCGCTTCCCGGCGCAGGGCGATGCCAATCTGGTGTTCGACAACGTGGACGCGCGCGGCGGGCTGCGCCTGGATGCGGCAACGCAGACGCTCTGCGGCTACACCGACGTGCGTAGCGGGCTATCGACCGGGGCCACGCGCATGTATGTCTATGCCAGCTTCGACACGCCGTGGAAAACCAGCGGCCTGAGCGACACCGGCCGGCCCACCGGCTGGATCAAGTTCGATGCAGGCAGCAGCCGGCAGGTGCAGATGCGTATTGCCACTTCGCTGATCTCGCTCGATCAGGCCAGGCACAACCTGGCACTGGAAATCGCGCCCCAGGCAACGTTCGAGCAGGTCGCCGCGCGGGCGCAGCAGGCCTGGGATGCGTTGCTGGGGCGCCTGGACGTGCCCGACGCCACGGCCGATCAGAAGACCACGCTGTATTCCAACCTGTACCGACTGCACCTGTATCCCAACTCCGGGCATGAGAATGTCGGCAGCGCCGGCGCACCGGACTGGCGTTACGCCAGCCAGAGCAGCTGGTCGGACGACAACATCGATGGCAGCGCGGTGCGCAGCTTTGCGCCCATCCGCGATGGCCGGGTCTACGTCAATAACGGATTGTGGGACACCTTTCGCACTGCGTGGCCGGCGTACGCCTTGTTCGCGCCCGACGATGCCGGTGCGCTGGTACAAGGCTTTCTGGAGCAGTCGCGCGCGGGCGGCTGGGTGGCGCGCTGGTCGTCGCCCGGCTATGCCGATCTGATGGTCGGCACCAGTTCCGACGTGGCCTTCGCCGATGCCTGGCTCAAGGGCGTGCAGGGCTTCGATCCGGTCGAGGCGTATGTTGCCGCACGCAAGAACGCCACCGTGGTGGCGCCCGACAGGCATGTCGGCCGCAAGGGCATGGCGCGTTCGACCTTTCGCGGTTACGCCGATACCGACACGCACGAAGGCATGTCGTGGTCGATGGAAGGCGCGCTCAACGACTTCGGTATCGCCAACATGGCCGATGCGCTGGCCACGCAGGCGAAAACAGCCGCGGCGCGCGAGCGTTACGCGACCGAGGCTTTGTATTTTCGTCACCGCGCGGCGGGCTATTCGGCACTGTTCGATCCGGCGATCGGGTTCTTCCAGGGCCGTACACCGGACGGCACCTGGCGCGTGGACGCGGCACGGTACGATCCGCGCGTCTGGGGCCACGATTACACCGAATCCAGCGGCTGGACGTTTGCGTTCACCGCACCGCACGATGGGCAAGGCCTGGCCGCGCTGTATGGAGGGCGCGCGGGCCTGGCAGCCAAACTGGATACGTTCTTCGCTACCCCCGAGACCGCCGAGGCCAGCTTCGCCGGCTCTTACGGCACCACCATTCACGAGATGACCGAAGCGCGCGATGTGCGCATGGGCATGTATGCGCACAGCAACCAGACCGCGCACCACATTCCGTGGATGTATCTGTACGCCGGGCAGCCATGGAAGACGCAACGCCTGACCCGCGAGATCCTGGCGCGCCTGTACCTGGGCAGCGAGATCGGCCAGGGCTATCCCGGCGATGAGGACAACGGCGAAATGTCGGCGTGGTATCTGTTCGCAGCAATGGGGTTGTATCCGTTGCGCATGGGCACGCCGGACTATGTGATCGGCTCTCCGCTGTTCAAGCATGCCAGCGTGCGTCTACCCGGTGGCCGGACGCTGACGGTCAACGCGCCACAGAATTCGCCGCAGAACGTGTACGTGCAATCGCTCAGGCTCAACGGCAAGCCCTGGCGCAAGACCTGGTTGCCGCATGCAGACATCGCCAAGGGTGCGACGCTGGACTTCGTGATGGGGCCGGCACCCTCGCGCTGGGGCACCGGGCCGGACGATGCGCCGCCGTCGCTGACGCCTGCAGGGGAACGCCCTGCCCCGTTGCACGATGTACTCGGAGACACGGCGCGCATCACGCCGGCCGATGGTGGCGATGTCGCCGCACTGCATGACGACGATGCGGGGACGGTCGCTTCAGTCGCACCGGCATCGGCGCTGACGTTCAGCGGCATGGCGCGCGGCACGCCGATCCTCTACACCCTGACTAGCGGCAATGCGGCGATTGCGGCGAGTGGATGGACCTTGGAAGCGCGTGCGGCCGGTGGTGCGTGGGAGGTCGTCGATCAGCGCCATGAGGAAACGTTTGACTGGCCGTTGCAGACGCGGCCGTTTCGCATTGCCTCCCCTGGTGCGTATGCGGAGTATCGGTTGCGATTCAGCGCGCCTGCCAAACTGCAGCTGGCGGAGATCGAATTGTTGGCGGCGGAGCCTGCGGTGCGTTGAAGCGGAGGTCTCGCATCGCTGATGGCGCTGCTTGTCTGGAGGCAGGTGACTGCAGGATGCAGGCACTGGCTCACGCAATCGGCGGATTCGCGACTGCTGCCGGAGTAGGGTTTCACTGCAACGTCAGCAGCGCTGGTAAGCCGTACCCTCACCCCCCCCCCCCGCTCCGCGCCCCGGCCCGCGCTTGCGGCGCGGGCGCTTCAAGGCACGCGCGCCAGTCGCGCGCAAGCAGTGCCTTGTCGCCCCGGGGGGAGAGGGGCGTTGCAGCGGTGTGTCTGGTGCCGCTGGCGGGCAGGGTTTCGGGGTTTTGCCGGTGGCAGAATCTCAACCGCTATTATTTTTCGCTGGCGCCCTTCTCGGCATCGCGCTGCCGGCGGATCTGCGCATCCACCGCGGCGATCGCGGTCATGTTCATCACCCTGCGCGAGGTGGCGCTGGTGGTGAGGATATGCACCGGCTTGGAGATGCCCATCAGGATCGGGCCGATCGCCACGCCGTCGGTGAACACGCGCACCAGGTTGTAGGCGATGTTGGCGGCCTCCAGGTTCGGCAGCACGAACAGGTTGGCGCGGCCCTTGAGCGTGCTGTTGGGCATGATCTGCTTGCGCAGCGCCTCGTCCCAGGCGGTGTCGCCCTGCATCTCGCCGTCGATGTTGAGCTCGGGCTTGCGCTTGAGCAGGGCCTCGCGCACCTGGCGCATCTTCAGCGCATCGCGCGAGTCGTGGCTGCCGAAGTTGGAGTGCGACAGCAGCGCGATGTTGGGCTCGATGCCGAACAGCTTGAGGCGATACGCGGCCTGCAGCGTCGCTTCGACCACCTGCTCCACGGTCGGGTCTTCCTGCACATGCGTGTCCAGGAAGAAGAACACGCCCAGCTGGTTGATCACGCCGGTCATCGCCGAGGTGGAGCTCACCCGCGGTTCCAGCGGAATCACGCTGCGTGCGTAGCCCAGCTTCTTGTGGAAGCGGCCGACCACACCGGACAGCATCGCATCGGCTTCGCCACGCGCCACCATCACCGCCGCGATCAGGGTCGGACGCGAGCGCATCAGTTCCTTGGCGGCGGTGTCGGTCACGCCGCGACGCTCGGTGAGCGCGTGGTAGTACTGCCAGTATTCGTTGAAGCGGGGATCGTCGAGGATATTGGTGATCTCGAAGTCCACACCGGCGGTCAGGCGCAGACCCATGCGCTCGATGCGCGCCTCGATGACATCCGGGCGGCCGATCAGGATCGGAAACGCCAGGCCTTCGTCGACCACGTTCTGCACCGCGCGCAGCACCACTTCCTCTTCGCCCTCGGCATAGACCACGCGCTGCTTGTCGGCGCGCGCGCGGTCATAGACCGGCTTCATCATCAGGCTGGTGCGGTAGACGAACTGGCCGAGCTTGTCGCGATAGGCCTCCATGTCGGTGATCGGGCGCGTGGCCACGCCCGAATCCATCGCCGCCTGCGCGACGGCGGACGACAGCTCCACCAGCAGGCGCGGGTCCAGCGGACGCGGAATCAGGTATTCCGGGCCGAAACTCGGGGTTTCGCCGCCGTAGGCCGCGCCCAGGTCGGAGGCCTCGCGCCGCGCCATCGCCGCGATCGCCTTGACGCAGGCGATCTTCATGTCTTCGTTGATTCCGGTGGCGCCCACGTCCAGCGCGCCGCGGAACAGATACGGGAAGCACAGCACGTTGTTGATCTGGTTCGGGTAGTCCGAACGGCCGGTGCCGATGATGCAATCCGGACGCACCGCCTTGGCCGCTTCCGGGGTGATTTCCGGGTTGGGATTGGCCAGCGCGAAGATCACCGGCTGGCGCGCCATGCTGGCAACCATCTCCGGCTTGAGGATGCCGGCCGCCGACAGGCCCAGGAAGATGTCCGCCCCCTCGACGATTTCGGCCAGGGTGCGCTTGTCGGTGTCGCGCGCGTAGCGCTGCTTGTCCGGGTCCAGGTCGGTACGGCCGGTGTGGATCACCCCATCGCGGTCCAGCGCCAGGATGTTCTCCGGCTTCAGGCCAAGCGAGACCAGCATGTTGACGCAGGAGATGCCGGCCGCGCCCATGCCGGTGGTGGCCAGCTTGACCTCTTCGATCTTCTTGCCGGTGACCACCAGCGCGTTGAGCACCGCGGCGCCGACGATGATCGCGGTGCCGTGCTGGTCGTCATGGAACACCGGGATGTTCATGCGCTCGCGCAGCTTGCGCTCGACGATGAAGCACTCCGGCGCCTTGATGTCTTCCAGATTGATGCCGCCGAAGGTCGGCTCCAGGCTGGCAATGATGTCGACCAGCTTGTCCGGGTCGTTCTCGTTGATCTCGATGTCGAACACGTCGATGCCGGCGAACTTCTGGAACAGCACGCCCTTGCCTTCCATCACCGGCTTGGAGGCCAGCGGGCCGATGTTGCCCAGGCCCAGCACCGCGGTGCCATTGGTGATCACCGCCACCAGATTGCCGCGCGCGGTGAGCTCGCTGGCCTGGGTGGGTTCCTCGACGATCGCCTCGCACGCGAAGGCCACGCCCGGCGAATACGCCAGCGACAGATCGCGCTGGGTCAGCATCGGCTTGGTCGCGGTGACCTTGATCTTGCCGGCCGGCTGCTGGCGGTGGTAGTCGAGGGCGGCCTGTTTGAAGTCGTCGTTGGACATCGGCTGTGTGGGTCTCGAAGGCGCAGGAGGTCTGAATTCTACCCTCCTGCCTGAACAAGGGCCTGTCGCGCAGCTGTCGGCGCGGCAGGAAGATCGCATGCTGCAACGCGTCGTGCGCCGCGGCCAGTTTTGGCTAGAAGCGAAAACGGCCCTGTATCCCGCCGGCAACGCCGACGGAATACAGGGCCGTAGGAAGCATCAGCGTGCGCTGATCGGGGCGACGACGTCGGTCGAGGCCACCGGCGCCTGCAGCGGCGGCGAGCCGCCATCCAGCACCAGCTTGAGCTGATCGCGGTCCAGCGCATTTTCCCAGCGCGACACCACCACGGTGGCCACCGCGTTGCCGATGAAGTTGGTCAGCGAGCGGCACTCGCTCATGAAGCGGTCCACGCCCAGGATCAGCGCCATGCCGGCCACCGGCACGTCCGGCACCACCGACAGCGTGGCCGCCAGGGTGATGAAGCCGGCGCCGGTCACGCCGGCCGCGCCCTTGGAGCTGAGCATCGCCACCGCCAGCAGAGTGATCTGCTGGCCCAGGCTCAGGTCCACGTTGGTGGCCTGGGCGATGAACAATGCGGCCAGGGTCATGTAGATGTTGGTGCCATCCAGATTGAACGAGTAGCCGGTCGGCACCACCAGGCCCACCACCGACTTCTCGCAGCCGGCCTTTTCCATCTTCTCCATCAGCGACGGCAGCGCCGACTCCGACGACGAAGTGCCCAGTACCAGCAGCAACTCGGCCTTGAGATAGCGGATCAGCTTGAGTACCGAAAAGCCGCACAGACGGCAGACGATGCCCAGGATCACCAGCACGAAGAACAGCGAGGTCAGGTAAAACGAACCCACCAGCCAGGCCAGATTGACCAACGAGTCCACCCCGTACTTGCCGATGGTGAAGGCGATCGCACCGAACGCGCCGATCGGCGCGGCCTTCATCAGCATATGCACCAGGCGGAACACCGGCGCCGTCAGCGCCTCCAGAAAGCTCAGCACCGGGCGGCCGCGTTCGCCGACCAGGGCCAGCGCGATCCCGAACAGCACCGCCACGAACAGCACCTGCAGGATGTTGCCATCGACGAACGCGCTGATCAGCGTGGCCGGGATGATGTCCATCAGGAAGCCGACCAGGCTCAGCTCGTGCGATTTCTGCACGTAGGTGTTGACCGCGCTCTGATCCAGCTCGGCCGGGTTGATGTTCATGCCGGCGCCGGGCTGCACCACGTGCGCCACGATCATGCCCACGATCAATGCCAGCGTGGAGAAGAACAGGAAGTAGGTCATCGACTTGGCGAAGACCCGGCCCACCGTCTTGAGGTGGGTCATGCCGGCGATGCCGGTGACGATGGTCAGGAAGATCACCGGGGCGATGATCATCTTCACCAGCTTGATGAAGGCATCGCCCAGCGGCTTGAGGCTTTCGGCAAACGCCGGCTCGAAGTGGCCCAGCAGGGCGCCCAGGACGATCGCCACCACCACCTGGAAATACAGCTGACGGTAAAAGGGAACGGGCGCCGGCAAAGGGCCGGCAGGCTTGCTGATGTGCATGACGCCACTCCGAGGGAACATAGAGGGTGCCTGAGCGGTACCCGGTGCGGCATTCTGGCCGTACGTCACAGCCCGAGCCGATAGCCCATTGGTACTACCCACTGTCCCCGGGCTGAACGTCGCCTTACACTTCAGCCGCGCCACCCCCGGCCGTTAAATCCGTTTAACGCAGACACCGATTCCCGTGTTGTTGGCCGTCCGGAACCTGCGCGCTTGCTGAAGCTGTTCAGTGCGACCGCCATGGCAGGACGCCCGGCCCCTTCTCATTGCCGAAGACCACACCTATGCGCCTCAATCCGCTCGTTCTCGCGTTGGCCATCGCCGCCGCGCCCGCTGCCGCCAATGCGGCCACCTCGCTGGAAAACTGGCCCACCAAGTACACCTTCGGTGATGGCACCGAGCTCGGCCTGACCGGCAACTACGCCTACGACGACAACAACTTCTCCGGCGACGACCGCCTGGAAGACCGCACCGACTTCCGCCGCAAGGAATTCGGCGCCACCCTCAAGAAGAAGGGCGTCTACGACGCCATGGTGTATTTCGACTTCGAATCCAAGCTGTGGCTGGACGTGTTCTTCCGCGTCGAGACCAAGGCCCTGTTCGGTCAGGACTACGGTCGCGTGCGGCTGGGCTACATGAAGGTGCCGGTGGGTCTGGAAGCGGTACAGAGCTCGCGTGCGGGCAGTTTCATGGAACTGGGCCTGCCGATCCAGGCGGTGTTCCAGGGCCGCCGCACCGGCGTGGAATGGACGCTGGAACGCCAGCAGTATCTGCTCCAGGCCGGCGCCTATGGCGGCAAGGATCTGCAGGGCGACAACCCGGGCACCACCCAGGCCGTGCATGCTGCCTGGACCCCGTTCAAGGCCGAAGGCAATGTGCTGCATCTGGGCCTGGCCGGTTCGGTGGAAAACCCGCGCGGCTTCAGCGACGGCCGTGGCGTGTCGTTCAGCCCGCGCGTGCGCCTGCGTGCCCGCCCGGAAGCCGGCCTGACCGACGTGCGCCTGATCGACACCGGTACCATTCTCGATGTGGACCACGTGATCCGCGCCGGCGTGGAAGCGGTCTGGATCCACGGCCCGTTCTCGCTGCAGAGCGAAGCGCTGCGCGCCGAAGTGGCGCGTAACGACAACCTGCCGCATTACATCGCGCAGGGCCAGTACCTCTACGGCACCTGGACGCTGACCGGCGAGTCGCGCAGCTATGCCGGCGGCGTACCGGGCAACATCAAGCCGGCGCACGACTACGGCGCGGTCGAGCTGACCGCCCGCTACAGCCGCCTGGATCTGGAAGACAACCGCGTCAGCGGCGGTCGCCAGCACGACACCACCATCGGCGCCAACTGGTACCTCACCAGCCACTTCAAGATGCAGGCCAACTACAGCTGGGTGGATGCCACGCGCAACGGCGTGCATGAAACCCCGCACGTGATGGAACTGCGCGCGCAGGTACAGTTCTAGGCGTTATCGCGCAGCGGTGACGCGAGACTCGTCGGCCGCGAGTTGGCGTCGGTTGACCGCTTCGACGCGTAACCCGGCAACGCACGCCAATGTGCGGGTCGCTGCGGCCGCATCCTTCAGGGGATGCGGCCGCAGTCGTTTTTGGGGGGCACCGTGGCGGCGAAGGGCGCAGGCCACCGCGCCGATGGCTGCACGATGCATCGGCACACCGCCATACTTGTCGCCATGTACGCCTCACAACGCCGCCGCCTGCTGTCCACGCTGTCCATCGTGCTGGGCGGCATGTTGGTTGCCATGTTCGCCGCCGGGCACTTCGTCGAGCAGAACGCCCTGCACGAGGAAAGCGCCACCGTGCGGCGTCAGCTGCGCCTGTACGCGCAGGCGTTGCAGCAACGTATCGATCGCTATCGCACCCTGCCGCAGATTCTGGCGCTGGACCCGGAACTGCGCGCCGCCGTTTCCGGCCCGTTGTCCCCCGCGCAGGTGGATCAGCTCAACCACAAACTGGAGCGCGCCAACAACGTCACCCGGTCCTCCACGCTGACGCTCATCAACCGCGACGGCATTGCACTGGCTGCCAGCAACTGGCGCGCGGCGCGCAGCAACGTGGGCGTGGATTACGCATTCCGCCCGTATTACCAGCAGGCACTGTCCAACGGCAGCGGAAGTTTCTATGGCATCGGCATGACCACCAGCGAGCCGGGCTATTTCCTGTCGCAGGCCATCGTCGATGCCGGCGGCCAGGTGCAGGGCGTGGTGGTGATCAAGATCGCACTGGCCGCGCTGGAACGCGAGTGGCTGCAGACCCCGGACATCGTGCTGGCCTCCGACGCCCACGCGGTGGTCTTTCTGGCCAGCCGCCCGCAGTGGCGCTACCGCATGCTGGCACCGCTGAGCCTGCGCGACCGCAGCGAATTGCGCAGCACCCGCCAGTATGCCGACCAGGACTTGTTGCCGCTGCGCCGCCGGTTGATCGAGCAGACCGGCAACGGTGGCGTGCTGGCCGAGGTCAACGACCCACCGCTCGCCGGCCCGGTGCTGTGGCAGACCCTGCAGGTGCCCGAAAGCGGCTGGCGCCTGCATTTGCTGCACGACACCCGCGCCAGCGCGGCGGCCGGCCGCGCCGCTGCGATCGCCGCAGCCGGTGCGTGGCTGGCGCTGGCCTTGCTGTGGTTGTTCGTGCAGCAGCGGCGGCGCCTGTCCGCCCTGCGCCAGCGCAGCCGGCACGAGCTGGAAACGCTGCTGCAACAACACGCCGAAGAATTGCGTACCGCGCAGGATGGCGTGGTGACCGCCGCGCAACAGGCCAATGCCGGTTTGAGCCGCAGCCTGGAACACCTGCCGCAGGGCGTGGTGGTGATCGACGAAGCGCTCGATCTGGTGGCGTGGAATTCGCGCTACGTGGAACTGTTCCGCTTCCCGCCCGAACTGCTGAAGATCGGCAGGCCGATCGAAGACCTGTTTCGCTTCAACGCACGCCGCGGCCTGCTCGGACCCGGGCCGATCGAAGCGGCGATCGAACGCCGCCTCAATCATTTGCGCAGTGGTAAACCGCATATGCGCGAGAGCGAGAAGGAAGATGGCACCGTGCTGGAAATCCGCGGCAATCCGCTGCCCGATGGCGGATTCGTCACCAGCTATGCCGACATCACCAGTTACAAGAACGCCGCGCGCGAACTGCGTTCGCTGGCCGACGCATTGGAACACCGCGTGGCCGAACGGACCCGCGATCTGGCTGCGGCCAAACGCGAGGCCGAGAGCGCCAATCGCTACAAGACCCGTTTCGTCGCTTCGGCCGTGCACGACCTGCTGCAACCGCTCAATGCCGCGCGCATGTTCGTCTCGGTCCTGCGCGGGCAGGTGCGCCAGACCGGCGGCGCGCGCGTGGTCGACAACATCGAAGGCGCGCTCGCCGCGCAGGACGCCATCCTCAACAGCCTGCTGGACATCTCGCGCCTGGAGGCAGGCAGCCTGAAGACCCAGGTGCGCGATTTCGCCATCGCCCCACTGCTGGAAACCCTGGCCCGCGAGTTCGGCATCCTTGCCGAAGACCGCGGCTTGGTGCTGGATTGGGTGGCAACGTCCGCCGTGGTGTTGAGCGACGAGAACCTGCTGCGGCGCATCCTGCAGAACTTCCTGTCCAACGCCATCCGCTACACCCCGCGTGGGCGCGTGCTGATCGGCTGCCGTCGTCGCGGCGGCTGGCTGCGCATCGAGGTGCACGACCAGGGGCCCGGCATTCCCGAGGCCTTGCAGGAAGAGATCTTCGAAGAATTCCGGCGCCTGGATGACGGCGTGGCCAACGATCGCGGCGCCGGTCTGGGCCTGGCCATCGTCGAGCGCATCGGCCGGCTGCTCGGCCACCGCATCGGCCTGCGTTCCACGCTGGGCAGCGGCAGCGTGTTTTCGGTGACCGTGCCACTGGGCGAACGCGCTGCGATCGTCAGGCAATTGCCGCCGCCAATCACCACCACCGCAGAAAACGCCAACGACCCGATCCTGCACGGCTGCCGCGTGTGGTGCGTGGACGACGACCCGCGCGTGTGCGAGGCCAGCCGCGCCTTGCTGGAACGCTGGGAATGTCGCGTCGACTTTGCCGGCGGCCCCGACGAGGCATTGGCCGCCGCCAACGCCGACGAGGTGCCAGAGCTGCTGTTGCTGGATGTGCGCATGGGCGAGCACTACGGTCCCATGCTGCTGCCGCAGTTGGTGCAACGCTGGCAACGCGAACCACGCGTGATCCTGGTCACCGCCGAACCCGACCCGGCGCTGCGCGAACATGCGCTCGACCTGGGCTGGGGATTCCTGACCAAGCCGGTGCGCCCGCCCGCGCTGCGCGCACTGGTCACCCAGATGTTGTTGCGGCGCGGATAGGTTGCCCGGCTGCCGGCACTGCATGCTGCCTAGCAGTTGATGCGGAGCGGAAGCACACGCGCTGCTCAGGACTGATCTGCGCATCGGCAGATCGAGACAGCGTTCGTTTCTACGCCCTGGATCGATAAACGCCCACGCCTCGCGGACCCCCTGCATGCACCTGCTGCGTGCCACGTTCGTCGCATCGCCGCCAGGTCGAGTCGAACATTGCTCCGGCGTGTTGATGTTCAACGCGCATCAGTCGATGAGAAAGCAGCAATTATCAATGCCGGCCCGCTCCACCAGAATCGATCGCCTCACCTATCAGACGCACGTGCATACCTATCGTGGAGGGCGATCTATGCAGACTTCGAACCTTGAGGCAACGCGGCAGTCGAAACTGGGGATGGTGCTGAGGGTGACCTCGGGCAACTTCCTCGAGCAGTTCGACTTTTTCCTGTTTGGTTTCTACGCAACCCAGATCGCCGCGGTGTTCTTCCCGGCGAGCAATGAATTCGCCTCGCTGATGATGACCTTCGCAGTGTTTGGCGCAGGCTTTCTGATGCGCCCGCTGGGCGCGGTGATCCTGGGCGCCTACATCGACGATGTCGGGCGCCGCAAGGGCTTGATCGTCACCCTGGCGATCATGGCCAGCGGCACGGTGCTGATCGTACTGGTGCCGGGCTATGCCAGCATCGGTTTGTGGGCACCGGCACTGGTGCTGCTCGGACGGCTGCTGCAGGGCTTCTCGGCGGGTGCCGAAATGGGCGGTGTGTCGGTGTATCTGGCCGAGATGGCCACACCGGGGCGGCGCGGCTTCTATGCCAGTTGGCAATCGGCCAGCCAGCAGGTGGCCATCGTCGCTGCGGCCGCCATCGGCTATGCGCTCAACCAACTGATGCCGCCGCAGGATCTGGCGCAGTGGGGCTGGCGGATTCCCTTCGCCATCGGTTGCGTCATCATCCCCTTCATCTTTTTGCTGCGGCGTCGCCTGGAAGAGACTGCGGAGTTCGCGCAGCGCACCCAGCGGGTGACGATGAAGCAGGTGATGCGCGGGCTGGCGAACAATGCCGGCACCGTGATTGCCGGCGGCTTGATGGTGGCGCTGACGACGACCGCGTTCTATCTGATCACCGTGTACGCACCGACCTTCGGCAAGAGCGTGCTCAAGCTCAGCACCGGCGACGCATTGATCGTGACGCTGCTGGTGGGCATCTCCAACTTCCTGTGGCTGCCGATCGGCGGCGCGCTCAGCGACCGCTTCGGCCGCAAGCCGCTGATGGTGACCATGGCGGTGGTGTGCGCACTGAGCGCCTATCCGGTGCTCGCGTTCCTTGCATCCGCACCGAGCTTTGCGCATATGTTGCAGGCGCTGCTGTGGCTGTCCTTCCTCTACGGCATCTACAACGGCGCCATGATTCCCGCGCTCACCGAACTGATGCCGGCGCATGTGCGGGTTGCGGGCTTCTCGCTCGCCTACAGCCTGGCCACGGCAGTCTTTGGCGGGTTTACGCCGGTGATGTCGACCTGGCTGATCCATGTCAACGGCGACAAGGCGGCCCCTGGGTACTGGCTGGTGTTCGCGTCGGTGTGCGCACTGTTGGCGACGCTGTTCCTGTATCGCCGGCATGGCAACGCAGCGGCAGCGGCCGGCCTCGATGCGGCTGCGGGAGCGGCGAAATGATGCGGGCCTTCTGGAAGAAATTGCTGGCTGCGGTTGTCGCCACGGCCCTGCTGTCGCCGACCGCAGCCGCGCAGGATCTGACCGTGATGACCTCCGGCGGTTTCACCGCCGCCTTCGAACGTCTGGCGCCGCAGTACAGCAGGCAGACCGGAGTGACGGTTGCGACACTGCACGGCCCTTCGATGGGGCAGACGCCGCAAGCCATTCCCAACCGGCTTGCGCGTGGCGAGCATGCCGATGTGGTGATCATGGTGGGCAGCGCGCTGCAGAAACTGATCGATGCAGGACTGGTGGACCCGGCATCGCGGGTGGAGCTGGCCGACTCCCGGATCGGCATGGTGGTGCGCAGTGGCGCACCCAAGCAGAAGATCGATACCGTCGAGCAGTTCAAACACGCGTTGCTGCAGGCCGATTCCGTTGCCTATTCCGACAGCGCCAGTGGCGTCTACATCGAGACCACGCTGTTCAAGCAGCTGCAGATCCAGGGCCCGATGATGGCCAAGAGCCGCAAGATCGAACGCATCCCGGTGGGCTCGGTGGTGGCCGACGGCAGTTATCAGCTGGGCTTTCAGCAGATGGCCGAACTGCTCCCGGTGGCAGGCGTGGATGTTGTCGGCAAGATCCCCGAACCGCTGCAGTCGATCACGCGCTATGCCGCGGGCGTGCCGGTCAGCGCGGATCATCCCGCAGCGGCCAGGCGCCTGCTTGCCTATCTGCAGTCGGGTGACGCGCAGGCGGTCGCGCGCGCGACCGGCCTGGATCCGGTCTCACCGTGAGCGCGCGGGCATCCGTCGCACCAGTTCCGCCAGTTCGAGCGCGGTCGGTGTCAGCGTCCGCCCACGGCGTTTGAGGATCCCCACGTTGCGCAACACCTCCGGTTCCACCAGCGGCACCGCCGCCAGCACCGGGTGCGGGCCGGAAGGCATGGCGATCGAAGGAACGGCGGCAATGCCGACGCCGGCCTCCACCAAGCCCAGCAATGTAGTGACGTGGCGGGTTTCGCAGATGCTCGGCTGCTCCGGCGTGAATGCAGACAGCGCCCGATCCAGCACCAGCCGGTTGCCCGAGGTCTTGTCGAGCGTGATGTAGTCATGGCCATAGGCTTCCTGCCAGCTGACCTGCTCGCGCCCGGACAGGGGATGGTCCCGGCGGCAGGCAATCACATAGCGCTCCTGCAGCAACGGTTCGAACTCGACCTCCGGTGCCAGGTTGCCGCTGAAACTGACGCCGAAATCCGCCTCGCCGGAGGCCACTGCCGCACTGACGTGACTGGCGCTGCCATCGAACAGCCTGATGCGGATCTTCGGAAACAGCTGATGCAGCCCGTGAATCGCCTGGGGCATGAAGTAGTACGCCGCAGACGGCACGCACGCCACGGTCACCGTGCCCATCCGGCTGGATCCGGCATCGCCGATGCTCATCAGCGCCATGTCCAGGTCGTCGAGCATGCGCTCGACCTGCGGCATGAACGCCTGCCCGACCGTGGTGAGCGCGACCTTGCGCGTGGTGCGCTCGAACAACTTGACGTTCAACGCCGACTCGAGCTTGTCGATCCGGCGGCTGAGCGCCGGCTGGGTGATGCGGATGCGTTCGGCAGCGCGGCGGAAGCTGCCGTTTTCGGCAACGGCACGGAATGCCTGTAGATCGTTGAGGTCGAATTTGATGGTCACGATGCCGCGGCCGCGATGTTCGATGGCGGTCGCCATAGCATAGACAGTTGCCTGCTGCGCTGCGTGCGCAGACGCGTGCAGATGCGGCGCGCGCGGCTTGCAACATTCGTGCAGGCGGTCATCGCCGCAGGAATGCACAGGCCTGTTTCCGACGCAGGTGATACCTGCACGCGCGGCGCATGGCTCGGGCATCGCCGCGATGCTGCCAACGCGCGCATTCGCAACGCGCGACGCTGCGGCATGCCCAGCGTGGCGGCGCTCGCGCCTGCTAGAATGGCGATAATGATTCCCATTTAATCTTCACCTTTCGCGTTGCCGTGCACGTGCTGCGTCTGTGCCGACCGCGCCTTGGAGTTCCTTGCCCGATGAAATCTCCCGTCTCCGGATCGGCCGGCATGCCGTTCGTTGCCACCCTCTGCCTGCTCGCCTCTGCCACCGCGTCCGCGCAATCGGACGTCACCGACACGCTGGACACCGTGGTGGTCGCCGCCTCGCGCTCCAACATGACCGTGGCCGAATCGCCGCAGACGGTGTTGATCATCGACAAGGCGCAGATCCAGCAGCAGCTGACGATCTCCAGCAATTCCTCCGACGTGCTCGCCAACCTGATTCCCTCGTACACGCCCAGCCGCGGCAAGATGAACGGCAGCGGCGAAACCCTGCGCGGGCGCGCGCCGCTGATCCTGATCGACGGCGTGCCGCAGTCCAATCCGATCCGCCCCACCGGGCGCGAAGCGCACACCATCGACTATGCGATGGTCGAGCGCATCGAAGTCATCCAGGGGGCCAACGCCATCAACGGGCTGGGTGCCACCGGCGGCACCATCAACATCATCACCCGGCGTCCGCAGGACGGCTCATTGAACCAGCACATCGACGTGCAGGCCACCGCACCTACTTCCGAAACGCGTGCGGAAACCACCAGCGTCGAGACCCGCTACCGCGTGGACGGCCGCTCGGACAGGCTCGATTACCTGTTCTCGGCCAGCTACAGCGACCAGGGCCTGTATGTGGATGGACAAGGCCGGCCGATCGGCGCCGACAACACCCAGGGCGACCTGATGACGTCCAAGAGCTACGACGTGCTGGCCAAGCTCGGCTACGCGCTCACCGACACCCAGCGCCTGAGCGTCAGCGTCAACCGCTACCGCATCAAGAACGACAACGACTACATCGGCGTCGCCGGCAACCGCGCGCAAGGCCTGCCCACCAGCTCGGTGCGCGGCACCCCGCAGGGCACCGCGCCCTGGAACGATGTGCTGACCTCCAGCCTGTCGTACACCCATGACGATCTGGCCGGCATGCAGCTGAGCGCGATGGTGTTCAACCAGGAATTCGAAGGGCTGTTCGGTGCCGACAACTCGTCCACGTTTCAGGACCCGCGCATCGCCCCGGTCGGCACCTTGTACGACCAATCGCGTTCGGTCGCCTCCAAGTGGGGTAGCAAGATCAGCCTGACCAGGGACGACCTGCTCGACAGCCGGCTCAAGCTCACCGGCGGCGTCGACCTGCTGGCCGACACCGGCAAGCAGGATCTGTACGGCACCGGGCGGACCTATGTGCCCGAATCGGACTACCGCAATCTGTCGCTGTTCGTGCAGGGCGAATACAAGCTGCTGCCCACGCTGACCCTGCACGCCGGCGTGCGCCGCGAAGAAGCCGAGTTGAAGATCGACAGCTACCAGACGCTGTGGCGCTACAACCGGGTCGCTGTCGAAGGCGGCACGCTCGACTTCAACCAGACCCTCTACAACACCGGTCTGGTCTATACGCCGCTCGAGGGTGTGAGCTTTTTCACCAGCTATTCCGAGGGCTTCGGCATGCCGGACGTGGGCCGCGTGCTGCGCGCGATCAACACGCCGGGCACGCGCGTGGCCAGCCTGAGCACGCTGGAGCCGATCCTGACCAAGAGCGTGGAAGCCGGCACCCGCCTCACGCGCGGCGCCTTCGACGCGGACCTGAGCTACTTCCAGTCCAACTCGGACCTGGGCACGCGCGTGGTGCCGATCAACGGCGCCTTCATGATGAGCCGCGAAAAGACCCGCGTGCAGGGCGTGGACGCCAGCCTGGGCTATCGCCTGGATGCGGCACATCGCCTGCGCCTGTCCTACGCCTACACCCGTGGCCGCTATGACAGCGATAACGATGGGCAGCTGGACGCACGCCTGGATGGGCTCAACGTGGCACCCAATCGGGTGATCGCCTCGTGGTCGGCGCAGTGGACGCCGAAGCTCTCCTCGTTCGTGCAGGCTCAGCATGCCTTCAGCCAATCCTTCGACGAGGCCGACAAGCGTTTCAGTGGCTACACGCTGGTGGATGCGACCTTCAACTACGCGTTGCCGCGTGGTGCAGTGCGCATGGGCGTATCCAACCTGTTCGACAAGCAGTACATCACCTACTACTCGCAATCGGCCCTGGTCGAACCGCTGCGCTACTTCGCCGGGCGCGGCCGCACCATCACGCTGGGGTATTCGCTGGATTTCTGATGGCGCGGCGTGATTGTTAGCAGTGCGCGGGATACGCCTGTGCACGCGTGCTGCTGCGCATGGATGCCGATTCGTTGCGTCATTTAGATGCAATCAACAGCCTAGGCGGTCGAGGGCGCGGTGCCCTCGCCGCACCAGACAGTTTGCTGGCTGTTTTATTGCAAGCCATGCGCACCAATCAACTCGACTGGTCCTTGCCCGTCCACCGTCGCGGGACCTTACGCGGCATGGATGCCGCGTAAGAGCCTACAGGGACGTACTTGCGGCGTGTCCTGCGAGGGTGGGCGGGCAAGGGCCCTGCAACGAAGTCGCAGATATCAGCGTCTTGGTCGCTCAATCGCGCCCCAGGAGCACGGATCCCTACGTGACGATGCCGAGGTGCCGATCCGGACGATCCGGACGATCCGGACGATCGGGCAAGGATGCCGGATCACCAGGCTCACGCCGACCCGGCGGCCCGCGGCACAGTGCATCGCAACACGCACAACGCCACTACCGGGAGACACACCGCATGAGTCAGACACTGTCGCTGGACCACTATCGCCTGCTTGGCCGCTCCGGCCTGCGCGTCTCGCCGCTGTCGCTGGGCACCATGACCTTCGGCGAAGACTGGGGCTGGGGCGCGGACGCGGACGAAGCCAGGCGCATCTTCGATGCGTATGCCGACCACGGCGGCAATTTCATCGACACCGCGGTCAACTACACCAACGGCGGCTCCGAGCGCATCCTCGGCGCGCTGCTCAAGCACCGCCGCGAGCGCTTCGTGCTGGCCACCAAGTTCACCATGGCGCGCGATCCGGACAACATCAACGCAGGCGGCAATCATCGCCTCAACCTGATCCGATCAGTGGAGACCAGCCTGCGCCAGCTCGACACCGACCGCATCGACCTGCTGTATCTGCACGCCTGGGATTTCACCACCTCGCCGGAGGAAGTGATGCGCGGGCTGGAGCATCTGGTGCAGTCAGGCAAGGTGCTCTACCTCGGCATCTGCAACACCCCGGCCTGGCGGGTGGCGCAATTGCAGACACTGGCCGACCTGCGTGGCTGGTCGCCGCTGGTGGCGCTGCAGATCGAATACAGCCTGGTCGAGCGCAGCGTCGAACACGAGTTGCTGCCGATGGCACGCGAGCTGGGCCTGGGCGTGTTGCCATGGTCGCCGCTGGGCGGTGGCATCCTGACCGGCAAGTACAGCCGCGCCGATCTCTCCGACGACAACGCGGCCGAGGTTTCGACCAGCCGCAAGGGCGTGATCGCCTCGACCGGGCATCTCAATGCACGCTCGCTGGAGATCGCCGATGCGGTCGGTGCAGTCGCCGAGGAACTGGGCGCCTCGCGCTCGCAGGTGGCGCTGGCCTGGACCTTGCGCAATCCGGCCGTGGTCTCGCCGGTGATGGGCGCGCGCACGCTGCAGCAGGCCGAGGACAACTTCGGTGCGCTGCAAATTGTCTTGAGCGATGAACACCTGGCTCGGCTGGATCGGATCAGCGCGCTGGCGCCGATCTTCCCGGAACGCTTTATCGGCCGGCCGATGGCGCAGCAGCTCATCTACGGCACCTACAAGGTGCAGTTACGCAGTTGATGGATGCATCGCCGACGGACGATCCGTCGGCAGCGATGCACTGCCTCACGTGCAATGATCTTTCACCGACAACGGCACGACCGATCAATCCATCGCGTCATCGCGCGTTTGCATCGCCGTTCTGCACGGCGCTGCGTCCCAGCACGTCATCGTCATCGCAAAACACGATGCAGCACACGATCACCAGGAGCGATCAGCCCTCGCCTTCCGGCTCCAGCGCCTTGACCAGCACTGCCGCCTGCGTGCGGCTGTAGCAATCCAGCTTCTTCAGGATCGCGGTGACGTGCACCTTGACGGTGTTCTCGGCCAGCCCGAGTTCGTGTGCGATCTGCTTGTTGAGCAGGCCATCGGCCAGGCTCAGCAGAACGCGGAACTGTTGCGGGGTGAGCTGGGCGAGCTTGGAGGCCAGTTGCGCGTCGGCCTCCGAGCGCTCGGCAGTCATCGGCGGGAACCAGGTGCCGCCCTCCAGCACGCTGGCCACCGCAGTGCCGATCGATTCGGCCGGGGTGGATTTGGGAATGAAGCCGGCCGCGCCGAACTGCTGCGCGCGCCGGATCACGCGTGGGTGATCGTTGGAGGAGATCACCACCACCGGGATGTCCGGATGCTCGCCACGCACGTGCAACAGCGCCGAGAAGCCGCGTGCGCCCGGCATCGCCAGGTCCAGCAGCACCAGCTCGGCCTGTGGGTGCGAGCGCAGCATGGCGCTCAGCGTGGCGGCGCTGGAGGCCTCCACCACATCGGCTTGCGGCAGGGTCTGCTGCAGCACATGGATCACGGCGGCACGGAACAACGGGTGGTCGTCGGCGACGAGGATGGTGAGATCGGCCATGCGCCAAGTCTGGCACATGGCTGTGTCGGTTTCCCGCGCCCGGGCATCCACCCCCGCCCCGCTGCGCAGGCATCTGGCCTGCCGGGCAGCCAGCATGTGCGTGGAAACCGCCGCCCCCATGCCCTGCACGCCAAGGCCGGCAGCGCGCACCGCGCCGGCATGCGGCCGTTCGCGCAGCTCGTCAGCGCTCGCCTAGCGCGGCGGCTGCGTGCTGGCCCGCCAGGCATCCAGGAACTGCCGGCGTTTGAGCTTGTCCAGATACACCAGCAGGCCGGGGCCAAGCGGGATCGGCCGGAACGGCGGCTGCGCCGGGCCGCCACGGCCGCCGGCGGCCGGCAGGATCGGCATCAGCCGCGCCTCGCGCGAGAGCACCTGCTGGCCGCGTGGCGAGAGCAGGTAATCCAGGAACCTGCGCGCCTCCGGCGCGTGCGGTGCAGTCCTGGGGATCACCGCAGTGCGTAGCGCCACCAGCGTGTAGTCCTGCGGCTGCACGATGCCCAGCGGCGCGCCGGCGTCGATGCGCGTCTGCGCGTAGGAGCCGAGCACGTTGTAGGCCAGCAGCAGCTCGCCACGGCTGACGCGGTCGAGCAAGGTGCCGGTGCGTTCTTCCAGCCTGACCTGGTTGGCCCCCAACGCGGCCAGCAACGCGCCGGCAATGCTGCCGACCTGCCCGTCCTGGGTGGCGAACAGATAGCCCACGCCGCTGCGCTCGACATCGTAGGTGCCAACCCGGCCGCGCAGCGGCGCGTCGGGCGCGCGCAGCAAGGCCAGCAACTGCCGGCGTGTGCGCGGCACCCGCGCGGCCGCCAGCTTGCGCGTGTTGTAGACGATCGCCACCGGCTCGTAGCTGATGCCGAACACTTCGTGCCGCCACTGCGCCCAGGCCGGCAACGCTTCGGTCTGCGCGGAGCGATGCGCAAGCGCGTGGCCGTCGTTCACCAGCTTGGTCTGCAGGTCCATGCTGGCGCTGATCAGCATGTCGGCGGCAGCCGTGGCCTTGCCCGGATGCAGATAGCGCTCGTAGATATCCCAGGCGATCACGTCCTCGTAGATCACCTCGGTGCCCGGATGCAGGCGCTGGTAGTCCTGGATGACCGCGCCGAACACTTCCAGATCGGTGGAGCCTTGCACGCGTAATTGCGCCTGTTTTGGGCCATGCGCGGGAAACACCCGCACATCGCCGGGCGCGGCCCGCGCAACAACCGGCGCCAGCAAGACCACCATCAGCAACAGCACGCGCATCACCGCGTCCCTCCAGGAAAATGCAACGAGGCGATCAGCCCGCCGCCGACGCGGTTGCTCAGATCGATGCGCCCGCCGTGCGCTTCGACCACGCGCTTGACGATGGCCAGCCCCAGCCCCGCGCCGCCGGCCGGCGCATCCGGCCCGCGGACGAAACGCTCGAACACGCGCTCGGCTTCGGCGGCGGGAATGCCGGGGCCGTGATCGGCGATGGTCAGCACGTGATGGCTGCCGTCGCTGGTGAGCGCGACCTGCAATGGCGCCCCGGCACCGTATTTGCAGGCGTTGTCGATCAGGTTCTTCAGCGCCTCGCGCAGCAGCAATGCATCGCCGCGCAACAGTGCCGGTTGCGGGTCGATCGCCAGGTGCACGCGCGGTGCGCCGTCGCTGCGCGGCAAGGCCTCGTGCAAGGCTTGGTGCAGCACTTCGGCCAGGTCCACGGTGGCAAAGCGCTGCAGGTTGGCGCGGTGGATCACGCTGGCGTCGCTGAGCAATTGATTGAGCAGCCGGCTCATATGGCTGGCATTGCGCTCGATCGCCACCAGGCTGCGTTGCATCTCGCGCGGGTCGTCGTCGTCCATCGCCAGCTGCGCCTGCGCGCGCAAGGCGGCCAGCGGCGTGCGCATCTGGTGCGCGGCTTCGGCCATGAAGGCGCGCAGGGTTTCGTTGCTGGACGACAGCCGCGCCATGAAGCGATTGAGCGCGGTCACCATCAACTGCATTTCCTGTGGCGCCGGCACGCTGAGCGGTTTCAGGTCGGAGGGCTCGCGCCGCGACAGGTCGCGCTCGATACGCTGCAACGGGCGCAGGGCGCGATACACGCCCAGCCACACCAGGCCCAGGGCGAGCAGCGACAACACGCCGATCGCCACCAGTGCGTTGAGCACCACATCGCGTGCCACCGCATCGCGCGCGCGCCGGGTCTGACCGACCTGCACGCGCACCTCGCCCTGCCCGGAGGCCGATGCCACCCGATGCATCACCACCGCAAAGCGCACCGGCTCGCCGCTGTAGACGGCATCGAACAGCACCGGGCGCTCGTCGCCGGGCGCACGCGCCGGCAACGGCAAGCTCTCTTCACCGGTGATGGTGCGGCCTTGCGCATCGAACACGCGGTAGAACACGCGGTCTTCCGGTGCCATGCCGAGCAGGTCCAGCGAGGCATACGGCAGGTCCACCTGCCAGTCGCCGCCGACCAGCGCCACGCTGTCGACGATGGACAGGGCCGAGGACACCAGCAGGTGGTCGTAGGAGCGGTTGGCGGCCCGCTCGCCGTAGTCGCGTGCGGCAAAGAACAGCACCACCGCGCCCAGCACCGACAGGCTGCCCAGGTACAGCAGCAAGGTGCGCCGGATCGACGGTGCCACCATGCGCGGCTCAGCCATCGACGCCTGGCTCCACCGGCGCATGCGGATCGGCTTCTTCGAGCTTGTAGCCGGCGCCGCGCACGGTGACGATGCGCAACGGCGCGCCCGCTAGCTTGCGACGCAGGCGGCCGACATACAGCTCAATCGCATTCGGCCCGGCATCGTCGTCGAAACCGAACAAGCCGTTGCCGATCTCGTCTTTGCCCACCACATGGCCCAGGCGCCCGATCAGGATCTCGAACAGGCGGTATTCGCGATTGGGCAACTCGATCGGCACCCCGTCCAGCACCAGCGTGTGCGCGGCGTTGTCGAACACGAACCCGCCGATCTGCACCACCTCGCTGGCCTGCCCGCGGTTGCGCCGCAGCAGCACCCGGCAACGCGCCTCGAACTCGCGGAAATCGAACGGCTTGCCGAGGTAGTCGTCGGCCCCGACATCCAGCGCCTGCACGCGGTCTTCGATGCCATCGCGCGCGGTCAGCATCAGCACCGGCGTGGTATCGCCACGCTCGCGCATCCCGGCCAGCACGCGCAGGCCATCCAGCTTGGGCAGACCGATATCCAGCACCACCAGATCGAAGCTCTGATAGCGCAGCACACTCGCCGCCGCCAGGCCATCGGACTGCCAATCCACCGCATGCCCGCTACGGCGCATGCGCCGCACGATGGCATCGGCGAGATCGGCGTTGTCTTCGACTAGCAGCAGGCGCATGGGCGGGGAATCGAGAATCGGGAATTGGGAATCGGAACAGCGGTTGGCCGCGGCCGGAAGGTAACAGCCCTCGCGGACAAAAGCTCTTAACGCTCTTGCGATTCCCCATTCCCCATTCCCGATTCCCCCGCCCTGACAGGTCCATGACAGCTTCACCGGACTAGGCTGCTGCCAACGCGCCGCAGCGTGCTTGTGCGGTGCATCGCTGAACGTGATTCACACATGTACCTGGGAGGGTCTGTGAGCAACGACACCTTGCGTCTGCGCGTCTTCACCACCTGCGCTGCGCTGTGCCTGGCACCGGCGGCGCATGCGGCCGAGGGCGACGGCCCGGTCACCGCCGAGTTGGGTGGGCGCGTGCACTGGGACTTCACCGTGTTCGACAACGACGAACGCGGCACGCCCGAGCGCAACGACACCCAGTTCCGTCGCGTGTGGCTGGATGTGGCCGGCAAGTTCTACGGCTTCACCTACAAGGCCGAGGCGGAATTTGCCGGCCTGCAATACGAGTCCGGCAGCCGCGGCATCCTGGCGCGCGATGTGTACGTCGCCAAGAAGTTCTCCGCCGGTACGCTGACTGTGGGCCAGTTCAAGCAGTACTTCTCGCTGGACGATCGCACCGGCTCCAACTACGGCCCGTTCCTGGAACGCGGCTATGCCTCCACCACGCTGGCGCCGATCTATCGCAAGGCGATCTCCTGGCAGGCCAATCGCCCCGATGCGACCTGGTCCACCGCGGCCTACAGCCTGGAAAGCATCGACAATTCCTCGACCAAGGGCGGCGCGCTCGGCACGCGGCTGACCTTCGCACCGGAGATGGGCGAGGCACGGCTGCGCCACCTGGGCGTGTCGCTGGCGCACGAGCGCTATTCGCATCCGGGCAGCGGCGGCGCGGCGTCCCTGTTGATCCGGCCACGCCCGGAAAACGATCTGGCCAACAACAGCCGCATCACCCTGGCGCGCTTTGCCGATGGCCGCGATACCGATTTCGACAAATGGTCGCTGGAATACGCCGAAGTGCTGGGCCCGTGGTCGTGGCAGAGCGAATTCAGCGGCGGCCTGCTCGACGACGGCTCCCAGCATGCCAAGGTGTTGGCCAGCTACGGCCTGGTCAGCTGGTTCGTCACCGGCGAGTCGCGCGGCTACGACCGCAAGACCGGACGTTTCAGCCGGATCAAGACGCCCAATCGCCCCTCCGGCGCGTTCGAGCTGGCCTTGCGCTACGACTACATGCGCGGCGATCAGCATCTGGATGGCCAACCCGATTTCATCAACGCCAGCACGCAGTCGTGGACGCTGGGCGGTAACTGGTATTTCAAGCCGAACCTGCGCGTGATGCTCAATGTGATCGACAGCCGCAACCGCGACCGCATGGTCGATGCGGTGGTCGATCACACGCTGGCGGTGACCGGCCGCTTCCAGTACGACTTCTGACCGTTTGCCTGATCTTCGCATGATGCGTCACCGCTGCTGCAATGCACCCGCCGCCGCGCGCTCCACTCTCCCCCTGCTGTACGCCTCAAAGGATTTGCCCGCATGCTGACCGCGCTCGGTTTCGGAATGGTGATCACCTTCATGTACCTGATCATGAGCAAGCGGCTGTCGCCGCTGGTGGCTCTGATCACGGTGCCGATCGTGTTCGCGCTGCTGGGCGGCTTCGGCACCGGCATCAACGAGATGATGCTCGACGGCATCAAGAAGATCGCGCCCACCGGCGTGATGCTGATGTTCGCCATCCTCTACTTCGGGGTGATGATCGATGCCGGCCTGTTCGATCCGCTGGTCGGCCGCATCCTGCGCCTGGTCAAGGGCGATCCGCTGAAGATCGTCATGGGCACGGCGATCCTGGCAATGCTGATCTCGCTCGACGGCGATGGCTCCACCACCTACATGATCACCGTGTCGGCGATGCTGCCGCTGTACCAGCGCCTGGGCATGAACGCGCTCAACCTCACCTGCGTGACTATCCTGGCCAGCGGCGTGATGAACCTGACCCCATGGGGCGGTCCCACCGCGCGTGCCGCCACCGCCCTGCACGTGGATCCGGCCGATGTGTTCGTGCCGCTGGTGCCCGCGATGGCGATGGCGATCGCCGGCATCCTCACGCTGGCCTGGTATCTGGGCATGCGCGAACGGCGCCGCCTGGGCGTGGTGCGCCTGCCGGCCGACGGCAACTGGCTGGACACCAGCATCCCCGAAGAAAGCGATGCGCTGCCGCGCGTGGAAGACACCGAGGACACGAAGCGGCCCAAGCTGCTATGGGTGAACCTGCTCCTGACCCTGGCGCTGATGGCCGCGCTGGTGGTCGGCGTGCTGCCGATGCCGGTGCTGTTCATGATCGGCTTTGCGCTGGCGCTGATGATCAACTACCCCAACCTGGCCGAGCAGCGCCGTCGCCTGGTCAATCACGCCGGCAACGTGCTGTCGGTGGTGTCGCTGATCTTCGCCGCCGGCATCTTCACCGGCATCCTGTCCAACACCGGCATGGTCGAAGCGATGTCGCGCAGCTTCCTGGCGGTGATCCCGGACAGCTGGGGCCCGTATCTGGCGGTGATCACCGCGATCGTCAGCATGCCGTTTACGTTCTTCATGTCCAACGACGCGTTCTACTTCGGCGTGCTGCCGATCCTGTCCGAGGCCGCCGGCCACTACGGCATCACCCCGGTGGAAATGGCGCGCGCCTCGCTGGCCGGGCAACCGGTGCATCTGCTCAGCCCGCTGGTGCCCTCGACCTATCTGCTGGTCGGCCTGGCCAAGGTCGACTTCGCCGACCATCAACGCTTCACGTTGAAGTGGGCGGTGCTGATCTCCCTGTTGATGTTGGCGGGCGGATTGTTGTTTGGCCTGTTTCCGTTGGCGCGCTGATCGCGCGCCGGGAATGGGGAATCGGGAGTGGGGAATCGTAAGGGCGGCGCTGTGCTGTCATGTCGATTCCTGAGTTCCACATGGCGAACAGAAGCCGCAAAAGCGGCTCCTGCTCTACCGATTCCCCAATCCCGATTCCCCATTCCCGATTCCCCATTCCCGATTCCCCATTCCCAAACTCCGAAGGAGTTCAAGCAATGACACTTCGCATCGCATACGTCACCAGTGGCATGGGCAGTGTGGGTACCGCGATCTGCCAGAAGCTGGCGCGCAGCGGGCATACCGTGGTCGCCGGTTGCGGGCCCAATTCGCCGCGCAAGACCTCCTGGCTGCGCGAACAGCGCGAGCAGGGCTTCGAGTTCGTCGCCTCCGAAGGCAATGCCGCCGATTGGGATTCCACCGTGGCCGCGTTCGCCAAGGTCAAGGCCGAGGTCGGCGAGATCGATGTGCTGGTCAACAACGCCGGTGGTAGCCGCGACACCCTGTTCCGGCAGATGAGCCGCGACGACTGGAACGTGGTGATCGCCAGCAACCTGCATTCCCTGTTCAACATCACCAAGCAGGTGGTCGATGGCATGACCGCGCGCGGTTGGGGACGCATCGTCAACATCGGCTCGGTCAGTGCGCACAAGGGCCAGATCGGGCAGATCAATTTCGCCACCGCCAAGGCGGCGATGCATGGCTTCAGCCGCGCCCTGGCGCAGGAAGTGGCCTCGCGCGGGGTCACCGTCAATACCATCTCGCCGGGCTATATCGCCAGCGCTTCGATCAGCAGTTTCCCACCCGACGTGCTCGACCGCCTGGCCACCTCGGTGCCGATCCGCCGGCTCGGCAAACCGGCCGAAGTCGCCGGACTGTGCGCCTGGCTCGCCTCCGATGAGGCTGCCTACGTGACCGGCGCCGACTATGCGGTCAACGGCGGTCTGTACATGGGTTGAGAGCCGCTGACAGATCGTAGCGAGCGGTCGTCAGCTCGATACAGACGGCGCGCCCGAGCAGGACTGTGCGGAGGAGACTTGCGGTTCCAACGCCGAGCGCGCCAGCCGGGCGCTGAGCGCAGTCCTTGCTAATGGCGGTGAAGCATCACCGCTCTGATGCATCACTGCTCTGAAGCCTCACTCCCCTGAAGCCTCACCGCTCCAAAGCCCCGCGCTAGTCGTGGCCGCTGCATGCACGCCCCGCGCGCCCGGCGTTTGCATGCAGGTGTGTGATCGCATTGCCCAGCGCGCACAAGCGGCCGCCACTGCGTCGATCAACCCGCCTCCAGCGCGAACTGATTACACTCGGGTTTTTCCGCACTACGCTGACATGGCCAAACCTTCAGAACGCGCCACGCCGGGTGCCCGCCCGCAGATGGCCGACATCGCCCGCATGGCAGGCGTGTCCGAATCCACCGTGTCGCGTGCCCTGGCCGGCAGCCCGGTGGTGGCCGAGCGGACGCGTGCATACATCAAGCAGATTGCCGCCGATGCCGGCTACCAGGTCGATCCGATCGCGCGCAGCCTGCGCGCCAAACGCTCCAACACGGTGAGCGTGGCGGTGCAGATGATGCATGCGCTGGACCAGCCGCTGTCGGACCCTTTCATGATGACGATGCTGGCGCTGCTGGCCGAGGAACTGACCGGGCGCGGCTACAGCATGCTGCTGTCCAAGCTCGACCGGCATCAGGACGGATGGGTGGAACAACTCGCACGCGGCAGCCGCTCCGATGGCGTGATCGTGCTGGGGCAAAGTTCCGAACATGCCGCGCTGGACGAAGCCGCGCGCGATGGCCTGCCGATGGCGGTCTGGGGCAGCCGCATCGACGGGCAGTCGTACATCAGCGTGGGCAGCGACAATTTCCAGGGCGGCGCGCTGGCCACCGAACATCTGATCGCCAGCGGCCGTCGCCGCATCGCCTTTCTCGGCGACGACCAGTTGCCCGAGGTCGCACCGCGCTTTGCCGGCTATCGCCATGCGCTGCAGCGGCACGGGCTGGAGTTCGATACGCGCCTGCATGCGCGCAGCCACTTCCTCAGCGAAGACGCCTACCGCCTCACCCGCGCCATGCTCAAGAAGACCGATCCGCCGGACGGGCTGTTCGCCGCCTCCGATGTGATCGCGGTCGGCGCGATCCGCGCCCTGGTCGAAGCCGGGCATCGCGTGCCGCAGGACATCTCGCTGGTGGGCTTCGACGATATTCCGCTCGCCGCCTACAGCCAACCGCCGTTGACCACGGTGCGGCAGGACCTGGGCCTGGCCGCGCGCCTGCTGGTGGACCGGCTGCTGGCGTTGATCGGCGGCGAAGCGGTGGAGTCGGTGGAGATGCCGGTGAAATTGGTGGTGCGTGAGTCGGCGTGAGGCCGGGATTGGGGAATCGGGAATCGGGAATCGGGAATCGTAAGAGCGTGCGTGATGGCGTGCGGTGCATAGCTACGTGTTGCTGTCCACGTGGTCGCGGTCGGTTGTTTCGTACGCAGCGACACAGACGTAACGCGTCGCGGCTACGCCATTGCTGCCTTGGGCTTGCGGACGCGGACGCATAGCATCGCCACTGCGGCGGCCAGCATCAGTGCGCCGGCCAGGCGGATCACGTTGCGTGGGTCGCCGTGCAACAACCACTCGTAGTACAGCGGCAAGGTGACGATCTGGATCAGCATCGGCAGCACGATGAACAGGTTGAACAGGCCCATGTACACACCGGTGCGCTCGGGCGGAATGCTGTCGGCCAGCATCAGGTACGGGTTGCCCATCATGCTGGCCCAGGCGAGCCCGATGCCGATCATCGGCAGCAGCATCAGCCAGCGGTCCTGGATGCCCGGCAACACCCACATGCCCACGCCGGCCGCGACCGGGCAGGCCGCGTGCGTGTACTTGGGGCCGATGCGGCGCACCACCGGCACCATCGCAAACGCGGCCAGAAACGCGACGAAATTGTAGAACCCGCCGATCTGCCCATTGACCAGGCCAGCCTGGCGGAAGCCATGCGAGTCGGCTTCGGTGGTGCCGAACAAGCTGGTCGATAGCGACAGCACGATGTACTGCCAGTAGCAGAAGATCGCGTACCACTGGAACAGCATCACCGGCGCGAGCTGGCGCATGGTCGGCGGCATCGCGCGCAGGGCGCCGTAGATTTCGCGCACTGTGGCGCCCAGGCCGGCACCGGTCTGGCGCATCCGCGCGATCTCTGCCGGCGCAAGCACCGGCTCGCGCACGCTGCGCGCGGTGAGCAGGATCGAGGCTGCGGAAAACCCCGCACCGATCACGAAGGCGGCGATGGTGACATAGGGAATGTGGTGCGCATTGGCGGCGTCCTGGTTCATGCCCATCCACACCAGCAACGGCGGGGTGAGATAGGCCAGCGTCTGCGCAAGCCCGGTGAACGCGCTCTGGGTGAGATAGCCCAGCGGCCGCTGCGGTGGCGCCAGCACATCGCTGACCAGCGCACGGTATGGCTCCATCGCCACGTTGTTGGCCGCATCCAGGATCCACAGCAGGCACACCGCCATCCACAGCGCAGTGCTGAACGGCATCGCCAGCAGGCACAGGCTGCACACCAGCGCGCCCAGCACCATGTACGGCATGCGCCGGCCCCAGCGGGTCACCGAGCGGTCGCTCCACGCGCCGACGAACGGCTGCAGTACCAACCCGGTGATCGGCCCGGCCAGCCACAGGTACGGCAGGCTCGCGTGATCGGCGCCCAGATAGTTGTAGATCGGGCTCATGTTGCTCTGCTGCAGGCCGAAGCTGTATTGCACGCCGAAGAAGCCGGCGTTGAGCGCCAGGATGCGCGCGAAGGAGAACGGAGTGGCGGTCGACGACATGCAGAACCCTGGGCATCGGTGCGGCTCCCAGTGGCCGCAGCGCACTGTACCCTGCCGTCTTTGCAATCGATTGTAACGCTGCGCCGCAACACGTTTTCGCTTATCGAAACATCAGCGCGCAAGCCAAGGAATGATGCTGCAGCGCAAGATTGCAATCGATTGTATTGAGGCGTATCACTGCGCTCGCACTGCAGGCCACACGGCCACTCCCTGGGAGGGAACGATGCAGGCGTCGGCATACCACCATCCGTGAGAGAGAGAACCGCAATGTCCACCTTGCACACCCTGCGCCTGCATGCCCTGGCCTGCGCGGTCGCCTCCTGCCTGTGCGCGCCTGCCGCGCTGGCGCAGGACGCGACCACGGCCGCACCCGTCACCCCGCCGGCCGCCGACAGCGCCGCGGTCAATCTGGATTCGGTGTTCGTCACCGGTACTTCCACCGCCACCACCAAGCTGAAGTCCAGCGTGTCGGTCAGCACCGTGGGCGCCGAGGCGATCGAACAATCGGCGCCGCGCAGCACCGCCGAGATCTTCCGCAACATCCCCGGCATCCGCTCCGAATCCAGCGGTGGCGAAGGCAATGCCAACATCGCCGTGCGCGGCCTGCCGGTGGCCTCCGGCGGCGCCAAGTTCCTGCAGCTGCAGGAGGACGGCCTGCCGGTGATGGAATTCGGCGATATCGCCTTCGGCAACTCGGACATCTTCCTGCGCTCGGATTTCACCCTGGACCGCATCGAAGCCATCCGCGGCGGCTCGGCATCGACGTTCACCAGCAATGCGCCCGGCGGCATCATCAACTTCATCAGCAAGACCGGCGACACCGCAGGCGGCAGCGTCGGCGTGAGCCGCGGCCTGGATTACGACAACACCCGCGTGGACTTCGACTACGGCGCGCCGTTCGCGGAAAACTGGCAGTTCAACATCGGCGGCTTCTTCCGCCAGGGCGATGGCGTGCGCGATGCCGGTTACACCACCGACAAGGGCGGCCAGCTCAAGGCCAACCTGACCCGGCTGTTCGAGAACGGCTACGTGCGCGTCTACGGCAAATACCTCAACGATCGCGCCGCCGGTTATCTGCCGGTGCCGACCTCCGTGCGTGGCCGCGATGGCTCGCCGGACCTGGGCGGCTTCGCCGGCTTCGATCCGGGCAACGACACCTTGTACAGCCGCAATTTCCGCAGCGATGTCGGCCTGGACGGCAACAACCAGCCGCGCCGCACCGACCTGGGCGACGGCATGCATCCGATCTCGCGCACCATCGGCGCCGAGGCCTGGTTCGACCTGGGCAGCGGCTGGAACCTGAGCGAGAAGTTCCGCATCGCCGACAACAGCGGCCGCTTCGTCAGCCCGTTCCCGGCCGAGGTCACCGATGCCGCCACGCTGGCTGCGTCCATCGGCGGCGCCGGCGCGCAACTGGTGCAGGCCAGCGGCCCGGACGCCGGCCAGGCCTACACCGGCAACGCGATCCGCACGCATCTGTTCAACGTGGCGATCAACGACCTGGGCAACGTCACCAACGACCTCAGCGTCTCGCGCGAGTTCGGCGGCGACGGCCGCACGCTCAACCTGCGCATGGGCTATTACAGCTCGCGCCAGACCATCGACATGGACTGGACCTGGAACTCCTACGTGCAGAGCCTGGGCCGCGATTCGCGTCTGCTCAACGTGGTCGATGCCGGCGGCGTGTCGCGCTCGCAAAATGGCCTGTATGCGTACGGCACCCCGTTCTGGGGCGATTGCTGCATCACCCGCAGCTACGACGTGCGCTACGACGTCAACGCGCCGTACGTCGCACTGACCTTCGACAGCGGCAAGTTCAGCATCGACGGCAGCCTGCGTTACGACATGGGCGATGCACGCGGCAGCTATGCCGGCACCGCGATCGCGCAAAACCTGGATGTCAACGGCGATGGCGTGATCCAGCCGGTGGAACAGCGCGTGGCCACCGTCGACACCGCCAACGCACGGCCGGTGGATTACGACTGGAACTACCTGTCGTATTCGCTGGGCAGCAACTACCTGATCAATGACGACCTGGGCGCGTTCGCGCGCATCAGCCGCGGCGCACGCGCCAATGCCGACCGCCTGCTGTTCGGCGTGGTCCGCGACGACGGCTCGGTCTCCTCCGATGAAGGCGTCAACGTGGTCCGCCAGGCCGAAGCCGGCCTGAAATGGCGCCGCGATGGCCTGAGCCTGTTCGCCACCGCGTTCTCGGCGCGCACCGAGGAACAGAATTTCGAAGTCACCAGCCAGCGTTTCTTCAACCGCAGCTACGAGGCGCACGGCGTGGAGCTGGAAGCCAGCTACCGCTACGAAGGCTTCACCGTCAACGGCGGCCTGACCTGGACCGATGCGGAGATTTCCAAGGACCAGATCACCCCGGAAAACACCGGCAACGTGCCGCGTCGCCAGGCCGATGTGGTGTGGCAGTTGACGCCCAGCTATCGCGGCGACGGCTACCAGTTCGGCATCAACCTGATCGGCACCACCGATGCCTACACCCAGGATTCCAATCAGCTGAAGATGCCGGGCTATACGCAGGTGAACCTGTTCGGCGACTACCGCGTGACCGACGCACTGACCGTCGCGCTCAACGTCAACAGCCTGTTCAACACCTTCGGCCTGACCGAGGCCGAGGAAGCCAGCATCCCGGCCAACGGCATCATCCGCGCGCGCTCGATTGCCGGCCGCACCACCAGCATCAGCCTGCGTTACGACTTCTAAGGACCCCTGGCCGGGTTCATCCCGGCGCTTGCCAATGAGCACCTCCCCCACCGATTTCTCTGCATTGCGCGCGGCCTTTGCCGCGCCCCTGGATGCGCAGCGTGCCAGCATGCTGTTGCCGCGCTTCGACCGCCATGCGCCGCGTCTGCTGGATGCCCTGCACGCCTTGTACGGCGCACGCCCCGACACTGCATCCTGGTTGACGCAGTGGCTGAGTGCGTTGGGCAGCCACGCACAGCAGCGCCCGCAGGCGCTGCAACAGCTGGACATCACGCGTCAGCCCGGCTGGTTCGGCGAGCAGCACATGCTGGGCTACAGCGCCTACGTGGACCGCTTCGCCGGCACGCTGCAAGGCGTGGCCGAACGCGTGCCGTATCTGCAGGAGCTGGGCGTGCGCTATCTGCACCTGCTGCCGTTCCTGCGTGCACGCGCCGGCGATAACGATGGCGGCTTTGCGGTCAGCGATTATGGCCAGGTGGAGCCGAGCCTGGGCAGCAACGACGATCTCGTCGCGCTGACCACACGCTTGCGCGAGGCCGGCATCAGCCTGTGCGCGGATTTCGTGCTCAACCATACCGCCGACGATCACGCCTGGGCGCAGGCGGCGCGGGCCGGCGATGCGCGCTATCTCGACTACTACCATCACTTCGCCGATCGCACGCAGCCCGACCAGTACGAAGCCACGCTGGGGCAGGTCTTCCCGCACACCGCGCCCGGCAACTTCACCTGGGTGGACGCCACCGGCCAGTGGATGTGGACCACGTTCTATCCCTATCAGTGGGATCTGAACTGGAGCAATCCGGCGGTGTTCGGCGAGATGGCGCTGGCGATGCTGCAGCTGGCCAATCTGGGTGTGGAAGCCTTCCGCCTGGATTCCACCGCGTATCTGTGGAAGCGCACCGGCACCGACTGCATGAATCAACCCGAGGCGCATACCCTGCTGGTGGCGCTGCGCGCGGTCACCGACATCGTTGCGCCGTCGGTGGTGATGAAGGCCGAAGCCATCGTGCCGATGACGCAATTGCCGCCCTACTTCGGCAGCGGTGCGGACCAGGGCCACGAATGCCACCTGGCCTATCACAGCACGCTGATGGCGGCCGGTTGGTCGGCGCTGGCGCTGCAACGCGGCGACATCCTGCACAACGTCATCGCGCATAGCCCGCCCTTGCCGGCCAACTGCGCATGGCTGAGCTATGTGCGCTGCCACGACGACATCGGCTGGAACGTGCTGCAACACGAAGCCGCCGGCAACGCCGCGCAGCCGCCATTCGCGCTGCGCGATGTCGCGCGCTTCTATGCCAACGAGGTGCCGGGCAGCTACGCGCGCGGCGAGAGCTTCCAGAGCAGTGGCGACGGCGTGCACGGCACCAATGGCATGGCCGCGGCGCTGGCCGGGATCCAGGCCGCACAGGCATCGCGCGATGCGGCGGCGTTGCGCATGGCGGTGGATCGGCTGGTGTTGCTCTATGCCATCGCGCTGGCGATGCCGGGTGTGCCGTTGATCTACATGGGCGACGAACTCGCCCTGCCCAACGACGGCAGCTACCGCGACGATCCGCAGCGTCGGCACGAAGGTCGCTGGTTGCATCGCCCGGCGATGGATTGGCCGCTTGCAGCACAGCGCGAAGATGCAGCCAGCCTGAGCGGCACGGTGTATCGCCGGCTACGTGGATTGATCCGGCAACGTGCCGCGCTGCCTGCACTAGCTGCCGATCAGGCGCTGGGCAGCGTTGCGCTGGGCGATGCACGCCTGTTTGCATTGACGCGTGGCGATCGCTTCTTGGCCGTGCACAACTTCGGCGAACAACCGCTGACGGTGGCGCTTGCCGCGCTCGGAGATGGCCGATGGAAGGTGGTGGCAGATGGCGGCGAGACGGCTGCTGAGTCGCTGAGCGATGACATGCGACTGGTGCTGCCGGCGTATGCAGTGCGTTGGCTGGAGCGTGTTGTTTGAACGGGATGGTGCAAGTTCCTAGCGTTCCTAGCGCGCTTGCAGGGCGGACGATCTGCGGCTTGAACGGACGATCTGTGGCTTGAACGGACGATCTGTGGCTTGAACGGACGATCTGTGGCTTGAACGGACGATCTGTGGCTTGAACGGACGATCTGTGGCTTGAACGGACGATCTGTGGCTTGAACGGACGATCTGTGGCTTGAACGGACGATCTGTGGCTTGAACGGACGATCTGTGGCTTGAACGGACGATCTGTGGCTTGAACGGACGATCTGTGGCTTGAACGGACGATCTGTGGCTTGAACGGACGATCTGTGGCTTGAACGGACGATCTGTGGCTTGAACGGACGATCTGTGGCTTGAACGGACGATCTGTGGCTTGAACGGACGATCTGTGGCTTGAACGGACGATCTGTGGCTTGAACGGACGATCTGTGGCTTGGCAGCACGGCCCTTGTCCGCCCACCATCGCGGGACACGCCGCAAGTACGTCCGTGTAGGCTCTTACGCGGCATCCATGCCGCGTAAGGTCCCGCGACGGTGGGCGGACAAGGACCAGTCAGCATGGCCGGTTCGTTTGGTTGCAAGCACCGGATTGCGTCCGGTTCTTAGGATGCTGCGGCGCTCTGGAAGTGCACGACGGAAAACGCTAGAAACTACTGCGCTCACCGTCGGACAAGTGCGGCTGCCGCTCGGCACCGGTATGCACCATGCGTACACTCCGATGCCTCCGCGACGTCCGCACCTCACCTGACGACTACTCGCTCCGTTTTGCTGGCCGCTCTGAATCAAACCCGCGATGCCTTCCGTTGGCAGCCCATGCATCGCCGCACGACAACCGCAGAATCAGCGCTTCGACAACTCAAGCAGCGCCTCGGCAGCCTTCTCCGACGAAGCCGGGTTCTGGCCGGTGACCAGCAAGCCATCGGTGACCACATGCACGCCCCAGTCGGCGCCCTTTTCGTAGCGGCCGCCAAGTTCGGTCAGCACGTCTTCGACCAGGAACGGCACGATCTTGGTCAGACCCACGCCCTCTTCTTCGCTGTTGGTGAAGCCGGTGACGCGGCGGCCGTTGACCAACGGCTTGCCATCGCTGCCCTTGACCCGACGCAGCGCGCCCGGTGCGTGGCACACCAGGCCGTGCGGCTTGTTGGCCGCGGCGAATGCCTCGATCAGCGCGATCGAATCCGCGTCTTCGGCCAGATCCCACAACGGGCCATGGCCACCCGGGTAGAACACCGCATCGAAGTCAGCGGCCTTGACGTCGGCCAGGCGCTGCGTGCTGGCCAATGCCTGCTGCGCGTCGGTGTCCTGCTTGAAGCGCTTGGTGGCCTCGGTCTGTGCATCGGGCTGGTCGCTCTTGGGGTCCAGCGGCGGCTGGCCACCCTTGGGCGAGACCAGGGTGATGTCTGCGCCGGCATCCTTGAACACGTAATACGGCGCGGCGAATTCCTCCAGCCAGAAGCCGGTCTTCTTGCCGGTATCGCCGAGTTGGTCGTGGGAAGTGAGCACCATCAGGATTTTCATCGTATCGCCTCGTGTCATGGCCCATCTCGGGCAAGGCGAACAGTGTCCGGTGCGGCCCGTTGCAGCATCGTGTAGAACGCGTCGGCACGATGCTTACGGTTCAGCGCCTTGCAGTGGTAGCAATGCAATGCCAGGCATGCGTCATGTACTGCGCTTTGTCACCCGACCCGCGCCTGCGGCAGCTTCGCCGCGCCAGCGCGCCGGCGCGGCGACTGCGCGCAAGTTGCCCGGCAAGCGTCAGACGTTCATCGCCGGTGGCTGCAGCTGGTCCATGCGGATGCGATTGGCGAACAACGAAAACGCCAGCATGCCGGCCAGGCCGCTGACCCGGCTCACCCATGGCGGCAGCCAGCGCGGGGCGACCAGCACGCCGCTGTCGAACAAGGGCGCAAGCCGCGTCACATCGCCCAGTGCCATCTTGCCGGCGAACAGGTAACGGCATAGCTGCAACTGATCGCGCTGCAGCGCATGCCGGAAGAAGGTGTGCACCGCCACCAGTCCGCGCAGGTACACCGTGTCCTTGGTGAAGGCGCCGCCGCCGGAGGTCGGCACGCCGCGGAACACACGCTGCGCCGAGGAAAAACTCTCCGCCGCGCTCTGCCCGCCTGCGGTGAAATAGCGGAACACCTCGATGAAATCTGCGCCCGAGCGCGCCATCGCGATCGCCTCGATACGCAGGCTGATGCGCTTCATGCGTTCGATATCGATGCTGCCGGTGATCTGCTCGGCAAACGTCGCCAGGCCTTCCTGGGTTGCGGTGGTCCGCGGCGAGGAAATGCCCAGGCTGGGCAGGTGCGCCTGCGCGCGCCCGTTGAGCGCGGTCAGCGAATGCACCAGTGCCTCGTGATGGAACAGCTGCGCGCGGTCGTAATCGCTGAAGGTGGCGCCGCTGCGCAGGCGGATGCGATGCGCGCCTGCGGCCGCCTTGGCCAGCAGATCCGGATCCAGCGTGACGGTGATGACGCGCCCTTCGAAGAAGGCGTCCAGATCGTTTTGCAGCTGCATGCGCAGGGCGGTTGCCGACACCGGCACCTGTTCTTCCGGCGCCAGCAGTTCGCGGTCCAGCTCCTGCGCGATCTGGATGAAGTGCCGCGCCGCCTCGCGCGTGCTCGGGCCGTTGCCCGGCATCGGGTCGTCAGGCACGCCGAACAGCTGCGCCGAGTAATCGCTGACTGCGGGAGTGCCCAGCGATTCCAGCAGGCCGGCGGCCAGGCCCCAGCTATGCGTCGAGTCGATCAGGTAGGCGCCCAGCGGGTGATGCGGATCGGCCTGCTTGGCGATCGCCGCCAGCTCGCGGCGGGTATCGCCGAAATCCAGTGCCGGATACTCCACCTGCGGCAGCTCCGGCTGCCCACGCGCCACGCTCTGCAGGAACGGCTCCTGCAGCGAGCGCGGCCAGCTGGCCAGCTGGCCAGCGCGAGCAGGCGCACGCCGCGCACGGCCTTGACCAGGCGCGCATCCAGCGCCGCATGATGGACGATGTCCGGCGGCCCCTTGCGCGATGGCATCAGCGGCGTCCGTTACGGTCGACGCTGGCAGGCCGCCGGCCCGACCCCTTGCCCCGGTTGTTCTGCGCCAGGCGTGTGGCAAGCTTTTCGGCCGCTGCGGCCACTTCCACGCGCAGCTTCATGTAATTGGCTACCCGCTCCGGATCCAGCGTATCGGCCTCGATCGCCGCACGCACCGCACAGCCGGGCTCGGCGATATGCGCGCAATCGTTGAAGCGGCACTGCGCCGCCAACGCCTCCACATCGGAGAAGCCGCCCTCGGCCAGATCCTCTTCGCCGGTGGGCTTGAGTTCGCGCATGCCGGGCGTATCGATCAGGCAGGCACCGGACGGCAACGGAATCAAGGCGCGGTGGGTGGTGGTATGCCGGCCGCGCGAATCGTTCTCGCGCACTGCATTGGTCTTCATCTTCTGCGACCCGAGCAGGGTATTGGTCAGCGTCGACTTGCCGGCACCGGACGAGCCCACCAGCACCGCGGTACGGCCATCGCCCAGCCACGGCCGCAACGCCGCCACGCTGTCCGGATCCTTGGCGTTGACCGCGCGCAACGGGATGTTCTGTGCTTCCAGTTCCTCCAGCACCGCCAATGCGTCCTCGGCGTATTCGGTTTGATCGGCCTTGGTCAGCACCACCACCGGCTCGGCACCGCCGCCACCGACCAGCAGCAGATAGCGTTCGATGCGGCGCGGATTGAAGTCCGCATCCAGCCCGCACACGATGAACACCGTATCGATGTTGGCCGCGATCACCTGCTGGTGGTAATGCTCGCCGGCCGCACCGCGCTTGATCGAGGTGCGCCGCGGCAGCAAGGCCACGATGCGCTTGCCCTCCATCAGCACCCAATCGCCCACCGACGCCCGCTCATGGCTGGGAAACCGCGGCCGCTGCCACTCCGGCAGCGACTCGGCCTTGAGACCGGCCTCCGGCGTATCGGCCACCACATAGCCGGTGCGGTGCTGCTCCACCACCCGCGCCGGCAACGCCTGCGGATGCGCGGCAAAGAGCGCCTGCCAGGCCGGATCCTCGGCAGGACCAGGCCAGGGCCAGCCAATGGATTGGAGGGTGGGGTAATCGGGGGGTGCGTTGCTCATGGGGGAATTCTAGTCTGAATCTCGGCGGCGCTACCCGACCTGCACCCGATACCAATGTCGGTATGCGTAGCAAGCCTCTATAGGGCACCTCGAACAACCTCGATTCTGCCGTTTGAGATGTTCGGTAAGGCGACAGGCCCCCCTCGCACCTGCCGGTCGAAGGGGCGCGAAGAGCCGACCCATGGCATTTCAAACCCGGATTGCGGCCTGTCAGCCGCCGTTTCCGCTCACGCCGGCACGATCCCCTGGCTCTGCAGCCGCGCCAGCCTCATCAGGTTGTGTGCGGCAACCTTCAGGCCGATCACCACCTGGGCTCGCGCCAGGCCAATCGTGCGCAGGCATTTGCCTCCCTGTTGGGCGAGTCGGGCAAACGGATGCTCGCCGAACGCCCGATCCTTGGCGATGCGATGGTTCCGACGCTGCTGGGCCAGGCTCAGCGGCTTGTCCGTCTGCCCCTTGTGCTGGATGTCCGCGCGGTAGCCTTGTCGCCTGAGTTCGGTTTCCCGAGCCTGGCTGGCATAGGCGCTGTCGGCCCGTACCGTGCGCCCGGTGTTGACTGGATCGAGCAGCGTCTCGAAGTGCCGGCTGTCGTGCACGTTGGCCGCACTCACCTCGTGCCGCCGGATGAACCCCCAGCGCCGATCCGTGTTGGCGTGCAGCTTGTAGCCGTAATGGGCCTTGCCGTGCTTGAGCGTCCAGCGCGCCTGCACGTCCTTCTGCCGCCGCTTGGCATCGCTCCAGTCCTGCACAGCCTCGCCTCGCTTGATCCGGGCGTTCTCCTCGCGCGTATTGCGCTGGATCGGCGCGCTGACGATGCTCGCATCAATGATCTGTCCACCCCGGGCAATGAACCCGGCCCGCTGCAACTGGCCGCTCACCGCCGCGCTGATGTCGCCGATCAGATCGTTCTTCTTGAGCCGCTCACGCCACACCCAGATCGTCTTGGCGTCAGGCACCTTGCCGCTGTGTTCCAACCCCAGGAAGCGCTGGAAGCTGCGACGGTCCAGCACCTGGTACTCCAGCGCCTCGTCGGACAGGTTGTACAACTGCTGCAACAGCAGCAGCCGGATCATCAGCTCCGTCGGCCACGCCGGGCGACCGCCCTTGGCACCCGTGCCCAGGCGAAGGTGGCCATCGATCACCGCCGCGATCGCGACGAAATCGATGTGCCGCGACAGCAGCTCCAGCGGATCGCTCAACTGCTGGCGCTTGGCTTCGCGCTCGGCCCCGGCAAACAGACTGATCATCGGCTCTTACCCTGGATGGCGGTGGAACTATGATGCCAAGGATCGGGGGTTTTTAGAGCTGCCCTATAGAAACAAACAACAAAAGCCCTCATGCTCCAGCCCGGTGGCATGCCACTACATTACTTAGTGGCTTCAGGTGGCCAAAAAAAGCCCCGCATAAGCGGGGCTTTTTAATTACCAGCTAGCTGCGATCACGGGGATCAGCTTTTCATACTCTGGCGAACTTAGTGTCGTTTGCCCCCCAACGGGCATGTTGTAACTAGACATTGCCGCTACCAAGTTAGCCACTTCGCTTGCGTCAAGAACTTTCCCGTCGGCTACCTGCAACTGATCCACCTGATAGCCAGAGTCGGAGAACCAATTTGCGATAGATAGCTGGTCATTCGTCCCGGCAATCGAAAGCACGAGGTCATTACCAGTCCGCGCCAACCAGATCTGATCAATTGCGACTCCGTCTCCAAAGATAACCTTGTCGCCGCTAGACGAATAATCGTAGCTAGAAATACGATCGCTACCAGACCCACGACCAAACCGGTACACGTCGTTGCCGTAGCCGCCGTCG
>NZ_JZEF01000002.1:971654-1293571 GCF_001013475.1 Xanthomonas arboricola pv. juglandis | reverse complement strand
TCGCTCTGATCGCCGTCCAGCGCCAGACGCGCCGAACCGTGGATGATCGGGGTGTCATCGCCCGGGAAGTCGTACTTGCTGAGCAGCTCGCGCACTTCCATTTCGACCAGCTCGAGCAGCTCGGCGTCGTCGACCATGTCGGCCTTGTTCAGGAACACGACGATGTGCGGCACACCGACCTGACGCGAGAGCAGGATGTGCTCACGGGTCTGCGGCATCGGGCCGTCAGCAGCCGAACATACCAGGATTGCGCCGTCCATCTGCGCCGCACCGGTGATCATGTTCTTGACGTAGTCGGCGTGGCCGGGGCAATCGACGTGCGCGTAGTGACGGTTCGGGGATTCGTATTCGACGTGGGCGGTCGAAATCGTGATGCCGCGCGCCTTCTCTTCCGGCGCCGCGTCGATCGCGTCATACGCCTTGAACTCGCCACCGAAACGCTCAGCACCGATCTTGGTCAGCGCGGCTGTCAACGTGGTCTTGCCATGGTCAACGTGACCGATGGTGCCGACGTTCACGTGCGGCTTGGTGCGCTCAAATTTAGCTTTTGCCATGGGTGCGTGTCTCGGTAATCGTTTGGAGTTAAAGACGATTGAGTAGTGGTGCTCACGAAAGGAATCGAACCTTCGACCTCCTCCTTACCAAGGAGGTGCTCTACCGACTGAGCTACGTGAGCGAGTTTTGCATTATGCCATGCATTTGCGTTCAATGGAGCGGGAGACGGGAATCGAACCCGCACCATCAGCTTGGAAGGCTGAGGTTCTACCGTTGAACTACTCCCGCGCCGGGAACTGCATGCCACAACGTGAAACTGGTGGAGGGAGGTGGATTCGAACCACCGAAGGCGTAAGCCAGCAGATTTACAGTCTGCCCCCGTTGGCCGCTTGGGTATCCCTCCAGCTTTTACTACCGGACCGGTGCGCGATGAGGCGAATTCGGTTCGGGGTGAAGCAGCCCGTTATTTTGTTGTGGGATGCATGCAGTGTCAACAAAAATTTTGAGCAAATCGTCAGTACCGAAGACGCGCGACCATCGGGGTCGCGCGCAACCGGTCAGACGTTGAAGCGGAAGTGCAGCACGTCGCCTTCCTGCACGCGGTATTCCTTGCCTTCCAGACGCAAACGCCCCGCATCGCGCGCACCGGCTTCGCCGCGGTGCTTGATGAAGTCGTCGAAGCCGATCGTCTCGGCGCGAATGAAGCCCTTCTCGAAGTCGGTATGGATCACCGCTGCCGCCTGCGGCGCGGTCGAGCCAGCCCTGACCGTCCACGCACGCACTTCCTTGACGCCGGCAGTGAAGTAGGTCTGCAGGCCAAGCAACTTGTAGGCGGCACGGATGACGCGATTCAGGCCCGGCTCGTCCAGACCCAGATCGGCCAGGAAGGTGTCGCGGTCCTCGTCGTCAAGCTGCGACAGCTCTTCCTCGATCGCTGCCGAGACCGGCACCACTTCGGCGCCTTCGGCCAACGCATGCCGACGCACCGCGTCCAGGTGCGGATTGTTCTCGAAACCGTCCTCGAGCACGTTGGCGATGTACATCACCGGCTTGAGCGTCAACAGGAACAGGTCGCGCACCAGCGCCTTTTCATCGTCGTCCAGGCCGGCTGCACGCCCCGCCTTGCCATCGGCCAGCGCGGCCTGCAATTTGGCCAGCACCGGCTTGCGCGCCGCGGCATCCTTGTCGCCACCCTTGGCACTGCGCTCGGCACGGTTGAGCGCCTTTTCCACGCTGTCCAGATCGGCCAGTGCCAGTTCGGTATCGATGGTTTCGATATCGCTGATCGGGTCGACCTTGTTGTTTACATGGATGACGTCGTCGTTTTCGAAGCAACGCACCACGTGGGTAATCGCATCGACCTCGCGGATATGCGCCAGGAACTTGTTGCCCAGCCCTTCGCCGCTGGCCGCACCCGCCACCAGGCCGGCGATATCGACGAACTCGACCGCGGTCGGAATCAGTTTCTGCGGCTTGACGATCTCAGCCAGTTGATTGAGGCGCGGATCCGGCACCGGCACGATGCCGACGTTAGGCTCGATGGTGCAGAACGGAAAATTGGCCGCAGCGATGCCCGCCTTGGTCAGCGCATTGAACAGGGTCGACTTGCCGACGTTGGGCAGGCCGACGATGCCGCATTTGATACCCATGGGTTTTCCAGTGAATGGAGAATCGGGAATCGAGAATGGCAAGAGCAAGGCTCATCCCATTCCCGATTCCCCATTCTCTATTTTTCCGTATGCAGGCGCTTCATCGCCTCGTTGAAATTACCCTCCAGTGCCAGCGGCAGGACATCGATGGCTGCGTCCACTGCAGTGCCGATTGCCGCGTCGTCGTCGCGCCCTGCCCGTCCCAGCACCCAGGGCACCACACGGTCCTTGTGGCCGGGATGGCCGATGCCGATCCGCAAGCGATGGAATTTACCGTGTCCCAGCAGGCGAATGGTGTCGCGCAGGCCGTTCTGGCCGCCGTGGCCGCCATCGAACTTGAGCCGCGCGATGCCCGGCGCAAGATCCAGTTCGTCGTGTGCAACGAGCAGTTGCTCCGGCTCGATCTTCCAGAACCGCAACGCGGCGGCGATCGATTTGCCGCTGAGATTCATGAAGGTGGCTGGCTTGAGCAGCCAGACCGATTGCCCGGCGATCTCGACCTTGGCGGTCTCGCCGAACAACTTGGCGTCCAGCCCCCAACGCACGCCATGGCGCTCGACGAGGGCATCGACGAAACGAAACCCGGCGTTGTGCCGGGTTTGCGCGTGCTCCGGACCGGGATTCCCGAGTCCGACAATCAGGCGGAGTGCAGACATGCCAGTGACCGCAGCCGATCCCGCGCAGTGCGAGGGATCGGCCGACGGCTTACTTGGTCTCGGCGCCTTCGCTGCCTTCTTCACCGGCAGCGTCTTCTTCCTCGATCCGCACGTGCTTGGCAGCAACCACCGCCACGTCGTGCTCCTTGCCCAGCTTCAGTTCCGGAATTTCCACACCGGCCGGCAGCTTGATCTCGGACAAGTGGATCACGTTACCCACTTCCAGGGCACCGAGGTCCACTTCGATGAACTCCGGCAGATCCTTCGGCAGGCAGACGACCTGAACTTCGTTGAGTTCGTGGGTGACGACCACTTCGCTGGACTTACCGGCCGGCGATGCTGCTTCGTTGATGAAGTGCAGCGGCACGGCGGCGCTGAGCTTCTCGTTGGCGCTGACGCGCTGGAAGTCGATGTGGATGATCAGCTGCTTGAACGGATGGCGCTGCATGTCACGCAGCAGCACCTGCTGCACGTCGCCATTGAGGTTCAGGTCGAGGATCGACGAGTAGAACCACTCGTTCTGCTGGGCAAGCCAGATCTGCTCGTGGTTGAGCTGGATGCTGACCGGCTCGAGTTCGCCACCGTAAACGATGGCCGGAATGACGCCAGCGTGACGTAGGCGGCGGCTCGCACCCTTCCCCTCGTTCGCGCGGCGCTCGACCTTGATTTCGTGAGTCTTTGCCATGTTGTTTCACTACCTAGATTGGAATACCGCCTCGCGGCGATGAAGCGTCTCACCCGCGACCAGGCGAGACGTGGTACCGACACCCGGAACTCCGGGCGCCGAATGCGGCATCAGTCGACGTAGAGCGAACTCACCGACTCGCCGAAGGCGATACGGCGAATGGTCTCGGCCAGCAGTTCGGCCACGCTCAGCTGACGAATCTTGGCGCAGGTGCGCGCGGCTTCGTTCAGCGGAATCGTGTCGGTGACCACCAGCTCGTCGAGCTGCGAATTGTTGATGTTGTCCACTGCCGGGCCGGACAGCACCGGGTGGGTGATGTAGGCCACCACCTTGAGCGCGCCGCGCTGCTTCAGCGCTGCGGCGGCGGCGCACAGGGTCCCGGCAGTATCGACCAGGTCGTCGACCAGCACGCAGGTCTTGCCCTGCACGTCGCCGATAATGTTCATCACCGTGGCGACGTTGGCGCGCGGACGGCGCTTGTCGATGATGGCCAGATCCGCATCGTCCAGACGCTTGGCGACGGCGCGCGCGCGCACCACGCCGCCCACGTCCGGCGATACCACGATCAGGTTGTCGGTGCCGTAGGCGCGCCAGATGTCGGCCAGCAGCAGCGGCGAGGCATAGACGTTATCGACCGGCACATCGAAGAAGCCCTGGATCTGGTCGGCATGCAGATCGACCGTCAACACGCGGTCGGCCTCCATCGCGCAGATCATCTTGGCGGCGACCTTGGCAGTGATCGGCACGCGCGAGGAGCGCATGCGGCGGTCCTGGCGCGAGTAGCCGAAGTACGGGATGACCGCGGTCACCGACGCGGCGCTGGCGCGCTTGAGCGCGTCGATCAGCACCAGCAGCTCCATCAGGTTTTCCGCGCTTGGCGCGCAGGTCGGCTGGATCACGAACACTTCCTGCCGGCGCACGCTTTCTTCGATCTCGACCTGCACCTCGCCATCGGAGAAGCGCGTGACCAGCGCCTTGCCCATGCGAACGCCGAGCTCCTTGCAGATGCTCAAGGCGAGCGGTTTGTTGGCATTGCCGGAGAACACCAGCAGGTTACGTTGGTCTTGCATGGGATCTCTCGGGCGGCGGCAAAGAGCGTGCGGGCGATGGTTGAGCTGGACAAAGCCGACCAAATGCCGGGCTTTTCGTTGAATCCCCCGCACATGGATGTGCGGGCTGTTGCAGGGGACCTGCATATACGGCTGTTGCAGAGGGACCTGCATGTACGACTGGTGCAGGGGACCTGCATCAACAACTGGCAGGGGCGGTAGGATTCGAACCTACGAATGCCAGGATCAAAACCTGGTGCCTTGGGCCTCTTGGCGACGCCCCTGCATCAAACCTGTCTCGCGTCCAGCGCGTCGAGCAGTGGCGAGTGCGCTGCACCTTCCACGACCCACGCCCTCAGGCTGCCCGGCAACTGCGCCATGGCCTGCTCTGCAGCAGCGCGCGTGGCGAATTCGACGAAACACCCGCTCCCTGACCCGGTCAAACGCGGCGTCCCGATCCTGGACAGGGCCTGGAACACTGCCTCGATGGCGGGTTCACGGCGCCGCAGGACCGGCTCGAACGCATTGTCGAGCAGGGAACCCGAAGCGAAGTCCGCTATTTTCACGGGCGCAGCATCCCGCGTCAATTCCCGTGATTGAAATAAGACCGGGGTGGGCACGTGAATTCCCGGATCGACCAGCACGTAGGACGCCGCCGGGAGACTGATCGGGGTCAGTCGCTCGCCAACACCCTCGGCCCAGGCATTGTGACCGCGCACGAACACCGGCACGTCGGCGCCCAGTCGCAGCCCCAACTCGGCCAGCGTCTGGACCGGCAAGCCCAGGCCCCACAAGGCGTTCAGCGCGACCAGCACGGTGGCGGCATCCGACGATCCGCCGCCGAAGCCGCCGCCGGCGGGGATGCGTTTGTCGACCCGGATGTCAGCGCCGGCCTGCGTGCCCGCGCTGGATTGCAGCAGGCGCGCGGCCCGGATGACCAGGTCATCGGCTTCAGCCACGCCGGGCAGGCTGTCGCCGATGCGCCGGATCAGCCCGTCGTTGCGCACACGAAGATGAATGGTGTCCCCCCAATCCAGCAGCCGGAACACGGTCTGCAGCAGGTGGTAGCCATCGGCGCGGCGCCCGACGATCTGCAGGAACAGGTTGAGCTTGGCCGGCGCAGGCCACGCCGACCAGCCCGTCTCCAGCGCGGACATCAGGGCGATACCGTCCACTGATCGACCAGCAGGCGCACCTTGGCCTCGCCGTTGCGGGCTTCGATGCGCTGCGGCAGCTCGGGTTGCCCGGCGCCGGCCGGCGCCCAGGCGAGAAAGTCGATCGTCCAGCCATCCTGCCGCACGGTACGTGGCCGCCCGGCCGCATCCAGATCGGCGCGCGCGTCGGCGATGCGCAGCGCGCGCACCCAGTCCGGCATCTGGTTGACCGGGATGGTCCAGCCGGTCGCTTCCAGCAGCACCTGCTCGGCGTCCGGGCCGCTACGCGGGCCGCCGTCCAGCCCTTCCAGGCGTCCGCCGCCGCTGGCGGTGTCGCCGGTGAGCACCCAGCTCTGCCGGGTTACCGGCGCACTGAGCTGCACGCGGTATTTCGCACCGTCCTGCTGCCAGTCGATGCGGCCGCTACCGCCGTTGCTGCCCTTGCTGATCGCCACCCGGCCCTGGAACGACCAGGTCGGATGCGCCAGCAGCCAGGCCTGGCGTGCGGCTTCGGCCTGACGCGCACTCTCGGAAACCTGTTCGACCACTGCGGCACCACTGCCCTGCCCGCGCGGCACGCTGACGCAGGCCGACAGCCCGACCAGCACCAGCCCGCTCAGGGCCAGTGTTCGGATCGCCCCGCTCATAGCCCGAATTTTTCCACGGCGCGTTGCAGCGCGCGGTTGTCCGGATCCAGGCGCCGCGCTTCATCGAAGTAGCGCCGCGCCTCATCCTGCTTGCCGCTGACCCACAGCACCTCGCCCACGTGCGCGGCGATTTCCGGGTCCTTGACCAGGGCCCAGGCACGGCGCAGTTGCACCAGGGCTTCCTTGGTGCGGCCCATGCGATACAGCACCCAGCCGTAGCTGTCGACGATGGCCGGGTTGTCCGGGTCGGCGGTGCGGGCGCGGTCGATCAGCGCCAGCGCTTCCTTGTAGCGGGTGGTGCGGTCGGCCAGGGTGTAGCCCAGCGCGTTCAGCGCCGCCACGTTTTCCGGTTCGGCCACCAGGATCTTGCGCAGGTCGGCCTCGGCACGCGCGACATCGTCACGGCGCTCCCAGGCCAGGCCGCGGGCGTACAGCAGCGCGCCGTCGTCCGGATAGGCGGCCAGGCCGCGCTCGAAGGCATCCAGTTCGCCCGCTGCATCGTCGGCGCGCTGGTGCAGCTCGGCTTCGAGCACGTAGGCGTCGCGACGCGCGTCGTCGTCGGCGCTGGCATCGCTCTGCAATGCGCGGGCTTCGGCGAGCGCCTCGGGCTTGCGGCCCAGCTCGTACAGGGCGCTGGCGGCGCGCAGGCGCGCCTCGCTCAGCTGCGGGCCGCCGGGCACGCCGCGATACCACTCCACCGCCTCGTCGTAGCGCTTGAGGAATTCGGCGATCTTGCCGAGCAGCAGGCGGCGGTCCGGGTCGGGCTTGGTGGCGTTGCTCTTGAGCTCGCCGTACAGCGCCTCCAGCGCGGTGCGATCCTTTTCCTTGGCCAGCATGGAGGCACGCAGCCCGTAGGTCTGGGTGTCCTGCGGCCCGGTCGACAAGACCCGCGCGGCGGCTTCGGTCTGCCCCATGGCGTCGTAGGCAAAGGCCAGCGCACCACGCAGCTCGGAATCCTTGACCGCCTGCGGCTCGACATTCTTCAGCAATGCCAGCGCTTCGTCGTTCTTGCCTTCCTGCTGCAGCTGGGTGGCGTGCAACAAGGCCACGCGCGGCTCTTCGGGGAAGCGGCGCACCACTTCGTCGACGATGCGCTTGGCCAGCGCCGGGCGCTCCATGCGCAGGGCGAGCCGGCCAAATTCCTGCCAGGCTTCGATCTGATTGGGGATGGCGCCGGCCTTGACCAGGTCTTCGAGCACGTCGGCCGAGGCTTCCGGCTCGCGCCCGCCATTGGCCAGGGCGATCAGAGCAAAGCGCCAGCCGCGCGGGTCGGGCTCCTTGAGCAGGCCGAGCAGGTCACGGCGAGCGGTACGCAAGTCGTTGCGGCGCAAGGCCAGCGAGGCCTCGGTACTGCGCATGGACATCGACGAGGGTGCGCGGGCACGCCACAGCGCCAGGGCCTCGATCGCACGCGGGTCGTCGTTGGCCAGCATGGCGATGCGGGCAGCGCGTTCGGCCAGCCCGGCGTCGCCGGCCTCGGCCTTGGCGGCATCCAGGTAGGCGCGGGCGGCATCGTCCAACTGCCCGGCCTGCAAGGCAAATTCGCCGGCGAGCACCGGCTCCAGCGAGGTGGTGCCGGCGCGACCGGGCGGCGGCGCGGGCGGTGCTTTCTTGGGTGCTGCAGTGGCACTGGTGGAGACTGCGACCAGCAAAAGAACACACAGGATGCGAATCGGTACAGGCATCGGGGGCAACCGGGCCGTAAAATGGGGCCCTGAATGGCCGCCAGCTTATCGCAAGCAACTGAACAATGACGTTGTGGGTGCTCGGACTGAATCACCAGACCGCACCTGTGGACCTGCGCGAACGCGCGGCGTTCGCAGGTGACGCGTTGCCGCGCGCACTCGAATCCCTGCGCGCGTTGCCGCAGGTGCGCGAGGCCGCGTTGCTGTCCACCTGCAACCGCACCGAGCTGTATGCGATGTCCGACGACCCGCACAGCCTGGTGAGCTGGCTGGAGACCCATGCGCCGGGCTTGAGCGGTTACCTGTATCAGCACCAGGAGGAAGCGGCGGTACGCCACCTGTTCCGCGTTGCCACCGGGCTGGACTCGATGGTGCTGGGCGAGCCGCAGATCCTGGGCCAGGTGAAGGACGCCTGGGCAGTGGCGCGTGCACATGGCGCGCTGGGCAGCGGGCTGGACCGCCTGTTTCAGCAGACCTTCTCGGTCGCCAAGCGGGCGCGCACCGATACCCGCGTCGGTGCCAATCCGGTGTCGGTGGCCTCCACCGCGGTGCGACTGGCGCAGGAATCCTTCGCGCGGCTCAACGAATCCACCGTGCTGCTGATCGGCGCGGGCGAAACCATCGAGCTTGCGGCCAAACATCTGAGCGAAGGCCGCGTGCGCCGCTTGTTGATCGCCAATCGCACACTTGCGCATGCGCAGACGCTGGCCAGCCAGCACGGCGGTTACGCCCTGCCGCTGACCGATCTGGACCGCCATCTGGCCGAAGCCGACGTGGTGTTCTCGGCCACCGCCGCGCGCGAGCCGATCGTGACGCGCACGCAGGTAGAACAGGCGCTGCGCGCGCGCAAGCGCAAGCCGATGCTGCTGTTCGACCTGGCGGTGCCGCGCGACATCGAAGCCTCGGTGGCCGAACTCGGCGACGCCTACCTGTACACGGTGGACGACCTGGAACGCGCGGTGGAAGACAACCGCCGCGGCCGGCGCGAAGCCGCCGACCAGGCCGAAGCCATCATCGACCTGCAGGTGGCTCGCTATGTCGAGACCTTGCAGGCCAACGCGCGCCAGGCGCCGCTCAAGCGCTTGCGCGCGTTCGGCGACAGCACCCGCGACGAACTGCTGGCCAAGGCGCGCCAGCAATTGCACAACGGCAAGCCGGCCGACGAAGTACTGGAACAGCTGGCGCACGCGCTGACCAACCGGCTGCTGCATCCGCCCACCGCCGCGCTGCGCGATGCCGCGCTCAACAACGACCTGGAATTGACCAACGCGGCCGACCGGCTGTTCCCGGAAAAACCGGGTTACCGACATCCCCCTGTAGCCACCCCGATCGTGAGGACCGATGACGCCGACCCTGCGCCGTAAGCTCGAAGCGCTGGCCGAGCGCCGCGAAGAACTGCAGCACCTGCTCTCCGACCCCGATGTGGTCAACAACAACGACAGGTTCCGCACGCTGTCGCGCGAACTGTCGCAGCTGGAGCCGGTGGCCGTGGCCCTGGAAGACGAAGCGCGCGCCAAGGCCGACCTGAGCGCGGCCGAAGCGATGCGCAACGATCCGGAAATGCGCGAGCTGGCCGAAGAGGAGATCGCCGCCGCACAGGCGCGCCTGGAAGAACTGGATGCGCAACTGGCCTTGCTGCTGGTACCGCGCGACCCGCGCGATGACGGCAACCTGTTCCTGGAAGTACGCGCCGGTACCGGCGGCGACGAGGCGGCGATCTTTGCCGGCGACCTGTTCCGCATGTACGCGCGCTATGCCGAGCGCCAGGGCTGGAAGGTGGAAATCGAATCCGACAGCCCCGGCGAGCACGGCGGCTACAAGGAAGTGGTGGCACGGGTGGTCGGACGCGGCGCGTATTCGCGGCTGAAGTTCGAATCCGGCACCCACCGCGTGCAGCGCGTGCCGGCGACCGAGTCGCAGGGCCGCATCCACACCTCGGCGGCGACGGTGGCGATCATTCCCGAAGCCGACGATGTGGAAGAGATCGTGATCAACCCCGCCGACCTGAAAGTGGACACCTTCCGCTCGTCCGGTGCCGGCGGCCAGCACGTCAACAAGACCGAATCGGCAATCCGCATCACCCATGTGCCCAGCGGCGTGGTGGTGGAATGCCAGACCGAGCGCAGCCAGCATGCCAACCGCGACAAGGCGATGAAGCGGCTGAAGGCGCAATTGGTGGAAGCCGAACGCAGCAAGGCGGCCGCCGCCGAAGCGCAGACGCGCAAGTTGCAGGTCGGCAGCGGCGACCGCAGCCAACGTATCCGCACCTACAGCTTCCCGCAGGGCCGCATCACCGACCACCGCGTGGAAGGCCTGACGCTGTACGACCTGCCCAACATCATCGAAGGCGATCTGGATGCACTGATCGCACGACTGCTACACGAGCATCAGGCCGACGAACTGGCACGGTTGAGCGACAGCCCGTGAGTGCGCAGGTGCCGCGCGAGCTGCTGCAGCTGCGCGAGGCGGTGCGACGCCAGCCGGGTGATTTCATCGCCTGGCTGATGCTGGCCGACGCCGAACTCGGCATGGGCGCAATCGCTGCAGGCGAGGCCGCGGTGCAACGCGCGCTTGCACTGCAGCCAGGCCATCCGGAAGCAGTGGCGCGGCTTGGCCGGGTGCGCTGGACACAGCAACGACATGCCGACGCGGCAGCGTTGTTGCAGCAGGCATCGGACCTGGTGCCGCAGCATCCGGGCATCGCGTTGTGGCTGGGGCACGCATTGGAAGATGCAGGCCAGGCCGAAGCGGCCGCGGCTGCGTATACGCGTGCGCATCAGTTGCTGCCCGACGAGCCGTATATCACTGCGCAACTGCTCAACTGGCGACGCCGCCTGTGCGACTGGCGCGAGCTGGATGCGCTCGCTGCGCAGGTGCGTAGCGCCGTGGCGCAGGGCGCTGCTGCGGTGGAGCCGTTCGCCTTCCTGAGCGAGGACGCCAGCGCTGCCGAACAGCTGGCGTGTGCACGGACGCGCGCGCAGGCAGTCGCTGCGATGTTGCGCCCGTTACCGCCGACTGCCGTGCGCAGCCAGGGCGGGTTGCGGCTCGGCTTCGTTTCCAACGGGTTTGGTGCGCACCCCACCGGCTTGCTGACGGTCGCGTTGTTCGAAGCGCTGAAGCGCCGGCAGCCGGCGCTGCAACTGCATCTGTTCGCCACCAGCCATGACGACCGCAGCGAGATCCGCGCGCGCCTGGCGCAAGCCACCACGCTGCACGATGTCACCGAGTTCGGGCACCTGGCCACCGCGCAGCACATCCGCGACCAGGGCATCGATCTGCTGTTCGACCTGCGCGGCTGGGGCGGTGGCGGGCGCCCGGAAGTGTTCGCACTGCGGCCGGCGCCGCTGCAGCTCAACTGGCTGGCATATCCGGGCACATCGGGTGCGCCGTGGATGGACTATGTGCTGGGCGATGCGTTTGCGCTGCCGCCGGCGCTGGAGCCGTTCTACCGCGAGCGCGTGCTGCGCCTGAACGGTGCGTTTCAGCCGTCGGACACCTCGCGCGTGGTCGCCGAGCCGCCGTCGCGGGCGCAGTGCGGCCTGCCCGAGCATGGCGTGGTGCTGTGCTGCTTCAACAACAGCTACAAGCTCAATCCGCGCAGCATGGCGCGCATGCTGGCAGTGTTGCGTGCGGTGCCGGGCAGCGTGCTGTGGCTATTGTCCGGACCGGGCGAGGCCGACGCACGCCTGCGTGCGGTAGCGCAGACGCAGGGCGTGGCTGCGCAGCGCCTGGTGTTCATGCCGAAGCTGCCGCACGCGCAGTATCTGGCGCGCTACCGGCATGCAGACCTGTTCCTGGATACGCATCCGTACAACGCGCATACCACCGCATCGGATGCTCTATGGGCGGGTTGCCCGGTGTTGACCACGCCCGGCGAGACATTTGCCGCGCGCGTGGCCGGCAGCCTGAATCATCATCTGGGGCTGGATGAGATGAATGTGGCCGATGACGCTGCGTTCGTGGCCAAGGCGGTGGCGTTGGCGAGTGACACAGCGGCATTGAGTGCGTTGCGTGCGCGGGTGGCGGAGCGTCGGCGCGAGTCGGGCGTGTTCGATATGGATGGGTTTGCCGACGGGTTCGCGGACCTGATGCAAGCACTCGCGCGCCAACATGGTTGGTCAGGTAACTAGCGGGCTGCTCGCCTTTTCAAACTAGATGGCTGTCTTCCGCCGCACCCTCACCCCAAGGCACGCGCGCCCAGCTGTGCCTCCTCGCCCCTGCGGGAGAGGTGCTTGAAAGCGTCACTGAGTTTCTTCGAGACCTTTTCAGGTCATGGAAACAACGTGCAGAGCGGCAGCGTGGCCGGGGATTGGCGGAGAGCGGCACAGGGATGTGCCGCGGCGGCGAGTCAGACAGGATGTCTGCCGAGCCGAGGAGCCGATTCCCCGGCCGCGCTGCCGCCCTCACCGAAGCGAGTACCGACAGGCATCTTGCTTCGCCGTACCCTCACCCCACCCCCTCCTCCCGGCGGGAGAGGGACGTCCAATCTTGCGGCGTGGGCGCTCGGCGGCACGCACACCACGGGCGCGCAAGCTGTGCCTTCTCGCCCCGCAGGGAGAGCGACTTATCGATTTGCCACGAACTATCAGTTGCTAATTGCCAGTGTCAGCGAACCCCGCCGGCAACCAACGTTGTGCGGCTTCACGCCGTGGTGCTGTACCCGGTCGTTCCGGCTCGCTAGGCTTGGGGCATGCCTTCCAATCTCGACTTCATTCCCTTGCACCTGTGCGTGCTGACGGTGTCCGACAGCCGCACGCTGGCCGATGATCGCTCCGGCGACTATCTGGTCGATGCCCTCACTCACGACGGTCATGTGCTGCACGAGCGCGCCCTGTGTCCGGACGATCGCTACCGCATGCGCGCGATCGTCTCTGCGTGGATCGCCGATGCGCAGGTCGACGGCATCCTGATCACTGGCGGCACCGGCTTTACCGGCCGTGACAGCACGCCGGAGGCGATCACGCCGTTGCTGGACAAGACCATGCCCGGTTTCGGCGAATTGTTCCGCGCGGTCAGTGTCGAAGAAATCGGCACCTCGTCGCTGCAGTCGCGCGCGTTTGCGGGGCTGGCCAATCACAGTTTCGTGTTCTGCCTGCCCGGCTCCACCTCGGCCTGCCGCACGGCCTGGGAAAAGATCGTGCGTGCGCAGCTGGATGCGCGGACCAAGCCCTGCAATCTGGCGACACTGCGTCCACGTCTGGGCGAATAGCCTGCGCGCTCCATCGCTGTCGGAACGCGCATGTCGCACCTGAAACGCAAGGCCTACAAGAAGTTGCTGGCACCGCTGCAGCTGGAACTGGTCAACATGGCGCGCTGGCTGCGGCATACCAACCAGCGCGCGCTGGTACTGGTGGAAGGCCGCGACACCGCCGGCAAGGGCGGTGTGATCCAGGCCATCGCCAGCCATCTGAACCCGCGCCAGTGCCGGGTGGTGGCGTTGCCGACACCCAACGACCGCGAAAGCACGCAATGGTATTTCCAGCGCTATGTGGCGCACCTGCCGGCGGCCGGCGAGTTGGTGCTGATGGATCGCAGCTGGTACAACCGCGCCGGCGTGGAACGGGTGATGGGCTATTGCACCGACGCGCAATACGACGCGTTTCTGGAGCAGGCGCCGCGCTTCGAACAACTGCTGGTCGACGACGGCATCCTGCTGTTCAAGTACTGGCTGTGCGTGGATCAGGCCGAGCAGGAACAGCGCTTTGCCGAACGCCAGGAAGATCCGCTCAAGGGCTGGAAACTGTCGCCGGTGGATCTGCAGTCACGCAGCAAGTACGAGGACTACACCGCCGCGCGCGAGCGCATGCTCGAGGTGACGCATACGCCGGATGCGCCATGGACGCTGGTGGATTTCAACGACCAGAAGCGCGGCCGGTTGAGCCTGATCCGCAATCTGCTGGATCGGCTCCCGGACACCGCGGTGCCCGATGACACGCTGCAGCTGCCGCCGTTGAACGGCAAGCCGCACAAGGAACGTTACGGCGTGCTGGAACCGATCGACGATTACGCCGGCCAGTCCTGAGAGATCTCGTCACTGGCCGCAGTGGCACGCGGCAAGGGATACAGGCCGGCCTGGCGCTCGGCCTGCTCGGCCTGCAGCACCAGCTGACTCAGGCGCTGACTGAACAGCTGCATGAAACCGCGGTGCAGCGGACGCATCGCTTCGATGTAGTCGACGTCGTCGGCTTGCGCACCGAGCGGGCTGCAGGACGACAGCAGCACTTCGTCCAGGCGTAGCGCGCTGTCGGGCAGACGCACCAGCGCGGCGCGGCGCAACCAGTCGCGCATGCCCTGACGGTACTCGGCAGCCAGGATGTAGGCCACTTCGACCTGATCCAGGTCCACATCCGGATTCCACGCCAGCACCTGGATGACCTGCGAGCGCTCGTCCAGCATGCGGCTCTCGGCAACCAGGCCGTGCAATTGCTGCAGCAGACGCCATTGGACGCCGGCGGCCTCGCGCTGCGGGGCCGGCATGGTCTCGATCGCCAGCGCCAGGCGACGTGCGAACAGCGCCGGCACTTCGGCCAGGACGATCGGGCCGGCATCGGCGCCGAGCAGGAAACGTTCGGTGCGCAGCGTGGCGGTGTCGGGCAGGTAGCCGTCCTGCAGCGGGCGCATCACGCCGTGGTCGAGCAGCGACAGCACCACATCCAGCCAGTAGCGACGCTCCTGTTGCAGCGCGCGGTTGGCGGTGGCGTTCTGCCAGGCCGGACGGAGATCATCCAGACGCGAGATGCAGGCCTGGGCATCCAGGGTGTCCCAGGGCGCACGGGTGGCGTCGTTGGGATCGAAATTCTCCACGCTGAGCATGCCGCCGCCGAAGCGGTGCCAGGCTGCGCCGCGCTGGCTGCCGGCAGGATCCGGCCTGGAGGCCGACAGCGGCGCCGCGGGGGCCGGGCGTAACAGCGCCGCGTAGGCGTCGGCCCAGGAATCGGGCAGACGTGCCGACAGCGGATAGCTGGTAGCGGGCGCGCCCAGGCCGTGACGTGCGAGCTTCAGGCTCCACAGCACCGCAGCGATCACGATGCCGCCGAAGATCCAGGCCAGCAGCCAGCTGGTGGCCGCCTGCCCTGGCTGCAGCACGCGGGTCTGTGGCTGCAGAAACAGCAACCAGCCGCTGCCCGACAGGACGCCCAAATACAGCCATGGCGCCAGCTGCGCCAGGCGACGGTTGCGGGCAGGCAGTTCGTGCCCGTCGGTGTGATCTTGAGATGGAGCGGCCATACATTCCCCCTGCACGCCTGATCGCGCTGACAAGGTTATCGGCGACGCATCGTAAGTCTGTTGGCCTGCCCGGCTGGCAGCGACTCAGCCAGTTACAAATTCTTCAGTCGGCGGCGGCGCGGAGGGCGTGCGGGTCACCGCCGCCACCCTGGCCGCCGGCGGACCTTGCCATAACCAGGTTTCCAGCGCGTCCAGCGCGGCGTCGGGCCCGGCAGCGACCACTTCCACGCTGCCGTCGGGCTGGTTGCGCGCATGCCCACGCAGGCCCAGCGCAACCGCGCGCTCGCGGGTGGAGGCGCGGAACCACACGCCCTGCACCACGCCGGTGACGACGAAGCGCGCCGCCTGCATCAGCCGGCCTTGCCGGTGATGCCGACCGCCGTTTCGATGTCGCGTGCGGTCACCGGGCCGAGGAACTGCTTGGCCACCTTGCCGTCCGGCCCGATCAGATACGTCATCGGCAAGCCGCGCGGCGTGGCGAAGTCCTGCGGCGGCTGGTAGGGGTCGAGGATGGCGATCGGGTACGACACCGGGTGGTCCTTCAGGAACGCCTGCATGTCGGCGCTGCTGATGTCTTCATAGGCCAGGCCCACCACTTCGATGGTGTCGCGCATGGTGTGCAGCGCCGACAGCTCGGGCATTTCCTTCAGGCATGGCGCGCACCAGGTGGCCCAGAAATTGACCACCACCCACTTGCCGCGATGCGCGGCCAAGTCATAGGCCTCGCCGGTCACGGTCGGCAGCGACAGCTTGGGCATCTCGGCGGTCTGCTGCACCACCGAGGTGTCGGTTGGGCTGGCCGGGTCGGCGGGGGCGGCCGGCGTTTGCGGTGTCTGTGCGGTGGTCGCCGGCGCTGCACCGCCGGCGGCGGGCGTGCCCTCGCCGGTGGGTTTGCAGGCGGTCAGCAACACCAGCGGCAACAGCAGCGCACAGGCGCCGCGCACAAGGCGCACGGTCATGTAAGGTCTCCGGGAAGGTGGGTGTAGAGGTCGCCGACCGGTTGCGCCAGCACGCTGCGCAAGGGTTGGCGCAGTTGTTCCAGCGCAGCGGCAGCGGCCTGGCCGTAGGCATCGTCGCGGCACGGCAGGGGGCGGTCTTCGATCGGCACGCGCAGCTGGCAGCTTTCGTAGAGTTCGGCCAGCGGCACCACGTCCAGGTCGCGCGCCAGCAGCCATTGGCCGCGCTCGTCGCGGCGCAGCAGGCGGATGCGTTTGAGTTCGCACAGCAACTCCTGCATCAGCGTGTCGGTGAGCATCGGCTCCAACGCCAGGATGCGGTCTTCGTCCAGCCCGTTGCCGTGAATGCGCGCCTGGCGGAAGCGGCCGAGCAGGCGCAGCAGGCCATAGATCTCGAAGCCCGGCGGCAGCCGCATCGCTTCGGGCTGGTAACGGAATGCCGCCATCGAAGAGGCCAGCGAAGCCCCCAGCAGCACCGAGACCCAGCTCAGGTAGATCCACAACAGCAGGATCGGCAGCGCCGACAGCGCGCCGTAAATACGCTGGTAGGTCTGGAAATTGCCCAGATAGAAGCCGAAGCCCCATTTGACGATTTCCATCAGGATCACCGCCAGCAACGCGCCCGGCAGCGCATGCCGCAGGCGTACCCCATGCTGCGGCACCACGCGGTAGATCAGCACGATGCAGACGAATTCCACCGCCATTGGTGCCAGCCGCCAGGCGAATTCGGCCAGCCACTGGCCTTCGGTGGTGCGGAACAGCGGCAGCGCGAACACGTAGGCGGCCATCGCCATCGAGGCGGCGGCCAGCATCGTGCCCAGGGTCAGCACCGTCCAGTAGATCAGGAAGCGTGTCACCTTCGGCCGTGCCGCAGCCACCCGCCAGATGCTGTTGAAGGTCTGCTCGATGCTGTGCAGGGTGATCAGCAGCGAGGCCACCAGCGCGACCATACCGGCCACGGTGAACTTGCCCAGATCCTCCAGCGAACGATTGAGGTAGTTCTGCACCGAGCGCGCCGCGCCGGGCACGAAGTTGTTGAAGATGAAGTCGGTCAGCGCGTCCTTCCATTCGTTGAAGGCCGGGAACGCCGACAGCACCCCGAACACCACGATCGCCAGCGGCACCAGCGCAAATACCGTGGTGTAGGCGAGCGAGGCGGCCGCCTGGAACAGGCGGTCATCGAGAAAGCGGCGCCACAGGAAGCGCCCGAAGCTGACCGTCCGCGCGCGGTCGCGCAGCCGTTCTTTCCATTGGTGGATTTTGTTCACGCGCAACATCGCGCAAGGGTACCCGATGCGCCGTCATCGCGGCCTTGCCGCAACTGCGGCGTGCAGGCAGGCGGTGGCTTGGCCGATACTGCGGCAACTCACACAGGCGGTGGATGCGCGATGGCGGAGATTCTGGTGCTGTATTACAGCCGTGGCGGTTCGGTGGCGCGGCTGGCGCGGCAGATCGCGCGCGGCATCGGCGAAGTGCCGGGCATGGGCGCGCGGCTGCGCACGGTACCGCCGGTAGCGGCGGTGACCCAGACCAGCGCCCCGCCGGTGCCGGACGAGGGCGCGCCGTATGTGGACAAGGCCGATCTGGCCGAGTGCAGCGGCTTGCTGCTGGGCAGCCCGACCCGCTTCGGCAACATGGCCGCGCCGATGAAGCATTTCCTCGACGGCCTGGGCGCCGAGTGGGCCAGCGGCACCCTGGCCGGCAAGCCGGCAGGCGTGTTCACCTCCACCGCCTCGATGCACGGCGGCCAGGAATCCACCTTGCTGTCGATGCACCTGCCGCTGCTGCACCACGGCTGCCTGATCGTCGGCATCCCGTTCACCGAGCCGGCGCTCAGCCATACCACCAGCGGCGGCACGCCCTATGGCGCCAGCCATGTCTCCGGCGCCGGCGGCGACCCGCAACCGAGCGAGGACGAAGCGCTGCTGGCGCGTGCGCTGGGCCGCCGGGTGGCCGATATCGCCCGGCGCCTGGCCAGCCCATGAGCGTGCGTGCCACGCACTGGCTGCTGACTGCCGCGCTGATCGCGCTGACGGTGCTGTTCGTGAGCTGGTTTCACGACGACCGCCATCGCACCGCGGCGCTGCTGGTGTTCGCACTGCCGCCGGCGCTGATGGCCACGCTGGCGCTGCGCAGCGCGCGTGCGCGTTTCTGGGCCGGCGTGTTCGCGCTGGGCTGGTTCAGTCACGGCGTGATGGCCGCCTGGAGCCAGCCGCAGGCGCGTGGGCTGGCCTGGCTGGAAGTGCTGCTGGCCCTGCTGGTGGTGGCATTGGTGGGCGGCCCCGGCATGGCGGCGCGCTTCGGCCGCAAGCGCCATCCACGTTGACCCGCTTGGGCAGCACCCGCGCCGGGGTCGTATCATGACGGCCCTCGCGCGGCCTGCACCGCGCCCGTTTGAAGGACCCGCAGCAATGGAAGACCTCCTGATCGTCACCACCGGTGGCACGATCGACAAGATCTACTTCGACGACAAATCGGACTACCAGATCGGCGACCCGCAGATCGGCCAGATCCTCAAGGAGCTGGGCGTGACCTTCCGCTTCTCGGTGATTCCGATCATCCGCAAGGATTCGCTGCACATCACCGACGCCGACCGCGAACTGGTGCGCGCCACCATCGCCGCCCAGCCGACGCGCCACGTGCTGATCACCCACGGCACCGACTCGATGGTGGAAACCGGCAAGGTGCTGCAGTCGATCGCCGACAAGACCATCGTGATGACCGGCGCGCTCAATCCGGCGCGCTTTCGCGGCTCCGATGCCGAGTTCAACATCGGCTGCGCGGTCGGCGCGGTGCAGTCGCTGCCGGCCGGCGTGTACATCGCCATGAACGGGCGCATCTGGAATCCGGAAAAGGTGCGCAAGAACGTCGCCGCCAACCGCTTCGAATCGCTCTGACGCCATGAGCAAGGCCACTCGCGCAACCAGGGCATTGGATGCCGCCGGCGTGACCTATGTGTTGCATCCCTACGCTTACCAGGCCGATGCCGACGCGAAGGGCGTGCAGGCGGCAAACGCCTTGGGATTGGCGCCGCATGTGGTTCTGAAAACATTGATGGCCTGGGTCGACGACCAGGCGGTGTGCGTGGTGATCCCGTGCGATCGCCGGGTGTCGCTGAAGAAACTGGCCAGTGCCTGCAACGGCAAGTCGGCGCGCCTGATGGAGGTGGCCGATGCCGAGCGTCGCACCGGCTACAAGGTCGGCGGCATCAGCCCGCTGGGGCAGCAACGCCAGGCGCCGGTCCTGATCGAAGCCAGCGCACTGGATGCCCCGTCGCTGTGGATCAACGCCGGGCAACGCGGTTTGCTGCTGGAGTTGCCGGGCGACGGCATCGTTACCGCATTGCAGGCACGGCCCTGCAGTGTTTGCGACTAGCCGCGGCGAGACACCGCGCCGCGTGCCAGCCGGCATCTGGAAATCCAAAGGTGGCTCCTGTTTGCGGCAGCGATCACGCACGTCCGCTGCGGCGTGAAGCATCGCCAGCGCCACATGGCCGATGCAAGATCACGCCCCAAGGAAGACCGAAGTCCTGCACCCACCGGCGAAGGACTCCGGGCACGCTCAATACGTGGCCACCAGCGTAACCGCCGAGAATGCCAGCGTGGCCTTGAGCCGCACGTAATACACCCCTGGCGCGGGCGCGCTCAGCGTGCAGCTGTCGGCATTGCCCACCACCGCAGTGCGGCAGTTGTAGGCGGTATCGCTCGGTAATGCACCGGCACGCAGCGACAGATCGGCATTGCCGCTACCACCGCTGAGCGCCACCCGCAGGCTGCGCGTGCCTGCGGGCACGTTGACCTGGTAATACAGCGAGCCACCGGTGGCTGCGGCCAGGCCGCTGCGTGCTGCATTGCTGGTCAGGGTGGTCGAGGCGATCACCGCAGCCACCGCACCATCGGCGTTGACCAACCCTGCCCCGCACCCCTGCGGACACGCCACCGGCAATGCACGCGCCGTGCTCTTGAGCATCGCTTCGACGCTGGCCGCGCTGAGCGGATTGAGCGCCACCGACTGCATCAACGCCACCACGCCGGCCACATGCGGCGCCGCCATCGAGGTGCCGCTGTAGACCGCGTAATCTGGGGTGCCCACCGCCGTGCTGCCGCTGTTGAGCGTGGACAGAATCGCCTGCCCGGGCGCGGCGATATCCACGCCCTGACCGAAGTTGGAAAAGCTGGCCTTGGCCCCGGCCGAGGTGGTCGCCGCCACCGCGATCACGTTCGGGCAATTGGCCGGCACGCTCTGGGACACGTCGATATTGCTGTTGCCGGCGGCCACCACCACGCTGGTCCCGCGTGACACCGCGCTGGCGATCGCATTGCTCAAGGTGGTCGAACAGGAACCGATGCCGCCCAGCGACAGATTGATCACCCTGGCCGGGGTCGGATTGGCCGGCACGCCGGACACCGTGCCGCCGGAGGCCCACACGATCGCGTCGGCGATGTCGGACAGATAGCCGCCGCAACGGCCCAGCACGCGCACCGGCAGCACCTTGGCATTGAACGCCACGCCCGCGGTACCGGCGCCGTTGTTGGCGGCGGCCGCGACGATGCCGGCCACATGGGTGCCGTGCCAGCTGGAGCTGGACGCGCTCGCGCCGCTGCCGCACTCGTTGGCCGCGGCCCAGTCGCCCAGATCGGCGGCGTCGGTGTCGCGCGCATTGCCGTCGCGGGCGATGAAGGCGTCGCTGATGAAGTCATAGCCGGCCAGCACATTGGCCGACAGCTCCGGATGCGCGGTCACGCCGGTATCGATCACTGCCACCACCGCGCCCTTGCCGGTGGCCTTGTCCCAGGCCGGCCGCACGTTGATGCCGGCGCTGGTGGTCCCCAGCGCCCATTGCTCGGGCAGGCGGCTGTCGTTGGGCACCAGCATCGGGCGCAGCAGCATGTCCACTTCCACGCGCTTGACCGCCGGGTCGGCCGCCAGACGACGCATCAGGGTTTCCGCATCGACCCGGTCCAGCGCGCGGTCGGCCACCAGCAATTGCGGCCCGACCCCAAGCCAGCGCGACGACGACAGGCTGAGCGCCCGTCCGCGCCGCGCCGGCACCGCGCGGGCGATCTCACGCAACGAGCCACTCAGGCGCCCACGGTTGCCGGCGCTGCTGTCCTTGTAGCTGACGATGAAACGCTGATGGGCGGACGCCGACCCCAGCCCCTGCAGGCTGACGTCGCCAGCGAATGCAGGCGCAGTGCCGCATAGCAGTGCACAGGCCAGCGCGACATGGCGCAGCCCCTTGAACGGTAAGTAACGCATGGATCGACCCCTCCCCGGGATGTCGTGGCGCAAACGAGGGCACACCTGTGCCGCCTTCGCATCGTGGTGAGGCGCGCCGACTGGCGTCGTTGCCCACCTGCCCACGCTATCGACCGGGTATGCGCGGACCTGAGCCGGTATCGCTGGCCAGGCGTGGCGAACCACCGGGTTGGTTAAGGTGGCCGGTTGAAGGCAGATGCCGGCGGCGACCAGGACCGCGCCGTCCCATCCTCCAGCGCCGCCCCCAAAACGCCATTGCCCCGCACTTTGGCGGGGCAATGGGGGTAGCGAGCGTGCTGCAGACACACCGCATCACGCAGACCGCAGCGCTGCCAACGGCTCAGCCGCTGGCACCGCGAGGCGTCTTACGGGGTCTGGCTGACCGCGCCGGCCGCGTTGACGATGCCGGCACCGCAGCCGCCCGAGCAGGCGCCCGGCAGCGGACGCGCGGTGTTCTTCAACAACGTTTCCACCGCCGCCGGGGTCAGCGGACGGCTGGCCGCCGACTGCACCAGCGCCACCACGCCGGCCACGTGCGGCGCCGCCATCGAGGTACCGTTGTAGGAGGCGTAGCTGGCGCTGCCCGGGGTAGTGGTGCCGCTGTTGAGCGTGGACAGGATCGCCGAGCCCGGGCCGGAGATGTCGATGGTGCTGCCGAAGTTGGAGAAGCTCGAACGCGCACCGGCCGAGGTGATCGACGCCACCGAAATCACGTTGGCGCAGCTGGCCGGAGTGAAGTTGGCCACGTTGGCATTGCTGTTGCCGGCGGCCACCACCACCGTGGTGCCGCGCGACACCGCGCCGTTGATGGCGTTCTGGTAGGTGCTTGAGCAGGTGCCGTTGCCGCCCAGCGACATGTTGATCACTTCGGCCGGATTGGCATTGGCCGGCACGCCGGAGACGGTGCCGCCGGATGCCCATACGATTGCGTCGGCAATATCGGAGGTGGTGCCGCCGCACAGGCCCAGCGCACGCACCGGCACGATGCGCGCATTGAACGCGGTTCCGGCCACACCGGTGCTGTTGTTGGTGACCGCAGCGATGGTGCCGGCCACATGGGTGCCGTGCCAGCTGGAGTTGGCCGCTGCCACGCCGGAGCCGCATTGGTTGGCTGCGCGCCAGTCGCCCTGGTCGGCCGGGTTGTTGTCGCGGCCATTGTTGTCACGCGCACGCGCCGCGTCGCTGATGAAGTCGTAGCCCGGCAGCACGTTGGCGTTGAGGTCCGGGTGGCTGGTGATGCCGGTGTCGATCACTGCCACCACCACGCCGGTGCCGGTGGCGGTATCCCAGGCCGGACGCACGTTGATGCTTGAGGCGGTGGTGCCGAAGCCCCACTGCTCGGACAGACGGGTGTCGTTGGGGGTCAGCGTCGGGTACATGATCTGATCGACTTCCACGTACTCCACGCTCGGGTCGGCGGCGATCCGGCGCATCAGCGTCTCGGCCTCGGCACGGTCCAGGCCACGGTCGGTCTTGAGCACTTCCGATCCCAGCGCGGTACGACGCACGTGATTCAGGCCCAGCGCACGCCCGGCGCGTGCCGGCACGGCGGTGGCGACCGAATTGAGCGATGCGCGCATCGAGGTCGGGCTCACCGCGGCGCTGGAACCGTCCCTGTACTTGACGATGAAGCGGTCCAGGGTGGGCTGCGAATCCAGTCCGGAAAGATTCACCTGACCGGCAAACGCCGGCACTGCCAGCAGCGAAGTCAGCGCGGACACACCCAGGACCACCAGCGCGCGCGTGGGCGCACGACATTGCGACACATTGGACATCGATCGTTCCTTATTTGAGAGGGTGCCGCAGTTGCGGCGAGATGGCCGAACCGGCTCCACGTGCTGCGGATCGGGTCAGGCAGTGCACGGGCGCGGGCGCCCGGCGAGACGACTGACCGATGTCCATTCCGGTCGAGCGGCAACACACCGCCGGCGCCTGCCGATGCGGCAGACGTGGGCGATACGTCGCTGATGGGGTGAAGCGGATCTGCTGCAGCGGGTCGGCACTGCCCGGCCGGGGCCAGGCAGTGCCGACGTGCCTCAGTAGCTGGCGCGCAAGGTCACGCCGGAGAACGTGCTGTACGCCTTGACGCGCACGTAGTAAGTGCCAGACGGCGCGCTGATGCTGCAGGTCTCGGCATTGCCGCTGCGGTACGGACGGCAGGTGTAGGTGGTGTCGGTCGGCGCACTGCCGGCACGCACGTACAGGTCTGCATCGCCGCTGCCGCCGCTGATCGCCACGGTCAGCGTGCCGCTACCGGCCGGCACTGCGATGGTGTAGTTCAGCTCCGCACCCGTGGCCGCGCCCAGTCCGGTGACCGGCGTGCCGTTGGTCAGGGTGTTGCCGGTGCCGCCACCGCCGCCGCCATTGCTGCCACTGATGGCGGCAGTCACCGCCGCATCGGCATTGACGATGCCGGCGCCGCAGCCGCCCGAGCAGGCGCCCGGCAGCGCACGTGCGGTGTTCTTCAACAGGGTTTCCACGGCGGCCGGGGTAAGTGCGCTCGGCGCGACCGACTGCACCAGCGCGACCACGCCGGCCACATGCGGCGCCGCCATCGAGGTGCCGTTGTAGGACGCGTAGCTGGCGCTGCCCGGGGTGGTGGTGCCGCTGTTGAGCGTGGACAGGATCGCCGAGCCCGGCGCCGACACGTCGATCCCGGTGCCGAAGTTGGAATAGCTGGCCTTGGCGCCGGCCGAGGTGGTGGCTGCCACCGCGATCACGTTGGCGCAGTTGGCCGGCAGCGAACCGGACACGTTGGCAGAATCGTTGCCTGCCGCCACCACCACCGTGGTGCCGCGCGAGACCGCACCGCTGATCGCGTTCTGCATGGTTGTCGAGCAGGTACCGCGGCCGCCGAGCGACATGTTGATCACCTCGGCCGGATTGGCATTGGCCGGAATGCCGCTGACGCTGCCGCCGGAGGCCCAGATGATGGCGTCGGCGATATCCGACAGCGAGCCGCCGCACTTGCCGAGTACGCGCACCGGCACGACCTTGGCGTTGTAGGCCGTGCCCGCCACGCCGGTGGTGTTGTTGGTCACCGCGGCCACCGTGCCGGCCACATGGGTGCCATGCCAGCTGGAATTGGCGGCGGGAATGCCGGTGCCGCACTCATTGGCGGCGTACCAGTCGCCTTCGTCGGCGGGATTGCTGTCGCGCCCGTTGCCATCGCGCGCCGTGGCGGCATCGCTGATGAAGTCGTAACCCGGCAGGATGTTGGCGTTGAGATCGGCATGGGTGGTGATGCCGGTGTCGATCACCGCCACCACCACATTGGCGCCGGTGGCCTTGTCCCAGGCCGGGCGGATATTGAGGCCGGCATTGGTGGTGCCGAAGGCCCATTGCTCGGACAGGCGGGTGTCGTTCGGGGTCAGCGTGGCGTGCAGGATCTGGTCGACTTCCACGCTCTGCACGTTGGGGTCGGAGGCCAGCTGGCGCATCAGGGTTTCGGCTTCGGCGCGGTCGAGTGCGCGGTCGGCCTTGACCAGCTCCGGTCCCAGCGCCAGGCGGCGCACCGAATTCAGGCCCAGCGCCTTGCCGGCCTTGGCCGGAACAGCGCGCGCGGCGGTGCGCAGCGAGGTGCTCAACGCGGTTGGACTGGCCAGCGCGGTGCTGCCGTCCTTGTAGGTCACGATGAATTTCTGGTGGGTTTGGGCGGTGGCCAGGCCATCCAGATACACCTCGCCGGCAAAGGCCGGGGTTGCCAGCAACAACGAGGTCAGCGCAGCTGCGCCCAGGATGGTCAGTGCGCGGGGGCACTTGCGGAAAGACTCGTTCGACATCGAATTCCCTTCTAGATCAAAGAGAACCGCCGGAGCGGTGGTAGCCGGTGCCGCCTTCCATAGGTCAGCACCGAGGTCCCGGACCGATCCCCTGTTATCGATCCGTTCAGCGAACCTACCGCACTACAACCAGAATGGAAAATAAGAATTTCGAACTTTCCATAAATTAAATATCAGTTTTGTGACACCGTACAGCACCGTTCAGTCAGTTGACGACACATTCGGACATGCGTTGCCACATACCTGCTGCGCTGCGCCCAAAAAAAAGGCCCCTGCGCGACCGCGCAGAGGCCTTTTTTGACGCAATGTCTTGGCTCAGGACAGGCGCGCCAGCCAACCGTGGCGGTCCGGGACGCGCCCGTACTGGATGTCGGTCAGCTCCTGGCGCAGCGACATGGTCACCTCGCCGGCCGGGGCGGACAGGTCGCCGACCGCAAAGCCATCGCCCTTCAGCTCGCCGATCGGGGTGACCACGGCAGCGGTACCGCAGGCGAACACCTCGGTGATCTCGCCCGACGCCACGCCCTGCTTCCACTCATCGATGGCGACCTTGCGCTCGATCACCTGCATGCCGCGATCGCGGGCCAGTTGCAGGATGCTGTCGCGGGTGATGCCCTCCAGGATGCTGCCGGACAGTTCCGGCGTCACCAGCGTGCCGTCCTTGTAGACCAGGAACACGTTCATGCCGCCCAGTTCTTCGATGTACTTGCCTTCCACCGGGTCCAGGAACAGCACCTGCGAGCAGCCCTGTGCATAGGCCTTCTGCTGCGGCAGCAGCGAGGCGGCGTAGTTGCCGCCGCACTTGGCCGCACCGGTGCCGCCCTTGGCCGCACGTGCGTATTCGGTGGACAACCAGATCGACACCGGCGCCACGCCCTTGGCGAAATACGGACCGGCGGGGCTTGCGATGACGTAGTAAGAGGCCTTGTGCGCGGCACGCACGCCCAGGAACGCCTCGTCGGCGATCATGAACGGACGGAAATACAGGCTGGTTTCCGGGGCCGACGGGACCCAACTGGCATCCACCGCCACCAGCTGGCGCAGCGATTCGACAAACAGGTCGACCGGCAGTTCCGGCAACGCCAGCCTGCGCGCCGAGCGCTGCAGGCGCTCGCCATTGGCCTGCGGGCGGAAGGTCCAGATCGAACCGTCGGCATGCCGGTAGGCCTTGATGCCTTCGAAGATCTCCTGGCCGTAATGCAGCACCGAGGCGGCCGGATCCAGCTGCAGCGGGCCATAGGCGCGCACCTGCGCGTCATGCCAACCGAGCTCGTTGGTCCAGGAAATGGCGACCATATGGTCGGTGAAATGCAGCCCGAAGCCGGGCGCGGCCAGGATCACAGACAGCTCGTCGGCACTGCGCGGCGACGGGGAACGGGTGGAAGCGAAGGACACGGACACCGGAAGATTCCTGTATGGCGGGCGAAAGGACGCGGCGCCACCTCTTGGACATGGCGCCTGACGATCAGAGCATGCCGGTCTCGAGACGGGCTGCTTCGGACATCATATGCCGGCCCCACGGCGGGTCGAAGACCAGCTCGACGTCGGCCTCGGCAATGGTCGGAATCATCTCCACCTTGCTGCGCACGTCGTCGACCAGGATCTCGCCCATGCCGCAACCGGGCGCGGTGAGGGTCATCTTGACGTCCACCCGGCGCTGATCGTCTTCCTCGCGATGGCTGACCACCGCCTCGTAGACCAGGCCCAGATCGACGATGTTGAACGGGATCTCGGGGTCGAAGCAGGTGCGCAGCTGCTGCCACACCAGTGCCTCCACCTCTTCGTCGCTGGCATCGGCGGGCAGTTCCAGCCCCGGCGGGGCCTCCTTGCCGATCGCATCGCCATCCTTGCCGGCAATGCGGAACAGGTTGCCTTCGACAAAGACCGTATAGCTGCCACCCAGCGCCTGGGTGATATAGCCGTAACTGCCTGCGGGCAGGGTCACCGAATCGCCCTGCGGCACCATGACGGCATCGCAATCGCGTTCGAACTGGACGGGTTCGCTGCTACGGGAGTACATGGGCTGGATATGGGGCCGCGGCGGATGCGCGCAAGTCCGCCATTCTAGCCGACCACGGCAAGGCCGCTGCCGTTGCGGGATGGAGCCGGCGACGACGCTGCATTCCATCGGCGCGTCCATCACCGCGCAAAGTACATCGCGCGCTTTATCATGTGCGCACTGTCAGGAGCTCCAATGCCGCCTACCACCGCGTCCGCCAGAACCGCCCACTGGCTCTGGCCCCCGCTCCTGCTGCTGGGATGCGTCACCGCCCTGATCGCCTGGATGCTGATCGCGCTCGCGCTGGGCAACCAGGCCGGCTGGATGGCGGTGCTGGTGGCGCTGGAAATCGTCTGGATGCTGCGCCTGGGCACGCTGGGCGCCGGTCCCTTGCGCATCGGCATCGCGGTCGTGGCGACCGCGCTGATCATCGTCGGCGCCAACTGGGGCATCGCCTCGGCGCAGCTGGGTAACGCACTGGGCCTGGACCCGTGGACCTCGGCACAGAAGATGGGCACCGGGCTGGCCTGGACCCTGCTGCAACTGGCCAACAACGGCTTCGACCTGCTGTGCTATGCCGCCGCGCTGATCCTGGCGTGGTGGGCGGCGCGCTGAGTCGGACGCGTTCGCAACGGCTGCCAATAGGCATCCGTTGAAGCTGGTGCTTCATGTGCACAGCTCTAGTCACGCCGCTCCTGCTTAGCGCTGGCGCTTTATTTTCCTGACGCAGCGATATCCGGGGAGTTCTGCGGCTTGGCTGCGGGGGGCCCTTGCCCGCCCACCATCGCGGGACACGCCACAAGTACGTCCCTGTAGGCTCTTACGCGACGGTGGGCGGGCAAGGACCAGTCGAGATGGTCGGTGTGCATAGCTCTCAGTAAAAACAGTCAACTAACTCTCTGGTGCGGTGTCCTTGACGCTGTGAGTTTGCTGCAAGGCCCTTGCCGGCCCACCCTCGCAGGACACGCCGCAAGTACGTCCATGTAGGCTCTTACGCGGCATCCATGCCGCGTAAGGTCCCGCGACGGTGGGCGGGCAAGGACCAAGCGAGATGGTCGGTGCGCTGGTGCAAGCAATGCATGGTGTGCACTGTTCGGATCATCGTGCGTTCGATCGGGTTTCCCAAGCGCAAGCCGAGTAACCGGCAGCGGCTCAACAAAGCAACCTGCAAACTTTTTAGCTTCCCAAGAGCAAGACTCGCAACCGAAAGCAGTTTTGCAACTGACCACCGACCAACTTCCTGGTGCGGTGTCCTTGCCGGTTGCGGGACCCTTGGCGGCATGAATGCCGCCAAGGAGCCTCCATGGACGGATTCACGGCGTGTCCTGCAAGCGCTGAGGGCACCGCGCACTCGAAGAGCCGAGCGTTTGACTGTCACTAAGCACTGCTGTGACTCAAAAGCTCGGTGGCTTGTTTCGGGCTGGCTGATAAGACTGGCCGGATAGTGCGGATAGAGCGTTCGTGAAGCAGCCGATCTGCGGCTCAGCTGCAAGGAACTGGCAGCGAGGACACCGCCCCCCTCGACCAAGCAGCTTCGCAAATTCATCCGCCAAGTCAGCCGCACAACCTCTCAGTGCCCGCCCCCGTCCAGCGCCTTCAGCTCGCTGACCAGCGCGCCGGCCGCTTCCGCGCCATCGCCGTACAGCATGCGGGTGTTGTCGGCGTAGAACAGCGCATTCTCGATGCCGGCAAAGCCGGTGCCCTTGCCGCGCTTGATCACTACCGTGTTCTTCGAATTGACCACGTCCAGGATCGGCATGCCGTAGATCGGGCTGGCCGGATCGGTCCTGGCCACCGGGTTGACCACGTCGTTGGCGCCGATCACCAGCGACACGTCGGTGCTGGCGAACTCGGGGTTGATGTCGTCCATGTCGGCGATCAGGTCGTAGGGCACGCCGGCTTCGGCCAGCAGCACGTTCATGTGCCCGGGCATGCGCCCGGCAACCGGGTGGATTGCAAACTTCACCTTGACCCCGCGCGCGATCAGCCGCTGCGCCAGCTCCCAGATCTTGTGCTGCGCCTGTGCCACCGCCATGCCGTAGCCGGGCACGATCACCACCCGCTCGGCGAACGCCATCATCGCCGCCACGTCGCCGGCCTCGATCGGCTTCTGCGCCCCGGCGATCTCCTGCGCCTGCCCGCCGCCGCCGAAGTTGGAAAACAGCACGCCGCTGATCGGCCGGTTCATCGCCTTGGCCATCAGGCGCGTCAGCAGGATGCCGGCCGCGCCGACCATCATGCCGGCGATGATCAGCGCCTCGTTGCCCAGCACATAGCCTTCGAAAGCCACCGCCAGGCCGGTGAATGCGTTGTACAGCGAGATCACCACCGGCATGTCGGCACCGCCGATCGGCAGCGTCATCAACACGCCCAGCGCCAGCGCCACCACGAAGAAGGCGATGATCGCCAGCGGCTGCAGGCTGCTGGCGGCCCAGATGCCGAGCACCAGCACCGCCAGTGCCACCAGCAGATTGAAGGCCTGCTGGCCCGCGAAGGTCACCCGACGGTCGAGCCGGCCATCCAGCTTGGCCCAGGCCACGATCGACCCGGACAGCGACACCGCGCCGATCGCCGAGCCGACCACTGCCAGCACCACCGTGGTGGTGTCCGGCCGCCGCGCCGCCAGTTCGGCGATCGCCTGGGCGCTCCAGTGGGTAGTGTCGCGGTTGGCGAAAAAGGCAAAGCGCAGCAACTCCACCGCCCCGATCGCCGCCGCCGAGCCGCCGCCCATGCCGTTGTACAAGGCCACCATCTGCGGCATGTCGGTGATGGCGACCTTCCTGGCCGACCACCACGCCACCCCGGTACCGATCGCCAGCGCGGCCAGGATCAGCGGCACGTTATGCAGCTCGGGCAGGAAGAATGTCGCCACCGTGGCGATCAGCATGCCCAGCCCGGCCCAGCGGATGCCGCTGCGCGCGGTCAGCGGCGACGCCATGCGCTGCAGCCCGAGCAGGAACAAGGTCGCCGCGACCAGATAGCTGGACTTCACCAGCCATGCCAGCAGCTCGGCAGTGGAGACGTTCATGGCGCGTCCCCGCCCGACGGCTTCTTGCTGGACTTGAACATGTCCAGCATCCGCTCGGTCACCACATAACCACCGGCCGCATTGCCAGCACCCAGCACCACTGCGACAAATCCCAGCGCCTTTTCCAGCGTGGTATCGGCATGCCCCAACACCACCATCGCGCCGATCAGCACGATGCCGTGGATGAAGTTGGAGCCGGACATCAGCGGGGTATGCAGGATCACCGGCACCCGCGAGATGATCACGTGGCCGGCGATGGCCGCCAGCATGAAGATGTACAGCGCTACGAATCCGTCGCTCATCGTCGTTCGCTCCACTGGCCGGTGCGGCCCGCCGATCATACCCACGCCGTGCGCGCCCGGGCGCGTGTCAACCGAATCGGCACTCGCCCGTTGACGTCGTATCGTCTCCGCGGAAGCTACGCTGTGCTGGTGGGAACCCCTTTCGATCCGCAACCTGCCGCACCGGCCGCCACCGCGCCGGTTTCGCTGGACGCCTTCCTGGCCGGCATCGGCCCGCGTGCGTTCCGCTTTGCCGAAGCCGGCCTGCGTCACCGCGAAGATGCGCTGGACGCCGTGCAGGACGCCATGGTGAAGCTGCTCGGCTACCGCGAGCGCCCGGCCACCGAATGGACGCCGTTGTTCTGGAGCATCCTGCGCAGCCGCATCATCGACCTGCAGCGCCGGCGCAGCTTCCGCCTGAAGTTCTGGGCGCCGGCCGAACGCGCCGACGACGAAGGCACCATCGACTGGGCCGACCCCGGCACCGGCCCGGTGGACGAACAACAGCATCAACAGGCCTACCAACGGCTGGTCGAGGCCTTGCGCAACCTGCCGGCGCGCCAGCGCGAAGCGTTCACGCTGCGCGTGCTGGAAGACCTGGACGTGGCCACCACCGCCAAGGCGATGGGCTGCTCGGAAGGCTCGGTCAAAACCCACCTGTCGCGTGCGCGCGACGCGTTGCAAAAACAGTTCGAGGATTTCCTGTGAACCGCTCCCACGACCCGGCCCAGCTGGATGCGCACCTGCGCCAGCTGCATGCCTCCGCACTGACCAGCCTGCCGCCGCAGACCCTGGCGCGCCTGCGCCAGGCCCGTCACGCGAACGCTCCCACACGCGCCCGGCGCGGCTACTGGTTGCTGGCGACTGCGTGTTCCGGCCTGCTAGCGGTGGGCATCGGCCTGCAGCTGCGTCCGGGCGAGAGCGCCTCGCCGGACCGCGCTCCGACCCAGGTGGTCGCCGGCACCACCACCGATACCGACGACATGCTGACCCAGAACCCGGACCTGTACGTCTGGCTGGGGTCCGATACCGCCCTGGCCATGGAATAAGCACGATGACCCGCACCACCCGCCTGTTGTTGACCCTGCTGCTGTGCGCCGCGCCCTGTGCGTCCTTGCTGGCCCAGGCCCATTCCCCCGGACCGCCGGGACCGCCACCGCCGGATGGCCCCGGCCCGCGAGGACCCGGACCGCGCGAGGCAGACACGCCGATGCCCGAGTGGGACAAGCTCACCCAGCAGCAGCAGCAGGTGCTGATCGATGCGCTGCGCGAACGCTGGAACGATGTGCCGGAAGAACGCCCGCGCATGTACCGCCATGCGCGCCGCTGGCTGGACATGACCCCGGAGCAGCGCAAACAGGCCAAGGCCGGCATGGACCGCTTCCGCAACATGAGCCCGGAGCAACGCCGCGAGGCCAAGGCCTTGTTCGAACGCATGCGCACGCTCAACCAGCAACAACGCAATGAGCTGCAGCAACGCTGGCAGAAGATGAGCCCGGCCGAGCGCAGCACCTGGCTGCGCGAGCATCCACCCACCGACGATTGACGGCAGCGCTGCCGCGGCAAGCGCAACCCGTCAGCGCACCGGTGCATCCCAGTCACGCGCGGCCACCGTAGGAGCGCGCTGGCGCGCGACGGAGCGTTACCGATAAAGCGTCGTCGCGCGCCAGCGCGCTCCTACCCGCCAGCGCGCAAGGCGCATTGGCTGGGCGGGGCTACGCAGTCGCTGGCGCCGACCAGCGTGTCTTGGCCAGCAGTTCGTCGTCCCAGTCGAACGACAGCGCGCCATCCTTGATCAGCAATGCGGCGAACGCATAGACATTACGCGCGAACATCTCGCTGGCGTGCACCGCGCCCTGGCTGGCCAGATTGAGCGGGCCGGCGATCACCACGCCGTCGCGCTCATAGGTGTCGCCGGGCCGGGTAGCGGCGCAATTGCCGCCGGTTTCCGCGGCCAGATCGACGATCACGCTGCCGGCGCGCATGCCGTGCAGCATCTCCATGCTCAGGATCTTCGGCGCCGGCCGGCCGGGCACGGCGGCGGTGCAGACCACCACGTCCACGCTCTTGAGGTGTTCGGCCAGCCGGCGTTGCTGTTCGGCGCGTTCGTCGTCGGTGAGCTGGCGCGCATAACCGCCCTCGCCGGCCGCGCTCACGCCCAGATCCAGGAAGCGCGCGCCCAGCGAGGCGATCTGCTCGCGGGTTTCCGGGCGCACATCGAAGCCTTCAACCTGCGCGCCCAGCCGCCTGGCGGTGGCGATCGCCTGCAGCCCGGCCACGCCCGCACCGATCACCAGCACCTTGCACGGGCGCATGGTGCCGGCGGCGGTGGTCAGCATCGGAAAGAAGCGCGGCGCCAGTTGCGCGGCGATCAACACGGCCTTGTAGCCGGCCATGCCGGCCTGCGAACTCAAGACGTCCATCGATTGCGCACGTGTGGTGCGCGGCAGGCGCTCCAGCGGAAACGCGACCAGCGCACCGGTGGCAATCGCCTGCGCACGTGCCGGGTCGGCGTCCGGCGCCAGCATGCCGATCAGCACGGCGTGGGGCCTGCATTGCTGCAGCAGCTCGGTGGGCGGTGCCTGCACGCTCAGCAGCACCTCGGCCTGGGCCAGCGTGTCTGCCGTAGCGAGCTGCGCCCCGGCCTGCAGATACACCGCGTCGGCCATGCTGCTGGCACAGCCGGCGCCTGGCTCGATCCACACGCTGGCGCCGAGCGCGACCAGTTTCCTGACCGTTTCCGGCGTGGCGGCGACGCGGCGCTCGCCTGCCGCGTGTTCTTTCAGCACCAGCACCTGCACAGCCATGGCTTGCTCCGCTCGCGCGCCTGTCGTCGCGGCGATGCTAGCAGAGCGCGGCAGCCACGCTCAGGGCGTCAGCAAGGCCGGCAGCATCGGGGCGAGCAACTGCTCGGGGGGCGCCAGCGCCACCGCTTCGGTGCGGTGGTCGATGGCAAGGCGAAACTGCTTGGCCGAGACATGCCACGCATCGATGGCATCGATATTGCGGCGCATGCCTGGGGCGATGCGGTGGCGGCCTTCGACCAGGCCGGGCAAGGGCTGAGCAGTGGATGCCTCGGTCATCGAAGCGGCGCTGGACTTTATCGGCCCGGCGCGCGCCTGACCGTACCGCGATGCGGCAAGCGCATCGCGCGGCACCCGCTAGTGCACGGTGCTGTTGTGCAACGGATCCAGGCGGTCGATGACGCCCTGCATGGCGCTGTCGAAGGCGCCGTCATTGATGTGTTCGCGCAGCCGGCCCAGGCGCACCATCACCGCCAGTTCTTCCGGCGAGGCGACGCAGAAGCGCACGCCGCGGCGATTGACGAACAGCAGCCGCTGCGAGATCGGGCTCACCCACGACAGCTTGCCCGCCTGCACCTTGCCGTCCTTGTCGACAAAATCCAGCCAAGTGCCGATATCCATCGCGCGGAAACGCTCGGCATCGGCACTGTCGATGCTTTGCGCCACCGCCTCGGCCCCCAGCACCACGCTGACGCTTTCGGCAGCCGGCGGCGGCAGGTTGACCTGCGGCAGCTCCGGCAAGGCCTTTTCCAGTTCCGGGCGCGCTTCGGCAATGGCCTGCAGGGTGTCGTGCAATGCAGTGATCGCTACCACCACCGCATCGCCATGCAGGCCGACGCTGGCAAATACGCGATGCAATGCCGGTTGCCAGACCTGCAGCCACGGCTTGCCGACGATGTGGCGACGCGCCTCGGCCAGTTCTTCCAGCACGCCATCGGCCAGGGCCAGTGCCTCGACGGTGCCCGGACCTTCCTCACCGTCGCGCAGGATCGCCATGGTCAGATGGTGCAGCCACGGCTGACGCAGGAAATCCTCCACGGCCCTAGGCAGCGGCGTGCCGGCCTGCGTGCGCTGTTCCAGCTCCAACAGCGCGCGGCTGCGTGCCAGCTCGAGCTTTTCCTGGCCGCGCTGGGTTTCGGTGGCGCGCCGCTCGGCAATTTCCACCCGGCGCCGATGCTGCGACAGGAAATCGCGGAATTCCTCTTCCAGGGTCAGGAAGATCGCCAGGTTCTCGTTGAATTCGGCCACCAGGCGGTCGACGATTTCCTCGACCTTGCCCATCAGCACACGCTCGGCAGCGCTGTCGCCGTTGTTGCCTTCGCAGGCCTCGGCCAGCGAATTGAGCAGGCGCCGCGCGGGGTGGGTCTTCTGCACGAACATCTTGCGGTCCAGCAGCGCGACCTTGACGAAGGGCACCACCAGCCGGCCGATCATTTCACGCGAGCGGTTTTCCAGATCGCGCTCGTCCAGCATCACGTCGAACAGCATGCCGACCAGATCGATCGCATCCTCGTCCATCGGGTCCAGGCGCGCGGTCGCCGGGTCCACGCCCAGCCGGGTGGCGCTGGACAGCACTTCGTTCTTCAGCCGCTGCGCCAGCGACTCGGTGTCGTCGCCGATGGCTGCCTGCAGCGTGGCGCTCGGCGTGGCCTGCAGCAGCGACAGCACCGACATCATCTCGCGCTGGCTCAGTGGGCGTTGCTGGCCCACCGCCACCGATGCGGCAGAGGCGGTGTTGTCGCGCACGCTGCGGGTCTGCTGCAGCAATTCGTGCAGCGCCTCCAGCAACATGCCCTGGCTGCCGCCGGGGTGATCGGCCTCGCCCCCATCCATGCCGCCGGCAGCGCCGCCACCGGCCTGGCCACGCTGGGCGGCGGCCTGCATGCGGCCGCGGCTATGCGCCCAGCGGTCCAGGAAGCGGTTGGCCCACGCCGGTGCGTACTGGTCGCTCTGGTCGTCGCCGCCGATGTCGGCAGCCGCGCCCTGGGCCTCGGCCTGGGCGCGCTCCTCGGGCGTGTCGCCGCGTGGCTGCACGCGCGGCGGCGGGCGCTTGGGCTGGGAGATTTCCGGCATGACGCCGGCCTTGGCCAGCGTCTCGTCCAGGCGCGCATACAGCTTGCCGATCGGCTCGGCCAGGTCGCGCTCGCACAGCTTGATCAGTACCAGGCGCACTTCCGGCGCCAGGTCGCAGGTGGCGAAAGCTTCGTGGATCGCCACGCCCAGATGTTCCGGACCGAGCGGGTTGGTGTCGGCCACCAGCTCCAGGCCACCGGCGATCCAGCCCAGGCGGCGGTCCACACGCGCCAGCACCTGCTTGAAGTCGCGCAGCAGCACCGTGGCCAGGTTGCGCACCGCCAGCCGCGATTCGAGCACGTGTTCGGGCACCAGACTCAGCGGGCCGGTGCCGATGTCGCCTGCCAGGACCACCTCGGCCGACAAGGGCTCGCCCAGCAGCAACGCCTGCCAGCCATCGTCCAGCTGCTGGCGGAACTGCGTGGCCACTTCGTCGCGCTTGCGGCGCAACTCGCGCATGCCATCGAGAAACAGCAACTGCGATGTGCCCGCGGATTCGGCGCGATCGAACAACACATCGTCAAAGTGTGCGACTGCAGCTGCAAAAACCTGCGCGAGTGCGGGCACGAACCCGGCGTGCGCCTGTTCGAGCAAGCGTTGGTCACGGCCCGGATGTCCCGACGGACTGGGCTGAAAAGTCATGCGCAAAGGCTCCCCGCCCCTGCAGGCGTGAAAATATTCAAACGAAAGGAAACGGACGCGGCCCCAAATTCCGCCACCGCATGGTAGGCGTTTCGCTCGTTTGTTAAGTGTGACGCAATTCGCACTTTAGTCGTGACCGCCCAGGGTTTGCGTGTCAGTCGGACATCGTAGCGTGCATCGCTGCGGTGGCGCTTGCCAGCGCGTATTAACCGCCTGCGGGGGTTAAGCCTTCAGCATGCGCGGCCGGTCCAGCGCATCAACCACGTCCTGCATCGCGCTGTAGAACGCGTCCTCGTCGCGATGCAGACGCAGGCGGTCCAGCCACACCATCATCGCCAGTTCCTCCGGCGAGGACACGCACAGCCGCCCGCCGCGCCGGTTGACGAACATCAGCCGCCCGGAAATCGGGCTGATCCAGGACAACCTGCCGGCCTGCACACGGCCGTGCCGGTCGACGAATTCCAGGCAGGTGCCGAGCGCCATGCTGCGGAAGAAATCGGCGGTGACACGATCGAATTCCACCTGCGCGGTGGCGTCCAGCATCGGCGTCAGCGGCTCGCCGACCGGCTCGGCCGGACCGGGGCTGGGGCGCAGCGCGCTCAAGGTCGGCGCAAACAGGGCGGGATCCGGCGCTCCCGCAGCCGGCACCGATGGCGTGGACGGCAGCGCGCGCTGCAGTTCCTGCAGGGCCAGCTCGGCGTCGCGTTGCGCCAGGCCCGCCAGCGCGAAAGCCTGCAGCAGCTGCGCACGCTGCGGCTCCAGCGCGGTGCCGCCAGGCGCAGCACCCAGTTGCGCCAACACCGCATCGCCCAGGGCCAGGGCGGCTTCCAACGCCGGGCCGGCGCCGTCGCCACGCAACGCCACCTGTTGCACATACGGCTGCCAGACGCGGCCAAGGAAATGCTCGACCAGCGGCGGCAGCGGCCCGCGCGCCAGGCGCTCTGCCAGCGCCTGCGCGGCCGTGCTGCGTGCGGCTTCGCGGCGTTCTTCGGCGCGCTGCAATTCGCTGGCGCGGCGCTCGGCGATTTCCACCCGGCGCCGATACTGTTCGTAACTGGCGCCGAACTCGGCTTCCAGCGTCAGAAACAGCCCCGGATGCTCGTCGAAATCGCGCACCACCGTGTCGATCACTGCCTGCACCTGGCCGAGCAAGACCTGCTCTGCCGCGGTTTCGCCGGCATTGCCATCGCAGGCGTCGACCAACAGGTTGAGCAGGCGGCGTGCGGGATGGCCATCGCGCACGAACAGGCGGCCGTCCAACATCGCCAGCTTGGCCATCGGCACCAGCAACTGGCCAAGCAGGCTGCGCTGCGCATCCGCCAAATGGCTCTGCAGCAGGATCGCGGCGAACAACAAGGCCACCAGATCCAGCGCGTCCTCGTCGTCGGGGTTGAGGCAGGTGGTGGCCGGATCCACCCCAAGCGCGGCGGCGGCGCGTCTGACCTGCTGCCGCAGGCCACATGCCAGGCCCGAATCGTTGCCGTCGATGGCATCGAAGCCGGCCGCCGGCATGGTCTGCAGCAGCGACAGCGCCGAGACCACCTCGCGCGGCGACAGCAGGCGCTGCCCGGCGGATGCGGGCGTGTCGGCATCGGGTTCGCGCTGGCGGCGGGCATGCTGCAGCAAATGGCGCAGGCTGGCCGGCAACAGCTCGCGGCCGCTGCGCAGATGCACGTCGATCGCCTCGACGCCGGCCAGCGCGCCCTGCCCGCCCGACCAGTCGGCGAAGAAGCGCGCGATCCAGTCCGGCGTCTCGGCGGCCTGCTCGCCGGCGCCTTCGTCCTGGCGCGGAATGCCGCGCCGCCGGCTGCGCGGCTGCGGCAACTCGCGCAAGCGCGCCACCTGCACCAATGCCTGTTCCAGCGCGCCGTAGCGCTGGCCGACGCGTTCCATCAGGTGTTGCTCGCAGACCTTGATCACCGCCAGATGCGCCTTGGGCGCCAGCGTCACCCCCTGAAAGGCCTCGTACAGGGCCACGCCCAGATGCTCCGGCCCGAACGGATTGCTGTCGCCGTCGATACGCAGCCCGCCGGCAATGAAGCCGAGATAGCGATTGAGCCGCATCAGCTCCGTGCGCCACCGGTGCTGCAGCGCGCCGGCCAGGTTGCGCACCGCCAGGCGCACCTCCAGGTCCTGCTCGGGCAGCAGGGTCAGCCCGGCCGCACCGCGTCCCAGGCTGCGATCGGCCGACAACGGCCGCCCGGATTCCAGCCCCTGCCAGGCCTTGGCCAGATGCCCGCGGAAACGCGCGGTGATCTGCTCGCGTTGCTGCCGCACCGCCTGGATCGCTTCCAGGAAGTCGTTCTGGGCCGGGCCGGCATCGGCCGCCAGCTGGAACAGCGCCTCGGCCAAGGTGTCCTGGAATTGGACAAAGGCATCGGCCAGCGGCACCAGCACGATCTCGCGGACCTGATCGAGCAGCTGCGGATTGCGGCTGGGGAGCACGGGGGTGGATACGAACTGGGTCATCGGGCGGCGCACAGGACGAACATGGAAGGGATGTCACGACCGGGCCGGCATCGGCCCGCCACCCATGATGCGGCGGGCGTTGGGAAGGGCCCGTCTATAATTGCCGGCATCCTCGCCTCGACCCGAAATTATGCACGCACCGTATTCGCTCCAGGCGCTGGACGCGCGCCGCTCGGTCCCCTCCAAACAGCTGGGCGAACCCGGCCCGGATGAAGACACCCTGCTGCGCATGCTCACCTCGGCGGTGCGCGTGCCCGACCACGGCAAGCTGGTGCCGTTCCGCTTCTTGCGCATCAGCGGCGATGCCCGCCAGGCACTGGGCGATTTCCTGGCCGAGCGCAGCCTGGCCGCCGACCCGCTGACGCCGCCCGCAACGGTCGAAAAAGACCGCAACCGTTTCAACGATGCGCCGCTGGTGATCGTGGTGATCGCCGCGCTGCGCCCCGGGCACAAGGTGCCCGAGCAGGAACAGCTGCTCACCGCCGGCTGCGTATGTTTTGCGCTGCTGCAGGCCGCGCAGGCGCATGGCTTCGGCGCGCAGTGGCTGACCGCGTGGATGGCCTACGACCCGGCGGTGACCGGCTATCTGGGCCTGGAGCAGAACGAGCGCATCGCCGGTTTCATCCATATCGGCACCCCGCGCCTGCAGGTGCCAGAGCGCGAGCGCCCGGACCCGCGTGCGCTGCTGCGCGACTGGACCCCGTGACCACGCACACCCCCATGCTTGCAGGCGCGTCGCCGGCAATCAGCCGCCCGACCCCGCTGTATCTGGTCGATGCCAGCCTGTACGTGTTCCGCGCCTGGCATTCGATCCCTGACGAATTCCAGGATGCGCAAGGCTGGCCGACCAATGCCGTGCACGGCTTTGCGCGCTTCCTGCTCGACCTGCTCGAACGCGAGGATCCGCAGCACATCACCATCGCCTTCGACGAGGCGCTGGACAGCTGTTTTCGGCATGCGCTCTACCCGGCCTACAAGGGCAATCGCACCCCGGCACCGGATGCGTTGCGGCGCCAGTTCGCGCACTGCAAGGCGCTGTGCGCGGCATTGGGGCTGAGCGTGCTGGCGCACCGCGACTACGAGGCCGACGACCTGATCGGCAGCGCCTTGCACAGCGTGCGTGCGCACGGCCTGCGCGGGGTGATCGTGTCGGCCGACAAGGACCTGTCGCAGCTGCTGCTCGAGCACGACGAGCAGTGGGATTACGCGCGCAACCTGCGTTGGGGCATGGACGGGGTCAAGGCGCGCCACGGCGTGCACGCCCATCAGATCGCCGATTACCTGGCGTTGTGCGGCGATGCGATCGACAACATTCCCGGCGTCACCGGCATCGGCGCCAAATCGGCGGCGGTCCTGCTGGCGCATTTCGGCAGCCTGGATGCCTTGCTGGAGCGCATCGACGAGATCCCGTTCCTGCGCCTGCGCGGCGCGGCGCAGATGGCCGCACGCCTACGCGAGCAACGCGAGCACGCGCTGCTGTGGCGTCAGCTCACCACCATCGCACTCGACGCGCCGCTGGCGCTGACCGATGCCGGTTTCACGCGCGCGCCAGCCGATACCGACATGCTGGGCGGCTTGTGCGAGAGCCTGCGCTTCGGCCCGCTCACCCGGCGCCGGTTGCTGGCCGCGTGCAGCGGGGCGCCGGCACCGCGCACTCCCGTTTCCCTGGAACAAGGCCTGCATCCATGAACCGACACGACACCCCACCCACCGTGGTCTACGAAGGAAAGTACCAGCGCATGGTCGTGCGCGGCACCTGGGAATATTCCGAACGCGTGCACGCCGGCGGCCTGGCCGCGATCATTGTGGCGGTGACCCCGGACGATGCGATGTTGTTCGTCGAACAGTTCCGCGTGCCGCTGCAGGCACGCACCATCGAAATGCCGGCCGGCCTGGTCGGCGACGTGCATGCCGACGAGTCGATCGAGCTGTCGGCCATTCGCGAACTGGAAGAAGAAACCGGCTGGACCGCCGAGCACGCCGAAGTGCTGATGATCGGCCCGACCTCGGCCGGCGCCAGCAGCGAGAAGATCGCCTTCGTCCGCGCCACCGGGCTGCGCAAGGTCGGCGCCGGCGGCGGCGATGCCAGCGAAGACATCACCGTGCACGAGATCCCGCGCGCGCAGGTCGGCGCCTGGCTGGTGCAGAAGATGGCCGAGGGCTATCAGATGGATCCCAAGCTGTGGGCCGGGCTGTATCTGGTCGATCACGCACTGGACGGCACCCCGCGTGGCTGAAGCGACCGCTGCCCGCCTGCTCGGCGCCGACGATCCCGCACCGTTCAGTGTGCACAACCCGCAGGCCGCCTCGCCGTGGCTGCTGACCGCCGACCACGCCGGTCAGCGCGTGCCGGCGCGGCTGGCCAATCTGGGCTTACCGCAGCAGGAGCTGGACCGCCATATCGGCTGGGATATCGGCATTGCCGAGGTCACCCGCCTGCTGGCCGATGCGCTGGATGCGGTCGCCATCGCGCAGACCTATTCGCGCCTGGTGATCGACTGCAATCGCCCGCATGGTTCGGCCACGCTGATGCCCGAGGCCAGCGACGGCACCTCGATTCCGGGCAACCTGCAGCTGTCGGCCGACGATCGGCAGCAGCGCATCGATGCGATCTTTGCGCCGTACCACGCGCGCATTGCGACGGAACTGGATGCACGCGCACAGCGCGGGCAACCCACCGTGCTGGTGTCGATGCACAGCTTCACGCCGATCATGGCCGGCAATGCACGGCCCTGGCATGCCGGCGTGCTGTACAACCGCGACACGCGGCTGGCGCACCGCCTGCTGCAGGCCTTGCGCAACGAGCCGGATCTGGTGGTTGGCGACAACCAGCCCTACGCGGTCAGCGACACCAGCGACTATGCGATTCCGGTCTACGGCGAAGGCCGCGGACTGCTGCATGTGGAACTGGAACTGCGCCAGGATTTGATCGCCGATACCGCCGGGCAACAGGCGTGGGCGCAGCGCCTGGCACGCATCCTGCCGCCGCTGGCGCAGGCGCTGCTGCCGCACTGAAACCAGCAGTCACCGTAGGAGCGCGCTGGCGCGCGATGGGGCGTTTATCGGTAACGCCTCATCGCGCGCGAGCGCGCTCCTACGGGGCATGCGGCGGCCGCGCTGATCCGCAGCCTCGGTGACGACGGTTGCCTCGTAGGAGCGCACCCGGGCGCGACAGGCCGTCCCGTCACCCTACGTCGCGCCCGGGTGCGCTCCTACCGCTGGCGCGCGAGCGCTGCTGCAGCTTCCCGTGCACGCTCGCGGTTGCGCTCAGGCGAACCCGTCGGTGGCGCGCACCAGCGCATCGACGTTTTCCGGCTCGAATGCCGAATGACCGGCGGCCGGGCTGATCTGCAGCTGCGCCTTCGGCCACACCTTGTGCAGGTCCCAGGCGCTTTGCAGCGGGCACACCACGTCGTAACGGCCGTGCACGATCACGCCGGGGATGTCGGCGATGCGGTGCGCGTCGCGCAGCAGCTGGTCTTCGACCTCGAAGAAACCGCCGTTGACGAAGTAGTGGTTCTCGATGCGCGCGAACGCCAGGGCGAAGTGCGCGTCCTCGTGTCCGGTGACGAAGTCGGCGTCCACATGCAGGAAGCTGGTGGCACCTTCCCACACGCTCCACGCCTTGGCCGCGGCCAGACGCGTGGCTTCGTCGTCGCTGGTCAGGCGGCGATGGAAGGCGGAGATCAGATCGGCGCGCTCCACCACTGGAATCGCGTTGACGTAATGCTCCCAGGCATCCGGGAACAGCCGGCTGGCGCCTTGCTGATAGAACCATTCCAGCTCGAAACGGCGCAGCAGGAAGATGCCGCGCAGCACCAGCTCGGTGACCTGCTGCGGGTGGGTTTGCGCGTAGGCCAGCGCCAGGGTCGAGCCCCAGCTGCCGCCGAACACCTGCCAGCGCGCGATGCCCAGGTGTTCGCGCAGGCGCTCGATATCGGCAACCAGGTCCCAGGTGGTGTTGTTCACCAGATCGGCATGCGGGGTGGAGCGGCCTGCGCCGCGCTGATCGAACAGCACGATGCGGTACTTGGCCGGGTCGTGGAAGCGCCGCATCTTGTCGTTGCAACCGCCGCCGGGGCCGCCGTGCAGCATCACCACCGGCTTGCCCTGCGGATTGCCGCACTGCTCGAAATACAGGGTGTGGCGGTCGTCGACCTGGAGGGTGCCGTGGTCGTACGGCGTGATCTCGGGATAGAGCGTGCGCATGCGTCGGTCCTGCGGGAAACCGCTAGTGTATCGGCACCCGGTCTGCACACGCGGGCGCCCCATGCGATCGAGCAAGGGCAGTCGCGCGGCCAAGCGCGAAGGCTTGCAACGACTGGGCAAGACGCCTGCGCGCAGCGCCGGACGGGCGCGGTCGGTGCCCGGAAGCGGCATGTCCTGTTTCAGCTCCGAGCGCGCCGCCCCCCTCCACCTGGCGACCGCTCCGTGGCCCGCCGCGCTAGCTCGTAGCGGGCGACCAGCGCCCCGACGTCACCCGGTCACGCTGCTCCAGGTCCTGACGCGTGGCCACCGCATCGAAGCCACGCGCCTGCAGCAGCCCGGCCACGGCCGCGCCCTGGTCCCAGCCGTGTTCGAGCAGCAGCCAGCCCCCCGGCAGCAGATGCGCAGGCGCATCGGCGACGATCAGACGGATGTCGTCCAGGCCATCGGGGCCGGAAGCCAGCGCACTGGCCGGCTCGTAGCGCAGGTCGCCTTCGCCCAGATGAGGATCCTGCGCGGCGATATACGGCGGGTTGCTGGCGATCAGGTCGAAGCACTCTCCGGCCAGCGGCGCGAACCAGCTGCCCTGCCGGCATTCGACATTGCGCAAGCGGTGGCTGTCGGCATTGCGCCGGGCAACCGCCAGCGCCGCCGCGCTGGCATCGGTGGCGATCACCTGTGCCTGAGGCCTCTCGCTGGCGATGGCCAGCGCGATCGCGCCGCTGCCGGTACCCAGATCGGCAACACGGCGGCCTGGCCGGGCGTCCAGGCGCTCAAGTGCCAGCTCGACCAGCACCTCGGTGTCGGCGCGCGGGATCAGCGTGGCGGTAGAGACCGCCAGATCCAGCGTCCAGAACCCCCGCGTACCGGTCAGGTAGGCCACCGGTTCGCCGGCCTGGCGCCGCTGCACCAATGCCGCGAACGCCTGCGCGACAGACGGCTCGACCGGATCGCGGCCATGCGCGAACAGCCAGGCGCGGTCGCGGCCCAGCGCGTGCAGCAGCAGCGGCTCGGCATCGCTGCGCTCGATCCGTTCGACCGCACGCCGCAACAGCTGCTCGGCGGCAAGACCGGCTGGGTCCTCGCTCATACGGATCATTCACTCATGCGCAACATCGGCCGACCATTATCGGAGATGGAATCGGCCCCTGCAGCGGCAGACGCCGTCTGCAAACTCGATAGCCCCAGCCTATCTATACAATTCCATCAATCGATTTGAGAAATCTATCGATCCTGCCTACCATGGCGACTGTTCCATCCCCCGCCCCCTTCATCGCACGAGGAAACTCAATGTCTCTTATCAACACTCAGGTCCAGCCGTTCAAGGCGAATGCGTACCACAACGGCAACTTCATCGAAGTCACCGAGGCCAGCCTGAAGGGCAAGTGGTCGGTGCTGATCTTCATGCCGGCCGCCTTCACCTTCAACTGCCCGACCGAAGTGGAAGACGCCGCCGACAACTATGCCGCGTTCCAGAAGGCAGGCGCCGAGGTCTACATCGTCACCACCGATACGCACTTCTCGCACAAGGTGTGGCACGAAACCTCGCCGGCTGTGGGCAAGGCGCAGTTCCCGCTGATCGGCGATCCGACCCACAAGCTGACCCGCGCGTTCGGCGTGCATATCGAAGAAGAAGGCCTGGCCCTGCGCGGCACCTTCATCATCAATCCGGACGGCGTGATCAAGACCCTCGAGATCCACGACAACGCGATCGCCCGCGACGTCACCGAGACGCTGCGCAAGCTGACCGCTGCCCAGTTCGTCGCCAACAACCCCGGCCAGGTCTGCCCGGCCAAGTGGAAGGAAGGCGCCAAGACCCTGGCTCCGTCACTTGACCTGGTCGGCAAGATCTAAACCGACTGACACCTCCGGCCTGTGGTTTAGGCCGGAGCATCTCCGGCCCAGCACTGGGCCGGGGGTGAACCGGAGCCGGTGCCGGGCTGCCCGCCAGCCATCGCCAGCACGCATTCCCGACATCGCGCCGGCTGCGGTTCATCCCCTCCTCCCCGGCGACCTGCCTCAGCGCAGCGACGCCACGCCCTCCCCTTGCCCATTCCCAGGAGTTCTCCATGTTGGATGCCAACCTCAAGACCCAGCTGACCGCCTACCTGGAACGGGTTACCCGTCCGATCCAGATCAATGCCTCGATCGACGACAGCGCCGGCTCGCGCGAAATGCTCGACCTGCTCGAGGATCTGGTGCTGCTGTCGGACAAGATCAGCCTGGACATCCACCGCGATGACAACCAGCGCAAGCCCTCGTTCGCGCTGACCACGCCGGGCCAGGACATCTCGCTGCGCTTTGCCGGCCTGCCGATGGGCCACGAGTTCACCTCGCTGGTGCTGGCGCTGCTGCAGGTGGGCGGTCACCCGTCCAAGGCCGCCGCCGAGCTGATCGAGCAGGTGCAGCACCTGGACGGCGACTACCAGTTCGAAACCTATTTCTCGCTGTCGTGCCAGAACTGCCCGGACGTGGTGCAGGCGCTGAATCTTGCCGCCGTGCTCAACCCGCGCATCAAGCACGTGGCCATTGACGGTGCGTGGTTCCAGGACGAGGTCGAAACCCGCCAGATCATGTCGGTGCCCACCGTCTACTTGAACGGCGAGCTGTTCGACCAGGGCCGCATGACGCTGGAGCAGATCGTCGCCAAGCTCGACACCAATGCCGCAAAGCGCGACGCTGCCAAGATCGCCGCCAAGGAGGCCTTCGAGGTGCTGGTGGTCGGCGGCGGCCCGGCCGGCTCGGCAGCGGCTGTTTACGCCGCGCGCAAGGGCATCCGCACCGGCGTGGCCGCGGAGCGTTTCGGTGGTCAGGTGCTGGACACCATGTCGATCGAAAACTTCATCTCGGTGCCGGAAACCGAAGGCCCGAAGATGGCTGCCGCGCTCGAGCAGCATGTGCGCCAGTACGACGTGGACATCATGAACCTGCAGCGCGCCGAGCAGCTGATTCCGGCCGGTGCCGATGGCCTGATCGAGATCAAGCTGGCCGATGGCGCCTCGCTCAAGAGCAAGACCGTGATCCTGTCCACCGGCGCGCGCTGGAGGCAGATGAACGTGCCGGGCGAAGACCAGTACAAGAACAAGGGCGTGGCCTACTGCCCGCATTGCGACGGCCCGCTGTTCAAGGGCAAGCGCGTGGCGGTGATCGGCGGCGGCAATTCGGGCGTCGAGGCCGCGATCGACCTGGCCGGTATCGTGGCGCATGTCACGCTGGTGGAGTTCGACGACAAGCTGCGCGCCGACGAAGTGCTGCAACGCAAGCTGCGCAGCCTGCACAACGTGCGCATCATCACCAGCGCGCAGACGACCGAAGTGCTGGGCGATGGCCAGAAGGTCACCGGCCTGGTCTACAAGGACCGCACCGGCGGCGACATCCAGCACGTGGATCTGGAAGGCGTGTTCGTGCAGATCGGCCTGCTGCCCAATACCGAATTCCTCAAGGGCTCGGTGGCGTTGTCGCCGCGCGGCGAGATCATCGTCGACGACCGTGGCCAGACCAACGTTCCGGGCGTATTCGCTGCCGGCGACGCCACCACGGTGCCGTACAAGCAGATCGTGATCGCAATGGGCGAAGGTTCCAAGGCTGCGTTGAGCGCGTTCGATTACCTGATCCGCTCCAGTGCACCGGTCAGCGCCGACAACGTCGCCCAGGCAGCGTAAGCGTACTCAAGCCAGCGCCCGGCCAGCCCGGGCGCTAAGCTCCAGTCGTACCCCGCCACCGCAATGAGGGCTGCTGCACATGAATCTGCGTGACCTGAAATATCTGGTTGCCCTGGCCGACCACAAGCATTTCGGCCGTGCTGCGACGGCCTGCTTCGTCAGTCAACCGACGCTGTCCACACAGATCAAGAAACTCGAAGACGAGCTCGGCGTGCCGCTGGTGGAACGTGCGCCGCGCAAGGTGATGCTGACCCCGGCCGGCCGCGAAGCGGCGATGCGCGCACGCGGCATCGTGGCCGAAGTGGAACAGATGAAGGAAGCCGCGCGGCGCAGCCAGGATCCGGAAGCCGGCACCGTGCGGCTGGGCATCTTTCCTACCCTGGCGCCGTATCTGTTGCCGCATGTGGTGCCGGGGATCCGCGAGCGGTTCCCGCGCCTGGAACTGCTGCTGATCGAAGAAAAAAGCGATCAACTGGTGCACCAGCTGCGCGAAGGCCGTCTGGATGCGGCGCTGCTCGCACTGCCGTTGCAGGATGAGCAGCTGCATGCCGAATTCCTGTTCGAGGAACCCTTCGTGCTGGCGGTGCCGGAAGGCCATCCGCTGTCGCGCCACGACAGCATGACGCTGGACGATCTGTCCGAGCAGCGGCTGTTGCTGCTGGAAGATGGCCACTGCCTGCGCGAACAGGCGCTGGATGTCTGCCATCTTGCTGGCGCGCTGGAAAAATCCGAATTCCAGGCCACCAGCCTGGAGACGCTGCGCCAGATGGTGGCTGCCAATGTCGGTGTGACCTTGCTGCCGCTGCTGGCGGTCAAACCGCCGGTCGCGCGCTCGGAGAACATCCGCCTGATCCGTTTCCGCGAAGACAAGCAGCCCAGCCGCCGCATCGCCATGGCCTGGCGCCGCAGCTCGGCCATGACCGCGTTCCTGGAGCAGCTGGCGCAGTTGTTCAAGGAGTTGCCGGAGAGCCTGTTTACGCTGGACCAGCCGGCGACTGGGCCCAAAGCGGTTGCGGCCTGAGGAATCGGGAATCGGGAATCGGGAATCGCAAGATCGTTTCATGGCTGCGGTTGCTTGGCGGGATGTTTTTCACCTGTTCTCGGGCAGAAGCGACGCGCAAGCGTCGTTTTTTGTTTGGTGGGTGGTTACGACGTGATGTCTCTGGACGCACGTGGCGGTTGCGGTGTCATTGGCACGTGGTGGACTCTCACGAGGCACTTCAAGTCAGTCGCTGGGTGATGGCAGATGGCACGCACCTGGGCGCTGCAGCGCTGCCTGCCTGATGCGCTGGCCACGGCCCGTCACTCGCGGTGCCGCGCCGGCCTCGCCCGATACCTGCCGTGCACTGCGCCATCTCGCATGCATTGCGATCGGGCAGCGGCGCCCTCATGTGGGCAGTGAGGCTTGCCATGTTGGCGGGCCGTCATCGTCAAGGAGATTGCCATGACTTCGCAGCACCACAGCGGCTTGCCGCCGTCCATCCTGGTTTCCAGCCATGACCTCGCCCGTCTTGAGGCCCTGCTCGATTCCCCCGCTTTCAACAAGCACCCGGCCGCCACCGCGCTGAGTGACGAACTGGGCCGCGCACGCGTCGTGCCGCCCGACCAGATTCCCGGCGATGTCGTCACCATGCACTCCCGCATCGATTGCGAAGATGAGCTGCATGGCGAACGACATACGCTCACCCTTGTGTATCCGCACGAAGCCGATGTGCAGCACGGCCGCATCTCGGTGCTGGCGCCGGTCGGCAGTGCGCTGCTTGGCCTGTCGGTCGGTCAGAGCATCGACTGGCGCACGCCCGACGGGCGCGACCTGCGTCTGCGTGTCAGCGCCGTGCACGATCAACATGCCCTGGCCGGCGCCTGACTTCACACGCCAGGCGCGCTACCGTAGCGCGCTGCGTCCTATTCACGACCCGTTCCACGATTCGAGAGAACCCGCATGACTGCTCCCTCCAAGCTTGCCCAGTTGCGTGACCTGTCTGTCGTCGTTGCCGACACCGGCGACTACGACGCCATCAAGCGCCTGAAGCCGGTCGACTGCACCACCAATCCCACCCTGGTCAAAAAGGCATTGGATCTGCCGGTGTATGCCGACCTGATCGAGCGCGAACTGGCCTGGGGCCGCGAACACGGCGGCGAAGACCGCACCAGCACCGTCAACGAAGTGGCCGACCGCCTCACTATCGGCGTCGGCGTCAGGCTGGCCGAGCTGGTCCCGGGCCGCGTCTCCACCGAGGTCGATGCCGACCTGGCGCACGACACCAAGGCGACCATCGCCAAGGCGCGCAAGTTCATTGCGATGTACGCCGAGCGTGGTGTGTCCAAGGACAAGATCCTGATCAAGATCGCGGCCACCTGGGAAGGCATCGAGGCCGCCCGCCAGCTGCAGCGCGAAGGCATCGACTGCAATCTGACCCTGATCTTCAACCGCTCGCAGGCGCTGGCCTGTGCGGAAGCCGGCGTGTTCCTGATCTCGCCGTTCGTCGGCCGGATCCTGGACTACTACGTCGCCCAGGGGCAGACCCCGGCCAGCATCGACGAAGACCCGGGCGTGGTGTTCGTGCGCACGGTCTACAACGAATTCAAGCAACGCGGCTCGTCCACCGTGGTGATGGGCGCCTCGTTCCGCTCCACCGCGCAGATCGAGGCCCTGGCCGGTTGCGATCGCCTGACCATCTCGCCGGAGCTGCTGGAAAAGCTCGACGCCGAACATGGCGAACTGCCGCGCAAGCTCTCGCCTGCGCAGGCCGACAACGCGCAGATCACCCCGATCGACAGCGACAGCTTCGCCACCGATCTGGCAGCCGACCCGATGGCCACCGAAAAGCTGGCCAGCGGCATCGATGCCTTCGCCAAGGATCTGCAGGCACTGCGCAAGACCATCACCGACAAGCTTGCCGGCTGATTGCAACGCGCGGTTCGCAGTGCCAACGCCTGCAGCCTGGTGGCTGTGGGCGTTTTGGTTTTTGCAGTCTGGCTGCGCAGCACGCTGCAGCCACGACGTGTAAGGCAACGCCTCTTGCGATGCTGGCATTGGAAACTGCGGCCGGCCTCGGGCTGCCTTACTTTCCAGGCAACGTTGAGCTTGTGGGCTCATCGACGCCTGCACAGCCGCCACCGAGCTGCCATGCGCGCGTTTTGGCATGATCGGCGCGCGGTTCGGCGTCGTTCTCCACACGTCGCTTACACCCGCGCAACCCGCACTGCCTAGAATCCGGGTTCCTCAACTGGCGTAGCGGACAATGGCAAACATTGCAGTGGTGATGGTCGACGGCGTGGCCGATTGGGAAATTGGCGTTGTCCTGCCGGCGGCGCGCGAATGGTTCGGCGACCAAGTCGCCATCGCCAGCATCGATGGTCAGCCGGTGCAGTCGATCGGCGGGCTGCGCATCACCCCGGACTTTGCCCTCTCCGATCTGGCGCCGCTGGACGCCGATCTCTGGATCCTGCCCGGCAGCGAGCGTTGGCAGGCCGGCGAAATCCCCGGCCTGAGCGGCCTGCTGGTCGAGCGCGTGCAGCACCAGCGCCCGGTCGCGGCGATCTGCGGCGCCACCATCGCCCTGGCCTATGCCGGCCTGCTTGACCAGCGCGCGCATACCAGCAACGCGCTGGCCTTCCTGCAGGAACACGTGGTGCCGTATGCCGGTGCTGCGCAATACCGGCACGAAAAGGTAGTGACCGCCGACGGCGTGATCACCGCACCCGGCACCAGCCCGGTCGGCTTCGCGCTTGCCTGCATGCGACTGCTGCATCCGGAGCGCACCGACATGCTCGCCCAGCTGCGCGGCATGTTCGCCGGCGAGTTCGTCTGACCCAGCGGATTCAGGCACGCCTGGCGCATTGGCTGCACTGACTGGATGCAGTGGGTCGCCATACCGATCCATCGCACCGATTGGCGGTCGTGATTGACCGCAATGATCCGCCGGGCCGGTTCGCCGCTCGGCCACCCGCGGCGGTGCCGGCGCGTGGTGCGCACGCCGCAAAAAAAGATGGCCACGCCGTCTCCGGCGTAGCCATTCAAGTTGCCTGGCATGCACTCCCATGCGCTGCCTGATCGTGATAACGCTGCCGGTCACTGTTGGCCATCGGCACGCCGCCACGATCACGTGGATGACAGCGCTTCAATCCGGCCCGCCTTTCCGTCAGGCATCCAGCCCGATCGGGCAGCTCACTCCCGTTCCGCCAAGCCCGCAATAGCCATTGGGATGCTTGGCGAGATACTGCTGGTGATCGTCTTCGGCGTAGTAGAACGCGGGCGCCGGGAAACGGATCTCCGTGGTGATCGCGCCATACCCGGCGGCGTCCAGTTGCTGCTGGTACGCATCGCGGCTGGCAAGCGCGGCGTCGTATTGCGCCTGTGTCGTGCAATAGATCGCCGAGCGGTATTGCGTGCCGACGTCGTTGCCCTGCTGCATGCCCTGGGTGGGGTCGTGGCTTTCCCAGAACGTGCGCAGCAACTGTGCGAACGACACCGACGCTTCGTCGTACACCACCAACACCGCTTCGGTATGGCCGGTCTGCCCGGAACACACTTCGCCGTAGGTGGCGTTGGGTGTCTCGCCGCCGGCGTAACCCACCGCCGTGGTGTACACCCCTGGCAGGTTCCAGAACTTGCGTTCTGCACCCCAGAAGCAGCCGAGCCCGAACTGCACCTGGGCCAGGCCGGTGAACTCCCCGCGCAACGGATGGCCGTTGATCAGGTGGGCGTTGTGGAGCGGTAGTGCCTGCTCGCGTCCGGGCAAGGCCTCGCCCGGACGTGGCATGCGTTGTTTGAAAGCGCCGATTCCCAGCATGGTGCAACTCCGCAATCGTGAGGATTGCCTGCTGGATGGCGCCGGCCGTCGCGGCTTTCAAGCCACTACGGCCAATGCGGCGTTACTTCCTGGTCACCGCGGCGGTGGCGGTGTCCACTTCCGGCATCGCCGAGCTGTGGTGATTGATGATCAGCCACTTGCCGTCGCGCTTCTCGTACACGAAGGTGTAGCGCGCCTGCACGTCGGTTTTCTTGCCGTCCTTGTCGGTCAGCGTGAAGGTGTAGACGCCGGCATCCACCGCGCTGTCGTCATCGAGCACACGCACGGTGCGGTAGTTGACGACGCCCTGCGGCTTCTTGGTCAGGAACATCTCGAAGTATTTTTCGATCTGCTCGCGCGAGGCGCGGACCTCGTTGGACACGGTCGGCAGCAGCACACCGTCCGGGGCATACAGATCGGCCACCTTGTCCGGATTGCCGGTAGCCAGTGCAGCGTTCCAGGTGTCGAACAGCGCGGCGACTTCGCGTTCTTCGCCGCCGGCCGGCAACGTGGCCTTGTCGGTGTAGTGCATCACGCCGCCAGCCAGCGCCGGGGTGGCAGCCAGAGCCAGAACCAGAGAGAACAGAGTGCGACGCATGGGAAATCTCCGTGTGGTTGAGGGGGTTGCCGCATCGGGCAAGCGCAGTATCGAAACCAAGCGGCCCCAACAATTCTGCCGACTGGCATATACTCGAATATGCTGATCGGCCTAGAGCGAACTCATGGAAACCCCTACCAATGCTGGCGATTGGCGCCTGACGCTACGCCGCGAAGCATCCGACAGCGCACGCTGGCAGGCGCTCTGGGAGGTCGCGGTAGCGCTGCGTCAGGCACAGACGCCGGAACAGGCCTGCGACGCGGTACTGGGCCGGGTGCTGCTGTTGCTGGGCCTGGAAGATGGCGCGGTGCTGGCACAGCGCGGGCCACGCGCGCAGGTGCTGGCCAGCCGCGGCCGTGCATTGCCGCCCGGTGCCAGCGCAGCCGGCGACAGCCATGAAGCGGCCTGGCTGATGCCACCGCGCCCGGCCGATATCCGCGAGGCCAAGGTGCCGATCCAGGCGCTAGGCAGCACCCTGGGCATGCTGTGCGTGGCCTGGAACGACACCCGTCCCGCCCCCGGCAACGACGATGTGCAGGCGCTGCAGGCCTTCGCACTGCTGCTGCCGTCAATGGTGGCCGAACCGGCCAGACCGCTCGCCACGCGTCGGCGCAAGCCGGCGCAGGACGACCGTCTCAACGCGCTCAGCAAGCGCGAGAAACAGGTGCTGTCCCTGCTGCCGCGCGGCCTCACCAATGCGACGCTGGCAGCTGAACTGGGGATTTCTCCCGGCACGGTCAAAGTGCATGTGGAGCGAATCCTGCAGAAACTTGAGGTAAAAGATCGCACCCAGGCCGCGGTGTACGCGGTTCAAGCCGGACTCGCGCTATGAATGCAATGGCGGTGCGTTGGAACGATTGGCCGATCACCCGCAAGAGCCTGGCGGTGGTGACCCTGCCCCTGCTGCTGCTGGCGGTGGCCTTGATGGCGATCTACAGCGTGGAGCGGCAGAACATCGCCGCCGAAAACGATGTGCGGCAGACGCTGGAAGTGTTGAGCGACCTGTACGAAGCACACGCGCTATTGGCCGAAACCGCGGCCGGCGTGCGCGGGTATCGGCTGGTGCGCCGCGATGAATTCCTCACCCCGTACCGCGATGCCGAGCCGCGCCTGCAACGGGTGGCCGAACGGCTGTCGCAACGCATCACCGACCCGGGGCAGGCGCAGCGGTTTGCGCGCATCAAACCGTTGTTTGCGGAAAAGATGCAGGGATGGCGCCGGTTGCTGGCACCGGATCTGAGCCGCGAAGAAGAGATCCGCCAGCTGTGGGACGGCAAGTACAAGCTCGACATCCTGCGTGCCGAACTGCGCGAACTGCGCAATTACGAAACCGCGCAATTGCAGGTACGTACCGCCAAGGCGCAGGGACTGCGCCAGCGCAATCTCATCATCACTTTAAGTGCGGCAATGCTGGGCGGCCTGGGCGCAGTGTTCGCGGTGGCGTGGTTCGCCTCGGCGCTTTCCGGGCGCCTGCGCACGCTGGCGGCCAACGCCGACCGATTGGGCGAAGGCCTGCCGCTGGCGCCGCAGCCGCGCGCCGGCGACGAGCTGGGCCAGGTCGGCCAGCGCCTGGCGCAGGCCAGCGAACTGCTCGCCGCACGTGCGGCCGAAGCGCAACTGGCACGGCGCGAGGCAGAAACCGCCAACCGCGCAAAGACCGAATTCCTGTCGCGCAGCAGCCACGAATTGCGCACGCCGCTCAATGCGATCCTGGGCTATGCGCAGGTGCTGGAAATGGATCTGCCCGAGCCCGGGCATCGCCGTCATCTGCAGCATATTCTCGGCGCCGGTCGGCACCTGCTGGGGCTGATCAACGAGCTGCTGGACATCGCGCGGATCGAAGCCGACCAACTGGATCTGAGCCCGGAGCCGATCTCGGTGCGCGCGGCCGTCCACGAGGCGCTGGGCCTGATCGCGCCGGACGCGGACAAGCACGGCATCGCGCTGCAGCCGGCCGCCATCGACGGGCCGTGGACGGTGCGCGCCGATGCGCAGCGGCTGCGCCAGGTGCTGCTCAACCTGCTGTCGAACGCGGTCAAGTTCAATCGCACCGGCGGCCAGGTGCAGGTGAGCGCGCAGCCGGATGGCGAGCAGGTGCGCATCACGGTCGCCGACCAGGGCGCGGGCCTGACGCCGGCGCAGATCGAGCGGCTGTTCACGCCGTTCGAGCGGCTGGGTGCCGAGCGCTCGGCGGTGGAAGGCACCGGCTTGGGCCTGGCCCTGAGCAAGCGGCTGATCGAGGCCATGGGCGGGCGCATCGGCGTGGACAGCAGCCGCGATGGCGCGCGTTTCTGGATCTCGCTGCCGCAGGGCGAGCCGCAACGCAACGAGCCGGTGCGCACCATCGTGCCGCCGAGTAATGCGGGCACCGGCGTATGCCGGCTGCTGAGCATCGAAGACAACCCCTCCAACCAGGCCCTGATCCGCACCCTCAGCGAACGCCGCCCGCAATGGCAGCTGCTGGAAGCGGCCAGCCTGGCGCAGGCGCGCGCGCTGCTGCAGCACGGCGTGCCGGATCTGATCCTGCTGGACCTGCATCTGAGCGACGGCAACGGCGAAGAACTGCTGCGCGAGCTGCAGGCGCAGCCGGCCACGGCCGGTGTGCCGGTGGTGGTGATCAGTGCCGATGCCACCACCGCCACCCTGGCGCGCGTCGGCAATCAGGGCGTGCGCGCGTATCTGACCAAGCCGCTCGATGTGGCGGAATTCTTCACTGTGATCGACGGACTGCTGGCATGACACGCGACGAAATCCTGGCTTCCCGCATCCTCATCGTCGACGACGAGCCGGCCAATGTGCGGCTGCTCGAAGACCTGCTGCAGCGCGAAGGCTTCCAGCAGGTCATCGCCACCACCGACCCATTGCGGGTGATGGGGCTGGTGTCGGCATTCGCGCCGGACCTGATCCTGCTGGATCTGAAGATGCCGGAACTGGACGGCTATGCACTGCTGGAACAGCTGGCGCGGCTGTCCGATCCCGGTCACTTCCTGCCGGTGATCGTGCTCACCGCCGACCACAGCCGCAGCGCGCGCCATCGCGCCCTGGGCCTGGGCGCCAAGGACTTCCTGACCAAGCCGCTGGACACCTTCGAGGTCGCGCTGCGGGTCTGGAACGTGGCCGAAACCACCGTGCTGTTCAAACGCCTGCGGGCGCTGGCCGCACCGGATGCGGCGCCGCCAGGGTGGCGCCAGCCGAAATGACGCGCGCACATCGTAGGAGCGCACCCGGGCGCGACCGGGGCTTTGCCGATAACACCAGTGCAGGAGCGCACCCGGGCGCGACGTGGCGTTCATCGGCACAGCCTCGTCGCGCCCGGGTGCGCTCCTACGACTGGCGCTGCGCTACAGCGCGCGGGTGACCTCGCCGCACAGGCCGATCTCTGCCAGTACCGCCTGTGCCTGGCTCAGGTGCAGGTCGGCCACGCAGACCTGCAGCACGCCGAAGGCAGGCAGTTCCCCGGCACCGCCCAAGAGCGACTCGCCGAACACGAAGGCGGTGATGCCGGCATCCTCCAGCGCGTGCTTGGCCAGATGCGCGTCGATGATGTGACTGGCGCGATAGGCGATCTGCATGTCAGCCGCGCTCCAGGCGTTCGCGCGCGGCGTCCTGCTTCCACTCGCGCAGTGCCGGCAGTGCATCCAGTGCAGCCAGGTAATCGCCGGCAGCCTCGAACAGCGGCACGCCGTAGCTGGCAAAACGCAGCGCGACCGGGGCGAACATCGCATCGACAATGCCGAAGTCGCCGCACAGGAACTGCCCGGCATGGCCATGCTCGGCGCGCAGGCTGGCCCACAGCGCCTGGATGCGGGTGATGTCGCGCTCGGCAGCCGCGTCCCAGCGCGCCGGGCCAGGCGCGCGGGCCAGGTTCATCGGCAGCTGGGTGCGCAAATCCACAAAGCCCGAGTGCATTTCCGCCGCCGCGGCGCGTGCCTGCGCGCGCGCGGACAGCTCGGCCGGCCAGCCGCGGCCATCCAGCCAGCGTTCGTTGACGTATTCGCAGATCGCCAGCGAATCCCAGACATGCAGGGTGCCGTCCCACAGCACCGGCACCTTGCGGGTGGGCGAATAACCGGCAATGCGGGCCTGGAACTGCGGCGTATCCAGCGGCAGCGCGATCTCTTCGAACGGTACCTGGAAGTGCCGCAGCAGCAGCCACGGGCGCAGCGACCAGGAGGACAGGGTCTTGTCGCCGATCACCAGGCGGGGCAAAGGCATGCGTGGGGCACTCCGAAGGATCGCCGCAGCGTACGCGCCGGCGGCGGTGCCGGCCAGCCCGCTGTGCCGCCTGCCGATGGCACCCGCCTGGCTGCAGTCAGCCCGTGCAGCCCCAGGCAGCAAGGCGCCTGCGCGCAAGACCACTGCGCGCAGGTGGCGCGCGATGGCCGGCCCCTGACACGCCGCCTACCCCTAACCGGTGCCACCGCCTAAACTTGCGGTTTACCTATTGCTGATGCGCGCATGTCCGAGACCCTAGCCACCGACGCCACCGCCCCGGCGGAGAAGAAAGACTTCATCCGCCAGATCGTCCGCGAGGATCTGGCCAGCGGCAAGCACACGGTCATCCGCACCCGCTTCCCGCCCGAGCCCAACGGCTATCTGCATATCGGCCACGCCAAGGCGATCTGCCTGGATTTCGGCCTGGCCTCCGAGTTCGGCGGGCTGTGCAATCTGCGCCTGGACGACACCAACCCGGCCAAGGAAGACCCCGAGTTCGTGGTCGCCATCCAGGACGACGTGCGCTGGCTCGGATTCGAGTGGGCGCAGCTGCGCCATGCATCGGATTATTTCCAGGTGTATTACCTGGCCGCGGAAAAACTGATCCGCGACGGCCATGCCTTCGTCTGCGACCTGTCCGCCGAGCAGGTGCGCGAATACCGCGGCACGCTGACCGAGCCCGGCCGCAATTCGCCGTTCCGCGAGCGCAGCGTCGAGGAAAACCTGGACCTGTTCCGGCGCATGCGTGCCGGCGAATTCCCCGATGGCGCGCGCACCCTGCGCGCCAGGATCGACATGGCCAGCGGCAACATCAACCTGCGCGATCCGGCGCTGTACCGCATCAAGCATGTCGAGCATCAGAACACCGGCAATGCGTGGCCGATCTACCCGATGTACGACTTCGCGCATTCGCTGGGCGATGCGGTGGAAGGCATCACCCATTCGCTGTGCACGCTGGAATTCGAAGACCACCGCCCGCTCTACGACTGGTGCGTGGACAAGGTGGACCTGGCCGCGCATCCGGAGCTGCTGCAGCCGCTGCTGGACAAGGGCCTGCCGCGCGAGGCCGCCAAGCCGCGCCAGATCGAGTTCTCGCGCCTGAACATCAACTACACGGTGATGAGCAAGCGCAAGCTCACCGCGCTGGTGGAAGAACAACTGGTGGACGGCTGGGACGACCCGCGCATGTACACGCTGCAGGGCCTGCGCCGGCGCGGCTATACGCCGGCGGCGATGCGCCTGTTCGTGGATCGGGTGGGGATCAGCAAGCAGAACTCGCTGATCGATTTCTCGGTGCTGGAAGGCTGCCTGCGCGAGGATCTGGATGCGGCCGCGGCGCGCCGCATGGCGGTGGTCGACCCGCTCAAGCTGGTGCTGACCAATCTGCCGGAAGGGCACAGCGAGACGCTGAGCTTTTCCAACCATCCCAAGGACGAATCCTTCGGCACGCGTGAGGTGCCGTTCGCGCGCGAGCTATGGATCGAGCGCGAGGATTTTGCCGAAGTCCCGCCCAAGGGCTGGAAGCGCCTGGTGCCCGGCGGCGAGATCCGCCTGCGCGGCGCCGGCATTGCGCGCGTGGACGAGGTGGTCAAGAACGACGCGGGCGAGATCGTCGAGCTGCGGGGCTGGCTGGATCCGGAGTCGCGTCCGGGCATGGAAGGCGCCAACCGCAAGGTCAAGGGCACCATCCATTGGGTCAGCGCCGCGCATGCGGTGGAAGCGGAAATCCGCCTGTACGACCGCCTGTTCTCGGTGGAAAAGCCCGATGACGAGTCCGAGGGCAAGACCTACCGCGACTATCTCAACCCCGAGTCCAAGCGCAGCGTGCGCGGCTATGTGGAGCCGAGCGCGGCACAGGCGGCGCCCGAGCAGTCGTTCCAGTTCGAGCGTACCGGCTACTTCGTTGCCGATCGCCGCGACCATAGCCCCGCCACGCCGGTGTTCAACCGCAGCGTGACCCTGCGCGACACCTGGGCCAAGTGAGTCCGAACCGCGCCGGGTGCCAGCCATCCGGCGCGGGAACGGCGGCAGGCAGCCGCAGCGAGGCCTGCGGCGATCGACGTGCCGATGGTGGTCACCGCGCGTGATGCAGCCAGCGGGGACGACGCCTCAGAGCGGTATCTTCTGAGTTGATGAGCAAGCGCAATGGAGACTGCGTGCCGCACTTCGTTGCATGCTGCATGGCATGAAGGAGCAGCACGATGCGTGAGCGCTTGATGGTGGGTGTTGCCTGCGGCATCGGCGCAGGTGCGTTATGGGGACTGGTGTTTCTGGCGCCGCAGTTGCTGGCGGCGTTCACGCCGTTGCAACTGACCGTTGCCCGTTACCTGTCGTATGGCGCGGTCGCAGCCCTGGTGCTGGCACCGCGCGCGCGCCAGACCGCTGCGCGGCTGGGGCGCGCCGAATGGTGGGCGCTGGTGCGTCTGAGCCTGTTGGGCAACCTGATCTATTACGTGCTGCTCGGCAGCGCGGTGCAGTGGGCCGGCAGTGCGGCGACCGCACTGATCATCGGCCTGCTGCCGGTGGTGGTCACCGTGATCGGCACGCGGGCCGCAGGCGCGGTGCAACTGCGACGCCTGGCCGCGCCATGCGTGTTGTGCGTCATCGGCGTGGCGCTGGTCGCCCTGGACACCTTGCAACACGATGCCGGTCACCACGCCAGCGATCGCGCCACCCGCATCGCCGGCCTGCTGTGCGCATTCGGTGCGCTGGTGTCGTGGTCGGCCTATTCGATCGGCAATGCGCGCTGGCTGCGGCGGCGCCCGGACCTGTCCGGTGGCGATTGGTCGCTGCTGACCGGTGTGGTCACCGGCGCATTGGCGCTGTTGCTGGCGCCGGCCGCACTGATCGGCAGCGCGCCACATGCGCCGATCGACTGGGCCAGTTTCTGGGGTATTTCGCTATTGCTGGGCATCCTGGCCTCGGTGATCGGCAACGCCCTGTGGAACCGGGCCAGCCGGGTGCTGCCGCTGACTTTGGTTGGCCAGATGATCGTGTTCGAGACGATCTTTGCGTTGCTGTACGGCTTTGCCTGGGAAATGCGCCTGCCCACGCCGCTGGAGCTGGCCGCCATCGCCTGCCTGCTGGTCGGCGTGCTGTGGTGCGCAGCACTGCATGCGGAAGCGAAATGACGCCGGCACCTGATGCACGCAGCGGCCTAGATTGCAGGCTGTGTCCGCCAGCAACGCCGCCATGTGCCTCCCACAACCATGTCCACGCCCGCCTGCAAACACGCTGCGCAGCGCGGTGTTTTCGCTGTCGTTCGGCCTGGCGGCCTGTTCGCCGCAGCCACCCGTCCCGAACGCGGTGACCCCGGCCGAGGTGTTCTGCACGCTTCTTCCGGGTCGGCCAGATGACGATCTGCCCAGCGACCGCCGCGACGAAAGCATGCAGCAACTGGACCTTGCCACGCGCTGCCACCGGGCGCTGCGCAGACAGCGTTGACTGCATTGAGACTGCAGGCATGTTGCAGTCGCACGCCGCGCCCCGGCCAACGTCATCACCCCAACGCGCGCACGGCCCCGATCCCCGGGGTTTCCGTAGCTGATCCAGCGCGCGCCACATTCCGCGCATCCGGGGCTTACCATGGCCGCTCACCTGTCCTGATCGGAGCGGCCGCATGTCCCGTCTTTTGTCCCGGTGTCTGAGCTCGCTGTTGCTGCTGGCCTGCCTGGTGTCGACCGGCTGCGTGGCCGCACCACCGGCCGATACCGCCGGGCCGCCTCCGGCGACCGGCTCGGCAAGCGGCCCGGCCACCGGCAAACCGGTCACCGTGACCACCACCTGCCGCACCGACGCCGATTGCACGGTGAAGAACGTCGGCAACTGCTGCGGCGCCTTCCCGGCCTGCGTCAACGTCAACAGTGCCACCGACCCCAAGGGCGTACTGGCGCAGTGCCAGGCCAGCGGCACGATGAGCGTGTGCGGCTTCCGCGAGATCAGCGCCTGCCAGTGCGTGGCCGGGCAATGTGCCGCAAAGGACGCCCAGGCCGATACACTGCGCCCCGCTCCCCCCTCTACAGAAATGGTCCACTGATGCTTTACGCGCAAGTCCACCTCACGCTGCCCGACTGGATCCACGCGCATGTCGACGACAGCCGCGCCTATCCCAGCGACGAGGACAAGGTGGCGCTGGCAATCGAACTGTCGCGGATGAATGTGCAAGAGCGCAGCGGCGGCCCGTTCGGTGCGGTCGTGTTCGGCCCGGACCACCGCATCATCGCCGCGGCGGTGAACCGCGTGGTGCCGCAGACCACCTCGCTGGCGCATGCCGAAAACATGGCCTACATGCTCGCGCAGCAGCGCCTGCAGACGCCGCGCCTGAACGATGTGCTGTCGCCGGTGACGCTGGCCACCTCCGCGCAGCCGTGCTGCCAGTGCTACGGCGCCACGGTGTGGGCCGGCATCGACCGCCTGCTGATCGGCGCACGCGCCGAAGACGTGATGGCGCTGAGCGAATTCGACGAAGGCCCGCTGCCTGCCGACTGGGTGGGCGAGCTCACCCGCCGCGGCATCGAGGTGGTGCGCGACGTGCATCGCGATCAGGCCTGCGCGGTGCTGCGCAACTATGGCGAGGGCGGCGGTGACCATTACTGATCTGCCCCGCAGCGATCGCGCACGCCAGGCACTGCGATGAGCGGCCTGCTGTGTTACTGCCGCCAGGGCTTCGAGCCGGAGCTGGCCGCCGAGTTGAGCGCGCGCGCCGCATTCGTCGGCATCGCCGGCTATGCGCGTACCCAGCGCAACAACGGCTATGTGCTGTTCGTCTGCGATGAGGCCGCACAACTGGCTGCCAGGCTGCACTGGCGCGAGCTGATCTTCGCGCGGCAGAAGCTGGTGGTGATTGCCGAACTCAAGGGCATCGACCCCAAGGACCGCATCACGCCGATCCTGGCCGCACTGGAGGGCCAGCCGCGTTTCGGCGATCTGTGGGTGGAACACCCGGATTCGGACGCGGGCAAGCCGCTGGCAGGGCTGGCACGCAGCTTCGGCAACGCCTTACGCCCGGCCTTGCGCAAGGCCGACCTGCTCACCGACAAGCCGCAGCCGCGCCTGGCACGGCTGCATATCTGTTTTCTCGATGGCGACCACGCCTTGCTGGCGGTGGCCGACAGTGCCGACAGCGCGCCCTGGCCTCTGGGCATTCCACGTTTGAAGCTGTTGCCGGAGGCGCCATCGCGCTCGGCGCTCAAGCTCGACGAAGCCCTGCTCACCCTGCTCGCGCCGGACGAACGCGAGGCGCTGGTCAAGCCCGGCATGCGCGCCGCCGACCTGGGCGCAGCTCCCGGCGGCTGGACCTGGGTGCTCACCCGCCAGCATGTGCATGTCACCAGCGTCGACAACGGCCCGCTACGCGAGCACGTGCTGGAGACCGGCCTGGTCGAGCATCTGCGCGCCGACGGCTTTCATTGGAAGCCTGCGCAGGCGCTGGACTGGATGGTCTGCGACATGGTCGAGCAACCGCGCCGCGTGGCCGAACGCATGGCCACCTGGATCCGCGAAGGCTGGTGCCGCAACACCATCTTCAACCTCAAGCTGCCGATGAAAAAGCGCTGGGACGAGACCCGCCTGTGCCTGGACCTGTTCGAGCAGCAGGCCGAGAAATCGCTGATCGTGCGTGCCAAGCAGTTGTATCACGATCGTGAGGAGATCACGGTGTTGGCGATGCGGGATTAGGAGCTGGGATTCGGGAATCGGGAATCGGGAATCGGGAATCGTAAAAGCGGGGGATTGGTGGCGTTACTGCTGTGGGTGCTGGGGGGTATCGCGTAACTTGGTGTGGCGTTCCACATCAGCGCAGTCGGCAGTGCTGGCAGTCCGGCGTGATTGATCAGCAGCCGCTTTCGGTGCTGGACTGCACGGCCCTTGGGGACTTCACCGTGGCAGGCTGGTGCGCGCCAGCCTGCTCGTTGCGCTTCGGCGGTCAGCTCCGTCGTTTGACGGAGCTTAGGCGCGATCAGAGCACGATTCGCTTGCTGCCCTCGCGGGCCGAGCGGTAGATCGCATCGACGATGCGGATGTCGCGCAGGCCTTCTTCGCCGGGCGCACGCAGCGGAGTGCCATTGATGATCGCCAGCGCGTCCTCGTCCATCTGCAAGGCCTGCTGGTGCGGCACCTTGGCGTCGAACACGCGCCCGTCGCTGGCCTTGCCGGTCACGCCCTGGTAGCTCTGGAACGGCGACAACTCATACCAGCCGCGCTCGCATTCGGCACGCAGCACATTCATGTTGTTGCCGAAGCTGGTCTTGCACTCGGCACGCACCGCGTTCGGGAATTCCAGGGTGAAGTCCATATGCTCGTCGACTTCGTCGAACAGCTCGGGGCGATCGGTCCAGCGCTTGGCGGTCACGGCCAACGGCTCGCTGCCCACCGTGTAGCGCGCGGCATTGAGCGGATACACGCCCATGTCGTACATCGCCCCGCCGCCGAACTGGGAGCGCAAGCGCCACGGACGATCGGCCTTGGTCGCATCGTGATAGCCGTTGTACCCGGCCTCGGCGCGCACACGCTGCATCGCGCCGAACGGTTTCTCGCTGGCCATCGCGATCAGGCGACGCGTGTTGGGTTCGTGCTGCATGCGGTAACCGATGGTCAGCGCCACCTTGTTGCGCTTGCACGCCGCGATCATCGCCTCGCATTCGCCGGCATGCATCGCCATCGGCTTTTCGCACCAGACGTGCTTGCCGGCCGCCGCCGCGCGCAGCGTCAGCGGCGCATGCAGATGGGTCGGCGTGACGATGTACACCACGTCGATGTCGTCGTTGTCGGCGATCCGGTCGAAGTTCTCGTAGTTATAGACATTGCGATCGGCGATGCCGTACTTGGCCTGCCACTGCGGAATCTTCGCGGGCGTGCCGGTGACGATACCGGCCAGCTTGCAATGCTTGGTCAATGCCAGGCCCGGCGCGAGCTGTTCGCTGGCATAACTGCCCAGGCCGGCCAATGCCACGTTGAGCGGTTTGCCCGGCTTTTTCTTCGGCAATGCCCAGCCGGGCGCAGCAAGCAGGATGCCAGCACCGCCGAACGCGGCGAGCAAACGGCGACGTGTGATCGATTCCACGGACATGCAAACCTCCTTGGCAAGATTGAGAGCGGCTGACACCATCGCGTGCGTTCGTCAGTGACGACAACACACTCGCACCGGAGTGTCAGTGGGTACATGCCGCACCGCGCCCAATCGCACTGCCCGCAGGCGGACGCAGTGCTGCTGTTGGTCGCTCGTCGGCCAATGCTGCCCGGGCACCTTACTTGATCGTGCGTGATCACCGCCATGGCCGCTGCGCACGTTCTGGCACACTGGCAACGATCCCATCTGGAGCATGCCGCATGACCGCTGTTGCCCGCGGCCGTTTCCTGCCATTGGCGTTGCTGTTGTCCAGCTCGCTGGCGACCGCTGCCGATGCGCCGTTCGTTGCGCGCGACCTGATCGGCGATGGCGCCTTCACCCACAATGCCGAAGGTCCTGCAGCCGGACCGGATGGCGCGCTCTATGCGGTGAATCTGGGCAAGGACGGCACCATCGCACGCATTGCCCTGCACGCCGATGGCAGCGCCAAGGCAGAGGTGTTCGTGACCTTGCCCGAGGGCAGCACCGGCAATGGCATCCGCTTCCGCGACGGGACGATGTACGTGGCCGATTTCACCGGCCACAAGATCCTGCAGGTGAACCTGCAGACGCGTGCAGTCAGCACCTTCGCCTCGCTGCCCGACGCTGACGGCCCCAACGATCTGGCGATTGCGCCCGATGGCAGCTTCTATGCAAGCGACCCGAACTGGAAGGACAACAGCGGCCGCCTGTGGCACATCAGCCGCGAGGGCGTCGTCGCGTTGATGGAATCGGGCATGACCACGCCCAACGGGTTGGACGTCAGCCCCGAAGGCAAGCATCTCTACGTCAACGAAAGCATGTCGCGCAAGGTGTGGGTGTACGACCGCGTCGATGGCGGCCTGCGCAACAAACGCCTGCTGATCAGCTTCCCGGACTTCGGCATGGATGGCATGCGTTGCGATGCCGACGGCAACCTCTATATCGCCCGCTACGATGCCGGGCAGATCGCGGTGGTCTCGCCGCAGGGCAAGTTGCTGCGCACGGTCGCGTTGAAGGGCCGCAAGGCCAGCAACGTCGCGTTCGGCGGCACCGATGGCAAACAGGTGTTCGTCACCTTGCAGGATCGTGGCGCAGTTGAAACGTTCAGGTCCGATCGTCCGGGCCGCGAAACCGGACGCTGAAACTGCTGCGCGCGTCGCAACGGTTCTCAGGTCGCGCAACAGCGTCCTGGCATCCTGCAGGTCACCCGTGGAGGACTCCCCATGCAACCGATCGAACTCAAGGACGCGGCTGCCTTCGGCAACGAATTCCTGCGCCTGACCCTGCTGCAGGGATTCCAATCGCTGACCAAGCGCGATCTGGAATTGCTGATCTTCGTGCTGCTCGAACGCGACGGCGCCATCTCGCGCAACAGCTCCAACGCGATGGTCGCGCTGCAGCTGCGGGTGACCTCGGCCAAGGTCAAGGCGTTGCGTCGCGACGGCTATGCGCGCTGGCGCTCGCTGGTGCCCGAAGAAGGCGACGCGGCAATGCAGCGCATCGTCGCCAACGTGCTCACCGAAGACAACCTGCGCTCCGGTGCCAAGCACGTCAGCGAGCGTAGCCGCAAGGAAGGCTTTCTGGCGGTGCGCATCGAACACCCGGATGACGCGCAGCAATTCGAACAGGCCATCCTGGATGTGGGTGCCTTGCCGGTGTACGAGCGCAATCGCGAAGTGGTCGCGGTGCGCTTCGACACGCTGCTGAAAGTCGCCGAGCGCTGGGGCTATCTGCAGCCGGATCCGCAGGCCACCGTGCGCGAGCTGCAAAAGCTCACACCCACCGCCGAAGAAGTGGCGGACCTGTTGAAGAAGGACATCGCGCAGGTGCGTTGGGAAGACGTACGGCGCGCGCTCAACAGCCTGGGCGCCAAGGCCGTGGCCAGCACTGCCGAGGGCGGTCTGAAGGGCTTGTTGAAGATCGTGTTTCCATTCATCCCCGGCTGAGCCGCTTTCCTGGATGCGGCGTGCGACGGTGCGGTGTGGCCATGGGTTCCGATTGCCGATGCCGCATCGCGCACGCTGCACTGACGTCAGCCTGAGCGCACGTTGCACACCTCAGGACGCCCGACAGCCTCTATGCTTGCGGGCTGTTCCACATCAGGGGGATCTGATGACCACCGTTCGTACCGTTTCGTTTTCCGTATTGCTGCTGCTCTGCGGCCACGCGCTCGCGCAACAGGCGCCGACGCCGGCCAGCAGCATGCCGCTGATCGATGTGCCCAATGTGATTCGCACCCAGCCGCTGTCCAGCGGCGAGGTCACCCATCAGGCCCAGCTGGAGCGTCCGCGCGGCGAGTCCACTGTGATCGTGCGCTCGATCCAGCCCAACAGCGTGGTCGGCAGCTACCGCATCGACTTCCAGGCCATGGATACCGACGGCGACGGCAGCATCAGCCGCGCCGAGGCACAGGCCAACCCAGCACTGGCCGATGAATTCGACGCGCTCGACACCCAGCACAGCGGCCACCTGAGCCGCGAACAGCTGGCCGGCTGGCTGATCCAGTAGGTCATTCGGCAGCATCGCAAACAGGGGCCGCGCGCGTCCGCGCTACGCAGGCGCGCACGGCCCTTCGTTTGTGACCGCCACAACCTCTTGCAGTGCCCGCTTCGGTCGGCTAGATTGTATTTAACGGATACAATTTGGATGGATCGATGAGCGCTCGCCTGGCCCTTGCCGCAGACCTTGGCTATCAATTGCAACTGGCGACCCTGGCCTCCCGCCATGCCGCGCGCCAGGAACTGGCCGAACTGCATCTGACCCCGGCGCGCGTCACCGCCTTGATCCATATCCGCGACCAGCCCGGCTGCGACCAGACCGAACTGGGTAACCGCCTGCTGGTCAATCGCGCTGCCGGCATGAAGATCGCCAACACACTGGCCGAGCAGGGCCTGATCGAGCGCCTGGCCGGCCGCGACCGACGCAGCAAGGGCCTGTACCTCACCCCGCTTGGCGAGCGCACGCTCGGCACCGCGCAGGGCTGTCTGGCGCGGGCGGTCGCGCGCACCTGCACCGGCCTGCAGGCCAGCGAGCAGCAGACCTTGCTGCGCCTGCTCTGCAAGTTGAACGCCAGCGCCACGCTGGAACGGGCAAACGTGCCGGACGCCGCGCTCGCCGAAGAACTGTGACTTCCACTCTGTACCGACTCGAAGGAGACGCCGCTTGAACGAGCATGACGTGGTATCGGTCCGCATCGAAAACCGCATTGCCTGGGTGAAGTTCGCACGCCCCGACAAACGCAATGCGATGAGCCCGGCGCTCAACCGCCGCATGATGGACGTGCTGGACGAGCTGGAATTCGACGACAACGTCGGCGTGCTGGTGCTCGGTGGCGAAGGCACCGCCTGGTCGGCCGGCATGGATCTGAAGGAATATTTCCGCGAGACCGAGGCGCAGGGCCTGCGCGGCGTGCGTCGCTCGCAGCGCGAATCCTACGGCTGGTTCCGCCGCCTGCGCTGGTACCAGAAACCCACCATCGCGATGGTCAACGGCTGGTGCTTCGGTGGCGGTTTCGGGCCGTTGTTCGCCTGCGACCTGGCGATCGCCGCCGACGAGGCGCAGTTCGGCCTGTCGGAAATCAACTGGGGCATCCTGCCCGGCGGCGGCGTCACCAAGGTCGCGGTGGAACTGCTGTCCATGCGCGATGCGATGTGGATGACGCTGACCGGCGAGATGGTCGACGGCAAGAAGGCCGCCGAATGGCGCCTGGTCAACGAAAGCGTGCCGCTGGAACGGCTGGAAGCACGCACCCGCGAAGTGGCCCAGTTACTGCTCAAGAAGAATCCGGTCGCGCTGAAATACGCAAAGGATGCGGTGCGCCGCGTCGGCACCATGACCTACGACGAAGCCGAAGATTATCTGGTGCGCATGCAGGAAGCGGCCAATTCGTTCGACAACAACGCCCGCAAGGAAGGTATCCGTCAGTTCATCGACGAGAAGAGCTATAAGCCTGGCCTGGGCGAATACGACCTGACCAAAAACAGCGCCTGAGCACGTCCTACGGCGCCTGAAGCGATGCGTGCAACACGCGCATCGCTGGCGCTGCCAGTGGTTTTCTGCACCGAGGAGGGAGTATGGAAGCCTTGTCCGCAACCCTGCGCGGGATCGCCGCGCGTGGGCCATCGGGCCTGTTCATCGACGGCCAATGGCGCGCAAGCAGCGGCGATCGCGACGTCGATGTGATTGCCCCGCACACCGAACAACGCCTGCTGCGCTACACCGAGCCCTCGCCGGCAGACACCGAGGCGGCCATCGCCGCAGCGCGTGCCGCGTTCGACGGCGGCCCCTGGCCGCAGCTATCGCCGCAGGAGCGTGGCGTCGTGCTCAAGCGCGTGGCCGCACAGCTGCGTGCGCGCATGCCGGAGCTGGCCGAAGCCTGGACCGGACAAGTCGGCGCCACCATCGGCTTCAGTCGCCGCGCCTCGCAGCAGGCACCCGGCCTGTTCGACTATTACGGCGATCTGATCGCGACCCACCCATTCGTGGAGCCGCGTGCACGTGCCAACGGCGGCCGCGTGCATATCGTGCAGGAGCCGGTGGGTGTGGTCGCCACGATCACTCCCTGGAACGCACCGCTGGTACTGCTCTGCTACAAGGTCGCTGCGGCCCTGGCGGCCGGTTGCACGGTGGTGGCCAAGCCCTCGCCGGAAACGCCGATCGATGCCTACATCCTGGCCGAATGCATCAGTGCCGCCGGCGTGCCCGATGGCGTGTTCAATCTGCTGCCGGGCGGTCGCGAGGTCGGCGAACAGCTGATCCGCCATCCGCAGGTGGACAAGGTGAGTTTCACCGGTTCCACCCAGGCCGGGCGGCTGATCGGCGTGGCCTGCGCCGAGCGCCTGGCGCGGGTCGGGCTGGAGCTGGGCGGCAAGTCGGCCGCGATCGTGCTGGACGATGCAGACATCGCCAAGCTGCTGCCCAGCCTGGTGCCCTACTCGATGCCGATCACCGGCCAGGTGTGCTTCGCGCTCACCCGCGTGCTGGTGCCGGCGCAGCGACGCGATGAGATCCTGCAGGCGTACTGCGCGGCTGTGGGCGCGCTCAAGCTGGGCGACCCGTTCGCAGCGGAGACCGGCATGGGCCCGTTGGCGCTTGGCCGCCAGCTCGAGCGCGTGCAGTCCTACATCGCACAAGGCCGCGCCGAGGGCGCACGCCTGGTCATGGGCGGCGGCCGCCCAACGCATCTGCCGCGCGGCTTCTTCATCGAGCCGACGGTGTTTGCCGAGGTGACGCCGGACATGACCATCGCCCGCGAAGAGATCTTCGGCCCGGTGGTGAGCTTCATCGATTACCACGACGAGGCCGACCTGATCGCCAAGGTCAATGCCAGCGACTTCGGCCTGCACGGCACGGTCTACAGCGAGGATCCCGATCGTGCCTACCGCATCGCCCGCCGCGTGCGCAGTGGTAGTCATTCGATCAATGGCATGTGGGTGGACTTCGACATGCCGTTCGGCGGGGTCAAACATTCCGGGATCGGCCGCGAAGGCGGCATCGAAGGGCTGCACGCCTTCCTGGAAACCAAAACCATCTACCTCAATTAGGCCCTTCAGCCCACCGACCGCGCAACCACCAGAGCGCGGTCGCAACGCGATGCGACAGGCACTGCCTTGTCCATCGGTTCCTGCGGTGTGTCCGCACTTTCTGGTGAACGTTCGCCAGGTGTTTTCGCACACGCGTCAACCTTCAGCCGCAGCCGTCGCACTCACGCCAGTCACTCCCCCAATCTGCATTCGGAAGACAGCGCCATGACCATGCCGACCGACTCGATCTCCTTCCACGCCCGCCTCACCCCACACCGGCTTGCCGCCCGCGACCTACTGCAGGACCGGCAATGGACGTACGCAGAACTGGATATCTTGATCGGCCGTCTGGCCGCCTTGCTGCAGGCGCGCGGCTGCATCGATGGCGAACGGCTCGCCGTGCTGGCGCGCAATTCGGTCTGGCAGGTGGCGCTGCATTTCGCCTGTGGACGCGTCGGCGCGATTTACGTGCCGCTGAACTGGCGGCTGAGCACGGCCGAACTGGATGTATTGCTGCAGCGCGCCGAGCCACACCTGCTGTTGGGCGACGACGTTGTGGCAGGGCGCGCCGATGTCGCCTCGCTGGCCGACTTCGTCGATGCGGCGAACACGCTCGAACCGGCGGACACCGGGTCGATTCCACCCGAACGCATCAGCCTGATCCTGTTCACCTCGGGCACCTCCGGCCAGCCCAAAGGCGTGATGCTGAGCGAGCAGAACCTGCAGCAGGTGGCGCACAACTTCGGCGTCACCACGCGCGTGGATGCCGGCAGCAGTTTCCTGTGCGAAGCGCCGATGTTCCACATCATCGGCCTGGCCACCAACGTGCGCCCGGTGCTGGCGGTGGGCGGCTCGATCCAGGTTTCCAACGGCTTCGAGCCCAGGCGCACGCTGGGCTGGCTGAGCGACCAGTCGCTGGGCATCACCCATTACGTCGGCGTGCCGCAGATGATGCAGGCCTTCCGCAGCCAGCCCGGTTTCGACGCGGCGTCGCTGCGGCATCTCACCGCGCTGGTCAGCGGCGGCGCGCCGCATGCCAGCGATGACCTGCTCGGCTGGCTGGACGACGGTGTGCCGATGGTCAGCGGCTTCGGCATGAGCGAGGCCGGCACGGTGTTCGGGATGTCGGTGGACTGCGCGGTGATCCGCGACAAGCTGGGCGCAGTCGGCATTTCGACCCCTGCGGTGCAGACGCGCGTGGTCGATAGCGATGGCAACGACTGCCCGGTCGGCGTGCCCGGCGAGCTGTTGTTGCGTGGCCCCAACCTCAGCCCCGGCTACTGGCGCGATCCTCAGGCAAGCGCCGCTGCGCTCGACGAACACGGCTGGTTCCACACCGGCGACATTGTGCGACGCGATGCCGACGGGTTCTTCTGGATCGTCGATCGCAAGAAGGACATGTTCATTTCCGGCGGCGAGAACGTGTATCCGGCCGAGATCGAAGCGGTGCTTGCCGATCACCCGCAGGTACGCGAATGCGCAGTGGTGGGGATCGCCGACCCGCAGTGGGGAGAGGTGGGCTACCTGGCGATCGTGCCGGCCGACGAGACGCCGGATCTGGAGCAAATCCGCGCCTATCTGATCGAACGACTGGCCAAGTACAAGGTGCCCAAGCACCTGCGCGTGGTCGAGGCGCTGCCGCGCACCGCGACCGGCAAGCTGCAGAAGGCGCGCCTGAAAGATGCCCTGGCCACCGAGACGTGATGCGGCCGGATGTGGATTACGCCGCGAGCAGCCGGCAGTGACCCGCAGGCTCGCTGCCCCAGCCAAGGCGGCGACCGATGCCAGACAGCACAACGGGCAGCCTGAGCTGCCCGTTGTGCGCATGCCGCACTCCAGCGCCATCGCGACACGGCAGCGGCTTGCGCCGCGCATGCGCGCTCAATCGATCAGGCGGACTCGCCCAGCAACAGGTTGTCCTCGCTGATCTGGTCGTCCACCCACACCGCCCCCTGCTCGGCCATGACCGCCAACTGGTGTTCCAGTTCGCGCATCAACAGGCGCACGCCGGGCTTGTGGATGGCACTGCCATCGCGATAGATCACCCCGCCTGCGCGCGCCTGCGACGGCTGCTGCAGCTGGAAGGCACGCAGCTCGCCGCGTGCGATATCCCCGGCCACCATCATGCTCGGCATCACCGCGATGCTGTCGGTGCCGAGCAGGATCTCGCGGGTGAAGCTGGCCGAACTGGAACGCAGCTGATCGCGCGTGGCCAGCCCGTGCTCGCGCATCACCTGCGCCACGTCGCGCTCGACGTGCTGGCTCAGCGTCGGCAACACCTGGCGATACGCAGCGGCTTCGGCGATGCGCACCTGGCCATTGGCAAACAGGGGGTGATCGCTGCGCGCCACCAGCGCGATCGGGTCCTGGTACAGCACCTTGCGGATCAACGCGTCGTAGCGGGCCAGCGGATACAGCCGGCCCACCACCAGGTCGATCTCGTTGCCGGCCAGCTTGGGCAGCAGTTCGTCGGTGCGCCCATGCAGCAGGCGTACCCGCAGCGTGGGCTCGGCGCGATACAAGGCGGCCAGCACGGCCGGCAACAGGCCGCTGGCGGCGACCGGCAACGCGCCCACGGTGATGGTGAGCGCGTCGTCCTGCAGCAGCCCCTCGAAGGTGTCCTGCGCGCGGCGCAACTGGCCGAGCACGACATGCGCGGTCTGTACCAGCACCTCGCCCATCGCATTGGGGCGCACGCCGCGCGAATGGCGCTCGAACAGCGGCGCGCCGACGATCTCTTCGATCTCCTGCAGGGCACGCGTCAATGCGGGCTGGGTGACGTTCAAGACGCGTGAGGCACGGAGCAGGCTTTTCTGCCGGTCCAGCGCCTCGATGACACGTAGATGCCGGACCTTGATGCGGTGTTCGAAGAACACGGAGGACATGGTCATGGGGGTAGACCTTACGTTGGGAAGTCGGGGAATGCGGCGGGACGGCACCAGGCCGCCGCCTGCAGCTCAGCGTGCATCGGGTACACGCCGGGTCTGCATGAAATCTTCGAAGGATTCGCCACGCATGATGGCGTAGACCTGCAGATTGGTCATGCGCACCACGCGGGCAAATTTTTCGATGACGAAGAAGTTGGCGCCGTACTGCACCAGCCCGAGCCAGTCGCGTGCACGGATCAGCGCCTTTTCATGCTCGGTGAGGCCGGCTTCCTGCATCAGGGTTTCGGAATCTTCAAGAAAGCGATCGCGCCATGGGGCGCGGATCATATGCCAGAAGAATCGGTTGATGCGCAACGCGCGGTTGCTGGTGCGCAGATCGAACAGGTAAGTGCCGCCGATCTGGTCCATGCCCTGTACTTGCGGATTCATCGGCCGGCCCTCATGCAGCATTCGCGGTAGACGTGGCGTGCGCGAGCAACTGCGCCGAAGACGGCGCGTCAGCGGCTTCGACGCCCGGCTCGTACAGCACCACCGTCATCGCGGTGGTGGTCATCAGGTAGTAGTTCTGATGCAGCTTGCGGATCGGCCCGCCCAGCGCGCCACGCATCGCCAGCCACATGATCTGCTCCACGCTCTCGGCGCCACCCAGGCGCACGTAATCGGTGTGGGTGAGATCGGTCAGCGTTTCCGGCGCATGCTGGAAGCGGTCCAGAAATTCCATGTCCCAGTCGGTGTTGTTGAAACCGGTGCGCTCGCCGTGGATCTGGTGCGACAGCCCGCCGGTGCCCACCACCACCACCCTGAGATCCTCCGGATAGGATTCGATCGCCCGCCGCACCGCCTGGCCCAGGCGATAGCAGCGGCGCGCGGTCGGCAGCGGGTACTGCAGCACGTTGATCGCGATCGGCACCACCGTGCCCGGCCAGTCCGGCACGTGCGGCCACAGCAACGGCAGCGGCGCCGCGCAGCCATGGTCGATCGGCTTGTCCTGAAAGACCGTCAGATCGAATTCGTCGTTGACCAGACATTCGGCGATATGCGCCTGCAATTGCACATCGCCGCGGATCGGCGGCAGGTTGCGCAGCCCCGCGCCTTCGTCGGCCACCGGGAAGCGCTCGCCGATGCCCAGGGCGAAGGTCGGATACAGGTCGAAGAAGAACGTCGTGCAATGGTCGTTGTAGAAGAACACCAGCACGTCTGCCTGCTGCTCGGCCAACCAGGCAGCCACCGGTGTGTAGCCGTCGAACAACGGCTTCCACAATGGATCCTGCTGTTTGCCCTTGTCGTAGGCCACCCCGATGGTGGGAACGTGCGAGGTTCCGATGCCGCCGATGATGCTTGCCATGCTGCACTCCTGCGATGCACGCCGGCCACCGCTGCTGGCCGATTGCGCATCATTGATTGAGTCGAAATCCGTCCCGCTTTGGGATCCCAACAACGCCGACCAGCCACTCCGGACCGCCAAAACGGTATCCTTGGGATCCAAAGTGCCACCAAGCGCTCTCATCTGCAAGGTTTTTATACCGGTTTTGCGAGTTTTCCCCTTCGAAGGAACGTGCGCTGCAGTACGGCGCGAGAGAATGGAGCCAATGGCGAACAACCACCGATTGCAAGCGGTCCAGCAGCTACGCGAACTGATCCTGTGCGGCACCTTCGCCCCCGGTGAGCGCATCACCGAAGCCGCGCTGGCCGAACGACTGGCCATCTCGCGCACCCCCATCCGTCAGGCCCTGCCCGCGCTGTGCCAGGAAGGCCTGCTGGTGCAGGCCGGCAACCGCGGCTATGCGGTGCGACGTTTCAGCCAGCAGGAGAGCCTGGACGCCCTGGCGGTGCGTGCCCTGATGGAAGGCATGGCCGCACGCGCCGTCGCCGAACAGGGCGCCTCGGCTGCATTGCTGGCCACGCTGCATGCCTGTCTGGGCGAAGGCGACCGGATCCTGGCCACGCGCAGCCTGGATGCCGACGACGAGCAGGCCTATGCCGCGATGAATGCCCGCTTCCACCGCGCCATCGTGGTGGCCGCCAACAAGCCGATCCTGACCGAGACCGTGGACCGGTGCACCGTGGTGCCCTTCGTCAGCCCGGTCAATGTGGTGTTCGGCCAACGCTCGCCCACCCTGGCCTACGACGATCTGTACTACGGACATCGGCAGCACGGCGCCATCGTCTCGGCCATCGAACAACGCGATGGCGCACGTGCCGAACTGTTGTTCCGCGAGCACGCAAATACCCAGCGCCACAGCATGGGCATCTGACGCGCGCACGGGTTTGGCGCGGACAGCGTGGCGCAGCAGCGTGCACAGCTTCAGAGCTCGAGCGTGGGATCACCCGGCCTTGCGCTGCATGCAGCGTTGCTTGCAGCAGCGTGCTGCATCCGTCTGCGCCGCGGCATGCACGCAGACGCGCCGGCGTGCATGCTGCGGATCCGGGCGGATTTCCACGCCGGAGAGTCCACGCTAGAGGGAATGCACGAACATCAGGTTGACGCTGGTGCCGGCCACCGAATTCTTCACCTCTACCGGCAGATAGACATTGAAATTCAGCAGGTTGCTGGCATCCAGCCGCCAGGACAGCCCCGGCCCGAGATAGAACTGCATGCGCTTGCTGTCGGGCACACGCTGCCCGTTGGTGCGGTTGTCCTTCAGCTGCTGCAGGTAGTACCCGTTGATGCCCAGGCGCAGTTGCTCGCTGACCTTCACCGAGCTGGCCAGGTTGGCCCACAGCACATCGCCGGCCTGACCATTGCGAAAACGGAATCCCGGGATCGGCGGTACGCCGCCGGCGCGATCGGTGCGGAAATTGTAGAGATAGTTCAGCCGCATGCTGATCTCCCAGTTGTCGCTGGGTTGCACGGTGAACGCCCAATGCGGCGCCGCCGACCAGAATCCGGTGCTCTGGTTGATCGCGACATCGCGATCGAACTTGCCCACCGGAGCAAACGCATCGATCGCGAAGCGCTGGAAGAACAGGACTCGCCCGTTGCGCATCACCGGGTCGATCTGCAGCGCCGGCCCGAAGGAGATGTCGCCCATTCCGAACCCGTTGCCGCGCAACTGCACAGGGCTGTCTGCAGCGAAGGACGTGTCGTAGTTGACCAGCGGCACGATCGTATTGAAGCTCAGCGACGCGCGCTTCCACCGATAAGGCGTGACGTAGATCAGCTGGGTCAGCAGGACGCTGACACCGACCTTGGGATCGCGGAAGGCGGCCGAATCGTCGCCGCGCGCGTCCTTGATCGCGTCGAAGTCGTAGTGGCGCAGATACTCGATCACCGTCCAGCCCGGCGTCGAGGAGCCGAAGCCATCGAGAAAACTCGTCCCGCCCAGGTTGATGCCCTGCGGCGGTGCAGCGGTTTCCGGCACCGCTTGTGCGGATGCCGCAACGGGCACGCCGGCACCAAGCATCGTTAGCAAGGTCAGGACACGGCGCCGGTACGACGGCAACCGTGGCGGTGCAACGGCACAACGGGCAGATGAGCTCACGCGTTCCACTAGGCGATTCTCCAATGCGATGGATGGATGACTGCGGCGCGACGTGGGGGAGGAAAGCGGTGCTGCGGTACGCGGCGGCGGCGACTGCGCCGTCTGTGCGTCGATGAATCGGTTCGAGGCAGCGATCAGTCAGCGCCGATGCGCATCAGCAAGGCGCCAAGCCGCTGCTTGAACAACCAGCGCCCCTGCTCCAGCACCAGCACGTCGTCGAAACTGCCGAGCAACGCAGGCGATTGGGCCGTCCAGGGCGGCGCCGTCGAGGTGTCTGCAGCGGTGTAGAGCAGGACCTTGCTGTGCGCATGCGCCAGGGTCGGCGACTGGATGCTGACCAGGGTGTTGAGCATCAGGTGACAGGTCGTACGCGGCGGGCGCGCGCGGAACGATTGCAGAATCGCCTCGCGCCCGTGCACCGGCAGCTCCGGCGCACTGGGGCGGGCGAACACGCCGTTGGCGGTGAACAATGCGGCGAGGCCGTCGTGATCGTGCCGATCGTTGAGCAGTGCGAATCGGCGAATCACCTGCTCGCAGGCAATGATGATCGATGCATCGTCGGGCATGCAGCTTCCTCGGGTCGTTGCTGAAAAACCGACACGCCTGGTCAGCGACGGCAGCGCACGCGCCGCCAGCCAGACCGGGCCGCCATCACGCGTCCTGCAGCCAGTCGCGCATTGCTGCACTGACGGCCGCGGGTGCTTCCAGCGGCGCCATATGCCCGCTGTTTTCGAAAACCACCAGCCGTGCGTGCGGGATCTGCTGCGCCATCTGCTGGTGCTGGGCCAAGGGGCTCCAGACGTCCTGGCGACCCACGCCCAGCAAGGTCGGGCAGCGGATCTGCGCCAGCACCGGCGCGGCATCGGGGCGCTCCAGCAAGGCTTCGATCTGGCCGGCGTAGTCCTGCACGCTGTGCCGCTGCACCATCGCCATCAGTGGGTTCATCAGCCCGGCATCGGCGTGCCGGTCCGGATGCAGCATCGGCGGCAGCCATTGCCGTGCCAGCGCCTGCATGCCTTGCGTGTGCGCAAGCCGCACCAGCGCCGCGCGCTGCTCACGCTCGCCGTCGCGGCGTGGCGCGATGCCGGTGTCCAGCAAGGCCAGGCGCTGCACGCGTTGCGGCGCCTGGCGCATGATCTCCAGCGCCACCCGCCCGCCCATCGAATGGCCGGCCACTGCGAACTGCGGCGGAGCGACGGCCAATACGTGTGCCGCCATCTGCACGATGCTGTCGAAGCCGGCGAAGTCCAGCACCTGCACCTCGGCCAGATCGCTCAGCGCCGCGCGTTGCGGCTGCCAGATGCTGGCGTCGCAGAGCAGGCCGCAGAGCAGCAGCAGGCCAGGTCGGGACGAACGGGTGGCGGAAGATGACATGGCTCGACTGTAGCCACGCCGGCTGCGCCCGTCTTATGGAACATGCTGCCCGCGCTATAAGCGAATCAACATACCAAGACATGGCCGCCGCCGGGGGCGTCGGCCGTCAGGCGATCACGCGCTGCCGGAGGCGCGCTTCCACAGCACATCGACCAGCGGCGGCAACTTGCCGGCCAGCCCGAGCACCGACCCGCGCAACAGGGTCAGGTGCATGTCGTCGTTGGAGAACGCCGTGTTGATCGCATCGAAGCCATACGCGGCCACGGTATTCTCGCTGCGGCGGCTGCGCGCCCAGCGCTGCAGCCGATGCGGGGCGGCCCAGTCCGCACGCTTTGCCAGCGCATTGCGCACTTCATCGCGCAACGCAGCGACATCGCGCAGGCCCAGATTGACGCCCTGCCCGGCCAGCGGATGCACCACGTGCGCGGCATCGCCCAAGGTCAGCACGCGGCCGCTGACGTATTGCTCCACCAGTTGCCGTTGCAGCGGAAACGCCGTGCGCGCGGAGACCACGCGCACCTGCCCCAGCCGCGCCGCGAAGGCCTGGGTCAGCTCGCGCGAGAAGTCGGCATCGTCCAGCGCCAGCACGCGCGCGGCCTCGGCATCCGACAAGGTCCATACGATCGAACTGCGGCCATCGGCGAACGGCAGGAATGCCAGCGGGCCGGTGGTCAGGAAACGCTGCCAGGCCGTGGCCTGATGCGGCTGCTCGGTCTCCACGAAGGCGACCACGCCGCGCTGCGCGTAGGCATGCCGCGACACCGGCAGACCGGCCAGCTCGCGCAAGGTCGATGCGGCGCCGTCGGCAGCGATGGCGAGCGCCGCTTCCAGGCGGCTGCCATCGTCCAGGCGCAGGCGCACGCTGTGTGCGTCCTGGTCCAGCTCGACCACGCGTGCCGGGCAATGCACCTCGATGCCGGCCGCGTGCACGGCGGCCCACAGGCGATCGACCAGCACCGCGTGTTCGATGATCCAGCCGAGTTGTTCGCGGCCCAGGGTGTCGGCATCGAAGCTCAGCTCGCCGCCACCGGCCGCATCCCAGACCCGCATGCGCCGGTACGGCTGCACGCGGGCAGCGCGCACCAAGGACCATACGCCCAGGCTGTCGAGTAACGCGGCATTGTCGGCGGCGAAGGCATAGACGCGCAGATCGGGCTGGTCGGCCCGCCAGCGCGCGGGCTCGCGGCCTTCAATCAGGGCAACGCTCAGGCCGGCATCGGCCAGCGCCAGCGCGCAGGCGGCACCGACCACGCCACCGCCGACGATCAAGGCATCGCGGGTACCACGGCGACTCATGCGACGCCCCTGCACAACTGCGGCACATCGCCCCGGAAACCCATCGCCCCGCCGACCAGCATCGACTGCAGCGGCGCCGCCTGCGAGGTGGCGAGCAGGCCGAGGCTGCGCAATGGCCGCAGCAACGGCGCCGGATTGCCGGTGAGCCGCGCCAGCCCGCTGGAAAACCCGATGGTCTGCTCGCGGTCCACGCGCCGCCGCGCCAGGTACTCGGCCAACAATGCGCCCGCCCCGGCATCGCTGCGATCGTGCTCGATCAGTTCGGCCAGCGTCAGTGCATCGCGCAAGCCGAGGTTGAAGCCTTGCGCGCCAATCGGATGCAGCGTCTGCGCCGCGTTGCCCAGCAGCACCACGCGCTCGGCGACCAACTCGTTGGCCAGCACCTGCACCAGCGGGTACGCGCTGCGCTCGCCGCTGGCGACAAAGCGCCCGGCGCGCCATCCGGCCGCCCGCTGCAACCGGGCCAGCCAGCCGGTCTCGTCGAGCGCGGCCACCGCCTCCGCCTCGGCGCGCGCCACGCAGTGGATCGCGCCGTAATGGCGGTCGCCGCGCGGCAACAGCGCAGTCGGCCCATGCTCGCCGAAGCGCTCCCAGGCGGTGCCATCCGGTGGGCGGGAGGCACGCACCCGCGCCACGAACAAGGTTTGCAGGAAGTCGTGCGCGTTGCTGCCGATATGCAGCAGCTCGCGCACTGCGCTATGGGTGCCGTCGGCGCCCACCACCAGCCGGGCCTGCACGCGTTGCTCGCCTTCAGCGGTGGCGATCCGCAGCGCGCGCAGACCGTCCTGCACCGGCTCGACCCCGATGCAGCGTGCCGGGCGATAGCGGCGCAGCCGGGTCAGCTCGTCCAGGCGTGCCTGCAAGGCCTCACCGAAATCGCGCGCCACCACCACCTGACCGAAGCTGTCGCGGCCGTAATCGGCCGCGTCCAGCTGCACACGGCCGAAGTCGCCGGCCCGGCTGACGTGGATGCGCCGGATCGGCCCAGGGGCGCTGCGCAGCTTGGCCATCACCCCCAGCACGCTCAGCGCATTGACGGTGGCGGCGGCAAAACTCAGGTTGCGCTGGTCGAACACCGCTGGCGGCGTGCCGGCCGGGGTGGCTTCCACCAGCCCGACATCCAGGCCGATGCGGTCCAGCGCAATCGCCAGGCTGGAGCCGACCAGGCCGCCGCCGACGATCAGAACGTCATGTGGATGTGTCATTGCCACATGATAAGCCTTCGCCCATGACCCGTTGCCGCGAACGGGTGGGACAGCTTGCCGCGCCCTAGCTGGTCTGACGCGGCCGGCTGATCGCGCAGGGAGCAGTGCCGGCCCTTGCCGGTGCAGGACGCATCCGGGCACCCACCGATTTGCGTCCGCCGTGTTCGGCAACGGGGCGCTAGGCGGTCGCTTGCGCCAGGCGGGCCACCGCAAGGCCGCCAATGGCGCGGGCGTGCCGGGTTCCACGCTACACTCGCCAGCCTGTGATCCGGCCACCTCCGCGCATGACTCCTCGCTCGCACGACACCCTGGTTTTGAGTCTGCTTGCCGTTCTGATGGCGGCCACGCGGATCAATCACTTCGCGCCGATCCCGGACGCATCCTGGGCGGTGTTCTTCATCGGCGGCTTCCATCTGGCCGCGCGCACCAGGCTGGCGTTCCCGCTGCTGATGCTGCTGGCGGTGGCGGTGGATTGGCTGGTGATCACCAACCAGGGCCTGAGCTTCTGGCAGCACTACTGCGTGTCGCCGGCGTACTGGTGCCTGATCCCGGCGTATTTCGCGCTGTGGGCCGGCGGCGTGTGGCTGCGTCGGCAGTATCACGGCGCACAGTGGAGCGCGCTGGCCCGGCTGGTGCCGGCGCTGCTGCTCTCGGTGGCGCTGTGCCAGTTGATCGCCCAGGGCAGCTTCTACTGGATCAGTGCCAGCGTGGCCGAGCCGACCGTGGCCGGCTGGTTCAAGAACTACACCGACTGGCTGGGGCCGTATCTGCGCAGCGCCGCGCTGTATGTCGCCGCAGCCGCGGCGATCCAGGTGGCCGCCGAGCGCCTGACCAGCGCGCCCGGCCAGACCCAGGCCGGCTGAGATGGGCAACCGGCTCTCGCGGATCTATACGCGCACCGGCGACGACGGCAGCACCGGGCTGGGCGACGGCAGCCGTACCGGCAAGGACGCGCTGCGGGTCAACGCCTACGGCACCGTGGACGAGGCCAATTCGGCCATCGGCGTGCTGCTGGCCGCTCCCGGCGTGCCGGAACCGATCGCCGAGCTGCTAACCACCGTCCAGCACCAGTTGTTCGATCTGGGCGGCGAGCTGTGCATCCCCGGCCACGCCGCCATCGATAGCGCCGATATCGATGCGCTGGAGCGCCAGCTGGACCTTTTCAACGACACGCTGCCCCCGCTGAAGGAGTTCATTCTGCCGGCCGGAGGCGAGGCCGCTGCGCGCTGCCACCTGGCCCGCACCATCGTGCGTCGGGCCGAGCGCGAGACCGTTGCGCTATCGCGCCAGGAGACCGTGCGCAGCGAGGCGATCGGTTACCTGAACCGGCTGTCCGACCTGCTGTTCGTGCTGGCGCGCGTGCTGGCGCGCGCCGATGGCCAGCAGGAAGTGCTGTGGCGGCACGACCGCCGGCGCGGCTGACCTGCACATGGCACGGCGGACAGGCTAGATTTGCCCCATGTTGGTCTTTACCCATCCCGCCTGCCTCGGGCACGACGCCGGCCCCGAGCACCCCGAGAGCCCCGCCCGCCTGGAAGCGGTGGTGGGGGCCCTGCGCGACGCGTTCCCGGACCTGGACTGGCGCGAGGCGCCGCTGGCCAAGCTGGGCGACCTGTGCCGGGTGCATGAGCGCGAACAGGTCGACGCGGTGCTGGAAACCGCCTTCGAAGGCCACCATCGGCTCGACGTGGACACCGTGATGTCTCCCGGCTCGCGCGCGGCAGCATTGCGCGCGGCCGGCGCCGGCATCGCCGCGGTGGACGCGGTGATGCAGGACGCCACCCGCACCGCGTTTTGCGCCGTGCGCCCACCCGGGCACCACGCCACCGCGCAGGTGTCGATGGGCTTTTGCCTGTTCAACAACATTGCCGTGGCCGCCGCGCACGCGCGCGACCGGCATGGGCTGGAACGCATCAGCATCGTGGATTTCGACGTCCACCACGGCAACGGCACGCAGGCGATCTTCGAGCGCGACCCGAGCGTGCAGTATCTCAGCACCCACCAGTCCGGGCTCTATCCGCACTCGGGCAGCGTTTACGAGCGCGGCATCGGCAACATCCACAACTTGCTGCTGCAACCAGGCAGCGACGGGCTGCGCTTCCGCAACGTGTGGGAAGACGAGATGCTGCCGCTGGTCGATGCCTTCCGCCCACAGCTGATCCTGATCTCGGCCGGCTTCGATGCGCATCTGCGCGATCCGCTGGCCGATCTGATGCTCGATGCCGACGATTTCGCCTGGCTGACCGGCGCGCTGCGCACCCTGGCCGAGCGGCATGCCCGTGGCCGGGTGGTATCCATGCTGGAAGGCGGCTACGACCTGCAGGCCTTGCGCGAAAGCAGCGTGGCGCACGTGGCCGCGCTGCGTTGAACCCTACCGGCGCCTTGCTCGCGCCCCCATCGCGATGAACCTCGCCCTCCCGACCAGGGAGCTCTTCATTGCCCCTATGCGGGGTATGCGGCAAGCTAGTCGCCATTTTATTGGTTGAATCACGCGTGCGCCGAGTTCTCCGCCTGCTGCCCCTGCCCTTGAGCATCGCCATCTGCCTCCCGGCCATGGCTGCCGACAAGCCGTTGAACTGGGGACTGTGCCCGGCCGTGGACCCGCTGCCAGGCTTTGACGGCGCGCCCGCCGCAGATGCCAAGGCCGCCGAAATGCGCCAGGAGTTGCCGACCGACATCGAAGGCGACCAGCTGTCCGGCACCAGCACCACCCCGCAGTACCAGGGCAACGTGGCGCTCAAGCGCGGCGACCAGTTCCTGGGTGCCGACAACCTGCGCATGGACACCGAGACCGGCAACTACATCGCCGAAGGCCATGTCCGCTACCAGGACACCTCCTTCCGCATGGTCGCTGACCGCGCCGAAGGCAATCAGGACACCGACGCCCACAAGGTCACCAACATCCAGTACCAGCTGGTGGACCGGCGCGGCAACGGCGCGGCCGAATCGGTCGACCTGCAGGGCCAGGTCGGGCAGATGCACCGCTCGACCTATACCACCTGTGATCCCTCGCAGCCGATCTGGCGCGTGCGCGCGCCAGAGATCGACGTCGACAACGAAGAAGGCTTCGGCACCGCCCGCAACGCGGTGCTGCAGATCGGCAAGGTGCCGGTGCTGTATTTCCCCTGGTTCAAGTTCCCGATCGACGACCGTCGCCAGACCGGCCTGCTGTTCCCACAGTTCGGCCTTTCCGGCCGCAATGGCTTCGACTACCTGCAACCGATCTACCTGAACCTGGCGCCGAACTACGACGCGACCCTGTTGCCGCGCTACATGAGCAAGCGCGGTTTCATGTTCGGCACCGAGTTCCGCTACCTGTACGAAGGCGGTCGCGGCGAGATCACCGGCAACTACCTGCCCAACGACAAGTTGCGCGACAAGGACCGCGGTAGCGTCTTCTACAGCGGCTACCACAACATCAATGATCACTGGCAGGCGCGCAGCAGTATCTCCTGGGTCAGCGATACGCGTTACGTGGAAGACTTCACCAGCCGCCTGAACGGCATGGGCTCGGCCTCCAGCGTGCAGAGTACCGTGGGCATCTACGGTACCGGCGAAACCTGGACCGCCGGCCTGATGGCCGACCGCTGGCAGCTCACCGACTACACGCTGGATGAGCAGTCGCTGCCCTACAACCGCCAGCCGCGCGCGTATTTCACCTGGGACAAGCCGTTCGGCATCTTCGAGGCCGGCGTGTATGCCGAGGCAGTGCGGTTCACTCACGATGATTCTTACTTCGTCAGGCCCCCATTGAACGGGAGCACCAGCGGCAATGACGATGATGACGATTACGTCCGCACCAATATCCGCAACAAGGAATATGGCAGCGGTTCGCGCCTTGACATCAAGCCCTACATCTCGATGCCGTTGTCCGGCGCCGCCTGGTTCTTTACTCCGACCGTGGCGTGGCGCTACACCACCTATCAGCTGGATTCGACGTTGGCCAACACCGCGCCGCTGACCGGTGATCGCTCCCCCTCGCGCAGCCTGCCGATCGCCTCGCTGGATGCCGGCCTGTATTTCGACCGCGAGACTTCGGTATTCGGCACCAACTATCTCAATACGTTGGAGCCGCGCCTGTACTATTTGTACGTGCCGTACCGCGACCAGGACGATCTACCGGTCTTCGATACCCGCCCGTTCACCTTCAGCTATGGCCAGTTGTTCCGTGACTCGCGCTACACCGGCGCCGACCGTCAGAACGATGCCAACCAGCTGACCCTGGCGGTGACCTCGCGCTGGCTGCGCCAGGATGACGGTCGCGAGAAGCTGTCGCTGAGTGCAGGCCAGATCCTGTATTTCAACGATTCGCTGGTCACCATCAACAACAGCACCAATTCGGCCGCCGGCAGCGAACAACCCATCGAACAGGGCAAGTCCGCCTGGGTGGCAGATGCCAACTACATGATCAACGACCGCTGGTCGATGGGCGCCACCTATCAATGGAACCCGAATTCGCGTAAGGAAGATCTGGCCAGCCTACGTACGCGTTATCTGCTCAACAACGACGGCATCATCAATCTTGCGTATCGCTACCGCCGTAACCCGACCAACAATAGCGACCAGCTCGAGCAGGCAGATTTCTCCTTCCTGTACCCGATCAACCCCAGCTGGAGTGCGGTCGGCCGTTACTACTACTCGCTCCTGGACCGCAAACCGCTGGAGATGATCGGTGGCGTGCAGTGGGACAGCTGCTGCCTGGCGGTGCGCGCGCTGGTGCGCCGGTTCGTGCGCAACCGCGATGGCGAAATGGACAACTCCATCCAGGTGGAGTTCGTGCTGAAGGGCTTGAGCTCGTTCGGGCAGAACACGGACCGCACTTTGCGCCGTGCTATTCTCGGCTATTACCGCGACGACCTGTACCTGGTCCCGCCCAGCAATACCACGACTAATCCGGACGATTACGATCCGAACTTGATTCCATGACCAAGCCTTTCTCTGTTGTTCTTGCCTCGCTGCTGGTACTCACCAGCACGCTCTCGCCGTTGGCCTCGGCACAGCAATCCCAGCCGCTGGATCGCATTGCCGCCATCGTCGATGAAGACGTGGTGCTGCAGAGCGAGCTCGATCGCGCCGTACGCAACGTCAAGTCGCAGTACGCCGGCCGGGAAAACCAGCTGCCGCCGGACGATGTCCTCCAGCGCCAGGTGCTCGAGCGTCTGGTTCTGGTCAAATTGCAGGTCGGTCGTGCCGATGGCAGCGGTATCCGCGTCAGCGACGAGGAACTCAACCGGGCAATTGCCAGCATCGCCCAGCAGAACGGCACCACTGTCGATGGCCTGCGCCAGAAACTGGCGGCCGACGGCATGGGCTATGGCGATTTCCGCGCTTCGGTGCGTGACGAAATCATCGTGCAGCGCCTGCGTCAGAGCTTTGCGCAGAGCCGCATCAGCGTGAGCGAAGGTGAAGTGGACACGGCGCTGGCACAGCAGGCCACCACCGGCAGCCAATATCACCTGGCGCACATCCTGGTCGGTTTGCCGGAAGGTGCGACGGCTGACCAGATCGCCACCGGCCAGAAAAAGGTCGATGGCGTGAAGGCATTGATCGACAAGGGCGAGCTGGACTTCTCGGCAGCGGCAGTGCGGTATTCCGACAGCCCGAACGCGCTGGAAGGCGGCGATCTGGGCTGGCGCAGCCTGGACGAAATCCCCAACGCATTCGCCCAGCTGATTCGGGACATGCAGCCCGGTCAGGTCGCCGGTCCGTTGCGTGGCCCGAGCGGTTTCCAGTTGCTCAAGCTGGTGGAAATGCGCGACGCCAATGCCGGCGGCGAGAAGAAGCTGGTCACCGAATACAACGCACGCCATATCCTGGTGCGCATCAACGACAGCCAGACCGAGGCGCAGGCCAAGGCCAAGATCGACACGCTGCGTGCCCGCATCACCGGCGGCGCCGATTTCCAGGCTACCGCGAAGGAGTCTTCCGAAGACACCAACAGCCGTGGCCAGGGTGGCGATCTGGGCTGGTTCCCGGCCGATGCGTTCGGCCCGGACTTCGGCAAGCAGGTCGAAGGCCTGGCCGATGGCGCGGTGTCCGAACCGTTCCGCACCCAGGCGGGTTGGCACATCGTGCAGCGCGTGGGCAGCCGTCAGACCGACGTCAGTGCCGAAAGCCAGCGTGCGCAGATCCGTGAAACGATCGGCCGCCGCAAGCTGGAAGAAGAGTACAACCGCTATCTGCAGGAGCTGCGTGGCGAAGCGTATGTGAGCTTCCGCACCGGCGACCGCGCCGATGGCGATGCCACTGCCGCTCCGGCCAAGCCGGCTGACCCCGCGGCGCCTGCCGCACCGACGCCGCCGCCGGCACAGCCGACGCGCTGATTCGATGTTCCCGTCGCTCGCGCTGGTGCCAGGCGAGCCGGCCGGGATTGGGCCGGAACTGTGCGTCCGGCTCGCCCAGCGGCCGCGCTCGGACGCCCACCTGATCGCATACGCCGATCCGGATACCCTGCACAGCGCCGCAAAGGCGCTGTCTTTGTCTGTACGGCTGCTCGATCCGGACCAGCGCGCCCGCGCGCCCGGTGACCTGCCGCTGCATCCGATCCGCCAGGCCGTGCCGACCCGTTTCGGCATCGCGGACCCTGCCAATGCGGCGGCGGTCATCGCCGGCCTGCGTGGCGCTGCCGGCGACTGCCTGTCCGGCAAGCTGCAGGGCATCGTCACCGGCCCGGTGCACAAGGCAGTGATCAATGCCGGCGGCATTCCCTACACCGGCACCACCGAGCTGCTGGCCGAACAGGCGGGCTGCCCGGTGGTGATGATGCTGGCCAATGCCATCGTGCGTGTCGCCCTGGTGACCACCCATTTGCCACTGCGCGCAGTGGCCGATGCGATCACTGCCGACGCGGTGACGCGCTGCCTTCGCATCACCGACGCCGCGATGCGACGTGACTTCGGCCTGGAACGCCCGCGCATCGCGGTGCTGGGCCTCAACCCGCATGCCGGCGAAGACGGGCACCTGGGCCGCGAGGAGCTGGACGTCATCATCCCGGTACTGGAGCAGCTACGCGGCGACGGCATGCAGCTGATCGGCCCGCTGCCGGCCGATACCGCATTCTTGCCGCAGAAGCTCACCGGCTTCGATGCGGTGGTGGCGATGTATCACGACCAGGGCCTGCCGGTGCTCAAGTACAGCGGCTTCGAGCAGGCGGTCAACATCACGCTCGGCCTGCCCTATCCGCGCGTGGCGGTCGATCACGGCACCGCGCTGGAGCTGGCCGGGCGCGGTATCGCCGATCCGTCCAGCCTGATGGCGGCGACCGAGCTGTGCGCGCGCTTGGCCGCACGCGGCTAAGCGAGGGGGCGATTGCCGGGCTTGGACGGGGCACAGCGTGCACGCAGCCCGTCTGGCGTGCCGGCGATGCGCAGAACCGGCACCGCGTGCAGGCGCTGCCACGTTAAACTGCGCACATGAATCATTCTTTCAGCGCACCGGCCAAGAAGTCGCTTGGCCAGCACTTTCTTGCCGACCGGTATTACATCGACCGCATCGTGCAGGCAGTGGACCCGCGCGCCGGCCAGCACTTGGTCGAAATCGGCCCTGGTCAGGGCGCGATCACCTTTCCGCTGCTGCGCAAGCACGGCGCACTGACCGTGATCGAATTCGACCGCGACCTGATCGCACCACTGACCGACGCCGCCGCACCGATCGGCGCGCTGAGCATCATCCATCGCGATGTACTCAGTGTGGATTTCACTGCACTGGCCGATGGCACGCCGATCCGGCTGGTTGGCAACCTGCCCTACAACATCTCCTCGCCAATCCTGTTCCATGCGCTGGACCATGCCGCAGCGGTGGCCGACATGCACTTCATGCTGCAAAAGGAAGTGGTCGACCGCATGGCTGCCGGCCCCGGCAGCAAGGTGTACGGGCGCTTGAGCGTGATGCTGCAGGCGTATTGCGAGGTCACCGCACTGTTCGTGGTGCCGCCGGGCGCGTTCCGGCCCCCGCCGAAGGTGGACTCGGCGGTGGTACGGCTGGTGCCGCGCGATCCGGCCACGGTGCTGATCAGGGATCGGCGGCGCTTTGCCGACGTGGTGCGCGCCGGCTTCGGCCAGCGTCGCAAGACCCTGCGCAATGCCTTGTCCAACGTCTGCGAGCCTGCCCATTTCGAGGCCGCGCAGGTGCGCCCGGATGCACGCGCCGAACAACTCGAGGTCGCGGATTTCATCCGCCTGGCCAATGTCGAGCCGGCTTGAGCGCCGCTCCCACACGGTTTTATTTAGACTTTCCGCATGCACGATGATCCGCGCTACCGGGTCGAGGTCGAGGTGTCGCCCCGCTTCCTCGCCCATCAATCGACCCCCGACGAAGGCCGCTATGCCTTCGCCTACAGCATCCGCATCCAGAACGCGGGGGCCGTGCCTGCGCGCCTGATCGCACGCCACTGGCAGATCACCGACGCCAACGGACGCACCGAACGGGTGGATGGCGAGGGCGTGGTCGGCGAACAGCCCTGGCTGCGTCCCGGCGAGGCGTTCAGTTACACCTCCGGCGTGCTGCTGGAGACCGAGCAGGGACAGATGCAAGGTCATTACGACATGGTGGCCGACGATGGCACCGAATTCACCGCCCCGATCGCCGCCTTCGTGCTGAGCGTACCCAGGACGCTGCACTGATGGATGCTGGACTGATGGAGCGCACGCAATGAGCGTCTGGGCAATTGGCGACCTGCAGGGGTGTTACGACATCACCCGGCGCCTGCTGGAAAAAATCAACTTCGACCCCGCGCAGGACACCCTGTGGTTCTGTGGCGACCTGGTCAACCGCGGCGGTCAATCGCTGGAAACGCTGCGCCTAGTGCATTCGCTGCGCGCACATAGCGTGGTGGTGCTGGGCAACCATGACCTGTCGCTGCTGGCGATCGGCGCGCGTTCGGAAGAGGAACAACGCAAGGTCAATCCGGATCTGCTGCGCATCGTGCTGGCCGAGGACCGCGACCTGCTGCTCGACTGGCTGCGGATGCAGAAGCTGGCCCATGTGGACCGCGAACTGGGCTGGATGATGATCCATGCCGGGCTGGCGCCGAAATGGACCACGCAGATGGCCGAGAAACATGCGCGCGAGGTCGAGCAGCAACTGCAGGGCGGCGGCTATCGCAAACTGCTGCGCAACATGTACGGCGATCAGCCGGGCTGGTCGCCGGGCCTGAGCGGATATGACCGCAGCCGCGCAATCATCAACCTGTTCACGCGCATGCGCTATTGCACCCCGCGCGGGCGCATTGCCACCGACGACAAGGGCACCCCGGGTACCCAGGCGCAGGGCCTGTATCCGTGGTTCGAAGTGCCGGGCCGGGTCGAGCGCGATCTGAAGATCGTCTGTGGGCATTGGTCCGCACTCGGGCTGACCATCACCCAGGGCGTGCACGCCATCGATACCGGTGCGGTATGGGGCGGCAAACTCACCGCCCTGCAGCTGGATACCGACGAGCTGCGCGTGGTGCAGGTGCCGGGAATCCCGATCACGCAGCCGCCGAAGACCGCACAGCGCAGCCGGCCACCGCGCCGTAGGCAACGCCAGCGTGGCGGTGGCGGAGACAATGCGAACGGGAGCGCCGGTTCGACCGCTCCCAGTGCTGCTCCGCCCGCTCCCGCTGCGGACTAGTTAACGTGAGTGATCGGCGCACTGGCTGCAGCACGCCAGGGGTAGTACCTCGCCGATTGCAAATTAGCCAGAGCATGCGTCCGTTACGCGACTGGCACGTTTGCACGCTCGACCTTCGACGCGCGGACACACGGGCCGCATTCACCGCCCTGGAACAGATGGGGTGCGTGCACTAGACACGCACCATCGTGCACGCGCGACGGGTCGCGTCAGGCGAGCTGGTGGTGAACAAGCACATCGGATGATCGCGCGGCAGCTGCTTGAACGTGATCTGCGTAGTGCCGAACAGCGCATGGACAACACGGCGTGCCGCAACCACTGAACCACTCGCTCTTCATTCGAAGCGCAAGCCTCAGCGTCGCCGATAGTCCACATAGTCGAATGCGAAGGCATGCCGCGCATCGGGCGCATGCGACTCGCGCTGCACCGGCTCCCACACGGCCGGGTCGATCGGCGGAAAGTAGGTGTCGGCCCGTTCCACGGTGGTGTCCACTTCGGTGACGGCCAGCAGGTCCGCACGCTCCATGCTCAGGCGATAGACCTCACCGCCACCGATCACGCACAGCTCCTGTGCACCGGCCGCCTCGGCCTGCGCAATCGCCTCATCGAGCGACGCCACCGCCTGCATGTCCGCGAACGGCACCTGCCCCGAACGCGTCAGCACCAGGTTCACTCGCCCCGGCAAGGCACGCCCCAGCGACTGCGCGGTCTTGCGCCCCATCAGGATCGGCTTGCCCACGGTCAGCGCCTTGAAGCGCTTGAGATCGTCGGGCAACTTCCACGGCAATTCGTTGTCGCGGCCGATGGCATTGTTGCGGTCGAAGGCGACGATCAGGGTCAGTTTCATCGGTCCGGATACAGCGTGTCGTAGATTTTCATCGCGGCGTGCCGGCCCATCATTCCAAGGCAGAAAGCCACAAGGTACAACACGGCAATCACCGCCAACGCCGCCGAAGACTGCCCGCCGAAGAGGTTCGTCAGCTGCAGGGGTTCGCCCTTGTACAAGGCAATACCGAAAAAGCCGATCGGTGCGATGAGCAGGATGCTCGTGAGATTCACCAACAGGCTGGCCTGCATTGCCATCAGCGAATCAGCCAGTTTTTCCCGTGCCTTGATCGAATGCTTGGCCATCACAGTGCTGTCGTCTCAAGTGGATGCCGGCGGACCATGCCGCAACTCGCTCGTCACACCGCCACCGGCGCCTTGATCGCCGGATGCGGGTCGTAGCCCTCGATGGCGATGTCCTCGAAGCGGAACGCGAACAGGTCGGTCACCGCGGGATTCAGGCGCAAGCGCGGCAGCACGCGCGGGGTGCGGGTCAGCTGCTCGCGTGCCTGCGCGAAGTGATTCGCGTACAGGTGCGCATCGCCCAGCGTATGCACGAAATCGCCCACGCCCAGGCCGGTGGCCTGCGCCACCATATGCGTCAGCAATGCGTAGCTGGCGATATTGAACGGCACGCCGAGAAAGATGTCGCCGCTGCGCTGATACAGCTGGCAGCTGAGCTTGCCGTTCACCACATAGAACTGGAACAGGCTGTGGCACGGCATCAAGGCCATCTGCGGCAGCTCGCCGACGTTCCAGGCGCTGATCACCAGCCGGCGCGAATCCGGGTTGCGCTTGATCTCGTCCACCAGCCATTGCATCTGGTCGATCTCGACACCGTCCGGGCCGGTCCAGCGCCGCCACTGCTTGCCGTATACCGGGCCGAGATCGCCGTCGTCGTCGGCCCATTCGTCCCAGATGCGGACCTGGTGGTCCTTGAGGTAGCCGATGTTGGTGTCGCCCTGCAGGAACCACAGCAGCTCGTGGATGATCGAGCGCAGGTGCAGCTTCTTGGTGGTGACCAGCGGAAAGCCGTCGTTGAGGTCGAAGCGCATCTGCCAGCCGAACACGCTGCGCGTGCCGGTACCGGTGCGATCGGACTTCTCGGCGCCGTGTTCCAGCACATGCTGCAGCAGGTCCAGATAAGGCTTCACTTGGCCGCCTCCGCGCCCGCGGTCTGCACCAGCATCGGCTGCAACACCGGCGCGCGGCGCGACATCGCCAGCAACACCAGGCCGCCGATGATCAACGGCAGACTCAGGATCTGCCCCATCGTCAGCCAGTTGAAGGCCAGGTAGCCGATCGGTGCATCCGGCACGCGCACCAATTCCACGATGAAACGGAACACGCCGTACAGCAGCGCGAACATCCCCGACACCGCATAGCGTGCACGCGGCTTCATCGAGAAGGTCCACAGCACCACGAACATCACCACGCCTTCCAGCGCCGCCTCGTAGAGCTGCGAAGGATGCCGCGCGAACTGGTTCAATGCACCGGCGGCGTACTGCGCCTGGAGTTCTGCCGGCAACTTGCCGGCCAGTTCCGGCGCAAGCGGGAAGATCACGCCCCAGCCAGCATCGGTGAACTTGCCCCACAACTCGCCGCCGACGAAATTACCGAGCCTCCCGAAGCCCAGACCCAGCGGCACCAGCGGCGCCACGAAATCCATCACGTCGAAGAAGTGCAGCCGGTGCTTGCGCGCCCACAGCCCGCAGGCGATCAGCACGCCCAACAGCCCGCCGTGGAAGCTCATGCCGCCCTGCCACACCTTGAACAGGATCAACGGGTTGGCCAGCAGGCTGTCGAACGCATAGAACAGCATGTAGCCGATGCGCCCGCCCAGCACCACGCCGAGCATGCCGTAGAACAGCAGGTCGGAAAATCCGTCCATGTCCACGCCCGGCAGGCGGCCGCGCAGGATGCGCGAGCGCCCCAGTGCCCAGGCAGAGAAGAATGCGGCCAGGTACATCAACCCGTACCAGTGCACCTGCACCGGTCCAAGCGAGAAGGCGATGGGGTCGATGGCGTGCAGATAGATCATGCGGACCGCGGATCACGAAAAAGCGAGGCGTCTATTCTGACACCTCGCACGCGTTCAGCCTAAGAGCTGGGGACGATCGGGCAGCTCGTCTTCATGCTGGGAGCCGGCAGCGGCAGGAAAATGCTCGGTCAACAGCTCGGTCACCGCCTCGATCCCGGCCAGCACCGCCGCCTCGTGCTCGCCATCGCGCAGGAACTGCTGCATGCGCCGGCACACCTCGGCCCACTGCGCTTCCGGCACCCGGCTGCGCAGCCCACGGTCGGCGACCACTTCGATGGCGTGGTCGGCCAGCAGCAGATACAGCAGCACCCCGTTATTGGCCTCGGTGTCCCAGGTGCGCAATTGCGCGAAGGCCTGCTCGGCACGCTGGCGCGCGGTGTGCCCGCGCCATAGCGCGTCCAGCGGCAGGTCGGTTTCCACCGCTACCATGACCTGGCCGGTATGGGTGCGCTCGCTGGCGGCAACCGCCGCGGCGATCGCATCCATACAGCCGGCCGGGAAACTGCGCTGCGCCGAGGGCGCGAAGACATGCCTGAGCCACCGCATTACCAACTCCCCGAGGCGCCACCGCCTCCCGATGATCCGCCACCACCACCCCAGCCGCCGCCACCGAAACCGCCGCGGCCACCGCCTCCAAAGCCACCGAATCCACCACCGCCCCAGCCACCGCCGCCGACAAAGCGCCCCGGCGAACCGGACGCCAGGCCGGCCAGCAGCCCGATCACCGCAGCGCCGGCGCTGGCGAACAGCAGCGAGGTAAACAGCAGGGCGGCACCGCCGGCGGCGACGCCGGTCAGCAATGCACGCAGCGGCCGCGGCAGGGCACCGAGAATGCCGCGCGCCACCATCGCGACCACAAAACCGATGAACAAGGCCATGATCCAGCCGCCGCCGCCCGAGCCATTGCCGGCGCCGCCGTCGGCGTGCCCGCTGACCGGCGCCGGCAAGGCCTCGCCTTCGATCAGGCCGGCCAGCGTCGCAGTCGCCGCACTGATGCCGCCGGCGTAGTCGCCCTCACGGAAGCGCGGCGCCAGATACTCCTGGATGATGCGGTTGGCCGTGATGTCGGGGATCGCACCTTCCAGGCCGTAGCCGGGCTGGATCCGCACCCGGCGGTCGTCCTTGGCCACCAGCAGCAACACTCCGTCGTCCACGCCCTTGCGGCCGATCTTCCACTGGTCGAACACGCGCTGGGTGTACTGCTCGATCGGCTCCGGCTGCGTGGTCGGCACGATCAGGACCTGCAACTGCGCGCCCTTGCGCTGCTGCAAGACCAGCGCCTGCTGCTCGAGTTGCTGGATCTGCGTGGCGTCCAATGTGCCGGTGGTATCGACCACGGGCGAGCGCAGTGGCGGAATGGCTGCCAGATCCTGCGCCAGGAGCGAGGCCGGCAACAGCAACAGCGCCAACATCCAGAACACCCGCGTGTAGTTCTTCCGCATTCGCAACTCCTGGCTGATTAGCACTGACACTTCATCGGCACTGGCTTGGCTGATCCTTCTCCCTGCGGGAGAAGCTGCCCCGAAGGGGCGGATGAGGGTGCGAGCGAAGCCTCGTACAGTTGGAATAGCACGAGGACTTCGTCCCGTACCCTCCCCCGCTCCGCCACCCGGCCCTCGCTGGCAGCGCGGGCGCTCCAGGGCTTGCGCGCCAGTGGCGCGCAAGCCGTGCCTTATCGCCCCGAGGGCAGAGGCTTGATGTGCCGCTCCTGAAAGTTGGCATTGATCCAACTGGCGATCGATGGGTTGCCATCGCAAACCTAACGATCGCTTCGACATGCCGTGCGGCACATTGCGCAGTATTTGGTACTGCGCAAATCGCATGTGTTTACTGCGCTGGCTGCGGCTGCGGCGAGGGCTGCTGCGGCGCCTGCTGATTGCCGAAATCCACCTGCGGTGCGCGCGAAATCTGCGCTTCGTTTTCCACGCTGAAATTGGGCTTGGGCTGGTAGCCGAAGATCTTGGCGGTGATCACCTGCGGGAACGAACGGATGTAGGTGTTGTACTCCTGCACCGTCTGGATGTAGCGACCGCGCGCCACGGTGATGCGGTTCTCGGTGCCTTCCAGCTGCACCTGCAGATCGCGGAACGACTGGTCGGATTTCAGCTGCGGATAGTTCTCGCTGACCACCAACAGGCGCGACAGTGCGCTGCCGAGTTCGCCCTGCGCCTGCTGGAACTGCTTGAGCGAGGCTTCGTCGTCGGCATTGACCTGGATCTGCCCGACCCGCGAGCGCGCATTGGTCACCTCGGTCAGCACCTGGCGCTCCTGCTGGGCATAGCCCTGCACGGTGCGCACCAGATTGGGAATCAGGTCGGCGCGACGCTGATATTGATTCAGCACCTCCGACCAACCTGCCTTGACTCCTTCTTCCTTCTGCTGGATCGCGTTGTAACCGCAACCGGACAGCGAGACGGTCAGGATCAGCAACACCAGGGCGCGAATCAGGACGGGCATGCAGGCGATTCCGTTGAAAGAGAGCCGCAGCATGCCATGCGGCGAGTCAAGCCGGCATGCACGCGTGCGCCTGGCAGGCGATTCCGGCCAGGCGCGATGACGCCCGGCCATCGGCAGAAGCAGTCACTGCATGCTGTGTGACAGGTTGATACGTCAGCTGGCGCGATCCGGCGCATCTCATCGCAACGAAGGTCTCCATGCATCTGCCAATCCAGTCGCCTACAGAAGCGAACTGGTAGCTGCACGTCGCTCAGAGGTAGCTCAGAGGTAGTGCTCTTCAGAACAAGCGCGGCAGCAGGACCAGTCCCCAGCACAGCAGCACATTGATCAGCAGCAGGAACACCGCCGCCGAGCCCATGTCCTTGGCACGGCCAGCCAGCACGTGGTGCTCGGGGCCGTAGCGTTCGATCACCGCCTCGATCGCCGAATTCAGCAGTTCGGCGGCCAGCACGATCAGCAACGGCGCGATCAGCGCAATGCGTTCCAGCCCGGACTGGCCGAGCCACAGCCCCAGCGGCAGCAGCACTGCCGCCAGGCACACCTCCAGCCGAAACGAGGATTCGTGCAGCCATGCCGCGCGCAGACCCTGCCATGACCAGATCGCCGCCTTGAGCATGCGGCGCGGACCGCGCGGCACGTGTCCCAGTTGATCGGCCATGCGTCAGTGCTTCCGGCCGCAAGGGCGTGTCTGGGGACGGCTCGAACGCATGGCGTGGTCACTGCTGGGGAAAGTGCGAATCTTGCACCGTCGTGCAGCGCGCCGCCAGGGCGTGACCAGGTGCCGCAACAGCTGGCATTGGGCCTGCAAGGCCGTCAGATGCTGCCGCATGGCGCAATCTTTTCCACATTGTCTGTGCAGGCCCGGCGGCACGCTCTGCGAGCAACCCATGACAGGCGCTGGACGCCTACCGGTTTGCCCTGGGCTTCCAGCCTGTCGCACCATGGTGGTCCGCTTCACTGTCGCAGGTTCTTTCGCATGACCAAACATCCCTTGCGCACGCTGCTGTGCGCGCTTGCCTTGTTGTCCGGCCACGTCCACGCCGCCGCCCCGCACCCCGCGCCACAGATACCGGCGCAGGTGTCCAATCCCGCCTGGGAAGACGACATGCGGCGCTTTTCCGACAGCGATGCGCAACAACCGCCGCCCCGGCACGGCATCGTCTTCGTCGGCAGTTCGTCGATCCGTTTCTGGGACACGCTGGCACAGGATTTCCCCGGCATGCCGGTGATCAATCGCGGCTTCGGCGGTTCGGAAGTGCGCGACAGCACCTGGTACGCCGACCGCATCGTGATCCCGTATGCGCCGCGCCAGGTGGTGCTGTATGCCGGCGACAACGATCTCAACAGCGGCCGCACGCCACAGCAGGTGCGCGACGACGTGCTGGCATTCGTGCAGCGCATCCGCCGCGATTTGCCCACAGCGCGCATCAGCTATCTGTCGATCAAACCCAGCCCCTCGCGCGCACATCTGCTGCCTTCGATCGTCACTGCCAATCGCCTGATCAAGGACGCACTCGCGCCGCTGCCGCACGTGGACTACGTGGACGTCTACACGCCGATGCTCGACGCCGACGGCAAACCGCGCGCCGAGCTGTTTCGCCAGGACATGCTGCACATGACCGCCGATGGCTATGCCATTTGGCGCAAGGCGGTGGCCCCGGTACTGAAGCAGAAGTAGCGCCCTGCAGGTCGATCTGGCGAGGCACTCGCCAGATCGGTCGATTGATCGATTGCGGCAAGCGATCCCGCAGATGCAGCTGGCGTCAGCGGGGATCGCCACGGCGCGCGGGATCAATGCCGCGCAGTCGAAAACGCCATCGTCGCAACCGCAAACGGCGCCCCAGGCGCATGCAGCGCGTCTGCCTCATGAGCAGCCGGTTCCAGGCGACCCGCATGTCGCTAACGCCCCCACTACCTCAGGCCACCACCACCGCAACCGAGGTGCCGACACCGGACTCGCTATGCAGCTCGATCCGCCAGCCGAAGCGATCGCACAGCCGGCGCACGATCGACAGGCCCAGGCCGGTGCCCTGCGGGCGCGTGGGATCGGCGCGAAAGAACGGCTCGAACGCGCGCGCGCGCGCTTCCTCGCTCATGCCGATGCCGGTATCGCGCACGACGATGCGGTCCTGGGTGACTTCCACTTCGATGCTGCCGGTGTCGGTATAGGCGCAGGCATTGCGCAGCAGGTTGCTGAGCACCACGCGCATCACCCGCGGCGGGGCGAAAATCTGCAGGCTGCGGTCGCCGACCATCGTCAGGGACACCGGCTTGTCGCCCAGCAGTTCGCGGGCGCTGTCGACTTCCTCGCTGGCCAGTTCGGCAGCATCGAAGGTTTCGCTTTGCGGGTCGATCTCGGCCTCGCGCGCCAGGATCAGGAAGGCGTCGATCACCGCTTCCATGTCGCGGCCGGCACGCTGGATCCGGCGCAGGCTGCGCTGGGTGCGCTGCGACAATTCGTCGTCGGCCAGCGCCATGTCGCTAGCCACCCGGATCACCGTCAACGGTGTGCGCAGCTCATGGCTGGCATCGCGGGTGAAATTGCGCTCGCGTGCGACATGGTCGCTGACTTTCTGCCCCAGCGCATGCAGCGCGGCGGCCAATTGCCGCGTCTCGCCCTGCAGGTCGGCAGGCAACCGCTCCGGCGCCAGTTCGTCGACATCGGGGTTGCGCGGATCCCACTGCGACACGCGCCGCGCCAGCCAGCTGATCGGCGAGACCAGCCGCTTGGAAATCCGGTAGGTCACCCAGAACACGCCATAGATCGCCAGCAGCACCAGCATCGCCGGCACCACCCCGAACCAGAGCGTCAGATGCGCCGCGCGCGAGCGTGGGAACACCAGGTACAAGCGCCCTTCCGGACGTTGATCGACATACACCAGGGCGTCGGCGGCGGCCACTTCGCTGAAGCCCGGCGACAACCGCTGCAAGGCCGCTGGCGCAGGGTCGCGGCCCTGGCCGGCGGGCGAAAAATAGCCCTGGATGTTGCGTGTATTCGGCGGCGGGTTGGTCGGCGCGCTCTTGTGCAGGTGCCAGAAATGCACCGCCTCGTCGGCAAGCACGGTGCGCACCAGGCTGTACTTGATCACGAAGGACAGCAGATAGCCGCCCAGCACGATCGCCAGGCTCGCCAGGGCGACCTGCAGCAGGAAGGCGAGACGTATTTTTCGTGGAAGCCCGTGCGGCATTGCTGCATCCAGGGGAGAGCGCCGGATTATAGGCAACGCTTCCGTAAGCCCGTCGTGCAGCCAGACGGCAGCACGCGGAAGCGACAGGCGCGTGGGCGCCTAGGGGAGGTGACCGGCCGTCGGAACGGCGGCCGGCCGGTGACATCAGGCCATCGGCTGGGCGATGTCGGCGATGCGATAGCCGGCGCTCTGAACCGTGTGCAGCAGCGGACGGTCGAACGGCTTGTCGATGATCTTGCGCAGGTTGTACAGATGGCTGCGCAGGGTGTCCGAATCCGGCAACCCGTTGCCCCAGATCTCGCGCTCGATTTCCTGGCGGGTGACCACCCGCGGCGACTCGCGCATCAGGATGGTGAGCAGGCGCAGACCGATCGGCGAGAGCTGCAGCTCGGTGCCGGCGCGGGTGGCGCGCATGCTGACCGGATCGAGCACCAGGTCGGCGACCTTGAGCACTTCCGAGCCAACCTGGCGGCGCTCGCGGCGGATCAGGGCACGCAGACGGGCTTCCAGTTCCTGGATCGCAAACGGCTTGGTCAGGTAGTCGTCGGCACCGAAACCCAGGCCGGTGAGCTTGTCGTCCAGCGTGTCGCGGGCGGTCAGCATCAGTACCGGGGTGGACTTGCGTGCGTCGTTACGCAGGCGGCGACACACTTCGATGCCGTCCAGACGTGGCAGCATGAGATCCAACACGACCACGTCGTAGCTGTTCTCGGCGGCCAGACGGTAGCCGTCGAGTCCGTCCTGTGCGTAGTCGACCTCGAAGCCACGGCCTTCCAGGTACTCGCCGATCATTTCAGAGATATTGCGGTTGTCTTCGACGACCAGCACGAGGCCGGACGTTTCCTTGGTCTGACGCATGGACTTTCCTCGGTCTTCAGCTTTGTGAAACATGCCGGATCGGCAGTGGAAAGGGCGTGAAGACCAACTAACGTTCTGTGACGGCGCGCGGTGGCCGCCGGTTGTCAGCGCCCGAGCAACGGACGCAGCGCCGGCCACACCGTTTCCAGCACCCTGGGCTGGGCAGCGGCAGTGGGATGCAGGCCGTCCGCCTGCATCAGGCCTGGCTGCAGCGCGACCTTTTCCAGGAAAAACGGCACCAATGCGGTCTTGTACTGCCTGGACAGGTCGGCGTAGCTCGCCTTCAGGCGCGCGCGGTAGGCGGGACCGTAATTGGGCGGCACATCGATGCCCAGCAGCAGCACCTTCGCGCCGGCCTGCTGGCTGAGCTGGATCATTTTTTCCAGGTTGCCCTTGAGCTGGGCCGGGGTCAGGCCGCGCAGCGCGTCGTTGCCGCCCAGTTCGATCACCACCACGCCGGGGCGGTGCTTCTGCAGCAGGCCGGGCAGCCGCGTCAGCGCACCGGAGGTGGTTTCGCCGCTGATGCTGGCATTGACGACCGCCGGTGGCGTCGCCATGTCACGCTTGAGGCGTTGGTCCAGCAAGGTGACCCAGCCGGACTGCATCGGGATGTTGTGCGCAGCGCTCAGGCTGTCGCCGACCACCAGGATCGGTGCGGTCGCCACCGGACTTTTGGCAGAGGCAATTCCCGGCGCAAGCAGGGACAGTGTCAGCAGCCACAGGACCAGCGCGCCATATCGCAGTGTTCTTTCACGCATTCGGAGATTCCTCATCGACAGTCTGGCCCCCCGCTCCAGCACCCGCACCGCCATCGACGTCCGCGAGGTCGGCAAGTCCGTCAGCGGACCGGAGGGAACACTCCACATCCTCGACAACATCAGCTTGACGGTCAGTGAAGGCGACAGTATCGCCATCGTCGGCGCGTCCGGCTCGGGCAAGACCACCCTGCTCGGCCTGCTGGCCGGGCTGGACCTGCCCAGCCGCGGCAGCATCGCGCTCTCCGGCCAGCAGCTGGGCCAGTTGGACGAAGAGGCGCGTGCCGCCCTGCGCGCGCGCGAGGTGGGCTTCGTGTTCCAGAGCTTCCATCTGCTGCCGGCACTCACCGCCGAAGAAAACATCGCGCTGCCACTGGAACTGGCCGGGCGCGAGGACCCGGCGCGGGTGCGCGAGGTGCTGGAGGCGGTGGGCCTGAGCGCGCGTGCGCGCCACTACCCGCGCCAGCTGTCCGGCGGCGAGCAGCAACGTGTGGCGCTGGCACGCGCCTTCGTGGCCAAGCCGCGCATCCTGTTTGCCGACGAGCCCACCGGCAGCCTGGACCAGGCCACCGGCGCGCAGATCAGCGACCTGCTATTTGCGCTCAATGCCACCAGCGACACCACGCTGGTGCTGGTGACCCACGACATGACGCTGGCGCAGCGCTGCAACCACATCTACCGCATCGACAGCGGCCGCCTGCACGCCCAGCCCGGTTCGGCCGCATGAACGTGCTGCGCCAAGCCGCGCGCGCGGTGCGCCGCGAATTCCTGGCCGGCGACCTGCTGACCGTGTTCGCCGCGCTGGTACTGGGCGTGGCGGTGATGACGGCCGTCGGCACGCTGGTCGATCGGGTGACCCTGGCGTTGACCTCCAGCGCGGCCGAAGTACTCGGTGGCGATCTGGGCGTGACCGGCCGCCAGGAGATTCCGGCCGACTTTGCCGAGGAAGCGCAGCGGCGTGGCTTGCAGAGCACGCGCATAGTCAGCTTCCCGAGCGTGCTGTTCCATGGCGACGCCAGCCAGATGGCCAATATCCGCGGGGTCGGCGCGGGCTACCCGCTGCGTGGGCAATTGCTGGTGTCCACGGACAGTGCCGGCATGCAGGGCAAGCCTGCGGGCGCACCGCCGCCGGGCCAGGCCTATGCCGATCCCCGCCTGCTGGAGGCCCTGGGCCTGCGCGTGGGCGAACAGCTGGAATTCGGCGCCGGCCATCTCACCATCACCGGCGTGCTGCGTGCCGAACCGGATGCCTCCGGCGAGCTGATGCAGCTGTCGCCGCCGCTGCTGGTCAATCGCGCCGATATTGATGGTGCCGGCCTGCTCGGCCCGGGCAGCCGCGCCTCGTACCGGCTGATGTTCTCCGGCGCGCCCGATGCCATCGCCGACTTGCGCGCCTGGCTGAAACCGCGCGCCAGCGAATACCGCCTGGTCGGCATCGAGGACACCCAGCGCGGCATGCGCGCGGCGTTCGACCGTGCGGGCCGTTTCCTGGCCTTGTCGGCGTTGCTGGCGGTGCTGTTGTCCGGCGTGGCGACCGCGTTGGCAGCCAACCGCTTTGCGATGCGGCGTATCGACACGGTGGCGGTGTTGCGCTGCCTGGGCGCACGCCAGCGCGACATCCTGGCGATGCTGTCGCTGCAACTGCTGCTGACCGCGATTCCGGCCTGCCTGGTCGGGATCGGGCTGGGCATGCTGGCGCAGGAAGGCCTGGTGCAGGCGCTGGGTAGCCTGATCCCAAACCGGCTGCCGTTGCCGCAGGCCACCCCTGCCCTGGCCGGTGCCGGCATCGGCCTGGTGCTGTTGCTGGGCTTCGGCCTGCCGCCGCTGCTGCGGCTGCGCAACGTGCCACCGATGCGCGTGCTCAACCGCAGCTTTGCCGCGGTGCCGCCGAGTTCCTTGCTGATCTACGCCGCGGCATTGGCGGCCACGCTGGCGCTGACCGTGTACGCGACCGGCAACCTGGTGCTGGCCGGCTGGGTGCTGGGTGGCCTGGCCGCATTGGCGCTGGTGGCGATGGCGCTGGGACTGGGCCTGCTGGCCTTGCTGCGGCCGATCCAGCACCGCCTACGCGGCGCCTGGAAGCTGGGCCTGGCCTCGCTGACGCGGCGCCGCGGGCTGAGCGTGGTGCAGCTGGTCGGGCTGTCGCTGTCGTTGTGCGCGCTGTTGCTGCTGGCGGTGGTCGGCCCCGGCCTGCTCGGGCAATGGCGCGATCGGCTGCCGGCGGACACGCCCAACTATTTCCTGATGAATATCCAGCCCGAGCAGACCGAACCGGTATTGCAGACGCTGCGCGGCCTGGGTGTACAGGATGCGGCCGTGGAGCCGTTTTCGACCGGGCGCCTGGTGGCGATCAACGACAAGCCGCCATTGCGCGGCGATCGCGATCCGGCCGACGATGGCGACGGCGACAACCGGCCGGTCAATTTCTCCTGGCGGCATGCATTTCCGCCTGCAAACACCTTGCTGGAAGGCAAGTTCTGGGCGGCCGACAGCACCGCGCCGGAAGCTTCGGTGGAAGAAGGCTGGGCGCAGCGGTATCAGCTCAAACTGGGCGACCGCATCACCTTGCTGCTGGGCGAGCAGCAGCGCAGCTTCACCGTCACCAGCATCCGCAAGGCCGACTGGGACTCGTTCCGGGTCAATTTCTTCCTGCTGCTCAACCAGGGCTCGGTCGGCGATGCGCCGTACAACCTGATTTCCAGCTTTCACCTGCCGCCCGGCAACGCGCCCAAGCTGGCGTCGCTGAGCCGCGACTACCCCAATATTTCGGTGCTGGACATCGATGCGATCCTCGGCCGCGTGCGCGAGGTGATCGACCAGGTGGCGCAAGCGGTGCAGCTGGTGATGGGTTTCAGCCTGCTGGCCGGCGTGCTGGTGCTGCTGGCGGCCTTGCAGGCCACCGCCGGCGAGCGTCGCTATGACAGCGCGGTGCTGCGCACGCTGGGCGCGCGTCGCGGCCAGTTGCGTGGCGCGGTGCTGGTGGAGTTCGGCGCGCTCGGCCTGCTGGCGGCGACGCTGGCGGCGACCGCCGCCGCGGTGATCGGTGCGGTGGTCGGGCAAAAGGCCTTCGAGATCGCGTTGACGCCGGACTGGCCGCGCCTGCTGCTCGGCGGTGCGTTTGGCCTTGCGCTGAGCCTGCTGGCCGGCTGGTCGGGCACGCGACGCATTCTGTCCACGCCGCCGGCGTTGGCACTGCGGACCGACTAAGGCCGGGTCGGTTGAACCCGCGAACGGGCGACGCGCAGGCGTCGCCCGTTTGCGTTCCGTCGCACCGCTGCATATACCGGCAGCGCATAAGCACCTTGCCAATCGTACGTTCGCAGCGGCGACCGGACTGCCTACAGTGGTGTGTCCGGCCGCCGGCCCAGGCGGCCACCCGTTGCCGTCGAGGTGCCACCGTCATGGCCAGCGTCACTTCCGCTGCGCGTGCGCAGCCGCCGCGCGATGCGGTTTCCCCACAGCACTCTTCCAGTGTCCGGATCGTGCCGTTCGATGCCCCGCTGGGCGCCGACGTGATCGGCCTGGATCTGTCACAGCCACTGGATGCAGACACCTTCGCGCGCATCCACCAGGCACATCTGGACTACCACGTGCTGGTATTCCGCGAGCAACGCATCACGCCGGCGCAGCAGGTCGCTTTCAGCCGGCGCTTCGGCCCGTTGCAGATCCATGTGCTGCGCAACTTCCAGTTGCAAGGACATCCGGAAGTGCTGGTGGTGTCCAACATCAAGGAGAACGGCGAGCCGATCGGTCTGGGCGATGCCGGCCACTACTGGCACTCGGACCTGTCGTACAAGGACACCCCCAGCCTGGGATCGCTGTTGCATGCGCAGGAACTGCCCAGCGAAGGCGGCGACACCTTGTTCGCCAACCAGCATCTGGCCTGGCAGACCCTGCCCGACGCGCTCAAGCACGCGGTGCGGGACCTGCGTGCCGAGCACAGCTATCTGGCCAAGTACGAAGAACTGCGTGCGCGCAATCCGTGGCGCCCGGCGCTGACGCCGGAGCAGATCGCCGAAGTGAAGCCGGTGCAGCATCCAATCGTGCGCACCCATCCGGAAACCGGCCACAAAGCGCTGTTTGTCAGCGAGCATTTCACCACCCGCATCGTCGGCTTGCCCGACGACGAAAGTGCTGCGCTGCTGCAGGCCCTGTTCGCACATAGCACCGGCGATGCGCTGGTGTATCGGCATCGCTGGCAGCCGCACGACATGGTGTTCTGGGACAACCGCTCGGTCATGCATCTGGCCGCCGGCACGCCCGATCACCTGCGTCGTCGGCTCAACCGCACCACCATCGAAGGCGATGCGCCGTTCTAGCCAAGGTGCTGCCTTGCGCGCGTTTGGCAGCACCTAGCTCGCTGGGAAACGCGCCCTCTCCCTCCCCCCCCCCTCGACTGGAGCGCCGCATGCGTTTGACCGTCACCTCTCACGCACGTCCGCAGCGCCGACGTTTTTCCCGACGTGTCGCGCTGCTGCTCCTGGCCGCGTTGCCGTTGCTGCACAGCGCGCATGCGCAGGCCGAAGGAAAGCTGCGCATCGCCAAACAGTTCGGCATCGTCTATCTGTTGCTGGACGTGGCACAGGATCAGAAGCTGATCGAGCAGCAGGGCAAGGCTGCCGGCGTGGATATCGACGTGCAGTTCCTGCAGTTGTCCGGTGGCGCCGCCGTCAACGATGCCTTGCTGACCGGTTCGATCGATATCGCCGGTGCCGGTGTCGGGCCGTTGTTCACCATCTGGGACCGCACGCATGGCCGCCAGAACGTGCGCGGCGTGGCGTCGCTGGGCAACTTCCCGTACTACCTGATCAGCAACAATCCGCGCATCAAGAGCATCGGCGATTTCACCCCGCAGGACCGCATCGCGGTGCCGGCCACCGGCGTGTCGGTGCAGTCGCGTTTCCTGCAGCATGCCTCCCAGCAACGCTGGGGCGACAAGGGCACCCACCAGCTGGATCCGCTGCAGGTCGCCTTGCCGCACCCGGACGCGGCCGCCGCGATCATCCGTGGCCGCACCGAGATCACCGCGCATTTCGCCAGCCCGCCATTTCAGGAGCAGGAATTGGCGCGCAACCCGGCCGCGCACATCGTGACCAGCTCCTACGAGATCGAAGGTGGCCCCTCCTCGGCCACCGTGCTGTATGCCACCGAGACATTCCGCCGCGACAATCCCAAGACCTATCGCGCCTTCGTCGCGGCGCTGGATCAGGCCGCACGCTTCGTCACCGCGCATCCGGAGCAGGCAGCGGATATCTTCCTGCGTCGCAATGGCTCGAGCATCGATCGCGCGCTGGTGCTGCAGATCCTCAAGGACCCGAAAGTGCAGTTCACGGTGGTGCCGCAGAACACGCTGGGGCTGGGCAGGTTCATGCAGCACAGCGGCGCGATCAAGCAGACCCCGAGCAAGCTGAGCGACTACTTCTTCGACGATCCGCTGATTGCGGGCGGGAGCTGAGCGATGAGTCCGTCCACACCATTGCTGCAGGTCGATCACGTCAGCCTGGAATACGCCTCGGCGCAACGCGTGGTGCGCGCCACCCATCGCGTGCGTTTCGATGTGCATGAAGCCGACCGCTTCGTGCTGCTGGGGCCCTCGGGTTGCGGCAAATCCACCCTGCTCAAGGCGGTGGCCGGCTTCGTCACCCCGCGCGAGGGGCAGATCCGTCTGGATGGCAACGCGGTCACCGGGCCGGGGCCGGACCGGGTGGTCGTCTTCCAGGAATTTGACCAGCTGGCGCCCTGGAAGACAGTGCGCGAGAACGTGGTGTTCGGCCTGCGCGCAGCCCGCAAGCTGTCGCGTGCCGAGGCGCGCGAACGTGCCGACGACAGCCTGGCGCAGGTCGGGCTGAGCGCGTTTGCCCAGGCCTACCCGCATACCTTGTCCGGCGGCATGAAACAACGCGTGGCGATTGCGCGCGCATTGGCGATGCGCCCGCGCGTACTGCTGATGGACGAGCCGTTCGCCGCACTCGATGCGTTGACGCGTTCGCGCATGCAGGAGCAGGTGCTGGAGCTGTGGGAGCAATCGCGCTTCACCTTGTTGTTCGTCACCCATTCGATCGAGGAGGCGTTGGTGGTCGGCAATCGCGTGCTGCTGTTGTCGCCGCATCCGGGCCAGGTGCGCGCCGAGCTCAACGCGCATGCGTTCGGCCCGCACAGCGCCGGTAGCGTGGCATTCCAGCAGACGGCGCAGCGCATCCATCGGCTGCTGTTCGACCTGCCCGACGATGCCCTGGAAGACGCCAAGGTGGCGCCGCTGCGTCGCCCGGCCGAGCGCCAACGCGAGGCGCTGCCATGAGCCGCAGTACCGCCACCGCGCTGCCGCCACTGCCACCGGTACGGGCCGAGTACGAAGTCACCCTGCAGCCGCTGGACCCGGCATTGGTTGCAGCCGCCGCGCCAACGCGCTGGCAGGCACCGCCGTGGCTACGCAAGGCGCTGGTGCTGGTGATGCTGGTCGCAGTGTGGGAGATCGCCGCACGCGTGGTCGGCGACGATCTGATGCTGCCCAGCGCGCTGCAGACCGCACGCGCGTTCTACGACGGGCTGCTGTCCGGCGAGCTGCTGCGCCGCGTGGGCGCTTCGCTGCGCGTGCTGGCGCAGGGCTATGCGCTCGGCGTGGTGCTGGCCTTCGTGCTGACCGCGCTGGCCGCTTCCACGCGCTGGGGCCGCGACGTGCTCGGCACGCTGACCGCCATGTTCAATCCGCTGCCGGCGATCGCGCTGCTGCCGCTGGCCTTGCTGTGGTTCGGCCTGGGCACCGGCAGCCTGGTGTTCGTGCTGGTGCATTCGGTGCTGTGGCCGCTGGCGCTGACCACCTACGCCGGTTTCCAGGCCGTGCCGGAAACGCTGCGCATGGCCGGGCGCAATTACGGGTTGCGTGGGCCGCGCTACGTGGCGCAGCTGCTGATTCCCGCCGCGCTGCCGGCGATCCTGTCCGGGCTGAAGATCGGCTGGGCCTTCGCCTGGCGCACCCTGATCGCCGCCGAGCTGGTGTTCGGCGCCACCTCCGGCCAGGGCGGCCTGGGCTGGTACATCTTCCAGAACCGCAACGAGCTGTATACCGACCGGGTGTTCGCCGGCCTGGCGATGGTGATCGTGCTGGGCCTGCTGGTGGAGGGCGTGGTGTTCCAGGCCATCGAGCGGCTGACCGTGCGCCGCTGGGGCATGCAGCGCTAAGGGGGTGATCGCGGGAGCCACTGGCGCAGCGATGCGTGGCCAGGCGTTTTGCCTGGCCACGCTGCAGATGAACGTGTTGCGCCGGCCACCAACGCCCTGAGCCCGCGTGCCGGGCTCATCGGCACGGTCGCGTGCGCTTAACGGGGCTGGCTTATGCTGCCGGCCCCTCTGCTGCCGTCTGCCGTCATGCCTACCGCCCCCTTCACTGCCTATCTGTATCCGGTGCTGTTGCTGATCGCCAGCAACGTGTTCATGACTTTTGCCTGGTACGGGCATCTGAAGTACAAGAGCACGCCGCTGATGATCGCGATCCTGGTCAGCTGGGGCATCGCGTTCTTCGAATACTGCCTGCAGGTACCGGGTAACCGCCTGGGCAGCGCGGTGTACTCGGCGCCACAGCTCAAGGGCATGCAGGAAGTGATCACGCTGCTGGTGTTCGCCGGCTTCTCGACCTTCTACCTGGGCCAGTCGTTGAAGTGGAATCATTGGGCCGCATTCGGCTTGATCCTGGTCGCGGCATTCCTGATGTTCAAGGAATAACGGCTCTTGAACGGCTAACTGCCGTCTCGCTCGTAGGAGCGCACCAGGGCGCGACCTCGCAGGAGCGTCCCGCAGCGGGATGGGCGTTTTCGGGAATGCCACGTCGCGCCCCGGTGCGCTCCTACCGCATGCGGATGCCTAGTTCGCCGGTTCGACCCACTGCGCGAACACCGCGTCCAGCTGCGCGTCCTTGATCCGCTTGCCGCTCTGCACCGCCTCGGCCTGCTGGAACATCGGCATGATCATCGCCATGCCGTCCGGTTTGCTGGGCGCCCTTCCAGCCGTCTCGCTCGTAGGAGCGCACCAGGGCGCGACCTCGCAGGAGCGTCCCGCAGCGGGATGGGCGTTTTCGGGAATGCCACGTCGCGCCCCGGTGCGCTCCTACCGCATGCGGATGCCTAGTTCGCCGGTTCGACCCACTGCGCGAACACCGCGTCCAGCTGCGCGTCCTTGACCCGCTTGCCGTTCTGCACCGCCTCGGCCTGCTGGAACATCGGCATGATCATCGCCATGCCGTCCGGTTTGCTGGGCGCCCTTCCAGCCGTCTCGCTCGTAGGAGCGCACCAGGGCGCGACCTCGCAGGAGCGTCCCGCAGCGGGATGGGCGTTTTCGGGAATGCCACGTCGCGCCCCGGTGCGCTCCTACCGCATGCGGATGCCTAGTTCGCCGGTTCGACCCACTGCGCGAACACCGCGTCCAGCTGCGCGTCCTTGACCCGCTTGCCGTTCTGCACCGCCTCGGCCTGCTGGAACATCGGCATGATCATCGCCATGCCGTCCGGTTTGCTGGGCGCCCTTCCAGCCGTCTCGCTCGTAGGAGCGCACCAGGGCGCGACCTCGCAGGAGCGTCCCGCGGCGCGATGGGCGTTTTCGGGAATGCCACGTCGCGCCCTGGTGCGCTCCTACGGCATGCGGGTGGCTAGTTCGCCGGTTCGACCCACTGCGCGAACACCGCGTCCAGCTGCGCATCCTGGACCCGCTTGCCGTTCTGCACCGCCTCGGCCTGCTGGAACATCGGCATGATCATCGCCATGCCGTCCGGCTTGGTCTTCAGATGCAGGCCGGGTGGCGTATCGAGGAACCTGGCCCAGCGCGTGCGCACCTTGGCCCAGTAGCCTTGGGTGCCCTTCCAGTACGCATAGGCCGGGGCGAAGTCGACCTCGGTGGTCTTGCGGTAATCGTTGAAGCCGAACTCGCGCGCGATCGCTTCCTGGCTGCCGTCGGGCTTGCGCAGCACCTTGGTGTTGAACTGTTCGTGGGTCCAGCCGTTGGGCGTGAGCGTGTGGCGATTGATCACCGCGAGCGCGTTGTAGTCGCTGCGCTTGGTGTACTCGCGGCGCGGCAACGGGCGCCAGCTCAGGTCGCTGGTCCAGGTGGGATGGCCGTCGGCATAGTCCCAGCGCCCGGTGCCGCAATAGCGTGGCGCGTCGCTGACCTCGTAGACGCACTGGGTCCAGGCGCCGGTGGTGACTGCCGGCGGCAGCGCGTGCACCGTCCAGGTCTGATCGGCGCTGAATTCGAAACGCTGCGGCGCCTCGTAGATCCAGTCCTGCCGCCAATGCTTGGTCACGTGCTTGCTCTTCTCGTCGACCAGCAGATGCTGCAGCACCAGCTTGCGCGGTGAATCCTCCACCACGATCACCACTTCGCTGGCGCCGCTGCGCATGGCCGATGCACGCTCGTAACCGGGCTTGAGCAACACCGTCTCGTCGAAGGCAAAGTCCACCGCGTATTCGCCCTGCATCGCCAGGATGCTCTGGCGGTCGCGCTGGGCGTCGGCGGCGGCAATCAACGGCAACAGGCTCAGCGTCAGTGCGATACAACGAGAAAACGTTCGGCTCATCGGAACTCTCGGGAGTGGTTGGAGACGTCAGCGGCGCAGGCGCATCAGCGACGTGGTCATGTCGGATGGGTTGTTGTTGCTGGATGTGGCGGAGGCCGTGCGCAAGGCGGCAGCGCGCGCGCAGCAGCAATCGTCCACCGCCACGCGGCCGTCGATGCCCTCTTCGCGCGCCAGGCGTGCGGCAACTTCCGCGCCCAGCGCCGACACGGTCGCCAGGCTGGCGACAAACGGCTGCTCGCGGGTGGTGGCGGCCTGCAGGCGCAGCGCGCTCAAGCGCCACGCCTCCCCACGCATGCGCCCGGCCAGACGACGCCACAGCCGCTCGCCGACGCCGAGCTCATGGGTTTCCATCGGCAACGGCGGCAGCCGCGAGACCAGGCGATCCCAGATCAGGAAATCGCTGTCAGGCAGCAGGCAGATCCGCCAGCAGCACTGCCCCTCGGCATCGAAAAACCAGATGCTCTCCCGCACGCCATCGCTGTCGACCTGCCGGCACGCCGCCGCATCCACCGCGTGCTGCCAGCCATCCAGCTCGTTGCCCAAGGCGGGCCGATACAGGCACAGCACCGTGCCCAACGCCGCCAACTGCTGCGGCCGCGGCAACGCAGCGCGGGTGGCACGTGCATGCGACAACGACGGCAGCGGGCGGGCGATGGGCATGGCCGCTACCAGCTCACCGCCAGGCTGACCGAGGCGGTGCGCCCGGCGCCGGTGAAGCGATCGAGCACCGTGCTGCTGGCCAGCGTACCGTTGGGCAGCGCATTCCAGTCCACATAGCGGCGGTCGGCCAGATTGAAGATGCCGGCGGTGACCTTGGCACCGGGTGCGAACTGCCAATGCCCCATCAGGTCCAGCGTGGCGTAACCGGCCGGGGTGTAATAGCTGTCCAGCTGCGGGCGACGCTTGCGCGCGACGAAGGTGCCGATCAGTTCCGCGCCCCAGGCATCGCTGTCGAAGGCCACGCCGAGCGTGCCACGTAGCGGGTCGACCGAGTTGAGCGGGGTGTCGTCGGTGAGATTGTCGCCTTCCGCATACGCCACGGCGCTGTTGAGCGACCAACCCTGCCAGCCGGCCAGGGCGCCCAGATCGATTCCCCCGCGCGCTTCGGCACCCTTGATCACCACATCGTCCACGTTGCGCGACTGGAACAGCATCAGCCCTTCGGCATTGAAGCCGGCCGGCGCATACGATTCGATGAAGTTGCGGTAGTCGGTGTAGTACACGCTGACACCCAGATAGCCGACTGCATCATTGAAACGCAGCCCCAGTTCGCCACCACGGCTGGTCTCCGATTTCAGTTCCGGATTGGCGATGGCGGTGTAGCGCGCCTGCAGATTGGTGAAGCCGATATTGACGTCGTTGTATGGCGGCGCGCGGAAGCCGTGCGCGTAATTGGCATACGCCGACCAGGCGTCCGAAAACCGCCACACCGCACCGAACTTGGGAGACACCTGCGTTTCATCGATGGTCTCGGCGGCAACGCCGGGATTGTCTTCGCGGAAGATGTCGTCCACCTGCGGCGACAGCCGGAAGTAATCCACGCGCACGCCCGGCGTCAGCGACAGCTTTCCATCGAACAGGCGGATCTCGTCCTGCGCATACAGCCCGAGCTTGGTGGTCTCGCTCTTGGGGAAATCGCGCACCGGGAACACGTCCTGACCCACGCGATTAGTGACCACGCCATTGGCCAGATTGACCGAGTAGCCATCGCGCTTGGCGCGGGTGTCGGTCCAGGTGCCGTCCAGCCCATAGGTGATGTCGTGGCTGAGCGTGCCGGTGTCGATGGCTTTGTGTGCGTTGACCAGCAGGCCGTACACGCGCTGATCGAAGTTGTGTTCGTTATGACGGCGCGTGTTGTTGCCGCGCAGCTCGTCGGTGCGCTGCAGGCTCTCGCTGTCCTGGCGATACAGCTGCCACTGCAGATCGTCGGCCAGCGCCCAATCCAACTCATCCAGTTCGTGGCGCAGCGAGACGCGCGCGCGGGTCTGATGGTCGCGTCCGTCCTGCGACAGGATGCGCTGCGATGGCGTGGTCACACGCGGGTCGATGCCGGTCAATGCCTCGATGCTGCCGTAGTCTTCGTTGCCTTCCACGGTGAGCTTGAAACGCTGCTGCGCGCTGGGCGCGTACACCAGCTTGGCCAGCACGCTGCGGCCATCGATGCGCTGCGGGTTGGCCGCAGTACGGGTGAAATCGCGGCTGCGGTTGTCGCCCTGGTTCTGTGCTTCCTGGCCCTGGCGATGGCTGACCGCCACCATGCCGCTCCAGCGCTCGCCGCCGAACGCGCCGGTGGCACCGGCGAACAGGCCGTTCCAGTCGCCTTCGTAGCCGAACTTCAGGCCGACATAGCTGTGCTTGTCGGCACTCAGGTAATCGGATGGATCCTTGGTGACGAAGGCCACCACACCGCCCAGCGCGTCGGAACCGTACAGCGAGCTGGCCGGCCCGCGCACCACTTCGACGCGCTTGAGCGTTTCCAGATCGACGAAGTTGCGGTTGGCGTTGAGGTAGCTGCCGAAGCTGAAGGTGTCCGACACCGGGACGTTGTCGACCAGGATCGCCACGCGGTTGCCGTCCAGCCCGCGGATGCGGATGCCGTTGGCGCCGGTGAAGCGGCCGCTGCTGCTGGTCACCGACACGCCGGGCGTGTAGCGGAACAGATCCTTGAGCTCGCGCACCAGTTGGTTGTCCAGTTGCTCGCGATCGATCACATCCACCGTGCTCGGCACATCGACCAGGGCACGCTGGGTGCGCGTGGCGGTCACCTGCAACCGGTCGAAGTCGTGAACCTCGCGCGCGGCATCACCACTGGCGGCGAGGTCGGCAGCGTGGGCACTCAACGGAAGAGCAGGCAGCGCAAGCGACAGCGCGACCACCAGCGGATGCAGGCGAATCATCGGGAACCTTTGAAGGGAAGTTCCCGGCAGCGCGTGCTGCAGACTAGGCCGCGACCGGCCGCCGGGGGAGAGCGTGGGGTGCGCGGACGGCGGCGGCAACGCCCGCGGCAGGCAACCCGATTCCCTGCGCCAATGCGCGGAATCGGAGGGTGGAACTTACTTGGTCAGGATGAGCTTGTCGTTGCTGGTATGGCGCAGGCGATAGACGCGGTCGCCATGCTGGATCAGCACTTCGCGACGGCCTTTGAGCAGCGCCTCGCTGCTGATGAGGTCTTCTGCAGGGACGGCGCGCGGAGCAGCGCGGTCGCGCAGGTTGACCGGTTCGGAGCGGAGCAGCACGGGATGAGCGGTCATGATCTGGATCTCCAGTCTGTTGGCCAGACAAATAATAACCATTCTCATTTAATGATCAAGAGCTATTCTCATCTTCTTGGCACGAACTTTGTATGGGTTAAATGATTTTGATTTACCTTGCCTATTGAAAGGATCTAGCCACGGGTTCCACCAGCGGTTTTTACGCACGGTGATCGTTGGCCTTGCTGATTACATCGCAGGTGGAAGGCACGCACTGGCAAGCGAAAGCGCGACTGGCATGACGCACCTTGTGCCGCAGAGGTTGGCTGACGTGCACGACCGGTCAGATGCGGCTTCTCGCTTGTTTTGAAGCGCCCGCCAAAAAAGCGTCGCAGCCAACCGTCCCGCACTTGCGCCCACCGCATGAGGTACTCCTCAGTGCGTCGCCGCCTCCACCCGTGCCCAACCATCGGCATCGACCTGGGTCAAGGTCTCCAGCGCGCCGAGATTTTCTTCCAGCTGCGCGACCCGGCTGGCCCCCAGGATCACCGTGGACACGTGCGGGTTGCGCAGGCACCAGGCGATGGCCAGGCGTGCGGGCGACTGGCCCAGCTCGGAGGCCAACGCGCAGAACGCGCGGGCGCGTTCCAGGCGGCGCGCTTCCGGTGCGCCCAGCACTTCGTCCTGCAGCCATTGATTGCCCGGCTGGCCGAGGCGGCTGTCTGCGTCCACGCCGGCGTTGTACTTACCGGTCAGCAGGCCCGAGGCCAGCGGCGACCAGATCGTGGTGCCCAGCCCGCCCTCGCACAGCGGCGCGTATTCGCGCTCCAGACGGTCGCGGTGCAGCAGGTTGTACTGCGGTTGCTCCATCGCCGGAGCGTGCAGGTGTTCCTGCCCGGCGATGCTGATGGCCTCGCGCAACTGCTCGGCGCTCCACTCGGAGGTGCCCCAGTACAACACTTTGCCCTGGCGGATCAGGGCATCCATGCTGCGCACGGTTTCGCGGATCGGCGTGTCCGGATCGGGCCGGTGGCAGAAGTACAGGTCCAGATAGTCCACGCGCAGGCGCTTGAGCGCGGCATGGCAGGCGTCGGTGACATGCTTGCGCGAGAGTCCGCGCTGGGTCGGGCGCGGGCTGTCCACCGCGCCGAAGAACACCTTGCTCGACACGCAGTAACCATCGCGCGGCAGGCGCAGGTCGGCGATCACATCGCCCATCACCTCTTCGGCGCGGCCGCGTGCGTAGACCTCGGCGTTGTCGAAGAAATTGATGCCGTTGTCCCAGGCGGCGGCAATCAGGTTGCGCGCTTCGCTACGCCCGATCTGCTTGCCGAAGGTGACCCAGGCCCCGAACGACAGGGCCGACAGTTGCAGCCCGGTGGACCCCAGACGACGGTATTGCATTGGCAGACTCCAGCAACCTCCGCGGCGCCCTGCCCCGGATCGGCGTGCGCAGTGTAGGACGTGGTGCTGCCGGGGCGACAGGGTTGCGCGGCATCGATGCCGCTCAAGGTCCCATGCCGGTAAGCACACGAGTACCACCGGTTCTATCGGCTCCGGAAAGAAATGCGAACAGCCAGATGAGCCGCACGTTCTTCCGAGCGTCCATTCCTGCCGGCGTGACAGCTGAGGGATGGCTTACCGATTACATCGGCCACGAAGTCCACAGGCATCAACACGTGCTTGAAGCATTGCTTGCCGATCAGCATTCAGTCATTCAAGTCAAGGGTATTTATGAGTTCGGTCGTCGTTGTCGGGTCCTTCAATGTCGATCACGTGTGGCGCTGTGATGTCCTGCCTGCGCCGGGTGCCACCATCGCCGGTCGCTACAGCACCGGCCCGGGAGGCAAGGGCTTCAACCAGGCGGTCGCGGCCGCACGTGCCGGCGCCAGGACGCACTTCCTGTGCGCGCTGGGCGACGATGCCGGCGGCGCGCTGGCGCGCTCGCTGGCTGCGCACGACGGCTTTGCGTTGATCGCCGAGCCCAGCAATGAGCCGACCGGCACCGGCGGTATCTATGTCGACGCGCACGGCCGCAACACCATCGTGATCGGCGCCGGTGCCAACTCGGTGCTGAGCGCAGCGTTCGTGGACAACCAGCGCGCGTTGGTGGCCTCGTCCGGCGTGTTGCTGGCGCAGCTGGAATCGCCGGCGGAGACCATCGAATCGGCGCTGGCGCTGGCACGCGAATGCGGCGTGCTGACCGTGCTCAACGCCGCACCGGCCAATGCGCCGACCTCGATCGGCCTGCTCAAGCTGTCGGACGTGCTGACGCCGAACGAAACCGAATTTGCGGCCCTGCTCGGCCGCCATGTTGGCGAACGCATCAATGCCGACGATGTGGCGGCGCTGGACGGCAACACGCTGCATTCGCTGTGCCGCAAGCTGCTACCGGGCGGTACCGTGGTGGTGACGCTGGGATCGGTGGGCGCCTTCATCTCGCATGCGGAAGAACAGCTGCGCGGCGACACGGCCGCGCATTACCGCGTGGGCGCGGAAAGCGCGCAGACGGTGGACACCACCGGCGCCGGCGACGCCTTCAACGGCGCGCTGGTGGCCTCGCTGGCGCAGGCGCCGACTGCCAACTTCATCACCCACGTACGCTTTGCCACCCGCTACGCCGCGCGCTCCACCGAAGTGGAAGGCGCCGCCACCTCGATGCCGCGCATGGTGCCCGAACCGGCCGTGTGATCCGCACGCTTCAAGCAAACAACGAAGGCGACCGCAGCGATGCGGTCGCCTTTTGCGTTCAAGGCGTCGGCGGCATCCCATGGGACTGCTTCGATCCACGAACGGCATGTTGAGGCCTGTCCATCGACGGACGCTGCGAACCCGGCTGCGCCGGAGCTTCAACGTCCTTCATCGAACAGTCGTCGAGGTAAAGGGACGCAAGCGTGATGCAAGGTCGGGCACCCGTACCCTCATCCGGCGCTGACGCGCCATCGTCTTCCGACGGGAGAAGGAAGAAAGCCGCTCTCCCGTCGGGAGAGGGGTTGGGGTGAGGGTACGGTCAGCCAGCAATCTCGCCGCTGCCCTCGCTCTACTGGTCACCTGACCCACACAGCAACCGCACAAGACCGAAGGCCGGAACTGCTCTCCCGATTCCCGATTCCCCAATCCCGATTCCCCAATCCCCCACCCAGCTACAATGCCACCATGCAGATCGGCCCCTACTCCATCGACCCGAAAGTGATCCTGGCCCCGATGGCCGGCGTCACCGACAAGCCGTTCCGGCTGCTGTGCAAGCGGCTGGGCGCCGGGCTGGCGGTGTCGGAGATGACCATTTCCGATCCACGCTTCTGGGGCACGCGCAAATCGCTGCACCGCATGGATCATGCCGGCGAGCCGGATCCGGTCAGCGTGCAGATTGCCGGCACCGAGCCGCAGCAACTGGCCGAGGCGGCGCGCTACAACGTCGACCACGGTGCGCAGCTGATCGACATCAACATGGGCTGCCCGGCCAAGAAGGTCTGCAACGCCTGGGCCGGCTCGGCGCTGATGCGCGACGAGGACCTGGTGGCACGCATTCTCAGCGCGGTGGTGCAGGCGGTGGATGTGCCGGTGACCCTGAAGATCCGCACCGGATGGGACTGCGATCACCGCAACGGCCCGACCATCGCGCGCATCGCGCAGGACTGCGGGATCGCCGCGCTCGCCGTGCACGGGCGCACCCGCGACCAGCATTACACCGGCACTGCCGAGTACGCCACGATTGCGCAGATCAAGGCGGCGCTGCAGATTCCGGTGATCGCCAATGGCGATATCGACTCGCCGCAGAAGGCGGCGCAGGTGCTGCGCGAGACCGGCGTGGATGCGGTGATGATCGGGCGTGCCGCGCAGGGGCGCCCGTGGATCTTCGGCGAGGTGGCGCATTATCTGTCCACCGGCGAGCTGTTGCCGCCGCCGTCGTTGGCGTTCGTGCGCGATACCCTGCTCGGCCATCTGGAAGCGCTGCATGCGTTCTACGGGCAGCCGCAGGGCGTGCGCATCGCGCGCAAGCATCTGGGCTGGTACGCCAAGGATCACCCGCAGAGCGCCGACTTCCGTGCGGTGGTCAATCGCGCCGAAACGCCGGAAGCGCAGCTGGAACTCACCCGCGCGTATTTCGATGCCTTGATCGCCGGCGTGCCGCCAGCGCTGTCGGTTGCCGCCTGAGTTTTCCTGCGTTGTTGGAGCTGCAGCCATGACCGCACCAAGCGACACCCCGACCTATCTGCATGGGTTTTCGTCCACCGAACAGGCACGCCTGCTCAAGCAGGCGCGCCTGCTGGAAGCCACGCTGTTCAACCAGATCGACTACAGCGGCGCACGCCGGCTGCTGGAAGTGGGCAGCGGCGTGGGCGCGCAGACCGAAATCCTGCTGCGCCGTTTTCCCGACCTGCATGTCACCGGCGTGGATCTGAGCGAGGCGCAGTTGGGCGCGGCACGCGCCAATCTGGAACGGCTGGCATGGTGCCGCGAGCGCTACACGCTGCAGCAGGCCGATGCCAGCGATCTGCCGTTCGAGGCGCGTCAGTTCGATGCGGCGTTCCTGTGCTGGGTGCTCGAGCATGTGCCCTCGCCTGCGCGCGTGCTCAACGAGGTGCGGCGTGTGCTGCTGCCGGGCTCGCCGGTGTATGTCACCGAGGTGATGAACGCCTCGTTCCTGCTGCATCCGTATTCGCCCAATCTGTGGCGCTACTGGATGGCCTTCAATGATTTCCAGCACGACCAGGGCGGCGACCCGTTCGTCGGCGCCAAGCTGGGCAACCTGCTGCTGGCCGGCGGCTTTCGCGATGTGCACACCGAGATCAAGACGCTGCATCTGGACAACCGCGAGCCGGGCCGGCGCAAGACCATGATCGGGTTCTGGGAAGAAGTGCCGCTGTCGGCGGCCGACCAGTTGCTCGAGGCCGGTGCGGTGAACGCAGACACCGTGGATGGCATGCGCCGCGAACTGGCGCAGGTGCACAGCGACCCGAACGCGGTGTTCTTCTACTCGTTCGTGCAGGCGCGCGCGACAGTGTATTGAGCGGGTCAACCGCACACGCTTACTACGTACGCGTTGCCGAGCGTCTCCGCCAGCAGCCTACCGAGCGGCCGGCGCAGGCGTGGTGGCGTGTTCCAGGTCGCCGGTCAGCACCGTGCCGGCGGGCTCGTGCCAGATACGGCGCCACATCTGCGCCAGCACCTCACCGATTTGATCGCGCGCCACCGGCGCGCGGTAGGCGGCCTGGATCTGCCGGGGCGTAATCGGTTGCCATTGCCCGTCTTGGCGATGCGCCACCACGAAGTTGAAGTTGTAGTCCGGCTCCAGACCCATGCGCAGGTCGCTGAGCATCAGCTCGTCATCGACCAGGCGTGCGCGCATGAAACCGCGATTGAACCAGGTCAACCGGCGCACCGCGTCGAAACCGGCCACCTCGCCCAGGGCCTGGGTGTTGCTGGAATAGCCGCGAAACTGCATCGGGCCCTTGTCGGCCACCAGCGAGCGCTCGCCGATCACATAGCCGTTGGGCGTCATCGCCACCACGCGCCACAGCAAGGTGTTGAGCGGCATCGGCACCGAGAAGCGCGGCGCATCCTTCAAGCCGAGCGCGGCCAGCGCACGGTCCGCTTCCTGGTCGACCAGGTGCTTGGCCAGCAACGACCAGCCCAGATAGGCGGAGCTGAGCGCCAGCCCGATCACCAACGCGTGCTGCGCGAGCGGCCGCGTGCGCGCAAACCATGCCACCGCGCAGGCCAGCAACAGCCATAGCGTGTAGGCCGGGTCGATGATGAAGACGCTCGACCACATTGCCGGATGCGGCTGCAGCGGCCACCACAGCTGGGTCCCGTAGACGGTGAAGGCATCCAGCAGCGGATGCGTGATCAAGGCCAGCTGGATCGCCCAGAACCAGCGCTTGGGCGCAGCGGCCACGCGCCCGTTGCCGTAACGGCGAAACAGCCACCAGACCAGCCAGCCCAGCAACGGCAGCACGAACAACGAATGGCTGGCGCTGCGATGCACCGTCATCAGCGTGACCGGATCGTCGGTCAGCGGCAGCAATACCAGCGCATCGAGATCGGGCAAGGTGCCCAGTGCGGCGCCGGCCAACAGGGCGGCACGGCGCTGTCCGGCCGGTGCGATGGCGGCAGCGACGGCGCCGCCAAGAACGATCTGGGTCAATGAATCCATCGGCCGATGCTAGCAGGACGGGCATCGTCCAGTGCCATCACGTGCGTTCCGGCCGGCCGGCAGTCAGCCAGCAGCCGCGGTGCTCGCATTGCGCCGCGGCTCGCGGTCGAAAACGACGCTGCAGCCGCCGTCCGCAGTCCTTGCACCAGGACAGCGAACGCTGCACGCCGCGCACGTCCGGTGGCAGTTGCCGGCAGCTGCGGTCTGCCGGCAGCTGCTGCGCCTGGCCAACCTCACGCCGCGCGCTGCTGCGCGGCATGAGGTTGCGGCGCCAGTTCGGCCAGCACGTCGCCGTGATGGTTGACCAGTTGCAGTGCGCCGGACTGCGTCTCGCGCAGCGCCGTCAGGCTCTCCACCCAGTCGCCGGTGTTGGCGTAGAGATGGCCGGCCTGCATGCGCAGTGCGGCGCGATGGATATGCCCGCAGACGATGCCGTCCAGATCGCGGCGCACCACATCGGCCAGGCCGGCCGCCACGAAGCGGCCGATATAGCGCTCGGCCGCACCGCTGCGGCGCTTGAGAAACTCGGCCAGCGACCAGTAGCGCATGCCCAGGCGCCGCCGCAGACGATTGGTCAGCTGATTGCCGGTGAGGATGCGGTAATAGAGCCAGTCGCCGAATCGTTCCTGCAAGCCACCGAAATGGGTTTGCGCGTCGTAGTCGTCGCCATGGGTGACCAGCAGCCGGCGGCCGTCCAGCAAGGTGTGGACGCTGCGTCGGCGCACCTGCATGGCCGGCATCACCAGACCGCAGAAGCGGCGGATGGCACGGTCTTGGTTGCCGGGCACGTAGATGATCTCGGTGCCGCGCCTGGCCTGCGCATGCAGGGCGGCGATCACCTGCTGATGCGCCGCATCCCAGACCGCGCGCCGCTGCGACATCCACCACAGGTCGATGATGTCGCCGACCAGATACAGGGTCTGGCAACGCTGGCGGCTGATGAACGCGGCGATCTCGGCGGCATGGCAGTGCCGCGAGCCCAGGTGCAGGTCGGACAGGAACAGGGCGCGGACGGGAGGGTGCAATGTGGACACGTGCATGCGGACATCTCCAGGGCAAAATCTCGGCGCCGCGATCGGGCGCTGCGCAGGCAGGCTGCGTGCGCCGCCCGCAGGCGTCGGCAGCGCGCTGACGCAGATGCGCCCGCAGCAAGCCGTGGTGTAGCGCTGCAATCGGACACCCGCATCCCGGCTCGTGGTCGCCATGGCAGCCATGCGCCCTCGTCCCGGCACGCTGTCCAGCGACATCGCGCATTCCCCTCCAGCGGCGTGGCTGCACGCAGCCATGCCGCCAGGCACGCGCGCATGCTGACCGGTCAGTACGACCATTGCATGGCAAGCTGACGACACCTGGATGACCGTGCAAACCCGCGCCACGACACGGGTTTAACGCCACAGCGGGCTGTTCAGGCGCACAATGCACAGGGTTGTCGGACGGTGTATCATCCGCACCCATCTTTTCATCCGAATCAAGGGATATAAGCCTGATGTCCAGCTACCTGTTCACCTCCGAATCGGTCTCCGAAGGCCATCCGGACAAGATCGCCGACCAGATCTCCGACGCAGTGCTGGATGCCATCCTGGCCCAGGACAAGCGCGCCCGCGTGGCATGCGAGACGATGGTCAAGACGGGCGTGGCGATCGTTGCCGGCGAAGTGACCACCAGTGCCTGGATCGACCTGGAAGCGCTGACCCGCAAGGTCATTCTGGACATCGGCTACAACAGCTCCGACGTCGGCTTCGACGGCGGGACCTGTGGCGTGCTCAACCTGATCGGCAAGCAGTCGCCGGATATCAACCAGGGCGTGGATCGCAAGAACCCGGAACAGCAGGGCGCCGGCGACCAGGGCCTGATGTTCGGCTACGCGACCAACGAGACCGACAGCCACATGCCGGCCGCGATCCATCTGGCGCACCGCCTGGTCGAGCAGCAGGCCAAGATCCGCAAGAAGAAGAACTCGGCGCTGTCCTGGCTGCGTCCGGACGCCAAGTCGCAGGTCACCCTGCGCTACGAAGACGGCGTTGCGACCGCGATCGACGCGGTGGTGCTGTCGACCCAGCACGATCCGGGCATCAAGCAGAAGGATCTGGTCGAGGCCGTGCGCGAGGAGATCCTCAAGCCGGTGCTGCCGGCCAAGTGGCTGCACAAGGGCACCAAGTTCCACATCAACCCGACCGGCAAGTTCGTGATCGGCGGGCCGGTGGGCGATTGCGGCCTGACCGGCCGCAAGATCATCGTCGACACCTACGGCGGCTGGGCGCGTCACGGTGGCGGTGCGTTCTCCGGCAAGGATCCGTCCAAGGTCGATCGCTCGGCAGCCTACGCCGCGCGCTATGTGGCCAAGAACGTGGTGGCTGCCGGCCTGGCCGACCGTTGCGAAGTGCAGGTCTCCTACGCCATCGGCGTGGCCGAGCCGACCTCGATTTCGGTCACCACCTTCGGTACCGGCAAGATCGCCGACGGGCAGATCGAAAAGCTGATCCGCAAGCATTTCGACCTGCGTCCGTTCGGCATCATCCAGATGCTCGACCTGATCCACCCGATGTATCAGCAGACCGCGTCCTACGGCCACTTCGGCCGCAAGCCGAAGGACTTCTCCTACACCGACGCAACCGGTGCGCAGCACACCGCCACCGCGTTCTCGTGGGAAAAGACCGACCGCGCCGACGCCCTGCGCGCCGACGCCAAGCTGAAGTAAGCCAGCTGCTCCTGCGGGAGCGGATGCAGTGAATTGCACATGGGCCGCTGATGCGGCCCATGTGCGTTTTGGCGGAATGGATGCGTACAACGGAGCACCACGGATGGATTCACTGCGTGTCCGGTTTTTTGATGCAGCCACCGCGTAACGACGAATCTCCGTGTTGGACGTCTAGTGGGTTTGTGCGAATGCTCCGGTCACTGATGCTTTGTTACTGAGGGCTTCGGCCACTAAAGGGCACCTCGAACAACCTCGATTCTGCCGTTTGAGATGTTCGGTAAGGCGACAGGCCCCCCTCGCACCTGCCGGTCGAAGGGGCGCGAAGAGCCGACCCATGGCATTTCAAACCCGGATTGCGGCCTGTCAGCCGCCGTTTCCGCTCACGCCGGCACGATCCCCTGGCTCTGCAGCCGCGCCAGCCTCATCAGGTTGTGTGCGGCAACCTTCAGGCCGATCACCACCTGGGCTCGCGCCAGGCCAATCGTGCGCAGGCATTTGCCTCCCTGTTGGGCGAGTCGGGCAAACGGATGCTCGCCGAACGCCCGATCCTTGGCGATGCGATGGTTCCGACGCTGCTGGGCCAGGCTCAGCGGCTTGTCCGTCTGCCCCTTGTGCTGGATGTCCGCGCGGTAGCCTTGTCGCCTGAGTTCGGTTTCCCGAGCCTGGCTGGCATAGGCGCTGTCGGCCCGTACCGTGCGCCCGGTGTTGACTGGATCGAGCAGCGTCTCGAAGTGCCGGCTGTCGTGCACGTTGGCCGCACTCACCTCGTGCCGCCGGATGAACCCCCAGCGCCGATCCGTGTTGGCGTGCAGCTTGTAGCCGTAATGGGCCTTGCCGTGCTTGAGCGTCCAGCGCGCCTGCACGTCCTTCTGCCGCCGCTTGGCATCGCTCCAGTCCTGCACAGCCTCGCCTCGCTTGATCCGGGCGTTCTCCTCGCGCGTATTGCGCTGGATCGGCGCGCTGACGATGCTCGCATCAATGATCTGTCCACCCCGGGCAATGAACCCGGCCCGCTGCAACTGGCCGCTCACCGCCGCGCTGATGTCGCCGATCAGATCGTTCTTCTTGAGCCGCTCACGCCACACCCAGATCGTCTTGGCGTCAGGCACCTTGCCGCTGTGTTCCAACCCCAGGAAGCGCTGGAAGCTGCGACGGTCCAGCACCTGGTACTCCAGCGCCTCGTCGGACAGGTTGTACAACTGCTGCAACAGCAGCAGCCGGATCATCAGCTCCGTCGGCCACGCCGGGCGACCGCCCTTGGCACCCGTGCCCAGGCGAAGGTGGCCATCGATCACCGCCGCGATCGCGACGAAATCGATGTGCCGCGACAGCAGCTCCAGCGGATCGCTCAACTGCTGGCGCTTGGCTTCGCGCTCGGCCCCGGCAAACAGACTGATCATCGGCTCTTACCCTGGATGGCGGTGGAACTATGATGCCAAGGATCGGGGGTTTTTAGAGCTGCCCTAAAGGCGCTTGCACGCGTAGTGTCTGCCGATCAGCAGTGGCAATACTGGGAGCGCGGGGCCGCGTCCGGGGGCGGGGCCGTGTGGCGGCATGGACGCCGCCACCGGGCCTCCAGGGGCGGATTCACGGCGTGTCCCGACACCGGGTGCGCCGCCGCGCTGCCGGCCGACTCCGTACACCGATCGATCTTGCGCACGACACCTTGCGTTTCATGCATCTGCTTCGGTTTGCTGCGGGCGCTTGCACGCGTACCAGCGTGGGACACGCCGCAAGTACGTCCATGTAGGCTCTGGCGCGGCATCCATGCCGCTCAAGGTCCCACGCCGGCACCCGCGCAAGCACCACCGATCATTGTCGGCAACTGAAAGAAAAGCTGCGTCTGGTTAACTGACCGTGGCCTGGATCTTGTTCCATCGCCACTACCTAAAGACGAAGTGTTGAGGTGATCTCGACGACCTGGCCGACCCAATCCGCAGGCGCCACGTCTGCTTGAAAACAGTGCTTGCCGATCAGCAGCAGCAATGCTGGGAGCGTGGTGTCGCGTCCGGGGGCGGGACCGTGTGGCGGCATGGATGCCGCCACCGAGCCTCCACGGATGGATTTACGGCGTGTCCCGACACCGGATGCGGCGCCGCGCTGCCGACCAACTCCGTACTCCGATCAATCTTGCGCACGACATCTACCCGCTCCATGCGGATGCTTCGACGAGCTGAAGGCGCCTGCACATCGCAGCCCCGGCATTGCGTTCAAGGCTCGCGTTGCAACTGTTGCTCCAACGCCTGAGCGAACGCCTTCAACGGACACGCCATGCGTTGCTCTGCTGTGCAAACGCCAAGCGCCAACTTCTGCTGCAACGGCGGATGCTCCAAATTTAGCGGCGCCAGCGTCCGCAGTTGATCCAGCGATTGCGCAAGATACTTCGCACGCACCACCTGCTGCCCATTCGGTTCGCGCCATAGCTCCAGCAGCAATGCGCCGCCCGGCGGCGGATCGTCGGCGCCGTAGCCGGGGAGATGAAAGTGCACGCCCAGCAAACCGCTCAACGCAGCGATATGCGTATCGCTGCCAACGAAGACCGAGACCTTTGGCGCCTGCATATCGCCGAAGCGCTGCAGCACTTCGCGCGCCAGCGGTGCGCCCGAACGTGAGGCCATGTAATGCGGGCGCGCGTAGATGTCGAACAACAAGGCATGCAGGCGCGAGACCTGCGCCAGCCGCTCGGGTGTGGCGCGGCCCCAGCCGACCTGCGACAGCGGCAGGCCTTCGGCGTATTGCAGCAGCAACACCTCGCCGGTGCCGGATGTCAGATCGATCGGCCCACCCAGGGCCAGGCCGCGCCCGTTGGCCGACGGTGCCAGCGTGGACGGCATCTGCGCAAAGTCGCAGGGCGTGCGCGTACAACCCAGGATCTGCTGCATCGCCTGCAACTCGGCAGTGTGCCCTCGCAGCAATGCGGCGGGGCCACCGGTTTGCTTTTCGATCGCCGCAACTGCCGCCGTGCCATCGAACGGCACCGCGCCAGCTTCGATCGGGCGGAACAACGGATCGTTGCTGCCGGCCTGGCGATGTCCGGCGACGATCCCGCAGCCCGGTGCCAGCGCCTCGGCCAGCAAGGCGCCGCTGTCGATGGTGCGCTGATCGGTATTGGCCCAGACCGACACGCTGCCTGCTGACGGGCAGCCGCTACGCGGCAACACGCCCTGCTGCGCCAGCCACTGGCGCAGATAGTCGCCGCTCAACTGCACGCCGATGCGCCCGTGCGGCGTCAGCAGGCTGGCCGGTGTGGACCATTGCGGCCACGGCGCGTCTGCATAGTGCGCGGCGGCGGCTTCGCCCTGCAACGGTGCGCGCACGCCATGCCGGAAGACAGCCACCACGCGTTCCAGCTGTGCGGTCTGCGCGATTGCGGGCAGCCCGGGCGGACGCGGCGTGCAGCCGATCAGCAGCAGCGCGCCGAGTGCGAGTGCCGGCATCCGCCATCGCGACCGCAGCGCTGTCGTCGCACGTTGCCTGGCACCTGCGTGCAACGGCGCATTGATCCCGCACGACGGCAACGACGCGATCCCCATCGCGTCGCTGCCGTCATCGCCTGCGGGCGCCTGTTCACCACCCTGCCCCGTTTTCTTCGCTTGCCTGGAACCCATACCTGTTGGTCATCCCGTTGGTCATCGCGGAATTTACCGGGCCAATGTGCAAGGCAGACGACACCTGGCGGAACTTATCCAACATGCCCGGGTAGCCACCACGCGGCGATAAATGCTCAGAAGCAGTCGCACGGTTGCGGTACCAAGAGCGGACAACACAAGAAAGCTGGCCAGTCGTCAGGTGGGTGCGGAGGGCGCGCTCAGAATCGAAATGTACGAGTGGTCCGTGCCGCTTCCGAGCACCGGCCGCCCCGCATGGCGGCGGCGCAGTCGATGTGTTGGCCGCTCGAAGCGCGGCATCAGCCTTGTACACCCGCAACTCACCGCATGGTGCGCCGCTTTGAGTAGATCCCCGCGCACCCACCGTCAGGACGCACTGCACGAGGCAGCGGCGCACTGACATGAGATGGGCCGGCATCTGCCCATCGACACATCTGCCCGAACCGCCGGTGCGGCGCGCCAGCTGTCCGGGATCGTCGTACTCCTGCGCCTGCATGCGAGTGATGCCACGCAGATCAGCCCACTCAGGTGCGCAGGAAGATTTCCACGCGTCGGTTGAGTTGTCGCCCGCCGGGGTTGTCCTGTCCATCCAGCGTATTGGGTGCCACCGGTTGCGATTCGCCATAGCCTTTTGCGCCGGCCGACTGCGCGGCACCGCGGGTGCGTAATGCGGCCAGCACCGCCTCGGCGCGGCGCTCGGACAGCGCCTGGTTATAGGCATCGCTGCCCTTGGCATCGGTATGCCCCCGAACCTCCATGTCCTTGGCGCTGACCTTGCCGAGTGCGGCCGCCAGCACGTCGAGCACGCGCGCGGCGTCGGGGCGAATCTCGGCCTTGTCGAAGTCGAACAGGATGCGCTCGTTCAAGGTGATCAGATAGCCGCACGGTGCGCCGGGAAGTGCGAACTTCTGCAGCAGCGGGAAGCGCCCGGCCGGCGGCACCTTCGGCAGCGGCGGCATGCGCACTTCGCGCGGCGGGGTACCGACGGTGCCGGTGCCATTGCCGCGGTTCTGCACCAGCCCGTCCGGGCCGTTCCAGGTTCCCGAGCCGTCGGCGTTGATGGTGATCAGACCGCGCGGGCCGTTCCAGGTACCGCTGCCATCGCCGTGGTTGTCGACCAAGCCGCTCTTGTCGCTGTTCCAGGTGCCTGCCCCCTTGCCATCCAGACTGATCAGGCCGGCCGGGCCGTTGTAGGTACCGGCACCGCTGGCCTGGACCTGGACGATCGCGTCGTCGCCACCGGCGCCGCTGGCATTGATGGTGCCGCTGCCGTCGGCATTGACGCGGATCAGGCCGCCGTCGAAGTTGGCGGTACCGCTGCCATCGGCCTTGAGGTCGAACAGCCCGCCGTCGCCGTTGCGCAGCAGATTGCCGTTGGCATCGACACTGGTGATGCCGGCGTCGTTGATCAGGCTGCCGCCATCGCCGCAGCGTGCCGGCGTCACGCTGACGCCTTCGATCGGGTCGAGAATGTCCTGCAGCGAGGCCTCCAGTGCGCGCTGCGCCGGGGTCACGCCGGCAATCTCCGGCACCACGATCGACGGGATGGCCGGGAACTCGGGCACCGCTTCATCGGCGACCGGTGGCGATGCGGACGGAGGCGCTGCGGTCTGCGCTGCCGGGGGCGTGGCGCCCGCAGGGTCGGCTGGCTCGCGTTGACCTTCGCCGCGGCCGCAACCGGCCAGCAGCAAGGGCACCCAGATCACTGCCGACAGCGTCTTGCGCATTGCGTCTTCCCTGGTTCGAGCGTGTTCGAGAACCGCCTGATAGCACGGGCCAGGTAAACAACGCGCTAAACGCGGCCGACGCGACGACTGCGCGACCGTCAGGCAGTGCGGTCGGTGCCGGGATCGGCATGCTCGTGTACTCCGGCTCCTGCGCGTCGTCGCACCCACCGGATGACCGCGCGTTGCCCAGGTTGGCCGGCCCAGTCGTGAGCAATCGCAACGCCGGGAACTGGAAAATGGCGCGCATTGGCAGCGGCAAACTCCACACCCCGCGGTGCGTGACTAGCAGCCACGCCTTCCACTGATGGTGCAGCGCACTCAGAACGTCGCCGGCGCCCCAGCCGGACGCGCGGCCTGCGCCTGGTTTGTGTCTGCCGCTTCGGCTTGCAGCTGCTCGTGCAGGATGCGGCGGATTTCCAGAATCGCCTGCGGGGTTTCCTGCACGCTGTGCCAGGAGGTCACCACCAGCTCGGACTCGGCACCGTCCAGATGCGCGCTGCGATACGGCACCAGGCCATCGTCGGAATCGGCCAGCGGCACCTGCGGTTTTTCGCGTCCGACAATGGTGTGGTAATGCACCTGCGGGGAGATCGGCAGGTCCATGCTGGCGCGTACGAACGGGTCGGTATCGCGCAGGTTGTCGATGCTGGTCGGCGGCAGCAGGCGCCGCTTGCGTCGCGGGTCGTCGCCCTGCGCGCGCCGCTCGCTGCTGGCCAGATCCTGAAACACATCGCCGAAGCGATCCAGCAAGGCGATCGGCAAACGCACCAGGCGGCCGACGAAGCGCCCGAGCCCACCTTCGGCCAGGGGCGTGCCGCGGTGCGGCGCGGCGATGAAGATGGCGCGGTCGACCTGCGGCATTGGCGAAAAATGCAGCAACGGCGACAACTTCGCGCGCACGCGTGCGCCGCGCTCGCCGTCCAGCCGGTAGTTTTCCAGCAGGGAATTCCACAGGCGCTCGCCCGACGAAGACACCAGCAGGCGCCCGATCACCCCGCCCATGCTGTGGCCGATCAACACCATGTCGTGCGATGCGATCGCCGTGCCGGATGGATCGAAGTGCTGCAGGCTGCGCTCCACCAGAGCCTGGATTTCGGCGCGGTTGACCGCTACCGGCGCATTGGTGGGGTAGTACACCTGCCAGATCTGGTAGCGCTGGCGCAGCGCTTCATCGCCCATCACTTCGTTGGCGACATTGACCCAGGCTTCCGGGCTGCTGGCAAGGCCATGCAGCATCAACAGCACGCGTCGGTCCGGGTCGTAGGGCTGCATCAGATACAGGTGCGGGCGGTCGATGCCGCGCGCGCTGCCCAGCATCGACCGCAGGGACTGCGCGGCAAACCCGGACCTGGCCAACCACAGGCCATACGCGGCAGTGAAGTTGGCCGCCAGCGGCACGCGCTGGCCATGCAGTACCACTTCGTTCTGGCGATACGGATCGTAAGGCACCACGGTGACGGCACGACCGCGCAGCACCGCATCCAGCGTATCGCCCTCGAAGCGCAGCAGCAGCGTTGCCGGTGCATACGGCATCTCGCTGAAGGTGGGCAGCGGACGCTCCGGTGTCGCGACAGCGGCGGCAGATTGTTGCAAGGCCAGTCCGGCAGGGTCGCCGACCACCTGTGGGTCCACCTCGGCCACCAGTTCGGCGCCGAAGCCGTCGCGTCGATATGTGCTGCGCAGCCCATCGAAGCGCAATGCCGAGGCGGCGAAGATCGCGCGCGGCGTGTTGCCGCCGCCCGGCAACCGATACGCTGACATATCGATACCGACCTGCCAGCGGCCTATGCTGGTCGGTTCGCGCTCGCTCTGGCCGGTCTGCTGCGCGCGTGCGAACAGGCGTTCGATCACCTGCTGCACGGCGTAGTTGTAGTAGTCGCGCACCTGCGTCTGGCGATTTTCGAACGCACGCGCACTGGGCGCCCGATCGGTGAAAAACAGATACGCGTATGCGTGCCGCGCGGCCTCCAGCCAGGCGTCGACTGCGGCATCGCTCATGGTTGTCGGGTCGCGCCCGCCCAGCGCAACCGCATGCGCGGTCCATAGCTCGGCCTGCGTTGCCAGCCGGCGTTCATCGCCGATGCCTGCGACGGTGGCGAGTTGCTGCAGGCAGGGCAGCGGGTCGCTGCGGCAGGCCTTGGGTTGCAGACCGGCCACCTGCACCGTCTCGCCGCTGGCCTGGCTCAACGCGCCAGTGCTGAGCACATCGCCACGCGTGCGCGCGATGAAGTCGCCGCTGCTGTGCGATTGCACCGTGACCATGGCGCAGCCACTCAGCCACAGGCTCGCCAGTACACCCGCCAGCACTGCAGAGGTACGACATCCACGCAGGCAAGCCTTCACCGGGGTGCGCTCGCGGTGGCCCCAGGCGCCGGTGCCTGCGGCATGCCGGCGCGGATGCGCTCGGAGAAATCGGCCGCCTTGTCGGCGGCGATCGCACGTGCGGTGAAATGCCCACGCTGCTTCAGCGTCGCGAAGTCGTAGCCGGGCATCAGCCCATCGTGATCGTAGGCGTATTCGTCGGCGTAGCCGGACAGCAGCAGGCGATGATCCAGCGGCAATGTGGGCTGCAATTGCCGCGCCAACGCGAACACGATCGTGGTGCAGTTGCTGGTGAGCGTGTTGTAGAACGCCGGCGCGCGATTCAAGTCGTTGGCCAGGCCCACGTAGCCCATGAACATGCGGCGCAGCCCGGCTTTGGGAATCGCCAGCCGATACAGATACATGTCCTCGCCGCGCACATTGGTGCGCACGCGCAGGATGTCGCGCTCGTCGGCGGCTACCAGGGTCTCTTCGAAACTGCGGAAAAATCCGCCCAATGCCGAGAACGACTCGTCGCGCTCCTTGCGGATTTCCAGCGAGAACACCACGTGCGAGCCGTCGTCGAAACCGAACGACACCAGGGTGTGCGCGATCGCCGGGCCCATCCAGTACGACAGCGCCAGATCGGCGCTGACCAAACGGTCCAGATCGTACTGGCGGGTTTCCCAGCGCGGCTGGTAGTCGGTTTCACTATGCCAGTCGAAATTGCGCACGTTGTGCAGCGTGACGATGTTGCCGTGCACCTCGGGCTGCAGGCGCTGGGCGACATCGTCGGCCCAGTCGCGGTCCTGGCTGGGCTGCATCATCCACCACGACACCGCCAGCACCGCAAATGCCGCACTGAAGATGCCCACCAAGGCCCAGTTCTCGCGGCCACGGCGCAGGCCCCACAACGCCGCGATTGCCATCGCGCACCACGAGCCCACCCACGCCGCGCGCACGAACGCGTTGCCGGTCAGCGCGAAGTAGATCGCCAGCCCGCCCCAGAGCGCTGCCAGCACCAGCGCCACCCGCAACGCCCAGCGCCCGATGCGCGAACGCGTGGCCGGTTTCATCGGGTGCCGCCTTCCGGTACCTGCATGCCCAATGCGTGCATCAACAGATCGGCCGAACGATGGGCGAGGCGTTTGCGTTCGGATTCGTCATTGCCGCGCAGGCAGCTGCCCAGCATGTCGATCACCAGCAGCAGCTGTTCGTCGTCGACATCGGCGCGGCACAGGCCGGCGTCGCGGGCGCGATGCACGAATGGCAGGAAGATGCTCACCACGCGCCGGTCGGCAGTTTCCACCGCCGGGTGCGCGCGTTCGATGGAACGCCAGAAATCCACCAGCGGCGCGGACTGGGCGATGTGCTCGGCCACGTCGTGCAGCAGCACGGCCAGTCCGTCCGGGCGCTCGGCCAGATCGGCGGCCAGCCGCTCCAGGCCGTCCAGGCCGCGGGTCATCAGCGCGGTCATCAGCGCGAGCCGGTCAGGGAAATTGCGGTACAGCGTGGCGCGGCCAAGGCCGGCACGCTCGACCACCAGCTCCAGCGGGGCATTGACGCCGTGTTCGCTGAACACTTCGTCGGCGGCATCGAGTATCTGCCGGCGGCGCAGCGCGGCATCAGGGCGGGAAGTCGTCATCGCGGCATTATCGGACAGATTTGTCCGGTTACACCAGAGTCCGCTTGCCGATTCCGCACCCTCTCCGACCAACGGTCGGACCGGGCGGTCTGATTCGACCGTCTGATCCGATCGTCGTAGCGCCGAACCGGATCAGCCGGTGTTCTGCACGCCTTGCGAGACGCCGTTGACGCAGGCGACCAGCGCGCGCAACAGCTCGTCGTCTTCGCCATCGGTGGCACGCCAGCGTTGCAGCAGGTCCACCTGCAGCACGCTGATCGGGTCGATGTAGGGGTTACGCAGGCGGATCGACAAGGCCAGCCGCGGGTCGTGCTGCAGCAGCGACTGCTGGCCGGTCAATGCCTTCACCCAGCCTTTGGTCAGCGCCAGCTCGGCGCCGATGCCCGGGAAGAACCGCTCGTGCAGTTCGCCCGACAGCCGCGAGAACAGCTCGGCGATGGTGAGGTCGCCCTTGGACAGCACCATCGCCACGTCGTCGAGAAAGGTGCGGAAGAACGGCCAGTCCTGCGCCATCTCGCGCAAGGTGTCTTCGTGCCCGGCATCCACCGCCGCCTGCAGGCCGCTGCCCACGCCGTACCAGCCCGGGATCACCGCACGCGCCTGGCTCCACGCGAACACCCACGGAATCGCGCGCAGGTTGGACAAGGCCGCGTCCTGGCCGAGCCGGCGCGACGGGCGCGAGCCCAGCGTCATGCGTTCGATCACGTCGATCGGCGTGGCGCGGCGGAAGTACTGCATGAAATCCGGCGCGCCAACGAACGCGCGATACGCCACGGTGCTTTGTTCGGCGACCAGGTCCATCACCGGCCGCCAGCGATCCTCGCGCGGCTCGGGCGCACGCGGACGCAGGCTGGACAGCAGCACCGCGCCGGTCATCTGTTCCAGCGAGCGCAGCGCCAGGGCACGGATGCCGTACTTGCGATGGATCACCTCGCCCTGCTCGGTCACGCGCAGCCGGCCATCGACACTGCCGCGCGGCGCGGCATCCAGCGCGCGGCTGGTCTTGCCGCCGCCACGTGCGATCGAGCCACCGCGGCCGTGGAAGAAGGTCAGCCGCACGCCCAGCTCGGCGGCAGCTTCGAGCAGTTCCACCTGCGCGCGCTGCAGCCCCCAGCGCGAGGCGGTGATGCCGCCGTCCTTGCCGCTGTCCGAATACCCGAGCATCACCATCTGCGTATCGCCGCGCGCGGCCAGGTGCTGGCGGTAGACAGGGTCGGCCAGCAGATCCTGCACGGTGCCGGTGCCGCCGCGCAGATCGTCCACGGTTTCGAACAGCGGCACGATATCCAGCGGCACTGCGCCGGCGTCGTCGACCAGGCCGCCACGGCGCGCCAGCGCCAGCACGGTGAGCACGTCGGCGCGGTTGTGCGCCATCGAGATGATGTAGCTGCCCAGCGCATCGGCGCCGTGGCGGCTGCGCGCATCGGCAAGCGCGGCAAACACCGCATCCAGCCGCGCATTGCCTTCGTCATCCACGCGCGGCAATGCCTGCTCTCCGGCTGCATACGGACCGAGCAATGCAGCGCGCTGCCTGGCATCCTGTTCGTCCCAATCCGCCTGGCCGAGTGCGTCGGCCACTGCACGTGCATGCACGCTCGATTCCTGGCGCACATCCAGCCGCGCCAGGTGGAAACCGAAGGTGCGCACACGCCACAACAGGCGGCGCACCGCGAACCAACCGGCGTGCAGGCCCTTGTTGGCCTGCAGGCTGTCCAGGATCAATTGCAGGTCGTGTTCCAGCTCGGACGGGCTGGTGTAGGCACCCGCGGCATCGTCCAGCGTGGCCTGCAGGCGCGCGCGCATCAGATCGTTGAGCAGCCGGTACGGCATGTCGCCGTGGCGCGGACGCGAGCGTGCGGCGTCCTCCGGCAACAGCGCGCGGTAGCGCTGCAGTTGCTCGCTCAACGCCGGGCTCACCGCCACCAGCGTGGTCGACTGGCTGAGCAGGCTGGCCAGTTGCCACAGTTCCTTCTGATAACGGTCCAGCACCGCACGCCGTTGCGCATCCAGCGTGCCGGCGATGGTGACGGCATCCACGTTGGGGTTGCCATCCATGTCGCCGCCGACCCAGGTGCCGAAGCGCAGCAACCGCGGCAGGGTCGGCACGCTGCCGTAGGTTTCTTCGATGGCGTGTTCGAGGGTTTCGTACATCACCGGGACCACGCGATACAGCACCTGGGTGAGATAGAAGCCCACATGCTCGCGCTCGTCCTCCACGGTGGGGCGCACCGGCGAGGAGTCGGCGGTCTGCCAGGACGCGGTCAAGGCCATGCGGAAGCGCGCCGCGTCGGTGGCGCGCTCGTTGGGCGTGCGCATGCCATCCAGGTTGTCGACCAGGCTGGCGACCATCAGCTGCTCTTTTTCCAGCAGCGCGCGGCGCACCGCTTCGGTGGGATGCGCGGTGAACACCGGCTCCACGTCGATTCGCGGCAACCACTCGCTGAGTTCGTCCAGCGTCACGCCCTGCGCCTTGAGCCGGCGCAAGGCATCGTGCAACCCGTCCGGCTGCGGCGTGTCGGTGCCGCTGCACTGGTATTCGCGGCGGCGGCGGATGCGGTGCACGCGCTCGGCGATGTTGACCACCTGGAAATAGGTACTGAAGGCGCGCACCAGCGACTCGGCCTCGCGCGGCTCGCGCCCGGCCAGCTGCTCGCTCAGCGTCGATGGCGGGGCATCGCTCTCGCGGCGCGCAATCGCCGTGGTGCGAACGCGTTCGATCTCATCGAGGAATTCCGCAGAGACCTGCTCGGCGAGCAGGTCACCGACCAGTGCACCGAGCCGACGCACATCGTCGCGCAAGGCAAGATCGGGGGTAGCGAACACAAGACTGCTGCGGTACTCGTTCATCGGAAACGCACACCCTCTCAAGCGCAAAGTCGTCGAAGACTAACCCAAAAGGATTAGATGATCGCGACTGGCACGACGGTTTCAACACCAACCATCGTGTGCTGGCGCTCCCTGCCCATGACCTCGTAGGAGCGCGCTGGCGCGCGATGGGTCTTTCCCGGTGATGCCCCATCGCGGGCAGGCCCGCTGCTACGCGATGTGGCTGTCCTGGTCATGCTGCGTCGCGCCCGGGTGCGCTCCTACCGGTGATCGCGGCAATCGCGTGGAAAGCGCAGCAAATCTTCCCGGGACGCGAGGCGGACGCATTCGCCGTAGGAGCGCACCCGGGCGCGACGAGGCGTTATCGATAAAGCCGCATCGCGCGCAAGCGCGCTCCTACCGGTGCCAGCGCACCATCGATCACCGCGTACGCGTAGCGCCGGTCTCCTTCACCGGCTCGCCGAGATTGGTCTTCAACCACTGTTCGCTCTCGGCCAGCATCTGCAGGATCGACTGCCGCGCGCGGTACGCATGCGATTCGTTGGGCAGCAGCACCAGCCGCGCGTTGCCGCCCAGGCCCTTGATCGCGGCGAACATGCGCTCGCTCTGTATCGGGAAGGTGCCGGTGTTGTTGTCGTCCTGACCGTGGATCAACAGCAGCGGATCCTTGATCTTGTCGGCGTAGTTGAACGGCGACATCGCCTGATACACCGATTGCGCCTGCCAGTAGTTGCGCTCCTCGGCCTGGAACCCGAACGGGGTGAGCGTGCGGTTATAGGCACCGCTGCGCGCGATGCCGGCCTTGAACAGCCGCGTGTGCGCGAGCAGGTTGGCGGTCATGAAGGCGCCGTAGGAGTGCCCGCCGATGGCGATGTGCTCGCGGTCAGTGACCCCGCGCCGCACCACTTCGTCCACCGCGGCCTGCGCATCGGCGACCAGCTGCGGCACATAGGTGTCGTTGGGCTCGGCATCGCCTTCGCCGACGATCGGCATGGTCGGGTTGTTGAGCACCACATAGCCGATCGCCAGAAACGCCTGCGGCCCCCAGTAGCTGATCGCGTTGAAGCGATAGGGCGAGTCGGTGACCTGGCTGGCGGTGTCGGCACTCTTGAACTCGCCCGGATAGGCCCACATCAGCAGCGGCCTCGGGCCGTCGCGCTTGGGGTCGTAACCGGGCGGCAGCAGCAGCGTGGCGGTGAGGTCCACGCCATCGGCGCGCTTGTAGCGGATCTGCTCCTTCTGCACGCCACGCAACTGCGGCAGCGGATGGGCGAAATGCGTCAACGCACGCGGCGCAGGCGCTGCATCGCCCAATGCCTGCACGACATAGTTGGCCGGCTCCTCGGGCGATTCACGGCTGAGCAGCAACTGCGTTCCTTGCGCATCCAGCAATGCCAGCGGTGCGGAATAGCTCGGCGCCTGCGAATGGAACAGGCGCGTGGCGCGCCTGCTCTGCAGATCGAAGCGATCCACGAACGGGCGGTCGCCTTCCGGCGAGGCGCCCTTGCCGAGCAGGAACAGGCTGTTGCCATCGGCGCCGGTCTGCAGCAGCGTGCGGCCCTTGCCGTCGGCCACGGTCGCCGGCGTGCCGGGATCGTTGTAGCGGTCCTGCGAGGAGCGGTCCCACAGCAGTTCGGGCACGCGCTGCGGCTGGTCCGGTGCAATGCGCCACTGCTTGGTGCGGCGGGTCTTCCACCAGCTTTCACTGAGGATGGCCAGATCGCCGCGGCCCCACTGGATGCCTTCGAAGCGGCTGCCCAGTTGCGCCAGCGTGACCGGCGCACGCGTAAATGGCGCAGCCTGCATCAGCACCGCATCACGGATCTTGCTCTCGCGTGCCGGGTCGCCGCCGTCCTGCGCCTCGGCCCAGACCAGCGTGGCCGGCGCATCGACGCGCCAGGCGATGTCGCGCACGCCGGTGGGCACGGCGTCATTGCCGGTTGGCAGGCCTTCCACCAATGGCAGCTTGGCGATCTGTCGCACCAGCTTGCCCTGCAGGTCCAGCACCTCGATACGGCGTGCGAAGTTGTCCACCGGCACCAGATACGAGAATGGCCGTTCGCTGCGTTCGCTCAGGATGTAACGGCCATCCGGCGACACCGACAGATTGAGATAGATGCCGGGCGTGGCGATCGGGCGCACCTGCCCGCTCATGCTGACGATGACTGGCTGGCCGGTGGCGTAATACTCGAACACGCGCGCATCGGCCTCGTTGCGCAGCAGGTCCTGATAGGTCGGCAGCGAACGCACGCCGGCAGCGGCGCTGGTCTGCTGGATCGCCGGGCCGTCCGGCACCGCATCGCGGGTGGGCGGCGCGCCCTGCCCGGCCACTTGCTGCTGCAGCAGCAGGCCGCTGCCATCGGGCAACCAGCGCAGATCGTCGTTGACGCTGGTGTTCAAACCGGCCACCAGACGCCGCGCCTGCCCGGCCGCCACGTCCACCAGCCACAGCTCGTTGGCACCGCTGGCCGCGTCCTCGCGGCGGAACGCCAGGTAGCGCTGATCCGGCGACCAGCTCAACGTGGCCAGCGACAGTGGTGACGGCAGCCCGGCGATCTGCCGTTCGCTGCCGTCGGCCACCGACAGCAGCCACAGCTTGTCGGCAAAGGAGAACCGGCTGCTGGCAAAGGTTTTGGGATGGATGCGCAGACCGGCCAGCTTGAGTTCGGGCTGGGCCACCTCGGCGATGTCCGGCAACGCCGGCAACTGCATCATCGCGCCCAAGTCGCGTTTGGGCGACAGGTGCAGCAGCGGCGCGCGCGGGGCATCCACCACTGCCTGCAGCGCCTTGGAGGGCAGTTGGTAGCCAGTGCTTGCCGCAGCGGCAGGCGGGCCAGCCGACGCGACGGCTGCGGCCGCAGCCAGTGGTGCGCTCAGCGCCAGTACGCCTGCCAGGGCCCATCGCTGCTGCCGCCTGCCGTGCCGTGCATCGGGTGTCACCTGCATTGTCCATCCCCAGTGTCGATCGACTCCGGACCATAGCAGCCACACGCTCCCCCGCTCCCCTGCCGTTGGTTGGGGCGCGTACCACTTCAAGCCGGCCAATTCATGCCGGAGGGGGGTGCTGCCGATATAATCAACGCTCTCGTCGAGGGGCGCTGCGACCGGTATGGCGGACTGATCCGCCGACTGCACGAAAAGTGCAGGAAATACGGCCAGGCTCGACAAGCATTCATCGTTCAACGGCGCCCCGCATTGCAGACATTGGTCTGCTTACCGGAGCTATTGCATGAACGCTGTCACGAAAATCGCCCCACATACCGATTACAAGATCGCCGACCTCTCCCTGGCCGATTGGGGCCGCAAGGAGCTGGACATCGCCGAGCACGAGATGCCGGGCCTGATGTCGATCCGCCGCAAGCATGCGCAGACCAAGCCGCTGAAGGATGTACGCATCACCGGCTCGCTACACATGACCATCCAGACCGCAGTGCTGATCGAAACGCTCAAGGACATCGGCGCCAACGTACGCTGGGCCTCGTGCAACATCTTCTCCACCCAGGACCACGCGGCCGCCGCGATCGCCGCCTCCGGCACGCCGGTGTTCGCCTGGAAGGGCGAGACGCTGGAAGAGTACTGGGATTGCACCCTGGACGCGCTGACCTTCACCCTGCCCGACGGCACCCAGACCGGCCCGGAGCTGGTGGTGGACGACGGCGGCGACGTCACCCTGCTGATCCACAAGGGCTATGAGCTCGAAAACGGCAGCACCTGGGTCGACGAGCCGGCCTCCTCGCACGAGGAAGGCGTGATCAAGGCGCTGCTCAAGCGCGTGGCCGTCGAGCGTCCGGGTTACTGGACCCGCGTGGTCAAGGACTGGAAGGGCGTCTCCGAAGAGACCACCACCGGCGTGCACCGCCTGTACCAGATCGCCGAAGCCGGCAAGCTGTTGATCCCGGCCATCAACGTCAACGACTCGGTCACCAAGAGCAAGTTCGACAACCTGTACGGCTGCCGCGAGTCGCTGGCCGATGGCCTCAAGCGCGCCATGGACGTGATGCTGGCCGGCAAGGTCGCGGTGGTCTGCGGCTACGGCGACGTCGGCAAGGGCAGCGCCGCCTCGCTGCGTGCCTACGGTGCCCGCGTGATCGTCACCGAGATCGACCCGATCTGCGCCCTGCAGGCGTCGATGGAAGGCTTCGAGGTCAACACCATCGAATCCACCCTGGGCCGCGGCGACATCTACGTCACCACCACCGGCAACAAGGACATCATCACCGTCGAGCACCTGCAGGCGATGAAGGACCAGGCCATCGTCTGCAACATCGGCCACTTCGACAACGAGATCCAGGTCGATGCGCTGAATGCACTCAAGGGCGTGGAAAAGATCAACATCAAGCCGCAGGTCGACAAGTACGTGTTCGGCAACGGCAATGCGATCTTCCTGCTGGCCGACGGCCGCCTGGTCAACCTGGGCTGCGCCACCGGCCACCCGAGCTTCGTGATGTCCAACTCGTTCGCCAACCAGACCCTGGCGCAGATCGACCTGTGGGAAAAGCGCGACAGCTACGAGAAGAAGGTCTACATCCTGCCCAAGCACCTGGACGAAGAAGTGGCACGTCTGCACCTGGAAAAGATCGGCGTCAAGCTGACCACCCTGACCAAGGACCAGGCCGACTACCTCGGCGTGGACGTGGCCGGCCCGTACAAGCCGGATCATTACCGCTACTGAGACATGGGCGCACGTCGCCCGTCCTCGATATGGTGAATCAACGGGCGCCGCAAGGCGCCCGTTGTGCATCAAGGACACGATCAGCGCGGCGTCGAAGCTGAATCCGCGCATGCGTCGCGCTGTGCGTCGTCGCTTGCTGTGGTCGGCCGAAAGTGGCAAACCGCGCAGCGCCAAGGCCACCAACACGATGGCACTTGCTGCAGCCGCCGTTGGCCGATCTTCGCCGACGGCAACGTTAGCCGCGTACGTTCGCCTCGTCCGCATCCATGGCGGCAGGTGCATACAGGGATATCTGGCTACGGCTGCGCGCGGTATAGGGCTGCCCGCTCCAATCGCCCCATCTGGCTCGCAAGCGCAAGCCGGCGATCCGTGCCATCAGATCCAGCTCGGAAGGCCAGACGTAACGATAGCGATCGTTGAAGGTGCGGGTGGCCGACTCCCCGATCATCACGATGCGCTGCTGGATCAGCTGCAGGGCCGGATCGGCGCTGGAGCACATCAGTATCACCGGCACGTCGCCCTCGTCTAGAGGCGGCACCTCCAACGGCCTCACCTTGCCGTCCGCCAGCAACGTCTCCGCCTGCGGCACCATCGTCTGCAGGACGAACACGCCGGACGTTGCCAGGCGCTCGCGCACTGCGCGCAGGCAACGCAACTGCTCGTCCTGCGTCAACAGATAGCCGAGCGAATACACCGAATAGATCAGGTCGAACGGCCCGGCGACCGGGACATCGACGAAATCGGCGCAGACCAGGGTCAGTCGCTCGGCACCGGGCTTGGCACGTAGCATGTCCAACATGCCAGGCGAGTTGTCGATGCCGCAGACTGCCACGCCGCCAGCCGCCAGCGGCAGCGCAATGCTGCCGGTGCCGACCCCCAACTCGAGCGCCGTACCACTGCCGACCAGTGCTGCCAGGGCCTGCACGCACTGCGCTGCACTGGCAGCGGCCCAGTGGTCCCTCAGGCGATCGTAGTACTGCGACACCCGATCGTACGCGTGCGCTGACGATGCATCCATACCGCTCTCCACGAAAGACTCGCGAGCCACCCTACGCAACCATCCCGGTCGTCGCGTGTGCCGCCGACGAAACATCGCCGGTGGCGAGCCAATGCGCGCACTCGGCGCCAAGCTCGGCGACAACACGCTGCCGATACGCCGCATCGACTGCCGGCGCCAGTCGGTCACGCCACCGCCCGTTGAGACCTTGATTGAAGAAGGCTTGGCCACCGTCGCGCCAGAAACCGGCACCCTGTGGAACGTAGCGCGCCGCATGCGCGCGCATGTAGTCGAGGCTGCAGTGCGCCAGCACGCGCTCGCAACATTGAGCATCCAGCGGGATCTCAAGGAATGCGGCAATGCGCCGTACTTGCGCGGGCAAGTCGTGCAGCAACGCGGCGTAATGCACCAGCAGCACGTTGTCGTAATCGCGCAACACCCACCAGGAACGCACGCCCTCCCAGAACGGCCACAGCGGCGCACCATCCGCGCGCATCCAGGTCTGGAAATAGTCCTCGACCGAGCACATGGGCGGCGGCATGACCTTCAATTTACCGTTGCTGGACGGCTCAGCATCCAGACGCGCCTGCGCATCCGCGCTAACCGCCTGCTGGTGGTCGTACAGGCTCCACACGATGTCGCGCGCATCGCGGCCAACGTAGAGATAGCGGGCACGTTCGGACAACACCAGCGCATCGGCGGGCAGATGCGTTTTCACGAAGCGGCGATGGCGCTGCTCGGCGAGCAGTCGCTGCTTGGTAGCCTTGTCCGGATACACCGAGTCGAACCAGGGCGACAGCCGCGAGACCTCGATCTCCTCGGCGCCGCCGAAGATCAGCTGCGCGACGATCTGCTGCACCCAGGTCGTTCCTGCCTTGGCATAGCTGGCGATGACGACATCGTCGTCACGAAAGGCGAAGTCGTTCCAGACTGTAGAGTCGAAAAAGCGATTGGGATATTCGCGCTGCTTGGAGGGCATGCCCACATCGGCGTCCTGTCGGTTGTCATCGCATCGGGCTCATCGAAGTGCACGCGTGAACACCTCGCAGCCGCTTGATCCGCATGGCGCGCCTTGCCCCAAGGCCCAGCAATACGTAACGCACCGCTGCACATCCGCACACTGTACTTGCAGGCCACCGTTGACCTGCGCAGCGCGCAGCGCCGTCGCCGACGATGCGCGTGCTTGCGGGCCATCCGGCCAAGCCCGCCATGGCATGACAGTTACTGCGTATAGATATACGCCACCTTGCGCGGACCGAACATTTTTAGAATCTTCGAAAACACGAGTGACAGCATGGTTTTGACAATTTTCATCACGCACACCTCTTCTGGAAGTTTCAGAAATGGCGAATTCTGACATTCGCCTCATTCAGGCTAGCAATAATCATATGACCGAATCAACATTATGGCTGATACTTTATTTTAAAAATCAAATTGCCAGGCATGCGTCGCAAAATAAGAAGTGCAATGTGCGTTTATCCGAACAAATCTTCGCGCAGGCACTGCAGATATTCGCGCACATGCCGCTCGCGTGCGGCAACGTCATTCGGCAGACGCAAGCCGCGCGTAAACCAACGCAGCCGCGGCCGTGCGTGCAAATGTGGGTATGGCTTGTCCGGCACCGGCACTCCGAGGAAGCTGCACAGTGGCGCCCAGCCTTGCCGAGACGAGAACACCAGCAGCCGATCGGCTGGCACCGTGTCGATCACTGCCTGATTCCAGCGATTGAAGTAGTCGACCATGAAGGCGCGGTCCTGACTGCGCCCACCCATCTGCTGTTTCAGAAACGTACTGAATGTATCGCCTTCGGGGCCGACGAAGGTGCTCTTTCTGCCCGGCATCAGGATGGTCTGGGTCACCGACTCGAACCAGCTGTCGGGATCGCGCACCGTCAAGACGACCTTGGCCTGCGGATATACCTCAATCAATTGCCGCCAGTAATAGCAACCAGGATGGTCGGTGCTCGAACGGTAGCCGCCGAAGATGGCCGACCAGTCTGCAGCACCGCTTTCGGCAGCATTCCACAGCGGCAGCGCCGTCCGCATGTTCGCGGCGACCTCCGTGGCGTGATAACAGGGTCCAAATCCCAAATGTTCCAGCGCGAACTTCAGCGACAGCGTCCCAGTTCTGCCCAGGCCAGCACCAAGCACTTGTAACGACATGGCGATTCTCCAATCCATTACATGCAGGGCGGCAACCTAGCACGCATCCACGGCGTACGTCGCGGCACTGGCAGTCAGGATGGATGTGGAAAATACACGCATCACGCGCGATTTAATTGGCGGACAAGAACGCGCGTCGGAGCGACACGCTCACCCACGCCAATTGGCATTGCGTTCCCAGAACGCGACGCTACGCCGATACGCATCGCGGTCCAGCGGCGTGCCCGAGCCGCCCTCCTCCACGCCCAAGGCATTGCGCAACATGGTGATCGGTGCCATCGGAATTTCGTCCGGCTGTGCGGTGTAGAGACAACCGACCACACCCCAGTCTGCATCGATGGGTGTGCCTTCCTTGGCCAACTGATCGCGGCTGTAGAGGATAGGCAGCAGATATGCGGCCACCGGTGGCTCGACACCTTCGAACCAACGCACCAGCACGGCCAGTTCCTGCGTACTGCGCGCCTCGTAGCCGGAACGCAGCAAGTGACGATTGTCGCCGGTGATCGGCGCGGTAAGGCAGCGGGTCGAGGTCCAGTTGCGGTGCACGTGCAACCGACAGAACGGCGCATAGCCTTCGATCACGCGTACCGGCGCTTCGTCATTGAGCCGCTGGATGAACTGCTCGGGTGTGCAGTCCTGGATGGCGTTGCCGCGACCACCGCGCGGGAACAGGCGGGTACGGGCGAACTGCGTTAGAACGATCGACATGGCAGTGTTGGAGGCGGCAAAGACCGCCAGGGTAGCGTGCAGCCTTGCACGCGGCCACTTACCAGATCAGATCATCCGGCACCTTGAACTGGCTGTAATAGTCATCGTCGCTGTCTGTCGGTGCCGGGGCGCTGCTACGGCCATGATCCAGCACCACAGTGTCCGCATCGCGGCTGTAGACCTTGTCGGCGGCCGCGCGCGGAATCAGCTCGAAGCCATCGCCATGCCGCACGATCACCAGCGCCCCGCTGGCCAACTGGCTGCGCAGCGTGGGATTGACCAGCACGCTGCGGATGACGCGGCCGTCGTTGAAGCGGTAGTCGATCTCGCCATCGCGCTTGACCTTGTTGGTCTCCACGATCTGCCGGACCTGGGCCAGCACTTCCTGCCGCCGCAGCTGCAGCTTGCGTTCCTCGGCCAGCGCGCGATCGCGTTCGGCGCGCTCGGCCTGTAGCCGCGCCGCGTCCACCTTATCGACCTCGGTCGGTGCCACGGCCGCGCCCTTGGCATGACGCTGCTTGTTCTGCTCACGCGCGACCTTGTCCACCTGGGCCTTCTTGACCAGGCCGGCCTTGAGCAGTTGTTCTTGCAGCGGATTGCGCATGGGAGGGGAACCGGTGAATGTGCGCCCAGTTTACCGCGCCCCGCGCCACCCAGCCTGACTGCCCAAGCCCGCGCCGGCTGCAGCACCGCGCCGTACCGCGGTACCGCGATCCACCGGCACCGCGCAAAGCGCGACCTGCATCGGGATTTTTGCAGGTACTCGCATTGAATACGTATGCACAACAGCGATGTTGCGCCGCGATGCACGCTTAGCATCACCGCGCGCTGCACGCCGTGCGCGCGCTTTCCGGAACAGGGGCCGGAGGCCTTGATGCGGGCATCGCACAGCATGCGTGTGCTCGCGCTTACCGACTGGAGATCCATCCGATGCGCGATACGCACACTCCATCCCCACCCTCACCCTCACGGCTTCAACGCAGCTCGCGGCTGCTGCTTGCCGCGCTGGTGCTGTTGCTGACCACCGCCAATGTGCAGGCCGATGTGATCCTGCACGCCTTCAATTGGCCGTATGCCACCGTGGAAGCACGCGCCAAGCAGATTGCCGACGCCGGCTACCGCAAGGTGTTGGTCGCTCCCGCCTATCGCTCGCAAGGCAGCGCATGGTGGGCGCGCTACCAGCCGCAGGATCTGCGCGTGATCGATGGCCCGCTGGGCGACACCGCCGCGTTCTCGCGCATGGTGCAGGCGCTGGCCAACAACGGTGTGGAAACCTATGCCGATGTGGTGCTCAACCACATGGCCAACGAGGCCGCGACACGCTCGGATCTCAACTACCCCGGCAGCGCCGTGCTCGCGCAATACGCTGCAAATCCAGGCCGCTATGACACCTTGCGCCTGTTCGGCACCTTGCAATCGAATTTCCTGAGCGCCAGCGATTTCGGTCCGGCCCAGTGCATCACCAACTACAACGACGCCTACCAGGTGCGCACCTATCGCATCTGCGGTGGCGGCAGCGATCCGGGCCTGCCCGACCTGGTCGGCAACGATTGGGTGGTGCAGCAGCAGCGCGCCTATCTGCAAGCGCTGAAGGCCCTGGGTGTGACCGGCTTCCGTGTCGATGCGGCCAAGCACATGAGCTTTGACCATCTCAATCGGGTCTTCGATGCGGGCATTCGTTCCGGCGTGTACGTGTTCGGCGAAGTGATCACCGGCGGCGGCAGCGGCAATGGCGATTACGACCAGTTCCTGGCGCCGTACCTGCAGTCCACGCCGCATGCGGCCTACGATTTCCCGTTGTTCAACGCGGTGCGCAATGCATTCGCCATTGGCGCCAGCCTGCAGCAGCTGGTGGATCCCGCCTCCACCGGACAGGCCTTGCCGGGCAATCGCGCGTTGACCTTCGCCGTCACCCACGACATCCCCAACAATGCCGGCTTCCGCTACGCCATCCTCGACCCCGTCGACGAGACGCTGGCATACGCGTATCTGATCGGCCGCAACGGCGGCATGCCGATGGTCTACACCGACAACAACGAAAGCGGCGACAACCGCTGGGTCAACGCCTATCTGCGCGACGACCTGCGCCGCATGATCGGCTTCCACAACGGCGTGCAAGGCAGCGACATGCAGGTGCTGTCGTCCAGCTCCTGCCATGTGCTGTTCCGGCGCGGCAGCCTGGGCATCGTCGGCATCAACAAGTGCGGTAATCCGGTCACCAGCACCGTGGCGATGAATGGCAGCGTGCTGTACTGGAATGCGGATTATGTGGATGCACTGGGCTCGGGCAGCGTGGTGCGCATTTCCAGCGGCTCCTATACTTTCACGCTGCCGGCGCGCGGCGCACGCATGTGGCGCCGCTGAGCTGTCGGGCCAGCACGAGGCGTCCGCTGCGTGGCTGGAGCCCGAGCGCAAAGACGCCCGGCCTTTGACACAGGAAAACACCGGCTTATCGCCGGTGTTGTGGATGCTGCAACACGTTGGATGGTGCGACCGGCTACCAGGCAAATGGCGCGGTGACCTTGCGCGCGCCGAGCATGAACGCATCGGCCACATGCACGAACGGGGTGACATCCACCTCCGATTCGCCGGCGCGCACCAGCTGCACGAAACGCCGGTACAAGCCGTCGTACTCGCCGGCGGCCTCCACTGGCTGCGGCTGGCCATCGATACTGAGCCTGGCCCCGCCCTCGCTGAGCATGAGCAGGCCATCGGTGGTGTCCACTTCGATATCCCAGCGCTGATGGCCGGTCTGCAGAAAATCCAGCTCCGCCGTCACCGGCACCTCTGCGGTATCGACAAAGCCGAGCCTGGCGTACAGCGGTGCCTGACGATTTTCCGGCATGTGCAACTCTGCTTCGCGCAGCGCGAAGGGGCGCGGCAACAGATGCGTGATGATGGACAGCGCATTGATGCCGGGGTCGAACACGCCCATGCCGCCCGGCTCCAGGATCCAGTCCTGGCCCGGGTGCCAATGGCGAATGTCCTCCTTCCAGGTGATATGCGCACGCAGGATCTGCTTGTCGGCCAGCCACGCCCGCGCAGGCTCCACAGCAGCGGCACACCGCGAATGCCAGCTGGTGAACAGGCTGCGTTGCGCACGCTGCGCCAACGCGCGCAGATCGTCGATCTCGGCCAGGGTGGCGGCCGGGGGTTTTTCCAGAAACACATGGCGCCCGGCGGCCAGCGCTGCCTGTGCCTGCGCGTGCCGCCCGACCGGTGGCGTGCACAGCGCCACCGCTTCAATCTGCGGATGCGCCGCGAAGGCCTCTTCCAGGCTGTGATAGGCCGGCACTCCATCGACCGTGCCATGCCGGCTCACGGTGGCCACCAGCTGCACATCGGCACGCGCGGCGATGGTGGGCACGTGCTGGTCGCGGGCGATCTTGCCGATACCGACAAGGGCAATGCGCAATGCGTCTGGATGCTTCATCGAAACCTTCGTGCTGATGTGGAAGTGACGGCGCCGCTTCGATTGCAGGAAGCAAGCGAGTACGCAGGGCCGACGCGGCAATGGCGCAATGCAGCTCCGCAGCCCTGCACGCGAGGACGCAGTGTACGGTCAGGGTGCGGCTCGCTGCGAGACATCGCTCCTGCTTGTTTTGCTATACCTGCGCAGCGGGTGGCCTTACTGGGACGTCCATTGCCGCATCGTTGCGGCCGCAGCATTGCGAATGCGCTGGTCGCGGCCTTCACCAGGCGGGACACAGCGTTGGATCAGAAAGCAGATGCGACATGGCGACACTTGCTGACCCGCCAATTGACGCAAGCGCCTGCGGAGACCACGATCGCCGCGGCACACCACCGTGCCATCGTCACTGAAGGATTGCCTCGATGTTGCATCACGTTTCGCTGGGCGTTGGCACGATCGAAGCATCGGCGGCCTTTTACGACGCCGTGCTCGGGGCGCTCGGCTATATGCGGGTGTGGTCCGATCTGGAGCCGGGCACGCTCGATCAGGCGGTCGGCTACGGCCGGGCCCGGCGGCGAAGACAGCCTGGCGTTGAAGCAGCGCCAGGTAACGCAGTGTGCGCCGGGTGCCGGCTTCCATCTGGCATTCGCCGCAGCGAACGCCAGCGCGGTTAACGCCTTTCATCTGGCCGCGCTACAGCATGGCGGCAGCTGCAACGGCGCGCCCGGTCTGCGGCCGGATTACGGCGACGATTACTACGCCGCGTTCGTCATCGACCCCGACGGGCACCACATCGAAGCGGTGGTCGACACCACGCTGTGACTGCTGGCATCTTTTGCATGCGGAGCGGCGCCGATCGTCTCGGCGCCGCACTGCACGGCAGCGGCGCAGGATCAGGGTGAGGCGTGCGCCAGAAAACGGTCGAAATCGGCGATATCCAGGCTGCCCCAACCCGACGTAAAGTCCCAGCCGCTTGCGGCCACATACCCATCGCCATACAGGCCATTGGTTCCGGCCAGCACATCATGTTTGCGCTGCGCATCACCGCGCTGACTTGCGTAGCGATAGATCTGCGGGCCGATGAAGCCCAGATTCGGATGCGATTGCAGCAGCCGGGCGACATAGCCGGCGAAGGTCGGCGTGGCAGCGCTGGTGCCCCAGACGTATCCAAGAAACTCCCGGCCTTGCGCATCGGTCAACAGGATCTCCGCGCTGCTGGAAAAAGCCCCGTTGAAACTGACGTCCGGCACCGCGCGGCGTCCGGAACTCACCTGCGCTGCGATCGCGGTCTTCTGCCACTGCGGCGCGTCGGCGCCCCTGCTCAAGCCGCCCTGGCTGATCTGGCGGCCCACTCCGGCATTCCACACGCGCTCCGCTGCATAGGTGCCTGCGCTACCGGTCTTGGTCTGCAGTTCTGTGGCGCCGACCGCGATTGCATATGGGTCTGAGGCGGGAAACGCGACCTGGCGCTGGTCCTGATGACCTTGCAGGCTGTCGTAGTAAGGCGCACGCGCACGCGCGCTCAATGGTTGATAGATCCCATCGTCGCCGCTGCAGATCAGGATGTTCTGTCCCTGTTTGACCGCCTTGGACACGCTGGCATCGATTGCCTGGAAGATGGTGTCGTTCACTTCGGTTTCGGACGCATAGATCGACATGCTGACTACACGCGCCAGGTTGTCGTCGGCGGCACGCGCCAGGCCATCGGCCATGCTTTTCCACGAAAGGTCCGGGATGTTGTAGATGATCAACTGCTTCAGTCCGCCGGCACTGCCGACCAGCAGCTGCGTGTCCATGTCCCACTCGCTTTCGTTGGTCTTGCTATCCGCACTTGAGCGGAAGCCCGGCGCTGCCGGGTCGCCCACGGTCACTACCTTGACCGGCGTATGCAGGCCGTGCAGCGTTTGGAAGTGCTGCAGACGTAGCAGCGTGTTTTCCAGATTGCCGGACGCGATAATGGCACCGACGACGCTGCTGGCAGGTGCAAGCGCATTCGCGCCATAGGCGCTACCGAGCTCTTCCACGCTGTGCCGCACCACTTCCGAGGCGCTTGTGCTGCGTACAACGACCGCGTTTGTGTGCAGTCCCTGATCGACAACGACACGCGCATCGGCGGGCACCATCGAGCGGGGGGTCAATCTGGCAGCACTGCGGTTATCCAACCCCACCACACCCTGCACGATGGGCCGCAATGCGGCAGGAAGCGCGATCGCATTCTGAGTGAAGTACACCGCACGCCCATCGATGCTGCCAGTACGCAGCGTCACCGCGAATGCCGACTGCAACGCCGCCGCCGTGCCGCTGGCCTGCAACACGCGACCGTCGGATACGACCTGCACATCGGTGATGCCGTACCTGCGCAGATAGTCCTTGACCTGGACGATGTCGTCGGTGGCAGCCGCGGCGCTTTTGTCCAGCGTGCCACGCAGTAGCGGGTCGGCCGCATCGCGCATCAGCCATTGCTCGATCGCTGCGTGCTGCGCGGCTGCATCCGTGCGCGGCTTGAGCACGAGACTGACCTGCAGGATGCGCTCGGGGGCCATCGGCACACTGGCGCTGACCGCTGGCAACCGACTGGAGACAGGCAGCTCCGACGTTGCCGCAGACGCGGTGCCCGCGCTGCATACCGTCACGGTGGATGCCAGCAACGCAATGCCCAAAGAGGTCCGCGTCATTTGATTCCTTCGCTGTCGAGAGTGAGTACACCTGCTGCCGATTGTTACGACCAGGTATGACCATTCACTCTGCGCAGTGCGAAGTTGTTCGGCGTTTAACGAGGATGCGCAGCGCATCTCCCTGACACGCACGCGCATACCGGGCAGGCCACCAGGCGCAGTCACATTTCCAGCACGACCTTGCCCAGGTGGCTGCCCTGCTCCAGATAGCGATGCGCTGCAGCGGCTTCGTTGAGCGGGAAGCGCTTGTCGAGCAGCACGCGCTGCTTGCCCTGCGCGATCCACGGCCACACCACGCGCTCCACTTCCGCCGCCAGACGCGCCTTTTCGTCGGCACTGCGCGGGCGCAGCGTCGAGCCGGTGAGGATGGCCTGCTTGCGCATCAGCAGCGGGATCGGCACCTCGATGGTCGAGCCGGCCTGCGAGGCGATGTAGACGATGCGCCCGCGTGGGTTGAGCGCCTCCAGGGTGTCGGCGAACACCGCAGCGCCCACCATGTCCAGCGACACATCCACCCCACCGTGCGCTTTGGCCACGGCGACAAACGATTCGGTGGTGGAATCGATCGCCACATCGGCGCCCAGTTCGCGCGCCTGCGCTGCCTTGCCCGCCGAACGCGCGGTCGCCAGCACATGCGCACCGGCGGCCTTGGCCATTTGAATCGCAGTGACACCGATCCCGGAGGTGGCGCCATGCAGCAACAACCACTCGCCAGCCGCCAGCCGGCCATGCTCGAACAGGTTGGTGTAGGCGGTGAAAATGGTTTCCGGCAGTGCCGCAGCGTGCACCAGATCCATGCCCGGCGGAATCGGCAACACATGCCGCGCGTCGACCGCTGCGTACTGTGCGTAACCGCCACCGCCCAGCAGTGCACACACCCGATCGCCGACCTTCCAGCGACCGGCCGCCTCCACGATCTCGCCGGCGATTTCCAGCCCAAGCGTCTGCGGCGCACCGGGCGGCGGCGGATAGTGGCCGGCACGCTGCAACAGATCGGGACGATTGATCCCGGCCGCATGCACGCGGATCAGCACCTGCCCCGGCGCGGGACGCGGGCGCGGCATTTCGCTGGCGTACAGTGCATCCGCATCGCCCTTGCCATCGCGGATGGCGATTGCAGTCATCGTGGTATCGCTCATGCGCAGCACTCCGTAGAAAGTGCGCCCAGTGTAGAGCTGCCTGCGTCAACGTCCGGCGCAAGCCCGGTCGCGACATGGCACGCAGGCGCGGCGCAACCACCGTCTCCACAACTCACGGCAGACAATGACGCGATGGCCGGCACTACGCGTGGAACCAGTGCTGCAACAGAAGCGATTCACCTAGTCGATGCGAGGCTTCGCTCGCCGCCGCGCGGCAAGCGCCTGCAGGTCCCCGCAGATCGCGCCGTCATTCCGCTGACAGCACGCGAGGTAACCGAATGCAGGACACCCGCAACCAAATATGCATTCATCGCGATGAAGCGATATTATGCTGACACGATCCGCCGGACCCGCCGCGATGACGCATCTCAGTTTCGAGTTCTACCCGCCCAAGACCGACGACCAGCGCGCACAGCTGGACCGCACGGCGGCCAGGTTGAAGGGCTACGCGCCCGAGTACGTGTCGTGCACCTTCGGTGCCGGCGGCTCCACGCTCAGCTATACCTCCGAGACGGTGCGTCACCTTAAGCAGAAGCACGGTTTCGAAGCCGCCCCGCATCTGTCCTGCGTCGGCGGCAGCCGCCAGGAGATCCGCGAGCTGCTCAAGCTGTATCGCGCGATCGGCTGTACCCGCATCGTCGCGCTGCGCGGCGACCTGCCTTCGGGCATGGGCCATCCGGGCGACCTGCGTTACGCCTCGGACCTGATCGCCTTCATCCGCGCCGAGCACGGCGATGCGTTCCGGATCGAAGTCGGTGCCTATCCGGAAACCCATCCGCAGGCGACCGACGCGCTGAGCGATCTGCGTTACTTCAAGGCCAAGGTGGATGCCGGCGCCGATGCCGCAATCACCCAGTATTTCTACAACGCCGACGCGTACTTTCATTTCCGCGACGCCGTGCAGCGCATGGGCGTGGAGATCCCGATCATCCCCGGCATCATGCCGATCTCCAATTTCTCGCAGTTGCGGCGTTTTTCCGAACAATGCGGTGCCGAGATCCCGCGCTGGATCGGCAAGAAGATGCAGTCCTACGGCGACGATGCCGATGCGGTGCGCGCCTTCGGTGCGGACGTCGTGGCGGCCTTGTGCGAGCGCCTGATCGCCGGCGGCGCGCCGGCCCTGCACTTCTACACGCTCAACCTGGCCAAACCGACCACGCAGGTGCTGCAGCTGCTCGGGCGCTGAGCCAGCCGCTCGAAACCATGCCCTCGGCGGGCATCTCTATGCGGGCACATCACCGGCAAGCGCGCGCGTGATGCACAAACGCCGTGCAAGCTCTTTCGGTCCCGGCGCGTTGCTCGCCGGCTCACGCAGGCCCCGTTACGCTGCGCCGATGCCTCGCCTCCTGCTGCCATTGTTACTGCTGTTCTGCCTGTGCCCGGCCACGCGCGTGCAGGCGCAGGAGATCCGTCGCTGCGTGACAGCGGACGGGCAGACCATGTTCACCGACCGCCGCTGCGAAGATGTCGGCGCTGCGGCGCGCGCGCCGCCGGCCGCGCGCACGCAAGGCAACACCGGCCTGCATCGCTACGGCTGCCCGCGCCGGCTGAGCGAACTGGTGTCGTTGCTGCAACTGGCGGTGGACAGCCGCGACGTCAATCGGCTCTCCAGCCTCTACCTGTGGAGCGGCCAGTCCGACGCCGCTGCCAACCAGGTGCTGAGCCGGCTGGAGGCGATCGTGCAACGCCCGTTGCTGGACATCGTCCCGATGTACCCGCAACGCGATCCGCCGACCCGGGAAGCCGATGCCGGCACGGCAGCGGCTCCATCCCTGGACGGCAGCGCCACCGACGCCCCACTCCCGGCACCGCCAAGCCGCCCACGCCCCTGGGGCCTGCGCCTGGAACAGAACCTCGCCAGCGGTGCGCCCGCAAGCAGCGTGTTGCGGCTGCGCCGGCAGTACAACTGCTTCTGGGTGACGTTTTAGCGCAGCGCCCGGCGTGAGCGGATTGCAGCGGCAAGTACATGCGACGGCGCATTGCCCCGGCAATCGGTGATGGTGACGATGGTGGTGTTGGCTGCTAGGCAGTGAGCGTATCGGCTCAGAGACCCCGAACCTCATGCCTCATAGGTAACGCCTGCAGGCTATGCGACAAGCCGGCCCATGATCTGCGTGACCGCCTGCTGCGGGCTCAGCACGGCGCTGTCGATCACCCAGTGCGGCTCGGTCCAGGCCACGTAGTCATGCGCGAGCACCGAGGCCCACCCCGGCACGCGCAATCCGACCACGTCGCTTTGCCGCGATTCCACGCGCTGCCGATGCACGTTGCGATCGCTGCACACTACCTCGATCTCCAGCAAGCGGCTCCGTGCACGACGAGCTACATCGCGCCACGCTTCACGGGTGACCGGCAATGGGTTCACGCAATCGGCGACCACCACGTGACCCTGCTGCAGATTGGCCTCGGCAAGTGCGTAGGCGGTCATGTAGCCGGCTGCTCCAACATCGTTGGCGAGCGCACCACTTTCGCGTAGTGACTGCTCGATCGTATCGATACGCAAATAAAACGCAGTGCATTGCGTCAGTAGCGCCTGGGCAATGGAACTCTTGCCGACGCCCGGCAATCCGCCGAACACTACCAAGATCGCTGACTGCAGGGTCACTGCGGCCACAGCGCGCGAATCGCCGCGATGCCTTGCGCGCCATGCGAACGGGCTTCGCGCAGGTCGTCGACCTGCATGCCACCGAGTGCGTAGATCGGCAAGGAGACCTGCTCGCGCAAGCGTTCGAATCCATCCCATCCCAGGGGTATTGCACCCGGATGCGACGCGGTCGCCTGCACCGGGCCCAGCACCGCAAAATCGCAGCCAAGACGCTGGGCGTGGCGCAGGTCTTCCAGCCCGTGACAGGAAGCGGCGACCGGCTGCTCGGCCGGCAACGGGCGCTGCTGCAGGCTGGCCAGTTGCTCCGAACCCAGGTGCACGCCGATGCCGAGTTCACTGGCCAGTGCGATGTCGCGGTTGAGCAGCAGTTGCGCGCGCGCACGGCCGCGCAGGCGCATCACCTGCTGCAGCAAGGCCTGCCAGCGCGCCGGTTCGGCCTGCCGCGCACGTAACTGGATGCGCGTGATGCCTTCCTGCAGCGCACGCTCCAGACCTTCCAGCCACAGCGCGTCGTCGTCCGGCTCGGGCGTGATCAGATAGCGGTCGGGCTGGCGCAGCACACCGACCACCGGCACATCGGCCGGCGGCATCGAGTAACGGATCAGCTTGTCGGCGGCCACCCAGGTCATCGCCTGGCCTTCGCGGCCGCGCGGGCTGCCTTTCCATGCGGTGATGTGGCGCACTTCCAGGCGCAGCCGCTTGTCCGGGTACAACTGCGGCACGTCCATCAGCCACTCGCCGACCTGTGCCTCGATACCGAGCTCTTCGTTGAGTTCGCGCACCAATGCCTGTTCGGAGGTTTCGCCAGGTTCGCGCTTGCCACCCGGAAACTCCCACAGGCCGGGCATGTCGCGGGTTTCGGTACGGCGGGTCAGCAGGATGCGGCCGCGGGCGTCGGTGATCACGCCGGCAACGACGTGGATGGATCTTAGAGAATCAGGCATGGCACAAGAGTGCCGCGAGTGAGCCGTTCAGTGCAATCGCTTGAAGGCGGGGAATGGAGATTCGGGAATCGGGAATCGGTTGAAGCACGCACCATGCCCGCCTTTGCAATTCCCCATTCCCGATTCCCGATTCACGTCTACAGTGGATGCCCGATGCGCCAGAGCACGCCGCTGGGATCGTGCAAGGTGAAATCGCGTGCGCCCCATGGCCGATCTTCCGGCGCGCTGCAGCTCACCCCGAACTGCGCGCCCAAGCCGGTGTCGTGCACGTGCTGCCACCAGCTATCGGCATCGTCCACCCACAGGTGCAGCATCAGGTTCTCGGCCAGTTCGCGCAGATAGAAATCCTGCAGCAGGAATGCGCAATGCGTGCCATGCCGGAAGCAGGTCACATTGCCTACCTCGTCCTCCTGCACGAAGCCCAGCGCGCGATAGAACCGCTGCGACACCGCGTAGTCGCGCGCAGGCACGAACACCTTCAATTGCTGGCTGGACAGCAGCGCCATGACCGCACTCCACGCAGGATGTGGATCGAGCATACGCCCCGCAGTGGCACCGGCGGAGACGCCTGCATGCGGAAGGCGCCGTTGGCGCCACAAGAAATGGACAACGCGTGGCTGGCCTGCCGTGCCGAGGCCCACCGCAAGGCAGCTCGCCGGACGCTTCCAGCGTCTATGCGGTTGGTGTCCCGTTGTTGCCTGGCAACGATGCAAGCCATGCCTTCGCAGGGAATTGGCCAAAGGCGGCGAAACCTGAGCGTGGCCTCGTACCCGGTCTGCGATATCCCCTTTCCTGCTTCAAGACCCCCTCAGGATCCCATCCGTAAGCAGAGCCCCCTTGGTAAGGGGGCGCGCCAAAGGCGCGGGGATCGGAAGCAAGGACCGTGGCGCAGCCCGCTTCGCGGGCTGCGCCACGGTCAACTCAGCTCAGCTGAGTTGACCGTGACAATGCTTGTACTTCTTGCCGCTGCCGCAGGGGCACGGATCGTTACGGCCCACCTTGGGCTCGTCGCGGGTCACCTGCGACACCGGCACCGGAGCGTTGCCGCCCTGCATCTGTTCCACTTCCTCGTCGGCACCATAGCTGCCGGCGTCCTGATGCTGGAACTGCGAGGCCATCAAACGCGCCTGCGCCTGCAGACGCTCCTGCTCTTCCAGCTCGGCCACTTCCTCTTCGCTGCGGATGCGCACGCGCGCCAGCAGGTTGATCACTTCGCGCTTGACGTTCTCCAGCATCTCGGAGAACAGCTCGAAAGCTTCCTTCTTGTATTCCTGCTTGGGCTGCTTCTGCGCATAGCCACGCAGATAGATGCCCTGGCGCAGGTAATCCATCTTGGCCAGATGCTCCTTCCAGCCCTGATCGAGCACGGTCAGCATCACGTGCTTCTCCAATGCGCGCATGGTGTCGTTGCCCACCGCCGCTTCCTTCTCGGCAAAGTGCGCATCCACCGCTGCCTGCACCTTGGCCGCAATCTGCTCGGCATCCAGTTCTTCCTGCGTGCGTGCCATCTCGCTCAGCGCCAGCGGCATGCCCAGCTCCGATTCCAGCGTGGCTTCCAGGCCCTTCAGGTCCCACTGCTCATCGACGGAGTTGGGCGGCACGAAGCGTGCGACCAGGTCGTAGATCACATCGCCACGGATGCCGTCGACGTTGTCCTTGACCGATTCGGCATCCAGCAATTCGTCGCGCTGGGCGTAGATCACCTTGCGCTGGTCGTTGTTGACGTCGTCGAAGTCCAGCAGGTTCTTGCGGATGTCGAAGTTGTGCGCTTCCACCTTGCGCTGCGCCTTTTCGATCTGCCGGCTGACCAGGCGGTCTTCGATGACGTCGTCTTCCTTCATGCCCATCATGCGCATCGCCTTCTGGACCCAGTCCGAGGCGAAGATGCGCATCAGGTTGTCTTCCAGCGACAGATAGAAGCGCGACGAACCCGGGTCGCCCTGACGACCGGCACGGCCACGCAGCTGGTTGTCGATACGGCGCGACTCGTGCCGCTCGGTACCGATGATGTGCAGGCCGCCGGCCGCCTTGACCGCATCGTGACGACGCTGCCATTCGGTCTTGGCCGCAAGGCGCTGCTCGTCGCTGATGTCGTCGCCCATGGCATGCAGCTCGGTTTCCAGCGAACCGCCCAGCACGATGTCGGTACCGCGACCGGCCATGTTGGTGGCGATGGTCACCGCGCCTGGCTGGCCGGCATTGGCCACGATGGTGGCTTCGCGCTCGTGCTGCTTGGCGTTGAGCACTTCGTGCTTGACCCCGGCCTTGCGCAGATGCTCGGACAGCATCTCCGAGGTCTCGATCGAGGTGGTACCCACCAGCACCGGCTGGCCGCGCTTGGCGCAGTCTTCGATGTCGGCCAGCACCGCGTTGAACTTGCCCTTGCGGTTGAGGAACACCTGGTCCGGATGGTCCTTGCGCACGGTCGGGCGGTTGGTCGGGATCACCACCACTTCCAGGCCGTAGATGCTCTGGAATTCGTAGGCTTCGGTGTCGGCCGTACCGGTCATGCCGGACAGCTTCTTGTACATGCGGAACAGGTTCTGGAAGGTGATGCTGGCCAGCGTCTGGTTCTCGCGCTGCACCGGCACGCCTTCCTTGGCCTCGACCGCCTGGTGCAGGCCGTCGGACCAGCGCCGCCCGCTCAGCGTGCGGCCGGTGAATTCATCGACGATCACCACCTCGCCATCGCGCACGATGTAGTCCACGTCGCGCTGATAGATCGCATGCGCGCGCAGCGCGGCATTGAGGTGATGCACCACGCTCAGGTTCTGCGCGGCGTACAGGCCGTCTTCGGCATTTTCAAGAATGCCGGCCTGCATCAGCAGTTCTTCGGCGTGGCCCATGCCCGCCTCGGACAGATGCACCTGCTTGCCCTTCTCGTCAATCCAGAAGTCGCCCTCGCCCTCTTCGCTTTCCTGCCTGGTCAGCTGCGGCACGATGCGGTTGACGCGGATGTACAGCTCCGGCGACTCGTCGGCCGGGCCGGAGATGATCAGCGGGGTACGCGCCTCGTCGATCAGGATCGAGTCGACTTCGTCGACGATCGCGTAATGCAGGTTGCGCTGGTAACGGTCGGCCTTGGACAGCGCCATGTTGTCGCGCAGGTAATCGAAACCGAACTCGTTGTTGGTGCCGTAGGTGATGTCGCTGCCGTAGGCCTCGCGCTTGTCGCTATGCGGCATGCCCGGATACACCACGCCCACGCTCAGGCCCAGCCAGTTGTACAGCTTGCCCATCTGCGCGGCGTCGCGGCGCGCCAGGTAGTCGTTGACCGTGACCACATGCACGCCCTCGCCCTGCAGCGCGTTGAGGTACACCGGCAGCGTGGCGACCAGGGTCTTGCCTTCACCGGTGCGCATCTCGGCGATCTTGCCCAGGTGCAGCACCATGCCGCCGATCAGCTGCACGTCGTAATGGCGCATGCCGAGCACGCGGCGGCTGGCCTCGCGGCACACCGCGAAGGCTTCGGGAAGAATCTTGTCCAGGGACTCGCCGGCGGCAAGTCGCTGCTTGAACTCCGGGGTCTTGGCTTGCAGCTCGGCGTCGGAGAGCTTCTCGATCGTCGGCTCCAGCGCATTGATCTGGGTGACGAGGCGGTTGAGCTGGCGCAGCTGGCGTTCGTTACGACTGCCAAAGACACGGGTAAGCAGACTGTTGATCATTGAAGAAACCGGTTGAAAAGGAACGGTTTGACCGACGCCGGTCCCCAAGACCCGGCCGCCGTAAACGAAACAGGGCGCACTGCGCCCTGTCGATGGCAACACCCTATTGTAGCTTGGGGCGGGCCTTCACGAATCAAGCGCCGCCCGCGCCGTCGTCAACCGCGCCCGCGGCGGCCCACCGGCGTGTTGGTATCGCCCAGGAACTTGCGCGGATTGACCACCCGCCCGTCCGCCCACACCTCGAAATGCACGTGGGCGCCAGTGGAGCGGCCGCTGGATCCGGCCCGGGCCACCTGCTGGCCGGCGCGGACCAGATCGCCCACCTTCACCACCAGGCGCGAGTTGTGCGCGTAGCGGGTCACATAGCCGTTGCCATGGTCCACTTCCACCACGTTGCCGTAGCCACCGCGCACGCCGGCATAGCTGACCACGCCGTCGGCGACCGACATCACCGGGTCGCCCACGTTGGCGTGGAAGTCCACGCCCTTGTGGAAGGCCGAACCACCGTCGAACGGATCGGCGCGGCCGCCGAAGCCGGAGGTGATGTAGGTGTTGCGGATCGGCATCCGCGAGGGCACCGAATTCTGTTCGAGCTGATGATCGAACATCAGCGCGGCCAGCACGTTCAGTTGCTGGCCCGAGGCGGAGAACTGCTGTTCGACCTGCCCCAGCGTCTGCTTGAGCGACTCGACCGGCATGTCGCTGACCGGCTCATCGCCGCCACCGACGCCGACCGGGGCGTCGAAATCGAACTCGCCGTCCTTCAGCTTGCCCATTTTGGTCAGCCGCTCGCCCAATGCGTTGAGACGGGTGGCCTGCGCCTGCAGCTCGCCCATGCGCGCGGCCAGTGCGTTGACCTGCGCCTGCGAGGCGCGCTGCGCCTGGGCCAGCTCGGCCTGCTGCCGGGCAACCTTGGCCTGCAACGCGGAATTGGTCACCATGCCGGTGGCGGTGCTGGCACCGATGCCGATCAACATGCCCAGCCCAAGCACGGCGCCGAGGACTACCATCGGTCGATCCGCGGCAAAGCCCTGGAACTGGCGGGCCAACCGCTGCGCCCGGGTTTCGCGAGATTTGATTACAACTTTCTTCAACGCCATATGAGTGTCATGTCCAAGCCCAAGTCCAACGCACGCAACCCTTCCGTCCCACAACCGGCCATCGAGGCCGCGTTGGGTGAAAAGGCTGGCGACCCCTTGCGCCGAGCGTTGTGGCTCGATGCGCTGGACCGGCAGTTGCGCCCCCTGTTACCGCCTCATCTGGTCACCCGTTGCCGGCTGGCCAATGTCAGAGACGAACAGCTCGTTTTTCTGGTTGATTCACCTGTCTGGCATGCCAAGTTGCGACTTGCCGAGACCCAATTACTGGATGCCGCCCGATCCATCGGACTGAAGGCCACCGCAGTGACCATCAAGACCACCACCACCCCGCTGCATTCCCCAATGCAGCAGAATCGCGAGCGTCCGCGCCCCGTCTCGGAGGCCACGCACAGGGGCCTGCGCGATGCGCTGGCCTCCCTGCAGGATGTTCCACCCACCAAAAGGTGAGCACCGCGCCGCTGGTGCGAAGCGGCCGCCGCAGCGTGAAAGAATTGCGAAGACCGCGCACGACCCGACGCATCCTAGCGGGCCTCAGCCACGCAGGAGTTAGAGAAGTCTTAAATAAAAGTTAAGAACGGGCCGGTAATCCGACGCAGTTCACACTTCGAACGCCAACTGCGGCATTCCCCGACATCAGGCGTAGACGGGGCTGGCGTAGGTGACCGGCGGTTGCACGGTGCCTTCCGGGAAGCTGACCCATTCCCAGGCGGCCTGATCCGCCAGCAGTGCACGTACCAGCTTGTTGTTGAGCGCGTGGCCGGACTTGAAGCCTTCGTAGGCGCCCAGAATGGCGCCGCCGGCCAAGTACAGGTCGCCGATGGCGTCCAGGATCTTGTGCCGCACGAATTCGTTGGTGTAGCGCAGGCCGTCCTCGTTGAGGACACGGAACTCGTCCAGCACGATGGCGTTGTCCATCGAACCGCCCAGGCCCAGATTGCGCTCGCGCATGTATTCAAGGTCGCGCATGAAACCGAAGGTGCGGGCGCGCGAGATTTCCTTGACGTAGGCCGAGGTGGAGAATTCGATTTCCTGGCGCGACTGCTTGGCCGGGATCATCGGGTGGTTGAATTCGATGGTGAAGCCGAGCTTATAGCCCTCGTACGGCTCGAAGCGCGCGATCTTGTCGCCCTCGCGCACTTCCACCGTCTGCTTGATGCGGATGAAGCGCTTGGCCTTGTTCTGCTCGACGATGCCTGCCGACTGCAGCAGGAATACGAACGGGCCGGACGAACCGTCCATGATCGGCAGCTCGGCCGAGGACAGTTCGACGATGACATTGTCCACACCCAGGCCGGCCAGTGCCGACATCAAGTGCTCGACGGTCTGGATCTTGGCGCCATTGCAGGTCAGGCCGGTGCACAGCGTGGTCTCGGTGACCAGTTCGGCATCGGCTGGGACTTCGACGATCGGCTCCAGGTCCACACGCCGGAACACCACGCCATGATCGACCGGAGCCGGTCGTAGCGTCATGTACACCTTGTCGCCGCTGTGCAGGCCGACGCCGGTGGCGCGAATGGTGTTCTTGAGAGTGCGTTGCTGGGTCATATGCGAAGTCTGGATGAACAATGCAGACAGACGCTGAACCGGCTGTCTAATCCGTAGAGATTATCTGAATTTTAACAAGTCGCGCGTGACGGGAACTGTAATCCCCGGGTCACGCCACCGCAAAAGCTGCCGGATCGTGGCCGACCCGGCAGAAAGGACATGGCACTACACCCCGAGGCGAACCCCGGGGCGGAACGGACCGCGCCGCCGTAGCGACGCAGCCGACGATCCTCAGTCGGCCTGGCGGCGCAGGAACGCCGGGATATCCAGGTAGTCGTTGGGCAGGTCTGCGGCCGGCGCAGCCGAACCGCCGCCGTTGTTGCTGCCGCTGCCGACCGAGTCGCTGCTCGGACGACGCAGGCCCAGGCCCATGCTGCCGCCGACGGCCTTGGACACCGCATCGCCGCCGCTGGTGTCGAAATCGCCGAACTCCGGCTGGCCGGTGGTGGCATTGCGCACCAGCTTGATCGGCGCGCGCTGGTCCGGACGCTGGGTCTGACGGGCAACCGCACGGTTCAGGCCAGTGGCCACCACGGTGACGCGCACTTCGTCCTGCATGTCCGGGTCGAGCACGGTGCCGACGACCACGGTCGCATCTTCCGAGGCGAACGCCTCGATGGTGCGGCCGATCTCGTCGAACTCGGACATGGTGAAATCCGGGCCGGCGGTGATGTTGACCAGGATGCCGTTGGCACCGGCCAGGTTGACGTCGTCCAGCAGCGGGTTCTGGATGGCGGCTTCGGCAGCGGCCTGCGCGCGATCGTCGCCGCGAGCCGAACCGGTGCCCATCATGGCCAGGCCCATTTCCGACATCACGGTGCGCACGTCGGCGAAGTCGACGTTGATCAGACCCGGACGCACGATCAGGTCGGCGATGCCCTGCACGGCGCCCTGCAGCACGTCGTTGGCAGCGCGGAAGGCCTGGATCATGGTGGCATTTCGGCCGAGCACAGTGATCAGCTTTTCATTGGGGATGGTGATCAGCGAATCGCAATGCTGGCTCAGTTCCTCGATGCCCTTGAGCGCAACCTGCATACGGCGACGGCCTTCGAACGGGAACGGCTTGGTGACCACGGCCACGGTCAGGATGCCCATTTCCTTGGCCAGCTGTGCAACCACCGGCGCTGCGCCGGTGCCGGTGCCGCCGCCCATGCCGGCGGTGATGAACACCATGTCCGCACCCTGCAGCGCGTCCATGATGCGCTCGCGGTCTTCCAGCGCGGCCTGGCGGCCGACTTCCGGATTGGCGCCAGCACCCAGGCCCTTGGTCACGTTGGTGCCGAGCTGCAGCTGCAGCTTGGCGCCACAGTTCTTGATCGCCTGCGAGTCGGTGTTGGCGGTGATGAACTCCACGCCATCGACATTGGTGTTGACCATGTGCGCAACCGCGTTGCCGCCGCCGCCGCCAACGCCAACGACCTTGATTACCGCGTTGGGAGCCATCTTTTCGATCAGTTCAAAATGTGCCATGTCAGTGTCCTCTTTAGATGCCGTGAATGGGGAATCGGGAATGGGGAATCGGATTGCTCCGTTCGCCAGCCCAACACCCGCATGTCGGCGAATGTTGTTGTTTGAATGCCGGGAATGGGGAGTCGGGAATGGGGAATCGCAACAGCGAATCACCTCCACGCCAACCACTGCTTCCTCGGCGGAACCGCAAAAAAACTACGCCCTGCCCGCTCTCACCGCTCTCCACTCAAATCTGCCGCAACCGCTTTGCCTTTGCTTCAACCAATTCTCGAATCCCGATTCCCGATTCTTCAGAATTCCCCGCGATACCAGTTCTTCAATTTCTTGAACAAGCTCCCTGCGCGGCCGGTCGGGATCGACGGGCGGCGTGGGTGTTCGATCTGGCTGCCCATCAGCAGCAGGCCCACGCCGGAGGCGTGCACCGGGTTGCCGACGACTTCGCCCAGGCCGGTGACGTGCTGGGGAATGCCCACGCGCACCGGCATCTGCAACATTTCTTCGGCCAGTTCGACCACGCCTTCCATCTTCGACGCACCGCCGGTGAGCACCATGCCGGCGCGCACCATTTCCTCGAAACCGGAACGGCGCAGTTCGGCCTGCACCATTTCGAAGATTTCCTCGTAACGGCCCTGCACCGCCTGCGCGAGCGCATGTCGCGGCATGCGACGCGGCGGGCGATCGCCGACCGACGGCACCTGGATGCTTTCTTCGGCGGTGGCCAGCTGCGCCAGCGCACAGGCGTAGCGCACCTTGATCTGCTCGGCTTCCGGGGTGGGCGTGCGCAGCATGTGCGCGATGTCGTTGGTGACGTGGTCGCCGGCGATCGGCAGCGAGGCGGTGTGGCAGATCGCGCCCTGCACGTAGACCGCAAGGTCGGTGGTACCGGCGCCGATATCCACCAGCACCACGCCCAGTTCGCGCTCGTCGGCGGTCAGGACCGCCACGCTGGAGGCCAACGACGACAGCACCAGATCGTCCACCTGCAGGCCACACTTCTGCACGCACTTGGTGATGTTGGCCGCTGCCGACTGCGCGCACACCACCAGATGCGCGTGCACCTCCAGGCGCACGCCGGTCATGCCGACCGGATTGCGGATGCCTTCCTGCGAATCGTCCAGCACGTACTCGCGCGGGATCGCATGCAGGATGCGCTGGTCGGCAGGAATGGCCACGGCCTTGGCCGCATCCAGCACGCGCTCCAGATCGCTCCAGGTCACTTCGCCGTCGCGGATCGGCACGATGCCGGGCGAGTTCTTGCACTGCACGTGGTTGCCGGAAATCGACGCGTACACCGAGCGGATTTCGCAGCCGGCCATCAGCTCGGCCTCTTCCACCGCGCGCTGGATCGACTGCACGGTGGATTCGATGTCCACCACCACGCCGCGCTTGAGACCGCGCGATTCATGCGAACCGATGCCGATCACTTCGATCGGATTGCCGGGCGAGTACTCGCCGACCAGCGCGACGACCTTGGAGGTGCCGATGTCCAGTCCAACGATGAGGGATTTGTCGCCTTTGCGGTTCATGTCTTAAAGCCGGGAATAGGGAATAGCGAATGGGGAATGGTCAACAGCGGTGCACGGAGGCGAGGAGAATTGAGGACAAGTGCGCGAGGCGCAGCGGGCGATGCCGGCTTGGGTTTCTTATCCATTCCCGATTCCCCATTCTCCATTCGCCGTTCGACCGTGAAGCCGTTGGTGTAGCGCAGGTCGGCGCGGGCGATCGGGCGTTGCGGGTCGGCCAGTTGCGGCAGCACGCGGGCGAAGCGTTGCAGTCGCGCGCGGGCGTCGTCGCGGCCGATCACGATCTGCACGCCGTTGCTCAGGCCCAGCGACCAGCTGCCGCGCGCATCCATTTCCAGACGCTCCACATCCAGCCCGGTTGGCGCGAACAGCGCGCGCGATTCGTTGTAGAGCGCCACCACGTCCTGGGTCTTGCTGTCCGGGCCACCGAGTTGCGGCAGCTTGAAATCCTTCAACAACGGCGGGGTGCGGAACAGCCGGCCCTGCTCGGACAACATGCGGTCGGTGCCCCAGCGCGCGAACGGCTTGTGCTCGGTGACGTGCACTTCCAGCACATCCGGCCAGCGCTTGCGCACCTGCGCACTTTCCACCCACGGCAGGCGCGCGATGGCGTCCTGCGCGTTCTGCAACTTCACCGCGAAAAAGCCCGCGCGCGCATACGGCAGGACCACCGCGCGCAACTCTTCGGCCGGCACCCGCTTGAAGTCGCCCGACACCCGCAAGCGCGCCAATGGCCAACGCTCGGCACCGACCCAGCCATTGAGCACGGCCACCACCGGCAACGCGACCAGCGCCACCGCGAGCAACCACGCCAGGATGCGCAGGGTGGCGTTCATGCGCGCGCTCCGCGCGCGGGAATGGGGAGTCGGGAATAGGGAATCGTCAACAGCGGCGCACTGCCGGCTGTCGCTTTTGCGATTCCCGATTCCCGAATCCCCAATCCCGGCGTCATAGCGTCTGCTCCAGCACGCGCCAGACCAGTTCTTCGAAATCGATGCCGAGCTGGCGCGCGGCCTTGGGCACCAGCGAGTGGCTGGTCATGCCGGGGGCGGTGTTGACCTCCAGCAGATACAGCTGGCCGCTGGCACGGTCGCGCATCACGTCGACGCGGCCCCAGCCGCGGGCACCGGCAGCACGGAAGGCGTCCAGGGCGAGCTGGCGCAGTTGCGTCTCGGCATCGCCGTCCAGGCCCGGGCACAGGTACTGGGTGTCGTCGGCCAAATACTTGGCGTTGTAGTCGTACCACTGGCCCTTGGGCACGATGCGGATCGACGGCAGCGCGACCTCGCCGAGCACGGCCACGGTGAGTTCGTCGCCTTCGATCAGCTGCTCCATCAGCAGCGCGCCGTCGTAGCGCGCCGCCAGCAGCACGGCTTGTTCGAGCTGGGCCTGGTCGAACACGCGGCTGATGCCGACGCTGGAGCCTTCGTTGGCCGGCTTGACGATCACCGGCAAGCCGATCTGCCGGGCGGCGGCATGGATGTCGTCGGTGCTGGCACCGGCGGCCAGGCGCGCATAGCGCGGCGTGGGCAGGCCCAGCGACAGCCACACCTGCTTGGTGCGGATCTTGTCCATGCTCAACGCCGAACCCAGCACGTTGGAGCCGGTGTACGGCACCTTGAAGGCTTCCATCAGGCCTTGCACGATGCCGTCTTCGCCGCCGCCGTTATGGCCGTGCAGCACGTTGAAGACGCGATCGAAGCGTTTTTCGACCAGCGCCTGCGCCAGGGCCGGAATGCCATCGACCGGCTGCGCGTCGACACCGCGCGCGCGCAGTGCGTCGAGCACGTTGCTGCCGGAGTTCAACGACACTTCGCGCTCGGACGAGGTACCGCCGAGCAGCACGGCGACGCGGCCGAACGCGGCCGGATCGCTGGTACGTGCGTTGGGAATCACCGCGCTCATGCGCTCGCTCCGGTGAAACCGTTGTTGATGATGTGCTGCGCGACATAGCCGATATCGCCGGCGCCCATCATCAGCAGCAGATCGCCGTCCTGCAGCACGTCTGGCAGCACTTCGGCCAGGCCGGAAATCTGCCCGACCACCACCGGCTCGCTGCGGCCGCGCGCACGGATCGCACGCGCCAGCGCACGCGCATCGGCACCCGGAATCGGCGCTTCGCCGGCCGGATAGACCTCGCTCAGCACCAGCGCATCGACGGTGCTCAGCACCGCGGCGAAGGCATCGAACTGATCGCGGGTACGGCTGTAGCGATGCGGCTGGAATGCGACGACCAGACGCTTGTCCGGCCAGCCGCCACGGGCAGCGGCGAACACCGCTTCCAGCTCGCGCGGATGGTGGCCGTAATCGTCGACCACGCGCACGCGCGCACCGGTGCTGGTGGTGACTTCGCCCAGGTCGTTGAAGCGGCGGCCGATACCGGCGAAGTTTTCCAGCGCACGCGCAATGGTCTCCGGCGCCACGCCCAGCTGCCAGCCGATCGCGGCCGCCGCAAGTGCGTTGAGCACGTTGTGGCGACCCGGCAAGGCCAGCGTCACCGGGGTGGTGGTGCCTTCGGGCAGACGCAGCGTGAAGCGCATGCGCGGGCCGTCCTGCACCACGTCTTCGGCGCGTACGTCGGCGTTTTCGCTCATGCCGTAGCTCATCACGTGGCGCGGCGTCTTGCCGGCCAGCGCGGCCACTTCCGGGTCGTCGATGCAGAGCAACGCCAGGCCATAGAACGGCAGGCGCTGCAGGAACTCGGCGAAGGCGGCCTGGATGCGTGCGAAATCGTTGCCGTAGTTTTCCAGGTGATCCGAATCGATGTTGGTGATCACCGCCATCAGCGGATTCAGGCGCAGGAAGCTGCCGTCGCTCTCGTCGGCCTCGGCCACCAGCCACTGGCCGCCACCGAGCTTGGCGTTGGCGCCGGCGGCCAGCAACTGCCCGCCGATGACGAAGGTCGGATCCAGCCCGCCCTCGCTCAGCACCGCTGCGGCCAGGCTGGTGGTGGTGGTCTTGCCATGCGTGCCGGCCACCGCGATACCGCGACGGAACCGCATCAGCTCGGCCAGCATCGCCGCACGCGGCATGATCGGAATGCGCTGGCTGCGCGCTTCCATCAGCTCGGGGTTGTCCTCGCGGATCGCGCTGGACACCACCACGCAATCGGTGCCGAGCACGTTGGCAGCCGAATGCCCGCGCATCACCCGCGCACCCAGCTTGGCCAGCCGCCGCGTCGCCACGTTATCGGAGTTGTCCGAGCCGGAGACTTCATAGCCCAGCGTCAGCATCACCTCGGCAATGCCGCTCATGCCGGTGCCGCCGATACCGACGAAATGCACGCGCGGAAACGCACGCACCAGATCGCCGCTGTCCTGCAGGCGGCGGATCACGCGGCACCTCCGGTGGAGGTGCGAATCGGGAATCGAGAATCGGGAATCGTGTAAAGCGAGGCACCGGCGGCGTTGAGCGCCTGACCGGTGCGCTTGTTTTCTTGCATCACTGTCTGTTCCTGCAATTGTTCTGAGCTCTGCCCATTCCCCATTCCCGATTCACCACTCCCGGCTTCCTGCAGAATGATGTCGGCGATACGTTCGGCGGCGTCCGGCTTGGCCAGGGTGCGGGCGGCCTGGGCCATCGTCAGGCGGCGGGCGGGGTCGGCGAGCAGGGTCTGCAAGACCTGCTGCAAGCGCGCGGCCAGGGTGTCGTCCTGCTTGAGCAGCACGGCAGCATCGGCGCCGACCAGGTATTCGGCATTGCGGGTCTGGTGGTCGTCTACCGCTGCGGCGAAGGGCACCAGCACGCTGCCGATGCCGGCGGCGCACAGTTCGGCCAACGTGGAGGCACCGGCGCGGCACACGACCAGGTCGGCCCAGGCGTAGGCGGCGGCCATGTCGGCGATGAAGGGTTCGACGCTGGCATTGACGCCCGCCTGCGCGTACGCGGCCTCGGCTTCGGCGCGCAGCTTTTCGCCGCACTGGTGGCGCACGTCCACATCCGGGTGACCGAGCGCCGCCAGTGCCGCTGGCACCGCCTGGTTCAATGCGCGTGCGCCCTGGCTGCCACCGAGCACCAGCACGCGTACGGCACTGCCACGGCCGAGCAGACGCGTGGCCGGCGCGGGAAGCGCTGCGATTTCCGCACGCACCGGATTGCCCACCGCTTCTTCGCCGGCGAAGCTGCCCGGGAAACCGGTCAGCACACGGCGCGCAAATCGCGACAACACCTTGTTGGTCATGCCGGGCGCGCGGTTCTGCTCATGCACCAGCAACGGCACGCCGAGCAGCCGCGCTGCCAGGCCGCCCGGGCCGGCCGCGAAGCCGCCGAAACTGATCACCGCACGCGGCTGGCGCTTGCGCAGCACGAAGCCGGCGGCGCGCACCGCGCGCATCACCCGCACCGGTGCACCGAGCAATTTCACCAGGCCCTTGCCGCGCAGGCCGCTGATGGCCAGCGTGTCGAGTTGAATATCGTGCTGCGGTACCAGCCGGGTTTCCATTGCGCCGTCGGCGCCCAGCCAGGTCACCGGCACGCCACGCGCGCGCAGCACCTTGGCCACGGCCAGACCCGGGAAGATATGCCCGCCGGTGCCGCCAGCCAGAATCATCACTGGTCGGATCCCCGCACCTGGATATGCGGGCGTTTGCGCGGGATTCGCATGAGCGCTCATGCAATCCTCCCGAAGGTCGGTTCCACGCGCGGCTGCATGCGGCTGGTGCCGCGCAGGAACTCGGACGCATGCGCAGACGTGGCCGAGGCTGCAGCAACCGGTGCCGGGGCGGGTGCGGCGGCAACCGGCTCGCGCTGCGGCTTGCGCGCGGGCGCGTAGGCCGGCGTGGCCGACTCGACCACCGGTTCGGCCGGCTCGGCCGACGGCGCGCCCGCACCCTGCGGCGACAACTTGCTGCGCAGGCGCTCGGCTCGATCCATTTCGTAGGACACGCGCAGCAGCAGGCCCATCGCCACGCAGGTCATCAGCACCGACGAACCGCCGGAGGAAATCAGCGGCAGGGTCAGGCCCTTGGTCGGCAGGATGCCCAGGTTCACGCCTACCGAAACGAAGCTCTGCAGGCTGATCCACAAGCCGATGCCGAAGGCGATGTAGCCGGAGAAGTGACGCTTCATTTCCACGCAGCGCATGCCCAGCCAGAACGCGCGGCCGACCAGCAGCGCGTACAGCGAGATCACACCGCACACGCCGACAAAGCCTAGTTCTTCGGCGATGACCGAGAAGATGAAATCGGTATGCGCTTCGGGCAGGTAGTTGAGCTTCTGCACCGAGGCGCCCAGGCCCACGCCGGTCCACTGGCCGCGGCCGACCGCCATCAAGGCGTTGGACAGCTGATAGCCGGAGCCGAGCTGGTCGGCCCACGGGTCCAGGAACGAGGTGATGCGACGCAGCCGGTACGGCTCCAGGATCGCGATGAAGGCGAACACCGGCAGGCCGAACACGATCGGCATCGACATGCGCGGCAGGTTCACCCCACCCAGCACCAGCATGCCCGCGGTGATCGCCAGCAGCAGCGTGGACGAGCCGAAGTCCGGCTGCATCAGCAGCAGGCCGACCAGTGCGATCGCCACGCCCAGCGGCTTGAGCATCGCCGGCCAGGTCGCATTGACCTCGTCGCGAAAGCGCACCAGGTAGCTGGACAGCCACACGATGTAGAGCACCTTGACCGCTTCGACGGTCTGGAATTTCGACACGCCCAGGTTGATCCAGCGCTTGGCGCCGTTGACGCTGCTGCCCAGGCCGGGCACGAACACCACCATCAGCAGGCCGAAGCAGGCCAGCAGCAACACCTGGTTGTACTGCTCGATGGTCTTGAGCTCGGTGCGCATCGCCCAGAACGCCAGGCCCACGCCGATGCCCAGGAACAGCAGATGGCGGGTCAGGTAATAGAACGGATTGTCGGACAGCTCGATCGAGCTGGACGCCACCATCACCACGCCCAGCGAGGCGAGCGTGGCCGCGGCCCCGAGCAGCCACGGGTCGTAGCGGCCGCCGATGGCGTCCAGTCGCGTGGCCTGGCGGGACATGTCGTTCATCAGCGCACCTTCAACGTGGCAAGGCCGATCAGCACCAGCACCACCGAAATGATCCAGAAGCGCACGATCACGCGCGGCTCCGGCCAGCCCTTGAGTTCGAAGTGGTGGTGGATCGGCGCCATGCGGAACACGCGCTTGCCGGTCAGCTTGAAGCTGGCGACCTGGATCATCACCGACAGCGTTTCGATCACGAACACCCCGCCCATGATCACCAGCACCAGCTCCTGGCGCACGATCACCGCGATGGTGCCCAGCACCGCGCCCAGCGACAGCGCGCCGATATCTCCCATGAACACCATGGCCGGATAGGTGTTGAACCACAGAAAGCCCAGGCCTGCGCCGGCGATCGCCGAGCAGATGATGATCAGCTCGCCGGCCCCGGGAATCAGCGGGATCTTCAGGTATTCGGCAAACACCACGTTGCCCGAGGCGTAAGCGAACACGCCCAGCGCGCAGGCCACCAGCACGGTCGGCATGATCGCCAAGCCGTCCAGACCGTCGGTCAGATTGACCGCGTTGGAGAAGCCGACGATCCAGAAATAGGCAATCACCACGAAGCTCACGCCGGCCAGCGGCAGCGCGATCGACTTGAACATCGGGATGTAGAAGGTGATCGCGGCCGGCACGTCGGCGGTGTAGTACAGGAACAGGCCCGCGGCCAGGCCGAAGATCGACTGCAGCAGATACTTCCAGCGCGACTTCAGGCCATTGGGATCGCGGCGCACGATCTTGATCCAGTCGTCGTACCAGCCGATCGCACCGAAACAGACCATCACCGCCAACACCAACCACACGTAACGGTTGCGCAGGTCGCCCCACAGCAGCACCGACAAGGTCACCGTCAGCAGGATCAGCGAGCCGCCCATGGTCGGGGTGCCGGCCTTGGAGAAATGCGTCTGCGGGCCGTCCTGGCGAATCGGCTGGCCGCCCTTGAACTGGGCCAGCTTGCGGATCACCGCCGGGCCCATCCACAGCGACAGGAACAACGCGGTCAGCGCGGCCAGGATGCCGCGGAAGGTCAGATAGTTGAACAGCCCGAACAGGCTCTCCAGTTGCTGCAGCCAACGCGCCAGCTCAAGCAGCATGGGATGCGTCCTCCGCCGGTGCGAGCAGCGCGGCGACGATGCGGTCCATGGCGCTGCCACGGGAGCCTTTCACCAGCAGCGTGGGCGGGGTTTGCGCCGTGGTGGCGGCAGTCTGCGCCGCCGCACCGGTGTGTTCGTACATCGAAGAAGATTCCTGCGTTTGGGTCGCCGAAACGGCGAGCTGCGCCAGATCCGCCTGCAAGGCCGCGATCAACGCGGCATGGGTGGCGAACACGCGGCCGCCCTCGCCGAACGCCTGTGCGGCGGCGGCACTGAGCTCGCCCAGCGCGTACAGGCGCTGCAGCTTGGCCGCGCGCGCGCGACGGCCGGCGGCGGCATGCAGGGCCGCGCCTTCCGGGCCGAGTTCGCGCATGTCGCCCAGCACCAGCCAGCCTTCGCCAGGCGCAGCGGCCAGGGTGTCGATGGCGGCGTCCAGCGAGCCGGGGTTGGCGTTGTAGCTGTCGTCGATCAGCACCGCGCCGCCAGGCAGGGCGTGGGTGATCTGACGACCGGCCACCGGGCGCACCTGCGCCAGACCGGCGGCGATGATCGGTAAAGCGATGCCCGCACCCAAGGCCAGGCCGGCCGCGGCCAGCGCGTTGAGCACGTTGTGGCGGCCCGGCAACGGCAGCGCGATCTGCGCCTGGCCTTGCGGGGTCACCAGGGTGAATTGCGCGCCACTGGCCTGCAGCCGCAAGCCTTGCGCGGTGATGTCGGCACTGGCCTGCAGGCCGTAGCGCAACACGCGGCGGCCCTGCATCGGCTGCGCATGCAGTTGCTGCTCGAACCAGGCACCGAAGGCATCGTCGGCATTGATCACCGCCACGCCATCGGCCGGCAATGCGGCGTAGATGGCGCCCTTGGTGCGGGCGACGCCGAGCAGGCTGCCCAGGCGTTCCAGATGGGCGGGGGCGATGTTGTTGACCAGGGCCACGTGCGGCTGCGCGATCTCGGTGAGATAGGCGATATCGCCCGGCTTGCCGGCGCCCATTTCGTAGATCGCCAGGTCCGCATCGTCCGGCGCGGCGATCACCGCCAGCGGCAGGCCGATCTCGTTGTTGCGGTTGCCCGGCGTGGCGTACACGGTGGTGCCGTCGACACGCCCGGCCTCGGTCAGGATGGCCAGCAGCAGCGCCTTGACGCTGGTCTTGCCGTTGGAGCCGGTCAAGGCGATCACCCGCGTGGCGCGGTCGCGCTGCATGCCGGCGGCGATCCGCGCAAGCGCCAGTTCGGTATTTTCCACCAGCACCTGCGGCACGCTCAGTGCCGGCAGCAGGCGATCGACCAGCACACCGCTGGCGCCGTGCGCCACCGCGTCCGCGGCAAAGTCGTGTCCGTCGAAACGCTCGCCGCGCAGCGCCACGTACAGGCTGCCGTTGGCCAGCGTGCGGGTGTCGTTGCCGACGGTGTCGATCATGGCGTCGTCGCCATGCAGCTCGCCACCGGCCCAGTGGGCGATCAACGACAGCGGAGTGAGCTTCATGCGCGCACTCCCAGTACGGTACGCGGCAACAAGGCCTGCGCCGCCACGATGGCGTCGTCGAAGGCATGCCGCACGCCGGCGATTTCCTGGTACGGCTCGTGGCCCTTGCCGGCGATCAGCACGATGTCGGAGGCGCTGGCCATGCTGATGGCCTGATGGATCGCCGCGGCGCGGTCGCGCTGCACGATGGCCGCATCCGGGCGCGCGAAGCCACGCAGGATATCGGCCACGATCACATCGCCATCTTCGCCACGCGGGTTGTCGTCGGTGACGATCGCCACGTCGGCATTGACCTCGGCAATGGCCGCCATCTGCGGGCGCTTGCCGGTGTCGCGCTCGCCGCCACAGCCGAACACGCAGATCAGCCGGTCCTGTGCATGCGAGCGCAGGCTGGCCAATGCCTGTTCCAGCGCGTCGGGCGTGTGTGCGTAGTCGACGACCACCAGCGGTGCGCCATGCGCGCCACCCAGGCGATTCATGCGGCCGTGGGTCGGCTGCAACCGGCCGAGCACTTCGGCGATCTGCGCCGGCGCGATCTCCAGCGCAAACAACGCACCGGCCACGGCCAGCAGGTTATCCACGTTGAAGCGGCCCAGCAGCGGCGAGTGCACCGGATGCACCTGGCCGTCGAGATGCAGCGCGAAATTGATGCCGTTGTGATCCAGCTGCAGTGCCTGCGCACGCACGCTTGCCTGGGCCTGCGCGCGCGAGCTCACGCCGATCGCGCGCAACGCGGGGTCGAGCGAAGCCAGCAGCGTGCGGCCGAAGTCATCGTCCAGGTTCACCACCGCGGCCTTCAATCCGGCGCGCGTGAACAGCCTGGCCTTGGCCGCGCCGTACTGGGCCATGTCGCCGTGGTAATCGAGATGGTCGCGGGTGAGATTGGTGAACACCGCCACGTCGAAATGCACCGCATCCACGCGGCCCTGGTCCAGCGCATGCGAGCTGACTTCCATCGCCACTGCCTGCGCGCCCGCGTCGCGCAACTGCGCCAGCAAGGCATGCGTCTGCAGCACCAGCGGCGTGGTGAAACCGGTCGGCACGGCGCTGCCGTACAGGCCGACACCCAGGGTGCCGAGCGTGCCGGCGGGGGTGCCGAGCAGCGTCAGGGCCTGCGCCAGCAATTGCACGGTGGAGGTCTTGCCGTTGGTACCAGTGACGCCGACCATGCGCATCGCCCGCGAGGGCTGGCCGTGGAACCGGTCGGCCATCGCGCCCAGGCGCGCACGCAGGCCCGGCACCGCGATCGCGTCGGCCGGCGCCGGCAGATCGGCCGGCGCCGGTGGCTCGAACAACACCGCCGCCGCGCCATTGGCGCGCGCCTGGTCAACGAAGCCCAGGCCATGCGCACCAAACCCGGCGATCGCCACGAAGGCATCGCCCGCACGCACCGCACGGCTGTCCATCACCAGGCCCGACACCTGTACCTCATGCGCAAGCGGCACGTCCGGCAATAACTGCGACAGCGGCATGCTGCGGCTCACTGGCGGCTCTCCTGCAACGGTGCAGGCTGGGCGGGTGCGGGCAATGCAGCCGGTGCGAGTGCGGTGGGAATACCCGCAGACACTTCATCCACAGGGTCCGGCACCAACGCTGGGTCCAGATCGGCCGGCTGCGGCTTGACCACCGGCTGCCCGGTCTTGCCGGCCGCCTGCGCGGCCAGCCACGACTGGATGTCGTCCGGCGGCACGTCCATCAGCCGCAGCGCGCCTTCCATTACCTTGTGGAACACCGGCGCCGACACCAGGCCGCCGTAATACACCTTGCCCTGCGGATCGTTGATCACGATGACGGTGGCAAAGCGCGGCCGCGTGGCCGGTACCAGACCGGCGAACAGCGCGTTGTAATGCCCACGCTCGTACCCGTTGGCGCCGTTCTTGCGCGCGGTACCGGTCTTGCCGGCCACGTGATAACCCAGGATCGCCGCGCCCTTGGCGCCGCCCTGGGTGACCACGGTTTCCATCATGTCGATGACCTGGCGCGCCACTTCCGGAGTGACCACCTGGCGGGTTTCGTTGTGCTGGCCGCGCACGAAGGTCGGCGGGGTCAGCTTGCCGCCGTTGCCCAGCGTGGCGTAGGCCTGCGCGATCTGCAGCGGCGTCACCGACAGGCCGTAGCCGTAGGACATGGTGGTCTTGGACGGGCCGCTCCAGCGCGCCGGCTGCAGCACCACGCCGGCCGATTCGCCGGGAAACCCGCTGTGCGGCGCAGCGCCGTAACCGAAGTTGCGGATCGACTGATAGAAGGTCTGGTCCGGCACCTTGGCGGCGATCTTGGCCGCGCCGATGTTGGAGCTGCGGGTGATCACGCCGGTGACATTGAGCACGCCGTTGTTGCGCGGCACATCGCGGATGGTGAAGCGCCCCACCGACATGTAGCCGGGGTTGGTGTCGATGACGGTGTCCTTGGTCACCACACCGGCGGTCAGCGCGGTGGCCACGGTCAGCGGCTTCATCGTCGAGCCCGGCTCGACCAGATCGGTGACCGCACGGTTGCGGCGCGCCGACGGGTTGATGCCGGTGACCGCGTTGGGGTTGTAGGTGGGCAGGTTGACCATCGCCAGCACTTCGCCGGTGGCCACATCCATCACCACCATCGACCCGCCGGCCGCATTGTTTTCGACCAGTGCGTTGCGCAGCTCCTTGTAGGCCAGGAACTGGATGCGGCGGTCGATGCTCAGCGTCAGGTCCTTGCCCGGCTGGGCCGGACGTACCAGATCCACGCTCTCCACGATCGCGCCGCGCGCATCGCGCACCACCTTCTTGGAGCCCGGCTTGCCGCGCAGCCATTCGTCAAAGGCCAGCTCCAGGCCTTCCTGGCCGCGGTCGTCGATATTGGTGAAGCCCAGCACGTGGGCCATCGCCTCGCCTTGCGGATAGAAGCGCCGGAACTCGCGCTGCGAGAACACACCGGGGATCTTCAGATCGACGATCGCATGTGCCTTGTCCGGGTTGATCCGGCGCTGCAGGTACATGAATTCCTTGCCAGCCTTCTGCGCCAGCTTGGCGTTCAACTCGTCCAGCGGCTGGCCGAGCGCCTTGGCCAGCTCGGGAATGCGGTCCGGGTTGCGCAACAGTTCCTGCGGATTGACCCAGATCGATTCCACCGGCGTGGACACCGCCAGCGGCTCGCCGTTGCGGTCGGTAATCATGCCGCGCGAGGTGGCGATCGGCAGTTCGCGCAGATAGCGCGCTTCGCCCTGGCGCTGGTAGAAATCGCGGTTGACCAGCTGCACGAACGCCGCCCGGCCGATCAGCGTCACCGAGCACAGGCCCAGCGCGATGCCGACCAGCGTCAGGCGGCCCCGCAGGTTGAAGTTGCTGCGCGCGCGGTTGCGGCCGGCCTTCATTCCGCACCTCCGTGTGCGCCACCCTGCGGGCAGCGACGCCGTGCAAAACGGCTGTCCTGCCGTTCGGTCACCTGCCGTCTGCTCATGGGCGCACCACCACGATGTCGTTGGTCTCCGGGAACTTCATCCCGATGCGCGCACGCGCAACCTGATCCACGCGATTGCTTTCCGCCCAGGTGGCCTGCTCCAGCTGCAGCCGGCCGAATTCGATATTCAATTCATCGCGCGTGTGCTCGAGCTTGGACAGCTGCACGAACAGCTTGCGATGCATGTGGCGCATGTACACGACCCCGATCGCCGAGGCGATGCTGCAGGCAAGCAGCACGATGAGCAGCAGGCGGCTCATGCGGCGTCTCCTTGAGAAGCCGGGAATCGGGATTCGGGATTCGGGATTCGTGAAGCAGCGGCACTGTTGCCTTTGCCCATTCCCGATTCCCCATTCCCCATTCCCAGCTTCTCGGCCACCCGCAACACGGCGCTGCGGGCGCGCGGGTTGACGCTCAGTTCGGCGTCGTCGGCCTTGATGGCGCCGCTGATCAGCTGCAGCGTCGGCACGAACGGCTGCGCTTCGGGCAGGCGGCGGTTGCTCGGCGGGGCCTTCGCGTAGCGGGCCATGAACTGCTTGACGATGCGGTCTTCCAGCGAGTGGAAGCTGATCACCGCCAGGCGGCCGCCCGGCTTGAGCGCGCCCAGGGCGGCGTCCAGGCCGGCTTCCAGATCGTCCAGCTCGCGGTTGATGTAGATGCGGATCGCTTGAAAGCTGCGCGTGGCCGGATGGGTCTTGCTGTCGCCGCGCGGCATCACCGAGGCGATCAGCTCGGCCAGTTGCGCGGTGCGCAGCAGCGGCTGTTCGGCGCGGCGGGCCACGATGGCGCGCGCGATGCGGCGGCTCTGGCGCTCTTCGCCATAGGTCCACAGCACGTCGGCGATGTCGCGGTCGCTGGCATGCGCCAGCCACTCGGCCGCGCTCTGGCCGGCGTCCGGATCCATGCGCATGTCCAGCGGGCCGTCCTTGCCGAAACTGAAACCGCGCCCGGCCACGTCCAGCTGCGGCGAGGACACGCCCAGATCCAGCAGGATGCCGTCGACGGTTGCCGCAGCGACCACCTGGCCGAGGCCGGCGAAGCTGCCGCGATGGATGGACACGCGCGCATCGTCACCGAACGACTGTTCGGCCACGGCGATCGCGTCGGGGTCCTTGTCCATCACCAGCAGTCGACCTCCCGGGCCAAGATGTTGCAGCACGCCACGGGCGTGTCCGCCACGTCCGAACGTGCCATCGAGATAGGTTCCGTTTTCGATCACCTGCAGGCCGTCCAGAACCTGCGTGTACAGCACCGGCACATGGGCCGCCGGTGGCTGCGACACCGGGTGACCGGGCTGCGCTTCACCGCGCATCCGGGCACCCCGGCTCACAACCTGAGATCGAGCAATTCATCGCCCAGATCCCCGTCAGACAATGTCTGCTGGATCAGTGCGCGATGTGCCTGCTCGCTCCAGAGTTCGAATTTGTCGCCCATGCCCAGCAGCACGGCCTTCTTCTCGATGCCGACCGCATTGCGGTGGCTGGCCGGGATGCTCAGACGGCCATTGGCGTCCAGCTCCAGCACTGCGGAAGAACCCACCAGTTTCTGCTGCAGCGTGCGGACCACGCGCTGGGTATTGGGCTTGGACATCACATCGTCACGCACCCGCTCCCACTCCTTTTCCGCATACAGCCACAGGCATCCGGCTTCGAACGGGTTGTAGGTGAGCACCAGGCGATTGCCGCTCACGCGCGTGACCAGGTCGCGGTATGCGGTTGGCACCGCCATACGCCCCTTGTCGTCCACCGTGATGGCAGTCTCGCCCTGAAACACCGAATACAACCTCGAATACCCGCTGGGGGATCATTGAACCACGAAAAACCACAAAACACCTGGTTTTCCCTCCGTTGCCCACCTTAGCAGCGCGTCAAAGGTTGTCAACAACTTTGAAGGTCACAAATCGCCAGTCGCATCAATGAGTTGCAGCACTCTTTAGAGACTTGTTCAAAGGTTATCCACAAGTTGCTGTTTCATCTCAGATTTTGAGATTGAACAAAAATTCAGGGGCGTGAAGGCCATGTAAACCCGACCGCAGTCTCACTTCACACTGCGCCAGCTGCACATGGGCATTGCGCAAACAGGCGACAATCAGACCTATGTGCCTGGTCGCTCTTGCCTGGAAAACCCACCCGCGTTGGCGCCTGCTGCTGGCGGGCAACCGCGATGAATTCCATGACCGGCCGACCGCTGCGCTGGCGCGCTGGCCGGCACCCGCCGACGGCATTCTGGCGGGCCGCGATCTGCGCTCGGGCGGCAGTTGGGTGGGGTTGGGCAGCGACGGCCGCGCCGCGGTAGTGACCAATGTGCGCGACCCGCTCGCCACTGCGTCCGGCCGCTCGCGCGGACATCTCATTGCCGACTACCTGGCCGGCAGCCTGGACGCTGCCGTGTACGCCGGCGACCTTGCAGCGGCCGCGCATGAATTCCCGCCATTCAATCTATTGCTGTGCGACGCCGAGCGCTGCGAACACCTCAGCAACCACCCGCCGTTGGCACGCACGCTGGCGCCGGGCATCCACGGCATGTCCAACGGCCCGCTGGATGCGCACTGGCCCAAGACCACTGCACTGACTGCAGTCCTGCACGACTGGTGCGCGGCAGGCAGTGACGACCTGCAACCGCTGTGGAGCGCCCTGGGCAACCCCGCCATCGCGCCCGACGCCGCCCTGCCCCACACCGGCGTGGACCTGCCCACCGAACGCCTGCTCTCGGCCGCCTTCATCAACGGCTCCAGCTACGGCACCCGCGCCAGCACCATCGTCGCGGTGGACCATCAGGGCAGCGGCTTCATCCACGAACGCCGCTTCGGCCCCGCCGGGATCTTCCAGGGCGAAACGCGGCTGGACATCGTCGGGACGCGTCGACGATGACTGCCGCAACCAGCGCACATTGATCGCAGCCAAGGCAAGGCGCCCAGCAACGCACCCGAGTGCAAGCCCCCTTGAGTCAAGGGGGCGCGGCGACAGCCGCGGGGTTCTGGCGTGCCCGGAGCGGGGCACGCGTTTTGTATTGCCGAAGGCGGTACCAAGCGTGGGTGTCTTCTTGGGGCGAACACCCAAAGAAGGCAGCGACACAGCCGCGGGGGTTCTGGCATGCCCGGAGCGGGGCCCGCGTTTTGTACTGCCGAAGGCAGTACGAAGCGTGGGTGTCTTCTTTGGGCAAACGCCCGAAAGAAGGTGGCGGAGCCGGCCGGTAAGCCGGGTTCTGTCGTGGACAGTCATTCGTCTAGGCGCTACGTCACCGCAGCGCTCAAGCAACCTACCCGGATCCAGCGCGGGCCACGCCAATGGATCCCTATTTGGTCTTGCTCCAGGTGGGGTTTGCCGTGCCGGTCCGTTACCGGACTCGCGGTGCGCTCTTACCGCACCATTTCACCCTTACCGGCCCCTCGCCACCCCTCTACTGCCTCCGAACGCACCTGGCGATGCTGATGCATCGCCGACACGTATCAGTGGCGGCAGAGGGGTGACGAGGGACGTAGGCGGTATCTTTCTGTTGCACTTTCCGTCGGCTTGCGCCGCCCAGGCATTACCTGGCACCTTGCCCTATGGAGCCCGGACTTTCCTCGGCACTCTTGCGAGTGACGCGACTGTCTGGCCGACTCCGCCGGGGCGCACTATACGCTATCGCCACCGTGCAGAACGGCGCCGCGAGCCGGCCCCGCCATCGCCGGCAGGCCCGCAATTGCCCGTAGGAGCGCACCCGGGCGCGAGAGGCCCTACCAAGAAAAATCCCACTACAGGTCAACGCGCTCCTGCAACAGCACGCCTACCCGCCATACAAGGCCTTGCGCGGCGCACCGGTCAGCTCGGCGGCCAGCTTGGCGGCGGTGGACGGCGGCAGGTGTTCGGCCAGCTTGGCGTAGACGCGGCGGCCTTCGGCCAGCTGGCCTTCGGCGGCGTCGGCGGCGCCCTGCACCATCACCACGAACTCGCCCTTGCGCTGGTTGTCGTCGGCTTCGACCCTGGCCTGCAGCTCGGCCAGGGTGCCGTCGAGCACGGTTTCGAACAGCTTGGTCAGCTCGCGGGCGATCACCGCCGGACGCTCGTCGCCGAAGGCTCCGCGCAGGTCGGCCAGCGACTCGACGATGCGGTGCGAGGACTCGTAGAACACCAGGGTGCGGGTTTCGCCGGCCAGGTGCGCCAGGCGCTCGCGGCGGGCGGCGCTCCTGGCCGGCAGAAACCCTTCGAAGCCGAAACGGTCGCTGGGCAGGCCGGCCACGCTGAGCGCGGCGATGGCGGCGCAGGCACCCGGCACCGGGCTGACCCGGATTCCCCCCGCACGTGCGGCGCGCACCAGCTTGAAGCCGGGGTCGCTGACCAGCGGGGTGCCGGCGTCGCTGACGATGGCCAACGACTCGCCCTCGCGCAGGCGCGCGACGATGCGCTCGGACATGGCCTCTTCGTTGTGGTCGTGCAGGGCCAGCAACGGGCGGTCGATGCCGAAATGGCCGAGCAGCTGGCGGGTATGGCGGGTGTCTTCGGCGCAGATCGCGGCCACGCCACGCAGCACCTCCTGCGCACGCGGCGACAGGTCGGCCAGGTTGCCGATCGGCGTGGCGACCACGTGCAGGGTTCCGGGGGAGGTCATCAACGGTATTCCGTAGGGCAAAGGGTAGAATCGTAGCGTTTTTAACGGTCCGCCCCGGCGGGCCCCGTCCAATGGATCTGAAATGAACAAGCGTGTTGCAAGGATCTCCGCCCTGTCGCTGATGGTGATGCTGGCCGCCGGCTGCGCCACCAGCAGCGTGACCCAGACCGCCTCGCCGACCCAGAGCGCGGCGCTGGCGTTGCTGGACCAGGGCAAGCCGCGCGAGGCGGCGCAGCAACTGGAAGCCGAGGCGGCCAGCGCCAGCGGTGCGCAGCGCAGCCGCCTGCTGGCCGCATCTGCATTCGGCTGGCACGACGCCGGCGATGACGCACGTGCGCGCACGCTGCTGGCGCAGGTCACCCCGCGCCATCTCAGCGGCGAAGACCGCGCCCGCTTCGCGCTGCTGACCGGCGAGCTGGCGGTGATCGACAAGCAGGCCGCGCAGGCGCTGCAGGCCCTGGGCGACAGCCCGCAAGGCCTGCCGCAGCCGCTGCAGACCCGCTGGCTGCTGGCACGCGCAGCCGCACTGGAAGGCACCGGCGACCTGTTCGGGGCCGCCGCCGACCGCGCACGCGCCGACGCCAGCCTGACCGGCACCCCGCGCAGCGAGAACCAGCGCGCGATCGTGCGCCTGCTCGCCGCACTCGACGATGCCACGCTGAAGGGCCGCACCGCGGCGCTGCCGGCGGGCGACCCGCTGTACAACTTTGCCGGCCGCGCCTTGATCAGCCGCGGGCTGGCGCTGCCGCGCGCGTTCGATCGCGACGCGCAATGGGGCTTTGACACCAGCAAGCGCCCGCCGGCCGAACGCGACGGCTATCGCCCGCCGGTCAAGCTGGGCGTGCTGCTGCCGCTCAGCGGCAGTCTGGCGACCGCCTCGGCGCCGGTGCGCGACGGCCTGCTGGCCGGTTACTACGCCGAAACCCGCCGCCGCCCGGAACTGCGCTTCTTCGATACCGCCGGCACCGCCGCCGGCGCCAATGCCGCCTACGACAAGGCGGTGAGCGCCGGGGTCGACTACGTGGTCGGCCCGCTGGGTCGCGACGAGGTCAGCGCGGTGTTCGCACGCGGCCAGCTGCCGGTGCCGGTGCTGGCGCTCAACCGCCCCACCGACAACAAGGCACCGCCCAGCGGCAGCGCCGGCTTCTCGCTGGCGCCGGAAGACGACGGCATCATGGCCGCCGAATATCTGCTTTCGCGCGAGCGCCGCAACGTGTTGATCGTCGGCACCAGCGACGACAACGGCAAGCGCACCATCAAGGCCTTCCGCGACCGCTTCACCGAACGCGGCGGCAGCGTGGCCGGAAGCATCAGCGTGGCCGAGGTACCGGGCGATATCGGTGCACAGCTGCGCAACTACGGTGCTGCCGATGCGGTGTTCCTGGCGGTGCGCGGCAACACCGCGCGCGCGCTGGCGCCGCAACTGGCGTTGAGCGGATTCGCCGGCAAGTCGCGCGTGGGCACCTCGCAGCTGGTGGCCGGCACCGGCAAGGTCGAAGACGACCTGGCCCTGGACGGCATCATCTACCCGAGCGAGACCTGGACCGCGCTGGGCGTGTCCGGGCTGCCGGCCTCGACCCAGGTCGCCAGCACGCTGCCCAGCGCACGCGGACCCGGCGCGCGCCTGTTCGCGTTCGGCTACGACGCCTGGAAGATCAGCGCATATCTGGAAAAACTCGCCACCGGCACCGATGGCGGCCTGCGCGGCGCTACCGGCACGCTGCATCTGGATGGCTTCGGCAACGTGCTGCGCACTCCGGCCTGGTCCACCTTCAACGGTGGCCGCCCGGTGCCGATCGCCGACGGCCGTTGACGCCATGCCGGCAGCGCGCCAGCAGCGGGGTGCGGCGGTGGAGGCGGCCGCACGCGCGCTGCTGGAGCAGGCCGGGTTGCGGCTGGTGGTGGGCAATGCCAACTACCGCGGCGGCGAACTGGATCTGGTGATGCGCGACGGCCAGGCGCTGGTGTTCGTGGAAGTGCGTTATCGCCGCGACAACCGCTTCGGCGGCGGCGCGGCATCGGTGGATGCGCGCAAGCGCCGCAAGCTGGTGCTGGCCGCGCAATTGTTCCTTGCCCATCACCCGGCACTGGCGACCTTGCCGTGCCGCTTCGATGTGGTGGAAGCCAGCGGCGAGCCGCCGGTGCTGAACTGGATCCGCGACGCCTTCCGCGCCGACGATTGCTGACGAACGACTCACGCGCGATGCCCACCATCATCACCCATGCCGCGGTGCCGCTGGCGCTCTGGTGCGCCAGTGAACGCGGCCGCCTGTCGCCGCGCCTGCTCGGTGCCGGCGTCGTCGCGGCGATGTTGCCCGATGCCGATGTGCTGGCGTTCGCGTTGCATGTTCCGTATGCGGATGCGTTCGGCCATCGCGGTGCCAGCCACTCGTTGTTGTTCGCCGGGCTGATCGCGCTGCTGGGTGGTGCTGCGCATCGCCTGTTGCGTGCGGACGCACTGCAGGCAGCAGCGTTCTTGTTCGTCTGCGCCGCATCGCACCCGCTGCTGGATGCGATGACCTCCGGCGGCCTGGGCGTTGCACTGACCTGGCCCTGGAGCGAGGCACGCTGGTTCGCGCCCTGGCGGCCGATTCGCGTGTCGCCCTTCGCCAACGGTTTCTTCAATGCGCGCGGCCTTGCCACGCTGCTCTCCGAGCTGCGCTGGGTCTGGCTGCCGCTCACCGTCGCGGTGCTGGGATGGAAATGCATCCAGCGCGCGGCACCACAGGATCACACTTCATGACCGATGTGCTTCCCACTGCCCTGGCCGCGTTGCTGGCCGCGCGGCTTGGCCCCGATGGCTGGTTGACCGGCGACGACGCGCGGCGCCGCTATGGCGAGGACGATTCGCGCCGCTGGGCATTGCCCGCCGCCGTCGCCTTGCCGGGCGATACCGAGGATGTGGTGGCGATCGTGCAGGCCTGCCGCGCGCATGGCGTGCCGATCGTGGCGCGCGGCGCCGGCACCGGCACCACCGGTGCGGCGGTGCCGTTTTCCGGCGGCGTGGTGGTGTCGATGGCACGCATGGATCGCATCCTTGCGCTGCGTCCGGCCGATCGCTGCGCCATCGTGCAACCGGGTCTGCTCAACGGCCAATTGCAGCAGGCCTTGCAGCCGCATGGCCTGTTCTGGCCGCCGGATCCGTCCAGCGCGGACATCTGCAGCGTCGGCGGCAATCTGGCCACCAATGCCGGCGGCCCGCGCGCGGTGAAATACGGCGCCACCCGCGACAACGTGCTCGGTCTGGTCGCTGTGACCGGCACCGGCGAGGTGATCCGCTGCGGCGGCGCGTATACGAAAAATTCCACCGGCTACGACCTGACACATCTGCTGGTCGGCAGCGAAGGCACCCTGGCGATCATCGTCGAAGCGACCTTGAAGCTGACGCCGCGCGCGGTCGCGCAAGCCGGCGTGCGCGCGCTGTATCGCGATGCTTCCAGCGCCGCGGCGGCGGTCTCGCGCATCATGGCGCAACCGACCACGCCGACGATGCTGGAATTCATGGACGCCAGTGCGATCGCATTACTGCGCCGCAACGGCAGCGATGTGCCCGAGGCCGGCGCGATGCTACTGATCGAAGCCGATGGCGATCACGACACCCTGCCCTACGCATTGCAGGCCTTGCACGATGCCGCCGACGGCGAGGGCGTGGTGAGCCTGGACGTGGCCGCCGATGGCAGCGCGCGCGACAGGTTGTGGGCCGCGCGGCGTGCGCTGTCGCCGGCATTGCGCACGATCAAGCCGGGCAAGATCAACGAGGACGTGGTGGTGCCGGTCTCGCGCATCCCCGAACTGGTGGCCGGCGTGGAAGCGCTTGCCGCCGAGTTCGCGTTGCCGATCGTCGCCTTCGGCCATGCCGGCAACGGCAACCTGCACGTCAACATCATGTACGACCCGGCCGATGCCGACGAACACGCGCGCGCACACGCCGCATTGCCACGCCTGTTTGCGCTGGTGCTGGCACTGGAAGGCACGCTCTCCGGCGAGCATGGCATCGGCGTGGCCAAGCGCGACTTCATGGCCCAGGCCTTCAGCGCACCAACGCTGGCGGCGATGCGTGCGATCAAGGCCGCGCTGGATCCGGACGGGATTCTCAACCCGGGCAAGGTGTTGCCACCCGTTGAGTGACCCGCTTGCAGCGTTGCAGCTGGATTGCCGAACGTGATCCGGAGAATGCTGCACTGGCCTGGCTCGTTTCCGGGGTCGGAGAGCGCAGTGCGCCGATGGCACGATCATCGGCGTCGAAGTCGAAGGCGAGAGAGTGTCCGCCGCAGCAACGATGAGCTGCGGATCAGCACCCCCGCAACTCAACGCAACTGCGCATCCAGCCAATCCAGCACGCGCTGCTGCACATCCACGCCATGCTCGGTTTCGTAAAACCAGTGCGGGCCACGCGGGTAGGTCACCTGCTCGACCGCTGTGCCCTGCAGTTTCAGCGCGCGGTACAACATGTCGCCTTGCGATGGCGGTACGCGTCGGTCGGCCTGCCCATGCAGGATCAGCACCGGCACCTGCACCTTGTCGGCGTAGCGTATCGGCGAGTGTGCGTCGTATTCGACACGGTTGCGCACCGGGTCGCCGAAATAGCCTGGCAGGTAATCGGGCACATCGGTGGTCAATGCCATGGCGCCGATATCGACCACCCCTGCACCGACGATGGCGGTCCTGAAGCGCGATGACTGCGTCACCGCCCATGCGGACAGATACCCGCCATAGCTCCAGCCGCCGATGGCCAGACGCGCAGGATCGATCACGCCTTCGCGTTCGAGTTGGTCCACGCCGTCGAGCACATCCTGAAAATCCGCACCGCCCCAGTCGTGGCGCGCCAGCTCGGTAAACGCCGCACCCTGCCCTTCGGAACCGCGCGGGTTGGGCAACAGCACCGCGTAGCCATGGGTGGACAGCAGTTGCGCCCAGTCATGCCAGGACCCCAACCAGCCGGACGCCCAGGCAGCTCCCGGTCCCCCGTGGATCTGCACCAAGGTCGGCAACGGCGTTCCCGCCTTCCAGCCGGGCGGCGTGACCAATACGCCCGCGATCGACCGCCCATCGCGCGATGAAGTCCAGTTCAATTCGCGCAGCTGGCCATGCGCCCAGGTGGCGACCTGTGGATTGGCGTTACTGCGCTGCGCGAGCTGACCAGCGCGTAACGTCCAGACCTCGGCAGGCTGGTCATCACGCAGACCGAGATAGGCGATATCGCCATTGCGCGCAACGGTGAATGCCTGATACGGAATCTGCGGCCGGGCAAGCGGCTTCCAGCGCCCGCTGTCGGCATCGATGCGCAGAAAGGCGCCACGTACGCCTTGCAACCCTTCGCCGATCAAGTTGCTGTCGTTTTGCCAGCGCGCCAGCCACAAGGTGCCGGGCCAGTCCTGTGCCAGCACCACACGCCGCTGACTGCGCAGCTGCTGCACCACCAGATGCGCCACCATGCCGTGCTCGCCAAGTTGCCCATACAGCAGCCGGCTGCCATCCGGTGACCATTGCAATGGCAATGCCGAGGCATGCGGCTCCAGCACCGCACCAAGCACGCCGTCCTGCAGCGCCAACAGCTGCACGCGCGATGCGTACCAATAGTCGTTGAGCGTGGTGCCGTCGGACACGCGCAGCGCCAGTTGCCGGCCGTCCGGTGACCAGGCGAGGTCGTGCACCTGCAGGCCGGGCGGTGTCAGCACACGCGTCTGGCCGCTGTGCAGATCACGCACCCACACCCGTGAAAACCGGGTTGGCCGCTCGATCTGCACGGCATCGCGCTTTGCGTCCGCATCGGCCGTTGCCTGCGCGGTGGGCGGATCCAGCGCCAGGTACGCGATCTGGCGCGCATCGGGCGACAGCGAGAACTCACTGACCTCGCCTGCCGAACGCGTCAGCAGCTGCGGTGCCGACCCTCCGATCTGTTGCCAGACCTGAGCTGGCGCCAGTTGCTCGCGGGTGGCGTCGTCCGGCAACGGCCGCGTCGACAGGAAGAGCAGCCTTCGGCCATCCGCAGACCAGCGTGGATGCTGGTCGTTGGCCTCATCGCTTGAGGGCATCGACACTGCGGCAGCGGTACCGCGTGCGGGTATCTGCCAAATCTTGCTGAGCGGCAGCTTGCCTTGCGCCTGCGGGATGGCGACGGTGTAGGCGATGCGGCGACCATCCGGACTGATCTGGGGGTCGCCCACGCTACGCAGCTGCATGATCTGCGCAGGCGTCGGCACGGTCTGTGCAAACGCGCAGCCGCTCAACAACAGCCAAGCCGACAACAGCCACAACACACCGAAGCGATACCGCATGTCACCCACCTCTTCCAAATGTCGACGCATGCTGCGCCGCGCATGTTGGCATGCCATTAGCGGCGGCGTGAAAGCACTTGCAACGCGTTCCAGACCATGTCCTTGGCCCGCGCCTGGTCTCGTTCCAGGGCATCCCCATCAGGGCGAGACCCTGGCCGCATTGCACCCACGTGCTTGCGGACTCCCGCATCGCGCGATCGAATGCTCACCCGGCTTTGCACCGTTCGGGACAACCGGATCTCGCTCAAGCTGTCTGCGCCGTCGCCACAAAACAGCTGTGCTGCGCTGCTCAGCGCGTCACCCCGATAAAGCGCAAACCCACGCCCGGTTCGGTGACGATGTAGTGCGGGTCGGCGGCATCGTCGTGCAGTTTCTGGCGCAGCTTGCCGACCAGGATGCGCAGGTAATGGGTGTCTTCCTCGTGGGTGGGGCCCCACACCTCGCGCAGCAGTTGTGGCTGGGTGACCACGCGGCCGGCGTGCTTGAGCAGCAGCGCGAGCAAGGCGTATTCCTTGCGGCTCAAGGGCACCGCCTCGCCATCGAGGGTGACCTCGCGCAGGCCCAGGTGGATGTGCAGGCGGCCGTCATCGAACACGCTCTCTTCCACCGTGCTGCCGGCGCCGGCCTGGCGCAGTAGCGCACGGATGCGCGCCATCAGTTCCTGCACGCCGAACGGCTTGGTGACGTAGTCGTTGGCGCCGGCATCGAGCGCGGCGACCTTTTCGGTTTCGCCGGCGCGCACGGTGAGCATGATCACCGGCACGTTGGACCACTGGCGGATCTCGCGCAGCACCTCGTGGCCGTCGCGATCGGGCAGGCCGATGTCCAGCACCACCAGTTCGGCGCCCTGCCCGGCCAGCGTGGCCAAGCCTTCCTCGGCGGTGCCGGCCTGCAGCACGCGGTAACCCTGCGCACGCAGGCTGATGTCGAGAAAGCGGCGGATCTGCGGCTCGTCGTCGACGATCAGCACGCGGGCAGGCGGGATGGCAGTGGGGTCAGTCGGCATCGGGGCGAGGTGGCGCGGCGGGAACGAGCAACGGCAGCGTAATGCGGATCGTGGTGCCGTGACCATCGGCACCGGCCAGCGCCTCCACGCTGCCGCCATGCGCGCCGATCATGCCCTGGCAGATGGTCAGGCCCAGCCCGGTGCCGTGACGGCCGCGGTCGCCACGCTCCACGCTGTAGAACATGTCGAAAATGCGCGCGCGCTCGTCCTCGGGAATGCCGGGACCCTGGTCGCCGATATCGATCTGCAAGGCGCCAGCCTGCAGCCGCGCCTGCACGGTGACGGCAACACCCGCTGGCGAAAATTTCGCCGCATTCTCCAGCACGTTGAAGATGGCTTGTTCCACCAGTGCCGGGTGCACCCAGATCGCCGGCAGGTCGGCGGCCAGCTCCAGTTGCAGGCGCACCGCCGGCTGGTAGCGCTGCAGCCGCCGCGTGGCCGAGCCGATCAACTCGTCCACGCCGATCCAGTCGCGCTTCAAGGTCAGCCCGGTGTGGCCGAGCCGGGTCATGTCGAGCAGGTTCTGGATGTAGCGATCCAGCCGCTCGCCTTCGAGCTGGATGGTGTCGAGCAGGCTGTGGCGATCCTGCGCGTCCATCGCATCGCCGTAGCTGGCCAGGCTGCTGGCCGAGCCGATCATCGACGCCAGCGGCGAGCGCAGATCGTGCGAGACCGAGGACAGCAATGCCGAGCGCAGGCGCTCGGTTTCGCCACTGACGCGCGCGCCTTCCAGATCGGCGACCAGGCGCGTGCGCAGCGCCGCCTGGCCGATGTCCTCCACCATCGCTTCGGCCAGCCGACGCTCCTCCAGGCCGGGCCGCTGCACGCTCTGACGAAAGCGCAGCGCGGCCACCCCCAGGCTGCCGCGTTCGTGCCGCACCGGCAGGCACCACCACTGCGCGCCGGCCAGCGTATCGGTGAAACGGCCGGCCGGCTGACCGTGGCGCTGGGTCCAGTCCGCCGCGCTGCGATCGAGTGCACCGAAGCTGGCCGGCGCATCGCTTTCGCGCTGCTCCAGGCGCAACCAGGCCTCGGCATCCAGGGCCGTGGCCAGCGCGCGACGGCCGGCTTCCAGCACCTGCCCCAGATCGGCGGCGGTGCTCAGTTCGCGGGCCAGCGTCTGCAGCGCATTGGCATGCGCATTGGCAGCGCGCAAGGCCAGCACCTGGCTGCGCAGGCGCGAGGCCAGGCGGCCGGCGACCAGGGCGGCGATCAGGAACAGGCACACCGTCACCACGCCCTGGCGCGCGCTGATGTGCAGGGTGAAGCGCGGTTCGATGAAGAAGAAGTTGTAGGCGACAAAACTCAGCAGCGCGGCGATCACCGCGGCAGCCATGCGCGTGCGCGAGGCCACCAGCACCACCGCGACGATGAACACCATCGACAGGTCGTCGATGTCGGTCCAGCGCTGGATCACCCACGCCACTGCGACCGCGGCAGCGGCGGCGATCGCCGCGAAGGCCAGGTCGTAACGCTGCAGCCACTGGCGCGGATTGCGCCAACGCTGGCGTGCGCGTGCACGCGCATCGGCGGAACTGACGATGACCAGTTCGTAATGCGCGCCACGCTGCAGCAGTTGCTGGGTCAGCGTGCGGTTGAACATGCGCGCCAGCGGGCGTTCGCGCGTGCGCCCCAGCACCAGCGTGGACACGCCGTTTTGCGCGGCGAAATCCAGCAACGCCTCGGCGACGTTGGCGCCGTGCAGCAGCGCGGTATCGCCCCCCAGGCGGCGTGTCAGTGCGAAGGCGCGGTCGATCTCCAGCTGCCAGGCGGCGTCGGCCACGGTGCGCGTCTGCACGGTGACCACCGTCCACGGGGCATCGCGTCTTTCGGACAACCGCCGCGCCACCCGCACCAGATAATCCGAGCTGCCACGCCCATCGATGGCCACCACCACGCGGCGACGCAAGGCGGCGGTCCCCGGCAAACCGCGTGCGGCCTGGGTGTCGCGCAGATCGCTGTCGACGCGGTCGGCCGCGGTCTGCATCGCCAGCTCGCGCAGCGCGGTGAGGTTGGAAGGCGAAAAGAACGCCTGCAAGGCCTGCGTCGCCTGCTCGGGCAGATACACCTTGCCCTGCTGCAGGCGCTCGATCAGTTCGCGCGGTGGCAGGTCCACCAGCACGATGTCGCGCAGGCGGTCGAACACCGCATCGGGCACGGTTTCGGACACGCGCACGCCGGTGATGCGCAGCACGATGTCGTTGAGGCTTTCCAGGTGCTGGATGTTGACCGTGGTGTAGACATCGATGCCGGCATCGAGCAGTTCCACGATGTCCTGCCAGCGCCGCTCGTGCCGGCTGCCCGGCACGTTGCGATGGGCCAGCTCGTCGATCAGCGCCAGCTTCGGCTTGCGCGCCAGCAACGCGTCCAGGTCGAGTTCTTCCAGCTCCCGGCCCTGGTAGTTGATGCGGGTGCGCGGCAGCAGCGGCAGGCCATCCAGCAGTGCCGCGGTTTCGCTGCGGCCATGGGTTTCCACCACCCCGGCCACCACGTCCATGCCCTGGCGCAGGCGCTCGCGCGCCCGCGACAGCATGGCGTAGGTCTTGCCCACCCCGGGCGCCGCGCCCAGAAACACGGTCAGGCGCCCGCCATGTTCGCGCTGCAGTTCGCCGATCAGCGCGTCGGCTTGTTGGGTGCGGGCGTCAATCATCGGGAATGGGGAATGGGGAATGGGGAATCGCAAAGCCTACAGCTGCCCGATGATCCTAGTGCTTTTGCTTCACCCCATTCTCGATTCCCGACTCCCCATTCCCAGCGCGATCCAGCGCCAGGTTCAGTGCCAGCACATTCACCCGCGGCTGCCCGAGCAGGCCGAACTGTGGCTGTTCGGTGGCGGCCTGTACCAGCGCGGCCACGCGCTGTTCCGGCCAGCCGCGCGCGGCGGCGACCCGGCGCACCTGGACCTGGGCACCGGCCGGGCTCAGGTGTGGATCCAGGCCACTGCCGGATTGGGTGATCAGCTCGGCCGGGACCGCCTCCGGTGCGATGCCGTCGCGTGCAGCCACCTCTGCGCGCGTGGCGGCGATGCGGGTTTGCAGGTCGGGATTGGAACGCGCCTGGTTGCTGCCGGCCGCCGCGGTCGGGTCGTACTTGGCCGCCGAGGGGCGTGGCTGGAAATAGCGCGCATTGGCAAACGGCTGCGCCACCAGGGCCGAGCCGACCACACGCGCGTCATCGCGCAGCAACGAGCCATGCGCCTGCTCGGGGAACAGTGCGCCGGTGATGCCGGTGGCGACCAGCGAATAGCTCAGGCCCAGGCCCAGCAGGATGAACAATGCCAGCATCACCGCCCCGCGCAGGGCGCCGTCGTCGCGTAACGGCTGCGCCGTGGACGTACCGGTTTTCGAAGAAATCGTCATGACTCAGTTCCCCAGGGTGGCGACAAGCGCCAGGTCGATCAATTTGATCGCGGCAAACGGCAGCAACACGCCACCCACGCCGTACATCAGCATGTTCCGGCGCAGCAGGGCCGTGGCGCTGGACGGGCGAAAGCGCACGCCGCGCAACGCCAGCGGAATCAATGCCGGGATGATCAGCGCATTGAAGATCAACGCCTCCAGCACCGCATGCCGCGGGTTGGACAACTGCATCACGTTGAGCGCGGCCATCGACGGAATCGCTGCGGCAAACAGCGCCGGCAGGATCGCGAAGTACTTGGACACATCGTTGGCCAACGAGAACGTGGTCAACGCACCGCGCGTGATCAGCTGCTGCTTGCCCACCTCGACCACTGCCAGCAGTTTGGCCGGATCCGAATCCAGATCGACCATGTTGCCGGCCTCCTTGGCCGCCTGCGTGCCGGAGTTCATCGCCAGGCCCACGTCGGCCTGGGCAAGCGCCGGCGCATCGTTGGTGCCGTCTCCGACCATCGCCACCAGCCGCCCGCCGGCCTGCTCGGCACGGATGCGGGCCAGCTTGTCTTCCGGGCGCGCCTGGGCGATGTAGTCGTCCACGCCGGCTTCGGCGGCAATCGCGGCGGCCGTGAGCGGGTTGTCGCCGGTGATCATCACCGTCTTGATGCCCATCGCACGCAGCTGCGCAAACTTTTCCTTGATGCCCTGTTTGACCACATCGCTCAGCTCGACCACGCCCAGCACATGCCGGCCTTCGGCCACCACCAGCGGGGTGGCGCCGCCGCGCGCGACTTCTTCGATGCGGCCGTTCAACTCCGGCGACACCGTGGCGCCCTGCGCCTGCACATAGGCCACGATCGCATCGCCGGCACCCTTGCGGATGCTGCGCCCGGCCAGATCCACGCCGGACATGCGGGTCTGCGCGGTGAAGCCGATGAAATGCGCGCCCTCCGGCTCGACCGCCACCGCGCCCTGCTGGCGTGCCAGCTTGACGATGGATTTGCCTTCCGGAGTAGGGTCGGCCAGCGAGGCCAGCATTGCCGCATCGCGCAGCTGCGCACGGTCGATGCCGGCCAGCGGATGGAACGCGGTGGCCTGCCGGTCGCCGTAGGTGATGGTGCCGGTCTTGTCGAGCAACAGCACGTCCACGTCGCCGGCCACTTCCACCGCCTTGCCGGATTTGGCCAGCACATTGGCAGACAGCGCGCGGTTCATGCCGGCGATGCCGATCGCCGGCAACAACCCGCCGATGGTGGTCGGGATCAGGCACACCAACAGCGCGATCAGCAACAACGGATCCAGCGTAACGCCGACGAAGCCGGCGATCGCCGGCAGCGAGGCCACCACGATCAGGAAGGTCAGCGTCATCGCCGCCAGCAACAAGGTGAGCGCAATTTCGTTCGGTGTCTTCTGCCGGTTGGCGCCTTCCACCAAGGCGATCATGCGATCCAGGAAACTGTGCCCCGGCTCGGCGGTGACCTTGAACACGATCTCGTCGGAGAGCACGCGCGTTCCGCCGATCACGCCACTGCGATCGGTGCCGGCCTCGCGCAGTACCGGTGCCGATTCGCCGGTGACCGCCGCTTCGTTGATCGTTGCAACGCCGCGCACGATCTCGCCATCGGCCGGGACGAATTCGCCTTCGGACACCATCACGTAGTCGCCCGGGCGCAGCTCTGCCGCCGGCACGCGGGTCTCGCGGCCGCCGAGTGCGGTTTCCACCCGGCGGGCGACCAGATCCTTGCGCGCACGCCGCAACGATGCGGCCTGCCCACGCCCGCGCGCCTCGGCGATGGCCTCGGCGAAATTGCCGAACAGCACGGTGACGAACAGGATCGCCGTCACCGCCCAGCCGAACCCGGCATTGCCATACCCGCTGGCGGTGATCACCGCCGCCAGCAGCGTGCCACCCATCACCACCGCCATCACCGGGCTGCGCAGCAGATGCCGCGGTGCCAACTTGAGGAAGGCCGCGCGCATCGCCGCCACCAGCACGGCGGCGTCGAACAACGCCGCGTCACCGCGCGCGCGTTTTTCAGTCGTATCGATCGTAGACATTGCTCAAACTCTCAGGACGCCGCCAGGGCGAGGTGTTCAGCGATAGGACCCAGCACCAGTGCCGGCATGAACTGCAGCACGGTGAGCACCAGCACGATCGCCATCAGGGTCAGCGCGAAGGTTGGCGTTTCGACCTGCAGGCTGCCGGCCGATTCCGGCGCGCGCCGCTTCACCGCCATGCGCGCGGCCACCATCAGCGGCAGGATCAGCGCGGGATAGCGGCCCAATGCCAGCACCGCCGAGCAACTCAGGTTCCACCAGTACGTCGCATCGCCCAGGCCTTCGAAACCCGACCCGTTGTTGGCGAAGGCCGAGGTGTACTCGTAGAACACCTGGCTGATGCCGTGGAAGCCGGGATTGGAATTGGCGGTAAATGCCGGCACCGCCAGCGCCACTGCGGTGAAGCCCAGCACCACCAATGGCTGCAGCAGGATCAGCAGCGCAAGCAACTGCACCTCGCGCGCTTCGATCTTGCGGCCGAACAACTCCGGCGTGCGCCCGGTCATCAAACCGGCCAGGAACACGCTCAGCAGCAGATACACCACGAACTGCTGCAGACCGCAGCCGATGCCGCCCCAGATCGCGTTGATCAGCATGTCCACCAGCGTGACCAGGCCGCTCAACGGCGCCAGCGAATCGTGCATCGCATTGACCGAGCCGTTGGAGGTCTGCGTGGTCAAGGCCGCCCACAACGCAGACGCATCTGCGCCGACACGCACCTCCTTGCCTTCCATCAAGGCAGCCGAGCTGGCGCTGGCCGAATGCGCTTCGGACCACAGCAACAGCGCGGTGGATGCGACCGACATCGTCAGCATGGTGCCGAATACCAGCGCGGTGAGACGCTTGCGCCCGGTCAGGTAGCCGACCATGAACACCACGCTCATCGGCAACAGCACCAGCGCCAAGGTCTCCAGCAGGTTGCTCAGCGGCGTGGGATTTTCCAGCGCCACCGAACTGTTGGGGCCGTACCAGCCGCCACCGTTGGTGCCGAGCTGCTTGACCGCGACCATCGCCGCAACCGGCCCGACCGGAATGGTCTGCTTGGACATGCCCGCGCTGCTGTCCAGCGGTGCGGCGGTAGCCGCACCCTGCAGCGTGGAGGGCACGCCCTGCCAGCCGAGCAGCACGGTCCACAGCAGGCATAGCGGCAGCAACACACGCACGCTGGCGCGGATCACATCCGCCCAGTAATTGCCGACGTCTGCCTCCGGCAATGCCTCCAATCCGGAAGCCGACTGCTGCCGCCCCTGGCGCGGCATGACGACCTCTGGCTCCTCCAGCCCAGCCACCCGTGGCTTGGCGCTGGCCGTCGCATTGGATGCCAGCAAGGTGTCGGACACAGTTGCGACCGCTCGCCCACCGAACAATGCGCGCAAGGTCGCCACCGCCAATGCCAGACCCATCATCGGCGTCACCACCTGCAGGCCGACGATGCCGGTCATCTGCGCCAGGTACGACAACTGCGCCTGGCCCGAGTAGTGCTGCTGATTGGTGTTGGTGACGAACGACACCATGGTGTGTAGCGCGGTGTCCCAGCGCATATTCGGAATGGCGTCCGGGTTGAACGGCAGCCACCCCTGGGTCATGAACACTGCCCAGGTGAGCAGGCCGACAACCAGGTTGCTGAGCAGGAACGCCACCGCATACCCACGCCACGACATGCCCTGCTGCGGGCGGGTACCGAGCAACGCATACAACGGCCGTTCGATCCAGCCGAACAGCACGTCGCCACGCATCGGGGCGCCGCGCATCACCGCTGCCAGGTAGCGGCCCAGGGGCCAGGCCAGCACGATGGCCAGCGCGTAGACAAGGAGAGTTTCAATCATTGGAGCGCACTCGCATCAGAAGTCTTCGGGGCGCAGGACCACGTACAACAGGTACGCGGCGGCAACGAGTACGGCCACGCCGCACAACAGGGACAACCAGGCAGGCATGTCGGCTACTCCCCGAGGCGCGCGCAACGCGGCGCGATGGATGCGAGATGCGACGGCGCATGCAGCGTCTGCAGGCCGACAAGGCAAAGCGCTGCCGCACCGCGCGCGCAGCGGCGATGGAGCAGACAGGTCAAGGGATGCATCGGGATCGTCCACGGCGGAACCGCTCCGCCAACCCGCGCAGTGTCTTCCCGGGCTGCGTAAAGTCGCTATGGACCTGCAACAGCCGCCGCGTAAATTCCGCATAAATGCTGTGTGGCGACGGTCTGCAGTCACGTCTCCACGCTATGCAGCCGTTTCCGGGCAACTTCGGCCTCCAGTCACAACTCAGGACGACCAGGTTTTGAGTCAGGGCGTTATGAGGTCGGAGCAAAGCCTCGTTGGTCGAGGGCGCGGTGCCCTCGCCACTTCCGGGACACGCCGTGAATCCGTCCATGGAGGCTCCTTGGCGGCATTCATGCCGCCAAGGGTCCCGGAACCGGCAAGGTCACCGCACCAGGACGTTTTGAGGTTGCTTCATCGAAAGCCTGCTAACTGCTCGGCTCGTCTTGGCAACTGATTAGCCATGCTGCAAACACTGCATGCCACGCCCTGCTCGCCCGTGCACACCGACTATCTGGACTGGCCCTTGCCCGCCCACCGTCGCGGGACCTTACGCGGCATGGATGCCGCGTAAGAGCCTACATGGACGTACTTGCGGCGTGTCCTGCGATGGTGGGCGGGCAAGGACCCTGCAGTAAACTTACAGCGTCGAGGGCGCGGCAAGGACACCGCACCGGCTGCGGCTGTTTTGTTGAACACCATGCGCACCGACCATCTGGACTGGTCCTTGCCCGCTCACCGTCGCGGGACCTTACGCGGCATGGATGCCGCGTAAGAGCCTACACGGACGTACTTGCGGCGTGTCCTGCGATGGTGGGCGGGCAAGGGCCCTGCAAAAAAGCCGCAGATCAACCGCTCTACAGCAGACCTATCTGCGCGACCTACTCCCCTAATGTCCTAAGACACAAAGACAACCGGAGCTCCGAGTTGCATCCTCGTTCTCCAGAGGCAGTCAAAAAATGGCGGGACGAGCACACAGCGCCCTCCCCGCTCGCGGAACAGCCCGTGACTCCGCACCTGGAGGCTCCCACGTGTCCACACCTGTCGACGGAGCGCTCACCGCCGCTGCACTAACGTACCGGCGTCATCCATCAGAGTCCTTGCACATGTCTGTCAGCTACTCGATCAGCCTGCCCGACCCCAAGCTCGCCCGTGGCGGCGATGCGAGCGTGAGCTTTAGTGCCCATGGTGCCGAGGCCTTTGCCGAACAGTTGCAGGCCGCCTTGCGCGATCCGGCCTGGTTCGATCGCTGGCGCCAGCTGCAGGCCGACCCGGACGCAGTGGACCCCAGCCTGGGCGTGACCGATCCGTCGGCCACGGTTACCGGCAAGCAGGGCGATCTGCGTGTGGACCTGGTCGCCACCACCAGCATCCCCGGCGACCTGCTCAAGCAACGCATGCAGGCCCTGGCCGGGCACCACTGGGAACTGCGCGACGTGCGTTGAGTTCCACGGCTGCCGCGTGCACTGCGCGGCGGCACTTTGCTCAGGCCGGTGCGCTGTCTGCCACACGCCGCGGCCAGCGCCATTTCAGATTCACCGCCAGCGTGCCCACCACGATCAGTGCCAGGCCCAGCCACTGCACCGGCACCAATGCGTGGCCGTAGAGCAGATAGTCCAGCAGTAGCGTCACCAGCGGATACACGAACGCCAGCACCGCAATCGTGGCCACATGCAGATGGCGATAGGACGAATAGAACAGCACATAGACGATACCGCTGTGGATCACGCCCAGGCCCGCCAGCCACAGCCAGTGCAGGCCCGGATGCAACGCCGCACTGCTGGAAAACCCGGCCAGCAGGAACGTGCCGACCCAACACTGCACCGTCACCACCGCCAGCGGCCGCTCGCGGCTGATACGGCGCGACATCAGCAGCGACGCACCGCATAGCAACGCCGCCAACAGCGTGAGCGCGATGCCGATCAGATAGCCACGGTCGGCCGCCTGCCACAACCGGGCCGGATTTGCCGAGCAGGCCACGCCGACGAATGCCAGCAACGTCCAGCCCAGATCGGCGCGCCGCGTGCGCTCGCCTTGCACCAGCGCGGCCAGCAGCAACATCACGAACGGAAACACGTGGTAGACCATGGTCGCCACGCCGATCGACGAGCGCGCCATGCCGGCGAACAACGCCACCCAATTCAACACCAGCAGCACACCGCTGATGATGGCATCGCGCAACAGCGCACGCTCGCGCCATAGCCCTCGCAGCTGTCCACCGACCAAGCCACATGCGGTAAGAAACAGCGCCCCGAACAGGCAGCGATAGAACACCGCTGTCACCGGATCCTGCCCGCTTTCGTGGACGAATACGCCGACCGAACCGATCAGGACTTCGGCAACCAGCAATTGCCAGACCGCCCGTCGCCCAGCGCCGGCCGATACTGCATGCACGGATAGGGGAGTGTTCATAGCGCAATGGTTCCCTGCAGATACTGGACAGCGCTGCCGCGCACGTAGACATGCTGCGGCTCGACCCGACACTGCAGTTCGCCGCCACGTGTGGAGGCCTGCAGCGCGGTGAGCTGCGTCTTGCCCAGCCGCCGTGCCCACAGCGGCGCAAGCGCGGCATGAATCGATCCGGTAACCGGATCTTCGCTGCCGCCGTTGGACGGCCAGAAATAGCGGGAGACAAAATCATGCTCAAGGCCTGGCGCGGTGACCGCCACATCGCGCGGCGCCAGTGCCAGCATCCGGCCCAGATCCGGCGTCACCGCACGCACCTGTGCTTGGTCGGCGTAGACGGCGATATAGGCCTGCGCGTTCGCATAGACAGCTTGGGGCGCGATCGATAACGACTCAGACAACGCGTGCGGCACCACTTGCAGCAGCGACGGCGCTTGGTTGGGAAAGCGCAGCTCGAAGCTGCGCTCATCCATCCTGGCAACGGCGATCTCACCGACAGCCGGCGCACGCAAGCGTAGTGGAAACGCCGCCAGCTGGTGCGTCGCGATCACGAACGCGCTGGCCAAGGTCGCATGCCCGCAGAAGCCGACCTCCTTGAGCGGTGAAAACCAGCGGATGTCGAACACCCCGCTGTCGTCGCGAACAAAGAAGGCGGTCTCCGAAAGACTGTGTTCACTGGCGATGGCCTGCATCACCGGCTCCGGCAACCAGGCCTGCAACGGCACCACGGCTGCCGGATTGCCCTTGAAACGCATCGTGGTGAACGCATCGACGATAAACACAGGAAGCAGCACGGCCAACCTCACAGAAGGAAATCCATACCTGGCGTACTCACCGGGCACGGCCAGTCTGCAACGTGCTACCCGACCATCACAGATTCAGATACGCTGCAAATCGACCAATACAGATGGAAGGCGCCCGCAAATGCTGCTGTACGAATCGCTGGCCACGCAGCTACGGCAGCAGATCGAAGGCGGCATCTTGCGTGCCGGCGAGCGCCTGCCCTCGATCCGGCAACTGGCCGCCAACCATGGCATCAGCACCGCCACCGCCGTGCAGGCCTGCCTGCAACTGGAACGCGAAGGGCGCGTGCAAGCGCGCCCGCGCTCGGGCTACTTCGTGCGCAGTACGACGCCTGCATTGCCGGCCGCAGCACCCGTCACACGTCGGCGCAAGCCGGGCATGGTCGACAACCCGGCCTTGCAGCGCGTGCTCGACACCTTGGCACGTACCGACCTGGTGCCACTGCACACTGCCACCCCCGCGCCTGAGTTATTGCCCACCGCACAACTGGCCGCGGCCCTGTCGCGGCAGCTGCGTCGCCAGCGCTCGGCGGCGTTGGATTACGCACCGCCGCAAGGCCACCCCGCACTGCGCCGGCAGATCGCACAACGTTATGCACACTGCGCAACCACCGTCGATGCGGAAGAAGTGGTGATCACCGCCGGCGCAATGGAAGCGATCAGCCTGGCGCTGCGCACGCTCACCGCGCCAGGCGATGTGGTGCTGGTGGAAACGCCCACGTATCACGGCATCCTGCAGGCGGTGGCGGCACTGCGCCTGAAGGTGCTGGAAGTACCCAACCTTCCCGGCCAGGGTATCGATGTCGCGCGTCTGGATACGCTGCTGCAGCGCACGCCGGTGCGTGCGGCGGTGCTGATTCCCAACTTCAACAATCCAAGCGGCAGCCTCACGCCCGACAGCGCCAAGCGCGCATTGCTCGACAGCTGCGCACGCCATGGCACCGTGGTGATCGAGGACGATATCTACGGCGAACTGGATTGGTCGGGCCAACGTCCACGTCCGCTGCGCCATTTCGATACCCATGCCAACGTGATCACCTGCGGCTCGTTCTCCAAGGTGCTCTCGCCCGGCCTGCGGGTGGGGTGGTTGCTGGGTGGCGACTGGACCGACGCCCTGGTGCGCGCCAAGTACTTTTCCACCGTCGGCAGCGCCAGCCTGCCGCAACTGGCACTGGCCGATTACCTGGCGCAACACGATCTGGAACGGCATCTGCGCAAGCTGCGCCGCACCCTGGCCGACAACGGGCAGCGGCTGCGCGATGCCATCGTGCGGCATTGGCCGCAAGGCACGCGCGTGGGCGACCCGGCAGGCGGGTTATCGCTATGGCTGCAATTGCCCGACGGCGGTAGCGGCCAGGCCGTGTTCGAGGCCGCGCTGGCAGAACGTATCGGCACCTCGCCCGGTCATCTGTACTCCAGCCGTGGCGACTACGCAGATCACCTGCGGCTGACCTGCGGCCAGCCATGGAGCGACACGCTGGAGCGTGCGATGCGCCGATTGGGCAAGCTTGCGGCGCAGGTGGTGCGTTAGCCGTTCTTGGTTTGTGGCAATGGCTATAGCCGACAAGATAATGATGTGACGCAGCTGGTCGACGCAGACTTCGGATGCGATAAGGCTGCTTGCGCGCCTTAGCAGAAAGTTTGCAGGGCGTTGTGTTGAAGCCTGCCTGTTGAATGCGCTGTATTGAAAAGCTGACAGGACGCCGTTATCCAAACAACGGCACGCCATGCTCTGCTTGCACCAGCACACCGACCATCTCGCTTGGTCCTTGCCCGCTCACCGTCGCGGGACCTTACGCGGCATGGATGCCGCGTAAGAGCCTACATGGACGTACTTGCGGCGTGTCCCGCGATGGTGGGCGGGCAAGGGCCCTGCAGCCACGCCACAGATCAGCCGCTCTAACGGCCAACTTTCGCGCTCCACCAAGCTTCGCCGTCCCCTCATCCGCCCGTGAGCCCGTACCCTCATCCGCCCCTGCGGGGCACCTTCTCCGATGGGAGAAGGGAGGTCGATTCGACGCCTTGCTCAAGCCGCGGCCCACGCAACACGGCAGCGCTGCTGCGCGACAATGCAACGTAACGCAATGCGCACCACCATCCACCATCGCATACCACGCATCTACTGCGCACTCGACCAGCCGATCAACCACGCAATGCCGCGGCATGGTGTGCGATGTGTTCGCCGATAAAGCTGGCGATGAAGTAGTAGCTATGGTCGTAACCGGGCTGCAGCCGCACCGTGACCGGATAATCGGCGGCCTTGGCAGCCTGTTCAAACAGCGGCGTCTTCAGCTGGTTCTCGAGGAATTCGTCGCCATCGCCCTGATCGATCAACAGCGGCAGGCGCTCCTGCGCCTGTGCGATCAACGCAGTGGCGTCGTACGCTTGCCACGCTGTGCGGTCCGCCCCCAGGTACTGGCCGAATGCCTTCTCGCCCCACGGCACCTGGCTGGGCGCCACGATCGGCGAGAATGCCGACACGCTGCGATAGCGGCCCGGGTTTTTCAACGCGATGGTCAAGGCGCCATGGCCGCCCATCGAATGGCCGCTGATCGCGCGCGCACCGGTGGTGGCGAACTGCGCTTCGATCACTGCCGGCAATTCGTTCACCACATAGTCGTACATGCGGTAATGCGCCGCCCACGGCTGCTCGGTGGCGTCGACATAGAAGCCGGCACCCTTGCCGATGTCGTAGCCATCCGCGTCGGCCACATCGTCGCCACGCGGGCTGGTGTCGGGCGCGACAAGGATCACGCCATGCTCGGCCGCATACCGCTGCGCGCCGGCCTTGCTGATGAAGTTCTGTTCGGTGCAGGTCAGCCCGCTCAGCCAGTACAGCACCGGCAACGGGCCATCGGCGGCCTGCGGCGGCAGATAGACGCCGACCTGCATGCTGCAGTTCAAGCTCTGCGACTGATGCCGGTAGACGTCTTGCCAGCCGCCGAAGCAGGCATGGTGTTCGATACGTTCCATGAGATTCCTTCGATAAAAACCTGCGGCCGGCACGAGCGCCGGCCGCGGGGGTGGGCGATCAGTGCAGCAAGCCCTTCTTGCGTGCCACATTGGCGGCCAGCGCATCCATCAATCCCGGCGACAGGCAGTCGTACGGGGTCAGCCCGAGCTCGTTGAGACGCGCGCGCACGCCGTCCATGTCCGCCGGCGGCGTGCCGGTTTCGATGATGGAGGACACGAACGCCGCAAAGCCCGGCGGCGACCAGCCCGACTGCTGCGACAGCTCGGTATGGATGAAGTCCAGCCCGTAAAACGCGTGCCCCTTGTCTTCGATGCGACCGAACATATGCACGCCGCAGCCGGTGCACGCATGCCGCTGGATCGCCGCGCTTTCGTCGACGACCTTGAGCTTTTCCGCATGCGCGGTCACCGTGACCTTGTCGCGCGGCACCACCGCAATCACTGAAAACGTTGCGCCTTCCGGCTTCCAGCATTTACTGCAGCCGCAGGCGTGGTTGTGCGCGGTCTGCGCAGCCACGTCCACGGTCACCTTGTCGCTGGCGCAGTGGCATTCAAGGGTTCCGCCCTGAAAGCTTTCTGCACCGCCACGCGCTACACCACTGTCTACCGAAGGATGAATCGAGACGCTGGTCATCATGCCCCTCCCGGAGTATCGGGTACCACGTGCGCGGAAGCGGCCGCGCGCCGCTCCTGGCCGTACGGTCAGAAATGGATCACGGTGCGGATCGACTTGCCTTCGTGCATCAGGTGAAAGGCCTCGTTGATCTCTTCCAGCGGCATGGTGTGGGTGATGAACGGATCGAGATCGATCTCGCCCTTCATCGATTGCTCCACCATGCCCGGCAACTGGGTCCGTCCCTTGACACCGCCGAACGCCGACCCGCGCCACACGCGGCCGGTCACCAGCTGGAACGGACGGGTGCTGATTTCCTGGCCGGCGCCGGCCACGCCGATGATGACGCTCTCGCCCCAGCCCTTGTGGCAACACTCCAGCGCCGAGCGCATCACGTTGACGTTACCGATGCACTCGAAGCTGAAATCCACGCCGCCATCGGTCAGCTCGACGATGACCTCCTGGATCGGCTTGTCGTAGTCCTTGGGGTTGATGCAATCGGTGGCGCCCATGCTGCGCGCCAGATCGAACTTGCCCGGGTTGGTGTCGATGGCCAGGATGCGCCCGGCCTTGGCCTGCACCGCGCCCTGGATCACCGCCAGCCCGATGCCGCCCAGGCCGAACACCGCCACGCTTTCGCCCGGCTTGACCTTGGCGGTGTTGTGCACCGCGCCGATGCCGGTGGTGACGCCGCAACCGAGCAGGCAGACCTTTTCCAGCGGCGCTTCCGGGTTCACCACCGCCAGCGAGATCTCCGGCACCACGGTGTACTCGCTGAAGGTGCTGCAGCCCATGTAGTGGTAGATCGGCTCGCCGTTGTAGGAGAAGCGCGTGGTGCCGTCCGGCATCAGGCCCTTGCCCTGGGTGGCGCGCACGGCCTGGCACAGGTTGGTCTTGCCCGACAGGCAGAACTTGCACTTGCGGCATTCGGCGGTGTACAGCGGGATCACGTGGTCGCCGACCTTGACGCTGGTCACGCCCTCGCCGACCTGCTCGACGATGCCACCGCCCTCGTGGCCCAGCACGGACGGGAAGATGCCTTCCGGGTCGTCGCCGGACAGCGTGAACGCGTCGGTGTGGCACACACCGGTGTGGGTGATGCGGACCAGCACTTCGCCGGCCTGTGGCGGTGCGACGTCGATCTCGACGATTTCCAGCGGCTTGCCGGGTCCGAATGCAACTGCTGCACGGGATTTCATGTGGTGGCGCTCCTGACGATGGGGTTCAAGGACGGGCACGGCAGGCGCCGGCCCGGTGGGAGTTCATTTGAGATAGGACCGGACCAGCCCGAGCAGCTCCTGCACCCGCTCGGCGCGCTGCGCATCGGAGGCGGCGGCGTGGCCGAAGTCTTCGCGGATATGCGCTTCGAGCACCTGTGACATCAGCCCGTTGACGGCACCCCGGATCGCGGCGATCTGCTGCAGCACGGGCGCACAGTCTGCGCCCGCCTCCAACGCGCGCTCAAGCGCGTCGCACTGCCCGCGCAGGCGTCGCACGCGCGCTAGCGCCCGCTTTTTCTCCTGCGGCGAATGCGGCATGACGGCTCCGGCTAAATACTGGGGGGCAGTATATGGATTCGCCCGAAAAAATCCATGCCTGCGAGGAAGTTCGCTCAACCAGCGCCGAAGACGGCTGCTGCCTGGATCGGCGCCCAGCCGCGACAACATCCGCGCCAGCCATGGCGCTGACCGTCCATCCAGGCACCTGCCGCTCGTCGACCCGTGCTGCTGCGCTGCTGGGAATTAGGCGTGCCGGCCGCCGCTGTCGTCGCACTGCAGCACGCCACTGGCAGGCGTGTGCAGGCGCAGCACGCATCTTCAGCCGTCGTCGCTTTCCAGACGCATGCTCTCCGACACCGGCAGCTCGATGGTGCAGCGCACGCCGTCCGGCCCCAGCACGTAGGTCGTCTCGGCCTGCAGCTGGTACGGCAGCGCGCGTTCGATCAACTCGCGCCCATAGCCGGAGCCCTGCGCCGCTTCGCCAGGCGCCGGCATGTGCACGCCGGTCTCGCTCCACTCGATGCGCAGGCGGATGCCCTTGGCGGTACCCAGCAAGTGCCAGCGCACCCGCAACTGGCCGCCGGCCTGTGCAAGCGCGCCGTACTTGTTGGCATTGGTCGCCAGCTCGTGCAGGGCCAGCGCAAAGGTCTGCACGGTGCTGGAGCGCAGACGCACGCCGGCGGGGCCGTCCAGTGTCACGCGGTCGCCTTGGCCTTGCGCATCGATCGCGCCCATGGCCGACAGCTCGACCCGGATCAATTCGTCGAACAGGATGCGATCGCCATCGTTCAGGCGCGACAGTAGGCCCTGCACGCGCGCCAGGGCATCCAGGCGATCGTTGTAGATCAGCGCCAGCTCGGCGATGGTCTTGCTGCTGCGTTGCGTGCGATTGAAGACCACACGCACCACACCCATCAGATTGCGCGTGCGGTGCTGCAGCTCGGCCAGCAACACCTGCTGGCGATCTTCCCACTGCCGTCGTCGGGTCACGTCCTGGCCGATCTTGAGATAGCCCAGCGGCTCGGCGCTGCCATTGCGCAGCGGCCGCGTTGCGCCTTCGATGAACACGTGCCGGCCATCCTTGCATTGATGCCAGCGCACATTCGGCGCGCCGCCGGTGTAATGCGCCTGTTCGATCTCGCGCTGCGGCACGCCGGTCAGGCGATCTTCGGCAACGAAGGTCATCGCGATGTGTTGGCCGATCGCCTCTTCCGCGGTCCAGCCGAACACCGCCTCCGCACCCGGCGGCCAGGTCTGGATGTGTCCGCGCGTATCGGTGGTAAAGATTGCATAGTCGAGCGCGCTCTCCAGGATCACCCGGTAGCGCTCCTCGCTTTCGAGCAGCGCGCCCTGTGCACGCGCACGCTCCAGCGCCGCCCAGGTGCGCTCGGCGGTTTCCTCTGCCAGACGGATCTCGGCGGCATTCCAGTTGCGTGCGCTGCGTTGATTGACCACGAAGGTGGCCACCAGCCGGCCGCCCTTGATCAGCGGCACCACGATCAGCGCAGCGATCTGGTTGTCCAGGTAGGCTGCGCGCTGATCGTCGGGCAATGCAGGATCGGTGGCGGCATCGCGCACCACCCAGGTCTGCGCGTCGAGCAGCCAGGGCATCGGCCAGTCGGTCAACGCGAAGCGACGCGCATGACTGGTTTCATCGGGCTGATGCCAGTCGCGCTCGACCACGTACTGCTGCGCCCTGGCATCCACTTCCACGTAGTAGGCGCGGCCGGCGTTCAGATGCTCGCCCAGCACGCGTGCGGCCTCGCCCTGGATTGCGGCCGGATCGGGCAGTGGCCGCAAGGCGTCGGAGAGTTTCAGCAGGAAGGCATTGCGGTCCTGCACCTCGCGTAGCGCCGCTTCGGTGAGCTTGCGGTCGGTGATGTCGAGCACGAACTCGAAGCCGGTGCCATCGGGCAAGCGCTTGGACGCAAACAGGGCCCAGCGCCGGGTTCCGTCCTTGCACAGGTATTGGCGCTCATACGGTGTGGCGCTGCCCTTGGTCCTGAGTTCCTCGAACGCCCGCTCGCACAGGTCCCTGGCTCCGGGTGGGGTCAGCGCCTGCCAGGAGAGCGTGCCCGCTTCCACGTCGGCACGGCTATAGCCGCTCATTTTCAGGAAGGTGTCGTTGGCATCGGTGAGGCGGCCGCCCATGTCGAAGTAGGTCGCGCCGACGGTTTCGATCGTCAACGCGGTGCGGAAGCGTTCTTCGCTGGCACGCAGCCGCGCGTCGGCGCGTTTCTTGTCGGAGATGTCGCGGAAGTACACCGACATGCCGCCATCGTTGGTGGGATAGATGCTGGTATCAACCCAGTACCCCAACGCCGGCGACAAGGCTTCCAGTCTGACCACCTGGCGTGTCTGTGCCGCGCGCACATGCGCCTGATACGGAAGCGACCCGATCGAGTCGGGAAACTGCTCCCACAGCAGGTTTCCCAGCAGTTGGTCGCGTGCACGCCCCCACAGCAGCTCGGCTTTCTGATTGATGTAGGTGAAGCGCCCCTGCGCGTCGACGCCATAGAAGGCATCGGAAATACTTTCGAGGATGTCGCGATTGCGCTCGGCAAGCGCGCCCACTTCCGTCTGCACCTGGCGCTGCACCGTGACGTCCTGCACCACCGCAACGCCACCGGTCACACGGTCCTCTTCGCGTAGCGCCACCGCGGTGATGCGCAACCATCGCTGCGCGTTACGGGGATCGATGAAATCCACCGGCACAGTCGTGTCTTCGCCACGCAGCGCGCGGGCGCAGGGAAATTCCTGGATCGCGACCGCCTGCCCCTGCTGGTCGACACCGGCCCGCGGTTGCTCCTGCACTGATTCGCGCGAAGGAACCCGCTCTGCCAACTGGTCACGCAATTGTGGATTGCGGTAGGTGAAACGGCCTTGCGTATCGAACAGGCCAATTCCGATCGGAACCTGATCGAGCACATAGGTCAGCCGCGCCTCGCTCTCGCGTAGGTGTTCCTCGGCCTGCTTGCGCGCGGTGACATCGGCGCCGGCACCGAACCACTCGGTGACGCGCCCGTCCGCATCTAGTGCCGGTACCGCCTTGGTCGCCATCCACGCAATGCTGCCGTCGGCGCGTCGCACCCGGTGCTCGAACACGATCGCGCTGCGCGCGCGGATGCCTGCATCGATCCTGCTCCGCACCAGCGCCTGATCCTCTGCAGGGATGTAATCCATGATCCAGGAACGGCTGGTCGCCATCGCATCGGCAGCGCGTTCGCCGGCGGTCAGCTGGTGCATCTCGTCCCAGTCGGCGCTCATGCGGTAATGCACCTCGGAACTCGCCGCCGACAGCGCGGCCAGCCGCGATTCGCTGGTGCGCAGTGCCAGCTCGGCACGGTGGCGCTCGATGTAGTCGGCAGCCGTCCATGCGAGCAGTTCGAGCAATCTGAGTTCATGCTCCGCAGGCCGATACGGCACGGTGAACTGGGTCCCGAGCAATCCCAGCAGGCCACCAGCACGATTGAACAACGGAGTGAACTGGGCAGCACGGATGCCGCTGCACAGCGCTGCCTCGTAATCGGGGGTTCCCTTCAACGGGGTGAAGGTTTCGATGTCCTCGATCACCAACTGCCGGCGTTCGCGCCGCACGGTGTCGCAGGTCGCCTGAAAGCCGTCCTTCAGGAACTGCTGCACGAATGCACTGCGTTCGTCATGTCCGCGATAGACACGCAGCTCCATCTCGCTGTTGTGGGCGCTGACCAGTTGCACGCAGCCGCAATCGGTACGCGCGAAGGCACAGGCAAGCGCAGTGATTTCCTGTAGCGCGATGCGGGCATCGGCCTGTGCCGCCAGGCTGACCTGTAGTGCATGCAGGCGACGCATGCCGGAAAGCTCGTCCTGCAGCGCCGCGTTGTCCTGCATGGTGTCGTCGGGCACGGCACTCATCGTGTCCGGCTCTTGCCTGCGCGCATCGTCATCGATCATTCGTACCGGGTGAGCCCACACAGTGGGCAATCGATGGCGAAGAGCTTGTCAGTAGCGTGCTCGACACTGCCGAGTGTCGTCGGGTGCCTGGCGCACGGATAGGACCCGGCTGAAGCATCACGGAGGGAAATCGCTTCAGTCGGCCTCGCGACTGCCTGGCGATTGTCAGAGGATCCAGGTAGAGGCCGCCAAGCGCGGCCAGCGTCCGCTTCGTCCGGATCCAGCAGTGCGTCGCGCAGGGCGACCGCCGCTCGTGCGCAACCCACTCCAGCTGCAGCATCGCCGCCAGCAGCTGGAACCGACGGTAGGCGTGATCAGCACGATCAGCCGTGCCGCGGTAGTGGCGCGAAACCTTCGGCCTCCAGGCATTGCGACAGCGCGGGCGGTGGCGGGCCGACGGGCGGCGCGTCAGGCGCAGGCAACGCGATGCCTTGCGCGGTGGCACAGGCCTGCAACGCGGCGTCGAAGTCGGGATCATGGGGCGGCGGACCATGTGGTTCTCCAGGCCCGTGCGGGCCATCGGGCGCCGGGCCGTCGCGCCAGGGCCCGCCGGGCATCGGCGTTGGCCAGCTCGCGCCTTTGCTGACCAGACAGCGCTCAAACGCACTGCGGTTCATGCCCTGCGCGGGCGCATCGGGATGCGGCGTGGCCGCAGCTGGCGGGGGCGATGCGATTCCCTGCTCACGAGCACAGGCCTGCATCGCGGCCAGATCGCTCGCACTCGGTGGTGGTGGTGGCGGACCACGCTGCGCCTGCGGTGGCGCGGGCGGCGGAGGTGGCCCGCCGGAAGGCGCGCCGCAGAAACTGGCGCAGCCGCCCAGGCCGAGCACTGCGAGCAATGCACTGATGGCAACGGCTGTGGTGCGTGTCTGGACCATCGTCGATCTCCCTGGCTGGATGGCGCATGCGCGTACCGCACGCACATGGCAATAGCGGGCTATACCCGCTTGGTCAGGGAGAGCGTTGCATCGTGATATGTCGTGCATTTGCCGCTGCGCGCCGATCGCTGGCGTGCGCCGTCATGCAGCGTGCAAGACCTGGGACCACGCCAGCACCGTGCTGTATCCAACACGCCGGAGCGTTGTCAGAGCGGTGACCCGGCCAAGCCAGGGGCTAACGCATCAGTTCTCGACGACCGCCTGAGCCACGTCTGTGGCGACGTCCGCCGCATCTGCCGGCAACGACGCCAGCACCGCATTGCGAAAGCGCGCGGCGAATGCGGCATCGTTGGCCTGGTAGAACGTCCGCGCGTTGGCCGACAGCTGATCCAGCTGCGCCTGCGGCAAGGCCAGCGCGGTTTCCACCGCCTGCGCAATGCCCGCCGCATCCACGTAGTAATACGACGCCAGACGCCGCTGGCGCACCTCGGCCACCGGAATCAGCACGCCGTGCTCGGGCCTGACCAGCTCGTTCATCGGCTCACCGTCGGTGGCCAGGGTCACCGCGCCCACGCTCAGCGCTTCCATCAGGTAATGCCCGAAGCCCTCGGCCTCGGATGGGCACAGATGGAACAGGTGCGCGTTCTGCAGGCGGCGCAGTTCGGCGTCGTCGAGATAACGGACGCGATGGTCGATGTTCGGCGCCACCACCGGCTTGCCGGCCGTGCGCGGGTTCTGCACCACCGTCAGCAGCGGCCATTCCGGATGCCGCTGCCAGGTCTCCAGCAGCACGCGGGTCCCCTTGGCGGTACTGCGCCCGGCCAGATGGAAGAACGCACGCTGACGCACGACCTGTGCGTCGTGGCGATCCGGGCTGGTGAAGCCGATGAACCGCGTGGTGCAGCCCAGACTGCGGAAAATCCGCTCCGCGTGATGGGTCTTGCACAGCACCGCGTCGAACTGCGGCAGCCGCGGCAGCCACTTGGGCAGCAACCATTCGGGATTGGGTACCAGCAGGTTGGTCTGGCCCAGCGGCAGGCAGCGCGCATACACGCGCTCGGAAAAGATCTGCACCGGCACCCGCCCGAACAGCGCGCGACTGGCCCACAGACGAGCTTCGCGCGCAGTGTCGTGCAGCCGCTGACTGGTGAAGCCCACTTCCTGCACCGGTATGCCGCCGGCACGCAGCGTCTGCGCCATCAGCACCATGTCCCGGGTCAGGCCCACGCCGTTGTCGCGGCTGATCACCCGCATCATCGGAAACGCCTTGTCATGCGTACACTCGCCATTGCTGCGGCACAGTGTCGATGGCCCGGTTTCCTGCGCGATGTCCCGTTCTGTCATGTTGCGTCACACGTGTGCCAAAGGTTGACAAATTCAATCATTATGATGGGTGCTCCAGCCCTGCAACTGCGAGCACCATGTATCCGGTCGCCACCACCCTGCGCGGGCCAAGTGCCGCGCCACCGACGATGATCTCCATGGACATGCAACAACCCTGCGTTCTTGTGGTCGACGACGACCCGGACCTGCGCAAGCTGATCGGCGAGTTCCTCAGCGCCCACGGCTACCAGGTGGACGTTGCCGAAAACGTGGCGGAGATGCGCAAGAGCATCGCCCAGCGCCGCCCGGACCTCATCGTACTCGACGTGATGATGCCTGGAGAAGACGGCCTGAGCGCGGCGCGGGCGCTGGCCAGCGAGCGCGGTTCACCTGCGGTCATCATGCTCAGCGCGCTGGGCAACGACACCGACCGCATCATCGGCCTGGAAGTGGGCGCCGACGATTACCTGGCCAAACCCTGCAATCCGCGCGAACTGCTGGCGCGGGTACGCGCCCTGCTGCGCCGCAGCCAGGCCAGCAGCGAGCAGGCCGACCACCGTGGCAATGTCTACGAGTTCGCCGGCTGGCGGCTGGACGTGGTGCGGCGCGACCTGCGCGACCCCACCGGCATCTTCATCAACCTGTCCGACGGCGAGTTCGCGCTGCTGCGCACCTTCGTCGAGCATCCGCAGCGGGTGCTCAGCCGCGACCAGTTGCTGGACTACGCCCGTGGCCGCGACACCGACGTCTACGACCGCGCCATCGACAGCCAGATCAGCCGCCTGCGCCGCAAGATCAACGAGCGCGTGCATACCGAGTTGATCCGCACCGTGCGCAACGAGGGCTACATGCTGCTGCCGGGCGTTTCGCGTCTGTGAGTAAACCGGCACGTCGCGGGCTGTCGATCTTTGCCCGTACCTTCGTGCTGCTGGCGGTGGCACTGCTCACCGCCCAGGCGGTCGGCATCGCCCTGCTGGTGATGCGCACCCCGGTCTACGAGCCGCCGGTGCATCCGCCGGAAGTGGTGGCGCTGCTGTCCACGCGCATGCCGGCCGGCACCCAGACCCTGACGGTGCACGAATCGGCCCAGGCCCCGCTGCCGCCGGCAGGCCAGGTGCGCGACGGGTTCGCCGAAATGCTGCTGGCCCATTGGCTGGATGTCCCCGAGCAGCGGGTGCGCTTCTACCGCAGCGCCGACGATCGCCAGGGCCCGCGCATCGGCATGTCTCCACCGCCGCGCATGCCCAGCCAACCGCAGGCATTCGGGGCCGATGATGGCGATGCCGGTCCCACCGGCAATCGCCGTGATGCCTTGCAGCGTTCGCCGCCGGCGCCAGGCGACTGGCCGCGCGATCGCCACCCCGGCGCCCCGCCGTTCGGCAATGGGCTGCGTCCGGACGATACCCCCGGCGCCTGGGAAAGCGAGCGCCTGACCCCAGGCGTGCCCTTGCTGGACGGCTTCACCGCCGCGCTGCAACAGCCCGATGGCCGCTGGCGCACGGTCGAATCGCCACCGCGGCGGCTGTCGGCCGAGTTCAAGACCCATGTGGTGCTGCTGTTCCTGGCTGGCCTGCTGGCCAACGTGCCGCTGGCGTGGTGGTTCTCGCGCGCGCTGTCGGCGCCGATCAAGCGCTTTGCCGAAGCCGCCGACCGGCTGGGCCGCAACCCGGATGCTGCGGCACTGCAACGCAGCGGCCCGCCGGAGATCGTGCGCGCGGCCGATTCGTTCAATGCGATGCAGGCACGCCTGAACCGCCTGATCAACGAACGCACCCACATGGTGGCGGCGATCGCGCACGACCTGCGCACACCGCTGGCGCGCCTGTCGTTCCGCCTGGACGGCCTGCAGCCGCCGTTGCGCGACAAGGCGCTGGCCGACATCGACGAGATGAAGGCGATGATTTCCGCCGCGCTGGATTTCATCCAGAACGATCGCCACCGCGGCAAACGCGCGCCGCTGGATCTGCGCCTGCTGGTGGAAAGCGTGGTCGACAACGCCACCGACATCGGCGCCGATGCCGAACTGCTGCCCGGCCCGGCGATCACCCTGGATGGCGACCCGCTGGCCTTGCGGCGCGCAGTGATGAACCTGCTGGAGAACGCGCTGAAATACGGCAAGCGCGCGCGCCTGCAACTGCAGCGCGATGGCGAAGACGGTGTGCTATGGATCGACGACGACGGCCCCGGCATCGACCCGACCCAGCGCGAACAGCTGCTGCTGCCGTTCGTGCGTGGCGAGTCCTCGCGCAATCGCGACACCGGCGGCATCGGGCTGGGCTTGTCGGTGGCGCACAGCATCGTGCTGGCGCATGGCGGCGACCTGCGCCTGGACAACCGTGCAACAGGTGGCGGCCTGCGGGTGACGGTGCGCCTGCCGTGCATGCCGGAGCGGCGCTAGGGCTGGGCTAGGGCGCGTTCTCTCGCCCGCGAGCTCGGCGATGCCGGCCGGCGCGCACCCGAGAGTTCACGCCTGCAGGTAACGATCCGCGCGATCGATCAGCCGCGCGCGACCACTGCTGCGATCAGCAAGCGCTCAGTACGCAAACTCGCGGAACACGCGATCGATGTCGCCCTTCCATGCGCCGTGATACAGCGCCAGCTTGCGCTCGGCGGCGGTAACACCGCTCTCGGCGATCTCGGCGATCACATCCACAAAGCCGGTTTCGTCCTGACCATCGGCATTCAGGCGCGCACGCCGACGCAGGCCCTCGCGGGCGATCTTGACCGCTTCCACCGCCAAATCGCGCACCGTGCCATTGCGGAACGGCAGGCCGAGCGCATGCTTGGGCACGCCGTCGCGCAGCGCGTGGCGCTCGGCGGTGCTGAAATCCTTGACCAGATCCCAGGCCGCATCCAGCGCGGTGTCGTCGTACAGCAGCCCGACCCAAAACGCCGACAGCGCACACAGGCGGTCCCACGGGCCGGCGTCGGCGCCGCGCATTTCCAGGTACTTCTTGAGGCGCACTTCCGGGAACGCGGTGGTCATGTGGTCCGACCAGTCGCGCAGCGTCGGCAACGCGCCCGGCAATGCCGGCAACTTGCCTTGCATGAAATCGCGGAAGCTCTGCCCGCTGGCATCGACATAGACGCCGTCGCGGTAGGAGAAATACATCGGCACATCGAGCAGGTAATCGACATAGCGCTCGTAGCCGAAGCCGTCCTCGAACACGAAGTCCAGCATGCCGGTGCGGTCGGCGTCGGTGTCGGTCCAGATGTGCGAGCGGTAGCTGAGGTAGCCGTTCGGCTTGCCTTCGGTGAACGGCGAATCGGCGAACAACGCGGTGGCGATCGGCTGCAACGCCAGCGACACGCGGAACTTCTTCACCATGTCCGCTTCGGTGGCGTAATCCAGGTTGACCTGCACCGTGCAGGTGCGGGTCATCATGTCCAGGCCGAGCGAGCCGACCTTGGGCATGTAGTTCTTCATGATCTGGTAGCGGCCCTTGGGCATCCACGGCATTTCATCGCGGCGCCACTTGGGCTGGAAGCCCATGCCCAGGAACCCCAGCTGCAACTCGCCGGCCACCTGCGCCACTTCGTCCAGATGGGTGCCGGTTTCCACGCAGGTGTGATGCAGGGTTTCCACTGCCGCACCCGACAGTTCCAGCTGGCCGGCCGGCTCCAGCGTCACCGAGGCGCCGTCGCGCAGCAGCGCGATGGTGTGGCCGTTTTCCTGCACCGGCTCCCAGCCGAAGCGGGTCAACCCGGTCAGCAGCGCCTGGATGCCGCGCTCGCCTTCGAACGTGGGCGCGCGCAGGTCGTCGAGCTGGAAGCCGAACTTTTCGTGCTCGGTGCCGATCCGCCAGTCAGCGCTGGGCTTCTCGCCGGAGGCCAGCACCTGGACCAGCTCCGCGCGTTCGGTGATCGGCGTTTCGGCAACGTGGCTGGGACTCGACAAGGGCAGGCTCGCAGGAAAATTTAGGGAACGATGTGGGGGTCCTCCCCAGCCACCGCAAGGCCCGCACTATAACCGCAGGGCATGGAAAGAATTGCTGCCATCGGCCGGGTCTGAGATTTCCATCCATGCGCACGGCGTAGCCGTGGCAGCCGAGGCCGGGCGTGACGGAGGGCACCGCAGGCTGCAACCGTCCAGGCTGAAACTGGCCCCCGCTAATTCCCGCACGCGCGGATGCACGGCGTTTGATCGTCCTCAGCCGCGCAGCCGCGATCCTGTAGCATCGCCCGGCCATGACCGTTGCGCCCACACCCACCGACGCCCTGCTCGCGCAGATGGCCAGCCTGCTGCATTGCGAGCGCGCCGAAGGGTTTGCCTGCGTGAGTGCGCGGCGCGAACACGGGGCGCGCTCGGTGGATCTGACCCAGGCGCAGTTCGCGATGGTGCTGCAGGGCCGCAAGCAGGTGCGCAGCGCGACCCAATCGCTGCAGTTCGTGCCGGGCGACCTGTTCCTGGTGACGCGCCGTTGCCGCATCGATGTAATCAACACGCCCGACCCGCAGACCGGGCTCTACCTGAGCGTGGTGATCCCGCTCTGCGAAGAGGCGCTGGCCGCTGCGCGTGCGTTGTGGAACGAGCCGCTACCCCAGGCCGGCGCCGACATCGCGCAGCTGCCGGCGATCGATTTCGCGCTGACGCTGCGGCAATGGCGCGAGGCGCTGCAGCACGGCCTGTATACCGAAGCACGCCTGGCGCTGGCCGCACTGGTCGTCACCCTCTGCCGCCGCGGCCACGGCGGCCTGTTGCTGCCGCCGGCGCCAAGCGTTGCCGAGCAGGTGCGTACGCTGATCACCGCGCAACCGCAGCGGGCGTGGCGCTCGCGCGATATCGAAGACAGCCTGGGCATCAGCGGCGCCACCTTGCGCCGGCATCTGGCTGCCGAACACCGCTCGCTGCGCGAATTGATCACCGACGCGCGGCTGGCGCACGCCATGGCCTTGCTCTACAGCACGCGCTGGCCGCTCAAGACCGTGGCCGCGCGGGCCGGCTATCGCTCTACCCGCAGCTTCAGTCAGCGCTTCCAGCAGCGCTACGGGCTGGATCCGGCCAGCATCGGCAATAGCCGCTAGATCGCCGACGCGAGCGCTTCGCGCAGCGCAATGAGCGAATCGCGCAGGTCGCCGCGGCCAGCATGGCGACACCGCGGCGGTTGCCGCCTGTCCTGGAGTTGCCCATGTCTGTTTTTTCCGCCCTGCGTTCGCTTGCGTCGCTGTTGCTCGCCGCAAGCGCCACGCTGGCGCACGCCGCTGCGCCCGCATCCACCCACGCACAGGTCCCCGGCTTCTACCTGCAGCGCATCGGCACGCTGCGCGTCACCGCCTTGTTCGACGGCAGCGTGGCGTTGACGCGGCAACAGCTGTCCAACGTGGCCCCGGCAGAGCGCGACCGCCTGCTCGCGCAGGGCTACGTGCCTGAAGACGGCAAGGGGCTGCAGACGGCAGTCAACGCCTATCTGATCCAGGACGGCAGCCACCTCAGCCTGGTCGATACCGGCACCGCGCAGTGCCTGGGGCCCGGCCTCGGTCAGGTGCTGAGCAACCTGCGCGCGGCCGGTTACGACCCCGCCCAGGTCGACGATGTGCTGCTCACCCACGCGCATCCGGACCACCTGTGCGGCCTGCTCGATGCGCAGGGCACGCCGGCCTTTCCCAACGCCACGGTGTGGCTGTCCGAGGCCGATGCCGCGTACTGGCTGGATCCGGCCTCGGAGGCCGGTGCCTCGGAGGCCGGTGCCGCGCCGACGCTGCAGTTCGCCTTCCCGCTGGCACGCGCAGCGGTGGCGCCGTATCAGGCCCAGGGTCGGCTGCGCCGCTTCCAGCCCGGCATCAGCGCATTGCCGGCCGGCATCACCGCGCTGGACAGCCAGGGCCACACGCCCGGCCACGTCTCCTATCGCTTCGACGGTGGCACCGGCAACACCGTGCTGGTATGGGGCGATGTGCTGCACTACCACGCCGTGCAGTTTGCCCGGCCGGACGCCTCGTTCGAGGCCGACAGCGACCGCAGCAAGGCGATCGCCTCACGGCGTCGTCTGCTGGCGCAGGCCGCCGACGGCCGCTGGTGGGTGGCCGGCGCGCATCTGCCGTTCCCGGGCCTGGGTCATGTGCGCCGCGAGGGCAAGGCGTTCGCCTGGGTGCCGACCGAATTCGGCGCCGTGCCGCAATGAAAAAACGGCGAGCCCTGGCTGGCCGTCCTGATGGTCTGAAGGGCCAGGCGTCATGCGCAGGCCCGCCTCGGCTCACTCCGCGGCAGGCGCCGCGACGTCCAGGCCCAGCCAGCCGCCGACGATGCCGCGCAACTCGTCCACGCCCTGGCGCGACTCGCCGGAGTAGGTCTGCACGGTCACGCTGTCGCCGAAGCGCGAGGTCACTTCCTTCTTGACCTTCTGCAGGGTCTGCATCTGCTGGCCACGGCCGAGCTTGTCGGCCTTGGTCAGCAAACCATGCGCGGGCAGGCCACGCTCGGCCGCATAGCCGAGCATCTGCAGGTCGTAATCCTTGAGCGGATGGCGGATGTCCATCACCACCACCAGCCCGCGCAAGGCTTCGCGGGTGCGGAAATAGCGGTCGATGAAGGCCTGCCAATGCGCCTGCAGGTCCTGCGGCACCTTGGCGTAGCCGTAACCGGGCAGATCCACCAGATAGCGCTCGGGCTGGATCTGGAAGAACACCAGCTGCTGGGTGCGGCCGGGGGTCTTGGACACCCGGGCCAGTGCGTTCTGGCGGGTCAGCGCGTTGAGCGCGCTGGATTTTCCGGCGTTGGAGCGGCCGGCGAAGGCGACCTCGTAGCCGCCATCGTCGGGCAATTGCCGGGCGTTGTGGGCGGACAGGTGGTAGCGGGCTTGTTCGATAAGGAGCGACATCTCCCTAGGATCGCACGTTCGGGGCCCGACGGTTTTGCTGCACTGTTCGTTGACCCTGGCGCAAAGGCGTGTCGATAATCGAAGCACGCCTGCCACAGCCAGCACCCAACGCGCGCGGGCCGGGTCCATACGGAGCTTTAGCTGATGCGCCATGCTCGTGTGCTAGTCCTCGCCGCCCTCGCCGTGCCGGTCATCGCCGCCGTGGCGTTTGCGCAGTCGGCGGTCACGCCGATCCCCGATCCGCCGCCGGTGCGCATTGCCCCGCTGGAGGTGGACCTGTCCAAGACCACCTGGGGCGATGCCAAGGCCGGCCAGACCAAGGCCGCCGCCTGCGCGGCCTGCCATGGCCCGGACGGCAATCCGGCGGTGGCCATGTACCCGCGCATCGCCGGCCAGACCGAGCGCTACGTGGCGCACCAGGTGGCCCTGATCGCCAGCGGCGAGCGCAATACCGGCATGTCGGCGGTGATGGTGCCGTTCGTCAAGGACCTCACCGCGCAGGACATGCGCGACCTGGGCGCCTACTTCGCCACGCAGAAAGCCGCTGCCGGGGTGGCCGACGATGCGGTGGTCAACGAGGGGCCGTACCAGGGCCTGAAGTTCTACCAAGTCGGCGAGAAGCTCTACCGCAGCGGCGATGTCGCGCGCGGCGTGCCGGCCTGCATGGCCTGCCATGGCCCGTCCGGCAGCGGCAATCCCGGCCCGGCGTATCCGCGCCTGGGCGGCCAGCATGCCGAGTACGTGGCGCGGCGCCTGAAGGAATACCAGGCCGGCACCACCCAGGAGCGCAACCCGGCGCTGTTCAATATCATGGCGCAGGTGGCGCACCCGCTGACCGAGCAGGAGATCCAGGCGCTGGCCAGCTATCTGCAGGGTCTGCACGACCGCGCCGACGATGCCGCCGCCGCGCAACTGCCCGCAGCAACGCCCGCACGCTCATGAGCTGACCGCCGCAACCGCCACAGCGTGTCACGACGCCGGTCCCCGCGACCGGCGTCGTCGTTTCCCGCCCTCCCCCTTCCCACCCCCACGGAGCCTGCATGAATCTGTTTTCCCGCCTGTCCCTGCTGTTGTTGCTGTTGATGCCGCTGGCGGCCTGTGCCGCCGACAAGAACGCCCCGCCGGTCGAAGGCGACGACTACATCGTCATCGACGGCGGCCAGCCGTACGCGCCGCTGGCCGGCAAGGTGGAAGTGGTCGAGGTGTTCGGCTACACCTGCCCGCACTGCGCGCACTTCGAGCCAACCCTGGAGGCCTGGGTGGCCAAGCAGCCTTCGTATGTGCGCTTCACCCCGGTGCCGGCGGCATTCGGCGGGTTCTGGGATGCCTTCGCGCGTGCCTACTTCGCCGCCGACACCCTGGGCGTGGCCAAGCGCAGCCATCGCGCCATGTTCGAGGCGATCCACGAAAAGCAGACCGTGCCGACCCAGAACGTCGCCCCGGAGGAACTGGCCGCCTTCTACGCCGGCTACGGCGTGCCGCAGCAGCGCTTCATCGAGACCTACAAGAGCCAGGCGGTCGACGCCAGGCTCGATGCCGCGCGCGAGTTCGCCAAGCGCAGCAAGCTGCCCGGCACCCCGGCGATCATCGTCAACGGGCGCTACCTGATCGGCGCGCGCAACTACCCGGACATGCTGCGCGTGGCCGACTACCTGATCGCCCGCGAACACGCTGCGCCTGCCAAGCGCTGAACCGCGTAACCGCCACCGACGGCCGCCCGTGGCATCATGCGCCCCGCGGCCGTCCGGCCCTTTCCTCGCCCCACGCTGGAGATCCAATCCGATGAAGACCCGCTTCGCCCTGACGCTGATGGCGCTGCTGCCGATCCTGGTCGCCTGCAAGGCCCAGGACGGCTCGTCCGACACCGCACCTGCCGCCACCACGCCGGCTGCCGAAACGGCACCTGCTCCGGCCGCTGCCACGCCGGCCGCCGACCCCGCCGCACCGCCTGCAGTTGGCGAGAGCGCCAGCACCCCGCCGGCCGCCGCCCCCAGCGCCGCACCGCGCGCGCCGAACGGCCCCGAGCCGGTCGCCGGCACCGACTACCTGGATATCGAAGGCGGCCAGCCGTACCAGCAGGCCGCCGGCAAGATCGAAGTGGCCGAGGTCTTCGGCTATGTCTGCCCCGCCTGCAACGCGTTCCAGCCGCTGATCGGGCCGTGGAAGGCCGGCCTGCCGTCGGACGTGCACTTCGTCTACGTGCCGGCGATGTTCGGCGGCCCGTGGGACGACTACGGCCGTGCGTTCTACGCCGCCGAAACCCTGGGCGTGCAGGAAAAGACCCACGAAGCGCTGTACAAGGCCATCCACACCGAGCAGACCCTCAAGGGCGAGCGCGGCAAGGATTCGGTGCAGGACATCGCCGCGTTCTACGCCAAGTACGGCGTGGACCAGAAGACCTTCATCGACACCATGAGCAGCTTCGGCGTGTCGGCCAAGACCAACCGCGCCAAGCAGTTCGCCACCCGCAGCAAGCTCACCGGCACCCCGTCGCTGATCGTCAACGGCAAGTACCTGGTCAAGGGCCAGAGCTTCCCGGACATGCTGCGCATCGCCGATCACCTGATTGCGCGCGAACGCGCCACGCTGGCCAAGTGATCCTGTCGATCGCCGCCCTGTGAACGCTTCGGATTCGCGCACCCTGCGGGTGCTGACGGCCAATATCCAGGCCGGCTCCAGCACCCGCCGTTACAGCGATTACGTCACCCGCAGCTGGTCGCATGCGTTGCCGCTGGGCAGCAAGCGCACCAGTCTGGACAGCATTGCCAAGCTGGCCGGCGAGCGCGACATCGTCGGCCTGCAGGAGGCCGACCCGGGCAGCCTGCGCTCGGGTTTCACCAACCAGACCCACTATCTGGCCGAGCGCGCCGGCTTCCACTACTGGAGCCACCAGCCCAACCGCCGCATGGGCGGTGTCGCCTCCAGCGCGAATGGTTTGCTCAGCAAGCTGGAACCGCTGGAAGTGCAGGACCACGCCCTGCCCGGCCGGATCGGCGGGCGCGGCATCCTGCTGGCCAAGTTCGGGCAGGGTCGCGAAGGCCTGGCGGTGGCGGTGGCGCATCTGTCGCTGGGCGCCAATTCGCGCATGGCGCAGCTGGCCTTCATCGCCGAGTTGCTGTCCGAGCATCCCAACGCGATGTTGATGGGCGATTTCAACTGCATGGCCGACCGGCCGGAAATGCAGGCGCTGTACCGGCACACGCGGTTGCAGCCGCCGAGCTGCGAAGTGCATACGTTTCCGAGCTGGCGTCCGGACCGGGCGATCGACCATATCCTGGTCAGCGACAGCCTGACCATCGAGCATATCGAAGCGATTCCCGCAGCGTTCTCCGACCATCTTGCGGTGGGCATGGATATCCGCGTGCCGCTGCAGCTGCTGCGCTAGCCACCAGGCAAAGTGGCTACGGGTTCGCACTGGCGAACTCGACCGATGACACCCCCTCGACACCGCCTGTGCGACAACGCAGGCGGTTTTTCGTTGGGAGCACAGCACGTGATACGCGTCATATGAGTGTGTCGGCATGAGTGCGGTTGAGCCGCAGCTGTTGCCGGTGCGCACCCTGCGCCCGGTGTTCGTGCTGGCGGCCACGGTGGTGTGTACGTTTGCGTTGTTGGTGTCGTTGTTTCCGCTCGAAGCGGGCCGCGTGCTGCTGGACGCGCAGACCTGGGCCTCGCGCAATGTCGGCTGGTACTACCTGCTGGCGATGACGGTGTATCTGGTGTTCGTGCTTGGCGTGGCCTTGTCCAGCTACGGCAACATCAAGCTCGGCGCTGATCACGACGAGCCGGAATTCAGCTACCTGTCCTGGGCCGGCATGTTGTTCGCCGCAGGCATCAGCATCACGCTGTTCTTCTTCTGCGTCTCCGAACCGCTCACCCATTACCTGCAACCGCCACAGGGCGGCACCGGCAGCGGTGAAGCCTCTGCGCGGCAGGCGATGCAGTTGCTGTTCCTGCATTGGGGATTGCATGGCTGGGGCGTGTTCGCGCTGGCAGCGATGGCGCTGGCGTATTTCGCATTCCGCCACAACCTGCCGCTGGCCCTGCGCTCGGCGCTGTATCCGCTGATCGGCAAGCGCATCAACGGGCCGATCGGCTACACGGTGGATGCGCTGGGCATCGTGGCCACCGTGTTCGGCCTGGGCGCGGACATGGGCTTTGGCGTGCTGCATCTCAACGCCGGCCTGAGCGCCTTGATGGATGTGCCGCACACCCATTGGGTGCAGGTCGCGCTGATCGTGGCGATGATGGGCGCGGCGATCGTGGTGGCGGTGTCCGGCGTCGAGAAAGGCGTGCGCTGGATGTCGGACATCAACATGCTGCTGGCGATCGCGCTGCTGCTGTTCATGCTGTTCGCCGGCCCCACGCAGTATCTGCTCAACACGCTGATCCAGAACCTGGGCGACTACCTGGGCAGCGTGGTCAACAAGAGTTTCGATGCGTACGCCTACGGCGGCCGCAGCGACTGGCTCGGCAACTGGACGGTGTTCTACTGGGCATGGTGGATCGGCTGGGCGCCATTCGTGGGCCTGTTCATCGCGCGCATTTCGCGCGGCCGCACCATTCGCGAATTCGTGCTCGGCGTGTTGCTGATACCGCTCGGCTTCACCCTGGCGTGGCTGTCGATCTTCGGCAACAGTGCGCTGGACCAGTTGCTGCACCACGGCCAGGGCGCGCTGGCGCAGCAGGCCATCGATGCGCCGCAGACGGTGTTGTACTCGCTGTTGCAAAGCTATCCGTGGAGCCGCACGGTGATCACGGTGACGGTGGCGATCAGCTTCGTGTTCTTCGTCACCTCCGCCGATTCCGGCACCGTGGTGCTGTCCACGCTGTCCTCGCACGGCGGCGAGCCGCACGACGATGGCCCGCGCTGGCTGCGCGTGTTCTGGGGCGTGCTCACCGCGGTGGTGACCGGTGGCCTGTTGCTGGCCGGCAGCATGGACGCATTGAAATCGGCCGTGGTACTGGCCTCGCTGCCGTTCTCTGCAGTGCTGCTGCTGATGGCCTGGGGCTTGTCGCGCGCGCTCAGCGAAGAATCGCAACGCAAGCGTGCGCAGCTCTACAGCCCCAGCCCGCTGATCGGGCAATCGCGGCACCACCGCGGCTGGCGTCAGCGCCTGGGCCAGGCGATGCATTTCCCGGCGCGCGATGAGGTCTATCGCTTCATGCACGACCAGGTACGCCCGGCGATCGAAGCGGTGACCGCGCAGCTGCAGGAAGAAGGCTGGCAGGTCAGCAGCCGGCTGGACGACGACATGGAAATCAGCGTCGACCACGGCGAGCAGCAGGGGTTCCGCTACCAGGTGGTGATGCGCGGCTACCTGACGCCTTCTTTCGCCGCGCAACGCCTGCGCAACCAACGTTATTACCGCGCCGAAGTGTATCTGTACGAAGGCAGCCAGGATTACGACCTGGTCGGTTACAGCCGCGAGCAGATCATCAACGACATCATCGATCAATACGAGCGTCACCTGCAGTTCCTGCATCTCACTCGCTGAGGTGCCGCCGCTGCCGCGTGCGCCCCACAGGAGGTTTGTCATGCCACGTTTTCCCGACCAGTTGCTGTATATCGGCGGCCGCTATGTTCCCGCCCGCGGCGGCCACACCTTCGAGGTGGTCAACCCCGCCACCGGCGAGGTGCTGGCCAATGTGCACAACGCCGGTGCCGACGACCTGGATGCCGCGGTCGACAGCGCCAAGGCCGGCCAACGCGTATGGGCAGCGCTGACCGCGGTGGAACGCGCGCGCATCCTGCTGCGCGCAGTGGCGCTGCTGCGCGAGCGCAACGACGCGCTGGCCGAGCTGGAGACGCTCAACACCGGCAAGCCGTTGAGCGAAACGCGCAGCGTGGACGTCGTCACCGGTGCCGACGTGCTGGAGTATTACGCCGGCGTGTCGCAGGCGCTGCAAGGCGCACAGGTGCCCTTGCGAGAAGGGAGCTTCTTCTATACCCGGCACGAACCGCTGGGCGTGGTCGGCGCCATCGGCGCGTGGAATTACCCGATCCAGATCGCGCTGTGGAAAGCCGCACCGGCACTGGCCGCCGGCAACGCGATGATCTTCAAGCCCAGCGAAGTCACTCCGCTCACCGCACTCAAGCTGGCCGAACTGTTCACCGAAGCCGGCCTGCCCGATGGCGTGTTCAACGTGCTGCCGGGCGATGGCGCCAGCGTCGGCACCGCGCTCACCGAACACCCGCAGATCGAAAAGATCAGCTTCACCGGCGGCACCGCGACCGGGCGCAAGGTGATGGCCAGCGCATCGAGTTCGTCGTTGAAGGACGTGACCATGGAACTGGGCGGCAAGTCGCCCTTGATCGTCTGCGCCGACGCCGACCTGGATCTGGCCGCCGACATCGCGATGATGGCCAACTTCTACAGCTCCGGACAGGTCTGCACCAACGGCACGCGCGTGTTCGTGCCGCGCGCGCTGCGCAACGCCTTCGAGGCGCGGCTGCTGGCACGCGTGCAACGCATCCACATCGGCGACCCGCTGGACGAGCGCACCACCTTCGGCCCGATGGTCAGCGCCGCGCATATGCAGCGCGTGCTGGACTACATCGAGCAGGGCAAAGCGGAAGGCGCACGCTTGCTGTGCGGCGGCGAACGTCTGCGCGATGGCGCGCTGGCACAGGGCTGCTATGTCGCACCGACCATCTTCAGCGATTGCACCGACGTGATGACCATCGTGCGCGAAGAGATCTTCGGACCGGTGCTGAGCCTGCTCGCCTACGACGACGAAGACGAAGCAATCGCACGCGCCAATGCCACCACCTACGGCCTGGCCGCAGGTGTCGTGACGCCGGATCTGGCGCGCGCGCATCGCCTGATCCATCGCCTGCAGGCGGGCATCTGCTGGATCAACACCTGGGGCGAGTCGCCGGCCCCGATGCCGGTGGGCGGCTACAAGCAATCCGGCGTGGGTCGCGAAAACGGCCTGGCCACGCTGCAGGCCTATACCCGCACCAAATCCATCCAGGTCGAACTGGAACGCTACGCGTCGGTGTTTTGACCGGACCGATGCCACCTGTTAGGCCGTCGCCGGCGACACCGGCGAGCTGCGCAAGCGGAAGCCTGTAGATCGCGCCGCCATTTCGAACAAGAACAGCCGCCCCCTGCGCAATCGTCTTGAAAGCCGCTTCATCCGGCACCGCAACAAGGAGAACCCCATGCAACGCGAATACGACTACATCATCATCGGCGCCGGCTCGGCAGGCAACGTGCTGGCCGCGCGCCTGACCGAAGATCCGGGCGTCAGCGTGTTGCTGCTGGAGGCCGGCGGGCCGGATTATCGGCTGGATTTCCGCACCCAGATGCCGGCGGCGCTGGCGTTTCCGTTGCAGGGCCGTCGCTACAACTGGGCCTACGAGACCGAGCCGGAGCCGCATATGGACAACCGGCGCATGGAATGCGGGCGCGGCAAGGGATTGGGCGGCTCGTCGTTGATCAACGGCATGTGCTACATCCGCGGCAATGCGCTGGATTTCGACCATTGGGCCAAGCGGCCGGGCCTGGAAGACTGGAGCTACCGCGACGTGTTGCCGTACTTCCGCAAGGCCGAGACGCGCGACATCGGCGCCAACGATTATCACGGCGGCGAAGGCCCGGTCAGCGTGGCCACGCCGAAGAACGACAACAACGTGTTGTTCCATGCCATGGTCGACGCCGGCGTGCAGGCCGGTTACCCGCGCACCGACGATCTCAATGGCTATCAGCAGGAAGGCTTCGGGCCGATGGACCGCACGGTGACGCCGCAGGGGCGTCGCGCAAGTACCGCGCGCGGCTATCTGGACATGGCACGTCCGCGCGATGGCCTGCACATCGTCACCCATGCCACCACCGACCGCATCCTGTTTGCCGGCAAGCGCGCGATCGGCGTGCATTACCTGGTCGGCAACAGCAGTGAGGGCATCGACGCGCATGCGCGCCGCGAAGTGCTGGTGTGCGCCGGCGCGATCGCCTCGCCGCAGTTGCTGCAACGCTCCGGTGTCGGCGCGCCCGATCTATTGCGCGCACTCGATGTGCAGCTGGTGCACGACCTGCCCGGCGTCGGCCAGAACCTGCAGGACCACCTGGAGGTCTACATCCAGTACGCCTGCACCAAGCCGGTGTCGTTGTATCCGGCGCTGCAATGGTGGAATCAACCGGCCATCGGTGCGCAGTGGTTGTTCGCCGGCACCGGCACCGGTGCCAGCAACCAGTTCGAGGCCGGCGGCTTCATCCGCACGCGCGAAGAATTCGACTGGCCCAATATCCAGTACCACTTCCTGCCGGTGGCAATCAATTACAACGGCAGCAATGCGGTGAAGGAACACGGGTTTCAGGCGCATGTGGGTTCGATGCGCACTCCCAGCCGCGGGCGCGTGCATGCCAAGTCGCGCGACCCGCGCCAGCATCCATCGATCCTGTTCAACTACCAATCCACCGATCAGGACTGGCAGGAATTTCGCGATGCGATCCGCATCACCCGCGAGATCATCGCCCAGCCCGCACTGGATGCCTATCGTGGCCGCGAAATCAGCCCGAGCGCGGACTGCAAGACCGATGCCGAGCTGGACGCCTTCGTGCGCGCACGCGCAGAGACGGCGTATCACCCGTCCTGCTCCTGCGCGATGGGCACAGATGACATGGCGGTGGTCGACGGACAGGGCCGCGTACACGGCATGGAGGGCCTGCGGGTGATCGATGCCTCGATCATGCCGCGCATCATCACCGGCAACCTCAACGCCACCACCATCATGATCGCCGAGAAGATCGCCGACCGCATGCGTGGCCGCACGCCACTGCCGCGCAGCACGGCGGACTACTACGTGGCCGGGGATGCACCGGCACGGCGCTGAGCCACCCGGTAGTGCCGGCCGCTGGCCGGCCCTTCACAATCCAACGCAACCTGGGAGCCGGCCAGCGGCCGGCACTACGGGTCGCCCGCATCACGCGGACGTGCCGGGTACCATCGGCACCACCCGCCGTGCGGTCAACGTACTGCCCACCGAGGCCACCACCGTGCAGCCGATCGCCGCCCATTGCAGCGGGGTCAGGTGCTCGGCCAGCAATCCCATCGCCAACAGCGCGGCGACCGCCGGCTCCATGCTGATCAGGATGCCGAACGTCTCTTTCGGCAGCCGCTTGAGCGCCATCATTTCCAGCGACATCGGGATCGCGCTGGAGACGATCGCCACGCCCAGGCCGAACAGCAGGATCTTCGGATCCAGCAACGCCATGCCCGCATGCGCCACGCCCACCGGCACCACCACCAACGCCGCCGCGCACAGCCCCAGCGACACCGTATGCCCGGCCGGCAGATGGCCGGCGCGCTTGCCGAAGATGATGTACAGCGCCCAGCACACCGCCGCGCCCAGGGCGAACATCACCCCGACCGGATCCAGTGGCTCAGCATGGCCCAGGGGCAGCAGCAGCAACAGCCCGACCAGCGCGCAACCGACCCACACAAGATCGACCGGCCGCCGCGAAGACCACATCGCCACCGCCAGGGGCCCGCTGAATTCGATGGCCACCGCGATGCCGAACGGATCGTGCGCAGCGCCATGTAGAACAGCAGGTTCATCACCCCCAGCGTGATGCCATAGCGGATGATCGGCCCGGCATCGGCGCGGGAGGTGGTCCACCGCCACGGCCGGAACACCATCAGCAGCACCAGCGCAGAGAAACCCACGCGCAGCGCACTGGTGCCCTGCGCGCCGATCAACGGGAACAGCTGTTTGGCGTACGAGGTGCCCACGGCCAGCGAGGTGACCGAGCCGAGCACGGCCAGGGCCGGAAAGAAGGTGGAGAGGCGGGAGGTCGACATCCGCACAGGATATTGCGCAACGACCGAGGCAGATGCTCAATTGCAGGGGCCTTTCTGCATGTTTCACTCACCATGTCCGCCACGCCCTACACTCCCGACAGCTTCGACCGCGCCATCCTGGCGATCCTGCAGCGCGACAACGCCACCCCGCAGCGCGAGATCGCCGAGGCGGTGAGCCTGTCCGCGCCTGCGGTGCAGCGGCGGATCAAATGCCTGGAAGAAACAGGCGTCATCCGCGCGAACGTCGCCGTGCTGGACCAGGCCCGGCTGGGCCGGCCGCTGACGATCATGGTCGAGGCCCGGGTCGCCGGCGAGCAGCCGCACCGGGTCGCGCCGTTCCGCCGTCGCGTGCAGGAAGACCCCGCCGTGCAGCAGTGCTACGCGATCACCGGTGATGCCGGCTTCCCGCTGATCCTGACCGCCGCCTCGATGGAGCAATACGAGGCGATCAGCGAGCGGCTGTTCGGCAACGACGACAACATCGAGCGCTTCCGTACTGCGGTGGCGCTGAGCACGCTCAAGCGCGGGCTGGATGTTCCGCTGGCGGAGTGATCGGCCTCAGCGCGTCGCCGACAGCGCAGCGTCGAACAACGCCGTCGCTTCCGTGATCGCCGCCCCGTGCGTGGCCTGCTTGTCGGCCGCAACCTGGCAGAGTGCGCCGACGCGCGTCTGGCCCAAGGCGGTGCAGCTGGACAGAAAGTCGTAGTGCCCGACGGCTGGCAAGGTGGTCAGCGTCGCCTTTGGAAGTGCTGCGGCCGCGATGTCGCTGTTGGTGGCCGGCGAGGCCACCGTATCGGCCGCACCGACGAGGACCGACACCGGCAGCCTTACCTTGGCCAGTTCTTCTGGCGCGAAGGCCTGCACCATCGCCGGCGCGATCAGGAACACGGCGCCCACGCCGCCGATGGTGCGATCGTCACCGGCCCGGGCAACCCATGGCGCCAGTTCCGGTGTGTCTGCTGCGGCCATCCGCCGCGCCAAGGTCAGTGACGGAGTCTCTGCCTGCGGAGCGCAGACGCCGTCATCGGGGTGCGTGCGACAGAACGCCAGCAGGCGCTGCACATCGGGACGTGCACCTGCGGCGACCAGCGCGGTGAACCCGCCGGCCGAATAGCCCGCAATGCCCAACCGCGTGGCATCGATCATGTCCGCCAGCGCGGGATCGGCCTGCACGGCGGCCAGCGCGGCGGCAAGATCATCCACGCGATTCCACATCAGGATGCTGCCGGCCTCGGTCATGGGGTCCACGCCGTTGTTGCCGGGATGATCCACCGCGATCACCACATACCCTGCCCGCGCCATCGCGGTTCCGAACCAGCCCATCATCCGCGCACTGCCGCCGTTGCCGTGCGAGAGCATCAGGACCGGCCAGCGCCCTTCGGCGATAGCGGCATCGGCGGCGGCCGTGCCCACCTCGACCTGGCGGGCCGATCGTCAACGCGGTTTCCCGCGCATCGGACCGGGCGGGGTACCACACGGTGTAGCGCACGCTGTCGCGGTGTTCGGCATCGCGTACGGAAGCACTGTGCGTATACGCGACGCCGTGGCGTTCGCCGGCCGGATGCGCGGCGGCCATGGCAAGCACGGGCAGGCAGAGCCACAGCAGCGCAGTGCCGCAACGGACAGTCATTCGCATGGGTCAAGCTCCTTGGGGTGCAGCACATCGGTCAGGGGCAGCCAGATCTCCACCCCACCGTGGCCGCTGCGGTCATCGAAGCGCGCGTCGTAGCGCTCCAGATCCGGTGCGTCGGCCAAGGTCAGGCCGGAGGCCGGCAGATAGTCGTTCAACAACCAGAACCACGTGGAACGGATGGCGGAGATGTGCCCGGCGTGCCACGCCACCAGGTACTCCCGGGGCGGGATCGCAACCGCCTGCCAGCCTGGGGGCACGGGCGCGGAGGCACCGAGCTGCACACCGGCGATGTAGTCGAAGCCACCGTCGGCATCGCTGTTGCAGCACACGCCATAAGCGATCCCCGCGCCCAGCCCATGTGCTTCGTCCAGCCGCTGCCATTGCGAGGGGATCGAGGCGACCGTCGCGGGCGTGTGGCGGGCTCCGATCCCGGCCACCCGAAGACCGCTACGGTATGCACGGTGTGGCTCGATGGCGCAAGGCGTCGAGGTATCCACCAGCTTCAGCGCCTCGACCAGCGCCAGGTCGGCGAGACCCTGCACGCGTACCTGTTCGGGGGGCCGTCCGAACTGCTCGGCAAATGCACGGGTGAACGCGGCATGTGAGGCATATCCGGCGACTATCGCCACATCAAGGATGTCACCGGCTCCGGCCGCCAGCTGGCGTGCGGCTTCGGTCAGCCGGCGGCCACGCAGATAGCGCACCACCGAGGTGCCGGTACTGAGCTGGAACACGCGCGAGAGGTGAAACGGCGACAGCCCGACCACGCGGGCGATATCGGCCAGCGACGGGTTTTCAGCGAAGTGGCTTTCGATGTACCACAAGGCCCTGCATACCGCACCCATGCCGCCAGATCCATGTCGATGAACGGGTGCGCAGCGTAACCCGGCGGGCGTCGCGCCATTTGATCGTTCTTGCTGCGCGCTGCGAGGCGTGGCCGAACTGCCGAACGACAGGCCCGTGCCGGGCACCGGCAAGCGCGATTGTTCGCGCATGTTGGCATACACCGGATCCTGCCTGGTCCAGCTGGTGCCCAGAAACAGGCTGTAACGGTCGCCACTGGTGCCTTAGGCCAGGTCGACGCCCTTCTGGGCACCATCGCCCCTGCCGTATTGCCCGTAGTTGAGCGTGACCTGCGCACCGTCGAAGCTGCGCCGGGTAATGATGTTGACCACGCCGGCGATCGCATCCGAGCCGTACAACGACGAGGCGCCGTCTTCGAGCACCTCGATGCGCTCCACGATCGCCAACGGAATGGTGTTCAGATCGGTCGACGAGCCCACCCCGGAGGCCGAGGATTCGTTGACCCAGCGGATGCCATCGACCAGCACCAGCACGCGCTTGGTGCCGAGATGGCGCAGATCCACCTGCGCCGAGCCGGCGCCCACACCGCCGCCATCGGGCGGAAAGCCGAAGTTGCCCGACGAGTTGAATTTGGCGTTGAGCGCCGAACCCGATGCGGTGAGTTCCTGCAGTACCTCGCCGATCGAGGTCAGGCCGGTGCGTTCGATGTCGGCGCGGTTGAGCGTCTGGATCGGCACCTGGCCCTGCAATTCTGCGGTCTTGATGCGCGTGCCGGTGACCTGCACGCTGTCGAGCGTGCGCGTACTCGGGGCGGCCTCGGGCTGTTGCGCCCAGGCGAGTGTGGGAACCAGACACAACGACAACTGCACGGCCAGGCATGACCGAGGGGAGCCAATCAGACGCTTCATCCTTTCTCTCTCCAGAAGGACTTGCTAAGTGTCCGCACGCCCCCGTGCCCTGCGGTCCGCCCCAACTTTTAAACGAAACCTTAACGCCCCGCAAGCCAACCACGCAGCAGTGAGAGACGCTTCGCATTGCGCGCCGGGCCGCAGACCAAGACCGCGCGCCAACTGGACGCATCTGCACCTTGCGGCGCATGTCGCTGCCGACAGCGCTGGCGGGAATCGATCCTGCACGTATTCACTCAGGCGCGCAGGCGCGCTTGGGTATCATCGCGCAATGACTTATGCCCCCCGTCTTGCCACTGTGTTCGTCGGCCTGCTGTGCCTTGGCAGCACCACGCTGCATGCCCAAAGCCTCGACCCGCAACTGATCGCCATGCGCGATGCCATCGCCGCTGCAGAGCGCGGCCAGTCCGATGCCGGTCAGCTCGGTGCCCTGAGCCGTCACCCGCTCTATGGCTGGCTGGAATTTGCCACGCTCAAGCGCAATATCGACAACGTCTCCAACACGCAGGCACAGGGCTTTTTGCAGCGTTATGCAGGCCAGCCGGTGGCCGAAAGCTTCCGCAGCACCTGGTTGCCGGCGGTGGCGCGGCGTCAGGACTGGACCACGTTGCTGGCCAACTGGAAACCCACCGACAACGTCGGCCTGCGCTGTGGGCAGCTGACCGCGCGGCAGGCCACCGGCAAGCTGGATGCGCAGTGGAGCCGCGATGCGTTGACGTTATGGCGCACCGGCAAGGGCCTGCCCGATGCCTGCGATCCAGTCGTTGCCGGGCTGGAGTCGCGCGGCGAGCTCAGTCCGGCGCTGCGCTGGGAGCGCGTGGAGGCGGCTGCCGATGCGCAGCTGCCTGCGGTGATGCGCACGGCCGCACGCGGTCTGCCGGCAGCCGATCTGGCCCTGGCCAACGACTACGCCGCGTTTCTGGACAAGGTGCATCCGCGTGCATCGAGCTGGCCCAGGACCGAGCGCAGCCGACGCATCGCGGTCGATGGCCTGGCCAAGCTGGCCAAGAGCGACCCGGATGCGGCCGAGCAGCAGTTGCCGCAGCTGGCCAGCGCGCTCGGCTTCAGCGAGGCGCAGCGCGGCCAAGTGCTGTACCAGATCGCGCTGTGGACGGTGGCGTCGTACCTGCCGGATTCGGCGCGTCGCCTCAATGCAGTGCCCGATGCCTCGTACGACGAGCGCCTGCACGAATGGCGCGCGCGCGAGGCGATGGCGCGTGGCGACTGGCCGGCAGCCTTGGCGGCAATCCGCAAGATGCCCGCCACCCAACGCAGCGATTCGCGCTGGCAGTATTTCGAAGCGCGCCTGGCCGAGAAGACCGGCGCGGCCGCGGCCGCACAACCGCTGTATCGCGCAGCCGCGCAATCGCCGACCTTCCACGGCTTCCTGGCCGCCGATCGTCTGCAGCAGCCTTATCGGCTGTGTCCGTGGGAGCCCAAGGACGCCCCGCAGGCCAAGGCAGCCGTCGCGCGCGATCCAGCACTGATCCGCGCCATCGCCTTGTTCCAGATCGACCGCCCCGGTTGGGCCGTGGCCGAGTGGAACGATGCCGCGAGCCGCTTCGACGACACCCAGCGCCGGCTGGCGGTGCAGGTGGCCAGCGAGAATGGCTGGTTCGATCGCGCAGTGTTCGCGCTCGGCAAGCAGCCCGACGAACAACGCCTGTATGCATTGCGCTTTCCGCTGCATCACGACGACAGCATTCGCCGCGAAGCGGCCAAGAACGCGATCGACCCGGCCTGGGTGGCAGCTGAGATCCGTGCCGAAAGCATCTTCAATCCGCGCGCCCGCTCGCCTGCCAACGCGATGGGCTTGATGCAGGTACTGCCGGGCACCGGCGCGGCCGTGGCCAAGGGCATCGCCCTGCCCGGTTACGCGGGCGCCACTAGCCTGTACGAGCCGGACACCAATATCGCCATCGGCACCGCCTACCTGCGCCAGTTGCTCAATACCTACGGCCTGCCCTACCTCACCATCGCCGCCTACAACGCCGGTCCGGGGCCGACCGGGCGCTGGCAATCGCAACGGCCCAACTTCGAGCCGGACTTCTGGATCGAGACCATCAGCTACAAGGAAACCCGTGAGTACGTCGCGCGCGTGCTGGCTTTCAGCGTGATTTACGACTGGCGACTCAACGGCGACATGCTGCCGCTGAGCGATCGCCTGATGGGCAAGCTGGTGGACAAGCGCCTGAAACCGGTGTGCACGCCAGGCCAGGCGACCAATAACGCGGCGCAGGACTGAGCTCCCAGTCAGCCGCCAAGCATGGCGGCCGGATGAGGTGGTCGTGCTTGCGCGGTTGCAGGGGTTGTCTTGGCCTGGGGCGCAAGCTAGGCGATGCCGCTCTGTTACTCGCCTTTCGGTACGCTCCTAAGCTTCGGGCTTTGAGGCTTCAGACTCTGAAGCTCTAAGCTCTGAAGCTCTGAGGCACTGGGGCACTGGGGCTAACCAAGCTTTCCCGACGTTGCGTTGTTTCGGTGCATCGAAAGCTCGGGTCGGCGAGTGCGCGGTGCCCTCACCGCTTGCGGGACACGCCGTGAATCCGTCCGTGGAGGCTCGGTGGCGGCATCCATGCCGCCACACGGTCCCGCAACCGGCAAGGACACCGCACCAGAAAGTTGGTCGGTAATCACGTGAAAGCAGCTTTTTGCACGACGTGCATTGGACGTTGTCCGTTGGGCCGGGCAAGTACATCACTATCCGAAATGCACATCACGCACTGCTCTTGCCCATGCGCAGCAGACATCCCGACTGGTTGCCGCTCGACGTGCATCGCGCATTGAGCCGGCGCATCGGCATCAAACACCGCGCATCAAGCATTGCGCTTAGCTGTGCACACCGACCATCTCGACTGGCCCTTGCCCGCCCACCGTCGCGGGACCTTACGCGGCATGGATGCCGCGTAAGAGCCTACATGGACGTACTTGCGGCGTGTCCCGCGATGTTGGGCGGGCAAGGGCCCTGCAGTAAAGCCACACATCACCCCGCTCTACAGCTGATCTATCCGCAAAGCCGTAGATCGTCCACTGTGCCCTACGACATGTCCGCGATGGTGGGCGGGCAAAGGCCCTGCAGCCAAGCCGTGGATCAGTCGCCCTACGACGCACGCACCGCATCGGGCATCATGTCGCGATGAAGACCTATCTCGTTGGCGGCGCAGTCCGCGATGCCCTGCTTGGCCAGCCCGCTGGCGACCGCGACTGGGTGGTGGTCGGTGCCGATCAGGCGCAGATGGAACGCCTGGGCTTCAAACCGGTGGGGAAGGATTTCCCGGTGTTCCTGCATCCGCGCAACGGTGAGGAGTATGCGTTGGCGCGTACCGAGCGCAAGTCCGGGCGCGGCTATCGCGGCTTCGTGGTGGATGCCGATCCTTCGGTGACGCTGGAAGAGGATCTGCTGCGCCGCGACTTCACCATCAATGCGATCGCACGCGACGAGGAGACTGGCGAGTTGTTCGATCCGTATGGCGGCGCGCGCGATCTGCAGGCGCGCGTGCTGCGGCACGTGGGGCCGGCCTTTGTCGAAGATCCCGTGCGCGTATTGCGTGCTGCCCGCTTCATGGCACGCCTGGCACCGCTTGGTTTCACTGTCGCGCCCGAGACCGCAGCACTGATGCGCGAGATGGCCGCCAGCGGCGAGCTGGACAGCCTGGTGCCCGAACGTGTGTGGCAGGAATTGCGCCGCGTGCTGGAGAGTGCACAGCCGTCGGCATTCCTGCGCACGCTGCGCCACACCGATGCGCTGCGCGTCATCCTGCCCGAGATCGATGCGCTGTATGGCGTGCCGCAACGTGCCGAGTTTCATCCGGAGGTGGATACCGGCATTCACCAGGAAATGGTCAGCGACATGGCCGCGCGACTGGCGCCCGGTGACGCGCTGGTGGGCTTTGCCGCATTGACCCACGACCTGGGCAAGGCGCTCACGCCGGCGGAAGAATGGCCGCGCCACATCATGCACGAACAGCGCGGCGTTGCCCCGCTGCAGACATTGTGCGAGCGGCTCAAGGTGCCACAGGATTATCGCCAGCTCGCCATCACCGCCTGCCGCGAACACTTGAACGTACATCGCCTGGCCGAACTGCGCGACCGCACCGTGCACGAGCTGCTGGTGCGCTGCGACGCGTTCCGCCGCCCCGAGCGCATCGCGCAACTCGCGCTGGTCTGCGAAGCCGACAAGCGTGGCCGGCTGGGCAGCGAAGACGCCGCGTACCCACAGGGCGAACAACTCAAACGCCTGCATGCCGCTGCGCTGGCCATCAATGCGCGCGACCTGGCTGCAGAAGGCTTGCAAGGCCCGCAGATCGGCGAGGCATTGGCGAAGGCGCGGATTGCGGCGATTGCGGCCGCAAGAAAGTCCGGCACATAGCCGATGCATCGCGCATACCGTTGTCGCAACACGACAGGGATGTAGCCGTGCCAAGCAAAGCGTTGCCGCTCAGATCCGGACTAGCGAAAGATCCCCGGGTCGAAATTGCAACCGCGAGCCGCCGCCATTGCAACAAGGCGGCTGCCCGAGAGCAGCCGCCCGGCCGACGTCACAGCTTGAAATTCAGGCTCAGCATGAAGGAGCGGCCGTTCTTGTAGATGTAGTACGGCTGGTTCTTGTTACCGATATAGCTGAAGTAGGTTTCATCCAGCAGATTGGTGGCTTCCAGCGCCACGCGCAACCTCTCGGTGGCCTGGTAGCCGAACGAGGCATCGACCTGGGTGAATGCATCGGTCATCTGCTGCCCGTTGAGGCGGCCGATCTGGGTGAAGTATTCCGAGCGCCAGCCCAGATTCACCCGCGCGCTCCATTTGCCCTGCTCGTAGTACGGGCTGATGTTGTAGGCGTTGCGCGAATTGTACGGCAGGCTGTAATCGCCGTCGGTCTTGGAATCGGAATAGGTGTAGTTGGCCACCACGCCGAACCCGTTGCCGAAGTTGTGCTGCAGGTTGAGCGCAACGCCGCGCACCTTGGCATCGCCAGCGTTGGTCGGCACGGAGGTCTGATAGGTGCTCGAGCCGCCGGTGGCGTTGTTGAAGAACACCCGGTCTTCCACGGTGGTCAGGATGTAGTTGGAGATATCGCGCGAGAAGAACTCGCCGCTGAGCAGGCTGCTGTCGGAGAAGTACCACTCCAGCGATGCGCCCAGGTTGGTGGACTCGTACGGACTCAATCCAGGATTGCCCGTGGATGCGGTGAGCGTGGTGTCGTCGGTGGCCACGTACGGGGTCATGTTGGTGTAGCGCGGCCGTGCGATCACCTTGGAGGCAGCAAAGCGCAGCATCAGATCGTCGCGCAGGTCGTAGGCGATGTTGAAGGACGGCAACCACTTGCCGTAGCTGTTGAGGAAGTTGACCGGCGTATAGCCGCCACCGGGCGCATAGCTGAAACCATCGGTGGAATCGCGGGTGTGCACGTAACGCACGCCGACGTTGCCGCGATAGCGCTCGCCGGAAAAATTGCCCTGCAGGAACCAGGCGCGGTTCTGTTCTTCGATGCTGTAGTTGCCGGCGTAGCTGATCGGCAAGCCGTCATCGCCTTCCAGGCCACCGATGTATTGGCTGATGGCGCCGCTGTTGATGGTCGACCAGCGCTGCATGTCGGCGCTGGTCGACAAGCCGTCCAGATAGCCCGATGGCGTGGTGCCCGGCGAGAACGCTGCCAGCGTGCTGCCGTCGTTCGGGGTCCAGGTGCGGCTGTAGGAGGATTGCCCGGTGGCGTGATTGGTCAGCTTGATGCCGGTGAGGATCTGGGTGAACGGCCCCCACTCCACCGCATGGTCGAAGTCCAGCTGCAGGTAGCGTTCCTTGTCGTACTGCGGGCTGTGGCTGGCCGAGGCGTTGTTGAGCTGCATCGCCGCCGCGTTGGTGGGGTCGGTGCTGTAGTCCATCGCGGTGCGGCGCCCGTCGATGTTGTAGCTGTAACCGGCGAGGTTGCGGAACTGGATGCCGTAGATGCGCTCGGCACCGCCCTGTGAACTGGTGTAGCCCACCTGGCTGGACGCATTCCAGCCATCGCCATGCCAGTCGGCGCGTAGATGGATGCTGCCGGTGCTGACCTCGCTGTTGCGCAGGTAGCCGTCCAGGTAGGTGTTGGACTGGTCGCCGAACGTACCCGAGGTCGCCACGCCGTTCTCGAAGCCCAGCGCCTGCGCATCGCCTGGGGTGGAACCCCAGTAGCCGTAGCGGCTCTGGTTGTAGTTGTCGAAACTCTCCTTGACGTACAAACCGGTCAGGTTGAGCTCGAAATCGGCATCCGGCTTCCACTGCAACGCCGCGCTGACGCCATCGCGCTTGCGCGTCTGCTGGAACAACGCGGTGTTGATCGAGGTCGGAAAGACGCCGGTGTTGTTGCCGACCACAGACGCCGGGAACCCTGCGCCTTGCACATTGTCGTAGCCGAAGATCTCCACGCCATCGCGGCGCAACACGCGCTGCGAATGCATCACCGAGGTGAGCACACCGAGCGTTTCATCCTGGTTCTTCCAGCTGTACAGCGCCGAGGCATTCGGCTTGCCCTCCTCGGAACGATCGTTATAGCCGTAGCTCACCGTGCCGGTCAGCGTATTGCGCTCAAGATCCAGCGGCTTTCGCGTGTGCACGATCACGGTGCCGCCGATGGAGCCCTCGTCGATGCGTGCCTCCGGTGTCTTGTAGACCTCCATCAGGCCGACCACTTCCGGCGCCAGCGTGCTGTAGTTGAACGAGCGGCTGTCCGGGTCGTTGGGATCGCCGCCCCAACTGGTGGAGGCGATGGTCTGGCCGTTGAGCAGCACGCGATTGAGTGCCGGATCGGTGCCGAGAATGCTGACCTTTTCGCCTTCGCCGAACTGGCGATCCACCGTGATGCCGGACAGGCGCGACAGCGACTCGGCAACGTTGGTGTCGGGGAATTTGCCGATGTCTTCGGCGCTGATCGCGTCGACGATCGCATCGGCATTGCGCTTGACGTTGAGTGCCTTGCCGAGGCTGGCCTGATAGCCGACGACCTTGACCTCGTCCAATGTGGACACCGAGGGATTGGTTTGCGCGAGCGCTTGTTCCTGCGGGGCTGCAGCCTGCTCCTGCGCACCTGCGGGCAACGCGGCAAGACCTGCCAGCGCAGCGCCACCGATCAACAGGCCGCGGACAGCAGTACTCAATGGGGTGCGACGCAGCGGGTGCGCATGACAGAACAGGTGACGGGACAACTCGAACAAACGGGAAGACGGCATTGCGTAGACCTCTTGACGGATGTCAGGTGGCAACCATGTGGTTGCACGACAACGCGCGATGCGCGTGACATGCCCGCACTCCGTCCCCTGTGCCGGATGCGAGCAGCGTCCCGCACCGCCGTAGTGGCATGCGGGTCAGCGCCAGTCCGACCAGCAGCCGGACGACAACGCTTTCAAGAATTCAGAAGTGGCTCCTGCTCGCTGACAACGTTATCAGCGAAGGTGCCTTTCGCAGCCGGGGCTGTCAACTCGCTGCCACAAATGCCCAGCTTCATGCCTGAAACCGCACCGACGATGCAGATATTGGAATGACAGCGTGATCGTGTTCGCACTCATATGCATCGACGATGCAGACCACTGCGCGTAACAGCCTGATGCCACAACGCTGCGCAGCCGGATGTTGCGATGCAGGGTGTGTTGCAGGCTTTGTTGTGGTGGATGGTGTATGCGGCGCCTTGCCAAACCACTGCGATTGCAGTGCTGACCTGCGGCAAGCGCATGCGGCTGCAGTCATCGTCGAGCGTCTATTGCAACAGAAAGCGCGTCGGTTGCACTACGCGTTGCGTGACGCCGAAAGCGCCCGACTTCTGCTTGGCCGCTCCATCGTTCGACACTGATTCCTTTCCGGAACTTGGCAAAAGCACGCCCTGCACTCGCGCACGCACGCACGCACGCACGCACGATCATGCTGCAGCGTACCGACGATGGCGGTTCACCGCAGACAAGACCGCAAACAAGGTTTCAAACGCATCGCGCCGCACGAACGGGTTCGTGCGGCGGCGTGCGGACTTATTCGCGCTGCCCGGCGACCCAGGTGGCAAGTACCTGCACGTCTGCATCCACCAGCACCAGATCGGCCTGATAGCCGGGTGCAATGCGGCCCAGGCGCTGGCCCAGGCCGATGCATTGCGCCGGATAGGTGGACGCCATGCGCGCGGCTTCGGCCAGATCCACGCCCAGCCACTGCACGCTGTTGCGCACAGCCGTGGCCATGTCCAGCGCCGAGCCGGCCAGTGCGCCGTCGGCATTGCGTACCACGCCGTCCACCGCGGTGATGGTTTCGCCGTACAGGTCGAAACTGGGGCTGTCGGCACCGACCATCGGCATGGCGTCGGTGACCAGCAACAGCTTGCCGCGCGGTTTGGCGGCCAGCGCCACGCGCAGGCTGGCAGGATGCACGTGCACGCCATCGACGATGATGCCGCACCACACATCGGGGTCTTCCAATGCGGCGCCGACCGCGCTGGGCTCGCGCCCGGCCAGCTGCGACATCGCGTTGTACAGATGGGTGAAACCGCTGACGCCGGCGGCAATGCCGTCGCGCGCCTGCTCGTAGCTGGCCGCAGTGTGGCCGGCAAACACGATCGCGCCGCCGGCGACGAAGGCGCGAATGTCGTCCAGCGGCACGCGCTCGGGTGCGAGCGTGATCAAGGTGACGCCGTTGTCCAGCGAGGTATCGACGGCAATCTCGTGCGCGTCGGGCAGGCGGAACTTGTGCGCGTCGTGCGTGCCCTTGCGGGCCGGGCTCAGGTACGGGCCTTCCAGATGGATACCGAGCACGCCGGGCACGCCTTGCGCGATGGCCTGGCGCGTTGCTTCGATCGCCTCGGCCATGACCTCGGCGGTGTCGCTGATCAGCGTCGGCAGCATGCCGGTGGTGCCGTAACGGCGATGCGCGGCCGCAATCGTGGCCAGCGCCTGCGGGTCGCGCGCGTTGTTGAACAACACGCCACCACCGCCATTGACCTGGATATCGATAAAGCCAGGCAGCAAGGTGGCACCGCCCAGATCCACACGCGTATACGCCTGCGCAACGCGCGCATCGTCGGCCGCCACCACCGCCTGGATCTGCGTGCCGGCCAGCAGGACCACCAGCCCATCCTGCAAGCCATCGTCGGTGAGCACGCGTGCATTGCACAACGCTTGAATCGGGGAAGCATCCATGTTCAAACGGTTTCCGTGACCTTGTTCAAATGCGGCGGCAGATCGGGATTGTTGCCACGTTGCAGGGCCAGCGCGTTGATCGCGCGGTAGAAGCTCTGCACGGTCAGCAGCGGCGCGCTGGCCGGGTGCGCTGCATCCACGAGCGGCAGGTCGCCGTCGGGGGCGGCCAGCCACACCTGCGCGCCACGCGCGCGGAATTCTGCGGCGAGCGCACGCGTGCCGGCGCCGGTTTCGTCGGGCTGGGCGAACACCAGCACCGGGAAGCCCGGCCCCACCAGCGCCATCGGGCCGTGCTTGACCTCGGCCGAGCTGTACGCCTCGGCATGCAGGCCGCAGGTTTCCTTGAACTTCAGCGCCGCTTCCTGCGCCGCACCCAGGCCCAGGCCGCGACCGAGCACGAACAGGTTGTGTGCCGGCACCAGGCCGGCAGTGAGCGCGGACCAGTCGGCCTGCCAGGCGGCGCGCAACTGCTGCGGCAGTGCCTCCACCGCCGCGAGCAGGGCCGGGTCGTTCTTCCACACCGCGCCCAGGTGCAGCAGCGCAGCCAGCGAGGCGAGATAACTCTTGGTGGCGGCGACGCTTTTTTCCGGGCCTGCGCCCAGCGGAATCACCACCTCGGCCAGCTGTGCCAGCGGCGAATCCTCGACGTTGACCAGCGCGACCACGCGCGCGCCGGCCGCCTTGGCGGCCTCGGCATTGCGCAGCAGGTCCGGGCTCTTGCCCGATTGCGAAATCACGATATACAGCGCGCCGCGCAACTGCAGCGGCGATGCGTAGACCGAGCCCACCGACGGCGATGCAGAGGCGGTCACGATGCCCAGTTGTGTTTCGAACAGATACTTGGCGTAGGTCGCTGCGTGATCGGAACTGCCGCGTGCGCAGGTCACCACGAACGGCGGCGGCGTATCGCGCAGCGACTGCGCGAGGGCGGCGACGGTGTCGGCATTACGGGCGAACTGTGCGGCGACCACGTCGGCGGTCTGCGCCGCCTCGCGGAACATCAAGGTCTCGGTTTCGGTGGGAAGGCTCATCGTGCTCAGGCGGATTCGGGAGGAAGGGATTTGGCGGACGGCGTCTGCGCCGGTGCAGTGGAACCGCGCACCACCAGCTGCGGCACAAAGCCGCGGTTCTGCAATTGCGCGGGCTGGTCGTCGTAGGCATCGCTGCGCAGCTGGCTGATCAACAGGCGTGCGGCATGCCGCGCGATGTCGTCGGTGGCCTGCTTGGCGGTGGTCAGCGCCGGCCAGGACTGGCGCGAGAACGGGCTGTCCTCGAAACCGGCGATCGACAATTGATACGGCACGTTCATGCCGGTGGACTTGGCTGCGGCCAGCACGCCCGCGGCGATTTCATCGTTGCTGCCGAAGATGGCGGTGGGCGGCTCGCGCAACGACAGCAGCCGGCGCGCGCCACGGAAGCCGTCGTCGAAGGTGTAATCGCCGGGAATCACCAGGTGCTTGTCCAGGGTGATGCCGTAGTCCTTCAACGCGGCCTCGTAACCGGCGTAACGCTCGCCGCTGGAGCGGTGCTGCGGGCCACCCCACAGGAACCCGATGCGCTGATGGCCCAGCTGGACCAGATGCTCGGTGATCTCGTAGGCGGCAGCGCGGTCGTCGATATAGACGCAGGGGCCGTCGCCCGGATCGTCGGTGGCGGCGATGATGCGCACGCTCTTGATGCCGCGCGCAGCCAGGCCGGCCATCAACTCGAGGCGCTCGGACATCGGCGCGGTCAGCACCACGCCGGCCAGCCGCGAGCGCTGCACCCATTCGGCCAGTTCTTCGGCCAGCAATGGCGAGGTGGAATCGCAGGGATGGATCTGCAGGCCGAAGCCGGTTTCGCGGCAGGCGGCCAGCACGCCGTTCTGGATGCCGATGATGTGATACGGGTTGGGATTGTCGTAGACCAGGCCGATCACGAACGGCGTGCCGCTGCGCAGGTTGCGCGCGGACGGATCGGGTTCGTAGTCGAGATCGGCGATGGCGCGCAGCACGCGCGCGCGCGTGGCCTGCATCACCGACGGTTCGTTGTTGATCACGCGCGACACGGTCTTCAACGAGACCTTGGCGCGCTCGGCGACATCTTTGATGGTGGGCCTGCGCATGGGTGTGCCTTGTTCGTCGGAACGCATCATGCTGCCTGGTTCACTTGGCCTGGGCCGGCAGGCCCACACGGTAACCGCGCAGCGAATAGAACAGGATGTAGAGATAGCACGGCACCATCAGCGCAGCGAACACGACCTGGAAGTCGTAGTGCTGTTTGAGAATGGCGAACAGCTGCGGAATGATCGCGCCGCCGGCAATGCCCATGACCAGCAAGGCCGACCCGATCTCGGTGAAGCGGCCGAGCCCGCGAATGGCCAGCGGAAAGATCGCCGGCCACATCATCGCGTTGGCAAAACCGAGCGCGGCCACGAAGCCCACCGACACATAGCCGTGGGTCAGCAGCGCGCCCAGCGAAAACAGCACGCCCAGCACCGCCGACACGCTCAGGTAGCGCGCCTGCGAGATCACGCCAGGAATCAACGCCAGGCCGACGATGTAGCCAACCAGCATCGCGCCCAGCGTGTAGGAGGTGAAGATCTTGGTGCTGTCCAGCGGCAAATTGAAGCCGTGGCCGTAGGTGCCGATCGCATCGCCGGCCATCACTTCCACGCCCACGTAGACGAACAGGCACAACACGCCCAGCCACAGGTGCGGGAACTGGAAGATGCTGGACTTCTGCACGCCAACCGCGCTGCCGGGCGTGGCATTGGCCTCGGAGGCCCGCAGCTCCGGCAGCGGCGAGAACAGCACGCCGATCGCCAGCAACAGCAGCACGCCAGACATCACCAGATACGGTGCGTGGATCTTGGCGGCAAAGGCCGTGAGCAACTGCTGCTTGGTCGCCGCATCGGCGCTGGCCACCTGCGCGGACAGATCGCCGATGCCGTGCAACACCAGCGAGCCGATCAGGATCGGCGCCAGGATGCCGGCGATCTTGTTGCAGATGCCCATCAGCGCGATCCGCCGCGCCGCGCTCTCGATCGGCCCGAGGATGCTGATGTACGGGTTGATCGCGGTCTGCAGCAGCGCCAGGCCGCTGCCGATCACGAACAGGCCGCCCAAGGCGCCCGGATACCAGCGCTGGGTGGCGATTTGACCGAAGCCGGCCGCGCCCACCGCCATCACCACCAGGCTCAGCGCCAGCCCCTTCTTCATGCCGGTGCGCTTGAGGATCCACGACGCCGGCAGCGCCAGGAAGAAGTACGACAGGTAGAACACCATCAGCACCAGGAAGGCATTGACCTCGTTGAGGTCGAACGCCAGCCGCACGAAAGTGATCAGCGGCCCGTTGATCCAGGTGAAGAAGCCGATGATGAAGAACAGCACGCCGACGATGGCGATCGAGACAACGGGATTTGCGGGCCTGGCGGTAGTCATGGATCGGCTGGCTCTTGAGTTGTCGGTTGGGGGGCGCCGCGCTGGATCAGCGGCGCAGTTCGGCGACGAAATCGTAGAAATCGTTGTGGCAATAGGTGTCGGTCAGTTCGATCGCGCTGCCGTCGCGCGCATAGCCCACGCGCACCACATGCAGGATCGCCTCGCCGGTCTTCATGCGCAGGTGTTCGGCCAGCCGCGCGGGCAGATTGATCGCGCGGAAGTACTGCAGCGCGCGCACCACCGGGGTGCCCTGCGCGTCCAGGTAGCTGTAGAGCGAATCGCCGATCTGCTGCGGGTCGGCGACGATGCGCTGCGGCAACACCGCATGCTCGTAGGCCATGACCCGGTCGTCGGCGCTGCGCAGGCGGGTCAGCGAGGCCACCGCCGCATCCGGCGACAGGCCCAGCCGCAGGATCTCTTCGCCATGCGCCGGACGCAGCCGCCGCTCCAGCCAGCGCGTGCCGGGCTCGTAGCCCTTGATGCGCAGCGTCTCGCTGAAACTGGTCAGGCCGCTGAGCTGGTGCTGGATCTGCGTGGTGACAAAGGTGCCGGCGCCCTGCCGGCGCGAGACCAGGCCCTGTTCGACCAGCACGTCCACGGCCTGGCGCAGGGTCACCCGCGAGATCTGCAGCCGCTCGCACAGCTGGCGCTCGGCCGGCAGCGCCTCGCCGGCCTTCCACTGCGCGCCGCGGATCTGCTCGTCCAGCTTGCTCGCCAGTTGCAGATACAGCGGCGTCGGCGCGGAGGCGTCCAGCGTCAGCGCGTCCATCCGGGGGTCGGAGTCCGTCCTGGCTTCAGTTTTCGGTTTGGCCATTGCCTGTCCTCCGGACCGACTTGGATTCGTTAGGTCCAATATAGTACCAATTTGTCCGCAGCGCATTAGCGGCTGTGGATCGTCGGGAGCGATGACAAGCCTGGCTGACGCAGGCATCCACCGCGCTGGTCAAGGGCGGGATGCATGCCGATGACCAAGCTGGTGCGGCATTGTCCGCGCGCCGGGGCTGCGTCACCCGTTGCCGGGCCGGGCGATCACAGCCGCAGATACCAGCGCCGCCGATCCATCCACCAGCCTACGCACCAACACAGCAGCGTGTAGCTCAGCGCGCACAGCAGCGAGCCGAGCGGGCCCGGCGCGATGGTCTGGAACACGCGGATGCCGGCCCAGGCGTACAGGTCCAGCCCGGAGCTGCCGGCCGGGAGCAGCCGCAGCACCACCACGAACAGTTCGGAGAACAGGTAGATCGCCAGCGGGTTGCGCCCCAGCACGGTGAAGAAGCCGCTGCCGCCGCTCCAGCCGCGCAACTCCAGCAGGTAGACCAGGACGCCCAGCGCCAGCAGATCCAGGCCTACCGTGCAGGCGACGAACGACCCGCTCCAGAGCTTCTTCGACAGCGGCCAGGCCGGGTGCCAGAGCAATGCCAGCAGCACCAGCCCCGCGCCCGCCAGCAACAGGCTGCGCGTGGCGGCACCGGTCTTGCCGTGCCGCTGCAGGAAGCGCCCGCCCAGATAGCCGGCCAGCACGTTGACCGTGGCCGACAGCGTGCCAAGCAGGCCCTCGGGGTCGAAGCCGCCATCCTTGCGATACAGGTGCGCATGCCCGTACAGCCACAGGTCCAGCCGGGTGCCGGCGTTGCCGGTCTTGCTCAGCTCCGTACCGGGCTGGCCGAAGACGTACAGCAATGCCCAGTAGCCCAGCAGCAGCGCGACGCAAACCGGCGCGATAGCGCGTGGCGGCAGATAGCGCACCAGCAGCGCCGCAAGCAGATAGCACAGGCCGATCCGCTGCAGCACGCCGGTCAGGCGGAGTTGATCGACTGCAGTGAACGCCCATCCACCATCGGGCTGCGGGTGGAAGAACGGAAACCAGTACATCAGCACGCCGCACATCACGATCAGCGCGGCGCGCTTGCCCACGCGGGCGAGGAACTGCCGGTGCGGCGTGCCGGTGGCCAGCGCAAAACTCATCGCGCTGCCGACGGCGAACAGGAACGAGGGAAACACCAGATCGGCAAGCGTGAAGCCGAGCCAGGCCGCGTGGGTCAGCTGCGCATATGGCTGCGCGCCGGGCCCGGCGGTGTTGACCAGGATCATCAGGAAGATGGTCAGGCCGCGGAACACGTCCAGCGACAGGAAGCGTTCGCGCCTGGGTGCTGCGGTTGCAGTGCCAGCTGCAGCAGGGAGTGTTTGTGCGCTCATTGCAGTTCCTTGCCCAGCGACTGCAGGTGGAGGCGGCGCGCAGACCTGCTGCCCGTGACGAGCGTCATTGCATCGGCGCTGAAGCGCTCATGCATGGCCGCGGTGTGCGATACGCATCTGCTCATTGGGCAGTGCCTTGCCTGGTGCTGCGAATGGCACCGTGCGCCATGCCGTGCACGTCGCCTTGGGCAATGCCTTGCATTGCATCGCGCGTACTGCCTTGCACATTGCGTTGCATGGCGCTTTGCAAGCCATCAGGCGCATCCACCTGCGCCAGCAAGCTGCGTAGCAGTGTCAGTGGGTCGCGGGGTGGCTGTCGCTTCGGCAGCGCGTCCTGCGCGGCCCATTGGCGCTCCCACGCGGCAAGCTGCGCGTTGACTGCCGCTGCGTCGAACGGTGTGCCCGCCTTGCGTGCAGCGCGGTATGCGCCGAGAAAGCGCGTCCAGCGCTGCAGATAGAAATCCGCGTACATGCCCTGCCATGCCTTGGACGCGTAATCGGCTAGATTGCCGTCGCCGCCCCAGATGCTGATCTGTGCACGTGCATTGCCGACATAGACACGCCGCAGTGCGGCATCGTTGCCGGCGGCCGCGGCGGCCTGGCCGGTCCAGTCGGCCAGGGTTTCGTGCTGGCCGCCGACCAGTGCATCCAGCCCCTGCACCAGTTGCGTGGTGCGTGCCAGCAATGCATCGCCGCGCGCAAAGTCGCCGGCGTCGTAGGCCTGCACCACCGCCTGCAATTGACGGTCGGCGTGCAGGCTCAGGTAATGCCGTGCGTCTTCGATCAGGTCGTAGCGGTACAGCGGTGCGTCGGCATAGCGGTCGGCCTGCTGCAGCAACGCGTCGATGGCGCGGCGCAGGCGTTGCGGGTCGCCGGGGCGGTCATCGAAGCCGACGATGTCGGCGGTCGGCCGCTTGAACAGCAGATACGCGCCGGCGCGCTTGTTCCACCAGCGCGGCGACCAGTAGCGGGTCTGGTAGATGCCCGCTTCCAGATCCGACCAGGCCTGCAGCAAGGCCGCATCGCTGCGGCCGTAGCGCGCGCGGGTGTACTGCGTGAGCCATTGCGACCAGGATTGCTGCGGGCCCTCCCAGGCCAGCGCGTAGAGATAGTCGTAGACCACCGAGTTGTTGTGCAGCCCTTCCGGAAACACGCCAAAGCCGCGCAGATTGCGTTTGTCCGGATCGGCCAGCAAGGCCTGCAGATCGTGTCGATAAAACGCGAAGTCGCCGTACAACGGGTTGCTGGCGCCGTAGTTGTGCACGTAGCCATAGATCCACTGCTTGTTGTCGAACGCCTGCGCCGCCTTCCAGGTGCCGGGATAGCGGTCGTTGCCGATGTCCAGCACCATCAGTCGCGCGTCGGGTACCTTGCCGAGAAACGCGGCGATCGCCTGCGGTTGCCAGAACTCGCGGTCGGCACCGAACAGCCAGCCCTGCATCACCCAGGTGGCCTGCGGATTGACCTGCGCGATGGAGCGGTACAAGGCCTGCCCGTACTCGGCCAGGCGTGCATCGCGTTGCGCCGCCGGCACGGCCTTGGCACGTGCGGCATCGGAGTTGGCGATGCTGTCGCCGTATTTGGCGGCGGCCACGTCGCTGCCGTCGTCGGCCACTGGCGGCAGCATCTCGTTGAAGGCGTCGGCCAGATAGAACTCGCCTGCACCGTAGGCCTGCGTGTACAGCTCCAGAAACCGGCGCGCGACCTGGGCGAACAGCGGATCGCGTGGATCCAGCCAGTAGGTTTCGTGGAAGCCTTCCCAGGCGCGCATGCGGTAGATGCGCGCATTGGGATGCGCCTGCGCGAATGCCTTGGGCACGTAGCCGGCAAACGCCGGCAGCACCGGTTGCATGCCCAGCTCGCGCATACGGGTGAGGATCTGCGTCTGCAGCACGCGCTTGCTGTCGATCCATTGCTGCGGCAACGGTGCGCGATAACCTTCGATATTGCCCATGCGCTGCCACGGGGTGAAGGCGGGGCCGGAGAAATACTCCGCGAGCGCGTCATCGCCCACGTCGAACTCGCGCCACAGCCCCTGCCAGATCGCCTCCTGCCCTTCCATCGCCAGCGGCATGTCGATGCCGTGCAACGCCATCCAGTCGATCTCGCGCTGCCAGCGCGGCCAATCCCAGAACGGCGTGGTGTAGCCGTAGGTGCAGGTATTGAGATAGGCGCGATGGGCAAACGGCGTGCGCATCTGGCCGCTGCTGTAGGCCGGCCATTGCGCCGGCAGCGCCACGCGGTCGCCTTCCCAGCTCATCGAGGCCGCACCGGCCTGGCCCAGATAGGCGTAGGCGCCACGCGCCAAGGCCACCTGCGAGGAGCCGGCAATGCGCACCGTGTCGCCGCCGGCATCGATGCGATACCAGTCCGCGCCGTCGCCGCGCGGCGCCACGCGCATCTCGAACTGGGCGGCGCGTGCGCCGATCAGGCGTTGCAGCACCGCCTGTGCGGGTGGTGTGGCCAGCACGGTGAGGGGAATGGCGAGCAAGGCGCCCAGCACTGTGCCGGCGAACAGCCGCGCGGGCGCGGACGGGAAAAACGATGAGGTAATCATGGCGAGTTCCGATACTGCACGGTGACGACGTCGTGGAATCCAAACGGTTGATCCGCAGCGACCTGCAGGATCACCGCCAGCGTGCGCGCGCCGGCCGCGGGTGCAAGCGCCAACTTGATCGGCGTACCGGCCGCCGCCTGCGTCACTGCACGGCCATCCAGAAACACCTGCGCCGGCCCGCTGAGGCGGCCCAGGTCGAGCATGCCGCCGTGGGCCTGCACGCCCTGCCACGGCGTGAACCGGGTGCGGTACAACACGTAGCCGGCGCGTTCGGGCGCGGTTTCCAGGGTGCCGGGCAACGTGTTGCTCCAGCTGTTGTTGTCGTTGGGGCGGCGCGAGAGATCCGGTGCCGGCGGCTGCGCGAAGGCGGCGGTGTGGCGCCAGCTTTCGACCACCATCACCGGCGCCACGATCGGCACCGTGGCTGGCAGCGGCACCGCTGTGCAGGCGATTTCGAGCGCGGCATCGCGCACGCCTGCGCTACGCGCCTGCAGCCGTAACGCGCCTGCGCCACACCCGGCCTGCACGATCGCCTGAGCCAGCCCGTTGAACAGGGCCACTTGCATGCCCTGATCGGCGGCGTGCGCATTCGGGTCGCCATTGCCGACACCCAGCAAGCGGCCACCGCTGACCTGCAGCGTCAGCATTGCATTGCAATCGGGCACGTGGCGACCTTGCGCATCCACCGCTTCCAATGTCACCGGCTGCGCATCGCGGCCATCGCCGCGCAGCTGGGGGCGGTCGGGCGTGAGCCGCAGCGCAACCGCTGCGCCGGTGGTTTCCACCCGCGTGCGCGCCACCTCGCGGCCGTCGCGCCAGGCCACCGCCTCCAGCACACCCGGCGCATAGTCCACCTGCCACTGATTCATCTGCGCGCGATCCACCCCCTGTTTTCCCAGCGAGCGGCCATTGAGCCACAGCTCCACCTGCGTGGCATTGCAGAACGCCATCACCTTGATCGGCCGGCCTTCGCGGCCGGGCCAGTTCCAGTGCGGCAGCAGGTGCAGCACTGGCGCGTCGTCGATCCACAATGCGCGGCGCAACCAGTAGGCGCCCTTGGCAAATCCGCATTGATCCATGATGCCGAAGAACGCGCCCACCGACGGCCATTCGAACGGCGTGGGTTCGCCGCGATAATCGAAGCCGGTCCACACGAAGCTGCCGGCGACGAACGGGCGTTCGGCAATCAGCTGCCAGGCGCGGCGGTGGGTATTGCCCCAGTCCGCGGCCAGGCTGTCGTCTTCGGCCACCACGTGCGCGTCCAGGTCGGTGAACCACGCGCCGCGGGTCTGGAAGGCGCTGGTGTCCTCGCTGGACAGCATCGGCGTGCGCGGCCGCGCCGCATGCACGCGGTCGTAGTTGAACTGGCGGTAGTTGAAGCCGAGCACGTCCACCACATCGGCCGCGCCACGGGTGGCGAACATGCCGTCGTTCATGCCGGCGGTGATCGGGCGGCTGTCGTCGAGCGCGCGCACGGCACTGGCGGCGCGCGCCATGATCGCGTAACCGGTGGCGGTGCCCTGCAGCGGCTCCTCGTTGAGCAGCGACCACAGGAACACGCTGGGATGGTTGCGCTGGCGCCGCACCATGTTCTGCAGCAGCGCCACATACTCGGGTGCGGGATTGAATAGCCTGTTCTCGGCCATCACCAGCATGCCGAGCCGGTCGCAGGCCTGCAGCAGTTCCGGTGCCACCGCGTGATGCAGGCGGATGGCATTGCAGCCCATCGACTTCAAGCGCTGCAGGCGAAACGCGTGCAAGGCATCGGGCAGCGCCACCCCGACGCCGGCATGGTCCTGATGCAGGCATACGCCCTTGATCTTGAGCGGGCGGCCATTGAGGAAGAAGCCGTGGTCGGCATCGAAGCGCAGGCTGCGAAAGCCGATCTCGCACTCGACACGGTCGCTGCGGCCGTCTGCGCCACGCACGCTGGCCTGCACGCGATACAGCACCGGCGTGTCCACGCTCCAGCGCTGCGGTTGCGGCACCGACATGCTGATGGCTGCCTGCACGGTACCGAATGCAGCCACGCGCAGTTGCGTCTCGCCACTCGCCACGACAGCACCGTTTGGATCGCGCAGCGCCACATCCACCCACGCCTCGGCAGGCTGTTCGCCGCTGTTGACCAGGTCCAGTTGCACCGGCAGCTGCCAGAGATCGCCCGGGCCTTCGCGCGGCACTGCCGCCAGGCCATCGCCGGCGATATGCAAGGGCGCACGCAGCACCAGCCAGGTGTGCCGGTAGATGCCGCCGCCTTCGTACCACCAGCCATCCATCGCCTCGGCATCGACGCGGATGGCGATGCTGTTCACGGCATTGCCGTAGCGCGCGACCGGCGTGAGATCGATGACCAGCCCGTTGTAGCCGCTCCAGCTGCGCGCCATCAGCATGCCGTTGACCCACACGGTGGCATGGCTGGCGATGCCGTCCAGACGCAACTCTACCGCCTGGCCGCGCGCGGATTCGTCCAGCCGCAGCGTGCGCCGGTACCAGGCAATCCCGCGCGGGCGATAGCCCTGCGCGATGTTGGCGTCGGCGCGCACCGTCTGCTCCACCACAAAATCGTGCGGCAGTTGCAGCTGTCGCCAGCCGGTGTCGTCGTAGTCCGGCGCCGCTGCACCCCAGGCGCGGCCGGCCTTTGCATTGTCGTAGGTTTCGTCCTGCGCCAGCAGGCGCGGGAACGGTAGATCGCCCGCGTGGAAGCGCCAGCCCTCGTCCAGATCCAGCCACTCGCCGGCGTCATCGGTGCCCGCTGGCGGTGGCGCGGGACGCGGCGTGCCGCCACTGCCCGCGCGTGTCGCTACAGCGCTCGCCGCGCCCGGCAGCAGCGCCGGCACGCCGAGCAGCGACGAGGCGCAGACGCTGCCGGCAAGGAACTCACGCCTGCGCATGATGGCGCCTGCCAGCCTGCACCGCAGGCGTGCTCCGTGACGCGCGCGGCGCAGCCACGCGTGCGGCCACTGCATGGCGCGCGTCCATCACACCTGCGGCATTGCCGGCACTGCTGGCTGCCGCACGCAGCGGTGCATGCCGGCGCAGCGCTCTCTGGCCCGGCATCACAGCATGTCCCACTGCATCGACAGGTAGTAGCTGCGGCCGGTGACGCCGGTCATCTGCCAACGGCTGGCGATGTCCTTGTAGGCCTCCTCGGTGCGGTTGGTGAGATTCAGGCCACCGAGCTGGAAACTCAGCCTGTCGTTGACCTGGTAGCCGAGCACCGCATCCAGCTGGGTGCGCGCCTTCATGGTGTGGCCTTCGCGCGCGAAGAAGCTGTCGCTGCTGTCCTGTTCGTACTCGCTGCGATGGTTGAGCGAAACGCGCGCCGAATAATGCGCACTCTCCCAGTACGCGGTGGCGTTCCAGGTCTGCTCGGACAGGTTGCGGATCTGGAAATCGGTATCGCGCTGCGGAATCACCCGGGTGAAGTTGGTGGTCACCCCGAAGCCGTCGATCGGCAGCCAGGCATCCAGCGATTGCGTCCAGCCTAGTTCGTAACCGCGGATTTTGACCTTGCTCGGGTCGTTGGTGGTGGCGGTGATCTCGTAGATATCGCCGCCGCTGTCCACGCAGTCGCCGGCCGCGTTGCTGGACAGCGCAGTGCCGTTGAAGGCGGCCGGGCAGACGATGCTGTTGAAGGTGCCGTTCTTGATGTTCTTCCAGAAGCCGGCCACGGTCAGCGCGCCGCCGTTGCCGTAGTACCACTCCAGGCTCAGGTCGGCCTGGTCGGCGGTCAGTGCCTTCAGATCGGTCTGGCCCTGGGTGACGACATAGGTGGTGGTGCCGCCGGTATTGGTGCCGGTGGAGATGGTCGAGGCGATGGCGGTGTTGCTGTCCAGAATTGGACGCACCAGTACCTTGGCGGCGGCAAAGCGCAGCAGCAGGTCGTCGCGCATGTCCAGCACCAGATTCAGGCTGGGCAACCAGTTGGAATACTCGTACGGCGCACGCGCGGTGCCGATCACCACATTGGCATCGTCGCTGGCGGCCTGCGCCTGGGTCAGGTAGGTGTCGGTGGTGCGCTTGGTGTTTTCGTAGCGCAGGCCGAGGTTGCCGCGCAGACGCATGCTGCCGATGTCGGTGTCGATGCGCGCCATCGCATAGGCCGAGGAAATGTCGTTCTCGATGCTGTAGCTGCTTTGCGGTGCGAACAGCACCGGCACGCTAATGCCGGCCGCCGCCAGCGAGCGCGCGTAGGCCGCGATGTCCGGGGTGACCCAGCTGTCCTGCGAGGCCAGCTGCCCGTCGAGGAAGTTGCTGACCGTGCTGTTGGCGGCCGACAGCTCCGGGAACATGTCGAAGCCCGACACCGCACCGGTCCGGAGCAGATACAGAAAGTCGCGCCGGCGCACGTCGCGCTCGAAGGTTTCGCGGCGGTATTTGGCACCGAAGCGCACCGCGTTCAATGCACCCAGCCCCAGATACCGTTCGGCATCCAGCTGCAGCGACCACTCCTTGTTGCTGAGCGACTGGATGGAGCCGTTGGGATACTCGCTGCGCACCAGATTGCGCTTGTCCCAGGCGCTGGCATCGGTGGCGTCGGCATCGGTGGTCAGCGAGATCGCGTCGGGATTGGAGGTATCCAGCAGCGTCGCCGAGGGGATTCGGCCCAGGATCGCGGCGCGTTCGTTCTCGTCGGTCTTGCCCTGGGTGTAATTGGCCGCGCCACTGAGCGTCCAGGCATCGCCTTTCCATTTGAAGTCGTAGGTGAGCAACTGGGTGGACAGGTCGTGTTGTTCGATCTGGCGGTTGTTTTCCAGCCAGTAGTCCGATGCCGACACCTGCGTGGCGGTCAGGCCGTTGGTCTGCAGCACCGTCAACGGGCTGCGCTCGAACGAGTACACCAGCTGGTTCATGTCGTTGGCGGTCTTGTCCTGCGAATACAGCGCAGTGAGGTTCATCTCCAGCTGGTCGTTGGGCTTCCACTGCAGGCCGCCATTGAACATCTTGCGCGTGGTCTCGCGCTCGATCGAGCGATAGCGCGGGCGACGCGGGATGTACAAGGTGCCGGCGTCGGTGTCCTGCGTGTACCAGCGGTCGATCCACAGATAATCGGCGCGGTCCTTGAGCTTCTGGTAGCCGGCACTGAGGAACACGCCCAGATCGCCGCCACCGAACTTGAACTGGTCGATATAGGTCAGCACCCCCTTGGGCGTGGGCGAGCCACCGGCGAACTCCGCATATTGGGTCTTGGCCGAGAACAGCAGTTTGGTCTGTTGGTAGTCCAGCGGTTTGGTGGTGTTGATGTTGACCGTGCCGGACAGGCCACCGGCATCCATGTCCGCCGACGGCGACTTGATCACCTCGATCCCGGCAGCCACTTCCGGCTGGATGATGTCGTAGCGAAACCCGTCGGTGAAGTCGGCGCTCTTGATCACCTGGCCGTTGATGGTGGTGGCCGAATACTGCGGGCCCAGACCACGCACGCTGATGGTGGAGCCACGCCCGTTGATGGTGGAGATCTGCACGCCGGGGATGCGCTGGATCGCTTCGGCGATGTTCTCGGCAGGAAACTTGCCGATGTCCTGTGCGGAGATGCCATCGGTCATGCGCACGTCGTCGCGCTTGTTGTCCATCGCGGTGATCAGGCTCTTCTGGTAGGAGCTGGTGACCTTGACGGTATCGAGCTGGGAGATCTGCGCCGATGCCGCCGGCGGCGATTGCTGCGCCTGCGCATTGGCACCGCAGGCAAGCAGCGACAGCGCGATGGCGACGGACAGCGAGGAGGGCGAACAACAACGCAACGAGGCACGCGGGACAGGTGACATGGGAGATCCTGAGGTGGAATGGCTGGACGACGACGCGGCTGGCGTTCCGATCAATCAGCAATGACAGATCCCGGCGTTGGGCAACCCACCCACACGCGCACAGGCCACCAGTTCCGGACGTGCGGAACCGCCTGCGATCTGTTGTCTGCTAGCACCCCGTACGGCCCCCCGTGGGTGCCGATGCCGCCTCCCTCCCAGGACGGACATCGCATGCCATTGCTGATCAACGGCCCTGACTGGCAAATACCAATTCAGTGGATTTGATTCTTATGGTCTTTAAAAGATCCTGTCAACAGTCACTGCCGAAAGTGTTTGACCGGCGGCTGCGAACGCGCCTGAGCCCTGCTTTTCAAGACCTTCGACGGTGCACAAAGGATCATTCGGGTGCGCAGCGGGCATCGTTGTCACAGGACCAGTCACTGACCAATCCCCGGTAACCAGACCAATTCCGGCGGATCCGGAATGTGCACACCGCAGCGCACGCATTGCGGGCTGGATCACAGTCCATACCGCACGCTCCCGCGTATCGGAAGCAGCACTTCTGCCTTATCGAAGCAACCCAGCAACTGGCGCAATGACTACGCAGGGTCCTACGCCGACAACGTTGTCAACGGACCAATGAACTGTGCCATCGCAGTGGCCGCGATGAAGACCTCAGCCTCCGGGCATGCACGCTAATGGTGCAGACGACAGATTTCTCGCCGCGCCGCGCGTAACAGCAGTCCTAGCGCAATTGCCCCTGGTCGATGCGCAACAAGCTGCGCTCCGGGGTGGCGGCAAAGCCCAGCAACTGCAGGCCCACGCCCAACACTGCGTCCTGCCCCGGATCGATGCGTGACTGCAATTGCCAACGCCCATCGCGCCACACTTGCAGCTGTGCATCGGCCTGCACGCCGGCAGGCAACGGTGCATCGGGCAGCAGACTCAGCACGGCGCTGTCATCCACGCACCGCGGCTGCCCGGACAAGCGCAACGGCGGCAGACCGGGCAGCTCGCCCGCCCCGCTCGCCAGCAGTTGCAGGCCGACCCGCCCACCTGCCTGCACGCAGCCGGTGGCATCGAACAGCAGATCCACCTGCTGCAGCTCCACCGCCAGATCGATCAAGGCCATGCCCGCCGGCTGGCGCAACAGCAGCTGGCCCTGCGCATCGCCGATACCGTGTTGCGCGCCATCCACCAGCAGCAGTTGCAGCTGCGTGGCCTGCAGGTGCACCTGCCGCTGTCCACGCAACAGCGGCCAGATGCGCGGCCGCACCATGACATCGCCGAAGGCGATGCCCTGCCATTGCACCTGCCGCAAGGTGCCTGCCCATACCGGCCCCTCCACGTCCAGCGCCGAGAACGGCAGCCCCTCGCGTGGCAACACCAGGCGCAGGGGCAGCCATGCCAGCAGTGCAATGCCCACCATCAACAGGAAGACCAGGGTCCAACGCAGGCGCGTCACGGTGCAGGCTCCGCAAACCCGCAGCGTACCCGCAGTTGGCCCTGGTCGCGCACGATGCTCAGCTGCGTCGGCGCCAGGCCATGCGCCTGGCGCAGCCGCTCCAGCCAGCCGAACAAGCTGGCGCCGCTGACCGCATCGATCTGCACGTCCACCCCGCCCGCTGCGTTGCGCTGCTGGGCGGTGATGCCGACACCGGCATCGCGTGCGCTGCTTGCGATGAGCTCGTTCAGTGCCGCCGTACCAGGTGCAGCGGTACGCCTGCTCGCCGATGCCTGCGCAGATGCATCGAGCATCAGCTGGGCCGCAGCGGCATAGCGCGCCTGCGCCTGGGCACGCCAGTGCCGCAACGGGGAGTAGAGCGCGTACCAGGCGACGAATGCGGCCACGGCGGCGCACATCACGCCCAGCATCAGCCGCTCGCGCGGCGCACGTGCCTGCCACCACTGCATGCCGCGTTGCATAGGTGCAGTCATCGCAATGGCTCCAGCACGAACGGCGTCCGCAGGCGATCGTCCTCGCCCTGGCTGCTGCCGGGCTGCAGTTGCCACCCCTCCCCGGCCAGCCGCGTGGACAACTGTTGCAGGCTGGCGCCATCGGCGTGCAGCAGGGTGCCGCGCAGCGGCTGTGTGGCGTGATAGTCGATCTGATCCAGTTCCGCCGCCGGCATGGCATCGACCGCTGCGAACAAGTCGCCGAGCTGCATGGCCAGGCGATCGGCCGCTGCACCGGTATGCCGGCGTGCCTGCAGCGCGGCCTGCACCGCCGCCGCATCGCGCACGCCCAACTGCGCGGCGGCGCGCGATTGCAGCAGGCGCGCGCCGATTTCGTAGCGCAGTGTCTGCGCCAGCAGCAGCACCAGCGGCGACAGCAGCACCAGTGCGGCCAGCGCCGCAAGACGGCGCGTAGTGACCGTGCGCGCAGCGGCCGGCCTCGCAGCGAACGCGTGCTGCAGCAGGTTGATGGGCGCGCGCATGGCGCCTTGCGCAAGGCAGGCAATGGCGTGTGCGGTGTCCTGCGCTGGCGGCTGTGCCGGCGCGCGCTCGCCCAGCAGCATGCACGCAGCCTCCGGCTCCAGGCTGCAGGCCAGGCCTGCGCCACGGATCAGCCAGCGACCGTCCCAGTCCACCACTGCCGCCGCAGCGTCCGCGCCGGGCTCCAGCAACAGGCAATCGGGCACCACCGCATCGGGGACGACGCCCAGCTGCGCTGCGCGCGCCAACCACTGCTGCATCGTTGCGCCATCCACCGCAGCGGCCAGGCGCGTGCCATCGGCCTCGCTGCGATCGGCGATCACCACATGCAGGGCCGGCGTCTCCACAGCCAGATGTTCGGCCAGTTGCAGGCGCGCGGCCGCGACCGACTGCGCGATGCTGCGGCCGGGCAGGCTCAGCCAGCGCAGATGCACATCCACGCCCGGCACCACCAGCACGCTGCGCGCGGACGGTTCATACGGCGCGCTGGCCACACGCTGCGACAGCACCTGGCCATGCGCGTCCACACGCACGGCGATCGCCTGCGCCGTGGCATCGGCGGGCAGCAACAGCAAGGTGGTACTCATTCGTCGGAACTCCATTGGCGCGCCACCAGCCGCACGCGGCCGGCAGGATCCTGCTGCAGCAAGGCGTCCAGCACGACCTGCGCGCCGGCATGGTCGACCTGGCTGTAGAGGGAGAAATAACGGGTGCGTAATTCGATCTGTTCCAGCACTGCATTGGACAGCTCGGCCTGGATCAGCGCAGGCTGGCTCAGGAAGGTTTTGACGTCGCGCCATCCTCCGGCCGGCCGCGCGGCGATGACGCGGCGCGCGGCCGGCAATTCCAGGGCGCCTTCGGTCAGCGCCACCAGCACCGGCGCATCCTGCAGACGCAACGTATTGATGTTGACCGGCGACAGCCGCGCCTCCGGCAGTGCGCACACATGCGGCCGCAACTGCGCGATCACCTGCGGCGTGTAGCCGGCGATGGCGCGCAGCTCGCTGACGCCCGCCAGCAGGGTCGCCCCGCTGCGCAACGGCACTGCCGATTGCAGGTAGCGATCGTCTTCAGCGCCCTGCGCACCGGGCTGGCTGTCGCTGTCGATCCAGTCCACCAGCGCATCGGTCAGCGCCTGCGCCGGTTGCGGTGCGATGCCCAGCACCTCCAGCAAGGCGCGGTACTGCGCTGCGCCGTCGTCGCTGCGCTGCCATTGCTCGGGCGCACCGGCGACCACGCTGTTGAGATTGAAGCAGCCGCCGCGGTCGCGCAGCCGCACGCTCAACGCGCCGTCGTCCAGCGGGAAGGTTACCGGTTGATCGTTCCAGCCACCCTCCAGCGTGGTACGCATCGGGTCGCGCCTGGCCAGTGCCTGCAGGCGTTGCCGGGCGATGGTTTCGGTGCCCAACGCATACCACTGCGCCTGCGTCATCGCCTCGCCGTTGCCGCTGCGGCGCAGGCCAAAACGCAGATCGTCCAGCACTGCCACCATCAGCAACGTCATCACCGCCACCAGCAACAGCACCGTCAGCAGTGCGACGCCGCGTTGCCCGGCGTGTGCGTTCAAGGTCTTCATCCGCGCCCCTCCGGCAGCAGGAACAACTGGCGCACGCGGCCCCATTGCTCCAGGTCCAGCTCCAGCGAGATCGCATCCGGCAGTGCGTCGAGCCCGCCGCTCCAGCCATCGCTCCACTGCGCGCGATAATGGAACCCGACCACCGCCGAGCGCACGCCACGCAACACCACCTGCGGCGGACCGGCGACTGCACCGTCGAGTGCGGGGCGTGCACTGCGCTCCAGGCGTCCATCGACCACCCGGTATTCCACGTATTGCAGCGACGCACGCGGCGCCTGATCCGGATTGCTCCAGCCGCGTCGCACAAAACCGAACAGCGGCCCCGGCACACCGGGCGGGCTGGCGACGAACGCGGTGCGTGCAGCGCCGCCCTCGCTGTTGCGCGTGCGCCGCACTGCGGCCTGCTGCAGGTCGCTGCGCAGCAGGCCATGTGCAAGCTGGAACTCGCGAACCTGCTGCAAACGTGCACGCACCGCATCGCGCTGGTCGATGCTCTGGCGCATCACCACCACCGCGGCGACCGCCACCAGCGCGAATACCGCCAGGGCGACCAGCAGCTCGATCAAGGTAAAGCCCGCGCTGCCACGGCTGCCCGCTGCGCTGCGAGGTGTGCGGATCATTCGGCGCTCCGCAAGACGCTGAGGCTGGCGATTTCCTGCGCCTGCGCTGCGGCGCGCACCTGCACCTGGATGCGCACGATGCCGGTACTGCCGGCTGGCATCGACGTACGCCGCCAGTCCCAGCTGCGTCCGCCCAGCGTTTCCTGCCCGTTCGCCGGCGCCACTGCTGCGGCGGTGGGCGCCAGCATCGCGTCGATCGCCTGATTCTCCGCAACCACCGCAGCCAGTGCGCGCTCTTCCAGCACCACCGCGGTGCGCGTGCTTTCGCCGGACAGGTTCAGCAGGCCAACCACGGCCATGCCGAAGATCGCCAGCGCGACCATCAGTTCGAGCAGCGAAAATCCGGCGCAGGCATCGGGCTTACCGCAGGGGCGCATCGACCCGCACCACGCCGGCGGCGTCCACCACCACCTGCAGCTGCTGCTGGCCGTCGGCCAGCGCGATGCGTTGCGGCGTGGCCGCACCGGTGGGATCGAAGCGCACGCTCAACTGCGTCCCGCCCACCGGCAACTGCGTCTGCACGCCGGCAGGCCAGCGCATCGCGGCGAACGGCTTTTCATCCAGCGGCACCCAGCGTTGCTGCGCCTGGCGGCGGAACCTGTAGCCACCTGCATCCACGGTCACCTCGACCATGCGCAGGCTCAGGATGGCTTCGTCGCGTGCGTGCAGCAAGGCACTGGCCAATGCATCGGCCTGGTCGTGCAGGTCGCGCCGCGCATCGGGCAAGGTCAGCACCACCAGCGTACTGGCCAGTGCGGTGATCACCAGGACGGCGAGCAGTTCGAGCAGGGTGAAGCCGCGCGCCTGCGCCCGCGACGCGCATGCCCGTGCTCGCCTTGCCATGTCCGTTTGCGCGAGCACTGTTGCGACTCAGCGCCAGTTGCCGACATCGGCATTGTCGGCGTCGCCGCCTTCGGCACCATCGGCACCGAACGAGTAGACGTCGAAGCCACCACTGCGGCCCGGGCGGCGGTATTGATACGCATGGCCCCACGGATCTTCCGGCAGGCGGCGGATATAGCCGCCCTGGCGATAGCGCTCGGGCCGGGTCAATCCGCTCGGCGCATTGAGCAAGGCCTGCAGGCCCTGTTCGGTGCTCGGGTAGCTGAGGTTGTCCAGGCGATAGGTCTCCAGCGCCTGCTCCAGCACCGCCACGTCGGCACGCGCCTTCTCGACCATGGCGCGGTCCTGGCTGGGCATCACGTTGATCATCACCACCGTGGCCAGCAGGCCGATGATGACGATGACCACCATCAACTCGACCAGGGTGAAGCCGCGCGTTCGCGCTTGCGAGGACAGCGAGCAAGGACGTTGGCGGTGACGGATGGACTGCATGAGGATCTCCAGGGATGGGCGGCCGCGCTCAACCAAGCGCGAGGGTGTTGAATTGCAGGATGGGTAGCAGGATCGACAGCACGATCACCGCCACCACGCCGCCGAGCAGCACGATGATGGCCGGCTCCAGCAGGCTCATCGCCGCGGTGGTGAACGACGCGAACTCGCGCTCCAGATAATCGGCGGCGCGCTCCAGCATCGGCGCCAGACGCCCGCTGTTTTCGCCACTGGAGGCCATGTACAGCAGCGTCGGTGGAAACACGCCGGCGCGCTTCATCGCCGCGGCCAGGCTGCCGCCTTCGCGGATTGCCGTGACCATGCTGTCGGTGGCCAGCCGCAAGGCGCGGTTGTCGACAGTGCGCGCGGCGATCATCAGGCCTTCCATCAACGGCAACCCGCTGTTGACCATGATCGCCAGGGTGCGCGCCATGCGTGCGGCGTGCAGGTCGCGGATCAACCGGCCGAGCAAGGGCGCGCGCAGCACCGCACGGTCGGCCGCCAGGCGTAACTCCGGGCGCTTGAGCAGGCGCAGCGCTGCGATCACCGTAATGACCAGTGCCACCAGCAACGGGATGCCTGCATGCAACAGGAAGTTAGACACGCCGATCACCGCGCGCGTCAGCCATGGCAACGCGCGGCCCATCGAATCGAACTGGTCCACCACCTTGGGCACCACAAAGGTCATCAGCACGATGACCACCGCACCGGCGGTCAGGGCCAACGCCGCCGGATACACCAACGCAGACTGCAGCTTGCTGCGCACCTGCGCCTGCCGCTCCAGCAGGTCGGCCAGGCGCTCCAGCACCTGCGGCAGCGCCCCGGCACTCTCGCCCGCGGCCACCATCGCGCGGTACAGCGGCGGAAACGCCATGCCCTGGCGCGCCATCGCATCGGACAGGCGGAAGCCCTCGACCACCAGCCCGTGCGTCTGGCCGGTGACCCGGCGCACGCCGCGCCGTTCGGATTGCGTGCCGATGGTGCGCAGCGCTTCTTCCAGCGGCGCGGTTTCCACCAGCGTGGCGAGTTGCCGGGTGAACAGCACCAGATCCTTGCCACTGAAACGCGCCGGACGCACGCTGCTGGCCGCCACCGCCGCCTCCACGCGTACCGGCACCCACTGCCGCTGCTCCAGTTGCGCACGCGCAGCCTGTACCGTGTCCGCGCTGATCACGCCCTGGCGGCTGTGCCCATGCAGGTCGAGCACGGTGTAGTCAAACCGTGGCATGCGCATCGTCCTGCTGGCGGGTCACCCGCAGCGCTTCTTCCAGCGTGGTGAGTCCTTGCAGCACCGCCGCGCGCGCGGCATCGCCCAGGCGCGCTGCGCGTGCGAAAGCCGCTGCAGCCAGGGCATCCTCGTCGGCGTTGTCGCCGATCAGGCGGCGCATCGCATCGTCCACCGCGATGGCTTCGTAGATGCCCACGCGCCCGGCATAACCGCTGTGGTGGCAGGCCGCGCAACCCACGGCGCCATAGATGGTTGCATCGTCGGGCGCCTGCAACATCTGCCGCGTGTTGGCATCCAGCGGGCGCGGTGCGCGGCACAGCGTGCACAGGCGACGGACCAGGCGCTGCGCCAGAATCAGCCGCAGGCTCGACGCGAGCAGGAATGGCTCGATGCCCATGTCGCGCAGCCGCGTGACTGCGCCCACCGCATCGTTGGTGTGCACGGTGGACAGCACCAGGTGGCCGGTGAGGCTGGCCTGCACGGCGATCTGCGCGGTCTCGGTGTCGCGGATCTCGCCGATCATCACCACGTCCGGATCTTGGCGCAGGATGGCGCGCAAGCCGGCCGCGAAGGTCATGCCGACACGTGCGTTGACCTGGGTCTGGCCGACGCCGTCGATGGCGTATTCCACCGGGTCCTCCACCGTGAGGATGTTGCGCGAGCCATCGTTGAGCAGGCTCAGCGCCGCATACAGCGTGGTGGTCTTGCCCGAGCCGGTCGGCCCGGTCACCAGCACGATGCCGTTGGGCACCTGCAGGGCGCGCTGCACCGTGTGCATCACCGCCGGTGGCATGCCCAACTGGGCCAGCGACAAGGTGCCCTGCTCCTTGTCCAGGATGCGCAGCACCACCCGCTCGCTGCTGCGCGTCGGCAGCGTGGACACGCGCACGTCCAGCGCCTTGGCGCCCATCACCAGCGACACGCGGCCATCCTGCGGGATGCGTTTTTCGGCGATATCCAGCCGCGCCATCACCTTGACCCGCGACACCAGCAACGGCGCGATGCGTCCGGGCAAGGTGGCCGCCTCGCGCATCACCCCATCCACGCGCAGGCGCACGCGCAGCCGCGATTCGTAGGATTCCAGATGTACGTCCGAGGCGCCCAGGCGCGCGGCCTCGGCGATGATGCCGTTGATCAGGCGGATGATCGGCGCATCGTCCTGGCTGTCGAGCAGATCGGCGGTGGGGATGTCGTCGATCAACGAATCCAGGCTGCCGTGCAGGTCCAGCGCCTCGACCTGCACGCCCTGCTCCATGCCGGCATCGGCGTAGATCTCCGACACATGCCGGTCGAACACCGACGGCGCCAGCGTGCGCACCTGCAACGGCATGCCCAGCGCACGCCGCAGCTCGATCAGCGCCTGCACATCGCCGCCTTCGCGCAGGCCGATCTGCGCGGCGCTGTCGCTGCCCAGCAGCACCACGCCGTGGCGCTTGGCAAACGCGTAGGAAATGCTGGCACGCGCGGTGGTCATGGCATCAGCGCTGCGCGGGACGCGCGCCGGGCGCAGGCGTTGTTGTCGGTGCGGGCACGGCCGACGATGGCGCGGCCGGCAGCTGCGGCGGCTGCGCGCGCAGGTAGTCGCGCACCAACGCATCGAGCGCGGCTTCCGGGTCGCCATCGGCCAACTGGCGATCGCGCAGATAGGTGTAGCGCGGCGCGGTCATGCGCTGCGCATCGGCCGCGTCGCGGATGATGGTCGGGCGGATGAACACCATCAGATTGGTCTTGTCGCGGTTGCGCGACTTGTGCCGGAACAGCGCGCCCAGCCCGGGCACATCGCCCAGCAGCGGCACCTTCTCCACGGTCTGCCGGTCGTTCTGGTCGAGCAGGCCGCCGAGCGCGACGATGGCGCCGTTTTCCACCACCACGCGGGTTTCGATCTGGCGCTTGTTGAACACCAGCTCCGACGACTGCGCGCTGACCGGCCCGGCAATCGCCGAGACTTCCTGCTTGATCGCCAGGGTGATGCCGCCGGCGGTATTGATCTGCGGGCGCACTTCCAGCTCTACGCCCACGTCCTGGCGCTGGATGGTGCGGAACGGGTTGTCGTTGGCCGCGCCCAGCACTTCGCCGGTGGTGATCGGCACTTCCTGCCCGACCAGGATGCGCGCCTGCTCGTTGTCCAGGGTCATGATCGACGGGGTCGACAACAGATTGGAGCCGGTGTCGCTCTTGACCGCATCGATGATCATGCCGAACACCGCATCGTTGCTTTGCCCGGCCAGCCCGATCAGGCCGCCGCTCAGGCCCAGCAGCGATTGCGCGGCCACATTGCGCGCCTGTTCCAGCACCGAATCGTCTTCGCCGTTGTTGCTGCGCGTGCCGGCCGCCGCTGCGGCCAATGGCACGATGCCCGGCGAGGCGCCGCTGTACTGCGTGGCGATCAACGGCACCGTGCCATTGCGCCCGGCCAATAGCAGCTGCACACCCAGACGCTTGGCGGCGGTGTCGGAGATCTCCACCACGATCGCTTCGACCAGCACCTGCTCGCGATGCACGTCCAGCTGACGGATCACATCCATCAAGGCACGCTGGGTTTCCGGGTCGGCATTGATGATCAAGGCGTTGGAGCCGGGATAGCGCACGATCACCGGGCGCTTGCCGGCGGCCGGTGTGATCACCTGCGTCTGTGGAGCGCCCGCAGCAGCGGCGGCCACATCCACCGCGTTGGAGCGCGTGTCCTGCCCGGGCTGTGCCTCGTTACCCGGCGTCTGCCCGACCAGCTGCTGCAACACCGGCAGCAACTGCTCGGCGCTGGCGTGCTGCAGCCGCACCACGCTGACATCGCCGCGACGTTCGGCGCGCCCGTCCAGATCCACCGCGGTGCGTACTACCCGCTGCACCAATGCAGGGTCGCCGCGCACGATCAGCGAATTGCTGCTTTCCACCGGCAACACCGACAGCACGTTGCTGCGCTCTCCCCCCTGCCCGAACAGCGAGGTCAGCGTGCGCGCCAGTTCCTGCGCGGAGCTATTGCGCAAGCTCACCGTGTCGATCGCCGCGCGGTCGGTGTCGATCTGCGCAACCAGCCCGCGCACCCGGCGCAGGTTATCGGCGTAGTCGGCAATCAACAGGCTGTTGCCCTGCGGCATCGCCATGATCACGCCGCCGCGCCCGATCAAGGGCTTGAGGATCTCCGCGGCGCTGCGCGCATCCACGCGTTGCAGGGTGAACACCTGCGTGGCGAATCCCAGGTTGCCGTTGGTGGCGCTGGCGGGCTGCTGTGCAGCGGTATCGTCGGGAATGATGCGGTAGGTCGACGGCCCGCTGGACACCGCGATCAAGCCATTGGCACGCAAGACCGCCAGCAGCATGCCGAGCAGATCCTGTTCCGACATCGCCTGCGCACGCGCCACGTTGACCGTGCCCTGCACGCGCGTGTCCACGATGAAGGTGATGCCGGTGGCGCGCGACACATCCTGGATAAAGGCGCGCAGGTCCACATCCTGCAGGCGCACGGCCGGCGCATCGGCGGCATGCAGCGACAGCATCGGCACCGCCGGCAGGGCGAGCAACAACGTGGCCGAAAGCAGCCATCTGGGGCGGGCAGCAGTCATTGCGGGCGCTTCAAGGTCATGGTGTGGGTCTGGCCGTCGCGGCGGTAGGTCAGCGTGGCCGCCTGGCCATCGCGCAGTTCGTCCTGCAGCTCGCGCAGGTGTTCGGCATCGAGCGTGCGGCCATTGAGTTGGGTGAGCACATCGCCCGGCGCCAGGCCGGCCTGGCGCAGCAGTGCACCATCGCCGCGCGGCATCACGGTGAAGCCACTGCCGTCTTCGCTTGCACGCAGGCCGGCGGTGGTGAGCAGTTGTTGCGGGTCGACGGCCGCCGCCGTGGCCGTGCCAGCCGCAATGCCGACATTCGACGTCACCGCAGGTGCGCCGCCCGCTGCTGCGGGCGCGGCCGTTGCCGGCGATGTAGCTGCCGCAGACGCGCTGGATTCCACCAAGGCCAGACGTCGCACGCTGCTACCGGTACGCAGCAGCACGTGATCGCTCGCGATCGCCTGCACCGTCACGCCAGGCACCACGCCATCGCCCATGCGATACGCCCCCTGCCTGCCGTCGCCGCTGCTCAGGAACGCAGCCGCTTGCGCGCCGCCCGCGCGTACGCCATGCAACACGATGCCGTCGCTATTCGCCTCCGCAACGCTGCGATAGAACACATCGCGGCGCAGTGCCGGCAATTCCGCCTGTGCAGGCGTGGTGACCTGGGTGGTGCCCAACGGCCCGATCGGGGCGATCACCACCCACACCACGCGCGCGCACTGCAACGCGAGCAAGGCCAGCAGCACGCAGGCCAGTGCGCTGCGGCCGCGCGCCGACATCAGGGGTTTCAAGGAGGGCAAAGCGCGCTGCAAAGCGGACATCCGTCTCAGGATTGCGGTCGGATGACAGAATGCGGCAGCAATGTGTCAGTTCGAAGAAAGTGATGACACAAGCCGACACACGGCGACACGGACCCAGATGCAAACGCCCGCCATGCGAGGCAGGGCGGGCGTTTGCGATACCGGCAGCGGGCGTCGGATCAGAAGCGCGCTGTCACACTCAGGTCATACGTCACGCCGGGCTGGTACTCGTACAGGTCTACCCGATTGCTGCCCAGGCTCTGATATTCCTGGTACTTGGTCTTGAGCAGGTTGCGTGCGGCGAAGTTCAACGACAGCGTATTGCCCGACCATACCAGGCCCTTCTTGATCACCAGATCCAGCGAGGTGCCGGGTTTGTCGATGTAATCCGGTTGCCCCGGTCGACCACGCGCGGACACCCGCTCACCGACATAATTGGCGATCAAGGTGGCCTGGCTGTGGGTGCTCTCGCTTTCCACACCGATCTGCAGGTTGGCGATGTCATCGGACTGCCCCTGCAAGGCCGAGCCATCGCGGATGAACAAGGTCGCCTGCACCGGTGCGGTGAAGCCGAACGGCTGCACGGTGTCGCCATCGCTGGCACTCACCTCCGACTTAGTGCGCGTGTAGTTGCCGGACACGAACACCCGCTTGTCGCCCCACCAGTCGGCCGCGATCGGCAGGTCCAGATATTTCTTGGCCTCCAGTTCGATGCCGTACAAGGTGGCCTCGGGCGCATTGATGAAGCTCTGCACGATGCCGCCGCCGGGCGCATCGTTGACGATGGCTTCGATCGGCTTGTCGATGCTCTTGTAGAACGCGCCGACGGTGAAATACTCGCCCGGCTCGAAGAACCACTCGTACCGCGCATCCAGGTTGACCAGCTCGCTATCGACCAGGAACGGGTTGCCGAAGAACTGGCGGTCGATATCCGGGTCCAGATACTGCTGCGGCGCCATCTCGCGGAACTGCGGGCGCGCGATGGTCTTGGACGCACCAAAGCGCAGCTGCTGGTTCTCGGCAAAATTCCAGGTCACCGTGGCCGATGGCAGCGCGTAGCTGTTCTCCAGCGGTGCCACGCTGTCCTGGCGCACGCCAGTGAAGATGTCGTACGGATGCACCGCCTGGGTGGCGTCTTCGTAGCGCACACCGACGGTGGCGCGCAGGGTCGGCACGATCTCGCCCTCGGCCTGCAGATAGGCCGCCTTGACCTTCAGGGTCGCATCGTACGCGGCCGCACCGAAGCTGCCGGTGGTCTCGCGCAGGCGCAGCAGATCGTTGCTGAGGTTGTAATCGGAGATCAGGTAATCCACACGCTGGAACTGATTGTAGAACGGCAGCGGGCCGTCCAGCGCCAGGAAGCGGAACTCGCGGCTCCACGCGCTGCGATCGTTGTCCAGATAGGCCAGACCGCCCTTGACGGTGAAGTCGTGCTCGATCGGCAAACGCCAGGTCACATCCACCCCGCCGCTGGCCACCTTGTCGTCGACCTTGCTGAAGCGGGTGTAGTTCTGCACGCGCGAGGCATCATGCGCCCAGTAGCCATCGAGCAACTCGTAGCGAATGCCGGTTTCGTACGGCACATCGCGGCTGGCATTGGCCACCGCTGCGCGCCATTCGATCTTGAGATCGTCGTACTCGCCGAACGCGTGCGTGCCGCGCAGCTGGTTGTTGATCAGCTGGCGCTCGTACCACTCGGTGTTGTCGTCACGCACATCGAAACCGGCCAGCTCATCGCGGCCGGCACGGCTGCGCGCCACTTTCAAAGCATCGTGCACATACAAGGTGGTCCAGCCGATGGTGTGGCGGCCGTACTCCCAGCCCAGCCCCAGCATGCCGTTGGTGCGCACGTTGTTGCGGGTGGTGGCGAAGTCGTAGTTGGAATTGAACTCGACCGTATCGCCGACAAAGATGCCGTCCTGCTGCTTGCCGGTGCGCGTGCGCCACTCGTTGTCGTAACTGGCCACCGCGATGATGCCCAGCTTGGCCTCGCCCACGTCCATGCTGTAACCGGCACTGCCGCCGACATTGACGTCCGGGGCGATGCTGTCCTTTTCCTGCAGCACATACAGGTTGGCGTCGTTCAAGCTGCGGCCGATACGGCGGATGTCCTCGCGCGAGAAACTGCCCAGATCCACGCGCCGGCCGCTCTGGATCGCATCGCGCAACGCGGCAGGCTGCTTGCGGGTGCCGTCGTCGTAGCCCCATTCGTCATCGCCGGAGCCGTAATAGGTCAGGCCTTTTTCGCCGGTGCTGACGCTGTTGACGCCGCCACCCACGGTCAGCGACAGGAAGGGTTTGTCCGGCACCGCCATCGACTGCAGATCGATCACGCCACCGCCGAATTCGCCCGGATAATCGGCCGAATAGGTTTTCTGCACGGTCACGCTGGCCAGCACATCGCTTGGGAACAGATCCAGCGGCACCACGCGCTGCATCGGCTCGGGGCTGGGTAACGGCGAGCCGTTGAACAGTGCCGACGAATAACGCTCGCCCAGGCCGCGCACATACACATACTTGCCGCGCGACAGGCTCAGCCCGGTGACACGCGTCAGTGCCACCGCCGCGCTGCTGTCGCCGGTGCGCTCCATGTCCTCACGGGTGACGAACGATGCCACCTCCGAGGTCTGCAGCATCGGTTCGGGAATGTACTCGCCGCGCACCACGACCTGGTCGAGTTGCTTGGGCGCACTGGTGGCGGTGCTGCTGCCACTGGCAGAGCCGGCATCGGTGGTGGTCGACTGCGCCAGCGCAGCGCCGGAAAACAGCAAGGTAGAAATGGAAAGAGACAGGCCCGTCCGCGAGAGACGGGCGACAGCGGAGGTTCGCATCGTGGGAGCCCTGGCAACTGAAAGATGAAGCTGGACGCATCACAAGGCAGCCGCGCGGGCTGCCTTGCGATGCTGTGCCTCAGCAGGGACGATCGGCGGTCAGGCCGCAGGTCCAGCCCTGCCACCAGGTGTCGTTGGCATCGCGCACGCCACCGATGTAGTTCACCTGCTGGAAGAAGCTGCTCACCCCGTTCAAGCCCTGGAAGGCCGGCACGGCGCTTTCGTTGGCGCCATTGACGAAGGTGTTCTGCAACGTGGACACGCCGTTGGCGACGTTGTTGGTGCCGGCCGCGAACTGGGTGGCCGCACGCGCGTCGCTGCCGAAAGCCGTCGGGCAGGCGAAGAACACCGAGTTGAAGGTTCCGAGCGTGTCGGCATCGGCCAGGTTGAAGCACACCAGGCCATCACCGCTGCCACCGGCCGGACGCGTGACGACCGAGTTGTAGAACGCGGCCTGCGTGCCCTGGTTGAGCATGATCGCCGCACCGGCGCGCGCATTGCCCACGTAGGTGAAGTTGGCCACCTTCGGGCGCGAATACGGCTGACGGCGCAGGCTGCTCCACTCGTTCATGCGGTCGCCGCCACCGGCGCGCTGCACCACGATGCCGAACTGCAGGGCACCGTTCCAGCCGGCATCGGTATCCAGCGAATCATCGTCGGCGCCGGTGATCACGATGTGGCTGCCGTTGACGGTGCCGCCGAACCATTCGATGCCGTCGTCGGAGCTATTGTGGATCTGCACATGATCCAGGCGCGTGCCGCTGCCCACGCCGGCCAGGGTGATGCCCTGCAACTCGTTGTTGGGCGAAATTTCGAAGCCCGAATACATCACCCGCAGGTAGCGCATGGAGCCGCTGTTGTCGGTGGCGCTGTTGCCACCGTAGAACGCGTTGGTACCTTCCACCTGCGCCTGGCATTCCGGCGTACCGGAGACCGTGGTGCCCGGGCAGTTGTTGATGGCCGCACGGCCCAGCACCACGATGCCACCCCACAAGCCGATGGTGTTGGCGCTAACCTGGCCCTCAAGCGCCTGGCGCGCGGTGAACACGATCGGGGCGGTGGCGCTGCCTTCGGCAAAGATCTGCGAACCGCGGTTGACCACGATGTAGTCGCTACCCGCCGAACCGAACAGGGTCACGCCCGGCTCGATGGTCAGGATGCCCTGCGTGCTGCCGGCGGCCGGTGCGATTGCGTTGCCGCCGCGGTCGGTGCCCACGTTGACGCGTCCGCTGATCGAATACGCCGTGCCCGTACGTGCCGGCACCACCAGGTTGCCGTTGATGGTGTCCGGCAGCTGGCAGGCGCGCAGCGTGTTGTTGGCGATGGTGCCGACGTTGGAGAAACCGGTCGGGCAATCGGCGGCCGGGCCGGTCGGTGCCGGAGCGGGCGTCGGTGCAGGCGTGGGCGCCGGGGTCGGTGCGGGAGCCGGCGTCGGTGCCGGCGGAAATGCGCCCTCGCCGGGCGAGGCGACACGATCGGCACCACCACCGCAGGCCGACAACGCCAGCGCGGTACCAAAGGTCATGAGAAGTGTCTTGCTGCTATTGCGAACGGACATGCGGCTGATCTCCAGGTCAAGAAAGGTCCGGTATGAAGAGGAGTCGTCAAGAATTGGTTGCGTTCCGCTCACTGCAGTGGCGAGCACGTTCAAGATCCCCGTCACTTTTATAGGGGCTGTCTGTTTCATTTGTCTTACGACGACACAATTGACACATGCCTGCCACACATTGACATGCACTGTAGGAGGATGACTCCGCCCCCCATCCCCGCTGCCCTGGGCGACTGGATCATTGCGCAGGCAATGACCGGCCAGCCGCCCGAACAAGCGCTACAGCCGCTCCTGGATCAGGGCTGGAACGAACAGGACGCCATCGATGCAGTCGAGGCCCTGCTGCGCGACCACATCCAGCAACACGCGCAGACCCATGGCCTGCCGGTGCCGGTGCGCGTGCCGGCAGTGCTGCAGCATAACGATGCCTCGTTGCTGGACCTGGGCGATCGCCAGGTGCGCGTGCTGGTCAGCCTGGTGCTGCCGCGCGTGGTGGTGCTGGGCGATTTCCTGTCCGATGCCGAATGCGAGGCATTGATCGCACTGGCGCAGCCACGTCTGGCGCGTTCGCGCACGGTGGACAACGACAACGGCGCGCAGATCGTGCATGCCGCACGCACCAGCCACAGCATGTGCCTGCAACTGGGGCAGGATGCGCTGTGCCAACGCATCGAAGCACGCATCGCCCGCCTGCTCGACTGGCCCGTGGACCACGGCGAAGGACTGCAGGTGTTGCGCTATGCCACCGGCGCCGAGTATCAACCGCACTACGATTACTTCGACCCCGCGGCCGCCGGCACGCCGGTGTTGCTGCAGGCCGGCGGCCAACGCGTCGCGTCGCTGGTGATGTATCTCAACACGCCGGAACGCGGCGGCGCCACGCGCTTTCCCGATGCGCACCTGGACGTTGCCGCCGTCAAAGGCAATGCGGTGTTCTTCAGCTACGACCGCCCGCATCCAATGACACGCAGCCTGCATGCCGGCGCACCGGTCCTGGCCGGCGAAAAATGGGTGGCGACCAAGTGGTTACGCGAACGCGCGGTACGCATGCCCGGCTAACGCTCCGCAGAACACCGGCACCAGCGGCCGGCACGTACCGCCGCGACCAGCCCCCCTGCCGCCTGCCACCCAAGCCTGTTGCGCCGGGCCAGCTACGCCTGGTCACCGGAGCTGCTGCCGGCCTCCAATCCTGCTGACCGCAGCCACCGCTGAGCGCGGTGCGAAGCGCGCTGGCTGCCGCGATCCCGCCCCCGGCAGCGCACGCGCACCGCGAGCACCCTGCAGCTGGGATCGAAGATTTATCATTTATGTTATAATATTGCAAAAGATGCCACATTCGGTTTCCCACTTCGCATTGGTGCTGTCCGATCCATGAAGATCCACATTCTCGCGGCGGCCGTCGGCGCCGTTCTGCTGCTCCCTGAGGCACGCGCACAGTCGTCCGATTCGGCGCTGACGCTCGGCAAGGTCGATGTCCACCAGCATGGCGAAGGCCAACTCACCGCGCATCAGGTACTGACCTCGGTGGACGTGCTGGGGGCCGATCAGATCGAGGACAAGAACGTGTCCTATAGCTGGGAGCTGCTCGGGCAGATGCCCGGCATCCAGCTCACCGAAACCCGGCAAGGCGCCGAATCGGGCAAGGTCAGCTTTCGCGCCTTCAACGGCGAGGGTTACCTCAATGCGATCAAGACGCTGATCGACGGCATCCCCAGCAACGTCAACAGTGGCAACCAGCGCTTCATCGACATGCTGTTCCCGCTGGAAATCAGTTACATCGAAGTAGTGCGCGGCACCAATGATCCGCGCTACGGCCTGCACAATATCGGCGGCAACATCAATTTCGGCACGCGCCAGGGCGGCAGTTACACCGACGCGCGCCTGACCTACGGCAGCTTCAACACCCGCGATGCGCAGCTGGCCGTGGGACGCGAACGCGACGGGTTTGCGCAGAACTATTTCGTCGGCGTGCAGGCTTCCGATGGCTACCGCGACCACGACACCTCCAGCAAGTATTCGTTGGGCGGCAAATGGTTCTACGGCAACCTCGACGACGGCATGCGCATCGGCCTGACCGCACGCGTCTATCACAACCAGGCCGACGAACCCGGCTTCATGACCGCAGCGGAAATGCAGGCAGACCGTCGCAGTTCGGACCTGCGCAACCGCAACGACGGCGACGACCGCGACATGCGCCAGTTCGGCGTCCATCTGGATCTAAAGCTGGCAGACGGGCTGTTTTTCGGCACCAAGCTTTACTCCAACCGCTATCACGACGACCGCCGGGTGACCTTCAGCGACCTGCCCACCGGCAATGCGCCACGCCAGCGCCGCATCTGGGACGAGACCCAGGTCGGCATGCTCAACACGCTGACCTGGCGCAGCAGCGACACGCTCACCCTGGAAGGCGGCATCAACTACGAGCATCAGGACAACGCCTACCGACGCGAGCGTTTCAGCTATGCCGAGCCCACCGATTTCAATGCCACGCCGGCACGCATCCAGAACGACGACCGCCATACCTTCGACAACTGGGGCGCCTACGTGCAGGCGATCTATCAGCCGACCGAGGCGCTGAAGATCGTGCCGGCCTACCGTGTGGACCGCTTCGACGGCGACACCCGACTGCCCGGCGGCGTTCGCGCGCCGCTGCAGCGCTACGGCACCATCGAGCAGCCCAAACTGAGCCTGGTCTACGCCTTCACCCCGACCACCAACGTCTATGCCAACTGGGGCCGCAGCTTCCAGGTGCTGACCGGGTCCACGGCGCCGGCTTACCTCACCGCCGGGCAGGCGGACGTCGGCCCGTCCACCAATACCGGCGTGGAGCTGGGCATGAAATTCAGCCCGTTCCAGGGCGGCCAGGCGCGCATTGCGGTGTGGCAACAGGATGCGGCCAACGAAGTCTCCAACATGCCCGCCACCGGCACCACCGTCACCCTGGGCAAGACACGCAGGCGTGGCGTGGATGCGCAGATCAATGCGCAGCTGGGCGACAGGTGGACGCTATGGGCATCGCACGCGTACCAGGAGGCAAAGATCGAACGCGACGACCGCGATGCCAGCGTGTCGCTGGTCGGCCGCGAAGTGGCCGCAACGCCGCGTTACATCAGCAACGTCGGCGTCGAGTACCGCCCGACCGCTGCGCTGCGCTTGGGAATGCAGGGCCGCGCGCAAGGCGACTACTATCTGGAGGAGCGCAACCTGGCCGGCAAATACGGCGGCTTCGCCACCCTGGATCTCACCGCCAGATACTCCATCAATCCCGCCTGGAGCGTGGATCTGCAGGTCCGCAATGCCACCGGCCGCGAGTATGCCTACGTGTGGTACGACAGCTTCTTCTGGACGCAGGCGCAGCCGATGTTTTCGCCAGCGGCAGGGCGCCAGCTCTATCTTGGCCTGAACATGAAGCTGTAACCCGCGCATCCACAGGCTGCGATCGACGTCTCATCCGATGATGTACGCGTGGCTGCTACCCGATGCAGCCCTGCGCCGGATCCGGGACTCCACACGCTGCAGGCAGCTGTCACGACATCCCGCTACCCGCTGCCGATGCGTCAATGCGCCATCGCAAGTACACCGCTCGATAACGGCAGTGCCTGGCGCACACGCGCATTCGTACACGCATGCGCGCACGCAACTCAACCCCGCGCGAACAGGCGCTGGTCGATCCGCAACATCACAAGACACAACGGCGTCCACGCCAGGCACAGGCCTGCAGCAATGCCCAGCGTGTCGGCCAGCGCATCGTATGGGTCGGCGCTTCGATTGGTGGTCAGTGCGCCTTGCGCGATCTCGATGCCAACGCCTAAAGCCACCAGACCGATGGCCGCACCAACCTGCGCGCGGCGCGTGGCAAACAACTGCACCGCGCCCCAGCACAACAGCGCGAAGGTCAAAAAGTGCTCGGCCTTGTCGCTGTTATCCGGCAGCTCCGGAATCTCCGGCGGCGGCCCCAGGCAGACCGCGATCACCACCACGATCGCAGCGATCCACAACCCCACCCACAACCGCGGCCGATGAAACGGGCGCAGCGTCTGCGTCACAGCCGCCACGTGAGATCGCCCGCCAGAAATGCCGGCGCAAAATCGACGTCGCGCGCAAACCCCATCACCTGGAAGCGCTCGCCCATTTCGCTGGGCAAGGTCAGCCGCTTGATCTGCTCGCGCAGCCGCATGCGCCCTACTTCGTCGGTGCGCGTGTCGGCCTGCGCCAGCAACGCATCCAGGCCGTTGCCGAGCAGAAAGCTCGCCTGCGTGCAGTAGCCGGCCAGTTCGAAACCGGCTCCGGTGCCGGCCTCGGCCAACGCGGTGAAGTCCACCGACGCAGTCAGATCCTGCAGGCCCGGCCAGCGATACAAATCCTCATGCATGCGATGGCGATAGAACGCGCGCAGGGTGCCGTCTTCGCGCTGCGCACGATAGAACTCGCCACGCGGGTAACCGTAATCGACGAACAACATCGCGCCGCGCTTCAGACCGCCGGCCACTGCCTGGATCCAGTAGGGCAACTGCGGCAGCAGCTCGGAGCGATAACCATCGGCGAAGGGCTGCTCCAGATAACGTTCCAGATGCCGCACCGCCGCGCCCAGCAATGCATCGGCCGGCTGCTCGCCGCGCGCGAATTGCTGCTGCGCATCCAGCACCACGGTTTCTTCATACACCTCGCCATCGCGCAGCGTGAAGCGCGGCGTGGGCAATGCGTCGATCACTTCGTTGGCGAACAGCACCCCGTCCCAGTCGTCCGGGAACGGCCCGTCCAGCCACTCCACCAGATCGAACACCGGCGGGATCAGGCTGCGTCCCAACCGCTCGCGCTGACGCTCGCGCAGGTCGGCACTGGGCTCCAGGATCGCGTAACGCTCCGGCAGCGCATCCAGCTCGAGCAGGCGCTTGAGCGTGACTTCGGCAAAGGCACCGCTGCCGCCGCCCACTTCCAGCACGCGCGCCTGCGGCCCGAGCTGCTGCAGCACCGGTGCCAGCGCACCGGACACGGTGGCCGCGAACAACGGCCCCAGCTCCGGTGCGGTGACGAAATCGCCAGCCTCGCCGAACTTGCTGGAGCCGGCGCTGTAATAGCCCAGACCCGGCGCGTACAACGCCAGCTCCATGAAACGCGAGAACGGAATCGCACCACCGGCGGCGGCGATCTCGGCGCGCAGATGCGCGGCCAGCCGGTCGCTATGCGCCAGGGCGTCCGGATCGGGAGTAGGAAGGTCGGCGTGCATGCGGGCACCGGTTGCGGGGACAATGCACAGGATAGCCGAGCCCTTTGCAACGCCGAGCGAGTACGCCATGACAGACAGTTCCAAGGTGGTGTTGATCACCGGTGCAGGTCGCCGGATCGGCGCGCAGATCGCCACCACGCTGCATGCGGCCGGCTACCGCGTCGCCCTGCATGCGCACCGCTCCGGCGAGGCGCTCGGCGCGCGTGTAGCGGAGCTGTGCGCCCTGCGCGCCGGTAGTGCACAGGCCTTGCACGCCGATCTGCGCCTGCCGGAGGCACCGGCGCAGCTGGTCGCCGACTGCATCGCCGCGTTCGGCCGCCTGGATGGCGTGGTCAACAATGCCTCCGCGTTCTACCCCACCGCGCTCGGCGCAGCGACAGCCGCGCAATGGGACGAGTTGTTCGCAGTCAATGCACGCGCACCGTTCTTCATCGCCCAGGCTGCCGCCGCGCAGCTGCGCCAGCACCGCGGCGCCATCGTCAACATCACCGACCTGCACGCGCAGCAGCCGATGCGCAATCACCCGCTGTACGGCGCGTCCAAGAGTGCGCTGGAAATGCTGACCCGCTCGCTCGCGCTGGAGCTGGCACCGGAGGTGCGCGTCAACGCGGTCGCGCCCGGCGCGATCCTGTGGCCGGAGGAGGGCAAATCCGCAGCGGCCAGGCAGGCGCTGCTCGCACGCACGCCGCTGGCCCGCATCGGCACGCCCGAGGAAATCGCCGAGGCGGTGCGCTGGCTGCTGGACGACGCCGGCTTCGTCACCGGCCACACCCTGCATGTGGACGGCGGCCGCCGGCTCAGTTGAGCTGCAACGGCGCTAGCGCGCCACGTCCAGCGCCGGGGCCGCGTCCAGCGCCACCGTCGTGAACGCGATGCCGTGCTGCGGATGCGCCTGCCACAGCGCGGCCAGGGTCTGCCCGCTGAGCGGGTCGACAAAATCGGGCGCGATATCGGCCAGCGGCTTCAACACGAAGGCATGCTTGAGCTCGGGCCGCGGGATGCGCAGATGACCGGGGCCTTCGATGATGCAATCGCCGAAGAACACCACATCCACGTCCAGCGTGCGGTCGCTGAAACGCGGGCCGCTGCGATCGCGGCCGTGCGCATCTTCCAGCGCATGCAGCCAATGATCCAGCGCAGCCAGGTCCATGTCCGTGTCCAGCGCCACGGCGTTGTTGACGAAGTCCGGACCGTCGAAGCCCACCGCCGGCGTGCGGTACGCCGGCGAGACGGCAAGCTGGCCGAAGCGTGCGCGCAAGGCGTCGACGGCCAGGCGCAGGTAGTGGGTCGGCTGGACGTTGCTGCCGAGGCTGAGAAGCACGGTGGTCATGCGTTATTCGCGCATGCGGCCAGCGTGGGCGTCAACTGTTGCAATCGTGCCGCATCTGAGCCTGCCCGCCCGCAGCGCGCCAGACCCTGGCCTCAGGCCGCTTCCAGCGCATGCGCCACCGCGCGGAACACCCGGCGCATTTCCAGCGGTTTGCGCAGCACATGCACCGGGATATCCGGTGGGAAGTGCGAACGTTGCAGCGGCGCGCCGACATCCTCGAGCACGATTGCCGGGCCGTGGTAGCCCAGCTCCTGCATGCTCAACAACACGCTCACCGCCGAGAGCTGGATGATGTCGCTGTCGATGATCACCAGGTCCGGCATCGCGTGCTGCTGCACCAGGTGCAGCGCCGCCGCGCCATCGGTGGCCAGCTGCGGTTGATAGCCCTGGCTGGACAAGGCATTGCCCAGCAGCGACAGACGCGTGGCCTCGCCATCCACCAGCAGGATGCGCTGCCCATGCCCCAACGCCAGCGGCGGCTCGGTGTCGGCAATCGTCACTGCGGCCGCACGCATCGGCACGATCATGTCGAACCGCGTGCCCTCGCCCAGGCGGCTGTCGACCACGATGCTGCCGCCGTAGCTTTCGACGATGCGCTTGCAGGAAATCAGCCCCAGGCCGGTGCCATCGGCCTTGGTGGTGAAGAAGGGGCTGAACAGGCGTGCGCGGGTATCTTCGTTCATGCCCACGCCGGTGTCGGCCACGCTCATGCGCACGCGCGTGCCGTCGTGGCGATCGGCCGACAGGGTCAGCATCCCGCCGCCCGGCATCGCCTGGATCGCATTCAGGCCCAGGTTGAGCAGGCATTGCTGCAACTCGGTGTAGTTGGCCTCGATGGTCAGATCCAGCGGGATCGTGTCCATCTGCAGGCGCACGCCGTCGGGCAGGCTGCTCTTGAGCAACATCTGCACCGCCTGGAACAGGCTGGCGATCGACACCTGCTCGCGCGGCTTGTTGGAGCCACGCACGAACGAGAGCATCGACTCGGCCATCTCGTGCCCGCGCCGGCCGCACTCGGCCACCACGTTGGCCAGCTGGCGCAGCTGCGGATCGTCGGTGCGTCCGGCCAGCAGGTCGGGCACGATCAGCAACGGCTGCAGGATGTTGCGCAGGTCGTGGCTCAACCCAGCCGCCAGCATTGCCAGGCTTTCCAGCCGCTGCGCGCGCATCAGCTCGCTCTCCACGCGCTGGCGTTCCAGGTCGGCGCGCGCCTCGCGGATCGCGCGGATCACCGCGCTCGGCAGGCGGGTCGGATTGTGCTTGATGATGTAGTCGTTGGCGCCGTCCTGCAGCGCCTTGACCGCGGTCTCCTCGCCCATGGTGCCGGAGACGAAAATGAAGGGCGTGGCGCCGCTCTGGCGCACCAGGCGCAGCGCCTGATGGCCGGAAAAACCGGGCATGCTCAGGTCCGACAGCACGATGTCCGGCTGGAATTCATCCAGTGCGGCACGCAGCGACGGCTCGCTGTCCACACGCTCGAACGCCGCATCCAGCCCGGCATCGAGCAGCTGATCGGACAACAGCTCGGCGTCTTCCGGTGAATCTTCCACCAGAAGGATCTTCAGCTGCTCCAGTTTGCCCCCCTCTTGCAGCATGGGTCAGTCCAGCTCCGGTGCCTGATTGATGACCGCCCAGAAGGTGCCGAGCGTCTTGACTGCGTTGAAGAACTGATCCACGTCCACCGGCTTGACCACGTAGGCATTCACGCCCAGGTCCCAGCTGCGGGCCAGGTCGCTCTCCTCACGCGAGGACGACAGGATCACCACCGGCAGGCGCTTGAGCGACTCCTCGCTGCGGATCTGCTTGAGCACTTCCAGCCCGTCCAGGCGCGGCATCTTGATGTCCAGCAGCAACACCGCCGGCAGGCCTTCCTCGCGATCGGCGAAGATGCCCCGACGCAACAGATAGTCCATGGTCTCCACGCCGTCCTCGACGTGCACGATGGGATTGGCCAGGCGGGCTTCGCGCAGGGCGTCGACGGCCATTTCCGCATCGGCCGGGCTGTCTTCTGCCAGAAGAATGGTACGGATGGCGGTCATACATTGAACTCTTGGTTGGGCGCTTCAAGCGCAGGAGGAAGCACAAAATAGAACGTGGCGCCTTCGTCGACCGCGCCTTCGGCCCAGACCCGGCCGCCGTGACGCGTCAGCACACGCCGCACGCTGGCCAGGCCGATACCGGTCCCGGGATATTCGCTGGCCTTGTGCAGGCGCTGGAACACGCCGAACAACTTGGCGCTGTATTCCATGTCGAAGCCGGCGCCATTGTCGCGCACGCTGAACTGGTGGCCGCCGTCGGCCATCGGCGTATAGGTGACCTCGATCCTGGCCACCTCGCGCTTGGTACTGTATTTCACCGCGTTGCCGAGCAGGTTCATCCACAGCTGGCGCATCATGTTCTCGTCGGCCACCAGCACCGGCAACGGCGCGATATGCCAGTCCACACGGTGGCCGGTGTTCTCGCTCTGCACATTGGAATCCAGGATCGCGCGGGTTTCCGACACCAGCGACTGCATGTCCACCGCCTGCAACCGCAGCGCGCTGCGGCCCAGTCGCGAGTACACCAGCAGATCGTCGATCAGCGACGCCATGCGCCGCGCCGAGCTGCTGATCACTTCCATGTAGTGACGCGATTTCTCGTCCGCCGCATCGCCCAGGTGGCGCGCCAGCTTGTCGGAGAATCCGGCCACATGGCGCAGCGGCGCGCGCAGGTCGTGCGAGACCGAGTAGCTGAAGGCTTCCAGCTCGCGATTGACCTCCGACACCTGCTCCACCTTGCCTTCCATCTGCCGGTTGAGCTCCTGGATGCGCAGCTGCGAGGCCTTCTGCAGGCTGATGTCGCTGACCGTCATCAGCACCACGTCTTCGTCGCTGGTATCCGGCAGCGGCATGCGCCGCGCGTTGATCAGCATGGTGCGCTGCACGCCATCGGCGGCGCGCTGCTCGTGTTCGTAGTCCCACAACTCGCGGCCGCGCAGCAACACGTCGGCCAGCCGCTGATGGATCTGCGCATCGCGCCAGACGCCATCGCCCACGTCCTCCAGCGGCATCGATTCGTTGCCGCGCTCGTCCAACCCGTACAACTCGGCAAACGCCGGGTTGTGCAGCAGGATGCGCTGGTCGGAATCCAGCAGCACGATCGGCTCGCGCACGGTCTGCAGCACCGACGACGCGCGGCCGTTGGCGCGCAGGTATTCCTGTTCGGCGGCCAGGCGGCGACGGATCTGCCGCTGCAGCAACCAGGTCACCGTGCCCAGCAGCAGCAACTGCACCACCAACGTGCCCCAGCTCAACACCGCGTAATGCGTGCGTTCGGTATCGGCGCGCGCATTGCGCAACTCCAGCAGCTTGCCCTCGGCATCCTGCAACTCGTCGATCAGCACGCGGATCGGGTTGTTCAGGGTCATGTCGTTGATCAGCAGACGGATCTGCTCCGGTGCGGTGGTCACCGCGATCCGCTCGGCCAGCAACAGGCGCCGCTCGATCGTGCTCTGGATGCGCCCCATCCGCACCTGCTGTGCCGGGTTGTCCTTGGTCAGCACGATCAGCCGCTGCACCGCGGCCAGCGACTCACGCCGGCCGCGCCGCATGCGCTCCAGCAGGGCCGGGCGCTGCACGCCGTGCGAGCGCATCAAGGCCGCCGATTCGGTATCGCGCATCGCCGCTTCCAGGCGCTGGGCGGTCTCCTGCACTTCCTGGCTATGCGATACCCATACCGCGGCCTGGTTGGCATTGTGCGCCATCTGCTGCAGCAGCAGCGACGGCACCACCACAATCAGAAACACGGCAACCGCCAGTAACGGCAGGCGCCAGCGATCCCATCTGTCTTCTTGGACCGTTGTCTGCATTGCTAGGTCGGTATCCGCTCGCTGCCAGGGCCCCGAAGGCGAGTCGGCATTGTCTCCGATCAGGCCCAGGATGAGATTAACGATTCAGCCTGATCACTCCGGCGGCGACATAGCTGAATGGGCATATCATAAGTGCAGTAAACGTGAAAATGGCGCGAGCGCGTCACCGCCTGTCGGCTTGCCTGGGTCGCGCGCAGGCAACAAAAAAGGCGCACTCCATGGAGTGCGCCTTGTGCTCGGTTCAGCCGCCTCGCCTCGGCTGTCCCGGCATTCGCTACCGCTGCAATTACATCTTTGCAGCGACGACCTTCAGGCCGGTGGACTTGACGCTCTTGACGCCTTCGATGCCCTTGGCAACTGCCACGGCCTTGTCGTGCTCGGCCTTGGTGGCAACCGTGCCGGTCAGGGTAACGATGCCGTTCTTGGTCTCGACCTTGACGTCGGTGCCCGACACGTTGTCGGTAGCCAGCAGATCGGCCTTCACCTTGGTGGTGATCCAGGTGTCGGTCACCGGCTTCTTGGATTCGTTGATGTTGTCGGCAGCGTGATCCTTGTGCGCAGCGTGCTCCTGCGGCGCAGCGAATGCCTGCGAGGCACCCAGCGTCAGACCGAGCGACAGCGCCAGGGCCAGCAACTTGCGTGCATGTGTGATGTTCTTCATCGGATGTACCCTCCTGTGAATGTGGCGGCAGTCTGCAGTGGCGCTCGTCGTGCACACGTGACTGCCGGATGCAGGGGTTGTGAACCCGTCGCACACGGGTGGGTGCAATACCATGCAGGCCTCCTCCGTCGTTGCGATGAACCGTTTTCAATGCCTAAACCGTTCAATCTGGCCGTCGTCGGCTATGGCTATGTCGGCCGCACCTTCCATGCCCCGCTGATCGCCGGCACCCCGGGCCTGGCCCTGCACAGCGTGGTGTCGTCCAAGCCGCAGCAGGTACAAGCCGACTTTCCCGATGTCGCCGTGCTGGCCGATCTGGAAACGGCACTGGCCGATCCGGCACTGGATGCGGTGGTGCTGGCCACCCCCAACCAGACCCACGCGCCGTTCGCGTTGCAGGCCCTGGCCGCCGGCAAGCATGTGCTGGTGGACAAACCCTTTGCACTGGACGCTGCACAGGCGCGCGAAGTGGTGGCTGCTGCGGCGGCAGCCGGGCGCATCGTCAGCGTGTTCCAGAACCGGCGCTGGGATGCGGACTTTCTCACCGTGCGCCGGCTGATCGACGAAGGCCAGTTGGGCGAGGTGGTGGAATTCCATTCGCACTTCGACCGCTTCCGGCCGCAGGTGCGCGACCGCTGGCGCGAAAGCGACATCCCCGGCGCCGGTCTCTGGTACGACCTGGGGCCACATCTGCTCGATCAGGCGCTGCAGTTGTTCGGCACGCCGCAGGCGATCGGCGCGGACCTGCAGCGCCAGCGCAACCAGGCGCGCAGCGACGACTATTTCCACGTCACCCTGCGTTACCCGCGGCTGCGCGTGATCCTGCATGCCGGCTCGCTGGTGGCCGACAGCGGCCTGCGCTTTGCCGTGCACGGCACCCGTGGCAGTTACCTCAAACACGGGCTGGATACCCAGGAAGACCAACTCCGCGCCGGACGCCGCCCCGGTACCGCCGGTTGGGGCGTGGACCCGCTTCCGGGCACGCTGACCCGCGTCGACGACGAAGGCCGCGTGCACACCCACCAACCCGACACCACGCCGGGCGACTACCGCCAGTGCTACGCCGCATTTCGCGATGCCCTGGCAGGGGCCGGCCCGGCACCGGTCAGCGGTGCCGACGCGGTGCAGGTGATGGAGCTGCTGGAGCTGGCGCAACGCAGCGCCGCCTCGGGCCAGGTGCAATGGCTGGAAGGCGCAAGCACGGCTTCGCGCGGCTGATGCACGGCCGGGCGCCGATATAGGCGCCCAGCTGATATTCGGCATCGGCAATGGCGCGCCCGCGCCCTGCGCTGCCACGTCCGGGCACCGCGTCAATGCGCACTGCACTCAGTCAGCGCGCACGCCGGCAGTCGCCCGACATAGACGCAATGGAACAGACTGCCCTGCGCGCCCGCCATGCAGGCGCGCAGGCGTCGGAGATCGCTCAGACGTCCTTGCTGCCGATCGTCGGCGCGGCTTCCGTGGTGGTCTTGACCGCATGACCACCGAACTGGTTACGCATTGCGGCCAGCAGCTTGTCGGTGAACGAATCCTTGTCGCGCGAGCGCAGCCGCTCCATCAGCGACAAGGTGATGATCGGCGCCGACACTTCCAGGTCGATCGCCTCGGCCACCGTCCAGCGCCCTTCGCCCGAATCGGCCACGAACGGTGCGATACCGGCCATGGTCGGATTGTGCGCCAGCGCATCGGCGGTGAGATCCAGCAGCCACGAACGCACCACGCTGCCATCGCGCCAGATCTCCGCGACCTGGTGCAGGTCCAGCGCAAAGTCGCTCTTGTGCTGCATCAGCGCAAAGCCCTCGGCATAGGCCTGCATCATTCCGTACTCGATGCCGTTGTGGACCATCTTGGTGAAGTGGCCGGCGCCGCTCGGGCCGACGCGGCCCCAGCCCTTGTCCGCTGCCGGCGCCAGCGTGGCCAGGACCGGATGCAGCGTGGTCACCGCCGCTTCGTCGCCGCCGACCATCAAGCTGTAGCCTTCCTGCAGGCCCCAGACGCCGCCGCTGGTGCCGCAATCGACAAAGGCGATCCCACTGGCATGCAGCAGCGCGGCGCGGCGTTGCGAATCCTTGTAGTACGAATTGCCGCCGTCGATGACGATGTCGCCGGCCTGCAACAGCGGCAGCAGCTGCGCCAGGGTGTCGTCGACGATCTTGCCCGCCGGCACCATCAACCACACCACGCGCGGGCTCGGCAGCGCGGACACCAGTGCAGCCAGCGCATCGGCAGTGACAATGCCCTTGGCCTGCGCACTGCTACGCGCACCTTCGCCCGGATCGTAACCATGCACGCGGTGTCCGCCGTGCACCAGGCGCTCGGCCATGTTGGCGCCCATGCGGCCCAAACCCACCATACCCAGTTCCATAATCGCTCCTCATGATCTGATCAGTGCAGGGTGCCACGCCCGGCGTACGCTGGCGTGGCGGAATTCTCAATGGATTGTTCCGCCGCGGTGCCGGCGCCGCACTGTTGCAGCTGCCAGTCGATCCAACGCCAGTACAAGGTGCTGCGCAGATTGTGCAGGGTCAGGTCGATGGCATACGGCGTGCGCGGATTGCGATCGAGCAGGCGCGCCACGTGGTACCCGATCGGCTTGATGCCCTTGGGATGCACGTACACCAGAAAGCCCTGGTAGAACGGATCATCCAACAGGCCTTGCAGCGTTTGCAGGCGTGCCTGCTGCTGCGGGTCGAGCGTGGCGCGCAGCGCGGCATCGCGCTCGTACAGCAGCCGCTCGAAGCGACGTTTGCCCGGCCCGCGCAGTTCCCTGGCCAGCTCCCAGATCTGCCGGTTGAGCGCATCGTAGTGCGCAAAGCCGCCGTGCTGCGCCAGCGCCCGCGCCGCCGCATCGCTGACGTCCACCACCACGAAGTTTTCGGCCTGGTTGTGGATGTCGTCCAGAAACGACTTGTCGAACACATGCGCGATAAATCCCGGCGCGCCGACAAATGCCTGCCGGCCCAGCTGCGCGGTCCTGGCCGCCTTGCCGTCGGCGAAGAACTCGCCGGCATGCGCGCCCAGCAGGATGCTGTCGGTGTCGTGCAGGGTCAGAAACGTGCCGATCGACAACTCGCCCGAGGTGAACACCTGATCGAATCCGGCATCGCCATACAACTCGCGCTGGGTGGCCAGCTGGGCCACCTGCCGCCCCACTCCGCATTCGGAGCGCACCTGGCCGCGATAGAACGCATCCAGCGCCTGCGCATTGCTGCCGCGCGGTTGATAGCCGCGCCCGAAACTGCGAAAGCCGCTCCAGCCCTGCGAGGCCGCGCCACGCCAGCCGAATCCGATCCAGCCCAGCTGCAGTGCCGAAAACCGGTAGCCCGGGTTGTCCTGCAACTGTGTGGTGGCACGCCGTGTGGCCGCACCGAGTTCGAACGCGTACGCGCATTGAGTGGCGCTATCGTCCAGCAAGGCCTCGAGCGCAGCGCCGCGTTGCTGCGCGTTCCAGCTGGCCGGCAGCGTCAGCTGCAGATCGCCGGCCGCACGCGCCTGCGCAAGCGAGCCGCGCGTACACGGCTCGCCGCGCTGGATCACCGGCGCACTCACCGCAGCGCGGCGAATATCCCAGCCCAGTCGCCGCAGCAAGGCATCGACGCAGTCCACAGACGCCTTGCGCGCGGTCTCGCTCGGCGTGGCTGCGGCGGCCTGCAACAGCTGCACACCGAGCAACGCGGCCGCGCATAGACGCACGGCAACGCGGGAGCGCGATTCGGGCCGCGCAGATGCGGATGCAGACGCACGCTGCCTCAATCCCGTCCACAGCCGCAGGCGGGGCTTCTGGAACGCACTCATCGGCACAAGGTGATGTAGATCGGCAGCAAGGTGCTGCATCCTCAGACGTAGAAAGCCCCGGCAGGACCGGGGCTCGCAGGGTTCACTGCATCAGGTTCAGCGGCGTTCGCAGACGCGCTCGACCTGACGGTTACCGTTGGCTTGCTGGCGGTTGCCCTGGATGGTGCGGCCCGCTGCACCGCCGGCAACTGCACCGGCCACGGTTGCCAGCTTCTTGCCGTTGCCGCCGCCAACCTGGTTGCCGAGCAGGCCACCAATGGCCGCGCCAGCAACAGTGCCACCGATACGATTGGGATCGGTCGAGTTCTTCTGCACTTCGACATTGCGGCAGCGCACGCGCGTGCCATCGCCGAACTTGCGGCCTTCATCTGCCTCGGTATAGCGCTGCTGATGCGAACGCGTTTGCGCCTGCGCCAGGGTGCTCGTCGCCATCAACGCGATCAGGGACATACCCACAAGGGAATTGCGCATCTTCATCGTCTGTCTCCATCTCGCCCCTTGGCGAGTCATGGTTGCACTTTCGCCACTTGGTCGAGAACGCAACGTGAAGCGTGCAACCGGCTATTCAGGCTTTGGAGCAGAGCCTGAATCGCTCCGTCACGGCTGGGTTGCTGGCTCGGTTTGCGGCACCTTGGCTGGTGTCGGCGGCGGGTCCTGCGCCTCTACCGGCAACGGCGCCACTGGTGGCTGTTCGACAGGTGTTGCGGCAGGTTGCGCCGCAGCTGTTGCGGGTGAGGCAGGAACAGTGGCCGCCTCGCTGGCCTGAGCGGCCGCAGGCACCGGAGCCGGTACTTGTGACACCGCGTGTGCCGGAGGCGGCGGTGACGGAGCAACAGGTGCAGGTGCAGGCACCGCTTCGGTGACCTTGGGCAGGTACGAATTCAGACGGTCGAAGAAGCGTTTGTAGAAGGCCGCGTCCTGCACCGTGGTGCTGGACACGCGCACCAGCGAATCACCGCTGCTGCCGACCGGCAACGACAACGAACCAAGCACGCCGACACCGACGCTGGCCGAGGTCGAACTCTTCTTCAGCGCATAACGGTCCTGCAATGCGCTGACGAACACCTGCGCCTTGCCGCCGTCCTGCGTGGCGCAGGAAATGCGCAGATTGAGTTGTTCGCTCTGGTCGGCTTCCTTGAGCTGGAAGTTCTTGCTGCCTTCCACCGCAGCGGCATCGGCACGCGTCACCGCATAGCCCTGGCTCAACAACACCCGGCGTGCGGCCTCGCAGGCCTGCGGCGAGGTGGACGCCACGCTGCGCGAGTAGGTGTCGTCGGAATTGAACGACTCGCGCATCAGCATCGTGTCGCCCTTGCTGCCGCCGCAGCCAGCCAGGGTTGCCAGCGCGCCAAGCAGGGCACCGCGCGCAATCAGGGAAGAACAAGACATGGAGACATTCCGGCATCCAAAACCGGCACAGAGCATAGCGGCAACCGGTGTGCGCGCGGCGTCGCGGGGCCGATCAGGGCAACGGCGGTTCATCCGCTGGCAGCTGCAGGTCCAGCTGCAGGCGGCTGCCGTCTGCGCCGATGCGCTCGGCGCGCAGATAGTGGTGCGTACGCACCGCCGCCAGCGCGACCGGCGCCCGGCATGGCTCGCCCCACAGGCTCAAGGCGAATCCCTGCGCCTGCAGCCAGCGCGCGTAGCTGCCGTGCACCTGCACCGGCAGGCCGTCTGCGCGTAGCGCCTGCAGCAGCAGCGCTGCCTGCTGCAGGTCCAGCCGCGCACGGCAGTGCTGGAAGAATCAGCGCGTACTCGTGGCTGCGATTGCTGTGCGTACCTGCAGGCGCCAGCGCCGCGCCAGGACGCCGGTAGCACAGCACCCGCTCCTCGCGCAGGGTGAACAGGCTGGCAAGGATCCGCCCCAGATCCCACGCCTGCGGAATCACCCGCCCGCCGACGACGATGTTTTCCGCCATCGCCACACCGAAGCCATCCGCTCGCATCCGCTTGCGCAAGGCATGCAATACCGCTCGCATGTCGGACAGATAGCCTGCGTAATCGGCACTGGCATACAACTGCCCCGGCAATGCCGCACCGTGCCAGTGGCAACCGAAATACGGCACGTTGGTCAGGCACAGATCGATCTCCGCTGCAGGCGCGGTGTCGACCAGCGTGCCGACCACGACCGGCGCCTGCACGCCGTGCCGCTGCAGGCGCGTACGTGCAAGTTGTGCACGTGCGGCATCGATCTCCATGCCATGCGCGCCACGCCCTTCCAGCGCCGCCGCCAGCAGCGTGCTGCCAAATCCACAGAACGGATCGAACACCTGCGCGCCAGGCACGCTGAAGTGCCTCACGAATGGGCGCATTTGATTCACCCAGCCACAGTCGCGCCCGCCAAGCGGATCGGCTGCGCGCAGATCCTCGGGCAATGCCCAGGACGGCTCATCCGGTGCCGGCGTCCACCAGCTGCGCTGGTCGAGTTCATCCATCGGCCGGCTCCCACAGCACATCGGCATCCGGGTCCCAGCCCGCGCACAGGCGGCCGTTGGCGAAGAACACCAACTTGTAGAGGTCGCCGGTGGCGTGGCGTGCGTGCATGGCCGCGTAGTCGGCACTTTCGAACACCACTTCCAGACCGTCCTCGCTGCGCATGCGCAGATTCCAGAAGTAGTACCCCTCGGTCATGCCGTCGGCTTGCCAACGCGACCACCATGGCTGCTGCATGCAGTCCGCCAACAGGCTTTCCATGCCGATGCGATGCTGCGCGATATAGCGCCAGGTGCCATTGTTGCGGTACGCATCGTCCAGACGCGACAACTCGCGAAAGATCACCTGCGTGGCGCCACAGCGGCGCGCCCACGCGATGTACTGCGCCACGCCATCGGCACAGTCCACGCCGCCCCGCTGCACGATGCAGACCAGCCGCACCGGCAGGCGCGCTGCGATGCGTTGCGCCGTCCGCGCGAAGATGGCCGCATCGGCAATGGGCTCGTCTGGACGAAAGCGCATGATCGCGTCGTTGCCGGCCTGCAGCGGGTGGTGACGCGACAGCTCGATCCACGACAGGCCGAAGTCGACCAGGGCATCGAGCAACTGCGCTCCCCGCGCGCGCGCCAAGCCGGCGCCATTGCTGTACAGCACGCGCTGCTCCACGCACGGGCCGTCGGGCGTTGTCGCCAGGGTCTGCAGCAAGGTCTGCAACCAGTCCGGGTCGTCGGTCATCTCCAGGCCGGACAAGGAATACGACAACGGCACCCCGTGCAGCAGCTGCAACGCAACGCGCAACTGCGCAAAGTAGTCCGGCCCTGGCCGCAACGTCGCTGCCGCCGGGCCACCACGGTGTTGACGCAGGTTTTCCGAACAGAAGCCGCAGCGCGCCGAACATGGCCGTACCGAGGCATACGGGGTCAAGGTGATCGGCAACGCTGCCCGATACGCGCGCTCGCCGATGCGCAATGCATGCCATCGGCTGCTCTCGCCCTGCTGCGGCACGCGCCGCCGCAGGCTGGGCGCGGCGGCGCGCAACCCGGCCAACAGCGGCGATGCAGACAGCAACGAGTCGTCATCCAGGGAGGCGTGCATACCGTCAGCCGCGCGGCGAACGTCAGCGGCGCGCGGCATCGGCACGTGCGCGCACCTGTTCCAGCGTCCACTCCTGCTGCATGACGCCGTTCTCCCACACCGTCACCAGCGCATCTTCGCTGTCGGCATGCGCGTCGACTTCATCCAGCAATGCGCTGCGATAGCTGCCATCGGCACGGTCGCGCAGCAGGGTCAGCCGACCGCGCTTGCTCTGCTTGCCCTTGTCGGTGATCGGGTCCTTGTAGACATCGATCCATTGCCCGTCCACGCGCACGGCCGAGCACTTCAACGCAAACTTCTGGGTGTCGCGGTCCACCTTCTGCAACAGCGCACCGCCCATGCCGAAGGCGACGTTGTCGGCGGCATAGCCGGCAGCAGTGATGCGTTCGAGAATCGCGCGCAGCGACTGCGGATTGATGCCATCGCCCTGGATCACCCGCACATGGTTGAGCACCTTGTAGCCCTTGCCGTTGCGCTGATGGCCGAACGCCTCGTCCAGCAGCAGCAGGCATTGCTCGACCACATCCACCGGGTCGCCCGAATCCGGACGGATCACCACCGTCGCACCGGAGGCAATCACCTCCTCGCGCAAGGTGGTGCCCCAATGCTCGCGGATCGCGCGGTAGATGTCGTAGCTGTCCGATACCACCGCCACCAGCGAACCGGGGCGCGCGAACTGCGCCAGCATGTTGCGGTACGCATCGGCCTCGCGCTCGCGGCCCCAGCTGGTGATGGTGCTGTGCTCGGCAGCGGGAATCGAATAGCCGGCTACCGGCGTGTGGTAATGCGCACGCGCCAGCAGCAACGCCGACAAGGTATCGGTGCCGAGGAAGTTCACCAGATGCGCGGCACCGCCCAGCGCGGCCGAGCCAAGGCTGGACACCCCACGCGCGCCGAAGTCATGCAGCTTGAACGGCAACTGCCCTTCCGGATCGTCGCTGGTGCGCTGCAGGTAATCGCGCATCACCTGCTTCACCTGCCAGCTCACCGTTGCCACCGTCACCGGGTACCACACGCGCAGCAGCAGCGTTTCCAGGTACGACGGCACCCAGAACGCCTTGGGATCGGTGGATTCGATCGTCATCAACACATTGTGCGTGGGCACGACCGTGCCTTCGGGCACGGCACGGATGCGGATCGGCAGTTGCCCGCCGAGACGATCGACGATGTCGCGCCAGCCGGCTTCGTTGAACGGCTCGCCATGCGCGGCCAGCAAGGCCTTCGCATCGTCGATGTCGGCGTGCGTCACCGGCCGGTTGATGGCCTCTTTCAGGATCGACTGCAGGCCGAAGAACACGGTCTGGTCGTAGACACCACCGCGCGATTCGACATAGAAAAACGCCGCATCGGTGCCGGGTGGATACTGCAGCCAATGGCTGGCCTTGTAGCTGTCGGTGTTGAGCAGCAGGTTATCGAGGTAATGCATGACGGAAGCTCCTTCGCGTCGAATGAACCAGCGGTCTGTCCGCCGGCGGGAGGCTACGGTTCAAGCCGATCCTGGATTGCGCGCGGACGCCTTGGGTGGATGACGGCACGCAATCCTTGTCGGCCTCAGCCGCGACCCAGGAAGAATTCGAGGATATGCAGATGATCTTCGTACAGGCGCGGGCCCATCGCCATGACTTCGGCGAGCGGAATCCAGCGCGCCTTGTCGGCATCGTCGCCGCCACGCACCGCGGGCAACTCACCGGCGGGAAATTCGAAATGGAATGCATGGGTGATGGTGCGCCCGCGCAGGCTGCGCTCGGGGTGGTCGAACACCTGGCGTCCTCGCAACGAGCCCTTGAGCACCGGCACCGGCACCTTGAGCCGTGTTTCCTCGCGCAGCTCGCGCAGGCAGCCGTCCAGCAGCCCTTCGTCCTGGCCGACGAAACCGCCCGGCAATGCCCACAAGCCCTTGCCCGGCTCGGCGCGACGACGCACCAGCAGCACGTGGCCAGAGTGCACCACCACCGCATCGGTGGTGACGAAGGTCGGCGGATACGGCGCATCCTTCCAGGCGGCGCGATATTGCTCGATGAAACGGTATTCGGCCACCAGCTGCGCGTAGCTCGGCGAGTTGCGCCGGAACGCTTCCAGCATGTCGTACACCGGCGCCGGCACATTGCCGCGCAGCATCAACAACCCACCGTGGAAGCCGATCTCGCCGGCCTCGAACAGATAGCGGCGCAACTCGGTGGCCGACAACGTGGCGGTATGTTGGACATCTTCCAGCGGCCACTGCGGAAACTCGCGCAGGTAGTAGCTGCTGGCGTCCTTGTCCATGCCGATCAGGCCGATGCGCGCATCGGGCGTGCCGCCATCGGCCTGCACGGCCTCGGCGACCTGGCGCTGCACCTCGGCAATCCACAGGCTTTCGTTGTACAGATGGTCGCGCAACGGGCGCAGGATCAGCCGCTGGCTCTCGCCCGGCAACGCCGACTCGATCATCACCGCACGTTCGGCGACGGTCCACGGATTACGAATGGTGCGGGGCGTGTCGGCAGAGCCGATCAACACGATGAGTTTGTTCGCCTTACCCAGCGCGTGGCGGGCGACGGCGGCGTGGCCGTTATGAAAGGGCTCGAAACGCCCGATAAACACGAGATAGTCGTACTGCGGCGCCATGAGAATCCCTCACGGTTGTAGTAGGCAGCCAGCGGTCTATCCGATGGCTTGATGCAAATGCTACGCCGATGTGCGACGACGTCAAGCGTGTGCGGCGTGGCAATGACATTTCGGTCATGCATGCCGATTAGACTCGCCGATTGGTCCTTGAGGAATCCGCCTGCATGTCACGCCTGTCCGTTCGCGCCATCTCACGTTCCCTGTTCGCCGCACTTGCGCTGCTGTGCATCGCCTTGCCTGCGTTGGCTGCACCTGCGCCCGCACCCTTGCGGGTGATGTCGTTCAATGTGCGCGTGCCGGTGGATACCGATGGCGACAAGCGCTGGAGCGTGCGCCGCACGGCGATGGTGGCGTTGGTCGAACAAGCGCATCCGGACGTGTTCGGCACGCAGGAATTGGTGCAGGAACAGGCGCAGTATCTGGCTGCACAGCTGCCTGATTACCGCTGGTTCGGCAAGGGCCGCCGCGGCGACGACAGCGACGAGCACATGGGCGTGTTCTACGACAGCCGCGCGGTGTCGGTGGTGGAATCGGGCGATTTCTGGTTGTCGGAAACGCCACAGGCTCCCGGCAGCAGCAGCTGGAACATCGACCTGCCGCGCATGGTGACCTGGGCCCTGTTCGAGCGCCGCAGCGACAAGCGCCGCTTTTATCTGCTCAACACGCACTTCGCCCACCGCGACCAGGACGAGGCCGCCCGCGAGCACAGCGCGCGCCTGATCCTGTCGCGCATCGCGACGCTGCCTGCCAATATTCCGGTGGTGCTGACCGGCGACTTCAACAGCGATCCTGACCAGGGCACCTACCGCGTCCTCACCGCCTCGCTTGGCGATGCACGCGCCCGCGCCCCCGAACCGCAAGGCCCGGAAAAAACCTTCCAGGACTTCACCACGCAGCCGACCCGTCGCATCGACTGGATCCTGTTCCGTGGCCTGACACCGACACGTTTTTCCACGCTGGATCAGCGTCCCGGCGGTGTATTGCCGTCCGACCACTATCCGGTGCTGGCCGAATTCGCCTGGCCGCGTTGAGCGCGCCGGCAACGTGACGCTGTCACGATGCCGGCGGCTCTGACGCGACGCAGCTCAGTCGCGTTGCAGCCAATCGACCAGTGCTTGCAGCATGGTCGACGGCGCAGGCTCGCAGCGCAGCACGATCGAAAGTTGCCGCGGTGCCCAGGCTGCATCCAGGGGCACCGTGGCCAGCTGATCGCGCACGCATGAGCGTTGCACTGCTGCGTGCGGAAGAATCGCCACGCCCATGCCTTGTGCGAGCATGCGGCACAACACGTCGATGCCTTGTACCTTTGCACGCATGCGCACCTGCACGCCGGCGCGGTTCATCTGCACGCGCAGATGCCGTTGCAAGGCGCTGTCGCCGGCCAGCCCCAGCGTGTCCATTCCCGCGAGCTCGCTCAATTGCAGCGTCTCGGCGCCGGCCAGTGGATGCGCTGCAGCCATCACCAGCACTAGCCGATCCTCACGGAACGGCAGCACCTGCAGCCCACTGAGATCGGCATGACCTGCGACCACGGCAATGTCGGCGCGTTCCTCGCGCACCGCATCGGCAGCTTCGTCGCTGCCCTGCTCGGTCAATGCCAGATCCAGCTGCGGATGTGCGATGAGAAAATCCGCCAACCGTTCGGGCAACCATGCCGACAGCGCCGCGGTATTGGCCGCCAGCCGCAGCGTCACCTGCCCACTACCACCATAGCCGCCCAGCTCCAGCTGCAGCGCCTCTACCTGCCGCTGCAATTGCCGTGCGTGCCGGAGCAACACGCCACCGGCCGGAGTCAGGCTGACGCCGCGGCGCCCGCGTTCCAGCAGTACGGCGCCCACCTGCAGCTCCAGCGCACGAATCCGCGCACTGGCAGCGGCCAGCGACAACGCCGCGCGTTGCGCACCGGCAGTAATGCTGCCGGTCTCGACCACCGCGATGAACAACCGTAAATCGACAAATTCCAGATGCATGAGCGCTCCACAAGCACGTGCATGTCATCGACATGCGCTCGCCACCGACAAGACAGGTCAGCCAAGCCAGGGACCTCTGCACGCGCGGCATCCCGCCTTGGCCTTCGGCTCCGCCGAAGCCTGCATCAAACAATCACGCATTGTCTGCCGCGGAACAAGCCCGGATCCTTGGCGGTATGGAGACATTGCACACCCACTGGCATCTGATCGCAGGCGTGTTTTCGCTGGCAGGCTGGGTCAAGGGCGTGGCCGGGATGGGCTTGCCGACCGTTGCGATGGGGCTGCTGGGTCTGTGGCTGACGCCTGCCGAGGCAGCGACCTTACTGGCTCTGCCTTCGCTTGTGACGAATCTGCAGCAAGCCTGGGGACCGGACACCGCGCCCCTGTTGCGACGTCTGTGGCCATTGCTGGCCGCCGTGACGCTGGGCACCTGGCTGAGTGCAGGGGTGCTGACAGGCGCCGACCCCAGCCTGGTCCGCGCCGGGTTGGGCGCGCTGCTGGCGCTGTACGCCTTGCTTGGGCTGGCCCGTCGGCACTGGACGATGCAGGCACGTCACGAACCGTGGGCAGGGCCACTGGCCGGGCTGGCCACCGGTCTGTTGAGTGGCGCCACCGGCGTGTTCGTGCTGCCATCACTGCCCTACCTCACCGCCCTGCAACTACCGCGCGAGCTGTTGATCCGCGCCCTGGGCTGGTGTTTCGGCGTGGCGACGCTGGCGCTGGCCAGTGCACTGGCCTGGCACGGCGCACTGCCCCGCGCGGCGATCGCTCCGTCGTTGTGGGCACTGCTACCCACCGCCATCGGCATGTGGCTAGGCGCCTGGGTGCGCAACCGCATTTCCGCCGAGACGTTTCGACGTTTCTTTTTCACCACCTTGCTGGTGCTCGGCCTGCAAGGTGTCTGGCAGGCCTTGGCGTAAGCCGCGTCAGGCGCAATGGAGCGTCGCACGGCTCACAGGCACGGCAGCTGGCAATCGATCGTCAGTCAAACCCGCGCGCGCCGTCGTGCCGAACATGAAAGGGTCGCCCAATGAAAACGCCACCGCGATGCGGTGGCGTTTTTGTACTGCAAGCTGATCTTGTCGCCAGCTGTTCGGCAAACGATCAGTCGGCCCAACGCCCCGGCGCGGTCGACTGCGGCAGCACCTGCGCCGACAACGGCTGGTCCTGCGACAGCAGGCCCAGCGCATCGGCGAGGATGGCGGCCGATTCGTGCAGCAACGGATCCGGGCGCTTTTCTGCGGCCTTTTCGCGCGCGGTGTCCTTGACGATATCGCGCTCGTTGCCGGTCAGGCCGTCGTCGCTGTCTTCGGCAAGCGGGTCCAGCGGCAGGCCCAGCTGCTTACGCACCTGCTGGCGATCCTTGCGCTGCTGATCCTGCTTCTGACGCTCGGCAACGCGCTCGGCTTCATTCAACGAGATGTACTTCTTGGCCTTCTCATCGCGGAACTGCTTGACGTCCTCTTCCCACCACTGGAATTCCTTGTCGGTGGCAATGCGTGCGGTATGCAGCCGCTGCAATTTGGGCAGCAGCGGCGCGAAGTTGCCGTACTGGGTGTGCGGTGCGGCGGCAATGCGCGTCCACGGCAGCGCGTTGTCGTAGGTGCTCTCACCGAACTCGGTGGCATCCACGCTGGCCGGGAATGCGATGTCCGGCACCACGCCCTTGTGCTGGGTGCTGGAACCACTGACGCGGAAGAACTGCGCAATCGTCAGCTTGACCTGACCGTAGCGCTGCCCTTCTGCCGCCGGCCAGCGGTCCAGGTCGACGATGTTCTGCACCGTGCCCTTGCCGAAGCTGGTTTCACCGATCACCAGGCCGCGACCGTAGTCCTGGATGGCACCGGCAAAGATCTCCGAGGCGGATGCCGAGCCGCGGTTGATCAGCACGCCCAGCGGACCATCCCAGGCGACCTTGGGATTGCTGTCGCCATTGACGGTGACCCGGCCGCCGGATTCGCGCACCTGCACCACCGGGCCCTGTTCGATGAACAGGCCGGTGAGCTCGATCGCCTCGTCCAGCGAACCGCCGCCGTTGTTGCGCAGGTCCAGCACCACGCCGTCGACCTTGTCGGTCTTGAAGCCGGCCAGCAGCTTGGCGACGTCGCGCGTTGCCGAGGCATAGTCGGTCGCGTTGCGGCGACGGCCTTCGAAATCCTGATAGAAGCCCGGCAGCTTGATGATGCCGATGCGGCGCTCCGGCTCGCTGCCCTTGGCCGGCAGGGTGATGGTCTCGCCCTTGGCGGCCTGCTCGGCCAGGCGCACCTTCTGCCGGGTCAGCGTCACGGTACGGTGCTTGCCGTCGATGCCCGATTCGGCCGGGATGTATTCCAGGCGCACCTGGGTGTCCTTGCTGCCGCGGATCTTGGCGACCACGTCGTCGATGCGCCAGCCGATCACATCCTCGATCGCGCCGTTCTTGGCCTGGCCCACGCCGACGATGCGGTCGCCCGGCTTGAGCGTGCCATCCACCGCCGCCGGACCACCCGGGATCACCTCGCGGATCACCACCATGTCGTCCTGCTTCTGCAGCTGCGCGCCGATGCCTTCCAGCGACAACGACATCTGCTGATTGAAGGTTTCTGCGGTGCGCGGGGTGAAGTAATCGGTGTGCGGATCGACCGCATTGGTGTAGGCGTTGACGAAGAACTGGAACACGTCCTCGCCCTTCAACTGCTTGACCGAATCGGCCAGCGAGACATAACGCTTATCCAGCGTCTTGCGAATGTCGTCAGGCTTCTTGCCGGCCAGCTTGAGGCGCAGCCAATCGTTCATCACCGACTGCCGCCACAGCACGTCCAGCTGCTTGTCGTCTGCCGCCCACGGCACGTCCTTGCGGTCGTACTCGAACTTGTCGGTGCCGGAAAAATCGAAGTCCTGCTTGAGCAGGTCGCGCGCGTACTTGACGCGCTGATCGACGCGCTTCTTGTAGACCGAAAACACCTGGAACGCCGGCTCCAGATTGCCACCACGCAGCGCATCGCCAACGCCCGTCTGCAACGGCGCAAAGCTATCGATGTCGGCCTGGGTAAAGAACTGTTTGCTGCCGTCCAGGGTTTCCAGATAGCGCTTGAAGACGTCCTTGGACATCGTTTCGTCCAGCGTGCGCGGACGGTAGGCATAGCGGCTGTCAGAGAGCAGACCGTAGACCAGCTTGGTCGCAGTGGCCTGGTCGGGCGTGGCTGCGGCCGGCAACGCCGTGTCGGCGCGTGCGAGCAAGGCCATCGGAGTGGTCAACACCAGCGCCAGCAGGCCGGCCTTCATGGACGTAGAAACGTTGTAGGTCATCGAATGGCTCTCGGCACAGGGCCGACGAAAGAAAGGCGGTGAACGGATCAGACAGCATGACAGTGCCGAAAGTTGCTGGCGTTGTCATCCACTGGCTGAATCAGCCTAGCGCCGGGCCTGTAGCGGATTGTGAACGCGACCGTACCCTGCCAGCCAAGAGCAGCGGCCGGAGACATCACGACCCCGCGGTGTGCGGGGTCGTGTGGGTCGTTCTAGCTCGAAATCATCGGAGCTACGCGAGGGCGGTCGCGGGCAGTTCGCGACGACACGCACTCGGCGTGCGGCCGGCTGCGGCATCAGATGACACAGCACCGGCGGCCGCGCCCGCCTGAGCGTGGGCGCAGGCGTTATCGGCTGGCTTAAGCAGCGACGCCCGCGCCGGCGGCCTGACGATCGGCGTGATACGAGGAGCGCACCATCGGCCCGGAGGCGACGTGGCTGAAGCCCAGCGCATTGCCGTAGTCCTCCAGCGCCTTGTACTCCTCCGGCGTCCAGTAGCGCATCACCGGATGGTGATGCGGCGTCGGCTGCAGATACTGGCCGATGGTGATCATGTCCACATCGTGCGCGCGCAGGTCGCGCAAGGTGGCCTGAACCTGCTCCATCGTCTCGCCCAGGCCGAGCATGATGCCGGACTTGGTGGCGATGGACGGATGCTGCGCCTTGAAGCGCTGCAGCAGGGTCAGCGACCACTGGTAGTCGGCCCCCGGACGCACGTTCGGGTACAGGTCCGGCACGGTTTCGATGTTGTGGTTGAACACGTCCGGCGGGCTCAGCGCCAGGATCTCCAGCGCGCGGTCCATGCGGCCCTTGCCGCGGAAATCCGGTGTCAGGATCTCGATGCGGGTCTTGGGTGAGCTGACCCGGATGGCCGAAATGCAGTCGACGAAATGCTGGGCACCGCCGTCGCGCAGGTCATCGCGATCCACGCTTGTCACCACCACATACTTCAGGCCCATGTCGGCCACGGTGGTGGCCAGGCTGGCCGGCTCGTTTGCATCCGGCGGCTTGGGCCGGCCATGCGCCACATCACAGAACGAGCAGCGCCGCGTGCACACCTCGCCCAGGATCATGAAGGTCGCAGTGCCGTGGCTGAAGCACTCGTGGATGTTCGGGCAGCTGGCTTCCTCGCAGACCGTGACCAGGCGGTTTTCGCGCAGCTTGGCCTTGAGGTTCTGCACTGCATTGCCGGACGGAATCCGCACCCGGATCCACGACGGCTTGCGCAACACCGGCGCATCGACGAACTGCACCGGCGAGCGGTTGATCTTGTCGCCACCGATCTGCTTGACGCCGGTCTGCAGCGGCGCAGGTGCGGCGGTGTCGCCGGAGACGACCTGCAAGGGGATGGAACGGGCGATAGGCTGGGTCATGGCAATAACGGGCGCTCAGGCCGGAAGCGAAAGGTCGGGCAACGCGGAGACAGGCTGCAGGACGAGACCGAACTGGCGCGCCAGCTGATCGAGCAGCACCGCCTTGACGGCGTCCATCCCGGAGGGGCCACCCAAGTCTAGCACCGAGGTCACCTGCAGGCCCTGGTAGCCACAGGGGTTGATGCGGTGGAACGGCTCCAGGTCCATCGCCACATTGAACGACAGGCCGTGGAAGGTGCAGCCGCGCCGCACCCGGATCCCGAGCGCGGCGATCTTGGCCCCGCCCACGTACACGCCCGGCGCGCCCTCGCGGCGCTCGGCGACGATATTCCACTCGTCCAGCGTATCGATCAGCGCCTGCTCGATCTTGCACACGTAATCGCGCACGCCGATCTTGAGCCGACGCAGGTCCAGCAGCGGATAGACCACCAGCTGGCCGGGGCCGTGATAGGTGACCTGGCCGCCGCGATCGACCTGCAGCACCGGAATCTCGCCCGGCGCCAGCACATGCTCGGGCTTGCCGGCCTGGCCCAGCGTAAACACCGGCGCATGCTCGACCACCCACACTTCGTCTGCGGTGGCCTCATCACGCGCATCGGTGAAACGCTGCATCGCACGCCACACCGGGGCGTACTCCTGTCGACCGAGGTCGCGCAACTGCGCCGGCAGCACGGGAACGGGGCTTTCCGCTGCCTGGACCGCTACAGCGTCCACTTCACTTCCGGGTGATCGCGCAGCGCCTGGTGCGCAGCGTCGAACTGCTCGCGGCTCTCGGCGCGGAAGCCGATCTTGACCGAGACATATTTGCCGCTGGACGAATGCTTCCAGCTGATGCTTTCCTCCAGCAGCTCCACACCGGTGGCGGCGAGCAGGCGCGGAAGTTCGCTTTCCAGCCCGCGCTCGGCCGCGCCCATGGCGCTGAGCTCGAAGGTACCGGGAAACTGGAAGCCGTGATCGGGGTTGTCGGTGCTGATTTCCATCCGCCCATTATCGGGACGATGGCGGACAAACCCAAGCCCGCACTGGTCGAACGGATGAGCGCGTCACGGCCGGGGAGCCGGGCGGGCCGCCCCCAACTTTCAGCAAGAATCTGCCATTACAGTCCCGGACCAAACACAGATACGCGCCGGTGATGGTTCTACACGGTGGGGCGCCGGCAGAAAATGTTTGTGCTCCTGGGCACGTTCACGCGGCGCAGCAGCGGCCGCAGGCACCTTTGCTGAACATCGTCCTTTCCTACCTTTCCAGGCCCTCCATGCTTCGACCGCGCGCCTTGTCCGCTGCCCTGCTGCTCTCTCTTTCCGGGCTGTCGCTGCCGGCCCTGGCTGCCGACCAGTGCGACTCCAGCAGAATGAGCCGGACGCCGCCGGCGGTGAACTTCCGGGTCGACAACGACCTGTTCGGCGGTGAGGACCAGGACCAGGGCTATTCCAACGGCGCGGTGCTGACGCTGGTGTCGCCCAACCTGGTCGACTACACCGACGACCCCTGCCTGCCGCGCACCGCGCGCTGGGTCAACGGCTATCTGGAGCGTCTGCATCCGGGTGAGTTCGACCAGCAGAACATGGTGTTCTCGATCGGCCAGGCGATTTTCACTCCCACCGATCCCACCCGCCGCGATGTGATCCCGGACGATCGCCCGTATGCGGGCATCCTGCTGGCGAGCTTCGGCTACAACGCGCGCAACGATGCGCATCTGCGCACTACCCAGCTGCAGATCGGCGTGGTCGGCCCGTGGGCATTTGCGCAGGAAGCGCAGGATGCGATCCACGATGTGCTGGGCGACGAAAAATTCCAGGGCTGGGACAACCAGCTGCACAACGAGCCGCTGGTCAACCTGGTGCACGAGCGCATGCGCCGCTGGCCGGGCGATGCGGCAGTCAATGCGGACGGCTTCGGCTGGGATTTCATCTCGCATTGGGGCGGCGCGGTCGGCAACATGGCCACGCATCTGAATGCCGGTGGCGAGGTGCGCTTCGGCTGGAAGCTGCCGGACGACTTCGGCAGCACCCCGACCCGCCCGGCCGGCGAGAACACCGCCCCCAGCCGGCTCGGACGCGCCAGCGGCTGGTCGGGCCATCTGTTCCTGACCACCGATGCGCGCTGGGTGCTGCGCGACATCACCCTGGACGGCAACACCTTCCGCAACAGCCACAGCGTGGACAAGCGCCCGTTCGTGGGCGATGTCGGCTACGGCCTGGCGGTGATGTACGGCAGCTGGAAGTTCGCCATCGCCCGCTACCACCGCACCCGCGAATTCGACACCCAGCGCGAAACGCCGGTGTATGGCAGTTTCACGATCAGTCGGATGCTTTGAGGGCTGGGAATCGGGAATTGGGAATCGGGAATAGGTAGAGCAAGAGCGACACCCCGCTTCTGCGATTCCCGCCTCTCCGATTCCCGCCTCTCCGATTCCCGCCTCTCCGATTCCCGCCTCTCCGATTCCCGATTCCCGATTCCCGATTCCCGATTCCCGATTCCAAAGAAAAAGCCGGCTTTCGCCGGCTTTTTCTTTGGATCACTCTGATTCCCACCACATCCAGAACGCATCCCAGAGGCGCTTGAAGAAGCCACCCTCTTCGACTGCGTTGATGGCGACCAGCGGGGCCTGGGCGATGATCTTGCCGTCCAGGCTGACCTTGACGGTGCCGATCTGCTGGCCCTGCTTGATCGGGGCCTGCAGGTTCTTGGCCACTTCCATGCTGGGCTTGAGGTCGTTGTAGCGGCCGCGCTGCAGGCTGACCAGCAATGGCTGGGCCACGCCGAGCTGCACTTCGTCCTGCTGACCCTTCCAGACCTTCTGCTTGGTCACGACCTTGCCGGGCGCGTACAGGCTGTGGGTTTCGAAGAAGCGGAAGCCCCAGTTGAGCAGGGCCAGGCTGTCGTCGGCGCGCTGGCGCTCGGACGAATCGCCCATCACCACCGCCACCAGGCGCTGGTCGCCGCGCTTGGCCGAGCTCAGCAGGCAGTAGCCGGCCTCGGAGGTGTGGCCGGTCTTGATGCCGTCCACCGCCGGGTCGCGCCACAACAGCAGGTTGCGGTTGTTCTGCTTGATGCTGCCGACCTGGAATTCCTTGATCTTGTTGTAGGCATAGGTCTCCGGGTAATCGCGCACCATCGCGCGGCCCAGCATCGCCAGGTCGTAGGCGGTGGAATGGTGACCTTCGGCGCTGAGGCCGTGCGCGTTGACGAAGTAGGAGTCCTTCATGCCGATCTTGGCGGCGTAGCTGTTCATCAGCGAGGCGAAGGCTTCTTCGCTGCCGGCCACATGCTCGGCCAGTGCGATCGCGGCATCGTTGCCGGACTGGATCGCCATGCCCTTTTCCATGTCTTCCAGACGCGCGGTCTGGTTGACCGGGAAGCCGCTGTAGCTGCCGTCGGTGCCGGCACCGCCCTCGCGCCAGGCGCGCTCGCTCATCATGACCTGGTCGTCGCGCTTGACCTTGCCATTCTTGATTTCGGCAGCGACCACGTAGGACGTCATCACCTTGGTGATGCTGGCCGGCGCCAGCTGCTGGTGGATGTTTTCACCGGCCAGCACCTGCCCGGTGGCGTAATCCATCAGGATCCAGGACTTGGACACCGCCGGCGCGGGTGCGGGCGGAACCGGGACGGCGGCCGGCGCAGCGGCAACGGCAGGCGTCGGCTGCGGCGCAGGGGTCTGCGCGCAGACCAGGCCAAAGGCAAACGTGGCCACCGCAGCGGCGGCGAAGCGGAATTTCATTGAAGAACGACTCCTGACGGGCCCGAAGGCTGGGTAATGCGAAATTGTAAGGCGCCACGGCGATCAGGGCGACGCGCGCGATGCTGCGCGCGCCTGCGCAGTTCAGCGATGGCGGCAGGCGGCGCGCCGAACGTGGCTGACGCGCTGGGCGATCGAGCAAGCTGCATGGGGCGCGTCGTGATCGCGGCTGCCCGACGCTACCTGTCGATAGCGGGCGCCGGGCTACCTGCCGACGCCTTGGCTGCCGGATCGATCGTGGCTAGTTGGCGACGATCTGCGGACGCCCGAAGCCCAGGCCGGCGATGCGCTGCGCGATTTCCGAGGCATTGGCGTGATCGCGCGCGTTGACGCGCAGCCGCCACAAGGTGCGACCGCCGCTGACGATGTCGCTGACGCTGGCACCGGCAATCCCGGCCGAGGCAAGCTGCGACAGCGCGCGGGTGGCGTTTTCGCGGCTGGCGAAACTGGCCACCTGCAACAGGATGTCGCCCAGTGCCGCCTCGGCCACGCTCGGCGCCTTGACCGGTACCGGTTCGCTCCTGAGCGGACGTGCCGGCGCGCTGTCGGCAGGCTTGATCGCCGCCACCGCGACCGGGGCGGCTGGCGCGACCGCGACCGGGGCAGCCGAGGCAGGCCGCGGCGCGGCGGCAGCCGGCTTGCCGGTGGCCACGCGCACGCCCTGCGACTTCATCCAGGCATCGAAGTTGTCGGCGTTGCCGGGCTGGCGCGAATCGGCCACGCGGTAGCGCCAACGCTCGCCCGCGGGAACCGCAGCAGCCCCTGCACTGCCTGCCACTGCGGCGGCCACCGGAGCGGCGGCGCTGGCGGCCACTGCGCGCGGGGCGGCGGCCGGGACGGTGCGGGTGGGCAGGCGCTGCACCAACCCATCGATCTGGCTGGCGCTGGCGGCCGGCCGTGCGGCGGCGACCGCAGTGCTGACCGGCGCGCTGCCGCTGCGGCGCTTGGCCAGCAGATTGCCGTTGTCGGCTTCGGTCAGGCCGCGTACCTCGACATTGCCAGTGCCCTTGCCGGTGATGCCCAGCTTGACCGCAGCGGCGTAGCTCAGATCGATCACGCGGCCATCGTGGAACGGGCCGCGGTCGTTGACGCGCACCACCACCGAGTCGCCGGTGTCGGTGTTGGTCACCAGGGCGAAGCTGGGCAACGGCAAGGTCTTGTGGGCGGCAGTGAAGGCGTACATGTCGTAGACCTCCTTGTTGGAGGTCAGCCGGCCGTGGAATTTGCTGCCGTAGTACGAGGCGGTCCCGCGTTCGACATAGTCGCCGGGGTTGTCCATCACCACGTAGCGTTTGCCCAGCACCTCATACGGCGAGCGGTTGCCCACCGCCGAGCGCGGCTCGTTGGTGACCAGCGGTTCGGGGATGCAGGCCACGTTGGGCACGTGGTCCGGCGTGGTGTCCTTGACGCCGGGCTTGTACAGCCCGCCGGCGGTGTAGTCGCCGCGCGTGGACGGGTCTTCCTTGGCGGGTGCGTAAGGCGAGGTCGAGGGGCAACCGGTGGCCACATACGCCGGCCCCTTGCCGTCGACCTTGACGCCCTTGATCGCGCCGCTGCCGCCGGTGCCGGCGCTTTTCTTCGGTGCACTGCTACAGGCCGCCAGGCCAAGCATCAGCGCCATCGGGATCAGCCACTTGGGGCCTGTCGTGCTGTTCATGCCGGGGGTAACTCCTTGCCGGCAATGGCCTCGGACAGCTGGAACACGGCCATCGCGTACATCTTGGAAATGTTGTAACGGGTGATCGCGTAGAAATTCTGGAAGCCCAGCCAGTACTGCTTGCCGTTGGCATCGTCCAGGGTGATCGGGGTGGCAGTGCTGCCGGCCACCACCGGGGCATTGGGGTGATAGCCGCGCGCGGACAGGTCGGCCAGCGTGTACACCGGCGACCAGTCGGTGGGATTGAATTCCTCGTGGCCGGCGGCCAGCGCGGCCGGCACCGCGACCTGGCCACCGCGCACCCAACCGCCCTTCTTGACGAAGTAGTTGGCGACCGAGGCGAACACGTCGTTGTGGTCGGTGAACAGGTTGCGCCTGCCGTCGGCATCGCCGTCGACGGCGAACTGGCGGTAGCTGGACGGCATGAACTGGCCCATGCCCATCGCGCCGGCATAGCTGCCGATCAGCGTGGTGACATCGAGCTGCTCTTCCTTGCCGAGCGCGAACAGCTGGCCGAGTTCATCGCGGAAGAACAGCTCGCGACGCACTTCGCGTTCGAGCTTGGCCGGGTCGCCGCTGCGCGGGTAGCGGAACGCCAGCGTGTACAGCGCGTCCAGCACGCGGTACTTGCCGGCATTGCTGCCGTAACTGGTTTCCACCCCGATGATGGCCACGATCACCTGCGCCGGCACGCCGGTGGCCGCTTCGACCTTGCTCAGTTCGGCGCGATGCTCGGCCAGGAACTTGCGGCCGCCATCGATCCGCGCCTGGGTGATGAACATCGGGCGGTATTCGTTCCACGGTTTGACCCGCTCGGCCGGGCGCGACATCGCGGTGACGATGGCGTCCTTGAACTGCGCCTGCGCCAGCACCGCTTCGATCTGTGCGGCGTCGATGCCGTACTTGGTGGCAGTGTCGCGTACGAAGTTGGCGCGGGCGATCTCGAACGGCATCGGGGTCAGGTCCACCGGCGGCAGCGCGGGCGCTTCGGCAGCGGCACTGACGGGCGCGACCGGGGCGCTCGGCGGCTTGGCCGGGGGCGCGCTGGCGGCCGGCGGCGGGGTCGGAGGGCTGGGCTGGGTCGCGCAGGCGACAAGGCCGAGGGTGAGCAGGCAGGTCAGAGTGCGTCGAATCATCGGCCGAGGGTAACAGAGAACAGATGAACTTCTGGCAATAAGACCATGAAAGGAAAGAGCTTTAGCTTGCTGGGTTGCGGTTGGGGAATCGGGAGTGGGGATTTGGGATTGGCCAGGCGCCTGGTTATGTGCCGGACGCGCTGATGGCTGCTGGTGCAGCTGACCTGGGGTTGCCTTCCTCAACAGACGACTCGGCCTACTGCCGAACCGAATAGAACGCTGGCGATCACCGCCACCGGCGGCACCTGCTCACGCGATCCAGAGCAAGCGCGCATGCTCGACGCTGGAAGGCCAGCTCGTCGCCACGATCAATGTCCAACGCACCGGCGACAGGGCGCCCTTGGCAGCCATGCCGTCGGACCTGTTTCTATTGTTCACCTGAGGGCGGCGCCGGTCGGCTGATCCGTCTCTTTGTCAATGTCGATCCAGCCATCAGGCGCGGCCGATCATCCAGCCGCGCCTGATCGATCACAACGCCGGGAACTGCGGCGCACCCGCGCAGGTGGGAACGCTGCCACTGAGTTGCACGCTGGAGGTGGTGACGTTGCTGCCGGTCGGGGTGAGCGCGCTGTTGCTCAGCCCGATCTGCGCATCGCTGGCGGAGACCGCGGTATTGCCGGTGGCCACATTGGCCAGCGTCAGGTCCAGCGGCGTCTGCGCATCGAAGCCTTTCAGGATCCAGCCCTTGCCCTTGAGGCCGACATCGCCGGTGGTACGCAGGCCGTTGACGACGATCCCGGCGAAGCTGGGCTTGGTGCCGCTGCCGCCCACCGAATAGAACGGGTTGATCACCAGCGGGCTGGTCACCCCGTACAGGCAGGTATTGCGATAGGTGACCAGGCTGACCGGGCCGCCCTTGGCAAGGCTGGTCTTGATGCGCAGCCCGGTGTTGTCGGTACTGCGGTTGCCGGCATCGTCGGTGGCGGTGATGGCGTTGTTGTCGACCAGCACGTTGTTGACCCCGGACATCACTTCGCTGCCGATCGAGATGCCGTGGGTGCCGTAGCAGCGGTTGTCGCGCACGCTGATGTTGCCGGACTTGGACGCAATGGTCTTGATCGCGACGCAGTCGTCGCCGCCCATTACATCGTTGTCGACCAGGCTGGCGTTGACCACGCTGTCCAGGTCCAGGCCATCGGTATTGGGGCTGGTCGCCGGCGACTTCACCCGCACGCCCCAGATGGTCAGGCCATCGACGATATGCGCGAAGAAATGGAAGTACGCCGCATTGATCAGATTGACGTTGTAGAGGGTGAACGTGTTTGAGTTCTGCACCTTGACCAGGTCCGGGCTGTTCTGCACCTGGCCGGCAGCCTTGGCGTTTTCGCCGAACTCCCACCAGGTGGTGCTCTTGCCGAGCATGGGCAGGTCGCCGCGCCCGTCGATCGTGCCCTGGCGCCCGCCGGTGCGTACGCCCATCACGCCCGACCTGGTGCCCTTGACGCTGATCAGCGGCAGGCAGCCGCCGCTCTTGGCGCCTGCGACACCGCAACCGCTGCCGTAGTCGGCCGGATTGCGCGAGCCGTACAGGGTCACGCCCTGATCGACGACCAGGGTGACGCCGGTGGGAATGGTCAGCGGGCCGCTGAGAAACGCGTTGCCGGTACCGGCCTTGAGCAGCACGCTGCCGTTCTTGCCGGTGCAGGCAGTCAGCGCGGCCTGGATGGCTTTGGTATCGGGCGGCGCGCTTTCCAGCGCGGCGTCGAACAGCCGCCCGCTTGGCGTGTGGCTGGCGCTCACCGGCTGGCAGGTGGCGGGAATCGCCGGCTCGGAGACCGCGCGCGTATCGCCGGTGGCAAGGTTGATGGCGCCGGCGTGTGCGGCGAACGTAAGACAGACACCGCCGATCGCGGCGGTTAGCAGTTTCATGGAAGAAGTCACCTGGAAGAGGAATGGCGCGTGCCTGCAACTGCAACGCGACCCGGCCGCGCGCAGGACGGCGGCGCATCGGACTCTACGGAGCGACGCGCCCATTCACAGAAGACGAGCGAACCCGATACCGCATGCGCGAAGCGGCCCTGCGCCGGGATGTCGTCATTGCAACGCAGCGCGCAGAACCGCGCGCGCCTTGCGCAGCGTCAGCTGCGTGCCATGCGCCTGTCGCCAGCGGCGTGCTGCGACTGGCCAGGTGTGATTGGTTCTTTCGACATGGGTGAGTGCCTGTCAGCGTCGGCTGCAGAACGCGCCGGCTCAGTAGCCGTGCACCGGACGGTGCGCCTTGACCGCCATCACCAGGCCCAGCCCGGCCAACAGCGATACCGCCGAGGTACCGCCGTAACTCATCAGCGGCATCGGCACGCCCACCACCGGCAGCAGCCCGGAAATCATGCCGCCGTTGACCAGCACGTAGACGAAGAAGGCCAGGCCGGTGGCACCGGCGACCAGGCGCGAATAGGTGTCGCGCGCCTGTGAGGCGATCCACAGGCAGCGCGCGATCACGATCAGGTACAGGCTGAGCACGGTTGCCACGCCAATCCAGCCAAACTCCTCGCTGAGCACCGAGAATGCAAAGTCGGTGGTCTGTTCGGGAATGAAGTTCAGATGCGACTGCGAGCCCAGCCCCCAGCCCTTGCCGTCGAAACCGCCCGAGCCAATCGCGATCTTGGACTGGATGATGTTCCAGCCGGCGCCCAGCGCATCGTTTTCCGGGTTGAGGAACATCATGATGCGGTCCTTCTGATACGGCCGCAGCAGCCAGAACCAGGCCACCGGCGCGGCCGCCGAGACGCCGCCCACGCCCACCGCCACCCACCACCACGGCAGGCCGGCCAGCAGCAGTACGAACACGCCGCTGGCGGCGATCAGCACACCGGTGCCGAAGTCCGGCTGCAGCATGATCAGCGCGGTCGGCACGCCGATGATCACGCCGGTCACCAGCACGGTGGAGATGCGCGGCGGCAATGGCATGCGGTGCAGATACCAGGCCGCCATCATCGGCAGGCTGATCTTGAGCAGTTCGGCCGGCTGCAGGTAGAACAGTTTCAGGTCCAGCCACTGGCGACCGTACTTGCCGGTGCCCAGCGCGAACACCGCCAGCAGCGGCAGCATCGACAGGCCGTACACCCACGGCGTCCAGGCGCGCAGGCGTAGCACCGACATGCGCGAAATCCCCCACATCGCGGCCAGGCCGATGATGAAGCGCACGGCTTGCGCCATCACCAGGTGATCGCCGTTGGCAGCGCCGCCCGCGCTCTTGAGCACCGACAGGCCGATCACCATCAGCGCACCCAGCGCCAGGCACAGCACCCAGTCCAGGCTGCGCGTGAAGCGCGCAACCATGTCCACCAGCCAGCGCAGGATGTCACTCAATGGTCGGTCTCCTGGACCGCATCGGGCACATCCGGCACCACCGGCTGCGCCGGCGTGTTGGGGTCCAACGCCACCGCGGTCTGGCCGATCACCACCGGCAGCTCCTCCAGCGTGGCCGCGGCCGCATCGCCGGCCTGGCGCGCATCGGTGGCGCCGGCTTCGAACTGGTTGACGCCCACCGCGGTCATGCCGAGCTCGCTGTCCAGCGGCTCCAGGCCGGCGGGCAGCTTGCCGAGCAGCCAGGCGTCGAAGATCTTGCGTGCGATCGGCGCTGCCGAGCTGGTACCGAAACCACCGCCCTCCACCGCCACCGCCACTGCGATGACCGGGTTGTCGGCCGGCGCGAAGCCGACGAACAGGCCACGGTGGCGCAGATGCAGCGGCAGGCTGCGCGGGTCCACCGCGGCCACGCCCTTGCGGCTGACCACCTGCGCGGTGCCGGTCTTGCCGGCCATCTGATACGGCGCGCCCGGCGTGATCGCATAGCCGGTGCCGCCGGGGCGCATGGTGTCCATCATGCCCTCGCGCACCACCTGCAGATGCGCCTCGCTCGGGCTGATCGGCTTGCCCGGCGGCTGGATCATCGGCTGCCAGGGGTGATCGAAGCCAGTGCGCTGCTCCAGCACCAGGTGCGGGCGCAGCAGCAGCCCGCTGGCGATCGCCGACACCCCGCGCACCAGTTGCAGCGGGGTCACCTTCCAGTCGCCCTGGCCGATGGCGATGTTGACGGTGTCGCCGGGATACCAGCGCTCCTTGCGGGTTTTGTACTTGTAGGCCGGCGATGGCAGGATGCCGCCGATCTCGCCGAGCAGGTCCACCCCGGTCGGCTGGCCGAAGCCGTACTCGCCCAGGTAGTGGTCGAAGCGCTCGATGCCCATGTCCACCGCCAGCCGGTAGTAATAGGTATTGACCGACTGGGCGATGGACTTGCGCAGATCGGTCCAGCCATGGCCGCCGCGGTGCGAGTCGCCCCAGCCGCGGCTGACCCCGGGCAGGTAGAACATGCCGGTGGACAGCACCCGGTCTTCCGGCCGGCGCAGGCCGCTGTCCAGGCCGGCCAGCGCGATCAGCGGCTTGAGCGTGGAGCCCGGCGCCACGCCACCCAGCACCAGCCGGTTGAACTGCGGCCGCGACGGGTTGTCGTTGAGCATCTTGAAGTCGGTATGCGAGATGCCGTTGACGAACAGGTTGGGGTCGTAGCTGGGCAGGCTGACCATGCCCAGGATCTCGCCGGTACGCGGGTCCATCGCGATCGCCGCGCCTTCGTGCTCGCCGAACGCGGCCACCATCGCGCGCTGCAGGTCGGCATCCACCGACAGCCGCAGGTCCGCGCCCGACTGCGGCGCGACCCGGCCGACGGTGCGGATCGCCCGCCCCTGCACGTTGGTTTCGACCTGCTCGTACCCGACCTGGCCGCGCAGGTCCTGCTCGTAGTAGCGCTCCAGCCCGGACTTGCCCATGTGGGTGAGCGCGGCATTGCCCTCGCCCAGCACCGCCAGGTCCTTCTCGTCGATACGGCCGACGTAGCCGATGATGTGCGCGAACAGCGGCCCGTACGGGTAGCGGCGGGTCAGGTAGGGCTCCAGCTCTACCCCGGGGAAGCGCCAGCGCTCCACCGCAAAGCGCGCCATTTCCTCATCGCTCATGCGCAGCTTGAGCGTCACCGGCAGGAAGCTGCGGCGCGCGCGCCGCTCGCGGTTGAAGCGCTCCAGATCCTCCGGCGCGATCGGGATCACCTTGCCCAGCGCGGCCAGCATGGCGTCCATGTCGGCGACCTTGTCCGGGGTCACGTCCAGGCGGAAGGCCGGCACGTTCTCGGCCAGCAGCCGGCCGGTGCGGTCGTAGATCATGCCGCGCCCGGGCACCACCGGCTTGGGCTTGATGCGGTTGGCTTCCGAGCGCGTGGCATAGACCTCGTGGTCGAGCACCTGCAGCTTGAAATACCAGCCGCCCAGCCCGACCAGGCAGATCACCACCATCACAAAGCCCAGCACCGCACGCCGGCGGAACTGCTCGGCCTCCGCATGCGGGTTCTTCGGGTGACGACGCCCGTGCATGGCTTACTTCTTGCTCCGCTTGCCCAGCCGCACCGCATCCAGCAACACGAACAGCGGCGGCCACAGCGCCATGCCCAGCAGCGGCGCCCACCAGTAACTCCACGGCAGGGTCGGCTCGCCCACCGCCAGATGCACGGCCGAGGAGACGATGCGGTCGTTGAGCAGCAGCCCGCCGATCGCCAGCGCCTGCTGCGAGACCGGGAAGAAGCGCATCCGCGCGCGAAAGCGCTGCAGGATGAAGGTCATGATCACCAGCCGCAGCGCCTGCTCGCCGAGTAGCCCGCCGTACAACAGGTCGGCCAGCACGCCGGCCACGAAGGCGATGCCCAGCCCGACCCGGTCCGGCTCCTCGATCACCCAGTACGCCAGCACCAGCGCCAGCCAGTACGGACGCAGCGGCTGCACCACCACCGGCAGCGGCAGCAGGCCCAGCACCAGCGCAATGACGATGCTCGCCGGCAGGATCCAGGTGTTGCGCATGCGGGTCATTGGTCCGTCTCCTGCGGAGCCGGATGGGAATTGGGAGTCGGGAATGGGGAATCGGTAGGAGCGGTGTTCTGCGGCGGTGCGGCGGCTGCGCCCTGGTTGTTTCGGGGCCGGGAATTGGGAATAGGGAATCGGGAATTGGTAGGAGCGCCACGCTGCGGCGTCGCGGTGGCTGCGCCCTGGTTGTTTTGGGGACGGGAGTCGGGATCCGGGAGTTGGGAATTAGCAGGCACAGCCCCTTGCGACGATGCAGGTGCTGCGGCTTGCCTGGTCAGTCGCGCGGAGGGCGTCGCCTCGGCGCCGTTGCCACTCCCGATTCCCGATTCCCCATTCCCGATTCCCGGCACCACGCGTAGTGGCTTGCCCGCGCGCAGCAGCAGCACATCGCGGCCGCGATCGAGCTTGGCGGCCGGGGTCAGTTCGCCGACCAGGAAGGCGTGGGTGTCGTCCGGATGCAGTTCGGAGACCTTGCCGACCGGGAAGCCGGCCGGGAAGCGGCCACCGAGGCCGGAGGTGACGATTTCGTCGCCCACCTGCACGCCGGCGCTGAGCGGGATGTCGCGCAGTTCCAGCCGGTCGCCGCGGCCGTAGACGATCAGGCGCACGCCGTTGCGCGCCACGCTGACCGGCACCGCGTGGTCGGGGTCGGTCAGCAGCAGCACGGTCGAATGCAGCGGGGTCACTTCGATCACCTGGCCCATCAGCCCGCCGGCATCGATCACCGCCTGGCCCAGCAGCACGCCATCGCGGCTGCCGGCGTCCAGCAGCAGGCGCTGCCGGGTCGGGTCCAGGTCGATATCCAGGATCGGCGCCAGCTGCACGTCCAGCCCGCGGCGCTCGGCGACGTTGAGCAGCTCGCGCAGCTGCGCATTGTCCAGCGCAGCGGTCTGCAGCCGGGTCAGGCGCGCATTGGCCACCAGCAGCTGATTGCGCAGGGTGCGGGTTTCTTCCACCAGCTGCGCATGGGTGGCGGCGTTGTCGCGCACCTGCGAGCCGATCCGCCCCGGCAACCCGGCCACCGCCCAGATCGGCTGGATCAGCAGGTTGGCCTGCAGACGCACCTGGCTCAGCCAGCCACCCCGGCTATCGAGCGCGATCAGCACGATCGCCAGCACCAGATAGACCAGCAGCCGCAGCGTGGAGGTGACTTCGCCAGGACGGGAGGCGACGGGAGGACCGGCGTAGGAGGGCACTGTCAGGGCCGGGATTGGGGAATCGGGAATGGGGAATTGGAGAGCGCTGTGCTGCCCTTGGTGCGGCTCAGGCTAGGAGCGGCTAACAAAACGTAGCGAGCAATCGTCAGGTGGGTGCGGGCGGCACGCAGGAACCGGAGTGTACGGCGGGTGCATGAGGATTCCGAGCACCTGCCACGCCCGCCTGACGGCTGCGCAGTAGTTCTGATGGCTGCTCTGGAACTCAAATCGGCGGGACCGCGTCGTAACCGCAAAAGGCCGCAGGCAGGGAATGTTTTTACGATTCCCCAATCCCGATTCCCGATTCCCGCCCCCATCACTCCGGCGCGAAGAACTCGTTGCCGTGCATGTCCACCAGCTCCAGCGCGCGACCGCCGCCGCGGGCCACGCAGGTGAGCGGGTCGTCGGCGACCTGTACGTGCAGGCCGGTTTCTTCGGAGATCAGGCGGTCCAGGTCGCGCAGCAGTGCGCCACCGCCGGTGAGCACGATGCCGCGCTCGGCCACGTCGGCACACAGTTCCGGCGGGGTCTGCTCCAGCGCCAGCTTGACCGCCGAGATGATGCCCGACAGCGGCTCGTGCAATGCCTCGAGCACTTCGTTGGAGTTGATCTTGATCATCTTCGGCACGCCTTCGGCAAGATTGCGGCCGGAGATCTCCATCTCCTGCACCTCGTCCTGCGGGTAGGCGCAGCCGATCTGCAGCTTGATGCGCTCGGCGGTGGCTTCGCCGATCAGCATGCCGTGGTTGCGGCGCACGTAGTTGGTGATCGACTCGTCGAAGCGGTCGCCGCCCACGCGCACCGACTGCGAGTAGACGATGCCGTTGAGCGAGATGACCGCCACTTCGGTGGTGCCGCCGCCGATGTCGATGACCATCGAACCGCGCGCCTCGGTCACCGGCATGCCGGCACCGATCGCCGCGGCCATGGGTTCCTCGATCAGATACACATCGCGCGCACCGGCTTCTTCCGCCGATTCCTTGATGGCGCGGCGCTCGACCTGGGTGGAACCGGCCGGCACGCATACCAGCACGCGCGGGCTCGGGCGCAGGAAGCGCGACTTGTGCACCTTCTTGATGAAGTGCTTCAGCATTGCCTCGGTGTAGGTGAAGTCGGCGATGACGCCGTCCTTCATCGGGCGGATCGTGGTGATGTGGCCCGGGGTGCGGCCGAGCATCTGCTTGGCCTCGGCGCCGACGGCGGCCACCGAGCGCGTGCCGCCGATTGCGCGGTCCTGACGCACCGCCACCACCGAAGGTTCGTTCAGTACGATGCCCTGCCCGCGTACGTAGATCAGCGTATTGGCCGTGCCCAGGTCGATGGACAGGTCGTTGGAGAACATGCCGCGGAGTTTCTTGAACATCGAGGGAGTTGTTCCTGGGTAAGTCGCGTGCCCGCCGCCAGACTGGCGAAATTTTGGGCAGAAAACGAAGTCCACTAGCCTAGCAATCCCCCCCGGTGCGGGCAAGGAAAAATCGGCCGTTGCGGCGTCGTTTTCATGTGCCGGTCACGCCGGGCATGGCATGCGGTTGTGGCCCTGATCGGTCGCAGCCGTTACCCTTTGCGCCGCGGCGCGCGCGCCGTCCCGCTGCCATGCCCGGCAACTGGCGGGTATTTCCCAACGCAAAGGCCTGACTCGATGTCCGCACTGATCTGTGGTTCCCTCGCCTACGACACCATCATGGTGTTTCCGGACCAGTTCAAGAACCACATCCTGCCGGACAAGGTGCACATCCTGAATGTGTCGTTCCTGGTCCCGCGCATGCGCCGCGAGTTCGGCGGTTGCGCCGGCAATATCGCCTACAACCTGCATCTGCTCGGCGGCGCGCCGATCCCGATGGGCACCGTGGGCCAGGACTTCGGCCCGTATCGCGAACACTTCGAAACGCTGGGGATCGAACTGTCGCGGGTGAAGATCATCGACGACCTGTTCACCCCGCAGGCCTTCATCACCACCGACCACGACAATAACCAGATCACCGCCTTCCATCCGGGCGCGATGATGCGCAGCTACGAAAACCACGTGAAGGATGTGCCGGGCGTGACCCTGGGCCTGGTCGGCCCGGACGGGCGCGAGGGCATGATCCAGAATGCGGAAGAGTTCGCTGCCGCCGGCATTCCCTTCATCTTCGACCCCGGCCAGGCGATGCCCTTGTTCAACGGCCCGGAACTGCGCCAGTTCATCGAGCAGGCCCAGTACGTTGTGGTCAACGACTACGAATCCAACCTGCTGCAGGAACGCACCGGCTGGAACGAGAAGGACATCGTCTCGCGCGTGCAGGCCTACATCACCACGCAGGGCCCCAAGGGCGCGCTGGTGCATACGCCGGAAAAGACCTACGACATCCCGCCGGCGCACGAGCGCCGCGTGGTCGACCCGACCGGCTGCGGCGACGCCTTCCGCGCCGGCCTGATCTACGGCATCCAGGGCGGCTACGACTGGCTGACGATCGGGCGGATGGGCAACCTGATGGGCGCGCTGAAGGTGGAGCACCCCGGCACGCAGAACCAGCGCTTCGACTTTGCCGAGTTCAACGACCAGTTCAAGCAGCAGTTCGGCTACGCGCTCTGACGCGGCACCACCGCTGATCAGCGCTGTGCCCTTCCCCCCTCGGGAGAAGGTGCCCCGCGGGGGCGGATGAGGGGACGGGCGAAGCCCCGTGCAGGTTGAACAGCACGACGCTTCGCACCGTCCCCTCACCACAGCCCCTCTCCCGCATGAGAGGGGCGCGCCTGCACCGCAATTGCTGCAATGCAGTTTGAGCATCGGCCCGATCTGTGCCTCTACTGACGTTTCGCGCCCACTGAGGAACGCTGGCCCATGTCCGAGCCAAGCGTTGTCGCCGCCACGTCCATCGCCCTGCCGGAGATCGAACCGGATGCGCTCCGGCAGATCCGCCGGCTGCGCGACATTGCGCCGCTTGCCGCACCACTGTCGCGCTCGTGGCGGCGCTGCCTGGACGATTACGCGTTGTTGCCCGAGGCAGCCCCCGAGCCGCTGGTGCACGATGCGCTGCACGTGCGCGAGCGCCAGCAACGTCTGGGCGATGTGCTGCGCATTGCCAAGGTGGAGATGGAAAACCTCTACGAGCAGATCGCCGGCAGCGGCTACGCCGTGATCTTTGCCGACGCCGAAGCGACCGTGCTGCACAGCGTGCACGACCCCACCCTGCTGCGCGAATTCCGTCAGGCCGGTCTGTTCTGCGGCGCCAGCTGGGCCGAGTGTCACCAGGGCACCAACGGCCTGGGCACCTGCGCGGCCGAGCGCACCGCGGTCAGCGTGCACCGCGGCGAACATTACCTGACCCGCCATCTGCCGCTGTCGTGCAGCGGTGCGCCGATCCTGGACCCGCATGGCGGGCTGCTGGCGGTGCTGGATGCGTCCACTCCCAATGCCCAGGACGGCAAGCAGATCCAGCGCCACACCGTGGCCCTGGTGAGCATGTCGGCGGCGCAGATCTCGCGCTCGCATTTCCTCAACCAGTTCGGCCATGCGTTCATCCTGCGCTTCCATAGCCGGCCCGAGTTCGCCGGCCTGCTGCACGAGGCACTGATCGCGATCGATACCGATGGCCGCGTGCTGGCCGTCAACGAGGCGGCGCTGGAACAACTGGGCAAGATCGATCGCAGCCAGCTGGTGGGCCGCAACATCGCGCAGGTGATGCAGCTGGATTTCGACACCCTCGAGCATCGCGCCGGCAGCGATGCCGGCACCTTGTGGTCGATCCGCTGCGCCTGCCATGGGCGGCGGTTCTACGCACTGGTGCGCCCGCCGCGCGCGCGCACTGCGCTGCCGGCGGTAGGCGGGCCGGCGCAGCTGGCACCGGATACCGAGCTGCAACCCGGCGAACATGTCGGCTCGGATTCGCGCATGCGCCACAACCTGGCCAATGCCTTGAAACTGGCTGCGCATCGCGTGTCGATTCTGCTGCGCGGCGACACCGGTACCGGCAAGGAGGAATTTGCCAAGGCGGTGCACCGCGGCTCGCCGTGGGCCGGCGGCGCGTTCGTGGCGATCAACTGCGCGGCGATTCCCGAGGCATTGATCGAGAGCGAATTGTTCGGGTATGCGCGCGGTGCCTTCACCGATGCCGCGCGCGAAGGCCGCCATGGCAAATTGCTGCAGGCCAGCGGCGGCACCCTATTTCTTGATGAAATCGGCGACATGCCGCTGCCCTTGCAGAGCCGCCTGCTACGCGTGCTGGAAGAACAATGCGTCACCCCGCTGGGCAGCGAACGCGCGGTACCGCTGGAGCTGCACGTGATCAGCGCCAACCATCGCGATCTGGCGCAGCGGGTGGCGGCCGGCGAGTTTCGCGAGGATTTGTATTACCGGCTCAATGGCGTGGTGCTGCACCTGCCACCGCTGCGCGAGCGCAGCGACAAGGCCGAGTTGATCCGCACGCTGCTGCGCGAGGAAAACAGCGAGCACAGCGTGCGCATCAGCGAGGAAGCGATGCACAAACTGCTGAGCTACGCATGGCCGGGCAACCTGCGCCAGTTGCGCAATGTGCTGCGCACGGCGGCGGTATTGTGCAGCGACGGAGTGATCCGCCTGCCCAACCTGCCGCAGGAAATTGTCGATGCCGGCAGCGCACCATGCCTGGTCGATGGCCGCGCGGTGGCCGCCGACGACATGCCCGGCCGCGTCGCACTCGACCAGGCCGAGCGCCTGGTGCTGCAGCAACAACTCGAACGCCATCGCTGGAATGTCAGCCGCACCGCCGATGCCCTGGGCATCAGTCGCAATACGCTGTATCGCAAGCTGCGCAAGCATGGCCTGGATACCGGGTGATTGAGAGGCAGGGATTCGGGATTCGGAATTGGGGATTCGTTAGAGCCCATGCTGGTTCTTGGCGCTGGTATTTGGAGCGATTTATCAAGAGCACTTCTTGACCATCAGGTGGGTGCCGCTGTTGTTTGGTGCGGCATGCACCACTTGTCGATGCCGCGATTGTGGAGCGGATGATTTGGGGCTTGGCTGCAGGGCCCTTGCCCGCCCACCATCGTGGGACACGCCGCAAGTACGTCCTTGTAGGCTCTTACGCGGCATCCATGCCGCGTAAGGTCCCGCGACGGTGGGCGGGCAAGGGCCAGTCGAGATGGTCGGTGTGCATGGTTTTAAACAAGGCAACCAATCAACTGTCTGGTGCGGTGTCCTCACCGCTTGCGGGACCGTGTGGCGGCATGGATGCCGCCACCGAGCCCCCAGGGACGGGTTTACGGCGTGTCCCGCGAGCGGTGAGGGCGCCGCGCGCTCGACCGACTCGGCTCTTGATCTAAGCTTCCGAGTAACCATCAACTGTCTGCTGCAGTGTCTTCGTTCTTCAATGACGTCACCAGCCAACTCTCTGGTGCGGCGGCCTCACCGATTGCGGGACCGTGTGGCGGCATGGATGCCGCCACCGAGCCTACATGGACGTACTTGCGGCGTGTCCCGCGAGCGGTGAGGACACCGCGCCCTCGACTAGCGCAGCTCGGCACCATCCAGATAACGCTGCGGGCGACTGGCGATTGCACCTTGCGCCTTGCGAATCCCTAATCTCCAATCCCGAGTCCCCAGCCTCATAACGCCCAGCGTATGCCGATCAGATACTGCCGCGGCACGCCCGGCGCGAGGAACCTTGCCGGGCCGGTTTCCGCGGGTGCCTCCTGCGGGCGCGCGAGTTCGCCATCGGGGAATACGTCTTCGGCCACAGCCGCGTAGGTCGCGTAGCGGCGGTTGAAGACGTTGTCGATGCGGGCGAACAGCGACAACCGCGCGCCCAGTTGCCAACGCGCCTGCAGATCCACCAGCGCGTAGCCGGCGGTGCCGATGTCGATGCGCTCGGGTGCGGGCTCGCCGTCGTCGGCGTTGTCGACCTGGCCATCCTCGTTGCCGCTGGCCACGCGGCCGGCCACCGCACGCACCCCGGCACCCAGGGTCAGCGCATCGCGCTGCCATTCCACGCCGAGCTTGAGGTTGTGGCGTGGCAATGCGGCGATGCGCAGGCCTGGCCGCAAGGCGATCACGCGCTCGCCGGACAGCAGCTCGCCATCGCTGCGGTAGGTCGCATCCAGGAAGCTGTAGCCGGCCGACCATTGCCAGTCGCCGCTGTGCAGGCGCAACGCCAGATCCGCGCCCTGGTAGCGGGTGCGGCCGACGTTGTCGAAGTAACCCAGCTGGGTGTCCGGGGCGCGCAGGAACAGGATGTCGTCGCGATTGTCGGCGCGGTACACCGACAGGCTGGCGTTGCTGTTGGCCGACGGTGCCCAGCGCGCGCCGAGCTCGTACGTGCGGGAGACGATCTGCTCCAGGCGCGGGTCGGCCTGCAGGCCGGTCGGCAACCGACACGGCTGGGTGGGATCTGCGCAACCCAGTTCGATCGCGGTCGGTGCGCGGCTGTTTTGCGCGACCGAGCCGTACAGCGTCAGTCCCGAATCGAGACGATGGGTCAACCCTAACGATGGATTGGCCTTGGCATAGACGAAACGCTCGCGTGGGCGGTCGCCGTCCTCGGCGGTGGAAAGGATGTTGTCCACCACCACGCGATTCCAGCGCACTGCGGCACTGAGATGGGTGGCAGCGTCCAGCGCCCAGGTGTCGGCGACGAACACGCCCAGCGTCTTGGTGCTGCCGCGCACGCCGGAAAAGAACGCGCGCTCGGCATCCGGATCGGCAGCGACCGAGCGGTCCGGTTGCACCCAACCGTCGCGGGCGAATTGCTGATAGCGCACATGGCCGCGATCGAAGGTGACGCCGGTGCTGAGCGCATGCGCCCCCCATTGCCTGCTCAGGTTGACTGCCAGGCCTTGCGCCTCCTGGCGCATCTGGGTGGTGTTGAGCGCGCCGGTGGGCAGTGCATCGGCATCGGCGCGCGCGACATCGCAATCGGCATCCAGCGCGCTGCCATCGGCGGCGTAACCGGAGGCGCATTCTTCGACGAATTCCTCGTAGTCCTCGCCGATATCGCCATTGACGGTGTCGCGGCGGCCCACGCGCGCGTAGGCCAGTGCATGCAACGCGGTGTCCGCAGTGAAACGATGGTCCAGTTGCGCGGTGAACAGCGTATTGCGATTGCGGGTGAGATCGGGCGAGGTGTACACCGCGCGGCGGTCGGCGCGATACAGGCCGGGCTCGGGGCCATCGTCGGTGTAGCGCGTATCCGGCAGCAGGCCATTGCCGATCAGGCGGCTGCGCCCGTGCAGCAGCGACAGGCTCCAATCGGTCTGCTCGCCTTGCTTGCCGACCTTGCCGAACACGGTTCCCAGGCGGCCTTCGGAGGCATCGCGCCAGCCGTTCTCGTCGAAACCGGTGACCGCGACAAAGCCATGCCAGCCGTCCTGACTGGCGAGACCGTAACTGGCGTCCAGTCGCTTGCGCGCACCGCTGCCGATGCTCAGCTCGCCCTGCACTCCCGGTGAGGTGAGGCCCGACGCGGTAGACAGCACCACCGCGCCGCCGAGCGTGTTCGGCCCGAACAAGGGATTGGAACCGGGCATCAGGGTCACCGCGTTGATTGCCGACTCGGGCAGCATGTCCCAGCTGACGATATCGGCGAACGGTTCGTTGAAACGCACGCCATCCAGATACACCGACACGCCTTGCGAGGCGCCGGGCAAGGCGGAGGCACGAAACCCGTGGAAGGTGAGGTCGTTCTGGAACGCGCTGCCTTGCACATCGTTGCCATCCACGCCGACGAAGCGCCGCTGCAGCAGATCGCCGAGGTTGTTGCTGCGCGCGCGCGACAGCTCGCTGTTGGTGGCCGATTGCACCATGTACGGCAGCTGTGCCGCATCGATGGTGGTGCCGGGAATCGGCGTGGCGGTGACCTCGATGCGGTCCAGCCAGGTCACCTGCGGCGCCTCGGCCGCCACTGCCAGCGCGCTGCTTGCGAGCAAGGCGCTGGCGCAGGCGCCTGCCAGTGCGTGATGGTGCAACGTCGCTGTGCTGCGTGTGCCTGCTGCCATCTGCGTCTCCCTCAATAGAGCACGATCGATTTGATGCCGCGCGCCGCACGCAAGTCCGCCAGCGCCTGATTGATGTCGTCCAGCGCCAGCGTGCGGGTGATCAACGGTGCCAGCCGGATGTCGCCGTGCAGATAGCGCGCGACATAGCCGGGCAATTCGCTGCGCCCCTTCACTCCGCCGAAGGCGCTGCCGCGCCATACCCGCCCGGTCACCAGTTGAAACGGGCGCGTGCTGATTTCCTGCGCGTCGTCGGCCACGCCGAGGATGACGCTCTCGCCCCAGCCCTTGTGGCAGCACTCCAGCGCCGCGCGCATCGCGCCGACATCGCCCACGCATTCGAAGCTGTGGTCGGCGCCGCCATCGGTGAGGTCCACGATCACCTGCTGGATCGGTGCGCCGTAGTCGCGCGGATCCAGGCAATCGGTGGCGCCCAACGCGCGCGCCAGCGCGAACTTGGCCGGGTCGATATCCACCGCGATGATGCGCCCGGCCTGCGCCAGCACCGCGCCCTGCACCACCGACAAGCCGATGCCGCCCAGGCCGAACACCGCCACGCAGTCGCCGGGCCGCACATGCGTGCTGTTGAGCACCGCACCGACGCCGGTGGTGACCGTGCAGCCGAGCAGACAGACCTGATCCAGCGCTGCCTCCGGCTGGATCCGCGCGACCGCGATCTCCGGCACCACGGTGTATTCGGAGAACGTGCTGATGCCCATGTGGTGCAGGATCGGCCGGCCGTGCAACGAGAACCGGCTGCTGCCATCGGGCATCAGCCCGCGCTCCTGGCTGCTGCGGATCGCCTGGCACAGGTTGGTGCGGCCGGAGCGGCAGAACTTGCACACGCCGCATTCGGGCATGTACAGCGGGATGACGTGATCGCCGGGCTGCACGCTGGTGACGCCGATGCCGACCGCTTCGACGATGCCCGCGCCCTCCTGCCCCAGGATCACCGGGAAGCTGCCCGCCTGCGCATGCGCCAGTGCATGCGCATCGCCATGGCAGATCCCGGTGGCGACCAGGCGCACCAGCACCTCGCCGGGCCGCGGCGGCTGCAGGTCCACCTCTTCGATGGTCAGCGGCTGGTACGGACCCCATGCCACCGCAGCGCGTGTCTTCATCCGGCCTCCCTGGCGCGCTGCGGCATGCCCGCCGCTCAGCGCGCGATGACCACGCCCCACGGCAGTTCGCCGACGGGGATCTGTTTGATCTCGCGCAACGCGACGGTGTCGATCACGCTCACCGTGTTCGAGCGCCCGTTGGCGACATACAGTTTGTCGCCGGCCGGGGTCAGCGCCGGATTCCACGGCCGCAGTCCCACCGCGATTTCGGCGAGACTGCGCGCAGTGTTGGTATCGATCACGCTGAGCGTGCCGGCACCACCGTTGGACGCATACAGCCGCGTGCCGTCGGCCGACAACGCCACGCCTGCCGTGCGCACGCCGGCCGGCAGGCTGGCGCGGCGTTGGCGCGTCTGCAGGTCGATCACGTCGACCACATTGGCGGTTTCCTGCGCGATGTAGACGCTGTGCCCGTCGGGCGCAAATGCCATGCCGCGCGGATGGCCGCTGGTGGCGACCACGCCACGCGAGCGACCGGTGGCCAGCTCGATCATGTCCATGTCGTTGGAGCCCTCGTTGCTGGTGAGCAGCCACTGCCCGTCCGGCGTGTAGGCGCAGTGCTCGGGTGCCTGCCCGCGCGTAGCGATCACCTGCTGCACGCTGAACTGTGCCGCATCGATCAACATCACCTGGTTCTGGCCTTCCACGCACACCGCAAACTGCTTGCCGTCCAGCGACAACGCAATGCCTTCGGCGTTCTCGCCGATCTCCACGCTGCGCAGCACCGCGTCTTTTTCGGTGTCGAGTTCGATCAGGCGGTGATGCTCGGCATCGATCAGGTACAGATGCCCCTGCGGGCCCGGCAATACCTGCTGCAGGCGCTTGCCCAGCTGCCCCTGTGCGCTGAGCGTACGCACCACCGTGTCGGTGTGCGTATCGATCACCGACACCGTGCCGCTGCGCTGGTTGGGCACATAAGCAAATACCGGCAGCGTTGCGGGCAGCGGTGCTGCAGCGGGCGTTGCAGGCGTCGCTGTCGCCGGCGCCGCGTTGGACGCCGGCGGCTCGGCATCGCGCCGGCAACCGGCCAAGGCCAGCAGCGCGACCAGCGCAGGCGCTGCAAGGATGCACTGCCAACCGGTTGGCGCTGGCCTCATTGCGCCTTGCCCGCGGTCTTGTTGATCGAATGGATGAAGGCAAGCAGTTTCTCGGTGTCGCCCGGCTTGAGCACCGGCGCGAACGGCGGCATCTGCCCGACCACCTTTTCATGCCCGACCCGCGTCTTGCCGTGGGTGATCATCGCGGCGGTGCCTTCGCTGATCAGCGTACGCAAGGTGTCGTCGTCGCTGCCATACACCCAGATGTCGTTGGTCAACGGCGGGCACATGCCGCCGCCACCGGTGCCGCCATGGCAGGCATTGCAGCCGGCGGAGAAATAGATCTTCTTGCCCTCGGCGATCAGTTCGGGCGTGACCTTGACCTCCGGCCCCTTCGGGATCGGCACCACGGTGGCCGGCGCTGCGGGCGGCGTGGCCGGATCCGGCGCAGGCCCGGCGGCCGGGTTGGGCACTGCGGCGCTCGCTGCTGCAGGCGCTGGCGCGGCGGTGCCGGTGGCCGGCGCCGGCCGATGCATGCCACGCGCACCGGCAGCGAACTGCCGGTGCGCGCGTCCAACGCCTTGCGTGGAACTCATCGTGCGGTCTTCGCTGCGGTGTTGGCGGTGCCGCCGCCTGCAGCCGCCGTGGCGGTGGCACTGGCGGTCACGGTCTTGCCGGCACCATCGATCCGGAAGGTATGCACCATGCCGCCGAGCGGGATCTTGTCGAAACCGGCACCAAATGCCAGACCGGCTGCGCCCAGCGCGCCATACGGATCGGACGGATCCAGACCTGCGGCCACCGGCAGACCAATCCAGCCACCGATGCCGGAGAACACCGCCACGTACTGGTGCCCATTGGCCTTGTAGGCGATCGGGTTGCCGATGATGCCGGAGGGCAGTTTCATCTCCCACAGCTTCTTGCCGGTGTCCTTGTCCACCGCACGGAACCAGCCATCCAGCGTGCCGTAGAACACCAGCCCGCCGTCGGTGACCAGGGTGCCGCTCCACACCGGGAACTTCTCCTTGATCTCCCACTTGGACTTGCCTTCCACCACGTCGAAGGCCTTGACGATGCCCAGTGCACCCGGCTCGTTCGGTTTCATCATCACGTTGGCGAATACGTACGGCAGGCCCATCATGGTGTTGCCGCGTTCCTGCGGTTCCAGCTCCATATGCCAGTTGTTGGTGCCGCAGAAGAACACCGCCGCATTGGCCGGATCCACCGAGCACGGCTGCTGGTCCTTGCCACCCATCGCCGACGGGAAGGCCTGCACCTTCTTGCCTCGCTCCAGCGGCGAATGCGCGGCCACCTTGACCGGGCGACCGGTCTTCATGTCGATGCGTTCGGCCCAGTTGGCCGGTACGAACTTGTGCGCGCGCAGCAAGGTGCCGTCGCGGCGATCGAGCACGTAGGCAAAGCCGTTGCGATCGAACTGCACCACCGATGGTACCTGCTTGCCGTCGATGCTCAGATCGACCAGGATCGGCTCGTTGATGCCGTCGTAGTCCCACTGGTCGAACGGCGTCTTCTGGTAGCCCCACACCGCTTCGCCGGTATCGATCTTGCGCGCGAACAGGGTCATCGACCACTTGTTGTCATGCTCGCCGTTGTTGCATTCCTCCTGCGAGGTCTTGCCGCAGCGATACGACGGGCTCCACAGGCCGGGATTGCCGGTGCCGTAGTAGAGCAGCTTCAACTTCGGGTCGTAGCTGTACCAGCCCCAGGCCGCACCACCGCCACGCTTCCATTCGTCGTTGGGAAAGGTCTTGACGCCTAGATCGCCGAGCTGGCCATGCTGCGGATTGGCCTTGTTGAAATCCGCACCCAGGCAGATCGATTTGTCGGTACCGGCCGCATCGCAGGACCAGGCCTGCTTGCCATCGGCCAGGTTGTAGGCAGCAACACGCCCAAGCACGCCGAACTCGTTGCCGCTGATGCCGGCCACCACTTTGCCGTCGGCGATGATCGGCGCCATGGTGATGGTTTCGCCCTTGTCCGGGTGCGCGAGTTTCTGCTTCCACACTTCCTTGCCGGTCTTGGCATCGAGTGCGATCACATCGCCGCTCAGGCTCCCGAACACCAGCTTGCCATCGGCATACGAGGCGCCGCGGTTGACCGTATCGCAGCACGCCACCGCCACCGAGCGTTCGTCCTGCTGCGGGGTGTACTTCCACAACACCTTGCCGCCGTCGTCCTGCGCAGCCAGGTCGATGGCGAACACGTTGTTCGGATACGCGCTGACCATGTACATGACGCTGCCGATCACCAGCGGCTGGCCTTCGTGGCCGCGCGTGGCATCGGTCTTCATTTCCCACGACATCTTCAGGTTCTTGACGTTGTCGCGATTGATCTCGGCCAGCGGGCTGTGCCGGGTCAGCGCGAAGTCGCGCCCGATGCCGCCCCAGTTATCCGGGTTGCTGGCATTGGTGGTGAACTCGCTGTCGGTATCGACCACGGCGACGGCCGTCGGCGCGGCGGGTTTGGCGGCCGGTGCGGGCGTTGTCGTCGTTTCCGTGGCTGCGTCTTTCTTGCAGCCGGCCAACGCGGCGCTCAGCGCAAGCATGAGCAGCACACTGCTGCGCAGGCTGCGACAGGAAGATTGATGCATATGCGTCTACCCCTCTCGATTGAACAACCAGTCGGTTGAAACATTCCGCAGCGCAGGCGTTGCACCCGCCAGTTGCACCGCGGACGTCGGAAACGTCGAGAGGGAAAGAGCAAACGCCATGCCAGCGCACTGGTGCGACGCACCATGTTGGAGCAGCAGGGTTTGCTGTGATGGCAGTCGCTTGCGCAAGGCGCACTGTCACGGTTCTGGCACAGTTTGCGCCGGGCGTGCTGTGACATGGATGGTGCAGCGGGTGTGGGACTGCCTGTCAGCTGGTGCTGCGCACCTTGCACGCTTGAGTCGACATAGCTCGCTGTGGCTCGCGCAAGGCAACACCTCACCTCACCGAAAGCCAGCTACGTCGTCGACTGGGGTGCTGCCGCGTTTCCCTTCTCCCATCGGGAGAAGGTGCCCGAAGGGCGGATGAGGGTACGGCGCAGACAGCCGTGTGCTGTCCGGCTTGCTGATGACGCGTTGCAAGATTCAGCAGCGTCCACGCCCTTTCGAGCGCATGTCACCCTTCCAATGCGATGACGGTGTCCTGATTGTCATCGTCATCGTCATCCAGCGACACGCGGCCAGCCACGCATCGCACTCCATGCTTTGCGCGCGCCTGGCCTACTCGCCAAACCTCACGCTAGCGGCTCCACTGCGCCAGCAACTGCGTGCAATCCTGCAACCGCCAGTCGGCAAGGCCGGGCCATGGATCGCCGGGTGTGTTGACCAGCACGGTGCAGGCACCGGCTGCACGACCGCAGGCCAGGTCGTTGTGGTGATCGCCGACCATGACCAGTGCTGCGCCATCCACCGCCCAGCGTTGCGCAAAATACTGCAGGCCATCGGGTGCGGGTTTGGGGGCGGCCTCATCGCGGCCGACGATGTCGTCCCAGGCGAATGCATCGTGCAGGCCGATCGCCTGCAATGTCACCTGCGCCAATGCGCGTGCATTGCGGGTGAGCATGCCGAGCCGGCATCCGGCTGCCTGCAACGCACGTACCAGGGCCACTGCACCGGGTGCGGGCTGTGCGGCCTGTGCGAGTTCACGCTCGTGCGCGAGCAACCAGGCGTGTTTGGCTGCGGCCTGCTCGGCCGGCAGCGATGCCAGGTGGTGCAGGATGTCCGCCTCGGGCGGGATCTCCAACACGCGTCGGATCAACGCGAAATCATGCACCGCTTCGGTCAGCGTGCCGTCCATGTCGAATACCCAATGGCGGTAGCCGGACAACGCGGGCGAGATCTGTGTGATGGCCATGGCGTCCATACGTGAGGAGACTCCAGAGATGGTGGCAACGCCGCAAGCCGTCAGGGAACGCACATCGCGCACTCACCCGAATGGACCGGCACCTCATGCCGATGCCGTACGCCGACTGCGCAGCTGGTGCCGTGCAAGGGCGGTGCGCCTACTTCCAGCCCGGCATCTGGGTGGTGTCCAGGCCACCCACGTCGAACTCTGCCGTGCGCATGCCGCCGGCTTTCACCGGGAACGCGATGCTGATGCGCTTGGCATTGCGCACCAGCTTCCACAGCGCCTTGTCGTCGTCGATGAACATCGCGATCGCTTCATCGGTGTCGGGGCGGTGCGCGGCCATCGGGCGTGGTGCGCCACCATCGGCCGAGACCTGCACCTTGCAGCCGCCATAGCAGTTGAAGTCGCCGGCCTTGAGCACGAGATAGCTGTGACGCTTCCACTGCGGGTGATCGCGGAACACCAGGCTCACCGGCTTGGGGCCGCTGCCGTCGACATCCACGCGGCTCTTGGCGTCGATCATCGCCGAGCGCTGCGTGCCGCCCTTGGCCGGCACCTGCGAGTACTGCCACAACGCCTGCATGCGGCGCAGTTCGCGCGCCTGGTCGCCCTTGGCCTTGATGTCGGCATAGCCGGGTTCGATGCGTGTGGCCGCCGCGGTACCGGCGTAGCCTTCCAGCAGTGCGGCACCATGCGCACGCGCCATGTCCCAGTTACCGGCCTTCACCGCCTCGTCGTATTGCTTGGCGAGTGCGTCGGCCTGCTGTTGCTTGACTTGCGCCTGCGCGCTTGCCTGCGCCTGACGCTGCGCCTCGCGGTCGGTACAGCCACTCACTGCAGCGACGCACAAGGCCGCGCTCAGCAGATACTTCATCGTCGACTCCGGAAGGCATGAAAGGCAGCGGCAACGATACCAGCCTGCCCGCGACAGCCGCGATCAAACTACGGCACAGCGTAGGAGCGCACCCGGGCGCGATGGAGCATTCCCGGTAAAGCCACGTCGCGCACGGGTGCGCTCCTACGACGGCGATTGCAGGGCACGGTGCTAGAGCAAGGGCACGGGGCCGCCTGCACGATGCAGCAATGGAAGCGGCGGGAGGGCGTCTGCAACGCCCTCCCCTG
>NZ_JZEF01000002.1:64784-971554 GCF_001013475.1 Xanthomonas arboricola pv. juglandis | reverse complement strand
CCCCTGCCATTACGGCTGCGGCTGCGCCGGCGGTGCCGCCTTGGCCTTGGCGATCGTCTCGGCCACCGATGCGGTGGTGATCGGGTGGTAGCTGGGCTTGGCCTTTTCGAAGGCCTGCTCGGCGAAGGCGATGCCGTCCGGGGTCTTCAACAACTCGGCATAGATCGGCAGCACCAGCTTGCGGCGGCCGACGCGTTCGATGAACTCGCCTGCAGCGGGGCGCGCATCGGTGTAACCGCTGCGGATCGCCAGCGGATACCAGCGCATGGCGATTTCGCCGTTCGGGGTGCCGGTGAAATGATAGGCCTCATCCAGCTGCTTGAGCTGCTCGGGCTTGAGCGTGGCGCCCATGCCGCTGAGGAAGTGCACCCATTCCTGCGTGCCCCACTCGCCGGTGACCTGCTTGCTCGGCAGCGTGCCGCTGCCGCTCCAGGCGATGCGCGCGGTGTCCACGATCGAGAAGCTGCGCGAGCGTGCCTTGGCGGCGAAGGCCGGGATGCCCGGCTGCTTCAACCACGCATCCACCTCGGCCGCACTGACCGTGTTGGGATGCTTGTCCAGCAGGTTCTTGTTGAGGTAATCGACGAACTGGTCGGTGGTGGCGCTCTGGAACGCATGATCGTCGAACCAGCCGCGCAGGAACGGGTCGAACACCTCGCGGCCGAAGCGCTGCTCCAGGAACTGCAGGAACCACGCGCCCTTGACGTAGGCCACCTGGCTCAGGGCTTCGTCGGGGTCGCGCTCGGCCAGCGGCGGCAGTGCCAACGCCTGGTCGGCCGGCGCCATGCCCTTCACTTCGGCCAGCAGGTCGCCCTGGTCGATCTCGCGCTCCATCTCGGCCATCTCCGCGCCATACAGCGCCTCGGTGATGCGGGCCTGCACGTAGGTGGTGAAGCCTTCATTGAGCCAGATGTCCTTCCAGCTGGCATTGGTCACCAGGTTGCCGGACCAGCTATGCGCCAGTTCGTGCGCGACCAGCGAGACCAGCGACTTGTCGCCGACGATCACGGTGGGCGTGGCGAAGGTCAGGCGCGGATTCTCCATGCCGCCGAACGGGAACGACGGCGGCAGCACCAGCATGTCGTAACGGCCCCAGCGATACGGGCCATACAGTTTTTCGGCGGCACCGATCATCTTTTCGGTGTCTTCGAATTCCTTGGCGGCCTTGTCGGCCATGGCCGGCTCGGCCCACACGCCCGAGCGCGCGGAAATCGGCTTGAACACCACATCGCCAGCGGCGATCGCCAGCAGATAGGACGGAATCGGCTCGGGCATCTTGAAGCTGTAGTCGCCGTCGCGCGCGGCCTTGGGGTCGTTGTCGGCGCTCATCAGCACCATCACGTCCGGGCGCGAGGTCACATGCGCGCTGTAGGTGAAGCGCACGCTCGGGGTGTCCTGCAACGGCACCCAGCTACGCGCGTGGATCGCCTGCGACTGGCTGAACATGAAAGGCAACTGCTTGCCTTCGGTCATCGACGGCTCCAGCCACTGCAGGCCGGAGGCGGTCGGTGCGGTGTGATAGGTGATCACGACCTTGGCCGGCTGATTCGGCGCCTCGATGGTGAGCTTGCTGCCGAAGGTCTTGTCGGCCGGCGCCAGCGCGAACTGCAGCGGCGCCAGCGTGCCCTTGCCGTCGTCGGCCTGCACCTGCGCAATGCTCAGCTCGCGCGTGTCCAGCACCAGCTGCTTGGCGGCCTTGTCCTTCCATTCCAGCGTGTAGGTGGCGGTGCCGCCGATCTGCTTGGCGTCGAAATCCAGCTTCAGGTCCAGCGCCAGATCCTTGATCACCACCAGCTGCGGCTGGGCGTAGGAGCTTTCGTCGTGGTTGCGGGCGTCTGCTTTCACGGGGGCCTTGGCAGTGGTGGCCGGCGCGGCGGTGTTGGCGGCCGGCGGCGTGGACTCGTTGGAACAGCCGGCCAGCGCGATGGACACGGCCAGGGACAGCGACAGGAACGGGAAGCGCATCGACGGCACCGCAGCGAGGGAATTGGGCATTTTAACGCCCCGGGCGGTTGCCTGCCCGTGCGGCCGATGGCGAGCACGTGCCGGACGCTCAACCCGCGCCGGCTGGCGACACCGTGGATGTCGCTGGCGCATCGGCACGAACTTGGGGCAGCAACCGCAGTGATGGCGTGACGCATGCCGCCCATGCGCGGCGTGCACCCGCCTGCGGCCCGGCCGCCAGGCGATTGCCGGATCGCCTAGACCACCGGATGGCTGCGCGGGCTGTCATGCCCGTCGCGCACCAGACGCCGGCCGCCGGAGAACTTGGCGCGATACATCGCCGCATCGGCGCGGCGATACAGCTCGGTGGCATCCAGGCCACGCTCGCACACCGCGCTGCCGGCGCTCACATGCAGCGGCGCCTCGTCGGCATCCTCGCGTTCGAGCATCGACAGCCATTGATTGAGCTTGAGCGTGGCGTCGTCCTCGCTGGCGTGCACGCCGATCAGAAATTCGTCGCCGCCCCAGCGCCCGATCCAGTCCTGCGCGCCCAGCCAGCCGTAGGCCGATTCCACCAGCCGCACCAGCACGCGATCGCCGGCCAGATGGCCGAAGCGGTCGTTGATCGGCTTGAGGTTGTCCATGTCCAGCACGAACAGCATGAACGGCCAGCCTTCGCGCTGCGCGGCGGTGACAGAATCGCGCATCGCCTGTTCGCAGCCGCGCCGGTTCAAGGCCTCGGTCAGCGGGTCGAACAAGGCGTGCTTCTTCAGATCGCGCATGCCGGCATCGATGCCGCGCAGGCTGCGATTGATGCCACGCAGCAACCGCCCCAGTTCGTCGTCGCCATGTTCGGGCAGGCTGGGCAGACGTTGATCGGCGTAATACGCATCCAGTGCGTCGGCGGCGATGCGCAGCGGTGCGAGCAGGCGATACAGGGCCGACAGGGTCGCCGCGGTGCCAGCCAGCGTGGCCAGCAGCGCCACGATCACCACCGACCACAGCGGGCGCCCGCTCAACTCGCTCTGCGCGGCCAGCCAGGCGATCAATAACAACAACGGCAGGTGGATGCCGACAAAGGTCACCGCCAGCAGCTTGGCGCTGAAGGAGCGGGGAAACACGCGCGACAACCCTGCGTACAAGCGCATCCACGTCTCCGGCAAAAGAGCGCCTAGTGTCGCCGACCGTTGGTGGAGCCAACGCGACGGGAGTCTCAAAGGTTTGTCGGCAAACGCACCTGCGCACAGTGCAATCGTGCGGCAAGCGAACACGAGCATGACCTGCTCGTGCGATGCCGACGCGCGATGTCCGGCGCATGCTGCGCGCCGGACCGGACGCTCAGATCACGCTGCGTCGGATCCGGTTCAGATCTTGTAGCCGGAGTGGATCGCCACGATGCCGCCGGTCAGGTTCTTGTAATGGCAACGCGCAAATCCGGCCTCGCCCATCATGCCCTTGAGCGATTCCTGCGGCGGGTGCTTGCGGATGCTTTCTGCCAGGTACTGGTAGCTGTCGGCGTCGCGCGCGAACAGCTGGCCCAGCCTGGGCAGGATCTTGAACGAGTGGAAGTCGTAGATCGGCTTGAACCAGTCGGCGGTGACCTCGGAAAACTCCAGCACGCGCGCCTGCCCGCCCACCTTCAACACGCGATACATCTCGCGCAGCGCGGCGTCCTTGTCGGTGACATTGCGCAGGCCGAAGGAAATGGTCACCAGATCGAAGCTCTGATCCGGGAACGGCAGCGCCTCGGCATTGCATTGCACGTAATCGAAGCCGGCCACCAGGCCGCGGTTGGTCAGCCGGTCGCGGCCCACCGACAGCATGCCGGCGTTGATGTCGCCCAGCACCACCGCGCCCTCGTTGCCGACGCGCTCCTTGAGCAGCACGGCGATGTCGCCGGTACCGCCGGCCAGGTCCAGCACGCGGTCGCCCGGCTTCACCTGCGCGGTCGCCACGAAGTAGCGTTTCCATGCGCGGTGCACGCCCAGACTCATCAGATCGTTCATCAGGTCGTAGTTGCGCGCGACCGAGGTGAACACTTCGCCGACCAGCTTCTGCTTGTCCTTGGCAGCGACGTCGCGGAAGCCGAAATGGGTGGTACCGGAGGTATAGGGGGATTCGCTCATGGGCGGATTATCGCACTGCTGACGCCGCCATGACCGCAACCGGACCACAATCGCTGCCTCCCCTGCGACCGGCCCTGCGAGCCCTGCGTGCACGACAAGTACGTCCAGCGCGACTGGCAGCCCCACGAGAAGCCCACCCTGCCCGGGTCGGCCTCCACCCCCTTGCACTCCACCCGGCGCCGCATCCAGTACGGGCTGGTGGGCGTGGTGGTGGCGCTGACCGGCGGGCTGAGCAATGCGCTGGTCACCGCCAACCTGACCTATCTGCAGGGCACGCTGGGCGCCTACGCCACCGAAACGGCCTGGCTGCCGGCCGCCTACGTGATGACCAACATGTCGGCCAACCTGCTGCTGGTGAAGTTCCGCCAGCAGTTCGGGCTGCGGCGCTTCACCGAGATCTTCCTGGCGCTGTATGCGGTCATCGCCTTCGCGCATCTGTTCGTGCACAGCCTGAGCTCGGCGATCACCGTGCGTGCCGCGCACGGATTGGTGGGCGCCGCGCTCAGCTCGCTGGGGCTGTATTACGTGATCCAGGCGTTTCCGGCCAGGTACCGGCTCAAGGCGGTGGTGACCGGGCTGGGGGTGACCCAGCTGGCGCTGCCATTGGCGCGGGTGTTCTCCACCGATCTGCTGGAATTTGCGCAGTGGCAAGGCCTGTACCTGTTCGAACTGGGCCTGGCGGTGTTCGCGCTGGCCTGCGTGCTGGCGCTCAAGCTGCCGCCCAGCGACCGCTATCGCGTGTTCGAGCCGCTGGATTTCCTCACCTTCAGCCTGTTCGCGGCCGGGTCGGCCGGGCTGGCGGCGGTGCTGTCGCTGGGGCGGCTGCTGTGGTGGACCAGCACGCCGTGGCTGGGCGTGGCGCTGGCGGCCTCCATCGTGCTGCTGTGCACGGCGGCGTGGATCGAGCACAACCGCCGCAACCCGATGATCAATACGCGCTGGCTGGCCAGCGGCGACATGCTGCGGCTGGGCCTGGCGATCCTGCTGATCCGGCTGGTGCTGTCCGAGCAGAGCACCGGCGCGATCGGCTTCTTCCAGACCCTGGGGCTGGCCAACACGCAGCTGCAGACCCTGTTCGCGCTGATGTTGCTGGGCGCAGTGGTCGGCGTGGCCGCCAGCGCGTGGCTGATCAATCCGGCGCGGGTGGCCGAGCATCTGATCATTGCGGTGGCGGCGATCTGCATCGGTTGTTTCATGGATGCCGACGCCACCAGCCTCACCCGTCCGGAGCAGATGTACGTCAGCCAGTTCCTGCTCGCCTTTGGCAGCACCTTCTTCATCGGCCCGGCGATGGTGGCCGGGCTGGGCCGGGTCATCGCGCAGCCGGGCAATCTGATCAGCTTCATCGTGCTGTTCGGCATGGCACAGAACATGGGCGGCCTGCTCGGCAGCGCGCTGCTCGGCACCGTGCAGGTCGTGCGCGAGAAATACCATTCCAGCCAGTTGGTCGAACATCTGGCATTGACCGACCCGCAAGTGGCCGCGCGCGTGCAGGCCTATGCCGCGCTGTACGGCCGCAGCATCGGCGACCCGGCCCTGCGCCAGGCCCAGGGCGTGCGCGCCCTGGGCAGCGTGGCCACGCGCGAAGCCAATGTGCTCGCCTATAACGACGTGTTCCTGTTGATCGGCTGCATCGCCATCGCCACCGGGCTGTGGATCCTGTCCGTGCTGGTGTGGCGGCGTTATCTGCGCCCACCCGCTGCGTCCCCCTCTCCTGCTTCCACCGCGCGCCCATGAATACACCTGCAGCTTCAACCTCTCCTGCCGATCTGCAACGTCGCAGGCGCCGCCGCATCGGTGGCGTGATCGGCTTCGGCGGGCTGGCCCTGCTCGGCGTGGCACTGGTGCTGTATGCATGGCGGTTGCCGCCGTTCGTCAGCGCCGTCGAGCGCACCGAGAACGCGATGGTGCATGGCCAGATCACGGTGATCGCGCCGCAGGTCAGCGGCTATGTCACCGAGGTGCCGGTGCAGGACTTCGCCCACGTCAGACACGGCCAGTTGCTGGCCAGGATCGACGACCGCATCTATGCCCAGCAGCTCGAACAGGCCAGGGCGCAGCTGCAGACCGCGCAGGCCAACCTGTCCAACTGGGACCAGCAGCGGCATAGCGCCGATGCCACCATCGCCGAACAACGCGCCGCACTGAGCAGCAATCAGGCCCAGCGCGACCGCACGCGCTCGGCGTATGCGCGCGCGCAGCAGTTGGCCGAGCAGAAACTGGTGTCCGAACAGGATCGCGACACCGCCTTCGCCGCACGTGCGCAGGCCGATGCCGGCGTGGCACAGGCGCGTGCCGCCGTGCAGGCCGCCGAGGAGAACGCACGCAGCGTCACCGTCAATCGCGCCGCGCTGGAAGCGGCGGTGGCCAATGCGCAAGCGGCCGTGCAACTGGCGCAGATCAATCTGGACAACACGCGCATCCTGGCCCCGCGCGATGGCCAGCTCGGCCAGCTCGGCGTGCGCCAGGGCGCCTACGTCACCAATGGCACGCAGCTGATGTCGCTGGTGCCGGACACGTTGTGGATCGTGGCCAATTTCAAGGAAACCCAGATGGCCAAGATCCGCATCGGGCAACGCGCCAGCTTCACCGTGGATGCGTTGGACAATGCGCGTCTGCACGGCCGTGTGCAGGAAATCTCCCCGGCCGCGGGCTCGGAATTCAGCGTGCTGCCGGCCGACAACGCCACCGGCAACTTCGTCAAGATCGCCCAGCGCATTCCGCTGCGCATCAGCGTCGATCCGGACCAGGCGCTGGCACCGCGGCTGCGCCCGGGCATGTCGGTGGTGGTGGCGATCGACACCGACAGCGCGGTCGACTGACGCGACGCAGCCGCTATCATGCGGTGATGTCGTCCCTGTCCCCATCCTCGCTGCACTGGCAGTGCCTGCGCTTCGACCAACTGAGCACCACGCAGTTGTACGCGCTGCTGCGGCTGCGCTCGGATGTGTTCGTGGTGGAGCAGCAGTGCGCGTATCCGGAGCTGGATGGCAAGGACAGCCTGCCGGGTGTGCGGCATCTGCTCGGCAGCACCGACGACGGTGCATTGGCCGCCTATCTGCGCGTGCTACCGCCCGGCGTGAGTTACCCCGAGCCGAGCATCGGCCGAGTAGTGATTGCCGCCACGCAGCGCGGCCACGGCTTCGCACACGCATTACTGCAGGAAGGCTTGCGGCTGGTGCACCGGCAGTGGCCCGCCAGCGCCGTGCAACTCGGCGCGCAGGCGCACCTGCAGGCGTTCTACGCCGCACACGGTTTCACGCCCTCGTCCGCACCGTATCTGGAAGACGGCATTCCCCACATCGACATGCTGCGTCGCGCCGACGCCGCCACCCAGGAGCCTGCATGATCACCACCCCCGACTACCGCGCACTGCTCGACACCGCCATTGCCGAAGCCCGCCAGGGCCTGGCCGAAGGCGGCATCCCGATCGGCGCGGCGCTGTACCACAACGACGGACGTCTGCTCGGTTGCGGCCACAACCGCCGCGTGCAGGAAAACGATCCCTCCGTGCATGGCGAAACCGATGCCTTCCGCAAGGCCGGCCGGCAGCGCCGCTACAAGGACACCATCATGGTCACCACGCTGGCGCCGTGCTGGTACTGCAGCGGGCTGGTGCGCCAGTTCAATATCGGCACCGTGGTGGTCGGCGAGTCGGTCACCTTCCAGGGCGGCGTGTCCTGGCTGCGCGAGCACGGCGTCACTGTCATCGACCTGCAGAGCCAGGAATGCATCGACCTGCTGGGCGGCTATATCTCGGCCAATCCGGACGTGTGGAACGAGGATATCGGCGAGGACTGAGCGGTTTGGGTGCAGAGCGGTTGATCTGCGGCTTGGCTGCGAGGCCCTTGCCCGCCCACCATCGCAGGACACGCCGCAAGTACGTCCCTGTAGGCTCTTACGCGGCATCCATGCCGCGTAAGGTCCCGCGACGGTGGGCGGGCAAAGACCATCGGAGATGGTCGGTGTGCATATACAAGCAACGCACTACGCACGTTGTTCGAAATCAGCTTGTTTAATACTGATGAGTGGGCGCAACGTCCCGACGCACGTCGGGCGACAGGCAGCTTTTATGCGAGCGCCGATCAACGTTAGGTGCGGTGCCCTCATCGATTACGGGACCCTTGGCGGCATGGATGCCGCCACCGAGCCTCCACGGACGGGTTCACGGCGTGTCCCGCGAGCGGTGAGGGCACCGCGCCGTCGACCGACTCAGCGTTTGACTGCATCCGGGCGGATGCGGCCAACAACACTGCCGTCCTCACCGCCAGGCGAGCGCGGTCAAAATCGGAATCGGCATGTCCAACGCGTACACGCCGGCTCCGGTTGCGTCCACACCGACCTGATGACCGTTGGCACCGGCATGCAGGTGCGCTGCGATCAGAGGATGTAGCGGCTCAGGTCCGGGTCCTGCACCAGCTCGCCGAGCTGCGCATCGACATAGGCCGCATCGACCGTGACGCTCTGGCCGTCGCGATCCGGCGCCTCATAACTCAACACATCGAGCAGGCGCTCCAGCACCGTGTGCAGGCGGCGCGCGCCGATGTTTTCCTGCCGCTCGTTGACCTGCGCGGCGATCTCGGCCAGGCGCTCCACCGCATCGGCGCCGAAGGTCAGGCGCACGCCCTCGGTCTGCAGCAGGGCTTCGTACTGCTTGATCAACGCAGCCTTGGGTTCGGTGAGGATGCGCACGAAATCGGCCTTGGTCAGCGCGGTCAATTCGACGCGGATCGGGAAACGGCCCTGCAATTCGGGAATCAGATCGCTGGGCTTGGCCAGATGGAACGCGCCGGAGGCGATAAACAGGATATGGTCGGTCTTGACCGTGCCGTACTTGGTCGACACGTTGGAGCCTTCCACCAGCGGCAGCAGATCGCGCTGCACGCCCTCGCGACTGACATCGCCGCCGTTGGAGCCGGCTTCGCCACGCTTGGCGACCTTGTCGATTTCATCGATGAACACGATGCCGTGCTGCTCGCACGCTTCGATCGCCGCCGCACGTACGTCGTCTTCGTTGACCAGCTTGCCGGCTTCTTCTTCGATCAGCAGCGGGCGCGCGGCCTTGATGGTGAGCTTGCGCTTCTGCGACTTGCCGCTGCCCAGGTTGGAAAACATCTGCCGCAGCTGCTGGCCCATTTCTTCCATGCCCGGCGGGGTCATGATGTCCATGCTGGCGTTGACAGCCACTTCCAGCTCGATCTCGCGCTCGTCCAGCTCGCCGCTGCGCAGCATGCGGCGGAACTTGATGCGGGTGTCGTTGTCCTGCGCCGAGGGCTCGTTGCGCGCCGCTTCCGGATCGAACCCGATCCCGGCCGCGCGGCGTGGCAGCAGCGCATCCAGGAGACGATCTTCGGCGCGTTCTTCGGCCTGGTTGCGCACGCGCACCTTGGCCTGTTCGCGATACAGCTTGACCGAGGTGTCGGCCAGGTCGCGAATGATCTGTTCCACATCCTTGCCGACATAGCCGACCTCGGTAAAGCGCGTGGCTTCGACCTTGACGAACGGCGCATTGGCCAAGGTGGCCAGGCGCCGCGCGATCTCGGTCTTGCCGACGCCGGTCGGGCCGATCATCAGGATGTTCTTGGGCATCACCTCGTTGCGCAGCTCTTCGGGCAGCTGCATGCGGCGCCAGCGATTACGCAGCGCGATGGCAACCGCACGCTTGGCATCGTGCTGGCCAACGATATGACGGTCGAGCTCCTGCACGATTTCGCGCGGAGTCATGGTTGAAGTATCGGAATTTGGCATTGGGGAATCGAGAATGGGGAAAGGGGAATCGCAAGCGCGAAATCAAGAGCCTATGTCGTCGGGGTGGAACCGAAACCGCTGTTGCGATTCCCGATTCCCCACTCCCGATTCACAGCTCTTCGACCACCACATTGCGATTGGTATAAATGCAGATATCGCCGGCGATGTTGATCGCCTCGGTGGCGATGGTCTTGGCATCGAGTTCGGTGTGCGCCAGCAGCGCGCGGGCGGCCGACAGGGCGTACGAGCCGCCCGAACCGATGGCGATGATGCCGTCTTCCGGTTCGATCACATCGCCGGTCCCGCTGATGATCAACGAGGTTTCCTTATCGGCGACCGCAAGCAGCGCCTCAAGCTTGCCCAGGCGGCGCTCGGTGCGCCAATCCTTGGCCAGCTCCACGGCGGCACGGGTCAGTTGCCCATGCTTGTCGAGCTTGGCTTCGAACAGCTCGAACAGGGTGAACGCATCGGCGGCGGCGCCGGCGAAACCGGCCAGCACCTGCCCCTCGCGGCCGAGCCGGCGCACCTTGCGCGCATTGCCCTTCATGACGGTGTGGCCGAGGGTGACCTGGCCATCGCCGGCAACGGCGACATGCCCACCACGCCGAACCGAGATGATGGTGGTGGCGTGAACGATGTTGGGGTTCTGGCTGGGGTCCATGGGTCCTCCGGGGGTTTCCAATGAGGTGGGGACGCCCCTGCCGGGTTCAAGCATGCTGCGCGCATGTGGCGCGGGCGGCTGATGCAGCGCGCTCAGACGGCAGACAGCATGCGCTCCCGGCACGCAGCGATTGAGCAGCCGCACACGAGAACGATCGGCAGCGTGGTGTGCGCTTCGGGATGAACCGGGTGATCGTCGCCGGCGCGGAGACGCTGCTGCGCAAACCTGTCGCTGCAGTACGCGGCCGTCATATGCGCATCACTGCAACAAACGCTTCGGCCCGAATAACCACGCAGGCCCGCGCATGGATGCGCGTACAAGCGCCGATGCCTGCACTTGAGCCCCTCTCCCGAGGGGAGAGGGGCTAGAGCGGCGATTCGCAAGCGGCGGTACTTCAGAGCAGTGGTTAACCGCCAAGCGCAACACACGCCGCACCGCTCACTCAGCAGCTTTCTTGCGCCTGGCGCGCGGATGCGCGGCGTCGTAGACCTTGGCCAGGTGCTGGAAATCCAGATGTGTATAGATCTGCGTGGTGGCGATGTCCGAATGGCCGAGCAATTCCTGCACGCCGCGCAGGTCGCCGGAAGATTCGAGGATGTGGCTGGCAAAGCTGTGCCGCAGCATATGCGGATGCACGTCCTTGAACATGCCCTGGCGCACTGCCAGTTGCTTGATGCGGATCTGCACTGCGCGCTGCGAAATCGCACCGCCGGCGCGGCCGGGGAATACATGCGTATCGGCAAGCCCGCCGCTGTCGCGCAGCCAGTCGCGCAACGCGCCGATCGCATGCGAGCCCACCGGCACCAGGCGCTGCTTGCCGCCCTTGCCGAGCACCATCACCAAGCCGCTGTCCAGATCCAGGTCGCGCCAGCGCAGCGCGCAGAGCTCGCTCAGGCGCAGCCCGGATGAATAGAACAGCTCCAGCAAGGCGCGATCGCGCAGGCCCAGCGGCGCGTCGGTCGGCACCTCGACCAGACGCACCGCTTCATCGGCATCGAGCACCTGCGGCAATTTACGTGGCGCCTTGGGTGCACGCAGCGCCGCCGCCGGACTTGCGGCAATGCGGCCATGCTTGAGCAACCAGGCGTAGTAACTGCGGCATGCCGACAGACGACGCTGCAGGCTCTTGGGCGACAACCCGCGCCGGTGCTCGGCCGCAACGAACTGCCGCAACTGTGCGCTATCGAGCTGCGCCACATCGTCGATGGCCTGTTCGCCGGCCCAGCCCACCAACGCAGCAAGATCGCGCTGGTAGGCATCCAGCGTATGCGCAGACACCTGCCGCTCGACCTGCAGATATCCCAGGAAATCGTCGACCGACGCCACCTCAGACTCCCCGCTGCCGCACCGTCGGTGCGGCCATCCAGCGCAGGCTGCACGCATCGGCGCACCCTGCACGGCGCATCATGTGTCGAAGCGCTGCAAGGCCACGCCCAGGGACTCGCCCATCATGCGCAGAAACAAGGTACCCATGCCGGGATAGAAACGGTTGGCGTCGCTGCTGCCGACCGCAATCAGGCCGATGCCGGGCAAGGGCAGCAGCGCAGTGGATTGCACGTTGGCAGCCTGGTCGGCGTACAGCAGCGCGTGTTTTTCCGCCTGCAGGCGGCCGCAGATTGGCTCGCCGTCGCTCAGGCAATCGCGGAACGGGGCAAGCCGTGCATCGTCGGCGGCGATGATCTGCAGCCAGTCGGCCTCCAGGCCGGCGACCGGCTTGAGCAACACCAGCCGCACCAGTTCGCCATTGAAATCTTCCGCCAGCGAGGCGGCCATCGCCTTGAGCGTGTCGGCTGCGCTGGTCTGGCGCATCAGCGCCAGGGTCAGTTGATGCGTGCGTACCGCCAGGCGCTCGTTGTCCTGCGCATTGTGGCCAAGCTCGTGCAGGCGCCGCGACAGCTCGCGGTTCTTGTCGCGCAGCACTTCCAGCTGATAGGTGGCCAGCGAGGCGGTGGGGCCGTCGTCGCGCGGCACCAGCAGACTCACCGCCAGATCCGGGAACTGCTTGAGGAAGGTCGGGTGGCGCCGCAACCAGGTTGCCACTTCGTGCGCGCTGAATGTGTCCGTGTTCTCGCTCATCAGTTCCACTCTCCATCGAAGACGAACACGGCCGGGCCTGACATGACGACTTCCTGTTGTTCGCCGGCCCAACGGATGCGCAGCTCGCCGCCGGGCAAGGACACCTGCACGTCGCGCTCGACACGGCCGCGCTGCATCAGCACCACCGCCGCCGCGCATGCACCGCTGCCGCAGGCCAGGGTTTCGCCGACGCCGCGCTCGAACACGCGCAGGCGCACATGCGTCGGGTCGACGACCTGCACAAAGCCGACGTTGACCGAATCGGGAAACGCGGCGTTCTGCTGCAACAGGCCGCCGACGCGCTCTACCGGCGCCGCGTCCACCCGCCCAACTTCCACCACGGCATGCGGGTTGCCCATCGACACCGCGCCAAAGCGCACGGTTTCGCCATGCACCGGCAGCGCATATTCCTCGCGCGCACGCGCAAAGCCGGCCAGCGGGATCTGCGTGGGCTCGAACTGCGGCACGCCCATCGCCACCGCGTAGGTGCCGGCGTCCAGACGCTGCACGCGGTGGGAGGTGAACGGGCTATCGATGACGAACTCATCGTCCTGCGCGGTGCCGTCGCGCACCAGCCAGGCCGCCACACAGCGCGCGCCATTGCCGCATTGGCGCGCGGCCGAGCCGTCGGAATTCCAGATGCCGTAGGCGGCCACCGCCTCGCTGCTGCGCGAGTTCTCGATGGTCAGGATCTGGTCGCAGCCCACCCCGAAATGACGGTCGGCCAGGCGTGCGGCCAGCGCGGCATCCGGCGGCGGCGTACCGTCGCGCAGGTCCAGCACGACGAAATCGTTGCCGGCGCCATGCATTTTGGTGAAACGCAGACGCCCGTTGCGGCCGTCAGCGCTCATTGCCGCTGCTAGCGGGCTGGTCGGTGGTGGGCGCGGGCTGCGTATCGGTATTCACCGGCGCAGGCGCAGGCGAGGACTCATCCAGTGGTTGTGGCGCGTCCGGCGGCTGCAGCACGGGCTGGGCTTCCACCGGCACCGGCTTCTGCGGCATTACCAGCGGGCCCTTGTTGCCGCAGGCGGCAAGCAGGACAAAGGTCGCACCAACCAGTGCGAGACGAACAGACGGTCGGGACATGATGCTCATGGCCGAAGTATAGCCAGAACACCCTGACTGCCGTGCGCTCAGTGCGCTCAGTGCGCGCTGGGCAGCGCGCGCGGTGGCGGCTCGGGGCGCAGCCATAGCCAGATCGCCACCACCGCCATGCTGCCGATCGACAGGCATTTGACCCAGAACACCGGCACGCACCACAGCATGATGCCGGCGCAGACGGTCATGGTGAGCGTGGCCATCCACTTGGCCTTGCGGCTGACCGCGCGATAGGTCTGCCACTCGACGATCGCCGGGCCGAAGCGCGGGTGCGAGAGCAGCCAGTTGTGCAGGCGCTCGGAGCCGTGCGAGGCGGCCCAGGCGGAAATCAGGATGAACACGGTCGTCGGCAGGCCGGGTACGAAGATACCGACGATGCCGGTCGCCAGGCTGGCGTAGGCCAGCAACCACCAGGCCCAGCGGAATCGAGTCGGTCGCGTCATGGGTAAATGATACGGCCAGCGGGCGCCGAGATGGTCCGGGCATCCCCTTCTCGCACCGGGAGAAGGGGCCCCGAACGGCGGATAAGGGGACGTCTGCACGCAGGATTGGGCGGGTTTTGCTTACCAATCCCCAATCCCGACTCCCCAATCCCCGCCCCTCAACTACTTGACCCCGAGCTGATCCAGCACAAACGCATACGACTCGGCGAGTTCGCGGTAACGGCGGAAGCGGCCGGACTTGCCGCCGTGGCCGGCTTCCATGTTGGTGCGGAACACGATCGGCCGGGTGCCGGTGTTGTCGTCGCGCAGCTTGGCCACCCACTTGGCCGGCTCCCAGTACTGCACCTGCGAATCCCACAGGCCGGTGCCGACGAACAGGGCCGGATAGGCCTGCCTGGTCACATTGTCGTACGGGGAATAGGACAGCATGTAGTCGTAATAGGCCTTCTTTTCCGGGTTGCCCCACTCGTCGTATTCGTTGGTGGTGAGCGGGATGCTGGCATCGAGCATGGTGGTGACCACGTCGACGAACGGCACCTGCGCGACCATCACGCGATAGTCCTGCGGCGCCATATTGGCCACCGCACCCATCAGCAACCCACCGGCGCTGCCGCCGGAGGCGGCAACGCGATCCTTGGCGGCATAGCCCTGTTCCACCAGCCCGCGGGTGACGTCGATGAAGTCGGTGAAGGTGTTCTTCTTGTGCAGCAGCTTGCCGTCGTCGTACCACTGGCGGCCCATCTCCTGGCCGCCGCGGATGTGTGCGATGGCATACACCACGCCACGGTCCAGCAAGCTGATCGCCGGCAGATTGAACGCCGGGTCCATCGACATGCCGTAGCTGCCGTAGGCGTACTGGAACAACGCTGCAGTGCCGTCCTTCTTGAAGCCGCGCTTGTACACCAGCGACACCGGCACCTTGACGCCGTCACGCGCGCTCACCCAGACGCGCTCGGTCACGTACTTGCCGGCGTCGTAACCGATCACCGGCTGCTGCTTGAGCAGCTTGCGCTCGCCGGTCCGCGTGTTGAGCTCATAGGTGGTGGCCGGCGTGGTCAACGAGGTGTAGCTGTAGCGCAACCACTCGGTGTCCGGCTCGGAATTGACCGCCAGGCCCATCGAATACGCAGGCTCGTCGGCCTTGACGTATTGCGGTTCCCCCGGATGAGCCCCCACATCCATATGCGGACTGTTGAATTGAAGACGCACGCGTTCCAGCCCGCCGGAGCGCTCTTCGATCGCGGTAAACCCGTCGAACAGCTCGAAGTTTTCGATATAGACCTTGTCATCGTGCGCCACCCAGTCGGTCCACTGCTTGCGCGTGGTCGCATCGGTGGGTGCGGTCACCAGCTTGAAATTCTTGGCGCCATCGGCATTGGTGCGGATCACCCAACGGCCATCGAAATGCTCGGGGTGATATTCGACATCGCGTTCGCGCTTGGCCAGCAGGGTGAACCGCTCGGGATTGTCGGCCGGCGCATAACGCGTCTCCGACGACACCGTGCTTTCCACGCCGATGACGATGTACTTGTCGTCGCGGGTACGGCCGATGCCCATGTAGAAGCTGTCGTCCTTCTCCTCGTACACCAGCACGTCGTCCTTGGAGGGCGTGCCCAGCACGTGTTTCTTCACCCGCACGGTGAGCAGCGTTTCCGGATCGTTTTCGACATAGAACAGGGTCTTGTTGTCGTCGGCCCAGACCACGTTGGCCGACACGCCTTCCACCGTATCGGGGTAGATCTCGCCGGTGTCCAGATTCTTGAAACGGATCGTGTACTGGCGACGGCCCACCGCATCGTCGGCCCAGGCCAGGATGCGATTGTCCTGGCTGACTTCCGCATCGCCGACGCTGAAGTAGCCCTTGCCCTGCGCCATCTGGTTGACGTCGAGCAGGATCTGTTCCGGCGCCTCCATGCTGCCCTTGCGGCGCGCCTGGATCGGGTAGTCCTTGCCAGCCTCGAAGCGCGTGTAATACCAGTAGCCGCGCTCGCGATACGGCACGCTGGCGTCGTCCTGCTTGATGCGCCCGACGATCTCGGTATACAGCGCGTCTTCCAGCGGCTTGAGCGGCGCCATCACCGTGTCGGTGTAGGCGTTCTCGGCGTTGAGATAGGCCAGCATCGCCTTGTCCTCGCGCTTGTCGTCGCGCAGCCAGTAGTAGTCGTCGTTGCGGGTGGCGCCGAACGGGGCCTTGACCACATGCGGACGCTTGGCCACGTCCGGCGGCGACGGGAGAGCTGCGATGGCGGAAGGAACAGATGTGGTCATCAGGCTGGCGATCAGAAAGGTGAGGACAGGCTTCATCAGATTGGGGTTCGTTGGATGAACGCAATGCCATCCCAGCGCCCGAGTGTGGAAGAGGCTGGCCGGGAGCGTCATGTGCCCGAGGTCATGCTGCTCTATCCTCTTCGGCATGGACTCCCTACATTCGCACGTTCCCCGCTACAGCCGCCGCAGCCAGGACATCGCCCCGTTTCATGTGATGGCGCTATTGGCGCGCGCCAATGCGCTGGAGCAGGCCGGCCACGATGTGATCCACCTGGAGATCGGCGAACCGGATTTCACCACCGCCGCACCGATCGTCGCGGCCGGGCAGGCCGCACTGGCGGCCGGACACACCCGCTACACGGCCGCCCGCGGCCTGCCCGCGCTGCGCGCCGCCATCGCCGGGTTTTACGCGCAGCGGTACGGCTGCGCTATCGATCCGGAACGCATCCTGGTGACCCCGGGCGGCTCCGGCGCATTGCTGCTGGCCAGCAGCCTGTTGGTCGACCCGGACAAACACTGGCTGCTCGCCGACCCCGGCTATCCGTGCAACCGGCATTTCCTGCGCCTGGTCGAAGGCGCCGCGCAACTGGTGCCGGTCGGCGCAGACACCGATTACCAGCTGACGCCAGGTCTGGTCGACGCCTGCTGGAACGCCGACAGCGTCGGCGCACTGGTCGCCTCGCCGGCAAATCCCACCGGCAGCGTGCTGTCGCGCGCGCAACTGGCCGGCTTGTCGCAGGCGCTGCATGCACGCGGCGGCCACCTGGTGGTGGACGAGATCTACCACGGCCTGACCTACGGCATGGACGCGCACAGCGTGCTGGAAGTGGACGACAGCGCCTTTGTGTTGAACAGTTTTTCCAAGTACTTCGGCATGACCGGCTGGCGCCTGGGCTGGCTGGTCGCCCCGCCCGAGGCGGTGCCGGAGCTGGAGAAACTCGCGCAGAATCTTTACATCAGCGCATCCACGATCGCCCAGCACGCCGCACTGGCCTGTTTTACGCCAGAAAGCATCGCCATCTTCGAAGCCCGCCGCGCCGAGTTCCAGCAGCGCCGCGATTATCTGCTGCCCGCGCTGCGCCAGCTTGGCTTCAACATCGCCGTCGAACCGCAGGGTGCGTTCTACCTGTACGCGGACATCAGCGCATTTTCCAACGACGCCCAGGCCTTCTGCGCGCACTTCCTGGAAACCGAACATGTCGCCTTCACCCCCGGCATCGACTTCGGCCATCACCGCGCCAACCAGCACGTCCGCATCGCCTATACGCAAAGCCTGCCACGCCTCGAGCAGGCGGTGGAGCGGATTGCACGTGGCTTGCAACGTCTTTGATCGAACCAGCGCCAGTGCGCACGGCGCATCTCTTCGATCAGCGCCTCGCTGTGGCCATAGGTTCACTGCATCTGGAATGCATCTCTTCTACGTGCGCACGTACCCTCATCCGCCCTTCGGGCACCTTCTCCCGACGAGAAAAGGAAACGGCCAGGTGTCGCGGCGCTCCTGATCAACCGCAACGCGCGTCAGCACTCACCTCTGCGCGGCGCAGCCATTCAGATCGAAGAATTGCCGTGCAATGTCCAATCGCTGCTCGGGCCCGGCCCGGTACCACACCGCTTCGCGCAGGTCGGGCAACAGAAAGTGCGCTGGCGCCGGTGCGCCCAGACGCGGCACCTCGCTCAAGACGCGATAGTCCGCATCTGTACCGATATAGCTGACATCGCCCAACGGGCGCGGCCCGCCGTCGGCGTCTGGCGGATGCCAGCCCGGCGCAGTGACGTCGGTCGTCGAGGCCATGTGCTGACTGCCGTCACTGCCACCATTCCATGGCAGAAACCATGCATCCCGGCCGGAGCTTGTGGAGTGCACGCGCAACGCCAAATGTGATGGCCACTGTGGGCCGCTGGCGACCTGATGGAATTCGGCACGCATGTCGGGGTGGTCACGCAGCACATAGTGCGCATCCTGAGCAGCACAGCCGCTCAATGCCAAGGCAACCATCAGCGCCAGCATCGACCACTCTCCGACTAGGTCAATCAATCGCAAAACATCCAAAACAATACGGGCGCGCCGACCATTGCCGGCGCGCCCGTATCGGCGCATCAACTCAATCCGCCAGCCGCTCCCACAAGAAGCTGTAGGCCAGCGCCGCCATATGCGCGGCCTGTGCGTTGTTGGCCGCGCCGCCGTGGCCGCCTTCGATGTTCTCGTAGTAGGTCACGTCCTTGCCGGCCTCGATCATCTTGGCGGCCATCTTGCGCGCGTGGCCCGGATGCACGCGGTCGTCGCGCGTGGAGGTCAGGAAGATCACCGGCGGATAGGTCTTCTTCGGGTCGAACAGGTGATACGGCGAGAAGGTCTGGATGAACTTCCAGTCGTCGGTGTCCGGGTCGCCGTACTCGGCCATCCACGAGGCACCGGCCAGCAGATGGCTGTAGCGCTTCATGTCCAGCAATGGCACCTGCACCACCACCGCACCGAACAGTTCCGGATACTGGGTGAGCATGTTGCCGGTCATCAGCCCGCCATTGCTGCCGCCCTGCACGCCCAGATGCCTGGTCGAGGTGATCTTGCGCGCCACCAGGTCCTTGGCCACCGCAGCCATGTCTTCATAGGCCTTGTGGCGGTTCTGCTTGAGCGCGGCCTGGTGCCAGCGCGGGCCGTATTCGCCACCGCCGCGGATGTTGGCCACCACGTAGACGCCGCCCTTCTCCAACCAGGCGCGGCCCAGTCCGCCGGAATAATTGGGCGTCATCGAAATCTCGAACCCGCCGTAGCCGTACAGCAGGGTCGGCGCGCTGCCATCGAGCTTCAACGCCTTGGGGCGCACCAGGAAATACGGCACGCGGGTACCGTCCTTGCTGGTGGCAAAGTGCTGCTCGATGCTGTCCTTGCCGGCATCGAAGAACGCGGGCATGGCCTTGAGCGGCTGCGGCGCGGTGCCCACCTCCACCCACGACAAGGTGGTCGGGGTCAGGTAGTCGGTAACGGTCAACCACAGCGCGTCGCTGTCGTCGCTGTCCACCGCGCTGACGTCGACGGTGCCGAACGCCGGCGCACCGACGAAGGCGCTCTTCTTCCAGCCATCCTGCCCAGGCGTGATCACGCTCAGGCGGTTCTTGACGTCTTCCAGCACGTTCAACACCAGGTGCGAACGCGTCCAGGCGATACCTGCCAGCGAGGTGCTGTCGGTGGGCTCGAACAGCACATCGAAGCTGCGCTTGCCGGCCATGAAGTCGTCAAAGCGCGTCGCCAGCAGCGAGCCGGCCTTGTAGGTCTTGCCGGCCACGGTCCAGGGTTCGCGCAGCTCCAGGGTCAGCCATTGCCGCTTGACCGACTTGCTGGCCGAGTTGGGTGCATCCACCTTGACCAGCTTGCCGTCGGCGCCCTTGAGATACAGCTCCTCGTTGTAGAAGGCCAGCGTGCGGCTGACGAAATCGCGCTCGAATCCGGGCGTGTCGTCGTGCATCGCGGCGATGTACATGTCGGTCGGCTTGCCCTCGTACACCACCGTGGCGGCGCTGAGCGGAGTGCCGCGCTTCCACTGCTTGGCGATGCGCGGATAGCCGGAGCTGGTCATCGTGCCGGCACCGAAATCGGTGAACACGTAGACGGTGTCCTGGTCGATCCAGCCCAGCCCGCCCTTGGATTCGGGGCGGAAGAAGCCGTCCTTGACCCACTGCTTGCCGGCCAGATCGAACTCGCGGGTGACGTCGGCATCGGCGCCGCCGCGCGACAGCGCGATCAGGCAGCGCTGGTAATCCGGGCGCAGGCAGTCGGCGCCGTGCCAGACCCAGTTCTCGCCTTCGGCCTTGTTGAGCGCATCCAGGTCCAGCACCGTTTCCCACTTGGGCGCCGGCTTGCGGTATTCGTCCAGCGTGGTGCGCCGCCACAGGCCGCGCTCGTGCTGCTTGTCCTTCCAGAAGTTGTAGTAGTACTCGCCGATCTTCTGCACGCCGGGAATCTTCGCGTCCGAATCCAGCACTTCGCGGATGCTGGTCTCCATCTGCTTGAAGGCCGGCGTGGCGGCCAGGCGCGCCTCGGTCTTGGCGTTCTGGGCCTTGACCCAGTCCAGCGACTGGGCGCCGGAAACATCTTCCAGCCAGGCGTAGGGATCGTTGGACACGGCGGTTTCCTCTGCAGAGACGGCGCCAGCGGTGATCAGACCGGCAACCAGGCAGATCGAGGCGAGTTTGGACATGAATGTTTCCGGGAGAACGAACGCCGTGAACGTAGCATAGCCCTCCGCCGCCCGACCCTGCCGAAGGTCAGGCCGCGCGCGCCTGTGTCGCCGCACGCGAAGTGCTGCGTCGGCGTTGTGCCTGCGGCCCGCGCCGACGTGGTGCGCCGCGCCGCGCACCTGGCCGCACCAGGGCCGGCAATGCGAACCGGTGCAGGCTCCACCAGGCCAGCATCGGCATGCCGACCAGCCACAGCGGCAGCCAGCCGATCCACTCGCTGTGGCCGCGCGCGGCCGGCCAGACCAGCACCAGGGCCAGGCCGGCCAGGGCGATCTGCCGGACCGGGCGCAGCACGCGCGGGTCGGGACGTTCGGAACGACGGGAAGGACGAATCGACATGGCGGCACTCCGTGGCAGGAAGGATCAGGACAGGCCGGCAGGATTGCCTGCGCCCATCTCACCGACTGCGACCTGGCGGCGAAAACCGGAGAGACCGCCTTGCCGGGTGCCGACGCCGCAGCGCGATAACCACCGCCAGGCCACCGATGGCGCCCTCTTCCGCACCCGGTCCCGGGCGCCCGGTTGCCACGTTTGAGGCAGCCACGTGCGCCAGACCCGACCGTTGACGCGAACTTGCCCCCTGCATGCGGTAGTGTGCTGCTCCAACTGCCCCTTTGTGATGTTGCGATGCGCCTGACCGTTACGATCGCCCTCGCTTTTCTGTTCGTCCTCGGCCTGCCCGTGGCATCCGCCAAGGACGCGCCTGCCAGCGAGCCGGCGGTCGACCTGTCCAAGATCATGGGCACCTGGTATGTGATCGCACGCATGCCCAACCCGGTCGAGCGCGGCCACGTCACCAGCCGCGACGAGTACACCCTGGTCGAAGACGGCAAGGTGGCGGTGCGCTATGTGTACCGCGAGGGCTTCGGCGAGCCGGAGAAAGAGGTCAACGCGCGCGCCTCGGTGGATGCCGAGAGCGGCAACCGCGACTGGCGGGTATGGTTCTACAAGGTCATCCCGGCCAAGCAGCGCATCCTGGAAATCGCACCGGACGGTTCGTGGATGCTGATCTCCTACCCCGGCCGCGACCTGGCCTGGATCTTCGCGCGCAAGCCGGACATGAGCCGCGACCAGTACCGCAAGCTGGTCGACAAGATGCGCGACGACTATTCCATCTACACCGACAAGCTCAAGCGCGTGCCGCAGCTGCGCGAGCAGGTGGATCGTTTGGGGTTTGAAGTGCCTAACAAGCGCTGAGCTTGGCGGGCGGGCCGGTCGGTTGCCCGGCCGGATTCGGTTGATACAGGCATCAGCTGGTTGGTACGACGGTCGATAAGATTCGGCGCAATGCGTCGCTGGCGACCTTGTCGCTTCAACTTTAACTGCACGCTCCCGGCGCGGTTGCAGCAGGAACTGCGCTGCAACGCGCGTTACCACCATTGGCGGCAGTGACGCGCGCTAAGCTGTATCGGCGGCTACTTCGGATGCGCGCACGCGGCTGCCGCACGACAGCCCGCTCCAGGCACCGCGCGCCACGCTCAGTCGTAATTGCTCAAGGCCAGCGACAGCAGCGCCTTGGCCTGCTCGCGCAGCGAGACCGGCTCGACGATTTCCGCGTCCGAGCCGTAATGCAGCACGTCCATCAGCAGTTCGCGCGAGTTGCTGTACGGCACCTTGAGCTCGTAACGGCCATCAGCCAGAAAGCGGCCCTGCTGCTTGGAATGCCAGTGCTCGTCGGCGACCCAGCGCGCGGCCTTGGCACTGAACACGATGGTGGCCCAGCCCTTGGGTGCACCGGAAAAAATGCCGTAGCTGGCCGCCAGCTGCTCATCCAGCTCGCTGTCGGGCACATCGCGCGGCACGCTCTCGAGCAGGCGTGCGTGATTAATACGGTCCACCGCAAAGCTGCGCACGCCATCGCGGCCGTGGTCCCAGGCGTCCAGGTACCAGTTGTCGCGGTAGTGGGTGATACGCTGCGGGGACACCGTGCGCTTGGTCGATTCGTCGGTGGAACGGGCGCGGTAGTCGAAGCTCAGCTGCTTGCGCTCCAGCACGCCGGAGGCCACGGTGCGGAAGCTGGCTTCGTCCAGCTTGCGGCCGCGGTGCGGAATCACTCGCACCCGGTCCACCGGCCATTGCGACACGCCGGCCTGAGCGGCCAGCAGCCCTTCGATGCGTTGCTGCAGCGGCGCCAGCATCGAGGACAACACGCCGCCACCGGTGCGCGCCAGCAGTTGCTGGGAGGCCAGCAGCGCATGCAGCTCTTCCGAACTCAGCCACAGGCCGGGCAGTTCGAAGCGGTCGCTTTCGCCGGAGAGATAGCGGAACCCCGATTCGCCGTCGCCTTCCACCGGCGCCATCAGCGCATCGCGCAGAAACGCCAGGTCGCGGTACACGGTTGCGCGGGAACAGCTCAGCTCATCCTGCAGCCGCGCCACCGTGACCGGGTAGCGTGCCGATTTGAGCAAGCGATGCAGGGAGTTGATGCGTTCGTAGCGGTCCATGCGTCGATTATGTCCGAGTCTTTGCGTGGCAGGGTGAGCGTCGCTGTACACCGGCAATCATGCCTGGATCGGCGCCGCCACTGTGCGCGTTCGGCATGGCTGCTGGCCTGCAGCGCGCGCAGGCCAGGCCTGCTTGCGATGCGCCATCCGCTGCCGTTGCGCAAGCCGACGCCCGAACCCCTTCTGAAGCGCAGCATTCACTTGCTCATGACGCAGCCGCTCAGTCCGTTATCATGAAATCGCTTCCACCCTCTTTCGCCCCCCTGTCCTCCAAAGCGAGCCGCCCATGTCCCGCCGTGCCCCGTTGTCTGCCCTGCTGCCGCTGTTGTTGATCACGCCCACCGTCTGGGCCCAGGCAGTCGCACCGGCCCCGGTGGACCCTGCCGCCGCCGTGATGCCGTCGCCGTGGGGCGGGAGCAGTGGCGAGCTCGGCTATGCCGCCGCCCATGGCAACAGCACCACCGACAGCCTCAACGGCCGGATCCGCCTGCGCTATACCGACGGCGACTGGATCCACAGCCTGGATGCCACCGCGCTGCGCTCCAGTTCCGAATACACCAATACCAACGACGACGGCAGCACCTCGCGCGAGCGCCAGACCACTGCCGAGCGCTACACCGGCAGCGCCGGCAGCGCGCTGCAGTTGGGCGAGCACCGCCAGCTCACCGCCACCGGCCGTTACGAACACGACGACTTTGCCACCTACGACCGCCTGGCAACCTTCGGTATCGGTTACGGCACGCGCCTGATCGATGCCGACCGCTTCTACCTGGATGCGCAGATCGGCCCAGGTATCCGGCGCGCGCACAACAGCGACGAAGACCGCAACGAGACCGGGCTGATCGGGCGCGGGCTGTTCGACCTCAAGTACACCGTCACTGACAACACCGACCTGATCAACACGCTGCTGGTGGAATCGGGCGAATACAACACCTACGCGCAGAACGATTTCGGCGTGCAGGTCAGCATGAACTCGCACTTCGCGCTCAAGGCCGCCTGGCAGATGCGCCACAACAGCGAGGTCAGCGACGGCGACAAGAAGACCGACACCCTGACCACGGTCAACCTGGTCTATACGTTCAAGTAAACACCCGCAAATGTAGGAGCGGCCCTGGCCGCGAGGGCGTTCCCGGGAAAGCCTCTCGCGGCCAGGGCCGCTCCTACGAAGAGCGGGCGTTGCGTGAGGGCGGGCTTGGCGGCGAGGTCTGGAGTCTGCGCCTGGCTCGGCGTCGATGCCGGTCGCGTTACACGTTGACGCAGCGGCGCGTTACAGCTCGGCCAGCAGTTGCGCGGCGCCCTTGTCGAACAGGCCTTGCGCGACCAGGCGGCCGAGGGCCTCGGTGTCGTCGGCGCTGCCGTGCGCCTCGGCGTGGATCAGGCGTCCATCGCTGGCGCTGCCGACCATGCCCTGCAGGAACAGGCCCTGCCCTTCCCAACGCGCGAACGCCGCCACCGGCACATGGCAGCTGCCGTGCAGCGCGCGATTCATCGCCCGCTCCGCTTCCACGCAGGCGCGCGTGCGGCCGGCGTCCAGAACCGCCAGCAGGCCGTGGATGCGCGCATCGTCGCCACGGCATTCCACCGCCACCGCGCCCTGGGCCGGTGCCGGCAACCAGTCCGGGACGTCCAGACGCGCGGTGATGCGCGCATCCAGGCCCAGCCGCTGCAGGCCGGCGCAGGCCAGCACGATGGCGTCGTAACCGCCGTTGTCGAGTTTGGCCAGGCGGGTGTTGACGTTGCCGCGCAGGTCGATCAACTCCAGATCCGGGCGGGCCGCGCGCAGCTGCGCCTGACGCCGCAAGGAGGAGGTGCCCACGCGGGCGCCCAGCGGCAGCGCCTGCAGGTTGGCATAGAGATTGGACACCAATGCATCGGCGGCATCGCCGCGCTCCATGATCGCCGGCAGCACGAAGGGCGCATCCAGCTCCATCGGCACATCCTTGAGCGAATGCACCGCGCAATCGGCCTCGCCGCGCAACATCGCCAGCTCCAGCTCCTTCAGGAACAGGCCCTTGCCGCCGATCGCGGCCAGCGAACGGTCCAGCACCTCGTCGCCGCGGGTGCTCATCGGCACCAGCGCGACCTCCAGCCCGGGGTGGTGCTGGCGCAGCGCGGCGGCGACATGTTCGCTCTGCCAGAGGGCGAGCGGGCTCTTACGGGTAGCGATGCGGAGCGTGGTCATCGGGGCATTATCACGGACCGGGCGCGTAACTCCTACCTGGAGCGCACGCCGGCGCCCGCAGCACATTGCCGCGACCGAGCAACGCCCCTCACCACACGTGACAGGTCACGCCCTAACGCAATTGCTCGCGCAGGCTGGCCACGCAGCGGCGGCTCACTTCCAGCGGGTGCGGCACATTGCGCAGCACCGCGTGCACCTGACCATCGCCGCTGCGGCGCAGCTCCACCAGTTCGTCGCGCGCGACCAGGCAGTTGCGGTGGATGCGTACCAGGCGATCGGCAAACTCGTCTTCCAGCGATTTGAGCGACTCTTCGATCAGGTCCTCGCCACGGCTGTGGTGGACGATGACGTATTTTTCCTCGGCCTGCAGGTAGCGGATATCGCCGATGGCGATCAGCCGCAGGCTGCCGCGCAGGCGTGCGCACAGGTGCGTGCGCAACGGCGGCGGCGTGGCGCTAGGCGCGCGCCCGGCCAGGAAGGTGGCCACCTTTTCCAGTGCGGCAGCCAGGCGTTCGGGGCGCACCGGTTTCATCAGGTAGTCCAGCGCGGCGGCATCGAAGGCCGACAATGCATGCTGGTCATAGGCGGTGCAGAACACCACCGCCGGCTGCGGCTGGCTCTGGCGCAGCAGGCGCGCGGTTTCCAGGCCGTCGACGCCGGGCATGGCGATGTCCAGCAACACCAGGTCCGGATGCAGGTGATGGCACTGCTGCAGCACCTGCTGGCCGTTTTCGGCCTCGCCGATCACTTCGACATGCGGATGTTCGCCCAGCAGCAGGCGCAGGCGCTCGCGCGCCAGCGGCTCGTCATCGGCGATCAGCACCCGCACTTGCGTGGCCGTCATGGACATCCCCCTTCGCTGCAGCGACTCCCCCGTCACGACAGCGGCAATGTGATCTCACAGGCATAGTAGCCCTCGGCCCAGCTGGCCGCCATCCGTGCACCGGCACCGAACTGGAACGCCAGCCGGTGCGAGATGCTGGCCTGGGCATGCCCGGCCCCGGCCACCAGCGGCAACTGGGTGCCCGGCTGCGGGGCCGGATTGACGATACGGATCTGCAACTGGTTGCCGCGCTGGCGCAGCGACAGGTACAGCGTGCCGCCCTCGGGCATGCGCGAGACGCCGTGCAGCACGGCGTTTTCCACCAGCGGCTGCAGCACCAGGCGCGGCATCGGCAGCTCCCACGGCAACGGCTCCTGCCGGTGCCAGCGCACCTGCAGGCGCTCGCCCAGGCGCAGCGATTCGATCGCCAGGTAGCGTTCGGCCAGTTCGCATTCGGCGCGCAGGCTGGACATGCCTTCGCCGGCACCGAGCGCGGCGCGGAACAGATCCGACAGGTCCAGCACCGCCTGCTCGGCCACCGCCGGGTCGCGGCGCAGCAGGCTGGCGATGAGATTCATGCTGTTGAACAGGAAATGCGGGCGGATGCGTGCCTGCAAGGCATCGGCCTGGGCACGCGCATTGGCCTGCACCTGCGCTTCCCAGCGGTCGCTGACGTAGAAGTAGCGCAGTGCCAGCGCGGTGATCAGCACCACCGTCGCCGCGCTGCCCAGGGTGAAGCGCCAGAAGCCGACCAGGGGACCGAGCGGGGCCTGGTCGAGCGCCGCATACAGGGCGTGCACGATTCCGGCGCCGAGCATCGCCACCACCGCGGCGATCGACAGCGCGGCCAGCCCGCCCACCCGTGGCGGCAGCCGCGACAACGCCGGCCGCAGCACGCACAGCAGCACGCTGACCGCCAGCGCCAGCCACAGCGCCAGGCCGCTGGCAGAGACAAAGCGCGACAGGGTGATGCTGCGCGCGGCGCCGGCGTCGGGCACCAGGGTCACCACCAGCACCACCAGTTCGGCCAGGCCCAGCATGGCGCCCAACCGCGGCAGCCGGCACAGGTCCGGCATCCAGGCGGTCTGGGGCGCGTGCTGGGCCATGGCCTCAGGCGGCGGTGAAGCGCGCCTGCATCCAGGTGCGCAAGGCCTCGATCTCTTCCAGGCAGACCTGGTGGCCCATCGGGTAGGTGTGCCAGTCCAGTTCGAAACCGAGCGTGCGCAGGGTCTGCATGCTGGCCTGGCCGGCACCGAACGGCATCACCGGATCGGCGGTGCCGTGGGCCATGAACACGGGTTGGCGGGCAGCGGCCGGCTGCAGCTGGCTGGCGGCCGCTGCCGGCTCGGGCAGATAGGTGGACAGGGCGATCAACCCGGCCAGCGGTACGCTGCGCTGCAGTCCGACCGCCAGGGTCACCGCGCCGCCTTGCGAGAACCCGGCCAGCAGCATGCGCTCGGGGGCGATGCCGCGGGATTGCTCATGGGCGATCAATGCCTCGACCTGGGCCACCGATTCGGCGATGCCGGCCTTGTCGGCGCGCGCGGCGAAATCCATGCCGACGATGTCGTACCAGCCGCGCATGCGCACGCCGTTGTTGATGGTGATCGGGCGGATCGGCGCATGCGGAAACACGAAGCGCAGCGCCGGCCAGTCCGGGCGCACCAGTTCCGGCACCATCGGGGCGAAATCGCTGCCATCGGCACCCAGGCCGTGCAGCCACAGCACGGTCCATTGCGGGTTCGGTCCGGTCTCGCGTTCGATCACTTCCAGCATTGTGCAGCTCCGCTTGCGGGCCGGACATTATGCCTTGCGCCATCGGCCAGACCGATCACGGGCCGGCCGAGCCAGATGCGTCGACCGGTCTCGGGGCCCGTCATGGGCGCTTTGCTTGGCGTGACAGACGCGGAGGTCGCAACGCGCACCGATCCCGCCATGCGCCGACTGCGCGCTCAGATCAGCGACGGCTCCAGCGCGGCGGCGCGGCGCAGCTCGGCCGCACGCACCAGCACCTTGGGCGGATCGAGCTCTTCGGGAATGCAGAAGATGCCGGCGCGGCGCAGGGCCAGGCCGGTGCGGCGCAACGAGGTCACAGCCACGACCGGGATCGACACCGCCATGCCCACGATCACCGGCGCCATCCAGGCCGCCAGCGATGGCGACACCGTATAGGCCACCGCGCCCATGAACAGGCCGAACACGGTCAGCCCGCCGTAGCTGCGCAACAGCGCCGGCCACGACAGCTTGCCGTCGTCGCGCACCTGCGCATCCCAACCCGAATCCTTGCCGGCCAGTACCTCGAACACGCCGCGCGACTGCAGGTACATCACCACCGGCGCCATCAGCGCCGCCAGCACGGTTTCCAGCAGGATGCTCAGCAGCGCGCGGATGGCGCCACCGCAGGCGCGCAACTCGCGCGGGTTGAGCAGCAGCGCGATGTAGCCGAGCAGCTTCGGCGCCAGCAGCACGAACATGGTGCAGACGAAGATCCAGATCGCGTTGCCCTGGCTGCTGCCATGCCAGTAACGGGCGGGCGAGAACGGCAGGTCGCCGGCCAGATCGATCCCGCCGCCGGCCAGCGGAATGCCGATGCCGATCAGCATCAGCAGGCCCCACATCGGCGCGGTGAAGTAATGCCCGATGCCGATCAGCATGTGCATGCGGCTGATCCAGTGCAGGCCCTTGGCGCCGACCACCTTGGCGTGCTGCAGGTTGCCCTGGCACCAGCGGCGGTCGCGGATCAGCAGGTCGGTCAGCGTGGGCGGGCCTTCCTCATAACTGCCCTGCAGGTAGGGCACCATGTGCATGGCCCAGCCGCCACGCCGCATCAGCGCCGCCTCGACGAAGTCGTGGCTGAGCACATGCCCGCCGAACGGCTTGCGCCCGCGCAGCGACGGCAGGCCGGCGTGATCGGCGAAGGCCTGGGTGCGGATGATGGCGTTGTGGCCCCAGTAGTTGCTCTCGGCGCCATGCCACCAGGCCACGCCGAAGGCGATGATCGGCCCGTACACGCGCCCGCCGAACTGCTGCATGCGGGCGAACAGGGTCTGCCCGTTGACCACCGCCGGCAGGGTCTGGATCAGGCCCACGTCCGGGTTGTTTTCCATGCCGGCGACCAGCCGCACGATGGTGTCGCCGGTCATCACGCTGTCGGCGTCCAGGATCAGCATCTGCGGGTAGTTGCCGCCGAAACGGCGCACCCAGTCGGCGACATTGCCAGCCTTGCGCGCGGCATTGTCGGCGCGGCGGCGGTAGAAGATGCGCCCGTGTCCGTCGACGCGGTCGCACAGCTCGCTGTACACCAGTTCTTCGGCACGACCGATGTGTTCGCGGGTGGTATCGCTGAGCACGAAGAAGTCGAAATGCTCCAGCTGGCCGGTTTCGGCCACCGATTCGTAGATCGCCTGCAGGCCGGCCAGCAGCCGGCGCGGGTCTTCGTTATAGGTGGGCATCAGCAACGCGGTGCGCGTGTGCAGGGTCGGCAGCGGCGCCTCCGGGTCGATGCCGAGCTTGCGTCCGGCGCGCGCCACCACGGTGACGAAACCGGCCACCGCGCTGGCGAAGGACATCGCGATCCAGGCAAACAGCAGCACGAACAGGCCGAGCAGGCAGCCTTCCAGCACGCTGAGGCCATCGGGCCAAAGCACGCTGAGCATCACCCACACCGCCACGGCGGTGGTGGCGACGGTGCCGCCGATCAGATAGAAACGCCGCAAGCCGATGCCGACCGGCGCGGTGCGCTGGTGCGGCACCTGCAGACGGCCTTCGCGCAGGGATTGCTCGGGCATGGCCAGCGGCGCTTCCGGTGGCAGCGTGGGCTGACCGGCGTCGAGGGCGGAAACGGGGGGAAGATCGGTTGGTGCGGGGGAAAGAGTCACAGTGCCGTCCATCAAGGCTGCCCGCCGCACGATCGCGGCAGTGTGGGCTGAAGCGGGAGATCCCTCCCCGCTACGCGTGGCGACGTCGCCGCATGCACCGCAGTCCGGGCGAGCCCGGCAGTGCGGGACCACGTCGCAGAATCAGCAGCTCTAAGACCACTCCGATGCACAAGCTCTCCTGGCTGCGACGATGACGTCGCGGCTCATCTTAAAGAATCGACCGTTAAAGGAAACGAAGGCCGCGCTGCAGTCTTCGCCCCACCCGACGAGGACCGCGCGGCAGACTACGCCGCAGCGACCGAACGCTACCCCAACAGATTGCAGTCTGGCGCGCGTGCTGTCACGGGCGGCAAACCGCACTGTCATGTCAGACAACTGCAAGTGATGTGCCAAGACCTGCAATCGGTTGCAGCGCCAGCCTGTTGGCGCGCGCGATCACGGCGGTGGAACTGAGCGAATCTGAGGCATTCTGCCGCGCGTCATGGTGTATCGGAATAAGCGATGTCGGGCCTGGCCCACGTCGGCGCAGTGCACGAAGGCTGCGTTGCGCCTGCAATCGCCGGCAAGGACACCGCACCAGGGCGTTGGTCGGCGGCCAAGTGAAAAGCTGTTGGTCGAGCGATGGACATCGGACGTTGAGCCGCGTCGTTAAATGCATTACGCATTGCTTGCACCATGCCCACCGGCCATCTCCGATTGTCCTTGCCCGCCTACCGTCGCGGGACCTTACGCGGCATGGATGCCGTGTAAGAGCCTACACGGACGTACTTGCGGCGTGTCCTGCGATGGTGGGCGGGCAAGGGCCTGCAGCCAGGCGCCAGATCAGCCGCTCTGGCGCCCTCCCTGTCCGGAGGCGGCACATGCGCACATCGCACATGCCGCATCGAACAGCAGCAGCGCCGCCTGACGGAAGCGCTGCCGCCATAGCGGCCGGTGTTACTTGCGCGCAGCCTCGCTGGCGTCGCGGGTGGCGCGGAACTCCGAATCGGAGTTCCAGTTCGGCCACTGGCGCGAATCGGCCAGCTGCTGGCCCAGCGCGTACAGCACGCCCAGATCGCGCGCCGCACCGGCGAAGGTCCAGTCCGGCTTCCACTCATCGCCCTGCTGGTGATAGCGCTTGGCGGTGTAGTCGTCGGAGGCGGCCTTGCCCGCGGCCACCCCGCCCACTTCCCAGTCCTGCCCGGCCGCATACGACAGCGCCGGCACGCCACGCTTGGCGAAGGAGAAATGATCCGAGCGGAAGAAGTACCCCGCCTGCGGCTTGGGATCGGGCGTGTAGCGCAGCTTCCACTGGCCGGCGACGGTCTTGAGCTGATCGAGCAATTCGAGTTTTGCGGTGCCGTAGATGCCGAAATCGCGCGATGGCACGAACGGGCTCATGCCGTCCATGTTGATCACCGCCACCGTGGTGTCCAGCGGATACAGCGGCTTGGAGGCGTAGAACTCCGAGCCCAGCAAGCCCTTTTCCTCGGCGGTGACCGCCAGGAACACCACCGAGCGCTGCGGCTTGGGGCCGGCGGCAAAGCCGCGCGCCAGCTCCAGCAGCGCGGCGGTGCCGCTGGCGTTGTCCAGCGCGCCGTTGAAGATGGTGTCGCCGCGTGCGTCCGGCTTGCCGACGCCGATGTGGTCCCAGTGCGCGCTGTAGATCAGCGTTTCATCCGGATGCGTGCTGCCTTGCAGGCGTGCGACCACGTTGTGCGAGGTGATCACGTCGGATTTGACCTGGTAGCTGGCGCTCAGCCCCTGGCCCTTGAGTTCCACCGGCTTGAAGCCGCGCGTCTGCGCCTGCTTCTTCAAGGCGTCGAAATCCAGCCCGGCCTGCTTGAACAGGTCGGTGGCCAGGTCGCGCTGGATCCAGCCTTCCAGGGTGGGATGCGCGGCACGCGGGTTGTCGCGCACCACGTCGAACATGGTGTTGGTGTTGGAGCTGGCCACGGTGTCCCAGCCATAGGAGGCGGGCGCGGTTTCGTGCACCACCAGCACGCCGAGCGCGCCCTGGCGGGCGCCTTCTTCGTACTTGTAGGTCCAGCGGCCGTAGTAGGTCATGCCGGCGCCGTCGAAGGCGCCCTTGCCGGTTTCGAAATCCGGGTCGTTGATCAGCACCACCGCGATCTTGCCCTTCAGGTCCACGCCCTTGAAGTCGTCCCAGTCGCGCTCCGGCGCCTTGACGCCGTAGCCGACGAACACCAGCGGTGCGTTGGCGATGTCGACCTTGGACGAGCCATCCAGCGCGGCGCGGATGGCGATCTGCTTGCCCTGGGTCAGCGCCTGCGGCTTGCCGGCGTGCTGCAGGGCGATGGTCGGCGTGCCGACGATATCGGCACGGCGCAGCGGCACCGCCTGGGTCCAGGCACGCTTGCCGTCGGTCAGATCGCCGCCCGGCTGCAGGCCGGCGTCGGCGAACTGTTTGCTCAGGTAGGCGATGGTCTTTTCCTCGCCGGCGGTGGCCGGACCACGCCCTTCGTAGGCATCGGAGGCCAGCTCCTTGACGTCGCGCGAGATGCGCGCGCCATCAAAGGTCGGCGTCGCCGCCATCAGTGCGGTCGAGACCGCCATCGCCAGCATTCCCGTTACAACGCGCTTGGTAACAACTCGCTTCACTGCAGCACCCAGGTAGTGTCCGAACAGCCCTGGAGTGTAGCCACTGCGGGGTCTGATCGGGTGTGCACGGCAGCGAGCGATGCATGCCGTCGCGCTGGCACGACGTGCCTCGGCAGCGACGCAGCATTGATCGATAGGGCCAGCTAGCGATGCGGCGCGGCGCAGCACATGGCGCTACCACCTGGCACGGCATCCACCTTGCGCCTCATGCGCTGGATGCCGTCCAACTGCTACATGCTGCTACATGCTGCTGCGAGCTAAACCGCAGCGCCGCCGCCGACCGGCGCCACTGCCGCTCAGAACAGATCCACGCTGCCGACCTGCTGGGCGACCTGCTGCATCTTTCCGCTGGCCACCAGTTCGGCGTACACCTCGGTGCGATTGCGGCCGTGCTGCTTCGCCCAGTACAGCGCCTTGTCGGCCTCGTCGAGCAGCTGGCTGATCAACTGGCCGTCGGTGAGCTCGACGATGCCGGTACTGAGCGTGACCTTGCCGACCTGCGGAAACACCTGCTCGGCCACCGCCATACGGAAACGCTCGAACAGACTCACCGCGATGTCGCGGTCCACGCCGCGCAACACGATCACGAACTCCTCGCCGCCGAAGCGGAACAGCAGATCGTCCTGGCGGAAGCAGCGCTGCATCAACTGCGCAACCAGCAACAGCACCTCGTCGCCGTACAGGTGACCGAAGCTGTCGTTGACGCGCTTGAAGTGATCGATGTCCACGATCCCCAGCCACACGCCTTCGCTGGCCGCTGCATCCGCACCACCGGCGAACAGGCGCAGGATCACATCGTCGAAGGTCTTGCGGTTGCGCAGGCCGGTCAACGCATCGCGCTGGGCATCGTCGAGCAAGCTGCGGTAATTCTGGAAGAAGCGCGCAAAGCCCTGCAGCATCACCTGCTCGGCGGCGCCGGGTGCGCGCGAGCCGCCCACGCGCAGGCAGGTGCGGATGCCGCGTGCCTCCATCATCGGGTACACCAGCAGCGCGCGGCCGTCCTGCTGCAACTGCACCACATCGCCCAGCCCGTGCAGGTCGGCCAGTTGCGCGCGCATCTGCGCGTCGTGGATGTCGGCCACCGTCAGCGACAGCCGGCCATCCTCGCGCAGCCGCGTTTCGGCCATGGTGCGGCCATCCGGCGCGATGCGCAGCAACGACAGTTCCTCGGACGCGCAGACCTCGCGCATGGTGCGCAGCAGACTCAGGTCGAGCAGATCGGCGTCGCGGATGGCGGTCAGGTCCACCATGCGTTCCAGCAACGGTGCCGTGGTCATTGCCGCACCATCCCGCGGGCAGACGCAGGCCCGCAGCGCCGGTCACGGCACGCGGGCACACCTCTCGGGCTGGAACGCACTGGCATCACGACGGGTTACCGGCAGTCTCGATGCCGGTTCATCGGCGCTGAACGCGCGAACTTGAGTCCGCCCGCCGGCCGGCACAGCGCACGGCCAGCCGGCGTACACGGATGTGCAGGCGCACGACCGGCCGGCGCACCGGCGCGCTTACGGCAGTGCGGACTCCAGCGCATCGTCGCCCAGCGCGTGCGCCTGCATCAGGCGCCGGCTGCCGGCATTCAGGCCTTTGACCTGGACGTCCAGCCCATGATGGCGCAGCCGCTGCACCACCTTGTCCAGCGCCGCCACCGCGGTGATGTCCCAGAAATGCGCGCGGCTTATATCGATCACCACCGCGCGGCCGGGCACTTGGCGCGCGTCGAAGGCGTCGATGAACACGTCGGCCGAGGCGAAGAACACCTGCCCGCGCACGTGATAGGCGCGCGCGCCATCGTCGCCGTCGCTGTGCGTGATCTGCAGCAGCCCGGCCACCTTGAAGGTGAAGAACACCCCGCTCAATACCACGCCCACCGCCACCCCGGCAGCCAGGTTGCGGGTGACCAGGGTCACCGCCACGGTGGCCAGCATCACCACGCTGGAGGTGCGCGGATGGGTGACCACGGTGCGCAGCGAACGCCAGTCGAAGGTCTCGGCCGAGACCATCACCATGATCGCCACCAACGCGATCACCGGCACCTGCGAGACCCACGGCTTGAGCAGCACCATCAGGATCAGCAGGAACACCCCGGCGAACAGGGTGGAGAGACGGCCCCGCCCGCCGTATTTCACGTTGCCCACGGTCTGCCCGATCATGCCGCAGCCGGCAATGCCGCCGAACAGGCTGGCAGCGGTATTGGCCAGACCCAGCCCGGTGCACTCGCGGTTCTTGTTGCTCGGGGTGTCGGTGAGTTCGTCGACCACGCGTGCGGTCATCAGCGATTCGAGCAGCCCCACCATCGCGATGGCCAGCGCCGGCAGGGCGATGATGCGCAAGGTCTCCAGCGTCAGCGGCACCGCCGGCCATTGCAGGACCGGCAGCGCATTGGGCAGCTTGCCCAGGTCGGCCACCGTCTCCAGCGGCAGGTGCAACGCCGAGCCCAGCACCGTCAGCACCAGGATGCACAGCAGCGGCGAAGGGATTGCCGACACGCCCGGCAACGGCAGCCGCGGCAGGCCGTAGATGATGAGCAGGCCCAACGCCAACATGCCCCAGGTGGCCAGGTTGGCGTGCTGCAGATGCGGCAGCTGCGCGGCGAAGATCAGCACCGCCAGCGCATTGACGAAGCCGGTACGCACCGAACTGCTGACAAAGCGCATCAGCACGCTTAGCCGCAACAGACCGAACAGGATCTGCACCGCACCGGCCAGCAGCCCGGCCGCCAGCAGATAGGGCAAGCCGTGCGCGGCCACCAGCGGTGCGGCCACCAGGGCCACCGACCCGGCCGCAGCGGAAATCATCGCCGGGCGGCCGCCGAAGAACGCGATGACAATCCCGATCACGAACGACGCGAACAACCCCACTTGCGGATCGACGCCTGCCACGAACGCAAAGGCGATCACTTCGGGAATCAGCGCAAAGGTAGCGACCGCACCGGCCATCAGTTCGCGCGCAGGCGAGGCGCGCCATTGCGCCAGTTCGGCACGCATAAAGGACATTGGAAGACACTCCGGGGGACAGAAAGGACAGCCTGCGGACAGGCGACAGCGGCGATAGTGTGCGCGAAAGCGACCCGGCCCGCAGCCTGCGTGTGACCCGTGCGGCAATGCGCCTTTCTGTGGTCCGGATCACGCCAAACGATGCAGCCGCGGACCAAGATGCCCCCCTCACCGGGTTCGGGTGTCGAGCCGGGTTCGCTAGGGAGATCACCATGTCCATCTTCAGGACCGCCAGTACGCTCGCACTGGCCACCGCGCTGGCGCTCGCCGCCGCACCGGCCTTCAGCTACTCCATCAGCAACAACAAGATTGTCGACGACAGCGGCAAGGTGGTCCAGCTCAAGGGCGTCAACGTGTTCGGCTTCGAGACCGGCAACCATGTCATGCACGGTCTATGGGCACGCAACTGGAAGGACATGATCAACCAGATGCAGGGCCTTGGCTTCAACGCCGTGCGTCTGCCGTTCTGCCCGGCCACCCTGCGCAGCAGCACGATGCCGACCAGCATCGATTACAGCCTCAATGCCGATCTGCAGGGCCTGAGCTCGCTGCAGATCCTGGACAAGGTGATCAACGAATTCAACGCGCGCGGCATGTATGTGCTGCTGGATCACCACACTCCCGATTGCGCCGCCATCTCCGAGCTCTGGTACACCGGCTCGTATTCCGAAGCGCAGTGGCTGGACGATCTGCGCTTTGTCGCCAACCGCTACAAGAACGTGCCCAGCGTGATCGGCCTGGACCTGAAGAACGAGCCGCACGGTGCCGCCACCTGGGGCACCGGCAACGCGGCCACCGACTGGAACAAGGCTGCCGAGCGTGGCTCGGCCGCGGTGCTGGAGGTGGCGCCGAAGTGGATCATCGCGGTGGAAGGCATCACCGACAATCCGGTCTGCTCGACCAACGGCGGCATCTTCTGGGGCGGCAATCTGCAGCCGCTGGCCTGCACGCCGCTGAACATTCCGGCCAACCGGCTGCTGCTGGCGCCGCATGTGTACGGGCCGGACGTGTACGCGCAGGCGTACTTCAACGACAGCAATTTCCCCAACAACATGCCGGCGATCTGGGACCGTCACTTCGGCCAGTTCGCCGGCACGTATGCGCTGCTGCTGGGCGAATTCGGCGGCAAGTACGGCGAAGGCGACGCACGCGACAAGGTCTGGCAGGACGCGCTGGTGAAGTACCTGCGCAGCAAGGGCATCAACGAGGGCTTCTACTGGTCGTGGAATCCCAACAGCGGCGACACTGGCGGCATCCTGCGCGACGACTGGACCAGCGTGCGCGAAGACAAGATGGTGCTGCTGCGGACACTGTGGGGCACGGTGAGCAGCACCACGCCGACGCCTACTCCCACTCCGACACCGACACCGACGCCGACACCCAGCGGCAGCTTCAGCACCAAGGTCAGCGTGGACAGCCAGTGGAACGGTGGCTACTGCAATCGCGTGCAGGTCACCAACACCGGCACCGCCAGCGGCACCTGGGCGATCTCGCTACCGGTCACCGGCACCGTCAACAACGCCTGGAACGTCACCTGGTCGCAGAGCGGCAGCACGCTCAAGGCCAGCGGCGTGGACTTCAACCGCACCCTGGCCGCCGGTGCGACGGCCGAATTCGGCTTCTGCGCGGCAGGCTGATGCAATACGGCGGGCACGCAGTGCGTGTCCGCCATTACCTCGCAAGCTGCCGACAGTCTGCAAATCACCAACGTCGCGTCACCCATCGATCGCTGGATCGATGCCCATGACCTTGTAGGAGCGCCCCCGGGCGCGATGAAGCGTTATCGATAACGCCCCATCGCGCCCGGGGGCGCTCCTACATTGCAGCTGTCGCAAGCGGACGCTGCCGCAATTAGCATTCAACCCGCATGTGAATCAGCCGCTATTCATGACATAGCGCCCTGCGCGCGTTCTGGATGCCGTTGCCATGCCTGTTGTCTCCCTGTTGCGTCGTCACGTTGCCAATCTCCCGCTCACCCGCAAGTTCGTGCTGTTGTGCAGCTTGTTGACGGTAGGTGTGATCCTGCTGGCAGTGGCCGCGGCCCGCCTGCAATACCTGGACCTGATCGAGGCGCGCAAGCTGAGCGTCAAGACAGAGGTGGAGATGGGCCTGACCGTGATGCAGCACTACGCAGACAAGGCCAAGGCCGGCGAACTGACGGTCGAGCAGGCCAAGGAAGCTGCACGCACCACGCTGGCCGACATGCGCACCAACGACGGGGTGGATTACTTCTTCATCGTCGACCCGCAGATGCGCATCCTGATGCATCCCAAGCGCGCCGTCGGCACCGACATGAGCGACTACAAGAGCGATGCCGGGCAGTACGTCTATCGCGACATCAAGACGGCGATCGAGCGCGGCGACGGCTTCAGTTATTACGACGCGCCCAAACCGGGCAAGCAGGAGCAGCTGCCCAAGATCAGCTACGCCAAGACCTTTCCGGCCTGGAACTGGGTATTGGTGATGGGCGTGTACGCCGAAGACATCCAGGTGCAGGCCTGGGGCTTCACCCGCACCTTGACCCTGATCGGCGGCGCCTTGGTGGCGATGGTGATCGGCCTGTGCTGGTTGATCGCCTCGGCGATGGCGGCACCGCTGCGGGCAGCATCGCGTACCGCGGAGGCGATCGCCTCGGGCCGCTTCGACAACGATGTCCGGGTGGAGTCGCGCGACGAAACCGGCCAGCTGATGCACAGCATGCAGCAGATGCAGACCCAGTTGCAGCGCTTCAACGGCGAGATGCAGACCATGATCCGCCTGCAGCAGGGCGAGAACATCGCGCACCGCATTCCGGAGGATTTCCCCGGCGATTACGGCACCCTGGCGCATGGCGTGAACACGGTGGTGTTCGAGCATCTGGATGCCATCAACGAGGCGATGGACCTGATGGGCGAGTACGGCCGCGGCGATCTGCGCCGCGACATGCGTCGCCTGCCCGGCCAGCGCGCGGCGCTGCACGAAGCGCTGGATACGGTGAAGAGCAACCTGTCGGCGATCAACAGCGATATCGCGCGCCTGGCCGATGCGGCCGCACGCGGCGACTTCTCCGCACGTGGCGAGCAGTCGCGCTACCAGTTCGCATTCGCCGAAATGGTGCAGGCATTGAACCGCCTGATGCAGCAGGCCGATGCAGGCCTGGACGACGTCGGCCGCATCATGGCCGCGATTGCCGATGGCGATCTGTCGCAGCGGGTGGAATCGCATTACGAGGGCGCATTCGGCCGCCTGGCCAATGCGGCCAACCGCACGGCGATCCAGCTGACCACCATCGTGCAGGGCATCCAGCACTCGGCCGAGATGATCAACACCGCCGCCGGCGAGATCGCCAGCGGCAATGCCGACCTGTCCACACGCACCAAGCACCAGGCGGCGAACCTGGAAGAAACCGCCGCCTCGATGGAAGAACTCACCTCCACCGTGCGCCAGAACGCCGACAACGCGCGCCAGGCCAATCAGCTGGTCAAGGGCACCGGCGAAGTGGCCGAAAGCGGCGGCCGCGTGGTGCAGGAAGTGGTCAGCACCATGCAGGCGATCACGCAATCGTCGGCACGGATTTCCGACATCATCGGAGTGATCGACGGCATCGCGTTCCAGACCAACATCCTGGCCCTGAACGCGGCGGTGGAAGCGGCACGCGCCGGCGAGCAGGGCCGCGGATTTGCGGTGGTGGCCACCGAAGTGCGCGCGCTGGCGCAGCGTTCGGCCGGCGCGGCCAAGGAGATCAAGCAGCTGATCTCCGATTCGGTGGAAAAAGTGGCGCAGGGCTCGGACCTGGTGCAACAGGCCGGCAGCACGATGACCGAGGTGGTCAGCTCGGTGCAGCGGGTGACCGACATCATGGCCGAGATCACCGCCGCCAGCACCGAGCAAAGCGCCGGTATCGAGCAGGTCAGCACCACGGTGATGCAGCTGGATGAAATGACCCAACAGAACGCGGCGCTGGTGGAAGAAGCCACCGCTGCGGCACGCAGCATGGAAGACCAGGCGGCGGATCTGACCCGCGCAGTGGCAGTGTTCCGGTTGGTGCCGCAGCGTGCTGCGCTGACGCAACGGCGCTCGGTGGTGCAGGCGGCTTGATGGATGCAGAGCCCCTCTATCTGCGGGGCGAGAAGACACCGCTTACGCACCACTGGCGCGCGTGGCGCAAACGCGGGCTGGGGGCGCGAAGCGGCGGTCCGGGGAAGGATGCCCTGAAAGCCGCATCTGCATCAGAACAAGCGCGTCATCGGATCAAAAGAGGCTGATCAGACCGCAGTTCATCGGACAACCGTGCAAGGCACACGGTACACAACCATGCACACCGACTATCCCGATGGGTCCTTGCCCGCCTACCGTCGCGGGACCTTATGCGGCATGGATGCCGCGTAAGAGCCTACACGGACGTACTTGCGGCGTGTCCTGCGATGGTGGGCGGGCAAGGGCCGTGCAGCCAAGCCGCAGATCATCGCTCTGCAATCGATGCATCCATACCCCTGCATCACCTCTCCAGACGACCGAGATAATAGGCTTCAACATCGCGGGTGGTGAACATCATCGATGCGATTGACGCGGGTTTCTGGGTAAGCCGTACCCTCATCCGCCCTGCGGGCACCGTCTCCCGGGGGGAGAAGGGAGTGCTCTGATTGACGCGGGATTATGGGTAAGTCTTAGCCTCGCTCGCCCTGCGGGTGCCTTCTCCTGTTGGGAGAAGGGCGTGTTGCTGCATGCGCTGCGTCAGCGCGTGGCGTCGCGGCCGGCGCTGTCGTTGCCGTGGCGGGCGCGTTTGACGGCGTACATCGCTTCGTCTGCCGCGTGCATCAGGCTGGCAGCGTCGGCCTGCTGGCCGTGTTGCCAGGCGACGCCGATGCTGGACCGAATCGGCAGATGTTGCTCACCGAACACGGCACCCGCCGCCGATGCGGCGCGGATCCGGTCTGCCACGGCGGCGCATTCGGTCTGCGGATCCTGCAGGTTGTCCAGCAACACCACGAATTCGTCGCCGGCCAGGCGCGCCACCAGATAGCGGCCTTCGGCCGCCTGCTGCAGGCAGCGGCCGAAGGCGACCAGCACCGCGTCGCCGGCGCGGTGGCCGTGGACGTCGTTGATGCGTTTGAAGCCGTCCAGATCCAGGAACATCACCGCGACCGCGCACCGCTGCTGTTGCGCCTGGGTCACCGCAACCTGCAGCGCCTCGGACCAGGCGTGGCGATTGGGCAGGCCGGTCAGTGCGTCGCGGGTCGCGCGCTCGTGCATCAGCCGATGCAGGGTCTTGTGCGCGGTGACATCCTGCGCCATCAGGAAGAATCCCTGCGCCTGCGTCGCTGCGCCCTGCATTTCCGGCACCAGGGTGATTTCCACATCGCGCGGTGTCGCGCCGCCACGCAGGACGTGTTCGAAGTGGGCGCGCTGCCCGGCGCTCACCTGCGCCAGCGCAGCGCGCGCCTCCGCACCGAGCTCTTCGCCCAGCACCTGGGTGATCGCGCAGCCGACCAGACTGGCCGGCTCCACGCCGAGCCAGTCGCGATGCGCCTGGTTGGCGAACAGGCAGCGCTGCGCGGCATCGTAGTGCCCCACCAGGGTGGGGGTGGCATCGCTGATCGCACGCAGCCGCGCTTCGCTTTCGGCCAGGCGTTCGGCGGCGACATGGCGTTCGGTGACGTCCTGGATCTGCGAGACGAAATGCACCAGCGACACCGACAGCTGCGCCCAGATCACCGCACCCTGCTGGCTGATGTAGCGCTTGGCCAGGCTGTAACTGTCGCGTTTGCCGTCGATCAGTTCCTGCACCAGGCGCAGGTCCATGTCCAGATCGTCCGGATGGGTGATGGTCTGGAAGGTGGTCCGCAACAGCTGCTCGCGCGGATATCCCAGGATGCTGCACAGCGACGGGTTAACGTCGCGCCAGTCGCCATCCAGCGAGACGATCGCCATGCCCTGCGGGGCGGTTTCGAACGCACCGCGGAAGTGCTCGGCCGCCAGCTGCGCGGCGGCCTGCGCCTGCAGCTCGGCGGTGACGTCGATGGCCATTGCCAGGTAGCCGGACACCCCCTGCTGCGCGTCGTGGATGATGTTGAAGCACAGCCGTACGCGCCGCAGTCCGCCGTCCTTGCGCACCAGGGTCCAGAGTTCTTCTTCGAGCAGGTCGCCTGCGGCAGCGGCGGCCAGCTTGAGATACGACGGCGGCGACAACGCCAGCGTGGCCATGTGCCGCTCCAGCTCGGCCGGCAGATGGAACTGCGCCGGGCAGCTGCCCAGCACCTCGTCCGCCGTGTAGCCGAGCAGGCGCTCGGCGCCGGGATTGAACAATTTGATGCGCCCGTTCGGATCGAACGCGATGATCGCCACATCCTGCGAGGCGTCCACCAGCGACTGCAGGCGTGCGCGCTCGCCCGCCAGCGCAGCCGAGGCATCGCGCAGCTGGGTGATGTCGTGCATCACGCATACCGCACCCAATGCCGCGCCCTGATCGCTGACCACCGGGTCTGCATTGCACAGCACGCTGCGTGCCGGCTGGCCGGTGGCGCGGATCACCATCTCGGCATTGCGCACATGCTCGCCGGCCCAGGCGCGCACCAGCGGGATGGCCTCGGTGGGCAGCAGCGCACTGCCGTCGGCGTTGTAGAGATCGAAGTGCTGCGCCCATTGCGTCGGCGGCAACAGGCGCGGATCGGTGCCGTGCCATTGCCGGGCAGCGTGGTTGAATTCATGCAGCAGCCCGTCGCTGTCGCAGGACACCACGCCGTCGGGCATGGCCTCCAGCAAACGGCTCAGGGTCTGCCGCTGCGCCTGCGCGGCCAGCCGGTCGCGACGCGCCTCCAGTTGACTGACGGCCTGGCGCGCCAGACGGATCAGGCCTTGCTTCTGGTTCTCGTCGAGCACGCGCGAGCGGGTGCTGAGCGTGCACAAGGTGCCGTAGGCATAGCCTTCGCGGCCGACCAGCGGCACGCCCACATACGAGCGGATGCCCGGCGCGGCAGTGACCAGCGGGTTGAGCGCGAAGCGCGGGTCGGCCTCGGCGTCGGGGATCTCCAGCAGCTCGGTCCCCATCACCGCATACGAGCAGAACGACGCGCTGCGCGGGGTGCCTTCCAGATCGGTGCCGCAACGCGCCTTGAACCACTGGCGGTCGGCGTCCAGCAGGGACACCAGCGCCATCGGGGCGCCGGTGATGTTGGCGGCCAGCCAGGCGATGTCGTCGAATTCGGCCTCCGGCTCGGTATCCAGCACCCCCAACCGACGCACCGCCTCCACACGCAGGGCGTCGTCGGCAGGAATCGGCACGGGCGGCAACAGAAGGGTCATAGCGTGATCGGCGGGCAACGTCTGGGCAAGGTAGGTCGCCCCAGGTAACGGCGAGGCGATGATCAACTTGAGCGCGTGCGGCCGGGCCTGCTTGCTGATGGTCAGCGTGCCGGTGCCGAGCCCGCCCCCCCGATCTGCCGGCATCGGGATGTTGGAAGGATCCAAACACGACCGGGCACGTGCCGGGCCTGCGCAATCGATCGCCCCACCGGGCGTGGTGCACACCGCACACCGGCCATCTGCACCCGCCACGCCATCACGCCCGTGCCGGATGGGAACCACCTCCGACGCGCTGGGGGGGGACATGTTGCGGTTGCTGCGCCCTGACCAGCGCCGGCCCGGGCGTCCCGTCGCGCGCCATCCTGCCGGTAGTCGCACATCCCCCCCCTGCCGGACAGCATTTGCGACGCCGACAGGCAGCCACTACCCTCGGCCGATTGTCCTGCTCTGGAGTGTCACATGCTGCGTCCGCTGTCCCTGTTGATCGCCGGTGTGCTCGGCGTCGCTGCCGGTACCGTTGCTCCCGCCGTCGCTGCCGCCCCGGCCAGCCTGTCCAAGCCCGCGGCCAGCAGTGCCATTCCCGAGATCGGCTACACCCGCTTCACCCTGCCCAACGGCCTGACCGTGGTGGTGCACGAGGACCATAAGGCGCCGGTGGTGGCGGTGAGCATCTGGTACCACATCGGTTCCGGCGACGAACCGGCCGGCAAGACCGGCTTTGCGCACCTGTTCGAGCACCTGATGTTTTCCGGCTCGGAGAACAACAAGGGCAGCTTCTTCGCGCCGCTGGAAAAGGTCGGCACCACCGACATGAACGGCACCACCTGGTTCGACCGCACCAACTATTTCGAGACCGTGCCGACCACCGCGCTGGACACCGCGCTGTGGCTGGAATCGGACCGCATGGGCCACCTGCTCGGTGCGATCGGCCAGGAAGAACTCGACACCCAGCGCGGCGTGGTACAGAACGAGAAGCGCCAGGGCGAAAACCGCCCCTATGGCCGCGTGGACCAGAACATCCTGTCCAACCTGTTCCCGGCCAACCACCCGTACCAGCACGACACCATCGGCTCGATGGAAGATCTGGACGCGGCCTCGCTGGCCGACGTCAAACAGTGGTTCAACGACAACTACGGCGCCGCCAACACCACCCTGGTGCTGGCCGGCGACATCACCGTGGCGCAGGCGCGTGCCAAGGCGCTGCAGTATTTCGGCGACATCCCGTCCGGCAAGCCGGTGGCGCGCCAGCAGCCGTGGGTGACCCCGCTGGCCGCGCAGAAGCGTGGCGTGCAGCACGACCACGTCTCGCAGCCGCGCATCTACCGCACCTGGGCCGCGCCGCAGCTGGGCAGCGATGCAGCGATCCAGCTGGACCTGGCCACCACCGTGCTCGGCGGCGGCAAGACCTCGCGGCTGTATCAGCGCCTGGTCTACCAGGACAATCTGGTCGATGACGTGTCGGCGGCGATCCAGCCGTTCGCGCTGTCCAGCCAGGTGCAGATCCAGGCCGACGTGAAGGACGGCGTGGACCCGGCCAAGGTCGAGGCGATCATCGACGAGGAGCTCAAGAAGTTCATCGCCCAGGGCCCGACCGCCGACGAGCTGCAGCGCGCGCAGGTGGCCTACCGCGCCGGCTTCGTGCGCGGGCTGGAAAAGGTCGGCGGCTTTGGTGGCAAGGCGGTGATCCTGGCCGAGGGCCAGGTCTACCGCGGCGACCCGGGCGCCTACAAGCAGGATCTGCAGCGCGGCCAGGCCGCCACCGTGGACAGCGTCAAGCAGACCGCCGCCACCTGGTTCGGCAAGGGCGACTATCTGCTCACCGTGCTGCCGGCCGGCAAGGATTTCGACCCCGCCGCCGAAGACAAGGCAGTGGTCGCGCGTGGCGAAGAACCCGGCAAGCCGGCGCCCAGGCTGCCGGCCGCCGGCAAGTACAAAACCACCGCCTCCACGCTGGACCGCAGCAAGGGCGTGCCGCAGACCAGCCAGTTCCCCGACCTGAGCTTCCCGCAGCTGCAGCGCGGCAAGTTGAAGAACGGCGTCGAGGTGATCCTGGCCGAGCGCCACACCATCCCGGTCACCCAGGTGGAGCTGCTGTTCGATGCCGGGTATGCGGCCGACCAGGGCAACAAGCTCGGGACCGCCAGCTTCAGCGCCGCGCTGATGAACGAGAGCACCGCCGCGCTGGATTCGGTGGAAGTGGCGCAGCGTCGCCAGCGCCTGGGCGCGATCACGGCGGTCGGCTGCGATCTGGACAGCTGCAGCGCCTCGCTGGATGCGCTCAACGACCAGCTGCAGCCGTCGCTGCAGCTGTTCTCCGACATCGTGCGCAACCCGGCCTTCAAGGCTGCCGACATCGAGCGCATCCGCGGCCAGTGGCTGGCCGGCATTGCGCAGGAAAAGACCCAGCCCAACAGCCTGGCGCTGCGTGCGCTGCCGCCGTTGCTGTTCGGCCAGAACCACCCCTACGGCATCCCGCTCACCGGCAGCGGCACCGAGGCGGCGATCAAGAGCCTCAACGCCCAGGACCTGCAGGCCTTCCACCGCCAGTGGCTGCGTCCGGACAACCTGCGCATCCTGGTGGCCGGCGACACCACGCTGGCGCAGATCATCCCGCAGCTCGATGCCGCCTTCGGCGACTGGAAGGCACCTGCCACGCCGTTGCCGAAGAAGAACCTGGTCCAGGTCGCCGCGCAGCCCAAGCCGCGCGTGTACCTGATCAACCGCCCGGATGCGCCGCAGTCGGTGATTCTGGCCGGCCTGCTCGCACCGTCCACCAAGGCGCCGGACAACCTGGCGATCGGCGTGGCCAATGGCGCCTTCGGCGGCACCTTCACCTCACGCCTGAACATGAACCTGCGCGAGAACAAGCGCTGGGCCTACGGTGCCGGTACCCGCATGCTGGATGCGCAGGGCCAGCGGCCGTACATGTTCTCCGCGCCGGTGCAGACCGACAAGACCGCCGAGTCGGCCAACGAGATCCTCAAGGAAGCCACCGCGATCATCGGCGACAAGCCGCTGACCACCGACGAGATCGAGAAGATCAAGAACCAGCGCATCCGCGCCCTGCCCGGCAGCTTCGAAACCACCGGCGCGGTGCTGGGTGCGATCGAAGGCATCGTGCAGTTCGACCGCCCCGACGATTACGTGCAGACGCTCAAGCCGCGCCTGGAAGCGATCGACCAGCCGGCCGCGCAGAAGGCCATCAAGGAAATCATCGCGCCCAACGCGATGACCTGGGTGATCGTGGGCGACCTGAAGAAGATCGAAGCCCCGGTGCGTGCGCTCAAGCTGGGTGAGGTGCAGGTGCTGGACGTGGACGGCAAACCGGTCAAGCGCTGAGGCTGATCAGTCGCACACCGACGGCGTGGCTTTCGAGCCGCGCCGTTTCCACATGCGCGGTACGCGATGGTGCGTGTGCGTATGACTCCCCGGTTCCTGCGTGCAATGCGCAGGCATCGCACTCGGGTTTGAAATCTCGCGCCGGCGCTTCAGTCCGCCGGCTCCATATCCCCCTAGCCTGCGCAGCACGACGGGGATGCGGATCTGAATCCGCCCTGCAGGCCGTGCTCGGGCGCATGGCAAATCCACGCCGCGTTATCGGCGGTGCCGGTATCGTTACATCTTTCTCGCTCGCGCTTGCCTGGCTTATTCGATGAAGCAAATGCCCCTGGCTGACGAAGCCTCCCGCCAACAGGTCCTGGACGGCTATCGCATCGTCGACAGCCTGCCCGAGGACACCTACCAGGACGTGGTGCAGGTGGCGGCCTCGCTGTGCAACACACCAATCGCACTGATGTCGCTGGTCGATCGCGACCGCCAGTGGTTCAAGGCCCAGCTCGGCCTGGGCATGCAGCAGACCGACCGCAGCCAGGCAGTGTGCGATCACGCCATCCGCAGTCCCGAGCAATTGATGGAAGTGCGCGACCTCACCCAGGACAGCCGCTTTGCCGATGTCTCGGTGGTCACCGGCGAGACCGGCGCGCGCTTCTATGCCGGCATGCCGCTGGTCACCTCCGACGGCGTGGCATTGGGCACCGTCTGCGTGCTCGACACCGAGCCGCGCACGCTCACCGACATTCAACGCACCGGGCTGCAGGCATTGGCACGCGTCACCATGCGCCTGCTGGACGAGCGCAAGCGCGAGTTGCAGCTTGAGCGCGAGGCGATCCTGCAGCCGGTGGCACCGGTTGCCGCCCCGGCGGCGGCCGACACCGGTTATTACCTGGTGATTCTGGAAGTGCAGGAACTGGCCGCGCTGGCCGAAAAACAGAGCGAGCGGCTCCTGGGCCGCGCCTTGCAACAGCTCGACCAGGCCCTGGCCGCACAGGCGCAAGCCAACGGCGACAGTGTGGACCGCGTGACCGACAGCGCCGAATTCATCGCCGTGCTGCGCGATCCCAATGCCGAACAGAAACTGCAGCGCCTGCGCGACATCGCCCAGCAGCAGCATGCGCACGGGCTGACGGTGCTGATCGGCCAGGCGCAGGCAACCCGTGGCGACGAGCCGATCGGGCAGGTGTTCCTGCGCGCGGAAGTCGCACTGAGTGCGGAGAAAGACCGTTACCGCCAGAGTCTGGCGCGGGACGGCCTCAGCGCCTGATGTAGCGCGGGGCGACAGTCCGGCTGCCGGCTGATCTGCCGCTTCATAGATGTGCCCTCACAACTCCCGCTGCGCGCCTCCAACCGCGCTTGCGTCGCGGGCGTTCCAAGGCGCACGCGCCCTTGCCGCGAAAGCCGTGCCTTCTCGCCCCGGCGGGAGGGGATTTTAGTCCCGATATCTGACGAAGCTGCCTTACTTCTCCAATTCCTGTCGGGACGCTTCGCTTCTCCGGGAGAAGGTGGCGCGCAGCGCCGCTCGTCCACTTCCACTTCGCGCGGCGACCAGGTGATTGAGCGGTGTGGGTGAGTCGGGTGCAGAGCTGCGGATCTGCGGTTTGGCTGCAGGGTCCTTGCCCACCCACCATCGCAGGACACGCCGCAAGTACATCCTTGTGGGCGCTTACGCGGCATCCATGCCGCGTAAGGTCCCGCGACGGTGAGCGGGCAAGGACCAGGCGAGATGGTCGGTGTGCACGGTAAGAGCAGTGCTTGATCCGCGTTGTTCGGATCGTCGTGCGGCCAAAAATCTTCCCATCGCAAGCCGAGCAGCAATCAGGTTTTCACCTGGCCGCCGACCAACTTTCTAATGCGGTGTCCTTGCCGGTTGCGCGACCCTTGGCGGCATGCATGCCGCCAAGGAGCCTCCTTGGACGGACTCACGGCGGGTCCCGCGAGCGGTGAGGGCACCGCGCAATCGACTCACTCGCCGTCACGCGTCAACGCTGCGAGTGTGACCGATGCGTTGCCGCCATCGAGACAGCTTTAGAGCGGGGTTGCCCGCCATTCCTGGTCAGCTGCACCCAACCGCATTCACTGACCCACTCACCCGATCGCACACTGCTTCAACTGGCGGTCCGCGTACCACAGCGCGCGGCGGGCCAGATCGTAGGCGCTGTCGGCCTGGCGCGGCAGCATCTGTGCGGCCATCACCGGGTCGGCGCCGTTGTTCAAGGCATGCTCGGCACGCTCCAGATCGCCCAGGTGCGTGCGCACCGGCGACAACAGGGATTTGCGTTTGGATGCATCGCAACGCGCGCTGCGTTGCTCCAGCGCGGCCAACGCCTCGCGGATGCGGCGGCTGGCTTCTCCCTTGAGATCGGGCGGCGTCTCGTGCGCGATCGGCGCGGCCTTGTAGGCATCGCCGGTCGCCTCGCTGCCCACCTCGGCCTGATTGCCGGCCAGCGCGGGGTTGAAGCGCACATCCGGCGGTGGTCGCGCCTTGGCCACCTGCGTCTGCGGCCCGTTGAGCATGTCGTTGAATTTCTTCATGCCGCGATTCATTTCCTGCATCGCCACATCGCCCAGCGTGCCGTCGCTCTTCCAGTCCTTGGCAAAGCGCGTGTCCTGGTACTGCACCGGATTGACCCGTTCCATCACATTGCGCGCCTTGGCCTGCGCGCGTTCGTCGGCCATGCCCGGCGGCACCGCGGCGCCGGCCTGCGCCAGCGGGTCGACCTGCGCATCGCGCGGCATGCGCAAGCGGCCTTCGCGGGTGTAGAGCTGGGCCGCCATCGATTCGCCAGCGGGCGCGTTGGCGGCGGCCACCTGCCGCTGCGGCGGTGGGGTACGTGTCGGCGGTGGCGCACTGCGCGCGGATGAGGCCGCGGCAGGAGCCGCGCGCGGTGTGGAGTCGCGTTGCTGCGGCGGTGTCATCGGCGCCGGCAGCGTCAACTGCGGACGCGGCACGAAATACACCTGCAAACTGTCGTCGTGTCGCACCGTGTCGCGTGGCGGCGGCATATACAGCAACAGGCAGGCAAGAAAGAACAGGATGGCGCCCGTGCATGCGACAGCGGCGACATGCGGGACAACCGTTTCCTTCCTGCGGGTAATCACAATGCGGGAGACCGATGAGATGAGAGATGCGCACGCCGCACCGTGAACCCGGTGCAGGACGCGCAAATCTAGCGGGCGTGGCGTTTGCGCGCGTTTGAAATTCGTTGTCTGGGCCGCAGGCGCCAGCCGCCATTCACATTAGCGAGCGTGGCGGCCGACGCCCGCTGCTTGCCGACAGGCGCTGCCCTGCCCCGGCGGCATGGATCCTGCAGGCTGTGGCGGCGGTCGTTCGCCCTACATCCGGTCGATGCCGACTGGCCAGGGTGCGGGCCGCACATGCTCAGTCATCCTCCGGACGGTACAGCCGCTGGCAGACCTCGCAGAAAAACGCCCGCCGCCCGGCCTTGCCCAGGTGCTTTCGATACTGCAGCGGCGCGCCGTCGCGCGGGCAGCTGGTTTTGGTATGCACCTGATAATGCTTCTTCAGCACGAAGGCCTTTTTCCAGCTGTAGAAGTCGAAGCTGTACGCGCGCGCCTGGGTAACCAGTTCGCCGAGCTTGCGCGCCGGCAATGCGCCCAACGTGCTTTCCGGATGCACACGGATGCGATGCAGCACTTCGTTCTTGATGATATTGCCGACGCCGGCAAAGATGGTCTGGTCCAGCAACGCATCGGCGGCCAACATGCCGGGTGCGGCGCGCAACTTGCGCCGTGCCTGCGCGCCATCCCAGAGCGGGTTCATGACATCTGCGGTCCAGTCGTAGACCTCGTCCAGCGGGCGCTCGATGAACTGCACCGAGCAGGCGTAGAAATTCAACCGCTGGCCCTTGGAAAACTCCAGGCGCAGACGCGGCACCGCATTCGGCTTGTCCTCGTCGATGCGATAACTGCCGAACAACAAAAAGTGGATGCGCACGCTGAACTGCGCGCACTCGATCAGGAAGTGCTTGCCCCAGCTGCGTAGCGCCAGCACCTTCTGCTGCTCCAGCCGCGCGATGTCCTGCTTGCTGTTGCCGGACACGCGCAGGATCTTGCGGCCGACAAACGCTTCGGTCTGCTCGCGCAGGATGACAAGGGAAGGACCTTCAGGCATGCGCCCAGTATCGAAGTCGTCGGTGAGTCGGCCGTGAGCGCAGTGCACACGCAACGCTGACATGCGCGCATGCATAGAGTGCTGCCCACCCGATCTTGCGTACACCTCATGCAGGCTCGTTCATCCATCGCCCTGCCGCGCATGCGCTGTGGCTGCGCAGGCTGGTCGATTCCGGCCGCCGACCGTGCCGCATTCGGTGATGGTGCCAGCGTCCTGCAGCGCTATGCCACACGTTTTGATGCAGTGGAGATCAACTCCTCGTTCCATCGTCCGCACCGTGCCAGTACCTATGCACGCTGGGCCGAGAGCGTGCCGGAGGATTTCCGCTTTTCGGTCAAGCTGCCGCGCAGCATCAGCCACGATGCACGCCTGCAGGGTGTGGGTCCGTTGCTGGATGCCTTCCTCGCCCAGGCCGGTGCGCTGGGTACGCGACTGGGCTGCCTGCTGCTGCAACTGCCGCCCAGCGCTGTGTTCGATGCGCCGGTGGCGGCCAGGTTTTTCGCCATGCTGCGGCGGCGCTGGGACGGCGGCGTGGTCTGCGAACCGCGCCATGCCAGCTGGTTTCTCCCGCAGGCACAGACGCTGCTGGCACGCCACCGCATCGCACGCTGCGCCGCCGATCCGGCGCCGGTGCCGGACGCCGCCACACCGGGTGCGACAGCCGGCCCGCAGTACTGGCGCTGGCATGGCGCACCGCGCATCTACTACAGCAGCTACGACGACAGTGCGCTGCAGACACTGGCCGACGCGGTGCGCAACGCAGCGCAGGACGCAGCGCACCCGCAGGCAGAACGCTGGGTGATCTTCGACAATACCGCCGCCGGGCTGGCGGTGCCCAACGCGCTGCAGCTGCAGCGTTTGTTGCAGACCGATCGGGAGCACCAAGGCTGACGCGCGAGGACGGCACGCCATCTGGCTTTATCCGGCGTGCCGCCGGGCGCGTCCACGCGGCGCTGCAATTGGTCAGGCGAGCAAGGCCGAACTGCTGCGGGCCGTTCCCACGTCCGCCGGCTGCCGTGCACAGGCAGTGCCGCCCGCCGCGCGCTGTGGCGCGCATCTTGCAGCAATGTCGGCAATCCGACGCGGTCTGCACACGGCTCAAGCTGCCTCGATCCGGGCCGATAGGCCTGAATCGGCAACGCAACCCGCGCAACCACCTGCAGCACCGCGTCGGATCACCTTGCTGAATCCAGTCGTCTCCGTGCGAAGCCTGTCGCCTGCCGACACCGTCGTCCGGCCCCGCCCGCCACTTCGGTCGTTTACCATGCCGCACGTCACTGCCCGTTCTGGAGATGCCATGAGTTCTGCCGCGCCCCCGTGCTGCACGTCGCTGCTTGGCCTGTCGCTGAGCATGTTCGTGGCCCCCTGCACGCTGACCGCCGCGCCCATGGACACCCAGGTCGTCAACGCACCGGCGGCCACACCGCCCACGCCCGACCTGGCCTACCCGGAACTGTTCCAGGCGGTGCAGAGCGGCGAGCTGTTCGACGACCAGAAGCACTTCGTCGACTTCCTGCCGCTGCGCGACCCGGCGCTGATCAACGCCGACTATCTGGCGCAGTACGATCACCCCGGTTTCGACCTGCGCAAGTTCGTGGACGCCAATTTCGAAGAGTCGCCGCCGGTGCAGACCGACGCGATCCGCCAGGACACCGCGCTGCGCGAACACATCGACGAGCTGTGGCCCAAGCTGGTGCGCAGCCAGACCCACGTGCCGCCATACAGCAGCCTGCTGGCGCTGCCGCATCCATCCGTGGTGCCGGGCGGGCGCTTCCGCGAGGTGTATTACTGGGATTCCTACTTCACCATGCTGGGCCTGGTGAAGAGCGGCGAGACCACGCTCAGCCGCCAGATGCTGGACAACTTCGCCTACCTGATCGACACCTACGGGCATATCCCCAACGGCAATCGCAGCTACTACCTGAGCCGCTCGCAGCCGCCGTTCTTCTCCTACATGGTGGAACTGCAGGCCGGCGTGGAAGGCGAAGCGGTCTACCAGCGCTACCTGCCGCAGCTGCGGAAGGAATACGCCTACTGGATGCAGGGCAGCGAAGACCTGCAGCCTGGCCAGGCCGCGCGCCATGTGGTGCGTCTGGCCGACGGCAGCCTGCTCAACCGCTACTGGGACGAGCGCGACACCCCGCGCCCGGAAGCCTGGCTGCACGACACCCGCACCGCCGCCGAGGCCGGCGACCGCCCGGCCGCCGAGGTCTACCGCGACCTGCGCGCCGGCGCCGAGAGCGGCTGGGACTACACCAGCCGCTGGCTGGCCGATGGGCAGAACCTGCGCACCATCCGCACCACCGCCATCGTGCCGATCGACCTGAACAGCCTGCTGTATCACCTGGAGCGCACCCTGGCCCAGGCCTGTGCGCAGCCGGGTGCCGAATGCGCGCAGGACTATGCGGCGCTGGCACTGCGCCGCAAGCAGGCCATCGATGCGCACCTGTGGAACGCGGCCGGTTACTACGCCGACTACGACTGGCAGACCCGCAAGCTCAGCGACCAGGTCACGGCCGCGGCGCTGTATCCGCTGTTCACCGGCCTGGCGACCGACGCGCATGCCAAACGCACCGCCAGCACCGTGCGTGCGCGCCTGCTGCGCCCCGGTGGCCTGGCCACCACCGCAGTGAAGACCGGCCAGCAGTGGGACGAGCCCAATGGCTGGGCACCGCTGCAATGGGTGGCGGTGGACGGCCTGCGCCGTTACGGCGAAGACGCGCTGGCGCGCACCATCGGCGAGCGCTTCCTCACCCAGGTGCAGGCGCTGTTCGCGCGCGAACACAAGCTGGTCGAAAAATACGGTCTGGAAGCCGATGCGGCCGGCGGCGGCGGTGGCGAATACGCGCTGCAGGACGGCTTCGGCTGGACCAACGGCGTCACCTTGATGCTGTTGAATCTATACCCGGACACAGCGACCAAGCCGGCGCCGGCCAAACGCGCGCGCAAGCCCGAAGCGGCCGCGCGCTGAGTGTGCGCCAGGGCTGCCGGGCACTGCCCGGCAGCCCTGGCGGCCTTGCGGTTCTGCAGTCGGCAACACCGGCGGATCGCTGCACCATCCATCGCCTGATCGCTGCGCCAGTGCAGCGCGCAGCAGCGTGTTCGATTGGTTGCTGCTACTGCACCACCGGCCATGCACTGCCGTCGTAACCCAGCCGGTTGATGCCCAGGCGCGCGTCGCCGCGGTCGTCGTAGTAGTGGTAGACCAGGATGTCGCCGTCGCCATCGCGGAACACCGATTGCCCGCCCGGCCCATGCATGCTGCCCAACCCGGACTGGATCACCGTGCCGCCGCCGTTGCGCATGTCCACACCGGCGCGATCCAGGTACGGCCCGGTCACCGAGCGCGCACGCCCCACCGCAATCTTGTAGGTGCTGCTGCCGCCCTTGCAGCACGCATCGAACGACACGAACAGGTAGTACCAGCCATTGGCCTGCTGGATGAAAGGCGCCTCCACCGCGCCCGGGGACGGCCGGCTCGCCAGGCTGTAGCGCGTCGTGTTGCCGGACAGCTGCTTGCCGGTGCCGGGATCGAGCTGGATCAGCTTGATCCCCGACCAGAACGAGCCAAACGCCAACCACCACTTGCCATTGCCGTCCACCACCAGATTGCCGTCGATGGCGTTGTAGTCGTCGCTGCTCTTGGAGGTGTAGACGATGCCTTGATCCTTCCACGAGCCAGGCTTGCCGGTGCTGCTGCTGGCAAGCGCAATCGCCGAGGTATTGGTGGCGAACTTGGAGGCGGTGTAATACATCAGATACTTGCCACCGTGGAAGGACACATCCGGCGCCCACAACTGGTTGTCCGGGTTGTAGCTGCGCACCCAGCTCGGCATGCTGCTGAAGATCGCGCCCGCATTGCTGAACTTGGTGCGGTCGGTACTGGTGACCACGCCGGTGGTGGCATAGATGTACTAACGCCCATCGCTCAGCTTGAGCATCGACGGATCGTGCACGATGGTGTCGCCGCTCACCACACCCGGCCCCACTGCCGCTTGCGCGGGTGCGCTATGCAAGCCAGTGGCAGCAGCGGCCAGGGCCAACAGCGACGCGATCGCGCCACCACGCAGCGACATTCCAGACCAGCCCCCTTCCACTCGACTGCCACCAACAACGCGCATCGCCCAACTCCTTGAACAACGTAAAGACGTTTTCTGCAGGAGCAATCTAGCCCTGCAGCAATGCCACGAATCCGACGCCGATCTCAGAAGCACGGTGCAGGCCGAGCGGTTGTTTTATTTGCGACGTGCCTTCGTGCCGAACTGTGTAACGCAGCTGAGATTTCATATGCTGGAGCGTGGCGCGCATAGAGTCACTGCACCAGTGGCGTATCGGCGTTATCTCTTCATCGTCGTGCAGTGCGTCGATGCCACCCCGCATCCATGACGCTGCAAAAAGCTGCAGCACCACTTCACCACGACGCACAGATCTTGATGGATGGGCACCTGGTTGTGGCTGTCATCGCGCGCGACGCGCTGACTGAGCACCATGTGCGCCGCAACATCGGCGCGCCATCTGTGCACACGCACAGCGACGCGCACACCAGTACGCTTCGAAGATACAGGCCTGCCGCGTATCATGCGCACTCTTTCACCCTCCAGGACGGACCCATGGCCGTACGCACGCTCAACGCATTTCTCGCCCATTCCAAGGAAAAGGACGTCAGCCCCGATCCGTTCGAACTGGAAAACCCGCACCTGCTGGAAGTGCGCCTCGACGGCATGGTGTGGTCCAAGGCCGGCGCCATGGTCGCGCGCACCGGCAACGTCAAGTTTACCCGCGAGGGATTGCTGGAACAGGGCCTGGGCAATCTGCTGAAGAAGGCGGTCAGCGGCGAAGGCATGCAGCTGATGAAGGCCGAAGGCCAGGGCCGGGTGTATCTGGCCGACCTCGGCAAGCTGGTGACCTTGCTGCGTTTGAATGGCGAGGCGATCTTCGTCAACGGCAACGACGTGCTGGCGTTCGAATCCGGCGTCGAGCACAAGATCACGATGATGCGCAAGGTGGCCGGCATGCTGTCCGGCGGCCTGTTCAACGTGCGCCTGAGCGGCCACGGCATCGTCGCCATCACCTCGCACTACGAGCCGCTGACCCTGCCGGTCACCGCCGCCAGCGGCCCGGTGTTCACCGACCCCAATGCCACCGTGGCCTGGTCGGGCACGCTGTCCCCGGAGCTGGTCACCGACGTGTCGATCGGCACGCTGTTCGGCCGCGGCTCTGGCGAAAGCCTGCAGATGCGCTTTGCCGGCGAAGGCTGGGTGGTGGTGCAGCCGTATGAAGAGGCCAGCTTCCAGGCCAAGGGCTGATCCAGACCCCCGGCAGCAATCAACAATGCGCATCGCCTGGTTGCATGCTACGCAGCTGGTCAGTTTTCCAGTCACGGCGCAGTGCGCAGTGACAGCTGCGCATCCCAGCCACCCTGTAGGAGCGCCCCTGGGCGCGAGGGCCTTCCCGGTAACGCCATGGATCGTAATCATGCGAGCGCGCGCGTTCGGTTGCGAATGGACGCCGAGCATCCTCTGCGTCCAATCCAGCGTCAATGCCGGCGCAGGCAAAGACCGCGCCTGGCGCTGCAGCAGCGCAGCGCCAGTCAGCTGCAGAACCAGCGATGCCCTGCTTCCTTGCCGGCAATGGCTTGTGACCCTGTTTCGCCGAGCCCCACATCAATTCGGAATCGTGCCTGCGCAGACGCACAGTTCCGTCCGACAGTGTGCTTTGACCCACTGGAGCAATCACATGAAAGTCTCCGCAACCCTTTCCCCGACAGCACACGCAGCACCGGATGGCATCGATCCGCCGGGCCCCAGCGCAATCTCCCAGCGTGGCGCCGCGCCCGCCGGCGGGCCGCTCGAGAGGCTGCCACGCCTGCGCCGCAGCAAGTCAGCTGCGGCATCCGCAGCGGCATTCCCGACAGACAGTGAACGCCTCGACGCGCTGTTCGGCAGCGCTCAGCCGGCACGCGGAAAGCTGCTCGAGACCGAGCAAGGGACCGTCCATCGAACGCCAATCCAGAAGCAGGAAATAGAGAATCTCGGCGACGGCCGCGCGCGGGTGAAGATCAATCCGACACGCCTGTTCGTCTCCACCGCCCCGGCGCTGGGCGCGGCAGATCGCAGTGATGCCTCCACGCTGGCTGCGCGATTCAACCTGCGCAGCGATCAGACCCAGCGCATGTTGAGCACGCCAACGTTCCATGCACATACCGAAAGAAACCCTGCAGGCACCTCGCAAGCCTCGCTCGCGCAGCGCCTACGGCTGGACGATCTCCGCGAGAAGAAAGTCGAATACAAATGGAACATCGCAAAGAACGGCAGCCTGGTGATCGGCGAGGTGCATCCGGGCGTGCCCCTGGATGAGCCGATGACAACCAAGCAGGCACGCAAAAAGAAGCAACCGTTCGCGCAAGGCCACGTCACCCTGATCGGGGGTCAGCCATGGCAGGAACCGTGGCAAGGCAATCGCCTGATCCCCGAAGCCCGCATCTGCGGCACGCTCTATTACGACGAACACGGCGAACTGTGCATCGATAACGATTCCGGCCGCTTCAGCGAGTATGCGGATCGCACGCCCGGGCATCTTGCGCGGGTCGCTGACATCTTCGCGCAGTATGGCCTGGCGGTGACACCGAAATGGTTGAAGAAAGAGCCCGTCGCACTGCGACATCAACCCGGCGCAATGCAGAAGGCGGCGCAAGCACAAGGCCAGTCCAGGGACGACGCCCAGGACGGTCGATTCGATACCTCACCTTTCGCAACCTGAGCGATACCCGCGCGCATGAGCAAACCGTGATCGTCCCGGGAAGATGGCCAGTGCTGCATGCGCACTAGGCGTCATTCGAATGACGCCTAGTGCAAACATGCGGCAACCGCCGTACCTCATATCGCACTGCTGCCAGGCAGACCTGCAGATCAGTGCTTTGGCTCCGATAGCCGCTTGATTCCGTAGCCAATCGCCAGCAGCAGGAACCACACCGGACTGGCCAGCAAAGCCTGGCGCGTGTCGGCCTGCAAGGTCAGCAGCACGATGACGAAGGCGAAGAACGCCAGGCACACGTAGCACATCAACACGCCACCGGGCATCTTGAATGCCGAGGCCGCGTGCTGCTCCGGGCGCTTGCGCCGATACGCGATATAGGCGCACAGGATCAGCGACCACACTAACATGAAAAGCACCGCCGACAACGTGGTGACCAGCGTGAACGCAGTGACCAGGTTGGGGATCAGATACACCAGCATCGCGCCCAGCAACAGGCATACGCAGGAGAACAGCAGCCCACGCGCCGGCACCGCTGCGCGCGAGAGCTTGGCGAAGCCCTTGGGCGCATGCTGCTCCTCGGCTAGGCCGTAGAGCATGCGGCTGGTGGAGAAGATGCCGCTATTGGCCGAGGAGGTGGCCGAGGTCAGCACCACGAAGTTGATCAGGCTGGCCGCCGCCGGCACGCCGGCCAGCACGAACAACTCCACGAACGGGCTCTTGTCGGCCACCACCTGCCGCCACGGCGTCACCGCCATGATCGCGATCAGCGCCAGCACGTAGAAAATCAGGATACGTACCGGGATCGAGTTGATCGCCTTGGGCAGGTTGCGGCGCGGGTCTGCAGTTTCCGCCGCAGTGGTGCCGACCAGCTCGATGCCGACGAAGGCGAACACCGCGATCTGAAAACCGGCGAAGAACCCGCCAATGCCCATCGGGAACATGCCACCGTCGTTCCACAGGTTCGACAGCGAGGCCACATTGCCCGAGGGCGAGCGGAAGCCCCACGCCACCAGCCCGGCGCCAGTGATGATCAACGCAGCGATGGCGACGATCTTGATCAACGCGAACCAGAACTCCATCTCGCCGAACAATCTGACCGTCACCAGGTTCAAGCTCAGCAACAACAACACGCACGCGATGGCCGGAATCCACGGCGCCAATCCCGGAAACCAGAACTGCGCATACGCCGCAATCGCGATGACATCGGCGATGGCGGTGATGATCCAGCAAAACCAGTACGTCCAGCCGCAGAAGAACCCGGCCCACGGCCCGAGCAGATCGGTGGAGAAGTCGATGAACGACTTGTACTCCAGGTTGGACAGCAGCAGCTCGCCCATCGCGCGCATCACGAAGAACAGCATCGCCCCGATGATCAGATAGACGAACAGGATCGACGGGCCAGCCAGGCTGATGGTCTTGCCCGAACCCATGAACAGCCCGGTGCCGATCGCGCCACCGATGGCGATCAGCTGCAGGTGGCGATTGGAGAGACTGCGTTGCAGATGATCGGGCGCGGACGGATCGGACATGGGGCACGGCACCGGCAAGTGAACAAGCCATCAAAAATACGAGATCGCGGCAGCGCGCACCAGCGGTTTGAACACCAACGCCGGGTAGGCCGGCAAATACGCCTGCGCATGCCGAGCGGACAGCGCCATGCTGCGGTGCGCACAGTGCGGGTTGCGCGCACCGTGTTGCACCATGCAGCTTAGGCTGCGCCCTGGCAGCGGCATGCAAGCCCTGCTCGCATTCGCCGATGGCGGTTGTGACAACTTCTCACCGCAGTTGGGCACGCAGCAGCAAGCCTGGACAGCCGGCTTGAGCACCTTCGCTACCCGCTACGCCAAGAACGCCGGCGTGATCGGCATCGACTTGGGCAGCAGCGGTTACCGCAATGCCACCTGGGCCGGAAACAGCGCAGATGCCGACTGGAATCGCATCGCCTCACGCGCGGCGCCCTGGGCGATGGCGACCCGCGCGACCCCGCATGGCAACAGGCATTGAGCGGCTATCTGGCAAGCACCGGCATGCGCAGTGCCTTTCTGGGCAGCTGGGAAGTAGGCAATGCCAACAATGGCGGCCTGCTCGCCAGCGATGGCAGCCCGCGCAGCGACAAGCTGCAGATCCTGCATCAAGCGTGGGGATGGGCGACAGCTACATCTGCCAGCGCATCCGCAAAAAGCGCGAGCACCGCCAACGCGAGCAAGGCGACCACCTGGAACAGCACCTTCAGCGGCACAGCGACCTACACCGGCTCCGGCTATTCCGGCGGTGCGGTCCTGCTGGATCCGATTCCCAGCAACGCGTTCATCACCGCACTCAACCCGACCCAGATGAACTTCGGTGGGGTCAAGGCCGCACTTGCCGGCGCGTATCTGGAAGTGACCGGCCCCAAGGGCAAGACCGTCGTCTATGTCACCGACCTGTATCCGGACGGCGCATCCGGCGGCCTGGACTTATCACCGAATGCCTTTGCTGCAATCGGCGACATGGTGCAAGGGCGCATCCCGATCAGCTGGAAGATCGTGCGCGCACCCATCACCGGCAACGTGCAATACCGCATCAAGGAAGGCAGCTCGCGCTGGTGGGCCGCGATCCAGGTGCGTAACCACGCCTACCCGGTGGTCAAGTTTGAGGTGAAACAAGGCAGCAGCTGGAAGAGCCTGCAAAAGATGGATTACAACCACTTCCTCGGCGAGCAGCTCGGCAACCAGCCCTTGTCCATTCGCATCACCGATATCCGTGGCAAGGCCATCCTCGATACCATTCCCGCGCTGCCAGAAGACGGCAACAAGCCTGTGTACTTCGAACCGGGCAACGTGCAGTTCCCCTGACGTGTTAATCAAATCGGACGTGTTAATCAAATCGCAAAACGCAGCCCAGCAACCAACACTTACTAGCCCCCAGCAAGCCCACCACCTACACGGCCCGGCAGTGCCTGATCGTCATCCTCTTCCAGATCGCCTACCTCCTCGCGCAAACCGCCTTGCTGCGGCGCCTGCTCCTCCAACGGAATTTCTTCTTCGTTGGTATCCGGATCGGGCGTGCCATGCCCCGCCACGCTTGTGGTGAATGTGGTCATCGGGCGAGCAGTACGTGGATTGAGATGCATGGACGACTCCGTTGCGTTCAGTGGTGCATCAACGCTAGGCCGCACAACGCTAGCGCGCCGTGAGCCTGAGCATCGCCGCGCTGACACGCTGTTGACGTGCGTTTGTTGAAAACGCGCCGAAACCAGCGGTGTAGTCCATCGTTATCATGACGACTCATCTTCGAGGCCAAACCATGCGTTATCGCACTCTGCTCGCATTCCTGCTGACCTGCGGCAGCGCGCAGGCTGCCGAGCCTGCCTCACGTCTGGATGCAGTGCTGCAATCCGGCGTGCTGCGCGTATGCACCACCGGCGACTATCGTCCTTATTCGTTGCTGCGCGCAAACGGGCAATTCGAAGGCAGCGACATCGCGCTGGCACAGTCGCTTGGCGCCAGCCTGGGTGCACGCGTGCAATTCGTACGCACCAGCTGGCCGCAACTGATGCCCGATCTACTCGCCGATCGTTGCGACATTGCAGTCGGCGGCATCTCGGTGACCTTGCAGCGGCAACGCCAGGCCAGCTTCAGCACGGTGCTGGACGTGGACGGCAAGATCCCGCTGGTGCGCTGCGCCGACCAGACGCGTTACCGCAACATCGCGCAACTCAATCGACCCGACGTGCGCGTGATCGAACCGCCCGGCGGTACCAACGAGGCCTTCGCGCGCCAACAATTGCCGCGCGCACACCTGCGCCTGTTCGCCGACAACACCACCATCTTCCAGGAGCTGCTGCAGCAGCGCGCGGACGTGATGATCACCGACGCCTCCGAAGCGCTCCACCAGCAGGCACGCCTGCCCGACCTGTGCGCAATCGCACCGGAGCAGCCGCTGCAATACGGCGAAAAAGCCTTCCTGCTACCGCGCAACGACCAGCCCTGGAAAGCGTACGTCGACCAGTGGCTGCACCTGAGCAAGGCCAGCGGCGAGTACGCGCGCATCGTTGAAACCTGGCGCGCACCGCGCAAGGAATCCACTGCGCCGTAGCGGGAATCGGGAATCGGGAATCGGAAATCGGAAATCGGAAATCGTAATAGCATCGAGCGCAGCGCGGCAGTTCGAAGCACCGCCGTTCCGATTCCCCATTCCCGACTCTCCATTCCCGCGGCGCACAGCGCCGCCCTCAAACAATCTTGGTCCGCCGCCACCACCGCGACACCTGCTCCTCGCGGATCAGCGTGAACAGGCCCGCGCCCAGAATCAGTGCGATGCCGACCGCCATCGGCCAGTCCAGGTGGTCGTGGAACAGCAGGTAGCCGAAGGCGATCGCCCACAGCATCTGGCTGTATTGGGTGGGCGCAACCACGCTCACCGGCGCCATGCGCGTGGCGTACATCAGGCAGATCGCCGCCAGGCCGGCAAGCAGGCCGTAGCCGGCCAACAGCCCCCACTGATACAGCGTGGGCCAGACAAAGGTCGGCAACATCATGATCCCGCCCATCACCAACGGGCCGATCACCCCGGCGCCGTACAAGGTCAGGCGTTTTTCGCTATGCCCGGCCATGCGCAGCGTGATGACCGAGATCGCACCGACCAGGCCACACACGATCGCGGCCACATGCCCGTGGGTGAGATGGCGAAAGCCCGGGCGCAGCACGATCAACACGCCGATAAAGCCGACGATCACCGCCGACCAGCGCCGCCAGTGCACTTCTTCCTTGAGGAACACCACCGACAGCACGGTGACGAAGATCGGCATCAGGAAGATCAGCGCAAACGCCTCGGCCATCGGCAAGGTGGTGAACGCAATCACCGAGGTCAGGTTGCCGATGGCACCGGTGAGCGCACGCAACAGCCACAGGCTGGGTTGCTTGGCCATCACCAGTTCGCGCAACCGGTCGTCCGGCTTCTTCAAAAATGGCACGGCCACCAGCATCAGCAGTGCACCGAGAAACAGCACTTCGTAGACCGGCAGCGTGCCTTCCAGCAGCTTCACGAACGCATCGCTGATCGAATAGGCCGCATAACAGGCAAACCCCAACAACACACCCTTCAGCATTGCCGATCCTCCACGGTTGGCGCCAATCGGACAACATGTCGACGGGGGCAGTGCGCAGTATGCGGTGCGGCGTGCGTCAGAGGAATCGGCGCACGCATCCGGGTACGACGGCTCATGTATCGCACCGTCACCGTCGCAGACGACCCGGCGGCTCGTGTCGCTGCAGATAAGCGCCGCTGCGCCGCCGCGCCATCATGCCGACGCTGCGCTGGATGCGCATGCGTGATGGGGTCGGTTACGATGCCAGTCCATCCCTCGCACCAGCAGCGCGCGTGACGCGCGCCCACCAGACCAGCGACTCGTGCCCCACTACTCCGGCCCATTACTCATTTCCTCCGATGCCCAGGCGCTGCTTGCCGCGCGCGGCAGTGGTCTGACCCAATGGACCGGCTCGCTGGACCTGGGCCGCAGTACCGGCACCGCGCAGATGGATGCGCAGACCTGGCAGTGGCGCGGCAGGGGCTACCCGTATCCGGGCAAGTTCAAGGAGCGCACGCTGTACTTCTGGGACGGTGATGATTTCGCCCCGATCTCGCGTTTCAGCGGTGCGCTGATCAAGCTCGTTCCCACCGAATGGGGTGCGCCCACCTTCGAGATCGATGGCATCAAGATGCTGCCGTCGGCGCAGCTGTCGCCGTTCGACGATGCGCGCCGCAAGGTGGCGCTGGTCGACCCGCGCGGCAAGATCGTGCTGGATACCTGCGGCGGGCTGGGCTACTTCGCCGCCTGCTGCCTGGAGGCCGGGGTGGCGCAGCTGCACTCGTTCGAAAAGAATGCCGACGTACTGTGGTTGCGCACGCTCAATCCCTGGTCGCCGGACCCGGACGATGCCGCCTACGGCGGACGCCTGCAGCTGACCCACGCCGATATCTCGCAGCACATCACCACGCTGGCAGACGATTCGGTCGATGCCATCCTGCACGACCCGCCGCGCTTCGGCATTGCCGGCGAGCTGTATTCGCAGCTGTTCTATGACCAGCTGGCGCGGGTGTTGCGTCGTGGCGGCCGCCTGTTCCATTACACCGGCGCGCCCAACCGGCTCACCAGCGGGCGCGATGTGCCCAACGAAGTGAGCAAACGCCTGAGCAAGGCCGGCTTCAGCACGCAACTGGCGCTGGATGGTGTGCTGGCGACGCTGCCGGCGCGGCGCTGATTGCGGGATTTTTGCGGCAACTGAAAATGCGCAGATCGGTCGCGGCCAGCTGCAGGTCGGCGCTGCACGCCAAGCCGCAATGCAGCAGACAGATGCCGACCCGGGCACTGGCCGCCTCCGTCTGCCTGGAGTGCAGCCGGTGTGCCAGCCACGCCTGACCAGCAAACGGATCTGCGATACTGCAGCGCCCACGACAAGGACGTTGCATGCGCATCCGCTTTCCGACCTGGTTGCTCGCCGCGCTGTTGGTGATGACCGGCGCACACGCGCAGACCGCGCCGCAGACGTCGTCGCCGCCGCAGCCCATGTCCGAAGTCACCACCCGCCATCCGGTGACCACCGCGGTCCTTGCCGGGCGTACGATTCGCCTGGGCGAACACGCCGGCAAGTGCGCAATCCTGCGCGATGACGAAGTGCTCCCGCTAGGCATCGGCGCACCGTGCTACTTCAGCACCAATCGCCAACACGGCGCCCAGGTGCACCATTTCCACGGCAGCGACATCGTGCTGGTGCAACACGCCCACCCCACCTCTGCGCCGGACTGGGATATCAAGCTGTACGGGGCGATCTGCGCGTTCGAAGCGCAGGCCGTGCGCGAAGTCGATGGCGTGCTGGAACCCGGCAGCGTCGCCAGTTCCTGGCACTGCGACCCGACCATGGGAGGCGATCAGAAGCAGTTCGTCTACAGCTATGACACCTGGCCCAAGCGCGAGACGCAGCCGCCATCACGCAAGCAAAAGCAAAAGCAGACACAGCCCTGATGGCCGCATGATGCGCAGGCATCGATCGGCGCAAACGGTCGCCACGGCCCTGTGACCCGACGGCTGATCAACACCGTGTACCAAACAGCGGCTTGCCGCACGCCTGCGCAGCCGCGTCGTCGTCGACAGTGCGGCACCGCAGTTGCGCATGCTGTGCAACCACCGCGCAGGTCATCGCCTGCCGCGTCGGTACGTCGTCCAGGCAACGTAGGTGAACCAGGCGATGATCGCCAACGGCACACTGGTCAGCAACGCATCCCAGCAGACGGCGATCCAGAACCGCTGCGGGTCTGCATCCGCGTAGAAGATCCTGGTCGGCCGGCCGCGGATGACGCTGATATAGCGCCCCGTGACGATCGCCTCCAGCACCAGCCACAGCCGCATGCAACAGGCGATCGCCACGACAACGGCTCCACCGCCGATGATCCATTCGTGGATCCGGGATGCTGCGGGAGCTGGCGCAGGTGGCGGTGATTTGGGCCGCTTTTTTTTCACGCAGGCATCGGTTCGATGGTGGCGGCGCAGTGTACGCGCAGCGCAACCGGCCGAGGCCATCCATCGCACGCATGCAGCACCTGGTGGTCGCGCAACGAGCGCATGACACGCACCTGCCGGCTGCGCGCGGCCGTTATACTGATGGCGCAGCGCACTCGCTCAGAGTGAATGGAATGCTCCACGCTGCATTCGTCTCAGGGAAGATGGCCAGCAACAATGCAACATGGATTGTCCGGGCGCTTCCTTGGGGTTTTTGCCGTCTTCGCCATGCAGTGGCGACAACGGCCTCGTACCAAGGATCTTTCGCTTTGAAGACGTTCACCACCTTCCTGCTTGTCTCTCTCAGTCTGCTGCTGGCTTCCTGCGGTGGCGGTACCACCACCGGCGCCTCCAAGCTCTCCTCCAGCGACTACCTGCTACACAACATCTCGGTCTGGAATGGCGCGGTCACCATCATCGACCCGTGGGTGTCGGGCGATCGCGGGCAGAGCCTGGTGGCCGATGCCGTCGCGCACAAGCCGCTGGACAGCTACAAGACCGCACTGGGCAGCCAGCGCAAGGCACTGGCCGCCAACGCGCAGGCCAATACCGCCGTGGCCTCGGGCGTGCCCGACAACGCCAAGGACCTGGACGGCAAGCTGTCGGCCTACCTCAAGCGTGCCGACGCGATGATGGCCGCGCTCGAACGCGTGGCGGCCCTGCCCAACGGCTACGGCAACGCCGAGCTGGCGCCGTTGGCCAAGGATCTGGAAACCGTGTCCGCCCAGCTCAACACCGATATGGAAGCGCTGAATACCGCGCAGCGCGCGTATTCCAAGCAGCACAAGATTGCGATGCAGGAAGTCAGCCAGTAAGCAGCGCAGCCACGATCTCCCCTGCAGGCCGGCATGGTCTGCATGGGTTGATCGCAACACGCCGCTCAGTTGCTCAGACCGAACATCAACGAGCGATGCGTTGCCACGCCGGCCATTGCGCCGCTGGCAACCGCAAAGGCGATCGATGCCGCCGGGTTGGCCACATCACCGCAGGCAGCGATACCCGGCACTGAAGTGGCCTGCATGGCATCCACCGCGATATGACGGCCCAGCGGCCCATCGCTGGTGCTGCATCCCAGCGATGCGGCCAAGGCACTGAGTTCGGTCTGGGTGGTGATGAACAAGCCATCCAGCGCACAGACCTGTCCATCCCGTAACACCAGCTCCAGCACGTCGCCGTCGCCTTGCAGCGCCGCCACTGCGCCGCCCACCACGTGCACGCCACGTGCCTGCAAGTGCGCGTGCTGTGCCTCTTCCAGCACCACCGCGTCGTTCAAGAACAGCTGTGTTGCACCCCAGTCCGGCAGCATGGCCGCCTGATGCACCGCAAAGGCGGAGGTGGCGAGCACGCCGATGCGCCCCTGGCCCAGCTCATAGCCGTGACAGTACGGGCAGACGAACACCTGCGTTCCCCAGCGCTGCGCCAGGCCGGCCAGCGCCGGCAGACGATCGACCACCCCCATCGCCAAAACAACGCGACGCGCGGTATGCGTGGAGCCATCGGCCAGCGTCACCTCGAAGGCTTCCGCCTCGCCGCGTAGCCGTGTCACCTGGCCGTCGGCCCATTGCACGCTCGGATAGGCCAGCAGCTGCGCACGTCCGGTCTCGGCAATCTGCGCAGGTGATGCACCGTCGCGGCTGAGAAACCCGTGCGAGGTGGTGGCAAAGCGATTGCGGCGCTGGCCGCTATCGATCACCAGGATCGTACGCCGGGCACGCGCCAGCTGTAGCCCGGCCGACAGTCCGGCATAGCTGCCGCCAATGATGATCACGTGGTGCTGCATGTCCGCTCCCGGTTGAAATCCGCTTTATGTACTTTTCGATGTTACATGAAAAGACCGGCGATTCAACCGCGCTGTGCTGACGTTGCTATCTGCTCGATGGTTGACGGGTTGCGCATGCGACCGAGGGTCGATGCGTTGCCCGCTGTCGCGCTTGCCGTGATCGGCTGCGATTCGCGTCATCGCCTGAAAGCAATGGGCAGTGCGGCGTGGCGGTGCTGCGCGGGTGCGCATATACACGCCACGTCAGGAAACGACAGCGTCCTGGCAACTGCGCCTGGCTAAGCGCGCCCTGTCTGCGATCGATGCCGACCAGCTGCCGCAAAGCGCATGCCTATGCCGCACGGGACTGCAAGCACAGGCACACCGCGCGTCTGCCATCCCGGCTGCACGCCATGTACAACGGCGTATGCAACAGCTGGTGTGCGTCAGCGCCTGCGTCTGCCTGTCGGCAGACCGGCAGGCAGCGAGGCTGTCGTGCACAGTGCATCGAACTCGTCCGCCAGCGTTGCCAGCGTCACCGTGCCCAGGCGCTGCAGCAACACGGCTTGCGCCTCGGCCAGCGCGTCGGCGATGGCTGCGTTGACCACGCGCTCCACGCCACATTGCGGGTTGGGGTGATCGGCGCCGATCGCAAACAAATGCGGGCCTCCCACTGCACGGTGCACGTCCAGCAATGTCACCTGGGTCAGGTCGCACGCGATATGCCAGCCACCGTTGTGGCCCTTGCTCGACTGCACGTAGCCGGCAGCACGCAAGCCGGCCATGGTCCGACGCACCACCACCGCATTGGTCGACAGCATGCCGGCGATCTGCTCGGAGGTCATCGGCTGCTGGCTTCTGCCCATGTGCAACAGCACATGCAGCATGCGGGAAAGACGGCTATCGGTTCGCACGCGGTCTCGGTTCGCTCAATCGACGGAAGGCAACGTGGCAGCGCCACCGCACGATTGTGCCGCAGCCCCGCGCAGATGTCGCAGCCGGAGCCGCGTAGCCGCGCATGCGGCACTCAAACCACCGCCCATTGATCGCGCCCGGCGGTCTTGGCGGCGTATAGCGCAAGATCGGCCTGCCCCAGCAGCACATCCAGGCCGCTCCCCGCAGTGACGCTCACCGCGCCCATGCAGAAGCGCACCGGCTGGTCGGCGGGCAGGCCGGCGATCTCGATCGCGGCCACCGCGTTGCGCAGCCGTGCGAACACCGCCGGAATCTCCTCTGCGCTGCAGCCCGGCAGCACCAGCAGGAATTCTTCGCCGCCCAGCCGGCCCAGCCGATCCTGCGTGCGCAGCGCCAGCCTGGAGGCGCTGGCAAGCGCCTTGAGCACGGCATCGCCGGCGGCGTGGCCATGCATGTCGTTGATCAGCTTGAAGTGGTCCAGATCGATCAATGCCAGCATGCACGGGACCTGCGAGCGCACCGATTGCTCGACCTGCTGCTGCGCCTCGGCGCGAATGGCGCGGCGATTGGGCAGGCCGGTGAGTTCGTCGCGCATCGCCAGCCGCGAGAGTTGCCGCCGGTGGCGCGCACCGAAGGCCAGCACCACCAGCGCGCCCAGCAACAACAGGCAGGCCGCGCAGAGCGCAATCCACAAGGCGCGTTGCCCGGCTTCGCGGGCCTGCAACGCCAGTTGCGCGGTCTCGCTGCGGCGGCGCAGCTCGGCGGTTTCCGCGCCGCGGCGCGCATCTTCATAACGCGCCTGCAGGCGCAGCATCACGGTGTCGCGCTGGCGATCCAGGCTCTGCGCGCGCAGCGTGTTGGCGCGCTGCAGTTCCTGGTAGGCCTCGGCATGCCGCCCCTCCGCCGCCAGTGCCTGGGCAATGGCATCGAGCAGTCGCGCGCGCCGCACCAACGGCAGATTGGGGTCGTCCGCTGCCCTGGCCGCGATGATCTCCATGCCGAGGCTGCCGGCCTTGAGCGCGGTCAATGCCCGCAACAACACCGCATGGCAGGCGGCCACGCGGCCGACATTGCCCTGGCGTTGCATCAACGGCAGCGCCTCGCGCGCCATTGCCAGTGCCGCGGTGGCATCGCCGGCGTCGATCAGCACCTCGCTGGCGCTGGTCAATGCCGCTGCCACGCCAGCCTGGTCGCCCAGCTCGCGGCTGAGCGCCAGCGCGCGCCTGAAATGCAGCAGCGACGCGTCCGGCTGCTGCGCTGCCAGCGAGGTGCCGTATTCGTATTCGATCAGGCTGCGCTGGAAGCGTGCCGGCTGGCCGCGCAGGCGCGCCAGGGCGCGCTGCAGATAGTCTTCGGCGTCGTTGTCTTCCGCCGAACGGCCCCCCACCCGGCTGGCCAACGAGCCGAGCTGGGTCAAGGCATCCAGCTCCAGGCTCAAGTTGTGTTCGCGCACCGCGCACTGGTAGCTGGCCTGGGCCGCGTTCCAGGCCTCGTCGCTGCTGCCGGAGGCGAGCATGCTCCACATGTCGACCGCTTCGATCTCGCACAGCAGATCGTTGCGCCCCAGCGCGCGCGCTTGCTGACGCAGCGCTTCCAGCCGCGCCAGCATGCCGCGGTTGGGGCTCTCGCGCACATCGCTGAGCGCCTGCACGATCGCCAGCCACAGCTGCGCCTGCGCCGCGTTGCCGCGCACCCGTTCCAGCAGCGCATGCGCCTGGGCCAGGGCTGCCTGGCGGCGCTCGGTCTCTTCCAGCGAAATCAGCACGCGCGCCTGCGCCAGCGAGGCCCAGAACTGCGCATCGGCGTCGCCATCGCTGCGGGCACGCTCGAACGCGGCCTGGGCGGCCTGCAAGGCGGCCCTGGGGTCGTCGATCGCGGCGGTCTCGATGCTTTTCCACGGCTGCGGCTGCGCCCACAGCGCCGCGCTGAACAGCATTGCAGCCATCCCCACGACCATGCGCCGCCAGCGTGGCGTCGCACTGCTCATCGACACCTCACGGCAACGATGAGCCACACCGCATGGCTGCCGTGCACAGCAAGCGCCGCCCGGCCCGTATCGGGTTTGCTGGTTGCTGCGGCACTCGAGCTCTCCCATGGTTGGCTGGCGGTGGAATCGGGGCGATGTCGGCGTCTGACTGACGCCACTTCGATGCAAAAACACGCGGTCATGATGACCGGCGAACACGGCAGGTCATGTGATCGCCACGCTATGCCTCAAGAGCGTTAGCGGCCTGCGTGCAGCGGGCTTGAATCGGCCTGCAGATCGCATGACCGCGGCCTGCGGCCGTGCCCCTTGGCAAGCGCTGCGGCCCGGCGGGCGACCCGCGCCGTCGCGGCTGCTGCACATCGCCGCATGCAACCACCCCGCGACAGCCACGTAAACTGCGGCACGGCACCTGCTGCCGCCCCCCGGATCCTGGAGACGCCGTGACATCCCGCCTGCCCCGCCTGCACACGCTGCTCGCCGTCGCCTTGCTGTCGGCCTGCGCCACCCAGGCGCCGCGTGCGCCACAGCGCTCCCCGGACGCGGTCAAGGCCGACATCGCGCGGCGCCTGCCGGCCACGCTGGGCGATCGCAACGGCTGGGCCGACGATGTCTACGTGGCGCTGTCCTCGCAGGGGCTGGACACCAGCGCCGAGCACATCTGCGCGGTGCTGGCGGTGACCGAGCAGGAGTCGACCTACCAGGCCAACCCGGTGGTGCCCAATCTCGGCAAGATTTCGCGCGCCGAGATCGACCGCCGCGCCAGCGCGCACCACATCCCCGGCTTCATGGTCGATGCCGCCCTGCGCATCGACTCGCCCGACGGCCGCAGCTACGCCACGCGCATCGCGAGCGCGCGCACCGAGCAGGAGCTGAGCCGCATCTTCGAAGACTTCACCGGCAGCGTGCCGCTGGGCGCGCGCCTGTTCGACGGGCTCAACCCGGTGCATACCGCCGGGCCGATGCAGGTCAGCATCGCCTTTGCCGAGCAGCATGCCGAGCGCTACCCGTATCCGCCCGGCGACTCGATCCGCCACGAGGTGTTCGGCCGTCGCGGCGGGCTGTGGTTCGGCACCAGGCACCTGCTCGGGTATCCGGCCAGTTACGACGCCCTGCTGTACCGCTTTGCCGACTTCAATGCCGGCTGGTACGCCAGTCGCAATGCCGCCTTCCAGGCGGCGCTGAGCAAGGCCAGCGGCATCGCGCTGACTCTGGATGGCGACCTGCTGACACCCGGCGCCGGCCTGGATGCGCCCGGCGGCACCGAACGCGCCGCACGCGCCCTTGGCAGCCAGCTGGCGATGAGCGACCGGCAGCTGCGCCGCGCCCTGGAAGCCGGCAACTCTGCCTATTTCGAAGACACCGCGCTGTATCGCCAGGTCTTCGCGCTGGCCGAGCGCAGTGCCGGCAAGCCGCTGCCGCGCGCGGTGCTGCCCGGCATCACGCTGGAAAGCCCCAAGATCACCCGCACCCTCACCACCGCCTGGTTCGCGCAGCGGGTGAACGAGCGCTGGAAGCGCTGCATGGGCAAGTAAGCCACTGGCTTGCCGCGCTGCGAGCACTGCCTGCGCTGCGCACCGCCATCTCATTCCCCGCTCAGGCGACTGGTCAACACATCGCCGACAACAGGACCATGTTCCACCTTGCCATCGCTACCGCGTTGATAGTTGATGCCGACCCGACACGCGGCAGGGTGCATCTCCCAGACCCAGCCATACAGGGCGCGCCCGGTGTCTGGCGGCGAGCGCAGCGGCATGTTCATGCGCAGCCCATCGTCCTGGCCTCGGTCCAGTGTGCACATGACGGTGCCGGCGCCGTCGTCTTCAGCATCCGGGTCGACGTCGTCCACATGGGTGATGGTGGCGATGATCGCTTCGGCAGTCACCCGTTGCTGTAACGCGCGTGGAAGATCGGCAAGCGGGGGCGCAGCGCGTCCACCGGATGGCTCCTCGACAAATGCATCGCCCAACCCCACCTTGCGAAAGTAGTACTCGCTTCGGCCCAGCGTTTTCGAGCCATCCATGGCCGTTGCCATGTCTGCCAGCTCGTCGGCGCGCAGCAGAAACATGTCGGTACCCGAGCGCATGACCACCAGCTGCGCATCGTTGGCATCGCTACCACTGGAGTCGCTGCGCAACCGAATATCGAGCGTCACCTGTTCGTCGCCAATCTCGGTATGCGTTACCTCGTAGCGGCCCGCATACGCACGCACATCGGTGCGTGCAAGGATGCGATGATCGATTTTCCAAAACAGTAGGCGATACTGGCCGTTGGGCTCGAGCGCCAGCATGCGATGCCAATCGATGTAAGACGACAGGTACACGCCCTGCAGGTCGTTGCTGCACTGTGGCGCGTTGAAGATGCCCTCGAACATAGAGCGCTGCGCTGCGGGCAATGCATCGCCATTGGTCGTAGGTGCATCGGCAACGATTACAGGGCCGTCGACAGCATCGCCAAGTCGGCTGTGCAGCGCCAACGCATCGACCTTGTTGACCCGCAACATCTGCATCGAAAACAACATCTGATCAATCTCGTAGACCTCGCCCGCCGCGAGCGGCCCGCACTCTTTGCGTGCGGCGGCAAGCAGGTCGGATGGAATCAGGCAATCACAGGATGCGGCGTCGCGCAGGTACTGATTGAAGAAGTCGTCCAGGTTCCAGGTCAGATCGCCAGTCGCTTTCGAGACCGGGTCCAGATAGGCCACGTCTTCGTCGGTGGCAGTCAGCTTGCGGTAGTACACCAAGACGCCGAAAGGGGTAAGCGCGATCGGAATACGCCGTACCGCGTCAGGTGGCGAGACGATCCAGCGATCCAGCACCGGTTGCCATTGCCGGGGGTCGATCAGCGCGAGTTGCATGTCGCCATAGTGCCCCAGTCCTTCTTGGCGCCACAGCTCAAGCAGGCTGGCAGGCAGCAGCGGCGCATAGGCGGCAATCAGGTCCGCCGGGGCAGGCTGCGTCTTGCGCGGCGGGTGTGCCTTGATAAAGGGGGACAGTGCCAAGCGGCGGAACCATGACATCAGACGGCCTCCAGTCAACGTTGCGTGCGTGCAATAGATCCAAATCGTGCCCAATGGCCCTGTGTGGACGCCGGGAAGCGTAGTTCATGCCGGGACATTCCCGCCGTCAGTGGCTGGCCGATCACCGGCGCGCGTGCGGTCCACGGGTGTGATCTGCCTCGATGGGCATCGCGCTCGACGAACCCCATCGGTCACGCTGTGGCGGTGCCGGACCGGCCGATGCGCTCGGCAACCGCTCCATCACAGGTCCGCCCCGCTTCGGTCGCCGAAACGCGTGCGGCCCGCCCCGGTCGACAATGGCGCGAACACGACTTCTGGCAGAGGCGCCCAGCCCATCTGGCGGGTAGCATCGGACGGTCGCGCCGACCGCGTTGCGCGCTCCTTTCGTCCCGGAGAGTCTTTCATGCCCACCCCGTTGCCGTTGCGGCAGCTGTTCGCCGCCATCGCCCTGGCCACCCTGCCGGCACTCGCCAGCGCACAGACGCCTGCCGTGACCGAGGCCGACTACGCCCGCGCCGAGCGCCTCACCAGCTATCTGGCGCAACCGTTGGTCGATCACCAGGCCACCCGCATCGACTGGCTGGACGCCACCCACGTGGTCTATGTCGACCACGATGCCAAGGGCAACCAGCTGTTGCAGCTGGACACCGCCACCGGCAAGAGCGCGCCGATCTTCAAGCAGTCCGCGCTGGTCGCCTCGCTCAATACGCTGCTGAAGACCGGCGACAAGCCGCTCAAGGCCGACACCTTCGCCCCGGTGGTCAAGCGCACCGCCGATGGCCGCTACCGCCTCAACGTGCGCGACACCGCCGTGGTCTGCGATGCGCGTGCGCGCTGCAGCAAGCTGTACGCAAAGGACAAGGCCGAGCCGGGCGTGCTGTCGCCGGACAAGCGCAGCGAAGCCTTCATCCGCAACTGGAACCTGTGGGTGCGCGATCTTGCCAGCGGCCAGGAGACCCAGCTCACCCGCGACGGCGTGGAAAACTTCGGCTATGCCACCGACAACGCCGGCTGGCAGCACAGCGACAACGCCATCGTTGCGTGGTCGCCGGACTCGCGCAAGATCGCCACCTTCCAGCAGGACCAGCGCAAGACCGGCGACATGTACCTGGTCAGCACCAAGCTCGGGCATCCGGAACTGCAGTCGTGGAAATACCCGCTGGCCGGCGACAAGGACGTGACCATGATCGAGCGCGTGGTCATCGACGTGCCCACGCGCAGCGTGCTGCGGCTGAAACTGCCGCCCGACCAGCACCGCTCCACCCTGTGCGATGACGTGAGCTGCTCGCCGGGCCTGTGGGACGATGTGAAGTGGGCGCCGGACGGCAAGACGCTGGCCTTCGTGTCCACCTCGCGCTTCCACAAGCAGGCCTGGTTGCGCATTGCCGATGTCGCCACCGGCGACGTGCGCACCGCCTTCGACGAAACCGCCAAGACCTATTACGAAAGCGGCCAGGTCGCCGCCAACTGGGCGTACCTGCCCGGCAGCAACGAGGCGGTGTGGTTTTCCGAGCGCAGCGACTGGGGCCAGCTGTATCTCTACGACCTGGCCACCGGCAAGCCCAAGCGCACGATCACCACCGGCGAGGGCAACGTCACCGAATTGCTGCGCGTGGATCCGGTGACGCGCACTGCGTGGTTCGTCGGGGTGGGCCGCAGCCCGGGCGTGGACCCGTACTACCAGCAGCTGTGGAAGGTGAGCCTGGACGGTGGTGAGCCGGTGCTGCTCACGCCGGAAGTCGCCGATCACAGCATCGCGCTGGCGCCCGATGGCGCGCGCTTTGTCGATACCTATTCCACCTCGATCACCCCGCCGGTCACGCTGTTGCGCGATGCCGGCGACGGACGCACGGTCAGCACCATTGCCACTGCCGATATCAGCCGCCTCAAGGCGGCCGGCTGGGTGCCGCCGGAGCCGATCACGGTCAAGGCGCGCGATGGCAAGACCACCCTGTATGGCCTGATGTTCAAGCCCAGTAACTTCGACCCGGCGCGCAAGTACCCGGTGATCGATTACGTCTATCCCGGCCCGCAAACCGGCTCGGTCCGCGGCCGCAGTTTCCTTGCCGGCCATGGCGACAATCAATCGCTGGCGGAGCTGGGCTTCATCGTGGTCGCCATCGACGGCATGGGCACACCGTGGCGCTCCAAGACCTTCCACGACACCTGGTACGCCAACATGGGCGACAACACCCTGCCCGACCAGGTGGCCGGCCTGAAGGAACTGGGCCAGCGCTATCGGTGGATCGACCTGGGCCGCGTCGGCATCTGGGGCCACTCCGGCGGCGGCAATGCATCCACTGCCGCGATGCTGCGCTACCCGGATTTCTTCAAGGTGGCCTGGTCGGAAAGCGGCAACCACGACAACCGCGGCTACGAGGACGACTGGGCCGAGAAGTATCACGGCGAGCACATCGTCAACCAGGACGGCAGCTCCAACTACGACGACCAGGCCAACGCCACCCACGCCGGCAAACTCAAGGGCAAGCTGATGCTGGTGCACGGCACCCTGGACGACAACGTGCCGCCGTATCTCACCCTGCTGGTGGCCGATGCCCTGATCAAGGCCAACAAGACCTTCGACATGCTGATGCTGCCCAACGCCAAGCACGGCTATGGCGAGCTCACCCCGTATGTCAGCCGCCGCCGCTGGGACTACTTCGTGCAGCACCTGCTCGGCGCAATGCCACCGGCCGACTATCAGATGAAGCCGATGCCCAAAAACTGAGCGGTGTGCACGGCATCGCTCCTTAGGACGCCAATGCAGCACCGTGCAGACGACGAACCGCCACCCGCGCCACTCGGGGTGGCGCCGGCCGTACGTGCTGGTGCTGTACGCTTCCACACTGCTGGAACCTGCTGACGACGACTGTGCACCGGCAACCGGAACATCGCTGGCCGCCGACGCGCTTCAGAAGGCGGGCTGACGGAAGCGTGTGGACATCCACATGCCTCCGCCAGCCCGGCCACATGCGCACCCGTCCATGACGACCCGATGCACGTGGCTCGGCAGTGCAGCCACCTCATCCAACAATGCGATGCCGATCGTCAGGCAGTGGCGGGGTCGGGAATCGTCGCGGTGGCGGGCGTTGCCTGGTTGTACTTGATCGAGGCGATTGTATTGCACAGTCCCACCAAGGTCTGCCAATCCTGGTTGGCGGAATTCAGATTGGACTGAAGCTGCGGCAGGTTCAAATTGGTGACGTTTCCGTTGCAGTTGGTCAAATCCGTCACCACGGTATTCAACTCGGACTCAAGCTCTTCCCAGACCTGCAATACCAGGGAAATCTGCGTGCTGGCCGCTTGCGAAAGCGTGATCAATCCATTGACCTGGTCATTCAGCACCGCCAGGCTCGCCGCCTGCTGGGTCACAGCATTCATATTGCTGTTGTCGGCCTCTACCTGGCTCTTCAACGCCTGAATCTTATTCGATGCGATGACCATCGTCGTGATCAGCGCTGCTGCGGCGACGATCCCGAATGCCAAGCCGATCCCAAACGAAAAAATTGCAATCACCGCGCCGGTAAAGAAGGCGACACCTGCAGCAATCGCGGATGCCGTCTCGACGGTTTGCCAATGGCTGATTTCCGACTGCAGCGACGCGATATCGGCCTTGAACGCAGCGATCTTGGCCTGATCCACCGCCTGCTCCTTGGTCGAGTCAACGACTGCCTGCGACAGCACTGCCGCATCGGAGGTCAGGTTATTGCTGAATGTAGTGATGGACTGCTGGACAGTCACCGCGCTCTGCGTATAGGACGTGATTTGGGAAATCATGCTGCCGAACTGAGACTTCAGCGCAGCAATCGCAGCGGCATTGGTCGGATCGTTCTGCAGCACCGCCACCAGGGAATTGATGGTGGACATGCTGACATTGAAGGAAATGCCATAGCCCGCAATCGAGTTGGGGATACTGACGAGATTGGTCGCAATCGGATACCAGCCATTGGCGTGAATCTGTGCATCGCTGAACGCTGTCTGGAACGTGCTGTACCACGTGGGCGAAGGCGAGATCGTCGGCAACTGCGTATTGCCGATGCCCAAGACATAAGCCATGACCGCATTATTGGCATTGAATGCGTTTGCAAGTTGCTGATCGATGGGCAAGGGATCGTTGGAGACGGCGGCCAGTACACGCGAGGTACCGATCGCACTCGCGATGCTGGTCACCTGCGGGGCCGAACTCAGAGCAAAGGGGAAAAACGGCTTCTTCTGCGCTTGCATGGATCGTCTCCTGATGCTGTCAACCAATGAATCGAGGAATGTCACCGCTAGATCCGGACCGCTGGCTCCCGGAATCAGACGTTCTGTTTACCTCACGTGCGTGCTGCCCAATGAATCCATCCACCTTGGATCCATGCCCGGTTGCGACCACCGATGCCCGAACCCGGACGCGTTGGACGCTCCATCAACGCTCGCCATTCACATAGCGACTGCCGGTCTGCTGGCACAACGGGACAGCACCGGTGATCGATGCTCTCAAGAACTTTGCCGTGCTATCTGCGAAAGCACCGAGTGCCCGAGAACCCAGCATCCCCTAACGGATGTGCACCGACCCGTCGATTTGTCTCAGCCGGCACATCGTCCGGCAGGTGCAGGCTCTACCACGCCGATCGCCAGGGACGTCCATGAACAGCGGATGCGCTGGTCGATCACTTCCACTGCAATGGCGATCACGCTGCATCGGGGTTCACCCCGACGCGGTCAGCCGGCAGTTCGCGTCGGCACACCCAACAAACCGATACGCCGGAACCACATTTCCAGCGGCACCGTCACCAGCGGCGGCAACGCGGCCAGCAGGCTCAGCGCCCACGCCCACCACGGCCAGCGCAGGCGCAGTGCGGCAAGCACGCTGACCGCCACATAGAACAGGAAGGCCGCGCCATGCAGCCGCCCGAACAGCCACACCACAAGCTCGGTGGTGTGCGTGCCGTACTTGAGCAACATGCCGAGCAACAACCCGGCCCAGGTCAGCCCTTCGATAAAGGCGGCCACGGCAAACAGCCGGCCGATCGGCGACAACGCAGAAGAAGCACGCATGCAACACTCCAGACGGACAGGGATTGCCGCGACGCGATGGCGGCGGCGACGCCCGCTGGCCGCTGTAGTTTACAGCGGGCATCGCGTGCCCGCCGCCCGCCGCCGTTCCTGGCGATAATGGTGGCCCTTGCACTCCCTGCCGCCCCCATGCGCACCCTCCTCCTGCTCGCCGTGCTTGCACTGGCACTGCTGCCCGCAACCTCCATCGCCGTACAGCTACAGGACGGCGACCTGCTGTTCGTCACCGCCGCCCGCACCGGCCTGAGCGGCGCCATCGACGATGCCACCGCCAGGCAGGATGCTCCCAGCTTCGATCATGTGGCACTGCTCGCCCATGGCGCTACCGGACAGGTGCTGCTGCACGCAGACGAACAAGGCTCGCGGCAGCAGCCGCTGCAGGCATTCGTCGAAGAGGCCAATGCCAAGCATCGGCAGGTCCATGTGTACCGGCTGGCCGCAGAACACCGCAGTGCGATCCCCGGCGCCATCGCGCAGGCGCAGCGCATGCTCGGCAAGCCTTACAACACCACCTACGTGCAGGACGACAACAGCTACTACTGCTCGGACTTCATTGAACGCGCGTTCCGTGCCCAGCACGTCTTCGCCCTGCAACCGATGAACTTCAAGAACCTGCAGACCGGTAAGATCTCGCAGTACTGGACCGACTTTTACCGCAGCAGGGGCATGGACGTACCGCAAGGCTTGCCCGGCACCAACCCGAACGATATGGCGGCCGCTCCCGTGCTGGCGTATGTCGGCCGTTTGAAGTGATGCGCGGGAATGCCGGCGACAACAGGCGCCTGCTTCGCCAGTAAGCTAGTGCAGACGCTGCGCGCGGCACAGTATCCGTCGCTGCAGCTGGAGCTGGAGGTGCTCAACGACGAAGATCACCTGAGTGTCGCACCGCGCGGCATCACCCATGGGCTGAAGTTCCTGTTGGGCACCAAGGCACCCTGAGTGCAATGCCGCGCGCCTGGTTGCGCGGCGCAAGCCGATACATTCCCGGCAGCGCATCGCAAGCACATCCAGTGCCGTGCGGGCGCCGCCCATGCACGGCATGCACAAGCTCTTGCCAATGCCCATACATGCACCGTCCTAGTGTGTGCACATCCATACAGCGTGCCGCACGCAGCGCATTCCGCCTGCGATTGTTGAGCACATGCAGAGGTGTACATGGCTTTGATTCATTCCATCCTGATGGGCGCCGTCGCCGGCATGCGCTCGATGACGCCGCTGGCGGCGGTCACCAATGCTGCGCGTACCGGCAAGCTTCCTGCCGACAACGGCGCACCGCCGCTGCTGGCCAATCCGCTGGCATCGGCCGGCATGCTCGCGCTTGCCGGCGGCGAGCTGGCAGGCGACAAGATGAAAACCGCGCCCGACCGCATCGTGCTGCCCGGCATGATCGCGCGCATCGCCACCGGCGTGATCGTCGGCGCGGCCCTGGCTCCCCGCCATCAGCGCGGCATCGCCGCACTGCTGGGCGCGTCCACCGCAGTGGCGGCCGCCTACCTCACCTTCAACCTGCGCATGCGTGCGATCGACCGCTACGGCCAGACCAGCACCGGCGTGGTCGAGGACGCGATCACGGTGGGCGCGGCGACGTTGATCATGCGCGATGCGGCCAAGCACTAGCGCGAGGTCCCTTGCCTGAGCCTGTCGCCCACCGCATCCACAGGGCGCGCTGTGGCGGCGGCCGTTCCACCGTCGCCATAGCAAAGCAATAACACGGTGCGCGGTCGCGCTGCGGCAGTCGCAGCAGCGCAGGGATCACAGCCTACGCAGGCCGGTAGACCGCGCAGAGCTTGTTGCCGTCCGGGTCGCGCACGTAGGCCAGCCAGACCGGCCCCATGCGGCTCTCACGCACGCCCGGCGGATCTTCGATGGACATGCCACCCGCCGCCACCGCAGCGTCGTGGAACGCCTGCACCTGCTCGGGCGAGCCGCAGCTGAAGCCCACGGTGGCGCCGTTGCCGCTGGTCGCGGGCGCATCGTCGATCGGCTCGCTGACAACGAACGTGCTGCCGGCATGGCGATAGAACAGGCGCACGTGGCCCGAGCCGGCAGGATTGACCAGTGGTTCGGCGGCACCGAGGACGCCGCCGAGCACCGCATCGTAAAACTGCCTGGATCGCGCGATATCGTTCGATCCCACCATCACATGATTCAGCACGCATCACTCCTGTCCGTATCGAAGGCGCACAGCTTAGGGCAGCGCGTGGATATCCGGCAGCATTCGGCGAGTAGCTGCATCAGCCGCCACGCCCATGCGGCGCCTGCAGATCCAGCACCGGCCCCAGCGGCAAGATGCCGGTGGGGTTGATCATGTCGTGACTCTGGTAGTAATGGTGCTTGATGTGCTGGAAATTCACCGTGTCTGCGATACCCGGCATCTGATACAGCTCACGCAGGTAGCCGGACAACTGCGGATAATCGGCAATGCGCCGCAGGTTGCATTTGAAATGGCCGACATACACCGCGTCGAAACGCACCAGCGTGGTGAACAGGCGCCAGTCCGCTTCGGTGAGCCGGTCGCCACACAGGTAGCGCTGCTGGCCCAGGCGCGCATCCAGCCAATCCAGGCTCTCGAATAGCGGCACCACCGCCTCTTCGTACGCAGCCTGCGTGGTGGCAAAGCCTGCCTTGTACACGCCATTGTTGACGGTGTCGTACACGCGCGCATTGATCGCATCGATCTGCTCGCGCAGCGGCGCCGGATAGAAATCGCCGGGCGCAGCGCCGACCGCGTCGAAGGCGCTATTGAACATGCGAATGATGTCGGCCGACTCGTTGCTGACCACCGTGTTGCGCTCGCGATCCCACAACACCGGCACGGTCACGCGCCCGGAATACTGCGGATCCGCCTTCAGATAGACCTCGTACAGATGCTGCGCCTGGTGGAGCGCATCGCCCACCACGCCCGGCCCTGGCGCAAACGTCCAGCCCTGCTTGCCCATCAGCCAGTGCACCACCGACACGTCGATCATCGACTCCAGACCTTTCAGGCGCCGGAAGATCAATGTGCGATGCGCCCACGGGCAGGCCAGCGACACATACAGGTGATAGCGCCCGGGAGCGGCCTGAAAGCCACCGTCCCCATGCGGGCCGGTGCTGCCATCGCGCGTCACCCAATTGCGGAACTGCGATTGCGAGCGTTCGAAACGCCCACCGCTCTTGTCGGTGTCGTACCAACTGTCCTGCCACTTGCCATCGACCAACAGGCCCATGCTGCCTTCTCCGCTACCACAGTAGGCCGCAACCCTAGCCCAGCCGGTTTGGAGAGTGCGTGAGCGGCCGTGGTGGCGTGAGCGGACGCGAGCAGCCAGCAGCGTTTGCAGACCGAAGACCCACCGCTGCAAGGCAACAGGAGCCCCGCGTTGCCATCGGCCGGCAGCGCACGCTACCTGGCAATCACCGACGTGCCGGAAGGCACCATGTAGCAGGCCTGCGCCTTCTTGCAGGCATCAGCATTGAGTTCGGCGATCTGGCTGGCCAGGTACTGCTCGGGCGTCAGACCGATCAGATACACCCTGGGCACCGGAGTCATCACCGCTGCCCCTGCCTTGGCACGCCATTGGCATCAACACCTCGGGATCGGCGAAAATAGCTGCGGTCCGGACGCTCCGGCCTGCGGCGGCAGCGGTCCAGGCCAGCGTGGCCGCTGGCCGCCATCCCTCGCGTCCACCGCGCCGCCCGCTGCATGCGCTCCGCCTTCTGCCGCTCTTTTTTCGGATCCATCTTGAACACCAACGCCCCACCCCCGCCCGCCGACGACCTGCCCCTGACCGACCGCCTGCGCGCGGCGCTGGACCTGCTGGAGACCATCGAGGCCGACCGCAGCGTGCTCGACACGCTGCCCGAGGCCGACCGCGTGCGGCTGCACCAGGTGGTGGCCAGGGTCTATCACCCCGAGCCCAAGGCGCGGCGGCAGCTGCTCAAGCAGCGCGAGCGCGAGCGGCACCAGGAGAAGGTGCGCAAGGCCGAAGCGCTGCTCGAGCAGCGCGGCATCCGCGCGCTGCGGCGCAAACCGGTGTTCAGCACGCCCAACTTCTTCCCGCCGCATGCCGCCGGCCTGCACGACGCGCACAACGGCCAGAACGCCGCTGCCGCACCGGAGCCCACGCATTCGCCGGAGTTGCGCCACTGCTACGTCTGCAAGCAGAAGTTCACCCAGCTGCATCATTTCTACGACCAGATGTGCCCGGCCTGCGCCGAGCTGAACTACTTCAAGCGCACCGAAACCGCCGACCTGCGCGGGCGCGTGGCGCTGCTGACCGGCGGACGGGTCAAGATCGGCTATCAGGCCGGTTTGAAGCTGCTGCGCGCCGGCGCGGAACTGATCGTCACTACGCGGTTTCCGCGCGATTCGGCCGCGCGCTATGCGCAGGAGCCGGACTTCAACGCATGGGGCCATCGCCTGCAGGTGTTCGGCCTGGATCTGCGCCACACCCCCAGCGTGGAAGCGTTCTGCAGCCAGCTGCTGGCCACCCGTGACCAGCTGGACTTCATCATCAACAACGCCTGCCAGACGGTGCGCCGCCCGCCGCAGTTCTACGCGCACATGATGGCCGGCGAAACCGCCGCGCTGCACGAGTTGCCGGAAACCGTACGCAATCTGGTCGGCCATTACGAAGGCCTGCGCACGCCCGAACTGCTGCGCGATGCCTCGGCAATGGCGCTGCCGGCGGTGCATGGCCGCGGCCTGGACGGCGCCGATGGGCTCACCCGCGCCGCCGAGCTGTCGCAGGTGGCGTTGCTGGACGACGAACTGGTCGGCCAGCAGCACCTGTTCCCGGATGGACGGCTGGATCAGGACCTGCAGCAGGTGGATTTGCGCGGGCGCAACTCCTGGCGTTTGCTGATGGACGAAGTGCCCTCGGTGGAACTGCTGGAAACCCAGCTGGTCAACGCCATCGCCCCCTTCATCATCAACGCGCGGCTGAAGCCGCTGATGCTGCGCACGCCCGAGCGCGACAAGCACATCGTCAACGTCTCGGCGATGGAAGGGCAGTTCTACCGCAACTTCAAGACCACCCGGCATCCGCATACCAACATGGCCAAGGCCGCGTTGAACATGATGACGCGCACCTCGGCGGCCGATTACCAGAACGACGGCATCCACATGAACAGCGTCGACACCGGCTGGGTCACCGACGAGGATCCGGCGGACATCGCCGCGCTCAAGGTCCAGCAGGAACGCTTCCACCCGCCGCTGGACATCGTCGACGGCGCCGCGCGCATCGTCGACCCCATCATCCACGGCGCCAACACCGGCGAGCATGTGTGGGGGCAGTTCCTCAAGGACTATGCGCCGACGGATTGGTAAGGGCTCTCAATCGCCAGGCGCCTGCACCGGCGCCTGCTGCGAATGTTGCCGCCATGTGCATAACGGCCGAGCTCCCTTGTCGCCCCATTGACTGCACCGCCGCTAGCGTCACGGTCAATCAACCGAGACGCGCACATGACAGAGCACGGCAAGCCCAACCCGATCATCGACACCCTCTCCAACGTCATCGGCGCCATCCGTGCCGACGACGACATGCACGACCTGGCCCAGGCCCACGATGCGCTCGAACCCAAGGCCATCGAAAAGCTCACGCCGGCCGAAGCCCGGCAGCAGCCGACCATTGCCGATGCGGTCAACAAGCTCCTGCACGACCAGGGCAAGACCGCCGACCCCGAGGCGCTGGTGCCCGGCGTCAAGCGCACCTCCCACACCCTGGAAACGCCTGCCGGCAATCTTCCTGCCTTCGTCTACACCCCACAGGGCGGCACCGCACTGCCGGTCATCGTCTATTTCCACGGCGGTGGCTGGGTGATCGCCAATGCCGAGGTCTACGACGGCGGCGCGCGCGGGCTGGCCAAGGAAACCGGCGCCATCGTGGTCTCGGTCGACTATCGCCAGGCGCCCGAGCACAAGTTCCCCGCCGCCTGGGACGACGCGCTCGCCGCCTACGAATGGGTGCTGGCAAACGCGGCAAGCATCGGCGGCAACCCGCAGCGCGTCGCACTCGCAGGCGAGAGCGCCGGCGGCAACCTCGCCATCGCCACGGCCGTGGCCGCACGCGACAAGGGGTTGCCGGCACCGACGCATATCCTGGCGGTCTACCCGGTCGGGCAGACCGGCAGCCTGCACACCGAGTCCTACATCGAAAACGCCATCGCCAAGCCCCTGAACAAGGCCATGATCGAATGGTTCGTGGGGCACCTGATCCGCAGCGATGCCGACAAGGCAGATACCCGTCTGGACCTGGTCAACGCCAATCTGCGCGGCCTGGCACCGGTGACGATTATCAACGCCACCATCGACCCGCTGCGCAGCGATGGCGCCAAGCTGGAAGATGCGCTGAAGGACGCCAACGTACCGGTCGAGCGTGAGGTCTACACCGGCGTGACGCACGAGTTCTTCGGCTGCGCCGCAGTCGTTGCCAAGGCCAAGGCCGCGCAGGAGTACGCAGGCAAGCGGCTGCGCGAGTCGTTCCGCTAACCAAGGCACAGCGTCTGGCACGACGGGAGTGCCACGCAATAGCAGGAACAGATAATGTCCACACGAGGGCCGCCCTGGCATACCAGGCGGCCCTCTTTTATTGGCCTCAGTTTTGGCGTTATAAAAACTCTTACTGTCGGGGCAGCGTATTGGCTCGCAGCCTGACTCGTACGCGGTACGATGTGACAAGCCCGGGACCAAAAGGACTACCGCAGCAACTCCTGCCGCAGCCATTGCATGTACGATCCAGCCAGGGGAGGCGTCGCGGTCAGACAAGGAGTTCGTCATGAGTGAAATCCACTCCAAACGTGCAGTTGCCTATGCGCAGGTCAGGCGCGCACTGCAGTCCGGGCGGTATCCGCCCGGTCAGCGCATCGACCCGGCAAAGCTGGCCATCGAGTTGAAGATCAGCTCCACGCCAGTTCGCTTTGCGCTGTATCGCCTGGTCGGCGAAGGCCTGCTCATCGATCACGCACGCTATGGCTTTCAGGTGCCGCTGCTCACCGAGGTCGCGTTGCGGGACCTGTACGACTGGATGGAGCGCCTGTTGCGGATGGCCTGCGATATCGGCGTTGCATTGGTGCCGCATGCCCCTGGCGAGCCGGAATCCACCAGTGCAGCGACAGACGTGGTCAAGCAGACCTGGAAGCTCTTCGATGCCATCGCCCGTGCCACCGCGCACTGGTCGCTGCACCACGCAGTCAGGCAGACCAATGACAGGTTGGCCCCGGTGCGACGTGCCAAACACGGCCTGCTCGACGGGCTCGATGAAGAACTGGCAGAGCTCACGCTGCACTGGCAGCAGCGCGACCTTGCGGCGCTGCAAACAGCGTTGCATGCCTATCACGTACGCCGTATCCAGGCCGTGCCGCGCATCGTGGCGGTCATGCATGAGCGTAGCCGTCAGGTTTGATAGCGCGGCCACGCTGCTGCCAGCGCAGCGTGACCCTGCGGCGCTAAGTGCTGTGCTGCATGCCTACCATCCGCGTCGCATCCAGGCCGTGTCGCGCATCGTGGCGGTCATGCGTGAGCGCGGCCGTCAGGTTTGAAAGCTCGGCCACTGACTGTCGCCAGCGCTACGCCTCGCAAGATCCACATTCTGTGCTGGCGCACCGCCGGCAGCGTGCGCCTGATGTGGAATGAATGGCGCGATGCGACGCCACCGGCCAGGCTTGCATGGTCATCTTCGATGGCGGTCACACAGTGCATTTAATTATGACGGTGTTACGACTTAATCATTTGAAAATCAATACACCCGTTTCCTAACGTGTCTGCGTCATGGATCCCCATGGCACAGCCAGGAGACAGCGATGAACATCAATGACACCACCCACAGCGACGCATCCAGCGAGATCACGGTGCTTGGCGTTGCCAGCACCGACACCAAAGGCGGCCCGCTCGCTGGCGAAGAAATCGGCGGCTTCAACGTGCCTGGCATTTCCGAAGAGTGAACCCGAGGCGTGCCTGAGTGCACGCCTCTCCCACCAGGAGTAGAGACCATGGATACCAGCAACAACGACGCGCACACCACGACGTTTGGTCAGGATCTCATCGTGCTTGGGATCGCAAGCCTGGACACGCAGGGCGGGCCACTGGCAGGCGAAGAAATGGGTGGCAGCACCACGCTGGGCATCAGCCAGGACTAGGCGCTGCCAACGCGCGGCGGTCGCCACTCGGCTGTACATGCCGGTGAGCAACTTCCCAGGCCACGGGGCGCACTGCAACGGTGCGCCCCTTCTCTCAAGGACAGCGCCATGCACCGCTACACATTGCGCGACGACCTAACGTTCTGCCGCATTGGCGAGCGCCTGGTGTTCCTGGATGTCGGAAACGACCGCTACTTCCGTCTGCCCGAGGCACTGGAGCACTCCCTGCTCGCCTACCTGGCGCATGACCCGGTATCGGACCTGGAGATCAACGACCTTGTCGAACGGGGCTTGCTGGTGGAGCTGTCGCAAGCGACCGCCGGCCCGCAGCTTCCCGTCATACCTGTTGCGCGTAGCGCGATGGAAATGCCCGTACCGGCGCGACGACCACAGCTGCTTGAAAAGCTCGAGGTGCTGGCACTTGTGCTGTCCACACGCCTGGCGTTGAAGCGCAGCCCACTTGGCAGGGTACTTGGCAGCCTCTCCGCTGGAGCACAGGGCCGGGGGATGCAGCAACGCTCGCTCGCCGGACTCGAGCAACGGCTCACCGATGCAGCGTCCGTCTTCCGGCACTCACGTGTGTGGGTGCCGGTCGAGATGCGCTGCCTGCTCGATTCAGTCGCATTGGCAAGATTCCTGCGTAGGCGCCAGCTCGACGCCCAGCTTGTCTTCGGCGTCGCACTCGATCCGTTTTCGGCCCATTGCTGGGTACAGACAGGCGATCTGGTCCTGAACGACACGGTCGGCAACGTCCACGCGCATACCCCCATCCGGGTGGTGTGATGTACCGCTACATCGCCTTGTTCAACCATGCGCAGGCACACCGCGATGGCGACCGCGCCGCTGTCGATGCGTCGTTGCGACAGATCGGGTTACAGCTACGGCAACGCGCTGGGCACATCGACCTGTATGCATCAGACGACACGCCCGTGCTCGACCTGCCTTGTGGCGGCGCACTGATCGGCCATGTCTTTTCGCAGCGCGACAACGCCCCCTTGGTCGACGGCGCATCGCTGCATGCGTTTTCCGCAGCACAGCGGACGCGGCACCTGATCGATACGCACTGGGGCGAGTACCTGCTGTTGCATGCACCGCACGCGGACCCGAGCGCCATCACCGTCATGCGCGAGCCTTCCGGCGGCGTGGCATGCGTTTACGCGCTACAGCATGGCTTCATCACTTCAGACATCTCGATCGCCACGCATGCGGGTGTGTACACGCGTGAGATCGACTGGGACGCCATCGCCCATCATCTGTACTACCCGCACCTCAAGACCGAGCGCACCGGGCTTGTCGGCGTACGCGAATTGCTGCCGGGCAGCCAGCTGTGTCTGCAGTCCAACCGCAGCAGTGTCGAACACGTCTGGAACCCCTGGGATTTCGTCGCAGCCTCTCGACGCCGGCACGACCCACTCGACGCACAGGCGCAGGTGCGTCAGGCGGTGGCCTCCAGCGTCACATGTTGGGCGCGGACCGATGCATCTTTGCTGTTGGAACTCTCTGGTGGCCTAGATTCTTCCATCCTCGCCGCATGCCTGAAAGACACCACCGCGCGCGTGGCGTGCTGCAATCTGGTCACGCCGGTGCCTGGCGCCGACGAGCGGCACTATGCCCGGCAGATGAGCGATCTGTTGGGCACCGAACTGATCGTGCGCACCCTGGGGCTCGACGCTGCACCGGTCGATTTCGCACCGCCGGCACATGCGGTCGCGCCCAGTACCTGGTTTCTGCAGCATGCCTCCAATGCGCTGAAAGAAGCGATCGGCACGCAGCTGGCCATCACCAGTTTCTTTTCCGGCGGCGGTGGCGACACCGTGTTCTGCAACACCAGAACCGCCGCGCCCGCCGCGGATGCCTTCCGTGCAGGCGGCCTGCGCGCCGGCGTCAGCGCAGTCCATGCGCTTGCCGAGCTGCACCAGTGCACGCTCTGGAAAGCAGGCAGGCTGACGATCAGGAAGCTCCGCGCCAAGGCCGGCCCGCCGCGCACGCCGGAACGATCGTTTCTGCCGAGCACGCAGGCTGCGGTTCCATTGCAATCACATCCCTGGTTCGATGCCCCACCCGACAGCCTGCCCGGCGACCGCGAACGTATTATCGATCTGGCCGGCACCCAGGTTTTCCGCGATGGACTGGCGCGCAGTGCGTCGTGGCACCTGCGCATGCCGCTGCTGTCGCAACCGGTGGTGGAAGCCTGCCTGACAGTGCCGAGCTGGATGTGGATCGCTGGCGGCCGCAATCGCGCCGTGGCACGCGATGCGTTTGCGGATGTGCTGCCTGCGCAGATCCTGCACCGCCGCAGCAAAGGCACCTTCATGAACTACTCCGGCGCGGTCTATCGTCGGGGCAGGCAGCAGATCCGCGATTATCTGCTGCAGGGTCGGCTTGCAGGCCAGGGCCTGCTGGATGCCGATGCCCTGCGCCACCATTTGGACCATACATTGGCCGACGGCGACCACAGCGTCATACGCATCTTCGACCTGTGTGCGGTCGAGAACTGGGTCCGTCATCAGGGCTGACATTGCCTGCGCTGCGTAGGTGCGTGCCGCCCGCATGCCAACGTGCCACGCGTCAGCCGCACCACCCACACTAGTCGTCACGCGCCGGCAGTGCCGCCTTGATTGCACGCCAGCGCGCGTACTGCGCGGCCTTTTCCGGTGCAGCGTCCTGGTAATCCTGCAACCAGAAGCGGAACCAGTCGACGTTGCGCGCATACACGGCCAACTTGTGCTGCGGCTGGAACTTCTGGTGCGGCTCGTTTGCAAACACGTACAACTCGGCGCGTTGCGCACGCAGCAGGGGAATCAGGTAATCCAGCGCGTACAGATACTCCTGCTCGGAATGCTGGAACAGGATGGGCGCGCGAATCCGCTCCAGCTTGAACGCCGGCGACAGCGCCTTCCACCGCTCGGGTGTCTGCTCCGGTGCACCCAGGCCCCACATCTCGCGCAGCCCCTTGAGGAAGGGCTCGCCCTTCATGCTGCCGAACAGGTAGTACGACGGCGACACCACCGGGTTGGCCACCGAAGCGGCAGCCAGCAGGTTCGACTCGGTCGCCGTCCACAGAGTCACCGCACCGCCGAAGCTCAGCCCGCCCATGCCCACCCGCCTGCGATCGATGCCGGCCTGCGACGACAGCAAGGCCACCGCGCTTTCCACCGCCGCCAGTCCTTCGCCGTGGCGTTCCACCGCATCCATGGTGTAGCCGGGTAGCTGATTGATGCACAGCGCTGCGATGCCTACCTGCGCCAACGCGGCGAGCGGCCACTCATCGCCCACGCCACCGCGTACGAAGCCAGGGCAGCTGTAGTAGGTGACGAACAACGGCGGCTTGCCCGCGCCGGTACCGTGTGCCGCGAAGAACTGCCCGCTGTATCGCCGCCCGCGTGCATCGTTCCACTGCAACAGCCGTGCAGGCGTCGCACGCGCCATGTCCGCTGCAAGCTCCGCATTTGGATCGAACAGCACCTGCCGCGTGCCATCGTCCAGGCCGATACGTTCCAGACGCGGCGGGCGATCGGCTTCGGCTGTCACGCACACCAGCGCAACGGCCGAGGCACCGCAGCGTGCCGCCGGGTCACGTCCGCCATTGATCAAACCGCGCCCCTGCACCACCAACCGCACCTGCCCGGTGGCCGGATTCCAGCGCTGGATGGATTGCGCCAGGCCCAGTGAAGGATCGGTGATGGTGAAGAGCAGCTCCGCACTCCCCGGGCGCCACTGCACTGCACTGATTGCCTTGTCCACGCAGGCCGCCGCGGTGCAGCGCACGGCCTTGCGGGCGTGTGCACCGGGCAAGACGGACAGCGCCACCTGCGGACGGAATAGCTGGCCCTTGCCATCACCCACACGCGACAGCACCGCAACCGCCCCACCGGGCGCAGGCACGGACTGCCACACGTCACCGTCGACACCGTGCGTACTGATGGGCGATTCCTCCGCAGGCAACGGCACATCCGCGAGTGGCCGCGTGGTTGCCGTCGCCAGATCCAGCGCCACCCAGTGCTCCGGCACATCCGCCGACAACCCGGTGCGATCGAACCACACCGTGCCGAAGCGCTGCGTCGCCAGCCGTCCTTGCACATTGCCCGAGCGGAACAGGCCTTGTCCGAGCGGCACCGTCTCGTCGATCCGGATGCCCTGCGCATACTCGTCCTGTTCGGCCGCCATCACCTGTGCGCGCGTGGCACCGACGCGGTAACGCAGCACCCGCCCATCCGCGTCCAGCGAAAACTCCTGCACGTCCGCCGCATCGTGGGTCACCGCTTGCGCGCCGGAACCGTCCGCTGCCGCGCGCCACACCGCGATCACGCCATCGATCAATGCGCGGTAGTACAGCCAGCGGCCATCCGGCGACCACAGCACCTTTGCAGGCAAGGACCCGCCAGCCGAATCGCGCAACGGCACGCCACCATCGGCGACGCGTCTGGGCGCAGCGTCCTGCAGGCCCTGCACGTACCAGACGCTGTCGTAGGTATTGCGCTGCACCGCTGCCTGCTCGGTGCGAAAGGCCACGCTGCGGCCATCCGGCGACAGCGTGGGGCTGCCGATATCCACCACCTCCAGCAATCGCTGGGACGATACCGTTTGCGCGTGTCCCACGCATGCACCTGCCGCCATCAGCACGCCTGCAAGCAGCAGGCGCCATGGTTTGTGATTCCTCACGCACACACTCCTCTCAGCAACGCTCAAGGACCATCGCCAATACATCGGCTGCAGCAGGCAGCCCACGCATCACCAGTGCTTGGACACCGACACGCTCACGAAGCGACCAATCGCCGAATAGTTGGTGGAGTCGTACGGCGCCACGTACAGCGGCGAGGTCACCCGATACAACGGCGGATCGCGATCGAAGGCGTTGTCCACCGACGCACCGAACTCCAGCCCCGCCCACGCATCGCGGCGTGCGCCGGTGGCGTAGCGCAACGCCATATCGAATATGGTGAACGATGCCGACTCCACCCCGTCGGCGCGGTTGCGCACCCCGCCGCGGTAGTTGCCGAACAGCGAGGCGGTAAGCCCGCCCTGCTTCCACACCGCGCCCACGCGGCTGCTCAGCTTGGGCGGGTTGAACAGCGTGCCGGACAGATCGAACGTCGGTTGCGCGGGCAACGTCTGCTGCGTGCTGTCCAGCCAGCTCGCCGAGCCGCGCAAGGTCAGCGTGCCGCGCGCCAACGCCACCTGGTAGCTGCCGCTCAGGTCCAGACCCTCGATGTCCTGCTGCGCCACGTTGGCGTACTGCGTGTAGATGATTGCCGCCACCCGGCTCGGGTCGTAGGCGACGCCGGCAAAGTTGGAGAATCGGCTGGCGAGCGCGATCACATCGGCCTGCGCCTGCGGCGTCGGCGTGCGGTCCACGAAGGGCGCGTAGATCGGATTGCGCAACGCCTGGCTGGCATTGGCGATCGGCTGCAACACGCGGTTGCTGTAGTCCACCCCGAACCAGGTCAGCTCCGCCTCCAGGCCATCCAGCGCCTCGGGGTGCCAGGCCAGCGAGACCGAGCGCGTGATGGCGCGCTCCGGCTGCAGATCCTGGTTGCCGCCATCGGCCACCAGCACCGTCGTCCCGGCGGGAAAGCCCACCCCGCCGAACGCGCCCGGCTGGAACAGCCACGCCTCCTGCGCGTAGTTGCGCTCGAACAGCGTGGGCGCCTTGAACGACTTGCCCCACGAGGCCTTGAGCGTCACATCGCTGCCAGGCGCATACAGCACACCGAACTTGGGCGTCGTCACCCCGCCGAAGCTGCTGTAGTCCTCCCCGCGCACCGCCGCTGTCAGCGTCAGTCGCTGCACACCGGGCACGCCCTGTGCCGGGCCCACCACCGGCAGGTTCAGCTCCGCATAGGCAAAGCGCGCGCTTTCGCTGCCGTCGATCGTCGCCGCGCCACTGACGTGGTTGACGTTACGGAATGTGTTGCTGCGATACCCCACCCCGGTGGCCAGGCGCGCATCGCCTGCCGGCAGCGCGAACAGCGGCCCCTCGGCGCCCAGCTCGTAACTACGGCTGTCGTTGCAGTAGCACAGGTCGGTCACGCTCACCGCACCGCTGGCCAGCGCCGTCTCCCGGCGGTATTGATCGTGCTTGCTGTTGCCGTCGGTGGCGCCCAATGTCAGCGTCCAGTCGTTGGGCAACCACACCGCAAGGCTCGGTGACAGCAGCAGGCTGGTGGTGGTCGGAGTGACCCGGCTGTTGCGGCCACTGACAGCATAAAAGTGCAGTTGGTCGCGTTCAGTGCGTAACGCATCCAGGCGCAATTCGGCGTTGTCGCCCAGCGCCTGGTAGGCACTCAGCAGCCCGCTGCGTAGGTCGCTGCCCGGATACAGTGTAGACGGGTCGGTGAGTTGAGTGGTGTAACTACGCTGACGGCTGTAGATGGGGTCTGCGGACACGTCCTGATAGGTCGCGATCACTCCACCACTGCGCCAGGTGGTGCCGGCCGTAACGCTGTATTGCCGCGAGGTGAGCCCGCCTTGCGTGGCCCGCCCGAAGCGCGTGCCAACGCTCACCCCATCGTAGTCGCGCTTGAGGATCACATTACCGACGCCACCCACCGCGTCCGACCCATAGATTGCCGACGCACCGTCGGCCACGATCTCCAGCCGCTCCACTGCCTCCACCGGGATCGCGCCGAGGTCCACCGCCTGGGTGAATCCACCATAGGCCAGCCGGCGCCCATTGAGCAGGGTGAGCGTGGCATCGGCGCCCAGCCCGCGCAGGTTGAGGCTCGCGCCGCCGGTCATGTTTTGGTTCGCATTGCCGGCCCCGGCCAGATTGCCGCTCAGCACGCCCGGGTTCTGCCCACCGGAAAAGTTCTGCGGCACGCTGCGGATCACCTCGCCCAGATCGCTGAAATCCTCTTCCTGGATACGCGCCGCGCTGATCGAAATCACCGGCGATGGAACTGCACCGCCCTTGATGCGCGTGCCGGTGACTTCGATGGACTCCAACTCGGTCGTGGCGGTTGGCACCGGCGGGCCCGCCGCAATCGCAGCCTCCGGCGAGCCGGGCCTGGGCGGCTCGCCGGCGTTCGGTGCTACGGCTGCCGGGGTTTTCTGCGCCGCTTCCGGAGGTTGCGTCGCCACCTGCGCTGTCGCTGCCCGTGCCCCCACCGCACCTGCCGCCCCGCTCGCCACGGCTAACAGGGCGAGGGAAATGGCGTTGCGTAACGTGCGTGTCTTCATGCTGCGTCCTTTGGCTTGCCTGGGTTGGCCCGCCGACGACGCACTCCGGGGTGACCCGGCGCGCATCGCCAGCTGAGCAAGATCGGTCCTGCACCCGACTGCTGAAACGCGGGCACCGCAGCGCGGCGAGCAGCGACCAGTATCACTAACTGTTTGATTTTCGAGCAATCAGTGCGCACGCAAAATGGCTCGGTACCCATCCGGGCCCGACACGTCATCGCTGTGTCCGCGGTTGCCCTGCTTCTACCCCCTGCTACGCGTCCGACGCGCTACACCCGCATCGCCACCACCCGTGCGCGCCTTGCCGTGGCCACGGGCACAAGCGCATCACCGCGCTGCGCATCGACGTGACCTGCAGGGGTTTGCACGCCTCGCGTGGCCGTGCGTTGATGCGCCCCAAGGTTGTGCAGCGACACCAGCGAGACAACCGCCAATGCCAGTCTGCTGCGTGCATGATCCAAACCGGCACTGCTCCCCGATACTGCCCGTCGTGCTTGCATGTGCATCCTTCGCGTCCTGGGCGCGGCACCATCGCCATTGCGTCCCCCGACAACAAGTGACGTTGCACAAGCGCAATGCCCTACCAACGACGTCTGCAACATGCAGGCAGCGCTGCAACATGCAGGCAGCGCTGCAACAGAGCGCACATCCAACGGTCTATGCAACACGCAGTGCGGCGTGCGGAGTGCGCGCTACTGCCCCAGCAGGTGATGCACCGCATAGCCAACTGCGGCAACCAGCATCGCTGCCAGCACCAGCCAGGGCCAGCGCTGACGCCGGCCGGAGCGCGACGTCAGCAGTTCCAGATCGCGTGCAGTAGCGGCCTGCAACTCGGCATCATCCAGCACCGCCGACGCGTGTTCGTCCACGTCGAGCAACTGCTGGTAGGCCACACGGTGGCGCGGATCGGCAGCCAGCCATGCCTCACGCGCAGCGCGCTCGGCGGCAGTCTCGCTGCCGCGTCGAACGAGATAGGCGGCCGCCTGCGCGTGGATGCGCCCGGACTCTGCACGCATGGCTGGTGACTCCCGACGGGCCGTCTGCCTGCGCCCTCGTACACGATGCTACCAGCATCTTCCGGCGGCGCCAGCCAGCGGCCTTGCGGGTCGGTTACTGCGGTAATTCCCCCACCGCCGCACGGCACGCCAGCAGTGCACGGCTGATGTGCTTCTCCACCATCTTGGTGGAAATCCCCATCGTCGCGGCGATCTGCGGATAGGTGAGCCCGTCAAACCGGCTGAGCTTGAACGCAAGCCGGCACTTCGGTGGCAGTTCGAGCAAGGTGCGCTTGAGCAGCACATCGAGCGTCTGGCGCGCATCGGCAATTTCGTCCACGCCGGCCTCGTCGGCGCGGATCGGCGCAACCTGGTCCAGCGACACGTGCAGCGCCGCCAGCCGCCGCTGACGCGAGCGCCGCAGCTCGATCACCAGGTTGTGCGCGATGCGGTACATCAGCAGCCGGCGGTCGCCGATGTTGGGCGCATCGCGGTACACCATCATCCGCGAGAAGGTCTCCTGCGCCAGGTCTGCCGCAGTCTCGGCATCGCGCGTACGGCGGCGCAGGTACACCAACAGCTCGGCATGCAATGCGGCCAATGCCTGGTCGAACTCGGCACGGAGACGGTCCCTTTCGGCGAGCGACGGCTGGCCGCGCACCACGGGCGGCCCGTCACGCGAGCTCATCGTGGTCGCCGCGCCTTCGGCCAAGTGCCGCTGCCCACCAACTCCCCCACGCATCTTGCGACACGACGCACCAGCGCAACGCGCGCGCGAGGGTCATGCAAGTGGATCTGAACATGAGCAGTGCAGCCGAAAGAGGGAGAGTGGGTGGTGGGAACCGCACCCCGAACCGCAGCCCCACCTCTTCCTCTATGACGGCAAGCGATGCTAACCCCCTACGTTTTGCGCGTTAGTCAGCATCGGTCGAGATCAACACGCACTCCACCCTGGTCGCTGCAAGCGCGGTCCTGCCCGCGGCATCGCACGGTTACAACGCTTTTCCCCGCGCACTCCATGCGACAGCAAAGCGGCACACTGCAGCAGTTGCAGCCAGCGAATACGCCGCTTGCTGCGAAGCGTGCACCACGCCAATGCATGTGCTCACCTGACGACTGGCGCGTGCATGCCTGCAACGTCGACCACTACTCAGCTTCTGTGTGCCGCCTTTTGAAACTCGACGGGCCCATGAGCGCCCGGATACTTCTTCTTGATCAAGATGCGATCGGACGGCGTGACACAGCTGTCCTGCAGCGAACCGGGCACATGTGCCTCATCAACGAAGAACTCTTCGTAAGGCAAGGGCAGCACGGACGTCTCCGTACCGCGATCGAACTTCAGCAACAGCCTGTCATCGCGCTCGAAGCACAGCCGCTTCCACGCGAAATCGGTCAGCCCGCCGGCCTCGATCACAGCCGAATCCTTGCCGGCCAGCAGCGCCACAACTTGCTCGGAAAACCGCTCCTCGGAAATCGGCGGCTCGATCTTGGCGCATCCCGCAAAGGTGGCAACTACAAGTGCAGCCGATGCGGAAAAGTGACAAGGGAAGATAGCAAATCGCATATGACGCGGCTCCTTCCAGCGGTAGAGCGATGGTCTACCAGAAGCGGCCAGCCTCCGCATCATTGCAAAGGTGGCAACTCCCTATTCCACTAAACGCTAGCCCTACCCACATAACGGACGCACGAATGCAGGGTGCCGTGGAGCCGTTGAGGTTCTGATCAGGCAATTACAGGAGATTTGAGTAGTCGCCGATCTGATTGCATATCTGTGACGGCGGGTTACCCACCTTGACGACTCTCCGTAGCCCCTTCTCATATTTCTCTTTCGGTGCAACCACACGGTAGACGAGATAGAACCCTTGCCGAGTTTCCCAAAGACCAAACGTCGACATCTCTGAAAATCGGAAAATTTCTCCATTAGATTGAGTAACGTCAAAGCTACATTCGGCGTATGCACCGAAGCCACAGCTGGCATCCAGGTAGCGCAGCCCGCCTCGCCCATCCAGATCAAAGTGATAAGAGCGGCCGTTCTCGTCTTCGAAAATCTGCGGTGTCACTCGCAGCGCCTGAGTTGTGTTTGCGCTCTCCCAGTCCAAGACCTCCGCACACAGCGATGAGCCGGACGGCTTGTCCACATCAATCTGAGCGAATATCCAGGTGCAACCCGTTGTAGCGAGGAACCAGAACACGACATTAGTCAGTGAATTTTTCACGGGCACCTCTCAGCCTCCGTCGCATTCGGTGACAGCCAATACCGACGACATGGAGTGTCTCAGCGCGCTATTGATGGTCCTGTCTGAGTAACAGCTTGCTGCGACTGCTCCAGCGCCTGCTGCTGTTCGCGCGCCTGGGCCTGAGTCTGGTTGATTGCCTGCAGGCGATCGAACGACTGGTTCTCTGGCGCCTGCACGGCGTCCACCGTCGGCATGTGCGCACGCTGGTGTGCCGGGTCGTTAAGGGCGCCCTGGACGACAAAGACCTTCTCGCCGCCGGCCAGCTGACCTGTGGGGTTATTGAGCACTACATGATCCACCCGCGACAAGCCTTCCTCTTTGGCCAGCGCAAGCAGGCTGGCAGTCATGCGCTGGCTTGCCCCGTCCCACTCTCTTCCGTGCTGGGCGTCGAGCTGCATCACACCACTTTTGATCTGCTGATATAGCGCGTGGTCTGGGTGGCCTGGCTGTGAGGGCGTCTGCGCTGGGGGACGTGGCGATTGTGGGTCGCGCTCTCGCAGCTCCTGCTCCAGCGCCTGGGCAGAAATCGGCGAGACGTGCAGGTGAGTGTCCTTGCTGTGCTGGAAGAGCCCAGGGGTTGGCGGCTGCGTACTACTGTCCAGGTATGGCATGGGGCGGGTATCGCTGCCCAGGTCAATGCCGTTGTGCTCCAAAATTTCTTCATTGAATCCCAGGCGCTGCATGTCCAGGATCATTGGCTGCTCCGGCTCGCCGGGCTTTGACTTGTTGTAGTGTCGCTCGTAGATGGCGGCTGTGCCGACCACCCACGGACCGTAATGGTTGACGTAGTCGGACTGGCCCGCATGACCGATACGGGTGTCCTTGACCGACTTGTCGAAGTAATTCACTCCCATTGCCTCGACATTACCCGCCGTGGGCGACAACGTCAGGTCGCTATTGAACGTCAGGTTTGCCTTCGGCGTATAGACGCTTGGATAACCGCTGCGCGTGACGAAATCTCTGGCCCGACCATCCGCAAACAGGTACACATCTTCAAGCGTAGGATTAGGGTTACGACTCTTGACCGCGCTCACGATAGCGTTCCATCCGGCTATTTCGGCCGTTGCTTCGTCCGCACGGTTACTGGCAAGCACCTTCTCGCCAGCAGCAGTGTAATCGTGCGTGCTACGGGCGATTTTTATTGCCTCTGTTTTGAACTGTTCCCGCGCAAGCGCAGCAGTGGGACTGTAAAGGCTATGCTGAATTTCATGTCCCAAGACGAAAGTCAAATCGCCTGCTGCTGCATGCTTGCCGTTGGCATCATTCACCAGCGCTGCAAGCGGCAGGTGAATTTCCTGATCGCGTGGATCATAGGTGCCTCCCGCATGCGGATCGTTTAACGGCGCGAAGCCTTTCAGCACCTTTTTCTGCACCGCATCGTTGATCTGGCGGGTCAACTCGGGCGAATCGTTCAGGACCCGGTTGAAGTTGTCCAGATGCTCACGTGTGACACCTGGTTGCTGACCGAATGACGCCACCACAGCACTTGCTTCTTGGCTCAACATGTCCGCTCCTTGGACTAGCGAATTTGAACCCACTCAACGCACTGATGAGTGGTGCGCGCTAAAGGTTCGTCAGCCTCGCCACGCGGGAAGAGCTCTACGCGCATCCCTGGGCGTTGAAAGATATCGCTCATCCATCGCCCATCTTCGACAAGATTGCGTTGTCGCAAGAAACCCATTTTTTCGAGGTGCGCCGCAAATGCCTCGAAGTCGATCTGGCAGATATCCGACATAGACGGAGACGCTTCTGGCGGATTAGGCAGGAACAGGAACTCGAACCATGCACCCTTTATTTCGGTTTTGTTGACACCAAACCCGTAGTTCCAGTTTTGGGTCAGCACTCCGCTGGCACCGAACCGCCCGGAACCATCACCGCGGTGCTGTACCGACTGGCCCATTGCTCGAGACACATGGTCGGCAGTGAACGATTCAATACTGGTGCTTGTGCGAATCAGCTCCAGTACCCGCTCCAATGCTTCCTGCGCGGTACGTGGTCCACCTTTGGAAGGATCTGCAGGTACGTGATTGGCTGAGGAACTCATGGCAGATGTCTCCGTGACGGTTGCCGGGGCTGGGGTGGCCGCCGTGTGGGCGCATGCGCCCAGAGCCAGGGTGGCGAGCAAGGCGTAGAGGGGGCGCGCGATCATGAAGCGTCCGTAGTGCGCTGGTGTGGCTGCGACGCTAGTGGCATCCGGCACCGAGGTCAATCGCAAAGGGTCTGGCAGCCGCACCATCATCGCCGCACGCTGCGCGCCTTGGCCGGCACCTCCACCGGCGGCAACACCTCCATCAACAGCTGCCCTTCGCTGGCGGTGATGCGCAGCTTGGTGCCGATGGCAAAGCCCAGTTGTTCCAGCCATAGGCCGCTGAGGCGGACATGGGGCACGTGCTGGTCGCCGGCGTGGTCGTGGGCGCCGGGGTAATGGGTGTAGCTGACCGTGCATTGGCGCGGGCGGCGGGCGCGGCGGGGTGCGCGTAGCGTGCCGGGGCCTTGCGGGGAGGCGTCCGGGTCGGGCGGCAGCATCGGTGGCAGCTTGGTGCGGTCGGGCTCCACAACAACCCACTGCACCCGCTTGGGCGGCGCGGGGCGCGTACGTGTGCAGATGGGCCGTGCGCTGGCAGATGCCGTGGGTGGGCGGCGGCGTGTCATGGCGCCTCCGGGTGATGGTTGGTAGATGCGGAGACGCGCTGCTGCAGCGCCACGGCACTGAGTGCGAACCGGCCGCGGAAGGTGTGCGGCAACGCACCGAGTTGGCGACTCAGCGGATGCGCGGGATGCTCGCTCGCCTGCTCAACAGCTGCGCGTGCGACGCGCCGGCGCAGTACCTCGCCTACATCTAACAGCGGGTGGTGAGCAGAAGCTGGCAACAGATCAACCGACACAGAGGCCGGCATGGATGGTGCGGTAGACATGGCAACGCCCTCCTGGAACAACCCAAGAACCGCCGCCAACGGCGACGGGATGTCGGGAGGTTCGAAACCGTACATAGTCGGCGGGCATATTCCCCTTGCGGGTGTTGTATTAGCCGCCCTCCCGACGCAGGCATTGCATCGGCTTGTACCTGCAGGATGCAGGCACAAAAAACCCACCAGTTTGACGGAGGTGGGTACCGCTATGTACGGAGTTTCGACGCTCCTTGTGACTAGATTGCGAGTGCAGCGTGTGCGTGTCAATAGCAACTGAGGAGGATGTTTGACGCGTCTGTGTAGCGTGCTGGCGCACGATCGGCAGCTGAGGAATACTGACGATCACAGCCATTCGTTGGCTGCGCGATCCCCGAGGGAAGCCAGGTGAGTTCAATGGATGAAGTAGCAACGGAACACAGCGCCGACATCGATGGAGAAGCGATCAAGCTCACAGACCCGAGCTTTCCATCGCTCTCTTCAGCAATGGCCCATTACGCACAGGTGACCGAGCAGAGCCGCGCCGGCCCAGTCGAGCGCTGGAGCTTGACGATTGGCCTGATCGGTGCCGGCATCGGAATCTTGTCCGGTGCTCTGTTGGACGGCAAAACTGGTAGCTATTTAGCTGTCTTCGGACTTGTGACTGAGCTGACAGGCTTCCTGATTTCGGCAGCGCTAACCGTCAAGCGCGAATGGCCGGGGTTCCGTCGCCCCTATGCGGATCACGCAGAGCTGATGGAGCGGGAGTTCCATCAGTATCAATCGATGGTCGCGGCGCTTCGCAGGTTTCCGCTGGAACAACGGCGTCGACGCGAGGCATGCATTCATGCGTGATCGTCGCACCAACATGCACGACCGCCTGGGCCTGTTCACCGGTGGCATGGAGAAGCTTGGCTTCATGCCTGTCCTGCTTGCCCTCTATTTGCAGTTGAAAGACTGGCGTTTTGGCGACTGGACGGTACTGAGCAAGATCACCCCAATCCAGGGTGTGCTGGCCTTCACGCTACTGTTTGCCTTTGCGATGTCATGGCACCTCATTCGTCTACGTATACGCGTGCAGTCTTACGAGCAATTGTTGGCTGAGGCTAATCGTCAAGACAGCGCCCCCAACAAGTAGATGACCGTCAAGCGCTGCAGCTCGAGCCGTGGCGTAGTAATGAGCCCAAACTGCCATGGAGACATTGCATATCTACTGGCTTATTGTTAACGCCCAAGCGTGGCTGCGAGCGGGTTTTAATATCCTGACTTCTAGCTTGCCGAGGTAGCAGGTGCTAACGTACCTCGTCAGATCCCATGCTGGGCATGAACATGGATATGAAAAGTAGACTGATGTTTGCTACGGGGCTACTCGCACTCTCAACCTTGGCTGCTTGTGCAGGAGGAAACATGCGCTCTGATTACAAGAAGAATGATGTTCAGCCGGTCAAGATCGAAAAATCAGGCGATTCACTTCAAATCACGTACCACATGCCTGCAGAAAGCCTGTTTTATTCTCCCGGTATTGATTTCGTAAATGAGGGCGGCGTATTGCGTATCGCCATCCGTAGATGTGGCATCAAAGAGAAGTGTGATGCCATGGCGAAGGCTGCCTTGCCACCCGCTGAGCCTTGGACACCCAAGGTCACCGTACCGTACGCAGGCGAAAAGGTCGTACTGGTCTACTCAGACACTGAAGAAACGTTGACTCCATAATTCCAGTCAAGGAGCGATGCAAATGGGCACCGAACCGGCTAGTGAGCGCGTTGTGCTTGGAATACATAGCAGGGGTGGACAGGGTGGCCTGACCGATGGCCATGCCTGGATTACGGTCAAACGGGGCAATTCGCCCATAGAGTATTATGGATTGTGGCCCGACGATCATCCGATGGTGGAGGATAACGGGGCTGGCACCGATATTCGCTCCGGAATGGAAAAGACACAGCGTTCTGATGCAGACCGCTACTACGACCTGTCACCGGCTCAAACCAAAGCCCTCGACCAGTCGCTTCGCGAGAATGTCACCTGGGAGCTAAATAACAATTGTTCGTCGTGGGCTAGCGAAACGGTGTCTCGCGTCACCGGGAAGCATATTGACGCGGGAACGTGGTTACCCACTGTGGAAACGCCCAACGCGTTGATCGACACTATTCGCGAGCTGGAGTCTCGACATCCGACGTCCCCGTCCACGCCAGAAGTGAATGAGCCCGCGCGCGAAGTACGATCAAGTAACTCACTTGGGCAGAATGACTCATCACAAGAACGTAGCAACCCTCCGACCAATGCGATGACTGATCCAGGGCACGCTGGAAATCGTCTTTTCGCTGGACTACGCGAAGGGTTGCCTCAGCACATCTCCGATGAACGAGTCGCCTTCGCTGCTCAGCGTGCACACGAAGCTGGAATCACTGACATGTCAAAAGTGAGCCGCGTCATTGAACGCGACGGCGACGTGTTCATCGCAGGAACGACTCCTGGGTTTCGCGCATCGGTACTTGCAGGCGAGCAACCTCCCACCATCGAACATTCCAGTACAGCGCTGGCTCAACGTGCTGCCGCGCAGCCTTCAATGGAATCCGATGCTCAGGCCGTTAGTCCCCGAATGGTTTAGCGAACTGATAGGACCAACCCGGTGCTGACACTCCGCACTGACGCCTCCCCTGCTAGCTTGCGCTTGGCAACGATCCGGTTGGGCAATACAACGCTTGCCGTGCCCTTCTCGATGAAGCGCTGTCCGACGAACTGCTCGCAAGCATCTGCCTTCATCTACAGCAGCAGTGAGTCCTTGGCCACTATGCATTTCGCGCGATGATCGAAAGCCAAGACCCGCCGCTTTGCGTGCGTCAGGCCCGCTCATCGGCTGCGCAAGCTAAGCATTGTCGACTGATAACGTGAGCTGCCCCCATTATTCCCAGCACGTGCCACGCATGAGTACCTAACCGAAATTCCTGCGAAGACATCTCTGAAGTTCTAATTCGAAAATATGCTCGCAATTGATTTTTTATACCCACCATTATTTTTATCTAAACCATGAAAATTCATGCATAGAACATTCGGAAAAATTGCTTGCATAAAAGCATCCAGACCACCGGGATCTATTCCTGAACTTACATTTGAGCGCATGAGGCTGAACCAAAGCAATGGAATCGCCACACAGCTCATACCCGACTGCAACGTAGTAATCGACATGATACTTGCTGCGGGCAGTACAGAGAAGGCGGAGTTGGCCAAAGCGCGCCTTGCCCCGTTCATACATTTCCTCCAGAGCTGCCAGTCGCAAGGTATCACCTACTACCTGAGCCCCTTCATGGGCTTAAATGAAATGCGAAGATCTGAAGCGGCTCTCGGCCCATCAGCGCTTGAAAGATTCAGTGAAAATCACGGACTAACGTGGACAGATACTCATCCACACCTCAAGCCAAACCTCGCCGAAGTCGGGCTAGTAGAACGGGGGTACGATGCGCTATCACCCGAGTCCCAAAGCGTTTTATGTAAAACGTACGGACCAATATTGTTGATGTTAGCGGTTGCACGAGACACTCCTCACCTGTCCCCATTGGCGCGATTTCGAACTTACCTCCGCTTCTACCATCGCATCATTGACGTGGTTTCCGTGAGGGAAATCACAATAGCAAGATTCGTTTTTTCTGTCCCTCCTCCGGCGACCGATCCTGCATATGAAACATGGAAAAACATCAGTCTGAATTTCACTGGACGAAGAGATTTATCTCAAAATTACCCAAGAACATTCCGTCAACTTGACCGGACCGCACTAAATGGGGCACTTGATCTAATCATATTGGATTCCGCACTACTGGCCGATTATAAAGGACTCGATGGCCAACGACTTGATACTTGGGTGGTTACAGCCGACTTGAAGCTAGCAGCTTTGACAGATGCCATACATCATACCGATGGGGGAACAGGCCAAACCGGATTGTTTTTAGCAACCCAAGATTACCGAGACCTAGGTAGGTATTGGAATGAAACCCAAAACGACATGGATAATCTTAACCATAAATTCCGTCCAAACCTGAAATTTTCGGGTGCAGTGCAACGAGCTCGTACAGCCCGAGTGGTGGGATTAGCGCAGCAAGGAATCGATGGAGCAATACGCTGCCCGGGTAGACCTTTGCGTTTTTCAGGAATTCAAGATCCTGATCGTTCCGACTCCAGACCTAACTTTTTGATTATCCCACAACCTTTAGGTTAAATCATAACTGATTCCAGCGTTGATTTTTAAAGGGGCAGGATGTTTAAAGGGAGGGTTTGAAACGACGGGAACAAGTAATCAATCTGAATTTCTCCGGCGGGACGACCACGCGGACGGCCCGTCGTTGGCCTGCCCAATCACGCTCCACCATGGCCTGGAAGCGCGAGTCGCCCAAGGCGCGCTCCTGAATTGGCCGCTGAGCCGCATCGCCGAAGACACCGTGCCCGCCTTATCAGCCTAGACCATTAGGTGCACGAGATGGTCCATCAGCACAGACGCATACGCTCGCAGGCCACGCGTAGTAGCAGGCAATGGTAATGCCGATCCTCATCGTCCAGGAAGACCGCTCATCGGTTCACGTCGCTCTGGACGACATGCAGCGGAACCCCGGGCAGTTCCAGACGCGGCTGACGCGGCATGGCGGGGCCTCCTGCTCAAGAAGCAGACCTCAGCTTGACGGCGGTGACACAGCCCCTGCTATCAGACATCACCGGGCCGGCCTGTACGACCGGCTCGCTAAATTACCTCCGTCCCCTTTTGTCAACCTGACCCAATTACTTCATGATCACCGAATAAGTCAGTCCGACCACGCCGCCAATTCTCTTGCATCAATCGATGTAGTGTGCTATCCAAAGTTCAGTCGCAACCGGTGCGACTCATAGGTTGTTGTATAGGCCATCTCAGCAGTTGAATCACCTCATCCACGGAGAGCATGCTTGGCAACCGTTAGGGAGATAGAAATGATCCGGTCGTTTAGAATTGAATCCAGTGACCTTCCAGGAATCGAAGAATCCGTAAGGGAATGCATTAATCGAGGGCAGTGGCTACTATTTAGATCAGGTAGAGCCGGTGTCGTAGACGGCTCTCCCTACTTCTTAAAGGCTGGCCGTGAAATATTTAAACTCGACAGCCGAGGCAGTCTTCTGGAAAAAATAGTGGACAGCGAATTTAACTTAGGAGTAGATGAGGTTTTTTATTTTTCGGATATTCCTCAACCAGATTCCCTAAGCAATGGCCGTCGCAGGTCGCTATAGATCTCAGGAAAATTAATGGGATTACTTACTGAAAGGACTAACTGGGTACTATTCCTAGCTTCAAATGGAGAACCTGAAGACCGCCATATCAGGGACCTCGCCTTTGGAGTTTTCTGCTTAGAGATTTCAAGAATTTCCCCTTCCGATATTTCGATCTATATAGATGGCAGCAATCGCAGCCTGATCAGCCAAATATTTTCGAGCGGAACGGGTAATAATTATTTAATCAAAAAGTCCGCCGATTTCTTTGTAGATCTAGGTAAAAACACCCACACTAATATGGTTTTATTTGTAACCGGCCACGGGAGCATAGAAGGTTTAGATGCGCCCTCACCGATTACGCCATCTCCGTTATTGCAAGCAATCAGATCAGCACCCGGGCTTAGCAAAGCGGTGTTATACCTAGGCCAATGTGTTGCCGGCATCTTTAACTATGTTGGTGCAGGCACTAAAGTAGCCAAAGAGCCCGGAGCTGATGTAATTATCATTGGCGCGACCAACCTACATTCAAGCATTAGCGCACCTACCACTGAAAATATTCACTCAGGGCCTACGCCGTGGGTAGCGAATCTTTTCCTACTGCACGTTTTCAAGTGGATTTCAGCACCAATGGATGTCGATGGCGACGGTGCAATGACGGTGATGGATTCATATAAATATGCGGGCGTCATGTCCAATAATGCCAATAAAGACATAAAGGTCGTATCCTTCGTAACATCGATGGATTTACACCAAAAATGGCTGAACGCAAAAGCGACATTTGCAGCAAATCCAACACTGGCGAACAGCTTGGCGTATCAGGCAGCAACAGACCTACACCAGAGCAATTTAGACGTTAGATATACACACCAGGAATGTTGGATACTTAATGCCATTCCCGCCCAAAAATTAGAGTTCTGATTACATCAGACTGTATTAGCACTCAAGGTTCTTTTATCTGAACTCATCCCCGACATCAGCAACCTAAAATTAAGAAACAGACATAAAAATTAAAAATATAAATGCTGTAAATACATAGGCGCGAAGTAAGAAGAGATAAACGCGCAAGGAGGAATTTTTTTAATGTTAACCCAACTTAACTATAGAGCGATTTAATTTAATCGTGCTACTAAGCAACCACTAGATATGGTCTACTCCATAATAAAAGACGGGTATAATCGCAATTATAAAGGGAAGTCTACATTCAAAAAATGGCGCGGACCTCATAATCATAGCAGTCTGCATCCGAATAAACAGGGCAGCGCCATGGAAATAGCCTACTCCCACTTTAGCGACCATCTCGAGAGGCATTTTACCCGCCCCCCCCCCAAGACTTCTATCAATTACTGTCCAGACAACAATTCGCCACGCGTCGCCTTCACCGTAAGACTCATACCGTGCCAGTCCAGAATAACGTAGTTTTGGCTTGCGCAAGAGATTTATACGCGACCTTTTTCGGTAATATTTCCGTCTTGCAAGATGCATAATGTACTTAAAATCAGAAACCACTCGCTCAAAAAGGAAATGCGGGCGGAAAACTAATTTGTACTTGTGAAACCTTTCCATCTCTTCATAGAGCACCATTTCGTGCTCGTCCGGAATCCCTATACCCGCAACCGCCCTATGCATTAGAGGTGCAGAGAGTTTCTGAACTGAACGCTGATAATCCAACTTCAAATAATATGAGTAGTGTTGATATGCTCGCAAGAGGAAATACAGCCACAGGACCCACACAGCATGAATTATAGCCGCAGGATTTCCAATTTGGATTTTCAGAAATGATATATTTGCAGAACTATTTATTTCAGCATCTGCATATTTAATAAAAACCAGGAAGAATGAGACTAATATTAAGTTTCTTCGCTTGGCATCAAAACTTTTCTCATCCATCGCACCGTCCTTGCCTACTATTAATCGCAGACTCCCACCCCCCTTAAAATCGAGGCGGCCAGTGGCCGCCTCGATTAAAAAAGCAATTCCACTAAACCTCAAACCCCAACAGGATTCGCCTTCTCAGGATCAATCTTGTACTGCTTGATCGCCCGGGCCACATCCTTGCCCGTCATCTTGCCGTCCTTCGCCAGCGCGGCAATCGCCGCATGCGCGATGTAGTAACGGTCGACCTCGAAGAAGCGGCGCAGGTTGGCACGCGTATCCGACCGACCGAACCCATCCGTGCCGAGCACGGTGTAGGTCATCGGGACGAAGGCGCGGATCTGGTCGGCGAAGGCGCGCACGTAGTCGGTGGCGGCGATGGCCGGGCCCTGGCGGCCTTCCAGCAGCTGGGTGACGTACGGCTTGCGCTGTTCGGCTTCCGGGTGCAGGCGGTTCCAGCGTTCTACGGCGTAGCCGTCGCGACGCACTTCGTTGAGGCTGGGGCAGGACCAGATGTCGGCGGTGACGCCGAAGTCCTTGTCCAGCAGCTCGGCCGCAGCAATGGCCTCGCGCAGGATGGTGCCGCTGCCCAGCAGCTGCACGCGCAGCTCGCCCTTCTTGGGCTTGCCGGCGTCCTTGAGCAGGTACATGCCCTTGATGATGCCCTCGGCTGCGCCGTCCGGCATGCCGGGGTGGGCGTAGTTCTCGTTCATCAGGGTGATGTAGTAGTACTCGTCAATCTGGTCTTCCATCATCGCCTTCATGCCGTGCTGCATGATGACGGTGACTTCGAAGCCGAAGGTCGGGTCGTAGCTACGCACGTTCGGAATCGAGCCGGCGATGACCTGGCTGAAGCCGTCTTCGTGCTGCAGGCCTTCGCCGTTGAGCGTGGTGCGGCCGGCGGTGCCGCCGAGCAGGAAGCCCCGCGTGCGCATGTCCGCTGCCTGCCAGGCGATATCGCCCACGCGCTGGAAGCCGAACATGGAGTAGTAGATGTAGAACGGCAGCATCGGCACATCCGACACCGAGTAGCTGGTGCCGGCGGCCATCCACGAGGCGATGGCGCCCGGCTCGCTGATGCCCTGCTGCAGCACCTGGCCGGTCTGGTCTTCGCGGTAGTACATCAGCTGGTCGGCATCGACCGGCTTGTACTTCTGGCCGAACGGGGCATAGATGCCGATCTGGCGGAACATGCCCTCCATACCGAAGGTGCGCGCCTCATCGGCCACGATCGGCACGATGCGCGGACCCAGTTCCTTGTCGCGCAGGGCGATGTTGAGGCTCTGCACGAAGGACATGGTGGTGGAATAGCTGCGCTCGCCGCTGTCCTTGAGCAGGCGCTCGAACTTGTCGAGCGTGGGCGCCACGAACGACTTGCTGGCCTTGGGGCGGCGCGAGGGCAGGAAGCCGCCCAACACGTTGCGGCGCTCCTTGAGGTACTGCACTTCCGGGGAATCTTCGCCGGGGTGGTAGAACGGCACCTGGCCGTCTTCCAGCTGGGCGTCGGTCACCGGGATGTTGAAGCGGTCGCGGAAGTGCTTGACCGCCGCGTCGTCCAGCTTCTTGGTCTGGTGGGTGGGGTTGAGCGCCTCACCGGCCGAGCCCATGCCGTAGCCCTTGACCGTCTTGGCCAGGATCACGGTGGGCATGCCCTTGGTGTTCACGGCCTGGTGGTAGGCGGCGTACACCTTGTGCGGGTCGTGGCCGCCACGGTTCAGGCGCCAGATGTCGTCGTCGGACAGGCCGGCGACCATGGCCGCGGTCTCCGGGTACTTGCCGAAGAAGTTGGCGCGCGTGTAGGCGCCGCCGAAGGCCTTGCAGTTCTGGTATTCGCCGTCGACGGTTTCCATCATCAGCTTGCGCAGCACACCGTCGGTGTCCTTGCCCAGCAGCGCGTCCCAGTAGCCGCCCCAGAGCAGCTTGATGACGTTCCAGCCGCCGCCACGGAACACGCCTTCCAGCTCCTGGATGATCTTGCCGTTGCCGCGCACCGGGCCGTCCAGGCGCTGCAGGTTGCAGTTGACCACGAAGATCAGGTTGTCCAGGCCTTCGCGGCCGGCCAGCGCGATGGCGCCGAGGGTTTCCGGCTCGTCGCTCTCGCCGTCGCCGATGAAGCACCACACCTTGCGGTCGGACTTCTCGATCAGGCCGCGGTTTTCCAGGTAGCGCATGAACTGCGCCTGGTAAATGGCGGCCAATGGGCCCAGGCCCATCGACACGGTGGGGGTCTGCCAGAACTCGGGCATCAGCCACGGATGCGGATAGGAGGAGATGCCCTGGCCGTCCACTTCCATGCGGAAGTTGTCCAGCTGGGCTTCGCTGATGCGGCCTTCCAGGAAGGCGCGGGCGTAGACGCCCGGGGCGCTATGGCCCTGGATGAACAGCAGGTCGCCCGGGTGCTGGTCGCTGGGCGCGCGCCAGAAGTGGTTGAAGCCCACGTCGTACAGCGTGGCGCTGGAGGCGAACGAGGCGATGTGGCCGCCCAGGTCGCCCGGCTTGCGGTTGGCCCGCACGACGGTGGCCATGGCGTTCCAGCGGATGATCGAGCGGATCTTCCACTCCAGCGCGGAGTCGCCGGGGTTCTTGGCCTCGTTGGCCGGTGCGATGGTGTTGACGTACTCGGTGGTGGGCGAGAACGGCAGGTAAGCGCCGGCGCGGCGGGTCTGTTCGACCATGCCTTCCAGCAGCTGATGGGCGCGCTCCGGGCCTTCGACGTCGATGACGGCCTTGATCGATTCGAGCCACTCCTGCGTCTCAAGCGGGTTCGGATCGTTGTGCAGCACTTCGTTCAACCAGTTCATTAGCGCTCCCGGGGGGACACACCCCGCGGGTGTGTCGACATCGTGAATTCGTGAACCCCCAAGTGTACCGCACGCACCTGTTGCCATTCCTCGCTACGGGTGCGTATGGAATGGGACGGTGTCGTGCGCGGGTGGGGTACTGATGCCGGCTGGGACGACGATCCGGTGCAGCGGGCGCTGCCGGTATACGACCAAAGGATAAGGGCCACCGGCCGGAATGGACCGACACGCATACCCGTAGGAGCGCACCCGGGCGCGAGAGGCGTTACCGGTGAAGCCCGTCGCGCCCGGGTGCGCTCCTACGGCGGTGGGGTGGTCAGAACGCTTGTAGCGCTTCGGTCAGCTGGCCGTTGTTGTTGACCGCGCCCATGGTGTAGCCCTGCCAGCCGGGGTAGGCGTTGGGCTCCCAGTAGAAGATGCCGAGCACGCGCGACCCGATGGCGCTGCTGCGGCTGAGCAGGTTGGTGAGCATGGCGCGGGTGGTGGCGGCCTGCTGCCAGTCCATGCCGACCTCGGCCACGATCACGCCGCTGCCGTAGCGGGAGATCATGTCGCGCATGTTGGTGTCCAGCCGGTTGTTGTAGTCCTGCCAGCTGCCGACCGGCGGGTAATGCGACATGCCGATGACGTCCCACTTGCCGCCGGCCGAGCGCAGGTTGTCGAAGAACCAGCGGAAGTTGGCGTTGTCGTAGCCGTTGGCCAGATGCACGATGACCTTGGCGTTGGGGTACACCGCCTTGGTGGCGTTATAGCCGCTGTTGATGAACTGGCCCAGCGTGGCGAAGTTGGGCGTCTTGCCCTCGTTCCACAGCATGCCGCTGTTGATCTCGTTGCCCACCTGCACCCAGCTGACGGTGATGCCGTTGTCCTTGAGGTATTTGAGGATGCCCTGGGTGTGGCTGTAGACATCGGTATTGAGCTGGGCGACGGAGTGGCCCGCCCAGGCGGCGGGCTTGGTCTGCTTGCCGGGGTCGGCCCAGCTGTCGCTGTAGTGGAAGTCGATCATGATGCGCATGCCCTGCGCGGCGGCGCGCTTGGCCTTGTCCAGGGTGTCGCGGCCATCGTTCCAGCCGCCGGACGGGTTGACCCACACGCGCAGGCGGATGGCGTTGCCGCCCACATCCTTGAACAGCTTGATGAAGTCGGTGGTGTTGCCGGCCGCATCGCGAAACACTTGCGGCGGGTTGGCCGCGGCCTGCTGGTTGAGCCAGCTGACATCGGCGCCCTTGGCGATGCCCTGCGCGCCGGCGCCGGCACTAAGGCCACCCAGCAGCAGCACCAGCAGCAAACGGTGGTACCCCTTGCGAAAAACGTGCATGAACCCTCTCCCTTGATCGATGGATGTCGCGCCACATGGCGCCCTGCCTGATCCCCCTGAACTCGCCGCGTGCCTGTGGTGAATGCGGCGCTGCCCGCAGCGGCCAGACACGCCGCGAAACGGTGGCGATTGCAGCACGGCGGCGCAATGCGGTCGCGCTCGCTATAGCTGCTGCGTGGTTGCGGCATATCTCGCGGCGGCAAACACCTTGCGCCAGCGAACTGGCGATATTTTCGCCAGCGCATTGTTGTGCGGGTGCAACAGAAAACCGCCGCGATAGTGCGCAGCGGGTCTGTCACTGGCGATCGGTCGCTGAGGTGACAGGCGTGGTCGACTGTTAGGGCAGCACAAGCAGACCTGGGCTCGATGCGATGCGATGCGGCGACGTGCTGCCGACTTCCCGGCACCGGGGCGCGTTGCTGGAAGCACATACCATCGTCGTACGCACGCCGCTCACTGCTCACCGCTCACCGCGCGCAGCGGCAGCGGCTGCGGCTGCGGCTGCGGCTGCGCTGTGACTACGGCTGCGTGGCTGTGGCTGTGGCTGTGGCTGACAGCTGATTCTGTAAGGACACCCCTGGCTCGATTACCGTCACCGGCGCTGCGCGGCAAAGTGCGATTCCAGCTCGACAGCAGCAGCCCGACGGGTGAAGACCGCCCGCCTTCTAGCTGCCCTGCCCGCTCGGCGCACTCGACAAGCTCGCGTCCGTAGGTGGGCAGCGGCCGAACGAAAAACGCCGGGCAAGCCGGCGTTTTTTCTGTGCACCACGCGATGGCAGCAGTTGGCAGATTGAAGCGCCGCCGCGTCAGCGCTGCGGGTCAGGCGCATCACCGTATCAAGCGCGACTCCCAACGTGTAGCGAGCGGCCGTCAAATGGTGCGGATGGCGCGCTCAGCACCGCAGTGCACGCGTGGTCCACGCCGATTCCGAGGAGCAGCCGCGCCCACCTGATGGCTGCGCAGCCGTTTTGTCGACCGCTCCGCGCCCATGCATGCATGAACGCGCTCAGCCCAGCGCGCGTGCGCCCTGCTGTTGTTGCTGAGTCTGGGTTTGCTGCTGCTCCAGCGCCACCGCTTGGCGTGCCGCATTGTCTGCCACGCGCTGGCTGCTCTGCTCCAGCGGGGTGTTCATCGCGGTCATGGTTTCCACGCTGACGCGCAGCTGCGCGGGGTCGTCCACGCGGCCCTGCACGGCGAAGGTGCGTGCGGCATCGGGGCTCATCATCACTGCGTCGATGCGCTGGCCGCCGGCGGCGTGCATTTCCGAGGCGAGCGAGCCGGACAACTGGGCGCTCTGCTGGTCGGGCGCGCGTCCTGCACGTGCGTCCTGTGCGTGCACGCCACGCTGCGCGTCCTGGAACAGGGCGTTGCCCACATGCCCCGGCTGGTCGATACGCAGCGAGGTGTGCTCGTTGCCGTGCTCGCGTGCGTCGTGCTTGGCAGGCTCGCCCGGAGCGAGCGGGCCACGGATGGCGTCGATGGCGTCCTGGCCGAGGCCCTTCGGCCCCCGGCTCAACAAGGTGATGCCGGCGCGGATCTCGCTCAGATCTGACCGGTACTCGTTGATCAGCCGCTCGTTCTTCTCGGCAAGCTGGCGAGCATTCGGGTCATTGAGGGGCGAGCGCTCGCCGAGAAAATTGCCTAATTTATGGTAACCAAGCGAAGCGACCGACGCGGCAACTGGCGAATCAGGAATCAAAAAATTGGCCTGACTGTTGCTATAACCCGCCGCGCTCAGCGCCGCAATCTCTTGCGGCCTTGCGTAAATACGCACCTGCCCGAAATGAGGCGATGCCGCGCTGACCGGATCGGAAGCCATCACGTGATTTACCACGTTGGTTCCGCCCTCGGGTATCCGATATGCAAGGCTAGCGGCCCCGTATGAATTAAATGTCTCGCCTTTGAGATCGAAGTGGTGGGCTGTTACCTGGGCCAACGCGCCGCCCAGGGAATGACCGGTGACGCTAACTTCAGGAGCGTGCCCGCTGCGTTGCGCCTGCTTGCTCGCATAGTCCAAGGCATGCTTGGTCAGCGCGATTGCATCAGCAGCCTGCGGATTGTCGCGATTGAACACCATCGAGCCGTCGGCCTGCACGGCATCACGATAAATTTCTTCGGTGCCCCGATGCGCAACGACGATGTCTCCACCCCCTACGCGCTGATAAATGGTTCCCTGATAACCGGTCCTGCGATTATTGACATGCTCCAGAACTTCATACGTCGCGCCGCCAACATCTAACCGCTCGCGACCACCCGGCCGCCGCACGCCCACCTCACGGTCAACGTACCCGTCGTTCGACAATACAGCATATTGCTGAGATGTCGGCTTCATGGCCGTGCTTCCTTGGCGACAACAGTGACCGAAAACAGTTCCTCGCGCAGCTCCGGCTTAAAATCTGCTGCGTTGGACAACCCCATGTCGGCATAGTTTTCGATGTCTTCGCGCGGGTACCCGCCTTTCCAAAAATAGAGTGTCGCCGGCTTTCCGGAGATTATGTCCTTGAAATCGAGGAACGGGAGAAACTCTGTTTCAGCGGCTGCACCAGTCGCTTTCAACGACACACGAGTGCCAGTCAATTCCCAATGACAGACGCCACGGCCGTAGTAATCCTCGTCTTGCATAAGATCAAGGTAGATGGTGCCGTGATACTCCTGCTCGGAGACTTTCTGCAATGCGAATGATTCGTTACTGGTAATGCGACGACCGACACCTGTTTCAGGGTGGATACGCCCACACTCGCTGTCGTTAGTAACGTCGTACTGCGCGTACCCATTGACAGCTCCGAACGCTCCCGGTGCTTTGTCGATCTTGACGGTGACCTCATACGCCTTGCGCGGGCTCGGATTCAACTTGGCAAGGCCGCGGCCACCGGCCTCGACGTCGGCTTCTGCAGCGGCCTCGGTTGCGGGGGATTGGGTCTGGGTCATGCTGGTCTCCGGGGCGTTACAGGCCGTAAGCAAAAGGGCCAGCAGGCTCGGGGTCAGAATCTGGCGCAAGGCCGGCCTCCATGGCGATAGGGGGAGTCAATCTAGTTTGCTTGACCCGCTGGGGTCAATTTACGGCAGCTGAGGATGAGGCGGCCGTGAGCCGGTTGCCGGCGGCCGTAAAACTGCCATGATCGAGGCCATCCGCCGCCACGGAAGCGCGCCATCTCCACGGGTCCCACATCGCCAGCCGACAGCGTGGCCGCCACCCCGCGGGTGCACTGGCGGCACAGCCTGCGCATGCGCGTGTTGCTGGCCGCCACTGCGGTGCTGGTGGTGTTGCTGGCGTTGCTGGGCACGGTGTTCTACCTGGGGGCACGCGCCGAGCTGGTGGAGGCGGCGCGCACCGAGGTGGATGGCCTGACCGAGCAGACCGCACGCAGCCTGGCGGCGATGCTGGACTCGGTGCAGGTGAGCGGCCGCACGCTGGCGGCCAGCAGCAGCGCGGTGGGGCTGCAGCCGTTCAACCTGCGCGCGCTGCTGCTGGCCACGCTCAGCGGCGATCCGGATATCGGTGCTGCGCGGTTGATCATCGAGCCGCGCACGCAGAAGGCGCGCGACACCGGGTTTGTCTGGTACGTGCATCGCGACGGCACGCGCGTGCTGGAGAAATCGGTGCAGGACCTGGGCTACGACTACCGCGCGATGCCGTGGTATCTGCGCACCCAGCGCGAAGGGCGCGCGTGGTGGTCCGAGCCGTATCTCAACGCCAATGGCGGCAATGCGCTGTACACCAGCTACAACCTGCCGTTGCGCCGGCCGGGCGATGCGGTGGATGCCGCGCCGGTGGGCATGGTCAGCGTGGACCTGCCGCTGCAGCACCTGCGCGAGATCATCGACCAGCTGCCGCGCGACATCGGCATCCAGCCGATGCTGCTGTCGCCCGAAGGCATGCTGGTGTTCAGCCCCGACCCGGCGCTCAACCTGCGTTACACGCTGGAGCGCTACGTGGCGCATTCTCGACCGGATCTGGCACCGCTGCAGCGCGCGGTGGCGGCGGGCCAGCCGATCTCGTTCGCGCACACCGCGCCGGATGGCGAGCGCTTTTTGACCCATAGCGCGGCGGTGGGGCGCAGCGGCTGGACCTTTGTGCTGTCCGCCTCGGAGGGCTATGTGCTGGCGGGCCTGAACTGGCTGGCCGCGTGGGTGGCGCTGGCGGCGTTGCTGGGCGCGGTGGTGTGGTGGTGGCTGATGGGGCGGATCACGCGCAAGCTGACGCGCCCGATCGAGGAATTGACCGATACCGCCGAGCACTTTCGCCGTGGCGAATTCGCATACCCGCTGCAGCACATCGAACGCCGCGACGAGGTGGGCGTGATGGCGCGTGCGTTCGACAGCGCGCGCGATGCGATCCGCGACCATATCGCGCAGATCGGCGAGATGACCGCCGCGCGCGAGCGCATGCACAGCGAGCTGCAGATTGCGCGCGAGATCCAGCAGGCGATGCTGCCCTCCGGGCGCACCTTCGACCGCGCCAGTTCGCATCTGGAAACCTGCGCCTGGCTGGAACCGGCCAAGGCGGTGGGCGGCGACTTCTACCACTTCGTCGAGACCGAGCCGGGGCTGCTGTGGTTCGTGGTGGGCGATGTGTCCGACAAGGGCGTGCCGGCCGCCTTGTTCATGGCGCGCGCGGTGAGCGTGCTGGAAATCGCCGCGCGCCGGCATACGCGCCCGGACAGCATCCTGATCGCCGCCTCCACGCGGCTGGCCGAAAACAACGACACCTGCATGTTCGCCACGGTGCTGTGCGGGGTGATCAACGTGGTGAGCGGCGACTACTGGCTGGCCAGTGCCGGCCACGAGCCGCCGGTGCTGATCGACATCGACGGCAGCGCGCGGCCGTTGCCGCTGGACACCGGCGCGCCGCTGGGGATCGAGCCACAGGTGGCCTACCCGGTGCTGCAGGGCCGCATGAGCGCCGGGCAGACGCTGCTGGGCTATACCGACGGGGTGACCGAAGCAATGGACGAGCAGGGCGCCAGCTACGGGCTGGAGCGCCTGCTCGGCGCCTTGCGGCCACGCCGCAGCGCGGCGGCGCAGTGCAAGGCGGTGATCGCCAACATCGCCCACTTCACCGGCCAGGCCGACCCGTACGACGACATCACCCTGCTGGCGATCCGGCTGCGCCAGGAGCATGCTGGGCGGGTCGCAGACGCTGGCCGGGACGCACCCGGAAAGGCAACGACCTGATGAAGCTCGACCTGGCCATCGCGCCCTCGCTGGCCCAGCTGGCCGGCGCCAACGACGCGCTGGAACACTCGCTCACGCTGGAAGGCCTGCACGCCGAGCGCATCGGCCAGGTGCGGCTGATCGTGGAAGAGCTCGGCTGCAATGCGCTCACCCATGGCCAGTGCGCCGAGCAGCCGCTGCGCCTGCAACTGCAGCTGGACCCGCAGGCGCTGGTGCTGGAGATGCACGACCCCGGCAGTGCGTTCGACCCCACCACCGCCGCGATGCCGGACCTGAGTGCCGAGCTCGACGAGCGCACGATCGGCGGGCTGGGGCTGTTCCTGGTGCATCAGTTCGCCGATCACATCGACTACCGCCGCGATGGTGCATACAACGTGGTGCGCGTCACCCTGCTCCACCCGTACGCCCCCGTCCCCGAGGCCCTGTCATGACCACGCTCGCCATCCAGATCGACCCGCCGCAGGACACCCGTCAACGCGTCATCCTGACCGGGCGCCTGGACACCCACACCTACCAGGATCTGGACGCGGCGCTGTCGCCGCTGCTGGGCACCCTGATCACCACGCTGGTGCTGGACCTGACCGCGCTGGAATACATCTCCAGCGCCGGCATCCGCTGCATCTTCAAGGCGCGCAAGGCACTGGCCACGCGCCAGGGCAAGGTGCTGGTGACCAACCCGCAGCCGCAGATCCGCAAGGTCTTCGACATGGTCAAGGCAGTGCCGCTTAGCGATGTCTTCGCCTCCACCGAAGAGCTGGATGCCTACCTGGCGGCGATGCAGCGCAAGGTCATCGAACAGCATGCGCAAGGCGATACGCCGATCGTGCCGCATTTCGCCGAGGCCTGAGCGCGGCCAGCGCCGCACCGCTAACCGGCGCCGGATGGATGTAGACGGCGCGCTCGGCAGAAGGACACGCTTGGTACATGCCGACCCCGGCATCGGACGCCCGCCCGCCTGCCTGGCGATGCGTGCAGCGGTTGTGCCGATCGCTTTGCGGTGTCGCCTCGCCTGTGCGCACATCGGTGGCGTGTCTGCGCACGGCGTGTGCGCGGCAGTGGTTAGGCTATGACGCCCCGATCCCTGCGTTGCGATGCCCAAGCTGATCATCTTCGATTTCGACGGCACCCTGGCCGACTCGTTCGGTTTCTTTCTGAGCACGCAGCGCGTACTGGCAGAGCGGCACGGCTTCCGCGCCGCGCAAGCGCATGAAGTGGACGCCGCGCGCCGCCTGAGCACCCGCCAGCTGCTCAAGCAATCGGGCCTGAGCAGCTGGCGCATCCCGCTGGTGGCCGCCGACTTCATCCGCCTGATGCGTGCCGCCCCACCGATGGCCTTGTTCGACGGCATTGCCGGGGTGCTGCAGGCCCTGCACGCCCGCGGCACCTGCCTGGCCCTGGTGTCGTCCAACTCGGTGGAGAATGTGCAGCGCGCGCTGGGCGAGGAGCTGAGCGCGAAGTTCGCAGTGATCGACGGCGGTGCGCATCTGCTGGGCAAACAGCGCGCCTTGCGTCGCGTGTTGCGCAGCGCCGGGCATACCGCAGCGCAGGCGGTGTACGTGGGCGACCAGGTCGCCGACTGGGAGGCGGCGCAAGTGGTGGGCTTACCGTTTGCTGCAGTTGCGTGGGGCTATGCGCATCCGGACGTGTTTGCCGGCTTGGCTGAGACGCGGGTGATCGAACGCGTGGATGACTTGCTTGCGTTGGGCGGGGAGTAGGCGGCGGGGATTGGGGATTGGAGATTCGCCAGAGCGAGAAGCTTCCCGGTGCTGCGTGCGCACCTACCCTCATCCGCCCTCCGGGCACCTTCTCCCGACGGGAGACGGGATGTGCGATCTCGGTGCGCGGGGTGATGCGCCCGGACAGCGCCGACTGCTAGACCCCACCCACCCTCGGCAAGGGCGCCGGCACGTTCAACATGCCGCCCGCTGCCACATACGCTGCCAAGGCCTGGCCCTGGCTCAGCAGATGCCCGTGCATCGTGCGCTCTGCGCCTTCGGCGTCGCCGCGGCGCACGCACGCCATCAGCTCGCGGTGCTCGGACAGCGACTGCGCCATGCGCCCGGGCGTCAACAGCTGCCGGCCGCGGTGCATCTTGAGGATGCGGTGCAGATCGTGGGTGACGCGGATCAACCACGGATTGCCGGCGTACTGCTGCACGGTCTCGTGGATCAGATAATTGTTGCGGTAGTACTCGGCCAGGTCGCCAGCGGTGGCGGCGGCTTCCATCGCCGTGTGCAGCTCTTCCAGGCGTTGCACGCCGGCCGCGTCGATACGCTTGACCGCATCGTGGGCGCAGCGGCCTTCCAGCATCGCCATCACCGGGAACAACTGGTTGAGGTCTTCCAGCGTCAGCCGCGTGACCCGGCTGCCGCGGCCGGCGTCCAGCTGCACCAGGCCTTCGGCGGCGAGCAGCTTGAGGCTCTCGCGCAGCGGGGTGCGGCTGATGCCGAGTTCCTCGGCCAGCGCCGGCTCGTCGATCCACTCGCCCGGCGGCAGCGCGTAGTCGTAGATCTTCTGGCGCAGGCGCTCGGCCACTTCCTCGTACAGCGGTACGCGCTTCTTGGCGCTGCGCGAATCAGGGGCGAGGGTCATGGCAGGCGGGTCGTCGATGCTGGCGTGGGGGCGCCCATTCTACCGGGGCGCCCCAATGCCCTGCCGGACGCGGGCCGGATCACAGCCAGCCCGGCACCACGAACAGCAGCCAGGCCACCAGCGGCCCCAGCAACACCACCAGCCCGCTGTAGACCAGGAAGCGGCGGAACAGCGCGTCGCGCTCTTCCTTGGCGGCCGAGGCCACCACCAACGCACCGTTGGTGGAGAACGGGCTGACATCGACGATGGTGGACGACACCGCCAGCGCGCAGATCACCCCGGCCGCGCCAAGCTGGCCCTGCATCAGGAACGGTACCGCCAGCGGAATGGTGGCGCCCAGCACCGCCGCCGACGAGGCGAATGCGGAGACGATGCCGCCGACGTAGCAGACCAGCAGCGCCCCCAGCAACGGCATGCCGATATGCGATACGCCGGTGCCGATGTAGTCCACCGCGCCGGCCTTTTCCAGCACTGCCACGTAGGTGACCACGCCGCTGATCAACAGCACCGTGGACCAGCTGATGCCGTCCACCGCGCCCTTCTGCGCGCTGGGCGAGATCAGCGCCAGCGCCACCGCCACGGTGATCGAGACCAGGCCGACGTTGAGGTTGTAGACCAGCGCGGCGATGCCCAGGCCGAGCAGGCCGACCAGCGTGATCACCCGATCGCGCGTGATGGCGACCGCCTCCAGCGCCAGCGGATTGGTCGACAGGGTGCCGCCACCGGCAGCCACCAGCGAACCATGCCCTTCGATCGCGAACGGGCGCTTGGAGGCCTGGTCGTCGGCCACCGCCACATACTGCGCATCGGCCAGCGAGACTTCCTGCCGGCGCATCAGTTTGAGCCCGCCGAAGGCGCAGAAGCAGATGATCGCCATCATCAGGTTGAAGCCCAGGCTGGTGAGGAACACCGCCATCTCGGTGACGTCCAGCCCGGCCTTTTCCACCACCTTGTTGGTGATGCCGCCGTACACGCTGATCGGCGAAAAGCCCTGCGCGCCATGGATCACCAGCAGGCCCATCATCAAGGGATTGATGCGGTACTGCTTGGCAAAGCGCAGCGCCACCGGGCCGATGATGGCCACCGCCGCCGGCCCGAGCGCACCGAAGGCGGTGAGCAGGCCGGTGATGACGAACATCACCCAGGGAATGGCGACGATGCGCCCGCGCACCGCCCAGTGCACCAGCAGATCGATGGTGCCGTTCTTCTGCGCGATGGCGAACAGATAGGTGATGCCGACCAGGGTCAGGAACAGGTCGCCCGGAAAGCCGGCCAGCACCTCCTTGCCGTCCAGACCCACCCACACGCCGCCGATGATGAAGGCCAGCGCGAAGGCCACCGCGCCCATGTTGATGGGCAATGCGGTGGCGACGATGAACATGATCACCAAGCCAAGAATCGTTGCAATTTGCGGGGTCATGCGCCCTCCCAGACACCTGATACGCGTACAGCACGGATGGCCACCCGCCACCCAAGGGTCACGCCGTGTGCAGCACCTGCTCGACCGTCATGCCGCGCGCTCGCATGCGGCGTTGACCCACTCGACCACCCCGTGGGTACTCTGAAATTCGTCGACCGATCGCGCTTCGCAGCCCGGCACGCGCTCGCGCGCCATGCGCGCCAATGCGCTGCCTGGCCCCAGTTCGAGAAACACCCGCGCGCCGCGCTCGGCGGCCTGCACCAGCACCTCGGACCAGCGCACGGTCTGTGCGATCTGTGCGGCCAGCGTGTCCACCACCAGGGCCTGCGTGGTGACGGCACGCGCATCGATGCCGGCCAGCACGCGCAGCCTGGGCGCCTGCACGGCCGCGTTGTTCAATTCGACGGCGAAGGCGTCGGCGGCCGCCCGCAACCACGGCGTATGCGCCGGCACGCTCACCGGCAGCGGCGTGACGCGTGCGCCCTGCGCCTGCGCTGCATCGCCCAGTGCCTGCAGCGCCGCCTGCGGCCCACCGAGCACGGCGTGGTCGTCGCCATTGACGATGGCGATGGCCGCGCCATGCGTCTGGCACAGCGCCTCGAGCGTACGCAGCGGCAGGCCGAGTACCGCCATCAAGCCGGCATGTTGCGGGCTGGCCGCATCCATCAGGCGCGCGCGGGTGGCAGCCAGCTGCAAACAGGTGGCGATCTCCATACTGCCGGCAACCGCATGCGCGGCCAGCTCGCCGACGCTGTAGCCCAGCACCAGCACCGGCGTGGGCAGCTGCGCACGCAGCACCTGCCAGTGCGCCAGCGTGCCGGCGCAGACCAGCGGCTGTGCGATGGCATTGGTGTAGCGGGAGTTGTCTGCGGCCAGCGTTTGCGCCGAAGCGCCAAGCAGCTCGCTCGCGGCAGCGATTACCTCGGCCGCGGCAGGCGCATCGGCAACCCGCGCGAACATCGCGGCGTGCTGCCCACCCTGGCCGGGACAGAGCACGGCCAGGCTCATTGGATGGCCTGCTTGCAGAAAATGCTGTGCCTTGTGCGAGCGTGGCCCTCATTCGCGCTGCGGGCACTTTGTTCCGTGACCAGGACAAGCACGCCGTTCACTGAGACAGTGCGAAGAGCCGCGCAGCCACACGCCTGCAGGGACGTCGCCTTCGCAGTTGCCAGTGCTCGACACAGGCTCATGCCGTCTCCTGAGAGTGCAGGAACCAGGCACAGGCCAGCAGATCGGCGCTGCCGCCCGGGCTCAGACGACGCGCGACGAATTGCCTGCCGATGGCGTGCAAGCATGCGCGCCACTGCGGGTGCGCGATGCCGCCATCGTCCAGAAACGCATGCGCCTGCGCCTTTGCGTAAGCCAGCCCGTCTTGCCCGCCGCGATGCAGCAGGTTGAGATCGTCGACCTCGGCAATCAGGCGCATCAGGGTCTGCGCCAGTGCGGCCTCGCGCGTGGCGTCGCTGCGCAATGCGCTGCGTAGTGACGGCAGTGCGATCTCGCGCAGCAATGGATACCCGGCCGCGGCCTGTTCGCGCACGCCACTGATCCGAAACGCCGCGCGCACGCGCTGGCCATTGCTGCGTGGATCCAGCGGCGCGGCCCGCAACGCATCGCGCCACTCTTTTACCGCGCTGCAGACTGCTTCGCCGCTAGGGGCATGCCCGTGCACGGCACGCAAGCGCGCCGCCTGCGCAGTGAGCAGGCCCAGGCTGAAGATCGCACCGCGATGGGTGTTGATGCCGCCGGTGGCGCGCAGCATCGCCGCTTCGGCCGCGATGCCGAGCTGGCGCAATTGCTCGAACGGCGCGTTGTCGATACCGGCCTGTGCAATCGCGACGAAATAGCCGCGCAGGGCGAACAGGCTGCGCAGAAATGTCGACGCATCCATATCGGCATGGCTGCCGCTGTCGAACGGCGTGACCAGGCCGGGTTTGGGCGCGCAGCCGAGTTCCGTATGCAGGGCGGCGACCGCCAGCCGACCCAGCCGATGCGCCAGTGCGCCGGCAGTGCCGGCTTCAGGATGCGATGCGTCTTGTCGGGCTGCACTGTCTTGCAGCTCGCCATGCGTGCATGCAACGCGCGATGGCGCATGCACGCGGTCCGAACCATCGTCTGCGGGGGCAAGGTGCAGTAGCGGCTGCGGTGGTACGTCGTGCGCCGCTGCCGGTGTCGGTGCGAGCGTCGATTGGCGATCGGCACGAATCAGGTGCGTCGACTGGCTGGCCGCATCAAGCAGGGATGGTGCGATGCCCATTTCCTTGGCTCCTGTCACTGGCCGCTGCCGCTCCACCGCGTTGCAAGGCGTCACGGAGCGCCTGGCATCGGCAGTGCGTTCGACCAGTGTGCTCATGCCGCGCTCCACACCGGAAACAGCGCGCTGCGCGGCAGCAAGCGGCAGCCGTTGGTGGACTTCACCAAGACCTGTTGCGCGCTGCCGGCGTATTCGCGCCAGTTCACCGCGGTGTCGTCGGGCAGCAGCAGTTCGCCGTCTGCGCGCAGCCCGTGGCGCTGTTCCCAGCGCTGCAGCACTGTCACCACTGCCTGCGCCTGCTCGGGTGTGGCGATGGACCACAACAGGTCCAGATCCGATTGCGCGTGCACATACGCAAGCCCGGTCAGGACCTGCCATGCGAAGCTGCCGAAGACGCGCGGCTGCAGGGCGTTGGCATTGCACTGGGTCAGCAAGGCCTGCAGTGCAGGCTGCGTTGCGGCGGGTGCGGCTGCGATCACCGCGTCCAGCGCCAATGGCGCGGTGCTGCGCGCAACCTCGTCCAGGCCGGCGCTCAAGGCCAGGCGTTGCTTGCCTTCGTCTGGCGGCAACGGCACGCCCAGCCGCAGGCTGCCGGGTGCCTCGCTGCCATCGCCACGCGCCACCACTGCCGGCAGACCTGCAGCAAACCACTGCTGCAGCCGTGGCTGCGCACCCGGCGTCAGCGCTTGCCAGCGCGCGCCGGGATGCAGCCACAGCAGTGCGTGGCGGCCGGGCATGCTCAGGCCTCGCCCGCAGCCACGGCCGCAGCGACATCGCGCGCCAGGGTGCGCCCGCCACGCTGCGCGCCAAGTGCCCGGCGTTGATCGCCATCGCTGGGCGCGGCCAGGGCATCGCGCAGCGCCTGCGCCAGATCGCCGTCCCAGAGCGACTCCACCGCGCCCATGCGCACGTAGTTCTCCACCCCGGGCGCGAACACCGGCGAGCTCTTGCTCAGCGCCTGCAAGGTGTCCACGCTCTGCTTGGTGACGCGCGCCATCGCGCGCAGATCCATCACCCGGATCTGCGCATCCGGCAATGCGTGGATATGGTCGGCCATCAGACCGAACGACAGAAAGCCGCCGCTGACCGATTCGCCATACACCAGCGTGACCAGCCGCGCGCCGCGCTTGCGCGCCAGATCCAGCGTGCGTGCCAGATGCGCGAAATAGCCGTTGATGCCCAGCAGTTCGTCGCGGCGCGCCAGCCGTTGCCCGGCGGTATCGGCCAGCATCACGATCGGCCGCTGCGGATGCGCGCGCGTGCTCGCCAACACGGTCGCCGCCAGTGCCAGCGCGTGGTCCACACCGACTTCCAGCTTGTTGGCGGTGCCGATCACGGTGACCTCGCCCGCGGCCGTGGTGGCACTGCCGGTGAGCACATCGTCGTTGCGGGCGATCGCGTGGCCGAGCGGAAACAGCTGGTCCAGCAGTTGGCTCAGTTCCATGGCGTGCTCCGGTCGGCGGTGGCGGCGAGGAAGGCGTCGGTGTCCAGCAGCGGCAGGCGCTGCGCCTCGACAATGCCCTGCCGCTGCCAGATCTCCAGGCCGTCGCGGCAATCGCCGTAGGCGGCGATGCGCGCGGACAACTGCTGCTGCGCAAGTTCCAGCGCCTGCAATGCGGCCTCGCCTTCCGGCTCGGCCAGCGTGTCCAGCGCCTGCACGGCGGCATCGGCGAATGCGGCGATGCGGTCGGCCACCAGCGTCTGCGCCTCGCCCAGCAGATAGCGGTGCTTGCCGCCGGTGACGCGCCACACCAGGGCGCGATCGCGCGCGTCGAACTCCTCCACACCGCGCACGGTTTCGATCACGTCCGGGCCGGACAGCGACAGGCGGCCTTCTTCGGACATGATCACCGCGCTGCAGCAGCGCGCCACGATGCCCATGCCGCCGAAGGCGCCGTTGCCGCTGCCGATCAAGGCCAGCACCGGCACGCCGGCGGCGCGCGTGTCCAAGGTGGCGCGCATGATTTCGGAGATGGCGATCAGGCCGGCGTTGGCTTCATGCAGACGCACGCCGCCGGTGTCGAGCAGCAACAGCACCGCCGCCGGTTGCGTGGCGGTGGCGCGTTCGAGCAGGCCGGTGAGCTTGGCGCCGTGCACCTCGCCGACGCCGCCGCCCATGAAGGCGCCTTGCTGCGCGGCGATCAGCACGTTACGCCCACGCAGCGTGCCTTCGCCGACGACGATGCCGTCATCGAAGGCGCCGGGCGTGTCCAGCTGGGCCAGATGCGGGCTGATCAGGCGACGGCGCGGACCGACGAATTCGCGGAAGCTGCCGGCATCCAGCACGCCATCGATGCGCTCGCGCGCATCGGCCTCGTAATAGCTGCGCTCGGCGATGGGAATGGTGGTGCTCATACATATCTCCCAACGACATGCGTAGGAGCGCACCCGGGCGCGACTGAAGCGTTACCGGGAACGCCCGTCGCGCCCTGGTGCGCTCCTACGAGATTGCTGTGGTGTGCCGGTTCGTTGTGGCGGCGCTCGGCACTATCGACAGTGCTCCCGACGACGCGCGTAGGAGCGCACCCGGGCGCGATTGCAGCATTACCGGGAAAGCCCGTCGCGCCCGGGTGCGCTCCTACGGGGTGAGAGGGGCGGCTCATGCGGCGGCTCCCTGCAGGACGTCCAGCGCCTGCTCCAGGCGCAGGCTCACCACCGCTGGCGTGGCGCCGACATCGTTGATGCTGATGCGCACATCGCGCAGCGGATGGCGCGCGGCGAAATCGTCCAGCACCGCCTGCCAGATGGTGCCGAAACCGCGCGCGGCGGTGAGGATCTCGATCTCCATCGCGCCGTCCAGCGGCACACGCTCGACCAGCACTTCCAGGTTGCCGGAGGCGACCACGCCGACCAGCGCATGGTCCAGCCCGGCGCGTGCGCCATGCTGACCATCGAAGCGATACCGCAGGGTTTCCATGCTGTGCCCCTACCAGTTGCGAAAACGTTTCGGCGGGTCGTACAACCCACCGGACCAGCGCACCAGGTCCTTGACCGTGCGCGCGGCGAGCAGGTCGCGCGTGGCATCGCGTGGCCGGATGCCCAGGTCTTCCGGCCGCTTGATGACGCCGCGATCGCGCAGGTTCTCCACCGCGCGCTTGTCGCGGCCCAGGCCGACGGCGGTGTAACCGGATACGCCACGGATGGCCTGCTCGCGCTCTTCGGCGCTGCGGCACAGCAACAGGTTGGCGATGCCTTCCTCGGTCAGCACGTGGCTGACGTCGTCGCCATAGATCATCACCGGCGGCAGCGGCATGTTGGCGCGCTCGGCCAGCTCCCAGGCATCGAGCCTGTCGACGAAGGCCGGCGCCATGTGCTCGCGGAAGGTTTCCACCATCTGCACCACCAGCTTGCGTCCGCGCGGCATCTCGCCGGGGCGCGCCGCCTCGCGCCCGGCCTTGAGCCAGACATCGCTGGCGTGCCGGCGCCCGCGCGCGTCCGAACCCATGTTGGGCGCGCCGCCGAAACCGGCGATGCGGTCGCGCGTGGCGGTGGAGCTGTTGCCCTGCAGATCGATCTGCAGGGTGGAGCCGATGAACATGTCGCAGGCGTACAAACCGGCAGTCTGCGACAGCGCCCGATTGGAGCGCATGCTGCCGTCGGCGCCGGTAAAGAAGATGTCCGGGCGCGCGGCGATGTAGGCCTCCATGCCCAGTTCCGAACCGAACGAATGCACCGAGTGCACGAAACCCGATTCGATCGCCGGGATCAGCGCCGGATGCGGATTGAGCGCCCAGTGCCGGCAGATCTTGTCCTTCAGCCCCAGCGATTCGGCATAGGTGGGCAGCAACAATTCGATCGCGGCGGTGTCGAAGCCGATGCCGTGGTTGAGCCGGTCCACGCCATATTCGGCGTAGATGCCCTTGATCGCCATCATCGCCATCAGCACCTGGATCTCGGAGATCTGCGCCGGGTCGCGGGTGAACAGCGGTTCGATGTAGTTGGGCCTGGGCGCCTGGGTGACGAAGTCCACCCAGTCGGCCGGGATGTCCACGCGCGGCAGCGTGTCGACGATCTCGTTGACCTGCGCAATCACGATGCCGCCCTTGAACGCGGTGGCCTCCACGATCACCGGGGTGTCTTCGGTATTCGGGCCGGTGTAGAGATTGCCGTGGCGGTCGGCGGCCTGCGCGGTGACCAGCGCGATGCGCGGGGTCAGGTCGATGAAATAGCGGCCGAACAATTCCAGGTAGGTGTGGATGGCGCCGATCTCGATGCGGCCCTCGCCGACCAGCCCGGCCAGGCGCGCGGCCTGCGGGCCGGAGAACGAGAAGTCCAGCCGCTTGGCGATGCCGCGCTCGAACACGTCCAGATGCGCGGGCAGCGACAACACCGATTGCACCATGTGCAGGTCGTGCACGCGCGCCGGGTCCACCTCGGTGAGGCAGCGCGCCAGGAAGTCGGCCTGCTTCTGGTTGTTGCCTTCCAGGCAGACGCGGTCGCCGGGTTCGATCACCGCCTCCAGCAGCGCCACCACATCGTCGGCGGCCACCACGCGCCCCTGCGGCGCCAGTGCTGCGGCGCGCTGCAGGCGCTGGCGCCGGCTTTCGGCCTGGGTGTCCCACTGTCGACTCATGCGTCTGCCTCATCGGGCCGGGCCCGTAATGTCGAAATAATTACATCGTAATTATGGAAACCAGCTGTGTCTAGCCGCGTTGCAGCATGGCGGCAGGGATAACCAGGCCGGTCAGCCGGGCGACAGGCAAGCGCTTGCGGGCCAGCACGCTTCGATATATCTTTTCGCCATGCTTCGATATATCGAATGACGATGCGCTCCCGCCATGACGACCTGCCGAGCGAGTTCGATCCATCCGCAGCGCCCAGTGCGACGCGCCGTGGTGGCGCCGGGCGCGCACGGCCGCTGGAACATGGCGACCTGCGCTTGCTGCTGCTGGCGCTGATCGAGCAACAGCCGCGCCATGGCTACGAGTTGATGCGGCAGATCACTGCGCTGTTCAAAGGTCTGTACACGCCCAGCGCGGGCGCCATCTATCCGGCGCTGGCGCAGCTCGAAGCCGATGGTTGGGTGCAGACCGCGCTGGACGAAGGACGCAAGCGCTACCAGGTCACCGCCTCCGGCCGTACGTATGCGGCGCAGCACCGCGACGCACTGGATGCGGCGCTGGCCCGCACCCACCGCCGCGCGCGCGAGCTGATCAAGGCACAGACCCCGGCGCCGATTCGCGAGGCCATCCACCGCATCAAGCACGGCCTGTTTGCGCGGCACGGGCAATGGACGGATGCAGAAACCACACGCATTGCCGCGCTACTCAACGCCGCCGCTGACGGCATGGAGCGCGACGACGGCTGAGTACGTCTATCGCCGTGATCCGAAGCCAACCGATGCTGGCTTGATTGCGCCTTGCGGCAGAGCCGCGTCATCGCGGTGGTTGCGTTGCGTGGCGTCAGTGGCATGCATGCATTGCTGTCCCTGCGCTGTTCTGCGATTTGATCAGCGTGTCGCTGCACGACATCGACCTTGCTTGTTTGGCAGATACACGCGGCTTCGCCCGCACCCATAACCCCCTGCGGGGCACCTTCTCCCGATGGGAGAAGGCTGAGCAACAACCGCTGTTCCTTGCCAGCTCGCTGGCCAGATCGTCGCATCACCGTTTGCAGTCACTCCCCCGCCGCGCATCTGCGCGCCACATCCAGGAATCGCACTACATGGCCATCCACACCCACACCCAACTCCGCCGCGATCCGCGCCTGCGCTCCGTGCAGGTGGTGCGCTGCGAATCGCTGACGCCGCAGATGCGCCGCATCGTGTTTGGCGGCAGCGAGCTTGCCGGCTTTCAGAGCGAGGCACCGGACGATCACGTCAAGCTGTTCTTCCCCAATGCCGATGGCGCCTTCGTGCTGCCGACGATGACGCCGGAGGGCCCGCGCTATGCCGAAGGCGCGCTGCCGTCGCCCGGCCGCGATTACACCCCGCGCGCATTCGATCCGCAAAGCGGTGAGCTGAGCATCGACTTCGTGCTGCACGGCGACGGCGTGGCCTCCAGTTGGGCGGCGCAGGCACAGCCCGGCGATACGCTGAAGATCGGCGGCCCGCGCGGCTCGTTCCTGGTCGCCGACGACTACGACCACTACGTGCTGATCGGCGATGAAACCGCGCTGCCCGCGATCGGCCGCTGGCTGGAAGCGATGCCCGCCGACATGCATGCAGAGGTCTTTATCGAAATCGCCGATGCGGCCGAGCGCCAGGAACTGCTCAGCGCCGCCGAGGTGGAGGTGTACTGGCTGGAACGCAACGGCTTCGATGCCGCCAGCAGCACGTTGCTGGAAGACAGCCTGCGCGATTACGAGCCGCACGACGGCGACACGTTCTACTGGATCGGTACCGAATCCATGCGCGCGCGTGCGATGCGCAAGTTTCTCGAAGAGCACATGGGCGTGGACAAGGACTCGGTGCGCGCGAAGGCCTACTGGAAGGCTGAATCAGCTCCGCACTAACGGACAGCATGGCGGCGCTGGGTGCGGGGTTTCACTCAAACGGCGGTTGATGTGTCGCTTTTCCGCAGGGCCCTTGGCCGCCCACCATCGCGGGGCACGCCGCAAGTACGTCCCTGTAGGCTCTTACGCGGCATCCATGCCGCGTAAGGCCCCGCGACGGTAGACGGCCAAGGGCCAGTCGAATTGATCGGTCTGCATGGCTTTCAATTAAACGAGCCGCAAACTGTCTGCTGCAGTGTCCTCGCCGCTCGCGGGCTCGATCGCATTGCCCATAAAAAAAGCGGCGCCTCCCACCGAGGTGGAGAGGCGCCGCTTTCTTCAGTGAACAGCATCAAGCCAATCCGCGGGCTTTTGCGTTCCGCACATCGGTGCGATCGCTCGCACCGATGCATCGACTGCGCAGCGACTTACTTGGCAGCAGCAGCGTCACCGGCCTTGGCCTGCAGGGCTTCGGTGGTGATGCGGATCTTCACTTCGTCGCTGACGTTCGGGGCGTACTGGCCCACGCCGAAGTCGGTGCGCTTGATGGTGGTGGTGGCGTCGAAACCGGCTGCTGGCACCTTCTTCATCGGGTGCTCGCCGGCACCGTTGAGGGTGACGTCCAGCACGACCGGCTTGGTCTGATCCTTGATGGTCAGATCGCCGGTGACGGTCAGCTTGTTGGGGCCGGCCGCTTCGACCTTGGTGCTCTTGAAGGTGGCGGTCGGGAACTTGGCCGCGTCGAAGAAGTCACCGCTCTTCAGGTGCTCGTCGAACTTGGCGGTGAAGCTGTTCAGGCCCGACAGCGGCAGGGTCACCTGCACGGTGGACTTGGTCACGTCGGCCGCGTCGTACACCAGGGTGCCGTCGACATTGCCGAAATGCGCGCTCGGGTTGGAGAAGCCGAAGTGGCTCCACTGCGCGATCACGTCGGTGTGGCTCGGATCCAGCGTGTAGGTGCCGGAGGCCACTTCCACGGCCGGCGCGGTCGAGGCGGCCGGCGCAGCAGCCGGGGCCGGGGTGGTGGCAGCGGCATCGGCCGGTGCGGTGGCGGCCGGGGTGTCGGCAGCCGGTGCGGCGGCGTTGTCGGCCGGCTTGGAGCAGGCGGCGATGGCCAGGGTCAGGGCAAGCGGCAGCAACAGTTTGTGGGTGGTCTTCATTGAAACTCCTTGAGATGAGGGACCGCATTGGATCAACGCGGATGGAACAGACGCAGACGGACGAGGACTGCAGGAAAATCGAAACGTGCGCCCGGGGCGGATTGCACAAGGCGCGGTCGTCAGGTGGTGCGGGTGGCGCGCCCCGAAGCCGGAGTGTACGTGGCTCCTGCCTGCCGGAGCGCCGGCTGCGCCCGCCTGACGGTGCGCGCAGCCGCGGTGCCCGCCGCTGTTACTCGATGCGTGCGGCTTCGTCGAAGCTCAGCCGCGGCAGCCGCGGGAACAGCTCGGCCGGATCGCCGTAGCCCAGATTGACCAGGAAGTTGGACTTGATCGGCGTGCCGGCAAAGAACGCCGCATCCACCTTGTCATTGTCGAAGCCGGACATCGGGCCGGCATCCAGACCCAGCGCCCGTGCGGCCAGGATCAGGTAGGCGCCCTGCAGCGAGCTGTTACGGAACGCGCCGGACACGCGCATCTCGCGCGAGCCTTCGAACCAGCTCTTGGCGTCGGCATGGGGGAACAGGTACGGCAGCTTTTCGTGGAACTCCTCATCGGAGCCGATGATCACCGTGACCGGCGCGGCCAGGGTCTTGGTGGCATTGGCCTCGGACAGTGCCGGCTTGAGCTTCTGCTTGCCCTCCGGCGTGGTCACGAACACGAAACGCGCCGGCGACCCGTTGGCGGCGGTCGGGCCCCACTTCAGCAGATCGTAGAGCTCGCGCAGCTGCGCCTCGCTGACCGGCTTGTCGAGAAAGGCGTTTTGCGTGCGGGCGGTGCGAAACAGCTGATCCAGCGCGGCAGCGTCGAGCAAGTCGGACATGGAGACTCCGGGAAGCAAGGGAATGGGCGACAGTAGGGTGCAGCACCGGCGCCAGCGTGAAGACCCGCAGTGTAGAGTGACGCGATTGCGGCAACACACGCTCAATCTGAAACAAATCTATGTCGGATCTGAAACGATGGCGCTGACCTGGGCGGTCAGCGACGGCCGCGCCGGCAATGCACGCCAGGCCGAGGCCTTGGCGCAGGCGCTGCACTCCGCACCGGTCACGGCGCTGCATCTGCAGGCCCGCGCGCCATGGCGTTGGGCCGCACCGCGCCTGTTGCCGGGCGCGCAGGCGGCGTTTGGATCCGGCTTCGCCCGGCAATTGCAGCAGCCGCCGGCGCTGGCGATCGGCTGCGGGCGCCAGGCCGCGCTGGCCACCCGGTTGCTGCGCGCGCGCGGCAGCCAGGTGGTGCAACTGCTGGATCCGCGCCTGGACCCGCGTCACTGGGATCTGCTGGTCGTGCCCGAGCACGATGCGCTGCGTGGCGCCAACGTGCTCACCCTGCTCGGCAGCCTGCACCCGGTGGACGATGCCTGGCTGGCCGCCGGGCGCGCCGCCTTCGCCGCGCTCGGCGCGCTGCCCGGCCCACGCGTGGCGCTGTTGATCGGCGGCCCCACCGCGCAGCTGCCCTGGACCACCGAAGCGCTTGCGGCACTGTGCACGCACCTGCGCGCGCAGGTGCTCGCCGCCGGCGGCAGCCTGCTGGTCACCACCTCACGGCGCACCCCGCCCGAAGCGATCGCGACGCTGCGCAAGCTGCATGCAGGCCTGCCAGGCCTGCTGTGGTGCGACGAGCGCGACGGGCCCAACCCGTACGCCGGCCTGCTGGGCTGGGCCGATGCGATCGTGGCCAGTGCCGACTCGGTCAACCTGCTCTCCGAAGCCTGCGCCACGCGGGTACCGGTGGCAGCGGCGTTTGCCGGACAGGCGCAAGGCCGGGTGGCGACGTATGTGCGGGCACTGCAGGCACGTGGCCGTCTGTGCGATGCCGGCGATGTTTTCGCAACGCCGCCGCAACTTCACCCATTGCGCGAAACCCAGCGCATCGCTGCACTGGTGCGTGCGCGCCTGCGCGTATGATGGTGCCGCCGCCGATGCCACCGGGCAGACACAAGGACGCTGCACTCCCCATGCAACTTGCACACAAACGGCGCGGCTGGCCTGCAACGGCGCTGTTGCTCGTCTCCCTGACGTGCGCACTCCCCGCCTTCGCCGCGCCGGTGTGCACCCCGCACTATCCAACGCCCGCCACGCTGGCGGCGATGTTCGACATGGCCAGGTCCACCCAGCAGGCGCTGGACGCAGTGGACGGTGCGCAGGTCGTGCTGCTGGCACGCGGCGGCCAGGATCTGAGCCACTATGGGCTGAAACACAGCCATCTGGCCTTCGCGCTGCGCGAGGACGACGGCACCTGGCGGGTGAAGCACCTGCTCAATCACTGCAAGTCGGACAACTCCGCGCTGTATCACGAAGGTCTGAGCAACTTCATCGGCGAAAGTGCCCTCACTGCCGATCTGCGCGTCGGCGTGCCGGCACCGGCGCTGCAGCAGCAACTGCGCACGTTGCTGCGGGATCCGGCCACGCTGGCACATGGGCTGCACGAGGCGCGCTACAGCATGATCGCCTACCCGTTCTCCACCGATTATCAGAATTCCAACCAGTGGGTGCTCGAAGTGCTGGCGGCTGCATTGGCGGCGACCCACACAGCAGATGCGACAGCTGCACCGGCGAGCGATCGACGCAGCGCGCAAGCCTGGCTCAAGCGCAACGGCTACCAACCTACCCGCCTGCATCTGGATCTGAGCAAGCGCATCGGCGCCCGTTTCTTCGTCGCCAATGCCGCCGTGACCGACCATCCCGCCAGCGAGCGCATCTCCGGCAACTATTCGGTGATCACGGTCGAGTCGGTGTTCGATTTCCTGCAGCAGCAACAGATGCAGCAGCAGGACCAGTCCATTCCACACAGCGTTGCCACGCACGGAGCATCTCCATGAACATCCCTCTTCGATCTGCCGGCCTTGGGCTGCTGCTGGCCATCTCGTTTGGCCAGCCGATGCAGGCCCATGCAGGCCTGACCACGATCACCCGTGGCGATGCCTCGGCGATGTCGGCGATCCTGGTGATCTCCGCGCCGTACTTCGTGTCGTTGGCGCTGGGCCATAGTGCCATCGCAGGCTCGGAAGCCTTGAGCGACGCATCGCACAAGGCCTCGGCCGGGCCGTTGCCGCCGATGCGGGTGAAGTCGGTGGAAAAAAAGACTGACGGCGGCTGCCAGGTGCAGTTGCAGGATCCGGCGAACGCCGAGAACACCGCGCTGCTGCGCTGGCCGGCCCGCCAGGACGACCCGACTGCGGGCTTTCGCGTTGGCGAGACGGTGACCTTCCAGCCGAGCCCGGCTGGTGCCGGCTGGACGGTGCAATCGCCACAAGGCCAGGCGCTGGCATTCGTGCCGACCGCGGAATCTGCCGCGCAGAACAGCAGCACCACCTGGTGATGCAGGGAAGCCGCTTGCAGACGCTGTCGGCCAGGATGGCGCGTCACTGACGCACCGTTTGCGGACATGGTGCTGCGTGCCGTGCGCGCAGAGGCATCTTCCACTGTCTGCCGAACTGCCTGCGTGGCAGTTTGTTGATCGTCCCCGATGTGTACGGCCGCGTGCAGTTGCAGAGCCTTGGCGCGCCGATGTCTGCCACGCACGCAGGTAATTGCCAGCGCGCTGATCGCGCCGTAATCGGTAACGCTATAAGCGCAGATTGACCTGGTGACCCGCCGGCATGCGCTCAAACGGCAGCGCAGCGCAACGCCGGAGTGCTCACGCATCACGCGGTTGCGCGAGCACGAGCGATCCGCAGCGCGTCACTCACCAATGCTGGCGGCCATGCGTGACCGGCATGCTGGTTGGACCAGCAGCACGCGGCCGTGTCGTGCATGCGCATTGGCGCACTGGCCCGCATGCGCCAACGCGCGGATAATCCGCGCTGTTCTGTCACTACCGCACCGTCATGTCCAGCACCGCGCCGACGCCGTTCGCCCCACTCACTGCGCGCGCATTGGCGTGGGCGGTCCTGGCCATGGGCGCGGTGGTGCTGTTGTCCAACATCCTGGTGCAGTACCCGATCAACGATTGGCTGACCTGGGGCGCGTTCTCGTATCCGCTGGCGTTTCTGGTGAGCAACCTGATCAATCGGCGCTTCGGCCCGCGCGCGGCGCGCAAGGTCGCCTGGTGCGGGTTTGCGCTGGCGGTGGTGTTGTCGCTCTGGCTGGCCACCCCGCGCATCGCGGCGGCCTCGTGCACCGCCTTCATCGCTGCGCAGTTGCTGGATATCAGCGTGTTCGACCGGCTGCGCAGTGGCAACTGGTGGCGTGCGCCGATCGTGGCCACCACCTGCAGCGCCACGCTGGATACGACGATCTTCTGGAGCATCGCCTTTGCCGGCGCTGGCCTGCCATGGATCAGCTGGGCGGCCGGCGACCTGGCGGTGAAGCTGGGCATGGGCGTGTTCCTGCTCGGCCCGTTCCGCGCACTGCTGTGGCGCAGTGCGCCGCGCCCGCAGGGCTGATCGGCTCGCCTGCGCACCGGCAATCAGGCCGACACCAGGCGCGGTGGAGGGATGCCACTGCAACGCACCCGCGCTTCTGCCAACCCGGGCTGCGCACCGCACGCGTCTCACCTTGCAACGCCAGCTACCGGCCGCTCAAGGCGGTAGCGTTGCCACGACCTTGCCGAGCGGAAACTCCAGCCCTTGCGCGTGCGCGGTAGTGAAGATGCTGTGCCGTGCCTGCTCGATGGCAGGCGTTGGTGGGATCAGCCGCGGCCGGCGATCCAGGGTGCAACTCAGGCCTGCTTCCACCAAGGTGGCATGCGCCTGGTGCAGCGGTGCGGCACGCTCGGCCGGCAGCCATTGCACCTGCACCAAGGCGTCGATCAAGGCGGGCGTGGCGCAGGCCAGCAGCAGCGCCGGATGCTGTGCGGCCTGGCCGAGCACGCCGGCCTGCAGGACGAATTCCAGATCGACCAGGCCGCCGGCGCCCTGCTTGAGATCCAGCCGCCCCGCATCGCTGCGATCCAGTTCGCTGCGCATGCGCGCGCGCATCTTGCGCACATCCTCGTGCAGCACGGCGGTATCGCGAACGCGCGTCAGCGTGTCGGCACGCACCTGCGCGAAGGCCGCGCATAGCGCCGCATCGCCGGCCACCGCACGTGCACGCACCAGCGCCTGATGCTCCCAGGTCCAGGCACGCTCGCGCTGGTAGTCGCGGTAGCTGGCCAGCGATGACACCAACGCGCCCTTGCCGCCATCCGGGCGCAGCCGCACGTCGATCTCGTAGAGACGGCCGGCGCCGGTTTCCGCGGCCAGCAGTGTCATCACCTTCTGCGCCAGCCGCGCAAACCAGCGCCCGGCTTCCAACGCTCGCTTGCCATCGGAGGCTTCCACCTCGCGTGGATGGTCGTAGAGAAACACCAGATCCAGGTCCGAGCCGAAGCCCAGCTCCAGGCCGCCCAGGCTGCCGTAGCCGATGATGGCGAATGCCCCGCCCGGCACCTGCCCGTGCGCGGCGATCAGTTCGCGGCGCGCCAGCTGCAGCACCGTCTGCACCACCGCTTCGGCCAGCCAGGCCAGTTGCTGGGTGCTGTCCACCGCCTGCTGGCGGCCATCGAGCGTGGCCAGCGCAATGCGGAAGCTCAAGGCGAGCCGGCGCTCGTTGAGTTCGCGCAGCGCCGCTTCGGTGTCCTCGATCTGCAAGGTGTCCAGGCATGCAGCGTGCAACGCGTCGCGGTCGGGCAACGGACCGCTGATCCGGGTGTCGAGCAATTCGTCCAGCAACAGCGGATGCGCAGCCAGGCGTTCGGCCAGCAAGGCACTTCGCGAGAGCACATCGACCAGGCGTGCGAGCGCGCTGGGTTGTTCGTCCAGCAAGGCCAGGTAACTGGTGCGGCGCAAGGTGGATTGCAGCAGGCCGAGCATGCGGCGCACGGCGGCATCCGGCTGGCTGGCGCGGGTGGCCGCATGCAGCAGCGCCGGCATGACGCGGTCCAGCCGCGCGCTTGCGGTATCGGAGAGCGCACGCACGCCGGAGGACTGCGCAAAATCGGCCAACACCTGATGCGCACCGGCTGGATCGTGCAATCCGATGCCGGCCAGCGGCGCGGCATCGCCTTCCGGCAGTGCGCGCCAGTAATCGGCAAGCGCGTCGGGCGCGGTGGCGCGCACGCGCGGTGCCAGCAGCTCGGCAAATTCGGCGGCAACGCGCGCACGTTGCGGAGTGAGTGCCTGCAGCAGTGCCGGCCAATCCGCATAACCCAGGCCCAGCGCGATGCGCTCGCGATCCAGCGGCGCCTGCGGCAAGGCATGGGTCTGTGCATCGCGCAACATCTGCAGACGATTTTCGAGCCGGCGCAAGAAGCGATACGCCTCGGTCAATGCATGCCCGTTGTCCGCATCGATCTGGCCGGCCTCCACCAGCGCCTGCAAGGCAGGCAACAGGCGACGCTCGCGCAGGCTCGGCTCGCGCCCACCGCGAATCAGCTGCAGCGATTGCGCCAGGAACTCGATCTCGCGGATGCCGCCCGGCCCGCGCTTGATGTCGTCCAGACGATCGTGGCGGGCGACTTCGGCAGTGATCGCCGCCTTCATCTCGCGCAGGCCGTCCAGTGCGGTGAAGTCCAGATAGCGCCGGTAGACGAAGGGGCGCAGCGTCTCCAGCCAGGCTTCGCCGGCGTCGATGTCGCCGGCCACGGCGCGCGCCTTGAGCCAGGCATAGCGCTCCCAGTCGCGTCCTTCGCGCTGGAAGTACTGGTCCATGCCGGTGAACGACAGGGCCACCCGCCCGGCCGTGCCGAACGGGCGCAGACGCAGATCCACGCGATGGCTGAATCCATCGGCGGTGGTTTCGTCGAGCAGCTTGGCCAGCTGCTGGCCAAGGCGCGCAAAATATTCCTCCGCTGCCAACGGGCGTGCACCATCGGACTGGCCGCCCTGCGGATACGCATAGACCAGATCCACATCCGAGGAAAAATTCAGCTCGCCACCACCGAGCTTGCCCAGCCCGAACACCACCAGCCGCTGCACGCTGCCGTCTTCGGCAATCACCTGGCCGTGGCGGTCGCGGAACTGCTGCTCCAACGCCTGCAGCCCACATTGCAGGCAGGTTTCGGCCAGGCGGGTGGCACCGGCCAGGGTGGCATCGACGCTGTCCAGATCGAGCACGTCGCGCCAGACCAGGCGCGTGGATTCGGCACTGCGGTAGCGCCGCAACTGCGCCGGCCAGGACTGTGGCTGCGCGGGGTCGAGCACCGGCAGTAGCAACGGCGGTGGATCCGGCTGCGCCAGGTGCTGCAGCAAGGCCGGCTGACGCACCAAGGTATCGAGCGCAAACTCGCTGGCAAGCGCAAGCTGTTCGAGCCGCCGAGCGAAGTCATCGCCCGGCCAGGGCTGGTCGGCCGGCACGGCATGGCGGACACGCGCCACGGCCCGCTCGATCAGGGCGGTCAGCGCAGGAGACACGGATGAGGTAGGCAGCGACATGCGCCGATTCTGGCATCCCTGCGCGATGGCGGCATGTGTCTACGGTTGATCCAGCGGTGTCTAGGGGCAGCAATACAACTACCGGGTTTACCGCCGCGCTGCGTGTGACCCCATCAGCATGCGGTCATGTGGGCGGGCGTGATGTCCTCACTGGTTCCGGGCTCCTTGGCGGCTTGTTCGACCTCTCGATCTTTTTAGGCGTTGTGTCCCGAAGGTGCCTCAGCAGTGTGGATAGATCAGTTGCGGAGCGGTTGGTCTGTGGACTTGGTGCAGGGCCCTTGCCCGCCCACCATCGCGGGACACGCCGCAAGTACGTCCCTGTAGGCTCTTCCGCGGCATCCATGCCGCGTAAGGTCCCGCGACGGTGAGCGGGCAAGGGCCTGGCGAGATGGTCGGTGTGCATAGTTGCAAGCGGTGCATGCGGTGCACGACGTGCGCTGGTTGGATCACTCGGCATTCGCCCAACTTTCATCATTTCTCCATCGCAAGCCGAGCGGCAGGCAAGCCTCCAACACGCAACCTGAAAATGCCACGTCTGCGACGCAGTCCGAGTCACACGCTTTCAGGAAAGCAGCCGACCAACTGTCTGATGCGGTGGCCTCGCCGGTTGCGGGACCGTGTGGCGGCATGGATGCCGCCACCGAGCACCCAGGGATGGGTTCACGGCGTGTCGCGCAAGCGGTGAGGACGCCGCGCACTCGACGAGCTGAGCTTTTGATTCAGGCATTGGATCGCAGTTAAAGAGGCCACCGTTCTAAATCTCGATTGCTTTAAGCGTTGCTTCTTGAGCGCCTGGCAATGCAGATAGATCAGTTGCGGAGCGTTTGGTCCGTGGACTTGGTGCCGGGCCCTTGCCCGCCCACCATCGCAGGACACGCCGCAAGTACGCCCATGTAGGCTCTTACGCGACGGTGGACGGGCAAGGGCCAGTCAAGCTGGTCGGTGTGTGTGGCCTTCAAACAACAGCAAACTACAGCACGTGCCAACCCATCACGCCGCATGCGACGCAGCCCAGCAGCACTGCCAGCCACGCACTCCAGCGCGGCGCGTACGCCAGGCCCAGCGCTACCCACAGCGCGGCCACGCTGACAAACCCCAGCCACAACAAGGTGCCCACCGTTCCGCTCCAAGCGATCACGCACAGCACCAGCGCGGCGATCAACAGACAGACAGCCATCGCACGCAGCAACCATCGCTGCATGACCGGCGCAGTGCGGCGGCCGGTGAGCTGCTCGTAGTGGCGATGCATCGCCACGGCCAGGGCCATCATTGCGGCGTGGCAGAGCGCGGTGTCCAGCAGCGCGGTGATCAGGCCATCCATGGCGGATGTCCCAGCAACCAGCTCGCGCCGCCCAGCGCAGCGATACCCACGCCCAGCCAGCCCCACATGCGCGATGCACTGCGCGCACGAAACATCCACAGCACGACGACGGTGTAAATGGCGAAACTCAGCAAGGTCATGCTCAGCACCGAGACCGCAGGCGACACGCCGGCAAATCGCGACAGCAACTGCGCCAGCACGCTGCAGCCGGTGGAGGTCAGCGCATAGCCGCCGACACTGGCAGCGAGCACGCGACCGGCAACCGACCAGCGGTAGCGCGTCACCGACGCGGTGCTCGAAGAACGCTTCACAACACATCCATCGCAGCAGCGGCGCCGCGCCTGCCGCGTGTCGGCACCGGTCGCACCGCGCTGCGATGGGCCCGATATGTCGCGTAAGCAAATGCAACGCCGAAGACGAGCGAGACCAGCTCGACCCCGGCGCGCTGCAGGTCGCCGGCAGCCAAGTACACGCCCAGATGCTGCCCGGTGGTGACCGCATTGAGCAGCGGCAAGCCGACACACAGCAGCGCCGTCATCGCCAGTTGCTCCACCCATGCACGCGCGGGCGGGCGCAGCAGCGCGTGCAGCAGCGTGGCCGCCCATACCCACAGGAATGCGTGGATTTCGATCTGGCTGCGCTCGGCCTGCGCGATCGGCACCAGGCGGTTGGCATAAAAATACGCAATGCTCGCCAAGGCGGTTCCCGCAAGCGCGGCGGCATTGAGCGCTTCCACTACCCGATAGATGCCGGCGGTGGACGCGCCGAACTCCTGCTCGCTACGCCGACGCCGCTTGATCGAAAACAGCAAGGTACCGGTGGCCATCATCAAGGTGCCAGCCAGGCCGCAGATGAAATACAGCCATTTGCTGGTCCAGCCGCCGAACCCCGCCACGTGCAAGGTCTTGATGACCTCTTCCACATCCTGCGCGTGCAGGTCCGTGCGTGCGGCATCCGCGTGCCGCTCCAGAAGCGCGCCGCTGTTCGCGTCGAATACCACGCTGTTGGCTGGGTTGAGCAGGCGCCGCGAGCTGCCGGTCGCGGCCACGCGCGCGATCACGCGCAGCTTGCTGCCGGGTTGATCGGGCCGCTCGATCACCAGCGTTTGCGCGGGCGCAGCGTTGAGCGAATCTGCACGCTGCACCAGTTCCGGCAGATAGGCGGGCACATTGTTGACTGCTGCTTCGTCTGCGCTGGTCGCAGGCATTGCCGGCGACAGGTCATCGGCGTAACGCGTGTAGGCGTCCTCGTCGCTGCCATACAGTGCGTGCAACGGCGCGGGCATGTAGCTGGTGTAGAAATACGCCAGGCCGGTGTAGACGATCATCAGCAAAAACGGCAGCGTCAGCACCGCCGTGGCGTTGTGCGCGTCCAGCCACGAGCGCTGTCCCTTGCCCGGACGGAAGGTAAAGAAATCCAGAAAGATCCGCTTGTGCACGATCACCCCGGATACCAGCGCGATCAGCCCGCACAGCGTCACCCAGCCCACCAGCCAATAGCCGGGAATGCCGCCATGCAAGGTGTAGTGGAAGCTCATGAAATGCCGGCCGCCTTCGGTCTGCCGGCCCCACGGAGACGGCAGCAACTCGCCGCTCCCCGGGTCCAGCGCTGCCTGATCCTGGCCCTCCGGTGTCCGCCAGAACAGCGTGAGCGCCTCACCCGGATGCGCGGGCAAGGTGACCCGCCACAGGCGCGCCTGTGGCGCAAGCTGATGCAACTGCGCCAGTGCACGCGGCACCAGCGCTGCTTCCGACAGGACCGTCTGCGTGCTCGCACTCGGCAAGTCCGGTGTGCCCTGCATCCAGCTGGTGATCGGATCGCGAAACACACTGAGCGTGCCGGTCAGGAAGATTGCGCACAACAACCAGCCACAGCTCAGGCCGCACCAGGTGTGCAGCCAGGCCATGCTTTGGCGAAAGCCTTCTTTCATCCGGCACGCGCCATGCGCCACCGCAGCGCTGGTGCGCGCATCACAGCGCGCCGCGCAGGGTCACCATCACATTGCGCGGTTCGCCGTAATAGCGCCCGTTAACGAAGCTCGACAAGGTGTTGTAGTAGTGCTTGTCGAACACGTTGTTGAGATTGACCGCCACCGACCATTGCCGGTTGACCTGGTACCGCGCCAATGCATTCCAGACCGCACGCCCCTGGATCGGCGCGGTGGCGCTGCCGATCTGCCGATACGCCGCGCTCTGCGCGCTGACACCGCCACCGACGGTGACGTCCTGCAGCGCGCCCGGCAGACGGTAGGTGGTCCATACCCGCAGCAGGTGCTTGGGCGTGTAGCTGTTGAAGGTCTGGCCCTGGCTGCTGACATCCTGCAAATAGGTAGTGCGGTTGAAGGTGTAACCGGCAAACACGTTCCAGTCTCGCAGCACCTCGCCGCTGACTTCGGCATCGAACCCGCGGCTGCGCACCTTGCCACTGTCGATGTAGCAGAAATCGTTGTTGCGGCAGGTGGGGCTGGTGGTCAGGTCGGCCTGGGCGCGGTTTTTCTGCTCGATCTGGAACAGCGCAAACGCGCTATTGATGCGCCCGTCCAGCCACTCACCCTTGACGCCCAGCTCGTAGTTGGCACCGGTCATCGGCTTGAGCATCTCGCCGGCTTCGGTCTGCGCGTTCTGCGGCTGGAAGATGTCCGCATAACTGGCGTAGGCCGACCAGGTCGGGCTCAAGGCGTACAACAGGCCGGCATACGGCGTGACCTGCCCGGTCTCGCGGGTGTGCTCGATCGATTGCGACGGCGACAGCCCGGTGGTGGTGGTGTTCCACAGGGTGTCGTGCCAGCTCACGCGGGTGCCGACGATGGCCCTCAACGGATCCGTCAGCTGCCAGCGCAGTGCGCCGTACAGGCCGAATTCGCGCGAGGTGCCATGCCGGGCCTCGCGCGCATTGGCGAAGATTTCTGCATCGCTGATCGCCCGCACATTGCGCTGCAGATTAAACACATTGAAGGTCTGGAAGTTGTTTTTGTTGCCGTAGACCGTATCCACGGTGGTCTCGGCGAAGTTGCTGCCGATCACCAACTCGTGCCTGCGCCCCAATGCATTGAACTGCCCGATCACATTGGCGTCGAAGCCAAAGGCGTCCGCATCGGAAATGGTGCGCGCGGCCAGCAGCGCGCCGGTGCCGTTGGCCGGATTGATCGCGCGACTGGAGCTGGCATATTTCAGATTGTGCAGCTCGCGCACCTGCACCGCACTGAGCTTGAACACCCAGTCGGCATTGAAGCGATGGTCCAGGTCCAGATACAGCCCGCGATTGGACGAGGACTGTCGGTTCCATGTCGCACCCAGATTGGTCTGGCGCGGCAGGCCGATATCACGGCCATCGCTGAAACTGGGCAGACTACCGAAGAACGGGCGGCCTTCCACCTGTTCGTAGCTCACGCCCAGGCTGAGCTGGGTCTGCGGCGAGAACGTGTAGTCGAGCGTGCCGTAATAGGTGGGCGTGCGGCGCGTGACCCCATCGACGAACGAGCGCTGCTCCTGGTAGTCGATCACTCCGCGCGCGCGCAATGCGCCATCGGCGCTGAGGTTGGCGCTGCCATCGATCAGTGCGCCGTAGCGATCCCAGCTGCCGCCCTGCACCATCACGCTGACGCCCGGCACATCCAGCGGGCGCTTGCGCACCAGGTTCACCGCACCGCCGGGGTTGCCCGCACCCTGCAGCAGACCAGCCGCACCGCGCAGCACTTCGGCGCGATCGTAGATGCCCATGTTGGCGCTGTAGTTGCTTGCCCGGCCATACATGCCGCGATTGAGCGGCACGCCGTCGTACTGCACCGTGGTGATGTCGAACCCGCGCGAATAGATGTACTTGCCGCCCTGCGGGCTCTGCACGATGGTGATGCCGGTGGTGCTGGCCAGCGCGTCGTAGACCGAGGTGATGTTCTGCTCGTCCATCAACTGACGGGTGACCACGCTGATCGATTGCGGGATGTCCTTGAGCGACTGCTCGCCGCGGCCGATGCTGACTGCGCGCGCGGTATAGCTGCCGGTGCCGCTGGTGGTCGCACTGCGGTTGGCCTGCGCGGTGACCTTGACGGTGGGCAGCAGCCACGCGTCCACCTCGCGATTGTTCGCGCTCAGCTGCGGCGCGGCGCGCAGCACGTAGCCGCCGGTCTGCAACGGCACGGCCTGCAAGCCGCTGCCCGCCAGCAGCGCAGCCAGGGCCGCCGGTGCGGTGTAGCTGCCATCCAGCCCGGCGGTGGTCTTGCCGTCGGTCTGCGCGGCGGTGAAGCTCAGCAACAGGTTGGCCGAACCGGCCAGTTCACGCAGCGCCGGCGCCAGCGGGCCGGCGGGGATGCGGTAGGCCTGGCGTGCATCCTGCGTGGCAGGCGCGGTCTGGGCGATGGCATCGGGCATGCCCGCACACACGCCCAGGCTGCAGAGCGCAACCGCCACGGCGGTGCCGAGCGGCCGCTGCACGGCCTGCACCAGGGCGTTGCGCTGCAACGACGAAGAGGAAAGTTGGCCGCGGCGGCGGGCAGTGATCGACATGCTGTTCCCACAAAGGTTTGGTGTCGCACTGACACCGTCATTGGGGAGGTGCCACAACTGCGGCGATCGGGCAGCCCGGATGCAAACTTTTTCCGGCGACGTGCCGGCTGGCGGCGCCTCAGCCCTGCCCGGCCGCCTGCACCGTCACCCAGTAACGGCTGCGCCGGCTCACCCGCACCGGCAGCACGCTGGGCAGCATTGCCAGGATGCGGTCGGTGTCGTCCAGCGGGAACACGCCGGAGACGCGCAGGCCGCCCACCTGCGGGTCGCAGCGCAACAGCCCGGCGCGATAACGGTCGAGTTCGGCGATGAAGGCATCCAGGCGCCACTCGTCGGCGATCAGCTGCCCGCGTACCCAGGCCGCGGCCTGTGCATCGACCGGCGCGATGGCGCCGAGCGCGTCGGCGGTAAACCGACACTGCTCCCCTGCCTGCACGCGCCCGACGGCCTGCGCGGCCGCATGTGGCCGCACCTCCACCGCGCTTTCCAGCACGCTCAGCCGGGTGTCGTGTTCGTCCTGGCGCACGCAAAAGCGCGTGCCCAATGCCTGGATATCGCCCTGCGCGGTGCGCACCAGCAGCGGCCGCGCATCGTGGCCCGCGCCCAGCGCGTGCGCGGTGGTCACCATGATCTCGCCGGCCAGCAACTGCAGCAGCCGCTGCTGCGCGTCGAACCGCACGTCGATGGCGCTGCGCGTGTTGAGGGTGATGCGGCTGCCGTCCTGCAACTGCACCTCGCGGCGCTGGCCGGTCGCGGTGGCGTAATCGGCGGTGGCGCGCTGCCAGCGTTCGGTGCGCGAGGCCAGCACGCCGGTGGCCCCGGCCACCCCGCCCCACAGCAGCAGATTCAGCGCCTTGCGCCGGCCAGGTGATGCCTGGCCGTTGCTACCCGCATACGGCGACAGGCTGCGATAGGCCGCCTGCGGGGTCAGCGTCTTCAGCCGCCCGGTCACCGCCTCGATATGCGCCCACGCCCGCGCGTGGTCCGGATGCGCATCGCGCCACTGTTGCCAGCGCTGCAGCTGCGCCTCGCTCGCGGTGCCGGACATCAGCAGCGTCAGCCATTGCGCGGCCTGGTCGGCGACCTCGGCGCTGATCGGTTGCCCGCCAGCCAGCGGCGCACGCTGGCCGGCAGCGGTGCGCGCACGACGTGAGCCGGCATCAGCCATCCGTGCAGCTCACGCCGACAGGGCGAACAGGCAATGCCGGTTGGCACGCGTGAGGTATTGCTTGACCGAGCTGCTGGACACGCCCAGCCGCTGCGCGATCTGCGCGTAGCTCAGCTCCTGCAGATGCGCCAGCAAAAAGGCTTCCTTCACCTTGGGCGGCAGGCCATCCAGCGCCTGGTCCACCTGCTGCACCGCTTCCAGCGCCAGCAGTTGCAGCTCCGGCGACGGCGCCAATTCCTCCGGCAGCGCAGCCAGCAGTTCCAGGTAGCTGGTTTCCAGCAACTTGCGCCGCTGCCGGTGCGCCATCAGCCGGCGCGCGATGGTGGCCAGGAATGGGCGCGGCTCGCGGATCTCGTCGGCGGCGCCTGCGCTGATCACGCTGATGAAGGTGTCCTGCGCCAGGTCGGCAGCCACGAACGCATCGCCCAGCTTGCGCCGCAGCCAGCCCTGCAGCCAGCCATGGTGGTCGGTGTACAGGCGCTCCACCTGCTGATGAAGCGCGCCTTGCGTGACCGACACGATGACCTCCTGGACGGCTGGACCCAGGCGGCAAGGCGCCCGGCGATAAATGAGAATTGATCTCATTCTAGCGGAAGCCGACGGCGTGTGCAGGCGCAGCCGCCGGCCACTCCCATCACGCGGGTCGAGAACATGTAGGCGGTTGACGCTCAAAGCGACCCGGCAGTGGCCTGGGCAAGCCTTCAACAACTGGGGGTTTCGCGCGCTGAGCGGAGGCCAAGTGGCTTGACTGGCCAGGCTTCAGGCAATAAAAAAGCCCGCTTGCAGCGAACTGCCAGCGGGCTTTGCTCCCTCCCCCACGTCGGGATGCAGGATCATAGTGCGCGCCCCGAACGCCACTTGCACGCTGCACTGCAAAACAACACCAGGCAGTACAGAACTGGCGCTTTTTCCTTCACACCGCACTGGCGCGCGACGACCTCAGCGCAGCAGATCGGGCTGGGCCTGGTACCACTCCGGTGCACGCAGCAGATGCCATTCCGGGGTCTGGCCGCGCAACCCCACCGCCGCGCTCAACATGCCCCAGCGCGCGAGCAGACTGCCGCTGCGTTGGCTGCCCTGCAAACGCAGGCGCGCATCCACCTGGAAGCGTTGGTTGCGTGCCTGCAAGCGATCGACGATGACGGTGTCGCCCTGCCAATGCACGCGCCCGGTCACCTGTGCCTGGCCTGCATCCACCAGCCGCAGCATCCAGTTCGGGATCGAACGGTCGCGCGCGTACAGCGCCATCAGGAACGCCAGATCGCGCACCTGGATGCGCACGCGTCCATCCACACCAACCGGCTGGTGCCATTGCATGCGGGTGTCCTCCAGCACGATGCGCGCCCACCAGCCATCGCGGCGCTGACCATCCGGCCCGGTGAATCCGATATTGCGCAGCTGGATGGTGCTGGCGTCGAGGCGAAAGTTTTCCGCACGCAGATCGCCGCGCTGCAAGCGCAGATCCGCATCCACATCGCCACGCAGTGCCAGGCCGGCAAACTGCAGCCGCGCCGCACGTGCACCGATGCGCAGGCCACCCTTGCCGATACGCCCACCGGGTTCGATCTGCAGATCGCCACTGAGCACACCATTGCCGCCATCGAAACGCAGTTGCTGCTGCGGCAGATAGCGGTTGTAGGCACGCAGATCCGGCACGCGCGCATTGGCGAACACCAGATGCGCGCGCGTGGCGTCGCGCAGCGTGGCCAGGTTGCGCGCATCGGCGCGCGTCTGCAGATCCAGACGCAGGTCGCGGCCCTGCACGAACGGGCGCGTGGTCGCATCGCTGTGCGCAATGGAGAACTGCTGCATCTGCAAGGCAAGCGCCGGCAACAGCTGTCCGTTCGCATCGGCGCTCACCCGCAGGTCGGCACTGGCCTGCCCATCGATCGCATGCCCCATCACGCCGACATGCGCACGCACGTGCGGCACCTGCAGGCGACTGCCGGCACCGAGCTGGCCGCGATCGATGCGCAGATCCGCATCCACCAGCCCGTCGCCTTCCAGCGTCAGCCAGTCCACGTCCGGGAACAGCGCCGGAATCCAGCTCAGCGAAGACAGTTGCCAGTGCAGGCGCGCATGCCCGGAGGTGCGCGGCAGCAGGCTGCGCATCGATTGCAGCGGCAGCTGCCGGCCTTGCACGCGTAGATCCGCATCCAGGGTCAGCCCGGCATCGGCCGGCTCAGGCATGCTCACCTGCAGGCGCATGTCCTGATCCACCTGCAGTTGCGCTGCAAGCTCGCCCAGCAGGGCGGCCGGCGTGCGCGTGTTGTCGTGCAGGGGTGCGCGCCATTGCAGTTGGCTGCCGGGCTGCAAGGCGCCACGGATCCAGCGCAACTGCCCATCCGCACGCCCCGTGCCGGCGCGTGTGGCGAGCGTGTGGCGCCCCTGCGCATTACGTACGACATCCAGTGCCGCAGTGTCGCCATGCACGCTCACCTGTGCATCGGCAAGCTGCAACATGGCCAGCCCACGCGCCTGCTCCGGCGCATGCCGCGCGATGCTGGCTTCGATGCGCAGCTGGCCGTTGCGCAGCACTTCGCTGTCACCCCAGCGCATGCGTGCGTTGTCGAAGCTCGCCTGCGAGGGAAACACTTCCATCGGCCCGCTACGCAACTGCTTGAACAGGCCGAGCTGCAGCTGACCATCGCCTTCGATCCGCAGCTGACGCAGCGTCACTGCCTGCACCTGATCGGCGACGATGCGGTCGAACTGCAGGGTCCAGGCCGGAGCGATCAATGCGGGACCTGCGGGTGCGCCAGCGGTATTGGCGACCCCAGAGGATGGCGGCGCACGGGTGGCTGCGCCGGTCGTCCGTGCGGGCGGCGGCGTGCTCGCCGCGAGGTCTGGGGTGCGTGTGGGTGGCTTGTCCTGCGCGGTCGTTGGCGGCGGCGCACCGGCTGCGTCAGCCGGTGGCGCAGCAGCCACCTGCGTGTTCGGCGCTGTCGCCGGTGCTGGCGTCGCCACGGTAACGGCGGTGGGTACAGCCGCCTGCATGCCGCCGCGCACCCCGTGCGCATGCAGCTCCGGCACCAGCAACTGCCGATGCAGCAACGGCAATAGCCGCACCTGCCCGCTCATGCGCTGCGCGCTGACGTTCCAGCGGGTGCGTGTGGAGCGCCCTTGCAACTCCACCTTCCACAGCGTCAGCCGGCCCGGCCACCAGGTCACTGCCGGGCCCCAGTGCATGGTGAACCTGTCCGGCTTGCGATTGAGCGCGGCCGGCCCGAGTGGCGTGTTGAGCAACAGGTTGCCGAGCAGCAGATAGCTTGCGTACACCACCAGGAACGCCAGCAACGGCCAGCGCACCAGGCGGGGCAAGGTTTGCCAGCGGGCGCGAACAGGCATCGTCATGACGGCAGGCTCCTGAAGACCGCGCACGCGGCGTGGCGCAGTGTGCCAAGGAAACCGTGAGCGCGGTGCGCAGCGGCGATTGCGGCTGGGCACCGGCAGGCATCCCGGTGTGCATTGGATGTCCTACACGCCCGGCAGTGCGCGCACTGCCTCTTCGAAGACGGCAAAGCTGGCCGCAATACGCGAGCCTCAGACAACGAGCCGCTTACTTCGCTTTCGATACCGCCGGCAACAACCCCGGCTGCGCGTCGTACCACTCGCGCGCGCCGGCCAGATGCCACTGGCGCTGCTTGCCATCGAGCTCGATCCCGGCGCCCAGCACGCCCCAGCGCAGATACAGATCGCCGCGCCGCTGCTCGTCGTTCAAGGCCAGCCGCGCGCGCAGCGACAGCCGCGCATTCTCCGCATGCAGGTCGTCGATCAGCAACTGCTGCTTGCGCCAACGCACCCTGCCGGTGGCGTCGAGCTCGCCCGAATCCAGCAAGCCCAGTACCCAGCGCGGATAGTCGGCACGTTGCGCAAACACCGACAGCAGCGGCGCGACATCGCGCATGCGGATCGCCGCATCGGCATCCACCTGGAACGGTGCGCTGGCCTGGATGGTGCCGGCACCGACCTGCATCTGCCCCCACCAGTTGGCATCGCTGCTGTCGTCGCCCACACGCATATTGCGCAGGCGCACGCGCGTGCCGCTGAGGTCGAAGAACTTGTTCTTGAAATCGGCACGCTGCAGCTGCGCCTGCAATTCGGCATCGCCGCGCATCTGCACGCCGGCCAGCGCCAGATGCGCGCCCTGCCCGCGCAGGTTGGCGTGGCCGCTGCCCACATCGCCGGCGGCATTGAGCGCCACATCGCCGGTCAGGCTGCCGCTGCCGCCGAGCAGGCGCACGTTGTTACCCGGCAGGTAACGGTTGTAGACGGTGAGATCGGGCACGCGGGCATCGCTGAAACGCAGCTGCGCCTTGAGCGTGTCGCGCAGGCGCGCCAGTTCGGCGTCGCCATGCATGGCCAGCTGCAGATCGCGGCCGTGCAGCAGGATCTGTTTGGGTGCAGCGCGCGGCGCGGCCTTGAAGATGGGGATGCTCACGTCCAGATGCGCCTGCGGCGTGGCGGCATCGTCGATGCGTCCATGCGCCTTGGCGACACCGGCCAGCCGCGTATCGAACACCTGCGCCACTGCCTCCACCCGCGGAATCTCCAGGCTGCTGCCGCTGGCGAGCCGGCCTTGCGCCAGGCGCAGATCGGCCTCGACCAGGCCACCGCCTGCGAGCTGGAACCACGGCTTGCGCACGAACAGCTCGGCAATCCAGTTCAGCGATTCGAACTGCCAGCGCCCACGCACCTGCCCGGACAGGCGCGGCAGCACCTGCGCAGGATCCTGGAAGGGGATGCTGCGTCCGGCAACGCGCAGATCGGCCTGCAGCTCGCTGCCCGTCTTTGCGTCGCGTGGCAGCCGTGCCTGCACGCGGATGTCGCGCGCCACGTCCAGCTGCAGCGCCAGCATGCCGCGGTCGGTCGCCCCGACGCCGGCCATCAACGGCAGGCGCCAGACCGCATGGCTGCCTTCCTGCAGCGTGCCGCGGTCCAGCGTGATGTCGGCCTCCACCCGCGCCGCCGACGGCCCGCTTCGGATGTCCACATGCGGCGCACCGGTGTCGATCTTCAACGCCACCGTAGCGGCCTTCAGCTGCAGCCGCGCGTGGGTGATGCCGAGCTTGCGCAGGCCCGGCGCTTCATCGCGGTAGTGGCGCGGAAACTGGAATTGCGCATCCAGCTGCGCGCCATTGAACACCTGCACCCCGTCATAGCTGACCACCGCATCGCTGAAGCCTGCCTGCGAGGGAAACAGCTCCGACGGGCCACCCTTGAGCTGCTTGAGGAAGCCGACGCTGCCATGGCCCTGCCCGGCGATCAGCAGCTTGCCCAGGCGCGCGCTGCGGATGCTGTTGCTGGTGATCGCATCGAAGCGCAGCGTCCAGCCCTGGTCGCCGCGTGGCGGTGGCGGAATCGGGGTGTCGGAGGTTTCCACCTCCGCGCTCAGGCCGGTGGCGTGCAACCACGGCAGGCGTACCTCGCGTCGCAACAGTGCCAGCAAGGCCACGCGTGCATTGGCGCGATCGGCATGAAACACGTACACGGTACGGTTAGCCTGCCCGCGCATGCGCACGTTCCAGGCCATCACCTGCCCCGGAAACACCGTCAATGCCGGGCCGGTCTGCATGGTGAATTTATGCGGCTGCCGATTGGTGACGGCATCGAACAGCGGCGTGTTGAGAAACAGGTTGCCGGCCAGCAGATACAGCGCATATAGCGCCACCAGCACGACCACTGCGATGCGCCATGGCCGGGGCCAGCGCTGGAAGCGGTCGCGAAGAGAGGGCATGGGCGCAGGCACAAGTCGAGTCTGCCGCCACTATCGCGGTTGCGCTGGCGGCGAGGCGTGAACGTGGCCGGTGGCGCGTCACCGCATCCGCTGCACGGCAGCTGGGGATGCGTTGACGATTAGTGCTACAGCGCAGCAGTGCACAGGGCTTGCCGGCCTGCGCTCACCAGGCGACCGCAGGCCTGCCAGCGGCGACGCCAACGCCAGGCTCCATACGCGGAAACGAAGGCGGGTGAAGCGTCAATGTGTTGCCCCAACCGACCTGCCACGCAACAGCCCGCTTCGCACGCAGTTAAGGCCATCCGCACCATTGCATTGCACCATGGTCGCAGCGCGGCCGACGCATGCAGCGGCGATAATGGCAGTCCCCTGTCCCGCTGTGCCGCCCATGTCCGACGAACGCATCCTGTACGCGCCGCTGCGCGAGCGCCTGGTTTCTGCCGAGGCCGCTGCCGCATTGATCCAGCCCGGCGAGACCGTGGCGATGAGCGGCTTCACCGGCTCCGGTTACCCCAAGGCAGTGCCGATGGCGTTGGCGCAGCGCATCGAAGCGGCGCATCTGAAGGGCCAGCCATTCCAGATCAAGCTGATGACCGGCGCGTCCACCGCGCCGGAACTGGACGGCGCGCTGGCCAAGGCCGACGGCATCGCCATGCGCATGCCGTTCCAGTCCGACCCGGACGCGCGCCAACGCATCAACGCCGGCACGCTGGACTATATCGACATCCATCTCAGCCACGTCGCCCAGCACGTGTGGTTCGGCTTCTATGGGCAGATCGACACTGCCGTAGTGGAAGTCTCGGCGATCCGCGCAGACGGCAGCCTGGTGCCATCCACCTCGATCGGCAACAACAAGACCTGGCTGGACCTGGCCAGCAAGGTGATCATCGAAGTCAACGACTGGCAGCCGGCCGGCCTGGATGGCATGCACGACGTGTACTACGGCACTGCGCTGCCGCCGCAGCGCAAGCCTATTCCGTTGATCCACGGCGACGACCGCATCGGCGAGCCCAGCCTGCGCTGCGACCCGGACAAGATCGTGGCTGTGGTGCGCACGCATGGCCCGGACCGCAACAGCCCGTTCGCTGCTGCCGACGACAGCAGCGAACGCATCGCCGAGCACCTGATCGCGTTCCTGCGCCATGAAGTGGACAAGGGCCGGCTGCCGGCCAGCCTGCTGCCGCTGCAATCGGGCGTGGGCAATATTCCCAATGCGGTGCTGGCGGGGCTTGCACGCAGCGGCTTCCGCGACCTGGAAGCGTTCACCGAAGTGATCCAGGACGGCATGCTCGCGCTGTTGCGCGATGGCGTGCTGCGCTACGCCTCGTGCACCGGTTTTGCGCTCAGCCCGGAGGGCAACGAGGAGTTCAAGCGCAATATCGATTTCTACCGGCAACGCATCATCATGCGCACGCAGGAGATTTCCAATCATCCGGAGCTGGTGCGCCGGCTCGGCTGCATCGGCATGAACGGCATGATCGAGGCCGACCTGTACGGCAACGTCAATTCCACCCACGTGATGGGCAGCCGCATCATGAACGGCATCGGCGGCTCCGGCGACTTTGCGCGCAACGGCTTCCTGTCGATCTTCCTGAGCCCCAGCATCGCCAAGGCCGGCAGCATCTCGTCGATCGTGCCGATGGTCAGCCATGTCGATCACACCGAACACGATGTCTCGGTGATCGTCACCGAACAAGGCCTGGCCGATCTGCGCGGCCTCACACCCAAGCAACGCGCACGCCAGTTGCTCGATCACTGCGTACACCCGCGCTACCGCGATGCGCTGGAAGATTATGTGGCGCGCGCCAATCGCGACAGCTATGGCAAGCACACCCCGCATCTGCTGACCGAGGCGCTGTCGTGGCATCAGCGCTGGTTGGAGACGGGGGATATGTTGGGGTGAGCAGGGAATCGGGAATCGGGAATCGGCGGTTTTAGCGCAGCGTGACGGTGTTGCTAGAGAGATCGGAGCACGGTCGTCGTGCCGGTGTTTAACGCTTCGCGAACTTCATTGCTGGCATCGACATGCTGCGACATCGCGATGTCACGGATGTGGCGGATAACGTTCCTGCCCGCTCGCATTCGGCGGCAGGACGGCTCTCTCCCCCTCCTGCCGCTGGGCGCGACGGGTCACCACTGGGTGGTGTCCAATCCGTCGGGCCGGCTCCCTGCGCCGGCCCGGCGTTCTCGTTCTGGAGCGGCCATCAGCACGCGCACGCTTGTGTTCATTGCCAGGCTGCTCGAGAGGGGCTTATCCCTTCTCACGGCGGGAGAAGATGGCGCGCAGCGCCGGATGAGGGTGCGCGCGAAGCCTCGTGTTCTCACCCCACCGCCTCAACGATCACGCAGCTTCGGCAACCCGCCTTGCGCGACGTGCGCGTACGGCCGTCGCCAGGCGCTCGAGCACTTGCACCGAGGCGTCCCACCCCAGGCAGCCGTCGGTGATGCTCTGGCCGTAGGTCAGTGCGCAGCCGGGCACCAGTTCCTGGCGTCCGCCGACCAGGTGGCTTTCCACCATGACGCCGACGATGCGGGTCTCGCCGCCTTCCAGTTGCGTGGCGATGTCGTCGATGACCTTGGCCTGGTTCTCGGGATTCTTGCCGCTGTTGGCGTGGCTGGCGTCGATCATCAGCCGCGCCGGCAAGCCGGACGTGGTGAGCACCTGGCTGGCCGCTTCCACATTGGCCGCGTCGAAGTTGGGCTGCTTGCCGCCGCGCAGGATCACGTGGCAATCCGGGTTGCCTGCGGTCGCGGCCACCGCGGTGTGGCCGTCCTTGGTCACGGCCAGGAAATGATGCGGGTGCGAGGCCGCACCCACCGCGTCCACCGCAATCTTGACGTCGCCGCCGGTGCCGTTCTTGAAGCCCACCGGGCACGACAGGCCCGAGGCCATTTCGCGGTGCACCTGGCTTTCGGTGGTGCGCGCGCCGATCGCGCCCCAGGCCACCAGGTCGGCGATGTACTGCGGCGAGATGATGTCGAGGAATTCCACACCGGCCGGCAGGCCGAGGTTGTTGATGTCGCGCAGCAGACCGCGCGCCACCCGCAGGCCCTTGTTGATCTGGAAGCTGCCATCCAGATCCGGATCGTTGATCAGGCCCTTCCAGCCGATGGTGGTGCGCGGCTTTTCGAAGTACACCCGCATCACGATCTCCAGCGCGTCGCCGAGCTGCTCGCGCAGCGGGCGCAGGCGGTGCGCGTAGTCCATCGCCGCGACCGGATCGTGGATCGAGCAGGGCCCGATCACCACCGCCAGGCGGTCGTCACGGCCATGCAGGATCTCGTGCAGCGCGGCACGCGAATTGGTCACGGTCTCGGAGGCGCGCTCGTCGCAGGGCAGCAGCGACAGCAGCTGCGAGGGCGGGGCAAGGGCTTCGATCTTGCGGATACGCAGGTCATCGGTCACAGGCGGCATAACAGTGTCTCGGTGGGCGGTGTTGCATCAGGGAGCCAGGCGCGGCGGCAACAAAAAAGCCGCCAGTGTGCGCTGGCGGCTTTTCGGGAATGCTGCTGAAGATTTCTTCAGGGTGAGCGCAATCCGTCCTTCGCCAGCGGCATCGGAAAACCGTAGTACCAAAAGTAAAACTGGCTGCGGGGTGCGTTCATTGAGTGCATTGATACCACGCACGTTTGGCCGTTGCCACTGTTTCATCGGCAACGGAACGTTGCAGCGGTGCTCCCGCGGGGTGCCTGCAGGCCGCATGTGTCGCGCCGACCACCGCGGCGCACGACAAGCTGGGCGAACCGATGCGCGGCATTACCACGCGCGCATTGGCAAGCCGGGATCGGGCACGGCTTGCCTGCGCAGGTGCCTTCGACGATGCATCGCACGCCACGGCGCTGTGCCGTGACGTGCGATGCGGCCACCACCTTCAATCAGAACGTAAACACATATTCCGCCGCCACTTCACGGCCGATCGGGTTGAACAAGGTGGTGTTGTAGAAGCCGTAACCGTAGAAGCGCTCCTTGTTCTCGTAGCCCACTTCGTTGAACACGTTGTTGACGTAGAAGTTGACCTTGGCGTGGTCGGTGATCCTGTAGCCGGTGCTGAGGTTCCAGTAGATCGCCGGGCCGACGCGGCCGAAGTAGCGCTTGCTGCTCTCGCCCAGATGCACGTTGGCGGTGTCGGTGACCACGCATGCGTCCGAGGCACTGGGTTGGTAGCCGTCATCGAAGCGCTCGCAGGTGCCCCAGTTGACCGCGCGCATGGAGCCGAGCCGGCGGAAGTACACCGTCCAGTCCCAGGCGCCGCCGTTGTCCCAATGCACGCTGCCCCGCACACGGCTGCGCACGCGTTCGTCGCGACGGTTTTCATCGCTGTCGGTGCGGTAGATCTGCTCGCGATAGGCCAGCAGGTTGTTGTAGTCCAGCGACAACTGGAAATTCCCCCAACCCGCCGTGGCAAGCCGGTATTTCAGCGAGGCGTCAATGCCGGAGGTTTCCATCTGCGCCAGGTTGATCGGGCCGCGCTCGATGCTGGCGATGGTGCCGTCGGCATTGCGCAACACGCCCGAGGTGATGGTGTCGCAGTAGCCGGCGCCGCCGGGATTGTTCCAGGCGCCGCCGCTGATGGTGGTGCCGGTGCGGCAGCCGGCTTCGGCCGAGAGGATCTCGTCGCGGTCCAGATCCTTGATCATTTCCTCCAGCTCGATGCGGTAGTAATCCACACTCAGCGACAGGCCCTGCACGATGTCCCACACCACCCCGCCAGTGAACGAGCGGCCGGTTTCCAAGCGCAGATCCGGCGTGCCGCGACGGTTCACGTCCACGGTGTAGTAGATGTTGCTGTTCTCGTCGTTGCAGCCGCCGGTGAGATACGCACCGGTGGCGATGCAGCGGTATTGGTCGATCACGGTCTGGTTGGTGGAGCTGGGTTCGCCGAGCACGTAATGCATGTCCGGCGCGCGGAAGCTGGTGGCCAGCGTGCTGCGCACCAACAGGCTCTCGACCGGGCGCCATTCCAGACCCGCGCTCCAGGTGGTGTCGCTTTGGGTGCCGACATCGGTCGGAATCGCCGCCGAAGAGCGATAACTGCCGTAGCGATCGTAGCGGCCGGCGACATTGGCGCTCAGCGTCGACAGCAGCGGAATCTGCAATTCCAGCCCGGCCGAACTGCGCATGCGCTCGCCGCCGCCACTGTCCACCACATCGACCGGATAGCACTCGTTGGCGCAGGGGTCGGGCGACAGCTGGTAGCCTTGCTTGGCGACTTCGGCCACGGTGGCGAAGCGGATCGGCCCGGCCCAGCCCTGCACCAGATCGCCGCTCAGGCTGAAGCTGGCCTGGTTCACCCACGAATACGCCGAGTTATGCGATTTGGCGACCAGCTCGTCGTACTCGCTCGAGGACAGCGGCGCATACAGGCGCGCCTGGTTGATCGCATAGATCGGCGTGCCGTCGGCGGCGGTGCCGGTGGGGCTGCCGAGGAAATAATCGGTGGCGCGGGCGGTATCCACGGTGCGCACGTATTCGTCCACCGTGTAGCGCGAGCGGCCCACGCTCAGCTCCCAGTCGAAGCGGTCGGCCCACACGCCACGCAAGCCGGCGCTCAGGTCCCAGGACTGCTCCTTGTTGTAGTTGGCCAGCCGGTCCCAGCCACCGGCCTCGCGCCGGGTGAGCTGCCGGATCGCATACAGCGAGCGGCCGGTGTCGACGTCCTGGAACGGGCCCAGATACACGTACGGCGGGTCGTAGGTCCAGCGGCCGATACTGCGGTTGGCCGACAGCGTGGCCCAGGCTTCGGTGTGCTCGCCGAACTTCCAGGTGCCGTAGAGATACGCCGAGTAGTCCTCGCTGCCGGTGACCAGCCCCCAGTCGCCGTAGTCGCGCGCCACGCCGCAGTAATCGCCGGCGTTGGTGACCACCCCGGTGTTCTGGTTGTAGCTCAGCCGCTGCCCGTCGATGAACTCGCCGCCGAAGCGCGCGCAAGTGCCGGCGGGCGGTGCGAGGCGTTCGTTGGTGTTGGCATCGACCAGACTCAGGCCGGTGAACGGGTTGAAGCCGTAGCGGCGGTTCTGCCCGGTCCAGTTGGAATAGGCCATGTCGTCGGAATCGTCCATCTCGGGGCGATCGCGCCCGCTCAACGGATCGCGGCGGGTGGCCTGCAGCGCGTAGGTCAGGCTCCAGTTTTCGCCGGTGCGCCCGCCGGCCCAGGACACGTCGAAGCTGTCGCGGCCGCCTTCGGTGGCAGTGCCGCCGCGCAGCCGCACCTGGTCGCCCTGGTAATCGCGCTTGAGGATCACGTTGACCACGCCGGCCACCGCGTCCGAGCCGTAGATCGCCGAGGCGCCGCCGGTCAGGATGTCGATGCGCTCCACTGCCGCGGACGGGATGTTGCTGTAGTTGGAAAAGTTGCTCTCGCCGCCGTAGGGCAGCGGGTAGTCGGCCACGCGGTGGCCGTTGACCAGCAGCAGGGTGCGGCCCGGCCCGAGGTCGCGCAGGTTGATCGGCGAGGCGTTGGGCGTATGCGAGCCCCATTGCGTATCGGCCTCCACCGAGCCCTGCTGGTTCATGCTGTTGAGCACGTCGCAGACGGTGGCAAAGCCCTCCTGCTGGATCTGCTGCGCGGAGATGGTGACCACCGGTTGCGCGCCTTCGACCTGCGCGCGCTTGATGCGCGAGCCGGTGACGCTGACCGCGTCCAGGGTGGAGGTGGCGCGCGGTTGCTCCGGCTCGGCCTGCTGGGCCGCCGCCGACGGTGCGATGGCGGCGGTCAGGGCGAGGGACAAGGAAATCGACAAGGCAAGGCGATGACTGCGGCAGTTCATAAGATCCCCGGAAGAGGCCGGCATGGCCGGCGTGGCGTTCCACTGCAACGACGCCTGCGAGCGATGCACCGCATCGCCGCCCCCTGTCCGATGGCCCCCCGACCATTCGGCGCAAGCGCCTGCCCAGCGACGCTAAGGCTGCGATGACATCGGTGTCAACAGGCGGTCATGGAGTGTGACGGCGATCGACGATCCGGCAGGCTGGGGCTGCCCCCACCGCGATTGTTGCGCGCCCAGCGCACTCGACCCTGCGCAGCCGGCAACAGGTCATGCGATCACAAGTTGCCATAGTTCTGCCCGGTTGGTTCTTCCTGCAACGCAGTAGTTCGCATCGGATTAGGCCGGCCGGGCAGGCTTGTTCGAATGATGCAGGCGAGCCAGCCAGTACGCGCTGGCCGCTCCCCCTCATCAAGGAAACCCACCATGGAGATCAAGAAACAGCAAACCGCAGGCCCCTCTTCTCTGGCGCCATTGCACGACATCCATACCAACAACGCCCCCCTCGCCGACGCCACATCGCCGACGCAAACGCCGCTCCCCCCCAGCCTGGCGGCGCTCACTCCGCGCAGCCGTTCGGGCGCCTCCAGCGCCGACTCCGAGCGCGGCGCTTCGCCGGTGCCCTCGCACGACCCTGAACCGCAGGCCCACTCACCCGAACGCGCCTCCGGCCCGTCCACCGCCGCAACACTTGCCGCACGCGCAAACGCTGCATTGGCAAGCGGCGTTCAGCAGGCTTACGCAGCGGTCTCGAAGGGGGCTTCCAATCTCTGGTCGCTGGCGGATCTGCGCACCATGCTGCAGATCCATGCGGACGATCCGGCATTCCTGCAGATGGTGCGTCACAGCGACCCGGAACAGAGCGCCCCGCACACTCTGGCCGCGTGCCGCCAGCAGATCACGCAGCTGCGCGACGCCATCGAAGCGGCAACCGGCCTGGAAGCACGCTTCCGTCAACAATTGCTCGGCGACATCAAGGCCGTGGAAGACGCGCTGCAGCCGCTGGAGCACGGCACACCCGCGACCGGGCGGGCGCTGAAGTCGCTTGCCAACCTGGTCAATCTCTGGCCCCTGCTGGTCCCCAGTCCGTTGCTGGGCAACCAGGCCAAGACCTTCGCCTATTCCATCGCCGCGGCAACCAAGGGCGTGATGACGCTCTCGGCATCTGCGCTGCGCCCCACCTCCGACGGGCTACCGTTCCCGCTGATGGGCGGGCAGCTGGGGCGCGACGCCAACGAAATGCACTTCTATTCCGTCCTGCTCAACGGATTGTTTCTCACCACCGAACTGCCCAAGAAGTTCGGCACTCCCTCCATGCGACACCAGGCCGAAACAGTGGAAAACAACCTGGGATTTGCCGCGGCCGCATCGACGGCGTGCGCGGCGATGGTGCTGACGCCCTTCCTCTGGAACAGCCTCAACGTGCTTGGCAATCGACTGCAGCACAAGCTGTCGCATCTGGGCGCCGGCATGGCAGAAAGCGCCGGTTTTCAGAGCCAGGCGCAGCGATTGCGTGCACGCCTGACGCCCGGCCAGATCAGCGCGCAACTACGCACGCAACTCAACGAGATCACCGCCGCTCTGGAGAGCGGCCGGGAAGCGTTTCAACAGGCGCGTCGGGACTTCACCGACCCAAGCCAGGGGCGCGAGCTCACCCGCACGCTCAATGCCCAGTGCACGCACCTGCTGCAGACGCTGGACCAATGCAGCAAGCGCCTGAGCACTGCACTGCAAGTGGACCAGGACGGGCCAGCCACCATCCCGCGCCAGGTGACCAATCACGACATCGCCCCCAAATTGGCATTGGCATTGCTGGGGGCCGGAGTGACCGGGCTGACGGTCTACCTGATCCAACCGGATCGGATCGGCACGGTGGATCTGTTGGCCGACTCCGTCGTGGTGACGGCGGTGATGATGCAGTCGGCGGCAAACGCACATGCGACCCGTCAGGACGCCATGGAACGCTTCAAGGCCATGTGCTCCGGCAGCTTGGTCATGGCGCTGGCACTGGGCGTGGAGAAACTGTCCAAGACCTTCGCAGACAAGAGTCTGATCGAAGCCTCGTCGGCATCGCCCTACTACGCCGGCGCGATCATGTCGCTGATGTCGATGAGCATGCCGGGCCCCATGGCGCGTGGCGCGGAACTGGCGATGAACTGGGGCGGCGGTCAGATCATGCGTGTGCTCAGGGGGCCCGACGGTACCGCGCTCGCAACCCGCATGCCGTCCTCGCCCGAGGAACTCATCCAGAACGTGCAAGACACCGCCAGATATGTGCAAAGCCTGTCGCCGGAACATGCGCAGGAGTACGCGCAGCGGGTCGGCGATATCGCCCTGCAGGTCATCGAGGACGCCGGCGCGCAGGCGCAGACCACACCCAGCAGCAGCGTCACGATCACCGAGATCGACGATATCGCCGATATCGAGGAGACGAACGATGCCGCCGCGTTGGCCGCAGCCAGTGCATCGCCTGAGCAACGCTCGCCTGCGCACGCGCATCGGTCGCCGGATCAGGCCGCAACCAGCACAGCGCCTTCGTCCTGACGGGACGAGCGCCGGTCATCGGCAACCGCCGCGTGCATGCGCAAGCGTGGGTGACGCGCAAAAAAAACCCCGCCTTTCGGCGGGGTCCTTTTTGCTGCAACAGCCGAAGTGGCGTGGATCAGAAATCCATGCCGCCCATGCCGCCCATGCCACCGCCGGCCGGCATCGCCGGCTCGTCCTTCTTCGGTGCATCGGCCACCATGGCTTCGGTGGTGATCATCAGGCCGGCGATCGAGGCGGCGTTCTGCAGTGCCGAACGGGTGACCTTGGTCGGGTCCAGGATGCCGAACTGCACCATGTCGCCGAACTCGCCGTTGGCCGCGTTGTAACCGTAGTTGCCGGTGCCTTCCTTGACCTTGTTCAGGATCACGGACGGCTCTTCGCCAGCATTGGCCACGATCTCGCGCAGCGGGGCTTCCATCGCGCGCAGGGCGATCTGGATGCCGTGGGTCTGGTCTTCGTTGGCACCGGTCAGGTTACCGACGGCCACCAGCGCACGCACCAGGGCCACACCGCCGCCCGGGACCACGCCTTCTTCGACGGCTGCACGGGTGGCGTGCAGGGCGTCTTCGACGCGGGCCTTCTTTTCCTTCATTTCGATTTCGGTCGAGGCGCCGACCTTGATCACTGCAACGCCACCGGCCAGCTTGGCCACGCGCTCCTGCAGCTTCTCGCGGTCGTAATCGGACGAGGTGTCTTCGATCTGGGTCTTGATCTGGCCAACGCGGGCTTCGATCGTGGCCGAGTCGCCGGCGCCGTCGATGATGGTGGTGTTCTCCTTGGAGACCTGCACCTTCTTCGCGCGGCCCAGGTCCTTGATCGTGGCCTTCTCCAGCGCCAGACCCACTTCCTCGGAGATCACGGTGCCGCCGGTCAGCACGGCCATGTCTTCCAGCATCGCCTTGCGACGGTCGCCGAAGCCCGGTGCCTTGACGGCCACGACCTTGACGATGCCACGGATGGTGTTGACCACCAGGGTGGCCAGCGCTTCGCCTTCGACTTCTTCAGCGACGATCAGCAACGGCTTGCCGGCCTTGGCCACGCCTTCCAGCACGGGCAGCAGGTCGCGCACGTTGGAGATCTTCTTGTCGTGCAGCAGGATGAACGGGTCGTCCAGGTCGGCCGACTGGCTCTGCTGGTTGTTGATGAAGTACGGGGAGAGGTAGCCGCGATCGAACTGCATGCCCTCGACCACGTCCAGCTCGTTTTCCAGGCCCGAGCCTTCTTCAACGGTGATCACGCCTTCCTTGCCGACCTTCTGCATCGCTTCGGCAATGATGTTGCCGATCGATTCGTCCGAGTTGGCCGAGATGGTGCCGACCTGGGCAATCGCCTTGTCGTCGGTGGTGGGCTTGGAGATGTTCTTCAGCTCGACGACGGCAGCCTTGACGGCCTGGTCGATACCGCGCTTGAGGTCCATCGGGTTCATGCCGGCGGCCACAGCCTTGGCGCCTTCGCGGATCAGGGCCTGGGCCAGCACGGTGGCGGTGGTGGTGCCGTCGCCGGCGTTGTCGTTGGTCTTGGAAGCGACTTCCTTGACCATCTGCGCGCCCATGTTCTCGAACTTGTCAGCCAGTTCGATTTCCTTGGCGACGGAAACGCCGTCCTTGGTGATGGTCGGCGCGCCGAAGCTCTTCTCGAGCACGACGTTGCGGCCCTTCGGGCCCAGGGTGGCCTTGACGGCATTGGCAAGCACGTTGACGCCACGAACCATACGGGTACGTGCGTCTTCACCGAAACGAATGTCTTTAGCAGCCATTTGTATGTAACTCCGGAAATGGGGAATAGGGAATGGGGAATCGGTAGATCAACAGCGTGAATCGGGGCGGGGTGGGATGGCGAAGTGGGTTAGCCGCTTTGCCTATTCCCGATTTCCAACTCCCGATTCCCGGCGCATAGCGCCTGATCAGCCGATGACCGCCAGGATGTCGTCTTCGCGCAGCACCTTGTACTCGACGCCTTCGGACTTGTAGCTGCTGCCGGCGTACTGGCCGTAGATGACCTTGTCGCCGACCTTGACCACCGGCGCGCGCAGGCTGCCGTTGTCCAGGGGCTTGCCGGCGCCGATGGCGACGACTTCACCCTTGGTGGACTTTTCCTTGGCGGAGTCCGGGATCACGATGCCGCCGGCGGAAACTTCGTCGGCTTCGATCGGCTTGACTACAACGCGGTCGTGAAGCGGCTTGATGCTCATAGAGAAAGACCCTCTTAAGTGATTGATTGGTCTGGAAATTATCGGCGATGTTAGCACTCGTATGTGACGACTGCCAGCACAGCGCGCGGAAAAAACCCGACAGAGCGGGTGCGGGCCAGAGATTGTGCTGTGTGGCCAGCTTTCAAGGGCTGGGGGCAAAAAATTTTCGCCGGGCAGTTCCGTGCCAGGGCCACGACGCGGCCGACACGACCTGGCAAGCAGTACGACCGCTGGCGACCGACAGCCGGGTGGGAACCGGGCTGCGCAATCGCCAGCTGCGCCTGAGACCGGCTACCGAGCCACTGGCACGCCGGGCAGTGCGCACCGAGCAGTCGCCGGAGCAACCGCTCTAAAAATGGAACCAGGTTCCACCGATTGTCATGCGCACGTTTTACAGTCGGCCACGCATTCCCCGATCACAAGGAGCTGTCGATGAGGTTGCCGTCCCCCGCCCGTGTTTTCCCCTTGCGCTGGTCCCCCAGCTGCACGCTTCCCCTGGCCTGTGCGCTCGCGCTGGCCGTGCCCACCGCCCACGCGGCGGTGTTCATCAACGAACTGCATTACGACGACGCAGGCGCCTCCGGCGACAGCGGCGAAGGAGTGGAAGTGGTGGCCACCGCCGGCGAATCGCTGAGCGGCTACCGCATCTATCTGTACAACGGCAGCACACCGGGCGCGGCGACGGTCTACGCCAATACGGCGGTGCCGGCCGGCAGCCTGGTCAGCTGCGGCAGCCAGGTGCGCGTGGCCACGGTCGGCTACGCCAGCAACGGCGTGCAGAACGGGCCCAACGACGGCGTGGCGCTGGTCGACCCCAACGGCCAGTTGGTGCAGTTCCTCAGTTACGAAGGCGCCATCACCGCCAGCGGCGGGCCCGCCGCCGGCATCACCAGCCAGAACCTGCCGGTCAGCGAGAGCAACAGCAGCGCGGTCGGCAGTTCGCTGCAACTGACCGGCACCGGCAGCAGCGCGGCCAACTTCAGCTGGGCCGGCTCGTCGGCGCAGACCTTTGGCGCGTGCAACCGCGGCCAGAGCTTCAACGGCAGCGGCGGTGGCGGCGAGACCGGCGCGGCACCGACGATCACCAGCACCACCCCGACCCAGGGCGCGACCGGCTTTCCCGGCGCCGGCGACCTGAGCGTGGGCTTCAGCGAGGCGGTGACGCTGAGCAGCGGCGCCTTCGCACTGAGCTGCGCCAGCTCCGGCACGGTGGCGCTGAGCTACCCGACCAGCGGCACCCGCTTCAGCCTGTCCACCAACACCGCCTTGGTCGGTGGCGAGCGCTGCACCCTGGCGATCACCGCCAGCGCCATCCGCGATGCCAGCGGGCTGAGCCCGGCCGCCAACCAGTCGATCGCCTTCACCGTGGCCACCGCCAGCGGCGGCGGCACCGGTTACTACTCGCGGGTCAACACCGCCAATGCCAGCCAGCTGCGCTGTTCGCTACATGCGGTGATCAAGGGCCACACGGTCTATCCGTACAGCGGCTCGGGCACCAGCACCTGGACCATCCTGGAGATGGCCGACGAGGATCCCAACAACAGCGGCCGGATCCTGGACGCCTACCGCAACCGCAGCTACGCCAAGGTCAGCGACCGCGCCGGCACCGGGAGCGGGCTGACCTACAATCGCGAGCACACCTGGCCCAATTCGCTGGGCTTTGGCAGCGCCAGCGGCGACAAGGGGTTGCCGTATGCGCCCTACACCGATACCCACATGCTGTATCTGACCGATACCGCCTTCAACGCCGACCGCGGCAACAAGCCCTATGCGGCCTGCACCAGCAGCTGCGGCGAGCGGGTCACCGAGGTCAATGACGGCAGTGGCGGCGGCAGCGGGCGCTATCCGGGCAATTCCAACTGGGTGCGCACCCCGGACGGCAACGGCGGTACCTTCGAGGTGTGGGGCAAGCGCAAGGGCGACATGGCGCGTGCGGTGATGTACATGGCAATCCGCTACGAGGGCGGTACCGACGCGGCCACCGGGCAGTCCGAGCCGGACCTGGAGCTCACCGACGACCGCAGCAAGATCGTGCAGACCTCGGCCTCGCCGGCCTACATGGGCCTGTTGTCCACGCTGCTGGCCTGGCACCAGGCCGACCCGCCGGACGATGCCGAGCGGGCGCGCAACCAGGTGATCTTCAGCTTCCAGGGCAACCGCAACCCGTTCGTGGATCACCCCGAGTGGGCGACCTCGAGCCTGTTCACCTCAGCCAAGCCGGCCAGCTGCCAGCTGGCCAATTGATCCGGCCCGGCCCGGTGCCCCAGGCGCCGGGCCGGGAGACGGCCTGCAACGGCAATCCACGTGCCCGACCGCGCAGCAGGCGCGCGAGCCGTCGGCCTGCGTCATTCAACATCAGCGGGCAGGCGCAGGACCGGTATTGCCGGCCAGCCACCAGGCTCAGCGAACTTGACACCCTGTTCCGGAATCTGCGGTCGATCCCCCGCAGACAGGGGATTACACTGCGCGGTCACATGAGCGCCTCTTCCCTCCATCTGTTGTTCAGCACCTGCCCGGATGCCGACAGCGCCGAGCGCATTGCGCGCGTGCTGCTGGACGAGCGTCTGGCCGCCTGCGTCACCCAGTTGCCCGGCGTGCAGTCGCTGTACCGCTGGAACGGGGCGATCGAGCGCAGCCGGGAAGTGCAGCTGTTGATCAAGACCTGGGAAGACCGCCTGCCGGACGCCATCGCGCGGCTGCAGGCGCTGCATCCGTATGAATTGCCGGAGGCGATCGCGGTCCAAGCCAGCGCCGGGCTGCCGGCGTATCTCGATTGGGTCCGGGCCGAAACCCGCAAGGAATCCTGACGTCCATGAAGTCTCTGTCCCGCTGGATCGCCCGCTGCGCATTGCTGGTCGTACCGTTGCTCGCCGCGCCGCTGGCGCTGGTGGCGCCCCTGCCCGCGCAGGCCGCGGTCACCGAGGCCGACCTGCTGCCGGTGGATCAGGCCTTTACCCTGGGCGCCACCGCCGACAGCCGCGACAGCATCGCGCTGCGCTGGAAGATCGCGCCGGGCTATTACCTGTATCGCCACCGCATCAGCGTCAAATCCGGGCAAGGCTTTGCCGCCGGCGAGCTGGCGCTGCCGGAAGGCGAGAGCAAGCACGACGAGTTCTTCGGCCAGGTGCAGACCTACCGCAAGCAGCTGCAGGCCAGGCTGGCCGGCAAGGCCGATGCCGGGTTGCAGACCGCCGTGCTGCAGGTGCAATACCAGGGCTGCGCCGACGCCGGGGTGTGCTACCCGCCGCAACGCCGCGAGCTGCGCGTGCGCCTGCCCGATGCCTCGGCCCACGCCGCGACGCCCGCCACCACGCGCGAAAACCTGGGCGCGCTGGTGCCGCGCGCACCGGCAGGCCCGCGGCTGTTCGGCAGCACCGGCCAGGCCGCCGGCGTGGACGCACTGCCGCTGCCGGCCGAGCAGGCCTTCACCTTCGAAGCCATCGTTGGCGACGGCAACAGCCTGCTGCTGCGCTTCACCCCCGCGCCCGGCTATTACATCTACCGCGACCGCACCTCGCTGGCGCTGGAAGGCGCCGGCGGCGTGCGTCCCGGGCTGCCGCGCTGGCCGCAGGGCAAGGCGCACCGCGATGAGCACTTCGGCGATGTGGTGGTGTATTTCGACCAGGCCGAAGTCACCTTGCCGCTGCTGCGCGAGCACGCCGAACCGGTCAAGGCGACCCTGGTGGCGACCTTCCAGGGCTGCCAGACCGACGGCATCTGCTACCCGCCGATGACTCGCCGGGTGGCGCTGGAGTTGCCCGCCGGCACGGTGTCGCCGCAAAACCAGGCGCAGGCCGCACCGCTGATGATCTCGCCGCTGCCGGCCGGGCAGCTGCCTGCAGAACCGGCGCCGGCACCGACGCCCGCGGCGACTGCAGCGCCAGCCGCAGATGCCTCGGCCGACAATCCGCAGCGCACCCAGCCGCCGCACACCGACAAGGGCTTGCTGGCGATGCTGGTGCTGGCCCTGCTTGGCGGGCTGGTGTTGAACCTGATGCCCTGCGTGTTGCCGATCCTGTCGCTGAAGGTGCTGGGCCTGGCCCACAGCGGCGAGAGCCGCAGCCACGCGCGCAGCCATGCGATCTGGTATTCGCTGGGCGTGCTGGTGTCGTTTGCGGCGATCGGCGCGCTGGTGATCGGCCTGCGCGCGGCCGGCCAGGCGGCCGGCTGGGGCTTCCAGCTGCAGCAGCCGTGGTTCGTCGCGGCGCTGGCCTATCTGATGTTTGCGGTGGGCCTGAGCCTGTCGGGCGTGTTCACGCTGGGCAGCAATCTGGGCGGCATCGGCCAGTCGCTGGCAGCGCGCAATGGCCCGCTGGGCGACTTCTTCACCGGCGTGCTGGCCTGCGTGGTGGCCAGCCCCTGCATCGCCCCGTTCATGGGCACCGCACTGGCGTATGCCTTCACCGCCCCGGCGCTGCTGGCGATGCTGGTGTTCCTGGCGCTGGGCCTGGGCCTGGCGCTGCCGTTCCTGCTGATCGGCTTCATCCCCTCGCTGGCGCGGCGGCTGCCCACGCCCGGCGCGTGGATGGAAACGCTCAAGCAGGTGCTGGCGTTCCCGATGTATCTCACTGCGATCTGGCTGCTGTGGGTGCTGGGCAAGCAGCGCGGCGTGGACGCGCTGGCGCTGATGCTGGTCGGCGCCACCCTGCTGGCGCTGGGCCTGTTCTGCTTCGAGCGCAGCCGCTGGAAGAGCCATCGCCTCGGCATGGGCCTGGCCGCGGTGATGCTGGTGCTGGCGATCGTGCCGGTGGTCGGGGTCACCCGCCTGCGCCTGCCGGCCGCCACTGCCGCCGAGGGCGTGGTGGCGTTCTCGCCGCAGTTGCTGGACCGCCTGCGCGCCGACAACCGCGTGGTGTTCGTCAACATGACCGCCGACTGGTGCGTGACCTGCAAGGCCAACGAGAAGAACGTGCTGAGCAGCGCCGACTTCCGCGACGCGCTGCGCCGCGTCGACGCGGTCTACATGAAAGGCGACTGGACCAATGTCGACCCCAGGATCAGCGCCTTCCTCGACCAGCACCAGGCCGTCGGCGTGCCGCTGTACGTGGTCTACGGCCCCGGCGCACCACCGGCGGTGCTGCCGACCGTGCTGACCAACGCGATCACCGAGGATGCGTTGCTGCGCGCGGCTAGGTGAGCCGGTCGGTCAGACCCGCGGGCCGGCACGCCGGCTCGAACGGCGGCCTGATGCATGGACGGCATGGGGCGATGATGAATGGAGCGAGCGCCGATCGGCGCTGAAGTGGCTGGATGCCGGCGAACACCAGCCAGCCAGCGCCGCCGAGCATGCCACTCGACAGCACGACAGATAGCAGGGGCCGGGACGCACGCCAGCGAACACACAACTTCCGCGAATGGACGCGCTGCACTACGCCCCATGGCGATTCAGCAGATGGTCGGCATGCGACCGACCGGCAAGGCTGGGTGCCTGCCGCGAAACCGCAGCCCCACAGGGCCTGGCGCACCAACGCAGCAGCGTGCCACCACGAAATTAAAACAATCGTTTAAAACAGACCTAACTTCGTCTATCTGGACAGCATCGGCGACATCGCGCAGACTTCCGGCCTTTCCGCTCTCCCGGATGTCATGGCCCACCTGCTGCTGTTGCACGGCCCCAACCTCAACCTGCTCGGCACCCGCGAGCCGGATGTCTACGGGCGCACCACGCTGGCGCAGATCGATGCGGCCCTGGTGGACCGTGCGCAGGCTGCCGGGCATGCGCTGGCCTGCCTGCAGTCCAATGCCGAGCACGTGCTGGTGGAGCGCATCCACGCCGCGCGCGAGGACGGCACCGCCTACATCCTGATCAACCCGGCCGCCTTCACCCATACCTCGGTGGCGCTGCGCGACGCGCTGCTGGGCGTGGGCTTGCCGTTCGTGGAAATCCATCTGTCCAACCCGCATGCGCGCGAGCCGTTCCGTCACCACAGCTATCTCAGCGACAAGGCCGACGGCGTGATCTGCGGCTTTGGCGCCGACAGCTACCGGCTGGCGCTGGAAGCGGTGATCGCGCGGCTGGAACGCGACGCGACATCCCGCTCACCCACGCCGGCGCCCGCGCCGACGGCCTGACCCCCTTCCGCCGGCAGCCGCCGGCAACCTCCACCGATTCACCTCATGAGGCCCGTATGGATCTCCGCAAAATCAAGAAACTGATCGACCTACTCGAAGAATCCAATCTCGCCGAAATCGAGATCAAGGAAGGCGAAGAAAGCGTGCGCCTGGCGCGCGTGCCCAAGGGCACCACCGTGATGAGCGCGCCGGTGCAGCAGTACGCACCTGCCCCGCCCGCGCAGGCCCCGGCCGCCCCCAGCATGCCGATGCAGTCGCCCACCGAGGCCTCCACCGGCGGCGCCAAGCAGGCTGCCGCCCTGCCGGAAGGCCACGTGCTGCGCGCGCCGATGGTCGGCACCTTCTACACCTCGCCCTCGCCGGACAAGCCGGCCTTCGTCACCGTCGGCCAGCAGGTCAAGGCCGGCGAAACGCTGGCGATCATCGAGGCGATGAAGATGTTCAACCCGATCGAAGCCGACGTTTCCGGCACCATCGTGGCCATCCTCGGCGAGACCGGCCAGCCAGTGGAATTCGATCAGCCGTTGTTTGTGATTGGCTGAGAGCCGGGAATCGGGAGTGGAGAATCGGGAATCGGCAAAGCGGCCTCATGAACGCCTGGAGGCCTGGCGCGATTCCATGGAGCTTGTGGAAATGATCTATCGATTCACCGAGATCTTTCCCGAGCAGGAACGCTACGGTCTGACGGCGCAACTGCGCCGTGCGGCCATCAGCGTCTCGTCGAATATCGCCGAAGGTGCGGCGCGACGTTCAACTCCCGATTACGCGCGGTTTCTCTCGATTGCGCGCGGCTCGCTCTCCGAACTGGATACACAGGTCCAGATCGCTGGACGACTGGGCTATAGCAATACCGAAGACGAAGACATCGTCAGCCAGCAGGTCGACCAGGTCTTCGCCAAGCTCACCGCATTGATGAATGCCTTACGCAGACGTGGAGCCGAACCATGATGCCCGCTTCTACCCATTCCCCATTCTCGACTCCCTATTCCCATGCTCGATAAAGTCGTCATCGCCAACCGAGGTGAAATCGCGCTGCGCATCCTGCGCGCGTGCCACACGCTCGGCATCCGCACGGTCGCGGTGCATTCCACGGTCGACCGCAACCTCAAGCACGTGGCCATGGCCGACGAGTCGGTGTGTATCGGCCCGGCCGCCTCCAGCGACAGTTACCTCAACATCCCGGCGTTGATCGCCGCGGCCGAGGTGACCGATGCGCAGGCCATCCATCCCGGCTACGGCTTCCTGTCGGAAAACGCCGACTTTGCCGAGCGCGTGGAAGAATCCGGCTTCATCTTCATCGGCCCCAAGGCCGACACCATCCGCCTGATGGGCGACAAGGTGGAGGCGATCCGCGCGATGAAGGCCGCCGGCGTGCCGTGCGTGCCCGGTTCGGGCGGCCCGCTGGGCGACGACATCGTCGCCAACACCAAGGTGGCGCGCGAGATCGGCTACCCGGTGATCATCAAGGCCGCCGGTGGCGGCGGTGGGCGCGGCATGCGCGTGGTGCATTCGGAGGCCGCGTTGAAGGCCGCCATCGAAACCACCAAGTCCGAAGCCAAGGCCGCCTTCAGCAACGATCAGGTCTACATGGAGAAGTTCCTGGAAAATCCGCGCCACGTGGAAATCCAGGTGCTGGCCGACGGCCAGGGCGGTGCGATCCATCTGGGCGAACGCGATTGCTCGATGCAGCGCCGCCACCAGAAGGTGGTGGAAGAAGCGCCGGCCCCGGGCATCACCGAAGAACTGCGCAACGAGATCGGCAAGGTCTGCGTGGATGCCTGCATCCGCATCGGCTATCGCGGCGCGGGTACCTTCGAGTTCCTGTTCGAAGACGGGCGTTTCTACTTCATCGAAATGAACACGCGCATCCAGGTGGAGCATCCGGTCACCGAGCGCATCACCGGCATCGACCTGGTCTGCGAGCAGTTGCGTATCGCCGCCGGCCGCAAGCTGACCATCAAGCAGAGCGACATCGTGCTGCGCGGGCATGCGATCGAGTGCCGCATCAATGCCGAGGACCCCGAAACCTTCATGCCCAATCCGGGCCTGATCACCGCGTTCCATCCGCCCGGTGGCCCCGGCGTGCGTGTGGATACGCACATCTACGCCGGCTACAAGGTGCCGCCGAACTACGACTCGATGATCGGCAAGCTGATCGTGCATGGCCCCGATCGCGAGACCGCGATTGCGCGCATGCGCGTGGCGCTGAGCGAGATGGTGGTGGACGGCATCAAGACCAACATCCCGCTGCAGCAGCGCATCATGCGCGACAAGGGCTTTCAGGCCGGTGGGCAGAACATCCACTATCTGGAAAAGCGCCTGGCCGAGCGCAAGAACAAGTCGATCGCGCTGGTCTGATCGCACTGGCCAGTGCACCGCGTAACAAGCCCGGGAAACCGGGCTTGTTGCGTTGTTGCCCGGTGCATCGCGCCGGCAATACCTCACGCAGGCCAGCCGACCTATGCGTAGGAGCGCACCCGGGCGCGACCGCGCTTTATCGGTGAAACCTCGTCGCGCCCAGGTGCGCTCCTACGGGATCCTGGGTGCTACCGGATCCGCGGCGCCGGCTGCTGGCTGCCCGGCACCGGCACGATGCCGCTGGAGGAGGCCGGGTCGACCACGGTCATGGTTTCGGTGGAGCCATCCGGCCACACCACCTGGAAGGTGGAGCCGGCCGGCAATGTCGAAAACGGCATCGCGCTGCTGGCGCGGTACACCGCGGCCACCTGGCTGGCGCCATGCCGTCGCTGCTGTTCGTCGGCGGCGACCGTGGTCGACTTGACCGACAGCGGCTGGTAGCGGTGATCGGCAGTGTCGATCATCACGATGCCCACGGCCGCAGCCGAATACGCCACGAACAGTGCAACCCAGAACCAGAACTTGGCGCCATGCGCCAGGCGACGGTAATTCATGACTGCGCTCCCGGCTCGGAGACCAAGCTATCGACCATCTCATCCACTCTGTCTGCTCCCTGCCGCGGCACCGCGGCATCGAATACGAACGACACGAAATCCTGTGCGCTGTTGCGCGAGCAGATGCCCGCGTTGGCGCAATAACTGGTGACCAGGGTGCTGTCTGCGCTGCAATCCAGCCCCAGCCGGCATGCAGCCACCTGCCAGGCCAGCTCGGCGAACTGATCGCCGGCCACGTAGCCGTCGAGGCTGTCATCGCCGCTGGCGCGCGCCCCCATTGCCGGCGCCAGCGCCAGGTAGGCCTCCGGGTCGCGCGAGGCCAGCACGCGCTGCACCAGCGCGCGCTTGTAGCTGGGCGAGCGCTGCAGCGGCTCGCCCAGCGCCAGCAACGCCGCCTCGGCAGCCAGGTTGCCCGCACGCGCGGCTGCCTGCCGTTGCTGCGCCACCAGCCGCGGGCCCAGGCCATCGCCGGGCGCAAAGCCGGCGCAGCGTTGCGCCACGCGCGTGCGCGCTGCGTGCATCGCCACCACGCCGGGCGTGTGTTGCGCGGCGATCCAGGCGCTGTCGGCGGCGTAACCGGCCGGGCTGGACGCATACGGCGCGCAGTAATCGTAGACGCGGCTCAGGCGCCACCCCGCCTGCGCATTGCCGGCGCGCACCTGCTGCTGCAATTGCTGCGCATAGCGGTACAGGTCCGGCTGCGCGTCCACCGCATCGCGGTAGGGTAGCTGCAGGGCAGTGCCGCGTTCGGCGGGCGCGTGCGCCACCGCTGCCGGCGCGCCGGCACGGGCACTGCTTGCAACCGCCGGCAGCGCGGCGGTGAGCGCATCGCCTGGTTGCGCGCGCACATGCCACCAGGCCGCCGCCGCGAGCGCGACGGGAGCCAGCAACAGCCAGAGATGGCGGGCACGAGCAAGCGGCATGGACAGCGGCAACCCTGCTGCGGAAAGCCCCGCAGCGACGGCGCGGAGTCTAGCACCCGCATCCGCGCACGCTGGCACGCAAGCGGACGCTGCCGATGCAAACGGCGGACGGTGCATTGCATGAGGACGGTGATCTGCGCGGGTGTGGCGTGGGTAGCGCGCAGCGGGCGTTTGGTTGCCGGCGCGCCCGCGTGCTGCGCCGGCAGCGGCCGCCGCCACTGCGCTGCATGCGCTGAGTGCACCGATCAGGCGACGGCATCCGCAGTATCGCGCACGCGATGGGTCTGCCTATCCGGCCCCCGCCGCGCAGGAGTCCGCCGGCATGAATGGTCTACGATGCACGCTTTCGAATTGCCCGACCGCCACGATGCCGTTTCTTGAACTGACCCTGCCCTGCTCCGACGCCACCCAGCCCCGTTACCAGAATGCGCTGGACGACATCGGCGCGCTGGCGGTGACGCTGCTCGACGCCAATGCCGACACCAGCAACGAGCGCGCCATTCTCGAGCCCGGCGTCGGCGAAACGCCGCTGTGGAACACCATGGTGCTGAACGCCCTGTTCGACGGCGACAGCGATGCGCTGGTGCTGCTCGCCGCGTTGGAAGCGTTCGACCCCGGGCTGGACTGGAGCCAGGTGGCGTTCCGCACGGTCGACGACAGCGACTGGGAACGCGCCTGGATGGATCAGTTCAAGCCGATGCAGTTCGGCGCGCGCACCTTCATCGTGCCGTGGAATCACGCGCTGCCCGACGCCGCGCAAGCGCCCGACGCCGCAGTGATCCGTCTGGATCCGGGCCTGGCGTTCGGCTCGGGCACGCACCAGACCACCGCGCTATGCCTGCGCTGGCTGGACAGCCTGGCCGGCAGCGGCGAGCTGCAGGGCCGCAGCGTGCTGGATTTCGGCTGCGGTTCGGGCATTCTCGCCGTCGCCGCGCTGAAGCTGGGCGCGGCCAGCGCGGTGGGCGTGGACAACGACCCGCAGGCGCTGCTGGCCACTGCCGACAATGCCGAGCGCAATGCCTTGCAGGCGCAGCTGGCGGTGTACCTGCCGCAGGATGAGCCGGTGCAGACCTATCCGGTGGTGGTCGCCAACATCCTGGCCTCGGCGCTGGATGCGCTGGCCGACACCTTGTCCGCACGTGTGGCTCCGGGCGGGCGGATTGCGCTGTCGGGCATCCTGCATGGTCAGGAAGAGGAGCTGCTGCAGCGCTACGCGCCCTGGTTCGAGCAACTGCGCTGCGAACGCGACGAAGACTGGATGCGCATCGACGGCGTGCGCCGCCACTGACGCCGCGTCAGGTCAGCGGTGTGGCCGGCCGGCGCGGATCTGCGCGGTGGTCACCGCATCGGCCACGCTGATGGCGCGCAGGCGGGTCACCGCCTGCCAGCCGGCACGCCGCAGCGCCGCGTTGCGCCACGGCCCGGCCTGCCGGGCCAGCTGCACGCGCAGGCCCAGCTCGGCCAGCAGCAACGCCGCCCAGGCCGGCAGCGACCACATCCGCGGGCCCAGGCTGGCCAGGCCGCCGGCCAGCGCCAGCAAACCCACACTGAGCGCCAGTAGTCGCCAGTGCCGCTGGCGCAGCGCCCACCACCGCGGCGCCAGCCCGGCCGACCACTGCGGGCCGTCGGCCACCGCGGTCCACGCGTCCTGGCGCTGCCAGACCTGGTAACACGGCGCGCCCCGAAAGCGGGTGATCGCCGGATCCAGCGGCGAATGTGCCGGCCATGCGGCTGGTGGTGGCGCGGCGGGCGGCGTTGCCGGCGTGGTGGAACTGGCAGATTTGGGAGCGGCTGGCTCGACCATGGATGTCCTCCTTGAGTTCGCTGTGATCCCGTCATCATTGACGCCCGGACAGTATCGCAAACATATCGGCATATGAAAGGCATACGAACTATCCCTGATTGCTGCTAGGGCTATATCTCCCGGCCCGTTCCCCACTCACGGTGCCGTGTGAGCAAGTTGTACGAACGCGTCCGCGAAGCCCGCGCCCTGACCAAGCTGACCCAGGAAGGCCTGGCCGGCGAGCTGGGCGTGACCCGTAGCGCGGTGGCGCAATGGGAGATGGCCGAAGGCACCGCGCCCTCGGTGGACAACCTGATCGGCCTGGCCAGGCGCAGCGGCATGGCGTTCGAATACCTGGCCACCGGCCGCGGCGAGCGCACCTTCGGCCCACCCGTGCCGACGATCGCCGAAGAACCCGCGCAGTACCGCCATCTGGACGAGCAGCAACGCGTGCTGCTGAACCGTTTCGACACGCTGGCGCCGCGCCAGCGCAGCGGCCTGCTCGATCTGTTGCTGGCCGAGAGCAAGACGCGGCGTCGGCGTTGAGTTGGGGAATCGGGAATCGGGAATCGGGAATCGGGAATCGGGGGCAGGCTGCTTGGGGCTTCGTTTGTAAGGCAAGCTCGGAGTGGTAGCTGGCTCAGTCGGAGTTGGATGACGTGGCGCCGGTCGTCGCGTTTGCTTATTGGTTGGAATGCTGCCTTTGCTGGAATGTGGCTTAGGGCTGCGGCCGGTTCGAGCTGCGGCAGGGTGGTCACAGCGGCGCGACGGTTGGCCAGTCAACGGGATGCGTACCCCGCAGTCGATGGAAGCGGCATCTGCGCTTGCGGCTGCGTGCCGCACGCATGACGCGCCCGGGTTCGCCCATTGGCGTGCGCGTGGTTGAATAGGGTTCTTCCCGCTGCACGCCTGCCGATGTCCGAGACTCCGCCACCGCGCCGCCCCCTGGCCACGTTCCTGCGTGCGACGCCGGCTGCCCCGTCGCTGATCCCGACCCCGGTGGTGCCTGCGGCCGAAGCGCCGCTGCACGCGCCGCCGGTGCCGGCCGGCGCACTGGTGCCGGCACCATTGGCCGAGCCGGTGGCCGCCCCGGCGGCGCCGATGGTCCCGCCGCCGTCTGCGCCACCGGCGACTGCGCCGCATGGCGATTCGGTGCCGGTGGACATCCTGCTGCCGACCGCCGATGCCGGCCAGACCGCGGCAGACACCGCCGAGCCAGACCGGCTGGCATGGACCACCGCGACCACGCCCCAGCTGCCCGGCGATCCTGCCGAAGACACAGCGGCCGGTCCCGGCGACATCCCCAGCGCGCTCGCCGGCACTGCCGCTGCACAGCCGACCACTGCACAGCCGCGCGACGTAGCGGCCGCCGGCGTGGCAGGCACAGCCCGGCAGCGTGAGCACGGCACCGCGTCCGCCCCCGCTTCCGACCTGGCCGCCCCGCCAGCACCCGGCAGCGCTCCGGACACGGACGCCGAGCCAGGCGGCAACGACGCGGGCGCTGCCGACGCAGCGGCGCCCGCCCAGTTCCAGCCGCTGCCAGCCCAGGCCGCGCCTGCGTTCGCACGGCGCGGGCTGAGCCGGCCACGGCTGCGCGCCAGCGGCCGCCAGTGGGCGCTGCTGCTCGGGCTGGTCGGCCTGCTGGCCTTGCAGATCGTCATTGCCGACCGTGCGCAGCTGGCCGCCGATGCGCGCTGGCGCCCGCTGGTCAGCGCCGCCTGCACGGTGGCGCGCTGCACCCTGCCGGCCTGGCGCGAGCCGGGCGCACTGACCTTGCTCAATCGCGAGGTGCGCCCGCTGCCCGGGGTGCCGGGCGTGCTGCAGATCCAGGCCAGCTTCCGCAACGAGGCGCGCTGGGCGCAGGCCTGGCCGTGGCTGCAGCTGTCGCTGTCCGACGCCGACGGGCGGGTGATCGGCACGCGCGTGCTGGCGCCGCAGGAGTATCTGGGCCAGCCGCCGGCCGCGCAGGACACGCTCGCGCCGGGCCAGGCGGTGCAGGTGGCGTTTCGCGTGCGCGAACCGGCCGCGAGCACGGCCGCCTTCAGTTTCGACTTCCGCTGAGCGGACCCGACCTGCGCCCACCGCCACACGGGCGTGGCGAGCGGGGAGGTCACGCGCTAGACTCACTCCCCCTCGCCGGCCACGCGTCCCGGCTTCGTGACACTGGGAAACCTCCTTTGAACGCAGCCCCCTCTCGTCCTGACACCAGTCGTGGCGCCCCGAAGTCGCCGCTGCGCGAACATGTGGCCCAGTCCGTCCGCCGTTACCTGCGCGACCTGGACGGCAGCGACGCCGACGACGTGTACGAAATCGTGCTGCGCGAGATGGAGATTCCGTTGTTCGTGGAAGTGCTCAACCACTGCGAAGGCAACCAGAGCCGCGCGGCGGCGATGCTGGGCATTCACCGCGCCACGCTGCGCAAGAAGCTGAAAGAGTACGGGCTGACGTAGGACGGGAATCGGGATTGGGGAATCGTTAGAGCGTTGGGGTGTGCTGCGGGCTGGTAATGCGCTGCGCTGGCACGCTTGGTGATGACGCGGCCGATGCCGATCCTTATTGCGTGTTATGGAATGTTCTGCGTGTTGATGCCCGGTAGGGCTGCCCAAAGTGTTCGCTCGTGATCCCACGCCTTGGCGCAGGACTTCCGTCGCGCCCAGCGTGCCCTGCTCGCGCGCTCTTCATCTGATCGGGCCAACCGCCGGGGATCCGGCGGTTGGCTGCAGTGCTGGATCGGCGATGCCGATTGCCTGGGCGAGTTGCCTGCTCAGTTCGGCAATTGCGTCACCGCTGCTTGATCCGCTGCCGGGGCCGGGCCGCTGCCATGGTCCGGCACGATGGTGGCGAGTGTGTCGAACGGATCGTCGAACTTCTCCACCACGTTCTTGTCGTCATCGATCTGATAGGCGGTGTCGGCCTCGACGCCCTCTTCCCCAGTCTTGGCGATGATGTTGGTGTAGCGCTTGCCGTCCCAGCAGCGGAAGATCAGCACCGAGTCCTCGCCACCGGTCAGGGTGGAGCCCAGGCTGCCGATCAATCTGCTGTTGGCGCCCGCCGTCAGGATGCTGTTCTTTCCGGCGGTCAACTTGCTGCGGTCGCCCGCCATCAGCGTGCAGTCATCGCCGGCGGTGAGCCTGCTGCGGTCCCCGGCGGTGAGGAAGCTATTGCTGCCGGCCAGCAACTTGCTGCGATCACCAGCAATCTGGGTGCTGTCGGCGCCGGCGATCAGCTTGCTGCGGTCACCCGCGGTCTGCACGCTGCCCATGCCGGCGATCAGCGTGCTGCGCGAACCGGCCGTCTGCGAACTCAGCCTACCGGCAATCAACATGCTGCGGTGACCGGCGATCTGGGTACTTTCGTGTCCTGCGATCAGCGAGCTGCCATAGCTGGCGATCTGGTTGCTGCCGTAGCCGGCGGTCAGATAGCTGCGCACGCCGCTGGTCAAGCTGCTGCCATAGCCGGCAATCAGCGAGCTGTCCTGCCCGGCGATTTCGGTGCTGCCGTAGCCTGCGGTCAACGAGCTGTTGTCCTGCGCGGTCAGGGTGCTGCCATAGCCGGCAGTCAGCGTGCTGTCGCCACCGGCGGTCTGGCTGCTGCCGTAACCGGCGATCAGGGTGCTGGAAAACCCGGCGATTTCGGTACTGCCATAGCCGGCGGTGAGCGAGCTGTTTTCCAGCGCGGTCAGCGTGCTGCCGTAACCGGCGGTCAGGGTGCTTTCGTAACCGGCGGTCTGCGTGCTGCCATAGCCGGAAATCAGGGTACTTTCGTAGCCGGCGGTGGAATTGCTGCCGTAACCGGCGGTCAGGATGCTGCCATGGCCGGCGGTTTGCGTACTGCCGTAACCGGTGGTGAGCCAGCTGATTTCCTGCGCGGTCTGGGTGCTGCCGTAGCCGGCGGTCAGGGTGCTTTCGTAACCGGCCGTCTGCGTGCTGCCATAGCCGGCAATCAACGAGCTCTGAAAGCTGGCAGTGGAGGTACTGCCGTAACCGGTGATCAACCAGCTGCTGCTCTGCGCGGTCTGGGTGCTGCCGTAACCGGCGGTCAATGAGCTGTCGTAACCGGCGGTCTGGGTACTGCCATACCCTGCGATCAGCGAGCTGTCCGGGCCGGCCATGGAGGAACTGCCGTAGCCGGCGATCAGCGAACTGCCTTCCTGCGCGGTCTGGGTACTGCCATAGCCAGTGGTGAGAATGCTCTTGTAGCCGGCGGTCTGCGTACTGCCGTAGCCGGCAATCAGCGTACTGTCATGCCCTGCCGTCGAGGTGCTGCCGTAACCGGTGGTGAGCGTGCTGCGTTCCTGCGCGGTTTGCGTGCTGCCGTAGCCGGCGGTGAGGATGCTCTTGAAGCCGGCGGTCTGGGTGCTGCCGTAGCCGGCGATCAACGAGCTGTCCGAGCCCGCGGTGGAAGAACTGCCATAGCCGGCAGTGAGCATGCTGCCCTCTTGCGCGGTCTGGGTGCTGCCATAGCCGGTGGTCAGGATGCTCTTGAAGCCGGCCGTCTGCGTGCTGCCGTAGCCGGCGATCAATGAACTGTCAGAACCGGCGGTGGAGGTGCTGCCGTAGCCGGCAGTGAGGTCACTGCCTTTCCGGGCAGTCTGCGTGCTGCCGTATCCCGCCGTCAGGGAACTGTCGCCACCGGAGGTCTGCGTACTGCCATAACCGGCAATCAGCGTGCTGTCGGCACCGGCTGTCGAGGTACTTCCATAGCCGGTGGTGAGGTCGCTGCCCTTGCGCGCGGTCTGCGTGCTGCCGTAGCCGGCGGTGAGCGAACTGTCACCGCCAGAGGTTTGCGTGCTGCCGTACCCTGCAATCAAGGTGCTGTCGGCGCCGGCCGTGGACGTACTGCCGTAGCCGGTGGTCAGGTCGCTACCGCTGCGCGCGGTCTGCGTACTGCCGTAGCCGGCGGTGAGCGAACTGTCACCGCCAGAGGTTTGCGTGCTGCCGTACCCTGCAATCAAGGTGCTGTCGCCACCGGCCGTGGAGGTACTGCCGTAGCCGGTGGTCAGGTCGCTGCCGCTGCGTGCGGTCTGCGTGCTGCCGTAGCCGGCGGTGAGCGAACTATCGCCGCCCGAGGTCTGCGTACTGCCATAGCCGGCGATCAGCGTGCTGTCGGCGCCGGCGGTGGAGGTGCTGCCGTAGCCAGTGGTCAGGTCGCTGCCGCTGCGTGCGGTCTGCGTGCTGCCGTAGCCAGCGGTGAGTGAGCTGTCACCGCCAGAGGTTTGCGTGCTGCCGTAGCCAGCGATCAGGGTGCTGTCGGCGCCGGCGGTGGAGGTGCTGCCATAGCCGGTGGTCAGGTCGCTGCCGCTGCGCGCCGTTTGCGTGCTGCCGTAGCCGGCAGTGAGCGAACTGTCGCCGCCGGACGTCTGCGTGCTGCCGTAGCCAGCGATCAAGGTGCTGTCGGCGCCGGCGGTGGAGGTGCTGCCATAGCCGGTGGTCAGGTCGCTGCCGCTGCGCGCGGTCTGCGTACTGCCGTAGCCGGCGGTCAGTGAACTGTCACCGCCAGAGGTTTGCGTGCTGCCGTACCCTGCAATCAAGGTGCTGTCGCCACCGGCCGTCGAGGTGCTGCCATAGCCGGCGGTCAGGTCGCTGCCCTTGCGTGCAGTCTGCGTGCTGCCGTAGCCGGCAGTGAGCGAGCTCTCGCCACCGGAGGTCTGGGTGCTGCCATAACCGGCGATCAGCGTGCTGTCCGCGCCGGCAGTTGCGGTGCTGCCGTAGCCGGCGGTCAGATCACTGCCTTTGCGCGCGGTCTGCGTACTGCCGTAGCCGGCCGTGAGCGAGCTGTCGCCGCCGGAGGTCTGGGTACTGCCATAACCGGCGATCAGCGTGCTGTCCGCACCGGCGGTGGAGGTACTGCCGTAACCCGCGGTGAGGTCGCTGCCGGTGCGGGCGGTTTGCGTGCTGCCGTAGCCCGCCGTCAGCGAGCTGTCGTTGCCCGAAGTCTGCGTGCTGCCATAACCGGCAATCAGGGAGCTGTCGGCACCTGCGGTACCGGTGCTGCCGTAGCCGGCGGTGAGGTCACTGCCGTCCTGCGCGGTCTGCGTGCTGCCATAGCCGGCGGTCAGCGAGCTTTCCCCGCCCGAAGTCTGGGTGCTGCCATAACCGGCAATCAACGAGCTGTCGGTGCCCGCAGTGCTGGTGCTGCCGTAGCCGGCGGTGAGGTCACTGCCGTTCTGTGCGGTCTGGGTGCTGCCGTAACCGGCAGTCAGCGAGCTGTCGCCGCCGGAGGTTTGCGTGCTGCCATAGCCGGCGATCAGCGAGCTGTCTGCACCCGCGGTTTCCGTGCTGCCGTAACCTGCAGTCAGATCGCTGCCATGGCGCGCGGTCTGGGTGCTGCCATAGCCGGCCGTCAGTGTGCTGCCCCCGCCTGCGGTCTGGGAACTGCCGTAGCCTGCGACGATGGTGCTGTCGGATCCGGCCACGCCGGTGCTGCCATAGCCGGCGATCAACTCGCTGCCGTTACCCGCGGTTTCGGTACTTCCATAGCCTGCGATCAGCTGGCTCTGATCGGCGCCGGTGAGCGTGCTGCCGTAGGTGGCGATTTCGCGTGTGCGCAGGATAGCAGCTGAAGCTTGTGCGGTTTGTGGATCGATGCCGTGGGTTGCAACCGGCATTGGCGCGGTGGAATGTGCAGCGCTTTCGACGAGCGGTGCGGTGAATTGCGCCTGTGCTGCCTTGGGACTGAAATCCGCGGCAATGACCGGCGTTGCCGGCGGCTCCGGCTGGGGCGGCGCGTGCTGCGCAATGCCCGCGGCAATGCACTGCATGGCACCGGCACGGCTGCCGGCGTAGACCACCTCGGCCCGGGGAAACTTGATCATGCCCTCCTCGCCCAGCCAGATGATGTCGGCGGTATCGACCATGCAGACCACCCAATGCGCATCGGCATGCATGTTCAGATGCGCATTGGTTCCCTGTCCCCACAACAGGCCGGTCAGGCCGTTTTCCTGCTTGATGGTGGGCTGCCAATGCCGGCATTCGACAGTGCCCGACTGCGGCCAGATCAGCCCGCAGTGATCGGACATGTTGTTGGTGCAGGTGCGTAATGCCAGGACTTTTTCGCGATTCATAAGGGTGATCTCATAGGAATGTTCCGAGCAGCTGCGCAAACCGGCATGCATGCCCTGGCCGACGAACGGGTGCGGAGCGTGCCGCCGTGAGGGCGAGACGGATCGGCCCATTGGCAAGGGCAGTACCGGCACTGCGACGGTTGGTCATCGACGAACGCCACAAGGCGCACGCGCGCTGCGGTGTCTTGCTTGAATCGCAGGGTCATGGACGGCCGTGACGGCAAGACGCAGCGGGGAGTGATGGCAAGGCTGGCTCCTGCGCGACAGCCGTTGCAGCAAGTAGCGACGGGGCGCCTCGCCGAAAGCGTCGTTGCTGGTGAACCGGTTGAGTGAATCGATCAGCGAGCACAGATCGTCGGTCAGCCCGGCGCTGGCAACTGTCGCCGCAGCAGAAGACAGGTGCGCATGACCGAAGAACAGGCATGCATTCCACACCCGAAGACAGGTCTTTTTGATCAATCTGCGACCGGCTCCGGATTGTGTTCGTCAGTGCACGACCGGAACCAAAAAGAGTATTGCGCAGCCATCAAATCCCGTCGCGAAAGATTTCCGGACTGACAATGGAACGCCATCGCCGCGCGCAGGCATGCAGCCACGCACCGTGGCAATGCCGTGCGGGGCTTTAAATGAGAACTGCGTTATTACTTGCAAGTGATCCATCGTCGCGTTCAGACGCTGCACCGTTGGCAGTTTCCATCCTGCTGGGAATTGCCCGAAGCGATAACTGCAGTCAGGCAACGTGCGCAGCAACGCGCAGGCATCAGCAACTTTTGCGACTGGCGGCCTGCAGATGCAATCGCCGCCGCAGCATCGAACGCATCGAGCGTTGCGACGCATCACATCACGTTCGAAGCCCTGGCACCCTCTGCCCGCGCCGCGGCGTCCTCGCCATCCCGGGGCTCGGCGCCGCTGCAAGTCTTGCGCCGAGGTGGGTCACATGTACATGCCCGGCCACAGCGGGTGCCGCGGCGGCCACCAGCAACGCCACCGCTGCCGTGAGCGAGCCGGTGGCGCTGATGCCGCCGCGCGACAGCGCGCCCGCCATCAGCCGCAGCAGCGCCTGGCAGCGCCTTTTCGGCGCATGGATCGACGCCATTGCGGGCGCTCGGGTCCATTCAAGCGCCGGCGCGGCCTACAATATGGGCTGCCCCGCTTTGATATCCCCCACCGATGGCCTCTGATCTCCTGCCCGTGCGCCGGGCCCTGCTCTCCGTTTCCGACAAGACCGGCCTGATCGATCTGGCCCGCGCGCTGGCAGCGCGCAACGTCGCGCTGCTGTCCACCGGCGGCACCGCCAAGGCGATCCGCGAGGCGGGCCTGCCGGTCACCGACGTCGCCGAGCTGACCGGTTTCCCGGAGATGATGGACGGCCGCGTCAAGACCCTGCACCCGCTGGTGCACGGCGGCCTGCTCGGCCGCGCCGGCATCGATGAAGCGGTGATGGCCGAACACGGCATCGTGCCGATCGACCTGCTGGTGCTGAACCTGTATCCGTTCGAATCGGTGACCGCCAAGGCCGACTGCACGCTGGCCGATGCGGTGGAAAACATCGATATCGGCGGCCCGGCGATGCTGCGTAGCGCGGCGAAGAACTTCGCCCGCGTGGCGGTGGCCACCGACCCGGCGCAGTACGCCGAGCTGCTGGCCGAACTCGATGCCAACGACGGCCAGCTGTCGGCGGCCAGGCGCTTTGCGCTGTCGGTGGCCGCGTTCAACCGCGTGGCGCAGTACGACGCTGCGATCAGCAATTATCTGTCGGCGGTGGCCGATAGCACTGAAAACGTACCCACGCGCAGCCCGTTCCCGGCGCAGATCAATTCCAACTTCGTCAAGGTGATGGACCTGCGCTACGGCGAGAACCCGCACCAGGCCGGCGCGTTCTACCGCGACCTCTACCCGGTGCCGGGCACGCTGGCCACCTTCCAGCAATTGCAGGGCAAGGAACTGAGCTACAACAACCTGGCCGATGCCGACGCGGCGTGGGAATGCGTGCGCCAGTTCGATGCGCCGGCCTGCGTGATCGTCAAGCACGCCAACCCCTGCGGTGTGGCGGTGGGCGCAGCCTGCGGCGATGCCTACGAGCTGGCCTATGCGACTGACCCGACCAGCGCCTTCGGCGGCATCCTGGCCTTCAACAAGACCCTCGACGCGGCGACCGCCAAGGCCATCCTGGATCGCCAGTTCGTCGAGGTGCTGATCGCGCCGGACTACGAGCCCGGCGCGCTCGATTACGCGACCAAGAAAGCCAACGTGCGCGTGCTCAAGATCCCGCACGGCAACGGCCTCAACAACTACGACACCAAGCGGATCGGCTCGGGCCTGCTGATGCAGTCGTCCGACAACCGCGGCATGTCGCTGGGCGAACTGAGCGTGGTCACCCAGCGCGCGCCCAGCGAGGCCGAACTGGGCGATCTGCTGTTCGCCTGGCGCGTGGCCAAGTACGTCAAGTCCAACGCGATTGTCTACGCCAAGGACCACCGCACCATCGGTGTGGGCGCCGGGCAGATGAGCCGCGTGGTCAGCGCCAAGATCGCCGCGCTCAAGGCCGAGGAAGCCAAGCTCACGGTGGCCGGCTCGGTGATGGCATCGGATGCGTTCTTCCCGTTCCGCGACGGCATCGATGCCGCCGCTGCGGCCGGCATCAAGGCGGTGATCCAGCCCGGTGGCTCGATGCGCGATGGCGAAGTGATCGCCGCCGCCGACGAACACGGTATAGCCATGGTGTTCACCGGCGTGCGGCATTTCAGGCACTGACGTGCCGGGAATGGGGAGTTGGGAATCGGGAATCGGCAAAGCGGTTCCCTGGATGCCACTCCACATCGTACGGCCTGCAGAACCAAAGACTTTGCTACTCCCCATTCCCTATTCCCCATTCCCGGCACTCAAATGAAAATCCTCGTCATCGGCTCCGGCGGCCGTGAACATGCCCTGGCCTGGAAGATCGCGCAGTCCGCGCGCGTGAGCGAGGTGCTGGTGGCACCCGGCAATGCCGGCACTGCGACCGAAGCCAAGTGCCGCAATGTCGCGATCAAGGTCGACGACCTGGATGGCCTGCTGGCGCTGGCGCAGCGCGAAGCTGTGGCGCTCACGGTGGTCGGCCCGGAAGTGCCGCTGGTGCTGGGCGTGGTCGACCGTTTCCACGCCGCCGGCCTACGTATCTTTGGGCCCACCGCCAAGGCCGCGCAGTTGGAGGGCAGCAAGGCCTTCGCCAAGGATTTTCTGGCGCGCCATGGCATCCCCACCGCGTACTACGCGGTGCACACCGAGGTGGATGCCGCGCTGGCCTATGTGCGTGAGAAAGGCGCGCCGATCGTGGTCAAGGCCGACGGCCTGGCCGCCGGCAAGGGCGTGATCGTGGCGATGACGCTGAGCGAGGCCGAAGACGCGGTGCGCGACATGCTCTCGGGCAATGCGTTCGGCGATGCCGGCGCGCGCGTGGTGATCGAGGAATTCCTCGATGGCGAGGAAGCCAGCTTCATCTCGATGGTCGACGGCAGCCACGCCTTGCCGATGGCCACCAGCCAGGACCACAAGCGTGTCGGCGATGGCGACACCGGCCCCAATACCGGCGGCATGGGCGCGTACTCGCCGGCTCCAGTGGTCACGCCGGAAGTGCATGCACGCGTCATGCGCGAGGTGGTCGAGCCGACCGTGCAAGGCATGATCGCCGACGGCGTGCCGTTCACCGGCTTCCTGTACGCCGGGCTGATGATCGATGCGCATGGCGCGCCCAAGGTGATCGAATTCAACGTGCGCTTCGGCGACCCGGAAACCCAGCCGGTGATGCTGCGCCTGCAGTCGGACCTGGTGGATCTGCTGGACGCCGCCATCGACGGCAAGCTCGACAAGACGCAAGCGCAGTGGGACCCGCGTCCATCGCTGGGCGTGGTCATCGCCGCCAAGCCGTATCCCGAAACCCCGATCACCGGCGAGGTCATCAGCGGGCTGGACGCGGTGCCGGCCACCGCCAAGGTCTTCCATGCCGGCACTGCATTGAATGCAAATGGCGAGGTCGTCAGTGCCGGTGGCCGCGTGCTGTGCGTTGCCGCGCTGGGCGACAGCGTGCTGGAAGCGCAGCGCAATGCCTATGCCGGTCTGCAGCCGATCCACTGGGCCAGCGCCTTCCAGCGCAGCGACATCGGCTGGCGTGCGATCGCCCGCGAGCAGGGCGCACAGGCCTGAGCGGCCTGCCTACGGCACTTGCGACAACGCGGCTACTGACAAAGAACTAGCCGCCCTCCACCCCGATGGCGCGTGCCTGCGGCAATAATGCCCGGGCACCTTGCCTTGCAGAGACTGTGGCCACTTCTTCCTTCGAAACCCGCCTGAGCCGCCTGTGGGCCCATGAAAAGGCCAGCTATGGCCTGCGTGTGTTCATCGCGCTGGCAGTAGCAATGGGCGTGTGTTGGCACTGGCAGCAACTCACCGCGGTGCCGGCGCTGTTCCTGGGCGCGATCGCCAGCGCCATCGCCGAGACCGACGACAACTGGCTGGGCCGCATCAAGTCGGTGCTGCTGTCGCTGCTGTGTTTCGCCGCCGCCGCCGCGTCGGTGGTGCTGCTGTTCCCGTATCCGCTGGCGTTCGTGACCGGCATGGCGGTGGCGACCTTCTCGTTGACCCTGCTCGGCGCGCTGGGCGAGCGCTACGCCTCGATCGCGCAGGCCACCGTGGCCTTGTCGATCTACGCCATGATCGGCATGGACCAGCACGGCAGCCACGATCCGTCGATCGCCTGGCACGGCGCGATGCTGCTGCTGATCGGCGCCACCTGGTACGGCGTGCTGTCGATCCTGTGGACCCTGCTGTTCGCCAATCGCCCGGTGCGCGAGCGGCTGTCGCGGCTGTTCTTCGAACTGGGCCGGTATCTCAAGCTCAAGGCCGACCTGTTCGAACCGGTGCGGCAGAGCGACCTGCACGCACGCCGGCTGGCGCTGGCCGAGCAGAACGCCAAGGTGGTCGGCGCGCTCAACGCCGCCAAGACCGCGATCATGAGCCGCTTCGGCCGCTCGGGGCGGCCAGGCGTGCAATCGGGCCTGTATTTCCGCTTGTACTACATGGCGCAGGAATTCCACGAGCGCGCCAGCTCCTCGCACTATCCCTACGAAGCGCTGACCGACGCGTTTTTCCACAGCGACGTGCTGTACCGCTGCCAGCGCCTGCTCGCGCTGCAGGGCAAGGCCTGCGCCGCGTTGGGCGAGGCGATCCGCCTGCGCCACCCGTTCGACTACGGCGACAACAGCCGCCTGGCCACCGAGGACCTGCGGCAATCGCTGGACTATCTGCACGCGCGTGCCGACCCCGCCCTGGCGCGTCTGCTCGGCGCGCTGGAATTGCTGGTGACCAACCTGCAGAGCATCGAACGCAAGCTGTCGGAAGCGGCGCAATCCGATTCCACCAGCGACAACCTCGACACCCGCCTGCGCGACTCCTCGCCGCACACCCTGCGCGAAATGGCTGCGCGTCTGATGCAGCAACTCACACCCGGCTCGGTGCTGTTCCGCCACGGCCTGCGCATGGCCATCGCGCTGGTGGTCGGCTACGCCATCATGCAATCCATCCACGCCGACAACGGCTACTGGATCCTGCTCACGACCGCCTTCGTGTGCCGGCCCAATTACGGCGCCACCCGCCTGCGGCTGGTGCAGCGCATCGCCGGCACCCTGATCGGCCTGGTCGCCACCTGGGCACTGATGCAGCTGTTCCCCGGCACCGAAGTGCAGCTGCTGCTGGCGCTGGCCGCCGCGCTGGTCTTCTTCATCACCCGCACCGATCGCTACATGCTGGCCACCGCCGGCATCACCGTGATGGCGCTGTTCTGCTTCAACCTGCTCGGCGATGGCTTCGTGCTGATCTGGCCACGCCTGATCGACACGCTGATCGGTTGCGCAATCGCCGCGGCCGCCTCGTTCCTGATCCTGCCGGACTGGCAGGGCCGCCGCCTCAACCAGGTGATGGCCACGGTGCTGGCCAGCTGCGCGCGCTACCTGGCCCAGGTGCTGGAGCAATACGCCAGCGGCATGCGCGACGACCTGCCCTACCGCATCGCGCGCCGCGACATGCACAACGCCGATGCCGCGTTGTCGGTGGCGCTGTCCAACATGCTGCGCGAACCTGGCCGCTATCGGCGCAACCTGGATGCAGGCTTCCGCTTCCTGGCGCTGTCCAACACCTTGCTCGGCTATCTGTCTGCGCTCGGCGCGCACCGCGCCGCGCTCGATGGCGAACACGATCCCGCCATTGCGCAGGCCGGCGACTACCTGCAGCGCGCGCTGGGCGAAATCGCCACCGCCTTGCGCGAACGCCAGCCGCTGCCGGCGCACGACGAAAGCCAGGAAATCGCCACCGCCGAAGCGCTGGAGCAGCATGCCGTGCAACTGCCGCCCAAGCAGCGCCTGGTGCGCGACCAGTTGGCACTGACCCTGCGGCTGCTGCCCAAACTGCGTGCCGCTGCCGTGGCGGTCACCACCGCGCCGGCAGAGGGCGCACCGCGCCTGGCGACCAGCAAGGCCTAATGCGTCGTCGGCGGTGCGCATACGCGCCGCACAGCCACTGCCGCATCGATGTGAGCGGCGATGCCGACGCACCGCGATGCGCGCGCGGGCTACTTGATCCGGTGGCCGCGGTGCCGTTCCGGCAACCGCGCCTACTTCCAGTGCTTGCGCGCCACGCTCAGTCCCACCCAGCCCAGTGCCGCCACCGCCAGCACCGCCCCACCGATCACCACACCGTTCCAGCCGGCCTGCGCATACGCCGCCGTGCCCAGCGTGGAACCCACCGCACCGCCGATGAAGTAGCAGGTGATGTAGGCCGAGGTGATGCGATTGCGCGCGTTCGGATTGCGCTGGTAGATCACGCTCTGGTTGGCGATGTGCACCCCTTGCACCGCGATATCCAGCAGCAGCACGCCGACGATCAGCAGCGCGATCGACTGCGGCGCAAACGCCAACAACCCCCACGACAGCAGCAGCATCACCAGCCCGCCCCAACTGACGCGGTCGCCATGGCCGTGGTCGGACCAGTGACCGGAACGGTTGGCCGCCAGCGCGCCGGCCGCACCGATCAGGCCGAACAGCCCGATCACCGCCGTGCCATAGCCATACGCAGGCCCGGACAACAGGAACGCCAGCGTGGTCCAGAACATGCTGAAGCCGGCAAAGATCAGCCCGCCCAGCACCGCACGCGAGCGCAACACCGCATCGTCGCGTAGCAGCGTCAGCACCGAACCCACCAGCTGCGGATACGACAGCTGCGCATTGCCCGGATGCCGCGGCAGCCCGCGCCACAGCAGCCAGGCGGTGACCAGCAACAGGCCCGAGGCGATCCAGTACACCGTATGCCAGCCGCCAACGCCGGCCAGCACCCCGGCCGCGGTGCGCGCCAGCAGGATGCCCAGCAACAGGCCGCTCATCACCGTGCCGATCACCCGCCCGCGCTCGTGCGGGGCGGCCAGGGTCGCGGCAAACGGCACCAGGATCTGCGCCGCCACCGAGCTGGCACCGGTGACGATCGTGCCGGCCAGCAACATGCCGAAACTGTGCGAGGCGGCGCTCACCAGCAGGCCCAGCGCACTGAGCACGAACAGGCCGACGATCAGCCCGCGCCGCTCCAGCCGGTCGCCCAGCGGCACCAGCAACAGCAGCCCCGCCGCGTAGGCCAGCTGCGCAGCGGTCACCACCGCCCCGGCACTGCGCACCTGGATCCCGAACGCCTGCGCCAGCGTCTCCAGCAAGGGCTGGGCGTAGTAGTTGCTTGCCACCGCCAGCCCGGTGGCGGCGGCCATCAGCAGCACCAGTCGGCGCGGCAATGGCGGGTGGGCAATCGGTTCGACGGTCATGGCAGGTGCCTGCTGTAGGAATGGGCGCAGTGTGGGCAGCGACGCGGCATCTTTCCAATGTATTGTTTTCACCGTGTCCATCGCGTTTGGAGATCGCATGCTGACCCTGCGCCAACTGGAGTTCGCCGTGGCCGTGGCCGAGGAAGGCGGCTTTACCGCCGCCGCACGCCGGTGCAACACCGTGCAATCGGCGCTCAGCCACCAGGTCGCCAAGATCGAGGAATCCCTCGGTGCGCGCCTGTTCGAGCGCGGCACCCGCCAGGTGCGGCCCACCGCAGCCGGCGAGGTGTTTCTGCACAACGCCCGCGCCACCTTGCGCGCGGCCGAGCGCCTGCACGAGGAAATGGCCCAGGCCCTGGGCACGGTGCGCGGCCGGCTCACGCTGGGGCAGATCTCCTCGCTCACCACCGTGCAGCTGCCGACGCTGCTGCGCGCCTTTCGCAGCGCGCATGCGCGGGTGGACGTGCACCTGCGCACCGCCATGAGCGAGGCCCTGCTGCACGACCTGGGCGAAGGCCGGCTGGATGTGGCCCTGGTCGGCGTCGGCCCGCAGGTCGCGGTGCCGGAACAGCGGCTGCTGCTGCACGAGGAAGCCCTGGCCTTGATCGTGGCGCCCACCCATCGCTTCGCCACGCGCAAGCGGGTGGCGCTGGCCGAGCTGGACGACGAACCGATGGCCGGGCTGATCGCCGGCGCCGGCGTGCGCGGCATCGTCGATGCGGCCTTCGCGCAGGCCGGCTTGCGGCAGCGCCAGCAGTACGAGGTCACCCATGCCGACCTGATGCGCGAACTGGTCGCCGCCGACCTGGGCGTGGGCATCGTGCCGCAGACCATGGCCACGGCCATGCGCGGGGTGGTGACGGTTGCGCTGAAGGAGCGCTTCGGCTTTCTGACCTATGCGGTGTGGCGGCCCGATCCCACCCCGGCCGCACGGGCCTTCATGGCGCTGCTGCGCGCCCAGGTCGCGCGACGTGCGCCATCGGCACGCGCGCCACGCTGAGCGCGTCTGCATGCACCAGCGCGCCGTGGAAGCCTGCTAGGCTGCGCGCGTTCGCAAAGGAAACTGCATGTCCGGTCACAGTCAGTTCGCCCTGCTCAGGCAGCGCCGCTTCTTGCCGTTCTTCGCCGTGCAGGCGTTGGGCGCGTTCAACGACAACGTCTATCGGCAGGCCATCATCGGCCTGTTGTTCTACCTGGGCATCGATGCGGCGCAGCGCACGCTGTACACCAATCTGGCGCCGGCACTGTTCATCCTGCCGTACTTCCTGTTCTCCGCGCTGGCCGGGCAGATCGCCGAGAAGCTGGAGAAGCAGAAACTCATCGTGATCACCACCACGATGGAGATTGCGATCATGTCGCTGGCAGCGGTGGGGTTTGTCACCGAGAACATGGTGATCCTGCTGGTTGCGCTGTTCTGCACCGGCCTGCAGTCCACGCTGTTCGGGCCGGTGAAATATTCGATCCTGCCCTCGGTGCTGAAACCGGAGGAACTCACCGGCGGCAACGGCCTGGTCGAGATGGGCACCTCGATCTCGATCCTGTGCGGCATGATCTTCGGCGGGCTGATCTTCCAGATCGCCGGCAGCCACGGGCCGATCGCCGCGGCCACCGCGGTGATTGCGATTGCCGTCACCGGCAACCTGGTCGCGCGGCTGGTGCCCAAGGTCGATGCCGGCGCGCCCGAGCTGAAGATCAACTGGAACCCCATCCCCGAATCGCGCGCCATCATGCGCCTGACCCGGCGTACGCCGGCGGTGCGCAACGCCGTGCTCGGGGTGTCGTGGTTCTGGTTCGTCGGCACCGTGCTGACCGCGCAGTTGCCCACCTACGCGCAGGTCAATCTTGGCGGCCAGCAGGATCTGTACGTGTTCGCGCTGGCGCTGTTTTCGATCGGCACCGGTGTCGGCTCGCTGCTGTGCGAGCGGCTGTCAGGACGCACCGTGGAAATCGGCCTGGTGCCGCTGGGCGCGTTCGGCATCAGCGCATTTTTGCTGGACCTGTACTTCGCGCGTCCCGGTGCTGCACCGGCCACCGATCTGTCGATCGGCCAGTTCGTGCAGCAGGCCGGCAGCGTGCGCCTGATCGTGGATCTGGTCGGCATCGGCCTGTTCACCGGTCTGTTCGTGGTGCCGTTGTTTGCGCTGATCCAGAGCCGCACGCCCAAGGCCGAGCTCTCGCGCGTGATCGCCGGGCTCAATATCCAGAATTCGTTGTTCATCGTCACCGCCGCCATCATCGGCATCGCGCTGCAGCTGCCGCAGCTGGTGCTGTTCGGCGTGCGCATCCCGCTGCCGGGCCTGAGCATTCCGCAGGTGTTCCTGGCCCTGGCGCTGGCCAATACGCTGGTGGCGCTGTGGATCTTCACCCTGGTGCCCGAGTTCCTGATGCGCTTTCTCAGCTGGGTGCTGGTGAGCGTGCTGTACCGGCTGCGCACGCGCGACATCGACCGCCACGTGCCCGACGAAGGCGCTGCGTTGCTGGTCTGCAACCACGTCAGCTACATGGACGCGCTGATCCTGTCGGCAGTGATTCCGCGCCCGGTACGCTTTGTCATGTACTACAAGATCTTCCGCATCCCGGTGATGCGCTGGATCTTCCGCACCGCCAAGGCGATCCCGATCGCCGGCGCGCGCGAAGACCCCGCGCTGATGCAGCAGGCCTTCGACCGTATCGATGCCGCGCTGGCCGACGGCGAGCTGGTGTGCATCTTCCCCGAAGGCGCATTGACCCGGGATGGCGAGATCGCACCGTTCAAGTCGGGCGTGGAAAAGATCCTGCAACGCCGCCAGGTGCCGGTGATTCCGATGGCACTGCGTGGCATGTGGTCGAGCATGTGGAGCCGCCGCGACACCCGCCTGGGCCGCATGCGCGTGCCGCGCCGGGTGCGCGCGCATATCGAAGTGGCCGCCGGCCCAGCGGTTCCCGGCGACGCGGCGACCGCCGCGCTGCTCGAACAGCAGGTCCGTGCACTGCGCCAGGATCAGCCGTGACTGCGGCCGCGCGGGCTTTGCGTCCGCCGCGTGCCGCGAGTAGCCTGTGCGCCATTGCACGCATTGCCGCTGCGCTCGCCTAGCGGGCGCGACAAGAAGGACCGGGGGAAGTCGTCGTACGCCACATCACCGTGTCAGACGCGTTCGCCGTGATCGGTGGACGCTGCCTGCGCGGCCCATCGCTGCCTTCCCCACGCGCTGCAACATCTCGCTGTTGTTTACCACCCAAGGAGCTTCACCATGAGTGCCATCCCACCGCCGATCCATCCCTCGCCCAGCGCCGCACCGGGCCCGATTCCCAATCACCTGATCTGGGCGATCGTCTCCACCGTGCTCGGCTTCTGCCTGTGCTGCCCGGCCCTGATCACCGGCATCGTGGCGATCGTGTTCTCCAGCAAGGTCAACGGCCTGCTCAACCAGGGCGACATTGACGGCGCACGTCGCGCCTCCAACACCGCCAAGACCTGGTGCATCGTGACCAGCGTGCTGGCCGTCATCGGCCTGCTGATCAACATCGGCATGGTCGCCACCGGCGGCATGCAGGGCTACATGGACTACATGCAGCAGTTGCAGCACATGCAGTAATGGAACTGCGTCCACGCCACTGGCTTGGACTCGGGGCGGCCACCAGCGTGGCCGCCTTCGGTGTGTCGCTGCTGTATCGCTTCGATCCGAACGCGAGCAACAGCCCGTTCCCGCCCTGCGTCTTCCGTGCCGTGACCGGCTGCTACTGCCCCGGTTGCGGCATGACCCGCGCGTTGTATGCGCTGGTGCACTTCGATCTGCCCGGCGCCTTCGCCATGAACCCGGCCGCCGTGCTCGGCCTGATCACCCTGCCCGGCCTGATCGCCTGGAAAGCCGGCTGGCGCGCGCGCTGGTTCGCACCCGTCGTGGCCGTCATGTCCGAGCCGAAGTTCTGGTTATGGGCGTTGCCGACGTACTGGGTTGCCAGGAATTTGCCTTGGTACCCGTTTACCTTGCTGGCACCGGGTTAGCAGGTCGCGAACAGCCGCGCGATCGAAATCAGGCTGCGCGCCTACCGCACCCAGCCGGCAATCACCAGCAACGCCAGCACCACCATCCACAGCAGCAGCACGCGCCACACCAGGCTCATCGCATCGCGCACTTCCGGCAGGCGGCGCCAGACCGGCACCAGCCCCGAATCGGTGTAGTCGTGCGCTTCTTCGCGCAGTTCGGCGCTGACGCTGGCACGCGCCACCGCACCGAGAAAATGCGGCTCCAGCGACCAGCGGTTGCCATGCGCCTGCCGCCAGGCACGGAACACCGTGTCGAAATTGCCCACCAGCGCCATCGACACCGTGATCAACTGCGCCACCGGCCATTCCAGCGCGGCCAGCAGCCAGCGCGCGCCGGCCAGGTTGCGCGGCGGCAGCAGCGCCGAGAGCGGGCTTTCCACCGCCAGCGCCGTCAGCCGATACAGCACCGCGCCGAACGGCCCCAGCAGCAAAAACCACCACAGCACCGCGAACCAGCGCCGCAGCCCGTTGACCACCACCGCTTCCACCAGCGACGGCGCATCCTCGTGCACGCTGCCGCCGGCGGCCTGCAGCTGCGCGATCGCATCGCGGCGCGCGCCTGGTTCGTCGGCGTCGATCACCGCTTCCACATCGCGGTCCAGATCGCGCGGCCCCCAGGTCCAGGCCAGCACCGCCACGCCGAACAGCAAGGCCCAGAGCCCGCGCCAGACATCGTCCAGCAGCCATTGCAGCAGCACGACCACCAGCAAGGCCGGCAACAGCGCCAGCACCACGCCATAGCGCCCCTGCCACGCACCGCGCCCGGCGGCATGGCTGTCCAGCCGGCGCAGCCACTGGCCGAACCATTCGAAACGCCGCAGCCGCGCCACCTGGGCAGGCGCCAGGTGGCCCAACGCAAGTGCGACGACGACAGCAACCAGGGTGGTGAACATGGGTGGGCCTCCTCAGCCGAGTCTAGCCGAGCCGATGCAGGCGCACCCAATCTGGCTGCGCTGCAGCGCCCGCCACGGCTCAACCATGCGCGCGATGCCAATGCTCGATCAGCGCCCGCGCAATGGAAATGCGCGGCGGCAGCCCGATCTGGCCTTCGCCGGCCAACGCCGCAGTGATCTCGGCATGGCTGACCCAGCGTGCGTCTTCCAGCTCACCGGTGACCTGTGGCACCTCGCTTGCCGCAGCGCGCGCGGTGAAGCCCAGCATCAACGCGCCCGGGAACGGCCACGGTTGCGCGCCCAGATAGCGGCAGTCCTGCACCTGCACGCGGGTTTCCTCGAACACCTCGCGCGCCACGGTCTGCTCCAGCGACTCGCCGGGTTCGACAAAGCCGGCAATCACCGAATAACGCCCCGGCGCCCAGCTTGCCTGCCGCCCCAGCAGCAAGCGCGCGCCATCGCTGACCGCCACGATGATCGCCGGGTCCACGCGTGGGTAATGCTCGGTCTGACATTGCGTGCAATGGGCGATGAAGCCGGCACGGCGGAACGCGATCGCCCCGCCGCAGACGCCGCAGAAGCGCGTGCGCGACTGCCAGTGCAACATCGCACGCGCATAGGCAAAAGCAGTGGATATGTCTGCCGGCCAATCGGCGGCACCCTGGCGCAGGTCGATGCGCTGCGGCGCTTCCACACCGAGCACATCGGATGGCAGGCAGAACCAGCCGACGTCATCGCGCAGCCCAAGAAAGATCGCCCCGTCCGGCCCGTCGCCAAGCGCGGCACCGTCCATCAGCAGCGGCTGGCCATCCGCATCGGCCAGTGCAGTGCCCTTGGCATCGAGCAGCAGCACGCGGCCATGCGGCCACAGACGCGCCAGCGCCGCGGGATCGTCACGCAACAGATCGCCACGATCCAGCGGCGCATGGGTGAAGGCAAAACCGGAGGTTGAAAAAGAAGACTCTGACATCGGCGCAAGCCTGCCGATAATCGGCATCGCCCGCAAGCAGCGCACCATCAATGCAGGCCCGGCCGGCGGCGCGCGTTCAGACGTCGACACCACCTGGCGCCCGCCGGGCAGTCATGAGTGCGTCACATTGCGCGCTACATTGCAGAGCAGGCCACGTGCGATCGACATGGTGTCGCAGCCATCCGGGTCCGAGTCCCGGCATCTTCAGCCCTGTCGCCAGTGACAGCGACAAGGCTCCATCGCAGGGCGAGGCGTCCAGCGCCGATCCTGGACGCGCTGATCATCCAGCGCTGTCAGCGAGACGCCCTCCCGGCCTCAGCGCTGCTTGTCCAGCAGCTGATGCCGAACGGCGACGATGCACGGTTCGTTGGTGGTCAGATGCACGAACGCCGAGTTGTCGTTGGGGTCGCCACTGCCGATGTCGACCAACGCTGCCTGGGTGCTGCCGCGACGTTTGAAAGCGGCAATCGCGGTCACCGCATTCTTCAGCGGGATGGTGGCGTCGTTGGACGAACCGCATAGCAGCGTCGGCGTCTGTGGCGCCCAGTCCAGCAGGTCGTTGCGCGCCAGATCCTTGCGGAACGGATTGCCGGGGTTGCTGGCAAAGTCGCGATAGAACCCGGGCTGGAAGTACGCCTTGAGCTGGTCGATCCCGGGCAGCGTATCGCCCAGGACCAGATCGGTCAGGCCCAGTTTGCCGGGGAACAGCGCCTCGACCCGGGCCGCCCACGGATCCTGAAACACCTGCCCGGCCGCCAGATAGATATTGCGATACGTGTGCTGCATCGCGACGATCGCGTAGCTGCCCAGGATGATGCCGAAGCTGCTTTCGCCAACCGCGTTGCTCCCGCTCCAGCTGTCCACGAAGGTCTGCTCCAGCGCGTAGGGCCCGGAGATCGGCGCGCTGGCAACCAGATGGAACTCCCTGGACAGATGCGCTTCGATCTCCCGCTGGGTTGCCAGTGCGGCATGGCCGCCTTGCGAATAACCCGACAGCATGACCTTGCCGGACAACGGCGTTTTCAAGCGCTGCAGCACGCTGCGTGCCGCGCGCAGGGCATCGATCGTCGCACTGGCCTCGGTCGCACTATGCAGGTAGGGATGGAAGCCGTAGCTGGATTGACCGAGCCCCAGATAATCGCTGCTGACCACCACATAGCCCTGGCTGGCCAGCCTTGTGACCAGCGGGTCGTCGCCCTTGGCGTCACGAATGTCCTTGGCCTGTTCCTCATTGCGGATCGTCGCTGTCGACCGCCCCCAGCCCAGCAACGGATACGGCCCGGTGCAACGCTCGCCACCTGGAATCAGCACCACGCCCGACGCAGTGGCCGGCTCGCCATCGACACCGGCGGTGGCATAGCTGAACTCGGCCACGCGCACGTTGCATCTGGGCTGTTCGGCCTGCGGCTCGGAGGTGAGCAACGCGGCAATCGCATCCCGGGTGTAGCTGGTCAGGAAGTTGCTGCTGAGCAAGCTGCCGCGTGCGGGCGACGCCTGCGCGCTGGGTGCAAGCACTGCGCTGGCGATACCAAGCATGGCCAGCAGGCCCAGCGTCGAACGGGATCTGATCTGCAACATGGTGAGGCTTCTCTCGTGGATGACTGCAATGGGCAGGGGACTGGCGTGTCGAAGGATCGAGATCCGTTGCGCGATCAACGTCCGCGGGCTGGGCAGCGCGGTGACTGCGCCGTGGGGTGGGATCGGCGCGGTGCGTGGCACGCTCGGTCAGCGCAGTGGCGACCGCCCGCGCGCGTCACGCAAGACAAGACGCGATGCATGAATCCAAACCGGCATGTGCTGGCACCAGCGCTGGGCATGCGTGCATGTGTCGCCATCGCCGCACGCGGCCCAGCTCGCGCGCACGAAGCTTGCGCGCGCATGGCGAACCCCGCAGCAGGCGAATGTTCACAGCGCGTTGGACATGTACATCGATAGCGCGTGGCGCTTCGCCGGTGCATCGGCGAGCATCTGCGCAGTGCGTGGATCACATAGATCGGCGTTTTGAAAATCCGCCCGGCTGCGGTGTCGTTGACCCGCAACACGCGTCGCATCAAGAGTCATACAGCGCGCGCAAGCTGCGCACAGCGTGAGGCCGTATCGACACACTCACGCGACTGCCGCTATCACCGCACCATGTCAGACCTGAGAACGTCGCAGGCAGCAGATTGCCCGCGACCCGACCGCAACATCACACACAAACAACCAGGCGGCAGCAACCGCGTCGATTCAGACGCTGAAGCTGCTACCGCACCCACAGGTGGTCTTGGCGTTCGGATTGCGGATCACGAACTGCGCCCCGGTCAGGCTTTCGGTGTAGTCCACTTCGGCGCCCATCAGGTACTGCAGGCTCAGCGGGTCCACCAGCAGCGTCACCCCGTCGGTGGCCACGGCCAGGTCGTCCTCGGCGCGGTTCTCGTCGAATTCAAAGCCGTACTGGAAGCCGGAACAGCCGCCACCCTGGATGTACACACGCAACGCCAGCTCGGCGTTGCCTTCTTCCTGGATCAGCTCGCGCACCTTGCTGGCGGCGGCCACGGAAAAGTTCAGCGGCCGGTCGATGGACTGATAGTCCGGGGCCGGGGCGGCGGTGGGAAGCGAAACGAGCCTGCTCATGGCGCCAGCATGGGGGCCAGGCGGCCCCACTTCAAGCGCTGCTTGCCAAATCTGGCGCCCGCTTCAGCTGCAGGCCACACCCTCAGGCGTCGGCAGTCTCGGCCTGCAAGGCCTTGACCGGCTCGGCGCGGCCGGCCTCCGGCGCCGGCAACGCGGCGGTCGCGCCGGCGGTGGCAGCATGGATCAGGCGGCCGGTGAGCTGCGCGCCGGCGCTCATCTCCACCACCTGGTAATGCACATTGCCCTGCACCCGCGCGTTTGCGGCCAGTTCGACCCGCTCGGCGGCATGCACGTCGCCGGTCAGCTGGCCATTGATGATCACCACCGGCGCGCGCACCTCGCCCTCGATGCTGCCCTGCTCGGCCACCGTCAAGGTGGCGCTGGCGCCGTCTTCGGCAATCACCTTGCCCAGGATGCGGCCTTCCACATACAGCCCGCCGCTGAACATCAGGTCGCCGCGGATGACCACCTGCGGCCCGATCAAGGTGTCGACCACGGTCTGCGCACCACGGTTGGATTTGTTTCCGAACATGAGCTACTCCCCCGCGCCATTCCCGGCGACTTTCCAGTCGAATGTCTGATTGACCGGCGCCCCATCGCCGCTCAGGGAGATTTTGACACGTTGCGGAGTGAAATCCTTCGGCAGGATCACGCTGCCGTCCAATTGCTGGAAATAGCGGAACGAGTACGGCTGCCCGGCCGCATCCGGCTTCTGGTGCAGCTCGTTCCAGCTCACCGTGACCAGCTTGCCGGCACGCACGCCTTCCACCGCAAAGCGCAGCTGGCCCTGGCTGATCGCGCCGCGGTTGAGGTTCTGGGTCAGCACCACGCTGTAGTTCCAGGTGCCGCCGGCCTCGGCGGTGAATTGCACCGAGTGCGCGTTCAGCCCCTTGCGCTGTGCGGTGGAGCCCACCAGGCGCTCGTAGAACGCCACATCCGCGCGCAGCGCGGCGATCTGCTCGTCGCGCTCGGCCAGCGAGGCCTGCACCTCGGTATTGGCGGCGCGGCTGATCTTGTCGGACATCGCCAGGTTGACCTGGCGCTGCTGCAGCTGCGCGATCTGCCGACGCTGCTGGGCCTGGTTGCGCTGCGCCTGCTGCAGCGCCGCCTCGGCCTGGACCAGACGCGGCGCGGCAGTGCGGCTGGCCATCCACCACGCCGCGCCCAGCGACGCCAGCCACACCAGTGCGATCACCAGCCACAACCAGCGGCCGCGGGAACGGCCACCGCCGGAATCACGTTGGACGATCTGAACGCGTGCGGCTGGTCGCATGGGCATCGGGTCCGGACGGGCCGGCGCAGTCATGGGCGGCGTAGTGTGCCAGAGCGCCACTGACCGTCGTGCTGGCGCTGGACCGGCGGTTATCCCAAAGTTCTGCGATAGTTCTGCAATTGTTTGCAGGGATCGACAACGCCATGAGCGAAGCCCATCTGTTCGTGATCGGCATCCTGCTGGCCTGGCTGGCCGGCATCCGTGTCTATCTCACCGTGTTCGGTGTCGGCCTTGCCGGCCTGCTCGGCTGGATCGAGCTGCCGCCCGCCCTGCACCCGGCACAGTCGTGGTGGGTGCTGGGCACCTCCGGTGCACTGGCGGTGGCCGAATTCTTCGCCGACAAGATCCCCGGCGTGGATTCGGGCTGGGACCTGCTGCAGACCTTGGCACGCGTGCCGGCCGGCGCTTTCCTGGCCGCGGCCACGCTGTCGCCGGACGGTGATTTGAGCACCGGCGTGCTGGCCGCCGGCGCCGGCGTGGCGCTGACCAGCCATACCCTCAAGGCCGGCACCCGCGCCTTGCTCAACACCTCGCCGGAACCGGCCAGCAACTGGGTCGCCTCGCTGGCCGAAGACACCATCACCACCACCGCGCTAGCGCTGGCATTGGCGCACCCGTGGCTGGCACTCAGTGTTGCGGTGGGCTCCAGCGTGCTGGCCACGCTGGTGGTGTGGTGGGTCTGGCGACTGCTGTGGCGGGGCATGCGCCGGCTGGTCGCGCCGATGCGTTCCACCACCACGCCGGCTGCACGTCGCTCCCCGCTATCGTGAAGTTCATCGCATAATCATCGCGACTGCAGGGAGTATCGATGGCCGCCCGAGATCCGGTTCCTTTCACCCGTGACGACACCGCCACGCGCAATCGTCCACTGCGCGCCGAAACGCCGCCAGCCGACTATTGGCGCCGCTGGGCCGACAAGGCCGCGGCGGCGTCCACCGTTGCCGAGCCGGTGAGCGCGGCCATCATTCCGGCGCCTGCGCTCGCTGCCGCACCCGCAATGATCGTACCGATGGCGCCAGCGCAGTCCGCTGCTCAAGGCAGCAGCGCGCACGCGACGGCCGCAGCGCCGACATCAACGACTGCCTCAACTTCGCGCGAGGGCGATGACAACGTCGCCGCCGACGCGCCGTATCGCGTGCTGATCGTCGAGGACGACCGCTCGCAGGCGCTGTTTGCGCAGAGCGTGCTGCACGGCGCCGGCATGCATGCACAGGTGGAAATGACCGCCGCCAGCGTGCCGCAGGCGATTCAGGACTACCACCCGGATCTGATCCTGATGGATCTGCACATGCCCGAGCTGGACGGCATCCGCCTGACCACCCTGATCCGCCAGCAGCCGGGCCAGCAATTGCTGCCGATCGTGTTCCTGACCGGCGACCCGGATCCGGAACGTCAGTTCGAAGTGCTCGACAGCGGCGCCGACGATTTCCTGACCAAGCCGATCCGCCCACGCCACCTGATCGCGGCGGTGTCCAACCGCATCCGCCGTGCACGCCAACAGGCGCTGCAGCAGGCCGGCGAACCGGTCAGCGTGCGCAGCAATCCGGAAACCGGCCTGCCGACGCGCGGCCATGTGATGGAACTGCTGGCCGATGCGCTGGCGCGCAAGCAGGCCGGCGGCCTGTTCTTCATCGAAATCGCCAGCGCGCTCGGCCTGCGTGAGCGCTACGGCTATGCCGCCTACGAGCGCCTGATGACCCAGGCCGGGCATCGCCTGGCCAGCGCCGCGCACCCGTATCCACTGGCGCGCTTGAACGACAACAGCTTCCTGCTGCTGGGCGTGGGCATGCCCGAATCCAGCCTGGAACAGTACGCGCTGGAGATCCGCCAGCGGCTGTCGGCGCATGCCTTCCCGGTGCGCGAGGAAGAATCGGTGCACGTGCGCTGCGCCATCGGCGTGGCACCGCTGGGCCTGGGCTTCGACGACACCGGCAGCGCGCTGGAAGCGGTCGAGCGCACCGCGCTGCAGGCACGCCTGCGCAGCGACGGCGTGCAGGCCTATCTGGCCCCCAGCCAGGCCGAACAACAGGAGCAACTGCGCCTGGTTGAAGGCCAGCTCGAACTGGCCTATCAACCGATCGTGGCGGTGGCCGGCGGCGACACCGCGCAGTACCAGGTGCTGCTGCGGCTGCGCCAGGCCGACGGCACGCTGCTGTCGGCCGGCCAGGTGATTCCCGCCGCCGAAGCGGCCGGACGCATCGCCGATCTCGACCAGCAGGTCATGGATCACGCGCTCGGCCTGCTGCATCTGTACCAGCACGCGCACCCGCCGCTGCGGCTGTTCGTGTCGCAGTCGCCGCGCACGCTGGCGCGCGATGCCTTTGCCGACTGGCTGCTCAAGGCGCTGCTCGAGCGCGGCGTGGCCGGGCAATCGTTGATTGTCGACCTGCGCCTGGACGATGCCCTGATCCACGCAGTCACCGTGCAGCAGTTCTGCGCCAAATTGATGCCGGCCGGCGTGCAGTTCTGCCTGAGCCAGTTCGAGCCCGGCGACGAGGCCAACGCGCTGCTAGACCAGTTGCCGCTGAGCTTCGTGCGCATGGCCAACCGCTTCGCCGATGCTCACGGCAACGCGGCAGTCCGCGACGAACTGCGCAGCGTGATCAATATCGCCCATCAGCGCGGCCTGCTGATCATCGGCCAACGCATCGAAGATCCGCAGGCGGCCGCGGCGATGTGGATGAGCGGCGTGGACTTCATCCAGGGCAACCTGGTGCAGACGGTCGGCAAGGAACTGGACTTCGACTTCACGAACGCGGTGCTCTGAGTGACAGCGCGGGCAGGAGGCCTCCGCGCCTGGAGCAGCCTGGCCACGCTGACCGCGCTGGTCGCTGCGCTGGGTGCGGGCCTGCAGTGGTCGGCCATCGACGGGCCGTGGCGCGCAGTGACGGCGCTCTCTGCAGCCCTGGCGGTGGTATTCGGTCTATGCGCTGCCGTTGCCGGCTACCGCAGCGCGCGCGCGCAACACGCCCTGTCGCAACGCCTGGAAGAAGCCGACATTGCCCGTGAACGCCTGCAGCAGGAGCTGCAGCGTCACGGCGAGCTCGAACAGGAACTGTTGCGCGCCAAGCAGGCCGCCGAGGCCGCCACGCTGGCCAAGGGCGAATTCCTGGCCACCATGAGCCACGAGATCCGCACCCCGCTCAACGGCATCATTCCGATGCTGGAACTGATCTCCAGCGGCCAGCTCAGCCTGGACCAGCGCGACATGCTGCAGACCGCCACCGGCAGCTCGCTGCAGCTGCTGCGCATCGTCGACGACATCCTCGACTACTCCAAACTCGAAGCCAACAAGCTCGAACTGGAGATCACCACCTTCAACCTGCGCGAGCTGCTCGACGGCGTCGTGCAGCTATTGCAGCGCACCGCCGAAGGCAAGCAGCTGCGCCTGGGGCTGGATATCGAACCGTCGGTGCGCCTGCTGGTGCGCGGCGACCCGATCCGCCTGCGCCAGGTGCTGGGCAACCTGATCGGCAATGCGATCAAGTTCACCGAGCGCGGCAGCGTCGACATCCAGCTGCGTCGCCTGGGCGAAACCCGCGCCCAGCATCTGCTGCGCTTCCAGGTGCGCGACACCGGCATCGGCATCGCCCCGGATCAGCAGGCACGCCTGTTCCGCTCCTTCGCCCAGGCCGACGCCTCCACCACGCGCCTGTACGGCGGCACCGGCCTGGGACTGGCGATCTGCAAGCGCATCATCGACCTGATGGGCGGCCGCATCGGCGTGGAGTCCGAACCCGGGCGCGGCGCCACGTTCTGGTTCGAAATCCCGCTGCTCAAGGTCATCGGCGACCTGCAGCACAACACCGGCGCCGATGCCGCGCGGGTGATGGTGATCAGTTCCGACACCCGCCTGTCGCAACGCCTCAAGCGCCTGCTCGACAGCTGGGGGGTGTCGCACGTGCTGATGGAAACCACCCAGGAAGCGCTGGAGCGGGTGCGTCGCCACAGCGACAGCGAAGGCTTCCGCTGCGTCATCGCCGACCACGACACGCTGCGCTACAGCGCACGCGCCGTGCATCGCGCACTTGCGCGCCCGGACGACCTCAGCGGCGCGCGCCTGATCTGGCTGTACGGCGACGAGCCGGTGCCGTCCGAGCTGCAGGACAATGCCACCCTGGTGCCGCGCCAGAGCCCGGACGAGACCCTGCGCTCGCTGGTGCTGCCGCCCGAGCCAAGGCCGGCCCACGCGGCCACGCTGGCCGCGGCGATGATTCCCGATCCGATGGCGCCGGCGCTGGCCAACGCGCGCGACGTGCGCATCCTGCTGGTGGAGGACAACCCGGTGAACCTGCTGGTCGCGCAGAAGCTGCTGGCCGTGCTCGGCTTCGACGCCGATACCGCCACCGATGGCGAAGCCGCGCTGAGCAGCATGGAGTCCACCCGCTACGACATGGTCTTCATGGATTGCCAGATGCCGGTGCTGGACGGCTATGCCGCCACCCGCCGCTGGCGCGCGATGGAAACCGAGAGCGGTGGCCGCCCGATCCCGATCGTGGCGATGACCGCCAACGCCATGGCCGGCGATCGCGAACGCTGCCTGGCCGCCGGCATGGACGACTATCTGTCCAAACCGGTTGCCCGCGAGCAGCTCTACGCCTGCCTGCAACGCTGGCTGCCGCGCCAACCGCTGCTGCCTGGCCCGGCCACCGGCAGCCAGGCCACAGGCGACCCCGAAAGCACCAGCAGCGTCGCACAGGCACGTGCCCTGCCGATCCTGGACAACAGCGTGATCGAGGAGCTGTACGAGGTGGCGGGCGCGGACACCATCACCATCCTGCAGCTGTTCCTGGAAGACGCGCCGGGCATCATCGAGCGCCTGGAAACCGCAGCCACCAACCGCGACAGCATGCAGCTGCGCGATCTGGCGCATACGCTCAAATCCTCCAGCGCCAACGTCGGCGCCCAGGCGCTGGCCAATGCCGCGCGCCGGATCGAACTGGCCGCGCGCACCGGCACCATCGAACGCCCCTCGGTGATGGTGGCGCTGGTCATCGCCGAATACGCACGCGCCCGCCTGGCGCTGCTCGGCCAGGTCGCCCGCCTGCAGGCCAAGACCCGCGCCGCCGGCTGACCGCGCAAGCCTGCAGCCGACGACAGAACCGCCAGGCAACACAGTCGAAGACATCCCGAAAAGAAAAATCTCGCCTCACTCGCGCCGGGGCGAGAAGGCAGGGTTTGCGCGCCACTGGCGCGCGTGCCCTAGAGCGCCCGCGTCGCAAACGCGGGCTGGGGCGCGGCTTAGGTCGCGCGCGAAGCCACATGCGGCCAATCACAGCGACAGCGCGACACCCATGCAGCGCCCGCAGCGCCTGCATGCTCCCCAGCAGTGCAGACGCTTACTGACTCAGCCCCTCTTGCGCTGATCCCGGCACACCGCCGACCAGCACCGCACCGAGCGCCTCAGTCGTCCAGCTTGGTCAGCAGGTAATTCGGCTCGCCGATGCGCGCCACCAGATCCAGCTGCGTTTCCAGCCAGTCGACGTGCTCTTCTTCCGACTCCAGGATGTCCACCAGCAGCTGGCGGCTCACGTAATCGTTGACGGTTTCCGCATAGGCCACGGCCTCGCGCAGCACCGCAACCGCCTCGCGCTCCAGCGCAAGATCGCAGCGGAACATCTCGGTGGGGTTCTCGCCGATGCGCAGCTTGCCCAGCGCCTGGAAATTCGGAAGTCCTTCGAGAAACAGGATGCGGTCGGACAGCTTGTCCGCATGCTTCATCTCGTCGATGGATTCCTTGTACTCATGCTCGGCCAGTTCTTTCAGGCCCCAGTTCTTCAGCATCTTGGCGTGCAGAAAGTACTGGTTGATCGCAGTGAGTTCGTTGTAGAGCACCTTGTTGAGGTACTCGATGACCTTGGTATCGCCCTTCATGCGATGTCTCCGAGACAGTGAGCCGGCCGCACTGTAGCGCGTTGCCGCGGCGCATGAAGGAACGCGAATCGTGATCAGTTGCGCGACGCCTGCCCGATCCCGGGTGGGCCGTCATCCGGCCTGTCGCAGGAGCGGAGCTCCCATCGATCATTCGCCGAATGATCGTTGCAGATTGCCGATCGACCATGACTGCAGTCGATCCCGGACCGACCGCGTGACCGGCAGCCAGGAAGGCGACCCATCGATTGCGCCTTAGTGGCGCGAGGGTAAAACGGAAGTGGGACCCAGCAACCCCGGCGACCTGCTTCCAGCAGCTGCTGTCGGCACCGCGCCGAAACGCTCAGGCAGCGCTGGCAAGTCCCAGTATGGGCAGCGGCAGGGCGCGGCTCGCATGGGCCTGGCTCAGCACGTCGCCCGCCATTTCCAGGCATGACCCACAATTCGAACCACAGCCGGTGCGCATGGTCAGCTCGGCCAGGCTGGCGCAGCCATTCTCGGCCGCTTCGCGGATCTGGTGGTCGGTGACCCCATTACAGATGCAGACGTACACGGTATCGGTCGGGTGCTGGCGATCCGGAGAGGACCGGTACCGATTGCACCGCAAACGAGAATAGGTGTCAATTCCAAACGTTAATCATTATTAATCCGCACCGCGCGAGGCCCGCCCCGCTTGCGTGGGCGCTTGCGCGGACTGTCGTGCCCGGCCGCGCTGCTGCCCGGCAACCAGGCCTCCAGCGCGCGCTCGGGCATCACCCCGACCGCCGCCGAGCCCGCGATGGTCTGCGCCAGTGGTGCCAGATGACGCAGCGCGCGCGCATAGACCCCGCGCTTGAACATCACCACATGCTCGACCGGATACCAGAAATCCACCCAGCGCCAGTGATCGAACTCCGGCGTGTCGGTGTGGTCGAGCTTGAGATGGGATTCGTGGCCGATGAACTGCAGCAGGAACCACACCTGCTTCTGGCCAATGCAGACCTGACGCTCGTTGCGCCGTACTGCCCGGCTCGGCAGGCGATAGCGCAGCCACCCAGGGGTGGCACCGAGCAATTCGACATGCTCGGGCAACAACCCGGTTTCTTCGCGCAACTCGCGGTACATGGCTTCTACGGGTGTCTCATCGGTATTCATGCCACCTTGCGGGAACTGCCAGCCGTCCCTGCGCACACGTCGTGCCCAGAACACCTGACCATCCTCTCGCATCAGCACGATGCCGACGTTTGGCCGGAAACCGTCCGGATCGATCACGATGCGGACTCCTGAAAATCTACTGTCACCGACTCTGCCACGGCGACGGCCGGCTCACAAGCTGAAAACGAAATGCTTGACAACACGCGAGCGCTTGGTAAGAATTACCGGCTCCCTAGGCTATGTAGCTCAGCCGGTTAGAGCACAGCACTCATAATGCTGGGGTCGGTGGTTCGAGTCCACCCATAGCCACCAAGGTGTTCATGCGCACACAGGCATGCAATAATCTTGGCCCAACACGTTTTATTGCCCCGTCGCCAAGCGGTAAGGCACCTGACTCTGACTCAGGCATCGGTGGTTCGAATCCATCCGGGGCAGCCAAACACGAAAGGTCCGATCTGACGATCGGGCCTTTTTTGTTGCCCAACTGCTTCTGCCCAGCACAGCGGGAATGGGGCGCGCGCGCAACCCGCCCCGAGGTCGAATAGCGATCGCCGCAGGCGACGCCCCACCCCGCCCTCGTCCGGAAGGGATGCTGCGCCAGCCAGGCGAGGCACCACCCGCAGAACTGGCCACTCGCAAGCAGCACCCCGGCCGCCGCGCGCAGGCGCCGCCACCGCTGCCACTTGCTACGAGATGACCACCCAGCGTTTGCGGAAGCCGCCAGGCCCGGCCAAAGAAACCTGCCTCGCAACCCAGCACATCGCAGGCACCGACTGCAGGCGCCCACTGCGCAGACCCCAAAACGACAAAAGCCCGGCATGGCCGGGCTTTTGAAGCAGGCGCCCCGGCGAACCGGGACGCAACAAACGCGATGGATCAGCGCTTGGAGAACTGGGTCGCGCGACGGGCCTTGTGCAGACCGACCTTCTTACGCTCGACTTCGCGAGCGTCACGGGTCATGAAGCCGGCCTTGCGCAGCTCGGACTTCAGGGTTTCGTCGTACTCGACCAGTGCACGGGCGATGCCCAGACGGATCGCACCGGCCTGACCGGTGGTGCCGCCGCCGGAGGCGGTGACCAGGATGTCGAAGCTTTCGGTGTTCTTGGTGAGTTCCAGCGGCTGACGCACGATCATGCGTGCAGTCTCACGGCCAAAGAACTCGTCCAGCGGACGGTCGTTGACGGTGATGTTGCCGGTACCCTTGCGCAGGAACACGCGAGCGGTGGAGGACTTGCGGCGGCCAGTGCCGTAGTTTTGCGTGATAGCCATGATTAGATATCCAGAACTTGCGGCTGCTGGGCGGCGTGCGGATGCTCGGCACCCGAATAGACCTTGAGCTTGCGGTACATGGTGCGGCCCAGGGGGCCCTTCGGCAGCATGCCCTTGACGGCGATTTCGATCACGCGCTCCGGGTGGCGCTCCAGCGCCTGCTCCAGGCTCTCGGTCTTGAGGTTACCGATGTAGCCGGTGAAGCGGTGATACTTCTTGTCTTTCAGCTTGTTGCCCGTGACCACGATCTTTTCGGCATTGATCACCACGAGGTAATCGCCGGTATCGACGTGCGGGGTATAAACCGGCTTGTGCTTGCCGCGCAGACGGCGGGCCAGTTCGGTGGACAGACGGCCGAGCGTCTTGCCGGCGGCGTCAACGAGATACCAGTCGCGCTGGACGGTCTCGGACTTGGCGGTGAACGTAGTCATGAGAAAACTCTTGAGTGGTCGGGCGGATTGCAGCGGCAATGACCGCTGGAACTTTGCCACGCGTTGTGAAGGCGAAACAGAAGAGGCGGGATTGTACGGGACGATACAAGGCCACGCAAGTCGCCGGCTGGCCGGAGCGCTGGCGGTTGGCAGCGGCTCGGTCCGGGGCCAGAATCGACGCATGACCCAGATCTCCTCTTTCCGACTGCATAGCCCGCTCGACCGGCTGCTGGTCGAAGCCCAGCGCGCGCTGGACACGGTATTCGGCAATCCGCCCGCCGAGCGGCCCAACCCGGCCGCTGACACCCCCGACGTCGCACTGGAACCGGACCAGCGTCGCCACGCCGCCGGCTTGATGCGGATCAACCACGTCGGCGAAGTCTGCGCGCAAGGCCTGTATTTTGGCCAGGCCGCGGTCGCCCGCGATGCCCACACCCAGCACCATCTGCTGGAGGCGGCGCAGGAAGAAACCGACCATCTGGCCTGGTGTGCCGACCGCCTGCACGAGCTGGACAGCCGCCCCAGCCTGTTCAACCCGCTCTGGTACGCCGGCAGCTACGCGCTCGGCGCCCTGGCCGGATTGCGCGGCGACGACTGGAGCCTGGGCTTCGTGGTCGAAACCGAGCGCCAGGTCGAAGCCCATCTGGACGAACACCTGGAAACCCTCCCCGAGGTCGACCAGCGCAGCCGCGCGATCCTGCGCGTGATGAAGATCGACGAAGCCCGCCACGCCGACCAGGCCGAACAGGCCGGCGCGCGCCTCCTCCCGCCCCCGATCCCCAGCGCCATGGCCCTGGCCTCCAAGCTGATGAAAGCGGTGGCGTACCGGCTGTAGCCGGCGGGATTGGGGATTGGGGATTGGGGATTGGGGATTGGCGGCCGGCGGCCGGCGGCCGGCGGCCGGCGGCGCCCAGCAAACCATGCCCACACCTCGCAACACCCCACTGGAGCAGAGCCCCCTTTGTTAAGGGGGCGCGCCGAAGGCGGGGGGATAGGCTGCTACGAAGTGGGGCCCAAGGTTTGCTACGCAAACCTTGGGGGGTCAGGCCCACGCAGTGGGGCTGACCACGCAGGACTGACCACGACTAGCCCACCAGCTTCAGCCCGATCACCCCGGCCACGATCAGGCCGATGCAGGCCAGACGCGACCATGACGCGCTGTCGCCGAACAACGCGATGCCGGCGATGGTCACGCCCAGCGCGCCGATCCCGGTCCAGATCGCGTAACCGGTGCCGACCGGAATGGTCTTCAGTGCCTGGGTCAGGAACCACAGGCTGATGCCCGCCAGACCGATCGTCAGCACGGTCGGCCACAGGCGGGCGAAGCCGTCGCTGTACTTCAGGCCCATGGCAAAACCGATTTCGAACAGGCCGGCCAGCAGCAGATAGATCCAGGGCATCGCATCACTCCTCACTTGAAAAACGCAAAAAAAAAAGCGACCCAGTGTTTGCACACTGGGCCGCCGTCGGCTGTGGAACGCGAGATCATCGCGTGGCGGGCCGTCCCGCCTTGGTTCTTTCGCGCGCCTGCAGGCAGGTCGCGCAACAGCTCGCTCGCTGCGCTTACTCGCTCAGATTGCGTCCGTGGAACAGTTCTTCGATCTCGCGCTTGAGCAGCGTTTCGATCTTCATGCGCTCCTTGAACGAGAGGTTCTTGGCGCGCTCCTCGAACAGGTACTGGTCCAGGTCGAAGTCCTTCAGGTGCATCTTGGTGTGGAAGATGTTTTCCTGATAGACGTTCACGTCGAACATCTCGTAGCGCGACTTCACGTTCTTGGCGAGGAAGTGCTGGATCGAGTTGATCTTGTGGTCGATGTAGTGCTTCTTGCCCTTCACATCGCGGGTGAAGCCACGGACGCGGTAATCCATGATCACGATGTCCGATTCCAGGCTCTCGATCAGGTAGTTCAGCGCCTTCAACGGCGAGATCACGCCGCAGGTGGCGACGTCGATATCGGCGCGGAACGTGGCGATGCCTTCCTGCGGATGCGTCTCGGGGTATGTATGGACAGTGATATGACTTTTGTCCATGTGAGCAACCACGGCATCGGAGATCAGCTCCTTACCAGCCTGCTTCTTGTCGATGACGGGCTCTTCCGAGATCAGGATCGTGACCGATGCGCCCTGCGGATCGTAGTCCTGACGTGCGATATTGAGGATGTTGGCGCCAATGATCTCGGCAACATCGGTCAGGATCTGCGTCAGACGATCGGCGTCGTACTGCTCATCGATATATTCGATGTAGCGCTGACGCTCCTCTTCGGTACGCGCGTAACAGACGTCGTAGATGTTGAAGCTCAACGCCTTGGTGAGGTTGTTGAACCCCTGTAGCCTCAGGCGAGGCAACGGCTTGACCACGTCGGTCTGTCCTTATGGAAGGCGGGAAAGGGAACAATTATGAGCCAAAGATCCCAGCAACGAAATGCCGATGTTAAGAATGGTTTACCTTGCATGACTCATGCCGTTAAGCTTCAGGAATTACACGCGGAACTACCATGAGCCCAGGAAACACGACGGTTGTGACTACGACGGTACGTAACGCTACCCCTTCTCTGGCGCTGGACGCGGGCACGATCGAGCGTTTCCTGGCGCACAGCCATCGCAGGCGCTATCCGACCCGGACCGATGTGTTCCGGCCAGGAGACCCGGCTGGCACCCTCTACTACGTGATCAGTGGCTCGGTGAGCATCATTGCCGAGGAAGATGACGATCGTGAGTTGGTGCTGGGCTACTTCGGTAGCGGCGAGTTCGTCGGCGAGATGGGGTTGTTCATCGAATCCGATACCCGCGAGGTGATCTTGCGCACCCGCACCCAGTGCGAGCTGGCCGAGATCAGCTACGAGCGGCTGCAGCAGCTGTTCCAGACCAGTCTGTCGCCGGATGCGCCCCGCATCCTGTACGCGATTGGCGTTCAGCTGTCCAAGCGGTTGCTCGATACCACAAGGAAAGCCAGCCGCCTGGCGTTCCTGGACGTGACCGACCGCATCGTGCGCACCCTGCACGATCTGTCCAAGGAGCCTGAAGCGATGAGTCACCCGCAGGGCACCCAGCTGCGCGTATCGCGGCAGGAACTGGCACGGCTGGTGGGTTGTTCGCGCGAAATGGCCGGGCGCGTGCTCAAGAAGCTGCAGGCCGACGGCCTGCTGCATGCACGCGGCAAGACCGTCGTGCTCTACGGCACCCGCTAAGCGGCTGTGGTCGCGGCTGGTGCAGCACTGCACCAGCCGCAGCTTGAACCGCATGCCGCACGGTATGCGGACTGATGCAGTCGGGCGCGCTGCGCCGCCGCGTGCTGCGTGCGTGCTGTGCATTACTAGCTGCTTACCCTTCCCTGCTGCTCCGGCGGGCTTGGCCTGACCAGTAAATCTCGGTGAACAGCCGTCGGGTGCGCGCGAATCAAGCCGTGTGTCTGCGCAGTAGCTGCCGAGCCCGAATACCTGCTGTGTCCGCCGGGCTGCGCGCCGCTACCGGCGCCAGGCGCTACAGCGCCTTGCCACCGCGATCGCGACATCCCCAGTTGAGGATCGGCGTGCCGGCCGGCAGCACCTGCCGAAACAGCGCTTCGCGATTGGCCTTCGGATTGACCACCACCGGCGCACGCGCGGCCTTCAACAGCGGCAGATCCGCGGTGCTGTCCGAATAGGCAATGGCGATGTCGGCATAGCCGCGCTCGCGCAGCATGCGCATCTTCTCTTCGTTGTGGCAGTGACGTCGCGCGGTGACCGCACCCAGGCGTGGGCCGACCAGGCTGCCGATCACCGGCACGTCCTGATGGGCGACAAAGCCGAGAATGGCGCGCGCCAGTTCCGGCGGCGCGCCGGTGGCCACCACCACACGGTCGCCGGCAGCGCGGTGGTCGGTGAACACCTTCAGGGCGTGCGGCAACAGACGCTGCCGGATCTGCGCCTCATGCTTGAGCACGTACGCATCGATGAAACGGTTGAACTCGCGCGTGCGGTGCAGGCCGAAGGTGGCGATCCACACATACCCGGACACGCCGCGGCGGCGGGTCGGCAGCATCGCCACCATCGGGCCGAGGATCGGCGAGGCCAACAGCGCCACCAGCAGACGCAAGGGGTTGCGCTTGATCAGCCAGGCGAACAGATGGCTGCCGGAGTCGCCGTCATACAGCGTGTGGTCGAAATCGAAGACCACAAGCGGTGCGTCGTCGCGCGGTACGGGATACGCCTCAGTCATGCGCGAAGAATAGCTGACGCAGCGACTCGCCGGGTTCGGGCGCGCGCATGAAGGTCTCGCCGACCAGAAACGCGTTCACGCCGTGGCTGCGCATCAACTGCACATCGGCCGGAGTGACGATGCCGCTTTCGGTGACCAGGATGCGGTCGCGCGGCACGGCGGCGCGCATGTCCAGCGTGGTCTGCAGCGTCACTTCGAAGGTGCGCAGATTGCGGTTGTTGATGCCCACCAGCGGTACCGGCACCTGCACCGCGCGCTCGAGCTCGTCGATGTCGTGCACTTCCACCAGCACGTCCAGGCCCAGCTGCATGGCCAGGCCGGACAGCTCGGCCAGTTGCCCATCGTCCAGGGCCGAGACGATCAGCAGGATGCAATCGGCGCCGAGCACGCGCGCCTCGTAGACCTGATAGGGGTCGACGGTGAAATCCTTGCGCAGCACCGGCAGCGTGCAGGCCTCGCGCGCCTGGCGCAGATAGGCATCGGCACCCTGGAAGAAGTCCACATCGGTCAGCACCGACAGGCAGCTGGCGCCGCCGAATTCATAACTGACCGCGATGTCGGCCGGATGGAAGTCGGGCCGGATCACGCCCTTGGACGGGCTGGCCTTCTTCACTTCGGCGATCACCGCCGGTTCGCCGGCGGCGATGCTGGCCTGCATGGCAGCAGCGAAACCGCGCGTGAGCGGCAGGTCGGCGCTGCGCGCGATCAGCTCGGCCAGCGGCACGCGCGCACTGCGCTCGGCGATTTCTTCGGCCTTGCGGGCGAGGATGGTGTTGAGGATGTCGCTCATCGTATCGGGTCCTGGCGGGCGGGCATTATCGGTCAAGACGGCCGCAACTGACCGCCACGCGCCAGCGCGCAGCATGCCAGCGGGATTGTGAGGATGCCGATGCCATGCTTGCCGGTGCGGTGGGAAGGGTCAGGCCTGCGGGGCAATCTGCCGGGTGAAGGCGACATAGGCGTCCAGCTTTGCACGCGCCGAGCCATCGGCCAGGACCGCACGCGCACGCACGACGCCGTCGGCGATGCTGTCGGACACGCCTGCCACGTACAGCGCCGCCCCGGCATTGAGCGCAACGATGTCCAGCGCCGGGCCGGGCACATTGTCCAGCACCTGCAGCAGCATCGTGCGCGACTGCGCGGCATCGGCCACCTTGAGGTTGCGGCTGGCCGACATGGCAATGCCGAAATCCTCCGGATGCACTTCGTATTCGCGCACCTGGCCATCGCGCAGCTCGCCGACCAGGGTGCCGGCACCGAGCGAGAGTTCGTCCATGCCATCGCGCCCCCACACCACCAGCGCGCGCTCGGCACCGAGTTCCTGCAGCACGCGCGCCTGGATGCCGACCAGGTCCGGATGGAACACGCCCATCAGGATGTTCGGCGAGCCGGCCGGGTTGGTCAGCGGGCCGAGGATGTTGAAGATGGTGCGCACGCCCATTTCGCGGCGCACCGGCGCCACCACCTTCATGGCCGGATGATGCACCGGCGCATACATGAAGCCGATACCGGTCTGCGCCAGCGAGGCGGCAACCTGCTCGGGCTGCAGCTCGATCGCCGCGCCCAGCGCCTCCAGCGCGTCGGCACTGCCGGACTTGGACGAGACGCTGCGGTTGCCGTGCTTGGCGACCTTGGCACCGCCGGCGGCGGCCACGAACATCGCGCAGGTGGAGATGTTGAAGGTATGCGAGCCATCGCCGCCGGTGCCGACGATGTCGACCATGTGCTGGCGATCACTCACGTCCACGCGACGCGAGAACTCGCGCATCACCGTGGCTGCGCCGGCGATCTCGCCGATGGTTTCCTTCTTGACCCGCAACCCGGTGAGGATGGCGGCGACCATCATGTCCGAGACCTCGCCACGCATGATCTGGCGCATCAACTCGACCATTTCGTCGTGGAAGATTTCGCGGTGTTCGATGGTGCGTTGCAGGGCTTCTTGCGGGGTGATGGGCATGGACGAGGACCGTGGCAAAACGTAAGAAAGATAGGCGACAGCGAGGTGGATCGATCAATCCTGGCGCTGCAGTCGCGCATGGCGGCAATGCCCTGCAGCGACGCGGCGCGCAGCGCTCACTGGCCCGGGCGCCGCATGCGGAAGCGCGCCTGCGCCTGCACTTCGAAATAGTCGGCGGCACCGCCGGCGCGCAGAATCGTCTGCACGGCTGCGGGATCGTAGATGCCGTCCTGCAACGCCGCGTGCGCCAGATGCACGCCGACCACTTCGCCCAGGACCAGCCAGGTTTCGATGGCCTGCCCGGCTGCGCTCTGCAGCGGCAACAGCTGGCTGAGCCGGCATTCGAAACTGACCGGGCTGGCCGCCACGCGCGGGGCACCGATCAGCCGCGACGGCGCCATCTGCAGCTCGGCCAATACGAACTCGTCGACCTCCGCCGGCACCATCGCCGCACTGGCGTTCATCGCCTCGGCCAACGGGCGCGTGGCCAGGTTCCAGCTGAACTCGCCGGTGGCTTCGATATTGCGCAGGCTGTCCTTGCGGCCGATGCTGGCGAAGCCGACGATCGGCGGCACGTAATTGAACGCATTGAAGAAGCTGTAAGGCGCCAGATTGGCGATGCCCTCGGCGCTGCGCGAGCCGATCCAGCCGATCGGCCGCGGACCGACGATGGCGTTGAACGGATCGTGCGGCAGCCCGTGGCCCTGGCCTGGTTCGTAGAAGTGGAAGCTGTCGCTGGCGGTGCTCATCGTGATCCGGATGCAGGTGTGAACGAAGCGAGGCGGGAAACCCGCCGCATGCTATCGCGTAGGTCATTGCAGGCATTACGCGCATGGGTCGCCGGTGCATCGATGGCGCCGAAGACTGCATCGAGACTGACGAAGATTGCGGCGGCCCTTGCGACGTGCGCGCTGCGCATTTCGATCAACGCTGCAGGAAGTTCTTCAGCAAGGCCTGACCGTGCTGGGTCAGGATCGACTCGGGATGGAACTGCACGCCTTCGACCGGAAACTGGCGATGACGCAGGCCCATGATCTCTTCGATCGAGCCATCCGGATTCTCGGTCCAGGCGGTGACTTCCAGCGCGTCGGGCAAGGTGGTCTTGTCCACCACCAGCGAGTGGTAGCGGGTGGCCTCGTAGCTGTCCGGCAGGCCGGCGAACACGCCCTTGCCCTGATGGCGGATCGGCGAGGTCTTGCCATGCATGATGTTGTCGGCGCGGATCACATCGCCGCCATAGACCTGCCCGATGCTTTGATGCCCCAAGCACACGCCCAGGATCGGCGTGGTCTGGCCCAGTTGCTCGATCAGCTGCAGCGAGATACCGGCCTCGTTCGGGGTGCACGGGCCGGGCGAGATCACGATGCGCTCGGGCCTGAGCGCGGCGATCTGATCCACGCTCATCGCGTCGTTGCGCACCACCGTGACCTCGGCGCCCAGCGCCTGCAGGTACTGCACGAGGTTGTAGGTGAAGCTGTCGTAGTTATCGAGCATCAGTAACATTTCAAGCCTATCTCTTTGTTTTTAAAGGGCAAAAGCCCGAAACAATCCGCCGATACCCGCCCTGATCCCTTTCAGCCCGTCTGGATACCCAAGCTGCCGGGGAGCGAGCAACACCGAAGCATATCTTCGCACGGGCTCGCTCAGCGCTCCTGTATCGAATCACCGCGATCAGCGTGCAGATGCGCGATCCATTCTGTCCCTCTCCCCGAACCACCTGCCCGGCCTGCCGGTCGTCGACCGGGCTGTCACCTATATCCCCACCGAGCACATCGACGGCAGCGTCATCCGCAAGCTGCGCACCGGGGATTTCATCGGCATCTATACCCATCTGGCCGGGCAGGATGTCACGCACGTCGGATTCTTCGTCATGACCGACACAGGCCCGGTGTTACGCAACGCCTCCTCCCGCAAGGGAAAACGAAAAGGTCGTCGACTCGCCCTTCATGGAATACGTGGCGAGAACGCCGGGAATCATCGTTTATAGAGCCAAGGAGTAAACGTCACCTCTGCCTCCCTGTCGGCCGCCCACCTGGCCGCGTCGGCTATAGAGGATGCGACGTCCGCACGAAAGCAACAGCCAGCGCGCTGGCATGACGCGACTCAGGCGGCCTGCAGCTGAGCGATCTTCGCTGGACCGCGCGGGGCCGATGCCTGGAAGGGCGCGCGTGTCCGCCATCCACAATGCCGCGTGCTTCTTCATCCCGCATCTCCCGAAGAAACAAGCCTGCCCGCGTGACCGGGTTTGCTCCTGTGCATCGATTGGTACTCAGGCGGCCAGCATCATGGCCGCATCCCGAGCTCGCTGCTTGCGCTGGCTCCTCAATCGAACCACGCTGCATCTCGACAGGGCTCGTCGCTGCGAGCACGACGGGGTGGCCGGGTAGGCGAAGACCCGCGCGACAGCAGACACATTTCATCTGCATGAGAAATGCACTTTTCCGTTATGGAATGATCATTTCGCAGGTGAAGCGCCCCGGGTCTGCAGCTCGATGTCATTTTCGAGTCACTGACGACGATGACGCATGCCACACAAGGTGGCCGTGAATGCCAGGCACGCCTGAGCACTTCGATTGCACGCTGGGAAGTCCGCACTGCAATTCTCCGAACCGTTGATGGCGGCAGCTGCGCCAGACCGTGTCTACATGGCGCACGTCGACCGTGCTGTCGCGCGCGTGGCCCTGCCAACAGCGAGCTGTGCGCTGCAATCGAGGCCGGCACCTCCATGCGCCCATCGAATGAGGTGCCAGCCATCGATGCCTCACGTCAGCAGCCGCGCAAGCCCGGGCGGCAGCACGCCGCCCTTCCCCCACAGCGAGGACATGCCGTGATGAAGACCCCTTCAGCCAGTGCTTCCCAGCCACCACGACCGACCGATACAGACGTCGTGATCGACATAGCGCCGCCACAACAGCACAACGCGGCGCCGACGCCTGCGGCGAACCCCGCATTGTCGCGCCTGGCTCCCAGACCGTCCGGACGGCGCAGCAACCCGGAACGCGGCACAGGATCCGGCAACGCTATCGATAGAAACCAGCACGGCGGTGAGAGCCCGCTGCTGCATGCCGAGAACAGCACCAGCGAGCGCTTCTTCGACACCGTAGACTTCTTGCCAGCAGTGGACCCGTCGTCCATTGACCACGAACACGCTGCACCACCGGATCCGCCGGTGCCCACACCTGCAGCCACCACCACGCCGACACGCAGCGAGCGCTTGGGTGCACTGGCTGCATCGATCAGGACCGGTGCAGTGCGTGGCGCAAGCGCCGTGTTCGGGCCGACTGCCAGCGCGGTGGCGGCGGCAGCGCACGGCATAGTCCCGACCAGTTTCGACGGACAATACCTGGGTGCTGCGCTGGGCCATCTGGTGCACCAGGCCAGTTCGGTGGGACCGACCACGTTCGCACGTGAGTTGCTGGGCGAAGGATTGTTTGCCGCACTCCGCCAGCTTCCGCCCGAAGCGGTGGTCGCCATGCAGGCCGTCTCCGGCACGCTGCAGATGGCGCTGCATACGCTGCGACGCAACCGCGAGAACCGAAATCCGGATGCGGCTGCGCGGGGCTTCCACAATCTCAGTCTCGAACAGTGGGATGCACTGTCCGTCCAAGAACAGGGAAGCAGGAGAGAAGAACAGCAGCATTATTCGAATCTGGTCACCCGGCTCGCGTTGGGCGGCATTCTGAGCAACATCGCCGTGGGTGCGGCAGGCAACGCATCCGGCCAACCGGAGCTGGCTGCCAGGCTGCTGGCCAGCGACCTGAAGATCGCCGCCTATGCCGCAGCCCGCGACACCATCCAGGCCACCTTCAAAATGGTGGGAATGCAAGACCCGGCCCGCTCCAATGGTGGCATCAGCGATCCGCACATCACCAGCGCCGGCAGGTTCTACGGCATGGCCAACTTGCTGGCCAACCTGGCGTCGAACGAGCTGGCATCGCCGGACTTTGCAGCGGCCCGGCAGCGCTGGGCCGGCCTGAACTCGCCTTTCACCAAGGGCGAGGCAACCAGCGTCATCTTGCGTCAATCGGCGATGACGGCGGCCTTGAATGTCGGCCTGGAAACGGCGGACTGGATCAACTTCACCCAGCACGAAGCCGACCAGGCCGGGACCAAGCAGATCTGGGAACCGGAGTGGAAGGGCAAGCGCGAGGATTACGAGAGGGTCATGGATCATTCGGTCGCCCGCACGGCCGCCATCAATTCCAATATCGCGCTTGGTACCGCCATCAACATGATTGGCGCCTGGGTCGGGCTGTCGCCCGCACGCAGCGGCCTGCTCTCCAACACGGTGTCCGGCGTGGCCGCCGGCATGCAGTATAAGACCATCGGCGGCACCTGGCAGGCCGATGGGGCCGTTCGCGCAGCCGAGGCGGCTTGCTCGCAGGCCGGGTAAGCACGGCGATCAAACCACCGCGCTCGCCATCCGGCGGGCGCGGTGTGTATTCACCGCACAGCCTCTGGGCACGCAATGCGGGCAGGCAAGCAACGCAGTGCGCCATCGCTGCGTGCAGCAGCGTTACTCGACGACCACGCCGCGCTTGCTCAGAATCGCGTGGATTGCATGCGCATACTTGTCGCGCTCGGCCGGCGTTTCGGAATGATAGGCACCGACGGCGGCCCAGGTATTTCCGTATTTATTGGTCATCTCGCGCAGCCGCCAGGCGGCGACATACACGCTGACGCACGGCTGCATCAACGCGTCCCTGGAGATGCCGTAGCTGGAAAGACGGCGCAGGTGGATCGAGTTGATCTGCATCTTTCCGTAGTCGACCGTGCCGTTGTTGTTGCGATGGATCGCGTCGGCACGGCCGCGTGATTCCTGCCATGCGATGGCGCGCAACACCCATGGATTGACGTGTTGATAACCGGCTGCTTCTTCGAAGCAGTCTGCGCGTGCGAGTGGCGCGGCGCACAGCAACGCCGCCGCAATCAACAACCGGCGCCGGGAAGCGGCTGCCTGCCTGGGCCGGAGCGCGTAGCAGTGCTCGCCCACGGGCAGGCTTCTGGAGAGTGTGGCCCACTGCTGTGGACGGCGAACACCCGTGCCGTGCACAGCCGGACACGTGGTCGGCGTATCGGTCTCTGTCATGTCTGTCACCTGATCGTCGTTGATTCCAGCAACGCCGCGGAGTGGACAGGCATCCCCGGCTGATCCAAACCCCGCTCGATCGCAACACCATAACGGCACCATGCACGCGCATGCACTTGCTGCACGAAACGTCTATGACCAAAACGAAATCACCCCACGCATCGTTGCAATGCAGCTTTTTTTTGGCGTATTCCGGGTATTTTTCCGCCGCGACGTTCGCAAGCGAAAGCGCGCTTTCGCGTCCTGGCCGATGCATCACCGGCACCTCTTCTACCGTGCGGACGGGGCAATGCAGCGTCCCCGTTGCGACCCTGCCGTGGCAGCTTTCCGGCAACCGCGATGTACCCAGTCAACCACATGAGACGGGAATCACCATGGACTCATCTATCGGAAACTTTTCCAACTTCAGCAGCAACGTGCAGACGATGGGCATCGGCCCCGAGCAAACCCAGGACTCCGGTCAGCGCTCGTCTTCGGCTGGCTCCGAGCAACAGCTGGATCAGTTGCTCGCCATGTTCATCATGATGATGCTTCAGCAGAGCCAGGGCAGCGATGCCAATCAGGAGTGCGGCAACGACCAGCCGCAGAACGGTCAGCAGGACGGCCTGAGTCCGTTGACGCAGATGTTGATGCAGATCGTGATGCAGCTGATGCAGAACCAGGGCGGCGCTGGCGGTGGCAGTTCGGTCAACAGCAGCCTGGGCGGCAACAGCCTGGGTGGCGGTTTCAACGCCAACCTGTCGAGCATCACCGGCCAGGCCTGATCGGCACTGCGTGCAGGCTGCCGGGCCATGCGGCAGCCTGCACGTTGCAACACCATCGACTGCCCCACTGCCTTGCTCAGGGCGAGACGATATGCGGGGTCAGCAGGAACAAGCGCTGCAGCCGTGACCCGCCCTGCTGGCGATGCTTGAACAGGTTACCCACCAGTGGAATCCTGGACAGCCCGGGCACCTTGTTCAGATCGGTCTGATCGGTATCCTGGGCATAGCCGGCGATCAGCAGGCTCTGGCCTTCGTTGACGAATGCCTGCGTGGTGATCTCGCTGGAAGTGATGACGGGAATGCCATCGACGGTATTGGCGCCCAACTGCCCGTCTTCGATACGCACATCCAGGCGCATCTGTCCGTCGGGCGAGCCCGGCACCACACTCGGCAAAACGCGTAGCGACACACCGGCGGACAGGTTGTAGAGGTCCGCGGATGCGTAACCGCTGACACGCACGAAGGCCTGCTGCTTGTGGTCCATCACCGCCTCCACATTGTCCAGCGTCGCCACCTGCGGGGTGGACACGATCTTGGCCTTGTTGGTCTGCTCGAGCGCCGACACACGCGTCATCAGGTAACGCCCGGCGTCTCCCAGAACTGCTGTCAAGGTGCCGCCCAACGGAGCGCTTGCACCTGCCACCGCCGCACCGCTCAAGCTGCCGTCGTAGCCAAGCTGGCCGCCACGGCCGTCGCCGGTCTGCACATCCACACGCCGGCTGTGGAAGCGCCAGTCCACGCCCAGATCCTGCATGGCGCCGTCGCGGATCTCGATGATGGTGGCATCGATCTGCAGCAGCTTGGGGCGGTTGTCGAGCTGCTGGATCAAGCTGCCATAGGCTGCCATGCGCTCCGGGCGGTCGCGGATGAGGATGGCATTGGTGCGCGGGTCGGCTTCGATCACCGGCGCGTCCGATGCCAACTCGCCGCCGCTGCCTGCATCCACCGCCAGTGGCGCGTCGCGTCTGGCCTGGCTCATCTCCGGCCACACACTGGCTGGCGCATTGGCGCCCGTACCCGGCAACGGCGGGCTGACCGGCACCCGATCCGACGGCGAGCCACCGCCGAACCACGACGCAGGCAAGCCGAGAATGCCATTGCCGCCGTTGCTGCCGCCGCCGTTCTGGGCCTGACCGTTGTTGCCGAAGGTATTGGACGAACCGCCGCCGATCGGTTGCACCCGCCCGAAATTGGCACCCGGCCCGGGCAGCACCGCAGTGGGCGCGCCATGCACGCCGTACATGCTGCGCAACAGGCTGGCCATGCCCGGCACCTGGACGTCCTGCCCACCGATGCGGGTGCTGTGATCGGCGGCCTGCGCGTAATGCAGCTGAAACACCTGCACCTCGGTGGCATCGCGTTGGCGCGCGCCCTGCGCGACCTGCCGGGCGATCGCAGCGACGGTATCCACATAACCCGGCGGGCCGGACACCACCGCCACGTGCGCCGCCTCGTCGTAACGGACCGGAAAGCGCGGATCGTCAAGCCGCATGCGTGCAAGCGCATCGCGCAGCGCACTGGTCGATGCAGCACCCAGATTCAAGGTTGCATTCTTGGTTTCGTTGGCGCCCCAGATCCTGAGCACGGCACCGTCGTAATACCAGACGAAGCCGAACGTCGCAGACAGATCGTCGAGGAATTTCTGCGGGCTGGCCTCGAACTTGCCACTGAGCGTGCCGGTCACTTCCGGCGAAATCCAGGTGGTGATGGATTGGCTGGCGGACAGGTCGCGCAGTACCTCCTTGAGATCCTTTTGGTCGGCGACGTATTTGAAGCTGCGCGAATGCCATGGCACCTGCGCCGCAGTGGCGTGCGACGGCAGCAGCGGCAGCAGGCTCAATAGCAACGCGGCGGCCAATGGTGCACGTCGATGGCGGTGAACTGGAGGACAGGCGTATGCCATGGCGTTCCCTCTGCGAGGCAAGTGAAAGAAGTCGATGGGGCGGCACCTGGCAGGCAGGCGTCGTCCGGGATTGCGTGCCGGATGCAGGCGACTGTAGACACGGCGTCAAATAGCAAATCCGGGGTTGGTGCGGTCAGTGTAGGCAGCGCACCGCAGGCGATGTCTCAACAATGATCAATTCGCTGCGCCCCCTTTGCCGCCGATGTTGGCGGCATCGTGCAACTGCTGCTGGAAGTGGATGAAGCTAAGTGCGTCACCGGATTGCGCAATGAACACGCTGGTCAGCAACGCGAGCAGCAGCAGCGCCAGGACCCCACGGATCGGCTGGCTCAGATTGGAAGGCTCCAGCTTGTCGGCAGCGCGGGCCACAAAGCCGATGGCCAGATCCACCAGCACCAGCACCAACATCAGCGGTGCGGACAGTTTGACGATTGCGGCCATCATGCCGTCGGTCTGCTGGATGACGAAGGATTCGGCGACCGCCCCCATGTCCGGCGTGAGCTGACTCAGCGGCCACCAACGAAACGATTCGAACAGCGTACCGAGCAGCATCAGCATGCCGCCCAGCGCGTAGAAGGACACGATCGCCAGCTGCATCAACACCGTGGAGACCGGCGTGCTCTGCTCACCGCTCAGCGGGTTGGTCATCTGCACGTTGTTGTAGCCGGACACATCGTCGATCAGCAGGCCAACGCTCTCGGCAACCCAGAACACCGTTGATGCGGCAAACCCGATCAGCAGGCCGATGAAGGCTTCCTTGAACACCAGCCCGACCAGGCCGGCTGCTTCGATCCTGGCCAGCGCATCGGCCGGCTGTCCGTAGGCGATGAAGGAGCTGAGCACATAGATCACGCCGTTGCGCGCCATCCCTGGAAGACTGTCCTGCGCCGTGGCCGGCAGCACGAAGAACATCACGAACACGCGCACCCCGCACAACGCCAGCAGGGTCAGCAGCGACACGCCCTGGGACGACAGCGCCAGCAGCGCGGTGGCGGTGTCGCTCATCGCCGTACTCCGCGCGCGGCACGATGCAGGCGCAGCCCGACCAGGGCCTCGATCGCGTCTTCCTCTTCGGCCGCGTCGCGTTGTGCCTGCCAGGCACGCTGCGCGCGGGCGGCTTTCTGCGCATACACATCCGCCTGGGCCTGCAGTTTGCTCAGTGCCTGTTGCACTGCTGCGGCCTCGTCGCGTGCGCTCTGCACCGCCTGCGTCGCTGCGACCAATGCCTGCTCTGCAGCGCGGCAGCGCTCTTCCAGCACGGCGCGGAAGCGCTGGTGCTGCAGGATCGCCTCGATGCCGATCGGCTCACCCGCGCCGGCCTTGTCGGCCAGCGTGGCATCGAAGGCGGCCAGACGCGCGGTGCAGGCGCTGGCCTCCTGACTGCAACTGACGCGTTCGCGCTCGCACTGCTCGAGCGCCCGCCTGCAGTCGCTCAGGCGCTCCTGCATCCGCTGGTAACGGCGCGTCTTCAACTGCTGCAACGTCGCCCAGGTGCTGGCACGCTCACGCATCGTCGATCACGCCGGCAAGCTGCTCCAGGGTAGTGTCGTAGTCGCTGAGCTGATCGGTGGGCTGGCTGAGGAAGTCGCGAATCGCGTCGATCCTGGCGATTGCTTCGTCGGCGACCGCATCGCTGCCCTGGCGGTATTCGCCGACCTGCAGCAAGGTCTCCACCTCGTTGTACTTGGCCAGCAGACGCCGCAGCTGGCCGGCGTACCGGCGTTGCTCGGCAGACACGATCTGGCTCATCACCCGGCTCAGGCTTCCCAGCACATCGATGGCCGGGTACTGGTTTCTGGCGGCGATCTCGCGCGACAGAATCAGATGCCCATCCAGGATGCCGCGCACTTCCTCGGCGATCGGATCGCTGCCGGTGTCGTCCTCGGCCAGCACGGTGTAGAAGGCGGTGATCGAGCCGGTCTCGCCCATGCCGGCACGTTCGAGCAGGCGCGGCAACTCGGCGAACACCGACGGCGGGAAGCCGCGCCGGGTGGGCGGCTCGCCGGCGGCCAGGCCGATCTCGCGTTGCGCGCGGGCAAAGCGCGTCAGCGAATCCATCATCAGCAGCACGCGCAGGCCCTGATCGCGAAAATATTCGGCGATGGCGGTGCCGACATAGGCCGCCTTGGCGCGCTCGATGGAAGAGCGGTCGGAGGTGGCGCACACCACCACGCTGCGCGCCAGGCCATCCTGGCCAAGAATCATCTCGATGAACTCACGCACTTCGCGTCCGCGCTCGCCGATCAGCACGATCACGTTGACGTCGCACTGCGTACCGCGCGCGAACATCCCCATCAAGGTGCTCTTGCCGACGCCGGCTGCGGCGAAAATGCCCATGCGCTGGCCTTCGCCCAGCGTCATCAGGCCATCGACGATGCGCACACCGGTCGGTAGCGGCTGTTCGATCAGGCGCCGGCGCATCGGATCCGGCGCCTGTGCCTGGATCTGGACCCAGCCGTCGCCGGCGACCGGCCCCTGGCCGTCCGCCGGCTCACCCAGGCCATCGAGTACGCGCCCCAGCAGCGCCTCCCCGACCGGCACCGCCAAGGGGCGCCCCGATCCGATCACGCGCGTCTCGCGCGACAAGCCCACCAGCTCGCCAAACGGCGCCAGCAAGGCGAGATGGCGGCTGAAGCCCACCACCTCGGCACGTTGCAACAGCGTGCCGTCGCGCTGGCGCAACTCGCATACCTCGCCCAGGCTGACCTGCACCCCGGCGACCTTGAGCATGGTGCCGATCACCTCGACCACCTTGCCGTAGCGACGGCCGAAGGCCAGCGCGGCCAGTTCGCGCTCGAGCGTTGCCTCCAGCACCGGCATCTCAGCAGACATCCGGCACCGCCTGTGGCGCGGCCAGCACGCGGCGGATGACCCGCTGGAGGCTGCGCAGCTGATCGCGCAGATCGGTCTCGAACACGCCGGTATCCCATTCGCACACGCAGGCACCCAAGGCCAGCGTCGCATCGCCGCACAGTTCCACCGGCATGGCCCAGCCTGCGGCCGCGGCGGCCGCATCGAAGGCGCGCCGTGCGTCGTCCAGCGCATCGGGATGCACGCTCACCCGCAGGGCTTTCGCCTCGTCCAGGGCGCCATCCAGCGCCTGTGCGGCGCGCGCGTACAGCGCAGCGGGATCGTGCCCGTGGAGGACCTGTTCGCAAGCGTGTGCGACGATCTCGGCCAGACGCGCGCGGGCGCGCTGCGCGGCGTCCTCGGCCGCGAAGGCATGCCGCACGCCGCGCTCGTTCCACGCGTCGAGCTGACGGCGCAGCCCCGCTGCATAGCCCAGGCGTGCACTGCGCTCGGCCTTGTCCTGGGCATCCTGGAGGATCGTCTCGGCCTGTTGTTGGGCGTCGTCGATCAGCGCCTGCGCATGCGCCTGGGCGTCCGCCAGCGTCTGCGCGCACCGCGCGTGCACCTGTGCAGTCGCTGCGTCCAGTTCCAGCACACAGGCCAATGCCTCGCGGGGGACGACGTCGCCGTCCAGTCCCACCGCCTCCTGCGTGGACCTCAGCCACAGACGCATGGCAGCTCCGGCAGCAAGGTGGGAAGCGCCTGCAGGAAGGCATCGCTGGCGCCATCTGCAGCGACAGGCGCCACGCGGGCAGCGCCCAACGGCAAGGACAGCGCGATCACCTTGGCGATGCAGGGGTCGGGCCAGGCGCCATCGGCCGCCAGGCGACGCCAGCCATCGCCGACCCATGCTGCCGGGTCGGCATCGCGCGGCAACAGCGGCACTGTCATGCCGGTGACTGCGCGATGGCGCACATGCTCAAGCACCGCCGGCCCCACCCACTGCTCGAACCAGGTCAGGCGCTCGCGTTCGATACAGCGGCGCAGCGCCAGTGCGCGCGAAAACACTGCGCGGCTCATCAACACCTTGGCGAGCAGATCCGGCGCGAGCACGACCAACCGATTGGCCAGCGGATCCAGCGCCGAAACCTGCATGCGCGAGCATCCCGACCAGGTCTGGATCACGCGCACACGGCGCTGCTCCGGTGCCCGTTCCCAGCCCAACGCAGCGACCGGACCCAGCCAGTGCGCCACCCGCTCTGCCTCCAGCGATTGCGCCAGCATGGACACGGCCGCCGTCCATCGCTGAAGCCACAGTGCCGCGTTGTCGATGCGTGCCTTGTCCATCCGCCGGCCTCACCCAGCATGTTTTCTGGACAACGCGCGCAGGCGCTGCCAGCCGCCCCAGCGGCGTGCATCGGCGCTCGGCCACCAGTACAGCGCTGCCGCAGCAATCGCCACGCACAGCGCCAGCGCGCATCCGGCCAGCCACGGCCACGGCCATGCGCGCGCAGGCGCCGCCACAGAGAGCTGCGCATCGCTCTCCGCCCCGCCCGGCACCAGCGTGACGCTGACGTTTTCGTAGGTCAGTCCTTCCACGCTGTGCATCACCAGCGTCTTGATGCTGGGTACCAGGCTGGTCAGATCGCTACCGACGCGAAACTTGATGAACACCGCAGCGCTGGAGGGTTTGACCGAGGTGGACAGCGGGTCGTTGTTGGGAAGCACGATCTGCACATCGGCCGCGATCACGCCGTCGATATTCGACAAGGTCTGCGACAGCTGCTGCGACACGCCGTAGATGAAGCGCACGCGTTCTTCGGTGGGTGTGGAGATCAGGCCGTCCTTCTTGAACATCTCGCCGAGATTGGCGTGTCGCTCATGCGGCATGCCATGCGTGCGCAGCACGTTCAATGCGTACGCGACCTGATCGTGCGGCGCGTTGACCGCCCAGGTCTTGCCGTCGTCGGGCGTGAGCTTTTCTGCATCCACACCAGCCGTCAGCAGCACGGCCAGCATGTCGTTGGCGTCGTTCTCGGTCAGCCCGGAATAGAGCTGCTGGTCGCAGCCAGACAGCAGCAGTGCCAGCAGCAACACCAGCAGGTATCTGAGCTTTCGCATGCTATTGGTTCTTGAACAGCGTCTGCACGGCGTTCTTGCCCGACTGTGCCACGCCGACGCTGACATTGAGGTTGAAGCCAACCATCGTCAGCTCGTGCATCAACTTCATTTGTTGCGAAGCCATTTCCTGCAGACCCATGGTCGGCGCCTGCATGCTGAAGGCATCGATATGCTCGGTCATGGTCCGCACGCCATCGTTCTGCACGTCGACCATGCGGCTCATCATGCTCGGCTCGCCCACACGCTGCATGGCTGGCGGCAACGGGCTGGAGGACTGCATCAGCGCCTGGAAGCGGTTGACCAGCGCCTGGTTCGGCGCCGCTGTCGGCGACACCGCCGGCGTGGACAGGCCGGTACTGGCTGTGATTGCTGGGACAGGAGGAATGAGCGTCATGACGTGTTCCGCAGGCTGGGGGGAGTCTGGCTCAGGCGCGCAGATACTGGGCGTTGGGAACTTCCATCGGCGCGGCAGATTCGGCCCCCGCTTCCAGCGGCGCGGGTGCCGGGGTATAGCGTCCTGACAGCGCCTTGACCAGGCCAACGGCGTCGGCATCGGCGTCCTCTTCAATCAGACCGTCTGCAATGCCATGCCAGGACGCGTCGCCCACCGCAAACAAGCAACACGCGTACAGCGCCTTGCACAACGGCTTGGAGCCTGCATCGGCCTCCAGCTCACGCAGCAGGCGCGCGCCCTCCAGATAACTGCCGCGCTTGATCGCAATCCAGGCATCGAAGGTATCCAGCGCCTTCAGCTCTGGCCGCAGTACCCTCACGGCGGCCAGCACCACTGCGGCCTCTTCGAGTTTTTCGTGGGTCAGCCCGACCGTGATCAGTTCGATCAGCCCACTCACGACCGAACCGGGACATTCGATGTTTTCCATACCGCACCTCGTCATTCAATGGCTGTGGACAGCATGCGTGCGTAACGTACGCGTCGGCGCCAACCAAGGCTTTTCAGAAGCGAACATCGGAACACCATCGCGAACAAACACCGCGTGCTTCGTCCAGCCATGCACACGTTCGCCCTGGAAGCGGATCGCCTGGCGATGGCTCGACCAGAATCGGCGCGCAGCAACAGCGGCTGGAGATCGCCATGTCGGATGAGAAGACCGAGAAGCCGACCGAAAAGAAACTGCAGGATGCGCGCAGGGATGGGGAAGTCCCGATCAGCCCGGATGTCACTGCCGCCGCGGTGCTGCTGGCTGCGCTGTTGGTGATGAAGCTGGCAGGCAGCTATTTTGTCGAACACCTGCGTGCATTGATGTCGATCGGTCTCGATTTCAGCGCCAATACGCGCGATGCCACCGCCTTGCAGCGTGCGCTCGGTCGCATCGGCATCCAGGCAGTGCTGCTGACGCTGCCCTTCGTGGCGGCCTGCCTGGCCGCCGGATTGATCGGCACCTTTCTGCAGACCGGGCTCAATGCCTCGCTCAAACCGGTCACGCCCAAGTTCGATTCGCTCAACCCCGTGAACGGCTTCAAGAAAATTTTTTCGTTGAAGAATTTCATCGACCTGATGAAGCTGGGCATCAAGGCCGCGGTGATCGGCGTGGTGCTGTGGTACGGCCTTCGCGCACTGATGCCGACGATCATCGGGCTCGTCTACGAGCCGACGCCCTACATCGCCCAGATCTGCTGGCGTGCGCTGGGCATTCTGTGCGCCCTGGCGGTCCTGGTGTTCGTGCTGGTCGGCGCGGCAGATTGGAGCGTGCAGCATTGGCTGTTCATTCGTGACAAGCGCATGAGCAAGGACGAGCAGAAGCGCGAACACAAGGAGAGCGAAGGCGACCCGGAACTGAAGGGAAAGCGCAAGGAATTCGCCAAGGAACTGGTCTTCGGCGACCCACGCGAGCGCGTTGCCAAGGCCAAGGTGATGGTGGTCAACCCGACCCATTACGCCGTCGCGCTCGCCTACGAACCGGACGGCTTCGGTCTGCCGCAAGTGGTTGCCAAGGGCGTGGACGACGGTGCGCTGGAACTGCGTGCCTATGCGCACAACCAGGGCATTCCGATCGTGGCAAACCCGCCATTGGCGCGTGCGCTGCATCAGGTCGAACTGGGCGAGGCGGTGCCTGAAGCGCTGTTCGAAACGGTGGCGGTGGTGCTGCGCTGGGTCGATGCGCTGGGCCGCGACAACGATGACGGCAGCGGTCCGCTGCCCTGCTAGGAGATGGCATGCGCCTGACACGCTATTTCTCATACACCGGTGAAGTGGCGATCGCCGCCCTGGTGGTGGCGGTCATCGGCCTGATGATCCTGCCGTTGCCCACCCCGCTGATCGACACGCTGCTGGGCATCAATATCACCCTCAGCGTGGTGCTGCTGATGGTCACGATGTATGTCCCCGACTCGATCTCGCTGTCCTCGTTTCCCTCGTTGCTGCTGTTCACCACGCTGCTGCGGCTGTCGTTGAACATCGCATCGACAAAATCGATCCTGCTACATGCCGAGGCCGGCCACATCATCGAGAGCTTCGGCGAGCTGGTGGTCGGCGGCAACCTGGTGGTGGGCCTGGTGGTGTTCCTGATCATCACCACGGTGCAGTTCATCGTGATCGCCAAGGGCTCCGAGCGCGTTGCCGAAGTGGGTGCGCGCTTCACCCTGGACGCGATGCCCGGCAAGCAGATGAGCATCGATGCCGACCTGCGCGGCGGCAACCTCAGCGCGGACGAAGCACGCAGCAAACGCGCGCGGCTGGCCATCGAGAGTCAGCTGCACGGCGGCATGGATGGCGCGATGAAATTCGTCAAGGGCGACGCCATCGCCGGCCTGGTGATCACCATGGTGAACATCCTGGCCGGCATCGTGGTGGGCGTGACCTACCACGCCATGAGCGCAGGCGAGGCGGCCAACCGCTTTGCGATCCTGTCGGTGGGCGATGCGATGGTGTCGCAGATCGCCTCGCTGCTGATCTCGGTGGCGGCCGGCGTGATGATCACCCGCGTCGCCAACGAGAACGAGGCCAGGATCAGCTCGCTCGGGCTCGAGATCGGCCGCCAGCTCACCGGCAATGCGCGCGCCTTGCTGGCGGCGAGCGTGCTGCTCGCCTGCTTTGCGTTCGTTCCGGGATTTCCTGCGCTGCTGTTCCTGCTGCTGGCGGCGGCCGTGGGCGCAGGCGGCTATACGATCTGGCGCAAGCAACGCGATCTCAGCGGCAGCGATCAGCACACGCTGCCATCGACCAGCCGCAAGGGGGCCAAGGGCGATGCGCCGCACATCCGCAAGAGCGCGCCGGATTTTGCCTCACCCCTGTCGATGCGGCTGTCGCCGCAATTGGCTGCGCAGCTCGACCCGGCGCTGCTGGACCAGGCGATCGAGAGCGAGCGCCGGCAACTGGTGGAACTGCTGGGCCTGCCGTTTCCGGGGATCGCGATCTGGCAGAGCGACTCCCTGCAGGACCTGCAGTACGAAGTGCTGATTCACGACGTCCCGGAAACCCGCAACACGTTGAGCGATACCGCGGACCTGCAGAAAGCGCTGGCCCAACAGGCCATCGCACCGCTGCGTGCACGCGCGCATCTGTTCGTCGGCATCCAGGAAACGCAGTGGATGCTGGAACAGGTGAGCGCGGACTATCCCGGGCTGGTGGCAGAGGTCAACAAGGCCATGCCCGCGCAGCGCATCGCCGATGTCTTGCGCCGGCTGCTGGAAGAACGCATCCCGGTGCGCAACATCAAAAGCATCCTGGAGAGCCTGGTGGTGTGGGGACCGAAGGAAAAGGATCTGCTGATGCTGACCGAGTATGTGCGCTGCGATCTCGGCCGCTATCTGGCGCATACGGCCACCGCAGGCACCGGGCAGCTGCCTGCGGTGATGCTCGACCACGCGGTGGAACAGTTGATCCGGCAGTCGATTCGCGCCACGCCGGCAGGCAATTTCCTGGCGCTGCCACCGGAGCAGGCCAATCAGCTGGTCGAGCAGGTGGAACGCATCGTCGAAGATCAGGCGCGGCATCCACTGGCAGTGGTTGCATCGATGGACGTGCGGCGTTATGTCCGCCGCATGATCGAGGCGCGGCTGAACTGGCTGGAGGTGTATTCGTTCCAGGAACTGGGCGCAGAGGTGCAGCTGCAGCCGATTGGCAGAGTGGTGGCCTGATGCGCAAGCCACCGGTTCGCCACGTGCGCATCCTGCCTGTCACCGGTAAACCGCTGCAGCCGCCCGCAGCGCCCACACCGGGGCGTGCGACGCAGCGTGTCAGCTTCATGCAACTGCGCCGACGCCTGGGCAGCTTGCTGCCCGGATTGCCGGACATGGTGTCGCCTGAGGATGGAGACGACGCTGCGCCGCTGCCCGAAGCGGCGGATGCAGCCCGCGACGATCACGACGCCGCGCGGCTGCCAGGCGCTCCAGCCTGTCTGGATGACGGTCATCGTGGACAGATCGCTCGAGGCGAGAACAGCGACGCGCTGGGTCGGCAGATCGCCGCCGAGTGGATCCGCACCCAACGCGCGCAGATGGCTATCCACCACATCGCACTGCGGGTGGCCGAGTTCTGCAATGCCACGCCGGTGCGCGGCGCAGGAATCTGGGAGGCGTGGCTGGAGATCAACCACGACATCCTGCCGCAGACCACGCTGTTGTTGCGGCTTTCGCCAGACCAGCTATCGCTTCGCTTCGACAGCGGCTCGCCCGAGACGCGCGAGGTACTTTGCAATGGAAGAAAGCGTCTGGATACCGCATTGAAGGCCGCGCTCAGCGGCGCGCTTCAGATCAGCATCGAGGTCGTCTAGCGCACACGCAGCAGCACAGCCATAACCAGGGACCCCGCTTTGTCAACCGAGCCGAGCCCGACGTCACCGACACGCGACTTGTCGCAAGCGCTGACCCACGTACCCGCCGCACGCGCGCAGCTTGGCAGGGTGCTGTGCGATGCGCGTGCCGTGCAGCGGTGTGGCTTCACCGCGCAACGTCGTGGCATCCGGGCGGCGGAAGCGGCGCGCCTGCAGCTGCAGTTCGATAGCGGCAGCCTGGAGTTGCGGATCGCCGCACGCGGCGGCCTGGCGCCGCTGTTGAACGAAGCCGACGACGCCCTGCGTGCGGCGATCGCCGGCGTGCTGTTGAACGATTTCCTGCACGCCTTCGCAGCGCTCGGGCTGGGCACTGCCGAGGTCGTCGCGCTCGAGCGTTGTGCGGACGCAGCCGATCGCCTGGAGGTCGGCATCACCCTGGGCGGCATCGACGCGATCGCAGAGACCGCCAGCCCAATGCTGCTTGCCGCGCTGCAAACGGCTGTCGCTGCGCTGGCAACGCCATCGCCGCTGCCGGCCTGGCTGGGCGCACTGCGGCTGAGCACGCGCCTGCGCATCGGCCAGCGCACGGCGACGGCGACGCTGCTGCAAGCGCTGCGCCCGGGCGATGTGCTGCTGCACGCGCTCGCCCCGGCTCCCGTGCGCAACGGCGAGCTGCTCTGGGGCATCCCTGGAGGCGCGGTGTTGCGCGCTCCGGTGGCCCTGAACCTGCAACAGATAATTCTGGAGACCGCTCCCGCCATGCAGCACGATATGCCCGAGCTCGATGCCACATCGTCCACCACCGATGTGGCGGCACTGGAACTGCCTGTCCACCTGGAAGTGGACCAACTTGCACTGTCTGTGTCGGTGCTGTCGGGCCTGCAGCCCGGCCAGATCCTCGAACTGTCGGTGCCGGTGGATCAGGCCGACGTCCGTCTGGTCGTCTACGGCCAGACCATCGGCATCGGCCGGCTGCTGGCGGTGGGCGAACATCTCGGCGTGCAGATCCTCAGCATGTCGGAGACCGCGCATGCAGATGCCTGATGTCGGCTCGCTGCTGCTGGTGGTCATCATGCTGGGCTTGCTGCCCTTCGCAGCGATGGTGGTCACCTCCTACACCAAGATCGTGGTGGTGCTCGGCTTGCTGCGCAATGCCATCGGTGTGCAGCAGGTGCCGCCGAACATGGTCCTCAACGGCGTCGCGTTGCTGGTGTCGTGCTTCGTGATGGCGCCGGTGGGCATGGAGGCGTTCAAGGCCGCGCAGAACTACAGCCCCGGTGCCGACAACAGCCGCGTGGTGGTGCTGCTCGACGCCTGCCGCGAACCGTTCCGGCAGTTCCTGCTCAAGCACACGCGCGAGCGCGAGAAAGCCTTCTTCATTCGTTCGGCGCAGCAGATCTGGCCCAAGGACAAGGCCGACACGCTCAAGCCGGACGATCTTCTCGTCTTGGCACCGGCATTCACGCTCAGCGAGCTGACCGAGGCGTTCCGCATCGGCTTCCTGCTGTATCTGGTCTTCATCGTGATCGATCTGGTAGTGGCCAATGCGTTGATGGCAATGGGTCTGTCGCAGGTGACGCCGACCAACGTGGCCATTCCGTTCAAGCTGCTGTTGTTCGTGGCGCTGGATGGCTGGTCCATGCTGATCCACGGCCTGGTCTTGAGTTATCGGTGACGCCATGGACCATGATGATCTGGTGCGATTCACCTCCGAAGCCTTGTTGCTATGCCTCAAGGTGTCCTTGCCGGTGGTCGGCGTCGCCGCGCTGGCTGGCTTGCTGATCGCCTTCATCCAGGCAGTGATGTCGTTGCAGGATGCCTCGATTTCGTTCGCGCTCAAGCTGGTGGTGGTGGTGGCGGCCATTGCAATCACCGCGCCGTGGGGCGCCTCGGCGATCATGCAGTTCGGCCAGGCGTTAATGCAGGCGGCCTTTCCATGATCCGGCGCATTTCGCCAGGTGCTGTGCCGCCGTCGCTGCCGAGCGCGCCCGGCGCATCGCACCACCATGCCGATGCGCCGGCCGCTGGCGCACAGCCGCTGGCGGACACGCCACATCATGCACCGCGTCTGCGCCCCGCTCCACCGCGCAGGCGGCGACGCGGCATGCGGTCGCTGGATGGCATGGACGACGAGCTCGACGCCACCGAACTGGAAGACGCCGAGGCAGCACGTGTCTCGGCGCTACGCGGCCGGGTCAGCATCGCAATCGCTCAGCCGCAGGAACAGGGGCAAGGCCAGGACGATCAGCATGGCGCCGGCGCTCGCGCACACGCCGGCGATCCGCAGGCAGAGACGTGGCCAAGCGCCTCGCCGGTCCACCGGGACGAGGATGTGCGTGTGGGTGTCCAGGCAGTCATCGATCGCTATGCGGCAACGCGCGCCGCCGACCAGACGCTCAGACGGCAGGCCCTCACCGCTGCGTTCGTGGAGTTGCGTGACATCGGCATTGCCCATCCGGTTGCCGCATCGCTGACCACCATGGTCTGGATGTTGATGCGCGAGCACCTGCAATCCGGCCAGGCGGGCAGCTTTGCCGAAAGCATGGACACCTTGCGCAAACGCTTGGTGGAGATGGTGCACGCGCAACCGGAGCCCACACCAGCACTGCGTAGCTACAACCTGCTGCTGCCGCTGATGCTGATCAGCGCGGGAAGACCGCGCAGACCCGCTGATTGTGCGCGTGGCGTCACGCGTTTGAACACGCTACTGATGGAACACCAAGACTGGGCCGCTCAGGGGATTCGTGCATGACCATGCAACTTCGCATACTGACGGGAATACACGCCGGCGCGCGATTAGATTTGCAGCCAGGCAGCTATACGTTGGGCGCCGATCCCCAGGCCGAGATCCGGATCGAAGACTGGCCTGATTGCCCGCTCATCATCGAGGTGGATGCAGATGGTCAAGTTCGTTATCGCAGCGACACGTTGCCAACGACACCGTTTGTTGCGCTGCATCCAATGCGGTTTGGTCCGTTGGTGCTGTGCATCGGCGAGGCCGCGGCCGCTTGGCCAGATGATGTGGCACTACTGGAGCGGTTGCTGTCTCCAGCCGCAACGCCGGCAACACCTCCGCCACCCAGGTCCAGGCGCACTGCGATGCGCGCAGTGGTGGGCGCCATGCTAGCGCTGGCCGCCGCTGCGCTGCTGCCCTCCCTGCTGCCGGCGTTTCTCTCCGATGCCGCTCCGGCGCGCAGCCAGGACAACCAGCTCAACCAGATCCGGTCCGTGCTGAAACGGCTCGGCTTGCGCGAAGCGCGCGTGGAGCAGGTCGGCCCGCGCGTGCGGGTCGAGGGCCTGGTGGCGAGCAGCGCGGATGCGGCGCGCCTGCGTGCACAACTGCATCGGTATCAACATGCCGTCACGGTCGATGTGGTGGTGGTGGATGAGGTGCTGGCCATCCTGCGCGACACCCTGGCGGACCGCGACCTGAACGTTCGCTACGACGGTCAAGGCGTGTTTTCCATTGCCGGCGACAGCGACAACGCAGAGCGTGCAATCCGGCGGATCGCCGACCTGCGCAGCGATCTGGGCCCGGAGATCCGCAAGCTGCATGTGGACATCACCCAGCAGGACCCGTCGGTAAAACCGCCTTCGAACTACGATGCCGCCCTGTTGGTGGAAGGACTGAATTACGTGGAGACACCGGACGGCACCAAGCACCTGACTTCCCTGCCGCAGCAAGCGGCGCCATGAGAACCGCACCATGTTCGATGCCATGACAGACACGGTCACCCAGGATATGAGCAAGATCTTGCAGACCAAGGCGCTGGATGTCTCCGGCGAGCGACTGCGCAACGTCGAGGCAGCGCTGCATACGACAGCGCAACAGATCCGTGTGCACTGGTCTGCAGCGAGCGATCAGGCCGCGCGCAACGATTTCACTGTCTTGCACGACGGCATCAACGCCGCGCGCGACATCGTCGCGCATGTTGCCGGCATGCCTTGACCATCGATTTCCCTGGTCGCCTCGACCAGGTAAAACGCGCCGGCAGGCGCCCCCGCTTTAATCAACTGCTAAGGAGTCTTCGTATGGCTTTACTTCCCGAAATGAGTTCATTGCACTCGCGCTTCAGCCAGGGCGTTGACGGCTTTACCGGAGGCGTTTCAAATGGAATGTCCGGTGCCGCGGCAACGCATGGGGCGAGCGGGCAGATTGACTCGCTGCTCGGCGACCTCACCGCCTCGGACGAGGATCAAAAGCGCATGAACAACAAGATCACCATGCTCAAGAACGATCTCGACTTCAACGTGGCGCTCAACAAGTTCATCGGCAAGGCCGGCGACAATGCAAAAAGCCTGGTCGGTCAGTAACGGCTTTTGACATGACGCGGGGCCGGTATGCGGCCCTGCGTCAGGTTGCATGACGGATGAGCAGCGCCCGATTCGAAGCGATCGTTCAGCAGATGTGCGAAGCACTGGAGCTGCCGGATGTGCAGGCGGTGCTCAACAGTCGTGTGCTCTGGGTAGACGGGTTTGAAGTCTATCTGCACATGCCTGCAGCCCAGACCGACGATGAAGCACAGCAAGCGCCGGAAGAAGAAGCGCTGTATCTACGCATCTCCTACGGCCTTGCTCCGGCGGGGCGCACCCTGACGGTGTTCCGGCTGTTGCTGGAAGCCAACCTGTCGGTGTACGCACAGGACCAGGCGCAACTGGGATTGAACGATGCCGGCGTGATCGTCCTGATCGTACGCGTGCCGCTGGACGACGACGTCGACGGCGCATGGATCTGCGATCTGCTCGCCCACTACGCCGAGCATGGCCGTTACTGGAACAACAACATCTTCATTGCACACGACGACATGTTCGAAGGAATCGCAACGGGAAACTATCTGTGGCTACGCGCGTAAGGTGCTCGACCTTGCCTGCAGGCTGATGCTTGCCGCGAGACAGGCACGACCCGGCAGCACACTGTCGGAGCCTTGCGTATCCGCTGCGCCGTGTCACCGCCACGCTATCGCGCCGTTATCCCTCTCGCAGGATTTCTTCCGCCCTTCATCTCTCGCAAGGACACTCGCCAATGAACCTCGCCATCCCCTCACACACCACTGCGAGCTTACAGCCGTCCTCGTTCTCGCTATCGCAGCAGCAGGCCCTCACCGCGGTGATCATGAGCATGCTGGCGTACTGCATGCAACGCATGCTCAGCGACATGCTGCATCCACAGGATCAGCCATCCAGCGACGGCCAGCCACCGACCAATCCCACTCCGACACCCTCGCTGCCGCCCTCGGGCCCGCCCGCTTCCACCAACGCCGGCGGGCAGCACGGCAGCGGCAGCAATGGCGGCAATGGCGGCAATGGCGGCAATGGCGGCAACAACAAAGGTAACGGAAGCACCAGCGGGACAGCAGCCGGCAACGGCGCATCGCCCACCAGCCCAGGTCAACCGGTATCGCCACCCAACAGCGGTCAGCCGGTCACGCCCGGCCCCAACGGCACGCAGGCGCCCCTTCCTCCCGGCAAGGTCGTCACCGCGCCGCCCGGCGTCCAGAACAAGCCCATCGTGGTGCACAAGGGCGAGGTGTTCGACGGCAAGAACCAGCTGTACGTCGGCGGCCCTTCCCTGGGCAAAGGCAACCAGGACGAGCATCAGCAACCGCTGTTCGTGGTCGAGGACGGCGGCAGCCTCTGCAACGTCAACATGACCGGCGGCGGCGACGGCGTGCATTTCATGGGCAGCGGCAAGATGGTCAATTGCGTCAACGAAGACGTCAGCGAGGATGCGGTCACCATCGATGGCCAGGGCAACCGCGAGCATGATGCAGGGATTGCCGGCTGCAGCCCGGAGGTCAGCGGCCGGCCGAAGGTCGAGATCATCAATTGCACGTTCAAGAACGCCGCAGACAAGGTCGTGCAGGACAACGGCGCTGCCGACGTGGTGATGTCGGGCGACACCGTCGAGGGTGCCAGCAAGGTCTTCCGCACCAACGGTGGGCATACCGATATCGACACCAATCTTCAGGTCGAGAATTGCGAGTTCAATCAGGTCAAGGAAGCGGTGTTCCGTACCGACGCGCCCGGCGCAACGGTGAAGCTGGCGAACCTGAAGACCGATGCGCCCAATGAGGTGATTGCCCCCAACGCGTCCCAGGCCAACGGCGCGACACGTATCGGCTACAAGGCCTACAGCGGCTGATCGCAGCCTGCAGCGGCGCTACGCGTCGATCCTGCCCGGCAGATGCATGGCGTTGCCGCATCTGCCGGGCATCGGCATTGGGTGGTGTCGAAATGGCCGCATACCGATACACCGACTGTTGACTCCCTGCGCCTGGCGCGTCGATTCACGCACGCGAGCAGGATATGGGGGATCCCGATGCGCACCCTGTCTGGTCAATGGCAACGGGGTACAACTGCAGGCCCATATGGCCGACCGTGCCAGCCGAACCCGCAAACGCCAACCGGTGCTGGCCACCTGGAATGCACGGCGATGCAACGACATCGCCAGTTCCCGCGAGCGCATGGCGCGCAGCAGGACCGACAACAAACGACAGGCGTGACCGTGGTGACGCCTGTCGTTGCTGCATGCCGCGCGATTGGATCAACAGCAGCATCGACCACTCACGGCCGGCCATTTTCCCACTAGCGAAGCGCCTCGCTCTCGTGCAATGCATGCCTGAGCGTCGTCAACCCGGTGTCCAGGGTCTCGGTCAGGTTGTTGCGCGGTACGCCGCTGAACATCGCCGCCTGCCCGGCGTGCAGCTCATCGCGCACGGTGTCGATGGTCGCAATCGAGACGGACTGCGTGTCGATCTCCGTGCGGAGTTTCTCCAGGGCATCATGCAATCTGACCGCCTGCGGCCCCGGTGCAGGCGCAAGCGGCTGCCCCTCCTCCAGGGCGCGCGCAATCTGCGCCTGTGTCGGCGCAAACATCGCGATCGCCTCGCTGATCGGCTCGGCCAATGACTGAAGCGTACGGGCGATGGTGCGTTGATGGCTGGCCGCTCTGACGGCACGCTGCTGATCAAGCCGCGTCGCCTGGGTGGTGTTGGCGCCGTTCTTGGCCTTGAGCGCATTCCAGACCGTATCGTTGAACAAGGTCTGCACCGCCTGTTGTACGACCGTAGCGGTGGAGTTGGCGGCTTCGCCTGCAACGCTGCCGTTTGCATTGCCACCACGCAAGGGCGCGGCGATCAGGCGGCCTGCCCCGAGCGAGGCGAAGTTGGCCAGCAAGTTGCTGAGCATGTGACGGCCCAGCACATCGCGTAGCGCAGTGGTAACCGCGTTGGTGGTGCTCAAGGCTTGCCTGGCCAACGCCAGGCCTTCTTTCCCGGTCTCCAGCAGATAGTTGGGGGGAAAACGCACAGCGTCGGACCATTGCGCCGGCCGACGCGTCTTGTCCGGCAATGCCAGCGAAAACAGATTCAGCCGCTGCTGTCCGCCAAGCAGGTCGGGCACGCGCATCTGGCCGGTACGCGCCACCGCCTTGCCGGTTTCGAGCATCGCCTTCTGCACCACCCCTGCCCCGCCAATGGCGAGTGCGCTCAACCCCAGTTGGCCGGCCGGCGTGCGCGTGCCCGGGTCGTCGGAGATTCGCCGCGCCGCGTTGAATCCCGCGTTGATCGTCGGCTTGAGCAGCAAGGTGTCCAGGGACTTGTCGTCCAGGGTCGATTGCCGCTGGGTGATGCCCTGGCGGAGGTCGTAGGTCTGCGCCTTGAGCTCCGCAAGCGTGGGTGCGTCGCCCTCGCCCGGGCGTGTGAAACGCTTGCCCTCGGCAGTGATCTCCAACAGGGCCGGTGGCGGATCGGGCACCAGGATCTTGGGGTCGATGGCCTGGAACCGCGGCAGGTTGGCAACGCGCGCGCGCCTGTCCATTGCCGGGATCAGCAACGTATCGCTGGTATAGGACATCAGCCCCGCCACCGCGCCGGACAGCGTCGTCGTACTCAGCGTCTCGGATCCGGGCGCACGCGCGCCGTCGTAGGCTGCGCCTGCCGCGAGACCGAACGGGGTGCGCATCGAGCCGATGATGAGGGCCCTGAGACATTCGTAGGCGATCGGCCAGGCCGCCTTTGCACCTGCTGTCTTCATGTCGCCGGCGATCTGGTATCCGGCATCCGGCCCGAACGCCGCGATGCGTTCCTGCACGCGCGCGTCCGCCCACTCCAGATACGCAGCCTGCAGTGCCTCCTGCTCCTTCGAGGGAGCCGCAAATGGCAGGTCAACCAGGCGTGCACGTAGCTGCGCCTTCAACTCCGCCGCTGCCGATGCACTGCGCTGCGCATGGGTCGTTCCAGCGGCAGGTGACTGCGGCTCATCGACAACCGAGGGCGTGGGGCCGGCCTGCGCACTGTGAAACGATGCATCCGTCAGCTCGGAAGAATGCGACGACTGCGAGGACTCCGAACGATGGGATGCGCCATGCGAGGATTCGGCCTGCGTCGTGCCGGCGGTCACGCGAGGCGATAACGGTGCGCGACGACCGCGCAGCACCGGCCCCGAAGACAGGCCTGCGAGCGGCCCGGGCGGCGAGCGCGTCTGTGGCGGGGTCACGGTGTCCACGGCCTGCGTTGGGTATGCGGGCGCAGAAGATGTTGCGCGGCTGCTGGAAGCGGTCCCGATATTGCTGGTGAGTTTCATGAGGCCACCTCGGCCGCGCTACCGGCCTGCGTCACCAGCGCGTCCAGCACCACACGGGCAACCACTTGCCCGCGCTCCAGCGCGGTGGCCACGGCATCGGGCGTGCGCTCGAGCAACAGCGGGCAAACGCACAGCAGGCCAAGGTCCGAGAGCGTGAGCCGCCAGCCGTATTCGGTCAGCAATTGTTCCTGCAGCGCCAGCAGCGTCACCACCTCATCGCCGCCGAGCTCGCGTGCGGCCAACGGCAGGATCACTTCCGGAAACGCCGCCACTTCGCCCTGCTGCATCTGCGTGTGGACACGGCACAGCATGCCCGCAGGCCCAAGGATGGTTTCGCCTCCGCCGAGTCGTTGCGCGAGCTCGCCAGGCAACCCGAGGCAGGCGCCAACGCTGAAGAAAAACGCGGTGTTCGCTGCGTGGCGATTTCCTGATTCCAGCGTCATCTGAAACTCTCCGGGAAAATGCGATGAGTAGCCAATCCACCATTTCGGTGGAGCGCAGTGTCTGGCTGGCCATGCAAAGCCGGGCAAGACGCTGCGAAATCACTCGCGCCGCACACGAAGTTGGTCTGGTGGAAGCCGCGCAATCGAGACCTATGTCATACGCTGCCTATGTATGCGGGAGCGGCAGATGAATCGCTTGAAAGACCGCGGGGAACGCGACGACGCGGATGCTCCGCGCAGCCGTGGGCAAGCGTTTTTTGAGCAAGCGCGAAATTTTGACTGTTTCGCCAGACGCGCAACTACCGCACACGCGGGAGATATTCATTCCGGGCACTTGCTCAAGCCCGGACATTGATGAGTAGGCAATGCATTCCTTCTCCGGCATCCAGGGCGTCGTGCGATCGCCTTGACTACTTTCAGGTTCAATTTTCGCACCAAGCACCATAAGTAGCCTTAATTAATATATTTCACTCACTATTTGATCCTTCTTAAATATTCCAAGCTAGATTTATGATTAACCAATAAGCTCAGAGAACGCGTTCACTGCAGCTTTCTCGGACGCCTCCCAGATCCCCCCCCGCTCGCGCACAAGATGAATTCTTCGCAATCCCCCACCGAGCTGTGCCAGCACCCTTCATACTAAACACCCCCCGTTAATCAAATAGGTTATGATCCGTCGGTATCTGCTGCTCTAAACAAGACTATGTTTCGAATAACTACGCCCAGTCCGACGCACAGGGCGCATCTCCCCGCTCGCCGGTTAACGCAACGGCAATAGCCTCTTCAAATCAGTTGGGCGGGCACTTAGGCGAGCTGGCGGCCTTGAACCGCAGTGCGTCTAGGGTTTCGTCGCTCCGGGGGCCGCGAATTTCTCTTTCACGCGAGCAGATGGCAGTAACCAAAGTCCTGCATCGAGTGAGGGATGAATTCTACCTTCGAAGTTCAAACTTCAAATCATCGAATAAGACCAGGAGTGGACGTGGCGACGTGGAGACACATCGCATAGAAAATGCGCAGAGAGAGATTTTAAGAATGAGGGGGGCAAGCGCTATACGACAGCGATACCGACTTCATCAGTGTCGCAATGGAAGGAAGAGCACATAACTGCGGGGAGCTCTCGTCATTGGCAAAACTTTATCTGGAAGATGAAGGATTTGTGGCACGCACGATTGACTTCAAGGCTGACCATTCTGCTGCAGTCATCGGTGCAGATTTTGGCGGCCTGCCAGCAGACATGACACAATGGGAACCAAGTATTTATATTTGTGATCCCCGGGCCAATATCGCGTGTCGGGGCAGCGATTATCCCGATCAATTTCTTGCCAAGACGGCGAAATGGCAATGACAGGGAAAGTCGATAAAAATCGACAATCGAGGGTTTACCCCCCTAGACCAGCAATGGGTGAATGACATGCTGCAAGGAGGGAAGGCAGCGTGTTGAATTCACGAAGCCGGCCGAGCAATCTCCGCCGCATCTCTAAACCCATAGTTTGAGAAGCCAGTGATGGCCTCCAAAGCTGAAACCCCGACTTTTTAATCAATTTATTTGCGCCGAAGATAGATAAATATCATCTTTCATACACCGCCCGTACGGGCGGTGTATTTATTATTTTAACTATAATACAGCTCAAGCGCGCCACAAGCCCGGCCTGATGCTTCCTGATATTTCGCTGCGTTCTAAAATTTATTTTCTCGACCACGGCCGGCTGCACCAGCTCCTGCAACGGACAAACATCTGATATCCCTTGCGACCGTCTAGACGACGGCCGACAAAGCAACATCGCCACATACGCTCTTGCTTAGAGTACGGCATGAATTGCAGCCGATTCAGAGGCTGACACAGCTGCGACTTCGCGACGGAAAGCAAGCGCTACTAAAGCACGTCGGCGCGAGCTCAGACAGATGCCAACCATCGCCAGTTTAATTTTGCGTTAGCGAATATGCGTGCGGCCGTGCTGATCTTTACGTTCGGCGCTGGGCATACCAGGCCGCCAAACGCATCTATCGGCAAGACCCAGATATTGCTAATGCAGTGGCTTGCCGTGTCCAGGTCTGCTCTTACAAAACGACGTATCTACTTGACTGGAGCTGGTACAGCTTTGGTTCCCAACACACATGCACCTGCGAATTGAGTTGAACGGCCTACTGACGAATTGGGCGATCATGCTGATCGCCCTTCCGCTCACGCAATAAGATGCTGATCAGGAGCGATCATCACCTACGCCGACCGCCCCGTAGATTCCTGAGGTTTTCCTTCATGTCTGCCTCGAAGTTGCCCGCAACTTCCTTCGGGATAATCTGTTTCCCCAGCGGTATTCCGCCCGTGTCCTCCAGCTTCTGGTGGATTTCGCCTTCTTTCTTCTCTTTATCCAATCGCACCTCTTCATAATGCAGGCCCGCCAACACAGGCGCCTTGAGCATGTCGGTCGATCGATTAATGTCGTTGCCTACCAAATATCCTTTAAACCCGTTAATGCGCTCTTGCCCCTTGGTTGCGCCCTTGCCTTCTCCTTTGACTACGCCCTCGCCTGCGCCCTTGGCCGCGCCCTCGGTTGCACCCTTGGCCGCCCCCTCGCCTGCGCCCTTGGTCACCCCTTTGGCTGCGCCCTCGGCGACCCCCTTAGCGACTCCCTTGGCTGCGAGTCTGGCCGAGGGTCCACCGGCGGCACCCACCACCGCCCCGGCCATGTTGATGCCTGCGAGTTCCCACGCCAGTTTCATGTTGCCACCTTGCAGCGCGGTGTCGATCACCTGGGCGGCCTGTGCTTCGCTCTCCAATGCCAGCGCTCCAACATCGGCAATCTCGCCAATGATCGGGATGCCGTTCAACGCACTCAGGCCGACCGAAGCCCAGTCCATGATCTTGCTGTCCCACTTGAGGAACTCATGTAAGCCCTTGCCGATAGTGCCGATGTCTTTTTTCTTCTGCTTGATCTCGGGTTGATCGGCCTTGCCCATCAACATGTCCGCGACAGCCTTCTTCTGTTCGGGCGACGTGGCCGTGTGCGTGGGTGATTTATCGACGGTCTTGTTGGCCGCCGTCATGTGATCGTAGAACTGCTGGAAATCCTTGTTGCTGATCTTGCCCGAGTCGACGACATGGCCACCGCCGAAGAAGCTGTGGGGCTTCTTGTAGCCGGTGATCGAATTATTCAACAAGCCGAACAGCAGCGGGTCGCCCAATAGCTGTTTGGCGGCATCGCGGACGGCAGGGTCGGCTTTGTCGTCCTTGGCGATCGTGTCGAGCTTGTCGCAGGTCACCTCCTTGCCATCGCCGAAGAACGCATCCTGGTGGCTGTGGATGGTGTCCAGCGTTTTCAATTCCGGTGCGGTCAGGTGCATCTGCGATGCGGATTTCTGCAGAAAATCCGGCGTACTCATCGAACCCGCGTCTCCCGCCAGCGCCTTCCACTGGTCGGGATTCTCACGAAAATACTGCGCTGCGGCGATGACCTGCGGCGGGCACTTCTGGGTCTTGCTGTCGCCTTCGACCAGGTGCTTGAAGGCATCTTGGTTCAGATCCTTCGGCAGATAGTCCGAATAGCGATAGAACTCGCGCATCGCGTCGCTTTCGGTCATGACCGTTGGCTGGGTCTTGTCCGGGCTGTCCGAGGCCACATAGTTCTGCGTGTAGCCCTTGGCTTGCTTGTTGGCGTATTCCGCAACCTGCGCGTGGCCGGCCGAGAATTTGCTCAGATCACCGGCCTTGATCTTGCCACCGCACTTGCCATCGCCCTGCGAGCCGATGGCGAAGAACAGCCGCGGATCCTTCTGCAGTTCCGTCAATGCCTGCTTCAAATCCGGCGGCGTCGCCGGATCGTTGATCTTCGCATCCAGGTCAGCCCACGCGACCGGCAGCTTGTCCTTGTGGCGATCGAGCGTGGTGACGATCTCCAGCTCGTTCTGGGTGAGTGTCCCGCCATCCCACGTGACCGAAGAGCCATCCACCGGCGGCGGCAGGTCGCGCCCTTTCATCTTTTCAGGATTGTAGGTCGCGTTCTTGCCACCCAACGCGGTCACCTGCGGGTGACGGTCGGCAAAGTCGTAGAGGTTGGCGGCAATGAGCGTGCCGTTGCACTTGCCCTGGTCATCATGGTGGTGCTTGCCGTGCCCCTGGGATGCCAATGCGAAGAACAGGCCAGGATCCTGCTGCAGGCCTTGCAGCGCTTGTTTCATGTCCGGCGGCGTGGCTGGGTCGTTGATCTTTTCGTCGAGCTTGGCGAACTCGATGGGCATCATGTCGCGATGCTGATTGAGCGTGGAGACGATGTCGAGCTGCGGCTGCGTGAGCGTGCCGCCGTCCCAGGTCACCGTTGAACCTTCTGCGGCAGGCGGCGGTGTCGCTCCCTTGATGTTTTTGGGATTGAACTCGGCATTCTTGCCGCCCAGGTCAGTGACCTGTTGATGGTGGTCGGCGAAATCCCACAAGTCCTCGGCCTTGATCTTGCCGCCGCATTTGCCGTCGCCCTGCGAGCCGAGGGCAAAGAACAGGCGCGGATCTTTCTGCAAGCCTTGCAGCGCGCTCTTCAGATCGGCGGGCGTGGACGGGTCATTGATCGTGTCGTCGAGTTTTGCGAACTCAAGCGGCATCTTGTCCTTGTGCTGATTGAGTGTGGAAACAATCTGGAGCTCCGATGCGGTGAGCGTGCCGCCGTCCCATGTCACCGATGAGCCATCCACCGCAGGCGGTAGTCTGGATCCCTTGATGTCCTTGGCATCGAACGGGGTCGATGGGCTCGGCCAGGACGTGCGTTTCTCGATCGGCTGGCCGGCTTGCACATCGTCCGCTGAAGGCGTGCCCAACCCCGGAACGTCGCTGCCTGATTCACTGATTGGCGTGTTGCCGTAGGTGGCGGCAATCAGATTATAAATCTGCTGCAAAAACAGGTTGTCCATCGCCAGCAATAGATCGGAGTCGTTCATGGCCGAATCGGATCCGGGTGCCTCCGACGACGACGCGTCATCCGTCAGAGGTAGAAACAGACCGGCGGCACTCCCGGTCGAAAGCGTGTTGAGCGACATGTGCGGCCTCGCAGTGACATAGCAGTGACAGAGCAGCTGCATATGAGTACATGCTCATACGGTCACACGGGCATGTCTCATGCGGCGAGCACAAATGGTGCCACTCCTGCTACGCGACGCACGCACCGATGAACTATTTTGGCGAAAAAAGCGCAGGAAACGCACATGGGCGACATCCTCACCCGACATCAGCTCGGGGGGGCCGATCAACGCGACCGGAGCGCGCATGGCGTGATCAGTTCGAGCGAATGCGGATCATCCTGCCCGGAGCGAATGCCAGGCCATGAAGCCAGGTATACATGTCGACCGCGTTCTTCACCAGGGCAGTGGCACCTGCCCGTTGAAGCCGGCTGATGCCCGGCCGCAACCCCGCTCATTCCGATGGAAGCGGGAGCTGCGCCAGCAGTTTGTCCAGCGTGATCGGGTACTCGCGCACACGGATGCCGGTGGCGTTGTAGATGGCATTGGCGATGGCCGGTGCCACACCAGTCAACCCCAATTCGCCGACGCCCTTGGCCTTGAGCGGCGACATGGTGGGGTCGACCTCGTCGATGAAATGCGCTTCCAGATGCGGAATGTCGGCATGCACTGGGACTTCATAGCCGGCCAGATCGTGATTGACGAAAAAGCCCAGCCGGCGATCCACTGCCATCTCTTCCATCAGCGCGGCGCCGACGCCCATCACCATGCCGCCGATGATCTGGCTTCTGGCAGTCTTCGGGTTGAGAATGCGGCCGGCCGCACACACCGCCAGCAGGCGCCGCACGCGGATCTCGCCGGTGTAGCCGTTGACGGCCACTTGCGCAAAATGCGCGCCGAAGGTCTGCTGGGCGTAGCGCTCCTTCAGGCCAGCGAACTCCATCGCATCCTCGACCACGATGTCGTGCTGCGCTGCCGCCTGGCGCAAGGGCACGCGGCGCGTGCCGGCGGTCACCATGCCATCGGCAAACTGCGCCGCGTCCACCGGCATGCCAAGCCGCTGGGCGATCGCCTGGCGCAAGGCGACGCACGCTGCATACACGCCAGCGGTGACCGAGGCCGCGCCCTGCTGACCGCCCGACCCCGGCGTCTCCGGAAAGCTGGAATCGCCCAGGTGGACGACGACCTGATGCAGTGGCACGCCCAGCATCTCCGCAGCGGTCTGCGCCACGATGGTGTAGCTGCCCGTGCCGATGTCGGTCATGTCGGTCTCGATGGTCACCTTGCCGGTGCGATCCAGCCGCGCACGCGCACCCGCCTTGGAAATCGGCGCACCACGCACCGCAGCGGCCATGCCCATGCCGATCAGCCACTGCCCCTCGCGCACGCTTGCCGGCCGCGCCAGCCGTTGGCTCCAACCGAAGCGTTCGGCACCTTCCTGCAGGCAGTCGACGAACGCGCGCGTGGAAAACGGCTTGCCCGGGTTCTCCGGATCCACCTGGGTGTCGTTGAGGATGCGCAGCGCAACCGGATCCAGGGCGAGCCGTTCTGCCAGCTCGTCCATGGCGATTTCCAGCGCCATCAAGCCGGGCGCCTCGCCGGGCGCGCGCATCGCATTGCCTTCGGCAAGGTCGAGTACGGCAAGACGCACCTGGGTCATCCTGTTCGCACCTGCGTACAGCACGCGGGTCGAGAGCGTGGTGGGCTCGGTACGCCCGCCGGGCAGATTGCCGGACCAGCTTTCGTGGCCAATGGCGGTGAGCCGCCCATCGCGTGTGGCGCCCAGCCGGATCCGCTGGATCGTCGCCGGCCGATGGATGGTGCTGTTGAACATCAGCGGGCGTTGCAGCGCCACCTTGACCGGCCTGCCGATCGCCTTGGCAGCGAGTGCGGCCATGACCAGATCCGACTGGACCGTGCCCTTGCCCCCGAAGCCGCCGCCGATATACGGCGAGAGCAAACGAATGTGGTGTTTGGGAATGCCGAGGATCTTGCCCAGATCGCGCCGGCCCCAGTTCATCTGCTGGATCGAGGTGCGGCAGGTGAGCTGATCGCCCTGCCAGCTGGCGATGCTGGCATGTGGCTCCATCATCGCGTGCGCCTGGTCCGGCGTGGTGTAGCGGGCATCGACCTTGACCGGCGCGGCCGCAAAGGCCGCGTCGAAGTCGCCTACCGCGGTTTGCGGTGGACCGCCAAACGGTGCCTGCTGTGCGATCGGCGCGCTGTCCAGCTGTTGCGCCAGATCGTAGCGGCCGGTTTCACGCACATAGTCCACGCGCACCAGCGCAGCGGCCGCACGCGCTTGCTCGAAGGTGTCGGCCACCACCACCGCAACGGGCTGGTGATAATGCTCGACCTCGGGCGCGGCCAGGAAACGTTGTACGTAGAACTCGCCGGTGCCCAGAGCCTGGGTGTTCTTGTAGGTGAGCACATGCAGCACGCCGGCAGCTTTCGCAGCGGCGGTGGTGTCGATGTGCGCAATGCGCCCCTTGGCGATTGCAGCGCCGACGATGTAGCCATACGCCAGCTCCTGCAGGTTGTCGTGCCACTCGTAGGCGTAAGGCGCGCTGCCCGTCACCTTGAGCGGGCCTTCGATACGGTCCACGGGCTTGCCGACGACGGTGAGTTGGTCGATGGGAGTGAGGTCTGCCGGCGTGTCGAACTTCATTGAGCGTATCTCCAGCGCAGCCGTCGAGAGCTGCGTATCGGGCAGTGCAATCGCGTGCTGTCGTTTCCTGCCCAACAGACGGCTCAGTTGCCAATACGGTTGAGGATGCGCACACGAGCACATGGCCAGTTGTTGTACCAAACCCCAGGAGCGCCGACGCTGGCCAGGCCGGGATGCGCTTATGAGAATTTCTCAGCAATCACTTATCGCGTCTGGGCATCAGGGGCAGGACCGCAGACAACCATCGTAGAACGCTGCCACATTACCCGGGCCCTGAGGGAGCATTTCTCAGCGTCTGCCAAACATGTGTTGGCGCTCCTCGTCACTGAGCGGCTTTCCGGCATTCGGGTTGACCTGCTCCTTGAGCGCATAAGCACGTTGCACTGCCGGGCGTGCGGCAATGGCGCCCTGCCAGCGCCGCAGATGCGGAAACGCGTCGTAATCGGGCTTCAGGTCGCCGTAGACCTCGAACCAGGGATAGCTCGCCATGTCGGCAATGCCGTACTCGGCGCCAGCGACGAAGCTGTGCTCTGCCAGGCGCTGGTCGAGCACACGATGCAGTCGACGCACCTCGGCCTTGTAGCGATCGATGGCATAGGGAATGGTCTCCTGCGCATAGACACTGAAGTGCGCCATCTGCCCGCTCATCGGACCAAGGCCGCCCACCTGCCAGAACAACCACTCCAGCGCGACAAGGCGGCCGCGTGTGTCCGCAGGCAGGAACCAGCCGGTCTTCTCGGCAAGATACAGCAGGATCGCACCAGACTCGAAAACGCTCAGTGGCGCACCGCCATCGGCCGGAGCGTGATCGACAATCACCGGCATCTTGTTGTTGGGCGAAATCCGCAGGAACTCAGGCGTGAACTGGTCGCCCTTGCCGATGTTGACCGGCTTGAGCGTGTAGTCCAGACCGGCCTCTTCCAGGAACACGGTGACCTTGTGGCCGTTTGGAGTGGGCCAATAGTAGAGATCTATCATCGTCTGCTCCTAGTGGCGTGGCCATTCAAATGCTGACAAAGCCACGGCGAAATGCGGAGCGCGCCTGTACTTCCGGCGGCAGCTGGCCAGGCCTGCATCGCTACGGGATCAAGGCCTGGCCGGCACACGGGCGAAAAATGCAGCGCGTTGCTGCGCTGCTGCAAGGCTCAAGCTCAGCCGAAGGTCACAACGAGCCGTCCGGTGACATGACCCTGGGCACTCAGGTCATGCGCCGCTGCAAGATCCTGCAGTTGAAATGTCTGCGCGACCGGCAATGTAAAAGCTCCCGCGACACACAGCGCTGCGACCTGCTCCAGCACCTTGGTCGCACTCTCCTTGTCCATCGGCTCAAAGGAGGTCTTCGCCCCGTACTGCGGTGCAGTGAGATCGGAGATCGACACCACCTTCGACGGGCTACCGGTGATCACCACCAACTCCGGAATCATTCCAGAATCGACCACATCGAGCGCGGCATGTACCCCTGCTGGTGCGAGTTCGGCAACACGTTGCGAAAGACCCGGGCCGTAGGTGGTCGGGATCGCTCCCAACGAACGTAGATAGTCATGCTTTGGCTCGCTCGCCGTGCCGATGGTGCGGATACCGGCACCACGCGCGAGCTGGAGTGCGGCAGAACCCACGCCGCCGGCGGCACCGCTGACCAATAACGTCTCCCCGGGCTTGACGCCCACCTGATCGATGATGCGTGCAGCCGTTTCGGCGGCGACCGAGAGGCCAGCTGCTTCCTCGAATGTCAGTGCGTCAGGCTTGGCAGCCCACTCATCCAGGATGGCGTATTCCGCCATCGTAGCGTTGCCTTTGCCAAACACGCTCCTGCCCAGCAGTTCGGCCGGGACGCCGTCGCCAACCGCATCGATCACGCCCGAGGCCTCGCACCCGCTTCCTGCGGGAAACGCAAGCGGCATCATTGCATGCATGTATCCGGCACGCAGTTTCCAGTCGATCGGATTGACTGCGGCCGCCCTGACCCGGATGCGAACCTGACCCGGACCCGGCACCGGCTTATCGATCTCTTCGATCTTGAGGACCTCGGAGCCACCATAGGCGTGGAAACGTACTGCTTTCATGCGAGCATTCCTTGAAGACGTGAGTGAATGAAGTGACACCCCGAAGGGCACCGTGAGCTGAGTGCACCGGTGAACCCCGGGAGCCTGTCGACGCCGCCATTGTTTGCCCGCCCAAACCCAGCGCATAGTCCCGAATACCTGGACATGATGTCTTGCAAATGGAACACCCCTTGGATATCGCAGCCCTCGCAGACTTCAATCTTGTCGTAATCCACGGAGGCTTCGGAAGCGCAAGCCGTGCCAGTGGGCAACCCAAGGCCACCTTGTCTCGTCGAGTACGTTCGCTTGAAGAGAGCCTTGGCGTACGCCTGGTTGAGCGGGGCGGCCACAAGCTACGGCTCACGCCGGAAGGCGAAGTTCTACATGCGAGAACATTCGACCCCTTCGGCGAAATCGCCCAGGTGGTTGAGGAGTTGAAATCAGGCATCGGCCGGCCACGCGGTGTGCTACGCATCAGTGCGCCGCTGCTGTTTTCGCATATCGCCATGGGGCGCATCGGCGCAGCCTTCCTGCGCGCGCATCCGGATGTGCAGCTGGAGGTGACTGCGGAAGACCGCCTGGTCGACCTGGTGGAAGACGGTTACGACATCGTGATTCGCTTCAACCCACCGACGGACGACAAGCTGGTTGGCCGGCGTTTTCTCGATGACCAATTGGTGCTTGTCGCTCCGCCGGACTTGAGCCGCCCTCAAGCCGGCGAAGCGGCTGCTTCCGGTATAGAACTCCAGGTCATCACACGCATTGGCCGCAAGGTCATTCCTGCGTGGAAGGTCGTCGATAAAGACGGGCACCTGTGCACCTATCTCCCCAAGCCGGTGCTCTGGTACTCGACGCCACTCCTGATCAGAAACGCGGTGCTGGCTGGTGCCGGTGCAGCCGTGGTGCCGCGCTCCGCCGTGGCTGAAGACATCGCCAGCGGCAGGGTCGCCGAATGGGGCGTCGTGCAGGCACCGCCGCTCGAAGGCTGGGTGCTGCATGCCTCACGTCGCCTTGTAAGCCCCAAGGTGACCGCGTTCGTCGAGTTTCTGTGCGGACATTTTTCCAAAGACATGCTTTAGCGGCTTCCGGTGTCGACGCATCCTCGCTTAGCGGTCGAACAGACGCTCTGGAATGCCTGCTCGTTGATACGCAAACTGCAGCTGCGACTCAAGTGGAACGAAGCAGTCGCCCTCATGCAACGCATTCCTTCACCCCTCGGTTGTTGAATGCCGCAAGAGGACAGCAGTTGTAGCGAAAGAAGCGCCATGGTAGAAAGCGGCTGTCGAAAGAGTGCTGACCGGATGGTAGCCCGGTCGCCGTTCAAGTGAATGGCAACTCCTCCCGCTTCAGGGTATCCGCGACACCTCAGCCCCGGCATGCCGGTAGCGAAGGTGTGGCCGCTGATGCCTGGTTCATCGTCGACATACCTTCTACATTTCTTTGCGAAGGATCCAAGACGATGAAGCTCACACACAACACTATCCTCATCACTGGCGGCGCGACGGGAATCGGTCTTGCCCTGGCAAGGCACTTTGCCGCCGACGGCGACCAGGTCATCATCTGCGGTCGCACTGCATCCTCTCTTGCGCAGGCAAAGGCTGAAGTCCCCGGCGTGATCACGCGCGTCTGCGATGTGGCAGATCCAACCAGCCGCGACGCACTGACACAGTGGCTGCAGGATGAGCATCCCACCCTCAACGCCATCGTCAACAATGCGGGCATCCAGGTCCATCGCGACTTTACGGCCGACCCCGGGATGGACACCCTCGAGCAAGAGGTGGCTATCAACTTCACTGCGCCAATCCATCTGATAAGCCGTCTGCTGCCTTTGCTGCAACGGCAGCCCAACGCCTACATCTTCAATGTCAGCTCCGGCCTGGCGTTTTCGCCGATGGCCGATGTCCCGGTTTACTGCGCCACCAAGGCCGCAATCCATTCGTTTACGCTCAGTCTGCGGCATCAATTGCGGGACACCAGGGTCCGTGTGATCGAGATCGCGCCCCCTATCGTCGATACGGGTTTGGGTGGCAACAAGCGCAGTGGAGGTGTCTCCAACAACATGATGGTCAGCGCAGAAGAGTTCGTCGATGAAGCATTCGTGCAGCTTGAAGCGGGCAAGGACGAGGTTCTGGTCGGCATCTCCGCTAAGACGCGCGAGTTGGGAGAAGCAATGTTCGACCGCATGAACAGCCGCGCATAGTTCGACCTTGCAACTGACTCCGTGATCGCCGTTGAAGGTTGACGCTTGTGCTGAAAGATTGGCGGTGATCTGGAAACGTTCGACCGTCTGCGTTGAGCAAGCGCGTGGCCTCGCACATGCAAGGCCACGCGCCATGCGCTTGATGCTCCATGCACCATCAACCGGAAAAGCACTCAATCGTTTGCCTTGAGTTGCTTGACCACCACCTCGCCGACCGCGCGTGCCGAGAACGGATTCTGGCCAGTGATAAGGCGACCATCAATGACGATCTTTTCGGGCCAATTGGCCGCTGGCTGGTGCAGCGCGCCGCGTTTCACCAGCGTACTTGCCAACAGATCAAGTGCGAAGCCTGTTGGCTCGCCACTATCGCCACGGATCGAATGGCTGGTGACAAACGCAGCGTATCGACTTGACCGCGTGAGACGTTCTTTCGCCGTCCTTGATTCTTGACTGAGTCCCTGTCAATGACAGCGCAGCAACTGTCAGTGACCGCCCGCCGCAAAGAGAACTTCCCAGTTGACGAAAGGCCCGAACGGGATCACGTCCCAATCAATCAGGCCGACTTTGGCCAGAGGGAACTCGGCAAGCGCGGATTTCGCAGCTGCCACCGAATCCGCCTCAGCGATGATCACGACACCGGGGCGATCCTGTCGGAAGTAGATGTCACGGATGACGCCGTCCTTGTAGTGCTGCCAACTATGCCGGACCTCTTCCATCATATGCGGCTGGTACTTTTCCAGGGTTGCGCCCGGCTGCGGAATATCAAGGCAAAGCAATCTCATGGTCAATGTCCTTGGTTGGGGTAAGACGGTTCAAGTGCTGCAAAAGCGGCGGGTCGTTTCAGCAACACGGCGACCCAGATACTCTGCGGTTCTGAGATCACTGGCAGGCGGAGCCAGCTCTGGAGCTTGGTCGTTGTTGGACTGCGTCATCACACCCAGCCAACTCCCGAGACGATTGAGGTCGTCGACTCCTCCGCTGCTGCTACTGTTCCCCGGCATCAGATCCAGGCCCACCCAGATCATCCCGTGCTGCGCGGCAAACAACGCCATCGAGACAAGCGAATTGAGCTTGTCGCCGTGCTGCGCACCAGAGTTGGTGAAGCCTGCCGCGACCTTGTCGCGCCACTTCATGCCCGTCCATGCCGCCTTGGTCGAGTCTTCAAAGAACTTCTTCAACCTCGCGCTGATCATTCCGTTGTAAGTAGGCGATCCAAAAACGATCGCATCACTTGCTTCAAGCGCTATCCAGTCGATCATCTCATCAGCCACTGCAATCAACCGGACATCGACATCGTCGACCTGCCCGGCGCCGCTTGCCACGGCCTCGGCAACCCGGGTGGTATGGCCAAAACCGCTGTCGTACACGATGGAAATCAGCATCTTCCTGCCTGTCAATTATGTGGATGCGGCAATGCTTCTTCGAACGCAAATGAACGAGTCAAGTACGCGTTACGCATCTGCCGCCGCTGCATTCGAGACGTACCTGCAGGACTATAAAGTAGAAGCCAAGCTGGCATTGGTGGCCATTTTTCCAGGGCATGCATCCGCATTTTCTACAATGGCAACGGCTGAGACCTCGCGTAAGATCCATCGAAGTTTCTGCGGAGCAGCGACGACGTGGGCCGGAGAACAATGCACTCCTGAAGTGAGCCAATCGCCAAGTCACCAAGCGACCCAATGAAGAACGATGCAGTAAGACACGCTTTTTTTCCCATCGCCCGTACGGAGTGGCCAGGGCCTGCCATGGTCATCATTCCTACCTCACCCAGCTTGCTTCGAAAGCTGCGAACACAAGGACCATCACGTGCGAAACAGGTTTGATGGTGTGCAGTTGTTCGTCGAGGTCGTTGAGGCCGGAGGCTTCGCCAAGGCAGGCCAGCGGCTCTCACTCACGCGCTCAGCAGTGGGAAAGGCGATAGCGCGTTTGGAGGACCGGCTCGGCGTTCAGCTCTTTCAGCGAACCACCAGATCACAATGCCTGACCGAAGACGGCCAGCAGTATTACGAACGCTGCCTTCGCGCAATAGAAGAGTTGCGGGTTGGAGAAGTCATGCTGGAGAACGGCCAACGGGAAGTGGCCGGCAAGCTCCGCGTCACCCTGCCCGTCCTGTTCGGCCGGCATTGCGTGGCGCCTATATTACGCTCGTATGCACGGCAGCATCCCAAGCTCGAGCTCGAACTGCACCTGAGTGATCGCAGTGTGGATCTCATTGCAGAGGGCTTCGATCTGGCGGTGCGTAATGGAGTGGTAGCAAACGGCTCGTCGTTGCGCTCTCGCCGCCTGCTAAGTCAACGCAAGGTTCTATGTGTCTCCCAGGACTACCTGGCGGCACATGGGGAGCCGCGCACGCTTGAGGATCTGGCAGACCATGCATTGCTTCCATACTGGCGCAATGGTCATGGCCTTGTCTGGCGTCTTCCAAATGCCCAGGGGCAGCTCGTCGACGTTGCAGTCAGCTCACGCATGCGCCTCAACGATCTGGAGGTGATTGCAGCCGCAGCAACAGAAGGCATGGGGCTGGCGTGGCTCCCCTACTGGCTCGTTCGGGAACGGATGCAACGTGGGGAGCTTGTAGAAATCTGGGGAGATCGGCCAAGCACGGTCATGGAATGCAGCGCGGTGTGGCCAGCCATGCAGTATTTGCCGCTGCGATCGCGCCTGGCAATCGACCTGCTCGCCGCGGAGCTTGAGAAGTGGAAAGAGGAATGAACCGTAGCGCGACCGCAGAGATGCGCGCATCCATGAAAGTCGAACCTGGCGTCTGGGCCATGTACGCGGTTGCAACCAAAGAACAGCCGCGAGCTGGGCTCTTGTTTGACGAGACTCAGTCACACAAGTAGTCGTGAATCTGGCGCCCGAATCATCTTCAGCACTACACAGCACACTTCCGATGAAGACAGATGAATCTTAATCGCGCAGACCTGGCCGACTTTGTCTATTTCCTGACCATTGCGCGGCATCTGAGCTTTAGCCGTGCTGCCACAGAGCTTGGGGTGAGTTCTTCAGCACTGAGCCATGCCATCAAGGGCCTGGAAACGCGTCTGGCAGTGAGGCTGCTTCATCGCACCAGCCGCAGCGTCACGCTGACAGCGGCCGGCGAACAGCTGCTACAGGCGATATCTGGGCCGTTTGGAGCCATCGGCGAGGCCATTGAGCTGCTGAACCAGCACAGGAACTCGCCCGCCGGCCGTATCCGGCTCAATGTCATCAACGATGCAGTGCCGCTCCTGCTCGGTCCGGTGCTGCCGATCTTTGCGGAACGCTATCCCAAGGTGGAAGTGGATATTGTTTCGACCAATCGAATGATCGACATCGTCGAGGGAGGCTTTGATGCCGGGATTCGCTACGGTGGAACCGTCCCGGAAGAAATGATTGCCCAGCGGCTATCGCCGGACATCCGATGGGTGGTCGCCGGGGCGCCCACCTACCTCGCACGCCATGGCATACCGCAGCATCCGCTCGACCTTCACCATCATCGGTGCGTGCGCATCCGGCTGGGCAATGACCGCATCTATCGCTGGGAGCTCGAGAAAGGCAGCGAACTCCTGACTGTCGACGTGCCCGGAACCATGACGATTGACGACACCAGGCTGGCCCTGGCCCTCCTCACCGGCGGAGCAGGATTGGTCTATGCGCCCGAGCCAGTGCTGGCTCCGTTACTTGCCGCGGGCACCGCCCGGCTCGTGCTGGAAGACTGGGCCAGCCCTGGCCCCGGCTTTCATCTTTACTACTCGAGCCGACGGCAACTGCCTACTGGCTTGCGCCTGTTGCTTGATCTGGTCCGCGAGCTCGGTCCGCTCGGCAGCTGAAAACCCGTGCTGTCACCAGCCCGAACGTGACTGCGCCCGGCGTGCGCGACCTACAGTTCGCGTGCCCTGGTGGGCAGGCGCTCCCCCATGCCATGGATGCCCTCCTCGCTGACAACCCGCACGGCAGTGACTCATTGCGCGATCAGGAAGACCGCATAGATGTTTTCGGTGTAGGTGATCGTGCCGGTCAGCAGGCTTTCGCCGAGGCCTTGCACCTTGCCATCTGAACCAGGTGGCGGCGGCGGCGGCGGTGGGGGTGCCGGTGGCGAGGGCGGCGAAACCACGGAGCTGGGCGTTGGCGCTGCAGGCGCCGACCAGGTGCCGGCTTCGACGCCGTAGGCAAAACTGGGCGCCACATCGGAGATGCTGTAGATCCCGGTCAGCCGCACGCCGTAGGCGCTGGCCAGCCCTTGGGCGGATTCCCGCGATTGCGTTGCGGCTTCGCGTTTGAGTTCGGCGCGCAGCTTGGCCGCATCGGCGTATGCACTCTGCATCGACAACACCTGGACATTCTCGTTGGCCTCCAGGCCGCCCAGAAAGGCGCGCACGTCCTTCAGGGACGAGAAGGTGCCGCGGATCTTGCGCTCCACGCGGGTCCCCTGGAACACCGACTTGCCATTTTCGTAGCGCGACTGCGGGGAGATCGACAGCGACGAGGCATAGAGCGAATCCATCAGCACGTGGTTGCGTCGCAGGCCGTCCAACACCGATCGGGCGCGCTCCTCGACGAATTTGCGCGCCAGGTCAGGCTGCAGATCGGTGTTGCTGACCTTGAGATCAACGATGAAACGGTCCAGGTCAACCGTGCGATAAGCCTGGCCTTTCACCAACAAATGCGGCTGTGACGGCAGGCTGTTGACCTGCGCTGTCGCGGCGAGCGGCAGCATCAACAGGCTTGCGAAAATCCAGAGGGCAACTCGCTTCATCGAGTTCTTCCTTGATGAGAGAAGTGGTTATGGATGCATGGCCGAATGACTGAGCGCTGCGAAGTCCGCGCAGAGCCGGTCGACCGACGCGGACTTGGTCGCCCACGAGGTCACGAAGCGGATCACCTGACTGCCATCGGCGCGCACTTCCCAGCGCTCGAAGTCGTAGCCTTGCGCCAGCTGCGCGGCCTGCTGCGCGCTGACGGCGATGAACTGCTGGTTGGTTGGCGAGTCGCTGGTGAACTGCGCGCCAGCGGCCAGCAATCCCGCGCGCAGGCGCTGCGCCATTGCATTGGCGTGCGCGGCCAGCTCGAAGAACAGGCCATCTTCGAACAGAGTGGCAAACTGCGACCCCAGCAGCATGCCCTTGGCCAGCAACGCGCCGCGTTGCTTGCTCAGGTAGCGGAAGTCGGCCTGCAAGGCAGGAGTGACGATGACCAGCGCTTCGCCGAGCAATGCGCCGTTCTTGGTGCCGCCGATGTAGAACGCATCGGTCAACGCAGCAATGGTGGGCAGATCCAGATCGTTGCCGTCGGCGGTCAGCGCGGCGCCCAGGCGTGCGCCATCCAGATACAGCAGCAGATCGTGCGCGCGGCAGAAACGCGACAGCGCCTCGAGCTCGGCACGGCTGTAGATGGTGCCGCTCTCGGTGCTGTTGGAGATGTAGACCAGGCGCGGTTGCACCATGTGCTCGTTGCCGTGCACATCCAGCAATGGCTGGATCAGCGCCGGGGTCAGCTTGTCGTGCAACGCGGGCACGGTCAGCACTTTGTGGCCGGTTGCTTCGATGGCGCCGGTTTCGTGCGTGGCGATGTGCCCCGCTTCCACCGCGATCACCGCCTGATGCGGACGTAGGAACGCCGCGATCGCGGTCAGGTTGGTCTGGGTGCCGCCGACCAGCAGATGCACCTCAGCCTGCGCCTGCGCGACTGCGCGGCGGATCAGCGCAGCCGCACGCGCGGTATGGCGATCGGTGCCGTAGCCGGCGTTCTGCTCGGCACTGGCCTGCGCCAAGGCTTGCAGCAAGCGTGGATGCGCGCCCTCGCTGTAATCGTTGCGGAAGCTGATGCACGCAGCGTTGCCCTGCCCGTCCATCACAGCCCCTTGGCCGCCTGCGCGACCGCACGGAACAGCGCGCGGCCCTTGTTCATGGTCTCCTGCCATTCCAGATCCGGGTCGGAGTCGTAGACCACGCCGCCGCCGGCCTGCACGTACAGATACCCGTCCTGGATCACCGCCGTGCGGATCGCGATGGCGGTGTCGGCATCGCCGTGCCAGCCGATGTAACCGACCGCGCCGGAATAGACGTTGCGCTTGACCGGCTCCAGCTCACGGATGATCTCCAGCGCGCGGATCTTCGGCGCGCCGCTGACGGTGCCGGCCGGGAAGGTCGCACGCAGCACATCGCTGTAGTTCAGGCCGGCCTTGAGTGTGCCGGTGACCTCGCTGACGATGTGCATGACGTGGCTATAGCGCTCAATCACGAACTGCTCGCCCACCTTGACCGTGCCCGGTTCGGCCACGCGGCCGACATCGTTACGACCGAGATCGATCAGCATCACGTGCTCGGCGCGCTCTTTCGGGTCGGCCAGCAGTTCGACTTCCAGCGCCTTGTCCAGCTCGGGCGTGGCACCGCGCGGCCGGGTGCCGGCGATCGGGCGCACGGTGACCACGCCATCGCGCAGGCGCGCCAGGATTTCCGGCGAGGAGCCGACCACCTGCGTGCCGCCCACATCGAGAAAATACATGTACGGCGAGGGATTGAGCGCGCGCAGCGCGCGATACACATCCACCGGACGCGCACGGAACGGCACGCGCAGGCGCTGCGACGGCACCACCTGGAAGATGTCGCCGGCGCGCACGTATTCCTGCGCCTTGCGCACCACTGCGTGATACTCCTCGCGGGTAAACGAGGAGTGGAAGTCCGACTCGTCGATCGCGTCGGAAATCTGCGCCTGCGGATACCCGGCGCCGCCCTGACGCAGCCGGTGCGCCAGTTCGTCCAGGCGCCGGTTGGCGCGCACATAGGCCTGCGGCTGGCGCGGGTCGGCGTGCACGATCAGGTATAGCCGATCCTTGAGGTTGTCGAACACCGCCAGCTCTTCGGACAGCATCAGCAGGATGTCCGGCGTGCCCAGCTCATCGGGTTTGTCGCCGCTGCCCAGGCGCGGTTCGATGTACTGGATGCACTCGAAGCCGAACCAGCCGACCAGGCCGCCGGTGAAGCCGGGCAGGCCGTCGAGCTGCGGTACCGAATGCTCGGCGCGCAAGGCGTCCACTTCGGCCAGCGGGTCGGCGACCTCGCGGGTTTCCAGCACTTCGCCGTGCTCGCCGACTTCCAGCGTATGCCCGCGGAAGCTGTACACGCGCCGCGCCGGCAGGCCGATGATGGAATAGCGCCCGAAGCGTTCGCCACCTTCGACCGATTCGAACAGATAGGTGTAGGGGCCGTCGGCGAGCTTCAGATAGACCGACAGCGGCGTGTCCAGGTCGGACAGCACTTCGCGGACGACGGGGATACGGGTGTGACCTTCAGCGGCCTGGCGCTGGAACTGCTCTGCAGTGATCAAGACGACTTTCCTTCCGGGACTCTGTGGCGGGGCGGACGACGGCAACGGGCCACCATCGCCACCAGCGGCGAGCGGAAGAGAAGGAGCGTGGAGTCGTCAAGCGGGACACGTCACTACTGTAGCGCAACTGCCGCGCCAGGGCAGCAGGCGCGAGGCGAAAGCCGCACAAATTGCGAAGCCGATCCGGCCAGCCTAGCCGCCGTACAACCAGCCCCCGCTCTACCGATTCCCCAATCCCGATTCCCGATTCCCCGCCCTCAAACGCTCCGCAACGGGCACTCCACCGGCAAATGCATCCGCAACCGCGCCGGCACGCATTCGATGCGGAAATGCAGCGAGGTCTCCGGCTCGCCATCCAGGTTCAAGGTCAGCGGCTGATGGGCGACGATCTCCAGCCACGGCAGCCGCGCGCGCACGGCGACACGTTCCAGCGCGGCCTGTTTGCCGCCGGTGACCAGGATGCCGAGAGTGGCGGCCACTTCGCCGTTGAGCGCGGGCACGATGGTGACGTCGAGTAGGCCATCGTCGATCAGGGCCTCCGGGCACAGCGCCTGGCCGCCGCCGGCCTGTCGCCCGTTGCCCAGGCCAAGCGCGATGAACTCGCCTTCCCAGTTGAAATCCGGGCCGCTGAAGCGGGCGCTGATCGGGTCGATGCGGCCCAGCCGCGACATGCCGGTGATCAGATACGCCAGGCCACCGAGCATCTTCTTCAGGCCTTCGTCGGTTTCGACGGTGACCTGGGTGCCGAACCCGCCGCTGGCGACGTTGGCGCACCAGTGCGGGCCGTGTTCGGCGTCGATGCGCAGCAGGTCGATCGGCTCGGCGGGGCGCTCGGCGATCAGCGTCAACGCAGCGAGCGGTTCGATCGGCAGGTTGGCGGCGGTGGCGAAGTCGTTGGCGGTGCCCAGCGGCACCAGGCCCAGCGATGGCAGCGTGGCGGCGTCGGCGGTGTGATGCGCCAGCGCGGCGGCCACTTCGCTCAAGGTGCCGTCGCCCCCGGCCGCGATCACGGTGTGGGCGCCGTCGGCAACCGCTTCGCCGACATAGCGCTCGGCATCGCCGTCTTCCCAGGTGACACGCACCTCGAGCTGGATGCCGCGCTTGCGCAGCGTTCCCACCGCCTCACGCAGGTCCAGATTGTCGGTGGACTTGCCGTTGAGGATCAGACGCCAGTGGGACGCGGCCATGCACGCTGCCAATGCTGTGGGGGTGGTGGACGCAGGCTAGCAGCGGCCCGCTGCGCGCATCGTGAATACGCAATGTCGCCGGGCTGTCATCGGCATGTCACCGAGAACCCGGAGAGTGGAAGGCCATAGCAGGGACGACGGGCGGAGGCAGGATCAGCCTCCAATTTTCTCGAAGGCCGCTCCCATGGGGGCGGCCTTCTCTTTGCGTGCCGCGGCGGCGCGCAGGCCGCGCTCAGGCGCCGGCGGCGAACGCGGCCAGGCGCTCGCCGTCGAGCCGGTAGACGGTCCAGCCGTCCATCGGACGCGCACCGGCCGCCTGATAGAAGTCGATGGCCGGCTGGTTCCAGTTCAGCACCGACCATTCGAAACGCCCGCAGCCACGCTGCACGGCCAACCGGGCCAGGTGCCGCAGCAGTGCCAGGCCGGCGCCCTGCCCGCGCGCCTGCGGGCGCACGAACAGGTCTTCCAGATACAGCCCGTTGCGGCCGAGCCAGGTCGAGTAATTGAAGAAATACACCGCAAATCCCAGCGCCTGGCCGTCCTGCTCGCAGATCAGCGCATGCGCGGTGGCGCCCTCGCCGAACAGGCTGGCGCGCAGGTCCTGCGGGCTGGCCTTGACCGCATCGGGCTCGCGTTCGTACACCGCCAGTGCGGTGATCAGCTCATGCAGCAGCACCACATCGTCGGGCGTGGCGGCGCGGATCTGCAGCACAGGCGCGCTCATCGCACCGCGTCCACCGCCGCGCGCATCTGCGCGATCACCTGCGCATAGTCGGGCGCGTTGAAGATCGCCGAGCCGGCGACGAAGGTGTCGGCACCGGCGGCAGCGATCGCGCCGATGTTATCGGCCTTGACCCCGCCATCGATCTCCAGCCGGATCGGCTTGCCCAGCGCGTCGATCCTGCTGCGGATGGCGCGCAGCTTGTCCAGCGCCGAGGGAATGAACGCCTGCCCGCCGAAGCCGGGATTGACCGACATCACCAGCACCAGGTCCAGCTCGGGCAGCACCCAGTCCAGAATGTCCACCGGGGTGGCCGGGTTGAGCACCAGGCCGGCCTGGCAGCCGTGCGACTTGATCAGCTGGATCGTGCGGTGCACATGGCGGCTGGCTTCGGGATGGAAGCTGATGGTGGTGGCGCCGGCCTCGGCGAAGTCCGGCACGATGCGGTCCACCGGCTCGACCATCAGGTGCACGTCGATCGGCGCGGTGATGCCGTGCTTGCGCAGCGCCTGGCACACCATCGGGCCGATGGTGAGGTTGGGCACGTAATGGTTGTCCATCACGTCGAAGTGCACCCAGTCGGCGCCGGCCTTCAGGACGTTGTTCACTTCCTCGCCCAGACGGGCGAAATCGGCGGACAGGATGGACGGGGCAATCGCCGTCGGTTGCATGGGCAGCTCGTCAAGGAACGGGACACACATTGTCGCAGGCGCGCAAAGCCAGTGCATCCGCAGCGGTCCAGGCTGCGTATGCACCTGAACCGGCGCACCGCGCCTCTTCGCCAAGGACACCGCATGAAGACCACCCCGCTCGCCTCCGCTGCGCTCGTTTTGATGGCCCTCGCCCCGTCCGCCTGGGCCCAGACCGGCCCGGCCGACTGGTCAGGTTTCTCGATCGGCGCCAATGTCGGCGGTGCCGACGTCAGTGGCGTTTCCGGCGGCCGCTTCGGCTTCGACACCAACCTGGACGGCCGCGACGGCGACCAGGTCAGCACCCCGACCGGTGCCGATGCCTTCTCGCCCGGGTTCTGCGGCGGCGCGGCGGCCGGGCGCACTCCGGCCAGCGGCTGCAGCAAGGACAAGGGTGGCGCCGAATACGGTGCGCGGCTGGGCTACGACTGGCAGGCCGGCAACTGGGTCTACGGCGTGGTCGCCGAGTACACCCGCAACGACCTGCGCGACAGCGTCAGCGCCTTCAGCACCACCCCGGCGTTCTACACCTTCACCCGCCAGCTCAACCGCACCGCCGCACTGCGCGGCCGTATCGGTTATGCCTTTGGCGCGCAGGGCGACTTTCTGGCCTATTTCACCGCCGGCGTGGCACGCGGCGAGTTCGACCACAGATTCTCCAGCAGCAACACCGCCAACAGCTTCACCAGCAGCGGCGGCGACAGCGCCGACGGCTACCAGGCCGGCCTGGGCCTGCAGCGCCGCCTGAGCGACAACGTCTCGGTCGGGGTGGAATACCTGTTCACCCGCCTGCAGGACGAAGACACCCGCGTGCGGGTCGGGCCGGGCACTGCGCCGGCGACCAACCCGTTCCTGCGCGTCAACCCGGCCGGCACCGATCTGCGCCGCAGCGATACCGACTTTTCGTCGAATGCGGTGCGCCTGACGGCGACCTATCGCTTCTGAGTGCTTGACGTCCGAGTGACCGCGCCTGACCTGTCATGGGTCGGGCGTTTTTACTGGTGGCGCCAATGCCGGTTCGGGTGCGGACCGCTGTTCCGTCTGGCACTGATACCGAAGCGTCAGGCTGGATCAGCGTTTGCGCAGGCGCTGGATCCGATCGTAGGCCGCATTGATCTGGCTGGCCTTCTTCTCCGCCTGGCGGCGTGCTTCCGGCTCGGCGTTGGCCACCTTGTCGGGGTGGTAGCGCGACATCAGCCGGCGGTAGGCCAGGTCGATCTCGGCGGTGGTGGCGTCCGGCTCCAGTCCCAGCGCTTCGTACGGGTTGTCGGCGCGGCGCTTGAACCAGCCGGCGTCCACCGCATGCCCGATCGCCAGGCCGATCATCAGCCCGAGTACCGGCGCGCCGCGGAACAGCAGGGCGCCGGCCAGTGCGCCGAGCAGTTTTCCGTACCAGGACATGGGCGATCGGGGGCGGGAAGGCGGGCTGGCGATCTTACCCGAACGCCCGCCCGGCCTGGCTGACGCGGCATGCACGCCGGCCGCCGGGGCGGCTCCAATAAATCCAGCGGCGCGCGCCGAAGCGCCGTACACTACGCGGCCCGCTGCCCACCCGCGGGCCCGCCGGGTCCCGGGGACAGCGTCATTGCGACGTCCTTAGGAGTGCCTGTGTCGACCACGCTGTTGCAATCCGATCTGCCCGGCCTGCCGTTGCGTCACCGTGGCAAGGTCCGCGATGTCTTCGACATTCCCCGCGAGCGCCTGCCCGCCGATGCGCCCCCGGGCGACTATCTGCTGATGGTGGCCACCGACCGTCTGTCCGCGTTCGACGTGGTGCTGCCCGACCCGATCCCCGGCAAGGGCGAGATGCTGTGCCAGGTCTCCAACTTCTGGTTCCACAAGACCGACCATCTGATGCCCAACCATCTGGTCGATATCCGCGTGGAGCAGGTGCTGCCCGACGGTGTGGACCCGGCGCTGTACGCCAAGCGCGCAGTGGTCACCCGCAAGCTCAAGCCGGTGCCGGTGGAAGCGATCGCACGCGGCTACCTGATCGGCAGCGGCTGGAAGGATTACCAGCGCACCGGCAAGATCAGCGGCATCGAACTGCCCGACGGCCTGCGCCAGGCCGAGAAACTGCCCGAACCAATCTTTACCCCATCCACCAAGGCCGCCGTGGGCGACCATGACGAAAATATCGACTTCGATGCGATGGTCAAGACGGTGGGCGCAGAGCTTGCCGAGCGCGTGCGCGATGCCACCTTGCGCATTTACCGCTTCGCGGCGGATTTTGCCGCCGAACGCGGCATTCTGCTGGCCGACACCAAGTTCGAATTCGGCACCGATGCCGATGGCCGCCTGTACATCATGGACGAGATGCTGACCCCGGACTCCTCGCGCTACTGGCCGGCCGACCAATACGAACTCGGCACCAGCCCGCCCAGCTACGACAAGCAGTTCGTGCGCGATTATCTGGAAACCCTGGACTGGGGCAAGACCGCACCCGGCCCAAGCCTGCCGGCAGAGGTGATCGAGCGCACGCGTGCGAAATATGCCGAAGCATTGCAGCGGTTGGCGGGCATTTCGGTCGATTGATCTCCAAGGCCCCGCTCCCGGGGCTTTGAGGCTGTATTAAAACAACAATGGCGGGCAGCGCTCTTTATTGAGCGCTGAAGGACGCACCTGACGCGGTCTGTTGCCCAAGGAAGTCGCAATGGCACTCTCTTATTGTTCGTTCCGCAGATTGCCGGCGTTACGCAACGCACTGCTGCCCGGGCTGCTTGCAGTAAGCGCGTGCAGCGCCGGCGAATCGGCACCCCCTGTCGCACCGCCAGTCACATCGACGGCATCGGCGTCTGCATCAGCACATGCGCCGGCTTCTGCTGGCGCTTCCGTCAATGACCGGCCCGCGACGTTGTTACAGGCAAGCGGCGTGCAGTGTGCCGATGCGAATATGGCAAAAGGCTGCACGGCCGGAAATGTCGACGCCGGCGATTTCTACGACGTCGAGCTCTCGCCTGCATGTGGCGATGCGGGCCTGTTTGCTGGCGTGGCGCAGGCAAACGGGGTGGATGCGCTTGATGCGGTGCCGACCACTGGCAGTCGTGCGGTCGCCAGAGCCAGGCTGGCGCAGGGCCAGCTCGTCTGCATTCAAGCGATCGGCCGCGCCGGACAGAATCCGCTTTATTACTACGTCATTGCGATTCCTGCAGACAGCGTCGCCGGATGCAAGAACAACCCGGCATGCGGAACATATGGCGACAGGCCGATCCAACGCTTAAAGAGCGCCACTGGCGAGAGCTGCCATGCCGCCGCGCCGGGCCAGTATGTCGGCGACTGCGCGCAGGGATGGGTGGGTGCGGATGCGCTCGATGTATTTTCAAACGGAATATAGTCAGCCGCGCCACACCGGATAAATCCCCGGCCAAACCATAATCAAATCATCATGATCTTTGCGCAGGCTCGATCGAGATAACCTGCGCTTTGCTGACAACAATCAACGGCGATGGACTCACCCGAACCAGGGACACCGTCAGGCTGCTTGTTCTGCGAGGGTATTGGCCTGCCGCATGCCGGCCAGTTTGCGCAACCCACGACTCCGCGAGCCTTCACATATTGGCAAGCAGCGCGCGTATACCATCCCGCCCGCGTTCCAGTTGCCCCGCAATGATCAGGAGGATCCCTTGGCCCTTTTCCGAACGTCCCTGCACGCTTTCGCACTGAGCCTGGCGCTGGTCGCCTGCAAGCCGCAAGCAGAGCCCGCCGGCGCAGCGACGCCTGCCGCGAATGCAGCACCTGCAGCCTCGGCACCCGCCACTGTTCCGGCAACGCCTGCGCAGGCAACAACCTGCCCCAGCGCCGACTTCTCTGCGTTTCTGAAAAGCTTCAGTGCAGACATTGCAGTACAGGAAAAGGCCACCGCCGATCCGCTGACGATGATCCAGCTCGACCCGGACGCACAGCCCGAGCCCGCCCCGGTCACCCGCACGGTTCCGCTGGCCAAAGTCGAATGGCCCGTCATCCCGAACCTGGAGGCAGCCCGCAACGGCGGCCGCGAGGTCACGATTTCCGAAGAGGCCGATGGCCGCCAGGTACTGGTCCGCACACCGGACACCGGCGATCAGCAGGTCTACCACTTCGCCCAGCGCCCTTGCTGGATGCTGGTCAAGGTGGACGACCAGTCTTTGTAAACGTCGGTGGGCGCTGGAAGCAGGTTCTGCCTGCTTGGCTATCCTCACCTACAACTCAAACCGTCAAAGAGGCGACCTGATGCGACGCTTCATCTCCGTCCTACCTGCGCTCGGCCTGAGCCTGGTGCTTGCCGCATGCGGTGACAAGCCAGGGCCCGCAGCTGCCACCACCAGCGCGCCCAGTACGCAACCTGCCACTACCCAATCCCCGGCTTCGACAGAAGCAGATACACAAGGACGGAACGACATGATCAAGGAATGCTCCGGCGTGCGCCTGCACTTGAGCGCGTTGCCATCCGAGAGCGGCGGTTCCACCAAAACCCACCTGGAAATGGAGCGTGATGGCCAGCGCCAGGAAGTGGCAGCGCCTCCAGAGATGGCGGACTACACCGCAGTGGGCCTGGGTTGCGCGGAAGACGCAAAAGGAAGCACGTATTTTGTCGTCCAGTACGGCGAGCTTCCTTACGGCTGCGAATTTTGCGAATGGTTCTTTTTGTATGACATCAAGGGTCAGTTACTGAATCACGCGACACCACCGCTGCATACACAGGACGGCCAGCAGAGCCCGAATAACGATGAGTACGAACACAAGCTCGAAGAGCTGGGACTGAAGCACCCGGAACTGGTGCCTTTCCAGCCCTGAGCAAAGGATGCCCGTGCACCGATAGCGGTGCACGGCCAACGCAGTACGCAGTACATGGAGCAGCACCCGTTACAAGGAAGAATCTGTCTCATAGAAAGGAACGCACGATATGACCGACACCACGATTTATACCGAAATGCTTCAACCACGCGGCGCTGCATACAGCAGTGACCGGATCAAAGCCTGGAGCCATTACCGCGAGCCCATCGACAGCGGAGATGGCCGATTGCATGGCGAATCGCGTCGCTGGGGCGATGCCAGTCCACAAACCCAATCACGGGTAATCGATAGTCTTATCGATGCCTCGCGGGATGCCGGGCTTTCATCGCGCGAGACCGCTTACGTCCTTGCCATCGCCCGAGTTGAATCAGGCTTCAATCCTGATGCTGCTGCGGGCACAACGTCTGCCTCGGGCCTGGGTCAGTTCATCGACCGCACCGGCGCGCATTACGGCGTCAACGCGTCCAACCGCTTCGACGTGCAAACGCAGTCGCAGGCCTTGGTGCAACATTTCATCGATAACCGCGATCTTGCGCGCAGCCGCGGTGAGGGCGAGGACTACATCTACAAATATCACCACGATGGTCCCAGCAAGGATTATGGCGGCCTTGCTCTGTCGCGGCGCGAGATTGCCCCTCATCTGGACAACTACACCCAGTTTGTCGAACAGCGTCTCGCCCAGACGCAGGGCAATGCCGTGGACCGGCCGGCACCAGCAATGCACCCGGCCGAGCCCAGCCATGGCGCTCGCAGCAATTTCCAGCAAACGATGGAACGCATGCTGCCCGGTCAAGGCAGTACCGACCCGCATATCACCGGTCATTATGGCGAGCACCGCGGCAGCCACGGGCCGCACGGCGGTACCGACTTCAACTACCAGGGTGGCCAGACAGGCCGCAACATGCAGCACCCGACGGTGCATTCGCCGGTCGCCGGAACCGTCACTTTCGCGGGCGGCAACTACGGCACCGTCAAGATTCGCGATGCACAGGGTAACTCGCACGAGATCCTGCACCTGGACGCACTCAAGGTGAAGGAAGGTCAGACGCTGTCCGCCGGCGATGCCATCGGCACAATGGGTGGACGCGGCCCGAACGGTAACAACCAGTACGCGCAGCATGTGCATTACCAGCTGCGCGATGCCAACGGCAAGCTGACCAGTCCGGAGACATTCTGGAATCAGGGCCATCAGCAGGAGTCCGGCGCGCGCCACTCCCAGCCGGCGGCAGCGGGTGGCAATGGCACGCTGCGGCATGGCGAGCAAGGTGGCGATGTCGGCAAGCTGCAGCAGGACCTCAACCGTCTCGGCGTGCGCGATGCGCAGGGCAACCGGCTTGCCGAGGATGGCCGCTTTGGCGATAACACGCGTGAGGCGGTGATTGCGTTCCAGAAGCAGCACGGGCTGCAGCCCGATGGCGTGGTGGGGCGCAACACGCAGGCCGCGTTGTCCGCAAAACCGGCCCAGGCACAGGCAGTGCAGACGCCGGTTGCTGCACCCAAGGGGCCGTCGCTCGACGATGCCTCGCATCCGGACCATGCCTTGCACAACGCGATCCGCAGCAAGCTGCCCAGCATGATCTCCAACGAGACCGCGGCCCACGTCACCCTGCAGGCCAAGCAGAACGGTATCGATTCCGCAGACAAGCTGCAGAACGTCACCGTGCAGGATGGCAAGGCATTTGTCATGGGCACCACGCCGGGCTTCCGTGCGGCGGTGGATCTGAACCAGCCAGCTCCCACGCTGGAGCAGACCAGTGCGCAACTGCTGGCTGGCCAGGCTTCGCAGCAGCGCGCGCAGGATGAGCAGCAGCGGGTTGCGATCGGCGGCCGCTGACGGTTCAACGCCGCAGCAAGAAAAACCGGCCAGATGTCTGGCCGGTTTTTTGTGCCTGTCTGGTTTCGACAGTAGCGCCGAGAGCGTCGCCGCGGCCACGTCTGACTGCACACACCTGCGCGGATTGCCTGTCGTTGCCAGCGGGTTGTGCGCCACTGGAGGTTGGCGCACCCTCCAGATTGTGACAAGACGGCATGCCTACCGCGCTGGCGATGTCGCACACGCAGCGACACTCCTGCTGCTCTGCGATGCCCTCCACACCGCAAAGCGGCGCGGCGCACAGAACGCAACACATCTGTAACTTTTACTACTGTGCTGTCAGGGACTGTGCAAGTTTATCTGCTGGCACCTGTTGCCAGTCGCGATCGGCCGTGATGTGTATCGCCGCCGATCTTTGCATTGCACGTTTTCGGGGAGAGAGTCGTCATGCGAGTTCATGTCCTGGGCGCAGCGATCTGCTGCGCGCTATCGTTGTCTGCTGTCGCCACTGCTGCGGATCTTTCCGCCGATGCCGCGGTAGCGCGCGCGCAATCCTTGTTGGGCAATCACGCTGCGGCGCTGGCCAATCGTGCAACGGCCGATGCGTTTGTCGCGCGCGACAGCATTGTCGATGCCGACGGCAGCGAGCATGTGCGCTTTGATCGCACGTATCAGGGCCTGCCGGTGATCGGCGGCGATGTGGTGGTGCATTCGCGGCGCGGAGTGATGCGTCAGTTGAGCCAGAGCATGGACACCAGCGTGCGCCCGAGCATCGTGCCGGGCATCGATGCGGACACGGCAATACGCGCGGCCGGTACGCAGTTCGATCTGGCACCCGATGCCGCGCCGCGCGCAAGTCTGGCCTTGTATGCGCGCCAGGGCGCACCGCGGCTGGTCTATGAAGTGATCTACAGCGGCATCAAGCCCGATCAGACGCCGACCGAAATGCACTACATCGTCGATGCAGTCAATCAACGCATTCTCGAATCCTGGGACACGGTGCACACCGCCTGCGCGGGTGGCACCAGTGCGGCCGGCACCGGGCGTTCGCTGTATGCAGGCAGCGTGGCGTTGGCGACGACGCGTTGCAGCAGCGGTTACGAGTTGACCGATCTGAGCCGCGGCAGCGGCGCCACCTACAACATGCGCAACAGCACCTCCGGCAACGGCACGCTGGTCACCGATGCCGACAACGCCTGGGGCAGCGGCGCCAACAGCGATACGGTGACCGCGGCGGTGGATGCGCATTACGGCGTGGCGTTGACCTGGGACTATTTCCGCACCACCCATGCGCGCAGCGGCATCGCCAACGACGGTGTCGGTGCGCGCAGCCGCGTGCATTACGGTAGCCGCTACAACAACGCGTTCTGGCAGGACAGCTGCTTCTGCATGACCTTCGGCGATGGCGACGGCAGCACGTTCACGCCGCTGGTGTCGGTGGATGTGGCCGGCCACGAGATGACCCATGGCGTGACCAGCCGCACCGCGCGCCTGGTGTATTCGGGCGAGTCGGGCGGCCTGAACGAAGCCACGTCCGACATCATGGGCGCGATGGTGGAGTACTCCGCCAACAACAGCGCGCAGCCGGGCAATTACCTGATCGGCGAGAAGATCATCCCGGGCAACAGCAGCGGGACGCTGGCCTTGCGCTACATGTTCAAGCCCAGCCTGGATGGCGATTCGCCCGATTGCTACAGCAGCAGCCTGGGCTCGCTCAACGTGCACTACAGCTCGGGCGTGGCCAACCATTTCTACTATCTGCTGGCCGAAGGCGCGGTGGTGCCGAGCGGCTTCGGGTCGGGCACCAGCTGGAACGTGACGCCGGCCGGGCTGGTCTGCAACGGCAATACGGCATTGACGGCGATCGGCCGGGCGGCGGCCAGCCGCATCTGGTACCGCGCGTTGACGGTCTACATGACCTCCTCGACCAACTACGCGGCCGCACGCAGGGCCACGTTGAGCGCGGCCACCGATCTGTACGGCAGCACATCCACACAGTACCGCGCGGTTGCCGCAGCGTGGAGCGCCGTGTCGGTCAACTGATGCACGCCGGCCCCTGCCACGCGCACTGCGCGTGGCAGGGAGCACGACTGCCACAGTGCCATCCGCGCGCGTATGCTTGGGTCATTCCTGGGAGGGAACATGACCGAACGCACCAAGACCGCGCGACCGATCGACCGCTATTTCGCCAACTACGCCGACGATCACCGCAACACCGCCAATCAGCAGATCCACGTGCTGGCGGTGCCGGCGATCCTGTGGTCGGTGGTGGCCCTGCTGTGGTGCATCCCGGTTGGCGGCACCTGGTTCAGCAGCGGCGTGTGGGCGGCGTTGTCGATGTTCGCGGCCTGGTCGTACTACAACCGCCTATCGCGTCCGCTCGGGCTGGGCATGCTGGGGATCTTCTTTTTCTTCGGCTGCCTGTGCCGGTTGCTCGAAGGCAGACTCGGGCTCACCGGGCTGTTCGCCACGGCGCTGACGGTGTTCGTGCTGGCCTGCGTCGCGCAGTTCGTCGGCCACCGGATCGAAGGCCGCAAGCCGAGCTTCCTGACCGACCTGACCTATCTGCTGATCGGGCCGATCTGGGTACTGGCCAAGCTCTATCGTCAATTGGGTTGGCGGTACTGAGCGCGAGTGACTGCAAGAACGCAGCCGGTCGCCGACGTGGTCATGACCTGAAAGCAGCGGATTACGCCCAAGCGCTGCAGCGGCCAACGGTCATGCCGCATCCCCCTGCACAGCAGAGCTAGCGGACCGCACGCCGTGCAGGTCTTCGAAGCACATCCGCCCGGACGAGCCTCACTCGCCGATGCCGAGTTCTTCGGGCAGGGGACGAAAGGCGCGCGGCGCATAACCGAAGTCGCGACGCGCCGGTTCCAGATCGAACACCAAGTCATCGCGCATGCGCTGCAATGCGGCCGCATTGATGCCACGCAGGCGCCCCAGCCGCTGCGCAGCGGTCAGGGCAAGGCCGAACAGTCCGGGCGGGACCTGATACAGCCGCGCCGGTCGCGGCAGCGCCGCCAGCACGCGCTCCACCATCTGCGTATAGGCCAGCACTTCGCCGCCGCCGACGGCATAACTGCGTTGCTGCGTCGCCGGCTGGGTGACCACCGCCAGCGCGGCGCTGGCCAGATCGTCCACATGCACCGGCTGGCGCAACCCGGTCGCGTTGGCCGGCAGCACGAAGGCGCCGGTGCGCTGCGCCAGCCCGGCGATCTGGGTGAGCGTGCGGTCGCGCCCGGCACCGTAGACCAGCGTCGGGCGCAGCACCGTCGCCGCGGCGCCACGCGCCTGGGCTGCGGAAAACAGCGCCTGTTCGGCATTTGCCAGGCGCTGCGCGACATCGCGCTCGGCCGCGTCGATCGAGTGTTCCTTGACCTCCAGACTGGTGGAACCGAACGCCACGATGCGCGGAGCCCGCACCGGATTTTCGGCATACCAGCGGGCGAAATGGTCCAGCGGACCGCAGCTGAAGATCACCTCGAATGCCTCGCCCGCGGCAGCCGGCATGGCCAGATCGCCCTGCCGCCAGATCAGCCCGGTGCGGGCGGCACGTGGCTGGCGCGACCAGGCCGTCACCTGCCAGCCGCGGCCGAGCAGCCGTGTCAGCAGGCGTTCGCCGATCTGACCGCTGCCGCCGAACACCAGGGCGCGCGGCGCAGAAACGGCAGTGGACGGAGCGGGATCGGCAGCTGTCACAGGGCTCGGATGCAGTCTGGGTGATCCCAGCATAGCGAGTGACAGGCAGCGGCGCGACGCCGATCCGGCGGCGATTTGCGCAGGTGCGCGGCCACGGCGTTGACGCTGGCGTCAGTCAACGGTTTGTTAAGCTCTCTGGCCTGCTCGCGAATCTTGTGTTCCCTGCATGCCTTTCTCGCTGGAAATCCTGCTCGCGCTGCCATTTGTGATGGCGGCCGCTACTGCGCTGCTCTGGCGCACCTCCCGTTCGATCACTGCGTGGTCGGCTGCGGCCGCGCCGTTGGGCGGGCTGGTCATCCTGGCGACGCTCACACCGGCCGTGTTGCGCGGTGAGGTGATCGGCAGCCAGTACGCATGGTTGCCACAGATCGGCCTGATGTTCTCGTTGCGGCTCGATGGCCTGGCGTGGATGTTCGCGTTACTGGTGCTGGGCATCGGTGCGCTGGTGGTGATGTATGCGCATTACTACCTGAGTGCACGCGACAGCGCATCGCGCTTTTTCGCCTATCTCATGCTGTTCATGGGCGCGATGCTCGGCATGGTGCTGTCGGGCAACCTGCTGTTGCTGATGGTGTTCTGGGAGCTCACCAGCATCAGCTCGTTCCTGTTGATCGGCTTCTGGTCGCACCGCAAGGACGCGCGCGAAGGCGCGCGCATGGCCTTCGTGCTGACGGCCGGTGGCGGCCTGGCCCTGCTCGGCGGCATCCTGATGATCGGCCGCATCGTCGGCAGTTTTCAGCTGGATGCGGTGCTGGCGGCCGGCGATCTGATTCGCGCCAGTCCGCTGTATCCCTATGCATTGGGGCTGGTGCTGCTGGGCATCTTCACCAAGAGCGCGCAGTTCCCGTTCCACTTCTGGCTGCCGCACGCGATGGCGGCGCCGACGCCGGTATCGGCGTACCTGCACTCGGCCACGATGGTGAAGGCCGGCGTGTTCCTGCTGGCGCGCCTGCATCCTGCCCTGGCCGGCACCGACCTGTTCTTCTACACGGTCACCAGCATCGCTGCGATCACGCTGTTGCTCGGCGCATGGCACGCGATCTTCCAGCACGATCTCAAGGGCGTGCTGGCCTACTCGACCATCTCGCATCTGGGCCTGATCACCATGCTGTTCGGCCTGTCCACGCCGATGGCGGTGGTGGCAGGCGTGTTCCACATCCTCAACCACGCGGTGTTCAAGGCCTCGCTATTCATGGCCGCCGGCATCATCGACCACGAGACCGGCACGCGCGACATGCGCAAGCTGGGAAACCTGCGCCGCCTGATGCCGGTCACCAGCGTGCTGGCGATCACCGCCTCGCTGGCGATGGCCGGCGTTCCGCTGCTCAACGGCTTTTTGTCCAAGGAAATGTTTTTTGCCGTGGCGCTGGAAACCGATGCGCCGCAGACGATGCGGGTATTGGCCAGCATCGCCGCGCTGCTGGCCGGCCTGCTCGGGGTGGCCTACAGCCTGCGCTTCGTGCACGACACCTTCTTCGGCCAGGGCCCACGCGACCTGGACACGACCCCGCACGAGCCGCCGCGCTGGATGCGGATTCCGGTGGATGTGCTGGTGCTGATCTGCGTGGCCGTGGGCATCGTGCCGGCCTGGACCATCGCGCCGGTGCTGCGCGCCGGTGCCAGCGCCATCCTGGGCGAGCGCCTGCCCGACTACAGCCTGGCGCTGTGGCATGGCTGGAACTGGCCGCTGGCGATGAGCATCGCCGGCATGGTGGGCGGCACCCTGTTGTACATGGCGCTGCGCCGCACGCTGGACATGTACGCGATCCAGAACCGCTCGCCCGGCAAGGCGCTGTTCAACTGGAACCTGCGCGCGCTGTTCGCCGGTACCGTGCGCATGACCGATGCGGTCACCAACGGCAACCTGCAACGCATGCTGATGCTGCTGGTGCTGAGCGCTGTCGTGGTGGCGCTGGTGCCGTTCCTGCAGGGCGGCGGATTGCCGGCCTGGCCGGCGCCCACCCCGCTGCCGCTGCTGGGCTGGACGATCTGGCTGCTGATGATCGCCTGCGCCCTGGGCAGCCTGTTCCTGTACAAGCAGCGCCTGCTCGCGGTGCTGGTGCTGGGTGGCACCGGCCTGGCGGTCAGCATGACCTTCGTGTTCCTGTCGGCACCGGATCTTGCGTTGACCCAGTTGCTGGTGGAGATGGTCACGCTGGTGCTGATGCTGCTGGCGATGAATTACCTGCCCGAGCGCTCGCTGCCCGAGCCCGCGCGCCTGCGCAAGCTCCGCGATGCCGGCATCGCCGTCGTCGGTGGTGCCGGGCTTGCCGCATTGGCCTATACCTTGATGACCCAGCCCAGCCACACGGTCGCCGGCGAGCTGCTGCAGCGTGCGCTGCCGGAAGCCTACGGGCGCAACGTGGTCAACGTGATCCTGGTGGATTTCCGCGGCTTCGATACCTTCGGCGAGATCACCGTGTTCGCGATCGCCGGGCTGGTGGTGCACGCGCTGCTGCGGCGCTCCCGGATGGCGCCGGAGCGCAGCATGCCCGGCCCGCCGATCAAGTTGCCGGTGCCGGCCGATCTGGCGCAGATCATGTTCCCGCTGACGCTGACGGTGTCCTTGTTCCTGTTCCTGCGCGGCCATAACGCGCCTGGTGGCGGCTTCATCGCCGGGCTGGTGCTGGCGGTGCCGTTGCTGATGCAGTACGTGATCCAGGGCACCGTGTCGGTGGAATCGCGCTTCGGCTTCGACTACATCCGCCTGATCGGCATCGGCCTGCTGTGCGCGCTGGTTAGCGGTGCCGGTGCACTGGTGTTCGGCATGCCGTTCCTGAGCAGCGGGCATCTGGAGATTCCGTTGCCGCTGCTGGGCGATCTGGAACTGGCCAGCGCGCTGGGCTTCGATGTCGGCGTGTATCTGGTGGTGTTCGGTGCGGCGATGTTGATGCTGTCGATGATGGGCACGATCAAACCCTCGCGCACGCGCAGCTCGCAGCGCGGCGAGATCGACCCTACCCAACGTTCGACACGCACCGCGGAGCAGCATTGATGGAATTGGCAGTGGCAAGCGCGATCGGCGTCCTCACCGCATTGGCGATCTACCTGTTGCTGCGCGCACGCAGCTTCGACGTGATCCTGGGGATGACCTTCCTGTCGTACGCGACCAACCTGCTGATCTTCGCCGGTGGGCGGCTGCGCAGCGGCCAGGCGCCGGTGCTGCGCGAGGGCGTGCCCGCCGACCTGATGCACTACACCGACCCGTTGCCGCAGGCGCTGGTGCTGACCGCGATCGTGATCGCCTTCGCGATGACCGCGGTGAGCCTGGTGCTGGCGATCCGCAGCCGCAGCGACAACGGCAGCGATCATGTGGATGCGCATGAAGACGCCACCACCGGCGTGGACACGCGCGAGGCCCGGCGATGAACCATCTGCTGATCCTGCCGATCCTGATCCCGATGCTGGGCGCGTCGGCGTCGCTGTTCGTCGAACATCGGCGCTATGGGCCGCGCGTGCAGCGCACGGTGGCATGGGCAAGCATGGCCTTGCTGGCCGCATCGGTCATCGCCTTGTTCACTCGCGCCGCCGAAGGCCAGGTGCTGGTGTACCTGCTCGGCGACTGGCCGGCGCGCATCGGCATCGTGCTGATGGGCGACCGCCTGTCGGCGTGGATGCTGTTGACCACCCTGATCCTGGGCGCGGCCTGCCTGCTGCATGCCTGCGCCGGCTGGGACCGGCGCGCGCCGCATTTCCATGCGCTGTTCCAGTTCCAGTTGATGGGCTTGAACGGTGCGTTCCTGACCGGCGACATCTTCAACCTGTTCGTGTTCTTCGAAGTGATGCTGATCGCCTCCTACGGCCTGCTGCTCAGCGGCGGGCGCGGGCTGCAGATGCGTGTGGGCCTGCATTACGTGGTGTTCAACGTGTGCGCGTCGACCCTGTTCCTGATCGCGCTGGGCCTGCTGTTCGGCGTGTTCGGCACCTTGAACATGGCCGAGCTGTCGCAACGCATCGCCGCGTTGCCGGCGCAGGACCTGCCGCTGGCCAAGGCCAGCCTGGGCCTGTTGCTGCTGGTGTTCTGCAGCAAGGCCGCGTTGCTGCCGCTGTACCTGTGGCTGCCGGAGACCTATTCGCGCGCGCCGGCGGCGGTGGCGGCGTTGTTTGCAATCATGACCAAGGTCGGGCTGTACGCGACCCTGCGGGTGTCGGCGCTGTGGTTCGGCGCCGGTGCCGGCGCGCTGCAGGGCTTCGGCCGCCACGCATTGCTGTGGCTGGGCATCGCCACGCTGCTGATGGCCGCGTTCGGGGTGATGGCCGCATCGCGGCTACGGGTGATGGTGTCGTATCTGGTGGTGTTCTCGGCGGCGACGTTGTTCATCGCCTTCTCGCTGGACGATGCCGGCGCGTTGGGTGCGGGCCTGTACTACCTGCCGCATAGCAGCTTCGTGGCCGCGGCGTTGTTCATGGTGTCGGACCTGATCCGGCGTCGCCGTGGCAGCGCCAGCGACCGCAAGGAAGTGGTCGCGCCGCTGCCGCGACGCGGGATCCCCGGCGCGATGTTCATGGTCGCCGCGGTCGCGGTCGCCGGGCTGCCCCCGTTGTCCGGCTTCCTGGCCAAGGCCGCGTTGCTGCAGCACGTGCCCGAAGGCCTGGTCGGGCCAGTGTGGTTCGCCATCCTGGGCAGCAGCCTGCTGGTGGTGATCGGCCTGACGCGTGCCGGCGTGCGCCTGTTCTGGCGCGTGCCCGAAGCGGTGCAGGACGTCCCCGAGCTGCAGCCGCAACGGCGTGCGCGCATGCGCCCGGTGGAGACCGCCGCCACGCTGCTGTTGCTGAGCGGGCTGGTGGCGATGACGGCCGGTGCCGGCCCGTTGATGCGCTACACCGACGCGGCCGGCGTGCAGCTGCGCGACCCCGGCGCCTACGTCGAGCAGGTCCGCGCCACCACGCCGCAACGGAGGCAGCCATGAGTACGCGCATGCCGCTGCGCAGCCGGCTGCTGCCCTCGCCGTCGCTGAGCGTGACGGTCTTCATTTTCTGGCTGTTGCTCAGCGACAGCTTCGGGCCGCAGCAATGGGTGCTGGGCTTGTTGCTGGGCTGGGTGGTGCCGATCTTTGCGGCGCGCCTGGACCGCGAGTTCGCCCGCATCGGCTCGCTGCGTTCGGTGCCGCGCATGTTGCTGGTGGCCGCCGGTGACATCGTGCGCTCCAACATCAAGGTGGCCGGCCAGGTGCTCGGCCCGGAGTCGCGCATCCACCCCGGTTTCATCTGGGTGCCGCTGGATATCGCCAACATCCACGGCATTGCTGCGCTGACCAGCATGATCACGCTCACTCCCGGCACGGTGTCGGCGGCGCTCTCGGACGACCGCAAGTATTTGCTAGTGCACGTGCTGCACCTGGACGACCCGGACGCCTTGATCGCCGAGATCAAGACCCGCTACGAGAAGCCCCTGATGGAGATCTTTCCATGACCGGCCACATGTTCATCGAATCGACCATCGTCATCTGCATGCACGCGGTGGGCCTGGCCATGCTGATGGCGCTGTGGCGCCTGCTGCGCGGCCCGAGCGTGCCCGATCGCATCCTGGCGCTGGATACCCTGTCCATCACCGCCATCGCCGAGCTGATGCTGCTGGGTATGTACCTGGATTCACCGATCTACTTCGAGGCTGCGCTGGTGATCGCGATGCTGGGCTTCGGCAGCACCGTGGTGCTGAGCAAGTTCGTGTTGCGTCGGGACATCGTCGAATGATCGCACTGACCGAATATCTGCTCAGCGCGCTGTTGCTGGTCGGCACCTTCTTCATCCTGATCGGCGCGTTCGGCCTGGTGAAGCTGTCGGACTTTTTCAAGCGCCTGCATGCGCCGACGAAGGCCAGCACACTGGGGGTGGGCTGCGTGCTGCTGGCATCGGTCGGCTATCACCTGTTCCTGGGTGTGGACCCGCAACCGCGCGAGCTGTTGATCACCGTGTTCCTGTTCATCACCGCACCGATCAGCGCCCATCTGATGGCCAAGGCCGCACTGTCGCTGATGATGGAAAACCGCCCGGAAGTGCCCAACCACGGCGAGATGAAGAAGGAAGGCCTGCCCACGCCGCAGACGCAAGGCGATGTGGGCGAAAATGCGGAAACCGCCGAGCAGCACGCCGAGCAGGACAAGGATTCGCACTGAGTTTTGCAGCTGCTTCGAGACGCGCTGCCCGGATGGGCTCGACACGTTGTTCTACGCGCATGCTACCAATCGAATATGCGCGCGCACGCTGCGCTGCCGGAAGCCGCTTGCACCGCCGATGCGGCGCAGCGGCGGCGATGACGGATCAGCCGCAGCCTTCCACGTAATCCACTTGCGGCGGCTGCCCGACCCGCCAACTGGTGACCTTGCCGTCGGCATCGGTCTCGAACACCAATGCGGACCGGGTGGCCGCATCTGCCATGCGCAGGGTGAACGCGCCGGGGACGTATTTGTGCGGCTGTTCGGTCAGACCTGCCGGATACAGCGCGCGCAGCTGCGCCAGCGTCATGCCGACCTTGCCGCCGCCCGGGGCGAGTTCCTTGAGCTCGTTGGTCTGATAACGCACAAGGCGATCGCCTTCGAACATGAAACCGAAGCGGCGTGCATCCTCGGCCCACTGCGGCCGTAGCAGATAGCAGCCGCCGTCTGTCGCCGGTTCGCCGCGCAGGTCGCCGCCCCAGGCAGCGCGCGCCTGCGCTGCGTCCATGCCCAGGCGCAGATCGCCGTACCCATCCAGGCGCGCGAGCGCAGCCGGCTGCTGGCGCAATTGCGGCGGAAACGTGCCGGCCGGCGCAGTAGCTGGCGGAACCTCGCCGGCTGGCTGATCGTTGGCGGCTACCACCGGTGCAGGTGCCGCGTCGGGCGCGGCCGTGGTGGCATCCTCGGCACGGTTGCAGCCGGTCAGCAACAGCAATGCGCCCATCAAGCCGAGCAATCTGGTGGTCATGCATGCATTCCTTACGGGTCCGCCACAGCCTACACAGCCCACATCGCGACCATGTGCAGAACGCGCTGGCGTTGCCTCGTGCCGATGTCATCGGCGCTTCATTGGCGGCGGGCAAGCTGGGCGCCTCGCAGGACCGCCGCCATGACCCCACGCAAGACCGAGCTCGCCCTCACCGCGCTGCAATCGCACCGCAGTCCACTCACCTTGCTGCAGCGACGCGCGCTGATCCTGGCCGACGGCCAGCGCGATCTGGCAACGCTGGCCGTGCTGCTGGGCGGCGACGGCGACGGCGCCGCGCTGGTGCATGCGCTCTGCGCGATGGGCTATCTGGAGTTCGGCACGCAGGCAGGGAGTGCGACACGCACTGCCCAGGCGTCTGATTCCTCACCGGCAGGCGTGCCCGGTACCCACGTGTCGCCGCCAGCGGCACCACCGAGCGAAGAAGACCTGCAGCGCCAGCGCCGTCGCGCGGCCACCAACGCGCGGCTGTACCTGCTCGACATCCTGCAGCTGCAACGTGACCCGGTGGCCGCCGCGCTGCATCGGCAACTGCAGGCCGCACGCGCCGAAGACGCCATCGGCGCTGCCATTGCCGAAACGCTGCGCGCGTTGCCGCAGATCACCTCGGCAAGCTACGCCGAGCGCGTACGTGCCCGGATCGGCGAATTGCTGCCGGATGCGCTGCAGGCGGCTTGAGCGGACAACTGGAACCCTCGATCCGGCACCTGCGCCCCCTGGCTGCCGTAGTGCCTGATCAGCACATTCGCCCAGCTGCCTGAGTTACTGCGCTTCCTCTGAGCCGGGCGACTGGAACGCCGCGCGCAAGCCGGACCAGCACTGCTGGTAGTCGCCCTGCCGATGCGCGGCCTGCAATGCCTGCTGCGTGGGGCGCAGCACCGCGCGCGTTTCGAACATGAAGGCCATGGTGTCGGCGATCACATCCGGACGCGTCAGGTCCGCATGCGAGGCCTTGTCGAAGGTCGCCGCATCCGGGCCGTGCCCGCTCATGCAGTTGTGCAGCGAGGCACCACCGGGCGCGAAGCCGTCGGCCTTGGCATCGTAGACGCCGTGCACCAGCCCCATGAACTCGCTGGCCACATTGCGATGGAACCACGGCGGCCGGAAGGTGTGCTGCGCCACCAGCCAGCGGGGCGGGAAGATCGCAAAATCCATGTTCGCCGTGCCATGCGTGTCGCTGGGCGAGGTCAGCACGGTGAAGATGCTTGGGTCCGGATGGTCGAAGCTGATCGAACCGATGGTGTTGAAGCGGCGCAGATCGTAGCGATACGGCGCGTAGTTGCCATGCCAGGCCACCACGTCCAGCGGCGAGTGGCCGATGTCCGCACGCCATAGATGGCCCTGGAATTTGGCCACCAGCTCAAACGCACCTTCGCGCTGTTCGTAGGCCGCATGCGGCGTTTCGAAGTCGCGCGCATTGGCCAGCCCGTTGGAGCCGATCGGCCCCAGGTCGGGCAGCCGCAGCAATGCGCCGAAGTTTTCGCAGACATAGCCGCGCGCTTCGCCATCGGGCAGCTCGACACGGAAGCGCACACCGCGCGGTATCACCCCGATCTGCTGCGGCTCCAGCTCCAGCACACCGAGCTCGCTGTGGATGCGCAGGCGGCCCAGTTGCGGCACCAGCAACAGCTCGCCGTCGGCATCGTAGAAGAAGCGATCGTGCATCGACGCGTTGGCCGCATACAGATGCACGGCGACACCGGACATCGCCTCCGGCCCGCCATTGCCGGCCATGGTGTAAAGACCGTCGACGAAATCGGTTGGCGTGGACGGCAGCGGCAACGGGCTCCAGCGCAGTTGATCCGGCGGCACCGGGCCGCGACCGAAATCGTTGTGGAATTGCGTCTGCGCGATCAACGAGAACGCGCCATGCACGGCCGCCGGGCGGATGCGGTACAGCCAGCTGCGCCGGTTCTCGCTGCGTGGCGCGGTGAACGCGGTGCCCGACAACTGTTCGGCATACAACCCGTGCGCCACACGCTGCGGCGAGTTCTGCCCCACCGGCAAGGTACCGGCCACCGCCTCGGTCGCAAACGCGTTGCCGAAACCGGTCATGTAGTGCTGGTTGTTATGCATGGCATACGTCCGGATCTTGGCCCTCCCTCCCCGGATGCAGAAGGTTGGGATTGAGTTGAATCAGGCCGCTTTCCTAACGTAGAAGAGCTAAGCCTGGCGGATTAAGCCCCTCTCCCCGCGGGAGAGGGGTTGGGGTGAGGGTACGGCGTAGCGACCATCGTGCAGATCGCTTCGACCACCGCATCCAGCGAAAGCAGCACATCGTTGTTCCAGAACCGCAGCACTTTCCAGCCCTTCGATTGCAGCCAATGCGTCCTTGCCTGATCGCTGGATGTCTGATGCTGCGAACCATCCAGTTCAACAATCAAACTTACTTCCACGCAACAAAAATCTGCGATGTACGGCGGAACTGGATGCTGACGTCTGAACTTGAGGCCGTGTAGCTGATTGCCGCGTAGACATCGCCAAAGCTTGCGTTCTGCGTCTGTCATTTCTGTGCGTAATACGCGTGCATGGGTGCGTGTGACAGTGGGCAATGGCGGTTTGAGTCTCATCGCTCCACCGTACCCTCACCCCAACCCCTCTCCCATCGGGAGAGGGGCTTTGCGCGCTTGCGTTTTCATTGGTCCGTGCTGTCAGGCAACCAGTACGGGGCACCCGACAGTGCAAACGCTCTTGAGCCTTCATCGTAGCGACTGAGGCCGCCTCAACAAATCCCAATCCCCCAATCCCCGCCCTCAAAGCACCCCACGCTTCATCTGGTCGCGCTCGATGCTCTCGAACAGCGCCTGGAAATTGCCCTCGCCGAAGCCCTCGTTGCCCTTGCGCTGGATGATTTCGAAGAAGATCGGGCCGATGCAGTTCTGGGTAAAGATCTGCAGCAGCTTGCGCTGCTTGGTGTCCACGTCGGCATCGATCAGGATCTTGTTGCGGCGCAGGCGTTCGACATCCTCGCCGTGGTCGGGGATGCGCAGGTCCACCACGTCGAAATAGGTGTCGGGCGTGTCCAGGAATGTCACGCCGGCCTCGCGCATCTTTTCCACCGAGCTGTAGATGTCGTCGGTGAAGCAGGCGATGTGCTGGATGCCTTCGCCGTGATAGGCGTCCAGATACTCGTTGATCTGGCTCTTGGGGTCGGAGGATTCGTTGAGCGGGATGCGCACGATGCCGTCCGGGGCGGTCATCGCCTTGGACACCAGGCCGGTCTTGGCGCCCTTGATGTCGAAGTAGCGGATCTCGCGGAAGTTGAACAGGCGCTCGTAATAATCCGACCAGCGCTGCATGTTGCCGAAGTACAGGTTGTGGGTCAGGTGGTCGATGAAGGTCAGCCCGAAGCCGGCCGGGTGCTGGTCGGCGCCTTCGATCGGCTCGTAGTCGGCGTCGTAGATGCTGCCCGCATCGCCGTAGCGGTCGACCAGATACAGCATGCAGTCGCCAATGCCCTTGACCACCGGGGCCGGCACGGCGCGGGTGTCGGCCTTGTCCTGCACCGCTTCGCCGCCGTTGCCCAGCACGGTCTGCAGCACCGTCTCGGCCGGGGTACGGAAGCGGATCGCAAAGCCGCAGGCGCTCGGGCCGTGCGCGGCGGCGAAATCGGCGGCAAACGAATCGGGCTCTTCGTTGAGCAGGAAGTTGACCCCGCCCTGGCGATAGACGGTAATGGCACGGCTGCGGTGGCGCAGCACCGCGCTGAAGCCCATCTTGCGGAAATAGTCGTGCAGCTGCGCCGCCTGCTCGGCGGGCGCGGCGAATTCGACGAATTCGAACCCGTCGATCCCTATCGGATTGTCGAAGGTGGTGACCTGCATGCCCAGGTTCGGGCGGGTTGCGGTACTGCTCGGTTGTGCGCTCATCGTCGTTTCTCCACGCTAGGCCGTCCGCAGGGCTATGCGGGGTGGCAGAAGACCCGCGAGAATGCGCAGGCCACCCAAGGTTTGTAGTTGCAAATGAAACCAAAATCAAGACACAGTGCAACATGAGCGATCTCGACGCCCCCACCCCGCCGCCACATCCTGTGCTGCTCAACCTCGAGCAGTTCCTGCCGTATCGCCTGAGCGTGCTGTCCAACCGCATCAGCAGCAATATCGCCAAGGTCTACGGCGATCGTTACGGCATGGCCATTCCCGAGTGGCGGGTGATCACCATCCTGGCGCTGTATCCGGGTTCCTCGGCCAGCGAGGTCTCCGACCGCACCGCGATGGATAAAGTTGCAGTCAGCCGCGCCGTGGCGCGCCTGCTGGAGCGCGGCTTCATCCGCCGCGAAACCCATGGCGACGACCGCCGCCGCTCGATGCTGGCACTGTCGCCGGCCGGCCGCCAGGTCTACGAGACCGTTGCCCCACTGGTCAACGAGATGGAACAGCGGCTGATGTCGGTGTTCAGTGCCGAGGAGCAGCAGGTCCTGGAAAAGCTGATCGACCGGCTTGCCAAGGACGGGCTGCCGCGCATGGCCGGCAAGGACTGAAAAAAACCCCCGCAGTGCGGTAATGCTGTTCACTTAAGCAATTGAGTTACCGAAAATCTGGTATCAGACCTCTGGTATCGGATTTTTTGTGTCCCTTCAACAGCAGCTGTTCGACCTTGGCGATCTGTTCAACTTCTCCGACCTGAGCACGTTTACGCAGAATATTCCGGTGGAGTGGGTGGCCAGCGCGCTGGAACTGTCTTCCAAGGCCAGCATCCGGCGTCGGCGTCTTCCCAGTGATCAGGTGTTGTGGCTTGTCCTGGGCATGGCGTTGTTCCGTGACGAACCGGTGCACGAGGTCGCACGTCGTTTGAACATCTGCGCACAAGGGCTGGCCTCAGAAGATCTGTTGGCTCGCAGCGGTGTCAGTCAGGCGCGCGCGCGACTGGGCGCCGACCCGGTCCACCACCTGTTTGCAACGACTGGGGCGCAGTGGGGATGCGAACGCTACAAAGGCGATGAATGGCAGGGATTGCAGGTCTTTGCCGTGGATGGCGCGCTGCTGCGGACGCCAGACACTGAAGAACTGCGCGAACATTTTGGTTCCGGTAATACCAGCACGGACCGTCAGACACCATTTCCCATGCTGCGATTGGTTGCACTGATGAACGTACGCTCGCATGTCTTGCTCAATGCCCAGCTCAGTCCGTACCGGCGCAGCGAAATTCGCTTGAGCGAGCCGTTTCTACACTCCATTCCCGACCATTCGGTCACCTTGTTCGACAAAGGATTCTGGAGCGCTGATCTGTTGCTTTCGCTAGCCAACACTGGCACTGCACGCCACTGGCTGACACCAGCACGCAAAGGCCTGGTGGCTGAGGAAATCACGCGTTATGGCACTGATGATCGGTTACTGCGCATGCGTGTCTCGCCGCAGGCCAGAAAACGCAATCCAGCGCTTCCCACGCACTGGGACGTACGTGAAGTGAGCTATCTGCATCAGGGGAAGAGAAAGTCGGTGCTGACCTCGTTGCCTGTCACCACTTACAGCACCAAGTCTGTCGCACTGCTTTACCAGGAGCGATGGGAAATCGAACTGAGTTTGCGCGACATCAAAAGCTCGATGCAGCACAACGCGACGACCTTACGTAGCAAGAAGATCGACTTGGTGTACCAGGAGGTCTGGGGGTTGCTGCTGGCTTACAACATCATTCGACGTGAAGCCGGTCAGGCAGCGGAGGCGTTTGGCAAAACGCCTTCGGACATCCGATTCAAACCGGTTTGCCAGTACATCGCAGTGCAACTCATCGTGATGGCCGCAGCCAATCCAGCTTCCGCCACAGGAAGACGCTTATCCCAGCTTCGCTCAGGCATCGCGAGCCTGTTCCTCGATCACCGTCCAAGGCCTACCCGGCCAAGGACGGTGAAGATCTCGAAGACCCGCTATCCGGTAGATCGGAAGGCTGCTCCGCCTAAGTGAACAGCATTACCGCAGTGCGGGGGTTTTTGCATGCCACGGCAACGACGGATCAGGCCTGCGGCGGCGCCCACTGCTTGAGGAAGTCGAACAGCTTCCGGCGATCGAAGCCCTCGCCCTTGCGCAGGTCCGGGCCGGTCTGGGTGGTCAGCAGCTTGCCGTCGTTGTCCAGCACCAGCAGCGACGGATAGTCATTGAGCTGGGCGAACTGCGACAGGAACGCGGCATTCTCGTTGGCCGCATCGCGATTGACCTTGACCACCACAAAGTGCGCATCGCGGAAGCTGCGCAGCTCCGCATCGCCGCCCATCAGTTCGTCCAGCGCCTTGCACGGCTCGCAGGCCGCATTGCCGACATTGAGCACGATGCGCTTGCCGCCGCGCTTGGCCTCGACCTTGGCGGTCTCCAGATCGGCGGCCGGATCGCGCGAGGGGTCGTACTGCGCATTGAGCGCCGCCGCCGCGGCGATGTCCGCCGCGGTGGGAGTATTGCCCGAGGACACCGGCTGGCTGGGATCGGCGCTGGGCGGCTTCTGCATCGAGGTATCCAGCGGCCGTGGCGCCTCCTGTTGCTCGGTGGGCTGCCCGCAGGCGCTCAACAGACCTGCCAGCAGCAGGCCACAGACAGTGGGTTTGATCGGCATTGCTGTTCTCCTCACTTCACACCATGCATCAGTTTGTTGACCAATGGGGCAATCAGCAACAGCAATACGCCCGCAGCGATCAACGACCAGAACCCAAAAGTGTAGCCCTTCAGTGCAGAGGCCACGGTCATACCGGTCTCGCCGCTGACCGCAGAAGCGAAGATGCCTGACAGGTTGTTGCCAATCGCGGTCGACAGGAACCAGCCACCCATGGCCAAGCCAACGACTTTGGCGGGCGCCAGCTTTGTGGTCATCGACAAACCGATCGGAGACAAGCAAAGCTCACCGACAGTCTGGATGACGTAGACCATGAACAAGGTCCAGAAGGGAATTTTCCCGGCATCGTCCACAAGTGCGGACAACGCGTACATCAGCAGTGCGAAAGCCAATCCGTTGAAAATCAAACCCAGGCCGAACTTGCGCGGGATCGACGGATTGGCCGATTTCAGTGCTACCCAAAGCCAGACAAAGACCGGGCCAAGCACCAGGATGGCCAGCGTGTTGACCGATTGGAACCAACCCACCGGGAACATCCAGCCGCCCAGGTCGCGCTCCACGATGTTCTGGGCGAGGAAGTTGAACGAACTGCCCGCCTGCTCGAAGAACATGAAGAACATTACGTTAAACACAAACACGATCAGCATGGCGATGGCGCGGTCGCGGTGCACTTTGCCTTCGCGAATGCCTTCGAACAGGATCAATCCGCACAGGGCAAGGAACAAGACGGTCAGGATCCAACCAAGGATGCTGGCATCGATCAGCAGCAGGCCATAGGCGAGCGGAATTGCAACAAGTGTCCCTACCAGTACCGCTAGGGTTCGGCCCATGCCTTCTCCACCGACAGGCGGCAAGCCGACCGGCCCGAGTTGACGACGTCCCAACCAGAACCAGACAAGACTGATCAGCATGCCCACGCCTGAGGCGATGAAGACGTACTTGTAGGCAGGCATCGCCTCGGTGCCAAAAATTTTGTCTGCAAGCAAACCGGTCAGAATCGGCGCCAGAAACCCGCCTGCATTGATACCCATGTAGAAGATCGTGAATCCTGAATCCCGACGCGGATCGTTCAGCGGATACAGTTTGCCGACCATGGTCGAGACGTTCGGCTTGAACAGGCCGTTGCCGGCGATGATCGTCGCCAGGCCAATTTTGAATATTTGTTCGTTTGGCACTGCGATCAGGAATAGGCCGACCGACATGACAATTGCACCGATCAACAGCGAGCGCTGATAGCCAATGAGTCGGTCTGCGACGAATCCACCAAACAGCGCCGAGGCATATACCAGTGCCAGATAAGCGCCGTAGAGTCGATTCGCCGGGGCTTCGCCGGCGCCTGAGCCCTCGTAAAACTGGGCCACGATATAGAGCGTCAGCGCCCAACGAATGCCGTAGAACGCGAAGCGTTCCCAGAATTCGGTCATGAACAGCATCCACAGCGGCCGGGGATGACCGAGCAGCGTCGGGAACTCGGGCGGTGCCGGCGGCGGCGGGGTGGCGGCGGAAGTCGGCGCGGTAGCGTCAACGCTCATGGAATGTCCCTTGCGTATTCAGTAATGGCTGGGTGCCCGGAGCGTACCCCGGGAGACGCGCGAGGATCACTTAGACGTCATGTACGCGTCAAATTCGCAGGACTCGCCGGCCTGATGGCGGCCGGTCTGCAGGGATGACGCCCGTGGCGACCCGCTCAGCCCTTTTCAGGCTCACCGCGCGCCACCCACCGGCTCACGACCTTCCACGCCCACCGAGGTGCGCACGTCGAACAGCTCCGGGAAGAACGTCAGCGCCAGCGCCTGCTGCAGAAAGCCCACGCCGCTGGACCCACCGGTGCCGCGCTTGAAGCCGATCACCCGCATCACCGTGCGCATATGGCGGAAGCGCCAGAGCTGGAACTGGGTTTCCACATCGACCAGGTCCTCGCACAGCGAGTACTCGCGCCAGTAGCGGTCGGTGTTTTCGTAGATGCGCTCGAATACCGGGCGCAGGCTGTCGTCGGCCACATGCGCGCAGGTCCAGTCGCGCGCCTGGTATTGCGGCGGAATCGCATGCCCGAAGCGCGCCAGGTAGCGCAGGAACTCCTCGTACAGGCTGGGCGCTTCCAGCACCTCGCGCAGCCGCGCCTGCCCCTGCGGGTCGTACGCGAACACCTGCAGCATCTGCGGGTTCTTGTTGCCGAGCAGGAACTCGATATAGCGGTATTGCAGCGACTGGAAGCCGGACGAGGGGCCCAGCACATCGCGGAATCCCATGTATTCGCTCGGCGTCAGCGTTTCCAGTACCGACCACTGTTCGGTGAGCTGGCGCAGTACCTGCTTGCTGCGCGCCAGCACCTTGCGGCACTGCCAGACCTGGTCGTTCTGCAGGTGCACCATCGCCGCGCGCAGCTCGTGCGCCAGCAGCTTCAGCCACAGCTCGGAGGTCTGGTGCTGGATGATGAACAGCATCTCGTCGTGGTGCGCCGGTTCGGACAGGGGCTGCTGCGCCGACAGCAACTGGTCCAGCCGCAGATAGCCGCCGTAGGTCAGCCGCCCCTCCAGATCGGTGTGGATGCCGGGTTCCAGGTCACGCAGATTCTTGTCGACGGGCATGGCAGTGCAGGTGGATCGGGCCGGTCAGGGTAGCTCAGTGGCGGGGATTGGGGATTGGGGAATCGGGAGTTGCAGCGCGCGACCTTGATGCATGTCGCTGCGTTGCGCTGCGTCGCGTTGCCGTAGCAGCGTCCGGTTTGCCTGGGTGGCCTCCTTACTTGGGACAGCATGGCAATGCCGTGACGTACGCGACCGGTACTTCACACCTGAAAAATCCTGCCGCTTTCGGCCGCGCGGTCGCAGCCGCTGCGCCGGTGTCACCGTATCGTCAACCAAGGTCTGCAAATTCATGCAGAATCGAACGGCGCTGCCGGCCAGGGACGTGGCCGGACCAGGGGAGCGCTTCACGTCTCATGGATCAGGGGACTCTCATCTCATGCATGTGTTGCAGCGTCGTGCAGCCTTACTTCTCTGTGCGCTGGCGGTTGCCGGCCACGCCAATGCCCAGGTCGTCATCAGCCAGGTCTACGGCGGTGGCGGCAACAGCGGTGCCACCTTCCGCAGCGATTTCGTCGAGCTGCACAACATCGGCAGCACCACGGTCAGCCTTGACGGCTGGTCGGTGCAATACGCCTCGGCCGCCGGCAGCAGCTGGCAGGTCACGCCGTTGGCAGGCAGCGTTCCGGCCGGCGGCTACTACCTGGTCAAGCAGGCCGATGGCAGCGGCGGCAGCGTTGCGCTGCCCACGCCCGATGCCACCGGCACCATCGCCATGGGCGGCGGCGCCGGCAAGGTGGCGCTGAGCAACAGCGCTTCCGCGTTGAGCGGCGCCTGCCCCACCGGCAATGCCGATCTGGTCGGCTATGGCAGCACCGCCAGCTGCGCCGAAGGCAATGCGCCCACGCCGGCGCCGAGCAATACGCTGGCATTGCTGCGCGGCGGCGATGGCTGCACCAACACCGACAACAACGCGGCCGATTTCGCCACCGGCGCGCCGGCCCCGCGCAACGCCGCCAGCCCCGCACGGCTGTGCAGCGGCGGCGGCCAGCCGATCGCCACGCTGGCCGATGTCAGCCAGGCCGAAGGCAACAGCGGCAGCCGCAGTTTCGTGTTCACGCTGAGTCTGAGCCAGCCGGCCGGCGCAGGCGGGGTGAGCTTCACCGCGGCCACCGCCGATGGCACGGCCACGGCCGGCAGCGACTATGTCGCCCTGCCCGCCTCCAGCGTCCGCATCGCCGCCGGCGAGCGTAGCGCCAGCATCACCGTGGAGGTGCTGGGCGACACCACGCCCGAGCCCGACGAGACCTTCGCGCTGCAGATCAGCGGCCTCACCGGCGCGTTGCCGGCCACGCTGAGCGCCACCGGCACCATCCTCAACGACGACTTCAGCCTGCTGCCGATCCACGCCATCCAGGGCAAGGGCGCACGCTCGCCGCTGGAAGGCCAGGTGGTCGCCACCTCGGGCATCGTCACTGCCCGTCGCAGCGCCGGCTTCTTCCTGCAGGCACCGGATGCCGAAACCGATGGCGACCCGGCCACCTCCGAAGGCGTCTACGTCTACACCGGCAGCGCACCGCCGGATGCCGCCGCCATCGGCAACCGGGTGCGCGTGCAGGGCACGGTGCTCGAGTACGTGCCCACTGCCGACCCGACCCAGCCGCCGCTGACCGAGATCGGCGGCAGCCTGACCGTGCTGCTGGATTCCACCGGCAACCCGTTGCCGATGCCGGTGGCGTTGAGCGCGAACTTCCCCAACCCGAACGGCGCCTTTGATCAGCTCGAAGCGCTGGAAGGCATGCGCGTCACCGCCGCCAGCCTCACCGTCAATGCGCCCACCGGCGGCAGCGTCAACGAGACCAACGCCACGGCAACCAGCAATGGCGTGTTCCATGCGGTGGTCACCGGCCTGCCGCGCGCCTTTCGCGAGCCTGGCGTGCAGTTGCCCGACCCGCTGCCGGCCGGCTCGCCTGCCGGTGTGCCGCGCTGGAACACCAACCCGGAAGTGATCGCCGTCGGCAGTGCCGGCGTGGGCGCCGAACGGCTGGATTTGGCCTCCGGCTGCGTCGTGCTGGATGTCACCGGCCCGCTGGATTACAGCTTCCGCCGCTACACGCTGTATCCGGAACGCACCCCGCAGGTGAACTGCAACGGTGCCGACCAACCACGCCCGGCACCGGTACCGCAGGCCGACGACGTGGCCGTGGCGACCTACAACATGGAGCGCTTCTTCGACGACCAGAACGACCCGGCGATCGGCGAACCGGTGCTCACTCCGGCCGCGTTCCAGGCCCGCCTCAACAAGGCCTCGCTGGCGATCCGCAACTACCTGCACACGCCCGACATCCTGGGTACAGTGGAGGTGGAAAACATCAGCGTGCTGCAGACCCTGGCTGCGCGCATCAACGCCGATGCCATCGCCTCCGGCCAGCCCAACCCGCAGTACGTGGCCTACCTGCAGGAAGGCAATGACGTCGGCGGCATCGACGTCGGTTTCCTGGTCAAGACCGGTACGGTGTCGGCCGGCATGCCGCGCGTGGAAGTGGTGTCCATCGCCCAGGAAGGCAAGACCACCACCTGGACCGAACCGGGCGGTGGCGTAAGCCTGCTCAACGATCGCCCGCCGCTGGTGCTTACCGCCAGGGTGCATCAGGCCGATGGCCGCGTGCTGCCGCTGACCGCCATCGTGGTGCATCAGCGCTCGCTCAACGGCGCCGAGACCGACGATGCGGCCGGCACCCGCATCCGCGCCAAACGCCAGGCCCAGGCCGAGTACCTGGCGCGTCTGCTGCAGACGCGCCAGCAGCTCGACCCGGCCGAACAGGTGCTGGTGATGGGCGACTTCAACGCCTTCGAGTTCAACGACGGCTATGTGGATGCGATGGGCACCGTCACCGGCAGGCCGGCACCGGATGCGCAGACCGTGGTGAGCGGCGATGGCGCGGACCTGGTCAACCCGGACTACACCGACCTGACCTGGTTCAACACGCCCGACCAGAGCTACTCGTACGCCTTCGACGGCAACGTGCAGTCGCTCGATCACATCCTGGCCAACGAGGCGCTGATGCGCGCACCCGGCATCGCCTCGCTGTCGGTGGGCCACGCACGCATCAATGCCGACTTCCCCGGCACTGCGCGCAACGATGCCAATACGCCCACGCGCTTGTCCGACCACGACCCCACCGTGGTGCTGTTGCGCATGGCGCCCGCGTTGCGTGCCGACCTGGGCGCAACGGTCACTGCGGCACGCGCACAGGTCACCGAAGGCGAGCGCATCGACTTCAGTGTGGATGTGGACAACCGTGGGCCCGACAGCGCGGCGTTTGCCGCAGTGGCACTGGCCTTCGATGCCGCGGTCAGCCCGCGGGTCACCGCGGCACCGGGCTGGAGCTGCCAGGCGCCGGAAACCGCGACGCAGACCGTGGTCACCTGCACCATCGCCTCGCTGGCATCCGGTAACGCACAGCGCTTTGCCGTGCAGGTCGACGCTGGCGCGGAACTGGCAGGGCGCACGCTGACCCTGGCCGCTTCGGTCGCCTCGCAAACGCCCGACCCGCAGCCGGACAACAACACCGACACCGCCGCAGTCAGCGTGCAGCCAGCGCTGCGCAGCGATCTGGCAGTGCGCCTGGAAGGCCCTGCCACGCTGCCGACCACCGCCTTCAACGCCACCTACCGGGTGTTGCTGGACAACCGCGGCAACGCAGCGGCCACCGGGGCAAGCGTGCGGATCGAAGGCAACACGGTGTCGGCGCTGTCACTGCTGGTGCCGCCCAGCGGCTGGCGTTGCACCAAGCAACTGCAGTCATTGCGCAACGCAGTGTTTGTCTGCAGCACCGCCGCCGCAGTGCAGCCGGGCGCGCGGGCCGCGTTCCAGCTGACCGTCGCGGCAAAGCCGATCCCGGCCGAACGCGCGGTGCGGGTGCAGGCCAGCGCCAGCTCGACCTCGCCCGATGCCAACCCGGCCGACAACACGGCGCTGATCGTCACCCCGATCGGTGGAGGCGCCGGCCGCCGCTGATTGCAGTGCAACACGTCGCAGTTCTGTACTGCGACAAAGGGCGCGGCCTGGTCCGCGCCCTTTTTTTTGTGCAAGCCAGCATCATTGTGTGCTGCGGTGCAGGACAGCTTTTTGCTGCGTGGTCCTTAACATCGCAACTCATATCATTTGAAACTTCTTGGTGAAGGTGTCGCCGCAATGAGCGTAGCCGCGCAGTTCGAGATCGAATATCTGCAATACATGGATGCGGACGGCCAGATCGTCCGCGACGACCTGCCGGCCGACGCCGCCAACCCGCAACAGTTGCTCGCGCTGTTCAAGCGCATGCTGTTCGTGCGCACCTTCGACAGCAAGTCGGTCGCGCTGCAGCGCACCGGCAAGTTGGGCACCTATGCGGCCTGCCTCGGCCACGAAGCCACCCATGTGGGCATCGGCGCATCGATGCGCAGCGGCGATGTGTTCGCGCCCAGCTATCGCGAGTACGGCACCATGTTCGAACGCGGCGTGCGCCCGCGCGACGTGCTGCTGTACTGGGGCGGCGACGAACGCGGCAGCGACTATCCGCGCGATGCCGATGCGGCGATCGACTTCCCGATCTGCGTGCCGATCTCCACCCAGTGCCTGCACGCGGCCGGTTCGGCGCTGTCGTTCAAGCTGCAGGGCAAGCCGCAGGTCGCTGTGGCCTGCTGCGGCGATGGCGGCAGCTCCAAGACCGACTTCTACGCCGCGCTCAATTCGGCCGGTGCCTACAAGCTGCCGCTGATCCTGTGCGTGATCAACAACGGCTGGGCGATCTCGGTGCCGCGCTCGGCGCAGACCGGCGCACAGACGCTGGCGCAGAAGGGTCTGGCCGGCGGCCTGCATTGCCTGCAGGTGGACGGCAACGACCTGATCGCAGTGCTCGAGGCGATGCGCCAGGCGCGTGCGCGTGCACTGGCCGGCGACGGCGGCACAGTGATCGAGTTCCTGACCTACCGCCTGTCCGATCACACCACCGCCGACGATGCGCGGCGCTACCGCGGCGAAGAAGAGGTCAAGCAGGGCTGGGCGCGCGAGCCGCTGCTGCGGCTGCGCCGTTATCTCACCGCGCAGGGCCTGTGGGACGAGGCGCAGGAAACCGCCTGGAAGGCCGAATGCGGCGCGCGCGTGGACGAAGAGGTCAACGCCTACCTCAACACGCCGGTACAGCCGGTCGAAGCGATGTTCGATTACCTCTATGGCGACCCGCCGGCCGAGTTGCTGGCCCAGCGCGCCGAGGTGATGGCGCAGGAGGCCCGTCATGGATGAGCTCAACCAGTCACACCTGACTGCGACACAGCAGCAGGCGAGTGCCCCTTACAACGCCGCAGCCACGCGCGGAGAGATCGCCATGAGTTCGCCCATCACCCTGATCGAAGCCATCACCCAGGCGCTGGCCTGGGAGCTGGAACACGACCCCGCGGTGCTGGTGCTGGGCGAGGATGTCGGCGTCAACGGTGGCGTGTTCCGCGCCACCGCCGGCCTGCAGCAGCGCTTCGGCAGCGAGCGGGTGCTGGACACGCCGCTGGATGAAACCACCATCGCCGGCCTGAGCGTCGGCCTGGCCGCGCAGGGCATGAAGCCGGTGGCCGAAGCGCAGTTCGACGGCTTCGTGTATCCCATGGTCGATCACCTGATCTGCCACGCCGCACGCCTGCGCAACCGCACCCGCGGCCGCCTGCACTGCCCGATGGTGCTGCGCGTGCCGTGGGGCGGCGGCATCCGCGCGCCGGAACATCACAGCGAAGCCAACGAGGCCATCTTCACCAACGTGCCCGGCTTGCGTGTGGTGCTGCCGTCCTCGCCGCAGCGCGCCTATGGCCTGTTGCTGGCCGCGATCCGCGACCCGGACCCGGTGATCTACATGGAGCCCAAGCGCATCTACCGCCAGTACAAGGAAGTGGTCGCCAACGACGGCGAGGCGCTGCCGCTGGACGTGTGCTTCGTGCTGCGCGACGGCACCGACGTCACCCTGGTGACCTGGGGCGCGCAGGTCAAGGAAGCGCTGGAAGCGGCCGACAAGCTCGCCGGCGAAGGCATCAGCGCCGAGGTCATCGACGTGGCCACGCTGCGCCCGCTGGACTTCGACACCATTGCCGAATCGGTGGCCAAGACCGGCCGCTGCGTGATCGTGCAGGAAGCCCCGCGTACTGCCGGCTTCGGCGCGGAGATCGCCGCGCAGCTGGCGGAAAAATCGATGTACGACCTGCTTGCGCCGGTCGAACGCGTCACCGGTTACGACACGCATATCCCGCTGTTCCGGCTGGAAATGAAGTACCTGCCGAGCGTGGAGCGCATCGTCACCGCCGCCCGTCGCGCGGTGGCCGCCGGCTGACATGCGCGCCCGTCTGCTCTGCGATTATCGCGCCGCGTACGCCAACCCGATCCGCTTCCACGCCGGCCAGCAAGTGACCGTCGGCGTGCGCGATGAGGAATGGCCGGCCTTTGCCTGGGTCAACACCGGCGACGGCCATGCCGGCTGGGCCCCGGTGGCCTGGCTGCGCCCCCTGGGCGACGGCCAGGCCGAAGCCCTGCGCGACTACGACGCACGCGAACTCGATGCCCACCAGGGCGAGGACGTGTTGCTGCATTACGAACATGGCGGTTGGTGGTGGTCCGAGCGTGCCGATGGCATGCAGGGCTGGCTGCCGGCCGCCGACCTCGAACTCCTCGACGACACCACGCCGCCGCTGCCTGCGGCGCAAGAGAACCTGCCATGAGCGAAGCCAAGAATTTCCACCTGCCCGACCTGGGCGAAGGCCTGCCCGACGCCACCATCGTCGAATGGTTCGTCAAGGAGGGCGACAGCGTGCGCCTGGACGACCCGCTGGTCTCGATGGAGACCGCCAAGGCGGTGGTCGAGGTGCCCTCGCCGTTTTCCGGCACCGTGACCAAACTTGCCGGTGCCGCCGGCGACATCATCGTCACCGGTGCGATGCTGGCGCAGTTCGCGCTGGACGCCTCGCAGCCGCAGCGCGCCGATGGCCAGGACACCGGGCACTCGCACGGCTCTGCACCCACGCACACGCCCAGCACCGGCGACAGCGCGGCCGGCCCGACCGCGCGCGTGGTCGCCTCCGACAACGGCGGCGAGATTGCCGACGCCGATTCCAGTGGCGGGAGCGAGCGTGACGACGCCGGTACCGTGGTCGGTGCGATGCAGAGCTCCAACGCGGTGCAGAGCGAACAGGCGATTGCCGTGGGCGGCGTGCGCGCGATGCCAGCCGTGCGCGCGCTGGCGCGCAAGCTGCGCGTGGACCTGGCCCAGATCCGCGCAAGCGGCCCCGATGGCACGGTGACCATGGCCGATGTGAAGCAGGCCGCCGCGGCCGGCAGCGCGCCGCTGTCTGCGCCGCGTGCGAGTGCCTCGGTGACGCCGATCAATGGCAACAACGCGAATGCAGCCGCGCAACATGCCGCTGCGAACACGCAGGCCGCAAGCACTGCAGCGAGCGATGCGCAACAACGTGCAGCGCTGTCTGCCAGCGGCAAACCCATGCGCACGCAATCACCCAGCGTGATCGCCAAAGGCCAGCCGGAGCAGCTCAAGGGCGTGCGTCGCAACATGGCGCGGGTCATGGCCGATGCGCACAGCAAGGTGGTGCCGACCACGCTCAACGACGATGCCGACATCCACGCTTGGCAGCCCGGCAACGATGTCACCGTGCGGCTGGTGCGCGGCATCGTGCGGGCGTGCCAGGCGGTGCCAGCGCTCAATGCCTGGTTCGACGGCGAGGCACTCAGCCGCACTCTGCACACGCAGGTGGATATCGGCATTGCGGTGGATACCGAAGAAGGCCTGTTCGTGCCCGCGCTGCGCAATGCCGACATGCTGGATGCGCATGGCATCCGCGAAAGCGTCAACCGGCTGCGCCAGCAGGTGGAAAACCGCAGCATCGCCGCCTCCGAACTCAGCGGCTACACCATCTCGCTGTCCAACTTCGGCATGTTCGCCGGCCGCTACGCCACCCCGGTGGTGGTGCCGCCATGCGTGGCCATCGTCGCCGCCGGCCGTGCGCGCTACCAGCTCACCCCGGTGATGGGCGGGGTGGAAACCCACAAGGTGATGCCGCTGTCGCTGACCTTCGACCACCGCGCCGCCACCGGCGGCGAAGCCGCGCGCTTCCTACGCGCACTGCTGGACGATCTGGCGCTGGCCAACTGAGGCACGGATTGCAGGTAGAGCGGCTGATCCTGGCTGCGGGGCCCTTGCCCGCCCACCATCGCGGGACACGCCGCAAGTACGTCCCTGTAGGCTCTTACGCGGCATCCATGCCGCGTAAGGTCCCGCGACGGTGAGCGGGCAAGGACCAGTCTAGATGGTCGGTGTGCATGGTTAAGAGCAGTGCGTGATGCGGCGTGTGGATTACTGCGCATCCGATCAGTTGCCAATGCCAGGTTTGGCTGCGGGGCCCTTGCCCGCCCACCATCGCAGGACACGCCGCAAGTACGTCCGTGTAGGCTCTTACGCGGCATCCATGCCGCGTAAGGTCCCGCGACGGTGAGCGGGCAAGGACCAGTCGAGATGGTCGGTGTGCGCGGTTACAAGCAGGCATGACGCGGCGTCTGGATTGCGGCGCATCCGATCAGTTGCAAACCCCGGGTTTGGCTGCAGGACCCTTGCCCGCGCACCATCGCAGGACACGCCGCAAGTACGTCCCTGTAGGCTCTTACGCGGCATCCATGCCGCGTAAGGTCCCGCGACGGTGGGTGGGCAAGGACCAGTCGCGATGGTCTGTGTGCACGGTCAAGAGCGGTGCGCGATGTGCATCGTTGGAGAACGATGGGTGGGTTCAATGGCTCAGTGGTCGATGCATGTCGAGCAAGCAGCTTTCATTCGACCACCGACCAACTTTCTGGTGCGGTGCCCTCGCCGGTTGCGGGACCCTCGGCGGCATGGATGCCGCCGAGGAGCCTCCACGGACGGATTCACGGCGTGTCCTGCAAGCGGTGAGGGCACCGCGCACTCGACGGACCAGTCTGTTGATTCAAACATCTGATCGCGCCTAAGAATCCATGGGTCGAAGTCTTGACTGCGTTACGCATTGTGCCGCGATGGATTTGGACGATATGGAGAGACGCGCTGCCGAGCGGCGGCGCTGCGCTCTGGTTGCGGCGCCCTGCCCGCCCATCGATGCATTGCCCAGCGGCAACCCCGCATGACGTCCCACCGACCATTGCAGCGCAAATGCCTGGATAATCGACCCATGTCATTTGCCCATCTCTCGCTGTCGCCACAGCTGCAGCCATTCTTCGACACTGCGCTGACTCGCGCCGGTCACCACACGCCCACGCCGATCCAGCAGCAGGCCATCCCGCCGATGTTGCAGGGCCGCGATCTGATCGCGATGGCGCAAACCGGCTCGGGCAAGACGCTGGCCTATGCGCTGCCGCTGCTGCAGCAACGCTGCCTGGCGCCCGACACCGCGCCGCGCGTGCTCGGCGCGCTGGTGCTGGTGCCCACGCGCGAACTGGCCGCGCAGGTCGAAGACACCTTGCGCCAACTGGCCGCGCATCTGCCACGGCGGCTCAAGATCGTGGCGGCCACCGGCGGCAGTTCGATCAATCCGCAGTTGCTCGCCTTGCGCGGTGGTGCCGAGATCGTGGTGGCCACGCCCGGCCGGCTGCTGGATCTGGTCGATCACAACGCGTTGCGCTTGAGCGAGGTCGCCACGCTGGTGCTGGACGAAGCCGATCGCCTGTTGGAGCTGGGCTTCGGCGCCGAGCTCGATCGCATCCTCGCCCTGCTGCCCGCGCAACGCCAAAGCGTGCTGTTTTCGGCCACCTTTCCGCCCGCTATCGTGTCGCTGGCCAAGCGCCGCCTGCGCGACCCGCTGCGCATCACCATTGCCGCCACGCCAGACGCTGCGCCTGCGATTGAACAACGCGCCATCGCGGTCGATGCCGGCCAACGTACGCAGCTGCTGCGCCATCTGCTGCAAGAGCATGGCTGGTCGCATGTACTGGCGTTCGTCGCCAGCCGGCACACCGCTGAAAAAGTCGCCGAAAAACTGACCAAGACCGGCATCAATGCGCAGCCGCTGCACGGCGAGTTGAGTCAGGGCCGCCGCGAGCGCACCTTGAATGCCTTCAAGCAGCGCGAGGTGCAGGTGCTGGTGGCCACCGATCTGGCCGGGCGTGGCATCGATATCGACGCGCTGCCGGCCGTGGTCAATTACGACCTGCCGCGTTCGACCGTGGATTACACCCACCGCATCGGCCGCACCGCACGCGCCGGCGCCAGCGGCGTGGCGATCAGCTTCGTCACGGCAGAGAGCCAGCCGCAATGGCGTTTGATCGAAAAACGCCAGGGCCTGCGCGTACCGACCAGCACGCTTGCCGGGTTCGAGCCGAGCCCCGTGACAGCGGCGCCTGCAACACAGATGCCGAAGACCGGCACGCGCGCTGCGGACGACAACGGCGGCATCAAGGGCAGGCGGCCGAGCAAGAAGGACAAGCAACGCGCCGCAGCGGCGACGCAGGCAGGCAACCCGACTGAAGGCGGTGGGTGACACCTGGCGCGCTGTCGTCACGCCGAGGCGGACGCCATGCGAAGACTCAGTCCTGCTCGAAATCCAGCTCGCCGCCCGGGGCGCTGTCGCCATCGGCACGCGCAGTCCGCTTGCCGGGCTTGCGCAGGATTTCCACGAAGAACTGCTCGCCACCTTCGCTGGTGAGCGCATTGATCGAGCGGATCAGCTCGGCCGGCGGCAACGGCGCAGCACTGGCCTCGTCCACCCCGAAGCGCATGTCGAAGTCCCAATAATCCGCCCCTTCCGGCAAGTCCTTGCGACGCTCGCGGCGGATGTACTTGCGGATATCGTGCTTGCTGGATTCCAGCAGACGGTCGCGGTTCTTGCCTTCGAGGTTGAGCTGGTAGGTCTTGCGCATGGCGACATCGGTTGGGAGCTGGCCGCCTATTGTGAGGCCACACGGCCGTTCTGGGTGAATCGCCGGGCATCCGGTGGCCGGCGGCATGGGCGCAAGCGTTCGCCTGCATCGGCGTGGAGATCGCCACGCGCGCCCTGCGCCAGCATGGATGCACGCCGCCGATGCAGCGCGACGGGCGGCCCATCGATGCAGGCTGGCACAGGCGGGCAGGCCGCCACCGCCTCATGCACGACGACGGCGTGTCGCACACCTCTGCCTGCCACCTGGCTGTCGATGTCAACGTCAAAGGCGTGCTCAACGTGGCCGCAGCGGTGCTGCCGCAGATGATCAAGCAACATTCCGGCCACGTCTTCAATACTTCCTCGATCGCCGGGCGCAAGGTGTTTGGCCAGGGATTTGCGGTGTACTCGGCAAGCAAGTTTGCAGTGACCGCGTTCACCGAAGGCCTGCGGATGGAAGTCGGCAAGAAGCACAACATCCGCGTCACCAGCATTTAACCGGGCATCGTCGCAACCGAGCTTCCGGCACAGACCACCAGCGCGGAATATCAGGCCATGATGGCCGGTTATGCCGGCACGGTTCGCATGCTGGACCCGATGGATATTGCCGACACCATCCTGTTCGCGGCGCAGGCACCGTCCAACGTCAACATCGCCGAAGTCTTCGTGCTTCCGACCGACCAGGTCTGAGTCACCGCCACCGCGTAAACCGCAGGGCACGGACGTACTGTCGTCTGTGCCCTGCACGGCGCCACGGTTCCCGCACGCCGGCCTGCCGGCCGGCTGTCAGTTCCTCGCAGGCCGCGGCAGCGGCACACGCTGGTGAACGAACGCGCGCCAACCCGCGCGACAACGGCGGCTTGGCCGCCACGGCCGAGTGGCATCACGCGTGCTGCGTCGATGCCCGGGTGGTGCCGGAATCGGGCCGGATCTTGAACCAGATCGAATACATCGCCGGCAGGAACACCAGCGTCAGGATCGTGCCGGCCAGGGTGCCGCCGATCAGCGTGTAGGCCAGCGTGCCCCAGAACACCGAATGCGTGAGCGGGATGAACGCCAGGATCGCCGCCAGCGCGGTCAGGATCACCGGGCGCGCACGCTGCACGGTGGCTTCCACCAGCGCATGGAACGGGTCCAGCCCTTCGGCCTCGTTGTGATAGATCTGCCCGATCAGGATCAGCGTGTTGCGCATCAGAATGCCCGACAACGCGATCAGGCCCACCAGCGCATTGATGCCGAACGGTTGCTGGAACAGGATCAGGGTCGGCACCACGCCGATCAGGCCGAGCGGGCTGGTCAGAAACACCATCACCATCGCCGAGATCGAACGCACCTGCAGGATGATGATCAGCAAGGTGGCCGCCAGCATGATCGGGAACAGCGGCAGCATCGCGGTGGTTGCCTTGCCGGATTCCTCGATCGAACCGGCCTCCTTGATCTGGTAACCGCTGGGCAATGTGTCGATGATCGGCTGCAGCTGCCTGGTGATCGCCGCCGAGACATCCGGCGGCTGCAGCTGCTCGTCGACATCGCCGCCCACGGTGATCGTCGGTACCCGATCGCGGCGGCGCATGATCGGCTCTTCCATCCGCACATCCACCTTGCCCACCTGCGACAACGGCACGCGCTGGCCATTGGCACCGGCCAGGGTGAAGTCGGCAATGCGTGCCGGATCGAAGCGCGTGTCGCCGGCCGAGCGCGCCATCACCTGCACGCTGCGGATATCCTCGCGCACCAGCGTGACCGGCACGCCGCTGAGCAGGAATTGCAGTTGCTGCGCCACCGCGGTCGAGGTCAGCCCCACCGCCTGCAGGCGGTCCTGGTCCAGGGTGAAATGCAGCGTGGGCGTGCGCGTGCCCCAGTCGGTGTTGACGGTGCGCAGCATCGGGCTGTCCTGCATGACCTGCTTGACCTGCGCGGCGATGCCACGCACCACCTGCGGGTCCGCCCCGCTGACCCGGTAGGCCACCGGGAACTGCGAGTACGGGCCGAAGGTGAGTTGGGTCACGCGTACGCGCGCTTCGGAGGCCAAGCCTTCGGCAACCGCCTTGCGCATGCGCAGCTTCAGTGCGTCGCGCTCGTGCTGGTTGTCGGTGCGCACCACGATCTTGGCGAACGACGGATCCGGCAACTCCGGGCCCATCGCCAGGAAGAAGCGCGGCGCGCCCTGGCCGATATACGCGGTGACAATCTTCGCTTCGTCTTGTTTGGCCAGCCAGGCTTCCAGCTTGGCCGTGGCCGCGCTGGTCTGGGTGATCGAGCTGCCGTACGGCAGTTGCACTTCGACCAGCACTTCAGGGCGATCGGAGATCGGGAAGAACTGCTTCTTGACGATGCCCATGCCCAGGATCGCAAGCACGAACAGGCCCACCACCGAGCCGGCCACCAGCCACTTGCGCGCGATGACGCGTGCCAGCGCATTGCGGAAGCGGTTGTAGCGCGGCGTGTCGTACATCGCGGCGTGGCCGCCTTCGATCTTCTTCAGATCCGGCAGCATCTTGACGCCCAGATAAGGCGTGAACACCACTGCCACCACCCACGACACAATCAGCGCGATCCCCACGATCCAGAACATGTTGCTGGTGTATTCGCCGGCGGTGGAGGCGGCAAAGCCGTTCGGCATGAAGCCGACCGCGGTCACCAGCGTGCCGGACAGCATCGGCGCGGCGGTATGGCTCCACGCATAGGCCGATGCGGCGACGCCGGCTGTAGCCTTCCTCCATCTTCACCACCATCATCTCGATCGCGATGATGGCGTCGTCCACCAGCAATCCCAGCGCCAGGATCAACGACCCCAGCGTGATGCGGTCGAAGTTCTTGCCGGTGGCCAGCATCACCACGAACACCGCCGCCAGCGTCAGCGGCACCGCGGCCGCCACCACGATACCCACGCGCCAGCCCATGCTGACGAAGCACACCAGCATCACCACCAGCAGTGCGACGAAGAACTTGGTCATGAACTCGCCCACCGACGCGTCGATGTTGACCGCCTGGTCGGTGACCTTGCTCAGGGTCATGCCCAGCGGCAGCTCGGCATTGATTGCGCTCACTTCGCTGTCCAGCGACTTGCCCAGATCCAGCCCGTTCCAGCCATCGCGCATGATGATGCCCAGCAACAACGCCGGCTCGCCGCCGCTGCGGATCATGAAGGTGGACGGATCTTCGTAGCCACGTTTGACCGTGGCGATGTCCGACAGTTTCAGGGTGCGGCCCTGCACCACCAGCGGGGTGTCGCGGATCTTCTGCAGGCTGTCGAGCGCGCCGTCCAGGCGAATGAACACCTGCGGCCCGCGCGTTTCCACCGAACCCGCCGCATTCAAGGCGTTCTGCGCATTGAGCGCGGCAAACACCTCCTGCGGACCGACGCCCAGCGTGGCCAGGCGCTCGTGCGAGAACTCGACAAAGAGGCGCTCGGGCTGTTCTCCGATGATGTTGACCTTCTTGACGCCCGGCACGTGCAACAGGCGCTGGCGCAGGCTTTCCGCATCGCGCGCAAGCAAACGTTGCGGCTCGCCCTTGGCCTTGAGCGCGAACAGCGCGAAGGTGACGTCGGCATATTCGTCGTTGACCATCGGCCCGATCACACCGGCCGGCAGGTTGCCGACTTCGTCGCCCACCTTCTTGCGCGCCTGATAGAACTGCTCCTGCACCTGGCTGGGTGGTGTGCTGTCCAGCAAGGTCAAGGTCGTGAACGCAAGCCCGGGGCGCGTATAGGTTTCGCTGCGGTCGTACCAGCGCAGTTCCTGCAGGCGCTTTTCGAGTTTCTCGGCGACCTGGTCCTGCATTTCATGCGGCGTGGCGCCCGGCCAGGCGGTCACGATGGTCATCACATTGACGGTGAAGGCCGGGTCTTCGGCACGGCCAAGCTTGAGGAAGGCGACCAGGCCAGCCAGCGAAATCAGGACGATCAGGAACAGCGTGATCGAGCGCTCGCGCACCGCCAGCGCGGAAAGATTGAACCCACCTTCGCTCACGGCTGCGCTCCTGCCGCGGCTGCGGCCTTGGCGCCGGTCGTGGAGCCGGCGGCAGGCGCAATCGTGTTGACCACCCGCACCTGCTCGCCGTCGCGCAACAGGTGCGCACCCAGTGCCACGATGCGCTCACCGCGCGCCAGCTTGCCGGCGACCGTGGCGTGGTCGTCGTCCAGGCCCAGCACCGTCACCGGCCGCCAGCGCACCTTGGCCGGATTGCCGGCAATCACCCACACGCCCGGCCCCTTGCCGGCATCGAACAATGCGGCCAGCGGCACCTGCAGCCCGGCCTGCGTGCCGGCGGCCGTGCCATCGGCGATGCGCAGGCTGACGGTGGTGCCCAGCGGCGCATCGCCCAGTGCGCCATCGAGCACGTAACGTGCCTCGAAGGTGCGGGTCAGCCGGTCGGCGCTTTCGGACAGCTGGCGCAAGGTCGCCGGCACGGTGACAGCGGCATTGCCGAACAAGGTGGCCTGCGCCACCGAGCCGACCTGCGGGCGCAGGGTTTCCGGCAACTGGATCACCGCCTCGCGGCGGCCGGCATGCGCCAGCCGCACCACCGGCTGCCCGGCTGCGACGACCTGGCCCGGTTCGACCAGCGTCTCCATCACCACGCCATCGGCATCGGCCAGCAGGTCGGTGTAGCGGTTGGCGTTGCGCGCCACTTCGGCCTGCGCCTGGGCGGCGCCCAGCTGCGCCCTGGCGGTGTCGGCGGCGGCCTTGATCTGGTCGTAGGCCGAAGCCGAGATGGCGCCGGTGCCGCGCAGATCGCGGTAGCGCGCTTCATCCTCACCCGCCTGCTGGGCGCGCGCCTGCGCGGCCGCCACCGCTTCCTGCTGCGCCCGCGCGGCGAGCTTGAGGTCGACCGGGTCGATCCGCAGCAGCGGCTGGCCTCGTTTCACGCGCTGGCCGGCATCGACCAGACGCTCCTGCACCTTACCGGCGACCCGGAACCCCAGGTCGCTCTGCACCCGGGCCGCGACCGTGCCGGAGAAGCTGCGCGCCGCTGCACCGGCGTCTTCGACGATGGCCACACGCACCAGCGGGGCCTCGGTACGCGGGTCGGAAGGGGGCGCCTTGCCGCAGGCGATCAATGCCAGCGGCAGCACACAGAAAGCGGCAGAGTTAACGAGGCGCCGAAGCATGGCAAATCCAGGAGCGAGCTGATGAAGGCTCGCATCCTGAGACTTGTGACTAAATCAGTCAATAGTCACAAACGAATTTAGGGCGATAGACTGCGGAGCACCAGGCTCGACAACAGCACCGGCACCTCGTCGGCCTGCTCCAGGCTGTGCTGCAGCAGCAGCGGGTTCATGTAAGGGCGCAGCACCATGTAAATCGCCTGCGTGGCCTCGTCCAGTGGCGTCTTGCGCTCGAAATCGCCACTTTGCCGGCCCTGCTGCAGCACATCCTGCAGCAGTGTCTGGATGCGCACTTCATAGGCGCGGACCGATTGCCAGCGCTCGGTGGCCGCCGAGGTGGCGATCTCGTACAGCTTGCGATCCTGGAAGAACAGCCGGAGGCTCGCCTCGATCATCACCTTGAAAAGCCTGCGTAATTTCTCCGGCGGCTGCTCCGCCTCGTCGACTGCGGCACGCACCTCGGTCTCGATCTCGCGCAGGCAGTTGCTGCAGATCATCTCGCCGATGGCCTGCTTGGATTCGAAGAACTTGTAGATATAGGCCTTGGAGAACCCGATCGCCTTGGCCAGGTCCGAGACGGCGGTCTTCTCGTAGCCGTAGCGGCTGAAATGCTCGGTGGCCGCAATCACGATCTGATCGCGCACGTCATGGTCGGCCGGGCCGCGGCCCGAAACCGGATAGCTGGGTGTCTTGCTCATGCCACCAGCTTAGCGCCCTGACGCCCGACATACAAAAGTGACCATTTCGTATTATAGTCACAGCTCATTCCTGCCCGCCTGGTCTGCCATGTCCCCGTTCCGTCCTGTTGCCGTGCTTGTCGTTGCCAGCCTTGCCACGGGCTGCGCAGTCGGTCCGACCTACACCCGCCCCGCAGCGCCCCTGCCAGACCGTTATGCGGGCCAGGCGGCGGTCGAAGTGCGCCCGGCAGCGCGACCGGCCGAGCTTTCGACCTGGTGGACCGGCTTCGACGACGCGGACCTGAGCCGCTACGTCACCCAGGCGCTGGCGCAGAACCTGGACCTGGCCCAGGCCACCGCGCGTGTCACCCAGGCCCGCGCCGGCCTGACCGCCGCCACTGCCGCGCTGCTGCCTTCAGGCAACATCAGCGGCAACGCGACCCGCGCCTACCAGTCGCTGGAAACGCCGCTCGGCCAGGTGCTCAACAGCACGCCCAACTTCGACCGCTATGCCAGCACTTACGAAGCCAACCTGGGCGCGAGCTGGGAGCTGGATCTGTTCGGCGGCCTGCGTCGCGGGCGCCAGGCCGCACTGGCCGACTACCAGGCCAGCGAAGCCGGCGCCGCCGCCACCCGCCTGGCGGTGGCGGCGCAGACCGCCGATATCTACATCAGCATCCGCGGCCTGCAGGCACGGCTGGAGGTGGCGCAGCGCCAGGTCGCCACCCAGCAGGGCCTGCTGTCGATGGTGACGCTGTTGCATGGCAAGGGGCTCGCGCCGGAGTTGCAACTGCACCAGGCGCAAGGCGCGCTGGCACAGGCGCAGGCCTCGGTGCCCGGCATCGAAAGCGGCCTGGTCGCGGCGATGAACGCCCTGGACGTGATGCTGGGTGTGCCGCCGGGCACGCACCGCGCGGAACTGGCCGCCACCAAACCGATTCCGCTTGCGCCGCGGATCGCCGAGACGGGCACGCCCGGCGACCTGCTGCGCCGCCGCCCCGATCTGATCGCGGCCGAACGCAGGCTGGCAGCGTCGAACGCACGCATCGGCGTGGCGACGGCCGAGTACTACCCCAAATTCTCGCTCAGCGGACTGCTCGGCAGCGCCACCGCGATCTCCGGCGCCAACCTGTTCACCGGCGATGCCAGCCAGTCCGCCGGCGTGCTGGGCCTGCGCTGGCGGCTGTTCGACTTCGGCCGCATCAATGCGCAGATCGCCCAGGCCAAGGGCCAGGAAGCCGAGCAGCTGGCGGCGTATCGCCTGGCGGTCCTGCGCGCCACCGAGGACGTCGAAAATGCATTCACCGCACTGGTCAAACGCGAACAACAAGCCAGCGTGCTCGCGCAAGGCGTGGACGCACTGGGCAAGGCGCGCACCGCGTCCGCACTGGCCTACGAAAAGGGCGTGGTCAGCCTGATCGAAGTGTTGAATGCCGACGAGCAGTTGCTGCGCGCGTCCGATGCGCAGGTGCGCAGGCGCGCACGGATGCCGCGCGCAGTGCGGTGGCCACTTTCAGGGCACTGGGTGGCGGCTGGCAATCCAGCGCCGCCGACGCGGTTGCGCTGCAGCAGTCGTCACCGCGCTGACGCAAGCACTGACAGAATCGCGACCGGGCAATCACCCGCTGCGGCGATTGCATCGCATCGGTGGGCGCTCATTGCCCACCGAGGTCTAGACCGACCCTATGCATCTGCCCGGTGACAACTCCATGTGCCTTGCACGATGTTGATGCGGATGACGACTGCACATCGCCTTGCATGCCGCGAACGTACGCACCCGGCCAGACCACATCGATGTTGCTGCTGTCGCGTCATCGACGCGATGCCAGCCGCGGGTGAGCGACGCAGCGAAACAGTCTGCACGCGCTGCGCGGTGGCATCGCGCAACGCAGCGGCGCGTCAATGCGCGTGGAAGCGGATGCCTTGGTCGATCGCGCACTGATACGCCAGCAACGGCCCGCGTTGTTGCAGGCTTGGCAGGTCGTACATGTAGGTGGTGAGTCGCACGCGATTGTCCGCGCCCACCTGATAGCGCTGGAACTGCTGGAATGGCTTGCCGTCGCTGCTGGCAGCAATGAACTGGGTATCGGAAAACGCCAACGTGCCATCGGCGGTCAACCGGTACGCATCGATGCGCACACCGCCGCGGCTCTGGCTGGATGCGGTGCCCGCCTCCGCCGTGCAGCGCGACAGATCCACCGACACCGCCACAGCGCGCCCCGCTTCCAGCGCAGCGATCAAGCTGGCCTGGCTACGCAACGATTCAGTGGCAAACGCGGGCACCGCCGCGATGCACAGCGCGGCGGCAACGAGTGACAGACCTGGATGTGGCGGCATGCGGGTTTCCTCGAGAGTGAGTGGCGGTCAAGTGCATTGCAGGACGCGCGGGTGCTGGAGCGGTTACGACAGCTGCAGGCTGCAGTGCGCGCGATGGCGCCGCTGCAGACCGCAGTCGTCACGGGGCAACGCGCTCAATCGGCGTGGAAGCGGATGCCTTGATTGATCGTGCATTGATACGCCAGCACCGGCCCGCGTTGCTGCAGACCCGGCAGGTCGTACATGTAGGTGGTGAAACGCACGCTGCCATCCGGACGCAGCTGGTAGCGCATGAACTGCTGGATCGGCTTGCCGTCGTTGGCCACGGTGAAGTGCGAACCGGAAAACGCGGCCGTGCCGTCCTCGGTGATGCGGTACGCATCGATATGGCGGCCGCCACGGGTCTGCGTGACCGGCGTGCCTTCTTCGGGTGTGCAGCGGCCCAGATCGGTGGTCAGGCTGACGTCGTAACCGGATTCCAGGGCTGCGAGCACTTCCGCACGGGTATTGAGCGATTCACTGGCCCAGGCGGGCAGTGCGCAGGCGCACAGCGTGGCGAGCAAGGCAGCGGGAGCAAGACGGGGCATGGCGAACTCCAGGATGGGGAAAGGAAGTGACCTGGACTGTAATCAGCCCAGGGCCGTCAACATGACCCAGTCCTGTCTGCAGCGGCGCACTGCGCTACGCATCACGCGGCATGATTGCGCTGTTTGGCGCAATCCGCGCGAGATTGCGCCGTGCGGGCTATGCCTGCGCGCGCAGAGGCTGTTTGTTGCGTGATCGGGCGCTTCTATCGCCAGAAAAAGACGAAGGAATGTCGGTAGACGACAGACGACAGACGACAGACGACAGACGACAGACGACACGAGCATTACGCAAACGTCTGATGCACACACAAAAAAATGCTGCTACTGGCGAGCGTCGACCGGAAGTAACTTTTTCAAAAAGGCATCACCCAACCCCGCGGGGCTGCGCACCTACCCTCATCCGGCGCTGGCGCGCCACCTTTTCCCGATGGGAGAAGGGTTCAAGATGCGGGGTGATGAGGCACTCTCTCGATGAGAGAAGGCTCAAACTCGCACTCGTCACAGCTTCAACTTGATACAACCATCAAGAAGCTGCAATGCAAATCCACCCCGCTACAAGCGCGCATTGACCTCGCGCGGCACCTGTTCCGGCTCCGGCTGTAACGCCGGCATCGCACCCAGCAATAGACGTTCTGCCAGGGCACGCGTGGCCACGCGCAACTCCGGCACGGCGGTGATTTCCCAATAGCGCCCGCGCAGCAACGGGCCCACGCAATACAGCCCCGGCACGATCTGCCCGGCACCATCGCGCACGCGCAGTTGTGCATCGGTATCCACGCCCAGGCCCAGCGGATCGGCACGTAATAGCCCAGCCTCGCGCATGCCGGCGATCAGCGGGTCGCTGGTGCGGTCGATATCGGTATCCAGCCCGGTGGCGCGGATCACCGCATCGTAATGATCGGTCTGCGCGTCGGCCGATCCCCGCGGGCGAATCACCGCTTCCACGCCATCGGGCACCCAACGCGCACGCAGCAGGCGCGCTGCGACGATCTGCAGTTGCCCCGATTGCTGCAATTGCGCCAGCTGTTCCGCTGCGCCCGGCGCAACGCGGTGCCGCGCCACCTCCCAATAAGGGCGCAGATGGCGCAGGAAACGCGCACGCTGCGGCAACTCCAGCCGCTGCCACAGCGGTTGCAGATGCGGGCGCAAGGCATCCACCACGCGTCGCCAGTCGTCGACCACTGCACTCAGTTGCCGTACGCCGCGCAGCAGGCCACGCAGGTCGGCATCCTTGAGTGCGCGCTGCAGATGCGGCGGCAACTCCAGCGCCGCGCCCGGCTGGCGCAGATGCGCCTGCGGCGCCAGGCCGCGTCGCGAGATCGCCAGCAGGCGGCCGCGATGCCCACGCGTATGCAGGGTCAATGCCACGTCCACCATGGTCAGCCCGGTGCCGACGATCAGCACGTCGTCGTCCGGCGACAGGCGCGCCAGGGCATCGCCCTGCCACGGCCAGCCGATATAGCGCGGATGCACGCTCAGGCGCGGGCCGATCCCGGCCAACGCCTGCGGCTGCAGTGCGCCCACCGCAAGCACTACCCGATCGCTGTGGAAGGCATCGCCATTGGCCAGGAACACCCGAAAGCCCTTGCGCGCACGCTCCACCGCCACCGCTTCCTGCGACAGCCGCACGATCGACGCCTGCGCGCCACTGACCGCGGTATCCAGCTCGCTGCGCAGATAATCGCCATAGGCAAGGCGCGGCAGGAATTCCAGTCGCCCGCTGTCGCCCAGATGCAGGGTGTCGGCGAAGGCGCCTGGCGCCTGCGCGTCGATGCCCAGGTCCTTGGCGCGCACGTTGAGCAGGTGCTCTGGCCGGGCGGCGCCATAGGCGATGCCGCTGCCGAAGGTATCGGTCACGCCGACCAGGGTGATGCGCACCTGCGCATCGGCCGTCTGCGCCAGTGCACGGACCAGCGCGGTGCCGCAGAAGCCGGCACCGATGACGGTGATATGGGTTTCCATGTGCAACTCCCACTGAATGACCCGCACGTTGTGCCCGCAGCGCGGCGCAAACGTGTAAACAAATGGTTAGCGACGAGCAACCGAAAACGCATGAGCTGATCATGCTTCGTGATGAGGCTTACGTTGCAAGCGGCGTGCGGACCGCATTGCACAAAGATGACAGCGCACGCGACCGCAGCCAGGTGCCGGTGCATGGCTCCCAACCTGGCTCGCAGCGCAGCGCTGCGCAACACGATTTAGGGTGGCTGACAAAACATAGCGAGCAATCGCTCGGGGCGTGTGGACGGCGCGCTCAAAACCTGAGGGTACGTGTAGCACATGGCAATTCCGAGCACCGGCCGCGCGCGCCTGGGGATGAGCGCAATAGATCACCAGCCCGCTACGCGCGGTGGCCGGCGCGTCGTTGGCAGAGGCGGTGGAAGTAGTGGAACGGAGAGCAGACATTGCGATGATGTGTTCAACACTGCAACGGTACCGAGCACCGCGTCATAACCGGGCTGCTCGATAATGTCGGTTTCCGATCGAGTGTCCGCCATGTCCATTTCCGCAGCACCCACGCAAATCTCGCCGCGCAATCAACGCGTGCTGATCGCAGGCGGCAGCCGTGGCATCGGCCTGGCCATTGCCGAAACGTTCGTGCGCAACGGCGCGCAGGTCTCGCTGTGCGCACGCAATGCCGATGGCCTGGCACAGGCCGCCCACGCGTTGGCGCCTCATGGAGCCCCGGTACACACCTTCGCCTGCGACCTGTCGGATGCTGCGCAGATCGAGGCCTACGTGCAAGCCGCAACACAGGCGTTGGGTGGCCTGGATGTGGTGATCAACAACGCCTCCGGTTATGGACACGGCAACGACGATGCGAGCTGGCAAGCCGGCCTGGATGTCGATCTGATGGCGGCCGTGCGTTGTAATCGCGCCGCGCTGCCGCATCTGCGCAATAGCAACGCGGCAGTGATCCTGAATATCAGCTCGATCAATGCGCAACGTCCCACGCCGCGTGCGATCGCCTATTCCACCGCCAAGGCGGCGCTCAATTACTACACCACCACGCTGGCCGCCGAACTCGCACGCGAGCGCATCCGCGTCAACGCGATCGCACCGGGCTCGATCGAGTTTCCCGACGGACTATGGGCCCGCCGCCGCGATGAAGAACCGGAGTTATATGCCCGCATCCGCGACAGCATCCCGTTCGGGGGATTCGGTCACGTGCAGCACATCGCCGATGCGGCGTTGTTTCTTGCATCGCCACAGGCACGCTGGATCACCGGGCAGGTACTGGCGGTAGATGGCGGGCAGTTGTTGGGGGTGTGAACGGGGATTTGTGCTGCCGGGGAGATGCCGATCCGCTGCACGCAAACCTGTAGGAGCGTGCCTGCGCGCGATGAAGCTTTATCGGTAACGCCTCGTCGCGCGCAGGCACGCTCCTACGAACAGCAGGCTACCGGTTCCTTTATCCGCGACACCCCGCGACGACGGGCAGGTGCTGATGGATGGTGGGCAGTCGTTGGGGGTGTGAGCGGGGATTTGTGCTGCCGGGGAGATGCCGATCCGCTGCACGCAAACCTGTAGGAGCGTGCCTGCGCGCGATGAAGCTTTACTGGTAATGCCCCGTCGCGCGCAGGCACGCTCCTACGAACAGCAGGCTACCGGTTCCTTTATCCGCGACCCCCCGCGACGACGGGCAGGTGCTGATGGATGGTGGGCAGTCGTTGGGGGTGTGAGCGGGGATTTGTGCTGCCGGGGAGATGCCGATCCGCTGCACGCAAACCTGTAGGAGCGTGCCTGCGCGCGATGAATCTTTATCGGTAACGCCCCGTCGCGCGCAGGCACGCTCCTACGAACAACAGACAAGCCGTTTCTCCCTCTGCAATGCCCTCGCGACGACGGGCAGGTGCTGATGGATGGTGGGCAGTCGTTGGGGGTGTGAGCGGGGATTTGTGCTGCCGGGGAGATGCCGATCCGCTGCACGCAAACCTGTAGGAGCGTGCCTGCGCGCGATGAATCTTTATCGGTAACGCCCCGTCGCGCGCAGGCACGCTCCTACGAACAACAGACAAGCCGTTTCTCCCTCTGCAATGCCCTCGCGACGACGGGCAGGTGCTGATGGATGGTGGGCAGTCGTTGGGGGTGTGAGCGGGGATTTGTGCTGCCGGGGAGATGCCGATCCGCTGCACGCAAACCTGTAGGAGCGTGCCTGCGCGCGATGAATCTTTATCGGTAACGCCCCGTCGCGCGCAGGCACGCTCCTACGAACAACAGACAAGCCGTTTCTCCCTCTGCAATGCCCTCGCGACGACGGGCAGGTGCTGATGGATGGTGGGCAGTCGTTGGGGGTGTGAGCGGGGATTTGTGCTGCCGGGGAGATGCCGATCCGCTGCACGCAAACCTGTAGGAGCGTGCCTGCGCGCGATGAAGCTACTGGTAATGCCCCGTCGCGCGCAGGCACGCTCCTACGATACGGCGGCGTCTCACCTCTGTTCGACTGCCTCGCGGCGAGGCGACGAGGCAGCGTTAGCCAGCCAACTCCGCAGCCTCGACGCTGTGCTCGCCACGCGCCGGTGCCAGCGCGGCGCTTACCATGGCGGCGGCGATGCGTTCGGCCGGGTTGATGCGGAACCGGCTTGGCAGCAGCGGGCCGAGTGCGCCCAGCACGAGGCTGCCGATATGTTCGCCGGTACGCCGCTGCTCGCGTTCGCCGCCGATCAGGCCCGGGCGCACGAAGGTAAGCGAGGGGAAGCCGACCGCGCGCAGGTCGCGTTCCAGTTCGCCCTTGACGCGGTTATAGAAGATGCGCGACTGCGCATCGGCACCGGCCGCCGAATTCAGCACGAACACCGAGGTGCCCTGCGCGCAGGCCGCGCGTGCCAGCGCCATCGGATAGTCGTGATCGATGCGATAGAACGCCTCGCGCGAGCCGGCCTGTTTCATCGTGCTGCCCAGGGCGCAGATGGCCGCTTCCATGCGCGGCGCGGTCCAGTGCTCCAGGCGCTCGAAATCGATCACCTGGTTGCGCAGTTTGGGATGGATCTGCGGCAACGGCCGGCGCGTGATCGCCACCACGCCGGTACAGCGCGCGTCGGCCAGCAGTTGTTGCAGCACATGTCTGCCGACCAGCCCGGTGGCCCCTGCCAGCAGCACATCCATCAGACCGCCCCTGCCATCAGCGTGCGCCCTCGGAGACGATACGTGCGCTGCTGGCGATGCGATCGCGCTCCACTGCCAGCAAGGTCAACGAGTGCGCCGGCGCCTTCCATTCGCTGCCGCCGGCCACCACGCGGCCGCCATGGCGTGCGGTGTCGACCAGTACGCGCCAATGTTCGTCGTGCATCGCCGGCAGCGTGAACGACACGCTGGTGGAGGCGGCATTGATCAGCATCAGCAAGGTCACGTTGGCGGCGATCTCGCGCAAGCCGGTGGTCGGCGAGCGGCCATCCAGGCGCAGCATCAGCGCGCGTGCTTCCGGATCGTGCCAGCCGGCTTCGTCCATCTCGTGACCGTCCGGCGCCAGCCAGGTGAGATCCTTCAGGCCCAGCGCTTCGTCGAACTTGCCGTCGAAGAAGCGGGCGCGATGCAGCAGCGGATAACGCTGGCGGATGCGGATCAGGCGACGCACGAACGCAGCCTGATCGGCGGCGGCGGCCTTGGTGGCGGCGGTCCAGTCGATCCAGGTCAGTTCGTTGTCCTGGCAATACGCGTTGTTGTTGCCGTTCTGGCTGTGGCCGAACTCGTCGCCGGCCAGCAGCATCGGCGTGCCCTGCGACAGCAGCAACGTGGCCAGCAGGTTGCGCATCTGCTGGCGGCGCAGCTGCTTGATGGCCGGGTCGTTGGTGTCGCCTTCGACCCCGTAATTGGCCGAGATATTGTGGTCGCTGCCGTCCCTGCCCTCTTCGCCGTTGGCGAAGTTGTGCTTGCCTTCGTAGCTGACCAGATCGCGCAGGGTGAAGCCGTCGTGCGCGGTGACGAAGTTGACCGACGCAGTGGGGCGGCGGCCGCTATGGTTGAACAGGTCCGCAGAGCCGGTCAGGCGCGTGGCCAGTTCGGCCAGCTGACCACCGTCGCCACGCCAGAACGCGCGCACGTTGTCGCGGAACTTGTCGTTCCATTCCACCCAGCCCGGCGGGAAGTTGCCGACCTGGTAACCGCCTGGGCCGATATCCCACGGCTCGGCGATCAACTTGGTCTGGCTCAGTACCGGATCCTGGCGCACCGCATCGAGAAAGCTGCCCGATGGATCGAAGCCATAGCGCTCGCGGCCGAGGATGCTGGCCAGGTCGAAGCGGAAGCCGTCGACGTGCATTTCCTGCACCCAGTAGCGCAGCGAGTCCATCACCATGCGCAAGGCGCCGACGTTGGTCAGGTCGAAGGTATTGCCGGTGCCGGTGTCGTTGATGTAGAAGCGGCGATCGTCGGCCAGGCGGTAGTAGCTGGCATTGTCGATGCCCTTGAACGACAGCGTCGGCCCCAGCTCGTTGCCTTCGGCGGTGTGGTTGTAGACCACGTCCAGCAGCACTTCCAGCCCGGCGTGATGCAGGCGCGCCACCATCTGCTTGAACTCGGCCACGGTGCGCGTGGACATGTAGCGCGCCTGCGGCGCGAAGAACCCCAGCGTGTTGTAGCCCCAGTAATTGCGCAGGCCTTTTTCCAGCAGGTATTGGTCGTCGACGAAGGCGTGAACCGGGAGCAGTTCCACCGCGGTGACGCCGAGCGAGCTGATGTGGTCGATCAGCTCGTCGGTCTTGAGGGCCGAGAAGGTGCCGCGGTTTTCCGGCGGCACTGCTGGGTGCAGCATGCTCAGCCCGCGCACGTGCGCTTCGTAGATCACCGTGCGGTTCCACGGCGTCTGCGGCGGGCGATCCTGGCCCCAGGTAAAGGCCGGGTCGATCACCGCCGATTTGGGCATGAACGCGGCGCTGTCGCGACGGTCGAAGCTCAGATCCTTGTCGCGGTGGCCGATGGTATAGCCGAACAGATGCGGCGCCCATTTGAGCTCGCCGACGATCTGCTTGGCATACGGGTCCAGCAACAGCTTGTTGTGGTTGAAGCGGTGCCCGGCCTCGGGCGCATAGGGTCCATGCACGCGGTAGCCGTACAGCTGGCCGGGGCGTGCATCGGGCAGATAGCCGTGCCAGACCTCGTCGGTGTATTCGGGCAGCGCCAGGCGCTCCTGCTCGCGGCCACGCTCGTCGAACAGGCACAGTTCCACCCGTGTGGCGTTGCGCGAGTACAGCGCGAAATTGACCCCCAGGCCATCCCAGGTGGCTCCGAGCGGGTTGGGACGGCCTTCGCGAATGCGCGAGCGCTGAGTGAACTTGCGGGTGGCCATCGGTAACTCCTGAGAACGGTGAACTCAAAACGCTGAGCGAATGCGGGTGCCTGCGTGCCTGAGCACGCTCACCCTGGCACGGCACAGCCTGCAGGGTGAACCACGCAAGGTGACAGAGGCACCGTTACTGGCGTGCAGTCACCGGCGGGCCGGCCTGTTCGGCGGCGCGCTCTTCGGCATCCACCAGCCGCTCGGCCATGGCCCAATGCCGATCTGCGTGGCCGTCCGGGCGGCCTTCGGCCTCCCAGATCTCCTGTGCCAACTGGCGAAGCCGCGCTTGCCGTTCCGTGTCGTTCATTGCTTACGTTCTCTTAGGGGGTCAACAACACTGCCACTGGCGCACGTGCAAACAGCGTGGATATCGCCACGCGGCCGCCTTGCGGCTGCAGCGTGCTGCCATCGAGCACATTACGATACGTGGCGGGCGGCAATGCCAACGACGCCTGACCCCAGGCTGCAGGCGGCACCAGCAGCGGCAGGTCGCCATCGCCCTGGTTGCCGGCACCCAGCCGCGTCACTGCCACCACCAGCGACTGGCCGCGGTACTGGCGGCGGAACGCCAGCACCTGCGCATCGCCGCTGACCGCCACGGTCAAGGGCTGATAATCGCCCTTCGCAAACAGCGACGGATGTTCGGCACGCAGCTGCAACAGCAATGCGGTGAGACGTGCCTTGACCGCGCCATCGCGCCAGCTGCGCAGCAGCGTGTTCCAGTCGCGCGCCCGCTCCAGCCATTGCTGGCGCTGCGCATAGTCGACCGGGCGGCGGTTGTCCGGGTCCACCAGCGACAGATCCCAGCCTTCGGTGCCCTGGTACAGGTCGGGCACGCCCGGCACGGTCAGGCGCAACGTGGTCTGCACCAGCGCGTTGCGCGCACCGGCCGCGGCGATGTGGTTGCTGGCGCGCAGCAGCGCCCGCCGCAGCGGCAACCCGGCGCGGCTGCACAGCACCTGCTCCACGGTGGCCTGCACGGCCTGCTCGTAGGCCGGCGAGCCATCGGTCCAGCTGGTGTGCAGCTTGGCTTCGCGCACCGCCTTGAGCAGCCACTGCGCAATGCGCTCGGCGTACTCGGCCAGCGGCTCGGTCTGGTCGGCGCCCAGGCCGATCGGCCAGGCGGCCACCAGGGTCTGCCAGAGCATCTGCTGGTCGCCACCGGCCAAGGCCGGCGAGTCCAGCGCCTCGGTCAGGGCATCGAACTGGCTGCTCTGCTCGATCCACCAGCGCGGTTGCTCGGAGAGCACCGCCAGCCGCATGCGCAGGTCTTCGCCGCGCTTGTGGTCGTGCGTGGCGGTGGCCAGCAACGCGCGCGGGAAGTGTTTGGCGCGTTCGAGATTCTGCGCGTGGAACTCGGCCGCCTCGTTGGCGAAGTGGGTCGGATGGCTGCCGACCTCGTTGCGCGACAGCAGCACGCCATGCCGGTAGAACGCGGTGTCTTCCACCGACTTGGCATTGAGCGGTGCGGACAACTGCTCCACGCGACGACGCAGGATGCGCCGCAAGGCGACCTGCGCGCGGTCGGCGCCGGCATCGTCGAGCAGCCAGCGCTCGATCGCGTCGACGGCCGCAACGATCGACTCCGGCATGCCCTCGCGCGCACGCGCGGCGGTGGCGCGCAGGCGCTCGGCTTCGCTGCCGGTCACGCCCTTGGCACCGGCGTAGGTGCGGTACACCGGGAACCAGCGCAGCAACACGCACAGGCCGCGCGCCAGCATCTGCGGGCTGAACTCGCGCGTGGGCGGGTCCAGTCGCGCCAGTGCCGACAACGCACCGACGGCGCGATTGAATTCGGTCTGCAGCGGGCCGCGCAGGATCTCGTCGCGTGCGCTGCGCTCTTCCTGTGCGAAGTCGCCACTGCGCCCGCTCACCTTTTGCCAGGCACGCGCCAGCGGCTTGAAGCCGGCCGGGTCATGCAGCACGCCGCCGACCTGGTCCATGAAGTCGTAGCCGGTGGTGCCATCGCAGGGCCAGTCGGCCGGCAAGGCTTCGCCGGGCGCCAGGATCTTTTCCAGATACAACCCCAGCGTGCCGGGCTTGAGGCCACGCGTGCGGCCGGCCGCATCCAGCCGGCTGCGCAGCTTGCGCACATAGCCGGTGGGGTCGGTGAGCCCGTCCACATGGTCGATGCGCAAGCCGTCCAGATGGCCTTCGGCCACCAGCCGCAGCGGCAGCGCATGTACCGCGTCGAACACCGCCGGCAGCTCCACGCGCAACGCCACTAACGAAGTGATATCGAAGAAACGACGGTAGTTGAGCATGTCGTTGCCCACGCGCCACCAGTTCAGGCGGTACGGCTGGCGCTCGATCAGCTTGTGCAGACGGCCATCGCCGCGCTTGGCGCCGTCGTTGTAGTCGCGCAGCCATTGCGCGCGGGCGGCCTTTTCGGGCACTTCCAGCGTCTGCGGGCGGATCGGGTAACGCTGGTCGTAATGCGCCAGTGCCGCGCTGCCGTCGTCCTCCACCACCAGCGTGATCAGGCCTTCGGCCAGTGCGGTGGCATACGGGCGATCCAGCACCGCCAGCCACAACTTGCCGTCGCGCCCGGGCGCGCGCCAATCGATGTCGAACCAGTCGGCATGCTTGGCGCTGCGGCCATTGCGCAGCACATCCCACCACCATGCGTTGTCCGCATGCGTGGCCATGTGGTTGGGCACGATGTCGGCGATCAGGCCCATGCCGTGCTCGCGCGCGGCCTGCGACAGGGCGATCAGCGCGTCTTCGCCGCCGAGCTCGGGATTGACCACGGTCGGGTCGATATTGTCGTAGCCGTGGGTCGAGCCCGGCACCGCAGTGCCGATCGGCGACAGGTACAGATGGCTGATGCCGAGGCCGGCGTAATACGGCACCTGCGCGAGCGCATCGTGCAAGGTGAAGCCGACATGCAGCTGCAGGCGGGCGGTGGCGCGAAGCTCGATCATGGATGCGGTTCCGAAACAGCCGCGACGCGACGCGCCTCGGCAAAGCCCTGCAGCGCCGTACTCTGGCGCGCATGCGGCAAGGGATCGGGCAGGCGTCGACGCCAGTTGGGATGGACCTCGACGGTGCCCGGCAGATTGGGTTGTTCTTCCAGCGCCAGCGCGTCTTCCACCGGCAGCAAGGCCAGGGGCGACACGCTGGTGGCGGTGAAGCGCAGCGCGCCCAGCAGCGGATCGTCCGCAGCGCTGAGGCCGGCGTGTTCGACCGCCGCATCCAGGCGTGCCAGATCCTTGCTGCGCGCGGTGGCGTCATCGCTGGCCTGCGCGGGCTGGATCAGCTCCAGCTTGCGTCGCCAGTCGATATCGCGGCCTTCGCGCCAGCCGGTCAGGGTGGGCAGATCGTGCGTGGTGGTGGTGGCCACCGCATCCGGCCGCCACAGCGCCGGCGAGACGAAGGCGCCGTCGTCGTCGCGGGTGAACATCAGCACATCGATGCCCATCACCCCGCGCCGCGACAGTTCCTCGCGGATGCCCGGCGGCACCACGCCGAGGTCTTCGCCGATCACGATCGCCCGGTGCCGCCACGATTCCAGCGCGAGCAGGTTGAGCAGATCGTGCAGCGGATAGGCCAGATACGCGCCTTCGTTGGAGCTGGCGCCTTCCGGCACTACCCACAACCGCAACAACCCCAGGATATGGTCGATGCGGATGCCGCCGCGGTCGCGCAGCACTGCGCGCAGCAACGCTATATACGGTGCATAGCCGCTACGCCGCAATGCGGTGGGCGAATACGCACCGATGCCCCAGTGCTGGCCGTCGGCATTGAAGGCGTCCGGCGGCGCGCCCAGCACCAGGCCGCGCAGCACGGTGTCGGCGGCCGCCGCGGCTTCGGCGCCATTGGGATCGAAGCCGACGGCCAGGTCGGCGATCAACCCGATCTTCATGCCGCGCTCGTGCGCCTCGCGTTGCGCATCGGACCAGCTGCGCGCCGCCAGCCATTGCGTGAACACGTGCAGCTGCGGATCGCCATCGCCGAAATCCTGCGCGGCAAACCGTGCAAAGCCCTCCAGCGCCTCACCGCCCTCGCTGCGGAAGGCAGCCAGATCGGGGTGATCGGCGGGCACGCGGGTGTAGAGATGGCGCAACAGCTGCCACTTGGCCTGCGCCGAGGCCGGCCAGTCGATCAGGGCGCTATGGTGCAGCGTATCGAAGCGCTCGCGCAGGCCGGGCACCTCGTTGATCGCCTCCAGTGCGAGCTCGCCCAATACGCGCACCGGTGCGGCATGCAGGGGATCGAGAAAACGCCGGTCGCTGGGCGAATACGGGCTGTAACCGCCGGTGACCGGGCGCGCGGCATGCACCGGGCTCAGGGCCAGGGCATCGGCGCCGGCCAGTGCGGCATGCCGCACCCATTCCACCGTGCCCGATGCGTCGCCGATGCCGGCGTCGTCGATGCTGCGTGCCGAATACACCTGCAGCGCCATGCCCCAGGCACGCGGTGCCGGCAGGCCACAGGCATCGGCCACGCTGAAGCAGCGTTGCGGGGCGACCGCAACCTGCTGGGTCAGGCTGCCGATCTGCAGCGTCCAGTAGCCGAAACGCTGCGGCGCACGCACCTGCCCCTGCGCATCGGCATGCGCCGGCTCGCTGGCGCCGCTGTCGTCCAGCCAACGGCCGCTGGCATTGGCGGCAACCGACACCGGCAGCAACCCGGCCACCTGCACGGTCAGCAGCGGCGCCGGCTCGGTGGCGTGCGCCTTGCAACGACGCAGGCTGTCTTCGCGCTGCGCAGCGGTGCCGGCAGGCAGTTCCAGCGCGGTGAGCACCGCATGCAGCGATTGGTCGGACACCTGCCGCGGCTGGTCGCTGGCATCCACCCAGTCCACCATCACCCCGGCCGCGCCGGCCAGCGCATGCAGATCGCTCCTGCTCAGATCACGGGTACTCATGCGCGCGCCTCGTGCCAGGCGATGAAGCCATCGACCGGCAACTGCTGCGCGTCGGCAGCGACGTTTTCGACATGCGCCACGCGGCCACGCAGCGGCGGCATCGGCACCGCCGAGGCACCGACGTTAAAGGCGATATGCCACAGCCCGTCGGGCAGTTCCCAACTGGCGGTCACTGCGCCATCGGCCAGCACGCTGGCGCCCACCGCGCGCGCCTGTGCAAGCCCCGGTACCAGCCACTGGCGGCGCACGCCCAGCAGCGCCTTGAACCAGGCTGTCCACTGCACGCCTTCGCCCTGCGCGGCGTCTTCGATCGGCGAGCGCGAGGCGGCGAACGTGTCGTGGCTGTTAGGATCGGGAATGGTGGCCCGCTGCGCTTCGTCGGCGAATGCGGCGAAATGCGCGAATTCGCGACGGCGCCCTTCGCGCACCGCATCGTCCAGCGGCGGGCCGAAGTCGGTGAAGAACAGGAACGGCTGCGTGGCGCCCCACGGCTCGCCCATGAAGAACAACGGAATCATCGGCGTCAGCGTGGTCAGCGCCAGCGCAGCACGCAGGCGTTGCGGCGATACCAGCACGCTCAGCCGCTCGCCGCGCGCACGGTTGCCGATCTGGTCGTGATTCTGCGCAAAGACCACGAACTTGTGCGGCGGCAGCGCCCCGCTGGGCTCGCCGCGCACATGCCCGCGCGGGTCCGGCTCGCCCTGGTAGGCGAAGCCTTCGCCGAGCACGCGCGCGAGGTGTTCGGTGGGCTTGTCGGCGAAGGCGGCGTAATAGCCTTCCTCTTCGCCGGTCAGCAGCACATGCAGGGCGTTGTGGAAATCGTCGTCCCATTGCGCCGTGTAGCCGCGTTGCAGCTGCGACGCCTGGTTGGCCTCGTTTTCCAGCACCAGATGCACGTGGCGGCCGGCCGGCAGGCTGGCCTGCACGGTCTGCCGCAAGGTATCCAGGAAGGCGTTCGGGGTGATCGCATGCACCGCATCCAGGCGCAGGCCGTCGAAGCCATATTCGTGCAGCCACATCAGCGCATTGTCGAGAAAGTAACGCTGCACCTGCGGCTTGCGGAAATCGATCGCCGCGCCCCACGGCGTGGGCTTGTCCTCGTTGAAGAACGGGGCGGCATAGCTGTGCAGATAATTGCCGTCCGGGCCGAAGTGGTTATAGACCACGTCCAGCAACACCATCAGGCCGTGTCCGTGCGCGGCATCGATCAGCGCCTTCAATTGGTCCGGCGTGCCATAGGCTTCTACCGGTGCATACGGCAGCACGCCGTCGTAGCCCCAGTTGTGCGCGCCCGGAAATGCGCTCAGCGGCATCAGCTCGATCGCGGTGATGCCCATCGCCGCCAGCTGCGGCAGTTGCGCCTGCACACCGGCATAGCCGCCGCAGGTGCCGACGTGCAGTTCGTAGATCACCGCCTCGCCCCACGGCCGTCCCTGCCACTGGGTGTTCTGCCAGGCGTAGCCATCGCTGCGCTGCACGGCGCTGGGGCCGTGCACGCCCTCGGGCTGCCAGCGCGAGGCCGGATCCGGCACCGGTTCGCCGCCATCGACGCTGTACCGATAGCGCGCATCCGCCGCGCATTCGATCACCGCGCTGAAGAAGCCATCCTGCGCGGCCTGCAACGCGACGCGCGCGCCGTCGTCGAAGACCACTTCCACGCTTTTGGCGTCCGGTGCCCAGAGCGCGAAGCGCACCTGTCCCTCACCCGCTGGCCATGCACCCCATGCCGGCGTGGTGTCGTTGCGCTCGTTCATTCTTATTTCTCCGCTTGCAGATAGATCGTGGCCAGCGGCGGTAGGGTCAGGCGCAGGCGTTGTGCGTGCCCGTGCATGCCCATCGGCTCGGTCGCCAGGCGACCGCTGTTGCCGAGGTTGCTGCCACCGTAATGGGCACTGTCGGTATTGAGGATTTCGCGCCAGCCGCCGGCACGCGGCACGCCAGCGCGATAGTCGTGGTGCGGTTGCGGGGTGAGGTTGCTCACCGCCAGCAAGGGTGCGCCGCCATCGGGATCGTGGCGGATGAACGCCAGTACGCTGTTGCGCGCATCGTCGGCCACGCTCCAGTCGAAACCGTCGGCACGATGCGTGCCGCGATACAGCGCCGGTACCCGTCGCAACACGGCGTTGAGATCGCCGACCAGTTGCTGCACGCCGCGATGCGGCGCGCCGTCGAGCAGATGCCAGTCCAGCGATTGATCGTGATTCCAGTCGTTCCACTGGCCAAATTCGGCGCCCATGAACAGCAGCTTGTCGCCCGGGTGCGCCCACATCAGCGCCAGATAGGCGCGCAGGTTGGCAAAGCGCCGCCAGTCGTCGCCGGGCATCTGCCCGAGCAGGCCACCGCTGCCGTGCACCACTTCGTCGTGCGAGAGCGGCAGCACGAAACGCTCGGAGAACGCGTACACCAGGCCGAAGGTGAGCTGGCTATGGTGCTGTGCGCGCTCGGCCGGATCGCGCTGCATGTAGCTCAGCGTGTCGTGCATCCAGCCCATGTTCCATTTGTGGGTGAAGCCCAGTCCGCCCTCGCTGATCGGCGCGGTCACGCCCGGCCAGGCGGTGGACTCTTCGGCGATGCTCAGCACACCGGGAAAGCGCGTGGCGATCTCGCTGTTGAGCTGGCGCAGGAAGGCGACCGCTTCCAGATTCTCGCGGCCGCCATGCGCGTTGGGCACCCACTCGCCTTCGGCACGGCCATAGTCGCGATACAGCATCGAAGCCACTGCATCCACGCGCAGGCCGTCGAGGTGGTAGTGATCGATCCACTCCAGCGCGCTGCCCAGCAGGTAGGCGGTCACTTCGGGCCGGCCGTAGTTGTAGATCAGCGTGTTCCAGTCGCGATGCATGCCTTCGCGCGGGTCGGCATGCTCGTACACCGCGGCGCCGTCGAACTGCGCCAGGCCGTGTGCATCATCGGGAAAGTGTGCGCTGACCCAGTCCAGGATCACGCCGATGCCGGCGCGATGACAGGCGTCGACGAACTGGGCAAAGCCATCCGGGCTGCCGTGGCGCGCAGTCGGTGCGTACAGCCCCAAAGGTTGATAGCCCCAGGAGCCGCCGAACGGATGTTCGGTGATCGGCAGCAACTCGATATGGGTGAAGCCGAGCTGCTGCACATAGGGGATCAGTTGTGCGGCCAGCCCTGGCCAGTCCAGCGGCTGGTTGTGCCCATCGCGCCGCCAGGACGCGGCATGCACTTCATAAATCGACAGCGGCGCCGGCGCGGCACTGGCATCGCGCGCGGCCATCCAGGCGGCATCGGTCCAGGCAAACGCAGCCGCGCCCGGCACCACCGAGGCGGTGGCCGGCGGCAATTCGCTCTGGCGCGCCACCGGGTCGGCCTTGAGCAATACGCGGCCATCGGCAGCGGTGATGGCGTACTTGTAGCGCGTGCCGGCTTCCACACGCGGCAGGAACAGCTCCCAGAACCCGCCGATGCGCGGGCGCATCGGGTGCCGGCGCATGTCCCAGCCATTGAAATCGCCCACCACCGCCACGCGTTGCGCATGCGGCGCCCACACTGCAAAGCGCACCCCGGGCACGTCGTCGCAGTGCAGGTGCTGGGCACCCAGGGCACGGCGCAACGCCTGGCCATCGCCGGCAGCGATCTGCAGCAGGGTGGATTCGTCCAGCGTGGCGGCAAAGGCGTACGGGTCTTCGATCTCCTGCACCACATCCGGCCACACGATGCGCAGCCGATACGGGCCTTCGACCGCCAGCGTGCCCTCGACCACGCCATCGACCGGGCCAGCCTGCATGCGCGCCAGCAACTTGCCGCGTGGATCGATCAGGCCCATCGCCTCGGCACCGGGCGCCAGCACGCGCACCAGCCGGCGGCCGTCTGCCTGGGAATGCGGGCCCAATACCGCGAATGCATCGGCAGGCAGGCCATCGGCCAGCGCCTGCACGCTCTGCACCAGATCCGACATCCCATCCATGGTCACCGCCGTCGCTTCCGTTTCCTGCCCCTGCACGCCCAGCCGTTCGCTCATGACACCGTCGCAAGCGCGGGAGCGGTTGCGGCGGTGCGTTCGTACAGCGAGAGGTATTTCTTGCCCGCCACATCCCAACCACTGGGACGCAGCATCGCCGCGCGGCGCATCGCCGACAGCAGGCTGGGCAAGCGGAAGGTGCGGAATGCGCGCTCCAGGCAGCGGCGCAAGGCCTCGACACTGGCGTGCTGGAACAAAAAGCCGGTGACGCCGTCATCCACGGTGTCGATCAGGCCACCGGTAGCGTGCGCGATCGGCAGGCAGCCGAAGCGCTGTGCATACATCTGGCTCAAGCCGCACGGCTCGAAGCGCGACGGCATCAGCAAGAAGTCGGCGCCGGCGAACATGCGCCGCGCCAGGCCTTCCTCGAAACCGATGAAGGCGCCCACCTGGCCCGGATAGCGCCGGGTCAGCTCGGCGACCTGCTGCTCGATCTCCGGCTCGCCGCCGCCGATCACCGCGATCTGGCCGCCGGCCGCCACGATCTGCGGGGCGACCTCGCAGATCAGGTCCAGGCCCTTCTGGTGCACCAGCCGCGACACCACAGCGAACAGCGGGCCGGTGCTCTCGCGCAGCCCGAAGGCCTTGCGCACCTGCGCGGCGTTGGCCTGACGGCCCTGCCACTGATTGACGCTGAAGTGCGTGTCCAGATATTCGTCGGTACGCGGGTCCCAGCTGGCGTCGATGCCGTTGACGATGCCGGTCAGCGCGCCCTTGGCGGCGCGGCCGGCCAGCAGGCGGTCCAGGCCACAGCCCTGCGCCGGGCCGGTGATCTGCTGGGCATAGCTGACGCTGACCGTGTTGACGTGGTCGGCATGCACGATGCCGCCGCGCAGGAACGACATCTGCCCGTAGAACTCCAGCTCGGCCACACGCTCGGCCGGGATGCCCAGCGCAGCGGCCATCGAATACGGCACCAGGCCCTGGTAGGCCAGGTTATGGATGGTCAACAGGCACGGCGTGGTGCCGCCGGACCAGCGCACATAGGCGGCCGCCAGCGCACACGGCCAGTCGTTGAGGTGCAGCAGGCGCGGCTTCCAGCCCAGTCCGGCATGGCCGGCGGCGATCTGCGCAGCGGCATGCGACAAGGTGGCAAAGCGGATCGCGTTGTCTTCGAATTCCGAGCCGCTGGTGCTCACATAGGGCGAGCCGTCGCGTTCGAACAATTCCTTGGACAGCAGGATGTAGATCGGCAGGCCGTCCGATTGCACGATGCGGCCGATGTCGCAGGCCGGCAGTGCGGCATGCGCCAGCACCCGGCCGACGATCTCCACCTTGCCCGCGCGCGCCAGCACCGCGCGGTAGCCGGGGATCAGCACACGAACGTCGTAGCGATGGCGCAGCGCGCGTGGCAGCGCCGCAGCCACATCGCCCAGACCGCCCGCCTTGATGAAGTCCGCCATCTCCGAAACCACGAACAAGGCGCCGCGGGTATCGGCCGGCGACACCGGCAGACGCTCGTGATGGCGAATGAAGCGGCCACGTGCATCACGCGGTCGCCCGCTCTTCTTCAGAGTGGGGAGCATCGTGCTGCGCTCGAAGCGTGCGGTAGTAGCGTGAAGCGGCATCATGGCAACCATCTAAACGTCCGTCGTAAAGTGGGTGGAGACGGAAAACAGCGAAGCGACAACCATCATCTGCCGATTCAGCCAGACGACCTGCTACGAATGAGGAGCGGGGCCAACGCGCGTACTCCACGTCGTCCTTGAGATGAATCTACACCCCGTGCAAATAAAATATGCGTGAATACGTGCTGACTTTTCTGCGACAGCTACATTCCCTTGCGCATGGTTGCGCATGCCTACTGGCATAAGCGCCGCATTGCAGTGCGATGACATCCCTGCCGTGGTGCGCGGTTGTTGAAACGCACCGAAAGCGGGCGATGACGGCGGCGCCCGCCATCATCCGCCTGACTTGTTCAGGCATGCGCGCAGGTCGCGCATCGCCCACCGCCTGGCATCGGGTGGGCATGCCGGAACTGCGCAGAACTGCCCAGACCGCTTAAGCGCGCCGCCTGCGCGCCGATAACCAGCGATGGCACCACGACTTTCCGAGATCCCGGCGCATGGCAGACCAGCCTGAACTTCCAAGCCGCCCACGTGGCGGGCTGCGCCGCCTGTTGCCCTGGGGCGGCGCGGACAGCGCGCGTCCGGCCGCCGCCCTGCCCAGCGTGATCGGCAGCGAGCGCGGCGGGCACGGCCTGGCCGCGCATCAGCTGGTGCCGGCCAAGAACAAGTCCGGCGCGCACGACCCGGCGGCCGCCACCGCCCTGTTGATGCGGCTGTTCTCGCACGCCGCGCATCCGGAGGCCTTGCTGCTGGCCTTTGCCGAAGGCATCACCAGCCTGCATGGCGAACTCGGCGACATGGGCGTGCGCCTGAGCGCGGCTTATGCGGCCGGCGACTGGCCCGGCTACGGCCGCGCCTTGCGGCAACTGATCGACAAGTACATCCGCACCATCGATACCGGCGACTCGCTGGCCGAAGGACGCACCGAAGCCGAGCAACTGCGCGACCTGCTGCGGCACGCGCTGGGCAATGCCCTGTCCACGCTGCTGCAACGCAGCCCGGAACTGGCCGAGGAAGCGCAGACCCTGGCATCGGCACTGCGCCATTGGCGCCCCGGCCATGAGCTGATCACCCTGGAACAGCGCCTGCGCGAACTGAGTCATCAGATCGGCCTGCGTGCCGAAGATGCCAGCGAGCAGCAGAACCTGCTGCTCGGCCTGTTCGATCTGTTGTTGGAGAACGTCGGCGAACTGCTCGACGATCGCAGCTGGCTGCAGGGGCAGATCTCGGTGGTGCGGCAGTTGATCTCCGGGCCGCTGGATGTCGGCTCGATCGAACAGGCACGCGGCACCTTGCGCGAGGTCATCTACAAGCAGGGCCTGCTCAAGCAAGGCATTGCCGACTCCAAGACCGCGATGCGCGAGATGATGGTGTCCTTCGTCGACCGGCTCGACGGCATGGCCACCAGCACCGGCGAGTACCACGATCGCGTTGCCGGCTATTCGCAGGCGATCGGCGACGCTCGCAGCATTCCCGACCTCAACCGGCTGTTGCAGGACGTGCTGCAGGACACCGCCGGCGTGCAGGCGCAGGCATTGGCCGCGCGCGACGAACTGCTGGCCGCACGCCGCCAGGTCGAGGACGCCGAGCAGCGCATCGCCTCGCTCGAACAGGAACTCAGGGACGTGGCCGGGCTGGTGCGCGAAGATCAGCTGACCGGCGCGCTGAACCGCCGCGGTTTCGAGGAACTGTTCCAGCGCGAGGCCGCACGCACCCAGCGCGGCGGGCAACCGTTGTGCGTGGCGATGCTGGATCTGGACGACTTCCGCCGCCTCAACGAGACCCACGGCCACGCCGGTGGCGACGCCGCGCTGCGCCACACCGTGGACGTGGCCAAGTCGGTGTTGCGCACCACCGATGCCATCGCCCGCTTCGGCGGCGAGGAGTTCGTGCTGCTATTGCCGGACTCCACCATCTTCGAAGCCAGCGCGGCGGTGATCCGCCTGCAGCGCGCACTGGCCCAGCGCTCGTTGCTGCACGAGGACGTGCGCGTGTTCGTCAGCTTCAGCGGCGGCGTGGCACTGCGCCATCTCGACGAGGCCCAGGACGATGTGATCCGCCGTGCCGACCGCGCCATGTACGACGCCAAGGCGGCCGGCAAGAATCGCGTGATCAGCGCGGATTAGCCGCGAACCCGGTCTGCCGCATCGACCGGTTGGACCGGGTTACCGGCGCACGACGCAGAGGCGCCGCAGGTCCTTCGGTTGCCGCCTGGCCCCCACCACGACCAACCGCTTCCTTGCGGCGGCCAGGGGCTCCCAAGCCCGCCGCGGCACGGCGTCAGTGCGCCGCCGGCTTCCCGCGCAGCTTCTGGAACAGCATCACCGCGCCCAGCACGATCGCACCGGCAACCACGCCGACCAGCATGTTGCCCAGTGCATCGACCAGCCAGCCCATGCCGCCAGCCGACTTGGCCAGGTCCTGCACCAGGTGATGCAGCGCCGGAATGTTGTGCACCAGGATGCCGCCGCCGACCAGGAACATCGCCAGCGTGCCGGCCACCGACAGGAACTTCATCAGCCACGGCGCAGCCACCAGGATGCCGCGGCCCAGCGCCGCCAACGCCGCGCCCTTCTTGCTCAGGTACAGGCCCAGGTCGTCCAGCTTGACGATGGCCGCGACCAGGCCGTACACGCCGATGGTCATCGCCAGGGCGATCGCCACCAGCACCGCGACCTGCTGGCCGAACGACACCCCGGCCACCACGCCCAGCGACAGCACGATGATCTCCGCCGACAGGATGAAGTCGGTGCGGATCGCGCCCTTGACCTTGTCCTTTTCCAGCGCCACCACGTCCACGTTCTGATCGGCCAGCGCGCGGGTGCGCTCGGCATGCCGCTGCGCTTCCTCGTCCTGGTTGTGCAGGAACTTGTGCGCCAGCTTCTCCACGCCCTCGAAGCACAGGTAGGCACCGCCGATCATCATCAGCGGCATCACCAGCGGCACGTTGTAGCCGCGCCCGCGCAGCCAGGCTTCCAGCGCGCTGATCGCCAGCGCCGCCGGCACCAGGATCACCTTGTTCATCAGCGAGCCCTTGGCCACTGCCCACACCACTGGCAGCTCGCGGTCGGCGGTGACGCCGGTGACCTGCTGCGCATTGAGCGCCAGGTCGTCGCCGAGGACGCCAGCGGTCTTCTTGGCCGCGACCTTGGTCAGGATGGAAACGTCGTCCAGCAGCGTGGCGATGTCGTCGAGCAGGGTGAACAGGCTGGCACCGGCCATGCGGAGGTCCTTCGTGAGTGGCGGTGGATTCTCGCCGATCCTGCGCCCGTTTGGGGTGATGGCAGGCCGTTGCACGCCGTTGCCGACCGTTGGCGCGCGATGCCGACGCCCGCCGGCCGCACGATCCGGCCATTTCCATCGGCCTCGCCGCACACGACCGCGCAGTAGCCGCTTGCCTGGATTCACCGCCCGACGACCCGCCGCTGGCCACACTCGCGCTCTTGCACGACCGCCGGAGATGGCCTTGAGTCCGAACGACCCGTACCGCACACCGGCCCAGGCCGCGATCCCCGCCGACACCGGCGTGGTGGGCGGCATGAGCCGTCGCACGCAGATCCTGCGCCTGTTGCTGCGGTATCGCGGGTCGGGTGTGTTTGCCGGCATGAACCTGGATCCGGCCGCAATCAACGAGTACGAAGTGCCCGCCGAAGGCACGCCCGACCAGTTCGTCTCCGACCTGGAGGCGCTCGGCCCCACCTTCGTCAAGCTCGGCCAGATGCTGTCCACGCGGCCGGACATCGTGCCGCCGGAGTTCGCCACGGCGCTGGAACGCATGCAGGAGAACACCAGTTCGGTGCCGGTGGAGCGTATCCGCCAGATCATCGAGGAAGAACTCGGTGTGTCGGTCAACAAGGCGTTCTCGTTTTTCGATCCGGTGCCGCTGGGCTGCGCCTCGCTGGCGCAGGTGCACCGCGCCGCCCTGCGCGACGGCACCCCGGTGGCGATCAAGGTGCAAAAGCCCGAAGTCGCCGCCCAGGTACGCTCGGATCTGGACGTGCTCAAGAGCTTTGCCACCGCCGCCGACCGCCTGACCGGTATCGGCCGGCGCGTGCGCTTTGCCGACTGGCTGGGCGAATTCGGCAAGACCCTGCGTGCCGAGCTCAATTACCAGGACGAGGCCGAGACGCTGGTGCGCTTCGGCAAGCATCTCAAGCCGTTTCCACTGTTGTGGATTCCGCAACCGGTGTGGGACCTGAGCAGCCGCAAGGTGCTGACCATGCAGCTGGCCGAAGGCGTGCGCGTGGACAAGATCTCCGGCCTGCGCCGCACCGAGCAGCCGATGGACAAGCTGGCCGCAGAGCTGGTCAAGGGCTACCTGGACCAGATGTTCGTGCATGGCGAAATCCACGCCGACCCGCATCCGGGCAACCTGCGTGTGCTGCAGGACGGGCGCCTGGCGATCTTCGACCTGGGCATGGTCGCGCATGTGCCGCCGCGCCTGCGCGAGCGCTTGCTCAAGCTACTGTTCGCCGCGGTCGACGGCCGCGGCGAAGAGGTCGCCGAAGAGACCATCGCGCTGAGCACGCGCCTGGAGGATTACGACGAAGACCGCTACCAGCGCGAAACCGGGCAGATGATCGCCCGCTACGCCGCGCACGACACCACCTCCGAGGGCCGCGTGGTGCTGGATCTGGTGCGCATCGCCACCGCCAACGGCTTGCGCACGCCGCCGGAGCTGAGCCTGCTCGGCAAGACCTTGTTGAACCTGGAAGGCGTGTGCCGCACGCTGTCGCCGCACCTGGACACGCGCCGCGTCGTCGAGCGCCACCTGCAGCATGTGATGCGCGCGCGCCTGAAAAAATCCCTGTCGGCGGCCAATCTGGCCAGCGAGGCGATGGAACTGCAGCATCTGGTGCGCGAAGGACCGCGCCGCATGTCCGAGATCCTGTCGCTGGCGGCGGAAAACCGCCTGCAGATGCGCGTCACCGGGCTGGAAGAATCGCATCTGATGGAAAGCCTGCAGAAGATCGCCAACCGCGTGGCGGCCGGCATCGTGACTGCGGCGCTGATCATGGCCTCGGCGCAGATGATGCGTATCGAAACCGGCTTGAAGCTGTGGGGCTATCCGGCGATCGCGATGGTGCTGTTCCTGCTCGGCGTCGTGCTGGGCCTGGGCATCGTGCTCAGCGCGCTGCTGTTCGACCGCCGCGTGCGTGCACGCGAAGAACGCGGGCATCGATAGCGCCACACCCCCGCGTAGGAGCGCACCCGGGCGCGACGCGGCTTAACCGGCGTCGCATGCAAAGACCGCCGCGTCAAGCTGTCAACGTGGGTCGGGCGATGTAGCGTTATAGAGACATCGCCTATACGCGAGAACCGCGCCAGATGCGGAGTACAGAAACCGTGGATCCCTCAGCGAGCGCCACCGCGACCAGCTGATCGTCAGCGCGCGCTATCCGCCGCGCTGCGACAAGGGCTCAACTCCAACAAACATTTCAGTCAGCTTCAGCGCGGCATAGTCCGTCATCCGGGTGTCACATTGGGTGTGGCGCACAGGACATGGCGAGCAAGGCGTCCGGTACGCGCTCGCATCATTCCCCCACGGACGCTGCCGCATGCATTGGATGTTGTTGTTTTCGCTGTTGCTCCTGCTTTGGCTATTGGTCGCCTCGCCGCGTCTGGCGTGGCTGAAGGCCGGATTGTTGTCGTTGCTGCTGCTGTTGCTCAGCGCCTGGGGCCTGGTGGATCGCCTCAGCGGCGACGGCATCAACGCCGCCACGCTGTATCACCTGCGCGCGGACATGGACGGTGCCGGCGTCAGCGATTTCTCCGGCTATATCGCCGTGTTTATCGGCATGGTGCTGCTGTCGCTCAGCCCGCTGGTGTTGCTCAGGGTGCGACGTTTCCGTCGCCCGCGTGGCGGCAATGCGGTATTCGGTGGCTTCGTGGTGATGTTGCTGGTGAGCATCGCGGTCAGCCCCTTGTACCGCGACGGCAAACGCCTGTACTACCAGCTGCGCCCGGTGGATTACGCCACCGTGGTACCGGAATATCTGGTGCCGCAGCAGCCCCTGCAGAAGCGCAAGAACATCGTGTGGATCTACGGCGAGAGCCTGGAACGCACCTACTTCGACGAAGACGTGTTTCCCGGCCTGATGCCCAACCTGCGCGCGCTGGCCAGCGAGGCGGTGGACGTGCGCAACCTCACCTCCACCGAGGGCAGCGGCTGGACCATCGCCGGCATGGTCGCCTCGATGTGCGGCGTGCCGCTGACCACCGCGCCCGGCGATGAAAACAGCATGGGCCGCATGGGCCTGTTCCTGCCGGAAGCGCGCTGCCTGGGCGACTATCTCAAGGATCAGGGCTACCGCAATCACTATGTCGGCGGCGCCGATGCCAGCTTTGCCGGCAAGGGCAGTTTTCTGTCCAGCCATGGCTTCGACGTGGTGCACGACGTCAGCTACTTCCGCGACAAGGGCGTGGCGCCGAAACACTTTTCCGCCTGGGGCGTGCATGACGACGTGCTGCTGGACGATGCCTGGGACAGCTTCCAGACGCTGTCGCGCGCTGGCCAGCCATTCATGCTCACCACGCTGACCATGGACACCCACCACCCTGCCGGCCATCTGCCGCTGGCGTGCAAGGGCCAGCACTACGACAGCGCGTTGGGCGACATCGGGCTGCTGCATGCGCTCAAGTGCAGCGACCGGCTGATCGGCGAGCTGGTCGCGCGCATTCGCAATAGCCGCTACGGCAAGAACACCATCATCGTGATCGCCTCCGATCACCTGGCGATGCCCAACGATCTCAGCGACGTCCTGGCCAAGCAGAAGCGCGAAAATCTGCTGCTGTTCCTGGGCAAGGACATCGCCCCGCAGCAAGTGGTCACACGCGCCGGCAGCACGCTGGATTCGGGTGCGACGCTGCTGCAGTTGCTGGAGCCGGGCATGCGCACGCTGGGCTTCGGCCGCTCGCTGCTGGCCAACGATGCGCCCCCCAGCGCCAGCGTTGCGGCCAGCCGCGACAGCGGCAAGGACTACCCGCGCTATCTCGCTTACGCACGCACGCTGTGGACCGGGCGCAGCACCCGCATGCTGCGCATCAACGGCAATGGCGATGTGGTGGTGGGCGTGCAGCAGGTGCGCCCGCCGGTGCTGCTGGAATACGACGACGACACCAACCTCAAAACCGTCTATCTGGAAAACACCTCGCGCCAGTTCGACCGCACCCACACCGAGGGCACGCTGGCCTATGTGGATCGCTGCACGGCGTTCGAGGACGGCTCGGCCGATGGCGATTGGTGCGCGCTGGTGGTCGACCGCCACCAGAGCATGAAGCTGTACCGCGACCCGGACCTGACCCGCGGCATCGCCGTGGATGCGCCGCTGGAGGCCAGCCAGCAAGGTCCGCGCCCACGCGTGCGCCAGCCGATCATGCTCACCCAGGCCGCGCGCAAGACCGAAGCCGGTCGTTACATGCTGGAGCTGTACGCCAAGCGCCGGCCAACGCGTGCATTCTGGGTAGAGGCAGTCTCGTCGGAGCGCAAGGTGGTGCTGGCCCAGCAATGGGTGGTGCCCGATGCGGCCGGTCGCATCCGCATGCCGGTAGGCCTGGAACATGCGGTGGACGATCTGGAAATCCGCGCCTGGCTGGACTACACCGAAGACGTCAGCGTGGACGACCTGGCCCTGGTGAAGCAGACCCAGGTCGCGGATCGCTCCTGAGTCTGGCTTTCATTTTGGTCCTAGGCCGGGCGATTTGGATGAGGCAAAGGCAAAGGCGAAGCTCAAGAGCAAACTCGAAGCGTGCGATCTGTGGCCTGGCTGCGGGCCCTTGCCCGCCCACCATCGCAGGACACGCCGCAAGTACGTCCCTGTAGGCTCTTACGCAGCATCCATGCCGCGTAAGGTCCCGCGACGGTGAGCAGGCAAGGACCTGTCGGGATGGTCGGTGTGCATGGCGCAGGCAGAGCGAGAACTGCGTTGTTCGATCACTGTGCGTGCGAGCAGCCTTGCATCGCAAGTTGAGCATTGGGCAGGTTTTCAAAACGCGACCTGCAACCTTTTTATTCGCCTATCGCAGTGCAAACCGGGCGATACGCTTTCAAAAAAGCAGCCGAGCAACTTTCTGGTGCGGTGTCCTTGCCGGTTGCGGGACCCTTGGCGGCATGAATGCCGCCAAGGAGCCTTATCTGTTCGGATTCTGCCAGTCTGGGTGTCGAGAGCCGACGTGGGCCACCGTTAGAGCCTAGATCATTGCCGATCGTCGTGGAGACAGGTGCCCACGTCGGTTTCTCCCCCGTATCGCCCGAACAGTTGCCAGTGTTGCCACGCGTAGACGTAAGGCTGGGCAGGCGGGGGAGCTCTCGACCCTTTAAGCCTAACGGAGTTCACTCATGAACGGCATCGGGATTGATGTGTGCAAGGCCATGTTGGATGTGGCCGTCCATCGCGGCCCTTTCGAGCGGTTTCACAACACACCCGCGGGCCATCGCAAGCTTCTGTCCTGGCTGGCGACGCAGCAGGCTGGCCAGGTTGTCCTGGAGGCGTCTGGCGGTTACGAACAGCAGATACTGGATGCCCTGTTCGACGCCGGTCACCAAGTCGTGCGGGCCGATGCGTACCGCTGCCAGGCCTTCGCTGCTGCCACCGGTTTGCCGGCAAAAACAGATCGCCTGGATGCGACCAATCTGGCCTGCATGGCGGCCACCCTTGAGCTGCGTGCCTATCAGCCGATGGAGCCTTGGCGGCGAAAGCTGCGCGAGTTCGTGCGTGCGCGACAGCAGCTTGTGGACCTGGCAACAAGCGCGCAAAACCAGTTGGAACAGGGGACGGACACCAGCTTACGCCGCCTGCTGCAGGCCAATATCACGCAGATGAAAAAGCACTGCGTGCGACTGGAAAAACACATCGCCGAACAGGTCCGCCAGCAACCGCAGTTGGAAGCGATGCGTTCGTTTAAAGGCGTCGGAGCGATCCTGCAAGCGGTGATCGCCAGTTATCTGCCGGAGCTGGGCACCCTTGATGGCAAGGCCATTGCCAAGCTGGTCGGCGTCGCTCCCATCGCCCACGATAGCGGCACCACGCGCGGCATCCGCAGGATCGGCGGCGGGCGGATCGAGGTGCGCAACGTGCTGTACATGGCCTGCCTGTCGGCCATCCAGCACGAGCCCCAGATCCGGGAGTTTTATCGGTCGCTGCGGGCACGCGGAAAGCCCGGCAAGGTCGCCGTCGTGGCGGCGATGCGCAAGATGCTGGTCATCCTCAACGCCCGCGCCAGAGATGCGCTAGCCGGACAGGCCCAAGCCATCCCGACCTGAGTGTCAATGCGCTCGATGGGGCCATGGCTGCCGACAGGCGGCCAGCACCACCGTGCCCGGCTTGCGGAGCGGCAGAGCCACTCCAACAACACAGTTGCTCCATGGACGGATTCACGGCGTGTCCCGCAAGCGGTGAGGGCACCGCACGCTCGACCAACCAGCTTTTGACCTAGGCGTTTGACCGTATCTAAACAACGCCAACACCCGAAATCCCGGTTGTTTGGAACAGTTGGACGGTTCGGATAACTCAGTTGTAGCGCGGCAGATCCGAAGCCCCACTGCAGCGCCCCCTCCCGCGCGCTGCATCCACGCGCCGACTCAATCTTCCGATGCAGGCGTGCCATCGGCCGGATCGCGCGCCACCGCGGCACCTGCACGGCTGAAGCGAATTTCCTGCGGCGATTGCAGTGCAATCCCCGCCGTTTCCATCCGCTGCAATAACGCGAAGAACAGCTCGCTGCGCACCCCGTACGAATCGCGCGGGCTGCGCACATAGGCGAACGAATTGAAGTTGACGTGCCCGCCGGCCAGCGAATCGATGAACACCGAGGGGGCCGGATCGGCCAGCACCTTGGTGTGCTCGGCGAACAGGTCCAGCAGCATGTTGCGCACCTTTGCCACGTCGGTTTCCAGCGGCACCGAGAACTGCAGCTGCACCCGCCCCATCGGGTTGGACAGGGTCATGTTGCGCACACTCTTGGTGATCAATTCCGAGTTGGGCACGATCAAGGTGGAGCGGTCGCCGACCTGGATCTCGGTCGCACGCACGCTGATCTTGCGCACGTCGCCCTCCTGATCGCCGATACGCACCCAATCGCCGATCTTCACCGGCCGCTCGGCCAGCAGGATCAGGCCCGACACGAAGTTCTGCGTGATCGCCTGCAGACCGAAACCGATACCCACCGACAGCGCGCTCAACACCAGCGCAAGCCGCTTCAGATCCAGGCCCAATGCAGTCAGGCCCCACACCACCACGATCAGCCAGCCCAGGTAGCGCGCCACCGTGCTGATGGAATTGCGCGCACCGTCATCGAGCTCGGTCTTGGGCAGATAGGTGTTGAGCAGCCACTGCTGCACCACGTGCACCAGCCCCATCCCGAGCAGGAACACGCACAGCGCCCTGAACACATCGCCCGGGGTGATCACCAGTTCCTTGCCGATGGTGATGCCGTGCGCGATGTTCTCCGCCCAGTCGGTGACCACGCTGATGTTGGCGCCATACGGCGTCAGCAGCACCGCGATACCCAGCAGCACCAGCAGCACGCGAGTCGCCGCCGATATCAGCAGCCCGAGCTGCACCAAGCGTCCGCTGCCGATGCTGAGCGCATGCGACAAGGCCCGGCTGAAGCGGCCGTCGGGCTTGAACAGCCAGGTCATCAGATCGTCGGCAAAGACCACCAGCAGGCCGAGCAGGCTGCATACCAGGGTGATCCAGATGATCTGCCGCTCCACGAACAAGGCCAGATTGAGATAGCCGAACAAGGCCGCAATCAGCGCAAAGATCACTGCCAGATGGCCCAGCAGGCGGATCAGCACGATAAAGCCGCCACCACGCGAGACCACCGGCGGCGGCGCATCGCTGTCCGGATCGGCCACCCCGGCATTTGCCGCATGCGCGCGCAAGGACAGGCTCAGCCCGGCCAACGCCGACAGGATCAACCCCGCGTACAGCAACGCGGCCAGCGCATCGGTGGCGGTGGTCAGTGCGGGGCTGCTGCCGGCCACCTCGTTGATCTTCATCGCCATGCCGCTGAACCAGATCACCGCCGCAGTGGCCAGGCAATGCACGCGCAGGCGGTCGACGGTGGCATCGTCCAGCGGGAACAGACGCCAGCTGGGCTGGTGTTTCATCAACAGGCTGGCACTGAGCGAACCGACGAAGGCGGCCACCACGCTGATGGCGACGAATCCGGTCAGCAACTGGTCCAGATCGTCGGGCAGCTCGCCGAGCGCGCGGATGCCCTCGACCAGCACGAATGCCGCAATCCCCAGAGTCAGCGTGCCGACCAGCAGAAACCACAGTGCCAGCCCCGAGCGTCGCAGGCGTCCGCCGGGCGCACGTGAAGCCGCGTAGCGACGCCCCAGGTGGCGCAGGAAGATGCGCAGCGGAAGCGCCAGCAGCAACGCGATGACGGCAGCGGTCATCAGCCCGCCCACGCCGTTGGCGGCGATGCCTGCCTGCACCATCTGCACCGTCTTGTCGGACAAGGCCTGCAGGCGGGCACGATCGTCGGGCCATTGCTGCGCGATCTGTTTCCACAAGGTCGGCGACAACGGCGAGGCGACCCGCGTGGAGAGCTTCACGCTGAAGCGTTGCACGCGCTCGCGTTCGAGCCGGTCGGCCAATTCCTTGGCATTGGAGACCAGCAGCGTGGCCCGGATGAACTCGGCATTGAGCTGATCGCGCTCCTTAGTCAGCGCCTTGCGCTGTTTTGCCAGATCGGCCGGTTCGTTCGGCGCGGCGACACCGAGCCCCTCCAGTCGCCCGTTGAGCTCCTTGAGCGGTTGCTCCAGCGTGCGCACCAGATCCTGCGCCTGCCGCTGCGCGCCGGCGACATCGTCGGTGAGCTTGCCGAGCTGCTCGGTGTCGGCCTTCTCCATGCCCGCGTCGGCCTGGGTCAGCACCTTCTGCATGTTGTCGAGCTGAGTCTGTGCGGTCTCCAGCAGCGTGTCGTCGTCCTGCGCCACGGCGGCGCCCATGCACACCATCCACAACGCGACCAGCAACAGCACACGCTGCAACATGCCGCGACGGGCACCCAGGGCAACTCGGAATTCGGACACAGGCAGAGATCGGACAGGCGCACACCAGCGCGGTGCCGGCATCTTAATCCACTGCTTCCAGCCAGGCGGATCGAAGCTGCCGTGCGGGTTCAGCCCGGCAGAGCTCGCCAGCAGCGGCTGTTACTGCGCGATCGCAGGTTCTTTCGCGATGCGGTGACAGCGCTGCCCGTCGCAGTGGATGCACCGTCCGGCCATCCCGACCTGAGCATGAACGCGGTGCAGCTTGTCACCTCGCGGCAACGGTGCGCTGTCGCAGAATCGAGTCACCGCTACGGCAGACGCAGCGGATGACCGCGAAGGAGAACACTCTATGCAGATTCAGATCCAGACCGACAAGCACGTGCCGCATGACCCCTCAGTCGTGCAGCATGTCGAGAAGACCTGCTCCGCCCAGCTGGCGCATTTCGCCAACGACATCACCCGCGTCGAAGTGCATTTGCGCGATGAAAACGGCCAGCGCGGCGGCGCAGCGGATCGAACCTGCAGCATCGAGGCGCACGTCGCCGGCCTGCCGCCGATCGCGGCCACCAATAGCGCCGAAACCACCGCCTCGGCCGTCACCGGCGCCGCACGCAAGCTGCGCACCGCCATCGAACACGCACGTGGCAAGCAGCACGCCAAGGCCACCGCACCGCCGCCGGAAATGCTCTGATCCGCGCCTGGGCAGGGTGGCGCCAGGCGCCCCCTGCCAACCGCTGCATCGTTGGCACCGCAGCGCAACCACGCATTGATACATCAGCCGGCACCAACCCCTGATCCAGAAACGCCATCGGCCCGCTGCAGTGTCACTGCAGCGGGCCGATGGGTTTTGATCTGGTGCGCCCGGAGGGATTCGAACCCCCGACCAATGGCTTCGGAAGCCACTACTCTATCCGGCTGAGCTACGAGCGCCTGGTCGGGCATTATGCCAGAACCGCCGCCGCGCGCGTGACACCCGCAACGCGGAGCCTGCCGAACGGCCGGACACCGCTGCATTGCCGATGGAACCCCGGTCCGGAGCCCGCGCCAGTGCGGGGCCGCTTGGCGCGACCTCGCGCAGCTGCCCGGAAATTTGGACGATGCCTGGCTTGATCGTCACCCAGCGCATGACCGCAGCCGAGCCGCGCTGCTACCCTTTGCAGCATGAGCAAGCATGGTGTTGAACAGCTGCCGACAGCGCCCGCGCTGACCTGGCCGCAGCGACTGGGGCAGTACTGGACGTTGGTCCGCGGCGATCGTCCGATCGGCAGCCTGTTATTGCTGTGGCCCACCTGGTGGGCGTTGTGGCTGGCCGCCGGTGGCCTGCCGCCGCTGTGGACACTGTTCGTGTTCACCGCCGGGGTCTGGCTGACCCGCTCGGCCGGCTGCGTGATCAACGACTATGCCGACCGCTGGCTGGACCCGCACGTGGAGCGCACCAAGTCGCGCCCGCTGGCCACCGGCGCTGTGTCCGGGCGCGAGGCGCTGTGGGTATTCGTGGTGCTGATGCTGGTGGCATTCGCGCTGGTGCTCACGCTCAACTGGCTGACCGTGGCCCTGAGCGTGCCGGGCGTGTTCCTGGCCGCCAGCTATCCCTATCTCAAGCGCCACACCCACCTGCCCCAGGTCTATCTGGGCATGGCCTTCGGCTGGGGCATCCCGATGGCCTTCGCTGCGGTGCAGGGCAGCGTGCCTTTGCTGGGCTGGCTGCTGTATGCGGCCAACATCCTCTGGGCCACGGCCTACGACACCTGGTATGCGATGGTCGACCGCGAGGACGACATCCGCATGGGCAGCAAGTCCACCGCCATCCTGTTCGGCAGGTTCGACCTGATCGCGCAGGGCCTGCTGTATGCATCGATGTTTGCGGCATTGGCGCTGGTCGGCCTGCGCGCTGGTCTCAGTATCGCGTACTGGGCGGGACTGGGCGTGGCCGCGCTGCTGGTGGCCTACGAGTTCCGCCTCGCCCGCCACCGCGAACGCGGCCCGTGCTTCCGCGCCTTCCTGCACAACAACTGGGTGGGCCTGGCGATCTTCGTCGGCATCGCCGCGGCGCTGGCAGTGCGCTGCTGACGCGCGCACAGGTCAATCGCCTCGGCTTCAGCCCCTCTCCCCGCGGTAGAGGGGGTTAGGGGTGAGGGTACGGGCGAAGCCCAACGCTGCAGCTCGCAACCCGCAGCCCACCAGGCCTCACGGCACCCGCGCGCATACCCACGCATCCACCCGCTGCACACCGGCCCGCTGCAAGGCCTGCGCCGCCGCATGCAGCGTCGCACCGGTGGTCATCACGTCATCCACCAGGGCCACATGCGCGGGCAAGGCGCCACGCGCGACAAAGGCCTGGCGCAGATTGCGCTGACGCTCGGCCGCGTCCAGCTCCGATTGCGGCGCGGTCGCGCGGATCCGGCGCAGCAACGGCAGGCAGGGCAGCCGCAGCGCGCGGCCGAGCGGTCTGGCCAGCTCCAGCGCCTGATCGTAACCACGCTGGCGCAAGCGCTGCCGGTGCAGACTCACCGGCACCAGCGCCTGCGGACGCGGCAGGCCTGCGCAACGCCTGACCATCAACTCGCTGAGCAAACGCCCGGCAGCCAGATCCTGGTGGAACTTGAAACGCCGCAGCAAGCCATCCACCGGCCAGCGATAGGTGAAACACGTATGCACGCGCTGCAACGGTGGCGGATGCTGCAGGCATTGCCCGCATAGCAGCGCGCGATCGCAGGCGTACAGCTGCGTTGCGCAACACAGGCAGGCGTGCCCGTGATCGGGCAATGCGGCGCGACACGACGGGCACAGATCGCAATCGGCGCTGCCGGGTTCCGCGCACACCAGGCACCGGCTTGGCAGCAGCAACCGCAACACCCGGCGCGGCCACCTGTAAACCGAGTTGACCTCTTCGAAGTTGACAGCCTCTTCCATGCTCACCAGACTGCATGGCTTCCAAGCCGCTGACTGTCAGGAAACCCCGATGTCTGTTGTCGTACGCCATGACTGGGATCGCAAAGAGCTGCAGGCGCTGTTCGATCTGCCGTTTCCGGAGCTGCTGCACCGCGCCGCCAGCGTGCATCGCGCCCATTTCGATCCGGCGCAGGTGCAGGTGTCCACATTGCTGTCGGTCAAGACCGGCGGCTGCCCGGAAGACTGCGCGTACTGCCCGCAGGCGCAGCGCTACGACACCGGCGTGACCGCGCAGAAGCTGATGGAGACCGAAGAGGTCGTCGCCAAGGCCCGCCAGGCCAAGGCCGCCGGCGCCTCGCGCTTCTGCATGGGCGCGGCCTGGCGCTCGCCCAAGGAGCGCGACATCCCCAAGGTCGCGGCGATGATCCGCGAGGTCAAGGCGATGGGCCTGGAAACCTGCGCCACGCTCGGCATGCTCGACGCCGGCCAGGCGCGTGCGCTCAAGGACGCCGGGCTGGACTACTACAACCACAATCTGGACACCGCGCCGGATTACTACGACTCGATCATCCACACCCGCCAGTATCAGGATCGCCTGAACACGCTGGAGCACGTGCGCGATGTCGGCCTGAAAACCTGCTGCGGCGGCATCGTCGGCATGGGCGAAACCCGCGAGCACCGCATCGGTCTGCTGCTGGCGTTGGCCACGCTGCCGGCGCATCCGGATTCGGTCCCGATCAACCAGCTGGTCCAGGTCGCCGGCACCCCGCTGCACGGCACCCAGCAACTGGACCCGTTCGAGTTCGTGCGCATGATCGCGGTCGCCCGCATCACGATGCCGCGTTCGATGGTGCGCCTGTCCGCCGGCCGCGAGGCGATGAGCGACGAACTGCAGGCGTTGTGCTTCCTGGCCGGTGCCAACTCGATCTTTTACGGCGAAAAACTGCTCACCACCGGCAACCCGGACACCGAACGCGACCAGGCCCTGTTCCAGCGCCTGGGCCTGCGCCCGATGCAGATCACCGTCGACGCCGCCGAGCACGACCACCCCGGCACCGTGCATGCGGAAATCACCCGCAGCACGGCCTGCGAGCACGCCGCCTAACCGCGAATCGAACGTCCAGCACCGGTCGTCGGTGCCGGCTGGGCGTGCCGGGCGCGGCAGGCTACGCTAACGCCCCCTTCTGCCGTTGAACGCCCCCATGGCCCGCCCCGATCTGCACGAACGGATTTCGTCGCTGCGCACCTTGCGTGTGGCCCAGGAACGGGTGCGGGTGCGGCGGCTGGTGGGCCGTCGCGATGGCGTGCGGCTGGAAGTCGATGGCCGCTGGCTGACCGGTTTCTGCTCCAACGACTATCTGGGCCTGTCGCAGCAGTTCGAAGTGGTCGCCGCGTTGCAGGACGCCGCCGCGCGCGATGGTGCCGGCGCCACCGCCTCGCATCTGATCTGCGGCCACCACACCGCGCACGAAACGCTGGAGCGCGAGATCGCCGACTGGCTCGGCTATCCGTCGGCGCTGCTGTTCGGCAGCGGCTTCATCGCCAACCTGGCGGTGCAGCAGGCCCTGCTCAGCGAGGACGACGATGTCTGCGTGCAGGACCGCCTCAACCACGCCAGCCTGCTTGATGCCACGCGCCTGGCCGGCTGCCGGCTGCGCCGTTATCCGCACCTGGATGTGGAAGGCGCGATGCGTCAGCTCAAGGGCTCGCCCGAGGGCGCTGCGATGCTGGCCAGCGATGGCGTCTTCAGCATGGATGGCGATGTCGCGCCGCTGCGTGCGTTGAGCCTGGTGGCACGCATGCAGCAGGCGCTGTTCTACGTCGACGACGCACATGGCGTGGGCGTGCTCGGCCCGCAGGGGCGCGGCTGCGTTGCCGATGCCGGACTGGGCGTGGCCGAAGTGCCGCTGCAGCTGGTGACCCTGGGCAAGGCGCTCGGCGGCTATGGCGCGGTGGTGGTCGGCGATGCAGCGCTGGTGCGTCATCTGGCCGAAACCGCGCGCCCCTACATCTACACCACCGCGTTGCCACCGGCGCAGGTCGCTGCGACGTTGGCAGCCGTGCGGCTGGCGCGTCGCGACGATTGGCGGCGTGCCAAGCTGGTCGAGTCGATCGGCAGTTTCCGCGATGGCGCACGCCGGCACGGCTTCGAACTGATGGCCTCGGATACGCCGATCCAGCCCTTGCTGTGCGGCGAAGAAGCCACGGTGATGGCGATGTCCGCCGCGCTGGAACAGGCCGGCTTTCTGGTTGGCGCGATTCGCCCGCCCACCGTGCCCGAAGGCAAGGCGCGTCTGCGTGTGACCCTGTCCGCGCTGCATACGCCGCAGCAGGTGCAGGCCTTGATCGAGGCCATCGTGCAGGCGCGCGATGTGGTCGGTCGGCAGCCACTGCGTGCGTTGGCCTGAAGGCGACGATCAAGCCGCTTGCCCAGCAGCCGGGCAGCGCCGCCGGTGCCCGGGATGGCACGGATCGCTCGACTGAAACCGCAGCGCTGCGCGCACAATCCACACCCAGCTGACACCTGATGGATCATTGGCGTTGCCACTGCCGCGATCAGGGTCATGTGCGCACGCAACGGAGCTGCTTCGGATCCCGGGGTCAACGCGCCACGTACAAGCGCCATGCGCCGACTCGGCACGGATCTGCGCGCACCGATTGTCCAATCGGCGACAATCCCCGCATGCATATCGATGTCATCGGCCACGGGCCTGCGCTGGTTCTTCTGCATGGTTGGGCATTGCACGGCGGCGTGTTCGCGCCGCTGGTGGAACGCCTGGCCGCGCACCATCAACTGCATCTGGTGGACCTGCCCGGGCACGGTTTCAGCCGCGAGGACAGCACGCCGCTGGCGCTGCCGGACGTGGTCGCCGGCATCGCCGCGGCCACCCCGCCGGCGGTGTGGGTCGGCTGGTCGCTGGGCGGGCTGTTCGCACTGCATGCCGCAGCCACCCAGCCGAAGGTGCGCGGGCTGGCGATGATCGCGGCCACGCCGCGTTTTGTGCGTGGCCCCGAGTGGCCCGACGCGGTCGAGCGCGAGGTATTCGTGCAATTCGGCCAGGACCTGGCGCGCGATTATCGCGGCACGCTGGAGCGCTTTCTGGCGCTGGACACGCTGGGCTCGGCGCATGCCCGCGCCGAGTTGCGCAGCCTGCGCGAGACGCTGGTGGCGCGCGGCGAACCAGCTGCCGCAACGTTGCAGCAAGGTCTTGGCCTGCTGGAGCGCACCGACCTGCGCCGCGCGCTGCCGCAGCTGACACGCCCCAGCCTGTGGATTGCCGGCCAGCGCGACCGGCTGGTGCCGGCGGCCGGCATGCAGGCGGCCGCGGCGCTGGCTCCGCACGCCCAGGCATTGACCATTGCCGGTGGCGGCCACGCACCGTTTCTTGGCCACGCCGACCAGATCGCCGAGGCGCTGCAACGCTTCGTTGCGTCCGTGCCGTGAACCGATCGTCGATCATGCGCCATCGCTGATCGAGGAAACACGCATGGATCTGGGAATCGCCGGACGCTGGGCATTGGTGTGCGCCGCCAGCAAGGGCCTGGGATTGGGCTGCGCGCGCGCGCTGGCCAGCGAAGGCGTCAACGTGGTGATCGTCGCGCGCGGCCGCGATGCCCTGGAGCAGTCCGCCGATGCGCTGCGCGCACTGCCGGGCGCCGGCGAAGTGCGCAGCGTGGCGGCCGATATCGCCACCCCGCAGGGACGCAGCGATGCCCTCGCCGCCTGCCCGCAGGTGGATATCCTCATCAACAACGCCGGTGGCCCGCCGCCCGGCGATTTTCGCCAGTGGGAACGCGACGACTGGCTGCGCGCACTGGATGCCAACATGCTGGCGCCGATCGAGCTGATCCGCGCCAGCGTCGATGCGATGCGCGCACGGCGCTTCGGCCGCATCGTCAACATCACCTCCAGTGCGGTGAAGGCGCCGATCGACATCCTGGGCCTGTCCAATGGCGCGCGCGCCGGCCTTACCGGCTTCGTCGCCGGGCTGGCGCGCAGCACGGTTGCCGACAACGTCACCATCAACAATCTGCTGCCCGGCCAGTTCGCCACCGACCGCCTGCGCGGCAACTTCGCGGCGATCGCGCAACAGCAAGGCAGCAGCGCCGAAGACGTCGCCGAGCGCAAGCGTGCGGGCATTCCGGCCAAGCGCTTCGGCGAGCCGGACGAATTCGGCGCGGCCTGCGCCTTCCTGTGCAGCGCGCAGGCCGGCTACATCACCGGGCAGAACCTGCTGATCGACGGCGGCAGCTATCCCGGCACGTTCTAGGACGCGTCGGCCACGCCGATGGGTGTGACCAATGCGGTGGCCGACGCGCCCTAGGCGGACGTTGCGGGCCGATGGTTGTGGCAACTGCGGCGGACGTTCCGGTTGCCTCCGGCCACGACGCGCGCGTCGAGACACCTTGCCGGTCCCTTGCGGTCGCCATGCTGTCGCTGGCGGACCGACCGCTTGCACTGCTCCGGGCCGATTGCCGGTCCGCACCCGCGCCACACATCGATTCCCTCCGCCCCGGCCACAGGCGACAATAGCGCCGCTCATGAACAGTACTTTCGACCCCCGCCACGTCCGGCGCGCCTTTGCGCGTGCCGCCAGCAGCTATGCCGCCGCCGCCGCGCTACAGCGCGAAGCCGAAGCGCGCCTGCTCGAATCGCTCGACTACCTGGGCGACCAGGTGCCCAAGGTGGTGCTGGATGTCGGCGCCGGCCCCGGCCATGCCAGCGCCGCGATCAAGAAGCGCTGGCCCAAGGCGCAGGTGATCGCGCTGGACCAGGCCATGCCGATGCTGCGCCAGGCGCGCAAGGCGGCGGGCTGGTGGAAGCCGTTCGCGCAGGTCTGCGCCGATGCGCGCGCCTTGCCGGTGGCCGACGGCAGCGTGGATGTGATCTTCAGCAACCTGTGCCTGCAGTGGGTGGAAGACCTGCCGGCAGTATTCGCCGGTTTCCGCCGCGCGCTGCGGCCGGGCGGCCTGTTGCTGTGCTCCACCTTCGGCCCGGAGACGCTGATCGAATTGCGCGAGGCCTTCGCCCAGGCCGACCCGGCCCCGCATGTCAGCCGCTTCCCGCCGATCGCCCAGTTCGGCGATGCCTTGCTGATGTCCGGCTTCCGCGACCCGGTGCTGGACCGCGACCTGTTCACGCTGACCTACAGCGACCTGCCCGCGCTGATGCGCGAGCTGCGCGCGATGGGCGCCACCAACGCGCTCAGCAATCGCCGCGCCACCCTGACCGGGCGCGGCCGCTTCGCCGCCGCCAGCGCCGCCTACGAGCCCCTGCGGCGGCCGGACGGCACCTTGCCCAGCTCCTGGGAAGTGATCTATGCCCATGCCTGGGCGCCGGCACCGGGCGCGCCCATCCGCGAACAGGGGCATGACGTCGCCAGCGTGCCGGTGGCCTCGATTCCGATCCGCCGCCGCATCGACTAGCGGCGGTGCAGATCGCCGGCAGCACCGCAGCCGCTGCCGGCGAGACACACAGTTTTGCGACCACACCAATGCCGACCTGTCAGGCTCGGTCCCGACACCCGGTAGAATTCAGCAGTCAACGGCCGCAGGTTCCTGTTGCGGCTCACCTTGTTCAATGCCTCAACCAGCGTGGCTCGCACTACGTCGCAAGCGATCGCCAGGTGGCTGCAGACGGCGCGCAGGAACCGCCGTGTACGCGTGATACATGCAGGTTCCGAGCACCGCCAGCGCCCGCCCGGCCGTTTGTCGTTTTGATCGCCGCGCTGATGGTTGCGGCCCCCGCCCCCCAATTGGTCTTCCCAATGTTGAAGTGGCTCATCATCGCGCTGTTCATCGCATCGGCGCTGTACATCCATTACCGCGGTCGCGTGCGGCACCGGCTCAGCCGGCAGCTGCTGGACCATTCCACCTTCATGGCGCCGATCAACACGCTGATGTATCTGTGTTCGCGGGTGCCGACCACACCGTTCATCGATCCCGGCAAGGAATTCCCGGAACTGGCGCCGCTGCGCGCCAACTGGCCGCTGATCCGCGATGAAGCGGTGGCGCTGCAGCAGATGCAGAAGATCCGTGCCGCCGACGGCTATACCGACATCGGCTTCAACTCGTTCTTCCGCCGCGGCTGGAAGCGCTTCTATCTGAAGTGGTACGGCACCGCGCACCCGTCGGCGTCCGAGCTGTGCCCGCAGACCACCGCGCTGCTGAAGTCCATCCCCACGGTCAAGGCCGCGATGTTCGCCGAGTTGCCGCCGGGCAGCGAACTGCGCCCGCACCGCGACCCGTTCGCCGGGTCCATGCGCCTGCACCTGGGCCTGGCCACGCCCAACGACGACCGCTGCTTCATCGACGTCGACGGGCAGCGCCACAGCTGGCGCGATGGCGAATGGACGATGTTCGACGAGACCTACATCCACTACGCGCGCAACGACACCGACCAGGACCGCATCATCCTGTTCTGCGACATCGAGCGCCCGATGCGCTGGCGCTGGGCCGCGGCGGTGAACCGCTTCGTCGGCCGCAGCCTGCTCTCGGCCGGTGCCTCGCCCAACCAGGAAGGCGACAAGACCGGCGGCATCAACCGCGTGTTCCGCTATTTCTATGCCGCGCGCCTGAAGGCCAAGGCGTTGAAGGAACGCAACAACCCGCTGTACCAGACGCTCAAGTGGGGCATCTTCATCCTGGTGGTGGTCGGGATCGTGTTGCTGTAATCCCCGCCCACCCACGTAGGAGCGCACCCGGGCGCGACCAGGCATCGCCGCGCGCTCCTACATAGGCATACGTCCGGCCGCAATACCGCACCAATCACGTAGGAGCGCACCTGGGCGCGACCAGGCATTGCCGATAACGCCTTATCGCGCCCGGGTGCGCTCCTACGCCGTGACAGTCGATGCGCTCAGCGCGACACCTGCGCGATCCATTCCTGCAGGTTGTAGTAGTTGGTGACGCGGGTGATCTTGCCGTCGCGCACATCGAAGAACGCACCGCCCGGGAGCACATAGGTCTGCCCATTGGCTTCCGGCAGGCCTTCGTCGGTGGTGTGGTAGACCCCGTGCACCACGTACTCGGCACCGATCCGGGTGCCATCCTCGTTGGCGGTGATCACGATGTCGCGCAGCTGCTCGCGGTAGCTGTCGTTCATGCGCTGCAGGAAGGCGGCAAATTCCGCCCGGCCGATCTCGCGCGGCCCCTGATTGAGGTCGTGCGCGACATCGTCGGCCAGGAACGCCAGCATGGCGTCCCAATCACCGCGGTTGAATGCATCGTAATAAGCCTGGACCAGGCCGATGGCGTGTTGCCGATTGCGCTCGCTCATGCTCGCACCTGCCGCTGGGAAAGCCGCATCATAGAGCGCCTCTTGCGCTTCAACACGCCTGCCACGCGGTACACCCGGCGTCAGGCACCCTGCACCACCAGATCGCGATGGAAGTAATAGACCTCCTGCAGCAGGAAGCGCCAGCTGGTGTGGAAACTGCGAAAGCGCGTGCTGGGCGTGGAAGAGGCCAGCGCGTCCACCCCCAGCTCCTCGCTCAGCCGCAGCGCACGCGCCATGTGCAACGGGTCGCTGACGATGATCGCCCGATGCATGCCGTGACGATCCATCAGCGCGCGTGCCTGTTGCAGATTCTGCCGGGTGGTGCGCGAAACCGTCTCGATCACGATCGCCTCCGGCGGTACGCCGTGGCGTAGCGCATAGCGCCGCGCCACCTGCGACTCGGCAAAGCGCGCGCCGTTGCCGAACCCGCCGGTGAACAGCAGCCGCGGCGCGTAGCCCCTGGTGTAGAGGTCCAGCGCATGCCGGATGCGCTCTTCGAACACTGGCGAAGGGCGTGCATCGTAGGCAGCCGCGCCCAGCACGATGATCACGTCGGCTGGCGCGGCCTGGTCGCGATCCCCGACCCAGACGATCCAGCCGGCCACGCCCACCAGCCAGATCAGCGTCAGCATGCACAGGCGCCAGCACCAGCCCCATAGACCGATCCCGCGTGACCGCCTGCTCACGCCGCGCCCCACGGCAGCGCGTCCAGATCGACATTGCCGCCGGACAGGATCAGCCCGACCCGCCGCCCCGCAAAGCGCGCCGGGTCGGCCAGCACCGCTGCCAGGGTAATCGCCGAGGACGGCTCCACGACCTGCTTGAGGGCCTGCCAGATCAGCCGCATCGCCTGCACCACCGCCGCATCGTCGACGGTGATCACCTGCGCACCGGCCGCCTGCAACAGCGCGAAATTCGGTGCGCCCAGGGTGCCGCGCAGGCCGTCGCAGAGCGTGTCAGGCACGAAGTCGACCAGGCGCTCGCCGGCCGCCAACGAGCGCGCGGTATCGGCGGCCCCGCTCGGCTCGGCCAGCACCAGCGCGCAGCCCGGCGCCGCTTGCAGCGCCAGCGCGGTGCCTGCCGCCAGCCCGCCGCCTCCGACCGGTGCCACCAGCACGTCCAGCCCGCCGCTCTGCCGCAGCAGCTCCAGCGCGGCGGTGCCCTGCCCGGCGATCACGGCCGGGTCGGTATACGGATGCACCAGCGTCGCGCCGCTGCCGGCCTGGACCTCGGCACACATCTGCTCACGCGCCGCGATGGTGGGCGCGCAACGCCACAGCGTGGCGCCGTGACGGGAAATATTGGCCAGCTTGGCGGCCACCGCGCCTTCGGGCACCACCACATGGCAGCCGATCCCGCGCGTGCGCGCGGCAAGCGCCAGTGCGGCGCCGTGATTGCCGGACGAATGGGTGACCACACCGCGTGCGGCAAGCCCGGCCGGCAATGACCACACCGCGTTGCAGGCACCACGGAACTTGAATGCGCCGCTGCGCTGCAGGTGTTCGGCCTTGAAGAACAGCTGCGCGCCGCAGAGGGCGTCCAGGCTGTGCGCGGTCAGCAGCGGTGTCGGCGCGCACTGCGGCGCGATGCGCGCAGCGGCTTGCAGGACGTCGGAATGGGCAAGAGGGACCGTCTCGATCATGCCTGCAAGATTAACGTATCGTCCCCGCCTTCACGGCTGCAGGCGCACTGCCCGCGCATGCTGGATCGATGAAGAAGCGCCACATTGCGGCACAGTTAAGGACCGATTCAATGCATCGGTTCGAAAGTGGCACCATGGTTGCAGGAGGGCACCATCAATGAAATTCCGTCTGATCTTCGCCGCCGGGCTGTTGGCCCTGGGCGGCTGCGCAACGTACGACTACACCGGCGCTGGGTCGGGCGGTTACTACCGCGGTGCGCCCGCGGTGCAGTATCGCTACCCGCCGGGGTACTCACCCTATTCCTACGGCAGCCCGTACGGCTACCCCTATGGTGCCGGGTCGATCGGGCTGTACGACTACCCGGTGTATCCGGTCTACCGTGGCGGTGGCGGCTATTACTACCGCCAGAATGATCGACGCCCGCAGTACCGGCCGCCGCGTCCGAATGGCTCGTTCTACGGCCCGCGTCCAAACGGCCCCCGCCCCAACGGGCCGCGCCCGCAGCAACCCAATCGCCCACCGGCGACCGGTGCGCCGCCGTCGCGGCCGCCGCCACGCATCGGTGCACCGCCGCGGGTGATCCGTGAGATTCAACGGCAGACCGCACCCCGCAACACACGCCAGCAGATTCCCTGAGTGGCTGACTGCGACGTGGCCCACAAATGGTGATGTTGGGGGCTTGCGTTCAGCCGGCACTTGGTCGCAAGCTAGGTGCTCTGTGTGACCCGCCACGTCATTTTTTGACCTGACTCGCTTCACTGACCGACTTATGTCGATGTCCGACAGGGAAATCTGGATCCCCCCTGTTCCGGCCCTGTCGGATATCGGCGCCTCCAATGCATAAAGCCCCGGCATGCCGGGGCTTTATGTTTTTGTCGTCCGCTCTGCCGTACCTGTGGGTATCCCAACCCGGCAGGCGGGCCTGCGGCCGGCATGGATTCCGGAAAAAAATAAGGGTCGGCAGTCCCCCGACTACCGACCCTTACGCGACCCCGTCGCACGCGTGGCTGGCCCCTGTTCCAATTCCAGCCTTGCGCCCATGTCGCAATGCCACGACGGGTGCAGTAGGGATATCCGCACGGAACATGCCAACTTGAGCACCACTGTTCGATAATGTGCTTGAAATCACACTTTTAGTGATTTCGTGACCTTCCCCGTCCTTCAGCCGATACTTTCGCGGCCGCCAACCTTCTTCTGCTCCTGGTCCACGCCCATGTCCGACTCCTTCTATCGCTACGACGTCATCGTGATCGGCGGCGGCCATGCCGGCACCGAGGCGGCGCTGGCGTCCGCGCGCGCCGGTGCCCGCACCTTGCTGCTGACCCACAACATCGAGACGGTGGGCGCGATGAGCTGCAACCCGGCCATCGGCGGGATCGGCAAGGGCCATCTGGTCAAGGAGATCGACGCGCTGGGCGGGGCGATGGCACGCGCGGCGGATCAGGCCGGCATCCAGTGGCGCACCCTCAATGCCTCCAAGGGGCCGGCGGTGCGCGCCACCCGCTGCCAGGCCGACCGCAACCTCTACCGCAATGCGATCCGCCGCATCGTCGAGACGCAGCCCAACCTGACCGTGTTCCAGGCGGCGGTGGACGATCTGATCATCCACCACGGCGCCGCCGAAGCCGACAGCGTGCGCGGCGTGGTCACCCAGACCGGGCTGCGTTTCGAAGCGCCGGCGGTGGTGCTGACCGCCGGCACCTTCCTGGCCGGCAAGATCCATGTCGGCGAAACCCAGTACGCGGCCGGGCGCATGGGCGACCCGCCGGCCACCACGCTGGCCGCGCGTCTGCGCGAGCGGCCGTTTGCGATCGACCGGCTCAAGACCGGCACCCCGCCGCGCATCGACGGGCGCACGCTCGACTACGGCGTGATGGCCGAACAACCCGGCGACGATCCGCTACCGGTGATGTCGTTCATGGGCCAGCTCGGCGATCACCCGCGCCAGGTCAGCTGCTGGATCACCCAGACCACCGAGCAGACCCACGACATCATCCGCAGCGCGCTGCATCGCTCGCCGCTGTATTCGGGGCAGATCGAAGGCATCGGCCCGCGTTACTGCCCGTCGATCGAAGACAAGGTGGTGCGCTTTGCCGAGAAGACCAGCCACCAGATCTTCGTCGAGCCCGAAGGCCTGGACGTGGCCGAGATCTATCCCAACGGCATCTCCACCTCGCTGCCGTTCGACGTGCAGCTGGCGCTGGTGCGCTCGATTCACGGGTTTGCGCAGGCGCACATCACCCGCCCCGGCTATGCGATCGAATACGACTTCTTCGACCCGCGCGGGCTCAAGGCCTCGCTGGAAACCAAGGCAGTGGGCGGGCTGTTCTTCGCCGGCCAGATCAACGGCACCACCGGCTACGAGGAGGCCGCCGCCCAGGGCCTGCTCGCCGGCCTCAATGCCGCGCGTCATGTGCAGGGATTACCGGCGTGGTCGCCGCGCCGCGACCAGGCCTACCTGGGTGTGCTGGTGGACGATCTGATCACCCACGGCACTACCGAGCCGTATCGCATGTTCACCAGCCGCGCCGAATACCGGCTGCAGCTGCGCGAGGACAATGCCGATGCGCGCCTGACCGGCGTCGGCCGTGCGATGGGCCTGGTCGACGATGCGCGCTGGGCGCGGTTTGCGGCCAAGCAGGAGGCGGTGCAGCGCGAAAGCGCGCGCCTGTCGCTGCTGTGGGCGACCCCGGGCAATGCGCTGGGCCGCGAAGTGGCCCAGACCCTGGGTGTGGCGGTGAGCCGCGAAACCAACGTGCTGGACCTGATCAAGCGCCCCGAACTCAACTACGCCACGCTGATGCGCGTGCCGACCCTGGGGCCGGGCGTGGACGATGCGCAGGTGGCCGAGCAGGTGGAGATCAGCGTCAAGTACGCCGGTTACCTGGATCGCCAACGCGACGACATCGCGCGCCAGCAGCGCCACGAAACCACGCCGATTCCGGAAGGATTCGATTACGCTGGCGTGCGTGGGTTGTCGATCGAAGTGCAGCAGAAACTCGAACGCGTGCGCCCGCAGAACATCGGCCAGGCGCAACGCATTCCCGGCATGACACCAGCGGCGATCTCGCTGCTGCTGGTGCATCTGGAGCGCGCCAGGCGTCAGGTGGCGTAGTTCCCCGGCGTCCCTGGCGCGGTCGGCGTCCACATCAGCAGCGTCTGAGGACGGCTGACAAAAGTGCACGTGCGGCCCCGGCCGGGACATGCGCAGACCGCAGCGACATGGTCGCCGGCGGAATCCATCGACGCATCGACGGTGGCGTAAGGCCCTGATCCTGCAGGCGCCCCGCTGCGCGCATTCCGCCTGCGTTCCCGCTGCGGGATCATGCCGCGCCGCATAATCACACCGCGTTGCCGGCAAAATACGTCACTTTGCTAGTGCTGCCACGCGCTACGCTGCGGCGTCTGATGACATGCTTGGAGGGCAGGCATGTCATCACCGCCCGGTATGGCATGGCAGGCGCCGTCAACCAGGAACCGCGACTCGGCACCGCATGGGCAGCTGGGCAGACGCTCGGGATCGACAGTGCCGCGCCAACCTTCACAACGTTTGAATGGATCGATATCTTGCACGGATCGAAAGCATCGGAAGCTGCGACAGCCTCCCTGGAGTGCGGGTTCGGAATCGCCCGACAATCGCCCTGCCCGCACCCGGTTATCCGGACGGCGATGTGCGGGCGCATCGAATGATCCGCGTCGGTCGGCCTGACGGTCCGGCGCGCCGACCGCCGCCGATGACCAGTGCGCTCCCTGCCCTGCGAAGCGGCGGCGGCTGGCGCGGCCCGCAGGCTCAGGCCGGTGATCACCACCTCGATCACCACCATCATCGGGCTTGTTCCGCTGGCGATCAGCAGCGACATGTATCGTCCACTCACGCTGGTCATCATCTTCGGCCTGATTTCGGCGACTGCGCTCTCGCTGGTGGTGGTGCCGGCGCTGTATCTGCTGCTCACCCGCGACGACGCCGCCGAGGAACCGGTGCTGGACTGACCGCCGAGACTGGCCGCCGTACGCGCGGTGGTCCTGGCAGGACGTGACCCGGAACGGCGCTACTGGTCGTCCTCGGCAGCGGCCTCGCGGCCCTGCTGACGGATGAGGTTTTCCTGGCGTGCGTCCTCGATCGAAGCGCGGACGGCACGCACGTCGGCGCGGCGGGTGTCGAAGGTGAAGCGGCCGCTCAGCACGCTGTCCGGGCGCAGCTCGCCCTTTTCGAACAGCGCCCACATCTCTTCGCCGTAATGGGTGTCCAGCAGCTCCGGGGCGAAGCGGCCAAGGCAGTCGCGCAGGTTGTGCACGTCGCGCAGCAGCATGTCGCGTGCGGCGTTGTTGCCGGCAGCACTGACCACCTGCGGGAAATCGATCAGCACCGGGCCCTCGGGCGAAACCAGCACGTTGTATTCGGACAGGTCGCCATGCACCAGGCCCAGCGACAGCATCTTGACCACATCGCCGATCAGGCGGCTGTGGAAGCTGCGCGCCTGCTCCGGATCCAGCTCCACTTCGCCCAGCCGCGGCGCACTGTGGCCGGCCTCGTCGGTGACCAGGTCCATCAGCAGCACACCGTGGAAATAGCCGCGCGGCCTGGGCACGTGCACGCTGGCGTCCATCAGTTGATAGAGCACTTCGGCTTCGGTGTTCTTCCACGCGGTCTCGGCTTCGCGCCGGCCGAACTTGGTGGCCTTGCCCATCGCGCGCGCCTGGCGGCTGCCACGCACCTTGCGGCCTTCCTGATATTGCACGCGCGCCTGGAAACTGCGTTGCGCCATGTCCTTGTAGACCTTGGCGCACAGGATGTCGGCGCCTGTGCTGACCACGTAGACGGATGCTTCCTTGCCGCTCTTCAGTGGTCGCAACACTTCGTCGATGATGCCGTCGTCGATCAGCGGTTGCAGGCCCTTGGGGGTTTTCATGGACTAAGGAGACCGATCCGAAACAAACCAGCGGCGATTATGCGGCAACCAGGGTGAAGCGCTTACATGTCCAGGCGCAAGCTGCGACCGGGGGCATGTATCGGCGTGAGCGCTTACCATGCACGGACCCGTCCACGCTGCGATCCGATGCCCGAGCCCGCCTCCAGCCGCCGCAAACCCACCACCACCGTGGCCACCGCCGGGAGCGAACGCGGCCTGCCGCATGAGTTGATGCAGCAGATCGCCGCCGCCCAGGGCGACCCGGACTTCATGACCTCGCTGGGCCGCGGGCTGGTGGTGCTGAGCGTGTTCGCCCAGCACGCGCGCGAGGTGACGATATCGCAGATCAGCCTGGAAACCGGCATCTCGCGTGCGGCGGTGCGGCGGGTGCTGCATACCCTGGCCAGGCTGGGCTATGTCGGCGAGCAGGGCCGCGGCTACGTGCTGCTGCCGCGCGTGCTGGGGATCGGCGGTGCGTATGCAGCGTCTTCGTCGATGACCGCGGCGGCGCAGCCGGTGCTGGACGGGCTGCGCGACCAGTTGCACGAATCCTGCTCACTGGGCGTGCTGGACGGCGACGACCTGCTGTACGTGGCGCGCGCCGAGACGGTGCGCATCATGTCGATCGGGCTGCGCCCGGGCACACGCCTGCCGGCCTACTGCACCTCGATGGGCCGCGTCCTGTTGGCCGCCCTGCCCGGCGACACCTTGCAGGCGTACCTGGAGCGCACCACGCTGCGCCCGCGTACCGACCGCACCGTGACCCAGGCTTCTGCACTGCTGGAAGTGCTGGCGCGCACGCGCCGCGAAGGCATGTGCCTGACCGACCAGGAACTGGAAATCGGCCTGCGCTCGATCGCGGTGCCGGTGCGCAACCTGCGCGGCGAGGTGATCGCCGCGCTCAACATCGGCGCCCAGGCCGGGCGCGTGAGCTTGCAGACGATGCAGACGCTGCTGGAGCCGTTGAAGCAGGCGGCGCAGCGGCTGGGTGCGTTGTTGAGTTAGTCGCCAGCGGCGCGCTCAGCGCGGCCGGCGCAGGAAGCTCACCACCGCATCCACCCAGGCGGCATGGGTGTCCTCGACATGCGCCACGTGATCGGCGTGCGGCAGCGTGACCCAGCTGCGGTCTTCGCTGCGCAGACGTGCGTACAGGTGCGCGTTGTCCGCTTGGGTCGCGATGGGATCGTCGACGCCACGCAGCAGCAACACCGGCAGCGTGGTCACCTGCTCGGGCTGGAAGGCGAACTGCTCCATCGCGCGCCAGTCGGTGCGCACCGGGTCGGCCGATACCGCCTGTGCCACATAGGCCGCACGCACGCTAGGCGGTGCGGCGTTGGCGGTGATGAAGTCCTCGCCGGCCGCCGCGGCCGTGGTGCGCGCACGCAATGGCTGCGCCGGCGCCGGAGTGGTGTCGGGCGCTGCGTCGACATCGTCCGGGAAGCCGTACAGCACCAGCGCCGACACCGCCTGCGGATGTTGCTGGGCGATCAGCAACGCCACCCGCGCGCCATTGGAATAACCGAGCAGCGCCGGCGGCGGCAGCTGCGGGTGCTGGTGGGCAACCCAGCTCAGCACCGCATCGACATCGGCCACGGCGCGCGCGGGCGTGTTCCAGCCGCTGCGATCGCGCGCACTGCCGCCATAGCCGCGCAGATCGACCGCGTAGGCGGCATAGCCGGCCTGCGCCAATGCCGCCAGCACCGAGCGCGCATCGCGCGGCTCGTCGGCAACCTGCAGATCGAAATTGGGCAACGCACTCCAGGTGCGCCCATGCACCAGCAGGATCGTGCCGCGCGGCTGCGCGGGGACGCGCGACCACACCGCCAGCTTCTGGCCATCGTCGGTGCGCACCTGCGCCAGCTCGGTCCCGGGCCCGGGATGCGGTTGTGCCTGCAGCCCGGATGCGGTGAGCAACAGCAAAAGCAAACAAACGGTACGCAGCAGCATCGGCAACCTCATGGGAAATGTCCTGTGCGAACGGAAGCGGTGGTCCGTTGCGGTACATGCATCATCCCGTCGTCGATGGGTGATGTCATCAGCGGTGATGTGCCTAAGGGATGGCCAGGGTGCAACGCAGTGCGCGCGCTGGATCGCCACCCTGCCCGGCGTGCCCTGAGTGCAGGCCAGGGACACAGCCAACCTAACCGGTCGCATTGCCCGCCGCATGCCGCGCAAATGCAGCATGCCTGCTGCATTCACGCGTCGCCGTGGCCGTCAGCCTTCGCGCACCGGCTCTTCTTCGCCGGCCTGCTCCTCAAGGATGGGCTTGGCCAGCGCGAAGGCATGGTTGGCGGCAGGCACGCCGCAATAGACTGCGGCCTGCAGCAGGACTTCCTTGATCTGCTCGGGCGTGACGCCGTTGTTGCGCGCGGCGCGCACGTGCAGCTTGAACTCCTCGTCGTGGCCCAACGCCACCATCATCGCCAGGGTCAGCAGCGAGCGGGTGTGCGCGGGCAGGCCGTCGCGGGTCCAGATGGTGCCCCAGGCGTAGCGGGTGATCAGCGTCTGGAACTCGTCGGTGAACTCGGTGCGTGCAGCCAGCGAACGCTCGACATGCGCATCGCCCAGGACGCGTCGGCGCTCGCGCAAGCCTGCCTGGTAACGCTCGTCTTCGTGCATCGGAAATCTCTCCTGCGTGGGAATGGGGAATGGGGAATCGAGAACCGGGAATCGGGTGCTGACGGCTGCTGCAGGTCAGCTTTGGCCGTAGGGCAAGCGCTGACGTATCAGGTGCATTGGTTGCGATTGATGTCGCCGGCGACAGGCAGCTGGCCGTGGTCAGCTGGGCGCAGATGCAACGCATGAGCGGGAATGCCGAGCGTCGTGCATGCCGGATCGGAGGGACGGCTCCACGCGTCCGGCAGCTGCCTGGCCGGGCGGAGGGTCACACCTGGTCGGCCTGCAGAAAGTCCAGCACGCTGTGGTTGAACGCGGCCGGCGACTCCAGGTTGCAGATATGCCGGCCGGGCACCTGTGCGTAGTGGCCGTGCGGGGCGGCGTAGGCGATCTCGCGCAGGTCGGCCGGCGGACAGACCGGGTCGTCGTCGCCGGCCAGTGCGAGCAGTGGCAGTTCCAGCGTGTCCAGCGCGCCGCGGAAGTCGGCGTCGGCCACCGCCTGGCAGCAGGCGATGTAGCCCTGCGGCGATGTCGACACGAAGGCGGCCACGATCATGTCCAGGCGCTGCGCATGGCTGATGGCAAACGGCGGGGTGAACCAGCGCTGCAAGGTCGCATCGACCAGCCCGGGCAGGCCTTCGCTGCGCACCTGCTCGATGCGCGCGTTCCAGCTCTCGCTGCTGCCGATCTTCTGCGCGGTGGCGCACACCACCAGCCGGCGTAGACGCTGCGGCGCATGCAGGCCCAGCCATTGCCCGGTGAGTCCGCCGATCGACAGGCCGCAGAAGTCGCTCTGCGCGATCTGCAACGCATCCCACAGCGCCAGCACGTCCTGGCCCAGGTCGGCAACCCGATACGGGCCGGGCGGCGTGTCCGAATCGCCATGGCCGCGGCGGTCGTAGCGCAGGATGCGGTAATGCGGCGCAAACGCGGCGATCTGCACGTCCCACATGTGCAGGTCGGTGCCCAGCGAGTTGCAGAAGGTCAGCCAGGGGCGACCTCCGGTGCCGTCGAGGCGGTAGTGCAGGCGATGCGTGGGCAACTGGAGATAAGCCATCGGAGCACCGTCAGCGGGATGAAGAAGCGGCCAGCACGCGATCGATCCAGACCGAGGACATGCCGCGCCAGCTGTCCACATCGAACACCGCCTGCAGTTGCGCCTGCGTGAGTACCGCGCTCACCTGCGTGTCGTCGCCGAGCACCTCGCGCAGATGGCGCTGCTGCGCCTGGGCGCGTGCCACCGCCTGTTCGACCAGCGCATGCGCGTGCGGCTTGCCGAGCCGTGGTGCCAGCGCGAACACCGCCGCCTCGGCGTACAACGCGCCGCCATGGCTGTGCAGGTGCGCGCCCATGGCCTCGCGGTCCAGTTGCAGGTCGGCCAGGCAGCCTTGCATCTGCGCCAGGCTGCCGGCGGTCAGGCACACGATCTGCGGCAAGGTCTCCCATTCGGCATGCCATTGGCCGGCGGCGCGCTCATGCGGCTGCGCCATCGCGCTGAACAAGGTCGCCACCAGGCCGGGCACGCGGGTGGCAGCAGCAACCGCAGCGACGCTGGAGACCGGATTGCGCTTGTGCGGCATTGCCGAGGAACCGCCCTTGCCGGCCGCGGCCGGCTCGAACACTTCGCCGACTTCCGACTGCATCAGCAGCACCACGTCGCCGCCGATCTTGCCCAACGTGCCGGCCAGCAGGCCGAACGCACAGCCGACCTCGACGAGGCGATCGCGTGCGGTATGCCACGGCATCGCGGGCAACGGCAGCGCCAGCGTGGTTGCCAGCGCCTGGGCGACATCCAGACCACGCTCCTGCAACGACGCCAGCGTGCCGGCCGCGCCCCCGAACTGCAGCACCAGGCCATCGTGCTGCAGGGCCTGCAGGCGCTGGTGCGCGCGCTGCAGCGCATCCAGCCAGGCGGCGACCTTGAGCCCGAACGTGACCGGCACCGCCTGCTGCAACAAGGTACGTCCGGGCAGGCCGGTGTTGCGTTCGCGCGCGGCCAGCGCAGCCAGCTCGGCGCACAGGCCCTGCAGGCGCGGCAGCAGCAGGTCGAGCGCGGCGCGCAGCTGCAGTACCGTGCCGGTGTCGATGACGTCCTGGCTGGTGGCGCCCCAGTGCACCCAGCGCGCGGCCTGCGCATCGTGGGCGGCCACGCGCGCGGTCAGCGCCTTGACCAGGGGAATGGCGGGGTTGCCGGCAAGTGCGGTGGCCTGGGCCAGCGCGGCCAGATCGTAATGCTGCACGTCGCATGCGGCCGCAATGGCCTGCGCGGCCTCGGCCGGAATCACGCCGCATTGCGCCTGCGCGCGGGCGAGCGCGGATTCGAAGTGCAGCATTGCCTGCACCCACGCCGTGTCATCGAACAACGCGTCGCAGGCAGGCTCGCCAAACAGGGATCCCAACAGGGAAGACGTCGCAGTCATGCATGGCCTCTGGTGGCGTGCCGGCAGCATGGCACCGATGCGCAAGAGTGCCAACTGGCGTGCGCGGTGCCGGGTGGGGTGCACGCGCGGTGGTTAGGGCGGGTCATGTGCGCGTACTGCATGTTCGACCAAGGCGCGCCTCACTGCGGATCACGGCATTGCACGCGGGCACCGCGATCACGATGAATCACCGAGGGCAGCGCGCGCTGGCACCTGCCTGCCCGGCACGCGGCGACAGCTGCGCCGCACCTGCACGCAGGTGCAGGGGTGCTGCTCGCACGGAGACAACCATGCATGGCACCCCGCGCACCGGCGGCGCGATCAATAGTTGAAGAACACCGTTTCCGCATCGCCCTGCATATGGATGTCCCACGCGTAATCGCTGCCACCGCGCGAGTGCGCCAGCAGCGTGCTGCGCCGCTCGACCGGCACCAGGGCCAGGATGGGGTCGCTGCCCAGCTGCGGATCGTCGGCGAAGTACAGCCGCGTCGACACGCCGCGCAACAGCCCGCGCATGAAGACCAGCACGCTCAGATGCGCTGCCTGCAGCTTGCCGTCCGGGCCGGCGACCTGGCCCGGCTTGACGGTGCTGAAGGAAAAACGCCCCTGCGCATCGGTCGGCACGCGGCCCCAGCCATCGAAGCCGGGATCGTGCGCCTGGCAGCGCGTATCGGCGGCATGCGCATAGATGCCGGCCGCATCGGCCTGCCACAGCTCCAGCACTGCGTCGGCCACCGGATTGCCGGCGCCATCGAATACGCAACCGCTGACCTGCACGTGCGTGCCCGCGGCCTGCGCAGGCGCGAGTTGCGCGCGATACAGCGGCTCCAGCCCGAGCCGGTAATACGGGCCAACGGTTTGCGACGGGGTGGTGTGCAGGCTCATCGATTCACTCCCAGACCGTTTGCTTGCGGCCGCGCAACACGATGTCGAAGCGGTAGGCCAGCGCGTATTCGCTCACCGCGTTTTCCCAGTCGAAGCTGGACACCATGCGTTCGCGCGCCTGCGCATCGGCCACGCAGTTGTAGATCGGGTCGTGCGCCAGCAGCGGGTCGCCGGGGAAGTACATCTGGGTGATCAGCCGCTGCCCGATGCCATCGCCATGCAGCGAAAAATGGATATGCGCCGGCCGCCAGGCGTTGTAGTGATTGCGCCACGGATACGCGCCCGGCTTGATGGTCTTGAAGGCGTAGCGGCCGTGGTCGTCGGTGAGCACCTGGCCGGTGCCGCGAAAGTTGGGATCCAGCGGTGCGTCGTGCCGGTCGCCGGCATGTTGATAGCGGCCGGCGGCATTGCATTGCCACACCTCGACCACGCTGTTGCGCACCGGCTTGCCGTTTTCGTCGAGCACGCGGCCGGACACGATGATGCGCTCGCCCAATGGCTCGCCCGCAAAGCCGGCGGTCAGGTCGGCGGCATGCGCGCCCAGGGTGAGCCGATTCAATTGCGGCCCGGTGACTTCCGACAGCGTGGCCGGGATATCGATCGGCGCACGCGTGGGGCCGCGCAATGCGGTGGATGCGTAGGGCAGATGCAGGTAGGCCGGCTGCGTGCCGATCCGCGGCCGGCGATAGCCGAGCAGCGGATCGATCGACGTGTCAGAGCTGGGGTCGCGCATGCGGGATCTCCATCGGTTGCGCTGCGGCAGGATCAAAACGTGGGTGTGCGGTCACGGCAGCGGCGGTTGCAATCGGCGCACTACACGCGCTCGATCGCCAGCGCCACGCCCTGCCCGACCCCGATGCACATGCTGGCCAGCCCAAGCCGCCCGTTGCCCGCCTCCAGTTGCCGCAACAAGGTCAATGCCAGCCGCGCACCGCTCATGCCCAGGGGATGGCCCAGCGCGATGGCGCCGCCATTGGCGTTGACGTGCGCGGCATCGTCGGCCAGGCCGAACGCGCGCGTGCAGGCCAGCACCTGCGCGGCGAAGGCTTCGTTGAGCTCGATCGCATCGAACTGCTCGATGCGCAGGCCCAGGCGTGCCAGCAGACGCTGCGTGGCCGGTACCGGGCCGATGCCCATGTAGGCCGGCTCCACGCCCGCCGAGGCGAAGCCGAGCACGCGTGCCCGCGGGGTCAGCCCATGCGCATGCACGGCCTGCGCAGACGCCAGCAACAGGGCGGCAGCGCCATCGTTCAGACCGGCCGCATTGCCGGCCGTCACCGTGCCGGGCTGGCGGAACACCGGCTTGAGCTTGGCCAGCATCTCGGCGGTGGTGTTCGGGCGCGGATGCTCGTCACGATCGACCGCGCTTGCCTCGCCCCCTTTGCGTGCGGCCACCGGCACCGGAGTGATCTCTGCATCGAAGAAACCGGCTGCCTGTGCGGCGGCGGCGCGTTGCTGGCTGCGCAACGCGAACGCGTCCTGGTCTTCGCGCGCGATGGCATGGCGCTGTGCCACGTTCTCCGCGGTCTCGCCCATCAGCTCCACGCCATAGGCACCCTGCAGGCGCGGATTGATGAACCGCCAGCCCATGGTGGTGTCTTCCAGCTGTTGCGTGCGCGCGAACGCGCTCTCGGCCTTGCCCATGACCCACGGCGCGCGGGTCATCGATTCGACCCCGCCAGCGATCGCCAGGCCCAGCTCGTCGGCGCGAATGCCGCGCGCCACCGTGCCGACCGCATCCAGCCCGGAACCGCACAGGCGATTGAGCGTGCTGCCCGGCACCGAACTGGGCAGCCCCGCCAGCAACAGACTCATGCGCGCGACATTGCGATTGTCCTCGCCGGCCTGATTTGCGCAGCCCAGGTACACGTCGTCGATCAGCGCCGGCTCCAGTTGCGGATTGCGTGCCATCAACGCGGCGATCGGTATCGCGCCCAGGTCGTCGGCGCGCACGCCGGCCAGGGCGCCGCCGTAGCGGCCGATCGGCGTGCGGATGCCATCGATCAGATAGACCTCGCTCATGCCTCGGCTCCGGCTGCCTGCTTGCCATGCGCTGCGTCGGTGCGTGCCTGCAGCGCGCGCAGCGCCTGCAGTTCCGCAGCACTGGGTGGGGTGGTCTGCGCCAGATCGGCGGCGAAGCGGATCGGCCAGCCGGTGGCCGCGCTCACCTGCTCGCGGGTGCTGCCGGGATGCAGCGCGGTGACGGTGAGTTCGCGGGTCACGGGATCGGGCTCCATCACGCACAGGTCGGTGACCACCACGGTGGGGCCGGCGCCGGGCAGGCCGGCGCGCTGCCGCGCATCGCCACCGTCCAGATGCCCGACCGTGGTGATGAAGTCCAGCGCGGGCACGAAGCTGCGTCTGGATTGGCGAATGATGATGAACACCTGTCTGGCGCTGGCCGCGATCTCCGGCGCACCGCCCGCGCCGGGCAGCCGCGTCTTCGGCGCGTCGTACGGGCCGATCACCGTGGTGTTGAGATTGGCATGGCGATCGATCTGCGCCGCGCCCAGAAAGCCCACGTCCACGCGCCCGCCCTGCAGCCAGTAGCGGAAGATTTCCGGGGTGGAGACCACGGTGTCGGCGGTTTCGGCCAGCTCGCCGTCGCCGATCGACAACGGCAGCACCTCCGGGCGCGCGCCGATCGGGCCGGATTCGTAGATCAGGGTGACATCCGGCGCATGCGTCAGCCGCGCCAGGTTGGCGGCGGTGGATGGCAGGCCGATACCGACAAAGCACACCGCGCCATCGGGCAGGCGCCGCGCCGCCGCCACGGTCATCATCTCGTTGGTGCTGTAGTCGCTCATGCGGCCACCTGCAGCAGCGATTGCGCGTACACGCGCTGGAACGCGGCAAAGTCCTCGGTGTCGTGAATGTGCGTCTGGATCCACGTCTGGAAGCGTGCACGGTCGCGCGCGATCGCATCCCAGGCCAGGTAGAAGCGGTTGTCGCGGGCGTAATAACCGTGCGCGTACGATGGCGCCGCACCGCCGGGCACATGACAGACCGCATCGACCACCCAGCGCGGCAGGATGCAGGCGTTGGGCGGCGCATCCAGCGTGTCGACGATCTCTTCCACCGTGACGATCACCTTGCGCGCCGCCAGCGCGGCCTCCTTCTGCACGCCCAGGATGCCCCACAGCAGCACGTTACCGCGGCGGTCGGCCTGCTGCGCATGGATGACGGTGACATCGGGCCTGACCGCTGGCGTGGTGGCCAGCGTCTCGCCGGTGTACGGGCATTGCAGGAACTTGATGCTGTCGTTGACGCGCGGCAGGTCCGAGCCGACATAACCGCGCAGCACCGCAAACGGCAGGCCCGAGGCACCGGCTACGTACGCGTTGGCCATGTCGGCATGGCTGTGTTCGCGGATCTGCAGCGGCTGCGGCCACGCATGTTCGACCGCATCGCGCAGCCGGTGCAGCGAACCGACGCCGGGATTGCCGCCCCACGAGAACCGCAATGCCGATGCACACCCGGCGCCGATCAGCTGATCGTAGATCAGGTCCGGGGTCATGCGCACCAGGTGCAGGTCGCGCTTGCGCTGGCGGATCACCTCGTGGCCGGCCGCATGCGGAATCAGATGGGTGAAGCCTTCCATCGCCACGCAGTCGCCATCGGCGATCAGCTGGGACACCGCTTCTGAAAGGGGGACGATCTGGGCCATTGCTTCGGTCCTGCGCAGCGAGCGTGTGGTCACGTTAGGCGCAGCTGCACGGCCCGGTCAATGCGATTATCGGTGCATCAATTCGATAATCGCACAATTTCGGCGAGCGACCGACGCTCCAACATTGTCTCCGGTGTATACATAACTTCGCTTGCAAGCAGACGCCAGCGCCGGCATGCGCGTCAACTGGTCGCCAGCCGGCGCACCGCTGCCGATCCGCACCCCAGGTTGTATACAAACCCCAGGAGCCACGGTCATGTCCCAGTCCAAGCAGCTGTTTCCCCTCAACGCGTGGTACGCCGTCGCCTGGGACCACGAGATCAAGCACGCGCTGACCCCGCGCAAGGTCTGCAACCTGGATGTGGTGGTCTATCGCACCACTGCCGGGGCGGTGATCGCGCTCGAAGATGCGTGTTGGCATCGCCTGGTGCCGCTGTCGATGGGCAAGCTGCGCGGCGACGATGTGGTGTGCGGTTACCACGGGCTGGTCTACAACAGCCAGGGCCGCTGCGTGCACATGCCCTCGCAGGAGACCATCAATCCCTCCGCGTGCGTGCGCAGTTTTCCGGTGGCCGAGAAGCATCGCTATGTGTGGATCTGGCCGGGCGACCCGGCGCAGGCCGACACCCGCCTGATTCCCGACCTGCACTGGGCGCACGATCCGGCCTGGGCCGGCGATGGCCGCACCATCTATGCCAAGTGCGACTACCGGCTGGTGCTGGACAACCTGATGGACCTGACCCACGAGACCTTCGTGCACGGCTCCAGCATCGGCCAGGACGAGATCGCCGAAGCGCCGTTCGAGGTGATGCATGGCGACCGCTCGGTAGTGGTGTCGCGCTGGATGCGCAACATCGACGCGCCGCCATTCTGGGCCAGCCAGATCGCGCGCCATCTGGATTACCGCGGCAAGGTCGACCGCTGGCAGATCATCCGCTTCGAAGCGCCCGGCACCATTGCCATCGACGTCGGCGTGGCCATCGCCGGCACCGGTGCGCCGGAGGGCGACCGCAGCCAGGGCGTCAACGGATACGTGCTCAATACCATCACGCCGGAAACCGACACCACCTGCCACTACTTCTGGGCGTTCATGCGCAACTACGCGCTGCACGACCAATCGCTGACCACGCTGACCCGTGCAGGCGTCACCGGCGTGTTCGGCGAGGACGAGGCGGTGCTGGAAGCGCAGCAACGCGCCATCGACGCGCATCCGGATCACACCTTCTACAACCTCAACGTCGATGCCGGCGGGATGTGGGCGCGCCGCGTGATCGATCGGCTGATCGCCCAGGAGCAGCGCGCGCAGGAACTGTCGCTGCGCATGGTGGGCTGAGCACCGCATCGGAGGTTTCCATGTCACCCGCCACCCCGTTTCGCAGCAGTGCCGCGCAGACCACGCGCGCACTGCTGTCGCTACGCGAACTGATCCTCGACGGCACCCTGCCGGCCGGAACGCGCCTGTCCGAGCTGGCGGTGGTGCAGCGGCTGGGCATGTCGCGCACGCCCGTACGCGCCGCGCTGCAGCGGCTGTGCGAAGAAGGCCTGGCCAGCGCACTGCCCGGTGGCGGCTATGCGGTGCAGGCCTTCAGCGAACGCGATGTGCACGATGCGATCGAACTGCGCGGCACGCTCGAAGGCCTGGCCGCGCGCATGGCGGCCGAGCGCGGGGCATCGGCCGCGGCGCTGGCCCAGGCACGCCAGTTGCTGGATACGCTCGACCGCATCGTCGGCTCGCCGCTGCACGCCATCGACTTCAGCGCGTACGTGCAGGCCAATGCGCAGTTCCACGCGTTGCTGGTGGCCATGGCCGGCAGCGATGTGCTGGGCCGCGAGCTCACCCGCGTGCTGCAGCTGCCGTTCGCCTCGCCCAATAGCCTGGTCATGGCGCAGACCACCAGCGCCGAGGCGCGGCTGATCCTGACCCTGGCGCAGGACCAGCACCGCGAAGTCCTGGCCGCCATCGAAGACCGCCAGGGCGCGCGCGCCGAAGCGCTGATGCGCGAACACGCACGGCTGGCCCATCGCAATCTGCGCCACGTGCTGCAGACCCCGGCGGCGATCACCCAGGTGCGCGGCGGCGCATTGATCGGCCGCGCCCATCCCGCCACTGCCGGCAGCAGCCGGCCCACCCCTCTGCCTGGAGTTCCCCATGCGTAAAGACACCCAGTGGCACAGCGCCCATGTGGTCAGCATTGCCGACGCCTGCGAGGGCGTGCGCGAAATCGTGCTCGATCCGGGCACCGCGGCGCGCGGCTTCGAAGTCGGCAGCCATCTGGATTTTCGCGTGCAGCTGCATGGCCGCGCCGACGTGCGCTCGTACTCGCTGGTGGGCGAGCCACGTGCCGATGGCCACTACCAGATCGCAGTACGGCAGATGCCCGACAGCCGCGGCGGCTCGCGGCACATGTGGACGCTGCAGCCCGGCGATGTGGTGGAGATCTCCCCGCCCAGCAACAACTTTGCGCTGGACGAGGGCGGCGAGGAGATCCTGCTGATCGCCGGCGGGATCGGCATCACCCCGATCATCGGCATGGCGCAGCGGCTGGCGCGCCGCCATCGCGCGTTCCGCCTGCTGTATGCCGGGCGCACGCGCCGTGCGATGGCCTATGTCGACGAACTGGAAGCGCTGCTGGGCGAGCGCCTGCAGCTGCAATGCGACGACGGCGCCGGCCCGGCGGATCTTGCTGCCGAGCTGGCGCGGCTGTCGCCCAATGCCGAGGTGTACGTGTGCGGCCCGCTCGGCATGCTCGAGGCGGTGCGCCAGCACTGGCACGCCGCCGGGCGTCCGCGCGCGCGGCTGCATTTCGAAACCTTCGGCAACAGCGGGCGGGTGCCGGCGCAGGCGTTCGTGGTCAAGCTGCCCAGGCTTGGCCTGGAAGTGCCGGTGGCCGAGAACGAGTCGATGCTGGATGCGCTGGCCGACGCCGGAGTCGAGCTGATCGCCGAATGCCGGCGCGGCGAATGCGGGCTGTGCGCGGTCGAGGTGCTGGACAGCGCGGCCGATATCGATCACCGCGATGTGTTCTTCAGCGACGAACAGCGCCGCGAGAACCGCAAGCTGTGCGCCTGCGTCTCGCGCGCGGTGGGTGGCAGCATCAGCATCGATACCGGCTACCGCTGCGAGCTGGGCTGAGCGCAGCCATCGACACGCCGGCGCTCGCGCAGCGCGTGTTTGCATCCTCACGCGCATGCGCGATCATCTGCGCATGGAGTCGACTCACTACAGGACGGTCCCGGCGCCGGCACTCAACCCGCGCCAGGAGCAATTGGTGGCATTGGTGCGGCAGCAGGGCTTTGCCGAGGTGGAAGGGCTGGCGACGCGCTTCGAGGTGACGCCGCAGACCATCCGTCGCGATCTGACCCTGCTGTGCGATGCCGGCGTGCTGCGCCGTTATCACGGTGGCGTCAGCATGCCCTCGAGCGTGGAAAACCTGGCCTACACCGCACGCAAGGCGCTGCAGGCGCGCGAGAAACAGCACATCGCCGCGCAGGTCGCCCGCTTCATTCCCGACGATGCCTCGTTGTTCATCAACCTGGGCACTACCAACGAAGAGGTGGCGCGCGCCTTGCTGCAGCACCGCGGCCTGCGCGTAATCACCAACAACCTCAACGTGGCGGTGATGCTCAGCGCCAACCCCAGCTTCGAGGTGATCGTGGCCGGTGGCGTGGTGCGCGGGCGCGACCAGGGCGTGACCGGCGAGGCGACGGTGGAGCTGATCCGGCAGTTCAAGGTGGACTTCGGGGTGATCGGCATTTCCGGCATCGATCTGGACGGCACCCTGCTGGACTTCGACTACCAGGAAGTGCGCGTGGCCCAGGCCATCATCGAGCACTCGCGGCAGGTGCTGCTGGCCGCCGACCACAGCAAGTTCGGCCGCAACGCCATGGTGCGACTGGGCGCGATTGCCCAGGTGCACGACTGGTTCACCGACAGGCCGCCGCCGCAGGAACTGGCCGCCGTGCTGGCCGAGGCCGGCACCCGCGTGCACTTGGCCGAGCCTGGCGACGCCGGCTGAGCGATTGTTCGTTTTTGTGCGTTTGCGGTGCGGCGTACCGATCTGGCCTCCCTAATGATCCGTCCCGGCTATCAAAGTTCCGGCTTTTATAGGCCTAATCACTCTTTCTTCGCCTAGTTCTCAAGCCCGACAGCTCTTCACGTCCCGAAAAGGTTTGATGTTCGAATATGTTCGAACATGACAACTTGGGTTCGCTACTGGCGTACCCGGACGGAGACACCGATGGGCGAGACATACGATCTTCTGGTGATAGGCGGCGGCATCAACGGGGTCGGCATCGCCCGCGATGCGGCCGGGCGTGGCCTGTCGGTGTGCCTGTGCGAACAGGACGATCTGGCCGCGCATACCAGCAGCGCCAGCACCAAGCTCATTCATGGCGGCCTGCGCTATCTGGAGCAGTACGAGTTCGCGCTGGTCGGCAAGGCGCTGGCCGAGCGCGAAGTGTTGCTGCGGCTGGCTCCGCACATCATCTGGCCGCTGCGCTTCCTGCTGCCGCATCAACCGCATCTGCGCCCGGCCTGGATGATCCGAGCCGGGCTGTTCCTGTATGACCATCTCGGCGGCAGCAAGCGCAGTCTGCCGCGCTCGCGTCGGCTGTCGCTGCGCACGCACCCGGTGGGCCAGCCGCTGCAGGAATCGCTGCGCACCGGCTTCGTGTACTCCGATGCCTGGGTGCAGGATGCGCGGCTGGTGGTGCTCAATGCGATGGACGCCGCCAGGCGTGGCGCACAGATCCGCACCCGCACACGCTGCGTCGGTGCCTGGCGCGATGCAGGCTTCTGGTACGCCGAGCTGGAAGACCGCGACGGCCGCCGCCGCACCGTGCACGCGCGTGCGCTGGCCAATGCGGCCGGGCCGTGGGCGGTGTCGTTCCTGGACAAGGTCGCCGCAGTGCCGCACAAGCACGCACTGCGCCTGGTCAAGGGCAGCCACATCGTGGTGCCCAGGTTGTTCGACCACGACCACGCGTACATCTTCCAGCAACCGGATCGGCGCATCGTGTTCGCCATCCCCTACGAGCACGACTTCACCCTGATCGGCACCACCGACGTGGATTACCAGGCCGACCCCGCCGCGCCCAGCATCGATGCGGCCGAAGTGCAGTACCTGTGCGATGCGGTGAACCTGTATTTCCAGCAGCAGATCGCCCCCAGCGATGTGGTGTGGAGCTATAGCGGCGTGCGTCCGCTGCTGGACGACGCCGAGGACAACGCTGCCGAAGTCACCCGCGATTACCAGCTGGAAGTGCTTACCGACGGCGCACCGTTGCTCAACGTGTTCGGCGGCAAGCTCACCACCTATCGCAAGCTGGCCGAAGAAGCGGTCGACCGCCTCACCCAGGCGCTGGGTGCCCGCAAGCCCGCATGGACCGCGCGCGGCGACGTATTGCCCGGCGGCGAACAACGCGATATCGCCAGCCTGCTCGAGCGCGTGCGCAACGCATATCCGTGGCTGCCGGCACCGACTGCGCAGCGGCTGGTGCGCAACTACGGCACCTGTGCGGAGCAGCTGCTGGGCCAGGCGCAGGACATCGCCGCCCTGGGCACGCACTTCGGCGCCGATCTGTACCAGGCCGAGGTGGATTACCTGCGTGCCCACGAATGGGCCGTCACTGCCGACGACATCCTGTGGCGTCGCAGCAAACTCGGCCTGCGCATCGACGCGGCCGGGCGCGCACGCCTGGAGGCGTATTTGCAGACACACTCGGTCCGGCAGGCGGACGGCGTGCCGGCCTGATCGAACCACGTTGCTGGCGAGGACGGGTCGCGCGGCAACGTATCCTGGCGCATTCGCCAGCATCATCCTGAGTCACGTGGAGGGCACCCTGATGAGCATCACCGAAGACCCCTGCGCGCCAATGCGCGCATCGCACCACCCTGCCTGCGTCATCGCCATCGGCACGAGGACGTGCGCATGAGCCGCCAACTCGTGGGTGAGTTGATTTCCGAAGCGGTGGCGATGTTCATCATCATCGCGCTCGGCGATTCGGTCGCGGCAATGTACGTTCTCTACGACCCCAGCCCGTACCAGAACGCCTACTGGGGCGTGTGCATCGCCTGGGGCCTGGCGGTGACGCTGGCGATCTATGTCACCGGCTCGGTGTCCGGCACACATGCCAACCCGGCGGTGACGCTGGCGCTGGCGCTGTTCCGCGGTTTCTCCTGGAAGAAGGTGCTGCCGTACTGGGGCGCGCAGGTGATCGGCGCATTCCTGGGCGCGGCCATCGTCTACCAGTTGTACGGCCCGGTCATCGACCACTACAACCAGGTGCAGCAACTCACCCGCGAAGCCGGTGGCGCCGCCGGGGTGTTCTTCACCGCACCCGGCCTTGCGGTCACGCCGATGCACGCGCTGGTCGACCAGATCATCATCACCGCGTTCCTGATCTTTGGCATCTTCGCCATCACCGAACAATTCAACGAAGCCGCGCCGACCGCCAACTCCGGCGCGCTGATGATCGGCCTGCTGGTGGCGACGCTGGGCGCGTCGATGGGCTATCTGGAAGCCTGGGCGATGAATCCGGCGCGCGATTTCGGCCCGCGTCTGTTCGCCTACCTTGCCGGCTGGGGCGAGGCCGCGTTGCCTGCCAAGGACAACTACTGGTGGATTCCCATTGTCGGCCCATTGATCGGCGGCCCGATCGGCGCGCTCGCCTACCAGTGGCTGATCCTGCCGTTCCTGCCGGCACGCGTGCGCCATCTGCAGGGCGGCAAACCGCTCGATCCGCGCTGATCGCCCTGCTGCACGACTGACAGCACTGCGCCGCCGCCAGACAGGCTGGGTTTTATCGGCCTTTCGCGCAGCAGCGTGCACTGCCCCCTTTCTCGCCGTGCGCCAGCGCCGGCATTGTTCGAGGAATCTCCGATGGAAAAGCAATACGTCCTTGCGATCGATCAGGGCACCACCAGTTCACGGGCGATGTTGTTCGATCGCAACGGCAAGGTGGCCGGCGTGGCGCAGCGCGAGTTCGGCCAGATCTTTCCGCAGCCGGGCTGGGTGGAACACAACCCGCGCGAGATCATGACCAGCGTCTACACCACGATCACCGAGCTGCTCAACAACGCGCAGATCGATGCGCGCTCGATCGCCGGTATCGGCATCACCAACCAGCGCGAGACCGCGGTGGTGTGGGACAAGGCCACCGGCCAGCCGATCTACAACGCCATCGTCTGGCAATCGCGGCAGACCAAGGACATCTGCACGCAGCTCAAGGAGGCCGGGCACGAACAGATGGTGCGCGACAAGACCGGCCTGCTGATCGATGCGTATTTTTCCGGCACCAAGGTCAAATGGATTCTCGACCACGTCGACGGCGCCCGCGAGCGTGCGCGTAACGGCGAGCTGGCCTTCGGCACCATCGATAGCTGGCTGATCTGGAATCTCACCGGCGGCAAGGTGCATGTCACCGACTACACCAATGCCTCGCGCACGCTGATGTACAACATCCACACGCTGGAGTGGGACGCCGAGCTGCTGGCCATGCTCGACGTGCCGAAGGAAATGCTGCCGGAGGTGCGCTCGTCCAGCGAAATCTACGGCATGACCCAGACCCAGTATTTCTACGGCGAGCAGGTGCCGATCGCCGGGATCGCCGGCGACCAGCAGGCCGCATTGTTCGGCCAGGCCTGCTTCGAACCGGGCATGGCCAAGAACACCTATGGCACCGGCTGCTTTGCGCTGATGAATACCGGCGACAAGGCGGTTGCGTCCAAGGCCGGTCTGTTGACCACGATCGCTTGGGGCATCGACGGCAAGGTCGAATACGCGCTGGAAGGCTCGATCTTCGTCGCCGGCTCGGTCGTGCAATGGCTGCGCGACGGCTTGCGCATGCTCGGCAAGGCCAGCGACTCGCAGGCCTATGCCGAACGTGCCGGCGACAACGACGGGGTCTATCTGGTGCCGGCCTTCGTTGGCCTGGGCGCACCGTATTGGCGCAGCGATATCCGCGGCGCGGTGTTCGGGTTGACCCGCGGCACCACCAAGGAACATTTCGTGCGTGCGGCGGTGGAATCGATGGCCTACCAGACCCGCGACGTGTTGACTGCAATGCAGGCCGATTCGGGCATCGAGCTGAAGGAACTGCGCGCCGACGGTGGCGCAATCGCCAACGACTTCATGGCGCAGTTCCAGAGCGACATGCTCAACGTGCCGGTGCTGCGCCCGGAAGTGGCCGAAACCACCGCGCTTGGCGCGGCCTATCTGGCCGGTCTGGCGACCGGGTTCTGGAGCAGCCGCGAAGAGATCGCCAAACAGTGGGCGGTGGATCGCCGCTTCGAGCCGACCATGGCCGACGACAAGCGCGAACAACTCTATGCCGGCTGGCAGCAGGCGGTGGAAGCGACGATGGGCTTCCGCATCAGCTGACCGCTGCGCTCAAAAGACAACGCCCGCGGTCAGGCGGGCGTTGTCGTTTCCGTCAACCACTTGCATGGTTGCTGACGAGCTGCATGGATCACGCATTGCAGGGCTGCACGCTGCAGCCCTGCAATGCAGCAGCGATTACTGGCCGCCGCTATTGGCGCGGCCGGCAATGGTGTCCGGATCCCAATGCTCCTTGATCAGGCCTTTTTCGATGCGGAACATGTCGAACCAGGTGGTGGTGTAGGTGGTGCCCGGTTTGTTCGGATTGGGCAAGGTGCGTACCGACACCAGCGTGACCAGATCGCCGTCGGCAGTGATGGCCACCAACGGCAGCTGCACGCGCGGCTGCACCGGCGTCGGCTTCACGAAGGCGGTCAGGAAGGCAATGAACGCATCGCGGCCATTGGCCACATTCGGGTTGTGCTGAATGTAGTTCTTGTCCATGTACATCGGCGCATACTGCACCTGGCCGGCTTCGAACACGATGCGCCAAAAATCGTAGACCAGCCGCTTGTTGGCGGTTTCATACCAGGTGGAGCCGAGCAGCATCTTCTGGTGGTTGGGATTTTCAGTCACTGCGGTCTGCGCGAACGCAGCCACCGGCGCCACCAGCATGACCAGCAGCAAGGCGCGGGAGAACAGCTTATTCATGGAAGACTCCTTATGTGGAGACGGGCACTGCGCCGGCTGGGATACCAACACGGTGCACCGTTGATTGGGGGACGACGCGCCTTGGCATACAGGGTTTTTCACGCGTCGCCGCCAGCCTAACGGCCGCGTCCGCTCGCCCGCTAGCCGCCCTGGAGTGCACCAGGGCACCTGCGGTATGGGTGGTAATCAGAAGATAACCACGGCAGTGGGTTTCTCGCGCGTGTACGAGGCATCTCGGCGGCGGCCATCGCTACGCTCAATCCGGCAGCTCCACCAACGGCAACCCCGCATAGTTTTCGGCCAGGGTGGCGCGCCCGGCCTCGCTGCCCAGCAGATAATCCAGCTCTGCGGCATGAATGCGTGCGGTGAATGCGTCCTGGTCGTCGAAGGTATGCAGCAAGGTGGTCATCCACCATGAAAACCGTTCGGCCTTCCATACCCGCTGCAGCGCCAGCGCCGAATATTGTTGCAGCACCGTGGTATCGCCACGCGCGTTCCAGCGCTCGAACAATTGCGCCAGCAAGCCGACATCGGCCAGCGCCAGATTCAGGCCCTTGGCGCCGGTGGGCGGCACGATATGCGCCGCATCGCCGGCCAGGAACAGGCGCCCGTACTGCATGGGTTCGGCGACGAAGCTACGCAACGGCGCAATGCTCTTTTCGATCGATGGCCCGGTGAGCAGTTGCGCAGACAAGGCGTCTGGCAGACGCGCACGCAACTCATCCCAGAACGCCTGATCGCTCCATGCCTCTACCCGCGCATCGGCCGGCACCTGCACGTAATAGCGCGAGCGCGTCGGCGAGCGCATCGAACACAAGGCAAAGCCGCGTGGGTGCTGCGCGTAGATCAACTCGTCGTGGACCGGTGGGGTGTCGGCAAGCACACCAAGCCACCCGAACGGGTACACCCGCTCGAACAGGCGCAGTCGCTCCGGCGGGATGCTGGCGCGGCTGATGCCATGGAAGCCGTCGCAGCCGACGATATAGTCGCAGTCGATACGCAGGCGCTGGCCATCGTGGGTGAATTCCACCGCAGGCGCGTCGCTGTCCACTCCGCACAGCGTCACGTCCTGCGCGCTGTAATACGTTGGCGCAGCGCTGCGCGCGCGGGCCTGCATCAGGTCGGCAGTGACCTCGGTCTGGCCGTAGACGGTGACACTGCGTCCGCAACCGCGCAGCAGATCGATGCGCTCCCGCCGGCCATCCAGCGACAGTTCGAAGCCGTGATGTGGCAAGCCTTCGCGTTGCACGCGTGCGCCAACGCCTGCCCGTTGCAGCAGCGCCACACTGCCCTGTTCCAGCACGCCGGCACGGATACGCCCCAGCACATGTTCCGGGGTCTGCCGCTCGATCACCACGGTATCGATACCGGCCCGCAGCAACAGCTCGCCCAGCAACAGGCCGGAGGGGCCAGCGCCGATGATCGCGATCTGGGTTCGCATGCAATGCTCCTGCCTCAGCCGACGGATGCAGGCCAGTGTGGGTAGCCAAGCACATGCTTTGAAGGGATGATTGCGTGCAGTGCTTGGACTTTTCGACGATGCCCACACGCGCACACGCCACTGCCGCAGCTGCTGCGGTTCCCGCCTTCGGCCTGTATGGCGAGCAGCATGCCGACACGCCCGAGCTATTGCATTGGGAGTCGATTGCCGCACGCAGCCGGCTGCATGACTGGCGCATCGCCCCGCACCGGCACGAAGACCTGGCGCAACTGCTGTACGTGCAACGCGGGCCGGCGACGCTGCAGCTGGATGGCCGCAGCCAGCGCTTGCGTGGCGCAAGCGTGATCTGGCTGCCACCGCTATGCGTGCATGGCTTCAAATTCGATCCACAGGTGCGCGGCCACATCATCACCGTGTGCATGCCATTGGTACGCAATGCCTTGAGTGCCGCGCCGCTGTTGCAGCGTGCACTGACCGTCCCGCAGGTCCTGCATGCACACCATGCACGCGGATTGCTCGATGTGCTGTTCGCCAGCATTGCCGACGATCACGCATACCGACGCATCGGCCACGAGGCCGCATTGCACGCCGCCGCAGCGCAGCTGTTGATCTGGACCGCCCGCACGGCGCTGGAGCACGCACAGGATGCGGCTGCGGTGAGCCCGTACGCCGACCCGGCACTGCGCCATCTGCGTGGTTATCAGGCCTTGATAGACCAGCACTACCGCGCGCACTGGCCGATCTCCCGTTATGCCGAGCAGCTGGGTCTGACTCCGGGCCATCTCAACGCGTTATGCCAGCGACTGGCTGGCGCCTCGGCACTGCAGTTACTGCAGCGCCGGATCATGCTCGAAGCACGCCGCAGCCTGCGCTACACCAGTCTGAGCGTGCAGCAGATCGCCGCCAGCCTTGGATTTTTCGACGCTGCATACTTCAGCCGCTACTTCGCACGCCATGCCGGCTGCTCGCCGACGCAATTCCGCGCTGGCGAATAGGAGTGGCTGACAAAAATTCCTGAAGTGCGAGATCTCGATCGTCTTGAAGGGTGATTGAAAGGTGTGGATGCGTTGGTTGCAGAGCGGCCGGTCTGGAGATTGGCTGCAGGGCCCTTGCCCGCCCACCCTCGCAGGACACGCCGCAAGTACATCCTTGTAGGCTCTTACGCGGCATCCATGCCGCGTAAGGTCCCGCGACGATGGGCGGGCAAGGACCAATTGGGATGGTCGGTCTTTTGCAGCAGTTGCCTACGCATTAGCTCAATCGTAGCGCGGTGGATCTGCGGCTTTGTTGCAGGGCCCTTGCCCGACACGCCGCAAGTACATCCCTGTAGGCTCTTACGCGCCATCCATGCCGCGTAAGGTCCTGCGACGGTGAGCGGGCAAGGACCAGTTGAGATGGTCGGTGGGCAAGGTTAAGAGCGGTGCGCTTGGACACCGCAGATAGATCAGCCCCAAAGCGGCTGATCCACGGCTCGCCTGCAGCCCCGCTGCCCGGTCGGTTGCGCCGCGCCGGTCAGAACGGGTACTGCGGCACTTCGTTCTTGATCGTCAGCCATTGCCAGTGGGTGTACTGCTCCCAATCGGCCGGTCCGCCGAAACTGGTGCCGTTGCCCGACGCGCCGGTCCCGCCGAAGGGATTGATGACTTCATCGGCCACGGTCTGATCGTTGATGTGCAACAGGCCGGTGTGCAGCTTGTCGCCCAGGCGCATCGCGCGCGACACCGACGCCGACAGGATGCCCGCAGCCAGACCGTACTCGCCATGGTTGGCAAGTTCCGCGGCTTCGTCGTCGGTGTCGAACACGGTGATGTTGATCACCGGGCCAAAGACTTCTTCGTCGAATGCACGCATGCCCGGACGCACGTTGGACAGCACCGTCGGTGCATAGAACAGGCCTTGGTTGCTGGCGCCGGCCTCCACCACCGCGCCGGCGGCGACGCTGTCGTCCACGATATCGATCACGCGCTGCAGCTGGCGCTGGTCGATGATCGGGCCCAGTGCCACGGTGCCGCTGACCGGATCGCCGACCGGCAGATGCCTGGCTTTTTCGGCCAGCCGCTGGGTGAATGCATCGGCGATCCCGCGCTGGACCAGCACGCGGCCGGTGGCCATGCAGATCTGTCCCTGATGCATGTAGGCGCCGAATGCCACTGCAGAGGCGGCCTTGTCCAGATCGGCGTCGTCGAGCACGATCACCGCGTTGTTGCCGCCCAACTCCAGCGACACCTTCTTCAAATGCCGGCCAGCAATCTCGCCGATGCGCCGCCCGGCCGCGGTGGAACCTGTGAAGGCAATCATCGGGACATCCGGCGATTCGACCAGCGCCTGCCCGATGGCGGCATCGCCATGCAGTACATGCAGCAGTCCCTTCGGCAGGCCCGCTTCTTCCAGCACCTGGGCGATGACCACGCCACCGGTGTATGGCGTGCGCGGGTCGGGTTTGAGCACCACCGCATTGCCCATCGCCAGTGCCGGGGCGACCGAGCGCAGCGACAGGATCAGCGGAAAATTGAACGGGGAAATCACTGCGATCACGCCCAGCGGCAGATGCCGCGCCAGACTGAGCTGGCCGGCGCCCGTCGGCAGCACCTGGCCGACCGCCTGCAGCGGCAGTGCCGCAGACTGCTGGTAGATCACCACCGACTCATTCACTTCGCGCTGGGCCTTGGGCAGGATGCCGCCGGTTTCGCGCGCGATCAGCAGCGCCGCTTCGGCACTGCGCGCTTCCATCAGCTGCGCGGCACGGTGAAACACCGCAGCGCGCTCGCGCGGCGCAGTGGCTGCCCAGGCACGTTGCGCTTTCTTGGCCAGCGCCACGGCAGCGGCGACATCGGCCAGGTCGGCCTTGCCGACCTCGTGCAGCAGCGTGCCGGTGGCCGGTTCGATGATCTGCACGGTGCCGCCGTTGCCGGGCACCCAGTCGCCATTGAAGATGCAGCCATGCCACGCCGGAGCGGCGCTTGCGGCAATGGCGGTATTGGGGAGAGCGTTCATGGTCTAGCCTCCTGCTGAGGGGGTGGTGTTACAGAGTGGTGGACGCCAGCCCGCCATCGACCGGCAGGGTGATGCCGTTGATCCAGCGCGCCGCATCGGAGGCGAGAAACACGATGGCCTCCGCCACCTCGTCGGCATACGCCGGCCGCGTCATGCGCTTGGCATCTTCCTTGACGCGCTCCTCGCCGAGCATGGTGACGAAATCGCCAAGAATCGGCGTAAACACCGGCCCCGGCGAGACGTTGTTGACGCGCACGCCGTGCTCGGCGAACCAGGGCCGCGACTGCAGCAGGGTCCACACGATCAGCGCTTCCTTGAAGTACTGGTAGCAGGTGTCGTGCGCCACCGGATGCGCCTGCAGCCATGCATGACCAGACGCAAAGCTGTCGGTGGCGGCCAGTTGCTTGTGCAGTTCCAGGCGCTGCGGCCACTCGGCACCCAGGATGGAGGCCACATTGATGATGGAACCGCCGGGCGTCATGCGCGGCAGCAGCGCCTGGCTCAAATGGCGCAGGCCCAGATAGTTGACGCGCGCCACCACCTCCAACGGCGCGGTACCGGGAACCCCAGCCACATTGGCCAGCGCATCGACACGCGCCGGCAAGGCCTGCACCAGCGCATCGATGGATGCCGGATCGCCAAGATCGGCCTGGTGGAACCCGTGCAGCGACATCTGCACCGGCGTGCGATCGACGCCGATCACCGTGGCGCCATGGAAACGGGCCAGACGCGCGACTTCGGCACCGATGCCCGATGCCACGCCGGTGACCACGATCGTCTTGTTCTGCAAATTCATTGCCACTCTCCGAAGAGGCCGGCCGTGCCGGCGCTAGAACACATGGACGTACTGCAGGTTGACGTTGTTGCCGGAGGCAGCGTTCTTGACCTCCACCGGCAGATACAGGTTGGCAAACAGCATGTTGTTGGCATCCATCCGCCACACGCCGCCGGGGCCGGCATAGAACACGCTCTGGCGGGTGTCGGCCACGCGCTGCCCATTGGTTCGGTTGTCGCGGAACTGGGTGAGGTAATAGGCATTCACGCCAAGTCGGATGTCGGGTACCACTTCCCAGGAGGTGGCGAAGTTGATCCAGCCCGCGTCGCCGGCCTGGCCGTTGCGGAACTCGAAGCCCGGCGGCAGGTTCGGGCGCCGCTCGCTGCGAAAGTTGTAGATGTAGTTGATGCGTGCACTGACTTCCCAGTTGGGCGTCGGGAACACCGTGAACGCATATTGCGGCACCAGCGACCAGTAGCCGGCGCCCTGATTGAGGTCGCGGTCGCGGTCGAACTTGCCGATTGGCGCGATCGCATCGATTTCGAAGCGCTGCGAAAACACCGGCCTGCCATTGCGGATCACCGGCAGCATCTGCAGATACGGGCCGAAGGTCAGGTCGCCCACGCCGGCGCCGTTGTCGCGCAAGCTGGCAATGCTGTTGCGCCCGAACGAGGCATCCAGGTTGATCAGCGGCAGCAGCGTGTTGATGCCCACTGCGCCGCCGAAGAGCTTGTACGGGGTGACATAGGCGACCTGGGTCAGCAGCAGCGTGGAATCGATGCGTGGGCGGTCGAACACCGGCACGTCGTCGCCGCGGGAATCCTTGATCGCGTCCAGTGAACTCTGGCGCAGATAGGTGATCACCGCCCAGCCGGGCGTGGTGCGGGTGAAGCCGTCCAGATAGCTGGTGCCGCCGGTATTGATGCCGTTGGTCAGCGTCGTACTCTGCGGCAGGTTCTGTGCGCCGGCCGTGCCGGCAGCAAGCAGCGACAGCATGCCAAACGCTGCGCGGCGCAGTGCCGACGCGCGGGAAGACAACCCAGACAAGACCGATCGATAGCTCACTGCGAACATCTCCAGCATTGGGAGGGACAGCGGGAACTGCGGCGGGACAACGGTCAGGCAGGCGCGATCGACACGCCGGCAACGGCGCGTGCGCAGGTCAACAGGAAAGCTGGCCGTGCGCCTGCACGGCAGCGGCGGATTACGCGGTGTCCAGACGATCCAGCCGGTCGAGTGCGCGCAGCAACGGCGCCTCGCTGCTGCCAAGCACCACGCTGAGCTGCTGTTCCATGCGCAGCACTTCGGCCTCTGCAGCGCTCAGCAGGGTCACGCCGGCGCTGGTCAGCGACAGATGCTGCATGCGTCGGTCCTGGCGTCCCCGCACCTGCCGCAGCAGGCGGCGCTTGACCAGGCGTGCCACCACGATCGCCAGGTTGGGCGCCGACACGTGCAGCACGTCGCCGATCTGGCGCTGGTTGATGCCCGGGTTGCCACCCACCAGCATCAGCAGCGAGAAGTCGACCGGCTTGAGGTCGAACGCAGCCACGCAGTCCTGAAACATCCGCCGCACCAGCAACTCGGTGCGGGTGATGCGGTAGCCCAGCAGCCGCAGCAGGCGTGCCTGATCCACCGTGGTGACGGCATCCGGCAGCGGTACGGCAGTGGCAGTGACGGACATGACGGTTCTCGCAGCGAAGACGACAGGCGGACCGGTGCGCGCAACGCTCACCGCCCGCAACGCCGATCCGCGGCGTGAGCTGCATTGTAGACGCGCGCAGGCATGCCGATGTAGGCGTGGCCGCCAACCGCGTGGCACCGCCATGCAGGCAGGTCGCCACAGGCTGGTGCCAGTCCAGCGCCAGCACTTGGCGGCCGCATGCGGCGGCACACAGGTGTGGGAAGCGACGGTCATCCAGGCACGGCTGCGACATGGGATCCGGGGTCGGCAAGTGATTGCGTTCCGGAATAGTTATGGATCATAACTACATTGCCAAGCTGCAGCGCAGCATGGTCGCGCTCGCCAGGTTGACCAGGCGGGCCGATGGACTTGGCAGGCATGGTGGCAACCGCCTGTGACCGGCACGCCGGGCACAGGTGCGCGCGGCATGCCGGGCCTGGCAGCGTTGGTGGCAATCACGACGGCAAGGCTGCGGCCTTCGCCAGACGACGCCTGCGGACCCAGCCCACTCGCCCGGCGCATCTCCGCGCCAGGTAGGCCGCGTGCACGCGCGCGGCCTGTGGCCAGCGGATTACGGGTTACGGCAACCAGAGCTTCTCGAGATCGCGGAAGCCCCAGTCCGAGGGGCTTTCCATCTGCGCGATGCGGTCCTGGCAGTCCGGGCGCGACAGGTCGATGTCCTGCACCAGCACATGGCTGCGCAGCTTGGCCGAATAGAACACGCGCACCTTGGGCTTGAGCAGCGCATCGGGGGTCTGCTCGATGACCACCGCCAGTTTCTGCGACTCCAGCCGCACCAACGAGCCGACCGGATAAATCCCCAGCCGGCGCACGAAGGCCTGAAACACCACCGGGTCGAAGTGCCCCTGCCACGACGCCATGCGCTTGAGCGATTCGGCCGGATCCCAGCCGCGCTTGTAGGGGCGGTCCGAGCTGATGGCGTCGTACACATCGCACACCGCGCCCATCCGCGACATCAGCGCGATGTTCTCGCCCGCCAAGCGGTTCGGGTAGCCGCTGCCGTCCATCTTCTCGTGGTGGTGCAACGCGATCTCCAGCACCACCGCGTTCTGCACCCCGCCGGCCAGCAGCAGGCGATGACCGTCCAGCGGGTGCTGGCGCATGATCGCCATCTCTTCGTCGGTGAGCTTGCCGGGCTTGTTGAGGATGTCCAGCGGCGTCACCGCCTTGCCCATGTCGTGCAGCAGGCCGCCCATGGCCGCCTCGACCACCTGCCCTTCGGGCAGACCGAGCTGGCGCGCCAGCCCGCTCATCAGGCCGGCCACCGCCATCGAATGCAGATAGGTGTAGTCGTCGGCGGTCTTGAGCCTTGCCACGCTGATCAAGGCCTGCGGATGCCGCAGGACCGAATCGTTGATGGCTTCCACCAGCGGCATCGCCGCCTCGGTGTCGACGGTGCGGCCAAGCCGCACATCGCGGAACATCGCCTCGACCGTATCGCGGCCGTCTTCGAAGATCTTGCGTGCGCGCACCACTTCGGACTCGATGCCGACCTGCGCGGTGACGCTATTGGTCCGCGCGGTACGCGTGGTGGCGGCCGGTTCGGACGGCTCAGGCGCCGGTGGCGCCGGTGGCGCCGGTGGCGGCGGTACCGACGGCTCGGGCTCCTGATCGGGTGCACCCGTTTCCAGATCCAGGCCACGCGCGGTGTCGATCACCAGTTGCTCGATCCGGCTGCTGTGGATCTTGTCCACATCCTCCGAATCGACCAGGAACGAGGTCTTCCAGAACGGATGGTGCACCCACGCGCCCAGCAGCTTGTAGACGTACATGCCGGGGCGGAGTTGATCTGAGTCGATGGTTCTGAGCATGCCGGCGCTGATCTGCAAATGGTCCGCGGAAGAGCCCGCCACGACGATGGAGGGGTCTGTCGGGTTATCGGCAATACGCAGGATTTCTTTGGACCGGTCGGCCTCGCCAGCGCGGCGTGGCGACCGTTGCCTGAGCCGTTCAACGCGCCGGCGGGCATATGCCCGGCCCCGCGCCGCCCCAGGCAGCGGCGGCATGCTGCAGGCCATCCACGGCACGCTGGCGGTCAGCCGCCACAGGCGCGTACACGCGGCCAGCGCTGAAGATCGCGCCGTGACCTGGCGCGCGATCGGACCGGGCAGCCATCAGGTTCAGCGGCTCCGGATGGCGAAGCTCCATGCCACACCCGTGGTGCGGGCATGGCACGCGAATTTCGTGGCAGCGGGTTCGAACGGCGCAGGATGCGCACGACTGCAAACTTCGCTGAGCAGTGCCGCAGCTGGATCCATTCGGGGCTGCAGCGAAAGTGCAGGCGCATCCCATGCGTTCGCCGGCGGCTGTTTCAACATGCCGGGCCGCTGCGTCATGTCCGGCTATAGCCGGACAGTTTCGCTGCGCGCCAGCGCTTCCCGCATGCCGACGTCGCCCCGCTATCATGCCGGCAGTGCCCGCACCGGGCGGCGCCGACATGCCGGAGATCATCGTGACCCCGATTCGCTCGTTCCTGGACCACACCCCGCAACTGGGCGCACGCGTCTATGTCGATCCTGCCTGCACCATCATCGGCAAGGTGAGCCTGGGCGATGACGTATCGGTGTGGCCGGGCACGGTGATTCGCGGCGACGTCAATCATGTGCAGATCGGCGCACGCACCAACGTGCAGGACGGCACCATCATCCACGTCAGTCACCATAGCCCGTTCAACAAGGCCGGCTATCCGACGCTGATCGGTGCCGACGTCACGGTCGGCCACGGCACCATCCTGCATGCCTGCACCATCGAAGACCTGTGCCTGATCGGCATGGGCGCCTGCGTGCTCGACGGCGCCACCGTCAAGCGCTACGGTTTTGTCGGTGCCGGCGCGGTGGTCGGCCCAGGCAAGATCGTCGGCGAAGGCGAACTGTGGCTGGGCAATCCCGCGCGCCTGGCCCGCACCCTCAGCGACAAGGAAATCGAGAGCCTGCATTACTCCGCGCAGCATTATGTGCGGCTCAAGGATCAGTATCTGGGCGGCGCCAGCGCCGGTTGAATCCTGGTCCCCGCCCTGCGGCTGCAGGCCCGCATCCCCCGCGACGCGGGCGCTGCACCGCCTTCGAGCTGGATGTGCCTGCTGCAGACGCCCGTTGCCTGACGCAGCCGACGAGCCGACGCGCAGAGAGGTGACGGCAGCGACACGCAGCAGGCCGCACCGCCCTGGCTGTCCGGGATGCAGCGCAGCCGCAGCCAGCCGCGGTTTGCATGGCGGCGGGGCTGCATGGCGGCAAGGACGCCGGGACCTGGCGCGGCTCACGGCCGCGTGGCGTGCTCCAGTGCCGTCAACGTGGCCAGCGCCTGGGCGCGCGAAGCGCCGCACATGTCCTCGGACGGACGCAGGCTGGCGCACACTGCCGGCCGCGTCGGCAAGCCGAACAGGCGACACCGGCCCTGGCCATCGAGCTGCACGCAGGGCACGCCCGCCGGCTTGCCCTGCGGCATGCCGGGGATCGCCGAACTGATCGACGGGGCAATACAACAGGCCGCGCAGCCGGCGCGGCACGGGACGTCCATGCGCATGCCATCAGTGTAAACCGCCGCGTCCTCCGGGCCGCGGTGGCGCCGGAGTTAGCGCGGTGGCGGCACGTAGCCGGACAGGCGCACGTCGAAGAAGGCCTGCACCGCAGCGAGATTGCTCTTGGCCTGGATGTCCGCGCCCACGTCGTAGCTCATGCCCAGCACGTCGTCATCCGGCCAGCCGGGGCCGAAGCACCACTGCGTGCTGGGGATATTGTTGGCCTGCAGATGGGCCAGCATGCGCGTGGTGGCGACCTCCGCGCTGCGGTTGCCGGCCGGGTAGCCGTGCTCGCCGAGATAACCGCGCTTGCCGGCATCCCGCAGGGCGTCGATGAAGGGCGTCACCATCGTGATGCCGGTATCGGGCTGGATCGCTTCGTTGCGCCCGCCCGGTCCGACCCAGTTGCCGCCGCCAGCCCCGTTGTTGTCCAGATAGTTGTGCGCTTCGTAGACGATGCGGTTATAGGGATCGGGGATGTCGAACAGGCCCATCGAATCCTCCTGCCAGAGCCGGGCACTGGCATAGCCGTTGCCGCACACGAACACGAAGTGGTCGCGGTCGCGATCGATGATGGTCTTGCAGCACGCGGTGGCGGTGTTCTGCCAGTGCGCCGCCATCGACAGCACGCTGCCGTCGGCGGCGCGTTCGTCGCCCTGATAGGGCTCGTTCATCACGCCCCAGCCGAACACCGCCGGGTGCTGTCGGAACCGGCTGACGATGCGTGCCCACAGGTCGGGCAGGCCGGACGCGTTGTAGAGCGTGCACCCCGGCGTGCCGATCACGCGGTATTCGTACAACTTGAGCAGCCCGTCGCGGCGATCGAAATAGCCCTGGTAGCCGAAGTTGCGCAGCGGATAGGTGTCGGCCCAGACCGCGGCGGCCGCCGGGTCGTCGATGCGGTTGCCGCGCGCATCCACAAGCGTTCCGCTGGCGTCGCGCCGATAGCCCGACTTGACGGCCACCCGCTGCGGCAGGCGCATGTAGTCATGCAGCTCAACGATGGCGCGCTTGCCGCGGGCGGCGATGTGGTCCAGCGCATCCTGGACCTGGCTGCAGTAGGTCTCGTTCAAGGCCAGCCCCTGCCCCCGCGTGAAGCGCGCGGCGGTGGTCGGCAGCCGGAACAGCGGGCAGGCCCCGGCGGCGGCCACGTGCTGTGCGGCAATGGCGCGATAGTGGGTGCCGATCTCGGCATTCTCCACATAGCTGTTGGAGGCCAGGCCCGACAGGTTCAGGCCCGCGAACGGCAGGGTGGCGCTCTGCGCAGCCGCGCGGCCGCCCCACCCGAGGCCGGCCAGTGCCACCGCGCCGGCTGCGCCCTGCAGCACGCGACGGCGGGTGATGCCGGCTGTTGCTGCCGGCGTCTGGTCGATGAGATGTGGGGCTGCCGCTGCCGTGCGGCGTGGGTGTGGATGGTCGGACATGGGCGCCTCCTGCGGTGCCGTTGGTGGAGATCCTTGGCGCTGGTGCTCCCCTCTGCCGCACCGGTCTGACGGCGATGGTGCCGGTGTGGCAGCGGCGCAATCTGCGCTCCGGTTTGCACTCCGGGCACTGCATGCAACACCGCATACGTTTACATCGCATTACAGGCCAAGCCGACCAGCGGGCGCCGCGTGCGGGAGGCGCGTGTTCGCGCGCCGTGCCGGCGAACGCTCCGGCGCCGCCTGTGCGATGCGCGCGGCCCGCGCCCTCCCCCACCGCCACGGCGTGCCCTGGCCCGCGTGCTACCGTGCCAGATCACCGGAGCGCGCCGCGACCGTTGCAGCAGCAACAGTCACGACGCGGTCTAATTGCCAGCCACCGCTCGCCAATCAGCCGTCGAATTCGCCATGCCCGAGTACCGCTCCAAGACCTCCACCCACGGCCGCAACATGGCCGGTGCCCGCGCACTGTGGCGCGCCACCGGCATGAAGGATGGGGACTTCCACAAGCCCATCATCGCCATCGCCAACTCGTTCACGCAGTTCGTGCCCGGGCACGTGCATCTGAAGGATCTCGGCCAGCTGGTCGCGCGCGAGATCGAACGCGTCGGCGGCGTGGCCAAGGAGTTCGACACCATCGCCGTGGACGACGGCATCGCCATGGGTCACGACGGCATGCTGTATTCGCTGCCCAGCCGCGAGATCATCGCCGACTCGGTCGAATACATGGTCAACGCGCATTGCGCCGACGCGCTGGTGTGCATTTCCAATTGCGACAAGATTACCCCCGGCATGTTGATGGCCGCGCTGCGGCTCAACATCCCCACCGTGTTCGTCTCCGGCGGCCCGATGGAAGCCGGCAAGACCAAGCTGGCCGAACACAAGCTCGATCTGATCGACGCGATGGTGATCGCCGCCGACGACAGCGCCTCCGACGAAAAGGTGGCCGAGTTCGAACGCAGCGCCTGCCCCACCTGCGGCTCGTGCTCGGGCATGTTCACCGCCAACTCGATGAACTGCCTGACCGAAGCGCTGGGCCTGTCGCTGCCGGGCAACGGCACCGTGGTGGCCACGCATGCCGACCGCGAGCAATTGTTTTTGCGCGCCGGGCGCGTGGCGGTGGAGCTGTGCCACCGCTGGTATGGCGGCGAAGATGCCACCGCCTTGCCGCGCGGCATCGCCACCTTCGAAGCCTTCGAAAACGCGATGACGCTGGATATCGCCATGGGCGGCTCGACCAACACCATCCTGCATCTGCTCGCCGCCGCGCAGGAAGGCGACGTGCCATTCGGCATGCGCGATATCGACCGCCTGTCCAAGCGCGTGCCGCAGCTGTGCAAGGTCGCCCCAAACACGCCCAAGTACCACATCGAAGACGTGCACCGCGCCGGCGGCATCATGGCCATCCTCGGCGAGCTGGCGCGTGGCGGCCTGCTGCATACCAACGCGGCCACGGTGCACGCACGCACGCTGGCCGATGCCATCGCGCAATGGGATGTCACCCAGACCGACGCAGAGACCGTGCACACGTTCTACAAGGCCGGCCCGGCCGGCATCCCCACGCAGATTGCCTTCAGCCAGGCAACACGCTGGGACACGTTGGACACCGATCGCAGCGAAGGCTGCATCCGCGATGTCGCGCATGCGTTCTCGCAGGAGGGCGGCCTGGCCGTGCTGTACGGCAATATCGCCCGCGACGGCTGCGTGGTGAAGACCGCAGGCGTGGACGAATCCATCCACGTGTTCGAAGGCAATGTGCGCGTCTTTGAGAGCCAGGATTCGGCAGTGAAGGGCATCCTGGCCGACGAAGTGAAAGCCGGCGATATCGTGGTGATCCGCTACGAAGGCCCCAAGGGCGGCCCCGGCATGCAGGAAATGCTCTACCCCACCAGCTATCTCAAATCCAAGGGCCTGGGCAAGCAATGCGCCCTGCTCACCGACGGCCGCTTCTCCGGCGGCACCTCGGGCCTGTCGATCGGCCACGCCTCGCCGGAAGCCGCCGCAGGCGGCGCGATCGGCCTGGTGCGCGACGGCGACAAGATCCTGATCGACATCCCCAACCGCTCGATCAATCTGCTGATCTCGGACGAGGAACTTGCTCTTCGTCGCGCAGAGCAAGATGCCAGGGGCTGGAAGCCGGTGGAGGTGCGCCCGCGCAAGGTCACCACCGCGTTGAAGGCGTATGCGTTGCTGGCGACCAGTGCGGACAAGGGTGCGGTGCGGGACAAGGCGATGCTGGACGGCTGAGGCGTTGCCATGAAGACCGCGGATTCTTAGCGGTCTTCATCGACTCCCGGCATAGGACTGTGGAAGGCACTTCAGCCCCAACTCCTGACCGCAACCGCCACAGCGGGTTGGCTTTTCCTGGCGGCAACATCATCCACCGCCGATGCCCAGCCCATCCAGCGAGCTGCGCACCGCCGAAGCCCCGCGCCCGAGCACATGCGTGTAGATCTACGTGGTTGCCACGCCGTTGTGACCCAACAGCTCCTGCACGGTGCGCGCGACCTCCTCGGCCGAGAGCACCACCGGAATGGGCCGCGCCCGCTTGGCGCGCCGCAATTTCTCCATCCAGGGCAACTCAACGCACAAACCTCGCGATACAGGAACAGCAGCGCCGTCAGTGCCTGATTCTGCGTTCCGGCCGACGCCTGGCCCCGCGTCGTCAGTTCAGTGAGGAACGCCTCGACCTCTGCCCGCCCCATCTGTACTGGATGCCGTTTGCCGTTGGCCGTTGGCCAGAATGAAGCGTCGGATCCAGCCCACAGATGCCTGCTCGCAGCTGTACTGACGAAGCCGCAGCCCAGCACGGACCTGATCCAACAGCTTCGGAGTCAGAGGCGTCATTACGCCTGCATCGCCACGGGTGTAACTCATACGCCTACTCAAACGTCGGCTAACGCAACCAGCATCGACGCAAAGACTGCCTGTTGCCGTCCGGCAAGTCATTGTTACGGAATAAGAATTCCCCCTTTCCAGACCCCCCGCCTTAGTCGATACTTGGCGCAACACCGCGCTTAGGCGGTCCAATAGTAGTTAGACCCTATGGCAAGAACCTCATGGCGCACACTAAAGGTGGGCGATCTCATATCCATTCCAGTGGATGAAAGCCGTATTGCCATTGGTCACGTAATTGACGAAGGACAGGAGCTTTATCTCTGCGTGTATCAGCCGCTGTTCGGCGCCCACGAGGGAGCTCCTGACCTATTTGGAGTCGAGATCGCTCTCATTGCAAGGACGGGGGACGAACTCCTGTGGCACGGCCGATGGAAAGTAATTGGTCGCCAAGAACTACCAACCAATATCCCGCGACCGTACCATGTAGTTGGCACTCCAGACGGGTTGAGGTTGCGGACTTTCGACGGCAAAGATGTTAGAGCAGCCAATGAACAGGATCTGATCGCCTACGGCTACCATTTCTCCGTCTCTAACATCAAATTTTCCAAGGTAATGCGCCACATTCATGGCATAGAGCCATACCCTGACGACTACTCCAAGGTGACCTACGGAGTTTCGATTAAGAGATCCTCGCTCACATGACTGCTGGCAAAGGGTCTAACAATTCATTCAAGCCGAACCCGCGTCAGGTTCGCTAACTTCGGGTCGTTCTGGGTACTATCGGCTTCGGTGCCATCCAGTACGGGTCGGCTTAATTCAGGCGTTAGGCTGCACAACACATGCGCACATCTCGTCTTTACCGTTCCGTCAACACTCGGACTCATGGCGTGAAACACGGCATAGGTGGAGAGTTTCGGCACAGTCGGAACTCGCAGAAGTCGACTAGCAGCGAAGTGGCGCGCGAATCGATGAACGGTCGGCTAAAGCACGGACGTGACTACACGCCACTCTTTCGCTTTCTACTGTCAAAGGTTGGTGAGCCTTGGGGTCAAATATACGCAGAAGCCAAGTCACGGCTAGACACAACTGATCCGATATTTTGGCTTGTCGCACGATATGAAGAACAGCGGGAGGAGTTCGTACGCGTTGGCGAGAGTAGCTATTTCAGCGGACTATACATTGATGAAGACGGCGTTCTACAACTGGTAAACTCAAACCTGAGATCCAAAGACATGACACCATTCTGCGTGTGTTGCACGCACACACTGAACGGCCTTCGGTTCGATACACCAGATTAGAGAAGCACTTGGGCGCAGCCGTTCCAGGAGCAGCCTAACAATTCATTCAAGCCGACGCCGCTTCGCGACGCGGCAAGAACTCAGCAAGCAGACACTCTTGAAGCTTTCGGTGGTGTCGATTGATAACGCCACGGCGCTAGTTGAAGAGGCAGAAACGTTGCTAAGTGCCGAGCATTTCGCACGCGCCTACTTCCTTGCTGTTGCGGCCATCGAGGAAGTCGGCAAGTCCGCATTAGCGTTCGGAGCTGCAGGTCGAAACCTGGCGGATCGGCAAGTGCTCAAGAAGACTTGGAACAACCTTCTAGATCACAAGTCAAAGATCATCGCCGCCTTTGGGCCATCGCTGACCCTGACGCAGCGAGAAAATATGAAGGAGGCGCTTGATACGTCCCTTGAACTTATGGGCAGCCTGCGCCGCGGCCGAGAGCCCTCGATGTATACGGACGTTCTCGCGGATGGCTCGATCCAAAATCCAAAAGACTTGGTGCGCCCTGTCGCCGCACGTGACGCGGTACGCCTCGCCCAACATTGTCTGGCGCGAGCTAAACAGTATCAGGCTAACAATGAGCCAGCGTCCATTACGGCGGCCAGCGACTTCTTCTATACCCTATCCAGCAGCAAGATTCAGGAAATCATGGGTCAAGAAGATTTTTCGCCGTTCTATCTTGAGCGCATCAACGACGGCAACATCAGCCTAGAGGAAGCAATCTATGCCTTCGTCTCCCGGCCTGTCGCCTAACAATTCGTCCAAGCCGACGCTGCTTCGCGGCGCGGCTTAATTCAGGTGTTAGGCCGTGGTGGAGCAAATGCGTTGGTGGTTGCCGCTTCGGTGAGTTCGCGGGCGTGCATGCGGTTGGCTCCGCGACGTCCACCCAATTTTGAGTAGCACCTCAGTTTGGAGTCCAATTCCCTACCCCAAGGAGATTGGACGTGAAGAAGCGTTTTACCGAAGAGCAGATCATCGGCTTCCTGCGCGAAGCCGAAGGCGGCGTGGCGATCAAGGATCTGTGCCGGCGCCATGGCTTCAGCGAGGCCTCGTACTATCTGTGGCGTAGCAAGTTCGGCGGCATGAGCGTGCCCGATGCCAAGCGGCTCAAGGACCTTGAGGCCGAGAACGCGCGGCTGAAGAAGTTGCTGGCCGAGCAGTTGTTCGAGAACGACCTGATCAAGGATGCGTTGCGAAAAAAGTGGTGAGCGCACCGGCGCGTCGTATGCTGGTGCGCGAGTGGATCGGGCGTGGTGCCAGCGAGCGTCGTGCGCTGGCAGTGATCGGCATGAGCGCCAGCGCGCTGCGCTATTGCCCACGCCAAGACCGCAACGGCGAACTGCGCGAGCGCATTCTTGCGCTGGCGCATCGCCATCGTCGCTATGGCGTGGGGATGATCTATCTCAAACTGCGACAGGAAGGGCGCATCGTGAACTACAAACGCGTGGAGCGGTTGTACCGCGAACAGCAGCTACAGGTCCGACGGCGCAAGCGCAAAAAAGTGCCAATAGGCGAGCGTCAGCCGCTGCTGCGGCCAGCGCAGGCCAACCAGGTGTGGTCGATGGACTTCGTGTTCGACCGCTCCGCCGAAGGCCGAGTGATCAAGTGTCTGGTGATCGTGGACGACGCAACGCACGAAGCGGTCGCCATCGAGGTGGAGCGCGCGATCTCTGGGCACGGGGTTGCGCGCGTCCTGGATCGGTTGGCACACAGTCGCGGCCTGCCGCAGGTGATCCGCACCGACAACGGCAAGGAGTTTTGCGGTAAGGCAATGGTCGCCTGGGCGCATGCCCGTGGCGTGCAGTTGCGGCTGATCCAACCAGGCAAACCGAACCAGAACGCCTACGTCGAATCCTTCAACGGCCGGCTACGCGATGAATGCCTCAACGAGCACTGGTTCCCGACGTTGCTGCACGCGCGCACTGAGATCGAACGCTGGCGACGCGAATACAACGAGGACCGACCCAAAAAAGCAATCGGCGGCATGACCCCGGCTGCTTATGCCCAACATCTGGCCAACACCGATATCATTACCCCCGGACTCTAAACCAAGCCGCTACTCAGGGCGGGGGGATGTCGATCCCGCCGGGTTTCTATCGACGCTCAGCCAGTAGATACGTCGCAATCGATCTTGAGTCTTTCTCTCCAAAGCTTGTGGCAAAGACCTGGTTCAATCAAGAGGACGTGGCTTACTACCTCACCAACTTATCTCCAGGAAAGCGCTTTCGCATCCTAGATTTTAAGGATTGTCGCGAGTTGCTCTACGCTGGTGGCCGATTTTCCCGTGGCGATGAGTTCTAATAATTCATTCAACCAAAGCCGCTTCGCGAACCTACTTAGTCCAGACGTTAGGCCGCTCTGCCCATGCGCGCACATTCGAAATCAACAACGACGTCAGTTGGCTATCGCGCGCTTCGGCTATTCGCTGCGCTACTCGTGTTCTTCGGTATTTCCGTCACGCTCACCTGGTGGCATCACACCAGGACTCTCTCGCGCTGTGCCACTTCGGCCTCCATCGCGAGAGACCCGGTCGCATGTCATGCTGGCTTTTGGCTATTCGGCATATCCTGGGCCGGGCTTGCCACCTTTTTGTTTACGCTCTTTGGCGTCTGCTTGTTCCTTTCATGGGGATGGTCCCTGACTCGCCGCGAGCGGAGCTAAAGCCTTAAAATTTGTCCAATCGCCCAGCGATCCGATCTACTACTCAAGCACACCGCCAAGGAAAGCATGTTCTCCATCTTCAAGAAGAAAGCCGCTCCGTTATTGATCGTTCGCGCCGATGGGCGAGAGTTGTGCCGCGTTACCGAGAGCGATGTCCCGTGTGAGCTCAAGCCTTCCGCATGGTTGAAGGCCAATAGCGTCCTGGAGTTTGCCGACTCGGCGGGAGAGGTGCATCGGCATGAACTTGGTGCTGCGACGGGGTGGTTCCACTTTTCCGTTCGCGTGCATCCCAACCTCGGGTGCCAGGCAGACTGTGTCATTTCGCAGACCAAGCAGCTCGATCCAGATGCGTTTGCGAATGGCCAAGCATCCGGGATCAGGTTTCAGCCGTTCTTTCTGCCGGGCGCCAGCGTCAGCAGTTCCGCGCTTGCAGGCAAGGGGTTGTTTGCCAGGGGGCTGCACTTCAATGGAATTGTCACCAGTGGCAATGTGGTGCTTTCCTGTGAGTGCGACCACTGCAAGCGTTCGTTCCTGATCCGCTCCTATCACGCGGGTTTTAGCAACGCGGGATACTTCTACTCGGGGTCCGGCAAGTACACCATCACCGTCGATAGCCATCTGCCTGGCAGCCCTGCAGCGCTGTCCGAGCCGGATGCCGAAGCGCTTGCTGCGCTGGAAGACGCATTACCGTTGGCGCCGGATGGGTCCAGCTACGCCTACCTCAATCCCTTCCGCTGCCCGCATTGTTCCGAGCCTTACATCGATTTTGAGGCGAACCCGGGGTTGAGGGCGAGCGAGTACTACGGGAATTACTCCGAGGGTTCGATGCTGTTGCGATACGCGCCGCCCGATGTTGAGCATTCTTCCTGATGACTCCATTGTTGCGTTGCCGCTGGTCTGTCCGAGCTCGCAAAGCAACGCTTTTATAACGAGCCCGAATGCGCTTGAACAGGCATGCATTGCCGTCTCATGGGCTGAAAATCAGCCTTGTTTGTTGGCGTGATGTCACGCTTCCGCTACGCAGCGCGGAGTTCCCGTGTTGCAACGCGAGCCCAAGACATTAGAATCAGTACGCGTGGTGCGCGTTAGTTCCCGCCTGCGCAATGTAATCGTCAGGTGGATCGGTTCAACTATCAACGAAGGAATGCTCATGTTGAAACCAGCAGATACCAAGCTCTATTCCAAATTGGTCGGCATCAGCATTGGCATCGGCGCAGCCGTGGGGGCTGCCCTCGGAGCAGCAATGGGCAACCTGCCGCAAGGCCTCGGCCTGGGGCTGTCGCTTGGCTCCGTGTTCGGCATTGCCTGGGCGCGTCGGCGTGGTGCCATCTGACGCCGGCTTGAGGTGACGCGCGCATGTCGCTCGCCGACTGCGCTGTGCTGCCGGAGCCGACGTTGATACCGCCTGGTAACCGCTGTGAAATGCAGCCATGGCAGCGGATCCGCAGCTGTGTGGTACCGCTCCTCGATGGCGGTCGTCAAGCCACTGCCATGCGCTACCATTGGGTCGATGAACGTTAGATCGTGTCTTGCAGTGTTCTTGCTCGGTGCCTGTGCATCGGTCTCAGCCCAAGGGGTCTCGCCCGCTACCACGCGCGAGGTCGATCAGCTTTTCAAGGTTCTTGCGCAATCCAACTGCGAGTTTTCGCGCAATGGGTCGTGGTACGCGGCGCCCAAAGCCAGTGAACACTTGCAGCGCAAGTACGACTACTTGCAGAAGAAGGGGCTGGTGAGGTCTACCGAATCCTTCATCGAGCTTGCTGCCACCAAGAGCAGCATGTCGGGCACGCCGTATCAGGTGCGTTGCGGCAACACTGCGCCGGTATCCAGCCAATCCTGGTTCACTGGCAAACTGCGGGAGCTGCGCAAGTAATCGGCAGGCATCGGCACCACAGCATCTGCCTTGCAGCGTTGCCTGATGCAGGCGCTGGCAACTGCCGCTGAACAGCTTTTGTGGACCGGCCGGCCGAAAGCGGTGGTTGCACTATCGGCCCTGGAAAACCCGGCCTCAGCTCCGGCGATCAGGCAAGATCACGCGTGGTGCTATCGCGCGCCAAAGATAGGCTGATGTAAATCAGGCAACGCGCAGCCTCTGCACTGCCTCAGCGCTGCCATCGCGCGCCTCCGCCACAAACGCACTCACTGCATCTTCCAGCTGCGCGGCATGGTCGCCCATGGCGCGTGCGGCGGCGCTGGCGTCCTGCATGCGGGTGACGCCGTCGCGCATGTCGGCGTCTACGCCGGCGAGGGTGTGATGCACCTGCGCGATGCTGCCGGCTTCCTGTTGCGAGGCGACGGCGATCCTGCTGAGCGTGCTGCTGACTTGGCCGATGGTGGCGACGATGTGCTGCATGCCTTCGCCGGCGTGGCGTACCTGCTGCACGCCGGCCTGCATATGCGTGACCGACTCGCCGATCAGCGTCTTGATCTGGCTGGCGGCGGCGGACGAGCGCAATGCCAGCGCGCGCACTTCACCGGCGACCACGGCGAAGCCGCGGCCTTCTTCGCCGGCGCGTGCGGCTTCGACGGCGGCATTCAGGGCCAGGATATTGGTCTGGAAGGCGATGCCGTCGATGACCGACGCCCACGCACTGGCGACGTCGTTGGCTTGCGCGTGGGGCGTGGTCCAGGCCACGGCGATCCAGCCGCACCACAGCGCGAGCAGGGCAGCGCCCAGGGTGCGTCGCGTTGAGGCGGACAGGGTGCCGAAGACGGGCATGGCGCAGCGGATTCGCGAGATAAGGTGAGCCCCTTATCGGGTGCCGGTGCGTACGCTTGAGCCGGCTTGCGATTGAAATTAGCGATGGCAGCAATAGCGCGCGGCAGGCCCTTTAAGCCGCAAGGGTTTGCGGGCGACACGCGTCATGCTTGCGCTGGCAGACGTTTATCCGGCGCGGGATTTTGTGAGTACGCGTTCACAGATCAACGGCGGGCCCGCCACGTGCGTGGCAGGCCGTGGTGGCTGTGATGTCGTCACTCTGGAGTCGGGTCCAGGTGCCAGGGCGTGCCCTCGACAGCAGCGATGCATGGCGGGCCCGCCACTGAACCGCCTACGCTTCCGGGCCCGAGTATCGATGCCTCAACAAAGCACACTTGGCGGACGCGGAATCCATCCACCGCTGCGTTTAGTGCGCGCGCCTAGGCGATCCACCAACGCGCCGAGGCGCCCACCCGGAAGTCAGCGCCGTCAGCTCGCTTGCCGATGCTGCAGGGCGGCGCTTACGCCATCGCTTCGTCGGCATCCAGCGCGACCGCTGGCTGCTGGGCATGATCGAAGCGTTCGCGTGCGGAGCGGATGGCCGCATGGTTCTCGCCTGCCCAGTTGAGCAGCTGCGAGATCGGCCCGAGCAGCGCGACGCCGAGCTTGGACAAGGCATATTCCACGCTGGGCGGCTTGGTCGCGTAGACCTTGCGGGTGATCATGCCGTTGCGCTCGAGGTTGCGCAGGGTCTGGGTCAGCATGCGCTTGGAGATGTCCGGCACGGCGCGCTGGACGGCGCTGAAGCGGGAGGGGCCGGGGATCAGCGTCAGCAGGATCAGCATGGTCCATTTGTCGCCGATCTGATCGAGCACGTCGCGCACCGGGCACTTGGTGGCGTCGAACGGCATGCCTTGCAGGGACGGCGGCGGCGGAAACAGAGCAATCGCGTTCACTGGGATATCTCACGGTAACCAGGGGGTGGAAAACTGCCTCCTTGCGGAGGTTCGAACGGCCCTGACAATAGGTGCGCGGACCAAGAGTCTAGATAGTAGACCACACCTCTTATCAATACCTGCTGGAGTTCACCATGGCACACACCTCTCCCCTGATCCTCGTCACCGGCGCCAGCGGGCAGCTGGGCGCATTGGTGGTCGACGCACTGCTGGCGCGTGTCCCGGCCGCTCGGATCGTAGCAACGGCCCGCGATACTGCGTCACTCACGCAGTTCGCAAAACGCGACATCACCGTGCGTCGCGCCGACTACGCGGACCCGCAGAGCCTGGATCAGGCCTTCGCGGGCGTGGACCGGGTGCTGCTGGTGTCGTCCAATGCGGTGGGCGAACGCGTGCCGCAGCACCGCAACGTGATCGAAGCCGCCAAGCGGGCCGGCGTGGAGTTGCTGGCCTATACGAGCGTGCTGCATGCCGATACCAGCACGCTGTCGCTGGCACCCGAGCATGTGGCCACCGAGGCGCTGCTGCGCGAGAGCGGCGTGCCGCACGTGCTGCTGCGCAATGGCTGGTACACCGAGAACTACACCGGCTCGCTCGCGGCCGAGGTGGCGCATGGCGCGGTGATCGGCAGCGCCGGCGAGGGCAGGATCAGTGCGGCCACGCGCGCCGACTATGCCGAGGCCGCCGCAGCGGTGCTGGCCGCCGACACGGCGCAGGCCGGCAAGGTCTACGAGCTGGCCGGCGATACCGCCTTCACGATGGCCGAGTATGCCGCCGAGGTGGCGCAGCAGTCGGGCAAGCCGGTGGTCTATCACGACCTGCCCGAAGCCGACTACGCGGCGGCCTTGGTGCAGATCGGCCTGCCGGCCGCATTCGCACAGGTGCTGGCACAGTGCTCGGCCTCCTCGCGCGGCGGCAGCCTGTTCGACGACAGCCACACGCTGAGCCAGCTGATCGGCCGCCCGACCACCCCGCTGCGCGATGCGGTGGCGGCGGCCTTGCACGCGACGCCGGCTGGCTGAGCCGAGCCCTGGCACGGTGCTGCTCGACAGCCCACAGCAGCATCGGCGCGGCGCTACGCCACGCGGTGCGTGATCCGGCAAAGGCGGGCGATGACCCGCCTTTGCCATGTTTCTGAGTCATCGTCCCTTGCCCACGCGTTGGCGACGACGACAGCACGCCATGGCCGTGCCAAGCACGCGCTTCGGCCTTTGCGTCGGCAGCTGCTCCTGGCGGCACCATCTGCCCAAGGCAGCGCAGGCCCGATGGCCGGCGGCAGCAACCAAAGCGTCACATCGGCGCCTGGTGCCCACGCGTGCACCGCTGGGCCCGCCTTCTGCACGTCGCACAACTGACACGCGCCAGACACGCAGCTGACACAGCGTTGCGCTGTGCGGGGCCGCCGATGTCGCCAAACTGACATCAAATCTAAATATAACTGCACGCATTGCCGCACCGTCAGGACGACCGGGCGCCTGGTGGGCGTGCCGGCGCCTTGTTCGCCGCCCGCCGGGCAGCGCCGGCCTGACGCTGCCGCCGACCCGTTTCCCTTGCACGAGCCGGACCAATGAAAAAACGCAATCTCGCCACCGTCCTGTGCGCCCTCAGCGCGACCGCCAGCGGCAGCACGCTGGCCGCCGAGCTGGAGCTGTACGTCGACCGCAAGACCAAGCAGATCTTCGCCGAGCCGGCCCCGGGCCGCGACAAGCTGGGCAAGTTCGTGCAGGTGGACGAGAACGGCAAGCTGCCGGCGTCGGCGATGCCGGCCGCACCGGCCTTGCCGCCCGCCCCTGCGGCACCGGCGCCTGCCGACACCGCCATCGCCCAGGCCGCACCTGCACCCGTACCGACTGCGGCACCGGCCAAGGCTGGCGAGGCCGGCAAGAAGTGGTACGACAAGCTGAGCCTGCGCGGCTACACGCAGATCCGCTACAACCAGGGCATCGGCGGCGACGCGCAGGATCTGCGCGCACCCGGCGACCGCTTTATCGGCAACGACCAGAGCCTGGGCATCCGGCGTGCGCGCCTGGTGCTGAGCGGCGATCTCAACGAGCACGTGTCGCTGTACTTCCAGCCGGATTTTGCGAGCACGCCGACCGGTTCGACCACCTCCAACTTCGCGCAGCTGCGCGATGCATATGCCGACATCTACTTCGACAAGAAGCGCGAGTACCGCGTGCGCGTGGGCCAGTCGAAGATGCCGTACGGCTGGGAGAACCTGCAATCCAGTCAGAACCGTCTCACCCTGGACCGCGCCGACGCGCTCAACTCCGGCCTGCGCGACGAACGCGATATCGGTGCGGTGTTCTACTACAGCCCCACCGTGGCCAAGGGCCGCTTCCAGGACCTGGTCAAGTCGGGCTTGAAGGGCTCGGGCGACTACGGCGTGATCGGTGCCGGCGTGTACAACGGCCAGGGCGCCAACCGCGCCGAGCGCAACGACAGCATGCATGCGGTGGTGCACGCCACCTACCCGTTCAAGTTCGCCAACGGCCAGTACCTGGAAGTGGGTGCCGACGCCTACAGCGGCCGCTTCGTGCCGACCGCGGCGGCAGTCAACATCGGTGGCCGCAGCTTCACCCCGGCCATCACCGACCCGAACGGCTACACCGACCAACGCGTGGCCGCGCACATCATCTACTACCCGCAGCCGTTCGGCCTGCAGGCCGAGTGGACGGTTGGCCGCGGCCCGGAGCTGGATGTCGCACAGCGGCGCATCCGCACCCGTTCGCTGAGCGGCGGTTACGTGCAGGCGATGTACAAGCACGATGGCAGCTACGGTACCTTGCTGCCGTACCTGAAGTGGCAGACCTACCGCGGCGGCTCCAAGTTCGACACCAATGCGCCGCGCATGCGCCTGGACGAAGTGGAAGCCGGCGTCGAGTGGCAGCCGATGGATGCGCTGGAACTGGTGTTCGCCTATTCGAAGATGAAGCGCACCGACGTCACCACCGCGCCGTATCCGGTGGTGGAAGGCGACTTGCTGCGGCTGCAGTTGCAGGTCAATTACTGATCCCTGCACCGTGATGGAAGACCAACAAGCCCCCGCATGCGGGTAATGCTGTTCACTTAGGCGGAGCAGCCTTCCGATCTACCGGATAGCGGGTCTTCGAGATCTTCACCGTCCTTGGCCGGGTAGGCCTTGGACGGTGATCGAGGAACAGGCTCGCGATGCCTGAGCGAAGCTGGGATAAGCGTCTTCCTGTGGCGGAAGCTGGATTGGCTGCGGCCATCACGATGAGTTGCACTGCGATGTACTGGCAAACCGGTTTGAATCGGATGTCCGAAGGCGTTTTGCCAAACGCCTCCGCTGCCTGACCGGCTTCACGTCGAATGATGTTGTAAGCCAGCAGCAACCCCCAGACCTCCTGGTACACCAAGTCGATCTTCTTGCTACGTAAGGTCGTCGCGTTGTGCTGCATCGAGCTTTTGATGTCGCGCAAACTCAGTTCGATTTCCCATCGCTCCTGGTAAAGCAGTGCGACAGACTTGGTGCTGTAAGTGGTGACAGGCAACGAGGTCAGCACCGACTTTCTCTTCCCCTGATGCAGATAGCTCACTTCACGTACGTCCCAGTGCGTGGGAAGCGCTGGATTGCGTTTTCTGGCCTGCGGCGAGACACGCATGCGCAGTAACCGATCATCAGTGCCATAACGCGTGATTTCCTCAGCCACCAGGCCTTTGCGTGCTGGTGTCAGCCAGTGGCGTGCAGTGCCAGTGTTGGCTAGCGAAAGCAACAGATCAGCGCTCCAGAATCCTTTGTCGAACAAGGTGACCGAATGGTCGGGAATGGAGTGTAGAAACGGCTCGCTCAAGCGAATTTCGCTGCGCCGGTACGGACTGAGCTGGGCATTGAGCAAGACATGCGAGCGTACGTTCATCAGTGCAACCAATCGCAGCATGGGAAATGGTGTCTGACGGTCCGTGCTGGTATTACCGGAACCAAAATGTTCGCGCAGTTCTTCAGTGTCTGGCGTCCGCAGCAGCGCGCCATCCACGGCAAAGACCTGCAATCCCTGCCATTCATCGCCTTTGTAGCGTTCGCATCCCCACTGCGCCCCAGTCGTTGCAAACAGGTGGTGGACCGGGTCGGCGCCCAGTCGCGCGCGCGCCTGACTGACACCGCTGCGAGCCAACAGATCTTCTGAGGCCAGCCCTTGTGCGCAGATGTTCAAACGACGTGCGACCTCGTGCACCGGTTCGTCACGGAACAACGCCATGCCCAGGACAAGCCACAACACCTGATCACTGGGAAGACGCCGACGCCGGATGCTGGCCTTGGAAGACAGTTCCAGCGCGCTGGCCACCCACTCCACCGGAATATTCTGCGTAAACGTGCTCAGGTCGGAGAAGTTGAACAGATCGCCAAGGTCGAACAGCTGCTGTTGAAGGGACACAAAAAATCCGATACCAGAGGTCTGATACCAGATTTTCGGTAACTCAATTGCTTAAGTGAACAGCATTACCCGCATGCGGGGGCTTGTTAGTGATTGCGTCGCTAGCCTTGGTGGCCGCTTGCGTCGGCAGGATGGCGCTAGCCGCGGCCCTGTTGCTTCGGCCGCCGACCCAGCACCGGCACCGGCGCGCTAGCGGGCTGCCAGTTCTGCGCGAATGATGTCTGCGCCTGCACTCAGGGCCTTGAGCTTGCCTCTTGCAACATCCCGGGCCAGAGGCGCCATCCCGCAGTTGGTGGACGGGTAGAGCTTGTCGGCATCGACAAAGCGCAGCGCTTTGCGCAGCGTAGCGGCCACTTCTTCCGGCGTTTCGATCGTATTGCTCGCCACGTCGATGGCCCCGACCATCACCTTCTTGCCGCGCACCAGTTCGATCAGGTCAATCGGCACATGCGAGTTGTGGCACTCCAGCGAGATGATGTCGAGCGTGGATGTCTGCAGCTTGGGAAACGACTCTTCGTACTGACGCCACTCCGACCCCAGGGTCTGCTTCCAGTCGGTATTGGCCTTGATGCCGTAGCCGTAGCAGATGTGGACGGCGGTCTCGCACTTGAGCCCTTCGACCGCACGCTCGAGGGTGGCAACACCCCAGTCGTTGACCTCGTCGAAGAAGACATTGAAGGCCGGCTCGTCGAACTGGATGATGTCCACGCCGGCCGCTTCAAGCTCCCTGGCTTCCTGGTTGAGGATGACGGCAAATTCCCACGCCAGCTTTTCGCGGCTTTTGTAGTGCGCGTCAAAGAGGGTGTCGATCATCGTCATCGGGCCAGGCAGCGCCCATTTGATCGGCTGGCGGGTCTGCTGGCGCAGGAACCTGGCATCGTCGACGAACACCGGCCTGAGGCGGCTCACCGCGCCAACGACGGTGGGGACGCTGGCGTCGTAGCGATTGCGGATCCTGACGGTTTCGCGCTTTTCGAAATCCACGCCGCTGAGGTGTTCGATGAAGGTGGTGACGAAATGCTGGCGGGTCTGCTCGCCGTCGCTGACGATGTCGATGCCGGCGTGCTGCTGTTCCTGCAGCGACAGGCGCAATGCATCCTGCTTGCCTTCGATCAGTTCCTCGTCCTGCAGCTTCCAGGGAGACCAGAGTTTCTCCGGCTGCGCGAGCCAGGACGGCTTGGGCAGGCTGCCGGCGGTGGAGGTAGGGAGCAGCTTTTTCATGATGAGTGGTGTCTTGCGTTCTTGTTGATCAGACAGCGTGGTGGGAAACCCACTGCGCGAGAATCTTGCCGTAGGGCCTGATGAAGTGCTCTTCGGTGAATTTGCCCTGCGTCACCGCGAGCTGGCTGCGCTCTTCCCGGTCGTAGACGATCTGGGTAGAGGAGTAATCCTGGTGCTTCAGGCTCGGCTGGTAGATGGCCCCCGCAGCGGAATTGGCGTTGTAGATCTCCGGGCGGTAAATCTTCTGGAACGTCTCCATGGTGCTGATGGTGCCGATCAGCTCGAGATTGGTGTAGTCGTTGAGCAGGTCGCCGAAGAAGTAAAAAGCCAACGGGGCGACACTGTTGGGAGGCATGAAATAGCGCACCTGCAGGCCCATCTTCTCGAAGTAGCGATCGGTCAGGGAAAACTCGTCCTGCCTGTATTCGATGCCGAGCACGGGGTGCCGGTTGCCGGTTCGGTGATAGACCCTGCTGCTGGAGACGCTGATGCAGATGACCGGCGGCTTGGCAAAACGCGCTGTGTAGGCGTCCGAGTCCACGAAGTGCTTGAACAGCTTTCCGTGCAGGCTGCCGAAATCGTTCGGGATGCTGAAGCCGGACGCGTCCTGATTGTGCGCCGGCAGCAGCACGCTGAAATCGTAGTCGCGCACGTAGGAGGAAAAATTGTTCCCTGCGATGCCATCGATGCGCGCGCCGCTCGTCTTGTCGAGGATGCTGGGCTTCAATATCTCGATCAGCGGGAATGCATCGCCGCTTTCGTTCTCGCCGATGTTCATCTCGACAGAGATGATGTCCAGCTCCACCGCGTAGCGATCGCGGGTGGGGTTATCCCAATGCGCCAGGTCGTTGCAGCGGTTGTTGATCATCGCAAGCGTGTTGCGCAGGTTTTCCTGCCGACGCTGCCCCCTGGCCAGGTTGGCAAAGTTCGTCGTGTTGCGCGTATTGGCCGCGGGACGGTAGTCCTCGTCAAACCGCTGACGTTTGATGCTGAAGGTGAATTCTTGAGTCATTGCAAGCTGACGCCTTGTTTCCGAAATTGATTACGAGCGCAGGTCTCGGCGCAGGGGTGGATCCCTGCTGGATGGATGCCGGGACTTTGGATCTGCGGACAGTTGCCAACCGAACCTGTAGCCGGCGCGCAGTGTTGACCCGCCGAGCAACCGTGACCGGGTGGCCTCAGGCCGCGGCCACGTTTTCTGCGGCGATGGCACCTGCCTGCCGCGTCAATGCGATCAGCGGCAGTGCCCGCTGCACCGCCAGCCTGGCCCGCTCGGCCAGGGCTTCGTTGTGCACGCGGTAGTCCAGGAAGTCGCGGTCGGTGGCGTAGACGCCCAGCGGCAAGGTGCGTGCCTGGAAGAAGCTGAAAAGTGGCCGCAACTGGTGGTCGATCACCAGCGCATGGCGCTCGCTGCCGCCGGTGGCCGCCAACAAGACCGGGGTGTCGATCAAGGCATCCTGATGGATGAAGTCGAAGAAGTGCTTGAACAACCCGGTGTAGGAGCCGCGATAGACCGGCGTGGTCACCACCACCACGTCTGCCTGCTCCACGGCGGCAAGCTCCTGCTCCACCGTTGCCGGCAGCTGCGAGCGCCAGACCGCGCCGGCGAACTGCGGCGCCAACGCTCCGAGTTCGACTAGATGTTGCTCGCACGGCACGGCAGCGGCGATCAGCGCCAGCAGGTGTTCGGCCAGGGCGACGGCCTTGGAGGGGCGCTGCAGCCCGCCGGAGACCGCGACGACGCGGAGGGGGTGTGGCACGTTGACAGTCATGCGGGTTGACCTGAAACGACGAACCCCGATGCTAGGGCTCGCATTCAATGAAGTAAAATGGTGTTATTTCAACAATCCATGAATTCGGATCATCTGAATGCTTGAGCGCATCCATCTCACCATCGTCCAGCAGGTCGAGCAGCAGGGCTCGCTGACCGCCGCTGCCGGCGTGCTGAACCTGACCCAGTCGGCGCTGAGCCACAGCATGAAGAAGCTGGAGCAACAGCTAGGCACCGACGTGTGGCTACGCGAGGGACGCAACCTGCGCCTGACCCAGGCTGGCCAGTACCTGCTGGCGGTGGCGAACCGGGTACTGCCGCAGCTGGACCTGGCCGAGGAGCGCCTGGGCCAGTTCGCGCAGGGCGAACGCGGCGCGCTGCGCATCGGCATGGAATGCCATCCCTGCTACCAGTGGCTGCTCAAGCTGGTGGCGCCCTATCTGGCCACCTGGCCGGATGTAGATGTGGACGTCAAGCAGAAGTTCCAGTTCGGCGGTATCGGCGCGCTGTTCGGCTACGAGATCGATCTGCTGGTCACGCCCGACCCGCTGTACAAGCCCGGGCTGCGGTTCGAGCCGGTGTTCGACTACGAGCAGGTGCTGGTCGTGGCCAAGGGCCATGCGCTGGCGTCGGCCGCCTACGTCAAGCCCCAGCAGCTCACACGCGAGGTGCTCATCAGCTATCCGGTGGACCTCGAGCGCCTGGACATCTACAGCCAGTTCCTGCTGCCGGCCGGTGTCACGCCCAGGCGCCACAAGGCCATCGAAACCACCGATATCATGATGCAGATGGTGGCCAGTGGCCGCGGCGTGGCCGCCATGCCACGCTGGCTGGTGGAGGAATACGCCGCCAGGATGGACGTGGTGCCGGTGCGGCTGGGTGCGCGCGGCATCCCCAAGCAGATCTTCCTGGGCGCACGTGAGGCCGATATCGCCGTCGACTACCTGCGCGCCTTCATCGAACTGGCCCGCCAACCTGCCAATGGCACCGCCACGACATCCGGAGCCCACTGATGGATACCACCGCAACCCGCGCGCCACTCCCACTGCCTGCCGGCCACGACAAGGTGTTGCTGCATTCCTGCTGCGCGCCGTGTTCCGGCGAGGTGATGGAGGCCATGCTGGCGTCCGGCGTCGACTACACCATCTTCTTCTACAACCCCAACATTCATCCGCGCAAGGAGTACGAGCTGCGCAAGGACGAGAACATCCGCTTTGCCGAGCAGTGCGGCGTGCCCTTCGTCGATGCCGACTACGATCGGGACAACTGGTTCGCGCGGGCCCGCGGGATGGAGAACGAACCCGAACGCGGCGTGCGTTGCACCATGTGCTTCGACATGCGCTTTGAACGCACCGCGCTGTATGCGCACGAGCACGGCTTTCCGGTGATCACCAGCTCCCTGGGCATCTCGCGCTGGAAGAACATGCAGCAGATCAACGACTGCGGCGTACGCGCAGCGGCCAGGTATCCCGGCCTGATGTACTGGGAATACAACTGGCGCAAGGGCGGCGGTTCCTCGCGCATGGTCGAGATCAGCAAGCGCGAGAACTTCTACCAGCAGGAATACTGCGGCTGCGTCTACTCGCTGCGCGACACCAATCGGCACCGCGTGGAAAGCGGGCGCGGTCGCATACAACTGGGCGTGAAATTCTACGGCGATGCGGAACAGGACGATTGAGTGCCGGCCGGGCCATGACGCCGCCGGGACTTCAACGTTCTCCCTGGCCCCTGCCCGCTCGATCGGGGCTGACGCAGCGGCGCAGCCACTCACCACCACAGGACGGCAACACCCTTGATCGATCCGGACACGCCCAGCCTCGCCAGCACCATCACCGAGGCCTATTCGCTGGAGGTCAGCGCAAAGCACATTGCCGGGCTGGCTGCAGCGGCGCCCCGGATCATGCGTGGCGCAACCATTGCCATCCCCTACCTGCCCAACCAGGACGACGATGCGCGGCTGGCCGCGGCACGGATGGTGCGCACACTGGGCTTTCAGCCGATGCCGCACCTGTCCGCGCGCCGTATCGCCTCGCGCGAGCAGCTGCATGCCTTTGTCAGCCGCGCCGTCGATGACGCCGGCGTCGAGCGCTGTTTGGTGATTGCGGGCGATCCGCCTGCTCCACTCGGACCGTTTCCGGACAGCTTGTCGCTGCTCGATACCGGGGTCTTTGAGCGCTCCGGCATCCGGACCATCGCCGTGGCGGGGCATCCGGAAGGGCATCCGAGCATGCCTGCAGCCGATCGATGGGAGGTGCTGCAACGCAAGTGTCGCAGCATCGCCGAGCGCGGCATGGCGCCGCTGATCGTCACCCAGTTCGCGTTCGATGCCGACATCGTGCTGAGGTGGTTGCAGGCGCTGCGCGCGCACGGCATTGCATATCCCGTGCGTGTGGGCGTACCCGGTCCTGCCGGCGTGGCGGTGCTCGCACGCTATGCCGCCAGCTGCGGTGTCAGCGCATGCGCATCGATGCTGTCAAAGTACGGCATCTCGCTCGGCAAGCTGTTGGGCACCGCAGGGCCGGATCGTTTTGTGGAACGGCTGGCCACTGGCCTGACTGATGCGCACGGCGAGGTCCGCATGCACTTCTATCCGTTTGGCGGCATCGCACAGACTGTCGCGTGGGTGGAGCAGTACCGCTCCCGCTCCGCGCGCGTTTAGGCGGACTGAGGCGCGCCGAATTCGGCGCTGCAGATCGACCGCAGACCTGTGCGTTGTAGCAAGCAATGCGTTGCAGGCCTCGCCATGTTCAAGACCCAGATCACAGTCTGTACTTTTTAGTTCTGGCGGTTTGTTTACTGTGCGTGAGGTGCTGCAGCGCACAGCAGACCTGTCACAAGCGCGCGGTATAACCATCGGCGAATCGCGGCGAGGGGGCGCTGCATCCGATGCCGTTGCCATGCGCGGCGGCATCGCTTCTGCAACGTTCAAGGAGAGATGTCGCCATGCCGAAGCCGTCGCTGTTGTCCTTGCTGTGCACCTTGTCGCTGGTCTCCACGCCGCTTGCCGCGGCCGAGCTGCAGCCCAAACAACTGGCTGGCCCACCGGAGGAGTTCGCGCAGATGCGCGCACCCGATCCGGCCGAGTCGGCGATCCTGTCCAAGAGCGCCTTGCTGCCGGTGGAGTTGACGCCGGCCGGCAAGTCCGCACGCTGGCAAGGCACATTGCCGATGGAAAACGGCCATCTGCGTTTCATGGTGCTGGCCGGCGATCAGCCGTGGGAGGCGGCGGTGACTGCACCACGTGTTGCCGGCGCACGTGCCGCTGCTGTTACACCGCAAATGCAGGCACAACGCACACTGCTGGGCAGCGCCGAGAGCGGCACCAGCGGCATGCGTTACGCGGTGGAATCCGCGCAGAACGGCAACTGGGCGCTGACGCTGCAATCGTCGACGCCGGTGGCGCAACGCGGGTATGTGCTGATGGAGGGCGATGCGCGTACGCAGCTGGCCTCGTACCCGCGCCATCGTCGGCAGCAGGTCGGCCAGTCGCTGACGCTCAACTCGTTGCTCAGCGGCAACGATGCAGCCGGCGCGAGCTTGCTGACCGCGCAGGCGGGGCAGATCGAGACAGCGAGCCTGCGTGTGATCGACCCGCAAGGCGGCATCCGCACGCTGCCGATGGCCGATGACGGACAGCATGACGATGGCGCTGCCGGCGATGGCGTGTATGGCGGCACGTTCCAACCGACAGCCGAAGGTACCTGGATCGCACAGGTGATCGTGCGCGGTCGCGACCAGGCCGGGCAGCCGTTCGTGCGCACCAGCGAGCATGTGTTGCCGGTGCTGGATACCTCCCTGCGTCTGCTCGGCAACGCGCTCAGCGCACGCGCTGCCGACGGCACCCGGCTCAACATTGCCTTGCCGGTCGCCGCGCGCGGCAAGGCACCATCGCATTACCGCGTGTTTGGCCAGGTCTGGGGCACCGATGCCAAGGGCAAGGACGTGCCGGTGGCGTGGATCGGCGGCATGCTGACGCCGCAGCAAGGCCAGCTGCCGCTGAGCCTGGACGAACGCTGGGTCGCGCGTGCCGGTGCGCGTGCGCCGTTTACGCTGCGCGGGCTGCGCATCGAAGACCCGGACCATTACATCCCGCTGGTACAGGCCGACACGCTGCCGTTGCAGCTGCCCACGTTGCGCCGCGCCAGCATTGCGCGCTCTGCCGCCGCGATCGACGAGAGCATGCGCATGGGGCCGCGTCCGACGACGCTGGCCCGCGCCAGTGCGATGGCGCAGCCGCAGGCCGCGGGGTCGCAACTGGTGCTGGTGCACGGCTATTGCTCCAACGGCGTGTGGCCGCAGGCGCAGTTCACCAATGCGTCCTCGTTCCTTGATGCCAAACAGAACCGCAGCAACGACCAGTTCGCACAGCGGTTGGCGCAGTTCGCCAGTCAGTGGTCCTCGTTCGCGACGGTGGCGCACAGCCAGGGCGGCATGGCCGCGCTGCATCTGTATACCTACTACTGGAGCGGGCTGGATAACGCTACAGGTGGGCGGGTGATGCAGTCGGTCGGCACGCCGTACCAGGGCACCAATCTGTCCGGCATTCTAGCGGCGGTGGGCTCGTGGTTCGGCGTGGGTTGCGGCACCAATACCGACATGACCTACGACGGCGCCAAAGCCTGGTTGGCCGGTATTCCGGCCGATGCGCGCGCCAAGGTCAACTACTACACGACCTCGTTCGCCAAGACCAACTGGTACACCAACGACTACTGCAACGCGGCCTCGGACCTGGTACTGAACGACCCGGAAGACGGCACCGTAGAGCAGGTCAACGCGCAGCTGCCGGGCGGTGTGAATCGCGGCCACACCTCCGGGCAATGCCACACCACCGGCATGCGCGACCCCGCGCAGTATCTGGATGCCAGCCGCAATGCAGTGATGAACGCCAACGCGGCGAAGTGATGCGGTTCTAGCAATGTGCAATGCGATGGCCGGCGTCTGCGTCGGCCATCGCAGCATGCGTAGGAACACGTAGCGTGTTGGCGGCCAACACAACTCCTACGTTCACCGAATCTTGATTGCCTTGAGAGGTGATTCAACGGTGTGGGTACGTTGGTTCTTAGAGCGAATGATCTTCGGGTTTGTCGACGTAGACGTTCTGGTTCGGCTTGCGCGGTTGGATCAGTCGTAACTGCACGCCACGCCCAGGCGACCATAGCCCTGCCGCAAAATTCCTTGCCGTTGTCAGTGCAGATCACCTTCGGCAAACCGCGACTGTGTGCCAACCGATCCAGCACGCGAGTTACCCGTGCCTGGGGATCCCGCGCTCCACGTCGATGGCGAGCGCTTCATGTGTCGCGTCGCCCACGATCACCAGACACTTGATCACCCGCCCGTTCGGCAGTGCGGTCGAACACGAAGTCCATTGACCACACCTGGTTGGCTGCGCTGGCCGCAATAGCGGCTGATGCTCGCCCACCGGCACTTTCTCGCGCTTGCGGCGGCGGATTTGCAGCTACTGCTCGCGGTACAGCTGCTCTACACGCTCGTAGTTCACGATGCGCACTTCCTGTCGCAGCTCGAGATAGATCATCCCTACGCCACAGCGGCGATGACGATGCGCCAGCGCAACAATGCGATCGCGCAGTTCGCCATTGCGGTCTTCGCGCGGGCAATAGCGCAATGCACTGGCGCTCATACCGATTGCTGCCATGGCAAAGTTGGCCATGGCCGCATAGCTCCACTTTTGGCCACTGCTATAAATGGGGGATTACCGAACGGTTCGCGCCAAAAGCTAGCCAGCTCGCAAAAAGGTAGTCAGCTTGAATTATGCGACTCTGACCAAGCTTCATGCCCTAGCATGCACTCGACAGAAGCTCCCTGGACACGCAACTTGCGTCCAAGTGACTTTTTGTCATATAGATAAGGCAACGAACCGCACAAGGAGGTGGCCACGTGACCAATCTGATCGCAGCACGCATCCGGAAAGCGCGAAATGATCGAGGGCTATCCCAAACAGAGCTTTCGAAGTTGCTAGGTGTTAATCGAGCAACGATTGGTCATTGGGAGAGGGATGATGGCTTTACCCCCAATCTCCAACATCTGCACTCACTCAGTCTGGCTTTGGACGTCACCATCGACTGGTTGACAGGTGGAGAGCAAAATGCCTTGTCAGCTCTTGCGACCAGTAGCTCGAGGGCGACACTGGAGAGCCAAATGCTAGCTCTTTCCAAGCACCTTCCCGTTTCTTTTCTGGCAAGCGTCGTGGCGCTTTTGGAAAAGGCCGAGTTTTACCTCTGAGATGAAGTGCGCCATGCTGTTCAGGGCGCTGCTGTGCGCTGCGCAGCAAAAGGTTTGATTGACCCTTTCAACTGGCTTTACATCAGGTGGCGGGTGATACGCCCAGGGTTTCCTAGACATCTCATGGCCATGGAAAATGGTCGATTCGGAGGTGTCTATGAGCAGCAAGCGGTATACGGATGAGTTCAAGATCGAGGCGGTCCGGCAAGTGACTGATCGTGGGTTCAAGGTGGCAGAAGTCGCCGAGCGGCTGGGTGTCACCACGCACAGCCTGTACGCCTGGCTGCGCACGTTCGGCAAGCCTGGCGTAGTGCAGCGCGCCGAGGTGGACCAGAGCGCCGAGGTTCGGCGGCTAAAGGCAGAGTTGCGTCGAGTGACCGAGGAGCGCGACATCCTAAAAAAGGCCGCCGCGTACTTTGCCAAGGGGTAAAGGCAAAGTACGCCTTCATGCAAGCCCACTGCGGGGAATTCAGGGTGTGTGTGATGTGCCGGGTGTTGCGGGTCAACCGGGCGGGTTATTACGCCTGGTTACGCTCGCCCGACAGTGAGCGCGCCAAGGAAGATGATCGCTTGCTTGGACTAATCAAGCACCACTGGCTGGCCAGCGGCAGTGTTTATGGGCATCGCAAGATCACCACGGATCTGCGCGATCTAGGTGAGCGTTGTAGTCGCCATCGGGTGCATCGGCTGATGCGCACCGAGGGACTGCGTGCCCAGGTGGGCTATGGTCGCAAACCGCGCTTCCATGGAGGGATGCAGTGCAAGGCGGCTGCCAACCTGCTTGACCGACAGTTCGACGTGACGGAGCCGGACACGGCCTGGGCGAGTGATTTCACCTTCATCCGCACGCATGAAGGCTGGATGTATTTGGCTGTTGTGATCGATCTGTTTTCCAGGCAGGTCGTCGGCTGGGCGATGCGCGATCGGGCCGACACCGAGTTGGTCGTGCAGGCCTTGTTGTCTGCGGTGTGGCGGCGCAAACCCAACGCTGGTTGCTTGGTTCATTCGGACCAAGGGTCTGTCTACACCAGCGATGACTGGCGCAGTTTCCTGGCGTCCCATGGCTTGGTGTGCAGCATGAGTCGGCGTGGCAACTGCCACGACAACGCACCCGTGGAGAGCTTCTTCGGCCTGCTCAAACGCGAGCGGATCAGGCGGCGGACCTATCCCACCAAGGACGCCGCTCGCGCCGAGGTATTCGACTACATCGAGATGTTCTACAACCCCAACCGCCGCCACGGTTCAACTGGCGACTTGTCCCCTGTAGAGTTTGAACGGCGCTACGCGCAACGAGGGTCTTGAGTGTCTACGGAACCCTGGGCGTATCAGAAGCCTTCGCCATCTTGGACGAACTGCTTCTAAGAGAAAAACTCGCCAAGGAGGCTGAGACACCGGAAGCGCGGGAGTTCTATCTTCGGTCGTTGATCGACGACATGGCCCTTCAACTCTTTACCTCAGCAGAAGAAGCACAGCTTGAGCGTGACATCTATGACGGGTTCGCTACGAACACCCTGAAAAGCGCTGCCGATCTCTCGAAGGTGACTATGCGCGTGCTAAGCAGATATGAGCAGCGAACTCAGCTCCATCCTGAATTGGCTAATACTTGGGCGACAAAGCGCCTGTTCTATCAAGATCCGATGTATCTGACGAACTACCTGTACGCAGGGTTGGTCGCCGTCAAGCTCTTCGAGCTAAGCCAGCTGAACGACCCAACGTTTCAGGTGCGTTATCGATCACTCGAAGAGCAGGGTTTTGGTCAAGATCCCCTTGCGTCGTTAGAAGCGACACTCGGTGGCAAGATCAGTTGGAGGCGCTTGGTGGACGAGGACGTAGCCTTCTTTGATGCGCAAGTGACTCATCTCACGCGATTGCGCTGAGGATGGATTGGCGGACCGGAACACCAAGGCCGTGCCGGCGCCGAGTATCCCAGGGAGGATCGTTCATTCCGTCTGTATCGCGCAAATCGTGCAGCGGCAGGGCACGGAAAACGCGGCATTTTGTTAGGGCTTGGGGATAAGATCGTCGTGGCGTCATGCCGGGATGTTCCGTTACGACAGCTCCAGCTTCTTGGCCAAAGCCCAGACCTTCTGCGGCTTGACGTGATCTCGGCGCGCGGCTACCTCCGAGGCCATCCGGTGACCAGGCGATGTGGTGTAAGTACCGCGCCTGCAGCTACACGCTGGAAGTGTCACGCGAGCGGAACTAAGCGCTACACCTAAGACTTCCTTAGCCTTGGCTAGCAGTCGCATGACCCTACCTGACGAGCGCACTCGCAACCTGCTGCAAGCCGGAGCGTTTCTCAAGGAACTCGCCGGCAACCAAGCCGCGCCCAAGTCCGTGCGCCAGGAGGCTATCGGCTGTTGCATCATTACCCGACACTCTGTGATGTCGAAGCCATCGCCCAACATGAAGAACAGTTGCGGGACCTCACCCGGTCGGCGTTTGTGCGACCTTATCTGATGTCGCAGTTCGAGCAGGACTTGTTCCGCAGTTACCCCAGAGGTCCTGATCGGATTTGAGCGACGGCACACGTTCTGGTGGGCAAGACGCCTCCCCGCCCTGAGTAGCGACCGAGTTTAGAGCCTGGGGGTGATGATATCGGTGTTGGCTAGGTATTGGGCATAAGCAGCCGATGTCATGCCGCAGAGTGCGTTCTTGGGTCGGTCGCCGCGTAAGATCCCGCGACGGTGAGCGGCAAGGACCAGTCGGGATGGTCGGTGCATGAGTGCGAGCAGCAAGCTACGCGCTGCCCGATGAGGTGCGGTTTGATCAACTTCTTTTGATCGGGCACTGTCACTGCCATTGAGGATCTGGCGGATGCGCTTGCGCTCGCGCATCGATGCAGGGCTACTGTTGCGCCAGCGGTTGCGGTTGCGCATCGGCGCCGCCGCCGAGCACCTTGTACAAGGTCACCCGGTTGCTTGCTTCGGTCAGCCGCAGGCTGATCAAGGTCTGTTGTGCGCTGTAGAGCGAACGCTGCGCGTCCAGTGCCACCAGATAACTGTCCACGCCATTGCGGTAGCGCGCATCCGACAGGGTAAAACCGCGTTGTGCCGCATCCACCAGGGCGCGCTGCGCGTCCATGCGTTCGTCCAGCTGGGTGCGCTCGGCCAGCGCGTCGGCCACTTCGCTGAAGGCGGTCTGGATCGCCAGTTCGTATTGGGCGATGGTGATGTCCTTCTGCAGCTTGGCCACATCCAGTTCGGCCTTCAAGGCGCCGGCGCGGAAGATCGGCAGGCTCACGCTGGGCGTGAACGACCAGGTGTGGTCGCCATCGAACAGGCTGGACAAGGCATCGCTGCCGCGCCCGACATTGCCGGTCAGCGAGATGGTGGGGAAAAACGCCGCACGCGCTGCGCCGATGTCGGCGTTGGCGGCCTTGAGCGTGTGCTCGGCCGACACTACGTCCGGGCGCTGCAACAGCACGCGCGATTCCAGCTGCGCCGGCAACGGTGCCAATGCCACGCCACTCTCGATCGCATCGGCAGCCGGCAACAACGCCGCCGGTACCGACGTGCCAACGACCAGGTTCAGCGCATTGCGCGACTGCGCCAACTGGGTGGTGAAGCTGGCCACATCGGCGCGCGCGCTTTCCACGCTGGTCTGGATCTGCGCCAGATCCAGCCCGGAGACGATGCCGTTGTCGTGCTGCAATTCGGTCAGGCGCAGCGTCTTGCGCTGGCTCTCCAGGGTCTGCTGGGCAAGTGCCAGCCGCTGCTGATCGGCGGCCACGGTGAGCCAGTCGCTGGCCACTTCGGCCACCAGGCTCAGGCGGGTGCTGCGCTGGGTCTGCTCGCTGGCCAGATAGGTCTCCAGCGCTTCGTTCTTGAGGCTGCGGATGCGCCCGAACAGGTCCAGCTCCCAGCTGCTGATGCCCACCTGCCCGGTGGCGCTGCGGATGATCTGCGGCGCGCCGGTGAAACTGGTCGCGGCCGCGGCACGTTGCGCCGTGTGCGAGACGGTGGCGTCCACCGCGGGAAACAGGTCCGCACGCTGGATGCGGTACTGTGCACGTGCCTGCTCGATATTGAGCACGGCCACACGCAGGTCACGGTTGTTGTCCAGCGCCAGTACGACCACCTTTTGCAGGCGCGCATCGACCAGCACCTGCCGCCAGTCCAGCCCAGCCGCAGCGGTAGTGCGGCCATCGGCACTGTCGCCATGGAGCGGGCTGCCGGTGTCGCCGACCACACCGGGCACCGGTGCATCCGGGCGCGCATATTGCGGCGCCATGCTGACGCAGCCGCTCAATGCGATGGCACAGGCCACCGCCAGGCTGAGGGATGTCGTGCGCATCATGGCGTTACCTCGGAGGTGGAAACGACGGGGGAGTGCGCGACAGCCTTGCCGGGAAACAGGCTGCGCACCATCACGTAGAACAACGGCACGAAGAAGATGCCCAGTACGGTGGAGGCCAGCGTGCCGCCGAGCACGCCGGTGCCCAGCGAATGGCGTCCGCCGGAGCCTGCGCCGCTGCTGATCACCATCGGCAGCACGCCGAGCATGAAGGCCAGCGAGGTCATCAGGATCGGGCGCAGGCGCATGCGTGCGGCGTGCAGGGTGGCCTCGATCAAGGGCTGGCCTTTCTCTTCCAGCTCCTTGGCGAACTCCACGATCAGGATGCCGTTCTTGGCGGCCAGGCCCATCGTTGCCAGCAGGCCGACCTGGAAGTAGATGTCGTTGGACAGCCCGCGCATCCAGGTCGCCAGCAGCGCGCCGACGATGCCCACCGGCACCGCCAGCATCACCGAGATCGGGATCGACCAGCTCTCGTACAACGCGGCCAGGCACAGGAACACGAACACCAGCGATACCGCATACAACATCCAGGTCTGGGTGCCGGCGGCCTGTTCCTGATACGACATGCCCGACCAGGCGTAGCCCACGCCCTTGCCCATGCCGTCCACTTCACCGGCGACCGCGGTCATCGCATCGCCCGAACTGATGCCGGATGCAGCGCTGCCGGTGATCTCCATCGATTCGCTGCCGTTGAAGCGGGTCAACACCTGCGGCGCATACGCCCAGGCGCTGCTGGCGAACGCCGAGAACGGCACCATGGCGGCGTCGCTGTTGCGCACGTACCAGCGGTCGATATCGCCGGGCAGCATGCGTGCGGACGCTTCGCCCTGCACGTACACGCGCTTGACCCGGTTGTTGTTGAGGAAGTCGTTGACGTAACGCCCGCCCATCACGGTGGAGAGCGTGGTGTTGATGTCGGCTGCGGCCACGCCCAGCGCGCCGGCCTTGGCATCGTCGATCTGCACGCGGTAGGTCGGCGCATCGTCCAGGCCGTTGAAGCGCACCGCCGTCAGGTTCTGATTGCCGTTGGCCAGCTGCAGCAATTGCTTGCGTGCTTCCACCAGCGCCTCGTGGCCGTTGCCGGCGGCATCCTGCAACTGCAGGGTGAAACCGGAACTGGTGCCCAGCCCGTTGATGGCCGGCGGCGTCAACGCAAACACCTGCGCGTCGGGCAGCGTCATCATCATCGCGCCGGTGATGCGCTGGGCCACCTCCTGCGCCGAGCCCTCGCGGTCGGCCCAGTCCTTGAGGCGGATAAAGCCCATGCCCGAGTTCTGGCTGCTGCCGGCCAGGCTGAAGCCGGAGATGGTCATGATGCCCTGCACTTCCGGTTGCTTGAGGATGAACGCGGTGGCCTGGTCGATCGACTGCTGGGTGCGTTGCTGGGTGGCGCCGGCCGGCGCGCTGAACATCACCATCAGCATGCCCTGGTCTTCCTCGGGCAGGAACGCGCTGGGCAACCGCCAGAACAGCAGACCAAGCACCACCAGCAACAGCGCGTAGACCAGCGAGCCGAGCTTGCGATGGCTGACGATGCGCTCCACACCGCGCCCGTAGCGTTCGGTGCCGCGATCGAAGCGGGTGTTGAACCAGGTGAAGAATTTGCCCAGCACGCCCTTGCGCGAGACATGGCCGCCCTTGTCGATGGGCTTGAGCAAGGTGGCGCACAGCGCCGGACTCAGGGTCAGCGCGACCACCAGCGACAGGATCATCGCCGCGGCAATGGTCACCGAGAACTGCCGATAGATCTCGCCGGTGGCGCCGCCGAAGAAGGCCATCGGCAGAAACACCGCGGTGAGCACCAGCGCGATGCCGACCAGGGCGCCGGTGATCTGGCCCATCGAGGTGTGCGTGGCCTCGCGCGGCGACATGCCCTGCTCGGCCATCAGCCGCTCGACGTTTTCCACCACCACGATGGCATCGTCCACCAGCAGGCCGATCGCCAGCACCATCGCAAACATGGTCAGCGTGTTGATCGAAAAGCCCAGCAGCGACAACACCCCGAAGGTGCCCATCAGCACCACCGGCACCGCGATCACCGGTACCAGCGTGGCACGCCAGTTCTGCAGGAACAGGTACATCACCACGACCACCAGCACGATCGCTTCGATCAGGGTCTTGACCACTTCCTCGATGGAGATACGCACGAACGGCGTGGTGTCGTAGGCGACCTCGTACTTCAGGCCAGCCGGAAAATACGGCTTGAGCGCATCCAGCTTGGCTTCCACCAGCTTGGCCGCGTCCAGCGCATTGGCGCCGGTCGCCAGCTGCAGGCCCATGCCCGAGGCGGCCTTGCCGTTGAACTTGGAACTGGAGCCGTAGGATTCCGAGCCCAGCTCCACCCGCGCGACATCGCGCAGGTACACGGTGGCGCCGCCGGCGTCGGACTTGAGCACGATGTTCTCGAACTGCGCCGGTGTGCGCAGCTTGCTGCGCGAGGTCACCGTGGCATTCAACTGCTGGCCCTGCAGCGCCGGCAATGCACCCAGCGCGCCCGACGAGACATCGGCGTTCTGCGCGGCGATCGCGCTGCTGACATCCGAGGGCATCAATGCGTAGGTGTGCAGTTTCTCCGGATCCAGCCACACCCGCATCGCGTACTCGGCACCGAACACGTTGACGCTGCCGATGCCGTTGAGGCGGCTGATCGGGTCCTGCAACGAGGACACCATGTAGTCGCCGATGTCGGTGCTGTCCATGCTGCCGTCTTCGGAAGTGAAGGCCAGCACCATGAACATGCTGCCGCTGGCCGACTTGGTGACGGTCACGCCGTTGGTCTTGACCTCGTCGGGCAGCAGCGCCTCGCCTTGCGACACCTTGTTCTGCACCTGCACCTGCGCGGTATCCGGGTCGGTGCCGGACTCGAAGGTCAGCGTGAGTTGCGCAGTGCCCGCCGAGCTGCTGCTGGAGGACATGTAGAGCAGATTGTCCAGGCCTGTCATCTGCTGTTCGAGGATCTGGGTGACCGAGTTCTGCACGGTCTCTGCGGAGGCGCCGGTATAGGTCGCACTGACCGTCACCGAGGGCGGTGCGATGTCCGGGTATTGCTCCAGCGGCAGCGAGAAGATCGAGATCGCGCCGGCCAGCGTGATGACGATGGCGATGACCCACGCAAAGATGGGGCGGTCGATGAAGAAACGAGCCATGGGAGTTCCTCAGTCGGCCTTGGGCGTGGCGCTGGCCGGCGCTGCAGGCGTCGACGTGGCCGCACGCGCAGCGGCAGCGGGTGCGCCCGGTGCGACTGCAGCAGCTGCATTCGGCGCTGCCGCTGGGGTAGCTGTGGTGGCGCTCACCTCGTGCGCCTTCACCGGCATGCCGACCTGGATCTTCTGCAGGCCCTGCACGATCACGCTCTCGCCCGCAGACAGGCCTTCGCTGACCACCCAGCGATCGCCTACCGCATCGCCGGTCTTGAGCACGCGCTGCGCCACCTTGCCATCGGCGCCGACCACCATCGCCACCGCCTCGCCCTTGCTGTTGCGGGTGACGGCCTGTTGCGGCACCAGGATCGCCTGCTCGTTGACCGCCATCGACAGCACCGCCTTGACGTACATGCCGGGCAGCAGCAGATGGTCAGGGTTCGGAATCACCGCACGCAGTTTCACCGTGCCGGTGGTGGCATCCACCGCGGTATCCACCACTTCCAGCGTGCCGGTGCGCGCGTAGGCAGTGCCGTCTTCCAGCAACAGTTTGACCTCGGCCTTGCCATCGACGGCCTTGAGCTGGCCGGCATCGAGCTTGCGCCGCAGCTGCAGCAGCTGCGCGCTGGACTGGCTGACATCCACATAGATCGGATCGAGCTGATTGATGGTGGTGAGCACATCGGTCTGGTCGGCGGTGACCAGCGCACCCGGGGTGAAGCTCGAAGTGCCGATACGGCCGCTGATCGGCGCGGTGATGCGGGTGAAATCCAGATTGAGCTTTGCGGTCTGCAACGCCGCCCTGGCCGCGGTGACTGCGGCTTCGTTCTGGCGCAAGGTGGCGGTGGCGTCGTCGCCGTCCTGCTGGCTGACCGCATCCAGCTTGACCAGCGTCTGATACCGCTGCGCCTTGGGCCTGGCCGACAGCACCGCCGCTTCGGCCTGCGCCAGCTCGCCTTGCGCGGACGCGTACGCGGCCTGGAACGGCGCCGGCTCGATCTGGTACAGCACCTGCCCGGCCTGCACCTGCTCGCCTTCGGTAAACAGCCGCTTGCGCAGGATGCCGCCCACTTGCGGGCGCACCTGCGCGCTTTGATAGGCCACGGTGCGCCCGGGCAGCGTCTGGTCCAGCGCCAGGCGCTGCACGTCCACGCGTTGCACGCCCACTTCCACTTGCCGCTGCTGCGGCGCTTGCGCAGGCGAACACGCCGCCAGCGCGACGGAGATCATGGCGGCCAGCAGCCACTGACGCGGCACCACGGCAGAACGGAAGGAAGCAACGCAACGCATACGGCGCACTCGGGAGTGATCGGAGGATGCGCACGCTACGCTGCGAATATGGAGCAAATTTGAAGATTTGCATCGGCAGACAGCAGGCGCTTGCTTTCGGGGTTTAATGAAGTCCCAATACGGTTGTGCACGACACGCACTGCATCGGCAGCTGCAGTCGCCGCTGCTGCAACCTGCCATGCCTGCAGCAAGCGCACCTGCGTGCCTGACCTCATTCGCAACAAGGTTGTCCCAGCCTCGATGAAACTCGGAATCACCGCCAAACTCTTCCTCGCCATCCTCACCGCCTGCATTGCAGTGCTGCTGATCAATGGCCTGGCCGGGCAGCTGTTGCTCAGGAAGCAGTTTCTCGACTATCTCAGCGAGCAGGGCATCGAGCGGATGCTGGAAGTATTGCCGCGCGTGCAGGCCGACTACGCCAAGCACGGCGACTGGAACTTCATCCGCGACAATCCCGATGCCTGGTTCGTGCTGATGCGCCCGGAGCTGCCGCAGAACCTGCCGCCACGCGCACCACCGATCTCCGATCAGACCGGCGCGGTGTTTCGTTTCGCGCTGCTGGATCGCGACTACCGGGTGATCATCGGCAACCCCGACGTCAGCCGCACCGACACGCTGCGCCCAGTGGTGGTGAACGGGCAGACGGTGGGCTGGATGGGCATGCTGCCCTTCGAGAAGGTGCTGACCGCCAACGACGCGCGCTTCTACCAGGCCCAGCAACGTCTGTGGTGGACTGTCGGCGCGGCGTCCATCGTGGTGGCCGCGCTGTTCGGCTGGCTGCTGTCGCGCACCTTGCTGCGGCGCGTGCGCAGCCTGACCGCGGCAATCCATCGCCTGGCGGCCGGCGACTACGGCACGCGACTGGAGGCGCGTATGCGCGATGAGCTCGACCAGCTCGCGCGCGACTTCAACCAGTTGGCGCAGGCACTGGACAACAACGAACGCGCGCGTCGCGATTTCATGGCCGATGTCTCGCACGAGTTGCGCACGCCGCTGGCGGTGCTGCGCGCCGAGCTGGAAGCGCTGCAGGACGGCATCCGGCCGATGACGCGCGAATCGCTGACCTCGTTGCACCAGGAAGTCGGCCAGCTCGGCAAGCTGATCGAGGATCTCTACGACCTGTCGCTCACCGATGTCGGCGCGCTGGCCTACCGGCGCGCGCCGATCGATCTGAGCGTGGTGCTGCAGTCCACGTTGGCCGGCATGCACACGCGCATTGCCGCAGCCGGGCTTACGCTGCAGGCCCACGGCATCACTGCGCCGCTGCATGTCGACGGCGACGAGCGTCGGCTGCAGCAGCTGCTGTCCAACCTGCTGGAAAATGCCTTGCGCTACACCGATGCCGGCGGCCAGTTGCGGGTGCAGTGCGCACGGCGCGCGCACCTGGTGGAGATCGTGATCGAAGACAGCGCGCCCGGCGTGCCGGCAGACAAGCTCGATCGCCTGTTCGAGCGCTTCTATCGCGTGGAAGGCTCGCGCAATCGCGCCAGCGGCGGCAGCGGGCTGGGCCTGGCGATCTGCCGCAATATCGTCGGCGCGCACGACGGCGAGATCCACGCCACCGCTTCGCCCCTGGGCGGCCTGCGCGTGACGCTGCGGCTGCCGACCCTGGAGGCCTGATGGACGACACCGCCACCACCGCAGCACCGCACGCGCACGTGCTGATCGTCGAAGACGAACCGCGCCTGGCCGCGGTGCTGGGCGAGTATCTGCATGCGGCCGGCTATTCGCATCATTGGGTGGCCGATGGTGCGCAGGCGATTGCCGCGTTTCGCGCGCAGTCGCCGGATCTGGTCCTGCTGGACCTGATGCTGCCCAATCGCGATGGCATGGAGATCTGCCGCGAGCTGCGCAGCCTCGGCGCGGTGCCGGTGATCATGGTGACGGCGCGCGCCGAAGAGATCGACCGCCTGCTCGGGCTGGAGATCGGTGCCGACGACTACATCTGCAAGCCGTTCAGCCCGCGCGAGGTGATTGCACGGGTGCGTGCGGTGCTGCGCCGCCACCGGCACGATCCCAACGCGGTGCCCACGCATGGATTGCTGATCGATGAGGCCGCCTGCCGCGCCAGCGTGGCCGGGCGCGACCTGGACCTGACCCAGGTCGAATTCCGCCTGCTGCGCACGCTGTGCGCAGCGCCGGGGCGCGTCTATTCGCGCGAACAGTTGATGGACCACGTGTATGTGGACCACCGCATCGTCACCGATCGCACTGTGGACAGCCACATCAAGAACCTGCGCCGCAAGCTGGCCGAGGTGGGCGGCGAAGAATGGGTGCGCTCGGTGTACGGCGTGGGCTATCGCTTCGAGTATCTAGCCACCGAAGCGTAATCAATATCCTCCCCTCGTAGGAGCGTGCCTGCGCGCAACGCACTCCCGACACTCCAGCAACCACAGGCGCGATCCCCAACACTCACACCTTCAACCAACGCGTCGACATCGCCACGCCCACCATCAGCACCGCAACAGCGAGCAAGGCGCCGACCAGGCCGATGCCATGCGCGGCGAAACCGATCAGCGCCGGCCCGGCCAGGATGCCGGCATAGCCCAGTGTGGTGACCGCAGTGATGGCAATGCTTTCCGGCATGCGCGTCTGGTTGCCGGCCAACGAGAACAGGGCCGGCACGATATTGGCGCAGCCCAGGCCGACCAATACGTAACCGGCCAACGAGGCCTGCCATGGGCTCACCAGCGTGAGCACGCAGAAGCCCGCGCTGGCCAGCAGCGCGCCCACCACGATCGAGCGGATGCGCCCCAGGCGCTCCACCACCGCATCGCCCAGCAGGCGCGTCACCGTCATGGTCAATGCAAACACCACATAGCCCACGCCGGCGGTGCTCGGGGCGACCTGGTGCACATCGGCCAGGAACACCGAGCTCCAGTCCAGAATGGTGCCTTCGGCCAGGAAGACCACAAACGCCAGGATGCCGATGAACAACACGATGCCCCTGGGCAGCGCGAGCAACGGCCCCTGTTGCGCCACGCGCTCGGTCCGCCAGTGGCGTACCGCCAGCGCGGCGACAAGCAGCATGGCGATCACTCCGGCAACTGCCGCGCTCGACGGGGAGAGCTGCGCCGACAGCAGCAAGGTCATCGCGCCGGCACCGACGAAACCGCCGATGCTGAAAAACGCATGGAATCCCGACATCATCGCGCGCCCGGCATCGCGCTCGACCACCACCGCCTGCATGTTCATCGCGCAATCCATGGCGCCCACGCCGGCGCCGAACACGAACAGCACCGCGCCCAGCAACCACGGATCGGCGACCACCGCCAGCAACGGCAGGCTGAGGCAGATCAGCGCCGACGTCACCGCCATGACCGCACGGAAACCGAAGCGCGCCGAGACGGCGCCGGCCAGCGGCATCGCCAGGAACGAGCCTGCTCCCAGGCACAGCAGGATCAGGCCAAGCGCGCCATCGTCCACGCCGGTCCTGGCCTTGGCGAATGGCACCAGCACCGCCCAGACCGCGGCAGCAAAGCCGGGAATGAAGAACGCCGCGCGGGTGGCGTGCTGTTGCGCGCGAGCGCTGGAGCCGGGGATTAGCGACATGCAAACAATTCCAGAAGGAAGCGGCAAGGAGAGTGCAACGGTGGCACCAGTCCCGCGCGCTCGCTGGCCGGACCTGGCCCGACCACGACTCCATTGCGCGTGCTGCAACCGTCCGTGGGGATATGCAACGGTGCTAGCGAAACACCACCGTGCGATGGCCATTGAGCACGATGCGGTGCTCGACATGGCGACGCACCGCACGCGCAAGCACCAGCGATTCGGTATCGCTGCCCAGCCGCACCAGATCGCGCGGCGTCATCGCGTGATCCACGCGCGCCACGTCCTGTTCGATGATCGGGCCTTCGTCCAGATCTTCGGTGACGTAATGCGCAGTGGCACCGATGATCTTGACCCCGCGTGCGTGCGCCTGGTGATACGGCTGCGCGCCCTTGAAGCTGGGCAGGAAGCTGTGATGGATATTGATCGCCCGCCCCGCCAATGCGCGGCACAACGCGGGCGAAAGAATCTGCATGTAGCGCGCCAGCACCACCAGATCGATCTGCAGCGCCTCGACCAGCGCAAGCAACTGCGCTTCCTGCGCGGCGCGCGTGTCGGCGCTCACCGGCAGATGGTGGAAGGCGATGCCATAGGAGGCGGCCAGCGGCGCGAAGTCGGCGTGGTTGGACACCACCGCCGCGATATCCACCGGCAATTGCCGGCTATGCATGCGGAACAGCAGATCGTTGAGGCAATGCCCCTGCTTGCTCACCAGCACCAGCAGCCGCGCGCGGCGGCGCGCATCGTGCAGCTGCCAGTCCATCTGGAATTCATCGGCCAGCTGCGCAAAGCGGCGTTCCAGCCCGGCAATGTCGGTGCCCGGCGGTTTGTCGAAGTGCACGCGCAGGAAGAAGCGGCCACTTTCGTCGTCGCCGAACTGCTGTGCGTCGAGGATGTTGCAGGCCAGATCGAACAGCAGCCCGGTCACGCGATAGACGATGCCGGTGCGGTCGGGGCAGGACAGGGTGAGGATGTAGTCGGAGCGCATCGGCACAATGATAGCCAATGCGCCCGGCTGCGGGCGCAGTGCTTGCGCCCGTAACTTTCCGCTGCGACTCAGCGCGGCGGCAGGCGCAGCATCAGCCGCCGATTGATCTCGTCCAGTTGCGCCATCGATGCCTCCACCGAGGTCTCCATCGCTTCCTGGGTGGTGATGTGCGCACGCAGATGCGCCGGGTCGGCCAGCTCGCCACGCACCAGAAACACGTTCTCGCCCACCTCGCCGACATGCCGGCTGAGCACCACGTAATCCACCTGGTCGAAGCCATGTTGCTTGGCCAGCGGCAGCAGGCGCGCGGCCATGCGGACACTGGCCTCGTCGGTGGGTTTGTTCAACTCGGCATCGAGCGCGGCCACCGCTTCGCGGATCTGCGCGAACAGATAGTGGTCCGGATGCTCGGGGTGGTCCGGGCCCACCGGGCCCTGGTCGACGACCGGTACGGCGGTCATCGTGTACCACCGGCGCAGGTCAGTGCGCGCGGTGTGCGCTCGATCGAACCGAGCGTGATATGCAGGTGTCGCATCGCATCCTCCCTGGAGCGGCGGCTGTCACGAGCCGGCATTTTAGAAGGTCTGCTGCATGTTGAGGTGAGCAAGAGGTGGACCGTGTTGCTATGAAGCGAAGCGGCCTGAGAGTGGGGAGCAGATGGAGCCGACGGCGTGCGAAATCTGCTGCACGTGGCGTCGCCTCGCCCCCTCACCCCAACCCCTGCTCCGCGCCCCGGCCCGCGCCAGCCGCGCGGGCACTCCGAGGCACGCGCGCCAGTGACGCGCAAGCCGTGCCGCCCCGCCGGGACGGGAGAGCGGCTAGCTCCGCTTTGCGGAGGCGGCGATCAGGCCTGCCCGGCCCGCCGCGCCGATACCTCTGCCAGCACCGCCCAGTCGGCGTTGCCGTCGCCATGCGCGATGGCCTCGTCCAGCCCGGCGCGCAACAACTCGCCCAGCGGCATCGGTACCTGCTTGTCGGCGCCGGCCTGGATCGCCAGATCCACATCCTTGCGGCCCAGGGTGGCGGTGAAGCCGGCGGGCAGGTATTCGCGCTGCATGATCAGGCGGCCGTAGCCCTGGTACGCGGGCGCGGCGAACAAGGTGCTGGTGAGCATGCCCAGGAACTGGGTGGCGTCCACGCCGTGGCCGCGTGCCAGCGTGCTGGCTTCGGCCATGGCGCCGATCGCGCTGGCCAGGCAGAAGTTGACCGCCAGCTTGACCGCATTGGCCTGCTCGGGGGTGTGGCCGATCTCCCAGGTGCGTTGACCGAGCACATCGAACATTGGCTGCACGCGCGCCAGCGCCGCCTCGTCGCCGGCGGCCAGAATGTTGAGCTTGCCGGCTTCGGCCACATCGACCCGGCCGAGTACCGGTGCGGCCACGTAGGCCACGCCGCGCTCGGCATGCAGGGCGGTCAGCTCGTGCGCCAGTGCCACCGAGATGGTGGCCATGTTGACGTGCACGCTGCCGGCCGGCAGCGCGTCCAGCACGCCTTGCTCCAGCACGGTGGCACGCACCGCGTTGTCGTCGGCCAGCATCGAAAACAGCAACGGGCCGTGCGCGGCGTCGCGCGGTGCATCCACCACCGTGGCACCTGTATCGCGCAGCGACTGCGCGCGCTCCGGCGAGCGATTCCACACACGCAGTTCGAAACCGCCGCGCAGCAGGTTGTGCGCCATCGGCAGGCCCATCGTCCCCAAGCCCAGAAATCCTATCGGCATGCGTTGTCCTTGTTCGTTATGACGTCTATCGGATGGATCAGCTGGCGAATACGCCACGCGCATCGCGTGGCTCGCAGCGCAGGTATTGCGGCGAGGGCGTGACCGATGCGCCCAGTGCGGCAGCGGCATGCCACGGCCAGCGCGGGTCGTACAGGATGCCGCGCGCCAGCGCGATCGCGTCGGCCTGGCCGTCCTGCAGGATCGCCTCGGCCTGCGCCGGCTCGGTGATCAGGCCCACACCGATCACCGGCGTGCTGACCTGCGCCTTGATCTGCTGCGCAAACGGGATCTGATAGCCCGCCTGCACCGGAATCTGCTGGCGCGGATCCAGCCCGCCGCTGGAGACATGGATGTAGTGCGCACCGCGCGCATCCAGCGCCTTGGACAAGGCGATGCTCTGCTCGAGATCCCAGCCGCCCTCCACCCAATCGGTGGCAGAGATGCGCACGCCGATGGCGAGCTTGTCCGACACCGCCGCGCGCACTGCGTCGAAGATGCGCAGCGTCAGCCGCATGCGGTTTTCCAGCGAACCGCCATACGCATCGCTGCGCTGATTGCTCAGCGGCGACAGGAACTGATGCATCAGATAGCCATGCGCGGCATGCAGCTCGATCAGCGCCAGGCCCAGGCGTTCGGCGCGCCGTGCTGCATCGACAAAGGCCTGCACCACCGCATCGATGCCGGCCTGGTCCAGTGCCTGCGGCAACGGCTGACCGTCACGGAACGCCAGCGCCGATGCGGACACGGTCTGCCAGCCATGCGCGTGATCCGGCGCGATGGCCTCGCCGCCGTTCCACGGCAGATCGGTGGAGGCCTTGCGCCCGGCGTGCGCCAGTTGGATGCCGATCGGCATCGGCGACCACCGCCGCACCGAGTCCAGCACCTCGCCCAGCGCCTGCTCGGTGGCATCGTCGTACAAGCCGAGGTCGGCGTAGGAGATGCGCCCCTGCGGCTGCACCGCGGCCGCTTCCAGGATCAGCAGGCCGGCACCGGATTGCGACAAGGTGCCCAGATGGATGCGGTGCCAATCGCTGGCGCGGCCGTCCTGTGCGGAGTACTGGCACATCGGGGCGATGACGATCCGGTTGGCGAGCGCAAGCGGACCGAAGCGGATGGGGGAGAACAGCTGGCTCAAGGGGGCATCCACAGATGACACGGGGATGCCCATTGCACTGCGCCACGCGCGTGGGCACAACCGCTGCGATGGATCACTGCGTCATGCCGAACGCGCACTGGCGTCGTTGACGCTGCGTGCACGCAGTGGATCGAACGGGGTGTGCAGGAACGCCAGCGCCTGCGCGCACGACTGTTCGACCTTCAGGCTGAGCAGCTCGTCCGCGCGGGTGCGCCCGAAGTTGAGCGCGGCGATCGGCAGGCCGTTGCGTGCAGCGGTCTGCACGAAACGAAAACCCGAATACACCATCAGCGACGAGCCCACCACCAGCACCGCATCGGCCGCCTGCAGATGCGCAAATGCGCGCTCCACGCGCTCGCGCGGCACGTTCTCGCCAAAGAACACCACATCCGGCTTCAGCACACCGCCGCACACCGGGCACGGCGGCACCACAAAACTGTCGAAGGCCACATCGTCCAGGTCCGCATCGCCATCGGGCGCCTGTGCCGCGTCCAGGTCGGCCCAGCCGGGGTTGGCGTGCTCGAGCAGCAGCTGGAATTCGGTACGGGGCATGCGCCGCTCGCAACCCATGCAGCGCACCACATCGAGCCGGCCATGCAGATCGATCACCGCCTCACTGCCGGCGGCCTGATGCAGGCGGTCCACGTTTTGCGTCAGCAGCAGTTCCAGCTGGCCGCGCGCTTCCAGTGTGGCCAATGCGTGATGGGTGGCATTGGGTTGCGCCAGCCCGAAGCGCGGCCAGCCGACCAGGCTGCGCGCCCAATACCGCTGCCGCGTGGACAGCTCGCCCATGAAGGCCTGGAACGTCACCGGTTGCGGACGCTTCCAGCCGCCTTGCAGATCGCGGTAATCGGGAATGCCCGAATCGGTGCTGCAACCGGCGCCGGTGAGCACGAACAGGCGGCGATGGCGTTGCACGAAATCGCTGAGCATCGAATCGGACATGCATGTACCACCTTGACCTTGGCAACGCGGCGGATCATCGCATGCATGCCGGCATCGCACTGCGTGCTGCGGACTGGACCGCATTGAAAGCGCCCGGGAAACTGGCTACTGTCGGGCTGCCGCGCAAACGAAACCGTGTCGCGCGCGGCGCAGCATGCGCACCACCTGCGCGACGCACCGCACCGGGACTCCGACATTCATCTGTTCTTCGCATTGTGAGCAACGCCCGCCGCCCGGACGCTCCGCCGCCTGTCGCGTATGCGCCCTTGCGCGTGGCGTTGCTGGAAGACGACGACGTGCTGCGCGAGCGGGTGTTGTTGCCAGGATTGCAACGCCACGGTTTCGAAGTGATTGCGTTACGCACCATCCGGGCATTGCTTGCGCTATTGCGCAGCGCAAGCGTGGAGTTAATCGTGCTCGACATTGGCCTGCCCGATGGCGACGGTTTTGGCTTGACCCGGCAGTTGCAGGCGATGCGCCCGGCATTGGGCATCGTGATCCTGAGCGGGCGCGGCGATCAACCCGACCGGCTACGCGGGCTGAGCCAGGGCGCCGATGCGTACCTGGTCAAGCCGGTGGAGATCGAGATGCTGGCTGCCACGCTGTTCAGCGTGGCGCGGCGTCTGCCGCGAGGGGCGGCAGACGCACCGAGCGTACCCGCGACTGCCGCGCCCGATGCCTGGCAGCTGCAGGACGACGGCTGGTGCCTGTTCGCGCCAGATGGCAGCGCCGTGCCGTTGACCGGCTCGGAACGATTGGTGCTGCAGTGCCTGTGGCAGTCGTCCGGGCGGCTGGTGAGCCGCAGCGCGCTGCTGACCGCGCTGGGCGGCAGCCTGGGCATCGAGATCGATCCGCACCGGCTGGATGCATTGCTGCATCGGCTGCGCCACAAGGTGCTGGAGCGCAGCGGCACCGCATTGCCGCTGACCTCCGTGCGCGGCGCCGGCTACCTGCTCATGCCGCAGGTGCGGGCACCAACGGCAGGCTCATGACGAACTGCGTGCCTGCGCCCGGCACACTGTCCACACTCAGCAAGCCGCCGGCCTGCAGCACAAGTTCGTGCGCCACTGCCAGGCCCAGACCGGTGCCCTTGCCGACCGGCTTGGTGGTGAAGAACGGCTCGAATACCTGCGCCAATACCTCGGCCGGCATGCCGTGGCCGGTATCGACCAAGGCAATGCGGACCATCGTGTGCTGCCGCGACACCCGTACGCTGAAATTGCCGCCATCGGGCATCGCATCACGTGCATTGGCGGCGAAGTTGAGCATGACCAGGTCGAACTGGCTGCGGTCCAGACAGACCGGCACCGGCGCTGCGCAGGTGTCCACCTGCAGTCGCACGTGCGCGCCGAGCAGGTGCGCCAGCATGGGGGCGATCGCCTGCACCGCCTGCGCCGCATCGAAGTGCGTTGGCACTGCCAGATCGCGTCGGCTGAAGCTGAGCAGCTTGCCGCTGATGGTGCTGCCGCGCTGCGCGGCCAGGGCAATGCCTTCCAGCGCCTCGGCCATCGCCACGGCATCGCGCGGCGGGTCGAAGTCCAGTTCGTGCAGGCGATGGCGCTGCTCGGCGTATCCCAGGATCGCGCCGAGGATGTTGTTGAAGTCGTGCGACACGCCACTGGCCAGCTGGCCCACCGATTCGATTTTCTGCAGATGCAGCACGCGCTGCTGCGCCTGCTCGCGCTCGCGGATTTCCACCTGTAGGCGCGCCGCGGTACGCCGCGCACGGTGCAGGCTTTCGCGCAGCGCCGCCACGCTGCGATCCAGCACCAGGGTGACCATCAGATAGCTCATCGCCAGCGACGGCAGATTCTGGAACGGGCTGCGCCCGTCCTGCGGATTGCGTCCCCACGGGCTGGCCATGCCCAGCAGAAACACCAGGGCGATGCACGCATAGACGCTCCACAGCGCGCGCCGCCCGATCACCAATGCCGCCAGGGTCAGCAGCAGCAGCGGGAACGGGTCGAAGGCCTGCAATTGATAACCGAATGCCACATTGGCGATTACCGCCGAGCACAGCACCACCGTGATGAACATGCCGATCGCCGGTTTCACTGCGCCCTGGCGGATGCGCCAGATGCCGTACCAGGCCGCGAGGGCGATCGCCGCGTCGGTGCCCAGGTCCACCGCCAACTGCACGGTCGTCATCTGCAGTCTGGCGTTGAGCAGGATGTACAGCTTGTTGAGCGGGATCTCCAGGCCCAGATACAACAGCAACAGTTGCAGCGCAGGTGCATTGCGGCGATCCACCGGGTCGCGTACCGGCACCCGGCGCAACCAAACCGCTGCGCTACGCCAGCAGCGTTGCAGCCAACTCAGTGACCGCATTTGTGAAAGGCATCGCACCGGCACTGGCATGGCGGTGAGTCTAGCGTGAAACGGGCGTGAGTCTTCGCGCATTGATCGGCGAAAACCCGGCTGACTTAATCGCGGGTAAATTCCCCACCGCCGTCACCGACGGCACCAGCCCAGGTGTTTCGCATGTCTACGCTCCGTCCGTTACCGGCACCATGTCTGTCCGGCGCCGCCCCCATCGTTGCGCAATTGTCTTACAGCCTGTTGACCGCCGGCCTGTTGCTGGCGCTGGCCAGTTCGGCGGCGTTTGCGCAGACGACGCCGACCGCCGCAACAGCGGCAGTGTCCGCAGCGCCGACCGATGCCAGCACCGTGAGCGAACCGGTCGAATCGAATGACGCCACTGACCCCAACGACAATGTGACGCCGCTGTCCGCGCAGGCGGCCGAGTATTACTTCCAGGCCGAAGGGCTCAACGATGGCAGCGACAGCGCCGTGGCCGCCGGAACGCGCGCAGTGGCGGTCGGTCCGCGTGCGGACGCCAGCGGCGGTTGGGCGGTGGCCGTCGGCCATCACAGCACCGCCTCGGCGGACGCGGCCATCGCCATGGGCGACGGTGCGCTGGCAAGCGGTACCTCGTCGATCGCGATCGGCGGCAGTTTCTTCGGCAGCGGCTTCGGCGATGCGCAGGGCGCCACCAGCACCGGCTTCGGCTCGCTGGCGGTGGGCACCTTTGCCCAATCCAGCGGAGCTTCCGCCGCCGCGCTTGGCTGGGCCTCCAGTGCCGGCGGCGACAGTGCCGTGGCGGTCGGGGCTTCGGCCGATGCCAATGCCCAATACGCCACCGCGCTGGGCAGCTCCTCGCGCGCCGAGGCCGAGCAATCGCTGGCCGCCGGTTACGCCGCCACCGCCAGCGGCGTCGGTGCAATCAGCCAGGGCGGTTTCAGCACCGCGTCCGGCTTCTTCGGCATCGCCATCGGTTACGGCGCCGGCGCTACCGGCGATGGCGGGATCGCCATCGGCGATGCTGCGTCGGCGGCCGGCCAGCAGAGCGTGGCCATCGGCGCCAGCAATGCCAACATCCCCGCGCAGGCCAATGGCATCGGCAGCACCACCGTTGGCGCGGGCGCCTGGTCGCTGGCCGACTACGGCACCGCGTTGGGCTTCGACAGCCATGCCGATGCCGAACTGAGTATCGCCATCGGTGCCCACGCCATCGCCACCAGCCTGAGTAGCGTGTCGATCGGCGACAGCGCGTTTGCCGACGGCGACTACGCGCTGGCGCTGGGCTCGATCGCCAGCGCCAACGGCAGCGGTGCGGTCGCACTGGGCAGCGGCGCCACCGCGTTGGGTGAAAACACACTGGCTGTGGGCTTCAACGCCTCGGCGCCGGCATCCAACAGTGTTGCGCTGGGTGCGGGTTCCTCGGCCGAGCGCGCCGACAGCGTGGCGTTCGGCAGTGAAGGCGCCGAGCGTCAGTTGACCCATGTGGCGGCCGGCACCGCTGCCACCGATGCGGTCAACGTTTCGCAACTGCAGAGCATCGCCACTGCGCTTGGCGCCGGCTCGGTACTCGACAACGGCGTCCTGGTCGGCGGCACGTATCTGATTCAGGGCACCAGCTACGCCAGCGTCGGTGCGGCGATGACCGCCCTGGATCAGGCACTGAACGGCCTGGACAGCGGCGGCGCCAACAGCGGCACGGTCGCGGTGGGCGGCAGCGGCAGCGATGCGCAGATCGGCGCCGGTACCAACGCGGTGGCGATCGGCTCCAATGCGGTTGCCAATGGGGAAAACGGCATGGCCGTGGGCACCAGCGCACTGGCCTACGGCCCCAACGACACCGCGCTGGGCGCCAATGCCCGCGTCAATGCCGACGGCAGCACCGCCGTTGGCGCCAATACCAGCATCGCCGCCACCGCCACCAATGCGGTGGCGGTGGGCGAAAGTGCCAGCGTCGGCGCCGCCTCCGGCACCGCGATCGGCCAGGGTGCGGCGGTGAGCGCCGACAACGCCGTGGCGCTGGGCCGCAATGCGGTGGCCAACCGCGCCAACACGGTATCGGTGGGCAGTGCCGGTGCAGAGCGCCAGGTGGTCAATGTCGCCGCCGGCACGGCCGCCACCGACGCGGTCAACCTGCAACAGCTGCAGGCCGGCGACGCAGCGTCGGTGGCCACGGCCAACGCCTATACCGACAACCGCATCGACAGCTGGGACACCAACCTCGCCTCGTTGCGCAGCGACACCGACCGCCGCTTCCACAGCCTGGACCAGCGCATCGATCGCATGGGCGCGATCAGCGGTGCCTACGCGGGGATGGCAATGAACACCGCTGGCCTGTCCGGTGCCAACCGGGTGGGCGTCGGCGTCGGCTCGCAGGGCGGCGAAAGCGCGCTGGCGGTCGGTTATCAGCGTGCGCTGGGCAATCGCGCCAGCGTGTCCATCGGCGGAGCCTTCGCCGGCAACGAGAAGAGCGTGTCGGCCGGCGCCGGCTTCAGCTGGTAAGCCGCCTGCCCCCCTCGCCCGCCTGCTCCCCCCGCGTTTCTTCCAGAGACTTCTTCATGTCGAACCGTATCCCGCTCCTCGCACCGGCGCTGCTGTCCCTGTCGCTGGGCCTTGCGCTTCCCGCCGCCCACGCGCAATCGGCCTCCACGCCATTGTCGGTACTCTCCAGCGGCAGCCAATCGCGCTTTTACGATGGCCTGATCGTCACCTACCGCAACGGCAGCACCGAACGCCGCGATCCCCATGCTGCAGCCGCCAGACTGAGTATGGTCATGGCCGCGCCGGCCACCCGTACGCAGTGGTCCAGCCATTACCGCCAGAGCGCGCCCAGTTTGCAGCGGGTACGTCGGCTTGCCATCGGCGCCGATCTGGTGCGCCCCAACCGCCGCCTCAGCGATGCCCAGCTCGACAGCGTGATGCAGGCGCTGAAAGCCGATCCGTCGGTGGCGCACGTGGAACCGAACCTGCTGCTGCAGCCGATCCGCAGCACCGCCATGGCCACCGTTGCCGCAATCGCCACGCCGCCGAACGATCCGGGCTTCGAGGTGCAATGGCACCTGCGCGCGCCGGATGGTCATCTGGAAACGCTCGCACCGGACACCGCCAGCTACGCCAACCGCGGCGGCATCGATCTGCTGCCGGCCTGGCAGTACGGCGATGGCAGCGGCGTGGTGGTGGCGGTGATCGACACCGGCATCACCCAGCACCCGGATCTGGACCTGTCGCTGGCCGATGCCGGTTACGACTTCATCAGCAACGCCTTCATTTCCGGCCGTGCCAGCGATGGCCGCGTCGCCGGCGGCTGGGATACCGGCGACTGGACCAGCGACGACAAGTATCTGGAGAGCAACGGCGGTTGCGCACCGCCGGGGCAGCAGAGCGACAGCTCCTGGCACGGCACCCACGTGGCCGGCACCATCGCAATGCTGACCAACAACGCCCTGGGCATGGTGGGCATCGCGCCCCAGGCCAGGATCCTGCCGGTGCGCGCACTGGGTCATTGCGGCGGAACCACCGCCGATATCGCCGACGCCATCGTCTGGGCTTCCGGCGGCAGTGTGGCAGGCGTGCCGGACAATCCCAATCCGGCCGAAGTGATCAACATGAGCCTGGGCGGCCCTGGCATCTGCAGCAACGACACCATCACCGCGCAGGCGATCGCGGCCGCCATCGCGCGTGGCACCACCGTGGTGGTGGCCGCCGGCAACGACGGCATCGATGCCGGCGGCTCCACGCCGGCCAGTTGCCCCGGCGTGATCAACGTGGCGGCCACCGGCATCACCGGCAAGCGGGCGTTCTACTCCAGCTACGGCAACAGCGTGACCCTGGCCGGCCCGGGCGGCGGCGTGTACCCGGACGACGGCTCCAGCGGCACCGCCGTGCGCGCCGGGCTGATCTGGTCCAGCCTCAATCGCGGCACCCACGCGCCGGGCGAGCCTTCCTATGCCGGCTACTCCGGCACGTCGATGGCGGCACCGCACGTGGCCGGTGTCGCGGCATTGGCCATCAGCGCAGCGGTCGCCAACAACCAGCCGGTCCCGACACCGGCCAGGCTGCGCGAGATCCTGACCCAGACCTCGATCCCGTTCCCGGTCAAGCCAACGCTGCGCATCGGCGCCGGCATTCTCAATGCCAATGCCGCGGTCGCCCGCGCGGCCGGCGTCACCAGCGGTGGTGGCGAGCAACAGGCGGTGTTGCTCAGCCGCGGCGCGACCATCAGCGCCGTGAGCGCCACCGCTGGCGAAGGCCCGCTGTATCGCCTGGATGTGCCGGTCAATGCGCGCAATCTGCAGATCCGCACGCTCTCCGGCCGTGGTCAGGTCAAATTGTATGTGCGCACCACACGCGCACCCGGTGCCGACGGCAGCAATGCCGACTACAGCTCCACGCGACCTGGCACTACCCAGAGCGTCCAGCTGGCATTGCCGGCTACCGACAGCTACTTCATCCGCGTGGTCGGCGGCACCGGCGGTTACAGCAACCTGAGCATCATGGCGAACTACGCACTGTAGGCAGCGATGCTTGGTGTCGTTGTGTCGTTAGTCGCTTTGTCGTGTCGTACCAGATGCGACATGCGGCATGCTTTGCACAGCGGCGCGCCTGGATGCGGCGGTTTGCGGCACCCAGGCGCGCCGGCCCGATCGAGCGCCAACTGGCCGAGTTGGAGCGACGTGCGCGCTGCTGGCAACGTGGCGCGAGGGGCGGCGGAGACGACGCCTGCGCCCTCCCCTGCAATGCGGCGCAAGCACCGCAATCACGCTGCTCAGCCCGCATCGCCGCGCTCGCTCGGCGTGGTTTTGGCAGGCGGCGCGGCCACTCATCCCAGGCGACTCACACCTCTCACGCCTTTCTACCGCTCGCACCGCAGGCGCTGCCGTCGGCAACCTGCGCGAACCGGACTTTACGAATCCCGAATCCCGAATTCGCCAACCTGCCTGCCGAGCAGACGCGCATGCAACGCGCGGGGGTGTCCACGTCGGCCACGGTCACTACCCGATGATCGCGTCGGCCGCTCTGCATCACTCGCCGCGTGCAGGATGCGGCGCAAAGCGCCCGTACGGCCGCGTGTCGTCGGCGCGCTGGCGCAGCACGTAGGCCGCGGCGAAGGCGAGCGCCAGCAAGGTCAGGCACATGCCGACCAGCGCGCCCCAGCCACCGTGTTGCCAGAACCAGCCGCCAAGCGCGCCGATCACGCTGGAGCCGGCGTAATACGCCAGCAGATACAGCGATGCGGCGTGACTGCGGTGCGCACCGCCGAGCCGGCTCACCCACGCGCTGGCCGCCGAATGCGCAATGAAGAAGCCGATCGTCAGCAACACGATGCCGGCCACCACCAGCGCCAGCACATGCGCCAGGGTCAGCGCCACGCCGAGGATGCACAGCACGATGCCGGTGGTGACCACCGGGCCGCGCCCGAAGCGATCCGACGCCGCACCGGCCACCGACGAACTGACGATGCCGAACACATAGGCGCTGAAGATCATGCCGATCTGGCTCTGGCTCAGGCCGAATTCCGGCCCGCCCAGCCGGAAGCCGGCGTAGTTGTAGAGGCAGACGAACACGCCCATCAACAGGAACGGCAGCGCGAACAGGAACGGCAGGTTGCGGTCGCGCAGATGCCCGGCCCAGGCGCGCAGATGGAAGCGCAGGTTGATGCCGTGCCGGCGCACGAAGTTGCGCGACGGCGGCAGCAACCAGAAGAACGCCAGCGCGCACAGCAAGTCGAACACGCTCAACGCCGCCAGTGCGGTGCGCCAGTCGTAGTGGTCGGTCAGCACGCTCATCACGATGCGCCCGCTCATGCCGCCGAAGGCATTGCCGGCCACATACAGGCCGGTGGCCGCGCCCATCTTGTTGGCCGGCAGTTCCTCGCCCAGATACACCATCGCCACCGCCGGCACCCCGCCCAGCGCGATACCGGACAAGGTGCGCACCAGCACCAGCGCGCCCCAGTGCGGCAGGAAGGCGGCGACCAGGTTGAGCACCGCGGCCAGCGCGATCGACACAAACATCAGCCCGCGCCGGCCCAGGTTCTCCGACACTGCGCCGGCACAGAAGATCGCCAGGGCCAGCGCGCCGGTGGCCAGCGACAACGGCAGCGAGGCGGTGGCCGCGTCCACGCCAAAAGCGCGTGCAAACTCCGGCAGCACTGGCTGCACGCTGTACAGCAGCGAGAAGGTGGCAAAGCCGGCCAGGAACAGGGCCAGGCGGATGCGGCCGCTGGCGGGCGCACCGGCGGCGGCGTTGTCGGCAAGGCCAGCGGTAGCGCCCGGCAGGCTGCCGGTGCGGCGATCAGGAGAGGACACAGGCGCAGCATCGAGACGTGGGACGGCGAGTATTCGCCTGCGCTGACCCCCTGTCCAATATATGATCGTGGCAGTTGCCATATGCAGAACAGATAGCATGGAACTTCGCCACCTGCGCTACTTCCTGGCTGTCGCCGAGGAGGGCAACTTCACCCGCGCCGCAGCGCGGGTCGGCATCGGCCAGCCGCCGTTGAGCCAGCAGATCCAGGCGCTGGAGCGCGATCTGGGCACGCCGCTGTTCCGGCGCACCCACAGCGGCGCCGAGCTGACCCCGGCCGGCGAGGCCTTCCTGGTCGAGGTGCGCCGCGTGCTCGCCGATGTGGAGCGCGCCGCGGAAACCGCACGGCGGGTGGCGCGCGGCGAATCCGGCCGGCTGCGGCTGGGCTTCACCGCCTCGGCCGCGTTCAACCCGGTGGTGCCGCACCTGATCCGCGACTTTCGCCGGCAATGGCCGCAGGTCGAGCTGTTGCTGGAAGAGACCAACACCGCCGGGCTGCTGCTGGCCCTGGCCGATGGCCGCCTGGACGCGGCCTTCGTGCGCTACGGCCTGAGCACGCCGCCCGACCTGCAACTGCTGCGCTTTGCCGACGAACCGATGAAGATCGCCGTGCCCACCGCGCATCGGCTGGCCGCCCGCAACAGCGCGCCACTGGCGGCGCTGGCGGGCGAACCGTTCATCCTGTTCCCGCGCAGCTTCGGGTCCAGCCTGTACGACGAGATCCTCGCCGCCTGCCGGCAATCCGGCGTGACCTTGCGCATCACCCAGGAGGCGCCGCAGATGTCGTCCATCGTCAACCTGGTCGCCGCCGAGCTGGGCGTGTCGGTGGTGCCCGCCTCCACCGCGCAGCTGCAGCTGCCCGGCGTGCGCTATCTGGATATCGAAGGCCAGATGCCGCTGGCCCGGCTGGCCCTGGCAGTCGCGCCCGGCGCCCTGGACACCGCGCCGCTGGTCCAGCATCTGTGGGCACTGGCGGAAGTGCTGTGAGCCCGGCTGATCTCGAGCCGACAACACCACGGTTGTTGTAGGAGCGCACCCGTGCGCGATGTGGCTCTACCGGTAACGCCCTCGCGCACAGGTGCGCTCCTACCTGCCAACAGAAGGCCAGATGCCACTGGCCAGGCTGGCCCTGGCGGAAGTGCTGTGAGCCAGGGTGATCTTGAGCCGACAGCACCACGGTTGTTGTAGGAGCGCACTTGTGCGCGATGTGGCTCTCCCGGTAACGCCCTCGCGCACAAGTGCGCTCCTACACCTGCCCAGGCGGAAAGATGTTGGATTGGGTTGCCTGCCACCAGCGATGGCGCTGGTTCTCTTGGGCCGAGATCTGATCCACACACCCTCAGCCACACCCGAAGCCATTGATCCTGTGGAAGCACGCATGCCCGCAATGCTGCTTGCCTGGCGACATCATCGCGGCCAGGGCCTTCGCTGCAGACAGCATGCACGTTGCCGACGCGCGCACTTGCCCTGCCGAATCCGGGCACACCATCCAGGCACACCGCTTGACCTCAACCGCGATTGAGGTCGTTCAATGCCTGCACCTTCCATCACCTGCGCCCGCCATGCATCTTCGCCATCTGTTGCTGCCCTGCCTGGACCCCGACCTCAGCCTGCGCTTCTATCGCGAGGTACTGCAGCTGCCGCAGCACGGCAACAGCATTCGCATCGGCTGGAGCAGCCTGGAGTGCGTGCAGGCGCAGCAGCCGGTGGGTAGCGTGCATCTGGCGTTCAACGTGGCGCCGTCGCGCTTCGACGCCGCTGCGCAGTGGATCAGCGAGCGCAGCAAGCTGCTTGCCGATCCACATGGCCGCCGGCAGTTTCAACTGGATGGCGTATGGCAGTCGCGATCGGTGTATTTCGCCGGCCCCGACGGCGCGGTACTCGAGTTGATCGCGCGTCGGGCGGTGCAGGACGTAGCCACCGGCGACGGTGCGTTCCACGGCGACGAGTTGCTGTGCGTGAGCGAGATCGGCTTACCCAGCAACGATGTCGCGGTGGTGACCAGCAGCGTCGCCCATCACTTCGGCGTGCGGCCGTTTGCGCCGGCGCTCGAAGGTTTTGCCGCGCTGGGCGACGATGATGGCCTGTTGATCGTGGTCGATCAGGCGCGGCGCTGGTTTCCGCAGCAGCGGCAGTTGCCGTGGGCAAGCGGCGTGCGGGTCAGCGTGGATGCACCGCAACCGGGGCTGCGCTTGCGCGATGCGCAGGGCTGGGAGTTGCTGGCGGCGTGATCGCCCACGCCGCGCAGGTCATGCCGCCGCTGCAGGCGCGGGCAGACGGAAGAACGCCCGCGCCGCCGCGGTGCTGTTGGCCGCGGTCAGCGCCACCTCCTCGCCACGATCGCGTGCGAGTTCTTCGACGATATGCGACAGGAACATCGGCTCGTTGCGGCGGTCCTTGGGCATCGGCTTGAGCGTGCGCGGCAGCAGGTACGGCGCGTCGGTTTCGATCATCAAGCGGTTGGCCGGGATGTTGCGTACCAGCTCGCGCAGATGCAGGCCGCGGCGCTCGTCGCACAGCCAGCCGGTGATGCCGATGTAGTAATCGCGGTCCAGGTAGTCGAACAGTTCTTCGCGGGTGCCGGTGAAGCAATGCACCACCGCCGGGCCGAGCCGGCCATCGAAGCTGCGCATGATCGACAGGAAATCGTCGTGCGCCTCGCGCTGATGCAGGAACAGCGGTTTGCCGTTGTCGGCAGCCAGTTGCAGCTGGCGCTCGAAGGCCTTGTGCTGGGCCGGACGCGGGGCGAAATCGCGGAAATAATCCAGCCCGCATTCGCCCACCGCCACCACCTGCGGGTGCGCCTGCAGCGTGCGCATTTCGGCCTCGCATTCGGCGGTGAACTCCACTGCGTGGTGCGGGTGCACGCCGGCGGTGGCGTAGAGGAATCCGGGATGCTGCTGGGCCAGCTGCAAGGCCAGCGGCGAATGCTCGCGGCTGGCACCGGTGATCACCAATTGCGCAACGCCTGCGTCGCGTGCGCGTTGCAGCACGGCGTCGCGGTCGCGGTCAAAGGAGTCGTGGGTAAGGTTGGCGCCGATATCGATCAACTGCATATTGCGGTGTCGTGTGGGGAGAGCCGGGCAAGTGTAACGAGTGGGGGTTGTGTGCGCTTCGCGTCCCTTCCCCCGCCGGGAGAAGCTGGCGCGCAGCGCCGGATGCGGGTGCGAGCGGAGCCTCGCATGACCCACCACCCAATGTGGCGTCGCCCCGTCCCCCAACCCAACCCCTCTCCCGCAGGGAGGGGCTGTGCTCCCTTCTTCCAGGAGAGAAAGGGGTTCAACCCACCACCGGCACCACCATCGCATCGATCTTCGCCGCCAGCGCCTGGATCGTCAGCAGCGCCGAGCGCGACAGCTGCCGCTGCGGGGCCACGCACAGTGCCAGCGTCATCGGCTTGGTCAGGTGGCGGCGGAACGGCACGAACGCCAGACGTCCATCGGCCACATCCGGCGCGGCATCCAGCCACGACATCAGGCCCACGCCGGCACCGGCGCGCACCAACCCGCGCAGGGTGCGCACATCGTTGCAGTGGGTCAGCCGCTTCACGTCGATATGCTGGCGCTGGTACAGCACCTTGGCATGCTCGCCGACGATCAGCGGAGCGGCCGGCAGCAGCAGGCGGTGTTCCAGCGTTTCGCTCAGCTGCAGCTCGGTGCGGGTGCTGAGCGGGTGGCCGACCGGCATCGCAATCCCCAGCGGGATGTCGGCAAAGGCGCGCACCTCCAGGTCCACGCTGCTCACCGGGTCCAGCAGCAGGCCGATGTCCACATCGGCCGAGGTCACCATTTCCATCACCCGCTGGTTGCGCGCGGTGGACAGGTTGAAGGTGATGCCGGGGTACTCCTGCACCAGCGCCGCCACCGCTTCCGGCACCACGCCCTCGCTGAGCGCATCGATCATGGCGATCTCCACATGCCCGCGGCGCAGCCCCTTGAGCTCGTCGAAGCGCTCCAGCGTGCGGGCGTAGGCCTTCTCCCAGCCGCGCACGTCCACCAGCAGCAGCTCGCCGGCGGCGGTCAGCCGCAGCCGGCCCGGCAGGCGTTCGAACAGCTGCGCACCCAGCTCTTCCTCGGCCTTGAGGATCTGCCGGTCAATCGCCGAGGCCGACACGTGCAGCACGTCGGAGGCCTTGCGGATGCTGCCGCAGCGGGCCACTTCGATGAAGTAACGGGTGAAGCGGGAAAAGGTCAGCATGCGGCGGGGCTCGGTTGGCGTTGCATTTTTTGCAATGGCTTGGCTGAAAATCGATGTTTGATAACACACCCCCGGCTTCCTAGAGTCAATCCGGCACCGCTCCCGCCCTACGCCAGAGACTGGACCCATGGATGTCGCCGTCCCCGCCCTGCCGCTGCACTGCACCTTCGAGGCCGCCGACTGGCAGCGCCTGGCCCAGCACTGGCACGCGGTGGCGCTGAGCAGCGAGGTCGGGCAGGCGCCGTTCAAGGCCACCCTGCTGGACGAGCCGCTGTTGCTGTACCGGCTGGGCGAGGAACTGGTGGCCGCGCGCGATGTCTGCCCGCACCGCGGCGTGCCGCTGAGCATGGGCACCGCCGATGGCGGCGGCGTGGTCTGCGCCTACCACGGGCTGCGCTTCGGCTCGGGCGGGCGCTGCAACCACATCCCCGCCAGCCCCAGCCAGAACATCCCGGCCAAGATGCGCCTGCACACCTACGCGGTGGCCGAGCGCTACGGGTTGATCTGGGTGTGCCTGGCCAAACCGGCCGGCGTCAGCGCGGCCGAGGTGCAGATTCCACCGATGCCTGGCTGGGACGAGGACGGCTTCCAGCAGATCGTCTGCCCGGCCTTCGACATCGGCGGCAGTGCCGCGCGCCAGCTGGAGGGCTTCATTGACGTGGCGCATTTCGCCTTCGTGCACACCGCCACCTTTGCCCAGCCGGACAAGCGCGAGGTGCCGGCCTACACCACCACCGAGACGCCGACCGGCTTCAATGCCGACTACCTGAGCTCGGTGGCCAACTATTCGGTGGACATGCCGCTGCCGGACGTGGACCCGGATTTCCAGTGGCTGCGCCATTTCGAGGTGCATCTGCCGTTCACCGCCACCCTCACCATCCACTTCCCGGTGCCGGGCAAGCGGCTGGTAATCATGAACGCGGCCAGCCCGGTGTCCAAGCACAGGACGCGCCTGCTGGTGCCGATCGCGCGCAACTTCGACACCCATCTGCCGGTGGAGGACGTGCACGCCTTCAACCTGCGCGTGTTCGAGGAAGACCGCGCCATGGTCGAAGCGCAGCGCCCCGAATACCTGCCGCTGGACCCGCTGTTGGAAGTGCATATCCCGGCCGACCGCAGCTCGATCGCCTATCGCCGTGGCCTGCGCAGCAAGGGCTATAGCGACTTCTTCCTGCGCTGACCGCCAAGGAGCACGCCATGCAGTTGCACGAGGTCCGCGTTGCCGAGGTCTTCGACCAGGGCCATCGCCAGCGCGCGATCCGGCTGGAGCCGGTCGGCGCGGAATTGCCGGCCTTCGAGGCCGGCGCGCATGTGGACCTGCATCTGCCCGACGGCATGATCCGCCAGTACTCGATCGCCAGCGCGCCGCATGTGCGCGACCACTACCTGCTGTGCGTGAAGCTGGCCGACGCCTCGCGCGGCGGCTCGCGGCATCTGTGCGAGCAGCTGAGCACCGGCGACCGCCTGCGCATCTCCACACCACGCAACCTGTTTCCGCTGCATCCGGGCGAGCGCCACGTGCTGCTGGCCGCCGGCATCGGCATCACCCCGCTGCTGTCGATGGCCGAAGCGCTGGAAGCGCGCGGCGAACCCTTCGTGCTGCACTATTACGCCCGCCGGCACGCCGACGTGGCGTTCGGGCAGCGGCTGCAGCAGGGCTTCGCGCATGGCCAGGTGCAGGTGCATCTGAGCGATGGCGGCGAAAGCCCGCGCGTGCATGTGCCCGAAGAATTGGGCCAGGCGCGTGCGCGCGACCAGCTGTACCTGTGCGGGCCGGCCGCCTTCATGGACCACTTCACGCTGCTTGCCAGGGCGCACGGCTGGACGGCGGAGCAGCTGCACCGCGAACACTTCGCCGCCGCCGAGCCCGGCATCGCCCACGATGCCGACAGCGCCTTCGAAGTGGAGCTGGCCGCCAGCGGCCGCGTGGTGCAGGTGCCGGCCGACTGCAGCATCGCCAGCGCCCTGCTGGACGCCGGCATCGAGGTACCGCTGTCCTGCGAGCAGGGCATGTGCGGCGCCTGCCTGACCGGCGTCCTGGCCGGCACCCCCGATCACCGCGACAGTGTGCTCAGCGACAGCGAACGCGCGCAGAACCGGCAGATCACGCTGTGCTGTTCGCGTAGCCGCTCGTCGCGGCTGGTGCTGGATCTTTGAGGCGGCCTGTGCGCGGCAGATGCCTGTGCAGCGCTGCTGCGAGTGCGGCTATTCAACCATGCCGATGGTCCTGCCGATGCGATCGCTAGGCACTGCAGATGACGATGCGTTGTGCTGCCGATCGTCATGACCTGCACGCAGCCGCAGCACATCACCCGTACATCGCGTGCCCGCTGCCGGAAACGGCCTGGTCGCTGCAGCGCGCCTGTCTGCGCTGCGCTGGTGTGCAGCAGTAGGCCCGGCATGCCGATGTGCAGGACGCTGCGGGAGATTCGCAAGCGACGAAGCAGCGCTTGTCGATCCGCAGGCATTGATGGTGGCGCGGTGCCTCATGTAGCACCAAGGAGCCTTGCAACCTCACCCAGGCGTCCGCCCACCAATACGAGCTTCAGCACCAGCAAAAAACCACTCCAGTGCTGGCCGTGCACCACGCATGCAGGGCATGCTTCGCATCTACCGGCGTGATTGCGCCATTGCCGTTCTTTTCGAGCTTTCCATCGCATGTCCATCGTTCATCGCAGTCTGATTGTGGCGTTATGCCTGCTGTTGCCCACCGCCGCACCGGCACGCAGCCAAGCCACCCCTGCACAGCAACGCGAGCAGCAGGTGGCGCAGCTGCTGCGCACCGCCGCCGATCAGCCTGCGCAGCTGCGTGCCTGGCTGCAGGCGATGCCCAAGGGCGGCGACCTGCATAACCATCTGTCCGGTTCGGTGTATGCCGAGGACTACCTGCAGTGGGCCAGCGAGGATGGCGCCTGCGTGCAGCTGGACGACCTGAGCCTGCGCGCGCCGCCGTGTGGCAACGGCCAGGAGCCGGCACGCGGCCTGGCAACACGCAATGCCGCGCTGTATGGACGGGTGGTGGATGCCTTGTCGATGCGCAAGTTCCTGCCCAGCCCGTCGCAACCCACCGGACACAATCAGTTCTTCGGCACCTTCGGCAAGTTCGACGCGGTGGTGCGCGCGCGCGTTGCCGACACCGTGGCCGCAGTGTTGGAACAGGCCGCACGCGACCGCGTGCCCTATGTGGAAATCATCGCCAACCCACCGCAGATGGATGAGGCGGCCAGACAGATGCAGTCCTTGCCCTGGAAGGGCGACGACGACGCAGCCAACCTGCGCGCCTTGCAGGATTCCTTGCCGCCGCTGGTACAGGACGCACAACGCGCGCTTGCCGACACCGATGCCCAGGTGCGCCGCGTGCTGCACTGCGACCAGTCCGATGCACGTCCCGGCTGCCAGGTCACCTACCGCTACGTGCCTTACGTGCTGCGCGTGTTGCCGCAGCCGATGGTGTTCGGGCAGATGGCGCTGGCGCATGCGCTGATCGCCGCCGGCGGCAGCCGCGCGGTGGCGTTGAACATCGTCGCGCCCGAAGACAACCCGGTGGCGCTGGCCGATTACGCGCGGCACATGGCGATGTTCCGCTTCTTTGCCGCGCGCTACCCCGACGTGCCGCTGTCCCTGCACGCCGGCGAGCTGGCTCTGGGCCTGGTGCCGCCGGCGCAACTGCGCTCGCATATCCGCCAGGCGGTGGACGCCGGTGCGCGCCGCATCGGTCATGGCGTGGACCTGCCTTATGAAGACGACGCCGACGGCCTGCTGCAGCGCATGCGCCGCCAGCAGGTTGCGGTGGAGATCAACCTCACCAGCAACGATGTGATCCTCGGCGTCAAAGGCGCGGCACATCCGCTGGCGATGTATCTGCGCGCCGGCGTGCCGGTGGTGCTGTCCACCGACGATGCCGGCGTCTCCCGCGCGGACATGACTCACGAATATCAACGCGCGATGCAGGAACAGGGCATCGATTACCCGACGCTCAAACAGCTCGCCCGCAACGGTCTCACCTATAGCTTCCTGCCGGGCACCAGCCTGTGGGATGCCGACGGTAACGCTGCGCAGGCCTGCGCCACTGCGTTGCAGCGCGAAACCGATGATGCTGCCTGTCGCGCATTCCGCCAGGGCAGCGAGAAGGCCCGGCTGCAATGGCAGCTGGAAACCGACCTGGCCCAGTACGAGCGCACGTTGTTGAATGTAGGAGCGCGCCAGAGCGCGAACGGGCTTTACCGGTAACGCCCCGTCGCGCGCAGGCACGCTCCTACAAACGCCCTCGATCCATCGCCGCTGCAATGCCTTCAACCTTCCACGACAAAAACGCAATGACCGACCCGCACGCCACCACATCCAGACGCCGCGTCATTCTCGAAGACGACATCGACGGCTTCACACCCGCGCAGCTGCTGCTGTTGCAGTCGCCCGAGGTCGAGGTGCTGGGCATCAGCGCCGTCAGCGGCAACATCTGGCGCGACGAAGTGCTGGCGCATAGCTGCCGTCTGCTGGAATTGGCCGGTCACCCCGACATCCCCGTGCTGCCCGGCCCGGTGCATCCGCTGCTCAACAGCGAACTGGCCACCGAGCGTTGGGAAGCGCTCTACGGCAAGCTGGTCTGGAAAGGTGCCTGGACCAGGCATTGGGTGGATGGCGACACCGTGCAAAGCGCGCCGCGTTATCACGCGCACGACGTGGTGCCCGACCTGCCGTTGGGCAATCCCAGCGTGGTGCGCGCGTCCGACGAGCCGGCCGCGTTGTTCATGCTGCGCATGGTGCGCCAGTATCCGGGCGAGGTGAGCATCATTGCCACCGGCCCGTTGACCAATCTGGCGCTTGCGCAATCGCTGGATCCGGCCTTCGCCACGCTGGCGCGCGAGCTGGTCTACATGGGCGGCAGCCTCAACCCGCGCCAGCAACGCAACAGCATCAGCGCGCAGCAGTTCGCACGCGAGTTCGTCAACTCGCCACGCCGCGAATTCAATATCCGCTGGGATCCGGAAGCGGCCAGCATCGTCATGCGCGCCCCCTGGCGCAAGATCACCATGGTGCCGGTGGATCCATCGACCGCGACCGAACTCACGCCCGACCTGCTCGCGCGCATGAGCGCGGCCGATACCCGCATCGGCCATGCCTTGCGCCGCCGCGAACCGGGCTTTCCGATGTGGGACGAGCTGGCCACCGCGGTATGGCTGCGGCCCGAACTGGCGACACGGACCGAGAGGCTCTACGTCGATACCAACACCGCCTTCGATGCCGGCTACGGCGACATCCTGTCGTGGGCACCCGGTTATCAACCGGGCCTGGGCGAGCAGGCGCAGACCGTGGTGCACGCGGTGGATATCGAAGCGTTCGAACAGCTGCTGGTAGACCATCTCACCGCGCAGCAACCACCAGCAGTCGGCCTGCCGCTCCCCCTTGTCCCCTCGGGAGAAGCTGCCCGAGGCGCGGATGAGGCCGCGGCATCCCAATCCCGACTCCCAACGAGCGAATCCCCGCTTCCAACCAGGTGACCCCATGCAACTCCCAGCGCAGTGGCAGGCCGGCATCGATCGCAATACCGAGGTCCTGCGTGGCCACGCGCAGCTGCTCGCCAGCTTCAACGCGCCGCGCCCCGCCGCACCGGACACCACCACGCCGCGCGGGCTGATCGCCTCCATCGTCAGCACCACGCGCAGCCAGCCCAGCCTGGCTGCACGCCTTGCCACGCAGACGCTCACGCGCATCAACCAGGCCAACGACAGCCTGCGCGCGATCACCCGCCTGCTGCCCGCACGCGCCGCCGCCGATGCCGCGCGCGTGCAGGCCGCGCTGGCCGGCGGCAGCGACGGCGGTGCGTTGGCCGGCGTGCCGTTCGTGGTCAAGGATCTGTTCGACGTCGCTGGCCAGGTCACCACCGCTGGCGCCGTCATGCGCGCGCAGTGCGCGCCCGCCAGCCGCGATGCGGCCGTGGTGCAACGGCTGAGCGACGCCGGCGCGGTGCTGGTCGGCACCGCCAACATGGACGAATTCGCCTACGGCTTCGCCACCGTCAACGCGCACTACGGCACCACCGCCAACCCGCACGATCACCGTCATCTGGCCGGTGGCTCGTCGGGCGGCTCGGCCGCCGCGGTGGCCGCCGGGCTGGTGCCGTTCGCGCTGGGCTCGGACACCAACGGCTCCATCCGCGTCCCGGCCGCGCTATGCGGCGTGTATGGCCTGCGCCCCACGCACGGCGCGTTGCCGCTGGATGGCGTGTTCGGCTTCGTCGATGCGCTGGATGTGGTCGGCCCGTTCGCCAGCTCCATCGCCGACCTGCGCCGCGTCCATGAAGTCATGCTCGGTCAGCCGCTGGCTTCGTGCAATGCCGGCAGTTTGCGCATCGCCCGGCTGGGCGGCTGGTTCCAGCGCAATCTCGATCCCGAACTGGATGCCGGCCTTAGCGCATTGCTCACCGCCTGCAACAGCAGCACCCTCATCGAATTACCCGAAGCAGAACGCGCCCGCGCCGCCGCCTTCGTGCTCACCGCCGCCGAGGGCGGCCACCGCCATCGCGCCGGCCTGAGCACGCAGGCCGAGCGGTTCGACCCGGCCACCCGCGACCGCCTGCTCGCCGGCCTGCAGCTGCCCGCCAGCGCGGTGGCCGATGCGCACCGCTTCGCGCAGTGGTTCGGCGCCGCCATGCAACGGCTCTGGGACGAGGTGGATGTGTTGATCGCGCCGGCCACACCCTGCGTGGCACCGCGCATCGACCAGGACACCATCCAGATCGACGGCCTACCGGTGTCCGCACGCGCCAACCTGGGGATCTTCACCCAGCCGCTCGGCCTGGCCGCCTGCCCGGTGCTGGCCGCGCCGTTGCCGCGCCCCGGTCGCCTGCCGTTGGGCGTGCAGCTGATTGCCGCACCCGGCCGCGAAGACCGCCTGTTCGCGCTAGCCGCGCAACTCGAACGCGACGGACTGCTGGCCTTCAGCCCACCGGCGGAGACGCGCTGATGCTGCACACCTTGCGCGCACGCCGCGGCATGGTCGTGGCCCCGCATCATCTGGCCGCACAGGCCGGGCGCGATGTGCTGCGCGACGGCGGCAATGCCATTGAAGCCGCCGTCGCCACCGCCGCCTGCCTGGCCGTGGTCTACCCGCACATGACCGGTATCGGTGGCGACGGCTTCTGGCTGATCCACGACCCCGACGGCCGCGTGCACGCCATCGACGCCTGCGGCCGTGCCGCACAGGCTGCAACACTGGAGTTCTATCGCGGCCACAGCAGCATTCCGTGGCGCGGCCCGGGCGCGGCCAATACCGTCGCCGGCACCGTCTCCGGCTGGGCGCTCGCGCTGCAGCACGCAGGCGGCAGCCTGTCGCTGCAGCGCTTGTTGCAGGACGCCATCCACCACGCCAGCGCCGGCGTGCCGGTGACGTTGGGCGGCGCGCACATCGCCACCAGCAAGGGTGCCGAACTGCGCGTGCAACCCGGTGCCTACGCGGACATCTTCGAACCACGCGGCACGCCGCTGCACGAAGGCGCACTGCTGCATCAAACGCAGCTCGCACACACCCTGCAACGGCTGGCCGACCAGGGCCTGGACAGTTTCTATCGCGGCGCACTGGCCGACGATATCGCCGCCGACCTGCAGGCGCTCGGCAGCCCGCTACGCGCGCACGATCTTGCTAGCCACCGTGCCGACGCCAGCGTACCGCTCTCGGTCGCCATTCGTGGTGCGCGCCTCTACAACCACGCACCGCCCACGCAAGGCCTGGCCTCGCTGCTGATCCTTGCCCTGTTCGATCGCCTGCAGGTCGAACAGCCCGACAGCTATGCGCACCTCCACGGCCTGATCGAAGCCAGCAAACAGGCCTTCCTGATCCGCGACGCACACCTCGGCGACCCCGACTGGATGACGCTGGACGCACAGGCGCTGCTCGATGACAGTGCCGCACTGGATGCGCTCGCCGCACGCATCGACATGCACAGCGCACTGCGCTGGCCGCAGCCCTCGCAGGCCGGCGACACCGTCTGGCTCGGCGCCATCGACGCGCACGGCCGCGCGGTCAGCTGCATCCAGTCCACCTATTTCGAATTCGGCTCCGGCCTGGTGCTGCCGCGCACCGGCATCACCTGGCAAAACCGCGGCTGCAGTTTCCGCCTCGCCCCCGACGGCTGGAACGCACTCGCCCCGGGCCGTAAACCCTTCCACACCCTCAACCCGGCGCTGGCCACCTTCGACGACGGCCGCGTCATGGCCTACGGCACCATGGGTGGCGAAGGCCAACCACAGACCCAGGCGGCGATCTTCTCCCGCTACGCGCGTTTCGGCGTGCCGCTGCAACAGGCCATCACCGCACCACGCTGGTTATTGGGACGCACCTGGGGCGAAGAGAGCACGTCACTCAAGCTGGAAGACCGCTTCGATCCGGCGCTGGTGCAGGCACTGCGCGATGCCGGGCATGCGGTGGACTTGTTGCCCGCCTACAGCTCGGTGATGGGACACGCAGGCGCGCTGGTGCGCGAGGTGGATGGCGTGATCAGCGGGGCAAGCGATCCGCGATCCGATGGTGCGGTGGCTGGGTGGTGATGGTTGGGGCGTGGTGATGCTTGCTGCGCCTGCGTGGTGACGGACGGACATCGCTGGCAACCAATCAAGCGATCAGCTCATAGCGTCCGCTTGCACTCCAGCACCGGCTAGCACTTAGGACCGAGACTCCAGCCAGTCGCAAGCCGACAAGGTGAACATGTCATAGACTCTGGGCATGCTCTCCAAGGCGACGATGGCGGACTCAACCACGCCGATCACTGGACAGGACGTACCTGCTTTCTTGGGCATGCATGGCGATGGGTAGCTACTTCGCCGCGCTTATTTCGACAGACGCATCAACCCTTCCACCAAGGAGAGCCACATGACAGAGCAAGAAGACAACCAACCCAGCCTGGAAGACGTCAAGCTGGCGTTCGACGGCCAGAGCCTGGACTGGTATCTGCAGAAGCTGGTCGCAACCGTCAACAGCTCAAACGTGCAGTTCGGCATCACGCTGTTTGTCGAGGGCATCATCGTGTCCGGCCAGCTGGTCAGCGGCAAGCAGTACTTCGAGGCGTTTGCGCAGGAATTCTCTGCCGCCTACCCCGGCGATGCCGAGGAAAAAGAGGACATCCGTCGTGCGTTTGCCAGCCACGCCAGCATCTACGACACCGAGGAAGATGCGCAAAGCAGCCGGCCGCCGCAGTTCATTCACCTGATCGACTCGCGTTGCTTCTCGCCCGGCGGCCAGCCCCTGCCCAGCAACCGTGGCGTGCTCTGGCGCGGCAAGGTCAATGCCGTGTCCGGCTTCACCCTTGGCTTGCTTTCATCGGAGTAACAAGCCGGTACCGGCCGATGCGCTGTGAGGTGCTCTCATCTCACAGCATGCATCAGGTGCCAATCCCCCCATCGAGTGCGAGACGTGTCAAAACCGGCAGACCCGGTTGCGTCCCTCGTGCTTGGCGCGATAGAGCGCCTGGTCCGCACGCAGGATGACCGACTCGAAGCTCGGGTCGGCCGGCACCATTTCGGCCGCACCCAGGCTCAGGGTGACGGTGAGTTGCTGCTGATCGACATCGAATGGAACGCTCTCGATCAGCACGCGCAGGCGCTCGGCGAATAGTTCAGCTTCATCGATGCCGGTGTCGGGTAGAACGATCAAAAACTCTTCCCCGCCCCAGCGCACCGCCCTGTCGCGGTTGCGCAGGCTGCTCTTGAGCCGCTCTGCCAGTGCAATCAGCACGGTGTCGCCGGCATCGTGCCCCAGCGTGTCGTTGATGTCCTTGAAATGGTCGATATCACCGATCACCACGCTGCATGACGCACCCTGGGACAACCGCAGGTGCAGTTGTTCCAACAGCTGACGGCCGCCGCGCCGGTTGGACAGATCGGTCAGCGGATCGCTCTCGGCCAGGCGCTGGAAACCGAGGTTGGCGCGCTCACCCGCCATGGCGATGTAACCAAAATAGACCAGGATGCTGCTGACTTGATCAAAGATCATCGGCACCTGCCCGCTGTGGCTGACGTCGGCCGGAATCAGGCCGAAGGGGATCAGCAACGCCGGCAAGAGCAGCACGAGGAAGTAGCAGGCGAACCCAAACCCGACCACGTACTGAGAGATCAATCGGCGGTCAGGCGCGTTGACGATCTCAACCAGCACCATGCCCGCCGAGAAGGCAGCACTGAGGAAGATGATAGGCAGCGCAAACCGGTTGGGGACACCCACGGCAAGGGCCACGACGTAGGCTATCGCCGGCACCGAGGTCAGTAGGATAAGCAGGAGCACAGGCAGTGCTCGCCCGTAAAACAGGCGCACGCCGCTCCAGGACCCGACCAGACTCAAAAGGAACAGTGTGTAGATGATCAACGCCGGCAAGGGCGGGAGCACCACGCTGGCGTGATAGTTGATAATGATCAGCGAGGCCAGGGTGGAAGCCAGCAACGCCGCAGTCCAATGGTGCAAATAACGTGCTCTGGGCTGGCCCAGCAAGGTGACAAGGAAGATCACCAGAAAGGCGGCACGGCCCAGCGCGCTGCTGAAATAGAGGGTTTTGATGTCGAGCATGAACGATCGCCTTACTCTTCGAAACGCGGGTGACACGCCAGGCGCAATACTCGCTTCAGTGTCCGAACCCAGTTCATGCGTCAAAACCGGTATCCGATTCCGGCCCCGACCACCAAGGTGTCGAGTTTGACGGTGGCGTTGAAACCGTGCCCGCGGAATTGATAAGTGGGGCTGAGCAGGTAGCGCACACTGCCACTGAGAAACCAGCGATCAGTCACGCGGTAATCCACCCCCAGACTGGCGATGCCGCTGGTGATGTCTGAAACCTTGAAATCCGGGATGCCTGCTGCGGGTTCGACATCGCCTGACCAAGCGTAGTTGAGGCCCAACCCCAGATAGGGCTTGAGCTTGGCAGACGGGCGCAAGTGATACTGGAGCACCAGCGAGACGGCTCTCGTATGGATGCGGCCTACGTCGAAATCGCCGATAAGCGACTGCCTCACCCGGTAGACGCGGACGAACGGCCCGCCTTGTCCTTCCACTGCCCAGTGGTCGGTTATGAAATAGCTCAGGTCTGCACCTGGAACGAGCTTGTCGGGCGTATTGACCTTGCCGCCGATGGAGGGGATCGTCGAGTCGATGTGCGCCACCGTGACATCGAGCGCCATCACCCGAACCAGCACATCGCCGCGCGCAGGCGCTGCCGCAGCTTGCTCCCCGGCGGCAAGACTTGGCGACATCGACAGCACCACCGCGCCAAGTAAGAAGCCGAGCCGAGAGATTCGCACCCATGGTCGCATCATGACCATCGACTGACTTCATTCTGCAAGGGTCGGGATGCCCCATTGATACAGCGGCAAGCGTCGCTAAAACTTTTCATGACCATCGACTGACTTCATTCTGCAAGGGTCGGGATGCCCCATTGATACAGCGGCAAGCGTCGCTAAAACTTTAGTAATGAACGATGAAACAACGCTGCACCCTATGCGCAGGCCCGATCGGTGCGGGAGACCTACAGCTGCAGCAGGCTTGCCCATGCGCACACACAACCGACCGATCACCCTGCTTGCGCCGGCCACGCGCGCCTGTCATTCACCCCGGATATCGAGCGGCGGTGGGGTCGAGTGAGAGGCGCGAAAGCAACCTCGACTGGCATCAAGCCACTTCAGCTGTGACGTCGGTGATCACTCCGGGTGACAGGACACATGCCGAGCGCGCGACAAAGCAACTGCCGAGTCGGCCAGCTGCACCATCGGTGAGGACAGGTCTGAGCGTTGGCGGCGTCACACGCTGCAGCTCCCGGCGCGTGCCATGCGATTACGAAGACATGCCAAGCGCGCGTCCCAGAAAATCGCGGATGTACTGTGCAATCTCGACCGCATGCGTCTCCAGCGCGAAGTGTCCGGCATCCAGCAGATGCACTTCGGCGTTCGGCAGATCCTTGCGATAGGCCTGCGCACCCGGCGGGATGAAGGCGGGATCGTGCCTGCCCCATACCGCCAGCAGTGGCGGCTGATGGGTGCGGAAATACGCGTGGAAGCTGGGATAGGCCGCCACATTGCTGCGGTAGTCGAGAATCATATCCAGCTGGATCTCTTCGGCGCCCGGGCGGGCCATGTACGCGATATCCAGGGTGTAGCCATCGGGCGACAGCCTGCTCGGGTCGGCACCGGTCGCGTACTGCCAGTCGCGAATGGTCTGCGGCGACAGCGAGTCACGGCAGGCGTCGCGGTTGGCTGCAGTCGGCTCACGCCAGTACGCCTGCCACGGGCCCCACTGGTCGCTGAAACCCTCCAGATAGGCGTTGCCGTTCTGGCTGATGATGGCGCTCACCTTGTGCGGGTTTGCCGCAGCCAGGCGAAAGCCCACCGGCGCGCCGTAATCGAACACGTACACGCTGTAGCTGGCCAGTCCCAATGCCTCGGTGAAGCCTTCGATGACTTTGTACAGATTGTCGAACGTGTAGTCGAACTGCCCGCGCGGTGGCGCCTTGGTGTTGCCGAAGCCGGGCAGATCAGGCGCGATCAGGCGGTACTGGCTTGCCAGCAGCGGCATCAGATCGCGGAACATATGGCTGGCACTGGGGAAGCCGTGCAGCAGCAACAGCACCGGCGCATCCTTGCGCCCGGCCTGGCGATAGAACACCTCGATATCGCCGACCTGTTGCGTGTGGAAGCTGACGCGGAATGCTTCATCGTTCGGCATGGTGTCCTCTTTGAGTGCAATCGTGGTGCTGGAAAGGTCGGCGGCGTCGAGCGCACCGGCGCTCAGTGCGAATGCGGTGCCTATGCACGACGCCCGCAGCAGGTTGCGACGACCGATATCTGTGCTGGCGTGAGCGATGTTGTCCGCGCTGGGCGCATCGGAATGCTTCATGGAAATCCCGGATCGACGAAGTGGCGGCCATGCTAGGTGCGCAGGCAGATGCCGGGAACCACCAGGGAGGTCAATTCACCATTGCCGTTGCTGCAATGCTGCGCGCAGGTGCGCAACCGCGTGCGATCGCCAAGTCGTGGTGTGTCGCGCGAGGTGCATCGGCAGGCTGTTAGGCTGCTGGCACATCCATCTCTGAGACGCACGTGGACCGCATTCAGGAAATGACGCTGTTTGCCGCATTGGCAGGGCAGGCAAACTTTGCCGGCGTTGCGCGGCGTCTTGGCATTTCCACCGCAACGGTCACCCGCACCGTCGCGCAGCTGGAAAGCCGCCTGGGCGTGCTGCTGGTCATGCGCAGCACGCGCAAGATGCGGCTTACCGTGGCCGGGCAGCAGTACGCCATCGACTGCCGGCGCCTGCTTGCCGATTTGGAGGATGTCGAAAACAGGGCGGCCGGCTTGCACGCACTTCCCAGCGGCTTGCTGACGGTGACGGCGCCGCAGATGTTCGGCGCATTGCATGTCACCCCGGTGGTGACGCGCTTTCTCAGCGAATATCCGTCGATGACTGCGCGCGCCATCCTGGTCGACCGCGTGCTGCCGCTACTGGACGAAGGCATCGATGTCGCCGTGCGCATTGGCGCCCTGCCGGACTCATCGCTGACCGCGATCCCGGTCGGCAGCGTGCGTCGCATGGTCTGCGCCTCGCCCGGCTATCTGGCAGCACACGGTACTCCGCAGCAGCCGGACGATCTGCCGCAGCACGCCACCATCTCCACCGCACCGTCCGAGCACCCACCCAAGTGGCCGTTCCGCATCGATGGGTGCGAGCATCTGGTCGATGTCGCCTCGCGGCTGAGCGTGACCTCGTTCAATGCCGCCATCACCGCCGCAGTACAGGGTTGGGGACTAACGCAGGTGCCGGCTTACCAGATACGCGAACACCTTCAGAGCGGCAAGCTCACCTGCATCCTCGACACGTTCGAAATCGCACCGGAGCCGGTGCACGTGGTCTACGTGGAAGGCCGTCGCAGCTCATCCAAGGTACGCACGTTTGTCGACTACTGTGTGGATGCCCTGCGCCAGGATCTGGATTTTCATCACCATCCCTCACGGCTGTAAACGATCGCCACGCCCTGCAACCAGTGACGCGGCCAGCAGCAACACGCTGGCACCGACAAAGGTGGCACCGATCGACACATGATCCAGCAGCACGCCGCCTGCGGCCCCGCCCAGCATGATGGAGAGCTGGATTGCGGCAACCATCAGGCCGCCGCCGCTTTCCGGTGCGTCCTTGACGCAGCGGCTCAACCAGGTGGACCAGGCCACCGGCATCGCCGAGTTGAGCGTGCCCCAGGCAATCATCGCCACGGCCACGGCCCACACCAAGTGACCGGCCAGCAGCATGCTGATGGTCGCCACACCCAGCGCGACCGGCAGCACGCTGAGCAGGGTGAACAAGCGCTTCGGCACCAACGCGGTGGCGGCATAGGTACCGACGAATCCGGCCAGGCCCAGGCCGAGCAGCAGCAACGACAGTTGCGACACATCGACCTGCGCAACGGTTTCCAGAAACGGGCGGAAGTAGGTGAACGCAGAAAACGCACCGGCAAATCCGAGCATCACCGCGAGCATGGCGCGTGCCACATAGCGACGCTTCAACAAGGTGACGATGCCACCCAGCGAAGTTGTGCCTTGCGCAGGCATCGATGGCAGGCTGCGCCATTGCCAGAGGATGGTCAGCGCCACCAACGGCAACATGCCCCAGAACACCCCGCGCCAGCCGATGGTGGCGCCCAGATAGCTGCCCAATGGCGCGGCGAATGCAGCAGCGACTGCGTTACCGATAAATATGATGCCCAAGGCCTTGGGCACCGCATGCTCGGGCATGATGCGCATCACCGTGGCAGTGGACAATGCCCAGAAGCCGCCGATGGTGATGCCGAGCAACGCGCGCGCCACCATCAACATGCCGAAGCTGTGCGCATTGGCGATCAACAGCAGCGACAACAGCATCACCCCGGTCAGGGCGATCAACACATGGCGCCGGTTGAAGCGCGACGACAGCGGTGCGATCAGCAGGCTGGCGACCACCGCGAACAGGCCGGAGATCGAGATCGCCTGGCCGGCCATGCCGGCACTGGCGTGCAGATCGGCGGCGATCGGCGTGAGCAGGCTGACCGGCATGAACTCGGAGGCGATCAGCAGCGCAACGCAGAGCGACATCGAGCCGACCGCGCTCCAGGTCTGGCGGGTTGCGACGGCTGCGGCGCGCGAGGATGGATCGGTAGCGAGCGAACTGGCTTGCATGTGGGGCCTTTGTGCGAAGTGGGATGCGAGACGAACGCCACGACGCAAGCGCGCTGACGCCGCGCTCGATAGCGAACCTGGTGTTCGGAAGGGATGCGCCGCAGGCAGCGATGCACTGCATCGACCTGCCACCGCAGCGACGCACGACGGGCGCAATGCAGCAACGGATGCTGCGGCTCGGGCGTGCGCGTGTCTGGATGTGCTGCAGCTTACGCAGGCAGTGGGCAGCGATAAAGATGGTGGATGCGCACGGGCTTATGAAGCCCGCTCATCAACCACTTGCCTGCGTCGAGCGCCTCTCCCTGGCGCGGACCCTCAACCCTTGTAACGCAGCGCATCCACGACGAGGTTGAAGGCGGACGAGGAATGGCGACGGCTGGGATAGAACGCGTGCAAGCCCGGCCAGGTCGGCGACCAGTCCTTCATCACCCAGCGCAGCCGTCCGGCCTTGATATGCGGGCGCGCCAGGTCCTCCTGCACGAACGCGATGCCGAAGCCATCCACCGCCGCGTCCAGCGCTTCGTAGGTGCCGTTGAAGGTCAGCTGGCCATCCACGCGCACGATGACTTCGCGGCCGTCCTTTTCCAGCTCCCAGGCGTAGATGCCACCGGCGGTCTTCATGCGCAGGTTGATGCAGCTGTGCGCGGTGAGATCCTGCGGCGTCTTGGGGATGGGCCGACGCGCGAAATAGGACGGCGCGGCGACGATGGCCATGCGCATGTCCGGCGCGATACGCGCGGCGATCATGTCCTTTTCGACTTGGTCGCCCAGCCGTACGCCCAGGTCGTAACGGTCGGCGACGATGTCGGTCAGGCCGTTGTCGACCACGATCTCGACCTTGATCTCTGGGTAGTCGCGCAGCAGCCTGGACAGCTTGGGCCACAGGATCGCGCGCGCAGCGTAGTCGGTGGCGGTGATGCGCACGGTGCCTGCGGGTGTGTCGCGCATTTCGCCGAGCGCAGACAGCGCCTCTTCGATTTCGGCAAAGCGCGGCGCCACCGTCTGGATCAGCCGCTCGCCGGCTTCGGTGGGCGCCACGCTGCGTGTGGTGCGGGTCAGCAGGCGCAGACCCAGCGTCGCTTCCAGCCCGCGAATGGTATGACTCAGCGCCGACTGCGAAACGCCCAGCTTGGCGGCGGCGCGGGTAAAGCTGCCCTCGCGAACGATGGCGATCAGCGCCAGCAGGTCCTTGAAGTTGTCGCGCGCCATTGGTGAATCTCTTTCATGGAATCCGCATGACTGTAGCAGCCGGTGGAAAAGGAATTCCAAAGCCCCTCTCCTGCGGGAGAGGGGCTGGGGTGAGGGTACGGCTGCTCAGCTACCTTGATGCTGCCGCACCCGCATCCGCCCTGCTGGAACCTGCTCCCGGCGGGAGAAGGAACAAAACGGGCCACAAGCCGCCCGTCGCATTTTTTGCAACGCCCAGCCCTAAAAAAACTGCTTTGGGGTGACGGGGGCGGTTCGTATAGTCGATTCGACGGCCGCCGCTTGCCGCGCAAGCACCTGATGCCATTGCTGCGAGGCGATCAACGTCGGCGATATCCGCCCCCCTTTCCACACCGCCTGCGGAGGCTCCATGCATCAGTCCCTGTCGCATCGCGGTCCTGGCAGCTGCGTTAAAACAACACCCCTGCACGGCACCCCATGCTGAGCGCGCAACGCAGCTCACCCGTCCAAAGCTCGGGCGCGCGCGCGGTCGACCGCTGCGACGCCCTGGGTGTTCCGCCCTACAGCGACACACCCGGCGGGCTGTTCCGCGCCTGGCTCAGCCCAGCGCATCGCGCCGCCGTCGCACAGGTGGGCGAATGGATGCGCCAGGCCGGCATGCAGGTGCGTCTGGACGCAGCGGCCAACCTGATCGGGCGTTACGAAGGCGCGCATGCCGACGCACCGGCGCTGCTGATCGGCAGCCACCTGGACAGCGTGCGCGATGCCGGGCGTTATGACGGCCCGCTCGGCATCCTGCTCGGCATCGAATGCGTCGCCGCGCTGCATGCCCAGGGCCGGCGCCTGCCGTTCGCGATCGAGGTGATCGCCTTCGGCGACGAGGAAGGGTCGCGCTTTCCTGCCTCGATGTTCTGCAGCCGCGCAGTCGCCGGCACGCTCGACCCCGCCACGCTGGCGGTCACCGACGCGGCCGGCACCGACGTGGCCAGCGCGTTGGCCGAGTGGGGCCTGGACATCGCGCACATACAACACGCCGCACGTGCGCCCGGCAGCCTGCTGGCCTATCTGGAAACCCACATCGAACAAGGCCCGGTGCTGGAAGCCGAAGGCCTGCCGCTCGGCATCGTCACCGCGATCGCCGCGCAGCGGCGCTTTGCCCTGCGCTTCGACGGCCGCGCCGGCCACGCCGGCACCACCACCATGGCCTTGCGTCGCGATGCATTGAGCGCCGCTGCCGAGGCCTTGCTGGCCATCGAAGGGATTGCACGCGCCGGCAGCGACGACCTGGTCGCCACGGTCGGCAAGCTGCAGGTCGCACCCGGTGCCACCAACGTGGTGCCCGGCCGGGTGGACTGCACGCTGGACGTGCGCGCCGGCGACGATGCAACGCGCGATGCGGCAGTGTTGGAGATCGAACGCGCCCTGGCCCGTATCAGCAAAACCCGCAACATCGCCATCGCCATCGACCCGTTGCAGACGCTGGCCGCCAGCCCCTGCGCACCGGCATTGATGACCCGTCTGCAACACGCAGTCGCCGCACAAGGCGTCGCGCCGCGCCAGTTGGTGTCCGGCGCCGGCCACGATGCGATGGTGATGGCCGCGCTCTGCCCCACCGCGATGCTGTTCGTGCGCTGCGCCGGCGGCATCAGCCATCATCCGGACGAACACGTGGCCCCGGCCGATGCCGAACTCGCACTGGCGGTCATGCGCCACTTCATCGAACACCTGGGAGATCCTCTTGTCACCTGATCTGCGTCACCTGCACACCTTCGGCGAGCTCGATCCCCCGCAACGGCTGTTGATGGGCCCGGGCCCGGTCAATGCGCATCCGCGCGTGCTGCGTGCGATGGCCGCCGATCTGCTCGGCCAGTTCGATCCGGAAATGACCACCTACATGAACGAGGTGATGGCGCTGTACCGGCCGCTGTTCGGTACCGAGAATCGCTGGACGTTTCTGGTCGACGGCACCGCGCGCGCCGGCATCGAAGCGGCGCTGGTGTCGCTGGTCAGCCCGGGCGACCGCGTGCTGGTGATCAACTTCGGCCGCTTCGGCCTGCTGCTTACCGAGATCCTGGGCCGGCTCGGTGCCGATGTGCACACCGTGGATGCGCCCTGGGGCGAAGTGGTGCCGCTTGCTGCAATCGCCGAGGCGATCGAACGCGTGGCACCCAAATTGGTCGCTACCGTGCACGGCGACACCTCCACCACCATGGCCCAGCCGCTGGATGGCCTCGGCGCGCTGTGCCGCGCGGCCGGCGCGCTGAGTTACGTGGATGCCACCGCCACCATCGGCGGCATGCCCATCGCCAGCGATCGCTGGGACGTGGACGTGGTCACCGGCGGCCTGCAGAAATGCCTGGGCGGGCCGTCCGGCTCGGCGCCGATCACCGTCTCCGACGCGGCGGCCGAGGCGATCTTCGCGCGTCGCCATGTCGAGCGCGGCATCGTACGCGAGGACATCGTCAACGGCAGCGGGCCGCGCATCGCCTCGAATTATTTCGATCTGGCGATGATCATGGATTACTGGTCGGACAAACGCCTCAACCACCACACCGAAGCCACCACCATGTTGTACGGCGCGCGCGAATGCGCACGCGTGGCGCTGCAGGAAGGCCTGGACGCCCGCTTCGCCCGCCACGCTGCCGCCGGGCGTGCGGTGAGTGCCGGCATCCGCGCGCTGGGGCTGGAGGTGTTCGGCGATGATGCGCACCGCATGACCAATGTCACCGGCGTGGTGATTCCGCACGGCATCGACAGCGATGCGGTGCGCCGGCGCATGCGCGAGGATTTCGAGATCGAGATCGGCACCGCGTTCGGGCCGCTGCAGGGCAGGATCTGGCGCATCGGCGCGATGGGCTACAACGCGATGAAACACAAGGTGCTGATCACCCTGGCCGCACTGGAAGCGGTGCTGCGCGCCGAAGGCTACGCCTGCACACCAGGGCTGGCGGTGGAAGCCGCACTGGCGGCCTGGCACGCGGAGCCGCAGGCATGAACACGGCGCGCGACCTGGTCGGCTATGGCGCCACCCCGCCTGCAGCGCAGTGGCCCGGTGGCGCGCGCATCGCGGTGCAGTTCGTCATCAATTACGAAGAGGGCGCGGAAAACTGCGTGCTCAACGGCGATGCCGGCTCGGAAGCCTTCCTGTCGGAGATGGTCGGCACGCAAGCGCAGCCCGGTGCGCGTGCCATGGCGATGGAGAGCCTGTACGAATACGGCAGCCGTGCCGGCTTCTGGCGGCTGCATCGGTTGTTCACTGCGCGCAATGTGCCGGTGACCGTATTCGGCGTGGCGCACGCGCTGGCCTCCAATCCCGAAGCGGTCGCCGCGATGCAGGCCGCCGACTGGGAGATCGCCAGCCACGGCCTGCGCTGGATCGATTACCAGCATGTGGATGAAGCCACCGAGCGTGCGCATATCGCCGAAGCCATCGCCGTGCACACCCGCGCCGCCGGCAGCCGCCCACTGGGCTGGTACCAGGGCCGCACCAGCCCCAACACCGCGCGGCTGGTCGCCGAGGAAGGCGGCTTTGTCTACGACGCCGACAGCTACGCCGACGATGTGCCGTACTACGACCACCGGCACGGCCGTGCGCAGTTGATCGTGCCGTACACACTGGACGCCAACGACATGAAATTCGTCGCCTACAACGGCTTTGCCGATGGTGAGCCGTTCTTCCGCTATCTGCGCGATGGCTTCGAGCAACTGCGCAGCGAAGGCGGGCGCATGCTGTCGGTCGGCCTGCATGGGCGCATCGTCGGCAAGCCGGCGCGCGCGGCGGCCCTGGCACGTTTCGTCGATCATGTGCTGGCCAGCGGCGATGCCTGGATTGCGCGCCGCATCGATATTGCGCGGCATTGGCTGCAGGTCCATCCCGCATGAGCATCGACACCGCCGACATCGACCTGCCCGAGGTGATCGCGCAAGTGACCGCCGCCTTCCATGCCTACGAACAGGCCCTGATGGACGACGACATCGCCGCAATGGATGCGCTGTTCCACCCGGCACCCGGCACGGTGCGCTACGGCGTGGGCGAGGTGCTGTACGGCATCGAGGCGATCCGCGCCTTCCGCATCGGCCGCGGCGGCTCGCCGCAACGCCGGCTTGTGCATGTGCAGGTGCATGGCTTCGGCCACGACTTCGCCACCACGCACGCAGAATTCATCCGCGACGGCAGCAGCGCGCGCGGGCGCCAGAGCCAGAGCTGGGTGCGTTTTGCCGACGGCTGGAAAGTGGTGGCCGCGCATGTCTCGCTGCAGGGGACGCATGCATGAGCGTGATCGACGACAGTGTGCTGGACGATGCCGCCTTCGTGGCGCGCTATCGCGAGCTGTTCGAGCATTCGCCGTGGGTGGTCGAACGCGCTGCGCGGCGGCGCCCGTTCGCCGATGTGTACCGCGGGCTGATGCAGGTGGTGTTCGACGCGTCGCAGGAAGACCAGGTTGCGTTGATCCGCGCGCATCCGGAGCTGGCGGGCAAGGCGGCGATCGACCGCACGCTCACCGCCGCGTCGGCCGCCGAGCAGGCCTCGGCCGGATTGGACCGGCTCAGCGAAGCCGAATTCAAGCGCTTCCACGCGCTCAATCAGGCCTATCGCCATCGCTTCGGATTTCCGTTCGTGATCTGCGTACGGCTGCACGACAAGGCCGGCATCCTCGCCGCGCTGGAACGCCGGCTGGATGCCTCGCGCAGCGAAGAACTGTCCACCGCCCTCGCCGAGATCGGCAAGATCGTGCAACTGCGCCTGGAGGCACTGCCATGAGCCTGGCCCAACTCGAACGCGAGCTCCACCACGACCTGCAACGCCTGGCCCACGGCGGCGATGCCTGGGTACAGCCGCGCGTGCATCCGGCCGGGCACGTGTACGACGTGGTCATCGTCGGCGCCGGCCAGAGCGGCCTGGGCGCGGCTTTCGCACTGCAGCGCGAGCGCGTGCACAACCTGCTGGTCATCGATGAGAACCCAGCCGGGCAGGAAGGCCCGTGGGTGACCTACGCGCGCATGCAGACCTTGCGCACGCCCAAGCAGATCACCTCGATCGACCTGGGCGTGCCGTCGCTGACCTTCCGCGCCTGGTGGGAAGCACAACACGGCGGCGCCGGCTGGGACGCGCTGGACAAGATCCCGCGCGGCAGCTGGATGGACTACCTGCGCTGGTACCGCGCGGTGCTGCGCCTGCCGGTGCGCAATGCCACGCGGCTGGCGCGGGTGGAGCCGGACGTGGCGCCAGGCATCCACCGCCTGCATCTGGCGATGGGCGCGCCGCTGCTGACGCGCAAGCTGATCCTGGCCACCGGTATCCAGGGCGGCGGCCAGTGGATGGTGCCGGACTGGATCAGCCGCGCCCTGCCCGCACAGCGCTACGCGCATACCTCCGGCCACATCGACTTCACCGCGCTGGCCGGCAAGCGCGTGGGCATCCTGGGCGGTGGCGCCTCCGCGTTCGACAACGCCTGTTTCGCGCTGGATCAAGGCGTCGCCAGTGCCGAGGTGTTCGTGCGCCGCAGCGCATTGCCGCGCATCAATCCATTCCGCCACATGGAACAGGCCGGCATCATTCCGCGCTTTCTGACGCTGCCGGATGCGGACAAGTACCGGATGATGGCCAGCTTCTTCGCACACAACCAGCCGCCGACCAACGACACCTTCCAGCGCGCCTGCGCGCATGCCGGCTTCGCGCTGCACCTGGGCGCGCCATGGCTGGAGGTGGCCGAGCGCGATGGCGAGGTGGTGGTGCGCACGCCGCAGGGCGAGCACCGCTTCGATTTTCTGGCCGTTGCCACCGGCCTGGTCACCGACCCGCAACTGCGCCCGGAACTGGCCGCGCTGTCCGGGCGCATCGCCTGCTGGGGCGACCGCTACCAGCCGCCTCCGGGCCAAGCCAATCCGGTGCTGGATGCGCACCCCTACCTGGGCCCGGGCTTCGAACTGCTGCCGCGCACGCCCGACGATGCCGCGCTGCTGCACGGCTTGTTCGCATTCAACTATTCGGCGCTGATCAACCACGGCCCGTCGGCGGCGGCGCTGTCCGGGCTCAAGGTCGCGCTGCCGCGGCTGGCCCGCGCGGTGGCCGACCAGCTGTTCCTGGACGACCGCCAGGCCATCGTCGACAGCTATCTGGCTTACGACCAGCCCGAGTTCGTCGGCCAATGGCCGCAACCGACCCAGGCGGTGGCATGAGCACGCTCTCCACCCACGTGCTGGATACGGCCACCGGCCGCCCCGCCGCCGGCATCGCCTTGCGCCTGTTCGCCGGCGCCACGCTGCACTTCGACGGGGTCACCAACCAGGACGGGCGCTGCCCCGAACTGGCCGCACTCACGTTGCAACCCGGCCGCTACCGGCTGGAATTCGAGGTGGCCGGCTATTGGCGTGCGGCCGGCACCGCACTGCCCGACCCGCCCTTCCTGGAACAGGTGCCGATCGCGTTCGGCATCGCCGACGACGGCCATTACCACGTGCCGCTGCTGCTCTCGCCGTACGGATATTCCACCTATCGCGGCAGCTGAGCGGCCGCCGGTTCGGCAACGGATCGGCGGGGCACACGCCGCGTTCCGCGTCGGCCCCGTAGAATGGCGTCTTTCCGGCGACAGGCCGGGGCCCCGGAATTGTCATGATCCACAACGATGTACTGCGCAGCATCCGCTACATGCTCGACCTCAGCGACGACAAGGTGGTGGAGATCACCCACCTGGCCGACCCGGAGTTCGCGCTCGACAAGCCGCAGGTACAGGCCTGGCTGAAAAAGGAAGACGAGCCCGGTTTCGAGCCCTGCACCGACGCAATGCTGGCGCGCTTCCTCGATGGCCTGGTGCTGCGTTTCCGCGGCCGCGACGAGAGCCAGCCGGTGCGCCCGCTGGAAACCCGCGTCGGCAACAACCTGGTGCTGAAAAAACTGCGCGTGGCCTTCGAGCTGAAAGACGTGGACATGCACGCCATCTTCGCCAGCGCCGGCTTCCCGCTGTCCAAGCCGGAACTGTCCGCGCTGTTCCGCCAGCCCGGCCACAAGAATTTTCGCCCCTGCGGCGACCAGTTGCTGCGCGCCTTCCTCAAGGGCCTGACCGCGCGGATGCGCGAAGCGGGTTGATGACCAGATACTGAGGTCGGACTGGTTTGGCCTGGCTTGGTCGTCCGACGACGCTGCGACTTGAATTCGCAGGTTTTTAGCGCAGTTTTCGTGTGTCTCGAAGTGACTGGATGGTGTCGGTGGATCGATCGTGGAGCGGTCGATCTGCGGCTTGGTTGCAGGGCCCTTGCCCGCCCACCGTCGCAGGACACGCCGCAAGTACGTCCATGTAGGCTCTTACGCGGCATCCATGCCGCGTAAGGTCCCGCGACGGTGGACGGGCAAGGACCAAGCGAGATGGTCGGTGTGCTTGGTGCAAGCAATGCACGATGTGCGTTGTTCGGATTGTGGGAGTCCAGTTAGCCCCTCAATCGAATTCGAGCAACAGGCAAGCCTTGAACGAAGCGATCTCAAACTTCTCGGCACCCCAAAGCAAACACAGGTTTTGACCGGGCCACCGACCACCACTCTGGTGCGGCGTCCCCGCCGCTTGCGGGACCCTTGGCGGCATGAATGCCGCCAAGGAGCCTACACGGACGGATGCATGACGTGTCCCGCAAGTGGTGAGGGCACCGCGCCCTCGACGCACCGGGTTTTTGATTCAAGCATCTGCACCTAGGCCGCTACAACGCCTCACGCAATCAAGCCGCAGCCGCCAGGCTTGGCCGGCGTGCGTCCAGGCGGAACACCGATACCGCTTCGCTCAGTTCCACCGCCTGCTCTTCCATTGCACGTGCCGCCGCGGAGGCTTCTTCCACCAGTGCGGCATTGCGCTGGGTGGTTTCGTCCATGTCGTTGACGGTGCGAGCGACCTGCTCGATGCCGGAGGATTGTTCGCGCGATGCGGCGGAAATCTCCGCAATCAACGTGGTCACCTGCTGCACCGACTGCACGATCTGCTGCATCGTCTGCCCGGCCTGATCCACGCGCGCGCTGCCGCGCTCCACGCTGTCCACCGAGGCGTCGATCAGGTGCTTGACCTCCTTGGCCGCGCCGGCCGAACGCTGCGCCAGCGCGCGCACTTCCGAGGCGACCACGGCAAAGCCGCGGCCCTGTTCGCCGGCACGCGCCGCTTCCACTGCCGCGTTCAGCGCCAGGATGTTGGTCTGGAAGGCGATGCCGTCGATGACGCTGATGATCTCGGCGATCTTCTTGGACGACACCTCGATCTCGCCCATGGTGTCGACCACGCTGGCCACCATCTCGCCGCCACGGCCGGCGATCTCCGCGGCCGCCTGCGCGCCGCGGCTGGCCTGCTGCGCGGTGTCGGCGTTCTGGCGCACGGTGGAGGTGAGTTCTTCCATCGAGGTGGCGGTTTCTTCCAGGTTGGCAGCCTGCTGTTCGGTGCGCTGGGCCAGGTCGTTGTTGCCGGCGGCAATCTCTGCCGAGGCGGTGCGAATGGTCTGCGCGGCCACGGTGATGTCGCCCACGATGTCGGTCAGGCGCTGCACGGTGGCATTGGCATCGTCGCGCATGCGTGCGAACACGCCTTGCTGGTTGCCGTGCATGCGCGCGGTCAGGTCGCCATCGGCGATCGCCTTGAGCAGCTGCGACAGCTCGGCCAGATTCTGGTCCACGTTCTGCATCAGGCCGTTGACGCCGTTGACCATGGCGCGGAATTCGAACTGGTAGGCCTCGGCATTGCCGCGCGTGGCGAAGTCGCCGGCCGCAGCCGCGTCGACCAGGCCACGGATTTCGCCATTGATCGCCGCCAGGTTGCGCTTGGTGGTGTCCATCGCCTCGGTGATCTGCGCTTTCTCGCCAGGCAGGCGCGGCATGTCCACCGACATGTCGCCGACCGCGTAATGCTGCATCACCTGCAGCATGTCGCCGATCAGACCGACCTGCGCGCCGATCAAGCCATTGGTGTCGTCGACCATGCGGCCGTATGCGCCCGGGAAGGCCTGCGCGTCCATGCGGTAACTCATCTGCCCGGCTTCGTGGCGCTGTGCCATGTCGGCCTGCGCGGTGGAGACGTCGGTGAGCGTGTTGACCACCTGGCCCATGGCCTGGCCGAGCAGACCGATTTCATCGCGCGTGCTGACCGCTGCACGCGCCGACAGATCGCCGGCCGCCACCTGGCGTGCCGCACGTGCGACGTTTTCGATCGGGCGCACGATCGAGCGACGGATCCACCAGCCCAGCACTGCCACCAGGCACAGCGCCGCGGCGATCGTGGCCACCGCCGACAACACCAGCTTGTGCTGCGCCGATTGCGAACTGGCCAGCACCGCCGCATCGGCCAGGGTCTTGCTGCGCTTCACCAGTTCTTCGAGGGTGTGGCTGGGCGCGCGGTCCTGGCCCTTGACCAGCTGGTCGCCCACCTGGGTGTCGTAGCCGGCCTCGGCAAACTTGCCCAGCGCCGCTTCGTAATTGCGCTGCAGACCCAGATGCGCCTTGGCAAAGTCCTGCGCCAGCGTGCGCGCCTGCGGGTCCTGGGTTGCCTTGGCCAGCGCCTCGGTGCTGGCCTGCACCTTCCTGCCCTGCTCGCGGAAGGCGCTCAGATGCTTGTCCAGCAGCGCCGGATCGCGCCCGCGGATCAGCACGTTCTTCCATTCCTGCACCTGCAGGCGGAAATCGCGGGTGATCTCTTCGCTGCTGGAAGCCTGCGCCACCTCCGGCGGCACCTTGCCGGACAGACTCAGCCACGCCGTACCCAGACCGCCCAGGGCACACAGCAGGATGACCGACAGACCCAGCGCGAGCGCGCCGAGCAGCTTGCTTTGCAGGCTGACGAATTTCGGGGTGACAGCAGACATGGTGCATCCAGATCGTGGATTACATCGGTTGTCGACATGTGTCTTACCGATCTGAAGCAGCGCCGGCCGCCGGAATCATCGCTTGAATGCCCGAAGAGGTGAGCACTTCCGGATTCCCCGACAGGCTTCACCCGACGGCCCGACCGTCGCGCCATCTGTGACGTGCCCGTATCCTTCCCGCGCATGACCGAGCCTGCCTTTCCGATCTCCCCCCTGCTGCCGCAGCTGTGCGACAGCCTGGCCGCCCATCCGCGGCTGGTGCTGGAAGCCCCGCCCGGCGCCGGCAAGACCACCCAGGTACCGCTGGCCTTGCTGGACGCGCCGTGGCTGGCCGGTCGCAAGATCGTGATGCTCGAACCGCGGCGCGTGGCCGCCCGCAGCGCCGCCATGTTCATGGCGCGCCAGTTGGGCGAGCCGGTCGGCGAGACGGTGGGCTACCGCATCCGCTTCGAGAACAAGACCTCCGCGCGTACCCGCATCGAGGTCGTCACCGAGGGCATCCTGACCCGGCTGATCCAGGACGACCCGATGCTGGAGCACATCGGTGCGCTGCTGTTCGACGAGTTCCACGAGCGCCACCTGGCCGGCGACCTCGGCCTGGCGCTGGCGCTGGACGTGCAGGCGCAGGTGCGCGAGGACCTGCGCATCGTGGCGATGTCGGCCACGCTGGATGGCGAGCGCCTGGCCGGCTTTCTCGACGCACCGCGCCTGAGCAGCGCCGGGCGCAGTTTCCCGGTGGAGATCGCGCATTTTCCCGCGCGCCGCGACGAAGCGCTGGAGCCGCAGACCCGGCGCGCGGTGGAACACGCCTTGGCCACACATCCGGGCGATGTGCTGGTGTTCCTGCCCGGCCAACGCGAGATCGCACGCGTGCACGGCGCGCTGCAGGACGTGCTGGACCCGGCCGTGCAGGTGCTGCCGCTGCATGGCGAGCTGTCGGTGGAAGCGCAAAGCCGGGTGCTGCAGCCCGACCCGTCAGGGCACCGCCGCGTGGTGCTGGCGACCAACGTCGCCGAGTCTTCGGTGACCCTGCCCGGCGTGCGCGTGGTCATCGACAGCGGGCTGGCGCGCGAGCCGCATTACGATCCCAACAGCGGTTTCTCGCGGCTGGACATCGCCACCATTGCGCAGGCCTCGGCCGACCAGCGTGCCGGCCGCGCCGGGCGTGTGGCCAGTGGCTGGGCATACCGGCTATGGCCGCAATCGCAACGGCTGGAACCCCAGCGGCGCGCCGAGATCACCCACGTGGAGCTGGCCGGTCTGGCGCTGGAACTGGCGGCCTGGGGCAGCGCCGCACTGCGTTTCGTCGATGCCCCGCCGGCCGGCGCGCTGGCTGCCGCGCACGAGTTGCTGCAGCGACTGGGCGCGCTCACCGACGGCGGCGGCATCACCGCGCTGGGTCGGCGCATGCTCGCGCTGGGTACGCATCCGCGCCTGGCCGCGATGCTGGCGCAGGCCGGCGATGCGGCCCGCGTGGCGCTGGCCTGCGACCTGGCCGCCTTGCTGGAAGCGCGCGACCCGCTGCGTCAGGGCGGCGATGGACTGGCCGCGCGCTGGCGCGCACTGGCCGCCTTCCGGCAAGGCCGCAGCGCGCACGATGCCAACCGCGGCGGCCTGGCCGCGATCGACAGCGCCGCCAAGCAATGGCGACGCCGGCTGCGCTGCGACAGCGCCCCGCCCGCCAGCGTGGAAGCGCATGCACTCGGCGACCTGCTCTCGCACGCCTTCCCCGACCGCATTGCCGCGCGCCATACCAACGACCCGCTGCGCTACCTGCTTGCCAACGGCCGCAGCGCGCGCCTGTTCGACCACAGCGACCTGCGCGGCGAACCCTGGCTGGTCGCCAGCGAACTGCGTTACGAAGCCAAGGACGCGTTATTGCTACGCGCCGCGCCGGTGGACGAAGGCTATCTGCGCCACAGCGTGCCGGAGCGCTTCGTGCAGCAGGATCTGGTGCAGTGGGATGCGGACAAGCGCGCCCTGGTGGCGCGCCGGCAATCCAGCTTCGACCGCATCGTGCTCGACAGCCGCCCGGCCGGCCGCGTCGATCCGGCGCAGGCCGCCGACGCATTGACCGAGGCAGTGCGTCAATTGGGCCTGGATGCCTTGCCCTGGACCGACGGCCTGCGCCAATGGCGCGCACGCCTGCAGTCGTTACGCGCCTGGATGCCCGAGCTTGCGCTGCCCGACCTGTCAGACACCGCGTTGCTGGAGACACTGGACACTTGGCTGCGCCCGGCCTTCGCCGGCAAGACCCGCCTGGATGCGCTGGACGAGGCCACACTGGGCGAAGCGCTCAAGGCCGCCCTGCCGTGGGACCGCCGCCAGCTGATCGATCGCCACGCGCCCACCCGCATCGGCGTGCCCTCGGGCATGGAACGGCAGATCGTCTACGCCCTCGACCACGCCGAGCAGCCGTTGCCGCCGGTGCTGGCGGTCAAGTTGCAGGAACTGTTCGGCCTGGCCGACACCCCGCGCGTCGCCGACGGTCGCATCCCGCTGACCCTGCATCTGCTCTCGCCAGGTGGGCGCCCGTTGCAGGTCACGCAGGATTTGAAAAGCTTCTGGGTCACCACATACCCGGATGTCAGGAAGGAGATGAAGGGACGGTATCCCAGACATCCGTGGCCGGAAGATCCATGGTCCGCAACTGCAACCCATCGGGCAAAACCGCGCGGCACCTGATATGAGCCCCTCTCCCCTCGGGAGAGGGGTTGGGGTTAGGGTACGGGGAGAAGCCCATGCGCTGCTCAAGCGCACGTGGCTTCGGCCGTACCCTCATCCGCCCCTGTGGGGTACCTTCTCCCGGCCTGAGAAGGGAGTCGACGTCGACACCGGCCAGGGCAGGCTTCTGTCGCACCCAGGTAACTACCGAAGCCAGGTAAGCACCGATCGCAGCGTCGCCTAACCTCATTACTTAACCGCAACCCAAACAAGCCCTGCCACCGCTAACACCGTCTATACGCAGCAGCCCACACACTGCGGCCCACGTACTCAGAAAGGAAACGCCTCCAATGAGCAAGCTGACTGTGATCACCGAACGCGCCCTGGAGCGTGCCCTGGAACTGGCTGGCAATGCTGGCGACCACCTGCGTCACGCCGCATCCAATGCTGGCGATCAGGCCCGTCATGCAGGCAGCAGTCTGCGTCATTTCGGTCCGGGCGCCAGCGAATGGCTGAAGACCGGTGCTGCCCTGGGTGCCGTGCGCACCGGCGGCAAGGTCGTCAGCAAAGTGGTCAAGCGCAACCCGGCCGTCACCGTGGCCGCTGCGGTCGCCGGCCTGGGTCTGATCGGTTATGCCGTGTATCGCAAGCGCCAGCGTGACCAGCAGGTGCTTGGCGGCAACGTCCACCGTCTGGACCGCGAACACGCCAGCAATGCCAGCGCACGTCGCGCCGCCTACCAGCGTCGCGGTGCAGTGACCCCGAGCGACGGCATCGAATAAGCCGTCGTTCCAGGCACAAACATGACGCCACGGCCCTGCGCCGTGGCGTTTTTGTTTTTGGACCACGATCGATGCCACCGTTAAATCGCCAAGTCATCGACACCCACTCGGGTGGTCGAAGAATGCGGCACTACACGTGCAGGTCCGCGGCGATTAACGATCGCGTGTGATCGCGCTGCTTGCCCCTAGTCGCGCCCTTGTCATTACCGCGCTTGCCCTGACCCGCGCTGCATTGCCGCATTGCAAGGTGGATCGGCCCCGCAGACACGCAACCGCTGCGTCTGAGCTCGCGTTACCAATCCCGCTGCTCATGCCGCATGAGCGGTTCTGGAAGCAGCGCCGTCCAAGATGCATCGAGCTCAGCGCCGCATGCGGTGCAGCGACCGCTGTACCGGATGCATCAGGCGCCGCGTCGCGTCCTGCCCGGGCGCGCGCCATGCATTTGTTCGATGCGCCACTGGCCCGGCGCCAGCGCATCCAGGGTCCAGTCGCCGATCGCCACGCGGATCAGACGCAAGGTCGGAAGACCCACCGAGGCAGTCATGCGCCGCACCTGCCGATTACGGCCTTCGGTGATCTGCAGCTCCAGCCAGGCATCGGGCACGGTCTTGCGCACGCGCACCGGCGGATCGCGCGGCCACAGCTGCGGTGCCGGATCGAGCCTGCGCACTTCGGCCGGGCGGGTCGGGCCGTCGTTGAGCAGCACGCCATCGCGCAAGGCCTGCAGTTGCGCAGGTTCCGGGTCGCCTTCCACCTGCACCCAGTAAGTCTTGGGTTGCTTGTGGCGCGGGTCGGTCAAGCGATGCGCCAGTGCACCATCGTCGGTCAGCAGCAACAGGCCTTCGCTGTCGTGATCCAGGCGACCGGCTGCATAGACGTCGGCTGGCAGGCCGAATTCGGCCAGCGTGCGCTTGGGCGGCTGCGAGCGGTCGCTGAATTGCGACAGCACGCCATAGGGTTTGTTCAACAACACCAACATGCCAATCCTGTTGCGCAAGGCCGTTGCAGGCCACGCGCGTGGCGCGTGGGTCGTGCACCGGGTTGAAGAGGTCGCGCTACCGGCGGCAGGTGGTGCGCTGCTGCCCGCAACCGCGTTGCACGCTGACGCCGCCGGCATCGCTACGCGGGGCGGTTCTGCATCAATGGCCTGCCGCATGCAAACCAGCGCAGCGTTGGTCCAACTGGCCATCGTTGCGCTGTCCGCGCCGTCCTTATGGTCGTGCAGCCAATTGCGCAGTCATCGCATGCCGCGCGCCATGACAGCATCGACGCACTGCGGCAGGCAGCCAAAGACCCGCATGCCGACGCGCGGTGCGTCGGCATGCAGGCCGCGTCTCACTGCTTGACGAACTTCAAGGTCATGCGGTCGCTCTCGCCGATCGCCTTGTACTTGGCATCGTCGGCCTTGTCGTGGTTGTTGCTCGGCGGCAGGGTCCACACGCCACCGGCATAGTCCTTGGTGTCGCGCGGATTGGCGTTGACCTCGCTCTTGCCGGCGAGCTTGAACCCGGCCGCTTCGGCCATCGCGATCAACTGCGCCTGGCCGACATAGCCGCTCTTGTCGTCGGCCGGCACGTCGGCCTTGGCACGGTGCTCGACCACGCCGAGCACGCCGCCGGGCTTGAGCACCTTGTAGAAGCCGGCAAACATCGCCTCGGCATTGCCGGCCATGCGCCAGTTGTGCACGTTGCGGAAGGTCAGCACCAAGATCGGCCGAGTTGTCCACGCCGAACGAAGGCGCCTTGGGAACATAAGAGACGAACGACGGTTTGCCGTACACCTCCGGCTTGGCAGCAAACTTCTTCTCCAGTTCGTCGCGCCCACGTTGTGCCGAATCGCGGCCGCGCCCCTCCGGCACCGCCGCCGGGTCGACCACCGCGGCAACATACTTGCCCTTGTCGCGCAGGTACGGCGCCAGGATTTCCGAGTACCAGCCGCCGCCTGGCGTGATTTCGATGACGGTCTGGGTCGGCTTGATGCCGAAGAACGCCAGCGTCTGGCCGGGATGACGATAGACATCGCGCTGCACGTAGACGCGATCGCGCCAGTTGCCGTCGATGGCTTTTTGCAGCGCCGCATCGGGCGCCGGCAAGCTGGCGCTATCGGCCGGTTTAATTGCCATTGCCAGTGGCGCGCTCATCGCCACTGCCATCCCCACCACACATGCACACACCAGCTTGTTGCGGATCATCGCAGCGCCCTTTGCGGGAAAAAGTAGCGCGAGCCTAGCATGCGGCCCGAAGCCTGCCATGTGCACGGATCCGTGCGCCGCATGACGCGCCGCACCAGGCGCTGCAGGCCACATGTTCAGACGACGTGAGTCGATGAGGGCGATCTGCGGAACGCTGAATCCACGCAGGTGTCACACGCAACATCGGCACGCATGACTATCCTGTCGGCAGTTCGAATCAGGAGCAACCGTGATGACCCACTCCCGCGCGCTAGGCCGCTCCGGCCTGCAGGTTCAACCGATCGTGTTCGGTGGCAATGTGTTTGGTTGGAGCGCCGACGAGGCGACCTCGTTCGCGTTGCTCGATGCCTTCGTCGATGCCGGCTTCAACCTGATCGACACCGCCGATGCCTACTCCGGCTGGGTGCCGGGCAATCGCGGTGGCGAGTCGGAAACCATCATCGGGCGCTGGCTTGCACGCAGCGGCAAGCGCGACAAGGTGCTTATCGCCACCAAGGTGGCCAAATGGAGCGAGCAGCCAGGCCTGTCGCCGGAGAACATCGCCGCCGCGGTGGAAGATTCGCTCACCCGCCTGCAGACCGATGTGATCGATCTGTACCAGGCGCACGAAGACGACGAGTCGATTCCGCTGGAAGCCACGCTGGCCGCGTTCGGCCGCTTGATCGAACAGGGCAAGGTGCGCGCGATCGGCGCGTCCAACTACAGCGCCGCACGCCTGCGCGATGCCCTGGATATTTCCGAGCAGTACAAGCTGCCGCGTTACGAAAGCCTGCAACCGGAATACAACCTCTACGATCGCGCCGGCTATGAGGCCGAGCTGGAGCCGCTGGTGCGCGAACGCGAGCTCGGCGTGATCAGCTACTACTCGCTGGCCAGCGGCTTTTTGACCGGCAAGTACCGCAGCGCCAACGACGCCAGCAAGAGCAGCGCACGCGGCGCCTCGGTGGTCAAGCAATACGTCAATCCGCGCGGTCTGCGCATCCTGCAGGCACTGGACGATCTGGCGGTCACCCACAGCGCGACGCCGGCCCAGATCGCATTGGCCTGGTTGATCGCACGCCCGGGCCTGACTGCACCGATCGTCAGTGCCACCAGCGTGGCCCAGTTGCACGATGTGCTGGCCGCCGCGCAGCTGTCGCTGAGCGCCGATCAGATTGCACAGCTCGATGCCGCAAGCGCCCCCGAGCCGGCCGACGCGGCCTGACGCATCGGCTTGCAGCACGCACGCAGTCAACCACGCGCGTCTTTCCGCGCGCAGCCGCCATCGCGGCTGCGCTCCCCCGGTCGCGTACGCGCGGCCCTTTCCGCAAGGAATCCCCCATGACATCGATCACCAATCGCCGCATCGTGCTGGCCTCGCGCCCGCACGGAGAGCCGAGCGCCGACAATTTCCGTATTGAAGAAGTCGCCTTGCCGCCCACCGGGCACGAGCAGATCCTGGTGCGCAACCGCTTCCTGTCGCTGGACCCGTACATGCGCGGGCGCATGGACGAAGGCCCGTCCTATGCCGCACCGGTGGAGATCGACGCGGTGATGGAAGGCGGCACCGTCGGCGAAGTGCTCGAATCGCACCATACCGGCTATCAGCCTGGCGACCTGCTGGTGCTGCCCGGCGGCTGGCAGAGCCATAGCCTGCTCACGCCCACCACGCCGCTGCGCAAGCTGCCCAAGGACGATGCCCTGCCGCTCAGCACCGCGCTCGGCGTGTACGGCATGCCCGGCTTCACCGCCTATGCCGGCCTGCACGAAATCGGCAAGCCGCAGGCCGGCGAGACCCTGGTCGTGGCGGCAGCCAGCGGGCCGGTCGGCGCCACCGTGGCCCAGCTGGCGCGTCTGCAGGGCTTGCGCGTGGTGGCCATCGCCGGTGGCGAGGAAAAGGTGCGGTACCTGCGCGAGGTATTGCGCGTTGATGTGGCACTGGACCACCGCGCCGACGACTTTGCCGAGCAACTGCGCGCTGCCACGCCGGACGGGATCGACATCTATTTCGAGAACGTCGGCGGCAAGGTCTTCGACGCGGTACTGCCGCAATTGAACGACTTCGCGCGCATCCCGGTATGTGGCGTGATCGCCACCTACAACAGTCGCGGCCAGGCCTCGCCGGGGCCGGATCGGCTGCCGGAGTTCATGGGCCAGGTGCTGCGCAAGCGGCTGACCGTGCGCGGTTTCATCCAGCACGACTTCATCCGCCTGATGCCCGCCTTCCTGCGTGAGATGGGCCAGTGGCTGCGCGAGGGCCAGATCCAGTACCGCGAGCACGTCCTGCACGGCCTGGACAGCGCCCCACAGGGCCTGATCAGCCTGCTGCGCGGCGAAAACTTCGGCAAGGCGGTCGTCGCCCTCGACTAGCTCGACTCGCAGCGCCGAATACGCTCCCCGCTTTTACGATTCCCCATTCCCCATTCCCAATTACCAAAGGAACACAATGACAGTCCCCGCATTCGGCCTCGGTACCTTCCGTCTCAAGGACCAGGTCGTCATCGACTCGGTGCGCAACGCGCTGGAGTTGGGTTACCGCGCCATCGATACCGCACAGATCTACGACAACGAACAGCAGGTCGGCCAGGCCATTGCCGCATCCGGGCTGCCGCGCGACCAGCTGTATCTGACCACCAAGATCTGGGTCGACAAGTTCGAGCGCAGCGCCTTGCTGCCCAGCCTGCAGGAAAGCCTGCGCAAACTGGGCACCGACGATGTCGATCTGACCCTGATCCACTGGCCCTCGCCAAAGGATCAGGTGCCGATGCGCGAGTATCTGGAAGCCTTGAACGAGGCCCGTCAGCAGGGCCTGACGCGTGCGATCGGTGTATCCAACTTCACCATCGCGCTGACCAGGCAGGCCATCGAGATCCTGGGCGCCGATGCCATCGCCACCAATCAGATCGAGGTGCATCCGTACCTGCAGAACCGCAGCCTGATCGCGTTCCTGCGTGAGCAAGGCATCCATGTCACCTCGTACATGACGCTGGCGGTGGGCGAGGTGCTGAAGGACCCGGTGATCCAGGCGATCGCCGCACGCCACGACGCCACCCCGGCGCAGGTCACCCTGGCCTGGGCACTGCAGCAGGGGTATTCGGTGATTCCGTCCTCGACCAAGCGGGACAATCTGGAGAGCAATCTCAAGGCGCAGACGCTGCGGCTGAGCGAGCAGGACATGGCCGAAATCGCCGCACTGGACCGCGGGCAGCGGCTGGCCAACCCGAAGGCCATCGCACCCGACTGGGATTGAGGTCCCGGCTGCCACGGGTCGGCACTGTCCGGCCCGTGGCGCAATCACCGCGACGACCGCTCGTCGTCGCGTGCTGGTTGCACGCGGCAGGCGCTGCTACGGTGCCGGACACAGGGGGTAGTCTCGGCAACGGAGTCCTACCCATGCACAGCGCATCCGTCTTGACCCGCCGCAGCGTCGATCTCGACACGGAGATCGCCTACTGGCGCGATGTCCACGCCGAAGGCCATCTGGGTGGTTACGCCTTCGCCGATTACGCCCGGCTACTCACGCTTGGCTACGACATCTATCTGTCCTATCCGCGCGCGACCGAGGCGCAGCTGTATCGCGTGCTGCAGGACGGCTATTACCACTATCAACCGCTGCTGTCGGTGCCCTGGGACCAGGCGCGCTGGATCGTGCGGCATGCGTGGCGGCATTTGGAAGAGGCTGCCGTCCGGCATTGAAGCAAGCATGCTGACGTGAAGCGACCGTTCGGAAGCCGGCGCAACGCTTGCGGCCGCGCAGCGCTGTCAGCTCACTGTCCCAGCGCCATCGCCTGGCGGTCGATGCGGTGCTTGTCGGCCAGTGCCTGCATGCCCTGCAGGGTGGCGGCGATCAGGCTGGCATAGCGCAGCCGCCACAGCGTGGCGCGGTCGTTGTCGTCGTGCGTATTGCCCAGGCCGTCGAGCACCTGCGGCAGACGACGATCGGCCAACGCGGAGGGGGCCAGATAAGGCTTCTCGGGTGCGATCACATCCACCGGCGCGCGCCAGTCGTTGGCAACCTGCTGGGAAATACCCGCCAGGTGCGAGAGCTGGTGCATGCCGATCAGCGTCTCGTGCAGCATCTCGCGGCACGCCCACTGCCACAGCGCCACCTTCTCCGATGGGTCCTTGGCAATCTCGGTGAGTGCCAGATCAACCTTTTCGATGCGTGAGTCGAGCATTGCTGAGCTCCGATGCTGCTGTGCAACATAATTCACACCATACACCGTGAGAATCAAGTGAGCCAAACGTTTGCAGGATGTCGGCGCACCGATGCTCGACCCGGTTCACGCTTTGCATGTCGAGGCCAAGACGCCGCTACGGCACCCTGACTTCCTGCCCATGGCCAGGCGTGCAGCCGCGCGCCATGCTGCCGCATCACCACTCCCGGGCATTCGCCATGCGCATCCGCACCGTCCTGGCCCCGCTCCTGCTGCTGGCGGCCTGTAGCGCACAGGCCGCAACCGCCAGGCCGCAGGTGTCCGCACAGCAATGCGACGTCAGCACCTCCTACGACGTGTTGGCGGACAGCGGCGGCATCTGGCTGCGTCGCAAGCAAGGCGTGCCGCGCGAGATTTTCTTCCACGGTGGCGAACTCAACATCGATCGCCAACCGCAAGCGGTCAGCGCTGCCGACGCGCAACGCCTGCGCGAACTTGAGCAGGGTGCCCGCGCACTGATGCCGGCCGTGACCGCCATTGCCCGCTCGGTGGTCGACATCAGCTTCGACGCACTGGCCGGCGTGGTGCAGATGCTGACCGACAGCACGCGCCAGGAGCGCAAGGTGGAGCGACTGCGCGACACCGCACTCGCGCAGGTCGATGCCACGCTGGGGCGTGGGCGCTGGGAGCAGGCACTGTTCGACGAACGTTTCGAAGCCAGTGTCGAACGCGCTGCCGACGACCTGGCCGGCAGCCTGACCCGCAGCGTGATGTGGACGGTAATGACCGGACGCGCTGCGCAGCTGGAGCGACGCGGCGAGCAACTGGATGCGCGCATGGAGCAGCAGATGCAGGTACGCAGCCAGGCGCTGGAAGCACAGGCACAGACGCTGTGCACGCAGGCGCAGGCCCTGTATGGGGTGCAGCAGGCGCTGGAATATCGCTTCCAGGGCCAGCCGCTGCAGATGCTGGAACTCCACACGCATCAGCAGAAAGACGACGCCGATGTGCCGGTATCCAACAGCGTTGTGGCGACGGCCGCGCGGTGACGGCGCCGATGCAGCGCAGGCGAACTTGCACGCTTTACGGCAGTCCAACGAGTCGCTTCGGCCGGATGGCTGCCGCGACTGCGTACGACACCCATGCATGCATGAATGCAGGCATTGCGTAGCAGCCGATGGCGCACTGATCACCTTTCCAAGACCGCTGGTTCAGAGCCCCTCATCGCGCACTGGTTGATGCCATCTCGCCGCATGGGATCGCACGGCGGCAGGCCTGGCTGTGTCGGCTCGGTCGTCGCCGTATCAGGCGAGCAGCCATTGCCGCAGTGCATCCGACACCGCCTGCGGCTGTTCCAGCGGCGACAGATGGCCACACGCAGGCACTTGCACCAAGCGCGCCTGCACTGCGAGTGCGGCCATTTCCTCGTGCAATGCCGGCGGGGTGATCGCATCGTCCTTGCCGCACAGCACCAGCAGCGGGCCGGCATAGGCGCGCAGCAGCGCGCGGCCGTCTTCCCGCTCCAGCCGGTTCTGCCGCAGGAACACCTCCACGCCCAGTCGCTGGGTCATGCCACGCACCCGCTCCAGCAAGGCCTCGTCCTGCCAGCGCGAGGGATGCACATAGTGCCGCAGCAGCCGTTCGCCAAATCCGTGGAAGGCACTGGCGCCACGCACGCTCGCTTCCTGCGCGCGCCGTTGCGCCGCACGCTCGGGCGAATCGGCACGTGCGGAGGTATCCAGCAAGGCCAGCCGCTCCACGCGCTCCGGCGCGATACGCAGGATTTCCTGCGCGACGTAGCCACCCAAGGAAAATCCCGCCAGTGCAAAACGCGGCGGCATCTGCGCCAGCAGCTGTGTCGCCAGCGCGCGCATGCTCTCGCCCTGGGTGATGTCGCCAACCACGCAGTCGGCAAGCTCGGCCAGGGCCACGCGCTGTGCCTGCCACAACTGCGCATCGTTGAGCAGACCGGGGAGCAGCAACAAGGTGGGACGCGTTGCGCTCATGCGCAGCAAAGTCCGATCGGGGTCGCAGAAGCAGGCACTGTCATCGCAACAGTGTGCCGCGCGGTGACGCGCATCGCCAGCGCGTGCATGTGCGCCTCGACGCGGGTGCATCGACTCGTTGGCGTGTCTTGCGTCCACACCAGGTCGCGCTGACACAGCGACGCCGGCTGCCTGTGTTCTTCAGGGCAGCGCTCCTGCTGCTGCAACAAAAAAAACGGCCCGACGCAGGCGCCGGGCCGTTGTTGACTCCACCACGTGTGACGCGTGGTGGTGCTGGCGTGGATCAGGCCAGGGTCAGGGTGACGTCGATGTTGCCGCGGGTCGCGTTGGAGTACGGGCAGACCTGGTGGGCCTTGTCGACCAGCGCCTGCAGTTCGGCCTGGTCCATGCCCGGCACTGCGATGCGCAGTTCCACGGCAATGCCGAAGCCGCCCGGAATCTGGCCGATGCCGACGCTGCTGTCGATGCTCACTTCGCCCGGCAGCTTGAGCTTGTCCTGCGCCGCGACAGCCTTCATCGCGCCGATGAAGCAGGCTGCGTAGCCGGCAGCGAACAGCTGCTCCGGGTTGGTACCGTCGCCGCCGGCGCCGCCCAGCTCGCGCGGGGTGGACAGCTTGGCATCCAGCGCCTTGTCGGAAGACACGGCGCGGCCTTCGCGACCACCGGTGGCAGTGGCGTGGGCGGTGTAGAGGACTTTTTCAGGTGAGGCCATGGTGGTTCTCCAGAATGAGCGCTGTCAGCGCGTGATGTAGCTGAGTAGTTGACGATTAAATCGTGTACGACATGTTAGAAAGTGTGGGTGATGCAAAACCCGCTCACCCCGTGCCGAGGTTTGAGCGCAGCGTTTCAAGCTGCTGCTTGAATCGACGCAATTCGTCCAACGAACACGCCGAGGCGCACAACACCTGCTCCGGCACCGCCCCGGCCTTGGCGCGCAGTGCGCGGCCGGTATCGGTCAGCGCAATGATCACCTGACGCTCGTCGCTGGCGGCGCGCGTGCGGGTGACCAGCCTGGCAGCCTGCAGCCGCTTGAGCAGCGGGGTCAGCGTGGCCGAGTCCAGGTACAGGCGCTCGCCGATTTCCGACACGCTGCGGCCATCGGTTTCCCACAGCACCAGCAGCACCAGATATTGCGGATAGGTCAGGTCCAGCGTCTTCAGCAGCCCGCGGTAGAGCTTGTGCATCGCCAGGTTGGCCGAATACAGCGCAAAGCACAGCTGGTTGTCGAGCTGCAGCAGCGCGTTGGTCCGGGCGTCAGTGGCTGTGGCGGTGTCCATGGCCGCAAATTACATAGCGCACGATTTAATTGCAAGCGATTTATTGATCTGTTGTGCAACCAGGCACCACCGCCAAACTGGCCCAGGCCGCCGTCCTGATCGGTCACAACGATCTTGTGCAATCCGGGGCCGGGCCGCGTCTGCATGTCTAGGCCCGATGTGCGGTCGCCAGATACTCGGCGCTCTGCATCTCGATCAGGCGCGAGGCGGTGCGCTCGAAGGCGCCGGCCAGGCGCTGGCCGCTATACAACGCGGGCGGGGCGTCCTGTGCGGTGCAGACCAGGTTGACGTGGCGGTCGTACAGCTCGTCGATCAGATTGACGAAGCGACGTGCGGCGTCCTCGTTCATGCGATCGAAGTGCGGGATGCCGCCCAGCAACACGGTGGTGAATTCGCGCGCGATCTCGATGTAATCGCCCGGGCCACGCGGGCCCTCGCACAGCGCGGCGAAATCGAACCAGGCGATGCTCTTGCCGCGCGCGCGCACGGCAATCTTGCGCGCCTCGATTTCGATGTTGCCACTGCGCGGCTCGGAATTTCCGCTCAGCTCGCCCCAGCGCTGCGTCAGCCACGCATCGGCCTGCGCATCCAGGGGCGCGCGATACACCGGTGAGCGCGTCAGCGCGCGCATGCGGTAATCCTCGGTGCCTTCGGCATAGAGTTCCACGCAGAATTTCTGCAGCAGACCGATCGCCGGCATGAAGCTGTCGCGCTGCAGGCCATTGGCGTAGAGGTTTTCCGGTGCGGTGTTGGAGGTGGTCACCAGGGTCACGCCTTCGGCGAACAGGCGTTCCAGCAGACGCGCCAGCAACATCGCATCGCCGATGTCGGTGACGAAGAATTCGTCCAGCACCAGCACGCGCAAATTTTCGCGCCACTGCTGCGCGATCTTGGCCAACGGATCGCTTTGCCCGGCATGCTCGCGCAGTTGCTCGTGCACCCCGCGCATGAAGCGATGGAAGTGCGTGCGGTACTTCTGCTTGATCGGCAACCCGTCGTAGAACAGGTCGACCAGGAAGGTCTTGCCGCGCCCCACTCCACCCCAGAAATACAGGCCGCGCACCGGCTCGGGCTTTTTCCAGAACGCCGACAGCCGATCCAGCCAGCCGTCCTGCGCGCTGTCCACCAATGCCTCGTGGATACGATCCAGCTCGGCCAGGGCCGCTTGCTGCGCGGGGTCGGCGCGCCAGTCGCCGCGTTGTACGCCGGCGGCGTAGCGCTGCGACGGGGTCATCTCACTCATCGTGTTCTCCGCGGGCCGGCTGCTGCCTTGCCCGCTCAACGGCGCATCGCCGGCCGATACGCATGGGCCCTGCCGCGGTCAGACGGCCGCCGGCAACCAGCGCCGGACACCATGCTGGATCGCACCGCGCAGGTCGATCAATTTGCGGTGGAAGAAGTGGCTGGTGTCGGGCATGCGTACCAGCTCGGGCTGCTGCTCCAGGGTCTCCAGCCAGTCATACACCGCCTGCGGGTCGACGATTTCGTCGGCATCGCCCTGCACCACCAGCCACTGTGCCGGCGGCTGCATGTCGCTGAAATCCCAGCGCCCGGCCGGCGGCGCGATCGAGATCAGCACCTGCGGTTCGAGCGAGCCGGCGGCGCGCAGCGATACATACGCCCCGAAGCTGAAACCGGCCAGCCACAGCGTGTCGCCCGGGCGCTGGCTGCGCACCCATGCGGCGACCGCACGCAGATCGTCCTGCTCGCCTTCGCCATGATCGAACGCACCGGCCGAGTTGCCGACACTGCGGAAATTGAAGCGCACCACGGTGATCCCCAACTCGCGCAGCGCGCGCGCAGCCATGGTGACGACCTTGTTGTGCATGCTGCCGCCCTCGGTGGAGAGCGGGTGGCAGACGATGGCGGTGACCGGTTGCACGGCAACGTCCGGCTCGGGAAGATCGACCGCGACATCGAGCGGGCCGACCCGCCCATCCAACGTCAGTGCAGCCGATTCGGTGGGGAATAAGGGATTGGACATACCGTCATAATAGCCGCCCCGCCGGCCGCGTTCATCGCCCTGCCTGCACACTTCGTTGCGTTGCCCATGCATTTTCTGCTGTTTGCCGTCGTTTGCAGTGTCCTGGTGTCGGTGGTTCTCAAGTTGCTGCCGCGCTATCGCCTGGACGCTGCGCAGGCGATCACCTGGAACTACGCCACCGCCGCGCTGCTGGCGTGGCTGACCCTGCATCCGTCACTGGACACGCTGCGCGCGCCGACCACGCCCTGGCTGGCACTGTTTGCATTGGCGGTGGCGCTGCCGTCGATCTTCATGCTGCTGGCACGCGCGGTCGCCACCGCAGGCATCGTCCGTACCGATATTGCCCAACGCCTGTCGCTCCTGCTCTCGCTGGCGGCGGCGTTCACGCTCTTTGGTGAACCGGTCAATGGCTGGAAGCTGGCGGGACTGGGTCTGGGTCTGCTGGCCATCGTCTGCATCCTGCAACGGCCACGTCAGGCCGCCGGTGCGGATTCAGCGCCGGCCTCGATCGGCTGGCCATGGCTGGCAGGCGTGTGGCTGGGCTTTGCCCTGATCGATCTGTTGCTCAAGCACATCGCACAGGCCGGTACGCCGTCGCTGACGTCGTTGACGCTGTGCTTTGCGCTGGCAGGTGTGCTGATGCTTGGCCTGCAAGTCGTTCGCCGGGGCGGTGTCGCGCGCCTGAGCTTTCGCAACCTGCTCGCCGGCGTGCTCCTGGGCGCGCTCAATTTCGGCAACATCCTGTGTTACGTGCGCGCCCATCAGCTGCTGCCGCATAGCCCGGCCACCGTCTTTGCCAGCATGAACCTGGGCGTGGTCATCCTGGGAGCACTCGTCGGCAAGCTGGCATTTGGCGAGCGCATCGGCCGACGCGGCTGGGTGGGGCTGTTGCTGGCGGCGCCGGCAATCGCAGCGATCGCCTGGGGCATGCGCTCGGGCTGATGGCGGCATTCGGCCGGCGCGACGCCGGTTCGCAACTCGCCTTGAGGGGGATGCAGCGCTGGCTATCATGCGTGCAGACGACCCACGGGAGTGTGTGATGCGCCTGAGTCAGTTGTTTAACAGCCGTCATCGCGTCGCCCCGGAACCGCACGGCGCCAATCCGACCAAGACGACGCCGTTGATTCCAGGTGCGTCACCGCAGCACCCGCTCTCTCAGGCTCCCAAGTCAACAACAGCAAAGGGCGCGTCGAAATCCCATCGCGGCATGCTCGCCTCGGCGCGTAAATCGCTGGCATCGTTACGCAAGCAGTTGCCGTTGACGTGCATGGGCTCTTCTCCAACGCTTGAAACAGTGGAAAGCCCAACTGCGCACACGGCAGCCGTGACGCCCGGTCGCACGCAACAACAGCACGGGACGCAGGCCCGCGTCGATCAGCGTTGGCAGCCACCGGTGCCCAACGCAACGGATCGTGAGCGGGTGCAGCGACCGCAACCGCAACCGCAACAGACCCCGCCCACAAGACAGTCGATGTCGGTTCCGCCCAAGCCAGCGCGTGCGCAGCAACTGCACGGGCAGCAACGTCCCGTCGATCCGAGAATGCAACCGCCCGTTCCCGAAAGAATGCGCCGTGACGAGGGCCAGCCGCCGCAGCACGCCAAGCCGGCATCGCCCCCGGTGCCGATCACGCCCGCGCAATCGTCACCGCCCTCCCCGCGTCCCCAGCCCGGACGGCAGCCCTCGTTACGCCGCCTGGATCTGCAACTGGAAGAGATCACCAGGCAGTGCAGCGCTATTCAGAAGCAGCTGTTCATGGAGGACCGCGAGGCAACTCCGCAGGAGCAACACCTGCTCAAGACACGGGCGGCCTTGATCGCGTGGCGTAACGAGGTCCGCGATAGTCAGCTCGAGGCACTGCTGGTCGCACTGGCACCGATGGAAGACATCTGCGCACCGCGCACCACGAGCAGCGGCCTGGCCATGGTGCAGATGGACGCCATGCAGCACAACCGGCGCGAAGTGCTCAAGGCACGGCGTAAATCCGTCGACAGAGCCGCCCTGGCCAGAAACTACGCACGCGCGCAGCGGCGCCTGGAGTCATTGAAGCAAGGCGACGCACCCAAGGACCAGATACGGCGCCTGCAACGCATGATGCAGGGCTACCAGAACATGCTTGCGTTGGAACAGATCGTCAGAAGCACGGACGACCAGCTGGAAAGGTTGGGAGCACCGCGCCTGATGTCCGGCATCCCCACCACCGCCGAACAGCGTCGACAGTCTTTCGAAAAAGAAAGAGATTCCCATCAAGAGGCAATCGACAACGGCTACTACTGAAGATCCTGGCCGCGCAGCTTGCGCGTGCACGCCGCGCGCAGCCACAGGTAGGGCATGCGACGCCGCCCAGTGCGGCGCATCCGCACGCCGCACTGAAGGATACAAGCCTGCTTCCGATTGCATCCGGTACCAGGCGAACGGATGTCGACAGCGTGATGCAATCCACCATCAACGCTGCCAGTGCGGAAACGGATCGTCCAGCAGTTGCCATTGCGCCGGGCCCTGGCGCAGTTCGTGATCGCTGAGCAGGCAGGCATCCAGCGCAGCGCGCGTGCGCGGCGCATCCATGTCCACGCCGATCACCGCCAGCTCCTGGCGACGGTCGCCCCATAGCGGGTGCCACAGCCGCTGCATCGCGGCGTATTCGCTGGCATCGCCAACCTCGTGCAGTTGCGGCAGCGGCGCGGTCCAGCATTGCGTCTGCTGACGCTGCCAGCCGATATCGGTATACGGCAATGGCGTGATGCTGGTCTGCAGCGGCTCGCCGATGGCGTGCGCATCCACGCGATGGCGTGCGGCAAACCAGAAGCCCGCTGCGTTGGTCTGGGTCGCGCCACCCACGCTGGACAATTCGCCGACCCAATCCATGCGGCTGGCCAGCCAGAAAAATCCCTTGCTGCGTATCACCTGCGGCAGCCCGCCTTGCACCATGCGCGCAAAACGCTGCGGGTGAAACGGCCGGCGGGCGCGATAGACGAAGCTGCTGATGCCGTATTCCTCGGTCTCCGGCGTGTGCTGGCCGCGCAGTTCCTGCATCCAGCCCGGCGCCAGCTGCGCACGGGTGAAGTCGAAGCGGCCGGTGTCGAGCACCTGGCGCAGCGGCACCTCGCCATGCACCGCGTCCACGATCGCCGCCTCGCGGTTGAGCGCACGCAGCACCGCGCGCAGGCGTTGCAGCTGCTGTGCATCGATCTGATCGCACTTGCTGATCACCAGCACGTCGGCGAATTCCACCTGTTCGCCCAGCAACTGCACCAGCCCGCGGCTATCGTCCGGGCCGGCCTGCTGGCCGAGTTCGGCCAGCGTGGCGGCCGAGCCGAAGTCCTGCAGGAAGCGGCTGCCGTCCACCACCGTCACCATGGTGTCGAGACGGGCGATATCGGCCAGGCTGAAGCCGTCGGTATCGCGCACCGCGAAGGTGGCCGCCACCGGCATCGGCTCGGCGATGCCGGTCGATTCGATCAGCAAATAGTCGTAGCGCTTCTGTTCGGCCAGCTTGCGTACCTCCTGCAGCAGATCGTCGCGCAGCGTGCAGCAGATGCAGCCGTTGCTGAATTCCACCAGCGTCTCTTCGGTGCGCCGCAAAGCCGCGCCGCCCTCGCGCAGCAGCTGCGCGTCGATGTTGACCTCGCTCATGTCGTTGACGATCACCGCCACGCGCAGGCCATCGCGGTTATGCAGGATGCGGTTGAGCAGGGTGGTCTTGCCGGCGCCGAGAAAGCCGGACAACACGGTGACGGGCAGGCGTGAATCGCGCTTGGGGGACAGGGACATCCTGAGGGCCTGGCTGGAATGGAAGTGTTACTATATAACACCAGCTCGACAGAACACCCCCGATGCGCGTTACCGCTTCCGTGCTGGACAACTCGGCCATCGCCTTATCCAGCCTGTGCCTGCTGCACTGTCTGGCGCTGCCATTGCTGGCCGCTGCACTGCCGCTGCTGGGTGCCTGGAGCCGGGCCGAATGGGTGCATGTGGTGTTCGCCACGGCTGCCGTGCCGCTGAGCGGCTACGCGCTGTGGAGCAGCCATCGCCGGCATGCGCTGCCCGCGCCGGTGTGGGGGCTGGCGGTCTTCGGCCTGGCCGGCCTGGTGCTGGGCGCCAGCGGGGTTGCCGGCGGCAGTTGGGAAACCCCGATCACGGTGACCGGCAGCCTGCTGCTGGCCAGCACGCACCTGCTCAACCTGCGGCTGCGCCGCCGCGCCGGGACGTGCGCCAGCTAGCGCGTTATAGCGAAAAACCCAGCAGCACCGGGTCGTGATCGGAACTGCGCCACGGGCCGGGCAGGTTGCGCTTGGCATAGCCAGCATCGTCCATGACATCGGCATTGATATGCCATTCCACCGCGCCGCGCAGTTGCCTGGCCATCGCCGGGCTGAGCAGGGCGTGGTCCAGCCGCCCGCTCATGCCATCGTAGACGTAGCTGTAGGGCTGCTTCACGCCGGCCACCGCAAAGGCATCCTGCCAGCCGCTGGCGCGAAGGCTGCGCATCGGCGTTTCCATCGCGTAGGCGTTGAAATCGCCCAGCAATACGGCCAGCTTGGTCTGCGCGCCGGTGGGGTCGGTCTGCAGCCACTGGTGCAGGCGCTTGGCCGATTCGGTGCGGGTGGCGTTCCAGCAGGCCTGGCCGTCGCGCTGGTCGGCATCGGCGCCGCTGGCGCTGCCGCAGCCCTTGGACTTGAAGTGATTGGCGACCACCACGAAGGTTGCCCCGCGGGTGCTGCGAAACGCCTGCGCCAGCGGCACCCGGCTGTGGCTGTCGAATGGCCCGCCGGTCAGCGTGGCCGGCTTGCCGACCGGCGTGACCTGCGAACTGCGGTAAACAATGCCGACCCGGATCGCGTCATCGCCCGGGCCGCTGCCGGTGTCGACGAACTGCCAGTCCTTGTCCTTGTCGGCCGCGTTGAGCGCGGCGACCAGTTGCGCCACCGCTGCATCGGCGCCATTGCCGTCGTTTTCCAGCTCCATCAACGCGGCCACATCGGCGTGCAACGGCACAATGGTGGACACCAGCTTGGTGAGCTGCGCCTGGAACTGCTCCTGCGTGCGCGCACCGCGCTTGGTCGGAAAGCCGCCGCCGCGGCCATTGCCGTTGAAGAAGTTCTCCAGATTGAACGAGGCGATACGCAGGTCACCGCCAACCTGCGGCGCCACCGCGGTCGGCATGGCCGGCAGCGTCAACGGACTCAGCACCTGGATGCGGTAGTTGCCGTCGTAGCGCTGGTCGACGATGCCGTCGACCGACTTGAGCAGGCTGCCACTGCGCAGCACCGGATCGACCGGCAGATAGGCCACCGTCTTGGGGCTGCGGCCATTGCGCGCGTCGTCCAGCAATACCTGGCGACGGGCGTTGTCGGCCTGCACCTGCGCGAAGGCTGGGGTGCCGGCGGCGGCCACTTCGCTGGGCTGCCACAAGCGCCCGCCGAACGCGGCGATCAACTCGCCATAGGTGTCCAGACGATCGCTGCCGTTGAGCGTCAGCGCAGCGATGCGTACGTGCTCGCCTTCCAGCGCCTCCCAGTTGGCCGGCGGCCCGCTGAGCATGCGCACCGGCACCGGCTGGCCGCTGGCGAGGCGCTCGATGCTGCTGGCATCCACCGTGGTCAGGCTCGCCTCGCCGCCGGCCGACACCTCGCGCACGGTGCCAACGATGCGCACGCGGTCGCCCACCGCCACCTCGGCATTGCCGGCACCGGTGACGAACAGGCCATGCGAGCGCCGCGGCTCGAAGCCGGGCTGCTGCACGAACAGCCCGGCCAGGCCGGTACGCGTATCGGCGGTGACGATGCCCTCCACGTCGACCACACGGCCGTCGTAGGGGCTACGGGTGTCTTCGCCCTGCACGTCGGCGATCGACAGACGTTGCGGCGCGCCCTCGGCGGCACTGCCCAGCAGTGCCGCCAACAGACCGATCACACCGAGCACAACCAGCGAGCAACGCGACATCGACACACTCCAGAAAGACGTAGACCACATGCAAGCGCCGCCCCGAAGGCGGCGCGCGCGAGAACCGCGACAGGCTAGCAAAACGTTGCGAGTGGCGACCAGCTGCTGCGTGGGTTGAGTGGTCGATCTGCAGGTGCCGGCAGTTGCGGGCATCCCCCGAAGCACTTGCGCTGGCGTGGGTGACCAAGGCTGACGTTGTCGTGCAAGCACGTCGTGCAGCGAGCTCAAACGCTCGCGCAGTGGCTGCCGCGCTACAAAAGCAAAGCGTGCTCCAGCGCGCAGGCCTTGCGATTGACCAGTCGACGCACCCGTGCACGGCAGGCGCTGCAACTTGGCCGCACCCCGACCGCTTGTGTCAGTCGCTTGTTGCGAACGCTTGCTACTGCTTCAGGCGCTTACTTCAGATTGCTCAGCATCCAGTCGACCGTGGCCCGCACCTGTTCTTCGGTCAACGCCGGGTTGCCGCCCTTGGGCGGCATGATGCCGCCATCCGGGCCGGTGTAGCCCTCGATCGCGTGCTTGTACAAGGTGTCCTTGCCCTGGGCGATGCGCGCGTCCCAATGCGCATGGTCCAGCGTCGGCGCCTTGCCCACGCCGGTGGTGTGGCAGGCGGTGCACAGGTTGTCGAAGATGGTCTTGCCATCGGTGCTGCCGCCGTAGGCAGACTGCGAGGCGGCCTTGGCCAGCGCTGCCGCCTGGGCTGCGGCCTGTGCGGACGCGCCGGTGGTGCCGGCATAGACCGCGCCGGCCGGGGCGATGCGTTGCTGCACGCGTTTGGTCGCAGTGGGCGAGACTTCGTCGGGAATGGCGCGTTGCAAATAGGCTGCCAGGGCAATCAGGCCCAGGGTGATCACTACCAGTAGTCCGATCACCATCGAGAATTTCTTCAGGAACTCGAGGTCGTAATTCCGCACGCGCTCACCCCTGGCTGTTGGTCGAAGACCTCTGCTAGCGCCGGAGTATAGAGCACAGTTCGCGCCCGTCTGGCCACTGTGCATGACAGTGATTGCAGCGGTGTGCGCTGCGCCCTGGCGCGCTATGGGTCTTGCAGGCACGCCGGTCTGCGCAGCCCGATGAATTGCCGCAATGCCGCATGGGACGTTGGTCTCGCTTGAGGGAATTGCGTATCATTCCCATCAATCCACGGTGACGCGGTTCTCGCCTCGCCCGGTCCCGCTTACGAGGAGTCGCCGCGATGAAGTCCTTCCTGCTGTCCTGCCTGGCCTTGGCCAGCATCAGTCTGTCAGCCCAGGCCCACGAGATCTGGATCGAGCGCGACGGCAGCGGCCCGGTGCGCATCTACTTCGGTGAGCCGGCGCAGGAGGCCCTGGATCACGGCGAAGACGAGATCAAGCGTGTGGTCAAGCCGACCGTGTTCGGCAGCGCCGGCAAGGCCGGTGCCCTGCAGCGCGGCAGCGAGTTCCTCACCGCGCCGTTGTCCGGCACCGGCGATGCCTGGCTGAGCGACGACAGCGTGTTCGAGCCGTGGAAGGGCGAGGCCGGCGGCTTCGAGACCGTGAGCTACTACGCACGTGCCGGGCGCGCCACGCCCTCGGCCAAGCTCGATTTCGAACTGGTGCCCACCGCCGCCGACAGCAACACGCTGACCGTGCTCTATCGCAACAAGCCGCTGCCCAAGGTCGAGGTGACGGTGATCGACCCGCAGAAGTGGCAGAAGACGCTGACCTCCGACGCCAAGGGCCAGGTGACCCTGCCCAAGCTGCGCGCCGGCCGGCACATCCTGGTCGCCACCAACAAGGAGCCGGTGCAGCGTGAGATCGCCGGCAAGCAGGTGTCGATGATCCATCACATCAGCACGTTGACCTTCCTGGCCGAGTAAGTCGGCCACACGCCTGGCTGATCCGATGTCCACCGCACCGTCCCTGCCGCTTCCCTGGTTCAGGCGCCCCTGGCTGGGCGTGCTTGGGCGCACGCTGGCGGCGATGTTTGGCGGCTATGCACTCGCCAGCGCCACCAATCTGCTGCTGGCGCTGGTCCTGCCGATGCCACGCAGCGAGGCGGTGTTGACCAGCATGCTGGTCGGCATCGTGGTGTGCGCCTGCGCGCCGCTATGGGCTTTCGCCACCGCCAGTGTGTGGCGCGCCTGGGCCGGCATCGCGGTGCCGGCGGCGCTGATGTTCGCACTGGCCGCATGGCTGCAACGGGGCGTGGCATGAAGCAGGGATTCCGCCAGTCGATGGCATGGCTGCATACCTGGACCGGTCTACTGGTCGGCTGGGTGCTGCTGTTGATCTTCATGGGCGGCACGGCGAGTTATTACCGCGACGAAATCAGCCGCTGGATGCGCCCGGAATTGCCCACCACCACGGTGAGCAACGCAACCGCGCTGCGCAGTGCCGAGCAGTATCTGCAGACGCATGCAGCCGATGCGCAGAGCTGGAACATCACCTTGCCGGACACGCGCAATCCGGTGGTCAGCATGTACTGGCAAAACCCTGCGCCAGCCGATGGCAAACCGGCCAGCCGCCGGGAGATGTACGGCAACGCCATCATCGACCCAGCCACCGGCAAGGAGATTGCCGCACGCGACACCCTGGGCGGCGAATTCTTCTACCGGCTGCATTTCGATCTGCATTATCTGCCGGTGATGTGGTCGCGCTATATCGTCGGTTTCTGCGCGATGTTCATGCTGGTGGCGATCATCAGCGGCGTGATTACGCACAAGAAGATCTTCAAGGATTTCTTCACCTTTCGCCCGGGCAAGGGCCTGCGCTCGTGGCTGGATTTCCACAATGTCAGCGCGGTGACCGCGTTGCCGTACCACGCGATGATCACCTACACCGGCATCGTGACCTTGATGTTCATGTACCTGCCGTGGGGCATCAAGGCGCAGTACCCCGACAACGAAATGCGTTTCTACGAAGAGTCCGCTAACCGGGTCGCCGATACGCGAGGCGCCTCCGGCACGCCGGCGCGCATGCTGCCGCTGGAACACTTCGTGGCGCGTGCGCGCAGCGACTGGCGCGGCGGTGAGGTGGGCAATGTGGCGGTGTCGCTTCCCAACGACGCGCATGCGGCGGTCGGCGTCACCCAGCGCGCTGGCAATCTCTCCACCGATGCGCCATCCATCCTGTTCGATGCAATCAATGGGCAGCGCCTGCAGCGCAGCGGGCCGCCGGGCGGTGCCAGCCAGACGCGTGGGGTGATGGTGGGCCTGCATATCGCCCACTTCGCCGGGCCATGGATGCGCGCGCTGTTCTTCGGTTCCGGCTTGCTCGGTTGCCTGATGGTGGCCAGCGGCGTGGTGATGTGGGCAGTGAAGGAACGCCCCAAACATCTGAAGGCCGGGCGCATCGGCTTCGGGCTGCGGTTGGTGGATGCGCTCAACATCGGCACGGTCGCCGGCCTGCCGATCGCCTTTGCCAGTTTCTTCTGGGCCAACCGCTTGTTGCCGGTGAGCCTGGAGGCGCGCGCGGCAATGGAGGCCAATCTGTTCTTCGCCGCATGGGCCACTGCATTGCTGGCCGCATTCGTGTGGCCACGGCGCGCGATGTGGAGCTGGCAGCTGTATCTGGGTGCGGGCTTGTTCGCGTTGGTGCCGGTGGTCAATGCGATCACCACCGATGTGCATCTGGGCGTGACCTTGCCGGCCGGGCAATGGACGCTGGCCGGGGTCGATCTGGTCTGCCTGTTCCTTGGCGTGTCTCTGGGAATGGCGGGGTGGCGCTTGCAACACTGGAAGGCACCGCAACCGGCGTCGGCACGACGCGCGCGCGCCACTGCCGCCGCGCCTGCGCAAGGCAGTGTGCCGATGCAGGAAAGCGCATGAGCGTGTGGCTGTTGCTGGCGCTGAATTTTTCCGGATTCGCCGCGCTGTGCCTGGCGATGGACAAGCATCAGCAGGACGTACGTGGCCGCACGCTGGGTGCCGCGCGTTCGCGGCAACTGCGCGTGCTGGGTTGGCTGCTGTTGCTGCTCACCTTCGGCCTGGCGGTACGCGCGCAAGGCTGGGGCATCGGTCCGGTGTTGTGGCTGGGCACATTGACCGGCGCTGCCGCGTTGCTGTCGCTGGGGCTGCTGCCGTATCGGCGTGGATTGATTCTGCCGACGGCTGTGGCCGCGCCGGTGCTGGCGGGTGCGCTGCAGCTGTTGGTGGGTTGAAGGACGTCGTTACGCCTCAATCGGCGGATCGCCCCAGCTGCGCCCGTCGCGCGGCAGGCGGCCATCGTCGAACACATGCAGCACGTGTTCGGGCTGCAGCATGTCCACAAACAGCACCACGTTGATGCCCTGCGGCAAGGCCATGCTGGGAAAGATCACGCCGGGGATCTCCGCCTCGCGCAGCATGTCGCCGAGCACCCAGCTCACCGGTTCGATCTTGTTGACCAGGGCCTTGCGCCAGTCCTCGGTCCAATCGGCCCAGAGCGGATCCCAGCTGGCATCGAGCAGGCGCAGATCGGCCAACGCCGGCAGGTCGGCGGCGTAACTGACCAGGGTCAATGGCGGCAGGAACAGCGCGGCCTGCGCGTATTCGGCAGCAGCGGTTTCCAGCTGCAGCGACAGATACAGCGCCGGCTGCCCGAAACGATTGAAGCGCCCGCCCGAGCGCGCCGCACCGGCGCCGCTCAGCGGTTCGGCGGCCCAGCGCGGAGTGAAGGCGCGATACAGCGTGCAGCGCGCCGGGGCGCTCAGCTTCAACCGGCGGCCCCCGAGGCCACGGTGCGCAGATAGGTCAGCGCATCGTCGGTACGGCCCTGTTTGACCACTTCCAGCAAGGTGGCGAATTCGAACGCGGGGATCGGGGTGTTCTTGAGGTGGAACACCACCTGGCGTTCGTCCGGCTGGACCTGCGTCATCGCCACCAGCAGGCGCGACAGGTTGCGTAGCAAGTCCTGCACGCGCGGGCTTTCCGGATGCACCCGCAGGCTGTTGCGATGCACGCCGGCCAGCTCGGCCAGCTCCTGCTGCGACAGATCCAGCAGGCCGGCCATGGCCGTGGGCGACAGGATGGTGCGATCGGGCACGCGCAGGCGTTCGGTCAGGGCCAGGGGATTGAGAACGGCGACCATCGCACGACTCCAGCAGGACGAGTGCACATTATATGCACAGTAAGAAGAATTCATACAGCCCAGTTAGGCGCTCAGTCAGTGCACTGTCAGCCCGTCGGCTGGTGCGCTCCCACCGCGCGCAGGCAGAACCCGCAGATCGCCTCGACCAGTTGCTCGCCCTGCTGCGGGTCGCCACGCCTGGGGGCGATCGGCCCCACCAGCGCCTCGGTGAAGGCGCCGACGATGCAGGCCGCCGCCGCGTCCAGCGACTGCTGCGGGAACTCGCCGGCCGCCACGCCTTCAGCAAGCAGCTGGCGGAACACTTCGCCGAACAAGCGTCGGCCACGGATGCGCTCGGCATCCACTTCGCTTTCCACCGGCTCGGCGATGAAGGCATATGCCAACGCGGGGCCGGCCAGCGCGCGCCGCACGAAGGTCGCGATCGCATTGCGCAGGCGCTCAGCAGCGCTGGCCTGGGTAGTGGCGATGGCGCGCAGGATGGTCATCTCGCGCTGTATTGCCGCGTTGAGAACTTCCACGAAGAGCTCTGCCTTGGACGGGAAGTGGCGGTAAATCTGCCCGGTCGACACGCCGGCGGCAGCGGCGACGGCGGTCACCGGGGCATTGCGATAGCCGCCTTCGGCAATCAGGGCGCGGGCCGCATGCAGGATGCGTTCGCGATTGCCGGCCAGGCGTTCTTCCATCAGGGCGGAGCGTCGATAAGCCATGGTGTGATTCTGGGTTCAATAGTTGAATTTTAGTTCACTTTTTCATTGCGGACCGCTAGGCTGCTTACAAACGCCGTGCGGCCTGCCCGCTCCCACCCGGCACATCCCGATCCCTGCGGAGTCGCTCCATGCACGTGCCGTCCCTGAATTTTGCGCTTGGCGAAGACATCGATCTGCTGCGCGAAAGCGTGGCGGCCTTCGCCAGCCACCATATTGCCCCGCTCGCCGCTACGGCCGACCAGGACAATGTCTTCCCTGCCCAGCTGTGGCGCCTGTTCGGTGAGCAAGGCCTGCTCGGGCTGACCGTGGAAGAAGAGTACGGCGGCAGCGGCATGGGCTACCTGGCGCATGTGGTGGCGATGGAAGAGATCTCGCGGGCCGGCGGGGCCATCGGCCTGTCGTACGGCGCGCATTCCAACCTGTGCCTCAACCAGCTGCGCAAGAACGCAACACCGGAACAGAAGCAGCGTTACCTGCCCAGACTGTGCACCGGCGAGCATGTCGGCGCGCTGGCGATGAGCGAGGCCGGCTCCGGCTCGGATGTGGTGTCGATGAAGCTGCGTGCCGATGCGCGCGGCGATCGCTATGTGCTCAACGGCAGCAAGATGTGGATCACCAACGGCCCGGACGCCGATGTGCTGGTGGTGTACGCCAAGACCGACCCGGATGCCGGCGCACGCGGCATCACCGCCTTCATCGTCGAGAAGGGCATGCCGGGATTCTCCACTGCGCAGAAACTCGACAAGCTGGGCATGCGCGGCTCCAACACCTGCGAGCTGGTGTTCACCGATTGCGAAGTGCCGGCCGAGAACGTGCTGGGCACGCTCAACGGCGGCGTGCGCGTGCTGATGTCCGGGCTGGATTTCGAACGTGTGGTGCTGGCCGGCGGCCCGTTGGGCTTGATGGCCGCGGCGATGGACGTGGTGCTGCCGTACGTGCACGAGCGCAAGCAGTTCGGCGCGCCGATCGGCACCTTCCAGTTGATGCAGGCCAAGCTGGCCGACATGTACGTGGGGCTCAACGCCTGCCGCGCGTACGTCTATGCGGTGGCGCGCGCCTGCGATGCCGGGCTGACCACGCGCCAGGATGCGGCCGGCGCGATTCTCTACGCGGCCGAAAAAGCCACCTGGCTCACCGGCCAGGCGATCCAGGTGCTGGGCGGCAACGGCTACATCAACGACTACCCCACCGGGCGCCTGTGGCGCGATGCCAAGCTGTACGAAATCGGCGCGGGTACCTCGGAGATCCGACGCATGTTGATCGGCCGCGAGCTGTTCGAACGCACCGCCTGACGGAGCCACCATGAGCGCGATCACCAGCCAGCTGCAGGTCAGCGGCGAGAGCTTCCAACAAAACGCTGCAGCGATGCGCACCGTGGTCGAGGATCTGCGCCGCACGCTGGCGCAGACCGCGCTGGGCGGCAGTGAGGCTGCGCGTGCCAAGCACAGCGCACGCGGCAAGCTGCTGGTACGCGAGCGCATCGATGCCTTGCTGGATCCGGGCAGCGCCTTGCTGGAAATCGCGCCGTTGGCCGCGCACGGCATGTACGACAATCAGGTGCCATGCGCCGGTGTGGTGGCCGGCATCGGACGCGTGTCCGGGGTGGAATGCGTGATCGTGGCCAACGATGCCACCGTCAAGGGCGGCACCTATTACCCGATGACGGTGAAGAAGCATCTGCGCGCGCAGGAAATCGCGCAGCAGAACCGCTTGCCGTGCATCTACCTGGTCGATTCCGGCGGCGCGTTCCTGCCGCTGCAGGATGAAGTGTTTCCCGACCGCGATCACTTCGGGCGCATCTTCTACAACCAGGCCAACCTCTCGGCCAACGGCATCCCGCAGATCGCCTGCGTCATGGGCTCGTGCACCGCCGGCGGTGCCTACGTGCCGGCGATGAGCGATGAAACGGTGATCGTGCGCGAGCAGGGCACGATCTTTCTCGGTGGCCCACCCCTGGTCAAGGCGGCCACCGGCGAAGAGGTCAGTGCCGAAGAACTCGGCGGTGCGGATGTGCATACGCGCATCTCCGGCGTGGCCGACCACTTTGCCGACAACGACCTGCAGGCCCTGGCACGCGTGCGCGCCATCATCGCGCAGCTCAACTGGCGCAAGCCGGCTGCATCGCTGGCGCTGCAGGCACCGCTGCCGCCGCGTTACGCCGCCGACGAACTATATGGCGTGATTCCCGCCGATACGCGCAAGCCCTTCGATGTGCGCGAGGTGATCGCCCGCATCGTCGACGACTCGCAGCTGGACGAATTCAAGCCGCGCTACGGCAGCACCCTGGTCACCGGCTTTGCGCATGTGCATGGCTATCCGGTGGGCATCATCGCCAACAACGGCATCCTGTTTTCCGAGTCCGCGCTCAAGGGCGCGCACTTCATCGAGCTGTGCACGCAACGTGGCATTCCGCTGGTGTTCCTGCAGAACATCACCGGCTTCATGGTCGGGCGCAAGTACGAACATGGCGGCATCGCCAAGGACGGTGCCAAGCTGGTGATGGCGGTGGCCTGCGCCAAGGTGCCCAAGTTCACCGTGGTGGTCGGCGGCTCGTTCGGTGCCGGTAACTACGGCATGTGCGGCCGCGCCTACTCGCCGAACTTCCTGTGGATGTGGCCGAATGCGCGCATCGGCGTGATGGGCGGCGAGCAGGCTGCCAGCGTCTTGGCCACGGTGCGCCGCGACGGTATCGAAGCCAAGGGTGGCGCCTGGTCGGACGAAGAGGAAGCTGCGTTCAAGGCGCCGATCCGTGCGCAGTTCGAGCAGCAGGGGCATCCGTATTACGCCAGCGCACGCCTGTGGGACGACGGCATCATCGACCCGGCCGATACCCGTCGCGTGCTGGGGCTGGGACTGTCGGCCGCATTGAATGCACCAATCGAGACGACACGCTTTGGCGTGTTCCGGATGTGAGGTGGTGATGTCAGCTTGCAGGTGCTGCTCTTGGCTGTCTGGCGGTGCATCCGCACCTGCGAGCAAAGTGTTGCGTGTCGTCTGGAGCATTGCATGAGGGCGCACGCGTTTCCTGCGTCGAGCAGCGCATCGCGCTGGGGCGCAGCGGCGTCAGCAGCCATCGCACGGCGTGTCGCGCAATCCATGCAACCGTCTTTCCATCGCAGTGCCCGCCAGCATGGCGGCGTGCAGAGAACTTCGTCATGACCCAGCGCGAACTCACCACCGCAGCAAGACCGCCCTATTTCGACAAGATCCTGATCGCCAATCGCGGCGAGATCGCGTGCCGGGTCATCGCCACCTGCCGCAAGCTCGGCATCGCGACCGTGGCGGTGTATTCGGATGCCGACCGCGATGCGCGGCATGTGCGGCTGGCCGATGAAGCGATCCATCTCGGCGCCGCACCAGCGCAGCAGAGCTATCTGCGTGGCGATGCGATCCTGGAGGCGGCACGCGCAAGCGGTGCGCAGGCGATCCATCCCGGCTATGGCTTCCTGTCGGAAAACGCGGCGTTTGCCGATGCCTGCGCGCAGGCCGGCATCGTGTTCATCGGCCCACCGGCGGCCGCCATCCGCGCGATGGGTGACAAGAGTGCGGCCAAGGCGCTGATGCAACGCGCCGGCGTGCCGCTGACGCCGGGCTACCACGGCGATGAACAGGCGCCGGCCTTCCTGCGTGCGCAGGCCGATGCGATCGGCTATCCGGTGCTGATCAAGGCCAGCGCCGGCGGTGGCGGCAAGGGCATGCGCCGGGTGGATGCCAGCGCGGCCTTCGAAGAGGCCTTGGCCAGCTGCCAGCGCGAGGCGCAATCGGCCTTCGGCAATGCGCGGGTGCTGGTGGAAAAGTACGTCGAGCGCCCGCGCCATATCGAGATTCAGGTATTTGGCGATACCCGGGGCGAGGTCGTCCATCTGTTCGAGCGCGATTGTTCGGTGCAACGCCGGCATCAGAAAGTGCTGGAGGAAGCACCTGCTCCCGGCATGAGCGAACAACGCCGCGCCGCAATGGGCAAGGCCGCCGTGGATGCCGCGCGCGCCGTGGGTTATGTCGGCGCCGGCACGGTGGAATTCATCGCCGGCCCGGATGGTGATTTCTATTTCATGGAAATGAACACCCGCCTGCAGGTCGAGCACCCGGTGACCGAGTTGATCACCGGCACCGATCTGGTCGAGTGGCAATTGCATGTCGCCGCGGGCGAGCCGTTGCCGCTGCGTCAGCAGGACCTGCGCATCCATGGCCACGCGCTGGAAGCGCGCCTGTACGCCGAAGATGCCGAACGCGGCTTTCTGCCGTCGACCGGCACGTTGCGGCAGCTGCAGTTTCCCGCACCCGGCGCGCATGTGCGGATCGATGCCGGCGTGGAGCAGGGCGACTGCATCAGCCCCTACTACGACCCCATGATCGCCAAGCTGATCGTATGGGATGTGGATCGCCCTGCCGTACTGGCACGCATGCGCGAGGCGCTGGCGCAATTCCATGCGGTGGGCGTCACCACCAACAGCGCGTTCCTTGCGCGCCTGATCGGCACGGTGTCGTTTGCGTCTGCCGATCTGGATACCGCGCTGATCGAACGCGAGCAGGCCGTGTTGTTTGCCGAGGCAGTCAGTCCGGCCAACGCCTGGTGGTGCCTGGCGGCGGCGTTGATCGCCGCAACATTGCCGAAGGCGGCCGCCGATCCAGCCGATCCGTTTTCACCATGGCAGCACACCGATGGGTGGCGCATCGGCGCGCATGCGGCGCACACCCTGACGCTGGAGGCCGCAGGCGAACGCCGCCAGTTTGGCGTGCGTCCGCTTGCCGATGGCTGGCAGGTCACGGCTGCGGGCGACACACGCACACTGCGCTACCACCTGCAGGACGATGCACTGCGCGTGGAAATGGATGGCCGGCAATGGCGCATGCAGGTCCTGCGCGATGGCGATACCCTGACATTGCGCGATGCCACGCAGCGCGCGACATTCCGCCACCATGATGCGCTGCTCGAAGCCGATCAGCCGGCGCACGACACTGGTGGCCTGACCGCACCGATGCCGGGCCGCATCGTGTCGCTGGTCGTCCCGGTGGGGCAGTCCGTCACTCGCGGGCAGGCCCTGGTGGTGCTCGAAGCGATGAAGATGGAGCACACCTTGCATGCACCCAGCGACGGCACCGTAGCGGCGTACCTGGTGGCCGAAGGCGAGCTGGTCGCCGAGGGTGCCGCGCTGGTGGAATTTGTGTCCGCGTCTGCGTAGCGGCACCTGCCGGCGTGACCAACGGCACGTCCGCAACGGCCGGCCTTGGCCCTAGCGTGGGGAAAGCGGCTGGAGTGGCCGCGCCCCAGACCGGAGACGTCCATGCAACGCCTGCGTCTTGTTTCCAGCATGCTGCTCGCGCTGTCTGCCTGCAGCGACAACGCCGCGCCCACCACCGACAAGGCTGCCACGCCGGCCCCGGCCGCTGCGCAAGCGCCTGCGGCGCCACCCGAACTGATCACCCGCGATGCGCTGTTCGGCAACCCGGAACGGGCGAACGTGAGCATCAGCCCGGACGGCAAATACCTCAGCTGGGTCGCGCCGCTGGAGGGCGTGCTCAATGTCTGGGTCGCCCCGGTGGATGCACCGGATCAGGCGCGCGCGATCACCAAGGACACCGCACGCGGCATCCGCACTTATTTCTGGACCTATCAACCCAACACGCTGCTGTACCTGCGCGACAACGGCGGCGACGAAGACTTCCATCTGTTCTCGGTGAATCTGAGCGATGGCAGCAGCAAGGACCTCACCCCGTTCAAGAAGACCAGCGCCGAGGTGTATCGCGTCAGCGCGCAGCACCCCGAGTCGATCATGGTCGGCATGAACGACCGCGATCCCAAATGGCATGACCTGTATCGGGTGGACCTGGCCTCGGGCAAGCGCAGCCTGGTGCAGCAGAACACCGACAGCCTGGATTCCTACCTGCTCGACGGCAACTACCAGCTGCGCTACGCCACGCGCGCCACCGACGATGCCGGCAGAGAGCTGCTGGTGCCGGACGGCAAGCGCTGGAAGAGCGTGGACCGCATCCCGTTCGAGGATGTCAGCAACACCTCGCCCGACGGGCTGACCGACGACGGCAAGACGCTATACATGCAGGACTCGCGCAATCGCGACACCGCGGCGCTGTATGCCATCGACACCGCCAGCAATGCGCGCACGCTGCTGTTCGAAAACCCGCGCACCGATGTCGGCGCCACCTTGAACGACCCCAGGACCGGCGTGGTGCAGGCCGTGTCCACCGACTATCTGCGCGAGGAATGGAAGGCGCTGGACACCGGCATTGCCGCCGACCTGCAAAAGCTCAAGTCACTCGGCAGCGGTGATGCCAGCGTTGCCGCACGCACGCTCGACGATCGCATCTGGATCGTGGGGTATTCGGCGGCAGAGACACCGCTGAGCTACTACCGTTACGACCGTGCAGACGGCGGCAAGCTGACCAAATTGTTCTCCGCCCGCCCCGCGCTCGACGGCAAACCGCTGGTCCCGATGTGGCCGCAGGAACTGACCGCGCGCGACGGCCTCAAGCTGGTCAGCTATCTCACCCTGCCCGCCGAGGCCGACGCCAATCACGATGGCAAGGCCGACAAGCCGGTACCGCTGGTGCTGTTCGTGCATGGTGGCCCGTGGGCGCGCGACAGCTACGGCTACGGGCCGTATGAGCAGTGGCTGGCCAATCGCGGCTATGCGGTGCTGGCGGTGAATTTCCGTGGCTCCACCGGCTTCGGCAAGGCCTTCACCAATGCCGGCAACGGCGAGTGGGCCGGCAAGATGCACGACGACCTGCTCGACGCCGTGCAGTGGGCGGTCAAGCAAGGCGTGACCAGGCCCGAGGACGTGGCGATCATGGGCGGCAGCTACGGCGGCTACGCCATGCTGGTCGGCCTGACCTTCACCCCGGACGCGTTCAAATGCGGCGTGGACATCGTCGGCCCGGCCAATCTCAACACTTTGCTCGGCACCGTGCCGCCGTACTGGGCCAGCTTCTACAAGCAGCTGACCAAACGCATGGGCGACTCGCCCACCGAGGCCGGCAAGCAGTGGCTGCCCGAGCGCTCCCCGCTCAGCCCTGTCGACAAGATCAGCAAGCCGCGACTGATCGGCCAGGGCGCCAACGACCCGCGCGTCAAACAGGCCGAGAGCGGCCAGATCGTCAACGCGATGAAGGCCAAGAACATTCCGGTCACCTACGTGCTGTTCCCGGACGAAGGCCACGGCTTCCGCCGCCCGGAAAACAGCACGGCCTTCAACGCGGTGACCGAGGGTTTCCTGGACCAATGCCTGGGCGGCCGCGTGCAACCGATCGGCAACGACCTGACCGGCTCCAGCATCACGTGCCGGAAGGCGCCGACAAGGTGAACGGTCTACGCGATGCGTTGAAGACCCATGCGCAGGCGATTCGGCGGTAACGCTATTTGCGAAGTGCTTGCTTTGGATCTACGTCAGCGCTCGCCTACAACGAAGAGCGCTGACGGTTGGACCGAGGTGCTTCAACGAACCGGTACGCTTGATTCCCCTCGCCAAGCGATCCAGATCGAGAGATGTGTGATGGTCTCTCGCTAATGGGGTCCGATGTCCTTGCCCGCCGCTGGGTCACGACCAGACGACCACACTGCGCCACCGGGATCCAGCTCGGTATTGTTCATCTCCTCGCCACGCCAACCGAATCCGCAGATGGCCAGTGGGCCGTCCTGGAGGCCGTCCAGGCCAAGCGCCTGTTCGATATCCACCTCGTTGATTGCCGAGGTGACGAACGCTCCCAGCCCAAGGTCGGTTGCGCTCAGATAAAGCGTCTGCGCGATATGGCCGACATCCAGAATCATCGCGCGGTAGGCCTTGGCATGGTTCCGATACTTCCAGAAACTGCGTAGAAACCGCGGTACCAGGATCACCAGCACCGGCGCATCGGCAAACCAGTGCTGCCCGGACACAGTACGACGCGCAAAGTCCACCAGCGGCTGCGGTGGCGACTGCAATGGCTGCAATGCATGATCGACAGGGCGATAGTGATAGAGACCGCTCGTCATTCCCTCGACACGTTGGACCAGCAGATAGGTTTCGGTGGGATGGAGACTGCCCCCCGACGGTACAGGCTTCTTCAAGAATGCGGTGTCGTGCCCCACTTCGATGCGCGCGCTTGCCATGACGCTGCGCTCAAGCATCTGGCCGAGCAAGATGGGTGACAGCAGACGCTGCGTATCGAAATTGCGACAGGTGACGCGACGCGACAGCAGCTCATCGAATGTGCCCGGGGTTGATCGCGGCAAGGCAATGCGCGCCTCCACGCCGCCCTTGCCTCGGTCTACGATCTCTGCCGGGGGTGCGCCCAGCCGGCCTACCATGCCTTCTACAGTTGTCAGGCCATGCGCTTCCATGGTGGCCACGCTGTCTTCGCCGCTCCAGCGCGCCGATCGGTGCCATAACGCGGCCAATGGCCACCAGCGCTGCTGCTGCACGCACTCGTCGTTGCGGCGGTGCTGAACATGTTGTGGTTGGTCGCTGATCACAAGACCTTGCTCGATTAGACGCTCCGCCCAGATTGGCCACGGATGCACCTGATCGATGGAATGCCAGCGCGAGGAACTCAACTCGCCCAGCCATTCGCGCTCGTCCTTTGAAACCTCCACGTCTGCATCAAGATGAGGCGCGAGCGCCAACCAGCGTGTGCGGCGACGCAGGCCATCGCCACCGGCAAGCAATCGTGCAAGATCAAACACCGAATCGTCGCGCAGTTCAAAAAACAACGTGGTACAGCGACGAATTTGCATAGGAACATCTCAAGGACGCATGAGTACGGTCGATATTGTGTCAGGTCCCACGTCATACGACAGCACACTCCCTTACTCTCCAGGTAAGCCACACCATGACCGACGCAGCCAATAACACCCATCTTCCGTTTGATGCATCCACAGCCGACAAGCTGCTGGAGCTACTGGCAACCGACGACGACTTCCGCGACTGCTTTCAATGCAATCCGGCGCAGGCGCTTGCCCAGATCGGTGCACCTGGCGTGAGTGCGGACAACGCCGTCCCCAGCGTGGGAGAGGCTTATTACTGCATGAACACCAGTCAGCTCGCATCCAAGCAGGACATTGCAGCGGCTCGTGCCGAGCTGCAAAGCTACCTGACCGAAAAGGCCAATCACACCGTGATCTTCGCCTTCGAGTCGGACAGCATGCGTTCCACCCTGCTGCGTAAATAAGCGGGCAGATTCGGTAGAGGCCAGGCGCGCGCAAACGCCTGCGCCTGTTCGCGCGCCTCCTGGCTACGGCCGAGTGCGTGCAGCGATTCGGCCATCCAGAGCTGGGCCAGACGCGCATCGGCAACATTGAGCGGCTGCAGCGTTTGCGACGCATTTGCTTCGATGTAAGCACGCCCGCGATGGAGAAGCAGCCAACGTGCCTGCTGCAACGCCTCAGCATGCCGACCGCTCTCGTGCAGTAGCGTGTAGAGCGTTACGCGTGTCTGAAAAAGATCACCATCGCTGACCGGCAGGCGTGCGATGGCTGCCGCACGGTCGCCCGACAGCGCCAGCTGCTGGGCTTCGACAATGGCGCGCAGGTCGGCAAGCACCGGCGTTTCATGCACAAGCGCCGGCTTGATCGCCGCAAGCGCGCGGGCGGTGAGGCTGTCATCGCCGCTCCGCTGCGCCTGGCTTGCGAGGATCAATACCATCGCGGCATTGTCCTGCAGGTTTACCGTTGCCGACCCGTCGTCAATGACAGCCGACACCAGCCGATCGAACGTCGGCTTGAGCGCTGCCGCCGTCGCCAGGGACGGATCGACCAACGCATCGCTCGTCACCGCAATGACCGAGAATTGGCGATGGTTGAAATCGTCGCCTTGCTTGCTGCGCGTCAGACCCTGCGCGATCGCTGCGCGCGCAGCGCTCCAGTCGGCCTGATCGATTGCGATGCTGGTGCGATCGATCAATGGCACCACATCGTCGTTGGCGTAGCCTTTCTCGACGATCCTGTCGAGCGTTTGCTTCGCTTCGACATGGCGGTTCAGCACCGCCAGCGCGTTCGCCTGGCGCCGCAGCGGGCCGGCACGATCGGCATCACCGGGAATGGAAAAACGCTGCAGCGCCGCTTCGGCCTTTCCCTGTGCCAGCAAAATGCGGCCAACCCGATCGGTCGCGATCGCGCGCAGCGGGTCCTGCGGAACATCGGCCGCCTGCGCGTACGGCAACGCGTCGGCAAAACGATTGGCAACGAACAAGTGCCACGATGCGTTCGCGGTGCCGGCAAAATTGTCCGGGTAGAGCGAGGCCAGCGTTCTCCACAGCGTCAATGCCTTGTCGGGTGCTAGCAGCTCTGCCGCCCATGCATCCATGTACAACTGATCACGCTCAGGCAAACGTTGGCGGAAACGAATTGCCTTCTCCAGATATGGAAGCGCACCACGGCGATCGGAGACCGCCACCTTGATGCGTGCCGCCCCCAGATACGCGAGCGCAAATTCCGGATCGATGGCCACCGCGCGCTCGAACAGTTCCAACCCTTCTTTCCATTGGCCTTTCGCCGTCGCGTCGACCCCCAGGGCATAAGCCCGCAGCGCATCCAGGCTGGACGTGGTCACGGCGGGTAACGGCACGGAATTCTTGTCGATCGAGGCCACCACCTCACCCAGGCCCTGCCTGAGCTTGCGGGTCACCTGATCCACCGAGGACAGTGCCGATGGCAAGCCATCGCCTTGTACAAACTCCGAGTAGACCGTGGTCTGGGTCCGCGGATCCACCAACTCAACGCTGAAACGAAGCTTGCCGCCAATCTCCGCGACAGTCGGCAGCAGCACAGCGCTTGCACCATCGCGCAGCGCCACTTCCGAGGCGATCGCGCGATCGACGATTACGCGATCAGGATCGCGCTTCATCCGCGCCATGGTGTCGCGCACTTTCATCTCACTCAGGACATTGACGTAGCGCGACTGCTCCAGGCTGATGCGCAGCGCCTGGTCGAGCGAACTGTCGAGCAACGTATTGCCGGTGAGATTACGTAAATCTCCGACCACCACCCACCCACGTTCGGAGAACGCAATGGCTGGCTCGGAACGGGTGAAAAACCACGCCGACACGCACACGGCGACGACCAAGGCAGTTTCTGCCAACAGTGCCGCCGGCCGCCGCCACAGCGGAATATCCCGCCATGCCTTCGGCGAATGTTTCGGCGCGCGCAATGGCGTGACATCGATCTCGCCAACCTCATAGATCTCCATCGGCGTGGGCACGCCCTTGAAGCGCCAGCGGCCGTGGGATTTCCACAGGATGCGTTCGCCGCGGTCGCCCAGTTCGCGTGCGGCGCGGTGGGTCAACGACTCGGCCACCGCCGACAACAGGATCTGCCCGGGCCGCGCCATCGACATCAGGCGTGCGGCGGTGGGCTTGGCCAGGCCTTCGACTTCCAGCGGCTTGGCACCGATGCTGACCGCTTCGTCGCTGTTGCGCCAGGTCAGCACCTCGCCGACGTGCAGGCCCTGGCGTGCGCATAGCGTCAGCGCGCGCGCATCGCCCATCGCTTTCAAGCCGCGGGCGTAATCCAGTGCAAAACCCAGGCCGTCGATGGGACGATCGAACAACAGCAGCAATCCGTCCGAGCGGTCGATCAGCCGGCCACGCCATTGCTGCTGCAGTTTGACCACCAGCCGGTCGTGCTCGCGAAACAGCGCGGCGGCGGCGTTGTCACCGATGCGCTCGACCAGCGCGGTCGAGTCGCACAGGTCGGTCAGCAGCAAGGTGCGCAAGCGCGGCGCCTGGATCGCTTCCGACGACGCATCCTTGCGTGCGTGGGTGCGGGCGCTCATTGCTCAGCGATTGTCCGACGTGGCTGCGTTGCCGGGTGGCTGCGTGCTGCCCGACCCCAGCGCTTCATGCATGCACAGCACATTGCCGCCTTGCCGCTTTGCTTCGTACAGCGCGCTGTCGGCCAGCGTGTACCAATCGTTCCATGCCGCGTCGGCATCGATCATGCACAGGCCCAGGCTCACCGAGCAGCCCTGCTCGCTCTGGCCGTTCCACAGCCGCGCTTCCACTGCGCGCACGATGCATTCGCCGATGTGGTGCAGCAGCTCCCGGGTGCCCTGCGCGACCAGCACGCAGAATTCGTCGCCGCCGAGCCGGCAAGCGAGGTCACCGTCGGCGATCACCGAACGCAGCGCGTGGGCGACGTTCTGCAGCACGCGGTCGCCAGCGAGATGGCCGAATTCGTCGTTGATGCGCTTGAAGCGGTCGCAATCGATCAGGATCAGACCCACCCCGGGCACGCGACCGGCACGCCGGCATTCCTGCAGATGCAGGGCGAGCCCGCGGCGGTTGTGCAGGCCGGTGAGTTCGTCGGTGCGGCTGAGTTCTTCGGTGTGGTTGAGCTGGTGCGAGGTAACGTAGAGGTTGTCCAGCGCCGCTTCCAGGTCGTGGTTGCGCCGGCGCAGCTGGCGGATCAGCAGCTGCTCGTTGTTGACCACCCGCACGATGGAGCGGCGCAAAAAATGCGCCACCATCGACGGGTCGTGATCGACCAGGCGCTGGAAGTCCTCGTGCGCCAGTTCGATCAAACGGGTGTCGGTGGATGCACTGGCGCCGGCACTGCGCGCATGGTCGCCGATCAACAGGCCAAGTTCGCCGAAGAATTCGCCCGGGCCCAGGTGCTTGAGCATCAGGTCTTCGCCGAAATCCAGATCGATCTGGCCACTGACCACAATGAACATCTGCGTGCCCACTGCACCGCGCTCGAACAGCGCCTGGCCGGCGGCCAATTCGCGGGCACGGCCAAAGCGGGCGAAAAACGCCAGCTCTTCGGCAGTCATGAGCGCATGCAGCCCGTCCGACAGCGTCTTTGCAACGCTCCCCGTCGGCTCTACTGCGCCGGCAGTGTTATGGCACGTCATCCAAATCCCTTAGACCGACCTGCAGCGCCGGCCTGCCTCAGCATCGTACAGGAGCGTCTTGTTCAGCACCAGGTCACACTCCCTCTCATGAGCTTGAGACGAAATGACGGGTATGGGCAAAAAAATCGGGCTCGGTTTCCCGAGCCCTTCTCCCCTGCACCCGGCAGAGCCCGCCATCGTCTTCGACAGGCCATCACGACGCCGGCGTCGTTCTGCGGTGCTGGCGGGGCTTGGCGGTGGGCGAAGCCCGCTGCTCCGTTTCACCCGTCGGCCAGCCGGCACGCGGTCGCGGCGCCTGCGCGCTGGGTTACGCGGCCTTTTCGCCGTGAAACTGCTCTTCCTCGGTCGAGCCACGCAGCGCGGTGGTGGACGACTGGCCCTGCTGGATCGCCTGCGTCACCGCGTCGAAATAGCCGGTGCCCACCTCGCGCTGATGCTTGACTGCGGTAAAGCCCATCTCGGCCGCCGCGAACTCGGCCTGCTGCAACTCGACGAAGGCGCTCATCTGGCGGCGTGCGTAGCCGTGCGCCAGGTTGAACATGCCGTAGTTCAAGGCATGGAAGCCGGCCAGGGTGATGAACTGGAATTTATAGCCGTAGCTCGCCAACTCGGTCTGGAATCTGGCGATGGTGGCGTCGTCCAGGTTCTTCTTCCAGTTGAAGCTCGGCGAGCAGTTGTAGGCCAGCAATTTGCCGGGGAATCTGGCATGGATGGCTTGCGCAAAGGCGCGCGCAAATTCCAGATCCGGCTTGCCGGTCTCGCACCAGATCAGATCGGCGTACGGCGCATAGGCCAGCCCGCGGCTGATGGCCTGATCCAGCCCGTTGCGGGTCTTGAAGAAGCCTTCGACGGTGCGCTGCCCGGTGGTGAACGGCTGGTCGTTGGCATCCACATCGCTGGTGATCAGATCGGCCGCCTCGGCATCGGTGCGCGCGATCAGCAGCGTGGGCACACCCAGCACATCGGCCGCCAGTCGCGCGGCATTCAACTTTTCGATTGCCTCGCGGGTAGGCACCAGCACCTTGCCGCCCATGTGGCCGCATTTCTTCACCGATGCCAGTTGATCCTCGAAGTGCACCCCGGCCGCGCCGGCTTCGATCATCGCCTTCATCAGCTCGAAGGCGTTGAGCACGCCGCCGAAGCCGGCTTCGGCATCGGCCACGATCGGCTGCAGGAAGTCGATGTCATCATTGCCCTCGGCGTGATGCAGTTGATCGGCCCGCAACAAGGTGTTGTTGATGCGCTTGACCACCGCCGGCACCGAGTCGGCCGGATACAGCGACTGGTCCGGGTACATCTGCCCGGCCAGGTTCGCATCGGCGGCGACCTGCCAGCCGGACAGGTAGATTGCCTTCAAACCGGCCTTGACCTGCTGCATCGCCTGGTTGCCGGTCAATGCACCCAATGCATTGACGAAGGGCGTGGCGTGCAACGCGTTCCACAACTTGTCCGCGCCCAGCCGTGCCAGCGAATGCTCGACATGCACGGTGCCGCGCAAGCGCACCACATCGGCGGCGGTGTAGTTGCGGGTGATGCCGGCCCAGCGCGGGTTGCTGGCCCAATCGTGCTGGATCTGTTCGGCGGTCTGCAGTGTGCTGCTCATGGTGCGTTCTCCTGGCAGGAATACGACGGATGCAACGAGAAAGGACGGTGCGTCACGGCGCGCGTGAGGCATGGCAAGGCCGTCGGTGCGCGCATCGGCGCAACGGGCGGTGTGGTGCATTACGTGGACGGATTGCAGCGACAGCGCGCTTACGCCGGCGTGTCGCTGCCGCGTTGGCTCACTCGATCAGGCGGTATGCCGGCACGGTGAGGAAGTCGGCCAGCGCATCGGCACGGCTGAGTGTGTCCAGCAGTGCAATGGCGTCGTCGATGCGCGCGGCGCCCGGCAGTGCATCGGTCGCGCCCAGGCGTGCCGGCAGCGCACGCAACGTGGCCTGCAACAGGGGCTGATCGATCGCGGTGCCGTCGTCCAGGTGCTGGCCGTGATGCAACCACTGCCACAGCTGCGCACGGCTGATCTCGGCAGTGGCGGCGTCTTCCATCAGGTTGTGGATGGGCACGCATCCATTGCCGTCCAGCCAGGCGGCCAGATAACGCACGCAGACTTCGACATTGCCCTCGAACCCGGCGCGGGTGACGGTGCCCGGCGAAGGCGCGATCAGCATGTCGCGCGTCACCTGCACGTCGTTGCGCAAGACATGCTGCTGATGTGCGGTGGGCATGTGTTCGTCGAAAATCTTCATCGCCACCGGGATCAGGGCCGGATGCGCCACCCAGGTGCCATCGTGGCCGGCGCTGACTTCGCGCAGCTTGTCGGCACGCACGCGCGCCATCGCCTGCTCGTTGGCGGCCTCGTCGTGATTGATCGGAATCTGCGCGGCCATGCCGCCCATCGCATGCGCGCCGCGGCGATGGCAGGTCTTGATCAGCAGTTCCGAATACGCCTTGAGGAAGGGCTGGCTCATGGTGACCTGGCCACGTTCGGGCAACACGCGGTCGCGATGCGCGCGGAAGGTTTTCAGATACGAAAAGATGTAGTCCCAACGCCCGCAATTGAGCCCGACGATGCGCTCGCGCAGCGCATGCAGGATCTCGTCCATCTCGAACACCGCCGGCAGCGTTTCGATCAGCACGGTCACCTTGATCTGCCCATGCGGCAGGCCGAGCATCGCTTCGATATGCGCCAGCGCGGTTTCCCACAGCGCGGCTTCTTCCATGCTCTGCAACTTTGGCAGATACAGATACGGGCCACGGTCCTTGGCCAGCAGGGCGCGGCCGTTATGGAAGGCGAACACCGCCGCGTCGAACAGTCCGCCGGCCAGCGGCTGGCCATCGATGAGCACGTGCTTCTCATCCAGATGCCAGCCGCGCGGGCGCACGATCAACACCGCCCGTTCGGCCTCCGGGCGCAACGCGTAGTGCTTGCCGTTGGGCGCATCGAAGCTGAGATCGCCGCGCACCGCAGCGGCCAACGTGCGCTGCCCGGCCAGCAGATTGCGCCAGGTCGGCGCGGTGGAATCCTCGAAGTCGGCCATGAACACCTTGGCGCCGGAGTTCAGCGCGTTGATGACCATCTTCGGATCGGTGGGGCCGGTGATCTCCACCCGGCGGTCCTGCAGCGCCGACGGCAGCGCGGCGACGCGCCACTCGCCATCGCGGATGGCGCGGGTGTCTGGGCGGAAGTCCGGCAACTGACCGGCATCGTAGTCGGCCTGGCGCGTGCGCCGCTGTGCCAGACGCTGCTGGCGACCGGGCTCGATCGCGCGATGCAGCGACACCAGCAAGGCCAGCGCGGCGGCAGGAAGGAGTTCCACCTGACCTGCGACCTGCGTGGTCAGCGACAGACCGGGAGTGGCGCGTTCGGTAGGACGTGGGGCAAAAGCGGTAGAAGACATGTCGGGAGTCCTTCTGCATCCGGACTTGCACCGTGCGCCGAACGCGAATATTTGACAAAGCAGTTTTATCAATGCTGTAAATAAGCCAGGCTTATAATGCATGCCGGAACGCACTGAAATGGCGCCAACTCCTCGATTTTCATACAAATCCGATCGACTCAAACCGCTGCGCGCGTTCTGTCAGACGGTGCGTTTGGGTTCTGTCTCACGAGCGGCTGAGGCGCTGTATGTAAGCCAGCCGGCAGTGACCCTGCAGCTGCAGGCGCTGGAACGCGACCTGGGCGTGGTCCTGTTCGAGCGGTCGGGGCGACGCATGGCGCCCAGCCGCGAGGGCCAGCTGCTCTACGACATGGCGCTGCCGCTGGTGGAGAGCCTGGACGGGCTGGAGACGAGCTTCCGCGAGAAGGTGCGCGGGCTGGATGCGGGCGAGCTCAATATCGCCGCCAACAGTTCCACCATCCTGTACCTGCTGCCGCGCATCGTGGCGAACTTCCGCGCGCGTCACCCGGATGTGCGCCTGACCCTGCACAACGCCATCAGCGCCGACGGCACCGACCTGCTGCGCGAAGACGCAGTGGACCTGGCGATCGGCTCGATGCTGGACGTGCCGGCCGACCTCAACTACGCGCCGGTGTATCGCTTCGAACAGCTGCTGATCACCCCGCCCGATCATCCGTTGGCCAGCAAGTCCACCGTCACGTTGCAGGATCTGTCGCCGTATCCGCTGATCCTGCCGCCGCGCCGGCAGGTCACCTATCGGCTGGTCGATCTGATCTTCCAGCAGGCACGCGTGCCCTACACCGTGGCGTTGGAAGTGGGCGGCTGGGAAGTGATCAAGCAATACGTGGCGATGGACATGGGCATCTCCATCGTCACCGCGATCTGCGTTACCGAGGCCGATCGCGACAAACTTGCCACCCGCTCGCTGAAGGATTACTTCCCCACCCGCAGTTATGGCGTGGTGGTGCGCAAGGGCAAATATCTCTCGCCGCAGGCACGCGCATTTATCGAGCTGATCCAGCCGGATCTGTTTACCCCGCGCGGGTATGACGAAAGTGGCGATTCGGAGCGGTGAGCTTCCTGCCTGCTCGTGCGCGTGAGTCCCAGTAGCCCCCGAGCGTGCTCGCCGGGCACTGCGCATGAGATCGCCATGCGTTCTCCATCGGCGATGCCGTGCGCGGCGTGCGGGTCGCCATCCAAAGGCGTCGCTCGATCAAGCCGTGCAAGCGACACGGGGTCGCCCCGACGATCGGCGCCGCATCATCTCGGCTCGATGCGACTGCACGGCGGTTGGTGTCATAGACTAATAACGGCCAACAAAACGCGGCGAGCGGTCGTCAGGTGGGGGCCGACGACGCGCTCAGAGCCGGAGTGTACGAGTGGGACATGCGATTCCGAACACCGGCCGCGCCCGCCTGACGGCGGCGCCGTCGTTTTGATAGCCGCTCTCAGCCGATGCTGTGGGTACTGCATGTCATCAACAGCTGGTCAGTCCGGGGAACCATTGGCCAGATGCGCAGCCGTCCCGTACTGCGGGGCGAGCCGACTCAACCAACGCGAAGGGCTGACGCAATGAATCCGACAATGGTGTTGCTGGTGCAGTTGGCGGTGATCCTGGGCGCGGCGCGTGCGTGCGGCGCGCTGTTGCAACGCTTCGGGCAGCCGCCGGTGATCGGCGAGATGGCCGCCGGCCTGCTGCTGGGGCCGATCGCATTCGGCGCGTGGCTGCCGGAGTTGCATGGCGTGTTGTTCGCCTCCAGCAGCTTGCCGCCGCTGTCGGGACTGGCCAACATCGGCGTGGTGCTTTTCATGTTCATCGTCGGCGTGGAGTTGCGCGCGCCGGAGGGCACCGCCGCGCAGGTGCGCTCGTCGGTGCTGGTGGGGCTGTCCGGTATCGTGCTGCCGTTGCTGCTGGGGCTGGTTGCCGCGCCCTGGTTGTTTACGCGCTTTGCACCGCAGGGCATCGGCTTCTGGCCATTCGCCTTGTTCATTGCCGCGGCGATGTCGGTGACCGCGTTTCCGGTACTGGCGCGCATCCTCAAGGACCGCAACATGACCCGCACCCCCGCCGGCCGCCTGGCCCTGGGCGCGGCGGTGATCGACGATGCCACGGTGTGGATGTTCCTGGCGATCGTGCTCACCCTGACCGGCGGCAACACCCATGGCGGTGTTGCGTTCACTGCGACCGGTGCAGTGGTGTTGATTGCGGTGGTGTTCGGCGTGTTGAAGCCGGTGTATGCACGTGTGCACACGCCGCGCGCAAGCGATGGAGACTATCCGTCGACTGCGCTGGTGTGGGTGCTGATCGGTGTGCTGGCCTGCGCCGCGGTGGCCGAATGGATCGGCCTGCATGCGATCTTCGGCGCATTCCTGTTCGGTATCTGCGTGCCGCGCGATGACCGCCTGCTGGTACACCTGGCCGGGCGCATCGAACCCCTGGCGATCACCTTGCTGATGCCGGTGCTGTTTGCGGTCGCCGGCCAGGCCACCAGCCCGGGCGTGTTCGTCGGCGCAGGCGCCGCCGGCTTTGCGCTGGTGGTCGGCGTGGCGGTGACCGGCAAGCTGGTCGGCTGCACCTTGGGCGCGCGCCTGAGCGGGCACGATTGGCGCGATAGCCTGAGCGTGGGTTCGCTGATGAACGCACGTGGCCTGATGGAACTGGTGGTGATCAAGATCGGCCTGGACAGCGGTGTGATCGGGCCGGATCTGTTCACCCTGTTGTTCGGCATGACGCTGGTGACCACGGTGATGGCCTCGCCGATGGTGGCCTGGTTCCAACGCGGCCGGCCGGCCCTCACTGCCAGCGGGCTGGGTGCGGGTCGGTCGCCGCATTGACGAGGCAGCACAGGTCATCTGCGTGCGGCCTCGATGGACGCGTCTGCATCGGCCTGCGATGTCCAAGGTATCAGTCGGCGCCACGCACCCTCACCGCTGCGGTCGCCGAGCAGCACCGCATCCACTTCTTGGCACAACGCACTGATGTCCGACCTTTCCGAGTCCTGTTATGCCGAAAGCCCGGCACCGCCGGCATTACGCACGCAGCTGCAGTGCAGTTGGCGCTTTCGCCAGGGCACGGCCACGATGGACCCCGTGCTGGTATTGCCCGATGGCAGCGTGGATCTGATCTGGGATGGCACGCTGCTCCTGGTTGCCGGGCCCGATCGCACGGCCGCCATGGCAGCGCTGGCACCGGGCAGCGCGCTGGCCGGGGTGCGCCTGGCGGCGGGTGCGGCGGCCGGCCTGTTGAAGCTCCCGCTGCACGCCATCGCCGGCCAACGGGTCGCACTGGAATCGCTGTGGGGCGTGCGAGGCCGCACCTGGCAATACCGCCTGGAAGACGGCGCCGACCCGCTGCACACCTTGCAGGCGCTCTGCCGACAGCACGGCACATCGCAAGACCGGCAGATGGCGTGGCTGTTCGATCGATTGACCGCCGGCAACCCTGCGCGGCTGAGCGACTTGACCCAGGTGATGGGTCTGAGCGAACGCTCGCTGCGCCGCCGCTGCCAGGATGCCTTCGGCTATGGCAGCAAGACACTGGAGCGGGTGCTGCGTCTGCAGCGCTTCTTGCGTATCGCCGGCCAGCACCGCAGCCTGACCGACGCCGCGCTGCATGCCGGTTACGGCGATGCGCCGCATCTGGTACGCGATGCGCGCCAGCTCACCGGCCTGAGCCCGCGCGTGCTGGTACAGCGCCACGCACGCTGAGTTGGCCGTTTTCGCCAAGCCAGGCGCGCGCGCCGATTGCATGCTGTGCCTCCACTTCCGCAGGACGCCACGCCATGATCGACAACGCGCCGCAGCACCGCATCGATTACCTCGAATTCGCCGTTGACTCGATCGCCATCGCCAAGGCGTTTTACGGGCAAGCCTTCGACTGGACGTTTCAGGATTACGGCCCGGATTACTGCGAATTCCGCGACGGCCGCCTGACCGGCGGCTTCTTCCACGGCCCCGCCCAGCCCGGTGGTGCGCTGGTGGTGCTGGCCTCCGACGACCTCGCCCATAGCCAGGCACGCATCGAAGCGGCGGGCGGGCAGATCACGCAACCGGTCTTCGCGTTTCCCGGCGGGCGACGTTTTCATTTCACCGATCCGCATGGCTATGCGCTGGCGGTGTGGTCGAAGGACTGAGCACCCAGCACGCGCAGGCTGCAACGGCATGGGTTGCGCAGGCAGCGCGGTGCAGAACGTCTCGGTTGCAGCTGCAGTGCTGCGGCAGACATGCACCTGGCACGCGCATGGCGTGCCATCACTCGCGCCCGTACCGACCCAGGAACATCGCCACCGCCGATTCGGCCACCTGGGTGCGTTGCTGCGGCGACAACGGCGGCTGGCCCATGGCGATCTGCGGCCAGAACGCGAAACCCTTGATCAGTGCCTGCAGTTGCTGCGCACCGACGTCCGGCTCCACGCCCGCCAGCCGGCCGTCGGCCAGTGCGGCGCGCACCCAGGTGGTGGTGCCTTCTTCCTTGCTGCCCAACTGCGCGATCAGCGCGCGCGCGCGCTCGGGCGAATGGATGCCTTCGGCGATGGCGACACGCGACAGGTCGATAAATGCCGGATCGTCGAACAGGTGCAGCTTCTGCTGCAGCAGCTGGATCAGCTGCGCGCGCAGCGGCTGGTCGGGCCGGTAGACCAGATTCACCGCATCGGCGCTGCGTTGCCACAGCCCGCGCAGGATCTCGCCGAACAGCGCGTCCTTGCTGGGGAAATGGTTGTAGACGGTACGCTTGGACACGCCCGCGGTGGCGGCCACGCGGTCCATGCTGGTGGCCTCGAAGCCATGCTGGCGGAACTGGGCAATGGCCGCCTCGACGATGGCGTGGCGCTTGCGGTCGGTCAGCCGCAGCGGCGCAGCCAGGGGAATTGATGCAGTCAACATCGGGCCATTTTACACCGGACAGTTTACTTTTCGCGGAATAAAACTACACTGCCCAGTGTAATTTACTCCTGCTGTCATTCCCTGCCTCGGTCGGACTTTCCATGGCTACCTCTCGCCTTTCCCCTTATGCCGATTCGCCGCAGTTTCGCGGTGGCCGGTTCCGCAATGCATTGCCGCTGCCGACCACCGTGCTCAGCCTGAGCAAGCAGATCGGTCTGATGTGGACGTTCCTCTTCGACAAGCCCAGCACCACGGTGCCGTCCGCACCGCTGCCGGTCCAGCCGCTGACACGCGAGCAGCTGCTTGCCGCGCCCGATCGCAGCCTGTATCGCCTGGGCCATTCCACCGTGCTGATGAAGCTGGCCGGTGGCCTGTGGCTGACCGACCCGGTGTTCTCCAGGCGCGCCTCGCCGGTGCCGTTCGCCGGGCCCAAGCGCTTTCATGCGCCGCCGATCGCGCTGGACGAGCTGCCGCCGCTGGCCGGGGTGATCCTCTCTCACAACCATTACGACCATCTCGACCGCGCCAGCATCCGTGCCCTGGCCGACCGCGTCGGCGTGTTCGTCGCGCCCCTGGGCGTGGGCGATTTGCTGGTGCGCTGGGGCGTGGACCCGACCAAGGTGCGTCAGCTGGACTGGTGGGACACGATCACCGTCGATGGCCTGCGACTCACCGCCACCCCGTCGCAGCATTTTTCCGGACGCGGCTTGTTCGATAGCGGGCGGTCGCTGTGGTGTTCCTGGGCGATCCAGGACCGCGAGTTGCGCGTGTTCTTCAGCGGCGACGGCGGTTACGGCCCGCACTTCAAGACCATCGGCCAACAGCTCGGGCCGTTCGACGTGGCGCTGATCGAAAACGGCGCCTACGACCAGCAATGGCCGCATGTGCACATGCAGCCGGAGCAGAGCCTGCAGGCCTACCTGGACATTGGCGGGCAGACCCTGCTGCCGATCCACAACGGCACCTTCGACCTGGCCATGCATGCGTGGCAGGAACCGCTGGACCGGATCGTGGCATTGGCCGACAGCGCCGGCGTTGCACTGGCGACGCCGCGCATGGGCGAGCGGGTGGATCTGAATGCGCCCGGCAATCGCCTGCGCTGGTGGCGGCAGGATGCTGCCACGCAGGCGTCCGATGGCTTGGTGGCGACGCGCTAGCCCGATACATGGCGGCGCCGGCGCATGCGCGGCGGCGTTCGCGTTGCCCAGCGTCATTGCCATCGCAGCAAAGTGCGCGATAACCGCCGGGAAAACCCTGCTTTGCTTCGCTAGCGTAGGGCGCTAACGCCGTCGCTCCTGCTGGCGTGTAAGCGCAGACCACGCATCACAGGCGTTGCCACTCCAGCCCTTGGCCGCGCCGGTAATACACCGCCACCGCCTTGCCGTAGACGGCCGGCGCATCGACCAATCCGAAGTAACGTCCATCCAGGCTGTTGCCGCGGTGATCGCCCAGCATCAGCAGCTTGCCGGGCGGCACAGTCAGCCCGACGATGTTCGGGCCGCCGCCATTGCCGAGATTCAACTGCGCCAGGTGCGCCCCAAAGCGTTCGGCATCGCCGTCCTCCGCTCCCAGCGGCTTGTCGTTGATCTGCAGATGGCCGTCGATCAACTCGACCCGGTCGCCTGCCACCGCCACCACACGCTTGATCAGGCGTGTGCCATCGCGCGGCGAATCGAACACCACCACCTCGCCACGCTGCGGTCGATCGCCATCGACGAGGATGCGGTTGCTCAACGGCAGTCGCCAGCCGTAGGCATGCATGTCCACCACCACGCGATCGCCCGGCTCCAGGGTGGGCTGCATCGAGCCGCTCGGCACCTGGTAGTGATTGGCGAACGAGGAACGCGCCGCGGTCATCAGCACCAGCAGCACCAACAACGGCAGCAGTTCCCTGCGCGACCAGTGCGCGGCGCGTTGCAGACGTGAGGCCGTCGGAGGGACTTGGCTCATGAGGCACCTGTTGGTTTGAAGGGCGACGGGCGATACCCGATGAAGATGCGCCTACGCGCCGGGCGGGCGGAAGTGACGAAAGGCATGGCACCAGCTGGGTCGTTACTTCGGATGCTGCCTGGATGGCTGCCCTGCTGTCGCCAGTGCCGCTGCCGGGTGGCGGTTCAAAGGCAACAGTAAAGCACCACCGCCAAGGGCAGTCGCAACACCATCACCTGACCCACCATCAAAAAAAAAACGGGATGACGCGAGGCCATCCCGTTTCGATTGCTGAGTGCGGCGATTACACGTGCATGCGCCAGCGACGCAGGCGCGTCACCCAGTCACTCACTCCGTCAGGCCGCGATTTTCCAGCAGCGCCTTGACGCTGGGATCCTTGCCGCGGAAATCGCGATACAACGTGGCCAGATCGACGGTGTTGCCGCGCGACAGGATCTTGGCGCGGAAGATGTCACCGTTCTTGCGGTTCAAACCGCCGTTTTCCTTGAACCATTCGAACGCGTCGTCGTCGAGCACTTCCGACCAGAAATACGCGTAGTACCCGGCCGAATAACCGCCGCCCCAGATGTGGTCGAAATAGCTGCTGCGATAACGCGGCGGCACTTCGGCCAGGTCCACCTTGAAGCGCTTCAGGGCGTCGGCTTCGAACTTGCTCACGTCCTGCAGCGGCGCGTCGGCCGGCTGGGTGTGCCAGGCCAGATCGAGCAACGCGGCCGACAGGTACTCGGTGGTGGCGTAGCCGCTGTTGAAGGTCTTGGCCTTCTTGATCTTCTCCACCAGCTCGGCCGGCATCGCCGCGCCGGTCTGGTAGTGCTTGGCGTAATTGGCGAAGACCTTGGGATCGGAGGCCCAGTGCTCGTTGAACTGCGAGGGGAACTCGACAAAGTCGCGCGAGGTGCTGGTGCCGGCGATCGAGGGGTACTTCACCTTGGAGAACATGCCGTGCAGCGCGTGGCCGAACTCATGGAACAGCGTGGTGACGTCGTCGAAGCTCAGCAGCGCCGGCTGGCCGGCGGCCGGCTTGGTGAAGTTGCAGACGTTGTAGACCACCGGCTTGGCGCCGGTGAGACCGTCCTGCTCGACGAACACGTCCATCCAGGCGCCGCCGGACTTGCTGTCGCGCTTGAAGTAGTCGGTGTAGAACAGCGCCATCGAGGTGCCGTCCGCGTCGAACACTTCATACACCTTCATGTCCGCGTGATAGGTCGGGATGTCGGTGCGCTGCTTGAAGGTGATGCCGTACAACTGCGTGGCCGCGTAGAAGACGCCGTTCTGCAGCACGTTGTCCAGCTCGAAATACGGCTTGATCTGCGCTTCGTCTAGGTCGTACTTGGCCTTGCGCACCTGCTCGGCGTAGAAGTCCCAATCGGAGGCGGCGAGTTTAAAACCACCCTTCTGTGCATCGATCACCTTCTGCATCTCGGCCACTTCGCGGCGCGCCTTGGCGGTGGCGGCCGGCACGGTGTCGGTCAGTAGCTTGAGCGCGGCGTCCGGGGTCTTGGCCATCTGGTCGCCCAGGCTGTAGGCGGCGTAGTTGTCGAAGCCGAGCAGCTTGGCCTTTTGTGCGCGCAGCTGTGCCAGGCGCTGGATGGTCTGGCGGGTGTCGTTGGCATCGCCCTTTTCCGCGCGCGTTTCCGAGGCCTTGAGCACGTCGGCGCGCAGCTGGCGGTCCTTCAGCGAGGCCAGCACCGGCTGCTGGGTGGTGTTCTGCAGGGTCAATAGATACTTGCCGTCGAGCTTACGCGCCTTGGCCGCATCGGCGGCGGCGGCGATGTCGCCCTCGCTCAGGCCGTCGAGCCTGGCCTTGTCGTCCACCACCACCGCACCGGCGGCCGAGGCGGCCACCAGACGGGTATGGAACTGGGTGGAGAGCGTGGTTTCTTCGATATTGAGCTTGCGCAGGCTGGCCTTGTCAGCCTCCGACAGCTGCGCACCGGCGCGTACCAGCTCTTCGTAGTCGCGCTCGACCAGACGCTTCTGCTCCGGCTCCAGGTTCAGCGTGTCGCGCTGGTCGTAGATCGTCTTGACGCGTGCGAACAGCTTCGGGTCGAGATTGATCTCGTCCTGGTGCGCGGCCAGCTTGGGCGCGATCTCTTCCTGGATCTTCTGGCGTGCATCGCTGGTATCGGCCTGCACCAACCCGAAGAAGATGCGCGACACGCGCGTGAGCGTTTCGCCGCTGCGCTCCATCGCCTCGATGGTATTGTCGAAGCTGGGCGGCTCGGGGTTGTCGGCGATCTTGCGGATGTCGGCCAGGTGCAGGCGCATGCCTTCTTCGAAGGCCGGCAGGTAATCGGCGTCCTTGATCTTGTCGAACGGCGGCGCCTGGAACGGCAGCGTGCTGGCGGTCAGCAGCGGGTTCGGCGCGGCATCCGCGGCCGGGGTGGTGGCGGTCTTTTCGGGCACGGTGGTGGACTCCTTACCGGACGAATCTTTTCCAGAACAAGCAGCCAGTGCCAGGGTGATGGCAGCGGCCAGAACGACGGTACGCGACATGGCGTGTGATTCCTGAGTGGGTAGCGCAGCCGGTCACGCTAGCGGGTTTGCGCAGCGTCGGCATGTGCCGTTGGATTGGGAAGATGGGTGCGATTGGGGATGCGCGCGCTACAGCGTCTCGTCCTTGAAGATCGCCACGTGCGGGGTGCCGTCGGCGCCGATCCAGCCGCGGTACATGCCTTCGGTATTGAACGGGAATGCGGCGTTGCCCTGCGCATCCAGCGCGATGGCACCGCCGTCGCCACCGGCCTTGGGAATCTCCTGGTCGATCACCGTGTCCGCGGCCTGTTGCAGCGACTGCCCGGCGTATTTCATGCGTGCGCAGATGTCGTAGGCGGCCACCGCACGGATGTAGAACTCGCCCCAGCCGGTGCCGGACACCGCGCACTGGCTGTTGGCGTAGGTGCCGGCGCCGATGATCGGCGCATCGCCGACGCGGCCATAGCGCTTGTTGGTCATGCCACCGGTGGAGGTGCCGGCGGCCAGGTGTCCCGCGCGATCCAGCGCCAGCGCGCCCACGGTGCCGAAATGCTTGGCGGTTTCCAGGTCCAGTTCGGCCTGCGCCTGACGGTCGCCGGCTTCGGCCTTGAGGGCTTTCTGCAGCTGCTGCCAGCGCTTGTCGGTACGGAAATAACCCGGGTCGACCAACGTGACGCCCTGCTCGCGCGCGAATTGTTCGGCGCCGTCACCGACCAGCATCACGTGCTTGGAATGGTCCATGACGCTGCGCGCCAGCTGGATCGGGTTCCTGACCGTGTGCACGCCGGCAATCGCCCCGGCCTTGCCGGTGGCGCCGTCCATGATCGCGGCATCCAGTTCGTTCTTGCCGTCATGGGTGAACACCGCCCCGCGCCCGGCGTTGAACTGCGGCGCATCCTCCAGCACGGTGATGGTGGCCGCCACCGCATCCACCGCACTGCCGCCACCTTGCAGCACCGCGTGCCCGGCACGCAGCGCGCGTTGCATCGCCTCGCGCGCATGCGTCTGTTCCTCGCTGGAAAGGCTGGATTTTTCTACCCCGGCGCCGCCATGGATCACCAGCATCGGCGTGGCCGCCAGCACCGGGCCGGCAGCAAGCAGGAGGGAGAGCGACAAACACAGTGCGCGTGCGGACAAGCCCATCATGGTGTTTCCTCGTTGGAGGCAGCGAGGTGCCGGGGCGGCGCCGGTCATGAATGCAGGCGACCGGCAGTGACAAAACCTTTCAAGCCCGCGGCCGCATCCTCACAGCGTATCGCGATGCTTGCCGCGCCACGGCCGGTACCAGGTGCGGATGGCGGCGATATCGGCGGCCATGTCGGTACCGGTCCAGAACGGCTCGCCGATGCCCACGGTCTTGCTGGGGTAGTCGAAATACACCGGCAGGATCGGCACCTTGGAATCGGAGGCAATCTTCCAGAAGCCGGCCTTCCAGTGCTCCACCCGCTTGCGGGTGCCCTCGGGGGTGATCACGTACCACATCTGTTCGGAATTGCGGATCAGCCGTACCGCCTGGCCGATGGTGCCCTGCGGCGAGCTGCGGTCCAGCGGGATGGCGCCGAGCTTGCGCAGCAGCGGACCCAGCGGCCACCAGAACAGCTGCGCCTTGCCCAGCACGCGCACGTCGAAGCCCAGCGCGAACTTGGCCGCAAAGCCCAGGAAGCCGTCCCAGTTGGACGAATGCGGGGCGACGATCATCACCAGCTTGGGTTCGTCGGGCAGCCGCCCGAGCAGGCGCCAGCCGGTCAGACGCAGTGCCGTGCGCCCCAGCCAGCGGCCGAAGCGGCCGTGCGCACGTGGCATTCTGGGTGGAGAGGGCTGCAGCAGGATGTTGGCCTGTGTTACCGGCGGCAACGACGGGGCGGTGTGACTCACGCTTACTCCCAGTGGGACGCAGAGCGTCCACGCTTGATATGGCTGCGCTCACGCTTGGCATCCAGCCGCCGCAGCTTGGCACCATGACTCGGTTTGGTGGCGACCCGGCGCTTGGGCACCGACAGGCAGGCACTGATGATCTCGACCAGCCGCTCGCGCGCATCCTCGCGATTGCGGTCCTGGGTGCGGAAGCGCTGCGCGTCGATCACCAGCACGCCATCGGCGGTCATGCGCCGGTCGCGCCGCGACAGCAGCCGCGCGCGCAGGGGTTCAGGCAACGACGGCGACCCGGCCACGTCGAACCGCAGCTCCACCGCGGTGGAGACCTTGTTGACGTTCTGCCCGCCCGCGCCGCTGGCGCGCACGAAGCGCTCGACGATCTCGCTGGGCGGGAGCGTCAGGCTGGGGGTGATGTGGATCGGGTCGCTGGCCATCGGGCCGATTGTATCGGCACCGGCATGGACGCGCGCGCGAACGCCGGCTTCCCGTATGCTGCGGCAGGTTCCCCGACTGTGCAGGATGCTCCGATGACACCGCCCCGTTCCGTTGCCGCCGCCCGCGCCTTCGCGCGCCGCCTGATCGTGCTGGCCGCGCTGGCGCTGGCCACGCCTGCCGCGTTTGCGCAGGCGCCCAGCGATGCCGACATCAACCGCCTGCTGGCCGCCTCACGCGCGCAGACCATGCTGGACACGATGCTGCCGCAGATCGAGGGGATGCAGCAGCAACAGTTCGCCCAGCTCACCGCCCAGCGCCAGCTCGACGCCGACCAGCAGGCGCAGCTGCAGCGCATCCAGGAGCGCACCCGCCAGACCGTACGCAAGGCGCTGTCGTGGTCGGAACTGCGGCCGATGTATGTGGATATCTACAAGCGTTCGTTCTCGCGCGAGGACGTGCTGGCCATGGCCGAGTTCTACGAGAGCTCGGCCGGCCAGAGCCTGCTGGACAAGACCCCGGCACTGACCCAGAACCTGATGGGCGCGATCCAGCAGAAGATGCTGCCGCTGTTTGCCGACCTGCAGAAGGATCTGGAGAAGATCGTCAATGAGCCGGCAGCGGCACCGCAGAAACCCTGAAGGGCGGGGATGCGGGAATCGGGGATCGGGATTGAGGAATCGGAACAGCGTGCCTGCTGCGGCGGTTGCTGCTTGCGACGGTGGCGTTGATGGCGTTGACGATGATTGCGCCAACCCGCTTCTCCCACTCGCTGAGGGAGCGCTTGGCCCCTCTCCTGCGGGACAGGGGTTGGCGTGAGGGTACGGTTGTGCGGATTTCCAGCAGATCGTGTGGGCTTGTTGACCGTTAGCCGCGCGCACCGCATCAAGCCGTCTGCACCACTCCCAGCGCGGCCATCTCCCACCCGAGCAACGCGCAGGCCTTGGAAAATTCCACATCCAGTGGTGCAGTGACGCTGATGCGCCGCCCATCGGCCGGATGCGGAAACCCCAACCGCTCGGCGTGCAGCAGCATGCGGTGGATGCCGAGCATGCGGAAGCTGCGGTTGTGCCGGCCATCGCCATGGCTGGTGTCGCCGAGCATGTGGTGCGACAGGTGTTTCATGTGCCGGCGGATCTGCCGGAACCGCCCGGTCTGCGGCTGGCAACGCAGCAACGCATAGCGCGAGGTGGCGAAGCCGGTGGACGGGATCTCCAGCTCGCCGGTGGCCAGGCGCTGGAAGTGCGTCACCGCCGGCTTCTTGACCGGCTTGCCGGGGCCGCCGTCCAGATCGTGGTCGACGATGAAGCGCTCTTCGGCCGGCCAGCCGCGGCACACGGTCAGATAGTCCTTCTCCAATTCGCCGGCCATCAGGGCCTTGCCCAGCGCGCTGGCGGCCTCGCGGTCGAACGCCAGCAGCAGGCAGCCGCTGGTCGCGCGGTCGAGCCGGTGCACCAGAAAGATCGGCCGGCCCAGCTGTTCGCGCAGGCGGTCGGCCAGAAAGTCGTCCTCCCCGCGCGCCAGCTTGCTGTCGTGGACCATCAGCCCGGCGGGTTTGTCGACGACGGCCAGGAGCTCGTCCTGGTAGAGAATCTGCAAATGCTTGGGGGATGTGCTCACCGGCGGATTATCCGCATCGTCGACACCGCATGCCACTGCGTCGCCACGCCGTATGGCGCATGCCGATCACGCGCCTTGATGCCTGAGGGCGTGGCAGCTCGGCGACGCACGCTCAGGCCGCGCCGCACACCGCCAGCAATTCGCCCTTGCCCACCGGCACCACGCTGCAGGTGACTGCCGGATCGTCAGCCAGCAGCGCGGTGAACGCCGCCAGTTCGTCGGCATGCGACAGCGCATTGTCGACCACCAGCAGGCCACCGCCGCGCAGCACGCGGCGCAGTGCCGGCCACCAGCGCGCATACTCGCCGCGCGCCGAATCCAGAAAAACCAGATCGATGCTGGCGCTGGCCGCCTGAGTCAGCCACGCACCACCGTCGTCATGCACCACATCCACCGACGCCGCCAGGCCGCTGCGCGCAAGCGTGGCCTGCGCCAGGGCCACCTTGTCGGCCGCAAGCTCCACCGTGGTGACGTGCCCACCGATTGCGGCGGCCGCTTCGGCCAGCCACAGCGTCGAATAACCGTTGGAGGTGCCGATTTCCAGCACGCGCCGCGCGGCGGTGGCACGTACCAGCACGGCCAGGAATTGCCCGGTGTCGGGCGTGATATTGAGCATGCGCCGGCCACGCGCCCGCTGCTGCGCATCGTTGTCGCTACCGAACCGTACCAGTTCGTCCTTCAGTGCCTGCAGATCGATCATCACCACCTCGCTCAGTACGGCGTGCCGTCCTTGTGCCGATAGGACCACTGCCCGTCTGCAGCGGTGACCAACATCAGATCGTCGTCCGGATAAGTGACGCAATCGCCGGCGCTGCGGTCGCCCACTTCCAGATACGTCACCGCCGCTTCGCTGCGATTGATAAGGCAATGCGCATCGCCGTCGCCCGCACGGAATCCGGCGCACATGCCCGGTTGCAGCAGCTGCTCGCCGGCATTGGTCACCAGGCTCGGCGTGCCGCTGACGATGTAGACGAACTCGTCCTGCAACGAATGCCCGTGCCGCAACGCCGAGCGCGCGCCCGGCGCCAAGGTGGTCAAATTGACGCCGAAGTTGCGCAACCCGAACAGCGCACCCAGCGCGCGTTTCTGACGTCCGTCCATCTGCGCAGCGAACGCCGGCGGATAGCTGGAATTTTGCGTGTGCGGCGGCGCATTGAGCGCGACGATCGGTGCGCCGGGTATGACTGCGTGGAATGCCTGGGGCATGGCGGCGCCTTAACGCCGCAGCCAGGCGACCAGCAGGGCCACCGAGCCGGCGCCGCCGCTGACCCAGCTCCACACCGGCACCGTGCCCAGGTACCAGCCATTCGGGTGCAGGCCATACAGCACGGCAGCCACCACCAGCAGGCCGCTGCCGGTGATGGCAGTGACCACGCGCGTCTGCAGCTTGCGCAGGCTCAGGTCCAGCGCGCGCAGCTCGGCCGAGCGGATGTCGAGCTGGTGGCGGCCTTCCACCTGCTGCTTCAACCAGCTGTGCACCAGGCGCGGCATGTCCGGCGCATGGGTCATGATTTCCGGCAGGCGCTTGCGCAACTCGCCGAGCACGCGGCGTGGGCTGTAACGCTCGCGCAGGATGCGTTCGAGCACCGGCCGCGCCACCGCCCAGATGTCCAGCCTGGGGTCGAGCTGGCGGCCGACGCCTTCGATGTTGAGCAAGGTCTTCTGCAACAGGATCAGCTGCGGCTGCAGCGTCAGTTCGTAGCGCTGCGCGACGCGGAACAGCTTGATCAGCACTTCGGCCAGCGAAATCTCCGACAACGGGCGGGTGAAGTACGGCTCGCACACCGAGCGCGCGGCCGCTTCCAGTTCGTCGATGCGCACGTTGTCGGGCATCCAGCCCGCCTCCACGTGCAGCTCGGCCATGCGGCGGTAATCCTTGTGGAAGATCGCCATAAAGTTCTCGGCCAGGTAGTACTGATCTTCCTGCGAGAGCTGGCCCATGATGCCGAAATCCAGCGCGATGAAACGCGGATTGAGCCGGCGCTCCGGATCACTGTCGACCCAGATGTTGCCGGCATGCGCATCGGCATGGAAGAAGTTGTCGCGGAACACCTGCGTGTAGAACACCCGCACGCCTTTGGCCGCCAGCGCCTTGCGGTCGATACCGGCCGCATCGAGCTTGGCGATGTCGTCGGACGGAATGCCGTACACGCGCTCCAGCGTGAGTGCACGCTCGGCGGTGTGCGACCAGATCACCTCGGGCACGTACAGATCGTCCGAGCCTTCCCAGAACCGGCGCAGCACGCTGGCGTTGGCGCCTTCGCGCTGCAGGTCGAGTTCGGCCGACAGGGTGCCTTCGATCTCGGCCACCACTTCGCGGGGCCGGATCTTGTCCGCGCGCGGGTGGGTGCGTTCGACCAGCGTGGCCAGCGACTGCAGCAACGCGATATCGGCATCGATCTGGCGCTCGATATCCGGGCGCAGCACCTTGACCACCACCTCGCGGCGCACGCCGTTGGCATCCGGCGGCAAGGTGGCCGCGTGCACCTGCGCGATCGAAGCCGAGGCCAGCGGCACGGTATCGAATGCGGCAAACGCCACGCTCACCGGCAGGCCCAGCGCGCGCTCGACGATCAGCCGCGCCGCTTCGCCGTCGAAGGGCTTGACGCGGTCCTGCAGCAGGGTCAGTTCATCGGCCACGTCGGCCGGAATCAGGTCGCGCCGGGTCGACAGGATCTGCCCGAACTTGACGAAGATCGGCCCCAGTTCCTGCAACGCCAGCCGCAGCCGCGCACCGCGCGATTGCGCGGCGATCTCGGCACTGGCGCGCGGCACGAACGGCTTGGCCAGGCGCAGCCAGCGCTCGGCCGGCGTGTCCTGCAACAGGTCGTCCAGGCGATAGCGCAGGATCACCCGGCCGATGCGGCTGGCCCGCAGCAGCGCCTTCATGCCGCACCTCCGGCCGCGCGCAGGCGCGCCACGCGTGCGGCCAGCCGCTCGACGTCGTCGCGCAGTTCGTCGACATCGTCATGAAAGGCGTCCAGTTCGGCACGCGGCACCACGTCGCGCGATTCCTCGGTTACGAATTCGGCCGCGCTATGCGCCAGATCCACCGCGCTGCGCCGGGCCTGCTGCAGCGCTGCACGCACCGCATTGGCGATCTGCACGCCGAGGATCTCGCCGAACACCGCCACGAACGGCAGTTGCCAATCCGGATCGAAGCGGCCGGCCAGTTGCTGCAGCTGGCGCGCCAGCTCGGCATCGCCGGAGACCTTGAGCCGCCCGGCCGGTGCGCCGCTGCGGCGCGCGTTGGCCAGGAACGGCAGCTGGCCGAGCAAACCGGCCAGGCTGCTGCGCACGGCCAGGTCCGGCTCCTGCGCCTGGTCCACCGGGCCGACCAGCAAGCGGCGCTCGTGCACGCGGATCTGCAGGGCCAGCGCAGGCGCCTCCAGGGTCAGTGCGATGCGTTGGCCTTCCAGTGGCAGCAGGGCGTCGCGGGTATCGGGGTCCAGTGCCAGCGCGCGGTTGAGCGCGGCTTGCAGGGCCTGGCCGGCGAGCGGCTTGAGTGAGTTGAACAGGGATCCGGGCATGGGCGCATTCTACCGTCCCCGCATGTCGCCACTGCTTGACGGTGGTGTGGCAAGTGCAAGCCGGAGGCCGGGGTGGCGATCATGGCAGGGCGCCTTGTGGCCAGGCCGCGTGCGTCGATCATGCAGGACTTCCTTCGGCACGCCTGCCGCGGGCATGCTGGCGACCTCATCACACAGGTGGCAGGAGCAGGCAATGCGCAAGATCCGGGTCGGTCTCATCTTCGGCGGCAAATCGGCCGAACACGAGGTCTCGCTGCAATCGGCGCGCAACATTCTCGATGCGCTCGATCCGCAGCGCTTCGAGCCGGTGCTGATCGGCATCGACAAGCAGGGCCAGTGGCACGTCAACGACCCCGACAGCTTCCTGCTCAATGCCGACGACCCGGCCCGCATCGCCCTGCATCGCAGCGGTCGCGGCGTGGCCCTGCTGCCGGGCGCGCAGCAACAACAGCTGCGCCCGACCCAGCCGGAGCAGGCGCTGGCGCAGATCGATGTGGTGTTTCCGATCGTGCATGGCACGCTCGGCGAAGACGGCTCGCTGCAAGGGCTGCTGCGCATGGCCAATCTGCCCTTCGTCGGCTCCGGTGTGCTCGGCTCGGCGCTGGCGATGGACAAGGACCTGACCAAGCGCGTGCTGCGCGATGCTGGGCTTGAGGTGGCGCCGTTCGCCTGCTTCAACCGCCACACCGCCGCACATGCCGACGTGGATGCGTTGATCGCGCAGTTGGGTTTGCCGTTGTTCGTCAAACCGGCCAACCAGGGTTCGTCGGTCGGTGTCAGCCAGGTGCGCAGTGCCGATGCGTTTGCCGACGCGCTCGCACTGGCGCTGGCATACGACCACAAGGTGCTGGTGGAAGCGGCAATCGCCGGGCGCGAGATCGAATGCGCCGTGCTGGGCAATGCCACCCCGCAGGCCAGCGTGTGCGGCGAAGTGGTGGTGCACGACGCGTTTTACTCCTACCAGACCAAGTACATCAGCGAACACGGAGCCGACATCGTGATCCCGGCCGACATCGATGCGCAGACGCAGCAGCGCATCCAGCAGATTGCGGTGCAGGCCTACCAGGCGCTGGACTGCGCCGGCATGGCGCGTGTGGACGTGTTCCTGTGCGCCGATGGCCGCATCGTGATCAATGAGGTCAACACATTGCCGGGCTTCACCCGGATCAGCATGTACCCCAAGCTTTGGCAGGCAAGCGGGCTGGACTACCGCAGCTTGATCACCCAGCTGATCGAGCTGGCACTGCAACGGCATGCTGACGATCAGCTGCTGCGCAGCGCGGTCGAACCAGGCGCATGAGCCAGGCCCTTGTGCGCGCCGTGCAACCGCACGACCACCGCGCACTGCTTGCGCTCAACAATGCGCATGCCACCGAGCTGTCGCTGCTGGATGCCGAAGGACTGGCTGCATTGCTGCAACTGGGGTGGCACGCACGCCTCGTCGCGCCGGCGGATGGCCTGCTGATCGCGCTGGATCAAGGCGCGGCCTCCGCCAACCCGAACTTTGCATGGATGGCGCAGCGCTTCGCGCGCTTTGTCTACATCGACCGCATCGTGATCGCCGCGCATGCGCAGCGGCGCGGGCTTGCCAGGCAGCTGTATGACGAGCTCATCCACGCTGCACGTGCAGCGGGGCAACCGCGCCTGGTCTGCGAGGTCAACCTGCTTCCACCTAACCCGGCATCGCTGGCACTGCATCTGCAGCAGGGTTTCCAGCCGGTCGGCGATGCGCTGCTGGGCAACGGCAAGCACGTGCAATATCTCGAAAAACTGCTTTAAAACAAAAGTGATTCAACGATAGAGCGTCCATAACGCACATGGCCCGCCTCCTTGCGGAAGCGGGCCATGCGAGCGTCGACCGGCAGCGCCGCTGCCGTGACGTATCGCAGCTAGGCGTTATACCTTGCCGCGACGGAACATCGAGATCACAGCCAGGATCAGGAACACCACGAACAGGATCCAGGCGATGTTGGTCGCCGCACCGGCGATACCGCTGAAGCCCAGCACGGCGGCAATGATGGCGATGACGAAGAAGATGATGGCGTAATGCAGCATGGCAAGGATTCCAGAAGTTGTCGTGCCGAATCGGCGCAGACGTATCCTGAAGATGCGGCGGTCTTTATCGAGTGATGGCGATGTCGTTGGAAGATGAGGATCGCAGCCGTTGCAGCCCTTCTTCGATGCTGACCTGCGGCACATAGCCGAAGTCGCGACGCGCCGGCTCCATGCTGTACCAGTGCGGCGTGCACAGCTGTTCCACCAGAAAACGCGTCAACGGCACTTCGCCAGGCAGACGCAACAGTGGCCACATGGTCTCGCAGATTGCACCGATTCTGTACGCGGTCTTGAACGACAACGAACGCGTCACCGCGGGTGCATCCACCGCAGCCAGCAGGCGATTGAGCAACTCGCGCATCGGCAAGGGCTCGCCGTTGGAGATGAAATACGCCTTGCCCGCACACGCAGCACCTGCAGCGAGATGCGCAAACGCATCGAAATGCGCCTGCGCGGCGTTATCGATGTAGGTGCTGTCCACCAGGTTGCTGCCATCGCCGACCATGCGCAAGCGGCCGGCGCGCGCACGCGCGGCCAGGCGCGGCAACAGATGATTGTCGCCCGGGCCCCAGATCAGGCGTGGACGCAAGGCCACCGTCGCCAGTTGCGCATCGTTGGCCGCCAGCACCGCGCGCTCGGCGATCGCCTTGGTCGCCGCGTACGCCGCGCGCAGATCTTCGCCATAGGGCACTTCGTCGGCACCCAGGCCTTCCACCGGATTGGTGGCGCGATGGGTCACGCTGGGCGTGGAGGTATAGATCAGGCGCGGCACACCATTGGCCCGACACGCGTCGAGCACGTTCTGCGTGCCCACTACATTGGCTTGGTGATAGCTGTCATAGCTGCCCCACGCACCGGCCTTGGCCGCGTTGTGGAAGACCGCATCAATGCCGGCGAAGGCATGCCGAACCGCCTGCGGATCGGCCAGGTCGCCACGGATCTGGCCCACGCCCAAACTCTGCAGCACCGGATAATCGCCGCGCTGGAAACTCACCACCTCGTGCCCACGCGCGATCAAGCCGCGGCACAACGCCTGGCCAAGAAAGCCACCACCACCGGTTACCAGGATGCGCACGCATCACCTCCATCGCAAGGACGCACACGATAACGGGCGCGGCCGGAATTGGCGATGCGGCCAGCTGCGTGCACGATACGCATCGACAGGTCAGCCACGTTGCTGCGCCGCCCAGATCGCCAGCGTTTCGCGGCCGATCTTGGCGTTGTGGCGAATATCCACCGGAAATCCGGAATGGCGCAGGAAACGCGTGATTCCAGCCGTGTGCGGGTGCGCAGCGCCCAGCGCGCGCAATGCGGTTTCCACTTGCGCAAATGCCGATGCCGCCACGCCAGGCTGCAATTCCACGCACAGCACCGGCTGTTGCTGTCCGGGTGCGCCGACACCGACCAAGGCGGTGCGCCGCACTTGCGGATGCACGTTGAAGACCGGCTCCACCTGCTCGGTGTAGAGCGGGCCGGTGGCGGTTTCCACGCGGTGGGTCTTGCGCCCGCAGAACCACAAGCGTCCTTCGGCATCGAAGTAGCCCACATCGCCCATGCGATGCACGATGCGTTCGCTGCCGTCCGCATTGCGCTCGCGGATCTTGGCGATCCGCGTGGCCGCGTCGCGGTTGAAGTAGGTGTCGGTGGTGGTGGGGCCAGCGACGGTGATTTCGCCCACCTCGCCCACCGCCAGCACGCGCGCGCCGCTCCACTCGGGAATGGCCGCATCGTCGATGGCGATGATGCGCACCTCGTTCGGCGCGACGACCTGGCCGACGCAAGTGCCGGCACCGGCCTCGGTGGCCGCGCGGGTGGCATCCAGCGTACGCCCTTCGATGGCTGCCACCGGCAGGCATTCGGTGGCGCCATACGGCGTCCAGAATTGCGCATCTTCCGGCAACAGCGCGCGGATCTTGGCCACCACGTCCGGCGGCACCGGCGCACCGGCCGAGGTGGCCAGGCGCACGTTTGGCAAGGGCTGGCCGTAGTCGGCCAATACGCGCATCAATGCCGGCGAGCCGAACAACTGCGTGACTCCGAAGCGGTCGATCGCATCGTGCAGCTTGCGCGGATCGGCAGTGGCCGGGCGGGTCGGATCCATGTCCGGAATCACCGAGGTCAGCCCCAGTGCCGGATCGAACAGGGCAAACGGCGGGAACGTCGGCAGATCCACGCCACCGGGCTGCATGCCAAAGGCATTGCGCAGCAATTCGATCTGGCCGACGAAATGCCGGTGGCGGTACACCACGCCCTTGGGCACGCCGGTCGAGCCGCTGGTGAACAGGATGGCGGCCACATCGTCCGGCCCGGTGTTGGCCAGCTGACTGCCGGCGCCGGCGCCATCGCGCTCCACGCGCGCCAGTGTCACCCCGCCCCAGCCGTAACGGCCACCGACGCTGACGATCTGCTTTGCAGAGCGCGCCCACCGCAGCAGACGACGCGCCAGCTGCGCAAGCGGAATGCCGATAAACGCCTGCGGCTGCGCTTCGTCCAGGCATTGCTTGAGCGCACGCTTGTCGATGCCCGGATCCACCAGCACCGGCACCGCACCGGCCTTGAACAAGGCAAACATCAGCAGGAAGAATTCCGGCGAAGGACGCACCATCACCACCGCGCGCGCACCGCGTCCGATGCCGTGCAGGGCCAGTCCGGCAGCGATCGCATCGCTGCGCGCGTCCAGCTCGGCATAGCTCAAAGTCACATCGTAGGCGGCAAACCCGTTGGCGGCGCGGCGGCCCGGGCAACGGATGGCGATCTGCTCGGGGCGCTCGCGCGCGAGTTCCGGCAGGGTGGCGGCGATATTGCAGAGAGTCGTCGTAGTCATTGCCGCATTATCACCCATGCGCCGACGGTGCCGGCCGCTTGATCGCGCTCAAAGCGCCTGCGCTGGTGCGTGCTCCCATCGCAGCGATGGCTGACGCGGTGATTGCGCGTCGTCTGGCCGCAACGATGCAGCGCAGTGCTAGCGTGAAATGCCCCGCCCTGCGCGAGGCGCCCCGCGGTGCACACACGCGCTGCGTCGAGCGATGCAGATGAACCGCTAACCGGCGCGCAGCCGTGCCACTTGTATCGCAGCGTGGTTCGGTCAGAATGCCGCGCTCACCACGTTGTTTCGCCGCGCAAGGCCCGGCATTCCATGGCACATCCCTGCCTTACCTGCGGCGCCTGCTGCGCCTACTTCCGCGTCAGTTTCCACTGGAGCGAGGCCGATCCCGCATTGGGCGGCAGGGTACCGATCGAGCTGACCGATGCGCTGCGCACGCACGAGCGCGTCATGCGCGGCACCTCGCAATCGCAGCCGCGCTGCATCGCGCTTGACGCGGACATCGGCCGCTACAGCCGCTGCAGCATCCACGATCGCCGGCCCTCCGCCTGCGCCGCCGTGCCGGCCTCGCTGGAATTCGGCCAGCGCAGCGCGCAATGCGACAAATCCCGGCTGGCGCACGGCCTGCACGCGCTGACTGAAGCCGACTGGCTGGGCGTGGACCAGGCCCAACGCAATCCGCTGCCGCCGTTGTAACGGCCACCGCTGCGAGTGACTACGCCATCCGCTCGCAACGTCCAACAGAACAACGGCATGGCCGGTCCCATCCACTAGTACATCCGCGGTCTGCACACCGCAGGCACTCATCGAGCGAGCGCCTGCGCGGCGATGCCAGCAGCGCTTACAGCGGATTGCGCTCCAGAAACGCACGGATCGCCGGCACCAGCACTTCATGCTTGTCTTCCAGCACGTAGTGATTGGCATCGTCAAACGCGGTGACCTCGGCATTGGGTAACGCCTTGCGGAAGCCGGCCAGGAAGTGCTTGTCGAAGCAGATATCGCGCAGGCCCCAGGCGATGAACGCCGGGCGATCGGCGAACGACGGCAATGCCTGCGCCGAGCGCTCCAGCAGTGACCAGGCCTGGTCGGCGGGCGACAGCGGAATATCCTGCATGAAGCGGATGGTGGAGATGCGGTTGCGCCAATTGTCGTAGGGCGCCACATAGGCGCGACGCACCTCCGCCGGCATCCGCCGCGACACGCCGAACCAGGACGCGCCGGAGGAAAACGCATTGAACGTGCGGATGAACCACTCGCCCGGCCCCCAATGCCGACCCATCGCGATCTGCCACGGCATCGGTTTTTCCGGCGGCAACGGGAACGCAGCGGTGTTGGTGATCACCAGCCGCTTGACCTGCGCATGATGTGACAACGCCCAGCCGAACCCGATCATGCCGCCCCAGTCGTGCACCGCCAGCGTGACCGGGCCGGTGATGCCCAGATGCCGCAACAGCGTGTCCAGATCATCCACGCGCGACTGCAGCGTGTAGTCGTAACGCGGCTGCGCGTCGGGCGCATCTTCCGGCTTGTCGGACAGCCCCATGCCGATATGGTCCGGCACGATGCAGCGGTAACGATCCGACAGGCCACTGACCAGGTGCCGCCACAGATAGCTCCACGACGGATTGCCGTGCAGCATCACGACCACCTCGCCATCGCGCGGACCTTCGTCCAGATACGACATCGCAATGCCGGGACGCACCTCAAGGCGCTGGGGAGTGAAGGGATAGCCGGGGTAGTTCATGGATCTCTCTATTTGCTAAAGCTTGGACTGGGTGTGTCTGGCAAGTCGCCAGCTACATCGCCACGACAGTATCGAAAATACGCTGGATGTCTCTGCATCGTCGGCAACAGCCGTGCGCAAACGCATCGCTCACAGCGGCTGCGCTCCTTCGCTGAGGATGTCGAGATAGGCGTGATAGGCAAAAATACGATGCCGCTGCTGGCCGGTGAGTTCGTTGACGATTTCCAGCTCCTGCAGGGTGCGTACTGCGGCACGGATGGTGGGCGCACTCAACGACAGGGCGGGCGCCACCTGCGGCACCGCCAATACCACGCGCCGCGCGAACTGCTCAAACACCAGGCCGACGTTACCTGCTCGCTGGCCCAAAGCCGCAATGCGGGCCCGATCACGTGCCAACAGTGCCAGCAGGCGCTGCGCGGTGTCGACGGCTTGTTGCGCGGTCTCTGCCACACCATCCAGAAAGAAACCCAGCCATCCTTCCCAGTCACCGTTGAGTCGCACTGCATTGAGGCGATCGTAGTAATCGGCACGACGGCGCTTGAAATACAGGCTCAGATACAGGCTGGGCTCCCGCAGCACGCCTTCGCTGCACAGGATCAAGGTAATCAACAGCCGTCCCAGGCGCCCATTGCCATCGCTGAAAGGATGGATGGTTTCGAACTGCACGTGGGCAAGCGCCGCCTTCACCAACGGCGGCATCTGCCCCTGCGGCGCATGCAGAAACTGTTCGAGTGCCGACAGCGCGTCGGGCAATGCATCTGGCGGTGGCGGAACAAAGTGCGCAAGTGCAGGCGAGGCCCCGCCTACCCACACCTGACTCCGGCGGAATTCACCTGGCTGCTTGCCGGCTCCACGCCCGCCCTGCAGCAATAGCGCATGCATCTCGCGGATCAAACGCAGCGACAGCGGGAAATCGTCCTCGCGCAGGCGCCGCAAACCATGGTTGAGGGCCGCGACATAGTTGGACACTTCTTCGACATCGTCGACAGGCACGCCCGGTGCCGCATCCATCTCGAACAGCAACAGGTCCGAGAGCGATGACTGGGTTCCTTCGATCTGGGACGACAGCAAGGCTTCCTTGCGGATGTACTGATAAAGAAACAGTTCCGGGTCGGGCAGCATCAGCGTGATGCCGTCCAGTCGCCCTAGTGCCTGGTCGGCGCGCTCTTTGCGCGCCACCAGTTCGGCCTGTGCGAAATCCAGCGCCGGCACTGGCGGCAACGGATCAGGGACGAACGCCTGGTAACGGCTCCCTGCGAGAGCGCCAGCAACATAGTGTCCAGTGATGCGCTGAGCCATCGTCTTTCCTTACAGACCGCAAGTGTTCCTGCAAGGAAACCTAGATACCACTTTTTTACCTAAGCAGTGATATTGCCCGGCTCGCGGCAGCACCTGCCGGGCAACAACAGCACGTCACCAGACCACTTCCGCCATCGAGCAGTTCAAGCCAGAACCAATCCCCATCAACGCGATGCGGTCGCCCTTCTTCAAACGGCCGAGTTCCTTGAGCTTGCTCAGCACGATCGGTACCGAAGCCGGGCCGATGTTGCCGTGTTCGCCGAAGATGGTCATGACCTTGGCCGGGTCGATGCCGAATGACTTCACGAACGAAGCGGTATGCGGGCGGCTGACCTGGTGGATGACGAACTGGTCCAGCTCGTCCACCGCCCAGCCCATTGCCTGCTTGGCGGCCAGGAAGGTCTTCTGCGCCAGCTTGATGCCTTCGATCAGCAACAGGCGGGTGTCGGTGACCATGCGGTCCAGGTTGCCACGGCACAGCTTGTTCCATTCGGTGGCCGAGCGGGTCACGCCACCCTTGTAGCGCGGGGCGTCGGGCACCAGCTCGGTGCGCGCCATCACCATCGCTGCGGCACCGCAGCCCAGGGTCAGCGCGGCGAGTTCATTGCGGAACTCTTCTTCGGTGACGTCGGGCGAGGTCATGCGCTCGAGGGTCTTCTCGTACACCAGGTTGGCGGTTTCGCCATCGACGACCAGCGCATAGTCGATCTCGCCGCGCTCAAGCATGCGGGCGGCGATGTCCATGCCGTTGATGAAGGCAAGGCAGGCGTTGGCGACGTCAAAGGTGACGCAATGGTCGCCGACCCCGAGGTTGCCGGACACGATGGAGGCGGTGGACGGCTCCAGGTAGTCTCGGCTCACCGAGGTGTTGACCAGCAGGCCGATCTTCTCGATGCCGATGCCGGCGTCGAGCAGTGCCTTGCGCGCAGCCTGGGTGGCAGCGTCCGAGGCCTGGACATCCTGGTCCCACAAGCGCCGTGCATGGATACCGGCAACGTCGCCCAACACGTCGGTCCTAATGCCGAGACGGTCGTAGGTCGGTTGCAGGCGCTCGTTGATTTCCTTGGAAGTCAGCGTGTGCGGCGCATCAATATGCGCCAGTCCCGCGATGGAGACATTCTGGAAGAGCATCGAAGTAGCGCCATGGCGTCAGGCGAGGGGGCGCTAGTCTAGCCGCTGGCTGGTTTTACCGCATCTTTACAATTGCAGCGGCCGCGCCCCAGCCCAACGGTTCAGCGCGGTGGGCAGCGGAAGGCGTTGAAGCGCTGGCTGCCGTCGGCCGGCTGACCCTGCGCCTGGACCGTATTGGCATTGGCGCCCGGCGCCTCGTTGCGTGCCAGCGTTTCCAGTTCTTCCTGCACCCGCAGTGGGTTGCGGTTGTAGAAGCCGACCTTGCTCTTGACCGATACCACCACCTCGCCCTGCTGCTGACAGCCAGCTGGCACAGGGCCTGCGGGCAACACCTGCACACCTTTGCCGCTTTGCTCGATCGGCACCCAGGTGCAGGCAGTGGCAGTGGTGGCAACCAGAACAGACAGCATCAGCACGCGCATAAGTCTTAGACACCTGAGGACGAAGCCGGATTGTGCCGCAGTTGCCGGGCGGCGATCGGCGTGCGCTGCATGCCCGCACGCCGCGCATTCAGCGCGCTGAACACCAAGCAGATCGTCGTGTCCTCTTGCTTCGGCCGGTGTCCGGCGCCCGCAACCGCGTCCGGGTGTCCGGACGCGGACACCGCTACGGCGCAAAAATCCCTTTAAAAACAATCCACTGCAACTGGCACGCGGTTTGCTGCATGGCATGGGCAAGCAGCGGGCAGCGACCTCGATCAATGAAAATGACTGCCAGCTGAATAAATAATACTGCGCCAAGAAAGTTATTGCACTTACCGAAACGGTGTACTACCTTACTACCACACCACTGATCACCCACACCAAGAGACCTCGCCATGAAGACCCAGACCCTGCGCATCGCCCTCTCCGCCGCCCTGTTTGCCGGTACCGCCCTGGCCGGTTTCGCCCAGGCCGCCAGCCTGACCACGCTGGACACCGTGCAGGTCCGCCCGTCTGCAGAACAGATCGCCCAGCAGGCGCTGGAGCGCAGCAGCGACATCCCTACCCTGGCCGCCGTGCAGGTGCGTCCGTCCGCCGAGCAGCTGGCCGCCCTCGCCGCCGAGCAGGCCGGCCCGCGCATCCTCACCCTCGCTGCGGTGCAGGTGCGTCCGTCCGCCGACCAGCGCGCCGACCTGGTGACCCGCAACGCCGCTGCCAGCGCGCAGAGCACCTCCGGCCAGGCTGCTGCTGCCATCGGCGCGCTGATGGGCCAGGTCATCGTCAACTTGCCGGTGCCGCAGCTGCAGCCGTCGCCGGTCGAACTGGAAGCGCTGGTCAACGCCGCCATCCGCCTTTGAGCACGCGCGCAGCTACACTGCGCGCATGTCAGCCCCTGTCCTCGATGTCATCCTGTTTCAGCCGGAAATTCCGCCCAATACGGGCAATGTGATTCGCCTGTGCGCCAACACCGGCGCGCGTCTGCACCTGATCGAGCCGCTCGGCTTCGACCTCAGCGACAAGCAGCTCAAACGCGCCGGCCTGGACTATCACGAATACGCAAGCCTGCAGGTGCATGCCGACCTGCCCAGCGCCCTGGCCGCGATCGCGCCCAAGCGCGTGTTTGCACTGAGTACGCGCAGCACCGTGCGTTACGACACACCGCAATTTGCCGATGGCGATGCCTTCCTGTTTGGCCCGGAGACACGCGGCTTACCCGCCGACGTGCTGGAGTCGATCCCGCCACAGCACCGGCTGCGCCTGCCGATGCGCCCGGACAACCGCAGCCTCAATCTGTCCAACACCGTTGCGGTGATGGTGTTCGAAGCCTGGCGTCAGTGGGACTTCAGCGGCGGCCGATAACCGTGGCGATGCAGACGGCTGGCTGACTGCGGCACCGTCCGCCCCGATCCCGGCGCGCTGCATGGTTCCCGTACCGGTCTGTCACTCAAAGCGTGCTCCGCGCGTATGCCAGTCGCGGGCGTTGCCGTTTGCGTGCTGCTCCGCGCCGCTGCGATGACCTCATTGCATCGCCTGGGCATCGGTCGCTGCCTGCAGCATGCCGCGGCAGCCTGCCCAGAGCGCCACCGCCAGCAAGGCGATGGCGCCCAGCGCCAGAAACGCGATGCGATAGCCGAAGGCGTGCGCCAGCCAGCCGCCCAAGGCCGGGCTCAGCGCCGCGCCCACACCTTGCACCGTCATCACCGCGCCCTGGCCGACATTGACGCGCCCGGTGCCCTGCAGCAATCGGGCCACCAGTGCCGGCACCACCACGGCCTGCAGGCCGGCGCCGAGTCCGTCGAGGATCTGCACCGGAAACACGCCCCAGCCATGGATCAGCGACGCCGCCACCAATGCACGCAGCGGCAAGGCCATGAAGGCCACCAGCAGCACCCACCAATGTCCGTGCACGCGGATCCAGCGCATCGCCAACAACGCCACCACCACCATCGTGGCCTGCGCGACCACGATGGTGGTCGCCGTCAGCGCGTTGGCATCGCCCGCATGCGCGGCCACGATGGCCATGCCGTAGAGCGGCAGCATCGCCGCATTGCCCAGGTGGAACAGCCCCAGGGTGATGGCCAGCAAGGCCAGTGGCCGGCAGGTCAACAACACCCGCCAGCCGCTGAGGGTGTCCGCGCCGTCGGCGTGGCCCAGGCCGCGCGCGGCACGATGGTCGATGGCCGCAACTGGAATCATCAGCACCGCCGCGATCGCCAGCACACCGAACGCGGCGGTGAGCACGAACACCGCCGCAAACCCGTAGCGCCAGCCCAGCCAGCCGGCCAGCACCGCGGCCAGCATGTTGCCGGCGTGGTTGGCGACCTGATTGCGCGCCAGTTGATGATCGAATCCGCGCGCGTGCACCAGTCCCAAGGTGATGCCGGTGAGTGCCGGGCCGATGCCGGCTGCCGCCAACGCCGAGACGATCTGCGCGGTGACCACACCGGAGGAGGTCGGATGCAGCCAGATCAGCGCCGTGGCCAACAGGATCGCCAGGCAGCCCACCACCACCACGGCGCGCTTGCGCCGGGTGCTATCGACCAGTGCACCGGCCGGGGTGGTGGCGAGCATGCCGGCGATGCCACCCACGCTCATCACCGTGCCGATCGCCGCCACCGACCAGCCCCTGGATTGCAGGAATACGCTGAGAAATGGCCCCAGCCCGTCCTGCACATCGGCCACGCTGAAATGCAGCGCCTCCAGTGCGCGGCTGCCACGGGGACGCGGTGTGCTCATGCGCATCGGCGCTCTCCACGAAACGATGAAAGGCGACTGCGCGCGCCGGCCTGCATGCACGACCCGATTGCGGTTGCACGGCGCCAGCACGGCAGTCGCATTGCAGGCTGCTAGTGCTTCGGCTTCGGCTTCGGCTTATGCGCACCCGGACCATGCGGATGCTCGATCTGCTTCAGCGACGCGGCCTTGGCGCCCAAGGCATGCGCGTGGACCAGCACCCCGTGCGGGGTCGTCCTGGTATCGCCTTCGGCCACCAGCGTCTTGCCAACCACCAGCTGCTTGGCGAAGTCAGCCCCGGCATGCGGTGGGAACCGCACCGTGACCTCGTCGTCCAGCAACACGCCATGCACCTGCCCGTGCGGGCCGTGCAGCAGGCGCGCGATGGTGCCGCTGTGCTGGGTGAGCTGCGGCTTGGGCGGCTTGCCGGCGGGTGGTTTGGGCTTGGGCTTGGCGTGCGGCCCGTGCGGGCCCTCATCGACGATGCGCTTGCCGCCTTCCGGATCGATCGCCAGGGCCACCAGCATGTCCACATCGCGCGGCTTAAGGCCACGCACACTCAAGGTGCTGCCGGGCTTGAGCGCCTTGAGCAAGGCGGCGGACAGGTGCGGCGGCGTGTGCACCTCGGTGCCGTCGGTCAGCAGTAGGCCGTCGATATCGGCCTTGGGATTGAGCAGAAAGCGCGCCAGCGTGCCGCGGGTTTCGGGAAGGAAATCAGGGTCGACCCAATGCATGAAAAACTCCAGAGAAGTGAGAACCGGCCGATGCCGGCAAGCCGCGCCCGTCGCCACGCATGCGGCGTGGTGAACAGGCGCGTAGAGGGGAACGCGACAGGTAAGCGCCGCCGCGTGGGCGGCGGCGCCCTGGATCAACGCGGCGCCGGAGCCGGCGCTGGCGGTGCGGCCGGCGGGACAGGCGGTGCCGGTGGTGCGGGCGGCACCGGGCCGTCGGGGCGCGGCGGGCTGAACAATGCACGCTGCGAGGCGCGATCGCGGCCCAGTTGGGTGGCTTCGATGGCGCGGCCATTGGCGGTGGCAACCCCGAAGCCGCTCACGCTCAATGGCGCGCCTGCCCGCAGCAGATCACCGAACTGCAGCGCCAGATGCGGCGGCATCCGCACCAGCGTGCCATCGCTCAGCAACGCGCCATTGGTCTCGCCACCCGGGCCGTAGACCAAGCGCTCGATGCGTCCTTCCGCCTGCAACGGCGTCAACGCGGCAGGTGCTGGCGGCGCCGGCGGCATGGCGCCCGCTGGCGGCTGGTCGACCACTTCGCGCCCACCACGATTGGAGCGGATGCTGCTGGCGCGCAGCACCGGCAGGCTGCCCAGGCGGTAGCCCTGCACGCTCACCGTATCGCCACGGCGCACCGCAGCCTGCAACTGTGCGGACAGATGCGGTGCAAATGCCACCTGGGTGCCATCGCGCAACCACAGGCCGTCGACCTCGCCATTGGGATTGAGCATGAAGCGCTCGACCGTGCCGGTGATGCGCACCGGGGTGGCGGCCAACGGCGCAGGCGGTGCGGGTGGCACCGGCGGGGCCGGCGGTGGCGTGCCGACCGGCGCACGCGGCGCCGCCGGTGCTGCCGGCGGTGTGGGAGCCTGCGCGACAGCGGTTGCCACGCTGCAGGCCAGTGCGAAAGCAAGTGCGGTCTGACGAATCATGCGATGTCTCCAACGCGGCAGGAGCGCCGCTCGCCCTGGAGATAAAGCAGCAATCGTGCCAACAGGGAATCCGTTGTTTTACAAGGGTTTTGTGTCTGCACGCGCGCGGACAATCGTCTGCGTTTCATCCATCACTGTCCGCTTTGCAGACACTTTGCAGCTGGTTGCGTGTCACCCCTGCAAGGCAAGAACGTGCCTAGCATCCTCGACGGTAGCGTGCGCGTGCCGATGTCCGGGCTGGATTTCGAACGCGTGGTGCTGCGCTTTCCGGCTGCGCCGTTTGCTGGTGGAAGGCCGTAGCCAATGCTGCGAGTGGCAGCGGCGACATGCAACCAACAGGTGCGCATGACAACAGGTGCACGTGCTGCTGCGCGCGTATAGCGTCATGACCGAAGCGGCAGCCTGCAACCATCGCGTCCGGTCTGATCGCTGCAACTACTGCAGGCCGTACTCATCGAGCTTGCGGTACAGCAGCTGGCGATGAATGCCGAGCCGGCGCGCGGCTTCGGCGCGGTTGCCGCCACTGTGCGCCAAGGCGTCCTGGATCATCTGCTTTTCCAGCCGCGCCACCGCCTCGGGCAAGCTGCCTTCCAATGGCGCTGCAGTCGTGGGTTGCTCGGCACCGTACTCGAGCGCGTCGTCCAGGTCCGCGGCAACGATGCTGTGGCCGCGCACCAGCAGCTGGCTGCGTTGCATGACGTTACGCAGCTCGCGCACGTTACCGGGCCACGGGTAGGCCAGCAGCCGCGCTTGCGCGTCCGCCGACAGCGTACGCGCCACGCCTTCGCCGCTGCGCAGAAAATACTGCGCAAGCAGCACGATGTCCTGCCCGCGTTCGCGCAGCGGCGGCAGTTCGATCGGCACCACATTCAGGCGATAGCGCAGATCGCTGCGAAACTGTCCTGCCGCCACCCATGCCGCCAGATCGCGATGCGTGGCCGCCAGCACGCGCACATCCACCTTCTGCGCGCCGCGCCCGCCCAGCGGTGTCACTTCGCCTTCCTGCAGGAAGCGCAACAACTTGGCCTGCATCGGCAACGGCATGTCGCCGATCTCGTCCAGGAACAACGTGCCGCCATCGGCTTCGCGAATCAGGCCGATGCGGTCGCTGGTCGCCCCGGAAAAGGCGCCCTTGCGATGGCCGAACAATTCGCTTTCCATCAACTCCAACGGGATCGCCGCGCAGTTGACTGCCACGAACGCCGCATTTGCGCGTGCGCTGGCGCGATGCAGCGCGCGCGCGACCAGCTCCTTGCCGGTACCGGTTTCGCCGGTGATCAACACCGGCAGATCGGAGGCCGCTGCCAGCCCGATGCGTTTATGCACGGTACGCATCGCCGGACTGTGGCCGACCAGGCCGTCGTCGTCGTCGGGTGGTCCGCTCGCTGCGGCATCGGCGTCGGCATCGGCGCGACTTGCCAATGCACGCTCCACCACCTCGACGATATCCGCACGCCCCACCGGCTTGACCAGGTGATCGAACGCACCCAGCGTCATCGCTTCGATGGTGTTGCCGCTGGAGGCGTACGCGGTGAGCATCACCAGCGGCACCTGGCGCGCGCGGGGGTCGTCCGCACGCGCACGCAGCACCTGGATGCCGTCCATGCCGGGCATGCGGAAGTCCACAAACGCCAGCTCGATGCCGCCCTCGTTCAGGCGCAGCAAACCATCGGCGCCGTTGTCGACCGCGATCACCGTATGGCCGAGCGAGCGCAGCGTTGCCTGCAAGGTGGCCAGAAACGCTGCATCGTCGTCGATGATCAGGATGCGCGCCATGGCAGCTCCAGAATGAAATGGGTCATACCGTCGGCGTGTGCATAACGCACCTGCCCGCCATGTGCACGGGCGATCTCGCGCACCAGCGCAAGCCCTAGGCCATTGCCGTCGGCGCGACCGCTGACGAACGGCTCGAACAATTGCGAAGCGATGGCATCGGCGATGGCCGCGCCACGATTGCTCACCCGTAGCTGCAGCAACCCATCGCTGGCGCTGGCCTCCAGCGTCACCGCGCTGCCTGCATCGGCGTGCTGGAGCGCGTTGCGCAGCAGATTGTGGACGGCACGGCCGAGCTGCTGCGGATCGAGCATCCACTGCAGCGGCGCGTCCGGGACGCGCAGCTGTGGGGCCGGCGCGCCCGGCGGCAGCATGGCAGGATCGAGCAAGCTCGCCAGCCATTCCTGCACCACCACCGTCTCCAGCTGCAGCCGGATCGGCTGCACCATGCCGAGCAGACTTTCGACCACCCCATCCAGGCGACGGATCTGCCCCAACATCAGCTCACCGTGCGCGGCATCGTCCGGCGTGCCTTGGCGCGTGGCGATTTCGTTCTCCACCGCCAGGCGCATTGTGGCGATGGGGTTGCGAATCTCATGCGCCACCGTGGCGGTCAGGCGCCCGAGTGCGGCCAGCCGCTCGTGCCTTGCCAGCTCGTCGGCCAGCCGCCGCGTCTGCGCCAAGGCCTGCGCATTGCGCTGTGCGTAATCGCTGACCGCAGCGCCCAGCCGGTCCAGCTCGGGTGCGCCGGTGACCGGAATCTGCGGAAGTTCGGTATCGGCGGCCAGCGCCTGCTGGATGCGCTGCAGGCGCTGACTCCAGCGCCGCACCACCACGCCCAGGGCAATCGCCGACATTGCCACCATGGCGAAGATCAGCAGCATGCCGATCGCCAGTGGCCGCCAGGCATCGGAGGTGCTCGCTGGCACCCGCGACATGGTCCAAGCGGCGGTGCCCGCGGCCAGCGGGCAGGCACTGATCAACACCACTTCGCGGCTGCCGTCGCGACGAAAATCCACGGCCTTGTCGCCCACCGCACTCTGCCGCGCGGTACTGACGATCGTGGTCCACTCGGCGGCCGGGATATCGGTCTTGTGATCGCTGCCGTCGTAGGTGGGATAGGCGTAGGCAACGAATCCCTTGTCGAGGTTCCACACCCCGCCCTCCACACCGGGCGCATCGGCCAGTACCAGTTGCACCACCACCGCGGCCAACCCGGCGCCGTTGTCGCCGCTGCGCGCCGCCTCGCTCGCGCCGGCGTAGCGCTGCACGATGCGTGCGCATTGCGCGGTCAATTGCTGGCGCGCATCGTCCAGTCGCACGCCTTCGGTCTGTCGGTACAGGCCATACAACATCGTGGCCACGCCCACGCAGGCAGCCAGGATCACCACCCAGATCAGCAGCAACTGGCGTAACAACGAACGAGGCATGCGAGGGTCCGGTAAAGACGTGCAGTTTCAGAACGCGGTAACTGTGTCAGCGCATGTTGGTCTTGACCAGATCGATCACCTCGTCGCCACGTCCGCTCATCACTGCCTTGAGCAGATACAGGCCCATGCCCTTGGCCTGTTCCAGCTTGATTGCCGGCGGCACCGCCAGTTCCTGCGTGGCGATGCGCACATCCACCAGTGCCGGACCGAAATGCGCGAAAGCCTGCCGCAACGCCCGCTCCAGTTGCGCGGATTCATCGACCCGGATGCCCAGGATGCCCATCGCATTGCTCATCGCTGCGAAGTCCGGATTGCGCAACTCGGTGCCGGTATCCAGATAGCCGGCGGCCTTCATCTCCATCGCCACGAATCCCAGCGAGGCATTGTTGAACACCACGATCTTCACCGGCAGGCGCAGCTGCGCCAGCGAGATGAAATCGCCCATCAGCATCGCAAAACCGCCATCGCCGGACAGCGCAATCACCTGGCGGCCCGGATACGCCGACTGTGCACCCAGCGCTTGCGGCATCGCATTGGCCATCGAACCGTGGTTGAACGAACCGAGCAAGCGGCGTTGTCCGTTCATGCGCAGGTAGCGCGCGGCCCACACCGTCGGCGTGCCGACATCGCAGGTGAATACCGCATCCTGGTCGGCGATCTGGCTGATCATGCGCGCCACGAATTGCGGATGCAGCGGCTCGCCTGGATCGGCCGGCACCGCCAGATCGTCCAGTCCCTCGCGCGCCTTGCGATAGTGCGCCAGCGCCTTGTCCAGGAAGTCGCGTTTCTCGCGTCGCTGCAGCTGCGGCAGCAAGGCGGCGATGGTTTCGCCGACATCCGCTGCGATGCCCAGCTGCAACGGCGTGCGCCGTCCCAGCGCGCTCGGGTCGCGGTCCACCTGCACGATGGTCGCGTCCTTCGGATAGAACTGCCGATACGGGAAATCCGTGCCCAGCATGATCAAGGTGTCGCAGTTGAGCATCGCGTGGTAGCCGGAGCTGAAACCGATCAGGCCGGTCATGCCGACATCGAACGGGTTCTCCCACTCCACATGTTCCTTGCCGCGCAAGGCATGCACGATCGGCGCGCCCAGAGTGTCGGCCAATGCCACCACCGCATCGTGTGCGCCCGCGCAACCGCTGCCGCACAACAGCGTGATCGCTTCGCTCTGTTGCAGCAGCTCGGCCAACTGCTGCACATCTTCGGGAGCCGGCAGTACGCGCGGTTGGCGCAGTTGCGGCCACGCCGTGGGGATGTGTTTGTCCACTTCCAGCAGTGCGATATCGCCGGGGATCACCACCACCGCTACGCCTTGCTGCAGGATGGCCGCACGCATCGCGCGGTGCAGCACTTCCGGCAGCTGCGCCGGATTGGTCACCAACTCCACAAAGTGACTGCACTCGCGGAACAGTTCCTGCGGATGCGTCTCCTGAAAATAGTTCAGCCCGATCTCGGACGAGGGAATATGCGCGGCGATCGCCAGCACCGGCTGGCGGCTGCGATGACAATCGAACAGCCCGTTGATCAGGTGCAGGTTGCCCGGCCCGCAGCTACCCGCACACACCGCCAGCTTGCCGGTCACCGCCGCCTCGGCGCCGGCAGCAAACGCGGCCACCTCTTCGTGGCGCACGTGCATCCATTCGATCGTCTGCATCTCGCGCAAGGCGTCGGTCAGACCGTTGAGGCTGTCGCCGGTCAACCCCCAAATCCGCTCCACCCCCGCGCTCTGCAGCGTCTCGGCCAGAAACCGCGCCAACGTCTTTTTCTTCGCCACGATGCAGCTCCACGCTATCTTTGAGTGGGTAGCTTGGCAGCGGGAATGTATGCCTGGCGTCTAGTTGCGTCCCGCGCTACGTCTTCCACGCCCACCTAGCAGATGAATGGCCTGGCTGGAGAGTGACCGAGCTGTCACTACTCACCCGCCAGTATCGATATCCTCTCTCCCCGGTACCTCACAGGCGCACACAGAAACTGAGGGCTACAAAAAGTCACCTTTCTGAAAGCTTCCCCGGCCCAGGTGTGTGCGTAGGATCTCGAGACCCTGCGAGTGCAACTGGGAGATCCTACCCTTGGTCACACCCAACTCACCTGCGATCTGGACGAAAGGCTTGTGCAGGTAGTAGTAAGACATGAAGATTTCCCGCGTACGCGGAGCCAGCTGCAGCATTGCCTGCCCTAGAATATGCCGTGACTGCTCTTCTACGAGACCCTGTCCCGGCCACGCATCGGTTGCGTGCTCGACCAGATGCTGGGTGGCGATCTGCAGAATCGTGCCGATGAAGTCATCGAGCCTGCCGATATCATCGGCGACGATATCAATCCGATCCTCTAACCGAATGGAACGCCTGTGCTGGCGCACACCATTGAATACCGCGCCACGCACGCGGCGTTTAGCGTAGAGCGTGAAAGGAATTGTGCGTGCCGGGTCATAGCGGGCCATCGCTTCCAGCATGCCGACATGCGCATTTTGCAGGTGATCCAGCCAATCGAGGTCACGACGACCGATGCGTCGATAGACGTCGGCCGCCACCATTCTTGCCCACGGCGAATACTCCGTTACCAGAAAGTCTCTGGCCTGCAGGTCGTGGTCGGCCTTGAATCGCCTCCAAAGCTCGGCAACAAGTGCCTCCCTGTCCATCGCAGGTCAGGACCAGATGCTGCCCAGCAGCGTCCTGGAGACGAGCACCCACCCATCGATCAAGATAAACAACAGCAACTTGAGCGGAAGACTGACGGTTGCCGGCGGCAGCATGATGATGCCCAGTGCCATCAACACCGCCGAGACCACAAGGTCGATCATCAGAAACGGAAGGAAAATGACAAATCCCATCTGAAAGGCGGTCTTGAGCTCGCTCAGAATGAAGGCGGCAGCAAGATGGGTGAAGCGGATTTCTTCGACCGTCCTCGGCGGGGCAACGCGCGCCATTTCACTGACTGCCAGCAAATCGGATTCACGCGTCTGACGCACCATGAAGTCCCGTAACGCGGGCGTTGCACGCGACACTGCTTCCGTCGCAGTGATCTGATCTGCGAGATAAGGTGAGAGCGCGTCGCGCTGGACTTTGTCCAGCACCGGCCCCATCGAAAACAGCGTCAACAGCATCGCCAACGTAATCAATACGCTGTTGGGTGGCGTCTGCGGGATGCCCAGCGCGTGCCGGAGCAAGGCCAGCACAACGATGATGCGGGTAAAGCATGTCATTCCGATCAGGATCACAGGGATGAACGAGAGCATCGTCATCAGCACGAAAACGCGTAGCGTCGACGAAAACTCTTGTTTTCCCGCAGCGTTCAATGCTTCGCTCAACGGATCTGCACAGGCAGTGAAGGTCGCAAAGACCAGGCCCACTCCGACCAATCCAGCCAAGAGGCTGGGACCAGCGTGCTTGCGCGTCACGTGGAGGCTCCTGTTTCCGAACCCAGGCGTTGAATGCTGACCTGCCCTTTGGATTCGGCGACCACGACCTTCTCGCCGTCGATCTCCAGCAGGTGCACGACCGTGGAGCGACTTAGCCGGTATTCAGCGCGTTTTACGATGGCGCCAGCGGCAACAGACAGCTGTGTTGCGCCCAGCCACCGTGCGATCAGGCCCTTTTTCTTAAGCCATAGCAGGACAGCGACGAACACCGCCAACAGCACGGCGGTCCAAATGAGCGTGGCGCTGAGCGTCGCTGCGCTCAACACCGTATCGCTACGGTAGGGGATGGCGGACGGCATGTCTGTGCTCAAAGCAGTTCTTGAATCCGCACACCCAATTTGTCACCGACTGCCATCAACTCTCCTGTGGCGACCGCCTTGCCGTTGAGCATGAGAGTAACCAACGCTTCGCATGACTCTTCCAGCGAGACAACATCGCTTCTCTTGAGTGCCATGATCTCGTCAACGCTCATTTCTACCTGCCCGACATGCGCCACCAGCTTCGCTTTGACGTGACCGAAGACCGAAAGATCGCGCGTCACGGTGGTTGTTTCCATTTTCATCGGTCGTTTCCTTGATTTGATATGTCTTTCAGTGCAGTTCAAGCGCACGCTGCCCGCCCGCAAGGACCAAGCGCGCAGCAGCCAGGACGTGCGTCCCATTCATGAGCTGAAGCGGGGCATAGGCATCACTTTCGACGACCAGCACCTCTCCCACGCGCAACGAGGAAAACTCGCCAAGCTCCATCTCGCCCATGAACAGCTCGGCATGCAATGCAACTGGTTGATTGCGCAATGCCGCGCTGCGAGTGGTCAACACAGGCAGCTCCGCCACATCGGCGCCATTGCTTTCCGCAGCGCACCACACCGCATCCGCGACCAAATCGACCTCGAATTCGCCCCATCGTGCAGTGGCGTGCAATGCGCCATGCCGTAGCAGGAACCGGAGCGGATCGACGGGGTGGGCGGGTGTGGAACGTTCGAGGGTAGGCCTGCCAGCCAGGGTAGCCACAAGAGCTTGCAGCGCCTGCTCACCCACCCTTCCACATAGCTGCTCGTCGGCAGCGCCTGAAAGTTCCATCAACCGTGCGCCAAGTGCTGAGGGCGTCCCATTGCACAGGCGCATGCCGAACAGGCCGCCAGCGCTGGTCGTTACGATCGGCATTTGCGGGACGTCCGCAACGTCTTCGGCGGATGCCGTGACCGCTACCCTGTCCCCTTCATCGCTCTGTCCATGAGCAACCGACCAGTCCGTGAGCCATACACCGAAACGCACCTGCAACAGCTCATAAAGCGCCTGTGCGCTAGAAGGGAGTATCCATCCGAGACGTTTCATCTATCATCCGCCCCGTGTGCTGTTGTAGAGCTGCTCGATCATCTCGTTACTTACCGTCATTACACGCGAGCTCGCTTGGTAGCCGCGCTGGATGATCAACATGTCGGCAAACTCTTGGGTAAGATCAATGTTTGACATCTCCAGGCTACCGCCCTGGATATTTCCAAACACGCTGGAACCAGCACGCCCCAGTTCACTGCGCTGGCCGTCTACGCCCGACAGCATGCGTCCGCCGGATAGCTCCAGGTTGCTCTCACTCTGGAACGCAGCCAACGCGAGTTGCGCGCCCTGGCGTTTTTCCGTCGAGCTGTAAGTGACCTGCAAGACGCCCTTGCTGTCGAACGCCAGCGCATTGATACCGAGCACGGGGCTACCGTCTTCCACCGTGGCGGTCAGACTATCGGTTAGCCCGGAAAGGCTGGTCGTCCCCGTAAAGGTACCTGGTGTACCGAAGCCAAGTGCAACCTTTTGGCTGCTGGAGCCCGCCGAAAGAGTGACCTCGATATTGCCCGAGCCTGTTTCCAGCATGCCGCTGGTGCTGAAGCGTAGATCGCCGCTGCCAACCTGCGCGCCCGATTCGTCGGTCACGGTGACACGGTAGGTGCGGCCCGATCCAACCGATGCCACCGGCGCACTGGTGGTGACCTTGAGGGTGTGGACCGTGCCTGTCGCGTCATAGACCTTGATGTCGCTGACGGAACTGCCGGTGGATGTAGGCGACAGGTTGCCGCTCAATCGCACACTTGTCGTAGGCTTGGCATCCAGGGTCCGCAAGCCGTCCAGGTTCAACTGCGACAGTTGACCGGTGCTGCTGATCGACATCACGTCATAGCGGCTGACGCTATCCACCAAAACACCGCGATCATCGATAATGAATTGGCCAGCGCGGGTGTAATGCAACCCTCCGCTGGAGTCGCGCAGGACGAAATAGCCGGAACCATCAACCGCAACGTCTGTCGCATTGCCGGTCTGGCGCAGATCGCCTGCCGTGGTGCGTAAGCCGGCACCGACGATCCGCGTGCCATGTTCTCCAGCCAGATTCTCAAAGAATGAGTCGCTGCCGCGGAAACCAGGAGTGTTCATGTTGGCAACGTTGTTACTCACCGTATCCAGGCTCTTTGAAAAACTGAAAAGGCCGGAAAGCGAGTTGTAGAGCGCTTGAAACATGCGTAATTCCTTATTGCTGGACCAGCGTGATCTGCGGAAGCCGGATGCCTGTCAGGACACCGGCACTGGTCTCGACCGTCAACAGAGGACCGGAGGCGCTGAACTCGATTGCCTTGACCACCCCGGTGGCGGTGTTGCCGCTTGCCTGGGTGACCTCTATGCGGCGACTCAAAAGGCTCAAGCTCTGGCTGGTGGCATTCATGCTCAACATCCCTTCGGAGTTGAGACTAAGCTGACGCGACTGCTCAAGATTGCTGAATTGCGCAAGCTGCGCCAGGAACTCGCGGTTATCCACCGGCTCCAGTGGATCCTGAAACTGCAACTGCGACAGAAACAGCTTAATGAAGCCATCCTGGTCGATGGTGTTGTTCGACTGTGCACTTGCACTGCCGTTATTCACGATCGAGCCGATTGAATCAATCGCCATTGTTGACCCCTTGAGCATTGGAAGAGCGCTGCCAAACGAGCGCGCCATTGAGCATGATCCGGTCAGGTCGACTTTGTCCGGAGTGCAACAACGCATCCAGCAGGGCCGGTATCTGTGCGGCGGAAAGTTGGTAGTCGCGCACCCACCAGGTGGTGCGACCTTCTGCGTCTAAAATTTGTTTCATTGCGCGTGTCATCCACTCGGCCAACGCACCGGGGCTGGTCGTTGAGGACATGTAGGACGAGTGCGTAGCATCGGTTTCGGCGCGCTCTGTCAACGTGACCGGCAAGCCTGCACCGGCCACGTGTACTCCCGACGCAAAATACGGGCGATACGCCACATCCTGCAGGCTCATTGCACTGAGGCCAGATCCAACACTTGCTGACATCACGACATTGCCATTGAGCGCATCGCCATTCGGCGCCCCCGCTTCATGACCACGACCACGATGATCCACATACGACATCAGATACGTTGACGTTGCCATCCATTCGAACACGATGGAGTCGACTACCAGCGCCTGGTCGGCAACTTGAGCCACCTGCGTGGCCGACATAATCCCGGCCTGCATCGTCTGCCCGGGAGTCGTGGCAGATGCATCGCCTGGTAAGTAATCGGATGTCAGCCAGCGTTCGAATCCCGCCGCATCTTTCGATGGACGTTCTTCGTGCAGCTCGCTCTGAGGCTTTGGCGGAACCGTAGCAGGTGAAGGTATTGCCGATTCAATTGCCACCGGATGCTCTCCTTGCGAGCCAGAGTTCTGCGCAGGTGTCCGCTTCGGCGCGTTCCTGCAACCGCAGCGTCTGTTCGGCAAAGCGTCGATGGCGTTCGTCGACAGAGCGCTCCTCTGCCAGGGCGGCACAATGCACGGTACGCGCTGTGCCCACACGGGCATCGCAAGCGTCCTCATCGAGTAACGCCTGCGCCTGCTCCGCATGCACGACGGCTTCGACCTCCAGTGCTGCTTGATAGGTTTGTAGCTGTAGCAGGCCGTTTTCTGCCCGTTGTTTCCAGCAGGCGACAGCATGAACACGCTGCTGACATGCCTCCAGGTGGGTTTGTGCCTTCCGGCTTTCAAGCAACGTGCTTTGCAAAACCAGCGACGCCTTACGTGTTTGCAGGTCGCGCACGCGTACCAGCACCGTCAGCCGTTGCAATTGTCGACGCGCGTGGTCGTCAGACATGGGCATTTTCCGTCGGCAGCGCATGCAGCAATGCGTTCAAGGCTTCAAGCCGCGTCATCGGAACGAGCTGTGCCTGCTTGAGGACCGCTTCCAGCTGCGGCCAGGCGTCCAGGGCCTGATCCAACACAGGGTTGGCACCGGGCTGATATGCACCAAGTTCCACTAGGTCACGCGAATCTTCCAGGATGGCAAGCACACGACGCACACGCATCGCGAGCTCTACGTCCTCACGCGTGGCGAGCTGGGTGAGCAAACGACTTACACTGGCCAATACATTGATTGCCGGATAGTGGCCTTTAGAGGCCAGCGTGCGATCCAACACGATGTGCCCGTCCAGAATGGCGCGCATATGATCGGTAATGGGCTCGTTGAAGTCGTCGCCCTCCACCAGCACGCTGTAGATTGCGGTAATCGCACCGTGCTCGAAGTTTCCGCAGCGTTCGGCAATCCGCGGCAGCCACGAGAAGACCGACGGCGTATAACCACGAAAGGTCGGCGGCTCGCCGCTGGCCAGGCCGATCTCGCGATGCGCCATGGCAAACCGGGTCATCGAGTCCACCACCAACAAGACAGACTTGCCCTGGTCCCTGAAAAACTCTGCAACGGCGTGCGCGGCGTGGACGGCATGGGTGCGCACCAGTGCCGGCTGATCGGCAGTGGCAGCCATGACTACGCAGCGCTTCATCACTTCCGGACCGAGTGTATGACGCACGAAATCGCCGACTTCGCGACCACGCTCACCGATCAGTGCTAACACGATCACGTCGGCCTTGACATGGCGGACAAACATACCCAGCAAGGTGCTCTTGCCCACACCGCTGCCTGCGAAGATACCGATGCGCTGCCCTTTTCCCAGCGTCAACAAGCTATCCACTACGTGGATGCCTGTCTCGAAAACCTGGGTGATATCACGCCGTTCCAGTGGGTTGGGTGGCACTGCATGCAATGGGTAGTGTTGCTCAGTTGCGCACGGCCCCAGCGTATCCAGAGGACGACTGAAGGCATCAATCACGCGCCCAAGCAAGGCATTGCCAACCGGAACATTCAATGACCTTGTCGTGGTTTCCACTCTTGCACCGGGCGCGAGGCCGGCAATGTCTCCATACGGCATTAGCAGCAGCTTGCCGTCCCGAAGTCCTACCACCTGCGCGTCCACGCGACGTCCCTCTGCGGATACCATCACTTCACAGAGATCTCCGACGCGTGCGTCGGGCCCATCGGCCTCGATCACCAGGCCATTGAATGCACAAACACGGCCATACCGACGCACGTAGCATGCCGATTGGATGGCTGTCGTCAGATGCTGGGCAAGGCTCATGAGCGCGTCACGGACGAGTAAGTGGATAGGCCGTGCAACAACGCGGCTTGTAACGCCGAAAGCCGGACGTCGAGCCCGAACTCGGTTCTGCCTGCGCGTGTTTCCAGCGTGCACTGGCCTGGCCGTAGTGCAAGATCGCAGTGAATCGGCAAGGTCGGGACATTGGAGCAAAGCGACAAGTCATGCTCTGATACGTGTAGTGCTACCGCCTGATGGCCCGCGTCCCGCAGTGCACGCTGGCACAGCTCCATCAGTAGCGGACCATCTGCATAAGCGGCGCCGATGACCTGGGTTACCGCGAGGAAGGCCACTTCCACGGCTACTTCATGACTTCGTCGCGCCTGTTCGTCGATGGCTTGCTCCAGGCCGGCGATCAGATTCTGCAGCTGCACACGCACCCGCTCGGTCGCCTCATGCGCGGCGTTAGCCTTGGCCTGCAGGGAGGCCGTCACTTTTTCCAACTCACGCTGTGCCAGCGAAGCGGCTTCCTCATGAGCGCGTGCAAGGCCGTCCTGATATCCCTTCGCACGCGCATCTTCCATCACGGATTGCTCTTGCGAAGCGGAAGGCGTCGCGTCGTCAGCGCCACGTGTTATAGGCGCATACCAGGGACGGCAGTCGGACGACACGACCAGACGCTTCATGGCACTACCCGCCTTGCCGGGTGCGCAGCTGCTGCCTGGGCGTGCGCAGCATTACGCACAGCAGCGGCCAGCGCTGGTGGGAGTGGCCGGGACGCTGCGAGTTCTGCGCGAACCGTCTTGGCCAGCGCAGGCTCGAGCGCTGCAAGGATGAACGACGCGTCCGCCGAGGCCGTTGCCATGACCACGCGGCTCAGAGTCGCTGCACCAAGCGTATGCGACAGTTGCACGATATCTTCCAGACCCGGTCCGCCGTCAGCATCTCCGATGGTCTGACCCGGTCCGCGCAGCGCCGGCTCGACCAGGGTTGGCTCGTCCCATCCGTGACGACAGACCAATGCAATCTGCGCACGCAGTTCCGTGGCCATGGCAGCCGGCAAGGACGCCAGCAACCGCCGACGTTCGCCAGACCGCATGACGCTGGCCAGCAACGCAGACTTGCGCATGACTTCAGACGCGCTCATGCGCAGGCCCCATCAGCCACGCCCGAATTTGTTGCGCTGCCTGTTCGCTCTGCTCTCGGCTCAAGCGCTTGCTGCGTGATCGCGTGACCGCTTTTCCTATCAGCACCCCGACAAACAGGCTAAGCACAACGGCGACCACGAGCCAGATCATCGGGGCTGCCTGCCAAGCCGAGGTAACGCCACGAGCACCAACAGCCGGGCGATCGGTATTGCGTGCTGCCAATGCCGGCTGACCTAGAGGTTGGCTGGGTGTCGCGGTGGATCCAACGCTAATTTCAACAACATCGCCACGCGCCGCATCTCCACCGATGGCTGCCATCACCAAACGTTGCAGGTGCTGTTGTTCGATATCGCTCAACGGTTGGCGCAAGGCAATCGCAACGCTGACACGCTCTACCCGTCCGGTGGCCCTGGTGATTTCCTGCTTCTCGGTGCCGTGTGCGTACTCGACCTGCTCGTTCAAGACCGCACCACTACCTCCCTCGGGTACACGATCGGAACTGGAGCTACGCCGCACCACCGTCCCATGGTCCTGGCCAGGCGCCACCAGGGTGCGTTCACTGACGGTGCGCACTTTGTCGAAGTTCAGTGCGACATTGACCGAGATCGATGCCCCTGCCGTGGACGGTTGCGCCTCCAGAATCTTGCGGATATCACGCTCGTAATCGGCTCCCAGTTGCCGTGCCAGGTCGCCCTGTGCACCGCCGGCGGCTTCGTTGACGCCTCCTGCCAGCTGCAAGCCGGTCGGCCCGACCACCACCACCGCGTCCGGCATTAGCCCGTCCACGGCCGAGGCAACAAGATCGCGAATTCCGCTGACCTGCTTGGCAGTCAGCGTTGCACCGGGCACCAGCGAGACTGCCACCGATGCCTTGGACTGACTGTCTTCGGCCAGGAATACACCTGGGCGACGAATCGACAAGTGCACGCGCACCGCCTCAACACCAGGAATCGTGGCGATGGTGCGCTCGATTTCACCCTGCAGCGCACGCTGATAGTTGATGCGCTGAGCAAACTCGGTAACACCGAACTCATTGGTATCGAACAACTCGAATCCAACGTGCCCCCCTTTCGGAACCCCGGCAGACACCAGACGCATCCGCAAGGGATGCACCTGACCCTGTTCCACCAGGATGCCGCTCCCGTCCGCGGTGTAGCTGTGTGGAATCTTCCATTCGTCCAGGGCAGCCGAGACCTCGGCGGCATCGGCTTGTTTCAACTCACCGAAGAGCAGTGCCTGTCGCGGCGCCAAGGCCCACCAGATCGCGGCAGCCGTCAGCAGCAGCAAGACGCCCACGGCGAGGAATAGGCCAAGCTTGCGCATCGGTGCCAATGTCGAATAAGTCGTTTTGAAAGAGGAAAGCACGTCAGTGTCCTTACAGTTGCATCCGCGAGAGTTCCTGATACCCCTCGACCAGCTTGTTACGCACCTCGGACAACAACGTGAGGTGCATACGTGCCTCCTCCAGTGAAATCATCAGATCGTGCGGCGCGACCTCCTGACCTGCGGCCATCGCACGCAGCTGCTGGTCCGCAGTCTGGATGGCGCTATCCGCACCGGAGATGCCACGTGCGACCACATCCCCGAAATTCACGCCGTCGGTTGCAACCATCGGCGCACCAAGTGCCTCCATCTGCGCGGGTCCAATCGCTCCAATCGCTGCGATCGTCATCACTTGGCTCCAATCTCGAAAGCACGCAATACCATGCTGCGCAGCACGTTGAACGAGCGTACATTTGCCTCGTAACCCCGGCTGGCCGTCATCAGACTTGTCATTTCGCTCACCATGTCCACCGCCGGGTAATGCACCTGCCCTTGCGCATCGGCCATCGGATTCTTCGGGTCCAGAACCGTGCGCGTTCCAAGACTGCGCGCCGCATCCATGCCGTCACCCAGGCCCACTGTCTCGGCGAACGAAGCGGAGGCCGATGCAGTCAGCTGGCGGGGATCGATCGGCTGATTGGCGACTGCGATATGCCGCCCAGCCAGGTCCATACGTAGCCGTTCGTTCTGCATGCCCGCACGGCTTGCATCTAGGATTGCGTCGATACTCATGCGCCGCTCCGTCCAGTCACTGCCAGACGCATCAAGCCGAAATGCCGGCTCAGCGATTCGGTCAGTGCCTGATAGTTGAGCCCCGCTGATACCGACTCGGCAACCAGGTCGTCCAGACTGGCGCGTTCACGGTCATAGCGCTGGTCCACGATCGCCAGCGTGGGTGAATCCGGATTGCGCAGCAGTGCTGCAACATCGTCTGGGCTTGCGCCAGCCGCCCCATTCAAGACGCGATCGGTGCGACTCTGATCAATGACAAACACCGGCGCGTCGGGGCTCGAGGCGTTGGCGATATTCCAGCTGGTGACTTCGGCCTTGAGCTTATTGAGGCTCAAGGCCATGCGCACAGCGTCGACGGTGAGATCTTGTGACATGGGTAACCTACTGGATGATCAGGTCGCCATCCAAGGCGCCTGCGGATTTGACGGACTGCAAGACCGCAATGACGTCGCGCGTGGTCAGTTTGGCGGTACGTAACGCGGAAATCAGATCGGCCACTGTGGCGCCTTCTGCGACCGACACCAGCGGAGCGATCGGCTCTTCGGTGGTGATGGTGCTCTCCGGTACCAATACGCTACGCACCCCTGCGCCTGGACGCACCAGCAGCCCATCCGGCTGTGACACGCTGTAACGCGTGGAAATCTCCACACGTAAGTCACCGTGAGAAATGCTCACCTGACCCAAACGGATATTGCTACCGGCCACCACAGTGCCGGTCCGCTCATTGATGATCACGCGTGCTGGCCGCTCGCGCATCGCCCGTACATTCTCGATCTGCGAGATGCGAGCCACACGACTGGGGTTGTCCCGGTAGCGCACGACGACCTTGCCGGCGTGCTCGGCTTCTGCGGTGACGCCAGGCAAACTGGCGCTCACCGCCTGCGCGATGCGGTTGGCAGTGGTGAAGTCGGCTTCGTCCAGCAGGATGCTCAAGGTTCCCGGCTCACCGGCAACGTCCAGTGCGGCTGCCCGCTCGACGGTGGCGCCGGAAGGAATCCAACCCACAGTCGGGTGATTCTTCTGTACCGATGCGGTGATCGCCTCGAACTGATACCCCCCGACCGAAATCGCCCCTTGTGCGATCGCATAGACCTTGCCATCGGGCCCGCTCAGCGGCGCCAGCATCAAGGTACCCCCGGTGAGGCTGCGCGCATCGCCTGCCGAGGCGACCTGCACATCGAGTGGCTGACCAGGTTCGGCGAATGCCGGAAGTTTAGCCGTCACCAATACTGCCGCGACATTACGGCTGGACAGATCACCCAGTTCGACGCTGACACCGAAATTGCGCAGCGTATTGCCGACCGATTGCACGGTCGCGCGGTTGCGCGCCGAATCACCGGTACCGGAAAGACCGAACACCAATCCGTAACCGGTCAGCGGATTTTCACGCACACCCGCGATGCGCGCGATGTCCTTGATCCTGACATCGGAGACCGGGGCGGCATGCGCAGATGCAGCCGACAGCGCTAGCAAGAGCACCAGCAAACGCAGGTTCATAGCACCCTCAGCCACTTGAGCAGCCGGTAGGCCACACTCTGACGTTGCGACTCGGCAACGACGCCCTTGCCGTTGAACTCCACACGCGCATTGGCGAGCCGATGCGACCAGACGGTGTTATCGGCGAGGATGTCATCCGGCCGCACTATGCCGCTCAGCGTGATGCGCTGATCTTCCTTGTTGATCAACAGCGACTGCTCGCCTTCGACCACCAGCGATCCATCGCTCAGCACATCCTTGACCTGTACGGACAATTGCGTGCGCAACTCACCCACTCGTGAAGTTTCCGCGCTGCCCTTGGCGGCACCTGACAAACCGGCGTCGAAGCTACCGCGGTAGGCATTATTGCCTGCGGTGCCACTCAGGCGAACATCCGAACCGGCGTCAGTGGCTGCGCCGGAGCGTGCCCTGGCAGCTTCGAGCACGTTCACCGTCAACACGTCGCCCACGCGGTAAGCGCGTCGGTCGGCAGCGATGCCGCGATACGTATTCGAATTGATGAGGCTTTCCTGCGCGAAGGCACATTGGCTCGCCGTCGCCGACAGCAGCGCAGCGAGCATGAGCGTGTCTCTAGTGTTCAATGGATACCTCACCACTGGCAACCACACGTGCCTGCACCGGCGTGCGCGCGCCCTGTGGCAAAACGGCAATTGCCTCGCCTGGTTGCCCGTCGGCCACCGCAGTTGCCGGCAAGCGCAGTTCGACCGCACCATGGCGAATGCGCAAGGTCACCGGATCACGTCGCGCGATCGCAGGCGCGGCGGCAAAGTCATGCGCCTGCACCAGATCGCCTGCGCGCACTGCGTGCTTCAAGCGTGCCGCCGCTGGTGCCTCGCCTGACGCTGCCACTTCGTCGGCGGCAAGCACGCCGGCCACGTCCATACGTTTAGCTACTACAACAACCTGCTCACCAGGCGTGCCACTGGCAAATGCACGTGCATAGGTCGGCCGCTCCAGCCACCACTGCACGGTGAACCACACCATCCTGGTCTGTGTCGGCACACCGTCGACCAGCACTTCGACCGGCACACCTACACGCTTGCGCGGCCAGGCTCCGCCGATCCGTCCGGCTTGCAGCCTCATCTGCGTGGTTGCGGCCATCTCCGTCTCCAATTGCGAGTCCGGCAGCGCAGAGGCGGTCAGGACCAACTCACCGGGAAGCATGCCGGACACAGCCTCCAGCGACGCACGCGCCGTCGCGATCAGTCGATCGGACGAGATGTTGCTGGCCTGCGCACTCGCGCAAGACATCAACCACAGCAGTGCAAGCATCCTGGTCATCAGCGGCGCAGGTTGTTGATGGTTTCGAGGATCTGATCCGATGCCTGCAGCACGCGCGCATTGAGCTGATACGCTCGTTGCGCCAGCACCAACCCGGTCATCTCATCGATCATGTCGACGTTGGCTGCTTCCAGATAACCCTGCTGCAGTTTTCCCGCGCCGTTGCTGCCCGCAACCAGCGGAATCGCTTCGCCGGAGCGGTCCGCTGCCTGGAACACGTTTTCCCCGCGTGACTCCAACCCCTCGGTCGACACGAAGCTGACCAGGTCGATGCTACCCAATACCGCTCGCTCCTCGCTGCCATCGAGCCTGGCGCTCACCTCGCCTGCCGAGGAGATCAGTACATCCGCAGCGCCTTGCGGCATCTGAATTCCCGCCGACAGGCGCATGCCGTTGGAAATGGCCAGATAGCCTTCGGTATCGACGTGGAAGCGACCCGAGCGCGTGTAGAACCGCTCGCCGTTGGCATTCTCGATTTCGAAGAAACCATCCCCGTCGATGGCAATATCCAGGGGATTACGCGTGGGCTGCAGCGCACCGGCACCGAATTCCACCGAGGTAGAACTCACGCGAATGCCGCCGCCATGCACGTTGCTTGCCTGGCCGACTCCCTGGCCGGGCAGCGGCGTATTGGCGATCTCGGCAAAGTTGACGCGTCCGCGCTTGAAGCCGGGCGTCTGCATGTTGGCGACGTTGTTGGAGATCACGTCGATCTGCTGCTGCTGACCGCGCAGGCCGGTGGATGAGATGTAGAGAGCGTCGATCATGAGGGCAGTCCTGTCAGTTGTCGCCAATACGGTTGATGCCCGTATCCATCGCTCGGTCATAGAGTGAAATCACGCGCTGTACCGATTCGGCATGGCGCGAGAGTTCGATGAGCTGCAGCGTTTCGGCAGCCGCATCGACGTTGGATTGTTCGACGCTGCCTTGCTGCACGGTTCCTTTCCATGGCGCAGTCACGCCGTCATAGCGATAACCGCCATCGCTGGGAATCAGGCGCGCCGGTTCGGCCACGTCAACGATGCGCAAATGCGCCAACAGCGCATCTCCGTCCCAGATACCGCCCTGATCGTCGACACGGATATCGGACTGCGGCAGGGTCAAGGCCCCTGCATCGGTCAGCACCGCAGCCCCCTCACGGGTCTGCAAGCTGCCGTCGGCGCCACGCACGAAACTACCCAGGCGCAGCAACCGCTGCTGTCCGTCCTGCTGTGTCACAAAGAAGCCATTGCCGCGCAGCGCAAGGTCCAGCCCACGCCCCGTTTCCCGCAGGGCGCCATCGCCACGCTGCACCGTCATTGCCGCAGCGCCAGTGGCCGCAGCGAAGTCTCCACGTGCGCGTATGCCCTGGTAGCCGGGCGTGTTCAGGTTCGCCACGTTCTGGCTGACCGCAGTCAACGCTTCGATATCCGCATTCAAACTACGACTGATCGCCTGGATGGTGTCGTTCACGCTGCAACCTGCAAGGGTGTGCCCACTGCCGCAAACGAGCGGACCAGGGCGGTGGAAGGGACTTCATTGAGTGCCAGCACGGCGACGTGCGGCAGCGAGCGTTGAATCAACGCACGTAGCGGCCTGCGCAACGGCGAGGGACACAACAGCACCGGCAGGCGGTTCTGTCCCATCATCGCCTCGGCCTGTTTGGCGAGCTGCCGAATGAAGCCGTCAAGCTGCGCCATGTCGGTGAACAATGCGCTGCGGCCTTCGCCGCTGCGCTGTTGGCCCATCAAGGTCCGTTCGATTCCCGGCTCCAGCGTCAACACATGCAGCTCGCCGCGTGCGTCCTGAAAGCGCTGGCAAATGGTGGCGCCCAGACGCTCACGCACCCGCTCGACCAATTCGTCAGGCTGCTTCTGATTGCGCCCGGCATCCAGGAGCACTTCTACGATGGCCTCCAGATTACGGATACTTACCTGCTCTCGAAGCAACAGTTGCAGCGTCTTCTGTACATCGGAATACGTCAGTACGTTGGGAACCAACTCGGCGACCAGTGGCGCGCGGTGCTCGTCCAGGCGCGACAGCAGGCGTTCGGTCTCGCTGCGGCTCAGCAGGTCAGGCCCATGTCGCTTGACCAGCTCATTGAGATGCGTCACCAGCACCGTGTCGGGTTCGACCAGCGTGTAGCCGCCGGCACGAGCCGCCTGACGGGTCTCAGGTGTGATCCATTGCGCGGGCAGACCATATGCGGGATCGCGCGTTTCCAGTCCTTCCAACTTGACGCGCGTACCGCCTGGATTGATCGCAAGCAAGCGATCCGGATGGATCTCACCCTGGCCGACACGGTTGCCTTCGACCAGCAGTTCATACTGGTTGCGCTCCAGTTCTGGACGCAGGCTGCTTTGCACTTTCGGGATGACAAATCCCAGTTCGCCGGCAACCTGCTTGCGCAAGTTAACGATGCGCAGCGCAAAATCCCCGGCAGGTCCCAACAACAGCTCGTGTAATGCGGCGCCCATGCGGATTTCGATCGGCTCCACCCGCATGGCCTGCTGCAGTTCTTCCTGTGCGGACGGGCCTTGCGACGCATCCTCGACAACCACGTCCGCGTTGGGATCGCGTTTGATCAGGCTGTATCGGATCAGCACCGCGACGCCGATCAGCGCCGCGATCACCGGCAGTTTGGGAAAGCCAGGCAATGTCAGCATCAACAGCAACGCGGCGGCAACCACCGCCAGCGCACGCGGATTGGAGAGAATCTGGCGCGGAATCTCAGCACCAAGGCGCGCGTCGGCCGCAGCACGGGTAATGATGATGCCGGTCGCCACCGCGATCACCAGCGACGGAATCTGGGTCACGATGCCATCGCCGACGGTCAGCAACGTAAAACGCTGCACCGCTTCGGTCCAAGGCATCCCCATCTGCGCGATACCGATCGCCAGACCACCGATGATGTTGATCAATACGATGACGATGCCGGCGATCGCATCGCCCTTGACGAACTTGGTGGCACCGTCCATCGCGCCGTAGAAGTTGGCTTCCTTCTCGATCTGCTTACGCCGCCGGCGAGCCTCGTGCTCGTCGATCAACCCCATGTTCATGTCGGCGTCGATGCTCATCTGCTTGCCAGGCATGCTGTCCAGGGTAAAGCGCGCGGCCACTTCAGCCACACGTTGCGCGCCGGTGGTGACTACCACGTACTGCACCACCACCAGAATCAGGAACACCACGATACCGACCACGTAATTGCCGCGGATCACGAACGTACCGATCGCACCAATCACCCGGCCTGCATCGGCACCATCCAGGATCAGGCGGGTTGCCGACACGTTCAACGCCAGCCGGAACATCGTCGCGATCAGCAACAGGGTCGGAAAGGTCGAAAAGTTCAGCGGCGATTCGGTAAAGAACGTCACCAGCAATATCAACAATGCCAGGCTGATATTGATGATCAGCAGCAGGTCCAGCAGCGCCGAAGGCACCGGTACGAACAGCACCATCAAGATACCGACCACCAGCCCTACCAAGGCCAGGTCTCGCTTGTCCTGCAGGAAGGCGGCCAGGATGCCCTTCATGCGGCAGCACTGCCGCGGCGATTGGCATATAGGGTGCGGTAGACCGGCGCCAAGGCATCGAACAAGTCTTCGGGAACCGGTGCATCGATCGCACAGTCGCGATACAGCGCACGCGCCAATGCTGGCATGCGCACTACCGGCACGCCGGCGCGCTGTGCAGCACGACGCACACGGGCGGCCAACAAACCGCGTCCCTTGCTCAGCACGATCGGCGCACGCATGCTGCGCGGTCGGTATTGCACGGCCACGGCGTAATGGGTGGGATTGGTCAGAATGACATCGGCATCGGCCACGCGCGGCAGCGAGCGCACCGTCTTGAGCAACTCACGGATCTGACGGCGCTGCTTGGATTTCACTTCCGGGTCGCCATCGCGCCGCTTGGCATCGTCACGGACTTCGCGCCGGCTCATGCGCATCTTCTTGCCGTGGTCCTTGCGCATGAATGCAAGGTCCGCCACCGCGACGATCAGCAGCACCAGCAGGACATAGACCGATGTAGTCCAGAAACCTGAGCGCAGTTGCTCGACCAGCAGCGCCGGTGACGACAACGCAATTTTCCCGACAAAGGACGCCGCATGGCCAACCGCAATATAGGCAAGCAGTCCTAGTAAGGAGAGCTTGAGGACCAACTTCCCGAGCTCCCATAGGCCGCGCATCGAGAACAACCGCTTGATCGCATTCATGGGATGCATGCGCTGCAGGCTTGGCGCGAGCGCATGGGTGCTAAAGATCGGGCCGGTCTGGCCGAGATTGGCCACCACCGCGACCACCAGTAACGCAAGGATCAGCGGCGTCATCGCCTGCAACAAGCCGCTGTAGGTATCGATCAACCAGGCCACCAGATCCGCACCGATGCGTGGTTGCACACCTGCCAACTGCATGGTGTTGCGCGTGGCGCTGGCAAGTGCCACAGCGATGTCGCGTCCGGTCAACATCGTGACCACCACAAAGATCCCCAGCATCAGCACGGCGGTCAGATCGGGGGTCTTGGCGACTTCACCTTTGCGACGCGCCTCTTCCAGCCGGGATTGGGTTGGCTGCTCAGTCTTGTCCTGGTCGGCGTCTGCCATCAGGGCGCTCCCAGCATCTGCGGTGCCTGATCCAAGGCATTGCCGAACAGCCGGCCGATCAGGCCTGGCGCATAGGCCAACGTCAATGCCAGCAAGCCCAGTGCAACGGCGACCTTGAGCGGCAGCGCCAGAAAGTACACATTGGCCTGCGGCATCGAACGCGACGCGTAGCCCACCGCGACATCGACGAAGAACAGGCCAAGCACAACCGGCATCACCACCATCAACGCACCCACAAAGCTGCTTCCAAGCAATGCGAAGAACGCTTCTGCGCTGATGGGATGGCTCATGCGACCAAGCGGCAGCACCGTGGTGCTTGCAACCAAGCCCTTGAACAGCAGAACGTGCAAGTCGAGCGAGAAGAACAACACAGTGGCCGCCAGCATCAACGCATGGCCAAGCAGCGATTCCTGCGTATCGGCGCTTGCCGGGTTCAGCAGGGCGCCGGCGCCCAGTCCTGCCTGCATGTCCAACAGCCAGCCACTGGTGTGCAACGCGGCATTGGGAATCATGAAGGCCAGACCGAAGATCCCGCCGATCATCAGCTCGCCAATCGCTGCCAGCAGCAGCGACATCGGTTGGCCGATGGCCGGCGGAGAGGCATAGCCGTCGGGCAGGGCCAACAGCGTCAACCATGCGAAAGCCAGCATCGTGGTGATGCGCACCAGCATCGGTGCCCATGCCAGCGGCGATAGCCCGGGCAACACCATCACCGGCAAGTAGCGCAGCGATGCGTAGCCGAACAACAGAGCCAAGCCGCTCAGCACTTCCATCGTCAGAGCCCGGCCGCAAAATCGAACATGCGCTTGGCCAGCTCTACTGCAGTCAGCAGCATCCAGCTTCCCAGCACCATGGTCACCGCACCCACCGCGATCAACTTGGGGATGAAGGTCAGCGTCATTTCCTGGATCTGGGTGACGACCTGCAGCACCGAGATCACCAACCCGACCACCAACGTGATCAGCAAAATCGGCGCGGAGATCTTGGCCGAGGCCAGCAAGGTCTCGGCCAGCAAATGCATGGCGGTGTCGGCGTCCACAAGCGGGCCTTCAATGCGCTGCTGCAGCGTTGGACGACAACCGGGCACGCAGGCGTCGCGCCATCTCTGGCGGCGTTTGCGCGCCAAGCGCGTGAGCACCTGCCAGTGCACCCTCGCGCATCAAGGCCGCAAATACAGCCTCCGATTGCGCCTGCTCGCCATTGTCTGCAAGCAACAAAGACTGCGCGTAGCGACCGCTGATGCTGCCGGGATCGAGCTTTAGCGCGCGCCGCAGATGCGCTTCGCCTTCTTCGCGCTGCCCATCCAGCAATGCCACCACTGCCAGGCCACCGTGCGATTCGGCAAAGTTGCGATCCAACGCGTATGCACGCCGGTAGCAAGCATCGGCTGCCAATCGCTCGCCATCCAGCAGATGCAGCCAACCCAATGCATGCCAGGTACCGATGTGGTCCGGCATGGCCTGTGTTGCCTGCGTCAGCAATACCTTGGCTGGCGCCAAGGCGCCCTGCAACATCTGCGCCTGGCCCAAGCCAGACAGTGCCCGGCCCGACATGGGAAAGCGCTTCAGCGCACGCTCGAAATGTATCCCTGCCGCGGCGCCGTCCTGCGCGTACAGCGCTAGCGCACCGGCGGTCAGTAGCGCTTCGTGCTGATCCGGAAAGAGCGCAAGACAACGATGTGCCTGTTCTACGGCACGCGTTGTGTCGCCTGAATCCAGTGCGCACAGCGCACTCAAACCCAATGCGGTTGGATGCTGTGGAGTGAACGCCAATGCGGCGGCAAGCGCCTTGTCGGCGGCTGCGTAATCGGAGCGCATCAACGCGATACGAGCGGAAAGCACAGCGAACTCCGCGTTATCGCCGTGACGTGCGCGCGCCTTTTGCAGCGTGGCAGCGGAGCCGTCCAGATTCTGTTGGCACAGCTGCGCAAAAGCGATGTCATGGTCCAGGGCAGGCGCAGCATGGCGTTCAGCCAGTGGCTGCAAGCGCGCTTCAGCTTCCACATAGCGGCCAGCCAACAGGTCCAGTCGCGCTGCGCGGAATTGCACGCCTGCGAGCGATGCTGTATCGGCCGGCAATGCGGCAATCACATCTTCTGCGCGTGCAGATTGACCCGTTTCGATCAATGCATCGCACAGCTGACAGGCAAGTTCCGGATTGGCCGGGTCTTTTGCCCAGTAGGCAGAGAGTTTATCGACAGACGGCATCGCCACATCCATGAGACGCAGACCACCATGCCAGGCCAGACGACCTAGAGAACGATGGGTAAAACCTTGGTTCGTTTTGGACCCGCCGTTGCAGCGCTCGTGCGTGGCTATCGATCCTGATAGTCACTCTCCCCCGAAGCGAGCCCGTCGTATCCCCCTGTGATGACGATGTGAACTTTACGTCCTCCCCCGGGAGGTGTGTCAAGCGCTGGCATAGATTGCAATGAAAGATTTTTGCGAGGCAATCGTCACACTTTCAAAGACGGAGCCTATTGATCAGTTCGCTTCCGCCCGGGCCAAACGCCGCTGCCAGCCCTTCAAACCCCTGCTTCCCCGGCATCAAACGCATTGGCCGTATCGACATGGTCGGTAGCTGCCTTGGCGTCCAGCACATCCCGCCCCCGCATAGACCGCCGGTCATCGACCTTGTCACCCGGCGTGTTCTCGCGCACCGACAGCAGCTTGCCCCAGGCATCGTAGGTGCTGGTGCTGTTGCTGGTTTTGAAGTCCTTATGCGTGCTGGTGCCGATGACCTGCTGGGTGAGGTAGGTTTCCGCACCCTGGTAGGTGTAGCGGTAGGTGTGGGTATACCCTTCTGGCGTGGTCATGCCACTGCCTTGCTCGTTGCGTACCAGCGAATAGCGGTAGCCGCGCAGGCGGCCGGCGGCGTCGTAACCGGTGGCCGGCGTGCCGTCCTGGTAGTTGACCACGCTGAGCAGCTGCAGCCCTTCCAGCCCGTCGTCGGGCATCGGCAGCGGGTTGCCGTCCTCGTCCACCGGCTGATACACCCCGCCCATCGGGATGCCGTAGGCGGTCTGGCTGATCAGCCGGCCGTCGGCGTCGTAGCTGCTGACATCGATGCGCTTGGCAGAGCCGTCATCGGCGTACTGGCGACGCTCCAGCAAACGCCCGGAGGCGTCGTAGCGGCTGGTCTCCAGCAAACGGGTGACGTTGTCGGGCAAGATTGCTGGACACGTACATCCAGCACTGGTCATTATCGAAAATAACAAACTTTAATTAACTACGCGGCAATTTCCCTCCACATTACATAATCCGGGAACGGAGACTTCCGAAGAAAACAGCAAAAAACCTCTGCAACTTCCTCAGAAGAAAACCATTCATCAGATCGCATAATTAATTCACCCCCTCCAAAGGCCAGTATGGTCCCATCAGGAAATACTTTGCTTTTAATAGATTTGTACCCTCTATATTGTTTATTTAATACCCCGTCCATCCTCTCTAACATACAAGTCACCCCACCACCTGCAACCTGCACGTACTCACCATCTTCATTGTCTAAAGATGCAAATGATTGCGGCCCGTAACTCCTTAATTTTCTTATTGCTAACTTTACCTTTGCTTCATCAGGTTCACTTATCTTATCTCCACCCTCTATTTCGAATATCATTTATTAACCTCCAGAAGGAAGATATACAGTATACGATCCCACCAATTTTTCTCCAGCTATACGACCTCTTCCTTGAGCGCCAAAATTATTTACATACTTATCAACAAACCTCTGATACGGCGTTGGGGTCGCCCCTCCACTTTTAATCTCCAATCCAAATAGTGAACCATCTGCATTACGAGTTACAACGTCATACTTTCTTATGCCTACGGGTGTTACCACCTCCATCTCAGTGCCGACAACTTTGACACCATTTGTTTGTAAGAAATTAGCAAATGAGACCGCATTAATGGTACCAGGCGCGGGAGCCCCCCTCACACTGACAAACTTCCCATCAGGGGTACGGAAACTTCCATCTGGATAAGATCTCCCAAACCTGACCCCCACGCTGCCAGCCTGCGATCGCCCAAGCCCACTGGCACCAATGTCATCAATCATCACGCCATAGTTGCCGTATCGGTTCATGGCCTTGCCGACCAGCAAGCCGCCGGCAAACTCTCCACCCAAATTCGCGAGAGGACGGTAATCGTTGTCCACTACGGCTGCGCCGGCACCGTTGCCAATCGCGGTGCCCAGACCAACGGTGGCGGCGTACAGCGGATTGTGATCCAGCGCGAACTGGTCCCACGTCTGGCCTGAGCGTTCGTAGTCACGCGACATGCCGCTGTTCATCTCAGGCAGCCAATAGTCGCCCTCTTCTCTAAAGAGGTTTGTGGTCACTGCTGCTGCAGCCAACACCATGTCGCCCACCCGCAGCGGTGTATCGGCAACTTCGCGCCCAACCCCTACAAATGCATTGCCGACGCCCTCAACAAAGGAACTTGCAACTTCCCATCCGCTGATGCTGTTGGGCTCGACCGGAATGGCCTCCCGATTGACCGCCATCGGCGCCACCGGCTGTGCAGTCGCAGGCGCCATGCGTGCGGCGTTGATCGCACCGATATCCAGCGCGTTGCTGCGTTGGAATGCTCCTACGTCAATGGCATTGCTACGGCGACGGTCGGCACGGATGTTCTCCACCGTCTGTGCACCGACCGCACGCATCAACGCTTGGTCATGCAGTTCTTGATCGCTTGCGCGGATCTGGATGCTAGATATGTTGCTGCGCGTGGCTCTGACCTCGACAGTGTCCAGCGTCAGCTCACCATTACGGTCTCTAACATATCTGCCAGGTGCTCCACCTCCGTTGTTGGATGCAGTTGCGGTGTCAGGATCAAACAAACTTGTGCTGGAGCTCTGTGTCAACGAGTTGACCAGTACATTGCTGAAAGCATCGACTGCCAGATCGATGTAATCGATAGACCCTCTGCGCAAGGAAGCACTGACCACGCCCCCGGTGATACCGGCCACGGTTGCTTGTCCATACTTCATCGTGTCCACACCAATGGACCGCGCAATCGTCGGCGCCAGTTGCTGCGTGATACCCGCAGTCACCGCGCTAGCTGCCACGCTGCGCCAACTGAAGCTCGCCTCGTTACCCACCAATCGATTCGCAAGGTAGTTACTGACATTGCCGACTGCTGCCGTGCTCATCGCACCGACGACGGGGCCCACACTCGCGGACACGGCGGTGCTGAAGCCGGCAGTTGCCGCGCTCGCGATGGAACTTGCCGCCACATTGCGCCAACTGAAACTCGTCTGGCCCATCGCGCTGCCAACGCCCTGACTGGCGATTGATCCTGCTGCACCCGCAACAGCGTAGGTAGCAGCTGAGGCAGCAACTGCACCTGCAGTACTGGATGCCGCGCTGAACGCCGCAGCGAAGTAGCCGCTCGTCGCTCCTGCAGTGAAGTACGTCACCACCACGGCCACAACCACCATGATGATCATCCCCAACGTGCCGCACCCCGCTTCCCATCCACGGCCGCGAGCAGCATCGTTATCGCTGTGGTCAATCCCGCAGCCGGGTTTAGCAGCCCGAACTCTCCGAGGCGCACCGGCGCCCATCGATCGATGACAGGCGTTTTTTTATGTCTGTTGTTTTGTGCGATGGGCACATGCTTGCCAGTTTTATGGCGGGCGGTGCGCGGAGGCCGCAAGGCCTGCCGGCCCTCGGACCGGTCTGCTAACCGCGCATCGTCCGTCACCTGCGTTTAGCAGCGCGGTGACGGACTCCATCCTATCCGAGGAGTCCAGCATGACGCGCTCAAGATCCGCTCGTTCAAGCGTTAACGCATCACCATCGTCTGTCGACCGACAGACCGAGACTGACAACGTCCAATCCAAACGCAGCGACGCACGAGAGGATGTTTTCTTCCGTCGTCTGGCCGAGGCACGAGGTGCGGAAGGCAGCAATGGCATTCACTGGTCAGACCTTCCGATGAGCTTTGGCCTCGCCCTGCATTGCGCTCATCTGGACCACTGCGTGCTCGGCCTGCACGGGCTGCTGGAAGTGTTACATGCGAGCGAGGGAGCCCACCAAGGTGGACAGCCTGGGTTGGATGGTGATCTGACTGATCGGCTGTTCTATGCATCGCGTGCGCTTGCTGCATCCGCAAAAATTGCTATTCATGCAATCCAGGACCGGATTGCGTATACGGCCGATTGATGGCGGCTATTAAAATCTATCCAAGCGCCACCAACCCCAAACTAATTACCAAATTAATTTGGTCGTCGAATAAACAACTCTCCTACACGCCACCATTAAAGTGGAAATTTATGTTGTCTCAGTTCTTCATAAAATCCTCCCGAAAAATCGGGCGGATTTTTATAAAAAATAAAAAATTTAAATCAATAGTTTCTTTTAAATATCAAATCTTGGAAATCCTGCACCAAATGAGCACCTCTATATTCGTCACCATTTTTGTATGCAGTTAACGCCAGATCAAGCAACGACGCCAAGTCCTTGCGCTTCTTTTCATCCGCCATTTCTGGCTCAATAAAATCGATACCTCGACGAAGCTCATCAAAAGCTCTATCCAAGTTTAGCTGTTCCTCCGGAGGAAGAAAGTCCAAAATCTGAAATTTATCTGGGGCGCGCAAGACAACAACGCCGATAAAGTCGTAAAGCGAATCGATATTTTCAACCCAAGCCATTTAAATTTCCTCAAGGCCAAAAGCTATAACTACCACCAACTTCCTGGGGGCGCACAATAGTTATCCTATCCCCACCAGAGTAATTACTGAAACGCACAATTTGTCTGTCAGTAGCGTACTTCATACCAACTGTTGCATCAAGAATTAATCCAGAGCTCGGAATTCTAATGTCTGGCCGAGCATACAAGCCGGAGCCCGCAGGATCACGCAGCCAACGATTCATTTGCACAAAACCATTCGCCCCTTCAGGTATACCTTCTGACTTGATCCACATTCTATAGTAAGCAGCACTTTCACGATCAACAAAATCACCTATCCGAGTGTTTGGGTTACCGCGCAACAGTCCTTGTGCCTCCCTGGCACTTGCTAGTGAGTACGCATCATCAACGAAACCTTGGTACTTCCGGAAGCTTGCTTGCCCAAACTCTTCTGCTGTGATGTAACCAGAGTTGCCGATTCGCGGGCCGATGAAATCAGTCTCAACCAAAGTAGATTTGGTCGAGACAGACAGCGAAGTATTTGTAGGAGACGACGGAATTCTCGACGGCACAGGTGACTCGACACCCTGCTTGGCGACCTGAATCCCAGCAAGATCCCACATCGACTGGGTCAGCTCTGCATTGCGCACCGCAGCTGCATTTGCATTGGACTGATCCGCGCCAAATCCACGTGCAGTCAAGCTTGCAATTGCAGCACTCGGATTGTTCGCACTCGCCTCCTGCGCGGCGAGGAACTGGTTCCATTCCGCTTGCTTTTGCAGGGCAATCGTAGAATCACTTACCTCGCCCAGACGTCGACCCATGCTATCGAACTGGTTCATCTGGGGAACCAACCCATTCTCCAGCGCCGCTAGTTGGCGTCCGTAAATCGGCTCAGCTCTTCCCAGATACTGTTGAGATTGGCTGATGTAATCAGTTAACCCTGCAGGTGGCGCACTCCATCCAGCGACTTGCCCGCCGCGCCCGGCACGCTGCATATCATTCCATTGCTGACCAGCAGGATTCCAGCTGTAGAAATACCAGCCATGAGGCGAGTACTTGTCAGGAACCGCGTACACCGTATCCATTGTGGGGATTGCTTGAGACTCTTGAGTCCCTGCAACGTTGATCGCATTGCTGCGGACGTCCCCACTCCCTGAAGCCAACGGCCAGAATTCCTCGGGCAATGCCATTCCAACCCCGCCGCCACCGCCATTAGATGCAAGCAAGTAAGTCGGCTCATCGGAGAACGCTTGTGTGTTCTGCGACCTGGTTGCCAATGCTGCCTGACCACGCTGCATCAGCGCGCCATTGACTGCATTACCGAATGCATCGACGAACACGTCCTGATAGTCGATAGCGCCGCCCACGATTCCTTGACGCACATGCGCGCTCACGATGCCACCAGTGATGCCGGAGACGATTGCCTGCCCATTCTGTGTTGAATCGACACCGATGGACCGGGCTACCGTGGGCGCCAATTGCTGCGTGATGCCCGCCGCAACCGCACTGGCGGCGACGCTCTTCCAGCTGAAACTGGCCTCGTTGCCAACGAGCTTGTTGGCAGCGTAGTTACTCACGTTGCCGACTGCTGCCGTTGCCATCGCACCTACCAGGGGACTGGCAACACCGCTCATCATTGAGCTAAATCCTGCAGTTGCTGCAGCCGCCACTGTGCTGGCCGCCACATTGCGCCAGCTGAAACTGGCCACGCCCATCGCGCTACCAACTGCCTGGCTTGCCACGCTGCCCGCAAATGCGCCGGCTGTTGCCCCAACAAACAACGCCGTGCCCCCAAGGCCACCTGACAGCACTGCAGCACCCGTCGCCATTGCGCCGGTTGTTGCGGCAGCACTAGTTGCCGCAACGGCAGCGGTTGTCGTGGCAGCGGCAGCGGTAGTTGTTCCTGCAGTACTTGCAGCGGCAGCAACGGCCGATCCCGCCGCACCGGCCGTATAAATCGTCACCACGATGGCCACCACCACCATGATGATCATCCCCAACGTGCCGCACCCCGCTTCCGGCGGCTTGGGGATGTATGGCAGCGATGGCGTCGTCGAGCCGATCGCCTCGCTGGCGTTGAACGGCTTGAACGTCGTGGCGTCGTTGGTGTTGGCCTTGACGTCCGGCACGTTCAACGTCGCACCGGCCACCAGGCCGCTGTCGTCGTCGATGGCGTTGGCTTCGGCCAGCACGTACCACAGGTTGCTGTTGCCGTAGAGGCGTTGCGCCAGGCCGCGCAGCGTGTCGCCGGCCTGCACGGTCACCTTGTAGGTGCCCACATCGGTACTGGCATAGGCGTTCATCTGCCCCAGCACGTCGGTCTTGCCATCGTAGCGGCCGGCGGCTACGTACTGGCCGTTGGCGAACGCGTACTGCTCGGTGCGCAGGCGCTCGGCATCGTCCTGCTCGAACACACCGTTCTTGAACGTGCCCTCGGTGCGGCGCAGGATGTTGCCCTCCGCATCCATCGTGAAATACCGCAGCCGGTCGTCGACCTTGCCGCCCGGCGTGTTCTCGCGCACCGACAGCAGCTTGCCCCAGGCATCGTAGGTGCTGGTGCTGTTGCTGGTCTTGAAGTCGCGGTGCGTGCTGGTGCCGACCACCTGTTGGGTGAGGTAGGTCTCTGCACCCTGGTAGGTGTAGCGGTAGGTGTGGGTGTAGCCCTCCGGCGTGGTCATGCCACTGCCTTGCTCGTTACGCACCAGCGAGTAGCGGTAGCCGCGCAGGCGACCGGCGGCGTCGTAACCAGTGGCCGGCGTGCCGTCCTGGTAGTTGACCACGCTGAGCAGCTGCAGCCCTTCCAGGCCGTCGTCGGGCATCGGCAGCGGGTTGCCTTCCTCGTCCACAGGCTGATACACCCCGCCCATCGGGATGCCGTAGGCGGTCTGGCTGATCAGCCGGCCATCGGCATCGTAACTGCTGACATCGATACGCTTGGCCGAGCCGTCATCGGCGTACTGGCGACGCTCCAGCAGGCGCCCGGAAGCGTCGTAGCGGCTGGTCTCCAGCAAACGGGTGACGTTGTCGGGCAGGGTCTGCACGATGCGCACCACCCGGCCCTGGTCGTCGTAGAACAACTGCTGGCGCTTGAGCACCCCGTTGTCGTAGGACTGGCGCAAGGTGACGTTGCCGTCCTTGTCGTAGCTCTGCAGCGAGCTGGTGTCGTCGTTGGCGATGACGATCCTGCCGGCCTGCAGCACGCCGTTGCTGACCGTGACGCGGTTTTCCTTGTCGTAGTCGAACCAGTACGCCTTGTCGACCGGCAGCTCCTTGATACCGGGTTCGACCGGTGTATAGGTCCACTGGAAGTCGTCCACCCACAACGGGTTGCCGCCGGCGCCCTTGAGCGCGCTGGCACCGATGGTCATGAAGGCCGCACCCGGCGGCACCGTGGCGGTGACCGAGGACTTGTGCCAGGCACCGCCGGAGCCGCTGTCCACGACGTTGCCCGAGGACCACGACGAGCCCAGGCCACCGGGCAACATGTTGCCGTCGGCGTCGTACCACACGATCAGCACTTGCGCAGAGGCATCGCCGGCATCGGAGGCACCTTGTTGCACCATTACGCTAGCAGTGACGCTCTTGCCCGGCACAACGGGCACGCGCTCCTGGTTGGTGATGCTCTTGGGGCCGCTGTTGGAACCGTTGAACTGCGCGCTGAAGGTGCCGGTATAGGCATCGCCGTTCGGGCCTTCCCGACCGATCGTCCAGCCTTCGCCCAGGTCCCAGTTGGTGCTGCCCTGCTCCATGCCGGCGTTGATTGGGGCCGGGTTGGGGATGGGGCCGATGGTGAATTGGAAATCGTCCAAGCGCATCGCAGCGCCTGGACCTCTACGGGCGCTGCCAGCGATCGACATTGCCACCGCACCAGGCGGCACGACGGTGGTCACCGACGACTGCTTGTAGTCTCTGCTGCCACTAGTGACCAGATTGCCGCCTGCCCACGACTGGCCTTCTCCACCGGGCAACATGCTGCCGTCGGCGCCGTACCAGATGATCAGCACCCGCGCCGTGGCATCGCCTGCCTGTGCCGTGCCTTGCTGCACCATGACACTTGCCGTGATCGTCTGGCCGACAGTCACTGCCACACGCTTGTTGTTGGTGATGCTTTGTGGCCCCTTGTTGGAACCAGTGAATCGCGCACTCCATGTGCCAGTGTTGGCATCACCGCCAGCACCATTCTGGGTGATGGCCCAACCTTCCCCCATGGTCCAGCTACGACTGCCTTCTTCGAAACTCGCATTGGAGGGCTGCTCGCCCGCCGGGTTGAAGGCGCTGCCCATTTCGACCAGGCGGCGGTTGCCAACGGCGTCGTACGAATAACGCACATCGAGCAGACGGCGCTGCGCCACCAGATCGTCCTGGGTCACACGCTCGATGCGGTTGTGCGCGTCGTAGCTGGTGCGCGTGGAGACATGCAACAACTGGTTGTTGGCGTCGTAGCTGGTGGTTTCTTCCAGCGTGCGGTTGCCGTTGGCGTCGTATTCGTAACGGGTAGCATTGACCCTTCGCGCACCGGTGGCGGGGTCGCGAGAGGTGCTTGGCTCTTCGACACGTGCAACAAGACCGTCGGCGTTGTAGAAGTAGCTGCGTTTGCTCTCCACCAATGGTGGCATCGGCGGCTCTGGCTCGCCCGGATCTTCAGGAATTTCGGGGTCTTGCTCCATTTGCGCAGATGCATTGGCTGCGCGTTGCAATCCGAACTGCATGTTGCTGATCGACACAGACAGCAGCTGGCCCGAGCTCCAGTCGTAGGTGTAGTCGTAATCCAGACCACTCAGATCGTTATGGTCGATGACACGATTGAATGCATCGTACTTCCAGGTCTTCTCATCAAAGTAGACCTGCTCGCCATCACGATCGAACCTCCAGTCCCAGCCCTCTGCAGTACTCTCGCTATTGACCCGCGCCAGCGCCAGCGCATTGCGCTCCCTGATCTTGTTCCCGCGCAGATCGTAGGCGTACTCCATCACCACGCCGGTAGCACTCTCCGAACGGATCATCCGGCCCTGGCTATCATAGGACGCCTTGGTCACCTTGCCGTTGCCGTCGATGCTGACCAGACGATTGCCGTCCTGGTCCAGCACATAGCGCTCCATCTCCTGCCAACTGCGTTGCCCATCGGCCTTGTTGCCGTTGTCGGCCCACACCGCGACCACCCGACCTGCAGCATCCACCTGCTTGAGGGTCAGGGTGCCGTCCGCATCGGACGACAGGGTCTGGCGGCCCAGCGCGTCGTAGCGATAACGCGTAATGCCGCCCGTGGCATCTTCTTCACTCGTCATTCGGCCACGGACGTCGTAGGTATAGCGACGACCATTGCCGTTGGCGTCGCGCGTGCCGACCAACTGCCCCATCGCGTCGTAGAACCAGCGCATCACGGGACGCTCATAGGTCGTTACGCCGGTAGCCGAAACCACCTTCACTTCCGGTGCCGTCTGCGAGATCAGCTGGTTGGCGTCGTTGTACGCAAACGAAGTCTCATTGCCGTTGGCATCCCTGACCCAGGTCTGGTTGCCCCAGCGGTCGTAGGCGTGCTGCGTGACCACATTTGGAGATAACTCTCCGTTGCCCTCACCTAGCCGCGTGCGCGTGCGGACACGGCCAAGGCGGTCTAGCTGGAGCGAGGTTTCTACATAGCGGCCGCCCTGCGACTGCCAGCTGGAATCGCCAACATAATGCGACTCGGAGATCTGACGATTGCCGGCATCGTAGGTGAAACGACGATCGACACCATCAGCATTTGTCCAGATGACATTGCCGTGCTCGTCGTATTCATAACCAATTGTTTGATCTACCTCGGCACCGGCCGAATGGGTGTCCTTGACCGTGATCTCACCGAACGCGTTGTACTCCACGCGTTCGCTAGCCTCCACGACCTCGTCAATACTCTCGCCACCTACGAAACTCTCGCGGAATGACTGCTTGCTGAGCTGGCGGCCGGTGTTGTCGTAGCTATAACGCGTACTAAGCCAGGCCCATTCGCCCAGCTGTTCCGCCGCTTGCCAGGTGTAGCTGAACTTGCCGCTCTCTGATTGCGAGAATGACGCATAGCTAACCTTGCGACGCTCTTCCAGCACGCGGTCGGCCGCATCGAAGGTGCGCGTCAGCTCGTTACCGAGTACATCGCGCTGCCAGACATTGCGTCCCTGCCAGTCGTAACGGAAGGTTTGGGTGACCCAACCGGCACCCTCGGCACCGCTGGATTGCTCGACCAGATTGCCGAATGCGTCGTAGCGCATGGTCGTGGTGGGAACGACTGTCTGATACAGCTTGGTATCGTCGATTCCGGAGAAATCGCCGCTCGCCAGCAAGCCCGTTGCAGCGGCGCTTACCACAGCACGATCGCCTTCACGTGTGGCCACCACGCGACCGAGCGCGTCGTAAGCCATGTTGACGGTCTGGTTACTGATGCGCGATTGGGTCAGCCGACCTTCGGCGTCGTAGGTATAACTATTGGTGAGCGGGCCGACACTTGCGGCGCCAAATCTATCCTGTGCGCGGCGCGTCACCGTCTCGGACGTCTTGCGTCCCAAGGCGTCGTAGACATAAGGGCACCTCGAACAACCTCGATTCTGCCGTTTGAGATGTTCGGTAAGGCGACAGGCCCCCCTCGCACCTGCCGGTCGAAGGGGCGCGAAGAGCCGACCCATGGCATTTCAAACCCGGATTGCGGCCTGTCAGCCGCCGTTTCCGCTCACGCCGGCACGATCCCCTGGCTCTGCAGCCGCGCCAGCCTCATCAGGTTGTGTGCGGCAACCTTCAGGCCGATCACCACCTGGGCTCGCGCCAGGCCAATCGTGCGCAGGCATTTGCCTCCCTGTTGGGCGAGTCGGGCAAACGGATGCTCGCCGAACGCCCGATCCTTGGCGATGCGATGGTTCCGACGCTGCTGGGCCAGGCTCAGCGGCTTGTCCGTCTGCCCCTTGTGCTGGATGTCCGCGCGGTAGCCTTGTCGCCTGAGTTCGGTTTCCCGAGCCTGGCTGGCATAGGCGCTGTCGGCCCGTACCGTGCGCCCGGTGTTGACTGGATCGAGCAGCGTCTCGAAGTGCCGGCTGTCGTGCACGTTGGCCGCACTCACCTCGTGCCGCCGGATGAACCCCCAGCGCCGATCCGTGTTGGCGTGCAGCTTGTAGCCGTAATGGGCCTTGCCGTGCTTGAGCGTCCAGCGCGCCTGCACGTCCTTCTGCCGCCGCTTGGCATCGCTCCAGTCCTGCACAGCCTCGCCTCGCTTGATCCGGGCGTTCTCCTCGCGCGTATTGCGCTGGATCGGCGCGCTGACGATGCTCGCATCAATGATCTGTCCACCCCGGGCAATGAACCCGGCCCGCTGCAACTGGCCGCTCACCGCCGCGCTGATGTCGCCGATCAGATCGTTCTTCTTGAGCCGCTCACGCCACACCCAGATCGTCTTGGCGTCAGGCACCTTGCCGCTGTGTTCCAACCCCAGGAAGCGCTGGAAGCTGCGACGGTCCAGCACCTGGTACTCCAGCGCCTCGTCGGACAGGTTGTACAACTGCTGCAACAGCAGCAGCCGGATCATCAGCTCCGTCGGCCACGCCGGGCGACCGCCCTTGGCACCCGTGCCCAGGCGAAGGTGGCCATCGATCACCGCCGCGATCGCGACGAAATCGATGTGCCGCGACAGCAGCTCCAGCGGATCGCTCAACTGCTGGCGCTTGGCTTCGCGCTCGGCCCCGGCAAACAGACTGATCATCGGCTCTTACCCTGGATGGCGGTGGAACTATGATGCCAAGGATCGGGGGTTTTTAGAGCTGCCCATAAGTCGTGCTGCGATCTCTATCCGAGAGCTCGACGTTACGCAGATCTTCGGGGTCGGCTTCGACGATCGGGTTGGCATATTCGGTCCGCTTGGCAAGTTGACCAGTCGCCGTGTACTCGTAGGTGGTGACGTAGCCTTCCGGATCCGTCCTCATCACTTCACGGCCATTGTCGTCGTAGACGTGGTACGTAATCGCATACGTGCCGTACCCGAGATCGCCGTAATTGCCCCAGGTATCACGTTCGAGAAGGACAGCTTCCTTTTTCAAATCTCCGAAAGCATCGTAATAGAACGTAGTGCGTGACGTCGCATTCCAATTCAGATCCTCCTCGACAGGCTCCTGACCCCAGAAGGTGGCCTGCATATCGCCGGACGCTCTTGTCAGTGTTGGCTGTACAACAGGCATCGTGCCGACGCTTGATTTACGGCCGGCGCGATCATAGAACGTGTAAATCGTGCGGTCGCTGCTTGAACTCATCCAGTGCAGATAACGGCCAATGGATTCCGGATTTGGGTCAGCCATATCGGTCGATATGTCTGCCTTGTAGGCATGACGCGTGAGCCGCGATTGGTCTCCGAACGCGTTGTATCCGTAGCTAATGACATAGCCTTCCGAATCTACATCGTAGGCCAGCCTTCCCTGCGTATCGTAGGACTTATAGCTGTACTTGCCACGCACATCCTTCTGCATGACCGCATTGCCGAAGGCATCATAGGTAATCTCGACGGTGGCACTCTCGCCGGACGCCACCACTTCACCCTTGGCATTCAAACGGCCTGCATCCGGGAAGATAGTGCGGATCTGATGGCCGCGGTTGTCGTATTCGTAGCGCGTGACACGCGGGCGGCCACCATCGGCATCCTCGATCATCGAGGTGACATTGCCCGACCATCGTAGGTGTACCGCGTGGCGAGGCTACGCTGCACGCTGGTCACGGTTCCGGATGCGTCAGCCGTGGCGACTGTGACCGAGGGGCTGAATTGGGCAGTCTTGTTGCCGGCAGCGTCGTATGTGTAGTTCCATACCGCACCATTGCGATCCTGGTGACGAATCACGCGTCCTGCACCGTCGTAACCGAAGAACTCGACCTTGCCCAAGCGATCTGCCTGAGAGATCACACGGCCAGCAGCATCGTAACGGAACGATCCGCCCTGATAGTTGGTGGCGTCGGCAACGCTCGCTTCAACCTCTGCCAATGTTGCCGGCGCGATAGCCGCCAACGTCGCGTAGCTGCGCTTGTCGATCACGCGCCCCATCGCATCGTATTTTTGCTCGGTGACCGCGCCACCGGCATCGATCGCAAAACGCTGCCTGCCTGCAGCGTCGTAGTAATAGTCTCGACGGCGGATCAGGTTCTCCCTGGTTTCATACGGACCAAGCTCTGCCAGCTCTCCTTCCAATCGCTGCCCGACATCGATCCAGGAATTTCCCAAGATCGGCTTACCGCCGTCGCCCGGAGCCTGGATGCCCAGACCATAAACAATTTCAGACGACAGCTCACCTGTCGCGGTATACGCATACGACTTTACCGAAAGCTTTCCATTGTCTCGATAACCAAAGCGATACTCGCTGATTGTCTGAAGCTCGTAAATGACCCGGCCAGCTCCGTCGCGGATGTAGCCCACCTCGCGATAGCCATAATCTTGGTTGTTCGCTAGGTCGAGCTTCGACTCCGTGTAGTCTCCGCTTGTATCATCCGCCTCATATTCACCGAGATCGAGCCGCTCGCGCACGCTTTTACTGATGCCTTGGCTCGTGTATTGATCAAGGTCTATTCTCTGGGAATAGTCTCTACGTCCGGAGAGCAGCCCGGATTGATTATAGAAAAATTCCGTAACCGCGCCAGAACCGTCCACGGTCGCCGCGATGGCTCCGCTGGCGTAGTACGCTTTCCACTCGACGGCATCGCGCCCGTCCAGCTCCACCTCAAGGCTGTCTATGTTCGATTCACCGCTTTCGAGCGCCAGTCTCTTGGTGCTATCGATAGCGATTGGCCAAATATGCCGGGTCGTTTTGACCTGGCGCCCCTTGGCATCGTAGATGTACGAGGTAGTCGCACCTGCGCCATCGACGTTGAACGCAACTTGGCCATCTGCGTTGAACACCATGTATTGCTGCTGGTCCAGCACATCGTTAAGTACAACCAGCGCCTGTATCTGTGCGCTTGTCGCCTGCAGCGTCGTGCTGCTCAACGCGATCGGCGCAACATACGTCCGGGTTGCCACGATGCGGCCCGCCACATCGTAGCGGCTCTCGGTGACAGCGCCGACGCCATCGATCTGGAATCGCAACCGATTGGCTTCGTCGTAGGTGTAGCGCGTCAGACTGCCGCTAGCGTCCTGACGTGCGACAAGATTGCTGTTGGCATCGTAGGTATAGGTCGTCGTCAACGCGAGCTTAGTCGGGTCGACCACCTCTCTGACGCGCCTGCCGGCGGCGTCGTAGGTATACAGAGTGGTCCGCGCCGCGGTCGTGCCTGCGGCCTCGACGATGGAGATCTGCCGGCCGAGTTCGTCCCACGCGTAGGTGGTCTTGATCGCAAGCCCGCCCGGATCAACTATCGATTCCAGCAATTGACCTGAAAGGTCGTAGCGGAAATCGATGACCGTTCCCCTGGCATCCACCACGCGCAGCTGGCGCCCGAGCGCATCGTATGTGTAACGGGTGGAAGGACTACTCGCCAACACCTCAAAAGAACCGGTTTCCGGATTGAAACCCCAATTCGGCCGGATGCTTGCGATCTGCCTGCCGGCATCGTCGTAGACGTAATTGAAAACTTGCCCGGTTTCATCGCTGGAGATGAGTCGCCCGGCATCGTCATACTGGCGGTTCTTGTTGACCACGCCGTCTCTCCACGACACCAGCCTGCCGTTTGCGTCGTATTCGTAACTCGCCGGCTTGGCTCCTTCCACTTGCAGCAGCTCACCGAATTTGGTGTAACGCGATCGAGTCACCACACCCAATGCAGAGGCGGTCTGCACTTCCAGCTCCGTATCGTCGTAGCTGAAACGTGCGGTGTTTCCGGTTGCGTCGGTGATTTCCAGCGCGCGCGCGAATGCGTCGTAACGGGTGGTCGTGGTCTCGTCGCGCCCTTCCACACGGCGCGAGGTTTGAATGAGCCGTCCATTGTTGTCGTAGGCAAACGTGCTGACGCCCCCGCGCGCATCGGTCTGGCTGACCGCGCGCCCGAAAGCATCGTAGCGAACGCTTTGCGTCAGATTGAGCCGTCGCGTCCCTGCGTCCTGCACGGTCTGCAACTGCAGGCCACGACGATCGTAGCTGTAGGTCGTGACCATACCACGCGACGTGCCGGCGGCACGCTCCACTCGTTCGAGCTGGCCAAATATGTTATAGGCCTGCAGCGTACGAACGCCGAGCGTGTCGGTGGCAGTAATGACCTGACCGTTTGCGTTGTAGGTAAATTGCTGGCGTGCGTCGTTTGCGGCAGTGAAAGACAGGGTACTGAGCGCGTCTTGCAGGCTCTGACGGCTGTTGGGCACCGCCAGTTGCAGACGTCCGACGTAACGAATCTGCTCGGTCTGATCACCAAAAGCGTTGTAACGCCACTCGGTGATTTCAGCCTGCGCATTCTTGACGCCTTCCGCACTGGACATGCCTTGCGCGCTGTAGCGTAGGCGTCCCTCTCCATCATGGATGAACCAGGTCGCCACCCCATTGGGGTTGGTGCTGCGAATCATGCGCCCCAGTGCGTCGTACTCGTAATGCGTGGCGTAGCGGGCGATCAATTCCTGGCGTTCCTGATCGGACTGCGCCTGGAATAATTTTTCCGAGCCGACACCATCGAGCTCGGTGATCAACTCCCCGAATGCATTGTAGAAACGGTTGTTTTCCCGCGTATTGACTGTTTCCCAGCCCCATTCGTCTGTACGCCGGTCTTCACTGACAGTGTGTGCCAGACGACCCGCCGCGTCGTACGTGTAACGCGTCACCAGGCCACTCCTGGAAATCTCTGTTTCCAGCTGACCCAGTCCATTGAACTGCCGGCGCTGCTGCCGGTAGACGGATTCGTCGGCCACCGCAGCAACCTGCTGGCGAATGCTCGCCCAGTCGCCTTCTCGCGCCGATTCAGCAACTCGCTTGTAGTACGACAAGGTGGCACGGCTGTTGCCATCTTCGTCGAACACGTATTCGGTGACGTAGCCTTCCGGATCGAGCTGGCCGACCAGATTGCCGCGCCGGTCGTAAAACAGCCGCGTGGTCTGGTCGGCGCCTGCAACAGCTGGACGCAGCTGCTGCAGCGTACCGGCTGCCCGCAGGGTGGACGTGGTTGCGGTGGCGTAGGCCGTGGTACGGATCAGCCGCCCGGCCTTGTCGTAACCGCGTTCGACCAGAAAGCCTTCTGCATCCAACGTCGCCGTCAGCAGGCCCGAAGCATCGTAGAAGTTGCGCGTGACCCGCGCGGTGGCCCCCGTCCCGATACTGGCGGTAACCAGGCGTCCCGCGCCATCGTAGGTGTAGCGGGTGACCAAACCCACTGCACTGGTTTCGGTGAGCACGCGGCCAGCGTCGTCGTAGCTGCGACGGGTCACGCGGTCGTTGGCGCTGTCGAGCTGCAGCCCGATCTGCGACACCAGCGTCGGAACCACGGCGCCGTCGACCAGCCAGCTGGAAGTCGTGACGCGATTGGCATACGCCGTGGTGGCGACCACCCGGTCCGCGCCATCGTAGCTGTAGCCGATGACGGTGCCGGTGGCGTCCACCTGAGCCGCCAGCCGGCCCTTTTCGTCGTAGAACTGATAGACACGCCCGCCCAGCGCATCTTCGGATGCGCGCAACAGGCCGGCGGTGTCATAAATGTAGCGTTGCGTGCGCGCGGCGCCGTTAGCAGACGGATCTTCCAACGTCGTCGTCGTCGTTCGCCCTGCGCTGTCGCGCACCTGGATCTGTGTCGCCCCGGCCGTCTGTGCGATGGCGATGCGTCCCACGCTGTCCAGATATTGATATGTGGTCGTGCGCGTTGGCGGCGGAATGGGCGGGTCGACGGGCGGATCGACCGGATCTGTCGGATCTGTCGGATCTGTCGGATCTGCTGGATCCGTTGGATCAACAGGCACTACCGGAGCAGGAGATCCAATGCCAGTCCCGGGACTCTGCACGGTACCCAACAGGCGACCCATGCCATCGTAGGAGTAATCCACGATCTCGCTCAGCACCGGCGCTTCGACGGTGCCGCGCACGGTGGCCTTGCGCAACAGCAATCCCTGGCCGTCGTAGGTCGACAATGTTGTGAGCGTGGCTTGATCGCGCACACCCGCACCGTTGGCGTCCACTTGCGCGAAGGCAACCGTCAGTGCCAGACGCCCATTCGGGTCGTAGCTGTATTCGACCAGCGAGGTGTCTGCCAGCAATGGCGCAGCCCAGGCCTGCAACGCCGCCTCGGTGTAGGTCGTGCCGGCGTAGCTTGCATTGGCAAAACTGCGCGTACTTGCCAGCTGGCCGATCCCTGTGCCGCTGCTCGCATAGGCCAATGCGCTCACGCGGCCTTCGGCATCGACGACATAGCGCAGTCGATCCTGGCTGTCGTAGACGTAACGCGTGCGTAGCGCCCCTGCGACCGGCGGCTCTGCGGTGCTGAAATTGGTGGTCCCGGCGAGATAGCGGGTTTCGGAAAGCAGCTGGTTCTGCGCAGAGTAGGCGCGAATGGTGACCTCGCCAGCTCTATTGGTCTCGCGCAGCAGGTTGCCGCTGGCGTCGTAGATGTAAGTCACCTGGGTGAGCACGGCACTGCCGCGTGCCTGCCTGGTCGAGAGCAGGTTACCTGCCGCGTCGTAGGTGTAGCTGGTGACGTCGCGTTGGCCGCTCACCGGCGGGGCGAGGACTTCCAGCAGTTGGCCGGAAGCGTCGAAGCGATAGCTCCAGGTACGCCCTGCAGCATCGGTGATGTCGGTCTGACGCTGATCGCTGGCGTAGGCCAGGGTGTACGCCTGCGCTTGCGCGCCTTCGCCATACGCAACGCTGGCCAGACGTCCATCGCTTTGATAGCTGTAACGGGTGACCACGCCATCGCTCTGGCGCACCGAGGCGATCCTAAGGCTGGTCGCATCGACATAGCTGTACTCGGTACGGAACAGGAGGCCATCGTTGGCCGCACGGTCCGCCGTGTTCCAGACGTTGTCGCTGTCGTCCTGCGGCGTCAGATCCGTTACCACGGCAGTCAGCCGCCCCTGGGCGTCGTACTCGTACGCGATCTGGTGCTGGATCACGCCGGTCTGGCGCGTGCCCACCGATGCAAGCCGGCCTTGCGCATCGTAAGAGAAGACGAGCGCATCGCTGCCGCTGGTGCCGTCGGCCTGCACGACCGCACCGATGCGGCCATCCACGTTGTACACCACATCGAAGGCTGCGGAGGCGCCTCCATCGGTGGTTCCAGCGATGATGCGCAGCAGCCGCCCCTGCGCGAGCGCATCGGCATGATCGGCGAAGATTTCCTGACGGCGTGTACTGCCCTCGGTCAGGGTCCAGGTCTTGGACTCGGCATCCCAGGAGAGCGTGTCGTGCGCACCGGCGCCTGCGGTGGACACGTACTTGCGTGTGGTCGTGTCGTATTGGAACTCGGTGGTGCTGCCGTCGCCTTGTTGCAGGCGTGCGCGCGAACCGGAGGTATTGAGCGTGCCGACCAGGCCGACCTTGCGCTCGAATCCGGTCAGCCAGCCATCGGCACCGACGTCGGAGAGCTGCCCCAGGCTGTTGTAGGTGCGGTTCAACCCGACCGACAGACCACGGAAGTTCAAGTGCTCGTCGGCGGCCTGCAACACCAGATTGCCTTGGGCCACGTTGACGTATTGCCGGTCGCGTCCTTGACCCAGCGAGGCGGTACCACCGGTCGTCGCCCCGAGGGCAGCCAGGGAGCTATCGAACAGTCCCAGTCCATTGCCCGTAAACACTGCCACCATGCCCCTGCTCCTCTGGATTGTCGTGGTCGGCGTTTTGCCGCCGTTACCTCCCTACAATCCCGGGTCGCAGAAATTAGTTTAGGGCTGACGTTACGGGCTCCCGACGACGCATGAAGTTGCGCCGATACGCGCCGCCCAGCGCTCGAAGGACGCCACCACCGCATCGAACGAAACTGCCCCCATCCCATCGGCTTCAATGCATAAGCTGCTGTCCCAATAGGGGCCGGCTTCGCTGAGCCGGGTGCGTCCATGCAGCCCGATGACAGGGATGTCCATTGCATCGCAGAAGTACAGCGGGCCGCTGTCCACCGTCACCACCAGACTGGCGCGTCGCAATAACGCCGGCCAATTGTCCGGCGTATCCATGCCGACCAGATTGACGTGCGCATCGCCGGCGACGTACTCGGCCAGCGCCTGCGACTGTGGCGGGCCGAATACCGCAACCGGAAATCCTCTATCAGCCGCATGCTGCGCAAATGCGCGCCAGCGATCGGGCTCCCACCGCTTTGGAGCAAAGTCGGCCCAGGGGCTCAACACGACCCATGGCCCTCCCGGCAACAGGTGCGATACCCATGGTCCATCGTCGGTCGGGATGTCCATTCTGACCGCCCGTGCATCCTGCGACAGGCTTTGCAGCCAGACATCGGTGGGATGCATGTTCGGGCGCCAGTGCGGCCTGAGCACACGCCCACCCTCGATGTAGAAGCGAAAGTGGATTGGCAATCGTCGTAGCGGCCGGTAATAGTTCGGCCGCAGGCCTACCACCGCTACCGGGCCATGCTGGAGCGCAGCGCCAATCGCCGGAAGCGCCATCACCAGATCGCCGGTATGCGCGCCCTCCATCGGAAACACGATGCCATCCGGCGACCAGGCAGCAGGGATCGAGCTGTAAGCCGCATAGTTGCCCATGTCCCGCTACGCCTTGCGCTGCAATGAACGCACCAGGCCGGCAAAGGCATGCCCCTCAGGATCGGCCGCATCGAGCTGTGCTTCGATCCGTCGCATGATCGACGTCCACTCGGAATGCTCACGGAATGTCTGTCCGAATTCCCAAAGCAGCACTTGTCGAATCAATAGCGGTCGTGTGCGACGTACCGCCGGCAGATCATCACTGGACACATTGCGAACGATCTCCACCAACTGACGCTCCAGCTGTGCAGTCGACTTTGCCTGTTTAGCCGCAGACGCGGCTTCGGCCCGACGTGTGGTTGATGCCGCTTGAGCGATGCCGCCACGCCCCCGCACCGTCTCGCCACGGATCGCTGCGATCAAGACAGCAGTCGGAGAAAGCCGGCCCAGTTCCATCGGTCAGTTATAGCGGCTGTAGTTCGACAGCAGCATCGACGCGCCGGGTAACGCTTCGGCGGTGTCGGCCTGCATCGTCTCTGCTGTCTGTTGACCTTCGGACAGCATGCGCGCGAGTCGCTGCATATCTACCTGCAGCGCTGCGAGAGGCTGCGGCTGAGCCAACCCCATCTGCAGCTGCGAAATGGCAAGTTCGATGTGATCGTTCGCGATGGAGATCAGGGCACTGGCGTAAGCGCCGATTGCACCATCCACTGATTCGGACAACGGCATCAACATCTGGACCGCTTCACTGTTGCGTGCGGTAACCAGTAAAAGTTGGCCCATCTGGAAACGCGCCATCACCAGCCCCGGCGCCAACCGCAATGCCCTGGTGAATTCCTGCTCGGCCACACCCAACTCTCCAAGCTGCGCTTGCTGCGCTCCGAGCAAGTAGTGAGCCTGTGCACACGCCGGGTCTTGCTCGAGGAGCGCGCCAAGTAGCGCAAGCGACTCTGCATCCTGCCCATCCAGCATGGCTTGCGTTGCCCGTGCAAGAAGTTGATCTGTGCTCTGTGTCATATATTCTTGGACTCGCAATAAGGGCATTTCGTTTGTCTATCCCTTTCCAACGCAGATAGTTTAGGCGCCAAACGTACGCTTGCGATGGATAACAACGATCACACTTGCGGTTTGACCAACGCCCATTCGAGTCTGCACACGAAAAGCGCAGCTGAACGGGGCGCGATGATTCATGGACCAGTCAGTCCAAAATTCATGTCGCGTTCCATCGAATAACGGAGAATTTACATCTCGGCAGCGAACGGCATCCGCCTCAGCGCCGGCCCAAACCATAAGTACAGGTATCGATCATGAAGAATTCCCTGCTGGCCCTCGGCCTTCTCGCAGCCCTGCCGTTTGCGGCCTCCGCTGCTGAAAACCTCTCCTACAACTTCGTCGAAGGTGACTACGTGCGCACCCCGACCGAAGGCCGCGACGCTGATGGTTGGGGCGTGAAGGCGTCCTACGCCGTCGCTCCGAACTTCCACGTGTTCGGCGATTACAGCAAGCAGAACGCTGACGACAACGACAACGTGTTCGAAAGCTCCAACTCCGACTTCCAGCAGTGGGGCGTCGGCGTGGGTTACAACCAGGAAATCGCCACCAGCACCGACTTCGTTGCTCGCGTTGCCTACCGCAAGCTGGACCTGGACACCCCGAACATCAGCTTCGACGGTTACAGCGTTGAAGCCGGCCTGCGTAACGCCTTCGGCGAGCACTTCGAAGTCTACGCCCTGGCTGGCTACGAAGACTTCTCCAAGAAGCGCGGCATCGACATCGGCGACAACTTCTACGGCCGCCTCGGCGCCCAGGTCAAGTTGAACCAGAACTGGGGCATCAACGGCGACATCCGTATGGATGGCGACGGCAACAAGGAATGGTCGGTCGGCCCGCGCTTCAGCTGGTAAGCCGCACGTTTGACTGCAACGCGACTCTCTCTCCCGCGTTGCATTGGAAGCCCGGTCCCCCGACCGGGCTTCTTTCTTTTGGGCGATCGGCTGGCGATGCGCACATCGCGCTATAGCGGCATGTGCGCAATGCGGCTGCTGTAGAAGCCCCGTGCATCGCGCTCAAGCGGCTACAGCTTGCCGCCAACCTTTGCGATCGACACCAACAAAAAGCCCGGCAATGCCGGGCTTTTTGTTGTTTCTGCGCAGCGCGTCAACGCGCGATGCCGCGATCAGGTGAACAAGGTCTGCGGGTACTCGGGCTTGCGCTCGCGTGCCAGCAACTCCTTCAGGCCTGCTTCCGGGGTGATCTCGCCATGCAATACCGCACGCACGGCGTTGGAGATCGGCAGCTCGATGCCGTGATGCTCGGCCTGACGCATGACTTCGTCGGCGGTCTGCACCGATTCCACCACCTGGCCGATCTCGCGGATCGCATCGTTCAGGCTCTGTCCGCGTCCCAGGGCCAGCCCCAGCCGTCGGTTGCGCGACAGGTCGCCGGTGCAGGTCAGCACCAGATCGCCCAGACCCGCCAGACCCATCAACGTCTCCGGCCGTGCACCGATCGCCGCCGCCAGGCGCAGCATCTCGTTCAAGCCGCGCGTGATCAGACCGGCACGGGCGTTGAGGCCCAGCTGCATGCCATCAGCCACGCCGGTGGCCACCGCCAGCACGTTCTTCATTGCGCCACCGAGCTCGGCGCCCACCATGTCATCGCCGGTGTAGGCGCGGAAGGTCGGGCCATGCATCGCATCGGCCACGACCTGCGCAAACGCCGCATCGTCGCCGTGCACGGTGATGGCGGTCGGCAGGCCGAGCGTGACTTCCTTGGCGAAGGACGGCCCGGTCACCACGGCCAGCGGAACGCCGGGACCGAGGATGTCGCGCGCCACTTCGTGCAGGAACCGCCCGGAACCGGGCTCGAAGCCCTTGGTCGCCCACGCAACGCCGGCACCGGCCGGACGCAACGGTGCGATCAACCGGATCGTCTCGGTGAATGCATGCGAGGGCACCACGACCAGGATCCAGCCGGCATCGGCAATGGCCAGTTGCAGGTCGGTTGTCGCGCGCAGGCTCTCGGGCAGTGCAATCCCCGGCAGATAACGCGCGTTTTCGTGGGTGCGGTCGATGGTATCCACCATCGCCGCATCGCGTCCCCAGAGCACGGTCGGGTGACCGTGCCTGGCGAGCAGCGCGGCCAGGGCCGTGCCCCAGGAGCCGGCGCCGAGAACCGCGATCTTCTGCGTCGAATCGCTCATCGGCGCACGCAAGGCTTAGGCGTTGCCAGCCGGCTCGGAATCGGCCAGCGAGGTGCCTTCGCCCTGCGAACGCTGGCGCAGGGTTTCTGCGTACAGCGCTTCAAAGTTGATCGGCTGCAGGTAGAACGGCGGGAAGCCGCCGGCCTGGATCAGGTCGCTGACCAGGGTACGCACATACGGGAACAGGATGTTCGGGCACTGGGTGCCGAGCAGCACGTCGATCGCCTGCGGCTCCAGGCCGACCAGGCCGAACACGCCGGCCTGCTGCACTTCGGCCACGTAGGCGGTCTTGCCACCGGCGGTGCAGGTCAGGGTCACGGCCAGCACCACTTCGAAGGCGTTGTCGTTGAGGCGCTGCACCTTCTGGTTGAGGTTCAGCTGCAGCTCGGGCTGGTTGGCGTCATTGAAGACGGACGGCGCGTTCGGCGATTCGAAGGAAACGTCCTTGACGTAAATCTTCTCGATGGTGAAAGCGGGGCCAGCAGCGGCGTCGGCCGGCGCAACCGCGCCGTTGATGATTTCGTCGGACATTCCTAACTCCAGAAACGGTTCGGTGGATGCAGCGTTGAATGATGCAGACGTGAAAGTGCGAGTCTCTCACGCCAGCAATGGGGACTTGCCCGGCGCCTCACAAGGTGCGGTCAGGCGCGGCCCTTGACCAGCGGCAGTTCGGCCATCTGCCAGGCGGCCACGCCGCCATCGAGCCAGTAGACCTGCTCGAAACCGGCTTTCTTCAGCGTCTTGGCCGCGCCTGCGGAGGCATTGCCGTTGCGGCACACCACCACCACGGGCGAGGACTTGGCGTTGGCGAGCAGCTTGCCGGCCGGGTCGAACTTGGCCAGCGCCACGTTGCGGCTGCCGGCGATGTGGCCTTTTTCGAAATCGGCGGTCGGCGACAGGTCGATCACCAATGCGTTCTCGCTGTTGATCAAACGGGTCAGCTCGGCCGGCTTGAGTGCGCGATACCCACGGAACAGGCGGGCGACCTCGGTGACGATCAGGGCGATGGTCAGGCCCACCAGGGCCAGCGACAACATGGGGTTGCGGCCGACAAAGGCCTGCAGCTCTTCGAAATTCACGGGGTCAGGGTCAGTCAAGCGGGCGGGAATTGTCGCACAGCTGGCGCGCGCGACGGCCAGGCACCGGTGGCACGGGCTACTGGCCCTGCCACAGATCGGGCAGGCCGCTGGCCAGCCACCAGCGTTTGCGCTCGGCATCCCAGCGCCACAGCTCGATGCTGCGCACCAGCCGCTCGGCCTGGGTATTGCGGTTGATCACCCGCAACTCGACCTCGCGGCGCAGGTCGCCGTTGCCGTCCTCGCCCACCCGCAGCTCGCGGTAGCCGGAGATCTGCACCTGTTCGTAGCGCGAGCGTTCCAGATCGCTGAGCGGATGCGCCTGGGCGTAGGTCGGCTCGACAAAGCCCTGCGCGGCATCGAAATCGCTCCAGCGCACCGCGGCGGTGTAGGCGGCCTGGGTGGTTTCCAGCGCGCGTGCCTGGGCACGGCTGCCGGCAGACGCCCCCCCGCTGACCATCGCCAGCCCGAGCAACAGCATTGCCCCGATCACTGCACGCATGCGCATTCCCCCAAGTCCAGCGCGCATCCTACCGTTTTGGAAACGCCACGAAGCGCCCGCTCAAGGTGGCCGCCGCCGCACCGGATCCCAGCGCGATCTGCGCACGCATGCCGATGCGCGCCTTGCCGCGCTGCCGGAAGGTCGCCAGGAATGCCTCCCAGCTGCCGAGTTCGGACGGCTCGGCATTGGCTACCAGGTCCTCGTAGACCGGGGCGACGTAGCGCAGCTGGCTGTCGGCCACGTAGACATCGGCGCTGTGCCCGGCCAGTTGCAGTTGCAGCGTCAGCCAGCCCCAGCTGGCCAGCGTCATCAACGAGGCCAGGCTGCCGCCGAATGCATTGGCCTTGTCGTTGACGTTGGCCTGCAGCGGCGCACGCAAACGCAAGGCGCCGTCATGCAAGCCGTCGACGGCAATGCCCATCGACAGGACCGGCGGCATGGCGATGAACTGTTGCTGCAGCGACTGCAGGGCGGATGCGAGCGTGCACGAAGGAGTCATCGGCGAAGGCTGGAAGACGGCGAAGGGCGGCATCATGCCGCAATGTTCCGCGAGCGTCTTGTGCACTGGAATGACATGCGGTACCGCATGGTGAACGCGTACGGCATCGCGTCGCCGCATGCCTGGGTCTCGCCCGGCTCAGGGCGCGAACACGACCTTGCGATAGCCCTGCGCCACCCGCAGCAACGCGGTGGCCTTGGCCTTCCAATGCGCGCTGCGCTGCCTCTGCGCGTGCGTCAACGGCGCATCGATGGTGCTGGTGAACACGATCTGCTCCGGAGCGGCGTGGAAGAACTTGTCCTGGATGCAGGCCGCCGGCGCCAGCTGATAGGTGGACAGCTGCTGTGCGACCGGCGATTCGTTCCAGCCGAACAGGAAAATGTCGGCCATCGTGTGCCAGCGCGCGTCGGCCGCCAGCAGCAGGCGCGCCGCATCGCGGCTGAGGATCAGCGCACCGGCGCAGACCGGCCAGCAGTGTTGGTGGGTCGAGGGACGCACCAGGCGCAGCTGCCGGCCACCGACTTCGGCGACCTTGGCATCGAGCTTGATGCGGTTGTAGGACGGTTCCAGCCGCACGATGCTGTTGCCGCCGGGCAGCCACTCGCTGCTGCGCAGCAGCGCCGGCAGCGCGTCGGACAGATGCATGTCGTCTTCGAAGATGGCGGTGTAGGCGTCGTCGGAGTCGGCTGCGATGCGCCACGCGGCCTGATGGCTCAGGAAGCACCCGATGTTGGAGGCCGTCCACTTGCGCGGGCCGGTGCTGAAGGCATCCCCGGAGCCTTCCAGCGGCCGCTCGCGTGCGAAGTCGGCAATCTGCGCAGGCGTCAGGGTGGCGCCATCGACCGCGGGAATCCGCTCGAACGGCAGGCCTTGCGCCCGGAACTGCGTCGACATCGCCTGCAGGCGCTCGCCGCTGCGCTGCATGTTGATGAGGTAGGACTTGATCACGGCGCCACTCCAGCTCGATTGTCGTGGCGGATCGTGGGCGGAAGCGGTCATCGGCACGGACCCGGGGACGAGGTTCTGGCCGCAGAAACGCAGGCATCGCGTCGAGCAGGCACGCAAAGGCCAGACAGCGCGCGAGGATCGAATCGCCGTCAGCGCCATCGCAGCGCGCGACACCCGCCCCCGATAACGCACGGCTCTCGCATAATCACTGGATGACACCTCCCGCCCCAGCTGCCGCCGCCTGGACCTTGATCTCGCTCCGGCCCAGCGGTGAACACGCGCCATTACGGCGGGCCGCCGCGCGACACGGCGGACGGCTGCTGGCGCTGTCGCCGTGGCGGCTGCAGACCAACGACACCGCACAGGCACTGGCCGCATTGCGGCAGGCCTTGCAAGCGCCGATCGCGGTGTTCACCAGCCCGGCCGCGGTGCACGCTGCGCATCGCCTGGCACCACTGCAGCGGCCGGCGCAGGCGCAATGGGTGAGCGTGGGAGACGGCACTGCGCGCGCGCTGCAGGCCTGTGGCATCGACACGGTGATACGCCCGGCACGCATGGACAGCGAGGGCCTGCTCGCGCTGCCGCTGTTACGGCAGCCGCTGCAGGCCGTGGGGCTGATCACCGCCCCGGGTGGGCGCGGCATGCTGGCGCCGGCCCTGGAGCAGCGTGGCGCCCGCATCCTGCGCGCCGATGTCTATCAGCGCGTGGCGCTGCGCCTGCGCGCATCGGCAGTCCGCGCGCTGGCGGATGCGCTTCCTGCTAGCGTGTTGGCGCTGAGCAGCGCCGAAGCGCTGACGCTGGTGCTGCAGCAGTTGCCCGGACCGCTGGTCGACACCTTGCGGCAACGGCCAGTGGTGACCTCCAGCGAGCGCATGCTGCAATCCGCACACCTCGCCGGCTTCCGTCATGTGGTGCGCGCCGCAGGCCCCTTGCCCGAGCAGTTGGCCGCTGCTGCCGCGGCGATCGTGACGCCATTGCGACCTTGCTGAACTCCAAACGCAAGCACCGCTTGCGAGTGTCTGCCGCTGCACGCCATGCTGTGCCGGATGACTGCAGCACCTGCACCCGTCGTGACCGCGCGAGGATGGACGAATGACCGAAATGCCCGCTACCACGCGACGCTTTCCCCTGGCATGGCTGCTGCTCGTCGTCGCGCTGGTCGCCGTGGGCGTGGCGCTGCTCCTCGGCTGGCGCGCATGGCAGGACTATCAAGGCGCGCAGCTGCAGGCGGCCGAGGCGCAGCAGCAGCGCTGGGACGGCACGCAGCAGATGCTGGAGACGCTGCGCCGCGACCAACGCCTGGCCAACGAACGCCTGGCGGACGCGGCAGCCACCAACCGCGTGCTGCGCGACGAGATGCTTGGTCTGAGCCAGCGCAGTGCCTTGCTCGAAGACACCGTACAAAGGCTCGCCGACACCAATCGCCACGGTGCGCAGGCGCTGCGGCTCGATGAGGTGGAGCTGATGCTGCGGCTTGGCCAGCAGCGGCTGAGCATTGCCGGCGACGCCGACGGTGCCCGCCGCGCCTACGCACTGGCCAATGCCGCACTCAATGGCATCGACGATCCCGGCTATCTCAATCTGCGCCAGGCGCTGGTGCAGGAACGCGACGCACTGGATCGCCTCGGTGCCGGTCCGCAGGCGCAGGCCGGTCAAGCCCTGGATCAGTTGGCCGGCGACCTGCTGCGCCTGCCCGAACAGACCGCAAAAGACAGCGAAGCGGCGCAGCCGTGGTGGCAGAAAGCACTCGCACCGCTGGTGGACATCCGTCCCAGCCGTGGCGATGCGCTGCTGACCGGCGGCGACCGCCACGCCGCGCGCGACGCCTTGCAGATCGAAGTCAGCCTGGCCCGCGCTGCGGCCGAGCGCGGCGATGTCGCCGGCTTTGTGCAATCGCTGCGGCGCGTGGACACCTGGACCAGCCGGCTGTGGCCGGATTCGCCACAACGTCGCCAGGCACGCACGCGCCTGCGCACGCTGCAACAAGCGCCACTGCGTCCGCGCCTGCCGGAACTGGGCACCACCCTGCTGCAACTGCAGGCCATGCGTGAAGGGAGATCCATCCAATGAAAGTGTTGCGTACCGTCTTGATCCTGTTGGTTGCCGTGGCGCTGGGCGTGCTCGGTGCGCAATGGCTGTCGCATCAGACCAGTTACGACCTGGGCAATGTGGTGGTCAGCGTCGGCGGCAACGACTATCGCGCCGCCATGCCGCAGGCGCTGCTGATTCTGGTCATCGCGCTGTTGGTGCTGTGGCTGGTTTGGACGCTGGTCAGCCTGCCGTTCCGGGTCTGGGGCAAGTACCGCCGCAAGAAGGGCCGCGCCCGCCTGATCGAAGGCCTGCGCGCAGCCGATCACGGCCAATGGCAGCGTGCCGAGCGCCTGTTGGTCAACGCCAGCGAGGATGCGGAGGTCAGCGGCATCGCCCTGGCCAGCGCAGTGCGGGTTGCCGATGCACGCGGAGACGAGGTGGCGGCCAACGCGCTGGCCCAGCAATTGGCCGAATGCGACCCCACCGCGCATGCGTTGCTGCAGGGCGAGCGGCATCTGGCGCGGCAACGCCCGGTCGAGGCGATCAATGCGCTCGATCATGCCAACGCGCAACCGCTGCCGGCGCGCGGCCTGCTGCTGCGCACGCACGCCCTGGCGCAGATCGGCCGCGCCGACGAGGCCTATGGTCAGCTGGGCGCATTGCGTCAGCAGGCGGTGCTGGCACCGGAGGCCTACAGTGCACTGGAAGCCACGCTGGCCGAGCAGACGCTGTTGCAGGCCGGCGATGCCAATGCCCTGGCCGAACGCTGGGAAGCGCTGCCCAAACCGCTGCGTACCTATCCCGCGGTGGTGGGTGCCTATGCACAGCGCGCGGCAGTGCTGCACTGGGACGATGCGGCGGTGCATAGCCTGGAGCAGGCGCTGGATACGCAGTGGGACGAATCGCTGGTGCGCCTGTATGGCGTGCTGCCGCTGGAAAAATACGATTCGCGCCGCGCCAGTGCACAGCGTTGGCTGACCCAATACCCGGACAGCCCGGGCCTGTTGCTGACCCTGGCGCGTCTGGCACGCCACCAGCAGCAGTGGTCGCAGGCCGAAGAGTTCCTGCATCGCGCAGTGGCCAATGGCGCGGGCAGCGAGGCCTGGGAAGAACTCGGCCACGGCTTCGCCGCCGCCGGGGATCTGCTGTCGGCGCAGCATTGCTACGCCAACGCCCTGCGCGCCGCACGCGGCGAGCCGGTGCACGAGGGCTTGCCACAGCAGTCGCTGCGCGGACCGATCGTCTCGGCGTATGCCACGCCGCCGGCCGACCCGCTCGCACCGGACGATCGCGTGCTCTGATCTTAGGTCTGACCGCTATTGCGGCGATGCGTGGATTCACCAGGAGCCCCGGCATGTCCGGGGCTTTTGTTTTTCTAGATCCGGGGAAAAGCGCCACCGGCAACATTTGCCGGCCTGTCATCACATCTGCAGGGATGGCAACGCACGCACGTGACGAAGCTATCTGCAAACGCAGCGGCGCAGATCACCAATCGCGCGATTCCCGGGGCGGCGCCGGCAATGCGCGCAAAAACGCGTCACAGGCACCGAGATAACGTGCCTGCTCGTGATCGACCGATTGCGCCGACAACACGCGCGAACCGCGTCTGCCGATCAACAGCATAACCGCCATCACACCGGCACCGGTCAGCCAGCCGGTCGCGCCACCGATCCACAGCACCCCGACCAACAACGGCACGATCGACGCCATCGCGATGGCGACACAACGCACGCGGCGGCGCTCATGCCAAGCGCACAGGCTCAGCACGTGCGCACTGCGCTTGCGCAGCACGATGGCCAGGATCAGATACGGCAGCACCCCCATCAGCAGCGCCAGATAGATCGCCGGGTGATGCCAATGGAAGATGTAGCGACGCGGCGAGATGTCCGCCGGCGCATTGCACTTGACGCAACGCGGCGGCAGATCGGCGCCCGGCGTGCACACCAGCACATCGCCCTCGCGCCACGCGGCGCCGTGCGTCGGAGGCAGATAAAGCGTAGGGGGCTCGCGTGAATCAACGTTCGACATCCATGCGTCCTTGCAGGTTGGGGATTCGGGATTGGGAATTGGGAATTCGTAAAATCAGGAGTCCGCAGCTGCTTTGCGAATCCTCAATTCCGAATGCCCAACCCCACGCTGCGCAGCAGCGTCAGCGCTCGACGATAGCCACCACGCCCATGCCGCCAGCGGTGCAGATCGAAATCAACGCGCGGCCGCCGCCGCGTTCTTCCAGTTGCTTGGCAGCCGTTGCCACCACGCGTGCGCCAGTGGCGGCGAAGGGGTGGCCGGTGGCCAGCGACGAACCCAGCGGGTTGATCTTGTCCGGGTCGATATGCCCGAGCGGCGCTTCCAGCCCCAGGCGATTGCGGCAGTAATCCTCGCTTTCCCAGGCGCGCAGCGTGCACAGCACCTGCGCGGCAAAGGCCTCGTGGATTTCGTAGATGTCGAAGTCCTGCAGGGTCAGGCCCTGACGCGCCAGCATCTGCGGCACCGCGATGGTCGGCGCCATCAACAGGCCTTCGCCATGCACGAAATCCACCGCCGCCACCTGCGCATCGCGCAGATAGGCCATCGGAGTGTGGCCATGCGCCAGCGCCCAGGCTTCGCTGGACAGCAGCACCGCGGCCGCGCCATCGGTGAGCGGGGTGGAATTGGCCGCGGTCAGCGTACCGCGGCCGGAGGTCTTGTCGAAGGCCGGACGCAGCGTGGCCAGCTTTTCCAGCGAGGTGTCGGCGCGCAGGATGTTGTCGCGCGAGACGCCGCGGAACGGCGCGATCAGCGTGTCGAAGAAGCCGCGCTCATAGGCAGCGGCCAGCTTGTGGTGCGAGGACACTGCCCATTCGTCCTGCGAATCACGCGAGATGTTCCATTCCTTGGCCATGTCCTCGCAGTGGTCGCCCATGCTCTTGCCGGTGCGCGGCTCGGCCACGCCGGGGAATTCAGGCTTGAGCTCGCTCAGCTTGAAGCCGCGCAGCAGGGCCTTGAGCTTGTCACCGGTGGCCTTAGCGCGGTTGGCGGCCATCAGCCGCGCGCGCAGCTTCTTGCCGTAGACGATCGGCACTTCGGAGGTGGTGTCCGAGCCGCCGCCGATGCCCGAATCGATCTGGCCCAGCGCGATCTTGTTGGCGATGGTGATCACCGAATCCAGGCTGGTGCCGCAGGCACGCTGCAGGGTGATGCCCGGCGTCAGCGGCGACAACCCGGACGACAACGCCGCCTCGCGCGCCAGGTTCCAGTCCGAGGAGTGCTTGATCACCGCCCCCATCGCCACTTCGCCCAGTTGCTGCCCGTGCAGCCCGAAGCGCTCGACCAGCGCGCCCAGCGTGCGCACCGACATGCCCAGGTTGCCCACGTCCGCGTAAGCGGTGTTCTGACGACAGAACGGGATACGAACGCCGCCCAGAATGGCGACGGGACGGGCTGCGGGCATCGGTTGACCTGGCATGGAGGACTCGGGGACATGGCCTGCACAGGGCCGGCAGGCATAATGGCCGCAGTGTAGCTTCGACCCCGTGATGGGCCAACCGCGAATCATGAGCAAGACCGAACACGGCGTGACCGCCATGGGTGTGATGGCGCTGGAATTGACGGGCGGCACCGCCCCCGAGCGCGGCGCCCTGGCGCCCGAGCAGGCCGGCATGCTGGCCGAACGCATCGGCCGCGACCTGGCACAGTGGATCCCCGAAGTCCGCGAGCTCGAGCTCAGCGTGGCAATGGCGCACTTCGACCCGGCCGAAGTGCTGCGGCCGGGCTGGCCGCTGCATCGCCGGCTGGACGAGCTGCATGCGCGCGCCCCCGGGCGCGACCAGGGCCCGCGCGTGCTGGCGTTCGGCGCCGATGCGCAGGGCGAGATCCCCCTGCCCTTCCAGGCCGACCCGCAGCTGACCGGTGGCGGCCTGCGCGTGCTGCCGTTCCTGCTCTCCGGCGATCCGCAGATCGTGACGACGGTGGCCGATGCGATGGAAGACGTGCTGCTGGCCCAGGGCATGGCGCAGGCCGATACCGCGCTGCTGGCGCAGGAAAGCTTCGGCGCACGCATCGAACATGCGCGGTATCTCACCGCGAACGATCTGGCCGCAATGATTTCGATGCAGTACGACAACCAGGGCCTGGCCCCGTTGTGGCCGCTGATCGAAGCCGCCCTGCTGGCGCCGCAGTCCGAAGAGTGGCTGGAACAGCCGCCTGAGCCGGTGCTGCGCTACGTCGATGGCGAAGTGCGCATCGCGCTGTTCGACCCGGCCGGATGGTGCGATTACTACGCGCACGACCGCGACAATTGCGAGCGCCTGCGCGGGGTATACGAGCAGTATCTGTCGCGTCAGCGGCAGATGGCCGCAGTGCTGGAAGCGCATGGCCTGCCCGTGCTGTACGTGCACGTGGAACCGGGCCAGGATCCGCGCCAGGCATTGGCCGCGTGAGCCAGGCGCCGGCTTCCACGGCGCCGGCGTTGCAGGGCGTCTTGGAAACCGGCGTGTATGTGGCAGATCTGGAACGCGCCTGCGCGTTCTATGCCCGCGTGCTGGGACTGGCAGCCATGTACCGCGACGCGCGCATGGCCGCGTATGCAATCGCCCCCGGGCAGGTGCTGCTGCTGTTCCTGCAAGGCAGCACCGCCACCACCGTCACGCTGCCGGGCGGCACGATTCCGCCGCACGATGGCAGCGGGCGGGCACATTACGCACTGGCCATCGCCGCCGATGCGTTGGCCGGATGGGAGGCACATCTGCAGGCCTGCGATGTGCCCATCGAAGGCCGCACCCAGTGGCCGGGCGGCGGGCAGAGCCTGTACTTCCGCGATCCGGATGCGCATCTGCTGGAGCTGGCAACGCCGGGGCTGTGGCCGAATTATTGAGTCGCTGATGACGCGGTGCGCACGGCGCCCGGCACTTCGATGCGTGCGAACAGGAAGCATTGAGCATGCCGCAGCGCATGACCGGATCGCTCCCACCGCAGCACAGGAACAACAACGCCGCGGTGATCGATCACCGCGGCGTTTGGCCTGGCCGCTGACTTGCCCTGCTTACCTGGCTGCAGCCGGCGCGTTGTCGGTGGTGATCACGCCGCAGGCCAGACGGCCGCCGGCGTTGCCGGTGGGCTGGGTCTTGTAGTCGTCCGCATCGGCATGCACGATCACCGCGTGGCCGGCGATATCGAACTGGTCGGCCTTGCCGAGATTGACGTTGCTCGACACCGGGCCGTCGATGCTGGCATTGCCCTGCGCATCGGCCTTGATGTTGGGCATGTCGCCGCCGTGGTGCGGGTCGGCACTGACGGCGCCGTGATCGGATTGGGCCGGATTGAAGTGGCCGCCGGCGCTGCTGCCGTCCGGTGCGCTGCAATCGCCCTTCTCGTGGATATGGAAGCCGTGTTCGCTGCCGGGCTTGAGGCCACTGAGCTGGCCGGTGACACGCAGCGCGCCGTCGACGATCTTGAAGCTCACCGTGCCTTTGACATCGCTGCCCTTGGTCGGCTTGAGCTCGGCGGTTGCGGTGGTGGTGGCCGCCGCTTCGGTGACCATGGACGCGGCGTGCTCGCCGCCATGCGCCGCTTCGGCCGCTGCACCGGCCTGCGGTGCGGGTGCAGGGTCGGCCGGTGCGGGTTCGTCGCGCTTGCACGCGGTCAGCGCCAGCGCGGTGGCCAGGAACAACGTCGTTGGAAGAATGCGCATGAAAAAACTCCTGTAGAAAGGCCGCAGCTGCAGCCAGGGGTGCCCCGACTCAGGGCTGCGAAGGGGGTGTGCGCCACTGGGTGACGCGGATGACGCCGCAGGCCAGGCGTGCGCCGGCATTGCCGCTGGGTTGGCTGCGGTAATCGTCGGCATCGGCATGCACGACCAGCGACTTGCCGACCACGTCGGTGGGTGCGGCATCGCCGAGGGTGATACCGGCAACGATCATGTCCAGATGCGCGACACCTTCGGCATCGGCACGCAGGTTGTCCATGTCGCCGGCGTGGTGGGGAGTGTTGCCGGCACGTCCATGCGCCGCACCGGTCGGATTGAAATGCGCACCGGCACTGCTGGCGTCGGCGGCGCTGCAATCGCCGCGTTCGTGCACATGGAAACCGGCCACGCCGCCCGGACGCAGACCACCGACCGTGCCGGTGATGCGAATGCCTTGCAGCGCAGGGACCAGCACCACCCGACCACTGACCAGGCTGCCCGACGCCGATGCCAGCGCCGCTTCGGCCTGCTGGACCGGACGCACGGGTACCACGCGCGCCGCCGGGGGCGGTGGTGGCGGAGGCGGTGGCGTGCTGCTGCAGGCGGCAAGCGCCAGCGCGGTGAGGGCAACGATCGTGGACGACCGGTAACGCATCGAGCTGTTCTCCTGATCAGGCTGGAAACCTATGCGGGCGCATGTTCACATGTCATGAAATGCGCCGCTGGCAGTACAGGAGTTTACGGGGGTTGGTGTGGATGCTCGGGTTGTTGGAGGTGCGGGTCGATGGAATGCGGGTTGTTGGGATGGTGTGCGAGGCGCCAAGTACAAGTGTCGTGAGCTGCTTGGACGATGGCGTCGGCACGTTAGAACTGCGATGGCGTCATCGAGAGCAAGGATGCGGCGGCGTGCCACTCAGCAACGCTTGCCGCGGGCAATGTCGGGCAGCCTCAGCTCGATCAAGGCATCGTTGGAATAGATGCGCGTGCAGCAGCGCTTCCATCGCCAAAGGGACCCTCACCCCAACCCCTCTCCCATGGGAGAGGGGCTTAGACTCAGATCAGCGGCGTTTGCGGCCCGGACCGAGTTTGCGGGTGACGGTGTTGCGGCCCAGACCCAATCGGGCGGCGGCTTCGGCACGGCGGCCCTGGGTGAGTTGCAGGGCGGCTTCGAGCAGGGTCTTGTCCAGGCGTTCGCGGGCTTCGGCGTGCAGGCCCTGGGCGCCTTCGCTCAGGCGTTGCGCGGCCCAGCTGGAGAGCATCTCGTCCCATTGCCCGTCGCCGCGGCCGGCACGCTGGCGGCGGCCGCCGCGCGCCAGTGCCGATTCCACGTCGACCACGTCGATGATGTCGGCAGTGGCCAGGGCCGCCAGGCGCCAGCAGACGTTTTCCAGCTCGCGCACGTTGCCGGGCCAATCGTATTGGCGGAGTTGTTCCAGCGCGGCCGAGGACAGCCGCTTGGGCAGCATGTCGAGCTTGCGCCCGGCCATGGCCAGGAAATTCTCGGCCAGCTGCGCGATATCGCCGCGGCGCTCGCGCAACGGCGGCAATTGCAGGCGCACCACGTCCAGGCGATGCAACAGGTCGGCACGGAAGCGGCCTTGTTCGACCAGCGCCTCCAGGTCCTGGTGGGTGGCGGCGATCACGCGCACATCGACGCGGATCAACTCGCGCCCGCCGACGCGGAAGAATTCGTTCTCGGCCAGCACGCGCAGCAGGCGGGTCTGCAGCGGCAGCGGCATGTCGCCGATTTCGTCCAGGAACAGCGTGCCGCCGTCGGCCTGTTCGAAGCGGCCGATATGGCGTTTGGTGGCGCCGGTGAAGGCGCCGGTTTCGTGGCCGAACAATTCGCTTTCCAGCAGTTCCGCGGGAATGGCGGCGGTGTTGAGCGCGACGAAGGGCTTGCGCGCGCGCGGCGATTCGTTATGCAGCGCGCGCGCCACCAGTTCCTTGCCGGTGCCGGTCTCGCCATTGATCAGCACCGACAGCGGTGCCTGCGCCAGCCGGCCGATCGCGCGGAACAGCGCCTGCATCGCCGGGGTGTCGCCGATCAGCGAGGCCGAGCCTTCTGCCAACGGTGTCCCGATGATCTCCTCGACGCCGGCATCGGCATCCGGTAGCGCGCGTGCGGCCAAGGCCACCGCATCGTCCAGATCGAAGGGCTTGGACAGGAACTCGTGCGCCCCGCCGCGGAAGGCGCCGGCGGTACTGGCGACATCGGTGTAGGCCGACATCACGATCACCGGCAGTTGCGGGTGCCTGGACTTGAGCTTGTCGAGCAGGCTCAGGCCGTCTTCGCCGGGCATGCGCACGTCGGTGAACAGCAGATCCGGGGTGGGCCGCATGGCCAGTGCCTGCAGTGCGGCGGCGGCACTTTCGAAGCCATCCACGGCGTAGCCGGCATCGCGCAAGGCGGTGGACAGCACGAAGCGGACCGAACGGTCGTCGTCGACCACCCAGATGTGGTGGGATGCGGCGGCGGCCTCAGCCATGCAGATGCTCCTTGTCGTGATCGCCGGCCAGCTCGGGCAGCAGCAGGGTGAAAACGGTATGCCCCGGCCGCGAGCGGTAGGTCAGCGTGCCGTGGTGTTCGCGCGAGACCTGCTGGGCCAGCGCCAGGCCCAGGCCGCTGCCCTCGGCGCGGCCGCTGACCAGCGGCAGGAACAGGTGCTCGGCCAGTTCCTCCGGCACGCCGCCGCCGTCGTCGATGATCTCCAGCCGCAGCGACATCGCATGCACGCGGTCACGGATGCGCTGGCCGTGCTCGACGCGGGTGCGCAGGGTCACCCGCGTGGCGCCGGCCTGGAACGCATTGCGCACCAGATTCCACACCGCCTGGGTCAGGCGGTCGCCATCGCCGAGGATGTCGGGAATGCTGGGGTCGTAATCGCGCTGCACCTGCACCGACCAGCCGCCCTCGGCCTCGGCCAGGCGCAGCACACGCTCAAGCACGACGTGGATGTTGAGGCGGTCGTGCGGGCGCGCCGGCGTGGGCGAGAGCAGGCGTTCGAGCAAGGTATTGAGGCGTTCGATCTCGGTGCCGATCAACTCGATCAGCTCGCGCTCGTCCTCGTCGCGCCCGGCCGAGCGCCGCGCCAGCAACTGCGCCGCGCCCTTGAGCCCGGCCAACGGATTGCGCAGTTCGTGCGCCAGGCCCTTGAGCGCGGCGCTCAGGGCATTGGGCAGCGCATGGGTGGGATCCAGCGCGGGGAATTCGTCGACCGGATGGGTTTCCAGCAGCCAGCCGCCGTCGTCCAGCCGCGACAGCCAGCCTTCGGCAAAGCGCGGCGCGTCATTGGGCAGGCCCAATGCCAGCCGATGCAGGCGCAGCACGTCGCGCTCGTCGTTGAGCAGGAAACGGGCCAGCGCATCGCCCTGCACTTCCAGCGCGGCCAGCGGTTGATCGACCAGGCGCCGCGCACTGACCCCGAGCCAGCGCGCGAAGGCCGGATTGACGCCCAGCACGCGACCCTCGCGGTCGGCCCAGGCCACCGGTGTGCCCAGGCTGTCCAGCGACGGGAGGATGGACGACATCAGCATTGCACCAATTTAGTGCAAGCACGATCGACCTGCGCATATGGCGCGCAGAACGAAACATGCAGGCAAGGCATCGGGGCCGGACGGCAGCAGGTCGCACCGATCCAGCGGGCATCCGCGCCGACAGTCACAGGCGTGGGGCTGGTCATGCAGGCACCTCGGCAGTTGGTCCGCGCCCAGTGGGGCAACGGGGAAAACGGACCCGGCACGGCTGTCCCGGCCGGGTCGTTGCGCCACCCGCGGCAGCGTGGCCGCGGGTGTGCATGCTCAGGACTCGTATGCCGCTTCGCCGTGCGAGGTGATATCCAGGCCCTCGCGCTCGGCTTCTTCGGTGACGCGCAGGCCGAACACCAGCTTGGCGACCAGGAAGCCCACCACCGACACCACGCCGATCCACACCAGGGTGATGCCCACGCCCAGCGCCTGGATGCCGACCTGATGCACGATGTCGTAATCGCCGCCCTTCTGGCCGCCCAGCGAGGCCGCCGAGAACACGCCGGTCAGGATGGCGCCGATGATGCCGCCCAGGCCATGCACGCCGAACACGTCCAGGCTGTCGTCGGCGCCCAGCAGGCGCTTCAGGCCGGTGACACCCCACACGCACAGCACGCCGGCGGCCAGGCCGATGACGATCGCACCGAACGGACCCACCGTGCCGCAGGCCGGGGTGATGCCGACCAGGCCGGCGACCATGCCCGAAGCCACGCCCAGCGCGGACGACTTGCCCTTGATGATCTTCTCGGTCAGCGACCAGCCCAGGATGGCAGCAGCAGTGGCCAGCAAGGTGTTGAGGAAGGCCAGCGCCGCACCGGCATTGGCTTCCAGGTTGGAGCCGGCGTTGAAACCGAACCAGCCCACCCACAGTAGCGAGGCACCGACGAAGGTCAGGGTCACGTTGTGCGGCTTGATCGCCTCGCGGCCCAGGCCGGCGCGCTTGCCGACGAAGTAGGCGCCGACCAGGCCGGCGATACCGGCATTGATGTGCACCACGGTGCCGCCGGCAAAATCCAGCGCACCCAGGCCGAACAGGTATCCGCCGGTGGCCCAGACCATGTGCGCCAGCGGCAGGTAGCCGAAGGTGAACCAGATCACCGAGAACAGCAGCACCGCGGCGAACTTGGCGCGTTCGGCAAAGGCGCCGACGATCAGCGCACCGGTGATGCCGGCAAAGGTCGCCTGGAACGCCACGAACACGTATTCCGGCAGGCTCACACCCTTGGTGAAGGTGGCCGCCAGCGTCTCGATGGTCACGCCCTTGAGCAGCGCCTTGTCCAGGTTGCCGATCCACGGGCCTTCGCCGGAGAACGCCAGGCTGTAGCCGTACACCACCCACAGGATGGTCAGCAGCGAGAACACCACCGCGACCTGGATCAGCACCGACAGCACGTTCTTGGCGCGCACCATGCCGCCGTAGAACAACGCCAGGCCCGGCACCACCATCAGCAGCACCAGCAGCGTGGAGGTCAGCATCCAGGCGACATCGCCCTTCTCCACCACCGGCGCAGCCTCGGCGGCGGCCACCGGTGCGGCGGGCGGCTGCGCCGACGGCAGCGGTTCGGTGGTGACCGGCTCGGTCGGCAGCGGGGTGACCTGCGGGGTGGACTGCGCGTGCGCGCTGCCCATGCCGCCCACCACCAGCGCGCTGAACAGCATCAGCATGCAGACACTGTAGAACCGGGCTTTCCACCCGGCAAAAAGGGCTGTCTTCATAAGAACTCCGGGGGTGGGGGACTCAGAGCGCATCGGCGCCGATCTCGCCGGTGCGGATGCGCACGACTTGCTCGATCGCGGTCACGAAGATCTTGCCGTCGCCGATCTTGCCGGTGCCGGCAGCGTTCTGGATCGCCTCGACCACTGCGTCCAGCCGGTCGTCGGTCACCACCGTCTCGATCTTGATCTTGGGCAGGAAATCGACGACGTACTCGGCGCCGCGGTACAGCTCGGTGTGGCCTTTCTGGCGCCCGAAACCCTTGACCTCGGTCACGGTGATGCCCGACACGCCTGCTGCGGACAGGGCCTCGCGGACCTCGTCGAGCTTGAACGGCCGGATGATGGCGGTGATCAATTTCATGCGCATACCCCGAATGGTGGAAAAGACCGGCCGGCATTGCGCCGCCCGGCGGTGTCATTCACCTGGATGCCAACCCCGGCATCCGCGCGTTCGCGATTACGCAGACCTCGGCCGATGCAGATACATCCGCCCCGTGGGAGAGGTCAGGCCCGCGCGTCGCGAACTGTGTGCTCTCTCAATACCCCTTCGCTCCCCGGCCGGTGCCGTGGAGCGATCAAACATGTGCGGCGATGGCGGAGGTGGGAGGGGGGGCCTCCGCCATCACCGCGGTGGAACTCAGTTGCCGTAGTACAGCTGGTACTCCAACGGGTGGGTCGCAGCACGGAACTTGGTGACTTCCTGCATCTTCAGCGCGATGTAGCCGTCGATGAAGTCGTCGCTCATCACACCGCCGGCCTTGAGGAACTCGCGGTCCTTGTCCAGCGCTTCCAGCGCCTGATCCAGGCTGGAGCAGACCTGCGGGATCAGCTTCTCTTCTTCCGGCGGCAGGTCGTACAGGTCCTTGTCGCTCGGCGCGCCCGGGTCGATCTGGTTCTTGATGCCGTCCAGGCCGGCCATCATCAGCGCGGTGAAGGTCAGGTAGCCGGACTGCAACGGATCGGGGAAGCGCATTTCGATGCGACGCGCCTTCGGGTTGGTGACCCACGGAATGCGGCACGAGGCCGAGCGGTTGCGGGCCGAATAGGCCAGCATCACCGGCGCCTCGAAGCCCGGGACCAGGCGCTTGTAGCTGTTGGTGCCGGAGTTGGAGAAGGCGTTGATCGCACGTGCGTGCTTGAAGATGCCGCCGATGTACCACAGCGCCATCTGCGACAGGCCGCCGTAGCCGTCGCCGGAGAACAGGTTGACGCCGCCCTTGGTCAGCGACTGGTGCACGTGCATGCCCGAGCCGTTGTCGCCCACGATGGGCTTGGGCATGAAGGTCGCGGTCTTGCCGTTGCGGTAGGCGACGTTCTTGATGATGTACTTCATCGTCAGCAGTTCGTCGGCCTTCTGCACCAGCGAGCTGAACTTGGTGCCGATCTCGCACTGGCCGGCGGTGGCCACTTCGTGGTGGTGCACCTCGGTCTCGATGCCGACCTGTTCCAGCGTCTTGATCATTTCCGCGCGCAGGTCGTGCAGCGTGTCGGTCGGCGGGACCGGGAAGTAGCCGCCCTTCACGCCCGGACGGTAGCCGCTGTTGCCGCCGTCGTACTTGGCGCCGGTGTTCCAGGCAGCCTCTTCCGAGCCGACCTGGAAGAAGGTGTGGCCCATGTCGTTGGCAAAACGCACCGAATCGAAGATGAAGAATTCCGGCTCCGGGCCGAAGAACGCCTGGTCGGCGGTACCGGAGGACTTCAGGTAAGCCTCGGCACGCTTGGCGATGCCGCGCGGGTCGCGCTCATAGCTCTGCATGGTGGCCGGATCAAGGATGTCGCAGGTCAGCACGATGGTCGGATCGGCGAAGAACGGATCCAGATACGCAGTGCCGGCGTCCGGGAGCAGAACCATGTCCGACTCGTTGATGCCCTTCCAACCCGCGATCGAGCTGCCGTCGAACATCTTGCCTTCTTCGAACAGCGCCGGCTCGATGATGTTGGCCGGGAAGGTGATGTGCTGCTGTACACCACGCATATCGACGAAGCGCAGGTCGACAAACTCGACCTTGTTGTCCTTGATCAGCTTTTCAACATTTTCCACGGACATCGGAAGAAACCTCTGCAGGAGTTAAGTGGCTCGTGAGCGGAACTACAGCAGGGACCATGCCAAGCGCCGGATCTTCACAAGTCCTTGATTTTGCTTGCATCGCTTGAGGCCGCTCACGTCTAGCTAGCACCTTTTAGGTGCTAAGCAATCGCATGGTGCACCGATATGGCGCATGCCGCAATGCACTATCCTGGCGCCTCCCCCATCCCCTCTCCAGTCCGATGTCCGATCTGATTTCCGCCCTGCTGTTGGGCATTCTCGAAGGCCTCACCGAATTCCTGCCGATCTCCAGCACCGGCCACCTGCTGATCGCCGAACAATGGCTCGGACGCCGTTCTGACTTCTTCAATATCGTCATCCAGGCCGGCGCGATCCTGGCGATCTGCCTGGCGCTGCGGCAGAAGCTGTGGACCCTGGCCACCGGCCTGGGTCAGCGCGACAACCGCGACTACGTGCTCAAGATCGGCGTGGCCTTCCTGGTTACCGCGGTAGTCGGGCTGATCGTGCGCAAGGCCGGCTGGCAGCTGCCGGAAACCGTGCATCCGGTGGCCTGGGCGCTGCTGATCGGCGGGCTATGGATGCTGGTGGCCGAGCACTTTGCCGGCAAATTGCCCGAGCGCGACGTGGTGACCTGGAAAGTGGCCATCGCGGTCGGTCTGGCGCAGGTGGTGGCCGGTGTGTTCCCCGGCACCTCGCGCTCGGCCTCGGCGATCTTCCTGGCCATGCTGCTGGGCCTGAGCAAGCGCTCGGCGGCGGCGGATTTCGTGTTCATGGTGGGCATCCCGACCATGTTCGCGGCCAGCGGGTATGCCCTGCTGGAGATGTACAAGGAAGGTGGCTTCGGCAGCGAGAACTGGGCCGATGTGGCAGTGGCCTTCGTGGCGGCGACCATCACCGGCTTTGTGGTGGTGAAGTGGCTGCTGGGCTACATCAAGAAGCACCGCTTCACCGTGTTTGCGGTCTACCGCATCGTGCTGGGCGCGGCCCTGCTGCTGTGGCTGCCGGCGCTGGCCTGAGACGGCCACGCGGTCGCGTGTCGTGCCAGCTAAGCCGGCGCGGCATGCGAGGCACATGGCCGGGCAGTGACTTGCGTCATTGCCCCGGCCGCGCGGTGGCGGTATCACTGACATATCGATCACCGGGAGCCGCCGCATGCGTGCCGTGTTGTTTGCCCCTGCACTGCTGGCAGCGGGCGTGACGGCCTGCGGGTCGAGCACTCCGCCGCAGGCACCCGGATCCAGCGCCGACGCCGCTGCCGCCGAGCCGGCCACGACCAGCTCAATCGCCGCCGACAACGCGCCACTGCAGGCCGCGTTGCGGGCGCAACACTGGCAGCTGCAGCAGGCCAGCGATGCGCACGGCACCGCCTTGGGTAGCCTGTTCGTCGCTGGCACACCGCCCTTGCAGCTGGATTTCAGCGATCACCGCATCCAGGTCAGCCAGACCTGCAACGCATTGGGCGCCGACTACAGCGTGGCGCAGGCGCATTTGCAGATCGGCCGGGTGGTGTCGAGCAAACGCCTGTGCGCGCAACCGCGGCGGATGGCCCAGGAGCGCGCCGCCAGCGAGTTGCTGTCCGGCCGCTTCGCGGTGGCGCTGAACACCGCGCAGACCTCGCCACAGCTGACCCTGACCCGCAGCGACGGCACCCGGCTGGTGTTCGGCGGTGTCGCCACGGCCGACACACGCTACGGTGGCCCCAGCCAGACGCTGCTGATCGAAGTGGCGGCCGACACCGTGGCATGTGGGTCCGACCCGGCGCGCCAATGCCTGCAACTGCGCGAGCAGGATGCGGCAGGGCAGCCTGTCACCCAGACCTGGCAAGTCTTCGAGGGCAAGATCGAAGGCTTCGAGCACGAAGCCGGCATCCGCACCCTGCTGCGGGTCACCCGCTACCCGGCCGCCGCAGGCACGGACGGCGCGCCGGTGTACGTGCTCGAGCAGATGATCGAAGCCAACGGTTGACCCGGTGTGGCGGCGATCGTGCGATTGACGCCGCACGCACCAGGTCACCATGGGCCACAACCGGCCCCGCGCCCACTGACCGGCGGCGCAGAACCATTCGTTGCCGTCAGCGCAGCGCCGGATTCAGCGTGTAGGTGCCGTGCAACGCCGCCTCGGCCAGCACGTGGCCCTGGATCGCCGACAGCACATCGGCCGCGGTGAAGGTCTCGGGCAGGCTGAGCTGCGCCACGTCCAGCGCAAACACGCGGAAGAAATAACGGTGCACCCGCAGGTCGTTGAACGGCGGGTACGGGCCGTCGTAGCCCAGATAATTGCCGGCCATGTCGGCATTGCCGGCGAACCATTCGGTATACGAATTCAGGCCCTGGCGCGCACCGGCCGGGCCGGCCGGCTGCTGCTTGCCCTTGGGGACGAAGCCATCGCTGCAGCTGCCTGCGGCGATCTCATGCACGTCGGCGGGGATATCGGCCATGGCCCAATGCACAAAATCGGTGCGTGGCTGATCGACCGGAATCTGCACATCGTCGCGGCCCACGGTTTCCGGCACGGTCGGCACATCCGGGTCCAGGCACAGCAGCGCGAACGAGCGTGTGCCGCCAGGCACCTCGCTCCAGGCCAGATGCGGGTTGCGGTTGGGCGCAAAGCCCTCGGGCGTTCCGGCGGCAAATTCCACCGCGATGGGCTTGCCGTTTTCGATGCTGTTGCTGGTCAGGCGCATGCAGGAGTCTCCGGGGCAATGAGGCCGACCAGGGTGCCTGGGTCCGCGCCGCAGAGGAAGCCATCGCCATGGAACCCTCTGGTGCGCCCGACCGGGTTTATCGCGGCCGGTTCACCACGCCGGCGAACGCCGCGGCCACGTGATCGTGCATCGGCAACGTGGACACTGCAGCGCCCGCGTGCGCGTAGCAGGGAGCGCCATATTCAGCCGGCCAATCCGCACCGAGCGTAGGAGCGGACCCGGCCGCGACGGGGGCGGTATCGGTAAAGCCACCTCATTCGGTGGCGACGCATCGTCAGTGCCGCGTCCATCGGTAACGCCTCGTCGCGGCCGGGGCCGCTCCTACGAGGTGGTGCGGGCTGCGCCGCCGAAGGACGCCCCGGGCGCCGGCCGCGCCCACCGGGCAGTGAGCGCCATATTCGTTCGCCGGCCAATCTGCCCCGACTGTTGTAGGAGCGGACCTGGCCGCGACGGGGCGTTATCGGTAAAGCCACATCATTCGGTGGCGACGCATCGTCGGTGGCCGCGTCCATCGGTAACGCCTCGTCGCGGCCGGGGCCGCTCCTACAGGGAAGTGCGGGCTGCGCTGCCGAAGGCATGCCGCACGGGCGTCGGCCGCGCCCACCGGGCAGTGAGCGCAGCCGTGCTGAGCGGCGCTCAGTCCTGCGGGTAGCCGAAGCGCACCGCGATCAGCGTGAGCAGATCGAATTGCGCGCCCAGTACGTTGCGGTAGTTGCGCCAGCGACCCGTGGCCAGGCGGGCCGGGCCGCGCGGTTCGACCAACGGAAAGCGCAGGCCGAACGCCTGTTCCAGCGCGGTGGAAATGCCTTGCGGGTCGCTCTCGATGCCGTCCAGGCGGATGATCCGGTGCGGATACAGATCGCGCTCGTGCAGCACCGCGAGCTGTTCCAGCGCGGTCAACAGCCAGTCGGCGGCCTGTTGCGGCGATTGCACGGCCAGCGGAGCCGGCGCGCCGGCCGACAGCCAGTCCAGCAGCATGTCGCGCGGGTCGCGCAGCGCGATCGCCAGCCGGCCTTCGGGCAGGTGCGGGCGCAGCGCGGTCAGCAAGGTGTTGTCCCACCACAGCAGCCAGTCGATGACGTTGCCGTCGTCGATACCGCGCCGCGGTAGTTGCGCCTTCCAGCCTTCCACCAGCGCCATCGGCGCCAGCTCGCCGGACGCCAGCTGCTCGACAGTGCGGTAACTCTGCAGCGCATCGGACGGCGGCGTGCTGCCATAACGGTCGTCGCGCACCAACGGGGTGGCCGCGCCCATCACCGCGACCAGGCGTTCGACATGCGAGCCGGGTGTGCCCCATACGAACAGCGGCCGTGCCGTCACCGTCTCGGGAATGGTCCCCAGCTCCGGCCATTGCATCGGATGCTTGGCGGCCAGCGGTGGCAACGGCAGGCGGTGCTGGGCCTGTTCGCGCTGGAACTGCATCCAGGTCGCCACGGCGGCGTCGGGCTGGCCGGCGCGGTCCTGCACATTGCCCAGCCACGGCCGCAGCACGGTCTGCTGGGGCTCGGGCAGCGAGTCGATCAGCGATTGCACGCAGGCGATCGCCGCCGGCGGGTCGCGCTCCAGCAGCGCCTCGACGATGCGCTGCTCGCCGCTGATGCGGCCCGGCTCCACCGCCACGATCTGGCGCGCCACCATCTCCGCCTGTTCGGCATGGCCCTGCATGTCGTGCACGCGCATCAGCGCTTCCAGTGCCGGCAGATGCTCGGGCATGGCCAGCAGCCAGCGCTCGATCACCGCCTGCGCCTGCGGCCCGCCGACCGGCTCCACCGCCAGCCGCGCCAGCCACAGGTCGTGCGCATTGGCCGAGGTGGCCAGCGCCGCGTCCAGGGTGTCGCGCGCATCGTCCACGGCGCCCAGCCGCTCCCAGGCGGTCAGCAAGGCATGCAAGGTGCGGCGGTCGGCCGGCCAGTGCGCCAGCGCCAGGCGCAGGTGCGCGGCGGCCTGGTCGGGGCGGCCGGCCTGCAATTCCATCTCGCCGGCGAGCCGGCGCATGGCCGGGAGATCGCCGCCGGGCTGGGCGAACACGCCCTGCATCGCGGCCAGCGCGTCGTCCAGGCGGCCCTGGCGCTGGGCCAGTTGGGCGATGAAGGCGCGTAGCGCGGTGCCGGGCGGATTGAGCTCGACCACGCGCTCGAAGGCGCGCTCGGCAAACGCAAAATGCTCCTTCTGCAGATACGCAAAGCCCAGCGCGAACATCACCCTCGGGTCGTCGGGCAGTTGCTCGGCGGCGCGGGTCAGCAGCGACAGCGCGCGATCGCCCTGGCCGCGGCGCAGTTCCACCACGCCATCGACGGCCAGCAACTGCGGGTGCTCGGGCGCCAAACGCGCGGCAGTGCGGCTCAGCCGCTGCGCCTCATCCAGATCGCCGCGCGCCACCGCCAGATGCGCCTGCATCACGTAAGCGTTGAACTGGTTGGGGTCGAGCGCGGTGGTGCGCGACAACGCGTCGTCCGCTGCCGACAGCTCGCGCATCGCCAGCAGCAGGCCGGCGCGCAGCAGATGCAGATCGGCATCTTCCGGCGTCAGCGTCAGCGCGGTTTCGATGCTGGCCAGCGCCAGCGCCGGTTGACCCTGCTGCTGCAGGGCCAGGCCCAGCCAGCGATGCGTGGCGGCGTTTTCGGGAGCGCTGAGGACCCACTCGCGGGCCAGCGCCACCGCATCGTCGGCCGCATTGCGGCGCAGGGCTTGGAGAATGGCGTCTTGCATGGCGGAGGGCGTGTCCAGGACAAACGCCTATTGTAACGATGCGCGGGGTGGCGCCGACCTACGCCTGCGCCGCCAGCCGCTCGGCCACCCAGCGTTCGGCGAAACCATCGCCGCGGGCATTTTCCAGAAAGCCGCAGTGGCCGCCCCAGCGCGCGATTTCCAGCTGCGCATGCGCCGGCAGCTGCCAGGCGGCGAAATCCTCGAACGGAATGACCGGGTCGTCTTCGGCCATCAGGATGTCCACCGGCACCTGCAGGCCGGCCAGGCGCTCGCCGGCGATCGAATAACTGTCGAAATACGCTTCCAGCGAGCCATGCCCGGTGTGCTGCTCGGCCAGCCAGGCCATCAACCCGCGCATGTCCAGCGCCAGCGTGGCGTCGTCGTAGCCGTGCTGATCGGGGAACAGCTTGCGCTTGCGCAGCAGCGACTCGCGCCATTTGCGGCGGAAATACCAATCGTAGAACTGCGGGCCCTTCTCCAGCTGCAGCATCGTCGCCGCCGGATCCAGCAACGGGCACACCGCCGCCACGCGCGCCAGCGGCAGCCCGGCCGCCGGTGCCCGCAGCGCCAGCCGCAATGCGAAATTGCCGCCCAGCGAATAGCCCGCCGCCAGCAGCTGCGGCGCGGGAAACCGCCGCCACAGATCGCCCGCCGCATTGACCACTTCCTCGATGCGATCGGAGTGGAACAGGTCCACGTTGAGGTGGTGCGTGCCGCCGTGGTCGCGGAAATTCAGCCGGAACACCTGATAGCCCAGGCCGAGCAGGCGCGCGGCTGTCAGTCGCATGTAATTGGAGTCAGCGCTGCCTTCCCAGCCGTGCAGCAGCAGCACCGTGCCGCGCACCGGTGCATCGCCGGGTGGGATGCTCATCCAGCCCTGCAGGCGCACGCCGTCGCCGCCGTCGAGAATGTGTTCGCTGGTGACCGCGCCGCTGGCGGCCAGCAACTGGCGGCTACGGAGCCGGCGCAAGGCGCTGCTGCCCAGCACCGATTGCACATGCGGATTGCGCAGCCAGCGCGGCGGCAGATAGTCGGAGGCGTTCATGCGCTCATCGGGCCAGACAAGGGGGTGCAGGCCGCAGGGGTGATGAGCGCTTGCATCGTCGGCTCAGGACTCCATTGCCGCAATGATGCGTTGCCGCGAGGTATCGGCCAGGCGGCGGCGTCCTTCGATATCCAGCGCGCGGATCGGCTCGAGAAAATGCACCTCGGCCAGCCGCGACGGCTCACCGAGCAGACGCACGATATTGGCGAAGAAACTCTCGCGCTCGCCGAACGCCACCACTGCCTGCGCATTGCCGCGCTCGCCGTAGCGCAGTGCCACCGGCTGCACCGGCACGCCGGCCTCGACCGCGGCCTGGAAGATGCGTGCGTGGAACGGGCCGACTTCGGTACCGCCACGGGTGCGGCCTTCGGGGAACACGCCCACCGGCTTGCCGCTGCGCAGGCGCAGCAGCATTTCCTGCAGCACCCCGCCCAGCGATTCGGTATTGCCGCGCTGATGGAAGATGGTCTGGCCCTTGGTCGCCAGCCAGCCGACCAGTGGCCAGCCGGCGATCTCGCGCTTGGCCACAAAGCCCATGACGCGCTGGCTGTGCAGCATCGAGATGTCGACCCAGCTGACGTGGTTGGCCACGAACAGGGTCGCGCCCGGCAGCGGGGTGCCGAAGCGCCGCAGGCGGAAGCCGAAGATGCGCATCAGGTTGCCCTGCCACCAACGGATCATCAGCTCGTCCAGGGTGTCGTCGCGCCCGGTACGGATGCGCGCCAGCGGCGGCGCCACCACGCACAGCATGGTGATCGGCAGGCAGATGCTCAGATGCATCAGCAACAACGGCACCCGATACAGGTACCGGAACCAACGCAGCACGCTGCCAGCGTCGCGCGTGGCGTCCAGGGATGACTCGCTCATTGACGGAACGGGACCGGTACCAGGGGAAGGAAGCGCAACTATTGTGACAGCAGCGTGGCCTGCGCGCAGTGCCCGCAGCGGGTGGCGCTGTTCCACCCATGCACTTGCACGGCGTGCTCAGCCATTGCTGCGCGGGACCACGGCCAGGGTCAGCCGCGAGACGCAGACGCGCTTGCCGGCCGGATTTTCGATGGTGATGTCCCAGACCTGGGTGCTGCGCCCCACATGCACCGCGCGCGCGGTGCCGGTGACCAGGCCATCGGTGGCGGCGCGCAGGTGATTGGCATTGATCTCCAGCCCGACGCACATCTGCGCGGTCATATCCACGCACAGGTTGCCGGCGCTACTGCCCAGGGTTTCGGCCAGCACCACCGACGCACCACCGTGCAGCAGGCCATACGGCTGCTTGGTGCGCGCATCCACCGGCATGGTGGCGCTCAACCAGTCGTCGCCGGCGGCGGTGAACACGATGCCCAGATGTTCGATCAGGGTGTCACGGCTGGAGGCGTTGAGGGCGGCCAGGTCGACGGGTTCGCGGAAGGTCATAGGCTGGGATTGGGGATTGGGGGAATCGGGAATCGGGAATCGGGAATCGGGAATCGGGACAGCATCTGCGGCGCTGGGGTCTGATGCAACTGCCTTTGGCTGGCGCTGCACGCCAGGCCGCGATGGTGACTTCGGCGGATGGCGGTGTGTGGCGCGCCGCCCATCTACTGCAGCGCACCGCGCTATTGCAGCGGTGCGGCACTCCACGATGCACCGGCTGCCTCGAGACGTCTCGATGCCGGCCCGGGTCGACACGCCGCTGCGATCAGAGGATCGGCACCAATCCTGCACCGAAGGCGGTCAGCATCCGCACCAGCAGCCACTTCGGGCCGACGTTGACCTCGGGGAAATCGCCTACCGCCACATAGCACTGCCGGAACTGCGGGTCCTGGCGCTTGAGCGGGAACGGGCAACCCGGCCCCGGCTGGAACTCGTAATTGGTGGCGTAGCGCCAGGGCCAGAAATCCAGCACCGGCAAGGCTTCGGACACCTTGCCCACGCTGTAGTTCAATCCGCTCAGCACCGGCGGCTTTTCGCGCGGGGCCACGGTCCAGGCGTTTTCCGGGGCCATGTCGCGCTCGATGCTGGCCGCCAGCGCCTGCGCAAAGCGCGCATCGTCGATCACCACCGCCGCTTCGGTGTTGTAGTTCTCGCTGCGCGGATCGAAGTTGTGCGTGCCGATCACGCCGATGCGGCGGTCCACCACCAACGACTTGGCATGCAGGCCCATGCGCGCACCGGCACGGGTCACCGGCAGCGGCTTGTTGACCGCGCGCGTGCCCAGGAACGAGGGCCGTGTCTCGGTGCGCAGCACGCGCCGATCGACCTCGCTGCCGCCGGGCGCACGGCCTGCGCCACCCCCGCTGCCGCGGATCGCAGTGCCGGCCGTGCCACCGCCACCGCCACCACTGCCACGCATGGCGTTGCCGGCCGCACTGCCGCCGATCACCCGGTTGACCCGACCATCGTCTTCGGCCGGCTCGGCCGCCGCGGGGTTGAGCGGATCGGGCACCAGGTTGGCGTACTCCACCGGCGCGTTCAGCGGGAACGGCTTGAATTCGTAGACGTTGAAGCCCAGCTCGCGCATGTTGCGGCGTTTGAACTTGTACGACAGCGCATACACGATCGGGTTGTCGGTGGCGGCCAGGCTATTGGTCGACACCACGATCCGCGGCGGTTGCGGGCGCTGGCGCAATGCGCGGAAGATCGCCTGCGCCTCGTCGGACAGCACCAGATACGGCGTCTGCAGCAGCACTTCCTGCTGCGCGCCGGCAATCAGGCCGTCCAGCTCGGGCGCGGTGGACACCGCCTTGGCGGCGTGCTCCTTGCGGTGCTTCTGCGGCAGATCGGCCACATACAGCACGCGCTGCACCGGCATGGCCGGGGTCACGAACGCATCGCGCACGAACTGCGGATCGCGCGCCTCCTGATCGACCCGCTCCACCCGATCGGGGCGGCGGAACGTGGCCGGCGGCATCTTGGGCGCGCCCTGCTCCAGCAGCAGGCGCCCGACATCGTTCAGACGTTCGGCCGGCACGCTGCGGCGCGCACGCCAGAACGCATCGAAATTGGCCGCCATCGCGCGCACTTCCGGCCCGGCCAGGATCACGTCGCGGTCGCGGAAGTTGTACTCGCTGTCCCAGTCGTAATAGTCGTCCTGGTAATTGCGCCCGCCGACCACGCCGAGCACGTCGTCCACCACCAGCAGCTTGTTGTGCATGCGCTGGTTGAAGCGGCGGAAACAGCACACCACGCTGCCGGCATAATCGAAGTAATTGAGTTTGACCTTGCCGAAGGTCGGGTTGTAGATGCGCAGCTGCAGGTTTTCATGGGTGCTGGCCAGCGCACCGAGAATCTGCAGATCGGCGATCGCCGAGAGCTGATCGATCAGGATGCGCACCTTGACCCCGCGCTGCGCCGCATCGGTCAACGCATCCAGCACCATCCGCGCGCTGTCGTCCTTGTCGAAGATGTAGGTCTGCAGGTCGATGCTGCGGGTGGCGCTGCGGATCAGGTTGAGCCGCGCCACCAGCGATTCTTCGCCGTGATCGACGATGGTGGCGTAATGCCGCGGCGCGGCCGGCGTGGAGGCGGTGATCGCCTCGCCGCCCAGCGCGCGCAGCGGCGAGAGCTGGGCGCAACGATTGGCCTGCGTGCAGCTGACCACGGTGCTGCGGGCAGCGGCCGCCACCCCGGCGGCACGGTTGCGTTCGATTTGCGACAGGCCGGCGCATCCGGTGCCGAGCAACAGCGTTGCCAGCACAAGCACCCTCAACAGGAACCTCACGGGCGCCGCGCCTCCTGCAACCGCCCACGCAGAATGAACGTCACCCTGTCACCCAGGGCCATCTGCCACGCATTCATTCCGTAACGTCCACGCAGGACCGTACCTCGACTGATTACATCGCAATCATAGCCCGGCCGCGCGCATTCAGCCGGCACCACGTGCAGGGTCTCGACGTGGGTGATTCCGCGAATGGTCAGGTTGCCGGTGATGTCGCCGCCCTTCTTCACCACCTCCGCGGTATAGGGAAACGACTCGAATTCCACCACCGGATACTGCGCGACGTCGAAAAAATCCTCGCCGCGCATCCACGCCGTGTAGCGGTCCTTGCCCGGAATTTCCACCTGCGTGGCATCCAGACGGAAGCGCACCTGCTGGCGCCCGTCGGGCAATTCCGCCAATTCACCCCGAAAGCGCGGGAAGAACCCCTCGATCTTCATGCCGAAGCGCGTCCTGATCTCGAACCCGAAGCGCGATTGCACTGGATCGATGGAATGCAGCTTCTGCTGCGCCATGCAGGGAAGAGCGACCCAGAGCGCGAGCCAGGCAAACCAGCGCAGCGACGATGACACGGATCAAGGCCACCAGAAGGCGGTCAGGCGGGCGATGCCCGGTTCGATGGCCGCATCCAGCGGCAGTGCCAGCAGGGCGATCGCGGCGGTCGGCATGCCGCGGTAGTCGCCGGTCTGGCCGCTGTGCATCAAGGCGGCCAGCCGTTCCAGGCCCGGGTTGTGGCCGACCAGCAGCAGGCGCTCGGCATCGCGGTGTTCGTCCACCAGGCTGGCCAGGGTGCCCGGCGTGGCGTCGTAGATCCGCTCGTCCAGGCGTTGTTCGATGTAGCCGGTGAGTTCCAGCACCGCTTCCAGCGTCTCGCGCGCACGTCGCGCCGGCGAGCACAGCACGCGGTCGGGCACCAGGCGCTGCTCGCGCAGCCAGCGGCCGGCAGATTCGGCCTCGGCGATGCCGTGCGGAGACAACGGGCGATCCAGATCGGCCTGGCCGGTATCGGCCGGCTCGGCGTGGGCGTGTCGCAGCAGTATCAGTTCGCGCATGAAAACACTCCGGTCTAGGACTTCTTGAGCCACTTGAACAGCGGCTCCCAGTCCTGTTGATGGTCGCGCACCTGCGCCGAGCGGTAATCGAACAGGCTGCGCCCCAACCCGGCCATCACCACATAGGCCTGGGTGTCGCGCAGCTGGGTTACCAGGGGATAGGGCCAGGCGCCAATCATCTCGGCAGCTTGCTGCGAGGTCTGGGTCCAGGGACGGGCGCGGTTGAGCACCAGGCCCACCGGCAATTTGCGCTGATGCACGCGCGGCACCTTGGCCAGCGTGTTGAGGAATCCGACCACCGCTTCGATATCCAGCGCCGAGGACAATACCGGCACCACGATGGCATCGACGTGGTCGAGGAAGCCGCTCAGGTCATCGGCCATCGCACCGGCCGGGGCATCGATGACCAGCTGGTCGGTGCCATCGGGCACCGCGGCCTGCCAGTTGCGCCGGCGGGTGGCGTCGATCGGCAACACCGCACTTTCCAGGCTGGCGCGACGCTGCGCCCAGCGCGTGGACGAGCCTTGCGGATCGGCGTCCGCCAGCACGGTGCGCTGGCCCTGCAAGGCCGCATGCGCGGCCAGATTGGTGGCGATCGTGGTCTTGCCGACGCCGCCTTTGGAGCCGGCCACCAGGACTGTCTTCATGCACGCCTCGCTTCCGGGAGCAAGCCGGCAGCGTACACCGCGACGAAGTGAGGAAGTAGTCGAAAGGCGTTAAACGTCCACCGGTGATCGCTCTCGCACTGCAGCATCGTCCGCTGGCGGATGGCCGCCGTGACATGCGCCGGCCAAGCGGCTCAGCGGGTCTGGTGGCCCGGTGCGCCCGGCTGCCAACCCGCTGGCGGCTGCACTGCAAGGCCTTGACGCTGTAACCGCGCACGCAACGCCGGCACTTCGCCCTGCGTCAGGACGGCCTCCAACTTGTCGGACATGCCATCGACGGTGGACGCGCGGGGCTGCTCCTGCTGCTGCAGCCACTGCAGTTCCCGCACCCGCGCCTGCCAGCGCGTGGCATCGGCGCCGCTGCTCAGTGCCGCCATGCCTCTGCTGCCGATCATGGCGGTGGCCAAGGTGGACTCGTCATTGGCCACGTTGTTCAGCACCGCCATGCACTCGTCGCGTAACGCGGGCGTGGCAACGGTGGGGCTGCAGCGCCGCATCAGATCGCCCAGCGCCGGAAGTGCATGTGCAGACCAGGCACCCATCACGAACATCGCCGCCATGCCCGCGCCCGTGGAGGGCATGCCTTGCGCGTCGAGTTGCGCGCGCAAGCTGACCGAGGCCAGCGATGGCCATTGCACGCCGTCGTAGCTGGCATGCAGAGCCTTGCCGAGTGCCAGCGCACCGCTGTCGAAATGATCGGACTGCACGGCCGCCTGCCAGGCGCGCTCGGCAGCCGCCTGGTCGCCGCGGCGCTGCGCAGCCGTATAGGCACGCAGATGCACACTGGAGTTGCCGGCATCGGCCTGCTCCAGGAAAGCCAGCGCAGCGCCTGGGTCACAGCGCAACGCAGGTGCGCAACCGGCGGCTTCCATGCGCGCCACCAACGGGTCGCGCGGCCGCGCGTCCAGGGCACGCTGCAGCCAGACCCGCTGGATGGGGGCATAGCCTCCGTCTGCGGCCGACGCCGCGTCGTCCTCGGCATCGACCCACAACAGACCGGCCAGATACAGCTGCCTGGGCTCGCCGCTGGACGCCATGCTGCGCACGCGTGCCTGCATGGTCTGGCCGACCTGGCGTGCCCATTGATCCACCAGCGGATCGTTGGCCGCAGCCGCTGTGCTCGCAGGCGCTGCCGCCATGGCCGAATGTGCCGCGCAGACGCTGCCAAGCCATAGCAGCGCCGTGGTGATCAAGCGATATCCGTGCATGTATTGCTCCTGTCCATGTGGGCGCGCAGTGTTGCGGGCCAGCATTTCATACGGACCAGGCCCTATCAAGCCACCAGGCGTGCCAACAGCCAGGCCCATGCAGGCAGGGTCAGCAGCGACAGCAGGATGCTGTAGCCGACCATCGCTGCGGCCAGGCGCGGCGCCAGCCGATGCGTGATGGCCAGCGCGGCGGCGGTGATCATGGTGGGCATGGCCGATTCGAGCACGTTGGTCTGCAGCATCGCGCCATGCAGGCCGAGCGCCAACGACAGCGGCAACGCCAGGATCGGCATCACTGCCAACTTGAAGGCCAGGCCCACCGCCAAGGGTTTGAGTTCGTCCGCAGGCAGGCGCAACTGCAGCGAGAAGCCCACCGCCAGCATCACCAGCGGCAGCATCGCGTCGGCCAGGCTCTTCAAGCCCGCGCCGATCCAGGTCGGCGGCTGTTCCGGCATCACGGTCAATGCAAACAGCAATGCCCATAGCGGCGGGAAGCGCAGCACGCGCAACAGGATCAGCTTCGCGGTCGGCGGAGTGTCGCCGCTGTAGCGGGCCAGCACATACAGCCCGAACGTCGATAACAGCACGAAGGTGCCGAACTGGTCGTAGACCACCGCATACGGCAGGGCGTGATCGCCGATCAACGCGCGCACCATCGGAAAGCCGATGAAGCTGGAGTTGGTGAACACCACGCACATCAGCAGCGCGGCGTATTCCTCGCGCTTGAACCGGAACAGGCGGCTGCAGCCCCACAGCAGCGGCACGATGATTGCGGTCAGCAGCCACGGGGTGGCGATCACCCCACCCAGCGAGGCATCCAGGTGCAACCGCGGCACATAGGTCAGCACCGAGGCTGGCAGGCAGATGTACAGCACGATGCGATTGAGTACATCGGCGCTGTTGTCCGGCAGCACCCGCAAGCGCGCGAACAGCAGGCCCAGCCCCAACATCGCCAGAATCAACGCAAATGCATCCACTGCCATGGCGTGGTCAGGTCCGTGGGAAAGCAGCAATCAGCATCGCATAGTGAGCGTCGTGCCTGGATCGGCGTCCGTCTGGATCGGCGAGCGTGCCCACGCGTGGCGCAGATCGTTCGCTCAACGCCTGGCGACAGGCATGCCGAGGCTTGCCGCTTCTAGGATCCGGCCCATCACTATCGAACAACGCGAATCACGCACTGCTCTTAACCATGTGCACCGACCATCTCGACTGGTCCTTGCCTGCCTACCGTCGCGGGACCTTACGCGGCATGGATGCCGCGTAAGAGCCTACAGGGACGTACTTGCGGCGTGTCCCGCGATGGTGGGCGGGCAAGGGCCCTGCAGCAAAGCCGCAGATCAACCGCTCTACGATTGAGCTATCGCACGGGCGACTGCTTCAAAAGACCGACCATCTCGACAGGTCCTTGCCCGCCCACCGTCGCGGGACCTTACGCGGCATGGATGTCGCGTAAGAGCCTACATGGACGTACTTGCGGCGTGTCCTGCGATGGTGGGCGGGCAAGGGCCCTGCAGCCAAGCCGCAGATCATCCGCTCTACAACTGATCCATCAGCGTTGACCAATCCTTCGAAGCACGACACCCGAAGCAATCGACTTGGAGCGGTGGCTGCGTTGCCCGCTGGCGCCGGCCGCAAAACGGCGTGCGACGTGATGCACAGCGACGCGCTGCGGGGCTTTCTGCAGCGCGCCGCCGCCGAGTTACGGAAACGCCGGCGGGTTGGCCTGCCATGCCGCAAAGACATCGGCCAGGCTGGCGCGTTCGGCCTCGCGCCAATCCGGCAGCAGGGTGGCGTAGCTGGCGGTGCTGCTCCAGCGATCCGGCCAGGTGCGCACTGCAGCGGCATACCACTCGACCGCTTCCTGCTTACGCCCGGTGCGCCATAGCGCCAGCGCCGCAGTGGTCGGCAACCAGGCCGGCGCGGCCGGACGGCCGTTGGCCAGGCTGGCCCACTGCTGCAAGGCCTTGTCGGGCTGGTCGGCGCGCAACAGATCCCAGCCGTAGTTCCAGGTGATGGCGCGGTATTGCTGGCTGCCGTTGGAGACCAGCCCCAGGGCACCCTGGTAGAGCTCGTCGCCCAACTGCGTGCGTCCACCGGCATAGGCCAGCGAGGCGAGCTGCGCGCGCGGCTCGGCCGCGCGGGCGTCACGCTGCACCATCGCCGCCAGGCGGTCGACCACCGCATCGCCCTGCCCCTGCACCGCGACCACGGCCTTGGTGGTGCCGCGATCTTCGTCGAAATAGAACTCCTTGGGCTTGGGCAGGTTCTGCGCCTGCGCCATCGACCACACGCCCCCGAGCAGGGCCAACATCGCGGCCCATGCGTATTTCCTTTTCACTGGCTTTATCCCCTGACAGCAAACGATCCTTCCCGTCCCCATCGTAACCGCAGCGCGACGGCTGTGCATCCGCATGCAACGGGCGCGTGAAGAGCGACTGTTACACTTTGCACCGCCGTTTTGGAATCCGTCGGGCGGGTCATTGGTTTCAGATGACACGCACCGGGTCCCAGCCACCCTTTCCGGGCACGCCATGACCAGTACTGCTGCACTCTCTTCTCCCGACTCTGCCAATACGCCGGAGCTCGGCCAGGTGGATGCGGATTACACGCTGGAGCACAAGTACACGCGTGCCGATGGGCGCATCTACTTGTCCGGTGTGCAGGCGCTGGTGCGGCTGCCGTTGATGCAACGCCTGCGCGATGACGCCGCCGGCCTTGCGACTGCCGGCTTCATCAGCGGCTATCGCGGCAGCCCGCTGGGCGGTTTCGACCTGGAGCTGTGGCGTGCGCGCAAGCATCTGGACGCGGCCAGGGTGACCTTCACCCCCGGCCTCAACGAAGACCTGGCCGCCACCATGGTCTGGGGCACCCAGCAGACCAACCTGTTCCCCGGTGCCAAGGTGCAGGGCGTCTACGGCATGTGGTACGGCAAGGGCCCAGGCGTGGACCGCAGCGGCGATGTGTTCAAGCATGGCAACGCCGCCGGCACCTCGCCGTATGGCGGCGTGCTGGCACTGGCCGCCGACGACCATGCCTGCCGCAGCTCCACCCTGCCGCACGGCTCGGAAGAAGAATTCGTCAGCGCGATGATGCCGATCCTCAACCCGGCCGGGGTGCAGGACATCCTGGACATGGGCCTGCTCGGTTGGGCGATGAGCCGCTATACCGGGCGCTGGGTCGGCTTCAAGACCATTGCCGAGACGGTGGAGTCGTCGGCCTCGGTGGATGTGGATCCGTTCGCACGCAGCATCGTGCTGCCGGAGGATTTTGCGCTGCCGCCGGGCGGCCTGAGCATCCGCTGGCCGGACCCGCCGGTGGATCAGGAAATGCGCCTGCACCGCTATGCGATCGCCGCCGCACAGGCATTTGCACGCGCCAACCAGATCGACAAGCTGGTGCTGGATTCGCCGCATGCGCGGCTGGGCATCGTCACCACCGGCAAGAGCTATCTGGACGTGCTGCAGGCGCTGGAATACCTGGGCCTGGATGCGCAGGCCTGCGCGCAGATCGGCATCCGCGTGTACAAGGTCGGCATGACCTGGCCACTGGAGCCGGTGGGCATCAGCGCGTTCGCGCGCGGGCTCGACGACATCGTGGTGGTGGAAGAGAAAAAGGCCTTCATCGAGCGCCAGATGAAGGAGCTGTTCTACAACTGGCCGGCCAGCGCCGGTGCGCGGCCGAGCATCGTCGGCAAGTACGACGAGCAAGGCGAATGGATCCTGCCGTCCACCGGCGAGTTGACTCCGGCCACGATCGCGGCGGTGATCGGCAAGCGCATCCAGCGCTTTGCACTGCCGTCCAGCGCGATGACCGAGTCGATCGAACAGCGGCTGCGCTGGATGGACAGCAAGGAGGCCGAAATGGCCTTGCCGCGCGCGCTGTTCCCGCGCGTGCCGCATTACTGCTCCGGCTGCCCGCACAACACCTCCACCGCGGTGCCGGAAGGCTCGCGTGCGCTGGGCGGCATCGGTTGCCATTACATGGTGACCTGGATGAACCGCTCCACCGACACCTTCACCCATATGGGCGGGGAAGGCGTGACCTGGTCGGGGCAGGCGCCGTTCACCGAAACGCCGCACGTGTTCCAGAACCTGGGCGACGGCACCTATTTCCACAGCGGCTCGCTGGCGATCCGGCAATCGGTCGCCAGCGGCGTCAACATCACCTACAAGATCCTCTACAACGATGCGGTGGCGATGACCGGCGGCCAGCCGGTGGACGGCACGCTCACCGTGCCGGACATCGCGCAGCAGCTGCGCGCCGAAGGCATCCACACCATCGCGGTGGTCAGCGACGACATCGGCAAATGGACGCGCCGGCGCGAGCGCTTCCCCAGCGAGGTGACGTTCCACGATCGCAGCGAACTGGATGCGGTGCAGCAGCAGTTGCGCACGATCAAGGGCGTATCGATCCTGATCTACGACCAGACCTGCGCCACCGAAAAGCGCCGCCGCCGCAAGCGCGGCAAGCTGGTCGACCCGCCCAAGCGCGTCATGATCAATTCGCTGGTGTGCGAAGGCTGCGGCGATTGCGGCGAAAAGAGTTTCTGCGTGTCGGTGTTGCCCAAGGAGACCGAATTCGGCCGCAAGCGGCAGATCGATCAATCCAATTGCAACAAGGATTATTCCTGCGTGTCGGGCTTTTGCCCGAGCTTTGTCACCGTGCATGGCGGTGCGCCGCGCAAGGGCAAACAGCGCGATGCCAGCGCCCTGCTGGGCAACCTGCCCGCGCCGCCGCAACGCACCACGCTGCAACAGCCCTGGAACATCCTGATCACCGGCGTCGGCGGTACCGGCGTGGTGACCATCGGCGCATTGCTCGGCATGGCCGGGCACCTGGAAGGCAAGGGCGCCACGGTGCTGGACCAGACCGGCCTGGCGCAGAAGGGCGGCGCGGTGACCACGCATATCCGCATCGCGCGCCGACCGGCCGATATCCACGCGGTGCGCATCGCGGCCGGCGAAGCGGATCTGGTGCTGGGCTGCGACATGGTGGTGGTCAACGATTATTGGGCCCTGTCCAAGGTGCGCGACGGCCGCACCCAGGTGGTGCTCAACACCTACGAAGCGATGCCGGGCAACTTCACCACCCAGCCGGATCTGCAGTTCCCCGCCGCCGAGATCATTGCCGGCGTGCGCACCGCATTGGGCGGCCAGGAGCCGCTGTTGCTGGATGCCACGCAACTGGCCACCGCACTGCTGGGCGATGCGATCGCCAGCAACCTGTTCGTGCTTGGCTATGCCTGGCAACACGGGCTGGTGCCGTTGTCGCACGCCGCGCTGATGCGCGCGATCGAGCTCAATGGCGCGGCGGTGGCGATGAACCAGCAGGCGTTTGCGTGGGGGCGCCTGGCCGCGATCGATCTGCCGGCGGTGCAGCAGGCAGCGGGGTTGGGCAAGGGTGGCGAGCGTGCGCATGCACAGGGCGATACGCCGCCAGCGCGCGCACCGGGCAGCTGGGAAGAACACGATCTTGGCGGGCAGACCGCACCGCATGCGCTGGCGCAGAGCGACGGCAACACGCTGCATGGCGATGTCGATGCGCCTACGCATCCGCTCGACGACGAGCAGCTGGCGCAGTCGCTGGACGAAGCCATCGCGCGGCGCGTTGCGTTTCTGACCGACTACCAGGATGCCGCCTACGCACAGCGCTATCGCAGCCTGGTCGAGCGCGTGCGCACGCACGAAGCGCAACAGGCGCCCGGCAGCAGCGCGTTGAGCGAGGCGGTGGCGCGTTACTTCTTCAAGCTGATGGCCTACAAGGACGAATACGAGGTGGCGCGGCTGTATACGCGTGGCGACTTCCAGCGCCGGCTGCAGCAGCAGTTCGACGGCGACTACACGCTGCGCTTCCACCTGGCACCGCCGCTGTTGGCCAGGAAGGATGCGCACGGCCACGCGATCAAGCGCGAATACGGGCCGTGGATGTTCACTGCCTTCAAGCTGCTGGCGCGACTGAAGTTCCTGCGCGGCGGCAAGCTGGATGTGTTCGGCTACAGCGCCGAACGGCGTGGCGAGCGTCAGCTGATTGCCGATTACGTGGCGACAGTGGACACGCTGCTGCAACGGCTGGATGCCGACAACGTCGGCCTGGCCGCGCAGATCGCCAGCATTCCCGAGCACATCCGCGGCTATGGGCATATCAAGCACGCGCATCTGGAAGAAGCCAAGGCACGCGAAGCGGCGCTGCTGGTGCAGTGGCGCAATCCCAAGGCCCTGCATGTGGTGCAGGCGGCGTAGGTCTGGCTGAGCGGCGTTGCAGCGTTAAAGCGTTGCGCGCTGATGATGGGGCGTTGCCGGTAGTGCGGCAGTGACGGGCTGATGTGTCGTGGCACAGATGCCGCGCAACGACCGCTGCGGCGGCGACTGATCGCGCTGCCGCATGACGGCGATCAGTGCCGGATGGGGCGATGGGCTGCCGGCGTCACGATCGGCTCGCAAAGGCACTCCTGCCGCGCACGCGAGCGGCGCTGCGCACGCAGCGCCCCACCCGTCATTCGAAATGCCGGCCGCGCCTCAGGCGAACCGGCCCACGCACAGTTCGCACATCGACCACTTCGCCACGTTGGGTGATCTGCACCACGTCGCTGCCGGCCAGATCAGCGGCAACGCTGCGGATCTGCGGCATCAGCGCGCGCCAGCGCGCTTCGTCCCCGCTGAGCGCGCGGGCGACCTCGGACGGGCAGATCGATTGCTCCGGCAGCCGGCGCGCCAGCAGCGCGCGGATGGTCGCGACGATCTGCGCGTCGTCGATCCGTTGCACGCCAGACGCCAGAACTCAGAGCGGGCGCAACACGCGCAGGCCGAACCAGTCCTTGGCATCGTTCCAGCCGTGAGTGACTTTCAGCCCCGCAGCGGCGGCAAGTTCGGCAAAGCGTGCGTCGGTGTACTTGTAGCTGTATTCGACCTGCATCGCCTCGCCTTCGGCGAACTCGAATGCCTTGCCGCCCACCTGCACGCGCTGGGCGCGCTGGCTGATCAGGAAGGTTTCGATGCGGCCGCGCTCGCGCGCATACACCGCGTGGTGGCGGAAGCCGTCCAGATCGAAGTCGCTGCCGATCTCGCGGTTGAGCCGCGCCAGCAGGTTCAAGGTGAACTCGGCAGTGACGCCGGCCGCATCGTTGTAGGCGGCCTCGATCAGGCCGGCATCCTTGTCCAGATCGATGCCAATCAGGGCGCACCCGTCGCTGCCCATGGTCTGGCGCATCGCATCGAGCAACTCGATGGCGGCATCATCGGTGAAATTGCCCAGCGTCGAACCGGGGAAGAACACCAGATGCCGGCGCGCCGGGCGCTGCGCCTGCGGCAGCTGCAGCGGCTTGGTGAAGTCGGTGCATACCGGCAGCATCTGGATCTGCGGGAACTGCTGCGCCAGCCGCGCGGTGCTCTCAAGCAAGGCAGTGCGCGAGATTTCCAGCGGCGTGTAGGCCACCACATCGCGCAGGCCCTGCAGCAGCAATTCGGTCTTGCGCCCGCTGCCGCTGCCGTATTCGACCACGTGCACGCCAGCGCCGATCGCCTGCGCGATCGAGGCCATGCTGGCCTCTAGCAAGGCCAGTTCGGTGCCGGTGAGGTAGTACTCCGGCTGCCGGGTGATCGCCTCGAACAGCTGCGAGCCGTGCGCATCGTAGAAATACTTCGACGGCAGCGTCTTGGGCGTTTGCTGCAGCCCGGCCAGCGCGTCGGCGGTGATGTCGTCCGGTTGCGGGCGCAGGTCGGTCAGCGCGGCGTGCGCGCGTTGCATGGCATGGGCGGCGGCGTTCAAGGCAGATCCTTGGCAAGGCGCACGCCGGCAAACTGCCAACGCGCATCGGAGGGAAAAAAGTTGCGGTAACTGGCGCGGACGTGGCTGGCCGGCGTGGCACAGCTGCCACCGCGCAGCACCCATTGCGCATTCATGAATTTGCCGTTGTATTCGCCTAGCGACCCGGGCCACGGCGCAAAGCCGGGATACGGCAGGTAGGCGCTGCCGGTCCATTCCCAGACATCGCCGAACAACTGCTGCAGGCCGGTATCCACCGCGTCGGCGCCGCGCGGATGCAAGGCGTCGCTATCGACGAAATTGCCCTGCACCGGCACACCGGTGGCGGCCTGTTCCCACTCGGCTTCGGTGGGCAGGCGCGCGCCGGCCCAGCGCGCGAACGCATCGGCTTCGAACAGGCTCAGGTGGCATACCGGCGCGTGCGCGTCGCGTGGGCGCCAGCCATCCAGGGTGAATTCGCGTCCGTCCGCGTCCCAATACAGCGGGTGCTGCCAGCCTTGCGCCTGCACCATCGCCCAGCCATCGCTGAGCCAGGCACCGGCGCTGCGGTAGCCACCGGCGTCGATGAACTGCTGGAACTCGGCGTTGCTGACCACCCGATGCGCCAACGCATGCGCACCGACCAGCACGCGATGACGCGGCGACTCGTTGTCGTAGGCGAAGGCATCGGCCTGCGGCCATGCCGCTGCGCCGATCTCCACGATCTGTTCGTCGCGTGCCTGCCAGCGCAGCGTGCTGGCGGCTGCGGCAGGCGATGCCGGGGAATCGCGATAGGCCGGCTGCAGCGGATTGCTCCACAGCGCGTGCTTGATGTCGGTCAACAGCAATTCCTGGTGCTGCTGCTCGTGCTGGATGCCGAGCTGCACGATGGTGCAAGCCTGCGCATCCAACACCCCATCACGCAGGCGCTGCTGCATCTGCGTATCGACCGCGGCCCGGTAGTCGCGCACCTGCTGCAACGACGGTCGCGACAACACCCCGCGACGCGCGCGCGCGTGCATCGGGCCCACGCTCTGGTAGTAGCTGTTGAACAGGAAATCCCAGGCCGGGTCGAACACACGGTAGGCCGGATCGGCCTGCAGCACGAAGCGTTCGAAAAACCAGGTGGTGTGCGCCAGATGCCATTTGCTGGGGCTGGCGTCGGGCATGCTCTGCACCATTGCGTCTTCAGCGCTCAGGGGTGCGGCGAGGCGATCGCTCAGCGCGCGGGTCTGCGCGTAGCGTTCCAGCAGCGTCAGCTGCTGTTGCTGGTGGTGGCCCAGCAGAGATGAGAGTGCAGACATCGCCATATGCTTGAGGAGCGCCTGTGAACGCGCCGTGTCGGCAGCGTGGCAGCCAGCGGTAAGCTGTCGCCATGCCTTCTTTTTCTCTGTCCAGCCTGCTCCCCGCGCCCGTCGAATGGGAACACCGCCAGCAGGCATTTGCGTTACCTGCCGACATCACTTATCTGGATGCCGCCTCGCGCGGCCCGCTGCTGCGCGCGGTGCAAGCGGTCGCGCATCAGGCGGTGGATGCGCTCGCCACCCCGTGGCAGCTGCCGTTCGATGCCTGGCTGCAGGACATCGAGCGTTTGCGCATGCTCGCTGCAGGCCTGTTCGACGCCGATGCCGACGGCGTGGCGATGCTGCCCTCGGCCGCGCACGGCCTGGCGACTGCCGCACGCAACCTGCCGCTGCAACGCGGCGAGGCGGTGCTGCTGCTGGAAGGCCAGTTCCCCTCGAACCTGCTGATCTGGCAACGCCGCTGTGCCGAGGTGGGTGCGCACATCGTGGCGGTGTCCACGGCCGGTGGCGATGCCTTGACCGCAGCGGTGCTGCAGGCCATTGCCCAGACATCGGCATTGCGCATCGTCACCTTGCCGCATGCGTACTGGCTGGATGGACGACAGCTCGATCTGGACCGCATCAGCGCCGCGGTGCACGCACGCGGTGCGGCGCTGGTGCTGGATCTGAGCCAGAGCCTGGGCGTGCTGCCGACCGACCTGCCGCGCTGGCGGCCGGACTTCGTGGTCAGCGTCGGCCACAAATGGCTGCTGGGCCCGATGGGGCTGGCCTGGCTGTGGGTGGCCCCGCAATGGCGGGTGCACGGCGTGCCGATCGAAGAACACTGGATCGGCCGCGATGCCGGCAGCAGCTGGGAATTTCCGGTCGCCCAGGCGCCGTCCTATCGCAGCGGTGCGCGCCGGTTCGATGCCGGCGGCGTTGCCGATCCATTGCGGATTGCGATGGCGACGGTGGCCTTGCAGCAGGTCGCTGCCTGGCAACCGGCGCGCATCGCGCAGGCGCTGGGCGCGCTCACCGCGCGTTGGGATGCGGCGCTGCAGGCACGCGGTCTGGGCAACTGGTGCATGCCCGCCCACGCGGCGCATCTGACCGCGTTGCAGCCGCCAGCAAACCGGCTGGATGCGGTGGCGACGGCGTTCGTCGCGCGCGGGGCGATCTGCACACGCCGACACGGACGTTTGCGTATCGCACCGCACCTCAATGTCACCGAAGATGCGCTCTCAGCCCTGATCGCAGCGCTGCCAACCGCCTAACCGTAGGAGCGGACCAGGCCGCGATTGGGCTTACCCGATAGCGCCCCGTCGCGGCCGGGTCCGCTCCTACGGGCTCAGCCGCGCTGGCGGATGCGCAGCCCACGCGGCGTGACCCAGCGCTCCAGGCCTTCGAACACCGCCTGCACAATCAGCGCAAGCACCGCCGCAGGAATCGCGCCTTCCAGGATCAGGCCGATGTCGTCCAGGCGGATGCCGGTGAGGATCGGTTGGCCGTAGCCGCCTGCGCCGATCAAGGCGCCCAGCGTGGCGGTGCCCACGTTGATCACGGCCGCGGTCTGGATGCCGGCCACGATGGTGCGACGCGCCAGCGGCAGTTCCACCCGCCACAGGCGCGTCCATGCCGGCAGCCCGATCGCCTCGGCGGTCTGGCGCAACTCGCGCGGGATCGAGGTCAGCCCGGCATGCGTGTTGCGCACGATTGGCAGCAGGCTGTAGAGAAACAACGCGGCAATCGCCGGTTTGGCGCCGATGCCGAACAACGGAATCATGAAGACGAACACTGCCAGCGACGGCAAGGTCTGCAGCACGCCGGTCAACGACAGCACCACCTGCCCGAGCCGCGGCCGCCGGGCCGCCAGCACGCCCAGCGGCAACGCGATCAGCAAGGCAAAGCCCAGCGAGATGCCGACCAGGGCCAGATGCTCGCGCGTATGCCGCAGCAGACGCGCCACACGCGAGTCGGCTGCCGATGCCGGCGCAACGCCCAGCCACTGCGCAGCCACCGCCGCCTCGGACTGACGCTCCAGCTTCACCTGTGCGTTGAGCCGCTGCATGGTCGCCTCGTCGATGCGCCCCTGCAGCCCCTGCAATGCCTTGAGCATCGCCGGTGAGCGCTGCGCCAGGTCCTTGCGATACAGGAATACCGCCTGGTAATCGGGAAAGTAATGGCGGTCGTCGCGCAGCACCTGCAGCCGGTAATACGGAATTTCCGCATCGGTGCTGTACAGATCGGTGACCTCGATCGCTCCGCTCTGCAGCGCGCGGTAGGCCAGATCGTGATCCAGTCCGGTCGCGGTCTGCGGCAGTGCATAGGCGGCGCGCACGCCCGGCCAGCCATCGGCGCGCTGCATGAATTCGTTGCTCAGCCCGATCTTGAGCGATGGATGCCGTGCCAGATCCGACATCGATGCGATGCCAAGCGCCTGCGCGCGCTCGACGCGCATGCCGAAGGCATAGGTGTTCTGGAAGCCGAGCGAGTCGGTCATCGCCAGCCCACGCGCGTCCAGTGCGGCGCGCAGTTCGGCCTGGCTGGCCTTGGGCAGCTGCAGCAGTTCCTGCGCCAGCGTGCCGGTGTATTCGGCGTACGCATCGATCTGCCCGGTCTCCAGCGCGCGCCACAGGATGCGCGTGCCACCGAGCTGCGCGCGGTGTTGCACGTCCACGCCGTCGCGCTGCCCGGCGGCGGTGGCGATCTCGCCCAGCAGCACGGCCTCGGTGAAGTTCTTCGAGCCGACCGTCACCTGCGCGGCCTGCGCACCGACGCTTGCGATCAGCAGGGCAACGGCGAGCAGCACGCGCGCGATCATGCGGCGTCGCCGATGCTGCGCTGCGCAGTGAGAAAGCGCTGCACGAACGGATCGGCCGGCTGTTCCAGCAAACTGCGCGCACTGCCCTGCTGCACCACCTGGCCGGCCCGCATCAGCACCAGGGTGTCGGCCAGATAGGCGGCTTCGGCAACGTCGTGGGTCACCAGCACCACGGTCTTGCCGAGCTGGGCGAACAGCGCGCGCATCTGCGCCTGCAGGTCGTAACGCACGATCGGGTCGAGCGCGCCCAGCGGCTCGTCCAGCAGCAGGGCCGGTGGATCCAGCATCAGCGCACGGATCAAGCCCACGCGCTGGCGTTGACCGCCAGACAGCTCGGCCGGATAACGCGCCAGCAGCTCCGGCGGCAGCTGGCAGAGCGCGCACAGGGTCTGCAGGCGTTGATCGATGCGCTGGCGCGTCCAGCCCAGCGTCTGCGCCAGCAACACCACGTTGCTGCGTGCATCCAGATGCGGAAACAGCCCCCCCTCTTGAATCACATAGCCGATGCGCTGGCGCTGCGCCTGCAAGCCGGCGCGTTGCAGCGGCGCACCATCGAAGGCGACCGTGCCGCTGTCCGGCCACTCCAGCCCCACCAGCATCCGCAGCACGGTGGACTTGCCGGCGCCGCTGGGGCCGATCAAGGCGGTGGTGATGCCGCTGGCGAACTGCAGGGAGACGGTGTCGAGGGCAATGGCCTGGCCGTAGCGCCGGCTGACCTGGTCGAGAGTGAACATGCGCTCGAGCTTGCCGAACGCAGCGTCAGACGCGCGCGAAGGTACGCATCAGCGCGGCGGCGCCAGCAACTCGCGCGCGCTCAGGTAGCCGTCGCCGTTGGCATCCTGCCGCGCGAAGCGCTCGATCAGCGTGGCACGATGCGCGGCACGGGTGATCGGCTTGCCGCGTCGGCCAGGCAGCTCATCGCCCTGCAGCACGCCGTCATGGTCCAGGTCGCGCTGCTCGAAGGCATAGCTCATCCAGGCCAGATATTCATCGCGGCTGACCCGGCCATCGCCATCGGTATCCATGCGTTGCAGATACTGCTGGCTGTCCTGCACCTGGGCGTGCGCCTGCGCAAGAAAAGCCGGAGCGCATACGGCACCCGCCAGCAGCAGGCCGCGCGCGATCAAGCCATGCGATCCGCGCACACACACAGCAGCACGCGTGCCCCGACGATTACGACCCACTCAGCGCATAACCCTTCAGCCGCGCCGCATAGGCCTGCAGGGCGGCATTGCCGCTGGCTTCGGCCTCGTGACACCACTGCTGCAGGTGCTTGAGCCGTTCGGACGCATCGTGGCTGCGCGCCTCCAGCACCGCAGTCAGGCGTGCGCGGTACTCGACCAGCGTGCGCATGCGCGGGCGCTCGGCCACCCAGTGCTGCAGTTGCGCGCGCGCATCGGGCTTAAGCCAACGCCCGTCATCGACCAGGCCCTTGCGCAGCCGCCGCGGCAACAGCTGCCGCAACTTGGCGCCGGTGGCTGCAGCCTCTTCGCGCAGCGCCGGGGTGAACACATTGCGCTGGTAATCGGTCATCGCCTGGAAGCGATGCGAGAGCAGGGCCTTGAGCGTGTCGGCATCGGGCACGGCGATGTTGGGGCGGATGTCCAGCGACGGCGCCACCCGCAGCACCTTGGCCAGGCCGATCGCCTGCAGCCCGCGGATGGCGACCCAGCCGATATCCAGCTCCCAGCGCCGCATCGAAAACCGCGCCGAGCTCGGGAACGCATGATGGTTGTTGTGCAGTTCTTCGCCACCGATCCACAGCGCCCACGGCGTCAGGTTGGTGGAGGTGTCGGCCGACTCGAAATTGCGATAGCCCCACCAGTGGCCCAGGCCGTTGACCACGCCGGCGGCCCAGAACGGAATCCACGCCATCTGGATCGCCCACAGCGCGATGCCGGGCAAACCGAACAGCACCGCGTTGATCACCAGCAACGCGATCGGGCCGGCATTGGCATGCGGGGTGTACAGATGCCGCTCGATCCAGTCGGTGGGCGCGCCCTTGCCGTATTGCTCGATGTCGGCACGCTGCGCGCGTGCTTCGCGGTACAGCTCCACGCCACGCCAGAACACCTGGCTGATGCCCTTGGTCTGCGGGCTGTGCGGGTCTTCCTCGGTCTCGACCTTGGCGTGATGCTTGCGATGGATCGCCACCCATTCGCGGGTGATCATCGAGGTGGTCAGCCAGGTCCAGAAGCGGAAGAAGTGCGCCACCACCGGATGGAAGTCCACACCGCGATGGGCCTGGCTGCGATGCAGGTACAAGGTCACCGCGAAGATGGTGAGCTGGGTGAACACAAGCAGCACCGCCAGCATGCCCCACACGCCCAGCCCGGCCACGCCGGAAGTCAGAAGGTCGATGATCGGGTCGGACAACATCGGCATCTCCACAGCGGCGCCATCGGGTTGGGTCGATGGAGACATGATGGGGGCGATGGCGGCAAACTTCACCCTTCGGATGCGTAGGGTGCGCCCTACATTTCTAAAGCGGTTCACACGCTTCCCCTCCCCACTGCGCCTGATGTCACCCGTATGACGGTTACTGCCGAAATGTCCACCGATCCTGCTGCTGTTGCCAACGCCATCCCGTTGATCGAGCTCGACCAGGCCAGCGTGATGCGCGGCCAGGTGCGCGTGCTGCATGCGCTCAGCCTGCGCATCGCGCTGGGGCAGCACACCGCCATCCTCGGCCCCAATGGCTGCGGCAAATCCTCCTTCATCAAACTGATCACCCGCGAGCTGTATCCGCTGGTGCGCGCCGACGGCCAGGCGGCGGTGAAAGTGCTCGGGCAGGTGCGTTGGCAGGTGGACCGCCTGCGCTCGCAGCTGGGCATCGTCACCGGCGACCTCAGCGTCAACCTGGCCGACATGCCGGGGCTGGATGTGGAAAGCGCGGTGCTGTCCGGTTTCTTCGCCAGCTATGTGGTGCCACCGCATCGCGAGATCAGCGACGACATGCGCGCGCGGGCACGGGAGGCCTTGGCCCTGGCGCGCGCGCTGCCGTTGCTGGACCGGCAATTTGCCGAACTGTCGGCCGGCGAAACCCGCCGCGTGCTGATCGCGCGCGCACTGGTCAACCGCCCGCAGGCGCTGCTGCTGGACGAGCCGTCCACCGGCCTGGACCTGGTGGCGCGACAGCACCTGCTCGACACCATGCGTCACCTGGCCCGGCAAGGCATCACGCTGATCCTGGTGACCCATCACATCGAGGAAATCGTGCCGGAGATCGCGCGGGTGATCCTGCTGCGTGCCGGCACCGTCGTGGCCGATGGTCCGCGCGATGCGCTGCTCACCGACGCCAGCCTGTCGGACGTGTTCGGCGGCCCGGTGCGGGTGCAGCGCGACGGCGAGCGCTATTGGGCAACGGTGGGCGAGTAAGCGCCACCCGCCCGGCCGCGCGCGCAGCCCGGGGACCTTGCGCAAGCTGCGCGACGACAGCCGGCAGCGACGCGTTCCGGACAGGCCACAACCGCGCCCAACCGCACCTTCCGGGCATGACCTTGGACACGGGACGCCGTCACCGCGGCTGCGCTTAGACTCGGCGCACGCACAGACAGGAGTCGTCCCGATGGCCCAGTGGTATTTCCATGTTCCCGGACAGGCCGATCGCATCGGCCCGCTCGACGATGCCAGCGCCCGCGCGCATGCCCAGCGCCAGCCCGACGCGCTGGCCTGGCGCGACGGACTCGATGGCTGGACGCCGGCCCGCCAGCTGGCCGAGCTGCAGGGCGGCAGCGGCCTGCCGCCGCCGCTGACCGGCGCGGCCGGGCGCGCCGACGAGATCGACTACCGCATCGTCGGCAACGACATGCAGTTCGTCGAGGTCGAGCTGGACCCGGGCGAAAGCGCCATCGCCGAGGCCGGCGCGCTGATGTACAAGGACGCCGCGGTGCAGATGGACACCGTGTTCGGCGACGGCTCGCATGCCGGCCAGAGCGGCGGCGGCGGGCTGATGGGCAAGCTGCTGTCGGCCGGCAAACGCGTGGTCACCGGCGAGAGCATGTTCACCACCGTGTTCACCCATGCCGGCAGCGGCAAGGCCAGGGTCGCATTCGCCGCGCCCTATCCGGGCACGGTGCTGGCGCTGCGCCTGTCCGAGCATGGCGGGCAACTGATCTGCCAGAAGGACAGCTTCCTGGCCGGCGCGCGCGGCGTGTCGCTGGGGATCGCGTTTCAACGCAAGATCCTCACCGGCCTGTTCGGCGGCGAGGGCTTCATCATGCAGAAGCTCGAAGGCGACGGCTGGGTCTTCGTGCATGCCGGCGGCACCGTGGTGGAACGCGAGCTCGGCCCTGGCGAACGCATCGATGTGGACACCGGCTGCGTGGTCGCCTACCACGCCGGCGTGGACATGGACGTGCGCCGCGTCGCCGGGCTGAAGAGCATGTTCTTCGGCGGCGAAGGCGTCTTCCTGGCAACCCTCACCGGCCCCGGCAAGGTGTGGCTGCAATCGCTGCCGTTCTCGCGCATGGCCGGCCGCATGCTGCAGGCCGCCCCGCAGGCCGGTGGACAGCAACGCGGCGAAGGCTCGGTGCTGGGCGGCCTGGGAAGATTGCTGGATGGCGACAACCGGTTTTGATGGGGTGACGCGGCAGGCGGGTGTGCCGGCACCCTTCTCCTGCCGGGAGAAGGTGGCGCGTCGCGCCGGATGAGGGGACCGGCGAAGCCTGCTGCGATCACATGTGGCTTCGCTCCTTACCCTCACCCCCGCTCCGCGCCCCCGGCCCGTGCAGGTGGCTGCGGTCATCGCCCGAATGAACGGCTCGCCCTTCTTGCCGGGACAAGGCAGTGCAACACCTGCAAACGATGCCGTTCTGAACAATCTCCACGCACGCCTACCATCAGCGCCACCGTGACGGCACGCGTGTATTCTCCCTCGCCTTTCCCATCGACGTTTTCGCCATGACTGCGCTCCGCCGCCCACGCTCGCTTGCCCTGTTGTCCATGCTCGGTCTGCTCTCGGCCTGCGGTGGCGAGCCGCGCCCGGCAGCACCGGCGCCGGTGGTGCAGGCACCGTCTGCCGGCGCGGTCAAACCGGTGAAGATCGGCGTGGCGCTCGGTGGCGGCGCGGCCAAGGGCTTTGCGCATATCGGCGTGATCAAGATGCTCGAAGCCAACGGCTTTGCGCCGGTGGTGGTGTCGGGCACCAGCGCCGGCAGCGTGGTCGGGGCGCTGTATGCCAGCGGCATGGATGCGTTCCAGATGCAGGAAAAGGCCGTCGCGCTCGACCAGACCAGCATCCGCGATGTGCGGATCTTCTCCGGCGGCCTGGTGCAGGGCCAGAAGCTGCAGGACTACGTCAACGAACAGCTCGGCGGCAAGCCGATCGACAAGTTGCGCAAGCCGTTCGCGGCGGTCGCCACGCGGCTGGAAGACGGCGAACGCACCGTGTTCGTGCGCGGCAATGCCGGCCAGGCGGTGCGCGCATCCAGCAGCATTCCCGGCGTGTTCGAGCCGGTGACCATCGGCCAATACCACTATGTGGACGGCGGCGTGGTCAGCCCGGTGCCGGTGGATGCCGCGCGCCAGCTCGGTGCGGAATTCGTGGTGGCGGTGGATATTTCCAGCAAGGCCAGCGGCAAGAATCCCGGCGATCTGCTTGGCACCGTCAACCAGTCGATCTCGATCATGGGCCAGCGCCTGGGCGAGGCCGAACTCAAGCGTGCCGATGTGGTGATCCGCCCAAAAGTCAACGACATCGGCTCGGCCGATTTCAACCAACGTGGCGCGGCCATCCTGGAAGGCGAGCGTGCCGCGATGGCGGCGATGCCGCAGATCCGCGCCAAGATCGCGCAGTTGCAGGCGCAGCGCAGCAGTGCCACCCGCACCGCCGCCGAGCAGGCTGCTGCCGCCAAGGCGGAGGCGTATCGGCGCTGCCTGCAAGAGCGCTCGCGCTGGCAGAAACTGCGCGGCAAGGACGAGGCCTGCGTGGCGCCGTGAGGCAAAGGCGGTGCGAGGCGATGCGCAGCTGATGCGGGTGCCGCGGGAGGTTCCTGCGGAGCTGAGCGGGCGTGGGCGCCTGTTTCGAGACGCGCGCATTTTTAAAGCCGATGCGTAGGACGACTGCGTTGTTGGATGCATTGTGTTGATGCACCGAGGGTGTGCCGGACAAGGTCGCGGCCTGGGCCGCTCCTACGACGGTGTGGCATTTTTTCAGGTGCGCTGAGGCGGGATCGGGTCGCGGCCGGGGCCGCTCCTACGATGGCGGGGCGGTCTTTGGGTGTATTGGGTAACGTCGGCGCGGCCAGCACCGCTCCTGTAGGAGCGGCCCTGGCCGCGATGCCTTACCGGTAACGCATCCGCTTCATCGGCAACGCCTCAATAGCGCCAACGCAACGACAGGCTGACAAACCGCGGCTCGCCGTAGTTCTGGTAATCCAGGTTGGCCCAGTAGGTCTTGTCGAAGGCGTTGCGTACCGCCAGCGTGGCGGTCCATTGCTCGCTGATGCGGTAGTTGGCGTTGAAGTGCACCAGTGCATACGGGTTCTGCACCACGGTCACCGGCGTGGTGGCGCCGGTACCATCGCCGGTGGGGCGCTGGATATTGAAGCCGCGCACCGCGCTCTGCCAGCTGACGCCGCCGCCGATGCTCAGGCGCTCCCAGGCGCCGGGCAGGCGCAGCTGGGTGGACAGCTGCAGGTAATCCTCGGGCAGGTTGGCGTAGATCGCATCGGTGGGCGGGCGCGTCACATTGACGTGGGTAAAGCCGGCATTGACGGTCCAGCCGGGCAGAATTTCGCCGTTGAAATCCATTTCCCAGCCCCGGCTCTTGGTGCCGTTGATGCCGATGTAGGCCGAATTGCCGTCCGGCAGCGAGGATTCCGGCTGGGTCATGTCGCGCACGGCGAAGTTGTCCTGCTTGGCCTCGAACACGGCGGCGGCGGCCATCGCACGGCCGTCGAACAACTGCGCCTTGATGCCGGCTTCCAGGTTGGAACCTTCCACTGGGGCGAGCAGGTTGTTGTCCTTGTCGCGGTAATTCTGCGGGTTGAAGATCTCGGTATAGCTGGCGTAGAGCGACACATCCGGCACGATGTCGTAAACCAGTCCCACATACGGGGTGACTTCGTCGCTCACCTCGTACCGGCCGCTGGTACCGGTGTAGGCGCCGCTGGCGTCGAAGGCCTGGGTGCGGGTTTCCCAGGAGCTCAGGCGTGCACCGGCGATCAGCGACAGCGGGTCGGCCAGACGCAACCGGGTGGAGGCATACACGCCGCGCTGCGTGGTGCGCGCTTCGCTGCGGCGGCCGGTGCGCGCATAGGTCACTTCGGAAATATCGCCATCCCAGTTGCGGATATTGGGGATGAAATAACAGCGCTCGGGCGGGCCAAAGTCGTTAGGACAGCTCGCCCAGTCATCGGGATAGGTCTGCGCGACGCCGTAGGAGGTCGACTGCAGATCCTGCCAGCTGCCGCCGACCACCACATCGTGCTGGCGGCCGAACAACGAGAAACCGCCGGACAGGTACACGTCCACGCCATCGCGCGCGTCGCTGGTTTCGCCGGCGCCGGTGCGCAGAAAGATGCCGCTGCCATCGGTGGCCGGATAGCCGGTGCCGTAGACGCGCAGGCTCTGCACATCGCCCTTGGTGTGCGCGTAGTTGACGCGCAGCAACCAGTCCTCGCCGAAGCGTTGTTCCAGGTTGACGAAGGCGGTGCTGGTCTCGCGTTGCCAGCGGCTCCACTTGGGCGCCATATTGGTCGAGCGCGGCAGGTTGGCCGGCGAACCATCGGCGGCGAAGAACGGCACCGTGCCCCAGGTCGAGCCGACGGGGGTGTTGTCCTGGCGCTGATAGCCGACGGTGAGCGTGGTGCTGTCGGTCAGGTCGCCTTCCAGCACCGCCATGCCCGACATCTTGTTGTCGTGGTACCGGTCGTAGTAGTAATCGCGGTCCTGCCAGGCCGCGACCACGCGGCTGCGCCAGCGCCCGTCTTCGGTCAGCGGCGCATTGACGTCGGCCTGCATGCGGCGGAAATCCCAGGTGCCGGCACTGACTGCGAACGAGGCATCGAACTCCTTGCCCGGGCGCTTGCGCAGCAGGTTGACCGTGGCCGAGGGAATGCCGGCACCGGTGAGCAGGCCGTTGGCGCCGCGGATCACCTCGATGCGGTCGTAGAAGACCGTGTCGTATTCCTGGTTGGTCGCACCGCTGTAGGTGGGCAGGCCATCGACCTGGAAGTCGGTGATCTGGAAGCCGCGCGCGAAATACAGCGGGCGCTGGGTGTCGTAGAACGACACGTTGACACCGGTGACGTTGCGCATCACATCGTCGATGCTGAACAGCGATTGCTCTTCCAGCCGCTGCAGCCCGATCACGCTCACCGATTGCGGCGTTTCCTGCAGGGTCAGCGGCAGGCGCGTGGTGGTGGCCGGCTGCGCGCGGCTCACCGCGCCGTTGACGTTGACCTGGTCCAGCGTCTTGGCGTTGCTTGCATCGGCGGCGGCATCGTCAGCACGGGCAGCGCAGGGCGTCAGCGCCAACGCGCACAGCAAGGCAGCGGACAACGTGGCCAGGGGAGCGGAAATCGCGGGCATTGGAGGGTTCTCGTCGATCGGTGCGGGACGCGCGGCGTCACCGGGCAAAAAAACGCAGGCATGCGCGGCGCGTCCCACTCGGGCGACGAGCTGGCTGGCCCTGCCGGGCTGGCGGATCGACGAGAAGACATGCCGGGCGCAGCCGGATGTTACGCAAATGTAAATCGTTATCGTTTGAGAGGCAAGTCACAGTGCACGTGTGCCTGCCTCACACAGCTCGCCGGATCAGCCCAGATGCGAGAGTGGCAGGCCTTCCGGCGCCTTCACCGTGCGCAGCACGAAGCTGGAATTGACGTCGGACACGCCGGTCGCATTGAGCAGGCGGTCGAGCAGGAAGCGCGAGAAATGCTCCAGGTCGCGCACCTGCACCTGCAGCAGGTAATCCATGTCGCCGGTGAGCGCCCAGCAGGCCACCACCTCGTCCCAGCCGCGCACGCCGTCGGCAAAATGTTCGATATCGGCCTGCCCGTGCTGCTCCAGCTGCACCCGCACGAAGGCCTGCAGCCCCAGCCCCAGCGCCTTGGCATCCAGGCGCGCGCCGTAGCCGGCGATGATGCCGGCCGCCTCCAGCCGCTGGGTGCGGCGCAGGCAGGCCGAGGCCGACAGATTGACCTGCACCGCCAGCTCCGCATTGCTGCTGCGGCCCTGCGTCTGCAGTAGGGCGAGCAGGCGCAGATCGGTGCGGTCCAGGGCGATTGGCTGGTCCATATGTTGCGCAGCAGCAGCGGGTGACGCACGAATCTTGCGCCCGGGGTTGCTGCACGCGCAAGTTTCGCAATCCCGTTGCGTGGCCGTCGGGCTAAGGTGGGCGCTGATCATCGGGAACCGCCGCCGCATGAACATCGCACCGCAACGCGTCGAAAACCAGCTCACCGACAAGGGCTATGTGCCGGTCTACACCACCGCCGTGGTCGAGCAGCCGTGGGATGGCTACAGCGCCGACGACCACGCCACCTGGGGCACCCTGTACCGCCGCCAGCGCGCGTTGCTGGTGGGGCGCGCCTGCGACGAGTTCCTGCAGGCGCAGGATGCGATGGGCATGGGCGACACCCACATTCCGCGTTTCGATGCGCTCAATGCGGTACTGCAGGCGGCCACCGGCTGGACCCTGGTCGGCGTGCAGGGCCTGCTGCCGGAGCTGGATTTCTTCGAGCATCTGGCGAACAAACGCTTCCCGGTGACATGGTGGATCCGCCGCCCCGAGCAGATCGACTACATCGCCGAGCCGGACCTGTTCCATGACCTGTTCGGGCACGTGCCGCTGCTGATGAATCCGCTGTTCGCCGACTTCATGCAGGCCTATGGCCATGGCGGGGTCAAGGCACACGGCATCGGCGCGGACGCACTGCAGAACCTCACGCGGCTGTATTGGTACACGGTGGAGTTCGGCCTGATCGCCACGCCGCAGGGGTTGCGCATCTTTGGTGCCGGCATCGTGTCGTCCAAGGGCGAATCGTTGCATTCGCTGGAATCGTCGGCCCCCAACCGGATCGGCTTCGACCTGCGACGCATCATGCGTACGCGTTACCGCATCGACAGCTTTCAGAAGACCTACTTCGTCATCGACAGCTTTGCGCAATTGATGCGCGCCACGGCACCGGATTTCACTCCGCTCTATGCCGATCTGGCGCAACAGGCGCAGGTGCCGGCCGGCGCGGTGCTGGAGACCGATCGGGTCCTGCAGCGCGGTAGCGGCGACGGCTGGAGTACGGACGGCGACGTGTGAGGCCGCACCGACTCGACACCATCGCCGGCGCAGACTATGGTCAAACCTCCCCATACCGCCTTCGCTCAATGGACCTGACGCAGCTTCGCATCCGGCGCTTGGAGCTGGACGACACCCGCCTGCTGTTCACCCTGGCCAACGGCATCCGTATCGAAGAGCCGATCAAGGCGCAGCGGCTGTTGTTGAAGGCAACACCGCCGCAGCGCGCGCAATGGCAGCTCACCGACGACGGCTTCGGAGTGAACTGGCCGGCGGTGGCGCCGCCCACGGATGAGGGGCTGCTCAACATGCCCGAGTTGCTGTGGCGCCGCCGCAGCGCACGCGCGCAAACCAAACTGACCGCGCTGCGCGGACGCATGGATGCCCTGTCGCCGGGCGAGCGCGAGCTGGTGGCCTTGGCGCGGCTGGATGCGGACATGAGCGAGAGCGGCTATGCACGCTACTTCGACCGCTGGGACGCCGCCACCCGGCGTGATGCGTTGCAAGGGCTGGGCGCGATGGGCGCGGCGCAGGCGCGCCAGGCGATCGAAGGCCTGGGCACGGTATTCGAACGTCTGGAAGAAGACCCCAATCTGCTCAGCATCGAAGACATTCTCGACGCGATGAGCGAGACCGACCGCCAGCGCGTGGATGGCTGGGAAGAGGTCTACTACCGCCGCTCCGGCGAACTGGCGCGGCTGGGACTGACCCACTACGGGGTCGACAAGGCGTAAGCGCGCCTGCAATGACGCGCATGGCTCACAGCCGGCATTGCGCATCATCCGCACCCGCAACGCGCTCCCGATGCACCGGGCCTATCTCAGCCTGCCGGCTTGGCGAGATAGGCCAATAGCAGCACCAGTGGCTCTTCGCCGGTCTGCTGCAAGGCGTGGGTGCTGCCCGGGCGCGTCAACAATGCATCACCGGCATTGACCTGGTACTGCTTGCCGTCCAGCGCGTACAGCCCGCGCCCGCTGACGATGTAATAGATCTCGTCCTTGTCGTGCAGATGCAGGCCGATGCCGGCGCCCTTGTGCAGCACGCGCTTGCGCAGCACGAGCGGCAGCTGCGCTACGTCGGCAAAGAACGGATACGCCGTGGTCGGCCCGGCACCGCCATGCGGGCCGGGTTGCGCGCGTGCGAGATCGCGTTCGTGCGCCACCAGCGAGGGATGCGCCTGCGCCGCGCGTTGGATGGCGGTGTCGGGAGCGGCGCCGCAATCGGCATCGCGGAGAAGCTGTGGCTTGAGAGCGGGTTGCAACTGCACCCAGCCATGTACGACCAGGCATGCCACGGCGGTGGCGCCGGCGCGGCTGAAGTGGGTGCCGTCGGCTTTGCCTTGTTCGGGAACGAACAGGAAGTACGGTCTGGCCGCCTGTTCGCCGAGGGCACGGATCCAGTCGCTGGAACTGGCGTTGAGATCGATCAGGCCCACGTGTTCCTGCGCAGCGAGTTGCTGCATGGCCAGGGTGTAGCGGCCGTGGGTGTCGAGCAGCGCGCCGAAGTCGTAGAGCAGACGGGCAGCGGGCGTGATCAGGATCGGCGTGGCACCCCTGTCGCGCGCGGCGGCGATATAGTGGCGCAGGAACTGCTGATAGTCGCCCTGCGGGTCGGTGTAGCGGGTTGGATCTTCGTGTTTGGCGTCGTTGTGGCCGAACTGGATCAGCAGCACGTCGCCGGCCTGGATGTCCTTGGCGATGGCATCCAGGCGCCCTTCGGCGATGAAACTGCGGGTGCTGCGGCCGCCCTTGGCGTGGTTGCGCACCTGCCATTGCGCCGGGTCGAACCACTCCTGCAGCATCTGGCCCCAGCCGGCCTGCGGCGCACGCTCGGCACCGTATTCGGCAGCGGTGGAATCGCCGGCGATGAAGATGCGGTGTGGGTCGGCGCGGGCGATATTTACGGAGAGCAGCAGCAATGCGAACAGCAGCAGACGCATGGTGGGCTCCGGGAACAATGCTAAGGACGCGACGCTGTTTCCTTCTCCCATCGGGAGAAGGTGCCCGAAGGGCGAATGAGGGTGCGGCGGCACAGGAAATGTTGGACGGCCGTACTGTCGTCTCAAGCCTTTCAAGCCTCCCCGTTCAGGGCAGCTGTCTTCCGCCTTACCCTCACCCCAACCCCTCTCCCGGCGGGAGAGGGGCTAAAACGCAGTGGCTAATTACGCAGCTGCTGCAGTGGCTTCGGGCTTGCCCAGCACGCCGGCGACGAAGTTGCGGATCTCGGCGTCCTGCGCGTTATCGAAGAAGCACTGCTGGAAACGCTCGCCGCCCACGGCCTGCTTGATCAGCTCCGGGTCGATGGCGCGCAGGCCGTCCAGGTAGGACTTGGCGGTGGCCTGCTTGACCTGAGTCAGGATGCCGGCATTGGCGGCCTGCGATTCGCGACGCTCGGCCGGGTAACCCATGCCGCGCTCGCCGCTGAAGGCCTTTTCGAAGATGTAGCGCACGTTGATTTCCGCGCCCCAGCCGTAGCCCTTGGCGAACGCCAGCGACAGCGCGTTGCCGTTGTTGACCTGGGCGAACAGGTAGGCGTCGGTCGGCTCGATGCAGTAGCCGCAGAACACGCCCGGATGCGCGTTGAGCGACATCATCGCGCCCTGGCCGGTGCCGCAGCCGGCGACGACGAAGTCCACGGCCTTGGAGTTCAGCAGCAGGCTGGCGACGATGCCCAGGTGGATGTAGGTCAGGCGGTGGTCGTTGTCGCCGTCCATGCCGACGTTGAAGACGTTGTGGCCCTGCTCGCCGGCGACGTCGTTGAGCTGCTGCAGGATCACCGGGTTCTTGCCGGCCTGACTGAACTCATTCATGAGTGCGATTTTCATGGGGATGCTCCGATTGGTGTGGGGAAGTTGTGTCGACTGTGGAGTTGGTTGGTGTGCGCGCCTGGATGCGGTCTTGCTTCGCTTTTCAGGTGCCTTGTCGGTAAGCGATCAGGTGCTGAAGAACTTGTCGGAGCTGCGGTACGCGTCTGGTCGTGTACGTGCACCCCGACCCTCATCCGCCCTTCGGGCCCCTCCTCCCGGAGGGAGAAGGGACCGGGTGGGTTTGACTCAGCGTGCCAGCCAGCCGCCGTCGACCGGAATGATGGCGCCGTTGACGTAGTCCGAGGCGCTGCTGGCCAGGAACACCGCGGTGCCGCCGAGGTCGGCCGGCACGCCCCAGCGCGCGGCCGGGATGCGGTCCAGGATGGCCTTGTTGCGGTCCTGGTCGGCACGCAGCTGGGCAGTGTTGTCGGTGGCCATGTAGCCGGGCGCGATGGCATTGGTGGTCACGCCCTTGCTCGCCCATTCGTTGGCCAGCAGGCGCGTGATACCGGCGATGCCGGACTTGCTGGCGGTGTAGGACGGCACGCGGATGCCGCCCTGGAACGACAGCATCGAGGCGATGTTGATGATCTTGCCGCTGCCCTGGGCGATGAAATGGCGGCCGGCGGCCTGCGCCATGAAGAAGGCCGATTTCAGATTGACGTTCATCACGTCGTCCCAATCCTGCTCGCTGAAATCCACCGCGTCGGTGCGGCGGATCAGGCCGGCGTTATTGACCAGGATGTCCAGGCGACCCAGGCCGTCCAGCGTTTCCTTGAGGATGCGCTCGACCGGTTCGACGCTGATCAGGTTGGCCTGGATGGCGACGAAGCGGCGGCCCAGGCCCTTGACCAGTTCCTCGGTCTCGGTCGGCGCCTGGATGCCGGCGGCGGCGATGTCGGCGCCGGCCTGCGCCAGTGCCAGCGCGATGCCCTGGCCCAAGCCCGTGTTGGCACCGGTGACCAGTGCGACCTTGCCTTCGAGACTGAACGGATTGCTCATTACCTTATCGCTCCTGCTGGGTGTGCCACGTTGGATGAGTGCGTGCGTCCGCGCGATGCGCGGCCGCTGGCATGGGGTGGAACTGGCGCGTTGATGGCGCTAGCGCATCGACGCGGTGAGTGCGGTGCTGCCCGGCACGCATGGCCTTACTTGAGCTGGCAGATGTCCAGCACGTGCATGTCGGTGTAATCCAGGTTTTCGCCGCCCATCGCCCAGATGAAGGCGTAATTGCTGGTGCCGGCGCCCATGTGGATGGACCACGGCGGCGACACCACCGCTTCGTTGTTCTGGATCACGATGTGGCGCTGCGCGTCCGGCTCGCCCATGAAGTGATAGACGCGGTCGTTGGCGCCGAGATCGAAGTAGAAATACACCTCGCTGCGGCGGTCGTGCAGATGCGGCGGCATGGTGTTCCAGACGCTGCCCGGCTTGAGCACGGTCAGGCCCAGCAACAGCTGCGAAGACTGGCAGGTGGTCGGCACGATGTACTGGTAGATGGTGCGCTCGTTGCTGGTTTCCAGCGCGCCGCGCTCCAGCGCCACGGCATCCTTGATCGACAGTTGCTTGGTCTCGAAACGCGCATGCGCCGGCGTCGAGGCCAGATAGAACCTGGCCGGGTTGGCGGCATCGTCCGAGGCGAAGCTGACATCGGTGCTGCCCATCGCCACGTACAGGCCGTCCTTCGGCCCGAGCGTGTAGACGGTGCCGTCCACGGTCACGCTGCCGGTGCCGGCGCCGACATTGAGGATGCCCAGCTCGCGGCGCTCCAGGAACGGATGGCCGGCGGCAGACGCCGGTTCGGTCTGCCTGGGCAGTTCCAGCGTGGTGCCGAGCGGCGCTGCGCCACCGAGCACGAAGCGCTCGTAGTGGGTGTATTTGAGCGTGACCGCATCGTCGACGAACAGGCCATCGAGCAGATAGAGCTCGCGCAGGTCGTCGTTGCTGGCGCCCTTGATGGCGTCGGGATGGGTGGCGTAGTGGGTCTTGCAGTACAGGGACATGCGCGATCTCCGGTGCCAAGCGCGGGGGGATTGGCTTGCACCAGGCCATTCTACCGACTCTGGTTAACCGGTGTCATTGCGCAGTGCACGATAGCCGCATGGCGGCGTGGGAATTCCTTTTCCCATCGGGAGAAGGTGGCGCGTAGCGCCGGATGAGGGGACGAGGCTGCGCGTGGTGTTGGGTGCGGGGCTTGATTGGTCGGGTGGAGGCTTATGTGCCCTCAGCTCATGGCTGAGCTTTCTCAGATGGCCGTCTGCCGCCGTACCCTCACCCCAACCCCCGCTCCGCGCCCGGGCCCGGGCCCGCGGCGCTCCAAGGCACGCGCGGACATGGCGCGCAAGCCGTGCCTACTCGCCCCAACGGGAGAGGGGCTTTGTCCCTCGCCTGGCATCCCCTTGCCTGGGCTTTGACTTCGCTCAATCCTCCGGCGGTTGGCAGGAGTCGCGCACGATCAGGTGCGGGCGCACGCTGGCGGTGGGCAGTTGCGGGGCGTTGTCGGGCTGGATCAGCATGGCTGCGGCGGTGCGGCCGGTGTCGCGGGTGTGGCGGCGCACCGAGGTCAGCGGCGGCCACAGGCGGGAGGCCAGCGAGCTGTCGTCGTAGCCGATCACCGACAGCTGGCGCGGGATGCTGATGCCGGCGCGCAGCGCGACCTTGTAGATACCGGCGGCCATTTCGTCGTTACCGGTGAAGATGGCGGTGGGGCGCTTCTTGCCTAGCAGCAGTTTTTCGGCGGCGGCCACGCCCGATTCGAAGGTGTAGCCGGCTTCGACGATGCGCTCGGGCGGCAGTTCGATGCCGCGCCGGGTCAGCGCGTCGGCAAAGCCGGAGGTGCGCTCGATCGAGGAACGGTAGGCGCTGGGGCCGGTGACCAAGGCGATGTCGCGGTGGCCGAGCGAGAGCAGGTAGTCGGCAGCCTCGGCGGCGCCGTCGCGGTCGTGGGTGATCACCGTCTGCGAGGTGGTGTCCAGCGCCACCGAGGCGATGCGGGTGTAGCGGCAGCCGATCTCGGCCAGCATGTCGGCCAGCGCCTGGTCCTCGGAGGCGCGCGGCACCAGGATCACGCCGTGCAGCTTCTGCGCCTGCGCGAAGCGGCGCACGCCTTCGATGTAGCCGGGGCTGCGGCTGTCGCAGGGGTGCACCACCAGCTCGAAGCTGGAGCCGCGCAGCGCGTCCAGCGCGCCGTACTGCATGTCCACGATGTACTGCGCGGTGGGGTTGTCGTAGACCATGCCGATCAGGAACGAGCGCCGGAACGCCAGCCCGCGCGCGAGCGGGTCGGGCGCGTAGCCGACCTCGCGCATCAGCGCCTCGACCTTCTCGCGGGTGTCCTGCCGCACCAGCGGCGAGTTGTTGATGATTCGCGACACGGTCTTCTTGGACACGCCCGACATCCGCGCGATGTCGTTGATCGTGGCTACCTTGCCCTTCGGCAGGCCGGGCATTCCCTCTTCAGGCATCTTGCGGGCGGGCATAGCGGTCAACCAGTGAAGTTGATTGGATTCTACCGGCCAGACGGCCGGCAGACCTGAGCGAAGCCTGCCGCCACCCCGGACCCGCCGTGCAGGACACGCCGCAGCCGGCAGCGCGGCGGCATGCCCGGCGATGCAGAACGGTCAGTCCAGGGCGCGGTAGCGGAAGTTGCGGAACTCCACCTGGCCCTGCCCGGCGGCATACAGCGCCGGTTTCAGTGCCAGGAACTTGCCGGCCACGTTGTGGTGGTAGCCGGATACTTCCATCTGCACCGGGTACTTGGTCCAGGTGGTGCCGTCGGTGCTGCTGTGGATGGTGACGATGTGGCGGTTGTTGGTGACCCGCAGCCACAGGGTGCCACCGGTCGCACTGGGGGCCAGCGTGCCGGGGCGTTCCTCGCCGTAGCGGTGCATGACGAAGTTCTCGCCATTGCTGCCCACGCCGGCATAGAGCTTGTCGCTGTAGAACAGCAGCGCCCCGCCCTGCCCGCCCGGCGCCACGGTCATCTGCACCTCGAACTGGTAGGCCTGGTCGGTGGCGATCACCGTCAGCGGCGAGGCGTTGCGCGGGGCGCTGCCCTTGCCCTGCAGGCGCAACACGCCATCGCCGACCTGCAGCCGCTTGGCCTCGTCGGCGGCCGGGTTGAAGAACGCCCACTGCGGGCCCAGCGTGCTGGCGCGGAAGTCGTCCGACAGCGCCAGCCCATGCGGCAAGGCCTGCCCGCTGGGCTTTTTCAGCGGCGTGCCCAGGTCGCCGCCCTTGGCGACGAACCAGCCGTCAGGGGTCCATTCGATCGGATCCAGCAAGGCCTGCCGGCCCAGCGTCCAGTAGCCGTGCTCGTAGCCGTGGTAGAGCATCCACCAGCGCTGGTCGGTGCCTTCCACCAGGGTGGCATGGCCGCGCGACCACCACGGCTCGTCGGCGCTCCTGGTGCGGGTGATCGGGTTGTTGGGCGCGTTCTGCCAGGGGCCATGGATCGAGCGCGAACGCGCGGTGATCACCATGTGCCCGGTCGGCGGGCCGGCGGTGCCGCCGACGGCGGTGGTCATGTAGTACCAGCCGTTGTGGCGGGTGATCTTGGGGCCTTCCTGCGCGTAGCCTTCCACGTCCCAGCTTTCCGGGTATTTCCAGCCGTCGTAGACGTGCTTGGGCGTGCCGACCACCTTGAGCCCGTCGTCGGAGAGCTGCACGTAATCGCCGCCGCTCAGGAACAGGTAGCGCTTGCCGTCCTCGCCCACTGCGTGGCCGGGGTCGATGTACTTGCCCAGGCCGATGTCGATCGGCGCGCTCCACGGGCCCTTGATGTTATCGGCCCAGACCACGAAGTTGCTGCGCTCGCCCTGATCGCCACGGCGCGCCGGGAAGTAGATGTAGTAGCGCTTGCCGTGCTTGATCAGGTCCGGCGCCCAGATCGCGCCGACGTTCTGGGTGATGGCGTGGCCCAGCGGCTGCCAGTTGACCAGATCGCGCGAGTGCCAGATCGGCAGGCCCGGGTAGGCATCGAACGAGGACAGCGTGAGGTAGTAGTCCTGCCCGTCCTTGAGCACCGACGGGTCGGGGTGATCGCCGGCCAGCACCGGGTTGAGGAAGGTGCCGTCACCCTGGTCGGCGATGCGCTGGTGTTCGAGGCCGCGCTTCCAGTCGGCCGCGGCAGCGAGCCCGGCACACAGCAGCAGGCCGCCGGCCAGCAGCCAACGCAAACGGTTTGAAGCGATACGCACACGCATGCTTGCTCCTAGTCCCCGCACGGCGGGGCGATACGGCGGCCAGCGCCTGGAGCGTCGGCCGCCTGGATGAAGGCGGAACTACCTGCCAGCGGCGACGCCGGGCAGCGCGCCGGTAACGTCGCCAGGCGTTTGTCGAGCGAGCCGCGGCATGCGCACATCGCATCGCACGCGCCGTGCAGGCCGCTGCCACGCACCGACCACGCCCACCTGGCGGACGCAGTCGGGATCGCGGGCACTTACGCGCGCAGCGCGCGTGGCAGCCACAGCGACAGTTCGGGGAAGAACGCCACGATCAGCAGCACACCCAGGGCCGCCAGCCAGAACGGCCAGATGGTGCGCATGCTCTGGGCGATGGTGATCTGCCCGATCGAGGTGCCGATGAACAGCACCGAGCCGATCGGCGGGGTGATCAGGCCGATGCCGCCGGCCAGCACCATCACCAGACCGAAGTGGATCGGGTCGATGCCGTAGGCCTTGACTACCGGCAGGAAGATCGGCGTACAGATCAGGATCTTCGGCGCCAGGTCCATGAACATGCCCAGCAGCAGCAGCATCACCACGATCATCAACAGCACCGTGTTCTTGCTGTCGGCGATGGCCTGCAGGAACTTCACCGCCGCCGCCGGCACCTGCAGGTAGGCCAGCAACCAGCCGAACACCGCCGCGGTGGCGATCACGAAGAGGATCACGCCGGTGGTGCGCGCCGCATGCGTGACCGCGGCGAAGAACTCGGCCCAGCGCAGCTGCCGATACAGCAGCGCGGTGACGATCAAGGCGTATACCACCGCGATCGCCGCGCTCTCCACCGCGGTGAAGATGCCGGCACGGATACCGATGAAGATCAACGCCACCAGGCCCAGGCCCGGCAACGCGCCGATCAGGCGCAGCGCCACTGCGCGCCAGCCGGGGAACGGCTCGGTGCCGTAGCCGCGATGGCGCGCCACCGCATAACCGGTGACCATCATCGCCGCGGTCATCAGCAGCGCCGGGAAGATACCGGCAGCGAACAGATCGGCGATCGACAGCCCGCCACCGGCCGCGGCCGAGAACAGGATCAGGTTATGCGAGGGCGGCACCAGCAACGCCACCAGCGCGGCGGTCATGCTCACGTTGACCGCGTAGTCGCGGTCGTAACCGCGCTTGATCATCTGCGGGATCATGGTGCCGCCGACCGCCGAGACGTCGGCGATCGCCGAACCGGACACGCCGCCGAAGAACAGCGACGACAGCACGCTGACCTGGCCCAGGCCGCCACGCACGCGCCCCACCAGCGAGGAGGCCAGCGCGATCAGGCGTTCGGAGATACCGCCGCGCAGCATCAGCTCGCCGGCGAAGATAAACAACGGGATGGCGATCAACGAGGCCGAGCCGCTGCCGGCGGAAATCTGCTGCACCAGCACCACCGTGGGCAGGTCCAGATACAGCAGCGTGGCCAGTGCGGCCGCGCCCAGCGCATACGCCACCGGCACGCCGATCAGCAGCAGCACCACGAAGGTTCCCAACAACATCGCAATGCCCATCAGCGCACTCCTCCGGCCTGGATCGGGCGCAGCACACGCCACAGCTTGTACAAGGCAAAGATCACCATCAGCGCACCGCCGATCGACAGCGGCAGGTAGTTGATGCTCTGCGGCATCTGCGCGCCGGCCATCTTGATATCCAGGCCATCGAGCAGCAGCGCCGCGCTCCACCACGCCAGCACCGCACCGATGGACATGATCATCAACGGGCGGATCAGGTCGAACACCCTGCGCACCAGCGGCGGCACGTGTTCGCCCAGCAAATAGAAGCCGAAGTGGCGGTTGGTATGCACGCCGGCGGCCGCGCCCAGGCTCAGCGCGGTGCTGAGCAGCAGCAGCGTCACCGGCTCGGTCCAGCTGGGCGAGTCGTTGAGCACGTAGCGGGTGAACACCTGCCAGCCCTGCACGACCACCAGGCCCAGCAGCGCGATGGATGCCACGCCAACGGCGGTATCGGAAACGCGGTCCAGCGCGCGCTGCAACGGCGCGACCGGGACGGCGACGGTCTCGGGTTCGGTCATCGGGTCACCTCTATGCAAAATCGCGGATGCGGCGGTACAGCGCTTCGATCTCCGGCTGCTTGCGGTATTCGGCCAGCAGCGGCGCGGCGGCGGCGCGGAACGCCGGCATGTCGACCTGATTGAGCTTGACGCCGTAATCGATCACCTGTTTGCGCGCGACGGTCTCCGAGGCATCCCACAGAGTGCGCATCACCGGTACCGAGGCGCGTGCCAGTTCCACCACCAGGGCGCGATCGTCCGGGCGCAGCGATTCGAAACTCTGCCGCGACATCACCAGGATGTCCGGCGCATAGGAATGCTCGCTCTGCGACCAGTAATGCGCGGCTTCGAAATGCCGGCTGGACTGGAAGCTGCGCATGTTGTTTTCCGCACCGTCGATCATGTGCGTTTCCATCGCCGAGAACGTCTCGCCCAGCGACATCGGAGTGGGATTGGCACCCAGCATGCGCATCAGTTTGAGGAAGATGTCCGACGAGGCCACACGCAGTTTCAGGCCCTTGAGATCTTCCGGGCGGTGCAGCGGGTGCTTGGTGTTGTAGAAGCAACGCGCACCGGAATCGTAGATCGCCAGTCCCACCAGGTCGCGCTGCTCGAAGCTGCGCAGCACGCTGTCGCCGACATGGCCGTCGATGGCGCGGCGCAGATGCGGCACCGAGTCGAACACGTACGGCAGGCACAGCGCCTGGGTCAGCGGAAAGGTGTTGTTCAACGCGCCCGAATACACCCGGGTGATGTCGATGGCGCCAAAGCGCGCCATGTCGATCGCCTCCGACTCGCGGCCCAGCTGGCCGGAGTGGTACTGGCGCAGCTTGAGCCGGCCGTTGCTGCGTTGCTCCAGCTGCTTGCCGAACCACCGCACCGCCTCCACGGTGGGGTAGTCGCCGACATGCACGTCGGTGGCGGTCAGCAGCTGCCCGCCGGGGATCGGCGTGGTGGCACCCGCGCCCAGCCAGGGGCCGGCCGCGGCGGCACCGAGCCCGGCACCGAGGAAATGTCTGCGTGTGATCATTGGCGCCCTCCCAAGCGTCTGGTCACTGGGTCCGGCGTTACTTGGCGGACACAGCCGTACAGGAAATGTCGCCGATGCCGGCGAAGCGAATCAGGGCATGCTGTCCCACTTCGATGTCATGGATACCGGTGGCATTGCCCGTGGCAATGAGATCACCGCGCTTGAGCGGACGCCCGCGCCGGGCCGAACGGCCGAGCGCAAACGCGTAGGCGGCACGCAGCCCGCCCGGCAACGTGGTGGCCCCGCCGGTGCCGACCAGCTGATCGTCGATCAGGGTTTCGGCGGTCAGCGCGGACTCGTCGCGCGCCAGCCAGTCGGTCACTTCCGGGCCCAGAATCAGGCCATTGTTGTTGCCGAAGTCGGAGATCACCACGCGCGGGCCGAGCTTGTTGATGGTCGCCAGCGGGCTGCTGGCGATCTCCACGCCGATGAACAAGGTGGCCGGCAGGTGTGCCGCCTCGTCCGGGGTGAAGTGGGTCTGCCCGGACGGCGCGTCCGCGTCCAGGCGTAGCACGTACTCGGCCTCGACCGCGCCGAAGCCGCCTTCGTAGATCGGGAACTCGGTTGTTCCACCGGTAGCATTCCAGAGCTTGTGCGAGAAGATCGGGCCAAGCAGGCGCTCGTCGCCGGAATGGTCGCGGCGCTCGGCGGCGATATAGCCCACTTTCCAGCCGATCACCTGGTCGTCCCACTGGCTGATGGCGATATCCTGCACCTGGTAGGCAGTGACCAGATCGTCGGGGATCTGCCCGGGAAAGTCCGGCAGCGATGCCCCTGCACGGCGTGCCTCCACAAAGCGCTGCGCGATCTGCGACAGCGAGGATGTGGATGTTGGTGGGGTGGCGGCGTCGTTGCTCAAGGGTGTCTCCCTGATAGGTGTTTTTGTTGCACTGCCAATCGACAGTGGCACGGTGTGCTGTATATGGTAAACCGGTGTCATTGGCAATGTGCAGTGCGGCAAAACTGGCCGCAGCAACGAAGCAACCCTGGGAGGGGTGGATGGAACAGACAAGCCCGACGCGTGTGTTTGCCGCGTTTTCGAGCGTCATGCGCCGATGCATGACGGTGGTGGTGATGGTGGGAGCGCTGCTGGCCGGGCCAGTGCTGGCGGCCGAGGTGCCCGGCGCCGATACCGCAGCCGAGCAGGCCAGCCGGATCCTGTTGTGGCCCAAGGGGATGGCACCGGGGGACAAGCCGCTGCCGCAGCCACAGCGCATCGTCCAACGCAGCAGCGACCCGGCCCTGCCCGATCGCTACATCCAGCAGATCAGCACGCCGTACCTGGTGGTCTACCGGCCCAAGCGGCCGAACGGCACCGCGCTGCTGGTCACCCCCGGCGGCGGCTACCAGCGCATCGTGCTCGACAACGAAGGCAGCGCGCTGGTGCCGAGCTTCGTCGACCAAGCCGGCATCACCCTGTTCGTGCTGCGCTACCGGCTGCCCGGCGAAGGCCACCCGAACGGTGCCGACGTGCCACTGGCCGATGCACAGCGCGCGCTGCGGCTGATCCGCGCCAATGCCGCCCGCTACGGCATCGACACCCAGCGGGTCGGGGTGATGGGCTTTTCGGCCGGCGGCCATGTCGCCGCCAGCCTGGGCACCCGCTACGCCGCGCAGGTCTACTCCAAGGTGGATGCGGCCGATGCGCTGAGCGCGCGGCCGGATTTTGCGCTGCTGATCTACCCGGTCATCGACATGGACAGCGCCAACACGCACCCCGGCTCGCGCGAGCGCCTGCTCGGCAGCAGTCCAGGCGCTGCGCAGGTGCGCGCGTATTCGCCGCAACTGCAGGTGGATGCACGCACCCCGCCCAGCTTTCTGCTGCATGCGCAGGACGACACCGTGGTGCCGGTGCGCAACAGCCTGCTGATGCACGACGCGCTGCTGCGCGCCGGCGTGGCGAGCGAGCTGCATGTCTTCCCGCAGGGCGGCCATGGCTTCGGCACCGCCAGCGGCACCGGCCTGACCGTGGCCGTATGGCCGCAGCTGGCGCAGGCCTGGATCGCGCATGTCACCAGGGCGCAGGCGCCTGCATCTGCATCTGCATCTGCACCGGCACCGGCACCAGCGCAGGACCTGGCGCGATGACAGCGCGGTCCACGCACGACGCGCGCAGACGCACGCTGCTGCGTGGCGGCCTGCTTGCCACTGCCGCGGCAGCGCTGCCCGGCTTCGCCGGCGCGGCCGCATTGCCGCCGCCACGCGAGGACAGCGCGCCGCTGGCACGCGTGCGTGGCGGTGCGCTACACGGCTATCGCGACCAGGGCATCTGCGTGTTCAAGGGCATCCCGTACGGCGGCGACACCGCCGCGCGGCGCTTCCAGGCAGCGCTTCCGGAAACCCCGTGGCAGGACGTGCGCGATGCCAGCACGTTCGGTGCGGCCGCGCCGCAACTCAAGGCCAGCGAACCCACCAGCGAGGACTGCCTGTTTCTCAACGTGTGGACGCCGGGCCTGCGCGATGGCGGCAAGCGGCCAATCCTGTTCTATATCCACGGCGGCGGCTACACCACCGGCTCCGGCAGCGACCCGCTGTACGACGGCGTGCGCCTGTGCAAGCGCGGCGATGTGGTGGTGATCACCGTCAATCACCGGCTCAACCTGTTCGGCTACCTGTCGCTAGCGCAGCTGGGCGATGCCGGCTTTGCCGACTCTGGCAATGCCGGGCAGCTGGACCTGATCCAGGCACTGCACTGGGTGCGCCAGCACGCGGGCGAATTCGGCGGCGATGCCGGCAACGTCACCGTGTTCGGCCAGTCCGGTGGCGGCGCCAAGATCGCGACCCTGATGGCGATGCCGGCCGCGCGCGGCCTGTTCCACCGCGCCTGGACCATGAGCGGGCAACAGGTCACCGTGGCAGGCCCGCGCGCGGCCACCCAGCGTGCGCAGTTGCTGCTGGATGCGTTGAAACTTGCGCCGGGCGCGCTTGCGCGCATCCGCACGCTGCCGGTTGCGCAACTGCTGGCTGCCGCGCAGCTGCGCGATCCCTCGCGGGTGGAAAACAGCGCGCTGTACTTCGGCCCGGTGCTGGATGCACGCAATGTGCCGGTGCATCCGTTCTGGCCGACCGCGCCGCTGCAATCGGCCAGGATTCCGCTGGTGATCGGCAATACCCGCGACGAGACGCGCGCGTTTCTCGGCAACGACGCGAAGAACTTCGCATTGAGCTGGGACGAGCTGCCGGCCAGGCTGGAAAGCCAGCAATACGCCGACCTGTTGCCGCAGGTGGTGATTGCCGAATATCGCCGGCTGTATCCGCAGTACTCGCCCTCGGATGTGTTCTTTGCGGCGACCACTGCCGGCCGCTCGTGGCGCGGCGCGGTCGAGGAGGCCGAGGCGCGTGCACGCCAGGGCGCACCGACTTGGGTGTACCAACTGGACTGGGGCTCGCCGCTGGACGGCGGCAAGTTCGGCGCCTTCCACACGCTGGACATCCCGCTGGTCTTCGACACCATTGCGCAGCCCGGCTCGCGCACCGGCGACGGCGCCGCTGCGCAGCGCATGGCCGAGCAGATGAGCGAGGCGCTGCTCGCCTTCGCGCGCAGTGGCGACCCGAATCATCGCGGCCTGCCGCGCTGGCGCCAGTACTCGTTGCAGCACCGCGACACGTTGCTGTTCGATGTGCCGAGCCGGATGGACAACGACCCGCGTGGTGGCGAACGGCGGCTCTACCAGCAGGCGCCCTTCATCCAGCGCGGTACGTTCTGAGTGCTTTCGTTCCAGCGGGGCGATCAGCACGTGGGGTGCGGTCGCCACACGGGTACGAATGTTCCAGACCGGCAGGTCTGCGCAGGACACGCCGATTCCGCAGCGCTGGCCGCCCCCTATTCCGGCGAGTGCGCAGCCGTGGTTCAGTCGTTTTCGAGGTGATGCATGCGTAAGGACTCTTTTGTTGCACCGATGCTGCTGACAGCGCTGGCCGCTGCCTGCCTGATGTTTGCCGATGCGGCCGCTGCCGCGCAGGTCGGTACGCCGCGCGCATCCAATGCATCGACCTCCACCACCGCTGCGCCTGTGCTTGCGGCCAGCAAGATCGTGCTGGTCGGCGACTCCACCACCGCCGTGCAGGGCGGCTGGGGACCGAGCTTTTGCGCGCAGCATGTGAGCTCGTTTCTGAGCTGCGTCAATCTGGCGCGCGGCGGCCGCAGCACGTCCAACTACCGCGCCGAAGGTTCGTGGGACATCGCGCTGCACGAGCTACGCAGCGGCGGGTATCGCCAGGTGTATGTGCTGATCCAGTTCGGTCACAACGATCAACCGGGCAAGCCGGGGCGTTCCACCGACCTGGCGACCGAGTTCCCCGCCAACCTGCGCCGCTATGTGGCCGAAGCGCGTGCTGCCGGTGCGATTCCGGTGCTGGTCACGCCGTTGACGCGGCGGCAGTTCGAGCGCGGTCAGTTGCTGGACGATCTGGCGCCCTGGGCAGAGGCCACGCGCACGCTCGCGCAGGAATTGCAGGTGCCGTTGATCGACCTGCACGCGCGCAGCCGTGCCCTGGTGCAAGGCATGGGCCCGGTGCTGGCAATGCGCCTGGCGCAGCGGCCGGCCGATCCGGAGCAGGTGCTAGCCGCGCAATCAGGCACCACCATCGGCAAGACCCCGGCGCAAACCATATCGACGCCAGCCACGCCTGCTGTCGCCGCTGCGCGTGCACAGGACAACGCCAATGCCGAGCCGATGGGCCAGGCCAAGCTGGCATTCGATTACACCCATCTGGGTGCCGACGGCGCCGACCTGTTCGCGGCGATTGTCGCCGACGAACTGGCCAGGCAAGTGCCTGCGTTGCGGCCGCTGTTGATTCCGTGATGGGTGAGGTAATGCCTGCTGCGTGACGTGGTGCATCGCAAGCGCAGGCGTTTGCGATGCATCCTCTCCACGTGTGAGCCTCAGCCCAGCACAGGCACCGGTGCATCCGCTTCGATCACCTGCTCGCGCTTGAGCTCTTCCCATACCGATGCCGGAATCGCCACGCGCATCGAGGCCGCATTCGCATGCGCCTGCTCGGCCGTGCGCGCACCCGGAATCACCGCGGACACCACCTTCGGTGCGGCGGCAAACTGCAGCGAGACCGTACGCAGATCCACGCCGTGGCGCTCGCAGATGGCGAGTGCTTTCTGGCGCTTGGCCGGCGCCCATTCCGGCACGGTGCCGTCGTAAAGATAACGCTCGCGCCCGGCCAGATAGCCCGCCAGCAGCGGCGCACCGACCACTACCGACGCGCCGTGCTTTGCGATCTTCGGAAAGGTGTCGTGCAGCGCCTGCGCGTGGTCCAGCAACGAGTACTGGCAGGCCAGCAGGAAGATATCCGGGTCGGCCTCCTCGATCGCACGCAGGGCCGGCTCGGGGCGATTGACGCCAAAGCCCCAGGCCTTGATCAGGCCCTCCTTGCGCATCTTGGTCAGCTCGGGCATCGCGCCTTTCACCGCTTCGGCAAAGCGCTGTTCCCACGGCATGCCCAGGTCTTTCTCGTTCTCCGGTGACAGGTCGTGGATGTAGGCGATATCGATCTGCGACACGCCCAGCCGCTGCAGGCTGTCTTCAATCGAGCGACGCACGCCGGAGGCGCTGTAGTCGTAGCGATAGTCGAAGGGCGACGGCTGCTGCCACATCGTCTTCGGCGGTTTGTCGGTAGCGGTCAGCAGGCGCCCGACCTTGGTCGACAACACATAGTCGTCTGCAGCGTGATTGTGCAGGTGGTGCCCGGTACGGCGCTCGGACAGGCCCAGGCCGTACCACGGTGAGGTATCGAAATACCGCACGCCCGATTCCCACGCCGCAGCCAGGGTCGCTTCGCTTTGCGCATCGCTGGTCGGCGCAAACCCATTGCCGATCGCCACGCCACCAAAGCCCAGTCGACTCGAGGGCCGATAGCGTGCGCCCTTGCTTGCGGGATTGGTCGGCAACGCGGATGCGGCGGCCTTGCCGCGCGTGGGCATCACGCTGCCCGGTGCGGAAGTCTGTGCCAACAACGGGGCGGCAGCCAATGCGGCGGTGCCAGCAGCGGCGGCGGAAAGAAACTGGCGACGGGTATTCATGGGGGAAATCCTTGCGGCGACTCGATACACAAGGATGGTCCCGCCTGCGTGCAGACAAGGTCAGCGCAGGGGTCGCGAGCGTACACATGCAGGCAACGAACAACTCACGTGCGGGTTTGGACAAGCAGGCACGTCACCACTGGTTGTCAGCGGTTGCTGCTGGCGGTCATCGCATGCACCGCATGCTCACGACATGCGGAAATGGCAGGTGCACCGGGCCGATGTACTTCATCGCGTGGCATTGCCTAAGAGCGGCCAACACAGCGTCGCGAGCGGTGGTCAGTTGTGTGCGGACGACGCGCTAAGAACCGGAGAGTACGCGTGGTACACGCCGATTCCGAGCAGCGACCGCGTCCGCATGATGGCTGTGCAGTTTTTCTCGCTGCCGATCCAGATCCCTACGCAAGTCTCTGTTGCACGGATCCAACTTCAGTCAGCGTATTTCCAGCAGCTGCAGCTGCGCACGCGACGGGCCATCGCCCAGCCACAGCGTGCCCACACTGATCGGCAAGCTGAAGCGACGCGGGCCGGCGCTGCCCGGATTGATGTACAGCACACCGTCGCGCGTCTGTATCGACGGCTTGTGCGAATGCCCGCTGATGATCACATCGGCAGCAACATCCGCTGCCAGCGTTTTCAGATCGTGCAACACATGGATGCGCACGCCTGCGATCAGCAGATCCAGCGTTTGTGGAAGCTGCGCTGCCCAGAGCTTGTTGTCGATATTGCCGGCGATCACATGCAGCGGTGCCAGCGCCTGCAGCGCAGTGAGGATCTCCGGCTTGCCCACATCGCCGGCATGGATGATTGCCGCGCAGCCCTGCAATGCAGCCACCGCCTCTGGCCGCAGCACGCCGTGCGTGTCGGAGATCAGGCCAATGCGTAAGACGGCAGCCGTCATCGGGTGTGGGTGAAGGTGGCGGGCGATCAGGATGCACTGCCCGGTGATGCCGTCGCGTCAACGGGCCAGGTTGTCGGGCCAGCCGCATGGTCAGCGACCAAGCGCTCCGCTGCGGATGATGCCTGGCACACCGTAGCGTGCCGGGCATCAATCACGTCAGTGCGTCGACTCAGCGTGTTGCGTACGCTTCCACGCCCAGACGCTGTTGGGATCGCCCTGCAACCCGCGCCGCTTGCTAGCACGCGCCAGTTGCCAGTACGCCCATGCCAACACCAAGGCGATCAGGTCCACGACCAGCACCGTTGCGTCCTGCCACGGCAGCACCACGCCACGCGCGGAAACACAGCTGGCCAGCGGAATCAGCGCCGTGAGGACAGCGCAGGCCAGCAACGCCTCGTACGCACCACGTGCGGTGGGGCGGACCAGCGCCCACACCAGCACGGCCGCAAAGACCGCGTAATAGACATAACGCTCCTGTCCTTGCGCAAGCAAACGTGCGGCGATGAACAAGGCCGAGATGCCGGCGACGCTGCCCAGGCAGACGCCGATGGTCAGGCGTGCCATCGCGTGGGTGCGGCGCGGTTGATCCACCAGCCGACGCTTGCGCCGAGTTTCGATCCACAACAGGTTGCCACTGTAGAACAGGAACGCACCGCCCAACCCGAGCAGGAAATACAACCACTGCACCGGCGCGTGCCCGAAGTTGCCGAAGTGCAGCCCTTGCAGCCCGCGCAAGGCGGAGGTGCCTGGTGACATTGTCCTTGGTTCGAGCACGCGCAGGACCTGGCCGGTTGCCGCGTCCAATGCCACGCCACCGAGTGTGTTGAGGCGGCGCTGATCGTTGTGGCCATACACTTCCGCGCGTGCATGGGCATCGCCTGCATCGTGAAACCCGATGCTCTCCGGTACAAAGCCCGGGCTGGCCGCGCGCGCCTTGTCCAGCAGCACCGCAACCGGCAACACCGGCGCCGTACGCCTGGCCGGTTGCACATGCGGGGTGAGTTCGAACTCCGGTGCCAGGATCTGCATCAGCTTGCCGTCGAACACCAGGAACTGGAACGGCGCCAGCAGCAGCACGCCCAGGCACAACACCGCGCCGGACCAGGCAAAAATCACATGGAACGGCAGCGACAACATGCCAACCACGTTGTGCGCGTCCTGCCACAGCCGCTTGAGGTTATGCCCCGGCCGCAGCGCGAACAGGTCCTTGAAGAACACCGGCGCGTACAACACCACCCCGCTGAGCAATGCCAGCCCGTACAGCACGCTCACCACACCGAACAGATAGGTGCCGAACACGCGTGGCAGGCCGGCGGTGAAGTGCAGGTCGTAGAGGAAGTCGGCAAAGCCCACGCGCTGCGGCAGTTCCAGCAGGCTGCCATCGGCGGCCTGTTGATACTGCCGCATGCCGCCACTGGCCTCGGCCTGCGGCCCATACCAGTACAGCCGCGGGGTCGGCCCGTGCTCGCCGGGCAGCAGCACCAGGAAGGAGTCGGCCACCTGCGGATGCTGGGCGATCACCGCATCCAGCAAGGTCTGCGCGGCGGCGACAGGATCTGCCGGCGCACGCTGTGTGACAGGCGGCGTGGCCTGCCAGCCGCTCAATTCATGCGTGAACACGGTGATGGCGCCGGCGTAGAAGGCGATGAACAAGGCCATGCCCGCCAACAGACCCATCCAGCTGTGGACCGACAGAAACGCGCGCAAGGTCGATGCCTTCATGCGCCCAGCTCCGTCCAGCCCAATGCCTTGATGCCTGCAAGCGCGAGGTAGCACAGCAGCGTCAGCCCGCCGAGCACGACCCAGGCGCGCGATGCGCGACGGAACACGAACGGCAGCGCCATCGCGCCCACCCAGGCCGGAAACATCAGCAGCAACCACGCCAGCGTGTAACTCTGCTGCGGCCCCGGCAGCAACAGGGCGCACAGGCCCACCACGCCGACCGCCAGCGGCAGACCCAGCACCACTGCGGCCAGCCACCTAGCCCACATGGCGCACCTGCCTGCGTTGCGTACGCGCCTGCTGCCAGGCATCCAGATACGGCAGCGCCACCGCCACCAGCATCAGCGCCGTCACTGCGGCGAAGATGCCGGCCCAGGTGCCCAAGGCCTGCATGGCGCAACCCAGCGACAGCAGCAGCAATGCGCTGGCGCCGATGCGTAGCGCGCGCGCGGGCAGCCGGCGCTGCGGCCACAGGCGTTGATGCCGTGTTGCCAGGTAGAACGCCAGCGCCGACGCCGCAGCGCCGAGCAGGTAGCACCAGGTCATCAAACCGCTCATACCTGCGCCCGCGTCGAAGCGGAGAAACGCAACACACCGAGCTGCGCTGGCCGCGCGCCGGCACACAGCGAATATGTAACCCACACCAGTGCATGCGCGCATCCAGCGATGCGCACAACATGGACAAACGGATCAACCATCGAAGAAACCACCGCCATCAAAACGCCCACGCACAACACTCCCGTACACACGGTCGACGGAAGGCATGGCGGCGGCTGTGCCCGGCAGCCCTCTCCGGGCCGCCTAATGAGCGGGTGACACCCCTGCTGTACCGCCCGGTGGGCGCGCGCAGCGAGGTGTTGGCCGCTCTACGGCGCGCAATCTAACAGGTGCCACAGCGCCGGACCAGCGGTCCGGCGCTATGTGTGCTGCATCAGCCCTGCGGCGTCAGCACGATGACGCCCAGCGGCGGCAATAGCAGCGGCAGGGATTGCGCATGGCCATGCATGGACTGCTGCTCGGCGCTCACCACACCGCCATTGCCCAGGTTCGCGCCGCCGTAGATGCCGGCATCGCTATTGAACACCTCGCGCCACTGGCCGCCTTGCGGCACGCCGATGCGGTAGCCGTGCTGCACGATCGGGGTGAAGTTGATCACCACCAGCACCGGCGCATCGCCGCGCTTTGCCTTGCGCAGGAACGCGACCACGCTGTTGGCCGCGTCATCGCCAACCACCCAGGCAAACCCGGCCGGGTCGTCGTCCTGCGCGTGCAGCGCGGGATATTCGACATACAGCCGATTTAGATCGCGCACCAGGGTCTGCACGCCGCGATGGTGCGGGTCATCCAGCAGATGCCAGGGGATGCCGCCGTCGTGGTTCCACTCGGTGGGCTGGCCGAATTCGCAGCCCATGAACAGCAACTTGCGCCCCGGGTGGGTGAACATGTAACCCAGGTAGGCGCGCAGGTTGGCGAACCGCTGCCAGTCGTCGCCCGGCATGCGGCCGAGCAACGAGCCCTTGCCGTGCACCACTTCATCGTGCGAGATCGGCAGCACGAAGCGCTCCGAATACGCATAGACCATGCTGAAAGTCAGCTCGCCATGGTGGTAACGGCGGTAGATCGGATCCAGCGCCGCGTAATGCAGGGTGTCGTGCATCCAGCCCATGTTCCACTTGTAGTGGAAGCCCAGGCCGCCGTGCGCCACATCGGCAGTGACGCCGGGGAACGCGGTGGACTCCTCGGCAATCATCACCGCACCCGGGGTGTGTTCGCGCACCACCTCGTTGAGCCGGCGCAGGAAGGCGATGGTCTCGTAGTTCTCGCGCCCGCCGTGGATGTTGGGCACCCACTCGCCGGCATTGCGGCTGTAGTCGCGGTACAGCATCGAGGCCACCGCATCCACGCGCAGGCCGTCGACGTGGAAGCGCTGCAGGAACTCCAGCGCACTGGCGATCAGGAACCCGGACACCTCGCGCCGCCCGTGGTTGTAGATCAGCGTATTCCAGTCGCGGTGGAAGCCTTCGCGCGGGTCAGCATGTTCGTACAGCGCGGTGCCGTCGAAATGCGCCAGGCCGTGGGCGTCGGTGGGGAAATGCGCCGGTACCCAGTCGACGATCACGCCGATGCCTTCGCGGTGGCAGCGATCGACGAAGCGGGCAAAGCCATCCGGCGAGCCGAAGCGCGCGGTCGGCGCGAACAGGCCCAGCGGCTGATAGCCCCACGAGCCGCCGAACGGATGCTCGGTCACCGGCATCAGCTCGACATGGGTGAAGCCCATATCGGCCACGTACGGAATCAAGCGGTCGGCCAGGCCATCCCAGTCCAGGTCCACGCCTTCCTCGCGCAACCAGGAGCCTGCATGGATCTCGTAGATGCTCATCGGTGCGTCGTGCGCCTGCCGACGCGCGCGCGTGGCCATCCAGCCGTCATCGCTCCACTGGTGCGGGGTGGGGTCGGCCACGATCGAGGCGGTGCCCGGCGCCAGCTCGGCACGCCGCGCCACCGGGTCGGCCTTGGCCGGCAACTCGTTCCCATGCGGGCCGCGTAGCTGGTACTTGTAATGCGCACCCGGGCCGACGTCGGGCACGAACAGCTCCCACACGCCGGACTGGTGCCGCAGCCGCATCGGATGCCGGCGCGCGTCCCAACTGTTGAAGTCGCCCACCACCGCCACGCGCGTGGCATTGGGCGCCCACACCGCAAAGCGCGTGCCGCGTACGCCATCGACTTCGACCGCGTTGGCGCCGAGCGCATCGGCCAACTGCAGATGATGGCCTTCGCTGATCAGGTGCAGGTCGAAATCGCTGAGCTGCGGGCCGAACGCATACGGGTCGGCGGTGTCCTGCTCGCCGCCGGGCCAGCCGATGCGCAGGCGGTAGCCGCCCTGCGCCGGCAACGCGCCGGCGAACAGGCCCGGCTCCGGGCCTGCCTCCAGCGCGATGACCTGGCCATCGTCGAGCACGGCATTGACGTAGTTGGCACCCGGTTGATAGGTGCGCAGCAGCCGACCGCTGTCGGTCGGGTGCGCGCCCAGGATGGCGAATGCGTCGCCATGGCGTGCCTCGGCCAGGGCGCGGGTTGCGCCGGGATCCCATCGATTGGTCACTGCTGTCATCACTCCACTCATCATGTGTCTCCCGCACCAGCGCGCGCGCGGTGCAGGATGCGTCGCAAGCCCTCGATCGGCACCATCAGCCAGCCGGGGCGGTTGGCAGCTTCGTAACGCACCTCGTAACAGGCCTTCTCCACCAGGAACAGCAAGGTGGCCGCGTTGAACGCTGCCGGTGCGATCCACGGGTGCGTACTGGCGTCGAGCACGGCATGGTACGCGTCCAGAAACGCCTGTGTGGAGCGGCGGCGGAACTGCACCAGGAACTCGTCCAGATGCGTGTCCACGCCCACGCCCGCACGGGCGGCGGTGCCTTCCTCGCCACGCGCCGACACTTCGCTGGCGTAATCGAGCGAGCGCAGGAAGCCGGCCACATCGCGCAGCGGGCTGGCCTTGGCGCGCCGCTCGGACAGCGGCTTGGCCGGCTCGCCTTCGAAGTCGATCAGCACCACATCGTCGAAGGCCACCAGGATCTGGCCCAGGTGGAAGTCGCCGTGCACGCGGGTCAGCAAGGAATCGGCCAGCACGCTCGGTGCCTGGGCGAGCAAGGCATCCAGCTGCGGGCGCTCGGCCAGCACTGCCTGCAGCGCTTCGCGTTCAGTCGCATCGTCGCTGCCGGCCAGGCGGGCATTGACCGTGTCCCACATCTCCTCGACCTGGCGTGCGACGCCGGCCACCACATCGTTGGCGGTGGGCAGGTCGATGCGCTGCGGGGCGAAGTCGGCGTCGTCGGTGTCGCGCGACAAGGCCTCGTGCAACTCGGCCAGGCGCTTGCCGACCACCGCGGCGAAGGCGTCGTAGCCGGCAATGGCCTCGGCACGCGATTCGTCGGTCTGCGCGGTGGCGTACTCGTCGAAGCTGCGTGCCAGATGGTCCAGCGTCCAGCGCCAGGCATCGCCCTGGTTGCGGATGAAGCCCTGCAGCAGTGCGATCGTGGTGATGGTGCCCTGCGCATCGATGCGGCTGACGCTGCCCAGCAAGGGCGCAGCGTTGGCGTAGCCCATCTCGGTCAGGCGACGGCCGATCTCGATTTCCGGGTTGGCACCGTTGGCCACATGCCGCAGCAGCTTGAACACCGCCTTGTCGGCGACCACCAGCGAACTGTTGCTCTGCTCGGCCGACAGCCAGCGGATCTCCGGATCCTGCGGTATTTCCAGCGTGACCAGCGCCGGTGTCGCCTCGAAGCGCACCTGTCCCTGCTGCGAGGCATCGTCGCCATCGCAGAACTCCAGCGCGGCGTTGTCGCGCAAGGCGTCGATCACCCCGCGCACCATCGGCTTGAGCGCGAAGGCATCGGTGAGGTAACCCACCTCGCGGCCCTGGCGCACCCGCGCCAGCGCAAGCTGCTCGGCCAGGGTGCTGGGCTGGTCGCGCTCCCACACGATGCCGACCGGCAGCATGTAGCTCTCGTGGTGGCCGTCTTCCAGCTCCACTTCCAGCTCCAGCAGGCTCATCGGCTCGGCGCCCGGCAGCGGCGTGCGGCGCGAGATGCGCACGTGCTTGAGTGCCTGGTCCTTGGCCGAGAACCAGCGCCGTGCCGACAACCAGGCCGGCAGGATCTCCGCTTCCAGTGTGGGCAGATGCGGCAGCAGCGCATTGCTCTCGTCGGTGTCGCTGCGCAACACCAGCGTGCGGTAGTCCGGCAACGGCACCGGGCTGGGCACATGCCAGTCCGGCAAGGTGCCTTCGCTGACCAGCTGGAACGCGTAGAAGCCGAACGGCGGCACGGTGAGCAGATAGGTCAACCGCCCGACCGGCGGGAAGCTGCCGCCGCCGATGATGTCCACCGGCACGCGGCCCTCGAACTCGGACAGGTCCAGCTCCACCGCCTGCAGCGTGTGCGAGAGGTTGGCCACGCACAGCACCGTCTCGTCCTGGTAGCACCGCAGGTAGGCCAGCATGCGGCGGTTGCCCGGATACAGAAAGCGCAGGCTGCCGCGGCCGAAGGCCTGGTAGCGCTTGCGCACACTGAGCACGCGGCGGGTCCAGGTCAGCAGCGAATGCTGGTCGCGGATCTGCGCTTCCACATTCACTGCCTGGAAGCCGTACAGCGGGTCCATCACCGGCGGCAGCACCAGCTGCGCCGGATCGGCGCGCGAGAAGCCGCCATTGCGGTCGATCGACCACTGCATCGGCGTGCGCACGCCATCGCGGTCGCCCAGATGGATGTTGTCGCCCATGCCGATCTCGTCGCCGTAATACAGCACCGGCGTGCCGGGCATGGTCAGCAACAGGGAGGTCATCAACTCGATGCGGCGGCGGTCGCGCTCCAGCAGCGGCGCCAGCCGGCGCCGGATGCCCAGGTTGATGCGTGCGCGGCGGTCGGCGGCATAGGTCTGCCACAGATAATCGCGCTCCGAATCGGTGACCATTTCCAGCGTCAACTCATCATGGTTGCGCAGGAAGATCGCCCACTGGCAGCTCTCCGGAATCTCCGGGGTCTGGCGCATGATGTCGGTGATCGGGAAGCGGTCTTCGCGCGCGATCGCCATGTACATGCGCGGCATCAGCGGGAAGTGGAACGCCATATGGCATTCGTCGGCGTTCTGGCCGAAGTACTGCTGGGTGTCTTCCGGCCACATGTTGGCCTCGGCCAGCAGCATGCGGTCCGGGTATTCGGCATCCAGGGTGGCGCGGATCTTGCGCAGGATCGCATGGGTTTCCGGCAGGTTCTCGTTGGAGGTGCCGGAGCGCTCGATCAGGTACGGCACCGCATCCAGACGCAGCCCGTCCACACCGCGGTCCAGCCAGAAGCGCATCACTTCCAGCACCGCTTCCAGCACCGCGGGGTTGTCGAAGTTCAGGTCCGGCTGGTGCGAGTAGAAGCGGTGCCAGAAGTACTGCCCGGCCACCGGGTCCCAGGTCCAGTTGGATTTTTCGGTATCGCAGAAAATGATCCGCGTGCCTTCGTATTCCTGGTCGGTGTCCGACCACACATAGAAGTCGCGCTCCGGCGAGCCGGCCGGCGCAGTGCGTGCGCGCTGGAACCAGGGGTGCTGATCGGAGGTGTGGTTGATCACCAGCTCGGTGACGATGCGGATACCGCGTGCATGCGCCTGCGCCACCAGCTGCTCGAAGTCTTCGATGCTGCCGTAGTCCGGATGCACCGCCATGTATTCGGCGATGTCGTAGCCGTCGTCGCGGCGCGGGCTGGGGTAGAACGGCAGCAGCCAGATGGTGTCCACGCCGAGTTCGGCGATGTAGTCCAGCTTGGAAATCAGCCCCGGAAAATCGCCGATGCCATCGTCGTTGGAGTCGAAGAACGACTTGACGTGCACCTGGTAGATGATCGCGTCCTTGTACCAAAGCTGATCTGCAACCACCGCGGACTGTTCCGCGTCGGCTTGTAACGATGGGACTGCATTCATGCGACCTCTCCTGCGCGGATGCGCCATAACGCGAACGGCCGCGTCGCCTCTAAACGGATGTGTTGCTGTTTTCCCTGCCATGTGAAGCGATGGCCGTCCCACAGGTCGTCCACCGCCACGCTGGCGTGATCGGGCAGGCCCAACTCCCACAATGGCACTTCGATTGCGACGTCCTGCGCAGCGTTGGGGTCCAGGTTGATCGCCACCAACACCATGCTGCGGCTGCGCGACAGGTAGCCGGCATCCAGGAACTTGCCGAAGTACAGCACCTGGTCGTTGTGCGCCTGGTAGAAGCGCGTGCCCAGGTGCGACTGCAGCTCCGGGTGCATGCGGCGCAGCTGATTGAAGCGGGTGATCTCATCGACGATGTCGCCGGGCGCACGCTCGGGCCAGGCGCGCAGCTGGAACTTCTCCGAGTCCAGATACTCTTCCTTGCCCGGCGCCAGCGGCGTGGCCTCGCACAGCTCAAAGCCCTGATACATGCCCCACAGCCCCGACAGCGTGGTCGCCAGCGCGGCGCGGATCAGATGCCCGTTGCGCCCGCTGGTCTGCAGGAACAGCGGATTGATGTCCGGCGTGTTGACGAAGAAGTGCGGGCGGAAGCATTCGCGCGGCACGCCCTGGTTCAACTCTTCCACATACTCCTGCAACTCGTGCTTGTGGTTGCGCCAGGTGAAGTAGGTATAGGACTGCGAGAAACCGCACTTGGCCAGGCGGTACATCATCTTCGGCCGGGTGAAGGCCTCCGACAGGAACACCACATCCGGCCGGCGCCCGCGGATATCGGCAATCAACCACTCCCAGAACGGGAACGGCTTGGTATGCGGGTTGTCGACGCGGAACAGCGTCACGCCCTCGTTGACCCAGAACAGCACCGCATCGCGTAGCGTGTTCCACAGGTCCGGCACCGCGCCGCTGGCATAGAAGTCGACGTTGACGATGTCCTGGTATTTCTTCGGCGGGTTCTCCGCATACGGAATCGAGCCATCCGCGCGCCAGGTGAACCAGTCCTTGTGGTCCTTCAACCACGGGTGATCCGGCGCGCACTGGATGGCGAAGTCCAGCGCCACTTCCAGCCCATGCGCACGTGCGGCCTGGATCAACCTGCGGAAGCCCTCGAGCCCGCCGAGCTCGGCATGCACCTCGGTATGCCCGCCATCGGCCGCGCCGATCGCATACGGGCTGCCCGGCTCGCCATCGACCGCGGTGACCGAGTTGTTGCGGCCCTTGCGATTCTTCGCGCCGATCGGGTGGATCGGCGGCATGTACAGCACGTCGAAGTTCATCGCGCGGATATGCGCCAGCCGCTTGATCACATCGTCGAAGCTGCCGTGCCGTTGCGGATCGCCGCTTTGCGAGCGCGGGAACAATTCGTACCAGCTGGCGAAATGCGCCGCGCGCCGCTCGGACTCCACCCGGAAGGTCACCGGCGTCTCGGAGCGGAACGGCTTGTCGTCGGCTGCTGCCATCGCCTGCGCGGTGTCCGGCTCCAGCACGATCGCCAGCTGCTGCAGCGGCTCGCTCTGCGCACCGATGCGGGTGAGGACGGCCTGCAGGCGCTCGGCCAAGGCACCGCTGCTGCGTGCATGCGCGGCCTGCACCACGGCCACCGCTTCCTGCACGTCCACCGGCAGCACCGTGTTGGCGGCGCGCTTCTTTTCCAGGTCCGCATGCAAGGTGGCGAACACATCGCGCCAGCCTTCCACCCGGAACTCATAAGTGCCGATACGCTCCAGCGGGAACTCTGCACGCCAGCGATCGTTGCCCAACGCACGCATCGGCGCGCTGACCCAGGTCTTGGCATCGGCCGGGCGCCACAGCACCGCCACCGCGATGCGGTCGTGCCCATCGCAGAACGCATCGGCTTCCACGCAAATGCGGTCGCCCACGGTGCGCTTGACCGGGAAGCGGCCGTTATCGACCGACGGGGTCACCGACTCGATGCACACGCGCGGCCAGGCGGCCGCGGTCTGCGGGCGCGGACGCATGCGCGGCACCGCCAGCACGTGCCGTGCCGGCACGCTGCGATAGACCCGCACCTCGCCCGGCTCCAATGCTTCCAGCGTCGCGCCGGAGAGCGTGCTGCCATCCTCGCCCACCAGTGCTTCGGCATCGCCGAGCAGGCGCAGCAGATCCGGCGCCGGGACCGGCACCACATGATCGGCATCGCCATTGATCAACAGCAGCGACGGCAAGCCACCCAGCGGCTCGATCGCCACCGCCGTCAGGCCAGTGCCCTCGCGCAGCAGCGGACGCAACCGCAGGCCGGCATTGCTGGGCGGCACGCCATCGCGGGCCCTGATCGACAAGGGCACTGTCTCCAGCTGCGTCTCGTCCAGCAGCCACGCCCCGCCCAGTGCCTGGGCCAGTTGCCAGTGCTGCCCGGCAGTGGCCGCACGTTTGCCATCGGGCGCGCCCACCACTGCGACAACCTGCGACGCCAACGCGCGCAGTGCCGTGTCTTCGTCGAAGAACCAGCTGCCGCGGCCGTCCCACCATGCGAGCGAGGAGAACGCCACATCGAACCCGGCACCGGCCAGTTGCTGCAAGGCCTCGATGCCCAGGCCCGGCGTCCACGCCGCAAACACCACCTCCGGTGCCTGCGCATGCACGCGGGCGATCAACTCGCGCCAGCGCTGCGCCGGCACCTGCTGCGGCTGCAACAGGCGGAAGCCGGCCACGCCCTGCGATGCCCAGTCCAGCAAGCGCGCGCTCCACCACTCCACCAGCGCCGCACCTTCCTGCGCATAGGTAAAGCGTGCCTCGGCCACTTCGGGCGTGGCGCGCGGCTGGCGCGGGTCCGGCACCGCCGTGCTGCGTGCGCGGAACCACTGCGGGTTGTCGCGCACCACGGCGCTGGCGCCGCCCACTTCATCCAGGCGCACATCGAGCAGCAGCTTCACGCCGGCCCGGTGCGCGGCCTGCACCACCTCGCGCAGACGCTGCGCGTCTTCCTCGCCGGTGGTGGCGACCTCGCTTAGCCGGCCTTCGGCGTCGCGTGCAAATGGCGGCGCGAGCACCACATGGTCAAAGCCCGCCTCACGCGCCGACTTGCAGCGCTGCTCCAGCCCGGCCTGCTCGCCGGTTGCCTCATTGAGAACACAGATCCGCATGGCGCCCCCTCAGCAGACCACGGCGCGCGCACGCACCGTGACAAAGGAGACGACGCGGGCCGACCTACCCCGCAGATCCACCGGCGCTCGGTCACGACGCACCAGTCCAACTCCCGTCCGGATCGACCCCTGCCTACTCAAGGCCTGGTCGACCCTTTCTACCGTGACTGCACTCATGCGCAACTCCGCAACGATTCTTGACCGATGCAGTCAAGCACCCCCACTGCGAATTTCATGTGTCGGTGGAATTGACGAAAATCAAACAAGCGCGGCAGTGGTGAGGGCTCAGGCAGCGCTGGCCAACTCCCAAGGGTTGTAGGCTATGGCCTCAACCTGCAGGGAGAGCAAGGATGCGCAGCTACGTCATGGCGGCACTGTTGGCCATCGCCACAATTGCAACGGCAAAGGATCAGAGGCTGAGCCCGAGCCGTGCCGGAGAGATCGTAGGGCTTTGGCAAGACGTCAGCGTCAACGACGACATCGTCAAGGAGGACTACGCCGGCTTCGTCCAGATCGTCGACCTGGACAAGGATGGAGTCGATGAGATCGTCTATCTGAGTTCTTCGTACTGCTCGGGTTCCACTTCCGACTGCCCCAACAGCATCGATGTATTGCGCAAGCACCCACCCAGGAAGGCACCCAACGTTAGCGCTCCGATCGACCAATGGGAAACCAGGGCACGCAAGACCGGTTACACGCCAGACGCCAGCGAGCAGATTCCTGGCGAAGTGATGACTCTTGCAGTCCAGGGCAATCGCATCGAGGTTGTGTTCGTCGTGCAGGAGAACTCGCCAATCTGCAAACGGGAACAACCCAATCCGGACGGCTCGCAGCGCTGTCCCGCCCCCGGCCGCTACAGCTGGACGTATACCTGGAAGCCAGGCGCGTTGACGCGCCTTACCGGCGCTGGCAGCTATGAACCACACGTCCCCAAGGCCCATTTTCCCGAGCAACTGCGAGGCGCCTGGGTCACCGCAGGGATCGCCTGCCGCGACTCCGAGACAGCGGACCCCAAGCACCTCATCCAGTTCGGCTGGGATCACATGACCGGCAAGGGCGAAGACCTCTGGCCTAACGCGGTCATGCTGCTGGCACGCACACCATGGACATGGCGCATCATCACCGCGTCTGCCAACGCGCCGAACAAGAACGTGCCTGCGGTCTTCATTCTGAGCCAGATGGAAGACCGCCTGATCATTGCAGAGCAAACCCGCGTCAGAACCTTCGATCGGTGCCGCTGAGCAGAAGTTGGTTGCCATCGCGTTTACGGCAACGCGACGTGGGCTCGAAGGCATCGCCAGAGCACGTCTGATCGACGTCCGCGCAGGTCCCTAGAGCTCAAGATGGCGACGTCACGCTCACTCGCCGCTTGCAGACCAGGCGTGGCAGACCGGCGATCTGCCACGCGCACGCTCACATCGCCTTCTTGATGGCTTCCGCCTTCGCCAGGTGCTGCTCGACGTGCGTCTTGGTCTCGGTCAGGTGCTGCTTGACCGGCTCGGTCGATGCCACCGTCATCATCTGCGTCTCGATCAGCTGCAGCGCATCCTTGTGCCCGGCGATCATTGCATCGATGTAGGCCGCCGCGTAGTCCTTGCCGGACTTCTGCCCCAGCGCAGACAGGTCTTGCTCGCCCTTGCTCTCCAGCTTCTTGACGTCCGGGGTTTCGGCCAGCGTTCCCAGCGCCTTGGTCTTGTCCAGGTTCTCGGTGTGCTCTTTCTCCATCATCTTCGCGTACTCCAGCACCGCGCCGGTGACCTTCTTGTCCTGCGCCTGCTTCGCTGCGGCGATTTCGTGGTTGTCCACCGCCCCGAGCAAGCCAAGGGCGATGTCGTCTCCGGAACTCGCGCGTGCCGCGCCTTCAGGCGCCGGGCTGGCTTCGCCGACAGGCGGCGTGGTCGGGGTCGCCGCGCCACCGGTCGGCGTCGGCTCGGTGGACGCGGCAGGCGCTGCGGCCTCCTTGTCGGCATTCGGCTTGCAGCCAGCGAGCGCCAGCGCCGCGACGATGGACAGGACCAACAGTGACTGTTTCATGCTCCACTCCCTCTCGATTGGAGACAGCAGCATCTGCCTGCCCAGGTGAAGAAGGCTCATACACGTCCACTGAGTGATTCAGACGTACGCATCTCCCGCAGGCGAATGCACAACGCAGCACCATGCGCGGTACCACGCCGCAATCGGCAGCCCGCGCTTGCGCGCGGGTGTGGAGCTGGACGTGGTCAGCGCAGCTGTGGCATGCGTGGCGTGTGGTGGCACTTTCCTGCTGAAAGACGGGCCGGTTTGCCGCACACTACCGCGCCACATTTGGAGTGATTGCCATGCACAAGGCCTGGATGCTTGCCCTGTTGGGCGTTTCGCCACTGGTCCACGCCGCGCCTGCCGACGACGATGCCACCTGCCGCAATGGGTTGTTCACCAGCGCGCCGGTGGCGTTCTCACTCGGCAAGGTCATCCCGCCGCGCCTGTACCTGCTCAAGGACACCGATGGTTGCCCGGACACGGGCGGGGCCGCATGCCAGGGGCGCGCCTACGTGGTCAAGAACGATATCGTCCTGACGGCGCAGCGCCGCAATGCCTACGTCTGCGTGCTCTATCCCAACAAGGGAGGCGGCAATGCTGGTTGGGTCGCACAGTCCAGCCTGCAGATGCAGCCAAGCGCGGCCACGCCCACACCGCAGGCCTGGAACGGCCACTGGCACGACGGCGACAACACGCTGCAGTTGACCACCAACCCAGACGGCAGCATCACCGTCAACGGCGATGCGTACTGGCCCAGCGCCTTTCCCGACCCGGAACAGACGCCGGGCGGTCCGCACACGGGCTCGGTCACCGCACGCGGCTATCCAGAAGGCAACCGCGTCGAAGTCAACGAGCACACCTGCAAGGTGCGCCTGCAATTGCTGGGCGACATGCTGCTGGCCGACGACAACCTGGAATGCGGCGGAATGAACGTCTCCTTCGGCGGGGTGTACCGAAAGAAGTAATCGCAAGCCTAGCCCCCCGGTGCGCCGCACGCCTGCAGTGGCAGGCACAACGGAGGCAGGCACGCCATCGACCACCGCGCGACATAAAAGCCGATGCCAAGCGGTGCAGTGCGGTTTACGGTGGCCCGCAACGACCACAACGAATTCGGCTCGCTCGATCCCGCAGCGGTACGGTCGATGCTGATAGCAGCAGGACGCGCCACGTAGACCGGCGTCATCTATCATTGCCGATTGCTGTTTTGAAGGAATTGCGTTGAGACGTTCCGCCACGCGTTTGATGCGCGCACCGCTGCTTGCTGCCATGGCGTTGCTTGCCGCTTGCAGCACGACCAACACCACCAACAAATCGTTGCTGCCGTCGGCGGACAATCCCGTCAACACCAGTTACTGCATCGGGCGTCTTGCCGTGACGACCAATGTGCCCCTGCACTTTCTGGGGAGTTCCGCGCAGTTTTATTGGGGCGACATCGATACCTACCGCGAAGACGCCGCCGGCTACGAGCAGCGCCTGCTGAGCGCACAATCATCGGCCAGCGATGGCAAGGTGCGCCAACTGATCAAGCCGGTGGAAAGGCTGGCACAGGACGATGGCAGGGTCATCGTCGCACACGCGGAAGACACGTTGCCGCTCGACCCGAATGTCGTACAGGTCACCGGCTTCGCCCATCGCGACGGCACCACCTTTCGTTTCCAGAAGACGGCGATCAGCCGCCTGCAGGACATCACCGAACGCCGCACGAAGGAAATCCTGGCCTCGATCACCAGCAGCGCATCGCCCTTTCCGCCAGCGGCACAGTCCCAGCAGGGGTTTTGCATCATGCACGGCACCGTCAATCTGGCACCCGGACACGACTGGCACGAAGCCTCCAGGGTCGAGGGAGAATTCACCCTGCAGGAAGCGCGCTACCGTTTCAGTCTGCGTTCGCGCTACCTGCGCTCGCTGTCGTTGAACGAGCAGGAAGTGACAAACCAGCGCGATCTGCTACTGGCACTGGCGGGCGCCGTACCGGGCTCCGGCCTGGCGCCGATCAGTGAACTGTCGGGTGCCGCCGGCAATCCATCGCAAGGCAGTGCTCGCCTGCTCGAGATGACGACAGCCGACGGCAAGCAACAGGTCTACGAGTGGCACATGCCGGCCGTCAATACAGCACCCAATACCCCGGCAACGTTTCTCTACATCTGGCCAGCGTCCGGGCAAACGTCAGCGCAGGACCAGGCCAACTTCAGGCACTGGGTCGTGGCCCATCCGCAGCAGGCGACACCGCTGCTACAGATAAAGCCGATGGCCAGCAACGGTGAACATCAACAAGCGACGCCAGCAGTAGAAGAGAGCAGGCTGGTGTACCGGATGCAGCTGCATTACCACGGCGACCAGGCTGCCGGCGGGCGCCATTACGTGATCTACAAGGATGGCCAGAAAGTCGACGATGGGCGCAGCGATGCCAACGGATTCACCAAGGCACACAATGCCGATTACGACCAGGTGTGGACAACCAAAGTGCTCAACAAATGAGTCCTTGCTTCAGTGCACCAGCCAAATCTCAAGACCCGCAATACGTGCAGGCGCTCAGCGTATCCAACCAATGGTCTGACCGATGTAGCACCTTCCCCGCATAACCAGGTGCCCACCCGTCACTTCCGTCTCGAACTCATGAACCGTGTCACCGGGCTGCATGGCGCTTCGTAATTCGGCTTCCTCCTGACTGTGCGGACCTAGCGCCGTAGCTGCCGCTGGAGGAGCAAGCGCTCGCCCCATCTTCTTGATGCCTGCAGGTAGCGGCTTACAGATGCCAGGTGTAACCAGGGGCGGCCGATGGGTCGCAAGCACTACACAACCGGCCACTACGCCTGCGAGTGCAAGTAGCCAGAGCAGGAAACCAGTAGGGCTTGGTCTGTATGCCATAACTATCTAGTGTCTCCAATCAACGCAGAAGGCCATGAAATCCTCGTCCCTTTTGCTTACCAGGAAACCTGCAATCTGCTGTATCGAGACGACAAAGCTCTCTCCTCACCGCAAGCACAGCAAATCTCGATTCACTCCTACTTACGATGCGCCGATGACGTAGGAAGACGGGGTGACAGGCGAGCATGGTGTGATAGCCGGGACGTAAGTGCTGCAGCGAGGCAATTCCTACCTGAGCGAGTTGTCAGGCGCTCCGTTGATGCTTCCCAGCAAGAAATGCAATTGCCTCTGGATCCTGGCTAGTGATGTGATCCGTGATATGAAACACCTCCTTGCACCACGGGTGATTCAGTGCCTGGGCCCGGTCGAGCACGGCCCCAAGAAACGTTGCTTTGGACCATGGCGACTCTGCGGCATCGGTGAGCCCCACGTTATACGTCCCCTCGGTGGCCCAGAGGCGGAACGGAAATGCAATGCGATCTGCTGGCGAGGCCGATTCACCCCACTCGCCGAGGCTGACCAAACCGCTTATATGCTCCGGTTCGTGCCCGGGCGTGTACTGAAGGTAGTAAACAGCGTGCGCGTTACCGTCATCTGTAACGAAACGCGTGAGGCGAACGGTCTCTTTCCCGCAGCACTCGCAGGAGGAAACGCTTGGTGGTTCAAACTCGATTGCGATCATATATTTTTGGCGCCTGACACCAGAGGTACGTCGCGCCGCACAGTGGCGACGGTATGAATGCGTGGTCAGAGAGATCCCAGTGAATCCTGACTTCTCATTCCCAAGTCATGCAATGCGCGTTCGACGTGTTAGGCCTCATAAAGTTTCGCCAGATACGTCATGAGGGATGAGCTCCTGAATTGAACCGCGTCGCGAGGCGGGTTCGGCTTGAATCAATTGTCAGGCTTTCCAGGAAAGGAGGCCAGCAGCGATAAGCTTGAGACGCACCATGGCCTCATCGGTGTCGAGCCTGCCGGCCTTGCCATAGCTGGCACGACTCTCGGGGGTCTCAGGATGGATGTGAGCCAGGACGGTCTCGGCCAGTGCGCGATGTGGAGCTACGCGGGCTGCCAGCCGGCCTAGCAGCGCCTGGCCTGCAGCGTCGGACTCATGCCCGTCCAGCGCGTATGCCCAGTAAAAGTTATCGTACGCTGCACAGAAAGCTCCGAACGACAACGCACCGGCAGCACACTGCCGCACCAACTCATCGTGGTGATCGAGGGCGAGAACAAGTTCCGGCTCTGATGGGTAAGTGACCATATGCTCCAAAGGACCTAATGCCCGCGTCACCTCGCCGTCGCCGTGGAGGCAGTGCCGCTCACGTTACCTGCCATGCGACCGCCTGGATAGCGCCTCCAGCGCCTGTAGGTCACACGTGGTCTCCAGTGGTGCGATCCTTGAGCAACTGCCCAGCATAAGAGGCTGGGAACCGCTCGCGTATACCAACAGATCGGAGCCCAAGAGTGGAACGAACCCATCACTGACAAAATTGATTGAATCTTCCGCTGTTGCCTGGACATGGTCTCCTGGCTTCAGCTGACCTTTCCAGACCTTCAGCACGCGAAGCTCGACGAACTGCACAGCATCACGACCAAAACCGGGTGCCGCATAGCTCCTCTCAACATGCGCAGAGACCACGTGCTGAGCAGAGGAGTAGGCCTGCGCCGTGGATTGCTGCCTACCGCATGAGATGGCCACGGCAGGCGCAGCGACGGCGAGGCAAGCAATGAGAACGGCGACTTTCAGCATGCTGCCCACCCGTTGAATAGATCTATGCCACGCCTGGATAGTTTAGCGCTCAACAAGCGTGAACTCATCGCCGACCGTGGCGAATGGCTGGCCCAGCTGGAGCGCCCCACGCGCATCACGCGAGTGCGGTACGAAGACCTCGACTGTCTCGCCCGATACGTGCGCCAATCGCGTACAGATTGCATCCGTTTTGTCCTCCTGTCCGGGTGGCACCACAGACATCTCCATGCAGATGCAGGCGGCCCGGATGGCGCCAAGACGGGCAGATTGCGAGAAGGACGCTTGAAGTAGCTCAACCATCTCCGCCGATACGGAACGTTCAACCCCAAGGTCACCAGCCGCCTGAGCAATCGTCCCATCTGGACGCATCAAGACACCGAATGGGATGAACTCGCCATGTGCCAGCAGCATGTACTCGGCGAAGCCACGCGCCTCGTTACAGAGGGCATTCAGATCTTCGGAAGCCACACTACAGTCCTGATCCTGCCTGCTACGGGAGTGCGGCAACGCGAATGCCTGGCGATACGTTGGTCGCCGGCAACTGCTATCGGTGATCGAATCCATCGCCTGACAGTCTTCATCCGCCACGTCGACGACCACCCAGCGGCCCTGGATGAAGGATTGTCAGTTGCCATTCGCGGCCTGGCCGAGTACCGGCTGGGCTGCGCGGAACTCCGCACTGGACCGGGGGTGCCAGGGAAACAGGCCGGACTTGGACGGCCACACAATCTGGTAAAGCGGAAAGTCGTCTCCCTGATAGTACCAGCGTGCAAAACCTACATGCTCGTAGTACTCCGACAATGGCACTTCGGCAAAACAGCAGGAATAGTGGTCAATTAGAGCATCTGTTGGTTGTGATAGATCGAGCGGTGTTCCGGCTTGCGCCGCATCCGCAAAGATCGAGAGGATCTGGTGCGATACCCTTGAGGACAAGCCGAAGATGATCAATTCCGGGTGTCCAAACGTCTGGTACATGCCAACGGTGAAGGAGTACCCAACCTGCTCGCCCTCCTCCATGATGTGGATGCAATGCCATCCATATTCGGCAACGTCATCAAGTAGCTGCCGCTCACTTTCGTCTACACCAATGCTGCGGACCATGCTTTGCGCCTGACTGCGACCCGACCGCCCAAGTGCGGTACGGTAATATCCTCGCCGAGCGGTTAAGTAAGGTCAATCTGGATTCGCCTGCACAGCCCGCCGGATACACAGGGGAACGACGCACGCTCGCTGGTGCAGCGTGGCGTGGTACCGCGACTGGCACCAGGCCTGGTCTCTTAAGCAGGTTCTGGTTACCCGCCTTTCGGAATCCGCTACGCTCAAACCCCAACACGTGGACACGAGACAGGCAATGAAGCTGACAGCTGCGCAGATCCTTTCAACGCCTGGCCAAGTCGAAGAGAACATCGGTAAGCACCTCGATGTCATTCGCCTGGCGGCGAGCAGGGGTGCGGATGTGCTGGTCTTTCCCGAGCTTTCCCTCACTGGTTACGAACCCGGATTGGCGCAGGCGCTGGCGGTGCAGCCGGCTGATCAGCGCTTTGATCAATTTCAGCTGGCAAGTGACCGGTACGGCATGCTTATCGCCGTTGGAGTACCCACGAAGGGGGCAAAAGGCACCGAAATCAGCATGCTCTGCTTCCAACCGGGGCTGGAGCGCACAAGCTACTCCAAACAGCAGTTACACCCCGACGAGTTCCCGTTCTTCACCGCCGGTACCGAGCAGCTTGTGCTCAGACACGCAGATCAGCTGCTGGCGCCTGCCATTTGCTACGAGTCACTGCAGGCAAGCCATGCGGAACAAGCTGCAGCGTCAGGTGCTGGCGTGTACCTGGCAAGCGTGGCCAAGTCGGAGAGAGGCGTGACATCGGCCTACAGTCATTATCCGACGACTGCAAAGACGCATTCCATGACTGTCTTGATGGCGAACTGTGTAGGCCCCGCCGATACCTTCATAGGAGCGGGGCGGTCTGCCATCTGGAGCAGCAACGGTGACCTCGTTTGCAGCGCTGATGCATTCCAGGAGGCATTGGTGGCGTACGACACGGGGACCGGAAAAGCGAGCGTCTTCAGCTTAGCTTGAGATCAGGCCAAGGCCAGTAACAGGCAGCCCTGTCTGTGCGGTGACACTCGGCAATCCCGCTTGCCCGCTGCGTCAGCAGCTGCGCGAGGACATCCGCGGCGGCGGGTTTGGCTTGAATGCATTGTCAGGAGGCAACGACCTGGGGATACAAGCCCTTTGCGCTGTTGAGCTCAACGGCCAACTTCCCTACCTTGGACAGTAGATTGCCGATATCCTGCTTGGGATCAGCGTAAAAATAATCGATGCAAAAGCGAAGTGACGTGCCAAACTGCTCGCCGATGGGTGGAAGCGCAACGCACCTGATCTGCATCGGCTCGCCCGCTCACGCCGAATCGCGTACCCACCAGGAAAGGAACTCGAGTCCCTTGAGGCCTTTCTGTCGACTCCCCGCAATTCAATGCCAGCTAAAACTAGAGGTCATCTCTTGACTCCGTCTCACGTGGTTGAGCTCGCTGCGCTCGTGACAACACGGAGTGAGGATGATGTGTACGAGCCCAGGACCAGAAGCACGACGATCAATTCGACGACCAAGAGGCCGTGGTGGGAGATGGCCGCGAGATATAATCTCGAAAGGGTCTATCCTGGACGGACTGATATCTGGGGTGTGACAGCAAGCCCTAATGATCCTATGCGTGAGTATAATAAGGATATTAATTCACGACCGCGCTATGCCAACGAGGTCGGGGCGGATGCTTTGATCAGCTTGCATACTAACGGCAGCAAAACCAACCCAAACGCGCGTGGAACGTGGGTACTGGTTAAAACTGATCGCCCCACTGACTACGCATTGGGTCAAAGCATTCTTTGTGCGATGAAAGAGCAAATTCATGCGGTCCCGGCTTATGCTGATTACCATGTTGACGAGGCACCGCGCGAAAGTGAAGCTTACGGTGAAAATAGTGGTTTCCCTGATATCAAAAAAGTTGTTGTGGAGACCGGATTCCACACGAACGTAGATGATGCTGCCGCGCTTCAGGATCCTGCATTTATTACTGCCGCAATGAAGGGGGTCGAAAAAGGCTATCGGCTAGATAGGGATGGCGTTACTTGTGCGCCGTTCAAAATTACGTCAATCCCGAATGTTACGTTTACCTACGGAAGTGGGTTGCAGAAGACTCCTATAGTAATTCAAGGGTCTCCTCGCTATCCAATTGTCTATAAATCAGAAATAACTTCTTGCAGTGGAAGTTGCAGCGGTGCGACGAAGACAATCGCTGATGCCAGCGGGCTGACGATGGATTTCACTTGCCGGCCCGGCGGTTCAACGACGCTCTCTGCAAAACTAAAAGCTACAATGACCGACGCTGATCAAGTGGTGTCGACCTATGAGCACAGCGTTACCTGCGAAAAATAAAACGCTGATTATTGTGGATTTTAAAAGCCTCTTCGCGAAACCGTGGAGAGGCTTTTTTAGAAATTTATTACTGGTAATTCGTTTAAAGATGTCGTGAATCGGCAGGCAACATGTCTTGCCGTGATGCCGCTATAGTGAGAAACAGGGTCAGGTTCTTAGGTATCCCCACGTTTTAAAGCACCAGAGTCATTTGCTCGCGCACTGTGTCATGCAGTGTGCGTAAGCGATCTAGCCAGCGTGAGACCGGTTCCATGGGCCAGTGCCTGACCAGCGCCTCGTGGCCGACACGCAGTGTCGAGTAGAGCTTGCGTGTGCTGCTGCGAGGCGCTAGCCACCGGGCGATACCGGTGGCTTCGCATCCCAGTCCCGCCAGCCAACTGGCGAAGGTGGCCAGTGTATTGAGCAACAATAGGATCTGCAGTCGCTCACCGCGACGGGTCAGGCTGTCTTCCATCGCCTGGCCGTAGCGATGTGACTTCAGATCCCGAAATGCCAGCTCGATCTGCATCCGTCGTGCGTACAAGTTGACCAACTGCTTTGCGCTGGGCGCTTGCAGTTGTGGAGAGGCAACGATCAGCCATGGCTCGCGCTCACGCGCTGCTGCTTTCAGACTTGATGATGCACGCGAGACCTTGGCGGGTGAGCGCCGGTTGCGTTGCTGACGTCCTTGACGTGTCTTGGCATAGAGCACCAGACGGCAATCGAGTGGATCACTGCGATTGGCCTGCATCGGTGGCAATTCGTGTACACGGTTGGACGCCAATGCATGCAGGCGTCGGCTATCGATCCATTGCGCTGCATCATCGGGCGCGCCTCGCGGCTTGACCTGCGTGCGACCGCGCAGACGCCCAACCCAATCCCAGCCCATCGCCGACACCGCGCGAAACCATGGCGTGCGGAATCCGGCGTCCGTGACCAGGATCGGACGCACATCGTCTGGAATCAGTGCCCTGAGCTGCTGCAAAAAGCGTTTCTCCGCGCCTGGCGATCCCTGCTGTTTCCCGGAAACCACCATATCCAGCAAGGTGAGCGTGCGTCCACCGACCGGCACGGCTGCGCGCAGCAGGCACCATGACTTGTCCGGCTTCAAATCGCTCCAGTCGATGACGATCACCGGCTGTTCGCCGCGCAAAAGCCAATGCGCCATATCCCGCTCGACCACGGATCGCTCGGCGTACAACCTGCGATTGCACAGTAAGCGGTCGCATGCCTTGAGGGGTGCACGTACCCGCGTCGCGCCGGGCCAGGCGCGTGCAAGGTCGATCAGGGTCAGTCGCCCCCCGTGTAACAGCGCTTCAACCGCACGAAGCAAGCTGCGTTGGCGTAATGCATGCATTCCGGAGAGTGAGTTAGACAGACACTTCTGCAATACTTCGCTTGCGCGCATGGTCGGCACTCTTCTCTGGCTTAGTCACCTTGAAGCGTGCCCCATGCGCGCACCTTCTTCCACATCCTCACCCATCAAGTGCTTGATCTTGCAGGAAGAAATGTGGGGAAACCTCAGGGTCAGGTTGACTTCTTAAGTGAAACTGACCCCGTTCTCTAGAGGTAAGGCCGCGGCTTGATCAAGGGATCGAGCGAGTGCCAGCCGATCTCGGTGGGCGGCGGCACTGTGGCGCGCTTGCGCGCTGGCTTGGACGGGAAGTGACCGACGCATGGCAGACTTCTCCTTGGCGAACAAGCCATGCCGCCTTGGAGGGATTCGCACAACGTCCAGCGGTCAGATACCCTCACCAGAATTCCAGCGGTCGTGCGGAAGCAGATGCACGTAACAGACCATTCTGGCGACCTGCATCGCCAACAGCCAAAAGCGCAGAAGGAACGATAGGTATGGGTGCTAATCACCGAAAGGCCTATGTAGCATTCGCTGGATTGCTTTGCGCCGCAGTAGCGGGGTGTACCTCACCTGCACCCGCCACCGCGTCACAGCGCGAGCATGCAAGTCAACACGCTGCAAAGGCTCCGGTTGTGTCTTGCCCCTCCAAGGATTTCGGCACGTTTCTGCAACGCTATGCGGATTCTGCCGACGAGAGCGTGCGTCGCAGCTTCACCGACGATCCGCTGGATTATGAGGTGCCAACTCACACGGTCGAAAAAGAAACGGATACGTCACCCGCCACGCATCTCTCCAAGCGAACAGGTCTCTCCCGCCTGGAGCTATTCCCGTATCGTTATTTCAAGGACGCGAAGGTCTTTGATCGAGTCGTTCCAGGGGAGATGAAGCCAGAGCGCCAAAGTGAGGTGGGATACCCGGTCTCTATCCTGACGATGGCCGGTGACGGCCGCAGTGTGGACTTCGGCATGGAGTACGAAGTAGATACCTACGTTTTCAGACGGAGCCAGGGCTGTTGGTACCTGGCTCGCGCGATCAACCTGAGGGACTAACCAGGGAGTGGGCACATGGCCGCACAGGATGCAACACAGCAGGTCCCTTATCGCGTCGTTCAACTTGAGTGGGATGCGGAGAAGGGTTATCACAACGCGGCTGTCGAGAACTTCGATGGCCTGGTCACGCACCATCCCAACAGCAACAGCGGTGCGCATCTGGTCAATGGCACAGTGGTTGGCGGGCAACCTGGACGCACGCTGGCGCTGGTTGGCGGTGAGATCCAAGAAATCGAGGTCGCCAAAGTCGGGAACGACTATGGCCTTCGCCCAGGCCAGGTATTGCTGAAGAAAGACTTCATCCTTGAAGACTCCGCGATGCCCTCTGGACCTGCGTCAAGGGCACAGGATGTTCCATCGCCTGTTGCTGGTGTCGTGGGCACGGTCAACGCGAAAACCGGCCTGGTCGATGTGCTGGATCGGGAAGGGGGCGATGTCATCCTGCGTGTCCGTCACATGTCCCCCCTCCTTGTGCAGGAGGGTGACCAGGTCGAGTATGGCTAGGCGTTGGGAGTACAAGGCAAGCAGGCGACAGGCGCAATCCATGTGCACATGGAAGTGGATAGCCGCTACTACCAGCATTACGAAAACTATGTCGGCGACCTCGTAAGTGGCCGTCTGTCCATCGATGCAGCGAGACGGGACCACGGCATCGAGCCCAGGCCGTTCGTGGATGACGGGACAATCCGTATCGGTGAGTCGTCGGAGATGGTGCGGCAGGTGCAGCAGACATTGAATGCCGAAGGCTTTCGAGGTGCTGACAACCAGCCGCTGCAAGAAGATGGCGTCTACCGCCTTTCGATGCAGGCTGCCGTTATCAATTACCAGCAAGCGCATGGCCTCTCCCAGACCGGAGACGTCGACCCTGCAACGTTGCAGCAGATTGCTCCGCTCACGTTCCCGCCAGAGGTGAACAAGGACGATTACAACACTGCGCCGACGTATCAAAACATCCAGGGGGCCGTGCAATCACAAGACCCACTCCATCGCCAGGCAGAAGATGCCGTGCGCCGCCTGGAACAGGGGCTGGGCCGTGACTATGACGACAACAGTGCCCGGCTGGCAGCAAGCAGCGCGTATCTGGCCAGGGATAACGGGCTATCAAGGATCGATCACATCGTGCTGAGTACCGAGACAAGTTCTGTGCGGCAGGGCGAGAACGTATTTGTTGTTCAAGGGGCGCTCGACAACCCTGCCCACCTGATAGCGCACATGAAAACAAGCGACGCCATCGCACGGCCAGTAGAGCAGTCACTGAGTCAGTTGCAGGCGCTTGGCGAGACGCAACAGCAACAGCAACAAGCGCAACAGCAAGAACAGCAACAGGAACCTTCGATCACTCCACCTCATCGAATGGTGTGAGGTAGCAGCCCCGCTCACCGGCGGCATACCAGGCAAAACCCAGCGAATTTGTGTCCGCGTTTGTGTACGCGGCGCGCCAGCGTTATTCCGGAGGTGCGACGGTGACGACCAGCTCGCCGTTGCGCATGCGGATGTTGAGTTTGCTGCCGATGGTGAAGCCGAGTTGTTCCAGCCAGCGGCCGCGCAGGCGCAGCGTGGGGATGCGTTGGTGGCTGTCGGGGTAGTAGCCGTAGCCGACGGTGCAGTGTTGCGGGGCGCGCGGGTGGCCTGGGCGGCGCGGCTTGGTGGGATCGGGGCGGGGCTCGGGGATGGGGGTGCGCTCGAGGTAGGGCCGCGGCGGGATCGAGGGGTCGAGCGAGTGCCAGCCGATCTCGGTGGGTGGTGGCACCGTGGCGCGCTTGCGCGCTGAGGTGGGGCGGGACGTGGGTCGACGCATGGCAAAGCCCTCCTTGACGAACAGGCCCCGCCGCCGGGTGGCGACGGGATGTCGGGAGGTTAGAAACCGCTAAGAGTCGGCGGGCGTATTTCCCCGAAGGGTGTTGTATTAGCCGCCCTCCCGACGCAGGCATCGCGTCGGTTGCGCCCGCAAGACGCCGCAGGCACAAAAAACCCACCGGTTTGACGGAGGTGGGTACCGCTTCAACGTCGTTGACCTTGGCAAGGACGGCTATGGCATGGTCCAGCTCAAGGACAGTGGCGCACGCGGCGTTAGCTCTCCCAATCTGGCGGCACCGAATGAGCCAAGCCGCACATTGACCCCTGCAGAAGCGGGACACCCGGACCATGCCATGCATCAGCAAATCCGAGGCAAAGTGGAGCAGCTGGACGCCGCCAACGGCCGCACGTTCGACGCTACTAGTGAACGGATGACAGCCAGTCTGCTGACGTTAGCAAAAGACAACGGACTAACCCGGGTGGACCACGTGCTACTCAGCGAAAGGACCAGAGACCTGCCCGCTGCGCAGACCCTGTTTGTAGTGCAAGGCGATCCAAAGGATCCGGCCATGCTGCGCGCCCATATGCCAACGGCCGACGCCGCGCAGCGGCCTGTTCAAGAGAGCTTTACCCAACTGGAATCTGTCAACCAGCGACTAGCGCAGGAGCGCACGCAAGAGCTGGTAGTGGAACAGCAGCGCTCGCAGGAGCAACAACAGGGGGGTCCCATTCCGTCGCTTTGAGGCGATGACGTGCCCGCACTTGTCATCATCAAAGGTTAGCAGCCCTTGATCAACAAGGAACGGCGCTGATGCCTAAGTGAATCTGAGCCCGTCCTTCATTTTAACCACCCGTTTCCTGCGCTCTGGATCTTATCCGATCTACAGTTCCAACCGCTTTGCGGAAGCATGGATGAATATCAACTTCCTCAAACCTTGGCTGATGATTCCCTTGATAGGAGTACACAGTTTTACTTCCACCATCACCCCCAAGCACGAAGTCTCCAATGAAGCCTATTTCGTAGAGTATTTTCAGTAAACCTTGAACGTCTACGTTATCTGCGATCGCATTAAACCAAGGCTGATTCAACTCCGTTTCGACCAGCATGTCTAATACCATCGCTTCCAACTCATCAGCCTTTAGATGATATTTATAGCGGTAAAACTTTGTTTTCCAGTAGGAGAAAATATCTACGAGGCCGGGAAACTGATTGGAGTACTCAGTGCAGAGATCATCTAATTTCCACTCGGAGTAGCCTAGTTCAGCTGCCTTCAAAGCTTCAACATCTGGAGTGTCAGATTCACATTTTTCTGAGTAGTAGCGAGCAAGTTGAATAAGCTCTCTAGGCCGGCTGAGTGTTCGTTCAACCAGCCAATTATCCGTATTACTTGTCCCAATAGTAGTTGGAAAAACGGTTAAGAACGGGTTCGGAGATTCCGGCTCGCCAGCCTCCTTCCGATTGAAATTAATTCTCTCGCCAAGGAGCTGGATGAGACTATCCTTTTCCCAGCGGAGGCGCTCTATGTTTCGGTACTTGTCTGAGTGTTGCGTCTTTGTAATCAGGATTGAGTAGACATCTTCTCTAAGAAAGATACAAACAAAAGCATTGTTTGTTTTTGAGGAAATATAGTTCGCAGCTGTGAGCAATCCAAGAATCAAATTATTAGCTGTTTCAGAATTATTCCAACCTAGATCAAGGTCATCAACAAGAACTACAAAGCTCGCAGCTTTAGCAATTTCCAGGAAGTGGTGCTCGAGTGCCTCTACGTCTGCTACGTCTCGGAGTTCACGCTCAATATTTATTCCGAACTCCCCAAGATTTGTGACTTTGCCCTTTATGCGCGAAAGTACGTCTGCAATATTCTCAACAATGTCTTTAGATGTTCTATTTTGTTGGTTAGCTATATTTCTAGCAAACTCAAAGCTTTCAACACTGAATTTGTTGCGCTCTCCGTGGCCCACAGCGCAAATACAATCGAGATATATCTGCCTTAACCAAGTATGGGTAAATAGAATTTCCTCTCCCATTCCAGAGGTAAGATCCTTGTCATTAAGGATTGTTTTAATCGACTGGAATTTCGGAGACAAGTTAAGAATATGCGACTGCCTGGCATTAGCAAATGTGTCGCTAAGCTTTTTACGGACGGCACTCTTGCCTGCACCTTTTCTGCCAACCACCAGACTCTTCTGCTTCCTAGCAAGTCGATCTACGGCGTCTTGGCTGATGAAGTAGTGCAAGAGATTGGGGTCCTTTTCAGCACTATCGTCTCCCCAGTTTATATTAGAAATTTTCATCCAGCTCCTTTGATGCCTGGTGTTGGCGGCTAATGCTTAAATTAGAAATTCACCGCGAAGAGGTTTTGGCCTAGCGCTTTGAATCGCGTAAATATTTTTCGCAATGGGCTGAAACCTTAATAGACGTTTAGCAATCATTCGCCGCCGAGTATCCGTGTAACTGAGTTTCCGCGAACTATACTTAGGCATTGGCTGTACAGATTTAGCCAATAAGCTTTATCCTTGCTCTCGCTCATTATGCTTGAGTAGCTATCTACTTTCTCCATGAGTTCAAGCGCTACTCGCTCCTTAGAATCTGATTGAATGCTGATTGGTCCAGATATGCTTACAGAGTCACTTGCCATGGGCTTTCTCGTATGGATTTAATTGACAACCCTATTTACGCACTGCATCTAAAGAAAAATAGGTGAGATTAACTTATCATTTTAATTTTTGCCCTCATAAGTACGACTACAAATCCTATCAATCCTCACTCCGCACCAATCCTCGCCACCTTGAGACGGCGAACCGAAAGCACACGGAATATCAAAACTGTTGGGAATAAGATGGCAGCCACTCGAAACTGAAGCGTCGGCGCTGCTCCCTCTTTCGGCCAGAGGGAAAGCCAGATCGCGAGTGCGGCAAGGCAGCACAGTGTCAGCATCAGCAATCGCTTGGCAGCGCGTAAGGAGAACGGCATTGCTAACGCAGGAGCGGCCATCACCAGAAATCCGATGCCGCTGATCAATGCTCCCGTCTGTCCCTCACGTACCTGGCCTGCTGCAAATAGCGCCACCAGCAGTGCGCCTGTCGCCGCGAGCATGACGCCGGCAAGGCCGGCCAGCAGCTTCAGGAGTTTTTGATAGCGCATTCTTTGCTTCCTAGTTCTTGCATTACGCAGCACTTCCGAGTGGCGTTGGCTTGAGCCTGCTAGGACTTGTGACGCCGATAGTGGTTGTTGGTACTTGTGCTGCGGTAACTGCCGCCCTTGTGCGAGGCGCCGTGGCCTGCGCTGTAGTAACCACCGTGACTGGTGGTGTGGTGCGTGCCGGCGGCCCTGACGCGCGCTTGCGCTGTTGGGGTAAACACACCCAGTGCGGCAACAGTCAGTGCCACGATGCTCCATGCCTTGCTCAACATTGTTTCTTCCCCCTGAAGAAATGTGTGGCTTTGCGGCTGCGTTACATACTGCGTGGCTTGATCCTCGCCGAGTTTTTGGGTTGCGTCAATGCGCTTGCGCGAGTAATCGTTTGCTCTATCGGCTTTGCCCTCATCCGCCCTGCGGGCCCCTTCTCCCGCGTGCGGGAGAAGGGCTTGGTGAGTTTGGTTATGGGCTGCTTTTTGTCGTTGACGCGGTGGTTGGGCTTGGCAGCGGCAGCTTATTGTTGAGGTCGGTAATCTCTGCGACGTTGTTATCGGTGATGACGCGCAGTTGCGCGGCTTTTGCACTTGCGGCGTTGGTTAGCGGTAGGCGTACCTGCGTGGTGATCGGCTGCAGATTGTGTGGTGCCGCGAGTGCCGGGAATGGGGCTCTTGCCAGCGCCTTGCCACGCGCATCCTCCAGCACCACAAACCCAGCCGGTGCATCGGCGTGGCCGAGGCTGTGCACGGTCACCTCAATGGCATCGGCAGTCACCCGCACATCGCCATGACCAATACCCAGATCCGGGCGTAGTTCGACCGGGGTAGTTGCTGCAATGCGTTCGAGCTGCAGGATGGTGGTGCGGCCTGCGGGGAAGTCGATGTCGATGGCTGCGCTTTTTTCGAAAGCGCGCTCTTGCGTCTTGGCGTTGCTGTCGAGCTTGCCGTCATTGCCCTTGCTCACGCCCTGGGTGATGCGCCATTGGCCTGGGGCGATGTTCCAGCCGGTCATGCTGGCGTGCTGGTTTTTATTCGATGTGTTGTAGGCGATGACGGTGAAGCGGTCTTGCTGGGGTGCGGGGATGGCGATGGCTACTTGGGTTGCGGCCTCTGGATCGGCGAAGCGCCAGCTCACGGTGTGGCCGGGGTAGGTCTGGTTGCGCTTGAGCGCCACGCCGCCCAGGCGTGCGCGTTGCAGGTTGACGGTGGGGGATTCCACGCGGTCGCTCCACCAGTGGCCTTCGGTGTTCATGTAGAAGTTCTGCAGTTTCTCTCTTGCCTCGCTGCGGTAAATGGCGGCGAGATAATCCAGATTGCCGGTGTGCTCCCAGGCCGCATGGTGCGGGAAGTCCGGGGCGTTGCCGTCGTCTTTATTTGCGGCGTCGATGAGCTTGCCGCTCCAGTCGCTGCGCTTGCCCATGACATCCAGAAAATTCTCGTTGAGCAGCGACAGGCCGTTGGGGCCGCTGTTGGCGACGCGGTAGTTAATGGGTTTGAGATAGCGATCTTCGCCGGTGAAGCGGTAGGCGGCCCAGAAGGTGTGCAAGGTGTCGGCGCCGCCGCTGCCTTCGAACAGCTCGCCGCCGCGGGTTTTGCCGGTTTGCCAGTTGATCTCGTTGGGCAGCGCCCAGTTGCCCTTGGCGTTGGTGTAGGCGTGGGCGAGATAGCCGTCCGCCAGGCCGGTGACGATGCGGCGGCTGTTGGGGTCGGCGTTATAGCCGCCCAGCAGGATGGCCGGGTGCACGATGGGGAAGGAGTACGGTTTTTGCCATTGCCAGTTGGGCTCGCGGTAGACCTTGCGCCCGCCGAACCAGTTGCTGGCGAACAGCAGGTGGCCCTGCGGGTTGACCTGGATGATGGTGTCGAAGGCCTTGACCGTCTGCATCAGGCGCTCGACGGTGCGTGGGTCGCCCCAGTTGAGGTACAGCAGGGCGCTGTTGAGGTTGATGCCCTCCTCGTACGAATGCAGCTCGTCGGTTTCGATGGTGGACAGGCCGTTGGTGAACATGCCGTTGCGGTAGTTGGCATCGGACAGCGCCAGCATGGAGGCGTTGAGCATGTCCGGGTCCACGCCCATCAGCGCAACGCCGGGCCATTGCTGCACCAGGTCCGAGTCGTCGGAGATGCCGCCGCCGAAATCGCCGTAGGCCACCTGGCGCTGCTCGATCCACCAGCGGATGTAGCGGCGGGTGGCGCTGAGGTCCTGCAGCTGCCAGAACGCCCAGGCGGGCACGCCCTTGGGCACGCTGGGCAGTTCGACAGGCAACGCGCCCTGGTTGGCGTAGCTGACGTCGTTCCAGTACTGGCGGCCGAGGGCGTGGTCCGGGTCGACGCGCAGCAGGTCGGTGATGTCCGCGTCCAGGCGCTTGTAGAGCAGCTGGCGCTTGGAGGTGGTGTGCTCTTCCACCAGAAAGCCCCAGTTGTCCTTGACCTGGTTGAAGCGGTCGGCGACGTGCTCGGCGATGGCCTCGGCGCGCGGCTTGAACACCAGCTGCAGCTGGGTGCCGTCGAGCGCGTTGGCATCGAAGCCGGGCGCGGCGGCGGCGATGCTGAGCATCAGGCTGTCGTTGCTGAGGATTCTGTCGCGCAGGTCCAGCCACAGCGTACGGGCCTGGCCGGGGACGACGGCGACAGAGACATCGATCATGTCGCGCGCGGGCCAGATGGGGTCCTTGATGCGGATGTTGAGCGGGATGCTGCCGCTGTGGGTGGCCGGCAGGGTGAGCGCCGGCAGGGTGATGGCGATGCCGTCCAGGCCGTCGTGCATGTTCTCCCAGCCGTAGGACCAGCTGCGCATCAGCGCCTGGTCCGGCGGCGGGTCGCCCAGGCTGGAGGGCACCAGGATGTGCACGATGGGCTGCTGCGCGCTTGCCGCGGCCTTGTCGCTGGGGCGTTTGCGCGCCGGCGCCTTGGTGGGCAGCGCGATGACGGTCTGGCGCTCGCCGGGCGGGTAGCGGCCGGCGATGACATCGCGCAGCGGGGCGAGGTTGTCGTAGTCGGGCTGGATGTCGCTGCGCACGGTGTAGCTGAGTTGCGCGCTGCCCTTGGGTACCTCGCCCGGCTGCACGTTGTAGGCCCAGATTTCCTGGATGGGGGTTTCCTGCGCGGTGTTGGCAAAGCGCAGCGTGCCGCCGCGGCGCTCGGCGAACTGGTCCACGCTGCGCACCACGCCCTGGCTGCGCGCGAACAGTGGCTGCGGCTGTGCGTTGGCCGGGGCGTAAGTGGCCTGGCCGTAGGCGGCGCCGCGCAGCTCGATGCGGTTGACCGGCTCGTCCGGCAGGGTGAGGGCCAGCGCCTTGCCGCCTTCGACATAGGTGTTCCAGTCGGGTAGCTGGAAGTAGTCGTCGCGCCCGGGCAGGCGCGAGCGGTTGTAGACGCCGGGCCAGGTGGTTTCAGCAATGCCGTCGGTGGCCTTCCACATCCATTGCTTGAGGTCGCGTGCATCGGCGAACTCCACCTTGCGGATGCGGGTGACCGGCGCATCCAGTAGCGGCGGTGCGTGGCCGTTGTCCCAGCCGTAGCGGTGCAGGAAGGCGGCGTGTTGCGCGTTGCCGGTGGGTGCTTCAGCGCTGGCGGGCTCCTGCAGGCGTACCAGCGCGGCGGCGCCGCTGGCGTCGAGCATGCGGTCGTAGATGCGGATCTCGTCGAAGTCGCTGCCGCGCAAAAAGTTGTAGCGGCTCTGCACCTGGTGCGGCGACATCACGCGGCCGGCCAGGCCGAACTGGTCCAGCGCGGCGTCGAAGTCGAGCGCGCCGCCGTTGGCACAGGGCGCACCGCAGTCCACGCGGGCGGCTTCCTTTCCATCCACGTACAGGCGCACGCCGCGGGTTTCGTCCCAGGCAAACGCAATGTGGGTCCAGTCGCTGGCGGTGGGATTCTTGTCGAGCTTGAAGGAGACGCGGGTGCGCGCGAGGTTGGCGTCGGTGACGAAGGCATCGAAGCCGTGGCCGTTCCAGTCGATGCGCAGCCAGCCCATGTCCCAGCTGGTGTGGTCGGCGTAGCCGACACGGAAGATCACGAACGGCGCCTCGCCCACGGGATAACGCGAGCGCCAGAAGAAGCCGAGCGTGCCGCGCTGGGTGTAGAGGTTGCCGGGTGCGTTCCACGACAGCACGCCGTCGTCGGCCCATTCGATGGCGTTGCCGCGTTTGCCGGTGGGCACCAGGGTGATCTTGTCGCGGAAGTTGGGCACGCCGTCGCCGCGGGCCACATCGGCCTGCAGGTCGCGGTCGGCCGACACCCGGAACAACAGCTCCGGCGCGGTGGTGGTGGCCGCGCTCACCGGCAGCGCGATCAGGCACAGCATTCCCAACAAGAACTTCGACACGCTCACCTCGTCAATTCCAAAACGTAAAACAGCCACCGCGCTTGCACGCGGTGGCGACGACGCACTTACAGACCGTTGGCGGTGCGCCACTTGGGAATGTCGTCCTTCAACAGCTTGTCCGGCCAGGTGCCGTGCCAGGCATAACCGACGCGGCGCTCGTTGGGCACCTAAGGCAACGCATGCGCAGCGATCAGGCGTCGGATCGGGGCACGCTGCGCGTGTGCGCAGCGGGCAGACAGCGGGTCAGAACTTGTAGCGCAGGCCCAGCAGGTACTGGCGGCCGGTTTCGGCGTACTGCAGCGGCAGCTGGCCGGTACGCGGCGAGGACACCCATTCGTCGGAGGCTTCGTTGGTGAGGTTGATGCCTTCCAGGCTCAGCTCCAGCTGCTTGCTGATCTTGTAGCGCAGCGAGGCGTCGAGGATGGTGGTGCCGGTCATGCCGTGCACGCCGTCGACGTTGAAGCCGGTTTCCGCACCCGGTGCCTGGGTGAGGTAGTCGTCGCGGTTGGTGGCCGACACGCGCCCGGCGAAGGATTCGCCTTCGTAGAACAGCGTGGCATTCCACGACGAGCGCGACAGCCCGAGCAGGTCGTTCTTCATCACCGGTACGCCGCTGCTGGCCAGGTACTGGATCTGCGAATCGACCCAGGTGTAGTTGAGCTGCACGCCCAGGTTGGCCCACTTGCCCGGCAGGAAGGTGAAGGGCTGGGTGTAGTTGGCTTCCACGCCCTTCAATTCGCCGCCCGGGGTATTGAGCGGGATGCTGAAGGCGAAGTCGTCGTTGACGGTGGCGCCGGTGCCCTCCAGCAACGAGGCCGGCAGGCCGCTGCTGGAGTACGGACGCACTTCGCGCGCGGTCTGGATGAAGCTCTCGATGTCCTTGTAGAACAGGCCGACACCGAGCATGGCGCCTTCGTTGAAGTACCACTCCAGGCCGAGGTCGACATTGGTGGCTTCGATCGGGTCCAGGTCCGGGTTGCCGCCGGCCACGGTGCGCGCACCACCGGCCACCGCCACGGTCACGCCGGGGGTGAGGCTGCCCAGGCCGGGGCGGCTCATGACCTTGGCCGCGCCCAGGCGCAGCAGCAGGTCCGGAGCCAGCTCGGCGACCAGGTTGAACGAGGGCAGCGTGTTGTTGTACTTGCGGCCCACGGTGGTCAGCGCCGGTGCGTTGTTGATCAGCGCATAGCCGGTGGACTCCTGCTCGGTGCGCACATAGCGCACGCCGAAGTTACCCGACAGCGGGATGGCGCCCAGGTCGGTGGAGAACTCGCCCATCAACCACACGCCGCGGTCCTTTTCCTCGACGCTGCGGCTGTTGTTCACGCGCGGCGCCACGGCGAAGGTGCCGCTGTTGCTGTAGATGCCGAACAGGTCGGCCACCGCATCCAGGTTGGGCACCACCCAGCTGGACGGGCTGCCGTTGATGCCCTTGAGCCCGGCCTGTTCGGTCAGGTCGGCCGGCACGATGGTGCTGCCGTTGGCGAAGGTGGGCACGGCCAATTCGTTGGCGCGGCGCAGCTCGACGGTGCTGAAGCTGTAGTTCTTGGCCAGCACGCCGCCCTTGAGGCGGAAGCCGGGGCTGATGTTCCAGTTGAAGTCGATCTGGCCGGTGTCGAAGTCGTTGTCCACCGACTGCGGACGCAGGCGGATTTCGGCCAGTTCCCAACCGGCGGGGTTGGTCGGGTCGATACCGTAGTTCAGCACCGGCGCGCGGCTGTTGCCACGGTAGTCGTAGCTGTACCCGTCGACGTCGTACTTGTCCATGATGATGGTGGTCTGCACCGGGTTCTCGTGCGCAGAGCGCGAGGTACCGACCCGGGCATTGATGCTGAAGTCGTCGTTGAAGCGGTGCTCCAGGTCCAGGCTGACCTGGGTGAACTTGGTGTTCCACTCGTCGTGGCGGTTTTCCGAGCGGATATCGACATTGTCGAACTCGCCATAGACCAGCGCGTTGTTGCGGATCTCGCCGTTGCGCACGATGGTGCCCGGCTTGCCGTCGCGCTCCGGCCGGCGCGGGGTGAGCCCGTCGCGGTTGCGGCTGAAGGAGATCGCTTCGATATAGTGCTCGTCGCGCTTGGCGTCGATCTTGGAATACAGCGCGTCCAGCGACAGCGTAGTGCGGTCGGTGAGCTTCCACTGCAGCGAGCCGGTAACGCCCAGGCGCTGCTGGTCGTGGATCTGCTGGGTGTAGCGCGGGAAGCGCGGGTGGTAGACATCGGCCGAGCGCGCTGCGGCGTACGGCGAGGCGGCACTGAAGTTGCCGTTGCTGGGGCCGTTGGCCCAGCGGCCGGTGTTGGCGCCTTCTTCCAGCACCTCGCGCTCGGTGTAGGCCACCGACAGCAGGGCGCCGAAGGTGTTGTCGGCCCAGGTGTTGGCGATCAGCGCGGCCACGCGCGGGTTGGCCTTCTCGGCCATGGCGTTGTAGGCGGCCTGGCCGCTGGCGGCGAAGGTGAAGCCGTTGTAGTCGAACGGGCGCGCGGTGCGCAGGTCGACGGTGGCGCCGAGCGAGCCTTCTTCCACATCGGCCGAGGCGGTCTTGCGCGCGATCAGCTGCGAGAACAGGTCCGAGGCGAACACGTTGAAGTCGAAGCCGCGGCCACGGTTGGTGCCGCCGCTCTGGTCGCCGGCGCCCACAGTGGTGAGCGCTTCCATGCCGTTGATGCGCACACGGGTGAACTCCGGGCCCAGGCCGCGCACCGAGATGGCGCGGCCCTCGCCGGCCTCACGGGTGATCACCACGCCGGGGATGCGCTGCAGCGACTCGGCCAGGTTGAGGTCGGGGAACTTGCCGATGTCCTCGGCGACAATCGCATCGACCACGCCGGCTTCGCCGCGCTTGATGTCCAGGGCCTTTTCCACCGAGGCGCGATAGCCGGTCACCGTGACGGTGTCCAGGTCGACGGCCGGTTCTGCGGGCGCTTGGGTGGTTTCTTGTGCTGCCAAGTGGCCGCTCAGCGCAAGGCCGATCGACAACGCCAGCAAGGTAACCGGTGTCTTCCGGCTGGTGGTCCGTAATTGCATGTCCTCCCCTCCCAAGGGTCCATGAACAACATGAAAGTCTGGTTGTGAGCGGCAATGACACCGCTGGTCAAAACGACGTTACCAGCTGAATTCTCCCGTAACATCTTGCAGCGCAGCAGAAAACGTCACCAAATTTGCCCAAAAGGGGTGCAAGCGGTCACTGCGCGTCGCATCATGGGCCTCGCCCGGCGCGTTTGGCGCCGGGTAGAATGACACCGATGGTCATCCTGACGCGCAACGGTTCCCCCACACCGTGACGCACCACACAGCCGAGGTAATTGCCGCATGAGTCGTGCCCGTATCCTGTGCTTTGGAGAGTTGTTGCTGCGCCTGGGGGCGCCTGGTCACGAACTGCTGCTGCAGCAACCGCGGCTGGACGTGCACTGCGGCGGGGCCGAGGCCAATGTCGGCGTGTCGCTGGCGCATTTCGGCCATGACGTGGCCATGGTCAGCACGGTGGCGGACAACCCGCTGGGTGCGGCGGTGCTGGGCGAGTTGCGCCGCCATGACGTGGACACGCGGCATGTGCGGCGGGTGGATGGGCGCATGGGGCTGTACTTCCTGACCACCGGCGCGATCCACCGCCCCAGCGAAGTGGTCTACGACCGCGCCGCCTCGGCGTTTGCGCTGGCCCCGGCCGACGCCTACGACTGGCCGGCCCTGCTGGACGGGGTGCAGTGGCTGCATCTGTCCGGGGTCAGCCCGGCACTGGGTGCGGACGTGGCGCAGGCCACGCTGGCGGCGGCACGCGCGGCGCGTGCGGCCGGGGTCAAGGTCTCGTTCGACGGCAATTACCGGCCCAAGCTATGGCAACGCTGGCAGGGCGATGCGCGCGGCATCCTGCACCAGCTGTTCGCCTGTGCGGACGTGGTGTTTGCCGACTACCGCGACATCGGCGTGGTGCTGGGCGGCGAGTTCCCGCAGGACACGCTGGAAGCGCGCGTGGAAGCGGCCGCGCAACAGGCCTTTGCCGCATTCCCGCAGCTGCAGCTGATGGCCTGCACGCAGCGCGTGGCGCATAACGTGGACCACCACAGCCTGGGCGCACTGCTGGTGCCACGCAGTGGTGCGGTGGCGCGCGCGCCCAGCGAGGAACTGAGCCCGATCATCGACCGCATCGGCGGCGGCGACGCGTTTGCCGCCGGCGTGCTGCACGGCCTGATCGAAGGCTGGTCGCTGGACGACACGGTGCGCTTCGGCCTGGCGGCCGGCTGCCTGAAGCACTCGATTCCCGGCGATTTCAATCCGCTGTCGGTGGCCGATGTGCAGGCCTGCGTGGGGGATGCGCGGTTTGATGTGCGGCGCTGACGCGCTGACGCGCTGGGAATTGGGAATTGGGAATTGGGAATCGGGAATCGTAAGAGCTGAAAGCGCTGGCGCTTCAGTCTTCTGGTCGCCTATCTGGTTGAAACGCTGCAGCGTATGAAGCGCGCTGCAGCGCGACCTGACCAGAAGCGGTTAACAAACTACTGGGCGGGGCCATCAGGCACCCGCTGCATCTGTTGCCCACCCCACTTCAGATCGCCGCCTTACGCCTACCGCGCGCGCGGCGCTTGTTCGCGACCCATGCCATGACGGCGCTCACCAGCACCACGCCCACCGAGGCCGGTACGCTGAAAAACGAGGCAATCAGCAGCGCATCCTGCCAAGGAGGCGCCGAGCCGTCCTGCATCACTGCAGTGCACACGACCGCGGTTGTGATCGCAAAATTGGCGGTGGCTTTCAGCGCAAAGTGCACTCGCATAACGCGCAACAGCACGGCGCACACGGCGCTGACGAGAAATGCCAGTAAGAGATGAGCGATCAGTTTGTCCATCGGGTGCTCGTCGAACCAGTTACCGGGAGCCACGACGCAACACTGCAGCAGCGTGCCGTATCAACGCGCATCCCGCCGCAGGGCCGCGCAACGCCACCACGGCCGGACCTATTAAGACGGCCGGCATGATCTGCCGGCCGTTTTCAACCTCATTGGGCTGGGAATTCCAGGCGCGGAGCAACCGCTCTTGCGATTCTCCATTCCCGATTCCCGATTCACCCCAACTCGATGCAATCGAACTTCACGTCCGTCTCTACATCGGCGTCGTAATCCACATCGTCGCGCTCGAAGCCGAACAGCTTGAGGAACTCGTGCTTGTAGCCGGCGTAGTCGGTGAGCTGGAACAGGTTCTCGGTGGTGACCTGCGGCCAGAGCGCCTTGCAGGCGTCCTGCACGTCGTCGCGCAGTTCCCAGTCGTCCAGGCGCAGGCGGTTTTCGGCGTCCACCTCGGCGGGCTGGCCGTCTTCGCGGTACAGGCGCTCGCGGAACAGGCGGTCGAGCTGCTCGATGGTGCCTTCGTGCAGGCCCTTTTCCTTCATGATCTTGTAGACCATGGAGATGTACAGCGGCATCACCGGGATCGCCGCGCTGGCCTGGGTGACCACCGACTTGAGCACCGCCACGTTGGCGCTGCCGCCGCGCTTGGCCAGGCGCGCGTTCAACCGCTGCGCGGTGTGGTCCAGGTCGACCTTGGCCTTGCCCAACGCACCGTGCCAGTAGATCGGCCAGGTGATCTCGGTGCCGATATAGCTGAAGGCCACGCTGCGCGCGCCGTCGGCGAGCACGCCGGCGCCTTCCAGCGCGTCGATCCACAGCTCCCAGTCCTGCCCGCCCATCACGGTGACGGTGTCTTCGATCTCCTGCGCGCTGGCCGGCTCGATCGAGGCCTGGATGATGGTGTCCTTGTTGGTGTCGATGGCGGTGGCGGTGTAGGTGTTGCCGATCGGCTTGAGCGCCGAGCGCTTCACTTCACCCGTGCCCGGCAGCTTGCGCACCGGCGAGGCCAGCGAATAGACCACCAGGTCGACCTGGCCGCCCATCTCGGTCTTGATCAGCTCGATGACCTTTTCGCGCGCGGCATCGGAAAACGCATCGCCGTTGATCGACTTGCTATACAGGCCCGCAGCCTTGGCGTGCTTGTCGAACGCGGCGGAGTTGTACCAGCCGGCGGTGCCGGCCTTGCTGGGGCTGCCGGGTTTTTCGAAGAACACGCCGAGCGTGTCGGCACCGAAGCCGAACGCGGCGGTGATGCGCGAGGCCAGGCCGTAGCCGCTGGATGCGCCGATCACCAGCACCTTCTTCGGGCCGTCGTCGCGCACGCCGCGTGCGCGCGTGGCCGCGATCTGCTCGAGCACATTGCGCTCGCAGCCAAGCGGATGCGTGGTGGTGCAGATGAAGCCGCGCACTTTGGGATGGATGATCAACGTGGACTCCTGGTCAGCAAGATGCTGGCGGCATCTTAATCGCTGGCCTGCTGGCGAAACAGCCTGAGGCGCACCACACGCCGCTGTATGGCGTTGCGTGAAGCCCGCTTGCAGCGCCAGGCATGCCGCACGACCGGGCATGCATCTTCCTCGCACGGACGCGAACGAACGGCGATCACCATCGATTTCCTGCGTCAGCGCCTGTGCTACTTTTGCGCCTGCCGTGCCGTGCCTGGCCGCGCCTGATGGCGATCGTCGAGGCTCCTCCCACCGTGCGACCGGTATCCGAGCGAATGTCTCTTCGAAGCGAGCGCGTCACGCAGCTGGGCTCGGTCCCGCGGTTTCGGCTTGGGCCCTTGCTGGTCGAGCCGGAACGGCTTGCGCTGATCGACGACGGCCAGACCATCGCGCTGGAACCGCGCATGATGGAAGTGCTGATCGCGCTGGCCGAACGGGCCGGCGAGGTGGTCAGCGCCGAGCAGTTGCTGATCGAGGTGTGGCACGGCAGCTTCTACGGCGACAACCCGGTGCACAAGACCATCGCCCAACTGCGCCGCAAGCTGGGCGACGACAGCCGCCAACCGCGCTACATCGAAACCATCCGCAAGCGCGGATACCGGCTGCTGCCCAAGGTGGTGTTTCCCGACGATTATCGCGGTGCGGTGATGGGCACGCAGGTGTGGGGACACGGCAGCCCGTACGTGGGGCTGCAGGCGTTCGATCCCGCACATGCCGAGGTCTTCTTCGGCCGCAGCCATGCGATTGCGCAGGTGCTGGGCGCGATGCGCGCGCAATTGCACAGCCAGCGCGGGCTGGTGCTGGTGAGCGGTGCCAGCGGCTGCGGCAAGACCTCGTTGCTGCGCGCCGGCGTGGTGCCGTTGCTGGCGCAGCCCGGCGGGCTGGATAGCCTGGAAGCCATTGCGGTGGCGTATTGCAACCTGGTGCAATGCCGTGGCGGCGATGTGCTCGACACGCTGGCGCGCGCGCTCGGCGACTGGACAGCCGGCGGGCGGGCGGTGTTTTCGCCGGCGCAGATGGCGGCGTTGCCCGAGTGGCTGCAGCGCCCTGCCCCGCTGCATGCGGCCATTGGCGAGGCGATGCGTCAACGCGCACCAGCGCGCGACAGCGCGCAGACCCAGCGCCATCTGCTGCTGGTGATCGACCACGCAGAAGCGCTGGTGGCCACGCCCGGGATCACCGATGCCGACCGCGCCGCACTGGCCGCGGCCTTGCAGGTGCTGTGCAGCAGCGCGCAGGTGGCGGTGCTCATGCTCACCCGCAGCGATTTCTACCCGCGCCTGATCGACGCCTTGCCGCAGATCGTCGAACTCAAACGCGGCGACGGCCATGTGGATCTGCTGGCGCCGCGCGATGGCGAGATCGGCCAGATCATCCGCGTGCCGGCGGCCATGGCCGGGCTGCGCTTCGAAGAGGACCGCGACAGCGCCAGCCGGCTGGACGATGTGCTGCGCGATGCCACCGCGCGCCAGCCCGATGCCCTGCCGTTGCTGCAGCATCTGCTGCATGCCTTGCACGCGCAACGCAGCGACGACGGCCTGCTGACCTTTGCCGCCTACCGCGCATTGGGCGGGCTGGAAGGCGCCTTGGCGCACCATGCCGAACACACCTTCCGTGCCCTGCCGGCTGCCGCACAGGCGGCATTGGGCGAGGTACTGAGCTTGCTGAGCGTGATCCATCCCGACAGCGATGCGGTGACCGCGCGGCGTGCGCTGTGGTCGGCCCTGCCGGCGCACGGCGCAGCGCGCGTGCTGGTGGATGCCTTCGTGCAGGCGCGCCTGTTCGTCAGCGAGCTGGTGGCCGGCGAGCCGGGGTTTGCGGTCGCGCACGAGGCCTTGCTGCGGCAATGGCCGCGCGCGGCCGAGTGGATCCACGAAAACCGCCGTCTGCTGCAGGCGCGCAAGCGGCTGCAGCTGGCCGCACAGCGCTGGGCTGCCGAAGGCCGGCGCAGCGATCACCTGCTCAACAGCGGCCGCCCGTTGAGCGAAGCGCGCGAGGCGGCGCGGCGCATGCCGCAGGATCTGGATGCGCTGGATCACGCGTTCCTGCATGCCTGCGAGCGCTCGCAACGCCGCCGCCGCGGCCTGTATGCAGCGGCGGCGACCTTGCTGGTGGTGCTGGCGAGCGCGTCGATGCTGCTGGGCTGGCAGGCGCGGCAAGCGCAGCAGGTGGCCGAACAACGGCGCGACCAGGCCCAGCAACTGGTGAGCTACATGCTGGGCGACCTGGCCGAGCAGTTGCGCACGGTGGGCAACCTCAAGCTGCTCGACAGCGTGGGCAGCCGCGCGCTGCGTTATCTGGAAGACCTGCCCAGCGCGAGCATGCAGCCGGGCGATCTGATCAACCACGCCCGTGCGCTGCGCACCACCGGCGAGGTGCTGATGAACCAGGGCAAGCTGGACGAGGCGCAGGCGGCATTCACGCGTGCCGCCGCCACTGCCGAGCAGGCGCGTGCGCGTGCACCGGCGTCGCTGGAGGCGCATGCCGAAACCGGGCAGACCGCGTATTGGCTGGGCGATCTTGCCTACCGGAGCAAGCAGTTGCCCGTGGCACAACGCTACTGGTCGCAGTACCTGGCCGCCTGCGAACACCTGGTGCGCGCCGCGCCGCAGGATCCGCACTGGCAACTGGAACTGTCCTACGCCCTCAACAACCTCGGCACGCTGGCCAAGGAGCAAGGCCGGACCGGTGCGGCGATCGGCTTGTTTGCGCGCTCGATCGCCCTCAAGCGCCAGTTGCTGGCGCGCACGCCGGACAACGCAGCGCTGCGCTACGAGCTGGTGGACAGCCTGTCCTGGCTGAGCCTGGCGCAGGAAATGCAGGGCTCGCTGGCCCCCGCCGAGCAGGGCTACCGCGAGCAGATCGCCGTGCTGCGCGTGCTGGTCGAGCACGATCCCGACGCGCATGCCTGGCGCAGGCGTCTGGCCGGCGCGCTGATCCGCGTCTCCAACCTGGCGCTGGCGCGCGGCCAGCTGCACCAGGCGCAGACCGATGCGCAGGACAGCCTGCGCATGCTGCAGGCGCTGGTGGCCTTGCAGCCGGACAATGTCGCCTGGCGCCGCGATCTGGCGCATGCCGACGCCCAGATCGGCTGGATGGCCGCGCTGGACGGGCAGCCCGAACTGGCGGTGCGGCACCTCGAGCGCGCCCGCCAGACCATGGCCGGGTTGCTGACACAGGCGCAACCGCTGCCGGAGTGGCAGTGGCTGGACGCCATCATCGCGCTGCGCCTTGAGCGCGTGCAGCGCACGCGCGCGGGCGACCACGCCGATGGCCTGGCGCCGATCGTTGCGCAACTGGATGCCCTGCACCGCGCCAGGCCCGACGATCTGCTCGGCCTGGCCGCCCTGGCCCAGGCGCTGGTCTGGCAGGGCGAACAACAGGCCGCCGCCGGCGACGCGGCCGGCGCACGCGCGGCGTGGAAGCGCGCGGTGGCGGTGTTGGGCAAGGACATCGGCAACAGCCGCGACAAGAACCTGCTGGACCCCTGGATTCGCGCACAGGTGCATCTGGGCCAGCGCAGCGCCGTTACGCAACAGCTCGGATGGCTGTATCACGCGGGCTACCGCCACCCGGGATTCGTCTCCCTCTATGCCCCGCTTTTCAAGGAACAGGACAGCTCATGACGGACTTCAAGATCAAGCTCACGGTGGCGCGGGTGGGATTCGGCGGCAACACCGGTGCCGGCGAGTATTTCTACAGCTTCGCCCCGGACCTGCTGATTGTGGACAAGCACGACAAGGCATCGACGCTGCTCTATTACTTCGATGAGGACGTCGTCCCCCGGCATTTCAAGATCAGGAGCCTGCTGAGTTCCGATGCCTTGAAACAGATCGGGCAACCCACGATCAGCCCCGACGGCCGCAGCGTGCAGGTCACCAACGCCAATAGCGTCCCGACCCTGATCTTCCTGACCATCATCGTCGAGGACGAAAGCCGGAAGGACAAGAAGACCTGGTTCAGCTGTGACCCCCAGGTGGGCAACGATCCGCAGATCAACCCGCAGGAAACCCCGCCCCGGCCGTAAGCCCTGCGTCGACAACCGTCTGGCGGCTCGCCGCCAGGCGGTGTGTTGTTGCGGTGTGTTGTTGCGGTGTGTTGACGCAGTGCGTTGATGCAGTGCGTCGGCGCGGCATAGCGTGCGCATGCACGGGACCTGGGCCAGCGACGACCAAACCACTGCCGCTGGCACCTACGGTCGACCTGCACACTGGACCAGCTGCCACGGAGGAGACTCCTGGCGGTCGCGATATATCTCGCTGTGACCTGGCTGGCGTGCGCATTGCCGGGCGCTCCGGCCAACCGTAGATGGCGGCAGGCAGGCCTGCCGCGGTGTCGCCAACGACACCTGGCGACGTTTCTTACCCCACGCAGTCCGGCGCGCGCGGCTGGATGCCGGCCGGCGCGTCCGCCAGGCCGGTGGTGCAGTGCGGCGCCACCGGGTGCAGCCGGTCATCGCGCTCGGAGCCGTTGCTGAAAGCCACCTTGAACTGGCCGCGGCTAGACCACGCGCCGGGCGTGCCGGTGCCGACGCGGTGGGTGCTGCCAACGCCGCGCCCTGCCCTTGGCCCACAGGCCGGGCCCCGGCTGCAACCGCCCTGGTCGGTATGGGCGAACAAGCTGTCGCAGGTCCGGGCCGCTGCGCCCTGCGCGGTCAGGTCGCAGGGCGCCACGCCGACGCGCAGGTCGCGCTCGGTTGGCGGCTGGGTATGCAGCGCGGCCTGGACCCAGGCGATCGGCAAGTCGGCCTGGGTGGGCGCCGCCCAGGCGCTGGTGGACAGCACGACGATCAGCACGAACAGATACCGGACCAGGCGCATGACGGACTCCGCAGCGGACCGGAGCGCGGCGCGTCCCCGAGCGACCTCGGTGGCCGCCGGACGACCTTCCCGCCTGGCCGCCCGCACGACCTGACGGCAACCTTACGGTTGTTGCCCAATCCTGCCGAAGCCGGGAAATTCCTTATGAAACAACGCCATGCAATCCGGCGAGAGCGCGTCATGCACCATGGTGGCGATGTGTCCGAGCGTTGCGCCAGTTCCCGCATGCGGCGGTGACAGCTCCGCAGAGCCCCGCCCTTCGGCTGGGAGGACCGCCCTTCGACTGAGCCGAATGGGCCAACGCCAGCACCGACAACAGCGAACTCGGCCAGCGAAGGGCAGACGACCAGCGCTCCGGGCTGACCGCCGGCTGTTCCTTCTCCCTGCGGGAGAAGGTGCCCGCAGGGGCGGATGAGGGTACGGGCGAAGCCTCGTGCCATCTCATCTCAGGAGTGGCTCTGCCCCGTACCCTCACCCCGCCCCAGCTCTTGCGATTCCCGATTCCCGATTCCCGATTCCTGAGTCCGCTCTGACCACTCCCCACTCCCGACTCCCCAATCCCCGCCCTCAAATCACCCGCAACGTGATCGCCTTCAACACCGCCCTTGTGCGGTCGCGGGTGCCGAGCTTTTCCAGAATGGTGGAGACGTAGTTCTTCACCGTGCCTTCGGCCAGGAACAGGGTGCGGGCGATCTCCTTGTTGGAATAGCCGCCGGCGAGCAGGCGCAGGATCGCCACCTCGCGCTCGCTGAAGGTCTCGCGCGGGGGCTGCTGGTCGCGGAACTGGTAACGCGCCCGTACCGGGTCGGTGCTGACCGGCTGCAGCAGGGTCTCGCCGTGGGCCACCCGCTCGATCGCCTCGCGCAGGTCTTCCGGGGCGGCGTCCTTGAGCAGGAAGCCCTGCGCGCCGGCCTCGGTGGCGCGCAGCAGCAGGTCGCTGTCGTCGAAGGTGGTCAGCAGCAGCACCGGGGTGCGGTCGCCACGGGCGCGCAGTTGCTGCAGCGCCTGGATGCCGTCCACGCCGGGCATGCGGATGTCGCTGAGCACCACATCCACCGAGGTGGTGCTCAGCGCATCCAGCAATGCCTGGCCGTCGTCGGCCTCGCAGACCACCTCCACGCCCTGTTGCTGCAACAGCGCGCGCAGGCCGGCGCGGACCAGGATCTGGTCGTCGGCCAACGCGATGCGATGGGCACTCATGCCGGTAGCCTCGCGATCAGGTGCATGCCGCCAGTGGGCGTGCGGCCAAGCTCAAGCTGCCCGTGCAGGGCGGCCAGGCGTTCGCGCATGCCGGTGATGCCGTTGCCTTCGCGGATGCGCTCGGCCCGGCGGCCATCGTCGCAGATGTCCACCTGCAGCTGCGCGCCCACGCACTGCAGGTGCACCGCGACCTCGTTGGCGTCGGCATGCCGCACCGCGTTGGTCAGCGCCTCCTGCACCAGCCGCAACAGCAGCTCGGCCACGCGGGCATCGGTGATGCGCACGGCCGGGTCGATCTGCAGGCGCAGCGCCGGGCGTGGGAACGGTGCGGCCAGCGCGCGCAAGGCGGTCTGCAGGTCCAGGCCCTGATCGTCGCGCAGCGACTGCACCACGTTGCGGATGTCCGACAGCAGTTCGGCCGACAGCTGCTCCACCACCGCGACCTCGTCGCGCCGCGCCAGCGCCGGGTCGGCACCGAGCAGGCGCAGGTTGATGCGCATGGCGGTGAGCTTGTGCCCGGCCACATCGTGCAACTCGCGCGCCAGGCGCAGGCGCTCGGCATCGCGCGCGCTGTCGGCCAGCAGCGCGCGGGTGGCCAGCAGGTCAGCATTGACGTAGGCCAGCGCATCGCGCGCGCGCTCGGCGCTGCGCGCGTAATGCGCGGTCAGCGCGGCAAAGGCTTGGAAGCTGGTGTAGATGATCACCACCAGCAGTGGGCGCGGCATGTGCGCCTGCACGAAGACCGCATACATGGCCGCATTGAGCGCCAGCATCAACGCCAGTACCTGCGGCGGTTGCCAGCGCATCGCCGCCTGCGCGACCACCAGCACCAGTAGCACCGGCGAAGTACCGGTGCGCGGCTCCAGCCAGACCATGGCCACCGCCAGCAATGCCTGCAGCAACAGGGCGCCATGCTGCGGCAGCGGCCGTGGCGGCAGAAGGGAACGCAACAGGAACAGCAGGGTGAAGGCGATCAACGTGGTCCAGCGCCATTGCCCATACGGTGGCAGCTCCGGGCCGAACGACAGCATGACCCCGACGATGGTGAGCACGCCGGCCAGGTTCAGCGGTTTGGTGATGTCGCGCAGGAGGCATGTCATGTGGCGATGCTGACCGCCGCGCGGCCACTCGGCAATGGTGCGCGTGCAGAAAGTGACTTCCGGCAGGTGGGATCAATGACCTGCGGCCCCTGCGATCCATGCGGCGCGTGCGCACACTGACATCACCAGCCCACCCATCGCCACGGAGTCACGCCATGTCTGCTTCCAGTCTGTTTCTCGCCCTCACTCTGGTCTGGGGGGGCTATGAACTGCTGCTCAGCCGCCGTCGCCGCGCCAACGATGGCGGCGCGCACGACCAGGGCACGCTGCAGCAGCTGTGGTGGGTGCTGTCTGTGGCGGTAGCCATTGCGGTGGCGCTGGCCTATAGCGGGCTGGCGCGCTGGCCGCAGGGCTGGTACGCACCGCTGCAGTGGGCCGGCTGCGCCCTGATCGTCAGTGGGCTGGCGTTGCGCGTATGGGCCATCCAGGTGCTGGCACGCTGGTTCACGGTGGATGTGACCATCCAGCCCGACCACCAACTGGTGCGCAGCGGCCCATACCGCTGGCTGCGTCACCCGTCCTATACCGGCGCGCTGATGGCGTTCTACGGGCTGGCGCTGGGCATGGGCAATGGGTTGTCGGTGGCGGCGATCGTGGTGCCGGTGACCTGGGTCTTCCTGCACCGCATCCGTATCGAAGAGGCCGCGTTGCAGCGTGCCTTTCCGCTGGCTTACCCGGCTTATGCAGCGCAGAGCCGGCGCCTGCTGCCGCTGGTGTGGTGAGAGTTGATAAGGCTGCGGCGCAGCACCGCTGCGCTGGGCCTTGCCGGGCTTGCGTCCTGCAGATCGCGCAGCGGTCCACCGGCCACACCGATGGTCTTACACTCAGCGGCTAACCCGCCGCTGCCGTTCGTCTTCGATGATCATTTCCGCCGCTTCCGACTACCGTGCCGCCGCGCAGGCGCGCCTGCCGCCGTTCCTGTTCCACTACATCGATGGCGGGGCGTACGCCGAGCACACCTTGCGGCGCAATGTCGCGGATCTGGCCGATATCGCGCTGCGCCAGCGGGTGCTGCGCAACATGTCGGACCTGAGCCTGGGCACCGAACTGTTCGGCGAGACGCTGGCGATGCCGGTGGCGTTGGCGCCGGTCGGGCTGACCGGCATGTACGCGCGGCGTGGCGAAGTGCAGGCCGCGCGCGCGGCGGCCGCACGCGGGATCCCGTTTACGTTGTCCACGGTGTCGGTGTGCCCGATCGAGGAAGTGGCGCCGGCGATCGCGCGGCCGATGTGGTTCCAGCTGTACGTGCTCAAGGACCGCGGCTTCATGCGCAACGCGCTGGAGCGCGCCAAGGCGGCCGGGGTGACCACACTGGTGTTCACCGTGGACATGCCCACGCCGGGCGCGCGCTACCGCGATGCGCACTCGGGCATGAGCGGGCCCAATGCGTCGCTGCGGCGCATGCTGCAGGCGGTGACGCATCCGCGCTGGGCCTGGGACGTGGGCTTGCTGGGTCGCCCGCACGACTTAGGCAATATCTCGACCTACCGCGGCAGCCCGACCGGCCTGCAGGACTACATCGGCTGGCTGGGCGCCAACTTCGACCCGTCCATCGCCTGGAAAGACCTGGAATGGATCCGCGAGTTCTGGACCGGGCCGATGGTGATCAAGGGCATCCTGGACCCGGACGATGCGCGCGATGCGGTGCGCTTCGGCGCCGACGGCATCGTGGTGTCCAACCATGGCGGCCGCCAGCTCGACGGCGTGCTGTCCAGCGCGCGCGCATTGCCGGCCATAGCCGATGCGGTGAAGGGGCAGCTGAAGATCCTGGCCGACTCGGGCATCCGCAGCGGCCTGGACGTGGTACGCATGCTGGCGCTGGGCGCCGATGCGGTGCTGCTGGGGCGCGCGTTCGTCTATGCGCTGGCGGCCGGCGGCCAGGCCGGCGTGGAGAATCTGCTGACCCTGATCGAGCGCGAGATGCGCGTGGCGATGACCTTGACCGGCACCCATTCGATTGCCGAGATCAGCAGCGATGCGTTGAGCCGGGTGACGCGGGAGAACGTGGTCTCGCCTTGATGGGATTCGGGATTTGGGATGCGTTGGTAGCTGAGAGCGGGTGGTCTGCGACTTGGCTGCAGGGCCCTTGCCCGCCCACCCTCGCAGGACACGCCGCAAGTACGTCCTTGTAGGCTCTTACGCGGCATCCATGCCGCGTAAGGTCCCGCGACGGTGAGCGGGCAAGGGCCTGTCGAGAGGGTCGGTGCACATGGTCAGGCTGTGTGCGTGATGCGTGTCTGATCGAATGAACGTAGCGAGCAGTCGTCGGGTCGGTGCGGGCTGCGCGCAGGAGCCGCGATGTACGCGTTACATGCCGGGCTCCGAGCATCGACCGCGCCCGCCTGGTGGCGGCGCAGCCGTCTTGTTGGCTCTTAGTGGTTGTCGTCGCCGGTGGGCAAGTATTGCTGCAACGCCAGCACCGATTCCCAGGGATCTGCACGCTGACGCTTGGCACGCTGCAGGGCCTTGTCCATCGGGAAGGCATCCGGGCCGCTGATCTTGCCGAGTTCTTCCCAGCGTAGCGGCACGGCGACGGTGGCCTTTTCGCGTGCGCGCAGCGACCACGAACACACGCTGGTATTGCCGCGCCCGTTGCGCAGCCAGTCGACGAAGATCACGCCGTGGCGCTTGGCCTTGCTCATGGTGGCCACGTAGCGGTCCGGGGCGTGCGTTGCCAGTGCCTGGGCGAAGGCCTCGCAGAAATCGCGCGCCTGCTCCCAGTCCGCTTCCGGCACGATCGGCACCACCACATGCAGGCCCTTGCCGCCGGACAGGCGCACCGCACTCTCCAGGCCTGCACTGCGCAGCTTGGCGCGGATGTCGCGCGCGGCCGCCACCACGTCGGCCCAGGACACCCCGTCGCCGGGGTCCAGGTCGAACACCAGCCGATCCGGATGCTCCGCATCGTCGACCTGCGCGCCCCAGGGATGCAGTTCCAGCGTGTTCATCTGCACCAGCTCGAGCAGGCCGGCGGCATCCTCGACGTAGATGTAGTCCTCGGTGCCGCTCTTCTGCTGCAGCGGAATCGCCTTGATATGCGTGCCCAGGTGGCGGCCTTCGTGCTTCTGGAAGAAGCAGTCGCCACCGGCGCCATCGGGGCAGCGCAGCAGCGACAAGGGGCGGCGTGCGATCTCTGCCAGCACCAGCGGCGCCACTGCGCGGTAATAGTCGGCCACATCGCCTTTGCTGATGCCCGCTGCAGGAAACACTACCCGCTCGGGATGGGTGATGGTGATGCCGTCCGTGGACGTGGACGTGGACGTGGATTTGGATTTGGATTTGGATGTTGTGGACTTGGACGCCGTGGATTTGGAGACCGTGGACGTGGGCGCTGCAGCCTTTTTGGATGTCGTGGTCGCGGTCGTCTTCGATGCCGTCGACCGCACGCGCTTGCTGGCGGTGCTGGTGGATACTTCGACCGTCGTTCTGGAGGTTTTCTTCGTTGCCGCCTTGCGCGCAGGTGCAGCGGCCGTGGTCGCAGCACCGCCCTTACCCGCAGCACGCGCCTTGCCTGGCGTGGCGCGGTCACCGCCCAACTCGCTCATGGGCTTGTCCTCGCGTAGACGCTTGAATGCGGCCTGCCGCAGCAGACCTTCCTTCGCCCAGCCGCGAAAGGCGACCTCGGCGATCAAGACCGGCCGTACCCAATGCACATCGCGTGGCCGCCCGGGGATGTGCGTCGGCAATTCCAGCGTGGCGGTGTCGCTGTGCAGCGCCTGCAACAGCGCGGTGATCTTGCCGAGCAAGGCATCGTCGAAGCCGGTGCCCACACGCCCGACGTAACGCAGCGTCTTGCCCTCGCGCTGCGCCATCAGCAAGGCGCCGAAGCCGCTGCGCGCGCCCTTGGGGTCGGTGTAGCCCACCACCACGAACTCGTCGCTGTCTTCGTGTTTGGTCTTGACCCAATCGGCACTGCGCCCTTCACGATACCGTGCATCGGCGAGCTTGCTGACGATGCCTTCCCAGCCGGTGCCGGCACTGGCCGCAAAGACTTCCGGGCCGTGGCCGATCACATGGTCGCTAAACGCCAGCGTGCCCGGCACATCGCCCAGCACGTCGTGCAGCAACTGCTTGCGTTGCAGCAGCGGGGTGTCGCGCAGATCCACTCCGGCCACGCCGAGCAGGTCGAACACGATGTAACGCAGCGGCTGCGTGACGCTGCCATCGAGCGCGCGTTGCAATGCCGAGAAGTCGCTGCGCCCATGCGCGTCCAGCACCACCAGCTCGCCATCCAGGCGCGCATCGCGCACCGGCAGGGCCTGCACTGCGCGCACCACGTCCGGGAAGCGCTGCGTCCAGGCCTGGTCGTTACGCGAGCGCAGCTGCACCTGGCCATCGACCATGTCGGCCAGCAGGCGGTAGCCGTCCCACTTGATCTCGTGCAACCAGCGCTCGCCATCCGGCGCCTGCTCGCGCAGCAAGGTCAGTTGCGCGCGCAGCTCGGTTGGGCATGGCGCATCGCGCGCGCCGTCCAGCGCCAGAGCGCGGGTACGCCACTGCCTGGCGTCCGCGCGCGCCGGGCGTGCGCGTTTGCCGGCTGCAGTTGTCTCGGCGCTCGCCGTTGCCGTCGGCGCGCGCCGCGCCCGGCTGGCCTTGGCACGGGTTGCCGGCGCCACTGCAGCCGATGCGCCAGCGGCCTGCTGCGCCACCAGCGCATCGGCATCCAGATCGGCCGCGTACGCATCGCTGCGCTTGAACAGCAGCCATTGCGGTTTGCCACCGCGCATCTGCGTGCGCACCAATGCAAAACCGCCGCGCAGCAGCGTGCCCTGCAGTTCGAATTCCAGCTTGCCGGCTTCCAGTGCCGCCAACGCATCGCCTTCGCACTGCCAATGCCCGTGGTCGAACACATCGACATGCCCGGCGCCGTAGTGGCCTTGCGGAATATCGCCCTGGAAGCTGGCATACGACAGCGGGTGATCCTCCACCTGAACTGCCAGGCGCTTTTCGCCCACGCGCAACGATGGGCCCTTCGGCACGGCCCAACTCTTGAGCACGCCGTCGGCTTCCAGACGGAAGTCGTAATGGCGCGAGCTGGCGTGGTGCAACTGCACGACGAAGATCGGCTGCCTGCTGGCGCGCGCCGGCGTGTCGCCGGCCGGCTCCGGGGTCTGGTCGAAGCGGCGCTTGGCGTTGTAATCGTGCAATGACATGGGCGGGGCCTAGCCGGCCTTGCGGCGCGGTGCCGCCTTGCTGGCGGTGGTTTTGGTGGTCTTGGCCGCGGTCTTCTTGGTGGCCTTCTTGGCCACTTTCTTGGTGGCGGTCTTTTTGGCCGACCCGGTTGCCGGCGCGCTGCTCTTCTTGGCCGGCGTGCGCGTATTGGCCTGCAGGCTCTTCTGCAGCAGCGACATGAAGTCGACCACGTTGGTGCTGGCGTCTTCGTGTTGCGGTGGCTCGACATCCACGGTGGTGGTGCCGCCCTTGGCCTGGATGCGCTTGCGCAGGATCTGCTCGAGCTTGCCGCGGAACTCGTCGTGGTAATCCTCCGGCTGCCAGGTGCCGGACATCGACTCGATCAGCTGCTTGGCCATCTCCTGTTCCTTGGGCGTGATGCGGTACTCGCCCACCGCGCCGGCCGGCAGCTTGAAGTCCTGCGGGTCCACCACTTCCTGCTGGTAGCGCAGCAGCAGCAGGATCAACGCATCGCCCTGCGGCATCACCGCGGCCAGGTATTCGCGCGTGCGGATGACCACCTTGGCAATGCCCACCTTGCCGGTGTCGCGCAGCGTCTCGCGCAGCAACACGTAGCCTTTTTCGGCCTTCTTGCCCGGCACCAGGATGTAGGGCTTTTCGAAATAACGCGGGTCGATATCGGCGGCGTCGACAAAGGTTTCCACCTCCACGGTCTCGTGGCTTTCCGGCGAGGCTGAGCGGATGTCCTGCTCCTCGACGATGACATAGCTGCCCTTGTCGTATTCGAACGCCTTGACGATCTCCTTCCAGGGCACCTCATCGCCGGTGTCGGCGTTGACGCGCTCGAAGCGGATCGGCTTCTTGTCGCGCGAATCGAGCATGCGGAAATGCAGATCCACCTTGCGCTCGCCCGACATCAACGACACCGGCACATTGAGCAAGCCGAACGAGAGGGTTCCGGTCCAGATCGGTCGTGCCATCGGCGTGTGACTCCGGGTGTCGTGTGAGTTAACCCATAGCTGTAGCGCGGCCACCGTGATCCAAGCGTGAGCCGTGCGTCAGCAGCTGCCACTGCGCCCCCTTCACTAGGCGCGCGGTGAACTGCGCATCCATCCCGATGACCAGGAGCACCGCATGTCCCGCGACCCACTGCGCGACCAACCGACCCAGCCGGGCGAACAGCACGGCAAGCGCGATGCCGAACACTATGAAGACCGCGGTGCCGGCGATGCGCCCGACACGCTGGTTCCTGCCAATGGCGACACCCCGGCCAAGACGCCGGGCACCGCGCCGTCGACCGTGGCAGACCGCTGAAACCAGCCGGCTGATTCCCCGCCCGGCAGCACCGCCAGGCGGGCCAGGTTACGCCCGGCCTGCCCGCTGCAGCTGGGCGAACTCCTCGTCGGCAAACAGGCGCGAGCGCACCAGAAAGCGCACGCCCTCGCCGTTTTCCAGCGAGAACATGCCACCGCGCCCCGGCACCACATCGATGATCAGCTGGGTATGCTTCCAGTATTCGAACTGCGAGGGGCTGATGTAGAACGGCGCGCCGCCGATCTCGCCCAGCAGCACGTCGCGGTCGCCGACGATGAAGTCGCCCACCGGGAAACACATCGGCGATGAGCCATCGCAGCAGCCGCCGGATTGATGGAACAGCACATCGCCGTGGCGTGCGCGCAGCGTGTCGATCAACTGCAACGCCGCCAGCGTGGCCATCACCTGCAACGGCGGGTCTGTCTGCGTGGTGGTGCCCTGCATCGTCTGCCTCCTGCGGCGCGGTCACGCCGCCATGTCGAGCACGATACGCCCCTCGATCGTTCCGGCGTGCATGCGCGCGAACACGTCGTTGATGTTGTCCAGGGTGTCGGTGGCCACGGTCGCCGCGACCTTGCCCTGCTCGGCGAAGGCCAGTGACTCCTGCAGGTCCAGCCGGGTGCCGACGATCGAGCCGCGCACGGTCACGCCATTGAGCACCATGCCGAAGATGTCCAGCGGGAACTGGCCCGGTGGCAGGCCGTTGAGCGACACCGTGCCGCCACGCCGCACCATGCCGATCGCCTGCTCGAACGCCTTGGGCGATACCGCGGTGACCAACGCGCCGTGTGCGCCACCGATTTCCTTCTTGAGGTAGGCCACCGGATCGGTGGTGCGCGCATTGACCGTCACCGTGGCGCCCAGGCGCCTGGCCAGTGCCAGCTTGGCGTCGTCCACATCCACGGCGGCCACGTTCAGTCCCATCGCCTTGGCATATTGCACTGCCATGTGGCCGAGCCCGCCGATGCCGGAAATCACCACCCACTGGCCCGGCTTGGTATCGGTGACCTTCAGGCCCTTGTAGACGGTGACGCCCGCACACAGGATCGGCGCGACCTCGACGAAGCCGATGCCCTTGGGCAGATGCCCGACGTAGTCCGCGTTGGCCAGCGCGTACTGCGCGAAGCCGCCGTTGACCGAGTAGCCACTGTTCTGCTGCGCCTCGCACAGGGTTTCCCAGCCACCCAGGCAGTGCTCGCAATGCCCGCAGGCCGAGTACAGCCACGGGATGCCGACGCGGTCGCCTTCCTTGATGTGCTTGACGCCTTCGCCGACCGCCACTACGTGGCCAACACCTTCGTGGCCGGGAATGAACGGCGGGTTCGGCTTGACCGGCCAGTCGCCTTCGGCGGCGTGCAGGTCGGTGTGGCAGACGCCACAGGCTTCGATCTTGACCAGGATGTCGCCGGCAGCCGGGCGCGGCACCTCCACCTCCTCGATCACCAGAGGCTTGCCGAACTCGCGTACCACTGCAGCTTTCATCGTCTTGTCCACATTGCACTCCTGTCGCTGTCGTTGAGGAACCTTAGCCCCGGGCCGCAACCGGGGCCTTGATCGAGGTCAAAGCCGCGGCGCGCACGCACGGCGCCAGCCGATCGTCGCCGCGCACGAGCGCGACCGGCATGGGTGTCAGAAGAAGCCCAGCGCCTTGGGCGAATAGCTCACCAGCAGGTTCTTGGTCTGCTGGTAATGGTCGAGCATCATCTTGTGATTCTCGCGGCCAATACCCGACTGCTTGTAGCCGCCGAACGCGGCATGCGCCGGATAGGCGTGGTAGCAGTTGGTCCACACGCGCCCGGCCTGGATCGCGCGGCCCATGCGGTACAGGCGCGACGCATCGCGACTCCACACACCGGCACCCAGGCCGTACAGCGTGTCGTTGGCGATCGCCAGCGCCTCGGCTTCGTCCTTGAAGGTGGTCACCGACACCACCGGCCCGAAGATCTCTTCCTGGAACACGCGCATCTTGTTGTGGCCCTTGAACACCGTCGGCTTGACGTAGAAGCCCTCGGCCAGCTCGCCATCGAGCGTGTTGCGTTCGCCGCCGATCAACACCTGCGCGCCCTCCTGCTTGCCGATATCGATGTAGGAGAGGATCTTTTCCAGCTGCTCGCCGGAGGCTTGCGCACCGACCATGGTGTTGGGATCGAGCGGGTTGCCCTGCTTGATCGCGGCCACGCGCGCGAGCGCCTTTTCCATGAACCTGTCGTAGATCGATTCCTGGATCAGCGCGCGCGAGGGACAGGTGCACACCTCGCCCTGGTTGAAGGCGAACAGCACGAAGCCTTCCACCGCCTTGTCGAGAAAATCGTCGTCTTCGGCCATGACATCGGCAAAGAAGATGTTGGGCGACTTGCCGCCCAGCTCCAGCGTCACCGGGATCAGGTTCTGGCTGGCGTATTGCATGATCAGCCGGCCGGTGGTGGTTTCGCCGGTAAAGGCGATCTTGGCGATGCGCGGGTTGCTGGCCAGCGGCTTGCCGGCCTCAAGCCCGAAGCCGTTGACCACGTTGAGCACGCCCGGCGGCAGCAGGTCGCCGATGACTTCCATCAATACCAGGATCGAGGCCGGGGTCTGCTCGGCCGGCTTCATCACCACGCAGTTGCCGGCGGCCAACGCCGGTGCCAGTTTCCAGCACGCCATCAGCAGCGGGAAGTTCCACGGAATGATCTGCCCGACCACGCCGAGCGGTTCGTGGAAGTGATAGGCGATGGTGTCGCTGTCGATCTCGGAGATGCCGCCTTCCTGCGCGCGGATGGCGCCGGCGAAATAGCGGAAGTGATCCACGCACAGCGGCACATCGGCATTGAGCGTTTCGCGCACCGGCTTGCCGTTGTCCCAGGTCTCGGCATGGGCGAGCAGTTCCAGATTCTGCTCGATGCGGTCGGCGATCCTGAGCAGCACATTGGCGCGCTCGGTGGTGGAGGCCTTGCCCCACGCGTCCTTGGCCGCATGCGCGGCATCCAGCGCGGCTTCGATGTCCTGTGCGTTGGAGCGCGCGATCGAGGTGAACACCTTGCCGTTGATCGGCGTGGTGTTGTCGAAGTACTGGCCGCTGTGCGGCGCCACCCACTTGCCGCCGATGAAGTTGTCATAGCGCGGTTTGAAGATGGACTGCGGGTCGGTATTCAGCGGCTTGGCGGATGTGACGGCATTCATCGGTGTCTCCTGCGGTACATGGGAGGAAGCCCGTGACGGGCGTCTCCGGTGTCACGCAAGGGCGATGCCAGGTTTTGCCTGCTGCACTGCGTCAGCCCGATCGCGCCGCGGGTGCTGCCGATGGGCGCGGTCTTCGCTGCGGCGCATCACGCGCGGCGCTTGCGCTGTGTCCGCAAACATGGTGTTTATCGCGACAGTGATCTTCTGGACTGTCGCAGATTGCGACACGAGGTGGCGGATGGCGATGTCGACGGAGCAGCAGCTGGGCCGGGCGCGGCGCTCGTTCTTCGAGCGCGGCGCGATGCCGGCCGGGCAGGTACCGGACGCGATCCTGCAGTCGTGGCGACGTTGCCAGCGCCAGGGCCTGGCCGCCGAGGCGGCACCGGCGATCGAACCGGTTAGCGCCGCACGCCTGCGCGAGATGCGCGAACGCCACGAGACCCTGTGGCGGCGTGCGCGCGCCGAGCTGGAAGGGCTGTCGGCCGACGCAGCGGCCACCGGCAGCGTCGTGCTACTCACCGACGAGGCTGGCTGGATCCTCGATGCCGAGGGCAGCACCGGCTTTCTCGAGCGCGCCGGGCGGGTGGCACTGATGCCCGGCGCCTGTTGGAGCGAGAGCGTGTTCGGCACCAATGCCATCGGCACCGCGATCGTGGAGAGCCGCTCGATCGAGGTTCGCGGCGGCGAGCACTACCTCGCCCCGCACGGCATCCTCAGCTGTGCCGCGGCACCGATCTTCGACCCTTACGGGCAGCTGGTGGGCGTGCTCGACATCTCCGGCGACGCGCGTCTGCAGCACATCCACGCGCTGGGACTGGCGCGGCGCGCGGTTGCCAGCATCGAGCACCGCTACTTCGACGACGGCATCGCCGATTGCGAACTGCTGCGCGTGCACCACGACCCGGCCCTGCTCGGCACCGCGCGCGAGGGCCTGCTGGCATTCCGCGGCGGGCGCCTGGTGGCAGCCAACCGCGCCGGCCTGCAGCTGTTCGGGCTGGAGCGCCATGAACTGGGGCGCGCGCGCTACGACGCGCTGTTCGAGGAGCCGCTGACCCGGCTGCGCCACGACGGCGCCCTGTTCGATCGCCAGGGCCGCGCCCTGTACGGGCGCGTGGACGAGCGCGGCGACGCGCGGCCGCGCCGGCGCGCCACGCAGCCACCGATCACGGTCTCGGCCGCCCGCCAGGACGGTGATCGCGATGCGCCGCTGTTCGAGGCCGAGATCGAGCGCCTGCTCGGGCGCGCCTGCCGGGTGCTGGATGCCGAGCTGCCGGTGCTGGTGCAGGGCGAGACCGGCACCGGCAAGGAGGTGTTCGCGCGCGAGCTGCACCGCCGCTGCACGCGCGCCGCCCGCCCGTTCGTCGCGGTGAACTGCGCCGCGCTGCCCGAGGGCCTGATCGAGGCCGAGCTGTTCGGCTACGAGGACGGCGCCTTCACCGGAGCGCGCAAGCACGGCAGCCCGGGGCTGCTGCGCCAGGCCGAGGGCGGGGTGCTGTTTCTCGACGAGATCGGCGACATGCCGCTGGCGCTGCAACCGCGGCTGCTGCGCGTGCTGCAGGAGCGCGAACTGTCGCCGCTGGGTGGCGGCAAGCCGGTGCGGCTGGACTTCGCGCTGATCTGCGCCACCCACCAGGACCTGCAAGCGGCGATCGCCGACGGCCGCTTCCGCGCCGACCTGTACTACCGCATCGCCCATCATGCGGTGGCGCTGCCGGCGCTGCGCGCGCACGCCGACCGCCCGCTGCTGGTGCAGGAGCTGTGGCAACGCCTGGGGCAGGGCCGCCGGCTCAGCAGCGACGCGCTGCGGGTTCTGGCCGACTACGACTGGCCGGGCAACCTGCGCCAGCTCTCGGCCTGCCTGCGCACGCTGGTGGCGCTGAGCGAACCCGGCGAATGCATCGACCGCGACGCACTGCCGGGCTACCTCGCCACCCGGACCGCAGTGGCGGCGGCCGCCGGTGCCGCACCGGCACCGGCCGATAGCCTGGAGCAGATGGAGAAGGCGGCGATGCGGCAGGCGCTGGACGCCTGCGGCGGCAACGTCGCGCAGGCGGCACGCCGGCTCGGCATCAGCCGCAGCACGCTGTATCGCCGGCTCGGCCCGCAACGGGCCTGACGCCGGCGGCATTCATCGCCCACCGACGTGGCCCAGGAAGGCGCGGATGCGCGGATGCGCATGTGCGCCATCGAAGAACGCCTCGGGGCGGCCGTCGAAGGCGATCTGCCCCTGGTCGAAGAACAGCACCCGGTCGGCGACCTCGCGCGCGAACCCCATTTCGTGCGTGACCACGATCATGGTCATGCCCGAGGCGGCGAGCTGGCGCATCACGTCCAGCACTTCCTTGACCATCTCCGGGTCCAGTGCCGAAGTGGGCTCGTCGAACAGCATCACCCTGGGCTGCATCGCCAGCGCCCGTGCGATGGCCACGCGCTGCTGCTGCCCACCGGACAGCGCAAACGGGTACTTGTGGGCGTGCCGCTGCATGCCGACGCGGGCCAGCAGCGTCTGCGCGCGCGCCTCGGCTTCGCGCCTGGACAGCCTGCGCGTGCGGCGCGGCGCCAGCGAGACGTTTTCCAGCGCAGTCATGTGGCCGAACAGATTGAACTGCTGGAACACCATGCCGACCTCGCGGCGCAGCGCGTCCAGCCGGCGCGGATCGTCGTCGACCTCGATGCCGTCGACCTCGATCCGTCCGCTGTCGTGGCGCTCGAGCCGGTTGAGCGTGCGCAGCAGGGTGCTCTTGCCCGAGCCGGACGCACCCAGGATCACGCATACCTGGCCGGCCAGGAACCCGGTGCTCACCCCGCGCAGCACGTGCTGCGTGCCGAAGCGCTTGTGCACCTGATCGAGCTTGATCAGAACCTCGCTCATGCGCGTGCTCCCTCCACGTCCAGGCGGCGCTCGACCGCGTTCGAGATGCGCGTCAGCAGCGTCGTCAGCAGCAGATAGATCAGCGCGACCGTGATCATCGCCGGCAGCGGCTGGAAGGTGGCGGCCTGCATGCGGTTGCCGACGTTGGTCAGTTCCACCACGCCGATCGCATAAGCCAGCGAGGAATCCTTGAGCAGCGCGACGAAGTTGTTGACCAGCGGCGGCAAGGCGACCTTCAGCGCCTGCGGGAACACCACGTCGACGAAGGTGTGCCAGCGCGACAACCCCAGCGACCGCGCCGCCTCGCCCTGGCCGCGCGGCACCGCCAGCAGCCCGGCACGGATCGCCTCGGCGTTGTACGCGCCGGCGTTGAACGCCAGCGCCACGCAGGCCGAAGCGAATTCCTCCATCTTCAGCCACGGCGCCAGCGCCGGCAGCGCCAGGAACACGAACAGGATCTGCACGATCAGCGGAGTGCCGCGGATGATCCAGACATAGAACGCCGCAGCCCAGCGCAGCGGCGCGAACGCCGCCAGCCGGCCCAGCGCCGCCAGCAGCCCCATCAGCACCCCGGCGGCACCGGCCACCACGCTCAGCTCGACCGTGGTGCGGGTGCCTTCGGCGAAGATCTGCGCGTTCGAGGCGATCGGCTCGGGCGCCAGCGACAGCGGGATCCACAGCAGCCACAACGTCAGCATCAGCAGTGCGGTGGTCGCGGCGATGACCAAGGTGCTGCGTTGTCGGGTGGACCAGCCGGACGGCCAGCGGGCGAGGAAATTGGTCATGGCACCTGCCTTGTCAGGGGAACGTCACTTGCAGCGGATGTCTTGGTCGAAGTATTTGCGCGAAACCGCGGCATAGCTGCCGTCGGCCATGACCTGGGCGAGCGCGCGATCGTAGGCGGCGGCCAGCCCGGCATTGCCCTTCTGGGTCGCCGCGGCGATGTGCTCGACGAGCAGCAGATCGCCCACGTGCAGGCCGGCGCGCGGATCGCTGGCGACCGCCGCGAGCGCGACGAAGCGGTCGGTCACCCAGGCATCGGTGCGCCCGCTCGCCAGCGCGGTGCGGGCGTCACGGTCCTGCGGAAAGTTGCGGATCTGTCGCGGCTTGGCCAGCCGGCGCAGGTTTTCCAGGTAGGTCGAGCCGGTCTGCACGCCGACGACCCTGCCGGTCAGGTCGGCGGCCGAACGGATGTTCGGGTCGCGCGCGACCACCACGCTGCCCGAGCAGTAATGCGGATGGGTGAAGGTCACGGCGCGGGCGCGCTGCGCGGTCACCCCGTGCGAGGACACCACCAGGTCCCAGCGGTCCTGCAGCAGCCCGGTCAACAGCGAGTCGAAGCCGAGCGTCTTCCACTTCAGTCTCAACCCCATCCGGCGTGCGACCAGCTCGGTGATCTCGATCTCGAAGCCGGACAGGCGGCTGCCCTGGAAGTAGTTGAACGGCGGGAACTCGCCGCCGGTAGCGACGATCAGCGTGCCGCTGCGGCGGATCTCCTCCAGCGGGCGGGCCGGCGCGGACGCGGCGGCCAGGACGAGCACGAGGAGGACAAGCGGGCGCACCAGGTTCATCGGCACTCTCTCTGACTGACAGGGTAGACGGATGGATCGCCGTCCGGCATGTCCGCAGACCGCACCGACGGGGGGGCGGACCGACTATGCCATCCTCGCCGGTCAAGCAGAACGACTCACTCTGGAGCGTTGTGCGCAGGTATGCAGCAGATCGCCGCGATGCGCTGGTCAATCTGGCCTGAGCCGGCCCTCGGTGCGGCGCGCACGCGTCGTGCGAGACCGACGCAGGCATGCGCGGCCCGGATCCCGGCCGGACGCAGGGCAGCGGCGGTGCGCGGCGCAATGAAGGCCGCGTTGATCTGCGCCGCCAGGCGCGATGCGTTTCAGGCCTTGCGGGTGGAGAGCAGGATGCTGGTCTCGGTGTTGGCGATGCCCTCGATCGCACGGATCGCATTGAGCACCTTGTCGAAGGCTTCCAATGTGTCGGCACGCAGTTCCGCCAGCAGATCCCAACGCCCGTTGGTGGTATGCAGCGCCACCACGTTCGGGTTGCCGCGCAACCGGCGCCGCACATGTTCGCCTTGATGGCCGTCGATCTCGATCGTCATGACCGCGCGGATGCGGTGCGGCTCGCTTTCCGGGCGCAGCCGCACGGTGTAGCCGACGATGACGCCGTTGCCCTCGAGCCGCGCGATCCGGTTCTGCACGGTCGCGCGCGCCACCCGCAGCTTTCTCGCGATGGCGACCACGGGCATGCGCGCGTCGTCGCGCAACAAAGCGATCAGCTGGCGATCGGTCTCGTCCATGGCATGCCAAATGCAAACGGGGCTTGGCAGAATGTATAGGGTTGCGTGATTTCTGACAATTGCCTCTGTTCAAACTGGCATCCGTACGCGCCAGACTAAATCCGTTGCCGCAACCTCACGGAAATCCTTGATGACGCACTTCGTGGACGTAACGACGATGTCCCGGCTGATCGAGCAGATCGGGCTGGGCCGCTTCATCGGCGAGCTCGCCGAAGCGATCACCGAGGATTTCCTGCGCTGGCCGGAATTCGAGAAATCCGCACGCCTGGCCAACCACTCAGAGTTCGGCGTGATCGAGTTGATGCCGGTATCCGATGCCGAGCGCTACGCCTTCAAGTACGTCAACGGCCATCCGCGCAACACCGCCGACGGGCTGTACACGGTGATGGCCTTCGGCGTGCTGGCCGAGGTCGCCACCGGTTATCCGGTATTGCTGTCGGAGCTGACCGTCGCCACCGCGCTGCGTACCTGCGCCACCTCGCTGATGGCCGCACGCGCGCTGGCCCGGCCCGATGCGCGGCGCATGGCGCTGATCGGCAACGGCGCCCAGAGCGAGTTCCAGGCGATCGCGTTCCACCTGCACCTGGGCATCGAGGAACTGACGGTCTACGACATCGACCCGCGCGCCACCGACAAACTGGTGCGCAACCTGGCGGCCTATCCACGGCTGTCGATCGTGCGCGCCGGCTCGGTCGCGGACGCGGTACGCGGCGCCGACATCGTCACCACCGTCACCGCCGACAAGACCCGCGCGAGCGTTCTGCGCGCGGACATGCTGGCGCCGGGCATGCACATCAACGGCGTCGGCGGCGACTGCCCCGGCAAGACCGAGCTCGAGGCGGCGGTGCTGCGCGCGGCGCGGGTATTTGTCGAGTACGAACCGCAGACCCGCATCGAAGGCGACATCCAGCAGCTGCCGGCGGACTTCCCGGTGACCGAGCTCTGGCGCGTGCTGGCCGGCGCCGCGCCCGGCCGCCGCGACGCGGCGGAGATCACCGTCTTCGATTCGGTCGGCTTCGCGCTGGAGGACTACGCCACGCTGCGCTACGTCCACCGCCAGGCGCAGCAACGCGACCTCGGCGTCCGCATCGAACTGGTGCCCTGGGCGGACGACCCCAAGGACCTGTTCCCGTTCACCCGCAGCACCCGCGCGCGCGCGCGGCGGGTCGCCTGAGTCCGCCTGGAGACCATGCCATGTCCGTCCCGTCCCCGTCCCAGACGCCGTCCGCGGTGGTGATGATCCGTCCGCACCGTTTCGCGCCGAACGCCGAGACCGCGGCCGACAACGCGTTCCAGACCGCAGCCGCCGGAAGCGACGCCGCGGCGCTGGCTGCAGACGCGCACCGCGAGGTCAGCGTGGCGGTCGAGCGGCTGCGCGCCGAAGGCGTTCAGGTGCACCTGTTCGAGGACACCGGCGAGCGCGGGACGCCCGACTCGGTGTTTCCGAACAACTGGTTCTCGACCCATGCCGACGGCCGGATCGCGCTGTACCCGATGTATTCGCCGAGCCGTCGCCGCGAGCGCCGCGACGACGTGATCCAGCTGCTCAAGGACACCTATCGCGTGCGCGAGGTGGTCGACTACTCCGGACTGGAGGCGCATGGCCAGTTCCTGGAAGGCACCGGCGCGATGGTGCTCGACCACCCGGCGAAGGTCGCCTACATGGCCCGCTCGAACCGGGCCGACGCGCGGGTGCTGACGCGCTTCGCGAGCGACTTCGGCTTCGAGCCGCTGGCGTTCGATACCCGCGACGCCTCCGGCCAGCCGATCTATCACACCAACGTGATGATGTGCATCGCCACCCGGTTCGCGCTGGTGGGCCTGGGCAGCATCTCCGATCCACGCCAGGCGGAAGCGGTGGGCGCGCGGCTGCGGGCCGCAGGGCGCGAGCCGATCGAGCTGGAGCCCGCGCAGCTGGCGGAGTTCGCCGGTAACGCGATCGAGCTGGGCGGCCGCGACGGCCGGATCCTGGCGCTGTCGCAGCGCGCCTGCGACAGCCTGAGCGCCGCCCAGAAGCGGCGCATCGCCGTCAGTGCGCGCCTGCTGCCGCTGGCGGTGCCCAGCATCGAGCTGGCCGGCGGCTCGGTGCGTTGCATGATCGCCGGCATCCACCTGCCGGCGCGCCGCTGAGCGCGCCGGGCACGCACGCACGCGGGCGCCGCACCGCGCCCGCGCGCAAGAAGCCAACCAGCCCGGCCGATTCGGGGCGCAGCGACTCGACGCCGGCTGCTGCACGTGCGAGGACAACACGCGCACGCTGTCGCGCACAGGTAGCGGCACTTGCCTTCAGGCTCTCGTCGCCGCACACCATTTCGTGCATGAGTGGCACAGGCTCGCGTGCAAGCCCGCAGCTCCCGCCCGCATCTCGGCCTGACGCATGCGCACACCCCTCCGCCCGCGCGTCCTGCCGCGCGCCCTGTCTGCAACACGCCTGCCCTCTGCTGCGCCGATATCGCGCAGTTGCTGTCCAGCCAGAGCGGTTGTCCTCGCGCAGGAGAAACCGGTCTGCGTGGGCGCGATCGATGAGGATCATGGCGGGACCTGGTGTGGCGTGTCGATGGCAACCCTTGCGGCGGCGGCGCGCCCGGGTGCGCTCCTACAGGCGGTGTGCGCGTTGTTGCATGCGCGCCGCCTGCGGCCGGATCAGCCGCCAAAATCCCATTGCGGTCGGACTGTGTGTTGGCGGTGCATCCGCGCGCTGCTGTGCCGCCACGTGATGGCTCCGTCGCGCCCGGGGCGCTCCTACGGGCGGTGCGTGTCGTTGCATGCGCACCGCCTGCGGCCGGATCAGCCGCCGAAATCCCATTGCAGGCCGACCGTGTAGGTGCGGTCCGGACCGGGTTCGTAATAGCGCCCGTTGGCGTCGTTGACGATCACCGAGCCGATGTAGTGCCGGTCCAGCGCATTGTCGATGCGGGCGAAGGTGCGCAGCCCGCCCAGCGTGGTGGTCCAGCGCCGGGACGCTTCCAGGTTGACCAGCGCGTAGCCGGGCGCACGCTCGCTGGCCAAGTCGTTGACCACGGTGGCGTCGGAGGCCACCGTTTCGGCGGCGAACTGCCATTGCAGCGGCTGCCACTGCCAGCGCGCGAACAGCTGCTGACGCGGCACGCCCGGCAGGCGCGCGCCGCTGGCCACCGGCGCGGTGGGCGTGGCGCAGCCGCTGCTGGCGCAGGTGAGGTAGCCATCGCGCACGGTGGCATCGACGAAGGTACAGGCCAGCTGCAGCTGCTGGGTGGTGCCCACCGGCTGATTCCAGCTCAGCTCCGCGCCCTGGCGGCGGGTGGCGCCGATGTTGCGGTAGGTGCTGCGGCCGTTGGTGTTGCTGGCCACCGCCAGTTCGTCGTCGGTGTCGGCGCGGAACAGCGCCACTTCCACTGCTGCGCCGCTTTGTGCGCGCCACTTGCTGCCGATCTCATAATTGCGGCTGGTCGCCGCGCCCAGATCCAGCGCCAGGCCGGCGCCGCCGTCGCTGCGATAGCCCAGCTCGTTGAAGGTGGGCGTTTCGAACCCGCGTCCCACCGAGGCGTAGAAACGCAGATCGTCGGCGGCACGGAACACGATGCCGGCCACCGGCGTGGTCGCCGAATAATCGCGTTGGCCGCTGTCGTCGGGATTGCGCCCGACGATGTAGTGGTCGTCCGAGTCGAAGCGCACTTGGCTATGGCGCACGCCCAGCAAGGCCGACCAGCGCGGGCTCCATTGCCACCAGGCCTGCGCAAACTGGTCCACGTTCTCGACCTGGTCGCGCTGGTTGCGGCGCAGCGCGCCCTGCACGCCCAGCGTATCGCCGACGAAATTCTCGTAACCGGTGCGGTGCTGGCGTTGACGATCCACGTTTGCGCCCACGGTCAGCTGCAGGGGCCGGCCCAGGGCCTCGCCTTGCCAGGCCCAACGCGCGTCGGCACCTTCGTAATTGCTGTCCAGATCGATCACCCCGCCCGAGTGCAGCGGATTGCGCTGCACCGCCACCGGGATCGCCAGGAACTGCTCCACGCTGCGCTGCCCGCCGTAGGCCATCAGCCGCAGCGTCTGGCTGTCCAACTGCTGGGTGAAGATGGCGCCGGCCTGCGATTGGCGCACCGATTTGCGGGTGTTGAACTGGGTGGCCACCGACGTGGCCTGCGCCGGGTCGGCAGTGAACTGGGCGCGGGTCAAACCGAGCGGATCCTGCGCATCCGGTGCGTCCAGGTAATTGAGCACCAGGTCCAGCCGGCGGCCTTCGGCCAGATCGAAGCCGAGCTTGGCGTTGACCGAATCGCGCTTTGCGCGGCTATGGGCGCGGAAGCCGTCGGTTTCGAAATGATTGGCGGCCAGGTTGTAGTGCACCGCGCCCTGCTGGCCGAGCAATTGCGCACCCGTGTTGACGGTGGCATTGCTGCCGTAGGTGGCGCGCAGCCGCCACGGGTCGCCCGGCTTGCCGTCGGCGCTCCACAGCTGCAGCACACCGCCGGAGGAGTTGCCGTACAGCGCCGAAAACGGCCCGCGCAGCACTTCCACCCGCTCGGCGCCCAGCACGTTGAAGTGCGAGAGCTGGCCCTGGCCATCGGGCATGCTGGCCGGGATACCGTCGACCAGCAGGCGCACGCCGCGCACGCCGAAGGTGGAACGCGCACCGAAGCCGCGGATCGACAGTTGGGTGTCCTGCGCGTAGTTCTGGCGATCGCGCGCCACCAGGCCGGGGATGCCGTCCAGCAGTTCGGACACCTGCGCGCCGCGGCGATTGTCGTCGTCGGCTGCCACCACGGTGAACGAGGCCGGCAGGTCGAAGTCGTCCACCCCGCGCACGCGTGCGGCGTCCACCTGCACGGTGGGCAATCGCTGGATCGGTGTGGAGGCGGGCGGCGCCGGATCGGCGGCCAGGACGGGCGGTGCGGCGCTCGTGGCGAACAGGCCGCAGGCGGCGGCCAACAAGGTAAGTCTGGGCATGGGCGTAGTGTCCCTCATCCGTACTGTGGCCGCATCGTTGCGTACGGAACGAAGCATGCTACGCCGGCCATGGGCTGCTACGATGAAGTGGTTTGGCCCAGCCGCGGCCGAACATCCCGGAAGTCCCTCACTCTTTCGTCCTTCAGCGAGTCATGCCGTGTCCTTCTTTGCAAACGTGGAACAGGTTCCAGGCGACCCCATCCTGGGCCTGACCGAGGCCTACAACGCCGACAGCCGCCCCAACAAGGTCAACCTGGGCGTGGGCATCTATTACGACGAAAACGGGCGCATCCCGCTGTTGCGCGCCGTGCACAAGATCGAGCAGCAGCTCGCGCTGGACGCCAAACCGCGCGGCTACCTGCCCATCGACGGCCTGGCCGCCTACGACAAGGCCACCCAGGAGCTGCTGTTCGGCGCCGAGTCGGCGCTGGTGGCCTCCGGCCGCGTGGCGACCTCGCAGACCGTCGGCGGCAGCGGCGCCTTGCGCGTGGGCGCGGACCTGCTCAAGAAGCTGCTGCCCACCTCCACCATCGCCATCAGCAACCCGAGCTGGGAAAACCATCGCGCGGTGTTCGGCGCGGCCGGCTTCGAGGTCGTGGACTACACCTATTTCGATGCCGCCAGCCATGGGCTGAACTTCGACGGCATGCTCGCCGACCTGGCAAAACTCGAACCGGGCACCGTGGTGCTGCTGCACGCCTGCTGCCACAACCCGACCGGCGCGGACCTGAGCAAGGAGCAGTGGAAGCAGGTTGCCGGGCTGTTGAAGGAACGCAACCTGTTCCCGTTCGTCGACATCGCCTACCAGGGCTTTGACAAGGGCATCGAGGCCGATGCGTATGCGGTGCGCCTGCTCGCTGCCGAAGGCATCGACAGCTACGTGGTCGCCAGCTCGTACTCCAAGTCGTTCTCGCTGTATGGCGAGCGCGTGGGCGCGCTGTCGGTGGTCTCGGCCACCGCGGCCGAAGCCAAGGCCGTGCAGTCGCAGGTCAAGCGCATCATCCGCACGATCTACTCCAGCCCGTCCACGCATGGCGCCGCATTGGTGGCCGGCGTGCTGACCAGCCCGGAGCTGCGCGATCTGTGGGAGCAGGAGCTCACCGAGATGCGCGAGCGCATCCACGCCCTGCGTGCGGGCCTGGTGGCCAAGCTGGCCACGCTGGGCGCGCCGGAGTTCGAGTTCATCCAGCGCCAGGCCGGCATGTTCTCGTACTCGGGCCTGACCAGGACCCAGGTAGACCGCCTGCGCGAGGAATTCGCGATCTACGCCGTCGGCACCGGCCGTATCTGCGTGGCCGCGCTGAGCCAGCGCAACCTGGACTACGTGGCACAGGCCGTGGCCACCGTCAGCCGCATGTAAGCGAGCGCATCGCGATCGGCCACCGCGGCCGACGCCTGCAGACCGGGAGCGCGCCAGCCTCCCGGTTTTTTTATGCGTGTTCGCCGCCCTACGCGTGTGCAGAGCTGCGCCAAGGCCCGCGTGGTACACGTCGGTAGACCTAGTCTTGGGCAACACATTCGCGCATGTTCGATCAGGTTTGCTGCAAAACGCGCATCCAGTGATCGAAATCTAACGGCGCAATGGCGACAATGGCAGACCACTTCCTACACAGGCTGCCCGCTCCCATGTCGCGTCCCTCGCTGACCCGCTTCCTGATCGAAGAGCAACACGCCGGCCGTATCGACCCGGAATTGCGCCAGCTGATCACCATCGTCTCGCGCGCCTGCAAGCGCATTTCCATCGCCGTGAGCAAGGGCGCCCTGGGTGGCGTGCTTGGCGATGCCGGCACCGGCAACGTGCAGGGCGAGGCGCAGAAGAAGCTCGACGTGCTCAGCAACGACATCCTGCTCGAAGCCAATGCCTGGGGCGGCCACCTGGCCGCGTGCGCGTCGGAAGAAATGGATCACAGCCAGCCGGTGCCCGACCAGTACCCCAGCGGCGACTTCCTGCTGCTGTTCGATCCGCTGGACGGCAGCTCCAACATCGACGTCAACGTCTCGGTGGGCACCATCTTCTCGGTGCTGCGCGCGCCCAAGGGCACCGAAAAGCCCGGCGACGAGCACTTCCTGCAGCCGGGCACCCAGCAGGTTGCCGCCGGCTACTGCATCTACGGCCCCAGCACGATGCTGGTGCTCACGCTCGGCCACGGCACCCACGCCTTCACCCTGGAGCGCGAGGAAGGCAGCTTCCTGCTGACCCAGGCCAACATGCGCGTGCCCGAGGACACCGCCGAATACGCCATCAACATGTCCAACCAGCGCCATTGGGAACCGGCCATGCAGTCCTATGTCAGCGACCTGCTGGCCGGCAAGGACGGCACCCGCGGCAAGGACTTCAACATGCGCTGGATCGCCAGCATGGTCGCCGACGTGCACCGCATCCTCACCCGCGGCGGCATCTTCATCTACCCCTGGGACAAGAAGGACGCGTCCAAGCCGGGCAAGCTGCGCCTGATGTACGAAGCCAACCCGATGAGCATGCTGGTGGAGCAGGCCGGCGGCGCGGCCACCACCGGGCGCGAGCGCATCCTGGACCTCCAGCCGACGCAGCTGCATCAGCGCGTGCCGGTGTTTCTGGGGTCGAAGAACGAAGTGAACGAGGCCACGCGCTATCACGTGGAGTTCGACAAGGCGCAGGGCTGAACTTTCGGCGCAAGCCACACGCCGCGCTGACGCATGCCAGACACCCGCCCCGTGCGGGTGTCTTTGTTTGTGACCACGGCTGATTGTGCAATCAATGATGGTCTGCAGAGCGACGAGAACTGCGCCAGCAGCCACATCCTGCCGTCAGTTGACTCACCACCGGGCAGCGGTGAGTATCGCCCTCGGGCCGGAGTGGGACGGTCTACGGGAAGTCGATCTCTACGCGCAATGCCTTGCAAGCAGTCGCCTGACTGCCCACAGGGATCACATATCGATCAGGGAGTTCACATGAAGACCGCATGTGTTGCACTGGTGGCTGCCGTCATGTTGCAGGCCACACCCGCCTTCTCCGCGCCAACCGCGCCATCGCCACTGGTCGGAACCTGGCTGCTGGATACCAGCAGCCTGCCGATGCCACCGGCTGCACGACCCAAACGTGTTGTCCTGGAGTTCAAACAGGTTCCAGGCAACAAGTGGGCCACCAGCGCCGAGATCATCGAACACGACAACAAGACGCTGCAGGCGCAATCCACGCTGTTGCTGGACGGCACACCGGGCAAGGCCTCGGGTACCTACCTGGTGGATCGCGCCGCAGTCAAAATGCCCGAGCCCGGCGTGCTGGTGATGCAGTTGATGTATCAAGGTGTCCCGGCATCCACACGCACCTATACGGTCAGTGCCGACGGCAAGGTCATGACCGAGATTGAAGCGTACTTCAAGGACGGCAACCCGGTGATGCGCACGGCGTATTTCAAACGCGCGGCAAGTCAGTCCAAGTGAACACGGGCGAGCCGACGCCGCATCGCGGCGCGGCTCGTTTATTTGAGGAGCAGCGGCAGTTTGAAGGCAGGGAGCCTGTATGCGACATCTTTCAGCGATCGATCTTGCAGCCACATTGCGGCGCAGCAGGTCGGTCGAGCAGTTCCTCGGAAAAAGTCCAGTCGATGCAGCATACATTCGCCATGTCGAGTTACGGCCGGCAAACAATTGCATCGAGGTATGGGTGTATGACGTCAAGGACGTTGGCAGCGAAGACTATTCGGATCTGTATGACTTCGCATATTTCGAGCCAGACGGACCCTGTGCCCCTGCCGCCATCTTTGCGGACGCTGCTGCTGCCGTGACGTATGCCAGCACATTCCTGGCGGCGGACCCTACGCGCTGGACCAACCTCGGGATTGCCGAGTCCGAATACCTTGACTACCTTCGGGCAGGCAGGCCTTCCGGTTGGCCGGTTGCCATCTGACCCTTCATCTCGACGCCGACCAGGCAAGCGCTTGGGTTCAACCGCCAGCCATCGCCCCGATATCGTAGTTGAGCCAACCAGAGCATCCATGACCGAGATCAAATTCACCGAAGGCGAGCGGGCGGCGATCACCCGCAAGATCCAGCTGTATTTCAGCGAGGAACTGAAGCAGCAGATCGGCCGCTTCGATGCGGAGTTTCTGCTGGATTTCTTCGCCGAAGAAGTGGGGGCCTATTTCTACAATCGGGGCGTCTACGATGCGCAGGCCATCATTGCCAGCAAGCTGGACGACCTGGGTGAAGCGATCTACCAGCTGGAACGCCCTACCGACTTCAAAAAGTGATCCGCCACCTCACGATGCCACAGCACTGAGAAGTCCCACGTCGCTGCTGCGAGCAGGGACAACATGCGCGTGCCAGAGACACCGCCGAATACGCCATCAAGTCGCGGCGTTCCGCTGCGTTGTTCAAGGATTCCCGCAACTCAAGGGTGTTACTGAGGACTTCCGGTCTCCAGCTGGCCAGCATCCTTGAGAAGTGCAAGCGCCCACTCCACACGCGCCGATGCGGTGGCGATCAGGTCATCCGGGTGCTCGCCCAGCAGCGCGCGCAGTTGATGCGGCGCGAACACCAGGTCGACGAAGTGGCTTGCCAACGCAGATGGATTGGCCGGTTGATCCGGGCCGTCCAGGATCGTCATCTGCACCCGCCGCAGCCCGCCCTCCCAGCCGATACGGTTGACTTCAGCGGCAAGCGCTGGCGCGCGAATGGAGGTGCCGACGACCAGGCGCATCATGGCCACCGTCTGGGGCTGTAATGCATGCGCAAGTATCCCTTGTCCTGCGTGTCTCAGGCGCCCCTCCAGATCCATGGGCACGCTGGCTGCGGCAGGCAGCGGCTGGGTGTCGACATCGCGACGGACCACCGCCTCAAAGATGGCGTCTTTGTTGGCATAGCGCGCGTAAAGGCTTGCCTTGCCCGCGCCTGCCAGCCGCGCGATGTCCTCGCACGAGGTGTGCTCGAACCCGCGTTCCAGGAAGAGTTGCAGTGCCGCATCGAGTAAGCGCCGTTCGACATCACCCGCCTTATCGAGTGGCGGCCGTCCGCCTTTTGATTTTTGCTTGACCGCTTTCATGCACGAAAACTTACACGCCGCTTGCATTGCCATCAACTGAACGTTATCGTTCAGTTATTCGCTGCGTGGTCTGCCAAGCCGGCGAATGGCCTGGGTGCTGCGTGACAGACAGCCTGCATCTTCTGTTGCAGTTCCCGTTGCCGTCGTTGGCGCAAAAGACCCAAGCGAGAGGCAAGTCATGACGTCAGATGTGAGATCCCCAATCGTTGTTGCAGGCGCCACCGGCGACCTGGGTTGCCGCATCGTCTTTGTCCTGCAGGACCAGGGCGCCGCGGTGGTTGCGCTTGTTCGGCAAGGCGCAGGCAAGGACCGTACTGCGGCCCTGCAACGCAGGAACATCACGATCCGCTACGTCGAGATGGAAGACGCCAACTCATTGCGTGAAGCGGTCGGGAATGCGGCATGCGTCGTTTCCGCGCTCAACGGCCTGGAAGACGTCATGCTGGGTCAACAGGGAAAGCTGTTGCATGCAGCGGTCAGCGCCGGCGTGCCTCGCTTCATCCCGTCTGATTTCTCGCTGGACTATACGAAGACGCGGCCGGGCGACAATCGAAACCTGGATTTCCGGCGCCGGTTTAGAGACCAGCTGGATGCCGCGCCGATCGCGGCCACCTCGGTTCTGTGCGGCGGTTTTCTTGAGCTTCTTGAGGGCAGTGCGCGCCTCGTGGTGCCGGGCCGTCGCGTCATGCATTTTGGCGACGCACATCAGCAGCTCGATTTCACCGCCAAAGATGACGTCGCCAGCTACACGGCGGCGGCCGCACTGGATTCCACGGCCCCACGGGACCTGCGCATTGCCGGCAACAGCATTTCGCCCAACGACATCGCGCAACTGCTCACCCAACTCACCGGGCAGCGCTATCGCACGCTCAGGCCGGGCGGGCTCGGGACGATGTCGGCAATCATCAGTGCGGTGCGTGCACTCACGCCCGCAAGCGATGATCCCTTCCCTCCCTGGCAGGGCATGCAATACCTGCGCGACATGATGAGCGGGCGCGGCAAATTGGTCCCACTGGATAACGATCGCTACGGTGCGCGCTCCTGGCAAACAGCCCGCCAGACACTGGCCAACACCTATGTACGGGAGTCTTGAGATGCGCGATGGCATTGCAGCGTTCCACATCCAGGTTGCACAGGCAGAGCTGGATGACCTCGCACACCGGCTTAGGCAAACGCGGTGGCCAAGTAGGGAAACCGTGGAGGACCACAGCCAAGGCCCACAGAGCGAGCGCATCCGGCGCCTGGTGGACCGCTGGCAGTCTGGCTACGACTGGCGTGCGACAGAGCGGAGGCCGGCGCTGCCGGGCTGGACGACCACGACCATGCGCATGGCGACGGGGCGCCGGAGCGCGGCGGCTTCGGCCAGGCGCAGGACGTGCTGTCCGAGTTCGGGCACACCCACGACCACGCCGAAGCCGCCACCCTGCTCGACCCGCAGACCCGCGCGTTGCTGCGCGCCGCGCTGGACCAGATGTGGCAGTCCGAGGGCGAGCTGCGCCAGGGCCACCCGGAGCGTGCGTTGCCGTTTGCCAACAAGGCGCTGGGCTTCATCAAGCAGGTGCAGCAGGCCGAACGCATCTACCTGGCGCGGGTCGGCACGCAGCTGCCGCCGATCGACCCCGGCCGCCGCCTGAGCGGCGACCGCGCCGGCCTGGGCGACCGTGCCGCCGGCCTGGACAGCCGCCCGGATCCGGACCCGTCGGCGTTGCAGTTGTGGGACGCCCTCGGCGAGCAGGCCCCGGTACCCGACGCCACCCTGGCCCGCTACGCGCAGTGGCTGCAGACCCAGCAGGAGCGCCTGCAGGATCCGCGGGGCCTGGCCGCGGCGGTGGAAACCCTGCGCGCCGAACCCGACTGCGCCAGCTGCCGCGCCCAGCTGCGCGCCCAGGTCTGGCGCACGCTGTTCGCCCCGCCGGCCCCGCTGCACCGCCGCGCCCCTGCCGACGCGCGCGGCCAGCGCTATCTGGATGCCCTGCGCCAGGAGCCGCAACCATGATGCTGCCACCGCCCCGGTTGACCGCACGCGGCAGCGTGCGCCGCGCGGCGACCCGCCACGTGGGGCCACGGCGGGCTGGATGCACGCAAACGGAGCCGCAGGCATGACGCTCGCGCTGCCCTGGCTGGTCGGCAGTGCCTTGTTGCTGCTGGTGATGCTGAGCTGGTTCCGGCTGCTGCGCGCACATGCCCGGCAACCACGCGCGCGGCTGTGGCTGTTGCTCGCCGCCCAACCGCTCCTGGCCGGCCTGCTCTACCCGGTGCTGCTGCCGCCGCCGCGGGCCGGCAGTACGAGCGAACTGCATGTCGCCACCGCGGGCACCCAGGCAGACCAGGTTCGCCCGACTGCTGCGCCGTGGGTCGCCCTGCCCGAGGCGCCCGCCTTGCCGGGCGTGGCACGCGTACCGGACCTGGCCACCGCGTTGCGGCGCGCGCCCGGCACCACCGCGCTGGTCGTGCATGGCAGCGGCCTGCCGGCGCGCGACCGCGACGGGCTGCGTATCCCTGTGCGGCTGGCGCTGGCTCCGGTGCCGACCGGTCTGGTCGCCGTCTCCACGCCGCCGCCGGCCGCACCCGGCGAACGCATCGCCATCAGCGCGCGCGTGCAGGGCCTGCCGGGCGCGCGGGTGGAGCTGCTGGATCCCGCCGGGCAGGTGGCCGACACCGCCGCCACCGATGCGGCCGGCCAGGTGCAGCTGCGTGGCCAGGCGCGCGCACCGGGGCAGGTGCTGTTCGCGCTGCGCCTGCGCGATGGCGCAGGCGCCGAACGCGGCCGCGTGCCGGTGCTGATCGCCGCGGTGCCGTCCGCACGCGTGCTGTTGCTGGCCGGCGCGCCGCAGCCGGAACTGAAATACCTGCGCCGCTGGGCCAACGATGCCGGCATGCAGGTGCGCAGCCAGATCGCCGTCGGCCCCGGCGTGCAACTGGGCGAGGGCGCTGCGCTGGATGCCGCCAGCCTGGATGTGCTGGACCTGCTGGTCATCGACCAGCGCCGCCTGGTCGCCCTGGGCAACGCGCAGCGCCAGGGCGTACGCGCCGCGATCGGCCGCGGTCTGGGCGTGCTGGTGCGCACCGACGGCCCCCTGGATGCTGCCGCCCGCGCCGCGCTCGGCGAGCTGGGCCTGGCCGTGACAGGCGGCAGCACCGGCGCCGCGGTCGCCGCGCCGCGCTCACTGGCATCGCCCGGCGCCATCGACGCAGCCGCAGCGCCGGCCGACGCCGCGCCACTGCCGCCCCTGCAACGCCGCACCCTGCAGCCGCAACAGGCCGATGCCGTGATCGCCGCACGCGCAGACGACGGCAGCGCATTGGGCTGGTGGCGGCCGCAAGGCCGCGGCCGCATCGGCATCGGCCTGATCGAAGACAGTTTTGCCCTGGTCCTGGCCGGCCGCAGCGACCTGCATGCCGCGCTGTGGGCGCAGCTGGTGAGCGCTGTCGCCCGCGCGGGCGGCAACGCGCCGGCTGCGGTGCAGACTGGCTGGTCGCAGCAACGCATGACGCTGTGCGGCGTCGCCGCAGACGCAGACGTCGTCGGCCCTACGGGTACGCCCCAGGCGCTGCTGATCGATCCGGCCAGCGGCACCCGGGCCTGCGCCGCCTACTGGCCGGCCGCCGCAGGCTGGCATCGTCTGCAGACCGGCACCGAACAGCGCTGGCTCTATGTCCGCGCGCCCGGCGATGCCCCCGCGCTGCACACCCAGCAGACCCGCGACGCCACCGTTGCGATGGCCACCGTCGACGCTCCCGCAAGCGTCGGCGCGCCAACAGCGCAACCCGGCGCCCGCTGGCCCTGGCTGCTGGCCTGGCTCACGCTGGCCGCAGCACTGTGGTGGCTGGAACGACGCAGGCGCTGACTGCGGCAGTGCACTGCCACATCAGCGCAGGCTCGCGTGCGGTGCGCTGTCAGACAGGGCTTTGGCACTCCACCGCACTGGAAAACAGCAGTGCTGCAACATCGGCAACGTCTTGGCGACAAACTCAACGCGACTGACGCGACCACACCCGGCAACAGTTGTTCGCCGGCAACGCCACATCGTCGAGCAACTGCAAGCCCACCGACGCCGCCAGTGCATCCACCGCTTCGGCATCGCGAATGCCCGATGCGGCATCGCGCTCGCGCAACATCGTATCGAACGCGCGATTGCTCTGGCTGGTGAATTGGCCATCGCGGTTGAACGGCCCGTACACCACCAGCAACGCATCCGGTGCCATCACCGCCGGCAGCCCCGCAAACAACGCCTGTACCTGCGGCCAGCCCATGATGTGCAAGGTATTGGCGCTGTAGACCGCGTCGTAGCCGGCAGGCTCGCCCGCCTGCGCAGGCGGCAATGGCGGCGTGGGCGCCAGGCCCGGTGTCGGCGTCAGCACCGCCTGCAATGCAATCGGTGGCGGCGTATTCGGCAGTGCCGCCTCGTCCAGCCACTGCGTCATGCCCGGCAGATGGTCGGCATGATCGCTGGCCTGCCAGCGCAACCACGGCATCGCCGCCGCAAAATGCACCGCGTGCTGCCCGGTCCCGGCGCCGATTTCCAGCACATTGCGGCGGTCGGCAAAGTGCCGTTGCAACACCTCCAGGATCGGGTCGCGGTTGCGTGCGGAGGCTGGCGAAAAGGGTTTGGTCATGGAAGACATCCAGGAAGAGCGAACCCGATTGTCGCGCGCGCAAGCGACATTGCGCAGTGCGCACGACGGCATCGATGCAGCGCCGCGCCCGCATGCGCGTGCATCAACGCAGGCCTGCAAATTCCGTGGATGCTTGCAGGTTGCCTGGATGGCGCTTGCAGCTTGCCCGCCGCAAATGCGCGGCACCGCGGGGCGTTAGGTTCAACGCGCCGCCGGCAATGCGTCATACGCGCGTCGCACCGCATCCTCGCCATAGCGCCGCTCCAGCCGGCGCACGATGAAGTGCCCGCGCGCCATCGCCTGGAAGTGGCGCATGAACACCGTATTGAGGGTTGCGCCGCTCACCGCACCGACCAGCGGCACCGCCTGCACGGCGAGTTTTTCGCCGACATTGACCGAGAACTTGGCCGCAACGCGCGACACCAGCGACACCAGCACCGGCGCGCCCTTGCTGGCAAACCCGTGTGCGGCAACGTAATGCGCCGCAGCGCTGAGTTGTTGCGCCATTGCAGCGCGCACCGCGAAGTAGCCCGATTCGGCGCCGTCGTCGCTGACACTGCGCCCGCCATGCGCCAGCACTTCCAGACAGGCCAGCGCGGTGTCCGGATCGTGCAGCGATTCGCCTTCGGAACGGGCGATATCGGCGATGGAGCGCAGCATCACCGTGGTGGTCACCGGCAGCTCCACCAACAGCCCGGGCAGGCCGAAGAATCCACCCGCACCACCGGCGACAGCCACCGCCATGGTGTGGCGTGCGGTGGACGCAGGCTGCTGCAGATCGGTCGTGCCGCGCAGGCTCAGTAATGCCGATTTCATCGCCACCTGCAGCGCGCGGCGGGTCACGCCGTCGATGCTGCGGGTGACCAGCTTCGGCAGCCTTCGGCTGATCAGGCTCTCGATCGGCGCGCCCATTGCATTGGCCAATCGGGCGGCCACGCCGGGGTTTTCCAACAGCGCGTGCGCGGTGGCCAGATCGCGTTGCGCGGCAACGTCCATCACCGGGATCGGAAGCGTCGTCATGCCTGCTCTTCGTCGTTGGGGGCTTGCGTCGATGGTACCCAGCACCGTGTGAGCGCCGGCCGAGCGGCCTCGGCCGTCGACAACATCCTTCTGCAACTGGCCGGCAAAATGCGCGATCATCGAGATTCACGCAGCCAAGCTGGTCAGATGAATCGTGAGATCCGCCACAGCGTCGTTATCGCGGCCGCGCCGGAAGTGGTCTGCGTCGCGTTGTCCGAGCCCATGCAGCTGGCTTGCTGGTGGACGCGCGAGGTGAGCCTGGTCGAGGACCGGGTGCGGCTGGACTGGAGCCGGCAGGGCTGGCGAGTGGAGTTGAGCATCGACGACGGTGCCGACTACCGTCTGGTGCGCTGGCGCTGTCACGCTTCCAACATGCTCGACACCGACGCCTGGAAGGGCACGGTGATGCGCTTCGATTTGCATTCCACCAGCCAGGGCACACGGGTGGAGTTCGAACACTCCGGCTATCGCGACTCGCCCTGCAAGGAAGCCTGCGCCCGCGGCTGGCGCTTCTTTCTGGGCAGCAGCCTCAAGCGCTATGCGGAAACCGGCCAAGGCATGCCGTCGGCCGACATGCGCAGCCCCGAGCTGCCCGACAGCGGCGGTCGCGCGCCGCGCTAGCGGCGGCCGATGTCACCGGTGCCCGCTGGCAAGGTCGCAACATGGTGGCTGCGCAGGTGTCGGGCCATGTGGCCTGGCCTCCCCACTGTCCTGCCCGAGCGCCACCTGGTGGGTCGGGTCGGGCGGGCCGAATCCGCTCATGCGGTGCGCGGCTGGCCCATGGCAGGCGGCATGCTGCCGGGCAGTTGCGCATCCACCGTCACCGGGCTGTCGCCGCGCAGCAAGGCGCGCGCCTCGGCATCGCTGGCCACCGCCGGCGGCGAGCCGCGCAGCGGCAGGCCGGCAGTTTCGCGCACGAACAGCATGGTCACCAGGCCGATCGCCGCCGCACCCATCAGGTAGTAGGCCGGCACCAGCGGGTCGCCGCTGCGCTCCACCAACCAGGCGGTGACCAGCGGCGTGGTGCCGCCGAACAACGACACCGACACGTTGAAGGCGATCGACAACGCGCTGTAGCGCACCGGGGTGTAGAACAGCGCCGGCAACGTGGACGGCATCGAACTGGTGAAGCACACCAGCGCCAGACCGAGCAGCATCAGGCCGGCGAAGATCAGCCCGTCATGGCCGCTGCCGATCAGCAGCAGGCAGGGGATGGCCAGCGCGAACAACGCGATGCAGGCGCCGATGATCATCGGCCGGCGTCCCAGCCTGTCGCTGAACAGGCCGCCGACGATGTTGAGCGGCATCATCACCAGCATCACCAGGATGATCAGCAACAGGCCCTTGCTCTCCGCATAGCCCATGGTGACGCTGAGATAGCTGGGCATGTAGGTCAGCAGCATGTAGTCGGTGACGTTGAAGACCAGCACCAGACCCACGCACTTGAGCAATTGCGGCCAATGCAGGCGCAGCATGGTCAGCAGGCCCTGCGCGGCGGTTGCGCGTTCGCGTTGTTCGGATTGCTCGGTATAGGCGCGAAATGCGGGGGTTTCTTCCAGTTTCATGCGCATGTACAGGCCCAGCAGCCCCAACGGGCCGGCAATCAGGAACGGCACCCGCCAGCCCCAATCGAGCATCTGTGCCTGGGTCACCGTCATGTGCAGCGCCGTCACCGTGGCGGCGCCGGCGATGTAGCCGCCCAGGGTGCCAAATTCCAGCCAGCTGCCCATCAATCCGCGATTGCGGTCGGTGGCGTATTCGGCAATGAAGGTCGCCGCGCCGCCGTATTCGCCGCCGGTGGAGAACCCCTGCAACAGCCGCGCCAGCAACAGCAGCGCCGGTGCCCACAGACCGATCCTGGCGTAGGACGGAATCAGGCCGATGCTGAAGGTGCCCAGCGCCATCAGGATCATGGTCGCCGCCAGCACCTTCTGCCGCCCATAGCGGTCGCCGAGCGGGCCGAACACCAGCCCGCCGATCGGCCGCACCAGAAACGCAACGGTGAAGGTGGCAAAAGTGGCGATCAGCTGCGCGGTGGGATTACTGGCCGGGAAGAACACCTGCCCCAGGGTCACCGCCAGATAGCCGTACACGCCGAAGTCGAACCACTCCATCGCATTACCCAATGCGGCGGCGCCCACGGCCTTGCGCAGCATGCCGCGATCCACCACGGTGACCTCGGCCAGTTGCAGTTGGCGGCGGCGCTTGAACCAACCGAAGTGCGAGGCAATCGTGCGGGTATCGTGCATGTGTTTCGTCTCCGTGTGCGGCCATCGCTGCCCGCTCGCCCTGGCAACGCACAGGACACGGCGCATCAGGCAGGCATGGCAATGGCACATGCACCGAGATGACGCCGGAGGCATTCCCGGACGGCCGCGTGGACTCAGCGACGCTGCGGGACAGACAACCAAGGGATGGGCAATGCCCAAGGGCTTGATCAGCCCGTTATGTTACTACAGCGCGCAGATCGCTGCAGCCGCGATACGGCGGCACTGCGAAAAACCGCTTGTTTCAAGGCATGTGGAGCATTCGGCGCGCACATCGCGCCCTCGGTGCACCGCACATTTGCCTGCCGCCTTGCGCGCCATCGATCAGGTGCGGTGCATGCTCACACCAGTTCCTCACCCAGCTGCGACAGCAGCGGTTGCAGATCCTCGCGCGTCTGCGGGCGCACTGCGCGCGCAACTTCCACACCGTCGCGCAGCAGGATGATGGTCGGCCACAACTTGACACGAAAAGAGCGGCCCAAGGGCCGCCCTTTTCCATCTTCGACCTTGCGGTAGTCGAGCGCCGCAACGCCACCCAGCAATTTCTGCAACAGCGGCTGGGCGGCGATGCAGTGGCCGCACCAGTCGGTACCGAACTCCAGCACCTGCAGACCGGCCTGTGCATCCACATCGCTACGTTCGGGCGCCTGGGTGGCGTAGTCGCGAACAAACCCCATCGTCTGACCGCTCCGTTGTGCTTACGACAATGCGCGCTGGATCTCTTCCAGCGGCAGGTTGGTCAGATCCTTGGCCAGATCGCCGACCAGGCGTTGTTGCGTTTCCTTGTGCAGCAACGGGCGAACGCGGCCCAGCGTGGTCGGGTCGGCCACCAGCACCAGATGCGTGTACTCGTGCTTCAGCGCACCATCGTTCAATGCATGCGACAGCTGCTTGGCAAAGGTCATTTCGTCCATGTCCGCCTCGCTGAGATCCTGCGGCGCCTTGCCGGCCGGGCCATCGTCGTCGACGTTCTGCACGTCGGTGCGCGCGTGCTGGCGCAGCACCACCTTGGCTTCGTTGCCGGTGTTGGTGAACCAGCGCGCTTCACCGCCATCGGCCACCACCACCAACGCACCCTGAGGAATTTGCAGACTCATTCGATTCTCCTGATCAACAGCGGCGTTGCATGTGCAACGCCAGTCGGCCTCAACCTAGGTCAGAGGATGTAAGCGCCGCGCCTAGCCGGTGTCAGCGTGGCGTTAGCGTGGTGCAGCCAGCGGCGGCGGCGGCAGGCCCAGGTGCTTGCTGAAGAAACGCGCGGCCACCCGCAGCGCCTGCTGGCTCTCCGGCAGTGCGCTGGTGAGGTGGAAGGCGTGCCCCAGCCCATCCCACACATGCAGATCCGATTCGCGGCCCAGATCCACCAGGCGCGCATGCGTGTAGGCGGCATTGCTCAGCTCGGCAGCACGCGTGGCGGTGAGAAACAGCGTTGGCGGGAACTGCTGCAGCACCGCATCGGAAAACACCGGCGACACCAGCGGATCGTGAAAGTCCACGTTGTCGCCGTAGTACAGGTCTTCCCAGATCGGCAACGCACCGGCCTTGTCCGGCAACAAGGCATCGTTGACTGCCGCCACCACAATGCGCGAATCGCCGCGGTAGCGCGCATCACCTGCGGCGCAGAACAGCCCGGCCGCCGCCGGCATCGGCAGCTTCTCCTTGGCAAACCACGCCAGCGATTCACCGGTGAGCACCCCGCCTGCCGAACAACCGAACAGGCCGATGCGCTCTGGCGGATAGGTCTTGAGCGCGGCGCGATACACCGCCGCCACATCCTCGCTGGCAGCCGGGAAATGGTGCTCGGGCCCCATGCGGTAATCCACCGCGACCACGGTCATGCCGGTCATCGCCGCCAGCGGAATGGCTTCCATCAAGCCGAACGAGGCCGCGCTGCCCATCACGAAGCTACCGCCATGCAGTTCGATCAACATGCGCTTGGCCTGCTCGGGTGTGCGCGTGCGCGGCTCCACCCGCAGCACCGGCACACCGTTCCAGGTTTCGGGCGTGATCTCCACCGCGTAGCGCGTACGCAGCTGCGCAATCACGCCTTTGGCCCAACGCTCGGTGTCGGCGCGGATGCTCGGCAATTGCTTGAGCAAGGTGGCGTTGTCGGCCTTGTCCAACGGATCGGCGCGGGCCACCCCGGCGGCCATATGCGCACGCGCGGCCGGGCTCAGATATTCCGACACCGGCAGGTCGAATGCGGGCACATGCCGGATGCCATCGCGGGCCGATGCGGTCGCCGGTGGTGCCGGCTCGGCGGCGGTTGCGTGCACGCTGCACGCGGTACAGATCAACGCGAGCGCCAGCGTCTTGTTCAACCAATGACGTGTCATGCAGTGCCCTCCCAGGCAAGTCGAACCAGCGAGGATAGCGCCAGCGGACGGCGCAGATGATGTGCAGGAAGTCGTGCAGACACGCGCGTTGCATGTAACGACGCGATGTACCGCAAATGCTGCAACTACGCACACCGCAGCGTGCAATCAGGCCATCGCATCAAGCGTTCGCAAGCGGTCGGCATCGCAGGCAGCGCATGTGTCGCTGTGCATCCGCGCGAACATCGCGGTCCCGCAAGCATCACCACCAACACTGCGCATGCCGGTGCATCGCCGCCGGCACCTAGTCCAGCGGCATTGATGCATCGCACTCAGGCGGCAGGTGCCGACGCCGCAGTTGGCAGGTGCTGCAACGCCTGCAACGTGGAGGTGGTCAGCGGCGACGGCAGTGCGTCCAGTGCGAACCAGCCGATGTCGGCGATCGCCTCGGGCTCGCGGCGCTCGGCGTGCTCGCGGCCCTGGATCGCGGCCAGATACACCGGCGCGACCCAATGCTGCGGCGGCGTCAGGTCCGGCTCGAAGTAGCTGACGATGCACAGCACGCCTTGCAGCTGCACGTGCAGGCCGGTTTCTTCCAGCACTTCGCGCACCACCGCGTGTTCCACCGTTTCCATCCAGTCCACCTTGCCGCCGGGCAGGCCCCAATGGCCTTGCTCGGGCGCACGCCCGCGCTGCACCAGCAGCAGGCGGCCATCGGCGCGGCGGATGAACGCGCCGCAGCCAACGCGTGGACGTAGGTCGGTATCGATTGAGTTGGACATAGGCATTCCGGACGTTGTGGCGCGTAGTGTCCCAGATGTGCGGCAGGCAGGTGGTGCATCTGCGCCTTGCATGCCGGTGACGAGGATGCCGGCAAGGCTGCGCGATGCCGCCCGGTCGATGCGGTGCATCGCACGCGCCTGCTCGCGTGATGCACGGGGCGATCGCCATGGCGCCGCACTACGCAAGCACACGCTGCATCGAATCCACGCACCTGCAAGTGCATGCGCATGCGGAGCGCCTCTCCACGCCTATCCACGCTGCCTTAGCGCCAGGTTGGCGAGGATGCGTGCAGCCCGCGCCGTGATGGCGCACCGTCTTGGAGGTTGGAATGTCGCGTATCGTCGTGATCGGTGGCCATGGCAAGGTCGCGCGTCTGCTGACGCCGTTGCTGGTGCGCGGTGGGCACTCGGTCAGCGCGCTGTTTCGCAATCCTGCGCACGCAGACGATGTGATTGCCGACGGCGCCACCCCGCAGGTGTTCGATATCGAACATGCCGACACCGATGCCATCGCCGCGCAACTGGCCGGCCACGATGCGGTGGTGTGGTCGGCCGGCGCCGGTGGCGGCAATGCGGCGCGCACCTACGCGGTGGACCGCGATGCGGCGATCCGGTCGATGCATGCCGCCGCGCAGGCACGCGTGCGCCGCTACGTGATGGTGTCCTATCTCGGTGCCGGGCTGGAACACGGCATCGGCCCGGACGATGGCTTCTTCGCCTACGCGCAGGCCAAGGCCGCCGCCGATGCGCAGCTGCGCACCACCCCGCTGGACTGGACCGTGCTGGGGCCGGGGCGGCTCACGCAGGAGCCGCCAAGCGGCCGCATCACCCGCGATCCGGGCAGCGATGCCGATGGCGGCGTGTCGCGCGCCAACGTGGCGCAGGTCATCGCCGCGGCATTGGCCATGCCGGCCACCATCGGCAAGACGGTGGGCTTCATCGACGGGCAGACGCCGATCCAGCAGGCCTTGTCGCAGCTGGAATGAACGCCAGGCCTATCGCGATGCCTGCGTGCGGCGCACCGTGCACTGGCCTAACGAATTCCTAAAGCCAGCCTCGGCATAGTCACAGACGCAGCCCATCGTGGAGGTCGCTTATGTCTGCATTCGTCACGCCACGCCGTGCCGGCATCCTGCCGCCGTACCTGCTGGACCATGTGGCCCGGGCGGCACCCGAGCGTGCACGCCAGTGCGCGCTGCTGTCGCGGCAGATCACCGCGCAGCTGCGCCAGCAGCGCGCGCTCGGCCTGCTCGCACGGGCCCATGCGCTGGCCGCCGATGCTGCCAGCGCCCCCACCGCGCAAGCCGTGCAGCGGCAGATCTACGACGCCCAACAAGGCACCGCGCTGCCCGGCACGCTGGTGCGTGCCGAAGGCGCTGCCGCCACCGACGATGTGGCGGTGACCGAGGCCTACGATTATCTCGGCGCCACGCACGACTTCTTCCAGACGGTATACGGGCGCAATTCCATCGACGGCGACGGCATGCCGTTGATCGGCACCGTGCATTACGAGCGTGGCTACGACAACGCGTTCTGGAACGGCGAGCAGATGGTGTTCGGCGATGGCGATGGCGAGGTCTTCAACCGCTTCACCATCGCCATCGACGTGGTGGGCCACGAGCTGACCCACGGCGTGACCGAGCGCACCGCCAACCTGATCTACCAGGGCCAGTCCGGTGCCTTGAACGAGTCGCTGTCGGATGTGTTCGGCGTATTGATCAAGCAGTACACGTTGCAGCAGCAGGCAAGCGAGGCGGACTGGATCATCGGCGCCGGCTTGTTGATGCCCGGCATCAACGGCGTGGGCCTGCGCTCGATGCGCGCGCCCGGCACGGCGTACGATGACCCGGCCCTGGGCAAGGATCCGCAACCGGCCAGCATGGCCGGCTACGTCGACACACAAGAGGACGATGGCGGCGTGCACTACAACTCCGGCATTCCCAATCACGCGTTCTATCGCGCGGCCGTGGCCATCGGTGGCTACGCCTGGGAGAAGGCCGGGCGCATCTGGTACCGCGCGCTCAGCGGCGGCGACCTGGCCGCCGGCGCGGACTTCGCCACCTTTGCCGCGCTCACCGTCAGCATTGCCGGTGCGGACTACGGCGCCGGCAGTGCCGAGGCAACCGCGGTGCAACAGGCCTGGCGCGACGTGGGCGTGCTGGCATGAGTCCACAGCGTCCACCGGTGGATGCAGGCGTGACCTTGCGGCTGGCACGCGAAGGCGGGGTCGCCGCCTTCCCCGCCATGCGGCGCGAACGCCAGCTGGTGATGGATGACCTGGACGAGGCGCAGCGCCTGCAGCTGCGCACCTTGCTGGACCAGTGCCTGGTGCATGCGCTGCCGCGCCCGCAGGCCGGTGGCGGCGACCGCCGTTATTTCAGCATTGCCTGGGACGGTGCCAGCGAACCGCTGCGCATCCCCGAAGAACATGCACCGGCCGCGATCGTGCGGCTGTGGAAACAGGGCACGCTGTAGCGCGTTTGTGCCGCAATGCCGCCGCAAACGATACAGCGCGCGTACCCATCGCCATCCACAAACGAAGACACCGCGCAGTGCGCGGTGTCTTCGTATCGAAAGTGGTCCAACTGCGGATGCCTGCACCCTTTAAGCTGCCTAGATGCTCTAGGGCTGCACAGCTGGTGACGCATAGTGCGGCCTGCGGCGTTAGCGCCACGTGCAGCGCAGCGGTCAACTTGAAGACACCCTACTCATCGCTGCAGTGCAGCAGGTCATTGCCGGTATCCGGCCCTGGCGCGCGCGCGTGGCGGGCGCCATTGGCATCGCACGCCGCCGCACGGCTGCCTCTGCCGCGTCTGCCACCGTCACGCATGCCGCAGCGGCGCCGCACGTGCCGCAGCCGGCGGCTGAGCAGGTGCCGCCGCCGCCGCAGGCCCAGGCGCATGCCGCCGCTGCAGCACAGCCCTTGCCGTCCGGGCCGCCACCGATGCAGCCGCTGCTGCGCCGCATGTATGCCGCGGTGATGTCCACCCCGGCGCTGGCCGACGGCTACCTGCCGACCGACCCGGCCCAGGCCGCGGTGCTGGCGGCGGTGGGCGCTGCGCTCGACCACGTGGACCTGCGTCCGCAGCTGTTGCCGCGCCGCCCGCAGTTGTTGCCGCAGCTGATGCGCGCGGTCAACGACCCGGATGCTTCCGGCCGCGGCATCGCCGCGATCATCGCGCAGGACCCGGCGCTGGCCGCCAACCTGCTGCGCATCGCCAACAGCGCGCTGTATCGCCCGCAGGGCGGCCCGCTGGAAAGCCTGGAGCGGGCCGTGGTGCATATCGGCACCGAGGGCGTGCGCCAGATCGTTGCCGCCGCGGTGATGCAGCCGGTGCTGAGCCTGGAGGGCGGGCTCTACGCGCGCCTGCCGGCGGCGGTGTGGGACTACGCCCTGCGGACCGCCGCCGCCGCGGCGGCCTACATGCGCGAGCGCGGTGGCGACACCTTGTCGGCACAACTGGCCGGCCTGCTGCAAGGCCTGGGTGCGGTGGTGATCCTGCGCGTGCTGCGCGATGCCTACGCCGAGCGCCCGAGCCTGCCCTACAGCCTGGAAGTGGCCGCCGCGCTGGTCGAGCGCCACACCGCCGCCGTCGCCAAGACCATTGCCACCACCTGGGACCTGCCGGCCGCGCTGGGCACCGCGCTGGACGAGCAACGCCCCGAGCACGACACCACCCTGCTCACCAGCTCGCTCGGCATGGCGCTGCGTTACGGCCGGCTGGCCGCCGCGCTGGCCATGCTCGCCCGCCACGGCGCCGAGCAGGAGGAGCATGCGCTGGGCGTGCTGTCCACGCTGGAGCCGGACCACGCGGCCAACGCCGCGCTCTGGCAACGGCTGGTCGCCGCCAGCGTGGAGTGAGGCCGGCCCGGTTGCCGCAACGCACCTGCCCTGACCGGCACAGGCGCAGGCGCAGCGCCAGCACTCAGCACTCGCTCGCAATCATCTCCTTGACCCGCGCCGCCAGCAGGCTGACGCTGAACGGCTTGGCCAGCACCGCCATGCCCGGTTCCAGGTGGCGGTCGTTCAACTGCGCGTGTTCGGCAAAGCCGGTGATGAACAGCACCTTGAGCCTGGGCCGGCCCACGCGCGCGGCATCGGCCATCTGCCGGCCGTTCATGCCGCCGGGCAGGCCCACGTCGCTGATCAGCAGGTCGATGCGCGCCGGCGACTGCAGGATACCCAGCCCGGTGGCGCTGTCGCCGGCTTCCAGCACGGTGTAGCCCAGCTCTTCCAGCACCTCGGTAAACAGCAGGCGGATGGACGGTTCGTCGTCGACGATCAATACGGTTTCGCCGGCCAGCGAGGGCGCCAGTTCCAGCGTGGCGGCACCGCCGTCGCTGCTGTCGTCGGCACCGGCATGCCGCGGCAGGTAAATGCACACCGTCGAGCCCTTGCCCACTTCCGAATGGATGCGCACCTGCCCGCCGGATTGCTTGGCAAACCCGTAGATCATCGACAGGCCCAGGCCGGTGCCCTCGCCGATCGGCTTGGTGGTGAAGAACGGATCGAACGCGCGCGCCACCACATCCGGCGGCATGCCGGTGCCGGTATCGCTCACGCACAGCGACAGGTAGTAGCCTTCCGGCATGCCCAGCTGCTGGCCCATCTCGCGGTCGATCCGGCGGTTGCTGGTCTGCACGCACAGGCGCCCGCCGTCGGGCATCGCATCGCGCGCGTTGATGCACAGGTTGAGCAGCGCGTTCTCCAGCTGCGGCGCATCCACCAGCGCCAGCCACAGTTCGGCCGCGGCAAGGTTTTCCACGCAGATCCCCGGGCCCACCGTGCGCTGGATCAGCTCCAGCATGTCCACCACCAGCCGGTTGACGTTGGTCGGCTTGGGCAACAGCGTCTGCCGCCGCGCAAATGCCAGCAGCCGGTGGGTCAGCGCAGCCGCGCGCGTGGTGGCGCCCTGCGCGGTGGCCACGTAGCGCTCCAGGTCGCGGAAGCGGCCTTGTTCGATGCGCAGGCTCATCAGCTCCAGCGCGCCGGAAATGCCCGCCAATAGATTGTTGAAGTCGTGCGCCAGCCCGCCGGTGAGCTGCCCCACCGCTTCCATCTTCTGCGATTGGCGCAGCGCCTCTTCCACCGTCATCAGCTCGCGCGTGCGCTCGGTGACCCGCTGCTCCAGCGTGTCGCTCAGCTCGCGCAGTGCCGCCAGCGCGCGGTCGCGCTCTTCCGACAGCGCGTGGCGCGCCTCAATGTCCAGCAGCACGCCGGGAAAGCGCAGCGGCGTGCCATCGGCGCCCTTTTCGACCCGGCCGTTGGCTTCCAGCCAGTAATACTTTCCGTCGCGCCGCTTGACCCGGTACTGGTGCGCGTAGGCACCGCCACGGGCGAGCGCTTCGCCAATGGCCGCGCGCAGCCCCTCGCGGTCGTCCGGGTGCACGGTCTGGATCACCTGCTCCAGCGACAGGCCGGTGCGGCTGGTGGACGGATCGAAGCCGAAGTTCTGCGCAAACGCCTCGTCCACCGAAAACGCGTCGGTGGGCAGGTCCCAGATCCAGGTGCCGATGATCGCCCCGGCCGCCAGCGCCAGCTGCACGCGCTCGGCATTGCGGCGCGCCACGGTTTCCGCCTCCAGCGCGCGATCGCGCTCGCTGGTGCGGTTGACCACCTCGTGCACCAGGTGGGTGTTCTCGTTGCTCAGCATCGCGTGCTGGATGTCGCGGTTGCGGTCGGCCGCCACCTGCGCGGTGGTTTCGATGGCGATATTCATCAGCCCCACGATGCTGCCGTCTTCGCCGCGGATCGGCGAGGCGGTGGCATTCCAGTAGGTCATCTCGTTGACGCCGTTGCGCAGCATCGGCAAGGCGATGACCCCCTGGCCGAAGCCCTCACCGGTTTGCATCACCCGGGCGAAGTCCTGTGCGATGGGCGCGTAGGTTTCCTTCCATACCTCGGTCACCGGCTGGCCCAGCGCCTGCGGATGACGGTCGCCCATCGATTGCACGTACACGTCGTTGTAGAGCAGGCGCAGCTCCGGCCCCCACAGCACCGCACCGAGCAGGGTGGAGTTGAGCACCACCGACAACGACGAACGCAGCGACTGCGGCCAGGTCTCCGGCGCCCCCAGCGGCGTAGTGGCCCAGTCGTGTGCGCGCATCAACGCGCCCATCTCGCCGCCCCCCGCAAGAAACTCCAGGCCGGCGGACTCGATGGCGGGGCGCTGTGTGCTCACGTGACGGCATTGCCTGGCGGAAAGTGCGCGCATTGTGGCACGCAGCGACCTCAGCAAGCCGTGCAGACGCGCGCGTGCCCCGCGGTGGCGCTGCGCGCGCCAGCTGGGCGTGCTGACGCGGGGATGACGGCATGCCCACGTCGCACTCACGTCCTGCGGGTACAGACTGGGCCGCAACATCCCCAACCGTATGAGGCACCCCGTGGACAAGAACCGTATCGAAGGTACCGCCAAGCAGGTCAAGGGTTCCATCAAGGAAACCGTTGGCCGTGTCACCGGCGACAAGAGCACCGAGCTGGAAGGCGCTGCCGAAAAGAATGTCGGCAAGGTGCAGAACAAGGCTGGCCAGGTCGCCGACAAAGTGCGCGACGCCGCCAAGTAACGCTGGCAAGTCAGCAACGTAGGCAGGCATTACGCCCGCCGCGCTGAAGCAGTGAATTGGCCGTCAGGCGTCAGGTTTGACGATGCAGACGCTATACCCCACTTCGGCGAGAGATCGCACCAACGCCCCGACCTGATCGGGGCGTTGGCGTTTTTGGGTTTGTAAATCGTTTTTGATTTACCAGGCTGACGGCCAGGATTGTTTGCACGTCGCCGCAACAATGATCAAGCCACGTGCACGCGCACAACGCACTCCCGGGCGTGCGTCCTAAACGCTGGGCTTGCGGCCGCGTGCAGCGGGCCGCTTTGCAACGCTGTCGCCATGTTGCTGCCACCACGCGGTCAGCGCCTCCATCGTTGGGCCCAGTCCGCGCGCCTTTGGCGTGATGGCGTATTCCACGCGCGGTGGCACCTGCGCAAACACGGTGCGCGTGACCAGGCCATCTGCTTCCAGCTCGCGCAATTGCGCGGTGAGCATGTGTTGGGTAACGCCGGGGATGGCCTTGCGCAGCTCGCCAAAGCGATACACGCGCTGATTGAGCAGCCACATGATTTCCAGTTTCCATTTACCTGACAGCAACGCAAATGCACGGCGCATCTGTTCGTGCATGTTGCGCTCGCCGTCCTCAATGGTCTGCTTTTTCATACTAGGCCCTGGTAATTCATCCTACTTTTCAATCGGTATCTTAGGCGACATTCTGATGGCCGGTTGCATTTAAATATTAACTGGCAAACAGCATGAGCATTTCTATTTACTGGATCAGTACCGCCCTGCTGTGCCTGTTGTACCTGGCCTCTGCCGGCATGTATCTGGCCAAGGGCGAGTTCGTGCGCAAGGCGCAGGCCGAGCTGGGGTATTCGGCACCGTTACTGGTGCCATGGATGATCGTCATCAAGATCCTGGGCCCGGTGGCGATTGTGTGGCGCTTCAACACCGCGTTGAGCGATCTGGCCTACGCCGGCATGTTCTACCACCTGCTGTTGTCGGGCATGGCGCATCTGGGTGTGCGCAAGCCCAAGGGCGCGGTACCGGCCGTGTTGGGGCTGCTCTTCCTGCTCGCTTCGTTCGGTACGCAAAACGCCGCGCGCCAGCCGCCCTCGCCCTATGCACCCACTGCAGCGGCCATCCACGCAACGCTGCAGTGAGGCAACACAGGGTTAGGCGCTGCCGGCTGGGTGGCTATACCGCACCAACTCCCAGCCGGCACCCTCACCCGCAGGCTAATTCCGGATCGCCTGCGTATGCGTCTTCAATGCATCGGCAAGGCCATTGATCTGCTCGGCGCCGGCGGGCACGGTGATGCTGGAGCCGGTGAGGTCGCTGCCGATGGGTTGCACGCGGCCGCCCAGGCACTGGCCCAGGAAGGTTTCGGCCACCGCGTTGAAGGCTTTGCTGTTTTCCGGGCGCTTGAAGCCGTGGCCTTCGTCCGGGAACAGTACGTAGGTCACCGGGATGTTCTTGGCCGTCATCGCGTTGACGATCTGCTCGCTCTCGGCGCGGTTGGTGCGTGGGTCGTTGGCGCCCTGGCCGATCAGCAGCGGCCTGCGGATCTTGTCCACATGCGTCACCGGCGAGCGTTCGGTGAGCCACTGCTTGCCCTGCGCGGTGGCCGGGTCGCCCATGCGTTTGATCGCCTGCTTGTAGAACCCCGTCCAGTACGGCGGGATGGTGGCCAGCAGCGTGTTGAGGTTGGCCGGGCCCACGATGTCCACCGCGCACTTGAAGGTGTCCGGGGTGAAGGTCAGCCCCACCAAGCTGGCGTAACCGCCGTAGCTGCCGCCCATGATGGCCACGTTGTCCGGCGTGGTGACGCCCTGGGCGACCGCCCACTGCACCGCGTCGAGCAGATCGTCGTGCATCTTGCCGGCCCACTCGCCGTTGCCGGCATTGGTGAAGGCCTTGCCGAAGCCGGTGGAGCCGCGGTAGTTCACCGCCAGCACCGCGTAGCCGCGGTTGGCGAACCATTGCGTATAAGCGCCGTAGCTGTTGTAGCTGTCACGCAGCCAGGGGCCGCCATGCACGAACACCACCAGCGGCACCGGCTTGTCGGCCTTGCCATCGTGGTTGGCGTCCGCATCGGCCGGCAGGGTGAGGTAGCTCACCAGACGCAGCCCGTCGCGCGCAGTCAGCGTCTGCGGCCAGCTCGGCACCAGCGGCTTGCCTTCCAGGGCGGGATACGCAGAAAACAGCTTGGTCAGCTTGGCCGTGGCGCGGTCGTAGCGGTAGTAGCGCAGCGGCGTTTCTGCAGCCGAATAGCTCACGATCCAGGTGGCATCGTCCTGGGTGCGTGCTTCCACCTTTGCATCGCCCGGGCCCAGCGCCTTCAAGGCCTGCAGGTCCTTGGCGATGCCCTTGTCCAGCACGGTCCATTCCCGGCGCAGGTACTCCACCGAGGCGGCCTGCACGGCACCGGTGGTTGGATCTTTCAGCACGCTGTCCACATCGGCGCGCGCGTCTTCTGTGAGCAGCGTGCGCGCGTGGGTGGCGGTGTCCACCGCGTACAGCGCGGCGGTGTCGCGGTTGCGCGAGTCGCGCAGGTACAGCGTGTTGCCATCGTTGCTCAGGCCCACCACTTCGGTGGTCAAGACATCTTCGAACGGAACGCGTTCCAGCGTTTTCCAGGCGCTGCCCTGGCGGGCAAGCACCTCAACCCCACCGTCTTCGGTGACGCGTGTTGCGTAGCGCAGCTGCAAGTCACCATCGAGCAGATAGGTTTCGATGTGTTGGGTGTTCTTCTCCACCAGCGTGCGTTGGCCGATGGCCAGATCCACGCGATACAGGTCGTGCCACTTCGCGTCGCGGTTGTTGATGCCGACCATGAGCTGATCCGGGTGCTGCGCGCTCAGGCCGTACAGCTCCACACGGGTCTTGTCGAACGGGGTCAGGGCCTTGCTGCTGCCGTCGGCCAGGTTCAGCGCATACAGGTGGAAGTTTTCATCCCCGCCCTGGTCGCGCTTGTACAGCAGCGTGCCGGCACGGTAGCTCCAGGAATACTCGCTGATGCCGCGCCCGCTGTCCTGGGTGACCGCGCGCGCCTTGTCGGGCGCGTCGATCGGCGCCACCCACAGATTGGGTACGCCCTTTAGCGGCGCCACCCAACTGATGTACGCGCCGTCCGGGCTCACCAGCACGTGCACCTTCTCGGCGGCGCCAAACAGCGCCTCGCGGGTGAGCAACTCGGGCGGCGCAGCGGTCTTGGCGGGCGCTGCGGTGGCAGCGCCGGCAGGCGTGGCGTGCTGTGCGGATTTGTCGCTGCAGGCACACAGGGCCACCAGCAGGCTGGAAACAAGGAGCAGGCGTTGCATGAAACCTCCGCTGCGGCGCCGGCCGGGTGGCCGAAATGTCCCGCTGGGCGCGCAGCATAGGGTGGCCCCTGCCCGATAGCTGAACCCCATGCGCGCTGCTACGCGTCTGCGGTCATATGTTCCGAAACGGAACCACCTGCCCGCAGTCACTTTTTGGTTACCGCGATAGGTGCCACTTGTGAACGGGCTCGTGCAGCTGGTGCACGGCTCGCTTAATCGGATTTCTTCCAGTTCGGGTTATTTCCCAATGTCGGGTACCGCCTGACCAGCGTGTGCAGTGCGCCGGCCAATGCAACCGGGTCTTTGCGCAACGGCCAGACGATGTCCAAGAGTCCCCCTGACAGGGCCGCTCCCTCCGTAAGCTTTCTAAGAAGATTCTGTATGCGTCTTCCATGTTCTTCGCTCGGCGCGTCGTAGGTCTCCTCGACTCCGGACACCAGGTTCGCAGCCTGCGCTGCCACGTCTCGATCGAGGACCAGGCCCTCCTTGAACCGCAGGAACTTTTCATCGCCCCCTGCCTTGGCCACCTGGATCTCAAGATCGACATCCGCCGCAAGTTGCCGCATCTTTTTGAACGTGGCGCGGCCCGCGTATTGCTCGATGCCCTCGACAGGCGGCGCAGCTGCGTCCGGGTTCGCATAATGATTCGCGATCCGGTTCTGGATCTGCTCAATTCTTTCAGCAATATCGTCGCTACCGCCAACGGCCCGTTTTCCGAGTGCGCAGTCACTCATGTGCTTGAGCAGCCTAAGCGCTGATTTGTGTTCGGCACGGAGCGCTTCATTGTTGAGGATGGGACCAATCTGATTGAGCAACGCGTGCGCCATCCCCTGCATCTGCAACAGCATGCGAGTTTCCACGCCCGAGCGCTGTGGCCGCGTTGGCTGTGACGTCGTTGATCGCGATGTAGTTGGCCGTGACGTTGGCCGTGATGGAGTTGTCGGGCGCGACGGGCGCGGCGAGCGGCGCTGCAGGCCCTGCAGTGGCGACTGATCCGGCAAGGGTGTGGATGGCGTCGGCCGCTGCGGCGTCGCCTGGGGCGTGGGTTCGTGCTGCGCGTAGGTCACATGCGCATGCGTGCTACTGACATTGTTTGAAAAACAGTTGCCCATCGCTTTTTCCTGAGACGCCAATGCCGGGCGGCAAGTAGACCAGGGCTTACCCCGGCACTGCGCAAGCACACGCGAATGGGCGATTGTGTATCCGAAGCGACGCACTGCTGCTCAGCAGGCATGGAGATGCCAGCACATAGACGAAGTCCACGACGGGTTGCGGCCCGTTGAAGACCAACTCAGAGCCAACCTGGAGCACGGGGCGGCAAGGCACTGCTCTGATCCCGGTGCAGTTAGACCGCGCTGACGCCGACCAAAACCCGCGTCAGTAGTACATAGGCGATCAGCGCCAGCGTTGCGAAAACAAGACCATTCGCTATCAAGTGGGAGCGGTTGCTACGGCTGCCAGCTGCAGCACGTTGCACCGTCTGTGCCCGGTTAACACGGTAAAGCAAGAGCGCCAGGCCAACCATGATCACTGCGCTACAGCCGAAGGCGGCAGGATGATTGGAGATGAGATAGCCCTGCAAGAATTTACCGTGACTCGGAACTGCAGCCTCCCAGCCGGCTGGTAAGGATTTACCTTGAAGATCGAGAGTAGCGATGGGTTTGGCTGCAAGGAACGTGGACGTAACATAAAACGAGATGAGCAACGGCAGCCATATCAATAGCTCAACTATGTATAGGAGTGGGAACTTTACATTTTTCAGCATATCGTTCTGCTATCTCAACCTAATAATCAATACTTTGAATAATCGAGATTTCGCTCCCAATCGTGCCTCGAGCGGATTTCCTCGCGACCTCTGGTTGAATGAGCGTCACCTACTTGTGATCCGTAGGGCCGCGTGCCACAACCGCTGCTAACTTAGCCGAATACCTAGGTGCGATGAATCCTGGCAGTGCCCGCTGGTCGTGACGCACCGCCACCTGCACGGTGCATTGCCCTGGCGTTACTCGCTCACCGCCGCGCGGCAGGCGGCCAGGGCGCGGCTGATGTGCTTTTCCACCATCTTGACCGAGATGCCCATGACGGCGGCGACTTCCGGGTAGGTGAGGCCGTGGAAGCGGTTGAGCATGAAGGCCTGGCGGCACTTGGGCGGCAGCGCGGGCAGCGTGCGGGTGTGCAGGTACTGCAGGGTGCGGCGGGCGTCCACCAGCTGGTCCACCGCCGTGCCGGCGGCGGCGAGCGGTTCGCTGCCCTCCAGCGGCACATGGCGGGAGGCGTGCCTGCGGTGGCGCGTGCGCCAATGCTCCAGCACCACGTTGTGGGCGATGCGGTACAGCAGCAGCTTGTAGCTGTGGATGTCTGGCGTGTCGCGGTAGGCCAGCAGGCGCAGCAGCGCTTCCTGGGCGAGGTCGGCGGCGGTGTGCGGGTCGCGCAGACGCCGCCGCATGTAGGTGAGCAGCTCCGCCTGCAGCTGCACCACGGCCTGGTCGAAGCGCTCCCTGGCTGGCGCGGGCTCCTCGCGCACCTGCCAGCGCGTGGTGAAGCGGCCAAGCGCGTAGATGCCCGCCATGGGCGCGCGGGCCGGCAACTCGCGCACGGCGTAGGCGCTGCGGTGGCGCCACGGGCGGCTGCCGTATCGCTCAACCGGCACCGCGCTTGCGGCGTATGCGCGTGCCGCGATCACCTGGTCGATGACACCGTGGCGGTCTGCATGCGACGCGCCGGTCATGCCCTCACTCATCATGCGACGTCTCCAGCAACGGGCCGGGCACATGTGGTGCGCACATGCGCTGCGGCGTAATCAGCGTGGGTCTTACAACGCTGATGACCAGCTCGCCATCGCGCTGGCGGATGTGCAGCTTGCTGCCGATGGCAAAGCCCAATTGTTCCAGCCAGCGGCCGCGTAGGCGCAGGGTGGGAATGCGCTGGTGACTGTCGGGATAGTACCCATAGCCGACGGTGCACTGCTGCGGCGCACGCGGGCGGCCGGGCCGTCGTGGTGTGTGGGGTTCGGCGCGAGCTTCGGGGATGGGCGTGCGCTCGAGGTAGCGCCGCGGCTGGATCGAGGGATCCAGCGAGCGCCAGACGACTTCGGTAGGCGGTGGTGCCGTGGCGCGCTTGCGCGATGGCTTGGGACTGGACGTGGACCGACGCATGGCAAAGCCCTCCTTGACGAACAGGCCCCGTCGCACGACGCGACGGGATGTCGGGAGGCTAGAAACCACACACAGACGGCGGGCGTTTTCCCAAAGGGATTCGCATTAGACGCTTTTCGACGCAAGTGTCACGCCGATTACGCATGCAAGAAACTGCAGGCACAAAAAACCCACCGGTTTGACGGAGGTGGGTGCCGCTGTGTGAGGAGTTTCTAGGCTCCTTGCAGCGAGATTGCTACGCGTTGGGTAGTGTGTCAACTGGTTGCAGCGACTCATTGCAGTGCTGCGCTTAGCCAAAAAGTTCTTTTATGCAGGCGGCTTCTCCGCACTCGGACAGTCGACTCAGCTTGACCCTGCCCTGCGCCACCCGCACACTTCCATCCGGAGCCTAGAAACTCACCACACAGCGGTACCCACCTCCGAGTTTTGGTGGGTTTTTTGTGCTCGGCCATCTGGCCTGGCACTGCTCGGCGTTCCTACGCCGGGAGGGCGGCGAATACAACACCCGCAAGGGGAATAAGCCCGCCGGCTGTGTGCGGTTTCTAGCCTCCCGGCATCCCGCTGCGTTGTGCAGCGGGAGCTGCCTCACGGCAAGGAGAGCGGCATGCACAACGAACCCGGTTACTGGATGTCCGAAGGCACGCAATACCACCTGCTGCGCGTACGCGACCAACTGCGCCTGCTCGCTACCCTGGCCACACCACGTACCCGCGACGAAGCCACGCTTTGGACGCCAACAATTCCACTACAGCAATGGGCCCATTGCCTGCAGCACTTGGCCGAGCAGGTGGATGATGTGCTCAGTGATCTAGGCAGCGCGAAGTAGCGGCACCATCCTTGTGTGCATTGGGAAAAAAACGCACCCAAAGACAGCGCCCCGAATACTAAGCGGACTGAACCACCCACGTCTCAACAACGTAGGCTAGGATCGGTGCGTCAAAGGGGGGGGGAACACCATGGACAGGGTCATCAACGCGCACCGTGTCGTGCTGGCACTAACAACGCTGTGCTTGCTTGCGTACGGACAAGGCGTGGCGGCGCAGAGCATGCGCTCAGCCGCAGGTAAGGCGAACAGCAAGTACATCCCGCCAACGCGGCAGCCGTACAACTCCATGGCGCGCGACACCACGCCCTTCAATTGCGAGCAATACCGCGCGCACCCGCACCCGGGCATGGTGCGTTACTGCCAGGGCATCGAGAACATGACCCTTCGTAATGAGGCACGTAGCCAGGGGCGTCCCGCTCCATCGGATTCGATCATCTTGCTGCCGGGACTGGGCACTACAGAGGCCAAACAGCTTGGCTATACGTGCGTGGCTGGGCAAGCGATGAAGCGGCTACGGAATGGATGGGAGCAGGTTTCGGCTGCTGCGGGTGGGTGGCAGCGCTGTCGGGATGGTTAAGTGAAGCTGACCAAGTTGCAGAGCTTGGCCTTCACTGATGCGCCGTTTCCTGCTTCAGAGCAATGCGTGCCACATTGACACGAGATTACTGAATCAAACAGATTTTACTTTTAGCCAAGGATAGCGAGACGATGCAAATTACATTCGATAGAAAAACCGTGAACGAGTGCTTGCGTCAGAAATTCTCGTTACCTACCTTCCAGCGCGATTACAAATGGGAGCTAAAGCATCTAACGGATCTTTTGACGGATATCCAGGAATCGTTCGCTGCCTCTTGGAAAAACACCGACAGTCGGACCGAGGTTCTTGGTTACCCCGTTTACTTTCTTGGCACCATCATCACTACCGATGCAGGGCATGGCGCTAAGGCTATAATTGATGGACAGCAGCGGGTGACAACGCTTCTTCTTCTAATGAGCTATCTCGATCGAGTGGCTTCTAAAAATCCTGCACTTGGCATGTCTCCAGTCGAGGAAGCGATTAGGCGGCGCATTGCCGGCACAAGTCAGTTTAATCTTGAAATGGATGTCAATCGGCGACAACTATTTGACATTTTGTTAAACCACGCTTTGAACGATGAAGAACTCACCGAGGCGGTCGACTCGATACTTAATATTGATCCGGGAACCAAGCGGCTATGGGAACTATACCAAGGCATTCCCAGCATGATTTCTGACACAATTAGTAGTAACAACCTGATCCCGCACTTGGCAGACTTCATAACCGAACGCGTGTGCCTTTTCGAAATTGGTGTGCCGAAGGAACAAGATGGGCATCGCGTCTTCGTGACTATGAACGACCGAGGTCTGAAGCTTACTCCGATTGATCTACTTAAGGGATTCCTGCTGTCAGGAATATCGGTCGATTACGAGAACAAGCAGGCACATGCAGCTTGGATAGGGGTTATCCGCGTTCTGCAAGAAATCGGCAGCGACGAAGACTCAAACTTTTTCAAGACTTGGCTTCGCGCACGCTTTGCAAAAACGATTCGCGGTAAGAATCGTGGCGATGCGCCAGCCGATTTCGAAATCATAGGTGACAGTTACCATCGATGGGTCATGGATAACAAGTCTTCGCTCTGCCTGAAGAATGGCGATGACTATTATCGGCTGATGACGCGAGAAATACCTTTCTACGCCGAAATTTATCAACGGATCAAAAAATATGAAGAGAGCTACGATCATGAGTACCGTCACGTTTTTTACAACGGTGCCCGTTCGCTAACGCTGCAGACGATGGCGATCCTTTCCGCTATCAAGCCAAGCGATATTGAGGATGATGTTAAGCGAAAAATAAAATGCATTTCTTATGTTCTAGACCATCTTGCCACAGCGAGAGCATGTCAAGGAAAGGAGAATACTTACGACAACGTGCGTGACATCATCTTTGATCTTGCTTTAGAGATGCGCGATCTCGACAGCTCTGCTCTTTCTGCGTTAATTGACGCAAAGATTGCCACTGGCGATTACGTCGTCAATCTGAAATTGGTAAATTTTGATCAAACAAAGAAGCAAGATTTGCTGCACCTGATGGCGCGGCTCGCCGATTCTCTAGAGCGCGGGATAGGCATTACTGGTGCCGTCGGCTTTAGCGCGTACGCTGATAGAACTGTTGGAAGCAGAACTTTTGACGTGGAGCATTTACTTCCTGTCCCGATGGCAGAAACTGCGGCTGAAATCATCGCAGCTGGCGGCACCTCTTTTGCCAGCACGAGCGACTACCAAACTCGCCGTTCAATGATTGGCGGCCTTATCCTTCTTCCCCGAGGAAAGAACAGGTCGCTGAAGTCAATGAAATACACAGAAAAATTGACAAGGTATGCCTCCGAAAATGTGCTTGCGCAGAGCCTGACAAAATCCTTCTACCTGAACAATCCGAACATCATTCGCTATACCTCCACCTCTGGGGTGCCGCTCACTGCTCATGACTACGTGGACCCGCTCATCATTGATGCCCGAACCAATATGTATCAGGCGGTTGCCGCTGACCTTTGGAGCTCTGGGACCCTCAAGAGCGTCATGGTTTGAGGGGTGAACCTCTATCAGCGGAGCTGCTATTTAGCAGTTCCGCTGGCCGACCATCGCGGATCGGCTGCTTCGACCAATTACCGTGACTAGAACTTTTATCAACTTTGAAAGCGTGTGACTGCATTTCTAAATATTATTATCGTGACAAAAACTGCGTCGTCGACGAACTCACGAAGTCTAGAAATTCATTCAATGCAGGACACAATGCCAGGCCCCATGGTGTGAGGCGGTAATCCACCTGCGGCGGTACCTGCGCGTAGACGGTGCGCAGCACCAGGCCATCACGTTCTAGCTGGCGTAGCTGTTGGGCCAGCATCTTCTGCGAGATGGCGGGAATCAGCCGCTCCAGGTCCGAGTAGCGCTGCACCTTGCCGTCGAACAGGTGGAACAGCAGCAGCAGTTTCCAGCGGCCTTCGATGAGTTTGAGCAGGGCTTCGACATCGCACGCGGCGGTGTCCGGGGTGTGCGGCTTTCCCATGGGTGCGTGACTTACCTTTGCGTGCGTTCTTGCGGCAGGTGATGCCGCTGCCGATCATGGCATACCGTTTCCACCGAGCACCGCCGCCATGTCGCTTGCCCTGCCCGCCGCCATTGCCTGCTTTTTTACCGCCAGCAACGCCGGCGATGCCACGGAGCTGCTGCCGCACCTGGCCGACGATGCGGTGGTGCACGACGAGCACCGCCAGCACCGTGGCGCTGCCGCCATTGCGGCCTGGCTGGCACAGGCGCAGGCCACCACGCCGTATCGTGCGGTGCCGGTTGGCGTGCACACCCAGGGCGAGCAAGTGAGTGTGACCGCGCAGGTGTCCGGCGATTTCCCGCAGAGCCCGCTGCAGCTGGAGCATGTGTTCCAGCTGGTGGGCGGCAAGGTTGCGGCGTTGCGGATTCATTGACGCGGCATGCCGGCGTGTTGCGCCGGTAGCACGTGCCCGGATGCGGACCTTCCATAGCCGCATGACGCAACCGCACGCGTGGTTAGTGAGCGATTGCTTGGTATCTCGACGCGCGTTGCGCCTCTGAGCAAATGTAGGGCGGCGCTAGTCGCCTTCTGCCTGAAGTCGAAACACCCTGCCGCCCTGTTCCGTCTCTTCGCCAAAGGTGACTGTGACCGTCGCGCCTGCGTTGATGGCCTCATGACGAAAGGACAGCTCGGCGTGATGCAGTCTCACGCTGCTGTCAAATGTGGTGCCGCTCGATAGGCAGGCCACCGAGTCCATTACCGTGGCGTCTGCAAGCTCTGTTTGCCCATGCTGCATCAGGTAGGCGCAGACGGCCTGCGCGGCGGGGTCCCCACCGTGCTCACACCGTTTGGCGGAAAGCGCCTGCTCTTGCGCATGCTTGAAGTTGGTTCCCCATGAGGTGTGGAACGCAAAACTACGCACCTGGCCCGGCTGTACTGCACCGACAAAGGCGCGCAAGACCTCGCATAACTCAGCGGCAGGGGCCGCGTGGGCGGTTGCCATTGCTGTTAGCAGGATCGCGGGGACAGCGGCATAGACGAATAAAGCGCGCACGTGTCATCCGCTGAAGAGGGCGTGCGCATTATTGAGTCGCTGCACTTGCGCCGCAACGTGGACCCACGCTGCGGCGCTCGGTGTCGCGCCTGAAGGGTGTGTGGGCGTGGCCGTTCGCCTGCCACTGCCTTCGAAACGCTCAGCCGTTGAGCGTGCGGCCGCCGTCGACGATGAGTTCCGAGCCCACCGTCCAGCGGGATTCGTCCGAGGCCAGGTACAGCACGGCCTTGGCCACTTCGTCCGGGGTGCCGAAGCGGCCGAGGGGGATGGTGGCGGCGATGTCCTGGTTGACCTGGTCGCGGTATGCGTCGGGGATGCCGAGCTTGTCGTAGAGCGGGGTTTCCACCGGGCCGGGGCTGACCGCGTTGAGGCGGATGCCGCGCGCCAGCAGTTCGCTGGAGAGGGTCCTGGCCATGCTCAGGAACGCCGCCTTGGTGGCCGCATACACCGATGAGCGGGCCGCGCCCACATGCGCGTTGATGGAGGTGTTGAGCACCACTGCGGCGCGGTTGGCGAACACCGGCAGCAGCGCCTGCATAAGGAAGTACGGGCCTTTGACGTTGATGGCGAAGGAGGCGTCGAAGGCCTGCTCGGTCCAGTCTTCGATCGGCGCCCACACCGACACGCCGGCATTGAGGAAGGCGATGTCGAGCTGGCCGTAATGCGCCTGCACCGCCTGCGCCAGCTGCTGCTGCGCGGCAACGCTGGCCGAATCGGCCCGCAGCACCAGCACCTCGGCACCCAGTGCGGCCTTGGCGCTGGCGATGGACTCGGGGTTGTTGCCGGTGACGATGACGCGGGCGCCTTCGGCCAGGAACTGGCGGGCGGTCTCCAGGCCAATACCGCTGGTGCCGCCGGTGATGAGGGTGCGTTTGCCTGCTAGACGGGACATGGGGTGCTCCTGGGAGGTGGCAGGCCCGCCGCGCGTGGCCGGCCTTCATGGGGTGCAGCGTGCGCCCATGCCCAATGTGGCGGAAGACCGCGCCGGCACATACCATTCATGCGTTCTGCGCATGAATGGGAGTGGGCGATGGACCGGTTTCTGCTGATGACCTGCTTTGCGCGTGCGGTGGAAACCGGCAGCTTTTCTGCGGCCGGGCGCGACCTGGGCCTGGGCCAACCCAATGTCAGCCGCCACGTGGCAGCGCTGGAAGAGCACCTGCACACCCGGCTGCTCAACCGCTCCACCCGCAAGCTGGTGCTGACACCGGAGGGAGAGCGCTACTACGCGGAAGTGCGCCGCATCCTGGATGCGGTGGGCGAGTCGGAGATGGCGCTGCACGACAACGTGCAGCCGTCCGGCTTGCTGCGGGTGGCCTGCCCCACGGCGCTGTCGCACCACTATGTGATGCCGCTGGTGCCGGAGTTTTTGCGGCGCTTTCCGGGCCTGCAGCTGGATCTGCAGATCAACGACCGCTTCGTCAATCTGCTCGACGAGGGCGCGGAACTCGCCATCCGCATCGGCCACCTGGAAAACAGTGCGCTACGCGCACGGCGGATCGGCACGTTCAAGCGCGTGTGCGTGGCAAGCAATGCCTATCTTGCCGAGCGCGGCGTGCCCCGCGTGCCCGAGGACCTGCGCCAGCACGATTGCGTGCTGTACACCCTGCTGGCCTCCGGGGCGACCTGGCGTTTCAAGGATGTGGAAGTGCCGGTGTCCGGCCGGATCCGGGTCAATTCGCCGGAGGCCGCGCGCGAGTCGGTGAGTGCGGGCCTGGGCATCGGGCAGGGGCCGGAGTGGTTGTTCGAGCAGGGGCTCAAGGCCGGGCAGCTGCAAATCGTGCTGGGCGAATTCTCCGCACCTGCGGTGCCCATGCACATCCTGTATGCGGCCAACCGGCTGATGCCGAAGCGCGCGATCGTGTTTATGGATTTTATTGCCGAGGCGTTTGCGAAGATTCCGCAACTGAATGTGGGGGGCTGATCGCCCGGCGTTATTCCAGCGGCCGTGGCGAGGGGCGCTGATACTTGGAAAACGTCTTGTGCAGGGACGCGGCGCGCTCGTCGGCAACGACGTTTTCAACACTGCTCAGGCCACGCGATGCGATGACGGCCGAGGCTTTTGCATCGCCCAGCAGATAGGCCAGACGCAGGTAGGCCAGGCTGTCGACCAGGTTCTTGTTTGCGGTGTCGCTGACGTACACGTCCGACAGCCCGTAGTACGCATACAGGTTCCCCGCCACCGCGGCCCGCCGCAGGATGCCGATGCCCTGATAAAAACGGCCCGCCAGTGCGGTCTTTTTGCCGTAGATCACCGTTGCGGGCTGGTTGCCTGCCTGCGACTCGGCCTTGAGCTGGTCCAGCGTCAGGGTTTCCAACCGGGCCAGTTCGTGTTCCGTCGGGTAGCCGTGGCGCAGCAGCCACTGCGCCTCTGCATCGGAGTTGGCGATCAATGGCCCACCGGCCGGGCAGGCATTGGGGCCCTGCGGGCAGAGATAGCGCCTTGCCTGCTGGCTGACCGAAGGCGGATGGCTGTTGGCCGCCTGGGCGGGCGGCAGTGCGGCGGCGTTGCCATCTGCGGTGGCGGGGCTGGCTGCTGCCTGCGCCGATGTGGGCGCCTTATCGGCTTGTGCGGGCTGGTCTGTGTCTGCGCAGGCGGCAAGCGCAAGGCACAGCGCTGCCAGGGCCAGGAATTTGGTGACGTGCATGGGCCATCCGTTGCGGGCTGCAGTGGTATCGCCTGATATTGCTCGATCCTGGGCGGCGATGCGACTGCGTCCCCTGAGTGCGGGCCTGCGCTGGCATTCAACGCCTGGCGCTTCCCCCTGGGTGCACCTCCCCATCGTGGCGCAGCGCACACGCCGCCATTTGAGTTACGCGACCTCCGCCTACGCCCCTGACCGGCGCTGTGCCCAAGCGGCGCCCGGCCGTGGCTGCGTCGTCCTGGCTCGCGCGGCTGCCGCAACGCAGCAAAGCGGACGCAACAGCAGCCGCCAAGCCCGTCTTCAAGCCCTAAAACGCACTGATCTTTGCGAAATCGGTCTGCTTGAGACGTTTCGCAACCCTCTTCTTACTTTTCCCGTATACCGTGACTAGCATCACACTTAATTGTGACTTGCGTCTCACTAAACGACAAGAAGAGGGATCTGGCGATGGACAACGGGATGGGGCTGCAGACGCAGCCGCTGGGAGCGCGGGTTGGGGCAGCAGGTGAGCCGTGGGCTGCGCTGCTGCCGGGGTTGACGCGGTTTGCAGGCGACGCCCGCCCGGCCGCATTGCCTGGCGCAGCTGCGCCGGCCACCGACGCCATCAGCCTCAAGCGCCTGCTGCGCAAGGGCGCGCGCGGCCTGCTGCGCACCCTGCCCTGGCGGCACCAGGACCGGCTGTACTACCTGCACACCTTCGGCCGGCTGCCGGATCTGTACGCGCCCAAGTGCTTCAACGAGAAGGTCCTCTACCGCAAGTGCGTGCACGGCGATTACCCGCTGTACCGGCGGCTGGCGGACAAGTTTGCGGTGCGCCCGTATGTGGCGGCCAGGATCGGCGAGGCGCACCTGATCCCGCTGCTGCTGGACAGCACCGACCCGCAGGAGCTGCTGCGCCTGCCGCAGTGGCGGCAGACCGTGATCAAGGCCAACCATGGCGCGGCGATGGTGGAGGTGGTGCGCGATGAGCCGGACGCGCAGCAGAAGCGCCGCATCATCGAGCGCTGCGGCCAATGGCTGCAGACCGACTTCTCCGACAAGGTGCGCGAGATCCATTACCGCGATATTCCGCCGCGCATTTTGGTGGAGCAGTACATCGGCGATGCGCAGCAGGTGCCGGTGGACTACAAGTTCCACATGTTCCGGCAGGCCGATGGCAGTTTCCAGTACGTGCTGCAGGTGATCTACGGGCGCTTCGACACGCCCAAGCTGGCGATGACCTTCTTCGTGAACAACCTGCACACGGCCTTCCACCGCATCCGCGACGACGGGCGCACCCCGCCCTGCGCGCCCGCGCTGCTGGAGCAGGCGCTGGGCCTGAGCCAACAGCTGGCCGGCGACTTCGACTACGTGCGGGTGGACTGGTACATCCAGCATGGCCAGGTCTTCTTTGGCGAGCTGACCTTCACCCCGGGCGCGGGGCTGGTCACCGGCCTGGACCGCGGGCTGGACCGGATGATGGGCGACATGTGGGTGCAGCGGCGTGCGCCGGTGGAGGCGGCGTTTCCCAAGCGTGGCTTGGGGGCCAGCGCGCGGGTGCCGGTGCGGTGAGAGCGCTCGCCCGCCCCATTCGAAAGACTGGCTACTGACAGCGTGGCCTGAGCGCAGCCCGCCTGCGGCCGCCATGGCTTGCTGCAAGCGCGGCGCACGCTCGCCACCGCAACGTGCTGCTGCGATGACGATTTGAGCGTGCCGCCTGCAGCGCGGCGTTTATCCGCGCGCCTTCAAATGCAGCATGGGGTAATGCGCATACTGCCCGACCCCGTGTTTGATGATCGGGTCTTGTGCGGTGATGGCGGCAATGTCCTGGTCGTCGGCAATCTGATACAGCGACAGACCAAAGCCGCCGGTTTCATCGATGACCGGGCCATGCGCCAGCAGGATTCCCTCGGCCAGGCGCTGGTCCAGAAACGCGGCATGCTGCTGCATCAGGGCTTTTTCCTGATCCGACATGGTGGCCAGAAAGTCCGGGCTGACCCGCTTCGATCAGTTCCGGCAGAGCCTGGGGATTGCCCCGACCATGCTGACCAAGCGGCTGGCGACGCTGACCGAGGAGCGGCTGCTGGAAAAGCGCCTGTATTCCACCCGCCCGCCGCGCGAGGAGTACGTGCTGACCCAGGCAGGGCGCGACTACCTGCCGGTGCTGTTCATGATCGGCGCGTGGGGCCGCAAACACCGTGGCGAGGGCAAGTTGCTACGTTTTCTGGATGCGGAAACCGGCACCGAGCTGCAGCCGGTTGCCATCGACGCAGTTACCGGTGCAGAGATCGGCACGCGCGCGATCCGCATGGTGATGCCGGAATGAGCGCGGCGGCGTGGTTGATGGCTCTCAGCATGCGTTGACGCCTGACGCGCTACCCTCGCGCGCCCTGGCTGCCCCGACCTGGGCGATTGCGTGACGCGTTGACGGCATGTTGCGCGCCGATGTCGAGGGCAGCCGCGCCGCTCTTCCATTCACTACAAGGACGTCACCGTTGTCGCACGTTTCTCTACGCCGCTTCCTGCCGCTCGCCTGTCTGGGCCTGCTGTCTGCCTGCAACGGTGGCACGGCCACCCCCAGCGCGCCGCGCCCGGAGTCCGAGCACTTCACCCTTGCCGAGCTGCAGCAGCTTGGCTGCACCGTCACCGCCACGCCCAAACGCGATGTCCGCAAGATCCCGTTGCTGGGCGAGGTCGATGGCTATGGCGTGACCAGCACCAACGCCTGCGCGACCCACATGATCAGCCTGCTGCAGCCGATGAGCTACGAAGACGCGGTGTGGGAGGGCGCACGCAGCGCCGCCGGCACCTTTGCCAAGGAGCACGGGCTGGAGCGCGAGAGTTATGAAGGCCGGCTCGGTGAGTACAGCGAGATCGAGGTGTTCAGCCGCGGCGGCAAGCCGGTGGGCTTTGAATACAACGTGCAGGCAAAGGGCACGTTGCATTCGGTGGTCGTGCTCTCCGACAGCATCGCGCCGGATGCGGCGTTCGAAGCGGTGATGAAGACCAAGCTGTGAGGGTGTGAGCCGCTTTTTAATTGAGCGGGTGGCGCTGTAAGCCGTGCCTGCGCGCGGTGTGGGCGCATGCGCCGCAACGCGTGTGCAATGCGATGCAGTTGGAAGATGGACGCGCCTGTCAGCGCGAAAGACGATTCTTCCGAAGTAACCGCTCCGAGCGCATCACGTGAACCACGACAACGCGTTGCCCGTCCACACGGTAGAACACGCGGCAAGGTGGCTCGACGATTTGACGGTAGCGGGAGCGCTTGAGCTCCTGCGGCCGGCTTCCACTCTCCGGGTGTTCGGCCAATTGCTCGACATGCGCAAACACCCGTCTCACCAGTGCCGCTGCGGCGGCAGCGTCCTCAAGCGCAATGTAGTCGGCAATCGCGTCCAGGTCGGCCACTGCCGGCTCAGACCAGACTATTTCAGCCATCGCGCCAGGCGTTGTTTGGCTTGCTCGTGGCTCAGGCTGCGGCCTTCGGCTACCGCCATTTCACCACGGGCAATTCCTTCGAGGATCGCCATGCGCTGTTGCATGCGTTCATAGCTGGCGACGTCCACCAGGTATGCGCTGGGCAGGCCATGCTGGGTGATCAGGATCGGCTCCTTGTCGCGCTCGACATCTGCGAGGAGCTCGGTGGCCTGCCGCTTGAGCGTGGTGACAAGTTCTGTGCGCATGCAGTGACACTAAAGTATCACTGCGGGTGGGGCAAGTCGGCTGTGCCGGGCGAGGCTACACCCCGCCCAACGGCTGCAGGCACAACCAGATTGCGCACCAGTGCGAGAGCGCGCCGCCCAGCACGTGGGCGTGCCAGATGGCGCGGTTGTAGACCAGCGACTTGCGCACGTAGAAGGTGACGCCCACGGTGTAGAACGCGCCGCCGGCGGCGATCAGCCACAGCACCGTGCTGTCCAGGCCGGCGAGCAGTGGCTTGATCACCACGATGCCCGCCCAGCCCAGCAACAGGTAGATCACCACCCAGAAGCCCTTGGCGATGCCGGGCAGGAACAGCTTGGCGAACACGCCGAACAAGGCCACACCCCACACGCCCAGGATCATCGCCCAGCGCCAGGTGCCGTCGAGGGCGACCAGCAGGAACGGGGTGTAGGAGCCGGCAATCATCACGAAAATGCCGGCGTGGTCGAACTTGCGCAGCATCGGCTGGCGTTGCGGCGGGGCGAAGTTGTACGCCGCCGAGCAGCCGAACATCACCAGCAGCCCCAGCGCGTAGACGCAGGTGGCCAGCAGCATGGTTTGGTTGGCATGCGCGCGCCAGACCATCCAGGCGCCGCCGACGATGGCCAGGAACAGGCCGGCGGCATGCACGATCACATCGGCACGGCGGGCGGAACGGGTCTTGTAGTGCGGCGCGGTGAGGCTGGGAGAAACGGGCACGGCGGTTCTTCGAGATGGGGGAGCCACAGCGTGCAAGGCAACGGTGACGCGGTGGAGGCAATAGAATACCCGGCTTGCTGAATCCGCTCAGTGACACAGGCTCGCTGGTTCGGCGCTGGTCTCATACCCTGAGACACCTCCCCTGTCTCATGCCCCTCTTTGGGAGCCGCCGTATGCCTCCGTTTGCCCTCGCTCCCCGCACCGAAACCGCCGAGCGCGCGCTGGCCACCACCGATGGCCGGCCCAGCCGCGATGGCGCACTGCTCACCGAACGCCTGGAACGGCGTTACCACGACCGCATCACCGGCAGCTTTACCCTGCCCGGGCGCGACGGCCGTTATGCGCCGATTCCCGCCGACGTGCCGGCCGCGCTGGCCGACGCCTTGCGCGCGCGCGGCATCAGCCAGCTCTACAGCCACCAGGCCGATGCCTGGGCAGCCACCCAACGCGGCGAACATGTGGCGATCGTGACGCCCACCGCGTCGGGCAAATCGCTGTGCTACACGCTGCCGGTGGTGAGCGCGGCGATGAGCTCCGGGGCCAAGGCGCTGTACCTGTTCCCGACCAAGGCGCTGGCGCAGGACCAGGTGGCCGAGCTGCTGGAGTTGAACCGCGCCGGCGAGCTGGGGGTGAAGGCCTTCACCTTCGACGGCGATACGCCCGGCGATGCGCGCCAGGCGATCCGCCTGCATGGCGACATCGTGGTGAGCAACCCGGACATGCTGCACCAGGCGATCCTGCCGCATCACACCAAGTGGGCGCAGTTCTTCGAGAACCTGCGCTATGTGGTGATCGACGAGATCCACACCTACCGCGGCGTGTTCGGCAGCCACGTTACCAATGTGCTGCGCCGGCTCAAGCGCATCTGCGCGTTCTATGGCGCCAACCCGCAGTTCATCCTGTGCTCGGCCACCATCGGCAACCCGCATGCGCACGCGCAGGCCCTGATCGAAGAGCAGGTGCATGCGATCACCGAATCCGGCGCGCCCACCGGCGACAAGCACGTGCTGCTGTGGAACCCGCCGGTGGTCAATGCGGATTTGGGGCTGCGCGCATCGGCACGCTCGCAGAGCAACCGCATCGCACGCATTGCGATCAAGAGCGGCCTGAAGACGCTGGTGTTCGCGCAGACGCGCCTGATGGTGGAGGTGCTGACCAAGTACCTGAAGGACATCTTCGACCACGACCCGCGCAAGCCGCCACGCATCCGTGCGTACCGCGGCGGCTACCTGCCCACCGAGCGGCGCGAGGTGGAGCGCGCGATGCGCGCCGGCAATATCGACGGCATCGTGTCCACCTCGGCGCTGGAGCTGGGCGTGGATATCGGCGCGCTGGATGTGGTGATCCTCAACGGCTACCCCGGCAGCGTGGCGGCGACCTGGCAGCGCTTCGGCCGCGCCGGGCGCCGCCAGCAACCGGCGCTGGGCGTGCTGGTGGCCAGTTCGCAGCCGCTGGACCAGTACGTGGTGCGGCACCCGGATTTCTTTGCCGATGCCTCGCCCGAACATGCGCGCATTGCGCCGGACCAGCCGCTGATCCTGTTCGACCACATCCGCTGCGCGGCATTCGAGCTGCCGTTCATTGCCAGCGAACCGTTCGGGCCGATCGACCCGCTGGTGTTCCTGGAAGCGCTGGCCGAGAGCGAAGTGATCCACCAGGAAGGCGACCGCTGGGAGTGGATCGCCGACAGCTACCCGGCCAATGCGGTGAGCCTGCGCTCGGTGGCCGACGGCAACTTCGTGGTGGTGGACAAGAGCGACGGCAAGCAGCAGATCATCGCCGAGGTGGATTATTCGGCCGCGGCGCTGACCTTGTACGAAGGCGCCATCCACATGGTGCAGAGCACGCCGTACCAGGTGGAGCGGCTGGACTGGGAAGGCCGCAAGGCCTATGTCACGCGCACGCATGTGGACTACTACACCGACAGCATCGACTACACCAAGCTGAAGGTGCTGGACCGCTTCGACGGCGGCGTGGCCGGGCGCGGCGACTCGCATCACGGCGAGGTGCATGTGGTGCGGCGCGTGTCCGGCTACAAGAAGATCCGCTATTACACGCACGAGAACATCGGCTACGGGCCGGTCAATCTGCCCGACCAGGAACTGCACACCACTGCGGTGTGGTGGCAGTTGCCGCAGGCCACGTTGGGCAAGGCGTTCGCCTCCAAGCAGGATGCGCTGGATGGGTTCCTGGGTGCGGCCTATGCGCTGCACGTGGTGGCCACGGTGGCAGTGATGGCCGATGCGCGCGACCTGCAAAAAGCGGTGGGCAATGGCGACGGCGCGTGGTTTGCGGTGGCCGACCAGACCGGGCGCGGGCAGCTGCGCGGCGTGGACGAGGGCGAAGAAGGCGCGGTGGAATTGCAGCAGGCCTTCGTGCCCACGGTGTATCTGTACGACAACTTCCCCGGCGGGGTGGGCCTGAGCGAGCCGCTGTGGCTGCGCCAGGCCGAGCTGCTGCAGCGCGCCGACGAGCTGGTGCGGCGTTGCGACTGCAGCGCCGGCTGCCCGGCCTGCGTGGGCCCGGTGCTGGCCGCGCATGAGGAAGGCAAGGGCGAGTCGCCCAAGTCGCTGGCCTTGACCGTGCTGGCGCTGTTGTTCGATGCGGATGCGCCGTTGCGGCATGCCACCCAGGTGGACGATGACCTGGCGCTGGACGTGCTTGCATGAGCGTGAGTGCGGACCGGTTGCGCTTGTTGCGGCGTCAGGCCGGGCATGCCGATGTGCCGGCGCCGGCGGCGCTTGCAGATGGCGCTGCAGTGGATGGTGCGGATGTTTCCGCTGCGCGCGATGCGCAGGCCGATGCCCACCCGCTGCGCGCGGCGGCGGTGGCGCGCACCTCGGGCGAGGCAGTCGGTGCGGATGCAGTGGCAGGCGATGCGCGCACGCGTGCCGCAGGTGACATGCCTGCGGCGGCGCAGCCAATGCGTGCGCTGGCAGCGCCGGTGCCTGGCAGCGATCCTGGGGTGAGCGCAGAACGCTTGCGCCTGCTGCGCCGCCAGGTCGGCGGGCTGACGCCCACGGCGCGCAAGGACGATGCGGCGATGCCGACGCGCGCGCAACGCCAGCCTGCGCCGGGTGCTGCTGCGTCTGGGTCACGCGCTTTGCCGCGCGAGGCGGCTGTGCGAAGCACGCAGCCCGGCAGCGCAGAGGCTGCCGGTGCACCGCGTGCCCCGCCCAGCGCACCGGCCATGACGCGCCGCGCCCTGCAGGCACCGGTTGCTGCAGCGCCTGCGCGCGATAGCTCGGCGTTTGCCTGGGTGGACCACGATGTGCGCCACAAGCCGGCAGGTGCGGCGGCCGATGCGGCAGCGCGCGTGCCGGCTGTGCGCGCGACACCGGCTGCGCCCACATCACTGCCGGCACCGCAGCGCCGCACCGATATCGCCGGCCTGCGCAAGATGATCGGCCTGCGCGAGCGCGCGGTCTCGACGCACGCGCCGGTGCGCGCGGCGTCCACCGATCGGCATCTGCCCGGCAACGAGATCGCGCCCGGCCTGCACCTGATCGAAGCCTTCCTGCCGCAGGCGATCCCGCGCCAGGCGCTGTCGCTGGCGTTCGCCAAGCGCGAGGACGCGGTGGACCCGATGGATCTATTGTTCTTCGATACCGAAACCACCGGCCTGGCCGGCGGCACCGGCACGCGCGCCTTCATGATCGGCGTGGCCGATTGGTACACCGACGCTACGCAGGGCAGCGGGCTGCGCGTGCGTCAGTTGATGATGTCCACGATGGCGGCCGAAAGCGCGATGCTGGATCTGTTCCGCAGCTGGCTGTCGCCGCAGACGGTGCTGTCCAGCTACAACGGCCGCTGCTACGACGCGCCGTTGTTGAAGACGCGCTACCGGCTGGCGCGGCGCGGCGACCCGATCTCTGCGCTGGATCATGTGGACCTGCTGTTCCCCACCCGGCGCCGCTATCGCGGCACCTGGGAGAACTGCAAGCTGGCCACCATCGAACGGCAGCTGCTGCGCGTAGTGCGCGAGGACGACCTGCCCGGCTCCGAAGCGCCGGCCGCCTGGTTGAGCTACCTGCGCGGCGGCAGCGCGCGCAACCTGCGCCGCGTGGCCGAGCACAATCACCAGGACGTGGTGACCCTGTCGCTGCTGATGCAGCGCCTGGTGGCAGTGGACGCGCAGGACCGTGACGTGATTCCGATGCTGGAGACGCCGTAGCGCCGTAGCGGCGGACCACGCGCAGTGGTGGCGCAATGCGGGCATCCTGGGTGCGCGCGCCAGTGCAGTTTGCCGGCAGAGGCGATGTCCACCGGCAACACTGCAAGGCCACCACCCATTGGCGGCCACATGAGCGGTCAAGCCGCCAAGTCACGCGCGCCGGCGCAGCATCAGTGCGCCGGCATCACTCGCCCGGCTCGATCTGTTTGGCCTGCTCGTTGAGGTAATGGGTCACCGGTGCGCCACGGTACTGATCGGTCAGCCGCCCCAGCGTGTCGGCGCGTGCATCCACCGCCTGCCTGGCGGCGGCATCGTGCGGATGTTCTGCCGAGCGATCCAGAAGCCGGCCTTCGCGCACAGCCGCGATATGCGCCGGGTCGGCAGGCCTGGACGCGGCGAGGAATTCGCTGGTGCGCTGCTCCACGATCGCCGCATCGCGTGCGCTGTCGATGGGGGTCTCTGGCGGCAGGTCCAGTTCCATGCCGGTATGACCGCGCGCCAGGGTGCGGTTTTCCAGCAGCGCGAGCAGTTCTTCTTCGGGCCGGTCGGTCAGCAGGCTTTCACCGGCGTCGCGAAAGGCGCCGGCGGTGGTGCGCTTGATGCCGAAGGCTTCGCCGCTGAGCTTATGCATCTCGCCGAAGTTGCTCCAGACGTAATAGTCCTTGTCGTGGTTGGCGCGCGGCAGCGAGAAATCCTCGTAGCGGTAGCTGGACGAGAATGCCGCCTGCGCGTAGGACGAGTCGGGCTGGCGCAGGCGCGTGCGTGTCAGCTCCATGGCCTTGCCCGCAGCGCTTTGCTGATCGGTGGGCACCGCCTCCACGATGACCGGGCGCATCCGGTTCCAGCTTTCCAGCCACTGCACCGCCGTGTCGGCGAGCCCCTCCGGGCCATCGTCCTTGCCCGGGAAGAAATCGCGCAGATGCGCGTCGGCGAGCATGCCCTGGCTGAAGACCGGCACCACGTTGATCTTGGCCAGCAGGCGATCGAGCGCGGCACGGCGGGGCGCGTCCTGCGAGTACAGCGGATTGATCTGGTAGTGCTTGTACAGATTGGACAGAAACTGATCGAAGCCGCCTGTGTAGTACTTGGCATACAGCTTGATCGCGGCGCCCTGGCGCAGGTCCGGCCGACGCATCAGCAGCATCGCCACCGCCTCGCCGGTGTCTTCCTTACAATCCAGTGCCACCGACATCGCTTCCGGCTTCTGAAACGCGTGCTCCAGCGCCTGCTCCACGGCGGCAATGCTCTGATCGGTCTTGACGAAGTTGCCGTCGACCGGGTTGCGGATCACCAGCGGCATCTCGCGCAACTGCGCGAACGGTACCTGCGAGACCAATCTGTTCTGCGGGTCGTCGGTCATGCGGCCGATGCTGAAGTCGTGCATCAGCACCGGCACGCCGTCGGCGCTGACCTCCACATCCAGTTCCAGGTTGCGATAGCCGTGTTCGTAAGCGCGATCGATGGCGGCCAGCGAGTTTTCCGGGATGCCGGCGTGGTTGTTGAACAGGCCCCGGTGGGCCATCACGTCCTTGCCCAGCGCGCGCGTGCTGGGCGTCTGGAAATACGCGTCGTGGACGAGCTCCTTGCGGTGCTTGCGCAGCAGGGCGTCCTTGCCGGCCACCAGACGGTGGTCGTTGCGCTTGAAGAACGCTACGCCGCCGTCGCGCGCCGGCACCTCGTGGCCGTGGTAGCGCGCGGCCTGCTGCAACTTGCGCCGCGGCTGCGCGGGCGTGGGCGCGGCGGGCTTTAGCCAGCCCGGTGTTTCCAACCCATGGGCGCGCAGATCCAACGCCTTGCGCAATGTGGTGCGTGCGGCATCGCTGAAGGTATCGCCAGGCGCAAACGCGTGGCCCAGATCGAAGACGATGCGGCCCTGCTGCGCATCGACCAGCACCGGGCCGGCCGCTGCACGCGAGTGCTCGGGCAAGCTGGCGGTCATCTCGTCGAACGCGGCGGTGTCCAGATACACCGGCTGCAGCGTTCCGGCGGCAAAGAGCGCCGCGATGCTGTCGGGCTTGGGTGCGGGAGTGGCCTGTGGCAGCTGCTTGGCCAGCGCGCTTTGCGCGGCCTGCAAGGTGATCTGGTGCGCCTGCACTTCGGCCAGGCGCTGCTCGGAGAACTCGCCGTCCAGCGCCACCAATGCCTGCTTGCCGGTCATCGCGCTGTCGTCCAATGGCACCAGCGGCGGTAGCACGGCGGCCTGGCGACGCGGGCGTGCGCGCAATGGCGGGTTGCCGCCTGGCGCGTGCGGCACCTCCATCGGGGTGATCGCGCTGGTGTGCGCCGGTGTGGCCAGCGCGGTGGTGGGCGTGGCGGCGGGTTGCAGGGGAGCAATACGCATGACGACCTCAAGAGCGCTGCGGGCGGCCAGTAAACCGCTTGGCAGATGACAATGCGCAACCGAGGCGAACTATGCCGCCGCGATGCGAAACGATGCCCCGCCGCAACGCCGGCGCACTACGCCGGCTGGTCCATCGCCTGCGCTAGAACAGCGTTTCCTTGAACGGCAGCATGGCCGCGCCCAGCACCGTGGCGTGTGCCTGCACCTGCCCGACCAGCAATGCCGGATACGGCGATGCGACGCCGCGCCGTGGCGCCGGCTCGAAGGCGACGCGGGCGATCAGCCGCTGCGCAAGATCTGCCGGCAGGCGCGCGCCAAAGACGATGACGCGCGGGTCGATCAACGCGATGATCGCCGCCACCGCCAGGGTCACGGTGGGTTGCACCGCATCCAGCCAGGCCTCGATCTGCAGCCATGCCGGATCGTAGTGCTGCAGCATGGTGTGCAGGTCCGGCAGCGCATGCCCATCGGCGACCAGCGCCTGGCGCAGGCTTTCCAGCGTGGGCCGCGCACTGCCGGTGATGGCCGAGATGCGCCCCAGTTCGCCCACGTTGCCGTGCGCGCCGCGGTGCACGCTGCCGGCGGCGATCACGCCTGCGGCAAACCCGTCGGCGATGGTCAGATAGACCAGATCCGGCGACTGGCGGCCGACCCCGTACAAGGCCTCGGCCAGCGCGGCGCAATGGGCGTCGTTGTCCATCCAGACCGGCAACTGCAGGCGTTCGGCGATGAAGCGGTCCAGCTCGACCTGCATCCACTCGGCGGCCAGCGTGAGCGGCGGATTGACCCGCGTGCCATCGCCGATGCGCGGGCCGGTCATGCTGACGCCCACCCCGAACAGCCGCCGCCGGTCGACACCGGCCGCCTGCAGCAACTGCTCCACCAGGTGCGGCAACTGCGCCGCGACCAGGTCCAACGTCAGCGGGAACGCCGTGAGCTGGCGCATGCCGCGCACCTGCCCGGCGAAGTCGATCAGCACCACCGCGATGCCATCGACCATCAACGAGACCCCCACGCTGAATGCGTAGTCGGGCACCAGACTCAGCTCGACGCTGGGTTGGCCGCGGCCCCGGCGCAGCGACGGGCCGAGCTGGAGCAGGCCGTGTGCGACCAGCGGGTCGATAATGCCCTTGGTGCCGGGGACGCTGAGCCCGCTGGCGCGCGGCAGATCCGCACGCGCCAGCTGGCCGGCACTGCGGATCAGATCCAGCAACGCGCGCTCGCTGGAACCGGCGGCCTGGCCGTCGCTACGACGGCGGTAATGCGAACGAATGGCCGCGTGGGCGAAGAAGGAAGACATGGAAGGCAAAAGAACCGGGGGTGTCACATAAGCTTAAATTAAGCAGATTAATTTAATCGGCTTGCGGCCACCACGTTGGGGCTGCCCGACAGTGCGGATCGTGCCATGCGTCTGTTTCATCGCTTTCCCTGTGGCTTCCTGTGTCTGCCCGGTCCGGCCTGCATCGCGCAGCGTCGCACATTGTCGCTCGCGCTGGGCATGGCCGTGGCGGGCTGGATGCAGGCGCCGGCGCAGGCCGCCGAGGCGCCCGCCGATGCCTCGCCGCATACCCTGGATGCGGTGCAGGTGCGCACCTCGTTCCAGTCGCAGAACACGCGCGCGATCGCCACCAAACAGGCCGCGCCCACCGTCGTGGACTCGGTCGCCGCCGACAGCATCGGGCAGCTGGCGGACTTCAATGTGGGCGATGCGCTGCGCCGGGTCACCGGCGTCAGCACCGTGGAGTACCAGGGCGAGCCGCGCTACGTGACGGTGCGCGGCCTCAACGGCAACTACAACAGCATGCTGATCGACGGCTTTGCCTTTGCCAGCAACGACATCGGCAGCCGCCAGGCGATGATGGATGTGCTGCCGGCCAACTTTGTCGACCGCATCGATGTGGTGAAGTCGTTCCTGCCGGAAAACGATGGCGGCGCGATCGGCGGTGTTACGAACCTGGTCACCGCCACCGGCTTCGGCCGCCCGGACGGCCTGCTCACCTTTTCGGCCAAGGGCGGCGCCAACCTGATGGGCAGCCGCTACGGCGGCCGCTCGCCGGTTGGCGAGGGTGATCTGAAATGGGGCAAGCGCTTCGGTCGCGACGGGCAGTTCGCCTTCCTGGGCGCTGCCAGCCAGTGGCGGCGCGAGATCTCGGTGCCGCAGCAGGAAAACGGCGGCGGCTTGAACTGGTACGCCGCCGACGGCACGCGCGACCCGGTGCCCTACGGCGGCACCGGCGCTGCGGTTCCCGGCGAACGGCGCTGGTACAACTACGCCAACACCCGCGAACGGCGCGGCCTGACCGCACGCGTGGACTGGCAGCCGGAAGGTCCGCTCAGCGGCCATGTGTCCGGCTACAGCTTCCGCCAGCGTGAGGCCTCGGACCGCAATACCCAGAACGCCCAGGTGCAGAACAGCGCACGCCTGACCCGCACCGGCGCGCAGAGCGGCACGCTCGACAACCTCAATCAATACGTCGAACTGGGGCAGTTGCGCTGGAAGCGCGCACTGACGGGCATCAATGGCGAGCTGCTGGCCGAGTTGCCGGCGCAGTGGCGCGCCGCGCTGCGCGCGAGCACCTCGCGCGCCACGGTGGACAACCCGCAGACCTGGGACCGCTTCCAGCAAAATCGCCTGGGGTACGGGTTCGACTGGAGCGGCACCCTGCCCGCTTTCACGCCCTTGAACCCGGCCCTGGCCGACGACCCGGCGCGCTACCCCAACGCCTATCACCAGCAGGAGCGCACCGGCTACGCCGAACGGGTCGGCGACCTGCAGCTGGAGCTGCGTCGCAACATGGACGAGGACAGCCGCGGGCTGGGGCTGGCCGTGGGCGCGCGGCAGGTCCGCACGCATATGCGCACCACTGTGCAGCGCACTACCTGGAACGGCCTGCCTGACACATTGGCCGACGTGCTGGGCCGCCCGACCTGCGCCCTGGGCTGCAACAGGGAGATGATGACCATCGACCCGGCATTGGCCGATGCACGCTGGGATGCCCTGGCCGGCCAGGCGCGCGGGGTGGTGGACACCACCGCGCAGAACAGCGGCAGCTACGGCGTCGACGAACAGGTGCGCGCCGGCTTTGCCCAGGCGCAATGGCGCGGCGAACGCTGGCTGCTGGCTGGCGGCATCCGTCTGGAACAGACACGCTTTGCCAGCGCCGGCCAGCAGCTGAGCGGAACCACCTGGACACCGGTCGGCGCGGTGCGCACCTACCGCAACTGGTTGCCATCGCTCAGCGGGCAACTGCAGACCAGCGCCAACGGCACGCTGCGCGTTGGCGTCTCGCGCTCGATCGGGCGCCCGCGCCTGGACCAGATGGCCTTGAACGGCGGCGTGCTCACGCTGGGCAGCACACCGCCCACGCTCAACCAGGGCAACCCGGACCTGCAGCCGCGCCGCTCGCAGAACCTGGACCTTGGCCACGACTGGAGCTTCGACGACGGCGGCAGCCTGCTGTCGGTCGCGCTGTTCCACAAGACCATCGACGATGAAATCTTCCGCTACGGCCAGATGGACAGCATCGACGGCGAGCAGGTGCTGGTCACCCAGCCGCGCAATGTGGACCGGCCGGTGCGCCTGCGCGGCGCCGAGCTGGGGGCCATCAAGGAACTGGGGCCGTGGCTGCCCGCGCTGGCCGGCTTGTCGGTGACCGCCAATGTCACGTTCCTGGACGTGGACTACCCGGTGGTGCTTGGCGATGGCACCCGCACCACCCTGGACGTGCTGCCGCAGCAGCCCAGGCAGTTGTGGAATCTGACCCTGAATTACGCCCGTGGGCCGCTGCGCGCCGCGCTGGCCTGGAGCCGCACCGGCGAGCTGTGGGATGACCGCTTTCCCAATTACAGCAGCCTGCAGGAGTTCTATCGCAACCGTTACCAGCAGCCGCTGGACCGCATCGATCTGAAACTGGGCTGGGACGTGTCCCCGGCGGTGTCGCTGAGCCTGGACGTGCTCAACCTGGCTGGCCAGGGCTACCAATACCGCATCGGCCGCGATCAGGAGTATGTGCAATCGGCCTGGAAGATGGCCCCCACCGTGATGGTCGGCGTCAACGTCAAACTTTGAGGAGCTAAGCATGTCGTCATGTCTGGATACCACCTTCAGCCGCCGTCGTCTGCTCACCGGCGCCGCCGGCGCCTCGTTACTGGCAACCGCACTACCCTCGCTTGCCGGTGCGGCGCCGCCTGCGGATGTGGGCCGCAAGTTCCTGCGCTCCAGGCGGCCGATGCCGTTTGCCGGCAACACGTTTGTCGGCCATCTCGAGCAGCAGGGCGATGGCTACGCCAGCTTCGACCGGGTGCTGGACATCTACCGCGAGCTGCCCGAGCACGGCTTTGCCGACAAGCTCGCCGTGCTGCCGCCCAGCAGCTATCACGTGACCTTGCTGGGCGGGGTCAATGAAACCGACCGCGCGCACGGGCCGTGGCCGAGCGATCTGGCGCGCGATGCGGCGCTGGCCGACATCAACGCCAGCTTCCTGTCGCGGTTGCAGCAGCGCAACACCACCCCGCTAGGGGCATGCCGGTTTGTGGTCGACCCCACCGCGGCCATGACCGGCAGCAACGACAATCTGCTCATTCCGTTGCTGCCTGCCGATGCGGCCACCGCGCAGCGGCTGGAGACGGCGCGCAAGGGCCTGATGGCGTTGACGCTGCTGCAGAGCCCGGACTACAGCCACTACCGGTTCCACATCTCGCTGGCCTATCTGTGCGAGACGCTCGATGCCGACGAACAGGCGGCCTACCACGGTGCGGTGGGCGTGTGGCTGAAGCGGCTGGCTGCCGCCGGCCCGATCACGGTGCCGCGTTTCCACTTCTGCACGTTCAACGACATGTATGCGTTTCGTACGCTCCGCGAGGTGTGAAGTTGAGTGCGTATGGCCATCTGTTGTGCGTGTAACGACACCTGCTGCGGCACTGCAAGCTGATCATTGGCCGTGTGTATGGACGCGCAGCGCTCTAAAGCCCCTCTCTCCTCGGGAGAGGGCTCTACTCGCTTGCACGTTGGTTGTGACTTACTGGTGTTAGGTGTTGCGCACAGTGTGGTGATTCGTGCGTCTGCGGCGGTCGTGCACAGCGTGTCCTCACACACGCACGTCCGACACCTCGGTCTCCATCTGCCACGCTGCAAACTCCTGCTCGAATTCGGCCAGGGTCAACAAGCCCATGCAGGCATGCGCGCCGATCGGTAACGCCTGCCCTGCGGCAAGCTTGCGCACCAGCAGGATTGCGGCGAAGCAGGGAATCTCCGGGCCGTGCAGCATCGCGGCGGTGAGGTCCCACTGCAGTCGCAGCGGCCGGGGATCGCCGGTCTGCGGATGGCTTGTGCCACGCAGCTCCACGCGCATGCCACCGAGGTCGGTGCCGAAGCGGTCAAACCAGCGTGCCGCACGTGCAAACACCTCGGCCAGGCGCGCCATCGGCAATGGCACACCGTGGTGACGCAACCAGGCGACACCGGCCAGGCAGCGCTGCAGGAACGGCACCTCCAACGCGGCGCGAAACTGCACGCTCTGCACGCCGGGATAGCGCTGTGGCAGCAGATCGTGATCGGGCACATCGCAGGGCGACGCAAGCCGCGGCGCGCGCTGCGCGAACTGCACGCGCGTGGGTCTGGCCCAGCCCACCACCGTTTGCCAGCGGCCCTCATGCAGCCATGTGAACGGCGTGCCGCAGTACGACAACACCGCACGCACGGTGGCCAGGCCAAGCGGCGTGCCTTGCGCGGGCGCGATGACCATGCGGATGCCATGCAACGCCGAAAAACGCGGCAGCAAGGCATCGATGACCGCGCTCGACAGCGCGGGCAAGGTGCTGGCGCCGCTGATGGCCGCACGCTGCGCTTGCCTTGCCGCTGCATCCATTGCCGTGGGGAAACGCACGGCCGTCGGCCAGGTCGATGTAGTGCCTGCCTGCAGGCAGGTGTGCGCCACGGCGTAATCCTGGCCCTGGAACGGGCCTGCGGTATGCACCACCGCATCGGCGGCAGTGGCCGCCAGTTGCGCGGCAAAATCGCTTGCGTCGATATCCAGGCGACAGCACGCGATGCGACCGGGTGCCACATCCGGCCACCTGGCCGCCACATCGCCGGGATGCCGTCCGGCGGCGATCACCCGCAGTTGCGCCGTTGCCGCCAGCGCCCGCACGATGCGCGCGCCGAAATGCCCGAAGCCCCCCAACACCACCACCCGGTACGTCATTGTCTGCTCGCCGTCTGCGCCTGTTGCACAGTATCGGCGAGCAGCGGGGTCACCGAATCACCGGCGCGGTGTGTCGCCCGCCGCACGTGCCTGCATGGCGCGTGCGGCGCCGAGCCGGTTTGACGCCAGTCACTGCCTCCGGCCGAGATGGCGCCAGCTGCTCGCCGTCTGCGCGTGCTGCACAGTCCCGACGAGCAGCGGCCTGCGACGATCAGCCCTCGATCCGCGTGGCCAGCCCCTGTGCGATCGCCTCGCGCATGATGCGTTGGGCTTCCTTGTCGGCACGGACGCTGGCGGCGGCCTGCTGGCTGGCCAGATCTGCCTGCTCGGTGGCGAGCGCCGCCTGCTGCCTGGCCAGCGCCTGCATCCGCTGTTGGGCGCCGCTGCGCTGCATGGCCTGTTCGGCCTGGCGTACTGCGCGTTCTGCTTCCCGCGCCGCACGCTCGGCGGCCTGCTGTGCGCGCGCATCGGTGTCGAGCAAGGAGGCATTGACGTGCTTTGCGGCCGCGTCGGCAGCACGTGCACCCAGCTCACCCATCTGCGCACCCAACTCGCCCAGCTGCTCGCCGAGCTCGCCCTGGCGCTCGCCCAACGCGCCCTGCGCCTGGCCCAATTTGGTGACTGGCGCATACACCGCATTCAGGCGCTTGAAGGTGTCGGGATCGCGCACGACGTACTGCTTGCCATCCTTGCGGAACCACATCAGCTGGCCATCCTTGCCGGCCAGACGACGCACATGCTTGAGATCGTCCACCGAGCCATTCATGACGCTGTCGTTGCCCTGCAGCAGCACGTAGGCATCGCGGTCGGGGTCATGCGACAGGTTGATCTGGCCGTGCGTAGAGGTGGTGGTGAAGGTCTGGCTGGTGGATGACGCCGCTGCAGCCGGTGCGGCGGCGTTTGCCGGTGCGGCGGTTGCTGCCGCAGTTGCCGGTGCAGTTGCAGCGACGGCGGCGGCAGTGGCCGGTGCCGCTGTGCTGGACACGCCGGCAGCTGGTTTGGCGGGTGCGGCCGCTGATGCGGCAGCAACAGCCGGCGCGGCGGGCATCGCCACCAGGCGCAGCGGCAGCACGCCGGTGATGGCCACCGCGCCCAGGATCAGGGCCGCGCCAAACCGCGGGAACGAGGTCGGGTTCTGCAACATGAGCAATCTCCGTTTGAGGCTGAGGAAGGACGGCGAGGCGCTGGCCACGCCGCCGTGCGGGCGCGGTGCCACGCCCAGTTGCAGCAACAGCCGGCCATAGTCGTGGCGGCAATGACGGTGGCCTGCGACCACCGCGGCATCGCAGGCGGCCTCGCGGGCAGTGGCGTATTCGCGCGCGGCCAGATGCACCAGCGGGTGGAAGAAGAACAGGTGCTGGGCCAGCGACGGCAGCAAGCCCCACCACAGATCGCGCCGGCGCAGGTGGATCAGTTCATGGGTCAGCGCCATATCCAAATCGTCGTCGGCCATGTGCGGCAGGCGGGCGGCGGGCAGCAGCAAGACCGGGCGCCAGGGCCCGATCAACTGCGGCGAGGCGATCTGCTGCGACAACCGTATTTCCGGCGGCTGCGACAGGCCATGCGCTTCTGCAGCCATGCGCAGTGCGGCGGCCAGGGCACGATCGGTGCACGGTGCAGCAGCGCGTACCAGGGCGCGGCTGCGTCGGTATGCGCGCACTGTGCCGAGCGCCATCACTGCGACGCCGGCAACCCACAACGCGGCCAGCAACAGCGCCCAGGACGGACCGCTTGCACCCTGCAGCACGTCTGCCGCGCCCGCAATGGCGACCGCGCTGGCGCCGGATACGCTGGCATTGGCCATCACCATCGGCGCCAGGCTGTCGCCGGCAATCAAGGCGGGCGTGGGCGTGGCTGCGGGCAACACCGGCAACTGCAGCGGCGCGTTCCACAGCAGGCCGACCACCGCCTGCACTCCCACCAGCCACCACAGCCAGGTCTGCGTGGTGGCCGGCAGTCGCCGCACGCTGCGGCACAGCGCCCACACCGCCAACGCCAGCACGGCGGTCTGCACGCTGGTGGCACCCAGTCTCCAAAGCAAGGCTTCGATCATCGGCGACATGCTCAATCCTCCTTGCGCTGCGACTGCAGCTTGGCGACCAGGGCTTCGAGCTCGGCCAGCTCGCTGTCGCTGACCTTGGCGCGCTGCGACATCCACGCCACGAACGGCGACACCGAGCCCTGCAAGGTCTTTTCCACGAACTGCCCCACCGCCGAGCGCACGACCGCGTCCTGCCCGCTGGTGGCGCTGTAGCGGTACATGCCGTCCACCTGCTCGCGGCGCAGGAAGCCCTTGGCGCGCAAGCGCTCCATCATGGTCAGCACGGTCGAGCGCGCCAGCCCACGCGGCTCACCGAACGCGGCCGCCACTTCGCCGACACTGGCCTGCCGTTGTTCTTCGATGTGTTGCAACAGGGCCAGCTCCTGGTCCCCGATGGTCTTGCCACGCATGCCGCTCTCCATGACTACAGTTGTCGCTACCGTAAGCGTGACGACAACTGTAGTCAATAGGTCGGATGGCAGGGGTTGAATGGGACGCCGCGATAGAAGTATCGAGGCGGCGATGAGGTCACCGAAGTCGCCATGTTTGTAGGAAGGGGGCAACCGGCAATGGCATCGAGGGGCAGATTCCCGGCTCTCCACATCGTGGCGCATTGAGGCGGGCCTACAACGCCATTACGGGAGCGAACGACCGCTATCTCTGGTATCGCTTCGATCCCCCTGCACAGGGGCTGCCCCTCGAAGGTGTATTGGGAGGCGGTGACAGCGGCGGCCCGCTCGTGGTGCAAGCTCAGGGCGCCTGGCGACTTATCGGGTGGGATCATGGATCACCGCAGTTCCGGAACACGCGCTAGAGGCCGGTTTCTATGGGCAACTGGTCTATAACGTCCGCATCTCGCGATATGTCACCTGGATCGATGACGTGATGTGTGCGGCAGATGGAGTCTCCTGTGCGAAGAACTAGCCAGCGCCACTGCCACTAGCGCGTGCCAGGGAGAAACCATCGCGATGAAGCGGGCTGCCTTCACGTGCGCCACCATGCCGGCGCGCATGATCACAACCTCTAGCGGCGCATATGCTGCACAGGTCATGTCTCGATGCCGCCACAGCGGAAGGCTTCTGCGTTCTCCCTCTGGTGGCGGTCGATTACGCAGCCAGCAGCAACCCTGCAGCATCCGTCGGTGCGCGATGCCGTGCCTGAAGGTGCGGCCTTGCTTGGCGACGAGCAGATGGAGGCGCTGGGGCAAAGCCTGGCGCAGGCGCATGTGCTCTATACCGGGCCAACCCGCGAGCTGCTGCTGTCGCAACTCAAATTCAACGAGCGCTCGCTCGGCACGGCCGCAGCGCGATTGGCCGAAATGTCTGCCGATGGCTTGCGCCTGCATCCGGCCGGCGAGTGGTTATTGGACAACTATTATCTGGTGGAAGAGCAGATGCGCCTGGCGCGACAGCATCTTCCGCCCGGATATAGCCGGCAATTACCGCGTCTGCGCACGCCAACGTCGGTGGGCCTGCCGCGCGTCTACGAGCTGGGCTTGCAGGTGGTGGCGCATGGCGACGGGCGCGTGGATGCGATCACGCTGAGCCGTTTCATCGCCGCCTACCAACAGGTGGCGCCGCTCAAGCTCGGCGAGCTGTGGGCGATTCCGATCATGTTGCGGCTGGCGCTGATCGACAATCTGCGCCGCATTGCCGAGGACATCATGCACGACGGGCGCGACACCCGCCTGGCCGCGCATTGGGCCGCGTTGCTCAACGCCACGGCGGCGGCGCAACCCAAGGACGTGGTGGTGGTGGTGGCCGATCTGGCGCGCTCGCAGCCACCGGCCACCGGTGCGTTCGTGGCCGAGCTGACGCGCGGCATCCAGGGCCGTGGGCCGGTGTTGTCGATGGCCAGCGCCTGGGTGGAGCAATGGCTGGCAAGCGAGGGCCACAGCGTGGAAGGCCTGGTGCACGCCGAAAGCCAACGCCAGGCGGCCGAGCAGGTGGCGATCAGCAACAGCATCGGCAGCCTGCGGTTTCTGGACGACATGGATTGGCGCGATTTCGTCGAGGCCATGAGCGTGGTCGAGCAGACCTTGCGCAAGGATCCGGCCGACGTGTATGCGCGCATGGATTTCCACACCCGCGATAGCTACCGGCATGTGGTGGAACAGCTGGCGCAGCGCCTGGAGCGCGACGAGCCGGACGTGGCCGAGGCGGTGCTGCAGCTGGCGGCGCACGCAGATGCCGCGATGCCGGTGGCCGGCCACGTGGGCTATTACCTGGTGGATGCGGGATTGCCGCTGCTGCGCGCGGCATTGCGCGACCCGGCCGCAGCCGGCACACCGATACCACCGCGCCCACGCGCGCGACGCGTGGCGCTGCCGGTGTATCTGCTTCCGATCGCCGTGATCGCCGTGCTGTGGAGCGGCGTGCTGCTGCAGGGCGTGAGCGCACTGCCGCCGGCGCTGTGGTGGATCACCGCTGGCATCGCGCTGCTGGCCGCCAGCGAGCTGGGCATTGCCCTGGTCAACTGGGTGGCAACGCTATGGGTGCGCCCGCATCCGTTGCCGCGCATGGACCTGCGTGCCGGCATCACGCCCGATTGCCGCACGCTGGTGGTGATGCCGAGCATGCTGGCCAGTCACGAGGCCATCGACGAGCTGGTCGGCGCCTTGGAGGTGCATTACCTGGCCAACCGCGACGAACAGTTGTACTTCGCGCTGCTCACCGATTTTCTCGATGCCGCGCAAGCGCTGTTGCCTGGCGACATGGCATTGGTGGCACATGCGGCGCAGCATATCGACCGGCTCAATGCAGCCTATGCCGATGCCCACGGCGATCGTTTCTTTCTGCTGCATCGCGCACGCCAGTGGAACGCGGGCGAAGGCTGCTGGATGGGCGCAGAGCGCAAGCGCGGCAAGCTCGAAGCGCTCAACCGCCTGCTCTGCGCCGACGCTGCGCCGCTGCAGGCAGCCCACGAATTCCTGCAGGTGCAAGGCGATGTCGCCGCGCTGGTGCAGGTGCGTTATGTGATCACGCTCGACAGCGACACCCACCTGCCGCGCGATGCGGCACGCGCGCTGGTCGGGGCGATGTCGCATCCGTTGAATGTGCCGCGCATGGATGCGGCCGGGCAGATCGTCGAGGCCGGTTACGGCATTCTGCAGCCGGGCCTGGGCACCGGCATGAGCGAGGGCGGCGAGTCGCGGTTTGCGCGCATGTTCGGCATCGAGCCGGGCATCGACCCGTACACGCGTGTGGTCTCGGACGTGTATCAGGATCTGTTCGGCGAAGGCTCCTTCATCGGCAAGGGCATCTATGCCGTGGCCACCTTCGAGCAGGTGCTGGCCGGCCGCTTCCCCGATAACCGCGTGCTCAGCCATGACCTGCTGGAAGGCTGCTATGTGCGCGCCGGTTTGCTCAGCGACGTGCGCCTGTACGAGCGCCACCCGCAACGCTATGCCACCGATGCCAAGCGGCACGCGCGCTGGGTGCGTGGCGACTGGCAGTTGCTGCCGTGGTTGCTGCCGTGGGTGCCCGACCGGGGTGGCCGGCGCACGCGCAATCCCTTGTCGTGGTTGTCGCGCGGCAAGCTGCTGGACAACCTGCGCCGCAGCCTGGTGGCTCCGGCCGCGCTGAGTCTGTTGCTGATCGGCTGGTTGTGTTCGCCCACGCCATTGCGCTGGACGCTGTGGCTGCTGGTGCTATGGCTGCTGCCAGGGCTGTGTTCGGCGCTGTATGCGCTGGCGCATCCGCCCGAGGGTCTGGGGCTGCGTCATCACGCGCGCCAGGTCGGTGTGGGGCTGCGTCAGCACCTGCTGCGCACCGGCGTGGTGCTGGCATGCCTGCCGTTCGAAGCAGGGATGCAGCTGGCCGCCATCGCCCGCACGCTGGTGCGGATGTCGATCACCCGGCGCCATCTGCTGCAGTGGGCGCCATCCAGCGAAGTGGAACGCAGCGCGCGCAGCGGCAATGCCGAGCAACAGTTGATGGCCGGCGCCGCGTGCAGCGCGGCATTGGCGATCGCCGCGGTGGCATGGTGGGCGCCGTTGGCGCTATGGACGGCATTGCCGCTGGGGCTGGCGTGGATGGCCGCGCCCTGGCTGATGGCCTGGCTGGGCGAACAACCCGCCGCACCGGTAGCGCAGTTGTCGCAGGAACAACGCGCTTTCCTCGGCGGATTGTCGCGGCGCACCTGGGCGTTCTTCGAAAGCCATTGCACCGCGCAGCACCACTGGCTGCCACCGGACAACGTGCAGGAATACCCGGTCACGGTGGTGGCCAACCGCACCTCGCCGACCAATATCGGGCTGGGCCTGCTGGTCAATCTGGCCGCCTACGATCTGGGCTATCTGACGGTGGCCGGCGTGATGACCCGCGTGGCCAATACGCTGACCACGCTGGAAGCGCTGCCGCGCTATCGCGGCCATTTCTACAACTGGTACCGCACCGAAACGCTGGTGCCGTTGTTGCCGCGCTACGTCTCCACCGTGGACAGCGGCAACCTGGTCGGGCATCTGCTGACGCTGCGGCAAGGCCTGCTGGCACTGGTGGATGCGCCGGCGGTGGCGATGGCGGTGTTCGATGGGCTGGCCGACACCCTGGGCGTGCTGGCATCGCGAGCGCAGACACGCAGCGACGCCGCCGCCAATGCGCTGGACGCAATGTCGCAGAGCTTGCAGAGCATCCGCAGCCAGCCCGCGCCGAGCCTGCACCAGGCCGACCAAGCGCTACGCCTGCTGCTGGCGCAGAGCCACACGATCCTGGCGCTGATGCCGGACAGCGACGACGACGAGCCGTGGCCGCAACGCTTGATCGACAGCTGCGAGGCGGCCCTGGCCGAAGTGGGCCATTGCGCAACCACGCTTGCCGGTACCGATGCGCACGCGACGCCGCCCCCTGGCGCCACGGTCGCCACGCTGCGGCAACTCGCCGTCAGCGACCACGCACCCGGCGTGCAGACCTGGGCCGCCAAACGCGTGCAGGAGCTGCAACGGCTTGCGCATATCGCCGGGCAGCTGGCGCAGCTGGACTACGACTTCCTCTACAACCCCGCCCAGCAGTTGCTGTCGATCGGCTACAACGTCGACGACCAGCGCCTGGATAGCGGCCATTACGATCTGCTCGCCTCCGAAGCGCGCCTGGGCATCTTCGTGGCGATCGCCCAGGGCAAGTTGCCGCAGGAGAGCTGGTTCGCACTCGGCCGCACGCTCACCGACACCGGCGCCGAGCCCACGCTGCTGTCGTGGAGCGGCTCGATGTTCGAGTACCTGATGCCCGATCTGGTCATGCCCAGCTACCCGCAGACCTTGCTGAGCCGTTCGATGCGCGGTGCGGTACAGGCGCAGATCCGCTATGGCACCGCACGCGATGTGCCGTGGGGCGTGTCCGAGTCGGGCTACAACACCGTCGATACGCGGCGCAATTATCAATACCGCGCATTCGGTGTGCCCGGCCTGGGGCTCAAGCGCGGCCTGGGCCAGGATCTGGTGATCGCCCCGTATGCCAGCGCGATGGCGCTGATGGTGGAGCCGGATGCAGCCTGCCGCAATCTGCAGCAGCTGCAGGCGCTGGGATTTGGCGGGCGTTTCGGCTTGTACGAGGCGATCGACTACACCCCCTCGCGGGTGCCGCGTGGCGAACAGCATGCGCTGGTGCGCTCGTTCATGTCGCATCACCAGGGCATGGCGCTGCTGGCGCTGGACCACGTGTTGCGCGATGCGCCGATGCAGAAGCGCTTTGTCGCCGACCCGCAATTCCAGGCCACGCTGTTGCTGTTGCAGGAGCGTGCACCGCGCGCTGGCGTGTATGTCAAAGGCCTGGCCGACGCCGCCGAGCGCCCGGTGGCCACCGAAGCCGGCATGGCCTTGCGCATCCATCGCGACCCCCATCTGCCGCAGCCGGCGCTGCAATTGCTCTCCAACGGGCGTTACCACGGCATGCTGACCTCGGCCGGTGGCGGCTACAGCCGCGCGCGCGACATGGCGGTGACGCGTTGGCGCGAAGACGGCACCCGCGATCACTGGGGCACGTTCTGCTATCTGCGCGATGTGGACAGCGGCGAGGTGTGGTCGGCCGCGCATCAGCCCACCTGCGTGCCGGTGGAGCGTTACGAGGCGATCTTTTCCGATGCCAAGGCCGAGTTCAAAGGCAGCCACCAGCGTTACGACAGCCATCTGGAAATCGCCATTTCCGCCGAAGACGATGTGGAGCTGCGCCGCTTGCGCATCCGCAACCGCTCGCGGCAGACGCGGGTGATCGAAATCACCACCTACGCCGAAGTGGTGCTGGCACCGGCGCAGGCCGACGAGGCGCATCCGGCTTTCAGCAACCTGTTCGTGCAGACCGAAATCCTGGCCGACAAACAGGCGCTGCTGTGCACGCGCCGCCCGCGCGGGCACGACGAAGCGCAGCCGTGGATGCTGCATCTGGTGGCGGTGCACGATGCCGATGTGGCGACGATTTCTTACGAGACCGATCGCGCTGCATTTGTCGGGCGCGGGCGCAGCACGCGCAATCCGCTGGCCCTGCGCGATCAGGCCAGCCTGTCCGGCGCGGCCGGCTCGGTGCTGGACCCGATCGTGGCGATCCGCTGCCGCATTTCGCTGGCGCCGGATCAACAGGCGCAGGTGGACATGGTCTACGGCGTCGGCACCCAACGCGCGGCCTGCACCGCGTTGATCGACAAGTACCGCGACCGCCGTCTGGCCGATCGCGTGTTCGACCTGGCGCTGACCCAGAGCCAGGTCATCCGCCGGCAGATCAACGCCTCGCTGGAAGACGCGATGCTCTACGAACGGCTGGCCGCACGCGTGCTGTTCGTCGACCCGCAACTGCGCGCCGACAGCGAGGTGTTGCTGCACAACCATCGCGGCCAGTCGGCGCTGTGGAGTCACGCCATCTCCGGCGATCTGCCGATCGTGCTGTTGCGCATCACCGACCCGGACAATCTGGATCTGGTGCGCCAGCTGGTGCAGGCGCACGCGTACTGGCGCCTGAAAGGACTGCGCGCGGATCTGGTGATCTGGAACGAAAGCCAGGCAGGCTATCGGCAGCAATTGCAGGACGCGATTGTGGGCCTGATCGCCGCCGACCCCGAAGCCAATGTGCTCGACCGCCCCGGCGGCATCTTCGTGCGCGCCATCGAACACATCTCGCAGGAAGACCGCGTGCTGCTGCAGACCGTGGCGCGCGCGATCCTCAGCGATGCCAACGGCACCCTGGACGCGCAATTGCAGCGCCACCCCAGCGCGCGTGCGCATCCGCCGTTGCTGGAGCCCATCCAGCAACTGGACAGCGCCGATTACCTCAGCAGCACCCACGCCGCCTACCTGGACCGAACCCTGCAGGCCGCCGCCGAAGAACCGGTGCTGTTCGACAACGGCCTGGGCGCCTTCGCCGCCGACGGCCGCGAATACCGCATCACCCTGGACGAAGGCACCGCCACACCGGCGCCGTGGTGCAACGTGATGGCCAACGCGCAGTTCGGCAGCGTGGTCAGCGACAGCAGCCCCGGCTACAGCTGGGCCGAAAACGCGCACGAATTCCGCCTCACGCCGTGGCATAACGACCCGGTCGGCGATGCCTCCAGCGAAGCGTTCTACCTGCGCGACGAAGACACCGGCCAGGTGTGGTCGCCGATGGCGCTGCCATGCCGCGGCAGCGGTCGCTACACGGTGCGCCACGGCTTCGGTTACAGCGTCTACAGCCATATCGAACACGGCATCGGCAGCGAGCTGTGGGTGTTCGTGGATGTGGAGCGCCCGATCAAGTTCAGCCATCTGCGGTTGAAGAATCTTTCCGGCCGCCCACGCCGGCTCAGCGTCACCGGGTACGTGGAATGGGTGCTGGGCGATATCCGCGCCCGCTCGCAGCTGCATGTGGTCAGCGAGGTGGATCTGGGCAGCAGCGTGCTGACCGCGCGCAACCCGTACAACACCGAGTTCGACGGGCGCGTGGCGTTCTTCGATGCCGATGCACCCAGCCGCAGCATCACTGCCGACCGCAGCGAATTCATCGGGCGCAACGGCAGCCTGGCAGCACCGGCCGCGCTCACGCGGCAGCGTTTGTCCGGGCGCGTGGGTGCCGGCCTGGACCCGTGCGCGGCGATCCAGATCCCGGTCACGCTGGCGGCCGAACAGAGCTTCGAAACGGTATTCCGCCTGGGCGCGGCGGTGGATCGCGACACCGCACTGACACTGGCACGCCAGAGCCGTGGCGTGGCCGCCGCGCACACCGCCTTGCTGGCGGTGCGCGCGCATTGGCAGCAGGTTCTGGGCACCGTGCAGGTGACCACGCCCGATCCGGCGGTGGATCTGCTGGCCAACGGCTGGCTGCTCTACCAGACCATCGCCTGCCGGTTCCTGGCACGCAGCGGCTATTACCAGTCCGGTGGCGCATATGGGTTCCGCGACCAGCTGCAGGACAGCATGGCGATGGTGCACGCGCAGCCGGCGCTGGCACGCGCGCATCTGCTGCGCTGCGCCGCGCATCAGTTCGTGCAGGGCGATGTGCAGCATTGGTGGCACCCGCCACAGGACCGTGGCGTGCGCACGCAGTGCTCGGACGATTTTCTATGGTTGCCGCAGGCGCTATGCCGCTATCTGGACGTCACCGCAGATACCGGCGTACTGGACGAGCGGGTGAGCCTTATCGACGGGCGCGCCCTCAAGCCCGACGAAGAATCGTATTACGACCTGCCGCAGATCACCGCCAACATGCAGTCGCTGTACGCGCACGGCGTGCTCGCCCTGCAACGCGGCATGGCACGGCTGGGCGAACGCGGCCTGCCGTTGATCGGCAGCGGCGACTGGAACGACGGCATGAACCGGGTCGGCAAGGACGGCAAGGGCGAGAGCGTGTGGCTGGGGTTCTTCCTCTACGACACGCTGCTAAGGTTCGCAGACGTGGCCGCGCAGCGCGACGATGCGGCATTCGCGGCGACCTGCCGCACGCATGCGCAGGCCTTGCGCACCGCGCTGGAGCAGCATGCCTGGGATGGGCGCTGGTACCGGCGGGCCTGGTTCGACGACGGCACGCCGCTGGGTTCGAGCGATTCGGACGAATGCCGCATCGATTCGCTATCGCAAAGTTGGGCTGTGCTGTCCGGCGCGATGGACCCGGCACGCAGCGCACAGGCGATGGACGCGATGCACCAGCAGCTGGTTGATCCCGACGCCGGCATCGTCAAGCTGCTGGTGCCGCCGTTCGATCGCACCGGGCACGACCCCGGCTATATCCGCGGTTACGTCCCCGGCGTGCGCGAAAACGGCGGCCAGTACACGCATGCGGCGGTGTGGGCAACGATGGCCTTCGCGCATCTGGGCGATAGTGCGCGGGCCTGGCAACTGGCCGGCCTGATCAACCCGATCCACCACGCCCGCGACGCAACGGGCGTGCAGCGCTACAAGGCCGAACCCTATGTGCTGGCGGCCGATGTCTACGCAGTGGCGCCGCACGCCGGCCGCGGCGGCTGGAGCTGGTATACCGGCGCCGCCGGCTGGATGTACCGCTTGCTGACCGAATCGCTGCTCGGCCTGCAACGCCATGGCGAGCGCCTGCACCTCGTGCCGTGCATCCCGGCCAGCTGGCCCCAGTACCAGCTGCGCTATCGCTTCGGCACCAGCACCTACGTCATCGACGTCACCCAGCGCCCCGGTGTCGAGCCAGGGCTGGAAATCGACGGCATAGCGCAAGCCGAGCTTGCTTTCACTCTGGTCGACGACGGTGCGGTCCACGCTGTCGCCCTGGACTGGCCGGGAGACGCGACATGAGCACACGCATACGCACCCACACCAATCACCAGCTTTCCGATCTGGGCAGAATGTTGTCGGTATGGCCGCAGCGGGTGCGCGACCCCAGCCAGTTCTGGCAGCAGTTCGATGCCCTGGCCAAAGGCATCCTGGATGAGGCGGCTGCAGCCGATCTGCAGCGGGTGCAATGTCGCCTACGGCAGCTGCTGCGTCGTCACGGACTGACGCGTACGCAGTAAGCACGCCGGCAGTCTCCACGGCATTGTCTGCGTTGCCACAGCTGCGCACTGACAGGCTCGGCCTTTGCACCCGCCAAGGCCGCTGGTGCTCGATCTCGGTGACATTGCGCTGTACGTGCAGATGGTACGCAGCGCCAGTTTTGCCAGGGCCGCGCGCCGACTGGAGCGCCACGCCCAACAGCGTCAGCCGGCGTGTGCACGGGCTGCGGGCAGTCTTCATGCCACGCCAACAACGCTTTCTTCACGCTTGCGTCATTCTTCCCCTGGAGATCTCCCATGATCCGCACCCTCGCCCCGCTCGCTGCCGTGTTGTTGCTCTCGGCCTGTGCCTCCAACCAGGTCGCGCAGGTGCAGCCCATCGACGGGGCCATCTCCGGCCAGTGCCATATCGACAAGGTGCGCGGCGCAGTCGGCCTGGCCGCAGCGGCACAGACCATCGAACGTGCGCGCGTGGACAGCGACAGCCTGCAGGTCAGCGTGCGCCGCGGCGAGCGCGCCACCGGCGGCACCACTGCCAGCGGCCTGGCCGACCCGGCCCAGGGCGCCAGCGAAAGCGGCGGCGATCACCTCACCGTCGAGACCGGCCCGAACAACAACATCACCGCGATCTACTGCGGCTGAGCGGAGCCGCTGGCACCCGGCGCAACCGCGTCGCCGTCCCAGGGACGGTGACGTGTGCAGCAGGCACGTGCCACATTGCCTGCTGCCGCCGGGACCATGACCAGAGATCGCGCTGGCGAACAGCCGGGACCATGACCAGAGATCGCGCTGGCGAACAGACGGGACCATGACCAGAGATCGCGCTGGCGAACAGACCAGCGCGCTGCTCGGCTCAATCTGCACGGGCTTGCAGAAGCTGCCGTCGGCCTTGGCCCCGATGCCAACGGCACCATGCCGCGCCGTCGGCACGGTGCTTATCACCGTCGAGCGGATCAGAGCACGTCCGCCGGTAGATGCTGGACACAGGCATCCGCGTTGGACAGCACCAACGCCGCGCGCCATTGCAGGTCGCCAGGATCGGCGCTCAGCGTGACATCGCACTGCCGGTCGTAACGGCTGCTGTCGCTCGTCCCGCTTTCCATTGCCAATCCTGCATGCTGGATGCCGGCGCCAAAGCGTAGTGCGATTGCACGCGTGGGTTGGACAACGAATGCAGAGCGCTTGGATGCGCTCGGGCTTCGACATACCAAACGTGATCTGCCGATTGTCCAGAGTGCGCGTTACACGTTGCGGCGCGCTATCGCCGTTGCTGTTGGTGCGCAGCTTCTAGCCGATTGACGCGTTGCTCCACCCATAGTGCGGTTTGCCTGTCGCTCGCCTGTGCAACACAGGCGTTGGGCACGTGACGCGCAACGCATTCGGTCATCGCCTGCATCAGCAATCACTCAGAAAATTGCTCGTTGATGGCACTGCATTGCAGCGCCAACGTGGCATTGCCAAGGTGCCAATACTGATAAGAACCTGAACTCTCGTGGCCGAATCGCAGCGAGGACCGACTACGGACAGCGTCTTGCTTTAGCCTTGTTTTCCGCACAATCGCGCGTCTGCGTCGATGTGCGCAGATGTTGCTTGAACGAACTCTTTCAATGTTGTGAGGATAGATGGCTCGTTCGTATATGACGTCGTTTTTTCGCGAATGGCTCACCGCACCCTGCTCCGTTGCCGCGATACTCCCCTCCGGACGCGCACTCGCCTCCATCATCACTTCCGAGTTGTCGGAGCGTACTGGCCGTGTCCTCGAACTCGGGCCGGGCACCGGTGTGTTCACCCAGGCGATGATCGACAAGGGCGTGCAGGAAAAGAACCTCACCCTGCTCGAGTACAACGCCACCTTTTCTGCGCTGCTCAAACAGCGCTTTCCGCGCGCAAGACTGCTGCAGATGGATGTTGCCGAGCTTGAATCGGTCCCCCGCATCGATGGTGCGTGCGTCGATGCCGTGGTCTGCGGCCTTGGCTTGTTGAATATGCCGGCGCATCAGGTGGCTGCGATCTTGCGTGGCGCCTTCATGCAGTTGAAGCCTGGTGGCCGGCTGTATCTGTTTACCTACGGAATCAGGTGCTCGGTTCCGGCACAGATCCTCGACGCGCTCAATCTGGAAGCGGTCAGGATCGGGCGCACGTATCGAAACGTTCCGCCTGCGACGACCTATCGCATCCAACGTCGCGCATGCGCAGCATAGCCTCAGGCAGATTTTGCACGGCGCAGGCTCGGCCCGGCCGCCTTGCGCGGTTTGCTGCTGGTCTTGCGTGGCTTGCTGCGCGAGTCGGTCAGAAAGCGTAGCGTCGCTGCCTCCCATTGGCGCTCGCCGCGCACGCCGGTGGCCATGGCCTGCAACTGACCGGCGCGCCAGCCTTCGAATACGCACGGGTCGATGTAGGCCTTGCGACACACCGAGGGTGTATTGCCCAGCGCATCGGCTACTTCGCGGATGACATCGTTCTGCACCTGGGTCAGCGCGCGTTCGCTCATGCGCTCGGGCAGCGGCAAGCGTGCCAGACGTTGCAATGCCGCCAGTGTGCCGCCCCAGGTGCGGAAATCCTTGGCGGTGAAATCCTCGCCCATCGCCTCGCGCAGGTAGTCGTTGACCTCGCCCGAATCCACCGGCTGCAGCTGGCCGTCGTCATCGCGGTACTGGAACAGCGATTGCCCCGGCAATTGCTGGCATTCGCGGATCAGTTTGACCAGTTGCTTGTCGTCCACCTCGATATCGTGATCCTGGCCGCTCTTGCCGCGGAACTTCAGCCGCGCGCGCCCGCCGCGCAAGAATTCCATGTGCCGGTTGCGCAACGTGGTCAGCCCGTAGGAACGATTGCTGCGCGCATACTCCGCGTTGCCCACGCGCACCAGCGTGTCGGCCAGCAACGCCACCACGATCGCCAGCACCTTCTCGCGCGGAAATCCCGGCAAGACCAGATCGCGGCGTAGCCGGCGGCGCAGCTTGGGCAGCGCCTGGCCGAAGGCGATCACCCGTTCGAACTTGCCTTCGCCGCGCACCTGCGCCCAATCGGCGTGGTAGCGGTACTGCTTGCGCCGGCGCGCATCGCGGCCGGTGGCCTGCAGATGGCCGTTGGGCTTGGCGCAGATCCACACCTCGGTATATGCCGGCGGAATCGCCAGCGCGCGGATGCGCTGCAATGTGTCGGCATCGGCTACGCGTTGTCCATCCGCGCTGCGGTAACTGAAGCTCTTGCCCGCCTTGCGGCGGCTGATGCCGGGCTGCTGATCGTTGACGTAGGTGAGCCCGGCCGCGCGCGCGGTGGCCTTGGCCTGTGCAACCGCGGCCACGCTCGCCACCGCGGCGGTGGCGGCCACCGCGCCGGCGGCAACGGTGGCCAACTTGCCGGCCGCGCCGGCGGTGGCAGCGGCATTGCGAAGAACACGTTTGGCTTTCATTGCGCACGGATCGAAGGACAGGCGCCGATTGTTGAGCCGGTCAGGACTAGGCCGCGTCAACGCTGCGACAACGCCATGTGGGCAAGCGATGCCCGCGAGCGGGTTTTCTGCTTATGCTTGGGCCTCCCCTACTGTGCTGGAGTCATCGATGCGCGCTGTCCTGCCTACCGCCCGTCTGGCCTGTACCCTGGTCGTGCTGGCGGCATTGACTGCCTGCGGTTCGCCGCAACCGGACGAGCAGGAAGCCGTCTCCGCCAAGGCGCAGCAAGCCGCCGAACAGGCCGCCGCACCGGCACCGGCGGCCGCGCCCGAAGCGCCGCCGATCGGCAGCTGCGATGCCACCCAGGTGCAATCGCTGGTGGGCCAGGCGCTGACCGATGCGGTGAGCGACCAGGCCCGCACCGACGCCGGCGCCAAGTCGGTGCGCGTGCTCAAGCCCGGCCAGATGACCACGATGGAGTTCAACGGCGAACGGCTCAATCTGGAAGTGGATGCCAAGAACGTGATCGCTTCGGTGCGTTGCGGCTAGTACCGGTTGGCGCCTGTTGGCGAACAGGCGCCAAGCCAGCTGGCACAAGGCCTTGCGGCCGCCCTCGTTGCAGCTGTAACGGTGTATTGCGGCACCGCATCAACTGTGGTCTAGTCGATCATCCGGTGACCTCTTCGAAACGCTCCACGGATCGAGCGCTGCAACGTCGTCGCCGCTCTCCCAGATCGCAAAGAGGCAGACATGGCCCCCCGCACTCGCCAAGGGCTCAACGACTACGGTCTCTACAACAGCGTGCGCGATGAGCGCGACGCCTGTGGTTTTGGCATGGTCGCCCAGTTGGACGACCAACCTTCCCGCTCGCTGGTGGACACCGCAATTGCGGCGCTCTCGCGCATGACCCACCGCGGCGGCGTGGCGGCCGACGGCCTCACCGGCGATGGCTGCGGCCTGCTGATCCGCAAACCGGATGCGTTCCTGCGCGGGCTGGCGCGCGATGCCGGTATCGCCCTGGGCACGCGCTACGCGGCCGGCGTGGTGTTCCTGCCGCTGGACGAAGCCGATGCCGCACGCTGTCGCACCGAACTGGAAACCCAGTTGCACCGCGCCGGCGTGCAGTTCCGCGGCTGGCGCGTGGTGCCCACCGACGACAGCGTCTGCGGCCAGCTGGCACGCGACACCTTGCCGCGCATTGAACAGGTATTCGTCGATGCCGGCGCCGAGCAGAGCGAAGACGGCTTCACCCTGGCGCTGTTCCTGGCGCGCCGCCGCGCCGAGCAGGCGCTGCGCGAGGTGGAAAATTTCTACGTCACCACGCTCTCGCCCAACGGCATCAGTTACAAGGGCATGGTGCTTCCGGACAAGCTGAGCACGTTCTACCCGGACCTGCAGCGCAGCGACCTGTCCTCCAGCGCGATCGTCTTCCACCAGCGCTTTTCCACCAACACGCTGCCGCGCTGGCCGCTGGCGCATCCGTTCCGCCTGCTCGCCCACAACGGCGAGATCAACACCATCGAAGGCAACCGCCGCTGGGCGCAGGCGCGCAGCAAGGTGTGGCAGACCCCGCGTTTCGACATCGCCGAGTTCGACCCGGTGATCTCCATGCACGGCTCGGACTCGCAGAGCCTGGACAACATGCTCGAGCTGCTGATCGCCGGTGGCATGGACCTGCTGCAGGCGCTGCGCATCCTGGTGCCGCCGGCGACCCAGTCGCTGGAGTTCAAGGACGCCGACCTGGCCGCGTTCTACGAGTTCTACGGCCTCAACACCGAGCCGTGGGATGGCCCGGCCGGCATCGTCGCCTGCGACGGCCGCTATGCCGCCTGCATGCTCGACCGCAACGGCCTGCGCCCGGCGCGCTGGATGCTGACTTCCGACCGCCATTTCCTGGTCGCCTCCGAGGCCGGCGTGTGGGAGCTGCCCGCTGAGCGCATCACCCGCAAGGGCAAGCTCGGCCCGGGCGAGATGATGGCGATCGACCTCAAGCGCGGCGATCTGCTGGACTCGGACGCCATCGACCGCATCAACCGTGCGCGCGCGCCGTACAAGCAATGGCTGCAGCAGGGCGTGACCTATCTGCAGACCGAACTGATCGACCCTTCGCTGGTGGAAGAACCCTTCAGCGAGCAGACCCTGCGCAGCTACCACAAGCTGTTCCAGCTCAGCACCGAGGAAGTGGAGCAGATCCTGCGCCCGCTGGCCGAGACCGAGCAGGAAGCCACCGGCTCGATGGGCGACGACACCCCGATGGCGGTGCTCAGCCGCCAGACCCGGCCGCTGTACGACTACTTCCGCCAAGCCTTCGCGCAGGTCACCAACCCGCCGATCGACCCGCTGCGCGAAGGCATCGCGATGTCGCTCACCACCCAGCTCGGCAAGGAGACCAACATCTTCCACGCCGGCGCGGAGACCGTGAACCACGTCATCCTCAACTCGCCGGTGCTCAGCCAGCGCAAGCTGCGCCAGCTGCTGAAGATGGAGCAGTACGTCGAGCGCAACCGCCTGATCGACCTGTCCTACAGCGTGGAGGAAGGCCTCAAGGCCGGCCTGGAACGCATCTGCCAGGAAGTGGAGGCGGCCGCACGCGCCGGCGCCGTCATGCTGTTGCTGTCCGACCGCTACCCGGTCCCGGACCGGCCGATGGCGCATGCGCTGCTGGCCACCGGCGCGGTGCATCACCACCTGTGCAAGGTGGGCCTGCGCTGCGACGTCAACCTGATCATCGAAACCGGCACCGCGCGCGATGCGCACCACATGGCCTGCCTGCTCGGCTTCGGCGCCACCGCGGTGTATCCGTACCTGGCCTACCAGACGCTGTTCGACCTGGGCCGGCGCGGCATCCTGCAGCTGAGCAAGGGCGGCGAGCAGTCGCAGATCGGCCGCCGCTACCGCAAGGGCATCTACAAGGGCCTGTCCAAGATCATCTCCAAGATGGGCATCTGCACTATCGCCAGCTACCGCGGCGCGCAGTTGTTCGAGATCGTCGGGCTGGATCCGGACGTGGTGGAGCTGTGCTTTGCCGAGACGCCCGCGCGCATCGGCGGCGTGGGCCTGTCACGGCTGGATACCGAGGCGCGCGAGCTCACCGCACGCGCCTGGAACGACCAGCTCAAGCCGGAAGTGGGCGGCCTGCTCAAGTACGTGCACGGCGGCGAGTACCACATGTACAACCCCGACGTGGTCATGACGCTGCAGCGCGCCACCCGCACCGGCGATGCCGGCGACTGGCAGAAGTACGTCGATGCGGTGCATGCGCGCCCGGCCTCCACGCTGCGCGATCTGGTCCAGCTCAAGCGCGCCGACACCCCGACCCCCCTGGACGAGGTGGCCCCGGCCGAAGATGTGTTGCGTCGCTTCGACACCGCCGCGATCAGCCTGGGCGCGTTGTCGCCCGAAGCGCATGAGGCGCTGGCCATCGCGATGAACCGCCTGGGCGGGCGCAGCAATTCGGGCGAAGGCGGCGAAGACCCGGCGCGCTATGGCACCGAGAAGCGCTCCAAGATCAAGCAGGTGGCCTCCGGCCGCTTCGGCGTGACCCCGGAATACCTGGTCAATGCCGAGGTGCTGCAGATCAAGGTCGCCCAGGGCGCCAAGCCCGGCGAAGGCGGCCAGCTGCCCGGCCACAAGGTCAACGAGCTGATCGCGCGGCTGCGCTACGCCAAGCCCGGCATCGGCCTGATCAGCCCGCCACCGCACCACGACATCTATTCGATCGAGGATCTGGCCCAGCTGATCTATGACCTCAAGCAGGTCAATCCGACCGCGCTGGTGTCGGTGAAGCTGGTGGCGCATGCCGGCGTCGGCACCATTGCCGCCGGCGTGGTCAAGGCCGGCGCCGACCTGATCACCGTGTCCGGCCACGACGGCGGCACCGGCGCCAGCCCGGTCAGCTCGATCCGCTATGCCGGCGTGCCGTGGGAACTGGGCGTGGCCGAGTCGCACCAGGCGCTGGTGGCCAACGACCTGCGCGAGCGCACCATCCTGCAGACCGACGGCGGCCTGAAGACCGGCCTGGACGTGGTCAAGGCGGCGTTGCTGGGCGCCGACAGCTTCGGCTTCGGCACCGCGCCGATGATCGTGCTGGGCTGCAAATACCTGCGCATCTGCCACCTCAACAACTGCGCCACCGGCGTGGCCACCCAGGACGAGCGCCTGCGCGCGAACTACTTCACCGGCCTGCCCGAGCGCGTGGAGCATTTCTTCCGTCTGCTGGCCGAGGAAGTGCGCCAGTGGCTGTCCTACCTGGGCGTGCGCTCGCTGGACGACATCGTCGGCCGCACCGACCTGCTCGAACAGCTGGAGGTCTCGCCACGTGCCGGGGTCAAGGTCGATCTCTCGCGCCTGCTCACGCATGCGCAGTACGACGGCAGCCATTGCGCGGCCCAGCGCCTGTACGAATCGCCCGACAGCCTGGCCACGCAGATGGACGGCCTGCTCGCCGATGCGATCGCCAACAAGCGCGGCGGCGACCACCGCTTTTTGATCCACAACACCGACCGCTCGATCGGCGCGCGCCTGTCCGGCGCCATCGCGCGCGTGCACGGCAACCACGGCATGAGCGATGCGCCGTTGAACCTGCGCTTCCGCGGCACCGCCGGGCAGAGCTTCGGCGCGTTCAACGCCGGTGGCCTGCAGCTGGAGCTGGAAGGCGAGGCCAACGACTACGTCGGCAAGGGCATGGCCGGCGGCCGCCTGGTAGTGCGCCCGCCGCGCGGGGCGCGCTTCGAGGCGCGTAGCACGCCGATCGTGGGCAACACCTGCCTGTACGGCGCCACCGGCGGCGAGCTGTTCGCGGCCGGGCGGGCGGGCGAGCGCTTTGCGGTGCGCAACTCCGGCGCGCTGGCGGTGGTGGAAGGCGCCGGCGACCACTGCTGCGAGTACATGACCGACGGTGTGGTGCTGGTGCTGGGCAAGGTCGGCCTGAACTTCGGCGCCGGTTTCACCGGCGGGCTGGCCTACGTGCTGGATATCGAACGCGACTTCGTGGACCGCTACAACCACGAACTGATCGACATCCACCGCGTCTCCGCCGAGGGCTTCGAGAACCATCGCCAGCACCTGCACACCCTGATCAGCCGCCACCGCGAGCTGACCGGCAGCATCTGGGCGCAGCAGATCCTGGACGAGTTCCGCGACTACATCGGCAAGTTCTGGCTGGTCAAACCCAAGGCCGCCAGCATCGAGTCGCTGACAGAGTCACTCAGGCGTGCCGCCTGAGTGACGGGATTGGGGAGTCGGGAATCGGGAATGGTGAAAAGCCCGGTTCGTCGGCTCCACTCCCGTCTCGCAGAACCGCCGTTGCGATTCCCCATTCCCCATTCCCGATTCCAGCCCTATGAGCCGCAAGCAAGCCTTCCAATTCCTCGACCTGCCCCGGACCATGCCCACGCGCATTCCGGTGGAGCTGCGTACGTCCGGTGACTGGGGCGAGCTGTACGGCAAGTTCGACAAGGCCGACGCGCAGTACCAGTCCGGCCGTTGCCTGGACTGCGGCAATCCGTACTGCAGCTGGAAATGCCCGGTGCACAACGCGATCCCGCAGTGGCTGCAGCTGGTGCAGGAAAACCGCATCGAAGAAGCCGCCGCGCTGTGCCACTCCACCAATCCGCTGCCGGAAGTGTGCGGGCGGGTGTGTCCGCAGGACCGCCTGTGCGAAGGCAGCTGCACGCTGGAGGAATTCGGCGCGGTCACCATCGGCGCGGTGGAGAAATACATTGTCGATACCGCCTTCAAGATGGGCTGGCGCCCGGACCTGGGCAACGTGCAGCCGAGCGGCTGGCGGGTGGCGGTGATCGGCGCAGGCCCGGCCGGCCTGTCCTGCGCGGACCGCCTGGTGCGTGCCGGCATCGAGGCGGTGGTCTACGACCGCTACGAGCAGATCGGCGGCCTGCTGCAGTTCGGCATTCCCAGCTTCAAGCTGGACAAGTCGGTGATCGGCAAGCGCCGCGAGATCCTCGAAGGCATGGGCGTGCAGTTCCGCCTGGGCGTGGAAGTGGGCCGCGACGTCAGCATCGAGCAGTTGCTGGGCGAGTTCGATGCGGTGTTCCTGGGCACCGGTGCCTACCGCTACACCGATGGCGGGCTGCCCGGGCAGGACCTGAAGAACGTGCTGCCGGCATTGCCGTTCCTGGTGCAGAACAGCCGCATCGTCAGCGGCAACGACCCGCACGGCCGGCCGATCGCCGGCTGGGAAGACCAGATGGCGCTGCCCGATCTCAACGGCAAGCGCGTGGTGGTGCTGGGCGGCGGCGACACCGGCATGGACTGCGTGCGCAGCGCCATCCGCCTGGGTGCGGCCAAGGTCACCTGCGCGTACCGGCGCGACGAGGCCAGCATGCCGGGCTCGGCACGCGAGGTCGCCAACGCGCGCGAGGAAGGCGTGCGCTTTTTGTTCAACCGTCAGCCGCTGTCGATCGAATCCGGCGCCGACGACGAGGCGATCGGCGTGACCGTGGTGGAAACCCGGCTCGGCGAACCCGATGCCAGCGGGCGGCGCAACGCCGTGCCGGTGGAAGGCAGCGAATCGCTGCTGGAAGCGGACGTGGTGATCATCGCCTTCGGTTTCTCGCCGACCCTGCCCGACTGGCTGGCAGCGCAGGGCGTGGAAGCCGGCAGCAACGGCCGCATCGTCGCACCGGCCGACGACAATGGCCGCCTGCCCTACCAGACCAGCAATCCGCGCCTGTTCGCCGGTGGCGACTGTGTGCGCGGCGCCGACCTGGTGGTCACCGCGGTGGCCGAAGGCCGCGATGCGGCCGGCAGCATCGTGCAGCTGCTGGGTGTCAAGGCGCAGGTCAAGGAACCGGCCGCGGCCTGAGTGCCGACCAGCGCGTGGGCTCGGCGCCCACCGCTGGTTACCGGCTCGCACGCAGCGTTGGCAGCCAGGCCGCATGACGCTCCTCGATGCAGCGCATCCACCGCGACCCACCGTGCGGAAGACGCTCCTGTAGGCGACCAGACTCTCGCCTGACTCATGCCCCAGGGCTCCACCTGCCTGCCACGCAGGCCAGACGCCTCGTGGCGCAACGCCGATATCGCATCGCAGGGTCGTGGCTTGTCCGACCCGCAGCGCGCGAGGACACACGCACCTCCTCCGCGATCGACACCTCGCTGGACACACCGCGCGCCGGACAGCAGTGCCAGCAAACGCAAGCGCCCAGCCGCCATGCAGCCTTTCGCACGCACGCTCGAGCCTGCCATCGGCATTCACGCAGGCCCGCAGCGATCTGCAGCCTCGACGATTGCAGCCACTATCAAAGTGTGATTTAAGTCACACATCTGCTGTCGCCCTCTAACGCGATCCTGCCGACCCACCTCCAGACGCGCAGGACGCCCTGCGCCGAACCGGATGTGCTCGGCAACGACGGCAGTCGGTCCCATCCCGGTGCGCGATACCGCCGCCGCGGACTCCAGACCTCAGTCATCTGTCGCCGCGCCCCGCGGCGGCGAAGCCGTGGGCCTCACCTAAGGAAGCAACCTCATGACACAGCAACTCACTACCGGCCAACACGGACGCGACGACTGGGTGGACTGGCTCCGCGGTGCCAGCGTGTTGATGGTGATCGTGCTGCACGCCTATGGCTTCGCCTTCGATGCCTACCCGGAACTGCGCGGCGGTGCGGCGGAAGAAAGCAGCGCACTGATGCTGTCGATCGAGCGCCTCAACCGCTCGCTGGCGCCGCTGCGCATGCAGCTGATGTTCCTGCTTTCGGGCCTGTTCGTGGCACGGGGGCTGGACAAGGGCATCGCGCCCTACCTCGGCGGCAAGCTGCGGCACGTGTTGTATCCCTACCTGCTCTGGTCGGTGCTGATCTTCGCCCTGCGCGAGGCAGGCTCGGTGCTGGCCAAGGCCGAACCCATCGCCTGGCTGGACCTGGGCAAGATCGCGGTCGGCAACGTGGCACTGACCTGGTTCCTGTTCTACCTGTTCGTGTTTCTGGTGCTGATGCCCTTGCTGCGCCGGCTGCCGGCGCCGTTGGTCCTGGCCGCGACCGTGCTGGGCTCGGTCTGCCTGGGTCCGCTGCTGCGTCAGGGTGCCGATCCGTTCTATTACTTTGCGTTCTTCTACATCGGCACGCTGCTGGCCGGCCGGGTGCCGGCACTGCTACGGCAGGCACCGCGCTGGATCTGGCCACTGTCGTGCCTGAGCCTGTGCGCCATCGTGCTGATCGCCAATCTCACCGCGCTGCACGGCATCTGGATCGGCTACCTGCCGCTGGTGCTGATCGCGCTGCCGCTGCTGATCACCGCGGCGATGTGGGCGAACCGGCAACCGGCCGCACAGGCGATCCGCTATGTGGGCCGCAACTCGGTGGTGTTCTACCTGAGCCACTTTCCGCCGTTCATCGTGCTGGCCTACCTGCTGCCGCGCTGGATCGACGAGGGAACGGTGCTGTTCTTCGCCTTGTTGAGTGTCGGCGTACTGGGGCCGGCCGTGCTGTGCCTGCTGCGTGCACCGGGCCGCCTGCCCGCGCTGAATCTGCTGTTCTCCGCACCGCTGCCGGTGCGCCGCCCACGCAGCTTGCCTGTCGCCGGCAAGCTGCATGCCTCGCCGGTGTCCGCATAGCGGGAGTCCATGCCGGCAGTGCCGCTCAGTGGCGCTGCCGATCCGGCTGGTACGGCTGATGTCGTGCGGTCATACGACCACGCACTGCCGTCAGAACCCGGTGATGCATTCCATGCCGCATCACCTAGCCGACCGTAGGGCCGGCAACCGACCTACAGCCCTGTGGCAGGGCTGCAGGCCAGGCGATCAGGCCGCCTTGTCCAGCGTGGCCATGTCGATCACGAAGCGGTACTTCACGTCGCTCTTGAGCATGCGCTCATAGGCCTCGTTGATCTGGTCGGCGCGGATGGTTTCGATGTCCGAGACGATGTTGTGCTTGGCGCAGAAATCCAGCATTTCCTGGGTCTGGCGGATGCCGCCGATCAACGAACCGGCCAGGGTGCGGCGCTTCATCACCAGATTGAACACACTCGGCGAAGGATGCGACTCTTCGGGCACGCCCACCAGCACCATCGCGCCGTCGCGCTTGAGCGCATTGAGGAACGGGTCCAGGTTGTGCGGCGCGGCCACGGTGTTGAGGATGAAATCCAGCGTGTTGGCCTGTGCGGCCATCTGCGCCTCGTCCTTGGACACCACCACTTCGCTGGCGCCCAGGCGCAGCGCATCGGCGCGCTTGCTCTCGGAGGTGGTGAACAGCACCACGGTGGCGCCCATCGCCTTGGCGATCTTCACCGCCATGTGGCCCAGGCCGCCCAGACCGACCACGCCCACCTTCTGACCGGGACCGACCTTCCAGTGCGCCAGCGGCGAATACGTGGTGATGCCGGCGCACAGCAGCGGCGCCACTGCGGCCAGGTTGTCGCTGTGCGAGATGCGCAGCACGTATTTCTGGTCGACCACGATGTGGTCCGAATAGCCACCGTAGGTGTTCTCGCCGCCACCGAACATCGGGCCGTTATAGGTGCCGGTGAAGCCCTGCTCGCAGTACTGTTCTTCGCCTTCCTGACAGGACGCGCAGCTGCGGCAGCTGTCGACCATGCAGCCGACGCCGGCCAGATCGCCAACCTTGAAGCCGGTGACCGCATCGCCGACCGCGGTAACGCGGCCGACGATTTCGTGGCCGGGCACCGACGGGTAACGCGTGTTGTGCCATTCGTTGCGAGCGGTGTGCAGGTCCGAGTGACACACGCCGCAGTAGGCGATATCGATCTGCACATCGTTGGGGCCGGGCGCGCGCCGTTCGAACACGAACGGTGCAAGCGGCTGATCGGCAGTTTGGGCGGCGTACGCGTGGGCTTGGCTCATGGGGAGACTCCAGGATGTGACGTCCCCCGCGACAGTGCGGGAGACTAAAAAAGGGTGGCGCTAGCTTAAGACAGGCGCCTGTCGCACTCCTGCGACAGTGCGTCTTGCCTGCCGGGTTGCGGACGCGACCGCAGCGGCATGGTGCACCCCGCAGGTGTTTGCGCACGATCAAATCGGCGTTTGCCGGCGTGAATGGCGCGCTAACGCCGGAGCTTCTACGCTGACCAACCACCATCCTGCGCTGCACCATCCCTGCTGGCCGTGCCCTCCCCCCGCGGCCGCCTACGTCGATGCCGAAGGAGGCTTCCATGTTCCGCTCTCCCCCCAAGCTCCCATCCTTGCGCAGTGCCGCACTCGCACTGACCTTGCTGGCCGCACTGCCGCTGGCGCACGCCAAGGAGCCTGCGCGCCCTGGAAAGGAATCCAGCGGTTTGAAGTATGTCGGCGTCAATCTGTCCGGCGCCGAGTTCAACTCACGCAAGAAGCCCGGCACCCTGTTCAAGGACTACACCTATCCGGCCGCGTCGGATTTCAGTTATTTCGCCGGCAAGGGCATGAATACGATTCGCCTGCCGTTCCTGTGGGAACGCCTGCAGCCACAGCTCAACGGCGATCTGGATGCGGCGCAACTGGCGCTGCTGAAGAAATCGGTGGATGCGGCCAAGGCCAACAAGCAGTACCTGATCCTGGATGTGCACAACTATGCCAAGTACAACGGCAAGCGCATCGGCAGCAGCGAGGTGCCCACCGCCGCGGTCGCAGATCTGTGGCGCCGGCTGGCGCTTGAATTCAAGGACGACAAGTCGGTGATCTTCGGGCTGATGAATGAGCCCAACGGCATTTCCGCCACCGATTGGGCGAGCGCGGCGCAAGGTGCGATCAACGCGATCCGCAAGACCGGCGCCAGGAACCTGATCCTGGTGCCGGGCACCGCCTACAGCGGCGCGCACAGCTGGCGCAGCTCCAACTATGGCGTCTCCAATGCCAAGGCGCTGGAAATCCTCAAGGACCCGGGCAATAACCTGGCCTTCGAAGCGCACCAATATCTGGACAACGACTACAGCGGCACCAAGCCGGTGTGCACCAGCGCCACAGTCGGCGAGGAAAAGCTGCGCGGCTTTACCGCATGGCTGCGCGAGAACAAGCAGAAGGGCTTTCTGGGCGAATTCGGCACCGCCAACAATTCGGTCTGCGACCAGGCGCTGGAAGGCATGCTGACCTACATGGAAAAGAACAGTGACGTGTGGCTGGGCTGGACCTGGTGGGCTGCTGGCGCCTGGTGGAAGCCGGAATATTTCTTCACCGTGCAGCCGGGCAAGGACGGCAGCGACAAGCCGCAGATGTCGATTCTGAGCAAGTACGCCCGCCGCGCGACCAAGTAAGCCGCGCGGGAAGGTCGATCACGGTGGTCGCAGCGGTTGCTGCAGCCACCGTTTTTTTTGCGCGCCATCCGCGTTGTCCTGCCCCGTGTCACCGATGACATCCACCGAAGATTGCAGACCGCGCGCTGCATCCATCGCAGCCGCAATCCCATCTGCCTGTTGCAGGTTGCAGCAGGCGCACTGGCTGCCCGCTGCGGAAAGCATGACGCAGCCCACACCTATCGCGCGCTGCACTTGGCAAGTGCCGAAGTTCCGCAATCGCACCAGGTGACTTTGCACGTGCATGCGTGTTGATCGCGCAGCAGCACGGTGGCGATTGCGTGTGCTGCGCCGCGCGTTGGGTTCTGATAATTCCCCGCGCAGTGCGGCGCATGTCGCAATTGCGATGTGCATCGCTGCCGCGCGTGCGACGCCAGCAACCTGCGGCGTTGCGATCGCACCACGGCCGGCCAGCGATGCGGGATGCGGCGCATTTCCGCAGCCATTCGGCGCAGATTGCAACCGGCATGCAACGCGAGTGACCGCGCGGTGTCGCTTTACCACAACAAAGCATGTGCATGTTTGGCAATAACTGCGAAGTCGCTCACAGCTCGAATTAAGTGATAGCTCGCATTCGTAGTTTGAATGTCTCGATGCGCTTAGGGTGAAACGCGATGCAGTGTCGTCATGCACGTGGCAGGTCCACGCCAGGGCAATGCATCTCCCCCGCGAATGTTTCAGGAGTCACCCATGCTGCCCTCCCCTACTCCGACGCGCCGGCTGTCCAGCCGTGCGTTGTCATTGCTGCTGCTTGTCATCGTGCTGCTTGCAGGTGTGCCGTTCGCACACGCACAGAACCGCCTGAAGTACGCAGGCGTCAATCTTTCCGGTGCCGAAATCAAATCCTCGCAAAAGCCCGGGGTGCTCAATGTCGACTACCTGTATCCGGCTGCCAGCGATTACCGCTATTTCGCCGGTAAACACATGAACATCGTCCGGCTGCCGATCCTGTGGGAGCGCCTGCAACCCAAGGCTGGCGGCGAGCTGGATGCGGCGCAGCTGGCGCTGATCCGCCAGGCCGTGGCCAACGCAAAAGCCGCCAATATTTACCTGATTCTGGATATCCACAACTACGCCAGGTATTACGGCAACAAGATCGGCAGCGCGCGCGTGCCGATCAGCACCTTCAACGATCTGTGGCGACGCCTGGCGATCGCCTTCAAGAACGACAACAGCGTGATCTTCGGGCTGATGAACGAGCCTTACGACATCAATCCGCAATCATGGGCCAATGCCGCGCAGGCATCGATCGACACCATCCGCAAGACCGGTGCCAACAATCTGATCCTGGTGCCCGGCGCGCTATGGAGTGGCGCGCACAGCTGGTATTCCACCGTTGCCGGCCAGTCCAACGCAGTGGCGCTGGCCTCCATTCGCGACCCGCTCAATCGCTACGCCATCGAAGTGCATCAGTACCTGGATACGGACTCCAGCGGCACAAGCGCCGGCTGCGTCAGCAGCACCGCCGGTGCCGACCGCCTGCGCAGTTTCACCCAATGGCTGCGTCTGAATCACAAGCAAGGCTTTCTCGGCGAGTTCGGCACCGGCAACAACGCCACCTGCAACAGCGCACTCAACGGCATGCTGGGCTACCTGGAAACCAACCGCGACGTGTGGGTGGGCTGGACCTGGTGGGCCGCTGGCGCATGGTGGAACCGCAGCTACCCCTTCAACGTGCAGCCCGATGCGCAGGGCCGCGACAAGCCGCAGATGTCGATCCTGAGCGCACGCGCAAAACGTATCACCCACTAGTCGGAGCAAGCAGCGTGCGATGGGCAACCGTCGCACGCTGCGGAGCAAACACCCAGCTCACGCATGTACGCCCGGTACATGCCGATGCCAGGCAGCAGCCGCGCCCAGCCGCGGTGGGCACAGTCCTCACGCAATAAAACGCCAGCACTCAGCGCGCGCTCTAGCGCTCGCTACGTGCGCGCGCGCAACAGCGGTGCAGCGTCAGTGATCCGACGTCGCACCGTTGACGGCGAGCGCATCCATTCGCCGATTTTTCGACAGCGCCATGCATGCGATGGCGGTGTCGACAAGCGTGCGCGACCGCTTTGCAACGCGGCGCGTCACAGCGTGCTGTTCCAGAACGTGACCCTTGCGGTAAGTGACTGCGACCCAGCCTACACATTTAATTCACATTCGATGTGGTGGGCATTTCGGCACGGCAGATGCATTGGTTACGACAGGTGTGGCGCACCTCGCGCAGATCGCACGCAAACCGCTGCGACACACCATCCCCGTCGTCGAAGGAGTTGTTTTTATGTCTGCTGTCTCTCAAACGCTGCGCACCGTTTTCCGCTGCGCCCTGCTCTGCATTCTGTTCGGCACATTCGCACCCGTCTACGCACAAACACGCGCACTGACGTATGCCGGCGTCAATTTATCTGGCGCCGAATTCGCATCGTCCAAAAAACCCGGCGTCCTCAATAAGGACTATATGTATGCCTCGGCCAGCGATTACACCTATTTCGCCGGCGTCGGCATGAACACGATCCGCCTGCCGGTGCTGTGGGAACGCCTGCAACCAAGCGCACGCGGTGAACTGGATCCGACCCAACTGGCCCTGGTGCAGCAAGCCGTGGCACGCGCCAAGGCATCGGGCATGTATCTGGTGCTGGACATCCACAATTACGGCAAATACTACGGCTACAAGATCGGTGGCGACGAAGTGCCGATCGCGACATTCGCCGACTTGTGGCGCCGCCTTGCGCTGGCATTTCCCAGCGACAATGCGGTGATCTTCGGGCTGATGAATGAGCCCAATGGCGTCTCCGCCAGCGCCTGGGCTGCCACTGCACAGGCAGGCATCAATGCGATTCGTGCCACCGGTGCGAACAACCTAATTCTGGTGCCCGGCGCATTATGGACCGGTGCGCACAGCTGGTATTCGCCCACCAACGATGGCTATTCCAACGCAACCGCATTGGTCTCGATCTACGATCCGCTCAATCGCTACGCGTTCGAGGTGCATCAATACCTGGATGCCGATTCCAGCGGCACCACCAATGTCTGCGTCAGTGCCACCATCGGTGTCGAGCGTCTACGTAGTTTCACCGAGTGGCTGCGCACCAACCACAGGCGCGGGTTTCTGGGCGAATTCGGCACCGCCAACAACCCCGTCTGCAATGAAGCACTGCGCGGCATGCTCCGCTATATCGATGCCAATGCAGATGTCTGGTCGGGCTGGACCTGGTGGGCTGCCGGTTCGTGGTGGAATGTCAGCTATCAGTACAGCGTGCATCCCAACAAGGACGGCACCGACAAGCCGCAAATGTCCATCCTCTCGCCGCAGGCGGTGCGCGCCACACGCGCCATTCCGTAATCTGAGGCAGATGGGTTGAGTCACGCGAGCCGCCGCAAGGCGGCTCGCTTTTTTTTGCATCTTTCGTAATGGCCATCTTTGGATGACAGGCAGAACAAGACCGTCTCGAGGTGACAATGTTCACGTCGCTCTGAAGCACACTGCGTGCCCATTGCGCTGCAACGCCGCAAACACCCGTTGATGAACGTGCTTGCGGCATCAGGTGCACCCCCGAGCGCATCATCACCGAAGCTTGAGCTCACTGAACTCTTGCTGCGGCTTCTGACGGCCATTCACCTGGCAGCGATAAAGCCGCGTCCAGCATGGGCGTACTTCACTGCAGGAGAATCACATGGCACATCGACTGATGAAGACCGCGCTGATCGGCGCACTCGCATTGGCAGCGCAGGGCGCGTTTGCGCAGGCCGCCGCCGACAAGCCGGCCAAGGCGCTGACCGCCCGCGAGGTCACCAGCATGCTGACCGACAAGGGCTATACCAAGGTGCACGACGTCAAGTTCGAACATGGCGTGTGGACCGCCGACGCACGCAGCGGCGACGGCAAGGATGTGGATGTGCGTATCGATCCGGTGACCGGCCGCGTGTATGGCGACCAGACCACCTCCAAACTGAGCGAGGCCGATATCCGCGCCGCGTTGTCGACCGGCGGCTATTCCAACGTGCACGACCTCAAGTTCGAAGACGGCTTGTGGAAGGCCGATGCCGAGCAACGCGGTGGGCAGAAGGTGGATCTGCATGTCGACCCGGAAGACGGGCACGTGGTGAGCGTGGATAACGATTGACCAACGCATCCCGGAGTCGGTGACGCGCCGACAATGCGCCGCGTTGATGGCAACGCGTTGTCGGCAGCACGATTGAAGGCCTCTCCCAGGCCGGTGGCATCCTCTCTCAGAAGAGCACCGACCAAGAGACATACTTCAGTGGGATGTGGCACATGATCTGACGCATCGATGCACTGCATTGACACGGATCGTGACCTCGTCCGCAACCGCCACGATCAGGACGAACCAACACAAAGGGCCTCCAACAGGAGGCCCTTTGTGTTGATCGCGATACGCGGGCGCGCCGCTGCCGCTCACCTTGCAGGCCGCATCGCGACGCCATGTATCGGCTGCATGCCATCGCATGCGGTGCTGGCGTCGTTCAACGCGCCGGCGCCGCCTTCTTGCCCTCGGCAGCGGCGTCCTTTTCGGCGTCAGGCGCCGCTGCCGCGGCACCCGCAGCGGGCTTGCCGGCCATCATGCGATCGCGCGCAGCCTTGAACGGGTTGCCGGCATACCAGTTGGGCCAACGCTGGCCGGCGGCCACCTCCTTGCCCACGCCATACACCGCCTGCAGGTCTTCGATGGTGCCATCGAGCTTCCAGCTGGCCGCATCGTATTCGTCGCCCGGGGCGTGATAGCGATTGCGCCCATAGTCTTCGGCAGCCGCGCGCCCGGCCGCAGTACCGCCCTCGCGCAGGTCTTCGCCGCCATCGGCATATAGCGCCGGCACACCGGCCTTGGCGAAGTTGAAATGATCCGAGCGGAAATACGAGCCGCTTTGCGGCGTGGCTTCGGCATGCAGGGTGCGGCCCTGCATCGCGGCGATCGGCTTGAGGATGTCTTCCAGCTCCGAACTGCCCATGCCCACCACGGTGACATCGCGTGCGCGCCCGGCCACCGACATCGCATCCAGGTTGATCACCGCCGCGATCTTGTCCAGCGGAAAGCTCGGGTTGGCCACGTAGTACTTGGAACCGAGCAGGCCGGATTCTTCCAGCGTCACCGCAACGAACACCACCGACCGCGCCGGCTTGGGATCCTGGTGCGCGAACGCGTCGGCAATCTCGAGAATGCCGGCCACGCCGGTGGCGTTGTCCACCGCGCCGTTATAGATGTTGTCGCCACTCTCGCCCGGATGTTTGCCCAGGTGATCCCAGTGCGCCATATACAGCACCGCCTCGTCGGCATGGCTGGTGCCCGGCAGCACGCCGACCACGTTGCGCGAGGATTTCTCCGCGATCGCGCTCTTCAGGTCCACCGACCAGCTGGCCTTCAACGGCACCGGCTTGAAGCCACGCTTGCTGGCGTCCTTGTAGGCCTGCGCCAGATCCAGCCCGGCATTGGCGAACAACTGCTTGGCGGTCTCGGCGCTGATCCAGCCCTGCACCGGCAGGCGCGGATCGGGATCGTCCTTGGCCGGCAGGTCGTATTGCGGGCCGGCCCAGGAGTTCTTGACCACGTCCCATCCGTAGCTGGCGCCCGGGGTGTCGTGCACGATCAGCGCCGCGGCCGCACCCTTGCGGGCGGCTTCCTCGAACTTGTAGGTCCAGCGGCCGTAGTAAGTCATGCGCTTGCCGTCGAACAGCTTGGCATCGCCGGTGTGGAAGCCGGGATCGTTGACGAACATCACCACCGTCTTGCCCTTCCAGTCCTGGCCGGCGTAATCGTTCCACTGCTGTTCGGGCGCATCCACGCCGTAGCCGACGAACACCAGCTCGCTGTTGTCCAGCTTGACCTCGGCCTGGCCGGTGCGGGTGCCGACCACGATGTCGGTGCCGAAGGCCAGGGTGCGGGTCTGCTCGCCGCTGCGCAGGCTGGGTGCGGTGGCCGCATCGGCGGTGGTTTCCACCATCGGCACGTCCTGGAACCAGCTGTCGCCGTTGCCCGGCTGCAGGCCGATGCGCTGCATCTGGTCGCGGATGTATGTGACGGTCTTCTCCTCGCCCGGCGTGCCGGGGCCGCGTCCCTCGAACTCGTCCGAGGCCAGCGTCTTGACCAGCTCGGCAAAGTCGCCGCTGGTCAGCTCCGGCGAGAAGGCGTGGCGACTGGCCGGCGTGCTGGGCGCGCTGTCGACCGGTGCCTGCGCGGCGGGCGCGCTCGGCGCATCGGCGGGTTCACGCTTGCAGCCGGCCAGGGCCAGCGTCGCGGCCAGGCACAACAGGATCTTGCGGGGCATCGGAACTCCTCGTGCGGCGAAGATCCCCCGATTCTAGGCGCTGGGCCCGTGGTGAGCGCGTCAGTCCTTGGGCGCCACGTCGCTGTCGAAGCTGCGCGCGGTGGCCCCGGTGACGGCACCGATCTTCGCAGTGCGGTGCACGTACAGGCTGACCTCGCGCTCAAACTCCAGCGGGCCATCGACCACCGCATCCGGGCCGATCACCACGCGCGGCTTGCGCGCAGGCTTGAACGAGAAGCTGAAGTTCGGCTTGGTGACCTCGATCCCGCCACGCACATGCGAGCGCACCCCGACGGTAATGTCGCCGTTGACGGTCTCGATGCCCTCGCCGAGCTCGGTTTCCACCAGGCCGATGCTGCCGTTGACGGTTTCCACGCCGCCGCTGATGCGGCTGCCGCGCTCCACCAGCACACTGCCGTTGACCGTCTCCAGCCCGCCGGACACCACCACCTTCTGACCCAGCGTGATCGCGCCATTGACCGTGGAGACATCGCCGGTGCGGGCGTTGTCGCCGATCTGGATACTGCCGTTGACCGTTTCCACGCTCCGGGTCTGCGCGCCGGCGCCGACCTCGATGGAGCCGTTGACGGTGTCCAGCCCGCCATAGACCTTGCCGGCCTCGGCGCTGATGCGGCCGTTGACCTTGCTGATGTCCTCGTCGGCCCAGGCGCTTGTGCAGACCAGGGACAATGCCAGAAGAAGATGCTGGGGCTTCATGCTGAACCTTGCGCGGCGGCGGCTGTCTTGGGCGTGGCGGCGATCACACCATGCTTGGCTACAATCGCGCACCTGCCTGAAGTCACTGGACCTTTCGTTGCCCCTGTCGCCCGCCCCGCGATCGCGCCTGCCGTCCGCCCCCGCCACCAGCCGCTCCCGCGCGTGGCTGGCGGCGACCGTGCTGGCCTGCACGCTGCTGGGCAGCACCGCGGCCGGTGCGCAAAGCCAGCGCGAAACCGAGCGCAAACTGCAGCAGCTGCGCGACGAACTCAAGACCATCAGCGCCGACCGCCGCGAGCTGGAGGGCAAGCGCGGCAACGCCGCCCAGCAACTGCGCCAGGCCGATGAGAAGGTGGCCCGGACCTCGCGTGCGTTGAGCGAGACCGAAACGGCGATGCGCGAGCAGGAACAGCACCTGGGCAAGCTGCAGCAGGACCGTGCGCAGCTGCAGCGCGGCCTGCAGAACCAGCGCGTGCAGCTGGCCGCGTTATTGCGCGCTGCCGACCAGGTCGGCCGCAATGCGCCGTTGAAGGTGCTGTTATCGCAGGACACCGTGGGCGATGCCACCCGCATGCTGGCCGATCATCGCTACGTGCAGAACGCGCGTGCGCAGCGCATCCAGGCACTGACCACGCAGCTGGATGCGCTCACCAAGGTGGAGCAGGACATCGCCAACCGTCGCCAGGCACTGGATGCGGCGCGTGCGCAGCAAAAGGCGCAGGCCGCATTGCTGCAGAAGGATCGCTCGCAGCAGGCGGCAACCGTCGCGCAGCTGGACGACCGCTACAAACAGCGCGCCGAGCGCGAAAAAGCCCTGGGCCAGGACGCCAAATCGCTGGAGCAACTGCTCGCCAACCTGCGCGCGGCCGCCGCCAAGGCCGAGGCCGAACGGCGCGCGGCCGCCAAACGCGCCGCCGCCGAAGCCGCCGCGCAGGCCAAACGCAGCAAGACCGAGCGCCCCGAGCGTCCCGGCAAGACCCCGCCCAAGGTCATCGCCAGTGCGCCGGCGCCCAAGGTCGGCGGCCTGAGCTGGCCGGTGGCGGGCAACCTGCTGGCGCGCTTCAACGCCACCTTGCCCGACGGCCACACCAGCAAGGGCGTGCTGATCGGCGCGCCCAAGGGCAGCACCGTCACCGCGGTGGCCGATGGCACGGTGGTGTTCTCCGACTGGATGACCGGCTACGGCATGATCCTGATCGTCGACCACGGCAACGGCTACATGAGCCTGTACGCGCACAACGACACGCTGTTGCGTGATGCCGGCGCGTCGATCAAGCGCGGCGAAGCGGTGGCCAAGGTCGGCAGCTCGGGCGGGCAGGGCGTGCCGGCGCTGTACTTCGAACTGCGTCGCAACGGGCAGCCGGTGGATCCGTCGAGCTGGTTGCAGCGCCGCTGAGCGCACGCGCACGCTTCGCGTGTGCCGGTGCATGACCGCCGCCATACCTGGCCCTGCCAAGTCAACGCGGATTTACCGCGGCTTCGCGCATAATCCAGGCTGCTCCGTTGCGGGGCGTCTTATCTCTTTGTCGGAGTGCTTCATGCGCGTAGCCGTCCTGTCCGTTGCCCTGTCGCTGGCGTTGTTCGCCTCACCCGGTTGGGCGCAGAAAGCCAGTCCCGCCGCCGCCCAGGCCACTGCGGACGATCCGGAGGCCAACGAAGCCGCCGTCTCCAAGGTGCCGCTGGATGAGATCCGCCGCTTCGTGGCGGTGTACAACGCGGTCAAGCAGGCTTACGTCGACCCGGTCGAGGACAAGAAGCTGATGCACGCCGCGGTGCGCGGCCTGCTCTCGGACCTGGACCCGCACAGCACCTATTTCGACAAGGAAGATGCCGAAGCCTTCGACGAGCAGGCCACCGGCGCCTACGACGGCATCGGCGTGGAATTGCTGCAGCAGCAGGACAACACGCTCAAGGTGATCGCGCCGATCGACGACACCCCGGCCGCACGCGCCGGCATCCGCGCCGGCGACGTCATCGTGGCCATCGACGGCAAGCCGATCGACGCCAGCAAGGCGATGGAGCCGCTGCGCGGCGAATCCGGCAGCAAGGTCGTGCTGACCATCGTGCGCGACAAGGCGCCCAAGCCATTCGATGTGACCCTGCAGCGCGAGACCATCCGCGTGGCCAGCGTGCGCAGCAAGCTGCTGGAACCGGGCTATGGCTATATCCGCATCAGCACCTTCCAGGCCGACACCGGTGCCGACTTCCAGAAGAACCTCAAGCAGCTGCAGGCCGGCGGCAAGTTGCGCGGCCTGGTGCTGGACCTGCGCAGCAACCCGGGTGGTCTGCTGACCTCGGCGGTGCAGGTGGCCGACGATCTGCTCGACAAGGGCAACATCGTCAGCACGCGCGGGCGCATCTCCATCAGCGATGCCAAGTTCGACGCCACCCCGGGCGATCTGCTCGGCGGCGCGCCGGTGGTGGTGCTGGTGGACGCCGGCTCGGCCAGTGCCTCGGAAGTGCTGGCCGGCGCGCTGCGCGACAACCAGCGCGCGCGCATCATCGGCAGCCGCACCTTCGGCAAGGGCTCGGTGCAGACCGTGCTGCCGCTGGACAACGGCGACTCGGTCAAGCTGACCACCGCGCGCTATTACACCCCCAGCGGCAAGTCGATCCAGGCCAGCGGCATCGTGCCGGAGGTGCTGCTCACCCCGGAACCGCAACCGGGCGACGCCGACGTGCCGGCCAGCCTGGCCGACTTCAGCGAAGCCACGCTGCCGGGCCATCTGCGTGGCGATGCCGAAGGCGAGGAGGGCTACAGCGCCGGCGACGTGCTGCCGGGCGATGGCCCGATCGCCTCCGCGCTGGCCGAGCTCAAGCAGCCCGGCTCGGCGGCCAAGGCGCAAGCCGCGCGCAAGGCCAAGGCACAGGCAGCGCAGAAGGCCAAGGCCGCCAAGACCGCGGCCGAGCCCAAGCCGGCCGCCGCGCGCCCGGCCGCGACCGACAAGCCCAAGCCTGCCGACAAGCCGAGCGAACCGGCTGAAAAGGCCAAGCCCGCGCCGCCAGCCGCACCAGCGGCGCCGGCCGAACCGGTCAAGTAATCCGGCCACAGCGCAGCGGGTCAATCACCCGCTGCGCGCCAGGCCCGATCGCTACGCGTCGGCACTGCGACGCCACCTGCACGCATCCCTGGATCACCCGGCCACCACAGCGCCGGCGGGTTTGGACCCCGAGGCGTTTGTAGGAGCGAGCCCGGTCGCGACAAGCCTCGCCAGTCGCACGATCACCACCGCGTCAACCACGCGCTATCGCGCAATCGCCAACGCCTCGGGATTGACCAGGTTGCGCGGCGCACCGGCGGCAAACGCCAGCACATTGTCGAACGCCGCTTCGAAGTACAGCGCATAGCTGTCGCTTTCCACGTAGCCCAGATGCGGCGTCGCCAGCACGCGTGGATGCTGCAGCAGCGGGTCGCGCGGATCCAGCACCGGCTCGCGCTCGAACACATCCACCGCTGCCTGCGCCGGCCGGCCCGCATCCAGCGCGGCCAGCAATGCGCCGGGCGCGATCAGCTCGGCACGGCTGGTGTTGACCAGCAACGCATCCGGGCGCATCCAGGCCAGATCCTGCGCACTGATCTGGTGGCGGGTCTGCGCGGTCAGGCGCCGATGCAGCGACAGCACATCGCTGCGTTCGAACAGGTCCTGCCGGCTGGCGGCGATGTCGAAGCCATCGCGCGCGGCCTGTGCGCACGAGGCCTCGCCGCCCCACACCAGCACCTGCATGCCGAACGCACGCCCGAAGCCGGCCACGCGCTGGCCGATCCGCCCGTAACTCCAGATGCCCAGCGTGCGCCCGTGCAACGCGCGCCCCAGGCCGGGATCGCCCAGCGCCTGCCAGCGGCCCTGGTGCAGCGCGCGCTGGTACTCGCCCAGGCGCCGGCTGGCCGACAGGATCAAGGCCCAGGTCAGTTCGGCCGGTGCCACCGGCGAGCCGACGCCTTCGGCCACCGCCACCCCGAACTCGGTGCACGCGGCCACATCCACATGCGCGCCGACCCGGCCGGTCTGGCTGATCAACTTGAGTCGCGGCAGTCGCCGCAACAGCGTGGCGTCCACGCGGGTGCGTTCGCGGATGAGTACCAATGCATCGGCTTCGACCAGCCGCTCGGCCCATTCGTTGGGGTCGGTGGCCAGCGCGCCCAGCACCTGCACATCGTGGCCGTGCAGGCGCTGCAGGCAGGGCAGGTGACGCACGGCACCCTGGTAATCGTCGGGCACCAGGATGCGCATCAGCGCGGCTTGGTCGGCAACGGGAACGGCGTGACCACCTTGTCGCCGGTGGTGGCATCGCGGATCACCGACTGGCCCTTCTTCTCGACTTCCTCGATGCGCACGATGCTCTGCATCGGCAGGTGCAGCGTCTTGGTGTTGCCGAACTCTTCGCGCAGGCGCTCTTCGGTGGGGTCGACCACCAGCCCGTCGTGCACGTCGAACACCAGCTCGCCGATCTGGTTGAAGCCCCACAGATGGCTGCCGGTGACCTGGCGGGCGTAGAGCTCGTAGACCTTGCCGTGGTTGAGGAAGGTGACTTTGTACAGGGGCTTGGACATGCGGCGATTATAGGCGCGCCACCGCGCAGCGACGCAGCGCGCGGCCGGCGCAACACTGCGCCCCGGTGCGCCTTGCACAATTGCCGCCGCGCTAGAACCCGTGGCGCTTGCGCAGCCGCCGCGCGATCGCCGCGCGCACATACAGCCCGTACACGATGCCGAACACGAACCCGGCGATATGCGCCGACCACGCCACCATGCCGAAGGCCGGGCCGATATAGGCGAACACCACCTGCAGCAGCGCCCAGGCGCCGATCAGCAACGGCGCCGGTACCCGGATGAATTCCAGAAACAGCCCCAGCGGCAGCACCACGCCCAGCTTGGCGCCGGGAAACAGTGCCAGATAGGTGCCGATCAACGCCGACACCGCGCCCGAGGCGCCGATGATCACCCGGTCCGGGGTGCCGATCGCGAAGATTGCCGCCAGATTGGAGGCCGCGCCGCCGACCAGGAACAGCAACAGCAGGCGCCACGGCCCGAGGATGCGCTCGGCCGGCAGCCCGAAGATCAGCAGGAACACCAGGTTGCCGAGCAGGTGCGACCAGTCCGCATGCAGGAACAACGCGGTGAACAGCCGCAGCACGCTGCCGTCGCGCAGCGTCGCCCACCAGTCGCCCAGGTTGGACACGCCGCTGGACAGCGCGCCCCAGTCCAGCCACAGCGTATTGCGTGCCTCGCCGGGCCGGCTGATCGACCACAGGTAGGCCAGCCAGACGGCTGCGAACAGCAACGGCACTGCCCAGCGCGGGGTGGGTTTCTTGCGGGAAGGGAGAGAGACGAACATCGGAGTGGCACTCTAGCGGGTTCACGCTCCTGAACCCATCCCTAACCTGTCCAGACGATCAAAACGTGCTTCGTTATTGTTCGGTTAATTGTGGTGGGTATACTGCGTACGGCGTCGTATGTCGGGGGGGGGTCTCCGGCGCGCTCCAGCAGCCACTTGGCGCTGGGCGCGGGCGCTGTACCGACCACTGCAGTCTTTATCCGGAGAGCACCACCTTATGTCTACCGCTTCCACTCTCAGCCGCGCCACCCTGTTGGCCGTCGGTATTGCCGGCGTACTCGCCGTTGGCCAGGCCCACGGCGCCGCCTTCCAGCTGAAGGAAAACAGCGCCAAGGGTCTTGGCCGCGCCTTCGCAGGTTCGGGCAGCGCCCCGGACGATGCCTCGATCATCGCCAACAACCCGGCCGGCATGCGCCAGCTGGACGGTCGCCTGTTCCAGGCCGACGTCAGCGCCATCAGCTTCTCGGCCAAGTTCCAGCCCGACACCGCCACCTACGCCAACGGCGCCCCGGTCTCCGGCGGCAATGGCGGCGACGCCGGCATGATCGCGCCGGTCCCGGCGTTGTACTTCCACGTGCCGTTCGGCGAGAACGACAACATGCACCTGGGTACCTCGCTGACCGTGCCGTTCGGCTTCAAGACCGAATACGACCGCGACTGGGTCGGCCGCTACCACGGCACCAAGACCGAGCTGCAGGCGATCGACTTCAATGTCGCGTTCTCCTATGACGTGAACCCGTACGTGCCCTTCGGTGCCTCGGTGTTCGCCGAGCGTCTGGATATCGATCTGGCCAATGCGGTCGACTTCGGCAGCGTGCTGGCCGCGCGCCGCGTGCCGGGCTTCGCACCGGGCAGCGCCGATGGCTACTCGCGCATCAAGGGCGACAGCACCGAAGTGGGCTTCCCCCTCGGCGGCCTGTTCAGCATCGACGAGAACACCCACATCGGTTTCAGCTACCGTTCGCAAGTGGATCACAAGATCACCGACGGCGATGCCGACTTCACGGTCCCGGGTGGCCCTGCCGCGGTTCTGGCCGCCGCCGCGCCGGGCACCTTCGTCGACACCAAGGGCCGCGCCACCGTCAGGCTGCCGGCCAGCGCCACCGCCAGCTTCACCCACAACGTGAACGAGCAGTGGTCGATCATGGCCGACGTCACCCGCACCGCCTGGAGCAAGTTCGACCAGGTGACCGTGGACTTCGCCTCCAACCAGCCCGACAGCGTGCTGGACTTCTCCTACCGCGACACCACCTTCGCCTCGATCGGTGCCGACTACCGCATGAGCGAGACGCTGACCCTGCGTGGCGGCCTGGCGTACGACCAGACCCCGACCACCGCCGAGCACCGCGACGTGCGCGTGCCGGATGCGAGCCGCAAGTGGGTCTCGCTGGGTCTGAGCTGGCGTCCGTCGCAGCAGGCCGAATACAACTTCGGTTACACCCACCTGTTCACCAGCGACCCGACCAGCGACACCCGCAGTGCCACGGGCGACCGTCTGGCGGGCAGCTACAAGGTGAAGGGCGACGTGCTGGCCGCTTCGGTCAACTACAAGTTCTGATCGTCGTTGCACCACGCGTGTAACGAAAAACCCCGCTACGGCGGTAATGCTGTTCACTTAGGCGGAGCAGCCTTCCGATCTACCGGATAGCGGGTCTTCGAGATCTTCACCGTCCTTGGCCGGGTAGGCCTTGGACGGTGATCGAGGAACAGGCTCGCGATGCCTGAGCGAAGCTGGGATAAGCGTCTTCCTGTGGCGGAAGCTGGATTGGCTGCGGCCATCACGATGAGTTGCACTGCGATGTACTGGCAAACCGGTTTGAATCGGATGTCCGAAGGCGTTTTGCCAAACGCCTCCGCTGCCTGACCGGCTTCACGTCGAATGATGTTGTAAGCCAGCAGCAACCCCCAGACCTCCTGGTACACCAAGTCGATCTTCTTGCTACGTAAGGTCGTCGCGTTGTGCTGCATCGAGCTTTTGATGTCGCGCAAACTCAGTTCGATTTCCCATCGCTCCTGGTAAAGCAGTGCGACAGACTTGGTGCTGTAAGTGGTGACAGGCAACGAGGTCAGCACCGACTTTCTCTTCCCCTGATGCAGATAGCTCACTTCACGTACGTCCCAGTGCGTGGGAAGCGCTGGATTGCGTTTTCTGGCCTGCGGCGAGACACGCATGCGCAGTAACCGATCATCAGTGCCATAACGCGTGATTTCCTCAGCCACCAGGCCTTTGCGTGCTGGTGTCAGCCAGTGGCGTGCAGTGCCAGTGTTGGCTAGCGAAAGCAACAGATCAGCGCTCCAGAATCCTTTGTCGAACAAGGTGACCGAATGGTCGGGAATGGAGTGTAGAAACGGCTCGCTCAAGCGAATTTCGCTGCGCCGGTACGGACTGAGCTGGGCATTGAGCAAGACATGCGAGCGTACGTTCATCAGTGCAACCAATCGCAGCATGGGAAATGGTGTCTGACGGTCCGTGCTGGTATTACCGGAACCAAAATGTTCGCGCAGTTCTTCAGTGTCTGGCGTCCGCAGCAGCGCGCCATCCACGGCAAAGACCTGCAATCCCTGCCATTCATCGCCTTTGTAGCGTTCGCATCCCCACTGCGCCCCAGTCGTTGCAAACAGGTGGTGGACCGGGTCGGCGCCCAGTCGCGCGCGCGCCTGACTGACACCGCTGCGAGCCAACAGATCTTCTGAGGCCAGCCCTTGTGCGCAGATGTTCAAACGACGTGCGACCTCGTGCACCGGTTCGTCACGGAACAACGCCATGCCCAGGACAAGCCACAACACCTGATCACTGGGAAGACGCCGACGCCGGATGCTGGCCTTGGAAGACAGTTCCAGCGCGCTGGCCACCCACTCCACCGGAATATTCTGCGTAAACGTGCTCAGGTCGGAGAAGTTGAACAGATCGCCAAGGTCGAACAGCTGCTGTTGAAGGGACACAAAAAATCCGATACCAGAGGTCTGATACCAGATTTTCGGTAACTCAATTGCTTAAGTGAACAGCATTACGCTACGGCGGGGTTTTTCTTTGCTGCCTTGTGCGCGCTGCCACGCGCGTCGCAGGCCGGCGGCTGATTGCGGCTGCGCAAGTTCACCCAGCTCCATCGCAGTGGCGTACTGGCTGGCGTGGCGAGCGCGTGGTACATGCTGAGGCGCTGTCTTCTAGGCGCCGCAGCGCTGAAGCATGCAGCGGCGATGCCTGGGCGGAACGCGCCGATCCAGGCCACATACCCCGCATACGCGCTGTGCAGGCGGTAGCGCAGATTGCTATGGTCGTGCGATGAGCCAACCCGACTTCATCCAGATCACCGACAACGCCGTCTCGCGCGAGGATTGCGCGGCGATCGTGCAACGCATGCGCGACAGCCAGCAGCTGCATCCCGGCCGCATCGGTGGCGGCGTGTTTCCCGAACTCAAACACAGCCGCGACCTGCGCATCAGCGGCGTGGCCGAATGGGCGGCGGTGGAAAACCGCCTGCAGCAAGCGGTGTTCGAAGGCGTGCTGGCCTATCTGCGGCACTATCCACAAGCCCTGATCTCGCCGCTGATGCTGCAGGTCACCACCGCCGACGGCAGCCCGCACCGGCTGGTGGCCGAGGATATCGCGCAGATGAGCGACCAGGCGCTGGGCGACCTGGCCCGTACCTGCCTGCGCCCGGGCGCGATCAACCTGCAGTGGTACACCGCCGACCAGGGCGGCTATCCCTACTGGCATTGCGAGCTGTATCCACGCGATGCCAGCGCCGACACGCTGCACCGGCATCTGCTGTGGACGCTGTACCTCAACGACGAGTTCGAACAGGGCGAAACCGAATTCCTGTTCCAGCAGCGCAAGGCCCGCCCGCGCACCGGCAGCCTGCTGATCGCCCCCACCGCCTTCACCCACACCCACCGTGGCAACCGCCCGGTCGGCGGCGACAAGTTCATCGCCACCAGCTGGATCCTGTTCCAGTCGGCGAGTGCCTTGTACGGCGGGGAATAGGGAATCGGGAATGGAGAATCGCAACAGCAGAGCCGCGCTGTTGCGAATCGCTGTCGCCGTTACGATTCCCGATTCCCCAATCCCGATTCCCCGCCCCTAGAACAGACTGCCTTGCGGCGACTGCGGCACCGGCTTGGCCGGCGGAGCGGGGCGGCGGAACTTGGTCGTGTCCAATGCCGGCATGTCGCGTGCGTCGAAACCGCTGCGGCGGTGGGCCAGGGCGAAGCGGCGTGCCAGCAATTCCGCGTAGACGCCCTGGCCGCGCAGGCGCGTGCCGAAGGTACTGTCGTAATCCTTGCCGCCGCGCAGTTGCTGGATCGTGCTCATCACGTGCCCGGCGCGTTGCGGGTGATGGGTCTGCAACCAGTCGCGGAACAGCGGCGCCACTTCGTGCGGCAGCCGCAGCAATACGTAGCCGGCACTGTGCGCGCCGGCAGCGGATGCGGCCTGCAGGATCGCTTCCAGCTCATGGTCGTTGATCCACGGGATCACCGGCGCGGCCATCACCCCGACCGGCACGCCAGCCTCGTGCAGCGCCCGCATCGCGCGCAGGCGGGCATGCGGTGCGGACGCGCGCGGTTCCAGCCTGGCCGACAGATGCGGGTCCAGCGTGGTCACCGAAAAATGCACGTTGACCAGGCCCTCGCGTGCCAGCGGTGCAAGCAGGTCCAGATCGCGCGTGACCAACGCATTCTTGGTGATCAGCGTGAACGGGTGCCGGGTCTCCCACAGCACCTCGATCAGGCGCCGCGTCAGTGCGCGTTTGCGCTCGATCGGCTGGTAGGCATCGGTGTTGATGCCCAGTGCGATCGGGCTGGGCACATAGCCCGGGCGCGACAATTCGCGGCGCAACAGCTCCGGCGCATTGGTCTTGGCGAACAGCTTGGTCTCGAAATCCAGCCCGGGCGACAGATTGAGATAGGCATGCGAGGGCCGCGCAAAGCAGTAGCTGCAGCCATGCTCGCACCCACGATACGGATTGACCGATTGCGAAAAGCCGATGTCCGGCGATTGATTGCGGCTGATGATGCTGCGCGCGGTTTCCTCGGTGACCTGGGTACGCAGCGCCGGCGCGGCGAACTCCTCGCCGTCGTCGGCGTACCAGCCATCGTCCACCGGTTGTTGGGTGATGGTTTCGAAGCGTCCGGGCAGATGGCCGGTCGCACCACGGCCCTTGATCGCAGTTGCCATCGCGTCATCGTACGGCCGGCGGGTCTCAATCGATGCGACCAGGGGCGCGCCACGATGAAGCTTTCAGACCCGGCGCGGCAATCGTGTTGGCCGCATGGTCATCGCGGCGGTGCGTGCGCCCCGTAGAATCCGCGCATGCTCGCATCCGTACAGGGCGCGTGGGATCGGCTGGCCACCATTCCCCACCTCGAAGCGCTTCTCCTCGCCGCCTACGTGCTGTACCTGCTGTGGATCGCCAGCTGGATCGTGCTGCAGAAGCGCGAGCCCGTGGCCACGCTCAGCTGGGTGCTGTCGCTGGCGGCGCTGCCATACCTGGGCCTGCTGATCTACTACTGGCTCGGCCCGCAGAAGGTCAAACGCCAGCGACTGCGGCGCGGCCGTTCGCGCTCGGGCATGGAGAGCTATAGCAGCGTCTGCCCGCCGGATGCGGACTGCACCGAGCTGGCCAAGATCGCCCAGTCCACCACCGGGCTGGCCCCCAGCAGCGCCACCGAGGTGCACTGGCTGGTGGATGGCGCGGCCACCTATGCGGCCATCATCGAGGCCATCCGCGGTGCGCGCGACCATATCCATCTGCAGTACTACATCTTCCAGCCCGACCACAGCGGCACCGCGATCTGCGATGCGCTGATGGAGCGCGCACGCGCCGGGGTCAAGGTGCGCCTGCTGATGGATGCGGTGGGGTCGTCGGCGATGACCCGGCGCAGCTTGCGCACGCTGCGCGCGGCCGGGGTGGAGACTGCCTGGTTCCATCCATCCCAGCTGCTCAAGCCGTTCAAGCGGCCGTGGTTGAACCTGCGCACCCACCGCAAAGTGGTCGTGGTCGACGGCAGGATCGGCTTCACCGGCGGCATCAACGTCACCGACGAAGAGAACGAGCAGGTCCGCAGCGATGCCTACCGCGACCTGCACATGCGCCTGCAGGGCCATGTGGTGCGCAGCCTGCAGCTGGTGTTCCTGGAAGACTGGCTGTACGCCACCGGGCAGGGCCGCGCTGCCTTCCACGGCCAGCAGCTATGGCCCGAAGATGTGCCGAGCCGCGCGCAAGGCGATGTCGACGCGCAGGTGCTGATCTCCGGGCCGGATTCGTCGTGGGAGTCCATCCACCGGCTGATGGTCGCTGCGATTCACGAAGCCCGGCATCGGGTCTGGCTGGTCACGCCATATTTTGTGCCAGGCGAGGCCGCGCGCATGGCGTTGACCTCGGCCGCACTGGGGGGCCTGGACGTGCGCCTGCTGGTGCCACGCGTCAGCGACTCGCGCCTGGTCACCTACGCGGCGCGTTCGTATTTCGACGAGCTGCTCGAGGCCGGCGTGCGCATCTACGAATACGGCCCGCGCATGCTGCACACCAAGGCGTTGCTGGCCGACGACGATGTCTGCATCGTCGGCAGCGCCAATTTCGACAGCCGCAGCTTTCGCCTGAATTTCGAGTTGTCGATGCTGTTTCGCGACCAGGCGGTGGCCGCCGAGCTGGCCGGCTTGATCGACGCCGACCTGCAGCAGGCGCAGGAAGTGCGCTTCGTCCGCCACCGGCCGCTGTGGCGCTCGCGGCTGCCCGAAGCCTGCGCGCGGCTGCTGTCACCGCTGCTCTGAGCCGCATCGCCGCGCCCACGTGGAACCGTGCCGGGCGCGGCGCTACACTGCCGCCACTGATCGGGGAGCTCGTCATGCACTGGCTGTTTCTGCTTATGGCATTGGGTGCGCTGGTGCTGGCCTTCAGCACGCCGCACGTGTGGTTGCTGGTGGCCTCGCTGCTGGTGGCACTGCTGTTGCTGTTGCTGTGGACGCGCGGCTGGTTCGCCTCGCGCATGGGCGATACCCAGCGCGATACCAGCAGCCTGATCGACCCGGTCGAGCTGCGCCGCCTGCGCGAGATCGCCGAAGCCCGCAAGGCGGCCGCCCTCAACGCCACGCGCGACGGCGAGCCGCAGGCCTGAGACCGACGCAGTGACCACCCAGCTCAGCGTCAACGTCAACAAGATCGCGGTGTTGCGCAATTCGCGCGGCGGCCACGATCCGGATGTGGTGCAGGCCGCACGCACCTGCATTGCCGCCGGTGCGCACGGCATCACCGTGCACCCGCGTCCGGACCAGCGGCATATCCGCGCCGACGATGTGCTTGCGCTGAGCGCGCTGACACGCGAGCACGGCGTCGAATTCAATATCGAAGGCAACCCGTTCGCGCCACCGCGCGACGGCTATCCGGGTCTGCTGGAATTATGTCGTGCCACCCGCCCCGAACAGGTCACCCTGGTACCGGATGGCGATGGACAGCTGACATCCGACCACGGTTTTGATTTTGCCCAGGACACCGCCCACCTCGCCACGCTGATCGCCTCGTTCAAGGCGATCGGTGCTCGCGTCAGTCTGTTTGTCGATGCCGACAATCCCGCTATCGCGCAGGCGGCAGCACTCGGTGCAGACCGCATCGAGTTGTACACCGGCCCGTATGCGCAGGCGCATCTGAGCGGCCAGCCGGATGCTGCATTCAAGCTGTTTTCCGACGCAGCGCAACGTGCAGCTGCTGCAGGTCTGGGCGTCAATGCCGGACACGATTTGTCGCAGGCCAATCTCGGTGATTTTCTGAGCGCTGTCCCCGGTGTGCTCGAGGTTTCGATCGGTCATGCATTGATCAGTGAGGCCTTGTATCAGGGCCTGGACACAACGGTGCGCGCCTATCTGGACATACTGCGCGGCGCATCGATCAGCGCTTGAGATAATCAAGTCGATTATGTCAATGCGTTACTTAGTTATCGGATATTGAATCGGGGCAGGGTCTCTGCCCCGATTCAATCGTTATCGATGACTTACAGCTGATTTACCAGGCTGGTTAATCACCCATTTACTGCACAAAACTGATGCGATCCACCTGCGCATTCTTGGCTGCAGCCAGCACCTTGGCCATCACCGCGTATTCGGCATCCGCACTGGCGGCGATGCGCAGCTCTGGCTGATTGCCGGCTGCCTGGCGCATCTGTTCGATCAACCTGGGCTGCAATTGCTGCAGCATTATCGGGCTGGCATTCCAGAACACTTGCCCGCTGGCGTCCACACGCAACGCGATCGGTGCAGGCGGCTCCATGCGTGACTGGGCCTGCTCGCTGCGCTGTGGCAGGTCCATCGTGATTGGCCGCGCCAGCATCGGAGCGGTGACGATGAAGATGATCAACAACACCAACATGACATCCACCAGCGGTGTGACATTGATCTCCGCCAGCGGTCCCCGATTGCCTGCTGTACTGAAAGCCATGACTGCCTCCTGTGCGATGAGCGTGGGTGCTGCACGGTCGAGCATACACCTGGTCGGCAGTGAGGGAAGGGCAGGGCAGACGCCTCTGGCGGGCCAAGCCCCGAAGCGTGCCGTTGCGACTTGCCGCTGCAACTCCGGCGGTTTGCTTGCGCGGACGACCTGAGGGTCACTGCATGCATCACTCGTCCGGTGCCTGGGAAACGGATACCAACGTCCTGGCAAACAGCCGGCCGCATCCGTGCGTGTCGAACATAGCGGCAGCAAGCACCCGATTGATCGAGCATAAAAAAACGCCACCGTTTCCGGTGGCGTTGCAGTCGCGTCATGACTGTTGTGTTGCGGTCTTGCGATGTCTTACTGCATGAAGCCGATTTTCTTCATCTGCGAGTTTTTCGCCGCAGCAAGGACCTTGGCCATCACTTCGTACTCCGCATCTTCATTGGCGTCGATGCGCAGTTCCGGCTGATTGGTCGGATCGGCCTGCACCACTTCTTCCATCTTCTGCTGCAACTGCGCGACCGGGGTCGGGCTGTTGTTCCAGAACACCTGGTTGCTGGCGTCGATCCGCAACTCGATCGGCGGCGGCGGTTCGGTCGTCTGCGGTGGCGGGTTGAGTACCCGCTGCGGCAGATCCACGGCGATCGGGTAGGTCATGATCGGCGCGGTCACGATGAAGATGATCAGCAGCACCAACATCACGTCCACCAGGGGCGTGACATTGATGTCGGCCATCGGGCCGCGGTTTCCACCGGTACTGAATGCCATGGCTTACTGCCCCTTCTCTTTGGTTGCGACGAAGCCGACGTCCAACATGCCCTGACCCTGCGCGATCTTGGTGATCTCGTTGATCGTACGCATCTTGGTCGTGCGGTCGCCACGCAAATTGAGCGGCGGCTGCGGTGTCTGCTGTGCGGCGGTGGACAGGCGCGATTCCAAGGCTTCCTTGGAAATCGGCTCGTCGTTCCAGTACAGCGACCCGTCTTCCTTGACGGCCAGGGTGATCGGCGCGGCGCGTTTCTCCGCATCTTCCTTCTGGATCAGGTTGGCCTCTGGCAGCTCCACCTTGACCTTATGGGACATCAGCGGTGCCGTAATGATGAAGATGATCAGCAGCACCAACATCACGTCCACGAGGGGCGTCACGTTGATGTCGGCCATCGGGCCACCGCTGTTTCCACTACTGAAGGCCATAACGGGCTCCGTCTAAATCGTTGCGAAGTCGTTCTTTACTACGGATTAGCGAACGCGCGAACCAGTGGCGAAGAAGTCGTGCAGGTCGTGGGCAAAGGTGTCGAACTTGGCGATCACCGAGCTGTTGACCTTGGAGAAGAAGTTGAACGCGAACACGGCCGGGATTGCGACGAACAGACCGATCGCGGTCATGATCAGCGCTTCACCCACCGGGCCGGCAACAGCGTCGATGGAGGCCGAACCGGTTGCACCGATCTTGATCAGCGCGCCGTAGATGCCCCACACCGTACCGAGCAGACCGACGAACGGCGCGGTCGCACCGACGGTGGCCAGCAGGGTCATACCCGACTGCAGCTTGGTGCTTTCGCGGGTCACGGCCTGACGCAGGGCGCGATCGACGAATTCCGAACGGCTCAGGCTCTCGCCCAGACCACCGGTGCTGCCTTCGGCGCGCTGGTGGTGAGCCGCAGCCTGCGCTGCGTCCAGTGCGATCTTGGAGAACGGCTCGGAAGCCGGCTGCTCTTCCATGGCACGGATGGCGTCCTGTGCATTCGGGGCATCCCAGAACGCGGTGGTGACGCGGTCAGCCGCGCTCTTCAGACGGGTGGCACGGAAGATGTTGATGACGGTCCAGTACCAGGAGGCAGCGGACATGGCGATCAGGGTGATCAGAACGACCCAGGACACGGCGAAATCGCCGGGGCTGGACGTCATTTCAGTGATCAAGTGCTCGAAGCCCATCTGCGACAGGGCGGCCGACGGATTGGAGCCCCCTGCAGCGGCGGCGATAAAGAATTCCTGCAGCATGACGCTTACCTTTGTTGTGTGTGGTGATGAAGGGTGGAGCGAAAGGAAGACAGGATCCTGGGCCGACCGTGGTCGGCCCGTGGGATCAGTTCAGAGCAAAGTTGACCGGGACGCGGACACGTCCGGCGGCTTTCTGCCCGTTGACAGTGGAGGCGTTGAACTTCCACTTGCGTGCTGCGTCCATCGCGGCACGGTCAAGGTCGCGGTTGCGGCTGGACTTTTCGACCGACACATTGGTCACGTTGCCGCTTGCATCCACATCCACGATCAGGATGACCTCACCTTGGACACCGGCACGGAATGCAGCCGGCGGGTACTTCGGCGGGTTCATGTTCTTGGACGAGATATCGACACTGGCGCCGATGTCACTCGGCGGTTGCGGCGGAGCCGGCGGGCTCGGCGGCGTGACGATATCGCTGGGACGCGGTTCGGGAACATCGACAACCGGAGCTTCCGGCGGCGGCGGAACCGGTGACGGCTTCGGCGGCGACAGATTCTTGACCGGCGGTGGCGGCTTGTCTTCCGGCGGCGGCGGCGGCGGCGGCGGCGGGGGAGGAGGCGGTGCATCCACCAAGGTGACCATGGTGGTGCGCTCCTTCTCTGCCGGAGCCTTCGGCGCCACTGCAGGGATCAGCAACATCATCAGTGCAGTGAGGTGCAAGGCAATTACGAAAGCAATGCCGATAATGCGGGCCCAGCTCAGACCCTGGTTCCCGGCATCATAGTCATGCCTGTGGATAACGAGTTGTTCCGTCATGCGCCAATGGCTCTTTCAGTGGGGGCCCCGGATCACTGTGATGATCCCCAGGTTTTCGGACGGCTTTGACACCGCAGGAACCCCCAAGCTTATACCAATCCCGAGTCCTGTAACCACTAAAAACACAGGGATTTCGGGGGTTTATTTTCTTTTTTACTTCAGATTGATGATCTTCTTGGCGTCATCAGGTTTTTTGACACCCTTGGCGATTGCCTGCTGCGCGGCCTGCTTGGCCTCCGGGATGCGACCTTCCGAATGCAGCACCTTGGCCAGATTCAGATAGGTCTCGCCGTCCTTGGAAAGCGGTGCGGCTTTTTGCCAATTCTCGATCGCCTTGGGCACGTCTTCGCTGTAGTAATACGACTGTGCGAGCGCAAGGTATGTCTGATAATCGGGTTTAAGGATGCCTTTTTGCATACCTTCATTGATGACCGCGATGACGTCCTTTTCCTTGTTTTCGGTGTTGGCGTAGATGGAATACAACTGCTTGTACTCCTTTTCTTCGGTCAACTGCCCGGCAGCGCGCAGCTTGTCCATCACTGCGGCGGCCTTGTCCATCTGGTCGGCCTGCATATACATGCTGGCCAGGTTGAGCTGGGCCTTCTTGTCGTTCGGCGTCTTGGCGGCGAGCGCTTCGGCAGCAGCCACTGCTTCACCGGTCTGGCCGGCTTCGGCGTAGGACGCCATCAGCAACTGGTTCCAGGTGTCCTTCGGCTCGGGCGAGGCGGCAATGGCCTGCTTCAGCACCGGAATGGCTTCTTTGTAGCGCTCGGCCTGGTACAGCGCCTGGCCCTTGAGGATCAGGTCTTCCGGACGCTGCGACTTGCTCTCTTCCAGATACTTGTCCAGCGTGGCCAAGCCTTCGGCCTGCTGGTCGTCCTGCATCTGCAACTGCGCCAGCATCAGCATCGACTGGAACTGGCCGTTGTTGTCCAGCGCATTCAGGCCGATCGCCTGCTGCAGGTACTTCTTGGCAGCGGCGGTGTCGTCCATGTTGTACGCCGCCTGGGCGGCCAGCTGCGAGGCCAGTGCCTTGTCGGCTTCATTGGCCGAGCTGTTGGCGAGGATCTCGTCGGCCTGGGTGCGCACGGCCGGGAAGTCTTCGCCCTTGTTGAAGGTTTCGATCAGCTTCTGCAGCTTGCTGCCCAACTTGGACGAAGGCTTGATCGTCGGCGCGGCGCGGGTGGACTGCGGATACAACTCTTCGGCCTTGCCGCTGTTCTTGGACTTGCGGCTGGCGCGCTCGGACGAACGATCCGACTGCGCAACAGCATCAGTGACGACAGCCCCGCCCAGGGACGCGGCGATGAACAGGGACAACAGGGCTTGCTTGCGGTTGAGCAGTTTCATGTTTCACCTCGGACGAGCCGCCGTCGGGCGGTACGAAAAGCGGAATAAACGCTGTACGAAAAATCTGAGCCGGCAAACTTAGCAGAAAGTCTCAGTTCCCGAAAACGGTTTCCATGCTGTGTTGCGACATTCGGTACGTAAGCGCTGCGAAATCAGCCGCAACGCGGCACGCGCCCGTCCTGTCGCGCCTGCTGGTAAACCGGTTCGAGTTGGTTGACGTCTGCCTGTAGTTCGCGGATGCGATTGGCGGGGTCGGGGTGGGTGGACAGCCACTGCGGCTGGCGATTGCCGCTGGCGGCCATCATGTTCTGCCATAGCGTGACTGCCTGGGCAGGGTCGAAGCCGGCCTGGGCCATCAGGCGCTGGCCGACCACATCGGCCTCGCTCTCCTGCGTGCGTGAGCCCGGCAGCAGGAACACGGTCTGGGCGGTCATCCCGCCGACCTGGTTGATGGCATTGGCCGCGCCGTCGCCATAGGCCGCCCCGGCAAGCGCGCCGATGATGCCCAGGCCGGTCTGCGCGCCGAGCTGGCGGGTGATGCGCTCTTCGTGATGGCGGGAGATCACATGGCCGATTTCGTGCCCGAGCACGGCGGCCAGCTGATCCTGCGTCTTGGCGACGGTGAAGATGCCGGTGTTCACGCCGACCTTGCCACCGGGCAAGGCAAAGGCGTTGGCTTCGTCATCGACAAACAGCGCGGTTTCCCAACGGGTTTCTCGCCACTGCGGCGGCAGCTGCGCCACCAAGGCGTTGACCACGCACTGCACGTAGGCGCTCTGCTTGCCATCGGTGCTGACTTTTTCCTTGGCCTTGGTCTGCGCGAACGACTCGGCGCCGAGTTTGTCGAGCTGGTCCTGCGTGACGCCTCCCACCACCTGTCGGCGGCCGGTCGGCGAAGTTGTGGTGGCACATGCCGCCAGTGCAAAGACGGCAACAACGATCAACAGCTTGGCTTTCATCCAATCCCCCTTGAACCCTGGGGACATTTTGGCAGGCTCGTCTTAACTTTTCGTCAATCCGCTCAGCCGACGCCAAAAAAGTACAGCGCCGCCAGGGCGGTGGCATTGTTGACGCCATGCGCCACGATCGGTGCCCACAGCGTGCCGGTGCGCCAGTACAGCCATGCGAACGCCGCACCCATGCTGCCGTAGACCAGCCACAGTTGCGCGATGGCAGCCGGGCCGTTGCCACTGACGCCGGGCACTTCGTGCACCAGCGCAAAGATCGCACTGCTCAGCGCAATGCCCAGCCAGGGCCGGCCGGCGGCGAGCAGGCGGCCGAACAAGACGCGTCGGAACAGCAACTCTTCGTACGCCGGGGCGATCGCCACGGCAAACACCACCAGCGCCAGCGGCCATTGCTTGATGGCTTCTTCCATCAGCGGCAGGTTGGTCGGCACCGGTTTGATGCCCAGCGCGGACGCCGCGACGCTGACCAGATTGCTGAGCAGGAACACGCCAACCGCGATCAGCGCGGTCCAGCCCCAGGTGGAGGCACGCCTTGCAGCGGCGCGCGAGGCCCGGTGTTCGTCTGCGCTGGCTCGGCGGCGCCAGTAGTACAGCAGCAGCGCCGGTGATGCTGTACTGACCAGTGCGGTAAGCAGTTGCACCAGCACGCCGGGCTGGCCGATCGCGGCCATGATCTCGCTCGAGGACAGCGTCAGGCCCTGCGCTTTGGCGGCCTGCGCGGCACCGACGCCGCGGAACATGCCCCAGAGCGCAAATCCGGCCACGCTCAGCGTCAGCAGCATGCCAGTGGCGATCAGCACATCGATGCCGAAGCCGAGCAATGGCGGCAGCAGCGGGGCGGTGCCGGCGGCCGGCGTCGGTACCGGCCTCGGGGAAGGATCTGCGCTCATCGTCGTCCTGAAAAAACCGCAGGCGTCGGCGCAGCGCCTGAGCGATGCGCCGACGGGCGACGGTGGCTCAGATGTCCAGGTTGGACACCTTCAGCGCGTTGTCCTCGATGAAGTCGCGGCGTGGCTCGACCACATCGCCCATCAAGGTGCTGAAGATCTGATCGGCGGCCACGGCATCTTCGATCCGCACCTGCAACAGGCGACGCGTGTCCGGATTGACCGTGGTTTCCCACAGCTGTTCGGCGTTCATTTCGCCCAGGCCCTTGAAGCGCTGTACCTGGCGGCCGCGCTTGGCCTCTTCCAGCAGCCAGGCATGCGCCTGGGCGAAGCTGGTAATCGGGTGGGTCTTGTTGCCGCGCACGATCTGCGCGCCTTCGCGCACCAGGTCGTGCAGGGCCAGCGAGACCTCGCGCAGCGGACGCAGCTCGCCGCTTTCGAACGCGCCCATCGGCAGCACCTGGGTGAATTCCTCGCCCATGTGCCTACGCACCGCCACCAGCGACGCCGAGGCGCCATCGGTAGCCGGGTCGAAACGCAGCTGGTAGCGCGCCGTGCCCAGGGTGCCGCGGTTGAGCACCGCCTGCAGCGCATCCAGGGTGGGATGCACCTCGCCTTCGGCCTGCAGCTTGTCCACATCCAGCGGCGGCAGGTCGATCAGCGCGGTGAGCAGCGCCGGGTCGTAACGGTGTGCGTTGCGCGCGATCGCCTCGTTGGCGCTGGTGAACAGCATCAACAGCTTTTCCAGCGCCTCGCCGGTGATCGGCGGCTCGTCGGTGGCGGGGATCAGCGCCGCGCCTTCGACCGCGTTGCTGGCCAGGTAGGCATTGAGCGCCGCGTCGTCCTTCAGATACAGCTCGCTCTTGCCCTGCTTGAGCTTGTACAGCGGCGGCAGGCCAATGTAGATGTAACCGCGCTCGATCAGCTCCGGCATCTGCCGGTAGAAGAAGGTCAGCAGCAGGGTCCGGATGTGCGAGCCGTCGACGTCGGCGTCGGTCATCAGGATGATGCGGTGGTAACGCAGCTTGTCCGGGTTGTACTCGTCGCGGCCGATGCCGGTGCCCAGCGCGGTGATCAGCGTGCCGACCTGGTCAGAGGCCAGCATGCGGTCAAAACGCGCGCGTTCGACGTTGAGGATCTTGCCGCGCAGCGGCAGCACCGCCTGGTTCTTGCGATTGCGGCCTTGCTTGGCCGAGCCGCCTGCCGAGTCGCCCTCGACGATGAACAGTTCGGACAGCGCCGGGTCTTTTTCCTGGCAGTCGGCCAGCTTGCCGGGCAGGCCGGCGATGTCCAGCGCGCCCTTGCGGCGGGTCAGGTCGCGCGCCTTGCGGGCGGCTTCGCGCGCACGGGCGGCGTCGACGATCTTGCCGGTGATGGCCTTGGCTTCGTTCGGATTCTCCTGCAGGAACTCCTGCAGGCGCGCACCGAAGGCGTTTTCCACCGCCGGACGCACATCCGAGCTGACCAGCTTTTCCTTGGTCTGCGAGGAGAAGCTGGGGTCGGGCACCTTGACCGAGAGCACCGCGATCATGCCTTCGCGCATGTCGTCGCCGGTCAGCGCGACCTTGGCCTGCTTGGCGATGCCGTTCTGCTCGATGTAGGTGCTAAGCACCCGCGTCAGCGCGGCGCGGAAGCCGGCCAGGTGGGTGCCGCCATCCTTCTGCGGGATGTTGTTGGTGAAGCAGTACATGGTTTCCTGGTAGGCGTCGGTCCATTGCAGGGCCACGTCCACCACGATGCCATTGTGCTCGCCGGTCACCGAGATCACGTTCGGGTGCAGCGGCGACTTGAGCTGCGCCAGATGCTCGACGAAGCTGCGGATGCCGCCCTCGTAGTGGAAATCGTCGCGACGACCGTCGCCGCGCTCGTCGATCAGGGTGATCTTGACGCCCGAGTTGAGGAACGACAGCTCGCGCAGGCGGCGCGCCAGGATGTCGTAATGGAACTCGACGTCGCTGAAGATCGCCACGGACGGCTTGAAGCGCAGCGTGGTACCGCGCTTGGTCGAGGCTTCCAGCTGCTTGAGCGGGTACTGCGGCTCGCCGAGCGCGTATTCCTGCTGGTAGTGGAAGCCGTCGCGCCAGATGTCCAGCCACAGGTGCTCGGACAGCGCATTGACCACTGACACGCCCACGCCGTGCAGGCCGCCGGACACCTTGTAGCTGTTGTCGTCGAACTTGCCGCCGGCATGCAGCACGGTGAGGATCACCTCCGCCGCCGAGACGCCTTCTTCCTTGTGGATGTCGACCGGCACGCCACGGCCGTTGTCGGACACCGCAACCGAGCCATCGACCAGGATCTTGACCACGATGTCGTCGGCATGGCCGGCCAGGGCTTCGTCGACCGAGTTGTCGACAACCTCGAACACCATGTGATGCAGGCCGGTGCCGTCATGGACATCGCCGATGTACATGCCGGGGCGCTTGCGGACGGCTTCCAGGCCACGCAACACGGTGATCTTGCTGGAGTCGTAGGTGCCGTTTGGGGTGGGCGAGGTGTTTTGTTCGTCGGTCATGCGTTTGCCGTTAGCTCCACAACACGGGCGCAGGCGGCAGGAGCCGCATCGCACCGTGGGAAAAGGGGGATAGCCCGGAAATTATACCAGTCGGCCCACCTACGCCGCCGACGGCTACGCGGAGGGCGTCAGCACGGCCACATTGCCGTGTTCCACGTGGAACCGGTGCAGCAGTTTGCCGGATTCGGCCAGGCCGGGCAGCATTTCGGTTGCGGTGATCAGCACCTGCGCCGGTGCGGACGCCAGGCGGTGCAGCACACGTGCCTGGTGGTGGCGGTCCAGCTCCGAGCCCAGGTCGTCCAGGGCGATCACCGGCCATTCGCCGCGCTCGTAGGCGAAGTCTTCGGCCTGCGCCAGCAGGCAGGCGAGGGCGGTGAGCTTTGCCTGGCCGCGGGAGAGCGCATCCTTGCCCGGCAATGCATCGAAGGCAGGCGCCCAATCGGCTCGGTGCGGCCCTTGCGAGGTGTAGCCGTTCTGGCGATCACGCTCGCGTGCCAATAGCAGCGCGTCGGCCAACGACACCTCATGGCGCTTCCAGCCCGGTGCGAACGTCAGCGCGGACAGCCCGAGCGACGGGGCGATTGCGGTGGCGACCGGAATCAGTCGCTCCTGCAGGCGCTCCAGATAGCGAAGGCGACGCGATGTCAGCGTTTCGCCGGATTCGGCGAGCTCGTGATCCCAGGCATCGAGCATGCGCGGTTGTGCGCCCTGCTTGAGCAAGGCATTACGCTGTTTAAGCGCTCGCGCGTAGCGCCGCCACAGCGCCAGGAAGTCAGGTTCCACGTGGAACAGTCCCCAATCGAGGAAGCGCCGCCGCGGCTCACCGCCGCCACTAATCAACACATGGCTGCCGGGCTCGAAGGTCACGACAGCCAGCGCGGCACACAAGGCGCCCAGCTGGGCGACATCTTCGCCATCCAGCCGGCCGGTCCATTCCTGGCCGCTGTGGCGCAGGCCCGCCCGCCGCGTGCGTTCCCCGGTCGCGGCGGTTCTTTCGCGCCACTCCACGAAGACTTCCAGATCGCCGGCGCCTTGCTGGATCAGCCCGTCACGTACACGGCCACGAAAGCTGCGGCCGTAGGCCATCAGATGCAACGCTTCCAGCACGCTGGTCTTGCCCGCGCCGTTATCGCCGGTCAGCAGGTTCAAGGAACTGGCGGGATGGAGGTCGACGGTCTCGAAACGACGAAGTCGATGGATGGACAACCGCACTACGTGCATCGATCGGTCTGCTCTGCGCTGTGATCCGGCTTCCCGGTCGGAGCGGAGGATACGTGATCGATGCGGATCCTGCCCGTGCAGACGTGAAGCGACCCAAGGGACAGGCAGAGGACAACCTGTGGATAAAAAGTAGACCCAAGCAACCGCCCCCGCTTATCCACAGGTTGTCGCTCCCTCTACAGGGTTCTAAACACAGGGTTTCGAGACCTAAAAGTAATTTAAAAACAAGCACATAGGGTAGTTTCCGGCGAAATCTGGCCCTACTATCACCACCAAGCTCTTAAATTATGTATAGATTTAAAAGCAAAGCGCGATGTGCATAACTCAAAAACCGGTTTGAGAACGCGCAAGTTCAGACGTAGCTGTCGTCCTGGCTCGGATCGAACCACTTCGCTTTTGATGAACTGGTTCAGACTAATTCCAGTGCGGGTTACTTCGCTGGACGACAAACCGCAGCGCGCATGACTACTGAATCTCACTGGAGCTGCGACAAAGCCAGCTTTCCCAACGTTGGTTGGTGACCCGAGGAAAAGCAAGTTGTTCCACGTGCATGCCTTGGACCTGCCCATAGGGTCTTCGTAGCTCGACAGGTCCCGTGTAGGTTGCCCACTTGCGCGGAGCACACCGATTTCAGGTGGTACGTTCATTGAGCGAGACAGCTCACTGATCCTTGGGGCTACCTCGAATCACAGATTGGCCAAGCATCCATGCCGGCGACAGCAGCGCACCAGGCTCATGCCACTTTTTTGATATCGCTCTTCTTCCAACTCACGCCCGTCAATCCAAGCAAACGAACCAGTGCGCTTGTCCGGTCGTTGAAGTCTGACTACCCGGGAGTAGCGTCCATCGAACCGTCCCTGGCTTGGTAATAGTGCGGCGCTGCTACTCCGAGGATCCTGCCCGAAGGCAGAGCAGCTCCGGCTAATGCACCAGAGCAGCTTGGTACCTAACCAGTGCAGAGCGGATGCCCAGAGACGCTCAAGCCTCCCAAAGCCTTACACCGCAACGACTTCAGCGCTCTCGATCTTCAAAACGAAAAAGCCCGGCTGTCGCCGGGCTCTTCGTGTTCCACGTGGAACGCGGTGTCAGAGGCGCAGCGGCATCACCACATGGCGCGACTTCTCGCTGCTGGCTTCGCGCACCAGTGCCGACGAGTTCGCATCGCGCAGCTGAATGACTACGTGCTCGTCGCGCAGTGCAGACAGCGCGTCCAGCAGATAGTTCACATTGAAGCCGATCGCCAGGTCGTCGACCTTGGTGTCGGCTTCGATCTCTTCCTGCGCTTCTTCCTGCTCAGGATTGTGCGCGCTGATCTTCAGCTGACCTGGTGACACTTCCACCCGCACGCCGCGGTACTTCTCGTTCGACAGGATCGCCGCACGTTGCAGCGATGCGCGCAGTGCCTCACGGTCAACCTTGACCTCGCGGTCGGCGCCGATCGGAATCACCGCCTCGTAATCCGGGAAACGGCCGTCGATCAGCTTGGAGGTGAAGGTCACATCGCCACGCTTGACGCGGATATGGCTACGACCGACTTCCAGCTCCACTTCGCGGTCTGCCGCTTCCAGCAAGCGCAGCAACTCGGTTACGCCCTTGCGCGGCACGATGATCTGGCGCTTGGCACCGCCGGATTTCTCCAGCTCGGTCTCGCACAGCGCCAGACGGTGGCCGTCGGTGGCCACGCAACGCAAAAGACCCTCGCGCAGGTCGAACAGCAAGCCGTTGAGGTAATAGCGCACGTCCTGCTGGGCCATGGCGAACGCGGTGCGCTCGATCAACTCCTTCAACGCCGCCTCTGGTACTGCAACGCGCTCGGTGGCTTCGACTTCGTCCACCGACGGGAAATCGTTGGCAGGCAGCGTGGCCAGGGTGAAGCGGCTACGCCCGGCTTGCACCGTGACCTTGTCGCCGGTCTGCGAGATGGTGACGCGGCTGCCGTCGGGCAGGGCACGCAGGATGTCGAACAACTTGCGCGCCGGAATCGTGGTTTCGCCGTCCTGCGCGTCTTCCACCATCGTGCGCGAGATCATTTCCACTTCCAGGTCGGTACCGGTCAAGGAGACCTGCCCGTCCTTGACCTGCACCAGCAGATTGGCCAGAACCGGCAGGGTTTGACGGCGTTCGACCACATTGACCACCTGGGCCAATGGTTTGAGGAAGGCTTCGCGCTGCAGTGTAAAACGCATGTGGTTCCGTGCCCCTATGCTTTAAAAGATAATGGAATAAATCAAAAGCTTGGTGGTGATGGTAGGGCCGTTTTCAGCGGATAACCACCATAACTGTTTGTTTCCAAAGACAAATTAGCGCCTGAAAGTCGTTGGACTAGTGCCCCTGGTCTGGCGGTAAAACCTGTGGATAGTTTTCCGCCCGACCTGCGAGGCAACGTTATCCACAGATTCTCCCGCATTTGACCCCAACGTTTCCACGCTTTTCTCCAAGCGGGCGGTCAAGACCGTTGCCGGCTTACTCGCTGAGCTTGCGAATCAGCTTTTCCCAGTCCTCGCGCAGCTTGCCGTCGGCCTCCATCAGCGTGCGGATCTGCCGGCAGGCATGCAGCACGGTGGTGTGGTCGCGGCCGGCGAAGGCGTCGCCGATCTCCGGCAGGCTGTGTTCGGTCAGCTCCTTGGCCAGCGCCATCGCCACCTGGCGCGGACGCGCCAGCGAGCGGGTGCGCCGCTTGGAGAGCAGGTCCTTCATCTGCAGGCCGTAGTAGTCCGCCACGGTCTTCTGGATGTTGGGGATGCCGATCGCCTGCTGCTGGGCGCGCAACAGGTCGCGCAGCGTCTCCTGGGCAAATTCCACCGTGATCGAGCGGCCGGTGAAGTTGGCGCGTGCCACCAGCGTGTTGAGCGCGCCTTCCAGGTCGCGCACGTTGGAGCGCATCTTCTTGGCGATCAAAAACGCCACGTCGTCCGGAATCTCGGCGCCGCGCTCGCGCGCCTTGGCCAGCACGATCGCCGCGCGGGTCTCGAAATCGGGCGGATCGATCGCCACCGACAGGCCCCAGGCCAGGCGCGACTTCAGCCGCGGCTCCAGGCCTTCAACCTCGCGCGGGTAGCGGTCGCAGGTCAGAATGATCTGCTGGCGGCCATCGAACAGCGCGTTGAAGGTGTGGAAGAACTCCTCCTGCGTGCGGTCCTTGCCGGCGAAGAACTGGATGTCGTCGATCAGCAGCGCATCGATCTGCTGGAACTGGCGCTTGAACTGGTCCATCGCCTTGTCCTGCAGCGCCCGGATCATCGCGCTGAAGAACTGTTCCGAGCGCAGATACATCACCTTGGCGGCCGGATTGGCCTGGCGCAGCGCGTTGCCGGCGGCAAACATCAGGTGGGTCTTGCCCAGGCCAGTGCTGCCGTACAGCAGCAGCGGGTTGTGGGCGCGGTCACCCGGCTTCTGCGCGGCCTGGATCGCGGCCGCCAGACCAAGCTGGTTGCTGCGGCCCTCGACGAAGTTGGCGAAGGTGTAATGCGAATCCAGATTGCCGGCGAACGGCACGATCGGCGCGGCAACCGGTGCGCTGGGCGCGGCCATCGGTGCCGGCTGCGGTTCCGGCGCACGCGGGCGCGAGCCGACCGCCAGCGCCACTTCGCCGTTGCCGACGAAATACGCCACCAGTTCGCGGATGCGCGGCAGGTAGCGCTCGCGGACCTGGTCGACGATGAAGGCGTTCGGCGCATACAGCACGATGCTGTCGCCGCGGTCTTCGGCTTGCAGGGGTTTCAACCAGGTGTGGACGTCCTCGGGCGGGAATTCGGCTTCGAGACGTTCCAGACAGCGGGGCCAAGCATCCATCAAAGTATGATCATCTGTTGCTGGCTGCGGCGCGCAGAAAAGCGCCGTGCTCGCAGCCCGGTAGTGAAAAGAGGATGCGCCAGACTAGCACCGAGGACAGGGTTTTCCCAGACTTATTCACAGGTCCATCCACAGGGCTTGACCGCCATCACCTCAGCTAGCGTCTCTGGGGAGTTGACCCGGCCGCTGATGGCCCTATAGAATTGCCGGTTCTATTCGTCTCCATTCATGCAGAGGGCCCCATGGCCACCAAGCGTACTTTCCAACCCAGCAACCTCAAGCGAGCACGCGACCATGGCTTCCGCGCACGTATGGCAACCGCCGACGGCCGCAAGATCCTGGCTCGCCGCCGCGCCAAGGGCCGCAAGCGCCTGAGCGCTTGATTGCCGCGCCGCTCCCTGCGGCCGAGGCAGTCCCTAACGTGAACGCATCGGACCCGTGCAGGCGATTTCCTCGCTCTGCGCGGGTTCGTACGCGTGCGCAATATACGGTCGTTTTCGATACTGCACGTCGTACCTCGGACCCGTTGCTCAGCCTGCACTGGCGGACCGGCGATACGCCGCCGCGCCTGGGCATGGCGGTGTCGCGCAAGGTCGATACCCGTGCGGTGGGACGTAACCGGATCAAACGCGTGTTGCGCGATGCCATGCGGCATCTGCTGCCCGAGCTTGCCGGCGGCGATTACGTGATTGTGGCGCGCTCCGCAGCCGCAAAGGCGACCAATCCACAGATTCGCGACGCCTTCCTGCGTCTGCTGCGCCGTGCCGGCGCATTGCCCCTGCCTGCTGCGCCCGGCACAATGCCGCCCGCCAGGACGATGCACCCATCCTCCCTTTCCCCGACAGAGCCGGAACCCAGTTCCGACTGAGCGAGTTGCTGCCCGATGAACCAGACCCGTGTTTTCCTGATTTTTGCCTGGCTGATGGTCGCGGCGCTGCTGTGGATGGAGTGGGGCAAGGACAAGGCGGCCGCCAATGCGCCGGTGGTTGCGGCAACGCAGTCGGTGCCGGCTGCGCGCGATCTGGACACAGCGGCACCGGTGGCCAATGTGCCAGCGGCCCAGGCCATCCCGCAGGCGGGCGTGCCGGGCGCTGTCCCGGCGACCAGCACGACTGCCGCGACGCCGGCCGCTGCCGGTGCTGCGCCGGTGATCACCCTGACCTCCGACGTGCTGCGCCTGAAGCTGGACGGCCGCAGCGTGCTCGACGCCGAGCTGCTGCAGTTTCCGCAGACCAAGGACGGCACCGCGCCGGTCAGCCTGCTGACCGAAGACGCCGCGCATCCTTATAACGCCACCAGCGGCTGGGCCAGCGAGCATTCGCCGGTACCCGGCGTGGGCGGCTTCCGCGCCGAACAGCCGGGCACCGCGTTCGAACTGGCCAAGGGCCAGAACACCCTGGTGGTGCCGTTCGTGTGGAATGGCCCCAACGGCGTGTCGATTCGCCGCACCTTCACCCTGGAACGCGGTCGCTATGCGATCTCGATCAAGGACGAGGTAATCAACAAGAGTGGCGCGCCGTGGAACGGTTACGTGTTCCGCAAGCTGAGCCGGGTGCCGACCATCCTCAGCCGCGGCATGACCAACCCCGATTCCTTCAGCTTCAACGGGGCGACCTGGTACAGCCCGCAGGAAGGTTACGAGCGTCGCGCGTTCAAGGACTACATGGACGACGGTGGCCTCAATCGCCAGATCACCGGCGGCTGGGTGGCGCTGCTGCAGCACCACTTCTTTACCGCGTGGATTCCGCAGAAGGACCAGGCCTCGCTGTACGTGCTGAACCAGGACGGCCCGCGTGACGTGGCCGAACTGCGTGGACCGGCCTTCACCGTGGCGCCGGGCCAGACCGCGACCACCGAAGCGCGCCTGTGGGTGGGCCCGAAGCTGGTCAGCCTGATCGCCAAGGAAGACGTGAAGGGGCTGGACCGCGTGGTCGACTACAGCCGCTTCTCGATCATGGCCATCATCGGCCAGGGCCTGTTCTGGGTGCTGAGCCATCTGCACAGCTTCCTGCACAACTGGGGCTGGGCCATCATCGGCCTGGTGGTGTTGCTGCGCCTGGCGCTGTATCCGTTGTCGGCCGCGCAGTACAAGTCCGGTGCCAAGATGCGCCGCTTCCAGCCGCGCCTGGCGCAGCTGAAGGAGCGCTACGGCGACGATCGCGTCAAGTACCAGCAGGCGACGATGGAGCTGTTCAAGAAGGAAAAGATCAACCCGATGGGCGGCTGCCTGCCGCTGCTGATCCAGATGCCGATCTTCTTCGCGCTGTACTGGGTGCTGGTGGAATCGGTGGAACTGCGTCAGGCGCCGTGGCTGGGCTGGATCCAGGATCTGACCGCGCGCGATCCGTACTTCATCCTGCCGGTGCTCAACATCGCCATCATGTGGGCCACGCAGAAGCTGACCCCGACCCCGGGCATGGACCCGATGCAGGCCAAGATGATGCAGTTCATGCCGCTGGTGTTCGGCGTCATGATGGCCTTCATGCCGGCCGGCCTGGTGCTGTATTGGGTGGTCAATGGCGGCCTGGGTCTGCTGATCCAGTGGTGGATGATCCGCCAGCACGGCGAGAAGCCGAGCAAGATCATCCAGGCCAACGCCAAGTAAGCGCAGTTGCACAGAGCCCGCCGCAAGGCGGGCTTTCTGCATGTCGCCGCAGTTGCTGTCTGCCCTGTTGTCTTCATCGCCAAGGACGCCGTCGTGATGTCATCGCCGCTGTATCGCCTGTTGCTGTGCGCCGGTTGCGCCGGAATGCTGGCGATGGCCGGCTGCGGCAAGCAGACCGCCGGCGAGGCAGCGTCTGCTGCCAGCACCGCTGCGCCGGCCGCCGCTGGTGCGCCAGCCGAAACCGACAGCGACGACGCACGCGCACTGATCGCGCAGCTGCGCGAGCAACTGGACCGGCATCGCCGCATCATCGTGTTGCTGGCCGATGCCGATGCCCAGACGCCACGCGATCGCGCCACCTCCAGCAGCGTGGGACAGCAGCTGTTCCATGAAAACCTCCAACAGCGCGAACGCATCGCTGCGCGATTCGAGACGGTGCTGACGTCGAACGCAGCGCGTCGCTTCGCGACGATCGCCACGGTGCTGGACGAGATCGAATCGGCATCGGATCTCTACGATGCCGACCGCCTGGCGTTTGCCGAAGTGTTGCGCGACCTGCACGCACGCATTGGCCGCGATTCGGCACTGCCGGCGGTGAAGCTGCATCAGCGCATCGGCGAGGATCTGGAAGCGCTGGACGAGATCGAGCGCAGTTACAACAAGGAACTGACGCAGATTTTCAGCCGCTTCGATCGCAGCCGCGCGATCGTGCCCAAGCGCGAGAAGTGGGACGACTACGTGGCGCATCTGCGCAGCCTGTACACGCGCGAAAAGATCCTGCGCGATCATGGCGTGGTGGAGCCGTACCCATTTTCCGCACGCGACAGCGACAGCGAAATCTTCGGCCGCGACCTGCCGCCCAAGACGGTGGTGCTGACCTTCGACGATGGCCCGCACAAGGCCTATACCGAAGAGATCGTGGCCATTCTCAAACGCTACGACGTGCCGGGCGTGTTCTTCGAAGTGGGCCGCAACCTGGCAGCCTGGACGCGCAGGGCAAGCCGACACTCGCGCCGTTATCCAAGATCAGCCATGCGCTGATGGAAGAAGGTTATGCGGTTGGCAACCACAGCCTCACCCATGCGCAGTTGTCCAAGACCACCGGCGATGCATTGCGCAGCCAGGTGCTGGATACCGATACGTTGTTGCGTGCGGTGGACGACAAACGTGCGCCATTGTTCCGGTTTCCGTATGGGGCGCGCAATGCCGAAGGCTTGCAGCTGCTGGGCGAGGCGGGTTTGAAGTCGATCATGTGGAACATCGATTCGATGGACTGGGCCGACCCGGTGCCCGAGTCGATCGTGCAGCGCGTGCTCGACCAGGTGAACAAGGAGCAGCGCGGCATCGTGTTGTTCCATGACATCCACGACCGTGCAGTGAAGGCGCTGCCGCAGATCCTGGATCGCCTGATCGCCGACGGCTACCAGTTCGCCGGCTGGAACGGCCGCGAGTTTTCGGTGGCGCACGCGCCCAGCGCGGCGGCCGAGGCGACCGTGACCACCGGCTACGCCAACTCCTGGGCGATCGTGATCGGGATCGACGACTACGCGCACTGGCCCAAGCTCGAATATGCCGCCAACGACGCGCAGGCCATCGCCAGCACCTTGACCGGCCCGTTGGGATTTCCGTCCTCGCAGGTGGTCGTGCTCAAGAACGGGCAGGCCACGCGCAACAATATTCTTGCGGCGTTCCACGATCGCCTCGGCGAGGGACGCGCGCAGGCCAACGATCGCGTGTTCGTGTTCTTCGCCGGGCATGGCGCCACGCGCCGGCTGGCATCCGGGCGCGACCTGGGCTACATCATTCCGGTCGACTCGGATCCGCAACAGCTGGCCAGCGATGCGATCGCAATGAGCGACCTGCAGAACATCGCCGAAAGCCTGCAGGCCAAGCATGTATTGTTCGTGATGGATGCCTGCTACAGCGGACTGGGCCTGACGCGCGGCGGGCCGACGTCCAGCGCCTACTTGCGCGAGAACGCACGACGCATCGCCCGCCAGATGCTCACTGCCGGCGGTGCCGATCAGCAAGTGGCCGACAGCGGCCCGAACGGGCATTCGGTGTTTACCTGGGTGCTGCTGCAGGCGCTGGCGGGCAAGGGCGACCTCAATGGCGACGGCCTGATCACCGGCACCGAACTGGCGGCCTATGTCGCACCGGCGGTGTCGGCAGTGTCGGCGCAGACCCCGGCATTCGGCAGCCTGCCCGGCTCGCAGGGCGGCGAGTTCGTGTTCCAGGTACCGAGCGGCGAGGAGTTCCTGACCGCCGGCACCGCGCAGCTGTCTGCCGATGCGATCGCACTCAACGGACGCGTGGATGCGGCGCGTCCTGTCGCCCCGGCCAGCGGTGCTGCAACAGCTGCGGCGCCGGTGACGGTGAAGACATTGCAAGGTGGCGAAGCCAGGCTGGTATTGCCGACGGCGGTGAAGAGCAGCGACCGCCAACGCGCGCAGCTGGCCAACGAACGCGGCCTGCAGTTGTACAAGGAAAAACGCTACGCCGAAGCGGCCGAGCAGTTTGCCGAGGCCTTGAAGCTGCGTCCGGACTTTGCCTTGGCCGCCAACAACCTGGGCTTTGTGTACTACCGCCAGGAACGCTTTGCCGAATCGGCGCGCTGGCTGGAAAATACCTTGAAAATCGATCCATCGCGTGCGGTGGCCTATCTCAATCTCGGCGATGCCTACGCAAAAGCCGGTGATCGCGACAAGGCGCGCAAGGCCTATTCCACCTACCTGGAATTGCAACCGCAAGGCAGCGGCGCCGCGCAGGCGCGTACGCAGTTGCAATCGCTGTGATTCACGGCGGCTGACGCATCGGTGCGAACAGTCGCCAGGAGCACGCGTGCCGCGATGGAGGCGTTGATACACCAGGGACCCGGGCATCGGCACGATGCCGCTGCCGGTCGCGCAGTCGCTGCATCGCCGCGCTTGTCTTCTTCAATCCACCTCAGAGCAATGCCGATGTCGTCTTCCACTTCTACCATTGTTGCTATCGCCAGTGCTGCAGGAGCCGGTGGGGTGGGGATCGTACGCCTGTCCGGGCCGCAGGCGGCGCAGATCGCCGCCGGGCTGGGCGTTGCGCAGTTGCAGCCACGGCAGGCACGCTACGCGCGCTTTCGCGATGCGCAGGACGAGGTGATCGACGATGGCATCGCCTTGTGGTTTCCGGCGCCGCGCAGCTTTACCGGCGAAGACGTGGTGGAGCTGCAGGGACACGGCAGCCCGGTGCTGTTGCGGCAGCTGGTGGCGCGTTGCATTGCACTGGGTGCGCGGCAGGCACGCGCGGGCGAGTTCAGCGAGCGTGCCTTTCTCAACGGCAAACTCGATCTGGCGCAGGCCGAAGCCATCGCCGATCTGATCGCCGCCGGCGACCTGCGTGCGGCACGTGCCGCGCGCAGATCCTTGGACGGTGTGTTTTCGCAACGTGTCGATGCGCTTAGCGACAGCCTCACCCGGCTGCGTATCCACGTGGAAGCGGCGATCGACTTTGCCGACGAGCCGCTCGATACGCTGGGCGGGGCGCAGGTGCGCGACGGGCTACAGCAGGCGCGCGCACTGCTGGCGCAACTGCTGCGCGATGCCGAGCGCGGGCGCAAGTTGCGCGACGGCCTGCACGCGGTGCTGATCGGCCCGCCCAATGCCGGCAAGAGTTCGTTGCTCAATGCATTGGCCGGTAGCGAGCGTGCCATCGTCACCGATGTCGCCGGCACCACCCGCGACACCTTGCAGGAAGCCATCCAGCTCGATGGCTTCGAACTCACGTTGGTCGACACCGCCGGCCTGCGCGAGGGCGGCGATGCGATCGAGCGCGAGGGCATGCGTCGCGCGCGTGCGGAGTTGCAGCGCGCCGACCTGGCGCTGGTGGTACTGGATGCACGCGACCCGCAAGCCGCGCGCGATGCGATCGGCGATGCCATCGATGCGGTGCCGTTTCAGCTGTGGATCCACAACAAATGCGATCTGCTGGCCGGCCCCGCAGCGCTCGATCGCGACGCGGTCGCGGTCTCGGCGGTGACCGGGCAGGGACTGGAGCAGTTGCACGTCCGGTTGCGCGAGCTCGCGCTGGGCGATGGAGCGGACAGCGTGGAAGGCGAATTCTCCGCACGCACGCGGCATGTCGAGGCATTGCGCCGCGCCGAACAGCATGCAGACGCAGCGGATCTGGAGCTGGGCTTCGAACAACTCGAACTGGCCGCCGAAGAATTACGCCTGGCACAGGAAGCACTCGGCGAGATCACCGGCAAGCTGAGCGCCGACGAATTGCTGGGCAAGATCTTTTCGAGTTTTTGTATCGGCAAGTGATGCGGCGCGGCACCACGTGCAGCGATGAATGCAGCATTCGTCAAATAAAAATCCGGCCTCTCACGAGGCCGGACATCGCATGTAAGGCACGGATACTGCGAGTTAGAAGTCGTAGCGAGCGGTCAACCGGAACGAACGAGGCGTCTGATAGTTCTGATCGTTCAAATAGTTCGGGCTGATCACATCGCGAGACGCTTCACTGAACTCGTTGTACTCGGTGACGCGGTCATTGTTGAACAGGTTGAAGACATCCAGCTTGATACGCAGCTTGTTATCAGCCCAGTTCGGCATGTACACCGCAGCTAGGTCGAACGTCCAGGTCCAGGGTGTCCGCCCCTCATCACCACGCTGACGCAGCACACGCGTGCCTTCAGCATCCAAGCAATAGAAACTTGAACCACTGTAGTTGGTCAGCGTGCCTTGGTCGGGCTGCGGGATGTCGTCCAGCGGGATATAACCTTGGCAATTGACCGGACGGCCGGACTGCAGAATCAGGTTGCCGCCGAGCTGCCATTCCGGTGTGAGCGCGTAAGCGCCGAACAGCTTGAGTGTGTGCTGGCGATCGTTGGGTGTCGGCCCGTAGGTGCCGTCGGTGAACAGACGGTGGTCGAAGTCCTGCGTTAGGCCCGGATCTTCCTGCTCCAATGTGGAATTGACGTAGCCCTCCACATTGCCGCGCGTTCTGGCAAATGTATAGGAGCCCTGGAAATTGAATTTTTCCCCGGTGCGCTCCCAGAAGAACTCCAGTGCGGTGTGAATGCGCCGGTACTCGGGAAGGCCGAGATACGAGGCTGGCAGGGTTGCCAGTTCCACTTCACCATCGCCGTTCAAGTCGACATTGATGGTGACGTCGCTACCCGGATTCAGGAAGTAGCAGCTCGGGACCGAACTCGGATCAAAGTCGGTAAAGCCATTGTCTGCGGCCCAATCGATCCACGGGTTGGTCGTGCAGGTATCGTCCATGCCCGATTTCACTTCGCGGCGGATCATACGTGCGCCCGCCATCCAGTTTTCCGTCAGCTGCAGTTGCCCACCCAGAATCACCTCGTCCTGATACATGGGCGAAAGATTGGTGGATGCAACCGAAGCCGGGTTTGGCGCAACCAGCGAGCCGTTGGTCTGAGTCGCACCGATCTGGGCGCCCTGGCCGACCGGTGTGCCGTCTGCTTCACTCCAGCCGTTGACGAAGTACCAGTTGGAGACCGTGGATTCGGCACCCGTTGCACGGATGCTTGAGTTCGTGGCGACAGGAATGTAGTACCGACCGGCGGTTCCGAACAGCTTCAAGCTGGCATCGCCGAGCACGTCCCACGAGAAACCAAGCCGTGGCGCGAGTTTGTAATCCGATTCTACCCAGGCGATACCGTCGCCGTTCTTGTTCTCGAACTTCTCCCCGCGCAGACCAAGCACGGCGAGGAAGTTTTCCGTCACTCGCCAATTGTCTTCGACATAGAAGGCGCTGTTGATGTTTTCATAGGTGGAGCTGCTGGTCTGATAGACACGGGAGCGCGCGTAAAGCGCACCACGTGGTACCAATTGACCATTCACTGTCCGCCCCGGCTGGCCAGCAAAAGCGCCAGTGGCCACGGCATTGCCAGGAACCGTGTAATACGCCCAGTTGATTCCGCCGGCGTAGGTCTGACCGCGATGACTGGACTCGTACTTTTCCTGGTCCACACCAAAGCGCACGCGGTGGTCGCCCAACACCCACTCGCCATCAACGCGAAATGCCTTGCGGATGTCCTCGTCCGGCTCAGCATTGCGATCGGCAACCGTTGAGATCGTGCCAGGGTTACAGCCGATGTAGCGATCGACCACGCTGGTAGTCAGGCCGAAGCTGTAGGCCCACGGACACTCACTGCCGGCCGGATCGGTCGGCAGGCGTGAGTCAATGAGGTTGCTCAGATAGCCGTATTGCGCCGACAAGGTGAAGTTATCAGTGAAATAGCCGGTGTATTTGAGGATGCCGACCTTGCCGCCGTTTTCCATCTCGTACTGTTCGATCGGTGCTTCGTGTCGACCGACGTTGTAACGGCTCTCGCCGTTGGCGTCCGGGTTGTATTCGTAGGTGCTGTACTTGGTTTTGGCCTGGTTGTAGATGCCGGTGAACTCCACCAGGTTGCTGTCGTTGATGTACCAGTCGAGTTTGACCAGACCTTGCGGCGTGGTGTCGCGCCGACGTTCGCTGTTGACCGATCTGAAAATATCGATCGTTTCGTTGCGGCCCTCGGCCATGGCGAAGAAGAACAATCTGTCCTTGATGATCGGACCACTCGCATACGCCGAATAGATGGTGCTGTCGAACTGGTTGTCGCTGCGATATTGGTAGAGCGGATCCGCAGCATCCGGATCACGGTCACGCACGTTCTTGCCCTTGGCAGCCCCCCAATCCGGAGCCCACTCGACGCTGCCACCGTAATGCCAGTCATTGGAGCCGGACTTGGTCACGATGCTTACAATGCCGCCCAGCGAGCGACCGTACTCGGCCCCATAACCACCGGTCTTCACCTGCAGCTGCGCGATCCCCTGGAACGGCACATTGGCGAACGACAGGAACGTACGCATGTTGGTGACGTCGAAGCCGTTGATGTAATAGCCATTTTCGGCCACTGAGGAGCCACCGAACGAAGCAAGATTGCCGTTGCCGAGACCGTTGTCGCCCAGGCCGCCATCGCCTCTGGTGGCACCAGGAGCCAGCAAGGCAACCGAGGAAACGTCGCTGGCCACAGGCAGCGAGATCATCTGTTCGGCCGTGAATACCGTGGTGGATTCCACCGAGGACACGTCGATGGGATTGAGCGCGCGTGTACCCACCACATTGATCCTGTCCAACTCGGTGGTTTGCTTCCCGAACAGCACCTGCGAGCCGCTACCGACCTTGACCTCGACCTCGCGGGTGACCCCGTCTGCGGTGATCACATATCTGCCCGGAGGCAGCTGACTGAAGGTGAATCGGCCATCGGCAGCAGCGGTGGCCGAGCGGCTTACACCCGTCTGGGGGCTTTGGATGGCAATGGTGCTGCCAGGCTCCACGCTACCGAAGATGGAGCCAACCGCGCTCTGTGCTTGCACACCACCGGCAACGCACATGCTCAGCGCAATGCTCAACGCGCTGCGTGTGATGTTCTTCGACAAAGACCTACGAACCCCTGGACGTGTCATTCCTCTCTCTCCTGATGAAGTACCGTCACAACGACTGCAAACCGTAGAACCCAACTGCATTGCCGCAGTTGAGGGGGGGGAGCCTCTTCGAAGGGAGCCGACCAGCCCAGCTCGTCACTTTCCTGAAGGGTGTCTGAAGATTAACCCAAGATTTACGGCCGTGTCATTTTTTGGGAACTTTTTCGTGAAACAGGGCTTACGGACCAGGACTTGCTGATCCGTTTCGTGTAATGGCTGCTGGTCCGGTTGAATACGGATGTCGTCCGCGTCCGGGGTCCTGTACAGGCGACAGGTACTCGCTCTCCCAATAGTCATGAGCTCACCGATCAGCTAGGCGCAGCTAAATTGCGAAAGGGTCTTTACAGTGCGGGCGGCAGTGAGACGACGATTGCCGTGAACGTGCCAGCGCCACGCTGGATACACGGGTGCACGTCCGACACTCTCTGTACTGCGCGAGGTCAGCAACAGCCCGCAGGCGGAGTCATCCTGCTGCTACATCACACCCGGCAACACCGTCTGCAACGCCGCGTTCTCGGCATCGCATGCTGGCGATGCAGCGGCGGTGGCAGGTCGCTTCGCACGTGCCTTGTCGATCTCGCGGCGCGCAGCGGCTAGATCCTTTTGGAACTCGGGGTTGTCGTGCAGGGCGGCGACGGTGGCGGCGCCCATGATGCGGCCCTGCAGGACGTCACTCTGCCAGTGCACGTTGCAGACCAGGCGGCTGTCGCCGAAGGCGCGGCCGCGGGCGAGCAGGGCGTCGCGCTGGGCGGGTGCCAGCTCGGCCAGGATCAGGCCCCAGCTCCAGCCGATCGCGGTGTGGCCGGAGGGGTAGGAGCCGTTCTTGCGCAGCGCCGCGTCGTCGTCGGGCGTGCACATCGGCTGGTCGTTGCGCATGAACGGGCGTGGCCGCTGGTAACGGGCCTTGGCTGCGCTGGTGCTGGTGCTGGCGTCGCGCATGCTGCGTTCGAGCAGGCGCAGCAGGTGCGGGGTGTGCGCCTGGTCGATCTGGATGCCGAGCGCGCAACTGAAGTGATTGGCGGCCGCCGGGAAACTCAGCGCAGCATCCTGTGTGGCCAGGTCCCAGCGCGGTGTGCCGCGCAGGGCGAGCATGGATGTGGCGATGGCCTGATCGTTGGCGAGCGCGGCGCTGCCGTCCTGTGGCGGTGGCGGTACCAGGCGCAGGCTGTCGGGCACCTGTGCTTTTTCCAGGTAGCCATGTGCATCGGTGGCGATCACCGAGCCTGCCGTGGTCACCTTGTCGCGCGCGCTCGCACTGCCGCATCCCACTGCCAACACCGCGATGGCGACGCTGGTCAGCGTCCGGGAACAAGCGCGAGCAATGCGATCGGACATGGAGCAACCCTCGGACAACACAGATGGATGAGTGCGCAGATTACGACGCGCAGATGACATCTGCATGCCAGCGCAACGCAGCTGCGGCGCGGAATGCGCAGCCGCTGTCGCAGCACTGTCATGTCCCGGTCGCATCGACGCAAGACAGCTGTCGCACGCTTGCCGTCATCTTTTGACTCGTCCCCCCTGCCGCTCATGCCCAAGACCCATCTGTTAAGTGCCGCCGTCCTTACCGCGCTCGTGCTGTCGCCGGCCGCCCATGCCGCCGATCCCGAGGTGACTGCCGACACCGGCACGACCGTGCAGCAACTCGACGCGGTCTCGGTGATCGGCCAGGGCGAAACGCGTCAGGTGCAGCGCATCACCCAGCAGGACATTCCGGTGTTGCCGCCGGGCACCAGCATCCAGAAGCTGCTCAACCGCATGCCGGGCGTCAATGTGCAATCCAACGATGCCTTCGGTGCCAACGAGGAGTCGCAGACGATCAGCCTGCGTGGCTTCAACGGCACGCGCCTGGGTTATACGCTCGACGGCCTGCCGCTGGGAGACAACGCCTACGGCAACTACAACGGCCTCAACATCAGCCGCGCCCTGATTGCGGAAAACTTCGGCGGCGTGGAGCTGGCCTCGGGTATCGGCGCACTGGGCACCGCGTCCACCAGCAACCTGGGCGGCACCATCCAGTACTACTCGGCCGATCCGTCCAGCGTGTTCGGCGGGCAGCTGTCGCAGACGGTGGGCTCCGATGCCAACCGCCGCACCTTCCTGCGCGTGGACACCGGCGACTACAACGGGTTTTCGGCGTATCTGTCCGGCATCAATGCCGAAGCCGACATGTGGGCGCGCCCGGAGTCGCCGACCACCACGCGCCAGTTCAATGCCAAGGGCGTGTACCAGTTCGATGGCGGCAAGCTGACCGCGTTCGCCGACACTTCGCGGACCTCGCAGGCCGATTATTCGTATCTGTCCAAGAGCGGCATGGCGCGTGGCCTGGGCTGGGACTGGAACCTGTACGCACCGGACTGGAACCGGGCGTTGGCCGCAGCGTACTGTGCACCGGCCACGCGCAATGCGGCACGCTGCGGTTTCAGCGGCGGCGTGGACAACATCGACGATGCCTATTACCAGAGCCGTGCATTGCGCGACGACGATCTGTTCTATGTGGCCGGCGACTTCCAGCCCAACGATGCGATCAGCCTGCACACCCAGGTCTATCACCACGAAAACAAGGGTCAGGGCCATTGGTGGTCGCCGGGCCAGGCGTCCAACCCGGGCACGCCGCAGGCATTGCCGATCTCCATCCGCAGCACCAATTACTGGATCAACCGCACCGGCGGCATCGCCTCGCTCGGCTGGAACCTGGGCCCGCATCATCTCGAAGCCGGGCTGTGGTACGAGCGCAATCACCACGATGTGGAGCGCAATTTCTACTGGATCGACGGGCCGGTCAGCGACGACAAGTTCCTGCAGGATCCCGATCGCCGGCTGTTCTCGCAGAACTACATCATCACCACGCGGCAGTTCTACGTGCAGGGCAACTTCAAGTTCCTCGACGAGCGCCTGAGCGTGGATCTGGGCATCAAGAGCCCGAGCACCGAAATGACCGCACGCGAAACGCCGGGGCTGGCGGTGGAAGCGCCGGTGGCGACCGGTTCGATCAAGGCCAGCGAGTCGGTGCTGCCGCAGGTCGGTCTGGGCTATCGCATCGCAGATGGGCAGGAAGTGTTCGCCTCGTACGCGGAAAACATCGCCGCGTTCCAGGGCGGCGGCGCCGGTGGTCCGTTGCTGGTGACGCAGGCCTCCTTCGATGCCAGCGTCGGCGCACTGGAGCCGGAGAAGTCGCGCACCGTGGAAGCCGGTTACCGCTTCGTGCGTGACCGCTTCGAAGCCTCGCTGGTGGGTTACGACGTGACCTTCGACAACCGCCTGCTCTCGCTCAATCCCTGCGCCAGCATCCAGCAGGGCACCACGCCGGCCTGCACCACGCGCTTCTTCAACGTGGGCTCGGTGAGCAGCCGCGGCGGCGAACTGACCGTGATCTGGAAGCCGACCAGCTACCTGCAGTGGTACAACTCGGCCTCGATCAACCGTTCGACCTACGACGACAACTACGTGCAGAACGGGGTGATCATTCCGACCGCCGGCAAGACCACGGTGGATACGCCCAAGCGCATGTTCGCCAGCGAAATCGCCTTCAACTACGCCAACTGGAACATCAACCTGCGCGGCAAGTACACCGGCCAGCGCTACTACACCTACACCAACGACCAGGGCTTTGGCGGTTACACCTCGTTCGATGCGGGCGCCGGGTACGACTTCGGCCAGGCCGGCGTGCTGCAGGGGCTCAAGCTCTCGCTCAACGTGACCAACCTCACCGACAAGCGCTATGCATCCAACCTCACCGCGTTCGCCAACAGCGATCCGAATGGCCGTCAGCTGGCGTTCCATGCCAGCGCGCCGCGGCAGGTGTTTTTGACCTTGGATGCGAAGTTCTGAGTTAGGGATTGGGGATTGGTAACAGCGGGTCTTGTGGCTGCTGACTGATTTCCGGTGATGATCGACGTGGATGGTTTTAGAGTGGCTGGCAAGACCTGTCGAGTGATTGTCGGGCGGATGCGACGATGCGAAGGTGCGGGATGCAAGGTCGTGCATCCCGCCTCGCTCATCGGCCGCGCTCGCCTGGCAGTTGTACCGTGGTGTTGATGGCTGCTTTTTTGTTGGAGAAAGGCATGATGCAGTTCCACCGTGCATTGGTGTTGGGGGCGATGATGGTCGGCATGAGCGGGCCCGCGTTGGCAGAGGCGCCGTTGGCGAAGACGGTGCAGATCTTTGCGCACCGTGGCGCCAGCGCGTTGCGCCCGGAACACACCCTGGCCTCGTATGCCAAGGCGATCGTCGATGGCGCCGATTTTGTCGAGCCGGACCTGGTGTCCAGCAAGGATGGTGTGTTGGTGGCGCGCCATGAGAACGAGATCGGCGGCACCACCGATGTGGCCAGCCACCCGGAGTTCGCCGCGCGCAAGACCCGCAAGACCATCGATGGCCAGGCGATGGAAGGCTGGTTCACCGAAGACTTCACTCTTGCCGAATTGAAGACCTTGCGTGCGCGCGAGCGGTTGCCGCAGTTGCGCGGCACGCGTTGGGATGGGCAGTTTCAGATCGTCACCTTCGATGAAATCATCGATTTTGTCGCGGCCGAATCGGCAGCGACCGGGCGCACGATCGGGCTGATTCCGGAGATCAAGCACCCAAGCTATTTCAGTGCGCTGAATCTGGCGATGGAAGACAAGGTGCTGGCGAGCCTGCGTGCGCATGCCTACACGCAGACCGTGCCGGTGGTGATCCAGTCGTTCGAGACAGGCAACCTGCATTACTTGCGCGGCAAGATCGGGCGCAGCAGCAATATCCGTTTGCTGCAGCTGTTGGGCGGCGCGCAGATGGCGCTGCCCGATGCGGGCGTGGGCAGCGCACCGCGCACCTACGCGCAGATGATCACGCCCGAGGGGCTGAAGCAGGTCGCCAGCTATGCCGATGCCATCGGCCCGGACATCCGCAGCATCATTCCACTGGATGCGCAGCAACGCCTGGGCACGCCGACCAGCTTGGTGCACGACGCGCACGCGGCAGGATTGCAGGTGCAGCCGTATACCTTCCGCCCGGAGAATTATTTCCTGGCCGCCAACAACCGCAGCAGTGGTGCGGTGACCGAGCGCAACGAGGCCGGTGCATTGGCCGAGTTGAAGGCGTATCTGGATGCGGGTATCGATGCGTTCTTTGCAGATGATCCCGGCTTGGCGCGGCGTGCGTTGAGCGAGCGTGCAACGCGTTAAACGTTGGACGCATATGCGGTCTGTAGGAGCGCGCTGGCGCGCGATGAAGCGTTCCCGATAACGCTCCATCGCGCGCCAGCGCGCTCCTACGTCCCCGGTGGCCGTTCGCGTGGCGGAAAATGCAGCACTACATTTTGCGAGCCGTCTTCCTGGCGCTGCCACAGCACTGGCACCTGGCGTGGCGGCGGCGGTTCCAGCACGTCGCGTTCGGCGTTGCTGATCTCCCAGGCAGCGTCTTCGTCCTCGTCTTCCCAGCTGTAGCGCGGCCTGGCCTGTTGCGGGTCGCGCAGGCGCAGCAGCAGCGCGGCGATCAGGCCGGCCACCGCGCCGCCCAGATGCGATTGCCAGGACACGCCGGCCTCGTGCGGCAGGATGGTCAGCACCATGCCGCCGTAGAACAGGAAGGCGATCATGCTGGTGGCAATCGCCGGGCGGTCGCGGCGCAGCAGGCCCAGCACGAACACCAGGAACATCAGCCCGTGGGTGACGCCGCTGGCGCCCAGATGCCGGCTACCGGGCTCGCCCAGCAACCACGCGCCCAGCCCCGAGCCCAGCCACAGCAACGGCAGCGCCAGGGCGGTGGCACGCGGATACACGCTGCCGGCCAGCGTGCCCAGGATCAACAAGGCGGCGGCGTTGGCGCCCAGATGCGCGAGCGAGCCGTGCAGCAACGGTGCGGTGAGGATGCCGAGCAGACCGTCGGCCTGCAGCGGTGCCACCGCCCAGGCGCGCCAGTCGAACATGCCCTGGGCGGTGAACACCGCCACCAGCAGCAGCACGGCGGCCAGGCTGAAGTTGAAGGCACGCAAGACCCGGGAACGATCCAGGCGATCTTGCGAGGTGGCGTCGGCGGCAACAGGATGCGGTGTCATGCCTTCACGGATGGCGTCGCGCGGATGTTTTACAAGCCTGTCCGGCGCGGGATAAGCAGGCCCGACGACGGGATAATCCAGCTTCGCCACCGGTGATTGGCGCAGCGGCTCGCGTGGCATCACTCAGGTGGCTGGGGCGCGACACCGATTGGCTGCAGGGTCCTTGCCCACCCACCATCGCGGGCCACGCCGCAAGTACGTCCCTGTAGGCGCTTACGCGGCATCCATACCGCGTAAGGTCCCGCGACGGTGAGCAGGCAAGGACTCGTCGAATTGGTCGGTGCGCTTGGATGCGAGCAGCGCACGCGGCGCTGCCGTTCCCGATTCCCTAATCCCGATTCCCGATTCCCGATTCCCAGCCCCTCAGTGCCGAGCCGGTTTGGGCGGCCGCAGTAGGCTCAGCACGATGGTGAAGACCAGGATCACGATCACCACCGCCAGCGAGACCAGCACCGGGATCTTGTACAGATCGATGATCATCATCTTGGTGCCGATGAACACCAGGATCACCGCCAGGCCGTACGGCAGCAGGTGGAAGCGGTCAGCCATGCCGGCCAGCAGGAAGAACATCGCGCGCAGGCCCAGCACCGCGAACACGTTGGAGGTCAGCACGATGAACGGGTCGGTGGTGATCGCGAAGATCGCCGGGATGCTGTCCACCGCGAAGATCACATCGATCACCGCAATCAGGATCAACACCACGAACAGCGGGGTGAACCAGCGCTTGCCGTCCTTGATCACGCTCAGCGCATGGCCGTGGTATTGCGGGCTCAGGCGCAGATGGCCGCGCATCCAGCGCAGCACCGGGTTGGCTTCCAGGTCCGGCTCCTTGCCGGCGGAGAACCACATCTTGATGCCGGTCAGCAGCAGGAAGGCGCCGAACACGTACAGCAGCCAGTGGAACTTGGTCAGCAGCACCGAGCCGGCGAAGATCATGATCGCGCGCAGCACGATCGCGCCCAGCACGCCGATGATCAGCACGCGCTGGCGCTGCTCCTCGGGCACGCCGAAGTAGGTCATCACCATCAGGAACACGAAGATGTTGTCGACCGCCAGCGATTTCTCGACCAGATAGCCGGTCAGGAACTCCAGCCCGATGCGGTCGGCCGCCGCATCGCCCATGCTGCCCTGCAGGTACCACCACAGGCCGGCGTTGAAGGCCAGCGCCAGCAGCACCCAGCCGATGCTCCACCAGGTGGCTTCCTTGAAGGTGACCTTGTGGGCACCGCCGTGGCGCATCAGCACCAGATCGACCAACAGCGCCACGATCACCACGATCGCGAAGCCGCCCCATAACCAGACATTGCCAATGGTTTGCATAAAAGAATCCCGAAAGTGAAACGACCTGGACAGCCGGTGGGCTGAGGCCTTGTGACACGGAAATCGTGGATTCCGGGTGACGGACCTTCGCCTGCGCGGCGAAGGTCTCGCTCACAACCGGCCGGGCCGGTTGCCGTTGCACCGGAGCGCCTGATGGCAGGGCTCGTCATGACGGCGACAACGCTGGGAGCTACTCCCCTTCTGCAGCCGATTCTGCGTGCCCGGGGCAGGCACGTCAATCCAGCCGGATACAATGGGCGGATGAATACTCCTGTCCCCGTCGTCCGACTCAAGAATGCGTGGCGCTCCAGCCACCCGTGGATCTTCCAGAAGCTGGTGGAAAAGCCCGCCGCCAAGCCCAAACCCGGCACCATCGTCGATGTGGTCGGCGTGGACGAGGAGTGGGTCGGCCGCGGCTTCTACAACGGCCACTCGCGCATCGCCGTGCGCATCCTGGAGACCGACCAGGCGGTGCCGGTGGATGCGGGCTGGTTCTCGCGCAAGATCGCTGCGGCAGTGAGCCTGCGCCGCGACTGGCTCAAGCTCGACGCGGTGTCCGATGCCTGGCGCGTGGTGCACAGCGAAGGCGACGGCCTGTCCGGCCTGGTGGTGGACCGTTATGGCGACCTGGTGGTGGTGGAGTTCTTCGCCGCCGGCATGTTCCGCCACCGCGAATGGATCTACGAGGCGCTGCGCGAGCAGTTCCCGGGCTGCCGCTTCCACAGCTTTGCCGACGAACACGTGCAAAAGCAGGAAAGCTTCGATTTCCACGGCAACACCACCACCGAAGCGGCGGTGATCACCGAGTACGGCATCAAGTTCCGCGCCGACCCGGCCGGCGCGCACAAGACCGGCTTCTTCGCCGACCAGCGCGAGAACCGCCAGTGGCTGAGCGAGCAGGTCGAAGGCAAGAGCGTGCTGGACCTGTGCTGCAATACCGGCGGCTTTGCGGTGTATGCGGCTGCGCGCGGCGCGTCCGAGGTGCTGGGCGTGGACATCGACGAGGACGTGATCGCCATCGCCAAGGGCAACGCCAAGCTCAACAACGTACGCCCCAAGTTCGTGCAGGCCGACATCTTCCCCTGGCTGCGCGATGCGGCCAATCGCGGCGATCAGTTCGATGTGGTGATCCTGGACCCGGCCAAGATGACCCGCGATCGCGAGCAGGTGATTCCGGCGCTCAAGAAGTACCTGGACATGAACAAATTGGCGTTGGGCGTGGTCAAGCCCGGCGGCTTGTTCGCCACCTTCTCCTGCACCGGGCTGGTCGCCGAGCAGGAATTCCTGGACATGCTGCGGCGCGCCTCGTATTTCTCCGGGCGCACCATCCAGATCCTGAAGGTGGCCGGTGCCGGTCCGGACCATCCGTTCATGGCGCACGTGCAGGAATCGCGCTATCTGAAGGCAGTATTCTGCCGCGTGATCTAGCGCAGCGATCAACCCCTGGAGCGGCCAGTCGATGACAGCGGACGATGAGGAACGCAAGGCGCTGAGCCGGTTGCTGCGCGAGATCGAGCGGCCCCATGCCAGTCTGCTGGCCAGCAACTGGCCGGTGTTCGGCGTGTGGCTGCTGTTCTCCGGCGCCTTCATGTATCTGTTCCAGACCGGCAGCGGCTCGCCGTTGCATCCGTTGCTGCTGGCGCTGGGCTCGACCTGTCTGGGCGTGTTCGGTGCGTGGATCGTGCTGCGCTCGGTGTGGGCGCGGCAGTGGCCGCATGTGCGCGAGCACATCGACGTGGAGAGCGTGCGCGCGCGTCTGGCCGAACTGGGCGATTGAGTGCGGCGCGAGGCGCTGCTGCACGACTGCCGGGCAGGTGTGGCAGTGATGCAGGCCGCACACATCGATGCGTACGGCGGTGCCTATCTCTTGGTGCCTGTGAGCCGCTGATTGCAGCGCACGGTGCGGCGTACGCGGCTCGAACCAGTGCTGCACCGCGCGGCCGTCCCTGGCCTGTGCGTTGTCCGTCAGTGAGTGCTGTCAGTCAGGTGCGACCCATCACCAGCCCGCCGGTCGTGCGGTGATTTCCGGCACCGCCTGGCGCAGGTCGGCCCCGAACTCGGGATTGCGCATCGTCGCGCCATCGGCGTAGCCGTAGAACACGCCTTGGGTGGGGGTGGTGCCTTCGCGCAATTCGATATCGCCACGCACCTGCGTGGTGCCGGCAATGGTGACCGCACCGAACGCGCCCGGCCCCATGAAGGCCGTATTGGCTTGCGCGTTCGCACCGATCGTAGCGCCCGGATGCCACACGGTCAGGCCGTCGAGCACCGCATTGCCCTGCACGGTGCCGCCCATCACCGTGGCGTGGCCATTCGCGTGGCAGCGCGCCCCTGGTGCGTGGCGCGCCTGCATAACCCAAAGCAGTCAGGTCATTGCCAACGGCCATTTCGTTGGCCGCATCTGAGCGGACATTGTCGATGTCTGCCGCGATCCGCGCGGCGGCGGTCACCAGGCTGGACACACACGCAGCGATCGCGATCGATGCTTCCACGCAGCGAGGACGCCACCGCCATGTCCGATGTGTCCACGTCCGCGCTGTGCAGCGCCAAACCGGTTCTGCTGTTGCTGGAGCACGACTCAAAGATCCCAAGCACGCCGGCCGACGCTTCTTCTGTCGCCATGGCTGGGTTGCTGGAAGCTGCGTTGTCGGGCGTCGACGGAGAACGCGGCCGGCTGGAGGTGCGCCGGATCGGCCCCCCGCGGCCGCGTCGCGGTGTGATCGGCCTGGTCGGCGAAAGCGACCGATCGCTGCCCACGCTGGTGACCTGCAGCGCGCGCTGCGCGGGTAGTGCCATCGCAGCGAACCACCCGTCAGAGGGCATGGCGGAGTTGCGGCGCTGACGCATCGTGCCTTTGAAGAGCAGGTCATTCGCTCGAATCCCCCGGAGAACGCAATGACTTCCTCACCTCGACGTGCGGGCACGTCAGCGGCCGCGTCCTAGATGCCGGCCATCGATTCCCAGCGCGCCGCCTGGCTGGCGACGCAGATCCTGCCGCACGAGCCGGCGCTGCGGCGCTGGCTGCGCAAGCACGCCCCCGGCAACGTCGATTGCGACGATGTCATCCAGGAGACCTACGCCATCCTCGCCGGGCTGGGCGAGGTGGGCCATATCGCCAACCCGCGCGCCTATCTGTTCACCGCCGCGCAGTCGGTGCTGCTGCAGCAGGTGCGGCGCGCCAGAATTGTTTCGATCGAAAGCGTGGCGGAAATCGAGCGCCTGGACATCACACAGGACGAGCGCTCACCCGAGCGCCACGCCATTGCCGGTCAGGAGCTGCGCCGCATCGGCGAAGCGCTGGCGGCACTGCCGGACAAATGCCGCCAGGTGTTTCTGCTGCGCAAGGTCGATGGCCTGTCGCAGCGCGAGATCGCCGCGCGGCTCGGAATCAGCGAGAACACTGTGGAAAAACACATCGTGAAGGGATTGCGGCTGCTGATGGCGCGGATGGGCCGCACCCCCGCACCCGCACCGAGTGCCGGCCAGGCCGCGCCGGCCACGCGCCTGGCCGATCCGCAGCGCGGCAGCTGAGCATGCGCAGCATCGACGACATTGCCGCCGCCTGGGTGGGCCGCGAAGACGGCGACCGGCTCACGCCGGCCGAGCGCATGCAGCGCGACCGCTGGCTGGCCGAAGACGTGCGCCATCGCGGTGCCTATGCACGTGCGCACGCGGTGCACCTGCATTTCGATCGCGCGCGTGCGTTGGGGCAGGGCTTTGGCGCGGAAGCGACGCGTTCACGGCGCACGCATCGACGCGGCAGGTGGCTGGCCGCACTGGCCGCCTGTGTGGTCGCTGCGGCCACCGGCATGCTGGCATTGCAGCAGGCCGTGCCCGACCACGGCGCGCCCGGCAGCGGCCATCACCTCACCCGCATCGGCGAGGTATTGCGCCTGCCGTTGGCAGACGGCTCGGCGGTGACGCTGAACTCCGGCTCGGAGGTGGTGGTGGAGTTCAGCGCCGCCCGTCGCCAGGTCCAGTTGCTGCGCGGCGAGGCCTTGTTCGACGTGGCCAAGGACCGCCATCGCCCGTTCGTGGTGATGGCGGCCGGCGCGGAAGTGCGCGCGGTCGGCACCAGTTTCAGCATGCGCCGGCGGCAGGACGATGCCGTCAAAGTCGTCGTGCGCGAAGGCACCGTCGACGTGGAGGCCGACCAGCGCACACCGCAGCGGGTGACAGCCAACATGCTGGCCATGGTCAGCCCGACGCGTGCGGTGCAGGTGCAGCCGCTGCCAGCACGGCGCGTGCAGCAGTTGCTGGTCTGGCGCGAGGGCATGATCGCCTTCGACGGCGACACCTTGGCGCAGGCCGCTGCCGAATTCGCCCGCTACAACGACATGCGCATTCTGATCGACGACCCCGCGGTGGCGCGGCGCACCGTGGTCGGCCTGTACTCAGCCAACGATCCGGAAGGCTTTGCACGCTCCGTTGCGATGAGCATGGGCCTGCAGATCGAACACACCCGTGGCGGCATCCACCTGCGCGGCGCACTCGCGCAGTGAGGTGCAGCGCTGCACATCATCATCAGCGATGTCGATGGCGGAAAAGCGGCGGCGACGCATCCAACAGACAGGGGGCCACACAGCAACGGTGACAACGACCGGACAGCGGCGCACGCGCGCCAGCGGAGAGCAGTGATGCAGGCAGCAAGCAGGCGTTTGAGCAAGGCCATCGGCACCGCCGTGGCGATGATGGCAGCGGGACATGCGGTGGCAGCGTCAGCGCAGGGGCGCACCTTCTCGCTCCCCGAGAGCAATGCGGTGGTGGCGTTGCCGGAGTTTGCGCGGCAGGCCGGGGTGCAGATCGTGGCACCCGGCGAATACCTGCAGCAGGTCCGCACGCCGGCCGTGCAGGGCACGCTGGAATCGCGCGTGGCCTTGCGGCAGTTGCTGGCCGGCACCGGATTGAGCGTGGTCGAAGACGACGGCGAACGCATCACGCTGGCTTCGGCGCAGCCGTTGACGGCCGCGCTCCACGGCCATCCGGGGACGGGGTATGCGCAGGTGGACGCATCCGCAACCACGCCGCCAGCCGCCGCACCGCCCGCAGATGCCGCCGTCGGCAATCTGGATGCGGTGGTGGTCACCGGCGCGCGCGGCGTGCAGCGCACCGTCACCGAAAGTCCCACTCCAATCGATGTGATCGGCGCGGCGGAACTGGAAAAGACCGGTCGCCCGGGCCTGCTGGCGGCGCTCAACGATCTGGTGCCGTCGTTCAATGCGCCGGCCAAATCCGGCAACGGCACCTCGTATGTGATCGCCACCGGCGGGCTGCGCGGGCTCAATCCGGATCACACCCTGGTGCTGGTCAACGGCAAGCGCCGCCATCGCACCGCCAGCATCAACATCGCCGGCATCGTCGGGCGCGGCTCGGTGCCGGTGGACATGAGCCTGATCCCGGTCTCGGCGGTGGACCACATCGAGGTGCTGCGCGATGGCGCGGCCGCGCAATACGGTTCGGATGCGATCGCCGGCGTCATCAACATCCTCCTCAAATCCGATGCCGATGGCGGCAAGGCCGACATCCTGTGGGGCCAGAACATCGACCGCGCCGATGGCGACAGCAGCAACGCCAGCATCGGCAAGGGCCTGGCACTGGGCAGCGACGGCTTCGTCTATCTGGCCGCAGACGCCAGGTATCAGCAGACCTCCAATCGCGCAGTGCCGGTGGCCGACGATTACCGGCTGTACTACCCGGTCAACGGCCAGCCGGACCCGCGCGAGGCCACCGCCGACCGCCTGATCACGCGCAACTTCGGCCAGCCTTGGCAGAAGGGCGCCAACCTGTCCTACAACGCCGAACTCGGCCTGGGCGGCGACCTGCGTGGCTATTCCTACGCGACCTACAGCCGTCGCCTGAGCGATCTGGAATGGTCGTTCCGCAATCCCAACGCCAACAACACCCTGCAAGAAATTTATCCAGACGGTTACAGCCCGCGCCTGCGCATCGACGAGACCGATTACGAGTTCACTGCCGGCATCAAGGGCCTGTGGGGTGAGTGGGACTGGGACCTGGCCACCAGCTACGGCCGCAACGCCTCCGAACGCGACGGCCTGCACACGCTCAACGCCAGCCTGGGGCCGACCAGCCCCACCGCGTTCTATCTGGGCCAGCTGACCTCCACCGACTGGACCACCAGCCTGGACATCACCCGTGGCCTTCAACTGGCCGAGCGCCCGCTGCAGGTGTCGCTGGGCGTGCAATACCGCTACGAGAAATACCAGATCCAGGCCGGCGAGCAGGCGGCGTATGCGGCCGGCGACTACGTGTTTCCGGCTAGCCATCCGCGTGCCGGCCAAGCGCCGCCGCCGGGCGCGCAGGGCGCGATCACTTTCCAGCCCGACGAGGCCGGCAGCCTGGATCGCAACAGCGGCGCGGCCTATGTCGACTTGACTTGGGACGTGGCCGACAGCGTGTCGCTGGGCCTGGCCGGGCGCTACGAGCGCTTCGACGATTCGGCCGGCGACACTGCGGTGGGCAAGTTCACCGCGCGCTGGGCCATCACCCCCACCTTCGCGCTGCGTGGCGCGGCCAGCACCGGCTTCCGCGCGCCTGCGTTGGCGCAGGCCTTGTACGCGGCCACCAACAGCAGCTGGCGCACGCTGGACAACGGCGATCGCGAACTGTTCCTGGCCAAGACGCTGCCGGTGGATTCCCCCGCCGCGCTGGCACTGGGCGCCGAACCGCTGAAGCCGGAGGAATCCACCAACGCCAGCATCGGCTTCACCTACAACCCCACGCGCGCGCTCAGCCTCACCGTGGATGCCTACCGCATCGATCTGGACGACCGCATCGGCATGACCGGCTACATCACCGGTGCGGCGATCACCGACCTGCTCACCCGCGCCGGCGTGTCCGGGGTCGACAGCGCGCAGTACTTCACCAACGCCATCGATACCCGCACCGAAGGCGTGGACGTGGTGGCGACCTGGCGCATGGAGGCCGGCGACTGGGGCCGGGTCAACTGGAACCTGGGCTACAACTACAACACCACCGAGATCACCCGCATCGCCGACAACCCGGCCGCACTGGACTCGCTAGGCGCCGGCTACGAACTGTTCGACCGTGCTTCGCGCGGCTATCTGTCGCGCACCCCGCGCAGCAAGGTGTTGCTGGGCGGCAACTGGGTGATCGGCGACTTCGCGCTCAACGTGCGCGTCAACCGCTTCGGCAGTTTCGATGTGCTGGAGAACAACCCGGCCAACGACGAACACGTGCCGGCCAAATGGATCACCGATCTGGAAGCGTCCTACGCACTGTCCGGGCGCATCACCTGGACGCTGGGCGCCAACAACCTGTTCAACCAATACCCGAAGAACATCGGCGCGGTCGCCAGCACCGGCAGCGGTTTCTACGTCACCAGCGTGCCGTACGGCCTCACCGGCGGGTCCTATTACACCAAGTTGACCTACACCTTTTGAGGAGTGATCCAGTGCCGCGACTTTCTTCGATGCGGGCGCATGCGCGCAGCGCTTCCCTCTGCGCAAGGCTGTTGATCGCATTGTTCTGCGCCCCGCAGGCGGCGCTGGCCGGCGCCGGCCAGGACAGCGGCGAAATCCTGTGGGACCGCTACGGCGTGCCGCATATCTATGCCAGGACCGAAGCCGGCACCTTCTACGGCTTCGGCTGGGCGCAGACCCACAGCCACGGCAATCTGTTGTTGCATCTCTATGGCGAAGCACGCGGCCGCGCCGCCGAATACTGGGGCGAGAAGTACGCCGAACAGGATCGCTGGCTGACCAGCAACGATGTCTACCCACGCGCGCAGCAGTGGTACCGACAACAGACCCCCCGCTTTCGGGCCGACCTGGACGCATTCGCGCAAGGCATCAACGACTACGCGGCCGCACACCCGCAGGCCCTGGACGCAGAGGTCAAGGTAGTACTGCCGATCACCGGCGTGGACGTGGTGGCGCATGCGCACCGGTTGATGAATTACGTCTACATCGCCTCGCCGGCCAAGGTGCTGGGCGAGCCACCCAAGGACGGTCAGGCCCGCGACGGCTCCAACGCCTGGGCGCTGATGCCGAGCAAGACCCGCGACGGCCACGCCATGCTGCTGGCCAACCCGCATCTGCCTTGGGGCAGCGGCTTTTTCACCTATTACGAAGCGCATCTCAACGGACCGGGCGTGGATCTGTATGGCGCCACCCAGGTGGGCCTGCCGATCCTGCGCTTCGGCTTCAACAAGCAACTGGGTTTCACCAATACGGTGAACACGCTGCTGGGCCAGACCACCTACAAACTCACGTTGTCGGGCGATGGCTATCTGCTGGACGGCAAAGTGCTGCCGTTCAAGCGGGAAACCAAAACGCTGAAGATCCGCCAGGCCGATGGCGCGCTGAAAGAACAGACCTTGCAGGTGCGGCAGTCGGTGCACGGCCCGGTGTTCGAACGTTACGACGGCAGCACCGTGGCATTGCGTGTGGCCGGCCTGGATCGGCCCGACATGCTCAAGCAGTACTGGGACATGGGCAAGGCGCAGGACTTTGCGCAGTTCCAGCGCGCGCTCAAGCAACTGCAGGTGCCGATGTTCAACATCGTCTATGCCGACAACGCCGGCAACGTACTGTTCCTGGACAACGGCATCCTGCCCAAACATGCGCAGGGCGATCTGAAGTACTGGAGCGGGCTGGTGCCGGGCGATACCGCGTCCACGCTATGGCGCGATGTGCACAGCTACGACGAGCTGCCCAAGGTGATCAATCCGGCCGGCGGTTTCGTGCAGAACACCAACGACCCGCCGTGGCTGGCGAGCTGGCCGCGGGTGCTGGACCCCAGCGCATTTCCGGCCTATGTCGCACCGACGGGGCCGATGTCGCTGCGCGCGCAGAACTCGGTGAAGATGCTGGCCGAGCACGACAGCATCGACTTCGACCAGCTGGTGGCGCTCAAGCGCACCGCGCAGGCGCTGGCGGCCGATCGCACGTTGCCGCAGCTGTACGCTGCCGCCGCAGACAGCACCGATCCGGACATTCTCGCTGCGGTCAAGGTGCTCAAGGCCTGGGACCGCCACTTCGAAGCCGACAGCCGCGGCGCGTTGCTGTTCGAGGAATGGGCGCGCTTGTTCACCGGCGATGCGCGCTATCTCTCGCAGGCCGGCTATGCCACGCCGTGGTCGCTGGACGCTCCGCTGACCACGCCCAGCGGCCTAAAGGACCCGGCGCTGGCGCTGCGTCAGCTCAAGCAGGCCGTTGCCAGCACCAGGCAGGCCTATGGCGCCATCGACCGCCCGTACGGCGAGGTGTCGCGCTTCCACCTGGGCGATGTCGATGTGCCCGGCCGCGGCGGTTTCGGCAATCTCGGCGCGTTCGACGTGATCACCTGGAACCCGCCCAATGCCGATGGCCAACGCCTGCCGCAGCATGGCGAAACCTGGGTCTCGCTGGTGGAGTTTTCCACGCCGATCAAGGCCAAGGGCCTGATGAGTTACGGCAATGCCAGCCAGCCTGGCTCGGCGCATATCAACGACCAGTTGCAACTGCTGTCCAAAGGCGAGTTCCGCACCTTGTGGACCACCCGCGAGCAGGTCGAACAGCACCTGGAATCGCGCACCGACTTCTGACGACTACTCCCGACGATCGCCCCAGCTTGAAGCAGCTACCCGACAGCACCGCCCGCCATCCCAGCATCCAAGGACACAGACCATGCGCACCTTTCCGACCGCCGCCTTGTTCGCCATCGTGGCGTTGACTGCCACGTTCACCGCGTCTGCGGCCGATCCGCACGACGGTGCCTGGACCCTGGTGGAATCCAAATCCAACTGGAGCGACGGCAAGTTCCCCAAGGGCATGCGGCTGACCATCAATGTGCAGTTCTCCGACAACCGCATCGAATACCACTCCATCAACACCACCCGCCCTGACACGCCGTACAAGGTCGATTACGTCACCACACTGGACGGCAAGCCCAGCCCGCTCAACGAGCAGGCGCGCTTCAACCAGATCGCGGTGAGCAAGACCGGCGCCGACACCTACCAGATCCTCAAGATGAAGGACGACGACGTGATCGTCGGCGAGTTCTGGACGTTTTCCGCAGACGGCAAGACGCTGATCCGCAATGGCGTGGGCAAGTCGCCGGAAGGCAAATCCAAGGCCTACCACGAGTTCTTCGAACGCAAGTGAGCACTGGCGCGTGGTCGCGGGCAGCAATGTCTGCGACCACGCGCCACGACAGCCAGTGATCGTGCAGCGGCTGAGGCAAGCGCAGCTATGATCGATGCACCCCCATCTTCTGCGAGCTGCCATGACCCTGCATCGCCTGTGCACCGCCATCCTGCTCAGTCTGGCCGTGGCTGCACCCGGCCACGCGCTGGAGTTTTCCAAGGCCGAACTGGCGCGCGCCACGGCGCTGCAACAGCGCCTGGTCACGCTGGATTCGCATCTGGACACGCCGGCCAATCTGGAGCGCCCCGACTTCGACGTGTTGCAGGCGCATGCCGGCAACCGGCTGTCGCAGGTGGATTACCCGCGCATGGTCGAAGGCGCGCTGGATGGCGGCTTCTGGGCGGTCTACACCGGGCAGGGCAATCGCAGTGCGGCCGCGCATCTGGACGATCGCGATGCCGGTCTGCAGCGGCTGTTGAAGATCCACACGCTGCTGGCCGCGCAACCGCAGCGCTTCGCCTTCGCCACCACGCCCGCCGATGCCGCGCGCATCAAGGCCGATCGCAAGCGCGTGGTGTACATCAGCATGGAAAACGCCAGCCCGCTGGTGGCCGACCCCACGCTGCTGCGCTTCTATTACGCGCAGGGCCTGCGCCTGATGAGCACCGTGCATTTTCTCAACAACGAGTTCGCCGACTCGGCCACCGACCCCAAGGGGCCGGAGTGGAAGGGCCTGAGCCCGGCCGGCAGGCACCTGGTGCAGCAGGCACAGGCGCTGGGCATCGTGATCGACCAATCGCATGCCTCCGATGCGGTGTTCGACCAGTTGATCGCACTGTCGCCGGTGCCGATCGTGCTCTCGCACAGCGGCGCACGTGCGGTGTTTAACCATCCGCGCAATATCGACGACGCGCGACTGAAGGTGCTGGCCGAGCACGGCGGGGTGATCCAGGTGAATTCCTACGGCGGCTATCTGGTCGACAGCGGCGCCAGCCCCGAGCGCAAGGCTGCCGAGAAGGCGCTGACCGAGCAATACGGCGGCTGGGAGCACATCAAGATCGCCGACGGCACGGCTTTGAGCGCCGCGCTCAAGGAGCTGGATGCGCGCTACCCGATCAAGCGCGCCACCGAGGAGGACTTCTTCGCCCATCTGGAGCATGTGCTCAAGGTGGTCGGGCCCGAGCACGTGGGCATCGGCATGGACTGGGACGGCGGCGGTGGCGTGGTCGGCCTGGAAGACGTCTCCGACCTGCCGCGCATCACCGCCTGGCTGCTGCGCAAGGGCTACACCGAGCAGCAGATCGCCGGCATCTGGGGCGGCAACCTGCTGCGGGTGATGGGGCAGGCGCAGGCGTATGCGGTGGGGAATGGGGAATCGGGAGTGGGGAATCGGTAGAGCGCGGGAGTTGGGATTGGGGATTCGGGATTCGCAAAGCCGAGGCGGTCTGTCGTGCGGGGCTGGGTGCTGTGTCGGGCTTGGTGGTGGCCGCCGGCTTGGTTGTGGGTGCAGGGCTGGGGTAAGGCAGCGTTGCTGCTGCGGGCTTCTTCGCCGGATGGGTTGATTGGGGCGCGCGCGGAGTGCGTCGGCGCTGGTTGTCAGCCAGGTGGTTGGGGGCGGGTCGCCGTCGCAGCATCGGGGTGGCCAGCTTTGCACCAACAGCATGGTTGCTGTCGCGTTCCGAGCCCGGCACACGCCGGGAGCGGTTGTGGCTGATTTGGGCATTTGCACAAAAACCGGCGTGTGCCTGCCGGCAGACAGGCAGCAGGCTGACGATGCTTCCGGGAAAAAGCTCCAACTAGAATGCGCCGACCCCCTGTGTGGTGCCGGTGCCAGCACTGCGCGCCGGTGGGCCCACCGACTGCTGGAGCGTGCGATGACCCAAGCCACCCGGCCACTGCCGCCCCCCGATGGCATGGCCCCGACCTACCGCAAGATCCTGTGGTGGCTGATCCCGTTCCTGTTCGTCTGCTACCTGTTCAACTACCTGGACCGGGTCAACGTGGGCTTCGCCAAGCTGCAGATGCTCGGCGATCTGGGCATGAGCGAGACCGTGTACGGGCTGGGTGCGGGCATCTTCTTCATCGGCTACCTGGCCTGCGGGGTGCCGAGCAATCTGATCCTGCAGCGCATCGGTGCGCGCCGCTGGGTGGCGATCATGATGGTCAGCTGGGGCCTGCTGTCGACCTGCCTGATGTTCGTGCGCACGCCGGCCGGCTTCTACACCCTGCGCCTGCTCACCGGCGCGGCCGAGGCCGGCTTCTTCCCCGGCATCGTGCTGTACCTGACGCGTTGGTTCCCGCGCGCCCAGCATGGCCGGGTCATGACCGTCTTCATGTCGGCCATCCCGATCTCCGGCGTGCTGGGCGGGCCGTTGTCGGGCTGGATCCTCGGCCATTTTTCGGCCGGGCAGGGTGGCCTGGCCGGCTGGCAATGGATGTTCCTGCTGCAGGGCCTGCCGACCGTGCTGTTGGGCATCGGGGTGTGGTTCCTGCTCAGCGATGGCGTGCAGCAGGCGACCTGGCTGGACCCGCAGGAGAAGCAGGCACTGACCCGCGCGCTGGCCGCCGACGAAGCCGGCAAGCCGGCCGGCGCCTCCAGCTCGCTGGGCGCGGTGCTGCGCAACCCGGCGGTATGGATGCTGGGCACGGTGTACTTCTGCATCCAGAGCGGGGTGTATGCGATCAACTTCTGGCTGCCCTCGATCATCCAGGGCAGCGGCGTCACCGACCCGACCCGGATCGGCCTGATGAGCGCCATTCCTTACCTGGCCGCGGCGGTGTTCATGCTGCTGATGGGGCACTCGGCCGACCGCCGCCGCGAGCGCCGCTGGCACCTGGTGATCCCGTTGCTGATGGGGGCGGCCGGGCTGTGCATCGCTGCCAGCGTCACCGACAACCTGGCTCTGGCCCTGTTCGGCATGACCCTGGCCACGATGGGCGCGGTCAGTGGCTTGCCGCTGTTCTGGCCGCTGACCAACGGCTTTCTCACCGCCGCCGCCGCGGCCGGCGGGCTGGCGCTGATCAACTCCACCGGCCAGGTCGCCGGCTTCGTCAGCCCGTACCTGGTGGGCTGGATCAAGGACGCCACCCATAGCACCGAGCTGGCGCTGTACGTGCTGGCCGGGGCCATGCTGCTGGGCGCCGCGCTGGTGCTGCGGGTGCCGGCACGCGCGGTGAACCAGTGATGCGTCCGTCCCAGCGAGTGTGCCCATGAAGATCGTCATCGCCCCCGATTCCTACAAGGAAAGCCTGTCCGCGCTGGAGGTGGCCACCCAGATCGAGGCCGGCTTCCGCGAGGTGTTCCCCGACTGGCAATACCGCAAGGTGCCGGTCGCCGATGGCGGCGAAGGCACCGTCGACGCCCTGGTGGCGGCCACCGGCGGACGGGTGATCGACTGCACGGTCAGCGGCCCGCTCGGCACCCCGGTGCAGGCGTTCTTCGGCCTGACCGGCGACGGCCGCACCGCGGTGATCGAAATGGCCGCCGCCAGCGGCCTGGCACTGGTGCCGCCGGCCGAGCGCGCGCCGCTGCGCACCAGCACCGCGGGCGTGGGCGAGTTGATCCTGGCCGCGCTGGATGCCGGCGCGCGGCGCTTCATCATCGGCATCGGCGGCAGCGCCACCAACGACGGCGGCGCTGGCCTGGCGCAGGCGCTGGGCGTACGGCTGCTGGATGCGCAGGGCGAGTCGATCGGCCCGGGCGGCGGTGCGCTGGCGACGCTGGCGCGGATCGACACCCAGGACCTGGACCTGCGGCTGCAGGACTGCCAGTTCGAAGTGGCCTGCGATGTGGACAACCCGCTGATCGGCCCGACCGGCGCCTCGGCGGTGTTCGGCCCGCAGAAGGGTGCCACCCCCAGCATGGTGCGCCAGCTCGACAGCAACCTGCAGCGCTACGCCGATGTGCTGCAACGCGACCTGGGCGTGCGCCTGCACGACCTGCCCGGCGGCGGTGCGGCAGGCGGCCTGGGCGCGGCGCTGGTGGCCTTCCTGGGCGCGCAGTTGCGGCCCGGCGTGGAGATCGTGGCGCAGGCGCTGGGGCTGGATGCACTGGTCGGCCAGGCCGATCTGGTCATCACCGGCGAAGGCCGCCTGGACAACCAGAGCCTGCACGGCAAGACCCCGGTGGGCGTGGCGCGGCTGGCGCAGCGCCACGGCAAGCCGGTGATCGCCATCGCCGGTTGCCTGGGCAATGGTGCTGCGCTGCTGCATGGGCACGGCATCGACGCGATGTTTGCGGTGGTGCATCGCGCCTGCACGGTGGAGCAGGCGCTGGCCGAAGCCGCCAGCAACGTGCGCATCGCCGCACGCAATGTGGCCGCCGCGCTGCAGCTGGGCCGGGCCTTGGCGCAGTTGCCTGCGAATGCAGCCACGCGCTGACGGCAGCGCGCGGGATGCCGTGCGCAGGCAACTGCCGCGCGGTCGCCACGTGATCCACGGGCGCTGCCTGCCTGATGCATGAGCGCATAGGACGGGGCGCCGCCATGCAGCACCGAACGTGCCACCGTGTCCTCCCGCGATCGCGCCAACAGACCCCACGCCCATGCTCACGCTCGACCGCACCCTGGCGCAGTCCATCGTCGACCGCGCGATGACCATCATCGACGGCAACGTCAATGTGATGGACCACACCGGCGTCATCATCGCCAGCGGCGAGCCGGCGCGCATCGGTCAGCTGCACGAGGGCGCGCTGCTGGTGCTGTCCAGGCAGGGCCGGGTGGAGATCGATGCAGCGCTGGCGCAGCAACTGGATGCGGTGCGCCCGGGCGTCAATCTGCCGCTGATCGCCGATGGCCGCATCGTCGGTTGCGTCGGGCTGACCGGCGACCCGCAGCGGATCGGGCAACAGGCCGAACTGGTGCGCATGGCCGCCGAAGCGATGCTGGAACAGGCCGGCCTGCTGCGCCTGCTGGCCCGCGATGCGCGCCTGCGCGAGGAAGTCACGCTCGGCCTGATCCGCGCCGACGGGCCGACCCCGGCACTGGCCGGCTGGGCCGAACGGCTCGGCATCGCGCTCGACCTGCCGCGCGTGGCGGCGGTGATCGAAGTGGAAAGCGACACCCTCGACCTGGACGCGATGCTGGTGGAACTGCAGCGCCTGCACACGCTGCTGTCCACGCCCGAACGCGGCAACCTGATCGCCGCCACCGCGCTCAACGAACTGGTGGTGCTCAAGCCCGCACTGGACCGCCGCGGCCACTGGGATGTGGACGAACAACGCCGTCGCGCCCACACCTTGCTCGAGCGCATGCGCGCCAGCAGCCCGCTGCGTATCCGCCTCGCGTTGGGGCAGTACTTCCCGCAGCCCGGCGGGCTGGCGCTGTCGCACCAGATCGCGCGCACCACCATGCGCATCGGCAAGGCGCGCGCGCCGCAGGCCGATGCCTTCTTTTACGACGACCATCGCCTGCCGGTGATGGTGGACGACCTGCGCCAGGCCTGGCAGGCCGAGGAACTGCGCAAGCCGCTGCAGGCGCTGCTGGCCCAGGACCGCCGCGGCGACCTGGTGCAGACGCTGTCGGTGTGGTTCGGCGCCGGCATGCGCATGGCGCCCACCGCCAAGGCACTGGCCATCCACCGCAATACGCTGGATTACCGCATGCAGCGCATCGCGGAACTCTGCGGCGTGGACCTGCGCAATACCGACGACTGCGTGCGCCTGTATCTGGCCTTGCAGATGCGCGACGACACTGCGGCAAGCGGGACCGAGCCCATCCAGTGACGGAGCGTGTGGGCTGCGCACAAGGCATCTTCTGTGCGATGGCGCACGCAACGCTGCGTTAGCAGGTATGTTCGGTCCGCTAGACTGAGCGGATTGCCCGGGGGACCAAGCGAGCATTTCATTGAGCCACTGCGACGCCGTCGTGTCATCCACCTCCCGCGAGGCCGAGCGGCTGTCGCGTCTGGCGCTGTTGCAGGTCGTCGATACCGATGCCGAGCCGTTCTTCGATGCGCTGGCCGCCGCCGCGCAGGCGATCGCCGGCACGCCGATCGCACTGGTGTCGCTGGTGGACGAACATCGCCAATGGTGGAAGGCCAATATCGGCCTGCCCGACGCCAGTGAAACCCCACGCGAACTCGCGTTCTGCGCCTACACCATCCAGGACGATGCGGTGATGGAAGTACGCGATGCGCCGGCCGATCCGCGCTTTCGCGACAATACGCTGGTCACCGATGCGCCGGGGATCCGTTACTACGCCGGTGCGCCGATCGTGTTGTCCGACGGCTTGCGCATGGGCACGGTGTGCGTGATCGACAAACGCCCGCGCGCGCTGGAACCGGCGCAACTGGCCGCCTTGCAGCAACTGGCCCGGGTTGCCGCCGAAGGCCTGGAGCAGCGCCGGCTGATGCTGGAACGCCAGGCCGCCAACGAACAGCTGCAGCAACGCCTGCGCGAGAGCGAGGCGTTCCTGGAACGCACCGGCCGGGTCGCCGGCGTCGGCGGCTGGGAAGTGGACGTGGCCAGCGGCACCCTGACCTGGTCGGACCAGACCTGCCGCCTGCACGATCTGCCGGCGGGCTACCGGCCGACCCTGGCCGAGGGGATCGGCTTCTACCCGCTCGATGCGCGCGCGGTGATCACCGAGGCGGTCGAGGCCTGCGTGCGCGATGGCACGCCCTGGGATCTGGAACTGCCGCTGGTCAGCGCCACCGGCCGGCAGCTGTGGGTGCACAGCACCGGCTCGATGGAGCATGTGGACGGACGCACCCGCCTGATCGGCGCGATCCAGGACGTCACCGACCGCCATCGCGCGGTGGATGCGCTGGCCGCCAGCGAGCGCAAGTTCCGCAACATGTTCCAGTACAGCCTGGGCCTGATCTGCACCCACGACATGGATGGCCGCCTGATCAGCGTCAATCCGGCCGCCGCGCGCTCGCTGGGCCGCAGCGTGGATGGCATGGAAGGCCGCTCGTTGCTGGAATTCGTCCGCCCCGAGCTGCATGCCGCCCTGCACGGCTATCTGTCGCGGATGGTGCTCGACGGCCAGGACGCCGGCGTGATCGAGCTGGTCGCCAGCGATGGCAGCCTGCGCCACTGGCAGTACCGCAACGTGCTGGACGTTGAGGCCGACGCCACCATCGTGCTGGCGCACGCCCAGGACATCACCAACCAGTACCAGCAGGAGAAGCAACTGCTGGAATGGTCGTTCACCGACCCGCTCACCAACTGCTACAACCGCCGCTTCCTGGACGAGCTCGACAAGCGCGACCCCAGCGTGCGCTGGGGCTGCATCGTGGTGGATCTGGACAAGTTCAAGCTGGTCAACGACACCCATGGCCACCAGCGCGGCGATGAGGTGCTGGTGCAGATGGCCTGGTTCCTCAACCAGCCGCTGCGCACCCAGGACCGTCTGGTCCGCCTGGGCGGCGACGAATTCCTGGTGCTGCTGCATCAACCCACCCAGCCGCAGCTGGCGGCCCTGGTGCGCGACTACATGGCCGCCATCGACGAGGCGCCAATCCGGTTCACCCTGGGCACCGCCCTGCGCAACGACGGCGAAGCACTGGCGGCGGTGGTCGACCGCGCCGACCACTCGCTGTATGCGCTGCGCCGGGCGCGCCGCGGCACCGGCCTCAGCGACCAGCGCGAATAACGCGCGCTGCACGGCTGCAAGCGGCCACTGCCGAAGCTGATCGGCGGCTGACCCCGTCTTCCGTCCGGCGCCCGCAGACGTGTCCGGTGAATACGCGATCGCCTATCATGTAACCGTTTTCAACTACATGGTTTGGAATGGACACCTTCGATCGCACCCAGCTCAGTCCCAAGTGGCAGTTCCGTTTCGACTTCTTCGACCGGCACGGTGGCCCCAAGGACCCCAGTTACAAGAACGCACTGAAGACCTTGAGCTTTGGTGAGAAGGTCAAGGTCGGCATGAACTTCTATGCCTTCTTCTTCGGCGTCATCTACTTCTTCATCATCGGCCTGTGGCGCAAGGCGTTGAGCCTGATCGGCATCAGCGTCGTGGTGAGCATCGTGGCTTCATTCCTGCCGGCCGCGTTTCAGAATGTGCTGTGGCTGCCGCTGTCGTTGTTGACCGGCATGATCGCCAACTACGCCTATTACCTGGACAAGGTGAAGGGCAGCACCAGCTGGAACCCGTTCGAAGGCATGCGCTGGATCTGAGCAACTGCGTCACCGGCGCGTCGGCCCCTCCCGCCGCCACGCCAGCGTCGCCAAGCCCGGTCACTGACCGGGCTTTTTTATGGGCCAACCACACCCCAGGAACCAAGCCCCTCTCCCCCAGGGGCGATAAGGCACAGCTTGCGCGCCACTGGCGCGCGTGCCTGGGAGCGGAGCGGGGGTTGGGGTGAGGGTCTGGCACCCCGATACGCGAAACGCCCAGGCGCACGCCTCTCAACCAACCGCACGCAACGCAGCCAAATCATCCCAAGCCAGCTCATCTGTCAGCGCAGCTGACACGCTTCAAAACTGCAGCACCCGCCACGTGCAACAGCCTGATTCAAAAAGCCTAAAACGCCGAAAAACTGCCAGACCCCGCACACTTTGCTGCGACGCGGTGTGCAGCCGCGGATCGGGAATGCTTAATCTTTACCAACCGATGACATAAGCTGTACCAAATTTAGATCGATCCAAGTACGCCATTCCCCTGCAAGTGTTTGAAAAGACGATGTCTTTCCGTCGTACCACCGCCCTCGACGAGACGCTTGAATGACCGATTACGCCGTTGTCGCCCGCAGCTGCTGTCCCGTCCCGTGCTGCTCGCATTGCTGTCGCCCCTGTCCGCCCTGGCCCAGCAGGCCGGCGCCCCGCAACAACTCGATGCCGTCACCGTGACCGGTTCGCGCATCAAGCGCGTCCAGGCCGAAGGGCCGGCGCCGGTGCAGATCATCGGCGACGAGGAGATCCGCAGCCGCCTGTTCAGCCCGGTCGGGCGCGAGATCGCGGCAGAATACGTGTTCGATTTCTGAGCCGCTGCCCACCTGTCGCAAGCCGCCGCCAGGCGGGTATCGGCCGATCGCCGCGTCTGGGCCGTCGGCAAGCGTCATCCACCTGCGGCCTCGCCCGCTCTCTCCCCCGAGGTGTCCTGCATGCCCTTCGCCGTTGCATCCGATCGCTCTTCGTCGCATCTCCCATCAATGCCGCGGTGGCGCCGCGCCGCCGCCGGCCTGTGCCTGCTCGGCATGGCGGTGTGCGCGCCGCTGGCCGCGCAGGACCCGGCGCAGGTCAACACCTTCATCGGCAGCAAGGACGACGGCAACACCTTCCCCGGTGCCTCGGCGCCGTTCGGCCTGGTCCAGGTCAGCCCGATCGGCGCGCACTACGCCGGCTGGCGCTACGACGACCCCAGCATCCGCGGCTTCGGCCATTCGTTCCTGTCCGGGGCCGGCTGCTGGGAGCAGGGCGGGCAGGTCTCGGTGCTGCCGGTCACCGGCCGCATCGGCCCGGGCGGCGACTTCGACACCGGCGACGCCAAGGCCTTCGACCAGAAGCGCTACGCCGCCCGCTACACCCATGACGGCGAAGTCGGCCAGGCCGGCTACTACAAGGTGCGGCTGACCGACTACGGCGGCATCGACGCCGAAGCCACTGCGCTCACCCGCGCCGCCGCCGAGCGCTACAGCTTCGCCCCCGGCGCCGACACCGGGCATGTGCTGGTCAACCTGGGCCAGGCCAACGACCGCCACGTGGTGATCGGCAGCCAGCTGCAGGTGGTCGGCGACCGCGTGGTCGAAGGCAAACTGACCACGCAAAGTTTCTGCGGCGGCCACGAATACACCACCTGGTTCCGGCTGGAATTCGACCGCCCGTTCACCGCACACGGCGTCTGGGGCGAAGACGGCGGCGTGCCCGACGCGCGCCACGGCATGGGCGGCGAACTCAAGCCCAACGGCGCCTGGCTCAGTTTCCCGCTGGGCAACAACAAGAACGCGCGCGCAGTGACCGTGGTCAGCGCCATCTCGCACGTGGATGCCGAAGGTGCACGCAACAACCTGCGCGCCGACGGCATGCTCGGCGGCAAGCTGCTGGGCCTGGAGCAGATGCGCCAGCGCGCGCAACAGGCCTGGTGCAAGCAGCTGGCCAGCCTGCAGCTGGATGGCGCCAGCAACGACGATCGCAGCGTGGCCTACACCGCGCTGTATCACGCCCTGCTGCAGCCGCTGACCGGCAGCGATGCCGATGGCCGCTATCGCGGCTTCGACGATGCGATCCATCGCGCCGATGGCTGGACCTACTACGAGTATTTCTCGCTATGGGACACCTATCGCTCGCAGAACCAGCTGCTCGCCTTGCTGCAGCCGGCGCGCGCGCGCGACATCGGCCGCTCGCTGCTGGCGATCCATCAGCAAGGCGGCTGGCTGCCGCGCTGGGGCTATGCCAACTTCGATACCAACATCATGACCGGCGACCCGGTGACCCCGTTCCTGGTCGACCTGTGGCGCTTCGGCGCGCTGCAGGACAACCAGGCGCAGGCGTACGCAGCGCTGCGCCAGAACGCCTTCGAACAACCGCCAATCAACTCGCGCCACGCCGGCCGCTCCGGCAACGCCAGCTACCTGGCCAACGGCTTCGTGCAGTACGACCGCGCGTTTCCGTCCAAGGGCATGGACGTGGACCCGCACCACGGCGGTTCGGCCACGCTGGAATACGCGCTCGCCGACTGCGCGCTGGCACAGATGGCACAAGCACTCGGCCACCCCGACGACAGCGCGCTGCTGCGCAAACGCGGCGGCAACTGGCACAACGTCTGGGACGCCGGCGTGCCCGATGCCGACACCGGCTTCAGCGGCTTTCCACGGCCGCGGCTGGAAGACGGCAGCTGGTACGCACCTTCGGACGATCGCTACAGCCCGCGCTCGCAGCATGGCTTCCACGAAGGCACCGCCTGGCAATACCAGTGGCTGGTGCAGCAGGACATCCCCGGCATGCTGCAGGCCATGCACGGCAGCGAGCAGGCCGGCCAACGCCTGGATGCCTTCTTCGCCTACGACGACCTGCTGAAGGACCCGCTCAACGCCGCGCGCACGCACTGGGTGGTCGGCCCGTACAGCTACTACAACCAGTACCGCTACAACCCCAACAACGAACCGGACCTGCACGCCCCGTGGATGTACACGTTGATCGGCCAGCCGTGGAAGACCGCCACCGTGGTGCGCGCCGCCCAGCAGCTGTTCACCAATGCGCCCAACGGCGTCACCGGCAACGACGACCTCGGCACGATGTCGGCCTGGTACCTGTTCAGTGCCCTGGGCCTGTATCCGGCGGTGCCGGGCAGCGGGCAGTTCCTGCTGCATGCCCCACGCTTCAAGCGGGCCACGCTGGACCTGGGCAACGGCAAGCGCCTGCGCATCGACGCCCCCGGCGCCGACGGCCGCGCGCTGCAATACGTGGACAGCGTGCGTTTCAACGGCGCACCGCAGCGGCAGGTGTTCCTGGACTGGGCCCAGCTGCAGCAGGGCGGCACGCTGTCGTTCGCGCTGACCAAGCAGCCCCCGACCCAGGGCTGGGGCACGCAGGCAGATGCACTCCCAACCTCGTTCTGCGCCACGCCTGCAACCGCGCCTTGAGCCAACGCTCCTCCCCGGGTTGCGGGGAGTGCGAGGGAAAGCCCTGACGTTGCCGGAGCATGTGCTAAGCCCCTCTCCTGCGGGGCGATAAGGCACAGCTTGGGCGCCTCTGGCGCGCGTGCCTGGGAGCGCCCGCGCTGCTAGCGCGGGCCGGGGTGAGGGTAGGGAGCGGAGCACCTGACCAAGTTGGATAACACCAGGCGTCGCCCGTCCCCTCATCCAGCCTTTCGGGCCACCTTCTCCCGATGGGAGAAGGGAGTGGTCAGCGTGCATCCGCAAGCAGTCGTGCAGCACGGGACTGCTACCGCCAAGACTTTCCCATCGACGATTCAACCTTGAAGGCGCGTGGCGACGCGTTCGTCATCGCTGGCTATTGGTGGATATCCGGGGTGCCCCTCATCCGGCCCTTCGGGCCACCTTCTCCCGATGGGAGAGGGAACTACGCGACCTTCGCCAAGCGGCTATTCCGCCGTCCATAGGCCACATACACCACCACGCCCAGCACGTTCCAGACCAGGAACCAGCCCTGTGTGGTGCTCGGCAGGCTCCAGAACAGGTACAGGCAGCCCAGGATCGCCACCGGTCCCACCACCCACGCCAGCGGCGTGCGGAAGGAGCGCGCACGCGTCGGCTCGCGCACGCGCAGCACCAGCAGGCACGCCGCCACTGCAGTGAACGCGGCCAGGGTCCCGGCATTGGCCAATGCGGCGATTTCATCCAGGCGTGCCACACCGGCCAACGCGGCCACCAGCACCGCCGTGAACAGGGTGATCGCCACCGGCGTGCCGGTGCGCGCGTTGACCTTGGACAGGCCGCGCGGCAACAGGCCATCGCGCGACATCACGAAGAAGATGCGGCTCTGCCCGTACAGAAACGCCAGCAGCACCGTCGGCAGCGCGATGATCGCCACCGCACCGATCACCAACGCCGCCTTGCCGTGGCCGAGCTCGCGCATGATCAGCGCTAGCGGCTCCGGACTCTTGCCGAACACGGTGAAGCTCATCGCGCCCACCGCCGACAACGCCACCAGCACATAGATCAGCGTGCAGCCGATCATCGAACCGACGATGCCGATCGACAGATCGCGGCCCGGGTTCTTGGTTTCCTCGGCCGCGGTGGAGATCGCATCGAAGCCATAGAACGCGAAGAAGATGATCGCCGCCGCCGCCATCACCCCGCGCTCCACGCCATCCGGGCCTGCGGTCTTGGGAAAGCCATACGGCATGAACGGCTGCAGGTTGGCACTGTCGAAGGCCGGCAACGCGATCGCCACGAACACGCCCAGCGCCACGATCTTCAGCACCACCAGCACCGCATTGAGCGTGGCGCTTTCCTTGGTGCCGGCCATCAGCATGCCGGCCACCAGGAAGGTGATCACCACCGCCGGCAGATTGACGATGCCGCCGGCGTGCGGCCCGGCCACCAGGGCATGCGGCAGGTTGACCCCCAACCACTGCAGGAAGCCGACGAAATAGCCCGACCAGCCCACCGCCACCGTACTCACCACCAGCGAGTACTCCAGCACCAGGCTCCAGCCCACCACCCAGGCGATGCTCTCGCCGAGCGCGGTGTAGCTGTAGGTGTAGGCGCTGCCGGCGGCCGGCATCATCGTGGCCATCTCCGCATACGCCAGCGCCGCGCAGGCGCACACGATGCCGGCGGCCACAAACGACAGCAGCACCGCCGGGCCGGCCTTGTCCGCGCCCACCCCGATCAACGTATAGATGCCGGTGCCAACGATCGCGCCGATACCCAGCGCGATCAGATGCGGCCAACTCAGGCTGCGGACCAGTTGCCGACCGGCCTCGTGCACGGTGACCTGATCGATGGATTTGCGCCTGAGCCAAGACGACATGCGGACCTCGCGGGAATCAAAGAATTCCCGAGTGTCGCCCAACGCGCCGCAGCAAAGCTATCGGTCCAAGGTCATGCGTCGGCGCAAGCATGGCAGCGCAGACACGCCCACCGCCTTCTGTGAGCGCGCGGCGCACCTCGCCGTTCCCTGGCCAAACGCGACCGCCCCGCACAATCCCCGCTCACTCAACCGACGGGCGATGCGGTGGACGCACATTGCGATACACCAACTGCACCGCCCACGCGCCCACCAGGCCCACCGCACCGGCGGCAAAGTGGGTCCAGTCGAGCAGGCGTGGCGCCGCCCCGTTGGCATCATGTCCCCAGAAGTTGAACCACAGCAGCACCAGTGCGGTGACCCCGATCCCGATCCAGAACCACAGCCGCGTGCCGCCGATCGCATAGAACCCGAACGGCAAGGCCGCGCCGATCAAAAAGTGCACCGGGAAGAAATACGCCGTGCCGTACGGCCGCATCAGGTACCACACGATTGCCGCAAAGCTGCCGAGAAACGCGAACAGGCCCAGCGCGAACAGACGGGTTTGGTTGGTGGCAGTGGTCATCAGCTGGCCTGGCAGGAACGAAGCCCCACCCTAGCCATGCGCAGGTCACGTTGAGGTCAATGCGCTGCAATCTGCCTGCAACTCCATCACCGCGGCGCTGTCCTGGCCCGCTTCGCGCAGCGGCTGCAGCATCTGCGCGGAGTGGCCGCGACGTGCTGCGTTGGCGCAGTGCGCGCGCCACCCAACTGCGCCCTGCAGCCGCGCCGACACCGCCGGCCGGCAAGCCACTGACGCAGCCCCTGCGACCGGCCCGGCTACACTGCGCACATGTCATCCGAATCCCTGATCCTTCTCGGACTGCTCGTCGCAGTCCTGGTGTTGCAGCTGATCGCGCTGCTGCGACGTCCTTCCACCAGCGGCCTGGAGCTGGCGCTGCGCGCCGAGCAACGCGACGGCCGCGGCGAATTGCGCGAGCAACTCGAAGGCCTGGCGCGGCAGCAGGACGGCCGCCTGGAAACCTTCGCGCGCAATCTCACCGAACTGTCCACGCGCACCGACCAGCGCCTGGACCTGTTGCGCGATGCGCTCGGCGAAGATGCCCGCAAGGCCCGCGAAGAAAGTGCCCTGGCGCAACAACGCACCGGCGAACTGCTGACGCTGCGGCTGACCGAATTGCGCACCCAGCTCGACGGTTTCGGCCAGCAACAGGAAACCCGCATCCAGGTGTTCGGCCAGCAACTGACCGAGCTGATCGCACGCACCGATACCCACATGGCCGCCCTGCGCGATGCGCTGGCCGAAGATTCCCGTAAGGGCCGGCAAGAAGCCGGCGAGTCGCAGCAGCGCTTCACCGAGGCCTTGGGCCAACGTCTGACCGAACTCACCCAGCGCAACGAACTGCGCATCGGCGAAATGCGCGCCACGCTGGAACAACAGCTGGCCAACCTGCAGAACGACAACGCCAGCAAGCTCGAACTGATGCGCGCCACCGTCGACGAAAAACTGCAGACCACGCTCAATACGCGCCTGGATGCCTCCTTCAAGCTCGTTTCCGAACGCCTGGAGCAGGTGCAGCGCGGTCTGGGCGAAATGCAGCAGCTGGCCACCGGCGTGGGCGATCTCAAGCGCGTGCTGACCAACGTCAAGGACCGCGGCGGCTGGGGCGAGGTGCAGCTGGAGAACATCCTCGAGCAGACGCTGACGATGGAGCAGTACGCGCGTAGCGTGCGGGTCAGGCCCGACAGCGCCGAAGCGGTGGATTTTGCGATCCGCCTGCCGGGGCGTGGCGACGACACCGTGGTGTGGCTGCCGGTCGATGCCAAGTTCCCGCGCGAGGACTACGAGCGCCTGATCGATGCGCAGGAAAAGGGCGACCTGGATGCGATCAAGAATTCGACCGCCCAGCTGGAGCGCGCCATCCGCATCCAGGCCAAGTCGATCAGCGACAAGTACGTCTGCCCGCCGCAGACCACCGACTTCGCAGTGATGTTCCTGCCGACCGAAGGCCTGTACGCCGAAGTGATCCGTCGCGCCGGCCTGGTCGACCTGCTGCAGCGCGAACATCGCGTGGTGCTGGCCGGCCCGACCACGTTCACCGCCCTGCTCAACAGCCTGCAGATGGGCTTCCGCACGCTGGCGATCGAGAAGCGTTCCAGCGAGGTCTGGCAGGTGCTGGGCGCGGTGAAGAGCGAGTTCGGCAAATTCGCCGGCATTCTCGAAAAGGCCGAGCGGCAGATCAGTACGGTCGGCAAGAGCCTGGGCGAAGCCAGCCGCAAGACCCGCACCATCGAACGCCGCCTGCGCGGTGTGGAAACCCTGGCCAGCGAACAGTCCCAGGCGCTGCTGGATGATGCCGGCAGCGACGACACCGGAAGCAGCAGCGAAGACGACGGCAACGACGAGCAGGAGTGATCCGTTGCGTGAGGCGATGCCACAAGTCATGACGTAGGAGCGCACCCGGGCGCGACCAGGCATTACCGATAACGCCTCATCGCGCCAGGGTGCGCTCCTACCAACGCAGGCCTCCGGCGTGTCCTCCTGCGCCGATAGCGAGCACGCCGCGCAGACATCGCCACCGCGATGCTGGTACCCACCTGGTTCAAGACGAGAGTTTCAACATGGCAACCCGATGGATTCACGCAGTGCTCTGCGCGCTGCTGTTGACCGCATGCAGCAATACCCCGGCGGCCAGGTCGGACGCTGCGGCGGACGCCCCGCAGGCTCCGCGCGCCGTTTCCGCCGACGCTGCCGAATGCACGGCAAAGGGCGGGCAGCTGCGTCCGGTCGGCCGCATGCAGACGGTGCGTTGCGTGGTGCCGTACGCCGATGCCGGCAAGACCTGCAGTGACAACTCCGACTGCAGCGGCGATTGCCTGGCCACCAGCATCGTGCCGACCGGCACCGCGACCTCAGGCACCTGTCAGCGCGACAGCGACCGCTTCGGTTGCCGCCAGGAAGTGGTTGGCGGCATGGGCCAGGCCGCGTTGTGCATCGATTGATGGCTGCGAACAGGGCCAAGCGTTTGCACAGGCCGATCAGCCGATCGACCTGTGCGCGTCGCTGCAGATAACTGCAAGCGTCATGAGCCAGCGGCATCGCTCGCTCCACCCTGGCGGTTTATGCTCTCGGCTCCACCTGTCCAGGACGCACCGATGAGCCAGACGCTGTACGACATCCCCGTGGCCCGCATCGACGGTGAGCCCGCCACGCTGGCCGACTATCGCGGCAAGGTGTTGCTGGTGGTCAACGTCGCCTCCAAGTGCGGGCTGACCCCGCAGTATGAAGGCCTGCAGGCGCTGTATCGCGACAAGCAGGCACAGGGGCTGGAAGTGCTGGGCTTTCCGGCCAACGACTTCAAGGGCCAGGAGCCCGGCAGCGAGGCGGAGATTGCGCAGTTCTGCCAGCTCACCTACGACGTGAGCTTTCCGATGTTTTCCAAGATCGCCGTCACCGGCGCCGAAACCCATCCGCTGTATCAGGCATTGACCAACGCCCGCCCGCAAGCCACCGGCGATGGCCCGATGCGCGAGAAGCTGGCCGGCTACGGCATCGCACCCAACCCGGCACCGGGCGTGTTGTGGAACTTCGAGAAATTCCTGATCGGCCGCGACGGCCAGGTCATCGACCGCTTCGCCCCCGACGTGCCGGTAGACGATGCGCGCCTACGTGCAGCGGTGGATGCGGCGCTGGCATCGGCTGCCTGAAGTCCCCCTCTACCAAGGCCAGACACCACGCGTGCGCAGCAGTGGCACGCGTGGCTTGAAGCGCACACCGCGGAGCAGGGCTTGCGGTAGGGATACGCTTAAAGACGGCTGCACCATCTACATTTGACGCTGAAACAGATAGATGTCTGGAGTGATCTGCACAAGTGCAGGAACACGCTGCGTTTGCTGGCATGGCCAAAACATCATGGCGGTTGCGGATGGACCGGGCTCCGCCAGGCAGCGTGCGATTGCACTGCTCGATTTTCAGTCACCGGCCGCCCGAGCTGCGAGCAAGCTGCATCCAATATGTCAGTTCAATCACCGCGAAGACGACACAACAAGGAGCCTGTCGATGCGTCTTATCTTTGTCGCCTTGATGCAGCTTGGCAGTTCGTCGCTGCACGCTGCGGAACCTTGCCGCGATCTGCAGACAACCTCGGAAAGTAATGCCTGCTGGAACCAGCAAGTCGGCATATCGCAGGAACGTCTGGACGATTATCTGGCTACCGCGCGCGACACGGCCATTTCCACGTTGGGTGTTCCCGCCGACGCGTTCGACAACGCACAGACGGCGTGGACAACTTACCGGGATCTTCAATGCGGCAATGTGCGAACGCGTTGGCGCGATGCGACAGTCCGGCCGGCAAAGGTGGCGAGCTGCATCGTCGACCTCAACGATCAGCGGGCGCACGACCTGTGGAAACACTATCTCACCTATGTCGACCGCACGCCGTCGCTCAGGCCCGAACCCGCGTTGCGCTCCGGCAAGTGATACCGCAAGTGCAATCCGATTCTTTGGTTCGGATTGCCCGAAGTAATCATCCGCAGATGCAACCAGGCCTTCGGTGACCACCTCGCATGATGTTGCGGAAAACAAAAAGCCCGGGATCGCTCCCGGGCTTTTCGTATTACTGCAAACAGCAAGCTCAACCGATCAACGGATCCACTGCGGGATCGGCATCGCATCCACCGGCACGGTGCTGTCCTTGTCCTCGCGCAGGTAGTCGGGCAACTCGTTGTCCTTCTCGCGATGGCTGCGCAGATCGCGCACGATCTGGTAGTTGCGGCGCTGCATCCACGCATCGCGGGTCAGCGCGTACTCGTCCGGTGCCTGGTCGCGCAGCGAATCCAGCGACATCAGTTGCGAGCGCGTATCCACCAGCTGCAGACCCTGCAAGGCGAAGCGCGCACCGCTGTCGTCGACCTGGCGCAACGGCGACAGCGGAATGTCGCCGCCCAGGCCGAAGGTATCGCGCACGGTGCGCGGGCCGAACAGCGGCAACTCGAAGTAGCGCGAATTGCGCCAGCCCCATACACCCAGGGTCTGACCGAAGTCCTCGCTGCGGCGCGGGATGCCCGCCGCGGAGGCCGGGTCGAACAGGCCAGCCACGCCCAGCGTGGAATTCATCACGAAGCGGCCCAGCGACTGCACCGCATACACCGGGTGACCCTGCAGCAGCTGATTGACCATGGTCAGCGGCGTGCCGAGATTGTCGAAGAAGTTGGTCACGCCCAGGCGGGCCGGACGCGGCACCACCTTGGTGTAGCCGGTGGCCAAGGGACGCGCCACGCCGCGGTCCACCGCCAGGTTGAAGCGGTGCATGCCGCGGTTGTAGCGCTCCCACGGATCGTAGGACGGCGCGTCACCGGGTTGTGCCGGTGCACCGTTGGCGCCGGCCTGCGGAGTGGTGGGGCCGTAGAGCGCAGCGAAGTCGTCCTCGGCCGAGGTGGGGGCACCGGCCGTGCCGGCATCGGCGCTGGTTTGCTCGGCAGGCGCCGCCGCGGTGGCTGGTAGGGCGTCGGGTGCGGCAAAGCCGGCTGCGGCCGGCTGCGCGGTCACGCCGGCATCGTCGCGTGCCGGCGCGGGCGTCGCATCCGAGGCGGACGCGGCCGCAGGCGGTGCGGGCTTCGGAGCATGGCTGGCACAGGCGCCAAGCAGCAGGCAGGCCAACAGGGAAAGGGGGCGAAGCTGGGTCATGGGGTGGCGCTCAGGCCTGGAAATCGAAAGTAGGGGACAAACGGTAGGCGGCACGCAATTCGTCCAGACCGGACGCTTCACCCACCACCGTGACAGGACCGGCACCGCTGCTGCGCACACGCGCAGCCAGTTCGGCCAGCATCGCCACGCCGGCACTGTCCAGGCGTTGTACACCCGACAGGTCCAGCGTGCGAATGCCGTCCAGCTGCGCGATCGCTTGCGGCCAGGCCGCAGTGACCGCATCGCGGTCGAGCACGCCGGTGAGTACCAGCGTGTCGCCATTGCGTTGCACGGAGCTGTTACTTGCCATTGGCCGGTGCCGGACCGACCTGCAGATTGCCGCTACGCAGCTCTGCGGCGACCTTGGCAATACCCTTTTCGCGCAGCGGGCCGTCGAACTGGGTCTTGAAGGTCTGCACGTAGGAGATGCCTTCGATCATCACATCGAAGATCTTCCACTGGCCACCGACGTTACGCATCATGTAATCGACCGGGGTCGGGTCGTTACCGGCGCGCATCAGGTCGGTGGAGACCTTGACGCCGCGGTTGCCCGGCAGCGCGCTTTCGGACTTGGCACGGAAGGTCGGCTTGCCTTCGAAGTTCAGCAACGCGGTGCCGTAACGCTGCATCAGGTTGTCGGCCAGCGCATCGGCGAACAGCTTGACGTCCGCATCGGAGGCGCCACGGCCGTTGACGCCCAGCACCAGGCGAGCCGAGTAGTCGCGGTCGAAGGCCTTGTTCAATTCGCCATTGATGTACTGGCGCAGGGCGGCCGGGTTGCTGCGGAACTCGGCGCGGCGCTGATCCAGCGTGCTCAGGATGCGGGTGCTGCTGTCGATGACGGTCTTGGTCGCCGCGCCCTGCGCAGGCGCGCTGGCGGCAGCCGGCTGCGCCAGCACGGTGGCCGGTGCGCACACCAGCAGGGTCGAGGCCAGGATGGCGGAAAGCAGGGTGGTCTTCATTGATGTGGTTCCGTAGAGGGAGAAGCGGTCTGGGCAGGCGCCGGGGCCTGGCCATCGGTGGCGGCCGGGGCATTGCTGCCACCACCGCCACCACTGAACATGTACTTGCCGACCAGCTGCAGCAGATCCACCGCCGGCTGGGTGAAGCCGATTTCTTCGCCCGGCTTGAGCGTCTCCGGGTCGCCGCCCGGCTGCAGCCCGATATAGCTCTCGCCCAGCAAACCGCTGGTGAAGATGCCGGCCGAGGTGTCGGCGGGCAGATCTTTGTATTTGTTGTCCAGCGACAGGGTGACCACCGAGTCAAACTTGGTCGGGTCCAGGCTGATGTCGGACACCTTGCCGATGGTCACGCCGCCGATCTTCACCGGCGCCTGCGCGCGCAGCTGGCCGATCTGGCTGAAGCGCGCGGTCAGCGTGTACTGGCTGGAGCCGAAGCCCCAGCGCTGGTTGGTCGAGGCCACCGCCAGCACCAGCAGCGAGGCCAGGGTCAGCAGCAGAAAGGCGCCGACGGCGAATTCGAGTCGTGGTCCACGCATGGCCATAGTTATTCCACTCACCTAAACAACATTGCAGAAAGGACGAAGTTGAACATCAGCACCAGCAGCGAGGCGTTCACCACCGCACGGGTGGTGGCGATCGAGGTGCCTTCGATGGTCGGCTCGGCGTGGAAGCCCACGTAGGCGGCGACCAATGCGGCCGTGCCGCCGAAGATCGCCGACTTGAGCATTGCCACGCCGAAGTCATCCCAGAAGTCCACGCTGTTGCTCAACCCCGACCAGAATGTGCCGTTGTCGATGCCCAACACGTGTACGGCCTCGAAGTAGCCGCCGGTGATGGCCAGCGAGCAGAACACGCCGGTGAGCAATGGCACCGTCAGTACCGCCGCCCAGAAGCGCGGTGCCACCGCCTTGGCGACCGGATCGATGGCCATCAGCTCCAGCGCCTTGATCTGGTCGGTGGCGCGCATCAGGCCAAGCTCGGCCGCGATCGAACTGCCGGCCCGGCCGATGAACAACAGCGCGGTCAGCACCGGTGCCAGTTCGCGGTACAGCGACAGTCCCAGCAAGGTGGACAGCGCATCCGACGCACCATAGGTGGTCAACGTGCGGTAGCCCTGCAGGGTCAGCACCAGGCCGACGAAGGCGCCGCCGACGGCGATGATCGGCAGCGAGCGCGCACCGACCTTGTAGATCTCGCGCACCAGTTCGGCGATGAAGTCGCGCGTGGGCACCGAGCCGCGCAGCACGGTCAGCGAGAACAGCCCGGCACGGCCGAAGGCGCGGATCGAGTCGACCATGGCCATCAGGCAGCACTCCGGTCGCGCCGCGGCGCCGCATCGAAGGCGATCGGGCCATCCGGCTGGCCATGCAGGAACTGCTGCACCAGCGGGTCGGTGCTGTCCTGCAATTGCTCAGGCGTGCCGGCGAACACAATGCCGCCATTGGCGATGACCACGGCCTGGTCGCTGATCGGCAGGGTTTCGTGCACGTGGTGACTGACGATGATGCTGGTCAGGCCAAGGCTGTCGTTGAGGCGCTGGATCAGGCTCATGATCACGCCCGACGCGATCGGGTCCAGCCCGGTCAGCGGTTCGTCGTAGATCATCAGCGGCGGGTCCAGTGCCAGCGCCCGCGCCAGCGCCACACGCCGCGCCATGCCGCCGGACAACTCGCGCGGCCAGGCATCGGCGGCGGCCAGCAGGCCCACCGCATGCAGCTTCATCTGCACCAGGCGCTGCAGCACCGGCGCCGGCAGGCGGGTATGCGTGCGCAGCGGCAGCGCGACGTTGTCGGCCACGCTCAGGTCGGTCAGCAGGCCATTGCCCTGCAGCAGCACGCCGACATTGCGACGCATCTCCAGCAGTGCACGGTTGCCATGCGGGATCTCGCTGCCGAACAGGGTGACCGTGCCGGCAACCGGACGCAGTTCGCCGGTCAGTGCGGCCAGCAAGGTGGACTTGCCGCTACCGGAAGGACCGAGCACGGCCGTGATGCTGCCGCGTGGCACGTCGAGCGAGACGTCGCGCAGGATCGTGCGACCGCCGCGATCGATGCGGACACCGGACAACTGCACGACAGGGGATGCGGACGCCGTCATCGAAGCCTTTAACAGAATTCCAACGCGATAGAGTAACCGTCACACGGCTGAACATAACCGAACCGGCGCGTGCAGTATTGTCGCATGACGCCTGTACCGCAGCAGACGCATTACGGCTGATACGTGTGCAACAAGCCGTCTCATGCATGACGCAACGCAATCTTCGAACGCGCGGGTGTTGTGGCAGGTATGCCCTATGTGGATGATCGGATTCCCAGCCGACCATGAGCACAAAATGGACTTACTGACCCTGGAGCACTTTGCAGGCAGCGTCAACGACACGTTCTCTGCCGCATTGAACGAAGGCGAGGTTCCATTCGTGCTGGTCGAGGCGCGCGCGCTGCCCACCACGCATGCGGTGCATCGCGCGCCGTTTTCGCTGCTGTTCCGCAACAGCTCGGCATTCCTGTTTCCGCAGCAGACCTATCGGTTACGTCACACGCGGCTGGGCGAGATCGGCATCTTCCTGGTGCCGGTGGCGCGCGAGCGCGATGGCTTTCTGTATCAGGCGGTTTTCAACTGAGCGCGTTCAACTGCGGTGCTCGGGAAAATGCCAGTGCATCTGCAGATGCGTCTGGTTGCTCATACCCGTGACGAAACCGTGGCGGACATACAGTCGCTGCGCGGCGGGGTTTGAGTGCAGCACGTGCAGTGACAAGCCGCATCCCGCCTCGCGCGCCATCGCTTGCGCGTAGGCGAGCAGTTGCGAGCCGATGCCCTGGCCGCGCCAGTCAGGCAGCAGGCTGATATCCACCAGCGTATGTTGCGTGGCAGCGCGGTGCAGATACAGGCGCCCGATACGCAGATCCTTGGCCTGGACGATCAGAAAGTCGCCGCCTTCAAAATGTTGCTGGTAGTGCGCGCGCTGCAGCGCAAACTGCTGCTGAAGAAAGGCGCGTTTGCTCGCCTCCGGCCACGGTACCGGTGCCAGCTCGTCGCTGCGGGTGCTGGCATAAAGCGCCTGCAGCCACGCGATGTCGGCTGGCTGCTCGGGGCGCAGCGCAAGGTCTACTGCCCCCCGAATAGCGGTAGCGCGCGTTACCAACTGCATCTTCATCGCCGCCTCTGCAACGCGCCCGGGTGACGGCAGCGCTCAGTTGAACGCCGGATAGTCGCCCTGCAGCGCGATGCAGAAGTTCACGGCCAGATAGGGCTGGCGGTTCTCGTGCGCCTGTCCGCTGCCGGTAGGCAACAGCATGGTCGGGGAGAATTGCTTGTCCGGCGCGACCGCCAGGAACGGGCGCTCGGTGTTGACGTTCAGCGACGACAGCGCCACACCGTTGGCTGGCGTGCCCGTCTTCTTGGTCACGTCCGGCTGCGAGAGTATGTTGACGCCATGCTGGTGCATCGGGATCTGCGTGCTGAGCAGGCTTTCCGACGCGGAGCCGAAGTTGCTACCCAGCGAGTGCGGGGTCAGGCCCGGCCCCGCGCCCTGCTGGCAACCGGCGCGCGCGGAAAAGTTCGGTAACTGGAAGGTGCTGCTACCGTTGCCGCCATAGGCCACGCCGAGCAGGGAGTACAGCGTGGTGTTCTGCGTGATCGGCAGCGTGGCGCCATTGCAGAACGCCCAGCCGTAGGGGTTGTAGTCGAAGCCGAACAGCTGGATTTCGCCGATATAGGGTTCGGTCATGAACAGAGTCTCCGATGAAGCGGATGCATACCGCGGCCTGCCGGCGCGGCGCGGGGATCAGGCCTGCTGCGGAAAGATGCCCGTGGTGGCGATGCAGTACTGCACCGTCAGTGTCGGCATGAGGTTGTCGTGCGGCTGGTTGCCGCCGGCGAACGAGGTGCTCTGCGTGGACATCGCCAAGGTGGTGCCACCGGTCGCATCGCTCACGTAGAACGTGCTGCCGTTGACCGCCGCCGGCAATAACCCCGCGGGTGCGGTCGCCGTCGCTGCGGTGCTGGTGGCCTGAGCGGTATGCGTGTGCGCCGGCATCTGCAGGTCGGTCAACGTCACCGTCTCGGTGCCGGCGTGCTGGGCGAGCACGTAGTTGCTCAGGCCCGGCCCCTGGCCCTGGTGGATCGGCAGGCGGCCGCGCAGATCCGGCACGCCGAACGTGCTGGTGCCATTGCCACCGTAGACAGTGCCGAGCAGGACGTACAACGGTTCGTATTCGGAAATCTGCAGCAACGAGCCGTCGCACGCCTGCCAACCCTGGGGAGTGCGGCCAAAACCGAACATGCGGATTTCGCCAATGAAGGGAGTACCCATGAAATTCTTCCTGGTCGATGGGGCGTCCTACGCAAGGCTGCGTACGCCGGCGCCCCCGGATACGGATGCGCCTAGCTGCGCGAAGGGAAGATGCCGGATAGCGCGATGCAGAAATTGATCGCGGTATACGGCTGCAGGTTCGGATGCGCCTGGCTGCCGCCGCTGTTGGCGATCGTGGACTGTGACAGCGGCACCATCGCGCCAGGCGCGGCGTACAACGCGTGCGCAGTCCCGGAGGCGACGTTGTTGTTCGCGAACAGACGACCTGTTGGTGTGCGGTTGTCGCCGTTGGCGCTGCTGCAATCCATCAGGTGGCTGTGCGGGGGCAGGTTGTCTGCCACCAGCGTCACCGTCTCCGCGCCTGCCGCCTGGCCCATGGGAGCGGCAGGCGGCTGCCAGTTCGGATCCGCCGACGGCCCATAGCCCATCGGGGTGCGCCCACGCATGTCCGGCAAGCCGAACGTGGTTTTGCCGTCGCCGCCGAAGCGCGTGCTGAGCAGACTGAACAGGGCCTGGTTCTGATTGATCGGCAGCAACTGCCCGTTGCACTGCGCAAAATACTTCGGCGCGAATGCGAAACCGGTCAGCATGATCTGGCCGATGAAGAACTCACTCATGCAGCTCTCCCTCCATAGGTGCGCCGCCGACCGATTGCCGGAGACTGAGGTACTGATACCTGCCGAGATTGCACAACACAACCCATCGGCGTCTTGAACTGGAATGAAGTATTAATTTTTCATTATTTAACTGCCAGTCAGTTCCTGCTTAAATAGCTCCACAGTCCACTCGCATGCCCATTCAGGCATTGTGTTGCGCTGATCCGAGGCACCAGGACCGTTGCCGACGCCATTGGGGTGGCGTGTTTTTTGGGGGAAAAACATATGTCTACGAACTTGACCGCCTCAGGTGGTGTGCGCTCGCTGTTGCGCTGGATGCTGGCGCTGTTGCTATTGGCGACCTCTCAGGTTGCCCTGGCCGCCTACTGCCCGACGCCGAAAAGCGCCACCGTCAATTCAGGTGGCTCGGTGTCCTTCGAAGTCGGCGACTGCGACGGCCCTTCCAACTTCGGTATGACCGATCCTGGCGTGCCCCCTGCGCATGGCACGTACAGTCTTCCCGGTCAGAATCCTGACAGCACCGAACAGGTGACCTACACCAACAACGGCGATGGCGCGACATCGGACTCGTTCTATCTGCTGGACGAAGACAACAACCAGATCGTCTTCAACATCACCGTCAATCCCTCGCGCACTGCCAGCATCGCGGTAAGCCCATCCAGTCGCAACGAAGACAGCGGCGCCGCCTTCACCTACACGGTGACGCTGAGCCAGACCAGCAGTTCGGCGACCACGATCAACCTCAGCCGCAGCGGCACCGCCACCAGCGGCACCGACTACACGGGCGCGCCGAGCAGCATCGTGGTGCCCGCCAACGCCACCACTGCCACCTTTTCCGTCACCCCGGTCGCCGACACCACGGTGGAGGCCGACGAGACGGTGGTGATCAGCGTGGCCAGCGGTAGCGGCTATGGCATCGGCAGTCCATCCAGCGCCACCGCCACCATCGTCAACGACGACTTTCCGAACGCATCGATCGCAGTGGCTCCGTCCAGCGTGGCCGAGGACGGTGCAGGCAATCTGATCTACACCGTCACGCTCGACCAGGCCGCACCGAGCGCGGTGTCGGTCGCCTTCAGTGTTGGCGGCACGGCAACCTCGGGCACCGACTATGCGGCCGTGAGTTCGCCGCTGGTGATCGGCGCCGGCCAGACCACCGGCACCATCACCATCAATCCGACCGCCGATTCCACCATCGAACCGGACGAGACCGTGGTGCTGACCCTTGCCAGCGGCACCGGCTACAACGTGGGTTCGCCCAACAGCGCCACCGGCACCATCCTCAACGACGACCAGCCGACGCTGTCGATCAACGACGTGTCGGTGAACGAGGGCAATGCCGGCACCACCAATGCCACCTTCACCGTCTCGCTCAGCCAGCCGGCGGGCACCGGCGGCGTCAGCTTCGATATCGCCACCGCCGACGGCACCGCCACTGCCGGCGTGGACTACGTTGCCTCCAGCCTGACCGGGCAGACCATCCCCGCCGGCAGCAGCAGCGCCACCTTCACCGTGCTGGTCAACGGCGACACGCTCAGCGAGCCGAACGAGACCTTCTTCGTCAACGTCAGCAACGTCACCGGGGCGAGCGTGGGCGATGGCCAGGGCCAGGGCACCATCGTCAACGACGATGCGCTGCCTGCACTGTCGATCGACGACGTCAGCGTCAATGAAGGCAACAGCGGCACCACCACGGCCACCTTCACGGTGAGCCTGAGTGCGGCCAGCGGCCAGACCGTGTCGGTCAATTACACCACCGCCGATGGCACCGCCACCGCCGGCAGCGACTACGTCGCCCGCTCCGGCACGCTGACCTTCGCGCCGGGCGTTACCGCGCAGGGCGTGGCGATCACCGTCAACGGCGACACCGCGGTCGAACCCAGCGAGACCTTCAGCGTCGGCCTGTCCGGCGCCAGCAACGCGAGCATCGCCCGCGCCACCGGTACCGGCACCATCGTCAACGATGATGTGGTGGTGACGGTCGGGCCGGCATCGCTGCCGGCGGCGACCGCGGGCAGCGCCTATAGCCAGACCCTGAGCGCCAGCGGCGGCACCGCGCCGTACACCTTTACCGTCACGGCCGGTGCGTTGCCGGCCGGGTTGAGCCTGAGCGCTGGCGGCGTGCTGTCCGGCACGCCCACCGCCAGCGGCGGCTTCAACTTCACCGCGACCGCCACCGACAGCGGCGGCAGCCCCACCAGCGGCGCCCGTGCCTACACGCTGACCGTGGCCGTGGCCACGACCACCTTCCCGGCGACCAGCCTGCCGGCCGGCACCGCCGGCCAGGCCTATTCGAGTGCGCTCAATCCGGCGACCGGCGGCGTTGCGCCGTACACCTACGCCGTCACCGCCGGTGCCTTGCCGGCGGGCATCACGCTCGACGGCAGCAGCGGCGCCCTGACCGGCACCCCCGGCAGCGTGGGCAGCTTCAGCTTCAGCGTGACCGCCACCGACAGCACCACAGGCACGCCGTCGCAGGCCACACGTAGCTACACCTTGACCATCGCTGCGCCGCCGATCGTGGTCGCGCCGTCCACGCTGCCGGCCGCCACCCGCGGCACCGCCTACAGCCAGACCCTGAGCGCCAGCGGCGGCACCGCGCCGTATACCTACGCGCTCGCCAGCGGCACGTTGCCGGCAGGTATCACCCTGGCCAGCAACGGCACGCTGTCGGGTACCGCCACGGTGGAAGGCAGCTTCAACGTCACCGTGACCGCGACCGATGCGGGCAGCTTCACCGGCAACCAGGCCTACACCCTGACCGTGGCTGGCCCGAATCTGGTCTTGCCGGCGAGCACCTTGCCGGCAGGCACGGCCGGGCAGGCGTATGCGGCGACGATCGCCTCGGCCACCGGCGGCACTGCGCCTTACACCTACGCATTGACCGGCGGTGTCCTGCCGGCGGGCGTGGTCGTGGATGCGGCCACCGGCGCGCTCAGCGGCACGCCGACCGTGGCAGGCACGTTCAACTTCACCCTGACCGCATCCGACAGCACGCCCAGCCCGGCAGCGCAGGCCAGCCGCAGCTACACGCTGACCATCGCGGCACCTGTGGTCGTGATCGTGCCCACCACGCTGCCGGCCGCCACCCGCGGCACCGCCTACAGCCAGACGTTGAGCGCCAGCGGCGGTACCGCGCCGTACACCTACGCGCTCGCCAGCGGCACGTTGCCGGCAGGTATCACCCTGGCCAGCAACGGCACGCTGTCGGGTACCGCCACGGTGGAAGGCAGCTTCAACGTCACCGTGACCGCGACCGATGCGGGCAGCTTCACCGGCAACCAGGCCTACACCCTGACCGTGGCTGGCCCGAATCTGGTCTTGCCGGCGAGCACCTTGCCGGCAGGCACGGCCGGGCAGGCGTACTCCGCGGCGATCACGCCGGCCACCGGCGGCACGGCGCCTTACCGCTATGCACTGGCTGCGGGCGCATTGCCCAATGGCGTGGTCGTCGATGCAGCGACCGGCGCGCTCAGTGGCACGCCGACCTTGTCCGGCACCTTCAACTTCACCCTGACCGCGACCGACAGCACCCCGAGCCCGGCTGCGCAGGCCAGCCAGAACTATTCGGTCACGATCGCGGCGGCAACGCTGGTGCTGGCGCAACCGACCCTGCCACCGGCGGTGCGCGGCAGCGCGTATAACCAGGTGCTCACTGCCAGCGGCGGCGTTGCGCCCTATCGCTACAGCATTGCCAGCGGCACGTTGCCGGCCGGCCTGACGCTGGCCAGCGACGGCACGCTGTCGGGCACGCCGACGACGCAGGGCACCTCGTCCTTCACCATCGCGGTGGCCGATGCCGGCAATGCCAGCGCCACCCAGGCCTACAGCTTCACGGTGAGCGATGCGGCGCCGGTGGCGGTGGCGGATGTGGCGGCCACCATGAGCGATGCTGCGGTGACGGTGGCGGTGACCGCCAACGACACCGGCAATATCGCCACGATCGCCATTGCCGCTGCGCCGACCAACGGCACCGCCGTGGTCAACGGGCTGGAGCTGGTCTACACGCCGGCCGCCGGTTTCGTCGGCACCGACGTGGTGAGCTACACGGTCACCGGTAGTGGCGGCACGTCTGCGGCGGCCACCGTGACCATTGCGGTCAATGCGCGGCCGGTTGCGGTGTCGGTGACTGCTGCGGCAGTGCCGGGCGAGGCGCAGCAGGTCGACCTGACCCGCAATGCCACCGGCGGGCCGTTCGTGGCGGCGGCCGTGGTCGCGGTGCTGCCGGCCTCGGCCGGTACCGCCACCATCACCCAGGTTGGTGGTCTCGCCACCGCGGCGGCGGCACGCGCATCGGGCCCGTCGCCGGCGGCGGCTGCAATGGCCGAGACGCCCACCTTCATGCTGACCTTCACCCCGAACCCGGCCTTCGTCGGCCAGGCCACGGTGCAGTTCACCTTGTCCAATGCGTTCGCCACGTCGGTGCCGGCCAGCGTGGTGTTCACCATCGCGCCGCGCCGCGACCCCAGCGTGGATGCGGAAGTGCGTGGCCTGATCGATGCGCAGTCCGAGTCCACGCGGCGTTTTGCGCGGGCGCAGATCGACAACTTCCAGCGCCGTCTGGAAGCCACCCATCGCAGCGGCAGCACCTTCAGCAACGCGGTGAGCTTCCAGCCGACCTCGCATTGCCGCCAGGCCGACCGCGGTATCAGTGCGCAGCCGTGCAGCCCGGACACGCAGGAGGCCGACAACGACTTCCGCGATGCGCCGGCAATGACCAGCAGCGGCAACGGCGCTGCGCACGGTCAGGGCGATCTGGGGCTGTGGGTGGGCGGTGCGATCCGCTCGGGCAGCCTGGACACGCAGTCCAACAGCAACGGGGTGGACTTCCAGACCGACGGCCTGAGCGTGGGCGCCGATTACCGGGTGGCGCAGTCGCTGGCGATCGGTGCGGGTCTGGGTTGGGGCCGCGACGACAGCGATGTGGGCAGGAACGGCAGCCACTCCAAGGCCACCGCCTACACCATGGCGCTGTATGCCAGCTTCCATCCGGGCAAGGCGTTCTTCTTCGACACCCTGGTCGGCTACCAGCTGCTGTCCTACGACCTGCGCCGCTTCGTCACCGACGATGGCTCGATGGCCGAGGGCAACCGCGACGGCAAGCAGTGGATCGCGTCGGTCTCCACCGGTGCGGACCTGCAGCGCGGCGAGTTGCAGATCACCCCGTATGCGCGTGTGGATGTCGCCCGCGCCACGCTGGATGGCTATGTCGAGGATGGCGTGGCGCCGTTCGCGCTGCGCTATGACGACATGGACGTGGCCACCACCACCGGCAACCTGGGCCTGCGCCTGGAATGGCGCCGCGAAGTGGCCTGGGGCCGGCTGACCCCGCAGTTGCGCGTGGAATACCAGCGCGACTTCCAGGGCCGCGGCGATGCCACGCTGAGCTACGCCGATCTGAACGGCGGGCCGTTCTATCGCGCGGGGCAGAGCGCGTTCGATCGCAACCGCCTGATGGTCGGCATCGGTGCGGCGCTGCTGACCGAGCAGGGCCTGTCGACGCGGCTGGAATACCGCGGCATCACCGACGGCGACAGCAACAACGATCAGACCTGGATGATCAATCTGGAAAAGAAATACTGATCGCGTCGAGCGTCATGCACTGAGCAACGCGATGGGCCGGGCGAATACCCCGGCCCATCGCGTTTGTCGTGCAGCCGGAGGCATGTGTTGCATGCTGCGTCGGCGCCGCGCTGCGCATGGGCCGACGCTGGCGTGCAGCGATGCCGCCGAGCGCAACGGCCGCACTCCATCCAGGGCCATGCGCAACCCGGTCGTGCCTGCTGCGTTGGAGCGGACTCAGGCCCGCAGCGTGTCGTCCGTCGATCGCCAAGGCGGGCCGGGCGCCGACGACGCGAGTACAGCCGCTGTATCGGTGCCGGCGTCTGCGCGCCGATCCCGCGCCAACGGCGCGGCACGGCTGCATCCGGCACAATGCACGCACGCATGCACGCCACTTCCGCGCCCGATTTCCGTCTCTATCCGTCAAACGCGCTGGATACGCTGGCCGCCTTGCTCGCCCAGGAGCTGCGCCGGCCGGTGCCGGAGCAGCCGTTGCTGCAGCCGGAGGTGGTGCTGATCCCGCAGGTGGCGATGCGGCGCTGGCTGCAGTCCACGCTGGCGGCCGAGCACGGCGTGGCGGCGAATCTGGAATTCCTCACTCCCGGTGAATTCGTCGCACGCGCGCTGGAGTGCAATCTCGGCCCGGCCGACGACGATCTGGACATGGCGACCACGCAGTGGCGGTTGTACGCCGCGTTGCAGGCCGATCTGGGCAGCGATGCGGCGCTGGCGCCGTTGGCCGGTTATCTGTCCGATGGCGATGCGCTCAAGCCCTGGGCGCTGGCCGGCGAGCTGGGCAACGTGTTCGAGAAGTACCAGGCCTGGCGACGCGACTGGTTGCTGCGCTGGGAAGGCGGTGCCGACCCCGATGATCCGCAGGCGCGCCTGTGGCGAAGCATCGCCGCCGGCCGCCAATACCGCGCGCGCCGCATCGGCCAGTACCTGGATCGCTACGCGCGCCCGGAGGGTCCGCTGCCGCAGGGCTTGCCCAGGCGTCTGTTCGCCTTCGCCATCCTCAATATTTCGCCCGACGTGCTGCGCGTGCTGGCCACGCAGGCGCGCGTGGGCACGCTGCATTTCTATCTGCCCACGCCCACCCAAGGCTATTGGGGCGATCTGCAGACCCTGTGGCAGCGCCGTCGCGACGACGGTGCGGTGCAGCTGTTTGCCGGGCAGGTGCAGGAAAACCCGCTGCTCCAGGCCTGGGGCGCGGCCGGGCGCGACTTCATGGCGTTGATCGGCGATTACGAGGTGGTGCATCCGCTGGCCGAGATCGCCGTCTACGCCGATCCGCTGGAGTCCGGCCGCCGCGCACTGGCCGACGGCGGCCTGGGCGACAGCCTGCTGCGGCGCATGCAGAGCGACCTGTTCCATCGCCGCGCGCCAGGCGTGCCTGCCGTGTTGCCGACGGTGAATCCGCACGACCCCAGCCTGCAGGTGCATGCCTGCCACACGCGGCTGCGCGAGCTGCAGGTGCTGCACGACCAACTGCGCGCCCTGCTCGACGATGCGAGATTCGACCCGCCCCTGCAGCCACGCGAGATCGCGGTGCTGTCGCCGGACATCGACCCGTACGTGCCGTACCTGGATGCGGTGTTCGGCAGTCACGGCAACGACGACGCGCTGCCGTACGCGCTGGCCGATGCCAGCCCGTTGGCGAGCGAGCCGCTGGCCGAGGTGTTCCTGACCTTGCTCGGCCTGCCGATCGCACGCTTCGGCCTGCACGAGATTCTCGACCTGCTGGCCAGCGCGCCGATCGCCGAGGCCGCCGGCCTGGACGAAGCCGGGCTGGAACGCCTGCGCGGCTGGCTGCACGCGGCCGGCGCGCGCTGGGGGCTGGATGCGGCGCATCGCCGTCAGCACCAGGCACCGAGCGACGACGCCTACACCTGGCGCTTCGCGCTGGACCGGCTGCTGCTCGGCCATGCCAGCGGCGCCGATGAGGAGATCGAGGGCGTGGCGCCCTGGCCGCAGCTGGAAGGCAGCGCGTTGGCCGCACTCGATATCCTGTTGAAGCTGCTGCGCGTGCTCGAACGTCACCAGTCCGTGCTGGCCGACGCGATGACGCCGGTCCAGTGGCGCGAGCGTCTGCTCGGCCTGCTGGAGGCGTTGATTCCGAAGGCGCCGTCGGCACCGCGGGCGCAGCGCGCGCTGGATCGGCTGCGCACATTGATCGATCAATTCGCCCGCGATGCGGTGCGCGCCGACTACGCCGGCAACGTGCCGGCCGAGGTGGTGCGCGCGCACTTTGCTGCGGTGCTGGGCGAATCGGACACGCGTGCGCCGCTGCTCACCGGCGGCATCAGTTTCGGCCGCATGGTGCCGATGCGCCTGCTGCCGTTCCGCGTGATCTGCCTGCTCGGCATGAACGATGGCGACTTCCCGCGTCGCGACCCGGCCGCCGGACTCAATCGCCTCACCGCCGAACTGGGCACCGAACGTCGCCGGCACGGCGATCGTTCAACCCGCGAGGACGACAGGTTCCTGTTTTTGCAGTTGTTCGCCTCTGCGCAGGAGGTGTTCTACCTGAGCTATCTCGGCGCCGATGCGCGCGATGGCAGCGCGCGCGAACCGTCGGTGCTGGTCAGCGAACTGCTGGGCAGCGCCGCGCAGTACCACGCCGACCCGCAGGCGATCGCCAGGCTGGTGGTGGAGCACCCGTTGCAGCCATTCGCCGCCGCCGCCTTCGGCGCGCCGGGCGATCACGGCGCCGACCCGCGCCGTTTCAGTTATCGCCGCCAATGGCGACCGTCGGTGGACAGCCTGGTCGGCCAGCGCCAGCCGCTCGCGCCCTGGGTGGCCGGTGCGTTGCCGGCCGATGACAGCGCGGTGCCGGGCAGCGTTTCGATCGACGACTTGCGCCGCCTGTTTTCCGACCCGGCCGGGCAGTTCCTGCGTCATCGTCTGGGCATGCGGTTGCCCGACCCGGCCGGCGAAGACAGCGATCTCGAACCGCTGCTCGCGCCCACGCGTGGGCTGGACCAGTACGGCCTGCAACAGCAGGTGTTCGACGCCACACTGGCCGGCGACACCGAGCGGCTTTACGAGCGTCTGCGCGCGCGCGCGCTGCTGCCGTCCGGGCCGCTGGGGCGTCGTCAGCTCGACGAGCGGGTGGCGCAACTGCGTCCGTATGCCGAGGCCTTCCGGCAATGGCGCGGCGAGGCGCCGGTCGAGTCGCGCCGGCTGCAGGTGCAGATCGGCCAGACCGAGGTACATGGCCGCGTGCCCGGCTGGTATGCGAGCGGGGTAGGGCGGGTGCAGGTCGGCGCGCTCAGCGGCCGCAGCGCGATCCGCCACGGTCTGGAATGGCTGCTGCTGCGCGCTGCCGGCGAACACGCACCGTACGTGCGCTTCTTCGAACACGACGACGGCCTTGGCCCGCATCCCATCGACCCCGACCCGCTGTCGCAGACGCAGGCGCAAACCGCGTTGGCCGCACTGCTGCAGGTGTATCGGCACGGCCTGCAGGCGCCGCTGGCGTTCGCGCCCTACAGCAGCTGGAAATACCACCAGGCCGCGCGCGGCGACGACCTGGACAAGGCCATCAAGGACGCCGCCGGGCAGTGGCAGTCCAGCTTCGGCTGGAGCGAATCGCACAGCCCGGAGCTGCGCCTGGTCAACCGCGGCCGCGACCCGTTCGCCGATGCGCAGCGCTTCGCCGAGTTCGCCGTCACCAGCCATCGCGTGTACGACCTGCTCGAGCGCGGCCATGCCGATGCCACGCTGGAGCCGCAGCGTCTGATCGAGAGCTGGCGCCACTGGCACGGCGCGCAGGAGGAGGCCGAATGAGCGCCGGCCCGGTCACCGACCCGTACCTGCACCTGCCATTGCATGGCGTGCGCCTGATCGAGGCCAGCGCCGGCACCGGCAAGACCTTCACCCTGGCCACCCTGTTCACCCGGCTGGTGGTCGAGCGCGGCCTGCGCATCGGCCAGATCCTCGCAGTGACCTTCACCGAGGCCGCCACCCAGGAACTGCGCCGCCGCATCCGCGAACGCCTGGTGCTGGCCGCGACGCTAGTCCCCGACGCCCCCGTAGGAGCGGCCCGGGCCGCGACCGACCTCGCCGATGACCCGTCGCGGCCAGGGCCGCTCCTACACGAAGCGCCAGACGCCTTTGTCGCCACGCACCTGGCCCCTGGCACCGAAACACCCACCGCCTCCGTAGGAGCGGCCCGGGCCGCGACCGACCTCGCCGACGACCCGTCGCGGCCAGGTCCGCTCCTACAGGACGCGCCCGATGTGCTGCTTACGCGCGCCGTCCTCGCCACCCACCTGGCCAACGGCACCGAAACACCTGCCGCCCTGCGCCGCCGCCTGCAACAGGCGGTGGAAGAAATCGACCTGGCCGCCGTGTTCACCATCCACGGCTTCTGCGCGCGCGTGCTGCGCGAGCATGCGCTGGAAAGCGGCCAGGCCTTCGCCGCACCGGAACTGCTCGCCAACGACCGCGAACTGCTGGGCGAAGTCGCCGCCGATCTGTGGCGCCAGCGCGCCGCCGATGCGGCAATGGCCGAAGACCTGATCGCGCTGTGGTCGGGCGGCCCGGAGGCATTGGCCAGCGATCTGCGCGCACTGGTGCGCCATCCAACGCTGCTGCCGGCGGCCGCCACGACAAACGACGATTCCGCTGCGCTGCTGCAAGCGGTGCAGGACGCCAGTACTGCACTGGCCGCGGCATTCCACGCGCACGGCACCGCGTTTTTCGACACCATCATGGCCGCCATCGACGGCGGCATCCTGAGCAAGGTCAGCTACAAGCCCGAGTGGCTAACAGCGTTGTGGCATTGGTTCGACAGCTTCGTCGCCGCGCCATCGATGCACACAACGCCGCACGCCAAGCTGATCAAACTCACCGCTGCGGAACTGGCCGCCGGCACCAACAAGAAGTTCGTCGATCGCACCCCGGCCTCGCCGCTGAGCCACGAGATCGACGGCTATCTCACCGCGCTGGCCGGTGTCGAAGCATGGCGCAGCCGTCGCCGCATCCGCCTGCTGCACGCCCTTCGCGAGGACGCCATTGCGCGGCTGGCGTTGCTCAAGCGCCAGCGCCGCGTGCAGACCTACGACGACCTGGTCGATGGTGTCGCGCACGCGCTGGAAGGCGCGCAGGCGCAGGCGCTGGTCACACGGCTGCGCGCGCAATACGCCATCGCGCTGGTGGACGAATTCCAGGACACCGACGACCGCCAATGGGCGATCTTCTCCAACGTGTTCGGCGAAGGCACGCTCGCACGCGACGCCGGCCTGAAGCCGGCGCTGTTTCTGATCGGCGACCCCAAGCAGGCCATCTACGGCTTCCGCGGTGGTGACGTGCGCACCTATCTGGCCGCCGCGGTCACTGCCGAACTCGCCCCGCCGCTGAGCCACAACTTCCGCTCGCGCCCCGGCGTGCTGGCGGCCATCGACGCGCTGTACGCACAGGCCGGCTACACCGATGCCTTCCTCACCGATGGCATCGCCTTCCACCCGGTGCGGCCCGGCACCAAGCGGGTGGATGCCGACCTGCAACGCGATGGCGCCGCCGCCCCGGCGCTGACGCTGTGGCGCGCCCCGGAACCGCCGCCGCCAAGCAAGGGCAAGCCCAAACCCTGGAGCGCCAACCGCGCCCGCGAGCTGGCCACCGCCGCCTGTGTGGCGGCGATTCGCGGCTGGCTGGCCGGCGGCCGCGACGGCACCGCCACCGTCAATGGCCGCCCGGTGCAGGCCGGCGATATCGCCGTGCTGGTGCGCAGCCACGGCGAGGCCACGCGCATGCAACAGGCGCTGGGCGCGGTAGGCATCCCCGCCGTGGCGGCCGGCAAGCAGAGCCTGTTCGCCACCGACGAGGCGCTGGAGCTGCTGGCCCTGCTGCAGGCCTTGCTCGACCCGGGCGACGACAGCCGCCTGCGCGCCGCGCTGGCCACCGTGCTGATCGGCGCGGACGCCGCCGCCATCGCCGCACTCGCACACGACGGCGAGCGTCACCGCCGCTGGCAGCAGCAGGCGCTGGACTGGCGCGAGCGCTGGCAGCGCGGCGGCCCGCTCGCCCTGATCGGCGACCTGGGCGCCGCGCACGGGCAACGCCTGCTCGCCCTGGTCGATGGCGAGCGCCGCCTCACCAACTACCTGCAACTGGCCGAACTGCTGCAGGAAGCCGACGCCCGCGCGCTCGGCCCGCATGGCCTGGTCGACTGGCTGTCGCGGCGCATCGCCAATGCCGACGACAACGACGAAGCCCAGCAGCTGCGGCTGGAATCGGACGCGCGCCGCGTGCAGATCGTCACCCTGCACAAGAGCAAGGGCCTGGAGTATCCGCTGGTGTTCCTGCCGTACATCGGCATCGGCCGCAGCGACAAGGGTGCCGGCCGTCACTGCGTGGTGCACGCGCCCGAGCTCGGCCGCCAGATGCATTGGAAGACTGATAAAGACGATCCAAGCTGGAGCGCCGCCGAAGCGGCCTGGAAGCAGGAACAACGCGCCGAGGACGCGCGCCTGCTCTATGTCGGCCTGACCCGCGCCGAGCACGCGCTGTGGATCGCCAGTGGCCCGTTCCACCAGCACGAGCGCACCGCCTTGTCCGGCATGCTGCGCGCGCTCGACGCGCTGCAAGGCGCGGCCGGCGAGGGCGCGGTGGTGGTCGACACGTCCACGCCGCCGGCCACCCTGCCGCGCCTGCCGCCACCGATCGAGGCGCAGGTGCCGCCCGCGCGCAACCCGCAGCGGCATATCGCACCCGAGTGGTGGGTCTACAGCTTCACTCAGCTGGCCAATGCCGATGCCGGCGCCGCCACCGACCCGATGGCCAGCGCCACGGTGGTCGGCAGCGGCGGCAGCGACGAGCCGTCCGGCAGCGAGGCGATCGCGGTGGCCGCAGAGGTCGACACCTTCGACCCGCGCTTTGCCGGCAACCGTTTCGGCGTGGTGATGCACGACGTGTTCGAGCGCTGCGACTTCGCCGTCTGGCAGGCCTGGCGCCCCGGCCTGCCCGCACCCGAGGGCCAGGCCGCCGCCATCCTCGAGGCGCTGCAACGCGGCGGCTACGCCGAGAAGGACTGGGACGACGGCCTGGCCATGCTCACCACGTTGATCGGCCACACCCTCACCGTCGCCCTGCCCGAAGGCACCACCCTGGCCGCCGTGCCCGAGTCGCAGCGCCGCAACGAGATGGAATTCCACTTCGCCATGCGGCCCACCCGCGTCGAGGCACTGCTGGCACTGCTGCACCGGTTTGGCGTGGTCGGCGAGCGCCAGGCCTTCGGCGCGCGCCAGCGCCTGGAAGGCCTGATGACCGGCCTGATCGACCTCACCTACACCGTGGACGGGCGCTGGTACGTGCTCGACTACAAGTCCAACCGCCTGCCCAGCTACGACGCCGACGCCCTGGCCCGCGCCATGGCGCACAGCGAGTACGAATTGCAGGCGCTGATCTACACCGTCGCGCTGCACCGCTGGCTGCGCTTCCGCCTGGGCCAGGCCTACGACTACGCCCGTGACTTCGGCGGCGTGCGCTACCTGTTCTGCCGCGGCCTGGACGCCACTCGCAACCCCGCATCAGACCCCGGCTCCAACCCTGCTCGCAACGCCGAGGCCAACCCCGGCTCCGACCCCGCCAGCAGCGCTGCAACCGACCCCGGCGCCGACCGCGCCCGCGATGCCGAGGCCAACCCAGGCGCCGACCCTGCCCGCAACGCCGTAGCCGACCCTGGCGCCGACCGCGCCAGCGACGCCATGTCCGACACGCCCGCACCCGGCATCCACGCCTGGCGCTTCGATCCGGCGCTGGTCCAAGCCCTGGACGCCCTGTTCGCCGGCAGTGCCCCGGAGCCGACATCCAGCAACCCAGGCACGCCCGATGCCCGCTAGCGCACAGCCCCTTACCGCTGACGCACCAAAGCCCCGCTCCCCCCGGGGCGATAAGGCACTGGTTGCGCGCCACTGGCGCGCGTGCCTTGGAGCGCCCGCGCCGCTGGCGCGGGCTGGGGCGCGGAGCGGGGGTTGGGGTGAGGGCAGGTCCGCCGCCGAAGCATCCGAGCCATGACCCAACAGACCGGACTCCCGATCAGCGCGGTGCGCAAGCCCCTCTTCCCCCGGGGCGGGCAGGCACCGCTTGCGCGCCACGGCGCACGTGCCCGGCAGTGCCTGCGCCACGCCGCGCGGGCCGGGGCGCGCAGCGGAGCTTGGGCTGAGGGTGTCGTGCAGGGTCAGAAATGTGCCGATCGACAACTCGCCCGAGGCGCCTCCGCCCAGCAGGGGGCCGCCCCATGAACCAGCCAACCCTCTTCAGCGCGCTGATCAGGGCCGAGGCGCTACGCCCGCTGGATCTGGCGCTCGCGCAAAGCCTGCAACGCCTGGCCCCGGACACCGACCCACAGGTCCTGGCCGGCGCCGCGCTCGCCTCGCTGGCCGTCACCAGCGGCCACGCCGGGCTGGACCCCACCCGCGCCGCCATGCTGCTGGACGCGCGCGAAGGCCCATCGCCCGCGCTCCCGGACCCCACCGACTGGCAACGCACCCTGGCCGCCTCGCGCTGGGTCGACCAACCGACTCCCGAAGAACCCGCCGCCGCCGACTGCCCGCTGGTCCTCGAACACGGCCTGCTCTACCTGCGCCGCTACCGCGAGTACGAGCGCCGTCTGGCGCTGGGCCTGCAACGCATCGCCGCCCACTCGCCGCCGCCCTTCGACGCCGCCAAGCTGGCCCCGCTGTTCGCGCAGTTGTTCCCGAACCCGGCGATCCCTCTCCCGCCTGCGGGAGAGGGTGCCCGAAGGGCGGGTGAGGGTACGGGCCTGCCCGAGCCATCCGTCCACCAAGAAGGTACGGACCCGCCCGCCCCATCCCACCACCAAGACCGCCAGGCCCAGGCCGCCGCCCTGGCGCTGCGCCGCACCCTGCTGCTGGTCACCGGCGGCCCCGGTACCGGCAAGACCACCACCATCGCCCGTCTGCTGCTGCTGCGCATCGCGCAAGCCCACGCAGCCAACACCCCGGCCCCGCGCATCGCCCTGGCCGCGCCCACCGGCCGCGCCGCCGAGCGCATGGCCGAGAGCCTGCGCGCCGCCGTCGCGCGCGCCATCGCCAACGGCACCGACCCGGCCCTGGCCGACGCGCTGCCCACCGGCGCCAGCACCCTGCATCGCCTGCTCGGCGTCATTCCGGATTCCCCGCAGTTCCGCCACACCGCCGACAACCCGCTGCCGTTCGACCTGATCGTGGTCGACGAAGCCTCCATGGTCGACCTGCCGCTGATGTGCAAGCTGGTCGAAGCCGTGGCCGACGGCACCCAGCTGATCCTGCTCGGCGATGCCGACCAGCTGCCCTCGGTGGAAGCCGGCGACGTGCTCGCCGCCATCCTGCAGGCCGCCGGCCCCGGCGATGCCCTGCAGCCGCAGGACGCACAGGCGCTGCAGCCGTTGCTCGGCAACGTGCCCGCTGACACCACGCCCACCGCCACCCACGGCGGCGGCCTGGCCGGTCACCGCGTGCACCTGCTGCGCGGCTACCGCCAGGCGGACGACTTCGCACTCGCTCCGTTGGCCGACGCCGTGCGCGCCGGCGATGCCGACACCGCCCTGGCCCTGCTGCGCAGCGGCGAACTGGCCGGCGTGCACTTCCACGAAGACGGCGAAGATCCGCTCGCCCTAGGCCGCGACGCATTGCTCGCGCACTGGCGCGCGCTGGCCGACGCGCACGACCCGGCCGCGGCCCTGCGCGATGCCGCGCGCCTGCGCCTGCTCACCGCCGTGCGCGCCGGCCCGCAGGGCGCACGCGGCCTCAACGCCCGCATCGAACAACTGCTGGCCGACACCGGCGCCGGCGGCCGCCGCCTTGGCGCCGCCTCGCCCTGGTTCCAGGGCCGCCTGCTGCTGATCACCGAAAACAGCTACCGCCACGGCCTGTTCAACGGCGACGTCGGCATCTGCCTGCGCAGTGAAGCGAGTCCCTTTTCGGGGCGCAGCGACGCAAGCCCGTCTTCAGCGCCAGGCCAGTCCGGCGGCACCGACAGCCGTGCCCAAGGCCCGTTGGTCGCCTGGTTCGAAGGCGACGGCGACGGCCAGGTGCGCGGCTTCCACCCCGCCGCACTGCCCGCACACGAAAGCGCCTTCGCCATGACCGTGCACAAGGCCCAGGGCAGCGAATTCGACACCGTCTGGCTGCAACTGCCCACCCGCGACGCCCGCGTGCTCAGCCGCGAACTGCTCTACACCGGCATCACCCGCGCCCGCCGCGCACTGCACCTGGCCGGCAGCGAAGCGGTCATCCGCAGCGCACTGGCCCGGCACGCCGCACGTATCTCTGGCCTGGCTTGGCGATTGGGTGCGCAGCAGCAGGCGGCACCCGCCAAGCCAGCAACAGAACCATCCACTGCGTTGCCCGTGCAGGGGTCGTTGTTCTGATTAAGGGTGTTCAACGAAAGTGGAGTGACAGCAAGCGTCAGTTATCCGAAATCTTCGGATGACTGCTGCCCACGGAACCTGACTGACCACTCAGCCATGACGGCTTGCGTCATATGACGGATCGCGTTATGGTTACAGCATGATCAGGAGCTTTGTCGACAAGGAAGCCGAAAAGATCTGGATGGGTGAGCGCTCCCGCCGGTTGCCGGCCGACATCCAGTCGGTCGCGCGCCGCAAGTTGCGCATGCTCAACGCTGCCGCGCACCTCGACGATCTGCGCATTCCGCCCGCCAACCGGCTGGAAGCGTTGAAGGGCGAGCGGCGCGGGCAGTACAGCATCCGGATCAACGACCAGTGGCGCATCTGCTTCCGATGGATGGAGGGCGATGTCGCCGAGGTCGAAATTGTTGATTACCACTGAGCACGAGGCATCTGTCCATGACAGTCCTACCCAACATCCACCCTGGCGAAATCCTGCGCGAAGAGTTCCTCGAGCCGATGGGCATCAGCCAGAACGCGCTGGCGCGGGCCACCGGCGTACCGCCGCGTCGCATCAACGAGATCGTCCTGGGCAAGCGCGGCATCACCGCCGACACCGCCGTGCGCCTGGCTGCAGCGCTGGGCACGACCGAGCGCTTCTGGCTGAGCCTGCAAGCCGATTACGAGCTGGAACAGGCACACCGCGCGCTGGGCGATCTGCCGTCGCGGATCAAGCGGCTGGCGGCTTGAGGGGAAGGGTGTCTCGCGCGTCACGCTGACAACAGAGCAGGCCCAGTGACCTGTAAGGCCTGTCGATCGGAGAGCAGCGCAGCGTGATCGTGCGCAGGCAGGAACGCGCACGCTGATGCTTGGTGTGATCCAAAAAACGCGAGGCCAGGCCTGCGCCTGACCTCGTCTGCCGTCTGGCAGGCCGGGCGGCTTACTTGCCCTTCTTTTCCTGCTTGGCCGCGCGCTTTTCCTTCAGCGTCTTGGTCGGCTCTTTCTTCTGGCTCTTCTTCTGGTCCATCCCCTTGCTCATGACACCCTCGTAGTTGCTGGATTGATCGGTGGGGCAGCGCCATGACCCTGGCGTGCCTGCGCACTGTACGGCTTGCGCGGGGTGGAATGGCAGCGGCAGCGCAAGGCCGGGCGACGGGCGGTGTGTCCGGCCCGGCGTCTGCGCGAGGCAGCATGCACCAGTAGCCCTTCGGCGTGGCCGGCTGGGCCACAAACGCAAACGCCCGCGTGCGACCGGCAAGGTCCACACGCGGGCGCTGGCGACAGCGGCGGCCTTACTTGGCCGGCACGCGCTGGTACTGCTCGCCACCGGTGTTGAGGTGGCCGTTGGCCGCGTCGATGGCGAAGTTCACCGTCTCGCCATCGTTGCTGACCTGCAGCGCCCCGTCCTTGTAGACCGCCGGGTAGCTCTCGGTCTTCGGCTTGCGGCTGAAGAACTTCGGCGTGGTGCTGCGGACCATGAAGGTCTCGCCATTGCGCTCGATGTCCATCGTCTCTTCCTGCGTCTGCACGTTGACCCAGTGGCCGACGAACTTCTCGCCTTCCTCCTTGGCGCAACCGCTCACCAGCAGTGCCGCGGCCAGCGCGGTGCCCATCCACTTCATCATCGTGTGTTCTCCAGTTGAGTCTGCGGCGAGGATGGCGGGTGGGGGATGTATGGGAGCGACATCCCCCCGCCCTGAGTAGCGGCTTGGTTTAGAGTCCCGGGTTAATGATATCGGTGTTTGCCAGATGTTGGGCATACGCAGCCGGCGTCATGCCGCCAATTGCTTTCTTGGGTCGGTCCTCGTTGTATTCGCGTCGCCAGCGTTCGATCTCGGTGCGCGCGTGCAGCAACGTCGGGAACCAGTGCTCGTTGAGGCATTCATCGCGTAGCCGGCCGTTGAAGGATTCGACGTAGGCGTTCTGGTTCGGTTTGCCTGGTTGGATCAGCCGCAACTGCACGCCACGGGCATGCGCCCAGGCGACCATTGCCTTACCGCAAAACTCCTTGCCGTTGTCGGTGCGGATCACCTGCGGCAGGCCGCGACTGTGTGCCAACCGATCCAGGACGCGCGCAACCCCGTGCCCAGAGATCGCGC
>NZ_JZEF01000002.1:64088-64684 GCF_001013475.1 Xanthomonas arboricola pv. juglandis | reverse complement strand
TTGCGCTTGCGCCGTCGGACCTGTAGCTGCTGTTCGCGGTACAACCGCTCCACGCGTTTGTAGTTCACGATGCGCCCTTCCTGTCGCAGTTTGAGATAGATCATCCCCACGCCATAGCGACGATGGCGATGCGCCAGCGCAAGAATGCGCTCGCGCAGTTCGCCGTTGCGGTCTTGGCGTGGGCAATAGCGCAGCGCGCTGGCGCTCATGCCGATCACTGCCAGCGCACGACGCTCGCTGGCACCACGCCCGATCCACTCGCGCACCAGCATACGACGCGCCGGTGCGCTCACCACTTTTTTCGCAACGCATCCTTGATCAGGTCGTTCTCGAACAACTGCTCGGCCAGCAACTTCTTCAGCCGCGCGTTCTCGGCCTCAAGGTCCTTGAGCCGCTTGGCATCGGGCACGCTCATGCCGCCGAACTTGCTACGCCACAGATAGTACGAGGCCTCGCTGAAGCCATGGCGCCGGCACAGATCCTTGATCGCCACGCCGCCTTCGGCTTCGCGCAGGAAGCCGATGATCTGCTCTTCGGTAAAACGCTTCTTCACGTCCAATCTCCTTGGGGTAGGGAATTGGACTCCAAACTGAGGT
>NZ_JZEF01000002.1:0-63988 GCF_001013475.1 Xanthomonas arboricola pv. juglandis | reverse complement strand
GCAGCAGCCGGATCATCAGCTCCGTCGGCCACGCCGGGCGACCGCCCTTGGCACCCGTGCCCAGGCGAAGGTGGCCATCGATCACCGCCGCGATCGCGACGAAATCGATGTGCCGCGACAGCAGCTCCAGCGGATCGCTCAACTGCTGGCGCTTGGCTTCGCGCTCGGCCCCGGCAAACAGACTGATCATCGGCTCTTACCCTGGATGGCGGTGGAACTATGATGCCAAGGATCGGGGGTTTTTAGAGCTGCCCTTAAAGCGATTTTTTACATCGTGAAGTGCCCGAATCATCTCGTCGCGACCAAGCCGTCCTTTGACCTTGGGGCTGCTTTCAAAACAGCACTGCGTGCAGGCTGCAGTGCATCGGTACGTGGTGATGAAAGTAAGGGTTTTCGGCAACAACGTTGTGCACAGATCCATCTGGATTCTCCGATTATTTCCCCGGTCGGGCTGTCCGCATAGTTCTTTTCATTTAGCGGCGCAGGTTCAGTCCATCGACTCCGGCAGGGAACGACATGTGACCAAAAGCCCTATTTCAGCAGATTTTAGAGGTTCTGGCGCGTTTCTCATTGCGATCTGGTCGTCACTCTCCTGGTCGCCCGACGTCGATGTTCAAGGCTAAACGGCCTTCGTCTAGCTGACCATCAGAGAATTCCTACATGTGCTGCGAGAGATAGCTCGATGTGAAAGGGAACGGGACCGTGAAAAATTTGCCCATTGAAGCAACGATGCTTGCATGGCCAACGCACGTTGGTGGGTACTTGCTGACTGCATATGCCAGTGCTGTCGGAGCATTGTTTCTGCCGGAAATTCCTACCTGCATCAGGTGTCTATGCATACACCCAGGCTGCTGCGTATGCCGAACGTCAATAGGCATTGTGCGCAACGTTGTCAGATGATCCACTGCTAATTTTTCAGGTCCACAGCAGCAGATGCTCTTTAGGCAGAGGTACACGAAAGCTCAAGGCGTATTCTCCAACACAAGCGAAGTAGTGAAACCGCTTGAGCCGTTGATGGCGTGGGTGGTCTTTGCAATCAGCCAGCGCTGCCTATCAATCTCCGGCCTGAAGCCGCTCACCGTGACGATATGCTCTGGGAACAGATCCGCTCGCCCGATCGCCAGCGTGTAGTCGAACTTCGCCACGCCACGCTTCACCCGCTCCAGCTCCGCGTGCGCGTGCTGGCGTGCAGTTGCCTCATCGGCATACGACTCGCGCAGGCGCTTGGCGTTGTCGTCTGTGCCAACCAGCACCGACTGCCGCCGCGCCTTGCCCTTGTCCACCCAGTACGCGCGCACGCCGGTGTAGGCATCGCGGTCGGCTACGGAGTAGCGGTGTTGATCGCCATCACGCCGCGTCAGGGTGACAGTCGGCAGCGGTTTGCCGGTCGCCGTGGTGCCGGCGCCGATCGGAGCAAACACCAATGCACCTGCCTTCACTGTGGCGACCGCATCGAAGCGCTGCCCCAGGCGAGTGAGCAGATTCATGTCGCTCTCGTTGGCCTGGTCGAGATGCGGCAACTTGGTGCGCGCCAGTACCTCGGCCACGCGCGGGGTCAGTCCATGCTCGCCGGCGAGCGTGTTGAGCACTGCACCCAGCGTGGTGTTGTGCCAGCTGCGCTCTCGTCGTGTGCGCATGTCGGCAGTCAGATCTGCGCTGCGCGCGCGCACGGTGATGATGTCAGGTGCGCCGCTGTACTCCACCTCGTCCACGATGAAGGTGCCTTTGTCGACCAGGCCGGTGGCTTTCCAGCCCAGTGCAACCGCTAGGCGCACTCCGCGTTTGGGCAGCGCCATCTTGCCGTCGTGGTCGTGGATGCGCAGATCCAGTTGATCGGCTTCGCCGCCACGGCATTCGGTGAGGGTGAGATCGAGCAGACGCGGTGCGATGCGCTCGGTGAGGTCGGTGCCATCCAGCACGACGCGCCACTGCGGAATCGGGTAGTTCATGCGGCGGTCGCCTCCGGCGCAACGTCGTCTGCACGGCGCAGGCTCAGTTGGAACTCGACCCGGCGTGGCGTGCCATCCGGGAAGAACAGCGAGGCCGTCTCATTGACCGACAGCAGCACATACGGCCCGTAGACCAAGCCTGTCCCATCCACCAGCGGCAACGGCTCGCCGGCGGCAGCTAGCGTGCGCAACGTGTCCAGCGAGGTCCGCGTGCCCGTCAGGTCCGGCGCGATCAGACCCGACAGCTCGATGGTCTCATCGCCTGGGCCCAGGAACTGGCTGGCCGCTCGCGCACCGACGCGCTCGCTGGTGGGGTGGCGCCAACTCATTTGCCGCTGCAGCTGCAGATAGGCGGCGCTATCGAGGGCAAACACAAACGTGCCGTAGGACATCATCATCGGGGTGGATCCTCAGTCGTCGCGTAGGCTGGAACGGCGGGTGGCCACTGCGCGCCGTTCGCGCTCTTCGATCTGGCGTGCGACTTCGCGCGCCAGTGCGGTTGAATCCATGCCGGGTGCGGCATGGACGTGGATGACGTAGCTGTTACCGCCTGCAGGCGCGCTGGCGGCGCTGGGCGCGCGGGCAGGGGCCGACAGCGGTGCCCGGCTGTCTATCGCCGCCACGGGCGGTGTGGCCGTCGCCAAGGCCAGGCCGGCGCCCACCGCACGCATCCGGTTGCCAAGTGCCATGACGGCCTGCACAGGGGCGCCCTGGCCGCGCTGCAGGCCCACGGTCAGGCCTTGCATGGTGAAGTCGCCCAACTGGGCGAACACGCGCGAGGGGCTGTGGATGCCCAGCAAGCCCTTGAAGCGGTCGACCACGCCGGTGCCGACGCTGGCGATCGCATTACTGGCGGCGCCGAGCTTGGAGCGGATGCCTTGAACAAGGCCGTTGATCATGTCCGCACCAGCCTGCAGCATCCTGGCCGGCCAGTTGGCCATCTGCAGGTTGATGCCGGCCCACAGCTGCAGCAGCCCCTGGCGGATGCGATCGCCGTTGCCGGTGAACACGCCCACGATCAGCGACCACGTGCCCTGGACGGTTTGCCACACGCCGCCGAGGATCTGCTTGATCACCGGCAGCACGGACGGGAACGGCTGGAGCAAGCCGCTGATCATGTCCGCGCCGGTCTGCAGCATCCTGGCCGGCCAGTCCGCCAACTGCAGGTTGATGCCGGCCCACAGCTGCAGCAGTCCCTGGCGGATGCGATCGCCATTGCCTGTGAACACGCCCACGATCGGCGACCAGGCGCCCTGGACCGTTTGCCATACGTCGCCGAGGATTTGCTTGATCACCGGAAGTACAGAGGCGAATGGCTTGATCAAGCCGCTGGTCATGTCGGCGCCGGCCTGCAGCATCCTGGCTGGCCAGTTGGCCAGCTGCAGGTTGATGCCGTTCCACAGCTGCAGCAGCCCTCGGCGGATGCGATCGCCGTTGCCGGTGAACCCGCCCACGATCAGCGACCAAGCGCCCTGGACCGTTTGCCAGACGCCGCCGAGGATCTGCTTGATCACCGGAAGTACAGAGGCGAACGGCTTGATCAATCCGCTGGTCATGTCGGCGCCGGCCTGCAGCATCCTGGCCGGCCAGTTGGCCAGCTGCAGGTTGATGCCGGCCCACAGCTGCAGCAGCCCTTGGCGGATGCGATCGCCGTTGCCGGTGAACACGCCCACGATCATCGACCAGGTGCCCTGGACGGTTTGCCAGACGCCACCGAGGATCTGTTTGATGACCGGCAGCACAAACACAAACGCCCTCACCAGCCAGCCGATCGCCTTGACGGCCAGCTTCAGCTGGGTGACCAGCACCGCGCCAATGATCTGCCCGAAGCCACGACCGGCCTGAGTTGCACCGTGCAACTGCGCGGTAGTGGCCTCGAACGGCGTCAGCAACTGTTTGACCCACGCCCAGGCCTGGCCCATCGCAGTGGCCACGGTGTCCCACACCGGCGCCAGTGGCGCGAGCGCGGTCTTCAGCTCGGCAAGAACCGGCGCGGCGACATCGACGATGCCTTGCCAGACGCCAATGGCGAACGCCTTGATCGGCCCCCAGTATTTCCACACCAGCAGCGCCACCGCAGCGACGGCCGCGCCGATCGCCAGCACCGGCAGGCTGACGCCGCCGAGCAGCGGCAGCAGCAGGCGGGCGCCATTGGCGAGCATCGGCAGCACGCGGCCGCCGAACGCCAGCCCCTGCCGCAGCAGCGCACCAAAGCCGCCACCGCCCGAGAGCAGCGCCACAGCGCCGTGGATCTGCGAGAACGCCATCGCGGCCACGCCGCCGGCAACCAGCAGCCCGCCCAGGATCGTGACCAGCGCAGCTCCGGCGATCGCCGTCTTAGCGATCGCGCCCACCAGCACCGGATTGGCGCGGATCCACGTCGTGACCTGGCCAACCACGGCAGCCGTGCGCTCGGTCAGTTGCTTGAACTGCGGCAGCAGGGTCTGGCCGATCGACTGGGACACCACCACGGCGGTGTTTTTCAGCAGCTGCAGCGAGTTGGCCGAGGTGGCCACCCGCGACGCATACTCGGCCGACATCGAGCCGCCGTAGCGTTGCGCATCGGCAACCTTTGCGAAGTTGCCCTGCAGCAATTCCAGATTGGTCAGCAGCGGTGCGATCGCACCGATCGACTCGCGGCCGAACAGCTGCGTCATGGTCGCGGCCTGCTCGGCCTTGGGCAGTGCGCGCAGCTTCTGCAGCACCGACATGATCGCCCCGCCTGCGTCCTTCTGCATGACCTGGGCCATGGTCGTGGCCTTGATGCCCAGCTTGTCGAAGGCTTCGCGCTGGCTCTTGGTGGCCGACTCGCCCGAGGCCAGGGTGAGCAGCATGTTCTTGATGCCGGTGGCCGAGACTTCCGACTCGATGCCCATGCCGGCGACGGTGGCGCCCAGCGCGGCCAGCGGTCCGCTCTGCAGGCCGGCGACCTCGCCCAGGGCGCCAATGCGGTTCACCACTGCGCTGATCTTGTTGACGCTGGCCGGGCCGGTGTTGCCGAGATAGTTGATCTTGTCGGCCAACACGACGACCTCATCCTGGCCCATCCGGAAAGCGGTGCGCCAGGTGGCCATGGTCTGGCCGGCTTCCTCGGCGCTGCTGTCGAAGGCCACGCCCATCTTGGCCGCGTCCTCGGCGAAGCGGACCAGCTCCTGGCGCGGGATAGCGGCCTGGCCGGCGGCCGCCACGATCTTGGCAATCTCGGCCGGCAGCATGGGCAGGCGCATCGAGAGGTTCTCGACATCGCGGCCCATCTGCAGGAACTGCTGCGGCGTCTTGAAGTCCACGACCTTGCGCACGTCGGCCATGGCCGACTCAAACTCCATCGCATCGCTGATCGGCAGCACCGAGGCGCGCAAGGCGCGCTGGCCGGCAAAGGCCATGCCGGCGCCGTAGGCGCTCGCCTGCAGGCCGGCGTTCTGGATGCGGGCGCTGCGGCGCTGGGCAGCGTCAATCGCCACCAGGCGCTGCTGCTGGGCGCGCATGGCGGTGTTGGTGCTCTCGATCTCGCCGCGCAGGCGCCGCTCATGCGTGACCAGCTCGCGGGTGCTGATCCCCGCCGTCTCCAGACGACCACGCAGGCGCTGCAGGCTGGCCTCCTGCGCACCGTGTGCGGTCTTGAGTTCCCGTGCGGTGCGCACGGCACGCTCGAACTCGGCATTCATGGCAGCGGTGGGCGTGCTGGTGGCCTTGATCTGTTGGGCAAGCGTGCGCACCGATTGCCGCTGCGCATCGAGCGCGGCCTTGGCGCGCTGTGCCAGCGCGACCTGCTCGCGATAGGCGCCGATGTCGCGGTGCTGGTTGTTGAGCTGGCGCAGCGCGTCGCGCTGGTTGCGCAGTGCGGTGGCGACGCCGCGGCTACCGCTCAGCACGCGTCGGAACGGACCGGTGGCACGGTCGACGGCGGCCAGGATGACCTGCAGGCGCAGATTGTCGGAGGCCGCCATTTAGGCGGCCTCGTGGTTCGGGTAGGGCATCATTCGGCTCCGCTTCGCAGGCGGGCACGCTCGCGCCACGCCGTGAGTTCGTGCAGCGACCAGCCGTCCATTTCAGACGGCGGCCAGTGGAAGATGGCCGCGATGTCGGCCATCGCATCCTCTACGCAGTCGGGAAATCCGCTTCCCTCTGTGCCTTCGGCAAGAAAAAAACCTGCACCTCCTGGCCTACCGCCAGCAGGTCGGCCGGATCCATCGCGTTGACGTCGGCGGTGGTCAGCGTGGGCGAAGAGATACGCGGCAGCAGCGTTGCCAGCGCGGTGACGTCCAACTGCAGCACGTCGGTGAGCTTGAGGCCGCGCAGTTCGCCTGCGCCAGGCTTGCGCACCTTGAGGTCGGTGATGGTCTGCTCGCCGCGCGTGATGGGCTGGTCGAGGGGAATGGCTGAGGAAAAGGTCGGGGTCATCGGAAGGTCTCAGGGCTGAGGCCTGGCGGCGCCAGGCCGGAAGGGTCAGGCGCCGATAGCGCGGCGATGCGGGGCGAGCAGATCCACGCCGTTGACGATCTCGATCATGTTCATCAGATCGATCTCGATCACGGTGGAGCCATTGATCATCAGCTTGTAATAGCTGGCGGAGGTCTTGACGGAGAACTCGGTGTCGTCGCCGGACTTACCGGTACCGGGATCAATCTCTTTGTGACGGCCGCGCACCACAAATTCGACGGCATCCACCGCACCGCTGTCGTCGCGCTGGTAGGCGCCGGCAAAGCGCAGCTGCACGGCGTTGTGCGTGGTGGCGCCGTACTGATTCAGCACGCTGCGCATCATGCCGCCGCACTTCCATTCGAGCTCGATCTTCTCCTGGCCGAAGTCGATGTCGACCGGGCCATTCATACCACCGCCGCGATATTCCTCCATCTTGCGGGACAGCGTAGGCAGCTTCACTTCGACCACCTCGCCGAGATAGCTCTCACCGTTATTGAAGAGGTTGAGCGCTTTGAGTTTCTTGGGCAAAGCCATGCGTTTCTCCGGGAATCTAAGGCGGGTGCGTTACGCGTTGACGCGTTCGGCGAAGTCGGCCAGGTAGCTGGTGGTGATCTTCTGGTACAGCTGCAGGTTCTCTAGCGGCGGCACCGGCGTGTAGTCGTAGTCAATGCGCAACGCTCCATCGGCGAGCGTGGTGGCGCTGTTGACGGTGCCGTCGAACCAGGCGGTGGCATCGATCAGGTAGCCGGACGCCTTCAGGTCGCGGAACTTGGCGTTGATCGTCTCGATGATGTCTTTGACCAGCGAGGGATGCATCGGCTTATCGACGTAGAACGCCACGCCCTCGGCGATGGTGTCGGCCAGGACCTGCGCGGTGCGCGTGGCCGTCTCGAAGGCGAACATGTTGTCCTCCGCGCATGTGCGCGAACCCCAGAAGCGTTGCCCGTTGAAGTTGACCAACGTGGTGATATCGCCCTCGTTGAGCACACCCGCATCGGTGGCCGGATCCTGCAGATCCCAATGCACATCCTTGGAAATGCCAGTGACGCCGGCCACGGGCACGTTGGATAGGCTCTTATGCCAGCCCTGTTCGGTGTCGATCTTGGCGCGCAGGCCCAGCGCACGTGCGGTGGCATAGGCCGCTGTCGTAGTGCTGGTGGCCGTATCGAAAGCCAGGAAGTCCGGCCAGATCAGCATCAACTCGCGATCGCCGAACTGCCCACGGTAGGTGATGGCCTCGGCCACGGTATCGGCGACCGGCCGTACATACGCCATGGCGCGCAGCTTCTTAGCGATGGTCGCCAGCGCCTTGGCCACCGGCAGTGTGTCCAGACCCGGCGCGCCCAGGATGCGCGGGCGCACGCCCAGCTGTGCTTGCGCCGCGAGCAGCGCATACAGGCCGGTATAGCCACTGGACTTGGCCTCGCCGATAACGTTGGACGAGGTCTTGTCCGCGTCTTCGCCTTCGGCCACACGCACGACCACAGTCACGGGATTCGTCTGGTCGGCGATGCCCTGCAGCGAGGCACGCAAGGTGCCCTTGTTGCCGGCACTGGCGATGGCACCGAGCACGTCGGTGAGCATCACAGCCTTGTTGAGCGGAAAGACCTTCTCGTCCGCATCGGACGCCGTAGCGACCAGGCCGACAATGGCGGTAGAGACGGTGCGGATGACGCGCGCACCTGCGCTGACTTCGATGACGCGGACGCCGTGGTGGTAGACAGTAGACATAGGTTCCTCGATCAGGACGAGCGGAAGCGGAGCGGGAGGGTCATGCGCAAGCGCGCATTGGCGGGAGCAACGTCGGTGCGTTCGCCTTCGATCGTCAGCACGAAGCTGCTAGGCGTATCGCCGATGACCAGGGCGACGCGGGTCAGGCGCAGGCGCGGCTCCCAGCGCATCAGTGCGGTGGCGGTGGCGCCGTAGAGCAGAGTGCGGGTGGCGCCGTTGAACGGCTGGTCGATCAGCTCCGGCAGCAGCGAGCCGAAGTCGCGGCGCTGCTCGCGCGTGCCGATGGGCGTGGTGAGGATGCAGGCGATCGATTGGGCCAGGTGCTGCTCGCCTTCGATCACACGACCGGTGGTGGCATCAACGCCGATCACTGCGGACCACCGCTGAGTGCGCTGCCGGCGGTCACGCCAGTGGTTTTGTGGTTCTTGAGGCTGATCCCGCCGCCGATGACATCGGTGGTCGCCTTCGCGGTGCCGGTGATGGTCGCATCACCGTTGAGCATCGTCTTGCCGTTGACGGTCAGCGGGCCATTGAGCGTGATGCCGCCATCGGCGGTAATGGACGCGGTACCGCCGCTGGGCAGCGTGGCCTGCAGCGCATGCGCCTCGGTGTCGTAGTGGATCTGCGCGCCATCGGCAAAGCGCAGCACATGGAGCGTGTCGGACGCGGCAGGCGCGGCAAATTGGTCGGAGTACAGGCCCCGTAGCACCACGCCATCGGCCAGGTCGCCAGCCGGCGACAGCACCACGACTTGTTCGCCGATCGCCGGCGCCGACCAGATGATGGTGGTGCCGGCCAGGGTGACCACCCAGGGCAGATAGTCGGTCAGCATCTCGCCGACCTGCACGCGGCATCGCGCGTTGGCAAGATTCACCTCGGCGACAGTGCCGAGGCGAATGGCGTTACTCAGTGCGGAGGATGCGTTGCCCATGCAGCCATGGTCAGTGGCTGCACGGTGTTGCGCACTGCAATTGGTACGTAAAGCGCTGGGCTACACAGCCGCTTCTTCAGACGGCCTGGGTTGTACGAACCATGCCTGTGTCGCTTCGTCCCACACCACTGTGCCGTCGATCGAAACCGGTGCGGCCACGGTGGTCAGCTGTCCCGGCAACGCGACGCCGGCGGCCAGGCGCGGTGCGATCGCGCCGGTGGCTTTTTCCCACACCAGCGCGGCGCTGTAATCCGGATCTGCGCGCCAACTCGCGCGTGCAGCGTCCCACACGTTGCGGCGGTAGTCGCTGGGTAGGAACGCGATCGGCTGCGAGGTGGTGTAACCCTGCGGCAGTGCATCGCCCAAGGCAAGCGTGTTGGCAACCGGCGCGGCGGTGTCTGTGCTGTAGAGCATCACGCCGCGATAGTCCGGCACCAGCTCCCAGCTCGCAGACGTTGGCGACAGGCGGTGCCGCTGATACAGCCCTGCAGGCGGCGCCGGTGCGGTGGCAACCGTGTTGGGAGGCAGTGGGTAGCGTCCCTCCAACTCGGAGAGATAGACGGTCACCGGCCCGGTGTATTCACCGGTGGTGGCGTCGTAAGCATATGCAGTGCTGGTGCGTGGTAGCGGGTTGGTCATGGTCAATCCTCAGTAGGCGATGCAGTAGGTCATGCGCAGGCCTGCAGGCAAGTTGTCTGCGCCGCCCGCAGCGTTGACGGTGATGGCATGGTTGTGGGCGCCAGCGCCACGGTGATCCACCACGTGCACGTGATTGCCGCCCTCGGCGATGCCGATCCCGTGGGTGTGGTTGCCTGAGCCGTTCATGCCAATGTTGTGGGTGTGATTACCGGTGGCATCAGTTCCGATGCTGTGGGCGTGGTTGCCACCGGCACCGGTCCAGCCATCCGAGGGCGATGCATCATTGTCCCGCTCGCGGTAGATGCCATAGCCGTTGATGGCATTGGAGGGAATCACGCCTGGATGTTGGTGGTCCCCTGAGGCGCTAGTGCTACCGCCGTGCGCGTGGTAGCCCTGCGCATCAGTCCAAGCACCGTGCGCGTGATCGCCGGCCGGGTTGACGCTTGCACCATGTGCGTGGATGCCGGCTGCGCCGAGTGCGGTGTAGTGCGCATGGTCGCCGACAGCGGCCGCACTGGCGCCGTGCGTATGACTGATCACCTGGCCGTTGCTGTGGACGCCGACAAACTGTGAGGAATTGGTGTGGGTGACCGTGGTGCCTTCACGCATCAACGGTAGGTTGAACGTGGTGCTGCCATCCCCGGCACCGTAGACGGTACCGATCGCCGCAAACAACGCCGAATACTTCGTGCGTGAGACTGCCGTGCCATCGCATAGCAGTAGACCTGCAGGCGGAAAGAGCGAGGCCATAATCACGATCTGGCCTGGCAGCAAGAACGAGCTCGGCACGTTCTGCAGATTGCGGAAGTCGCGATACCACGCGCCCTCCTGTCCATCCAAGAGATCAGCATCCAAGCCATTGCCAGGTCCAACATGAAACGTCGCCGCAGAGCGAAGGCCGAGCATGTTGCGCGCCGCTGCCGCAGTCGGCCGGGCCAGTAGCCCTTTGATGAAGTCAGTGGGTGCAGCATCGCCCAGGCGCGCATTCAATACGGCAATCAGGTTGGCCGGCGACAGCGCCCGCTCTTTGTCCAGACCTTCAATTGCTTGCGCGTCCGTGGACAAGCGCACAACACCCGGCACGTCCACCGTCGCCGCTGGATCGGTGAAGTTGGTATCGCCGAAGGTGATCTGCGCGGTGTCCACGTCGGCCATCACCACGTCGATCGCCAGCAGCACCGAGGCGGCGCCAGACTTCTCCACCAGCAGCGCGGACTGACCGTAGGCGGCAAACAGCGTGCCATCGGCCAGGTACAGGCCGAACCCGTAGCAGCTATAGACGGCGTTGGATTCGTCGCGCACCGAGACGTGCATCGTGTCCTTGGCCGTGACCGTCCCGCCGATGGTGGTCAGGCGCTTGATCTCAGACGGTAGCGCCTTGAGCTCGGCATCGGCCACGAACGCTGCGCTGGTCAATCCGACTGCGGCGATGGTCACCGCCTGTGTGCCGGTCTGCTTGGCATTGATCAGGGCATGGCGGCCGGCGGTGGTGATCTTGAGTTTGAGTCCGGGCATGTGTGCTCTCTAGCTCGCCTCGCCCTGCAGGCGCAGGAACAAGGTGGTTCTGCCGCGTGCGACGACATTGAGTCGTGCCTCGGCCTGGAATCCTTGCGTGAAGTTGAAATGCGAGCGCACGGGCTTGGTGCGCTCAACCTCGGCGATGACTTCCTCGACGAACCTGGCGCTGGCACTCTGCCCATCGGCACCAGTCAGCGTCAGCGCCAGCTCGAATGTGTGCGGCTGGCCGCGCGGCTCCTGTTGCCACCACTCGCGAATGGCCACCGCACCGCCGAACGACTCGACCACCATCCGCACGCTGTTGGCCGTGCCTTTGCGACGCTGGATTGCCATAGCGCTGCGCAGGCGCGAGCGCTTGACCGCATCGCTCCAGTCGGCCTTCCAGTCGTCGACCGATAGCGTCCACGCCAGCCACGGCAGATGACCGGCCGGGCACGTGTCCGGGTTCCACAGGTCTGGATACGGCAGCGGGATCGCTTCCAGACGCTCGGTGACGGCGGCCAGGGCGCGCTCCATCGGCGTGGCGTTGGGCGGCAGCGGTGAATTACTCATCGATGCCGGCGTGCACGATGTCGATCGCGGTGCAGTAGGCGGCCTGCGTGCGGCTGATCCGAATGTCGGCTGCAGGCGAGTCCAGCTCGATGCGTTGCACGCCATCGGCGAACAGCTTGGCCTTGATGGCGGATTCCGGAACGTCGCGGCCGATGCGGTGCGCTTCGGCGAGATAGGCCTGAAGGCTGCGCAGTGCTTCGCGCATGACCACCGCTGAGTCAGGCCCGGCATAGGTGTAGATGCGCCCACGAATGGCGTACGGGACGATCTGAGCGCTCTGCACCGCGACTTCGTCTGTCATGGGCCGCACGTCGTCATCGGTGAGCATGGCGGCCACTTGATCGAGCAGTGCCTGCGGCGCGGTGCCATCGCCGGTGCGCGATTGCACGGTGACCAGCACTTGCCCAGGTGCGGGGCTGGTCGCGCTGGCGTCCATGACATCGGCGGCAGCACTGAGCGCGTGATAGATGTACGCGCCTTCTGGGCCGGCAACGCTGAAGCCTTCGGGCGCCAGCTGGATGCGGCGGCGGAAGTCCACGTCGGTCTCAAAGGCCGGCGCGACGCCGGCGTCGGGTTGACCGGGGTCCAGCACCAAGCGAGCGACGCCGAACAGCGCGCCGAGGTGATCGAGGTTGGTACCGGTGGCGAAGGCCAGCATGGTTTGCTGTGCCTTGTCATTAGCACGCTGGCGGATCAGCAGCTCACGGGCGGCAAACAGCTGCAGGAGCTTGTAGACCGGGTCGGCTTCCGTGAGCGCGGAGAACTCCGGCATGAGCCGACGAAACTGTGCGAATGCATCAGCGAAGATCGTCTCGAAGTCCAGAGCTTCGATCAGGTCTGGAGCTTGAAGTTTCGATAGATCGACTGCGGTGAAAGATGCCATTGCTCGGAAAGAAAGAGAGGACCTGATTAGGGTCCCCGGTTCTCGTGATCGAGCCAATTAAATTGCTTTGTAAAGCTGGTTGGTACGCGCGTGAAAAATGTAAATCCATTTTCCAGGCGCGACCTTGAAGCGCCTAGCCATCACGTCTCGCGATCAGTTAACCACGTTGTTAATCTTTGGAATTACAGACATCTGAGAAGGCGGCGCCTAACTATCTGCCGGCTTTGTAAGAATCGCCGTTTGTCGCCTGGTTACCAACTGGCATGAACATCTTCGTCTGGGTCTGCGCGTTTTGAGTCATTGCCGGAGAAAAACCTTGTTGCACCTATACATATCTAACTAGAGCGGCGTCAGCATGTACAGGACGTTCTCGCCCCTGGGTAGCTTGTTCGGACAGACTGCGAAAATTAAAGAGCCCGGTCGCGAAGGCAACCGGGCCTTAATGTTTATATCCGCCTTATAAGTTCTGCCACTCTGTAGTGCTTGGAAGTCTAGCGTTTACCTTGGAGGATCCTTGCCAGGCTAATTTTGCTTTGGCTGACGGTGTGATACGAGGTGAGGCGGAACTAAGGGGTTTTGTAGATGAACTGATCGCTGAGGCAGCGCTCTCAACCTTGAAAACCGATACTGCATCACTCAGCTGGTTAGCCTGCTCCTCCATTGACCGGGCAGCAGCGGTTGCTTCTTCAACCAATGCAGCATTTTGCTGTGTGGCTTCATCCATCTGCGTAACGGTCTGATTAACCTGCTCGATACCTGCAGACTGCTCTTGGGACGCAGCAGAAATCTCACCCATGATGTTGGTGACCCGTTGCACACTTGCCACGATTTCAACCATAGTCTCGCCGGCTTTGTTCACCAGCTGTGAGCCCCCAGTTACGCGCCCCACAGAATCGTCGATGAGGTCCTTGATCTCCTTTGCCGCAATGGTAGCCCTCTGGGCAAGAGTGCGTACTTCAGTTGCAACAACAGCAAAGCCACGGCCCTGCTCCCCAGCTCTAGCAGCTTCGACGGCCGCGTTTAGCGCAAGAATGTTGGTCTGGAATGCGATGCCATCGATAACCGAGTTAATATCTCCAATCTTACGCGAGGCCACCTCGATGCCAGCCATCGTTTCAACTACCTTAGCCACTGTCTGTCTTCCTTCGGAAGCCACTTCGGCCGCACCGATTGACAACTGATTCGCTTGACGCGCGTGCTCTGCGTTTTGACGCACGGTTGATGTCAATTCCTCCATAGAGGCGGCAGTTTCCTCCAGATTGGCTGCCTGCTGTTCGGTGCGCTGGGAAAGATCCTGATTGCCTGCCGCAATTTCTCCAGCCGCAGAGTTGATCGCGGTGACTGACTGCTGAATCCGGCCAACAATGGTCGCAAGCTGACGCGCGGTCATGTTGGCGTCATCACGCAATGTGGCGAAGACACCCAGAAATTCTCCATCCATCCGTGCAGTAAGGTCGCCTTGCGCAATCGCCCCGAGAAGCTCTGACAGCTTACCGAGATTTGTATCGCTGATATGCATCATGGAATTCAGATCTTCGACCATCACTCGGAAATCATGCTGGAAGTGATCCGTATTACCCCGCGCGGCGAAGTCGCCATTTGCCGCAGATTGAGCCAATCGTTTAATTTCCGTATTGATAGCCATCAAGCTAGCTTTAGCTGCGTCCATAGATTCATGCAAGAACGCTCGCGTAGCAGGCAGGCGGCGAGCATCCCGGCGCAGATCTCCTCGCGCATACTCTTCAAGTACTGCCATGGAATCGACAATGGCATCAAGGTGCTCAAACATCATCGTATTAATGCCCCGTGCCAGCTCTCCATAGATCCCTGGAAAGGATTCAGGCATCCGGTAGCTGATGTCTTCGCCGGCGTGCTTGTGAATCATCGTCGCTGTTTGGTCTGAGTACCGCTGCAGCATCGTTACCATGTCGTCGGACGCTCTCAGCATCTGGCCAATCTCATCGCCAGTTGCATCATTGCTCTTTACGCTCAAATCTCCTCGCGCGACGGCAGTAATGGATGCAAGTGCTTGCGATAGCGGCTTCGTCAAGCTCTGCGTGATCATCCATGCCGCCAAGCCTCCAATCAGTAGACTTAAAGCGCCAAATATCCAAATCATCGCGTTGCTACGTTTGTTAGCCTGAGTTGCTTGGGCGGCCGATGTTGCAATATTACGTTTTTGCTCTGCCACGCTCTCGGAGATTGCTTTGTTCCACGCCTGCATCGCAGGTCTTGCTTTGTTTAGAGTGATGGCCACCGCGCCATCGTAATCCCCAGCCTCCAGCCGCTCGCCTATTTGTCGATTGATTGGCATCGCAATGGCACGCAGTTGCTCAATGCGGGTGCGCCGACCACGGGCAGCCGCATCCGGCGCAGGGAACTTCTCATTGTAATTCTTCCAAGTCAGCTCATAGCGCCCAACTAGCGTTTTGATCTGCGCCTGATAGGCTCCTGAACTTGCAGGATCGCGCAGAAGTGTCATTTCTCGACGCGCAACAATCATGTCGTTATTGATGTCCAGTAGCGTGGTGAGTGCCACCATCTTCGCCAAGCCGACATCCACAACGCGGTTAAGTTCTCGGCTCTGCGTTTTATTACCTTCAAGTGCCACGGTGCTAGTCAAAACGATGAGCGCAAGGAGCAGGCCAAAGCCGGTTGCTAGTCGCGCTCCGATACGGAGGCGGCGTGTAAAATTCATTACGAGATCCCAATGCAGGTAGGGGGGGGCATGACCCATAGGCCAAGAACAGTTGGTTCAGAACTCTGCCGACGCGTTATGCCTGGGCATTGATACTAGATCGGCCTACAGGCTCTAATCTTTAGAGCGTGGCGTGAAATTTTGGAGAAGCGTGGCCACAGCCAAGCACCGGAATGGTGAAGACGACAAAGTACGGTCCGGTCAGCGCTTCATGTGGTCACTCGTAGTCACCATTTAACCGCACCTGCCATTCGCGTCAGAATTTCGGCACTTTGAATGTTCGCGTTACCATCAATGATGGCCAACGCACTTCGTTCAGACTGTAATTCGTATGACTTGGCGACCTCATTGACTTAAGGGCAGCTCTAAAAACCCCCGATCCTTGGCATCATAGTTCCACCGCCATCCAGGGTAAGAGCCGATGATCAGTCTGTTTGCCGGGGCCGAGCGCGAAGCCAAGCGCCAGCAGTTGAGCGATCCGCTGGAGCTGCTGTCGCGGCACATCGATTTCGTCGCGATCGCGGCGGTGATCGATGGCCACCTTCGCCTGGGCACGGGTGCCAAGGGCGGTCGCCCGGCGTGGCCGACGGAGCTGATGATCCGGCTGCTGCTGTTGCAGCAGTTGTACAACCTGTCCGACGAGGCGCTGGAGTACCAGGTGCTGGACCGTCGCAGCTTCCAGCGCTTCCTGGGGTTGGAACACAGCGGCAAGGTGCCTGACGCCAAGACGATCTGGGTGTGGCGTGAGCGGCTCAAGAAGAACGATCTGATCGGCGACATCAGCGCGGCGGTGAGCGGCCAGTTGCAGCGGGCCGGGTTCATTGCCCGGGGTGGACAGATCATTGATGCGAGCATCGTCAGCGCGCCGATCCAGCGCAATACGCGCGAGGAGAACGCCCGGATCAAGCGAGGCGAGGCTGTGCAGGACTGGAGCGATGCCAAGCGGCGGCAGAAGGACGTGCAGGCGCGCTGGACGCTCAAGCACGGCAAGGCCCATTACGGCTACAAGCTGCACGCCAACACGGATCGGCGCTGGGGGTTCATCCGGCGGCACGAGGTGAGTGCGGCCAACGTGCACGACAGCCGGCACTTCGAGACGCTGCTCGATCCAGTCAACACCGGGCGCACGGTACGGGCCGACAGCGCCTATGCCAGCCAGGCTCGGGAAACCGAACTCAGGCGACAAGGCTACCGCGCGGACATCCAGCACAAGGGGCAGACGGACAAGCCGCTGAGCCTGGCCCAGCAGCGTCGGAACCATCGCATCGCCAAGGATCGGGCGTTCGGCGAGCATCCGTTTGCCCGACTCGCCCAACAGGGAGGCAAATGCCTGCGCACGATTGGCCTGGCGCGAGCCCAGGTGGTGATCGGCCTGAAGGTTGCCGCACACAACCTGATGAGGCTGGCGCGGCTGCAGAGCCAGGGGATCGTGCCGGCGTGAGCGGAAACGGCGGCTGACAGGCCGCAATCCGGGTTTGAAATGCCATGGGTCGGCTCTTCGCGCCCCTTCGACCGGCAGGTGCGAGGGGGGCCTGTCGCCTTACCGAACATCTCAAACGGCAGAATCGAGGTTGTTCGAGGTGCCCGCAAGCTGCGTTGGCGTAATGCATGCATTCCGGAGAGTGAGTTAGACAGACACTTCTGCAATACTTCGCTTGCGCGCATGGTCGGCACTCTTCTCTGGCTTAGTCACCTTGAAGCGTGCCCCATGCGCGCACCTTCTTCCACATCCTGACCCATCAAGTGCTTGATCTTGCAGGAAGAAATGTGGGGAAACCTCAGGGTCAGGTTCACTTACGCGGTTCCTCTGCAGCTGGGGAATTGGCTGCAGCCGAGGAAGTCTTCGTTGGTGCGCCGGTTCCTTCGCTGTACTAGGGCGCTGCCGCAGTACGGGCAGCTTGGTGTGACAACGGACATCGAGATAGTGGACGCAAAGACGGGTTCGACGCGTGCAGACGTCTGTTGTGCTGCTGCCTGTTGTTGCACCGCTCCTATCATGTCCAGTAACTGTTCGCCCCCAATCAGCTCAATCGGCTTGCCTTGTGCGAAGCGCTCTGCGTCCTTCGTGTAGGTGCCGATACAAACGATCTTCACCGCATGGGCCTGGTGATGGGCCAGCAGTCCGAACATCTCCCGCACGACGCTGACGCCAACCTGCTGGCGCTTCCACTGTTTGCATTGCACCAGCGTGCGGCGGCCGTCCTTGCGCAGGATCAGGTCGATGCCGCCGTCTGCGCCGCCCAGGCCGGTTTCTTCGACGCTGTAGCCCTGGCGGCGAAACGCTTCGCCCACCAATTGCTCGAACTGCCGCCAGCCGCCGGCGGACAGGCTCTCCAGGCTTGTGCGCGTCTCCAAAAAGCGCCGCCGGCTGCGTGTGCCCAGGTAGGAGAACAGCGCGGCAAGCCAGCAGACGCCGAGCAGCATCCACGCCAATGGCGCGAGCATCCCGCTCGATTGCTGGGCAATGCCCTGCGAAAGCATCCCGCCGTGTTGAGAAAACCACCAGCTTATGCCGTAGCGCACCGCAAGATACGCAGCGACTCCTGCAACCAAGCCAGCCGGCCACGGCAATGCAGCCAATGCTTCAAACCCGGTTTGCTTCTTTCTGCGTCCCATGCAAGAACCCCCGTCCCAGCTTCGACCATAGCCGCTGCAACAGGTTTTGTCAGCAGAGCATCTGCGCCGTTGCGAGCAATCTCCCACCAGACATCAGCCTCACGCGCTCGAAAGTGAGAAACCAAATTCTTGCTCCACCGCTTGAGGCCGCTTATGCGTCCATCAGCGCGCCCGCGTGCGTCGGAGTATTAATGCCCTCGCGAAACCTCAGGGCCCAAGCTATTTCGTGCCCTCTCATACCATCCGGGGCGGCGGAGTGATCGATTGTTCGCGCTGCTGCTCTTGTTGCTGGGACTGTTGCTGCCGCTGTGTCTCACCTAAGGACTGCAATTGCGCCAGAGACTGTTCAACCGGCTGTGCGATGGCGTCGTTCGTCTTCATGTGCGCCATCTTGTGTGCGGGATCGTTCAACGCCCCCTCTACAACGAACAGGTTCTCGCCTTGTCGCACAGACTTAGAGTTCTCGCTCAGCACGACATGATCGATTCTTGTCAGCCCATTCTCTTTAGCTAAGTACGCGCTACTTGCTGCCAGCCTTGCGCTGTTGTCGTCGTACTCCCTGCCGAGACCTTGCTCAAGGCGGCGAACGGCATCTTCGGCTTGGCGATGGAGCGGGTCCTGTGATGGAAGCAAGGAACCATGCCTAGGCACCACCGGCGGTTGATCATGCAGCGTTGGCTGCGCTGGTTCTTCCGACCCGCGCAATGGATTTGCACGTGGATCGACATGCAGCAATTTACGCGTTTGACCATTTTCGCTGATGCTCAGATCTGTGGTGCCGTCATCGTTGCGCACTCGCGCAAGATTCTGACGCTCAACACCGCTCCAAGCACCATTCAAGAATGCGTGACCCTGACCTGTCTTGTCCCAGGTCACCAAGTCGTTACCGGCAGCATAAAATCCAGCACCATTGAATCGCGTTGGGTCTGCCCGGTCTGTTGAAGCATTTTGATAGGTAGCGCCGCGATCCAGCGCGCTCACGAATTCTTCTGCACGGTTGTAGTGCAGAAACAGGTTTTTCACCGCATGATATTCGTGCGCCAAGTTTTGGCCTGCCTGCGGCGCGTTGAGTGTTGTCGGATCCACAAGCGGGTTGGCGACCACATTGGTCCATACTGTTGCAAGCGGGCTACGCGAATCCGCATTGCGCAATGCATTTACCACATCGGCGCCCTCCAGCGCCTTGTCTCGCCCAGCTTCCAGATAGTCGCCACGTCCAGTCGCCCTTGGATTCAGATCATCAATGGCAGCACTCACATCCGCGAGCGAATGGTACTGATTTGCCTCAATGTTGCGGATCATCGGCGCGGTGCGCGTTTCGTTCTGGTTGTAGGCTTTCCCAACCATCGTCGCCAACCTAACTTGGTCGTTCAGAGACGCATTCTGGTAGAGCTCACTCCGCTGCAAGGGCGCGATAGCGCGATCCATCAACTTGTCGATTTGCGCCACATCGCGTTGATGTACCCAGCTGATGCCCTCGTTAGAAGAAAGGAATGTGTCCAGCTCGGATTTCACTTCAGCATCGAGCGGCCGACCGGCATCGACGCGGATAGCGCGGCCGTTACGGCCAAGATCGGCGATTGTCTGATCAACCTGCTGTTGGCTGAGAACAAGATCTTGCTGCTGTCCATGCGCCCATTGTTGATAGGCATTCACGAGGGTCCCTTGGAACGTTCTCCCCGTTAGGCATGTTCGGCTGATGGTGCTGTCCCAGGTCAGTTTGGATAGTGCCGATCGTGTAGCCACTGTTGTCGGCCGGCTCTAGCAACGGTGTCCTGAGATTGTCGCCAGCGACCTCCAATTGATAAGCGCATAGCCGCTTTCGGATGACACGCCGACAGCAAAGTACAGCGCGGCCCGCAACTCCTGATCTGTCAGCCCGCTCATGAGTCGCTCTCCGTGTCTGCACAGGTTTCGGATGGAATCTGCTTGCCCTTGATATCAGGGTGCAAGGCGACATCTCGCTTATATGTATCGCCGAACTTCTGATAGCGAACCAAGGCCCCCTTTTCAAGAACGAAGTAATCTTCTTCCCCCGAAAAGTTGGGACATGCCTCATAGCCTGCCTCGCCATCATCGCTGCAGTAGCGAACGTAGAGCTTTCCGCTACGCACATCCCCTTCCAATTTTCCGCCACCTCCACGAGCATTGGTTCCTTCGCTCCACTCTCCTGTGACATGGCTCTTCTGCTGATTGAGGTCAACGCTCAGAAAGTGGCCAGAACCGCAGGCGGTGGCGTACGCCCACTTGTTTGCAAAGTTACCGACTGTCGCACCAGCCGGCGGCGAAGCATTCGAGCATGCTGCACTCAGCGCGACTACGGTGAGTGACATGCAACGCATGATCTTCTTGTTGAACTTTCTTTGAGCTGTCATTGAACGCTTCCTTGATCTGCGCAATCGGCGAGTCGGGCGTAGGGCGCAGGGACTTTACTGCAAACAGCAGTTTTCAATTCGCTTACGGTAAGAAAAATCACAGGTAGGCTGTTGGTAAAAGTCACTACTTAAGAACCGAAACGCTTCCGCACGCGCAAGACCGGCTGGTGTCTGGAGCAACAGCGTATCCCCATTTCATTGGTATAGAGCTGCGGCATTGCCTAACGTGGCGTCATGCGTATCGCCTGATGGTCACTCGTTGCGGTTGAGGCTTTTCTGTTCACCTTTGCGGAAATCAGGAGAGAACGGCAAACGCAGGCAGGGTACGATTCCAGCCCTCTCCGTGTGAGTGCGCCTTGTTGTGGTCATGCTTCCAGCACGCCCGATGCTTGATGGCCTCCCCGCCAGCCAGTTCCAGCTGCCATCCGGGCCCTGGTCCACGGTGTTGGAAGCGTTATGCGCGTGCTTTCCGGGTGTGGATGCCGCCACCTGGCAGGACCGCTTCGCGCGCGGGCGTGTGCTGGATGCCGAAGGCAGCGCGCTTGATGCCTCTGCGCCGTATCGCCTGGGTGCCGAAATTTTGTACTTCCGCGAGGTAGTGGACGAGCGGGTCATCCCATTTGCCGAGATGGTAGTGCATGCGGACGCGCACCTGGTGGTGGCCTGCAAGCCGCATTTCCTGCCCGTGGTGCCAGCTGGTGCGTACGTGCACCAGACGCTATTGACCCGTTTGGTGCGGCGCTTCGATAACCCCGCGTTGGTGCCGCTGCACCGCATCGATCGCGACACCGCCGGATTGGTGTTGTTCTCTGCCAACCCGGCCACACGCGGGATCTACCAGGCGCTGTTCCGCGAGCGGCGTATTCGCAAGCACTATCTGGCAGTCGCACCACCGCTGCCGGGGCTGAGGTTTCCGTATGTGCATCGCAGCCGGCTGGAGCCGGGCGAGCCGTTCTTCCGCATGCGCGAGGGCGTGGGCGAGCCGAACAGCGAGACGGTGATCGATGTGGTCGCACGCGGCGTAGACACGTGGACGTACCGGCTGGAGCCGGTCACCGGGCGCAAGCACCAATTGCGCGTGCATATGGCCGCGCTGGGCGCGCCGATCCTGCATGACCGTTTCTATCCAGAGCTGGAAGATCAGCGGCCCGATGATCCAGAGCGACCGCTGCAGTTGTTCGCGCACACCTTGGCATTCGATGACCCGATCACTGGTGAGCCTCGGCGCTTCACCGCGACGATCGAACCGACAAAATCGGCTTGAGACGCAAACCTGCGCTGCGCTAAAAAATCAGGCGAAATATCTGGTTTTCAGATATCCGAAAAAGCGCGCTACGGTGGCTTTGCGGACATCCGTCCGCTCACGTCGAGGACGGACGCCATGACCACTTCGAAAGCCCTTTCGACCACCGCGCGACGACGCGCCACGCCAGGGGAAAAACTGCAAACGTACGAAAAACACTTCACCTTCGGTGTTACTGTCGAGCAGATCGACCGGTTCCATACGCTGCTGCGCACGATCACTGCACAGAGCGACATGGTGGCGGTGTGCAGCGGCAAGCCGCTGGACGCCACCAGTCTGTCGATCCTGGGTGAGAACATCTTCAATGCCGCCCGTGCGGTGCGTGGCATTGTCGATGAGATCGATGCGCAGCGGCTACATGCTGGTGGGGCAGACCCGACTGACTGACGTGGCGCCGCAGGAAGGGATGCGGATACGGGCTCCAACAACCAATATCAAACGCCTAGTGTGCGCCCACCTTGCGTTGGTGCCTCTTGCTGTTGCGCCAGCGTCTGCGCGTTCTGCTGCTGCAACTGTTGGCGCTGATCGATCTGCGCCAGTTCGCGGAACGAGGTTTCCACTGGCGTCGTAACTGCCTGGTCGGTTGGCATGTGCGCGCGCAGATGCGCTGGGTTCTTTGGATCGCCTTGCACTACGAACACATATTGGCCTACCTGCGCATCGCTGCCGTCTTTGTTTAGAAACACGTGGTCCACACGGTCGAGCCCATTGGCTGCCGCCAGTGTGGTCAGGCTGGCGGTCATGCATGCGCTGCGCTGGTCGGGTTGGCGCCCGAGTTGGCGGTCCAGTGCATCGACGCCCGCGCTGCATTGCTGATGCAACGCGAACCGTGGGTGACCGGGTTGATCGGGCGTGGTGACGGACGCTGCGGCGGCCAGTTGCGTTGCCTGTTCCTGCGCGTTGGACGGCGTGTTGTCGGACAACAAGTAAGGGCTGCGGACGATCGGCAGGTTCCGGTACGGGTCATCGGGATGGAACTCGCGCCTCAGCTCCTGCCGGTCCAACCTGAGTTGACGCGTGTCGTTGAGCTCCTGCAGCTGGTCGGCATCTCGAATCGGTTGAGAGGTGGGCACCTCCCCTATTGTGGTTACCTGGTTCCATTGTTTTGAGCGCGCGTCGTATAGCGCATAGGAACTGACTGCCCCAATCCGGTCTGGATCCGTATTGGGCAGCGCCTGGGTCGCCAATGTCCTTGCCCCAGCCATGCGCCGCATGTACGCCGCCGCATCCAGCTCCTGGTCGTTGTAGGTGTGCATGGTGTCCCAGCTGGTCGAGCGCATGCGCGACAAGCCAAGTGCTGTGTTGTCCAGCATCATCGTCCAGGCCTGTTCTGCCTCGCCTTCGCCGCCATGGCGCCGTGCGGCTTGCAGAAACTCGCGTGGTGTCCAGGCATTGGGATCGATCCGGTGCGCTTGGAAGGTGCGGTCATGCACGTCCTGCACGTCCCGGACCGGGAGATTGAGCGCCAGGTCCGGGTGCCCGGCATCCAGTTGGCCCCGGCGTTCGTCCAGATCGCGCCGCATGAGGTTGACGCCAAACTGGTTCCATTCGCGCTCGCTCATCCTGATGCCGCCATCGCGTGCGCGGTTGTCGGCGAAGATGTTTGCGGTGGCTCCGGGAGCGTTGTCGTTGCGCACCACACCTAAGGCAAGCAGGCCGTAGCCGTCATTACCGTCCTTGTGGGCGAGGTAGTTCCAATACAACTCGCGATTCTCCTGCCGCGCATAGGCAGAAAGGATCCGAAGATCGTCTTGCGTCAGTCCTGGCATGTATCACCTCCTTGTCGCTAGCAAGCGGTCAGGTGCCGGTGGGAGCCGGCATGAAGTCTTTCAGTGCACTCCGCGCGCGGTCCTGGATCTTCCTCCAGTCCTTCAATGCAACGCGCACATAATTGATCTCCACTGCGACCTTCATTTCCGGAATGACGAAGACGTGCTCGCAGCTGGGAAGTTCCCGCTCCTTGCTGCGGACAAGCTTGCCCTCGCGGGACTCCACGCCCGACTGTTCGACCTCGCGGGACGTGCACTTGATGATGGTGTCGATGTTCCCTCGAGCATCGCGGCTGACATACCAATCCTTGTAGTAGCTTGCATCCATGATGGAATTGGACGGTTTCAGTCCTTGCGCCAGATAGTGCTCGCGGTACGCAGCGATGTTGGCGTAGTAGGGCGTGAGCCCGTCTTTTTCTTCTCCCTTGATGCGCGTGTTGATATCCGCTTCCGGGGTGTCCTGCGCTGTGCTGTCCGGCGTGTACTGCCGGCGCAGGAATGCATCGGGGTCGATCCGGTCAAGGTAGCGGTAGCCGATGTTGACGGTACGGGTGGCCACGTCCAGCTTCAGGTGGGCACGCTCGCCGGGAGCAAACGCGTTCAACTCCGGGTATTCCAGATACAGCCCGAAGCTGCCATCGAAGTTCGGCCCCATCTGGTCGTCGAAATAGTTGGCGGGAATATGCAATTTGTACGGACCCAGGCACGCCTCCATGACCGGTGGCGGGCTGGTGCCTGGGTCTTGCGGACCGCCACGTTGACGGACGCATCCCTGTTCGTTGGTCATGGTGTCATCGCCTTTTTGCGTTGCGCTGCAGCCCGGGACGGAGAAGCCCAATGCCATGCATGCAAGGCCGGCCAAGGCCAGTGGGTGTCTCATGCATCCTCCTGTGCTGCGTGCCGAAATCGAGTATAGGGAGCAATGCCTAAATGCGCGCGTGATACCCGCAGCCGGTGTCCATGCTGACCGGCCATTCGTCGCGAGCCACCGTCACTGCTATTCACTGGCGCGAGCTTCTGCGTGTTGATGCCGTAGCCGCAAGCGACACAAGGGTGAGGGTTCGCCGCTGCAGCTATGGCACTGGCGCTTGTGTGAAGCACCAGCCTCAACGCACCTTGTACAACACCGCCGCGCCCGGCTTGGGCTCGAACATCGGCACGGTCTGCTGCTTGAGCGCGGTGCCCTTGGCGTCCCACACCAGCGTCTCGGCGGGGTATTCCTCGTTGCGGGTCATGGTGTCGATCTGCTTGACGATCACCGTCTTGCCGGCGGGCACTTCCGGGTTCCAGGCGAACACGCCCAGGCGGCCGTAGAACACCGCCGGTGCGGCGGCATCCAGGCGGCGGTCCGGGCACATGACCAGGCCGCGTTCCAGCATCACCCGTAGTGCGCCCACGGGCACGGCCTTGACGGTGGGCGCGGTGCGGTCGGTGCTGTGGCCGGGGCAGACATTGGCCGAGCGGGTGAGCATGTCTTCGACCACCTGGCGGTCGGACTGGGCCAAGGCCGGCAGCGCGGCGGCGGACAGGGCAAGCAGGGCGAGAGCGGATTTCCAGGGCATCTGACAACTCCTCATGAGATGACACTCCAATACGGCAGCCCTGCAGGCGGGCTGCTGCCAGTAACGCGCCCGGATGCTAGCAATCCCCGCGTTAAGCGCTGCCAATGGTTGGCGCCGCTTCCAGGCGGGGCCGCAAGCGGGAATCGGCCACCGAAGCCGCCGCCGGCCTGCCAACCCCGCACGGGCCGGCCGGCGCGTAATGCAACCGCCGTTGACGCCCATCGCCGCTGTCAGGAGACTCCTGATTGAGCGGCGACGACGACGCGGATAGCGTGCGCGCTATCACACCGTTGGACTGCTTTATGGAACGCGCCGACCTCATTGCATCACTGCTCACCGGCATGCGGCGTGCCGAAGACTTCCGCGCGCAGGGGGCGGCCTACAACACCGCGCACAGCCAGCAGATGGCGGTCGACCACGGCAAGGCCGCCGATGCCGAGCTGGTGCTGTCGCTGTTCGCCTTCACGCCGGAGCACCTCAAGCTGCTGGGCAGCACCGGCATCGAGAACCTGGGCGAGATCGTCTGCCATGCCTGGGCCTTGAACGGCGGCAACAACGAGGCGCTGATCGGCTGGTTCCGCAAGCCCATGAACGCGCTGGACGGGCAGACGCCGGCCGCGCTGGTCCGCAGCGGCAGCCTGAAGGTGCTGCTGCTGGTGCTCAGGCAGCAGCTGGAGTGGGAATTGCCCAAGCGCTCGGCCTGAGCAGCGGGGCCGGTGATGCTGCGCCCTGGCGTGCCGGTGGCCGGCACGCCGATCGGCAGCGCCGGCGCGCTTACTGCTTGGGCCGCGCCACGGCGTACATCTCCCAGGCAATCTTCTTCATCAGGGCGTTGCCGTCCTCGCCCTCCTTGTACAGGTCGAAGTGGGTGCGGCCTTCCAGGTAGCGGAAGTCGCTCCTGGCGCCCAGGCCGTCCAGCACCGCCTGGAACTTGCGCGCCGCCCCATCCAGGTAGAACGTGTCGGCGGTGCCGACGATCAGGTGGATCTTGCCGTCCAGATCCGGCTTGAGCGCGGGCCACTGCGCGGCCACGCGCGCGGCGATGTCGTAGTGCGTGCGCCAGTAGGCCACCACGGCCGGGTCCACCTTGCCGGTGTCGCGGTCGAACATCGGCACCGGGCGGCCGTCGGGCCCGCGCGGCGAGAACACCCAGTCGAACGAGGTCATCTGGCCGCCATACGGGCCTAACACGCGTTCGAGCTTGGCGAAGGTTTCCAGGTCGGCCACCACCTTGCCCTGGTCGCGGATCAACGGGAACGGGCTGCCGTCCGGACGCCGGTAGACGTTGGCATTGGGCGCGTACAGATCCGGCCCGGTGAAGTCGTGGAAGTCGCTCGAATCGGGCGAGGTGGACCAGGTGCCGCCGAACAGCTTGGGGTAGCGCGTCTGCAGCCACAGCGTGGCCCAGCCGCCGGACGAATGCCCGTTGAGGAACCGGCCCTTGGCGTTGCCGTCCATCTTGTATTGCCGTTCGAGCGCGGGGATCAGCTCTTCGGTCAGCGCGGTGCCCCAGGGGCCGTTGTTGACCGAGTCGGCGAACTCGTGGGTGCCGGTGGGCGTGGACTGGTCCAGGAACACCCAGATCATCGGCGGCATCTGCTTGGCGGCCATCGCGCTCCAGGTGGCGGCGATGCTGCCGGCAAAGCGGTTGTAGTTGCCGCCGAAGCCGTGGGTGACATACACGGTGGGGTAGCGGGTGGCGGCCTTGGCGTCGTAGCCGGGTGGGGTGAGCACGCGGGCGCGCAGCGACACCGGCCGGCCCCAGAACGCGCTCAGCGACGGGCTGACCAGCGAGGCGTCCGCGCTATGCAGCCTGGCCTCCGGGATGGCGTCGCGGATCGCCTGCGGCGCCCGCGGCGACACCTGCCACGGGTCGTCCGACGCGGGCACCTGCTTGCTGAGCGTCAGCGTGGGCAACGGCTTGCCCTTGCCCTGCGTCACCGCGGTGACCTCGCTCAACAGGTCGCCGCCGTCGCGGCCGGCATAGCTGTAACTGTGGTCCGGATCCAGCACGGCCTGGAACAGGTACTCGCCGGCCGGCAGCGCAGAAAAGCCGCTGGGGAAGGCGATGTTATCCAGGTCGATCTCGACGCTGGCACCTGGGGCGAGCGCGGTCACCTCCTGCGCCGCCACCGCCACCGCGGTCGGGCGGAACGGGTTCACGCTCACCTCCTCCACCTTGCCGGCTTTGCCGTCCTTGCCATCCTTGGTCGCGGCCTGGGCGTCCTTGGCCAGGGTGGCGAAGACCAGCAGGCGCCCGGACACGGGCTGGTCGCTCGCCCCGTCCAGCATGACGCGCAGCAGGCGATGGGCCGCTGCCGGTGCGGCGGCGTGCGCGCAGCAGGCGCACAACAGGCCAACGGCCAGACCCAGGCGGGGGGCAAGACGATGCAGAGACATGCAGATCCTTGGGAACGCAGGTGGATGGAGCGGGCGCACACGGCCCTGTGCAGACTGTAGCCAGTTCCCGGCCGGCCGTGCGCCGCCATCGCGAGGTCTGGTCACCGTATCCGATCTGCCCGCTCCAGCGCTCACATCATCAACCGGACGCGACACAGACTCCGCACGGTGCCGCGAGCGGTAACGTGAAGCTGGGCCAGCGCCAAGTAACCAAAACGAACGCCAGCGTCAGTTTCATCCCGGTAAATGTCTGACGGACAGCGAATCTAATGTCGGCTTCAGACTTCGCTTATACCTGTTGACTGCCGGAATAATCTAAAGCCCGCTTTAGATTCGATCACCGCCATGCGCATCCCAATCGACCGAGCATCCGACATCGACGCCTATATCCGCCCAGTCCGCAATGCGGAAGGCTTGCGGCAGGCGGCCAGGTCGCTGTGCAACTAGGCCGGATGTCCGAGCTGTTGCGGCAATTGGGCATCCAGGTCCGGCCGGACCTGCCGGACCCGGTAGATGAGCGATCCAAGTGATCAGCGCCGATGCGCCACGCAGCCTGGAACTGTGGCTGGGAGAGCGCCGCGGCGGCGAGCTGCGGGAGCAAGGCGATACGACTGCATTCCCAATTTCTGTTCACCGCATTCCAAGCGCACCATGACTTGGTTGGTCCACTGCGCGTGATGCCTCCTGCGTAGACGCTTGCATGGTCTGTTGATTGGCAACTTCGAGCTTCTGCAGGTTCTCGGCCAAGGGCTGCTTGACGGCTTCGGCTTTATCTACGTGCGTGCGTAATACATCCATGTCATTTCCTGGATTCTTGTACGTCGCGAAAATATTGCCGTTTGTGTGATTCGGAATAACGTCCTGGATCTCGGGCAGCGGCGGGCGATTGAGTTTGGCCTGGACCGCCAGGGCACCGGCAATGCGTTCCTTGTCTTGCTGATTGGTGTAGACGCCTGCATCCGGGCCGAGCTTATCGAGCCCCGCCAAGGCTTGCTTGAACAATGGGTCATCGCGTAGCCGCGCTTCCTGATGCGGATCGAGGGGTGCTCCGCCTGCGCTGAAGGTACGTCCTGAGTTACCTAATCCTGGCACCGAGGGCTGGATCGATTCGTCGAGCTGTCGTCCCGATGCAGGCGCCCAGTGGCCGAAAACGCCATCGTTCTTTGGTTCCGGAAGGCGTACATCCCGCAGAACGCTATCGGCCAGTGTGTTGGAGTTTTGCAACTGGGGATCGTAGGGATACTTGTCATCCTTGCTCTTGGCATTGGCGACCATGCGTGCCCAGGTTCCCGACAAGTCCGCACCGTGTGTGATCTCTTCGCGATATTGCTTTTGTCCAACCGCATTCGGATTGTCGCGATGATCGGGGTTGGCCCGGTTGTAGGGCAGATTAGTCTCAACGTGCATCCGGCCATACGGCAATCCAGGTTGCTCATCGCCGGTCCAGCCGCTGATGGTGTGCTGGTTGCCCTCTTTATCGGTGTAGAGTAAGGAATTTGTGATGGTACTCCTTGCCCAGCGCAGACCCGATGTTGCGATATCCAACTTCAATCTTCTCGTCCATGATGGTCTCCGTTGGCTTACTGATTCTTGATGTGGACGGCGTCGACGTGTGTCACCTTGCCGTCGGCATCCAAAGAAAAAGTCATCACAACGGAACGTGCATCTGGATCAAGCATTGCCTGCCCCTTATTGTCCCTGACGACCACCTTGCCTGGGGTGTCTTCAACAATTTTTGACGTTGGAGATTTGCTAAACGTCTCCAGCACCACCAACTTTGTTGTTCCCAGAGGAACGTACTTGGCAACGATGCTACTAACGTCGACCTGTTCGAATCGAACGGGCTTTTTTGATGCATAAATCTCTTCAAGCATTGGGCTGGCTCCTGATTTCATGGTGTCTTCCTGTGTCGAAGCGGTACGTGCAGTATCTGCATTGGCGCAGGATGAAAGCGGGAGCACCGCAAGCCCGGTAAGTGCAAGCGTTGCGGCCCACCCGTTTAGCACGATGCGTGGCATGGCGATCTCCTGATACAACCAATCACTTGAATAGAATGTCCGCGCGGTCCTGAGCCTTCCCAGGCAGGCTGGTACATCAACACTCCTTCCGTGCAGACGATACCAGCGTACTACAAGCTTCCCATGGTTGATGAATAGCTGAGTTGGATCGTCAGGGCTGCCCAGGCGATCCATTTTGTGCCACATCCAAATGTATGCATTGGGATATTCCTGCAATCCACGCCTCTTCAAGTAGGCGACCACACTTCAGTGGCGTTACTGGAAGTTGCAAGCCCCCAAGCGCTTCAAATAGCCGCTTTGCCTCGACTGATGCTTGACGTGAGCCGTGGACAGCGCCGTATTCGCTTCCGAATTCCAAACTGCATCACGCAACGACGTTGTTGAGACGATTTGCCGGGTTTGCGAGGTCTTGGTCTTCAACGATGAACCCACCAGCGGCGTGGCCAGCTGGGTGGCGTAGGTGTGGCGCTGCCGCACACACGCATGTCGTCATCGTACGCAATCGATCATCTGCCGCTTGACGTTATGCACAGGTGCCGTTGCGAATGTCCATTCAAGGCGCAAGCGGCAGCCGCGCGTACAGCCGCTGCCAAAACCTTGCATCACACACCAGGGAACGATCGAAATGAAACGTAAAACCAGCTATCGCGGTGCGCTTGCGGCCTGCGGCCTCTCACTCGTCGTGGCCGCGTTGTGCATGGACGCTGCCGTTGCCGCACCGGTCACCGGGGCGGATACGGTCACGCTGAGCTATGTCTTTGCCACGCTGCAGACGGGCCAGCAAGATCAGAAGCCCGAAGACATTGCGGCCTGTCGCAAGCAGGTTTCCGCACCGGGTTCCAAGTACCTGGGCTCGGCGGTTACCACCAAGTACTCCATCGACGTGCAGTCCAAGATGATGTCTGCGTCCTCGTCGCTGCCATCGCCTGGGGGCACGCAGCCGATGACGGTGACGATACCGCTGGCACCGTTGGGCTTGTCCGGGGAGTATGCCTTCGGTGCGTTTCGGCCGAGCGCGCTGCCTAACACCTATGTGCTGTTCTCGGTCGGGCTGGACTTTAAGGGGCCGCAGTCGTCCGTGCTGGTTCTCAACAGCGACAAGACCTACAACTGCCTGGTGACCAGCAATCCGGCGCCGTTCAAGGGAGCACTGGGTACCAAACTGGGCAAAGACCAGGGCCGCTGATGCCTGCAACCGCCGGGTAATCGACGAACGCGCCGAAGGCAGCTTCGGCTCGTTCGGCTCGGTGCTGCGGCCGTGCAGTGCAGCCCTCGCGCGGATCGCGCGATGCACGCCGTCGGGGATATTGCGGACGGTGAAAGAAGGCATGTCGCCCTCGCGCAGGAATCAGGTTGCTTGCACTTCAGGAAAGTGCAGGCACTCAAACAACGTCACCCGGTATCGAAGCAGTCATCCCCGCACAAGCAGTAAGTGAGACCCGGGGTCAACCTGGCCCCTCCACTCACCGATACGGCCCGGGCCCGCGCCATACCGGCTCGCCTTGCTTGTAGACCTCCATCATGTTGATGACCTCGCGGGCATCGCCGATGTCTTTGAGTTCCGGCGAGTCCGGCGGCAGCAGGCGGCATTTGCTGGAGCCGCGCTTGAGCGCGACTTCCAGCGGGCAGACCATGCGGTACTGGGTGCCGGGCAGGATGATGGCCACTTCTTTCATGCCCTGGTCGCGCCAATTGCGCAGCTGGGTTTCGCTGCGCACTTCGTAATAGACCTGGTAGCCGCCCACATCCATGCTGGGTTGGGCGTTGTTGCGGTCGCGGCGGCGGCCTTCGCTGATGGTGGGCGTGTTGGACATGCCGTCTTCGGCGGCATCGGCTTCTTCTTCGAGCATGCCGGGTGGGCGGCCGGTCCAGGTTTCGGGGCGGCGCTGCGGCGGCGAGGAGGGTTCTGCCGGCGGTTGCGGCGGGGTGGGGCGCTGCACCGGTTGCGTCTGGCGCTGCTCGACCAGGCCGCCGCGGCGGGTGTTGCCTGCCGGCGGGATCGGGTTCTTGGCAGTCTTGACCAGGGTGGACTGCACCGGCGAGGCGGCCGGCGGCGGTTGCACGGGCGCGGGCGTTTGCGACGGCGGAGTCGGTGTCGGCGAGGGCGTGGGTTGCTCGGGCGTGGAGGTGTCGCCGACAAAATCCACCTTGGTGCGGCCGCCGCTGGCCGAGCCCTGCGGCGGTGTCATGGTGGGTGTGGAGGCCGACAGCAGGATCAGCAGCATCAGCACATGCAGCAGGGCGCTGATCAGCGCGGCGATCCAGGGCTCGATGCGTTCGATCAGTGGCTCGGTGCGCGGCAGCCAGTCCTGCGTCTCCAGGCGGACGTGCAACAGCTGCAGCGCGTCGTCGCGCACGCGGTAGACCAGCACGTAGGGCGTTTGCTTGACCACCCATTCGCGGGTGCCGGCAACGCGGCCGGCGCGGCCGCGGCCGGGTTGCTCGGCCAGGGTGCGGGTGGCTTCCAGCACCTGCCGCGCCATCGCGGCGGCGGCGGTCGGGTTGAGCGCGTGGTAGTGATCCTGGGCGTGTGCGAGTTGCCTGGCGGCCGGGACGGTCCAGTCACGCCGCAACATCAACGCCCCATCTGGCGAACAGTGCGCTCACCTGTGCCGGCGCGGCAAAGGCGCCCTGATCCGCTGCGGCCATGCCGTCCAGCACGGCGGCCTCGAAGCTGGCGGCGTCCACGACGCGAACCACGTCGTCCCATCCTGCCGTCTCGGGCAGCGTGTCGATCAGCGTGCGGGCTTCTTGCTTGATGGCGGACATGGCACTGCGGTGGGAGAACTCTGCCGGCAAGTCTACCCGTGCGGCTCCGCTTCGCGTGTGGCAATGGCTGGCGCGCGGCTGGGGCGTTCACCGGCGGTGGCAGGCAGGCCGGTCCTGCGCGAACGCTGGCGCCTGTCGCGGTTGCCGCGCGGCGGTGGCCGCCCGGGCAACCCGCCTGTGCGCGCAGAAAGTGACACTTGGCACCTTGTTCGTTACGGGGGCCGGTTTCATTCTGCGTTGGTCACCTCACCCCGCAAAGGAATCGCCATGCCCGCTGCTGCCATCGCACCGCTGACGCCGTATCTGTCGATGGCGGCCATCGCCTTGCTCTACTACCGGCGCATCCGGCGCAGCTTCGGCCGCCAGCCGTGGAAGCCGGTGAGCACGGCTGTGCGTAGCGTGGTGCTGGTCATTGCGGCGGCAGCGCTGGCGTTTGCGGTGTATGGCTTGCCGCAGGTTCGGCCAGGGATCGCCGTGGGAACGCTGATCGGTATCGGGCTGGGCGCGCTGTCGCTGCGCTACACGCATGCCGAATGGGTGGAAGGGCGCGGCTGGTATACGCCCAATCCATGGATCGGCGGCGGCCTGACGCTGGTGCTGCTCGGGCGCCTGGCCTGGCGCTGGGCCGATGGCGCCTTCAGCGCGGGCGCGGCGGCGGCCGGCTCGCAGGCCAGCCCGTTGACGCTGGGCATTGCCGCAGCGCTGGTGCTGTACTCGCTGGTGCACGTTGGCGGGCTGTGGTGGCGGCTGCGCCAGCTGCGGCTGCAGGCCGTGCAGCGCTGAGCGCGGGTGCGCTCACTGCCAGGTGGGGGAAGGCCGTTGCCTACACCTGCGAGCGGAACGGGACCACCAGCTTCTCGCCCAGCTTCTGCCGCAGCGGCCGCTTGCGCCAGCGCTCCAGCGTGTACAGCTCGGCCCGTTGCAGGTCGCGCTCGAACACCTCGGTCATCTGCGCGGCCAGGTCACGGTCGTAGACATTCAGGCTGGCCTCGTCGTTGAGGCGGAACGAGCGGATGTCGAAGTTGGTCGAGCCCACCGAGACCAGCAGGCCGTCGATGATCAGCAGCTTGGTGTGCAGCATGGTGGGCAGGAATTCGTGGATGGCGATGCCGGCCTGCAGCAGCGGCTCCCAGCTGGCCTTGGAGGCCAGCCGCACCGAGACCGCATCGATATGCTTGCCCGGCAGCAGCACGCGGATGCGCACGCCGCGCGCACGCGCTTCCAGCAGCGAGCGGGTGATCAGCGCATCCGGCACGAAGTAGGCGGCGGCCAGGTCGATGGAGCTGCGCGCCGCGGCAATGGCGATCAGATACATCAGGTGCATGCTCTCGCTGCCGCCGGCGGGCGAGGCCACGAACAGCTGCGCGTCGCTGTCGCCGGCCGGTGCCAGCTCGGGGTAGTACTCGGCGCCGTTGAGCACGCGGCCGGTTGTCTTGATCCAGTTGTCGTTGAAGGCGGCCTGCACCTGCGCCACCACCGGGCCTTCGATGCGGTAATGCGAGTCGCGCCAGTGCTCCGGGTCCTGCGCATCGCCCATCCACTGGTCGGCCACGCCGACGCCGCCGGTGAAGCCGATGCGGCCATCGATCACCAGCAGCTTGCGATGGGTGCGGTTATTGACGCGGTGCAGGTTGTACCAGGTCAGCGGGCGGTAGCGATGCACCTCCACCCCGGCGTCGGTCATGTCCTGCACCAGCGAGGCATCCATCTTCAGGCTGCCGCCCCAGTCGATGGTGACGCGCACCTTGACCCCGGCACGCGCACGCTCGGACAGCGCCTGGCTGAACTCGCGGCCAATCTCGCCCGACCAGTAGATATAGGTTTCGAAGGTGATGGTGCGTTGCGCGCTGCGGATGGCGGCCAGCATCGCCGGGAAGATCTCGCTGCCGTTATGCAGCACCTGGATCTTGTTGCCGGGCAGGATCGCCGGACCCAGCAACACCGACATCTCGCGTTTGAACTGCGGGTCGGCGACGTCGTAGCAATGGCTGGGGATGTGCTCGAGCTTTTTCTCGGGCGTGGCGAAGTTGAGCAGCAGCAGCCCCACCACCAGCGTGGTGACGACCGTGGCCACGATGATCCATGTCATGCATCCAACTCCGGTTCCCCTGCCATCGACAGCCCCAAGCGGCCGGCATTCTGGCAAGGCGGGCGGCATGGGGGCCGTGAAGGGGGATGCGTCCGGCGTCTACGCGTATCCATGCCGGCCCAGGTGCTGGCCGGCACCGCGCACCGCTGCCGGTGGCCGGCAGGCGGTGGCAGGCCTGCTTTGCGTCAGCTCAGCGCGGGCGGGTCAAGAACGCTGCCGGAACCTGCGCGGTGAGCCAGACGCCGTTGTCGGCCTGGAAGAACCGCAGGCCGTCGCGATGCATGCGCCCGGCGTCGACCTGCAACACCACCGGCTCGCCGTAGCGCTGCCCCACCGATGCGGCGGTCTGCGTGTTGTCGGACAGATGCACATGGTGGCGCTGGCCGGGGCGCAAGCCCTCGGCCATGATCGCTTCGAGAAAGCGCGTGGCGGTGCCGTGATACAGCACCTCGGGCGGCACCCTGGCTTCGAGCTGCAAGGCCACGGCTGGCGTGGAATGCCCCTGCACTGCGCGGATCCGCTGCCCATCGGCAGACAGCGCAAAGCGTTTCTTGTCGCTACCGGCGACCACCGCCTGGATCAGCTCCAGATCGAGCGCGGTGCCGTGGGCCCGGGCGCCGGCAATCAACGCGTCCAGTTCGGCCCAGCCCTCCGAGTCGAGCGTGAGTCCTATCGCCTGCGGTTCGTGGCGCAGCACGAAACTGAGGAACTTGCTGATGTCGGTGTGGTGCTTGCTCATGCGGCGGCGCCCGAAGCGTCCTTGCGGCCAGTGATGCCGGCAATGTTGACCCATCCAGGTGGCCAACGCGCGTGCGCGAGCAATGGTGCCCAGTGGTGCCGGGACTGGTGCTGTATGACCCGGGGCATCGACAGATTCCCCCCGGGCTGCGTGCATTCATCGAGACGCTCAGGCAGGTGCTGCCGTAGCGAGTGCCGGGCGTCACTGGCAGAAACCAGCAGTTGCGCTGTTGCCCGCGGCCGCAAGCGACACACCGACGACCGTCGGAAGCGGGCTGAAGCGAGCGCCGCTGCCGGCCGTTGCCAGGCATGTATATGCGCCGAAATGCTTACATGCGTCACACAAGCACGCATCTATACTTCCGGGGTGTCCCACCCACGAGGTTCTGACTGCATGAGCGCACCCCCAACGTCTCCGATCGCCGCCGGTTCTGGCGCAGCCCCCGGTAGCCTTCGCCGTTCGGTGTCCAACACGCTCAAGGGATCGGCCGGCAATCTGGTCGAGTGGTACGACGTCTACGTCTACTCGGTGTTTGCCACCTACTTCGAATCGCAGTTCTTCTCCAAGGAAGACAAGAACGCCACCATGTTCGTGTGGGCGATCTTTGCGATGACCTTTTTGATGCGCCCGATCGGTGCGTGGTACTTCGGCCGCTTCGCCGACCGCTACGGCCGCCGGCTGGCGTTGACCATCTCGGTGTCGATGATGGCGCTGTGCTCGTTCGTCATCGCGGTGACGCCGACGGTGGCCACGATCGGCATCGCCGCGCCGATCATCCTGTTGCTGGCGCGCCTGGTGCAGGGCTTTGCCACCGGCGGCGAGTACGGCACCAGCGCCACCTACATGTCCGAGGCGGCGATTCCGGGCCGGCGCGGGTTCCTGTCCTCGTTCCATTACGTCACGCTGGTCGGCGGGCACGTGCTGGCGCAGACCACCTTGCTGGTGATGCTGCATTTCTTCGATGCGCCGCAGGTGTCCGAGTGGGGCTGGCGCGTGGCGTTCGGCCTGGGCGGCATCGGTGCGTTGGTGGTGTTCTGGCTGCGCCAGACCATGGACGAGTCGCTGAGCTCCGAATCCATCGCCGACTCGCGCACCGGCAAGGCCAAGGCATCGGGCTCGATGCGCGAGCTGTTCGTCAACCAGTGGCGCCCGCTGCTGTTGTGCTTCCTGATCACCGCTGGCGGCACGATCGCGTTCTACACCTATTCGGTGACCGGGCCGAAGATGATCCAGACCGCGTTCGCCGGTGGCGACGTGATGGCCGGCACCATCATCAACCTGGTCGCGCTGACGGTGCTGATGCTGATGCAGCCGGTCGGCGGCTGGCTGTCGGACATCGTCGGGCGCAAGAGCCTGCTGGTGTTCTTCGGCATCGGCGGGGTGCTCTACACCTGGTTCCTGGTGATGGAGCTGCCCAAGCAGACCGACTGGCTGACCGCGTTTGCCATCCTCACCGTGGGCTTTGTGATTCTGACCGGCTACACCTCGATCAATGCGGTGGTGAAGGCGGAACTGTTCCCCACCCATGTGCGCGCGCTGGGCGTGGGCCTGGGCTACGCGCTGGCCAACTCCGCCTTTGGCGGCACCGCGCCGCTGCTGTACCAGACTTCGTTGAAGACCGGCCACGTCAGCGAGTTCGTGATCTACGCGACAGCGGTGATCGCGGTGTCGCTGGTGGTCTACATGTTCTTCCTGACCAACAAGGGCAGCAACTGGCTGGACGACGAAGCGGCGATGCATCAGCGCAAGCGCTGATGCGCTTGGCCCTTCTCCTATCGGGAGAAGGTGCCCCGAAGGGGCGGATGCGGGGCGCCTCCGGTGACTGGCACGCCGACTGTGGTGAGCGCGTCGCCACGCGCCGCCAAGGTGAAGCATCGATGCTGCGGTCGTGGATTGGTACACGACCCCTCACCCCAACCCGCGCCAGCAGCGCGGGCGCTGCAAGGCACGCGCGCCAGTGGCGCGCAGGCAGTGCCTTATCGCCCCGTGGGGAGAGGGGCCAAGGGCGACTCAGTATCGGCGTTTGCCTGGGTATGCAGCGCCGTCTGCGCCAACACGCTGTAACGCAAGCCGATCAAACCCAGCAGCGCTTCATCGCGATGTGCACCCGCCGGCACCTTGCCGACGCGCGCCAGCGAGGCATCCAGCCGCTCACGCAGCGCATCCGGCGCAGGCAGCGGGCGCTTGTGCGCGATCTGTTGCCGGTAGTGCGCGGCAACATCGGCCAGGATCGCGTTCACCGCCTCAACGCTCGGCTGCGGCAAACCCTGCCGTGCGCTGCGCAGTTGCAGGATGTTCAAGCCCACGCGCACTTCGTTGAGCATATCCACCGAGGCCAGCTCGCTGCCTTCCGGGGTCAATGCCAGCCGGGGCGCGAGCAGGCCAAGCAGGTCCAGCATGCGGGCAGCAAAGTGCTGCCGGTCCTGCGCGCCGCGGCCCTCGGCGGCATCGGCCAGCGTGCGCCAGCCCTGGCGCACCAGCCGGCGCGCGCTCCATTCGGCGCCCACCGAGCGAAACAACCGCGTCAGCACCACGGCAAATCCAATCCCCAGCACTATCGCCACCGCCGCGTTGACGAAGCTCTGGATATTGGCGTTGTAGGTGTTCTGCAGGCTCAGCAGCGCGGTGAGGTTCACCACCAGCGGCAGCGCGATCAACATGGTCTTGGGGCGATGCAACAACGCGCCGATCGGCAGGAACACCGCCGCCAGCACCAACACCAGCATCGGGAAATCGTGGATGGCCGGGAAGATGCCGAACAGATAGATGCCGGCGACCACGCTGGCCACCACCGCCCAGGTCAGGAACGACAGCATGCTTGGCGCCGGGTCGTCCTGCGCGGCGAAGAATGCGGCAGTCACCGCCGCCATCATCGCGCCGTTGCCGCCGCCTTCCCAGCCGATGCCGATCCACAGCACGCAGTACGCCATCAACGCAAAGCCCGCGCTGAGGGCGGAAAACGCGGCCATGCCGAAATCGATATGGCGGGGGGGGCTGGCAGCTGCCGGCGCGTCGGTTGTGTCGCGCGGTGACCGGGTCAGCCGCTGCAGCAACGAGGATTGCGTGCGCGAATGCGCAGCAGGTTCGCCGTGTGCCGCGTCAGCCCGTTCGGATGATTCCGCCGTTGCAGGTGGTCTCGCCGCAGACGGCATCGCGCGCAGCACCGGCGTCGCCGTGCCGTGCACCACTGCCTGCTGCAGCGCGCGGCAGTCCTGCCACAGGTCGAGCAGCTCTTCCAGCCGCAGCAGCAGGCTGGCCAGCAGCAGATGCTCGATGTCCTGATCCACCACCGGGCGCAGTGCGGCGATGCGTGCGCGCAAGGTGCCGACGTCTGCATCGCTGGGTGCGTCCTCGCCCTGGTCCACCCAGGCTGCGACGTCCTCCAGCAGCGCGGCGGTGGCGAGCGGCAACGCAGACCCATCGCGCTGCAACGCATCCAGCCGATCGGCCATCGACGACAGCACCGGCAGCAGCATCAGCATGCGTGCGCGCAGCTGCTCCAGCGTGGGGACGGCACCGGCATGGCGTGGGTCGTCGTGGCGGACGAAGGCGATCAAGGCCTCGAACTGCACCAGATCGGCGGCCAGCCGATTGCGCGGTGCCTGCGACGGGCCGCGCTGCAGCACCTGCCGGCACCATTGCGCGGCGTCCTGCATCCAGTTGCCGATGCGCGCGGTGAGCATCGGCTTGACCGAGGCGGGGAAGACCAGCGCGGCGAACAGCACCGCCATTACCGTGCCCAGGATGATCTCCTCGCTACGCGCCACCACGGTGTCGAAGATGCCCTCCGGCGCGGTCACCGCCGGGAAGCCGATGAAGGCGGTGGTGTAGCCGGCCAGCAAGAACGCATAACCGCGCGGGCCGCGATTGAGCAGCGCCAGGAACAGGCAGGCCGACAGCCACAACGCCATCGCCGCGCTGAGCAGCAGCGGCGTTTCCACCAGGTTCGGCAGCATCACCAGGGTGGCCGCGCCGGCCAGCAAGGTGCCGAGCACGCGATACACGCCCTTGGCGCGGGTGGGGCCGAGCAGCGGCTGGGAGACGATGTAGACCGTGGCCATCGCCCAGTACGGCCGCGACAGGTTGCCGGCCAGCCCCACGTACAACGCCGCGATCGAGGCGGCGAAGGTCTTGGCCGAAAACAGCCAGGCCTGGCGATCGCGCAGCAGCGCACTCATCGCGCGGCAGTCGGGTCGGTGCGGCCGGCGGCCGCTTCCCAGCCGCCGCCCAGCGCCAGGAACAGCTGCAGTTGATCCTGCGAGACCTGCGCCTGCGCATTGGCCAGCGTCATGTCGGCGGTGGCCAGCGTGCGCTCGGCATCCAGGCTGGACAGATACGGCGTGCGCCCGCCCTGGTACAAACGCCGGTTCTGCGCCGACGCCAGGTCGGCCTGTTGCTGCGCCTGTTCCAGCAGATGCAGGCGGTCCAGATCCTGCGCGTAACGCGACAAGGCGGTCTGCACCTCGCGCAGCGCCTGCAGCACGGTGTTGTCGAACTGCGACAGCGCCGCGTCCGCGCCGGCCTCGGTGGCGCGCACGCGCGCACGCGCACCGCCGGATGGCAGCGTCCACGAAATCAGCGGGCCAAACGACCAGGCATGCGTGGCCGGCTCACCGAAGTCGGCCAGCAGGCCGGTGGCACCGATCGAGCCGCCCAGACGGATATCCGGATACAGCTCGGCGGTGGCCACGCCGATGCGCGCGGTGGCTGCCGCCAGCCGGCGTTCGGCCTGGCGCACATCCGGGCGACGCGCCAGCAGCGCGCGGCCGTCGCCGATCGGAATCGGGCGCTGCAGGGCCGGCGCGTGCGCACAGCTATCCACGCCGGCCGGCACCTCGCCGGGGGTCTTGCCGAGCAGCGCGGCCAGTTGGTAACCGGCGGCCTGGCGGCGCGCGCGCAGCGGCGGCAGCGCCGCTTCCAGCATTGCCACCTGCGCGGTGGCGCGGGCCAGATCGGGCGGGGTGCCGCGGCCGGCAGCGATCAGGCGCTGGGTGATGTCGCGGCTGCGCTGCTGCAACTGCAGCGAATGCTCGGCCACGTGCAGCTCGTGGTTGGCGTGGCAGATCTCCACGTAACTGCCGGCCACCTGCGCGGCCACGTTGACGCGCGCCAGGTCGATCGCGGCCTGGGCGACCTGCGTATCGGCCTGCGCGGCCTCGGCGCCGCGTTGCAGCTTGCCGAACAGATCGAACTGATATGACACCCCGAACTTGCCGTCGGCCAGGTTGAACACCGGCAGCTTTTCCTGCTGCAGGAACGCCTCGGCCGAGACCTGCGCGCGGCTGACGCCGGCCTCCACCTCGTAATCGAAACCGCCCGCGTCCAGCGCCTGTTCGTAGACCGCGGCGGCGCGGCGCAGGTTGGCACCGGCCACCTTCAGCTCGACGTTGTCGCGCAAGGCCTGCTCGATCAGGCCATCCAGTACCGGGTCCTGGTACAGCGCCCACCAGCGTGCCGGCAGCGGCGCGCCGGCCTGCACCTGGTCGTTGCCGGTGTCGCCAAACGCGGCATTGGCCGCCGGGCGCTGGTAGGCCGACTCCGCCGGCACCGCGTAGTTCGGGCCGACCGTGGTGCAGGCGCTCAATGCGGCCAGCAGCGTGGCCAGTCCCAGGGGACGCAATACGGTGCGGTTCATGGCGCGGCCTTGGCCGGCACGCGGGCAGGCGCGGTGGCGGCGTCGCGCACGGCGTCCGGCAGGATGGTCACGGTGGCGGTGCGCCCGGCGATCAGCTGCACATGCGCCGGCACCCGATCCAGCACGATGCGCACCGGGATGCGCTGCGCCAGCCGCACCCAGTCGAACGCCGGCGTGACGTTGGGCAAGGCGCCGGCGCTGCCGCTGCGGTAACGGTCCTCGATACCGGCGGCGATGCTCTGCACATGCCCGTGCAAGGTGGCCGGCTCGCCCATCAGGTGCACGTCCACGCGCTGGCCGGCATGCACGCCCTGCAGGCGGGTCTCTTCGAAATAGCCATCGACGCGGAACGAGCCGGTATCCAGCACCGCCACCACCGGGCGCCCGGCGCTGACGTAATCGCCCACGCGCACGGTGCGGTCGCTGACATGGCCGTCGGCCGGGCTGCGCACCTGCGTGCGGTCCAGGTTGAGCTGGGCCAGGTCCACCGCCGATTGCGCGGTGGCCACCGCCGCCTGCGCTTTCTGCACATTGGAGCGGCGCACCTCGGCATCTTCGGCAGCCACCAGGTCCTGCAGGCTGCGGTCGCGCGCGATCTCGCGGTGCAACTGGCTCAAGGTGGCCTGGCGCTCGGCCAGCGCGGCGCGCGCCTGTTCCAGCGCGATCGCATAGCGTGCGCGGTCCACCACGAACAGCAACTGCCCACGCCGCACCGCCTGGTTGTCGGCCACCGCCACGTCCTCCACCAGCCCGGACACATCCGGCGCCACCTGCACCACATCGGCGCCCACGTGCGCATCGCGCGTCCACGGCGCTTCCATGTAATAACGCCACAGGTGCTGCAGCACCACGGCTGCCACCACCACCATTGCCAGGGTCAACAGCGCCGGCCCCGCGTTCTTGATCAGCTTTTTCACGATTGCATCCAACGGGTAAGGGAAAACAGGCCGCCCAGCAGCGCGATGTACAGCGCCAGGTTGAACAGCGCCGGGTGCCAGATATGCCGGTACGCGCCGGCCCGGGTCAGCAGCGCGCCGATGGCGCTGTTGAGCAGGTAGGCCAGCGTCATCAACGCCAGCAAGGTGGGAACGAACACACCGTAGAGACTGAACTCGCCGTACATCGGGCACATCCTGGGAAATGGGGAACAACCACGTCCGGCGCCGTACGCAATGCGCACTGGGCCATCCGGAACGTCACAACCGGCGTCGCAGCGCGACGCCCGACAGCGGGCTCAGTCGGACTGACTCAGCCGCGCGTGCGCCTGCGCGATCTGCTCCCACAAGATCAGCACCACCTGCACCTGCGCCTCGCTGAGCGCACCGAACACTTCCGCGCGCAGCGCATCCAGGCGGATCTCGATACGCCCGACCAGCGTCTGGCCTGCGTCGGTGAGCCACAGCTGGTTGGCGCGGCGGTCGCTGCTGTCGGCCTCGCGGCGCACCAGCGCCTGCGCGCACAGCTTGTCCAGCAGCCGCACCAGGGAGGGGCCTTCCATGCCCAGTTGCTGGGCCAGCGCCACCTGGCGGATGCCGCCGCCGGAGCGGCCGATCATCAACAACGGCCCGGTGCAGGCGCTGGACAGCCCGAATTCGGCAAATGCCTGGTCGGCCAGCCGCTGCCACTGGCGAGCGGCGACCAGCAGGCCGGAGCTGAGCTGGGCGCGGGGAGAGAGAACGCTGTTCGTCATAATAGATAGGATGCTATCAATTCAACAATGAATCAATAGTCACTGAACCCGGGCAAGCCGGCGCAACCGCCACTGGGGCCGCCGGCCCGTCCTCGGGTACCATGCTCGCCCCCTTTGGGTGCACCCTGCGCATGAGCCAGTCCGACCAGCCCGATTCCCCCGTCACCCAGGCCCAGGCCGAAGATGCCGTGCGCACCCTGCTGCGCTGGGCCGGCGAAGACCCGGCCCGCGAAGGCCTGCTGGACACACCGCGCCGGGTCGCCGAAGCCTATGGCGATTGGTTCAGCGGGTACCGCGAGGAACCGCGCGAATACCTGGAACGCACCTTCGAGGAAGTGGCCGGCTACGACGAGCTGATCGTGCTGCGCGACATCTCCTACGAAAGCCACTGCGAGCACCACATGGCGCCGATCATCGGCAAGGTGCACGTGGGCTACCTGCCGCGCGGCAAGGTGGTCGGCATCAGCAAGCTGGCGCGCGTGGTGGAAAGCTATGCGCGGCGCTTTCAGGTGCAGGAAAAGATGACCGCGCAGATCGCCCAGTGCATCCAGGATGTGCTGCAGCCGCGCGGCGTTGGCGTGGTGGTGGAAGGCTCGCACGAATGCATGACCACCCGCGGCATCCACAAGCGCGGCGTCAGCATGGTGACCTCCAAGATGCTGGGCAGCTTCCGCGAGGACGCGCGCACCCGCGCCGAGTTCCTGCAGTTCATCGAAGTGGGCGGCAAGCGTTGAGGCAGCCGTTGCCGTCGCCATGAAGCACCAGGCACGTATCGCCGGCTATCGCCAATTGCGCGAGCAGCCGGTATGGAAACTGCTGGCCGCCGACCACGCCCCGGAGCTGATCGGCCTGCTGCAGACGGTGTTGCTGGACGGCGAACGCCGCCTGCCCTCGGCCGTGCTGCACGAGCGCCTGCAGCGCCAGCTCGACGCACTGCGCGCCGACGAACTCTCGCGCGAGTTGCCGCGTACCGCGCAGGCCTATCTGGCGCATTGGCTGGCGCAGGGCTGGCTGGAACGCCGCCTGCCCGAGGGCGCGGCCGAAGAAGAGTACGAGCTATCGCGCGCGGCCACCCAGGCCATCCGCTTCATCGTCGGCCTGCGCGAGAGCAGCAGCAGCGCCACCGAAAGCCGCCTGTCGCTGGTGATCCAGCAGCTGGTGCAGCTGGCGGGCCAGACCGAAGCCGACCCGGAGCTGCGCCTGGCCGCCCTGCGCGAAGAACGCGCGCGCATCGATGCCGAGATCGAACGCGTGGCCTCCGGCCGCGTGGCCGCGCTGGATGGCAAGCGCGCGCTGGAGCGCGCCCGCGACCTGATCCATCTCTCCGACGAGCTGGCCGAAGATTTCCATCGCGTGCGCGACGATTTCGAACAGCTCAACCGCCAGTTCCGCGAACGCATCATCGACGACGAGGGCGCGCGCGGCGATGTGCTGGAGCAGCTGTTCAACGGCGTGGACGTGATCGCCGACAGCGAGGCCGGGCGCACCTTCGAAGCGTTCTGGAGCCTGCTCAACGACACCCAGCAAAGCAGCCAGCTCGATCAGGCGCTGGATGCGCTGCTGGCACGCGGTTTCGCGCGCAAGCTGGACCGGCGCGAGCGCGCCTTCCTGCGCGGGTTGACCGGCACGCTGCTGGAGCGTGGCGGCGAGGTGCACACGGTGATGCAGCACTTCGCCCGCAGCCTGCGCGGTTTCGTGCAGAGCCGCGGCTATCTGGAGCAGCGCCGGCTCAATCAATTGCTCAAGCAGGCGCAGGGCGAAGCCTTGCAGCTGCGCGACAGCCTGCACGCCACCACCGCCACCGGCTATACCCAGGCGTTGAGCGCTGCCCGCCTGCGTTCGCTGTCGCAATGGCGCCTGCACGACCCGCGCCTGACCCAGGTCGATGGCCGCGTGCAGGCCGCCGATGCGGCAGACATCTCGCTCGACAGCGTGGGCGATCTGGTCGCGCAATCGGAAATCGACGTGCGCAGCCTGCGCCGCGACCTGCACGAGCTGCTCGGCCAGCGCCCGCGCCTGACCATCGGCGATGCGCTGCAGCAGCGCCCGGCCGCGCAGGGCCTGGGCAGCGTGATCGGTTACCTGTCGCTGGGCACGCGCCACGGCGTGGTGATCGACGGACAGATGGAAACGGTGCAATGGGAAGGCGGCGACGGCGCCCTGCGGCGCGCACGCATTCCGCTGGTGTGGTTCACCCGGGAGAAACGCAATGAACTGGACTGAGGACACGCGCCTGGACGCGGACGAGGACAGCGGCGCGTCGGCCGATGCCGGCCGCACGCCGCCGACGGAGACAACGCCTGCACAGCCGCGCGGCGAGCTGTTTCTGGGCGACACCGGCACGCTGCCGTTCGATGCGCGGCGCGCGCTGTGCCAGCTGCTGGCCGGCCCCAGCATCGATGCGCAACGCCACGGTGCGTTGTGGCCTGCGCTGCTGCGCAACGAGGCGGCGATCCGCCAGGTGTTGTGCGAGCTGTTCCTGGAGCTGGTGCTGGACCGCGAGGGCGGGGTGGCCTTCACCCGTCAGGCCGACACCGCCGAGCTGGAATCGCCGACCCTGCTGCGCAGCGCGCCGCTGACCTTTATCGAGTCGGTGCTGCTGCTGTTCCTGCGCCAGCAACTTGCCGAAGCCGATACGCGCGGCGAGCGGGCGGTGGTGGACGAAGCGCAGTTGGTGGAGGCCTTGTCGGTCTACGAGAAGAACGTGTCCACCGACCGCGCCGGATTCGCGCGACGGGTGCTGACGGCGATCGGCAAGATGCGCGAGAACCAGTTGCTGTCGCGGCTGCGCGGCAGCGAGGAGCGCTACGAGGTCTCGCCAGTGCTGAAGTTGCTGTTCTCGGCCGAAGACGTGCAGGCCCTGGTGGTGGCGTATCGCGGCTTGCGCGAGGGAGATGTTGCGCTCGACTAAGCAGCTTCTCCCCTCGGGAGAAGCTGCCCGAAGCGCGGATGAGGGGACGGCCGATCGCAATGCCCGATGTATGACGCCCGGGATGCGCGGAGTTTGTGTAGTCGTGCGTTGTGCGACGGATGTCGGCTCTCACGCCCGATCAAACGCGATCACTTTTTCCACGGGCTGCAGCAAGGCATCCAGCTTCCTTATCGGCCGCCGCCGCCGCCCCACGTCAATGCAGACCACCGCACCCGTAGGAGCGGCCCCGGCCGCGAAGGGGCCGTACCGAATCACTCCCAGACCACAGCACCGCCACCAGCCCAGCAGCACGCAACACCCCGCTACAAACAGTCCTGATGTAAGTCGTCTTCAGCGTTACCCGTCATCCCGTTTTGGTGAGTGAGCCATGAATTCCCAGTCCAACCTGTCGCCGGCTCAGCCGGGCGCGTCCCTGTTCACTGATTCGCTTGCCGAGCAGCGCGCGCAGCAGTTCCGCATGCGGCGGTTGCAGGTGCACAACTGGGGCACGTTCAATGGCTTGACCGAGGTGCCGATCGCCGAGAAGGGCTTCCTGTTCGTCGGGCGCTCCGGGTCGGGCAAGTCGACCCTGCTGGATGCGATGTCGGCATTGCTGACCCCGCCCAGCATCGTCGACTTCAACGCCGCCGCACGCGAGGCCGAGCGCAGCGGGCGCGATCGCAGCCTGGTGTCGTACGTGCGCGGTGCCTGGGCCGATCAGCAGGACAGCGCCTCGGGCGAGATCGCCACCCAATACCTGCGCAAGGGCGCCACCTGGTCGGCGCTGGTACTGGAATACCGCAACGCGCACGGCGAGACGGTCAGCCTGATTCGCCTGTTCTGGATCGCCGGCAGCGGCAATGCCGCGGCCGATGTGCGCCGCCATTACATGGTCGCGCCGCGCAGCTTCGATGTGGCCAGCGAGCTGGATGGCTTCGATCTGGATCTGCGCAGGCTCAAGGCGCGTCTTGGCGAGGAGGTCGCGCATTTCGACGGCTTTGCCGGCTACGCAGAGCGCTTTCGGCATACGCTGGGCATCGGCAACGAGATGGCGTTGCGGTTGCTGCACAAGACCCAGTCGGCCAAGAACCTGGGCGATCTCAATGTGTTCCTGCGCGGCTTCATGCTGGACGAGCCGCGCACGTTCGAGGCGGCCGACCGGCTGGTGGAAGACTTCGCCGAACTCGACGGCGCACACCATGCAGTGGTCACCGCACGCCGGCAGGTGGAAACGCTCAGCCCGGCACGCGAGCACCATGCGGCGCTGATGGCCCTGCGCCACAGCGTCGGCGAGTTGCGCGAGCTGCAGCTGGGTGTGGACAGCTACCGCGAACAGCAGCGTCTGGCCTTGCTGGAGACGCGCCTGCACGAACTCGACAGCCAGGACCGCGGGCTGGCCGGCGAAGAAGGCCAGCGGCGTGAGTCGCTGGACAATCACGAACAGAAGCTCGCCGGGCTGGAGCGCGAACAACGCGCCGCCGGTGGCGAGCAGATCGAGGAACTCGAACGCGAGCGCGCCCGGGTCGAGCGCGAACGCGACGAGCGCTTGCGGCGCCGCGTGCAGATCGAACAGGCCTGCCGCCAGCTCGGCACGGCCCTGGCCGCAGGCGCCAGCGGCTTTGCCGAGCAGATTGCGCATGCCCAGACCGTGCTCGAGAACGGCAAGCACGACGCCAGCGCGCTGGATGAGGCGATCGCCGAGCGCATGGGTGCGCGCCGCGACGATGAGCGGCGCTTTGCCGAGATCCGCGCCGAACTGGATGCGTTGAAGCGCGCGCCGTCCAGCATGCCGGCACCGATGCAGGCCTTGCGCGCGCGCCTGTGCGAGGACACCGGCATTGCCGAAGCGGCGCTGCCGTTCGTCGGCGAACTGGTGCAGGTACGCGAGGATCAATCTGCCTGGCGCGGCGCGATCGAGCGCGTGCTGAGCGGTTTTGCGCAGTCGCTGCTGGTGGACGACCGCCATTACGCGCAGGTCAGCGAGTGGGTCAACCGCACCCAGCTCGGCACGCGGCTGGTGTATTTCCGGGTACGCCGCAACGATGCGCTGCATGCGCGCACGCCGGATGCGCGTGCATTGCCGGGCAAGCTGCAGCTACGCGAGCATGCCTTCACCGAGTGGCTGCGCAACGAGTTGATGCGCCGCTTCGACTACGAATGCGTCGACAACGCCGCCGCGCTGCGCAATGCCGACCGCGCCATCACCCGCGAAGGGCAGGTCAAGCATCCCGGCGACCGTTACGAAAAGGACGACCGCCATGCGGTCAATGACCGCAAGCGCTGGTTGCTGGGCCACGACAACCGCGACAAGCTCAAGGTGTTCGAGCGCGAAGCGCAGACGCTTGCCCAGCGCATCGCCAGCTGCGATGCCGACGTGGCCGCGCTGCGCAAGCAACGCGAGCAGGACCAGGAACGGCAGCTGGCCGCGCACACGCTGGTGGAGCGCGACTGGGACGAGATCGATGTCGGCCCCAAGCTGCAGCGCCTGAGCGACATCGACGAACAGCTGCAGCAGCTGCGCGAAGGCAACAGCGGCCTGCGCGCGCTCGGCCAGGCGATCGAGACCGCACGTACCTTGCGCGACCAGGCCAAGCGCACCTACGAGGACGTGCGGCTGGAGCGCGCGCAGCTGGCACGCGAGCGGGTCCGGCTGGAACAGCAGCACGCTGCCTGTGCCAGCCGTGCCGGCACCGCCGCGCTCACGCCCACCCAGCTGCAGGGCCTGCGCGAACGCCTGGCGGCGCTGTCACCGCTGTCGCTGGACAATCTGGAGGCGCATTTCCGCGTGGTCGAGCGTGGCCTGGCCGAGCAACTGGCCGAGAGCCAGGGCCGCGACAGCCGGCTCAGCGCGCAGTTGCTCGATTGCTTCCGCAAGTACTGCCAGCAATGGCCGGAAGACAGCGGCGATTTCACCGTGAGCTTGGCCAGTGCCGACGATTTTCTCGCGCGCCTGGATCGCCTGGAGAGCGATGGCCTGCCGCGCCACGAGCACCGCTTCTTCGATCTGCTGCAGACCCAGAGCAAGAACAATCTGCTGGCCCTGCAGCGCCACACCGCCGAGGCCCACAAGGGCATCAAGCAGCGCATGGACGAGGTCAACGCCAGTCTGGAGCAGGTGCCGTTCAATCGCGGCACGCTGCTGACCATCGAGGTCAGCGACCGTCGCCTGGGCGAGGTGCAGGAATTCCAGCAACAGCTGCGCGCGGTGTTGTCGCATCAACAGACCGAAGACCGCGCACTGGCCGAAGCGCAGTTTTCCACCCTGCGCGCGTTGGTGGCACGCCTGGGCGCGCAGGAACCGGACGCACGCCGCTGGCGTGAGCAGGTGCTGGACGTGCGCCAGCATGTGGAATTCATCGGTGTGGAGCTGGATGCGCAGACCCGCGCGCAGGTGGAGATCTACCGCAGCGGCGCCGGCAAATCCGGCGGTCAACGCCAGAAGCTGGCAACCACCTGCCTGGCCGCCGCGTTGCGCTACCAGCTCGGTGGCGAAGACGGCGAACTGCCGCGCTACTGCGCGGTGGTGCTGGACGAAGCCTTCGACAAGGCCGACAACGAATTCACCGCGCTGGCGATGAACATCTTCGAGAACTTCGGTTTCCAGATGGTGGTGGCCACGCCGCTGAAATCGGTGATGACGCTGGAGCCGTTCATCGGCGGTGCCTGCTTTGTGGAAATCAGCGGCCGGCACAACTCCGGCGTGCTGCTGATCGAATACGACGAGCAGGCGCAGCGACTCCAGTTGCCCGAGCGCTCGCGTGGGGACGAGGCCGCAGCAGCGGTGACGGAACAGGCGGTGAGTGCTGCGCAGCGCGAGGATGCACCGCGTTCGACGCAGGGTGAAACGCGGATGGACAGCACCGGTCCTGTCTCTGGCGCTGAGGGCGCGGCACTTCAGGACGTCCCTGCACAGGACGACGTGGCGGCCAAGGCGAGCAGGCGCGCCAGCAAGGTCGCGCCGGCATCGACGCCGGCCGTTCAAGCCGCGCCGAAGCCATCAAAAACAGCCGCTGCCAGCGCACGTGCGGGATCAGGCACGTCGGCAGCGGCGAAGCCCGCAGCGGGCAAGGCCGCGTCCGTCAAGACTGCACCAGCCAAACCTGCATCAGCCAGGCGTGCATCGCCTGCAGCGGGCACAGCGCGCAAGCCGGCAACGCCGACCAAACCGGCCAAAACGCCAGCGAACACCGGGACGGCATCCAGGCGCGCGACCGCGTCCGTCAAACCGACTGCCAGGCCGAACAAAGCCGCGACAACAGCGGCAGCGCCGAAAAAGCCCGCTGCCAAGTCGACGGTAGCGACCAGGCGCGCCACCACATCGCTGGGTGGTGCAACCAAGGCAACCAAGACAACTGCGGCGCGCAGCGCGGCCAGGCCCGTACCAACCAAGCCCGTGCCAACCAAAACCGCGGCCAAGGCGCGTCCCGCATCCACGCGCGGGTCTGCAGGCAAGCCGCGCGGAAAACGCTGAGCGCGCCACCTGGATGCCTGCGTCACCGCGCTGCGGTCGCAGGCGTCCAGGTCAGCAGCGCAGCAAGGCGGGCGCGCGTAGATAAGAATCGTTATCATTATCGGCCCAGATGTGCCCGCTAGCGCGCATCGTCCCGCTGAAGATCCCGATGACCCCACTGCCTGCGCCTCGCCACCTGTTGTTCGCGTCCCTGTTTGCCGCCATGCCGGCTGCCTCCCAGGAGGCCAGCCTGCTCGACGCCATCGTGGTCAGCGAAAAGCGCGCCCTGTATCGGCCGGAAAAGGCCGCCGGTGCCACCCGCACGCAGACGCCGGTGGAGCGCATTCCGCAGGCGATCCAGGTGGTGCCGCGCTCGGTCATCGACGAACAGCAGCTCACCCGGCTGGTGGATGTGGTGGCCAATGTCTCCAACGTGCAGCCCGGCGGCACCCAGGGCAATCGCTCGGAAACCTTCGTCATCCGTGGCTTCGAGGCGTCCTCGTATGCGGTCGACGGCATCCTGCTCAACCCGGCGCAGAACTTCACCGAGACCGTGCGCGATCTGGCCAATGTCGCCCAGGTGGAAGTGCTCAAGGGCCCGGCCGCGGTGCTTTACGGACGCGGCGAACCCGGCGGGGTGATCAATCTGGTCACGCTGCGCCCGGATGCGGTGTTCGGCGGCAACGCATCGGTGCAGGTGGCCGAACACGGCCTGCGCCGCGTGCAATCGACCGTCACCGGCCCGCTGAGCCCGACGCTGTCGGCACGGCTCAGCGCCGCCGCGCAGGAAACCGGTAGCTTTCGCGCCGCGCAGGCCGATGGCGATCGCGTGTTCGTGTCGCCCTCGCTGGCCTGGCGGCCGAACGCGCAGCTGCGTGCCGATCTGGATCTGGACTACACCCGCCAGACCAGCCCGGGCGATCGCGGGCTGGTCGCCATCGACGGGGTGGTGCGTGGCCCGGCGGAGCGCAGCTTCGGCGAGCCGTGGTCGCGCAATCACGGCACTTCGCGCACCGCACGCGGGCGCATCGAATATGACGCCAACGACTGGCTGACGCTGCGTCAGATCCTCAACCACCAGGACGGCGACAGCGGCCGCGACGTGGCCGACTTCACCGGCTTCAGCGCCGACCGCGCCTTCTTACAGCGCCGCGCCGTGCGCCAGGACCAGCAGGTGCGCGCAACGACCTCGCAGACCGAAGCGCTGGCGCATTTCGCCACCGGCCCGCTGCGCCATCAGCTGCTGGCCGGCGCCGAGTACGTCGATGCGCATCGCCACACCGACGAAGCGCGCGCACCGCTGGCCCGCATCAGCGTGCGCAACCCGGTGCAGGGCGCCTTGCCGGGCAGCTATGTGCCGGCCCGCGCAATCGATGTCGATGCGCGCTATGCCGCGCTGTATGTGCAGGACCAGATCAGCATCGGCGAGCGTTGGGACGTGCTGGCCGGCGTGCGCTGGGACGACGTGCAGCAGACCACCATCGACAACGGCGCGCACACCCGCGAAGACGGCCGGCGTGCATCGCCGCGCATCGGCGTGGTGTGGAAGGCGGCGCCGCAGCTGTCGCTGTACGCCAATACCTCCACGTCGTTCCGGCCGCGCAGCGCCACGCTGTTTTCCGGCGGCAGTGCACCACCGGAGACCGGCCGCCAGTACGAGCTCGGCCTGAAGGGCGCGCTGTTCGACAACCGCGTGCTCGCCACCGCCGCCGCGTTCCAGATCACCAAGGACAACGTCGCCACCAGCGATCCGGACAACAGCGGCTTCGTGCTGGTCACCGGCCAGCAACGCGTGCGCGGGCTGGAGCTGGACATCACCGGTGAGCTCACCCGGAACTGGCGGCTGATTCTGGGCGCCGGCTATCTGGATGCGCAGGTCACCCGCGATACCGTCATCCCGGCCGGCAACCGCCTGCGCGGCGTACCGCGGGTCAGCGCCAGTCTGTGGAGCACCTATCACGTCGCCAGCGGGCCGCTGTACGGCCTGACCCTGGGCGCCGGCGCGGTGCATGTGGGCGAGCGCGAAGGAGATCTCGCCAACAGCTATCGTATTGCCGGCTACACGCGCTTCGATGCCTCGGCGGCGTACCGCTTCGGTGGCCGTTACCAGCTGGCGCTGATGCTGCGCAATGTCGCCAACCGTTTCTACATCGAGCAACCGGTGACGCAGACCACCAATTATCCCGGCGCACCGCGCACCTTGTCGGCGACGCTGAGTATGGATTTCTAAACGCCGCGCAGCAGATCCCAGCTCATCTTGCCGATCAGCACGATAACCAGCACCAGGAACAACGTGCGGATCAGCGGCGTGCCGCCGCGTAGCGCCATCCGCGTGCCGGCGACCGCACCGGCCACGTTGGCCACCGCCATCGGGATGCCGATCGCCAGCATCACCTGGCCGCTGGGCAGGAAGAACGACAGCGCCGCCAGGTTGGTGGCCAGGTTCACCACCTTGGCCGCAGCCGAGGCGCGCAGAAAGTCCAACCCGAAGAAGCGGATGAACAGGAAGATCAGGAAACTGCCGGTACCGGGCCCGAAGAACCCGTCGTAGAACCCGATCGCCGCGCCCATCGCCAAGGCAGTGATCAGTTCGCGCCGGCCGATCTGGCGTGGCCGATGCAGCGCACCGAAGTCCTTCTTGATCAGCGTGTAGACCAGCATCGCGATCAGCAGCACCAGGATCAGCGGCCGCACCGCCTGCTTGGGCATCAGGCTGACCGCGGTCGCGCCCAGAAACGAAAACGTAAACGCCGCCACCGTCGCGTACAGCACCGGCCGCCACGGAAAGCGCACGGTGCGCGCATAGCGCCACGCCGAGGCACCGGTGCCGAACATCGCGCTGAACTTGTTGGTGCCCAGAATCAGCGACGGCGCCTGCTGCGGCAGGGTTGCAAACAATCCCGGCAACTGGATCAGGCCACCGCCGCCGACCGCCGCATCCACCAGCCCTGCGACAAAAGCGATGCACAGCAGCCACGGCAACTCGGTGGGAATCAGTTCCAGCAAGGCGGTGCTCCGCACGACGGGGCGACAGCATAAACGCGCAGAAACCCCGCCTCCCACTTCCCACTTCCCGCACAATCGCCAGATGCCGACTTCCATACCCACCGATCCCTGTCCCTGCGGCCGCGCCGCCACCTACGCACAGTGCTGCGGGCACTACCACGCCGGCGCCGCTGCGCCCGATGCCGAAACCCTCATGCGTGCGCGCTACAGCGCCTACGTCCGCCGCGATGTGGCGTACCTGCTCGCCAGCTGGCATCCTTCCACGCGCCCACCCGAGCTGTCGCTGGACAAGGGCGGCCGCACCACCTGGCTCGGCCTGACCGTGCAACGCGCCATCGAGACCGGTACCGACACCGCCGAGGTGGCGTTCCTGGCCCGCTACCGCATCGGCGGCGCCAGCGCGGTGCGCATGACCGAACACAGCCGCTTCGTGCGCGAAGACGGCCGCTGGTATTACCTCGACGCGCGCTGAGCACGGCCCGGCACTGTCGCTGCCGGGACACCACCGGGACGTGGCAGGGTCTAACGCTCGTCGGCACCTGCGTGCCGGCACCGCGCCGCTGCGGCCGCGGCCCTGGACGCTGCGGCCGATATCGGCCTGCCGGGCCCCCACCGGCCCTCGGTAACGTCGGTAGTCGGCCGTACTAGTGGGCGAAGGTGTGCAGGCCGCCGTCCACGGCAATCACCTCACCGGTCAGATAGCGTGCAAGTGGCGAGGCCAGATAGGCGACCAGATGAGCGATGTCGTCGGGTTCGCCGAAGTAGCCGATCGGCACATGGCGCGCGATGAAGGCCTGGCGCGCTTCCGGCGTGGGATGGAGCTTGTCCAGCACCTGTTCGGAGTTGATGCGTCCCGGTGCGATGGTATTGACCGTGATGCCCTCGGCCGCCAGCTGCGAGGCCATTCCCTTGGCCCAGAACTGCAGCGCTGCCTTCGCCGCGCCGGCGCCGTTGACCTCGCGGGGCTCCATGCTGCCGCTGAAGTTGATGATCCTGCCCCAGCGCCGGTGGCGCATGCCGGGCAGCAGGGCCTGGGTCATGCGCCGGGCACTGCCGAAGTTGAGCGCGAAGGCTTCGTCCCAGTCCGCATCGCTGGCCTCCAGCGCAAAAGGGCGTGCGCCACCGGCGGTATTGACCAGGATCTCGATCCGGCCCAGCGCCTGGCTGGCATCCCGGGCGATGCGCGTGATCTCGGTCGCGCTGATGATGTCGCCGGGGATCACCAGCGGGCGCGGGTGACCCTGTGCCGCGATGTCGTTGGCCAGCTGTTCCAGCCTGTCGGCGCGGCGCGCGGTGATCGCCAGCTGCACCCCCTCGGCCGCCAGCACGCGGGCGATGCCGGCGCCGATTCCGGTGCTGGCGCCGGTCACCAGTGCCGTGTGTTCACGCAATTGCAGATCCATCGACAACGTCCGTCTGAGTGAGGGCCCCCAGCCTGATCCGTTATCGAGCCGCGATAAACGCCGTTATCCTGCATTGATTGGCAACCAGGAGTGTTGAATGGATCTGCTGGACAGCATGCAGGTGTTCGTCCGCGTGGTGGACGGCGGCAGCCTCGCCGCGGCGGCGCAAGCGCATGGCATTTCCCCGACCATGGCGGGCAACCACCTGCGCGCCCTGGAGCAACGTCTCGGTCTGCAGTTGCTGGTGCGGACCACGCGACGGCAGCGATTGACCGCGTTTGGCGAGGCCTACTACGGGCGTTGCCGGGAGATTCTCGAGCTGGTCGCCGATACACAGGTGCAGGCCGACGGTCAGCGCCTGGAACCGGCCGGGCCGCTGCGGGTCGCCGCACCGGTGTCGTTCGGAACCTATGGGCTCACGCCGGTGCTTGGCGAGTATCTGCAGCGCCATCCCCAGGTGAGCCTGGATCTGCAGCTCAGCGATCGGGTGCAGGATCTGGTCGACGAGGGTATCGATGTAGCCGTCCGCATCGGGGTTCTGGGCGAGTCCTCGCTGGTGGCGCGCGCGCTGCAGCCTTATCGCCTGTGGTGCTGCGCGACGCCGGCCTATCTGCACCGCAACGGTACCCCGCAACGGCTTGCCGACCTGGCCGGGCACCAATGCCTGGGGATGGATGCCAAGGCGCTCGGCCAGTGGCAGGACTACACCGGCGAGCGAATCGGCCCGCTGTCGCGCGCGCAGTTGCATCTCACCAGCGGCCCGGCCTTGCACCTGGCGGCCTTGCAGGGCCTGGGCATCGTGCTGCAGCCGGCGTTCCTGTTGCGTGCCGACGTGGAAGCGGGCCGGCTGGTGCGGCTGTTTCAGGACCGGGAGCTGCACCGTCCACTAAGCGTGCTCTATCCCCAAACCCGCTGGCGCTCGGTCACGGTACGCAGCTTCGTCGATTTCCTGCTGGAGCGGTTTGCCTGAAGCCGCCGGGCGTCAGACGGACCCCGTGGCAACGCGCGTTGCCGGAGCCTGGCTGGAGCGGCGAGCGTGCGGGGCGATCAATGCGCCGCGTTGCTGCTGCAATCACGCCGGTTGTCTCCATCGCCCGCGTGATCTGACGCGATAGCCGGCACCCCGTTCATTCCGACGAACGGCAGGCACGGCCGTGCTTTCTCGACGCCACGTTCGCAGCCGATCCCGGAAGCTTGCCGCCTCGGCGGAGCTCGCCGCGGGGCGGACACGATGATGGCAACCTTCAATCTCTGGCAGTGGGTGCTTGTGGCCATCGTGGTGTTTGCGATCGTGCTGCCGGCGTGCCTGGCCACGGCACTGATCTGGTTCGGCCCCCGCCACGACGCCCCGCGCAGCGCGCGCGCCCGACGTATGCCCGACACCAGCCCCTCCAGCCCGGCGTTGTCGCTGCTGACCGGCATCACCGGCGACGGCAGCTAGGCGCGGCGATCGACGCGGCTGGGTTGCTGCGGCCTCTTCGCCAGGCGGGCCGGATCGATGCCACTCCATCGGCACGCAACATCATTCTCTGACCCGCGCCACACGACCTCGGCGCCGTGCCCATCGCACTGAAAAGCGTGCGCACCGCACAGTCACCCCTGCGTGTCGCTGCCGACCAGCGCAGCGCACGATACCGTCGCGACATCACGACCTGCACGCCTGCAACCAGCCAGGTTGGCTATCCTCGGCGGCTCGACCTGCCGCAGGAGCGCTCCACCGCATGACCTCCGTCCACACGCCGGCCATCGCGCCGTGATGCCGCCCCGGCGCGTCCTGCCTGCGCTGTTGGCGCTGGCGCCGCTGATTGCCTGCGCCGATCCGGTCTTCGACCGCTGCCTGGCCGGCCTGCAGACCCAGGCAGCCGCCAAGGGCGTGGCGGCCGCCAACTTCCAGCGCTTCACCGCCGGCCTGGCGCCCGATCCCAGCGTGTTGCCGCTGCTCGATGCCCAGCCCGAATTCACCACCCCGATCTGGGACTACCTCGCCAGCCTGGTCGACAGCCAGCGTGTCGCCGACGGCCAGGCCATGCTGGCCACCCACCGCGATTTGCTTGCGCGCCTGTCCGAACAGACCGGGGTCGATCCGGCCACCATCGTGGCGGTCTGGGGCGTGGAGAGCGACTACGGCCGTGTCACCGGCAAGCGCCCGCTGCTGGTCTCGCTGGCCACGCTGTCGTGCGCGGGCCGTCGCCAGCCGTTCTTCCGTGGCGAATTGCTTGCCTTGCTCGGCCTGCTGCAGCAAGGCGATCTGTCGCCGGATGGCTTGACCGGCTCCTGGGCCGGCGCCTTCGGGCAGACCCAGTTCATGCCCTCGACCTATGCCCGCATCGCGGTGGACGGCGACGGCGACGGCCGCCGCGACCTGGTCGCCAGCATTCCCGACGCGCTGGCCTCCACCGCCAACTATCTGGTCAAGGCCGGCTGGGAGCGTGCCCGTCCCTGGGGTATGGAAGTCCGCCTGCCCGCCGGCTTCGACGCCAGCAAGGCCGGCCGCACCCGGCGCCAACCGCTGCAGGCCTGGCAAAACGCCGGCCTGCTCGGCACCGACGGCAAGGCGCTGGCGCCGGCCGGCCTGCCCGCAGAAACCCCGGCCGCCCTGCTGCTGCCGGCCGGTGCGACCGGCCCGGCATTCCTGGTGTTCCGCAACTACGACGCGATCTACGCCTACAACGCCGCCGAAAGCTACGCGCTGTCGATCGCCCTGCTCGCCGACCGCCTGCGCGGTGGCGCCGGCCTGGTCGCCGCCTGGCCCACCGACGACCCCGGCCTGGGCCGGCCCGAACGGCGCGAACTGCAGCAGTTGCTGCTGGCCCGCGGCCACCTGATCGGCGAGGCCGACGGCATGATCGGCACCGCCAGCCGGCGTGCCATCCAGGTCGAGCAGACCCGCCTGGGCCTGCAGCCGGCCGACGGCCGCCCCGGCCAACGCATCCTCACCGCCCTGCGCGCCGCCCCGCCGGTCGCCGGCGCGGCGGCCATCCGCGCCACGGCGTTCAAGCTGCCGGCCGCCTATCCCGCATTCGTCCAATCCCCCATCGTCCAGAAGGCACCCCCCATGTCCGACCTCACCGGCCTGCGCACAGGCGACTTCCACGGCTTTCCCTCGCTGTTGATCGACACCCCGTTCTCCACTGCGGCCATCAGCCTGTTCGGCGGCCAGCTGCTGTCGTTCGTGCCCAAGGGCGGGCAGGACGTGATGTGGCTGTCGCCCACCGCCAAGCAGCCGCCCACCCCGATCCGTGGCGGCGCGCCGGTGTGCTGGCCGTACTTCGGCCGCCAGGACCAGACCGGCGAGGTCCCTGCGCACGGCTTCGTGCGCACCGTGCCCTGGCAGCTCACCGAGAGCCGGCGCGAGGACGACGGCACCCTGGTGCTCACGCTGACCCCGCCCAGCTTCGACGACCTGGCGCTGCGCCTGCGCATGACCCTGCGCATCGGCCGCACCCTCGAACAAAGCCTGATCACCGAAAACACCAGCCCGGCCCCGGTGCGCTTCACCCAGGCGCTGCACAACTACTTCCGCGTCGGCGACGCGCTCACCGTCAGCGTGCAGGGCCTGGACGGGCTGGACTACCTCGACAAGTACGAGAACTACGCCACCGCTCACCGCCAGCAAGGCGAGTGGAGCCTGCGCGACCCACGCGACCCCGGCCGCAGCGATCGCATCTACACCAACGCCGGCGGCCGCTACACCCTGACCGACCCGGTGCTCGGCCGGCGCATCGTCATCGCCACCCAGGGCAGCCGCTCGCTGGTGGCCTGGAACCCGGGCGACGAGGCGGCCGCCAAGATGGCCGACGTGGGCGAGGGCTGGCGCGACTACGTCTGCCTGGAAGCGGCCAACGCCGGCCCGGACGTCATCGAACTCGCCCCCGGCGCCAGCCACACGCTGACCCAGACCATCAGCGTCGAGTAAGCGCGACAATCGCCTCCCGATCGGGCAAAGCCCGCGCTGTTTTTCTAGAACAGACACAGAGGCAGCGACGGCTCCCTTCTCCCACCGGGAGACGGTGCCCCGAAGGGGCGGACGACGGTGTGGGCGACGGTGTGGGCGAAGCCTCGTGTCACCTCGCAATTCCTGTGGCTTCGTCCATACCCTCATCCCAACCCGCGCTCGGCGCCCCCCGGCCCACGCATGAGGCGCGGGCGCTCCATGGCTTGCGCGCCAGTGGCGCGCAAGCTATGCCTTCTCGCCCCGCAGGAGAGGGGCTTTCAGTGAGGGGACTTGGGGCGTATCAGGCGACAGCTCATCCCCACAACTGCGCCACCCGGTCCACCGCTACACTCGCCGCTTCGCCCCACTGCGCAGCGCGATGTCCCTCCCCGCAGATTCCGCTCCCGCCACGGGCCGGCGCCGCGCCGCGCTGATCTTCATCTTCATCACCGTGCTGATCGACGTGCTGTCGTTCGGCGTGATCATTCCGGTGCTGCCGGATCTGGTGCGCCAGTTCACCGGGGGCGACTACGCCGTGGCCGCCGGCTGGATCGGCTGGTTCGGCTTCTTGTTTGCCGCCATCCAGTTCGTCTGCTCGCCGCTGCAGGGCACCCTGTCCGACCGCTATGGCCGCCGCCCGGTGATCCTGCTTTCCTGCCTGGGGCTGGGCCTGGATTTCATCCTGATGGCGGTCGCCCATTCCCTGCCGATGCTGCTGCTGGCGCGGGTGATCTCCGGGGTGTGCTCGGCCAGCTTTTCCACCGCCAACGCCTACATCGCCGACGTCACCCCGGCCGACAAACGCGCCGGCGCGTTCGGCATGCTTGGCGCCGCGTTCGGTATCGGTTTTGTCGCCGGCCCGTTGATCGGCGGCTGGCTGGGCAGCATCGGCCTGCGCTGGCCGTTCTGGTTTGCCGCCGGGCTGGCGCTGTTGAACGTGCTGTATGGCTGGTTCGTGCTGCCCGAATCGTTGTCTGCCGAACGCCGCACGCCACGCCTGGACTGGTCGCACGCCAACCCACTCGGCGCACTCAAGCTGCTGCGCCGTTATCCGCAGGTGTTCGGCCTGGCCTCGGTGGTGTTTCTGGCCAACCTGGCGCACTACGTCTATCCCAGCATCTTCGTGCTGTTCGCCGGTTATCAATACCACTGGGGCCCGCGCGAGGTGAGCTGGGTGCTGGCCGGCGTCGGTGTGTGCAGCATCATCGTCAATGCGCTGCTGGTCGGCCGGCTGGTGCGCTGGCTGGGCGAACGCCGTGCGCTGCTGCTGGGTCTGGGCTGCGGGGTGGTGGGTTTCGTCATCTACGGGCTGGCCGACAGCGGCACCACGTTCCTGATCGGCGTGCCGATCAGCGCGTTCTGGGCGATCGCCGCACCGGCCGCGCAGGCCTTGATCACCCGCGAGGTGGGTGCCGATGCGCAGGGCCGCGTGCAGGGCGCGCTGACCAGCCTGGTCAGTCTGGCCGGTATCGCCGGTCCGCTGCTGTTTGCCAATGTGTTCGCCTGGTTTATCGGCACGGGCGCACCGCTGCATCTGCCCGGCGCACCCTGGTTGCTGGCGGGTTTTCTGCTTGCCGCAGGCTGGGTCATGGCCTGGCGCCGGGCGGGGCGGGGGGCCGGCATGGCCCCCGCGGCACAGGGGTGATGCCAACCTATTCAGCTTGTGCTCGCGCCCGCTTTATCTGATTTGCGCAGTCACTGCTAGGCTGGTGTCCTCCGTGCTGCGGCACCGCCTCGACTCCTTATGTGTCCTGACACCCTGGCTGTTCCGCCCTCGGCCGCGCTTGTGCTGCGCCATGCCACGCAGGACACCCACCGCCTGGTCGAAACGGTTCCGCTGATGCAGGCGCTGGGGCAGGGGCAGGTCGATCGCGCTGCCTACGCGCTGATCCTGCGCCGGCACCATGCGCTGCTGGCCGGCTTCGAAGCGCAACTGAGCGACTGGCTCAGCACCCTGATCGGCACCGGCTGGCAGTACCGTCGCCGCGTCCCGGCCCTGCGCGAGGACCTGCACACGCTCGGGCAGCCGCCGCAGGCGCCCATCGCGGCGCCTGCCGCCGGCAACGATGCCGCGCGCTGGGGCATGCTCTACGTCATCGAAGGCTCGCAACTCGGCGGGCGGATGATCGCGCGCACCTTGCGCAAGCAGCAGCCCGCGCTGGCTGACGCCTTGCGCTATTTCGAACTGGCCAACGACGACCCGGCCGGCTGGCGCCGTTTCCAGGCAGTGCTCGACCAACGGCTGGACACCTCTTCCGCGCGCGAGGCCGCCATCGACGGTGCGCAGCGCATGTTCGCCCACTTCCACACCTGTCTTGCAGCGGAGCCGCGCCCGTGAATCAGCCCACCGAACCCCTGGATATGGATGTCTGTGCGCGTGAGCCGATCCATATTCCCGGCATGATCCAGCCGTACGGCGTGCTGCTGGTGATCGAGCCGGCCGACGGCCGCATCGTGCAGGCCAGCACCACCGCCGCCGACCTGCTCGGCGTGCCGCTGGCCGAGCTGTTGGGCATGGTCTACACCCACGTGCTGGAACTGCCCGGCGAGCAGCCGTTTGCGGTGGAGGACCAGGCGCAGCACCTGCTGCATGCCGACGTGCGCTTTCCCCTGCGTGCAGCACCCACCGAGCACCCCTGGGTGGCTGCCTGGCATCTGTATCCGGAGCAGTGGCTGGTGGAAATCGAGCCGCGCGACGCACGCCTGATGGACGTCACCCTGCGCGAAGCGCTGCCGCTGCTGCGCAGCATCGAGCGCGATCCCGGCATCGCCGAAGCCGCCGTGCGCGCCGCCAAGGGGCTGCGCAGCATGATCGGCTTCGATCGGGTGATGGTGTACCGCTTCGACGAAGAGTGGAATGGCGACATCATCGCCGAAGCGCGCCAGCCCGAGCTGGACGCCTATCTCGGCCTGCATTACCCGGCCACCGACATCCCGGCCCAGGCGCGCGCGCTGTACCTGCGCAACCGCGTCCGCCAGATCGCCGATGTCGGCTATCGGGCCTCGGCGATCGAACCCACCCTGCATCCGCGCCTGGGCACCCCGGTGGACCTGAGCGATGTCAGCCTGCGCAGCGTCTCGCCGGTGCATCTGGAATACCTGGCCAACATGGGCGTGACCGCCACGCTGGTGTCCTCGATCGTCGTCAACGACGCGCTGTGGGGGCTGATCGCCTGCCACCACTACAGCCCGCACTTCACCAGCCACGCCATGCGCGATGCCACCGATGCGGTGACCCGCGCGCTGGCCGGGCGCATCGGCGGATTGCAGGCGGTGGCGCGTGCGCATATGGAATCGGTGCTGCTCACCGTGCGCGAGAAGCTGATCACCGACTTCAACGACGCCGACCAGATGACCGTGGAAATGCTCGCCGACATGGCGCCCGACCTGATGGACGTGGTCGACGCCGACGGCGTGGCGATCTTCCATGGCGGCGAGATCAGCCGGCATGGCAGCACCCCGGACGCGGCCGCGCTGCGCCGCATCCGCGACCACATCGAATCCGAACACCACGATGCCCTGCGCGAAGATGCGGTCGGCGCCCTGCATGTGGATGCGATCGGCGAGGTGTTCCCCGAGCTGGCCGACCTCGCCCCGCTGGCGGCCGGTTTCATTTTCGTGCCGCTGATGCCGCAGTCGCGCAGCGCCTTGCTGTGGACCCGCCGCGAGCAGGTGCAGCAGGTCAAATGGGCCGGCAATCCGCAGCTGGCCAAGCTGCAGGACATTCCCAACTCGCGCTTGTCGCCACGCAAGAGCTTCGACCTCTGGCAGGAAACCGTGCGCGGTCGCGCGCGACGCTGGTCGCCGCTGCACCTGGAATCGGCGCGCAGCCTGCGCGTGCTGATCGAACTGATGGAGCGCAAGCGCTTCCAGCAGGATTTCACCTTGCTCGAAGCCTCGCTCTCGCGGCTGCGCGATGGTGTGGCCATCATCGAACGCGGCACCGCGGACGCGCACCGGCTGATGTTCGTCAATCCGGCCTTCGCAGAACTCAGCCAGACCGAAGTGGCCGACCTGATCGGTTGCGACATCCTGTCCCTGCTGGCCAGCGATGCCGCCCCGTCCAAGGTGGAGCTGCTCGAAGACGCACTGCGGCAAGGGCGCGCCGCCTATGTCACGCTGCCGCTGCGCTCGCAGGGCGGCGCGCCGGTCTATCGCCAGTTCCACCTCGAACCGCTGCCCAGCCCCAATGGCGTTACTGCCCACTGGCTGCTGCAGCTACGCGACCCCGAATAAGCGCGGCCCGCAACCGAATCGTCTGGCGCGGCTAGGAGTGGCTGGCAAAACGTAGCGCGCAGGCGCCAGCGGGGTGCGGACGGCGCGGAAGAAGCGCCGTGTCGAGTGGTTCACGCCGATTCCGCGCACCGGCCGCGCCCGCCTGGCGGTGCGCGCCGTCGTTTTGATCGCTGCCCTAGGCGCGCGGTCGCAACACCAGCAAGGTGATCGTTCCGGCCACCAGGCCCCAGAACGAGGCGCCGATCCCGCCCAGCGTCAGCCCCGATGCAGTCACCAGGAAGGTGATCAAGGCCGCTTCGCGCTCGCTGTCCTGCTGCAAGGCGGCCGCCAGGCTGTTGCCGATCGTGCCCAGCAAGGCGATCCCGGCGATGGCCATCACCAGCTCGCGCGGAAAGGCGGCAAACACCGCCGCCACGGTCGCGCCGAACACGCCGATCAGCACATAGAACACGCCCGCGCTCACCGCAGCGGTGTAACGCCGCGCCGGATCCTCGTGCGCTTCGCGGCCCATGCAGATCGCCGCGGTGATGGCCGCCAGGTTCAAGGCATAGCCACCAAACGGTGCCAGCAGCGTATTGACCACCCCGATCCAGCCGATCGTTGGCGAGATCGGCACCGCGTAGCCGGAGGCGCGGATCACCGCCACGCCCGGCACGTTCTGCGAGGCCATGGTGACCACGAACAACGGAATCGCCAGCCCGAACAACGCCGCCCACGACAACGACGGCACCACCAGCACCGGCTGGGCCAGTTCAAGCTGCACGCTCTTCCACTGCATCAACCCGCTGCCGGCCGCAATCGCCACGCCGACCAGCAAGGTCGCGATCACCGCATAGCGCGCAAACCAGCGCCGCCCGGCCAGATAGGCCGCCAGCATCGCCAGCGCCAGCCACACCTGACTCTGCATCGCCACGAACAGGTCCAGCCCGAAGCGCAACAGCACCCCGGCCAGCATGCCCGAGGCCAGCGAGATCGGTATGCGTCGGATCGCCTTCTCAAACAAGCCCGAGAAGCCGGCCAGCATGCCAAGCACCGCTGCCAGCACAAACGCACCGATCGCCTCGCGCAACGGCACCCCGGCCGCGCTGCCGATCAACATGGCCGCACCCGGCGTGGACCAGGCCGTCACCACCGGCACCCGGTAGCGCAGCGACAGCCCGATGCAGGTCACGCCCATGCCGATGCCGAGCGCCCACATCCACGAGGCGATCTGCGCCTGATCCGCCCCCAGGTGACGCGCCGCCTCGAACACGATCACCGCAGAACTGGCAAAGCCCACCAGCACGGTGACAAAGCCAGCGGCAATCGCAGGCAGGGACAGATCGCGAAGCAGGCTGCGTAAGGGAGACATTGGGAGCTCTCTATCTAGTGCATGCATTCTTACCGAGCACGCCGGTGATCGATAGCGCAGCACCTTGCGTTGTTGGCTCTCTATCAACGCTCTTATTGTCCTGCCTGGAAAGCACGGCGTCGCAGCGATGCGGGCACACGGTCCCATGACCTTGATAGAGAGCAGGCCGGATACACCGCAAAGTGCGTGGAATCAGGCCTGGCGCATGGGCGCAATGACGTCCGTGTCATGCCAGTGTCAAAAAGTGCTTGCACTTCTGCACAGTCTCGATAAACTGCGCGGCCTCGCTCAGGACGGCGGCGCTTCTCGAAGCATCGCAACAACGAACGGGGCGAATCGGAAACATCACAAGGTGTTGACGAAACGAAAAAGCCGGCTATGATGGGCGGCTCGCTACACGGAAAGACGC
>NZ_JZEF01000001.1:869457-1301316 GCF_001013475.1 Xanthomonas arboricola pv. juglandis | reverse complement strand
GAACATCTCAAACGGCAGAATCGAGGTTGTTCGAGGTGCCCGTAAGGTGTTCTCCCGGACGGGATGATGCCATTCTGCAGTCGAGGAGACCACGAGCCGGCGGCTTTACCTGGTGATTCCCCGACAGTAAACGGGCGTAGCTGAGGAGGACAGCTTGGGAGAAAATGTGGCTGTCGATTAGGAAGATTTATCGGGGGTAGGGAGGTGCCAGGGTCTTGAGTCTTGGTCAATATCGTGTGCACCCAGCAGAGGCCATCCGACAAGGCGTACCGGATCGAGAGAGAAGACGTATCCAGCGGCTTGTCATGACAACGGCCCACGAAATGATCCGGGAGCGCGTTCCGGCCGCAGTGAGGATCAATCTGCACATCTACCGCCAGCTGCTCGATCACCTTATCGTTTCAGGTACCGGCTCGAGTTCAATGGCGGCCAGAGGCTACTGATGATCCGCCTTGCTTCTAGGTCAACGGCTCATACCAATGCTGGCTCTGGGTGAGCTCACGGAACTCCCTGCCAGGATGGAGCACGACGCGGCGCACCATGAAGCCTTCAAGGGTACGTATGGAGTAGTCCTCAAACTTTTCCGGATACTCATTTGACCTGATGCCTTGGTGAATGAGGTCAAGTCGTGCCACGGCTATCGCCAAGCCATTCGTAGCGGAAAGAAATGGCACGGGCACTACTGCTTCGACCAGGGCAGGACTTCCCATGGATTTGAGAACAGGGCCGAGCTCCGCGTCTCCGGCGTTCAAGTTGTAGAGTGCTTCACCGCCCCAGTGTCCGAGCAAGGAGCGAACGGCGTACTCTCGGACTTCGTACGCTGGGTAAAAGCAGAACCACGCCTTGCCGGATCGATTGCTATCGCGCACCTGATTGTTCGCAAGCAAACGTTGCGCTTGTTCTTCGGCAAGCTCGCCGCGCGTGACCTGGGACGCAATACGTCTTTCCAGTAAGCCGATGCTGAGCACCTCCAGCCCTTTTTCGCGAATGTGCACCGCTTCTTCTTCGGTCAATCGGGTGAAGTGGTAGCCAAGCAGGCCATGTGGCATGAGAGCTTCGCCAAGCGAGCGGATAGCTGCATCGAACGCGTGCGCGGCGCGGTCCGGTAGGTCTAACTCCCACGAGCGGAATACCGGGCGCAATTCATTGAGGACGTCACGCAGCTCGCCAGCCCACGTATCAGGTTGGGAAAGGTCGAGCGCCGCCATCAGTCGTAAAAGGCGAGCTGGGACACTTCGGGATGCGATGCCATGGCCAAAAACATGACATTGATGGCGGCACGTGCCAGCCTATCGTCATGGCCGGGGTATCGCTGTTGCCGAGCATGCTCCTTACCACCATGCACAAGGTTGTTGCGCACTCGTCGAGCAGCATCTATCAAACGATCGCCCTCAGGCCCGTTACCCAATGGGGCATCCACAAACTCTATCCGGTGCTGTGCGCTGACCTGCATTTTCATCGGGGGCGGGTCATTGGGCCCGGTGCCCAATAGAAGGTCCTTGTCCTCCTGGTTTAGTTGACTTTGGATGTTCCAGCGCACATGGACGTAGAACGCTGACCATTGCGTGTCCGGCGTATTCCCGACGGCTCCATTGACGAACTCCGGGATTTGCTTGAGGGCAAACTCGATTCTGGAGAACGCCATGAGAAGCTTCAGCGCCGTGTGATGCTCTACATTCATGGGATTACCTTGTCGAAAGCAATAGTGAAGTTGTCCCCCACCGCGCGGCTCAAGGGAATTCGATCAGATACCAGGACACCGGCACTTGCCGAATTGCTCCAATAACTGATCCCAATCGCCGACGAAGGTACCTTCGAGCGCCGGAATGGATGCGAACTGCATCGGCACGAGGCCGGCCACGAGGAGGCAAGACCTGATCTTCGGCGCCGCGATGCCCGTAAAGCGAGCGACAGCGGGCAGGTGAGAGGCAGCGCACTCCACCCGCATCAAGTGGCGCTTGAGCTTGTCGGGCTTGCCATTCTTGAAGCCGCCTTGGTAATCCGACAGCAGCGCTGCAATTTCAGAATAGTTCCGACGAAACGACAAGTCCTTGCACTCGACTACGAAGACATCTTCGCCGCCGGGGCACCAGGCGAGGACGTCCACATCACCGTAGTCACGGTCGAGCTTGGCATTGAGAACGGCCGTCAGCTCGATCCCGGCGCGGACCTCCCAGCCCGCTGCGCGAAGCTGATCGGCGACTAGGGCATTGAAGGTATGTCCCTCGTTGGCTTTTCCCCACCACGCGTCGCGCATCGCAGGGGTCTGGAAGAAGCTCTGGTCCAAGGTGCCATGAAATGCGCCGCGAAGAAGATAGAAAAAGCCGCTTCTGACCAGACGGGGGGCGAGCATATACAGGGCATCATCGTCGTCGTTCATCTGCACGATCGGACGAGTGACGATCGAGAGGCGGCGCCCGAAGCGCCAAGGAAGAATTTCGCGCGACTTGAAGCCTTGGGGTGGCTGCGCCCAGCGAGGGCGTCGAGCTAGGAGGAGCTGATCGATGAATCTTTCGGCGGTCGCCGCGTCGCATCGGCTAGCCAGAAGCGCAACGAGCTCGCCGTGCCTGATTTGCAAGGTCGGGGCACGACGCTTGATCGCGTAGTCCTCGATCGCGTCGAGAAGTTGGCGTGCCTCATCAACGCCGAAGCCCATTTCCCCCTGCCAGGCTTCCAGGAACTCAGAGTCCAGGAGGTGTTCCGTGCGGTCGACACCCTCTTGGGGTCCGTAGTGGCGACGGAAGCCGCCGGCCGAGTCGACGTAGTTGCTGCCCACGGCCTGGCTGAGCATAGGGGCCACGACTTCGCGCCCGAACTCGTCGCGAAGGAGGATGTCGCCGAGCGCGGACACGCGCAGGTGTGGCCGCAATACCCCGTAGTGGATTCCGTCCGACAGTCCGCCCAACCGGGTCACGAGCTCGACCTGGGCTAGCAGCGCCTGAATTTGCAAGTCATCCGGCAGGCGCCCACCGGTGAGCGGTGCCTCGCAGGCGGCGATTTCAACAAGAACGCGGCTGGTGATCGCGGCCCCGGCCAACTTGGAAAGCTGCCCGACCACGGCATCGCGCACGTCCTGCAAATCGCCGTGCAGGCAAAGGACCGCCGCCGACGTCCGTTGCCACTGCAGCTCCCGGACATGGGCGGCTTCGTGGTTGAGCAGAATCCGTTCAACCAACGCGGTTCGATCGAGCTCACCAAGGCGGCTTGTCAGGTCGCCCACCTGCGCGTCGACCAGCCGATTCAGCAGTCCGACGCAGGCTTCCGCGCCCTCGACGTTGTTATCGCCGTCATGGACTGACCAGCCTAGCCCGATGCGCTGCGTCGCGCTCTCGATCTCGTCGATTCCCAAGACCTCGCCCGGCAGCGCATCGCGGACGAAATCGGTGAAATCATGCGCGTGGAGAACGTGGAAGTGCCGGCCCGTCTCGTTGGGCAGAAGCGACGCCACGAGCCCGTCGACTTCCGCTTCGGAGTATTCGACGTAGTGGATCCGAAAAACCGCCTGGAGGATCGCGGTCACCAGAGCGCGCTCGCCGGCGTTGGTCGGTTCCCTCCATGCATTGAGGAACCCGCGTGCTGCGTGTACGGTGACGGCCTCTGTACCGACCACTTCAACCCGCAGGAGCTCGAGCGGATCGGTCGGAACCTGAGCGTCCACAGCGTCCAGTTCTGACTGGACGTCCTCGAATGCGATGGTGATCTCTACCGCACCTTCGATGTCGGTGCCGTCCTCGAGCGCTGCCGCGACCGACGCACCCCAACGGCCGACCATGTCCCAGAGCCGGAACTCGGTATCGCGCGAGGACACGCCCGGTGAATCGACACGGAGCCACAGCGTCGTGCGCCCCTCGCAGGCGGCCAACAACGTGCCGGACCGGAGGCACTCGGTGCATGCGTAAAGCCGCTCGGCTGCGGGATGGGAGAACAGCGAACCGCGATCGACCCGGTGTAGATGATGGGGTTCGCTCCGCGGATCGAGCCCGACGTGAGCGTCGACGTTCCGATCGGCGTCTGCCCTGAGATCCCGGAGCAGGTTCAGCGGCAGGGACACCATCAGCCGCTGCTCCGGGGAGATGCGCCCATCGTCGAGGTCGCCGTGCGGGACCAGGTGCCCGTCGTTCTCCTGCATCCAGGCGAAGAGGTTGAGCACGCCGTTGACGTTCATCAACTCGACGCCGGCGTCCACCAGCGCCTTCTCGGCGGAGACCAGGCGCCACAAACGCTGGATCGACATGTCTTCCACGCTGCTGGCGCGGACGAGGTCAGCCACCGACATCGCTTCGCCACGCCAACGCGCGTCGTCAGGGCGCGTCACCGGGACGACCATGCCCTGACCCCATCCGCACATGACGACGAGATGCATCCCACCCCGGAAGTCATCCTGACTCTCGAGTTGCTGGGTATTGGACGCGATCGAGTAGTTGAGGGCCTTCTGCAGCGTCGGATGGATGTCGATGGGACGCTTGAACCAGGTCAGCTCATGCGATGCCACGGACGGCAACACAAAGTGGAGTACGACAAAATGGGCGCGATCGAAAGAGACGACAACTCCAGCGAGCGCGCCTCCCTCTGTCGGATGCCAGACCACTGGGCAGCCTGACTTCCACCCCAGCAACGTCGTGTCCGCGATAGCGTTCGACAGTGCCCGCGCGTACTGACCGTCGAAGTGCAGGACCTGGCGGGTGCCCAGCACAAGGTTGATGACCTGTTGGCGGATCGCCACGGTGACCGCTGTAGGGAGCGCCAGAACCACGCCATCGGGCACGCTGATCAGCGGCCGACGTTCAAGCTCGCTGACTCCTGGCTCCTGATCCATGAGTTCTGCGATGTGCTGGGACTGCAGCAAGAACGGCGCGAGGTCCCTGAGTGCGATGGCACCTGCAAACTGGCCCAGCGCATTTGCTCCTGCATGAACGCTTCGAGGACGTCAATATCAAAGGAGGCGTCTTCGGGTTCGGTCACGTGGAAGGGCTCGCTTTGCTAGGTGCATTCAGGGGAACAGTCTCATGATCTGAGAGCGATAGCGGTTAGGGTACGGGTGAGTCACCGACGTGACCAGAACCGAAGGCCTAATGGTCAATGCTTTTGGGACGCATCAAGGCTACTATCCAAGCTCAGGGAAGATATAGGTCGCAGGGGGCGGTATGAAGCCACAGCTTTACGCAAGCGCTTACGAGCGGCTTCGGGGAGAGGCGGCCTGGTCGCTGCTCACCGCGCACTTGGCACCTGTTGTGCTGGCACTGCTGCAGCATCTGCTCTATGCAAATGAGCGTGTGCTCCCCGCATCCGTCTTGATCGAGCGTTTGCACACGGAGCTTGGAGAGCTGCGGGCCAAGGGGCGGGACCTGACGGGTTCCGCCAGCTACTACGTCGACAGTTGGCGGCGCGAAGGCTGGATCGAGCGGCGCCTGATCGAAGGGGCTGACGAAGAGGAGTTCGAGCTCACAGCCGCCGCGCTCGCCGCGCTCAAGCTCGTGTCCGCGCTGCAAACCACGCGCGCAGTGGCGACCGAGAGCCGCTTGGCGCTCGTCATCGGGCAGCTTGCCCAGCTCGCCGAGCAGACCGACACCAATGCCGCAACGCGGATGGAGCGCCTTTTGGCTGAGCGCGCGCGGATTGATCAGGAGATCGCGCGGGTGTCGGGCGGTCAGGTCGACGTGTTGTCAGACGCGCGCGCGGCCGAAAAGCTGGCGGAGATCGTGGCGCTTGCCAGTGAGCTATCGGACGACTTTCGGCGGGTGCGCGATGACTTCGCGCGCCTCAATCGCGATTTTCGCGAGCGGATCATCCATGACGAGTCTCAGCGGGGCGAACTCCTGACGGATCTGTTCAATGATGTGGACGTGATTTCGCAAAGCGCACAAGGCCAGAGCTTTGAGGCGTTTTGGAGCCTCTTAGTGGACCCAGAAGAAAGCGCGCGACTGGAAGCGGGTCTGAGAGAGGTTGCCGCTCGGCCGTTTGCCGAGCAGCTTGGGCGCAGTGAACGGCGCCTCCTGCGTCACCTCACCCGCACGCTTTTGGATGGGGCCGGCAGCGTCCACAGCACGCGCACGCGCTTTGCCAGGAGTCTGCGCGGCTTCGTGCAGAGCAAGGAGTATCGCGAACAGCGGCGCCTGAGCCAGCTTCTGCGCGACGCCAAGGCACGCGCACTCGAAGTAGCGCCATTGTTCTCACCCAGTCAGAAGATCGGGTTTGAGCTTGAGCTCAGCTCAGCCACCTATCGTTCGATCTCGCGCCTGCGCCCGCATGACCCGGTTCAGGCGATGGAGCAGCCAGATCTCGGCGCTGCCGGCGAGGCAGAAGTGGATCTTCTCGCCATCGCCAATGCGGTGGCCGAATCGGACATCGATTTCCGAAGCCTCGCGGCGAACATCAAGTCGATGCTGACCGAAGTCGCGCAGTGCTCCATTGGCGATGCGATGGCCGTCTTCGCGCCTCAGCAGGGCCTTGGCACGGTCATTGGCTACCTAGCGCTTGGCGTCAAGCATGGCGACGTCGCGCCACTGGACACCGAACGCGTCAGCTGGCAGGGCGGAGATGGCGCGCACCGGAGTGCCGACATTCCACTGATCTATTTCTTAGCGGAGCGCGTTGATGAACTCCCTGGATGACCCTGGCGATGCAGTCGTCGTCGACAAGACGCTTTTCGTTGGCGACGCGGGCACGCTGCCCGTGGACGCGCGGCGCGCGCTCTGCAAGCTGCTCTCGGGCCCATTTCTCGATGACACCCACGGCGCGTGGCCCGCGCTACTGCGCGAGGAGGCGGTGCTTCGAAGCCGCTTGTCTGATCTGTTCCTGGAACTGGTGATCGACCGGGAGCGCAAGGTGGCCTTCGCCCGGCAAGCCGATACCGGAGAGGTCGATGCGCCGGTCTTGATGCGCGCCCAGGCGCTCTCCTTCATGGAGTCGGTGCTGCTCCTGCACCTGCGCCACGCCCTTGTGGAGGCGGAGGGACAAGATCAGCGCGCCGTCGTGTCTCAAAGCGACCTGACGGAGGTGCTGAGCGTTTACTTGGAGCAGGGCGTGTCCGATACGGTCGGCGCCGCGGCGAAGGTGAACTCGGCAATCGAGAAGCTCAGGACCGCTGGGATCCTCCGGATTCTTCGGGGCGGCGAGCGAAGATTTGAGGTCTCGCCGGTCCTGCGCCTCTTGTTCACGGCCGAAGACGTCGAGGCACTTGGGAAGCTCTACGCATCGTCGGCGCAGGCAGGCGGGGCACCTGAGGACATGGAAGAGGAGGGGGAGGATGCATAGTTCGGCCGAGGTGTTTCACTTGTCGGACCTGCCAGACCCGCAGGATGAACAGTTTCGAATGCGTCAGCTCAGCGTCCTCAACTGGGGGACATTCACGGGCCTGCACCGCATGCCGGTGTCCCCCGAAGGCACCCTAATCATCGGTCCGAGCGGCGCGGGTAAGTCCACGCTGCTCGACGCGATCTCCGCGCTGACGGTGTCCCCGCGCACGGTGCGCTTTAACGCGGCGGCCGACGAGAGTGGCAAGCGCGACCCGGATCGCACCTTGATGTCGTATGTGCGTGGCGCTTGGGCGGAGCGCGCGGATGACCAGAGCGCGCGCTCGCTCGCCAAACAGTATCTGCGCACGAATGCGACGTGGACGGCCGTGGCGCTCGAATACGCCAATGCGCTTGGGCGCGTGATGTCGATTGTGCGCGTGCTTTGGGTGCGGGGAGCAGGCTCAAACGCGAAGGTCGAGAGTCATTTTCTGGTCGTTGACGCGCCGTTTGATCTCTCGGAAATCGGCGAGTTCACGGGCGAGCGCAAGGCGCTGACGAAGCGCTTTTCAGATCCCCCCTACCGTTCGCACGAGAGCTTCACGGCCTTCTCGGAGCACTGGTGCCGAGTTGTCGGGATTGTCGAGCCCAACGCGCTGAACCTTCTGCACCAGACCCAGTCGACCAAGAATCTGAGTGATCTGAACGGCTTTCTGCGCGACTACATGCTCGCCGAGCCGAAGACCTTTGAGATCGCCGATAGCCTGGTCAGCGAATTTGTGGATCTGGATGAAGCGCACCGGGCCGTGGTCGTCGCGCGCGAGCAAATTGACGTCCTCGCGCCGTCCCGAGACGCCTACCGAGATCGGGAGGTTGCGGAGGGCCGGGTCCAGCACGTCAGAAGCCTGATCGTGAGCCTTCCGCAGTTTCAGGCGCAGGAGACAGCAAGACTTCTGCGCGATGAGGATGTGCGCCTCGAAAGCGTGATTAGCACGACGCGCATCGAGGCGGAAGAGGCGCATCGGCATCAGCACGCGCTGAGCGAAGCGCTCGAAAACTTGCGCCGCGCTGCGGACGCGGGTGGCGGAGGGGATCTGGCGCAGCTCGAAGCTGCGCGCGGGCAGCTCCTGCTGGATAAGGAACGGGTCGAGCGGAGGCGGACATCGGCCGGGGGCTGGGCCGGCGCGCTCGGACTGACGCTGGCGGATGATCAGGCCACGTTTGCAGCGCAGCTCCTTGCGGCGCGGTCGGAGCAGGCCCGGGCGGAGGAGCGCCTTGCAGGCGCGGAAGGTGAGCGAGACACGCTGCTCGTGGACGAGTCGCGCCTCAGGGAGGAGCTGTCCCTGCTCCGCAAGGAGATCGAGACGCTCGAAGGCAGCACGTCCAGCATCCCCCGCGACAAGCAAGAGATCCGCGCCTGGATGTGCCGTGATCTTGGAATCCCGAAATCGCGCGTCCCCTTCGCAGGTGAGCTGATCTCCGTCAAACCTGAGCACAAGGACTGGGAGGGCGCGGCCAATCGATTGCTGGGCGGCTTTGGCACCTCCCTGCTCGTGGATGTCAACGACTACCGCCAGGTTGCCGCTTGGGTCGATAAGAACCATCTGCGGAGCCGCTGGAGCTATTACCAAGTCGAGCCCACGCCGAGCACCGGCAATCGTGACCGGCGCCCCGGCCTGTTGCTGAACTGCCTAGACGTATCTGAGAGCCCCTACCGCCAATGGGTCTGGAAGGAGCTTTGGCACCAAGCCGACTTTGAGTGCGTCGAGAAGGCGTCGGACCTGATGAAGGGTCAGCGACGCATCACGCGGGCAGGGCAGATTCGTTTCAGCGGCGGTCTCCACCAGAAGGACGACCGGTTTCGCGTCGATGACGAGAGCCGCTGGGTGCTTGGGGACAATCGCGCCAAGCTCGATCGCCTCAAGCGAAACGCGGCCGACACGGCCGGCGCGCTTGCAAAGATTTCCCAAAGGCGTAGCGAAGCGGTGCAGAGCGCGGACGGCATACGGCTGCGCGCGCAGGCGGCGGCGCATCTTGTGGAAGTCGAGTGGCCAAGCATCGATCTGACCGGCGCTCTGCGCAGGATCGAGGAGAACCAGGAGGCACAGCGCGCTCTTTTGGAGCGCACGCCGGGGCTCATCGATCTGCAAGGCCAGCTGGTCCAGAAACAGGACGAAGCCAAACGGGCACTAGCGGACGCAACCCGCCTCACCCTCGACATCGAAGCGCTGGAGCGCCAGCGCGCCGAGAACGCAGGCGAGCTTGAGGCGGCATCCATTCGCGCGCTAGGGCTTCCGCCTGAGGCCGATGCGGGCCTGACGGCGCGGTGCGGCCCATGGACGCCGACCCTCAAAACGATTCATGGCGAACTTGCGCGCGTGCGGGAAGTGCTCGACCGAGAGAAAGATGTACTCAGTGAGGCGATCAGTGCACACGTGCAGTCGATCTTGCAGTGCTTTCAGACCTTCTTGCACCGCTGGCCGGAGGAGCGCGGCAGTCTCCAGCCGAACCTTCCAAGCGCGACGGACTTCTTTGCCAAGCTCGAGCGATTGGAAACGGATGGCCTCCCAAAGCACGAAGCGCGCTTTCAGGAGCTACTCCGAAAGCAAAGCATGCAGCGCCTCGCTGAGCTCTCCCAGCACCTGCACGAGGCGCGCTCGGAAATTGAAAACGGTATGGACGACGTCAACCGGGCGCTGCGGCCGGTGCCCTACAACCCGGACACCTATCTCTACATCCGCACGGAGGATCGGGGCCTCGATGAACCGCGCGAGTTCCGCAGGCGCCTTGGCACGCTGTTCGCGCAGCGGGGGGAGCTGACGGAGGAAACCGCTGAGGCGCAGTTTGAGGGCCTTCGCCGCCTCATTCAGGACCTTCGCGCGGATGACGCGGCCGGAAGGCAGTGGCGAGACCTAGTGCTTGATGTGCGTAAGCACGTTGAGTTTATTGCCGATGAGTGCGACCGCATCAGCGGAGTAGTCGTCGAGAACTATGGCGGGGCCGGCGGCAAGTCTGGCGGTCAGCGGCAAAAGCTCACCGCGACGTGCCTTGCCGCTGCCCTGCGCTTCAAGCTCGGCGGGTCGGACGGCGGCGTGCCGTCGTATGCGGCCGTTGTACTCGATGAGGCTTTCACCAAAACCGACAACGAATTCACCGCCACCTGCATGCGCATTTTCACCGGCATGGGCTTTCAGATGATCGTCGCGACGCCCATGAAGTCGGTGATGACGCTGGAAGAGTTCGTGGGCGGAGCGACCTACGTCTCGATCAAGGATCGCAAGGTGTCGAGTCTTCTGCACATCGCCTACGACGCCGATCAGCGGCGGTTGAGACTCCCCGAAGGCGCGCGGCGGGGGATGGAGCTTGCGGAGTGAAGGCGATCCATGAGGCGCGCGAGCAACTGGGGCGAGCGTGGGAGAACAGGTGGCTCGGGTGGCTCGCGGGCACCGGCACGTGGCCACTGACCCTTGCGCTGGGGCCGCCCTCGCAAAAGGAGGCGCTCTCAGACTGGACGCGCTTTGTTGCGTGGCGCGACGGCTGGCTAATGAGTGGCGTAGCTGTGTCATCGGTCAACCGGGCTTGGCCGAGCCTTGGCGGCGCACAAGTCTTGCCTGCGCATGTGTCGTTTGACGGGCCAGAGACGCTCGCCCATTTCCTCGGAACAGATAAGCTTGCGGCGTGGAAGCAGGCACGAGCGCGACTCTTGTCTTGGCAGGCGAGATGGCCGGGCAGCACGCCGGGTGGGAGAGGCCTTCGCTGGCTCATTGAGGCGCGTGAGGACGACTTCACTCGCATGCAAGCACTCTTAGAGTGGTTGAAAGATAACCCGGATGCGGATCTCTTCATTCGTCAGGTGCCTGTACCCGGCATAGACACCAAGTGGGCGCAGAAAAGCGGCACGGTCGCACTTGAGCTAAGTAGAACCACTGCAAGTAAGGAAGAGGCCGGTTTAGGAACGTTCAAGCAGGACCTTCCGCGTATTCGGATGCGGCTGCTGGACCCCTTGCTTCGCGCGAAGCTAGGAGGTCTTGATGATATATCTGCCCCCATCGCTTCGATCAGTGCGCTCTCGCTCCCCGTACGCTGCGCAGTCGTGGTGGAGAACCTCCAGACTTTTCTCGCGTTTGACGATATTCCCGGCGTTGCGCTCTTCTTTGGCCAGGGATTTGGCGCACGTAGCCTCTCAAAAATTGCGTGGCTGCGTGAGCTACCGATCGTCTACTGGGGTGACATCGACACTGCAGGATTTGAGATCCTGAACGCCGTTCGTAGCGAACTACCTAACGCATCGTCGTTTTCGATGGATGAGGCGACGCTTTCAAACAATCGAGCACTCTGCGTACCAGATCCTAAGCAGCGGCGAGCCGAGCTAAAGCGCCTTACGGCTGCAGAGCAGGCTACCTATTATTTACTTCTCAATGACCAATTCTTCGCGGGCATGCGCCTTGAGCAGGAGCGGCTGGCGTGGGGGCAGCAGTGGCCCAGAGTTCTAGAAGCAGTCGCCAGGATCGCTGCCCGCCATCCTTTGCATAACAGCGGACATCCACTACTGGCCGCGCCAGTGACTACTGATTCGATCGATAAGGAGTAGCGACGTGCTGATAACAATGGTCGAAATCGGGAACTACCGGAAGCTTTTGGCAGCGCGTATCTCCTTCGCTCCCGACAAGACGGTGCTGGTGGGCGCCAACAATAGCGGAAAGACATCCGCCATGACCGCGTTGCGACGTTTCCTTGTCGATACGCGCGGTTTTACCATCAACGATCTCTCGCTCGCGCACTGGCAAGCCCTGAATGCGAAGGGGGAGGCTTGGGAGACAGCGATAGCTGCGGACACAGAGTTGCCCGCGCCCGGCATCCTAGAGTTCCTGCCTCAACTGGATGTGTGGCTCCAGGTCAAGAAAGGCGAGATGCATTACGTGCAAAAGCTGCTTCCTACGCTGGATTGGCAGGCCGCTCCTCTCGGGGTCCGGTTTCGCTTTGAGCCCGAGGACGCCGTCAAGTTCCAGCAGGAGTACATCGCGGCTAGAAGAAAGGCGGCCGACATCACGATCGCTGCGGCCAAAGCTGCGGAAGGCAAGGAGGATCCGCCCCAATTGGAGCTCTGGCCGCTCAATCTGATCGACTTTTTGGAGCGGCGGCTGCGGACCTTCTTCAAAGTGAAGGCATACCTGCTGGACCCGGCGAAAGTGGAAGAGCCCACTGATGGGCACCTCGAACAACCTCGATTCTGCCGTTTGAGATGTTCGGTAAGGCGACAGGCCCCCCTCGCACCTGCCGGTCGAAGGGGCGCGAAGAGCCGACCCATGGCATTTCAAACCCGGATTGCGGCCTGTCAGCCGCCGTTTCCGCTCACGCCGGCACGATCCCCTGGCTCTGCAGCCGCGCCAGCCTCATCAGGTTGTGTGCGGCAACCTTCAGGCCGATCACCACCTGGGCTCGCGCCAGGCCAATCGTGCGCAGGCATTTGCCTCCCTGTTGGGCGAGTCGGGCAAACGGATGCTCGCCGAACGCCCGATCCTTGGCGATGCGATGGTTCCGACGCTGCTGGGCCAGGCTCAGCGGCTTGTCCGTCTGCCCCTTGTGCTGGATGTCCGCGCGGTAGCCTTGTCGCCTGAGTTCGGTTTCCCGAGCCTGGCTGGCATAGGCGCTGTCGGCCCGTACCGTGCGCCCGGTGTTGACTGGATCGAGCAGCGTCTCGAAGTGCCGGCTGTCGTGCACGTTGGCCGCACTCACCTCGTGCCGCCGGATGAACCCCCAGCGCCGATCCGTGTTGGCGTGCAGCTTGTAGCCGTAATGGGCCTTGCCGTGCTTGAGCGTCCAGCGCGCCTGCACGTCCTTCTGCCGCCGCTTGGCATCGCTCCAGTCCTGCACAGCCTCGCCTCGCTTGATCCGGGCGTTCTCCTCGCGCGTATTGCGCTGGATCGGCGCGCTGACGATGCTCGCATCAATGATCTGTCCACCCCGGGCAATGAACCCGGCCCGCTGCAACTGGCCGCTCACCGCCGCGCTGATGTCGCCGATCAGATCGTTCTTCTTGAGCCGCTCACGCCACACCCAGATCGTCTTGGCGTCAGGCACCTTGCCGCTGTGTTCCAACCCCAGGAAGCGCTGGAAGCTGCGACGGTCCAGCACCTGGTACTCCAGCGCCTCGTCGGACAGGTTGTACAACTGCTGCAACAGCAGCAGCCGGATCATCAGCTCCGTCGGCCACGCCGGGCGACCGCCCTTGGCACCCGTGCCCAGGCGAAGGTGGCCATCGATCACCGCCGCGATCGCGACGAAATCGATGTGCCGCGACAGCAGCTCCAGCGGATCGCTCAACTGCTGGCGCTTGGCTTCGCGCTCGGCCCCGGCAAACAGACTGATCATCGGCTCTTACCCTGGATGGCGGTGGAACTATGATGCCAAGGATCGGGGGTTTTTAGAGCTGCCCTGATGGCGTTGCTCGCATGCAGGCCCTCTCCGATGACGCCGAGCCCATTGAGGGCAATCCACTGGACGGCCTCATCCAGATCGATGAGATCAGCGCACAACGAGGTTTCGGGACCACCAGTGACCGCATGCAGCGCGAGGATGCAGGCGCAGACGCTCGCAGTGCAGGTCGACTCTCCACTCAGCTTCGCTCCTACTATGACAGGCACCTGGACTGGCGTGACGCGCCGGAACTGACCGATATCAAAGCCATGGAAGCGCTGGAGAAGGCGCGCAAGGCTTTCGATGACAGGCTATCTGAAGCTTTCGACAAGGCGCTGATCGAACTTCAGAAGCTTGGCTATCCAGGCATATCCGACCCAAAACTGAAGATTGCGACCAAGCTCAAGTTGCAGGACGGCTTGAGCCATGAGTCAGCCATTCTGTATGAAATTCCCGCGGCCGCGGGGGAGCACATGCACCGCTTGCCGGAGGACTCTAACGGGCTTGGTTACCAGAACTTGGTCTCGATGGTCTTCAATTTGATGAGCTACCGCGATGCATGGATGCGGGTGGGCAAGGCCGGAACAGGACACGATGTAAGGCCCACTCCGCCGCTGCACCTGATGTTGGTCGAAGAGCCAGAGGCGTATCTTCATGCCCAGGTGCAACAGGTTTTCATCAGGCACGCCTACGACGTTCTACGCAATGATCCTACCTTGGGAAAGTCGCTTGATTTCAGGACGCAACTCGTCGTGAGCACCCATTCCAGTCACATTGCCCATGCCTGCGATTTTGCGGCGCTTCGCTACTTCCGGCGGCTTCCCCCTTCCGAGGGCCGCAAGACCCCCACCGCCTGCGTGGTCAATCTCTCATCGGTGTTCGGCAAACCGGACCAGACGGCAAAGTTCGTGTCGCGCTATCTCAAAGCGACGCATTGCGACTTGTTTTTCGCTGATGCCGCCATCTTCATCGAAGGCAGTGCTGAGCGCATCCTTGTTCCCCATTTCGTCGAACAGGCCGATTTATTCGAGTACTTGCGGACGCGCTACATCACCTGGCTGGAGGTGGGCGGGAGCCATGCGCACCGGTTTAAAGGTCTGGTGGACACCCTGGGCCTGACAACATTGATCATCACCGACCTCGACGCGAAGGATCCGACTTCCAATCAAGCCAGGACCCCGGCGCTCGGCAAGGGACTTGAAGCGCGCAATGAAACGCTGCGCTCTTGGGCACCCAAGCAGACTGATGTAGATGTCCTCATGAGGCTGGATGAGAAGGAAAAGGCCATCGTGTATTCCAATGGCTATGCCGTGCGCTCCGCGTATCAGACCGGAGAGAAACTGATGCTCGGAGCAGTCGATGTGGAAATCCATGCCAACACGTTCGAAGACGCCTTGCTCTACAGGAATTATGATTTCTTCAAGGCCCGTAAGGCCACTGGCTTGGCGAGCAAGTTCCAGGTGATCGCCGACACCGCCCAAGACAGCAATCAGCTGACAACCGCTGTCGCCGAGGCGATCAAGGACGGTGATAAGGCTGAGTTCGCCCTTGAGCTCTTATTCAGCGACGACATCGAGCAATTACATTTGCCGGCCTACATCGTGCATGGATTGCTGTGGCTGAATGAGCAGCTGAAGCGCAAAGAGGCTGATCTTGCGCCCAAGGCGAGTGCAGCATGATCAGTGAGGCCGCCGCAGTCCCCAACGATGAACTCGATCGTCATGTAGACGAGGAGATCAAGAACTGCCTCGATCCTCGGGCTCCCAGAAGCTTCTTCCTGTTTGCCGGAGCTGGCTCGGGTAAGACCCGCTCGCTGGTTGGGGCACTGGACCACCTCCGCGACACGGCCGGCGCACGCCTGAGAATCCGTGGGCAGAAGGTCGCGGTCATTACCTACACGAAGGCGGCACGTGATGAAATCATCCGGCGCACGCAGTTTGATCCCATCATTGCGGTGTCCACGATCCACAGCTTTGCCTGGACCTTGATCGAAGGATTCAATCACGACATCCGAGAGTGGCTTCGAGTTTCACTCCAGGCCGACATTGAGGATCTGCAGGCCAAGGAAGCCAAGGGACGTGCAGGCACGAAAACATCCGCGGGCAGGATCGCCGACATCGCGTCCAAGACACGACGGCTAGCCCGACTCGACACCACCAAGACCTTCATTTACAGCCCTGACGGAGATAACCGGGGCAGGGGCTCGCTTAATCACGCCGAAGTGCTACATCTGGCTGGGGATTTTTTGAAGTCCAAACCCGTGCTTCGGCACATCCTGCGCGATGGCTATCCCTACATACTTGTTGATGAGAGTCAGGATACAAACCGTCACATTGTGGAAGCCTTGTTCACCTTCCAGGCCGCGCACAAGGACGAAGTTGTAGTGGGCCTCTTCGGCGACTTGATGCAGCGCATCTACGGCGATGGTCACCCGGGCTTGGGCGAAAACCTGCCCAGTGACTGGGCCACACCGACTAAGCGGCTGAACTTTCGGTGCCCCCGGCGAGTCATTGAGCTCATCAACAAGATCCGCGAGTCAACCGATCAGCAGACCCAGATCCCCCGTAGCGCCGCGATCGAGGGGCATGTACGGATGTACGTGCTTCCATCCGAAGGGATCGATAAGGTTGCCGCGGAAAAAGCCATCTGCACACACATGGCCGGCCTTACTGCTGATCAGGAGTGGCTGGATGAGGATGCGGTCAAAGTGCTCATCCTGGAGCATCGTATGGCGGCCCTTCGGATGGGGTTTGATGATTTGCTGGCAGCGCTCTATCCGGTAACACAGTTTCGGACGTCGCTGCTGGATGGCTCACTGCCCGTAGTCAACCTCTTCTCAAACCTGATCCTACCGCTATGGGACGCCAAGGACGACAAATTTGGCACCACACGAATCATGCGGGCAGCGTCACCCTTGCTGAGCCCATCTGCGCTGAAGCATGCTCAAGATCAGTTTGAGCAGCTGGGTAGGGCGCAGGCGGCAGTGGATGCGCTGATTGAACTGCTCGATAGCAATCCGTCCGTGACGTTTGGTGAAGTCCTACATAACGTGGCCAAGACCGGAATTTTTGCGATCCCCGACATGCTCAATGTCGCCTTGGCTGCCGCCACTGCTGAAGCGAACGACGCTGAAGACAAGCAGGAGCGTAGCGATCGAGACAAGGCCATCGCCGAGTTCCTCACGACCCCCTTTCTGCAGGTACGGGCCTATGCCAAGTACGTGAGTGGCAAAGCGCGTTTTGATACGCATCAGGGCGTGAAAGGACTCGAGTTCCCACGCGTCATGGTCGTCATGGACGATCACGAGGCGCGTGGTTTTCTATTCAAGTACGAAAAGCTTTTCGGCGGCGGCGCTGACGACAGCCAAACCGCGTCGACTCGTCGGTTGTTCTACGTTACCTGCAGCCGCGCGCAACGGTCGCTTGCATTGGTTGCCTATGCCTCCAATCCGGCAAGGGTTGGGGATCAGCTCCTGATCACAGGCTGGTTCAAGCCAGAAGAGGTCTTGATCGGCCTGCCGTAAGCCCTTGTAGCCTCTGGCAAGCAGACTGGGGCTGCAGTTCCCGAAGGGAAAGGGAGCACATACGATGAGCGGCATTCGCAGGCCGAGCTTGGGAGATAGGGCTACTTGAGAAGGCGAGCCGCCGGATTGTCTTCTGCGGCACCTGCCTGAAAGTACCCCAGAACCGTTGCCACAGAGCGATGTTCGGTCATAGCCATCACCGCCGGCAGTGGGACACCTTGCTTGCCAGCTTCGGTGACGAACCCCGACCTCAGACTGTGCCCGCCAAAATCCCCCTCTAGTCCTGCCATGGCTGCATGGCGCTTGACGATGGTGGCGATCGACCCTGGGAGTAGGGCGGGTCCCACCCGATCTTTCCAGAGCCTCCGAAACAGCGGCCCCTGCGTGATGTTGGCTGCCGCGAGCCAGGCAGCAAGCGCTTCAGCACTACGCCCAACGATGGGCTTGTCAGGCGTGGAGTCTGAGGTTGCGCCGGCCTGCTGTGTCTTTGAGTGCTCCAGGCGATAGATGTAGCCGCCGTCGCCGGTTTTGCGGAGATCACGCATATCGGCCGCTGCAACTTCACTGCGCCGACGCCCGCCACTGGAAAAGCCAAAGCAGAGGAGGGCGCGGTCACGGATGCCTTCTAAGCTATCGTCGCAGGTGGCCAGCATGGCCTCGAGCTCGAGCCTGGTGATCGCGGTCTTCTTCGTAATTTGAGCAAGCGCTAGAACGCGCACAAGGCAATGTTTCCGAGCTCTGCCAAGACCTCACGATCCAGCAGGCACGCGCTGATGCGCTTGAGGCACAACTGGTCAAATTGAAAGATCTGCCCGCAGCACTCGAAGCAGCCTGGCAGCAACATTTTGGACGGAGTCAGCCCAAGCATCCAAAACCCGTGCGCTCTAGGCAAAGTTGCGGCAAAGCGGCTCCCTGATCCCACGCAAGCCATGGTGCCGTGCTGACTGTGCGGAGAGCACCCAGACGTCACTTAAGATCGTGTCTCGCAGGAGGGAAAAAGCCCTTCAAAATCAATGAGGAGCATGATCCAAACAAAAAGGACACGAATTTAAAAAACTGACACATTGATAGGCCAACCGGGCTCGGCAAACCTGTGAGCACGTTCCCATCCTCTCATGCTATACAAAACAATCACTTATCGATTTTCGAGGGTTTGGTTTGGATCCAATATCACTGTAACAACGAAACAGGGAAACCTGTGACTATTCTGAGGTGAACGTCAAAGCTGTGACTTTTCCGATCCCCTGAATTTCTAGATAAATCGATCAACAATTTTTCCAAGTCATGCTTGGAGAAGGGCCTTGAGCGATGAGAAGTTTGAGCTGTACATACCCTGGGTGCGCGGCGCCTTGCTACCTGGAGAATCAACATATGCATTTCTCAACAAATTGGGCTGGTTCGCAGCAAACGACATCCCCCCGCCCTGAGTAGCGGCTTGGTTTAGAGTCCCGGGTTAATGATATCGGTGTTTGCCAGATGTTGGGCATACGCAGCCGGCGTCATGCCGCCAATTGCTTTCTTGGGTCGGTCCTCGTTGTATTCGCGTCGCCAGCGTTCGATCTCGGTGCGCGCGTGCAGCAACGTCGGGAACCAGTGCTCGTTGAGGCATTCATCGCGTAGCCGGCCGTTGAAGGATTCGACGTAGGCGTTCTGGTTCGGTTTGCCTGGTTGGATCAGCCGCAACTGCACGCCACGGGCATGCGCCCAGGCGACCATTGCCTTACCGCAAAACTCCTTGCCGTTGTCGGTGCGGATCACCTGCGGCAGGCCGCGACTGTGTGCCAACCGATCCAGGACGCGCGCAACCCCGTGCCCAGAGATCGCGCGCTCCACCTCGATGGCGACCGCTTCGTGCGTTGCGTCGTCCACGATCACCAGACACTTGATCACTCGGCCTTCGGCGGAGCGGTCGAACACGAAGTCCATCGACCACACCTGGTTGGCCTGCGCTGGCCGCAGCAGCGGCTGACGCTCGCCTATTGGCACTTTTTTGCGCTTGCGCCGTCGGACCTGTAGCTGCTGTTCGCGGTACAACCGCTCCACGCGTTTGTAGTTCACGATGCGCCCTTCCTGTCGCAGTTTGAGATAGATCATCCCCACGCCATAGCGACGATGGCGATGCGCCAGCGCAAGAATGCGCTCGCGCAGTTCGCCGTTGCGGTCTTGGCGTGGGCAATAGCGCAGCGCGCTGGCGCTCATGCCGATCACTGCCAGCGCACGACGCTCGCTGGCACCACGCCCGATCCACTCGCGCACCAGCATACGACGCGCCGGTGCGCTCACCACTTTTTTCGCAACGCATCCTTGATCAGGTCGTTCTCGAACAACTGCTCGGCCAGCAACTTCTTCAGCCGCGCGTTCTCGGCCTCAAGGTCCTTGAGCCGCTTGGCATCGGGCACGCTCATGCCGCCGAACTTGCTACGCCACAGATAGTACGAGGCCTCGCTGAAGCCATGGCGCCGGCACAGATCCTTGATCGCCACGCCGCCTTCGGCTTCGCGCAGGAAGCCGATGATCTGCTCTTCGGTAAAACGCTTCTTCACGTCCAATCTCCTTGGGGTAGGGAATTGGACTCCAAACTGAGGGGCTACTCAAAATTGGGGGGACGTCGCAAAAGGCCCACTTCAGTTAATGCGTGACCTTCAGGGCAGCGAGAAAAATCAGAAATCCCGTAAACCAGACCGAATCGACTATGCCAGCGTAGTGAGTGAGTTGCGCGACCAGGCGCACAAGTATTGGTGGCCAATCCAGCAAGGGCAGCTAGGCGAGTACTTGATTGAGTCGAATTTCTTGACGCTAAAGGACTACCCATATTGGGCATGGGAAAACAAACGTCTCCGCTTCTGCACAGAATGCGTCGCGCTTGGAATGCACTTCACGGTCGGTCAGCTGAATTATATTGAGTTCTGTCCTTATCACGAACGACGACTGACCTCGCACTGCCCGATCTGCGGGAGGGGGATGAAGTACAGCGCTGCCTTGCCCCGCCCAGCATTTAGCTGCAGTGTCTGCGGCGGCTCTCTTTTGGCAGCCGATATGACCGATATATGCGCGAATCAGCGCATCCGGCGGCGGATTTCACGAACTTATCAAGAGCTTTTTGTGGCAATGAATGCTTGCGCGCCGATTCACTCCATGATGACGGGATCGATTGACAGGCGAGGCCGGCTCCCGGGGGTCAAGGAAGCTACAACAGCGATGTTAGAGCCCGATAGACAATTTTCCGAGAAGCTCCCTTTTGTACCGAGCTTTGCCGCTATCAAAGTCGCTCTCAATGAGCGGGGACAGCCCTCCATCCATAGTGTTAAGAAAACCACCCGTGCCGCAGAAACTTGCTCGATCGAGAAGGAAAGTCGTACCGTCATCCATCAAAGTGCCCAGTTGCGTGCGGGTGCCTGGCTCCTTGGACGGTATTGCGATCACCTTACGTGTATTGCCACTTCTCGGGAGGTGTTCAGAACAAAAATGATAGGGCAGCTTCTTGCTCGAACCATACATAAGCTTTGTTGCATCGGAAACGGGTTTGTGGTGTGGGAGATGTGCCGCATTGACCGCGCACACGAGAAGCTTCCCTACGAACTCTGGGACGCGTGGGGCCTTAGGAGCACCGCCGAGCGATCCTTCGGATCCTACGTCCTTGAAAAGGCAAGTCTGACAAGTTCCATTGCGACCTTCTTGAGAAGCGATCCGGATGAGCTATTAGGGTGGCTAGCAAATAAGTTGCCCACGAGCTTTCGGAGTTGGGAAGCGTCCAGGACAAATGGGGAAACACCGGCGATACTCTGGCAAAACATCAATGACGTCGATTTTTCGGAACTCTGTGAAGTTTCACGCCTTACCGAGGAGGAGAAATGGCAGTTGATTTCGGCTCACTGCACGGAAAGTTATGACGCATTGCAAGAGCCGGCACTAGCTAAGATGCGTGCGGAGTGTGCAGTTAAGAATCTGGAGCGTGAGTACGGGTCGCGCCAGCGTGCGGCGATTTCTATGCCTATTGTGCACGCGAGGATAAACGAGGCGAACGGGTGTTCCTACTAGCCCGTGAATCGCCGGGCAGCCTTTCATATGCGATGTGGTTAGTGCCTGTCGTGATCAGGAGCGACTGATTGTATTCGAGCGAGATATCCCCATGTGTTTTGAGCAACTCCAATCGCAGCGCAATGAGCGCCGCTTCGATGCTCGCATGGGCGGGTGTATATGAGGTCAAGCCCTCAGTTGTCACCTCCAGGGCGCCATCCCGGTAGCGCTCAGGCAACGGATGATCGATTCGTTCGTACCATGCTTCACCGGCCGCATGTAGGCAAGCGCAGGCATCGAGCATGTCCTGGTTTTTCCTCATCAGGAAAGGCAGTACCCAAAGGTCTCCCAGTGCCCGAGGGAGCTTTGAAGGCGCGGATCGGTCACCCCATACCGAGACATTGGCCACGGCGTCTTGCAAGTAAGGTCGAAGCTGTTCGCCCAGTCGCTGGCCGTCTTCGAAGGCGCGTTCGTGCATTGAGGCGGAGAATGCGGTAACCGCGTTGTCAGCTAATTCCCTTGCCTCTTGTGTCCCCCGGTGCCTGCGCCAGGTGACCTCATGCAGAAAGGCGATGGCAAAGAGCAGTGTGCTGGGGGTAGCCGCTTTAATCAGCGCGCTGGTGCATCGGTGCTCAAGATCGGCGTATAGCGCCGGATCCAGGTGCTTCACGGCGGCCATAACGCGCCCAGGCACCAGCAGAAGACCTCGCGAGTTGGTGTAAACCAGCAACTGCTCGCGTGAGTCCAACAATGAGGGCGGATCAAGCTGCATGTAGCGGTTGAAATCGCGCAGCAACCAAGCGCGTGACGCCGGCACACGTTCACATACCCGTTCGAGCAGGTTGAACTTCTTGGTCTTGTCCTTGATCTCTTTCCAATAGGCGCCGTCGGGGTTCTTGCCCGCGTTGTGGATCTCTTCGAAGACCCGAGGTGTCAGCCCCTCATAGATCGCCCCGGTGAAGCCCTCGCAGGGCAAAAGCAGAGTTCGATTCAACCACTCGACGTCGCATTCCAACGACTTCAACAGGTATCGGGTCCATACCCATGCGCCTATCTGACGAAATCCGCTAGCACAGTCCAGCACCATGATCGGGGCTCTTCGGGCGAGGATTGAAAATCAAACCACGGCAGGAGATTGGATCTGACGACCTTCCCTGCGAGTAGTCTGTACGCCAGCACTACTGGAATTAAAAACTAATTCACAAAAAAGAGCCCGCCACGGCAATGGTCGGACTCTTGAGGCCAGGTCGTTTGGAGGACCTGTTGATGCCGAAGACACTATACACCCCTTCCCGCCACGCGGGTCAAGGTCGCACCCGCTTGCCTTCCGCCGCTGGTCTGCGCGGGCAACCTAATGGGTAAGACCCCGGCGCAAAAGAAGCGCAACCAGTACCTGGCCTCCGTGCGTGCCAGAGGGGCCAGCGGCCACAACCTGTGGTTTGTCAGCCCCCCGCAGGACACGCAGGCGCTCCCGCTAACGCTGAGTTCGGACATCGAATTGGAGGCCTTCTTCTACCTAGAAGGTTCACCGGATGTGGCGTTCGTCGACTATTCCCCCCTGCGCCACGGGCGAGCGCACCCGCACCCGGGGCGGCGGCACTTCGCTACCGTCACCACGCTGGAGGGTACCGAGCTCGACGTCGACCTGGCCCTTGAGGCCAACAAGACATCGGTGGCGGGCCGGCGATTGGTCAGCCTGGCGGTGCTCAACGCAGCCAAGGTACGTGTCCAGAGCTGGCGGGCGATCGTTCCCACGATCAACCGGTGCCGATCGCATTCCTTGGGCCCGCTGATCATTCGCTGCCGGCATCTGCTGGAAGAGCATGGCGACTTAGCTGTTCGGGATCTGTGCCAGCAGCTAACCACCGAAAGTACCGCGCTGGTCACAGGCGCAGTGGCCACGCTGCTGCGTTCGCGCGAAATTGAAAGCGATGTAGATACCCACCTGTGGGGTCCCGGTACCGTGCTGCGGACACATCGTCATGGGTAGCCGCCTGACTCTGAAGACGACGCCTCCCGAGCGTTTGGTTCTCGCCAGCTGGGCCATGCCATCACTGGAAGGCCTGGATGCGGCGGAGACGAAGCGGTTCTATTCGCTCAAGGAGGCCATTACCGACTACGTGCACGGCTCACGGATCACGCAACTGTTGCAGGCCAAATCGATCTGGAGAGAGGTGTTCTATCGAGCCTACGACAAATGTGTCGCGCTTGACGGGCGAGGCATGCCGATCGGCTGGGTAGGGCTGCTGCCCTATTTGGAGATCCAGCCGCGGCAGCGACGGAAGCCCTTGCCGAAGCATCAAAGCAAAGGGCTAGCGGGGGCACTTGCGCAGTTCCTACGCCAGAACAGCGACATTGCCGCAGCATTGGAGTCGTACTTGCTGCTCAACGCCAAACGAAAGCCCGGCGGCGAGGCGGGCGTGCGACACAAGTCCGTCCACATGGAATTCTTGCGTCTATGCGAGGCCAAGGATCCCGACATGCAGTCCTGGCCTTTTACCTCCCGTCGGCGCGGGGCGACGGCCGTGCGGGGGTTCACCAAGGCCTTTCTGATCCAACACTACGACGCGATCGTGGCTACCCAGTATGGGGACAAGGCCGCGACCAAAGCCAAAGCCGGCAATGGCCATGGCTCTCGCCTCGTTGCCTGTATGCCAATGGACATCGTCGAGATGGACGAGCATGCCATGGGATGCATCGGCACCGTCAGGATCGAGACGCCTGAGGGTTTCCGGTTTCTGGATGCAGGCCGAATGACGCTCTTGCTGTTGGTTGATCGCCACAAGGGCTGGATCATGGCCTTCAAGGTGATCTTCCGTGAGGCGGCCAACGTCGGCGATGCAATGGACGTGCTTCACGCAGGCGTACTCGGTGAACCGGACTGGGCCCACCGCAAGGACGGTCAGCTGGCCACGCGCCCTTTGGCCGACCTGGACGACCGCTTCGGCTGGTGTGGATTCAACTGTCTGTTGCTGGACAATGCGCTCATCCATCTAGCTGACGAACTGGTCTCACGTGTGATGTCGCTGAGCGGATGCGCGGTGAACTTTGGCCCAATAAAGACTCCAGCCAGGCGCCAGTTAGTGGAGCGCGTTTTCAACGAACTGGAACGCGCAGGCTTTAAACGGCTTCCTCAAACCACCGGTGCTGGACCACAAGATCCTAGGCGACAGAAGGCGGAAGAGGCTGCCCGCGCGTGCATCCTGTCAGAGCGCGAGATTGTGACCCTGGTATCGAATCTGTTGCGCAACTTCAACGAGAAAATGGGCAAAGCCAACTTGGCGGCCAGCCCGGCCCAGCGCATGCACGCGCTCATTTGCGGGCCCGAACGCGATCAGTACCAGTTTCCATTTCTACCTCCGCTCCGGGAAGGCGAGGCAGATCTGTCCAAGTCGATCATCACCGTGCCAATTCGGGGCAACAAAGCCACTGGTCGTCGCCCTTACTTTTCTTTTCTGGAGGTCGACTACACGAACCCGGCCATGGCGAAGGATTGGGCGCTGTTGGATGAGCAGGTCGACCTACAACTGCATGTCGCGCGGACCAATATTCGATTCATTGAGGCGTTCTGCCGTCAGCGCCCCTTGGGCACCTGCCAGGCCGGTGGCCGCTGGCGCTGGAGCGATCACTCGATCGATCTGCGGCGCCAAATCAATCAACTCCTGCGCGAAGGCTACATCGAGAACGACAGGAACGAGGATGTCGTGGCCGCGTTCTTGAAAAAGGTGGCGGACGAATATGTCAGGGCCAAGAGTAAATCCAAGCCGGCCAAGGCGGCCATGCGACATGTGGGCGATCACAACGCCCGTCGCGATGTGCCCGGTGACGCCCCCACCAATTCCACTCAGGTGAAGCAGGCTGAGGTCGCGGTGACGGACCTGCTAGATCGGGCCAGCGAATCAAAAAGTTCCCACTACATGCAGTGGGATGACATAGGTGCCTTCAACGGAGACCGTCATGACTATTGAGGAAATACTGCGTTTGCGTGATCAGGTATGGGATGAGCACCCGGTGATCATCGAGCGAGCGGTGCTGCCTACGCTTGCTGCCAAGGACGTCCTGGGTCGTGTTTGGGCGCTTGGCCGTAAGGGCAGGGGTTCCATTGCCTTCTTCGCCCAGCCGCTGTCGGGTAAGAGTTCATGTGCCGAGTTGTTGTTGGTGGAAATGAAGCGAAAAAAGCCTGGTTGCGGCGTGCTGATCTTTGAGGTGGTCGAAGACACCAATCCGGCCGAAGGGCGCTTACTTTCGGAAATCCTCAACCAGATCGACTATGCGCCCAAGATCGCCAGAGACTTGGCCGGCAAGCGTACCCAAGTGCATCGTGCTCTGCTGGCCCTCTCAGGGGAAGCCCGGCACCTTTTTCTGATCTTCGATGAAGCCCAGGAGCTGAGCTGTGACGAGTTTGCCTGGCTCAAGTCGGTCATCAATCGCCTGGTGCGAGACCGCGTGAAGGTCACGGTCGTTTTGTTCGGGCAGGTCGAGCTCAAAGAGAAACGGCAACAGTTGAAGGCCGCACGCTCGGATCTGGAAAAGCGCTTCATGTCCACATTGAACGAATTCAGGGGGATTCAGAACGCCGCGGAACTGGAACCGCTGCTGGCGGCGATTGACGCCGGTTCTGAGTTTCCTGTGGGTTCGGGCATGAGTTACCTGCAACTGCTACTGCCCAGGTTCTATGAGGGAGGGGGGCGGCTTGCCAGCAGTAGTGCGCTGTTCTGGCGCGAACTAAAACAGCAACGCTTGCCTGGCGTGGGGACCGTCGTGGCCATGTCCAGTGTGGCAGGGTTCTTGGCATCGTTCTTCATTCACCTTCGTGGTGCAGACAGTGCGGAGCTGAAGATCACGTCGGAACTGCTTCAGCAGATTGATGTCATCTGAGGCCTCGGCGCCGATGGGTTTTGTCGCTCATCTTCCAGAGCATTGGGAGAACAACTCCCTTTTAGGGGCATACGCGGCGATCGGCCGATTCAACCTGTGCCGCGCATACGATATTGCCAAACTAATCGAGCGGCCCTTATGCACGTTACAGCCGTGTCGTCCGCCTTCTACCGCCCACCTGTTCGAATTCATGAATTGGGTAGCGCAACTGAAGGTGGCGAGCGACGAAATTACGCATCCGCTACTTCGTCGCGTGATCGCCAAGGCGCGGCAAGATCTCACTGAAGTGCCCTTGGAATGGTATCGAGCTTCGGTCTTTTGGTGCCCCCAGTGCATGAAGCGGAATCATCACAAGGCGATCCACCAGCATCGCTCACTTTGGTTCTGCCCTGAGCATCAAGTTCGCCTTGAACAGTTCTGCAACTATTGTGGCCAGCACAATGGCTATCGTGTCTTCTTTGATCGGGAGCCGCTGCGTTGCGGCGGATGCGGATGTCGTCTGGATGGCGTCGATGACGGCGCCAAATTACAGCCTGCCGCACCTAAAGCGTATTCGGTCGAGGATCTCCGGACCTGCCGGGTAGCTGAGCGGGTCTGGGTTGCCGGCCTGCCATGGTCATCCAGATCCCATCATGCGTTGGGTATTTCGCCCCACGATGTCCGCATTCATGCGGCGGAGAGGATGCGCGCAGCAGAGCCCTCCCCACAAAGCCGGGTGCTCAGCCAGTACTTACGCTTTATCCCGCCTTGGCAGATAGCCAAGGCTCACGTCCGTAATCACGAAGAAGCCATTTCTCGCGTTGCTGCGCAGGCACGCACCTTGGCGCGAAAATCTGGCCATACTTGCATGCAAGGCATGGCTGATGGATCAGGCAAACATCAGCCTACGTGCCCCTGCAGCATTGGATTCTCCCTGTGGTGCTTGCGCACCCGGCGCGGGCAAAACAACAGTGCGTCTTGGTCGGACGATGTCAATCTGTTGGCATATGAAAGTTCACATCTGGGCTTGTGTTTGTCTGTGAGCTGGCTAGCACACGTGCAGGCACAGCGTATGGGAAAGATCTCCGCCCATGAGATGATGCTCGCGTTCTGGGATCTTCCCTTAGAGACACAATCACCCAGCCCGCGTAGGGAGCACATCTCCGAGACGAGAGCCTTTGTCTCACACACCTTTCAATGGTCTGCCGTTCACTGCTGTCATGTCAGTGATCAGGTGATGAGCTTGAGGGAGAGGTTGTCCACTTCGGGACGTCCATCATCGCGTCATGTCCAGAGCGATGTGATCGCAGATGCGCGCTGGATCATGAATCAGATAGGTGTCTCTGCAAGGCACTAACCCCGCTTTCGGGTGTGATACATGGGTGTTACCGGCGCTGATGAGGAGACGGCTGCGCACTTACTCGGAGCGGGTTTGCAAAGCTCTTTCAGACCATCTGTGGCTACGGATACGTGTGAAATCACAGGAGGGTCCGGCGCGTCTACCTGATGAAGCTCAATCAATGTCGTCGCAGCAGATGTAGGCTCTTGGGGCTTCGACCGTGCAGTTGACGAGCAAGACGCTGGATGGCAGTAGTAGCAGATTGGCACACAGGTGTGCGGTGGGGGGGCTAGATCAACTCAAGTGCCGGGGGTGAAATCCAGTACCTGTCACCAAGGCCGGTCGCTATGCCGGCAAACACCGCTGTAAGCGCACAATCCGGGAGTGAATAGGATGGGGAAAAACAGAGCTTTCCCTCGAGGCTACCCTGCGTGAGCTTTAGCCGACGTGGCAGCTCGCTACTCAACGTGAATTTCAAGATCTCGACGTTGCCTGGGTACTGCAGAGAAATCGATGCCATGCTCCGTACGGCCGCCCAGCACGCATAACGCCAGTGCCCTAAGCTGTATCGCGAATCGTATGGCATGAGAAGACCAACCAACTCCCCCAGGAAGATTTCGGGGAAGTGGTGGATGCGCAATTGGTGCTGAAGGTAGGCGGTCACTTCCTGTGGGACGAGCTCCTGCCAAACGCGCAACCAAGTCTCTGCATAGGGAGGCTCTTGAGCCGCAGTTCGTAGGTAGTCCTTGAGTCGCGCATCCAGTTCTGCGAAGGGGACATGTGCCCACGTGTATGACCAGGCAAGCTTGTCCCCGGTAACCGTATTGCTCTCCGGAAAGGCCTGATGATCGAACCGGATGACCCCCAACGCATCCAGTACCGAAAGTACGTTCTGCGTGCCCTCCAAGGTGGGTGCCACACGTACCCCTGCATGGTGCGCCTGTACCAGAGCTAGTAGATAGAGGGCACCACGGCCGCCCAGGTGGTGGACGTCGCCAATGGTTGGGGCATCGGGACGCCCTGGATCCCAAGACTGCGGTTTTGAGTTGTTCATTTGTTCGATGAAGGACACAAGGCGGTCGACCCAGGGCTGCGGGCTGCCTACTGACCGTTGCTATGGCATCTAAGAATATCTTAGTATCCAAGCGCCGGTCACTTCCGCCATCCTTAGCTCTCCTTGAGGGGGCGAAAGTGAACAGGCGGACGGCAGAACATCCGGTTTTTGCGCTGCGGCTAGCACAGGCGCGCGAACGAGCCGGGCTATCTCAGAAGCAGCTCGGCATCCTTGCCGGCTTGGATCCCGCCGTGGCCTCTCCACGTATCAACCAGTACGAACGCGGCAAGCACGAACCCCAGATCAAGACAGCCAAACAGTTGGCTGAGGTGCTTGGCATACCCGCGGCGTTTCTCTACACCGAAGACGAGCTGTTGGCCCAACTGCTTCTGCAGTGGAACGACCTATCCGTTCGTCAGAAGAAGGATCTCATCAAAAGCATTGAGAAGACTCCGGCGAAGCGGGAACCGCGCAAAGGGCGGTGAAGACAGAGGTTGTGCCCCGAACGACCAGGCGAGCCTTGGTTCTTCTGGCGTCGCACGACATGAGATCACGGCCAAGTAGTGTGGCTTGGTCCACCAAGTAGCATGCTCATCGTTTGAGGGTTCCTAGTGTCCGCACGCGCGCATCGCCAGCTCACCGTTCCTTTCGGGATGAAAGACGGACGACTTGTCTTCGTGTCCGATGTCGCATCTGGCTTGGATTGCGAGTGCACGTGTCCGGAGTGTGGACAAGCGCTTGTTGCGCGTAATCGGGATTTTCCCGGACGACGCCGCGTCCGGCACTTTCAGCACTTGCGCGCGTCCTCATGCCCTGGTGGTTATGAAACGGCTGTACACCGCATGGCAAAGGACGTGCTGGCCACGGCAGATGCAGTCCTGCTGCCGCGATGGGCTAGCGGGGATGTTGTTATCGAGCCGGAGCTGTTGGGAATCGCGACCGCTGGGCTGGAAGTGCCGCTGCTCGAAGGGGCCGCCCGGCCCGACGTCCTCGTGCATGGAATGGCCTCGGAGATTGAGTTCAATGTGCTCTGCTTTGAAGTCCGCGTTCGACATGCTGTGGACGAGCCAAAGCGTAGTCTGTTGGCCGCTAACGGTATCGACGCGATCGAAATCGATCTATCAGATCTCGATGACGAAGCCGTAGCCGACCCCTCAACATTTCGGCGCGAGGTGCTGGAAAATTCACAGAACAGGCACTGGATTCATCTATCGCACGCGCCCTACGTCTCCCAGCGTGCTGATAGAGCGCTGATCGAAGTTGAGGACCTGACCGTTACCGAGCGCATGCTGATCACGAAAGCCGGGCGACCGTTCACCATCCGGGAGCAGTGGGCGTTCTTAGTAAAGCCCGGGTCCCGCGACCGCGTGCGGATTCAGATCCCAGACGAGACGGTTGGGGAGCAGGTTCAACCCTATTCGCGCGGAATGCACACAATCTCGAGCCGTTCCATTACGGTCGACGAGTGGGGGCGCCTGCGCCTTCGTTACAAGATGTATCTTGACCAGATTCAGATGAATTCTTCCGAGCCCGAGGGAACCCAGCGGGGTCTGTTCGAACCGTGTGAAGAGAGGGAGACGGGTCCGGGCTTCAGAGTGCGAGTGCGCAACTGGAAGGGGAGCCCTGGCTACTAATCGCTCTTCCTGGGCAAGCCAGGGGAGCAACCCGTGAGCGCGCGGAACGGGCGATCGGTGTCCCGGTTCAGCGGCATGTTGCATGCGTGTCGTCGCCTATGTGAATGACGTTCCTTGTCAGCTATGATCCCCTGAAGTTTCGGCTAAGTGTGCTGCAAGGCATGCAGAGAACAGGCACTGCGAAATCGGGAGATAAGGGATCGTTATCAGGGGTTGGGTAGAGGTCCGCTCCTGGCCGTCAGCGGACATGGGGCTCAAACTCAGCTATTTGCAGCGTACTGAACGTATTCGCGGCTGATTCGACGGGAGTGAGAAACAAGTCCTCTCGCGTAGGGAAGCCGCGTTGAATCGTAGATCGACAACGCCTTGGATATGCCGTGTGCGTCGTCTCTATGGTCAGCCAGCGCCTGCGCCAAGACGCCAGCGTCTTCCACACCAGTCAGGTAGCCTCGCCCTGTCATCGGGGAGACGGTATGTGCGGCGTCTCCGATGATGGCAATTCTCCCTCGAGCCAGGCGTTGTGGCAGGTACTCCGCGATGGGCGCTCCACTCAGAATTTTGTCGCCCGCGATACCTGCCTCGACAGCCTCTGCCCAGATTTCCGGCCATACCGATGGAATGGCGGTGAGAAGTTTCTCGCGGACGGAGGCGTCGATCGTTCCCCGCGCCAAGGTTCCCACGATGCCTCCCGATTCGGTCAGGGAACCAGTGCTGCGCAGTAGCGTCTCTTGGTGCGCATCGAACCACGCGAATGTTATCTGCCTGGTGCCTGGTTCAAGTGACCCATCGCGTCCCGGTAGGACTGCAGCGACCAGTCGATAGCCCGCAACGAAATCAATCCAAAGTCCACCGTCGGAGGGCCACGCAACCGGTTTTGAAAGCAGTCGCTCATCTACAAGGCCGCGCCATACCAGATAGCCTGCATACTGCGCGTACGGCGCCTCCGGAGAGATCGACCTGCGTATCAGGCTACGGTAGCCATCCGCTCCAATGACTGCACGGCCGGTACGGGTGCTTCCGTCCTCCAGCACTATGAACGGTTGACTATGTTCGTCGTTCACCGCCGACACACCCATTCCTTCTTCAATGCTGATACCTGAGGTACTTGAAGCTCGATCATGGAGCCAGCGGTAAAGTGCATTCCAGGTGGTGAGTTCGCGGTAGGCCGGCACCACTGGCAACACGGGCGCGCTGCGCGGATCGAAGCCGGTGACTGCCTTCAGTGCGTTGAGGTCCACGCTCAGGCTGTCGCCTCCCTGCACGTGTCCTGTGGTCCGCTCGATGATGCGTACCGGTATGCCCCGCGTGCTGCATGCCAAGGCGAAGGTCAAGCCTGCCAACGAACCGCCGATGACCAGAACCTCAGACTGCTCGCTTTGCATGCGCTTCAAATGTGCCTCGAACGATAATGCTGATGGTGAGGAGGGCCGGCCGGGGGCAATGCGCCCCGACCGTGTTGCCAACCTGGTTCAGGCAATGCCTGCGCCCATCGCCGGGAATACATCGCTGAACAGCAGGCCGATCAACTGCTGGCCATTGGGCGTGGACCAGTCCTGGGCAATCTCGGCCATCAGGGTGTTTGTGGTGGTGAGCACGACGCCTGCGTCGTGCATGCGCTGGCGGGAAAGCTCCTCGGACAGGTCACTCGGCGAGCCAGACGCGTCCATCACAGCCTGAACTGCAAATCCTTCCAGCGCGGCATCAATGGACGGGAAGATCAGGCACACGTCCGTGGTGACACCTGCCATGATGAGGTTCTTGCGGCCGGTCGCTATCACGGCATCGCGGAACTCCGGGTACGCCCAGGCATTGACTACGCCGGGACGCTTTACGCGGGCTTGGTGCGCTTCAGGAAGGATCTCGGCAATCTCCGGAAGGATCGGGCCCTGCGCGTTGTCTTCCTGGCTTGAGGTGATGATGGTGGGCAGGTTGAGAATCTTCGCCATTTTGGCCAGCGCAATCGACTGCTTGGCGGCCAACGTGGTGTCGATGTTCTTGATCAGCTGCATGGTGCCCACTTGGTGGTCGATCAGCAGCAGGGCGGTGTTTTCGGCAGTGAAGCGTTGCTGTTTCATGGTGGTGCTCCTCGGGGTGGATTAATGCAGTGGGAAGGGTTGGCCGCTGAACAGCACGACCTGGGCAGCGCCCTCTTGCGCGGAGAGAACAAGCGAGCGCGGTGCGTCGTGCTCGGCAAAGACCGGAACGCTGAGATCATCCGGGGTAAACCTGTGGCCTTGGATACTGACGGCGCCATGGATGGGCATCGCGAACAGGGCGACACCAGCCGCCAAGGGAATTTCAACGCTGGCACCTGATTCCAGGCTGATGTCCAGCAGCGTCACATCGGTCGGTGGAATCAACGGTGACTGTTGGCTTCCGTAGCGGCCCACTGGTACCCGGATCTGCACCCCTGGATGATGGATCACTGGCACCGCATCGGGTTCAATGGTCAGCGGGAAGGGCGCGATGTGACGCTTGGATGCGGGCAGGGCCACGAAGATCTGCAACCCATGGACTGACTTGCCCGGTTCCGCTGGAACTTCTTCATGCACCACCCCACTACCGGCAGTTGTCCAATGCAGTCCGCCTGGGCGAATCAGATTCTCGGTACCGATCGAATCGCGGTTGGACATACCCGTCTCCGAATCCTGAAGCAGGTAGGAGACTGCTGACATGGCAGAGTGGGAGTGGGGGGGGAAGGTCGGCCCGCTCATCCGGTAGTGGTCCACCCCCAGGAACGGGGAGAGCGACACTGTCTGGCCGCGCAGCCCGTCGGCGCGGAAATGGCCGCCGTTCCCGGCACGGTGCAGAGGGGCAAGGGAAAAATCGAGGTGGGAGGGGTGAGCCATCGAGGTGCTCCGTCGTTGCGATGGGAGAATCTTGCTCCTCTGCGCGGACGGGATAAAGATGGCCGTTTGGATATGATTGCTGCATCTGTGGGGCAATCATGTGGCGTGTCGCCCTATGCCCTGCGGGCGTCTCCTGGCGATTTCAGCGGGACTGCACCGCCGTTTCCAGCCGCGTGGCTGCGAAGCGGTTCAGTACAAGGTGCGTCGCGTAAAGGAAGAACAAGGTGGCGGCCACAGAGAGCGCAACGGAGCTGATCCGGTAGAGAGAGTTGGTAAACAGGTCCGTGGACGGAGTGGCGAGGCCAAACAGGGCTGCCAGCCCTGTCAGTGCGCCGAAGCCCCGTGCGGGACCTGACGCCTCACGCGCGTGCTCGGCCGCGAACAGGAGCAGCCCGAAGGCGTAGAAGGGAATCACCAACAGAAGTCGGTCATAGTGGGTGTAAAGCAGCAACTGGATAAGGAGGGCAAGCACCGAGCCGACGACGGTACCTGTCATGCGCTGCAGGCTGGCCATCTTCGAACCACTCCAGGTCATCGGAAACAGAATCAGCAGGGTGGCAACCTGTGCGGACAATGAGTCGCGTAGATCCGCGACCTGGAAGACGATGAAGGAGAGCGTTGCACCGATGCTGCCCAGGAGAATCTGATGGCGGATCGTGCTGGCAGTCTTCTTCACACGAGGCGGTGGCTGTCGCGGCGATCTGTCGGGGAACAGTGCATAGGACACTGCTGCCACGGCTACGGCCATTGCAGTGGCCCACGCATGATTGCCGAAGAGATTCAGGACATCGGTCTCAGGATAGCTGGCCAAGTGCACCAGCGTGTGGGTGGATGCCAGCGACATCGCGCCGAAGAGGAAGGCTCTTCCTGTTGCCAGCAGCCAGAAGCACATCATCGAGAACAGCAGAACCAGCAGCGTCATCACAAAGGGAGAACGAATGAAGACGGCCGCGATCAGAGTGGTTGCGGTGATGTTGACTGCCGCGCTGTACAGGAACTGCCGCGCGATGTGGGCATTGAAAAGCGGTACAAGTCCCATCAGCAGCAGCGGGTAGATGGCATAGAACAACCCGTAGTTCCAGCCGAAGGCCTTGGACACGGCAAACGCCAGCGTACCCCCGAAGACCAGGCGCTTGACTTGTGACCAGCCATTCTCGGTCAATGTGTGCCGCAGCGAGGGTGCTTTGGCATCAGTAGACATAGTGCAACCAGCTGATCAAGCGGATCTGTGCACCAGCCAGTGCGTCGGCAATACCGCTGTGGTGTGGGTACAGTTGGATGGTGGCGCGTGCACCGGCAATCAGCGATGCATCAGGCGCATCCAGCAGCCGCAGGTTGACCCTTGCGCGCTCGGCTTGGCGCACCCAGCGGTCCGTCTGTTCGGTGACGGCCAGCTGACCGTCGGCGGCTTGCTGGCCATTGCGAACACCAGCATCGATGCTAATGACCTCCGCACGGAATACTTCGCCTGGGCGGGCGTCAAACACCACGGCAGCACGGTCCCCGGCCACCACGTGGCGCAGCGACTTCTCGCGGAAATCGCCGTAGAGCGTTGGCACAGGTGTCACCAGTGCAAGTCGGGGCACCCCGGCTGCCGCGTATGCCCCTTGCTCCAGCTGCATGTTGCTGACGGTGCCTTCGCTTGCCGCGCGGATGGTGGTTCGACCGAGTCCGGTATGGGCTGACTCCAGTCGAATCAACGCTTGGCGTGCACTCAGGTTGTCGCCCTTCAACGACCCACGCTCAACGGTAAGGCGTTGCAGTTCGCGTGAGGCAATCTGTACCTGGGCGGCGGCGACCGCACTGGCCGATGCCAGCTCATCGGCCGCCTGCCGCGAAACGAACTGGTCAGCCGCAAGCGCCTTGTAGCGCGCCGCCTGGCGCGAGGTTTCCGCGGCTTGCGTACGAGAGGACAGGAGCTGTGCCTTCGCGCCGGCAATGTCTGCATCGATGGCACGGTTATCGCGTTCGGATGCCTCGAGCTGAAGCTGCGCGTCCGCCACCGCCTGCGCGTAATCCGTCGGGTCGATGGTAAACAAGACATCCCCGCGCGCTACCTTCTGATTATTGCGGACGTTGATGGAAACGACACGGCCGCTCACCTCCGGTGCTACCTGGACAACCATGCGGCCAAGGCGTGCCTCCGGGCTCACCGGCATGTGCAGGTCAGCGAAAATGAAATACAGGAACAGCATCAGGCCCAGGGTCAACGAGCTGTATACCCACCGGCGGAACCGCTGCTCCGGAGACAAGGGCGCTTTCATGCGATGCCCTCCAGCGGCAGCAGCCGTCCCATCTCGCCGCGCGTGTAGCGATCCAAAGCCTCGATAAGTTGTTCCTGGTCGTTCATGATGAATGGCCCATGCACAGCCACCGGTTCGGCTAGGTCGGTACCGGTCAGCACCAGAATCTGCGCAGCGCCATTGGGCTCGACCTGTAATGGGCCCGCTTTGGTGAAGCGTGCAGCGGTCGCTTGGAAGGCTCGAATCTTCCGAACCTCGCCCCCGGCCTGGACCTCCACCTCCCCGGACAACGCGTAGACCAGCGCGTGACGGCGTGCCGGTACCGGGTAGATCCAGCTGCCCATCACATGTACATCAAACAGGTCGAAGGGCTCCGCAGGGTCGAGGCGACCAATCGCCCCCGACAGGCGCCCGCTCAGCACGCGGGTTCGGTTGAACTGCTTGTCCATAATGACCGGAACGTCGCAGGCTTTCAGGTGCATTACACGCGGCGGCAGTACCTTCGTCCGCCGCGATTGATTGACGAAGATCTGGATGCCGTGAACCTCTCGACCGATGGCTGCGGGGAACTCCTCGTGGACAATTCCCGATCCTGACTGCGTCCACACGACCGCACCCGGCTCGATGACCACGTCGTGCTGAAGTGAGTCGCGGTTGCGAAGGCCGCCCGCCGAGCTTTCCAGTACGTAGGAGACGGCGGAAAAGCCCGCGTGTGGGTGTGGTGCAAACGTCGGACCGCGCATCCGGTAGTGGTCCAAGGCCATGACCGGTGCAGCCAAACCTTGCAGACCCTCCAGGTCCAGCCGCCGTGCGGAGAAGTGCGCACCGTGCTCTACGTGGATGGCGTCCACCACGCCAGACATGACCTGACTCATGAGTGTTTCCAGAAACAGGGTACAGGTGCCCCGAAGCCGATTACCCTACATTTGCAACAGTGTTGCGATAAGATGTCAAAACCACCAAAGACTGGTGCGGAATTGCACCAATGGCTGCGCGATGGATGACCTGAATGATCTGGCTTACTTTGCTTCGGTAGTTCGCCATGGCGGATTTTCTGCTGCTGCGAGAGCATCCGGCATCGAAAAGACCCGACTAAGTCGTCGGGTTGCGGCGCTGGAAGATGCACTGGGGGTGCGCCTGTTGCAGCGAACCACACGCCGCATCGCCCTGACCGAAGCGGGCGAGCGCTTGTATACCCAGGCCAGCCGTCTGGTGGAAGGCGCAAAGAGTGCCTACGAAAGTGTGGCCCACCTCAAACGCGAACCCTCGGGCACCGTCCGCTTGAGTTGCCCCCAGGTGATGGCGCAGAGCTATCTGGCCCCGATCCTGCCCGGGTACCTGGTGTCTCATTCGAAAGTAAAGCTGGAGCTGGACACGCGCGACCCAGAGGCGGACCTGCTCAGGGAACGCTTCGATCTGGCGGTGCGCGCCAACGTACGCATGGATGACACGGCAGGGCTGGTGGCAAGAGAGCTGGGGCGCGCACGACGTGTGCTGGTCGCGAGCCCGGCGCTGCTTGATCAGACGGGTCGGCCACGGCGGCCTGGCGACCTCGCCGCGATGGACACGATCAGTCGCCTTCGCGACGCCTACGAGGGCCAGGCAAGATGGACGCTGAGTTCCCGCCTTGAAGGCGAGGAGACAGTGATGCACGGCCCGCGGCTGTCCTCTGATGATCTGCGCCTGCAGCTGGAAGCTGCCATTCATGGCTTGGGTGTGGCCCTGCTGCCAGAACCCATCGTGTCCGGTGCGGTGCTCAGTGGCATGTTGGAGGTAGTCCTGCCCGATTGGTCGGCCACCACCCATGTCATCCACCTGCTTTACCCGCCACCGCGCGGCATGCTGCCGTCGGTGCGGAGCCTGATCGACTACCTGGTACTGCACCTGCCGGCCAGCATTCAACAACGCAGCGTGCAGGTCTAGCCGACCTGCTGCTTCAGATGCCTGTTGAGGCGTGGGGCGTCGTGGTGGAAAGCCGGTCACGCAGGAACTCGATGAATCGCTGGGTTTTCGCTGGTAGCAGTCTGGTTTCGGTCATTGCATATGCCGTGAGCGGAACGCCTCTCCAGTGCGGCAGGACCCGCTGCAACCTGCCAGCTGCCACGTCTTCCTCCACCGCCTTGGGTGGCATCAGGATGATCCCCAACCCTAGTCCACCCAGGCGACGCATCATGCCGATGCTGTTGACGATGAAACGGCCTGCCACCAGCACCTTCCGCTTCTCCTTGTCATTCTGAAGGGTCCACTCACCATCGCGCTGCATGTGGAAGCACTGGTGTGCGGTCAGATCCTCGGGATGCTTGGGTTCTCCTGCTTCGGACAAGTACCCAGGTGCGGCGTAGAGCTCTGCCGAGAAGCTGGCAATCGCGCGCGCTATGAGACTTGAGTTCTCCGACTCCCCGATGCGAATGGCGACGTCGAAGGGTTCGGTGAACAGATCGACCCGGCGCGGAGTCAAGTCAAACTCAAAGCTGATGCCGGGATAGGCGCGGGCAAAATCCGCAATGTGCTCTGCCAGGTACATCGCTGCGAAGTCTACCGGCATCGACACGCGCAGGACTCCCGCGGGCTGGGCAAGCATGTTGCCAAGCTGCTCGTGCGCAAGCCTTGCCTCTTCGACGATGTGCTTGCAACGCTCGTAATACAGGTGCCCGGCTTCAGTCAGCTCCAGCTTGCGCGTGGTCCGGTGCATCAGCCGCAGGCCAATCGCCTTCTCCAGGCTGCTGATCCTGCGCGAAATGGTTGAGTTGGGGATGCCGGTGATCTCCGCTGCTCGGCGGAAGCTCATCACCTTAACGACCTCGACAAACAGCGCCATGTCGTTCAACAGTTCCATGATTGCGTCACCTATGGAGCAATATTTTCCAGATTACCAGCTTTATCCCGTAGGCGGAATTCTCCACGATGAAGGCCTTCCCCCAGATGCGAGCCGCAGCGCGGCCAGGAATTGCACATGAGCGCCTTGTTCACCGAAGTTCAAGTGGGTCGTTACACCCTTTCCAACCGCATCGTCATGGCCCCCATGACGCGTTCTCGCGCTAACGATGCCGGAATACCCGACGACATGGTGGCCACCTACTACGAGCAGCGCGCCAGCGCGGGCCTGATCATCAGTGAAGGCGTATTTCCCTCCGCGCTGGGGAAGGGCTATGTGCGCACCCCCGGGATCGCAACCGATGCGCAGGTCGCCGCGTGGAAGCGCGTGACATTCGCCGTGCACGCACGTGGCGGGCGCATTTTCATGCAGATCATGCATACCGGCCGCGTCTCCCACCCGCTGCTCCTCCCGGGCGGCGCACAGCCTGTCGCTCCTTCGGCCATCAGGGCTAGCGGCCAGACCTGGACCCAGGAAGGCCAGAAAGATTTCGTAGTACCCCACGAGCTGAGCACTGCCGAGGTCAAGGAAGTCATTGAAAGCTACCGCCTCGCCACCCGGCGGGCGCTGGAAGCCGGATTCGATGGCGTCGAGCTGCACGGCGCCAGCGGCTACCTGCCCGAACAGTTCCTGTCCTCGTCCACCAATCATCGCACCGACGAGTACGGCGGAAGTCTGGCCAACCGCGCACGATTCGTGCTCGAAGTGCTGCAGGCGATGGCCGAAGAAGCAGGCTCTGATCGGGTAGGTCTGAAGATCTCGCCCGAGATGAACTTCAACAACATCAGCGACGCTGACCCGGTTGAAACCTATACCTACCTGGTGGACCTGTTGAAGCCGCTCAAGTTGGCCTACCTGCATGTAGCCCTGTTCGGCAGCGACACTGACTACCATTCCCTGCTGCGCCCGCGCTTCGCCGGCGCGTATCTGCTGGGCAGCGGGCTGGAAAAGGCGAGCGCGGAAAATGCGTTGCAGGCGGGTCGAGCAGACGCTGCGGTGTTTGGAAGCAGCTTCATCGCGAACCCGGATCTGCCGGCGCGCCTGCTCGCCGACGCGCCACTCAATGCGCCGGACAAGAGCACGTTCTACTCCGGTGGCGCAGCCGGATTCGTCGACTACCCGGCACTCGAAACGGCCTGACAGGCTGTTCTTCCATCCAGCGTCATGCGAGGTGAATCATGAAAAGCAACAATCCAGGCCGCCTTGAAGGCAAACGTGTTCTCATCACTGGAACGGGCGGCGGGCAGGGGGCCGTGGCACAGCGCCTGTTTGCCCAGCAGGGAGCAACTGTCATCGGCTGCGACTTCCGTCCAGGTGCCGCAGAGGCGACAGCCGAGGCATTACGCAACGAGGGATATTCCGCTTTCGCCAACACTGTGGACCTGACCAATCCTGAAGACGCTGGAAAGTGGGTGCGTGAGAGTGCTGAGCGCATGGGCGGCCTCGACGTGCTCTACAACAACGCCGCAGGTTTCGGCTTTGCACCATTTACACAGATGGATCTGAAGTTGTGGCGGCATGTGATGAACGTGGAGCTCGATCTGGTGTTCCACACTACCAGTGCTGCGTGGCCGCTACTGATTGAGGGCGGCGGCTCGCTGATCAACATCGCCTCCTACTCGGCCTTGCTGGGCATTCAGCCGCTGGCGCAGGTTGCCCATGCCACCGCGAAGGGGGGCATTGTTTCAATGACGCGAGCCTTGGCTGCAGAGGGCGCGCCGCACGGCGTGCGGGCGAACTCGATCGCACCAGGGTTCATCAGCACGCCAGCGACGGACAAGGCAGTGGATCCGGAAGCGAAGGCTTGGCAGTTGCGTCACGCGCTTATCCAGCGTGCGGGAACCAGCGAAGACGTCGCCTACATGGCTCTGTATCTGGCATCCGATGAATCCAGTTGGGTCACCGGACAGAACTTCAGCGTGGATGGCGGTGCTACGGCCGGTTGGCGAGACGACCAGGAGACCGCTCGGCTTGCCACTAAGGCCACTGCAGCCTAGCCGTCCCGTTTGCTCGCCACTGTACGGGCGGCTCATGGCTCGCCCGTGCAGGCGCGTCGCGGACGTAGCACAGGTGACGAACCGCTTCCGCGCGCCGATCTTGGTTCCTGGCCGTGTCCGCTGCTGGCCGAAAGCAGACGCTGGGCGGGCAGGGGATTAGGAAGATTTATCGAGGGTAGGACAGTTCTGCACCCAAAGCGGCCATCCTGTGCCCGACGCCCGAGCTCGGTTGGCTTGCTGAATGCGCCGTGGGATGAGCCAATTACCCTGGGAGCGTACATTTACGATTGAAACCTCATTGCGGGCGACCTGGTGGAGAGGATTAAGTTGAAGGACACAGATACGCCACAGTCACTCTTGGGCCGCTTCTGGCTACCCACCCACGGTGAAGACACTGCTGTTTCCGGTGTGCTGGACTTCAATGATGCTGGTGCCACGGTGCGCCTAGAGGGCGCGTTGACTCCAACCGGCTTGCTGGCCAATGCCATTGTTTTCGCAAGGCTCCAGGGTAGGCACGAGAAGGCCACGTTGTTCAATTGCTTCGCATCCGCCAGTAAGAGAGGCGACGGCACTGTGGTGTCCTCGAAGATCGAATCCACACGTATTGCGCTGGGTTCGCTACGCGAGGACCTAGGTGTTCGAGGCGTGCAGTTCCGATTGCTAGGTAGCCCGGCATGGTTTCATGAGCAGTGCTTCGACGCCGATATCGGGGACCAGTCTGGGGCGATCGTCCGCTTCAAGTCTTTCGAGTCGACGCGTTATCCCTTGTCGGACGAACTCACTCTTGAAAGGTTCTATTCTGCCACGGTGCCGATGGGCAATTGGGGCTCGGAGCAGTTCCATGTTGACCGTCCGATGGGTTTTCGGATCGTTTCGTCCAGGCGGCTGCATTTCGACCGGCTATGGGCGATGATGTATCGGCTACGCAGGTTTCTGGAGTTCCTGTCCCAACAGCACCTTCCGCACACGCACCTGATGGTCTTTGATGAAGCGGATGTCGAACGAGGCATGCCGGACATCGAGATCAGGCACTCATCGTTGCACGCCGTCAGGCCGAAGAAGTTCGAGTGGGACGACCGGCTGGTGCGGTTCGACGATATACAGGATCGTTTCCCGACGCTGCTATTGCGCTGGTTCGAAGTGCACCAGGCCTCCCCCGAAGCGTTCGACCGCTATTTCGCGGCCTTCGATCGCGACAGAAAGGACGTCATCCTGCACTTTCTCTGGAATGTCGCGGCGCTGGAGGAATTGCACAAGCTGCGGACCACGCGCGTGACCAAGAAAAAGTTCTCGCTGCTGGAACGCCTGCAGGACATCCGGACACGATGGTCCACCGCGTTTAAGGTCACGCCGTCGGATGACGTGCTCAAGCAGATCAAGGACAGCCGGCATTACTACGCTCATGCGGCCGGCGATCTCAGGGACAAGGCTGCCAAGGACTGGACCCTGCTTCGCTACGGCGATTTCGTCGCGGCCTTGTCGAATCTGGAGATTCTTACGCTGCTCGGCCTGAGCGATGAGGACGCGATTCGCTTGGCGAATAGCTATTGGATGAGTGAAACCCTCGCGTTGAACAAATATCCAACCCACAAGGCCGATCCATGATTCGCCGTCCCGGGCGATGTTCCGGCGGCAGCTATTTGCTTCATGCTGTCCAATAGGTAGGTCAGCTTATCGGACCTGGCGCATAAACAAGAAATATCGGGATTGGCGCATGGATGAGCAACCATGTGCCGATGCGCCGGCATCGGATCCATCGGCTGGGTGGAAGCCGACCGCTTGCCTCGGCCTTATGCAGCCGGAGCGAGCAGGGGCCAAGGTTGCCCCGATCGGATATCAGGATGGCGCGCTTCGGACTCGGGATAGCCGTAGTCGTCGCGGATGCCGTCGATCAAGGCCAGGCATTGCCTGGCAACACCTGCTTCGCTGGTCTGGGTCAATGCCAGGGAGAAAAGCCGCCTGCGCAGATCGTCCACGGGCACCGGGAACAGGGTAACGGCGCCACTGAACTGTGCGGAAGGCCGTTCGTCCATCGCGATTTTTCTGATGCTAATGTACAGGCCGTCGCCCGAGCGTCCTGTCCGCGCGTAGTAGCGGACGAGTGACAGGATGCTCTCCGTATCGGACAGCATGAGCAGGGCGCGCTCGATCGCAGAGGCCAGGATGCCTTTGTCCAGATGCTCCAGCAGCCCCAGCATGTCGGCTCTGAACTCGATGTGGTTCTTCGCAAGCTGTGCCAAGTGGGCGCGGAGTGCTTCGATATCGCGATACCCAGGATCGTCGAACGCACCGTCCCGCAGCAGTTGGAGCAGCGCTCGACCCGAAGAGTCGGTGCCGCGGGTGCTCAGGGCAGCCAGCCATTCGTGCTGTTGGGCCAATCCTGGAATGAGCGCCGCGAACTGCAGCAGGACGTCCTCGACGTCGGGCTCGGCGGAGGCGCCCAGCGCCGACAGCAATCCACGCATCTGGTACGGCTGCTTCAAATGCGGCTGTTCCAGGGCGGCTACCTCGTCGAGGATCGCGGCAGGACGTTCGGAAAATGCGAGCAATTCCACCCAACCGAAGAACGCGCTGTGGTGGTCGCCCAGCACCCAAGGCTTGGTCTCGGATTCGGCGAACAAGGCCCGAATGCACGATTGGATCGCGTCAACCTGCAGGCGTTCGCCGGAAAGCGCAAGAGCGACGTACAGGTCTCGTTGCAGGTTGAGCGGGGCCGGGATCTCGATCAATCGACGGACCAGCGCGCTGATATCGCCGCAGGGCATGCGGAAGGCCGCCACTGCCAAGCGGATGGCATGCAACTGCTCGTTCTCGCTACCGCCGTCAAGAAGTGACGTGACGGTATCGAGGATCGCCAGCGCCTCCGGTGCAGGCGGACGCTCACGGAGCCGCCGCCCACGCCGCACGGTCATCTCCCGCAGGAAGGTTCGCGGAAAGGTCGACGGAGTGGTCACGGGGTGCCGCTGCTCCCACAACTGCATGAGCGCGGAGGCCCCCTCCGCGCCGAATTGTGGATGGGACAGGCGCTGGACCAGCAGGTTCTTCACCTGCTCGGTGCCAATGGCGATGAAGGCGCGCTGGTACCAGTTCGTCCAGGAGTGCCGCGCGTCTGACGTCTGGTCGCGATAACCGGATGCGACGAACGCGGCGCGTGAGATGTCCCAACGCCGAAGGTCCTCCGACAGCAGCCGGTCGAGTGCCATGGCCAGCCTGGTATCGCCGACGGTGCCGATTGCGCGGGCGAGTTCCGCGAGCTCCGCCCGGGTGGAATCGGAGGTATCCACCATGGTCGGCACCCAGCGCAACAACGTGTCCACGAGTTGCGTCTTCTGCTCCTCTTCGAGAATCGCAGGCGGGCGAATGGCGGAGTCCTGTCCGCGATGGGAGGCCAGCAGTTCGGCGAACAGGGCGATTCGTCGCGGGTCGGTGGTATCGGCCCGCGCCAGCACCGCGGCAACCAAGGAGCTGTAGGGGGCGGTGATGACAAGACCTCCCAGGAAGCGCTGTTGCTCTGCCAGAGGTCTCCTCGCAGCTGGATCGCTTGCAGCCGGCGCGTCCAACTCCAGTTGTGCGTCGATCAGTCGACCGATCGAAACCGGACCGGCGATGCTGGCGGCATTGGTCCTGATTTTCTCGTCCAGGGCCGCATTGTTGACCATGCTGCGGATCGGATCCTCGTCGGTGACGATATGCTGTTCCTGCACGAGCAGGTTGGCCCGGAACGGGATCTCGAGACCCTGTTCGATTCTCCGCACCAAGGCGGAGGCGACGATCGACGGATATCGTTCGTGTGCCTGATACAAGGCGTGGTCCGCAGCACTGGCGCGGACCTCCAGCGCAGGATCAGCCAGCAACGTGAAGACCTCTTGCTCAGTTTCGATGCCGTCGACGTCGCCATTCAACACGAAGTGCAGCTTGTGTCCCGGATTCTGCATGCTTTCGAACGCGGCTCGACGTTCGGCGGCCATTCGGGTGGTCACTGCAGTGTTGTGGATCCCGGTAAGGGGATGTCCTGAGGCCAACTCCTGCCACAGCTCCAGAGGCGCGTCTTGCAGCACCCGGGCGGCTTGCTGATCCGCCCCGCACCAGTACAGGGATTCCACGACTTCTTTCTTTAAACGCACGCTTGAATCGGTCTGTGCCACCGATGCCGCGAACAGCGCACCTTCCATGCCGCCATGGCTGACCATCTCGCCGAGTACTTCGGCGCGGGTCGACTCTTCGAGCGTCGCCAGCCGGGTCTCCATGTCAGGCAACAGCGAGGGAGGAAACCGGCGTCCCGCACGCAGGACGTCCAGATGATGCCTGTGTTCGGAATCGGCGAGCAACGGCCACAAAAGTTCTGCGAATTCCGGCCGGCCGCTGTTGACGATGAATCCAATGGCGCGATCGACCTTGTCCGGCTGGTGCCAGCGTCGGAGGAACCCGGTCACTTCGTGTTCGACCCGGCCCCATGCCGCGGGTGCGCGGAAAATGATCTCGGCTGCGAGCATGGGGTCGATCGACAGGCAACGGACGATCGTCTTGGCTATCGCATCCAAATCGGCGCTGGTGCCCGATGCCATGCGTTCACAGGCGAACAGGATCGATTCCTCCCATGGACGGACGTCGAGGAACGCGATGGCGAGTTGTTCGGCCGCGGTGGCGTCGCCCGCAGCCATGTTTCGCATGGCGTGCTCCACCGCGAAGGAAGCGTACCATTCCTGGAACTGCTGGTGCTGGAAGCTGTATCCCGCCGGGGTGCCCGAGGATCGAACCAGCAAGTGTTCGGCGATCAGCGCGTCCAGCACCGTCATGGGCTGGGGCGCCGAATACGCGGAGATCTGGCCCTCGTCCGCAAGGCGGCGCTGGGTGGCCTGCACCGAGGCCCTGGCGTTGCCGTCGGGCAGGGACGTGTTGGCGGTGCGGGTGGCCGCGGCGGCAAGGTCGGCGAGGATCTGTTGCTCGTGGCCGAGGGTTGCGTCACGCAAGGCTTCGCTGCGATTGGCGACCTGATTGTGCTGCTCGACGAAGGCGGCAAGCACGCCTTCCTTCGTCGTGGGCAAGCGGCTTCCGGGCGACAGACGCAGGATCGCGTTGAGGAACAAGGGCACGGACACCAGTTCCCTGAGTCCCGGGATTGCGCGTGCTTCTTCCAACAGCGTCTCCCCGTCGGCCCCGCGCATCTCGCTGGCGACCTGGCGTTGTTGTGCATGGTCGAGCGGTTCGATCGCCACTACCGTGGTGGCGAAGGGGACGGCAACACTCAGATTCCTCGAACTGATGACGATGCCCAGTTTCGGGTAGTCGCGACGCAAACCCTCGAGTTCGTTGCGTGCTCGTCTACGGGATGCGCCGTCGAGCTGGTTCCAGCCATCCAGCACGAGGGTGAGTTCGCCAGTATGGGCAAGAAGCCGAAGATGTTCCTGGCGATACGGACGGAACGCCTGGCGTTCGAGGATGCTCTCGAACAGCGAGTGGGACTGGGCCGACCAGTCATCCAGCGGGAGAAAGCTGGCCACCGCGCCGCGCTTATTGATGATCGCTTCGGCGAGCTGCAGCAACGTGGTGGTCTTGCCGGTGCCCGGCGGCGACAGGATCACGATCTCGTTGAAGGCCTCGGTGGTGGTGGCCAAATCGTGCACGGAAAACGAATCCGCGTCCGCGTCGCCCTTCAGGCGCAGCTTCAGTTCGATGGCATGCTCGGTCCAGTATCGGGTCCTGCGGAAAGCGGCGGCATCTTCGCGCGCCGCCGCCACCAAGCTCGCCTTCAGCGCGACGAGATCCTCATCCACGGCGAGGTTGAACCGGTGCCGGATGTCGATGCCCTCGCCGGGATCAATTTGGAGGCCACGCATCTGGCTGGCACCGGCCATTCCCGCCATCAGCGCATGGAAGGATCGGTCTTCTGCCTGCCGTTTCCAGATTCGCAGGATTTCCGCGCTGAAGCCGCTGTCATCGGCGTCGACCGCATGCGCGTGATCCTGGCAGAGCCAGATCCCGTTGGACGCGTCCTTGCGCTGTTCACTGGTCAGCGCGGGGTCGTACCGGGGGCCTCCGGCAGACGCGGCGGTGATGTGCGCTGCGACGCCGATATTGATCGCGCCGGTACCACTCTCGTCTGCTCCGGATGTTGGCTTCCCGCAATGGGGATGCGCGCAGCGATGGCCGGCCTGCTTCGCCAGCAGTTCCTTGGCGGCCCTGTTGAAATCATCCCTCATGGTTGATCTCATCTAACGGACAAGCTCTTTGAGATTCGGGTCGGGTGAGAGCGTAGAAGGAAGCCATCAACCGATATTAGCTAACCGTTAGAAGGTCCGCTCCTTGCCGGAATGAGACGAAATCCTCCGCCCGTGATTGAGTCAGTCTTCGAGAAGACGAGCGGCGGGGTTCGCAGCGGCGCTGCCAGTTTGGAAATACCCCACAACACTCGACACCGACCGGTGCTCGGTCAGCTGCATGATCGCCGGCAGCGCCACCCCTTGGCGGCTGGCCTCGGTCACGAACCCTGACCTCAAGCTGTGCCCACCAAAATCCCCCTCCAGCCCGGCCAGGCGGGCCCGCCTTTGCACGATCTCACCCACCGCAGCGGGGGACAGGGCAGGGCCGACGCGCTGCTTCCACAGCCGTCGGAAGATCGCCCCTTCGGTGATCCCGGCTGCGTCCAGCCAGTCCTGCAGCGCGAGGGCGGCCCGATCGAGCACCGGCTTGTCCGGGGTCGAACTCGCGGTGACGCCGGCCTGCTGGGTCTTGCTGTGCTCCAGGCGGTAGATGTAGCCCGCCTCGCCGATCCGGCGCAGGTCGCGCAGGTCGGCGGCGGCGATCTCACTGCGCCGGCGCCCACCGCTGGCAAACCCGAAGCAGAGTAGGGCGCGATCCCGTATTCCTTCCAGGCTGTCGTCGCAGGTGGCCAGCAGGGCTTCCAGCTCGGGCAGGGTGATCGCGGTCTTCTTGCGCGGCCGCTCGCCGCGTTTGACTGCGGCTCGGGCGGCGCGGCTGAGCACGGTGCGGATCGCTGGCTGTTCGCAGGGATTGGTCGCCTGTTTGAGCCTGTGCGCGGTGGACAGCACGGCGACCCGATGCCGCGCGGTGGCCAAGGTCCAGGGCCCAAGCTTGGCCTTCAGGCCGGCCGCCACCAAGGCCTGGTCCACGATCGGCGGCAGCTCCCACGCCAGCTCACCGTCAGTCGAGCGGCGCTGCACGTGGTCGACCACAAACTGCAGCACGGTGGCTTCGGGCACCGGTAATGCGAGCTCGATGCCGTAGCGCGCCGCATGCCAGCCGGCCCAGTAGCGCAGGGCACTGGTGTAGCTGCGGGTGGTGTTCTCGGCCGCTGCTTCGGCCAGCAGCTCGCGCACCGCATCCGCCGCCTGTTGCGCCAGCTGTTCGGGCAGTACCAGCTGGTGGACGGTCTGGACGAGGGCGGCACTAGTGGAATTAGCATTCATAGTATGTAATGTACGCTACGAATAAGTAGCTGTAGCCACGATAATCATCACTTATCGCGACTACGTCAACTGCGGGGCAGGGCGCCAATACGGGAGACATTTTTGATGGCCAGAGGCATCACCGAATCCGACGTGCACGGCGCTGCCGATGCACTTGTTGCAGATGGCGAACGACCTACGGTTGAGCGTATCCGCGCCTATCTGGGTACAGGGTCACCGAATACAGTCGTGCGCTGGCTGGAGACTTGGTGGCAAGGTTTGGGGCCTCGCTTGGCAACGGACCGCCAGGTCCGGATTACCACAGCCAACGTGCCTGAAGCTGTCGCGGCCCTGGCAGGGCAGTGGTGGACGTCGGCGCTAGACCACGCCCGAGCCCAGGCCGATGAAGCAATGGCTTCTGATCGTGCATCCCTCTTAGACGCCCGAGAAACGTTGGAGCGAGACCGGCACGTTATGCAGGCCGAGCTTGCCCGACTAGAAAGCGTAACCCACGCTGCTCAGCAAGCCGAACAACTCGCCGCCGCGCGGACGTCCGAGTTAGAGCGCTTTGTCGAGCAGCTGCAGCGTCAGCTGGCCGAACTTAGCCAGCAGCGTGACGCCTCAGTTTTACGCGCCCTCGGCTCAGAAAGCGCCAATGAAATGTTACGGGTCCAACTCCAGGAGTTGCAGGATGCAGCGCGTGCCGAGCGCGACACCTTGACCCAGCATATGCGCGCCACTGAAGACCGGGCACATGCGGAGATCGATCATGCGCGTCAGGAATCCAAGCAGGCCAAGCAGCAGCTAACTGCCAGCCAGCGAGAGGCAGCACTGGATAAGCGCCGACTTGAGGAAGCGCTAGAACACGCGCAAGGCGATGTTTCAGCGCTCCGCCAAGACCTCACGATTCAGCAGGCACGCGCAGATGCACTTGAGGCGCAACTCGTCAAATTGAACGATCTGCCGGCAGCACTCGAAGCAGCGTGGCAGCAACATGTGGGACGGAGTCCACCTAAGCGCCCAAAACCCGAACGGTCTAAGCGAGATCGCAGTAAGGCGGTTAAGTGATGCACAGCAAGCGCCATGCCGTGTTACCTAGGAGCATGTCTAAGAGCTCGGTGACCAAACGCGGCCCGCCATTCGCGTAATCGCCGCTGGAACGCGAGCAGGGTCAAGCGTTACGCTAAGAATTCCTTAGCATTGGTGAGCAGTCACATGACCCTGCCTGACGAGCGCACTCGCAACCTGCTTCAAGCCGGAGCGTTTCTTAAGGAACTCGCCGGCAGCCAAGCCGTGCCCAAATCTGTGCGCCAGGAAGCCTACCGGCTGTTGCGTCACTACCCAACACTCAGTGATGTGGAAGCCATCGCCCAGCATGAAGAGCGGTTGCTGGACCTCACCCAATCGGCGTTTGTGCGGCCGTATCTGACCTCGCAGTTCGAGGAGGACTGGTTCCGCGGCTACCCCAAAGGTCCTCATCGGATTTGAGTGACGGCACGTATCCTCGTAGGTAATCCCCTGAAGCGCTAGCGCCACGGGCGCCTTCGCCTGCAAAAAACGCCTGGACGGGCAACTGGCGATTCTCGCTTGATAAGGGTGTCAACCTGCGGTCTCAAACTCAATGCGATCCAGCAACTCCTGCAGGACTGTAGTTGTCGACTCAGACTGACGGTCTTTGATCATAAATCTTGATCCTCGGAACGGCTCTTCACCGGTTGGTTTGGTGCCACTTGGGGCACATGCTGGCTGCCAGTGGGGCAATCAGCGTTGAAACTGGGGATTCCAGAGCGCGGCGTTAGGGCAAAAAACTAACGGGAGGCGCAAAACCTGTGACTTGCCCGAACTGGACGCCGGACCTGTGACTTGCCCGGTGGTGGGGTGAAAAGTCACAGCTTTACCGAGCCCGGTTGATCCAAAGCCAGATCCAGCGTAGTCGTGCACGCATCGCCCGATACGCAATTTCGCATAATGTATATTATGTCAGAGCTAGCTTAGCAGCCGACTACCTCACAGCCCCACTGTCGTCCTGCAGCTCCCGCTTGAACGGCACATCCGGCGGCGGTCTGGCTGTTGCCGGTTGATCGTTGAGGTTCGGGTCGCTTAGGCCGCAGCCGCCGCCGAACTGCAGCAACGACACCACACAACTGATCTTGGTGGTCGTGCCCGGGATCGGGATTTCGATCTTCTTCAGGCCGCGCCGGACCCATTCCTGCAGCAGCGACTGGTTCGGCATCCAGTACTTGTCCAGCGAGGTCGGCGTGTAGCCGTACGGCGGACGTTTGAGCCAGGTGCCGCCCTGGGCGATCTGGTCGCGGGTCCAGGTATCGGTTTCGCTGCCTGGCGGTCCGCGATCACCGGCGCCGTTGCCGGCATCGCCGGCTCCGGCGGCGACGTGAACGCTGCCGTCTGCGTTGAACATGCCGTTGCGTGTTCCATTGGCGCCTGTGGTTTCACCGGCGCGACGACGGTCGGATTTGCTCCAGTCGTCTGCATTGGCCGCGACATCCCAGCCGCCGCTGCGGTCTGCTGGCGCCGGGCCGGCATTGCTGGTCGCCGGCTTGGCTGCGGATGAGGCTGCCGCCGTAGTGCTGCTAGGTTGCGCCGATCGCGCCGGATTCGCCTGTGCCTGATTGGGCTGCATGGAAGCCGCAGATGGCTGGGTTGCTGCAGCTACCGATGTCGAGGGTGTCGGCGCTGGAGTCGCCGGCGTCGGTTGGGCTGGCGCGGCCGGTGCCGGCTGGGGTGCCGGATCCGGCACGCTTGGCAACTCGGGCGTTCGAATGGCCACGTCAGGCATGCGCGCTGTCGGTGTGATCTCGCGGCTGCGCACCGATGGCGCAGCTACCTGGGGCCGGTCCGGCACGACAATCTCCCGCTCGCGCACCGTCGGTGCGTTGGCAGTGCGCATCGCGACGGTCGCTGCGGGACGCTGCAATTCGCGCAGCTGCGGCTGCTCGGTCACGGTCTGGATATCGCGCTGACGCACCTCGATCTGCGGTGCGGCCGGTTCGACCGGACGCGGAGCGACCGTGATCGTCGGCGGTGGCGGCACGACAAAGTCGTTCGTGGCCATCGGTGTTTCGGTGACCTGCAGCGGCGATTCGATCGTGACCGGCGGCACCTGCACGGTCACGCGTGGTACCTCTGGCGCCACCGGTTCGCTGGCAGCGGCAGCCACCGGTTCCGGCGCAATGTCCTGGGCCTGGGCAGCGCTTGAAGGAGGATCGACGGACTCGACAGGCGCAGGCACAGCTGACGCTGCGCTCGCTGCGTTCGGCCTGCCGGTCGCAGCGGACTCACTGGATTGCGACGCCGAAGCCGCATCGCCCGAGGCGGCCTGCGCAGCCTCAGCGGGCTGCCCTTGCCCACCGCCCTGCTCTGCCGCACCGTCGCCGAGGAAGGTCATGCGCACCCGCGATTCGTCGCCGGTCTTGCTGTCATCCGGCGCCCAGCGCACCGTGACGACCCAGACCAGCAGTGCGATGAAGCCAAGGTGGATCAACAGGCTGCCGATTAGCGCCAGCCAGTGTTGAGGCCGCTGATCTTTCGGCCGCGGCTCCCAGTGCTGCCACCACAGGCTGCGAAATGCCTGGAACGGCGACAACAGCAACGCCATGCCAGCACCTGCAGGCGGCGCTGGCCGTGCCAGCAGCACGCCCATCACCTGGTCATCGTTGAACGCAGCCGCCGGCCCGATGCGACTGCTCATCCAGCTTGCCCAGCCGTAAGGCAGGCCGGTGCGCCGATCCAGGATGAGCTTGCCCGGCATGCGCGCGCGCAGTGCCTGCAGCAGATCGGCGGCCGTGGTCACCGGTGGCGCGGAATCAGGCCGCGCTGTCGCGCGGGATATACGGCGCGTCGCCGGTGGCGTGGTCGGTCGCGTCGCGCACCGCAATCACGCCGGGCACGCGCCCCATCAGGGTCTTCTCGATGCCCTGCTTCAAGGTCACATCGGCCATGCCGCAGCCGTGGCAACCGCCGCCGAAGCGCAGCAGCACGACACCCTCTGCCGAGACCTCCTGTACCGCCACACGGCCGCCATGCGACGCCAGCTGCGGGTTGATCTCGTTCTCCACCACCCAGCGCACGCGCTCCACCATCGATGCGGACTCGGCCGGCGCTTCGCCCTTGATCTTGGGTGCCTTGATGGTGAGCTGCTGGTTGCCGGTGGACTGGGTGACGTAGTCGATCTCGGCGCCATCCACCCAGGGCACGCTGGCGGCGACGATATATAAGGTGAAGCCGTCGCAGTCGATCGCCCATTCGTCGCCGCTCAGGTCCGCCGGTTCGGCGAACTCCAGCCGGGCGTCGGCGCGCGGGGTGCCCGCATCCACCGCGCTCAGGCGCACGCCCATGCCGGGCACGCCCTCGCGTTCGATGAGCTTGCGGAAATAGGTTTGGGCTTTGTCGGATATCTGGATCATGCGGGTTATTCTACCGCTCAATGCGCCTGCGCTCATGGAACACCGTGATCCTGAGTGAACGCGCTGTCCGCCACCCCTGCGAGACTGTCATGACCGATCTGATTCCCCTGGAACAGGCCCATTGCCTGCCGCGCAAGGGCAGCGACCACAAGCTCGGCGAAGCGCGTCTGGCTGAACTGCTGCCGCAGGTGCCGGGCTGGGAGCTGGCCGAAGTGGGCACGGCAATCACCCGCACATTCCGCTTTGCCGACTATTACCGCACGCTGGCCTTCGTCAACGCGCTGGCCTGGATCGCTCACCGCGAGGACCACCACCCCGACCTGGGCGTGCATTACGACCGCGTGGTGGTGCGCTATTCCACCCACGACGTCGGCGGATTGAGCGAAAACGACTTCATCTGCGCGGCCAAGGCCGCCCAGCTTTACGATCAAGGAGCCACCCCATGACCCTGTCTCGCGCTGCCCTCGCCGGCCTGTTCCTTGCCGTCGGCATCAGCGGGTGTGGCAAGTCGTCGCAGCAGCCCGCCGCACCGGCGGTGGCACCGACCGAACTGGCCGCCTTGAAGACCCCGCCGCCGGAATACTCGCCGCAGCTGGCCTGTGCCGGCATCGGTGGCACCTCCGTGCTCCGGGTCGTGGTCGGTGTCGAAGGCACCCCGACCGACGTCTCGGTATCGCAAAGCAGCGGTCAGCCGGTGCTGGACGAAGCCGCGCAAAAACGCGTGCGCGAATGGAAATTCCGGGCCGCCACGCGCAATGGCCAGGCAGTGCCGCAGACAATCCAGGTGCCGGTCGCGTTCAAGCCGCCGGTGCCGCGCCCGGACGAATGCTTCGCCATCGAAGAGCGTGCGCGTCGAGGCGGCTAAGCCGCGTTTGATGTAGGGCGCGCAGAAGCGCCGCCGCAGCAACGCGCCGGCGCGCAGCACGCAAGGCTGAGCACGGCGAACCGCCTGCATCAGCTCCAGTTACCCACGGTGCGCGCCTGATGCCGGCGTGCACGCGTCAGGGTTATCGCGCCAGACACCACGCGTTCGTCATCCAGGCATGGCCATCCTGCAGCCGCAGTGTGGTCATACGCAGAGTGCGCAGCAGCAGTCGCCACGCTCCCCGCCGAGTACGTTCTATTCCACGAGGTCGTGCGTCACATGCTCGAAGTGTCATCCCACAATGTCTGGACCGCATTTGCGGTCACGCTGGCCGCTGGCCTGGCGACCGGACTCGGCAGCCTGATGGTCGTGTTCTCCAAGAAGCCAAATCCGCGCCTGCTGGCATTCGGGCTGGCATTCGCCGGCGGCGCGATGGTGTACGTGTCGCTGTCGGAGATTCTCAACAAGTCGATCGCCTCGTTCTCCAACGCCTACAACGACAAGCTCGGCTTCACCTTCGGCACGCTGGCGTTTCTGGCCGGCATGCTGCTGATCATGGTGATCGACCGCCTGGTGCCCAACCCGCACCAGAGCCTGTCCAGCGACGATCCGCTGTTCCGCGACGACAACCGTGCCTACATCCGCCGGGTCGGCTTGATGACCGCCATCGCCATCACCGCGCACAATTTCCCCGAAGGCCTGGCGACCTTCTTCGCCACGCTGGAAAGCCCTGCGGTCGGCATGCCGCTCGCGTTCGCCATCGCCATCCACAACATTCCAGAGGGCATCGCCATTGCGGTGCCGGTGTACTTCGCCACCCGCAACAAGTTCTACGCATTCGGCGCCAGCCTGCTCAGCGGACTGGCCGAGCCGATCGGCGCCGGCATCGGCTATCTGGCCTTGTCCAGCGTGCTGTCCGAAGCGGTGTTCGGCACGGTCTTCGGCCTGATTTCCGGGGTGATGGTGTTCCTGGCGCTGGACGAATTGTTGCCGGCGGCCAAGCGCTACGCGCAGGGCCACGAGACGGTCTACGGCTTGGTGGCCGGCATGGGCACACTGGCGATCAGCCTGGTGTTGTTCCGCTTCGCCACGCCTTAACGCCCGGCCGAACCGCAGCCGCGGTGCCGGCACGACCATCGGCTCGACCGCCAGGACACATCGGCGACGCGCTGGCGACCACGACCGGGATGGAAGCGTCGCCGCGGCGCAACGGCGGCCTCAGCGCCCCAGCCGGTCCAATGCCTCGGCCAGCTCCGGCGCCAGCGGCGCGCTCAGCACATAGGGCGTCTTGCCGGCGTCCAGCGCAAATTCCAGCGAAGCGGCGTGCAGGAACAGGCGCTTCAGGCCAAGCTGGTCGCGCAGGCGCTTGTTGACCTCCGCTTCGCCGTACTTGTCGTCGCCGGCCACCGGGTGCCCCAGGTGCTGGGCGTGCACGCGGATCTGGTGGGTGCGGCCGGTTTCGATACGGACCTCGCAATAGGAGTGCCCGCCGCGTCGCTCCAGCAGCTTGAAGTGGCTCAGCGAAGGCTTGCCGATCGCATTGACCTGCACATGCCGCTCGCCGCCCTGGCGCAGCCCGATGTGCAGCGGCGCATCGACCGTCATCACCCCGTCGGGCATGCGGCCGACCAGCAAGGTCAGATAGCGCTTGGTGATGCCGCGGCCTTCGACACGGTCGTCCTCGCGCATCAAGGCCTGCAGCTCGGTCAGCGCTGAACGCTTTTTCGCCACGATCAGCAGGCCGGAGGTGTCGCGGTCGAGCCGGTGCACCAGCTCCAGGTTCTGGTTGGGCCGCAGGGCGCGCAGGGTTTCGATGGCGCCGAAGCTGATCCCGCTGCCGCCATGGCTGGCGACCCCGGAGGGCTTGTTGAGCGCCAGCAGGCGCGCGTCCTCGAACACGATCGCCGCTTCCAGCCGTGCCAGGAACGACGCCGGTGGCGCCGCCTTGTCGCCCTCCTCGGCCACGCGCACCGGCGGTATCCGCACTTCCTCGCCACCCTCGAGCTTGCGTTCGGCCTTGGCCCGCCCGCCGTTCACGCGCACCTGTCCGCTGCGCACCAGCTTGTAGATCAAGCTGCGTGGCGCGCCCTTGAGCTGGCCGAGCAGGAAATTGTCCAGCCGCTGCCCAGCACGGTCTTCCGGAACTTTGAGAATGCGCACGCCCACACGGTCGGTGGGCGGCTTGGGGGTCTGGGGGTCGGTCATCCGGCTCTTTATTCTGTTACACTCGGCGAGCGAGATAAGGGTTTGATTTCGTTGGAAGTTGATTGGCCAGAAGCCTGCCTTCCGATGATTCCGGCACAGTGCGCGACCACCGCCCCCGGGGCGGCCATGTTAGCGGCTCACCGGCCTACCCGGCCATCGCCGGCGGTTTTTGACCGTCGCGCTGAACATGTCCCGTGCGCTGCCCCGGTTCGTCCGGACGCGGCTGCCGGCCCTGAAACACCTATAAAACTTAAGACAAGCGCTCCCGCGGCCTGCCGTGGTGTTGCAGCGCTGGAAACCCTGGTCAGGCCTGTCCGCGCGTTGCGCGAAGGGCCGACAAGCTGTTCCAGAGGCGAAACGTCACGGCGTTCCGCGCGGTAGAGCGCGAGAGGAACGCAACAATGAAGCGAATGCTGATCAACGCAACGCAGGCCGAAGAGCTGCGCGTGGCGATTGTGGACGGCCAGACCCTGTACGACATCGACATCGAACAGCCGTCCAAGGAACAAAAGAAGTCCAACATCTACAAGGGCCGTATCACCCGGCTCGAGCCCTCGCTGGAGGCGGCGTTCGTGGACTATGGCGCCGAGCGCCATGGCTTCCTGCCGCTGAAGGAAATCTCCCGCGACTATTTCCAGGCTGGTGTCGACCACAACAAGTCGACCATCCGCGAGTTGCTGCGCGAGGGCCAGGAAATCGTGGTGCAGGTCGACAAGGAAGAGCGCGGCAACAAGGGCGCCGCCCTGACCACGTTCATCTCGCTGGCCGGCCGCTACATGGTGCTGATGCCCAATTCGCCCAGCGCCGGTGGCGTCTCGCGCCGGATCGAAGGCGAAGACCGCGCCGCGCTGAAGGAAGCGCTGGACAAGCTCGACATCCCCGACGACATGGGCGTGATCATCCGCACCGCCGGTGTCGGCCGTGACGCCGAAGAACTGCAGTGGGATCTGGACTACCTGCTGCAGACCTGGAAGGCGATCGCCGAGGCGGCGCTCAGCAAGCCGGCCGCGTTCCTGATCTACCAGGAATCGCGCCTGATCATCCGCGCCCTGCGCGACTACCTGCGCGCCGACATCGGCGAAATCCTGGTCGATACGCCGGAGCTGTATGCCGATGCCCAGGAGTTCATGCAGCAGGTGATGCCGCAGAGCCTGCGCAAGCTCAAGCACTACACCGACGACATTCCGCTGTTCAACCGCTTCCAGATCGAATCGCAGATCGAAGGCGCCTACGAGCGCAACGTGCGTCTGCCGTCGGGCGGCTCGATCGTGGTCGATCAGACCGAAGCGCTGACCGCCGTCGACGTGAACTCCTCGCGCGCCACCAAGGGCAGCGACATCGAAGAAACCGCCTTCCAAACCAATCTGGAAGCGGCCGAAGAAGTGGCTCGCCAGTTGCGCCTGCGCGACCTGGGCGGCCTGGTGGTGATCGACTTCATCGACATGGCCTCGACCAAGCACCAGCGTGAAGTCGAAAACAAGCTGCAGAACGCGCTCAAGTACGACCGCGCACGCGTGCAGCTGGGCCGCATCTCGCGCTTCGGCCTGATGGAAATGAGCCGCCAGCGCCTGCGTCCGAGCCTGGGCGAATCCAGCCAGATCGTGTGCCCGCGTTGCGATGGCCATGGCCGCATGCGCAGCGTCGAGTCGCTGTCGCTGTCGATCATCCGCGTGGCCGAAGAGCACGCCATGAAGGAAAACACCGGACAGGTGCTGGTCCAGGCCCCGGTGGAAATCGCCAACTACCTGCTCAACGAAAAGCGCAGCGCGCTGCGCGAGATCGAGCAGCGTCACGAGTCGCCGATCATCATCGTCGCCGACGAACAGCTGCACACCCCGCACTACGAAGTCACGCGACTGCGTGAGAACGAGCTGGGCGAAGACAGCGGCAAGCCGAGCTACCAGCGCGGCACCCCGCGCAAGTTGCCGGTGCATGCACTGACCAAGGCACAGTTGAATATCCCGGCTGCGCCGGCAGTGACCTCGATCAAGCCGAGCCAGCCGGCTCCGCTGCGTGAAGAGGCCCCTGCCCCGGTCGTTGCCGCACCTGCACCGGCTCCGGTCGCGCCACTGCCGCTTCCCGCGCCGGTCACCGGCGTGGTCGGCTGGCTGAAGCGCATCTTCGGCGGCGTCGAGCCGGTTGCGCCTGCGCCCGAGTCGACCCAGCGTCCGCGTCAGAACGATGCCGGCCGCAGCAGCCGCAACGAGCGTGGCGATCGTGGCGGCCAGCGTCGCGACGGCCGTGATGCCCGCAATGGTGGCAACGGTGGCAATCAGCACCGCGGCAATGGCGGTAACGGCAATGGTGCCAACAAGGAGCGTCGTGACGAGCGCCGTCAGCCGGCCAATGGCCAGGCTGCACAAAACGGCGGTCAGGCGCAGCAGGTGCAGGTGCCCAAGCCGCCGCGCAACGAGGCACAGCAACAGCCCAAGCAGCAGGCCCAGCAGCAGAAGCAGAAGCCGCAGAACCAGGCACCGCGCCCGCCGCGTGCAGCTGCGCAGCAGCAGGACGGCGCGCCGTCCGAGCGGCAGCAGCGCCCTGCGCGTCAGGAAGAAGGCACTGCCTCGGCGCAGACGCTGACCTCGACTGCTGCAACCGCAACGACTGCAACCGTGGTCGCGGCAATTGCCGACACTGCAGCACCGGCAACGCCAGTGGCAGCAGCTGCGGCCACCCCGGCGCATCCGGTCGAGGTCATCGTGACCGAGTCGCAGGCCGATCGCGGTACCGACGCAAATGCGGAGGGCCAGGCACCGGAGGCCGCAGGCGATGATGCGGCAAATGGCGAAGGCGGCAGCCGTCGTCGTCGCGGTCGTCGCGGTGGCCGTCGTCGCCGTCGCGGCGCTGGCGCAAACGGTGAAGGCGGTACCGGCGTCGATGGTCTGGAGACGGACGATCTGGACGGCGACGCCGAAGGCGATCTTGATGGCGACAACGAGAGCGACGAAGCCAGTGCGCAAGTCCACACCTCGGCTGCCCCGCGCGCTGGTCAACCGGAGTTCGACTTCGACGACGACGCGAGCACGCCTGCGGTATCGGCACGCGCCAAGCCGGAATCCAGCGCTCCGGCCGCAGTGAAGCCGCGTCCGGTTCCGAAGGAACGTGCGGAAGCACCGCTGGCGGCCGACACGACGTCGACCACGGCGCCGGTTTCCAATGCCACGCCGTCGTTCGAGCAGCAGGCTGCAACGCCGTCAGTCACCGCAGCCGAGCAGGCACGTGGCGATGCATCGGCGGCCTCTCCGGCACCGGCTGCAAGCGCATCGGCCAGCAACACGGCGCCGGCTGCATCGGCACCGGTTGCGCAGGCTTCTGCCGTTGCAGCGACGACCCCGCAAGCGCCGCAGGCTCCCGTTGTTGCGCAGGAATCGGCGAGCTCGCCGGCTCAGGCCCCGGTTGCCGCTCCGGCTCCGTCTGCTGCCTCGCCATCGGTTGCCGCCTCGGCTCCGGTCGCGACGCCAGTCGCGGCTCCGGCTCCTGCAGCTCAGCCGGTCGAGCGTGCTGCTCCTTCGGCCGTGCGTTCGCCCGAGCCGGCTGTGCAGTCAACCTCGGTGCCGCCGGCATCGGCCGACGCTACAGCACCTGCGGTTGCTCGGCAGGAACAGGCAGCACCGGTGGCAGCCACGACAGCATCGCAAGCGGAGCCGGTGAAAACCGACCCAGCGCCGGCAGCCGTCAGTGTGCCCAAGCCGGTCGCTGCTGCGCCTTCCAGCGCGCAGGCGGACGTGGTGACATCCAAGCCGCCGCATGCCGAGCCGTCAAAGGCAGCAAGCCCGGCAGCCGATGTTGCCGCGACGTCCACCGCCACGGTGCCGCAGACCTCGCCGTCTGCCGACGCTGCGCCGGCACGCAAGCCGTACGCTCCTGTGCAGACCACGCTGCTTGACGCATTGGCTCCGGCCGACGCAACAGCAGCGACCGCGACATCGACGCAGGCCGAAACGCCGGTGCCGCTTGAGGCGCCTGAGCGGCCGGCAGCAGTCGCGCCCGTGCTGTCTGCGGACGCCAACGAGCAGACCGCCGACAAGCCGAAGCCGACCGTCGTCGTGTCCGAAGCTGCAAAGCCGGCAGATGCAGCGCACAATGGCGATGACGCGCAGGAGCAGCAGGACGACACCAACAAGCCGCGTGGCGATCACTGATCGTTTCCCAGCCAGTTGAACCCGCCTGCGTGAATCCAGGCGGGTAGTGTCAAACAAGGCGGCCTTCGGGCCGCCTTGTTTTTGTGTGCGGCAGTGTCATGCCGATACTGGATGACCAGGCCTTGCAGGAATCGCAACGAAACAGTTGCCGCGCTCGCAGTCGCGCTTGACCCGGGCACTGTTTCCCGCCGCATCACGAGCGCCGGAGCTGCTGTCGCCAATGTCGCGACTCAGGCAGAAGCCAGCACCATCATGGCCCTACGCCGTAAGTGCATCCACGCCAGCAACCCGAAATATCCGCTGCTACGCATCGGCAACCGCTCGTCATCGAAGAATGCAGCAGCGCCCAGACCGACTCAATCGCCCTGCTTCAATGCCGCGGTGTGCTGCGCTACGCCAGGTCATCATCGGCGGCCGTTCCAAGCGAAGCACCTCTCGGGCGTTGAATGCCTAAGCGAACACGCGCGTTCGCGTAACGCAGGAGTTCCTCTCCAGAGCAAAACAGCGTCTAGGCTCTTGTCACTGACTCGTTGTGCAGCAGCATCTGACTGCTGCATCTGCAAGATCGAAACCCGAGGGCGTGGCTTACAAGGTACGCGCCGGATCGGTCAGACCGTACTGATTGGCCAGACGCGCCAGGGCGATGTTGTCCTGGATGCCGACCTTCTCGAACAGGCGCGCCTTGTGCGTGTTGATGGTCTTGGCACTGAGGTTCAGGCGCTTGGCGATGTCTTCCTGGCGCAGGCCCTGGGTCAGCAACAGGGCAACCTCCAGTTCGCGCGGCGATAGCGCGTCGAAGGGCGAGCTGCCCCCTTCCAGGTTGGACAGGGCCAGATTCTGCGCAATGGTATTGCCGAGATAGCGCCGGCCCAGTGCGACTTCGCGCACCGCACGCAGCAGCTCCTGCGCATCGCCGCCCTTGCCGACATACCCCGATGCGCCGGCTTCAAGCAGACGCTTGGGCAATGGGCCATCTTCCAGCACCGAGACGATGATGACGCGGGTGCCGTAATCGCCCTTGACGATGCGCTCGGTGATTTCCAGGCCGCTGACACCGGGCAGGTGCAGATCGCAGAGCACGATCTCGGGCTTGAGCTGACGAATTTGCGGCAAGGCCGCTTCCCCACTCTCCGCTTCTCCCACCACATCGATGTCCACTTCCTTGGACAGGATCATCTTCATGCCGGTACGCACGAGTGCATGATCGTCGATCAGAAAAACTCTGATGGTCATCCTTGTTGTCCTCGCTGTGCGGCTGGCTGGTGCAGCCTATCTCCGTGAATAATTCAGGGCAAGCTCGATGCGACGTATTACGTTCGAGTCAGAACGCGAAGTACTCTGCCGCCGCGTGTCATGGTAGGCATTGCATGCACTATCGCGGCGTGATCGGATGATGCGAGCGCGCCCAATACGCGAACATCGGGCATTTCACTCGCGCTCGGTCAGATTTTTCCTGCTTCGGTGCTGCGCTCGGCATCCACCAATGGGCGCAATTGCGCATCGAGTGCAACGCGTTCGTCGAACACGAAGCAGCGGCCATCGTAGCCTTCGCCCCCGACCTCTTCGAAATAGCCGAGGATGCCGCCGTCGAGCTGCAGCACGTTGTCCATGCCGTCGGCCTGCATCCACAGCGCCGCCTTCTCGCAACGAATGCCGCCGGTGCAGAAGCTGACCACGGTGGCGTCGGCCAACGCAGCGCGATGCGCTTCCAGCGCAGCCGGCAGGTCGGTGAACTTGTCGATCGGCAGCGTCAACGCGCCCTGGAACGTGCCGTACGCCACTTCCTGGGCATTGCGCGTGTCCAGCAGCACCAGCGGGCGGCCGCGATCGTCGTGCCCTGCCCGCATCCAGTCGCGCAGCGTGGCAGGCGTCACCGCCGGCGCACGGCCCTGCAGCGGCGAGGCATCGTCGCGACGAAAGCTGATGATCTCCGGCTTGACCTTCACCTTGAGCCGCGCAAACGGCTGCAACGCGCTCAGGCTGTACTTGATGCGCATCTGTGCAAAGCGCGCATCGGCCTGCAGCCACGCATAGAACGCGTCGATCTGCTCGGCTTCGCCGGCCAGAAACAGGTTGATCCCTTCTTCGGCCACCAGCACCGATCCCTTCAAGGCCTGCTGCCCGGCGTGTGCCAGGACGCTGTCGGCGAGCGACTGCGGGTCCTGAATGGTAACGAATTGGTAGGCAGCGGTATTGGTGATCATGCGGCCATTTTAAGCCGATGCGGCCGCAGGTGCGATCAGCCGCGCAACAGCAGGAACGGCAGCAGGACCAGCGAGGCGACAACCAGCATGCCGACCAACGTGGCGATCACGAACAGCGGCCGCTTGCGCAGTAGCGCGCCGAAGGTTTCGGCCGTGCCGGCAACGAGCGCATCCTGGCGCTGCGCACGCGCCGCAGCGCCGCGCTGGGCCTGATACGCATCCATCAGCGCCTTGGCGCGCGGGTAATCGGCATCGTCGCTGAGCCAGATGCCGCCGGCGGAGATGCCCCAGTTACTGGGCCGGGTTTCGTAGATCTGCACCAGATGCTCGCGCATCAGCGCCCGCACCTCGTCGGCTTCGTCATCGGGAACATTGCGCAGATTGAGCAGCAGCTTGGCCATGGGCGCGATGATACCGGGAGCCAGGTGCGATAATGACGCACTCCCTTTGCTGGACCATCCCATGCGCCTTCTGTTGACGCTTTGTGCTGCCCTGCTGCTCGCGGGCTGTGCGCCTGCCCTGCCGCCGTCCGGCGGCACCATCGCCACGTTCGAGCGGATCGACCGCAACATCGGCACCGGTGCCGAAGCCACACCGGGCGCCTTGGTCACCGTGCACTACACCGGCTGGCTGTACGACGAAAAAGCCGCCGACAAGCATGGCAAGAAGTTCGACAGCTCGCTCGACCGCGCCGAGCCGTTCCAGTTCGTGCTGGGCGGCCATCAGGTGATCCGCGGCTGGGACGAGGGCGTGGCCGGCATGCGTGTGGGCGGCAAGCGCAGCTTGATGATTCCGCCCGAGTACGGCTATGGCGACAACGGCGCTGGCGGCGTGATCCCGCCCGGCGCATCGCTGGTGTTCGATGTGGAATTGCTCGGCGTGCAGCCGCGCTGAAGGGCTGAGCAATGACGGATGCGAGCAAGCGGCGGCTGGCCATCATCGGTGGTGGGCCGGCCGGCCTGATGGCGGCAGAGGTGGCGGGTGCGGCAGGCCTTGCGGTCGACCTGTACGAAGCCAAGGGTTCGGTGGGGCGCAAGTTCCTGATTGCCGGCAAGGGCGGCTTGAACCTCACCCACTCCGATCCGATGCCGTTGTTTGCGCAGCGTTATCGCGAGCGCAGCGAGGCCGTCGCATCGTGGCTGCAGCAGTTCGATGCGGACGCGCTGCGCGCCTGGGCACGCGATCTGGGCGTGGAGACCTATGTCGGCAGTTCCGGGCGCGTGTTCCCGATGGATCGCAAGGCCGCGCCGCTGCTGCGTGGCTGGGTGCGCCGACTCAAGGAACAGGGCGTCACGTTTCATGTGCAGCATCGTTGGCTTGGTTGGAGCCATGACGGTGCGCTGCGTTTCCACTCGCCCACCGGTGATGTCGAACGCACCGCAGATGCGGTGGTGCTGGCGCTCGGTGGCGGCAGCTGGCCGCAGCTCGGCTCCGATGGTCGCTGGCAAGGCGTGCTGCAGGAACGCGGCATTGCAGTGGCGCCGCTGGTGCCGGCCAACTGCGGCTTCGACATCGCCTGGAGCCCGCATTTTGTGCAGCGGCATGCCGGCGCGCCGCTCAAGCCCGTGGTCGCACACTGGCAGGATCGCGATGGCACGCCGCAGCAGTTGCAGGGCGAGTGCGTTGCGACGTCCACCGGCATCGAGGGCAGCCTGATCTATGCGCTGGCTGCGGATCTGCGCGCGCAGATCGATGCCGATGGCGTCGCCGAGCTTGGTCTGGACCTACTCCCGGGACGCTCGCTGGAACGCGTCAGCGCCGAACTGGAAAAACCGCGCAAGGGACGCAGTTTCAGCGAGCATCTGCGCCGGCAGGTCGGCATCGACGGCGTCAAGGCCGCGTTGCTCTACGAACACCTGGGCAAACAGGCGGGCGACGATCTTGCGCTGGTGGCGCGTACGCTCAAACGCTTGCCGTTACGCCTGTTGCGAGCGCGTCCGCTTGCCGAGGCAATCAGCTCGGCCGGTGGCGTGCAGTTGGAGGCGCTGGATGCGCAGCTGATGGCGCGCGCGCAGCCTGGCGTGTTCTGCGCCGGCGAGATGCTCGACTGGGAAGCACCGACCGGCGGCTATCTGCTGACCGCCTGCTTCGCCAGCGGATTACGTGCCGCGCATGGCGCGGTGCAGTGGCTGCAGCAGCCCGACCGCGCTACAGACGATCGCTGACCGCCTCGCGCGGCCACACCGATTTGACGTCGTAAATCACCGCACCCGGTTTGCCCAGTGCGGCGATGCGCCGGGTGTCGTAGTCGCGGTATTGCGCATGCGCGACTGCCAGCACGACGGCATCGTACGCACCTTCGTCCGCAAGCTCGCACAACTGCACGCCGGCATGTTGCAGCGCTTCTGCGGGGTCGGCCCACGGGTCGCAGGTGTCGACCCGCACACCCGCGGCTTGCAGCAGCTGCACCAGCTCCAGCGCTCGGCTGTTGCGCAGGTCCGGGCAGTTCTCCTTGAAGGTGGCGCCCAGCACCAGCACCCTCGCCTGCGCAAGCACCACGCCACGTGTGGCCAGCATGCCGCAGACGCGCTCGGCTACGTGCCGGCCGACGCGGTTGTTGACCTGGCGCGCGGTGTGGATCAGGTCCGGGTGATAGCCCACGCTTTCGGATTTGTGCATCAGGTAATACGGATCCACACCGATGCAGTGACCACCGACCAGGCCGGGACGGAACGGCAGGAAATTCCACTTGGTTCCGGCAGCCTCCAGCACGTCCAATGTATCGATGCCCAGCTTGTCGAAGATCAAGGCCAGTTCGTTGACCAGTGCGATATTGACGTCGCGCTGGATGTTTTCGACCACCTTGGCGGCCTCGGCCACGCGCATCGACGGCGCCCGCCAGGTGCCGGCAGTGATGATGCTGGCGTACAGCCCGTCGACCGCATCGGCGGCTTCAGCGGTGGAACCGGAGGTGATCTTGCGGATATCGCGCAGACGCCGCTGGCGGTCACCCGGGTTGACGCGCTCGGGGCTGTAGCCACAGAAGAAGTCGTCATTGAAACGCAGCCCCGATGCGGCTTCGAGCAAGGGCACGCAGACTTCTTCGGTAGTGCCCGGGTAGACCGTGGATTCGTAGATCACCAGGTCGCCGGGTTTGAGCGCAGCGGCGATCAGCGTGGTAGCACTTCGCAGCGGTTCCAGGTCGGGCTGCTCGAAGCTGTCGATCGGCGTCGGCACGGTGACGATGAAGATGCTGCACGCAGCCAGGTCCGCAGCATTCGCGGTGTAGCGCAACCGGGTGGCGGCAGCCAGCTCGGTGTCGTCCAGCTCCAGCGTGGCGTCGTGACCGTCGCGCAGTTGCGCGACCCGCTGCGCATCGATGTCGAAGCCCAACGTATCGCATTGCTCGCCGAACGCGACGGCCAGCGGCAGGCCGACATAGCCCAACCCAATCACGGCGATGCGGGCCTGCTGCGGAGCGAGTAGCGTGGTGCTGGACATGCGGTTCCTTCGATCGTGCGCAGCCGGTTGCTGCGCGCCTGCGCGGTGGGAGCATAGCGCAGGCAGCCATCCGGTCATCAGTACGGCGAATCGGCGACGCGGCGATTCACAATCGGCGCGCAATCAGGCACGCTATCGCAATGCCCGGGTGGCGAAACTGGTAGACGCAAGGGACTTAAAATCCCTCAGCTGCAAGGCTATGCGGGTTCGATTCCCGCCCCGGGCACACTCTGATGGCGCTGCAAATCGCACAAGGCCATCGACGCGCAGGCAAACCTTGCCCGCTGCGATGTTGCAGCACTCTTGTGTTGAGCAGTCCAGCCTCCGCGTCGCGCTTACAAGTGCATGGCGCGCCCTCAGCCGGATCCCCTGTCTCGGACATCACCGCAACCGTCAGTGCATCGCAGGCTGAGGTGGAACAGCGCGGGCAGATTGGTGATCACGGCTGCGATAGACGTGGACAGCGATGCCAAGACCAGCTCTGAACGAGATGAAGCGGCGCGCCATTGCACAGCGATGCAGGCCGCTGTGCCCTTCCGTGCGTCTGGAGAGCACCAACCGCGGCATCCACGCAGTGCCAAGCCAACGATGCGATCTTGTTTGCGGCAAAAGACTTGGCGCGAGCGGTGCACCAAGCGCAATGCACATCTGGCATCAAGCACGCTGCCCTACGTCAGCGAGAAGAAGGCCAATAGTTACCCGCCTCAAGTGCTAGCCCGACACCAGCGTCGGCCAATAAAAAACCCTGTATATCGTTCGATATACAGGGTTCGAATTTGGAGCGGGAAACGAGACTCGAACTCGCGACCTCAACCTTGGCAAGGTTGCGCTCTACCAACTGAGCTATTCCCGCGTGGAGCAAAATTGTACAGCTTGTTACTTCGTTGCGCCAGTCCTGTCGTCGTTGCCGACGCATGAAACAACGCATGCAATGTGGAGGCCTGGGCCGGAATTGAACCGGCGTACGCGGATTTGCAGTCCGCTGCATAACCACTCTACCACCAGGCCGAAACATCAAACCCAAGGCATCCTGCCTTGAAACAACGAGACCTCCGGCAAGGGGCCTTGTCTACATCTGGAGCGGGAAACGAGACTCGAACTCGCGACCTCAACCTTGGCAAGGTTGCGCTCTACCAACTGAGCTATTCCCGCTTGGGAGGCGAAATTCTACAGCGAACAGCATCGCTGTCAACTATTGCTTTCGACTTTTTTCGGTTTGCTGGTGATCGCGGCTTTTTCGTCGGCGCGCAGGCTCGGCCAGGCGGCCTGCAGGTACTGGAATCCGGACCACAGCGTCAGCAATGCGGCGATCGCCAGCGTCCAGTAACCGGCACGGAAGATCAGGTTGCCGAACCAGATTTCGTGCGTGGGCATCTGCCCCGGCGTCACCGAATACAGCAGACAAAGCAGCGCAACCATCTGGGCGGTGGTCTTGACCTTGCCGATCACTGCCACCCGCACCTTGGCACGCTGGCCGATTTCGGCCATCCATTCCCGCAATGCGGAGACTGCGATTTCGCGGCCGACGATGACCGCCGCCCAGAACGCCATCCATGGTGTGGGGTGGCCCTGCACGATCAGGAACAATGCCACTGCGACCATCAACTTGTCGGCCACCGGGTCCAGGAACGCGCCGAAGGCCGAATACTGGTGATAACGCCGCGCGACCCAGCCATCCAGCCAGTCGGTAATGGCAGCCAGCGCGAACACGCCGGCGGAGGCGAAATTGGTCCAGGTGTACGGCAGGTAGAACACCACGACCAACACCGGGATCATCACGATCCTCAGCAGTGTCAGCCACGTGGGGATGGTCAACTTCATTACGGACTCGACTCGCCTGCCGCATCGGGAAGCGCCAGCCCGTGCAGGTTAGCGTAGATTCGCGCGGCAAGTGCGGCATTGACGCCCTCCACCCGCGCAATCTCGGCCTCGCCGGCGGCTTTGAGCCCGACCAGGCCGCCGAAATGCTTGAGCAGGCTCGCGCGTCGGCGCGGACCGATGCCGGGGATATCCTCGAGCTTGCTGGTCATGCGCGCCTTCTGGCGGCGGCCGCGGTGACCGGTGATCGCAAAGCGGTGCGCCTCGTCGCGCACCTGCTGGATGAACTGCAGTGCCGGCGATGCTGCGCCTGGCCGCAGTTCGCGGCCGTCGGCCATGATCAGCGCCTCGTGCCCGGCCCTGCGCTCCTCGCCCTTGGCCACGCCGACCAGCAGCACATTCTCGATGCCCAGGTCGGCCAGCGCGCCCTTCGCCTGCGCGAGCTGACCGGCGCCGCCGTCGATCAGCAGCACATCTGGCAGCACGCCGTTTTCTTCCACCGCGCGTCGAAAACGCCGTTCGATGGCCTGACGCATCGCCGCATAGTCGTCGCCCGGCGTGATTCCGGAAATATTGAAGCGCCGGTATTGGCCGCGCACCGGGCCGCTGGCATCGAACACCACGCACGAGGCCACCGTCGCCTCGCCCATGGTGTGGCTGATGTCGAAGCACTCCACCCGCCTGACCTGCTCGGCCAGCCCCAGCATCTCGCGCAGTGCCTCGCTGCGTGCGTGCTGCGCGCTCTGGCTAGTGAGTTCGGTGACCAGGGTCAGCTGTGCGTTGCGTGTCGCCAGCAACAGATAGCCGGCACGCTCGCCGCGCACGTTCCACTTCAACGTCACCTTGTATTCGGCGGCAGTGCTGAGTGCGGCTTCGATCAGCTCGGCATCGGGAATCTCCCGATCGAGCAGGATCTCGCGTGGCGGCGAATGTTCGGCGTAGTACTGCGACACGAACGCAGCCAGGATTTCGTCCGCGCTGTCTTCGCCATTGGTCTTGGGGAAGAACGAACGCGTGCCCAGGTTGCGGCCGTCGCGAAAACTCAGCAGCAGCACACAGGCTTGGCTGGCTTGCGTGGCGCAGGCCAGCACGTCCAGATCCGCCGCGCGGCCGTCCACGTACTGACGGTTCTGCATGCTGCGCAGCGAAGAAAGTAGATCGCGCAGGCGTGCGGCGCGCTCGAACTCCAGCGCCTCGCTGGCCTGCTGCATCGACTGCATGATCTCTTCGCCGAGCTGGTCGCTCTTGCCTTCCAGAAACATGGTGGCGCGGCGTACCGATTCGGCGTAATCGGGCGCGGCAACCAGCTCCACGCAGGGCGCGCTGCAGCGGCCGATCTGGTATTGCAGGCACGGCCGCGAGCGGTTGCGGAACACGCTGTCTTCGCAACTGCGCAGCTTGAACAGCTTGTGCATCAGGCTCAGCGTTTCGCGCACGCCGGTAACGCCGGTGTACGGGCCGAAGTAACGCCCCTGCACGGCACGCGGGCCACGATGCAGGGCGATGCGCGGCCACTGCTCGCGGGTCAGCAGCACGTAGGGATAACTCTTGTCGTCGCGCAGCGATACGTTGTAGCGCGGCGACAGCGACTTGATCAGCTGGTTTTCCAGCAGCAGCGCTTCGGCCTCGCTGCGGGTCACGGTGACGTCCATCCGCGCGACCTGCGACAGCATCGAGGTCAGTCGCGCATTCTTCGGCGTGCCGTTGAAATAGCTGCCCACGCGCTTGCGCAATGCACCGGCCTTGCCGACATACAGCAAAGTGTCGTCGCCCGCGTACATGCGGTAGACGCCGGGCGCGGTGCTCAATTGCGCAGCAAACGCCTTTCCATCGAAATCGGATTGGGGCCTTGCGTTCATTCTTCTATCGAAACATCGCGCAGTTCGCCGCTCGCCAGGTCGTAGCGCAACACGGCATGGGCATCGGTCTCGGCAACCCACACCGCACCGGCGGCGACCGCCAGCCCGGCCGGGCCATGCAGGCGGCGCGGCAGCGCGACCGTGGTCAGTTCGCCGCCACCCAGACGCAGGCAGCGCAGGCGGCCGTTGCCGGTGTCGGCAATCCACAGCATCGGCGAGTCGGCCGCCAGCGCGATGGCTTGCGGAAACTGCAGCCGCGCGGTGCCGCGTGGGCCGTCCTCGTCGCCGAACTGCCAGGTGCCCTGCCCGCCGACCAGGGTTTGCACCAGATCGCCACGCAATTGCATGGTGCGGATCGAAGAGCCCAGGCCATCGCAGATGTAGGCCACCTGCTGCACCGCGGCCAGGCCGGCCGGCTGTGCAAATGCGGCCAGATGCCCGCTGCCATCGCGAATCTCGAGCGCGCCAGTGCCGGCGCGTGCGCTCAATGCGGCGCGGCCCAGGTCATAGCTCCAGATGCGGTTGTCGCCCGCCATGGCGATCAACACCTGATTGTCGGCAACAGCCAGGCCTTGCGGGTAGTTCAGCGCCGAGGCGCCGGCGAATGCCAGCGGCCCCTCGACCGGCTCGCCGGAGCGCCCGGTACCGCACAAGGTGTCGACCTGCCCACTGCGCAGGTTGATGCGACGCAGGGCGTGATTGCCGGTGTCGGCGACATACAGCTGGTCGCGCTCCAGCGCCAGGCCTTGCGGACGCCGGAACGCCGCTTCACCGACGCCACCATCGATAAAGTCCGCGTTGCCGTGGCCGAACTGGCGCAGCACGCGGCCGCCATGCGTGGATTCAAGCACGCGGTGATGGCCGGTGTCTGCGATGTACAGGCGGTCCTCGGTGGCGGCCAGACCGGTTGGAAATCGCAGCTCCAGGCGCGGCTCGGGATCGCGCTCGGCCACCCCGTGCAGATCGGCATCCGACGGCGGCTGCTGGCCTTCGCACAGGGCGACCAGCGCCTTGTCGAGATCGCCGGTCACGCCGACCAGGCGCTGACGCTCGCGGCCGTAGGCATCGAGCAGCACCAGCGTCGGCCAGGAGTCGATGCCGAAACGGCGCCAGGTCTCCCAGTCCCTGTCGAGCAAGATGGGCGCACTGACGCCATGGCCGCGCAGTTGCTTGAGCGCGCGTTGCGGCTCGCGTTCGCTGTCGAAGCGCGGCACCTGCACCACGATCACCTGCAGCCGGCCGGGGCTGCGCGCCTGGAACTGCGCCAGCTCGGCCAGGCGCTCGGCGCACCACACCGAGCTGGCATTGACGAATGCCAGCACCAGCGCCCGCCCGCGATGCTCCTGCAGGGTGGATGGCCTGGCATTGAGCCAGGTAGGAAATTCCGGCAATTCCTGGGTAAGCTGGGCAGTCATACCGTAATTATGCCCAAGCCCGATTAGCTGCGGGTGAGTCTGGCCACGGTCTGGCGCGCAGCGGTATCGACCAGCTGCCAGGCACGCTCGAAATCGTCCATGCCACCGGTGTAGGGGTCGGGGATATCGTCACGCTCTTCCACACCGGCCCAGGGCAGCCAGAGCGCGACCTTGTCGCGCAGCGGCGCCGGGGCGATGCGTTGCAGATCGCGCAGATTGCTGCCATCGGCGCACAGCAGCCAGTCGAAGTGTTCGAAGTCGGCGCCTCGCACCTGGCGCGCGCGCAACCCGGAGATATCCACGCCATGCCCGCGTGCACAGCGAATCGCGCGCGGGTCCGGTGGATCGCCGGCATGCCAGTCACCGGTGCCGGCCGAATCGACCTCGATCCGCCGCGACAACCGCGCCTCGTCCAGCCGCGCACGCAGGGCGCCCTCGCCCATTGGCGAGCGGCAGATATTGCCCAGACACACGATCAGCACCCTCATGCCGCTGCCACGCGGGTTTGCGCGCGCGCCAGATCGTCCGGCGTATCGATGCCGGGCGGAAACTGCTCCGGCGTCAAGGCCACCGCGATGCGGTAGCCGGCCTCCATCACGCGCAATTGTTCCAGCGACTCGATGCGCTCCAGCATCCCGGGCGGCATTGCCGCAAAGCGCTGCAGAAATCCTGCGCGGTAGGCGTAGATCCCGATGTGGCGCAGCCATTGCCCGTCACTGGGCAAGCTGTCGCGCTGACTGGCGAAGCTGTCGCGATGCCAGGGAATCGGCGCGCGGCTGAAGTACAAGGCGTCGCCAGCTGCGTTACGCACCAGCTTGACCACGTTCGGATCGAACAGTTCGTGCGCGCCGTCGACCTGTGCGGCCAGCGTGGCCATCTCGGCGCCCGAGTGCAGCAGCAGCTCGGCCACCGCACGGATGCCGGCGGCCGGCGCGAACGGCTCGTCGCCCTGCAGGTTCACCACGCAGGTATCGGCTTCCCATCCGGCGATCCGCGCGCATTCGGCAAGCCGGTCGGTTCCCGATGCGTGCGCGTCGCCGGTCATCGCCACATGCACGCCGGACAGGCCTTCGATCACCTCGGCAATGCGTGCATCGTCGGTGGCCACCCAGACCTCACGCGCACCGGCCAGCAGTGCCCGCTCGGCCACATGCTGGATCATCGGGCGATTGCCGATCAACTGCAGCGGCTTGCCCGGCAAGCGCGTGGAAGCGTAGCGCGCGGGAATGGCGACGACGAAATCTGCAGGCGGTGAGTTAGTCATGCGTGCGCGCTCTGGAAAACAGGAAGAGATGAAGAAACGAGATAACCGAATCGCATGATGTCGTGGTGTGATTGAGCGAAGTCGCGGTGTTCAGTTGAGCAGCGATGCCCTACATCAGCACTACGCGCCGCTGCATGCACTGCTCGCACAGGCACACCGACCATCTTGATTGGTCCTTGCCCGCCCAACGTCGCGGGACCTTACGCGGCATGGATGCCGCGTAAGAGCCTACAAGGACGTACTTGCGGCGTGTCCCGCGACGGTGGCTGGGCAAGGGCCCTGCAACCAAGCCGCAGATCACCACTACCGGCGCAGCGTTCAAACGCCCTGCCGACTCGCCAACTTGTCCAGGCGATCCAGCAGACTCACCCAGAACGCCGCCGGCAGCTCCGCCTTGAGCGGCACGCTGTACAGCCACTCGTCGGCAAATGGCCTGCACTTCACTGCATCCTTTTCGGTCATCAGCACCGGCAGGCGGCTGCCGAAGCTGAAGTCGGTGGCGCGATAGACGTGGTGATCGGGAAAGGCATGCGGCACCACGCCGATGCCGCGCGCGCGCAGCATCGCGAAGAAGCGTTCCGGGTGCGCGATCCCGGCTACCGCATGCACGCGCTGGCCGGCCAGCCTGCTCAATGGCTGAGCGCGCTTGCCATCCATCGGTTGCACACTGTCGATGCTCAGGCGCATCTGCCATTCTCCGAATCCGGCGTCATCGGGCGCGGGTGCCGTCGTTGCTGCGCTAGCCTGGCCCAGATTGACCACGCGGAAATCGCAGTCGCGTGCGCGTGCAGCCGGCTCGCGCAGCGGCCCGGCCGGCAGCAGGCGCCCGTTGCCGTAGCGGCGCTGGCCATCGACCACTTCGATCTCCACATCGCGGGCCAGCCGGTAGTGTTGCAGCCCGTCGTCGCAGACGACGATGTCGCAGCCCGCTTCGACCAGGGCGCGCGCCGCAGCCAGGCGATCGCTGTCCACACGTACGCGGGCACCAGTCTTCCAGGCGATCAGGACCGGCTCGTCGCCGCCGAGCGCGACCGGCGTGTCCGCCTCGACCCAGCGTGCCGTGCCCGATTCGTCACGGCCATACCCGCGACTGGCCACGCCAGGCGTCCAGCCGGCCTCCTGCAACTTGGCGACCAGGGCAATCGTCAACGGCGTCTTGCCGGTGCCGCCGGCAGTGACGTTGCCCACCACGATCACCGGCACCGGCACGCCGCGGCGCTTGCGCCAGCCGCGGCGATACAGGGCGCGTCGCAGCGCGATGGCAGCACCGTAGACCGGTGCCAGCAGGCGCGCCGACAGCGGGATCGGCGCATTGTCGTACCAGTAACCCGGCGTGCGGGTGCCGCGCTTGCTCATGCCTGACGTTCGCGAAACTGCATGCCGTGCAGGTGCGAGTACAAGCCGCCCTGCTCCAGCAATTGGTGATGGGTGCCGCGCTCGACGATGCGGCCCTGATCCATCACCAGCACCTGGTCGGCATGCTCGATGGTGGACAGGCGGTGCGCGATCACCAGCGTGGTGCGGTCCGGCATCAGCTTGTGCAAGGCGTCCTGCACCAGGCGTTCGGATTCGTTGTCCAGCGCCGCGGTGGCTTCGTCCAGGATCAGGATCGGCGCGTCCTTGAGCATTGCGCGCGCGATCGCCAGCCGCTGGCGCTGGCCGCCGGACAGGCGCCCGCCCTTGGTGCCCACATGCGACTGCAGGCCTTCGGGCAATTGCGCGACGAACTCCATCGCGTTGGCGCCCAGGATGGCGCGTTCCAGCTGGCCGGCATCGGCACTGCGCATTTCGCCATAGGCGACGTTGTCGGCAATGCTGCCGTCGAACAGCATGACCTGCTGGCCGACCAGCGCGATCTGCCGCCGCAGATCGGCCAGCGCGTACGCCTGCACCGGGTGCCCGTCGAGCAGGATCTGCCCGGACTCTGCTTCGTAGAAGCGCGGGATCAACTTGATCAGGCTGGACTTGCCGCTGCCGGAACGCCCGACGATCGCCGTCACCGTGCCCGGTTGCGCCACGAAACTGACCTCGGCCAGGGCCGGGTTCACCTGGCCCGGATAGCGTGCAGTGACATTGCGGAATTCGATCAGGCCCTTGGCGCGCGTCAGCGGCACCGCGCCCTGGTCCGGCTCGTCGGGACTGTCGAGCACCGAGAACAGGCGCTCGGCCGAGGCCAGGCCGCGCTGCACCATGTTCTGCACATTGGTGAGCTGCTTGAGGCCCGGAATGATCGTCAGCATCGAGGTCATCAGCACCACGAAGTCGCCGGCGGTCAGCCGCCCGGCCAGTGCCTGGGCACCGGCGACGAACAGCAGCGCCGACAGGCCGATCGCGCCGATCATCTGCACCGTGGCGGTGGAAATGCCACGCGTGGATTCGACCTTCATCGCCAGACGCAGATTGCGGTCGGCCAGCGCGCCATAGCGCTCCATTTCGGTCTGCTGGGCACCGTAGATCTTGACCTCCTGATGGCTGGACAAGGTCTGGTCGGCCGCCTGCAGCAAATGCGCGCCGCTTTCCTGGATGCTGTGGCTGATGCGCCGATAGCGCCGCGCCACCTTGTCCATCACCCAGGCCAGCACCGGTGCCAGCACCAGGATGGTCAGCGTGACCTGCCAGCTATGCCACAGCATCAACGCCAGCGCGCCGATCACCTGCAGCGACTGCTGGATCATCACCTTGACCGCATCCACCGCCGCCTGCGCCACCTGGTCCGAGTCCGAGCCCAGGCGGATCAGCATCGACGGCACCGGTTCGGAATCGAAGCGCGATCCCGGCAGGCGCAGATATTTGGACATCACCTTGACGCGCAGGTCGCGCGCGATGCTGCGTGCGGATTTGCCCATCGCCATATCGGTGATGTAGCCGGCGACGCCGCGCACCACGAACAACAGGATGATCTGCACCGGCAGCCAGCGACTGACTTCGGCATTCTTGTAGATGAAGGTCTCGTCGGTGATCGGCTTCATCAACGCCAGGAAGCCGGTCGTGCCGGCCGCCTCGATCAGCGCGGCAATCAGCGCGGCGACCAGCAACAGGCGATACGGCTTGGCGAAGGCCAGCAGGCGACGGTACGTGCGCCAGGACGAAACTGGCGCCGGGCGGTCGTTGGAGGTGGTCACTGGCGGGTTCCGTTAGTGCGGGTCTGGCCGGTCGTGGGTGTCGCCCCGGCTTGAGGCGCTGTGGCGATCGCGATGCGGCGGAAGCCGAGTTGCCCCAATGCATCCTGCGCGGTCACCACCGCTTGATACGGCGTGCGTGCATCGGCGCGCATCAACACCGTCTGCTCGCGGTCGTCGCCGGCGAGCTGGGCGATGGTCTGCTTGAGCGAGTCCACGTCCGAGCGCAGCACTTCCTGATCGTTGATGAAATAACGCCCATCGGCATTGACCAGCACGCTCAGCGAACGTGGCGGTGTGCTGCTGTGCTGGTCGCTGGCGGTCGGCAGCTGCAATTGCAGCGTGGAGCGTGCGTCGAAAGTCGTGGTCACCACGAAAAAGATGATGAGGACAAGGATGACGTCAATCAATGGCACCAGATCGATATGCGGCTCGTCCTGGCTTCGGTCACTGCCGATGCGCATTCGTCAGCCCTTTGCCATGACAGGTTTGCCAGCTGCCGCGACCGGCGCCGCGGCGCCTGGCACCACGCGGCCGTCCATCGTGTCCAGCAACAAGGTGGCTTCCTGCTCCATCTCGATGATGTAACCAGCGATGCGGCCCTTGAAGAAGCGATGCGCCATCAATGCCGGTACCGCGATGATCATGCCGGTGGCCGTGCACACCAGCGCCTTGCCGATGCCGCCGGCCAGCTGGTTCACATCGCCCACGCCGTGATCGAGGATGCCCAGGAACATCTGGATCATGCCGACCACCGTGCCCAGCAGTCCCAGCAGCGGCCCGGCCGAAGCGATCGTGCCCAAGGCATTCAGATAGCGCTCCATGCGGTGCACCACATGCCGGCCGGTGTCCTCGATGCGCTCGCGAATCAACTCACGCGGACGACCGCGCACGTCCAGCGCTGCGGCCAGCAAGGCGCCCAGCGGCGAATTGCGCCGCAGCGACTCGATGTGGCTGGGATCCAGTTTGCCGCGCGCGGCCCAGTTGCGGACCTCCCCGCCCAGACCGGGCGGGGTCACCTCGTTGCGGCGCAGGCTCCACAGACGCTCCAGCACGATCGCCAGCGCGATCACGCCCAGCAACAGCAACGGCACCATCGGCCAACCGCCTGCCTTGACCAGCTCCAACACGATTCGATTCCTCCGGCAACGCGGCCGCCTATTCGCTGGTCGATAGGATAGCAGCCGACCGCCGCCGTTCCGCAGCATCCCAGAGCCGTGGCTGCCAGCGCCGCCGCTCGCGTACCTGCAGGCCGTCGGCGCCCAGCCAGACCCGGATTGCCCCGGCCTGGGCCGTGTCGAGCAACTCGGCGCCACTGCCCTGCCAGCGCTGCACCACCTCGGCACGCGGGTGACCGAAGCGGTTGCCGTGCCCGGAGGACACCAGCGCCAGCCGCGCGCCGGTGGCGGCGATGAAATCGGCATGCGAGCCGTCGGCGCTGCCGTGGTGCGGGACCACCACCACATCGGCACGCAACTCCGGAGCATGTTCCCGCAGCAGGCGGCGCTCGACGAGCTCACCGATATCGCCCGGCAACAATGCGCTTCCATACCGTGTTTCGATGCGCAGCACGCAACTGGACTGATTGCGCAGATACGGGAAGCCGGCGCTGGGGTGCAGGAAGCCAAAGCGCACCCCATCCCATGCCCATTGCTGGCCGGCACGGCAGCGGGTGCTGACGTCCAGTGGCGCCTGTGGCGGTGCCGCCGTCATCGCAACGGGCAATCCCGCACGCACCGCTGCATAGCCGCCGGCATGGTCGGCGTCGGCGTGACTGAGCACGATGGCATCCAGGCGGCGCACCCCGAGCGCGCGCAAGGCCGGCAGCACTACCCGCTCGCCGGCATCGAAGCCATCGCGCACCGCCGGACCGGTGTCGAACAGCAACGCATGCCGCTGCGTGCGTACCAAGACTGCCAGCCCCTGCCCCACGTCCAGCACCTGCACGTCGGCCTCGCCGGCCGCGGGCAGCTCGCGGTCCGGCCACAGCAGCGGCAACCACAACAGCAGCGCCATGGATTTGCCGGGCGTGCCGCGCGGCAACAGCAACCAGAACGCGCCGAGCAAGGCTGCGACCAACGCGAGCGCATCGGACTCGGGCACCCACCACAACGCCACCGAGGTCTGCCCAAGCCAGACCAGGCCCGGCCAGGTCAGCTCGAAGCACCAGCCAGCCAATCGCCATGCCCACACGCCCGCTCCCGGCAGCACTGCTTCCAGCCCGGTGCCCAGCAAGGCGAGCGGCACCACCACAAAAGTCCACCAGGGAATGGCGACCAGATTGGCCAATGGCCCCACCAACGACGCCTGGCCGAATAGGCTGACGGTCAACGGCAGAAGGCCGACAGTGGCGACGGTCTGGGCGGACAGGAAGCCGCGCACGACCGCGCGATTGTCCGCTGGCAGGCACCACACCAGCCAGGCCACCCCGGCAAAGCTGAGCCAGAAGCCCGCCACCAGCACGCTCAGCGGGTCCCACAGCAATACTGCCAACAAGGCCAGCGCGAGGATCTGCACGGTGCTGGCACGCCGCCGCAGCACCCGCGCCAACGCGACCACGGCAATCATCAGCACGGTGCGCACCGTGGGCAGCGCCAGGCCCGCCAGCACTGCATACCCTGCGGCACCGAGCAAGGCGGCGACCGCCGCCGCATGGCTACGCGGAATCCGCGTTCCAAGCACCGGCCAGGCTCGCCAGAGTCCGGCGACCAGCAGGGCGACGAATGCAGCCACCAGCCCCACATGGAATCCCGAGATCGCAATCAGATGGCTGAGCCCGGTCGCACGCAGCGTGGCCCAGGCTGCGTCGTCCAGCCCGCGTATGTCGCCCAAGGCGAGCGCGCGCAGGTAAGGCGCCGATGATCCGGGCACGCGGTCGGCAATGCGCTGCGACATCGCTTCGCGCCAGGCATCCACACCGCGCGGTGCAGCGGTCTGCCGCGCCGCAGCCGGCACCCGCACATAGCCGCTGGCGGCAATGCGCTGCGCCAGTGCCTGCCGCTCGGCATCGAAGCCACCGGGGTTGCGCAAGCCGCGTGGCGCACGCAGCTTGAGCCGCAGCTGCCAGGCGGCGCCCGCGCGCAGCGCGGCACGCGGCCCCATGCGCTCGGCACCGAAGTCGTCATACCAGGCCAGCTGCAGCAGCTTGCCGCGCAGTGCGGCAGGCTGTGCGGGATCGTCATCCACACGCAGCTGGAAGCGCGTGCGTCGTGGCTCGGCGACCGGCAGTTCGACAATCTGCCCGCGCACCGTCAGTTCCCGCGCTTCATCCTGCGGGCGCAGTTGTGCCTGCAGGACGCCGGCGACCTGCCAGCCCATCAGGCCGAAACCGAACACCACGCTGGCCAGTGCCCACACCAACACGATCCACCGCGGACGCAGCCATGTGCCGAGGCCGATGCCCAGCACCGCTGCAGCAAGGCATGCCGCATAGACCGCAGGCGACAGCAGCGCAGGCGACCACGCGCACACCACAATGCCCAGCAACAAGGCCGCTGCCACGGTCATCGTCGGTATCCGCCGCGGTGTAGGCGGTGCCTGTGCTGACGCATCCATGCTGTCGGTCGCCATCCCGGCCGTGGTCCATCCACCGACTCAAGTTAGACCAGCGCCTGCGTCGGGCACAGCAGCGAGCGGCGCATTGCGGGGTAGGAATCAGGCTGCCCCTGCAGTGGTATATCCAGCCGGTGCAAGGCGCTGCCACGCAGGTGCAATGCGCCAGGCAGGACAGCGTGTGCTGGCCGCACAGCAACCCTATCAGCCTGCATTCGCCTCGATTTCATGACTGCCGCGTTATGTTCGCCACTGTTTCTGAGGAGCTTCCCCCATGCGTAAAGGCACTGCACTGATTGTCGGCGTGACCGGCATTTCCGGTTACAACCTCGCCAATGTCCTGGTGGCCGATGGCTGGACCGTCTATGGGCTGGCACGGCGCCCGCTGCCTCAGGACGGCGTGATCCCGCTTGCGGCCGATCTGCTGGATGCCGACAGCACCAGCACCGCGCTGCGTGGCCTGCCGATCACCCACGTGTTCTTCTGCACCTGGACACGGCGCGACACCGAGCGCGAGAACGTCGAAGCCAACGGCGCGATGATGCGGCATCTGTGCGAAGCGCTGAGCGATGCGCCGCTGCAGCACATGGCGCTGGTCACCGGTACCAAGCATTACCTGGGCGCGTTCGAGAACTACGGCAGCGGCAAGGCGGAAACGCCGTTCCGCGAAAGCGAGCCGCGCCAGCCCGGCGAGAACTTCTACTACACGCTGGAAGACCTGTTGTTCGCACACGCCGAGCAGCATGGCTTCGGCTGGAGCGTGCATCGCTCGCACACCATGATCGGCATGGCCAATGGCAGCAATGCGATGAACATGGGCGTGACGCTGGCGGTGTATGCATCGCTGTGCAAGCACACCGGCCAGCCGTTCGTGTTTCCCGGCTCGCAGGCGCAGTGGAACAGCCTCACCGACCTGACCGATGCCGGCCTTCTCGGCAAGCAGCTGACCTGGGCCGGCCTGAGCCCGGCCGCACGCAATCAGGCCTTCAACACCGTCAACGGCGATGTGTTCCGCTGGCGCTGGATGTGGAGCCAGATTGCCGACTTCTTCGGGCTCGACGCTGCGCCCTGCCCCGAGACCCCGCAGCCGCTGGAGGCACGCCTGAGCGAGACCGCGCCGGCAATATGGAGCGAGATCGCCAGCCAGCATGGCCTGGTGGAGGCCGACGTCAATCGATTGGCGTCCTGGTGGCACACCGATGCCGACCTGGGCCGCGAGATCGAGTGCGTCAATGACATGACCAAGAGCCGCGAACTGGGCTTTACGGATTTCTACGACAGCCGTGCATCGTTCCTGGAACTGTTCACGCGCCTGCGCGCGCTGCGCATCATTCCCTGATGCGTTGGGTCGTCGCCACGCCCGTGGCGGCGACCGTTCTTCCTGTCACGGCGCGTCCTGTCACCGCGAGCATCGACGCGATGCAGCGCGCGAGCACTGCGTGCTGAGCGCGCATGTTGTGGCCACCGCCGGTCGGTGCATCACGCGAATGCACCCGCAATCAGCCCCAGGATCTTCAATCTGAGACCGCGGGTTCAACACCGCCCAGCCGCCAGGAATTCCGACGGCCAGGCAGTGCTTCTCACACCGCAGAAGGTGCCAGTTCGCGCAGCTTGCCCTGATGCAGCTCGAGCACGCGGTCCAGGCGCCGCGCCAGGCTGCGATCGTGCGTCACCAGGACCAGACTGGTGCGCTGCGCACGATTGAGTTCCAGCATCAGTTCGAACACGGTCTCGGCGGTCTTGTCGTCCAGGTTGCCGGTGGGCTCATCGCCCAGCACGCAGCCCGGCTTGTTGACCAGTGCGCGCGCCACCGCCGCACGCTGACGCTCGCCGCCGGACAACTCGCTGGGCTTGTGCTCGATGCGATGTCCGAGCCCGACCGATTCCAGCAACTGCAAGGCCTGCGCCCGCGCCACCGACACCTCTTTCCCGGACAGCAGCACCGGCATCATCACGTTTTCCAGCGCGGTGAATTCCGGCAGCAGATGATGGAACTGGTACACGAAACCCAGGGCCTGATTGCGCAGCTTGCCGCGCTCGCCATCGGACAACGCCGACATGCGCCGGCCGGCCACATACACCTCGCCGGAGGTCGGAATGTCCAAGCCGCCGAGCAGATGCAGCAGCGTGCTCTTGCCCGCCCCCGAGGCGCCGACAATGGCCACGGTTTCGCCGGTCGCCACGGTCAGATCCAGACCGTCGAACACCGGCGTGCGCATCTTGCCTTCGGCGTAGGTCTTGGCCAGACCCTCGGCGCGGATCACCGCCTCTGCTTGGTTTGGCGTTTGCATGGCCGATTCCCTGATCTCATTCATAACGCAGCGCCTCCGCCGGCTGCGTGCGCGAGGCGCGCCATGCCGGATACAAGGTCGCCAGGAAACTCATCACCAGCGCGACGACGGTGATCACCACCACGTCCTGGATCTGCATGTCGGTCGGCAAGCCGGTGATGTAATACACGTCCTCGGGCAGCAGCTTGACGCTGAAGATGGTCTCGATCACACCCAGGATGCGTTCCAGGTTGAGCGTCAGCACGATGCCGCCGATCACGCCCATGATCGTGCCCATGAAGCCGATCAACGAACCCTGCACCATGAACACCTGCATCACCCCCGCAGGCGACAGGCCCAGGGTGCGCAGGATGGCGATATCGGCCTGCTTGTCGGTGACCAGCATGACCTGCGAGGACACCAGGTTGAACGCGCCCATCGCCACGATCAGCGACAGCAGGATGCCCATCACGGTCTTTTCCATCTTCAACGAGTGGTAGAGATTGGCGTTCTCCTGGGTCCAGTCGCTGACCCGGTACGGGCCGTGCAACTTCACCGCCAGATCGCGTGCCACCGGCCAGGCCTGATCCATGTCGTGCAGGCGCAGACGCACGCCGGTGACGCCGTCCATGCGCAGCACGCGTGCCAGGTCCTGCATGTTGACCACGGCCAGGCCGCGGTCGATCTCGTTGTAGCCCGCCTCGAAGATTCCGCTGACGGTGAAGCGTTTGAGCCGCGGCATCGCGCCCAGCGGCGTGGCCTGGGTATCGCTGAGCAGCACCACGATGCTGTCGCCCATGTCCACGCCCAGCCAGATCGCCAGCTCCTTGCCGATGACGATGTTGTAGGAGCCCGGCGTCAGGCTGTCGACCGACCCCTGCTGCATCTTCTTGGCCAGCACCGACACCTTGCCCTCTTCGGCAGGAACGATGCCGCGCACGATCGCCGGCTGCTTGCGCGGGCCCTGCAGCAGCGATTCGGTTTCGATGTAAGGCGCGGCACCGGCGATGCGCGGATCGGCCATGGCGACCGCGACCGCGTGCTGCCAGTCGTGCATCGGCGCACCGTCCGCACTGACCGTGGCATGCGCGGCCATCTGCAGCAGACGGTCGCGGATTTCCTTCTGGAAACCGCTCATCACCGCCAGCGTGGTGATCAGCACGGTCACGCCCAGGGCGATGCCCAGGATCGATGCCATCGAGATAAACGAGATGAAGCCATTGCGCCGCTTGGCACGCAGGTAGCGCAAGCCGATGGCAACCGGGATAGGTTTGAACATGCGGTTCAACCAGGAAAGGGACGCTATGGTGCCACTTGCGGCCGCCGGGACGAAATGGCGTGTGCCTGAGCGGCCAGACGCAGTTCACGTCGCTGCGCTGCGGGCAAGGTGTCCGGCCAGAAAAGCAGGCGTTGGCGACGTGCATCCAGGCCGGTCCACGCCACCACTGCGATCGGCCCGCGCCACGCCACCTGCAGGCCCTGCACCTGCACACCGTCAACGCTGGCAGGCGTTTCGCTCCAGGGCACGATCACTTCCCGTGCTGACGAGCGCAACAGCAGGCGCAGCGATCGTCCACCGGTCAACACCGTATAGACGGACAACAGCATCGCCAGCCATGGCGGTGCCCCGCTCCGCCAGAGTGCCCACAATGCGAGCGCGCTCAGCACGCCCAGCGCGCAAGCAAGCCCGCGCGAGGGCCGCCATTCAAGCCGGCATGGCGCGAATATCGGCGATGAGTGCGGCGTTGACGGCATCCGGGCAGGCCTCGTATCCCATGAACCAGCGCCACAACTTATCGTCTTCGCAATCCAGCAGCTGTAGGAAAACCGCGCGCTCGGATTCGGAAGCCTGCGCCCAGCGTTGATCCAGATAGCGCCCGAACAATTGATCGAGCTCGCGCATGCCGCGCCGGCAACGCCAGCGCAGTTTCTTCAGCAGGGTTTGTTCGTCCATCTCACTCTCCAGCTCGCCTTGCCGGCGCCGAAAACGACAGCGGCACCAGACCAAGGGCCGGTGCCGCTGTGAACCATCTCCCCGCCAACGCGGGGCCGCACTGCCCTGCGATCAGGCGCGACGCGCCATCATCAGCTTCTTGATCTCGGCAATCGCCAGCGCCGGGTTCAGGCCCTTGGGACAGGTCCGCGCGCAGTTCATGATGGTGTGGCAGCGATACAGCTTGAACGGATCTTCCAGGTCGTCCAGGCGCGCACCGGTGTCCTCGTCGCGCGAATCGATGATCCAGCGATACGCCTGCAGCAGGATCGCCGGGCCCAGATAGCGCTCGCCATTCCACCAGTAGCTCGGGCAACTGGTCGAGCAGCAGGCGCACAGGATGCACTCGTACAGGCCATCGAGCTTGCGGCGGTCTTCCGGCGACTGCAGGCGCTCGCGATCCGGCGGCGGCGGGGTCTGGGTACGGATCCACGGCTTGATCGACGCGTACTGCGCGTAAAAGTGCGTCAGATCCGGCACCAGGTCCTTGACCACGCTCATATGCGGCAGCGGATAGATCGGCACCTCGGCCTTGCCGCAGGCGGCAATCGCCTTGGTGCAGGCCAGCGTATTGGTGCCGTCGATGTTCATCGCGCACGAGCCGCAGATGCCCTCGCGGCAGGAGCGGCGGAACGCCAGTGTCGGGTCGATCTCGTTCTTGATCTTGATCAGCGCGTCCAACACCATCGGACCGCACTTGTCGAGATCGATCTCATAGCTGTCGGTACGCGGGTTGGCTTCGCCATCCGGATCCCAGCGGTAGACCTTGAAGGTGCGCTTGTTCTTGGCGCCCTGTGCAGGGTAATGCTTGCCCTTGCCGATCTTTGAATTCTTGGGGAGGGTGAACTCTGCCATAGCTGCTCTCGTTGGCTCAGGCGATGCGCGGTGCGAACAACAACCGCACCGTGCGCATGAAGGTAAAGATGACGGATGCCACCGCCGCGGCGGTGGCGCAACCGCCGGCGGCTTGCCGGCGTTGCCCCTGCGTCATGGGGCGATCCGGCTGGCGCGGTGCATGGCTGCGGTACCCGGACAGGCCGGCCAGCAGAGGCAACGCGAAAGCGGATCGATCCATGCGCATCGATCAGTAAACGCGCGGCTTCGGCGGGACCACGTCCACGTCCTTGCTCAGCGTGTACATGTGCACCGGACGATATTCGAACTCGCACTTGCCCTTGTCGTCGACGGTGACCAGCGTGTGCTTCTGCCAGTTGACGTCGTCGCGGTCCGGAAAGTCTTCGTGCGAATGCGCGCCGCGGCTCTCATGCCGCTGCTCGGCCGAGTTGATCGTCGCCACTGCGTTGAGCAGCAGGTTGTTCAACTCGTAGGTTTCGATCAGGTCCGAATTCCACACCAGCGAGCGGTCCGAGACCTTGACGTCTTCGAAGCTGGCGAAGATCTCGGCCATCTTGTCGACACCCTCTTTCAGCGTCTTGCTGGTACGGAACACGGCTGCGTCCGACTGCATGGTGCGCTGCATGTTGTCGCGGATCACCGAGGTCGGCGTGGAGCCGTTGGCGTAGCGCAGCTTGTCCAGCAGGCCCAGCGCCTTGTCGCAGGCATCGGACGGCAGCGTCTTGTGCGGCTGGTTGGGCTTGACCGTCTCGGCGCAGCGGTTTGCCACCGCACGGCCGAACACCACCAGATCCAGCAGCGAGTTGGAACCCAGGCGGTTGGCACCGTGCACCGACACGCAGGCAGCTTCGCCGATCGCATACAGGCCCGGCACGACCGCATCCGGATTGTCGCCCTGCTTGCGCACGACTTCGCCGTAGAAGTTGGTCGGAATGCCGCCCATGTTGTAGTGCACGGTCGGCAACACCGGAATCGGCTGCTTGGTCACGTCCACACCGGCAAAGATGTGCGCGCTCTCGGCGATGCCGGGCAGCTTCTCGTTGATGACTTCCGGGCCGAGGTGGGTCAGGTCGAGCAGGATGTGATCCTTGTGCTCGCCCACGCCACGGCCTTCGCGGATCTCCACGGTCATCGAGCGCGACACCACGTCGCGCGATGCCAGATCCTTGTAATGCGGTGCGTAGCGCTCCATGAAGCGCTCGCCGTTGCTGTTGCGCAGGATGCCGCCTTCGCCGCGCACGCCCTCGGTGATCAGGCAGCCAGCACCGTAGATACCGGTGGGATGGAACTGCACGAACTCCATGTCCTGCACCGGCAGGCCGGCACGCATCACCAGGCCGCCGCCGTCACCGGTACAGGTGTGGGCGGAGGTCGCGCTGAAGTAGGCACGGCCATAGCCGCCGGTGGCCAGCACCACGCCGTGGGCGCGGAACAGATGCAAGCTGCCATCGGCCATGTCCAGCGCCAGTACGCCGCGGCAGACGCCCTCCTCGTCGAAGATCAGGTCGAGTGCGAAGTACTCGATCATGAAGCGTGCGTTATGCGCCAGCGACTGCTGATACAGCGTGTGCAGCATCGCGTGACCGGTACGGTCGGCCGCCGCGCAGGTGCGCTGCGCGGACGGGCCTTCGCCGTACTTGGTGGTCATGCCGCCGAACGGACGCTGGTAGATCTTGCCCTCTTCGGTCCGCGAGAACGGCACGCCGTAGTGCTCGAGCTCGATAATCGCCGGAATCGCCTCGCGGCACATGTACTCGATCGCGTCCTGGTCGCCCAGCCAGTCCGAGCCCTTGATGGTGTCGTAGAAGTGGTAGCGCCAGTCGTCTTCGCCCATGTTGCCGAGCGCGGCCGAGATGCCACCCTGCGCCGCCACGGTATGCGAGCGGGTCGGGAAGACCTTGGTCAGGCAGACCGTCTGCAGGCCCTTCTGGGCCAGGCCGAACGTGGCGCGCAGGCCAGCGCCGCCGGCGCCCACCACGACCATGTCGTACTTGTGTTCTGTAATCTTGTAAGCGGACATCGAATTATGGATTCCTGTTTGGTCGCGGACGACTCAGCTGATGCCCAGCGCAATACGCGCCACGGCAAACACGCTGACGATGGCGCCCAGCACGGCGACGAAGCGCACGATGGTCTGCGCAGCAAGCGCGAGCAGCGAGTTGTGCACGTAATCTTCCAGCACCACCTGCATGCCCAGCTGCGCATGCCAGAACGAGGCGATCAGGAAGCCGACCAATAGGATCGCGTTCCAGGGCTTGGCCACGGCGGCGCTGGCCGCAGCGTGATCGGCACCGATCAGGCTCAGCACGAAGATCAGGAACCAGATCGACAGCGGCACCAGGGCGGTGGCGGTCAGGCGCTGCACCACGAAATGCTCGGTGCCGGTCTTGGCGGCACCCAGGCCACGCACATTCTTCAGCGGGGTACGGTAGCGGTTCATACGGCACCTCCGGCCAGCAATACATAGGCCCAGATCGCAGCGGTGAGCACGAAGCTCAGGATCAGCGACAACCAGCCAAGACTGACGAACGAGCGCACTGCATAGCCCTGTCCGAAGTCCTGCATGATGTGGCGCAGTCCACCGAACAGGTGGAACGCGAAGCACCAGGTCCAGCCGAACAGGAAGACCTGGCCGTACCAGGCGCCTGCGTGTTCGCGGAAACAATTCCAGTGGTCGGGGCCGAGCATCAATGTCAGCAAGGCGGCGGCAATCGCCAGCGCGCCGATGGACAGTACGATGCCGGTGGCTCGATTGAGAATCGAGGTCACCATCTGTATCTGCCAGCGGTACACCTGGAGATGCGGGGAAAGAGGACGTTCGCGGATCGCCATTCGCTGGGCTCGTTTTCTCGGCTGGGCGGCACTAGGCCGCTGTGGCTAGAAGCTGCTCAAAAATCGATGCAGCGTCCATTTTTTTCCCAGTCGCCGTAGCGCGTTGGCTCGGGGCCGTCGCGTCCACCAATTTCCTTCGGCAGTGGCTGCTTCTCGGGAAGATGCTCCTGAGGAGAAGGCTGCGTCTCGGAATCCTGCGCTGGGGTGGGGGTTGGATGGCCTATCATAGTGGTCTCACAACGTTGCGATTTTAGTCCTCCCCTTCCATGGCTGACAACCTGAATCTTATTCCACAGGGTTTTGGCTCCCTGCACGACATGCAATACGTCCGCTTGATCGGGACGGATGCAGTGGCGTTCGCGCATGCGCAATTTGCCAACGACGTACAGGCGCTGGCGGTCGGGCAGTGGCAATGGAATGCGTGGTTGACGGCAAAAGGGCGCGTAATCGCCATCTTCGCACTCCTGCGTGAGGACGACACCCACCTGCTGATGCTGTTGCCCGATGGCAATGCGGCCGAGATCGCAACGCAACTCGGCCGTTTTGTGTTCCGACGCAAGCTCAAGATCGGCGTGGCGGCGCTTTTGGCGTTTGGCGGCCTTACCGCGCCCGCCCGCGCCCAGGGCGCGCAGGCCGATATCGGAACGCAGCGTATCGAATTGGACTTGGGCAGCCCTGCCCTGCCGCGCACGCTGATGTTGCTGGCGAACGATGAGGCATTGATCGCACCTATCGAAGTACCGCGCATGGACGCCGAGTGGCGCCGTGCGGACCTGCAACTGGGGCTGGCGCGCCTGCCCGATGCGCAACGTGAGCAGTGGACGCCGCAGCAGCTGGCGCTGGATCGCCTGCAGGCCTTCAGCGTCAAAAAGGGCTGTTACCCGGGCCAGGAGATCGTTGCGCGGACGCATTTTCTGGGCAAGGCCAAGCGTGCGCTGCAGCTGCTGCAGGTCGATGCCGTTGGCAGCGATGCGCTGGCCGAGGCGGGCCAGGCCGTGCTGCTGGGCGATGCCACCGTCGGCACGCTGGTCAGCGTGGCGGGCGATCTCGCGCTGGCGGTGCTGCCGCTGGAGCTGACCCTGGAGGCCGACGCCGTGCTGCAGGCGGGCGCGCATGCCGCCCGCCCGCTTGCATTCGTGCAGGGGCTGGCGCGCTAGGCCAGCGCCAGCCGTTCGCCGCTGGCCGGGTCGAAGAAGTGCAGCGCCTCGCTGCGCAGTGCCAGGCGCAGATGCTCCCCCACCGCCGGCAGGGCCTGCGGCGCGACCCGGATCACCAGCGGCTGGCCGCCGCGGTCGAGATTGAGGAAGATCTCGTTGCCGACCGGCTCGATCACATCGATACGCGCGTCAAAGCCCAGCGCGGCGTCGTTTGACGGCTGCAGATGCTCCGGACGCACGCCGACGATGACCTCGCGACCGAACCAGCTGCGCTCGACCCGCGCCGCACCCAGCGGCACGCGCCAGCCATCGGCCATGACCAGATGCAGGCCGTCCTGCTCATCCAGGCGCCCCTGCAGCACGTTCATCGCCGGGCTGCCGAGGAATCCGGCCACAAACAGATTGGCCGGGCGGTCGTACAGCGCCATCGGGCTGTCGATCTGCTGGATCACCCCATCCTTGAGTACCACGATGCGTTGGCCGAGCGTCATCGCCTCGACCTGATCGTGGGTGACGTAGATCATTGTGGTGCCGAGCTTGCGGTGCAGCTGCGCGATCTCGGTACGCACACTGTGGCGCAGCTTGGCATCCAGATTGGACAGCGGCTCGTCGAGCAGGAACACCGACGACTCGCGCACCATCGCCCGCCCCAGCGCCACGCGCTGACGCTGGCCGCCGGACATCGCCTTGGGCAGCTTGTCGAGCATCGGGGTCAGCCCCAGCAGCTCGGCGGCGTTGTTGACCCGCTCGGCGATGACCTGCTTGGGGTGGCCGCGCAGCTTGAGCCCGAAGGCCAGGTTCTCGGCCACGGTCATGTGCGGGTAGAGCGCATAGCTCTGGAACACCATGGCGATGTCGCGGTCCTTGGGGGCCACGTCGTTGACCACGCGCTCGCCGATCTTCAGCGTGCCGGCGCTGATGTCCTCGAGCCCGGCGATCATGCGCAACAGGGTTGACTTGCCGCAGCCGGACGGCCCGACCAGCACCATCAATTCGCCATCGGCGACCTCGAAGCTCGCACCCTGTACCGCGACCTGGCCGTTCTCGTAGACCTTGCGGACACCTTCCAACTGCACTTTCGCCATCTTCGGCCTCAACGTAAGTTGTGCGCCCTGCCCTCGGCCCTCCCGACGGCGGTGACGCCGCATGTGCCTGCAAGGAAATTTCCTGCAAACGAATGCATTGGTTTATTCTGACATGTAATCGTTTTCACATGGCAACATCGATCTCGGGAGGGACCATGCCGCCACCGACCCAAGCCGCTGCCTCAAGCGGTGCAGCCTACCGTGCAAGGCCCGCCATTCGGCCACGCATGTGCAGATCTACCGCCGCGGCGCTAACCGCTGACGGCCACTTGCTGCAACAATCGGGGATTGGGCGTACGCGTCCATCCCCCGCTGCGCGCACGCCAGTGTCGCTCAGGAACAGACATACCGACCGCCGGCTGTCCGGCGCCTTTCCGACCAGCTGCTGATCACGATGTCTCCAGAATCTGAAATTCGGTCCATGCACAACACCCTGATCCTGTTCGGCGCCACCGGCGATCTCGCCCAGCGCTATCTCTTCCCGTCCCTGCTGCGATTGTTCGTCGATGGCCTGCTGCCGGAGGATTTCCGTATCCGCGCACTGGCGCTGTCGCCGCACGACACCGAGGCATTCCGTGAGGTCCTGCGCCCGCGCCTGGCCGCCGCGCTGCCGATCGCCACGCCCGAGCAGATCGAAACGCTGCTGCAGCGGGTCGACTATCGCTCGGTGGATCTGCGCGATGCCGAGTCGGTGGCCAATGCCGTACGCGAGCTGGCCAGCCGCCAGTGCGTGAGCTACCTGGCGATTCCGCCGGGCCTGTACATCAGCACCTGCCAGGGCCTGGCCCTGGGCGGTGCGCTGGCCGCGCCGCACCGGCTGATGCTGGAAAAGCCGATCGGCCACGACTCGGACAGCGCCCGCGAGATCCTGCAGTCGATCGGCGCGCTGATCGACGAAGACCGCGTGTTCCGCCTGGACCACTACCTGGGCAAGGCGGCGGTGCAGAACCTGATCGCCCTGCGCTTCGGCAATACGTTGCTGGAAGCGGTGTGGAACCGCACCTACATCGAGTCGGTGCAGATCTTGGTGGCCGAGAGCGAAGGCGTGGACGGGCGCGACGCCTACTACGCACGCTCCGGCGCGCTGCGCGACATGGTGCAGAGTCATATCCTGCAGTTGTTGTGCCTGGTGGCGATGGAGCCGCCGGCCTCGCTGGAAGCCGATCGCATCCGCGACGAGAAGGTCAAGGTGCTGCGCGCCCTGCGCCCGATGACCGCCGAGCATGCCGCCCACGACAGCGTGCGTGGCCGCTACACCGCCGGCAGCATCAACGGCCAGCCGGCGCAGGCTTATCACCCGCCGGAAGGCAGCGACGTGGAAACCTTCGTCGCGGTGACCGCGCATATCGACAACTGGCGCTGGGCCGGGGTGCCGTTCCACCTGTGCACCGGCAAGCGCCTGGCCGAGCGCTCCACCCGCATCGTGGTCACGCTCAAGCCGGTGACGCATTGGCTGTTCGAGCGCCCGGACCGGCAGAACGCGGTGCCCAACCGCCTGACCTTCCAGCTGCAGCCGCAGGAAAACATCGAGCTTGGCCTGATGAGTAGCCTGGCCGGCCCGGAATGGGGCGCGATCGAACTGCAGCCGCTGGAACTGGAACTGTCGGTGCCGACCGGCCTGCACCGCCGCATCGCCTACGAGCGCCTGTTCGTGGATGCCTTCAACGGCAACCCGGCGCTGTTCGTGCGCGACGACGAGGTCAAGGCGGCCTGGTCGTGGATCGACAGCGTCAGCGATGCGTGGAAAGACGCGCAGTTGCCGCTGCAGCCCTACCCGGCCGGCAGCTGGGGCCCCGATGCCGCGGCGCCCTTCCTGCCCCCGGCCACCGACGCACAGGGACACACCGCATGACCGCTCCTTCCAAGCCGGTGCTGGTTGCCGATATCGGCGGAACCAATGCGCGCTTCGCGCTGGCCGACGTCGACGCCTCGGTGCCGCTTCTGGATGACACCTCGCGCGAATTTGCGGTGGTCGATTTCGGCTCGCTCGGCGAAGCCGCGCGCTATTACCTCGACCAGATCGGCGTGCAGGCCACCCAGGGCGTGTTCGCCGTGGCCGGCCGCGTGGACGGCGACGAGGCGCGCATCACCAACCATCCGTGGGTGATCTCGCGCTCGCGCACCGCGGCGATGCTGGGCTTCAGCACCCTGCACCTGATCAACGACTTCGCCGCGCAGGCCATGGCGATCAGCCTGCTGCGCCCGCAGGACGTGGTGCAGGTCGGCGGCGCCAGCTGGCGGCCGGCGCCGATCGATCAGCCGCGCAACTACGGCGTGATCGGCCCGGGCACGGGGTTGGGCGTGGGTGGGCTGATCATCCGCAACGGGCGTTGCTTTCCGCTGGAAACCGAAGGCGGCCATGTCAGCTTCCCGCCCGGCACGCCGGAGGAGATCCGCATCCTGGAGATCCTTTCCGAGCAGTTCGGCCGGGTCTCCAACGAGCGCCTGATCTGCGGCCCGGGCCTGGTCAACATCCATCGCGCGCTCAGCGAGATCGCCGGGGTCGACCCGGGCCCGCTGCAGCCCAAGGACATCACCGCGCGTGCGGCGGCGGGCGACCCGCGCTCGTCGCGCACCATCGATCTGTTCTGCGCCATCTTCGGCGCGATCGCCGGCGACATGGTGTTGATGCAGGGCGCCTGGGACGGCGTATTCCTCACCGGCGGGCTGGTGCCCAAGGTGCTGGATTCGCTGCAGCATTCCGGCTTCCGCCAGCGCTTCGAACACAAGGGACGCTTCTCCGCGATTATGTCGCGGGTGCCGTCGCTGGCGGTCATGCACCCGCATGCCGGCCTGCTCGGCGCCGCCGCCTATGCGGTGGATGCGCAGCGTCAGCATCCAGGGGAGCAACGATGAACCTGCAGGACAATCCGCGCATCACACTGGTGCGCTACGAAGACCCGGCCGAATGGACCGAGGCGGTGGCCAGCGAGATGGCCGACCTGCTGGAACAGGAGATTTCGCGCCGCGGCCAGGCACGCATGCTGCTGTCAGGCGGCACCACCCCGGCGCCGGTGTACGAATCGCTCGCCCACCGTCCGCTGGACTGGTCGCGGGTGGAAGTGGGCCTGGTCGATGAGCGCTGGCTCTCGCCGCAGGATCAGGACAGCAACGCCTGGCTGGTCAATCACAGCTTTTTGACCCACGCACCGGCGGCCACCTTCATCCCGCTGGTGCGCCCAGGCAAGCAGTTGCCCGAGTGCGTGCACACCGCGAACCTGCAGGCCACGCACGCCGAACCTGCGTGCCTGGCGGTGCTGGGCATGGGCGGCGACGGACACACCGCCTCGCTGTTTCCGGGCTCGACCGACCTGAGTAAGGCGCTGTCCAGCCCGCAGCCGTATGCGTCGCTGGATGCCACCGGCTGCCCCGGCTCGAATCAGTGGCCGCTGCGGATCACGCTGACACCGGCCGGACTGGCCACCATCCCGACCCGCCTGCTGCTGTTGCGCGGCAAGCAGAAGCTGGACGTGCTGCAGGCTGCATTGGCCGGTGACGATGTCAGCGAGTATCCGATCCGCGTGGCGCTGCAGCCGCCGGGCCCGAAATTGCGGGTTCATTGGTGTGCCTAGGTGCGAGTCCCTCGCAAGAGCCCGCACATCCATGTGCGGGTATCTACGAAAAGAACAGCGTGATTACCTTCCCCGTTTCTCATAGCCGGTAGCCAATGAGCCTGCATCCGAACATCCAAGCTGTCACCGACCGTATCCGCAAGCGCAGCGCGCCGTCGCGCGCGGCGTATCTGGCCGGTCTCGATGCCGCCCTGCGCGAGGGTCCGTTCCGTAGCCGTTTGAGCTGCGGCAACCTGGCGCATGGTTTCGCCGCGTCCGAGCCGACCGACAAGTCGCGCCTGCGCGGTGCGGCCACGCCCAACCTGGGCATCATCACCGCCTACAACGACATGCTGTCGGCACACCAGCCGTTCGAGCATTACCCGCAGTTGATCCGCGACACCGCGCGTACGCTCGGTGCCACCGCGCAGGTCGCCGGCGGCGTGCCGGCGATGTGCGACGGCGTGACCCAGGGCCGCGCCGGCATGGAGCTGTCGCTGTTCTCGCGCGACAACATCGCCCAGGCCGCGGCGATCGGCCTGAGCCACGACATGTTCGACAGCGTGGTCTACCTGGGCGTGTGCGACAAGATCGTGCCGGGCCTGCTGATCGGCGCGCTGGCGTTCGGGCATCTGCCGGCGCTGTTCATGCCGGCCGGCCCGATGACGCCGGGCATTCCGAACAAGCAGAAGGCCGAGGTGCGCGAGCGCTACGCCGCCGGCGAAGCCACCCGCGCCGAATTGCTGGAAGCCGAGTCGTCCTCCTATCACTCGGCCGGTACCTGCACCTTCTACGGCACCGCCAATTCCAACCAGGTGTTGCTCGAGGCGATGGGCGTGCAGCTGCCCGGTGCCTCGTTCGTCAACCCGGAACTGCAGTTGCGCGATGCGCTGACCCGTGAGGGCACCGCGCGTGCGCTGGCAATCTCCGCGCTGGGCCAGGACTTCCGTCCGTTCGGTCGCCTGATCGACGAGCGTGCCATCGTCAATGCCGTGGTCGCGCTGATGGCCACCGGTGGTTCGACCAATCACACCATCCACTGGATTGCGGTGGCGCGTGCGGCCGGCATCGTGCTGACCTGGGACGACATGGATCTGATCTCGCAGACCGTGCCGTTGCTGACCCGCATCTACCCCAACGGCGAAGCCGACGTGAACCGCTTCCAGGCCGCGGGCGGCACCGCCTTCGTGTTCCGCGAGCTGATGGACGCCGGGCTGATGCACGACGACCTGCCCACCGTGGTCGAAGGCGGCATGCGCGCCTACGCCAACGAGCCGCGCCTGCAGGACGGCAAGGTCGTCTATGTGCCCGGCACTGCGACCACCGCCGACGACAGCGTGGCGCGGCCGGTCAGCGCCGCATTCGAATCGCAGGGCGGCCTGCGCCTGCTGCGCGGCAACCTGGGCCGTTCGCTGATCAAGTTGTCGGCAGTCAAACCGCAGCACCGCACGATCGAAGCGCCGGCAGTGGTGATCGATACGCCGCAGGTGCTCAACAAGCTGCATGCCGCCGGCGTGCTGCCGCACGATTTCGTGGTGGTGCTGCGTTACCAGGGCCCGCGTGCCAACGGCATGCCGGAACTGCATTCGATGGCGCCGTTGCTGGGCCTGTTGCAGAACCAGGGCCGGCGCGTGGCCTTGGTCACCGACGGCCGTCTGTCCGGTGCCTCGGGCAAGTTCCCGGCGGCGATCCATATGACGCCCGAAGCCGCACGCGGCGGGCCGATCGGGCGTGTGCGCGAAGGCGACATCGTGCGCCTGGACGGCGAAGCCGGCACGCTGGAAGTGCTGGTCTCGGCCGAAGAGTGGGCATCGCGCGAGGTCGCACCCAACACCTCGGTGGCGGGCAACGACCTGGGGCGCAACCTGTTCGCGATCAACCGCCAGGTGGTTGGCCCGGCCGACCAGGGCGCCATCTCGATTTCCTGCGGCCCGACCCGTCCGGACGGCGCGCTGTGGAGCTACGACGCCGAGTACGAACTCGGTGCCGATGCAGCGGCCGCCGCCGCACCGCACGAGTCCAAGGACGCCTGATTCCCCTTCCCTCTGCGCGACCGCCTCGCGGTCGCCGTCTAACGGAGTTGAAATGACGATTGCCCAGACCCAGAACACCGCCGAACAGCTGCTGCGCGACGCCGGCATCCTGCCGGTGGTCACCGTGGACACGCTGGACCAGGCGCGCCGCGTGGCCGATGCGCTGCTCGAAGGCGGCCTGCCCGCGATCGAACTGACCCTGCGCACCCCGGTCGCGATCGAAGCGCTGGCCATGCTCAAGCGCGAGCTGCCCAATATCGTGATCGGCGCCGGCACCGTGCTGAGCGAGCTGCAACTGCGTCAGTCGGTGGATGCCGGTGCCGACTTCCTGGTCACCCCGGGCACGCCGGCGCCGCTGGCGCGCCTGCTCGCCGATGCGCCGATCCCCGCCGTGCCCGGTGCGGCCACGCCGACCGAGTTGCTGACCCTGATGGGCCTGGGCTTCCGCGTGTGCAAGCTGTTCCCGGCCACCGCCGTGGGTGGCTTGCAGATGCTCAAGGGCCTGGCCGGCCCGCTGTCCGAACTCAAGCTCTGCCCCACCGGCGGCATCAGCGAGGCCAATGCGGCCGAGTTCCTGTCGCAGCCGAACGTGCTGTGCATCGGCGGCTCGTGGATGGTGCCCAAGGACTGGCTGGCGCAGGGCCAGTGGGACAAGGTCAAGGAGAGCTCGGCCAAGGCGGCGGCGATCGTGCGGCAGGTACGCGCGGGCTGATTCTCTGGCCGCCGTATCCAGCAACTTGGAACCCAGGTTGCCGGGAAAGCTGGATAGCTGAGGAAAGCTGATCAGCTGGCGCTTTGGTTTTGAATGAGGAAAGCCCGGTTTGCTGGCGCTTTGCTTTTGGTTGAGGAAAGGCTGCTGGCGGGCGCCTTTGTTTCATGCGTGCGAGCGGCCCGCGGGCGCCGGGGTAGGACACGCCGTGAATCCATCCATGGGGACTCTTACACGCGCCATGTCGTGTAAGGTCCTGCCCCGGCGCCCGCGGACCACTCTCGAATGTTCCTGTGTTGGCGGAACGGAGAGCAACCACTGCCGCATGGCATGCCCGACCTAGCTTTGGTCGTTGCCCCGCCTAATGAGGCAGGGGCCTCTTCGCATCTCTCTTGAAGGCAGCGGATTGAGAGCGCTGGGAACCGTGCACTTCTGAGTAGTTGGCATCTGGGCGGTTTGTCTGAGAGCTACGAAGTCCAAGGTCCAGAGGACGTGCAGCGAACGTGGCGGATGATTGGCACGCACCAAAAATCGACCACTGAATCGGCTGTCGTTTTTCGTCGCTCAACGTCGCGGAAACGACTCGCCGAAGCGACAGCGCGGCCGGGGATTGGCGGAGAGCGGCACAGGGATGTGCCGCGGCGGCGAGTCAGACAGGATGTCTGACCGAGCCGAGGAGCCAGTCCGCGGACGCGCTGTCGCCCTCACCGAAGCCAGCGAATGGCAGCCGTGTACTGAGCAGTACCCAGACAACCCGTACCCTCTCACCCCAACCCCGCGCCCCGCGCCCGGCCCACGCTTGCGGCGCGGGCGCTCCAACGCGTGCCCATGGCGCGCAAGCCGCGCCTCCTCGCCCCAACGGGACAGGGGCTTTGCGCCTTGTCACTCAAGGCCTCATGCGCTGGTGAATGCCTTACGCCGGGGAAATTTCAGCAGGGTTGGCGGCTCACGATTCCAGCGCAACGCTTGCCGGCGGCGTCTTCGGCACGCCGCGCGCACGTCGTACCAGCGCGGCTGCGCCGTTGCTCATGTCATCGAGAATTGCGTAGATCGTCGGCAGAAACAGCAGACTCACCACCGTCGAGAACGCCAGCCCGCCGGCGATCGCGCGGGCCATCGGGAAGTACGGCGGGCCGTCGCTGAACATCGTGGTGCTGGTCAGCGAGATCGGCACCATCGCCAGGATGGCGGTGCCCATCGTCATCATGATCGGCCGCAAGCGCTCGCGTGAGCCTTCGATCAGTGCCTGGGTGCGGCCCATGCCGCGGCGGCGCAGGTTGTTGATGTGCTCGATCATTACGATGCCGTTGTTCACCACCACGCCCATCAACACCAGGATGCCGATGAAGGACATGATCCCGAACGAGGTGCCGGTGATCCAGAACAGCCAGAACACCCCGAAGATCGAAAACACCACGCCGCTCATGATCGCCGCAGGAAACAGCAGCGATTCGAACACCGCCGCCATCACCACGTAGATCATCACCAGCGCGATCACCAGGTTGAACACCATCTGGCCCATCGCTTCGCCGTCGTCCTGGTAATCGCCGCCGTCGAAGGTATAGCTGTAGCCGGCGGGGAAACTCATCGCCTTGAGCGGCTTTTCCATTGCCGCGCGTGCTTCCGGCACGGTGACCTTGCTGGCCAGATTGGCCTTGATGGTCAGCGTGGTCTGGCGATTGGTGCGGCCGATCTGGGTGGCGGCCGGGCGAATCTGCACATCGACCAGACTGAGCAACGGCACGCTGCGGCCATCCTTGGTGCGTACCGTGAAGCTGGCCAGGTCTTCCGGCTTGCTCTGTTCGGCGCCGGCAAAGCGCACCCACACCGGTACCTCGTTGTCGCCGCGGCGGAACTCGCGCAACGGCGTGCCACGCAACGCCAGACCGACGAAACTTGCCACCTGCTCGGCACTGAACCCGAAGGCCGCCGCACGCTCGCGGTCAACCCGGATCGCCAACTCGCTGGTGCGATCGCCGGTGTCCACATGCACGTCGCGCAATTCCTTGCGCTGCGCCAGCAGCGGCATCACATCGTCGGCCAGGGCCTGCAAGGCCTGAGTCGAGTCGCCGACCAACTGCACCTGCACGCCTTGATTGCCGCTGCCGCCATCGCCCTGATTGCCGATGCTGTAGTCCGCACGCGCCGATCGCGGCAAGGCCTTGCGGATCTGTTCCAGCAACGCAGGCAGCTCCTTGACCTTGCCCGCGTCGAAAGTCACGGTGGTGCTGCCGCCTTCCGCTTCGCTGAACCACGAATAGATCTGGGTGATGTGGTACTTGTCGCGATTGGCCTGCAGGTAATGCTCGACCCGCCCCACTTCCTCACCCATCTGCTCATGCGTGTACGAGCCTTTCCACTGATACTGGATGAAAGCCTCGTTGCCGCCATCGCCGCCGAACATGTCGACCTTGGTCAACTTCATCGGCACCAGGCTGATCGCACTGACCAACACGATGCCGGCCACACTCCAGCCGCGATGGGCCAGCGTCCATGCCAGCACCTTGGCATAACGGCGCTGCAGCCGCGCAATCACGCCGCGCTCGGAGCTCACCATCGGCGGCGTCTTCATGCGCGCCGACAACATCGGAATCAGGCTGATCGCCACCAGCCACGAGGCCAGCAGCGACACTGAAATGGTGATCGCGATTTGCGCCATGAAGATGCTGATGTTGTTGGTCTCGCCGAACAGGTTCGGCACGAACACGATGCAATGGCACAAGGTGCCAGCGCTGAGCGCGATCGCCACGCTGCGCGTGCCGAGCAGGGCCGCCAGCTGCGGTTGACCGGGCATGCGCTCGCGTTCCTGGTAGATGCTTTCCACCACCACCACCGCGTTGTCGACCAGCATGCCGACCGCCAGCAGCAGGCCCATCATGGTCAGGATGTTGAGCGTGACGCCGACGAAGTACATGAAGCCCAGCGTGATCGCAAAGCAGATCGGAATCGCCAGCGTCACCATCAGCGTCGATGGCCAGTGGCGCAGGAAGAAGAACAGCACCGTGATCGACAACAACAGGCCGACCGCGCCGGCTTCGGCCAGTTCCGCCAGCGACGAAGTCACCGCCTTGCCCTGGTTGTCGATCACCTTGATCTGCACATCGCGCATCGCAGGTTCGGCGCGGATGTCCTCGACTTCCTTCAACGCCGCCTTGGACACATCCACCAGGTTGGCGCTGCGCTCCTTGTAGATGTCCAGCCCGATCGCCGGGCGCCCATCCAGGCGACGGCCGTAATTCATCCGCGTCGGCTTCAACCGCACCTGCGCGATATCGGCCAACCGCAGCCCCTTGGCATTGAGCACCAGGTCGCGCAGTTCCTGCAGGTCGCGTAGCTCGCCGATCGGCTGTACCCGAATGCGCTGGCCGTTGTCGTCGATCTGGCCTGCCGACACCGAAAAATTGAGCTTGCCCAGGCGCTCGCTCAAATCATTGAGGCTGAGGTCGTGCGCGGTGAGCCGGTCCGGTGCGATGGCGATCTCCACTTCGTTCGGCGGTGCGCCGGAGATCTCCACCTTGGCCACGCCGGGAATCCGTTCGATGCGCCGCTTGAACTCGCGGTCGAGCATGTCGTACGCGCCGGTCAGATCGGTCTGGCTGGCCAGGCGTACCTTCAGCACCGGTTCGTCGCTGCTGGACCATTTGTAGATGTGGAAGCGCTGCAGATCTTCCGGAAAATCGTCGCGGATGGCATCCAGCCGCTCGCGCGCATCCGATGCGGCGATGGCGATGTCGCGGTCCCAGTCGGAGAACTCGATGAAGATGTTGGCGCCGTCTGCGGTGGCGGTCGAGCGCATGCGCTTGATGCCGGTCATCGTCGCCAGCGCCTCTTCGGCCGGCCGCACCAGGTTGCGTTCCACCTCGTCCGGGGTGGAGCCGGTGTACGGCAATTGCACGAACAGGAACGGTGCGGAAATGTCCGGCAGCGCCTCCAGCGGCAGCCGGAACGCGGCAATCAGCCCCACCACCACCAGCGAGACGAAGCACATGATGGTGGTGACCGGCCGACGGATGCTGAAGGCGGCAACGCTCATAGCGCCTCCAGCCCGTCGGAGTTACCGGTCGCCTGCGCACGTTGGCCGGCCGTGCGCCGGCCACGCTCCAGGTAGTACGCATCGGCGCGACGGTCCAGCAGGTCGTACACCACCGGGATCACCAGCAGGGTCAGCAGCGTGGACACCAGCAACCCACCGATCACGGTGATCGCCATCGGCGCGCGCACCTCGGCGCCCTCGCCCATCGCCACCGCCAACGGCAGGAAGCCGAACAAGGTGCACAGCGTGGTCATCACGATCGGCCGCAAGCGCGAACGCGCGCCTTCGATCAAGGCCTCGCGCTTGGGCACGCCTTCCTCGCGCAGTTGGTTGACCTTGTCGATCAGGATGATCGCGTTCTTGGTCACCAGCCCCACCAGCAGGATCAAGCCGATGAACACCACCACCGACACCGGCTTGCCGGTCATCAGCAAGGCCAGCACCGCGCCGACCATCGCCAGCGGAATGGTGAACAGGATGACGAACGGATGCAGCAGCGATTCGAACTGCGAGGCCATCACCAGATAGACCAGAAAGATCGCCAGACCGAACGCGAACAACAGCGACTTCACCGATTGCGCGAGTTCCTCGCCCTGCCCGCCGATATGCATGCCCACGCCGGCGGCCAGCGGATCGTTGCGCACCATCGATTCGACCTCGCGCACCGCGCCGCCCAGATCCATGTCATGCAGGCTGGCCGACACGATCGCCACGCGGGTCTGATCGGCGCGATGGATCTCGCTCGGCCCGGTCGTCGCCACCACCTCGGCCACCGCCGCCAGACGCACCGGCCGGCTGCTGCCCGGGTTGACGATCAGCTGGCGGATCGCATCCACACTGGCGCGGTCGCTGTGTTGCGCACGCACAAGCACATCGATCTTGCGATCGCGAAAGCTGTAGCGCGTGGCCACATCGCCGCGCACCTTCTTGACGATGACATCGGCGATCTGGCGGGTGGTCAGCCCCAACGCAGCGGCGCGTTCCTGATCGAAACGGATCTGGATTTCCGGGAAGCCCTCTTCCACCGTCGACTTGACGTCGGCGTAATGGCCATTGGCCCGCAGCATCGCCGCCAGTTTCTGCCCGGCACGTTCCAGCTCGCCCAGATCCTGCCCGCGCAGCTCCACTTCCAGCGGCGTGGAGAAACTGAACAATGCTGGCCGTGCAAAATCCACCTGCGCTCCCGGATGGTCCACCATGCTGCTGCGTAGTCGCCTGGTGGCCGCCGCTTCCACTTCCGGGCTGCCGCCGCCGGCCATCACCACGGTGAGCTTGCCGATGTTCTCGCCGCTCTCGGTGGGGTTGGCATCCAGCCGCGTACCGCTGCCGCTCACCCCATACAACGAGGCGATGCCCGGATCCTTGTCGTGCGCCAGCTGCAACTCGCGCACCAGTGCGTCGGTCTGCGCCAGCGGCGTGCCGGAAGGCAGCTTCACCGTCATTTCGAAGCGGTCCTGCGCCAGCTGCGGAATCAAATCCGCACCCAGCATCGGCACCAGCAACACGGTGCCGATAAATGCGGCGGCCGCCAGTCCCAGCACCAGGCCGGGCCGCCGCAATGCCGCCGGCAGCATCGCCAGATAACCACGCTCGGCGCGGCCATACGGCGCCATCGCCAGGTCGCTGGCCTTGCGCATTACCGGCGATACCACCCGTGCGATGCCGCGCCACAGCTTGACCACCGCCCACGCCACCGCGAAGAACGCGTAGCGCACGCTCGCGCCGGCCCCGCGCCGGCCGGCAGCCACCGGCTTGAGCCAGCGCTGCTGCGGCTGCCACTGCGGATGGCTCGGCTCGTCCGGGAATGCCATCGGCGGCGCCCCCTTGAGCGAACTCAGCATCGGGATCAGCGTCATCGACACCACCAGCGAGATCGCGATCGCGATCGCCACGGTCAGCGCCTGGTCGCGGAACAGCTGCCCGGCGATGCCCTCGACGAACACCAGCGGCAGGAACACCGCGATCGTGGTCAATGTGGACGCCATCACCGCCATGCTGACTTCACGGGTGCCGGCGATTGCCGCATCCAGCACGCTTAGGCCACGCTCGCGCGCCTTGGCAATGCTTTCCAGCACCACGATCGAATCGTCCACCACCAGCCCGGTGGCCAGTGCCAGCCCGCCCAGCGACATCACGTTGAGGCTCAGGCCCAACTGGCCCATGAAGAAGAACGTGGTGATGATCGACACCGGCAACGACAGGCTGATCACGAAGGTGCTCCAGCCATCGCGCAGGAACAGGAAGATGATCAGGATCGCCAGCACGCCGCCGATCACCGCATCCTTCTTGACGTCGCTGATCGCGTGCTCGATGAAGTGCGACTGGTCCTCGATGGTGGTGATCTCCACATCGCCGGGCACGGTCGCCTGCAACTGCTCCAGCCGCTTGCGCAGCGCCGCGGCGGTGGACACGGTATTGGCATCGCCTTCCTTGTAGATCGCCAGCTCCACCGCTTCCTTGCCGCCCAGGCGGATGATCGCCTCGCGTTCCTTGTAGCCTTGGCGGACCTCGGCCACATCCTTCAATCGCACCGGCATGCCGCCGGCGATGCTGCTGCTGGACGCCGCCGAGGTGCTCTGCACCTCGGCCGCCGCCGCCAGCGCCGCCTGCGACCCGGTGGATGCGGCAATCGCATACATCTGCTGCATCGCCGCTTCCGCGGCGCTGCCGCTGCTGCTTTGCGTGGTCACCAGCATGTTGCGGATCTCGTCCAGATCCACGAACTGGTTGACCGTGCGCACCAGATACCGCTGCGAGCCTTCCTCCAGCCGGCCGCCGGAGATATTGACGTTCTCCTCCTTGAGCCGGGTGATCACGTTGTCGATCGGCAGGTTGAGCTGCGCCAGTTTCTGCTGATCGATATCGACCTGGATCTCGTCTTCCAGCCCGCCGCCGACCTTGACCGCGGCCACGCCGGCCACCGGTTCGAGCTTCTTCTTCAGGTCTTCATCGGCGTAGCGACGCAGCCCGGTGAGCTGGCGGATCGCATCGTTGTCGGAGGCCGGCGCCTGTTTGGGCGACAGCGCCAGCCGCATGATCGGCTCGGTGGATGGATTGAAGCGCAGCAGCACCGGCGGCTTGGTCTCCAGCGGCAGCGACAGGGCTTCCATCTTGTCGCGCACTTCCAGGCTGGCCTGGTCCATGTTGGTGCCCCAGGCGAACTCCAGCACCACGTCGCTCTGCCCGGTGCGCGAGATCGACTTGAGCTTGCGCAGGTTCTTGACCACGCCGACGGCTTCTTCCACCGGCTCGGTCACCAGCGTTTCGATTTCCGCTGGCGCCGCGCCGGTGTATTCGGTGCGCACGGTCAGCGTGGGGTAGCTCAGGTCCGGCAACAGGTTGACCTTGAGACTGCGCAGCGCGATCAGCCCGAACAGCAGCATGGTTACGGTGATCATCGCGATGGTCACGCGCCGCCGCGTGGCGAAGGCCACCAGACCGCCGCCGCCAGGCAAGGGGGCATGCGGGTCGTGCACGGGTGCGTGCGGGTTGCCGTGATCGCTCATGAGCGTTTCCCGTCGCTATCGGCTGCCGGTGCCGCCGCCGCAACCGGCTTGCGGTCGGGCTGGCCGATGACCTGCACCGTAGTGCCATCACGCAGCGCCACTTTGCCGGCGGTCACCACTTGGTCGCCTTCCTTCAGCCCTTGCCGCACTTCCAGCCACGGGCCTTCGGCATAACCAAGTTTCACCGGCACCCGGCTGGCCTTGCCGTTACGCACCACGAACACCGCCGGCTCGCCATCGTCCAGCAGCGCCAGGCGCGGAATCACCAACGCGTCCTTGCGCTGGTCGTAGTCGATGCGGATGCGCCCGAACATGCCCGGCTGCAGCGCTTCGGCGCCCTGGCCGAACGCACAGATCACCCGGAAGGTGCCGCTGCCCGAATCCACCACCGGCGCAATGCGGTCGACCTTGCCGATGAACTGCTGACCGGGCAAGGCATCGGCCAGCAAGGTCACCGGCTGGCCGGACTTGAGCGTGGCCAGTTCGCGCTCGGGCACGTTGAGCGTGGCCTCCAGCTGCGAATCGTCGACGATGCGGAAGATCGGCGTATTGATCTGCACGAAGTTGCCGGTCTTGATCGAGCGCGAGGCGATCACCCCGGAAATCGGCGCCTGCACCGTGGTGTAGGACAGCTCCAGCGATGCCAGGCGATGCTGCGCGCGGCTGTTTTCGACATCGAACTTGAGCTGGTCGACATCGGCGGCACTGACCAGCTGCTGCCCCACCAACTGGGTGGCACGGCGGTAACTGTTCTCCAGTTTGCGCAGCTGCGCTTCGCTTTGCGCCACCGCCAGATGCGCACGGTCCGGATCCAGGCGAACCAGGGCCTGACCCGCGGACACCTTCTGGCCCTCTTCCACCATCACCGCCAATGCAACGCCGGAAGTCTTGGCCACCACCTGCGCTTCGGCACGCGGCTCCAGGGCGGCGGTGCCGGTGTAGCTGGCCGCCACCGCACGGCGTGCGGCCTTGGCAATTTCCACCGGTACCGCATCGACGGTTTTCTTCTCCTCGGCGGCCTTGGCCTCGCCATCTCCCGCCTTGCAGCCGCCCAATAACAGGCTCGTGGTGATCAACAATGCAGCGGCGCAGGTTCCGCTGCGGCCCGGCAAGAAGGAGAGTGGCGACATCGTCGTGTCCTAGTGGATGCGTGAACAGGTGTTGTAGGCAAGTAGACCACCCGAACGATCATGTCGCCAATGCGCCAAAGGTCATGGTCTGTTCAAGTTCGCGTATTCACCCCGTTTGCGCGGCGCCAAATCGCAGGCATACTCGGACCGGTTCCGCCACGCCCCCACGTGCGGACGTTCAATCAGTCTTCCGGATACGAAACCATGCGCCCGCAGCCGCTCGCCGCTTGTCTCGCTCTGGTCGTCTTCCTGCCGTTTGGGGGCGCATCAGCGACACCGTCAGTCACGCCAGCCGCACCCGCCACGCCTGCGCCCGCCGCGGCAGTGGCCACACCCGCAGCGCCCACCGGCAATCCGTCCAACGGCCGCTTGCTGGCCTATACCTGCCAGGGCTGCCACGGCGTCACCGGCTACAAGAATGCCTATCCCAGTTATCGCGTGCCCAAGATCGGCGGCCAGTCCAGCCAGTATCTGACCCAGGCGCTGACCGAGTACCGCCAGGGCAAACGCAAGCATCCCACCATGCAAGCGCAGGCGCAGAGCTTTTCCGAGCAGGACATCGCCGATATCTCCGCCTACCTGTCCACCCTCAAATAAGCGCCCACATGCCGAACGCCCTGCACGCTCCGCGTCTAGCCATCGCCCTGGTCGCTGCCCTGATGTTGGCGGCCTGCTCCCAATCCCAGGTTGAGTCCACCGATCATTCCGCCGGCGATGCCGGCCACGCCAGCGGCGAACATGGCTCCGGCTCGTCTGCCGGCCTGCCGGCCGGGCGCGCCGACGCCGGCGACAAACTGGCGCACGCGAAAGGCAAGGCCACCGGCCAGAGCTGCATCGATTGCCACGGCGCCGACGGCAACGCCCCCATCGACCCCAGCTATCCCAAGCTCGGCGGCCAGTACGGCGATTATCTTGCGCACGCCTTGCAGGCCTACCGCAGCGGCGATCGCCAGCACCCGTTGATGACGGCGCAGGCCACCGCGTTGAGCGATCAGGACATTGCCGACCTGGCCGCCTACTTCGGAGCACGGCAGACGCAGCTGCGCGACCTGCACGGCGTCAACTGACTTGCAGACGCACAGCGTGCCCGCGCACGCTGCGTCTCATGCGAAATGAAAAAGCACTTGCGCGGACATTAACAGGCCGCTATCATTTCGTTCTCAGTTTCGTGGGGCCATAGCTCAGCTGGGAGAGCGCCTGCATGGCATGCAGGAGGTCGGCGGTTCGATCCCGCCTGGCTCCACCACTCCTGACTTAGGCCGTCAGGGTGACAACTCAGGTTTTGATACGCGTCCCCATCGTCTAGAGGCCTAGGACACCACCCTTTCACGGTGGACACCGGGGTTCGAATCCCCGTGGGGACGCCAATCATCTGAAAGCCCCGGCACTGCCGGTAATGCTGTTCACTTAAGCAATTGAGTTACCGAAAATCTGGTATCAGACCTCTGGTATCGGATTTTTTGTGTCCCTTCAACAGCAGCTGTTCGACCTTGGCGATCTGTTCAACTTCTCCGACCTGAGCACGTTTACGCAGAATATTCCGGTGGAGTGGGTGGCCAGCGCGCTGGAACTGTCTTCCAAGGCCAGCATCCGGCGTCGGCGTCTTCCCAGTGATCAGGTGTTGTGGCTTGTCCTGGGCATGGCGTTGTTCCGTGACGAACCGGTGCACGAGGTCGCACGTCGTTTGAACATCTGCGCACAAGGGCTGGCCTCAGAAGATCTGTTGGCTCGCAGCGGTGTCAGTCAGGCGCGCGCGCGACTGGGCGCCGACCCGGTCCACCACCTGTTTGCAACGACTGGGGCGCAGTGGGGATGCGAACGCTACAAAGGCGATGAATGGCAGGGATTGCAGGTCTTTGCCGTGGATGGCGCGCTGCTGCGGACGCCAGACACTGAAGAACTGCGCGAACATTTTGGTTCCGGTAATACCAGCACGGACCGTCAGACACCATTTCCCATGCTGCGATTGGTTGCACTGATGAACGTACGCTCGCATGTCTTGCTCAATGCCCAGCTCAGTCCGTACCGGCGCAGCGAAATTCGCTTGAGCGAGCCGTTTCTACACTCCATTCCCGACCATTCGGTCACCTTGTTCGACAAAGGATTCTGGAGCGCTGATCTGTTGCTTTCGCTAGCCAACACTGGCACTGCACGCCACTGGCTGACACCAGCACGCAAAGGCCTGGTGGCTGAGGAAATCACGCGTTATGGCACTGATGATCGGTTACTGCGCATGCGTGTCTCGCCGCAGGCCAGAAAACGCAATCCAGCGCTTCCCACGCACTGGGACGTACGTGAAGTGAGCTATCTGCATCAGGGGAAGAGAAAGTCGGTGCTGACCTCGTTGCCTGTCACCACTTACAGCACCAAGTCTGTCGCACTGCTTTACCAGGAGCGATGGGAAATCGAACTGAGTTTGCGCGACATCAAAAGCTCGATGCAGCACAACGCGACGACCTTACGTAGCAAGAAGATCGACTTGGTGTACCAGGAGGTCTGGGGGTTGCTGCTGGCTTACAACATCATTCGACGTGAAGCCGGTCAGGCAGCGGAGGCGTTTGGCAAAACGCCTTCGGACATCCGATTCAAACCGGTTTGCCAGTACATCGCAGTGCAACTCATCGTGATGGCCGCAGCCAATCCAGCTTCCGCCACAGGAAGACGCTTATCCCAGCTTCGCTCAGGCATCGCGAGCCTGTTCCTCGATCACCGTCCAAGGCCTACCCGGCCAAGGACGGTGAAGATCTCGAAGACCCGCTATCCGGTAGATCGGAAGGCTGCTCCGCTTAAGTGAACAGCATTACGGCACTGCCGGGGCTTTTTTTTGCGTGTTTTTCAGCATCGATTGCGTGCGCGGTTATCTGCATGCGGTGCTCGTAGCGTGGCGTGTAATCTGTCGATATCGATGGTGCAACTGCTCCGCATCAGCAAGGTGCGACCTGAAGCTTTGCACCTCACCTGCTGCGGTTGCCATCACGGCTACGCAGATGGGGGCGCAAGCAAACGCAGGATGTTGCGATGCAGATCGAATGTTGTGTGCAGACTGTTGCACATGACCGAAGTGCAAAAGCTGCCATGGCCACTGCATCGCCACACCTTAGGCAATCAGACACTCGTGCGTGCAGACGACATCTAGGTCGATCAGTCTGCGACGCGCGCACTCATCGATGCTCGCGAAGGCACGCGCCACGCTACTCCCGCTACTGGCGAATCGGTCGAGCAAACTTTTTTGCACACACCACTTCCCAAGTGTCATCGATGTCGCTATGATTGCCGGCTCGCAGCATCGTGGGGCCATAGCTCAGCTGGGAGAGCGCCTGCATGGCATGCAGGAGGTCGGCGGTTCGATCCCGCCTGGCTCCACCAAATTCCGGACATAGGCCGTCTGGAATCTACAACCAGGTTTTGATACGCGTCCCCATCGTCTAGAGGCCTAGGACACCACCCTTTCACGGTGGACACCGGGGTTCGAATCCCCGTGGGGACGCCAATCATCTGAAAGCCTCGGCACTGCCGGGGCTTTTTTTTGCATCTAACTTAGGGCGCCCTGCTCCACCGCATGCAGTCGGTGGCGGCACGATACGCGCGCATCGCGCCACTGCATCCAAACATGCGCGGATCGACTATGGAACGCGCTCACTCGACGGCACACTTAACTTGCTTGCGAGTCGAACAAATCCGCACAACGACGGATCAGGTCTGGCCGACATCCAGCGCCTTGCGGCCTTCGTGAGTGAGATCGATGTCGCCATCTTCGGCCTGTGTTGCATAGCCGGCACGCACTGCCCAGTTGGCCTCTTCGTCGGCAACCGGCGTGGTGTCATGGATGTTGCGCAAGATGCGCAGTTGCTGCGAAGAATCGAAATCCATGGGAGGCCACCTGCTTGAAAAGAGCTTTCCAAGGTACGCATCGCGCGTGATGGTTGCGTGCCTGCAGGCGCCTGGCGGCAATCCACGCTCATCTCGCCGGAATTTTCAGCGACCACGCATCATCGATGCGCGGCAATGGAACACGCCGCAATACGGCGAAGAAAGGTGACGATGCCGCACCAACTGCTGCACCACGTCGACGACAAATCGCTCTGTTTCTGACCGCAATGCTGCTCGGCGCGACGAGGCAACAGCCGCCAACATTCGCAGGTTCCGACGATTATCGAGCGCACAAAAGAAAAGCCCCTCTGACCGTCGCCAGAAGGGCTTTGCTTGTACCGCTACATCCTGGTGCCGAAGGTGGGACTCGAACCCACACGCTTTTAAGGGCGGCGGATTTTGAATCCGACCCGAGAAGTAGACACGACAAGCACTTTGGCCGATTTTGCGTTCCGCAATGACCAGCAATTCAGTGCTCTGCATGCCTTACGCGACAAGGGGGGCGCCGTAGTTGCGGAACGATTTCTAGCCGGTCGAGGGGATCATGGAGCGGCGCCCTATCACCTGGGGAAGGTCCGCGCGAACTCGGCCGCCACTTCGAAAGCCTGAGCGATTGGCAGCGTCACAGGCGGCGGTATTACTGGGCTTCCGGCGATCGTCAGCGACACAACTGCCTCAGTTTCCCCATTACGCCGAACCCTTGCCAGGACATCTGCCCCTCCTGCACCGACACGCAAAAGGCACCATTCGCCTCGATCAACGTCCCCGCCGACGACGGGGTTGTGCCAGTTCATGTTGGGAGGGAGAGGCGGTAGCGTCACACCTTCGGGAGCAATGACGCCCGGTTCCTTAGATCGCTGAAGCGCGGCGCGATGTGCAGATCGTGATGGCATGGCTATCTATCCTGGTTGTGGCTGCTGCTGGTCATGCTGCTAGCCGGTGCTCGTAGAACGGGTGCCGCTTGTCGTCGAAGATGGCGTACAGAGCACCCAGGTTGCTCGGATCCGGATTGAGCCAGGCGTCGACGTGCTCGGGCTTAATGTTGATGATCGTCCGGTCATGGCCGGCGGCGGCGACCTCGGGCTCCGGCTCGTCGGTGATCGCGGCGAACGACAACAGGTCGGGTTCGACGCCTGCGGGATCGCGCCAGTGCGACCAGAGGCACGCCACCAGCATCGGCTCGCCGGTGCGCGGCACGAACTCGATGCGCTGGTTCTGCCCGTCTGGGCCTTCGACGTTCTCGTAGAACCGGTCGGCCACCATGAGCCCATGGCTGTAGCCGAACTGCCGGCGCCAGAACCCTTCCAGGTTGTCGCGGCGGGCGTTGTAGGTACCGGGGAATTTCCGGTCGTACACCGCCGGCGCGCCGGCCGGGCGGCACTGGTATCGCATCGGCTTGACGAAACGCTGGCCGTTCTCGACAACCAGCACAGGGCAATAGACGCCTGGGAATATCCGGCTGTCGTCCTGGCCGCGCGTGCCCTTGAGCGTGTCGAGGCGCCGCTGGGCCTGCTGGATCTTGTTCGTGCCGATGCGCACGTCCTCGCGCGCCTTCTTCGTTTCCTTGAGCTGAAGCGCCCGCTCGGCATCGCCGACACGGCGCTTCTGGTCGAAGATCTCACGGGTGAGCGTGTCAGCCTCTGCCGCATCCGCTGCGCGAAGGTTCTCTTGCAGCTCGGGCGGGCCGATCTCCAGCAGCTCGCGCACCATCGCACGGGGCGCCTTGATCCGCCGCGCCTGGGCGCCCTCGCCCCACCAGAAGGTTTTCACGTAGGTGTCGATGTCCATCACGGCGCCGAACGCCCGCTGGAACTCTTTGAACTCGGCTCGTATCAGCGCGGAGTAACACATGGCCGCCTCTCAATAGTCGCGGTCGGGATCTTGGAGGCCATGCCAGGCCAAGATCTCATCGAGCCGCCGGGAGACGAATTGGGCATCCTCGCCCGTGATGGCGCCGTCCTCAATGACGTCCGCCATGCCGGCGAAGGCCTGCCAGAAGTGACAGCGGTCGGGGCTGCTCTTCAACAGCGCCGGCACCGCGGCATCGAGATTTTCGAGATGGGTCCGGAGTTGGGCTCTGTCCATGCCCGCAGTATCGGCACGGCCGTCTCAGGGCGTGAGACAGGTGGCCGTAGACTGCGCGCATGGACACCACCACCCCCAGCCTCTTCGAACAGCTGCAGCAGCGGCTGGCGTGCGCTTCCGAGCCGCTGGAAGTGCTCAACCAGTTCGAAGCGGAGCTGCTGTATGCGTTCCCCGCCGAGGCAACGGTGATTGTCGAGCTGGTCGCGTCCTGGGGGCATCGTCTGGGCGTGCTCACACACGACGACCTTCAAGGCTACGTCTAGAGTGCCGGCTTGGCGCTGCTCAGGCGCTCCCGGGTTGAGCGACCAGCGGTCCCGGGTCCGGCAACTGAAGATTGGCAGCGATATGGGATTCACCATATCGGCATGGTCCCCACAGCCGCGTCGGATTTTTCCGACCGCGCGCGGCGTGCAGGCATAGCTCAAATGAACGTTTTTTTGCTTGTGCTGGCCATGCATCTTGGCCTTGCGCCGAGATGACCTCGCGCCGCCGGCAGTGACCGGCGCAGCACATTCGGAGAACGTAATGCACGCACTGCTGATCACCGCCGCCGCGGCGCTTATTAGCGTCGCCATCCCCGCCGCTGCCGGCGAAGCCAGCCAGTTCGCCCGCACCGCCCAGCTGTATGAGGAAACGTCCACCGCCGGCGAGACGCTGGATGCATTCGTCACCCGCATCGCGCCGCGCGCCCGCGCAGCCTCGGTGACTTCCCGAACCATCGTGTGCGGCCAGATCCAGGGCGCCGGGCCCTACACCCTGGCGCTCAAAACCGACGGGCGAAAGGAGTGGTGCGAGGTGCCGAAGACCTCCGCGCCCTATGTGCTGGTCAACGGCATCGCGAAGGACGCGGGCGAGGACCACATCCCGGCCATCTATTACCGCCGGCCCGGCTACCTGATAACCCCCTGGAGCATCAAGTTTCAGGACCGCACCGGCGTGCGGCGCGTAGAAGCATCTCCGATGCTTAGGTAGCGGCCTGACTATGTCGCCTGCGCTGCCTAACTCTCATCCCAGAAGGCAAGCAGCTGCCTTATTGCTTCCGGCTTGGTGCCCGCAGCCGCTAGAGCGATCCGTGTCCGGTCCCAGCGCTGAGCGCTAATTTGAACGATTGAGCCAATCTCCACTTTGCGACAGGCCATTTGCCAACCAGGGAAATGGCGCTCCGTGATCGGGCCGTTGTACACCTCTGCAATCAGGTCGTGCCGACTCGATAGCTTGATGCGGTCGTAAATTTCCCGCACATTTGCCGGTGCTCCTTCGATGTACTGGAAGAAGCGCAGGCCATCATGCAACAGCACGCCAGTGACCCCCAGTTGCCCATTGCGTGCGCTGGCCGAGACCAACAGGCGATCGATCTCAGCGACGGACATCGGTCGGCGGACCTCGCTCACATAGGCAACAGCATACAAGGGCAAATTTTTCAAAGAGTTCTACCTCGCGCCGGCCGGAATCTATCCGTTGGGTGCGGACGAGATCGCACCGGGATGTCCATGGGCCGGGTGGGACGCAAGTATCGCGCCGGCAGTGAGGATCAACAAGATTCGTTGCTGAACTCGTACGGCTTTCGCCGACGCGCTCGTTACGCTGCGATCCGTTCGACTGTCACGAGACTGGCTGCTATCGCACTGTCCGTTGCAGCCTTGATCAGCGCCTGGAGTTTCCAGCCGGCCAGTTCCTGCGTCGCCTCCGCGCCGGGATATCGGATGGCGTAGGTCGGCGCGATCAGGTCAGCGATGGGCGCCGCCAGCACGCCGAGGGCGGCGCCGCGATCCTCGACCTGGAACGTCACGGTGCCGGTGTCGTTGATCGGGTTCCAGATGATCGTGATCTGCTGCGCGAGCGGGTCCGCATCCGGGTCCGGTGTCACCACGTTCGCATCATAGGCGGCGCGGGTTGCTGCCTTGATGCCCAGCAGCAGATGCACACCGGGTTCGGTGACAGTCTCGCCCGCCACCTCCACGACCGCGCCGGTCGCTGAGTCAGTCTCGGTCCTCGAGGGCGCAGTGATCTCGTAACTGCGGCCGATCAGATCGCTGATCTGCACCGTGAGCACGCGCAGGAAGAATCGCTCCAGCGTCTGCGTCCAGCCATCGGGGTGAGGCTTGGTGGTCATCTGCTCGAGGTGGAACTCGACCGGCCCGTCGTTGGTGGCCGGGTTCCAGCGGATCTCGATGCGCGGCGACACGATTCTGGTCTGCGTGCCGAAGGTTTGGTTTTCGCTGATGAGCATGTCAGTAGCCTGTAACGTCGAGGATGGGAGCGCGCACCCAGGCCTGGCCGTAATTACCAGGGGGCGGTTGCGGATTTCGGTCGGTGCCGGTACGCAGATCCTGCGCGGTATCGATAGCAGAGATAGATGCGACGTTGCCGTTGATGTTGACCACGCCCTTGCGCCAAAGCACCTGCACCTGCCACTGCGGGCCGCCGCCGATCAGGCCGCCGATGGCCAGCATGATGTTGCCGGTGGAGCCTGCCAGCGCGGCATAGGTGCGACCTTCGGGCAGCGTGATCGATCCCCCTTGGTTGGCATTGCCCTGCAGCAGCGCCCGCACCTTCATGTACTTCAGCGTGGCGTCGAAATGCACCTGATCGGTATCCGGATTGGTGATCACCAAGTAATCCCGGCGTCCGAAGTTCGGCTCGTCGAAAACGTAGGCGGTAAAGCTGCCGCTGGTGGTGAAGCCGGTGAACGTGAAACTGTTTCCGCTCTGGGTGCGCGTAGCGAGCACGGCGTTGCTCTCCCCCAGAAACGCGAGGGCAGGATTGGTGCCGGCGACGTTGAGGCTCCATGTCTTCAGCACGCCGCTGCCTGTGGGCGTGATCGTCTGCTTCGACGCCAGCGCCAAGTTCTTCCAGGTTTCAGAGATGACAACGCGGTTGGGGCCGGCCTCGAAGATTGCATAGGCCATTAGAACCTCCCGTAAAACAGGGTGCCGCCTGCGCGTGCCGTCAACGTTGCAGAAGGCGACACCCAGCTGATGGTGTTGCCGTCGTCACTGAAATAAGGAAGCAGGCTATTTCCGGCCCCCGTGTCTGCGATGAACCAGTAGTACAGCTGGTTGGCGCTCCCTGTGACCGGTACCGGCACGGAGCCATTGCTACCGCTGGCGATCGCAATGGCTCCCATGTGCTGCGTCAGCAGATCCGAGTCGGCTTGATCGGTGATCTGCAACAGCACGACGCCGGTGTCGGCGTCGTTGATGATCAGGACATTGGTCATGTGACTCCGTACCCGAGTGCCACCACACGGCGGCCGTTGGGCGCATAGGCGTAGAACTTCCCGCCGACGAACTCATTGCGACCGCCGCCAGGCGTGGCGCCGATGATTTCCACCACGTCTGCAGAGAAGGTGATCTTGCCGATCACTCCGTTGTTTACCGAGCGCATGCCGATGACTTTGCCGTTCACGTCCAGCGCCCACGTGTAGGAAGCCTGGTAGCTCGCGACCCCGTTCTCGGCGATGGTGACGCGTGTCTGCAATGACTGGGTCGCGCTGGCGTACTTGAAGTCGATCGCTGTCGCCGACGGTGCCCACGGTGGGATGACCGTCGTCGCCGCCGCAACCTCGTTGATCGCTGGCTTGACGATCCACATAACCGGGCCGAACTGGCTGCTGTTGTCGTAGGGTGCCCGCATGCGAATCAACATGCGTACACGCACCGTCCCAGTTGGCGCCGTGCGAAACACACCTCTTCGATCGTATGCACTCAGCGTGTTGCCGCCAGCAGCATTGAAAGATTCGGAGAACTGGCTTTCTAGCATCTGGTCGTCGGCGTTGTAGAAGGCAATGCCGACCTCGCCAGCACAGCGCTGGCGCCCGCCATACGACGAGGCGCAGTAGCGCTTGCCCGGCTCAGCGGACATTCCTGCCGACTGGACGACGAAGTCGCCGTAGAGGTTCGGATTCGGGGACCGTTGAATCTCGAGGGCGTAGCAGCCACCCGGCACCCAGGTACCCGGAAGAACGCGCGTCAGCGATGTCGCCCCACCGTCCTGGTTGTAGTAGACGCTCCAACCGCTGGTGTCAGACTCAAATGCGGCGTTGTTGAGGAAATTCGCTCCCGAACCAGTCTGAGACCGTACCGCGGTGATCGCAGTTCCTTGCGATGTCACCTCATTCCCGACTTGGGTGACCTGCGTCTGTAGTGCTTGCAGGGCTGATGCATCCGCCTTGCCCGCGATCTGGCTCTGCACTGTGCTGATCTGTTGCGACAGCGCCGTCAGGCTATTCTCCGCCTGTGTGAGCCGCGTCGTCAGCGCCTGCACTGCAGAGGCGTCTGCCTTTCCACTAAGCGAGCTTTGGACACCGCGCACGTCGTTTGCGAGGACGACCAGTTCCTGATTGATCTGCTGAACGCGGTTGCTGATCTGGCTGGTCGATACGCTGATTGCCCCCATTGCTTCAGCAAGCGTCGCGTACTGACCGATGTAGTCCCAATATCGGGTGTCGTTGATCGCAACTCCTGCTGGCACCGCCTGCTTCGCCGCCAACAGCCCACCCTGGTATTTCACGAATGCGCCATCGGGCCATGCTTTGTTGTTTGTCCACTCCGGCGCGTCCACCAGCCCCTGCAGGTTCGCCAAATTCTGTGCCTGAGTCTGCAGTTGACGGGCCAACTCCTGATCGCGCGCGACTGCCTCCAGGAAGCCCTTGCGGATCTCTTCGGTTGTCTTGTCGATTGCCTGCTGCATCTCCTGCTGCAGCTCGCCCAGGTTCTTGCCCAGCGTCTTGGTGATGTACTTGGCCGCCACCGACAGCGTGCCGTTGGTGTTGCGCGCGCGGATGGCGAACAACCATTTGCCCGAGGACGGAATGGGCGAATCGAATGCACCGGTGTGGTAACCGCTGTCGCCTACCGGCGTCATGGCGTCCCACGCCGGCATCGGCGCGCCCTGCTCTGGGGCCTGGGCGTAGCGGATCTCCGCACCGGCCAGGTTGGCCGACTGGATGGTGTCGTTCCAGAAGCCCCAGGTATAGCGCCGGATGCCACCGGAGATCTCCTCCACGTCGAATAGGTCGTAGTTCACCGGCGGCGCGTCGGCGCCGATTGTCGTGAAGATCAGCGAGGCGCCCACGCCCATCTGCCCTTCCGGGCCGAACGGACGCACGTTGATCGTGTAGGTACCGGCGCGCGGGATGCGCCACCGCGCCGTGCGGGTGCGCGTCTGCGCTACTTCCACAAGCTCGCCATTGCCGTCCGACGCCGAGGCGTACACCACCGCGTGATCAAACGGGCCGGAGATGTCGAAGGTGGCTACCAGATCGGTGGCCGTGACATCACCGGTGGTGATCTGGTCCTCGTTGATTGCCAGGTTGCTGAGGATCGGCCGAGTGGCGAGCGATGAGCCATTTTCCGGCCGGATGTACTGGCCGGTCTTGACGAAGATCCAGAACTCAGGCGACTCAGGCACCACGCTGATGCCGGCCCCTTTCAGATCACTTTCCGGCTCGATCGCGACCACGCGGCCGACGTAGCCTGGCGTGATCTTAAAGTCGTAGATCCAAATGGTGTCGTGCGCTGGATTGTCCTGCCAGCCACCTGAAACCATAGCATCGTCATAGCCTTCGCCAGGCAACGCTGCGTCATCCGGCCACTCCTCCACCAGCTGGATGGTGTCGGTTGCTTCCGCGAAACTGCGCACACGGAACGTGCGGTAAACCGCTTCCCCAGGAATTCGCAGGCCGATGAACGCATTGCCCGATGCGGGCGGCGGAACCGGCTCGTCCAGCGTCAGGGTGACCGTGCCCAGCAGCGAGCTGCGCTCGGCTGCAACGATCCGCCCGCCAAATCCCCACTGCGTGACATCGTGGGACAAGGCCACCTTTGCTAGGCGTCGAAATGTCAGGTACTCGGTATCTAGCGCAAAACTTATGTCCTTGTACTGGAAAAGGCTTTGGCCCAAGTGGTAGCGGGCCAATTCCGCCGCATGCTCCTCGCGGCCGATACCCTCACCAGTAAGACGCGCCGGGTTGATCATCGTCTCCACGCCCGGCGCAGGAACGCGCAAGGTTTCAACCTTCTTGGTCGTGCTGTCGAAGTAGCTGTACTCGATGCCGTCCGCGGCATTGGCCAGCGTGTAATCGACAGCAAAGCTTCCCTTCTTCATCGTGGCCATGTTGACCACACCCGAGAGCGGCTGCTCGTCGGCTGCCCACACCACCGAAAGGCGACCTCCGGCCCAGCTGGTCTGCCCCATGCCAACCAGAGCGATCGCTTGCAGTACCTCGTCGTGGTTGCGCTCTTCGGTCAGCCAGTAGTCGTAGGTGTAGCCGTTCGCCTCGCAGTGACCCATAAAGCCCTGCAGCGACTCGATGTCGATCTCTTCGTCGCTCTTTCCCATGCCGGCGATGAGCTTGCCGTTCTGGTCGTAATAGCCGCGGACGTACTTGAGGATGTGGGCGCCCGGGTTGCTCGTCTCCTCCGTTACCCAGCTGCCATTTCGCCACACCGGGATCGGCGCGGCGATGTGCTCGGCGCGCAGTTCATCGGGCTGCCCGTTGATCTGGCCGGTGGCCTTCAGCAGGATCCCGGTGCGCGCCAAGCCGGCGTAGGTGGCAGCGTCGGCCTGCACGCTGCCCATCGTCGACCATTGGAAGTCGTTGCGCTGGGTGTTGTCACCCTCGTAGTTTCCCTGCCCCAAGATGCGCACGCGCACGTCGTACTGCCCCTTGGGCACATCTGCGGACACGGTCGCCCGCTTGCTGACGTCCAGCTTGTCGCCAGTGAACGTCTGCGTGGCCAGCGTGGTCCAGATCCCTGTGCCCGCAGGCGCGTACTGCACCTGCACGGTTTCGGAGACGTTGTAGGCCTTGCCCGACGTGCCCACACCGCCCAGCACGTATTCCAGGTTGATCTGGATGCGCACGGTGTCGGCGCTGGTGGTGCGGGTGACGAAATCGGCCGTATCCGGCAGCTCGCCGCCGTCGGTGGTGTCCACGTTGCTGTAGAGCGGAATGGTCTCATCCGGCATCTGGCTGTAGCCGGAGTGATAGATGCTCACTCCCTCGTAGCTGGACAGAGGCGTGTTGGCGTTAGAGAACACGCCTACGCGGCCCACGCCGATGCCCGGCGTGAGCACCATGCCGACGAATTGGTTGTCGCCCTCGTAGAAGGTGTAAGGCTTGCTGGCAAAGTCGGGGGCGATCGGCATGCGGCCGAAAAGCAGACCCACCGGCTCATACGGGCGCAGACGGTTGCGCGGCGCACCCAAGCTGTAGACGGTGCCCGCCGTGCTCGGCCCCGCAGGGCTCTCCACCTTCGGACCGAGCGTTTTATTGATCAGGATCGAACCAGCTACAAAGGCTGCCGTGTACGCAACCGCCGCACCGGTGGTGCCCAGCCCTGCCGCCCACGTCGCGCCAGCGCCGCCAGTGAAGTAGATCAACGCGGCCATGGCCACGATGTACAGCGCATTCCTGCCGACGGCGCCGCGCACCTCAATGACCTGACCATCCTTCGGATAGACGTAGGCCCACAGATGCCGCGGCACGACGCGCCCACCGATCGACACCGACCAGTCGCCTTGGTCCAGATCGATCACGTGCCGATGCAGGAAATCGCACAGGCGCTCGCCCGGCTGCAGATCCATCGCGATGTGGCGCTGCCCTTCCAGCGTGACCGGGTGCGGCGTCAGCACCAGCTGGCCGTTGCTCGCAGGCGTGGTCATCAGACCCATGTGTAATACCCCTCAATGCGTGCGCCGTAATCCGGCAGCTCGCGTGCCCGATGCAGCCAGCTGCTGCCGAGCGCGCTGGTTGTGTGAAGCACCCAGCCCTCGTGGGCTAGGTAGAAGAAGATGCCGACGTGTCCGGGCCGGCTCTGGCCTTTGTCGAACATCAGCACCAGATCGCCGTCGACCGGCTTATCGGTGGGCACGGCGTAAGCCCGGGACAGCTCGCCCAGGGCTGCCTGGCCAGCAGCACCGCGCGGGCGCCGCGCCGGCATCTGCACCACCCGGCCGAACAGCTCCCGCTGCACCTGCACCACCAGGTCTGCGCAGTCGTAGGTGTCGGCGTCGTAGGGGATGTTGAGGAAACGCTCAACCTCGCTGATGCGCATCAGAAAATCCCCGGCAGCGTGTGTGGATTGGCGCGGAGCTTCACTGCCTGCTGGCGCATGAAGAAATCCACGCCGATCTGCGCGGTGATCAGCGGGCCGGCAGCGCGCACCTGTGTTAGCGGCAGGTAGAACCGCCGAGCAATCACGTCGGGTTGCACACGGTCCGTGATCAGGACACGGCACATCACCATTTCGTTAGGCTGCATGCGCTCCAGGTCATCCGTGATCCCGCGCCCCACGTTGTCCACTTCGAGCTGTGCGCGTGGCGTTTGGCCGGCCTGGTCAGCTGGCGGCGTGAAGCGGAACGGATACCCGACGTAGGTGTTTCCGTTGCTCACCCAATCCTGCGTGTCGTTGGCGATGCGCAGAACCGCACCGAACGACGGCGCCGTCATCTCCAGCAGCTCAAGCGGCCCATCAGGGTCCGTGACGCGCTGCCGGCGTTCAAGGAAGTTGCTCATCGCCGGTACTCCAGAACAGCCTGCCGCGTGCCCTGGGTGAACGCGGAGTTGGCGGCCTGCAATCGGCCGATCGCGCCACCCTTGAAGCGCGCCGATATCTGCTGCCGCGTGCGCGGGTGCACCATGTCGAAGTAACCGACGCGGCCGATTTCGTCAAAGTAGAAATCGTCAAACGCGACCATCGATTCGGCAGTCAGGAACACCATGGTGACCGGCAGCTCCACCATGACGCGCGTGTTGATGATTGCTTGCTTGGCTGGCCCGCGTTCCATCTCCGTGCGCTGCACCGAAGGATCCGGTTCTTCGCCGAGATCCCCCGCGAGCAGTCGCACTCCCGCTGGGAAGGTGGCCATCAGCGTCGCTCCCGCACGTCAAAGCGGCTCTTTGTCGCGCCGGCCGTGCGTCCGCCGCTCGCCGTGTCGCCGGCGACCACGTCGATGATGAATTTCCTCAACTCGGTGCCGTCGGGCATCGTTGATCTCTGCTCACGTGCCAGCACCTGAGCACCTCCGTAGTTATTGATTTCGATCTTTGTTTCGGAGCTGGCGGAACTGCCGCTGCCCGAAGCCATCGGCGCGGCCGGAACCACCTGTCCGCGGTTGCCAGGAATCAGGTAGCTGCGGCCACCCTGCTGGAACAGCTCCGGATCGCCGCCTTCGCCCACTTCGTATAGCGAGCCCGGTGCGACTGGGCCGCCGTTGGCGCGGCCACCGCCAAAGCTGACGCCACCGACCAGCGACTCGCCCAGGCTGCTCGTGATCGACTGCGTGCCGCCAGTGACTGCAGCAGATCCGGCGGCACCAACTCCACCACCCATAAACGCACCGATCAGACCGACCGCCTGCTGCTTGAACGCGTAGCGCGCCAAGTCAGCGATCATCGAATCGATCAGGCTGCTGAAAGAGAGCTTTCCGGTTTGCGCCAACCGGACGAACGCGTCTTCGCCGGCGCTAAGGCCGTTCACAAGAAGCGAGCCAGCTTGCTCAGATGCGTTGGCTGCGGCGAAAACGTAGTCGTCCCACACGCGCGTGAAACCTGTTCGCCAGTCGCCCAGCAAATCCATTCGCTGTTGCTGGTAGTCCCGCTCGATGTCCAGCGAACGCGAAAGACTTCCCTCCAGCTCCGCCACCTGTGCGTTGTATGCACCGGGACTCAGCGCGGTGTTCTTGTCCAGCTGTGCCTTTTCGAGCTTCTCCCGCTCGCGCAAGTACTCGCGCTGAATCTCCAACTGACGCTGCAGCATTTGCGTAGCGTCGGCGCCGCGGCCGATGCCCATGAGATCGACATTGGATTGCTCCTGTCGCTGCTTCTCAAGCTGTTTAAGTCGCTCGGTGAGAGCGGCCTGCGCTGCCAGCTCGCGCTGAGTGCGTAGCGATTCGTCGTTGATCTTCTCCTGCGTCACCAAGTGGGCAAGCTTCGCGTCGACCAGATCCTTTTCGGCCCTTGTGGCCTTCTGATACGTATCCCCGGCCCGTGTCCTTTCGGCAAACTTCTCTGCTGCAGTCAGCTTGTCCGTCGACAACGCCTGAGCATCTATCGCCGCAGTCTGCTGGTTGATCTGATTGATCAGCGTGGCGAACGAAGTGTCCTTTCTGCCGACGCCCTCCCGCTGGTTGAACTGCTTGTCGATCTGCGCGTTGGATTGCGCGATGAGGCGTTGCATCGATCCGTCGGACAACCGCGAATCAGGGTTCCCCTTCGCGTCGCGCGCGCCTTCCAGCTTGTTGTAAAGCTCGATGATCTTGTTGCGGGCGGCCAGCTTGGCCGATTCACGGTCAAGCCCGGCAAGCCGCGTGGTGAGTGCTTCCGATGCTGCTTTGGCCGCAACATCCTGCTCCTTGTAGACCTTCGCCAGATCTTCAATCGCTTTGCCACCATTTACCTCCACCTCGAAAACCGGCGTGGGCATGCGGCTGCCGCCGATCAGAGAGTTCAAACGCTGCATCTGAGCCTTTGGCGACGCGAGCGTGGCGATCATGTCGAACTGCAGGCCAGATGCGGGAAGCAAGTTCTTGAGCTTTCCGCCGAGCCTTTCCAGCTCAGTGCTGAAGGTCATCACCTCGCCCCACGCACCGCCGACCTCGTCCTTCACATCTCGCCACCACTTCACCAGGCTCGGCATTGCTGCCTCGGCCTGATTGGCGACATTGATCGACCGCTCGTAGTAGATCTGCAGCGCTTCAGCAACAGCCTGCTGCTCGTGGCCCTCCTCCTGCAGTGTGCGGATACGCAGCAGCTGCGCCGCGGTGAGGAAGCCTTCCTGCCTATTGAGCTCCACCAATGCATCTACCGGATCACGCGCGATGCGCTGGAACGCCTCGACGGTCTTGCTGCTGGCTTGGCCGGTGGAAGACTCCATGCGGGCAGCCGCCTCGGCGACCATCAAGAACTGCTTGCCGGCAAACTGGCCGGAAGCAGCGACGGCTGTCAGCGCATCCACAGCGCCGCCGCGCGTCACACCTGCCAGCTTGTCCAGATCCGAAACCAAGCCGCGGAACTGGCCACCGCTGATATCCGCATTGCGGCCGGTGAGGATCAGGTTCTTCTGGAAGTCGAACAGCTCGTCCTGGCTCTGCTTCAGCGCCACCGCCAACGCGACTGCGGCAGCAGCCGACAATGTCATCGGATTGACCATGCCCAGCACATACGAGGACACGGCCTTCGCAGCCGGGCCGATGCCGCCGAGCTGGTCCTTCAGCTGTCCACCCTGCTGGATCGCCACCATCCAGATCGGCTGGCCAGCGACCACGCTGGTGACGATGTCCGTCATCTGCGCCGGGATCATGCGCATCGCCGCGGCCGTCTGGCGCGCAGTCATGCCGTACTGCTCGGTAGTGTTCTTGGACTTCAGCAGCGCCTGCCGGCTCGCCTCGATCTGCGCCTGGTATTGCTGCATCACCTGCGGCTTGATCAGCCCCAGGTCGCCGGCACGCTCCAGTCGCTCCTCCATCTCGGCCAGCCGGTTCAAACCGGCAACGGTGGGATCGATCTGCGCGAGCAGGCGCTTCAGGTTGATCTCCTGCGCCTGCGCCGCCTCCGCCGCTGCGCGCGCCTGGTTGGCGGTGCGTGCCTCGGCCTCCTGCAGCGCACGCGCACGCGCCACCATGCGTTCCTGCTCGGTGCCGGCGCGCGACATGGCTGCGGCCTTCACATCAATGCCTGCCGCCGCATCGCGCGCAGCTTCCGCCAGTGCACGATCCGACAGGTTCGACGTGCGGCCTGCCTCTGCGTAGGCCATCGCCTGCTGCGCGACGCTGCGGTAGCGCGCCTCCTGCTGCGCCAGCTGCTGCTCCAGCTTCTCAGACGCTGCAGCAGACGCGGTTGCATCGGCAGCAGCACTCTTGCCCGCCGCGCTGTAGGCCTTCAGTCCCGATGTTGCACCGGAGAGCCGGCCTTCCATGGCCGCCAGCGCCGAGACGATTTCCGCCTGCGCGCGGTTCATCGCCTGCAGCTCGGTGATGACCGTACCGGTACCGACACCGATGCGTTCAAGCGCACCGCCCAAGCGGTCACCCAGCGCGACGGCTGAGCGGTCGATCGAGCGGGACATCGACTGGAAGTAACGCTCCAGCCGATCTGCTGATCCACTGGCCTTGTCGGCAGCGGCGGCGTTCTGGTCGAGCGCATTGGTGCCTGCCACCAGCCCGGTCGAATCGACCTTGTAGCCAAGTTCGGCGATATCCATCAATCAGCTCCAGGTGTTGCCAGGTTCGGGCGGTCGCTCGCGCGCCGCTGCTTGTTCTTCGCGCACGGCACGCAGGTAGGCGTCGTCCATCGCCATGAGCATCTCCACCTCTTCGGGGAGCACATCGCGCAGCAGCAGTCGCTGCCACGCGTCGAGTTCGGCGTAGGACAGCGCCTCAGGGCCGGATCGGCGCCGGCCTGAGATCAACCAGAACCAGTCCCACACGTGGGTGGCTTCTTCTGGCAGATCGACGTCAGGGGCCGGTTCTTCGAATCGGGCATTGCGCTGCCGCCGCGTCTCGCCATTGGCGTCCGGCATGTCGTACCGGACGGTGAGATAGGTGGCGTCAGAGATCCTCGCCTTCAGGACTGCGAAAAAACTCCGCGCGGTTGCCCAGCTCCACCTCCAGCTGATCGCTGATCCATGGGAGCTCCTTCAGCACCTTGCGCAACGATTCGTCGGTCAGATCCGGCTTGCTGCCGTGGAAGGTGAGATCCCCCTTCCACTCCCAGCCGCCCACAGACGCGACGAGCATGTCGGTGCGGCCCTGCTCCATCTTCGACGCGGTGATCTTGCCCTTGCCCATCAGGCGGTCATCCAGCGCCTTGCGGCTGGCCTCGCGGACCTTCGGGTGGGTATCGGGCAGCAGCGTGATGCGCAGGCCCACAGGAGCCTCGGTGGCGGGATGCTTGATATCGATGACGCGCTCGGCGGCAACGATGGTGGTCAATTCGGTCATGGGTGATCCTTTGCGATCGATCCGGAGAGGAAGCGAGGGAAGCCGGCTGGATCAGATCCGGCTTATCAGGCGGCCGCCCTACCCCCCGCTGTTCGGTTACGGGGTGACCGGTGCCGGCACTTCGATCGGCACCTGGTTCAGGGCGAGCGAATAGACGTGCAGCACGAAGTCTTCGTTGCGACCACCCGGCGTGCGGGGACCGGTGACCAGGCCGCGCAGGTACTCGATTTCGCCGGACGGGCGCTCGACCTTGAAGGCGTAGGCGTCGGTGACCGACGGCAAGCCGGCGGCACGCATGGCGACCTGTCCCGGATCGTCCAACACGCGCGCCACCTCGACCTCGGGGTCGCCGGCATTCGAGATGCCCTTGCCCTTCAGTGCGACAGCGGTGTCCCACGTGTCGTAGGTGACGATGTTGGTGGTCAGACCGCGCTCGCCGACGCTTCCGACCTTCTTGACCTGCACCCAGGTCAGCGCCGCGAACTGGGTCTGGGTCAGATCCTCGTTCTTCGGCGTGGCGCAGATGTAGAGCTTGGAACCGCTATTGGTTTGTGCCTCAGCCATTGCTGATATCTCCTCGCTTTGGGCATAAAAAAACCCGCCACGGGGCGGGGTTGGGGAACGTAGAAAGGCCCGCGCTTGGCGGACCTTCAGGTATTCGATACATCAGGTGTCCGGCTTGTTGCAGAAGATGATGATCGGCGGACCATCCACAGCACTTAGAACCACCTCGCCCGGTTTGGTTTCAGGTCTGAGTCCAATCACATGCCTGCTGCCATCCAGAAAATGGGCGTGAATGACCTCGGCCACGGGCCGCTGAATCTCTTTGCCGTCGACTACCACCGTCATCGTTTTGGGTGCCATGTAATTTCTCCAACAGGTCCCCGCCAATGCTGTCAGCTACACGAAGCCGCGCCACATGATGGTCACCGGATGCATGTGCCGCTCCGGGTCTTGAATGATGGTTGAGGTCCAGGGCATGCGGTACACACGCATGCCGGCGAAGGTCGTGCCCTTGCCGAATGCCGCGATGATCTGGTCGGTGAGCTGCGTACCGACCATGATGCCGGCGCCCGGCCGGTAGCACGCCGCCAGCTGGCCGAAGCCCTGCATCAGCGACGGCCCGTCGTCCTCCATGCCGTAATTCTGCGTCTGGTTGGGGAACCACTGCAGCTCAAGCCAGGCTCCGCTGGTGGGCGGAGTGAAGCCGATGCCAGGATAGGAGCACGGCAGGCCGATGCTCGCGGCGAAGGCGCCAACCAGGCTGGCGAAGGCGTCATAGATCGCGGTGTCGCTCATGGAATGCGTGCCTTCACCTTCGCGGTGACCTCGTTGACGATGAAGTCCCAGTTCTGCGCCGCAGCTTGCATGAAGCCCTTGCCGGCCTGCTCGTACTGCCGGCCCAGGCTGTCCTTTCCGCTAAATCCATGCTCCATGCGCATCGCATAGGCGGCGGTCCAGCCAGCCCATACCGACTCGCCCAGCTGCAGCGCTGCGAAGACCAGCGCGGGGTCGCCGCTTTCCGAAGACGCTGGGCCATCTTTGGATGCCGCGACGGAATTGCGCAGGAACCCGGTATCAACCGGCATCTTTCCGCCCCGCCCCTCCGGCGTGTTGGCCTGATCCATCACCGCCTGCGCCGACTCGCGGAAGATCGCCTCCTGGCGCAGCTTTGCCTTCTCGGCGAATGCCCTGACTTGATCACCGAACTTGCTTGCCACGTAGCACCTCCGCCGTCATGTCGATCCGGTACTGCTTCGTGCAGCGGCAACCGACGATCTCGTCTGCGCCTGCGCCGAGGCTGGTGTCGCCCGGGTAATTCATCAGCGCCCCGCTCGGCGACTGGAACGGCTCGCCGAAGATCCGCCGTTGCCCGTTCATAGCCTTGTGCGTGTGGCGCGTGCGCTTGTCGCCGGTGTCGGACCAGGTGCCGAAGACGTTCTCGACGGCCAGGGCACCCGACTCGATCTGCTGGCGATACGCCTCCTCCCGGCCGGCGCTCATGCTGCCGATCGACTCAGTGCGGGCAATCATCTCGCCACGCAGCTGCAGCAGCCGGTCGGCATAGCGGCCAGCGATCTTGTCGATGTCCGCCTGCGATACCGGCTTGCCGGCGGCGATGGCGCGCTTGACGATCCCGTCCAGGCGCTTGTCGCGGCGCTTCCGACCGAAGTACTTCGCCATTTCCCTTGGGTCACCGCTGGCCAGCTCGCCACGCATGCTCTGCACGAACTGGCCCTGCTGCGCTGTCAGGCCCAGCACACCACCGGTGCGCCTGCCGGTGTCGCCGACCCGCCCCACGATGTCCAGCGCGCTCTGGCGTGGATTGCGGCCGGCGACCATACCGCTCTCCAGCACGTTGCGGATCAGCGTGCGCTGGTCGTTGACGATGCCGGTGATGAGGTTGCTGGACTTGTCGCGCAGCCATGCCTCGACGGTCGCATTGCGCAGGTCGAAGGTAGGCCGCAGCGCGGGCGAGCGCACATCCTGCCGTGGCCTGTAGTTGCCGGTGATGATCGGGTCCAGGCTGAGCCGCATCTTCGGCATCTCCGACACGCCCTGCTGCCCCCCTGCCGCGTAGGCGTTGCGCAGCGCTTCACCGAGATCGGCAAAGCGCGGCTCGTCCATCCCCAGGACGGTGAGCACGTCGTCAATGCGCCCGGCCTGCAGCAGGTCCGCGATGAGCTGCACGCCTGCCTGATTGGTCACCTCGGAAATCGCCCTGAGGAATGCGCGCGCGATCGCCGGCTCCAGCTTCGCCGCCAGCTGTTCGAGTTGGCGGGAAGTCGTGGTGGCCATCAGCGTCTCGCGTGGAATTCGTAGAGAAGGATCTGCCCGCCCGGTGAAAGCGGCTGCAGGTCAATGAAGCGATACAGCACGCCGCCGAGCAGGATCCTGTCGCTCAGCGTGGGCGCTACGTCGATCGCGGTGCTGATCAGCCCCAGCTTGTCGCCCTTGAGCACCAGCGTGGCGTCGCGGTTGGTCAGGCTGTAATCGACTTCCACCACATTGCAGTCGTGCCGTGTTGACGGCCCCTGCTGCGGGTTGTGCGGCGGCCCGGTGATGGCGCCGTCGCGCTCCAGCTGTGTGAGGTAGCCGAACTCGTCGATCATCTCGACAGCGACGCCCTGCATTTCGTCGTAGAACGCGCTCATACGACAAACACCGCAGGCAACGTGGCCGGCCGGCGAATCAACGGCGCGAGGATCTCGTCAATCACCGAAATGACCGGGCGATTCGGCACCCCGCCATCCGCCGACTTGTCGCTGTACGCAACTTCGATCGGCCCGACCTTCTTGCGGATCGCCAGCGCGCTCGCCACGAAGTCCGGTGACAGGCTGCCGGGCCTGGCCAGCTCTCGCAGCGCTGCTTCGTACGCCGCGTGCTCAACCTCAATCGGCACCACATCGGGAGCGATCGGGTTGCCGTCGTAATCGACTGCGCCGGTGCGGGGCCATTCGTTCGGCTGGCCACGCCCGTCTGTACGCACGCCGGGGAACATCGACTGCCACCGGCCCGAAAGCAGGAGCACCCGGTACCGGCCATCGATGTAGTCGGTACCGCGCACCAGCGACGCCTTGCGGGCATCCTCGCTGCCTGCTGCCCATGCCGTGTTGCCACGGATCCGGTGATAGTCGTCTGCTCCTTCCAGCGTGCCGTACATGGTCAGCTCCCGGTATTCGACTTCTCGGCTTCGTCCAGCGCGGCCTGAAGCTTGTCCACGCCCCAGCGCTTGTCGTGATTGATGCCGCCTGCTTGCAGCTTGGCAATCAGATCAACCTTCTTCTGGTCGGCGGCGACCTTCGCGTCGATCACCGCCTGCGCAGCTGCAGCGGCTTCGGCCTTCAGCGCGTCGAGCGATGCGCTGATGCGAGCCTCGCGGTCCACCTCATCCAGCGAGTTCCAGTCTTCCAGCGACAGGGCCGAAGCCTTGAATGCGTGCTGCACGACGTCGTCGCGCGTGACGCTCTCGCCGCCTTCGATGAGCAGGATGCTGTCGGGAAGGTTGAACGTGCCGAGCAGGAACGGCGCGGTGTCGTCCTCCGACTCGCTGAGGATGTTGGCGGCGAGCCACGCCTGCACGACGGCGTTCTTCTTGATGGCCGGCCAGTTCGGCACGGTGGCCGGCGAGCCGGGAATGATCTCGGTGCCGTCCGGCAAAGCCAGCGGCGTCTTGTGGTTGTTGCTGATCTTCATTGCATGCTCCGGTGTGGCCCCGCCGGTGACGCGCGGGGCCGTTGTGGATCAGATGCCGTCGACGTAGACGACCTGCTTCGGGAGGCGCACGTCCAGGCCGCCCATGCGCATCACGCCAGGTACGTCCCAGCGCAGCGGGCCGCTCTGGTACACCGGCAGGAAGCGGTGCGGCATCGGCATGTGCAGCTTCAGCACGTTGGCGTCGTAGCGGTACGCGACCATGCGCGCCTCGTTGCCGACACCGGCGTTATCCAGGCCACGCAGACCGCGCACCGTCAGCTGCTGGCCGGTCGTCGCGGTGTAGACGTTGTTGGCCAGGAAGTACTGCAGGATGGTCATGTCGCTGTAGTCGCTCATCTTCTTGGTGGAGATGAGCATGAACTTCGACCACGGCAGCAGCAGACGGTCGGCGATGGCGGTGGTGTTGGTGCCGTTGAAGACGTTGAGCAGCGCCGAGTTCATGTCGGCGACGATCTGATCCGAAGTTGCCGTGCCGGCCGCCTGCAAGGTGCCCCAGGCACCGGTCGGCGCAGCAGATGGCGTGACACCGGCAGCGTTGAACAGACCGGTGAAACCCTTGTTGGCGTCACCGAGCAGCGCGACGCGATCGACCATCTCCTCCGATGCACGACGCGCGGCGGCGGCGTCTTCGTTGGGCAGGTTGATGCCGAGCAACTGCGCGCGGCCGACCTCTTCCCAGCCATAGCCGTAGCCGATACCAGCGGTGTGCACGCCGGTCTGGAACTGCGAGCGGTTGGTGCCGGCCTTCGGGATGTCGTCGGCGTTGCCGTTGATCCAGTCAGCCTCGCCGTACTGGTCCTGCGAGTAGTAGGTGACCGACGTGGCGAACTCGCTGCCGGAAGTGTCGACCGGGATCAGGTCGCGGTACTGGATGTCCGGATAGACGGTCCGGTAGACGCCGGGCTCGATGATCGTGGTCTGCGAGACCACGAAGCCCATGACTACCTGGGCGTCGAAGAGTGGATGTGCACGCATGTGGCTTGGCTCCTTAGCCGAGACGGACGACGGCCAACTGGGCTGCCGCGGTGGTGCTGGTGTCCCAGCGGGCGCCATTGATGGCGGTGTTGTTGGTGGCGACGTTGGTGAACGCGCCGGCTGCGGTGAGGTACACCGGATCGCCAGCGGCGACGGCGACCGAAGCGGTCACCCAGATGTCGCCCTTGGTGATGACGCGCGCCGATGCACGCTGCGGGAACAGATCCAGACCAGTGGCCGAACGATCCAACAGCGTGATGCCGACGTACTTCAGGTTTGCGCCGCCGAACGTGACGATGCCCTTCTCCGCAGCACCCTGTGCCACAGCCAGGCCGAACGCGAGGCCTGCGACGTCCTCGACGTTGCGGGAGATGACGGTAGACGGGAGCATCGTGGCCTGCATGCCGCGCACGGCTGCAGGCTGGATGTCCGGGTAGTTGGTTTGCAGTGCCATGACTTAGGCCCCCTGGTTCTTGGTGCGGTAATCGAGGCCGGTGACGGACGCGGCGTAGCCGTTGTCCTGCACGACGGTGCGGTGTGCGGCGCCGTCGCTCAGTGCGCGCGCGACCGGATCGAACGCCTTGACGCCATCGGCGAGGATGTCGAAGCGCGCCTCGATGTAGGCGTCGCCCTTGCCGGTGATGGCGGCGTCGCCGAGCTTGCCGATGACGGCAGCCTTGCGAACGTCCGCATCGCTCTTGCCGCGATAGTCGGCGTCGTGGATGGCCTTGGCCGTGGCCAGCAGGTCGCCACGCGCCTGCACGCGCGCATCCAGGGCAGCGGCATCCAACACCTTGCCCTTCAGGTCGTCGATGGCGGCGTCGCGCTTGGCGATCTCCGCATCCTTCAGCGCGAGGGCTGCGGTGTGGTCGGTCGCCTGGCGCGCGGCAACTGCGTTGGAGTCGGAGAGCTGGCGCTGCAGCTTGTCGATGGCCTGGGCGCCGGCGTCGGTGGTCTCGACGGACAGCCCATCGACCAGGACGGTCCGGGTCTTGATGTCAGGCATTGTGATTTTCCTCAGTGGGTTGTCGTCGCCGATACGAAGGTGTTCACCACCGCGCGCCCGGTCGACTAGCGCGAGATGGTTGTTGCGGATGTTTCGTTGCACGGCGTCGTACGGCTCGCCTTCGGGCGTCACGCCATCCTCGAAGACGATCTCGGCGGTGTAGCCCTGCGATAGCTCGACCTTGCCGGCCTCCCAGTCGGCGATAGCCGCCTTGTCCATGAGCACCAGCGGCACGCGCACGAACTTGTCGTCGTGCCGCACCTCGTCGCCGGTCTGGCCGACGGCGTACTGCTTCCAGTTGCTGGCATCGACCATCACCGGTGGGTGGTCGTTGGTCATGGGCCGGTGCGCGAAGCTGCGCAGCGTGGCGTCGGAGAAGACTTCTTCCGGCGGCCGGTACAGCCGCACGAATGGCATTTCCGGCTTGCCGACCTCCGATCCCAGGTACTGCTGGATGCCGGTGCGGGCCACCTTTGCATCGGCCACGAGGTAGCCGTCTGCGGTGCGGCGTGGCGCCGACACCGAGACTCGATCTGTCAAAAACATGGTTCAGTCCTCGCGGAGCTCTTCGAAGATTTCCGGGCCCAGCACAATGCGGCCCCGGTATGGCTCAACCTTCGATAGGTCGATGGGCGCCTTGGTCAGGCTGATGTGCGGGGTGTAGTCCGGGAAGTCATGCGAGGCGCCTGCACGGACGATCTCTTCATGCCGCCAAGCGAGCTGCGTGGACGCGAACAGGATCACCGCCGACATGCCGCCCAGCGGCTCGATGGCACGCGGGCCACCGCGCGGGATGACCAGCTCACCCTTGTCGTCGCTGCTCCACTCACTCGCGTTACCCGCCTTGATCCAGTCGAAGCGCTGGCGCGAATAGGCCACCGTCACGTGCAGATCGTCTGCGATATCGGTGATGCCCTGCTCCCGTGCCCAGGATTCGATCTCTTCCGCGTTGAGCACGTCCCGGCGCACGTACAGCGAGCGAGGCTCGGCGTCGGTCAGCTGGTTACCCTGCGTGGCTGCCAGCGCTGCAGCTGCACGCTCGTCCTCTTCCTGATCCTCCTGCCAATCCGGGTTCGCCTTGATGAAGTCGTCCATTGCCGATTCCAGGCCAGGCGCTACGCCCGCCTCGGTCAGCATGTTCACCGCCACCTCGGCCAGCACCTCGTCGGGAATGAGCTTGGTGTCGGCGAGGGTCTTGATCGTGTCGGCCGTGGTCTTGCCGTTGGTAGCGCGCTCGGTGTCGCTGGTCTGCCACAGGCTGCGCCAGCTGTAGAACACGTCCTTCGGTCGGCTGCCGAGAGCCGAATAGATCAGGCACTCATCCAGCACCGACATGGCCGGCGTGTAGATCAACTCCTGGCCTGACTTGATGCGGTCGTAGTAGTTCCGGATGTCGTTGTCGCCGGTGCTGTTCAAGCCGCCGGGCGACTGGCCCAGAAGACGCGTCAGCGGGATATCCGCCGCGCCTGATACCTGCTGCAGGAAGGCCAGCATCACATCGACCAGTCCATTGAAGGTCGCCGACTTCTGCGTGTAGGTTTCCTCCCCATCCAGCACCAGCATGCCGTTGATGCCCTTGGCCATCGCCGCTAGCTGCAGGCGCTGGAGCAGCTGCGCCTCATACGCAGGATCTGCCAGCTGCGACATGAGGTTCGGGATGTTCAGCACATCGACCTTCGCCTCGAACACCAGGCTGGCGATATTGGCGCTCGTGCTGTCCGCCTGCTTCACCGCGTCGCCGGTGGCCATCAGAACCGAGTCGCCCCAGCCGTCACCGTGATCGATATCCGGGTCCGGCCGATGGGCGCCGTGCAGGATGACCAGCCGCGAGGGGTGAATCTCGACCTGGCCGGCTCGAGCCGAGGTCAACGTGTAGAACGCGGGCCGGCCGTAGGTGGGCGACTCAGCATCGCGATCCTGCTCGCCTGCAGTCAGCATGCGCTTGGTCAGCACGTTGAGGTGCTTGATGCCCTCCTTCCTGACGCGCGTCGGATCCAGCGGCTTCGTGGGGTCTGTATCACCGGTACCGATGTAGATCGCAGCGCCACCGAACAGCCGCGCCTTGGTGTGCGCCTCCAGCAGCTTCACCTGAAGGCCAAGGCGCTTCTCCTCCGCCTCGATGGCGCTGATCTGAGTCTGATCGGCATTCCACGTCCGCCAGTTGCGGCAGCCGTCGAGCGCAGGGATGTCGATGATCTTGCGAGCGAGCCATGTGCCGCGATAGGCGTTGCTGGCGTCAATGTCGCTCAGCGGCGTGAGCGCGTAGTGGCTGTGCAGCGCCTTATCGCGTCCGGTGCCCAGGTTGGCCACAAGATTGACCAGCCCGTCTTTGAGTTGTGCGAGCTTGCCCATCAGAGTGCGTTTCCAAGGTTGTAGGTGCTGCCAGTGACCAATTCAGCGAATGCGCCAGAGAGCGCGTCGACCTGGTCGTCGTGTTTGGCGTTGGGGAACTCGGCGATCTCGTCGAGGAAGGCGGCCACCCATGGGCCATTCACCAGCTTGATGTTCCCGGCCTCGGCCTGCGCCTCCACCGGTGTTGCGCGGACTTCCTTCGATCCGGACTCGATCGCGGCCTTGATGTCCCAGCCGGCGAGCAGCTTGATCTGGTGCGCGGCGTTGGACTTGCCGGCGGCGCCAGGATCCTGCGGGATGCGCACCTTGATCGTCCTGCCGTCCTGCCGCGCGGTATTCGTCAGCATTCGCTCCACGCCGGCGGGCGACACCTGGTCACGCACCACGTCGAGCACGTAGTAGATGCCGCCTGTCTCGCCCAACAGCAGGCCGACCGTGTAGTCGGGATCGCTGCTGGTCTTCTCCTTCGGGTCGGTGGCCGCAAAGTCCCAGCGCCGAACCTTGCGCGCGGTCGAGATGGCCGGCGCCGCTTCCACGACCTCGAACCAATCCCGCTTGAAAGAGCCGCCGTCGCGCGGTGTTGGCCGCTGCTGGTACTGGCCGGCATACGCGTAGGTGCCTTTGGCGCGCTTCAGCCGTTCGATCTCGGCGCGGGGAAAGCGCTCCGGAAAGAGCAGCTCACCCTCCTGGGTGCGCGGATCCTCGAAGAACAGCTTGCCGTCGACGTAGGTGCGGCACGGACCGCCGGTCTTCTTGCCGTCCTTGTCCGTCCGCTCCTCCTCGAACTCCATCGGGAGATTGAGGTGGACGAAGCCCAGGTCCAGCTCCATCGCCACCGCTGCAATGTCCTGCTGGTGCAGGCGCTGCATGATGATGACCATGGCCGACGACGTGATGTCGTTGAGGCGGTCGGTGATGCCCTCGCGGAAGATGCGGACGGCGGTCTTGCGCTCGGCGTCGCTCTCGGCTGTTTCGGTTGAGTGCGGATCGTCGACCTTGACCCGGTCGCCGCGTCCGCCCGTCATCGAGCTGAAGGGTCGGGCCTCACTGAAGCCGTTGCCAGTGTTCTCGAACTTCCCCTTGGCGTTCTGGTCGCCGCGCAGCTTCAGCGGCCACGCCGCCTGGTACTGGTCGCTCTCGATGAGGCGCCGCAGCTTCAGGTTGTCGCGCAGGACGTTCGGCTGGCTGTAGGAGGTGGCCAGCGTCTGCAGGTCGGCGCGGCCGCACGGGCCCCACTCCCACGCAGTCCAGAACACCAGCACCAGCGACTTCATCATGCCGGGCGGCACGGTGATCAGCAGGAACTGGATGCGCCCCTCGGTGACTGCCTCCAGGTGCTGGCACATCGCCCGCAGGGCCCAACCGATCTTGAGCGGCCTGGTCGGCTCCAGCACCCACCAGTGCTCGCGAATGAATCCCTCCAGCGACTGCGACCGCGCCCGGATGCCCTCAACGTCCTCAGCAATCCGCAGCCGCTCCCGCTCAGCCTCCCGCCTCGACCTCTCCGCTCGGATCTCCGCCAGCGACGGCAAGCGGACCGAGGATCGATTCAAGGCGATCGAGCTCATCGTCTGACAGTTTGCTCAGGTCGTAGGTGCCAATGGCACCGGAATGGCGGTGGCGCTCGACGGCGAGGCCGTACAGCTTTGCCTTGCCCATGGTGGCGGCGACCATCGCGGACGCCTGCTTCTCTCCCTGGGCAATGCCCCGGGCTTCCTCCAGCTCTGCAGCCAGGGTGTGGACGGTCACGGCTGCCTGCTGGGCGACCTTGGCCTGCGCCTTCTGGATGGCGGCAGCGATGTCGGGTTTGGTCAGGTTCTCCGACCCGACACTCTTGGCGGTCTTCTCGCTATACCCGGCGCGGATGGCGGCCCGGGTTGCGTTGCGGTCCTTCAGGTACTCGACCACGAACTGCTGCTGCTTCTGGGTCAGCCCGGGCGCTGCACGCGCCTTGGGCTTGGGTTTCTTCTTGGGCATGGGTTTGGCTCCCCGGGTGGGGCCGATGGGTCAGGGGAAGAAACCGCCCCACCACAGCAGGGCGAATATCAGGATGGTGGCCACGATGCTGGACACGGCGTCGTGGTGCCCCGTCTTGGGCTCACCGTGCCTGGCGATATCCAGGCCGATGCCGAGCATGGCCAGCGCGAGATAGATCAACTGAGGTGCTCCCAGGCTCATGGCGTCACCTCGGTTGGCTGCTGGACGGTTTGGTATCGGTCGATGGCTTCGTCGCGCTCGGACTGGGCGAGCTCGCAGGCTCGTACAACTCGCGCCGCGCTTGCCCCGCGTAGTCGGTCTTGTTCAGCAGCTTCTGCGGCAGCGGCGGCACCACCGGACAGACGGTCGGTTTCACAACCTGCCCACAGCCGCCGAACCCGGCCAAGCTCGGAGTCACGGCCAGCAACAGCAGCCGCAATGCGTGCGTCGTAGTCAGCATCGATCTTGTCCTCTCGGGTGGTGGCCTGGTCACCGGCTTGCTGCGCGGCTCCGGCCTGCTGGTGTTCTGTCGTCCTGGCGGCCTGCTCCCCGGCCAGGGCGCCGAGGGCGGCCCCTGCCTTGTTCTCGCTGGTGGCACCCTCGGCACGATCACCGCGCCAGGACCAGCCGACACCGACCATGGCGGCCGACCACAGCAGCGCGGCGATGATGGCGACCGCTGTGCGGTTCAAGGCGCTTTCTCCGATACCGCCTTGGTCGCCGACGCACCGCACAGCGGGCATTCGATCTTGTAGTAGTCGCCCTCGCGCTGGTCGGGCTGGCGAATGGCCTCGTTGGTGTTCCACTCGAACACGGTGCCGCAGGTGTTGCAGGTGCTCTCGTGTGTGTCCCCGACCGACGGGTGACGGCCCTGCTTGATGATGCGCATGGTCAGATCCTTGCGTTGGTATAGGCGATCCAGATCCACGCCAGCGCGGCCAGTAGCAGGCCGCACAGGGCGGTGATCAGCCAGCCGGGTGGATCGCGTGGAGGCGGCAGGCCTCGGTCCCAGTGGTCGGCCATCTCAGACCCCACTGCCGCGGCGGGAATTGGTGAGGTAGTGCGCCACCACCCCGCCGAGCGCCATGTTCAAGCCGCCAACCAGGCCGGCGAAGATCTCGCGGTTCTCTGGCGGTACCGGTGTGTAGAGCGCCACGAAGAGGGCCGCGCCGTACAGCGCGAGGATCACGAGGGCGATGCCGAAGCGTGCGGCGCCGATGTTCCTGCTGGCGAAGGTCATGGCGCACCCGCCGATGCTCCCATCACCAGCTTCATGACCAGCCGGCTCACCGCGCGCTTGTCACGGTCGGTGGACAGGCTGAAGTAGTCCCATCGGAACTCCTGGATGATCGAGCCGAATTCCACCCAGTCGCCCTTGCGGGCAGCCGCCCAGAGCTCGCTGTTACCGCGCACTGCCTCGGCGCCGATGATGTCGGCGATCGCGATGATGTACGGCAGCGAGGGACGCATCTCCGGGTGGACCGTCAACAGCTCGAAGAAGCGCCCGCGCAGCAGGTGCTGGGCGACCATCAGATCCTCGGTCAGCTCCATGGTCGCCACCTGCTCACTCTGGTCACGCAGCTCGATCGCTCGTCCGTAGCCGAGACGCATCACGTTGTGGCCATCGAGGCGCGGACGCTGCGTCAGGCCCCACACCTCTTTCAACAGCACGACCGCCTCATCGCGCGATTCGCGCTCGACCTGCAGTAGGCCTGCGTCGTCCAGGTCCGGCATCGTCATGCACTCCCGACCTTGCCGCCGGCCTTGGTGTACGCGGCGATGAGCTTTTCGATCTTGTGCTCCGGCTGACCGTAGCCGGCACCCGGCAGGCTCGCCCACAGGTTGCGGACCTTGGCCACCGCTTCCACGAAGCGACCGGCCTGGATGTCGGCGATCGCGCGGCGCTCCTTGATCAGCTGCAGCGCCCAGCGGTCCTGTGAGAGCGGGCCGAAGTCCGGCAGCTTCAGCAGGTCGCGGTAATGCGCGTAGTCCTTGAGCATGAACTGGTAGCGGCCAGACGCATTGCTGGTCAGACCCTTCGAGTTGATCGCTTTCGACTTGCGGCCGCCGGCGAACGGATGCCGGGAGTAGTCGGTGAAGATCTCCGGCTTGCGATCGGCGCCAGTGACGATGACGTCATACCCGGCGTTCTTCGTGGCCGAGCTGGTGGACGTGCCCTCCGAATGCGCAAGCATGTCCAGGAAGGCCACGACGTTGCGGCCACCGGCTTGTTCGGGCGTGATGACCGCCATTGCTGTCTCCAAACAAAAAGCCCCGCCGGCTGGCAGGGCTTGAGCCGCACGTCGGCGGCGGAAATAGGTGCCGGTTACGGTTCCGGCGCTGCATGTGCAGCCGTCTCCCGGGCGTCTCTCGACGAGCCGGAGGTGCCGCGACCGGGTACTCCCAGTCCAAGCGGCGATAGGTGCCCGCTCCGCTGCCGGCTAGGCATAAGAGTTGATCCGGTCTGGGATGCGGGCATTGAAGAACGGCGAGCACCGCCGCGGTGGTCCTGTCCCTTCAGCAGGTCCGCTGCGCCGCGCTGGTCCCGCCCAGCTGGGCAGATCGCGGCAGTGCTCTCCGATAGGTACCGACCGCCGCCGGCGGATGGGTGGGCGGCGTCATGTCGCCGGCCCGTGCGCGATCCCGGCGCGCAGCGCCTCGCTTCTCGACGAGGACCTGGCACGCTGGCAGCGGTCGGTATTGGGCCCCAGAAACGCAAAAACCCGGCGCTTGGCCGGGTTTCAGGGGGAACTCTTGACAGTGCCGAAATAGTGCAGATTTGCTACGTCACAAGTCAAGCCCTTTTTGCGCTTTGCTCTATTTACTGGCTTGCCCGTATCAGCTCAGACTGGATACGGGCATAGGCGGAATTAATGTGGCGCGGCTGCAAAGAGCGCAAATGCCGGCCGAATTCGGCCCGCTGGTCTTTCGACAGCGTTCGAACAAGCGCCTGAACTCCATGGCACAACGCAAGCGTTTCTGCGCCGGCCTCCATTAGACCGCGAGATTGGCCTTCCATCGGGGTGTCAGACTGCTCAGACATGTTCGGTCCTTAACTTGGCTGGAGGAGGCAGCATATTCCCCGCGTTGCAAGAATCAACTTCGGCTAAGCGGCTTCCCTGCCGCGGAGCCAATCAAGCGAGCGGCTGAGCTCGTACCTGTACTGTCGCAGTGTGAATTGCCCGCCATACTGCTCTGCCACAATCCGAGACTTCACCGCCTGGCTCGCTGCAACGGTGAACTCAGTGCGCATCACCAGCACGCGCAGCGGAAACTGCCTCGACATCGAAGCCAGCGCCCGGTCGATCCAGCGCAGGTCGTCAGGGATGCCGATGTCGACGGCGACCTCCGGATTGTCGTGCGGCCGGTCGGCGTCGTTCCGCGCGCGCACCGGATCGACGGCCCATGCCGGGATCTCGCGAAGCGCTGTCAGCCCAGCCCGCTCAGCCATGAAGCGCCGCCGCTGGCGACCGTCGCGCTCCACCAGCTCGCAGAAGGCCTGCTCCACCGTCTTGGGCGCGTAGTCCTTGGCGTTCTCCAGCACATGTCGGCTGCGATCGGCGCGGCTGAGGGTGTAGCGGTTTGCGTGGGCGTATCCCCACCGGCGCAGCTCAGCGAGCAGCGGATCTTCATTACGCCGCATGGCGAAATTCCTCCAACGTTTCATCATCCAGCCGGAACTGCGGCAGCCTGCCGTCGTCCTGGCACATCCCCATCTGCCGGCTCTCATTGCCTTTGCAGTGCACGATCCCCAGCGTCCGATCGCGGCAGCCGCAGAACGCGCACAGCCCGCGCTTGCGCACTGCCGCCGCGTACCGCTTCCGCAGCAGCTTTTCGTAGTAGGCCTCGGGCCGGCTCAGGTTCGTCGGGTTGAGCGTCATGCAGCGAGGGCTCCCGGCTGGTTCTTCTGCTCGTGCCACAGCGCCATCAGCAACGCCTCAGCGCGGTCGCTGTGCTTCTTGAGGGTCAGGTATGACGCTGCAGATGGAAACCGGCGGATGGCCAGTTGTCGCGAAGCTTCTTTGTCCTTGCCGATCAGTCCGAAATGGCGCTTCCAGCTCTGCGGCTCGGCCAGGCTGAAGGGGATGCCCATCACCTCGAGCACCGCCTTCGCCTTGGCGTAGCTCTCGCCGAAGTTCATCGAGGATTGCGCGCCGGCCTGTCGGCCGTCCTTCGGCGGCATGGCTCGAACCCGCTCCACGCATCCCGCGAATACCGCGCCGGGATGCTGGCTGCGAATCTCACGGATGAAAACCGCGATCGCACGCGCATCGACTTCCTGCTTCTTGCCGACCGTCATTGTCGGCATGTCCAGGATCGGGCCAGCCTCGCCGTCGATCAGCGCGGCCACGGCGCCGGACATGCCGGGGTCAATTCCGAACACCACGCGCAAGGTCATGCCGCAACCTGCAGCTGCAGGTGCGCACGCCGGTCCAACAGGTCATCGCGCAACTCTGCGTGCGTGATCCGATGGTTGTAGGTGCCGAGCAAGGTGCGCACCGGCAAGGCGTTGCGCACGCAGTCGGCGCGCCGGGTGCCTACTGTGCCGTCCAAGCCGACGTGCACGTTGTGGTTCACCTTCCTTTCCATCAGCTTTTTCATGACGGTACGCATCACTTCGTTGATTTCGTCGGTTAGCAAGTTCATCCCTGCTTCTCCAGTTCGGCCAGCAGCGCGTCGGCCTGCTTCACCGCGTCGTGCGCAATCCACTGGCTGACCTTCATGTCGTTCACGGCCGCATGCCGCGCCAAACGGTTGTAGCCGTCCTCGCTCTGGATGCTGCCGACGATCCCTTGCATTGCCGCCTTCGCGAACTCTTCGCGCTTGGTCAGAGTCTCCACACGCTGATCGCCGTTCGAGATCAGCTTCGCTGATTGCTGGATGCTCATGCCGCCTTCCTCCGCTCTTCATCGGCTTCGTCCCACCCTTCGCGCCACGCCTCGCGTAGCAGCGCGCCCTCCTCGCCCATGGCGTACTTCGGTGAGTCGTCGCGCTTCTTGCTGGCCTGACGCGCGCGGTGGCCGGCGAGCCGGGCGTTCTCATAGCTTTGCTGGTTCATGCTGCCCTCGGGATGTTGAGTAGTTGGTCCTGGTAGGTCTGCCAGGCTTCAGTGCCGCGGCCGCCCAGGACATCGAATGTCCAGATGCGGAACTCGCGGGCGTGGTGCTTGAAACTGGGTCCGAAGACCTCGCGCATGCGGTCGCGGGTCATGCCGGGCATCTGGTCGCCGTCGTGGTGCCAGGCGCCGAGTGCGACGACTGCGTGCTGGCCGATCTGCTTCTGACCGTGCAGGTCGCCGAGGTTGCGGTGGTGGATCTGCGTGTGGCCGCACTGGATGGCGCGCTGCAGGCCGGCGGCGATGCGCCAACGGCACACGACGCAGCCGAGTGCGCGCGCGGCGTCCTGGTAGGCCTGCTCTGCCCTGTTGGCGGTTCTGATAGCGCGGCGCATCAGCTTTTAGCCCTTGCGCTTGCCTGCCTGCCGGCTGCGCGGCACGATGCGGGCACAAGCTCAAAAGGACCGCTATGGCCGACCCAACCTACTGCCCTTGGATAATCGGCGCTCCATGCCTCAAGCCGGAAGTATGGGCAGCCTGGGTGCAGGCACTCCTGTCTGCTGCGGCAATCTACTTCGCTGCGCGTCTGGCCAACCGCCAAGAACGACGGACTATTGCGCGACGCGCCGAGGTTTACTTCCGATTGATGACCCTCGCATCGATCGAAGCAGCCAGAGTAAAAACGTTCTTCACTGGCGCAGCTGACGAGGTACCGCGCGCGTCCGTGTACCCGCCACTTGCAAAGCTTTTCGAGCAATACGCTCGTTCTTTGAGGGAGGTACCGCTCGACAGCATCGCGGACGCGCGTCTTTTTGTCCCGATTTACAACACGGCACAAGGGTGCGAGACAGTTGCCCAATTGCTTCGAGAAGAGAAATTCGAGAACGGCACTCCTGAGTTGAAGGCCTGGTTCGCTTCTCTCGAGGAGGCGCAGTTTCAGCTGGCACAAAGTTCCCGCCAGGCGCGCGCCGTGCAGGGTGACTATCACGTCGAACAGTTCACGACCACTGTTAAGCAGTGGGTGAGAGATTGGAGAATGAGCAGGATTCGAGCCAAACATTAGGCCGCTCTCCTTTGCTCGCCGGCCATCAGCAAGTACTCGGCTCGCAGGGTGTCCGTCAGGCCGGGCAGGTACCTTTTGTCGATGTGATCACAGATACCCCGGAAGAACTCGCCAAACTCGCCTTCGTCCATCTCATCGAATGCAATGGAGCGCGGCTGAGCGACAGCTGCTTTTCCCAGTGGGCCCAGATCGATCTCGAATGGCTCGCAGAAGACGCCGGCCTCGGTCTGCATGCGCTTGATGGCATCGTGCGCGGTAAGCGTTTCAAAGCCCTCGATGCCGTCCACCAGAAGATGCCCGAGCGCATGCACCATGCGATGGAAGGCCGGGTTGCGCGGCTGCTTCAGCTCCGCGCGGATCTCGCGGCCGACGTTGAAGCGGCGCTCACGCAGCAGCCGGCTATCGATCTGGTTCGCCGGCACCAGCGCGCCGACCAGCTCACCGGTGTCGGGATCGATCAGCTTGCGCACCACCAGGTAGATCGGGCGCGCAGCGCGTTTGGCCCGCACCTTCTTCGCGGCTTTGGTCATGGTCATGCGTCGACGTCCTGCTGCGGCTTGCGCGGCTTGAGGTTGCGGAAGCCGCGCGAGCGCGGCGCGGGCTTGCCGTCGTCGCTTTCGATCGGCGACGGCTCCCAGTACTCGGGCAGGTTCTGGAACTTGAAGCGCTCCGGCATGTAGAGCACGCGCACCTCGCCAGGTGGGCCACTGCGCTGCAGCGGAACCAGCAGCTCGGCGGTGCCCTTCCAGCGGCTGTCGCGGTGGTACACCTCGTCGCGGTAGATGAAGATCACTGCATCGGCGTCCTGCTCGATCGATCCGGAGTCACGCAGATCCGCAGGCTGCGGGCGCTTGTCGGGGCGGTCCTCCAGCTTGCGATTGAGCTGCGAGAGCAGCAGCACCGGCACGCCCAGCTCACCGGCAAGAAGCTTCAGGCCGCGGCTGATATCGCCCACGCCGTTGGCGCGGTTGTCGCCCTGGATCTCCATCAGCTGCAGGTAGTCGATAACGATCAGGCCCAGCGGCTTGCGGGCGTGCTGCCGGCGTGCCTGCGAGCTGACGTGCTCGACGCGTGCGCGGCGCGGCCGGCTGACGAAGATCTCCGCCGCGCGCAGCTTGCGCATCGCGCTGGTGACGTTCGTCCAGTCCACGTCGTCCAGGTCGCCGGAGCGGATCCGGTTGCCATCGATGCCGCCGACCGATGCCAGCATGCGATCGCCCAGCTCCTCCGCCTGCATCTCGAAGCTGAAGACCGCGACCGCTTTGCGCAGATTGAGCGCGACGTGCTCGGCGATGTTCTGCGCCAGCGTGGTCTTGCCCATCTTCGGGCGCGCCGCCAGGACGTACAGACCGCCCGGCTTTAGGCCACCCAGCAGCGTGTCGAGGTCGTCGATGCTGGTGGTGATGCCATGGATGCCGCCACCGTCGCGGGAGCGCTCGCCCAAGCGTTCGAAGACGCGGTCCATCACCGGCGCGACGGATTCGAGTTCGCATGGCTGGCTGTCCATCAGCGCGCCGATGCGCGATGTTGCGGCGCCGATCAGCTCAACGCTGCTCTGGCCTTCCGGGTTGAAGCCTGAGTTGGCGATCTCGGTACCGACTTCGATCAGCCGGCGCAGCCGCGCCTTGTCCGCCACGATCTCCGCATAAGCGCGGATGTTGGCCGCCGACGGCGTGGTGCTGGCCAACTCGATCAGGTACGCACCATCGGCCACCTGCTCCAGAAGCCCCTGCGCTTTGAACCAATCGCCCATGGTCACCATGTCGAACGGCCGACGCGGGTTCCCTGTCGCCATCTCGCGGATGGCGCGGAAGATCAGCACATGGTCGCGGCGGTAGAAGTCGCCCTCCTCCACCAGGTCGGCGATGTCGTCCCATGCGCGGTTGACCAGCAACAGGCCGCCGAGCACAGCCTGTTCGGCTTCCACGCTGTGCGGCGGCATGCGCAGCTGCTCGAGCTGGTGAGGCTGGTGATCGCCGCCGCTGGCGTACAGCTCGGCCATGCGCTCAATTTCGTCGTGGACGCTCATGCGGCGTGCTCCGTCATCGCCCGATCAAACAGCTTCGCGATGACGTTTTCGCGCAGCAGGTACTCGAAGTCGGGCTTCCAGTTTTCGTGGCCGGCACCGCCAGGTTTGCGGCCGGAATGGAACTCGTCGTCAGCGGCGGTCTCGAACAGCGCCGTCCAGAATTCGGGTGTTACACGCTCGTCGCCGTAGAGCTGCCGGCAGATCGCCCGGACGGTCGGCAGGGCCTTCTCGACGGCCTTGAGCCGCGGCTTGTTCAGCACGGTGCATGCGGTCAGTTCGCCGTTGGGCTTGGCAAGCACGCGGTTGTAGGCGGCCTGTGCTTCCTCGGCGATCTGCTGGATCCGCTCGGCTTTGCGTTTGCTCAGGTCTGCAGGTGGGGGACCAGGCGGGGTCAGCGTCAACGACGCGGACGAATCCGAGCGAAGCGAGGATGTTTCCTCTTCCCTTCCCTGTTCCTTTCCCTTCCCTGTTCCTTTCCTTTCAGGTGGTGAGGGCTCACTGAGTTGTGCGTGAGTCGTAACTGAGGACTCCCACACCACCTGCATCGCCTTGATTTTGCTGGGTGTTGGCCTGTTGACCCGCTGGTGCTCATCGAATTTCACGACGCGGCCATAGCGCTTCCCGTCTTCGCCGACGCCGAGCTCGATGAAGCCGACTTTTGCCAACGATTGGAGGCTGTCGTGAGTACTCACTGAGGACTCACGGAGCGGTAAGCACTCGGCTTTAACCAGTGCAGGGTTGGCGTTGAAGTAGCCCTCGTCATCCGCGTGGTTGAGCAACGCGGCGGCAAGCATGTGCGTGATCTCTGGCAGTGCGCTCAGATCCTCGTGCTTCCAGAATTCGGGCTTGATGGTGCGGATCCTGGCCATCAGACAATCCCGCCCGCCCGCTCCATGCGCTTTACCTGACGGTCGCTTCGGCCCTCGCACTCGCGCTTGAGGTCCAGCCAGTAGGCGCGTGCGAGGCCCTTCTTGCCGGCCCCCTGCGCCTGCCGCAGCAGCTCGGCCAAGCGGCGAATGCGGCGCTCCCGGCGCCAGTCTTCCAGCAGCTGCAGGATCATGCTGCGGCCCTCGTGACCTTGGCCTCGGCGAACGCGGCCTGCGCCATCTGGCCGAAGATCGCCTGCAGCTGGCCGCACAGCGTTGCCAGTGCCTTTGCCTCGTTGAGGGTGAGCACCTGGTCTGCGTACGAATCGGCGATGAGCTTGCAGAGCTTGCCCTTCAGCTCGCCGGCATCCAGCAGCGATTCGACAACGCCAGCGGCGAGCGTCACGTCGGCGCGCTGGACGATGAAGTCGTGCTCGGCGGCCAGCGCGTGCAGGATCCGGAAGTCGCCGCTCAGCCCCATGATCTCGCTGGCTTCGGCCAGGGTCAGGTGGTGCGTGCGCGTGTTCGGGTTGACCTTGCTGCGGAGGACGGCCGCAGACATCTGCTTCTCCTCGCCCTTGTCGTTGATCGAGATCAGGCGTGTAGCCAGGGCAAGGCTGCCGCCGGGATAGTCTTTGACGGTCTTGTGTGCTGCATCGGAGATGTTCATTGGCGGGACACCTGAACGGGGATCGTGAAGGGACCATCCGCCACGCTTTGCGCCATGGACGCACTGCAACGACGGATCAAGTCAGCGAGAAGAAGGGCCCCAAACGTCACGACGATCGTGCGTGTGGGAGGCAACGTATTTGGGCTGCGGTGGGTCGACGGCCGCATGCTGGTAAAGCTGTTACGGAAGGGAAGCTAGGTGGGCACGCGCCGGGCGGTACGATGTGGTTTCCCCCCTACTGCTAGCGAAGGAGATGGGCGAATGGCCGGACTTCTTGATCGAGCACTCCAGCGCAAATTGCTGGAGGAGCTCGCGACCGCGTATCCCAGCAACATTGAAGGTCACGAGCTGGCGAGGTTGATTCCAGGGGATGCCTTGCGGGTCAACATGGCTTACCTGGAAGAGCACGACTTGGTGAAGGCCAGGTTTTACAGCGATCTCGAACACGGACCGCAGCTCACCCACTGCAAAATCACAGCCAAGGGAATCGATTTTCTTTCCGATGATGGCGGCCTCGGCGCGATCCTCGGCGTAGTGACGATCAAGCTTCATGAGCAGGATCTCCAGGCACTAATTGCGAGCCGGATTCAGCAGTCGACGTTGCCTCAGACTCAAAAGCAACAACTGACCGATCAGCTGCGCAAGCTGCCTGCCGAGACCACAAAACACCTCGCCATGAAGCTTGTGGACACCGGCTTGCAGAATTGGCCAGCTGCACTTCAGCTACTTCAAAATGCCGTGGGCTAGCGGCCATGCGACGCATCACCAACCAACTGCTTTCCGTGAGGGCGATGCAAAACTCATCGACGCTGATCGCCCCGCGCGCGTCTTCCACGAAGAGGCCGCGCGGAGCAGCGACCAGCGCGTGGATTTTCACGTCAGGCAGCATCGGCCACCTCCCCTGCGGGGTTGGCCGGGGGCCAGATGTCGGGCCGCAGTTCGGTCAGAGAGACAGCTCCCTGGCTCTGAACGTGCAGCTGGCGCACCAGGCCGCCATCGAAGCGCTGGCCTTTGCTCATCGCCTTGCGGAGATAGCCAATGGAAGTGCCAGCGCGAACGGCGTAGTCGGCCTGCTCGGCTGGGGTCAAGGTCGTGAGGTAGCTGCGCAGAGTGTCCATGCGCAAACAATACCCTTGGGTAATCATCAAAGCAATACCCGCAGGGAATTTACTTGTAGGTAAGTGACAGGCTGCAATATGAGGATGGACAAATACGAAACCCGTCGCCTCGCCCTAAAGGCCTTCATCGACTCCCTGGGCCGCGGTGGGACAGCGCAGGTCGCATCGCGTATTGGCAAAGATGCGAGTTACGTGTCCCGCATGCTCTACGACGAGGGCAAGCCTGGGAGGAAACGGATCGGGGAGGACACCCTGGAAGCGCTGGCTAGGGCTTACCCGGAGAAATTTGGCTCGTCGATTTCTGTCTCACCAGTCCCAGCGACTGAGACGGCTGGGGATTACGTTCGCGTCCAACACTTGGACGCGGAGGCAGGCATGGGCGAAGGACGGATCAACGACGACTACCCAGAGGTGATTCGCTCGATGGATTTCGAGCCAGCTTACATTCGCTCAGTCGTGGGGTTCGTGCCGCCACCCGGCCGTTTGATCCTCATCACTGGCCGCGGTGACTCAATGATCCCGGTGATTCAACCAGGTGAGTCGCTGATCGTCGACACAGGTGTCGCAGGCTTCGACGGTGACGGCATCTATTTGATCAACACTGGAAACGGGCAGCAGATCAAGGCACTTCAGGATAGAGGTGACGCCATCTATGTCGTCAGCGCCAATGCTGGCCTCTACCCTGCTTTCCCTCTTCCCGCTCATGCTCTGGTAGCCGGGAAGGTTTACCTGCGCAACCGCATTGATCGATTGAACTAGGGGTGTAAGGGATGAAGTACTCATGGGTCACCGCCGCTCTGCTATCGCTGCTGCCTTTGCATGTATCAGCAGAAGATCAACCTCCAGCGCGTACCTTTTTGCAGGAGGTCAACGGCTCTTTTGTGAGCTGCCCCCGATTGCTGGGAGAAGAAGAGCTCAACAAGCGTCTCTATGGCCGAGCGGCTCCGAGCAACGCGGGAGCAATCGGCGACTGTGCAAACGACGGGCGTGCACGTTTACGTGCAGCATATGACGCATATGTCGCGTCAAACCCAGGCGCTGAGGCGAAATCTTCTGCAAAGAACCTGTACGCGGCATCGCTCGCTTACGGCGACGCGATCATCAAGGCCACTTCCAGGCGGGACTTGGACAACGGCATTGCACAGGCAGAGCTGAGTAAGGCCAAGTCGATTTTCATCATCGACTCTGGGTTGTAACGGGCAGTGGCGGGTACCGACGAAGCGTTCCAAACAGCGCTCATCGAAGTGCAACTGCTGACAGCTTTCTTGAACAAAACGCCTTTGGTTCCGGACGAGGTCAGCCTTGCGCTATCGCGGGAATACTCTCGATCAATGTGGGACAAGATGCTTGCTACGGGCTGCACCTTAGGCGAAGCATCAGGAGGTCCGGGGACTGCAATGGTGACCCGGGATCACGCGGAGTTTGTTGCGTATATGAGGTCCATTTCAGACGACCTTGCAGCGCAAATAAAGATCGTGAAAGAAGGTGTTGAACACTACCTCCGACATGGCGATTCTCCGCCGCCGGCGTACGCGTGGCGCGTGGCCGTGATCCTGCGAAAGCGCAAAATTTTCAGCGTAGAGGCTGATTTTTTGGAGGCATTCGCGGCGCATTTCTGCCACGAGAGCGTAGGCAGAACAGAGATCCAGATAGCCCAGAGGGCAATTAAGGCCAGAATGCTTGCCACACGGGCCGCCACGGCCGCACCTGAGTAGCACCACAAGGCCTATCCCAGCCCGACGAACGAAGTTTTGCCCTGTCACGCTACGAGGCGCGCAGCCCCGTGACCAAATAACTTACCTTTGGGTATTGACTTAACAGATACCCGCGGGTAACTTACCTCCATCGCAACGAACCACCCGGATCCCGCCGGGGACGTGCGACGGAGAACGTAGATGTACGACCAGCACCTACTTGTCGGAACCTCAGTGGCGATCACCATCGCCGCGCTGGCGGGACTCGGAACGCGCCTGATCAGGAAGCGCGTTTCGGCGCTCGATGCGGAAGCCTTCATGCGCTGCCCCGTTGGGGACGATTACGCACTGCAGCTCATCCTTGCGGTCAAGCAGCTCCCGGAAGCGCAGGCTGTAGACGCGCTCATCCGCCGTGGTGACTTGGACAGTGTGGGCGCCAGCATCCAGTGGTTCGTTCAGCGCCTCGGGGTGGATGCGGAAAGAAAGTGCGGTGCCTTTTTCGACAACGGCGCCAACGAACTGCTGCCCGTGTTCGACCCTCAGGCGATGGGCTTGGCCCTTCCCATCCCGGCCAGCTATCAGGCTTATGTCTGCGATGGTCACCGCTACACCGCCACGGTTTACGACCTTGATGAGAAGGCGGGTCGGCTTGTCATGGACTGGCTCGAACTGCATGCCGATTCGGAGACTGCGGGCACCTCGCACGTAGTTGATAGCCAAGTTCGAGACAGCGACCGCGCAGCCGATAACGGCAGCCGCGAACGTGACCCATTGTGCCCAGACAGGCATAGCGCTTCCTCCATTGGCGCGAATTCGCTTACAGATCATAGCGGCCAGTCCGCCCAGCGTGGGGAGGCCTGAGCCATGGTCAATCGCCACCCGTACCACCCGCAATGCGGCTGCGCGACCTGCAGCCGGCATGAGCTGTCCGACGAGCGCGCCGACGTTCAGGCGCTGGCCCTGCACCGCGATGGCGGCGTTCTGAGCGAGGCGCTGGGCGAGCTGACGACCGAGCAGCTGGCCCTGATCGCTGGCCACTTGGCACAGGGCAACGACGCTGGCGCGGCAGAGATCCTGCGCACCACCATCACCGACTACATCGCCAGCGAGATCGATCGGCGCATGGACGACGTGGGCACCACGAAGCTGGAAACGGTGCAGCACATGCTGACGGTCTACGAAGCCACGCCGGCGCCGATTGCCGCAATGCCGTGGCAGGTGGCCGCATGAGCGCCACTTACCTCAATCCCTGGCACGGCAAAGTGGCACTGTCCAGCGAGTGCACGCCCACATTCACGACGGATTCCAAGCCAAAGCAACATCGCGGGTTTCTGATCTACCAGCGCGTCCCGGGATCGTTCGAGGTTGTGAAGGATGGGGTTTGTCTGACGCAGCGCGCTGGCCTACATGGCGCGTTGTGGGCGATCGACAACCTGATCGACAACCCCAACGACTGGCAAGCACAGCGGATGGCTGGTTACCTGGCTCTCGCGACGCAGGTGCCGGCATGAGCGCCGTCATCCCCTTCCCCACCGCTGCACGCGGCGCCGACCTGGTACGCGACATCGCGCTCGATCGTGGTTATGGCGCGATCACCGTGGCGCAGCTGGTGCGCACCTTCCAGCCCGACAACGTGCGGCCGCTGCGGGTGCAGGCATCGCAGCACGTGCGCGATCCGGACGAGTCGGCAACCACCTACTTCGACGGCCCGGAGGCTGCGTGATGGACGAGATGGATGAGAAGGAATTCCAGCGCCACATGCTGCGCGAGGACATTCCGTTCGCGATCGTCTGCATGGTTGTGGGCGCTGTGCTGACGCTACTGGCACAGGCGGTGTTCTCGTGACCGGCCGCCGCTACACCAGCTTCGCGTGGCTCTGCGTGCTGGTTGTCGTGCTGGTGGCGTTTGGCTGGCTTGCCTATAGCCGCAACGCCGCTCTGATCGCCCAAGCGCTCCACACGATCGCGTTTTTCCTGGCGCTGCATCTGCCCGAGAGCTGGTGCAACGCCCGTGCGAGCGCGCACCGCGACCAGGTGCAGCCGGCCACCGGTAGCACACCCGATTTTCCGGAACCGCCGCGCCGCGGCATCCGCTGATCCCCGCCGGTCCGCCGGCACCACCGACGAGGTATCCAATGTTTCAGCTCGAAAGGCACGAGGCGTCCATCGCCAACGTCAACCAACGCATCCAGCGGCACGGCGAAGAGCGCCAGCTGGCCGCCGACATCAAGTTCGTCCTGAGCGTCAGCAATGAAGCGCTCGATTCGTTCGACTCCACGCTGCGGCACGACCTGTTCCGCAAGCCGGCGAAGGGCGAGCAGCAGGATTTGCCGCAGATCGGCGGCGATGGCCTGACCGCGGTGAAGCATCCGGCGCTGGAGCCGCTGAAGCTGAGCCACGAGTTCACCGGCTACGAGATGCACCTGGCCGGCCTGCTGGAAGCCGGCGATCCCATCGTTCTGGTCGACGTGAAGCTCAAGCGCTTCGTGATCGAGCCGAAGGAAGGCGGCAGCTTGGCGATGTCATTTACCGCCTCGTCTGAGGTAGACCCGCAGGAACTGGCCGAATTGTCGGAAGCGCTGATCCGCGAAGACGTGCTGTTGTCGCTGATCGCGCCGAAGCGCGCCGGCCAGGCTGCCGAGGATCTGACCGAAGGCGGCGACACCCTGGATGCGCAGGACACCGCGGCAGCTGCTGCCGAAGCCGCAAGCCTGATCGACGCCGGCAAGAAGGTGGCGGCATGAACGCGCCCGTCCGCATTCCGCTGATCGACGTGGAAAGCCGCCAGATCGCGGCGATCGGCCACGACTCTGCCAGCCAGACACTAGCCGTGCGCTTCAAGAACTGGAAGGGCGAGATCACCTCGCTCTACCACTACGACAACGTCACCGCTGAGGACTACGCCGCGCTGCAGGCGGCCGAGTCGAAGGGCGGCCACTTCAACAAGGTGATCAAGGCCGACCCGGTGCGCTGGCCCTACCGCAAGGTCGAAGACCGTCCGCTCTCCGACGCGGCCTGATCCCAAACCCTGATCCGTGGCAGGTGTCCACGGACGCGATCGCACCGCGCATTGACTCTCGAAGGTCAGACGTTAAAGGCAGGAAGGGAACCGCACGCACCGCCGATATGTGCGCGAGAAGGAGCGGGAGGCCACAAGCCTATACAGCCGGGAAAGACCGGCCCCAGCGAAAGCTCATGGGTGAACGAGTGGTGCGGATGCAACGCCGCTGACCGCCGGGAAAGACCGGCCTCTATCCATAGCGGAGCGGCTTGCGATCAACGAGCGTCCATGTCTTGCGTATCGAAGACCAGGCCGCTCCGCTATGGAGGGAATGCGCAGTGGTGATGCGCGAATGCCTAGGCAACTGGGAGCGCCCAAAGCGGGACACCGCCCACGGGAAAGAAGGTTCCGGCCTTCTGTCAAAAACCGGGAAACAGGCGACCTGCCGGCCAAAGACGTGCGCATGAACCTAGCCGGGCGCACGCGGTAATCGGAGCCACAGCATGCGGTAGCAAGCCGGGATTACACCGCCGGCCCCTCCACCCATCGACAACACGCCGGCGGCGCCGGCAGGAGATTGCAGTGAACGCAGTTGCACAGATCAAGCCGACCGGCGGCCAGATGGTTACCGCAGAACAGGCCGAAGCGATTCGCACCGCGCTGAAGACCAGCCTGTACCCGGGGGCCACCGACGAATCCGTCGACATGGTGCTGGCGTACTGCCGCGCCGGCGCTTTGGACCCGATGACAAAGCCCGTGCACATCGTCCCGATGTGGGTACCGGAGAAGAAGCAAGGCAACCGCCTGATCAGTCCAGCGGGCATGCGTGACGTGATCATGCCCGGCATTGAGCTGTATCGCACGAAGGCGCACCGCACTGGCGAATACGCGGGTCAGGACGAAGCGACCTTCGGACCGACCATCGAAGAAACCCTCGGCGGCGTTCGCGTGCGCTATCCCGAGTGGTGCAGCGTCGCGGTGTACCGCCTGGTCGCTGGCAGCCCGGTGCGCTACTCGGCCAAGGCTTACTGGCTCGAAAGCTACGCCACGCAGAAGCGCGATAGCGATGCCCCTAACGCGATGTGGAAGAAGCGCCCTTTCGGACAGCTCGAAAAGTGTGCCGAGGCGCTAGCGCTGCGCAAAGCGTTTCCGGAAGCCGTCGGCGCGCAGCCCACTGCCGAAGAAATGGAAGGTCGGGTCCTGGAAGGCGAAGCGACCTCGGTGCGCCAAGAGCAGGCGCCCAAACAGATCGCCACCGAGCTGGCCGCCTACCCGGCCGACAAGTTCGCAGAGAACCTGCCGGCATGGGGTGAGCTGATCAAGGCCGGCAAGAGGACTGCTAGCCAGATCATCAACATGGTGAAGACCAAGGGCTCCCTCACCGAAGAACAGATGATCGCGATCGAGGCTTTCGACCAGGCTGAAGACGTGGCCGACGAAACCTCCGAAACCGGCGCAGACGCCGATGCGGGCCCGATCGATTGGGATGCCCCGGGCGAAGGAGAGAAAGCATGAAGACCGTCGACCTGATTCAGGGTTCCGCAGAGTGGCATGCCCACCGCGCAACCCACCTCAACGCCAGCGACGCGCCGGCGATGCTCGGCTGCAGCCCGTACAAGACACGCGCGCAGTTGGTGCGCGAAGTCGCCACCGGCATCGGTGAGGAACACGACGACGCCACACTCCAGCGCTTCGCCGATGGCCACCGCTACGAAGCCCTCGCGCGCCCGATCGCCGAGCAAATCATCGGCGAGGATCTGTATCCGTGCGTGGGCACCGAGGGGAAGTACTCGGCCAGCTTCGACGGCCTGACGCTGCTCGAGGAAACTGCGTTCGAGCACAAGAGCCTCAACAACGACTTGCGCGCTTGCATGCGCGATGAGGGCAACGGCTGGGGCCTGCCCAAGCATTACCAGGTGCAGATGGAGCAGCAGCTTCTGGTATCCGGAGCTGAGCGCGTGCTGTTCATGGCGTCGAAGTGGAATGGCGATGTGTTGGTCGAGGAGCGCCACTGCTGGTATGCCAGCAATCCGGATCTGCGCGCCGAGCTGGTCGCCGGCTGGGAGCAGTTCGAGGCCGATGTCGCCGCCTACGAACATGTCGAGAAAGCGGAACCGGCCGTCACCGGCCGCGCGCCCGAGACGCTGCCGTCGCTGCACATCGCCGTGACCGGCATGGTGACGGCGTCCAACCTCGCCGAGTTCAAGGCATCGGCGATGGCCGTGCTGAGCGGTATCAACCGCGAGCTGCAGACCGACGACGACTTCGCCAATGCCGAGCAGACGGTGAAGTGGTGCAAGGGCGTCGAGGATCGGCTGGAGGCGACGAAGCAGCAGATCCTCGGCCAGACCGCCGACATCGACGCGGTGTTCCGGACCATGGACGACGTCGCCGCCGAAGCGCGCCGCGTTCGACTGGAGCTGGACAAGCTGGTAAAGGTCGAGAAGGACAACCGCCGCACTCAGATCGTCGCCAACGGCGTGCAGTCGGTGCGGGATCACTACGCGTCCATCAATGCCGGTCTTGATGCGCATGCACTGGCGGTTCCGCCTTCGCTGCAGGCCGACATCGGCGCGGTGATCAAGGGCAAGAAGTCGATCAGCAGCATGCAGGATGCCGTCGGTACCGCTGCAGCAAACGCCAAGATCGCCGCCAGCCAGCAGGCCGAGCGCGTGCGCGCGAACGTGCGCGTGCTGGAAATGGAAATGGGCACGTTCGCCGGCCTGTTCCATGACCGCGTGCAGCTGTGCGCCACGAAGTCGCCAGAGGATCTGCGCAACCTGATCACCGCGCGCATCACGGAACAGCAGCGCGTCGATGAGCAGCGGCTGGAAGCGCAGCGCGAGAAGATCCGTCAGGAGGAAGCGGCCAAGCTGGCGCACGAGCAGCAGGAGCGCGAGGAAGCGCAGCGTCGCGCCGATGCACAGGCCGAGGCAGCACGTGTCGCTGCTGCTGTGCCGGCGCCCGCCGCAGAAGCTGCGCCCGCCCCGGTGGTCGCGTCGGCACCGGCACCAGTGGCGGCGGCTCCCGCTGCCCTCTCCCCTGCCCTCGCTCAAGCGGTCAAGTCATCGGCTGCGCCGGCACCGGCCCAGGTCGTGCGCATCAAGCTCGGCGACATCAACGCCAAGATCGCACCGCTCACGATCACCGCCGATGGCTTGGCGCAGCTCGGCTTCCTACCGTTGACCATCGAGCGCGCCTCGAAGCTGTACGACGAGGCGGAATTGCCGGCCATGTTCACCGCCATGCAGCAGGTCTTCGCACGTGCGGCCAACGCCAGCTACCAGCAGGCCGCCTGATGTCGCGCGTCTGCACCAGCTGCACTCGGCGTCTTGATGAATCCGAGTTCCCGACGCAGAACGGGCGCGTCGTCAACGTCTGCGTGCTCTGCCGGAACGACATCAAGCGGGCGCAGACAAGGCTCGCACCGATCCGCCGTGATCCCGAACAGATCCGGTTGAACAACATCTGCTGCACCTGGTTCGGCCCGGTGCAGCGCACTCACCTGCTGAGGAATGCGGCATGAGGACTTGGCAAACCATCGACAGTGCGCCCGACGGCGAAGTGGTCCACACCAAGATCGATGATCAGTACGGCGTTCGTAACGAGCAGATGCTGAAGCGGAGCGGAAAACTCTGGTGGTTCCCGGATGGCGGCATGTACGTCTACTACACGCCCACGCACTGGAAGCCGCGCATAGCGGCATCGGCGGCACCCAAATGAGCAAGCACCTCACCCGCCGCGCGCCGAAGCGCAAACGCGGCCTGTGCTGGGGCCGCACGTCGGACGAAAGCACCAGCGTCGTGAGATGGCAGCTGTTCCGCCGCGATCACCGCGGCGCACTGCACACGTCCACCTTGCAATTCACCTACGCCGAACCCCGCGCCTACATCGCACAGCGCCTGCGCAATGCACGCCGGAAGCTGCGCGACCGCGTGGACGAGATCGACCTGGCCGCCATGGGAGTCACCGCATGAGCTCAGTTCCTAAGCCGCGGGTACGCCGGCAGCTGCACCTCTGCAACCAACCAATCCCACCACCGCTGAATGTCTGCGAGCAAGCCAACGACAGTGACCGTGCCCCGGAACCCATCAGCTTCGCTGACCACGTGCGCGGTGCGCTGGACGGAGTGGCGAAAGTGGCCGCCATGGTTCGAAACAAAGAAGTCGAAGAAGATCGGAATGCTCAGGTTCAGTCCCCGCAGCTCTGGGTCGCTGAGGCTTACATGCTTGGTCGCGACGCAAATGGCACAGCAGTGGCGCATCTCGGGGACCTCCAGCACCCAGCTCTTCAACTCGTTCTTGTTGTTGATCGGCCTTCCCGCAAGGCGTTCGAACCGGCTCCAAAGGGCATCTTTCTCGGCGTGGAACGCAAGCCATTCCATCAAGTGCCACGCGGTCGCGAAGGCATTCGCTGCCGCGAAAAGCAGCGCTTGCTCGGCACCATCTTCGTACTCCGGGCCAATGGGCACGGGGCGACCCGCCAACGATTCGACCTGACGAACTTCCCAGGCGAGCTTTGCCCGCATGTCCCAAAACGACGCGAGTCCGAGGGTCCAGTCGCGGGAGTCACGCTTTTCGGCGGCCATAAAGCATCTCCAATGGAGACCAGAGCATGATCAAATCGCATCCCAACGACAAGCTCGCCGCGCTGCAATGGGCCGTCGAGCGCGCGCGCCAGGCCGCCGCCGGCGACGAGCTGGTCCGCCTCAACGTCCTACCTGCGCTGCAGCAGCTGCGCGACGAAGCGCGGCGGGAGGCTCGTCGGTGAATACCGTGGCCGTCCTTTTCGCAAGGCATGACAGCGTCTACAAGACTATCTCAGGCTGTGATGTCTACGACCTTGATCGCGATGCGCTCACGTTCACGGGTGGCATGCCGGTCATCGCGCATCCGCCGTGCCGTGCGTGGGGATCACTAAAGCACTTCGCAAAGCCAAGACCCGGAGAGAAGGATCTGGCTATCTGGGCTGTCGACCAAGTGCGCCGATGTGGTGGTGTTCTGGAACATCCTGCTGGCTCTCAGCTATTCCCAACGGTCGGACTGCCATCCCCCCGTGGCATGCAGCGCGATCAATGGGGCGGTTGGACCATGGCCATATGGCAATCGTGGTGGGGGCATCGCGCCGACAAGGCCACCAAGCTGTACATCGTTGGCTGTGACCCGGGTGACCTGCCCGGGTTTCCCCTGCAGCTCGGCCTTTCCACACACGTTGTTTCACCTTCGTCGAGTATCCGTGTCGGCCACCCAATGTATCGCCCGCAATTGCGAAAAGCCGAGCGCGAGCACACTCCGCGCGCATTAGCTGAGTGGCTGGTTGATGTGGCAGGTATCTGCGGCATGCGAAAGGCGGTGGCAGCGTGACCGACCCCTATCGCGATTTCCTCGAGCGCAAGGTCCGCGTCGCTCCGTCGCTCGGGTTCGACGTGTCCCCCGACGATGTGCATCCGATCCTTAAGCCGCACCAGCGCGACAGCGTGGTGTGGGCATGCTCCGGCGGGCGCCGCGCCCTGTTCCAGCGCTTCGGCCTCGGCAAGAGCATGCAGCAGTTGGAGATCATGCGGCTGGCGCGCGCGCATGCCGGTGGAGCCGTTGGCATCGTGGTGCCGCTCGGCGTGCGTCAGGAGTTCCGCCGCGACGCCGGTAAGCTCGGCCTGGAGACTCGCTTTGTGCGCACTAGCGCCGAGGTGGATCCGGACTTCGACGGGATCCACCTGACGAATTACGAGAGCGTGCGAGACGGCAAGCTCGATCCCAACCTCTTCAGCGCCGCGAGCCTGGACGAAGCGTCAGTGCTGCGCAGCTTCGGATCGAAAACCTACCAGCAGTTCCTGACCCTGTTCGATGAAGTCCGGTACCGGTTCGTCGCCACCGCCACGCCGAGCCCGAACCGCTACAAAGAGCTGATTCACTACGCCGGGTTCCTGGGCGTGATGGACACCGGCCAGGCACTCACACGCTGGTTCAAGCGTGACAGCACGCAAGCCAACAACCTCACGCTGTACCCGCACAAGGAGCGCGAGTTTTGGTTATGGGTGGCGAGCTGGGCGCTGTTCCTGCAGAAGCCGTCGGACCTGGGCTACAGCGACGAGGGCTATGACCTGCCGGAACTGACCGTGCACTACGTTGAGGTACCGGTGGACCACAACACGGCCGGCGCTGAGCGGGATGGCCAGGGCAAGTTGTTCCGCGATGCCGCAATGGGGCTGCAGAATGCGGCGAAGGAGAAGCGCGACACGCTCGGCGCGCGCGTGGCAGCCGTGCAGCAGGTGGTCGCCTCACGGCCGGATGAGCATTGGCTGATCTGGCACGACCTCGAGGCGGAGCGGCATGCGCTGCAGTCCGCAATCCCCGCTGCGGTCAGCATCTACGGCGACCAGGAGCTCGACGAGCGCGAGCAGTCGGTCATCGACTTCAGCGAAGGCCGCATCCCGATCCTGTCGGCGAAGCCGGTCATCGCCGGCAGCGGCTGCAACTTCCAGCGGCATTGCCACCTGTCGGTCTATGCCGGCATTGGGTTCAAATTTAACGATTTTATTCAATCCGTTCATCGGATCCAGCGGTACCAGCAGACGCACCCGGTGGAGGTGTGGATCGTCTACGCCGAGAGCGAGCGCGAGGTGCTGGCCAGCCTGCAGGCGAAGTGGACGCGCCACGAGGAGATGGTAGAGAAAATGAGCGAGATCATCAGGGAATACGGCTTGAGCAAGGCCGCAATGGCCCAAGTACTTCAGCGCTCGATCGGCGTGGAGCGCATCGAGGCCAGCGGTACGGGTTGGACGGTCGCGAACAACGACTGCGTGGTGGAGACGCGCGGCATGGCCGACGACAGCGTCGACCTGATCGTGACCTCCATTCCGTTCGCCAACCACTACGAATACAGCCCGAGCTACAACGACTTCGGGCACACCGACGACAACGCGCACTTCTGGGCGCAGATGGATCACCTCAGCACGCAGCTGCTGCGGATCCTCAAGCCTGGCCGCATCGCCGCCATCCACGTGAAAGACCGGATCCAGTTCGGCGCGGTGACCGGCGCCGGCGTGCCGACCGTCAGCCCGTTCCACGCCGAGGCGATCTTCCACTACCGCTCGCACGGCTTCGACTACATGGGCCTGATCACTGTCGTGACCGACGTGGTCCGCGAGAACAACCAAACCTATCGCCTGGGCTGGTCGGAACAGTGCAAGGACGGCACGAAGATGGGCGTCGGGTCGCCCGAATACATCGTGCTGCTGCACAAGCCGCAGACCGATCGAAGCCGCGGCTATGCCGACGAACCCGTGCGCAAGCAGAAGACGGATTACACGCGGGCGCGCTGGCAGGTCGATGCGCATGCGTTCTGGCGATCGAGCGGCCGCCGGCAGCTGACGGCTGACGAGCTGGCGCAGCTGGGCCCGGACAAGCTGGCCAAGCTGTTCACCGAATACTCGCTGCGCGAGGTCTACGACTACGAGACCCACGTACGCATCGGTGAGGAGCTGGAGGCTCGCGGCGCGCTGCCGTCGACCTTCATGTCGCTGGCGCCTGGCAGCCATGACCCGGACGTGTGGCACGACGTCAACCGCATGCTCACGCTCAACGGCGAGCAGACACGGCGCGGCCTGGAGAACCACATCTGCCCGCTGCAGTTCGACATCGTCGACCGTCTGATCCAGCGCTTCAGCAACGCCGGCGAGCTCGTGTTCGATCCGTTCGGCGGCCTGTTCACCGTGCCGTATCGGGCACTGAAGCTGGGCCGCCAGGGGCGCGCCGCCGAGCTGTCCACGGCCTATTTCATGGACGGGGTGAAGTACCTGCAGGCCGCCGAGCGCGAGATGTCCATGCCGGATCTGTTCGCGACGATGGAACCGCAGCCGCAGGACCGGGCCGCATGAAGTCCCAGCTCTTCCCGCGCGAGCCCCGCCGGATGAAACAGCCGGCGAAGGATCTGCTCCGGCAGCAGCTGGCCATGGCCGCCGACAACATCGAGCGGGTCACCGCCGAGAACCAGGCTCTGCGCGCCATCTGCGCAGAAGCCATCAACACATGCCAGGGCCAGGCCGAGCAGCTTCGCGCCGCGCTGGCGAAACAGGAGAAAGCAGCATGAACGAACAATCCGACAATTCCGGACAGTTGCCGCAGGCCGAGGCGGGAAGCGGTGGGGATTCGCTGGACGCGCGAGCAGTCTATGCACTTGCCACGTCCTGGAGGCGGCAAGCCTCTTCGCAGAAATCTGGTCGAAGCACTCTGATCCGCTGCGCGGAAGAATTGGAAGCCGCCCTCGCCGCCCGCCAGCCGGCCGGACAAGCCCGGGTTGAGGAGCTGCGTGATGCCCTGGGTAAGGTTCGCTTGCGTTGCATGTTCATCGGGTGGCCGGCCGAATCGATGTGGGAAGCCACCCCCGGGAACTGGATCCCTGATTGGCGTTACGAACTGCAGCTGATGGAACACGTACTGCACGGCAGCGAGATTCGCACACCGGAGAAGCCGACCGACACAGTGCCGCGCAACCAGCTCCCACGGTTGGTGGCGAATGAGCCTGTGGCGAAGGTACGCCAGGACGGCGGCAACGGACCGGTGGTTTGGTACTACCCGCACACGTTCTACGGAACAAAGATCCCGGACGGTGCCGACCTGTTTCTTGGCCCGCCCGCGCCTGCTGCTGTGCCGGCGGAGACGTTCCAGGCTGGCGTATCGAAGTGGATGGGCGAATGCTTCCTGCCGTCGCTCTACAGCAACATGACCGAACGCGGTGATCGCCTGCTGGAAGAGGTGCTGGAGCTGTTGCAGTCGCATGGCTACGACCGGACGCGCGTGGCGACGCTGGTGGATTACGTGTACGGCCGCCCCGTCGGTGAGCCGGCGCAGGAAGTCGGCGGCGTCATGGTCACCCTGGCGGGCTACTGCTGGGTGGCCGGCCTGGACATGCATGCCGAGGGTGCACGCGAGCTGGAGAGGATCACGCAGCCGGAAGTGATGGCGAAGATCCGCCGCAAGCAGGAGGCGAAGAACGCGCTGAACTTCGATACGCCGCTGCCTGGACAAGCCACCGCCCCCCAGCCGGCAGCTGCGACTGGCGTGCCGGAGCTGTTTGTGCAATGGCTGGAGCGCGAGATGCCGCCCGGCACGATCATCGGCAAGCCGGCCTGGTGGGCGCCAAAGCTAGCGCGAGCACTGCGCAGTGCCGAGCGCGGCGTGCTGGGAGGCTGCAATGGCTGATCGTCCCGACCAACGCTATCCGCTGACCTGGCCGGCTGGCTGGCCGCGCACGCCCGGCCACCTCCGCGCGCACAGTCCGTTCAAGGCGCAGACCACCGACCGCGCATTCCGCGACCTGGTGGACGAGCTTGGCCGGCTCGGCGCGCGCAACATCATCGTCAGCAGCAACCTCAAGCTGCGCCAGGACGGCATGCCGTACAGCCAGCAGCCTCGCAACGACGACGAGGGGATCGCCGTCTACTTCACCCGTAAGGGCGTGGAGATGGTTCTGGCCTGCGACAAGTTCGCCAAGCGCGAGGCGAATCTGCGGGCTATCACCCTTACGATCGGCGCGATTCGCGGCATCGAGCGCTGGGGCAGTTCCGACATGATGGAGCGGGCATTCACCGGCTTCGCTGCCCTGCCCGCGCCGGTTGCGCTGTCCTGGCGCGATGTCCTTGACCCGGCCGACCCGGAGGGCAGCTACCGCCGGCTGCGTTCGCAGCACCACCCTGACCGTGCCGGCGGCGACGCAGCTGAGTTCCAGCGCGTGCAGTGCGCGTGGGACGCCTATCTTCAGGAGCAGGGAAATGCCTGAGCAGAAAAATGGAATCCGCCTTTCGCGCTACGAAGTCAAAGGCCTGACCGGTACGCCATACATTGATCGGCAGCTTCTGTTCCTCGTCAGCAACGGTATCCGGCACTACGTCGACCTCAATGGCCGCCCAGTCGTGCTGCGATCGACGATCGAGGGCGCGCCCGCGGCGGATGCCGGTACCGAGGCAGTCGCCTGGAAACCGAACAAGGCAGCTTGATGGGACGGCGACCGATCAACCAGGGAGCCATCCCCAATTTCCGCCAGCGCAAGCGCGGCGAGAAGACCTACTACTTCTATGACCACGGAACCCGCGGCGGCACGGGCCGGCGCGAGGAATCGCTCGGCAGTGACTATGGCCTCGCGATCCAGCGCTGGGCTGAGCTGCAGGGGCAGGCGCATGCCGCGCCGGCCCCGCGAGTCATGTTTGGCTGGGTCTGCGATCAATACATGGCACAGGTGGCCAGTCGCAAGGCAACCCGGACCCTCGCCGACAATCGCAAGGAGGTGCTGAAGCTGAGGGAATTCTTCGAAGACCCACCGGCGGCCATTGAGGCCATCAAGCCGATGCATGTCCGCCAGTACCTGACCTGGCGCACCCAGGGAGGCACGGCCCACGTGCGCGCGAACCGCGAGAAGGCGCTGCTATCCCACATCTGGAACTTCGCGAGGGATCGGGGGTACACCGCCTTGCCCAATCCGTGCGCCGGGATCAAGGGATTTCGCGAGACCGGCCGGGACGTATATATAGAGGACGAACAATACCAAGCCGTGTGGGAGGCAGCTGACCCGTGCCTGCGGGATGCGATGGATCTGGCTTACCTGACAGGCCAACGCCCTGCGGACGTACTGGCCATGTCCGAAATGGATGTGCGCGGCGGCGATGTGCACGTCAAGCAGGGCAAAACCGGCAAGCGTCTGCGCGTCGAAATCGCTGATGAGGGTCAGCTGGCGACCTTGCTGGAGAGGATCCGGGAACGCAAAAGGGCATTTGCGGTCCACAGCACGATGCTAATCGTCAGCGAGCATGGACGCTCAGTCAGCGTTGCCGGCATGTCCCGCCGATGGCAGAAGGCCTGCCAAGCTGCGAAGGTGACGGGAATCCAGTTTCGCGACCTTCGGGCCAAGGCCGGTACCGACAAGACCGATTCGGCCGGCGACATCCGGAAGGCTCAGCAGCAACTGGGGCACAGCTCGGTGGTGATGACGGAGCACTATGTGCGCAACAGGCGCGGGACCAAGGTGACCCCCACTCGCTGAGGATTGCGGAAATGCCCCTCAGATTGCGGAAATGATTACGGCAGCCGAAGCTGCCGTAAGTCATTGGTGCCGAAGGTGGGACTCGAACCCACACGCTTTTAAGGGCGGCGGATTTTGAATCCGCTGCGTCTACCGATTCCGCCACTTCGGCGTGGCCGCGCAGTATAGCGACTTGCGCATGAAACGAACAGTGTCAGAACGCGCCTGACGAATTCAGGTGCAAGCAGTGGCGTCAGCGCTGCAGTGGAGCAGTGTCGATATACTGACCGACTTAGGTGAAGGAGTAAGCAATGTCGGTGTTGCGTGGAGTTCGGGTGCTGGTGGTCGAGAACGACCAGATGAATGCCATGCTGCTCGACCTGCAGCTTGTCCAGGCGGGCGCGGTCGTGCTGGGTCCGGTCGGTGAAGTTGCGCAAGCGCTGACCCTGATTCAGGCCGATGCGCCGGAGATCGCAGTGCTCGACTACCGCCTCGGCAATGGCGAGACCAGCGAGCCGGTCGCCCGGTTGCTGTCGGAGCTCGGGATTCCGTTCGTACTGGCGACCGGTGTTGCCAGTGGCACCATCCCCAGCGGCTTCGAGCGCGGCGTGATCCTGACCAAGCCCTATTTGTCAGACGAACTGATCAGCGCGCTGTCCAGGGCACGGCAGCTGAGCGGCGCCGCCAGCTGAGCAACAGCGCAAGCGGGTGCGTCGCCAGCATGTATGCGCGGCCAGTCTTCGACGCTCTTCACCGTCAGCCACAGCTGCCGACCGCCTGCCGCGCTTAACATAGACCTCTCGCGCGGCCGCGCCGGCTGCCACACCCCCTCGATCACGGCCCGCTTGCCACTAGAATCGTGCATCCAGGCATGATGGGCAGGTCACCAATGGATATCGCCGTGTCGCCGTTTGCCGGTCTATTGCCGGAGACGTGCGAGACAGCCGGGCTGTTGCTGGCGTCGTCCGCATGCGCCGCCGACCCGCAGCTGCGCGACAGCCCAGCGCTGCGGACGACGCTTTCGCTGTGCCTGCATGCACAGGTGCCGATGCTGCTGGTCTGGGGCGAGCAGTCACGCTGCATCTACAACGATGCCTGCATCGCGCTGTTGGGCGAACGCCACCCGGCAGCATTCGGCCAGCCATTGGCGGAACTTGCAGACAGCGCTGGAGGCAACCACACCACTGCCGACGCGCGTGCAGCTTTGATGCTATCGGCGTGGTCCTGCAGCCCGGTGCTGCAGGCCGGCAAACCTCTGGGCATGCTGTATGTCGCCGGCACGCCCGCCCCTGCTGCAGGGCCGCCCCGTCGCGAGGCCGCGCCCTCAGCGGCTGCCCCCGCGCTCGACCAGTCACCGGCCTTCATGGCGGTGCTGCGTGGACCCAGCTACATCATCGAAAGCGCGAACCAACGTTTCCACGAGCTGGTCGGCCAGCGTCCGTTGATTGGCCGCCCCTTGCTCGAGGCGATGCCGGAAATCGCCGACCAGGGCTATCTTGAGCTGCTCGATGAGGTGCGACGCAGCGGCCGTCCCTTCATCGGCGAGTCGATGTCCGCCTATCTGCAGCGCACGCCCGGCAATGCGCCCGATCAGACCTTCGTGGATTTCCTGTATCAGCCGATGCGCGAGCGCGACGGCCGCATTGACGCGATTTTGGTGCACGGATTCGATGTCTCCCAGCAACGCAGCATGGCAAGTCGCGACAGTTTCCTGCTGATGCTCGAAGACGCGCTGCAAAACGTTTCCGATCCGCGTCAGATCATCGACACCAGCGTGCGATTGCTGGGCGAGCATCTGCAGGTCAATCGCTGCGCGTTCGGCCTGGCAGCGGCCGACGGCAGAACCATGCATGTGATCAGCGACCATGTGCAGGACATGCCTAGCCTGCAGGGCGATTTTCCGCTGGAAGTGGCGCAGGGCCTGCGCGACGCCCTGCTGGAGAATCGCCCCTGGTTCACCACCGATGCGATGGCGCCCGGCGCACCGGACTACGTGGCGCAGCAGTACCGACGCTCCGGCATGCGCGCATCGCTGGCGATTCCGCTGCACAAACACGGCCGCCTGGTCGCGGCCATCGGCGTGCATCAGCGCGCGCCGCGGCGCTGGCTGTCCACCGAGATCGAGCTGGTCCGCCTGGTTGCGGCGCGCTGCTGGGAATCCATGCAACGCGCCAAGGCGCAGCAGCAACTGGCCGCCAACGAGGCGCGGCTACGCCGACTGGCCGACACCCTGCCACAGATCATCTTCATTGCCGACCCGGAGGGTGAGCCGCATTACTTCAATCAGCGTTGGTACGAATACACCGGACTGGATCCTGCCGACCACCAGACCACCGCGTGGCATCAGGCATACACCGCCGATGGCCTGCAGCTGTCCGCGCAGGCCTGGGTGTTGGCCATCGAGGTTGAACGCGCCTACGAAATGGAGTGCGAGCTGCAACGCCACGACGGCCAAAGGCGCTGGCACCTGGCGCGTGCCCTGCCCGTGCGCGGCGACGACGGCAGCATCAGCGAGTGGATCGGCACCTACACCGATATCCATGACCGCCGTGCGTTCGAGCAACAGCTGCGCGAAAGCGAAGTGCGCTTCCGCGCCTTATGCGAAACGGTGCCGGCAATGATCTGGATGGCCGATGCGCAGGGCGACTGCGTGTACTGGAATCCGCGCTGGTACCACTTCACCGGGCAGGCCGAAGACCAGGCCATGGATCAGGGCTGGTGGGATGTGATGCATCCGGACGATGCCGAACGCGTGCGCCACGCATTCGGCCAGCCCTTGGAGCAGCGAGGCGAGTTCCTGGCCGAGTACCGCGTACGTCGTCACGACGGGCAATACCGTTGGTGCATCGATACGGCGTCGCCGCACTTCGCCAGCGATGGACGTTTTCTCGGCCACATCGGCTCGCTGACCGATATCTCCGAACGCAAGCTGATCGAGGATGAAACCGCCTCCGATCGCGCCATCCTGAGCCTGATCACCACCGGCGCACCGCTGCCGGTAGTGCTGGACGCCATCGCAGCGAGCGTGGAAGCGCGTGGCGACATTGCGCTGTATTGCGCGGTGATGGTGCTGGATGACGTACGCAAGACGCTGAGCTTCGGCTCGGCGCCGCATTTTCCGGTCGAGTACCGCGGGCATTTCGAAGCCTCGCCGATCGGACCGAACGGGCCGCCGTGCGCGCGCTCGGCCTATCTCGGGCAGCAGGTGATCTGCGAGGACATCCAGGCCGACCCCAGCTTCAGCGACCACCACGCGATTTCGGCGGCGCTGGGCATCTTTGCCTGCTGCGTGACGCCCATCCTGGACAGCAACGGGCAGGTGCTGGGCACGCTCAACATCTATTACGACCGCGTCCACCTGCCCTCGCTGCGCGAACAGGCGATGGCGCGCTCTGCATCGCATCTGGCCGGCATCGTCATCGAGCGCACGCGCGTGGATGCCAAGCTCAAGCAATCGCTGCAGGCCGAGACCGTCGCACGCAGCCAGGCCGAGCATGCCAGCCGGGTCAAGGACGAGTTCCTGGCCACGCTCAGCCACGAATTGCGCACGCCGCTCAATGCCATCCTGGGCTGGTCGCGGTTGATGCAGTCGGAGGTGTTCGAGCCGGCCAATCTGGGCAAGGGGCTGATCATCATCGAACGCAGTGCGCGTGCGCAGACGCAGATCATCGACGACCTGCTCGACATGAGCGCGAACCTGTGCGGCAAGATCCGCCTGCAGGCAGAGCACTTCGATATCGCAGGACTGATGCGCAGCACGGTGGAGTTGATGCAACCCTCTGCACTGGCGCGCGACATCGCACTGGAACTGGATGCACCCGGCGAAGCCGAGTTGTGGTTCTTCGGCGATGCCGGGCGGCTACAGCAGGTGCTGTCCAACCTGCTCAGCAATGCGCTCAAGTTCACCTCACCCGGCGGAACGGTGCGGGTGGCGCTGGACATCGAGGACGAACGGCTGCGACTGTGCGTGCAGGACACCGGCATCGGGATTGCGGCCGAGTTCCTGCCGCATGTGTTCGACCGCTTTCGGCAGGCCGATGCCGGCACCACGCGGCGCGTGGGCGGGCTGGGGCTGGGCTTGTCGATCTCGCGCCAGTTGGTCGATCTGCACGGCGGCAGCCTGGGGGCATCCAGTGCGGGCGAAGGCAAGGGGTCGACCTTCACCATCGTGTTGCCGTTCCAGCATGGGGTCAGCGATCTGCGTCCCGCGTCGGCCGGGTCGCTGCAGGTCGGTCCGCTGCCGAGCGACTGCCTCGGGCGCCTGGATGGCGTGCGCCTGCTGCTGGTCGACGACGACCAGGATTCGCGCGAGGCGCTGGTGCAGTTTTTGATGCTTGCCGGCGCGCAGGTGCAGGCGGCCGGCTCGGTGGAAGCGGCCGAACAATGCCTGGCAGAGACTCCATTCGACGTGCTGGTCAGCGATATCGCCATGCCGGTGCGCGACGGCTACGACTTGATCCGCACGGTGCGCTCCGGGCGCGCCGACCTGCCGCGGCACATCCCCGCGATCGCCCTCACCGCCTATGTGCGCGAAGAAGACCGCGACCGCGCAGTGGTCGCCGGATTCGATGCGCATATGGGCAAGCCGGTGGAACCACCCGGCCTGGTCGACCTGATCGAACGCCTGATCTTGCCGACGCGCGCGGTACGCAGCGAAGCGTGATGTCGCGCGGGAGCAGCTAATCAAAACAGCGTCGTCAACCAAGCGCTGCTTGCAACACACCCACCGACCATCCCGCTTGGTCCTTGCCCGCCCACCGTCGCGGGACCTTACGCGGCATGGATGCCGCGTAAGAGCCTACAAGAACGTACTTGCGGCGTGTCCTGCGATGGTGGTCGGGCAAGGGCCTTGCGACCAAGCCGCAGATCAAGCGCTCTGCACACCTGATTTATCTGCCCGCTAGGCTCCCCAAAAGGCACACGCCGCAATTTTGAGCAGCGGCGTTATTTAGCTGCAGAACAATGCCTAAGCCCAAAGCTCAGTGAGTCGAGTGCGCGGTGCCCTCGCCGCTTGCGGGACATACCGTGAATCCGTCCATGGAGGCTCCTCGGCGGCATCCATACCGCCGAGGGTCCCGCAACCGGCGAGGACACCGCACCAGAAAGTTGGTCGGTAGTCATGTGGAAACCCTGCTTGTTAGCGAGATTGCGTTAGCTCGCTGAAAAGTTCGTAAGTAGCCTCTTTGAGTCTGTCTGTCACCCAGCTCGCAATGCGACGATTTCAGACGCATCACTACTCGAACAACCGCGCGCCACGCCCTGCTTGCAACCAAACTCACCGACCATCCCAACAGGTCCTTGCCCGCCCACCGTCGCGGGACCTTACGCGGCATGGATGCCGCGTAAGCGCCTACATGGACCTACTTGCTGCGTGGTCCTGCGATGGTGGGCGGGCAAGGGCCCTGCAGCAAGGCCTCAGACCAGCCGCCTTACGACTGATCGTATCTGCATAGGCGCGCCGCGGTGGTCGGAGTGCACGGACCCGCAGCCAAGTTGCAGATCAGCCTGCCCAAGCGCGATCCAATCGCAGCAGCAGACCCGCCGCCTTGCGAGCGGGTCTATCTACACTGCCCAGCCACGCCAGGGCAGCCGCCGGGCACGCTGACTCAGCCGCGCTTGGCGCGTGCGAATGCCGCGGCCAGCGCGTTGTCGGCCGGCGGCGCAGTAGTGCGCGGCTTGCTGTTGCCCTGCGCCGGGCCACGCCCACCGCCACCATCGCGCCGGCCCTGCCCCGTGCCGCCGTTGCCGCGTTGGTCGCGCGACTGGGCTGCGGCATCGGCCGGCGGTGGCGTATCGGACAGACGGCAGGTCAGTGCGATGCGTTTGCGCGCCACGTCCACTTCCAGCACCTTGACCTTGACGATGTCGCCGGCCTTGACCACATCGCGCGGATCCTTGACGAAGGTGTCCGACAACGCGGAGATGTGCACCAGGCCATCCTGATGCACGCCGATGTCGACGAACGCACCGAATGCGGCCACGTTGCTGACCACGCCTTCGAGCACCATGCCGGGCTTGAGATGCTTGATGTCCTCGATGCCTTCGGCGAACTGCGCCGCCTTGAACTCGGGGCGCGGATCGCGGCCGGGTTTTTCCAGCTCCTTGAGGATGTCGCGCACGGTCGGTACGCCGAACTGCTCGTCGGTGAACAGCTCCGGCTTGAGCCCACGCAGGAAGCTGCCATCGCCCAGCAAGGCCTTGATCGGCTTGCCGGTGCTGCCGACGATGCGCTCGACCACCGGATAGGCTTCCGGATGCACCGCTGACACGTCCAGCGGCTCGTCGCCATCGGCGATGCGCAGGAAACCGGCGCATTGTTCGAAGGTCTTGTCGCCCAGACGCGGCACCTTGAGCAGGTCCTTGCGGCGCTTGAACGGCCCGTTGTCGTCGCGATGGCGCACGATATTTTCCGCCACCGTGCTCGACAGCCCGGACACGCGCGACAGCAGCGCCGCCGACGCGGTATTGACGTACACGCCGACCGCATTGACGCAGTCTTCCACGCGCGCCTCCAGCGCCTTGGCCAACCGATACTGGTCCACGTCGTGCTGATACTGGCCCACGCCGATCGCCTTGGGCTCGATCTTGACCAGCTCGGCCAGTGGGTCCTGCAGACGCCGCGCAATCGACACCGCACCGCGCAGCGACACGTCCAGATTAGGGAACTCCTTGGCAGCAAACTCGGAGGCCGAATACACCGACGCACCGGCTTCGCTGACCACGATCTTCTGCAGCTTGCTCGCCCCGCACAGCGCGATCGCCTCACCGGCGAGCTTGTCGGTCTCGCGGCTGGCGGTGCCATTGCCGATCGCAATCAGCTCCACGTTGTGCTGCATGCACAGCTTCTTGATCGTCTGCAGCGACTGCTCCCATTGCCGCTTGGGTTCATGCGGGTAGATCGTCTCGGTGGCCACCAGCTTGCCGGTGGCATCGACCACGGCGATCTTGCAGCCGGTGCGGATGCCGGGATCGAGCCCCAGCACCACGCGCGGGCCGGCCGGCGCGGCCAGCATCAGGTCCTTGAGGTTGTCGCCGAACACGGCGATCGCCTCGGCCTCGGCCTTCTCGCGCGCTTGGTTGAACAGGTCCAGCAGCAGATGCATGTGCAGCTTGGCGCGCCAGGTCAGCCGGCAGGCATCCAGCAACCAGCGATCGGCCGGACGGTTCTGGTTGGAGATGCCGGCATTGCGCGCCACACGGCCCTCGGCGTACTGATGGCCGGCCTCGGCATCGTTGCCCGGCTCCAGATCCAGATACAGGAACTCCTCGCGGCGCGCACGAAACAGCGCCAGCAAGCGGTGCGAGGGAATCTTGGACAGCGATTCGGCATGATCGAAGTAATCGCGGTACTTGGCACCGGCCTCTTCCTTGCCTTCGGCAACGCGCGCGCGGATCACGCCGTTGTCGTTCAACCAGCTGCGCAGCTCACCCACCAGGGCGGCATCTTCGCCCCAGCGCTCCATCAGGATGGCGCGTGCGCCCTCCAGCGCTGCCTTGATATCGGCCACGCCCTTTTCTGCGTCGATGTACGCCGCAGCAGCGACTTCCGGCGCCTGGTCCGGGTTGGCCAGCAGGCCATCGGCCAGCGGCTCCAGGCCGGCTTCGCGCGCAATCTGCGCACGCGTGCGGCGCTTGGGCTTGTAAGGCAGGTACAGGTCTTCCAGCCGCGACTTGCTGTCGGCCGCCACGATCTCGGCGCGCAATTCGTCGCTGAGTTTGCCCTGCTCGCCGATGCTGGACAGGATCGCCGCGCGGCGCTCTTCCAGCTCGCGCAGATAGGTCAGGCGCGTTTCCAGATTGCGCAATTGGGTGTCGTCCAGCCCGCCGGTGACTTCCTTGCGGTAGCGCGCGATAAACGGAACGCTGGCGCCTTCGTCGAGAAGGGCGATGGCGGCGCGCGCCTGGGCGGGTTGGGCACCGATCTCGTCGGCGATGGTGCGAGCGATCTGCTGGGCAAGCTGGCTGTCGTGCATGGCGGCGCGGCCGGAGCCGCTTCACTGAAAAAAGCATTTTCGCAGTGCTGGCCCGCCGCGGGAACCCGTTGACAGGATCGCCATAACACTATGCCGGCGCGCCCTTGATGGCTGACAAGCGCTAGCGGGCGATCGTCAGGTAGTTGCAGAGGGTGCGTAAGAGCTGAAGTACCGTTGCGATACCTGCAGCCGTGGGCACTTGGCGCCCACTGACGGTGGGCGCACTCGTCCGGTCGGCTGCGCTTAGCTGGCGCGACCTGCGTAATGCGTGGCAGCGCGCTCGACCAGGATGCTTTCGTGCAGCGATTCCAGTGCCATCACGCGGATCTTGCCGACGTCCTTCAACGGCACCATGCGCTCGACATAGATCTCCGGGCCGGCGTCGGTCATCGCGCGCGACTTGCTGAACCCGTAAGGCACAACTCCCTTGTCGCCATCTTTGCTGCCACCGACGTATAGAACGATCGACATGCCCACACCCTCGTTAACAACTGTGACTACGTTAGTGGCGCGAGCATAACGACCGTGCCGTGAGGAGCTTTCCACGCACGTTAACGCCGGCTGTTTGCGGTTTGGTGACGGCAGGATCCCCTCGCCTGTCTGCACAACCGCTTCACCCTGCCTGCCGGTCCAATTGCGCTTCGCCCGCACGTACGAAACCGCATGGACCTCAAGAGTGGCTACCCGTTCTGGTCGATCCGCAACGGGTTGATGCGCGCCTATCCGCGTCTGGAGCGGGACACCGATTGCGAGGTGGCCATCATCGGCGGCGGGGTCACCGCCGCCCTGATCGCGCACGAACTGCTCAAGCACGGGCACGAGGTGGTGGTGCTCGAGCAGCGCGAGATCGGCTGGGGCAGTACCTCGGCCAGTACCGCCTTGCTGCAGTACGAAATCGACACACCGATGATCGCGCTGGCCAGGCATTACGGCATGCCGGCGGCAGCGCTGGCGTACGCTGCATGCGCGCAAGCGGTGCTCGACCTTCAAGGCCTCTGCAATACGCTGGGCGGCTGCGACTTCAGCCGTCAGGACAGCCTGTACTACGCCAGCCGGTCGCGGGATCTCGACGACCTACGCAGCGAACTGCAGGTGCGAAAAACCCACACTCTTCCGGTCGAATGGATCGAGCGCGCGCCGTTGTGGCACAACTACGGCGTACGCTCCGAGGGTGCGATCCTCAGCCGCCTGGCCGCCAGCGTCGATCCGTATCGGCTGTGCTACCGCCTGTTTGCAGAAGGCGAGCACTACGGCGCGCGCATCTACGACCGCACCGCGATCGCCACCCTCACACCCCACGACCGGCATGTCGCGTTGCGCACCCGCGATGGGGTCACGCTGCGCGCCCGGCACGTCATCATGGCCGCAGGCTACGCAAACCAGCAGTGGCTGTCGCAGCGCGTGGCACGTAACCGCAGCAGCTACGCATTCGTGACCGATCCGCTGCACGACGGCGAGATGGGCGCGCTCAAGCACACCATGATGTGGGAAACCGCGCGTCCCTATCTCTACCTGCGCAGCACGCCGGATGGACGCGTGGTGGCCGGCGGCGAAGACGACAACATCGATCTGCCCGCACGTCGCGACGCACGTGTCATGCGCAGGCTGAAGACGCTGCTGAAGAAGATCCACCAAACGATGCCGGACATCAGCCTGCGCCCGGTGTTCGCCTGGGGTGGCACCTTCGCCGAAACCGCCGATGGACTGCCGTTCTTTGGGCCGCATCCGCAACATGGGCCGCGGGTCTCGTTCGCGATGGCGTACGGCGGCAACGGCATCACCTACAGCGCGATCGGCGCAGGCTTATTGCGCGCGCAATTGGAAGGCAGGCCTCACCCGTTGTCGGACCTGTTCGGTTTCTCGCGGTTGCGCTGAGATCCCCACGGCCACCAGCCGTGGCCATGCAGCGCATATGCGTCGGCGGCCCGTTCCAGCGGATTGCGTACGTGGATGCCGCCGCACAGCAAATACACCGGCAAAAACAGCGGGCCGAGCAGCATGTACTGGTAGACATGCGCACGCTCGTGGTCGCCCAGGCGCACCAGCGGGTGCTGACAACGTCCGGCCGCATGCGCATACGTGCTGCACTGCAGATCCAGCGAGGCGCCCTTGAGCAGGATCACATTGCCCAGTGTCATCGCCCCGCCCGGTCCCCATGGCCAGGCATGGAACACCACCGCCAGTTCCTGCCCGGACCAGCGCGGACGCGCGCCGAAACAGCTGCCGGCGGCACCGATGGCAAGGCCGAGCAAAGTATTGGGCAGCGTCCACAACGCGCCCAGCACATGCAGCGCGGACCACCCGCGCCGGGCGGGCGTCAGTCGGCCTGGTTGGGGATCAGCAGCCACAGGATCAGATAGACCAGGATGCCGGGAAACGCCGCCGAGGCGATCGAAACGATCACGAACAGCACGCGCAGCAGCGTGGAACTCCAGCCGAAGCGGCGGGCGATGCCGCCGACGACGCCGGCGATCATGCGATCGTTGAGAGAACGGGACAATGCGGTGGTCGTGGCCATGGAAAGCTCCTTCGAACGTGGCGCCCAGTCTAGAAAGCGCAGCGACAGCGCGTCGTGATGGCTGCAGCGTCCGGTCTCACGTGCAGCGCAACGCGAACTCGCCTCACGCGTTGCCGCCCCGCTCCTGCAACCAACGGTGGATCGCCACCGGCACCTCGCGCTGCGCGCGCCCGGAGACATAGATGCCGATATGCCCGCCACGGAAACTCAGCTCGGTGTAGTCGTCGCTGCCGACCAGGCCACGCAATGCACGCGAGGCATCCGGCGGCACCAGATGATCGTGCTCGGCATAGATGTTGAGCACCGGCATGTCCACCACCTGCAGATCGACCGCTTCCCCGCCGATGCGTACCTGCCCGGTCACTAGGCCATTGCGCTGATAGAACTGGGTGACGAACTCGCGGAATGCCTCGCCGGCCAGGTCGGGCGAATCAAAGATCCACTTTTCCATGCGCAGGAAATCTTCCAGCGCCTGCTTGTCGTCGAGGATGTCGAGCAAGCCGACGTATTTCTGCAGATTCAGGCGGAACGGCTTGAGCATCAGGTAACTGGCGTTCATCAGATCCGCCGGCACGTTGCCCATGGTGTCCACGAACAGATCCACATCGACCATGCGCGCCCAGTTGGAGAGCATGTTGTCGGGGGTGTGGAAATCCACCGGCGTGACCATGGTGATCAGGTTGCGCACCTTCGGCCGCTGCAGCGCCGCATAGCACAGCGCAAACGTGCCGCCCTGGCAGATGCCGAGCACATCGACCGCCTCCAGCCCCGACTGCGCACGCAGGTGGTCCACCGCGCCATCGATGTAACGCAGCAGATAGTCCTCCAGCGTGAGGTAACGCTCGGAGCGGTCCGGGTAACCCCAGTCCAGCACGTAGACGTCCTGGCCGTGGCCCAGCAGGCCCTTGACCAGCGAGCGGTCGGCCTGCAGGTCGACCATGTATGGGCGGTTGACCAGCGCATAGACGATCAGCAGCGGCGTCCTGGCCACCGGCGCCTGCTCGCCGACAAAGCGGTACAGCACCACCTTGCCGTCGCGCCAGATTTCCTCGCGCTCGGTCACCCCGTAATCCACGTCTTCCACGCCGGGCAGCAACTTGAGCCCCTCGCGCAGCTTGCGCTGCATCGACAGGGTTTCCTGCATCAGGTCTTCGGCGCTGAATCCCAACGGGCCTTTCATGCCTGCGCTCCCCGTGGCTTGCGTGCGGCCGGCGTGCCGGGGGATGTTCCGCCGGAACGCCTGGAGGTGTTTTTCGACACCCTCGTGTCTTTCGTGTCTTTGGCCGGGGCGGTCTTCGCCGGCGATTTCCTGGCGGCCGGCGGCCGGGGCGCAGTATCCGCCCTGGCTGCCGGGGCGCGCTTGGCCGTGGCCGGCGCAACCGGGTCAGCCGCCGCTGCAGCGGGCTTGCCGGCCGGGCTGGCCGCGGTGCGCAGCAGGCGCCGCACCGCACGTTCCAGCTCGGCGATGCGGCGGTGCGCGGCGTCCATCTCCGAACGCGTGGGCATCCCGAAACGTTCGCTCAGCTGCTCCACTTCTTCCTGCAGCGCGGCGCGCAAGCGCATATGCGCATTGGCAAAGCCGCCGTACACCTCGCGAAACTGGTCGGATAGCGCGACGTCGGCATACGACTCTTCGGCAGCCTCGATCCACAGGTCGAACAAGGCACGCGCGCTGGTCAGCTGACTGCCGCTGCTTTCGTGCTCGCCCAGCTTGGAGGCAAACCGCCCGAATGCCTGCTCGATGGCCGACTTGAGTTGTTCGCCATAGGCCTGCGACTGCGCCTGGTATTCCTGCTGCGCACGGGCCAGCGTCTGCAGGCGCGCCTGGTGATTGCGGTTCAGGCCGAACGCCGGCATGTCCAGCCACGGCGCGTTTTCCTCCCGCCACTTTGCCAGGGCCTGCGCGGCGTCCTGCAGCCACGGGTCGAAGCCGCCCGGGCTGCCGCCACGCAGCGAGCCCAGCGTCCATTGCATCAGCTGCTCGCCCTGCCCCTGCACGGCACGGCGCCAGGCCTCGGAGACCTCGTTGGCCGAGGTGTCGCGCCCGGCAAACTGCGCGGCCACCTGCTGCATGGTGCCGAACCAGTCGCCGGCCTGATGACGAAAGCGGTCGATCGCCTCCTGCGCCTGCGGTGCGGCCTGGGTGGGCAGCAGCTGCGACCACCAGTCCATCGCCTTGCGCCAATCCTGCGGTGGCTCGGTGCCCGGCCCCATGCCGGGAACGGCGCCGGGCTGCGCAGCGGCGCCGGACTGGCCGTGGCGCATGGCATCTCCCCAGGCGCTCCAGTACTGGCGCGCCTTGTCTTCGAAGTTGCCGTTGTCCGAACCGCTGGTTGCCATGATCCCTTCCCGTGACTGTCCACCAGCCATCCTACCGCGTGCGCCCGGCTGTACCGGTCAGGGTTTGGGGATCCGCAACGTCTTGCTGATCATCAGCGAGCCGGACACCGCAAACAGCAGCACCAACGGGTGGAACTGCCACGGCCCGAGCTGCCACTGGCCCCACCACAAGGTCTGGCCGATATGGCCACTGCTGGCGGCCACCGCCAGCAGGATCACCAGCAGCAGGCTGGTGGGAATCGGGGTGCCTTCGAAGTACGGCACCTTGTCGGCCTCGCCGGCGATCTCTTCGGCGGTGACGTTGTAGCGCGCCAGCCGGCTCACGCCGCAGCAGACGAAATAGCTCAGCACCAGCCAGTCCCAGCCGCCGCGCATGCCGCAGGCATAGCCCAGTGCCGCAGGCGCCACCCCGAACGAGATCACGTCGGCCAGTGAATCCAGCTCGCGGCCCAGGGTCGAGGACGCCTTGCGCCAGCGCGCCACGTGGCCGTCCAGCGCATCGAACACGAATGCCAGCGGGATCAGCGCCATGCCCAGCAGCAGGTCGCCGCGATGGCCTTCCTGCAGGAAGCGCATCGACGCAAACACCGCGCCGGTGCCGCAGAAGGCGTTGGCCAGGGTGAACCAGTCCGCGAGTTGGAAATCGCGCAGCATCGAGAAATGGCGTTTCATGCGGAACCTGAGAGGAGCAAGGCGCAAAGGGTAACGCGCGCACGCCATGCAGGCGACCGTTTCGCGCTATCGGCTAGGCTGGCGATCAGCATGGCCGCTCCGGCCGGGCACGATCGACGACGAGGACAGCATGAAGCGCAGCATCCTGATCACCGGCGCAGGCAGCGGCATCGGCGCCGGCATCGCCACCGAGCTGGCCGCCGGCGGCCACCATCTGATCGTCAGCGATATGGACCTGGCGGCAGCCGAACGCACCGCGCAGCGCCTGCGCGATGCCGGCGGCTCGGCTGAAGCACTGGCGCTGGACGTAACCGATGACCACGGCATCACGCAGGCCTTGGCGCGCGTGACGCGCGCGCCGCAGGTGCTGGTCAACAATGCCGGCCTGCAGCAGGTTGCCGCGCTGGAAGACTTTCCGATGCAGCGCTGGGCCTTGCTGGTGGATGTGATGCTGACCGGCGCCGCACGGCTCAGCCGCGCGCTCCTGCCCGGCATGCGCGCGGCCGGCTACGGGCGCATCGTCAACATCGGCAGCATCCACTCGCTGGTCGCCAGCCCGTACAAGAGCGCGTATGTCGCCGCCAAGCACGGCCTGGTCGGCCTGGCCAAGGTTATCGCACTGGAAACCGCCGACTGCGACATCACCGTCAACACGTTATGCCCGAGCTATGTGCGCACCCCGTTGGTGGAGCGCCAGATCGCCGACCAGGCGCGCACGCGCGGCATCGCCGAAGAGGCGGTGATCCGCGATGTGATGCTCAAGCCGATGCCCAAGGGCGCCTTCATCGACTACGACGAACTCGCCGGTACGGTCGCGTTCCTGATGTCGCATGCCGCGCGCAACATCACCGGGCAGGCGATCGCCATCGACGGCGGCTGGACCGCGCAGTAAGTACGGCTGGCGAAATATTCACCACCCGGCGTGGCCGCATTGCGCCGCAAGGCGCGCGCGCAGTTGTCCACAGACTTGCGCAGGATTCATCCACAACCGGTGTGGAGAAGTGCGTGGAGGCGAATGCAGGCGGCAGGTCGCCACAGCGTGCCGCGCCGGCTTGCGGTTGCGCTCGCCAAGTCGATCGCGTGGCCTTAGCGCCGATGAAACGACATCCATGGCGAAGGGAGACGACACGCAAGTCCGGCACTGCGGTGACCGCGCCAGACAGCAGTAACGGCCGCGCTCGCCTGGGCGGCTGCGCACTCCCTCAATCCCCGCTCAGATGCGCGAATACGTCCACGACTGCATGCGCCCGTCGCGATACGGCATCACGCCATGAAACGGACGCGGGTCGCCATCGAAGACCAGCGGCAGGAAATTGCGGTCGCCCTCCCACATCGGCACCTGCTCCATACGGTCGATCGCCACCCATTCCAGCGTGCCCTCCGGGTTGGAGGCCTGCGGCTCCCCCTCGAAGCTGTGGATCAGGAATACGAAGCCCAGCCAGTCCTCGCCATGCTTGCCGAAGCCCGGCCAGCTGATGGTGCCGCGCAGTTGCATGTCGCCGCATTCCACCCCGGCCTCTTCGCGGATCTCGCGGCGCATGCCGGCCAGCACGTCTTCGTCCGGTTCCACCTTGCCGCCGAGCCCGTTGTATTTGCCCAGGTGCTGATCACCGGGGCGGGCATTGCGATGGATCATCAACACCTGTGTGCGGTCGGGCGACAACAGGTAGCCGAGCGTGGCGACGATGGGGGTATAGGGCATGGCGGGCGCGCTGGAATCGAGCGCATCAGTATGACCGATGCCGCGCGAGCGGCGTGGCGCAGCCTCAGCCGACGGCGGCCTGCGAGCCGGGACGCGGTGGCGCGACGTAGTCGGTATCCAGACGCAAGGTAGCCACGCCATGGCCGCGCTCGGCCAGATAGTCCAGCCACTTGCCCAGGAACGTGTTCATGCGCATGCGGTGGCTGATCAGCTCTGCCGGCGGCGGGAACATGCCCATCACGTCCTGCCAGCGACGGCCGACATAGCAATGGGTGGTCTCGGCCTGGCGCGCATCGCGATACAGGCGTACATAGGCCGACGGGTCAGGCTCGCCGGTGACCGGATCGCACAGGTCGTAGGTCAGCCGCAGCTCGACCGTGTAGCGGTGACACTCGATCACGTCCAGACGCAGGTCCAGCCCATCGCCGATGGACGACACATAGGAGCCGGGGGCGAGGTCGGCCGGTGCGAACAGCCGGGTCAGATGCTGAAAGTTTTCTGCGTACAAGCCCATCAGCCAGCCGAACCGGCTCAACTTGGGGATGCGTTCGAGTTTACTCAGTGCTTGCGCCATGAACCGATCCTACACGCTGCGCTGCCGCACGGGCAGCATTGACGACCGGCCACCGGCAGGCCTACCCTGGCGGAGCCCTGCCCCGCCCGCTTTATTTCCTTGACGCTCGCCGACCGGCCGTGACACGTCACGGCAGCTTCGGATCGTGGATACGCTACGCGCGTCTCCAGTCCCCAATCCCGCCAACCAGTCCCCCGCCTCAAAACATCTCGCGCTGCAGCCCCAGCGTGGACAACACCTTGCTGGAAATTTCCTCGATCGAGGTATTGGTGGTGCTCAAAGTCGGAATGCGCTCCATCTGGAACATGCGCTCGGCGGTGGCTACCTCGCGCCGGCAGGTCTCTGCCGCGCTGTAGCGTGAATTGGCGCGCCGCTCCTGGCGGATCTGCTGCAACCGCTCCGGGTCGATGGTCAGGCCGAACAACTTGCTGCGGTAATTGCGCAGGCGCGGCGGCAGACGCTCGTTTTCCAGATCCTCCTCGGTCAACGGATAGTTGGCGGCGCGGATGCCGTAATGCAATGCCAGATAGATGCAGGTCGGCGTCTTGCCGGCGCGCGACACCGCCACCAGGATCACGTCGGCCTCGTCGTAATTGAGCGCGATACCGTCGTCGTGGCTCAGCGCGAAGTTCATCGCGTTGATGCGGCGGTGATAGGTCTCGAAGTCGACCATGCCGTGCGCACGCCCCACGCGTGAATGCCGCGGCGCATTGAGCTCGCGCTCCAGCGGCTCGATGAAGGGCGCGAATACATCCAGCATCAAGGCGCCGCTTTCGGCCAGGATCATGCTCAGCTGGGGATCGACGCAGGAATTGACCACCACCGGGCGCACCTGGTACCGCTCGCCTGCCGCGCGCACCCGCAGCGCCGCATCGCGCGCTTTTTCTGCATCGTCAATGAACGACATGCGGTCGGTGACGAAGTTGAATCCACTGAACTGCGTGAGCAGGCTATGCCCAATCGTTTCAGCGGTGATACCGGTTCCATCGGAGACGTAGAACACCGGTCGAATTGTTGACATCAAGACCACCTCTTTGAACTGGTGTCCCAAACTTACGGGTTCATGCTTGTGCAGATTCCGCTGTGCACTGCATCATAGCGGCTTCTTCCTACGGACGCGGCCATCCAGCCCGCTCGGGCGATGGCCATACGGAGCATCGCGCTTGAACGAGAATATCCTGTGGTTGCATGAGCTACGCCTGGCCGATCTGGCCCGCGTAGGTGGTAAGAATTCCTCGCTCGGCGAGATGATCGGCAACCTTGCCGGGCTTGGCGTTTCGGTTCCCGGTGGATATGCGACCACTGCCGAGGCTTTCAAGGACTTCATCGCGCACAACGATCTGTCCAAGCGCATCTTCGACAAGCTGGCGACGCTGGATGTCGAAGACGTGGCTGCCCTCACCGTTGCCGGCAAGGAAATCCGCGGCTGGGTGATCGATGCTCCGCTGCAGCCGGAACTGGACCGCGATATCCGCACCGCGTACGCACAGCTGTGTGCGGAAAACGGTGGTGGCGAAGTGGCCGTGGCGGTGCGTTCGTCGGCCACTGCCGAAGATCTGCCCGATGCCTCGTTCGCCGGCCAGCAGGAGACCTTCCTCAACGTGACCGGTGCCGACGATGTCGTGCACAAGGTCAAGGAAGTGTTCGCCAGCCTCTACAACGACCGCGCAATCGCCTACCGCGTGCATCATGGCTTCAAGCACGAAGACGTGTTCCTGTCGGCCGGCGTGCAGTTGATGGTGCGCTCGGGCGTCGGTGCGGCCGGCGTGCTGTTCACGCTGGACACCGAATCGGGCTTTCGCGACGTGGTGTTCGTCACCTCCAGCTTCGGTCTGGGCGAGATGGTGGTGCAAGGCGCGGTCAACCCGGACGAGTTCTACGTCTACAAGCCCACGCTGACCGCAGGCAAGCCGGCGATCCTGCGCCGCTCGCTCGGCAGCAAGGCGATCCGCATGGTCTACTCGGATGTGCCCGGCGAACGCGTGCGCACCGAAGACACGCCGGTGGAACTGCGCAGCACCTTCTCGATCAGCGACGAAGACGTGCAGGAGCTTTCCAAGCAGGCGCTGGTGATCGAAAAGCATTACGGCCGCCCGATGGACATCGAGTGGGCCAAGGACGGTGTCAGCGGCAAGCTGTTCATCGTGCAGGCGCGTCCGGAAACCGTGAAGTCGCGCAGCCACGCCACCCAGATCGAGCGTTTCTCGCTGGAAGCCAAGGACGCCAAGATCCTGGTCGAAGGCCGTGCAGTGGGCGCCAAGATCGGCAGCGGCGTGGCACGCGTGGTGCGCTCGCTGGACGACATGAATCGCGTGCAGGCCGGCGACGTCTTGATCGCCGACATGACCGATCCCGATTGGGAGCCGGTGATGAAGCGTGCCTCGGCCATCGTCACCAACCGCGGCGGCCGCACCTGCCACGCGGCGATCATCGCGCGTGAACTCGGCGTGCCGGCCGTGGTCGGCTCGGGCAACGCCACCGATGTGATCAGCGACGGTCAGGAAGTGACGGTGAGCTGCGCCGAAGGCGATACCGGCTTCATCTACGACGGCCTGCTGCCGTTCGAGCGCACCACCACCGACCTGGGCAACATGCCGCCTGCCCCGCTCAAGATCATGATGAACGTGGCCAACCCGGAGCGCGCGTTCGACTTCGGCCAGTTGCCCAACGCCGGCATCGGCCTGGCGCGTCTGGAAATGATCATCGCCGCGCACATCGGCATCCATCCCAACGCGCTGCTTGAATACGACAAGCAGGACGCTGACGTCCGCAAGAAGATCGACGCCAAGACCGCCGGCTACGGCGACCCGGTGAGCTTCTACGTCAATCGCCTGGCCGAGGGCATCGCAACGCTGACCGCCTCGGTGGCACCGAACACGGTGATCGTGCGCCTGTCGGACTTCAAGTCCAACGAGTACGCCAACCTGATCGGCGGCTCGCGTTACGAACCGCATGAAGAGAACCCGATGATCGGCTTCCGTGGCGCCAGCCGCTACGTCGATCCGTCCTTCACCAAGGCCTTCGCGCTGGAGTGCAAGGCGGTGCTGAAGGTACGCAACGAGATGGGCCTGGACAACCTCTGGGTGATGATCCCGTTCGTGCGCACGCTGGAAGAAGGCCGCAAGGTGATCGAGGTGCTGGAGCAGAACGGGCTCAAGCAGGGCGAGAACGGCCTGAAGATCATCATGATGTGCGAGCTGCCGTCCAATGCGCTGCTGGCCGACGAGTTCCTGGAGATCTTCGATGGTTTCTCGATCGGCTCCAACGACCTGACCCAGCTGACCCTGGGCCTGGACCGCGACTCGTCGATCGTGGCGCACCTGTTCGACGAGCGGAACCCGGCGGTCAAGAAGCTGCTGTCGATGGCGATCAAGTCGGCGCGCGCCAAGGGCAAGTACGTGGGCATCTGCGGCCAGGGGCCGTCCGATCACCCGGAACTAGCCGAGTGGCTGATGCAGGAAGGGATCGAGTCGGTATCGCTGAATCCTGACACCGTGGTCGACACCTGGCTGCGTCTGGCCAAGTTGAAGAGCGAGAGCTGATGGGTATGTTGGGTGCGGTGTTGGCGGCGGCTGCGGGAGCAGTCGCCGCAAGGCCGGTGGCGGCCAAGACGGCGGAGCCGGCGTTCAACTGGGCCAATATCCCGTGGGCACAATACGCGCTCAACTGGGGGCTTGCGCTGCTGATCGTGGTGGTCGGCATGTGGCTGGCCAAGCAACTCAGCCAGTGGCTGCACCGTGCGCTGACCCGCGCACGCATCGAGATCACGCTGACCAACTTCCTGCGCAACGTGTTGTATGCGTTGCTGCTGGTGCTGGTCTTCGTCAGTGCGCTGAGCAAGATCGGCGTGCCGCCGACCTCGCTGATCGCGGTGCTGGGTGCGGCCGGCCTGGCGGTCGGTCTGGCGTTGAAGGACTCGCTGTCCAATATCGCTGCAGGCGTGATGCTGATCGTGCTGCGGCCGATGCGCGATGGCGACCATGTGGTGATTGCCGGCCAGGAAGGCATCGTCGACGAGATCCGGATCTTCCAGACCCGGATCCGCTCGTTCGACGAGCGCATGATCACCCTGCCCAACAGCACCATCACCACCTCGCCGATCGTCAACTACAGCACCCTGCCCAACCGGCGCCTGGAAGTGACCGTGGGCGTGGGCTACGGCGACGATCTGAAGAAAGCCCAGCAGCTGTTGCTGCAGATCGCCAAGGACAATCCGAACCTCCTGGAGTCGCCGGCACCGTTCGTGCAGGTCACCAACCTGGGCGAAAGCACGGTGGATCTGATGTTGTTCGCATATGCAACCAACGGCAATTTCGGCGCGGCCAAGAGCACCACGCTGGAACAGATCCGCAACCAGTTGCTGGAAAACGGGCTCAACATCCCGTATCCGCAGCGCGACCTGCACGTGTATCACCACGATGCCGACGGCAAGCCGATCTCCGACCTGCTGCTGAAAGGCATCGCCGACGACGGCGACCTGAGCAAGGGTCCGCCGCTGGCACGCTGATACATTCAATGGCGTGATGGAAAAGCAAAAGGCCGCATCGAACGATGCGGCCTTTTTATTGGATGCGTTGCAACTATGTGGCTTCTAGCCTGCCTGGTCGGCAGCAAACGTTACCGGACGTGCGCCTGCGCGTGGCCCGCAACTGGGCGCCGTCGATCAACACCCTAGTAGCGTGCAACGACGTCGTGCCAGCGCTCAGGCCGGCACGTCGGCCTGGGAATCGCCGCCCAGCGCGCCCATGAACTGGCGGTAGTGGCGCAGCTCGTCGATCGAATCGCGCACATCGCTCAACGCGGTGTGGGCCGAGCTCTTGGCAAAGCCATTGGCCACCGTCGGCGCCCAACGCCGTGCCAGCTCCTTGATGGTGGACACGTCCAGGTTGCGGTAGTGGAAGTAGCGCTCCAGGCGCGACATCTGGCGGTGCAGGAAGCGGCGGTCCTGGCAGATCGAATTGCCGCACATCGGCGAGGCGCCAGCGCGGATCCACTCGCTCAGGAAGGCCACCGTCTGCGCCTCGGCCTGGGCATGGCTAACCTGGCTGTCGAGCACGCGCTGCCACAGCCCCGAACGGCGGTGCTGATTGCGGTTCCACTCGTCCATGGCTTCAAGTGTGGCCAGCGGGTGGGCGATGGCCAGCTCCGGCCCTTCGGCAAGCACGTTCAACTGCGCATCGGTCACGATGGTGGCGATCTCGATGATGGAATCGCGATCGGTATCCAGGCCGGTCATTTCCAGATCGATCCAGATCAGTCGGTCGTTGCCTGCAAGGGTGTCTGCCATATCGCCGTCCTGTGGAGGGCCGTCGCCGGCCGGATGCTGAAGGGCGCGCATCATACCGCGGCCGCGCCGCTCAGGGCGCGAGCGGCGGCTTGCCGCGCTTGGCCCTGAAGTAATTGGTCAGGCGCAGACCGGCCTCGGCGGCCAGCACGCCACCGCTGACCTGCACGCGGTGGTTATGGCGCGGGTCGGCGGGCAGATCGAACACGCTGCCGCAGGCGCCGGTCTTGGGGTCGCTGGCGGCGAACACCACCCGCGCGATGCGTGCGTGGATCATCGCCATCGCGCACATCGCGCATGGCTCCAGCGTGACATACAGCGTGCAGCCGATCAGCCGGTGGTTGGCCAGGCGGCGGCCGCCTTCGCGCAGCGCCATGATCTCGGCATGCGCGCTGGGATCGTGGCTGGCGATATTGAAGTTCCAGCCCTCGCCCAGCACGGTGCCCCCGGCATCGACCAGCAGCGCGCCGACCGGGATCTCGTCAAAGTCGCGTTCGGCACGCTCGGCCAGTTGCAGGGCGCGTTGCATCCACCGTTGGTCGATCAGCGCCTGCGCCGCGTCTACCGACGTTTCCACCGGCATGCTCACGCGGCGCTGCCGCCCTGGCGATCCAGGAAGGCGGCGAACGCGGCCACGGTGGCTTCGCTGACATGGTGCTCGATGCCTTCGGCGTCGCGGCGCGCGGTGGCCTCGTCGATGCCCAGGGCAAGCAGGAAACGCTCGACGATCTGATGGCGCTGCCGGCTGGACGCCGCCAGCGCCTCGCCGGCCGGGGTCAGGAACACGCCGCGGTACGGGCGCTGCACCACCCAGCCGTCGCGCACCAGCCGCTTGAGCATCTTGGCCACGGTCGGCTGCGCCACGCCCAGGCGCGCGGCGATATCGACCTGACGCGCCTCGCCGCCGTCGACCAGCAGGTCGGAGATCAGCTCCACATAGTCCTCGACCAGCTCGGCGCGGCGCGCTTCGCGCACCTGACGGAAGCTCTCCATATGCACCTGCGCGTCGATCAGCGCCGGCGCGGCTGCTTCCAGCTTTTCGCTCTTGCCCACCCTCATCCCCGTCATCACGTCCGGCGCCAGTGCCGGGATGCGTAGTTTGAAGCACGCAGCCGATCATTACGATTTAAATTGCCAATGCTCAACAGCATAGCACTTGCTATATCATCGGTGTGACTCCTTGCCAGCCTGCTCCGCATGTCCGTCGATCTCCGTCCTCACCCGACCTCGCCCCTCCCCTTGCCGGCCGCGGCCAATGGCGGGCTGGGCGATCACCACGCCAGCGTCGCCGTACCCAAGGGCGGCCACTGGTGGTTCCGGCTGCTGGCGTTTCTGGGCCCGGGCTACATGGTGTCGGTCGGGTACATGGACCCGGGCAACTGGGCCACCGACCTGGCCGGCGGCTCGCAGTTCGGCTATCTGCTGCTGTCGGTGATCCTGCTGTCCAACCTGATGGCGATCGTGCTGCAGAGCCTGTCGGCGCGGCTGGGCATCGCGACCGGGCTGGACCTGGCGCAGGCCTGCCGGGCGCGCTACCCGCGCGGAGTGAACCTGGCGCTGTGGGGCATCTGCGAACTGGCGATCATCGCCTGCGATCTGGCCGAGGTGATCGGCACCGCCATTGCGTTGAAGCTGTTGTTCGGCATTCCGCTGACCGTGGGCGCCATCATCACCGCGGTGGACGTGGTGCTGGTGCTGTTGCTGATGAACCGCGGTTTCCGTGCGCTGGAAGCGTTCGTGATCGCGCTGCTGTTGATCATCTTCGTCTGCTTCGGCATCCAGATCGCGCTGGCGGCACCACCGATCGCCGCCGTGCTGGGCGGCTTCATTCCGCGTGCGCAGGTTGTCACCGACCCGCGCGCGCTGTGTCTGGCGATCGGCATCATCGGTGCGACGGTGATGCCGCACAACCTGTACCTGCATTCGTCGATCGTGCAGACACGTGCGTATCCGCGCACCGATGCGGGCCGCAAGTCGGCGCTGCGCTGGGCGGTGACCGACAGCACCGTGGCGTTGATGTTCGCGCTGTTCATCAACGCCTCGATCCTGATCCTGGCGGCGGCGGTGTTCCATGCGCAGGGCCGCACCGATGTGCAGGAAATCGAACAGGCCCACGCCCTGCTCGCGCCAATGCTGGGCGTGGGCCTGGCCTCGACGCTGTTCGCAGTGGCGCTGCTGGCCTCCGGCGTCAATTCGACCGTCACTGCCACGCTGGCCGGGCAGATCGTGATGGAAGGCTTTCTGCAACTGCGTTTGCCGCCGTGGCTGCGGCGCCTGCTGACGCGCGGCATCGCCATCGTGCCGGTGGTGATCGTGACCTGGTTGTATGGCGAGGCCGGTACCGCGCGGCTCCTGGTGCTCAGCCAGGTGGTGCTGTCGATGCAGCTGCCGTTTGCGGTGATCCCGCTGGTGCGCTTCGTGTCGGATCGTGAGTTGATGGGCGCGCTGGTGACACCGCCTTGGCTGGTGCGCATCGCCTGGTTCATTGCGGCGGTGATCGTCGGCTTGAACCTGAAGCTGCTGTGGGATACCGCCCTGCAGTGATCCGTCTGGGCGATCTGTCGCAGCCGTCAGCTTGCGGTCGAGGCTGATGCGTTGTTGGCCCCGCGCGTACCGCGTGCGCAACGACCAATTCGACGCGTGTTCTCCCGACCGCATCACGCCAGGCCCGTGATCACGACGTCCGGATTGCATGCCCTCGCCTGCGGCAGCGCCCATGCCTCCGTTCGAGACGCGCCCGGTCGACGCAGCTTTCTCATCTCTGCAACGGCCGCTCTGGCAGCGTTAGCGCTGCCGAGCTTGGCCAGTGCTGTCCCGGCGCTACGCGCTCATCCCACCACGCCGCCCCACCCGACCAATAACGGAGTCAACCCGATGTCCAATTTCGTCACCCGCCCCGACGGCGCCAACATTTTTTACAAGGACTGGGGCAACGGCCAGCCGGTGGTGTTCTCGCACGGCTGGCCGCTCAGCGCCGATGCCTGGGACGCGCAGATGCTGTTCATGGGCCAACACGGCTTCCGCGTGATCGCGCATGACCGCCGCAGTCATGGCCGCTCGTCGCAAACCTGGGACGGCAACGACATGGACACCTACGCCGACGATCTGGCGGCAGTGATCGAGCAGCTGAACCTACAGGACGCGATCCTGGTCGGCCATTCCACCGGCGGTGGCGAAGTGGCGCATTACATCGGCCGCCATGGCAGCAAGCGCGTGGCCAAGGTGGTGCTGGTCGGCGCGGTGCCGCCGCAGATGGTCAAGAGCCCGACCAATCCCGGTGGACTGCCGATCAGCGTGTTCGACGGCATCCGCGAAGGTGTGGCCAAGGACCGTTCGCAGTTCTACCAGGAGTTGACCACGGCGTTCTTCGGCGCCAACCGCGACGGCCACAAGGTCACCCAGGGCATGCGCGATGCGTTCTGGCTGCAGGGCATGCTGGGCGGCCACAAGGGCCAATACGACTGCATCAAGCAGTTCTCCGAAGTGGACTACACCCCGGACCTGGAGAAGATCGATGTGCCGGCATTGGTGGTGCATGGCGACGACGACCAGATCGTGCCGATCGATGCATCGGGCAAGCTGTCGGCCAAGATCATCCAGAACGCCGAACTGAAGATCTACGCCGGCGCTCCGCATGGCCTGCCCGTCACCCATGCCGATCAGTTCAATCAGGACCTGTTGGCCTTCGCGAAAGCCTGATCCGGTTCGATCCGGGACACCAAGCCGGCTCGCGAGAGTCGGCTTTTCTATGCGCTTCTCCTTCGCGCTGCCGGCTTCCAGGCGCGCAAAGGCCATCGCGCCGTTCGTCGGCCACGCCCATCGCGCCCCAAGCCTGTGACGTTCTCGACCGTTCTTGAACGCCACGCCACTTGACGCAGCCGCCGCGCTTCCAAAACGATCGGCTTGAGCTATCGTATGCACCGCCAGCGGCGTGGGGGCCGCTTCAGCATCATGCGCAACAGCCGATAACGGCTAGGTCCGACCGCTGCCGGGGGGCTGCGACGGCGTTCGATCCAATCACTAAACGCGTTCAGGGGAATTGCGATGCTTCGTCACTCTTTGCGGGTGCGCCTGCTGTTGCCGGTGCTGGCCTTGGTGCTGGTCGTGGTGGTGGCACTGACGGTCATTCTGGCCATTACCGAAGCGAACCGGGTCAAGTTCGAGACCGGCGACGCGATCGAGCGCCAGTCGGTGTCCTTGCAGACCCTGTTCTCGGTCACCCGCGCGATGATGCTCGATCGCGTCAATTCCTCCATGCGCCAGCTGCGCAAGGAAGCCAACGCACACGGCGCCGCCAGCGTCGGCAACGAAGTGCGCGTGGGCGAGCGCAGCGCCAACGACCTGCTGCTGGGCCAGAAGGCGCAGGCCAACGTCTTCGACATGCTCGACGAGGTCACCGCCATCCACGAAGGCACCGCCACGCTGTTCTCGCGCACCGGCGATGACTTCGTGCGCATCTCCACCAACGTCAAGAAGGACGACGGCAGCCGCGCCATCGGCACCGTGCTCGATCCCAACGGCCAGGCCGCCGCCAAGCTGCGCAACGGCGAAAGCTTCTACGGCGTGGTCGACATCCTCGGCAACCCGTACGTCACCGGCTACGAGCCGATCTTCGCAGGCAACGACAAGCGCGTGATCGGTGCCTGGTACGTCGGCTACAAGGCCGACACCCAGGCGCTGGAAAACGTGGTCAGCAGCCGTCGCGTGCTCGACTCCGGCTTCATCGCCGTGTTCGACAGCAAGAACAAGCTGCGCTTCCAGTCCACCACCGGTGCCACCACCGACACCGCCACCATCGAGCGGATCGTCAAGGAAACGCCCAACGACTGGGTCGTCACCAAGCAGGAAGTGCCCGATTGGGGCTTCACCCTGGTGTCGGCCTACCCCAAGAGCGACGTCAATGGCGTGATCGTGCGCCAGTCGCTGTGGATCGCCGGCATCGGCCTGCTGGTGTGCGCGCTGTTGCTCGGCCTGCAGTGGGCGTTGATCTGGAGCCGCGTGCTGCGCCCGATCCAGCACCTGACCACCGTGGCCGAAGAGCTGAGCCTGGGCAAGTGGAACCACACCATCGAGGAGGTCAACCTCAAGGATGAAATTGGTACCTTGGCGCGCGCCATCTCCCGCCTGTCCAACAGTGTCCGGCTGGCCATGGAGCGGCTCAGCAAACGCTGAGCTGCGCGCACCCATTCCGTACCAGATGATGCAAGGAAGACGCCATGTCCACTGAATTCCGTCCGCTGATCGAGGTCCTGCGCGAGCTCAAGGCGCTGGCACTGAAGAAGGCGTCCGGCTTTCTGTTCATCGTCACCGAGGAGAACCACTCCTGCATCATCCGCCTCAACGCCGGGCAGATCGAAGAGGTGGTGTTCCGCATGCTGCGCAATGACGAGGCGGTGCAACGCCTCACCATGGTCAATGCGGCCAAGGCCCGCTTCCAGGCCGATCCCGGCGCCGGCATGGGCAAGCCCTCGCTGCTGAGCGATGACTCGCGGCAGTGGTTGATGGGCGGCTTCGAACAGGATCTGGGTGGTACGCCGGCACCGCCGCGGGCAGCGGTTGCAGCGGCTCAGGCACAGGCCGCAGCAACGCCGCTCGCCGCACCGAACGCAGCACCTGCAGGCGCTGGCTCCCCACCCGACGAGCGCGTCCGCGATGCGCTGGAAAAGGTCGCGCTGAATTATCTTGGCCCGATCGCCGGCATGCTCTGCGACGAAGCCTGGGACGCATCGAGCGACATCGAACAAGTGCTCAATCAGCTGGGCGCCAACCTCTCCACGCCGCAGGAAACACAGAAGTTCATGGCCGATGCGCGCGTGGCGCTGGCCAAGCTGCGCTGACGGGCAACTGCAATAGATCAAGGATCAAGCCGCGCATTGCGCGGTTTTTTTTGCGCCCACTCGTGCGGAGATAGCGGAATTATCGGTGGCTAACCGGGACTTTTCACGCTTATGCCATTCAAGAACAAGTCGACGAAATGCCCGATACGCGATTCCGATGAATGGTCATTTTCGACTGCAAGGGAAATGGCAGTCACCACGCAAATGAAATCCTCATACGTGACGTCGCCACGGATCGCACCCGCGTCCTGCCCGCGCCGAAGCAGCCGGCGCCCTTCTGCGGTGATCGCATGACAGCCGGGCGTCCCGCATTGGATAACAGCCCCGATCGAAGCAGCAAGGCTCTGATAAATGCTCGTGTTCCTGGCAAGTTCTTCCAGGTACGCGCGTACCGCCTCGCCTGGAGCAAGGTCTCGGTCGCGCGCACGGCTGGCTTGCGCCAGCGACAGGAAACGCTCGTTGCTGGTCGCGGCTAACAGTGCCTCGCGCGTGGGAAAGCGACGATACAGCGTACCGATGCCGACACCTGCGCGCTTGGCAACTTCCTCCAGCGGGACACCAGCTCCTTTTTCCAGAAAAAGCGCTTCAGCTGCAGAAAGGATGAGTTCCCGATTTTTCTGCGCGTCGGCCCGAAGGGCAGGTTCATCACTCACGCTTTTTCCTCCTCACTCTTGTCAAGTGGAGGCTACCTCCATATCATAAGTGGAGCAATCCTCCACATTTGAAGAAGGCACCGGCAAATGACGAACCGTTTCGAAGACAAAGTGGTGGTGATCACAGGGGGCAGCGACGGCATCGGCCTGGCAACGGCGAAGCTGTTCGCGATAGAAGGCGCGCAGGTGTACATCACCGGGCGTCGGCAAGAAGCACTTGCCGAGGCCGTAAAGGAGATCGGCTACGGAGCAGTCGTGTGCAAGGCGATGTCACCAACTCCGGTGACGTCGCCCGGCTATACGAACGGATCCAACGCGATCACCACAAGGTCGATGTCGTGTTCGCCAATGCGGGCATCTACGAGGTCGTCCCACTCGACGCGATCGACGATACGCATTTCGACGCGACCTTCGACGTCAATGTGAAAGGCATGGTGTTCACCGTGCAAAAAGCGCTACCGCTGATGACTGCAGGCAGCGCTATCGTCCTCAACGGCTCCATCGCAGGAAGCAAAGGACTGCCAGGCCAGTCTCTTTACAACGCCAGCAAGGCCGCGGTGCGCTCGTTTGCCCGAAGCTGGACCACTGACCTCAAGGAGCGAGGCATCCGCGTAAACGTCGTCTCGCCTGGTGGCACGCAAACGCGCCTGATACGCAGCTACCTCGACTCACAACCGGAAGTTGAAGAGGCGCTGAGTAAAAGTGTTCCACTTGGGCGGTTGGCCGAACCGAACGAGGTAGCACGGGCAGTCCTCTTCCTGGCATCCAGCGAGAGCAGCTTTGTCGCCGGCCATGAGCTTTTCGTCGACGGTGGTGTCGCTGCGGTTTAGGCCTTGGGCGAGGCGCGTGCGGTGCATGGCGATCACTGCGCGTCGAAGCCGTGCGGATCGTGCAGGCATGACTGCGTCTCTGATCGGAACGCTTCGTCGAGCGCAGGGTATCCCGCTGTGCGGTCTTGTTTGACACAAAGGCTCGATGCAGCAAGGGATTACAGTTCGCCCAGGAAGTCCCCGACCACGGCGACGCAATGATCGAAGCTGGGCGTGTAATCCAGCATGGCGATGGCGTTGAACGCGGCGCGCAGGCCGGCATGCGGCGCCTGGATCTGGGACAGAAACGCCTCCCGATAGCGTAGGAGAAACGGCGTCGCCGCCAGAAGCTGCTGAGGCTCGCGCTCGATCACGAGCGCCAGGTCGAAAAGATCACGCGCCGTGACCCGATCGCCACGGTGGTACATCCTTCTTGGCAATGATTTCGGCAGCTGTCTCCACCTTCACGGCGCGACCGCCGATATCCCAGGTGTCCCAGGCGTCGTTCAGCAGATTGGGAGCGGCAACGAAGTCGACCTCGCCCTCCTCGAACTGCAGTTTGACGAAGGCGCCTGGCTGCTCAGTGTAGTCCTGCGTCAAGTCCGCCGCCGAGTCGCTCAAACGAGGCGTGACAAAGCCGAGGTACTGCGGATCGGGCACGAAAATGTCGATATCCTTGCTCAGCCGATGGCGGTGACGGAACATCAGCACGGTTCCACCGCCCAGGGTCCAGAACGGGTCCGTGATGCCGCCGTACTGGCTGATCTCGTCGATCAGCGCCAACGCCCGCGGGAAAAGCTTCTCCCATGAACCGCCGGGCAGTGCCACGGGCTTCATGCCCACAGCGCCCGACGGTGCACGGACAAGGACCCGGCCAGCTTCGCCACGTTGCGCCAGACCTGCCTTGGCGGCAGGTGCGCACGCGAGGCCGCCTCTTCCACGGCCATCACGACGATGGGCACAGGCGCCTCGTCGAGTAAATGTGTCAGGTGAGGGGCAAATGGAGCAGGCACTTCGCCACTCGCCAGGGCCTGCTCCAGCGCCTCGGGCGCCAGTTCTCGTGCATAGCTGACGCTCACCGTCTTGGCCGCCATCCACAGGCCGCGCTTCTTGCGCCTCGCTTGCGTATCGAGCTTGGGACTATCCAAGCCCAGTACCGCCGTCACCTGCCCCACACGGTTGACGCCAAGATCGCTCAGCGTGCCATTTTCCAGGCCGACCAGGGTCTGGCGAGACAGTCCGCTCAAGTGTGCCAACTGCGCTTGGGACAGGCCCAGCTCAGTGCGCCGGGTTCGCACGACATGGCCGATATCGATGAGGTTCATGGCAGGCGCGCTAGTTAGGCTAAATGTCTAATATTTTTTACACAATACACCCGCCTATCACCACCTGCAAGAAGGCAGATGTGCAGGCCGTCCTCCCTATTTCGCTGCGATGGCTCTTATCTAGCCGATATCTCTGCCAGCTGGCGCTAATATCCTGGCAGGGCGTAACAGGGCGTAATGCGCGTTATGACAGGGCACTGCAGGGGATTCCATGGACGAGACACAACTGAAAGATTCGGCCACCGCTGCCGAATTGAAAATCGACGTTACCCTGATCGCCAAATTGAACTTGGCGGACTTTCAGAATGCGGTCCCGCTGTTGCGGGATCTCTGGCTGGTCAACGAGACCGATCAGAAGCATGAGCAGGTCGAGTTGGTCCTGACGTCCGATCCGCCCTTTCTGAAGCCGCGCCGTTGGCGGATCGACGCGCTGGCCGCGGGCTCCCGCTATCCGATCCGCGACCTGGACATGAATCTGGACGGCGGATTGCTGGCGCGGCTGACCGAGGCCGAGACGGCCACGGTCTCGCTGGCCTTGCGCTCCGTGGGCGCGGATACGTCCACCCCGGCCCTCGCGCAGCGCGACAGCCATCTGGAGCTGCTGCCACGCAACCAATGGGGCGGCATCTCGCATCTGCCGGACTTGGTCGCCGCCTTCGTCCAACCCAACGATCCGGCCGTGGATCGGCTGCTCAAGCGAACCGCCGAGGTGTTGCGTCAGAACAATCGCAACCCCGCACTGGATGGCTATACCGGCGGCGCCAAGCGCGCCTGGGAACTTGCCTCGGCCCTCTGGGGGGCCACGGCTGACATGCAACTGGACTATGCCCTGCCCCCCGCCAGCTTCGAGCAATCGGGCCAGAAGGTGCGCAGCCCCAGCCAGATCGAAAGCTCGGGCCTGGGAACGTGTTTCGACCTCACGTTGCTGTTCTGCGCCGCACTCGAGCAGGCAGGCTTGAACCCCCTGCTGGTCTTCACCGAGGGCCATGCCTTTGCAGGCGTCTGGCTGCAATCGGAGGAGTTTTCAAATACGGTCGTCGACGACGTGACCGCATTGCGCAAGCGCCTCAGGCTCAAGGAACTGGTGCTGTTCGAGACCACTCTGATCACCCAGCGCCCCACCGTTCCCTTCAGCTATGCCACCGACCGCGGTGCCCAGCAGGTTGACGAATCTCAGGATGCGGGATTCCGCCTGGCCGTGGACATCCGCCGGGCGCGGCTGCAGCGCATCAAGCCATTGGCCAGTGCGGAGGCGGCAGTTGCTACGGCGTCGGACACCGAAGGGTCACCGTCCACGCCCGCCGTGCCAAAGATCGAAGACGCGCCTGACCTGCCCGACAACGCGCCGGCCAATGCGGAAGATGCCAGCCAGCTCGATCCCAAGGACCGGCTGCTTCGCTGGCAACGCAAACTGCTGGATCTGTCGCTTCACAACAACCTGCTCAACTTCAAGGCCGGCAAGAAAGCACTCAAGCTGGAAGCACCGGACCCTGGCGCGCTGGAAGACCTGCTGGCCAGCGGCCAGTCCCTGAAGCTGCGCCCGCGTCCGGACCTGATGGACGGTGCCGATCCGCGCGATCAGGCCATCTACGAAGCCCGCGAACGCGAGAACGTGCGCCGTGCGCACGCGCTGGAAGCCCTGCAGAAAGGCGAGGTTTTCGTTGGCGTTCCCGAGATCGAACTCGATTCACGCCTGGTCGATTTGTTTCGCAGCGCTCGCACGACTTTGCAGGAAGGCGGTGCCAACACGCTTTATCTCGCCCTGGGCTTCCTGTCCTGGACCCGCGAAGACCGTGACGGTCAGCGCTACCGCGCGCCCTTGATACTGGTGCCGGTCAGCCTGCAGCGCAAGAGCGCCCGCTCGGGCTTCACGCTCAGCCTGCATGACGACGAGCCCCGCTTCAATCCGACCTTGATCGAGATGCTGCGCCAGGACTTCGAACTGAGCCTGGGCACGCTCGAAGGCGAACTGCCGCGGGACGATGCCGGCCTGGACGTCGCTGCGGTATGGAAGGCTGTCGGCCACGCCATCAAGGACATCAAGGGCTGGGAAGTGACCGAGGACGTGGTGTTGTCCATGTTCTCGTTCGCCAAGTATCTGATGTGGAAAGACCTGGCCGAGCACAGCGAACAGTTACGCGAGAACCCGGTCGTGCGCCACCTGCTGGACACCCCGCGCGATACCTATCCACTGGGCGCTCCGTTCCCGCAAGTGCGCGAACTGGACCAGCACTTCGACCCCAGGCAGGTGTTCTGCCCCTTGCCGGCGGATTCCTCGCAGTTGTCAGCCGTGCTGGCCGCCTCGCAGGGCAAGGACTTCGTCCTGATCGGTCCACCGGGGACGGGCAAGAGCCAGACCATCGCCAACCTGATCGCCCAATCCCTGGCACAGGGCCGACGCGTCCTCTTCGTATCCGAGAAGATCGCGGCGCTGGATGTCGTCTACCGGCGCCTGCGTGAAATCGGCCTGGGCGAGTTCTGCCTGGAGCTGCACTCGAGCAAAGCCCGAAAGCTCGACGTGCTGGCGCAGTTGCAATCGGCTTGGTCCAGCAGTGGCCAGGCCGATGCCGAGCAATGGCGGGCCGAGGCCGAGAAACTCAAACGCCTGCGCGATGCGCTGAACATCTATGTGGAACGCCTTCACCAGCGTCGCCGCAACGGCTTGAGCCTGTTCGATGCCATCGGCACCGTCAGCGCGGGACACGACGTCCCGACACTTCACTTGGCCTGGCCCTCGGCCGATCAGCACGATCATGCTGGCATCGAACAGTTGCGCAGTGCCGTGGACCGCCTGGAAGTCAACGCACAGGCCATTGGCCATGCCGCGCTGGCGCAGCACCCCTTGGCCCTGGTCGGCCAGGGAGACTGGTCGCCCACCTGGCAGCAGCAACTGATCGCCACTGCGCGTGATGTGCTTCCCGCCGCCCAGGCGACGATCGAATCCGCCCAGGTGTTTGTCCAGGCCATCGGCCTGCCCTCGCCCACACTGACGCCCGAAACCTGCGAAGCGCTGCTGCTCCTGGCCCAACGCCTGCCTCTGGCGGCGGGACATGATTGGCGCTTTGTCCTGCGGCCCGACGCACGCAGCCTGAGCCAACGCCTTCAGGAAGGCGCGGCACTGGTGCGCCGCCATGCGGAACTGAACATACAGCTGTCCACGCCGTGGCCCGCTTCTGTCATGACCGCCTGCGCCGACGGGCTGGCCCTGCTCGCCGAGCACCGGCAGACTCGCGCAGAACTCGGCGAGCCCTGGCCGATACGCATCACCGTGCAGCTCAACCAAGGGCTGGGCCTGCTGGCCCAACTCGTCGAGCACCACTCGGCACTATCGGCTCCCTACGGCAAGGCGATCGAACAGCTCGACGTCGCCCAGTTGCAGCAAATGTGGGAACAGGCCGAGCAGACGTTCTGGCCAAAGTCGTGGCTGGGCAAACGCAAGGTCACAACTCAACTGTCCAGCGCCACCACAGGCGGCTCGCAGCCTGACGTCGCCAACGATCTGCAGCATTGGAATGCCATCCGCGCCTTGCGCCAACGGATCCAGGCAATCGATCCAGGCCAGCAGTGTGCGGACGTCTGGGCAGGACTTGACACACAACAGGACAAGGTGCGCACGGCCCTGCGCTGGCAAATCGCCCTGGCTGCCGTACTCGAAGGCCAGGCCTGGGAAGACGACGGCTTCGACGCCATCGCCGGTGGCCAATGCGGAGCCACCCTGCAGGCCGATCTGCAACGGGCACGACGACTGCGCCAGCTCGACCAGGACATTGCTGCACATGCATCGCTGGAAACGGCGACCGACGGCCTATGGGCAGGCCACGCCACACCAGTCGACCGCCTGCGTGCCGCACTCGACTTCCTGAGCGACTGGCGCAGCCATGCCCAGCTAGGTGCATTGGAGGCCCACACCTTGGTTGAGGAAGGCGCTTGCGGCCCCACGCTGGCACGCGACCACCAGACGCTTCGCCAGCGGGCCGATACGGAACAGGCGCTGGCTGCCCTGGACGACTTGCGCGAGTCCACCGCAGGCTTGTGGAAAGGTCTCGCGACCAACCTGGATGACCTCGAACAGGCCTGCCAGCTCCGAGAGGATCTGGCTGCCGTGCTGGCCCGCCTGGCCACCACGCCCGAACATATCTCTACCTGCAAGGCACCGCTGCATACGTTATTGGGCGATGCCAATGCACTGCTGGAGCCCGGTGGTCGAATCGCGCTGGCCGGCGCCCGATACGTGGAGAAATGGGAACAGCTGCTACCCCGGCGCGAGGCACTCGCGACAACCGGACATTTTGCCGAGGCCGCCCAGGCGCAGTGGCAGTCCATGTCACTCGACGGGCTGATCGAGCAAAGCCAGTCCATCGTGCGCGCCGAGCACGGACTGCGCAGCTGGTGCGCATGGCGCCAGGCGCGCGACGAGGCGCTGGCACTCGGGCTGGCCACGCTGGTCCAGGGCATCGAGCAGGGTCAGGTCGGCCCAGGCCAGGCACGCCGAACCTTCGAGACCAACTACGCGCGCTGGTGGCTCAACGCCGTGGTCGATCACGAACCGGTCATCCGCGGTTTCGTCAGCGCCGAGCACGAACAGCGCATCCGCGATTTCCGCGAGCTCGACGAGCGCTTCACCGTCCTGACCCGGGACTGGCTGCGCGCCCGCCTGTGCGCCCACCTGCCCTCGCAGGACAACGTCAGCCGCAACTCCGAATGGGGGCTGCTACGGCACGAGATGGGCAAGAAACGCGCGCACCTGCCCTTGCGCGAACTGATGGCCCAGATTCCCGAGGCGCTGACCAAGCTTACGCCCTGCCTGCTGATGAGCCCCCTGTCCATCGCGCAGTACCTCCAGGCGGGGGCAAACGCCTTCGACCTGGTGATCTTCGACGAAGCCTCGCAGATCCCAGTCTGGGATGCGATCGGCGCCATCGCCCGCGGCCACCAGGTCGTCATGGTCGGCGATCCCAAGCAGTTGCCGCCGACTTCCTTCTTCGACCGCGCCGAATCCGGGCTTGACGACGAAGACGTCGAGGCCGACCTGGAGAGCATCCTCGACGAGTGCATCGGCGCCAATCTGCCGACAAGGAATCTAAACTGGCACTACCGCTCCCGCCATGAAAGCCTGATCGCCTTCTCCAACCATGCCTACTACGACGGCGGACTGGTCACCTTTCCTTCCCCCGTAACCAATGATCGCGCTGTCAGCTTGCAATTGGTGTCGGGTGCCTATCAGAAGGGAGGCACACGGACGAACCCCGCAGAGGCCAAGGCGCTAGTCGCCGATGTCGTGGCGCGGCTGACGACCCCCGGTTTCCGAGAAAGCGGGCTGACGATCGGCGTGGTCACCTTCAACGCCGAGCAGCAGAAGCTGATCGAGGACCTGCTCGACAACGCACGACGCAAGGATCCACGTCTGGAGCCCTACTTCGCCGAGGACGAATTAGAGCCGCTGTTCGTCAAGAACCTGGAGAGCGTACAGGGCGACGAGCGCGATCTTATCTATTTCTCCATCACCTACGGTCCGGACCCCGCAGGCCAATTGACCATGAACTTCGGCCCGCTCAACCGCCAAGGCGGCGAGCGCCGGCTCAACGTGGCCATTACCCGTGCACGTCACGAACTGCGCGTGTTCGCCAGCTTCCGGGCCGAACAGATGGACTTGGCGCGAACCCAAGCCATCGGCGTGCGCGACCTCAAGCACTTCCTGGAATTCGCCGAACGCGGTGCCCGTGCGCTGGCAGAAGCCAACCGCGGCAGCCTGGGCGGCTTCGAAAGCCCCTTTGAACAGGCCGTGGCCACAGCCCTGGCCCGGCGCGGCTGGCACGTCCAGCCGCAGATCGGCGCCTCCTCGTTCCGCATCGACCTCGGCATCGTCGATCCCGACGCGCCTGGACGCTACTTGGCCGGTGTGGAATGCGATGGCGCCACCTACCATCGCAGCGCCACCGCGCGCGACCGCGACAAGCTGCGCGAGCAAGTCCTGCGCGGCCTGGGATGGGATATTGTTCGCGTCTGGTCCACCGACTGGTGGATCGATCCGGCCGGCACGCTCGACCGGATCGATGCCCGGCTGCAAGCCTTGCTCGCGGCCCAGCACGAGCGGCGCGCCGAAGAGGCCGAGCGCGCAGCCGAGGCCGACCGCCTGGCGCAGGCGGCCATCGCGCAAGCCATGGCATCGGTGACGAAGCCAGACGAGGAAACGGCGCCCCCAGTCCATAACGCGGACCCGATCGCACCGGAAGTCTCGGCGACCTCTCCATCAGAGCAAGTCGAGGAAGTCTTTGCTCGTCAGGTCTCCGCAGTAGCAGCCGATGCCGAGCAAACAACGCCACGGGAAGCCTCGCTCTATCGGGTCACCGATCCCACCGGAGCGGTCGCCGGCGCCAATCCCGATCGTTTTTTCGATGGTGCGTACAACGACATCCTGTCGGCCATGATCGCCCACGTCGTCGATCACGAGGGGCCCGTGCTCGACGCCCTGCTGGCCCGTCGCATTGCCCGTGCCCACGGCTGGCTGCGCACGGGCGGACGGATTCGCGAGCGCGTGTTCCAACTTGCTCGGGCCCGTTATCGGACGACAGATGAAGAGGTTGGCACGTTCTACTGGCCCGAGCACCGTGATCCTGCAACGGAGCCGCCTTTCCGGGCGCCTGCCGACGAGGACAGCGTGCGGGCAGCCGACGAGATCAGCTTGCAGGAACTAGCTTCGCTGGCCCGTGCCATGATCGCACGCGGCGCTCAAGGCGAATCGATCTACACCGCGATGGCACGCGAACTGGGACTGCAGAAGTTGGGCGCCGCGAGCCGAGCGCGTTTGGCGCTGGCCTTGCAATCCATATCGCCCAGCCCGTGAGATGACGCTCCCAGCAACAGCCCAAGCCGATCTGTTTCGCCACGTCAGTGCGGAAAAGGCCGCGCTGTATCGCTGCGTCATGGATTGCTTCGCCGCTGCCAAGCGGCAGTTCCGGCTGCATCTTCGCCCCGACGAAGTATTGGAAGACGGCGACTGGTCGACGTTGGTCAGCTCGGCTACGCCCCGGATGGAAGAAATCCAGGCGGCGCTGGCGCAATTGGCCGAATGGGGCAACCTCGAATCCCAGCCGGACACCGCCCGTGTCGCCAGCATCAGCGACTTCTATCGCGCGCGCTTCGTCTACCGGCTCTCGCTGGGTGGCGAGGCGGTGGAAGCCGCGCTAGCAGCCTTCAGCCGCGTGCTGCGCCGGCGCGCCGAGTTGCAGAGCGTCGCACTTGAGGACATCGCCCTGCGCCTGAAGGCGTTGCTGGCCCTGGCCGACAGCGCCGAACCCGATGCCGTCAAGGTGCACGAAACCCTGCGCGACCTAGTTCGCGTGTTTGAGAGCTTGGCCGACAACGCTCAGGCCTTCATGGCTGGCGTCGGCCGCGGCATCGAATTGCAGCAGGCCGACGCCGCAGCCGTGCTCGCATACAAAAAGCGGCTGATCGACTACTTGGAGCGTTTCATCGGCGATCTGGTCGCGCGTTCCGGCGGCATCGCCCAGCACATCCTCTCGCTGCAGCCGCGCATCGAATCGCTGCTGTGGCTGGCCGCCCAGCGCCAGGCCCGCGACAGCGCGCCGGGGGACGAAGCAGAGCAACTCGATGCAGTCACGCGCGGCTGGCAGGCCTGGCGCGAACGCTGGACCGGGCTGCGCCGCTGGTTCCTAGCCACCGGACACGCGCCCGCGCAGTCCGAATTGCTGCGCGCCAAGGCACGCGCGGCGATCCCGCAGCTGCTGTCAGCCGTGGCCACAATCAATGAGCGCCGCAGCGGACGCAGCGACCGCTCTGCGGACTTCCGCATGCTTGCGGGCTGGTTCGCAGCCTGCGAGGACGATGCCCAGGCCCATCGCCTGGCGCGCGCAGCATTCGCGCTCAACCCGGCCCGCCACTTCTCGTTGAACCCCGAACTGGCGTCCGGGGCGCAGGACTTGCCCGCCAGCACGCCTTGGGCCGACGCGCCGCCGTTGCGCATTCATCCGCGCCTGCGCGAATACGGCCAGGCATCGCCACGCGGCGCACTGCCACGGGTGCAGGCGCGCGATGCCGAGCGCCAATTGCTCGCCGCTCGGCTACACGAGGAACATGCGCAAATCGAAGCCGCTCGCCAGCGCCTGGCCAACGGCCGCAGCACGCGCCTGTCCGAGTTCGGCACACTCGACCCGCATGCCTTCGCCCTGTTCCTCGGGCTGCTGGGCGAGGCGCTGACCGCGCAATCCTCGCCCGACGCCGAGGTGGACGTGCCCAGCGGCGACGGCCTGCTGCGCATCCGCATGCAGCCGCTGGCCGCGGACAGCCGGGCCAGCATCCACACCGCCACCGGCACGTTCAGCGGCCGCGACCACCTGATCACCATCACCCGCACGGACGCAGCACCATGAGCCCCAGCGACAGCCGCGCGAACAGCCGCAGCATCGGCCGCCAGCAGGCCCGCCACCGCGACGACGAACGCCGCCAGGCGCTGCGCGCCCTGCTGATGTCGCCGCTGATGAACCCGGCGCACGAGGGCTTCGCCGCCGTGCGCCGCCACGCCGACGAGCTACGCGCCTGGTTCGCGCGCGAGACCGGCTGGACGCTGCACATCGAGCGCGACTGCGCGCGCCTGTACAAGCGGCCGGCCGACCTGCGCGACGCCAGCCGCGGCCTGCCGGGTTACGACTACAGGCGCTACGTGCTGCTGTGCATGGCCTGCGCAGTGCTCGAACGCGCCGACCCGCAGATCACCCTGCGTGTCCTCGGCGAGCGGCTGCTGACGCTGGCCGCCGACCCCGCGCTGGAATCGCGCGGCTTTCGTTTCACCCTCAGCGCCGCGCACGAGCGCCGCGAACTGGTCGCCGTCTGCCGCAGCCTGCTGGAGATCGGCGTGCTGCAGCGTGTCGCCGGCGACGAAGAAGGCTACGTACGCAGCAGCGGCGAGGCGGCCGAGGGCGCGGACGCCTTGTACGATGTGCGCCGCCGCGTACTGGCTGCGGTGCTCTCAGCGGTCCGCGGCCCGTCCACCTGGCCCGCCGAGCAGGCCCCGGTGGACCTGGACGCACGCCTAGCCTCGCTGGTAACCGAGCACCAGCCCGACAGCGAGGAAGGCCGGCGCACGGCCCTGCGCCACCACCTCGCACGCCGCCTGCTAGACGACCCCGTGGTCTACCTGGATACCCTCGACGCCGAATTGCGCGCCTATTTCGTCAACCAGCGCGGCGCGATGGCCAGCCGCCTGTGCGAGGCCACCGGCCTGGTCGCCGAGCAGCGTGCCGAAGGCCTGGCTCTGGCGGACGAGGATGCAGAACTGACCGACATCGCCATGCCCGCCGAAGGCACCGAGGCCCATGCCACCCTGCTGGTCGCCGAGTTTCTGTCCCGGTCGCGGGAAACCACCGATGCGATCAACCGCGACGACGTCATCGCCTTCCTCGCCACCGCCCGTGAAGCGCACGGCAGCTACTGGCGCAAATCGGCGCGCGAACCCGGTGCCGAACGCGAACTGGCCGACCTGGCACTTGAGCGCCTGCAGAAACTGCAACTCGCGGCATGCGACGAGACCCACGTCCAGCCCCTGCCCGCACTGGCGCGCTTCGCCCTGGGCGAGGCCGATATCCGCCAGCCAGCCGCGCCCGCGACCGCGGCCGCCCATCCGTCCCTGTTCGAATGACCGACACCACCTCCCCGTCCTTGCCCATCCCCACCCTCGCACGCTGGCAGCCACTGCGGCTGGGGCTGGTCGAGCTGTTCCACTACGACAGCGAGGAGTTCTGGTTCCGCGACGGCCACCTGCTGTTGCGCGGCAACAATGGCACCGGCAAGTCCAAGGTGCTCTCGCTGACCCTGCCGTTCCTGTTCGACGCCCAGCTCAAGCCCTCGCGCATCGAACCCGACGGCGACGCCAGCAAGAAGATGGCCTGGAACCTGCTGCTGGGCCGCCTCGACCGCCGTATGGGCTATGCCTGGCTGGAGCTGGGCCGGCTCGGCGCCGACGGCCAGCCGCACTACCTCTCGCTGGGCTGCGGACTGCTGGCGGTGGCCGCGCGCCCCCAGGTCGACAGCTGGTTCTTCGTGCTCGAACAGCAGCGCATCGGCCAGGACATCTGGCTGATGAGCCCCGCGCGTGCGGTGCTCACGCGCGAGCGCCTGCGCGACGCGCTGCATGACCATGGGCAGGTGTTCGATACCGCGACCGCCTACCGGCGCGCGGTCGATGAGCGTCTGTTCCACTTGGGGCCGCAGCGCTACACCGCGCTGATGGATACGCTGATCCAGCTGCGCCAGCCGCAGCTCTCCAAAAAGCCGGACGAGGCCAACCTCTCTAACGCGCTGACCGAAGCACTGCCGCCGATATCCACCGACCTGCTGGCCGACGTCGCCGACGCCCTGAACCAGCTCGAGGAATACCGCCGAGAGCTGGAGGAGTACGAGGCCTTGGAGCGCGCCGTCGGCCAGTTCAACCAGCGTTACCAGCGCTACGCCGCCACCCAGGCCCGGCGCCGTGCACGCAGCCTGCGCAGCGCGCAGACCGGCTTCGACAACGCCAGCCGCGACCTCAACGACGGCCGCCTCGCCCTGGGGGCCGCACGCGCCGCCGAAACCGGAGCGACACAGGCGCAACAGCGGGCGGAAAATGCGCTGGCCGGCCACCGCAGCCGGCTCGACGAGTTGCAGAACGACCCGGCCATGACCGACGCCAAAGCCCTGGACAAGGCGGCAGCCGACGCCGAGCGGCAGCAACGCGACGCGGGCGCCGCCCGCACTGAACGCCAGCGCCGACAGACCCGCTTCGAGCAGGAACAGCAGGCCACACGGCAGCGCGCCCAGCGTGCAGAGGATGCGGGCCACGCACTGGCCGAGGCCCGCACACAGGCCAGCGCAGCGGCCGAAACCGCTGGCCTGGTGTCCAACTACGGCGCCAGCCCGCTGGCCCACGGCGAGGCGGCCACCCTGACGCCAGCGGCGCTGGCATCGGCACAGCAGGACCTGCGCCACACCGCTGCCGCCCGTCGCGAACAGGTCGCCCACCTGCAGCGTCGCTGCGACGAAGCCGAGCAGGCGGCCCACGAGCGGGCACGCGCGCAGGACTTGCGCGACGAACGTGCCGACGAGGCAGAGGCCGCGGCCGCCCGCCGCGAAGAGGCCGACGCGGCCGTCGAAAGGCAAGGCCAGCACCTGTTCGAAGCCTGGCAATCCCATCTGGATGCTGCGCAGCAGTTGCAGGTGCCCGACAGCGGCGACGTCCTCGAAACGCTGGCCGCCTGGACCGCGAGCCTACACGGCGACAACCCCGCGCGCGCCGCCCTGCACCGCGCCCAGCAGGCCGCCAGCCTGCGGCTGGCCCAGCGCCAGGCCATGTTGCAGACCGAACAACAAGCCCTGGAACAAGAACAAGCCACGCTGCACGCGGAGCGCACGCGCCTGCAATCCGGCGAAGACGCCCTGCCCCCGCCACCGGCATGGCGCGCGCCCAGCGCGCGCGAAGGTCGGGGCGGCGCGCCGCTGTGGCAACTGGTCGAATTCGCGCCGGCAGTGCCGGCCGATCTGCAGCCCGGCCTCGAAGCCGCACTGCAAGCCTCGGGTCTGCTCGACGCCTGGGTGACGCCCGACGGACAGTTGCTGGATGCTGGCGGCGCGCCGCTGCCGCACGATGCCCAGTGGCTTGGCCGGCCAGCGCGCCCGGATTCGCTGGCCGCGTGGCTACAGCCGGCGCCCCCGGCCGAGGCCACGCCGATGGTCGCCCCCGCCGTGCTGCAACGCCTGTTCGAAGGCGTCGCCTGCGGCGAGCAGGACGACCCGGGCGCCGAAGCCTGGATCGGACCCGGCGGCCGCTTCCGGCTGGGCGCATTGGCCGGCGCCTGGCACAAGCCCCGCGCCGAGTTCATCGGTTACGCGGCACGCGCTGCCGCCCGCGCGCGCCGCCTGGCCGAGATCGCCCAGCGACTGGAGGAACTCGACCTAGCGCATGCGCAGCTGCAGGCCGGCTCCGCCCAACTCGCTGCCGATCAGCGCCAGGCTGCCAGCGAATGGCAGTCCGCGCCCACCGACGACACCCTGCGCGCCGCGCACCTGCAAGCCAGCACGCGCGTGCGCGAGCTCGATGCGGCCAGGCTGCGCCTGGACCAGGCCGAGCACGCCCTGCGCAGTGCCATCCAGCAATGGGAAGCGGCCAGCCAGACCCTGGAACAGGACGCCCGGGATCTTGCGCTGCCGCCAGCGCGCGACGCCCTGCACACCATCGATCGGGCGCTGCTCGCCTTCGGCGATCGGCTGCATGCGCTGACCAGTGCCGCGCGCGCCTGCCACGACGCCTTGGCCGAACACCGCCAACAAGTCGAACGCGAACAGCAAGCACGGACCGATGCCGAACACGCGACCGAGCAAGCGGCCGAACGCGACCTCCTGGCCGAAGAAGCCCGTATCCGCCTGCAGACGCTGCGTGAATCCGTCGGCGCCAAGGTCGAAGAACTGCAGCAGCGCATCCGCGATGCCCGACAGGCCGTCAGCAGTGCAGATCTGGAACTCAAGTCGAGCAACGAAGCGCTTCGCCTTGCAGGCGAAACGCGGGCCCGGGCCGAACAGAAGGTCGAGGCGGCCGACGCCATCCTGAGCGAGCGCATCGCCTCGCGCCAGCAAGCCATCGAGCACTGGCAGGCCTTCGCCGCCACCGGCCTGCTCGAAATCGCACTGCCCGATGCCGAACTGCCGCCGCAGGCCGCGCCCTGGACCATCGAACCCGCCCTGGCCCTGGCACGCCGCGCCGAACAGGCGCTGCTGCAGGTCAAGGACGACGACGACGCCTGGAACCGCGTGCAGAACCAGGTGTCGCAGGACTACACCGAACTCGGCCGCGCGCTGGCCGCGCTCAGCCACCGCGCCCAGGCCGAAACCAGCGATTTCGGCCTGATCGTCAGCATCGTCTACCAGAACCGGCCCGAGCGCCCCGACCAACTGGGCACGCGCCTGGCAAGCGAAATCGCGCAGCGCCGGGAACTGCTAACCGCCGGCGAACGCGAGGTGCTGGAGAACCACCTGCAGGCTGAAATCGCCAGCGCCATCCACAAGCTGCTGCGCGACGCCGAGCAACAGGTGCTGGCGATCAACGCAGAACTGGCCAAGCGTCCGACCTCCACCGGCGTGCGCTTCCGGCTGCTGTGGGAGACCCTGCCCGAAAGCGGCGAGGGCGGCGCCCCGGTCGGCCTCAAGGCCGCCCGCCAGCGCCTGCTCAACACCAGCACCGATCTGTGGAGCGCCGAGGACCGCCGCGTGGTCGGCGAAATGCTGCAACAGCGCATCGCCGCCGAGCGCAGCCGCGCCGACGCCGACCAGGGCGGCAGCCTGCACGAACAACTGGCGCGCGCACTCGACTATCGCCGCTGGCACCGTTTCCGCGTCCAGCGCTGGGATGGACAATGGCGCCCGTTGTCCGGCCCGGCCTCCAGCGGCGAACGCGCCCTGGGCCTGACCGTACCGCTGTTCGCCGCCGTCTCCAGCTACTACTCCCAGGCCGGCCACGCGCATGCGCCGCGACTGGTCCTGCTCGATGAGGTCTTCGCCGGCATCGATGACGCCGCACGCCATCACTGCTGGGCGCTGATCCGCGAATTCGACCTCGACTTCGTGGTCACCAGCGAACGCGAATGGGCCTGCTCGGCCGAGTTGCCCGGGGTGGCTATCGCCCAATTGCAACGCCACGAAGGCATAGACGCCGTGCACGTCTCGCGCTGGACCTGGGACGGCCTCGCCAAGCGCCAGGAACCCGACCCCGATCGCCGATTCCCGCCTGCCGCCTGATCTGCCCCACTTGAACCCGAGCTGCATGCGCGCCGACGCCACGCTCCCCTCCGATCCGCGCTTGCAACGCCTGCTGGGCGACGATGCCCTCGCCCCACTGCGCCAGCGGCTGCGCCGATACTTCGAGCGCATCGGCCCCAATGCCACCGCATCGACACTGCGGCTGGACCGACTCGCCCCCGACGCGCACCAAGCGCTCTGCCAGATGACCGGCAGACCCTTACGACCCGCGCGCTCGATCACCCTGGACATCCGCCAACTGGACACGGCATTGCGCGAAGCCGGCCTAGCGAACTCACTGCGCGACGCGCTGGAACGCCTAGACGGTCCCATCGTCGACAAGACGCGGCAGCGCCTGGAACTGCAGGCACGCTGGGCCGCCGCGACCGACTCGATCGATGCGTGCCCGCTGCTGCAGGATTGGTTGAACACATCGTCAGCCCCGCCGCTGCTCAAGCGCCTGAGTCGTGCCCCGGAAAATGCCATGCCATTATTGAACGCCGCCGACAGCGTGCTGCGCGCTCTTCCAGCGCAGGGGCAACCCCGCGCACAATTGGCAGCCAGCCTGCTCGGCGACGCCCATGCCCTCGACGCTGGGCGACCGGTGGCCACCCTCGTACTCGCCGCTTGGCGGCATTACGAGCGGCAACACCCAACAAACCACGAAACCGGGGAGGATCCAGAAGATGCTCCAAAGGGAGAAGGCACGGAGGAGCGTCAACGCGACATCTGGGCACGTGCTGGCATCCTGGTCAACGAATTGGCCAGGCCCGCACTCTTCCTCAATTTGCCGGTGGCCACCTCCCAAGGAGCGCTAGGGCATCCAGGCGAACCGTCGTACATTTCGCTGCGGCAATTACTTCGAGCCAGCAAGATCTGGTCCGTCGCCGATCGCGTCGTCCATGTCTGCGAGAACCCCAACGTCCTCGCCATCGCAGCCGATCAGTTGGGCGCCAGCTGCGCTCCACTGGTCTGCACGGATGGCATGCCATCGGCTGCGCAACGTATCCTGCTAGATCAATTGCAGGCCGCCGGCGCAAAGCTGCTCTATCACGGAGACTTCGATTGGCCCGGCATCGGCATCGCGAACTTCGTGATCCGCACCTGGAATGCAAATCCTTGGCGAATGAGCACCCAAGATTACGAAGCTGCCGCTAGTTCCACCACACGCGTGAGGCATGAACTTGGTGCCATACCTGTCAACGCCGACTGGGATATTCATCTCGCAACCGCAATGCAGAACTGTGGCACTGCCATCGCAGAGGAAGCCGTAGCGACCATTCTGATTGAGGATCTACGCATACCGGGTCCGGCAGAAAACTGATTGACCTCCACCGGATTACTCCGATTCACCGATGATTTGCGCCAACCTGATGATCCACGCCATAGCGCGACGACTTACGCTGGGACCCTACCCGCCCACTCGATCATCAACAAGCCACGCAGACCCGCGTGGCTTAAGGGATTTTCAGTGATCGACAAGGGCCTCTACCGTCGCTCTTACCGTCAGAAACGCACACCTTTTGATGGCGCGGGAAATGGAGCGACTTGCGGGGCGACGACGTTGGCGACACCATCATCAATCAGCTCAAAGCATACCGCAAACCCTACGCTTGCCGCATCTACAACGAGCAAGCGATTCACTTACCTGGGTCGAAAAGAGTCTCGATTTCAGTGGCTACTTTCCCCAAGGCCGTGATGACGCCATCGATGACGAAATCGAGCGCTCGTCCATAGCCAGCGTTGACATTCGCTGTATCGAAACCAAGCTGCCGCAAGGTCGTCAGGCACTGTTCTACGGTTTCGTGCGCGTCGGCGATTCTGAGATCGTTGTTTAAGAACAAGGGAGCCATAGCTTCATTGTGATCTTTCCAACCTTCGGGTTCTCGATCTGAGGCAAAGGCATCGCTTGCCTCCTCATGAGTATTCAACCTTTCGTTAAGAAGCGCTTGCAGCAGCTTGATGCTCCCGACCTCCTTGACAGCCACTCTCGGACACCCAGCGCGCTCCAATAATGACTTGAGGTATCCGTTCGGAACACCCTGCCACAACTCGTGCAAGCTTTTGCAGCGTGCCAGGAACATCTGCTGCGTCATGTTCAATGGTGCAACCTGAGCCAACCGACCGAGAGCTGGATAGGCCAACCAACCATTGGCCGCTACCTCTGCACGATCAAAGCCAATCAGCTCTACCGGCGACTTGTTCAGTCCCACGATTGTGCCGAGTGCGGAAAGGCCGTCACCCAACCGTAGAAGCGCATCGAGCAGCCGCTGCACTTTGGCGACCACATGCTCTTCATCCAGATCCACATGCGCTAAGTCTGCCGGATCGACTGCAAATGATCTAGCGTGCACGATCTCGCGATCCGGCTTTGGCTTGTACAACTCACGCATCGGCACCTGAATTAGATTTCTTCCTACCCGCCTACATTCAGTAAAAGCCCACTGCCCTCTGTATGACGGACTACAGTACCACTGCTCCCAAACATAGGCCGGTGTCGAGTCGTAGAAAACGCTCTGTTCGTATTTCTGGAGAAACCGATCATCGAGATAGACCGGATCGTGTCCCACTAGGGCGTCCGCGCGCGCATGGGTCATTGGCTGAGCGTCGCCAGGCGGTAATCCCCCCGCTTTTAGCGGACTGCAGAAGTGGAGTTATGCAGCCATCGCCAGTTTCATCGCTGGCGTGATGCCGCCGAGCGCCATGTTGGGGCGCTCATGGTTGTAAGTCCATAGCCAGCGCGTGGCCTTGTCCTGCACTTGCTCGATGGTGTCGAACAAGGTTGTGGCCAGCCAGGCGTAGCGGACGGTGCGGTTGTAGCGTTCGACGTAGGCGTTCTGCTGCGGCTTGCCCGGCTGGATGTGCTCAATGCGAATGCCGTTGCGTTGCGCCCACGCCAGCAGTGCTGCGCTGATGTATTCGGGCCCGTTATCGCAGCGAATGACGCGCGGCGTGCCGCGCCACTCGATGACCTGCTCCAACGATCGGATCACCCGGGCCGATGGCAGCGACAGGTCCACCTCGATCGCCAGCCCCTCGCGATTGAAGTCATCCAGGACATTGAACAACCGGAAGCTGCGACCATCGGCCAACTGCTCGTGCATGAAGTCCATCGACCAGACCTTGTTGATCGATTCCGGTACCGCCAGCGGTTCGGGCTTCTGGCGTACCAGTCGCTTCTTCGGTTTGATCCGCAGGTTCAACTCCAACTCCCGGTAGATCCGGTACACCCGCTTGTGGTTCCAGCCAAAGGCCTTCACGTTGCGCAGGTACAGGAAGCAAAGGCCAAAGCCCCAATCGCGATACGTCGTCGTCAATCGCACCAGCCAGTCCGCGATCCGGGCGTTCTCGTCCCACGCCTTGGCCTGATACCGATAGCAGGTCTCGCTCACCTCGAAGGTCTGGCAGGCGTGCCGGATGTTCGTGCGTCCGACTTCGACCGCTGTTCGGGCCATCTCCCGACGTTGAGATGGCCTCACCATTTTTTTGCCATCGCCTCCTTCAGCAGGTCGGCACTGAGCTGGGCGTCGGCGTACATCTTCTTCAGGCGCCGGTTCTCGTCCTGCAGCTCCTTGAGCTGGGACATCAGCGACGCATCCATGCCGCCAAACTTGCTGCGCCACTTGTAAAACGTGGCCGAACTGATGCCGTGCTCGCGGCACAACTGCGGCACCGGCGTGCCAGCCTCGGACTGCTTGAGTACGGCGATGATCTGGCTGTCGGTGAAGCGGGATGTCTTCATGGAACCTCCTCGGAAAAGGATACGAGAAAATTCCACTTCTGGCGTCTGCTACTTCGCGGGGGGATTACCGGCCCGGATCAGCGATCCAGGCCGAAGGCATCAGGGATCAAAGCCGGATGGCCGCGACTCGCAGAGGCGCGGGGCGCAGCCTGCGAGCCCGACGGCGGAACGCCGGGATGCTCCTTTCCTACGCCCGGCCTTGCTTCAGCAGGTTGTCGCAATCGCCACCGATAGCCACCATGACGTTCATTGCGAACACATGGAATCTGGACGATGGCTGCCGACTCGGAACCAATCAGGACCTCTGCACAACACACAGCTTCCCTGGCCCATCCTGGGACTGAGCGGTACGCCGAGCTTCCGCAGTTCCCGCAGGGATCACCGCTCCCCTTTCGTCGCACGATCCGCCGCCGCGAACTGCATCAGATCGTGCCCTTGGCGGAAACCACCATCTACGAAATGGAGCAGCGCGGCGAGTTTCCCCGGCGCTTCCGGCTAACGCCGCGCTGCGTGGTCTGGGATCTGGAAGAAGTCGAAGCCTGGATAGAAAGCCGCAAGCAAGCCTCGCGATCAGCAGAGGCCGACACATCGGCCGGCCCGGACGTGAGGCTGCGTCGGCACCGCCCTGTTCGATGAAACCGCCATCTGGCGTCCACGGCGACTACCCGGCGTCCACCTTGACCAGTTCTGCCCCGGCCAGCACTTGTGCCATCTGAGCCGCAGCAAGCGTGACCGCCACATCTCGGTCCCGTGCCTCCCGGCTGAAGGCCAGCGCGATATGTCCAGGCCGCCCCCAGCCCACCGTGGCGTCGGCACAATCGCTGCCGGCCAGCCGGCGCAGGACCTCATCCTGCGAATCCAGCTCAGGATTCAGCGCATAGACCAATGTGAAATCGTGAGCCATCGCGATCACCCCATCGCCTTTGTATTACCCGCTGCGTCAGCGCGCCTTGATGCGCGCCAGCACGTCCGCCAACTGACCACGATCCGCCGCGCGTTTGGCGGCCGTGCGCTGTGCCAGGTTGTGCAGCTTGCGCCGCACCCCGGGCAGATCGGCCGCATGGCCAAGGCCGATCAACCCGAAATCCGGCTGCTCATCCTCGACCGATTGCAGAAAGGCGCTCGACGGCTCGTCCAGCCAATGCGCCACGCGCGACAACAGACGTTTGCGGCTCTCCAGCAAGGCCGCCGCTTCAATGGGCTCAGACGTCATGCCCTTGAAGTGAGCCTCGAAGGTGGCCTCGAAATCCGCAGGTACGCGAGGTGTCAGCATCTCCCACGCCGGCTTGGGGCTGCATGTCAGGTACACGAGAAAGGTCCGCCAGAGACCAGCATCCGCTCGTTCATCCTCCAGCAGCAGGCCCACGTCGAACAGATCACGCGGATGCTGCCGCGACAGTGCCGCTGCCAGCTTTCCGGCATACAGGTCGGCGAAATCCAGTACCTGCACTTCGGCGAAGCCGAACGCCTCCTCCACCTTCGGGCGCACGACCATGGCCCGCCCCGGATGCACCGTCCCGCGCATCACCGGCGTCGTCTCGATCTGCACGCGCGCGCGGCCGCGACTGGCCACCAGCCGGGTGACCGCCCCGCCTTCGCCCGCTGAAGCTTGCACCTGCAATTGCAAAGGCCGAGCGCGCATCGCGTCGGCCAGTCGTCCGAGTGCTTCGGCGATCAGCTTCGCATCCTCGGCGTAGTCGTGCACCGGCAGCCAGGCCAGGTCGATGTCCACCGACAGACGCGGCAGGTCATGCTCGAACAGGTTGATGGCGGTGCCGCCCTTGAGCGCGAAGCGCGGCTCCTGGGCCAGCACCGGCAGGATCTCGACCAGCAGCCGCACCCGGTCGGTGTAGCGCCGGTCCCACCGATCAAGCCAGGTGCTCATCGAGGTCTCCCGGCAAGGTGATCTGGTAGGTCGGATGCAGGCGCCCGCCGGGCACCAGCGCACGCTTGCCCCGGCCCAGATCGACGCCATCCAGCGGCACATGCGCCAGCCACGCATGCCGATGGCGATCGGCCAGTGCCAGGAACAGCCGCTTGGCCTTGATGCTGCGGCAGTGGCGCAGCAGCAGAGCGACGCGCTGTGGTCGCAGTGTGGTCATGGCCTGCATCAGCGCATCGGCCTCGTAGACTCCTGCCGCCTCCGATACGCCATCGCACAGCTCCAGCATGGCCCGCTCGGGCGTCGCGCACACCAGGGCATCGACACCAGGCGCAGCGGAATGCCAGGCCAAGCCCGCCTCGGACAGCGCCTTCTCGGAGACTTCCGCCGTGACGGGCACGGCCGACAGGTCGAACGGCCCCCTGCCCTGGTACTCGAAGCGCTGCTCCATGGACAGTTTGTCGACCCAGCCCGGCGGAGGCGCCGGCCCGTAAAGCGTGATCGTCCCGGCATCGCCCAAACGCAAGTAGTGCTCGTGCCCTTGCAAGGCCAGTGCGAAACGCCCTCCGACATGTAGCGGCACGCCCTCCCCGACCTGCAAGCTGCGGACCACCCCATCCCATTGCAGCCGCCCGCCGGCGCGCATGTACACGCCACGCGCCGGCGACACCAGCCAGCCGCTGCCCACATAGCGCGCAACCAGGCTGTTGGAGTAGTCATGCGCGCGCAGCCAGCGGCTGGACACAAGGCGCGTATCGCCCAGTTCGGCCAGCAATCGGTTCAGTTTTCCCGAATTTTGAGCATCCATAGTGCTCAAAATATCATATTTATAAACCGCCACAAGGACGATAAGTTTGGCGAAGGAAGGAAAAGATCATCCAGAGTGATCTTTTCAGGATAAATACAAACCTCTGGCAACCTACCAGAAGTGATCCCAGTCAAGGTCCCCGGCGTACTCGGCCTTGTTGTAGACCGAGCGCGAAGACCTGCTGCCCTCCTCGTGCGCCAGGCACTTCTCGATCCAGTCCCCGTTGAAACCCACCTCGTTGAGCAGCGTGGACGCGGTGCGTCGCAGGTCGTGCACCGTGAATGGCCCCAGCGGCAACCCGGCTTCCTTCGCGCGCGACCCAATGAGCTGCGTCACCCGGTTGAGCGTTGCATGCGACATGCACCGATCGGGGTCGTAGCGCGACGGCAGCACGAATCGCGAGCCCGCCGCGCAGGTGTGCAAAGCCACGAAAATGTCCATTGCCTGCCGCGACAGATAGACCACGTGCGGCTTGCGCCCTTTCATTCGTACTTTCGGGATCGTCCAGGTGGCGTTCTCGAAATCCACCTCGTTCCAGGTCGCCTCGACCAGTTCGCTCTTGCGCACCATCGTCAGCAGGATCAGGCGCAAGGCCAACCGGATGGTCGGATAAGACGCGATGGTCTCCAGTTGGTGGAAGGCCAGCCGGATCTCGGCTGGCGAGAGCGCCCGGTCCTTGGGAACGAAGGTCGCGATCGACGCCGCCTTTACGTCGTCGGCCGGGTTGGCGAGCCGCTCGCCATGCAGGATGGCGAAGGCATAGACCTGCTTCACGATGTCGCGGACATGGATGGCCGTGGCCGGCGCGCCGCGCGCCTTCACCTTGTTGCACAGCGCCCGGAGGTCGTCGGGGGTGACTTCCTTCAGCTTGCGATTCTCAAAGACCGGCAGGATGTCGCGGTCGATGATGTGCTTGCGCATCGCCCGCGTGCTGTCAGCCATGCGGGCATCGGCCAACCAGCGTGCCGTCATCTCGCCGAAGGTCCTGGCGGCCGTCAGTCGCCGCTTGGCCCGCTGCTTCTCCAGCGCCGGGGAAAGGCCCTGATCGACCGAGCGCTTGGCGTCCAGCAGCCGCTCGCGCGCCATGGCCAGCGACATGCCGGCCGGCCCGTACCGTCCGAGCGTGAGTGTCTCGCGGCGCCCGTTGAGACGGTAGTCGTAGCGGAAGGTGATGGTACCGGCGGTAGATACCGCCACGTACATGCCATCGCGGTCAAAAACCTTATAAATCTTGGACTTAGGCTTGAGATTGCGCAGTGCTGTGTCTGTGAGCATTGAGGGGGTTCCTCCTGTTCGTGACGGCTTTTACCGTCAGGGACCTGGAGACCCGTTGATGCTCGGAAAGCCGCATGAAACAAGCTTTCCTCAGGAGTTTTTTACCGTCAAAGACCGGTTCGGTCTCAATAGTAAACAGGAAGGTCTGGATCCGACCTCCGGGGGCTTACCGTCAGTTCTGTCGCCGACCCGTTCTGCTGGCCGGCGATAGCCACCGATAGAGAACTCAACTTATACATTTAAAATCAACAAGTTAAGTCACTTCTACCGATACCTGGCGATAGCCTCCGAAAGACGCTCCGTCACTCCCACTCAATGGTCGCCGGCGGCTTGCCGGAGATGTCGTAGACCACGCGCGAGACGCCGCGCAGTTCGTTGATGATGCGGTTGCTCACCGTGCCGAGGAAATCGTACGGCAGGTGCGCCCAGTGCGCGGTCATGAAGTCGATGGTCTCCACTGCGCGCAGTGCGATCACCCATTCGTAGGCGCGTGCATCGCCGACCACGCCGACCGACTTGACCGGCAGGAACACCGCAAACGCCTGGCTGGTGGTGTCGTACAGATCGGCCTTGCGCAGTTCATCGATGAAGATCGCATCGGCCTTGGCCAGCAATTCGGCGTATTCGCGCTTCACTTCGCCCAGGATGCGCACGCCCAGGCCCGGGCCCGGGAACGGATGGCGGTACACCATCGTGCGCGGCAGGCCGAGTTCGACACCGAGGCGGCGCACTTCGTCCTTGAACAATTCGCGCAACGGCTCGACCAGGCCCAGTTTCATGTGCTCGGGCAGGCCACCGACGTTGTGGTGACTCTTGATCACGTGGGCCTTGCCGGTCTTGCTGCCGGCCGACTCGATCACGTCCGGATAGATCGTGCCCTGCGCCAGCCACTTGGCATTGGCCAGCTTGTTGGATTCCTCGTCGAAGATATCCACGAACAGGTTGCCGATGATCTTGCGCTTGGCTTCCGGGTCGCTGACGCCTTCGAGCTTGGCGAAATAGCGGTCGGCCGCATTGACGCGGATCACCTTCACGCCCATGTGCTCGGCGAACATCGCCATCACCTGGTCGCCTTCCTGCCAGCGCAGCAGGCCGGTATCGACGAACACGCAGGTCAGCTTGTCGCCGATCGCCTTGTGCAACAGCGCGGCGACCACCGACGAATCGACGCCGCCGGACAGGCCCAGGATCACTTCGTCATCGCCCACCTGCTCGCGCACGCGCGCGATCTGGTCGTCGATGATGTTGGCCGCCGTCCACAGCGTCTGGCAGCCGCAGACATCGACCACGAAGCGGCGCAGCAAGGTCTGGCCCTGCAGCGTGTGGGTGACCTCGGGATGAAACTGCACGCCGTACCAGCGCTTGTCCTCGTTGGACATCGCCGCCACCGGAATGCGGTCGGTCACCGCGGTGACGGTGAAGCCCGGCGGCACCTGCGACACGTGGTCGCCGTGGCTCATCCACACATTGAGACGCGATGCGCCGGCATGATCGGTCAGCCCTGCGAACAAGGCATCGGCGGCCACCACATCGACTTCGGCATGACCGAATTCGCGCTGGTCCGCCGCCTCGGTCGCACCACCCAGCTGCGCAGCCAGCGTCTGCATGCCGTAGCAGATGCCGAACACCGGCAAGCCGCTGTCGAACACTTCCTGCGGCGCGACCGGCGCACCCGGCAAGGTGGTCGACTCCGGACCACCGGACAGGATGATGCCCTTGGCGCCGAAACCGGCGATCTCGGCCGGGTCATGATCCCAGGCCCAGATCTCGCAATACACCCCGATCTCGCGGATACGCCGCGCAATCAGCTGGGTGTACTGCGCGCCGAAATCGAGGATGAGGATCTTGTCGCTGTGGATGTTGGTCATTGGCGCCGGGAATCGGGAACGGGGAATCGGGAATGGGCAAAGCGGCGCAGACGCTGGTTCATCGATTCCGACTCCCGATTCCCCATTCACGCAGAGGCATCAGCCCATGCGGTAATTCGGCGGTTCCTTGGTGATCTGCACGTCGTGGACATGGCTCTCGCGCTGACCGGCACCGGTGATGGTGACGAACTTCGGCTTGGTGCGCATTTCCTCGATGGTCGCGCAGCCCACATAGCCCATCGTGGCGCGCAGGCCGCCGATCAGCTGATGGACGATGCCACCGACCGGGCCGCGATACGGCACGCGCCCTTCGATGCCTTCCGGCACCAGCTTGTCGGCATCGCTGGAATCCTGGAAATAGCGGTCCTTGGACCCCTTCTCCATCGCGCCCAGGCTGCCCATGCCGCGGTAGCTCTTGTAGCTGCGGCCCTGGAACAGCTCGACCTCGCCCGGGGCTTCCTCGGTGCCGGCGAACAGGCCGCCGACCATCACCGTGGAGGCGCCGGCGACCAGCGCCTTGCCGATGTCGCCCGAGTAGCGGATGCCGCCATCGGCGATCAGCGGAATGCGGTCCTGCAGCGCCTCGGCGACCATGTCCACCGCGGTGATCTGCGGCACGCCGACACCGGCGACCACGCGCGTGGTGCAGATCGACCCGGGGCCCACGCCGACCTTGACCGCATCGGCGCCGGCGTCCATCAATGCCAGCGCGGCATCGCCGGTGACGATGTTGCCGCCGATCACCTGCAGCTGCGGATACGCCTTCTTGACCCAGGCCACGCGATCGATCACGCCCTGCGAATGGCCGTGCGCGGTATCGACGATGACCACGTCCACGCCGGCCGCAGCCAGCAGTTCGATGCGCTGCTCGGTGTCGCCGCCCACGCCGACCGCCGCGCCGACCAGCAGGCGCGTGGACCCGTCCTTGGCCGCGTTGGGGTTGTCGGTCTTCTTCTGGATGTCCTTGACCGTGATCAGGCCGCGCAGCTCGAAGCTGTCGTTGACCACCAGGATCTTTTCGATGCGGTTGCGATGCAGCAGCTCCAGCACTTCCTCGTCACTGGCGCCTTCGCGCACGGTGATCAGGCGATCCTTCTTGGTCATGATATGGCGGACCGGATCGTCGAGCTTCTTCTCGAAGCGCATGTCGCGGCTGGTGACGATGCCGACCAGTTCGCTGCCATCCACCACCGGCACGCCGGAGATGTTGCGCGCGCGGGTCAGCTTGAGCACCTCGCCGATGGTCGTGTCCGGGCTCACCGTGAACGGCTCGGTGATCACGCCGGATTCGAATTTCTTGACCCGGGCGACTTCGCCGGCCTGCTGCGCAGGGGTCAGATTCTTGTGGATGATGCCGATGCCGCCCAGCTGGGCCATGGCCACCGCCAGGCGGTGCTCGGTCACTGTGTCCATCGCGGCCGAGAGAATCGGCAGCTTCAGGCGCAGATCGCGGGTCAGCCGGGTTTCCAGGCTGACGTCCTTGGGCAGGACGATCGAATGAGCGGGGACGAGGGAAACGTCGTCGTAGGTGAGAGCTTCAGCCTGGATGCGGAGCATCGGCGGACCCGAGTTTGGGGAAGCGCGGCATTTTACCCTGAAAGCCTTCACGAAGACACAACGCGACTGCAATGCAGCGTTACGCGCGCCTCAGCCGGCCGCGTCGGCCGCTTCCAGGGTGTTCTGCATCAGCGTGGCGACCGTCATCGGCCCGACTCCACCCGGCACCGGCGTGATCCAGGCCGCACGTTGCACCGCTGCGTCGAAACCGACATCGCCGACCAGGCGGCCGTCGTCCAGCCGATTGATGCCGACATCGATCACCACTGCGCCCGGCTTGATCCATTCGCCCGGAATCAGGCCCGGGCGACCGACCGCCACCACCAGGATGTCGGCATTGCGCACGCTGGCTTCCAGCACCTCGGGCGGGGTGAACTTGTGGCAGCTGGTGACCGTGCAACCGGCGATCAGCAGCTCCAGGCCCATCGGCCGGCCGACGTGATTGCTCACGCCCACGATGGTCGCGTTGCGGCCGCGCACCGGCTGATCGGTGTGGCCCAGCAAGGTCACGATGCCGCGCGGCGTGCACGGACGCAGGCCGAACTCGCGCAGCGCCAGGTGCCCGACATTCTGCGGATGGAAGCCGTCGACGTCCTTGCGCGGATCGATGCGCTGGATCAGGCGATTGGCATCGTGGATGCCCGGCAGCGGCAGCTGGATCAGGATGCCGTGGATCTTGGGATCGGCATTGAGCTGGTCGATCAGCCGCGCCAACTCCGCCTCGCTGGTGCCCTGCGGCAAGTCGTAATCGAAGGCCTCGATGCCGACCTTTTCCGCCGCACGCCGCTTGTTGCGCACATACACCGACGAGGCCGGGTCGCCACCCACCAGCACCACCGCCAGCCCGGGGCGCGTCTTGCCGGCAGCCAGGCGCGCATCCACGCGCAGCTTCAGCCCGTCGAGCAATTCCTCGGCGATGCGGCGACCATCGAGAAGGCGGGCCGGAGCAGAGGCAGCTGGCGCGGAAACGGTCATGGGGCGTCAGGTGTAGAGTCGAAGGCCGTCTATTGTCCCCGATTCCGTCATGACCGACACCACCTCGACACCCGATTCCATCACCACGTCCATCGAAGCGGCCGCATTTCGCCGTCTGTTGCAGCATCTCAACCAGCAGCGCCCGGATGTGCAGAACATCGATCTGATGATCCTGGCCGGCTTCTGCCGCAACTGCCTGGGCGACTGGTACCGCGAAGCCGCCGAAGCGCACGGCCAGCCGATGAGCAAGGAGCAGGCGCGCGAAGCGGTGTACGGCATGCCGTTTGCCGACTGGAAACAGCAGCACCAGAAAGACGCCACGCCCGAGCAACTGGAAGCCTTCGCGGCCGCTCAACGCCGGCACGGCTGAGCCGGCCGACTTGTCAGCTCAGGCCGGCAGCTTGGTGCCGGCCGTTCTATCACCCCAGGTTTTTTCTCGACCAGCCGAGGCAATCCCAGCGCCGAACCCGCTTCGGTGCTCGCCAGCCGCACACGACTCAGTCGCGGGTCACGGCTTCGGGCTGAGTGGCCTGCGGCACCGCATCGGGATTGAGCGTGCGGCTCTCCCGCCGCGGCGGGGTGAACGGCGTGGGCTTGGGCACGGTGGGCGTGAGATTGCCGTACATCAGCCCTGCCACCGCACCGGCACGCGTATTGCCGGCCGCAATCTCCAGTTCGAACCGCTCGGCATCGCGCCGCCGGATCTCGCGCGCGATGGTGACAGCCTCGTCCTCGTCCACGCCCAGCTCGACCAGGGCCGCCTGCCCGAACGCCACCGCCGACTCGAAGGTCTCGCGAATCTGGTAGTCCACCCCGGCAGCGACCAACTGCAATGAGTGCTCACGGTCGAACGAACGCACCAGCAACCTGGCGTGCGGGAACTCGCGCGTTGCCAGCTCGACGATGCGATTTGGCCGCCTCGCGGTTGTCGATGCACACCGCGATCGCGCGGGCGCTGTGCGCACCGGAGGCATGCAGCACATCGAGCCGGGTGCCGTCGCCGTAGTAGATCTTGAAACCGAACTGTTCTGCGCTCTGGATCATCTCGATGTCGTTATCGATGATGGTCACATCCACATCGCGCGCCAGCAGTGACTGGCTGGCAACCTGCCCGAAGCGCCCGAACCCGATGATCAGCACGCTGCCGGTCTGGCCACTGACGGCTTCCACGCCTTCCAGCGTCGGCTGGGCGGCCGGCGTCAGCCGTCGCTGCAACAGCACGAACAGCGGCGTCAGCGCCATCGACAACACCACGATCGCCGTCAGGCTGGCGTTGACCTGCGCGTCGATGACGCCGGAGGCCGATGCCGCCGCGAACAGCACGAAGGCGAACTCGCCGCCCTGCGCCATCAGCACGCCACGATCCATCGCCTGGCGATGGTCGCTGCGCATCAGCCGCGCCACGGCGTAGATGCACGCGCCCTTGCCGAGCATCAGGGCCAGCAGACCGGCTACGATCAGCCGCCAGTCGGCCGCAACCACATGCAGGTCCAGGCTCATGCCGACGCCCAGGAAGAACAGCCCCAGCAGGATGCCGCGGAACGGCTCGATATCCGCCTCGATCTGATGCCGGAAGGTGGATTCGGACAGCAGCACACCGGCCAGAAACGCGCCCATCGCCATCGACAGCCCGCCGACCTGCATCAGCAGCGCCGCGCCCAGCACCACCAGCAAGGCCGCCGCCGTCATCACCTCGCGCGCCTTAGACGCGGCCAGGATGCGGAACAAGGGATTGAGCAGCCAGCGCCCCGCCACCACCAGGCCAACGATGCAGGCCAGACCGATGCCGATGTCCTGCCAGCGCTGCGTGGCCGCCTGCGGGTCGCCGCTGGCGCCCATCCAGGCCACGATCGCCAGCAGCGGCACGATCAACAGGTCCTCGAACAACAGGATCGCCACGATCTTCTGGCCCGGCGGCAAGGCGACATCGCCCCGCTCTGCCAGCAACTGCATCACCACCGCCGTGGAGGTCAGCACGAAGCCGGATGCGGCCACGAATGCCACCGGCGGCGCGAAGCCGAGCAACAGGCCGATGCCGGTCAGCACCAGCGCGCACACTGCGATCTGCAGCGTCCCCAGGCCGAAGATCTCCTTGCGCAGGCTCCACAGGTGGGACGACCGCATTTCCAGCCCGATCACGAACAGGAACATCACCACGCCCAACTCAGCCACGTGCAGGATCGCCTGCGGGTCATCGAACAGGCCCAGGCCGAACGGACCGATCGCCAGACCCGCGGCCAGGTAACCCAGCACCGAGCCCAGGCCCAGACGTCGAAACACCGGGATGGCGACCACGGCAGCGCCCAGCAGGGCCACCACGTTGATCAGTTCGCTGGATTCGGCAGGCTGGCTCATGCCGAGGATTCTAGCGGCAGGCGCGCACCACTGGCCGGCACCAGAGTGCGCAGTTGGCAAAGCGGCCTGCCGTGTCGATCACCCCAACAGCACGGCGTTCTCGACCAGCGAGGCCGCAAACGACGAACGACGCCGGATGGCGTCGTTCGTAGATGCAGGTGATGGCCGGGCAATCAGCCGCGCGCGTCGGCCTCGGCCAATGCGGTGCGCAGGATTTCCTTGGCCGGCCCGCCATGCTTCTCGTGCTCGAGCGCGAAATGCACGGTGGCCTCGATCAGGCCGATATGCGCGCCGCAATCGAAGCGACGGCCTTCGAAGCGATAGGCGTCGACGGTTTCCTGCTGCAGCAGTCCGGCAATCGCATCGGTCAGCTGGATTTCGCCACCGGCACCGGCACCGGTCTCTTCGAGCAGCTCGAAGATCTTCGGGTTGAGCACATACCGGCCGACCACCGCCAGATTGCTCGGTGCCACTTCCGGCTTGGGCTTTTCGACGATGGCGTTGATGCGCCCCTTGCGACCATCGAACGCATCGGTGGCCACGATGCCGTAGCTGGCGGTCTTGTCGTGCGGCACATCCTCCACGGCGATGACGCTGCCACCCGAGGCTTCGGCCACATCGGCCATCTGGGTCAGCGCACCGGCACCCCGGTTCCAGATCAGGTCGTCCGGCAGCAACACCGCGAACGGCTCGTCGCCGACCACGGCCTTGGCACACAGCACGGCGTGACCCAGACCGAGCGCTTCGGCCTGCGTCACGAAAATGGCGCGCACGCCTTCCGGCAAGGCATGCCGCACCAGCTCCAGCTGTTCGAGCTTGCCGGCGCGCTCGAGCTTTTGCTCCAGTTCGTAGGCCTTGTCGAAGTAGTCGGCGATCGAGTGCTTGTAGCGATTGGTCACGAAGATCAGCGTGTCGCAACCGGCCTGGATGGCCTCGTCGACGGCGTACTGGATCAAAGGTTTGTCGATGATTGGCAGCATTTCCTTCGGCACCGTCTTGGTTGCCGGAAGAAAGCGGGTCCCAAGACCTGCGACGGGGAATACGGCCTTGCGAATACGCTTGCTCATTAAAGTCTTCTGACCTCACGTGCGGGGAATGGAACGACCGTATCAGATCGCGCGTCGACTTTCCGTCGAGCAGCCGCAAAATCCGGCATCAGACTGCCGAGCACAGTCTCCATCGCCTTGATGTCATAGCGGTTAACCGCCTCACGCAAGCGCGTCACCAGCTGCAACACCTGCTCGTGCGAGAACTCGCGCACACCGGCTTCCAGAATCTTTGGATGCGCGGTGGGGCGATAGTCTTCGTCGGAATAGAACAGGGTTTCGTGCAGCTTCTCGCCCGGACGCAGGCCGGTATAGAGGATCGCCACATCCTTGCCGGGCTGCTTGCCGGCAAGACGGATCATCTGCTCGGCGAGCAGGCGGATCGGCACCGGCTCGCCCATGTCCAGCGTATAGATCGCGCCATGCGAGGCGGAGGCCGCGGCCTGCACCACCAACTGGCAGGCTTCCGGAATGGTCATGAAGTAACGCGTCACATCCGGATGCGTCACCGTGACCGGGCCGCCCTGGCGGATCTGCTCACGGAACAACGGCACCACACTGCCGGCCGAATCCAGCACGTTGCCGAAACGCACGGTGATGAAGCGCGTTGGCGCATCGCGTGCGTCCAGGCTCTGGCAGATCATCTCCGCATAGCGCTTGCTCGCGCCCAGCACGTTGACCGGCTCGACCGCCTTGTCGGTGGAGATGAAGACAAAGGTCTCGATACGTGCACGCTGGCAGGCGCGCGCCACGTTTTCGGTGGCCAGCACGTTGTTGCGTACCGCCTCGCGCAACTGCTCTTCCAGCAGCGGCACCTGCTTGTAGGCGGCGGCATGAAAGACGGCATCCGGCAGCGCGGTGTTCAAGGCATGCGCGACCACCGCCGGGTCGCCGCAATCGCCCAGCACGCGCACCACCTCGATATCGGGGAACAACCGACGCAGGTCCGAATCGACGGTCAGCAACGCCAGCTCATCGATCTCCAGCAGCACGATGCGGCGCGCGCCGTGACGGGCGCACTGGCGGCAGACTTCCGAGCCGATCGAACCACCCGCACCAGTCACCATCACCGTCTTGTTGGTCAACCAGTCGCGAATCAGGCGCCAATCCGGGGTAACCGGCTTGCGGTTGAGCAGGTCCTCGATCGCGACTTCCTTCAACTCGCCAGGCAACGAGCGCCCTTCCAGCACGTTGATCAGCTTGGGCACCATGCGGAACGGCAGCCCAGTACTTTCGCAGATGGCCACCACGCGCTGCATGCCCGAGGCATCCAGCGACGGGATCGCGATGACCAGCAGTTTGGCCGCCGTCTCCTTGGCGATGGCTGCAGCCTGGTCCAGATTACCCAGCACATTCAGGCCCTGGATCTTGGCGCCATGCAGATTGTTGGCATCGTCCAGATAGCCGACCGGCACGAATGCGCCGGTGCGGCGCAGATCACGGACCAGACCCTCGGCGGCGCGACCTGCGCCAAGGATCAACACGCGCTGCGCGGCATCGCCGGAATGCGCAATCTGGTAATCCTTCCAGGCCCGATACAGCAGCCGCGGCGTACCCAGCAGCGCCGACAGAGCGAACGGATAGACGACCAGCACCGACAACGGCACCCCATCCAGGCGGTCATAGGACAGCGCCAGCACGATCGCGACCAAGCCGAGAAAACTCGACTTGAAGATGTTCCATAGGTCCGGCACCGAGGCGAACCGCCACAGCCCGCGATACAGGCCCATCTTCCAGAACACAAGGCCCTGCGCGACCAGGACCACGGCAGTGCGCCAATCCCACAACGGCAGATCGGGAGCCTCGCGCAGCATGGAGTAGCGGCCGGCGTGCAGCAGCTGCCAGCACACCCACACCATCAACAGGTCATGCAGCACCACCGCTGCTTGCGGCAGGGCTTTGGTCAAACGGTTACGCCAGGAAATCATAAAAGTCCATTACTCAGGAATTGCGCAGTCCATCGCGCAGAAAAAACCAGATTGCGGTGGAACCCAGGCCCCATACCAGGGCTCCGGACACTTGCAGCCAAGTTGCATCATGACGAACCAACACATACAAGCAGACGGCAGCGACGCTGAAAGCGAAATAAATACCGGTTACCGGAACGTGCGTCTCAAGCCTGCGTGCCAGCCGCTGATAGAGGTGTTGGGCATGCGGCTCCCACCACCTTTGCCCGGCGAGCATGCGAGACAGCAGCGTGAAGCCGGCGTCTACAAGAAATGCAGTCAGTGGCAACCAGCTGATCCACCAGCTCACCTGCCCGCTGGCCACTGTCAGCGCCAGCAATGCAGCCAGCACATATCCCAAGGCACCACTGCCGCCGTCACCCAGAAAGATCCGCGCACGCGGAAAGTTGAACGGCAGAAATCCCAGGCAGGCTGCGGCGACGGCAAGACCGGGCCCGGCCCAGGCGCCAGGCACGACGGCAGCAAATGCCAGCGCGGCCAGGGCCGCCTGGCTGCTGGCCAAGCCGTTGATGCCGTCCATGAAGTTCCAGACATTGATCAACACCACCGACGCCATGGCGGTGAGCACACCATCCCAGAGATTGCCGGTGTGATGGCTGACCAGCCAGCCCAGCATGACCGATGCCAACAGATGGATCGCAAAACGCAGCCTGGCCGAGAGCGGACGATGGTCGTCCCACCAACCCACTCCGGCCACCAGCACTAGCCCGGCCGCGAACCAAGCCAGTATCGGGCCTGCTGCCGGCCAGAACACCCCAGCCGCCACGCACCCGGACAGCAGCGCCACCACGATTGCCATGCCACCGCCACGCGGGGTGGCGACCACATGGCTGCGGCGTTCGCCCGGATGGTCGAGCAGCCGCCGATGCAGCGCGTAGCGCCGCAACAACCAGGTTCCCAGTGCCGCGACCGTCAGGTGCGACAGACACCACCACAGCCAGGCCTGCGGCATCAGACCACCGCGTAGTTCAACAGCGGCTTGACCGTGCCCCATTCCTTGCAACTCGGGCATTGCCAGTGGTGCGTCTTCGCGCCGAAGCCGCAGCGGGTGCAGCGGTAACTCGGGTTGCGCACCAGCAACTGGTCGGTGATGTGCTTGAGATCCTGCAAGGTGCCGACCGGGTCGCTGCCTTCGGCCAGGGTCAGGTCGATCAACGCCGATTCGCCGCGGACCGATGGCCGATCCTTGAGCTGACGGCCCAGATAGGCCAGCGCCGGCGCCACGCCATCCTGCGCTTCCATCAACTGGGTCAATGCCAGCACCGGGGCGATGCCGCGATAGTGCTCGGTCATCTCGGACAGGAAATTACGTGCGCCGGCGATATCGCCGACCCGGCGATAGGCCGCCATCAATGCGGGAATGATCTCCGGCAGGTATTCCGGATCATGCCGCGCAGCACGTTCGAACGCGCGTACGGCCGCTTCGTCGTGTCCGCGCTCGGCTTCGATGCGTCCTTCCAGAATGCCGGCGCGCACCGAGGTGCCATCGGCCTGGTAGGCGCGCGCGATCGCCTGCAATGCTTCGTCGGGCTTGCTCAGGCCACGATAGCGGTCGGCCAGCTCGCACTCGAATTGCGAGATCAGCTTGCCCATCGGCTCGCCGGTGACTTCTTCGTAACGGGTGGCGTTGTCGATCGCCTTTTCCCAATCGCGCTCGGCCTGATAGATGCCGATCAGGTGACGCAGCGCCTGCGGCGCACGCTGGTCCAGTTGCGCCAGTTCGGTGAATACGGTCTCGGCGCGATCCAGCAGACCGGACTTCATATAGTCCTCGCCCAGCGCCAGCAGGGCCTGCACGCGCTGCTGATCGGTCAGGTCGGCGCGTTGCACCAGGCCCTGATGCAGCCGGATCGCGCGGTCGACCTCACCGCGACGGCGGAACAAATGCCCCAACGCGACCTGGGTCTCGAAGGTTTCCTTGTCCAGTTCGGCGATGTGCAGAAACAGCTCGATCGCCTTGTCCGGCTGCTCGTTGAGCAGATAGTTCAGACCGCGAAAGTAGGTGCTGGACAGGCGACTGACCTGGGTATCGCCGTGGCGTTGACCACCCCGGCGGCCAACGACCCAGCCCCCCAGCGCTGCTAACGGCACGAACAGGAAGAACCAGATCCACTCGGTCAGAAAGTCCATACGCGCTTACAGTCCATCAAAGGGGCGCGGCTCGACTGCCGCAGGCGTGATCGGCCTGGCGTCGGTGCGACTGACTGCAACCGCCTTGTTGGCCTGGCGCAGTTTGGAATAGAGGGGAATGACCACACTGACCAGCACCATGCCGGCACCGATCAACACACCGACCAGCAGCGCAACAATGATCGCGATTCCGGAGGTCGTGTGCACACTGGAAAAAAGGAAGTCGAGCGTGACGTCCTGGGAATTGACCGCACCGATGATCAGACCGACCAGCAGGAAGGCCAACATCACCAGCAAGCGAAACACCTTCATGGCCAGACTCCGTCAAAAGAGGCTTAGCTTAACCGAGCCGACATAAACGCAGCGGCAGAATGACCTCAGTCAGCCGCATCCAGCAGATCGACCGGGACCACGGAGCTGACACGCTCGCGCAATTCCTTGCCAGGCTTGAAATGCGGAACATGCTTGCCCGGCAACGCGACCGACTCGCCGGTCTTCGGATTACGGCCAAGACGTGGCGGGCGGTAATGCAGCGAGAAGCTGCCAAACCCGCGGATTTCGATCCGATCACCATCGGAGAGCGCCTGCCCCATCATTTCCAGCAGCGATTTGACTGCCAGATCCACGTCGTCCGCCTTCAGATGCGCTTGACGTCGCGCCAGGATTTCAATCAATTCGGACTTGGTCATGGGAAGACTTGCTTTTTTCGACTGACACATCGGAATCGGCCCGGGCAAGCCCGGGCCGATCCATCACGCTCTTGCGAGCGCTACGCGCTTACTCGGACTTGTTGCTGTTCAACTGTGCACGCAGCAGCGCGCCCAGCTGGGTCATGCCACCGGATGCGGCCGAAGACTGGTATTCCTCCAGCGTTTCGCGCATTTCGGCATCGTCCTTGGCCTTGATCGACAGCTGCAGGGTGCGGCCCTTGCGGTCCATGCCCACGAACTTGGCTTCGATCTTGTCGCCGACCTTCAGGTGCTGGGTCGCGTCGTCCACACGCTCGTTGGCGATGTCGCGTGCAGCGACGTAGCCTTCGATGCCATCGGCCAGGTCGATCGTGGCGCCCTTGGCATCCACTTCACGCACCACGCCTTCGACCTTCGAACCCTTCGGGTTGGACGCCATGTACTGGCCGAACGGATCCTGCTCCAGCTGCTTGACGCCCAGGCTGATGCGCTCACGTTCCGGATCGACTGCCAGCACAACGGCTTCCAGCGTGTCGCCCTTCTTGTAGTTGCGCACGACATCTTCGCCGGTGGTGTTCCAGCTGATGTCGGACAGGTGGACCAGGCCGTCGATGCCGCCGTCCAGACCGATGAAGATGCCGAAGTCGGTGATCGACTTGATCTGGCCGGACACCTTGTCGTTCTTCTTGTGGGTGGCAGCAAAGGTTTCCCACGGATTGGCGGCAACCTGCTTCATGCCCAGCGAGATGCGGCGACGCTCCTCGTCGACATCCAGCACCATCACTTCGACTTCGTCACCCACCTGCACAACCTTGGACGGGTTGACGTTCTTGTTGGTCCAATCCATCTCGGAGACGTGCACCAGACCTTCGACGCCCGGCTCGATCTCGACGAATGCGCCGTAATCGGTGACGTTGGAGACCTTGCCGAACACGCGGCTGTTGGCCGGGTAACGACGTGCGATGTTGTCCCACGGATCTTCGCCCAGCTGCTTCAGGCCGAGGCTGACGCGGTTACGCTCGCGATCGAACTTCAGCACGCGCACGTCCAGCTCGTCGCCGACGTTGACGACTTCGGACGGATGGCGCACGCGCTTCCAGGCCATGTCGGTGATGTGCAGCAGGCCGTCGATACCGCCCAGGTCCACGAACGCGCCGTAATCGGTCAGGTTCTTGACGACACCCTTCAGGATCGCGCCTTCCTGCAGCTTGTCCATCAGCTGCTCGCGCTCTTCCGAGTGCTCGCTCTCGACCACGGCACGACGCGAGACCACCACGTTGTTGCGCTTGCGGTCCAGCTTGATCAGCTTGAACTCGAGTTCCTTGCCTTCCAGGTAGGCCGGGTCGCGCACCGGGCGCACATCCACCAGCGAACCAGGCAGGAACGCGCGGACATCCTTGATGTCCACGGTGAAACCACCCTTGACCTTGCCGCTGATGCGGCCGGTGATGGTTTCGTTCTTTTCCAACGCCTCTTCCAGCTCGTCCCACACCATTGCGCGCTTGGCCTTCTCGCGCGACAGCACGGTCTCACCGAAGCCGTTCTCGATGGAATCGAGGGCAACCTTGACCTGGTCGCCTACGCCGACATCGATCTCGCCAGCGTCATTACGGAACTGCTCGATCGGCACGATGCCTTCGGACTTCAGGCCAGCGTTGATCACCACCACGTCGCCGCGCACTTCCACGACGGTACCGGTGACGATCGAGCCCGGCTTCAGCTTCGCCAGATTGGCTTGACTGGCTTCGAACAGTTCAGCAAAAGATTCTGTCATTTGAATTTTACTCAGTTGAACACACGGGCGTTGATCGTCGGATGCGACAGATGCCAAGCGCCCAGCCTGTTGGTCGACTCCGGACAGCGAGTCGGTTAAGTAGTAATAGAACCGCCACACGGGATGTGCGACGGAGCCTTGGAACGCCTTACGGTCGGCGGGACATGCCCGCTTGCGGAACGCTTACGACGACGTGCGAGCGGCTAACAACCCGACCACACGCTGGACGACATCCTCGATCCCCATTCCGCTGGTATCGATCAGCACGGCGTCTTCGGCCGGCCGCAATGGCGCCACCACCCGCTGCGCATCACGGGCATCTCGAGCCATGATCTCGCGCAGCAGGTCGTCAAAGATAACCGAAACACCCTTTTCCATCAACTGTTTATGGCGACGGCCCGCACGTTCTTCGGCACTGGCGGTCAGAAACACCTTGAAGGCGGCATCGGGGAAGATCACCGTGCCCATGTCGCGCCCGTCCGCGACCAGGCCGGGCACCTGCCTGAATGCGCGTTGGCGCTCCTTCAGTGCGCTGCGCACCTCGGGAATGGCCGCAATCGCCGAGGCCAGCGCGCCGGTGGTCTCCAGGCGCAGCTCGCCGGTGGCGTCCACGCCGTTGACCAGCACCCGTAGCCCTGCCTCGCCGGCGTCGTCGAACTCCACCCTGGTGTCGAAGGTGCAGCGCACCAGCGCGGCCGGGTCGGAGACATCCAGATCTGCCCAGCTCGCTGCCACGCCCACCGCGCGATACAGTGCGCCCGAATCGAGGTAATGCCAGCCCAGCCGGGCGGCCACGATCCGGCTCACGGTGCCCTTGCCGGCGCCGGAGGGACCATCGATGGTGAGGACGGGCGAAAGGTCGGTCATTCAGGTTTCCGGAAGGTCATCAGGCGGTAGTGTAGCGCCGCTCGCGGGGATTGCGATGCAACCACTTGAAAGCACGACGAAAAGCCGGTTAGAATTTCCGGCTTAATTCCGGGTGCACCCTCGATAGCGGGCACTCTTCCATCGAATCCAACCGTTTACGCCGAGGTGTGCCATGAAAGTCCTGTCCTCCCTGAAGTCTGCGAAGACCCGTCACCGCGACTGCAAGGTGGTCCGCCGCCGCGGCAAGGTCTTCGTGATCTGCAAGTCGAACCCGCGTTTCAAGGCGCGTCAGCGCTAAGCTTTCGCCGCGCGTGCAAGACCCCAGAAAGCCGCCTCCGGGCGGTTTTTTCTTGGCCGATGCTTCACGCCGACGATTGCCTGATGCAGGCTGGAATGCGCGGCCGCCCGGCCGGCTCCGCGTAACGGTTGCGCTGGCAGACATCCGGCGCGGCGTTGGGTAACACCGATCTGCAAGCACGCCGGTCCTGGTTTTTGCTGTAATCACCATCCGAATCTTGTCCACTGGGGAGTAGATGACATGCGCAACCGTTTGTTTGTCCTGCCGCTGATCGCGCTGATGGGGATCAGTGCCGTTGCGTCGGCCGATACGCTGCTGATCGACCGTGCGCAGCAGAAGCCTGCCGCTGCCCTGCCCCTGCGCGGCGACAGCATGAGCCAGGTCGAAGGCCGTTATGGCGCGCCGCAGGAAAAGCTGGCGCCGCGCGGTGGCCAGAAGCGCCAGTGGCCGACGATCCACCGCTGGGTGTATCCGGCCTTCACCGTGTACTTCGAAAAGAGCCGGGTGATCGACGTGGTGGCCAACCAGGCCGATGCCAACGAGATCGGGCCCAAACCGCCGATCAAGTGATCGCGGGTTGTTCGGGCTGGATCGGAGGGTGACTGCAACAGTGGTTTGATCCAATGGTGTGCGGGAAGCGATCGCTGCGAGTCGGTAAGGCGAGTCCTTCGCAAGTGGCGGTTCGACGCGAATCCCTCGCAAGAGCCGACTTGAGGCGAGTCCATCGCAAGAGCCGACTTAAGGCGAGTCCCTCGCAAGAGCCCGCACATCCATGTGCGGGGATTGAATTAACAGCCTGGCTTCGGTTGGGCATTGATAGGTGTTTGTTAGGTTATGACCGATAGCGTTCGCTTTCCTGCCGAGTGGGAATCTCAGTCCGCCGTGTTGATTGCGTGGCCGCATGCGGGCACCGATTGGGCCGAGCGTCTTGCCGAGGTGGAAGAGACCTATATCGCGCTGGTCACGGCGATTTCCCGTTTCGAGCCGGTGATCGTGTGCGTGGCCGATGACGACCTGCAGATCTACGCGGAAGCGCGGCTGCGCTCGGCACGGGTGGACATGACGCAGGTGCGCTTCGTGGTTGCGGCCTACAACGACACCTGGCTGCGCGATTCGGGCCCGATCACGCTGCGCCAGGACGGCGGTTTCCGCTTGATGGATTTCCGCTTCACCGGCTGGGGCGGCAAGTTCGAGGCCAGCCTGGACGATCAGCTGGTCACCTCGCTGGATGCGGCGCAGGTGTTCGTGCCCTCGCAGGTGCAGACGGTGGACTTTGCGCTGGAAGGCGGTGCGATCGAGACCGATGGTGCGGGCACCTTGCTGACCACCTGGAAGTGCCTGCATGAGCGGCATCCGCAGCGCACGCGCGATTCGCTGAGTGCCGATCTTGCCGCGTGGCTGGCGCAGGACCGCGTGCTGTGGCTGGATCACGGCTATCTGGAAGGCGACGACACCGATGCGCATATCGATACGCTGGCGCGCTTCGCCGGCCCGGATGCGATCGTCTACCAGGGCTGCGATGTGGCCAGCGATTCGCATTACACCGAACTGCAGGAGATGGGCGCCGAACTGGCTGCGTTGCGCAAGGCCGATGGGCAGCCGTATCGGCTGTTCGTGTTGCCGTGGGCAGAGCCGATCCTGGACCAGGGTCGGCGTCTGGCCGCCTCGTACGCCAATTTCCTGATCGTCAACGGTGCGGTGCTGATGCCGGCTTACGGCGACAAGGCCGATGCGCGCGCGCAGGCGGTGCTGGCCGAGGCGTTTCCGCAGCATGTCATCGTGCCGGTGCCATGCCGCCCATTGATCTGGCAGAACGGCAGCCTGCATTGTCTGACCATGCAACTGCCCGCCGGTCTGCGGGCTGCCTGAGTCACTCCTGTTCCGGCCGGCAGGCCGGTGTTACACCATCGCGCGCTACCTTAGTGCGCCACTTCGCTGGACGAATCGCCATGACCCGTCATCTCCTTCCCGTCGCGCTGATCCAGGAGCGCAACCACGGCGACGCCGCGGCCAATCTGGCCATCATCGAATCGCGCGTGGCCGAAGCCGCCGCACAGGGCGCCAAGCTGGTGCTGCTGCAGGAACTGCACAACGGTGCGTATTTCTGCCAGCACGAGTCGGTGGACGAATTCGACCTGGCCGAGCCGATCCCCGGCCCCAGCACCGAGCGGCTAGGGGCGCTGGCCAAGCAACACGGCGTGGTGCTGGTGGCCTCGTTGTTCGAGCGCCGCGCAGCCGGGCTGTATCACAACACCGCGGTCGTGTTCGAAAAGGACGGCCGCCTGCTCGGCAAGTACCGCAAGATGCATATCCCGGACGACCCGGGCTTCTATGAAAAGTTCTATTTCACCCCGGGCGATCTGGGCTTTGCACCGATCGACACCTCGGTCGGCCGGTTGGGCGTGCTGGTGTGCTGGGACCAGTGGTACCCCGAAGCGGCGCGCCTGATGGCGCTGGCCGGTGCGGAACTGTTGCTCTACCCCACCGCAATCGGCTGGGATCCGGATGACCAGCAACCGGAGCAGGAGCGCCAGCGCGATGCCTGGGTACTCAGCCATCGCGGCCATGCGGTCGCCAACGGGGTGCCGGTGCTGTCGTGCAACCGCGTCGGCCATGAGCCCTCGCCGTTGGGCGCGTCGGGCATCCAGTTCTGGGGCAACAGCCATGTGCTGGGGCCGCAGGGCGAGTTCATCGCCGAAGCCGGACAGGACCCGACGGTGCTGGTCTGCGACGTCGACCTGCAGCGCAGCGAACACGTGCGCCGCATCTGGCCGTTCCTGCGCGATCGCCGCATCGATGCGTATGGCGATCTGCTCAAGCGCTACATCGACTGACCGCATGCCAGTGGAGTTGCGCGAAGTCTGCGACGCGGACATCCCGGCCATCACCGCGATCTATGCGGAGCAGATTGCCGGGGTCAACAGCTACGAATACAGCGCACCATCGCACGAGGAGATGGGTGCACGGGTGCGCGCGAGCGTGGATGCCGGCTACCCCTATCTTGTTGCCGAGCGCGATGGTGCGGTGGTCGGCTATGCCTACGTCGGCGCCTATCGCGCACGCGCCGGCTACCGCTGGACCGTCGAGAATTCGATCTATCTCACCAGCGGCGCGCAGGGCCACGGCATCGGCAAGGCCTTGCTCGGCGAGCTGATCGCACGCTGCCAACAGCGCGGCTATCGACAGATGATTGCGGTGATCGGCGATGCCCGCAACCTGGCATCGCGACGGCTGCATGAACGTTTTGGTTTTCGCACGGTCGGAGTGTTCACCGGTATCGGCCGCAAGCATGGTCGCTGGCTGGACGGCGTGCAGATGCAACGCGCGCTCGGCTCCAGTGACACCGCCCCTCCTTCTGATGAATGACCCCATGACTGAGCAAACCACCCACGTTCTGGACGATGCGTTGTCCGGCCAGCCGCATCGCATCGTCGAACGCGATGGCGTGCGCTATACGTTGCTAGGTACCGCGCACGTGTCACTGGCCAGCGTGGCCGCAGTGCAGCGGGCGATCGGCAGCGGCCGCTACGACGCGGTGGCGGTGGAGCTGGATGCGCAGCGCCTGCAGGCGCTCAGCGATCCGGATGCCCTCGCCCGTCTGGACCTGGTACAGGTGATTCGTAAGGGCCGGGTGGCCTTGTTCGCGGCGAACCTCGCCCTGGCCGCCTACCAGCGCCGCCTGGCCAAGCAGCTCGGCATCGAGCCGGGCGCAGAGTTGAAGGAAGCGGTGAATCTGGCGCGCGCGCAAGGCCTGCCCGTGCACCTGATCGATCGCGAAGTCGGCCTGACCTTCAAGCGCGCGTCCGGGCGGCTGGGATTCTTCGGCAAGATGAAACTGGCCGGCGGCCTTCTCGGCGGTCTGTTCGCGGCTGACGAGGTGGGCGAAGAAGAAATCGAAAAGCTCAAACAAGGCGACATGCTGGAGGCGAGCTTCGGCGATTTTGCCAGCGAAAGCCCGGAGCTTTACGAGACCGTGATTGCCGAGCGCGACCAGTACATGGCCACGCGCCTGCGCGAGGAAGCCACTACGGATCAGCGCGAGATACTGGCGGTGGTCGGTGCAGGGCATCTGGCCGGTCTTGCGCGCCACCTCGAACAGGACACCGCCGCACCCGGCCCATTGCGCGAGTCGCTGGAATACGTGCAGCAGCGCAAGCGCATTCCGTGGATCACATTGGGCATCCTGGCGATCATCATCACCGGCATCGGCATCGGGTTCTGGCGCGGCGGTCTGAGCATGGGCGCGGACCTGTTGTTGCAGTGGGCGATGTATACCGGCGGACTGGCGGCGTTGGGTTGCCTGTTGGCCGGCAGCCATCCCTTGAGCATCCTCACCGCGGCGGTCGTGGCGCCTTTCAAGCCGTTCCGCCTGAGCGTGCCGACCGGTGCGTTTGCGGCCCTGGTCGAAGTGCATATGCGCAAGCCGGCCTACGGCGATTTCCTGTCGCTACGCGACGACGCGCAGACCTTGCGCGGCTGGTACCGCAATCGCGTCTCACGCGTGGTGCTGACCTTCCTGCTGACCAACGTGGGCAGCATGGCGGGCGTGTGGCTGGCCGGTGTGCAGATCTTCAATCGCCTGCATGGGTGAGCGTGGCGGCGCTGCAATCTGGTGCTTCTCGTAGGAGCGCACCCGGGCGCGATGGGGCATTACCGGTACCGCCCCATCGCGCCCGGGTGCGCTCCTACGGCATTCGATCGCTTGCGCGCGGCTACGGCGCGGACTGCGCCTGTGGCGCGAGCTGCAGGCGCACCCAGACGCCGTAGTGGTCCGAGGCCCAGCGACCTTCGGCATACGGCGTGTCGAACAGGATGCGCGCTTCGCGGGCCAGCAGGCGGTTCTGCTGAAAGAACACGTGGTCGATCCGCGCCGGCGTGTCGAAGACATGCAGGTTCAAGGTGCTGACGCTGGCGTCGCCGTTGCGGTGCACGCTGCCGTAGCTGTCGCCGTAGCCCTTGCGTAGCGCTTCCAGATCCAGGGCATCGGCGGCGGTGTTGAAGTCGCCGGCAATCACGACCGGTGCCTGATTGCTGTTGGAGGAAATGAAGTCCAGCAAGTCGGCGACCTGACGCGTACGTGTGGCCGTGCCGCGTGCATCGGCACGCTCGTTGAGGTGGGTGACGTAGACATTGATCGGTTGGCCATCGATATCGACCTGCAGATGCGCGGCAACGCGGTAATCGTCCAGCGGCTGCAGCAGGCGCTGATGCCGGGCCAGCACCCTGCGCCGGCTCAGCAACGCGTTGCCGTAGCGCTTGGGCGCGCCGACCGGATCGACCGATGCGAAGGTGTAGTCGTAACCCAGCTTGCGCGCGAGCCAGGCGGCCTGGTTCTCCACGCTGTCGCGGCGTTCGATCACTTCCTGCAGCGCGATCACGTCCGGCGCCAGCTGCTTGAGCTGTTTGGCGATATAAGCGCGACGCGCCGGCCAGTCTTCGCGGTCGTGGTGCAGGTTGAGCGTGACCAGGGTCATCTCGCGCTGCGTCGGGCCCGGCGGCTGCACTGGCTGGGATGCGCGTTCTGCACGATCGGTCTGGTTGACCTGTGCGGGTTGCGCGACCTGCAGGGCGTGGCTGGCCTGCGTGGCGTGTACAGCGCCGACGCACAGCAGCAGCGCCACCCACACGACCGGCCGACGAGCACCACGCCGCGCCAGCGCTGCCCTGCTCGGTCGAGCTGCGCCATTCATTGCGTAGCGCGCTCGGCCCGCCGCACCGCGCTGGGCACATCGATCTGCACAGTGGCCGGCAGCTGTTGAATCCGCAGTTCGCCGTTGTGCCATTGCGCCGATTCGCCGTTGATGCTGGCCTTGCCGGGCGTGCCCTGGTACGGCCACGGCAACACCACCCCGCCCGGCGGCAGGATCAGGCCCGGCTGCAGTTGCAGCACCAGCTGCTTGTCGGTGCGCTGCAAGGTGTAATTGAGGCGCCCATAGGGCGTACGCAGTTCGGCGATGCCGATGCCTTTGCCCTCGAACCAGCGCGTCGGGGTGCCGGCAGCGATGACCAGGCTGGCGTCGGATTCGCGTCCGTAGGCGAACATGTCCAGCACCGAGCGCACGAAATCCGAGGCGACCCAGGCGTGCGGCAGGTCGCCGACGAAGAACGGCGTGCGCGGCGTGCGCGAGACCACTTCGGCCCATTGGTTCCAGGGTTGCGGCGCACGGTCCTTGAAGAAGAACGCGGTGGCGTCCCAGGCGCGGTCACGCCAGCCCAGGCGCACGAATGTGGCCACGTTGCGCCATTCGTAGGGCGTGTAGTCCTTCCATGCGCGCTTGCCGTCGCGGCGCTCGGAAAACTCCTTCCAGTAGCGTTCGAAGGTATTGGTCAGCAGGTCCTGCGGCAGGCGTTGCTGCTCGCCACCCGGCGCCAGCGCGATGGTGGTGGAGGTCGCATCGAAGTCGCCGAGCTCGGCCGAGCCGGGCAGGAAATCGAGACCGTGCTGGCGCACCGCCGCACCCAGCGAGGCGACCAGGTCGCCACTGAATTCGTCGCGTGCAGTGCTGAAGCGGGCGACCTCGTCGGGCTTGTCGAGCGCGCCGGCCAGCATCGCCGCATCCTTGTAGCCGCGCAGCGCCCAGAAGTTGTCCCAGTACGAATGCACCGGCTTGGCCGAATAACCTTCGTGGCTGATCGACACCGGCATCATTCCGTAGAAGGCCGGGTTGCGCATGAAGTTGTCTTCGGTGCGCTCGCTGGCGCGCAGCTTTTCCATGTAGTCGTAGGCGCCGGTCACGTGCGGCCACATCTTTTCCAGGAACGCCTTGTCGCCGGTGTAGCGGTAGTACTCGGCGATGTTGAAGATCAGCTCGCCATGGCTGTCGTTCTCGGGCACCGGGTCGCTGCCGCGGTCGTCCACGCAGCACGGCACCATGCCGTCGGCGAACTGATACGGGGCGAACCAGTCGACGTACTCGCGCACCACGTCTTCGCGCCCGAGCCGCAGCAGGCCTTCGGAAATCATCGCGCCGTCGCGGATCCAGCTGCGCGAATACGAGCGTGTGCCGGGCTGCAACCGCGGGCCGATGCGCGAGATCAGCATGTGCGCCAGCGCCGTGCGCAAGGTGTCGACCACTGGCTTGCCTTCGGCCGGCACGCTGATGCGCACGCGATCAAGCTTGCTGCGCCACTGCTGGGCCACCTGCTGCTGCGCCTTGTCGGCATCGAAGTCGGCCGGCAGTTGCGCGGTGCCGGTCTGCGGAATCACCAGCGCCACCTCGCGCCGTTGGCCAGGCTCGAGCTTCCAGCGATACAGCAGCACGCCCGAGGCCAGGCCGGTGTCGTCCTTGACCTGGGTGATCGCCGGCGGGGTGGCGGCAGTGAGATGGCTGACGTCCATGCCGCTGTCGAAAGCGCTGGCAAAACCGGCATCCGGACGCTGCGCGGCGAATACCCGCGGCTTGCCGTTGACGCTGACCTGCGCACCCTCCACCGCCAGTTGTTCGATCCGGCTGACGCCGCCCAGGGTGTTGAGGAACTGCGCCGGCGGGTTGACCTGGAACGGCCGCACTGCCAACGCCAGGGTGAACTCGCGCGCCTCCTTGCCGGTGTTGTGCAGCTGATAGCGTGCGACCAGTTGCGCCTGCTCCGGGGTGCCCTGCACGAACGCGGTCACGCGCAGGTTCATCAGGTCGTGATGCCAGTCGACGCTGGGAATCGGCAGGTAATCGTCCTGCAGGCTCTGTTCGCTGCTGACGTCGGACCAGTGCAGCAGCTTGCCGCCGGTGACCACGAACGGCTCGATGCTGAAGCCGCCCTTGCCCACTTCCACCGCGCCGTCCTCGCCGATCAGGCCCTGCTCGGTGCCGCCGTCCAGACCCAGGATGGTCCAGTACGGCTGCTCGCCGGAAAAACCGCGCGGATAGCTGCCGCGCGGCATCTGCGCGGCCAGCGACTTGATGAAGTCATTCGGGGTCGCCGCAAATGCCAGCGGCTGCAGCTGCACTTCCTTGATGCCGTAGCGCCAGTTGGGGCCGTCCTTGAGATCGAAGCGCAGGTAACGCGCCTCGGTGTCCGGCAGCGCCAGCCAATCGGTGCCGCCGGCACCGGCCGTGACGGTGCGCAGGTCGCGCCAGCCGCGCCCGTCGCTGGACGCGCGCACCACGTATTGCGAGGCCTGCAGGCCGGGGACCCACTGCACCACCGCGCCGCCGAATTCGCGCACCTTGCCCAGGTCCAGCGTGACGGTCTGTTGCTTGACCGCGCCGCTGAGCCAGAAGGTCTCCGGCTTGCCGTCGGCCAGGCGTTGTTCCAGTGCGGGCGCGGTATCGGTGATCGCCTCGGCCTTCAGCGGCGAGGTGTCTTCCGGCGGCAGCGGCGTGAGCGTCAGGCGGTCGAAGCACACCGTGCCCTTGCCGCCGACCTTGTTGTAGATGGTGAACTCGACATCAGCGCTGCTGCGCAGCTGCTTGTCCGCACCCGGGCCCCAGGCCTTTTCGATGTTGCGCTTGCGATAGCCGACGGTGGTCCAGTTCTTCGGGAAGTTGAAGCCGGGCCGGTTGACCCACCACACGTTGTCGCCGCTGGCATCGATCAGCTTGACCTGCAGGTCGTTGGACGGCGAGTCGCCGCGCAGCGCAAAGCCGATGCGGTAATTGTCCGGATAGTCGATCGGCAGGTTGCGGCGGATGCCGACATAGCCGGACACGCCGTTGAAGTTGTAGTCCAGGCACAGCGCATGCCCGCCGGCGCTGGTGGCCACCGGCCGCAGCGAGCCGCTGACCTGGTTGGACACCACCAGGCGCCAGGCGCCGATGTCGTTAAAGCCGTCGAGCACGCGTTCCTGCGCCTGCGCCGTGACCGCAGAGGTGGCAACAGCGGTCATGGCAAACAATCGCAGGAACATTGGCTTCACCCCTTCACACTCCCCAGCAGAAGACCTTGGATGTAGTAGCGCTGCAGCGCGACGAACAATAGCAGCACCGGAATCACCGTCACCACTGCGCCGGCCATCATCAGCTCCACGTCCATGATGTGCTCGCGCGACAGTGCGGCCAGCGCCACCGGCAAGGTGTACTGCTCCTGGTCGGTCAGCACGATCAGCGGCCACATGAAATCGTTCCACGAGCCCATGAAGGTGAAGATGGTCAAGGTGACCAGCACCGGCTTGAGCATTGGCAGCACGATCTGGAAGAAGATCCGCATCTCGCTGGCGCCGTCGATGCGCGCGGCCTCGATCAGTTCATCGGGAATGCTGCGCGCGTACTGGCGCACCAGGAAGATGCCGAACACCGTCGCCAGCGCCGGCACCACCACCCCGCCGATGTTGTTGACCAGATGCAGCTGCTTCATCAACAGGAACAGCGGCAGCATCGCCACCTGCGCCGGGATCACCAGCGCCGCCATCAGGATCTTGAAGATGCGCTCGCGGCCGACGAACTGCAGCTTGGCGAACGCATAGCCGGCCATGGTGTTGATCAGCAGCGAGCCGAGCGTGATCAGCCCGGACACCATCAGGCTGTTGGCGAAGTTGCGCGCCATGCCGGTGCGCGCGAACAGCTCGTGATAGTTGGCGGTAGTGAACGCCGAGGGCAGCATCGGCGGCGGGAAGCGGCTGGCCTCGCCGGTGGGCATGAACGACACCGACAGCATCCACAACAGCGGCGCCAGGCTGACCAGCGCCAGCAGCAGCAGGCCACCGTTGATCAGCACGCCATTCCAGCGCGATTGGCCGACATCACGACTCATATCAAATCCCTCTTGCGGCCAAAGCGCAGCATCACGGTGGTCACCGCCAGGATGATCAGGAACAACAGGAACGCCACCGCCGACGCGCGGCCGAGGTTCCACCACTTGAAGCCTTCCTCGAACATGAAATACAGCACGCTCACGGTACTTTGCAGTGGGTCGCCGCGGGTCATCACGTAGGGCTCGGCGAACAGCTGGAAATAGCCGGAGATGGTGATCACCCCGACCACCATCAGCACCGGGCCGAGCATCGGCAGGGTGATATGCAGGAACTGCTTCCAGCGCGAGGCGCCATCGATGCGCGCGGCCTCATACAGGTCCTGCGGGATCGCCTGCAGCCCGGCCAGGAAGATCACCATGTTGTAGCCGAAGTTCTTCCACACCGCGAACAGCATGATGGTCGGCATCGCCCAGCGCGGGTCGCCCAGCCAGTCGATCGGGGCGATGCCCAGATGGCTCAGACCGAAGTTCACCAGGCCGTACTTGATGTGGAACAGATAGCGCCAGATCACCGCCACCGCCACCAGCGTGGTCACCACCGGGGCGAACAAGGCGGTGCGGAACAACGCCTTGAAGCGCGAGGCCTTGGCATTGAGCAGCAAGGCGGCGCCCAGCGACACCCCGATCGACATCGGCACGCCCAGCAGCACGAAATACGTGGTGTTCCACAACGACTTCCAGAACAGCGGCGTCTGCAGCAGGTCGATGTAGTTGCCCAGGCCGACGAAGCGCAGATGGCCGCTGTCGGCCAGTGCGTACAGATCGAAGTCGGTGACGCTGAGCACCAGCGCGGCAAACACCGGCACGCCGAAGAACATGCCCAGCACCAGGATCGACGGCGCGGCGAACACCCAGCCGGCGACGGAATTACGCTTCATCATCGTGCCGCTCCCTCGCCCGCTGCCGGTGCTGGCGCTGCGGCAGGTGTCGCCGCAGGCGTTGCCGTTTCACCCGCCGGACCGACATGCCCGCCCTCCTGTTCGAAGATCCAGCGGCGCTTGGCCAGAATCTCGTCCACGCGTTTATCCAGTTCCTGCACGGCGGCCTCATGTGATTGGCCGCCACGCACCACGCGCTCGGTCACCAGGCGCATTTCCTGCACGATGCGCTCCCACTCCAGCACCTTGGGCGTGGCCTTGACCCGCTCCAGCTGGTCGCCGAAGGCATGCGCCAGTTCGTCATTGGCCAGCGAGGGCAACTTCCAGGTACTGCGACGCGGCGGCAGGTCGCCGATGATGGCGTGGAAGCGCGCCTGCACCTGCGGCTGCGACAGGTATTCGATCAGCTTCCAGCTGGCGTCCTTGTGCTGCGACGATTTGAAGATCACCAGGCTGGAACCGCCGGCAATGCCCGCGCCCAGACCGTTGGGCCCCGGCAGCGGCGCGGTACCCCACTTGCCTTCCATGCCCGGCGGCTGGCGCAGCTTGAACTCGCGCACATTCCAGGGACCGGACAGATAGAACGCGTAATAGCCGTTGAAGAACTCGTACCAGACGTTGGAGACCTGGGTCTCGGAGACCTTCGGCGCCCAGCCTTTCTGATACATGGTGTCGTAGAAGCCCAGCGCCTTGCGGAAGCCTTCGCCGCGGAAGTTGCCGTAGTTATCGTGGTCGCGCAGCAGGCGGTCGTCCTGCTGCAGCGCGAACGACAGCTGCTGCTCGAATTCGTTGAGCGGCATCAGAATGGCGTAGCGGTCCGGGCCGACCTTACGCTTGATCGCCGCCATCACCTGTTCCATCTCGGCCCAGGTCTTGGGCATTTCGCTATAGCCGGCCTCGCGTAGCAGGTCCTTGCGATAGAACAGCAGCCGGGTGTCCACATACCACGGCACGCCATACAGGGTGCCGTCGACCAGGTTGGTGTCCCACACGCCGGGGAAATAATCCTGCGGGTCGACGATCCTGGAACGCGCCACATACGGCTGCATCGGTTCCAGCGTGTCCAGCAAGGCGAACTCCGGCAGCCAGGTGTTGCCGAGCTGGCACACGTCCGGCAAGCCATCGGCGGCAAAGGCGGTCAGCAGTTTTTCGTGCGCCGCCGTCATCGGGATGTTCTGCACATCCACATGGATGTCGGGGTTCTGCTTCTCGAACTCGGTCACCAGCTCGGCGACCACTTCGGCCTCCTTGCCCATGGCCCAGAAGCGCACGGTGGTCTTGCCGGGGTCGGAGCGTTCGCATCCCGCCACACCCACACACAGTGCGGCGGAGATTATCAACAGTTTCAAAAGGCGCACGGATTACTCGGGTTTTTGGCGTTGCGAGGGGTCTTGCTGGGCCTGGGCGGCGGCGGCACGCGACTCGGCCATGCCCAGCGCGCGGGCGGCGGCCTTTTGCTCGTCCTTCTGCGGCGCCGGCTGCGGCTCGCCTTCGGGGGTGAGCCAGCCGCCGGTAAAGCCGGCGCGTTCCAGACCGGCCCGGATGTAGGGGTTCTTCTTCATCACGGTCCAGACAAATTCGTTCTGGTAGTTGGCGATCATCGCCAGGATCGGGCCCTGGTCGATGGCGATGTAGTCGCTGGCCACCCAGCCACGGTCCGGCACCATGCGCCCGGTCTTGAGCGGGATGTCGTAGTTGAAGCTGGGATTGAACGAGTCCAGAAAGCCGTAGCTGGAATACAGGAAGTCGCCATAGCGCTTGTGCATTTCCTCGGTGGCCGGGATCACCACTTCCGGGGCGAACACGATCGAGGAGATCGCCGCAGACGGCACGATGGTGCCGTCGTCGAAGTTCTCGCGCAGGCCGGCGCCGCGCGAGGAATAGTGGCGGAACTGGCGCTGCTCGCCACGGTATTCCTGGCTGGTGTTCTGCGGGCCGTCGCCGGCGGTCAGGCCCCAGACGTTCTCGCCGTAGTCCTTCCACTTCATCGGGTTGTCGATGGCGTAGTCGCGCTGGGCCAGGGTGGCGCGGCGGCTGTTGAGGAAATAGTCGATGCCGCGTTCGCGCATGTACTGGTCCTGGATATCGCGGAAATCGATCCAGACATGACTGTACTGGTGACCGAACAGCGGGCCGAAGGACAGGTATTCCTGGCCCTGGTAGACGCCCCAGTCGTTGTTGTAGGTGCGGGTCCAGCTGGTCCAGGCATCCACGTCCACGCCATGCGTCGGCGAGCCGAGCGCGAGGATGTACAGCATCATCGCCTCGTTGTAGCCCATCCAGTCGTGGTCGATGAAGCCGCTCTCGGGGAACCAGCCCATCGAGATCAGCGGCGCGCGCTGCTGCAGCCAGCGCCAGTCCACGCGCTTGTACAGCGCATCGGCGATCTGCCGGATCTCCTTTTCGCGCGGGTCGTCGCCGTCGTAATACGACTGGGTGAACAACACGCCCATCATCAGCAGCGCGGTGTCCACGCTCGACAGCTCGACCCAGCTGTCGTAACGGTTGCCCTGCTGCATGTCCAGAAAGTGGTAGTAGAAGCCCTTGTACCCGGCCCTACCGGTCCGCTGCGGCCCCATCGGCGCATCGCGGAAGAATTTGAGTGTGGTCAGGGTGCGGTCGATCGCCTGATTGCGACTGACCCAGCCGTTTTCGATGCCGATCGGGTACGCGGTCAGCGCGAACCCCACCGAGGCGATGCTGGCGAACGGGCGCGACGGAAAGCGGTCCGGCGACAGCCCATTGAGTTCGTTGGTGGTGTCCCAGAAAAACTGGAAGGTGCGGCGCTCGATGTCCGAGAACAGCGGCGGCAGCGCGGGTTTGACCGGCTTGGGTGGCAGCTGCGCTTCCACCAGGATGACTTTCACCGGCGCCTTCTTTTCGGCCACTTTGGGTTCCTCGGCCTGCTTGCAGGACGCCAGCACCAGCGCGCCCAGCAATAGTGGAATCGTCAACCAATACGAAGTCCTGCCCCTGTTCATCCGCCCCCCACTTGTGTAATCGATTACATCTCGCACGCCAACCTACCCTATCCAAGCGCCGAGTTCGACCGCCCCGGCAGCTGCCGGGGCGGTCGAGTACCTCACCAGTTCAGGCCGAAGGCCAGCCGGAAGGTACGCATCGGCGACGCCAGCACACCGGTCGGGGTGCCGTAAGCCGTGTTCAAGTCTCCGAGTGTCCCGGTCTCGCCGTTAAAGTTGGCGTAGTTCACCCAATTGAACACGTTGAGGATATCCGCACGCACGTTGAATTTGACACCCGCGCCGGTATCCCACTCTTTATTGGCGGCGATGCTGAACTCCTTGTAGCCCAACGTGCCGTCCGGCTTGAACTGCACGATGTAGCACTGGTCGTTGCCGGCCAGGCAGTTCTGCCCGTAACGCGCGGTCTGGCTGGCCAGCGACAGCTTGCCGGACAACTTGATCTCGTACGGCAGCTCGTAGATGCCGGTGACCACCAGGCGATTCTTCGGAATGCCGCCGGCCTCGCGCCAGCCGTAGTCTTCGACGCGTTCGCGGTCCAGTGCGTAATGCTCGCCGAACTGGCGGTTCTCCTTGGCATCGGAATAGGTGTAGGCCACCGTCAGGCCCCAGCCGGACTCCTCGTCGAACGGCTTTTCGACCTGCAGGGCGAGCTGGTTGTTGCGGGTTTCCACGCCGTTGGTCCCCAGCACGATGGCGCTGTAGCCATCCGGGCCGTCGGTCGGCGAGCCGGAAGTTGTGCCCGGCTGGAAGAACGACCCGTCCGGCAGACGGTTGCCGCGCACGAACGCGAAGCCGTCATGGCTTTCGATGCGGCTCAGGGTCACGTCGGTGAACCAGTCCTGGCCCCACAGCGGCACCATGTTGCGCATGCCGATGCTGAATTGGTCCGAGTACGGGGTCTTGATGTTGTTGTCGATCAGGTAGACCTCGCGACCGCCGCCGCCGGTGCTGCTAGCTGTCAGCGTGTTCAGGCCTTCCTGGGTGTTGTAGGCCGGATTCCATGCAGTGCATGGGTCGCCCAGGCAGGCCGGGTTATTGGCGCTGGTGAAGTAGTAGCTGTAGGAGTTGAATGAGTTGTTGAGCTGCTCGAGCGCCAGGTAATCGAAGATGTTGCGGTCGTAGGCACGGCCGGCACCGCCATAGATCACGTGAGCCTGATCGCCGAACAGGTCATAGGAGGCACCCAGGCGCGGCTGCCAGGCGTTCTTGAACGCCTTGCGGTTGTTGCCGGTGCTAATGAAGTTGTTGATGTCGTAGTTGGCGTTCTGCAGGTTGGGCCAGTTCTGCAGCGCACCGGCGACGTCGGACGGGGTCACGAAGTCCAGGAATGCCGGGGTTTCTTCGTAGTCGTAGCGCACGCCCAGGTTCAGGGTCCAGTGCTCGTTGACCTCCCAGTCGTCCTGCAGGTAGATGCCGTACTGCTTGTTCTCGGACACCACCGAACCGCCACCTTCGACCAGCGGCGCACCGAAGCGCACCCGGTACGGCGTTTGTACATCGCTGAGGATGTTGTAGTAGTACTGCGGGTTGGCCGGGTTGAACTGGGTGGAATCCAGATCGATGCTCTTGAACTTCACGCCCATCTTGACGGTGTGCGCGCCGTGCCATTCCAGGCTGTTCAGGGTCAAATCGTCCTGGAAGGTCCAGCCTTTCTGGCCCTTGCGCTGGAAGCTGCTGCCGGCGCCGGCGGCAAGTACGTCGGTCTCGTTACCGCGGTTGGGCGTATAGCTGAGGATGTAGCCGTTGCCGTTGTTGATCGGCGCCTGGTTCCAGAACGCGCTTTCGTAGCTGAGGTTGGCTTCGTTGAGGAAGTTGGCACCGCTGTACTGCCAACGCAGGTTGGCGCGCTTTTCTTCCTGGCCGTTGATGCTGCCGTGCTCCAGGGTCGAGGTGCCGCCGACGTCGTTGAGCTCGTCTTCCTTGCGGTACTTGCCGCTCAGCTCGAACAGGCTGTTGTCGCCGATGGTCCAGTCGATCTTGGCGAAGTACAGGTCTTCCTTGAACGGCGTGCTGTAGGTGGCGACCAGCGACTGCAACTGCGTGGGCAGCTGATCGACGCGGTCCGAATAGATCGAACCGGGGATCACCACGTTCGGGGTGGTGTATTCCTTGGCTTCATAGGCGACGAAGAAATGTGCCTTGTCCTTGAGGATCGGGCCGCTGAAGGTGGCGCCGTACTGGGTTTCCTCGAAGTCGTCACGCACGCCGGCACGCTTTTCCAGCGGGCTTTCTTCGCGCCAGCTGTCGTTGCTGGTATCCCAGAAGAAGCTGCCGTGGAAATCGTTGGTACCGGACTTGGACGAGGCCACGATGGCCGCGCCGCTGACCTGGTCGAACTCGGCCTTGTAGTTGGAGGTGATGACCTTGTACTCGCCGATCGCCGACTGCGGGAACGGATTGCCGCGGCTGGAATCCTGGCCGCTGACGCCGCCGGTCAGCACGTAGTTCTTCTGGCTCACGCCGTCGATGTAGACGTTGGTGCCTTCGGCCGAAGTAGCGCCCGAGCGCACCTTAGTGGTGCCGTTGGCCTCGCGGGTGAACTGCACGTTCGGCACGGTGTCGGCCAGTTCCAGGAAGTTGCGCGTGGCACGCGGCAGGTTCTGGATCTGCACGTTGGAAATATAGGTGGCGTTCTCGGAGGTACGGGTTTCCACCAGTACCGGCGGGGCCTTGACCTGCACCGCGTCCAGCGTGGTGGCGTTACCACCGTCAGCCGTGGCCGGTTCGCCGCCGACGCCCAGGTTCAGGGTTGCGGTCTGGCCGACCTGCACGGTGACGTTCTGCGAGGTGGTCTGGCCGTTGGCGGTGACGTCCAGGCGGTACGAACCCGGCGGCAGGCCGCCGAGCGAGTAGCCGCCGTTGCTGACCTGCACGGTGCGGGTCAGGCCGGTGGCGAGATTGGTCGCGGTGACCTGGGCCTGGCTGGCAGGTGCCGAGTCGACGGTGACCTGGCCGCGGATGGTCGCCGCAGCACTCTGCGCAAAGGCCGGTGCGGCACCAAGCAACAGGCAACTGGCCAGGGCGCAGCTAAGCAGCTTGCGCGCCGGACTGGCGGAATGGGGGTAGTGGTGGCGCATTGGTCCCTCCAGGGATCGGTACAGATTGTTGTTGTGGCGTTGCGACTTGCAGGAACGACCGCTGCGGCGGGCAGCGGGAGCGGACAGAACGTCCGCGAAAAGGGTCAGCGGGCAGGAAACCTCAGGGGCCGGGCTCGCCGGCACCGCAGGAGGCGCGGATCACCAGCTCGGGCGTGAGCAGTTGGCGGATGCCGTCGTCGCGGCCGGGCTGGTCCACCAGCCGCATCAACCGGGACATCGCCTGCTCGCCCAGGCGCGCGATGCTGACCCGCATCGTGGTCAGCGCCGGGTGGACGAAACGGGCCAGTGGAATATCGTCGAAACCGGCCAGTGCCACATCGCCGGGCACCGAGACATCGGCCTGGGCAAACGCGTACAGGCAGCCCAGCGCGGTCATGTCGTTGGCGGCGAACACCGCGTCGGGCAGCGCGCCGCCGGCCAGCATCGCCTTGCCGGCGCGGTGGCCGGAGGCCTCGTCGAAGTCACCGGGGAATTCGATGCCCTGCGCGGTATCGCCGTAGGCGGCGATGGCATCGCGGAAGCCGCGCAGGCGTTCGCGCGCATCGAAGTTGAGCGCCGGCCCGCCGATGAAGGCGATGCGTCGATGTCCGGCCGACAACAGATGTTCGGTCATCGCCATCGCGCCGGCATGGTCGTCGATGCTCAGCACCGGATAGGCATCGCCGGGAACGTGCGCGTTGATCAATACCGTGGGCAGCGCCTGCGGCAGGTTGTCGGTGAGGAACCCGGGCTGCTCGGCATACGGCGACAACACCAGCAGACCATCCACGCGCCCGCGCATGGACTGCAGTGCCCTGCCCTGCGCTTCCGGGTCGCCGTGGTAACTGGACACCAGCAGATGCTGGCCGGCGGCACGCGCCGCACCATCGATCCCGCGGATCAGCTCGGAAAAGAATTCGCCATACAAATCGGGCAGCACCACGCCCAGGGTCTGGGTGCGTCGGCTGCTGAGGCTGCGGGCTGCCGCATGCGGGCTGTAGCGCAGCCGGGCGGCCACGTCCTGCACCAGCTGGCGCACCGGTCCGGCGACGTTGTCATGTCCATTGAGCGCACGCGACACCGTTGCAACGGAGACCTGTGCTTCCCTGGCGACATCTTTGATGGTGACCGCACCCTTGGCCATTCGTGTCGCCCTCCGCGACCGAGTTCCCAAAACTGGCGCGGACTGTAAGCGTTTTCATACAAGGGCGTAAACCCCTGTCTTCACGCCCGTGAAAACGCTTACAGATCAAGCATCTGCAAGTGATGAATACGTGAAGCAATGTGTTGCGACGCAACAAATACCCCCCATATGTCCACATCTGCAGGCCGACGGCGATCACGGTTGGGGCAGTTTGGTCCGCTGCACAGGGAGCGGTCGCTCCCGTAGGAGCGCACCCGGGCGCGACGGGTGCTATCGGTAAGGCCTGTCGCGCCCAGGTGCGCTCCTACGACGGCTGGTTGAGTGGCCTGGTTATCCCGCCTCGCCGGGCGCGATCGCCTCGATCGACAACGCGTGGATATCGGTCTGCATCATCTCGCCGACCGCGGCGTAGACCGCGCGGTGCCGTGCCAGCGGCGGCTTGCCGGCAAAGGCGGCGCTGACCACGCGCACATTGAAATGCCCACGCCCGTCGCGCGCGCCGGCATGCCCGGCGTGGCGATGGCTGTCGTCCACCACTTCCAGTTCGGTCGGCGCCAGCGCCGCCTGCAGCGCGGTACGGATCCGCTCGACCCGGCTCATGGCAGCACCCGGCGGAACGGACGCACCTCGGTGCGCACGTAGACGCCCGCCTCGACATACGGATCGGCATCGGCCCAGGCGCGGGCGTCGTCCAGCGCGTCGAATTCGGCGATGACCACGCTGCCACTGAAACCGGCCGGGCCCGGATCCTCGGCATCGATCGCCGGGCATGGGCCGGCCACCAGCAGGCGACCTGCCGCCGCCAGCGCCTGCAAACGGGCCAGATGCGCCGGTCGCGCCTGCTGCCGGGCCGCCAGTGCGTCGGCCCGGTCATACCCTTCGATTACGTACCACATAGGCCACCTCGCCCAAGACGTGAAGAACAGCCCCGGGATTCTAGCCGCCTCAGCGCTGGACACCGCCCCCGCGCACGCATTACCCTTGCCACCACTGCACACGCAATCGGACGCAGCGGCCCGTCGGCCCAGGCCCCACGCCTCCTCGACGACCGATTCGCTGCCCACCGCCGACCCGCGTAGACGACCTCCTCGCTGTTCCGTCGCCGCATGCCACGCGGCGCACGTTGTATGTGGATTTGTAGGATCGTGCCGGCACGGGCACGACATTGATCGCAATAACTCAAGGCAAAGCCCTGCAGGCGCGGCTCAGACCGCGGCCGGCGACCGTAAGACCCGATGTCGACCTGATGAATTCCGAACTCGCGCACGACGCGAATCCGCCAGCCACGAGCGCGCCGCCACAGCAGCAGGAAATGCCGCTGGCGGTGGTGCATGGGCAACCGGTGCTGCAGATCCCGCAGGATCTGTATATTCCGCCGGACGCGCTGGAAGTCATCCTGGATGCCTTCGAAGGTCCGCTGGACCTGCTGCTGTATCTGATCCGCCGCCAGAATCTGGACATCCTGGATATCCCCGTCGCCGAGATCACCCGGCAGTACGTGGATTACATCAACGTGATGCAGGAGCTGCGCTTCGAACTGGCGGCCGAATATCTGGTGATGGCCGCGATCCTGGCCGAGATCAAGTCGCGCATGCTGTTGCCGCGCCCGCCCAGCGAGGAAGGCGAAGAAAACGATCCGCGCGCCGAACTGGTGCGCCGGCTGCAGGAATACGAACGCTTCAAGCAGGCTGCCGAGGATCTGGACACCCTGCCGCGCATGGGCCGCGACAGCGCGCCGGTGCAGGCGCATCTGCCGGAGCGCGCCGCGGTCAAGCTGCCGCCGCCGGTGGAACTGAAAGAAATGCTGATGGCGCTGTACGACGTGCTCAAACGCGCCGAACTGTTCACCGGCCATGCGATCAAGCGCGAGGCGCTGAGCGTGCGCCAGCGCATGGGCGATGTGCTGAGCCGCCTGGACGATGGCAGGTTCTATCGCTTCGAATCACTGTTCACGACCGAAGAAGGCAAGCTCGGCGTACTGGTCACCTTCCTGGCGCTGCTCGAACTGGCCAAGGAGCAATTGCTGGACATCGTGCAGGAGGCGCCGCTGGCGCCGATCTACGTGAAGTCGCTGGCCTTGGGCAATACCAATGCGCCGCTGCAATTCTCCAGCGAATTCGACGACAGCGATGCCGCCAACGAACCTCTCTGAAGCCGATCACCGAATGGATCAAGCGTTGATCACCCGCATTATCGAAGCCGCCCTGCTGGCGAGCAGCCAGCCGCTGACGCTGGCGCAGCTGCAGGGCGTGTTTCCGGAAGAAGAACCGGCGCCGCCTGGCAGCGTCGAGCGCGCGCTGGAACTGCTGCGCGACGGCTGCGCCGAGCGCGGCGTGGAGCTGGTCGAGGTGGCCTCGGGCTTCCGCTTCCAGGTCAAGGCGGACGTGCATGGCTGGGTCGCCCGGCTGTGGACCGAGCGCCGCACCAAGTACACCCGCGCCACGCTGGAAACCCTGGCGCTGATCGCCTACCGCCAGCCGATCACCCGCGGCGAGATCGAGCAGGTGCGCGGCGTGGCGGTCAGCAGCAACATCATCCAGGCGCTGGAAGAACGCGAGTGGATCCGCGTGGTCGGCCACCGCGACGTGCCCGGCAAACCGGCCCTGTTCGGCACCACCAAGGGCTTTCTGGATTACTTCGGGCTCAAGCGATTGGACGAGCTGCCGCCATTGTCTGAGTTGAAGGACATTGCCGAGCTGGAACCGCAGCTGCCGCTGGACCGCGACGGCCCACTGGATGGCGCGGTCCCGGCGTCGGCGGCGATGGGTGCCAAGCATGCTGAAGCGGGTCCGGATACAGATCCAGACCCGGATATGGCGGATGCAGACGGCGCCGGCGCCGATGCGGCGATTGCCGCCCGGACTGACGCGGCAGCGGATGTTGGCGCTGACGTGGACGCCGACCCGGGCGATGCCGCGCAGGAACAGCGCGATGCCGAGGATGTGCTGCCGGCATCGGACAGCACCACCGATGCAACCAGCGACAGCGACGACACAATGCACGTCGATGCCGATACCGAGCTGGCCGTTGATGCCGATGGCGATGCCGATATTGATGTAGACGACAACGACCAGACCGCCAGCCCAGGCACTGCAGTCGACGACGAAATCGAACACCACGCCGACGCGGTCGATGACCACGCCAGCGCCGATGAATCAAGTAACGACACACCGCAACACCCCGAGCATGCCTCGGCGCAGGACCCGAATACGTTGAACCCAGATGACGCCCGTGAGGGCGACCCCGACACCGCGCCGGGAACGCGCGCGGATGCAGTGAACGAAGACGAAGACAACGCCGTCGCGACGACGACCGTGGCTGTTGACGAAGCCGATTCCGAACCAGAGGCCGACCCAGAACGCGTCGGCCGGAGCCAGACACATGAGTGACACCCCCCGCAAGCTGTCGTTGAACAAGCTTTCCCTCAAGCGCGACAGCGCGCCCGAAGCGCCCAAGCTGGAAGAGCGCCTGCACAAGGTGCTGGCCCAGGCCGGCCTGGGGTCGCGCCGCGCGCTGGAACAGCGCATTGCCGATGGCCTGATCAAGGTCAATGGCGCCGTCGCGCAGACCGGCATGTCGGTGCGCAGCGGCGACAAGATCGAGCTGGATGGCCGCAGTTTCGTGGCCAGCGCGCTGACCGAGCCCTCGCGCGTGCTGATCTACAACAAGCCCGAAGGCGAAGTGACCACGCGCGAAGACCCCGAAGGCCGCCCGACCGTGTTCGAGTCGCTGCCGGCATTGAAAGGCTCGCGCTGGATCGCCATCGGCCGCCTGGACATCAACACCACCGGCCTGCTGCTGCTGACCACCGACGGTGAGCTGGCCAACGCGATGATGCATCCCTCCTACGAGGTCGAGCGCGAATACGTGGTGCGCGTACGCGCCCCGGAAGGCGAGGACAAGGTCTCCGACGCCATCATCGAGCGCCTGTCGCGCGGCGTGCTGCTGGAAGACGGCGGCGCCAAGTTCGACGAGATCGAACGCATCGGCGGCACCGATTCGCACGACTGGTTCCGCGTGGTGGTCAAGGAAGGCCGCAACCGCGAAGTGCGTCGTCTGTGGGAGTCGCAGGGTTGCCAGGTCAGTCGCCTCAAGCGCAGCCGCTACGGCAAGATCTCGCTGCCGCGCGAACTGCTGCGTGGGCAGTCGATCGAAGTGGCACAGGACAAGGTCGACAGCCTGCGCGCCGAACTCAAGCTGGAAGAAGGCGCGCCGTCGGCGCTGACGCTGCAGCCGGTGATCGGCCAGCGCCGCGCCGCCAAGTCCACCGTGCACGTCTCGCGCGATGGCCGTAGCAATGCCTACGTCAACGGCCAGACCTCCGGCGCTGACGAAGGCCGCGAACTGCGTCGCTTCGACAACCTGCGCGAAGATCGCGGCGGCCGTGGCCGTGGCAAGCCGGGCGGTTTCCGCGGCGGCCTCACCGTCAGCGGCGAAGCGGCGGCCAAGCAGTCGCAGCAGCGCCCGTTCAAGCAACGCGCCCCCGGCAAGGGCGACCGCGCCCTGCCGGACGGCAACCCGGCCGCGTTCCGCAGTTGGTACGTGCCCGATGGCGTGAGCACCGGGCCGAGTGGTCACCGCAATGCCGGCCCCAGCGGCCCCGGCACCGGCCAGGCACGCCCGTACGCGAAGAAGGGTCCGGGCGGCGCACGTCCAGGTGGCGGCGCGGGCAATGCACGTCCCGGCGCAGGCGGCGCAGGCGGCGCGGGACGTGGCGGCGCCGGTGGCGGACAGGGCCAGTCGCAGGGCCAAGGCCAGGGTCAGCGCAAGCACCCGTACGGTCATCCGGGCAATGCGCCGAGCTTTCCGTCCGATCACGCCAACCCGGGTTTCAGCCCGTATGGCGCAGCACGTCCGGCAGCCGGTCGCCCGACCGGCGCACGCGCGGGCGGGCCCGGTGGCAACCGTGGTCCGGGCGGCAATCGCGGTCCCGGTGGTCCGGGCGGCGCGCCGCGTGGACCCGGCGGCCCGGGTGGTCGTCCCCCGGGTGGCGGCAATCGTCGCCCGCCAGGCGGCGGTGGTAATCGCGGTCGCTAAGCTGCGGCACGCGCAATAAAAAACGGCCCTGCAAAGGGCCGTTTTTTATTGGTGTTTCCGTTCGCGCCCGGCATCGCAGTTGCTGGAAACAGCAGTAACACCGAGTTCGTACAGCAACAGCGCAGGGCCCACTGTTTGGGGGCGCTGCGCGTCCACGCAGGTGTCGACCATTGGCGACGCCTGCGCTGCACCGCGCAGCGTCTTACTTGCGACGCTCGATGACGAAGTTGCCCACGGCCACGCCCAGATCGACGCCCTCGCCGGTGCCGGCCAGGGCCAGCGAAATGTCGCCCTTGGTGACCACCTGTGCCGTGCTGGACTTGACCACGCCGGCATGCGCTTCGGCCGCCGCGTAGGTGCCGAACAGATCATTTAGGCTGTAGGCGCCGGAGAAGGTGCCGCGGCCGCCGACGATCTTGGACTTGCCGACGGTCAGGCCGCCGCCCTTGCTGGAGATCTTGACCGGGATCACCGCGCCGTTGTCGCACTTGATGGTGCCGGTGCCGCTGGCGGTCTTGTAGAACACCGACCAGCCCGACAGGTTGAACGACAGCTGGCAGTCGATGTTGCCGGCGGCCTGCGCCTGCGGTGCAAGCGTTGCGGCGCCCAGCAGCGCGAAGAGGGAAAGGGACTTGATCATGCGGGCATTCCGGTTGGTGAACGTGGCGCCGAGCCTAGCAGCGCCGATGTGGCAGCCGCGACAACATGCCGGCACCGCGCAGGCGACCGTTCAGCGAATCATTATTTCGCCGGCCGGCGGCCTGCGCCGCCACAGTCTGCGACGGCGGCATGGGATGATTGCGGCATGCCACGCACCGCCTACAGCCTGCTCTTCGCCGCCCTGCTGCTGCCCACCCTCGCCCACTGCAGCGAGACCATCCCGACCCAGGGCTATACCGTCGTGCGCACCTATCCGCACGACACCGCCGCCTTTACCGAAGGCCTGTTCTATCTCGACGGCTACCTGTACGAGAGCACCGGCGAACTGGGCCAGTCCAGCGTGCGCAAGGTCGAGCTGGAGACCGGCCGCGTCCTGCAGCAGGCCTCGACACCGGCGCCGTTTTTCGGCGAAGGCATCGTGGCCTGGCACGACCGCCTGATCCAGCTGACCTGGCGCAATCAGCGCGGCTTTGTCTACGACCTGGCCACGCTGACGCCGCGCACGCAGTTCAGTTATTCCGGCGAGGGCTGGGCGCTGACCCGCGACGACAGCAGCCTGTACATGAGCGATGGCACTGCCCGCATTCGACGGCTGGATCCGCAGACGCTGCAGCAGGTCGGCAGCATCAAGGTCACTGCCCGCGGCAAGGCGCTGGACAATCTCAACGAACTGGAATGGGTCAACGGCGAGCTGTTGGCGAACGTCTGGCTGACCACCCGCATCGCACGTATCGACCCGGCCAGCGGCAAGGTGATCGCCTGGATCGACTTGAAGGCGCTGGTGCCGGACGCCGACACCCTGAGCGACCCTAGCAACGATGTACTCAACGGCATCGCCTATGACGCCAAGCACGATCGCCTGTTCGTCACCGGCAAGCGGTGGCCGAAGATCTACGAGATCAAGTTGGGTGAGTAGCGGGGATTAGGGATTTGGGATTCGCAACAGCGGGCAAACGGATAGCTGTGCCTTGCCTGCTTGCACCAATCCCCAATCCCTAATCCCTAATCACAAATTCATCCGCATCCAGCATCGCCGGGAAGCGTGCGCGGTGTTCGGCCAGGGCGGCAGCGCTGAGGGTGGTGGTGACCACTTGCGGCTGCTCGCGGATTTCCACCTGCGGCTGGCCGAGGAAATCGATCACGGCGCTGTCGCCGGCGTAGTGCAGCTGATTGCCGTCGACGCCGACGCGGTTGACCGCTGCCACAAAGCACAGGTTCTCGATCGCGCGTGCGCGCAGCAGCGTCTTCCATGCATAGGCACGCGCGGACGGCCAGTTGGCGACAAACAGTTGCAGATCGAAATCCAGCTGGCCCGGCCGCTCGACATCGAAACGATTGCGGCAGAACACCGGAAAGCGCAGGTCGTAGCAGACCTGCGGATTGATCCGCCAGCCCTTCCACTCCACCGTCAGGCGATCGCGCCCGGCCGCGTAGCGCAGGTGCTCGTTGCCGAAGCGGAACAGATGGCGCTTGTCGTAATACTGCAGCGCCCCGTCCGGCGTGGCCCACAGCAGCCGGTTGAACACACCTTCGGGCGTGCGCAATTGCACGCTACCGGTGACGGCCGCATCCAGCCGCGCGGCCTGCGCACGCACCCAGGCCACAGTTGGCCCGTCCATGTCCTCGGCCTTGTCGATGGCGTCGTTGGAGAACCCGCTGGTAAAGGTCTCCGGCAGGATCACCAGATCGGTCTGCCCGGCCAACGGCTCCAGCAACGCACCGTAATAGTCGCGATTGCCGGCGGGGTCATGCCAGCGGGTGTCGCCTTGGATCAGGGAGATGCGCAGGTCGGGCATTGGAGGCTCGGGAATGGGGAATGGGGAATGGGGAATCGGACAGCGGTTTGGTGAGCGCGTTATGTCATCGGGCCAAGTGCAGATTCAGATCGAAAAGCGACCAACCGCTTTTACGATTCCCGAATCCCGATTCCCGATTCCCAGCTCTTCAGAGCTGCTGCAACCGCGCGATCGCCGCATCCAGGGTCGCATCGTTCTTGGCGAAGCACAGCCGCGCCAGTCGTTGCCCTTGCGGCGCGGTCTCGTAGAACGGCGACAGCGGAATCGCGGCCACGCCCTTTTCCACCGTCAGCCACTTCACGAACTCGGTGTCGGGCAGGTCGCTGATCGCCGAATAGTCGACCAGCTGGAAATAGCCGCCGGGCACCGGCAACGGCGTCAGGCGCGTGGTCAGCAACTGTTCGCGGAAACGGTCGCGCTTGGCCTGGTAGAACGCGCCGAGGTGTTCGTCGTGTTCGGGTTCGTCGCGGATCATTGCGGCGAATGCGTGCTGGGCCGGGCCGAAGCTGGTGAAGGTGTTGTACTGGTGCACCTTGCGGAACTCGGCGCTCAGTGCCGGCGGCGCGATGGCGTAGCCGATCTTCCAGCCGGTGCAGTGATAGGTCTTGCCGAAGCTGGAAATCACGAACGCGCGCTCGCGCAGTTCCGGCCAGCGCAACACCGATTCGTGGCGGCGGCCGTCGAACACGATGTGTTCGTACACCTCGTCCGAGAGCAGGAAGATGTCGCTGCCGCGCAGCAGCTCGGTCAAGCGCTGCATGTCATCGGCAGACAGCATCGCGCCGGACGGATTGTGCGGCGAGTTGATCATCAGCAGGCGCGTCTTCGGCGTGATCGCTGCGCGCAGCGCCGGCCAATCGATGGCGAAGGTCTGCGGGTCCAGCGCCACGTGCACGGCGCGCGCGCCGGCCAGGTCGATCGCCGGCTCGTAGCAGTCGTAGGCCGGGTCCAGCACGATGACCTCCTCGCCTGCGCGCACCACCGCGTGGATGGCGTTGAAGATCGCCTCGGTGGCACCGCTGGTGACGGTGATCTCGCTGTCGGCATCGACCTGCGCGCCGTAACAGCGCTGCGCCTTGCCGGCGATGGCCTGGCGCAAGGCCGCAACGCCGGTCATCGGCGGGTACTGGTTGTGGCCGGCCGCCATGGCCTTGGTCAGCTCATCGACCAGCCGCTGCGGCACCGCGAAATCGGGAAAACCCTGGCCCAGATTCACCGCACTGTGTTCGGCCGCCAGCTGCGACATGACGGTGAAGATGGTGGTGCCCACCTTGGGCAGCTTGGTCGTGAGGGGCATCGGGCCTGTCCGGGCAACAAACGGGGGGACCGCGAGTGTACGCAAAGCCGCCAGGCGGTTGCGCCCGGCCGGTGCAAAACAGCGTTCCCGGACACATCACGCCGCCGAACGCGCCCCCGGCAGCGCGCCATCGTCGCTACAATGCGCGCCCTGCCTCGCCCACCCCATGCCGTCCTGCGACGGGAGCCCGCTGCGCCGATGATCGAACCGCTGCACACTGCGCCACCGCTGCTGGCGGCGCGCGCGCTGGCTTTCAGCCGCAACGAGGAGCCGGTGTTCGGCCCGCTGGATTTCCATGTCGATGCCGGCGAGGCGCTGCTGGTGCAAGGCGACAACGGCGCCGGCAAGACAACGCTGCTGCGGGTGCTGGCCGGGCTGCTGCATGTGGAGCGCGGGCAGATCCAGATCGACGGCAAGACCGCGCGGCGCGGCGACCGCAGCCGCTTCATGGCCTATCTGGGCCATTTGCCGGGGCTGAAGGCCGATCTCAGCACGCTGGAGAACCTGCATTTCCTGTGCGGCCTGCATGGCCGCCGCGCCAAGCAGATGCCCGGCAGCGCGCTGGCCATCGTCGGCCTGGCCGGCTACGAGGATGCGCTGGTGCGGCAGCTGTCGGCCGGCCAGCGCAAGCGCCTGGCGCTGGCGCGGCTGTGGTTGTCGCCGGCCCCGCTGTGGCTGCTGGACGAGCCCTACGCCAACCTGGACCTGGACGGCATCACCCTGGTCAACCGGATGATCTCCGCGCACCTGCGCGGCGGTGGCGCGGCGCTGGTCACCACCCACGGCGCCTACGCGGCGCCGCCGGTGCGCACGCGCATGCTCACGCTGGAGGCGGCGGCATGAGCCTGCATTCGCCACAACCCTCGCTGTGGCAGGCCGCGCGCGCGCTGCTCAGCCGCGACCTGCAGCTGCTGTGGCGCCGTCGCAGCGATGCCTTGCAGCCGGCGCTGTTCGCCTTGCTGATGGTGGTGCTGTTCGCGCTGGGCCTGGGCGGTCGCCCGGACCTGCTGGCGCAGGCCGCACCGGCGGTGCTGTGGCTGTCGGTGCTGCTGGCCGGCCTGTTGTCGCTGGATGCGCTGTTCCGCAGCGATGTGGAAGACGGCTCGATGGAGCAATGGCTGCTGGCGCCGGTGCCGTTGGCGTGGCTGATCGCGGTGCGCGTGCTGCTGCACTGGGCGACCAGCGCGCTGCCATTGATCGCGGTGACGCCGCTGCTGGGCGAATTGCTGCACCTGCCACATGACCAACTACCGGTGCTGCTGGCATCGTTGGCGCTGGGCACACCGCTTCTGAGTCTGCTTGGTGCCGTGGTTGCGGCACTGACGGTGACGATGAAACGCTCTGGTATTCTCGTGGCGTTGCTGGCGTTGCCGTTGTACGTGCCGGTGCTGGTGTTCGGTGCCGGCAGTGTCGCGGCCAGCGGACAAGGACAGGATGCGGTGGGTGCGTTGTTGTTGCTGGGCGCCGGATTGGTGATCGGCGTGATGCTGGCACCGCTGGCTGCGGCTGCCGCGATCCGGATTTCCTTGAGTTGAGCCCTGCGGTCGATGCGCTGTCGACAAGACGCTCCACTCATTGCGTTGTTGCTGTTTCGAGAGCCAATGCCATTCCAAAGGCTGCTGCCATCGCATGAACGTCGTTGCCCGCTGGTTCCACCAACTCGCCTCGCCTCCGATCTTCGACCGTTTCACTGCGCGCTGGGCGCCGTGGTGCTACGCCCTGGCCGCGGTGTTGCTGGGCGTGGGCATCTGGCAGGCCTTGTTTGCGGTACCGGCCGACTACCAGCAGGGCGATAGCTTCCGCATTCTGTATATCCATGTGCCGAGCGCGTGGATGAGTCTGTTCGTGTTCGGGCTGATGGCGGTGTATGCGGCGATCGCGCTGATCTGGCGCATCAAGATCTGCGAAATCCTGGCGATGGCCTGCGCGCCGATCGGCGCGGCGTTCACCGTGATCACCCTGTTGACCGGCAGCATCTGGGGCAAGCCGATGTGGGGCGCCTGGTGGGATTGGGACCCGCGCCTGACCACCGAGCTGATCCTGCTGTTCCTGTATCTGGGCGTGATCGGCCTGTATCAGGCCATCGACGATCGCCGTCAGGCCGCACGCGCGGCGGCCTTGCTGGCGATCGTCGGCGTGGCGCTGCTGCCGGTGATCCGCTATTCGGTGGTGTGGTGGAACTCGCTGCATCAGGGCCAGAGCATCCGCCTGCTCGGCCCGTCCAGCATCGATGCCAGCATGCTGCTGCCGCTGTGGCTGATGGTGGTCGGCACCAAGTTCTGGTTCGCCGGTTCGCTGCTGACGCGTGCGCGCGCCGACAACCTGCGCCGCGAGGCCGGCAAGGCCTGGATCGTGCGCGATGCGCCGGAGGGCGCGGCATGAGCTACCTGTCCTACGTCATCGCCGCCTACGCGGTGTTCGTGCTGGTGTTGCTGTGGGATCTGATCGCCGGCCGCTGGCAGGTGCGCCGCGCCGTGAGGATGGCGCAGGCGCGGCGTCTGCGCGAGCGCAAGCGCGCGGTGCCCACCGATGCGGAGCTGATCCGGTGAACCCGCAACGGCGCCGCCGGATCTGGCTGGTGATCGCGCTGGTGCTGGCCGGCGGACTGGCGACCACGCTGGTGGCGATGGCCCTGCAGCGCAACGTGGCCTATCTGTACACACCGTCGGAAGTGCTGCGCGGCGACGCCGGCGAACACACGCGCTTCCGGCTCGGCGGCATGGTGGAAAAAGGCTCGTTCCAACGCGCATCCGGTTCGCTGGAAGCGCAGTTCCGCGTCACCGATGGCGATGCACGGTTGCCGGTGCGCTACGGCCGCATCCTGCCGGACCTGTTTCGCGAAGGACAGGCGGTGGTGGCGACCGGGCGCATGCAAAACGGCGTCTTCGTCGCCGAAGATGTGCTGGCGAAACACGACGAGACCTACATGCCGAAGGAAGTGGCCGACAAGATGGGCAGCGCGCACCGCAAGCACGCCGTGCCGGCGGCCGCAGACCAGGCCGGAGCGCTGCGTTGATGGCGCGCGTCAGGACGTTGGCATTCCTGCACGGTGGTGGTTCGGACAGTGGTTGCCTTGCTGTGCACCGGCAGGCGCGCGTGGACGCTGCATAGATGACGCTTCTGCCCTGCGCCCGCAAGCCTCGCACCACTGCATGCCTACCGATGCGCCGACCCGATGCTGCCTGAGCTCGGAACGTTCCTGCTGATCCTGGCGTTGCTGGTGGCCTTGATGCAGGCCGCGCTGCCGCTGGCTGGTGCGCAGCGTGGGCGCAGCAGCTGGATGGCGGTCGCGCGGCCGGCCGCGTTGCTGCAGCTGGGCCTGATCGCAGCGGCCTTCGCACTGCTGACGCATGCCTTCCTGGTGCAGGATTTTTCGGTGCGCTATGTCGCCGAGAATTCCAACAGCCTGCTGCCGGTGATGTACCGCTATTCGGCGGTGTGGGGCGCGCACGAAGGCTCGTTGCTGCTGTGGACCTTGGTGCTGGCGCTGTGGACCGGTGCGGTGGCGCTGTGGTCGCGGCAGTTGCCCATGCAGGTGGTGGCGCGCGTGCTCGGGGTGATGGCGCTGGTCAGCATCGGCTTCCTGGCCTTTCTGCTGTTCACCTCCAACCCGTTTGCGCGCTTGTTGCCGGTGCCGCTGGAAGGCGCCGATCTGAATCCGCTGTTGCAGGACCCGGGGCTGATCATCCATCCGCCGATGCTGTATTGCGGCTATGTCGGCTTTGCGGTGCCGTTCGCCTTCGCCATCGCTGCGTTGCTGGAAGGCCGCATGGATGCGCGCTGGCTGCGCTGGACGCGGCCATGGACCAATGTGGCCTGGGCCATGCTCACCGTCGGCATCGCGCTCGGCAGCTGGTGGGCGTATTACGAGCTGGGCTGGGGCGGCTGGTGGTTCTGGGACCCGGTGGAAAATGCCAGTTTCATGCCGTGGCTGGTGGGCACCGCCTTGCTGCATTCGCAGGCGGTCACCGAAAAGCGCGGCAGCTTCGCCAGCTGGACCTTGCTGCTGGCGATCGCCGCCTTTTCGCTGTCGTTGCTGGGCACCTTCCTGGTGCGCTCGGGCGTGCTGACCAGCGTGCATGCGTTTGCGGCCGACCCGTCGCGCGGCCTGTTCATCCTGGTGTTCCTGCTGGCGGTGGTCGGTGGTTCGCTGCTGCTGTACGCGTTGCGTGCACCGCGCCTGTCGCTGGTCGATGATCCGCGCCGCGCGTTCGCCGGCAGCTCGCGCGAAACCTTGCTGCTGTTGAACAACCTGCTGCTCGCCTGCGCCTGCGCGATGGTCTTGCTGGGCACGCTGTATCCGCTGCTGGCCGACGCCTTGGGCATGGGCAAGCTGTCGGTGGGGCCGCCCTACTTCGGCACCTTGTTCCTGGTGCTGATGGCGCCGCTGGTGGCGCTGTTGCCGTTCGGCCCGCTGACCCGCTGGCAGCGCGAGCAGGCCTCGCGTCCGCTGGCGATGCTCGCACAATGGGCAGGCCTGGCGGTTGCCGCAGGCGTGCTGGCCTGGTTCGCCGCGCCGCAGGGTCAGTGGAAGGCGGCACTCGGCGTGGCCGGCGCGGCCTGGGTGCTGCTGGGCACGCTGCGCTTCCTGTGGACGCGGCGCGCAGCCAAGGGCCGCAAGCTCACCGCCGAAATGCTGGGCATGCTGCTGGCGCATCTGGGCGTGGCGGTGTTCCTGGCCGGTGCGTTGCTGGTGGAATCACTGAGCCTGCAGCGCGAGGTCGCACTGGCGCCCGGGCAGCAGATGCAGATCGGCCGCTACGCGCTGCACTTCGATAATGTCGAAGAGCTGCGCGGGCCCAATTACGTCTCCGACCGTGCCAATCTGCAGGTGTTCAAGGACGATGCGCCGGTCGGCCTGATGCATGCGGAAAAACGCCGCTACGCCAGCGGCGGGCAGATCTTGACCGAAGCGGCGATCCGTCCCGGCCCGTTCGGCGACCTGTATGTCGCGCTTGGCGAACCCCTGGGCAACCAGGCCTGGGCGGTCCGCGTCCACCTCAAACCGTTCGTCCGCTGGATCTGGCTGGGGGCGCTGCTGATGGCGCTTGGCGGCCTGGTCACCGCGGCCGACCGGCGTTTTTTTTGTTCTCCGGAGATCCAAGATGGTTGAGTCACGTTCACCCCGCCTGCCTACTGCGGTTCTGGTAGGTGCCATCGTGCTGCTGCTCGCACTGGCAGCGCTGCTGGTCTATGCGGTGGTGCGCTCCGGTCAGGACGATCGCGATGCCCTGCCCTCTGCGCTGATCGGCAAGCCGGCGCCGGAGTTCGCACTGCCGCTGCTGCACGACCCCAGCATCGTGGTGCATGCGCGCGAACTGCGCGGCGCGCCGTACATCATCAACGTGTGGGGTAGCTGGTGCCCGGCCTGCCGCGAGGAGCACCCGGTGCTGAGCCGCTTTGCGCTGACCAAGCGCGTGCGCGTGATCGGCTACAACTGGAAGGACGAGCGCAACGATGCGCTGCGCTGGCTCGAACAGCTGGGCAACCCGTATCTGCTGGTAGTCGCCGACAAAGACGGCCGTACCGCGATCGACTTCGGCATCGCTGCGGCGCCGGAGACCTTTCTGGTCGACGGGCGCGGCGTGGTGCGCTGGAAGTACAGCGGCATGCTCACCCAATCCATCATCGACACGCAGCTGATTCCGGTGCTGAGCAAGATCGAGCGCTCGCCCAGTGCCGCACCGGACCTGCACGCCACGCAATGATGCGCGCCTGGCTGCTGACGCTGCTGATGTTGCCCTGGCTGGCCCTGGCCCAGCCGGTCGGCGACCCGGCGCCGCTGCGCTACGCCTCGGCCGAGGAAGAGGCGCGCTTCCATGCGCTCACCGCCGAGCTGCGCTGCGTGCAGTGCCAGAACCAGTCGCTGGCCGACTCCAATGCGCAGATCGCCCAGGACCTGCGCCGCGAAGTGCTGGCGCTGATGCACGCAGGCCGCAGCGATGCGCAGATCCGCCAGTTCCTGGTCGCACGCTATGGCGAGTTCGTGCTGTACCGCCCGCGCGTGGAATCGCGCACCTGGCTGCTGTGGTTCGGCCCGCTGCTGGTGCTGTTGCTGGGCGCTGGCGCCATTGTGTTGCTGGTGCGCCGACGCAGCGTGGCTGCGCCCGCCCTGCCCGCCGATGAGCAGGAGTGGTGATGGCCGGCTTCGTCATTGCGGTGGTGGTGCTGGCCCTGCTCGTCTTTGGTGTGGCGCTGCGGCCGCTGTGGCGCGAGGCGCGCGGGCTGACCGCCAGCATCGCGGTGTTGCTGCTGGCGGCGAGCGCGGCGCTGTACTGGCTGGTCGGCACACCGAGCGCAATTCAGGCGCCGGCCGAGCGGCCGGCCACGCCACGCTCGCTGGATGAAGCTATCGTGCAACTGCGCGCCGCACTGGCGCGCAATCCCGATCAGACCGAAGGCTGGGTGTTGCTGGGGCGCTCGCTGTCCAGCCAACAGAAATTCGCCGAAGCGCGCGATGCGTTTGCGCGCGCGGTCGTGCTGCGTCCGGAAGAGCCGGATGTGCTGGTGGCTGCCGCACAGTCGCGCATGCTCGCCGACGACAGCGGGCGCCCGGATCCGCAGGCCATGCGGCTGCTGGAACAAGCGCTGGCGGTGCAACCGAACCATCAACGCGCACGCTGGTTCCTGGGCGTGGTGCAGCGCCAGGCCGGTCAGCCGGCCAAGGCCAGCGAGACCTGGGAGCCGTTGCTGCGCGTGGTGGATGCCTCTACCCGTCCCGGCCTGCTGGAACAGATCAACGCCGCGCGCCAGGAAGCCAGGCTGGCGCCGATCCAGACGCCGGCTACGCCTGCCGCCGATGCAGCCAGCGGCAAACGCATCCAGGTGCGCGTGACGCTGGATGCCGAGTTCGCCAAACGCACCGGGTTGCCGGGCGACACCAGCGTCTTCGTGATTGCGCGCGCCGCCGACACGCCGATGCCGGTGGCGGTGGAAAAACACGCGCTAAGCGAGCTGCCGTTGACCATCACCCTGGACGACGGCGACAGCCCGATGCCGACGCGCACGCTGTCGTCGCTGGACACCGTGCAGGTGCTGGCACGGCTGTCGCGCAGCGGCAACGCGATGCGCCAGGCCGACGATGTCGAGAGCGTGCCGGTGATGGTGGAACTGCCCACTGCCGCGCCGGTGGAGCTGGTGATCGGTCGCTGATTGGCCGCCACGTGTCGACGCGACGCAATCAACGATGACACCGCACCGGAGTGAGTCGGCTGCGGTGTTGAAAACCCTGCACACCCAATATCTCCACTGGTCCTTGCCCGCCCATCTTCGCGGGCTCTTACGCGGCATGGATGCCGCGTAAGAGCCTACAAGGACGTACTTGCGGCGTGTCCTGCGATGGTGGGCGGGCAAGGGCCCTGCAGCAAACTCGCAACGTCGAGGGCAAGGATACCGCACCAGACGGTGTGCTGATTGTTTTGCTGAAAACCACGCACACCGACCATCTCCACCAGTCCTTGCGCGCCCATCTTCGCGGGACCTTACGCGGCATGAATGCCGCACCAGAGCCTACAGGGACGTACTTGCGGCGTGTCCTGCGATGGTGGGCGGCAAGGGCCCTGCAACCAAGCCGCAGATCCGCCGCTCTGCAGAGTGGCATCACACAGAGCAACGACTCAAACCGATTCCCGATTCCCAATTCCCGAATCCCATCCTGCACCCCGGCACCTGCCATGGCAGATAGAATTGCCGCATGACTGAATTCATTCCCCCCGGCACGCTGTTCCACGCGCTGACCTCGCCGTTTCCGATGAAGCGCGGTGGTGTGCTGATGCAGGCGCGTGTCGCCTACGAAACCTGGGGCACGCTGGCAGCCGATCTCAGCAATGCGGTGTTGATCGTCACTGGTCTGTCGCCGAATGCGCATGCCGCGGCAAATCAGGCCAATCCCGAGCCGGGCTGGTGGGAAGCGATGCTCGGGCCGGGCAAGCCAATCGATACCGAACGCTGGTTCGTGGTCTGCGTCAATTCCTTGGGCAGCTGCAAGGGCTCGACCGGCCCGGCGTCGATCGACCCTGCCACCGGCACGCGGTATCGCCTGGGTTTCCCGGAACTGTCGATCGAAGATGTGGCCGATGCCGCAGCCGACGTGGTGCGCGCGTTGGGCATCGAGCAACTGGCCTGCCTGATCGGCAACTCGATGGGCGGCATGACCGCACTGGCGTTGTTGCTGCGCCACCCCGGCATCGCGCGCAGCCATATCAATATCTCCGGCAGTGCGCAGGCGCTGCCGTTCTCGATCGCGATCCGCTCGCTGCAGCGCGAAGCCATCCGCCTGGATCCGCACTGGAACGGCGGCCACTACGACGACACGCATTACCCGGAATCGGGCATGCGCATGGCGCGCAAACTCGGCGTGATCACCTACCGCTCGGCACTGGAATGGGACGGCCGTTTCGGCCGCGTGCGGCTGGATTCCGAACAGGCCGCCGACGATCCGTTCGGCCTGGAATTCCAGGTCGAAAGTTATCTGGAAGGCCATGCGCGCCGCTTCGTGCGCTTCTTCGATCCCAACTGCTACCTGTATCTGAGCCGCTCGATGGATTGGTTCGATCTGGCCGAGTATGTCGACAACAGCCCGGCCATCGACGCGCGGGTCGATGGCACGCAGGCCGACAACGCTGCTGTCGCCGCCAAGCCGGATACAGGCATCTCGACCGACGCCACGGTGCTGGCCGGACTGGCGCAGATCCGCATCGCGCGGGCGCTGGCGATCGGTGCCAACACCGACATCCTGTTCCCGGTGCAGCAGCAGGAACAGATCGCCGAAGGCCTGCGCGCCGGCGGTGCCGATGCACACTTCATCGGGCTGGATTCGCCACAAGGCCACGATGCCTTCCTGGTCGATTTCGCACGCTTCGGGCCGGCGGTACGCAACTTCCTGGACGCTTGCTGATTTCCAGACCTGCGCAACGGCGGCGTGGTCCGTCACGGCAGCAGAGCCTGCCGCGCAAGACGCTGGCGCTGCTGTTTGTAATCGGCATGGCAACGATGGTGGTTGCAGGTCGCCTGCCGGCGCTGCTGGCGCTGTGGTACGCGGCTGCAAGCATGCTGGCGATGCTGGTCTACCGGCTCGACAAGAGCGCGGCCCAACGCGGCCGGCAACGCACACCGGAAGCCACCCTGCACCTCATCGCACTGCTCGGCGGGTGGCCGGGCGCGTTGCTGGCGCAGGCGCTGTTCCGGCATAAATCCAGCAAGGCAGCCTTCCAGCCGCGGTTCTGGATCACTGTCGTAGCGAACGTCGCCGCCTTGTATTGGGCATGCCGCCAACCTGCGCTGATGGCAGCACTCCACGCATTGCTGGGGTGAGCGGCGCCTGCGTGATACATGCGCACAACCGGTCAGTGCGAACCGGCAACAGCATCCTCAGGCCAACGGCTCCAGCGCACCGGCCCGCAGGCGATAGCGTCGCTGCACCACGCCATCGGGCACGCTGTCGTGGGTGATCATCACCAGGCTGCGTTCGCCCAGCGCGGCCGATAGATCCAGCAGCAGGGCGTGCGCGGTATCCACATCCAAGCCGTCGGTGGGTTCATCCAGCAGCAGGATCGGCGCCTCGCGCAGCAAGGCGCGCGCCAGCGCCAGCCGGCGCGCCTGGCCGGCCGAGAGCGTGGCGCCGTTTTCGCCGACCCAGGTGTCCAGGCCGTTCTGCGCGGTGGCCCAGGCGCGCAGACGCACCTGGTCCAGCGCGTTCCACATGGCCGCATCGCCTGCGCCGGCATCGCCGATGCGCAGGTTGTCGCGCACCGTGCCGGCAAACACCGGGGCATTCTGCGGCAGCCAGGCGATGCGTTGATGCCATTGCGCCTGCGCGAAGTGGCGCAGGTCGATATCGGCGTAGGTCACCTGCCCGGCCTGCGGGTCCCACAGCCGCAACAGCACTGCGGACAAGCTGCTCTTGCCGCTGCCGCTGTCGCCGCTGATGGCGATGCGCTCGCCAGGCGCCAGGCTCAGATCAAGCGCCTGCAGCAGCGCACGTCCACTGCCCGGCCACGCAAAACTGACCTGTTGCAGGCGCAGCGTGCCGCTGCGTGGCGCATCCACTGGCTGCGACGGATCGACGACCGACGGCGCCTGTTCGACGATGGACTGCAGGCGCCTGGCCGCAACGCGCGCGCTCTGCAGCGCCTGCAAGGCGAGCCCGGCGCCGGCCCAGACCTCCAGCAGCGCCATGGTCAGGAACACCAGCCCGGCCGCCATTTCCGCAGCGATCAATCCGCGTTCTGCCGCGCTCAACCCAAGCCACAACATGCCGGCCAGACCGATACCGCCGCAGACCGCATGCAGCAGATTGCCGCCGATCAGGCGACGGCGTTGCAGGCGATCGCCATCGACCACCGCCGCCGCCGTTGCATCGACCTGATGCAGCCAGGCACCTTGCGCATCCACCGCAGCGAGATCGGCCGCACCTTCCAGCCCCTCGAACGCCTGCGTGCGCAAGGCGGTGCGTTGCCGGGCGCGCAGCTGTTCGCGCTGCGCACCGCCGCGCGCCACCTGCCACGGCACCACGCCGCCGATGACCACGCCAACCACCACCAGCAACACGCCGGCCGGCGGATAGATCAGCGCCGCTGCCACCACGCCGGCCACCCAGATGCCGAGCAATGCGCTCAACGGCGCCAACGCGCGCACGCTCACGCCATCGACCTCGCCGATGTCGGACATCAACCGCGCCAGCAGATCGCCGGTGCGCGTGGCCGACAGGCGGCCCGGCGCCAGCGGCAACGCGCGGCGGAAGAACCACACGCGCAGATCGCGGGCGATGCGCAGCGTGGCGTCGTGGCCGATCAATTTTTCGCCATAACGCGAGACGATACGCGCGAAGGTCAGCGCGCGAATGCCGGCCGAGGGCGAAAAGAAATTGAAGCCGGTGCCCATGCCCGCGACACCGGCCAAGGCGGCGGCGGTCAGGAAACTGCCCGACACGCCGAGCAGGCCCACGCCTGCCAGCATGGTCACCAGCACCAGCACCGCCGACAGCAGCAGGCGCCAGGCATGCCGGCCGAACACATCGCGCAGACGGTCGGGCTGTGTGCCGTTCATGGCAGCTCCGTTACGACGGTGGCGCCGCGCAGATCGATCACCGTATCGGCCCATCGCATCACCGCAGCGCTGTGCGTGGCCAGCACCACCGCGCGGCCGCGTGCGAACCCACCCAAGGTGCGCAGCAACGCCGCTTCGGTGTCCGGATCGAGAAAGGCGGTGGGTTCGTCCAGCAGCAACAGGTCCGGCTCGCGCAGCAACAGCCGCGCCAGGGCCACCCGCCGCGCTTCACCACCGGACAGCCCGAAGCCGCGTTCGCCGATCTGCGTGTCCAGGCCCGCAGGCAGCTGCGCAGCGAAGCGCATCACCTGTGCGGCGTCGGCCACCGCATGCAGTCGCGCGGCGCCGGCCTGCGGATCGGCCAGGCGCAGGTTGTCGGCGATGCTGCCGTGAAACAGATACGGCCGCTGCGTGGCATAGCCGATGCGGGCCCCCGGACGCAGCAGCACGCTGCCGGCCTCCGGCGCAAGCCAGCCGGCCAGGCCCTCCAGCAAGGTGCTCTTGCCGCTGCCGCTGGCACCGATCACCGCCACGCGCTGCCCGGGCTGCAGGGTCAGCGAAAAATCCGCGACCACCGTGTGTGGCGCGCCCGGCGGCCGTAGCGCAAGAGCGCGCGCCTGCAGCAGCGGGCCGTGCGCCTGGGCCGGTTCCAGTGCGCGCAAGAGGGGCGCGGTCACCGGTAGCGTTGCCGATGGCGGCTCGAATCCTTCCAGCAGGCGCTCGGCTTCGGCCACCGCCGCCAGGGCATTGGCACGGTCGTGGTAGTGCGCGGCCAGCCGCCGCAACGGCGCAAAGAATTCCGGCGCCAGCAGCAGGCAGAACATGCCCACGCCCAGGGTCGGCAAGCCGTGCAGGTCCAGCATGCCCAGATAGGTCAGGCCGAAATACAGCGCCACGATCGCTACGCTCACCGAGGCGAAGAATTCCAGCACCGTGGACGACAGGAAGGCGATGCGCAGTACCTTGAGCGAGCGTTCGCGCACGCCTTCGGCTGCGGCGGCAATGCCGCTCAACTCGGCTTCGCCGCGGCCATACACGCGCAGCAGGCCCAGGCCCTTGAGGCGATCGGCAAAGTGCCCGCCCATGCGTGCCAGTTCGCTCAGCTGGTCGCGCCCGGCGGCTTCGGCACCCCAGCCCACCAGCATCATGAAGAACGGAATCAGCGGTGCGGTCAGCAGCAACACCAGGCCCACCACCCAGTCGACCGAAAACACCGCGATCAGGATCAACGGCGGCACCAGCGTCATTTCGGTGCGTGCGAGCTGGTAGCCGACGAAGTAGCCCTCCAGCGCATCGGTGTGCGCCAGGCTCAATTCGCCCAGTTCGCCGCTGCGTTGCCGGCGCAGCCATACCGGCCCGTGCTGCACCAGACGGCGCGCGATGCGGGCACGCAGTTCGCGCTTGGCCACATCGGCCACCTCGCCGGTCAGCGACTGCGCCCAGGCGTTGAGCACCGCGCGCCCTACCAGCGCAGCTACCAGCCCCGCCCCCACGTCGCGCAATTGCGCCAGCGCCAGATGCTGCACCAGCACCGCCTGCAGCAACCACGCGATCGCCGCCGCCTGCGCCAGCAGCAGCACGCCGGCCGCCGCCACCGCCACGCCGGCCAGGCGCCGCGCACGCGTGGCCGGGGTCGCCAGGGCATCCAGCCATTGGCCGCGTTGACGGCGCTGGGCTGGCGTTTCGCTGGCTCGCACGCTGGGCTGGCTCACATCGCTCTCAAGGAAGACATCGTGTTGCAAGCGATTGTAAGTCGCCACTTCCCGCTACGGGCTGCGCATTGTGCCGCACCCGCCCCCCTCGGCATTGATCTGGATCAACGCGCGGGTCGCGGCATGCGCAGATGATCGGCTGCATTCCTTCATCGACACCCAACCAGGCCCATCCGCCATGATCGACTCGACAGTTGTTGAACTGTCGCGGCTGCAGTTCGCAGTCACCGCGATGTACCACTTCATCTTTCCGCCGCTGACCATGGGCCTGTCGTTCCTGCTCGGCATCATGGAGAGCGTCTATGTGATGACCGGCAAGGACATCTGGCGGCGCATGACCATGTTCTGGGGCGTGCTGTTCGGCATCAACTTCGCCATGGGTGTGGGCACCGGCATCGTGATGGAGTTCGAGTTCGGCATGAACTGGTCCTACTACAGCCATTACGTCGGCGACATCTTCGGTGCGCCGCTGGCGATCGAAGGGCTGATGGCGTTCTTTCTGGAAGCGACCTTCCTGGGCCTGTTCTTCCTCGGCTGGAACCGGCTGAGCAAGGTGCAGCATCTGGCCACCACCTGGCTGGTGGCGCTGGGCAGCAACTTCTCGGCACTGTGGATCCTGATCGCCAACGGCTGGATGCAGAATCCGACCGGCGCGGTGTTCAACCCGGACACCATGCGCATGGAAGTGGTCGATTTCATGGCGGTGCTGTTCAACCCGGTGGCGCAGGCCAAGTTCGTGCATACCGTCAGCGCCGGCTACGTGCTCGGTGCGGTGTTCGTGATGGCGATCAGCGCGCTCTATCTGCTGCGCGGCAAGCATGTGGACATGGCGCGGCGCTCGTTCGCGGTGGCTGCCGCGTTCGGCCTGTTGTCCTCGCTGTCGGTGGTGGTGCTCGGCGATGAGAGCGGCTATGCCGCCAACGAGCATCAGAAAATGAAACTGGCGGCGATCGAGGCGATGTGGGAAACCGAAGCCGCGCCGGCCGACTTCACCGCATTCGGCATTCCCAACCAGCAGACCCATCGCAACGACTACGCGGTCAAGATCCCGTACCTGATGGGCTTGATCGCCACACGTTCGCTGGACCAGCCGATCCCCGGCATCCTGGAACTGGTCGGCCGTGCCGAGCATCGCATCCGCGGCGGCCAGATCGCCTACGGCGCGCTGCAACGCATCCGCGCCAACAAGGACGATGCCGAAGCGCGCAAGGTCTTCGATGCGCATTGGCAGGATCTGGGCCACGGCCTGCTGCTCAAGCGCTATCGCGACGATATCGGCAATGCCACGCCGCAGCAGATCGCCCAGGCCGCGATGGACACCGTGCCGCGGGTGCTGCCGCTGTTCTGGACCTTCCGCATCATGGCCGCCATCGGCATCTACCTGATTGCGTTCTTCGCCATCGCGTTCTGGTTCGCCTGCAAGCACAACTTCCAGGACAAACGCTGGTTCCTGACGGTGGCACTATGGACCTTGCCGCTGCCGTGGATCGCGATCGAGTGCGGCTGGTTCGTGGCCGAATACGGCCGCCAGCCGTGGGCGGTGGAAGGCGTCCTGCCGACCTTCTATGCCGCATCGGGACTGGACCTGTACGAGATCGTGTTGACCCTGGTCGGCTTCACCGCGCTGTACACCACGCTGCTGGTGATCGCGATCAAGCTGTCGCTGAAGACGATCCGCAAGGGCCCGGATGCGCTGTTCCAGCCGACGCACCGCACCCCGGCACCGCACAACGACTCGCCCCACGCGTCCTCACCCAACGCCCCACTGAGCACCGGCGCGCTGGCCGGCGGCGCACCGTAAGCCAGGAGAGACACCATGGATTTCATCTTGCTCGACTACACCACACTGCGCGTGATCTGGTGGCTGTTGCTTGGCGTATTGCTGTCCGGTTACGCGGTGATGGGCGGCTTCGACCTGGGCGTCAGCACCTTGCTGCCGCTGGTTGCCCGCAACGATGCCGAACGGCGGCTGGTGATCAACACCATCGGCCCGGTCTGGGAAGGCAACCAGGTGTGGCTGATCCTGGGCGGCGGCGCGATCTTCGCCGCATTCCCGCCGCTGTATGCGGTGAGTTTTTCCGGCTTCTACCTGGCGATGTTCCTGATTCTGTTCGCACTGATCCTGCGCCCGGTCGGCTTCAAGTTCCGCGGCAAGCTGGTCGACCAGCGCTGGCGCAACAACTGGGACTGGGCGTTGTTCGTCGGCGGCTGCATTCCGGCGCTGATCATGGGCGTGGCGGTCGGCAACGTGCTGCTCGGTGTGCCGTTCCACTTCGACGACAGCATGCGCATCTTCTACACCGGCAACCTGTTCGGACTGCTGACACCGTTCGCGCTGCTCGCCGGCCTGCTCAGCGTGGCCATGCTGATGGCGCACGGCGCAGCGATGCTGGTGCTCAAGACCGACGGACCGGTGGCCGCGCGCGCCGCGCGTTTCGGCAGCATCGCCGCGCTCGGCGCGGTGGCGTTGTTTGCGGCCGCCGGTGCGTGGGTGGCGCTGGGTCTGCCGGGGTATGCAGTGACCTCGGTGCTGGCCACCGATGCGCCGACCAATCCACTGGCCAAGACCGCCGCACTCACCGCGGCCGGCGGCTGGCTGCACAACTACAGCAGCATGCCGGCCACCTTGATCGCACCGCTGGTCGGCCTGATCGGGCTTGCGATGAGTGCGCTGCTCTTGCGCGTACGTCGCGGCGGCCTGGCATTCATCGCGTCGGGTTGCGCCATCGTCGGCATCGTCTTCACCGTCGGCTTTGCGTTGTTCCCGTTCCTGCTGCCCTCGTCCACCGCACCGAGCGCAAGCCTGACGCTGTGGGATGCCTCCAGCAGCCGCCTGACGCTGTGGATCATGCTGCTGGCGACCACGCTGTTCATGCCGATCGTGCTGGTCTATACGAGCTGGGTCTATCGCGTGCTCAAGGGCAAGGTCACCGCCGACGAACTGTCGGCCAATCCAAACGCCTACTGAGCAAGCCCCGCTGCGCTGCTGCGCGCATGGCGCCCGCGGCGGGCCTTCAACGTCTCACGTATTTCAACGACTCAAGGAGAATGACAATGTGGTATTTCGCCTGGATCCTCGGCACCGGTCTGGCCGCACTGGCTGCGGTGCTCAACGGCATGTGGTTCGAAGCACGCGAGCCCGAGCGTGGCCAGCCGCATCGGTAAAAAATATTTTCGATAGATGCTTGCCGATCTGGCATTCCCTATGTAACATACGCGGCTCCTTCGGGGTGTAGCTCAGTCTGGTAGAGCGCTACGTTCGGGACGTAGAGGTCGCAGGTTCGAATCCTGTCTCCCCGACCAGTTTCAAAACACAAAACCGGCCTCGTGCCGGTTTTGTGTTTTCAGGCGCTGGCGCATGCAGGTGCGCAGTGCGGATGGTCTGTCATGTCTGTTGTCATTGCCGCTGCCTCCCCGTCCGCCCGGTTGCGTGGTCGCGGCCTGGTGCTGGCTGCCATTTTGTTGTCCGCCTTCAATCTGCGCACCGCGGTGACCTCGTTGACGCCGCTGCTGGAACGCATTGCCGACGAGTACGCATTCGGCGCGCCCACCATGGGCGCGCTCGGCATGTTGCCGACCGCGGCATTCGCATTGACCGGGGTTGCCACGCCGGCGTTGCTGCGCCGCTTCGGCCTGCTGCGCACGGCACTGCTGTCGATGGCATTGGCCACCCTCGGCCTGGTGTTGCGCCCGCTGTTGCCCCAGACCACCGGACTGTTCATCGGATCGCTGGTGGCGCTGGCCGGCATGGGCATGGGCAACGTGGTGCTGCCGCCGCTGGTGAAGCGCTATTTCGGCGATCGCGTCGGCGGCGTCAGCACGCTCTACATCACCGTGCTGCAGGTCGGCACCCTGCTGCCGGCACTGCTGGCGGTACCGGTGGCCGATGCGCTGGGCTGGCGCAGCTCGATGGTGGTGTGGGTGTTGCCGGCGCTGCTGGCACTGGTGGCCTGGGCCATGGTGCACACCAACCACCGCCGTCTCCGCGCGACCGGACCGGCACCGGTCACGCCCACGCCCGAAGCCGAGGGCCGCGTGGCACGCACCGCCCTGGGCTGGAGCATGGCGATGACCTTCGGCATGACCTCGCTGGTCACCTATTCGATGTTCACCTGGTTGCCGACCCTGCTGCGCGAAGCCGGCGCCTCGCCCGCGTTCGGCGGCACCATGGTGGCGTTGTTCGCCGCACTGGGCATGGTCGGTGCCTTGACCATGCCGGCGCTGGCAGTGCGCATGCGCAACCCGTTTCCGATCGTGCTGCTGTGCGCGGCCTGCCATCTGGTCGCGTTCGCCGGGCTGTGGTGGGCGCCATTGGCCGCGCCGATCCTGTGGGTGACCCTGCTCGGCCTGGGGCCGAGCACGTTTCCGCTGGCATTGGTGCTGGTCAACCAGCGTAGCCGCACCGCGGCCGGCTCGGCCGCCCTGTCCGGGTTTTCGCAGGGCATGGGCTATGCGATGAGCTGCCTGGGACCGTTCCTGTTCGGCTGGCTGCACGCCCACCACGGCGGCTGGACCTCGCCATTCGCCTTCCTGGTGATCTGCATCCTGCTGCAACTGGCGGCAGCCTGGGTGGCCTGCCGCCCGCAGTTGCTGGAAGACGTCTGGGCGCCGCCGCCACGCGGCGCCCGCGCGGTCAACGTACCGGCAGACTGATGTAGCTGGGCTGCTCGGGGCTCACATAGATGCGCTGGGTGGCCTTTCGATAATCGCCGGGCTTGGCGAAGAAGATGTTGTCCACGTAGGTCTGCGGGTTGCGGTCGTACAGCGGAAACAGGCTGGACTGCACCTGCACCATCACCCGGTGGCCCGGCTGGAAGGTGTGGTTGGCGGTCGGCAGGCCGAACTGGAGCGCCAGCGGCTGATTGGACGCCAGCGGCTTGGGCGTGCTGAAACTCTCGCGATAGCGGCCGCGGAAGATCGCCAGCGACACCGGCAGCTGGTAGCCGCCCATCTTGGGACTGGACGCCATCTCGTCGGGATACACGTCGATCAGTTTCACCACCCAGTCGCTGTCGCTGCCGCTGGTGGAGGCCTGCAGATGCACTTCCGGTGCGCCGGCGATTTGCAGGGGTTCGGTCAGCGGTTCGGTGACGAAGGTCAGCACATCCGGGCGGCCGTCGACGAAGCGCTGGTCCTGCACCAGCCAGGTGGTCCACATGCTGCGATCGCCGAAGTCCACCGGGCGCGGCACGAACGGCACCGGCTTGGCCGGGTCGGCCACGTATTCCTCGAAGCCCGGCTGCCCCGCCGCCGGCCGCTGGAACGACAGCTTGCCGCCGGCCTGCAGGTACAGCGGTTTGCTGGCCGCGGCACAACCCTTGGCGCAGCTGCGCGGCCAGGCCTGCAGACGGTCCCAGTGATTCTCTCCGGTGTTGTAGATGAACACCGGCGGCGTGCTCGCCTTGGGCGCGCCATCGACCAGGTATTGGTCGAAGAACGGGCGCAGCACGTCGTGACGGAACTGGCGCGCGGTATCGCCGTCGAAATTCAATGCGCCCAGCGCGCTGCCGTCGTAGTTGACCTGGCTGTGCCGCCACGGGCCCATCACCAGGTAGTTGAGCGTATTGCCCTTGTCGCGCGGCTCCATCGCCGCGTAGCTATGAATCGCGCCCCACATGTCCTCCTGGTCCCACAGCCCCTGCAGCCACATGGTCGGCACCTTGAGCGGGGTGCGCGCCATCACCTTGTCCAGCGCCTGCTCCTGCCAGAACGTGTCGTAGGCGGCGTGTTCGGTGAGCTTGTGCCACCACGGCAGCTGCTCCAGGCCGGCGGCCTTGGCGAAATCCCCCGCCGAGCCGGCACGCAGCAGGTTGCTGTAGTCGTCATGGCCCTGGCGCGCGATGCCGATGCCCTTGCCGCGCTGGGTGAGCTGGCCGGTGAAATAGTCGAAGTTGACCTGGCGGAACGCACCATAGTTGAACCAGTCGTCGCCCATCCAGCCGTCGATCATCGGGCTTTCCGGCACTGCGACCTTGAGCGCCGGATGCGGGTTGGTCAACGCCATCACCACGGTGAAACCTTCGTAGGACGAGCCGATCATGCCGACCCTGCCGTTGGACTCCTTCACGTTCTTCACCAGCCAGTCGATGGTGTCCCAGGCATCGGTGGCATGGTCCACCTCGCTGGGATTGAGCGCACCGCGCAGCGGCCGGGTCATCACGTAATCGCCTTCCGAGCCGTACTTGCCGCGCACGTCCTGGATCACGCGGATGTAGCCGCCTTCCACGAACACGTCATCACCCTGTGCGAGCAGGTCCTTCATATGCGGCGAGGCCATGCGCTCGGTGCGCCCACTGGCGTTGTACGGGGTGCGCGTCAGCACCATCGGTGCGTTGCGTGCGCCCTTGGGCAGCACGATCACCGTATGCAGCTTGACCCCGTCGCGCATCGGGATCATCACCTCGCGCTTGATGTAGTCGTTGGCGGCATCGCTGGCCACGAACGGCTTGCCGGTGATGTCCGGCGTCATCGGCGAGGTTTGCGCCAGCGCGCCGCCGGTGGCGGCGGCAATGGCGGTGGCGAGCAGGCAGGCGGCAAAACGGCGCATCGACGACTCCGGAACGTGCGGGGGCAGTCCTCGACTGTAGGCAGGACGCGGCCTGCCGGGGGAGTGTCAAAGGTCGTGGTTGGCGGGATGGGAACACGCGGGCCAACCGCAAGGCGCGGCCCCGGCATCTGAACCAACGGAGTCCATGTATCGCTCAGCTGGCAGCCGCGAAGGCCTGGCGAGAACAATGACCAGCGCATCACTGCCGCCAAGTCGCGCGCGATCACACCCAACGATCAGCAGCGAATTATTTTCCATTGCTCGCGCATCGCGTGCTGGAGGCGATGCTGATATCCACGATTCGCACGCAAGTCGATCGCTTCGCGCTTCCATTTTTCGAAAGGGATGTTCCCGCACATGATGGAGCGGCCTTTAACAATCAGGTGCTCATCCATGGGTATTTGCGGTTCCGTCGATCGTGTCCAGTCGGGAAGATTCACATATACCGAAAGTTCTCCGGCCCAGCAGCCGCCAGCGGGCAGCACTCCACAGCGTGTCAACAGCCCCGACCACGAAGATGGCGTGCTGGCAGGACTGAGCAGCGCGAGCCATCGCAGGAGTGCGAGCAGATCGTCTTCAAGACAGCGCTCCCTCTCGCCGAGCCTTAGGGCTGTCAGCGAGGTCATGCAGTCCGTCAGGGCCGAGTACTACAAAGCGCCCCGCTTGAAGTCGAGCAACAAAAAGAGAAACGCTGGCTTTGAGGACGCCGTTCGAATCCACAATGCGACTGCAGAGATCGCCCGGATGCGACAGCAGGTGGATAACCTGGAAGAGGATGTGGTGTCGGCGGCCATGGAGGGGAACGCGCACAACTGTGGTGAGCTGGCTACCCTGGCCGTCCACTATTTGCAGCAAGATCACAACCAGATCGCACGCCTTGCTTTCTTCAATGGAACAGCGCACACCGCCGCGATCGTCGGCCCAGTGCCGCGCGCAGGCACCTTGCCTTCGGACATGACAGATTGGGACGCGGACATCTATGTCTGCGACCCCTGGTGCAATATCGCCTGCAGGGCAAACGACTATCCCGCCGAATTCAAAGAAAAATGGAAAAGTGGGACCGCGCGGGGAAACAGGTGTGGCTGTCAGGAACTGGCTTCGTTTCCCCAACAAGCGATGAATGGATGAGCACGGTGCTTGGAGGAGAAAAGCGGGCCACGTGATCGAGTCGATGTCGGCCAGTGGCGCTGCAATGCACAGCGCCACAGGACTGAGCCGGCAACGCATGCCACTTCAATGGCGTACCTGGCCTTCGCCACGCACCACGAAGCGCTCCACGGTGAGCGCTTCCAGGCCCATCGGGCCGTAGGAATGCAGGCGCGTGGTGGAGATGCCGATCTCCGCACCCAGGCCGAGCTCGCCGCCGTCGGAGAAACGCGAGGACGCGTTGACCATCACCACGGCCGAGCGCAGCGACTGCACGAACTGCTCGGCATTGGCGGCGTCCCGCGTGGCGATCACCTCGGTGTGGTCCGAGCCGTACTGGCGGATATGCGCCAGCGCGGTGTCCAGATCCGGCACCACGCGGATGGCAAGGATCAGGTCGAGAAATTCGGCGGCGTAATCGTCGTCGCTGGCGGCGCCGATATCCGGCAACAGTGCGCGCGTTGCCGCATCGCCACGCAGCTCCACGTTACGGTCGCGCAGGGCCTGCGCGGCCGCCGGCAGGAAACGCGCGGCGATGTCGGCATGCACCAGCAAGGTCTCCAGCGCATTGCAGGCCGATGGCCGGCTGGCCTTGCCATCGACCAGCAAGCGCACGGCCAGATCCACGTCCGCCGACGCATCCACGAACAGATGGCACACGCCCTTGTAATGCTTGATCACCGGCACGCGCGCATGCTCGGCGACGAAGCGGATCAGTCCTTCGCCACCACGCGGAATCGCCAGATCGACGATATCGCTGAGTTGCAGCAGCTCCAGCATGGTCTCGCGGCGTAGATCCTCGACCAGCGTCAGCGCCGCTTCCGGCACGCCGGCCTCGTGCAAGGCGCGCTGCAGGGCGCGCGCAATCGCGGTATTGGAGTGGATCGCTTCCGAACCGCCCCGCAGGATCACGCCGTTGCCGGCCTTGATGCACAACGCTGCCGCATCGGCAGTCACATTCGGGCGTGCTTCGTAGATCATCGCGATCACCCCCAGCGGCACGCGCACCTTCTGCACGACGATGCCATTGGGGCGAACATCCTCGCGCGTGACCTGACCGACCGGATCGGGCAATTGCGCGACCTCGCGCAAGGCTGCGGCGATGCCGGCCAGGCGCCTGTCGTCCAGTGCCAGCCGGTCGAGCATGGCCGTGCCGGTGCCCTTGGCGCGGGCGGCTTCAAGATCGCGCGCGTTGGCGGTAAGGATCGATGCGGCATCGGCTTCCAGCGCGGCAGCCATCGCCTCCAACAAGGCCTGCTTGGCCTGCGCGGACAGTTGCGACAGTACTTGCGCCGCATCACGGCATTGCAGGGCGAGGGATTTGATGGTCATTGGAGGGCCGGGATCGGGGAGTCGGGATTGGGGATTGGCAAAAGCGGACGACACCGTTTTATCACCACAAGGGAATCAGTCGTAGGGACACGGAGGCGAGGTTCGAGAAACGCAGCGCACATGCGTTTGCCAATCCCCAATCCCGATTCCCCAATCCCCGCTACAAAAGCACCAGATCATCGCGATGCACCACGTTCTCGCCATAGCTATACCCGAGCACGCTATCGATCTCGCGCGAGTGGCGGCGGGCGATGCGGCGGATATCCACGGCCGAATACTGGCTGACGCCACGTGCCAGGCAGCGCTCGCCGGCGTCGTCGCGCAGGCGGATCTCCACCATGTCGCCACGCCGGAAGTCGCCGTGCGCACCGGCCACCCCGCCCGGCAGCAGCGAGGCGCCCTTGTCGGTCAGCGCGGCGGCGGCACCGGCATCGATCAGGATTGCGCCCGCCTCCACCGGTGCGTGACGCAGCCAGTACTTGCGGGCGGCAATGCGCGTGCGCGCGGCATGGATACGCGTACCGTGCAGGCGATCCTGCGCCAGGGCACGCACCACATCGCCATTGCGGCCGTTGAACAGATAGGTTTCGATGCCGGCCGCGCCGGCCTTTGCGGCGGCTTCCAGCTTGGTGCGCATGCCGCCGGTGCCCACGCTGCTGCCGCTGCCGCCGGCCATCGCCAGCACCTCGGCGGTGAGTTCGGCCACCTCGTCGAGCGGCCGCGCCAGCGGATTGCTGCGCGGGTCGGCGCTGTACAACCCGTCGATATCGGTGGCGATGAACAAGGCATCGGCATCAACCAGGGCGGCGACGATCGCTGCCAGGTTGTCGTTGTCGCCCAGCTTGAGCTCGTCCACCGACACGGTGTCGTTTTCGTTGATCACCGGCAACGCGCCCAGCCGCAACAACTCGCCCAGGGTGGCGCGTGCGTTGAGATAGCGGCGGCGGTTACGCAGGTCGTCGTGGGTGAGCAACACCTGCGCCACCGGGCGCTCGAAGAAGCGCTGCCAGAGCGCGATCAACTGTGCCTGCCCCAGCGCAGCCAGCGCCTGGCGCGCGGCGATCGGCGCACCGGCCTCGGCAGCCTTCGGCAGGATCGCGCGGCCGGCCGCCACCGCACCCGACGACACGATCACCAGCTCGCGCCCGGCCATCAGGTTGGCCGAGACAAACTGCGCCAGCCCCAGCGCAAAACGCGGCGACAGGCCACCGCCATCGGCGGCGAGCAGGCTGCTGCCGACCTTGAGCACTGCGCGTCGCCACGGCGGCAGCGCCTGCTCGGTAAATGACGCAGCAGTGGCGATGGGCGTGCTCATGGCGACAACCTGCTCAGTGCGTGTTCCACTCATGGACGGTCAGCGTGGAGGCATCGCGCAGCGCCAATGGATCGCGCGCGACGATCTGCTGCGCGTCCTCCAGGCTGGCGACGTTGATCAACACGTACGCGCCACCGCTGCCATCGCTGAAGCCGCCGGTCAGTTCCAGCTGCCCGGCCGCCCGCAGCGTGTCGAGAAATACACGATGCGGCTGCACCACATCGGCCGGAAAATCCGGCTTGCGCATCGCCACTACCAGATAGCGCGTTGCCATCAGCCGGCCTCCTTGTCGGGTGTTGCCTCGCTACGGCCGAACGGCGCGGAAATCACCAGAAAGCGCGCTTCCATCTCGGACAGGTTGTGCATCTGATGGGTGGAACCGGGCGGCACATGCAGGCCCTGCCCGACCCCGAGCACATGCTGCTCGCCATCCAGCTGCAGCATCACCTCGCCGGCCAGCACATAGAAGAAATGTCGCGCGCGGCTATGCCGGTGACGCAGCTCGGCCGCGCCGGGCGGCATGTGCTCTTCGAGCACGCTCAGGTTGGGGTCGCGCAACAGGTGCCAGCCATCGCTGGCTTCGCCCCAGGGGTAGTGCTCGGCGGTGTCGGTGCTGATCACGGCCATCAGACCAGCGCCTGCCAGCGGGCACGCAGGACGTCCAGCTGCAGATCTGCGGCGGCGCCTGGCGAGACGCGCGCGGCCAGGCTGCCTTCCGGCGTGCGCCCCTGCCCTGCGGTGTCGGCCGATTCCGCGGCCGCCTTGTAGGCCTCGCGGAACGGCACGCCGGCAACCGCCGCTTCCACTGCCACGTCGGTGGCATACATGCCCGAATCGATCGCCGCACGCAGCTTGTCCGGGCGCCATTCCAGATTGGCCAGCAGGGCCGGCAGCAGTTCCAGCGCCGCCAGGCCACGCCCGAAGCCGTGCACGATGGCGCCCTTGCTGCTCTGCAGGTCGCGGTGATAGCCCGATGGCAGCGACAGCAGCTGTTCGATCTCGGTCCGCGCCGCGGCCACGCTGGCATGGGTGGCGCGCATCAGTTCGATCACGTCGGGGTTGCGCTTGTTTGGCATGATCGAGCTGCCGGTGGTGTATTGCGCCGGCAACGCGACGAAGGCGAACTCGCCGCTGGTGAACAACGACAGATCCCAGGCGATCCGGCGCAGGTCCAGCGTTGCGCTGCCAAGCGCCTCGAGCGCGGCCAGTTCGTACTTGCCACGCGAGAGCTGGGCATAGATCGGCGACACCTGCAGGCGTGCAAAGCCCAGCTCGGCAGTGGTATGCGCACGGTCCAGCGGCAGGTTGACGCCGTAGCCGGCGGCGGTACCGAGCGGATTGCTGTCCACCAGGCGCAAGGTATCGGCCGCACGCACCGCGTCGTCGATAAAGGCCTCTGCCCAGCCCGCCCACCACATGCCGGCCGAAGACACCACCGCACGCTGGATATGCGTATAGCCCGGCACCGGCAACGCGGCTTCTGCCTGCGCGCGGTCCAGCGCCACCTTGGCGATTTCCGCGCCGAGCTCGGCCACGCGTTGCAGCTTGTCCTTCAACCACATGCGGGTGGCGACCAGGATCTGGTCGTTACGGCTGCGCCCGGTGTGGATCTTGCGGCCGGCATCGCCCAGCCGCTCGGTCAGGCGCGCCTCGATCGCCGAATGGCAATCCTCGTAGCGCTCGTCCAGCACGAACGCGCCACTGCGGAAATCGGCCGCCAGCAGGTCGAGCTGTTCGCTCAGTCCGCCCAGCTCCTGCAGCGACAGGATGCCGATGTGCTGCAGTCCCTGCGCATGGGCCTTGCTGGCAGCGATGTCGTACAGGAAGAACTCGCGGTCCAGGATGACGTCGTCGCCGGCCAGGAAGCTCTGGATCTTGGCGTCCACCGCCACGCCGGGTTTTTGCCACAACAGATTGGTCATCGGAAAGCGTCTCGAAATAAGTCGTCCAGTTAAATCCCCGCACATGGAGGTGCGGGCTTCTGCGAGGGACTCGCACCTTTGAATCCCCGCACAAGGATGTGCGGATTCCTGCGAGGGACTCGCATCATCAGCCAATCGCAGTCAATTCGTCCCAGCCCAATGCCAGGTTGAGGTTCTGCATCGCCTGCGTCGCCGCGCCCTTGAGCAGGTTGTCCAGCGTTGCCACCACCACCACGCGCTTGTTGCCCGGCGCCAGCGTCACGCCGCCGATCTGCACGCCATGCCTGCCGGCGATGCGGCTGACCCACGGCGCTTCATCGACGATCTCGATCAACGGCTCGTCGGCGTAACGCTGCGTGTAGCGCGCCTGGATCTGCTCGCGCGTCAGCGGTTGCTGCAGCCACAGGTTGACGGTCATGGTGATGCCACGGAAATGCGGCGCCACATGCGGCATGAACTCCACCGGCACCCCGAGCTGCGCAGAGACTTCGCGCTCGTGCATGTGATTGGTCAGCGCATACGGCATCAGGTTATCGGCCAGCAACTCGGGGTTGTTCTTGTCCGACGGCGTGGTGCCCGCGCCGGAATACCCGGACACACCGAAACACTGCGGCGGGCCGGCCAGTTGGTCGAGCAAGGGCGCGATCGTCAGCTGCATCGCGGTGGCATAGCAGCCCGGATTGCTGATGCGTCGCTGCCCGGCGTAGCTGCCGCGCGTCAGCTCCGGCAACCCGTAATACCAGGCCGGATCGAAGCGGTAATCGGCCGACAGATCGATCAGCAGCGTCTGCGGCCTGGTCGAATCGATCGCCGCGACGAAGGGCTCGGCCTTGCCGTTGGGCAATGCCAGGATCACCACGTCGGCGGCCTTGGCGGCCACCGCATCGGCATCCAGGCTCTCGTAGCGCAGCTCGCCGCGATACGCCGCGTTGTGCTCGGCCACCGGTTGCCCGGCCAGCTCGCGCGAGGACACGAACAGCAGCTGCAGATGCGGGTGTGCCACTACCAGCTTGATCAATTCCGATCCGGTATGCCCGCGGGCACCGACGATGCCGATGGTCGTTGTTTGAACAGTCATGCGTTTGCTTCCAGGCGGAACTGCAGGTGGCGTTTGACCCCGGCCCATTCCGTATCGATGATGGAGAACACCACGGTGTCGCGCGGCGTGCCGTCAGGGTGACGGGTGTGATTGCGCAGCACGCCGTCCTGCTTTGCACCAAGCCGCGCAATCGCTGCGCGCGAGGCGTGATTGAACCAACTGGTCTCGAACACCACGCTCAGGCAGCCCAGCGTCTCGAAGGCGTGCTGCAGCAGCATCCGCTTGGTGTCGGTATTGACGCCGCTGCGCTGCACGCGCGGCGCGTACCAGGTGTAGCCGATCGACAGCTTGGGCACTGTCGCATCCAGCCCGTAATAGCGTGTGCAGCCGACGACCTCGCCGGCCGCATCGCGTACCACGTAAGGCAGCACCCGCCCGTCGGCTTGCGCATCCAAAGCCGCGTCCACGTAGTCGTCCACCTGCGCCGGTGCCGGCACGCCGGTGTACCACAGCCGCGACAAGGCCCCATCGCCCAGCGCAGCGCGCAGACCATCGGCATGCGCAGCCTGCAACGGTTCCAGTGTTGCGTGTTGCCCGCGTAGCGTGGGCAGCTCGCGCCAAAGCGATGGCAATGCGACGGGCGCCATCGTACTCAGCCCAGCAGCGTCGGCTGGCGCGTCGCGCAATGCGCCACGCAGTGCTGGATCTGCTCGAAGTTCTCCAGCCCGTACCAGAACACCTTCCACTTCTCCTGCTTGATGCAGCCGTCGGACTCGGCGTAGTAGAAAATGTTGACCTGGTTGTTGTGACGCGAGCGCCAGAACAGTTGCGGGGTTTCCTCGCGCATCACGTTCCACACCGCACGGCCCAGGCCTTCGCCCTGGGCGTCGTCGAGCACGGCGAACTTGTCCAGGTAGATCAGCGCGCTTGCACCCAGCATGCCTTCGTCGGTGAGAATCACCGCGGCGCGGTAGTTCTCGCTGACATAGGCGCGCAGCAACTTGGTGTTGCTGAAGTACTCGGGCACCAGCGTGCGGCCGAAGCTGGATTCGATCAGGGTCCTGAGCCGCGGCAGGTCCAGTTCGTCCCAAGAGGTCGCACGCAGCACGCGCTCGCCGCGCCGCACCAGCGTGCCCGAGCCCTTGTGGGTGAACAGTTCCTTGGCCAGATCGGCCGGCCGGGTGATCGACACCGACGACTCCAGCGGCAGGCGATCGAGCAGATCCTTGATCTGTTCGATCTTCACCCGCATGCCGCCGTTGATCCACGGCTGCTGCATCAGATGGTCGAACTCGGTGGACAGGTTGATCGAGTCGATCACCTTGCCATCGGCATCCAGCAGACCGCCGGTGCCGGTGAGGAAGATGATCTTGTACGGCTGCAGCTCCTGCACCAGTTCGTTGGCGGCAAAATCCGCATTGACGTTGAGGATCTGCCCGCTCGGCGTCTCGCCCAGGCTGGTGATCACCGGGATCGAGCCGGCCTGCAGGCTGGCTTCGATCGGCGCCAGGTTGACCGCCTTGACCTCACCGACCAGGCCGTAGGTGTCGCGGTCCAGATACTGCGCTTCGAACACGCCGCCGGTGATCGAGGTCGCACGCGCGCCGTTCTGCTGCAGCGCCTCGACCAGCTTGAGGTTGGAGGCCTGAAACACCTTGCGCACGATTGCCAGCGCTTCCGGCGAGGTCACCCGCAGGCCGTTGACGGTGCGCTTCTCGATGCCGGCCGCCGACAGTTCGGCATCCAGCTGCGGACCGGCGCCATGCAGCACGATCGGGGTCAGCCCCACTTCCTGCAGGAACGACAGCGACGAGGTCAGCGCGTCCAGGTCGTCGCGCAGCACCGCGCCGCCCACCTTGACCACCGCAAAGCGTTTGGCATCCAGCTGCGAAAAACGCTTGAGGTACTGGCTGATTTCCTTGGCGCTGGCCATGCTCGAAAGCAGGCGCACGATGGTCTGGCGGGTCTGTTTGTGGGGCTGTACGGAGAGGGACATTGCCGTGATCGAAGAGAGGAGTGGCCGCGCCAGGCGCGGAACGCGGCTTCAGTTTGAGCCGTTGATGATGCGATGTACCGACTCGGCGTAGCGCTGCAGCTGCGCAAGCGTCACGAACTCGTCGGCGGTGTGCGCCTGGGCGATGTCGCCGGGGCCATAGACCAGGGCGGTGTAACCGCCAGCCGAAAACAGCGAGGCCTCGGTCCAGAAATCCACTGCATTGCCGATCGGCAGGTCCAGCGCATCGGCCACATCGCGGGCGGCCAGGCGGCGTTCTTCGGCACGCGCGATGTCGCCGGACGGCAGGCTCGGCCCACGGAAGGTTTCTTCGAAATGCGCTGCGGCCGGATCGGCAAATCCGGCAAACGTCGCCAGCAAACCGTCCACGTCCATCGACGGCAGCGGACGAAAGCCGAAACGCAGCTCGGCCGCCGGCGCGATCATGTTGGCCTTGATGCCGCCCTCGACCCGACCGATGTTGAAGCGCAGGCCGGTCAGGCCGCCGAAGCGCGCATGCGCCAGCGACTCGACATGGTCCAGCGCCCTGCCGCCCCAGCGCATCGCCTGGTGCAGCGCACTGGCGGAAGGATCCTGCTTGCCCGAGGCATGCCCGGCACGCCCGGCAAACCGCATCAGCACCGAGCTGATGCCGCGATGCGCCAGCACTGCCTCGCTCATGGTCGGCTCGGCGACCAGCACCGCCTCATACGGCACACCGCGCGCCAGGAACGCGGCGATGCAGCGCGGGTCGTTGGCTTCCTCGTCGGAGGAAAACAGGAAGGCCGCATCGCCCTGCCCGGCATTGGCCGCCGCCACCAGCGCCGCTGCCGCACCCTTGATGTCGCAGACGCCCAGGCCGATCACGCGATCGTCGGTACGCCGCATCACGTGCGGATCGGCGCTCCAGTGCGGCGAATCCGGCACCGTGTCCAGATGCACGTTGAACAGGTAGCTGGGCATACCGCGCACCGCATACAGGCTGACCGCACCGGCACCGTGGTCGATCACCTCGACCTGGAAACCGGGCAGCTGCGCGCGCAGATAATCGAAGATGCCGCCCTCGGCAGCGATCGCCCGCGGCGGATTGCGGGTGTCGAATGACACCAGCTGTTCCAGGTGTTCGAGGGTGGAGGCAAGTAGATCGGTCATGTCGGTTTGATCAATGGTCCGAAGTGGCGGCTAACAGAAGTCACAAATGCACGGTGGTGCGAGGCTGCGCGAACAACGTCTACAGCGCATCCAGGCCACCCTTCTCCCTTCGGAAGAAGGTGCCCCGAAGGCGCGGATGAGGATACGGGCGAAGCCGAGTGCACCGCACCCTGCGGGAGCTTCGCTCGTACCCTCACCTCAACCCCCGCTCCGCGCCCCGGCCCGCGCTTGCGGCGCGGGCGCTCCAAGGCACGCGCGCCAGCGGCGCGTCAGCCGTGCCTTCTCGCCCCGGGGGAGAGGTGCTTCGCATACGTGCCCTGAAACTTCAGCGATTCACCTGGGCATACAGCGTCGAGCTCATCCCGAACAGCTTGATGAAGCCTTCCGCTTCTTCCACGCCCCAGTCGGCCGACTGCGCATAGGTCGCACCCTTGGTGTTGAGCAGGTGCGGCGAACGCACCCCCACCGCATCGACGCGGCCACCGCGGGTTTCCAGCGTGACCTCGCCGTTGACCTTGGCCTGCGACGACTTCAGGAACGCCTCGATGTCGGTCTTGAGCGGGTCGTGATAGAAGCCTTCGTACACCAGCTCCACCCACTTGCGCGCCACATCCGGCTTGAAGCGGTTCTGCTGCTTGGTCAGCACCGCATCTTCCAGCGCGCGGTGCGCGGTCAGCAGCGAGATTAGACCCGGCGCTTCGAACACGATGCGGCCCTTCAACCCGATCACGGTATCGCCGGTGTAGACGCCACGGCCCACGCCGTAGGGCGCGAACAGCTTGTTGAGCTGGGCCAGGATCTGCTCGCCCGGCAGCGCCTTGCCGTTGAGTTCAACGGCCTCGCCTTCGACGAACTTCAGGGTGACGGTCAGCGCTTCGACCGGCCACTCGCTGCGCGGCGCGCACCAGCCGCGCGCACCCTCACCCGGCGCTTCCCAACGGTCGATCTCGCCGCCGGACATGGTCAGCCCGAGCAGGTTCTCGTTGATGGTGTAGGCCTGCTGCTTGGCGCGCACGCCGAAGCCGCGCTCTTCCAGATACTTCTGCTCGTAGGCGCGGGTCTGGGTATGCTCCTTCTGGATCTCGCGGATCGGCGCCACGATCTGGTAATCGCCCAGTGCCTTCACTGCCAGGTCGAAACGCACCTGGTCGTTGCCCATGCCGGTGCAGCCGTGCGCGATGCTGCGCGTGCCCAGTTCCTCGGCGCGCTTGAGCGCGGCGTCGACGATCAGGTAACGGTCGGACACCAGCAACGGATACTGGCCCTGGTAGCCCTCACCCGCCCACACGAACGGCTTGACGAAGCCCTGCCAGATGGCCGGACCGCCATCGACGGTGACATGGCTGGCGGCACCGAGTTCGGCCGCGCGCTTTTCGATGAAATCACGCTCCTCGGCATCCACCCCGCCGGTATCGGCAAACACGGTGTGCACCGCATAGCCCTGCGCCTGCAGATACGGAATGCAGAAGCTGGTATCCAGGCCACCGGAGAACGCCAGGACGATGTCCTTCTTGCTGCCGGAAATCGGGAGTTGGGAATCGGGAATGGTGGAAGCAGTGCTCATCATTGTTTCCTTGGTACGTAAAAGTGGGGATCAACGTTCTTGCTGTTGCGATTCTCTATTCCCGATTACCGATTCCCGCTTGCGAAGCGAGCGCCGCCATGATCGCCTTCTGCACATGCAGGCGATTCTCGGCTTCATCGATGGCGATGCAGTTGGGCGAATCCATCACCGCGTCGGTGGCCTTGACGTTGCGACGCAGCGGCAGGCAATGCGAGAACACGCCGTTGTTGGTCAGCGCCATCTTGCGTTCGTCGACGATGAAGTGCTGGTACTGGTCGCGGATCGGCTTTTCCGGCTCCCAGTTGCCGAAAAACGGCAACGCGCCCCAGCTCTTGGCATACACCACGTCGGCACCGGCGTAGGCACTGTCGATGTCGTGGCTGACCTGCAGCGAGCCGCCGCTTTCGGCCACGTTCTGCGCCGCCCAGTCCATGTAGCGCGGGTCCAGGATGTAGTCCGGCGTCGGGCACAGCAGGGTCACGTCCATGCCCATGCGGGTGGCGATCGTCAGCGCGGAATTGGCCACCGCGGTGTTCAACGGCTTGGGGTGATAGGTCCAGGTGAGCACATACTTCTTGCCGCGCAGATCCTGGGTGCCGAAGTGTTCCTGCAACGCCATCGCGTGCGCCAGCTCCTGGCACGGGTGGGTGATGGTCTCCATGTTGATCACCGGTACCGGCGAATACTTGGCGAAGCTCCTGAGCACCTGGTCCTCGCGGTCCTTGGACCAGTCGACGAACTTCGGGAACGCGCGCACGCCGATCAGGTCGACATAACGGCCCAGCACCCGCGCCACTTCGGCGATGTGCTCCTCGGTGTCGCCATCCATCACCGTGCCCAGATCGAACTCGATCGGCCAGGCGTCCTTGCCCGGCTGCAGCACGACCGCATGCCCGCCCAGCTGGAACGCACCCAGCTCGAAGCTGGTGCGGGTGCGCATGGACGGGTTGAAGAACACCAGCGCGATCGACTTGCCCTTCAGCTCGCTTCCCAGCTTGTTGCGTTTGAACAACGCGGCCTGGGTCAACAGCGCGTCCAGTTCGGCGCGGCTCCAGTCCTGGGTGTTCAAGAAGTGCTTCAGTGACATCGATCGATCCTTGTGCTGCGTGCTTCTGCTGCGTGGTCCGCCAGGAGCGGCGGGGTGCGCGACATGCGCGTTTCTTGCGGTTGAAACTTTTGTGACGTCAAAACGAAAAAACCCAGCCTGCGGGCTGGGTTTTCAACGGCGGAACAGCAAAACGCTCCGGTCACCCAGCGAAAATGTGGGATTCCGGTCGGCGGGCACGCGAGGTCATGCCGGAGGCCATCCGGGCGGCGCTGGTGTCGTGCTGAAAGGCGTTTGCGTACATAGGGCGCGAATCCTCGCATGCATGCGGGTACGGCGCAACCGCCGCGCGGCTCAGCGCGGCGGCGCGACGATGGCGTCGGGGATGTAGGGGGTGACCGAGACGCGGATGCGCAGCCGGTTGCCCGGGTCTTCCGGCAGTCGCGAACGGTACTTGGTGCCCTTGTAGACGTAGTCCACATCGAAGGCGATCGGCCGCCGGAACTCGCGCGGCACTTCCACCACCCGGCAGTTGCGCCGCGTGCTGGTCGGCGGCACCGCCATCGGCACGGACGCCGGCTCGGGGCGACGGGAGAACATCTCCTTGACCGAATCCACCATCCGGTTGATGCGGCCCTCGTCCTCGGCCGGTGCCACGACCACCGGTGCGACCTGCTCGGCCTCGCACTGTTCTTCCATGCGGGTGGCACGCAGGGTCTGATAGACCGGCTCGACATTGAGTACCTGCGCGTAATCCAGCTTCACGTTCTCGATCACCACCACCCGGTTCTTGGGATCGGTTTCTGCTGCGTGCGCTGACGATGCCTGCCAGGCGAACACACTTAGCAGCAGGAAGAACGGGGAAGGTCGCATCAGTACCAGGAGGGCGCAGCCAGGCAATACGTAAGTGTATGGAGCTTGCGATCCCTTGGGCTGAACGCAGCCCATCCGGTCACCGGTGCTGCTGCGCGCGTGCGGTTGGTTCGCCACACCGCCGCGACCGGCTAGAATCGCCCGGTTATCCTTTTTCAGATGCCGATGAGCCTGCGCCTGCACAACAACCTGACGCGGCGGGTCGAGCCGTTCGCACCGCTCGATCCGTCCAGCCCCACCCTGTATGTGTGCGGCCCCACCGTCTACAACTACGCGCATATCGGCAACGCCCGCGGCCCGGTCGTGTTCGATGTGCTGGCCGCCCTGCTGCGCCGGCGCTATGGCGCGCTGCGCTACGCGCGCAACATCACCGACGTGGACGACAAGATCAACGCCGCCGCGCAGGCGCAGGGCGTGCCGATCTCGACCATCACCGACCGCTTCGCCGCGATCTACCGCCAGGACATGGCCGCGCTCGGCGTGCAGCCGCCGGACATCGAACCGGAAGCGACCGCGCATATCCCGCAGATCGTGGCGATGATCGAGCAGCTGATCGCCAACGGGCATGCCTATGCCGCCGAAGGCCATGTGCTGTTCGCGGTGGCCAGCTTTGCGCACTACGGCAAGCTCTCGCGCCGCGATCCGGACGAGATGCTGGCCGGCGCGCGCGTGGACGTGGCGCCGTACAAGCGCGATCCCGGCGACTTCGTGCTGTGGAAGCCCTCCAGCGACGAGCTGCCCGGCTGGGACTCGCCCTGGGGCCGCGGCCGTCCGGGCTGGCATATCGAATGCTCGGCGATGGCTGCCGCGCACCTGGGCCCGACCATCGACATCCATGCCGGCGGCGTGGACCTGCAGTTCCCGCATCACGAGAACGAGATCGCGCAGAGCGAATGCGCGCATGGCGGGGCGACCTTTGCGCGGTTCTGGCTGCACAACGGCATGCTCAACTTCAGCGGCGCCAAGATGAGCAAGTCGCTGGGCAACATCGAGACCGTGCACGACCTGATCGCCCGGCACCCGCCCGAGGCGCTGCGCTACGCGCTGCTGAGCGCGCACTACCGGCAGCCGCTGGACTGGTCCGATGGCCTGATCGAACAGGCCAAGAACACGCTGGACCGGCTGTACGGCACCTTGCGCGACCTGGCCGCGGCCGAACACCCTGCGGGGATCGCCCCCGCGCAGCCGGCCACGATTCCCGACGAGGTGGAAGCCGCGCTCGACGACGACCTCAACACTCCGCTTGCGCTGTCGGTCATCGCCAGCATTGCCTCCGAGGCCCGCGCGCTGCGCACCCAACTCGCACAGGGCAGCGACGCATCGGTAGGCACCGCCGCGCTGTCCGGCCTGAAGTCGCGGCTGCTCGGCGCAGGCCTGGCGCTGGGATTGCTGCAGCAGGATCCGGCCGCCTGGTTCTCGCGCGGCACCGACGCCGGCGACGATGCACGCATCACGGCGCTGGTCGAAGAACGCAATGCCGCCAAGAAAGCCAGGGACTTCGCCCGCGCCGACGCCATCCGCACGCAGCTGGCCGACGAAGGCATCGTGCTGGAAGACACTCCGCAAGGCGTGCGCTGGAAGCGCGCATGACGCTCCTCCCTTCTCCCTTCGGGGGAAGGTGCCCCGCAGGGGCGGATCAGGGTGCGAGCGCAGCCACATGCACCTTCCTTGCGGTAAGGGCGAAGCCACCCGCATCGAATTCCAGCGAGGCTTCGCCCGTACCCTCCCCGCTCCGCGCCCCGGCCCGCGCTGGCGGCGCGGGCGCTCCAAGGCACGCGCGCCAATGGCGCGCAAACCGCGCCTTCTCGCCCCGGCGGGTGAGGGGCGCCATTGCGGTGTCGCCGGGCAGCGCTACCACCGACCGAATCTGGATTTTTTGATGACCACCACCCCCTTCCCGCTTGAACCCACCGCCGTCGACGCACAGGCCGCCATTGCCGAGGAGTTCTCCTTCTTCGGCGACTGGTCCGAGCGCTACCAGTACCTGATCGACCTGGGCCGCAAGCTGCCCAGCTTCCCCGAACAGTGGAAGACCGAAGAACACCGCCTGCATGGCTGCCAGTCGATGGTGTGGATCGTGCCGGAGGGCAATGCCGAGCGGCTGGACTTCCACGCCGTCAGCGACTCGGCGATCGTCTCCGGGCTGATCTATTTGGCCTTGCGCGTTTACTCCGGGCGTAGCGCGCAGGAGATCCTGGCCACCGAGCCGGACTACATCGCCGGCATCGGGCTGGCCAAGCATCTGTCGCCGACCCGCAGCAACGGCGTGGCCGCAATGCTGGCCTTCATCCGCGACACCGCCCGCGCCCAGCAGTGAGCACGCCGACGCCCTCGCCCGCCGCCTCGCTGCGTACGCTGCTGGCCCACCCCGGCTTCGGCCTGGTGCTGCTGTATCGCGTGGCAGCGATGCTGTCGTACCAGATCGTCGCGGTCACGGTCGGCTGGCATATCTACGAGATCACCCGTAATCCGCTCTCGCTCGGGCTGATCGGCCTGGCGGAGATCCTGCCGTTCTTCTGCATCGCGCCGTTTGCCGGCTATCTGGTCGATCATCTGCCGCGCCGACGCCTCGGCATGGTCGCGGTGCTGGGCCTGGTCGCCACCGCGTTGCTGCTGTTGGCCATCACCCATGGCTGGCTGCCGGTGCAGGGCGTGTGGCCGATCTACGCGGCCATCGCGCTGACCGGTGCAGCGCGCTCGTTCCTGTCGCCGGTCTATAACGCGCTGTTCGCGCGTGCGCTGCCGCGCGAGGCGTTCGCCCGCGGCGCCAGCATCGGCAGCGTCAGCTTCCAGGCCGGCATGGTGATCGGCCCGGCGCTAGGCGGCGTGCTGGTCGGATGGGGCGGCAAGGGCCTGGCCTACGGCGTGGCCGCCGGCGTGGCGCTGGTGGCGATCCTGGCGCTGGCGCTGCTGCGTGTCAGCGAGCCGGTCAATGCAGGCCCGCGTGCGCCGATCTTCCGCAGCATCGCCGAAGGCGCGCAGTTCGTGCTGTCCAACCAGATCATGCTGGGCGCGATGGCGCTGGACATGTTCTCGGTGTTGCTGGGCGGCGCAGTGTCGATGCTGCCGGCCTTCATCCACGACATCCTGCATTACGGCCCGGAAGGCCTGGGCATCCTGCGCGGCGCCCCGGCGCTGGGCTCGATCGTGGTCGGGGTGTGGCTGGCGCGGCACCCGCTGCAGCGCGATGCAGGGCGCATCCTGATGCTGTCGGTGGCCGGCTTCGGGCTGTGCACGATCGCCTTCGGCCTGTCGCGGCACTTCTGGCTGTCGGCGGCGATCCTGCTGGTCTACGGCATGTGCGACGGGGTGTCGGTGGTGGTGCGCCAGACCATCCTGCAACTGGCCACGCCCGATGCGATGCGCGGCCGGGTGTCGTCAATCAACGGCATCTTCATTGGCTCGTCCAACGAGCTGGGTGCGTTCTACGACGGCGTGATGGCACGCCTGGTCGGCCTGGTGCCGGCGGTGGTGATCGGCGGCTGCGTGACCCTGGGCGTGGTCGCCACCACCGCGTGGAAGGCGCCCAAGCTGCGCAAGCTGGATCTGCGCGACCTGCAGTGAGGTCTGCAGTGGTGCCGCAGGTCTGATCAACATCACCCAATCGACATGCCTGGCCGCACGACACGCGCCAGGCGTGTCGATGACTGCAACGCCCGTTGCGCCTGCGCGATGCGCATAAAAAACCCCGCACATGGCGGGGTCTTTCAGTCGACGGACAAGGCTTGGACCTTGCCGAACGATCAGTCGCCCTGCTGCTTCTGCAGATGCTCCCAACGCTCCTGGGCGTCGATGGTGCGCTCGGCGGTCAGACGCGCTTCCAGGCGGTCGATGCCGATCTCTTCGCCGGTGTCCACGCAGTAGCCGTAGTCGCCGTCTTCCAGACGCTTGAGCGTGCTGTCGATCTTGCCGATCAGCTTGCGATGACGGTCGCGGGTGCGCAGCTCCAGCGAGTTCTCGGTTTCGCGCGTGGCACGCTCGGCTTCGTCGCCGATGTCGCGCACTTCTTCGCGCAGGTTTTCGATGGTCTGCTTGGACTCTTCAACCAGGTCGTTGCGCCAGCTCTGCAGACGCTGACGGAAGTACTCCTGCTGCAGCTTGCTCATGTACTCCTCATCGGCTGCAGGCTTGTAGCCCTGCGGCAGGATCGGACGACCGGTGGCTTCATCGGTCTTGTACTCGACCACCTTGTACTTGGTCTTGGGGGTCGGGCTGGCCGGCTTGGAGGTCACGGCCACGGCCACCTTGCCGACCGGACGGGTCGCGGCGGGCTTGGCGGGGGCTTCGGTTTTGGTTGGCGTTTTTGCTGAAGATTTCGAAACGGGCACGGGATTCTTAAGTGGCGGGGTCGCAGGCTTTGCCGGCTTCGCAGGGACGGCCTTGGAGGCCGGTGCGGGCGCGGGCTTTTCAGCCTTGACCGGGACTGACTTGGCCGCAGTCGACTTGGTAGCCGGCTTCGGTACGGACTTGGGCGCCACCGGCTTGGCGGCCGGTTTGGCGGCCGGTTTGGCGGCAGCCGGAGCTGCCTTGTTCGCCGCCGGCTTGGCAGCACTCTTGGCGACAGGAGACTTTACAGGTTTGGCGGCCGCGGGTTTGGACGCTGCGGTCTTGGCGACCGGCGCCGGCTTGGCCGCGGTCTTGCTCGCAGCTGCCTTCTTGGCAACCGGTTGCTTGACAGCCGGTGTCGCCTGCTTGGCGGCCGGTTTTGCAGCGGCGGGCGCCGCTGCCTTCTTCGCAACGGGTTTGGCGGACTTCTTGGCGGCCTCTACGGCCTTTTTTGCAGGTTTTTTAGCAGCCACGAAACGCTCATCCTTGGTTCCCCCGGGGCCCGGGAAAGCGGGCCTTTATAGCTTACCCCACGGACCCCCGGCAACCACGTATTAATCCAAGTGGCATATCATTGGCAAGTGATCTCACGCCTGCTCATCGCGCTGCTGCGCTTCTACAAGCGGTTCATCAGCCCCCTGCTGGGGCCGCGCTGCCGTTTTGCGCCCAGTTGCTCGGAATACGCGATGACCGCGATCGGCCGCTTCGGCCCGCTGCGCGGTTGCTGGCTGGCCGCACGCCGGCTCGGCCGCTGCCATCCCTTTCATCCGGGCGGGTTCGATCCCGTCCCCGACGCGCCCGCGTCCGGGTCCTCGCCCGTTTCCCCTTCCTGCAGTTGTAAAGGACCTCATCCATGAGCCGAACCCTCATCGTCAACGCCCGCCTGGTCAATGAAGGCAAGGAATTCGACGCCGATCTGCTGATCGAAGCCGGCCGCATCGCCAAGATCGCCAGCAAGATCGCCCCAGCCGCAGGCGACACCGTGGTGGACGCGGCCGGACGCTGGGTGCTGCCGGGCATGATCGACGACCAGGTGCACTTCCGCGAGCCCGGCCTGACCCACAAGGGCGATATCGCGACCGAATCCGGCGCCGCGGTGGCCGGTGGCCTGACCAGCTTCATGGACATGCCCAACACCAATCCGCCGACCCTGGACGCGGCCGCACTGCAGGCCAAGTACGACGCGGCGGCCGGGCGCGCCTGGGCCAACTACGGCTTCTACATGGGCGCCAGCAACGACAATCTGGCCGCGATCCAGACGCTGGACCCGAAGACCGCCCCGGGCATCAAGGTGTTCATGGGCGCCTCCACCGGCAACATGCTGGTCGACAACCCCGAGACGCTGGACGCGATCTTCCGCGACGCGCCGACGCCGATCATCACCCACTGCGAAGACACCCCCACCATCGACGCGACGCTGGCGCAGTACAAAGAGAAGTACGGCGACGCGTTGACCCCGGAGATGCATCCGGACATCCGCTCGCGCGAGGCCTGCCTGAAGTCCTCGCTGCTGGCGGTGTCGCTGGCGCGCAAGCACAACACCCGCCTGCACGTACTGCATATCTCCACCGCCGACGAGCTGGCGCTGTTCGAGGCCGGCCCGCTGGTCGATGCCGACGGCAAGCTGCGCAAGCGCATCACCGCCGAGACCTGCATCCACTTCCTGCGCTTCGACCGCAGCGATTACGCGCGGCTGGGCAACCTGATCAAGTGCAACCCCGCGATCAAGGACGCCGACGACCGCCTGGCGTTGATCCAGGCGCTGGCCGAGGACGTCATCGACGTGCTCGCCACCGACCACGCGCCGCATACCTGGGAAGAAAAGCAGAAGCCCTACGCACAGGCGCCCTCCGGCCTGCCGCTGGTGCAGTACGCGTTGGTGGCCGCGCTGGAGCTGGTGCACGAGGGCAAGCTGCCGATCACCCGCATCGTGCAGAAGTTCGCGCATGCGCCGGCACAGTTGTTCGATGTGGAAGAACGCGGCTTCCTGCGCGAAGGCTATTTCGCCGACCTGGTGATGATCGACAACACCCCGTTCACCGTGAAGCGCGAGCAGGTGCTGTCCAAGTGCGGCTGGTCGCCGTTCGAAGGCACCACGTTCCGTTCGCGTATCGCCGCGACCTGGGTCAACGGCCAGCAGGTGTGGGATGGCGAACAATTGATTGGCAGTGCCGCCGGTCAACGCCTGACCTTCGACCGCTGATGCGCGCAGCCCTGATTGGCGCCTGGCTTGCGCTGGCGCCGCTCTCGCTCGCTGCCGGCAGCGTCGCTGCGCAGTCCGCCGACGCCATGGAGGTGGTATTTCCGCAAAGCGCTTCGCAGGGCGCGCTGGTGATCGGCAAGGTGCCGGCGGGCAGCCAGGTGCAGTACGCCGGCCGCAGCTTGCGGGTCAGTGGCTATGGCAGCGTGGTGTTCGGCATCGGCCGCGACGCCAGCGGACCGTTGCAGGTGCAAATCACCCGCCCCGATGGCAGCAAACAGACCGCCAGCATTGCGGTGACGCCGCGCGACTGGCCGGTGGAGCGCGTCAACGGCGTGCCGCCCAAGACGGTCAATCCGCCTGCGGCGATCGCCGAGCGGATCAAGCGCGAGCAGGCGCAGGTCACCGCCGCGCGCGACCGCGACGATGCCCGCACCGATTTCGCCCAGGCCTTCATCTGGCCGGTGCAGGGCCGCATTAGCGGGCGCTTCGGCAATGCGCGCGTCTACAACGGCCAGCCCGGTGCCGGCCACTCGGGCATGGACATCGCCGTGCCCACCGGCACGCCGGTCAAGGCACCGGCTGCCGGCGTGGTGACCTTTGCCGCGCCGGACCTGTATCTGACCGGCGGCACCGTGTTGCTGGACCATGGCTTCGGGGTGAGTTCGAATTTTCTGCACCTGTCGCGCATCGACGTGAAGGTGGGCGACCGGGTGGAGCAAGGCCAGGTGATTGCGGCGGTGGGTGCCACCGGGCGCGCGACCGGGCCGCATCTGCATTGGGGGATGAACTGGTTCGATGTACGCATCGATCCGCTGCTGGTGCTTGAGCGCAGCAAATAGCTAGCGCACGCGGTGTGCCGGCAGGGCCGGCGCGCGGCGGCATGGTGTCTGCGACCCACCCGTTGCGCTTGTGTTCGCCGCAGGGCTTTGGGGTATAACCGGGACGACCGTCGATCGTCACCGGGCATCGGTGGACGATCGGTCACTGGCCGTCGGTCCGGTACCTAGCCGCCGGACCTGCGCCATCTCCCCTCCCCCGACCGCAGGAGATGTGCGACATGCGCAACGAGCAACTCAAACCCACCCTGGGCACCTGGCAACTGTGGGGGATCGCCGTGGGCCTGGTGATTTCCGGCGAATATTTCGGCTGGAGCTACGGCTGGGGCACCGCCGGCACGCTGGGTTTTCTGGTGACCACGCTGTTGGTCGCGGTGATGTACACCTGCTTCATCTTCAGCTTTACCGAGCTGACCACCGCGATCCCCAATGCGGGTGGGCCGTTCGCCTATAGCCTGCGCGCGTTCGGGACCTACGGCGGCATGCTGGCGGGCCTGGCCACGCTGATCGAATTCGTGTTCGCGCCGCCGGCCATCGCGATGGCGATCGGTGCCTATCTCAATGTGCAATTCCCGACCCTGGACCCGCGCATCGCCGCGATCGGCGCGTATGCGATCTTCATGGGCTTGAACATCGTCGGCGTGGCGATCGCCGCCACCTTCGAGCTGATCGTGACCTTGCTGGCGGTGATCGAGCTGCTGATGTTCATGGGCGTGGTGGCGCCGGGCTTCAGCGTTGCGCGTTTTGCCGCCAATGGCTGGGCCGGTCACGATGTGTTCGGCCCGGCCGCCATTTCCGGCATCTTTGCCGCGATTCCGTTTGCGATCTGGTTTTTTCTGGCGATCGAGGGCGCGGCGATGGCGGCCGAAGAGGCCAAGGATCCCAAGCGCACGATTCCGCGCGCCTACATCGCCGGCATCCTCACCCTGGTGGTGCTGGCGCTGGGCGTGATGGTGTTTGCGGGCGGGGTCGGCGACTGGCGTCAGCTCTCCAACATCAACGACCCGTTGCCGCAGGCGATGAAGGCGGTGGTCGGCAACAGCTCGACCTGGCTGCATATGTTGGTGTGGATCGGCCTGTTCGGCCTGGTGGCCAGCTTCCACGGCATCATCCTGGGCTATTCGCGGCAGTTCTTCGCGTTGGCGCGTGCCGGGTTCCTGCCGCACGGGCTGGCCAGGCTGTCGCGCTTTCGCACGCCGCATCGCGCGATTCTTGCCGGCGGCGCGATCGGCATCGCGGCGATCTGCAGCGACAGCGTGGTCAAGATCCAGGGCATGTCGCTGACCGCGGCGATGATCACCATGTCGGTATTCGGCGCGATCGTGATGTATGTGATGAGCATGCTCAGCCTGTTCAAGCTGCGCCGCGCCGAACCCGGGCTGGAGCGCAGCTTTCGCGCGCCGGGCTATCCGGTGGTGCCGGCAATCGCGCTGCTGCTGGCGCTGGTGTGTCTGGTGGCGATGGTCTGGTTCAACCCGATCGTGGCGCTGATCTTCGTGGGCCTGCTGCTGTTCGGTGCGCTATGTTGCGTGTTGAGCTTGCGCAGCCAGGCCACGCCTGCGGCCAGTGCCAGATGAGCGGTTTCGCATTTACCGCCGGCGGCGAGCGCTTCCAGTTTGCCGATCTCAAGACCTTGCTGGCCAAGGCCACGCCGCCGCGCTCGGGCGACCAACTGGCCGGGCTCGCCGCCGACTCCGGGCTGCAGCGAGTGGCCGCGCAGATGGCGCTGGCGGACCTGCCGCTGCGTCACTTCCTCGATGAAGCGGTGGTGCCGTACGAATCGGACGAGGTCACCCGCCTGATCGTCGACCAGCACGATGCGGCCGCATTTGCCGCGGTGGCGCATCTCACCGTCGGTGGCTTTCGCGATTGGCTATTGAGTGCGCAGGCCGACGAAGCGGCACTGGCCGCACTGGCACCCGGGCTGACGCCGGAGATGGTGGCAGCGGTCTCGAAGTTGATGCGCGTGCAGGACCTGGTCCTGGTCGCGCAGAAGACCCGCGTGGTCACGCGCTTTCGCAATACGCTGGGCCTGCGCGGGCGGCTGTCCACACGCCTGCAGCCCAACCACCCCACCGACGATGCCACCGGCATCGCCGCCAGCGTGCTCGACGGCCTGTTGTACGGCAACGGCGATGCGGTGATCGGCATCAATCCTGCCAGCGACAGCCTGGCCGCCACCACCGCGTTGCTGCGCATGCTCGATGCGGTGATCAGCGGTTACCAGATCCCGACCCAATCCTGCGTGCTGGCGCATATCACCACCACCATCGAGGCGATCAACCGCGGCGTGCCGGTGGACCTGGTGTTCCAGTCCATCGCCGGCACCGAGGCGGCCAATGCCAGCTTCGGCATCAATCTGGCGCTGTTGCAGGAAGGCCATGACGCCGGGGTGGCGTTGCGGCGCGGCAGCGTCGGCGACAACGTGATGTATTTCGAGACCGGCCAGGGCAGCGCGTTGTCGGCCAACGCGCATCATGGCGTCGATCAGCAGACCTGCGAGGTGCGCGCCTATGCGGTGGCACGGCAGTTCAAGCCGCTGCTGGTGAACACCGTGGTCGGCTTCATCGGCCCGGAGTATCTCTACGACGGCAAGCAGATCATCCGTGCCGGGCTGGAGGATCACTTCTGCGGCAAGCTGCTCGGCGTGCCGATGGGCTGCGACATCTGCTACACCAATCATGCCGAAGCCGATCAGGACGACATGGACGTGCTGCTGACCCTGCTCGGCACCGCCGGCATCAACTTCATCATGGGCATCCCCGGCTCTGACGATGTCATGCTCAACTACCAGACCACCTCGTTCCACGATGCGCTGTATGCGCGCCAGGCGCTCGGCCTGCGCGCCGCGCCCGAGTTCGAACACTGGCTGGAACAGCAAGGCATCCTGCGGCTGCGCGATGGCCGCTTCGAACTCGGCAGCGAACTTCCCGCACCGTTCCGGCGTGCGCTGGAGCAGCTACACACCGGCGGCGCGCAATGAGCGATCCGCCCCCCCCACTACGCGATGCCTGGGCACACCTGCGCCGGCTCACACCGGCGCGCATCGCGCTGGGACGCGTCGGCACCAGCCTGCCGACCGCCGCGCACCTGGATTTCCAGCTGGCGCATGCGCAGGCGCGCGATGCGGTGCATCTGGCGTTCGATCCACAGCCACTGCAAACAGCGCTGAAACAGCGTGGGCGCGACAGCATTCTGCTGCACAGCGCGGCGGTGGACCGGCACACCTATCTGCAACGTCCGGATCTGGGCCGGCGCCTGGGCGAGGATGCGGCCGCGCATCTGCGTGGCCTGACTGCGGTCCATGGCGGCGGGCACGATGTCGCGGTGGTGGTCGCCGACGGACTCTCCGCATTGGCCGTGCATCGGCATGCGGCGCAGATGCTGGAGCATATCGACGCCCTGGCCGCGCACGAAGGCTGGTCTTTGGCGCCGGTGGCATTGATCGCGCAAGGCCGCGTCGCCATCGGCGACGAGGTCGGCGAACTGCTCAAGGCGCGTCTGGTGATCGTGTTGATCGGCGAGCGGCCAGGGCTGAGCTCGCCCGACAGCCTGGGCCTGTATCTGACCTACACCCCGCGCGTCGCCCTCACCGACGCCGCGCGCAATTGCATCTCCAATATCCGCGCCGAAGGACTGAGTTACGCCGAAGCCACGCACAAGCTTGCGTACCTGCTGCGCGAATCGTTCCGGCGCAAGCTATCCGGCGTGCAACTCAAGGACGAGGCCGAGCAACCGGCGCTGCCGTCGGCGGGCGCGTCCGATGCCGCGCCGCGGACATTCTTACTTCCCGCTGGGATGCGGCCGGACTTTTGAACCTAGTTCGTAGTAAGCCGACTTAGGTAAGCGCGCCATCGTGCGGATCGCTGGCCGCATAGGTGCTGGTCGGCAACTCGTTGTCGTGTGGATGGCGCAGGGCATTACGTACGTCTTCCGGCAGTTGCTCGACATCCAGCATCACCTTGCCGGAATGCACATCACGCACCACCGATGCAGGCAGCACGAAGTCGCCCCCGTTTTCGATATTGATGACCAGCTCGGCGCCATCCTTGCGCACCTCGCGGACGGCACCGACGCCGACTTCGCCATCGCGCAGAAACACCATCTGGCCGATTTCGATCTGTTGCATCTTGTTTCTCCTTTGGCAGGCAGCGCGTGAACGCGCAGTGCCAAGACCGTTCTTGTATGCAATCCAGGCTGACAGCGCCGGTCCAGTCTCAAACTGGATCGGCGCTTACGCAAGCGACAGCACTGTAATGAGAACGCCTGCACCATCGCGAAGATCGTGCAGGCGTGCAGCAGGCCTCAGCGCAGCGGAACGTCCGCCACCTTGTCCTGGTAATCCTTTTTCGGGTCAACGCCGAATAACACCTTGATACCGGCCAGCAGACTGGAACCGTTGAGCCAGATCTGCGCGTGATCGGTATCCAGCCGCAGCAGCGCAAGCTTGGGATCGTCCTTGCCGCCTTCATACCAGGCAGCCACATGCGGGTTCCACAAGCGCTCGACCACGGCCGGATCGGTGTCTTCGCGCAACGAGCCGCTGATGCTGGCGAACAGATCATGCCCTTTGCTGCTGAAGGCGCCGATGACGCGACGGCCCTGCCCCAGCATCGCGATCAGCGCATTGTCCTTTGAGGCAAAGAACCAGATAGGGCCACCGCTGTCGCCTTCGATCTGCGCGGTCATCGGGCGCGCATGACCGTCTTCGACGCCGTCCAGGCCCAGCATCACGGTGCGATCGGATTTCAAGGCTTTCCAGAATTTTTCCTGCAACTCTTTGGGATCTGCCATCTCGATATCTCACATGCGCGTGTCTACGCGGGTGACCAGTCTGGTAGTCTCTCTGCCCACAGCATGTGACGATGCGCACCTTCGTCTACACATGGCGACAACGCGATTCGGCTTGGGCACCAACATCACCAACATCGTTACCGGCGCGCGCCTGGGAAGACGATGGGGAATGAACAACCTTCGCACACGCACCATTGCATTCGCAACAAAACAAATCAAATGAGCGGCCCAGGGTTAGGATAGAACCCATGCTGCTGATGCAGCGCATTTGCGCTTGAGGAAAACAAGCAGTAGCGCTGATGGTAGCGGCGAGGGAAATCTGCCATAACCATGGGCATAGCTGCGATTTATTTGTAAATTATTTATAGATTCTAAATTACATTAATCCGCTTGGTTCGCTCAACTCCAAGCAAAACATATAGGTTAAAATCATTATGGCGTATTTGCCGAAAAACACATCACTGCGCGCTTCCTGCGCGATTCTCACCATCCTAGCGGTTACCGACGTGTCTGCAAGCACCAAGTCGGTCAACCTCTCCGCCGGCGCCATCCTGCAGCACGTTGTTCCGACTGCTCAGCGAGATGCGAGTACTTCCCACTGGACATTCGCACGGATGCAAGCTGCTGTGTCCGCATCGTTCGTGGATGCCAACCCGGTCGACGGCGACCCGCCAGAGTTGCAGAATTCGGCATTGGCCAGCGGTGAAAACCGGAGCGCAGGGTTGAAGGTGGTGACAGGATCGGTGCCGACGCCGAAGACGGATCCGTCAGTGCCGGTTCCAGGATTCTCCCAAGCAGCTCATCTCGGCGTTGTCTTCTTTCGGGCGAACGGCATAGACCAGCGCTGCACTGGCAACGCGGTCGTCTCCGATTCCGGAAACGTCGTAGCCACCTCCGGGCGATGCGTCTCTGCCCTACCAGGTAAGTTTGTGTCGGACTTGGTGTTCGTGCCAGGCTACAACGGCACCGCCCCCTACGGTGTTTGGCCTGCGACGACCATCACGGCCGATAATCGCTGGGTTGCAGATCGAGCCGTCGACTACGATACGGCCTTCTTCCAGGTGCAGGCCCCCACGACAATGAAGCCCTCCGGCGCCACCTTGTCGAATACTGTCGGAGCATCTGGTGTTCGCTTCGTCGGTCAGGAAGACGATAACGAATATCGGGCAACAGGCTACAACACCGACCCTGGTGCCAATGCGAACACGCCTGTCAGCGTGACCAGCACAGCAGAGCCGAACCCATGGATGAACAAGGACTATGCCATCGAGGGCCTGGAGTGGGAAGCACGCTCCGGCGTCAGCGGCTCACCTTTGGTTTCGACGGAGGAGGATCCCGTGCAGGACGTCGAAGTCGGCATGATCTCATTTGCCTATAAGCAGTTCACCCACGCTTCGTTCGGTCCTCAGTGGACGTCAGCAATCCGTAACCTGTATCAGACGGCAGCAGCCATCAACTAGGCATGCAAATTGCTGCAACGTAATTTCTTAATTGATAGATAACCGTTCGTTATTTCTGGAATACCTGCACGCTGTTCGAGTTAGCTGCTCGAGTTAATCGAGCAGCGTGCAGTCTGTAGCCAAACTTGGCTATGTAGTCATGAGGAATAGCAACGCACATCAACGCTTCGCTTTCCAGTAAAGGTCCGCATTTGCATTTCTCTATTATCTCGCTGTTTCTTGCTTTTTTTATCGCACAGGTTGGCATCGCCAAGGCTGAAACCGGTGGCTTTTCTTCAGCGTCTGTATCTGGCGAGACTGCGATTACAGTGACAACGCTTGCAGAGCTGCAAGCGGCAGTCAATGCCAAAAACCATCATATCATCATCCGTGGAAAGATCTACGGCGGCCCAAAATTGACCACCCTGAATTTCTCCAGCACAGCTTGGAACAACATAACAATCGAGGGTGCTGCAGGCGGTGGCGCGGCCTTGCAGAATATCCAATTGAAATTTAGCGGCGAGAATCTGCCCGCCGGGACAAACATTCAAAACGTGGTTATCAGAAACATCTCATTCTCTGGCAATGTCGGCGACTTGCAAGCCTTGCCTGACCAAGTCGAAGGAACTTCCAACAACATTGGCATCAACTACGTGGGCGTATCATTGCGGCGTATATCCAATGCTTGGATCGACCACTGCGATTTCTACGACATGAGCGATGATCTTTTATCAGTCGGCAGGTCATCTGATTACATCACACTGTCGTACAATCACTTCTACTTCAGCAACAGCTGGGTCAACATGAATCCGGATCCGGTATGGAACTGGGTCGATAAAAATTATCATGACCTCGCAAATGAGCGCTTGGCAATCCTTGTTGGTCACAACAGGAATGACTCATATGTATATGGTGGCAATAAGCTGCACGTGACGATGCACCACAACTGGTTTGGCCCCAATCTTGTCGGGCGCCCCCTACTCCGCGGCTGGGTCCATGCCTACAATAACTACTTTGACAATAGCACCTTGCCCAATGGTATGCGCACCGCTGCCGATGGTCGCCGCTATGAAAAGCAGCAGTACAACGCTTTGCAGGTAGATAGCGGCAGCATTGTTTTTTCCGAATCAAACTATTTTTACAAAACCAATAATAGCAACCAGATTCGACTGGAATCAAGCGGGGACATGTACAATTTCTACGAGAAAAAAAACTTGTATGACGCAGTAACTGGCAATTCGGCGATCGGCTCAACCTTCAATAATGCGCCGGTGAAATACAGCTACAAGTCTGATGATGCGGCAAGAGTCCCCAGCATCGTTCTATCCACCGCGGGGCCGCACTAAACACGATTTCTCGAGCATTCACTGCGTAACAGAAAGAGGGGCCGCAGGAATCTTTGAAAAAATTCTATATTGACAGCTAGTTAGCTCACTACGGCTGTCTTTATACGAATCCCTGCCGCCTCTCATCAATATCCGTTTTGTCCCCGGCCCTGTCACGCCCGACAATCAAACCCATGTCGGGCGTGCCCGGGACTAAGAACGGCTAACAAAATGTAGCGAGCGCTCGTCAGGTGGGTGCGGAAGGCGCGCTCAGAACCGCAGTGTACGAGTGGACATGCCAATTCCGAGCACCGGCCGCGCCCGCCTGACGGCCGCGCAGTAGTTTTGTTAGCCGCTCTTAGGCGTAAGCGGCCTGTCCGCTTACGTCAACGTCACCTCGTCCGACGAGAAAGTGAAGGTGCGCGAGTCCAGCCTGGGCAGCCGCATCGGCAAGACCGCAGCGTGGAACGCATCTACCGCCCGCCGCACGTATTGCAGCAGCAACTGCACCCATTCGCCGAACCGTTTCTATGGGCACGGCAATCCCGGCGCCGGCAGCGCCATTGATTCACTGCATCACTCGGCAATGAATGCCTGTTGGCAACCGCGTGATACGGTCAGCCAATAGGGGTTTTTGTTTTACGGCAGCCCGAACCGGCGACAGCCCATGCTCTCTCTTCGGCGATGCGGCGCTGGATTCGCCCATCCGAACACGCTCCTTGGCGTAACGCGCCATCCTTAAGCACCGACTGCCACCGACCAACATCAGCGGCGCCGAGACGACATGCGAATCGGCAACTGTTGATCGCGACTGCAGTCACGCAAACGCAACACAGCAGCGCAGCTATCTTCTGCAGACATGGTTCACCACCCCCGCGCTTTACGCCACTGGAGTCGTCCACCATGCAATACCCGTCCGCTTTTCCGGCTGTCGCGCCCTTGACGCTCGCCCTGCTCGGCCTATCCACCTTCCAGGCCGGTGCGGCGCGTCCGCATGAACAGGACCTGCCCGATACCGCGCACAGCATCTCCACCAGTTGGGGCGTGATCCAGCAGCCCACGCTACCGACGCAGGTCTGCGCAACGCTCAAGGCCGCGCTGACGCCGGTTGCCGGTTCGCTGGACGCGCTCGATGCAGATCCCGCGCAGTCCAAGCGCGACACCGCGCGTCTGCAGGCGGCCATCGACGATTGCCCGGCCGGCAGCGCGGTGCGCCTGGTGCCCGGCGATACCGGCGAGTCCGGCTTCTTGAGTGGCCCGCTGACGATCAAGAGCAAGGTCGCGCTGTGGATCGACCGCGGCGTCACCTTGTTTGGTTCGCGCAATCCGCAGGATTACGACAACGGGCTGGGCACCTGCGGCACCGCGACCAGCGACAAGGCCAAATCCTGCAATCCGCTGATCCACGTCGCCGATACCGCCAACAGCGGGATCGTGGGTGCCGGCAAGATCGACGGCCGCGGCGGCAGCACGCTCACCGCCGGCCCCAATGCCGGCGCCGCCAGCTGGTGGGATCTGGCCTATCTCAATGTCAGCAAAGGACTGAGCCAGCACGTACCGCGGCTGCTGCAGATCGACGACAGCAGCGACTTCACCCTGTACGACATCACCCTGGAAAACTCGCCCAACTTCCATGTCACCACCGACAACGTGGTTGGTCTGACCGCATGGGGCATCAAGATTCTTGCGCCCAGCCTGGTTTATTCGCGCCCAGGTTATCGCTGCCCGGCCGGCACCACGCCCGACGTCACTGCGCACGCCAGCTGCTTCACGCCCGAAACGGCCAAGAACACCGATGGTTTTGATCCGGGCCAGTCGAAGAAGGTGTTGCTGGCGTACTCCTACATCGGCACCGGCGATGACGGCGTGGCGATCAAGGCGCATGCCAGCAACAAGCGCAGCATCGCCTCGGAAAACATGCTGTTCGCATACAACCAGTTCTACTACACGCATGGTTTTTCGCTGGGCAGCGAAACCGATGCGGGCATGCGCCACATCGCCGTGCGTGGCTTGAGCATCGACGGCTTCGACGCGAATGATGTCGCGAGAGACCCGTATTCAGCCAACGGCTTGCGCATCAAATCCGATGGCACACGCGGCGGCCAGGTCTACGACATCAGCTTCGAAAACGTCTGCATGCGCGGGGTTGCCCGGCCGCTGGTGTTCGACGCCAACTATGCCAACGCGGCGGTGCGCAGCAAACTGCCGAGTTTCAACGGCATTGCGCTGACCAATGTGCACTCGCTGGGTTCCAAGGCGTTCGGCGGCGGCGAGCTGAGCTTCTACGGGTATCGCGATGCGACCACGACCTTGCCCATCACCCTGTCGCTGGACAACGTGGTGCTGGAAGGCGGGCCGATCTCGTTCGCGCAACCGCATTTCGGTGGGCCGGCCAGCAATCCGGGCGCAACCCACTTCAGCTTCAAGGGCGGCCCGGTGAGCTTCTTCGATCAGCTATCCGAATCGGTGCCCAACGATGTGCGACTGCAAGGCAAGCCCGGGCCGGGCACGCCACTGCAGTGCAATGACGCGTTCATTGCCTACCACTCGGTATTGCCGGATTCGCCGATCTGATCTTGCGCTTGAGTGGCAGCGATGCTGCGATCAGACGATCCAAGCATGCATCAAAACTCGGCTGATCGAGGGCGCGGCGCCCCCACCGCTTGCGGGACACGCCGTGAACCCATCCCTGGGGCTCGGTGGCGGCCTCCATGCCGCCACACGGTCCCGCAAGCGGTAAGGACACCGCGCCAGGGAGTTGGTCGGTGGCCGCATAAAAAAAGCCGCTAGTAGCGGTGTCCGTTAGACCTCGAGTAGGCACGTCATGCTCGGACAACGCGCAACGCACTGCTCTTAAGCTTTGCACACCGACCATCTGGACTGGCCCTTGCCTGTCTACCGTCGTGGGACCTTACGCGGCATGGATGCCGCGTGAGGGCCTACATGGACGTACTTGCGGCGTGTCCCGCGACGGTGGGCGGGAAAGGGCCCTGCAGCCAAGCAGCAGATATACCGCTCTACCGCTGATCTATCGCACCTTACAAGCCCCAATACACAACGCAGCAAGCAATCGAGACTAGAGCGATGGCGTCGTTTAGGCGCGATCAGCAGCTTGAATCAAAAGCTCGTTGGGTCGAGGGGGCGATGCCCTCACCACTTCCGGGACACGCCGTGAATCCATCCATGGAGGATCCTTGGCGGCATCCATGCCGCCAAGGATCCCGGAACCGGTAAGGACATCGCGCCTGAAGAGTTAGCTATGCGCTGATGCAACCGCAAAACCGAGACGACCTATCCGAGGTGACTTAACGCAGCGGCTTGGTCACTTGCATACATGGGTGCATGGCTATTTAGCGATAGAGGCAAACCCAACCAACTTGCTGCCCGCCTTCGACGGAACGTGTTGTTCGAAAATCAGACCACGTCGGCCAGATCGCACAAGGTTCATGCAACCACCGCTGCATCTGACCCGCCGGCCGCCGGTCCTGCTCTTGCCATGCACACCGACGCTCTCGACTGGTCCTTGTCCACTCACCGTCGCGGGACCTTATGCGGCATGGATGCCGCAGAAGAGCCTACACGGACGTACTTGCGGCGTGTCCCGCGACGGTGGGCGGGCAAGGGCCTCGCAGCCAAGCCGCAGATCGACCGCTCCACCGCTAATCTACCGCGCTTTACAAGCCCTGATACACAATGCATCGAGCAATCGAGACCTGGAACCGCCAACAAAACTACCGCGCTAGCTTCAGGCATGCGCAGCCGACGCCTGGAACCGGCATGCACCACCCGTACACTCCGCTCACCGCGCGCCACCCGCACTCACCTGACGACCGCTCGCTACGTCTTGTTAGCCGCTTTTAGTCCGCGCCGCTGGCAGCACGCCAGCTATGCCACAACTGCTGCACGGGCGGTGGATAGGCTGCCTTGCCGGCAAGCTCGCGCTGCAAGCGCAAGCGGGCCAGCCGCGACCATACCCGGTGCGGGCGCGCCAACGCCGGTTTGCGCGGCCAGGCGCGCAGCAATTGCGTGCGCCATGCGGCGAGCGTCATGTCGCCGGGTGCGGCGCTGTCGCCAACCACACGCTGGCGTGCATCCAGCCATTGCAGCGCCACTGCGGTGGCATCGCCAGGCTGGGTACGCGCAAACAGCGCGGCTTCCACGCCGACCACGGCCTCGGCGAAGGCACGCAATCTCGCCAACGCCTGCTGCAAGGATTGCGGCTGCGCACGGGCGTCCTGCATGGCCGGCAAGGTGTCGGCCAGCTGCGCCCATGGCGCAGGCACCGGCTCCAGCACGCGCCCGAGCGGATGGCGCGAACGCTGCTGCGACCAGTCGCGTAGCTCCTGCTGCCACCATGCCAGCTTGGCGTCGGCCGGCAACGGGTCGCCGGCGATGTTCATGATGTCTTCCCATTCCTGCAGCAGCGCAAACCAGGCCGCCGTGAGGCGTCGCTGCGGCTCGGGAATGAAGGGCTCGGCAACCGACCATTCCGGCCAGCGCGTGCGCCACTTGTCGAGAAAACTGTCGAGAGCGCTGGATTGGCTCATGGCGGGTCCAGAAAAAAACGAAAGAAGATCAGATCTGCGGCCACGCCACGGCATCCCACAGTGTCTGCGGCTGCGCGACGAGGACGTCGGCCTGCCAGCGCGACGGCTCGTCGTCGTGCAGGCGATAGCCCCACAACACCGCCACCGAGGGCATCGCCGCCGCGCGCGCGGCCAGGATGTCGCGCTCGTCGTCGCCGACGTAGACGCAGTGCGCTGGCGCAACGCCGATGCGCTCGGCCGCGGTCAGCAAGGGCAGCGGATGCGGCTTGCGCTCGGCAAGCGTATCGCCGCCGATCAACACCGCGCAGCGTTGCTCCCACCCCAATTGCGGCAGGATCAGCCGGGCCAGATATTCGGGCTTGTTGGTGACCACGCCCCAGATGCAACCGGCGCGCTCCAGCCGCAGCAGCAGTTCTTCGACACCATCGAACAGCTGCGACTGCGTACCGATCAAGGCCTCGTAACGACGCAGAAATTCCGGCACCAAGGCATCGCGCTCGGCCACATCGAGTTCGGCAAACGCCACCGCCAGCATCGCGCGCGCGCCCTTGGACACCACCGGACGCAACTGCGCCAACGCCATCGGCGCACGCCCGCGCGCATCCAGCATCGCGTTGACAGTCGCCAGCATGTCCGGCGCACTATCGAGCAAAGTACCATCCAGGTCGAACAACACCGCACGCGGAAACTTCATTGCCGCCCCGCTACTCTGCGCTTGCCTGCGGTCATCGGTAAATTGCGATTCGGCCGACATCAAACACGCACGTGCCGTTGCGAATCCCGAATCTCCAATGTCCAATCCCCGCTCGTCACGGCTTCACCGCATAAGCCAGGTAATTGACCTCGGTCCGCGACGACAGGCGCGCACGATTGCGCCACGGCTCGTACACCATGCCGCTGACGTCTTCCAGCTGCAGTGCGGCACTGCGCAACCACGCCGCAAGCTCTGCCGGCTTGATGAAATCCTTGTAGTGATGCGTGCCCCTGGGCAGCAACCGCGCGATGTACTCGGCGCCGACCACCGCCAGCGCAAACGCGGCCGGGGTGCGGTTGAGCGTGGACAAAAACAGCTTGCCGCCCGGCTTGAGCAGGCTGGCGCAGGCGCGGATGATCGCGGTCGGGTCCGGCACGTGCTCGAGCATTTCCATGCAGGTCACCGCATCGAAGCTGCCCGGCTGTTCGGCGGCCAGGTCTTCCACCGACTGCACGCGGTAATCCACCTGCACGCCCGATTCCAGACTGTGCAGGCGCGCCACCTTGACCAGCTCCGGCGCCAGATCGATCGCCGTGACCTGTGCGCCCAGACGCGCCATCGACTCGCTGAGCAGACCGCCGCCGCAGCCGACATCGAGTACACGCGCGCCGGCCAGGCCCAGCCGTGCGGACACATAGTCCAGACGCACCGGATTGAGCGCATGCAGCGGCTTCTGCGGGCCGTCGGCATCCCACCAGCGGTTGGCCAGCGCCGCGAACTTGTCCAGCTCGCTCTGATGGAAGTTGCTGGAATTGGATTGGGGATTCGGATTCATGCGGAGCTCCGTGATGGGGTGACGCGCGCTCAGGCGCGGACGGTGCGGATGCGCTCGCGCCACTGCCGTGCATTGGCGACCAGGGCAGCGGTGTCCATGTCGATGAGCTCGCGCTGCACCAGCTTGGGCTTGCCGGCGATCCACACATCGGTGACCTGATGACGGCCGGCGGCGTAGATCAGTTGCGACAGCACATGATGCAGCGGCTGGGTCTCCAGTGCGGACAGATCCACGCAGACCAGATCGGCCTGCTTGCCGATTTCGATCGAGCCGATCCTGTCGCCGAAGCCCAACGCGCGCGCGCCGCCCAGTGTGGCCGCACGCAGCGTGGTGGCCGCGTCCAGTGCGGTGGCATCGTTGGCCACTGCCTTGGCCAGGATCGCCGCCGTGCGGTTCTCGCTGAACATGTCCAGGTCGTTGTTGCTGGCGCAGCCGTCGGTGCCGATCGCCAGGTTCACGCCGGCACGTTGCAGCGCGCAGGCCGGGCAAAAACCCGAAGCGAGCTTGAGGTTGGACTCCGGGCAATGCACCACGCTGACGCCGCGCTCGGCGCACAGGTGGATTTCCGCCTCGGTGAGCTGGGTCATGTGCACGGCGATCAGGCGGTCGTTGACCAGCCCCAGGCGATCCAGCCGCGCCAGCGGGCGCTGCCCGTACTGGGCAACCGAATCGGCCACTTCCTGCGCGGTTTCGTGCGTGTGCAGATGCACCGGCAGATCCAGCTGGTCGGCCAGCATGCGCACGCGCTCGAAGTTGGCGTCGTTGACCGTGTACGGCGCGTGCGGCGCGAAGGCGGTGCTGATCAGCGGATCGTCGCGCCACTGGTCGTGCAGTTCGCCGGCCCGTGCGAAGTATTCGTCGTCCGACGATGCCCAGGCGGTGGGGAAATCGATGATCACCGCGCCGACCAGCGCACGGAAACCGTGCTGCTTGTACACGGCCGCCTGCACATCGGCGAAGAAGTAGTTTTCGTTGACGCAGGTGGTGCCGCCACGCAGCATTTCGGCGATCGCCAGCGTGGTGCCGTCGGCGACGAACTCTGGCCCGATCACCGCCGCTTCCACCGGCCAGATGTGCTGCTGCAGCCACACCATCAGCGGCAGATCGTCGGCAACGCCACGCAGCAGCGTCATCGGGTTATGTGTATGCGCATTGACCAGGCCCGGGATCAGGGCGGCCTCCGGGCGCGACACGGTCTGCGTCGGCGCAAACCGCAGGCGCGCCTCGGCGGTCGGCAGGATCGCCACGATGACGCCGTTGTGCACCGCTACCGCGTGATCATCGAGCACCACCGCATGCGGCTCGATCGGCACGACGTAGCCGGCTTCGATCAACAGGTCGCAGCCTTCGGGAGGGGCATTGGTCATGAGCGGATCCATAAAAGGTTAATTGTCGAACGGCCAGCTGGGATCGCCACCGGCCACAGGCACATAGCGCTGGCCGTCGTAGCGCAGCACCTGGCGCACGCGACGGGTGCGTTCGGTATCGGTGTCGCTGCCAGCGGCGCTCTCCACGGTAGCCACGTTGGCTGTCAGCACGATGTCCGCGTAGCCGGCGTGTACCTGCGGCGCCATGCTCACGCTCAGATTGGCCACTTCGGTGATCACATCGCCCTTGCCCAGACTGCACGGCTCGCCTTTCACACGTTGCCACGCATAGAGATCGCGTTGCAGCACCGGGCGCAGACTGCGCCCCTCGCGCACCAGCAGGGTCAATGCCTGATTGCTGTAAAAATCCGGGCAGCTGGGCCCGCGCGCGGCGCTGTGCACCACCACGCCGATCGCACGCACGCCCTTGGCCAGGTCGTAGCGCGCGGTGTCCAGGCGCAGGCTGTCGGCAGCCAGTTCAAAGGCGGCGTCCTCGCCCATTGCCTGCGCGTAGAACGCCAGCACCTTGCCGCTGGCGGCATCGAGCATGGCCACGCGCAACTCGAGGTCGCGCTCGCCAGGCACGCTCTCCGCATCGCCGGCAAATGCGATTGCCGCCAGCCGGATCGCCGCATCGTTCGGCCACGGCTTGCAGCTCTGGGCCACCAAACGGTCGACCGGCACCGTGGCGGCAGCGCCGCCCACGACGCCGGACGTTGCAATGGCCGCAACGGCGGCCACGTCAGCGGCATCGCAGGTTGCGGCAGCCGATTGCGCAAACGCCGGGCACGCGAGCAGCGCACCCCACAGCCCCAACACGACACTGGCACCGCGTCCCGCTCGATCAGGCCAGTGTCCCGGACGCATCGTCTTACTTGACGCGCGCCGAGTATTCGCCCGAGCGGGTGTCAACCTTGATGATTTCGTCCTGGTTGACGAACAGCGGCACGCGCACCACCGCGCCGGTTTCCAGCGTCGCCGGCTTGCCGCCGCCGCCGGAGGTATCGCCGCGCACGCCCGGGTCGGTCTCGGTGATCTTCAGCTCGACGAAGTTCGGCGGCTGCACCCAGATCGGCGTGCCGTTCCACAGCGTCACGATGCAGTCTTCCTCGCCCTTGAGCCACTTGTCGGCGCCACCCATGCCGGCCTTGTCGGTCTGCACCTGCTCGAAGGTTTCCGGGTCCATGAAGTGCCAGTACTCGCCATCGCTGTACAGGTAGCGCATGTCGGTATCGACCACGTCGGCCACTTCCACGTCGTCGGTCGCCTTCATGGTCATTTCGACCACGCGGCCGGACTTGATGAAGCGGTACTTCATGCGGGTGAAGGCCTGGCCCTTGCCCGGCTTGACGTATTCGGTCTCGGTGATGACCGCCGGCTCGTTGTTGACCAGGATCTTCATGCCGTTCTTGACGTCGTTCATGCCAACAGTGGCCATGGTGCAGCTCCTCGATAAGACCACGACCTGCCACAGGCCGTGGCAGGTCGGATTAGAATGGGGCGCCCGCCGCAACCGGCGGGCATTGGTTTTGTGACCGCACATGATACCCGCAGCCCCCCTCGCCTTGCAGCCATCTCCGCCGCCCACCCTGCAACCGCCGCGCTGGCAGCAGCAGTGGCGCGACGCCGTGCGCGACCCGCGCGCGCTGCTGGCGTTGCTGGGCCTGGAGGCGCAGGCGGCCGGGATCAGCGATGCCGCCGCCGCCCAGTTCCCGCTGCGGGTGCCGCAGGCATTCGTGGCGCGCATGCGCCATGGCGACCTGCACGACCCGCTGCTGCGCCAGGTGCTGCCGCTGGACGATGAAATGCGGCCGGTGCCCGGCTTCGGCCTGGATGCGGTCGGCGATGGCGCCGCCAAGACCGCCGACGGGGTGATCCAGAAGTACCGCGGCCGCGCGCTGCTGATCGCCACCGGCAGCTGCGCGGTGCACTGCCGCTACTGCTTCCGCCGCCACTTCCCATATGCCGAGGAAACCGCCGCGCGCGACGGATGGCGCGACGCGGTCGCCACGATCGCGGCCGACCCCGGCATCGACGAAGTGCTGCTGTCCGGCGGCGACCCGCTGTCGCTGGCCACCGGCAAGCTGGCCGAACTCACCGACGCGCTGGCTGCCATCGGCCACATCAAGCGCCTGCGCATCCACAGCCGGCTGCCGATCGTGCTGCCCGAGCGCGTCGACGCGCCGCTGCTGGCCTGGCTGCGCAGCCTGCCGTGGCCGGTGGCCTTCGTGGTGCATGCCAACCACGCCAACGAATTCGATACCGCCGTGGACGATGCCATGCGCGCCCTGCGCGAAGCCGGCGCACAGTTGCTCAACCAGGCCGTGCTGCTGCGCGGCGTCAACGACAGCGTGGACGCGCTGGCGGCCCTGAGCGAACGCAGCTTCGCCGCCGGCGTGCTGCCGTATTACCTGCACCAGCTCGACCGGGTGGCCGGCGTGGCGCATTTCGAAGTGGACGATGCGCGCGCGCGCGCCCTGCACACCGAACTGGCCACGCGCCTGTCCGGCTACCTGGTGCCGCGCCTGGTGCGCGAAATCCCCGGCGACACGGGCAAACGGCCGCTGTAACCACCCAGCTCTCAAACACATCGGATCGATCGTAGGAGCGCACCCGGGCGCGACGGGCGTTACCGGTCATGCTTCGTCGCGCCCGGGTGCGCTCCTACGCTGCTCAGCCTGCGGCGATCAGCTTGACCATGTCAGCCGGGCTCAGTGGGCGGCTGAACCAGTAGCCCTGGCCCAGGTCGCAGCCACGCTCGCGCAGCAGGTTGAACTGCGCTTCCTGCTCGATCCCCTCGGCCACCACCGTGATGCCCAGCGAATGTGCCATGCCGATGATGGCCGTGGTCAGCGCCAGATCGTCCGGGTCGCACTGCAGGTCGGCGATGAAACTCTTGTCGATCTTGACCCCGTCCACCGGCACCTGGCGCAGATGGCTCAAGCCGGAGAAACCGGTGCCGAAGTCGTCCAGCCACACCTTCACACCGGTACGGTGCAATTGATCGAGCAGGCTGGCGGCCATCATTTCGTCGCCGATCACCGCCGTTTCGGTCAGCTCCAGGTGCAAGCGCGCGGCCGGCAGGCCGGACTCGGCCAGGCACTCGGCCACGGTGTCGATCAGGTCGCCACTGCGCAGCTGACGGGGCGAGACGTTGACCGAGATGAACAAGCCCTCGCCCACCACCGGCCATTGCGCCGCTTCCAGACACGCCGCGCGCAGCACCTTGGGGCCGATCACCTCGATCAGGCCGCTTTGCTCTGCGATATCGATAAAGGTGGACGGCGCAATCGTGCCCAGCGCCGGGTGCTGCCAGCGCAACAGCACTTCCACCCCCACCAGCACACGGTCGCTGGTGCGATAGATCGGCTGATAGACCAGCCGCAGCTCGTCGCGATCCCAGGCCCCGCGCAGCTCGTGCTCCATGTGCACACGGCGCTCCACTGCATGATCGGCGGCGCGGCTGTAGAAGCGGTGGCAGTTCTTGCCCGCCACCTTGGCCTGGTACATCGCGATGTCGCCGTTCTTCAGCAACACAGTGGCGTTGCTGGCGTCGTCCGGGAACAGCGTGATGCCGATCGAGGTACCCAGGAACACCTCCCGGCCCTGCACATTCAAGGGGCGGCTCAATTCGTGCACCAGCCGGTCTGCGAGCTGGGCGGCAAGCAGGCTGACATCGCCATTTTGCAGCAGGATCACGAACTCATCGCCACCGAAGCGCGCCAGGATCGCGTCGTCGCCGCCCAACGCACCGACCGCGCGACTGATGCGACTGGCGAACTGCAGCAGCGCCTCGTCGCCGGCTTCGTGGCCCAACGTGTCGTTGACGCGCTTGAAGTCGTCGATGTCGGCGAACAGCAGCGCCAGCTTGCTGCCGGTGCTGCGGGCGGTGTTGAGCAGATGGTCCAGGCCTTCGCGGAAACCCAGCCGGTTGGTCAGGCCGGTCAGCGCATCGGTGTAGGCCATGTGGCGCACCTCGCGATCGTGCCGGGCGATGCTCTCGCTCATGCGGCCGAAGGCGGAAATCAACTCGCCGATCTCGTCGTTGCGCGGATGCGGCGGCAATTGCACCGCGTAGTCGCCACGCTCGATCTGGCGCGCGGCCGCAGCCAGCAACCGCACCGGCGCCACCAGGGTACGTTGCACATAGATGGCCAACAGCACCCCCAGCGCCACCAGCGCGGCCAGCAGCACCAGCAACCAGCCCAGATCGCGCTTGCCGATCGCGTTGAGGTTCTGCACCAGGGTCAGGTTGGCGCCGGATTCGATCCTGCGCACCCGCTCGCGCGACATCCCCACCCGCACCCCGCCGATGCGCTGGTCGCCGATCTTGATCGGCACCGTCACGTCCAGCACTTCGGGCGAGGATTGCAATAGCATGGCGCGCGTCGTCTTCGCCCTGGCCGCGAGCGGATCGGTCATGGCCTGGCCATAACGCTGCAGATTGTGCGAGCCATCGTGTACCAGCCGGCCGCGTCGATCGAACACCAGCACGTAGCTCACCACCTGCTGCCGCGAGGCATTGCGCACCAGCGCCCCCACCGCGCCCAGATCGGAGTAGTACAGCGGATTGGCCAGACCGCTCGCCAGTTCGGTGGCCAGGGTCTCTCCACGCGTGCGCAGGCTGCGATCGAACAGCTCGTGCAGAATCTGCGCGCTGAGCCCGCGCACTTCGCGTTGCATCGCGCTCTGGCGCTGCAGCAGCGACGCCAGGATCGCACCGACCAGCAGCAGCGTCAGCGCCATCACCAGCAGAAAGCGTGCCTGCAACCCGAAGCGCACCTGAGTCATTCCACTTGATCCCTGACACGTTGCAGCCCGGCGCTCAGTCCATCCAGGCGCCGGCGATTGACATCATCCAGCGGGTGAAAGGCGGTGGTGCCGAAGAAGCGCTTCAAGGCCGGCCCGGCCTTGGGGTCGGAGGCCGCCTGCAGCAGCACCACGCGCAGCCGCCGCTCTACGGCCGGATCCATGCCGGTACGCACCATCTCCACCGCGCGCGGCACCGGCGCACTGTGATGGACGATGCGGAAGTCGCGCTTGAACACCTGTGGCAGGTGGCGCTCGTCGTCCCAGTCAGCGTTGCTGAAAGCGCCCGCATCGATCAGGTGCTGATGCACGAAGGCGGAGATATTCAATTTCGAGCCGACCATCAGGTAACCCACCGAGCCCGGCACCTGGCTGTCATCCGGCGACAGCAGCACATCGCAGGCGATGCCGTTGCGCACCAGCTCCAGCATCGGCAGCAGATAGCCGCTGGTGGAGGAGGCGTTCTGCAACGCCAGGGTGTGGCCGCGCAACTGCTTGAGCGACTGGATCGGGCTGTCGCGGCGGACGAAGAACACCGTATGAAACTCGCGCAGGCCGGCGCGCTCGGTCATCACCAGCGGGTGCGCACTGCCGCGCTGTTCCAGCAGCATTGCCGCACCGGTGGTTTCACTGACCCAGTCGACGCGGCCACGCCGCAGGTAACTGGACATCTGCCGTGCATCCGGCGCCATCAGGATTTCGCCACGGCGGATGCCGACCTCGTGCATGCGCGGCACCACGTAGTCCAGCAGGGGCTTGAGTTGGGCGTAATGCGTGGCGGGATCGTCGCTGATCCGTCCAAGCACCAATACCGGGGAAGGCGCCGCTATCGCCGTCGCGGCAAAGCCTGCCCCGGCCAACAGCCCGCAGGCAATCAGACACCATCGTAGACCGCGCAAAACGGACACTCCCCTAGAGCCGCCGACAGCCTAGCCGAATCTTTCGAGATGTGACAGACGTCAGTTTCCGTTGCGCTTTGCCAGCATGGCCATGCGCTGCGCATCGGACAGAATGCCGCGCAGCAAACGCACTTCCTGCTCGCTCATGTCCGCGCGCAACAGCAGCCGCCGCAGCTTGCGCATCGCCGACTCCGGCGCGCGCCCCTTGTGGAAGTCGATCTCGTCCAGGGTCTGGCCCAACTGGCCGAACATGCCTTCCAGTTGGGCATGGCTGGCCGGGCCCTCGCGCAGCGCGCCGGCCGCCGCGGCGGGCGCAGCCTCCGCTTCGCCGGCCGCCAGCTGCGCCAGCCGCACCTCGTACGCCACGACTTGTACCGCCGCCGCCAGGTTGAGCGAGCTGAACGCCGGGTCGGAGGGGATATGCAGCGCCGCATGGCAGAGCTGCAGCTCGTCGTTGGTCAGGCCGGTACGCTCGCGGCCGAACACGATCGCCACTTCGGCCGGTTCGCCGGCCTTGGCCCAGGCACGGCGCGCGCCCTCGTCCGGCGGCAGCTCTTCCAGCGCGACCCGGCGCGCACGCGCGGTGCAGCCGATCACCAGGGTGCAATCGGCCACCGCCTCGGCCAGGGTGGCGAAGATCGGCGCCTCGCCGAGCACGTCCTCGGCACCGGCCGAACGCCGATAGGCGTCTTCGTCGAGCGCACGCTCCGGCGCCACCAGCACTAGGCGCGACACCCCCATCGTCTTCATCGCGCGCGCGGCGGCGCCGATGTTGCCTGGATGCTGGGTGCCGACAAGAACAAAACGGATGCGCTGGCTGACGGACATGAACGGAGATTGGGGAGCGATTCGGTCGTAGATGGTAAACTGCGCGGCCGGCTTTGGTGCCGGACCGCTCTTTTACCTTCGCCATTTTCGATTCTGCCTTCACGGGAGCTTTAACCATGCAGAAACCCGCCGTCACCGTCATGGTCAAAGCCGCCCGCCTCGCCGGCAATGTGCTGTTGCGCGGTATCAACAAGCTCGATGCGCTCAACGTGGTGCAGAAAGGCCGCATGGACTACGCCAGCGAAGTCGATGCCGATGCCGAGAAGGTCATCATCAAGGAACTCAAGCGCGGCTACCCCGAGTACGCCGTGTTCGGCGAAGAAGGCGGCGTGCAAGGTGGCAAGAGTGGCCGCTACACCTGGGTCATCGACCCGCTGGACGGCACCAGCAACTATCTGCGCGGCTTCCCGCATTACTGCGTGTCGATCGCGCTGGTGGAAAACGGCGAACCCACCGATGCGGTGATCTTCGACCCGCTGCGCAACGAGCTGTTCACCGCCAGCCGCGGCGCCGGCGCGGTGCTCAACGACCGCCGCATCCGCATCGCCGAACGCAAGGACCTGGAAGGCGCGATGGTCCATACCGGCTTCCCGCCGCGCGAGCGCGCACGTATCAGTGCGCAGCTGAAGTGCGTCGATGCGTTGCTGGTACAGGCAGAGGATGTGCGTCGTACCGGTTCTGCCGCGCTGGACCTGGCCTATGTGGCCTGTGGCCGCGCCGATGCGTATTTCGAGGCCGGCGTCAAAGCCTGGGACATCGCAGCCGGCGTGCTGCTGGTGCGCGAAGCCGGTGGCCGCGTCTGCGACTACAAGGGCGCCACCCCGCCGCGCATGGACAACATGGGCCCGGAAACGCAGCAGATCGTGGCCGGCAACATCAAGATCAGCGACGCGCTGCAGAAGGTCATCGTCAACACCGGCTACGCCCGCGAGTTCGACGCCAAGTTCTGATCGCTGCCCGACCCCAAGTTCTGGTCGACGCCCGCACAACGTAGGAGCGCGCCCGAGCGCGACGGGCCTTCCCGGCAAAGCCCTCGCGACCAGGGTCGCTCCTACAACAGCGCCGTAAACGCACAAGGTCGGGATCGCTCCCGGCCTCGTGCGTTCCAGCTCGATGCAGAGCCCATCGGCGCCGCACAACGTAGGAGCGCGCCCGAGCGCGACGGGCCTTCCCCAGCAAAGCCCTCGCGACCAGGGTCGCTGCTACAACAGCGCGCAGCAAAACGCATAAGGCCGGGATCACTCCCGGCCTTGTGCGTTCCAGCTCGATGCAAAGCCCATCGGCGCCGTACACCGTAGGAGCGCGCCCGAGCGCGACGGGCCTTCCCGGCAAAGCCCCTCGCGACCAGGGTCGCTCCTACAACAGCGCGCAGCAAACGAATAAGGCCGGGATCACTCCCGGCCTTGTTCGTTGGGTGCCGCTGTCACAGCGCTACGTGGAACCTGGCGCTGATGCAGGACTTCAGGCGATCGCAGCGTGGTAGCGGCGCTCGACTTCTTCCCAGTTCACTGCGTTGTAGAACGCGCCGATGTATTCCGGGCGACGGTTCTGGTACTTCAGGTAGTACGCGTGTTCCCACACGTCCAGACCCAGGATCGGGGTGTTGCCTTCGAACAGCGGGCTGTCCTGGTTGGCGGTGCTTTCCACCACCAGCTTCTTGTCCGGGGTCACGCTCAACCAGGCCCAGCCCGAGCCGAAACGGCTGACGGCGGCCTTGGTGAAGGCTTCCTTGAACTTCTCGAAACCACCGATGTCCTTGTCGATCGCCTTGGCGACCTCGCCCTTGGGCTCACCGCCGCCATTGGGCGACAGCACGGTCCAGAACAGCGAATGGTTGGCGTGGCCACCACCGTTGTTGCGCACCGGGCCCTGCAGGTTTTCCGGCAGGCTCTTCAGCTTGGACACCAGCTCTTCCACCGGCAGGTCGGCGTACTCGGTCCCTTCCAGCGCCGCGTTGACGTTGTTGATGTAGGTCTGGTGATGCTTGGTGTGATGGATTTCCATCGTCTGCGCATCGATGTTGGGTTCCAGCGCGTCGTAGGCGTAGGGCAACTGCGGGAGGGTGTAGGCCATGCGTGTCTCCTGGACTTGCCGCCCGGCGAAGACCGGGCGTTGCGGGGTAGATGGTAAGGACGGCGGCGGCGCTTACCAAGGGTATTGGCAGGGAAACTTCATCCCATCGCATGCCGCGTCGTGTTCGCTGCACACCTTGCACCATGCCCTGGTTACTTGGGCGTGAACCGTCCCACCAGCCGGCGCGTTCAAAGTCGACACAGTCGCGCAACGGCATACTTGCCCTGCCGTCCCAACACCCTGTTTCCGGAACCGTCATGCGCAAGCCCGCTTTGCTGATCGTCGCCATCGTGCTGCTCGTCGCCGGGTTATGGGGCATGCGCGCGATGCAGACACCCAAGCCGCACTTCGCGCCGCAGCTCAGCGCGCCGATCGCCGCAGCAGCACCGGTTGAACGCTCACCGCAGCAGCAAGCGTTGCCCGGGTTCCTGCCGACCGAGGCCATGGCCACGATCGTGCTGATCCAGCGCGGCGGGCCATTCCCGCATCCGCAGGACGGCAGCGTGTTCGGCAATCGTGAGCAGCGCCTGCCCGAGCGTCCGCGCGGCTACTACCACGAATACACCGTGGAAACCCCAGGCAGTCCCGATCGCGGTGCGCGCCGCATCGTCACCGGCGGTACGCCGCCGCAGGCGTGGTATTACAGCGACGATCATTACCAGAGTTTCAGATCGTTCCAGGGCCCGGCCCCGGAGCAGGCGCCATGAGCGCGGGCGACTTCGCACTGGACCTGTCCGACCCACAGCAATCGGGCGTCTACCAAGCCGAGACCGACGATCTGGACACCATGGCCGCGCTTGCCCGCGATGCCGGCTTGCACATCCTGCGCGTGGACCTGGCCAGTTGCAGCGACAAGCACAGGTTGCTGATGCGTCTGGCCACCCAACTGGACTTCCCGGCCGGCTTCGGCCGCAACTGGGACGCGCTCTCCGATGCCTTGCGCGATCTGGCGTGGCTGCCGGCGTCGCATGGCTATGCGCTGCTGATCGACGGCGCCGATGCGCTGGCCCGCACTGCGCCGAACGACCGCGACACCTTGCTGGACATCCTCGACGAAGCGGCTACCGCCTGGGCCGCGCGCGGGCTCACGTTTGCGGCATTCGTGGCGCCTGCGAGCGCCTCCGACTAAGCGCTGCCTGCCAGACGCATCCCGCAATCACGGGACACAGCACGATCAACACAGCGTGTTGGTGATCGGTTATCACCGGTGCGTATCCAGCGCGTGTTTTACGCGACGCGCTGCCCCACGGCTGCCACCCCTGTAGTGGGAGGCGTGGTGCCAGTTATCGCTCCACACATCCACAAGGCCGGCACGCAGTCGCGCACCGGCCCGACCGTCAACTATCCAGTTCGCTCCAGCGCGCGAACGCTGCATCCAGCCGAGCCTGCGCATCGCCCAATGCGGCGGTATGCGCGGCCATCGCCGCACTGTCGCGCTGGTAGAAAGCCGGGTCGTTCATCGCCTCGGTCAGTGCCGCAACCTGCTGCTCCAGGGTTTCGATCAAGGCCGGCAATTGCTCCAGCTCACGCGCGTCCTTGTAGCTGAGCTTGCGCTTGGGCGCGGCATCGGCCGGCAGCGCAGCCGCCACCGACGTAGTCGCCGCCGCCGTCGCCGATGCCTTGGCGACCGCCATCGCGTTGGGCGCCGGGGTGCGACGCTGACGCAACGAATCGCTGTACCCGCCGACGTAATCGCCGATCAGGCCCTCGCCCTCCATCACCAGCGTGGAGGTCACCACGTTGTCGAGGAAGTCGCGGTCATGGCTGACCAGCAACAAGGTGCCGGTGTACTCGCCCAGCAGCTCTTCCAGCAGCTCCAGCGTTTCCACGTCCAGATCGTTGGTCGGTTCGTCCATCACCAGCAGGTTGGACGGCTGCGCGAACAGGCGGGCCAGCAGCAGCCGATTGCGCTCGCCACCGGACAGCCGGGTGATCGGCGCACGTGCGCGCTCGGGGGTGAACAAAAAGTCCTGCAGATACGCATGCACATGCTTGCGCTTGCCGTTGATCTCGATGAAGTCGCGGCCTTCGGCCACGTTCTCGATCGCGCTCCAGTCCTCGCGCAGCGTGGAACGGTACTGATCGAAGTAGGCGATCTGCAGATTGGTGCCGATGCGGATTTCGCCCTGCTGCGCCTGCAGATCACCCAGCAGCAACTTCAGCAAGGTGGTCTTGCCGCTGCCATTGGGGCCGATCAGCCCGATGCGGTCGCCGCGCTGGATGATGGTCGAAAAATCCTTGACCATCGTGCGCGCGCCGAATGCGAAACCGACTTCCTTGGCCTCGATCACCTTCTTGCCAGAGGACTCGCCCTGCGAGACTTCCATGCGCACGTTGCCGGTCAGGTCGCGGCGCTGCACGCGCTCGTTGCGCATCGATTCCAGACGCCGTACGCGGCCTTCGTCGCGGGTACGCCGCGCCTTGATGCCCTGACGGATCCAGATTTCTTCCTGCGCCAGCATCTTGTCGAAGCGCGCGTTTTCCTGCGCCTGCGCATTGAGCCGCTCTTCGCGGCGACGCTCGTAATTGGCCCAGTCGCCCGGCCAGCTGGTGACCTGCCCGCGGTCGATCTCGACGATGCGGGTGGCCAACGCACGCAGGAAGCGCCGGTCATGGGTGACGAACAACACGCTGCCATTCCAGTTCTTCAGGAACGACTCCAGCCAGTCGATGGCTTCGATGTCCAGGTGGTTGGTTGGCTCGTCCAGCAGCAGCACATCCGGCGAGGACACCAGCGAGCGCGCCAGCAGCACGCGCCGCTTCATGCCGCCGGACAACCGCGCAAACTCCGCATCGCCATCCAGTTCCAGCTTGGTCAGCGTCTCGCTGACGCGCTGATCCAGCGCCCAGCCGTCGGCCGCGTCGATCTTGGCCTGCACCTTGCCGAACGCGTCGGCATCGAACACCTCGGCATGACTGAGCTGGTGGAATTCGGCCAGCCAATGACCCAGCTCGCCCAGGCCGTCGGCCACCACATCGAACACGCTGCCGCCGGTGCCCTGCGGCACTTCCTGCTCCAGCCGCGCGATGCGCACGCCCTGTTGCACGCGCACTTCGCCATCGTCGGGCTTGAGCTCGCCGGCAATCAGTTTCATCAAGGTCGATTTGCCGGCGCCGTTGCGGCCGATCAGGGCGATACGCTCGCCCGGCTCGATCGTGAGGTCGGTTTTTTCCAGCAACAAGGGGCCGCCGACGCTGTAGTCGACGCTTTGCAGAGTGATTAAAGGCATGGGCTGATTGTACGGGAATCGGGAATGGTGAATCGGGAATGGAAAAAGCCTCGCCGTCGCGAATCCCCAATCCCCACTGCCCAATCCCGGCTAAAATGCGCCATGAACGAATTCTCCGCGCTGCCGCTGTCGCCGGCCCTGGCCCCCGGCATCGACGCCCTTGGCTACACCGTCCTCACTCCCATCCAGGCACAGAGCCTGCCGCCGATCCTGCAGGGGCTGGACATCATCGCCCAGGCGCCGACCGGCAGCGGCAAGACCGCCGCCTTCGGGCTGGGCCTGCTGCAGAAGCTCGACCCGGCGCTGACCCGCGCGCAGGCGCTGGTGCTGTGCCCCACCCGCGAACTGGCCGATCAGGTCGGCAAGCAGTTGCGCAAGCTGGCTACCGGCATCCCCAACATGAAGCTGGTGGTGCTGACCGGCGGCATGCCGCTCGGCCCGCAGCTGGCCTCGCTGGAAGCGCACGACCCGCAAGTGGTGGTCGGCACGCCCGGCCGCATCCAGGAACTGGCCCGCAAGCGCGCCCTGCATCTGGGCGGCGTGCGCACGCTGGTGCTGGACGAGGCCGACCGCATGCTCGACATGGGCTTTGAAGAACCCATCCGCGAGATCGCCAGCCGCTGCGACAAGCACCGCCAGAGCCTGCTGTTCTCGGCCACCTTCCCGGACATCATCCGCACGCTGGCGCGCGAGATCCTCAAGGACCCGGTCGAAATCACCGTCGAAGGCGCCGACAACGCGCCGGAAATCGACCAGCAGTTTTTCGAGGTCGACCCGACCTACCGGCAGAAGGCCGTCGCCGGCCTACTGCTGCGCTTCAATCCCGAATCCAGCGTGGTGTTCTGCAATACCCGCAAGGAAGTGGACGAGGTGGCCGGCTCGCTGCAGGAGTTCGGCTTCTCCGCGCTCGCCCTGCACGGCGACATGGAGCAGCGCGACCGCGACGAAGTGCTGGTGCGCTTCGTCAACCGCAGCTGCAACGTGCTGGTGGCCAGCGATGTGGCCGCACGCGGGCTCGACGTGGAAGACCTGTCGGCAGTGGTCAATTACGAGCTGCCCACCGATACCGAAACCTACCGCCACCGCATCGGCCGCACCGCGCGCGCCGGCAAGCGTGGATTGGCGCTCAGCCTGGTGGCCTCGCGCGAGACCGGCCGCGCGCAGGCGCTGGAAGCCGAACAGGGCCAGCCACTGAAGTGGTCGCGCGCGCCCCTGGCCACCGCCCGCCCGGCGCAGCTGCCGCAGGCGGCCATGACCACGCTACGCATCGACGGCGGCAAGACCGACAAGCTGCGTGCCGGCGACATCCTCGGCGCACTGACCGGCGAAGCCGGACTGTCGGGCGCGGCGATCGGCAAGATCGCGATCTACCCCACCCGCTCCTATGTCGCCATCGCCCGCGCGCAGGTCGCCAAGGCGCTGGCGCATCTGCATGCGGGCAAGATCAAGGGACGCCGGTTCCGGGTCAGCAAGCTGTAATCAACGCGCGGCAGCGACCCTGCCGACCAACCGATCGAGCGGCTGCGATAGCGCCTGCCGCACGATCCACAGGGATGCGCATGCTTGCGCATTCCTGTTGCCAGAAAGCCTGATCGGCAAGTTGCTCGATCGGCAAGCTGCCTGAGTCAGTAGCTCAAGGTAGCCAGCAACGGCACGTCATTGGCCCACTTCTCGCGGCCCTGCAACGCCAGCAACTCGACCAGCACCGCCGCGCCGACCACTTCCAGCTCCAGCTGTGCGGCCAGACTCAGGGCCGCGCGCAGCGTACCGCCGGTGGCAAGCACGTCGTCGACGATCAACACGCGCGCGCCGCGTGGCAACGCGTCCTCGTGCATTTCGATGCGGTCGGTACCGTATTCCAGCGCATATTCCTGAACCAGCGTACGCCCAGGCAGTTTGCCGGGCTTGCGCACCGGCACAAAGCCGGTGCGCAGTTCGCGCGCCAGCGCCGAGCCCAGGATGAAACCGCGCGCCTCGATGCCCAGCACCGCATCCAGCGGCGTGGTGCGCCAGGGCTGCGCCATTTCATCCAGCGCCGAGGCGAAGTCCGGGCCATCGGACAGCAGCGGCGTGATGTCCTTGAAGACGATGCCCGGCTTGGGAAAATCGGCGATGTCGCGGATCCGTTCGGACCATTGATTGGGTCCGGAAGAATTGGTGCCGGCGCAGCGGGTGCAGTCAGTCATGGTGGTGGTGGCGTCTAGGCCGGTGGGGACCACCCTATTCTAGGCTGCGCGGGCTCACGACGCCGCGTTTACGACATACCTGCATCTGAGCGCGTCAGGAACTGCAGGACAGCATCGAGCAGCCGGCGCGGTCGCGCGCCCAGTCTGGTCGCCGTGCGGCAAACGCCTCGCGGCCCGGCTGCTCGTCATACGGGTGCCGCATGACCTCCAGCAACTCTTCTACGCCGGATGGATCGCCCTGCTCGGCCAGGTCGATCGCCTGCTGCGCCAGATAATTGCGCAGCACGTAACGCGGGTTGGCCAGGCGCATGCGTTCGCGCCGCACCTCCGGCGACAGCGTGTCCTGCTGCAGCCGCTCAGCGTAACGCTGCAGCCAGTCCTGCAGCTGCGCGGCATGCGCGAGGCGCTTGTCCTGGTCGTAGAACGCCTCACGCAACAGCTCAGGATCCGGATGCTCTGGCGCAAATGCGATCAGGCCGCGGAAGGTCAGCGTCATGTCCATTTCCGCGTTGTGCATCAACGCGCGCAGCGCATCGATCAGTTGCAGATCCTCGTCGCGGCAGTCGGCCAGACCCAACTTGGCGGCAGTGTCGCGGCGGTCGCAGGCCAGGTAGGTATCGCGGAAGCGGTCCAGCCCCTGCTGCAGCTGCGCCTGGTCGGCGAACAGCGGCGCCAGCGCCTGCGCCAGGCGCCCCAGATTCCAATAGGCGACCTGGGGCTGGGTGCCGAAGCGGTAGCGACGGCCCTGCGCATCGGTGGTGTTCGGCGTCCAGTCCGGGTCGTAGTCGTCGACCCAGCCGTAGGGGCCGTAATCGATGGTCAGCCCCAGGATCGACATGTTGTCGGTGTTCATCACCCCATGCACAAAGCCCACCCGCATCCAGTGCGCCACCATCACCGCGGTGCGCTCGCAGACCTGCGCGAACCATGCTGCGTAAAGCGCCTCGCCAGCACCTTGCAGCTGCGGGAAATCACGCGCGATGGTGAAGTCCACCCATTGCCGCAGCAGCGCCAGATCGCCGCGCGCACTGGGCAACTCGAAGTTGCCGAAGCGGATGAACGAGGGCGCCACCCGGCATACGATCGCGCCCGGCTCGCGCTGCGGCCGGCCGTCGTAAAACATGTCGCGCACCACCGCATCGCCGGTGGTGACCAGACTCAGCGCACGCGTGGTCGGCACACCCAGATGATGCATCGCTTCGCTGCACAGGAATTCGCGGATCGACGAGCGCAAGACCGCCCGGCCATCGGCACCGCGCGAATAAGGGGTCGGGCCTGCGCCCTTGAGCTGCAGCTCGTAGCGACCGCCATCGACCCCGATTGCCTCGCCCAGCGAAATCGCCCGGCCGTCACCCAACTGGCCGGCCCAATGTCCGAACTGGTGCCCGCCATAATTGACCGCCCACGGCTGCATGCCCGGGTACAGCGCATTGCCGGCGAATACCTCGGCAAACTGCGCGCTGTTGATCTCGGCCTCATCCAGCCCCAGCCGTTGGGCGACATCGGCCGAATACGCCAGCAGGCGCGGCGCGGCCACCGGCGTCGGCATCACCGTCGACCATGCAGCGCGTACCTCGCGGCGGCGTGGACCTTGTTCGGAATCACCGGGCAGCTGCTGGCGCAGGCGGTTGTCAAACTGCAGAGTCGTCATGCATGCCAGCGTAGGCCAACGACAGTGAACTTCGCATGGGCAACCACGCATCCGGCGTTGCGCACGTACCGTATCTTCGAGCAGCTGGCCGCCAGCAAATGGACTCGTCCTGCACACGCAGGCAACAGCCGCCGCGTTATTCCTCCCCGCCCCTCAAACGACATCGCCCATGCCCTCGCGCACTTCCCGCTGGTTTCGCCCCGCCCTGCTGCTGCTCGGCTCGCTGACACTGACCGCCTGCAGCAGCGTGTTCTTTGGCGGCATCAACGCCGCCTCCAGCCGCGACGGCATTGTCGAGCGCCGCGACCAGGTGTTCGATCCGGCGCATGGTCTGGCCCTGGACGTCTACCAGCCGCGCGGCGCGGTGGATGCCCCGGTGGTGGTGTTCTTCTATGGCGGCACCTGGAAGCGCGGGACGCGCGCCAACTATCGCTGGGTCGGCCGCACGCTCGCACGTCAGGGCGTGGTGGCAATGGTGGCCGACTACCGCAAGTATCCGCAGGTCGGCCTGCAGGGCTTCATGTCCGACGCTGCCGGCGCCACCGCCTGGGGCTATCGGCATGCGCATGACTACGGTGGCGACCCGACGCGCTTGGCGGTGATGGGCCACTCCGCGGGCGCGCATATGGCCGCGCTGCTGGGTACCGACGCGCGCTGGCTGCAGGCGCAAGGCCTGCAACCCCGGCAACTGTGCGGGGTGGTGGGTCTGGCCGGGCCCTACGACTTCCTGCCGCTGACCGATCCGGAGCTGATCGAGATCTTCGGCAAGGCACCGGCCGCGCAACAGCAATCGCAGCCGGTGCACTACGTCGGCGGCGACGAACCGCCGATGCTGCTACTGCATGGCAATGCCGATCGCGTGGTCGAGCTGCAGAACAGCACTTCGTTGCAGCACGCCCTGCAACGCAAGGGCGGCACGGCCGAATTGAAGGTCTACCCGGGCATGGGCCATCTCGGCATCGTGCTGGCGCTGCGCAAACCGCCCGAGCGCTCGCCCGTGCTGCGCGACACGCTGCAGTTCCTGCGGCAATGTCGGGCGCCTTGATTGGGCGGTACGGGATTGGGGAGTCGGGATTGGGGATTCGCCAAACCCTGGCAGGACACCGTCGAAGCACGGTGACCTGTAGCTTCCTGGGCGTATCCCGCAACGTCACTCGGCGGGCTTGCGCCCCATCAGCTCGAACGGGCCGCCCTTCTTCAGCGCGGCCAGGTACGCCGGACGCGCTTCGATGCGCGCGAGAAACGCGCGCAGACGCGGATAGCTTTCCAGCCCGCCGCCACGTGCAAAAGCGGCCTGCACCGGGAAGCTCATCTGGATGTCGGCTGCAGTAAAGCGCTCACCGGCAAACCATTCGCTTGCCTGCAGCGACTGCTCCATCCAGTCCAGATGCAGTTTGAGCTGCGGACCGACAAAACCGGACATCGCCTTGTCCACGATGGCACGTGCGATCGGCTTGGCGAAGAACGGCATCGGCGCACTGCGAATCCGCCCGAAGATCAGTGTCATCAGCAGCGGCGGCATTGCCGAGCCTTCGGCGTAATGCATCCAGTAACGGAACTTCAGGCGCTCCGGCGACTCCAGCGGACGCGGTGGCGGCGACAGCGCGCATTCGGTGTCGTAGCGTTCGGTCAGAAACTCCAGGATCGCGCCGGACTCGGCCACGGTCAGATCGCCGTCGACAACCACCGGCGACTTGCCGAGCGGATGGATGGCACGCAATGCCGCCGGCGCCAGCATGGTCTTGGGATCGCGCTCATGCCGCACGATCTGGTACGGCAGCGCCAGTTCCTCCAGCAGCCACAGCACGCGCTGGGAACGGGAATTGTTGAGATGGTGGACAGTGATCATGGAAGAGGCTGCACGCGGAAAGCGCACATGCTACCGATTGGCGTGTCGTCGCTGCGCTCACCTGAGCGGGCCGAACCGCCCGCACTCTCTATTGCACTGATCAAACCGCGCCCAATAAAAAACGCCGGTCGCTTGCGCGACCGGCGTTTTTGGCAACCTTACGGTTGCAGACGGATTAGACCGCTTGCACCTGGTCAGCCTGCATGCCCTTCTGGCCCTGCACGGCGACGAAGGTCACTTTCTGGCCTTCCTGCAGCGACTTGAAGCCGGTGCCCTGGATGGCACGGAAGTGCACGAACAGGTCCGGGCCGCTTTCCGGGGTGATGAAGCCGAAGCCCTTGGCATCGTTGAACCACTTCACGGTACCGCTCTGACGATCTGACATTTACAAACTCCTGAACTATAGATGGATAAATCGCAGCGTCCGAAAAGCCGGAGCTGAGACTGAGTTGCAGGCGTTGGTAAAGCGGAACGATGAAGCGAGATCTGTAACGATCCGGCTGCATCAGGCCACGATTCACGGTGACCCTTGCAAACACAGTGCGTGCACAGTACTCGCGTTCCCAGCAAAAAGCGACACCTTGCGTCAAATTTTTTACTGTCAGGCCGAATCCGACCACCTGTCAGGCCCCTTCCCTCTCGATTTCAACACATGAATACGCCTCCCCTGCCGTCCCGCCCGCATATCTGGGTCGACGCCTATGCCTGCCCGGCAGTCATCCGCGACATCCTTTTCCGCGCCGCCGCACGTACCGGCACCGCGGTGACGCTGGTCGCCAATCATTTCCTGCCCACCCCTCGCCTGGCCCACGTGCGTGCGCTGCAGGTACCTGGAGGCGCGGACGCGGCAGACGACGCCATCGCCGCACGGGTGGCCGCAGGCGACCTGGTCGTCACCCAGGACATTCCGCTGGCCGCTCGCGTACTGGAGGCGGAAGCGGCCGCCGTCAGCCCGCGTGGCGAGCCGTTTACCCGCGACAGCATCAACGAGCGCCTGTCGGTCCGCGGCTTTCTGGAGGAACTGCGCGGCGCCGGCGTGGTCACCGGCGGGCCCGCGGCCCTGCACCCGCGTGACCGCCAGGCATTTGCCGCCCAGTTGGACCGTTGGCTGGCCGAGATGGCGCGGCGCTGACCGCAACACGCCGGCATTGCAACGGGGGCGTATCATAAATGCCCTTTGCAACCGGCATCCTGATGGCCCTTACCGCCACCGTCCGCAGGGCGGAACTCCAGATCAGCGACATGGACCGTGGCTACTACGCCAACCATTCGTTGACCCTGGCCCAGCATCCCTCCGAAACCGACGAGCGCCTGATGGTGCGGCTGCTGGCGTTCGCGCTGTTCGCCGACGACCGCCTGGAATTCGGCCGCGGCCTCAGCAACGAGGACGAACCCGACCTGTGGCGGCGCGACTACACCGGCGACCCGGACCTGTGGATCGACCTCGGCCAGCCGGACGAAAGCCGGGTGCGCAAGGCCTGCAATCGGTCGCGCGAAGCGGTGGTGATCGGCTATGGCGGCCAGGCCACCGAAACCTGGTGGAAGAAGCAGGCCAACGCGCTTAGCCGCCAGCGCAACCTGCGCGTGATCGAGCTGGACTCGCAGGCCACCGAAGCGCTGGGCGCGCTGATCCAGCGCGGCATGCGCTTCGACGTGATCATCCAGGACGGCGAGGTGCAGATGCTGGCCGACCACGGCAGCGTCACCCTGACCCCGATGGTGCGGCAAGCCCCGGCCGAATGAGCATGCGTTGCGACGTGCTGGTCATCGGTGCCGGCGCGGCCGGACTGATGAGCGCCTTCACCGCGGGCCGGCGCGGCCGCCAGGTGCTGGTGATCGACCATGCCAACAAAGTCGGCAAGAAGATCCTGATGTCCGGTGGCGGCCGCTGCAACTTCACCAATACCGGCACCACGCCGGGCAACTTCCTCTCGGCCAACCGCCACTTCTGCAAGTCCGCCCTCGCCCGCTACAGCCCGCTGGATTTCGTGGAGATGGTCGAGCGCCACGGCATCGCCTATCACGAGAAAGAGCTGGGCCAGCTGTTCTGCGACATCTCGTCCAAGCAGATCGTGCGCATGCTGCTGGACGAGTGCGAGGCGGCGGGCGTGCAGGTGCGTACCGACTGCAAGGTGCAATCGGTACAACGCGGCAGCGACGGCTTCAGCGTGGAGACCAGCCAGGGACGCGTGCAGGCGCAGTCGCTGATCGTGGCGACCGGCGGGCTGTCGATTCCGAGCATGGGCGCCAGCGGCTTCGGCTATGCGCTGGCCCAGCAGTTCGGCCACACGCTGTTGCCGACGCGTGCCGGGCTGGTGCCGCTGACCCTGAGCGGCAAGCACCAGGAACGGCTGCAGGACCTGTCCGGGCTGGCGCTACCGGTCCAGGCGCAGTGCAACGGGGTCAGCTTCCGCAACTTCATGCTGGTCACCCACCGCGGCGTCAGCGGCCCGGCCATCCTGCAGATCTCCTCGTACTGGCAGCCCGGCGACGACCTGCGCCTGGACCTGCTGCCCGGCCAGGATGCGGCGGCGTGGCTGCGCGACCAGAAAAATCAGCGTGGCGCCACCGAACTGCGCAACGTGCTGGCCGACGTGCTGCCGCGGCGGTTCGCCCAGCGCCTGTGCGAGGTGTGGTTGCCGGACAAGCCGGTCCGCCAGCTCGACCCACCGCAGCTGCAGGCCGCAGCGGATCTGCTGGCTGCCTTCCCGCTGATCGCCAGTGGAACCGAAGGCTATCGCACCGCTGAAGTAACGCTGGGAGGTGTCGATACCAACCAGGTCTCCAGTGCGAGCATGGAGTCGCGGCTGGTGGCCGGCCTGTACTTCGTCGGCGAGGTACTGGATGTGACCGGCTGGTTGGGCGGCTACAACTTTCAGTGGGCATGGGCATCCGGCCATGCCGCCGGGAGCGTGGCCTGATGTCAGCTCCAACACATGGAAACGTGGCCTGAGTCTCACCCCGGATGCGGCCGTGTCCACAGACATGGACGCAGCCGAGTTCCTTCGTGTATTAAAGCCCGTCGCTAGGGAAACGCGCATGCAAAAAGGCAAAGATCTCACCCTCCGCCTGATGATCGTCGACGACAGCGTCGAAAGCGCGGAGGCGATCGTGACCGCGCTGCGCAACGGCGGCATCGCAGTGCGTCCGTCGCGGCCACAGACACCGGAAGAGCTCGCCAGCATGCTGTCGGGGCAGATCGACCTGGCCCTGCACGGGCAGGCGCTGCAGATCCCGATGAGCGCGTTGCAGCAACAGATCGCCGGCAGCGGCAAGGATATTCCGATCATCCTGCTGGCTGAGCGGATCGAGGAAAACGCGCTGGTCGAGGCCGCGGCACATGGCATTCGCGCCATCGTGCTGCGTCATCGCCCCGAACACCTGCTGGCGCTGGTGCGCTCGGAATGGGCCGACCTGCAGGCACGCCGTGGCCTGCGCCGCATCGAGGCACAGATGCGCGAGACCGAACGGCGCTGCGATGCCCTGATCGCCTCCTCGCGCGACCCGATCGCCTACGTGCACGAAGGCATGCACATCCGCGCCAACGAGGCGTATCTGGACATGTTCGGCTTCGAGTCGTTCGACGATGTTGAAGGCGTGTCGCTGCTGGACATGATCGCCGCCCAGTACGTCGACGATTTCAAGCAACTGCTCAAGGCCATGTCCAAGGGCGAGCCGCCGCCGGCGCAGTACAAGGTCGACGCGCGCCGGCTCGAAGGCGACACCTTTCCGGCGACGATGGAGTTCGCCACCGCGACCTACGAAGGCGAGCCGTGCATCCAGGTGGTGTTCCGCCGTCGCGAGGAATTCGACCCGGAGCTGGCGCGCGAGGTCGAGGATCTGCGCCAGCGCGATCAGGTCACTGGCCTGCTCAACCGCCCCACTTTCATGGTGGCGCTGGAACAGGCGGTGGCGCGCGCCGGCCGCAGCGAAGGCCAGTCCGGCTTCCTGTTGATCGAGCCCGACCACTACGCGCGCCTGCTGCCCGAGATCGGCCTGGATTCGGCTGACGCGCTGATCGCCGCCCTGGCTGCGCACGTGGCCAGCGTGAGCGATGACAGCGTGGTCGCCGCACGTTTCGGCGAGCACAGCTTTGCATTGTTGATGGACGGCAATTACGCGCGCACGCATGCACTGGCGGAGCTGGTACGCGACGCCTTCGCGCAGCACGTCTTCAGCATCGGCGCGCGTTCGGCCACGGTGACGGTGAGCATCGGCGGAGTGCAGATCGGCGAGAAGATCGCCAGCATCGGCCACGTGCTCAACCGCGGCACCGAGGCGGTGCGCACCACCGCCGAGCTCGGCGGCAATGCGGTCAGCATCTACGACCCGGCCGCGGCCGACCGGGCCGAAGAGGAACGCATCGAGCGCTGGGTGCAGCAACTGCGCGAGGCGCTGGTCGGCGACGGCTTCCTGCTGCATTACCAACCGGTGCTCAACCTGCAGGGCGAGCCGCTGGAGCTGTACCAGGCCTTCCTGCGGCTGGAGCGCAACGGCGAGATGATGTCGCCGAACGCCTTCATGGCGATCGCCGAAGAACACGATCTGATCACCGAGATCGACCGCTGGGTGGTGGCGCGCGCGATCCGCCAGCTCGGCGAGCGGCAACGTGCAGGACACAGGACGCACCTGCTGGTACGCATCGGGCCCAACTCGTTCTCCGATCCGCAGATGATCGACATCATCCGCGAGCAGTTGGCCGTGTACGGCGTGCCGGGCGAACGGCTGTGGCTGCAGACGCCGGAATCGAAGGTGTTCACCCATCTGCGCAATGCCCAGCAGTTCCTGGCGGCGGTGTCGGCGATGGGCTGCAAGGTCGGGCTGGAACAGTTCGGCTCGGGCCTGGACTCGTTCCAGTTGCTGGCGCATTTCCAGCCGGCCTTCCTCAAGCTCGATCGCGGCATCACCGGCGAAGTGGCCTCGGCGCGCGAAAGCCAGGAGAAGATCCGCGAGATCACCTCGCGCGCGCAGCCGGCCGGCATCCTCACCGTGGCCGAGTTCGTGGCCGATGCGCAGTCGATGAGCACTTTCTTCAGCGCCGGGGTGGACTATGTGCAAGGCGATTTCGTCGCCCCAACCGGGCCGTTGATGAACTACGAGTTCGGCTGAGACCTGCAGCCGTAGCGCATCACTGCCGCCGCGCTCCAGCCAACAAAAAACCCGCAGGACGCGGGTTTTTTGTTGGCTGGCAGGCATCGGTTGGCGCTACCGTCTTACATCGCCGCACCGTTGGCGGCGCGCAGCGCGGCGATACGCTCGGCCAGCGGCGGGTGGCTCAGGAACAGCCGGCGCAGCCCATCGCCACCACCGCCGGAAATGCCGAACGCCTGCACCTGCGAAGGCAGGCTGTTCTGGCCGTGGTTGAGCGACAGGCGCTCCAACGCGGCGATCATCTTGCTGCGGCCCGCCAGTTGCGCGCCACCGGCATCGGCGCGGAATTCGCGGCGCCGCGAGAACCACATCGCGATCATCGTCGCGAACAGGCCGAACACCATCTCCAGCACGAACACGATGATGTAGTAGGCAAAGCCGCGGCCACCGTCGCGATTGCCCGACATGGCGCTGTCGATGACGCCGCCGACCACGCGCGCCAGCACGATCACGAAGGTATTGAGCACGCCCTGCAGCAAGGCCATGGTGACCATGTCGCCATTGGCGACATGCGCAATTTCATGGCCCAGCACCGCCTCGGCCTCGTCCTGGCTCATGTTCTGCAGCAGCCCGGTGGACACCGCCACCAGCGCGTTGTTGCGGTTGGCGCCAGTGGCGAAGGCATTGATCTCCGGGCCGTCGTAGACCGCCACTTCCGGCATGCCGATGCCGGCCGCCTCGGCCTGACGGCGCACCGTCGCCAGCAACCAGCGCTCGGTTGGCGTGCGCGGCTCGGTGATCACCTGCGCGCCGGTGCTGCGCTTGGCCATGAACTTGGACAGCAGCAACGAGATGAACGAGCCACCGAACCCGAACACGGCCGCCATCACCAGCAAGCCGCTCATCTGCGCGGGATTGACGCCCAGCACCGACATCACGATGCCGGCCAGCACCAGCACCGCAAAATTGGTCAGCAGGAACAGGAAAATGCGGTTGAACATGGTGCGACGACTCCACGCGAGCAAGATGAGCTGCAGCAGATCTGCGGTCGTCAGCGCTTGAAATCAAGCGATCACCTGACCGACGATTCAGCCGATCATGCCAGCTCTCCCCTACCGCGGCCGCTTCGCGCCTTCCCCGACCGGCCCGCTGCACTTCGGCTCCCTGCTGGCGGCATTCGGCAGCTGGCTGCTGGCGCGGCACGCCGGCGGTCAGTGGTGCGTGCGCATCGAAGACATCGATCCGCCGCGCGCCGAAGCCGGCGCCAGCGCGCGCCAGTTGCGCACGCTGGCCGCCTTCGGCCTGCACTCGGACCTGCCGGTGCTGTACCAATCCGGGCGCCACGCACAGTACGAGGCTGCCATCGCCACCTTGCTGGAGGCGGGACTGGCATTCGAATGCAGCTGCAGCCGGGCCGACCTTGCCGGCATGGGCGGCATCCACCACGCCTGCGTGGCGCCGCTGGGCGCCCGCCGTGCAGTGCGCCTGCGGGTGCCGCCACAGCCACCGGTCGGCTTCGACGATGCGCTGCAGGGCCACGTGGAGCAGGACGTGCATACCGAGGTCGGCGACGTGGTGCTGCGCCGCGCCGATGGCTACTGGGCGTACCAGCTGGCGGTGGTGGTCGACGATGCTGCGCAGGCCATCACCGATGTCGTGCGCGGCGCCGACCTGCTCGACTCCACCCCGCGCCAGTTGTTGCTGCAGCGCGCGCTGGGCCTGCCGCAACCGCGCTACCTGCACCTGCCGCTGATCCTGGATCAGGCCGGCCGCAAGCTGTCCAAGTCGCACGCTGCACCTGCGCTGGACGACGCCGATCCGCAACCGGCCCTGCACGCCGCCTGGGCTGTGCTGGGACAGCAGCCGGACGCCTTGCCGCGCCGGGCGGCGCTGGACACCTTGCTGCAGCATGCGGTGCAGCATTTTTCGCCACAGCAGTTGCCCCGGCACCTGCATCTGGACGCGAACGGACGCGCATCACAGCCCCGGCGTGACTAGAATTGCGCCCCAGCACCGGCGTCGGGCCAGGCAGCGCGCCTGTGTCCTGCCCGCCCCCAGTCTTACCTGTCCATTGGAGTCGTCATGACATCTCGCGTCGTATTGGTCACCGGCGGCACCGGCGGTATCGGCACCGCCATCTGCAAGCGCCTGGCCGACCAGGGCCACCGGGTGGCCAGCAACTTCCGCAACGCCGAAAAGGCCCAGGCGTGGCAGCAGCGCATGCAGACCCAGGGCTACGACATCGCCCTGTTCCGCGGCGATGTGGCGTCCTCCGAACATGCGCGCAGCCTGGTCGAGGACGTCCAGGCAGCGCTGGGGCCGATCGAAATACTGGTCAACAACGCCGGCATCACCCGCGACACCACCTTCCATCGCATGACCGCCGAACAATGGCATGACGTCATCAACACCAATCTCAATTCGGTGTTCAACGTCACTCGCCCGGTGATCGAAGGCATGCGCCAGCGCGGCTGGGGACGGGTGATCCAGATCAGTTCGATCAATGGCCTGAAGGGCCAGTACGGGCAGGCCAATTACGCGGCTGCCAAGGCCGGCATGCACGGCTTCACCATCTCGCTGGCGCGGGAAAATGCCGCGTTCGGGGTCACCGTCAATACCGTTTCGCCGGGGTATGTGGCCACCGACATGGTGATGGCGGTGCCGGAAGAGGTGCGCGCCAAGATCGTTGCCGACATCCCCACCGGCCGCCTGGGCCGGCCGGAAGAAATCGCCTATGCGGTGGCATTCCTGGTTGCGGAAGAGGCCGCCTGGATCACCGGCTCCAACCTGGATATCAACGGCGGCCACCACATGGGCTGGTGAACTTTGCTGCAACTTTGCGATGCAGCATAAAAACCCTTGAAAATCATGCTGCGCAACATTTTTTAGGTGTCTACTTAAGAAAATAAGGCCTTGTGGCGGTTGCAAGGGCTGCTGCGGTGCGCCATCCTGCGCGCACTATCGTTGTGAGTGAACGTTCCATGGCCGGACTTCGCATCATCAAGAAGTATCCCAATCGCCGTCTCTACGACACGGAAATTTCCAGCTACATCACCATTGAGGATGTGCGTCAGCTCATCATCGACGGCGAAGAATTCGAGGTACGCGACGCCAAGAGTGGCGAAGACCTCAGCCGCGCGGTCTTGCTGCAGATCATTGCCGACCGCGAACAGGACGGCGAGCCGATGCTGTCGACCCAGTTGCTGAGTCAGATCATCCGTTTCTACGGCGACTCGCTGCAGGGCTTCATGGGCAACTACCTGGAACGCAGCATGCAGGTGTTCCTGGATCAGCAGCAGCAGTTCCGCCAACAGATGGGCAACCTGCTCGGGCAGACCCCGTGGGCGATGATGAACCAGCTGACCGAGCGCAACCTGGAGTTGTGGCAGGAATTCCAGCGCAACTTCGGCGCCGGCTTCGGCCGTCCGGGCGGCCCTGGTACGCCGCCGCCGCCGGGTGGCAGCGGCATGGGCAGCGGCCCAATGGGCACCGGCACGCACGGCACGGCCGGTAGCGCCGGCACCACCGGCAAGGCCCGTAACCGCGGGTAAGACAGGCGCAGCGCCTGGAGCGTGAGCCGCTCCACGGCGCAGCCAATCAGCGGCCGGCCTGCTCCGCGCAGGCCGAGCAGATCCGCTCCACGTGGTAGCCACGCGCGCGCAGACGCTCCACCACGCCATCGCTTCCCAGCAGGTGCAGCGCACCGACCACCACCAGCGTGGTCCCGCTGCCCTTGCCCAGCCGCTGCTCCAGCCGCGGCACCCAGCGCGCATTGCGCTCGACATTGATGTCCTGATACAGCGCCGGGTAGTGCTGCCGCATTTCTTCGGCCATCTGCGTGGACAGGGTGCGCACATCGCCACTGCGCCAGGCCGCGTGCAGCTGACGCAGCTGATCGTTGCCGCCGGCATCGTCCAGCGATTCCTCCAGCAGCTGATGCTGTTCGGTCGGCGACATGCCATCGAGCAAGGCAATCTGCTCCTCGGCACGCTCCAGCCCATCGGCCGGTTTGCCGCTCGCCTGTGCCTGCGCCATCAGGTGATGGTCCAGACCGGCGTTCGGGTCCATGCCTTGCCGGCTCATCTCCGCCAGACTGATCGTCAGCGCCACGAACCAGGGTTCCAGGGTCTGCAAGCTGTCCACCGGCATCCCGTGTTTGCGGGCGTAGGTGGTCAGCGCCTGCCAGGTCTTCGGATCCAGTGCGTCCTGCAGGCGACGCCCGTCGCTGCGCCGCGCCGCCTGCAGCATGCGGCCGGCCAGTTCGGGCGACTGCACATCGGAGGGCGGCAGTTCGAACACCAGGCGGTCGGCCTTGGCGAAGGCCTGCATCACATCCGGCGACAACGGGTAATCACTGGGCTTGAGCACATGGAACGAACCCAGCAGATACAGCGTGCCGCCCTTGCCATCGACCTTCCACAACAGCGGCACCGGTGGACCGGCCGGCGCCTCGTTGCTGGCGCGCGCCCAGGTCGGCGCGACCGCCCCGCTCCATAAAGCCAGAGCAATCACCGCACTGCAGCTCCAGGCTGCGAGCCGGGTGCGCATGCTTGCCTTCACCACGTTGGTCTCCACGTCAGTGCGGCACCTTGTAGGTCTTCTCGCCGGCCGACACCGCCAGGTCGATGCGGTTTTCCGGCGGCGGCAGCGGACAGGTTGCAAAGGGAGTGAACGCGCACGGCGGGTTGTAGGCTCGGTTGAAATCGACGACCACATGCCCGGAGGCGTCGGGCACGTCCAGGTCGAGAAAGCGCCCGGCCGGATAACTGCCGTGCCCACTGGTGCGATCGGCGAACACCACGAACATCGGCCGCCCGGGTTCGCCGATGGTCTCCAGCCGATACGCCTTGCCATCGCGCTCGAAGGTGATTGCCCCGGCGTTGGGTTGTTCGCTGCTGATGCCGACGATGTCCACGATCGGAATGGTCTTACCGACATCGTTGGGCACATAGCGCGCGCTGATGCGCCAGGACGGATCGACCGGCCAGTAATCCAGCCCGGCAAAGTGGCTGCGCGATGGCGCGTCGGCATGCTTGACCCGCAGCGCATTGCGGTCGCCACGATGGATCAGGCTCAACACGCCCTTGCCGCCATCGAAATGGATGAAGGTCGGCTGCGGGTCGCAATCGGACTGGAAGCGGATCCGGCCGGTCAGCGGCCTGCCGTCGACGGTCAATGCTGCGCCGCGCTCGGGCACGAACCAGACCGTATCGGCCTCGGTCGCGACCATGCCCATCTTGGATGGCCCGACCGCCAGCCTGATGCCGCTGTCGGCGCTGCTGCCGATGTAATGCGCCTTCAGCGACAGCCAGTGCAGGCCGACCAGGCTGGTCCAGCCATCGGGCGCGCGCAACTCGGTCAGGCGCGCTTCGCGCCAGGCCGCGTTATCGGCCAGGAAGGCCTTGTCGAGTGCAGCCGGCGCTGCCGGGTGCGGTGCATCCTTGCCGCAGCCGGCCAGCGCCGCACACACCAGCATGCCGAGCAGCCAGCGGTTCCCCTTGTGCAATACAGCCATCAGCGTCCCCTCAGGAACCAGCGATCGATTTCGCCCAGCGTAAACCGTGCCCAGGTCGGTCGGCCATGGTTGCACTGCCCCGAGCGCTCGGTAACTTCCATATCGCGCAGCAGTGCGTTCATTTCCGGCACGGTCAGGCGCCGGTTCGCGCGCACCGCGCCGTGGCACGCCATCGTGGAGAGCAATTCGTCGCGCGCACTGGCAATGCGCCGGCTCTGGCCATGCTCGCGCAGATCGCCGAGCACATCGCGCAACAACGCCTCCGGGTCGGCATTGGCAAGCAGCGCGGGAATGCTGCGCACATGCAGCGACTGCGGGCCGGCGCGGTTGATCTCGAAGCCCAGGCTGGACAGCGTGTCGGCTTCGCGCTCGGCGGTGTCGGCCTCGCGCTCGCCCACCGCCAGCGTCATCGGCACCAGTAGCGGCTGTGCGTGCAGGCCGATGCTGTCGTGCGCGTTCTTGAGCCGCTCGTAGCCGATGCGTTCGTGCGCGGCGTGCATGTCCACCACGATCAGGCCTTCGGCGTTCTCGGCCAGGATGTAGATGCCGTGCAACTGCGCGACGGCATACCCCAGCGGCGGCACACCACTGTCCGCGGCAGTCGCCGGCAGGCCCATCCCGGTGCCCTCCGGCAAGGCGGCAGACTGCTGCTGCGTGCCACTGGACGGCGGCGCATACAGCGCGCTGTAGGCCGCACGCGCCTCGTCCACGCGCAAGCCCAGTGGAGTCTGCGATGGCGTCCACTGACCATAGCCGGCACCGCCGCCACCGCCTCCGTAATTTGGTCGGTCGAGCATGCCGCCCGACGCAGCAACCGTATCGCTGGCGCCGTCCGTGCCGATGCTGTTGGGCATCGCGCCGGCACGCGTATGCGCCAGCGCGTCCTGCAAGGTGCGGTAGACGAAGTCGTGGATCAGCCGCGCCTCACGGAAACGCACCTCGTGCTTGGCCGGATGCACGTTGACGTCCACACGCGCCGGATCCAGTTCCAGGAACAGCACGTAGGCCGGCTGGCGACCATGGAACAGCACATCGCCATAGGCCATCTTGACTGCGTGCGCGACGCTGCGATCGCGCACCGAGCGGCCATTGACGTAGAGATACTGCTGATCGGTACTGGCGCGCGAGTAATGCGGCTGCGCAACCCAGCCATGCAGACGCAGGCCGGCGCCACTGTGATCGACGCGCAAGGCCTGCCGCGCGAAATCCTCGCCCAGGGTTTCGCCCAGCCGCGCATCCGAATACAGATCGCCCGGCTTGTAGCGACGCGACGGTTTGCCGTTGTGCGAGACCCGCAATTCCACATCCGGGCGCGCCAACGCCAACGAGCGCAGCCACTCTTCGATATGCCCCAGCTCGGTGCGCTCGGCACGCAGGAACTTGCGCCGCGCCGGCACGTTGAAGAACAGCTCGCGCACTTCGACCGTGGTGCCGGGCGCATGCGCGCGTGGCATCACCTCGCTCAGGCGCCCGCCGTCGATCTCCAGTGCGGAGCCATGTTCGGCATCGTGGCGACGCGAGATCAGCGTGAAACGGCTGACCGAGGCGATCGACGGCAGGGCTTCGCCGCGGAATCCGAGCGTGGCCACGGTTTCCAGATCGTCCAGCGATGCGATCTTGCTGGTGGCATGCCGCGACACCGCCAGCGGCAGTTCGTCGGGGGTGATGCCGCCACCGTTGTCGCGGATACGGATCAGCCGCACGCCGCCCTCTTCCAGCTCGATATCCACGCGGGTAGCACCGGCATCGAGGGCGTTTTCGACCAGTTCCTTGACCACGGACGCAGGCCGCTCGACGACTTCGCCGGCGGCAATCTGGTTGATCAGGATCTCGGGGAGCTGACGGATCGCCATCAGCACAGGCGCTCGCGCTGGACGCAGACTGCGGAGCGCATCGGGGGTGTAACAGGCAAGACAGACGTCGGCACGGCAATCCGGCGGCGCGCAGGCGCCGTCATCAAGGAATCAGTGCGGAATGATAGCCGAGCGGCTCAGCGGCTGCCGCCGGCCACGGTGCCAGCGCTGGCATCGGCTTCGGCCTGTGCGCGCGCGGCAAATAGGGTGCCCGGCGGCGGCTGGCGGGTGAAGAAGGTATCGATGCCATCCAGCACGGCCGAGGCGATCTTGCGCTGGTAGGCCGGGTCGATCAGCCGGCGCTCTTCGTCCGGATTGGAAATGAAGGCGGTTTCCACCAGCATCGCCGGCATGTCGGAGGTGCGCAGCACCGCAAAGTTGGCGCGTTCCAGCTGCGGCTTGTGATTGTTGCCGATCCGCTTGAGGCCGCCGAGCACGTGCCCTGCCGCATCTTCGGAGGCCTTCATGTGGCCGCTCTGCGCCAGATCCAGCAGCACATTGGCCAGCGTGCTTTCGGTCTGCTGCAGACGCACGCCGCCAACCAGGTCAGCGGCATTTTCCTTGTCGGCCAGCCAGCGCGCGCGCTGCGAGGAGGCGCCCTTGGTCGACAGTACATAAACCGAGGAGCCAGTCGCACTACGGTTTTCGGCAGCGTCGGCGTGGATGGAGATGAAGATGTCGGCCTTGGCGGCGCGTGCCTTCTGCGCGCGCATCGGCAGCGGAATGAACACGTCGGTATCGCGCGTCAGGTAGGCCTTCATGCCGGGCGTGGCATTGATCTGGCGCGCCAGTTCGCGGCCGACTGCCAAGGTGACGTCTTTTTCGCGCTTGCCGGTCGGGCCCATGGCGCCGGGATCCTGGCCGCCGTGTCCGGGATCGATGGCGACAATCAGCGGCCGCATACCCGGTGCCATCTTGATCCGAGAGGCCTCGCTGGGCAGCACCGGACGCGGCGGCAAGTCATCGCTGTCCGCCGCGACGACACTGCCGGCAGCCGCATTCGGCGAGGCGGGCATGGCATTAGCGGATGCAGCACCCAGCGGCGCATTGCCGCCATTCAGGATCGCAGCCGGCGACGCGGCGTTGCCTGGCAGCGCCAAGGCCGACGAGGCACCGGCGACGCGATTCGGGGTAGTGCCGGCGGTGCTGGCTGGCGAGGCCGTGCTGGTCGTCACCGCGGTCGTGGCAGTGCCTGGACGCGGTGTCGGCACGCCGGTGGCGACCGTGGTCGGTACCGGTGCCGGAGTCACGCTGGGCATGGCCGACGCAGGCACATACGGTGCGGGCGCCGGAGCAGGCGGCACCACCGAGGCACGCTGCGCAGACGCCGCCAACGCAGCGGTTGCGCGGGCGGCTTCGGATTGTGCATTGGCCGGGCGCGGCGGCGGCGCGGCAGGCGCGGCGGTGGTGGCCACCGTGCCGGCAGCCGGCGGATCGCCTGGCCACTCGATCACCAACGTCGATGCGCTGCCCAGCGTCTGCATCTGCGGCTTCAACGGCGTCACCGGCGTTGCCAGCTCGAATACCACCCGGAAAGTGCCCGGCACCGGTTGACCGGTACGCACCGACGTCACCAGGCCTGCAGCAGGCGGCAGCTTGAGGCCACGCACACCCGAGGAATCAGGAAAATCCACCACCAGCCGATTGGGGTTGGCCAGTGACAGCGTCTTGAATCCGCCGCTACCGGCGAGCTGGATCTCCGCACGCGTGCCGGTGGCACCGGTGCTGACGCCCACGCCCTTGATTTCGCCGGCCCACGCAGCAAAAACCGCCAGGCTGAGGCTGGCGGTCACGGTGGAAACACAGAACTGGCGGAACCCCGGTGTCATGGCGCTGGATTCAATCACCCAAACGTGTGAATTGCAAGGTGATTTCCCTTAATAATCCACAACCTGGCGTTCATTCTTCCTGTGAGCTGACAAAAAGGGGCTGCAACTCAGGCAGCTCCGATAGCCGCGCCAGCCAGTCGCGGCCGGTTTCGCTGCGGCCCAGCAACGTCACGCTGCGCCCCTCGCCGTCGACTGCCAGTTCCACATCCAGATCCACCGGCGGCAATGCACCAGCGCCACGTTCCGGCCATTCGACCAGCCACAGGCCGGCGCTGCCCTCGTCGAGCCCGAGAAAATCCAGTTCCCCGGCCTGCCCGATGCGGTACAGATCCAGATGCCAGGCCTCGTCGCCAGTGCCGAGCGGATAGCGCTCGACCAGCGTGTAGGTGGGGCTGCGAATCGGCCCGGTGACGCCGAGCGCGCGCAGCAAGGCGCGCGCCAGCGTGGACTTGCCGGCGCCGAGATCGCCGTGCAATTGCACCATCGCGCGGGTGGGCCGCACCGCGGCCAGGGCCTGTCCCAGGGTTTCGGTGGCCTGCGCATCGACCAGGTGTGCGCTGAGTTGGCTCATGCAATGGCTCCGGCATTGGCGAGGCGGCGCAGTTCGGGCAGCAGATCGGTCGGCAACAGGCCGCGCTCGCCCGCGCGCGCCGCCGCATCGCCGGCACAGGCATGCAACAAGGCGCCCAAGCTGGCGGCATCGAACGGCGACCAGCCCTGGCCTAGCAAGGCTGCGATCACACCGGTCAGCAGGTCGCCCATGCCGCCGACCGCCATGCCCGGATTGCCGGCATCGATGATGCGCGGCACTGCGTGCGGCGCGGCGATCACGCTGCCGGCGCCCTTGAGCACCACCACTGCATTGAAACGTTTGGCCAACGCGTCTGCGGCAGCCAGCCGATCCTGCTGAACCTGCCTGGTCGAGATCCCCAGCAGCCAGCCGGCCTCGCCGGGATGCGGGGTCAACACGCGCGGGCCGCGCGCCGGCACCGGGTTGGCGGCCAGCAGATTCAGGCCATCGGCATCGATGACCACGGCGCTGTCCGAGGCCAGCACCGCGCGCCACAACTGCTGCGCCCAGTGGTCCTGCCCCAGGCCCGGACCCAACGCGACCACGTCGGCGGCGTCAGCCAACGCGGCGATGTCCTCGTCAGCCTGCACCGCACGCACCATCGCTTCCGGGCAACGCGCCAGCAGCGGCGCGACATGCTCAACGCGGGTGGCGACCTGCACCAGCCCTGCCCCGCTGCGCAGGGCCGCTTCGGCGGTGAGCATGACCGCGCCGCCGCTGCCGAGGTTGCCGCCGACGCACAGCACGCGGCCGGACTCGCCCTTGTGCGTATTGCGTCGCCGCGGGCGCAACTGCGCGGCCAGGGCGTCGATGTCCCAGCTGTGCGCGGCCGGCGCCAGGCCGTCGAATGCGGCATCCGGCACGTCCAGCGACGCGGTTGCGCGCGTGCCGGCATGCTCCAGCGCATCACCGGTATGGAGCCCCAGGTGCGGCACGATGAACTGCAAGGTGGCCTGCGCGCGCACCGCGGCACCGAAGGCCACGCCATGATCGGCATCGATGCCGCTGGGCACATCCAGTGCGAGCACCGGCACACCGGCGGCGTTGATGGCGTCGATCAAGGCGGTGGTCTCGGCGTCGGGCGCGCGGTTGAGGCCGATGCCGAACAGCGCATCGACGATCACGTCGGCCTGCGCCAGCGGCGAGGGAAACAGCTCGATCGCACCGCCCACGCCCAGATAGTCGGTACAGGCGCGCTGCGCCAGCGACGAGGCCGGGCCGTGCTCGGCAAGATGCACCACCTGCACCTGGCGCCCGGCCCGCTGCGCCAGGCGTGCCAGCACATAGCCATCGCCGCCGTTGTTGCCGGTGCCGCAGACCACCACGATGCGGCGCGCCTGCGGCCAGCGTTCCAGCAGATGCTGCCAGGCGGCCTGCCCGGCGCGCTCCATCAAGATGTAGCCGTCGCCGCCAAGCAGCGTGGTGGCCTGCGTGTCCAGCCTGCGCGCGGCGGCGGTGTCGTAAAGATCGAGCGGTGCGTACATGCCGGGAATTCTATACTTGTCGCCATGTCTGCCGTCCTTGCCCGCCCCGACCCCACCGACGCTGCCGCGCGCATCCGTGCGCTCGCGCGCGAGGCCGGCTTTCAACGCTGCGGCATCACCGGCATCGAGCTCGGCGAAGACGAGGCGCATCTGCGCAGCTGGCTGGAAGAAGGCCTCTACGGAACCATGCACTGGATGGCCCAGCACGGCGACAAGCGTTCGCGCCCGCAGGAGCTGGTGCCGGGCACCTTGCGCGTGCTGTCGGTGGGCATGGACTACGGCCGCAAGGACGACACTGAGGCCTGGAACACCTTGCACGACGGCCGCCGCGCCTATGTGGCGCGCTACGCGCTGGGGCGCGATTACCACAAGCTGATGCGCAACCGGCTGCAGAAACTGGCCGAGCGTATCCAGGGCGAAGTCGGCGCGTTCGGCTATCGGGTCTTCGTGGATTCGGCACCGGTGCTGGAGCGCGCACTGGCGCGCAATGCCGGGCTGGGCTGGATCGGCAAACACACCTGCCTGATCGATCGCAATGGCGGCTCGTGGTTCTTCCTGGGCGAGATCTACCTTGACCTGCCCTTGCCCATTGACACCCCGGCCACCGCGCATTGCGGCACCTGCACGCGGTGCATCGACGTTTGCCCGACCCAGGCCATCATCGCCCCGTACCGGCTGGATGCGCGCCGCTGCATCGCCTATCTCACCATCGAACACGAGGGCGCGATTCCCGAGCAGATGCGCAAGCCGATCGGCAACCGCATCTTCGGTTGCGACGACTGCCAGCTGGTCTGCCCCTGGAACAAGTTCGCCCAGCGCACCGACGAAGCCGATTTCCGCGCCCGCAACGAGCTGGATGTGGCGACGCTGCCGCAGCTGTTCGCCTGGGACGAAGACGAGTTCCTGCGCCGCACCGAAGGCAGCCCGATCCGTCGCAGCGGCCATCAACGCTGGCTTCGCAACATCGCGGTCGGCCTGGGCAATGCGCCCGGTACACCGGAGGTGTTGGCGGCACTGGAAGCGCGCCGCCACGACGCCTCGGAGCTGGTACGCGAACACGTGGGCTGGGCGCTGGCGCAACACGGTTTGTGAGTTCCCGCCCGATGCGCTCACGCATGCACATCGCCGCTGCGGGATAATGCGGCGATGGCCGACCGCAACGAACAGATCCTCACCCCCAGCCAGCTCAATACGCTGGCGCGCGACCTGCTGGAAGGCAGCTTTCCGCTGGTCTGGGTGGAGGCAGAGCTGAGCAGCGTCACGCGCCCGTCCTCGGGCCATCTGTACTTCACGCTCAAGGACGCGCGTGCGCAGATCCGTTGCGCGATGTTCAAGCCCAAGAGCACCTGGCTGAAGTTCCAGCCGCGCGAAGGGCTGCGCGTGCTCGCGCGCGGACGTCTTACGCTGTACGAAGCGCGCGGCGACTACCAGCTGGTACTCGACCACATGGAAGAGGCTGGCGAAGGCGCCCTGCGCCGGGCTTTCGACGAACTGCGTGCGCGCCTGGCCGCCGAGGGCCTGTTCGATGCCGAGCGCAAGCAGCCGTTGCCGGCGCATGCGCGGCGGCTGGCAGTGATCACCTCGCCCAGCGGTGCGGCGGTGCGCGACGTACTCAGCGTCCTGGCGCGCCGCTTTCCGTTGCTGGAAGTGGACCTGCTGCCCTCGCTGGTGCAGGGCGACAGCGCCGCGGCGCAGATCACCTCGTTGCTGCAGCGCGCCGATGCCTCCGGGCGCTACGACGTCATTCTGATCACCCGCGGCGGTGGCTCGCTGGAAGACCTGTGGGCCTTCAACGACGAACGCCTGGCCCGCGCGATTGCCGCCGCGCAGACGCCGGTGGTGTCGGCGGTCGGGCACGAGACCGACTTCAGCCTCAGCGATTTCGTGGCCGACGTACGCGCGCCCACGCCCTCGGTAGCGGCCGAACTGCTGGTGCCCGATCAGCGCGAGCTGGTCGCGCGCGTGCGGCGTGCGCATGCCCGCATGGCCCAGCTGCAGCAGCACGCGCTGGGCAATGCGATGCAGCGCGCCGACCGGCTCGCCCTGCGCCTGCGTGCGCACAGCCCGCAGGCGCGGCTGCAATTGCTGCAACGCCGGCAGCAGGACGCCGGCCGCCAGCTGCGCGCGCGCATGACCCAGGTGTTGGAGCGTCTGCAGGCACGCCTGCAACGGACCCAGGCGCGCCTGCACGCGCATAACCCGCAACGCGATCTGGCCAGGCTGCAGCAACGACTGCGCGCACTGCATCCGCAGGCAGCGATGCAGCGGCGCCTGCAGCATGACCAACTGCGGCTGCGCAGCATGGCACGCTCGCTGGAAGCGGTCAGCCCGCTCGCCACCGTCGCGCGTGGCTATGCCATCGTGACCCGCCCCGCCGATGGCAGCGTGGTGCGCAGCGCCGCCGAGGTCAGCGCCGGCGAGCGCCTGCGTGCGCAGCTGGCCGATGGCAGCATCGAAGTGCGGGTCGAACCAGGCAACGACGACTGACGGCGGCAACCACGCTTGCTGCGTGGTTGCCGCGGGCGATCAGCAAGCGCACACGCATCGCTTTGTCGCGATAACGATGAGCTGCAGGGCGGTCGCCCGAGCAGCGCCGTGGATTTGCACAGAGGGCGCGCCTGGGCGGCGCTATCCGCTTCGCCCAGGCGGGCCAAGCCTGGATCACCCCTTCAACCCGCCGCAGACCGCTCCGCGTGCAGATCAGAGGGCATCACCGGCTCTCTAACCATGAACGGGCGTCTGCGCCGCCTGCTGCCAGCCCTGCATCAGCAGCCCGGCCAGCACCACCGGATCGTGGTCGAAGTGATGCCCGCCCGGACGCGCCAGCACCTGCACGCCACGCGCGCGCAACTCCGGGCACAGCGTGTCCTTTTCCTGATCGCCGTAGATGCATTGCAGGCGATGCGCATCCAGCGACTGGATCGCCGGCTCCACATCGCGCTCGGCATCGTTGTGCCAGCCCAGCCAGCCACCGACACGCACCTTGAAATCGGCTTGATGGGCAAGGCCGAGCAGGCTGACAAACTGCACCGATGCGCGCTGCTGCGGCGCCAGCTCGGGATAGGCAAACGGCAGCACATCGGCGCCGAACGAGTAGCCCACCAGCGCGACATGGTGGATATGCCAACGCTGCTGATAGGTCGCAATCACCCGATCCAGGTCCGCCCCGACCTGCTGCGGCGTGCGACTGGCCCAGAAGTAGCGCAGGCTGTTCCAGCCCACCACCGACACGCCCTGCTGCTGCAATTGCGCGGCAATGCCCTTATCCAGTTCGCGCCAGCCGCCGTCGCCGGACAGCATGACCACCATGCGGTCGCTGCCCGGCGCATGCAGCTCGACCAGCGGCAGATCGCCCATGCCCTGCGCCTGGGCCGTCAGGAAATGGCCCCGGGTGGCCGCGGCGATCTGCATGGGGCTGGCAGCGTCGACCAGGTCGTCGAGGAAGCCTTGATTGGCATCGGGCACGTCGCGCGAGCAGGCCAGGCCACCATCGCTGGCGTCGCCATCGGCGACAACCGCGCCACCCAGCACGTCGGGCGCGGCTGAGGCCAGCGCCTGCCGCGCCAGTACCGCGCCATCGCCCTGCCCCACCAGGACCGGCGGCAGGAACGCGTCGACATGCTCGGCGCGCAGCAACTTCTTGCCCAATCGTTCGGCATCGTCGGCCAGGGAGCTGCAGGCTGCGTGATGCGCGCGCACCCGTTCGCGATAGCTGGCGGTATCGACCACCGCGACCAGCGCGCCGTCGTTGCTCAGCATCTCGGCAAGCCGCTGGCCGTCCTGCGCATGGCCGCTGTCGGGCAACAGCACCACCATGGCCTTCGGCGTACCTTCCGGACGCAGCACCTCCACCGAGCGGTAATGCCCGGCGGTATTTCCGTCCTGCAGATGGCGCGCCACGGCGTAGCCGCTACCGCCAATCAGCAGTACCGCGATGACCCAACGAAACACCTTGATTCCCCAGCCCATCACCGCAATCCTCGCAAGCGCTGGCGCTTGGACCGCGGCCGAGGCGGCCGGTTCCATGGAGATCGCGGGCAGCGTTCGCTGCGGTTAAGCCTGCGCGTCCGGTCTTGCGGCGGGGCCAACCGAGAAACTGCTCGGGTTATCGGGAACGACAAGCACTTCGACATGAGCATGGCATCCGGACAACATGGCGATCGGCGATCAATCGCCGTGCAGCCGCAAACCACGCATGCGCACTGACTTGCAGCTGCGCCCTAGATCCCGCGCGCCACGCGGAAGCCGATCCGTGCGCTGGTGCTGTCCGAATCCTGCGACTGCCGCCAGGCCGCACGCGTCTGCTGCGGCGAGTTGGCCCAGCTGCCGCCACGGATCATGCGCTGCCGGCAGCCGGGGTTGAACCACGCCGCACCGTCGGCCGGCGCGCGTCGGTAGCTGGCATGCCAGCAGTCGGCCACCCATTCGCTCAGGTTGCCGCCCATGTCGTGCAGCCCCCAGGCATTGGCGCGAAAGCTGCCAACCGGCGCCGGGCCCCAGAAGCCGTCGCCGTAGCCGACAAAACCGTTGTTCCAGTGCCGGCCGCTGCGCGAGACATCGTTGCCGCCGGTGAAGTTGCCCGCATCCAGCGGCGGCGAGCCGGCATTGCCCCAGGGATAGCGCCCGGTGGTGCCGGCGCGCACCGCGTATTCGAACTCGGCCTCGCTGGGCACGTGGTAGTGGCGGCCGGTCTGTTCCGACAGCCAGCTCGCATAGGCTTCGGCGTCGCGGATGCTGACGTGCATCACCGGGCTGTTGGGCGCGGCCTGCGCACCGTTGTAGTCGGACTGCCAATCCACCCCGCTGCGGCGGATGAAGTTGCCGCTGCGCTCGTCGTACACCACCGAATGCCCGCGCCGGGTGGCACGCGGGCGCGCGCCGGTCGCCTCGACGAACTGGCGGAACTCGACAACCGTCACTTCGGTGATCGACAACGCAAACCCGCGCGCGAAACGCACGTAATGCGCCGGGCGCTCGTTGTCGGAGGCGCCGGGCTCGGCATCGCCGGCGCCCATCTGGAACGCGCCATGCGGCACCACGATCATCTGCGGGCCACGCCCGCCGACCTTGAGCCCGTCGGTGAATACCTGCCCGGGGCGAAAGCTGCCGTAATGGGTGGCCAGTTCCAGCCGCCGGCGCAGATCGCCGGCCACCGCATCGCCAGGGTCGGCGATGCGCAGCACCTCGGCCAGTGTTTCGCCAGCCGCCTTGAGGCCGCGGGGCGAGGTGAGATCGTGCAGACCGGCGTCGTGCAGGGCGGCGATCTGGGCACGGCGCATGCGCTCGATGCGCGCACGTGCGTCGGCAATGGTCGGTGCGCGCTCACGCACCTGCCCGGCCATCTGCAACCAGTAGCGCGCGCCGATGAAGTCGCTCGCCTCGGCCGCCTGTTCGGCGCGTGCCAGCAGGCCGCTTTCCACCGCAGCCAGCCCCTGGCGCGTGCGCGGGTTGTCCGGATCCAGCTGCGCCGCATCGCGGAAGTTCACCAGCGCCCCGTTGCCGTCCTCGCCCAGGCGGCCGCCACGCAGATCCTCCTCGCCGGCACGGTTGAAGCTCAGCACCCGCTGCGCGGTTTCCACTGCGCGCTGCAGTGCGCGCACTTTCGGGTCCTGCGGAGCGAGCGCCAGCGCCACGATGGCCAGCTCACGCGCCTGTTCCAGCGCGCTGTCCTGACGGTCGGTCTGCGCGATCAGCGCCTGGCCGCGCTCGATCAACCTGCGCCGCGCCTGCTCCAGCCCGCGCCGGCTGGCCGCGTCCTTGCCGTCGGCGCGTTGCTGGATTGCCAGATACAGCGGAATCGCATCGTCCGCGTCGCGATAGAGCCGGTCGTCCTTCAATGCCTGGTCGGCGCGCTTGCGCACCTGCGTCAGCGGCTCATCGCCCAGGTCCACTGGCGGCGGCTGCCATTGCGCCACGGTTTCGGCGGATTCTTCGCCACCGATGGACACATTCGGCTTGCTCGGCACCGCGGCGGCGGCAGCAGGTTGCGGCGCAGCGGCAGGCGCTGGCGTCGGTGTCCGCGAACAGGCGCACACGCTTAGCGCAACCAATGCCCACGCTGCGATCCGGTTACCGCACTCACCCACCACCTGCTCCTTCCAGTGCTCTGCCGCACGACAGGCGATCGCGACGTTAGGCTATTCTGCGCGTTCTGCGCAAACCCTTGCTGTCGACGGAAATCACGTGCCCCATTGGATCACCCACCCCTCCGAGCTGAGCGAACGCCTGCAGGCATCGCGTCCGTCCCGCATTGGCCTGGATACCGAATTCATTCGCGAACGCACCTACTGGCCGCAACTGGCGCTGGTGCAGATGGCCATCGGCGAGGAGATCCTGCTGATCGACCCGCTGATCCCGGGCATGAACGCGGCGCTCAGGGAATGGTTGACCGCCACCGACATCGTCAAGGTGATGCATAGCGCCAGCGAGGACCTGGTCACCTTCAAGTGTGCGTGCGGGGTGTTGCCGCGGCCATTGTTCGATACCCAGATCGCCGCCGCGCTGGCAGGTGTGGGGGGTGGCATGGGCTATCAGAAACTGGTGCAGGAAGTGACCGGCACCTTGCTGACCAAGGGCGAGACGCGCTCGGACTGGATGCGTCGCCCGCTGTCGCCGGCGCAGCTGGAATACGCCGCCGACGATGTGCGTTACCTGTTCGCCATCCACGACGAACTCACCCGCCGCCTGACCGAGCAGGATCGCCTGGGCTGGCTGGCCGAGGACGCCGAGCGCCTGCTCGCCACGGTGGAGCACGACGATGGCGAGCGCTGGCCGCATGTGAGCCTGCGCACCGCGCAGTTCCTGGAGCCTGCGGCGCAGCGCCGCCTGTTGCGCCTGTTGCGCTGGCGCGACCTGCAGGCGCGCCAGAGCGATCGCCCGCGCAGCTGGATCCTGGACAACGAACTGGCCAGCCAGCTGGCGCGGTTTCCGCCCGCCGATCTGGATGCCTTGCTGCGCCAGTTCGACAAGTTTCCCAAGGCGCCGCGCAAGCTCGCCGCCGCAGTGTGGGAAGCGCTCAACACGCCGCTGCCCGACGAGGACCATGCACCGCTGGCGCAGACGGCCACCGACGGCAACAAGGCCGTGCTCAAGCGCCTGCAGGATGCGGTGGCCCAGCGCAGCCGCGAGCTGGGATTGCCCGACGGCATCCTGGCCTCGCGCCGGCACCTGGAAACCCTGATCGAACAACGCAGTTGGCCCGCACCGCTGGGGCAATGGCGCCGCGACGCGCTGGAAGCGCAGCTGACGCCGCTGCTGGAAGACGCTGCAGCGCAGTGAGGTGATGCAGTGGTCGCTAGGCCACGCATCCACGCGGCCGTGGCGATGCGGGCAAGGCGCAGGTAACCGTACGCCAGCTGCGTCTGTACATCGCCGGTCATGGATCAGATCAGAAATTCGAGCAGCATCCTCTTTCATTGCCGCATCTGCCCTTGCACAGCGCGCCATCGAAGCTCGCGCAGTCCATCGGGACAGGGTTGGCCATCATGCAGTCAATCTCTGGCCGGCGCTGCACGGAGATGTCATCCCGCCTGGCCTGCTGCTGTATCGTTACGGCCGGGGTCGCCGCCTGCGCAAGCATGCTCGGCGACCTCGCCAGGACACTGCGAACCCGCGACCAGACCCTGTGAATAGCCTGCTCGCGTCATGTGCAGGTGCAGGCACACGCAACGGCCGCCCCCGGGCCACATGCCATAATGACGCGTGCCCATCGGGCAACGTCTCCACCCCCTTATTCCGAGGCCATACCTCTGTGAGCAATACCACTTCCAAACTGGATTCCATCGCACAAGCCAAAGCCAAGCTGCTGGACGAGCTGCAGAAGCTGGAAGAACAGGAAAAGACCGAGCGCGCGAGCGAGGCATCCTCTGCGCATGCCACCATCGTCTCGCTGCTTGAGCAGTTTGCCGGCCACTTCAACACCAAGCAGCGCAACGATATTGCCGCTTACCTGGGCACCACCGCTGCACGCAAGGAAGTGGTCAAGAGCGGCCGCAGCGAAGTCAAGCCGAAGTACGAACTGCCGCACACCGGCGAGACCTGGTCCGGCCGCGGCCGCACGCCCAAGGCCTTCGCCGCCTGGGAAGGCTCGGTGTCGTACAAGGAATGGAAGGCCAAGAACCCGGACCTCAAGTTTCCGCTGGTTCGCGAGTGATTGCCGCAGGATCGCGCCCCCGGGCGGCGATCCAGGCCGCCGGACTGCTTGGCGAATCGCGCGACATGTGGTTAGAATCCAGGCACGTGGGGCGGTAGCTCAGCTGGGAGAGCGTCGCGTTCGCATCGCGAAGGTCGAGGGTTCGATCCCCTTCCGCTCCACCATTGCTTCAATCGTAAGGGCCTCGGAAACGCCATGTTTCCGGGGCTTTTCCGTTCTGGGCCCCTGCATCGGCAGCGCGTCGGCCTGGTGCATGCCACGCCCCGGTACGGCCATGTCGCCAGGATCACATCGAGCGCGCTAACGTCCATTTCATCATCACGCCGGACGCAAGCCATGAGCAACAAGCAGAGCCAGCCCGACAAGGCCGCCGACAATCAGCACGGTGTTTCGGAGAGCCAGCAGGGTCGCAAACAGGATGAGGCCGCCAAGCAGCGTCCCGGGCAGAAGGACATGCAGATCCACGACGAACAGACCCGCCGCCCCAAGGGCAACGACGGCCAGGGCGAATGAGACGCCAGGCAGGGCAACTCTGCGGCGCGTCAGAACGGAGTCGCTGACCCTGACCTGCCCTGCCCGATGTGGCAAGATCGGTGACGGGCGTCATCTGCTGGGGTGGATGAGGTCTGCGCCAACCAACGCGTGCGATGGGCCTAGACACGGCATCGCCACGCGCATATCCATCGCCTGACGGCGCCTTGTTCCGGTGGTCAATCCATGCAGATTTCTGACGCGTCCGCGTTGCACCTCTTCCACGCGACGCTGCTGCCGGGCGACACCGCCGTTGCAGCGCAGCTGCCGGCGAACGAAGACGAACGTCTGGCCGCATTGCAGGACTACCAGCTGCTGGACACTGCACCGGAGCCGGTCTACGACGCCTTCACCTCGAGCGCGGCCGAGCTCTGCGGGACGCCGATGGCCCTGATTTCGCTGATCGACACGCAGCGCCAGTGGTTCAAGTCGAAGCTGGGCATGGCGCCACGCGAAACCCCGCGCGAACTGTCGTTCTGTGCGCACGCGATCCTCGAACCCGACCAAGTGATGGAGGTGGGCGACACCCACCAGGATGCGCGCTTCGTGGGCAATGCGCTGGTCACCGGCGAGCCGCAGATCCGCTTCTATGCCGGCGCCCCGCTGCTGACCTCCGATGGGATCGCGCTGGGCACGCTATGCGTGCTGGATCGCACACCCCGGCGCCTGTCGGTGGCCGAGCGCGACGCACTGCAGGCGCTGGCACGGCAGGTCGTCGACACCATCGAGCTGCGGCGTGCTGCCAAGCTGGTCGAGCTGGACGCGCTGCGCGACGCGCTCACCGGCGTGTGGAACCGCGCCGGTCTGGAGCATGCGCTGCAGACGCACGCACAGAGCTCACCCACTGCCGCCACGCCATCGCTCGCCCTGGCGCTGATCGAGCTGGATGGCTTCAAACGGCTGAGATTGCAGGCGGGCGCCGCGGCAGCGGATGCAACGCTGATCCAGGCTGCCAGGGTGATCGAAGCACAGTTGCCGGATGCCGCCACGGTAGCGCGCCTGAACCGTGATCACCTCTCTGTCGCCTTGCCGGAGACAGCGGCGACCAAGGCAATGGAGCTGATCGAGGCTGTGCGCAAGGCGATCGAAACGGCCAGCTGGCCAGCCGGCGCACTGACGATCAGCGCAGGGCTGGTCGAAGTGGCAGCGGGTGCCTCGCTCGACAGCAACGCCTTGCTGGCGCGCGCACGGCACGCCCTGCAGGGCGCGATCGGCAATGGACGCAACTGCGTGCAGCGCTTCAATGGCTGGCATCGGCAGGACTGAGTGGCAGACCACGCGCGGGTCTGGCGAGGCAGGCCAGTAGGGCGCTGATCGACACGACCCAGCCTCAGGTAGCTAGGTCGATGCCGGTGTAGGGCTGCAGTCTTTCCAATTACGAACGCAGTGTGCACACACCCGCCAGCGCGCCTGTCTGGGCGGCTGACGCGTGTAGCGATCAGCGGTCAGGCGGCGCAGCCGTATCGCCAGCTGCGCTTGGCCAGACTCAGGCTGCCAGCGCATCGGTGTTGCCGGCGATTTCGTCCACCTGCAGCACCTGCTCCATCTCCAGCAGCACCACGAAGCGCTCGCCCACCTTGCCCATGCCGCGCAGCAGGTCGCGGCGGATATGCGTGCCGAACGATGGCGCCGCTTCGATGTCCTGATCGGCCAGTTCGATCACCGCGTTGACCGCATCGACCAGCACCCCGATCACCTGCGGTCCCTGGGCCTGCTCGGTGGCCAGGATCACGATGCAGCTGCGCTTGCCGATCGCGCTGTCGGCACGCCCCAGCCGCGATTGCAGATCCACCACCGGCACCACCGCACCGCGCAGGTTGATCACCCCGCGCACGCAGGCCGGCATCGACGGCACCGGCGTGGGTGCGCGGTACTGGATGATTTCGCGGATGCCAAGAATGCTGATGGCGAAGGTTTCGCCATCCAGCTGGAAGGTCAGGTACTGGGCCGCCGCATCGGCGTCGCCAGGCATCACATCGGGGGTCTGTGCAGTCATCGATCGGTCTCTCAGAAGCGAGCGAACTGGCCTTCGTCCGGGCCCTCGGACATCGCATAGGCAGGTGCCGCGGCGCTGCGCCAGCCGCGCGTACCGGGCGCACGTGCCGGGCGTGCGGCCGCCACCTTGCCGCGCTTGGGCGGCGTGCTCGCCGGCACCTGCCCGCCCAGGCGGAAGAACGCCATGCTCTGCTGCAACTGCTCGGCCTGCGCGCTCATTTCCTCGGCAGTGGCGGCCAGTTCTTCGGATGCACTGGCGTTCTGCTGGGTGGTCTGGCTCAGCTGCACCACCGCCGAATTGATCTGGCTGACGCCGGAGGATTGCTCTTCGGAGGCCGCGGAAATCTCCTGCACCAGGTCCGAGGTGCGCTTGATGCTGGGCACGATGGTGTCGAGCAGACGTCCGGCGCGATCGGCCAGTTCGACGCTGGAACTGGCCACCTCGCCGATCTCCTGCGCGGCCACCTGGCTGCGTTCGGCAAGCTTGCGCACCTCGGCGGCCACCACGGCAAAGCCCTTGCCGTGTTCGCCGGCGCGCGCCGCTTCGATCGCCGCATTGAGCGCGAGCAGATTGGTCTGATACGCGATGTCGTCGATGATGCCGATCTTCTGTGCGATCTGCTTCATCGCCTGGGTGGTGGCGACCACCGCTTCGCCGCCTTCGATGGTCTCCTTCGCGGCCTGCGTGGCCATGCCATCGGTGATGCGGGCGTTTTCGGTGTTCTGGCTGATCGATGCGGTCATCTGCTCCAGCGAGGCGCTGGTTTCCTCCACACCGGCAGCCTGTTCGCTGGCGGCCTGCGACAACGACTGTGCGGTGGCGCTGACTTCTTCCGACGCGCTGGCCAGGGTTTCGGCACTGGTGTTGACCTCGCCGACCACCTGCGACAGCTTCTGCACCATCGTGCGCATTGCTTCGAGCAGCTGCGCGGTTTCGTCGCGGCCATGCACGTCGATGCGCATGGTCAGATCGCCTTCGGACAGCCCGTTGGCCACCGTCACCGCGCGGCGGATCGGGCCGGTGACGCTGCGGCTGATCACCACGCCGAGAACCGCGCCGAGCAGCACGCCGCCGCAGATGATGGCCATCAGCAGCTTCGAGCTACGCGCATGGATGCTGCCGGCTTCGGCATTGGCCGAGGCAGCGCTGCGCTCGCGCAGGCCGCTCAGATCGGTCATCAAGGTGTCGACTTCATCCGAGCTGGCACGCACCGCACGCGAGAGTTCGGCCAGTTCCGGGTTGGCGTCGCGCAAGGCTTCGCGGTTGGCGGCGTCGATGAAGCGGCCGCGCTCTTCCAGGTATTTCTGCCAGGCGCGGTCGAACTGCGCCAGCTTGTTCCTGCCTTCCTCGGTCTGGAAGCTGGAACGCGCGCGCGTCATGTAATCGACCACCTTGGCAGTGTACTTGTCGATGTTCTGCACATGCGACTGGCGCTCTTCGGCGCTGCTGGCCAGCAACAGGTTGGCGCGTGCGCGGCCGGCGTAGATCAGATTGATGTTGGCCTCCTTGACGTTCGACAAGCCAAGCAGCTCGCGCTCGTAAAGCGAGGTCGACAGGTCGCTGATCCGACCGGAGTTGGAATAACCCACCCACCCGATGCATGCGCCGATCGCCGAGACGATCAGGAACGCCACGATCAGCCTGGTTCCGATTCTGAAGTTGCCTAACATTGGGGAGTTCTCTTGAAGGTGGTGCATGCGCGACCTGCGTCGCAGGGTCGCCCGGTGGCCTGGTGCGGGTGCCGCTCACTGTGTGCGGCTTGTCTAACCAATCGCTAATGGCTATCGGCGAGGCCAAAACGCGCTTGAGACGCAAACGGCACTTAACCGCGTATTCACACCATCGGATATGCGCTTTTGTGACCGGTCACGCGCTCGTACGGTCCGCGTTCGGAAAATTCCTACCCCTGGTTCCTGCCGTGTCCGGAACAGTCCGCTGGGACATCACGACTGCGCGGTTAGGCTGGGCGCATGTCGTCACAAGCACTTCCACGCAGCTTCTATGCGCACGATGCCCGCCAGGTCGCGCCGCGCTTGCTCAACAAGGTATTGGTCAGCGCAGACGGACGCCGCGGCCGCATCACCGAGGTCGAGGCGTATTGCGGCAGCGAAGATCCGGCCGCGCATTCGTTTCGCGGCATGACCCCGCGCACGCAGGTGATGTTCGGCGCACCGGGGCATCTGTATGTGTATTTCATCTACGGCATGCACTGGGCGATCAACGCGGTGTGCGGTGGTGCGCCCGGGCACGCGGTGCTGATCCGCGCGCTCGAACCGCTGGCCGGGATCGCCACCATGCAGGCCGCGCGCAACGCCGCCCCGCTCAAGACCTTGACCACCGGTCCCGGTCGCCTGGCCCAGGCGTTCGGGGTGAGCGCGACGGACAACGGGCTGGACCTGACCGACGCAGGCGCACGCCTGTGGATCGAGGACGACGGCCTGCCGCCGCCCTCCGCAGCGCTGGCGACGCCGCGCATCGGCATCCGCAAGGCGGTGGATGCGCCGTGGCGCTGGGTGGTCCGGACAATCCCTATCTGTCGCGTCCGCTGCCGCGTGCGACCGGCGCACGCGCGGTGCTGCCGGGCGACTGAGCCAGCCATTGCTCCATCGGCGTCTGCTCGGCGGCGCCCGGCCCACGCTGCAGCAGGCGCAAGGCCTGCTCGGCCTGTTCGTCGCTCAGGTCCTGCAGCGGCTGGAAGCGATCTGCCGCCCACACCGCCATCGGCAGGCCATCGAGATACGCCACACGGTTGCCCGGCACGCGCGCCACGCGCTCGCCCGGCAGGACGCTGCCCAACAGATTGCTCGGGTCGCTCGCACTGACGCATACCCACTGCTGCGGCAAGGCCTGTGCACGCACGCGGCGCAGCGCCGCGATCGCATCCGGCAACGCGAACTGCTCGCCGGACAGCCCGGCGATGAAACGCCCGCCACGGATCTCGCCACGCGCTTCCAGCCGCTGATACATGCGCAGCAACTCGCGCCACGGCGGCAGCCACGCCGCCTCGCGCTCCAGCAGCCGCCAGCAGACCACGCCGTAGCGCCGCAACAAGGTATGCGCCACATGTTCGAGCATGTCCTGGTGGCGCTCGCCGGCTTCGGCCAGCGGCAGCTCTGGCAGCGCGCGCACCGGCGCCCAGCGTCCGGCATCGCGGATGCCCAGCGCACTGGCGCGGCGCCGGTGGCGCGACAGCGCCGAGGGCCGCTTGGAGGCCGGCACCAGCAGCGCGCGCAGCCCGGCGTAGCTGTCGCAATGCGCACGCCCACGCATCACCAGTTCGCTCAGGGCATCTTCCAGCTCGGTACTCATCAGGCGGGCCGCATCGGCAATCTCGTCGAAGAACAAGGCGCCCTGCTGCTGCAACACCTCCGCCACCCGTTGCGCGCGCGAGCCCAGCGGCGCGTCGTCGGCATCGCGTGCCAGGCTGCTCCAGCGCTGCGCCTCGCGACGCGGCAGCAACACGATCGGCGTGCTGCGCAACGCGGCACCGCTGCGGCCACCACCGGGCCGCAGCCGCGCCCACACGGTGCGCCCGGCGGTGCACAGCTCGTCCAGCCAGGCCGGTTGATAGTCGCGCACGCGTGCCGGCAGCAGCTCGCTCTCCCACAGCACCGCAGGCGCCTCGAAGCCTTCCAGCTGCCCGACCACGCCGGCCAATGCGTCCGGCCCCGCCACCCGGCTGGCACTGTCGAGGTGCTGCCACTCGAACAGGAACCGCGCGTAGTCGCGTTGCGCCACCGGCTCGATCTCGCGGCGCAAGCGTCCCAGGGTATAGCGATGGATGCGCGCCAGCAGATGACGTTCGCACCATTCTTCCGACGGCGCCTGCGCGCTGAAATGGCCGGCCATGACATAGCCCTCGCGCTGCAGGGCGGCCAGGGCAAGCACGATCTCGGACTCGGGCAGGTGTAAGGCGCCGGCCAGGGCCGGCACCTGCGCCGGGCCGACCGCAGACAGGCGACCGCGCAGCAGCTCGCGCGCGGCCCACTCGCGCTGCCAGTCGGCAACGCGGCAATCTGCCGGCGCCCGTAGCGGCGGTAGCGCAACGGCGTGCGGATACAGCGGCACAAACCAGTCGATGCGCTCGGCACTGATCCACAGCGCGGGCACACCGTCGAACGCAAGACAACTGGCACGCCCATCGCCTGCGAGCGCAGCCAGCCAGGCCTGCCATTGCGCGTCGCTCGCTTCGCCGACGGGAAGCACGCCGAGCCCGACCAATGCTTCGTGCATTTCTTCGGCATCGCGCGGCTGCGGCCAGGCCTGCTCGCGCACCGAGGCGATGGCCTCGGGATCGAGCTGCCCCAGGTCGTCGCTGCTCTGCGGGGTGTAGCGACGGCTTTGCACGGCCTGGGTGCGGCGCTCTTCCAGCGGTGCGTCGTCCAGGAATGCATACGGCCGCGCATTCAAGGCTTCGGCCGCCAGCGGCGACGGTGCCGCCAGATCGCGCGCCACCAACGTGATCGCCCCCGACTCCAGCCCGCGCAGCACCTGCAGCCAGCCCTCGCTGTCCATGGACTGATGCAGGCAGTCTTCCAGCGTCTGCGCCACCAACGGATGGTCCGGCACCTCGCGCTCGCCGACCAGGTTCTCCGCACAGGCGACCTGATCGGGGAACACGGTCGCCAGCAGATCCTCCGATTTCATCCGTTGCAGTTGCGGCGCGACCTTGTTGCCACCGGCAAAGCGCGGCAGCGCCATCGCATTGGTCGCATTCCAGCGCCAGCGCACGCCGAACAGCGGCGCATCCAGCAAGGCCTGGATCAATACCTGCTCGGCCGATGACGAGTGCAGATAGCGCGCCACCTCCGCCAGGGCAAAACTATGACTGGTGGACAGCGACAACACGATCGCATCCTCGGTCGCGGCGGCCTGCAGTTCGAAGTTGAAGGTGCGGCAGAAGCGCTTGCGCAACGCCAGTCCCCAGGCGCGGTTGATGCGGCTGCCGTAGGGCGAGTGGATCACCAGCTGGGTGCCGCCGCTGGCATCGAAGAAGCGCTCCATCACCAGGCATTGCTGGGTGGGCATCGCGCCCAGCGCGGTGCAGGCATGGGCGAGATAATCGACAAGCTGGCGTGCCGCTTCCACCGAGAGATCCAGCACGGTGTGCAGCCAGTCGCAGGCGGCCTGATGGGGCGGGCTGTCCAGCCGCACCGCAATCTCGCCGCGCAGACGCGACACCGCCGCCGACAATTCGTCGCTGCGGCCGGGCGCCTCGCCCAGCCAGAACGGGATGTTCGGCGGCGCGCCCTTGGCGTCTTCCACGCGCACCCGCCCGGCATCCACGCGCAGGATGCGGTAGCTGGCATTGCCGAGCTGAAACACGTCGCCGGTAAGACTTTCGACCGCAAAATCCTCGTTCACCGTGCCGATCTTTTCGGCCTGCGGCTCCAGCACCACGCTGTAGTCGCCGGTTTCGGGAATGGTGCCGCCGGAGGTCAGCGCAGTCATGCGTGCGCCGCGGCGCGCATGCAGGCGCCGATGCACCGCATCGCGATGCAGGTAGCCTGCACGCGGCCCGAGCCGTGTGCTGAAGCCGTCGCACAACATGCGCACCACGTCATCGAAGCTCGCGCGGCTCAGCTGCGCGAACGGCCAGGCGCGACGCACCAAGGCGAACAGCGCGTCTTCGTCCCAGTCCTCGCACGCGGCCTCGGCCACGATCTGTTGTGCAAGCACATCGATCGGCGCCAGCGGAATACGCAAGGCGTCCAGCTCACCGCGGCGCACGCTGTCCAGCAAGGCGGCGCATTCGACCAGCTCGTCGCGGGTCTGCGGAAACAAGCGCGCCTTCGGCGTGCCGCCGACCGCATGCCCGGACCGTCCGGCACGCTGCAGGAAGGTGGCGATCGAACGCGGCGAACCGAGCTGGCAGACCAGGTCCACATCGCCGATATCCAGGCCGAGTTCCAGCGATGCGGTGGCCACCAGCACAGTGAGGTCGCCGGCCTTGAGTCGCTGCTCGGCCAGCAGACGCGTTTCGCGCGAGAGGCTGCCGTGGTGCGCGGCGACGCTCTGCTTGCCGAGCAGATCGCCAAGATGGCGTGCAGCGCGCTCGGCCATGCGCCGGGTGTTGACGAACACCAACGTGGTGCGGTGCTGCTGCGCGAGCGTGGCGACATCGGCATACACCTGCAGCCACTGATCGTTGGACATCACCACGCTCAGCGGCGTCGGCGGCAAGGCCAGTGCCAGATCGCGCCTGCGGGTGTAGCCGATATCGACGATCTCGCAATGTGGCGGCCGGCCGGCATCGCCCGCCCCGACCAGGAACTGCGCCACGGTCTCGATCGGCTTCTGCGTGGCCGACAGCCCGACGCGGGTGATCGGGCGCTCGGCCAGCCGCTGCAATCGCTCCAGGGTCAGCGCCAGATGACTACCGCGCTTGTCCGCGGCCACCGCATGGATCTCATCGACGATGACGGTGCGCACATGCCGCAACGCATTGCGCCCGGAGGCCGAGCCCAACAGCACATACAGCGACTCCGGCGTGGTGACCAGGATATGCGGCGGCGTGCGGCGCGCCTGTGCGCGCTCGCGTTGCGGGGTGTCGCCGGTACGCACCGCCGTGCGCACCGCCACATCCGGCAGACCGCTCGCGACCAGCGCCGTGCGGATGCCCTGCAGCGGCGCATCCAGATTGAGGTGGATATCGTTGGACAACGCCTTCAGCGGCGACACGTAGACCACCCGGGTTTCGTCCGGCAGCGCGCCGCCATTGGCCAGGCCATCGCGGATCAACGCATCGATGGCCGCGAAGAACGCGGTCAGCGTCTTGCCCGAGCCGGTCGGCGCAGCCACCAGCGTGTGGCGTCCGGCCTGGATCGCCGGCCACGCGGCAATCTGCGCCGGCGTAGGCGCAGCGAAGGTCTGCGCGAACCACGCAGCCACGACAGGATGGAACTGCTGCAGGACAGGATGCATAGGCGATGCCGCAGGCCGCGATGCCTGGCCAGGAGCGGCGTGTGGATTCAACGGGGCGAAGCCCAATGGATGGGGTTACGCTGCGCCCGACACAAGCCGAGCGCGGGAATGGCGGTGAATGGTTAAAGCAGCTGTCGGCCTAACCGCGCAGCGGCCAAACTGACGCGTCCGCTGCACCGATTCCACCTGCTGCAACTTTCCCGTCAGCTCCAGTCCGACCGCGCGCGATGCCGAGCACTCGCGCGACGTGACGACAGCCATTGCTGGTGCAGCGAAGGGATGCCTGCACAAGCGGTAAACACCGGCCGGCGCATCGGGTCACCAGCCATCAACGCAACGCTGCGGCCCGGCGCGACGATTGTCGATCGGGCGCAGGCCATGGCACATTGACGCCATGCCAAGCCTTATCCTCTTCATGATTGCCGGCGCCGCGCTGTACGCGTTCTGGAACTGCTCGCGCGCGGCGGCCGAACGTGCCGATATCCTCGGCCGCAATGCCTGCCGCGCCGCCGATGTGCAATGGCTGGACCAGAGCGTGCATTCCACCAACATCCGCATCTGCCGCAAGCCCAATGGCTGGCTGGGCTTCGAGCGGACGTTCCGGTTCGAGTATTCCTACGACGGCATCGACCGTCATAGCGGCCGCCTGGTGCTGCGCGGCGATCAATTGATCGCCTTCACCGGACCGCAAGTGGCCACGGTGACGCCGTTGAGCCCGGACCATCAGCGCCTGAACTGACCGCGATTGGGTCGATATATGCGTCTGCAGGCACCTGGCCTGCATGCAGTGCCGCGCGACTGAAGATCAGCGTTGCTGCCGCCTATCCGCAACGCCGATGCACACATGCAACGGCGTGCTCTGGTGGAAAAATGCGCGTGCGATGCAAGCCGCACGCGTACATGGCGCAACATGGCACGAACGCGCGATGCGCGTCCGTGCGTGCAGTTACTTGACCACGCGCAGATGCGGACGCTTGCCCGCGCTCGGCGGCTCGTCCGGCGTGGGCGCGCTTGGCGGCGGTGCACCTGGATCCGGCGGCTCGGTACTGGTGCCGGGGATATCGTCCGGCAAGGCCATGCCCTGCCCGGTCTCGCGTGCATACACCGCCAGGACCGCGGCCATCGGCACCATCACCGGATAACTGACGCCGCCAAAGCGCGCGGTGAACTGCACGCTTTCGTTGTCGACCTGCAGCCCGACCACGGCGCGCTCGGCGATGTTCAGCACCACGCGGCCGTCCTTGACGGCACTGGCAGGCACCTGCACGCCAGGCAGCCCGGCGTCCACCAGGACGTGCGGGGTCATGCCGTTGTCGTTGATCCATTCGACCAAGGCCCGCAGCAGGTACGGGCGATGGCTGGTCATGCGGGGGAAATCTTCGCTCATGACGTCATTTTACCCGCACACGGCCCGCAGCGGCGGCTGCGCGATGGGGCGTCGGTCTGTTGGCATACAGCCGTCGCATCAGCCCGGCAGGTCGCGCAGTTTCTTTTCCTGATCGGTCAGGCTGCGGATGAAGCCCGGATTGCGGAAGATCCGGTTGCCGTAGTCTTCGATCGCCTTGCCGTCCTTGGGCAGACCGATCTCCAACGCGTCCAGTCGCCAGATGATCGGCGCCATCGCGCAATCGGCCAGACTCATTTCCGGATTGAGGAAGAACTTGCTGGCCTTGAACAGCGGCACCGACGCGGTGAGCAGTTCCTTCAGGCGCTTGCGGCCGGCCTCGGCCTGGGTCTTGTTGCCGAGCTGGATGGCCTGCACCTGCGGCACCCAGTCGTGCTCGATCCGCAGCATCGCCAGACGCAGACGTGCGCGCGAGAGCGGATCGACCGGCATCAACGGCGGATGCGGGTAGCGCTCGTCCAGGTATTCGCTGACCACCGATGCCGCGTACAGCACCAGGTCGCGTTCGACCAGGGTCGGGACCGAATGGTAGGGATTGAGATCGATCAGATCTTCCGGGGGATTTTGCGGGTCGACCGGCACCAGGTCGTAGGTCACCCCTTTCGCCGCCAGGACCAGACGGACCCGGTGGCACAACACGTCGTCGTTGGACGAAAACAAAGTCAAGGTATTCCGCATACGCACACTCGTCGCCATTCAAGGCTCTCCGACGACCGGAATCCGCCGGCCGCATCGGCGCGGCCGGCCCAACGCCGACCGTCACCACGGTCCTTCGAGTGTGCAATCACGTCACGCAAAAGCCAAGAGTGATAGGGCCGATTAATGCCCGGACAGGCCGCTTATTGCGCCGAGATGCAGCTTCCGGTCACGTGCGCGTGTCGCAACGGGGCGACTGCCGGTGCACGACATCGGATGCGGCAGAGGTGATGCGTCGTCAACCGACGCAGTGATTGCTTGCCGACCCTCACCGCACCCCTCTCCCGCAGGGAGAGGGGCTCAGCGGTCGGTTTGCTGCAGCTGTTGCATGGTTTGCACATGCATGGCCGATGCGCTCTGCAGCCGATGACCGGCCTGCAGACCGGTCAGTGCACGTCCTTCCAGTATTCCTTCTTCAGCAGGTAGGCCATGAAGGTGAGCAAGGCCAGGAACAGGATCACCCACACGCCCATGCTCTGCCGCTTCAAGGCCGCCGGTTCGCCGGCGTATTCGAGGAAGTTGGCGATATCGCGCACGGTCTGATCAAACTCGACCGGCGTCTGTCGCCCTGGCTGACCGAGTTTGAGCGCCTGCACCGGCTTGTCGCCGGTCGCCTTGTCGGGCGGGCCGAACTGCGCCTGCTGCAGGCCCTGCAGCTCCCACAGCGGGTTGGGCATGGAGGCATTCGGAAACAGCTGGTTGTTCCAGCCCAGCGGGCGGGTCTGATCCAGGTAGAACGACTTGAGGTAGGTATAGACCCAGTCGGTGCCACGCACGCGGGCGATCAAGGTCAGATCCGGCGGCGCCTTGCCGAACCACTTGGTCGCCGCATCGTGCGGCATGGTGCCTTCGATGTGTTCGCCGATCTTGGCGCCGGTGAAGTTGAGGTTGGTCATGACCTCTTCCTCGCTCAGTCCCAGATCGCTGGCCATGCGCGAATAGCGCAGATACTTCAGCGAGTGGCAGCCGGAGCAGTAGTTCATGAACAACTGCGCGCCACGCTGTAGCGAGGCACGGTCGCTCAGGTCGTTGCCGGCCTGCTGCACCTTCCCGCCTTCGGCTGCCAGCGCCCCTGCGGCCAGGGTCAGCCCGCACAGCAGGGCGACCACGCGCGACGTCCATGACTTCACGTTGGAATTAGTCATGGGTGGTCACCCGCTCCGGCACCGGCCTGGTCTTGTCCAGCCGCGTCCACACCGGCATGGTGATGAAGAAGGCGAAGTACAGGAAGGTCAGCACGCGCCCGACATAGGTTTCGTGTGCGTCGGTGCCAGGACCGGAGCCGATCACGCCCAGCCACACGAAGCACACCACCAGCACGCCGAGCGCGACCTTGGAGATCCAGCCGCGGTAGCGGATCGAGCGCACCTTGGCCCGATCCAGCCATGGCACCAGAAACAGGATCGCGATCGCCGAGAACATCACCAGCACGCCGCCGAGCTTGTTGGGGACCACCCGCAACATTGCGTAGTACGGCGTGTAGTACCAGACCGGTTTGATGTGCTCCGGGGTCACCAGGCGATTGGCCTCGGTGAAGTTGTCGTGCTCGAGGAACAGGCCGCCGAACGCCGGCGCGAAGAAGATGATGAAGGCCGCGATCAGCAGCAAGAAGCCGACCCCGACCAGATCCTTGACCGTGTAATACGGATGGAACGGGATGCCGTCGGCCGGCTTGTGCGCGTCCCAGCGGTTGCCCTTGGGCCCCTTCTTGATCTCCACGCCGTCGGGATTGTTGGAGCCCACTTCGTGCAGCGCGCCGATGTGCAGCACGATCAGCAGCAACAGCACCAGCGGCAGTGCGATCACGTGCAGCGCGAAGAAGCGGTTGAGCGTGGCATCGCCGGGCAGATAGTCGCCCATGATCCATTCGGTCAGCCCGTTGCCGATCACCGGGATGGCACCGAACAGCGAGATGATCACCTTCGCGCCCCAGAACGACATCTGCCCCCACGGCAGCACGTAGCCCATGAAGGCTTCGGCCATCAGCACCAGGTAGATCAGCATGCCGAGAATCCACACCAGCTCGCGCGGCTTCTGGTAGCTGCCGTACATCAGCCCGCGGAACATGTGCAGATACACCACGATGAAGAACAGCGAAGCGCCGGTGCTGTGCATGTAGCGGATCAGCCAGCCCCACTCCACGTCGCGCATGATGTATTCGATCGAGGCGAACGCATCGGCGGCGCTGGTCTTGTAGTGCATCGTCAGGAAGATGCCGGTGACGATCTGGTTGACCAGCACCACGATGGCCAGCGAGCCGAAGTAGTACCAGAGGTTGAAGTTCTTCGGCGCGTAGTACTCGCTGACGTGCTTGCGGTACATGGGCATCAGCCCGGGCGCGCGTTCGTTGACCCAATCGAACACACCGTTGGCGGTACGGACCAGGATATTGCTCATTCAGGCAGCCCCCGTGCTGTTGGCCGACGTACCGGCACCGTCGGGATCGACGCCGATCACCAGGGTGTTGTCGTCCACATAGTGGTGTGGGGGCACCAGCAGATTGATCGGTGCCGGCACACCGTCGAAGACGCGGCCGGACATGTCGAAGCGCGACTTGTGGCAGGGGCAGAAATAGCCGCCCTTCCACTGCGGGTCGTAGGGCTCGGGGCGGATCTCGGCGACCATTTCCGGCGAGCAGCCCAGATGCGTGCACAGCCCGACCAGCACTGAGATGTCGGACTTGATCGAGCGGTACTCGGGGTTCTTCAGCACGTAGTCGGGCTGCTGGTCCTTGTTCTCGGACTTGGGATCCTTGAGCCGGTCATCCAGCGATGGCAGTGCGTCGAGCATCGCCTTGGAGCGCTTGACGATCCAGATGGGCTGACCGCGCCATTCCAGAACCAGCCGTTGCCCTTCCTGCAAGGCGCTGATGTCGGCGGTCACCGGGGCACCGGCCAACTTGGCGCGTGCGCTGGGATTCCACGACTTCAGGAACGGAACCGCGACAAATCCTGCTCCGACCGCACCGACCACGGCCGTTGTCGCGGTCAAGAACCGACGACGCCCGATATCAGCAGGTGCGTTAACCCCATCGTTGGCCATCCGGCTCTCCGATCTTGATTAGGTAGCGTGAGGCTGCCAACGGCTGGCGGGGGGTCCAGCCGCGATGAATCGACCGCAGTGTAGCGGAACGCTTAATGCACAGACAACGCAATGTACGCAGTCGAACCGGCGCAGTGCAAACACTGGATGCAGGCACGCGTCGACCGCATCAGGCGCCAGCCCTGCACAAGGCGGACAGCTGTGACCCAGTGCTGACAAAAAAGACCGCGCCAGTTGCAGACATGCTGCGCGTTGGCTGCACTATTGCGCCGGTGCGATGGCCGCATGACATCTGTCTCGGCTGGTGACGGTCAAAGCAGGCCGCAGCGCGCGCAAGTGCGTGCAAAGCACACGGCTCAGTTGGCCGCCGTGGTCTGCCCACGATAGCGCCCGGCCAGCACGCCGACGCGTTGGACGTAGCGCTGGGTCTCGCTGTAAGGCGGCACGCCGCCATAGCGATCCACCGCGCCCTCGCCGGCGTTGTAGCCCGCAGCGGCGAGCGTGAGATCGCCGTTGAATCGCTTCAGCAACCACGAAAGATATTGCACGCCACCGCGAATATTTTGCGTTGCATCATAGGCATCGCTGACGCCGAAGCGGCGCGCGGTGCCGGGCATCAACTGCATCAGACCCTGCGCGCCGGCCCGACTCAGTGCCAGCGGGTTGTAGGCCGACTCGGCATGGATGATCGCGCGCACGATCGCTTCCTCGACCCCGAACTCGCGCGCGGCCGCGGTGATTTCCTGCTGATAGGCATTGGTATTGAGCCGGATCGCGCCGAAATTGACGCCGGGCTTGGCCGCGCAGGCGTAGCAGGTTTCGATGAAGCTGTAATGGATGGTGCGCAGGCCTTCGATGCTGGCGACCTGACGCGGGCGCGCACTGGTGTAGTGACGCACGCCGTCCTTCATATACGAATAGACCTGCCCGCTGACCACCCGGCGCGAATTGACCACGGTGGCGGGTGCCTGCACGACCGAGGTCTCCGACACCGGCAGCGCGCGCGGCGTCACCGCCGAGGCGACCTCGGCAGCGCGGCGTGGCGCCTGGCCAACCGGCTGACTGATGATGGTGGCTGGCGCGCCGCTGTCGATCGAGGTGCTGGCGCGCGCCGGGCCGGCGGCCATGCCCTGCGCCGGGCGAGCCATGGCCGGCGGCGCGCGGCGCGCGGATCGCTCCGGGGTGTAGCTGCTGATGACGCTGCAGGTCGCGCCGCTCTGGCGCTTGCTCAGGTAGCTGGTGATTCCGTCGCCGCTGACACACTTGTACAAGGTGCCCGCGCAGACCGGCGCTGCCGGCAACGTGACGAGTAACAGCCCCAGCAATCTTGACATCCCCTTCATGCGGCGGAGTGTCCCAGCTTGGCCCGGGCTTGCCAAGTGGCCCAAACGGTTATCCGGGCAGTGGCTCCAGCCGCGCCCGCAACGCGTTCAGCGCCTCGGCCAGCGGCACGCGCACGGCATCCGGGCAGATCGCATCGAACGGCAGGTCGAGCAGCAGCAGGTTGGCCGCCAGCGCCGGCATGCTCGGCGCGCCCAGGCCCAGCCAGCAATGCGCCGGCCCGTCGGCTTCCAGCGCGCCCAGCCAGGGCGGGATGCGCGCTGCCAGTGCCTCCAGCGTGCCGTGCAGGCGCACCCGTGCCCGGCACGGGAACGGCGACTCGCCGATCGCCTTGCGCAGGAGTTGCAGTGGCTCCTCGGGCAGTGCGCGAGCGGCGAATTGCGCGCCGGTCGTCTCGGCCCGGTCGATGCGGTCGGCGCGCAAGGTGCGCCAGTCCTGGCGCTCGCAATCCCAGGCCAGCAGATACCAGCGCCGCCCGTAATTCACCAGCAGGGCCGGCTCGACGCAACGCGTAATCGGGGCACCGGAGTGGCGGCGATAGTCCAGCCGCAGCGTGACCAGGTCGCGGCAGGCGCTGGCAAGTTGCGCCAGCAGCGCCGCATCCACCAGGGCACCCGTCTCCCCGGTGACCGGCAAACTGGCGGTGGCCGCGTGCGCGGCACTGGCACGCTGGCCGCTGCGCCGCGGCAACAGCGGATCGAGCTTGCGCAGCACCCGCGCCGCCGCCGCATCCATGCCGCGTATCGCCGGAGCCGCTGCGCGCAGCGCGATCGCCACCGTCAGCGCCTCGTCCTCCTCGAACAACAGTGGCAGGGCGGCTGCACCCTGCCCCAGCCGATAGCCGCCACCGGCACCGGGCACGGCATGCACCGGATAACCCAACTCGCGCAGGCGCTCGATCGCGCGCCGCACGCTGCGCGGATGCAGTTCCAGCCGCTCGGCCAGCGCCACGCCGGACCAGCTACGGCCGCCCTGCAGCAGCGCAAGCAGACGCAACAAGCGGGCAGCGGTCGAGGCCATCGCATTACCGTATTGCGGACGGAAACTGTCCGCAATAGCTGCGTAGGATTGCCTGGCACCTCGTTCTCTATGCCTTCCGCATCCACCAAGGAAACCGCAATGTCCGACCAGCGCCACATCACCCTGTTCCACAATCCCCGTTCGCGTTCGCGCGGCGTGCTGGTGCTGCTGGAAGAGCTCGGCGCCAGTTACGACCTGCAGATCGTCAACCTGGAAAAAGGCGAGCAACTCGCGCCCGCGTACTTGGCGATCAACCCCATGGGCAAGATTCCGGCGATCCGGCATGGCGACAGCGTGGTCACCGAGCAGGGCGCGATCTACCAGTATCTGGCCGAGCTGTATCCGGAAGCCGGGCTGTCGCCGGCGCCGGGCGATGCCGATCGCGGCGCCTACCTGCGCTGGCTGGCCTTCTACGGCTCGGCGTTCGAGCCGGCGATCATCGACCGCGCGATGAAGCGCGATGCGCCGCCGCGCTCGATCTCGCCCTATGCCGACTGCGCCACGGTGCTGCAGGTGATCGATGCGCAGCTCGCCAAGGGCGACTATCTACTGGGCCAGCGCTGCAGCGCGGCCGATGTGCTGTGGGGCGGCGCGCTGGGCTGGATGGTCGATTTCGGCCTGATCGACCCGCCTGCCAGCACCCGCGCCTACATCGCCCGCATGGCCGACCGGCCGGCGTTCGCGCGCGCCGAGGCCACCAACGCCAAGGCCTGACCAAGCGGACGGGCCCGGCGCAAGCGGGTAAACTGTGCGGCTATCTTCTACCCGCCTGGAATAAGCGCCATGCCCGGGACATCCGTTTCCGACCTGTCCGCGGCCACCGCCGTGGACGCACCCGCCCTGTTGCCGCTGCCGGTGGCCCGCCCGTCGGCGCCTGCCGTGGTGCGCGGCAAGCTCTACATCAAGACCCACGGGTGCCAGATGAACGAGTACGACTCGGCCAAGATGGCCGACGTGCTCGCCGCCTCCGAAGGCCTGGAGCTGACCGACAACCCCGAAGACGCCGACGTGGTGCTGGTCAACACCTGCTCCATCCGCGAGAAGGCGCAGGAAAAGGTGTTCAGCCAGCTGGGCCGCTGGAAGGCGCTGAAGGCCGGCGGCAAGCCGGTGATCATCGGCGTGGGCGGCTGCGTGGCCTCGCAGGAAGGCGAGGCCATCGTCAAGCGCGCGCCCTACGTGGATCTGGTGTTCGGCCCGCAGACCCTGCATCGCCTGCCGGAGCTGATCCGCGCGCGGCGCGAGTCGGGCAAGTCGCAGGTGGATATCAGCTTTCCGGAGATCGAGAAGTTCGATCGGCTGCCCGAGCCGCGCGCCGAGGGCCCGTCGGCCTTCGTGTCGATCATGGAAGGCTGCTCCAAGTACTGCTCGTTCTGCGTGGTGCCCTATACCCGTGGCGAAGAAGTCAGCCGGCCGTTCGAGGACGTGCTGGTGGAGGTGGCGCAGCTGGCCGCGCAAGGCGTGCGCGAGATCAATCTGCTCGGCCAGAACGTCAATGCGTATCGCGGTGCGTACGGCGCCGATGCCGGCGACGCGGCGCAATACGCCGATCTGGGCCTGTTGATCCGCACCATCGCGCAGATCGAGGGCATCGGCCGTATCCGTTTCACCACCTCGCATCCGCTGGAATTTTCCGACTCGCTGGTGGATGCGTACCGCGACGTGCCGCAGCTGGCCAATTACCTGCATCTGCCGGTGCAGGCCGGCAGCGACCGCATCCTGTCGGCAATGAAGCGCGGCTACACCGCGCTGGAATTCAAGTCCAAGATCCGCAAGCTGCGCGCGGTGCGTCCGGATATCTCGATCAGCTCGGACTTCATCGTCGGTTTTCCCGGCGAGACCGAAGCGGATTTCGAAAAGACCATGAAGCTGATCGAGGACGTGGGCTTCGACCAGAGTTTCTCGTTCGTGTATTCGCGGCGTCCCGGCACGCCGGCTTCGGACCTGCAGGACGACACGCCGGAAACCGTCAAGCAGGCACGGCTTGCGCGTCTGCAGGCGCAGATCAACACGCACGCCACGCGCATTTCGCAGTCCATGGTCGGCAGCATGCAACGGGTGCTGGTGGAAGGCCCGTCGCGGCGCGATCCGAATGAATTGACCGGCAAGAGCGAGAACATGCGCCCGGTGAATTTCCCCGGTAACCCGCGCCTGATCGGGCAGTTCGTCGATGTCCTGATCACCGAGGCGATGAGCAATTCGCTGCGTGGTCTTATCCAGGTGGACGACAGCGAAAGCTGATGCCGCATAGGTGCCGGGGCGCGGGGCGCCACGGCATGCATCGCGTCGTGCTGACTGGAAGGTGCGCGTTGGTTGGTCACTACTTCCGTAGTGCTGCGGCCGGCTACGCGATGCTGCGTCTGCCTGCGATTGTTGTTGCGTTGCGTTGCGCAGCTGCGTGCGTGCAACACGCTGGCAATTGCGTTGAGGTCACGCGCGTCGTGCCTCGCACCTCGATCTTCGGCAAGCACGCAGCTTGCATGCTTGCCGCACTGCATTCGCCGATCGGCGCTCCAGCATCTGCGCGCTACTAAGCCGTAGTCGGTCTAGGTCGACAACGGCGTGCACTGCTCGCATACGCCAGGCATGGTCGTGATCGCGCACAGCAACGACACCGACGTCCCTGGTCACACGGCACGCAAGGCAAGTGATCAAAATTTCACCACCTGTCTGCGACGCCTTGCGGCACAAGGCGTGCGAGCACTTACCCACAGGCTTTGCCGAATTCGATCCACACCGCTTGTGGACAACCGCCATCGCAGTGGTGATTTTTTCACCATATCCCTGCCGCACCTTGTGCGAGTAGGCGCCACGATTTTTATCCACAGGTTAGTGATGCGTGACTCCACAGCGATTGTGGAAAACCCGCGCGCACCGCCGGGGACCGGCCAGACCATGCGCTTGCAGTGGCCTGGCGTGTTGGTGGGATCACACGCTGCGCGCTACCCTCGTCTGCCGCCCAACCGACCAGCGCATGCGTGCGCGGTCCGATCCGACCATGAATTCACCTGCACATCGCGACTTCACCCTGGAACCCGACGACACCGAGCGCCTGGCCAACCTGGCCGGCCCGTTCGACGCGCACCTGCGCCAGATCGAACTCAAGCTGGGCGTGGAGATCGCCAACCGCGGCAACGTCTTTCGCGTCACCGGCCCCGAGCCGGCGATCACCGCCGCACAGACGCTGCTGACCGCCCTGTACGAGGAAGCCGCCTCCACCACCTTCGACAATCACGCCATCCACCTGCGCCTGAACGATGCCAACGTCGAGCAGGTGGTCGATCGTTCCTATGTGGCCCAGGACGTGGCGATCAAGGTCAAACGCGGCACCGTGCGTGGCCGCGGCGCCAACCAGGCCAAGTACCTGCATGCGATCGCCACGCACGACATCAATTTCGGCATTGGCCCGGCCGGTACCGGCAAGACCTTCCTGGCGGTGGCCAGCGCAGTGGAAGCCTTGAACGAGTCGCGCGTACAGCGCCTGATCCTGGTGCGCCCGGCAGTGGAAGCCGGCGAGAAGCTGGGCTTCCTGCCCGGCGATCTCAGCCAGAAGGTGGACCCGTATCTGCGCCCGCTCTACGACGCGCTTTACGAAATGCTGGGCGTGGAAAAAGTGGTCAAGCTGCTGGAAAAGAACGTCATCGAGATCGCGCCGCTGGCCTATATGCGCGGCCGCACGCTCAACGATGCCTACGTGATCCTGGACGAGGCACAGAACACCACCATCGAGCAGATGAAGATGTTCCTGACCCGGCTGGGCTTCGGCTCCACCGCGGTGGTCACCGGCGACCTGACCCAGATCGACCTGCCCAAGCACGTCAAGTCCGGCCTGCGCGACGCGATCGAGGTGCTGCGCGATGTGGACGGCGCCAGCTTCACCTTCTTCGAAGCACGCGACGTGGTGCGCCACCCGCTGGTGCAGCGCATCGTCACGGCCTATGAAAAGCGCGATCAGCAGGACGCTGCGATCAAGAACAACGCTGAATGAGGCTATTCCTTGCCTGCTTGACGTTGGCAAGCGGATTGGTCGCGGCGGCATCGCTCGGGGCCACCGAAGCGCCGCTGCTTCCGGGAATCCCGATCGTGGATCGCGATGTGATCCCGGCGACACAGGTGGCGCCCCCCTGTGTGTCGCTGGCCGCCGAACAAACCAGCATCAGCATCCCAACCGCGCACTTGGAGAGGCTGGCGGAACAGGGGCGCGGCGATCTGCCGGCAGGGAACGATCGCGTACGACGCAGGGCTTGGCAGCAAGGTCGCAGCGCGCGCTGGCTGCTCGATTTACCGGGAACGGTCACGGATGCACGCGGCTGCGAAAGCTCACCGATCCAGCACGCGCATCGCTCAAGCCAGTCGCTGGTTGGCGGACTCCTGGAAAGCGGTATCGCTGCGGTCTGGCTGCATGACCAGCCAGGATTCGTTTCAAGCTTGCGGGTGCGGGATTACAATCGCGGCTGCGGGCGCGGCCCGATCGGCAGTTCGAGCTACCGCGTGGCCAATGGGCCTGCGCTGATACTGCTGATCACCTGCACGCGCTGACCCTCTGCCCAGGAAACTCTCGCCATGACCCGTGGACCTGTCCGCCTCGACGTCGCTGTCAGTTATGCGCTGCCGCGCGCCGGTCTTCCATCGGCGGTGAGTTTTCGCAAGTGGGTGGCCGCTGCACTGAAGGGACGCATCCGCGAGGCCGACCTGGCGGTGCGGATTGTCGATGAAAAGGAAGGCTGCTCGCTCAACCATCATTACCGTGGCAAGGATTACGCCACCAATGTGCTGAGTTTCCCGGCCGATTTACCCGAGGGCCTGCCCAAGGGCATCAAGATGCCGCTGCTCGGCGATCTGGTGATCTGCGCGCCGGTGGTCGCGCGCGAGGCGGCCGAACAAGGCAAGTCGCTGGCCGCGCATTACGCCCATCTGACCGTGCACGGCACGCTGCATCTGCTCGGCTGGGACCACGAAGACGACAAGGAAGCCGATGCGATGGAGCAACTCGAACGCGAGATCCTGGCCGATCTCGGCATCGACGACCCGTACGCGGGAGAGCGCTGATGCGGGCCTGCCTCGCCACCGCGTCGCTGTTGCTGGCCTGCTCCAGTGCCTGGGCGCAGGCCGCGCCGGCACGCCCCGACCTGCCGGCCCTGATCGAATGCCGCCAGCGCATCGGCGACTTCAACGCGCTGGCACCGGTGCTGGCCGACCCGCTCAAGGCGGTGGCGCTGGGCTGGACGCCGCTGGACCAGGCCAACCTGTTCATGACCGAGTACACGCTCAACACGCCGATCAGCGTGTTCGGCCACAGCACCACCCACATCGCGTTCTCCGGCGCCAGCGTCATGGCGCTGCTGGACCTGCCCGACCCGCGCCCGCTGGCCAAACAGCTGAACCTGGAACTGGGCGTGGATAACGCCGACAAGGTCATGTACGGCCGCGAGCTGGTCAGCGAAGACACCACCAACCCCAAGACCGGCGAGGCGATGATCGAATCGATCGTGCTCAGCGTCTCCAACGTGAAGTCGCATCCGGGCAAGACCGTGGTCGGCTGCGGTTACAGCCTGGACCTGCCCTGAAGCGCAGCGCCCACCCCGGCCCCGTCCACAGCGCCTTAGCGGCTTCCTGTTAGACTGACGGCTATCGCCTGGTTTGCCGGGTGCCGTCCCACGTCACGATGTCCGAAGACGACAGTAGCCAATCCCAAGAAACACCCGAAAAACGCCGTAGCTGGCTCGAGCGCCTGAGCGCTGCCTTCTCTGGCGAACCCCATACCCGCGACGAACTGGTCGCGCTGCTGCGGACCGCCGAACAGGACGGTCTCATCGCTGCAGACACCTTGCGCATGATGGAAGGCGCGATCTCCGTGTCCGAGCTCACCGTGGGCGACGTGATGATCTCGCGCTCGCAGATGGTCTCGCTGCCGGTGGAGGCGCGCTTCATCGACCTGATGAAGCAGGTGGTGGAATCCGGCCATTCGCGCTTCCCAGTGCACGGCGAGAACAAGGACGAAGTACTCGGCATCCTGCTGGCCAAGGACTTGTTGCGCGGCGTGGTTGCCGACAACGGCCCCGGCAACGTGCGCGAACTGCTGCGCCCGGCGGTGCTGATCCCCGAGTCCAAGAAGCTCAACGTGCTGCTGAAGGAATTCCGGCTGTCGCGCAACCACATGGCGATCGTAGTGGACGAGTACGGCGGCGTCGCCGGGCTGGTCACCATCGAAGACGTGCTGGAGCAGATCGTCGGCCAGATCGACGATGAGCACGACGATGCCGAGGAAGAGAATTCGCTGATCGCGATCCAGGCCGACGGCCGCTATGTGGTCGATGCGCTGACGCCGATCGAAGACTTCAACGAGCGCTTTGGTGCCGACTTCCCCGATGACGAGTACGACACCGTCGGCGGCCTGGTCACCGATGCGATCGGCCACCTGCCGGAAACCGGCGAAGAGCTGACGCTGGGGCGGTTTGCCTTCCGTGTGGCCAAGGCCGATGCGCGGCGCGTGCACGCCTTCCACGTGACCATTCTGCCGCCAGACCCGCAGGACGACGCTTGAACCGTTGGTACCGCGTCACTGCTGCAGCGCCAGCCCGCGGCAGCATCCGGCGCTGCGCGGCGGCGTGTCTGCTGCTGTTGCTGGCGTGGTTGGTGGCACCTGCCGCCATGGCCCAGGCCACCGGGCAGGCGCCTACCCAGCCCAATGTGCCGGCACCGCGGGTCGGCGTGGTCACCATGCAGCCGGGCGAAGTGTTCTTCGAGCGCTTCGGCCACGATGCCATCGTGGTGGTCGATCCCGTCAGCGGGCAGGCCACCTCGTACAACTTCGGCTTCTTCGACCCCGGCGAGCCGGATTTCGTCCCGCGCTTTGCGCGCGGCGAGATGATGTATTACCTGGTCGCGTTGCCGCTGGAAGAAGACCTGCAGCAATACCGCGCGGTCGGCCGCGGCGTCAGCATCCAGTGGCTGGACCTGCCACCGGACCAGGCGCGCGCGTTGGCTGACGGGCTGGCCATCCGCAGCCAGCCCGAGAACGCGCGCTACCACTACGATTACTTCGTGGCCAACTGCGCCACCATGGTCCGCGACACGCTGGACCGCGCCATGGGTGGCGCGTTGAAATCGCAACTGGCCGGGCGCTCGCGCGGCAACACCTTCCGCAGCGAAGCGGTGCGTCTGGCCTCGCCTGCCCCGTGGATGTGGCTGGGCTTCGACCTGGGCCTGGGGCCGTATGCGGACCGCCCGCTGTCGCGCTGGGAAGAAGCCTTCGTGCCGATGCGCCTGGCCGACAGCCTGACCCAGGTGCACAACAGCGCCGGCCGCCCGTTGGTGCAGTCCACCCAGGTCCTGCTGCCGCATCGCATCGCACCGGAGCCGGCCGAACAGCAGCGCCACTGGTGGCCATGGCTGCTGACCGGGCTGATCGTCGCTGCCGGCGTGCTGGCACTCGGTCGCCGGCAACGCGTGCTGGCCGCCTTCGCCCTGCCGTACTGGCTGCTGTGCGCGATCGGCGGCGGCTTGCTGGTGTATCTGTGGGGCTTCACCGCGCATCAGTCGGCCTGGGCCAATCGCAACCTATTGCTGGTCAACCCGCTGTGCGTGCTGCTGTTGATCGGCGGCATCGCCGTGCTGCGCGGGCGCCGGCCCGGGCGCTGGTTCGATGTGCTGCGCTGGGTGGTCGCCGCCGCGGCATTGCTGGCCCTGCTGATCCACTGGCTGTCGTTCCAGGCGCAGGACAACCTGCAGTGGGTGCTGCTGCTGTTGCCGATCCACGCCGCGCTCGCCATCGCATTGCGGCGGCGTGACTTGTCCGCCCGCACCCGCTGATCCAGGATGCGCCCATGAACCACCACGGCCGCCATCCGGACAACCCCTCCTGCGTCATCACCTGCGCCTATTACGACGGCCAGGGCGAGCGCCACGACATCAGCCTGGAGCAGATCAGCGACGTGCTGCAGCGCCCGGATGGCTTTGTCTGGGTCGGCCTGTACGAGCCGCAGGAATCGGTGCTGCACAAACTGCAGGATGAGTTCGGCCTGCACGATCTGGCCATCGAGGATGCGCTCAAGGCGCACCAACGTCCCAAGGCCGAGAGCTACGGCAACTCCTTGTTCGTGGTGGTCAACACCGCACAACTGGTCAACGAGCGCATCCGCTACGGCGAGACGCACGCGTTTCTGGGCGCGCGCTTTCTGTTGACGGTGCGCCATGGTGCATCGCTGTCGTACACGCCGGTGCGGCACCGGGTCGAACGCGAACCGGCGATGCTGCGCATGGGCGCCTCGTTCTGCCTGTATGGCGTGCTCGACTTCGTGGTCGACAACTACCTGCCGATCATGGACGAGTTCCGCGACACGCTGGAAGGCCTGGAAAAGGACATCTTCGCCGACAATTACAAGCGCGAAACCGTGGTGCGCCTGTACGAGCTCAAGCGCGAACTCAACAAGATGCGGTTGGTGGTGGCGCCATTGCAGGACGTGCTCTCGCACCTCAAGCGCAACCCCGGCTCGCTGATCCACGACGAGGTCGGCATCTACCTGCGCGACGTACTCGACCACGCCGTACGCATCAACGACGCCATCGACACCTTGCGCGAAATGCTGGGCACCGCGTTGAGCGTCAACCTGTCGATGGTGACACTGGCCCAGGGCGAAACCGTCAAACGCCTGGGTGCCTGGGCCGCGCTGCTGGCCGCCCCGACCCTGATCACCAGCTGGTACGGCATGAATTTCACCCACATGCCCGAACTGGACAAACCTTACGCCTACCCACTGCTGGTAGCCGGCGTGGTCGCCTCGTGCCTGGTGCTCTATCGCCTGTTCAAGCGAGCGCGGTGGCTTTAGGCCGCTTTGCGGCCGGGATTTGGGAGTGGGGATTGGGGATTGGTTGGAGCTGGACGTGTGGCTGTGGCGCGCGTACTGCACGTACCCTCATCCGCCCTTCGGGCACCTTCTCCCGAGGGGGAGAAGGAAGGCTGCCTTCTTTTACGAATCCCCAATCCCGAATCCCCAATCCCCGCACTCAAGCCACATAGATCGTCTTGATGTTCATGAACTCGTGGATGCCGTGCTCGGCCAGCTCGCGGCCGAAGCCCGAGCGCTTGATGCCACCGAACGGTAGACGCACGTCGCTCTTGACCACCGAATTGACGAACGCCGCACCGCACTGCAATTGCTGCGCTTGGCATCGGAGGTCCACACGCTGCCGCCCAGGCCGAAGCTGGTGTCGTTGGCCACGCCTACCGCCTCGGCTTCATCCCGCACGCGAATCACCGATGCGACCGGGCCAAAGAACTCCTCCTCGTAGGCCGGCATGCCCGGGGCGACATGATCGAGGATGGTGGCCGGGTAGCCTGCATGCGAACCGGGCACCGGTTCGCCGCCCAGCAGCACCTTGGCGCCCTTTTCCACGCTGTGTTGCACCTGCTTGTGCAGCTCGTCGCGCAGATCCGCGCGGGCCATGGGCGCCAGTGTGGTGCCCTCCTGCTGCGGGTCGCCGAGCACGCGCTGGGAGGCAGCGGCAACGAAGCGTTCAATGAACTGATCGGCGATGGCGTCCACCACGATGAAGCGCTTGGCGGCGATGCAGGTCTGCCCGCTGTTGTCGAACCGCGACTGCACGGCGGAGGCGACGGTGTGCTCCAGGTCGGCGTCTTCCAGCACCACGAACGCGTCGCTGCCGCCGAGTTCCATCACGCACTTCTTCAACTGGTCGCCCGCATTTGCAGCCAGCGAACGTCCGGCGCGCTCGCTGCCGGTCAGTGTCACCGCGGCAATGCGATCGTCACGCAACACATCTGCGGCCTGGTCGTTGTCGATATGCAGCACATCGAACACGCCGGGCGGAATGCCGGCGGCATCCAGCACCTCCTTCATCGCATCGGCGCAGCGCGGCACATTGCTGGCGTGCTTGAGCAGCGCGACATTGCCGGCCATCAGACCCGGGGCCAGGAAACGGAACGCCTGCCACAAGGGAAAATTCCATGGCATCACCGCAAACACGCAGCCCAGTGGCTCGTAGCGCACATAGCTGGATTGCGCCTCGGTCGGGATATCGCGCGGTGCCAGGTAGTCGGCTGCATGTTCGGCGTAATAGGCGCAGCCCTGCGCGCACTTGTCCACCTCGGCCAGCGCCTCGTGGCGCAGCTTGCCCATCTCGGCGGTCATGATGCGTTGCAGGTCGTCGCGCCGCCGGGTCAGCTCTTCGCCGACCCGGCGCAGCAGCGCGCCGCGCTCGGCCAGCGGCAGTGCCGCCCACTGCGGAAACGCCTTGGCGGAAGCAGCCAGACGCGCCTCGATGGCGGCGGCGTCCAGGGTGTGCTGGGTGTGTTCGACCTGGCCATTGGCCGGGTTGACGGTGTCGTAGGACATGACGGTCTCCTGTTACAGGCCCGCCATGCTAGTCGCCGGCAAGTTGCAGCCGCGTCACAACCGCAGCAAATCGCTGCAACGCTGTGTTTACCCACGCCGCGACGCAATGCCGCACCTTTATCGCACCGCTCGTGGATCACTGGCAGCTGGGATAACGCTCCCAGCCACGCTGAGGAAAGCGGCCCTGCCCTGTCCCGACCGTCCCACCGCACAAAAATGCTCTAGCATTCGGCACTTGGCAGCTTTATCCATTCACGGAAGACCACCACGATGCGCCGGGATCTGATTGTTCTAGTTGTACTTGTCATCGGCGCCTGCCTGCCGGGATGCGCCGTCCTGCAGGACATGCTGCACGGCCCGCGCCCCGGCCCGAACGGATTTGTCACCGTGAGCTGCAACAACGCGCTGCCCAATCCCAGCCAACCCTGCGAGGAAGAGGCACTGCGTGCCTGCTCGGACACCGCCATCCGCCAATTCGTCACCGCGCACTCGTCGCCGAACATGGTCACGATCTATCCGAGCAAGCAGAAATCCAAGGACGACGGCGACAAGAACGGCAAGAACAGGGACAAGGATCGCGCCGACGAACAACCCAGAGTCGAGCAACAGGGCTACGACATCAGCGCCGAGTATCAGTGCTACCTGACCAAGCCGCAGCCCTGGGACAGCGGGTACACGCCTCCGGCCAGGTAACAGCGGCCCAACCAACTGCCGTGCCCGGCGTCCGGTGGCCGCCGCAGGCGTCCGCAATCGGCTTGCAGCCATCGTGGATGTCGGTGGCGTCGGCGTTCGCAGCCGTCTGGCCGCCGCTGGTGGCGATGCATTCGCCACACCCATGTTGGTGCCTGCTCAGGAAGCAGCTTGCAGCGCCAGTTGCGCATCGCGCTGGCGGCGTCTTTCGCTGCGCGCCAGCAGCCACCAGCCAATCACTGCGGCGATCGACACCGCCAGCACCATCAGCGTGGCAAGTGCGTTGATCTTGGGGCTGATGCCCAGCCGCACCGACGCAAACACCTTGATCGGCAAGGTGGTCGAACTGGGCCCGGCCAGGAAGCTGGCGATCACCACGTCGTCCAGCGATAGCGTGAATGCGAGCAGCCAGCCCGATGCCAATGCCGGAGCGATGATCGGCAAGGTGATCAGGAAGAACACCTTCAGCGGTGTCGCGCCCAGATCCATCGCCGCCTCTTCCAGCGAGCGATCCAGTTCCTGCAGGCGCGAGGAAATCACCACCGTGACGAATGAGACGGTGAAGGTGACATGCGCCGCCCAGATTGCCACCGCGCCACGCGGTGCGATCCCGAGGACACCGCCCATCGAAACCAGCAACAACAGGATCGACAGGCCGATGATCACTTCCGGCATCACCAGCGGTGCGGTGATCAATGCACCGAACAGGGTCTTGCCGGGAAAACGCCGCATGCGCACCATCGCCAGCGCCGCCATCGTCCCCAGCACCGTCGATGCACAGGCGGTCCAGAACGCGACTTGCAGACTGACCCAGGCCGCCTCCAGCAACTGGCGATCGCGCAGCAATTCGCCATACCAGCGCGTGGAAAAGCCGCCCCACACCATCGCCAGCCGCGAGGCGTTGAACGAGTAGACCATCAGCAACAGGATCGGCAGATACAGAAAGCCGAAGCCCAGCGCGAGCACGCCAGCGCCCAGCAGGCGCGTGCCGGGAGAGGCGCGCATCATGTCAGCCGCCCTTCCAGCTCACGCTGCTGATAACGGTGGAACAGCACGATCGGCACCAGCAACAGCAGCAACATCACCGTGGCCACCGCAGCGGCCACCGGCCAGTCGCGATTATTGAAGAACTCGCCCCACAGCACGCGGCCGATCATCAAGGTGTCCGGCCCGCCCAGCATTTCCGGAATCACGAATTCGCCCACCGCCGGGATCATCACCAGCATGCAGCCGGCCACGATCCCGTTGCGCGACAGCGGCAAGGTGATGCGCACGAAGGCCTGCCACGGCCGTGCGCCCAAGTCGTAGGCGGCTTCGAGCAATCGCTGGTCGTGCTTGACCAGATTGGCGTACAACGGCAGCACCATGAACGGCAGATAGCAGTACACGATGCCGATGTAGGCGGCCAGCGGCGTGTACAGCAACTGCAAGGGCTGGCGGATCACCCCCAGCGCCAGCAGCGCCTGATTGAGCAAGCCGTTGCCGTCGAGGATGCCGATCCAGGCGTAGACGCGGATCAGGAACGAGGTCCACGACGGCAGCACCACCAGCATCATCGCCACATTGCGCGTGGCCAGCGGCAGACGCGCAATGACATAGGCCATCGGGTAGCCGATCAACAGCGCAAACACGGTCGACAGCGCCGCGATCCTGATCGAACTCGCATACGCCGCCAGGTACTGGCTGTCGCGCAGCATGACCAGATAATTTCCAAGATGCAGCTTGAGGCTCACCGCCCCATCGGCCGCAACGGCGAACAGCGGCGTGTACGGCGGCATCGCGGTGGCGCGCTCAGCGAAGGAGATCTTCAGCACGATCAGGAACGGGATGGCGAAGAACACCAGCAGCCACAGATACGGTGCGGCGATCACGCCCCAGCGCGCGCCCGGCAATGCGCGGATCAGGCGCCTCATGCGGTGAGTACCACGCCGTCGTCCTCGCCCCAGCTCAGCCAGACGGCGTCGCCCCAGGTCAGCGCTTCGCTGGCCCAGCGCTGACGGTTGGCGAAGTTGGCCATCAGCTTGAAACCGCCAGGCAGGCGCACGTGATAGACCGAATGGCTGCCGAAATAGGCGATGTCCTCGATCACGCCCTGCGCCTTGTTGCAGGCTTGGGCCGGTTCGTCCTTGCCGATGACGAGTTTTTCCGGGCGCAGCGCGAACGCCACCGCCTGCCCTTCGAAACCGGTGATGCCGTGGCCGATCCGGATATTGGCGTCGAAGGCCGACGCCTTCAGGCCGACGTAATCCGGTTTGTCCTCGACGATCACCGCATCGATCAGATTGACCGAGCCGATGAATTCGGCAGCGAACCGGTTGGCCGGTTGTTCGTAGATTTCGTCCGGGGTGCCGACCTGCTGGATCCAGCCCTGGTCCATCAACGCGATGCGGGTGGCCATGCTCATGGCCTCTTCCTGATCATGGGTGACCATGACGCAGGTGACGCCGGAGGTCTCGATGATGTTGACCAGTTCCAGCTGCATCTGCGCGCGCAGCTTCTTGTCCAGCGCGCCCATCGGTTCGTCCAGCAGCAGCAGCTTGGGCCGCTTGGCCAGCGAGCGCGCCAACGCCACGCGTTGCTGCTGCCCGCCGGACAATTGATGCGGCTTGCGCCTGGCCAGGTTGCCAAGCTGCACCAGCTCCAGCATTTCGCCCACGCGCGCCGCGATCGCCGGCTTGGACAGCGCTTCCTGCTTCAGCCCAAAGGCGATGTTCTGCTCCACGCTCATGTGCGGAAACAGCGCATACGACTGGAACATCATGTTGATCGGGCGCTCGTACGGCGGCAACGCGTCGATCGGCTGGCCATCGAGCACGATGCGGCCTTTGGTCGGCCGCTCGAAACCGGCCAGGCAGCGCAGCAGGGTGGACTTGCCGCTGCCCGAGCCGCCCAGCAGCGCGAAGATCTCGCCCTTGCGGATCTGCAGGCTGACCTCGTCGACCGCGACGACGCCATCGAATTCCTTGCGGACCTCGCTGATGCTCAGATAGGCGTCGTCGCCAGGGGAAAGCGGCGCCGCTGCGGCCTCGGTAACTGCCATGGATCCTCTCGATTGCGAAGCGTGGCCCGGCACCGACTGTGCACCTCAGGACGCCGGCGCCGCCAGTGCTTGGTGCGACATCAGCGCTCGTCCGTCTGCGCCCAGGCGTATGTCTGCAGCGAGCAGACAACGAACTGCTACATCTATCTGGTGACCGCCTGCCGGCGCGGGCGCTGCAGCAACACCGTGTCTGCGATGGCAGAGCGACACCCTAGCGCGACCAGAGCGCCGACGCCCGCCGCGACGGGCATCGATCAGCGTGGCTCCGGCACCGGCGCGCTCCAGCCCAGACCCAGACTCTTCTGCAGCGCGACGTAGTTCACCAGCAACTGCACCTGTGCCTGTGCGGCGGCGTCCTGCGCGGACAGCTGCTGGCGCTGCACGTCGAGCAGATCGATCGACGAGGTGGCACCGGCATCGCGCCGTTGCTGCATCAAGCCGGCCGAACGCGTGGCCGAGGCTTCGGCCTGCCGCGCCACCACCAGTTGCTTGCGCGCCGAGCCGAAGCGCGCCAATGCCGAATTGGCATCCTGCAACGCAGCCAGCACCGCGCCCTCGTACGCCGCCTCGCGGCCGGCGTTGCCGGCACGCGCCTGCTCCACCTGTGCCTTGGTGCGGCCAAAGTCGAAGATCGACCAGCGCAGCATCGGCACCGCCAGCGTGGTCAAGGCATCGGAATTGAAATCGCTGGGCGAGCCGGCGACCCAGCTCAGGCCGCCCAGCAGGCTCACCTGCGGAAAATACCCGTTCAACGCCTCGCCGATCTGCGCGCTGGAGGCAGCCAGTTCGCGCTCGGCCTTGCGCACATCGGGGCGGCGACGGATCAGGGCGCCGGCATCGTCCACGCGCACCTGGGTGGGCAGCATCGGCAACGGCTGCGGCGCGCTCAACTGCGCGTCCAGCGCGCCGGGCTCGCGCCCCACCATCAACGCCAGCTGGTCCAGCGCTTCCTGCGATTGCATCTCCAACGGCAGGCGCTGCGCCTGTTGCTGCTGCACTTGCGTGGCGATCTGTTCGACCTGCAGGTCCGAGGCCGCGCCGCGCTCGCGGCGCTGCTGGGTCAGGCGCAGGGTCTGCCCGATCTTGTCCAGGTTCGCATCGGCGATCGCCAGCCGCGCCTGCAAGCCGCGGTAGTTGAGGTACACCTGCCCCACTTCGGCTGCCAGCTGCACCTGCGCATCGGCCAGCTCGGCTTCCGAGGCCTGCGCCTGTGCCAGCGCGCCTTCGGCGGCGCGACGGCGGCGGCCGAAGAAATCCAGCTCCCAGCTGGCGTCGAAACCGGCGCTGTAGATCTGGGTCTTTTCCAGATCCAGCGCCTCGCTGCCCTGTGCCGGTGGCTGGCCGTTCTGGCCATTCTGCAAGCCGCCCAGCGTATCGACGATGGTCTGCGGCGGCTCGGCATACGCATACACCGCGCTGGCGTTGAGCTTGGGCAGGCGCTCGGCACGGCGCTGGCTGGCCAGTGCACGGCTGGCACGCAGCCGCGCCTGCGCCGCACGCAGGTTGGGACTGTCAGCCAGGGCCTGGGTGACCAGCTGGGTGAGGGTCGGGTCCTGCAGCTCCTCCCACCAATGATTCAACGGCGCGGCAGCGACCACCTCGGCGCCAGCGGCGCGATGCAGGGCCGGCGCCTGCACCGCCGTGTCGGCCACTGCCGGGGGCTTGGTGTAGTTGGGGCCGAGCATGCAGCCGCCGAGCAAAACCACGCTCAACGCCGCAGCCAGGGGCACGCGGATCAGGCGCATGGAATCAGTGCATTGCAAGGTGCGCCCCCTTGGGTAACGGCTTGAGCAAAAAGGCCAGCGGAATCGTGCAGACCACGATCACGCCGAAGATCCAGAACAGATCGCTATAGGTCATCACCAGCGCCTGCTGCTGCACCAGGCGCGCCAGCTGCGCGACCGAGCGAATGGCCGCCTCTCCGCCGGCGCTGCCCTGCATCTGCGCAGTCAGCCCGGAAAGAAAGTCCTGCGCGCGCGAGGAATTGGCGGTGATCGCGCTGCCGATGGTTTCGGTATGGAAGGTCATGCGGCGCTCCTGGAAGGTGGAGATCAGCGCAAGCCCCACCGAGCCGCCCAGGTTGCGGCCGGCGTTGAACAGGCCGGACGCATCGCCGGCCAGTTCGGGCGGCACCGACGAAATGGCCGCCTGGTTTAACGACATCATCGCCAGCGCCAGGCCGCAGCCCTGCAACAACTGGCCGGCGACAAAATGCATGCCCACGGTGTCGGCGGTCAGCGACAGATTGGCGAAGCAGGCCGCGGCAAAGCAGATCAGCCCGGCGATCACCAGGATGCGCACGTCCACCACCTCCAGCAGCTTGGGCATCATCGGCATCAGCAGCACGGTCGGCAGGCCTGACAGCAGCAGCACGTAGCCGGCCTGCTCGGTGTTGTAGCCGGAGATCACCGCCAGGAACTGAGGAATCATGTACATGACGCCGAACAGGATCATGCCCACCGCCATGATCATGACGAACACCGCGCCGAAACTGCGATGCAGCAGCAGCGACAGGTGGATCACCGGCGGCCGCTTGCGGAACTGGCCCACGACCAGTGCAGCGAATCCGCTGAGCGCGATCACGCTCAGCGCATTGATCTCGCTGGATTCGAACCAGCGCTCGCGCTGGCCCTCTTCCAGCACCACGGTGAGCCCGCCCAGGCCGGCGGTCAGGCCGTAGATGCCCAGCCAGTCGGCATTGAGCAGGCCGGCCCAGTCGCCTTTTTCATGCTTGAGGCCAAGCAGCAGCAAGGCCACCAGGCCGACGCAGATCGGCACGTTGATGAAGAAGGCGTAGTGCCAGCTGACGTTCTCGGTGAGCCAGCCGCCGAGCAGCGGGCCGATCACCGGGCCCATGATCACGGTCATGCCGAACAGCGCGGTGCCCATGGTCTGCTGGCTCGGCGGCAGGCGCGTGGCGACGATGGTCAGCGCGGTGGGAATCAGCGCACCACCGGCCAGGCCCTGCCCCACGCGGCCGATGATCATCATCGTCAACGAGGTCGACAGCCCGCACACCACCGAAAACGCGGTGAACATCACCGCGCAGATCAGCAGGAAGTTGCGCAGGCCCAGCGTGCGCACGAACCAGCCGGTCAGCGGGATCATGATGATCTCGGCAACCAGATACGCGGTGGAGATCCAGGTGCCTTCGGTGCCGCTGGCGCCGACCTCGCCCTGGATGGTGGGCAGCGCCGCGTTGACGATAGAGATATCCAGCGTCGCCATGAACGAGCCGATGGTGCCGGCCAGCACCGCCAGCCAGGCGCCCGGCTCGGCCTTCTCGCGCTGCGCGCTGCCGCCGGCACGCGGGCCGGTGGCTGCCGTTGCATTCATCGCGCGCGCTCCTGCGCCTGCACGCGATCGGATTCCTCCTCGGCCCGTTGCTTGGCATCCTTGGCCGAGCGCGTGTCCACGGTGACCTCGACCGACATGCCCGGCACCAGCACCTTGCGCGCCTCGTCGCCGGCCAGCACGCGGATGCGCACCGGCACGCGCTGCACCACCTTGGTGAAGTTGCCGGTGGCATTTTCCGGCGGCAGCAATGCGAATTGCGAGCCGGTACCCGGCGACAGGCTCTCGACCTTGCCGTGCAGCTTGACGCCCGACAAGGCATCGACCTCGATCTCGGCCGGCTGGCCGGGACGCATCAGGCCGACCTGGGTTTCCTTGAAATTGGCGATCAGGTACAGCGATTCCTGCGGCACGATGGTCATGGTGCGGGTGCCGGCCCCGAGGAACTGGCCGACCTGCACGGTCTTGTCGCCGACGCGGCCGTGGATGCGGCTGGTCAGCAAGGTGTCTTCCACCGCCACGCGGGCCTGGTCGGCATCGGCGCTGGCCTGCTTGAGGCCGGCCTGGGCCTGCTCCAGCTGCGCGTTGCTGGCCAGGATCTGGCTCTGCGCGCCCTTGGCCTGTGCCTGCGCGGCCTCGTACTGGGCACGTGCGCGTTGTAGTTCGTGCTGCAGGCTTTCCTGGTGTTCGTGGGTGTCGGCGCCGGAGGCGGCCAGCGGGGCGAAGCGCTTCACTTCGGCCTGGGCGAAGCTCAGGCTTGCCGCTGCCGAGGTCACCTGGCTACGCGCCTGCACCAGCGCCGACTCCTGCCCGGACACATTGGCGGTGGCCGCGGCGATATCGGCCTGGCGCGCCGCGATCGCGGCTTCGGCCTGCTGCAGGGTCGCCTGGTAGGTGCGGTCATCGATCTGCAGCAGCGGCTGGCCGGCTTCCACGATCTGGTTGTCGCCCACCATCACCTTGGTCACGTAGCCGCTGACCCGCGGCGCCACGGCCACCGAATCGGCCTGCAGGTAGGCATTGTTGGTGTCCTGCATGTAGCGGCCCTTGATCAGGTAGTAGGCCAGCCAGATCACCAGCAGCACCAGCACCAGCACCCCGATCACGATCAGCGTCCATTTGACCTTGGGATTCTTCAACGGCGAGGGCTTGGGCGGCTCCTGCTCGTCGTGCGCGCCGGTGGCTTGCGCATCCGTGCCCGAAGGCTGGCCGTCGTTGGACTGCTGGTCGTGGTTGCTCAAGGTGAGGCGTCCTGTGTCGTGGGCGAGGCGCGCGCGACGACGTGCCGCATCAGCGGCCCGGCGAAGGCGGCACAACCATACAATTATTTGAACCGTCCGGTACAGATTGCGTGACGACCGCAGTCAGCGTGCGCTATGACGAAGAGCGGCTGACAACACCTAGCGAGCAGTCGTCAGGGGTGCAGACGGCGCGCTCAGAACCGGAGTACGAGTGGGACATGCCGATCCGGGCACCGGCCGCGCGCGCCTGGCGGCTGCGCAGTGGTCTTGTTAGGCGCTCTTATGAGCGGGCGCCTGGCAGGCGCCCGTACAGGGCTGCAGGAACAACTGCGGCCGTCAGCGACCGGTCTTGATCTCGGTCCACAGCCGCGTATACAGGCGATCCACCTCCGGCGGATTGATCGCATAGGTGAACATCTTGGCGGTCACCTCCGGCGGCGGGTAGATAGTGGGGTCGTTGCGGATCGCCGCGTCCACCAGCGGCGTGGCGGTGCGCACCGGGTTGGCGTAGTGGATGAAGTTGCTGTTGGCCGCGGCCACGTCCGGCTTCAACAGATAATTGATGAAGGCGTAGGCGTTGTCGGGGTGCTTGGCGTCCTTGGGAATGGCCAGCATGTCGAACCACTGCGGCGCACCTTCCCTGGGGATCGCATAGGCCACCTTGATGCCGTTGCCGGCTTCCAACGCACGGTCGCGCGCCTGGATGATGTCGCCCGACCAGCCCACCGCCAGACAGGTGTTGCCATTGGCCAGCGAGGTCACGTACTGGCTGGAATGAAAGTTCTGCACATACGGGCGGATCGTCTTGATCAGCGCGGCAGCCTGCTCGATCTCGGCCGGCACGCTGCTGTGCGGATCCAGGCCCAGATAATTGAGCGCGATCGGAATCAGGTCCGAGGGCGTGTCCAGCAGGGTCACGCCACAGTCCTTCAACCTGGACAGGTTTTCCGGCTTGAACACCAGGTCCCAGCTGTTGGCGACCTCGGTGTTGCCAAAGATCGCCTTGAGCTTGTCCACGTTGTAGCCGATGCCGGTGGTGCCGATCATGTACGGCACGCCATAGGCGTTGCCCGGGTCCTGCGCGGCAATGCGCCGCATGATGTCCGGGTCCAGATTGGCCAGATTGGGGATCTTGGCCTTGTCCAGCGGCAGGAACACGCCGGCCTGGATCTGCCGGCCGAAGAAGTTCAGCGTGGGCACCACCACATCGTAATCGCTGCCACCGGCGAGCAGCTTGGTTTCCACCATCTCGTCGCTATCGAACACGTCGTAGGTGACCTTGATACCGGTGCTCTTCTCGAACGCGGGAATGGTGTCTTCGGCGATGTAGTCCGAGTAGTTGTAGACGTTGAGCACCTTGGCCTGCGCCTCGGCACCGCCGGGTGCATTGCTGCCACCGCAGGCGGCCAGCAAGGTGGTGGACAGCGTCAGGGCGAGCAGTCGCAGCGTCATGCGGGTCTCCAGGGCAGCACGATCAGGGCAGGCCGGGATGCGGCCGGTCGAAGGACCAGCCTACCCATGGTGGTTGTGTTTGCACAGCGCGGCGTGGCGGATACCAACCGTGCCACCCGCTTGCCGGCGCGGCCGGTGCTGCAAGCGCCTCTGCCGGCCACCCTGGCGGTTGCGCGCGACCGGCAAAGCTTGACGTGCGCCGGCAGGCTTACGCCGCACCGATGCCCAGCACCTGCGCAGTATCGTCCAGCGCCGCCCAGGCCTTGTCGAACAGCTCATCGACCTGTTCGCAGGTGATGATCAATGGCGGCGACAGCAGCATCGCGTCGTAGGTGGCACGCAGGATCAGCCCGCGCCGCAGCGCGAAATCGCGGCACAGCGCACCGACCCGACCGCGTTCGGGGAAATAGACCCCGCGCCGGCGTTTGTCCGGCACCAGTTCCAGGGCCCCGACCAAGCCGGCGATACGCGCCTCGCCGACCAGCCGGTGCTCGCCCAGCTCGGCCCAGCGTTGTGCCAGATACGGCGCGATCCGGGTACGCGCAGTGTCCACGATGCCTTCGTCCTGCAGCAGGCGCAGGTTCTCCAGCGCCACCGCCGCGCAGACCGGATGCCCCGCATAGGTGCCGCCGTGCGCGAGCTCGCCGCCCTGCGCCTTGAGCACGCCGGCCACGCGATCGTTGAACATCGCCACCGCCAACGGGATATAGCCGGAGGTGATGCCCTTGGCCAGCGTCATCACGTCGGGCTGGAAGCCGAAATAATCCGCACCGAACCAGGCGCCGGTACGCCCGAACCCGCAGATCACCTCGTCGGCCACCAGCAGCACGTCGTAGCGCTTGCAGATGCGCTCGATTTCCGGCCAGTAGCTGCGCGGCGGGATGTACACCCCGATCGCGCCCATGATCGGTTCACCGATGAAGGCCGCCACGTTCTCTGGGCCGAGTTGCAGAATCTTGTCTTCCAATCGCTTGGCCGCCAGCAAGCCATACTCCTCTGGATCCATCTCCCCGCCATCGCCGAAGTGATACGGCGGTGCGATGTGGTGGATATCCGGAATCGGCAGGCCACCCTGCCTGTGCATGCCGCGCATGCCGCCCAGGCTGGCACCGGCCATGGTGGTGCCGTGATAGCCGTCATGACGGCCGATGAAGATGCGTTTTTCCGGCTGCCCCTGCACCGCCCAGAAATGCCGCACCAGCCGCAGGATGGTGTCGTTGGCCTCCGACCCGGAGTTGGCGAAGAACGCATGGTTCAGATCGCCCGGCGTCAGCTCCGCCAGCTTGGCAGCCAGATGGATGGTGGGCTCGGTGGTGCACTGGAAGAAGCTGTTGTAGTACGCCAGCTGTTCCATCTGCCGCGCCGCCGCCTGTGCCAGCTCCTTGCGCCCGTAGCCGACGTTCACGCACCACAAGCCACCGAACGCATCCAGCAACTTGTTGCCCTGCGCGTCCCAGACATACACGCCCTCGCCGCGGGTCAGGATGCGCGTACCCTTTTCGGCCAGTGCCGCGTTGTCGTTGAACGGATGCAGGTGATGGGCGGCATCGAGTTGCTGCAAGGTTTCCAACACAGTGGGGTGCACGGCTTGCTCCGGAAGGTCGCTCACGCCAGTGGCGCGAATGCAGTGGCGTTACGAAAGGCAGCTAGCTCAAAACGCATCGGACGCCTGCAGTAAACGTGGGCCTGGACCATGGCCAGACGACGTACCCTCATCCGCCCTTCGGGCACCTTCTCCCGAGGGGAGAAGGGAGCGGCGCGGCACGCTGCGCCGAGCGCAGACGCCTCACACATTCAACAACAGGAACTCCCGCTCCCACGAACTGATCACGCGGAAGAACGTCTCGTACTCCTTGCGCTTGACCGAGATGTAGGCGCGCACGAAGCGCCGCCCCAGCATTTCCTGCAAGGCCTCGCAGCCCTCCAGCCCATCCAGCGCCTCGCCCAACGAGCGCGGCAGATCGTAGCCCTGCTCCTTGCCGTTGCTGCTGATCGGCGCGGTCGGTTCGAGCTTTTCGCGGATGCCGAGCAACCCGCAGGCCAGGGTCGCCGCCATCGCCAGGTACGGATTGGCGTCGGAGCCGGCAAAGCGGCTTTCCACCCGCATGTTCTGCGGCACATCGATCGGCACCCGCAGCCCGCAGGTGCGATTGTCGAAGCCCCACAGCACATTGCTCGGCGACACCTCGCCGAACATCAGCCGCCGGTAGGAATTGACGTTGGGTGCCAGCAGCCCCATCGCCATCGGAATGTATTTCTGCAGGCCACCGAGATAGTGCGCAAAGGTGTCGCTGAAGCCGCCTTCGCGTTTGCCGCTGAACACGTTCTTGCCGGTGCCGGCATGCAGCAAGCTCTGATGGATATGCATCGCACTGCCCGGCTCGGTCTCCATCGGCTTGGCCAGAAACGTCGCATACACGCCATGCCGCAACGCGGCCTCGCGCATGGTGCGCTTGAACAGGAACACCTGATCGGCGCGCGAGAGCGCATCGGCGTGGGTGAAGTTGACCTCCAACTGCGCGGCGCCGGACTCGTGGATCAGCGTATCCACGTCCAGTTCCATCGCATCGCAATAGTCGTACATCAGGTCCAGGATCGGGTCGAACTCGTTGACCGCATCGATCGAATACGACTGCCGCGCAGTCTCCGGCCGACCCGAGCGCCCGGCCGGCGGCAACAACGGGAAGTCCGGGTCGGTGTTCTTCTGCACCAGGAAGAATTCCAGCTCCGGCGCCACCACCGTTTGCAGCTTGGCTTCGGCATAGGCGTCGAGCACGCGCCGCAGCACATTGCGCGGGGCAAGCTCATGCGGCTGGCCGTCCTTGGTATAGCAATCGTGGATGACCTGCGCGGTGGGATCGGCCGCCCACGGCACCATGCGCACGGTGGATGCGTCCGGGCGCAGATGCATGTCCGAATCCGATGGCGAGGTCAGCTCGTAGTAATCGTCCGGGAAATCGCCGGTGACGGTGGTGGCGAAGATGCCTTCCGGCAGCCGGGTGCCGTAGTCGTGCGAAAACTTGTCCGCCGGAATGATCTTGCCGCGTGCGTTGCCGGTGATGTCCGGCACCAGGCACTCGACCTCGGTGATGTGGCGGTCCTTGAGCCAGCGGCGCAGCGCGCTCTCGGGCTGCTTGGGCGTGGATGTGCGCGAACGGGTGCGGATCGACATGCAACCTCACTGACCGCGTCGAGCGGCGTATTGGCGACAGGCCTCGCCGAAGGCCTGGAAGATGGCACGGTAGAACGGATGCTGTGTGACACGCCACTCCGGATGCCACTGCACCGCGAGCAGAAAGCCCGGCCCGGGGCCGCGAAAGGCTTCGATCAGGCCACCCGGCGCGGTCGCCTCGATCAGCAGGCCGTCGGCCAGGCGTGCAATGCCCTGCCCGTGCAGCGAGTTCACCGCGACCTGCGCGCTGTCGCTCATGCCGGCCAGCAGGCCGCCAGGATGCAGCTGCACCGGATGCGCCGGGCCGTACTGCGTGTCCAGCGGCATGGCACGGTCTTCGCGGTGATCAAGCAGGCCGGGCACGTCATGCACGCGTTGGTGCAGGCGCCCGCCCAGCGCCACATTGACCTCCTGCAGCCCGCGGCAGATCGCCAGCACCGGCAGGCCACGCGCCAGTGCCTGCGGGATCAGCCCCAGGCTGGTGGCATCGCGCGCCGGGTCGTGCGGATTGCCCTCCCAGCTCGGCTCGTCGCTGTAGTGATGCGGCTCGACATTGCTCACCGCACCGGTCAGCAACAGGCCATCCAGGCGATCCAGCCACGCGCGCGCATCCAGCGTGGGCTGCAGGCTCGGCAACAGCACCGGCATCGCCCCGGCCGCGTCCACCACCGCGCGGATGTACTTCTCGCCGGTGGCCAGAAACGGATGCGGCCCTTGCTGGATGCGATCGGTCGGCAACCCGACCAGTGGAACGACAGCCATGCGGATCTCCCGGTTGAACGCGGCTGCATCACGCGTGCGAGCGCCATCAGGCAGGCGCTGGCACTGTACAGGGCACATGTGGCGCGCAGCTGTCGGCACACATCACCTGCATCCCCCCCGACTGCGACGACTTGTCAGCGAGTGGTCGCTATGGGTTGATGGGCTGCGTTGCCGATGCCTGCGAACTTACCGTGCGGCCACCTGCATTGCCAGGGTCCACACGCGCACAGTTGCGAACGATCACATGCGCTTTGCTAGTCTGAGCGGCGACCTTGCAGGTGGTGCCCATGGTTTCCGAGAACTCCGTCGCGTGCTTGCCCGCCATCGATGCCGCCACGCTGGCGCGGATCGATGGCTGCGAAGCGGTCGATCTGCTGTTGCCCGACACCAATGGCGTGCTGCGTGGCAAACGTGTGACAGCCGAAGTCCTGGACAAGGTCTATCGCGATGGCGTGTGCCTGCCAATGTCGCTGATCGCCACCGACATCACCGGCAATACCGTCGAGGAAACCGGGCTGGGCTACGCCATCGGCGATGCCGATCGCATCTGCCGGCCCATCGCCGGCTCGCTGCGCCCGGTGCCGTGGGCACCGCGGCCGATGGCGCAGCTGCTGCTGGCGATGCATCAGCCGGACGGCAGCCTGTTCGAGGTCGCACCGCGTGCGGTCTTGCAGCGCGTGCTGCACGGTTTTGCTGCGCTCGGCCTGACCCCGGTCATTGCGGTGGAACTGGAGTTCTACCTGTTCGATGCGGTGCCCGATGCGCAGGGACGCCCGCAGACGCCACGCGACCCGCAGACCGGTGCGCGCAGCGACAGCACCCAGGTGTATTCCTTGCAGGACCTGGACGACCAGCGCACCTTCACCGACGCGGTGACTGACGCCTGTCGCCAGCAAGGCATCCCGGCCGACACCGCCGTGGCCGAGTACGCACCCGGCCAGTTCGAAATCAACCTGCAGCATCGCGCCGATGCGGTGGCCGCCTGCGACGAGGCGATCCTGCTCAAGCGCACCATCAAGGCGATTGCGCAACAGCAGGGCAAGCTTGCCAGCTTCATGGCCAAGCCGTTTCCCGGCCAGGCCGGCAGCGGCCTGCACCTGCATGTGAGCCTGCTCGATGCCGACGGGCACAACGTGTTTGCCGGCAACGTCGATGCGCCCGCCGACCGCCTGCGCCATGCCATCGCCGGCCTGCAGCGGCACGCCGATGCCTCGCTGCTGATGTTCGCGCCGCACGCCAACAGTTACCGCAGGTTCGTCAGCAATGCCTTCGTGCCGCTGGATGCGAGCTGGGGCTTCAACAACCGCACCGTGGCGCTGCGCATCCCGCATAGCGATGCACGCAACACCCGCATCGAGCATCGCATCGCCGGCGCCGATGCCAACCCGTACCTGGCTGCCGCCGCCGTGCTGGCCGCCATGCTGGACGGCCTGCAACATCCCGGCGAGCCCAGCGCGCCAGTCACCGGCAATGCCTATGCGCAAGCGGTCTTTCGGCCGCGCACCTGGCAAGCCGCGGTGGATGCATTCGGCGCCAGCGACTTTGTCGGCGCGCAGTTCGGCAGCCAGTTCCAGCACGTATTTGGCCAGCAGAAACAGCGCGAGCTGCTCGACTACCAGGCGCAGGTGCCGGATCTGGATTACGCCCGGTACCTGCGGATCGTCTGATGAACGGCCCGGCCACAACGCTGCCGCCTGCCAATCCGCCGGGTAACGGCTATCCCGACAGCTGGTACGCCCGCAGCGCGCCGGTCTTGCCGGAGCAGCCATGCCTGCAGGGCGTGCAACGTGCCGATGTCTGCATCCTCGGCGCCGGCTACACCGGCCTCACCGCCGCGCTCGCCCTGGCCGAGGCCGGCTACAAGGTCATCGTGCTGGAAGCCAGGCGCATCGGCTGGGGCGCCTCCGGGCGCAACGGCGGCCAGGCCATCGTCGGCTACGGCTGCGAGCAGGAAACCCTGGAAGCGCTGGTCGGCGATGCCGACGCGCGGCGGCTGTTCGACTTCTCGCGCGACGGCATGCGCCTGCTACGCGCGCGCATCGAACGCCACGCCATCGCCTGCGACTGGCGCGACGGCCACGCCCACGTGCCGCTGAAGCCGCGCCAGGTGCAGGCCTTGCAGCACGGCATCATGCGCATGGCCGAGCGCTACGACTACCCGCTGGAATGGTGGGACCGCGCGCGTACGCGGCAGGTGCTGGACAGCCCGCTCTACCTGGGCGCGATGTTCGACCCGGCCAGCGGCCATCTGCATCCGCTGGCCTATGCGCTGGGCCTGGCGCGCGCGGCGCTGGCGGCCGGCGTGCGCATCCACGAGGCTTCGCCGGTCTCCCGGCTGGAGCACGGCACGCGCGTGACCATGCAGACCGACCAGGGCAGCGTCAGCGCCGAGTTCGGCGTGATCGCCGGCAATGCCCTGCTGCAGGGCATTTCCACAGCGCTAGAGCGCCACATCATGCCGGTGGGCACCTATGTCGGTGCGACGCCGCCGCTGGGCCAGGCCCGCGCGCGCGCGTTGATCGCCAACGACATGGCGGTCGCCGATACCAACTGGGCACTGGACTACTACCGGCTCAGCGCCGACCACCGGCTGCTGTTCGGCGGACGCGCCAGCTACTCCTCGCGCCCGCCGCCCGGCCTGGATCGGTTGATGACACGGCGCATGCACACGGTCTTCCCGCAGCTGCACGACGTGCCGCTGCAAACCCTTTGGGGCGGCTACGTGGACATCTCGCGCAATCGCGCCCCGCACTGGGGACGGCTGGGGCCCAACGTGTATTTTGCGCAGGGATTCTCCGGGCATGGCGTCGCCGCCACCGGCCTGGCCGGCCAGGTCATCGCCGAGGCCATCGCCGGCCAGAGCCGACGGCTGGATGTGTTTGCGCGCATTCCGCATCGGCCCTTTCCCGGGGGGCGCCTGCTGCGCACGCCGCTGCTGGTGGCAGCGATGAGTTGGTACCGGCTGCGCGATGCGTTGTGGTGAATAGGGCGCCGTCTTGGGCACTTTGAGACGCGGCGCTCAAGTTTTGGCGAGCAGGGCCGTTAGCTGGTATGACGGTTCGATCCGCACGGCCAGCCGATGTCCCCAGGTACCCTACATCGCAATAGTGAAAGCGCAGTCCTGCCGCAACGCGTGTTGCTGGTGGAGAACTCGCGCACTTTCACCAGCATGCTGCGCGAGGCCATCGAGCAACGTGTGGAGCTGCCGGTCACGGTCGTATCGACGCTGGCGGAAGCCGCCCGTGTACTGGACGAAGAAGACGGCTGGTTTCTGGTCCTGACCGGCCTGGTGTTGGTGGACGGCGACCGCGACAAGGTCGTGGAATTTTTCCTCTCGCGCAAGCTGCCCACCGTGGTGGTCAGCGGCGTCTACGACGAGGATCTGCGCCAGCGTGTGCTGCAGCAGCAGATCATCGATTACGTGCTCAAGAACGCGCCCGGCAGCATCGAATATCTGGCCTGGCTGGTGCAACGCCTGGAGCGCAATCGCCGCATCGCGGCGCTGGTGGTGGACGATTCCCTGTCCGCACGGACCTATGCGGCCGCGTTGCTGTCGATGTACGGCTACCGCGTGGTGCTGGCGGCCGACGGTGCGGCCGGCCTGCAGGCGATCGAGCGCGACCCCGGCATCCGCCTGACCATCGTCGACCAGGAAATGCCCGGCATGGAAGGGGTGGAATTCACCCGCCGGCTGCGCGCGATCCGTTCACGCGACAAGGTCGCGGTGATCGGCATCTCCGGCAATAACGACTCGTCGCTGATCCCGCGTTTCCTCAAGAACGGTGCCAACGATTTCCTGCGCAAGCCGTTCTCGCGCGAAGAGTTCTTCTGCCGCGTGTCGCAGAACGTGGACCAGCTGGAATTGATCGGCACGCTGCAGGATCTGGCTACCCGCGACTTCCTCACCGGCCTGCCCAACCGGCGCTATTTCCTGGAACAAAGCCAGCGGGTAATCCCCACCCTGCTGTCGCAGGAGCAGACGGTCACCGCGGCGATGCTGGACATCGACCACTTCAAGCACATCAACGACACCTGGGGCCACGAAGCCGGCGACCAGGCGCTACGCGCGGTGGCCGCGTCGGTCTCCAGTCATGCGCGGCCGCAGGATCTGGTGGCGCGTTTCGGCGGCGAAGAATTCTGCCTGCTGGTACCGGGGCTGGATGCCGCCAACGCCACCAGCTACTTCGAAACCCTGCGCGAACGCATCAGCGCACTGCGCGTGCGGATCGGCGACGAAACCCTCAGCATGACGGTGAGCATCGGTGTCTGCATCGCCACCGAAGACGGCCAGTCGCTGCACCATCTGCTGGGCGAAGCGGACAAGTACCTCTATCTGGCCAAGGCCGGCGGCCGCAACCAGGTGCGCCTCGCCAGCTGAGCGGCGCAGGTTCGTGCGCTGCACGGCCGGCGGCGCGCCCGACCCGGCGGTATCGCCGGCACACAGAATCGCCCCGCAGCACGCACGCCGCCCGCGCGCCGTGACTGGATTTGATCCAGATCAACGCGTTGGCGATCACGTGCGCCTATCGTGCCCTCACCGTATGGAACAAGGGCGAACGATGGCTTTGCTGGTCTGGCAGGACGACCTCAACACCGGGATCGAGGTCATCGATCACCAACACGGGCGCATCGTGGAAATGATCAATCAGTTGCATGCCGCGCACACCAGCCTGCAACGCCTGGCAGTGGCCGAGGTGATCGACGAATTGATCGACTACACGCTGTCGCACTTTGCCTTCGAGGAAGAACTGATGGAGGAAGCCGGCTACCCCTTCAGCCTGGCGCACAAACGCGTGCACGAGGTCTTCGGCAAACGTGTCGGCGAGTACCGGCTGCGGTTCCAGGCCGGCGAAGACGTCTGCGACGAACTCCGCAGCATGCTCTCGCGCTGGTTGTTCAACCATATCCGCGGCGACGATCAGGCCTATGCGCCGCAGGTGATCGCACATCTGGACCAGTTCGCGCGCAGCCACCAGCACGGCAACTGGCTGGGACGCACGCTCAAGCGCCTGTTCCGCTAGCAATCGCTCCGGCGCAGGCGCGTGCTCGCGCGCAACAGGGCGGTGCCGGGAATGCCGCATCGCGCAAGCGCGTTCCCGAGGATCGGCAGGCCAGCACCACGGTGCAGCAATGTACGCAATACCTAGACCATTGGCCCGAAGACTTCATTTCGCGCAGAAGCAGCCAGCTTCGGAGAAGTGCACCTGGGCGGGACCTGCCTCAACGATGACGCCGACTCGCGTACGCCTTCAAACGCCAACCGGGCGACGCGATCTGCGGGCCACGATCAACGCCAGCAGGCTCAACACCGCCGCGGCGCCCAGATACTGCCCGACCGCCTGCACGCCATAGCGTGCGGCCAGTTGCGTGGCCACGTACGGCGCCGGTGCCGCCCCCAGGATGCTGGCCAGGTTGAACGACAGCGAGGCTCCGGTGTAGCGCACCTCGGTGGGATACAGCTCGGCCAGCAGCGTGCCGCAGGGGCCGTAGGTCAGGCCCATGAAGAAGAAGCCCAGTGCAAGAAACGCGAGCACCTGCAACGGGTGATTGGCCTGGAACAGTGGCGCGAACGCCAAACCGAACGCGATGATCGCCACACTGGCCAGCATCATCGCCAACGGCGCGCCATGCCGGTCGCCGAACCTGGCCGACATCGGGATGCCGATCGCGAAAAACACGATACCGGCCATCTGCAACAGCAGGAATTGCTCCTTGTCGTAGCCCAGGGTCTTGGTCCCGTAGCCCAGCGCGAACACGGTCATCAGATAGAACAGCACGAAGGTGGCGAATGCGCCCAGCGTGCCGATGATCAGCGCCGGCCAGTGCTGCGAGATCACCGTCCCCAAGGGCAGGCGCACGCGCGTCTTGCGGTCCAGGGTCTTCTGGAAGTCCGGCGTCTCGGTGATGCTCAGGCGCACCCACAGGCCGGTCAGCACCAGCAATGCGCTGGCCAGAAACGGCACCCGCCAGCCCCATTGCATGAACTGCGCATCGTCGAGCACCGCGCCCATGCCGAGAAAGGTGCCGGTGGACAGCAGAAAGCCCAGCGGCGCACCCAGCTGCGGAAACATGCCGTACCACACGCGCTTGCCGGGCGGCGCATTTTCGGTGGCAAGCAGCACGGCCCCGCCCCACTCGCCGCCCAGGCCCAGGCCCTGGCCAAAGCGGCACAGCGCCAGCAACGCAGGTGCGAACACGCCGATCTGGGCATAGCTGGGCAGCAAGCCGATCGCCACGGTGGACAGGCCCATCGTCAGCAGCGCCGCCACCAAGGTGGCCTTGCGCCCAATCCGGTCGCCGAAATGGCCGAACACCGCCGAGCCCACCGGCCGTGCGATAAAGGCCACCGCAAACGTCGCCAGCGACTGCAGCATCGCCGCACTGCCATCGCCCGCCGGAAAAAACAGCGTCGGGAACACCAGCACCGCGGCGGTGGCGTAGATATAGAAATCGAAGAACTCGATGGTGGTGCCGATCAGACTGGCGAACAGCACGCGCGCAGGCGAATTGATGGGAGCGGCAAGCGGCGCAGCAGCAGTCATCGTTGATCGGCATCCAGATAAGACAAGTCGGCCGATTCTGGCAGATTGCAGCATCGGTTTGCGCAGACCAACCTGCGTGCAAAAAGTTTCAGCCGTGACTGCCTGCCTTTCGGGCAGTGGCAGCCTGATGTCTTTCGGAATCTCGGTTGCGTTGGAGTCGCCGGGCAGTGTTGATAGATGCTTGTTAGAGCGACTGCTCTGTGGCCTTGTTGCAGGGCCCTTGCCCGCCCACCATCGCAGGACACGCCGCAAGTACGTCCCTGTAGGCTCTTCCGCGGCATCCATGCCGCGTAAGGTCCCGCGACGGTGAGCGGACAAGGACCAGTCAAGATGGTCGGTGTGCGCAGTTAAAAGCAGTGCGTGATGCGCGTTGTTCGGATCGCGTTGCACCCGATCAGCTCCCGACGCAGGCCGAGCAACAGGCTTTCAACACGCGACTTACAAACGTCTCATCTTCCCACCGCAAGCCGAGAAATAAGCTTTGAGGAAAGCAGCCAACCAACTCTCTGGTGCGGTGTCCTTGCCGGTTGCGGGATCCTCGGCGGCATGGATGCCGCCGAGGAGCCTCCACGGATGGATTCACGGCGTGTCCCGCAAGCGGTGAGGGCACCGCGCGCTCGATCAACCAGGCTTTTGACCCAAGTCTTCGACTGCATCCATAACGGCGCCACCATTGAAGAGCTCGGTGGGTCTTGGAGTGGTCGGATAGTGCTGATAGATCGCTTGCAGAGCGTCGGGTCTGCGACTTAGCTGCAGGGCCCTTGCCCGCCCACCATCGCAGGACACGCCGCAAGTACGTCCCTGTAGGCTCTTCCGCGGCATCCATGCCGCGTAAGGTCCCGCGACGGTGAGCGGACAAGGACCTGTCGAGGTGGTCGGTGTGTTTGGTTGCAAGCAAAGCGTGGCCTGCGTTATTTGGATCACGGTGCGTCCGACCAGCTTCCGGTGCAAGTGAAGCAGCCGGGAAGAACCAGCAAGTTGCTCAGTCGCCCTGCTGCGTTTGCGTTATTGCACGTTGCGCATGCGCTGCCAGCCCGAGATCGGTCAGCACTGCGAACTGGCGCTCGCCGCGGTCTTCTACCTGGATCCAGCCCGGACCGGGTTGACCATCCAGGCTGGCAGTGCCCAACCACGCCAGGGTGCGCAGCAGCACGCTCATGCGCACGCCCAGTTGCTTGCACAGGCGCGCCAGCGACACGCCCTCGGGCGTGTCGGCCAACGTGTCAAGCAGCAGCGCGGTGAGTTGTGGATCAGCGGACAAGCACCGCTCCGATGTCGCGCGGCGCCGCATCGGCGGTTTCGGCGCGGTGCGGCAGCACGATCACCGGAATCGACTTGGAAGTGGGCGTGCGCGCTTCGTCGGCGAAGCTCGACAGCGGCACCAGCGCGTTGGTTTCCGGGTAATACGCCGCCAGGCAGCCGCGCGGAATGTTGTAGTCCACCAGCAGGAAGCGACGCGCCTCGCGGTGCACACCGTCCTCGCACAGGCTCTCCAGGTCCACCCAGTCGCCGGCCTTCATGTTCAACGCGGCGATATCCGCGCCATTGATGAAGAGCACGCGGCGCTCGCCGAACACGCCGCGGTAGCGATCGTCCAGCCCGTAGATGGTGGTGTTGTATTGATCGTGCGAGCGCGTGGTGGCCAGCGTAAACACCATCTGCTCGGTGTGGCTGCGGCGTGCGCGATGGATCGGGTTGTCGGTCGGCACCGCGTGCGGCTTGAACACCGCACGCTTCTCGGGCGTCACCCACTGGCGATCGCGCGCGGTGTTGGACAAGCGGAAGCCGCCCGGCACCCGCACACGCTGGTTGAAGTCGGCAAAATCAGGGAACACCTGGGCAATCAGGTCGCGAATGCGGTCGTAGTCGCCCACCAGCCAACGCCAGCGGATCGCGCTGCGCGCACCCAGCGTCGCCTCGGCCAGCCGCGCCACGATCGCCGGCTCGGACAACAGCTCCGGCGAGGCCGGCGGATTGATGCCGGCCGACAGGTGCACCATGCTCATCGAATCTTCCACCGTCACGCCTTGCGAGCCGGCGTCCTGGATGTCGATTTCGGTACGGCCCAGGCATGGCAAGATCAGCGCATCGCGCCCATGCACCAGGTGGCTGCGATTGAGCTTGGTGGTGACATGCACAGTCAATTCGCAATTGCGCAGCGCGCGATGCGTGGCGTCGGTATCGGGCGTGGCGGCGGCAAAATTGCCACCCATGGCGAAGAACACCCTGCCGCGCCCGTCCAGCATCGCCTCGATCGCACCGACGGTGTCGAAACCGTCTTCGCGCGGCGGCGCGAACCCGAACAGCGTCTGCAACTTGTCCAGGAACGCGGCCGGCGGTTTTTCGTAGATCATCATCGTGCGGTCGCCCTGCACGTTGCTGTGCCCGCGCACCGGGCACACGCCCGCGCCCGGCCGGCCCAGATGGCCGCGCAGCAACAGCAGGTTGGTGATCATGTGGATGGTGGCCACCGAATGCTTGTGCTGGGTGATGCCCATGCCCCAGCAGGCGATCACACGCTCGGCATTGAGATAGAGTTCGCCGGCCTTGCGCAGCGCCGCTTCGTCCAGCCCGGACTCTTCGACGATGGTGTCCCAGGATTCGCCATGCACCTCGGCAGCGAAGGCGTCGAAGTTGGCGGTGTGGGCGTCGATGAATTCCAGATCCAGCAGGCGTGGCATGCCCTCGCGCTGGGCCTGTGCGTCGCGCTCAAGCACGTGCTTGATGATGCCCTTGACTGCGGCCAGATCGCCGCCGATCTTGAGCTGGAAATAATCCGAGGCGATGCGGGTGGAGCCGTTGTGCAGCATCTCCAGCTTGTCCTGCGGGTCGGCGAACTTCTCCAGCCCGCGCTCGCGCAGAGGATTGAATGCCGCAATCGCCGCGCCGCGCTTGGAAGCCTGACGCAACTCGCCAAGCATGCGCGGGTGATTGGTGCCCGGGTTCTGGCCGAAGATGAGAATCGCATCGGCCAGTTCGAAATCGTGCAGCGACACCGTGCCCTTGCCCACGCCGATCTGCGAACGCAGCGCGGTGCCGGACGGCTCGTGGCACATGTTGGAGCAGTCGGGGAAATTGTTGGTGCCGAACTCGCGCACGAACAACTGATACAGGAAGGCCGCCTCGTTGCTGGTACGCCCGGAGGTGTAGAAGATCGCCTCGTCGGGCGATGCCAGCCCGTTGAGGTGCCCGGCGATCTGCGCAAACGCCTCGTCCCAGCTCACCGGCACGTAGTGATCGGTGGCCGCGTCGTAACGCATCGGCTGGGTCAGCCGGCCCTGCCCTTCCAGCCAGTAATCGCTGTACTGCGACAGCAGGCTGACGCTGTGCGAGGCGAACAGCTCCGGCCCGGCGCGGCGCGCCGTGGACTCTGCCGCGACGGCCTTGGCGCCGTTCTCGCAGAACTCGAAGGTGGAGGTGTGATCGCGGTCGGGCCAGGCGCAGCCGGGGCAGTCGAAACCGTCCGGCTGGTTGGCGTGCAGCAGCGTCTTGGCGCCCTGCACCGCGATGTCCTGTTCCATCAGGTGCTTGGCAACCGAGCGCAATGCGCCCCAGCCGCCGGCGGGATTGTCGTATTGCTGGATGGTCTTCTTGCTCATGCGGGCTCTCCCACGCCAACGCCCAGATTCAGGCGCTGCGGATGGCTGTAAACGACACAATCGTGATCGCGGGCAAACCCGATCAGGGTCAGTCCCGCACTGTCGGCCAGGCTGATCGCCAGCGCGGTCGGTGCCGAAATCGCTGCGAGCAGCGGGATCCGGGCCTGCGCGGCTTTCATGGCCATTTCGTAACTGGCGCGGCTGGTCACCACCGCAAACCCTTGCGATGCATCGACGCGCTCCCGCGCCAGCGCACCGATCAACTTGTCGAGCGCGTTATGCCGGCCGACGTCTTCGCGCACGTAGCGCACCACACCGTGCACATCGGCCCAACCGGCGGCATGCACCGCGCCGGTCTGTGCGGCGATCGGCTGCTGCGCGTGCAGCGCTTCCAGCGCACGCGCCAATGCCTGCGCATCGATCTGCAACGCCGACTGCAGCAGCGGCGGCACACGCAGCACCGCTTCGATCGATTCGTTGCCGCACACCCCGCAACCGCTGCGGCCATCCAGATTGCGCCGCCGCCGGTCCAGCGCGGCGGCACGTTCGGGCGGGATCTCGATCTGCAGCGAAGCGCCTTCCAGAAACGTCTCCACCGCCACCACCCGCAGATCCTGCGGCTGGTCGACGATGCCCTCGCTCAGCGAGAACCCGAAGGCGAAATCCTCCAGGTCTTCCGGCGTGGCCATCATCACCGCGAACGGCACGCCGTTGTAGTGGAACGCGACCGGCATTTCGGCCGCCACCATGTCCTGCACCGTGGCGTTGCGGCCGCCGCGGTGGCGGACAACCGTGCGCACCACACTGCCGGCGCGCACGGAACGGGAAGACGGAAGTGTCATCTCATCTCAATGAAACAGCACGAAGGCTTTCTGCAGCGTGACCCAGATGCCCCAGGACATCGGCACACCCACCGCCAGCCAGGCCAGCGCGACCAGGGCGGGGTTGCCGCCATGCCCGATGCGAGCCATCTGCTCCGGCGGCAGCATCGCCTTGCCGCTGCGGTCCACCTTCTCGTGCGCCAGCTGCTTCTCGCGCGCCAGTTCTTCCGGCGTCATGAAATGACGCGCGGCCACCGGGCGCACCAACAGGTTGCAGATCAGACCGAGCACCAACATGCCGGCGAGGATGTACATGGTGGTGTTGTAGACCTGTGACGGCGGGCTGCCGTGGGCCAGCTGGTACTCGCGCATGTAGCCGACCACCACCGGACCGAGGATGCCGGCGGTGGCCCAGGCGGTCAGCAGGCGGCCGTGGATGGCGCCGACCATCTGGGTGCCGAACAGGTCGGCCAGATATGCCGGGATGGTGGCGAAGCCGCCGCCGTACATCGACAGGATGATGCAGAAGATGCCCGCAAACAGCGCGATGCCACCCACGCCGCCGGCCGACGGCGCAGCCGCGTACAGGCAGATGCCCAGCACGAAGAACAGCGTGTAGGTATTCTTGCGGCCGAGCTTGTCGGACATGCTGGCCCAGAAGAAGCGCCCGCCGATGTTGAACAGGCTGAGCAGGCCGGTGAAGCCGGCCGCGATGGCCGCGATGCTGGCCAGCTGCGCCGTGTCCAGGCTGCCGAAGCCGACGTCCACCCCGATCAACCGGCCGCCGAACACTTCCTGCAGCATCGGCGAGGACATGCCGATCACGCCGATGCCGGCCGACACGTTCAGGCACAGCACGCCCCACAGCAGCCAGAACTGCGGGATGCCCCAGACCTTGCTCACGTGCACGTGGTTGGCAGTGATCATGGCGTTGTTGCTGGCCACCGGCGCGGTCCAGCCGGCGGGGGTCCAGCCGCTCGGCGGCACGCGATAGCCGAACGCGCCGGCCATCATGAAGACGAAGTACAGCGCCGCCATCACCAGGAAGGTTTCCATCACGCCCACCGAAGTCGGCGTGGCGAAGTGGCGCATCAGCGCATCGGCCAGCGGGCTGCCGATCATCGCGCCGCCACCGAAGCCCATGATCGCCATGCCGGTCGCCATGCCGCGACGGTCCGGGAACCACTTGATCAGCGTCGACACCGGCGAGATGTAACCCAGGCCCAGACCAATGCCGCCGATCACGCCCGAGCCCAGCCACAGCATCCAGATCTGATGGAAGTGGATGCCGGCCGCCGAAATCACCAGCCCGCCGCACCAGCACAGCGCCGAGACCACACCGGCCTTGCGCGGGCCGGCACGTTCCAGCCAGCCGCCCCAGATCGCCGCCGAGCAGCCCAGCAGCACGAAGAACAGCGTGTACATCCACTGCAGCTCGCTGATCTTCCAGTCGCAGGTGGTGGCGACCATGCGCGCGAACAGGCCCATGTCGGCCGGACACGCGATCGCCTCGGTGATGCCCAGCGCCTTGGACAGCGGCAGCCAGAACACGCTGAAGCCATAGGCCATGCCGATACACAGGTGGATCGCCAGTGCCGCCGGCGGTACCAACCAACGATTGAAGCCCGGACGCGCAACGATGCGCTCCTTGGACAGCAGGCCGGCGTCTGCGCCGTTGGCGCTCGCCACGGTGGACCCTTGTGTCATTCCCGTTCCCCTAAAAAGTGCGATGAAGTGTGTCCGGAGCGCCCGACAGGACGGCTGCGCGCAGGCGGTGTCAGTGGCTCCGAAAACGATTGATGGCTGCGATCGATTGACGTATTGCGATAAGGGCAGCGGCGACTACCAGGCCCAACTGGCACTCGTCTGGCGCATCATCGGCGATCGTTGAATCTTTGCAATGCTTCGGCGCGCCCCGCAGCCGGTCAAAAACCCGTCATGGCCTGCACCACAAGGCGTTCCCACAGCTTAGCGGCCGACGTTGCGACTAATTGACTAGTCCATGCGGATCGGCGCATGCGGGTCTGCAAATCGTGCTCGCCGTCGCGCTCGGCCGGGGTGACGGCCGACGCGCGGTGGCCGTACAGTCGGACGCTCCCCAGCGACAGAGTCCGCCATGCACGACCACCCTCCGCGCGATGGCGCGCACGCGCTGCAGGTACCGGCGCACCTGGACGCGTTCTGGATGCCGTTCACCGCCAACCGCCAGTTCAAGGCGCGCCCGCGCCTGCTGGCCTCCGCTGCCGGCATGTACTACCGCGATGTCGACGGCCGCCAGATCCTGGACGGCACCGCCGGGCTGTGGTGCTGCAATGCCGGCCACGCCCGCGAGCGCATCGTGGCGGCGATCCGTGAGCAGGCCGGCACGCTGGATTTCGCGCCGACCTTCCAGATGGGTTCACCGCTGCCGTTCGTGCTGGCGCAGCGGCTGGCCGCGATCGCACCGCCGGGCCTGGGCCATGTGTTCTTCACCAACTCCGGCTCAGAGGCGGTCGACAGCGCGATGAAGATCGTGCTGGCCTACCATCGCCTGCGCGGCGAGGGCCAGCGCACCCGCTTCATCGGGCGCGAAAAGGCCTATCACGGGGTCGGCTTCGGCGGCATGTCGATCGGCGGGCTGCCCAACAACCGCAAATGGTTCGGCCCCCTGCTGGCCGGCACCGACCATCTGCGGCATACGCTGGATCTGCAACGCAATGCCTACGCGCGCGGGCTGCCGGCGCACGGCGCCGAGCTGGCCGACGATCTGGAACGCCTGATCACCCTGCACGATGCCTCGACCATTGCGGCGGTCTTCGTCGAGCCGGTATCCGGCTCGGCCGGGGTGATCCTGCCGCCGGAAGGCTATCTGCAGCGGCTGCGCGCCATCTGCGACCGCCACGGCATCGTGCTGGTGTTCGACGAGGTCATCACCGGCTTCGGCCGGGTCGGCGAGGCATTCGCGGCGCAACGCTTCGGCGTCACGCCGGACCTGATCACCGCCGCCAAGGGGTTGACCAGCGGCAGCGTGCCGATGGGCGCGGTGCTTGTGGCCGATGCGATCCACGCGGCCTTCATGCAGGGGCCGCAGAACGCGATCGAGCTCTTCCACGGCTACACCTATTCCGGCCATCCGCTGGCCTGCGCCGCGGCGATCGCCACGCTGGACACCTACGCCGAAGAACACCTGTTCGACCGCGCGATCACGCTGGGCCCGCAATGGGAAGACGCGCTGCACAGCCTGCGCGGGCTGCCGCACGTCATCGACATCCGCAACATCGGCCTGATCGGCGCGATCGAGCTGGCGCCACGCGACGGCGCGCCGGGCGCACGCGGCTACGAGGTGTTCGAGCGTTGCTTCCACGACGGCGGCCTGCTGGTGCGCGTCACCGGCGATGTCATCGCGCTGTCACCACCGCTGATCGTCACGCCCGAGCAGATCGGGCAGATGGTCGAAACGCTGGCGAAGATCCTGCGCAGCACCGCCTGACGACCAGGACACAGGCGCCCGCGCGTAACGCCGGCACGCGGCGCGGTCAAGCGCGCAAAGCCGGGGCAGGCTCACTACAATGCCGGCCCCGCACTTCCCCGCAGTTGCCGCATGAACATCGTTGTCAAAGAAGAACTCAAGGCCTACATCGACCCGCTGACGCCCGACGAGCACGAGGCGCTGGAGCGCAGCCTGCTGGCCGAGGGCTGCCGCGATGCGCTGGTGCTGTGGGGCGATGTGCTGGTGGATGGCCACAACCGCTACGGCATCTGCCAGAAGCACGACCTGCCGTTCCAGACCGTGCAGAACCCGCGCTTCCAGTCGATGCAGGACGTGCAGCTGTGGATGATCGAGCAGCACCTGGGCCGGCGCAGCGTGTCGGACTTCCAGCGTGGCGTGCTGGCGCTGCGCAAGCGCGAGATCCTGGCCGCGCGCCAGCGCAGCCAGCGCGACGCCGACGCCGCTGCCGAAGCGCCGGCGGTTGCCGACCCTGAGCAGCCGGCCACCGGCATCGACCACGACGCCACGCCGGCGGCCGCGGACAGCGACAGCCCACCGTGGGAAGAAACCTCCACCCCGGTCAGCCGCGCCGAGCTGGCGCGCGAGGCCCGCCTGAGCAATAACCAGGTGGTGATGATCGAGCGCATCCACAAGCAGGCCGCCCCGGAAGTGGTGCAGGCGGTCAAGGCCGGCGAGATTTCGATCAGCGCCGCCGCTGCCGTGGCCACCTTGTCCGAGGACGAGCAACGCGCCGCCGCGCAGGCCGGCAAGGCCGAGCTCAAACAGGCTGCCAAGCGCGTACGCGACGCCAAGCGCAAACCCAAGCCCGACGAGGCCGAAGGCGGCGAAGCCGAACGCCGCGACATGAAAGCCCTGCAACGCCGCGTCACCGAACTGGAAAACGAAAACGCCGCGCTGCAGGCCAAGGTGACCGCGCTGCAATCGCAGCTGGAGCGCCTGCGCGGCTAAGTGCCAGACGGTGCATCACCGTAGGAGCGCACCCGGGCGCGGCGTGGCTGTCCCGGTAACGCCATCGCGCTCAGGCGCGCTCCTACAGAACCGATCAGCCGCCACCGCAAATGGCAACCGCGATCACCGCAAACACCCGTAGGAGCGCACCCGGGCGCGACGCGGCGTTCCCGGTAACCCCGTCGCGCTCAGGCGCGCTCCTACAGAACCGATCAGCTGCCACCGCGAACGGCCACCGCGATCGCTGCAACCACTCGTAGGAGCGCACCCGGGCGCGACGCGGCGTTCCTGGTAACCCCGTCGCGCTCAGGCGCGCTCCTACAGAACCGATCAGCCGCCACCGCGATCGGCAGCCGCGATCACTGCAACGACTCGTAGGAGCGCACCCGGGCGCGATGTGGCTGTCCCGGTGACCCGTCGCGCTCGGGCGCGCTCCTACCGGGCCATCACGCCCCGGCCGTGGACATGCCCTGCTCCGGCGACTGGGTACACTGCGCAGATGGAACCAAGCGTTAGCACTCCCCGCCCCGTCGATCCCCGTCGTGCCCAGCTGCAGCGCATGAAGCTGTTGGCTGTGGCCCTGCTGCTGGCCATGTTCGCCGGCTTCGTCGTCAGCCACCTGATGGGCGAACAAGGCGTCTGGGCCTGGGTCTCGGCCTTCTGCGAAGCGGCCACGGTCGGCGCACTGGCCGATTGGTTCGCGGTGGTGGCCTTGTTCCGCCGCCCGATGGGCCTGCCGATTCCGCACACCGCCATCCTGCCGCGCGGCAAGGACCGTCTGGCCGACGGCCTGGCGGTGTTCGTGCGCGACCAGTTCCTCGCCCCCGAGGCGTTGATGGACAAACTGCGCGTGTTCGACCCGGCCAGCCGCCTGGGCGAATGGCTGGCCAAACCCGAACAGGCGCGCATGCTCGCGCAGATGGCGCGCAGCTGGATGCTGCAGGCGCTGGAGCTGCTGGACGAGGCCGCGGTGCGCCGCGCGATCCAGCGCTTCGTGGTCGACCGTCTGCGCAAATGGAATGCTGCCGCCACCGTCGGCGATGTGATGGCGCTGCTGACCACCGATGGCCGGCATCAGAAATTGCTGGACGAGGTGCTGCTGCGCCTGGGCGAGTGGCTGGATCAGGAGCAGGTCAAGACGCGCGCCTCGGCCTTGATCGTGCGTTACGCGCGGCGCGAGTGGCCCAAGCTGGTCGGCACGGTGAACTGGGTCAAGCCGATCGAGGAGATCGGCGACAGCCTGGCCGACCGCATGGCGCGTGCGGCGATCGAGGAGTTGCAGGACATCCTCAAGACGCCCGAGCATCCAATCAGGCTCGACTATGAAGCCTGGCTGCAACGCTACATCGCGCGCCTGCGCGACGAGCCGGCAATGGCCGAGCGCGTGGAAGAACTCAAGCAGCGCGCGATCGAACATCCGGCCTTGCAGGACTACGTGCAAGGTCTGTGGGGCGAGATTCGCGATGCACTGCGCAACGACCTGGCGCGTGAGGAATCGTCGATGGCCGCGCATATGGAGCGCTCCATGCAATCGCTCGGCCAGGCCTTGTCGCAGGATCCCTCGCTGCGCGAAGCGCTCAACCAGCACATGTTGCAGGCTGCCGACAAACTCACCACACGCTTGCGCGCATCGGTGACCGACCATATCGCGTCGACGATGAAAAGTTGGGACGAACGTCACCTCGTCGAACAATTGGAATTGGGTGTCGGACGCGATCTGCAATACATTCGGTTCAATGGAACGTTGGTGGGCGGACTGATCGGCCTTGCCCTTCACGCATTATCGATCTGGCTGGCGTTCTGATGCATTGGCAATGACGTTGATCGCCCACCGGACGCACGTGCGGACGCCGGGGAGACTGCACGTAGTCTGATGATCGTCAGGCGCCACCACGAGACCGACTTCGCTGTCGGCCAGCACACCGGGCACGCAACAGGCAAGGCAAGGGAACAGAAATGCCGAATGGCCGCTGGGATCTGCGCAGAAAATACGGGCGCCGTGCATCGATCGGGGCCCTGCTGATTCTCGCCGCAGGTCTGATCGCCGCCATTTCTGCCGGCCTGTCGCTACAGCGACATAACGAGCTCGAGCGCGAGCAGCGTTTCAACTATGTGGTGCGCACGCTGACACGCAACATCAGCGAGCGCATGTATACCTTCGAACACGGGCTGCGCGGCGCGCGTGGCGCGGTGATCGGCGCCGGCAAGGATGTCATCGGTCGCGACCGCTTCACCTTGTACAGCCGCTCGCGCGATTACGCGCGCGAGTTTCCCGGCGTGCTGGGCTACGGCTACATCCATCGCGTCGCGCCCGCAGACGAAGAGGCCTTCCTGCAGGCCGCGCGCGCCGACGGCGCACCGGACATCAAGCGCCGGCCGCTGGAGCCCTGGGACGGCGAGCGTTACATCGTGCTGTATTTCGAACCGGAGTCCTCGGGCAACCGTCCGATCGGCCTGGACATCGCCTCCGAGCCGCGTCGCCGCGCAGCGGCACTGCAGGCCGCACGCAGCGGCGTGCCGATCATGACCTCGCCGATCTCGCTGTCCGGTTATCGCATTCCCAGCGAGAGCGGATTCCTGGTGCTGCTGGCGGTGTATCGCGAAGGCATGCCGCTGCAGACGCCGCAGCAGCGCATGGCCGCGACCAGTGGCTGGGTGTATGCGCCCTTCAGCGTCGAGCAGATGGTGCAAAGCACCCTGGGCGAGCGCGAGGACGTGGCGCTGGATCTGTCCGACCGGAACGAGCCGACCCACAACTTCTTCCGCAGCGGCACGCCATCCAGCGACAGCGCGCGTCGCCCGCCGGTGGTGCAGCAGCTGCAGATCTACGGACGCACCTGGATCATCACCGCCCACCCCACCGCCAGCTTCCTGGCCTCGCTCAACCAGACCTCGCCGTGGCTGATCGGCGGCCTGGTGCTGGGCGTGTCGGCGCTGCTGGCGGCATTGCTGGTGCTGTATTTCAGCAACGGCCTGCGGCGCGAGGAAGTGCTGCGCAAACAGATGGAGCTGGCAGCACTGGTCAGCCATTCCAGCGAGGCCATCGTTGCCGAGACCCCGGACGGACACATCACCCACTGGAATCCCGCTGCCGAAGCGATGTTCGGCTACAGCGCGGACGAGGCGATCGGCCAGAACCTAACGATGCTGCTGTCGCCGCAGCCGTATGCGATCCCCGACATCGAGCATGCCGACGAACGCCATTCGGTCGATACCTCGGCGGCGCTGAGCATGCGTCATCGCGATGGGCATCTGGTCCATGTGCTGGCCAGCAAGGCCCCGATCATCGAACGCGATGCCACCCTGAGCGGGCACTCGCATTTCTTCCGCGACATCTCCGAGCGGGTGCGTGCGCACCAGCGCATCGTCGCGCTGAATGCATCGCTCGAACACCAGGTCGCCGAACGCACCAGCGAGCTGATGAAGTTCTCCGCGCTGCATCGCGCGATCCTGGCGCACGCCGGCTTTGCCATCATCGCCACCGACTCCAGCGGCTTTGTCACGCTGTTCAATCGCGCCGCGGAAAAACTGCTGGGCTACAACGCCGACGAGGTGATCGGCCGCCGCAAGGCCGGCCAGTTCATCGAGCAGGAGGAACTGCAGGAGCGCGCGCACCTGCTCGCCGAGCAGACCGGCGGGCCGGTGGCGCATACGCTGGAGGCGATCGCGGCGCTGACCAGCCTGGGCCGCAGCGACACCAGCGAATGGACCTACGTCAGCCACGAAGGCCGTCGCCTGCCGGTGCTGCTGACCCTGAGCACCCTGCGCGACGATAACGATCAGGTGATCGGTTACCTGGGCATGGCGGTGGACCTGACCGAGCAGAAACTGCACGAGAAGCAGCTGCGCCTGGCGATGGACGCGGCCAAGAGCGCCAACCAGTCCAAGTCCGATTTCCTGGCCAACATGAGCCACGAGATCCGCACGCCGATGAACGCGATCCTGGGCATGCTGTACCTGCTCCAGCGCAGCGAACTGCCCGGTGCGGCGCAGGACATGGTGACCAAGATCGACCGCTCCGCGCGCTCGCTGCTGGAGATCATCAACGACATCCTGGATTTCTCCAAGATCGAGGCCGGGCGCATCGATCTGGAACGCGCACCGTTCGACCTCAATCAACTGTTCGACAACATCGCCGACCTGATGCGTTCCTCGCTCAGCACCAAACCGGTGGAAATGATCGTCGAACCGCTGCCGCGCGATTGCCGCTGGTTGCTCGGCGATGCGCTGCGCATCAACCAGGTGCTGGTCAACCTAGTCGGCAACGCGATCAAGTTCACCGAGCAGGGCGAAGTGGTGCTGTCGGTGCGGCGCTTCCCCAGCGGCGATCCGAACAAGCTCAAGCTGCTGTTCTCGGTGCGCGACACCGGCATCGGCATTTCCAAGGAAAAGCAGAGCCTGATCTTCTCGCCGTTCCTGCAGGCCGACACCTCCACCAGCCGGCGCTACGGCGGTAGCGGCCTGGGCCTGACCATCAGCCGGCGCCTGATCGAATTGATGGGCGGCGAGCTGGAGGTGGAAAGCGTGCCCGGCCGCGGCAGCGAGTTCTATTTCGTGGTGACGCTGGAAAAATCCGCCCCGCCGCTGGCACAGCGCAACCTGCCGGCGCTGCCGCCGGAAGCGATGCCGCGGGTATTGATCGCAGACGACCACGATGCGGCGCTCAACAACCTGGTGCGCATCGCCACCGAACTCGGCTGGCGCGTGGATGCGGTCGCCAGCGGCCAGGCCGCCCTGCAGGCGATCGAACAGGCCAGCGAGCCCTACGACATCTTCCTGCTCGACTGGCGCATGCCCGATATCGACGGCGTGGCGATCGCGCGGCAGATCCGCGCACGCGCCGTGCCCGGCCCGCATCCGGTGATCGTCATGGTCACCGCCTACGAGCGCCGCCTGCTGGAGCAGCATCCCGAGCAACAGGACCTGGATGCGGTGATGACCAAGCCGGTCACCAGCGCGGCGCTGCACCGGCTGGTGGAGCAACTGGTCCACGAACGCCCCGGCGCGCGGCCGGTGGCGCCCACCTTCGTGGCGCGTCGGCTGGAAGGCGCGCATCTGCTGCTGGTGGACGACAGCGAGATCAACTGCGAAGTGGCGCAGCGCATTCTCGAAGGCGAAGGCGCCATGGTCACGGTCGCCCACGATGGCGAGCAGGCCATCAACACGCTAAGGCGCGCGCCGGAGTTGTTCCAGCTGGTGTTGATGGACGTGCAGATGCCGGTGGTCGATGGCTATGAAGCCACGCGGCGGCTGCGGCAGATCCCCGCGCTGGCCAGCCTGCCGGTGATCGCGCTGACTGCCGGCGCCTTTCGCCCACAGCAGGAGAAAGCGCTGGAAGCGGGCATGAACGGTTTCATCGCCAAGCCGTTCAATGTGGAGGAACTGGTCACCGCCATCCGCCACTTCCTGCAGCCGGGTGTACGGCGCATCCCGTCGCTGCCGCACGAGGCCGCTGTGCAGGGCGGCCCCGAGTGGGAACACGCCGACCCGGAGGTGCTGGATGCGGCGCGTGCACGCAGCCTGTGGCGCGAGCGCGAACCGTACGAGCGCTATCTGCTCAAACTGCTGCGCGACAACCCCGACCCGGCCGAGGCCGCAGCCGAGCATCTGCGCCGCAACGAGCTGCCGGCGATCGGTGCGCTGGCGCACAAGCTGCGCGGCGCGGCCGGGTCGCTGGCATTGCCGGCCCTGGCCGGTGCCGCCAGCGACCTGGAAACCCGCATCGAGCAGGGCCACGACATCACCTCGGCACTGCTCGCACTCAAGGACACCATGCAGCGTACCGCCGCCGCGATCCATGCCTTCCTGCAACACGGCGACAGCGACGCGGAAGCAGGCGATGACGATGCCGCGCTGGACGCGGACAGCGTGCAGATCCTGGAAGCGGCCCTGGGCAGCGACGATGCCGACAGGATCGACCACGCGCTGCTGATCTGCGCGCCGCATCTGCCGCGCAACCTGCAGGAAGCACTGCAGCGTGCGGTGGAAGATTTCGACTTCCGTCGCGCCGAGGCCACCTTGCGCGACTGGCAAGCCACTCACCTGCGCTGACCGCTCACCACGCCGGCTGGCAAGGAGCCTCCATGCCGCATCGCCCCCTGCTGTGTGTCGACGATGAATCCAGCAACCTGGCCACCCTGCGCCAGCTGCTGCGCGACGATTTTCCGCTGGTGTTCGCCAAGTCCGGCGGCGAAGCGCTGGAGGCGGTGCTCCGCCACACGCCGGCGTTGATCCTGCTGGATGTCGAGCTGCCCGACATGGACGGCTATGCGGTGGCGCGCACGCTCAAGCAGCAGCCCGCCAGCACGGCCATCCCGATCCTGTTCGTGACCTCGCGCAGCAGCGAGCACGACGAACGCACCGGCCTGGAAGCGGGCGCGGCCGACTACGTCAGCAAGCCCTACTCGCCCGCCCTGCTCAAGGCGCGCATCGCCACCCAGTTGAAGCTGGCCGAAAACGCGCGCCTGGCGCAGCACTACCGCGATGCGATCCATCTGCTCGGGACCGCCGGGCAAGGCCAGGACGCCGACACCGGCGCGCATATCTGGCGCATGGCCGCGTATGCGCAGGTGCTGGCCGAGCAGGTCGGCTGGCCGGCGCAACGGGCGCAGCTGCTGCAGGATGCCGCGCCCCTGCACGACGCCGGCAAGATCGCGGTGCCCGGCAACATCCTGCACAAGCCCGATGCGCTGGACGAACACGAACGCTCGGTGGTGCGCCAGCACCCGCAGGTCGGCCACGACCTGCTGCGGCACGGGCGCGGGCCGGTGTTTCAGCTGGCTGCGGAAATCGCGCTGCATCACCACGAATGCTGGGACGGCAGCGGCTATCCCAACGGCCTGGCCGGCGAGGCCATTCCCGAATCGGCGCGCATCGTGGCGGTGGCCGACGTGTTCGACGCGCTGTGCGGGCGGCGCGCCTACAAGGCGCCATGGACGGTGGACGATGCCATGCGCAAGCTCGACAGCATGGCCGGCAAGCAACTGGAACCGCGCCTGGTGCAGCAGTTTCGCGAGGCGTTGCCGCAGGTCCTGCAGATCATGGATGCCTGGGATAGCGCGGCGCCGGGGCCCTGAAGAGCCGGGAATCGGGAATCGGGAATCGGGATTGGGGAATCGGGACGGGCTGAGCAGTTTGCGGGCCGATCGGGCGAGCATTCGCGCCCGTCTTGCGAGCGTACGGCTCTCTCAGGTGGGCTGGTGGTGTTATCGGCCCTGTGATGCGTACGCAGTGTTGCCTGGCGTGTGCTTGAACACCGCTTCGCACGGGCGGACAATAGCCATGTTGCGCCGCACAACACCGTGCGACGCGGGCCGGTCCGATCGCCATTTGCGCGCCACCGATGCGGCCCCGCAACCGAGAGTCCGATGTCCTCCAGCGTGTCCGAGGCCGGCATCACGCCGCCGCGTTATCCCGATTACCGCATCATCTCGCTGATCCTGGCCTGCGCCATCTTCATGGAGCAGATGGATGCCACTGTGCTGGCGACCGCGCTGCCGACCCTGGCGCGCGATTTCGGCGTTGCCGCGCCGGCGATGAGCATCGCCATGACCAGCTACCTGCTGGCGCTGGCGGTGCTGATCCCGGCCAGCGGCGCGATCGCCGACCGCTTCGGCCTGCGCCGGGTGTTCGGCGCATCGATCTGGGTGTTCGTCGGCGGCTCGATCCTGTGTTCGCTGGCCGACAGCCTGCCCACCATGGTCGCCGCGCGCGTACTGCAAGGCGCCGGCGGCGCGATGATGGCCCCGCTCGGCCGGCTGATCCTGCTGCGCACGGTGGAGCGCCGTCACCTGGTGTCGGCCATGGCCTGGACGCTGGTGCCGGCCTTCATCGGCCCAATGCTCGGCCCGCCGCTGGGCGGATTTTTCGTCTCGTATCTGGACTGGCGCTGGATCTTCTACATCAACGTGCCGATCGGCATTGCCGGCTTTCTGCTGGTACGCCGTTTCATCCCGGAAATTCCCACCGAAACCACACCGGCACGTTTCGACCTGCGCGGTTTCGTGCTGTGCGGCACCGCGTTGGGCTGCCTGCTGTTCGGCCTGGAAATGGTCAGCCAGCAGGACGGCCTCGGCACGGCTAGCTGGCTGCTGGCCATCGGCGGCAGCGCTGCGTTGGGGTATCTGTGGCATGCACGCCACCACCCCGCTCCGCTGCTGGACCTGAGCCTGCTGCGGATCGATTCGTTCCGCTTGTCGGTGATCGGCGGCGCGCTGATGCGCATCACCCAGGGCGCGCATCCGTTCCTGCTGCCGCTGCTGTTCCAGATCGGCTTCGGCATGAGCGCCGCGCACAGCGGGCGCCTGATCCTGGCCACCGCGCTCGGCGCACTGCTGATGCGCAGCATCACCCCGCAGTTGCTGCGCCGCTTCGGCTATCGCAACAGCCTGATCGGCAACGGTGTGCTCGCCAGCCTGGGCTACATGGTGTGTGCGTTGTTCCGGCCCGACTGGCCGCCGGCGCTGATGTTCGGCCTGCTGCTGTGCTGCGGCGCCTTCATGTCGTTCCAGTTCGCTGCCTACAACACCATCGCCTATGAAAACGTACCCGCATCGCGCATGAGCCGCGCCAGCAGCCTGTACACCACCTTGCAGCAACTGATGCTCTCGGTCGGCGTATGCGCCGGCGCAATGATCCTCAAGCTGGCGATGCTGGCCGGCGATCACACCCAACCGGCGCAACGCGATTTTTCGCTGGCGTTCTGCGTGGTCAGCCTGATTTCGCTCAGCGCCACCTGGTGGCATGTGCGATTCGACAAGGATGCCGGGCAGGAAATGAGCGGGCACCGGGCTTCGAGCGGCTGACAGCAGAGATGCGTAGCCGGCGCAGCTACACAGCCGTGACTGGAATCGGCGTGCACCGCCCCGGCAACTGCGTTTTCCATGCGACATCCACATCAGTTGCCAACTGCTCGCACCGCTTGGTTGACCCGTCTTGCAGCGTGTCATGTCCGCCAACTCGCATGACAGCACCCCACAGGCGCCGCCATGCCTGCCATCATCGCGCCTTGTCGTTGTGCCGCGACCCGGCCTCGGCACGCGTCACCAGCAGGAACGCCAGCGGAAAGCCGATCTCGATCGCGACTGCCGCGAAGATGCCGGCGTTGACATGCCCGGCCACCCACTCCGCAACGCCCAGCACTGCCAGCAACAGGCATGCGGTGACAAAGCCCGCAATCACGGCACGGCGCCCTGGCGACGGTGGCGCCGTTCGCACCAGCAGCAGCATGACGCCGATGGCTGCATACAGCGGTGCGGCGCGTCGGCCGAGCACGCCAAGCGCTTCGCTGTCGAAGGCCACGCCCCAGTTGGCCAGCATGGCCGCAGGCGCCAGCAGCCACGCCGCGCCCAGCGCGAAGAACGACAACGCCGACAGCGTGGCCAGGTAGCGAAATGCGCGCGATGCAGTCGGCGCGCTCATGCGTTCACCTCCACGACCGTGCGCCCCTGCACCTTCCGCGCCTCGCCGCCAGAGTGGGGCTGATGCAATCCCCGGCCGCTGGTCAGCACCCGGTCTGCAACCGCAATTCCGGCATCGCGGGACGCTTGGACCACACCGGCAAGATCGACGCCAGGAATCAGCGGAAGATGGCGAATGATCGGGCCACCTCCGCTCACCATCATCGCGTGGTGGTCGTTGCCGGTCGAATACTCGACAGCAACCCTCACCTCGCCCGGCATCAACGCGTCTTCGTTGAACTGGGCCAGCCTGGTAACCACCGGCTCGCTGGTCTGAACGCTAAGCACTGCATTGAAGGTCATTGCCTTCTCCTGTTGGGGGGCAAGGCCGCGCGCTACTGCGTCACCACCGACGCATCGGTAACGGCATGCGCACTGCAGTCGCTGCGGCTCGTTTGTGCAGCGGTGCAACCCGGCGTGGCGCAGCTGAAACCTGTTGCGCTCACCGCCAGGGCCGGCACTTGCAGTGGTTTGTCGGCCGGGCTTATCCGGCGTGGGATGGCGTCGTCGTCTCGGACGGCGTCTTCGCATCGAGCTGCAGGTTCTTGCGAATCAGCGCCTGGAACACGCCTGCCGGCGCAAACCGCCGCAAGAACTGCAGCTGTCCGGCGATCTTGCCCGCGGTGTAGCGCACCTTGGGCTGCTGGGCGCGCGCCGCCTTCACCACCACGTCGGCCACGACGGAGGGCTCGTCTGCGCTTGCCATTGCCTGCGCCACCACCTGGCCCACCTGGGTGCGCACCTGCCGGTAGTTTTCCAGCGGCGCATCCGGGGCGAGAGTGTTCGCCTCGAACTGGGTTTTGGTGTAGGCCGGCTCGATTACCGTGACCCGGATTCCGTAGCTGCGCAGCTCGTGGTCCACCGCTTCGGAGTAACCCTCCACCGCGTGCTTGCTGGCCGCGTACAGCGCCGCATACGGCGTGGGCACCAGCCCGATGATCGAGCCGATGTTGACGATGCGGCCACTGCCCTGGCGGCGCATGTGCGGCACCACTGCGCGCGTCATGCGCACGACACCGAGGAAGTTGGTGTCGAGGATGGCCTTGGCCTGCTCGATCGAGCTTTCCTCCGCAGCGGCAGGAGACACACCGAAACCGGCGTTATTGACCAGCAAGTCGATGCGCCCTTCCCGTCGCAGCAGCTCCTGGATCGCGGCGTCGACCGATTCGTCGCTGGTCACATCCAGCGCCAGCAGCGTGAAGGCGCGCTGTCCGGATTGCGCGCCGCGACGGCTGGTGCCGTACACCGTATAACCGGCGGCAGCCAACGCGTTGGCAGTTGCTTCGCCGATGCCAGAGGAGGCGCCGGTCACCAGCGCAACAGGGGGTTTGCTTGTCATTGGAATTCCTTGAGTGCAGTGAGTGACAGGGCGGCAGTCGGTTGACGATCACGCCGTGACTGGGATGCGATGGCTTGGCTAAAAACGCAGTTCTATTGGTGAAACCTCGGCCACGTGTGTGGCGGATGCACGCCTGTCGGTTAGTTGGATGCCTGCAACGACGACAGGATCTGGTCGCGACACACCGCGATGATTTCGTCGGCCAGCGGCGAATCGTTCGGGCACGACCGCGACAGCACGATGGCGCCGATGGCGTGCGCCATCATGTCCAGGTTGCTGGCGCGCTCCGCTGCTGCCTCGGCGGTACCGGGCGCAGCGCCGCTGCGGTCGAGCGAGGCCAACAGGTTTTCGACCCCGGCGGCGAACGCCTCGCGCACTTCCTCCGGCTGGCGCGCGGCATCGGCGCCCAGCGCAGCCATCGTGCAGCCGGTGGCAAGGCTGTCGCGATGTCCGCGCGACAGATAGAAGTTCACGAAATCCGCCTTGTCCACGTGCTCGGTCTGCGCGGCGATGTTGGCCAGGCCGCAGGCCGCCGATTCGGCCATCAGATCCGCCTTGGAGCGGAACTGCTTGTAGAAGCCGCCGTGGGTGAACCCTGCGGCGGCCATCAGATCGGCGATGCCGATCCCTTCGTAACCGCGCTCGCGAAACAGCACCGAGGCGGTCTCGACGACGTGCGCCCGGTTTGCCTGCGCCTGTGCCTTGGTCACTTTCATCGTTGGGACACTCCGTGCTTGTGCGGGACTGGTGAGAGCGGCAGCTTACTTTGATGTCATTCGTCATCAAAGTGTTGACACTTTAGATTTTGATCGTAATCTTTGTCAACCACTGATTCCGAGCACCGCCAATGACCCACCCTTCGCTGTTCGAACCCTATGCACTGGGCGCGCTGACCCTGGCCAACCGCATCGTGATGGCCCCGCTGACCCGCAACCGTGCGGGCGCCGGCCTGGTGCCGAGCGCTCTGGCGGCCACCTATTACGCCCAGCGCGCCTCGGCCGGCCTGCTGATCACCGAGGCCACCCAGATCTCGCCCCAGGCCCAGGGCTATCAGGACACCCCTGGCCTGTACACGCCCGAGCAGATCGCCGGCTGGCGTGCGGTCACCGACGCCGTGCATGCCAAGGGCGGGCGCATCTTCGTGCAGCTGTGGCATGTGGGCCGGGTGTCGCATGTCGACCTGCAACCGGGCGGCGCCGCACCGGTCGCGCCGTCGGCGATCCGCGCAGCGACCAAGGTGTTCGTCAACAACGGCGTTGCCGATGTCTCCGAACCACGCGCGCTTGAGCTGCACGAACTGCCGGGCATCGTCGACGACTTCCGCCAGGCAGCGGCCAATGCGATTGCCGCCGGCTTCGATGGTGTCGAAATCCACGGCGCCAACGGCTACCTGCTGGAGCAGTTCATCAAGGACGGCGCCAACCAGCGTACCGATGCCTACGGCGGCTCGATCGAGAACCGCGCACGCCTGTTGCTGGAGGTGGTCGCTGCAGTGAGCAAGCAGATCGGCGCCGATCGCACCGGCGTGCGCATCTCGCCGGTGTCGCCGGCAAGCGGCATTTCCGGCAGCGAACCGCAGCCGCAATACGACTACATCGCCGAGCAGCTCGATGCGCTGGGCATCGTGTACCTGCACGTGGTCGAAGGTGCGACCGGCGGCCCGCGCGATGCGGCCCCGTTCGACTATGCCGCGCTGCGCAGCAAGTTCACCCGTACCTATCTGGCCAACAACGGCTACGACCTGGAACTGGCCAACGCCCAGTTGCGCGCAGGCAACGTCGACCTGGTGGCCTTCGGCCGCCCGTTCATCAGCAACCCCGATCTTGTCGAACGTCTGCACACCGGCGCAGCGCTGGCGCCGTTGAATCCGGCCACGCTCTACGGCGGTGGCGCCGAAGGTTATATCGACTACCCGTCCCTCGCCGGCTGAGGCTGTCTCGCCTGGCGTCTTTCATCCACTGTCATCAAGGAATTCTGCATGTCCACACTTCCCGCTGTCCTCATCACTGGCGCCTCCACCGGTATCGGCGCCGTCTACGCCGAGCGCTTTGCGCAACGCGGCCACAACCTGGTGCTGGTGGCACGCGACAAGGCCCGCTTGGATGCGCTGGCGGCGCGTCTGCACGCTGCACATGGCGTCAGCGTCGACGTGCTGCAGGCCGACCTGACCCAGCCCGCCGACCTGACCGCAGTGGAAGCTCGCCTGCGCGACGACGCGCAGATCGGCATCCTGATCAACAACGCCGGCATGGCGCAGTCTGGCGGCATCCTGCAGCAGAACGCCGAGGCAATCGACCGCCTGCTGGCGCTCAATGTCACCGCGTTGACGCGCCTGTCTGCCGCGGTTGCGCCGCGCTTTGCGCAGTCCGGCAGCGGCGCGATCGTCAACCTCGGCTCGGTGGTGGGCTTCGCTCCCGAATTCGGCATGAGCGTCTATGGCGCCACCAAGGCCTTCGTGCTGTTCCTGTCGCAGGGGCTGCACCTGGAGCTGGGAGCCAAGGGTGTGTATGTGCAGGCCGTGCTGCCGGCCGGTACGCGCACCGAGATCTGGGGGCGTGCCGGTATCGACGTCAATACGCTCAGCGACCTGATGGACGTGGGCGAACTGGTCGATGCCGCGCTGGTCGGCTTCGATCGCCGCGAACTGGTCACCATCCCGCCGCTGCACGTGGCCGAACGTTGGGACGCACTGGATGGCGCGCGCCAGGGGCTGCTGTCTGACATCCGTCAGGCCACCGCCGCCGAGCGCTATCAGCCGGCGGCCTGACCGGGCCGGCGGCGCACCCGCCCGCAGCGCTTGCCACGGTGAGCGCTGCGGGCCTGCGCTGAGGCGTCGCGCATTCGCGCTGCTACACGGATGCGTCGATTCAAACCGCCAACATGGCGATCAGGCGGCAGGCACGCAGTTGCCAGCGCAAAGGTGAAGGCGGCCGGGGCCCACATCGCGCCCGGCCACGCATCCAGACAACGACAGCATTGGACCCGAACCAGATGAAAGCACTCACCTTCAAACGCTATGGCAAATCTCCCGATATCGGCTTCAGCGAGCGCGCCCGCCCGACGCTGCAGCCCGACGAACTGCTGGTCGAGGTGCACGCGGCAGGCGTGAATCCGATCGACAACATGATTCCCACCGGCATCTTCAAACCCGTGGTGAAGTTCGAGCTGCCCGCCACGTTGGGCAGCGACGTGGCGGGGATCGTCATCGACGTCGGCAGCCGCGTCACCCGCTTCAAGCGGGGCGATGCGATTTTTGCCAGCGTGTTCGATCTTGGCCGCGGCACCATCGCCGAGTATGTCGCGGTACCGGAAAGCGCCGCAGCGCTGAAGCCGGCCAATCTGGATTTCGTGCAGGCGGCATCGCTGCCGATGGTCGCGCTCACGTCCTGGCAGGCCCTGAAGGAACGTGCCGACCTGCAGCCCGGCCAGAAGGTGTTCATTCCTGCCGGTTCCGGCGGTATCGGCACCATCGCGATCCAGTTGGCAAAAAACCTCGGCGCCACCGTCGGCACCACCACCAGCACCGGCAATGTCGCGCTGGTGAACAGCCTTGGCGCAGACGAGGTGGTCGACTACAGGCAACAGGACTTCGAGACCGTGCTGCGCGGCTACGACATCGCGCTTGGCACGATGCGGGGCGATACGATCGAAAAGTCGCTCGCCATCCTCAAGCCCGGCGGCAGGATCGTGTCGCTGGTCGGGCCGCTGGATGCGGCTTTCGCACGCGCGCGCCGGTTGAATGTCGTGCTGCAATTCGTCTTCGCCATGATGAGCCGCAAGATCATCCGTCTAGCGAACAAGCACAACGTCGCCTACTCGTTCCTGTTCGTACGCCCCAACGGCACGCAACTGGCCAGGATCGGTGAACTGCTCGAAGCCGAACGCCTCCGCCCGGTCATCGACAAGGTGTTTGCGTTCGACCAGGCAAAGCAGGCGCTGGAGTATCTGGCGCAAGGCCGCGCCAAGGGCAAGGTGGTCGTCAAGATCAAGTAAGAAGCCGGATACAGATCCGTGGGCCAGGCTGCGATACAAGAAGACCGCACAGCGCGAACCATGCCGTCGTACTGTTTCAACGATAGTGCGCAACACATGTACATGGTTGTAGATGCGAACTGGAAATGTGCAATCCGGTTGCAGGGCACCCAATCTGCGGCTTATTTGGAGGTCCTTGCCCGCCCACCGTCGCGGGACACGCCGCAAGTACATTCCCGTTAGGCTCTTATGCGGCATCCATGTCGCGTAAGGTCCTGCCACGGTGGGCGGACAAGGACCCGTCGAGATGGTTGGTGTCCATGCCTTTCATAAAGCAACCAGCAGAATCTTTGCTGCGGTGTCATCGCTGATTGCGTGATCCGTGGCGGCATGGATGCCGCCACGGAGCGTCCACGGACGAATTCACGGCGTGTCCCACGTGCGGTGAGGGCACCGCACGCTCGACTCACCAGCAAGCATCGTTCGAGGTGAACAGCATCAAGCCCAAACGCTGCTCTTTGGTGCAAGACAACGACGTTGCCCACTCACTACAACGAGGATGATGACGAAGCACTCGCTCCGCCATCACCTCGCTGCACACGCTTACATCCCGTGTGCCGCCAGCTGCCCGAGACGCTGCACCGCGACCGACACGGTCGGGTAGTCCAGGGTCTTCTGCTCGGCCACATCGGCGAGCATCGCCAGGGTGAAGCGCAGGCTGGAGTCGTCGCGTGCCAGCCAGTTGGCCACCTTGTCCTCGGCACTGCTGCCGGGCAGGGTCAGCACCTGCGCCACCAGCGCGCGCTGATGTGCGGCCAGCTCGTCGCGCAGCACGCCACGTGCCACCGCATGCCAGCGGCCGTTGACCTCCAGCGCGTCGATCTGCTCGAACAACCACGGCAGGCGCAGCGCTTCGCCCAGGCGGAAATGCACCTTGGACACGTCCACCGGCTTGAGCTTGCGGGTGCGTGCGGTTTCGATGATGTCGAAGGCCGGTTCCAGATAGCGTAGCTCGGACAACTGCTGCGCCAGCTGCGGCGGTAGGCCCTTTTCCTGCCATTCCTGCACGCTGCCTTCGTACTGCGGGCGCTGCGTATCGGAGAGCACACCGGAGGCGACACGGATGTCGTTGAACGGGCCGTGGTAACGCTCCACCGCCGCGGTGATGCCCGGCATCTGGCCCGGACGCAACAGCAGCCAACGCACGAACGAGCGCTGCAGGCGCCAGATCACTTCCAGCGCATCGATCTGCACCGACTCGGGTACCTTGCCGTCCAATGCGTCGATCTGCGTCCACAGCGCGCGTGCATCCAGCGTCTCGCGGCTGATGGTGTAGGCCTTGGCGACCTCGGCGATGCTGCGGCCGGTGTCTTCCTGCATGCGCATCAGGAAGGTGGCGCCCATGCGGTTGATGGTGGTGTTGGTCACCGCGGTGGCGATGATCTCGCGCTTGAGGCGGTGACGCTCCATCGCATCGGCGTACTTTTTCTGCAGCGGCTGCGGGAAGTAGCGCTGCAATTCCTTGGACAGATACGGGTCTTCCGGAATATCCGATTCCAGCAGCTGCTGGAACGCCACCAGCTTGGAGTACGACAACAGCACCGATAGCTCCGGGCGCGACAAGCCCTGCCCGCGCGCCTTGCGTGCGGACAGTTCGGCATCGGAGGGCAGGAACTCGATCTGCCGATCGAGCAGACCCTGCAATTCCAATGTGCGGATGAAGTGCTGCTTGGAGCCGAGACGCTTGACGCTCATCCGCTCCATCAGGCTGATCGCCTGGTTCTGGCGGTAGTTGTCCCACAACACCAGGTCGGCCACTTCGTCGGTCATCGAGGCGAGCAGCGTGTTGCGCGCGTCGTAGGTGAGCTTCTTGGCCTGCACCATGTCGTTGAGCAGGATCTTGATGTTCACCTCGTGATCGGAGGTGTCCACGCCGGCCGAGTTGTCGATGAAGTCGGTATTGAGCAGCACCCCGGCCTGCGCGGCCTCGATGCGGCCGAGCTGGGTCAGGCCCAGGTTGCCGCCCTCGCCCACCACCTTGCAGCGCAGCTCGCCACCGTTGACGCGCAGGCCGTTGTTGGCGCGGTCGCCCACATCGGCATGCGACTCGCTGGACGCCTTGACGTAGGTGCCGATGCCGCCATTCCAGAACAGGTCCACCGGCGCCTTGAGGATGGCGTTCATCAGCTCATTGGGCGAGAGCTGCTTGACGCTGATTTCCAAGCCCAGGACCTCGCGCACCGGCGCGCTGATGTCGATGGACTTGAGCGTGCGCGGATAGATGCCACCGCCGGCGCTGATCAGCTTGGCCTCGTAGTCGGCCCAGCTGGAACGCGGCAGCTTGAACAGGCGCTCGCGCTCGGCGAACGAGGCAGCGGCATCCGGATTGGGATCCAGGAAGATATGCCGGTGATCGAACGCGGCCAGCAGGCGGATATGCCGCGACAACAGCATGCCGTTGCCGAACACGTCGCCGGACATGTCACCGATGCCGACCACGCTGAAATCCTGGCTCTGGCAGTCACGCCCCATCGCACGGAAGTGACGCTTGACCGACTCCCACGCACCGCGCGCAGTGATGCCCATGCCCTTGTGGTCGTAACCGACCGAACCGCCGGAAGCGAACGCATCGCCCAGCCAGAAGCCGTGGTCCAGCGCCAGCCCGTTGGCAATGTCGGAGAACGTGGCGGTGCCCTTGTCGGCCGCGACCACCAGGTACGGATCATCCTGGTCGTGACGCACCACCTGCGGCGGCGGCACGATCTTGCCGCCGACGATGTTGTCGGTGATGTCGAGCAGGCTCTGGATGAACAGCTTGTAGCAGGCAATGCCTTCAGCCTGGATCGCATCGCGGTCGCCGCCGACCGGCGAGCGCTTGACATAGAAACCGCCCTTGGCCCCGACCGGCACGATGACGGTGTTCTTGACCATCTGCGCCTTGACCAGGCCCAGCACCTCGGTGCGGAAATCCTCGCGCCGGTCCGACCAGCGCAGGCCGCCGCGCGCCACTGCGCCAAAGCGCAGGTGCACGCCTTCCACCCGCGGGCTGTAGACGAAGATCTCGCGGTACGGACGCGGCTTAGGCAGGTCCGGCACGATCGAAGAATCCAGCTTGAAGCTGATGCAGTGGCCGTGCTTGCCGCTCTTGTCGGTCTGGTAATAGTTGGTGCGCAGCGTGGCGTCGATCACGCCGATGAAGCTGCGCAGGATGCGGTCCTCGTCCAGGCTGGAGACGCGATCCATCAGCTTCAGCAGCGTGGCGCGGGTGGCTTCCTGCTGCGCATCGCGGTCGCTGCCGCGCGCCTGCAGTACCGGCTCCAGCGCCTTGAGCGTGGCCTCGTCGTCACCGGCCAGCACCGACAGTTCTTCGCGCAGGCGTTCCTGCCCGGCGAAGATCTGCGCCTTGGTCTCGCTGCCGGTGGCCGGATCGAAGCGCGCTTCGAACAGTTCCACCAGCAGGCGCGCCAGCAGCGGGTAACGGGTGAACGTCGCCTCGACATACGCCTGCGAGAACGGCACCGCGGTCTGCAGCAGATACTTGCAGTAGCCGCGCAGCAGCGCGACCTGGCGCCAGTGCAGGCCGGCGGCCAGGATCAGGCGGTTGAAGCCGTCGTTTTCAGCATCGCCGCTCCAAATCCGCTCGAAGGCTTCGCCGAAACCGGCGTCGGCATTGGCTGCGTTGATCTTGCCGGAGGTCGACTCGACCTCGAAATCCTGGATGTAGACCGGCGTCTCGCCGACCTGCAGCCGGTACGGCCGCTCGGAGATCACCCGCAGGCCCATGTTCTCCATCATCGGCATCGCATCGGACAACGGGATGTCGTCGAGCTGGCGATACAGCTTCAGGCGCAGGCCCTCGCCGGCGTCCAGCCGCACGCCGTCGTCGCGACGGATCTCCTGCAGGCTTAGATGCAGATCATCCGGGCCGTCCAGTGCGGCCAGATGCTCGACGTCGGACACCGCCGATTCGATCGACGAGTCCTCGATATAGCCGGCCGGCAGCGCACGCCCGAAGTTGGCAGCCATGCGCAGGCCATTGACCTCGCCATGCCGCGCCACCAGCGCCTCGCGCAGGGCATCGCGCCAGTTGCGCAGCAGATGCGCCAGCCGCGACTCGAGTTCGGTGGTGTTGAATTCCAGCGCCTCGCCACTCTTGGGCCGCACGATCAGGTGCAGCTGCGCCAGCGGCGACTCGCCCAGCACCACGCTGGAATCGATGTATTCGCCGTGCAGCGCATCCTTGAGCAAGGCTTCGATGCGCAGCCGCACATCGGTGTTGAAGCGTTCGCGCGGGATGTACACCAGCGCGGAGATGAAGCGGCTGTACTTGTCGCGGCGCAGGAACATGCGGCTGCGCACGCGCTCCTGCAGGCCGAGGATGCCGATCGCGGTGCGATACAGCTCTTCCTCGTTGGACTGGAACAGCTCCTCGCGCGGCAGCGTCTCGAGAATGTGCCGCAACGCCTTGCCGCTGTGGCTGCTCGGGGTCAGCCCGGACTTGCTCATCACGTATTCGTGGCGCTGGCGCACCAGCGGGATTTCCCACGGGCGGCGGTTGTAGGCGCTGGAGGTGAACAGGCCCAGGAAACGCTGCTCGCCGACGATGCGGCCCTTGGCATCGAATTCCAGGATGCCGATGTAATCCATGTAGCCGACCCGATGCACGCGCGAGCGCGCATTGGTCTTGGTCAGGATCAACGCGTCCTTGAGCTTGGCCGAGGTGTTCAGGCCATGCGCCGCCAGCGTGGTCACCGGGCGCGCCGGCGAGGTGTCGCGGCCGCGCATCAGGCCCAGGCCGGTTTCTTCCACCGGCGCCAGCACGTCCTGGCCGTCCTGCTTCTCCACGCGGTACTCGCGATAGCCGAAGAAGGTGAAGTGATCGGCCGCCGCCCAACGCAGGAACTCCTGCGCCTCGTGGCGACTGATGTCGTCCATCGGCAGGCGGCGGGTGGCCAGGTCGTCGGCCAGCATCACCATCTTTTCGCGCATCGACGCCCAGTCGTGCACGATCGCGCGCACCTCGCCCAGCACCTTGCGCACCGCCGCTTCCACCTTGGGCATGTCCTCGGCGGGCTGGCGGTCGATCTCCAGCACCATCAGCGACTCGCTCTTGCCCTCGCCCACCGCGCTCAGCTTGCCGGCCTTGTCGCGCGCGATGCGCAGCACCGGGTGGCCGAGCACGTGCACGCCGATGCCCAGGTCCGACAGCGTCATGCTCACCGAGTCCACCAGGAACGGCATGTCGTCGTTGACGATCTGCAGCAGCGTGTGCGGCGACTCGTAGCCCTGGCTCTTCAGGGTCGGGTTGAACACCCTCACGTTGACCGTGCCGGCCTTGCGCGTGCGCGCAAATTCCAGCATGTCCGCCGCCAGGGCCGCCCACTGCTCGGGCGGGTGGTTGGGGAACTCGTCCTCCTCCATGCGCCGGTAGAAGTCGGCTGCGAACAGCTGCACCTCGGACTGGCGGGCGGCCGGGTAGCGCTTGCGCAACGCGGCAAACACCGGCTCCAGGGTGACCGCCTGCGGCGCGGTGGCAAGCACGGGGACGGCATGGTCGGCGACCGGTTTGACCGACGTCGTGGACGATTTCGAAGCAGCTTTCTTGGCTGTCATGAGAGCGCTGGGATGCTCGGTGGAAAACCTGAATTGTACCGGCGCCGGATGAAGACGCCTTGCTGCATAGCGCAAAATCCTGGTCGGACGCCCACCCCCGGCGCGGCGCAAAAGCACTACCCGACTGTAATTCCTGCAGCGGCGCCGGATTGGCGCCTGCATGGCCACCCGCCAGACCGCCACAACCGGCAAAGTCCGGCCGGGCGCTTGGGCCACAAGGCGTTGCGCAGACAGAACTGCGACCGTCAAGCCTATTTAAAAACTAAACTGGACGGTATAGTCTACCGCCATGACCCCCCGTTCCCACCGTGCTGCCCGGCGCTCGGACTGCGATCGCCGCATCCATGCGGCTGTGCATACGCTACTTGCCGAGCGCGGCATGCGGCTGAGCATGGACGCGGTGGCCGAGCGCGCCGGCTGCTCCAAGCAGACGCTCTACAGTTATTACGGCTGTAAAGAAAACCTGCTGCGCGATGTCCTCCAGGACCATGTGCACCTGGCCACGGTGCCGCTGGGCACCGCCTCGGGCGAGTTGCGCGAGGATCTGCTGGCCTTCGCGCTGGCCCACCTTGACCGCCTGAACCGCCCGGATGTGTTACAGACCTGCCGGTTGGTGGAAGCCGAATCGCACCGGTTCCCCGATCAGTCGCAACAGATCTTCCAGGACGGGGTCGTCGGCATGCAGCAGCGCCTGGCGCAGCGCTTCGAGCAGGCGATGCAGGCCGGCCAGCTGCGCCATGACGATCCGCACTGTATGGCCGAACTGCTGTTGAGCATGATCGTCGGTCTGGATTTCGACCGGCAACGCTTTCAGGTTCCCCACCGCGCCGGCCTTCCCGCCAGGCAGCAGTGGGCGCAATTCGCTGTCGACACCTTCCTGCGCGCATTTGCCGCGGTCGCTGCCACGCCTTCGCTGTCCCCGCTTTCCTTTCTCACTTCAAGACCCTAACGGAGTTCCTCCTGATGATCGCCCCGCTCCGCACATTCGGCCTGGCCTGTGCCATCACCCTGGCGCTGGCTGCCTGCAGCAAGCCCGAACAACAGCAGGCGCCGCCGCCGCCGGAAGTGTCGGTGCTGGAAATGAAGCCGCAGACCCTGCCGCTGGAACGCGACCTGGTCGGCCGGCTGTCGGCGTTCCGCTCGGCCGACGTGCGCGCGCGCGTGGACGGCGTGCTGCTCAAGCGCCTGTACACCGAAGGCACCGACGTCAAGGAAGGCCAGCCGCTGTTCGAGATCGACCCGGCGCCGCTGAAGGCCACGCTGCTGCAGGCGCAAGGCCAGCTGGCCGCCGCCGAGGCGACCTACGCCAATGCCCAGGTCGCCGCCAAGCGCGCGCGCAGCCTGGCCCCGCAGCAGTACGTGTCGCGTGCCGACATCGACAATGCCGAAGCCACCGAGCGCTCCTCCAGCGCCAACGTGCAGCAGGCACGCGGCCAGGTCCAGTCCGCCCGCATCCAGCTCGGCTTTGCCAGCGTCACCTCGCCGATCACCGGCCGCGCCGGCATCCAGCGCGTGACCGAGGGTGCGCTGGTGGGCTCGGGTGAGGCGACCCTGTTGACCACGGTCGACCAGATCGACCCGCTGTACGTGAACTTTGCGATGAGCAGCGAAGAGCTCGCCGCCCTGCGCCAGGCCCAGAGCAGCGGCAACGTGCAGCTCAGCGGCGACGGCAAGTCCACCATCAACGTGGAACTGGGCAACGGCACGCAGTACCCGCACCCGGGTACGCTGGATGTGTCGGCGGTGACGGTGGACCCGAGCACCGGTGCGGTGTCGCTGCGCGCGACCCTGCCCAATCCGGAGCTGGCGCTGCTGCCGGGCGCGTTCGTGACCTTCAAGGCCAGCCTGGGCCAGCGCAACAATGCCTACCTGCTGCCGCAGCAGGCCGTGCAGCGCGATGCCACCGGCGCCTATGCGCTGGTGCTGGGCAAGGACGGCAAGGTGGCGCGCAAGAATCTCACCGTCGATGGCCAGCAGAAGGGCCAGTGGATCGTCACCGCGGGCATGACCCCGGGCGACCAGGTGATCGTCGATGGCGTGCAGAAGGCGAAGGAAGGCCAGCCGGCCAAGGGCGTGCCGTGGGATCCGAACAAGCCGGCGCAGGGTGGGCAGCCGGGTGCACCGGGCGCGGCTCCCGCCGCCGCCCAGGGTGGCGGCGCACAGGCCGCACCGGCAGCCGACAAGGCCGATGCAGCGGCACCGGCCGCGCAGGAACAGTCCAAGCCGGACGCTGCGGCGCAGCCGGCCGACTCCCAGTCCAAGCAGCAGTAACGGAACCCGGACATGCCTAAGTTTTTCATCGAACACCCGATCTTTGCCTGGGTGGTGGCGATCCTGATCTCGCTTGCGGGCGTGATCTCGATCCTGAATCTGGGTATCGAGTCGTACCCGACGATCGCCCCGCCGCAGGTCACCGTTACCGCCAACTTCCCCGGCGCCAGCGCCGATACCGCCGAAAAAGCGGTGACCCAGGTCATCGAGCAGCAGCTCACCGGTATCGACCACCTGCTGTACTTCAACTCGTCCTCGGCCGCCAACGGCCGCGTGACCATTACGCTGACCTTCGAAACCGGCACCGACGCGGATATCGCGCAGGTGCAGGTGCAGAACAAGGTGTCGCTGGCCACGCCGCGCCTGCCCTCGGAAGTCACCCAGCAGGGTGTGGTGGTGGCCAAGGCCAACGCCGGCTTCCTGATGGTGGCCGCGTTGCGCTCGGACAACCCGTCGATCAACCGCGACGCGCTCAACGACATCGTCGGCTCGCGCGTGCTCGAGCAGATCTCGCGCGTGCCCGGCGTGGGCAGCACCAACCAGTTCGGCGCCGAGTACGCGATGAACATCTGGCTGAACCCGGAGAAGCTGCAGGGCTACAACCTGTCGGCAACCCAGGTGCTGACCGCGGTGCGTAACCAGAACGTGCAGTTCGCGGCCGGTTCGGTGGGCGCCGACCCGACCCCGGAAGGCATCAGCTTCACCGCCACGGTCTCGGCCGAGGGCCGCTTCAGCTCGCCGGACCAGTTCGAGAACATCATCCTGCGCACCGACAACAACGGCGCCACGGTGCGGTTGAAGGATGTCGCACGGGTCACCGTGGGGCCGAGCAACTACGGCTTCGACACCCAGTACAACGGCAAGCCCACCGGTGCCTTCGGTATCCAGCTGTTGCCGGGTGCCAACGCCCTGAACGTGTCCGAGGCGGTCGGTGCCAAGCTAGACGAACTGCAGCCGACCTTCCCGCAGGGCGTGACCTGGTTTGCGCCGTACGAATCGACCACCTTCGTGCGCATCTCCATCGAGGAAGTGATCCACACGCTGGTGGAAGCCATCGTGCTGGTGTTCCTGGTGATGCTGCTGTTCCTGCAGAACTTCCGCGCCACCGTGATCCCCACGCTGGTGATTCCGGTCGCGCTGCTGGGCACGTTCTTCGGCATGTACATGATCGGCTTCACCATCAACCAGCTGACGCTGTTTGCGATGGTGCTGGCGATCGGCATCGTGGTCGACGACGCGATCGTGGTGATCGAGAACGTCGAACGCATCATGAGCGAGGAACACCTGGAGCCGAAGGCGGCCACGCAGAAGGCGATGACCCAGATCACCGGCGCGGTGGTGGCCATCACCGTGGTGCTGGCGGCGGTGTTCATCCCCTCCTCGCTGCAACCGGGCGCTTCGGGCGCGATCTACAAGCAGTTCGCACTGACCATCGCCATGTCGATGGGGTTCTCCGCGTTCCTGGCGTTGAGCTTCACCCCGGCGCTGTGCGGCGCGTTCCTCAAGTCGACCCATTCGACCAAGAAGAACTGGGTCTACCGCACCTTCGACAAGTACTACGACAAGCTGGCGCATCGCTATGTCGGCGTGGTCGGCCACACCCTCAAGCGCTCGCCGCCGTGGATGATCGTGTTCGTGGTGCTGGTGGTGCTGTGCGGCTTCCTGTTCACCCGCATGCCGGGCAGCTTCCTGCCGGAAGAGGACCAGGGCTTTGCGGTGGCCATCGTGCAGCTGCCGCCGGGCGCGACCAAGATCCGCACCAACGAGGCCTTCGCGCAGATGCGTGCGGTGCTGGAGAAGCAGCCGGCCGTGGAAGGCATGCTGCAGATCGCCGGCTTCAGCTTCCTGGGCTCGGGCGAAAACGTCGGCATGGGCTTCATCCGGCTCAAGCCGTGGGAAGAGCGTGACGTTACTGCCGAGCAGTTGATCCAGCAGCTCAACGGTGCCTTCTACGGCATCAAGGGCGCGCAGATCTTCGTGGTCAACCTGCCCACCGTGCAGGGCCTGGGCCAGTTCGGCGGCTTCGACATGTGGCTGCAGGACCGCTCTGGCGCAGGCCAGCAAGCCCTGACCCAGGCGCGCAACATCGTGCTGGGCAAGGCGGCGGAAAAGCAGGACACCATGGTGGGCGTGCGCCCGAACGGGCTGGAAGACGCGCCGCAGCTGCAACTGCACGTGGACCGTGTGCAGGCGCAGTCGATGGGCCTGGACGTCAGCGACATCTACAGCTCGATCCAGCTGATGCTGGCGCCTGTCTACGTCAACGACTACTTCTCCGAAGGCCGCATCAAGCGCGTCAACATCCGTGCCGACGACCAGTTCCGTACCGGTCCCGAGTCGCTGCGCAGCTTCTTCAGCCCCAGCGCCACGGCCACCGGTGCCGATGGTCAGCCGGGGATGATTCCGCTGAGCAATGTGGTCAAGGCCGACTGGACCTACGCCTCGCCGGCACTGAACCGCTACAACGGCTATTCGGCGGTGAACATCGTCGGCAACCCGGCCCCGGGCGGCAGCTCCGGCCAGGCGATGACCGCGATGGAGGAGATCGTCAACAACGATCTGCCCCCGGGCTTCGGTTTTGACTGGAGCGGCATGTCGTACCAGGAAATCATTGCCGGTAATGCGGCCACGCTGTTGCTGGCGTTGTCGGTGGTGGTGGTGTTCCTGTGCCTGGCCGCGCTCTACGAGAGCTGGTCGATTCCGGTGGCGGTGCTGATGGTGGTGCCGATCGGTGTGCTGGGTGCGATCACCTTCTCGATGCTGCGCGGCCTGCCGAACGATCTGTACTTCAAGATCGGCATGATCACGGTGATCGGCCTGGCGGCCAAGAACGCGATCCTGATCGTGGAGTTCGCAGTGGAGCAGCGTGCGGCAGGCAAGACGCTGCGCGAGGCGACGCTGGAAGCGGCACATCTGCGCTTCCGCCCGATCCTGATGACCTCGTTCGCCTTCATCCTGGGCGTGCTGCCGCTGGCCATCTCCACCGGTGCCGGCGCCAACTCGCGTCACTCCATCGGTACCGGCGTGATCGGCGGCATGGTGTTCGCCACCGTGCTCGGCGTGATCTTCATTCCGCTGTTCTTCGTGGTGGTGCGCCGCATGCTGGGCGACAAGCTGGACGAGCAGTCCAAGGAATACCTGCTCGCGCAGAACGACTCTGGCCCGCATCGTCCGGATCGCTGATCCCGGATACGGCGCAGAACGAAAAGCCCCGGCAGTGCCGGTAATGCTGTTCACTTAAGCGGAGCAGCCTTCCGATCTACCGGATAGCGGGTCTTCGAGATCTTCACCGTCCTTGGCCGGGTAGGCCTTGGACGGTGATCGAGGAACAGGCTCGCGATGCCTGAGCGAAGCTGGGATAAGCGTCTTCCTGTGGCGGAAGCTGGATTGGCTGCGGCCATCACGATGAGTTGCACTGCGATGTACTGGCAAACCGGTTTGAATCGGATGTCCGAAGGCGTTTTGCCAAACGCCTCCGCTGCCTGACCGGCTTCACGTCGAATGATGTTGTAAGCCAGCAGCAACCCCCAGACCTCCTGGTACACCAAGTCGATCTTCTTGCTACGTAAGGTCGTCGCGTTGTGCTGCATCGAGCTTTTGATGTCGCGCAAACTCAGTTCGATTTCCCATCGCTCCTGGTAAAGCAGTGCGACAGACTTGGTGCTGTAAGTGGTG
>NZ_JZEF01000001.1:473471-869357 GCF_001013475.1 Xanthomonas arboricola pv. juglandis | reverse complement strand
ATGTTCAAACGACGTGCGACCTCGTGCACCGGTTCGTCACGGAACAACGCCATGCCCAGGACAAGCCACAACACCTGATCACTGGGAAGACGCCGACGCCGGATGCTGGCCTTGGAAGACAGTTCCAGCGCGCTGGCCACCCACTCCACCGGAATATTCTGCGTAAACGTGCTCAGGTCGGAGAAGTTGAACAGATCGCCAAGGTCGAACAGCTGCTGTTGAAGGGACACAAAAAATCCGATACCAGAGGTCTGATACCAGATTTTCGGTAACTCAATTGCTTAAGTGAACAGCATTACGCCGGAAGCGGGCTTTTTTTGTTTGCGCGCCCGTGATGTCCCGTAGGAGCGCACCCGGGCGCGACGGGCTGTACCGGTAACGCCCATCGCGCCCGGGTGCGCTCCTACGGGGTGGCGGGGATTGGTGACATGACGTGCTTGGGCAAAACCCGCACAGCGCGATCCGCAACGACCGCCACGCCGTCGTAGGAGCGCCCCTGGGCGCGATGAGCCTCACCGGTAACGCCCCTCGCGCCCTGGTGCGCTCCTAAGGGGTGGCGGGGATTGGTGACATGGCGTGCTTGGGCAAAACCCGCACAGCGCGATCCACAACGACCGCCACGCCGTCGTAGGAGCGCCCATGGGCGCGATGAGCCTCACCGGTAACGCCCCTCGCGCCCTGGTGCGCTCCTAAGGGGTGGCGGGGATTGGTGACATGGCGTGCTTGGGCAAAACCCGCACAGCGCGATCCACAACGACCGCCACGCCGTCGTAGGAGCGCCCATGGGCGCGATGAGCCTCACCGGTAACGCCCCTCGCGCCCTGGTGCGCTCCTAAGGGGTGGCGGGGATTGGTGACATGGCGTGCTTGGGCAAAACCCGCACAGCGCGATCCACAACGACCGCCACGCCGTCGTAGGAGCGCCCATGGGCGCGATGAGCCTCACCGGTAACGCCCCTCGCGCCCTGGTGCGCTCCTAAGGGGTGGCGGGGATTGGTGACATGGCGTGCTTGGGCAAAACCCGCACAGCGCGATCCACAACGACCGCCACGCCGTCGTAGGAGCGCCCATGGGCGCGATGAGCCTCACCGGTAACGCCCCTCGCGCCCTGGTGCGCTCCTAAGGGGTGGCGGGGATTGGTGACATGGCGTGCTTGGGCAAAACCCGCACAGCGCGATCCACAACGACCGCCACGCCGTCGTAGGAGCGCCCATGGGCGCGATGAGCCTCACCGGTAACGCCCCTCGCGCCCTGGTGCGCTCCTAAGGGGTGGCGGGGATTGGTGACATGGCGTGCTTGGGCAAAACCCGCACAGCGCGATCCGCAACGACCGCCACGCCTTCGTAGGAGCGCCCCTGGGCGCGATGGGCTGTACCGGTAACGCCCGTCGCGCCCGGGTGCGCTCCTACGACGAGGGCGGCTAGGTGCGCGGGCGTGCGCCAGTGGAGCCGCGGACCACGCAGCGGCCGGTCATCACCATGCGGCGGATCGGCAGCTGCGGATTGCTCAAACGCTCCAGCAGCAGCGACATCGCCGCGCGGCCCATGTCTTCGACCGGTTGCTCGACCACCGTGATGCCTGGCTCGACCAGGTCGGTCCAGCGCTCGTTGTCGAAGCCGGCCAGGGCCAGGTCGTCGGGGATGCGCAGACCGGCGGTGCGGGCGGCCTTGAGCGCGCCCATCAACAACAGGCTGTTACTGGTCACGATGGCGTCGGGGCGGTCAGCGCCGGCCAGCCATTGGCCGACTTCGGCGATCGCCGCTTCGGCGGTGGGCGCCACTTCGCGGTAGGCTGGCGTCAGCCCCGGCACCGCCATCGCGGCCAGATAGCCGTTGCGGCGTTCGGTCGCGGTGGTACTGGTACCGAACAGCCCGCCGATGCGCCGATACCCCTGCGCCTGCAGATGCGCGACCAGCTCGCCCATGGCCGCGGCGTTGTCCAGCACCACGCTGTCGTAGCGGCTGCCGGGGCCGGCGCGGTCCACCAGCACGGTCGGGTAGTCCAGCACCAGCTCGTGCATGCGCCCGACCGTGCTGCGGGTCGGCGCGAAGATCAGCCCGGTGATGCGTTCTTCCTGCATCAATTGCAGGTACAGCGCCTCGCGCTCGGGGTCTTCGTCGGTATTGCACAGGGTCACGCGCATGCCGGCGCGATAGGCCACCTCCTCCACCGCGCGGATCAGCGCGGTGAAGTACGGGTTGCGGATGTCGGCGACGATCACCCCCAGGATGCCGGACTGCTGCGATCGCAGGCGCCGCGCCATCAGGTTGGGCCGGTAGCCGGTCTGGCGCACCGCCGCCTCGACCTTGGCCCGCACCTCCTCGCTGACCGGGCCAGTACCCAACGCGCGCGAGACCGTCGATTTGGAAACCCCGGCCACCCGGGCCACGTCATTGATGCTGATACTCACTGGGACCGTTCCCGCTCCATTTGCGCACCTGGGGCCAGGCGCCGTGTCTGATTCGATGCTAACCCGAAAGCACTACAACGTTTTTGTGCAGCGCACATTGACCTGGAACGTGGGAACGTTCCCACTATACTGCCCAGCCCGTCCCCACCCCCGGAGTCCGTCTTGTCCTCTCCGTCGCCAGCCGCCCCCGTCACCCCCGAACTCGTGCGCCTGCGTGCGCATGCCCGCGACAAGGATGACGCCATCGCGCAGGCCGCCCAGTTGCTGGTCGCCGCCGGCTGCGTGACGCCGGGCTACGACGCCAGCATGCGGCGCCGCGAAGGCCTGGCGAACACCTTCCTCGGCCACGGCCTGGCGATCCCGCACGGCGTCGGCGAAGACCGCCACCTGGTGCGCCGCGACGGCATCGCCGTGCTGCAGTTGCCCGAGGGCGTGGAGTGGAACCCGGGCCAGACCACCCGGCTGGTGGTCGGCATCGCCGCCCAGTCCGACACCCACATCACCCTGCTGCGCCGGCTGACCCGCCTGATCCAGGACCCGGCCCAGTTGGAAGCGCTGTTCACCACCGACGACCCCGGCGTGATCGTGGCGGCCTTGACCGGCGACCGCGCACCCGACACCAGCGCCGCGCCGGCCACCGATCTGGCCGAATCCTTCGAGTGGACCATTGCCTACCCCAGCGGCCTGCACGCCCGCCCGGCCACCCGTTGGGCCGAGACGGCGCGCGGTTTCTCGGCGCGCGCCCAGGTGCGCGCCGGCGACCAGGCCGCCGATGCCAAGAGCCTGGTCGGCCTGCTGCAGTTGGGCCTGCGTGCCGGCGACAGCATCACCGTCTCGGCCGAAGGCACTGATGCGGGTGCGCTGCTCAAGCGCCTGCGCGCAGTGATGGACAGCCTGACCGCGCAGGAAAAGGCCGATGCCGAGCGTGCCGCGCAACGCCGCGCCGCCCCGGTGGCCGGCTGGACGCCGCCACAGGCGCAACCAGCCATCGTCGGCATCGGCGCCAGCCCGGGCGTGGCGATCGGCATCGTGCACCGGCTGCGCGCGGCGCAGACCGAGGTGGCCGATCAACCGGTCGGCCTGGGCGATGGCGGCGCGCTGCTGCACGACGCGCTGACCCGCACCCGCCAGCAGCTGGCGGCGATCCAGGACGATACCCAGCGCCGGCTCGGCGCCTCGGACGCGGCGATCTTCAAGGCCCAGGCCGAACTGCTCAACGACACCGACCTGATCACCCGCACCTGCCAGCTGATGGTCGAAGGCCACGGCGTGGCGTGGTCGTGGCACCAGGCGGTGGAACAGATCGCCTCGGGACTGGCCGCACTCGGCAACCCGGTGCTGGCCGGCCGCGCGGCCGACCTGCGCGATGTCGGCCGCCGCGTGCTGGCCCAGCTCGACCCGGCCGCCGCCGGCGCCGGCCTGACCGACCTGCCGGAGCAGCCCTGCATCCTGCTGGCCGGCGATCTGTCGCCGTCGGACACCGCCAACCTGGACACCGCACGCGTGCTCGGCCTGGCCACTGCCCAAGGCGGGCCGACCTCGCATACCGCGATCCTGTCGCGCACGCTCGGCCTGCCGGCGCTGGTCGCGGCCGGCGGCCAACTCATGGATATCGAAGACGGCGTCACCGCCATCATCGACGGCAGCAGCGGGCGGCTGTACATCAACCCGTCCGAGCTGGACCTGGATGCGGCGCGCACGCATATCGCCGAGCAGCAGGCGATCCGCGAGCGCGAGGCCGCGCAGCGCGCATTGCCAGCCGAAACCAGCGACGGCCACCACATCGACATCGGCGCCAACGTCAACCTGCCAGACCAGGTTGCGATGGCGCTGACCCAGGGCGCCGAAGGCGTCGGCCTGATGCGGACCGAATTCCTGTTCCTGGAAAGCGGCAGCACGCCCAGCGAGGACGAGCAGCACGCAACCTACCTGGCGATGGCGCAGGCGCTGGATGGCCGCCCGCTGATCGTGCGCGCACTGGACATCGGCGGCGACAAGCAGGTGGCGCATCTGGAGCTGCCGCACGAGGAAAACCCGTTCCTGGGCGTCCGCGGCGCGCGCCTGCTGCTGCGTCGCCCGGACCTGCTCGAACCGCAACTGCGTGCGCTGTACCGCGCCGCCAAGGACGGGGCGCGGCTGTCGATCATGTTCCCGATGATCACCTCGGTGCCGGAGCTGATCACCCTGCGCGCCATCTGCGCGCGCATCCGCGCCGAACTCGACGCGCCCGAGGTGCCGATCGGCATCATGATCGAGGTGCCCGCCGCCGCCGCACAGGCCGACGTACTGGCGCGCCATGCGGACTTCTTCTCGATCGGCACCAACGACCTGACCCAGTACGTGCTGGCGATCGACCGCCAGAACCCGGAGCTGGCCGCCGAAGCCGACAGCCTGCACCCGGCGGTGCTGCGCATGATCCGCAGCACGATTGAAGGTGCGCGCAAACACGACCGCTGGGTCGGCGTGTGCGGCGGTCTGGCCGGCGATCCGTTCGGCGCCAGCCTGCTGGCCGGACTGGGCGTGCAGGAACTGTCGATGACGCCCAACGACATCCCGGCGGTCAAGGCACGCCTGCGCGGCACCGCGCTGAGCACGCTGCAGCAGCTGGCCGAGCAGGCGCTGAACTGCGAAACCGCAGAGCAGGTGCGCGCCCTGGAAGCGCAGCGCGAGGGCCAGGCATGAACCTGCATGCCATCACGGTGACGCTGAACCCGGCGATCGACCAGACCATCCAGCTCGACAGCCTGCAGCCGGGCGCGGTGCATCGCGCCAGCAGCGTGCGCAACGATGCCGGCGGCAAGGGCATCAACGTGGCCGCCTGTCTGGCCGACTGGGGCAGCCAGGTCGCCGCGCTCGGCGTGCTCGGGGTCGGCAATGCCGGCGTGTTCGAGGCGCTGTTCCGCGAGCGCGGCATTGCCGATCACTGCCAGCGCGTGGCCGGCGAGACCCGTACCAACCTCAAGCTGGTCGAAGCGCGCAGCAACGACACTACCGACATCAACCTGCCCGGCCTGCGCCTGGGCCAGCCGCACCTGCAGGGCGTGGCCGATCACCTCGCCCCGCTGCTGCGCCCCGGCCTGCCGGTGGTGCTGTCGGGCAGCCTACCGGCCGGCCTGCCGGACGACAGCTGGGCGCAGTTGCAGGCCCAGGCCAGCGCCGCCGGTGCGCGCGTGCTGCTGGACACCAGTGGCGCGCCGCTGGTGGCCGCACTCGGTGCCGCGCGCCAGGCGCTGCCGTACGCGGTCAAGCCGAACCGCCACGAGCTGGAAGCCTGGACCGGCCGCCCACTGAGCGACCGTGCCGCCCTCAGCGCCGCCGCGCACGAACTGATCGCACGCGGTATCCAGCTGGTGGTCATTTCGATGGGGACCGAAGGCGCCCTGTTCGTGCAGCGCGACCAGCGCCTGATCGCGCGCCCGCCGCGGCTGGCGCAGGGCAGCAGCGTGGGCGCCGGTGACGCGATGGTGGCCGGCCTGGCCGCCGCGCTGCTTGGCGAGTCCACCGGTCTGGAAAGTTGCGCACGGCTGGCGACCGCGTTCTCGCTCAGTCGGCTGGAAAGCGGCGATGCGCGCCGGCTGAACCCGCAGCAGGTACGCAAGCTCGCCGGCGAGATCGTCATCGACCCGCTCTCGTAGCACCACCGCCGGCGCGAACGCTGGCAGTGCCAGCGCGCCGGTGTTTTGCGCAAGACACCACGTATCCCGCCGGCGCTTGCCGGCGACCGAACAACGCAGGAGATTTGCATGTCCTCTTCCATCGTGGTCATCGCCGCTGGCGACCGCAGCACCGAAGCCGTCCTGGCGGCCGAAGCGCTGCGCCGCGCGGCCACCGCCGCAGGGCGCAGCGTGACGATCGAAATCCGCAGCGACCAGGGCGTGCTCGGCGCATTGCCGGGCGAACTGGCCAGCGCCGCCAGCCAGGTGCTGGTGATCGGCGACGCCGATGCCGACACCGCCCGCTTCGGCGACGCGCAGCTGCTGCGCCTGAGCCTGGGCGCGGTACTGGACGACCCGGCCGCCGCGGTGAACCAGCTCGCCGCACCGGCTGCCGCCAATGCATCGGCTGCCGCAGGCAGCGCGGCCAGCAAGCGCATCGTTGCGATCACCTCCTGCCCCACCGGCATCGCGCACACCTTCATGGCCGCCGAAGGCCTGCAGCAGGCCGCGAAAAAACTCGGCTACCAGATCCGCGTGGAAACCCAGGGCTCGGTCGGCGCGCAGGACGCCCTGACCGACGCGGAAATCCGCGATGCCGATCTGGTGCTGATCGCCGCCGATCGCGAAGTCGACCTGGCCCGCTTCGGCGGCAAGCGCCTGTTCAAGAGCGGCACCAAGCCGGCCATCAACGACGGCCCGGCCTTGATCCAGAAAGCGCTGGCCGAAGCCGGCGTGCACGGCGGCGCGGCGCCGGTCGCGGGCGCCGCCAAGGCCGAAAACACCGGCAACGGCCGCACCGGCGCCTACAAGCACCTGATGACCGGCGTGTCGTTCATGCTGCCCTTCGTCACCGCCGGCGGCTTGTTGATCGCGCTGGCATTCGCGCTCGGTGGCATCTATGCCGGCGACGATGCGCACCAGGGCACGCTGGCCTGGTCGCTGTTCCAGATCGGCGCCAAGGCCGGCTTCACCCTGATGGTGCCCGCGCTGGCCGGTTATATCGCCTACTCCATCGCCGACCGCCCCGGCATCGCGCCCGGCATGATCGGCGGCCTGGTCGCGGCCAACCTCAATGCCGGCTTCCTCGGCGGCATCATCGCCGGCTTCATCGCCGGCTACGGCGTGGCCGCGCTCAACCGCTACATCCGCCTGCCGCGCAATCTGGAAGGACTCAAGCCGGTGCTGATCCTACCGGTGCTGGGCACGCTGCTGGTCGGCCTGGCGATGATGTACGTGTTCGGCCAACCGGTGGCCGACCTGCTGGCCTGGCTCACCGCCTGGCTGCGCGGCATGCAGGGCAGCAGCGCGCTGCTGCTGGGCCTGTTGCTCGGCGGCATGATGGCCTTCGACATGGGCGGGCCGGTCAACAAGGCCGCCTATGCGTTCTCCACCGGCCTGATCGCCAGCCAGGTCTACACCCCGATGGCCGCCGCCATGGTGGCCGGCATGACCCCGCCGCTGGGCATCGCGCTGGCCACCTGGGTGTTCCGCAACCGTTTCACCGTGGAAGAGCGCGGCTCGGCCACGGCTGCCGGCGTGCTCGGGCTGGCCTTCGTCACCGAAGGGGCGATTCCGTATGCCGCGCGCGACCCGCTGCGCACCATCCCGGCGCTGGTGATCGGCTCGGCCGTGGCCGGCGCGATCTCGATGACCGCCGGCGCCGAGTTGAAGGCACCGCACGGCGGCATCTTCGTGCTGCTGATCCCCAACGCGGTGACCCACCTGCTCAATTACGTGCTGGCCCTGGTGGTCGGCGTGGTGGTCACCGCGGTGGCACTGCGCCTGCTCAAGAAGCCGGTGGCCGACGTGGTCGCCTGACCTTCGGCCACCTCGCCATTGCCGCGTGCCGCCCGCGCATGCGCCACGCCTGATCGCCGCCCCGCTCCACCCCTGACTGGTTTCATCGCTGCGCTGCGCACCTTCGTGCGCGGCCAGCGGCTTACCCATCCCCTAGTTGTCGCGTTCGCCACCCGGCCACGCCTACCTTCGTTCGGAGTCCTGCCATGACCGTCCTCGCCCCCCGCCATGCCCGTCCCCGCCTGCTGTGCCTGTCGCTGGCACTGGCGCTGACCCCGCTCGCCCACGCGCAGGATGCCGCCGATGCCTTCAAGCTCAAGCTGGGTTACACCGGCGAAGCCGCCTCGATGATCGATGGCGGCCGTAAGAACGGCGATGCCTATGCCGGCCAGCTGATGGTCGGTACCGATGTCGACATGGACCGCCTGTTCGGCTGGGGCGGCGCCACCGTCAAGCTGTACGTCACCAACCGCCACGGCACCAACCTGGCCAACAGCAGCATCGGCAACAGCACCTCGGTGCAGGAGATCTACGGCGGCCAGGGCACGCGGCTGGCCAACTTCACCCTGCTGCAGAAACTGTTCGACGACCGCCTGGAACTGGAAGCCGGCCGCAGCGTGGCCAACATCCACTTCCTCGGCTCGGACCTGTGCCAGTACTTCCAGGGCAACTCGGCCTGCGGCAACCCCACCTTCGTGTTCCGCACCAGCAACTTCACCTACTGGCCGGTGTCCAGCTGGGCCGCGCATGCCACCGCCTGGGTCACGCCCAAGGTCTACGTGCATGTGGGCGCCTACGAGGTCAACCCGGTGCAGGCCCAGGACGGCCAGCACGGCCTGAAGTGGAGCACCGACGACACCACCGGCGTGGTGGTGCCTTACGCGGTCGGCTACAAGAACAAGGGCGGCGACGGCAGCATGGCCGCGATGTACGAACTGGGCGGCTGGCAGGACAACTCCGACTACACCGACCCGCTGCGCGACCGCAACGGCAACCCGGCCGTGCTCAGCGGCCTGGGCTACGAAAACAAGCAGGGCCGCTCGGGCATGTTCGCCCGCTTCGAACAACAGGTCACCAATCCGGATCCGTCCGGCGCCCGCGGCCTGACCGTGTTCGGCGCCATCCTCAAGAGCACCGGCGGCCAGGCCATCGAAGACCATTTCGTGCAGCTCGGCCTGGTGCAGAAAGGCACCTTCGCCAGCCGCCCGCAAGACAACATTGCCTTCGTGATCACCCAGCAGAAGTACAGCGACGAGGCGATCGAAAACCTGCGCCTGGCCCGCGCCTCGGCCGGCGGCACCGGCACCCCGGCCGACAACCAGATCATGATGGAGCTGAGCTACGGCATCCAGGTCACCAAGCGCCTGCGCATCGCCCCGAACCTGCATTACGTGATCAACCCCGACCAGTTCAACGAGCCGACGCGCACCAACGATCTGAAGAACGCGCTGATCGCAGGCATGCGGATCGACTGGAATCTGTGAGTCCGCGAGGATCGGTGCGTGCGTTGCAGGACGTTGCAGCGCACTTACCTAGCTCGGTAGGAGCGCGCCTGAGCGCGATGAGGCATTCCCGATAAAGCCCGGTCGCGCTCTGGCGCGCTCCTACGACGCATTGCGTTGCACGGCTGAGCTGGGTCCGGCGGGTTTTAGCCAGCCCGCTCGCTTGGCCCGGTAGGAGCGCACCCGGGCGCGATGAAGCATTCCCGATAAAGCCCGGTCGCGCTCTGGCGCGCTCCTACGACGCGTTGGGCTGCCCTGCTCGATGCGCCAAAACGAAAAAACCGCGCAGTGCGCGGTTTTTTCGTGATCGAAGATCGATGACCAATCAGGGACGACGCGCCAGCGCTTCCACGTCCTTGGCCTTGGGCAGCAGATCCTGCTTGGTGACGGCGAACGGCCCGATGCTCAGCATCGGCACTGCCACGATCACCGAGGAGATCACCACGATCACCGCGCCGATCATGTGCGTCTCGGCCAGACCTTCCATCGATTCGCCGCCGTAGATGTACAACGCCAGTGCCGACAGGAAGAACATCACCGCGGTGATCACCGTGCGCGACAGCGTCTGGTTGATCGAGCGGTTCAGCACTTCCAGCGGCTCCACCCGCAACGCGCGGAAGTTTTCGCGCACGCGGTCGAACACCACGATGATGTCGTTGATCGCAAAGCCCATCACCGACAACAGGCCGGCCAGCACGGTCAGGTCGAACTCGCGGCCGGTCAGCGACACGAAGGCCACGGTGACCAGTAGGTCGAACAAGGCGGTCAGGCTGGCGACCACTGCGAACTTCCACTCGAAGCGGAAGGCGATATAGATCAGAAAGCCCACCAGCATGAACACGGTGGCGTACACGCCGTTCAAGGCCAGATCCTTGCCGACCTGCGGGCCGACGAATTCGCCCGGCTGCACAGTGGCGGGGTTCTGCGCGGTGCTGACCGCCTTGCGCACTTCTTCGGCGACGGTGGTTGCGGCATCGTCGCGGTTGTTGTGCTGCTCGCGCGCCTGCAGGCGGATCATCACTTCGTTGCCGCCGCGCGCGTTCTGCACCTGGGCGTTCTCGAAGCCGGCCTTGGCCAGCTGCTCGCGCACCTGGTCCACGTCCACGGTCTTCTGGAACGAGGTCTGCACCAGCGTGCCGCCGGTGAATTCCAGTGCGTAGTTGAAGCCCTTGCCGACGATGACGCCGACCGAGGCTACCGCGATCACCAGCATCAGGATCAGCACCGGCTTGCGCAGGCGCATGAAGTCGATCTTGGTGTCGTTGGGAATGAGATGGAGCGGGAACAATTTCATGGAAAAGATCTTCCGTTTAGACGTTGCGCACCGTCAGGATGCGCAACGCTTGCGAAGGGATTCATCCCCCGCCGCCTGCAGCGCGCTGCGGGGGCAAGGCCGGACTCGCATCTCAGATGGCGACGGTCTTCAGCTTCTTGCGGCGGCCGTAGATCAGCACCGCCAGCGCACGCGACACGGTGATCGCGGTGAACATCGAGGCGAAGATACCGATCATCATGGTCAGCGCGAAGCCCTTCAGCGGGCCGGTGCCGAACGCGTACAAGGCCACCGCCACGATCAGACCGGTGAGGTTGGCGTCCAGGATGGTGCCGCCGGCCTTTTCATACCCGGCGGCAATCGCCGATTTGGCCGGCACGCCCAGTCGCAGCTCCTCGCGGATACGCTCGTTGATCAGCACGTTGGCGTCCACCGACAGGCCCACCGACAAGGCCAGGCCGGCAAACCCCGGCAGCGTCATGGTGGCACCGAACAGCGACATCACCGCCACCACGATCAGCAGGTTGAACAGCAGCGCCACCGAGGTGATCGCGCCGAACACGCGGTAGTAGACGGTGAAGAACACCAGCGTGAACAGGAACGAGTAGATCACCGCGGTGACGCCGCGCTCCACGTTCTCCGCGCCCAGGCTCGGGCCGATCACGTATTCCTCGACGAAATCCATCGGTGCCGCCAGCGAACCGGATTTCAGCAGCTTGGCCAGGTTCTCGGCTTCGGTCTTTTCCAGACCGGTGGTCTGGAAGTTCTTGCCGAACACGCCGGCGATGCGGGTCGGCGACAACGCCTCTTCCTTGACCCGCACGCTGCGCACTTCCTTGCCGTCGACCATGCTGACGGTGGGAATGCGCTCGATGTAGACCACCGACATCAGCTTGCCGACGTTGGCGCTGGTGTAGTCGAGCATGCGCTGGCCGGCGACGTTGTTGAGCGTCACCGCCACCGCCGGCATGCCGTTCTGGTCGGTGCTGACGCTGGCGCTGACCATCTGGTCGCCGGTCACCAGCGCGCGCTTGTTGAGCAGCACCGGCGCGCCGGTATCGCGCACGCGGTAGACCTTGGCTTCGGGCGGGATGCTGCCGCTGCGCACGGCGTCTTCGGCATTGCCTTCGACCACCGCGCGGAATTCCAGCGAGGCGGTGGCGCCGATCAGGCGCTTGGCCTCGGCGGTGTCCTGCAGGCCGGGCAGTTCGACCACGATGCGGTCCTCGCCCTGGCGCTGGATGGTCGGTTCGGACACGCCCAGCGCGTTGACGCGGTTGCGCAAGGTGGTGAGGTTCTGCTCGATCGCGCCACTGGCGATCTGCTTGAGTTCGGCCTCCGGCACCTTGACCGAGATGTTCTGGCCGCTGACGTCGTAGGTCAGGGTCGGCTGCGACTTGGCCAGCGCGGTGCGCGCGGCGTCGACGCTGGCGCCCTCGCTCAGGCTGACCTGGATGCTGTTGTCGCCGCGGCGCTCGACCGAGCGGTAGGCAATACGGCCATCGCGCAGCGTGGTGCGGATGTCTTCGGCAAAGCCGTCCAGGCGCTTTTCCAGCGCGGCCTTCTGGTCCACCTGCATGGCGAAGTGCACGCCGCCGACCAGGTCCAGGCCCAGCACCATCGGCCGGCCGCCCAGCTTGGCCAGCCAGTCCGGCACGGTCGAGGCCAGATTCAGCGCTACCGTGTAGTTCTCGCCCAGTTGCTGGCGCAGCACGTCGTTGGCGCGGGTCTGTGCCTGCAGGTTGGGCAGGCGCACCATCAGGCTGTCGCCTTCCCGGGTGACGGCCTTCGGCGTGATGCCGGCGGCCTTGAGGTCGGCGTCGATGCGGCTGCGCAAGGCGTCGTCGAGCTGGGCACCGCGGCTGGCGGTGATCTGCACGGACGGGTCCTTCTGGTAGATGTTGGGCAACGCGTACAACGCGCTGACCGCCAGCACCAGCAGGATCAGGAAATACTTCCAGCGAGGAAATTCGAGCATTGCGACAGTCCCGCGCGACACCATCCCGGCGGCGCGCCTAGCAGTGAGAACGACTTCAAGCGGCCAACACAACGTCGCCAGCGGTCGTCAGGTGGATGCGGCGGTCAACGCCGGTTCGCGGCACCGACTGCGCCCACCTGACAGTGGACGCAGCGGGTTGGTTGCCGCTTAGTTGGCAGACTTCAGCGTGCCCTTGGGCAGCACGTGGCCCACGGCACTCTTCTGCACGCGGATGCGCACGTTGTCGGCCACTTCCACGGTGATGAAGTTGTCGCCGATATCGGTGATCACGCCCGCCACGCCGCCGGAGGTGATGACTTCGTCGCCGCGCGCCAGCTTGTCCAGCAGCGACTTGTGCTCCTTCTGGCGCTTCATCTGCGGGCGGATCATCAGGAAGTACATGACCGCGATCAGGATGATCGGCAACGCGAAGGTGGACAGGCCTCCCATCGGGCCGGGCGCCGGCGCGCCGCCAGTGGCCTGCGCCTGGGCGACGGGGATCAGGAAATCGAGCAGATTCATTCAGTGCATCCTAGTTTGGGTGCCAGCGCGCCAACCGGCCGCTCGCTATTCAGGTACCGCCGGAGCGGAACAGCCGGGAATTATGCCATGCAGGTTCCAAACCGTCCGCGCAAGGGCGCGGACGGCCGGTCTCAGCTGGTTTCCCCCGGCAACGGCGGCGTGATGGCGCCGCGTGCCGCATAGAAGGACCGCCGGAACTCGGCAAAGGTTCCCGAGGCGATCGCCGCGCGCAGGTCGGCCATCAACTTCTCGTAGTACCAAAGGTTGTGCAGGGTGCCCAGCATCGGCGCCAGCATCTCGTTGCAACGGTCCAGGTGGCGCAGGTAGGAACGTGTGTAGCCGCTGCTGCAGGCATGGCAGCCGCAGCCCGGCTCGATGGTGTCCAGGTCGCGCTCGTACTTGGCGTTGCGGATGCGCACGGTGCCGAAGGAGGTGAAGTAATGCCCGTTGCGCGCATTGCGGGTGGGCATCACGCAGTCGAACATGTCCACGCCACGCGCCACGCCTTCGACCAAGTCCTCCGGCCGGCCCACGCCCATCAGATAGCGCGGGCGGTCGGCCGGCAGGCGCGGATGCAGGTGTTCCAGCATCGCGTTGCGCTCATGTTCCGGCTCGCCCACCGCCAGCCCGCCGATGGCGTAGCCGTCGAAACCGATGCCCTGCAGTCCGTCCAGCGAGCGGCTGCGCAGGTCCGGATGCACCCCGCCCTGCACGATGCCGAACAGCGCCGCGTCGTTGCCCAGCCCGTCATGCGCCTGCCGCGAGCGTTGCGCCCAGCGCAGGCTCAGCTCCATCGAGCGCCGCGCCACCTCTTCGGTGGCCGGGTACGGCGTGCATTCGTCGAAGATCATCACGATGTCCGAATCGAGCACCTTCTGTATCTGCATGCTCTCTTCCGGGCCCAGGAACACCCGCGCACCATCGGTGGGCGAGGCGAAGGTCACGCCCTGCTCGGTGATCTTGCGGCGATGCGCCAGCGAAAACACCTGGAACCCGCCCGAATCGGTGAGGATCGGCCCGTCCCAGCGCGCAAACCCGTGCAACCCGCCGTGATCGCCGATCACATCCAGGCCCGGGCGCAGATACAGGTGGAAGGTATTGCCCAGGATGATCTCCGCACCCAGCGCGCGGATCTGCTCGGGCAGGATGCCCTTGACCGAGCCATAGGTGCCCACCGGCATGAACGCCGGCGTCTCGACGGTGCCACGCGGAAAGGTCAGACGCCCACGCCGGGCATGGCCGTCGGTGGCTTGAAGCTGGAACTGGAGTCGGGACATTGAAAGGCCGGGAATGGGGAATCGGGATTTGGGAATCGGAAGAGCGGTTGGCAGGTGGCTGATCGTTCGGCGGATGCCGCTCTACGATTCCCCATTCCCGATTCCCGATTCCCTGCTCCACAGCAACATCGCATCGCCGTAGGAAAAGAAGCGATAGCGCTGTTCGATGGCGTGTTGATAGGCGGCGAAGATGCGCTCGCGGCCGGCGAAGGCCGAGACCATCATCAGCAGCGTGCTTTCGGGCAGATGGAAATTGGTGACCATCGCGTCGACGCTGCGGATGCGGTAGCCGGGCAGGATGAAGATCTGGGTTTCGCCGGCAAACGGCAGCAGTTCGCCTTCGGGCGCGGCATCGCTGGTGCGCCAGGCGCTTTCCAGCGAGCGCACCACGGTGGTTCCCACCGCGATGACGCGGCCGCCGCGGGCCCGGGTGCGGCGCACCTGCTCGACCAGCGCGGCGCCGACATTGAGCCACTCGGTGTGCATCACGTGCTGGTCGAGCGCATCCACGCGTACCGGCTGGAAGGTGCCGGCGCCCACATGCAAGGTGACATGGCCGAACTCCACCCCACGCTCGCGCAACCGCGCCAGCAACGCCTCGTCGAAATGCAGGCCGGCGGTGGGGGCAGCCACCGCGCCGACTTCGCGCGCGAACACGGTCTGGTAGCGCTCGCGGTCTTCCACCCCCGGCTCGCGGCGGATGTACGGCGGCAGCGGCAGGCGCCCGGCTTCCAGCAACCAGTGCTCCAGCGGCGTGGGGATCTCGAAGCGCAGCAAATAGAACTCGCCGTCGCGGCCCAGCACCTCGGCCTGGCCACCGGCATCCAGCGCGATCCGACTGCCGGCCTTGGGCGACTTGCTGGCGCCGATCTGCACCCGCGCCTCGCGCTCGCCGAGCAGGCGCTCGATCAGGATTTCCACCCGCCCGCCACTGGCCTTCTGCCCGAACAGCCGCGCCGGGATCACCCGGGTATCGTTGAAGATCAGCAGATCGCCCGGCTGCAGCAGCTCGGGCAGATCCCGCACCTGCCGGTCGACCAGCGCCTGCGGCGACGGCGGCACCACCAGCAAGCGGCTGGCCGCCCGCTCGGCCAAAGGCGCCTGGGCAATCAGCTCGTCGGGCAGCGAATAGTTGAAATCGGACTTCTTCAAGGCCGCAGGATCGGATGGCTGAGGAGCCGGATATTGTAACTGCGGCCGGGAATGGAGAATCGGGAATCGGGAATCGTAAAAGCGGGCCGCTTTGCGCAGTAAGGGCTTCGGTCACCGGATCATGCTCTCCCGATTCCCGATTCCCCACTCCCGATTCCCCGCCCCTCACCGCTCAAATTTCGTTGACAAAATGATCGACGTCGTCGTGCGCTCGACACCGTCGATCGCGCCGATGGCGTCGGTGAGTACGTCCATCTCGTTGACGCCGCCGACCACGCCCAGGGCGATCAGGTCGTAGGCGCCGCTGACCGAGTGCAGCAGGCGCACCTGCGGGATGTCGCGCAGCGCCTTGACCACGGCTGGCATCTTCTTGGGCAGCACGGTGATCAGGATATGCGCGCGGATGCGACCCTGTTCGTAGGCGTCGTGGGTGCGCACGGTGTAGCCGCTGATCACGCCGTCGCGTTCGAGTTTTTCGATCCGGCTCTGCACGGTGGTACGCGACAGCCCGAGCCGGCGCGCAATCTGCGCGGTGGAGGCGCGCGCGTCCTCGCGCAGCAGCGACAGCAGGCGTTCGTCGGAGGGAGTGATTTTCACTTTTGCCCAATTGGTTCGTCGATTCGACGAAAATACCCGACTTCCTGCCCGGATTCACGCTGCCAAACGCCGATCTTCTGCCGATAATAGGAAGGGAACGCCACCTTGCAGGAGATGCGCCATGTCCGTCCCCGCCCCGCTCGCCCCGCTGCGTGCCCACGCCGGCCGCCGCCTGACCGATGGCCTGGACGATGCCAGCATCGTGCGTCTGGCCGCCAACCACCCGGATCTGGCACGCGCCATCGACGCCGCGGCCGCCGAGTACGCGCAGGTGCGCGCGGAGGCCGCCGACCTGCTGGACCTGGACGAAGACGCCCAGATCAGTGCGGTGCAGGACGGCTTCATCAATTTCTACGCCGACGATGCGGTGACCCCGTACGTGGCGCTGGCCGCGCGCGGGCCCTGGGTGATCACGCTCAAGGGCGCGGTGCTGTACGACGCCGGCGGCTACGGCATGCTTGGCTTCGGCCACACCCCCGCGCCGGTGCTCGAGGCGATGGCGCGTCCGCAGGTGATGGCCAACGTGATGACCCCCAGCCTGGCGCAGCGCCGGCTCGACCGCGCCCTGCGCGCCGAGATCGGCCATACCCGCGGCGGCTGTCCGTTCGCACGCTTCATGTGTCTCAATTCGGGCTCCGAAGCGGTCGGCCTGGCCGCGCGCATCGTCGACACCAACGCCAAGCTGCACACCGACCCGGGCGCGCGCCACGCCGGTGCCAGCATCAAGCGCGTGGTGGTCAAGGGCAGCTTCCATGGCCGTACCGACCGCCCCGGCCTGTATTCCGATTCCAGCCGCAAGACCTACACCAAGTACCTGGCCAGCTACCGCGACGAAGACTCGGTGATCGCGATCGCGCCGTACGACGTGGCGGCGCTGCAGCGCGCCTTCGACGAGGCCGCGCGCAATCACTGGTTCATCGAGGCAGTGTTCCTGGAGCCGGTGATGGGCGAAGGCGACCCGGGCCGCGCATTGCCGGCCGCGTTCTATGCCGCAGCGCGCGAACTGACCCGCCTGCATGGCAGCCTGCTGCTGGTGGATTCGATCCAGGCCGGCCTGCGCGCGCACGGCGTGCTGTCGGTGGTGGATTACCCCGGCTTCGAGCAGCTCGACCCGCCGGACCTGGAGACCTATTCCAAGGCGCTCAACGCCGCGCAGTACCCGCTGTCGGTGCTGGCGGTGACCGAACACGCCGCGCAGGTGTACCGCAAGGGCACCTACGGCAACACCATGACCACCAATCCGCGTGCGCTGGATGTCGCCTGCGCCACGCTGGCGTTGTTCACCCCGCAGGTGCGCGAAAACATCCGCACCCGCGGCGCGCAGGCGATCGCCAAGCTGCAGGCACTGCAGTCCGAGCTGGGCGGTTTGATCACCAAGGTGCAGGGCACCGGCTTGCTGTTCTCCTGCGAGCTGGCGCCGCAGTTCAAGTGCTATGGCACCGGTTCTACCGAAGAGTGGCTGCGCCATCGCGGCGTCAACGTGATCCATGGCGGCGAGAATTCGCTGCGCTTCACCCCGCACTTTGCGATGGACGAAGACGAACTCGATCTGCTGGTCGGGTTGATCGCACGTGCACTGAAGGAAGGTCCGCGCCAGGCCCAGGCCGAGGCGGCCTGAGATCCACCCGCAGAAGATGGCGGGCAGTCCGCAGGTAGTGGACGGTGCGCAGTATCCGAGCGGTGCACGCCGATTCCGAGTACCGGCTGCGCTCACTGATCGGTGAGCGCCGTGGTTTTGTGAGGCGCTTGAAGTCAAGGCGGCGCAGGCAGTACTTGCGCGCCTCGGACAGGTGCGCGGCCGCCCCGAAGCTCACCGCGCGTCCCTGCCGTCGCGCGCGGCGATGTACTGCCCGGCCGGGTCAGATCGGCACGGCGCTCAGCTTGCGTCGCAGGTAATTGGTCACGGCCCGGCGTGGCGACTTGCCGCGCCAGGACGCCCAGCACAGGTGCGAGCCCACCGCGACGGTGCCACCACGGTGGCCGAGCCCGAACCAGGTGCGATCCGGATGGAACGCATCGCGCGCCGGGAACACGATGCCGGCAAACTCGCCGGCGTGCGCGTTGTAAAAACGCGTCAGCCCGCGCGGGCCGGAGATCATCGGAATCTGCCGGTGGTCTTCCAGCGTCTCAGGCGCATGCGTGGTGAAGATGTGCTCGATGAAGGCGCGCCAGAACGGATGTCCTGCCTCCGAGCCGAACACGGCATTGCCGATCTTGAACTGCTCATTGCCGGGCGCGCCCTCTTCGATCGGCAGCACGCATTGCTGTGCCAGTACGTCCGCGCCAAGCGTGCGCAGCAGCTTGTAGTCGGTGTCGAAATAGAACCCGCCGTAGCTGTGCATATAGGCGCAGCGGGCGATGTCGGCCTTCATCACGCCGAAGCGTATCGCCTCGTAGCGGTCGGCGAATTCCGGGAACGCGCGACGCATCAGTGCGGAGTTGTCGGCGTCGTCCCAGACATTGCAGGTCCAGCCCGGCAACAGCCGCTGCAGGCGGGCCCGGATCTTGCGCTCTTCCCAGAGCAGGTGCTTGGTCGGCGCAGTGAGATGGAACACGTGGGGAATCATGGGGGGCTCTCGGGGCTGGGGGAACCAGACCTCCACCGAAGCACCGCACCGAAGCCGGCTACCCGGATGGAGCTCCGGTCAGCCGTAACAGTAGTCCCATTATTGGTGTGACGTAATTCACATTTTTAAATGGTTACGCCTACCGCCGATTCGCACAATCAATCCAGAACCGAAGTTCGCTCACAGCCTCGTCATCCCGCACGGCTGGCCTCGCCACGCTGCTGTCATCTCACCTCACTCCCAGCACCGGTCCGCGCGTCCCTTCGGGGTTGCGCTGCGCGGGCAATCGCGCGGTGCGATGCGTCCGGCCTCCTGCTCCACCAGCCGCTTGCCGCCATCGCTGCCGCGCTCCAGCTCGAACGCATCGTAGAGACGTCCGGTGGCGGTGCGCGACTCGTAACGCAACTTCTGGTTGTCGATGCGAAGCACCTGATAGAGCTGGGTGTCTTCGCCGACCGGACGCATGGTCTTGCGCGCCATGTCCGAGAGCCGGTACTGCTTGGGCCCGGCCACCGAGACCACGAACACCGGCGTCGCCTGCCCTGCTTCATCGCCGCGCCGGCCGTAGGTGTGGTCGTGGCCCTGCAGCACCAGATCGACCTTGTGGCGGCGGATCACCGGCAGCACCTGCTCGACCAGCTTCTGATTCTCGCGATCGGCGCGCGGGGAAAAGAACGGCTGGTGGATCAGCACGATCGACCACGGGTGCGGGTTGTCGGCCAGCACCTTGTCCAGCCACTGCGCCTGTGCCGGGCCGGTGCCCAGATCCAGCACCGAGGTGCCGTCCAGCACGGCGATGCGTACGCCCTGATAGTCGAACCAGTAGCTGGTGCGCGCCGTGGCCGACGGCCCGTTACGCGGCAGGGCGAAGGTCACCGGCCAGTGGTTGCCGAGCGTGCGCGTGGCCTGCGGGGTATCTTCGCCCTCCTCGTGATATTCGTGATTGCCCGGCGCCGGCGCCACTGCGGTGCCTTCCAGCAACCAGCGCCCGGCTTCGAACCATTCGGCCCATTCGTTGTCGTCCTGGCCGTCCTTGCCGCTGACCAGATCGCCGGCGAACAGGGCCAGCCGCGCGTCCGGTGCCGAGCGCCAGGCTTGGCGGATCACCCGCGAGACCAGGCTGAGGTTCTTGTTCTGGGTGTCGCCGAAGTACAGCAGCGTCAGCGGCGTGTCGGGGCTGGCGGCGGTGCGGAAATGATTCCACGCGCCCCAGGTGCGGTTGCCCTGCACGCGGTAGGCGTACAGCGTGTCCGGTTTCAGCCCGTCGATATCGGCGCGATGGTGGTGCGAGCTGCCGTTTTCGCTGGCCAGCGTGGCGGTGCTGGCGCGGATGCGGCGCGGCGTACCTACGTCGGGCGAGTCGCCGGCAACCACCAGTTCCAGCCACGGCTGATCGACGCTGGCATCGGTACGCCAGGCCACCGCGAAACCGGTCGCCGCATCCTGCGCGGGCGTGGCGACGATGCGGTCCGGGAAGCCATCGGCAACATAGTGGCTGGAACCCGCCGGCACCTGCGTATTCGGTTCGGCGGCGCGCTCGGCGGCGAACGATCGCGTGCCCGCCATCGCCACCAGCAACAGCGCTGCAGACAGCGCCGCACGTGCAGCGCTCATGGCGCGCACTCTTTCAGGCGCAGCGTGCGTGCGATATCGCGCCAGTCGAATGCCGCCACCGCCTGGTCGTCATGCAGTGCGTAGAACACCCCGCCCGGAAAGCGCGCATCGCCGCGTTGATCCAGCCACACGCCGTCGGTATTGGCGGTCACCCGGCCAGCGAAGGCACCGACATGCGCCAGGCTCTGGCGATCGAACACCTGGAACACGCTGCGGTCCTTGAACTGATCGGTGGCGATCCAGTAGCCGCTACCGTCCTTGCATGCAAACAGCGTCATGCCTTCGGCCTGCGCCTTGAACAGGCCGCTGCCGACATTGCGGCCGCGATAGCGTCCGTCCATGCCGTATTCGCGCAACTGCGTACCCACGGCGACATCTTCTTCGGCAATCATCAGGCGCGCATGCGCTTCATCGCCGAACACCGACTCGGCGATCCGGATCGCGCCCGCGTCGCTGGTATCGCCGAAGCTTTGCGTCAGCCGCGATTGCCAGCCCTGCCCTGCGTTGTTCAACTGATAGCGACGGAAACGCTGACCGAGTTCGGCCAGCGGCGGCGGCACATCCTTGTTGGCCGGCGACATGTAGTTGTCGCTGACCACCACCTCGTAGCCGCCGTCGTGCTTGCGCACCCACAGGCCGTAGGGTTCGCGCAATTCGTCCTGGCCGAAGCTGGTCAGCGGCGTGAAGTCGGGCAGCGCAAACACCTGCACGCGGCGGTTGTCGCGCTCGACCACGAACACCAGATCGTCGACCACCGAAATCCCGTTGGGGCGATCCAGCTTGCCCAGCGCCTTGCCCTTGCCGCCGACCACGCGCAGGCGCTTGCCGCTATCGCCATCGAACACCACCAGCGCATGCGTGGCCTTGGCGGTGGCGATCAACCAGCGGCTGCCATCGGGCGCACTCCAGCTGGCCGGCGAATCCAGATTGTCGGCCGGGGTCAGCGCGGTGATGAAGGCCTCCGGCACCACCTGGTGCGCCACCTTGGCCTCGCTGAGCAAGGGGTCTTTCAGCAATGCCTCGTCGGCTTCGCGATCGACCGGTGCGCTGGCGCAGGCGGTCAGCGCCAGCGCGCTGGCGAGCAGCGTGGTGTGGAGTAACGTTGTGTGGAGCCGCGTGCGCGTTGCGATCACAGTGCCACCTTCAGGCCGAGCGCATAGGTGCGGCCGTATTCTTCGTTCTGCAGCGTGCGCGAGGGCACGCCCTGGTACAGCTCCAGCGGTTCGTCCAGCAGGTTCTGCGCTTCCAGATACAGGCTGACGTGGCTGTTGAATTGGTAGTTCATGCTGAAATCCAGCTGGGTATGCGGGGCGACATAGATATCGTACGCGCGGCTTTCGCCGATGGTGTCCAGGTACTCGCTGCGGTACACCGCCGCAACCCGCGCACTGAAGCCGTATTTTTCGTAGCCCAGGTGGCCGCTGTAGATGCGCTTGGACGAGCGCGGCAAGGTGAAGTCCTCGCCGGCGCGATCGCTCAGGCCGGGATCGAAGTCACTGTCCAGCACGGTGGCGCTGGCGCCGACCAGCAGGCCGTTCCAGCCTTCGGGCAGGAAGTCCAGCGCCTGCTGCCAGTTGAATTCGGCGCCGCGCACCTTGGCGGTGTCGCCGTTGATCGAGCGCGTGACCTGCAGGTCGGGGAACTCGGCATCGTTGGTGCTGATGGTCTGCACGATGTAGTCGTCGATCGACTTGTTGAACACGCCCAGCGAGATCAGGCCGGTGCTGCCGATGTACTTTTCGAACGACAGGTCCAGGTTGCTGGAGCGATACGGATCGAGATCGGGGTTGCCGACGTTCACCTCGTTGTCGCCACGATTGATGCTCACGCGCGGGGAGACATCGCCGAACGCAGGCCGCGACAAGGTCTTGTTGGCGGCAAACCGCAACACCCAGTCGTTGCCGGTGTCGTAGCGCAGATGCAGGCCAGGCAGCACATTGGTGTAGCTGCTGGAGGCTTCGCGCGGCGTGACCGTGGCGGTGCGGCCGTTCTCGGCCACGTCGACCTGATTGCCGATGGCGTCGAACTGGGTGTTTTCCACGCGCACACCGGCAATCGCGCGCAGTGCGCCGATGTCCCAGGTGCCCATCACATAGGTGGCGAACACGTCTTCGGTGGCCTTGTAGTCGTCCTGCAGCGAGGTCTGCAGATTGCCGCCGACATCCTGCGGGCGCGCACTGTACAGATTGCCGGAGGTGTTCCAGTAACGGCGCATGCCGTCCGAGCCGATGCTTTCGCCCAGGGTGCCGCCACGGTGTTCCGGCGCGGCGGTGGTCCAGTCGCTCAGATCGATCGCCGGCCCGCGACGCAGCTCGCTTTCGTCCACATTGACATCGCGCTCGCGCCAGCGGCCGAGCACACCCATCTTCAGGCTGGAATGCTCGCCGTCGAAGCGCACGTTGATCTGCGCGCTGCGCTCGCTGTCGTCCACCCGCTTGGGCGCAAGCACGAAGCGGTCGAATACGAAATCGTCGTTGCTCTGCCAGCCGTTGTCGGAAAAGCCCAGGCGCGGAATGCCGCTGTTCTGGTCGACCGTGGCCGACAGATCGTCGCCGTCGTAGTTGAAGCGCGCTTCCATCTCGTCGTTCACGCGCTCTGTGGTCTTGGTGTAACCCAGCTTGTAGTCCACCGTGGCGGCGCTCAGACGGTTTTCACCGCCCACGCTCAAGGCCATGGTGTCTTCCTTCTTGGTGCGATAGCGCACGCGCTTGGAGATGGAATCGGCCGGCAGATCGGCCACCTCGTAGGTGCCATCGCCATTGGCGCTGACCTGCCCATCGGCCAGGCCGAAGATGGTGCGCTGGCGCGTTTCGGCATCGTCGAAGCGGCTGTACAGCGTGCGCAGGTAATAGCGGTTGTCCGCGTCGGGGCGCCAGTCCAGATTGAGGTTGGCACCCATGCGGGTGCGCTCGATGAAGTACTTGCGGCGCTGCACCTCGCCGGCGAACAGATCGTCGGCCGCACCGCCGTCGAAGCTGTCGTAGGCCACTTCGGTATTGTCGGATTCGAATTCGCGGTCCTGGTAGTTCACACCCACTGCGACGCCGAACGTGCCGTCGAAGATATCGCTGTAGTTGAACGCGCCCTTGGGGCTGGTCTTGCCCGACAGCGACTGGTGGCTGCCTTCGACCGAGCCGCGCAGCGTGCGGCCATCGCGATCGAACGCGGAGGTGGACTCGACCTGGATCGCACCGCCGATGGAATCGCCCGGCATGTCCGGCGTCGGCGACTTGACCACCTTCAGGCGTTCGGTGGAGTCGGACGGAATCACGTCCAGCGGTGCCGAGCGCGTGCCGTCTTCCGGCGTGCCCATGGTCATGCCGTCGATGGTGACGCTGTTGAGCGCCGAATCCAGGCCGCGGATCACCACGAAGCGGCCTTCGCCCTGATCGCGGGTGACGCTGACGCCGGGCAGGCGCTGCAAGGATTCTGCAACATTCTTGTCGGGGTAGCGGCCCATCGCATCGGAGGCCACAGCATCCTGGATCGCATCGGAGCCACGCTTGAGATCGACTGCGCGCACCTGCGATTCCACCTGCGGGCGCACTTCCAGGCGCTCCAGATCGATCGCCGCCGCGCCGGACGCACCGGTTGCAGCTGCCGCACCCTCGGCCGCCTGCGCAAACGGGCTCCGCGCGGCCACCGCCAACGTCAGCGTGATCGCCAGGCACAGCGGAGTCTTGTTCAACACGGGTGCTTCCCCAATCGGTTAAGAATGGGTGGGCACACTATGTCTACGACGTTTCACTGACATGACATATGCAAGCGCGATCACGCGCAATGTGTGGCGACGCTGCCGCTGGCTGCGGCACACTGTGGGTCTCTCCCGCCTGTCGCTGCCCATGAAAATCGTCGAAGTGCGTCACCCCCTCGTCCAGCACAAGATCGGTCTGCTGCGCGATGCCGCCTTGAGCACCAAGGGCTTCCGCGAACTGGTCACCGAGCTGGGCACACTGCTGGCCTACGAGGCCACCGCCAATCTGGACACCGAATCGCACGTGCAACCCGGCTGGGCCGGCCCGGTGACCGTGCAGCGGATTGCCGGCGCAAAAATCACCCTGGTGCCGATCCTGCGCGCAGGGTTGGGCATGCTGCCCGGCGTGCTGGCGCTGATCCCGGCCGCGCGCGTGAGCGTGGTCGGCCTGCAGCGCGACGAAGAAACCCTGCAGCCGGTGCCCTACTTCGAACGCCTCACCGGCCGCCTGGAAGAGCGCGATGCACTGATCCTGGACCCGATGCTGGCCACCGGCGGCACGCTGATCGCCACCATCGACATGCTCAAGCGCGCCGGCGCGCGGCGGATCAAGGGCATCTTCCTGGTCGCCGCACCGGAAGGCCTCAAGGCACTGGAAGCCGTGCATCCGGACGTGGAGGTCTACACCGCCGCGATCGACGACCGCCTCAACGACAAGGGCTACATCCTGCCCGGCCTGGGCGATGCAGGCGACCGGATCTTCGGAACGCGGGTGGAGTGAGCTGCGGCGGCTTGAAGCCCCTCTGACTGCGGGGCGAGAAGACTCCGCTTGCGCGCCATTGGCGCGCGTGCCTTGAAGCGCCGGCGCCGCAAACGCGGGCCGGGGGCGCGCAGTGGGGATTGGGGTGAAGGTCCGTCGAGCGAAGCAGTCGGGGAGTCACTTCTGACGGCGCGTGGCGACGCGTTTGTCATTGCCGGCATTGGTAGCTCCCCTGAGGCGCACCCTCATCCGGCGCTGCGCGCCACCTTCTCCCGGTGGGAGAAGGAACGGCGGCGGCATCGGGCATTGCGTTGAAAAACGCCCGACCTACCGCGTCGATGCCTGGATCGCCGCACTCACATACACCAGCGGCGCGTTCCAGTTGATCGCCACCTCGTTGCTGGCGTAGCTGCAGGTGTTGTCCAGATACGACAGTGCCGGCAGCCTGGAGGGATACGCCACCTTGCAGTCATTGGCGTCCTGCTGGCCCGGTTGCGGACCACCGGCCAGCCAGCCCGGCACAGGTGCGTCGATGCCGTCGGCCTCGGAAGGGCGATGGTGGATATGCATCGGGCTGCGCAGCCCGACGCCGGTGACGAACGACAGGCCCAACGGATTGCGCCCCAGGATGTAATCCAGCTGCGACTGCGCGGCATCCAGATACGGCCGCTGCCGGGTCAGCCGATAGCCCTGCATCAACATCATCGCGCGGTTGAGCACCACCGCATTGCTGCCCCACACGAAGTCGGTGTCGGTCATCGCCAGACGCCAGGGCGAGGCCTGCCACTCATCGGCAAGACGCTGCGCCAGACTGGTGATCTCACCCGCGATGCGTGCGCGATCGGCATGCGGGGTGAGCGTGTCGCGATGTTCGGCCAGCGACATCCAGGCCAGGCCGCCGACGTTGCTCCAGCCCGGCACGCTGGCCGGTACGTTGCGCGCAATCATTGCGTCGTAGAAGCCATCCTCGCGCGTGCTCACATACAGTTCGGCCGCGGCCCAGGCGAATTCGTCGTTCACCTGCGCATCGTCATAGCCGCCGGTGCGTACGTCGTCGGGCTGGCGATAGATCACATCCGGGTGTTGCTGCGCCCACGCCCAGGCACTGCGCGCGGCGTTCAACATGCGCGCCGATGCGCCCGGATACTGCTTGTCGAACGGCGCATAGACGCGGCTGGCTGCCGCCATCACTGCGGCGAAATCCAGCGTGGCGGCGGTGGCCTTCATCACCACATAGCGTTGTTGCGTGGCCTGCGCGGGCATCACCAGTCCATCGAACTGCTTGTCGGTGAGCTTGTGGTACACGCCACCATCGGCCGGGTCCTGCATGGCCAGCATCCATTCCAGATTCCACCAGGTCTCCTGCAGGATGCCGGGCACGCCGGGCGCATCGTCGGGGATGGTCAAGGCCTGCGCCTTGAACAGTGCCGGGTACTGCTCGTAGGCGGCCAGCAAGGTATAGGTGCTGATGCCGGAATTGACGATGTACTTGTTGTAGTCGCCGGCGTCGTACCAGCCCTTGGGCGCACTGATCACGCTGTCGGCCGGGCGCGTGGCCGATGCCGCCGAAGGGTGGATACGCACCTGCGTATCCGGATGCCCGGCTGCACGCGCATACGGCCCGGCGAACTGCGCCGGCAACGCGGTGCTGGCGCGATTGAAATAGAACGCCTTGAGCGATGCTTCGAGTACGGGCCGATACGCGCTGGCCGCGATCGGGAACGGATCGGACGCCGGCTGCCCGTCGATCTTCAACCGGTAGGTACCCGGCGCGCGCAGGCTGGAAAAATCCGCCACCCGCGCCTGCTGGCCGGCCGGCGCCCACAGCGCGGCGGCCTGCAGCTTGCCCTCCAGCACTTGGCGGCCCTGCGCATCCTCGACCGTGAAACGGTCCGCAGTGGGCGCCGCGCCTTGCGGCAATCCGAGCACCGCAAGCTTGGCAGAGCCGGGCAGATAGCCGAGCTGATTGACGTGGATGGCAGCGCCCGTTGCCGCTGCGGCCTGGTCGCCGGTGGTGTCGGCCGCGCAGGCGGCGATGGGCGATGCGATCACCATGCCGGTGAGCAGAGTCTGGAAAATGTTCATGCCGCGATGGTCGCTGCATTGGCGCAGGGCGACAAGTCCAATCCGGGCATAGGCAACCGCGTGGAAATGCATCGCTGCGGCCGCGTGCCTGCATCGATGGTGGCGAGCACCTGCGGCCCACCGCGTCATCGCGCAGGCCATGCCATGACACGGCGCGGCAGATGCGACAGGCAACACCCGCTGCCTTCCGGCCATGCCTGCCCTCGCCTACGAGGACAGGCACATCTCGATCAATCAGCGATCAGCGATCAGCGCGCCGCCGCATCCAGCTGCACCTGCGCCTTGCCCACCGGGTTGCGCGGGTCGCTCCCGCCGGTGAGCACGTTGCTGCGCTTGTCCCATTCCACCGTCTGCAGGTTGCCCCAGACGTGGCTGGAACCGCGACCGCCCTCGGCGGTATCGCCCGGCAGCTTGAGCGCGTGGCCCATCGCCTGCAGCGCCTTGGCGGTCTGCGGCGAGAACGCGTTGCTCTCGGCCTCGATCACGTCCGGCAGCCACTGGTGGTGATAGCGCGGCAAGGCGCTGACCTGCTGCGCGTCCAGGCCGGCGTCGTAGCCCAGGATGCCGAGCAGCACCATGGTGATGATGCGGCTGCCACCCGGCGTGCCGATCACCGCGACCTTGTCGGCCGATTCCATGAAGGTCGGCGTCATCGAGCTGAGCATGCGCTTGCCCGGCTTGGGGGCGTTGGCCGCGTAGCCCATCACGCCGAAGGCATTGGGCGTGCCCGGCTTGAGCGCGAAGTCGTCCATCTCGTCGTTGAGTAGCACGCCGGTGCCCTTGGGGATCAGGCCCGAGCCGTACAGCAGGTTGACGGTCTGGGTGGCGCCGACGCGGTTGCCCTCGCCGTCGATGATGGAAAAGTGCGTGGTCTCGTCGTCCTCCAGCGGGGTCGGATTGCCCGACAGCAGGTCGCTGGGGGTGGCCTTGTCCGGGTTGATCGTGGCGCGCAGGCCTTGTGCGTAATCCTTGCTGGTCAGCACGCGCTGCGGCACGGCGACAAAGTCCGGGTCGCCCAGGAAGAAGGTACGGTCGCGGTAGGCGCGGCGCATCGCTTCCACCACCAGATGGGTACGGTGCGCATCGTCGAGCGTGTCCAGTTCCCAGCCTTCCAGGATCTGCAGCATGGCGGCGAGTGCGATCCCGCCGGAGGACGGCGGCGGTGCGGTGGTGATCTTCCAGCCGCGGTAATCGAACTGGATCGGCGTGCGCTGCTTGACCCGGTACCCGGACAGCTCGGCGGCCTTCCACTGCCCGCCGGCCTGCTTGACGCCGGCCAGCAGTTTCCTGGCGGTTTCGCCCTTGTAGAAGCCATCGAAGCCCTTGTCGCCGAGCAGCTGCAGGGTATGCGCCAGCTCGGGCTGCTTGAAGATGTCGCCTTCGGCAATCGGCTTGCCGCCGCGCAGATACACCTCACGCGTGCCGGGGTAACGCTCCATCACCTCGCGCCGCGAGGCATAGCCCTTGGCCATGCGCGCGTACACCGGGAAGCCTTCGCTGGCGATGCGGATCGACGGCGCCAGCGACTGCTTCAACGGCAGCCTGCCGTGCTTGGTGGCCAGTTCCACCAGCGCTGCAGGCAGCCCGGGAATACCGGCCGACCAGGGGCCGTTGACCGAGCGGTCGCGGTCCAGCGCGCCCTGCTTGTCGAGGAACTGCGCCTCACTGGCCGACTCGGGCGCAGTCTCGCGCGCGTCCAGCATCACATCCTTGCCGGTCTTGGCATCGTGCAGCAGGAAGAAGCCGCCGCCGCCCAGCCCCGAGCTGATCGGCTCGACTACCGCCAGCGTGGACGACACCGCAATCGCCGCATCGAACGCATTGCCGCCCTCGCGCAGGATCTGCAGGCCAGCGTCGGTGGCCAGCGCGTGACCGCTGGCAATCGCCGCACCGGGCGGGTGCCCCGCCACCGGCGAGCTCGTGGCTGCTGCAGGCTTGGCGCCATCGGCAGCCCAGGCCGGCGGTGCCAGCACCAGGGCCAGCAGCAACAGGCCGCGCGAAGAGAAACGTCGGGAAAAGATGCTCACGGGGCGGGAGGCTCCTGTTCGTACAGTTCGGGGTGGTCGCGCTGCAGCTGCATGAGCTTGGCGAGCAGTTGATCGTGGGTTTCCGGTATCGCCGGATCCGGGTCGATGCATTCGACCGGGCACACCACCACGCATTGCGCTTCGTCGAAATGGCCCACGCACTCGGTGCAACGTGCCGGATCGATCACGTAGATGGTTTCGCCCATCGAGATGGCCTGGTTCGGGCACGCCGGCTCGCAGACATCGCAGTTGACGCAGAGCTCGTTAATCTTCAGCGACATATCGGCACCACCATGCGATGCGGCGCAGCGCGATGCAACGCCGGGCGCTGGAACGCAACGTACTGCCGGAAGCGGACGCACGGGGCGTAGCGCGATGCACGGACAACGCCATGCGTGTGGCCGGCAACCGGTCCGAGCGGACCGGCGCCGACGGCGTGCGGGATCAGCAGCATGCTGCGGTCCCGCACGGCGGCCGGACGCGCCCTCCCGCGCCTCCGGCCTGGTACGGCATTACTTGGCTTCAACGAAGGTGTATTCCACGCCCTTGGGCTGGACGATGCCCTGCACCCGCGCATTCTCGGCCGCATTGCCGATGAACAGCACGCGCACACCCTTCATCGAATCGGCCGGCACGTCCTTGAACGCGGCGTCGATCAGGTCGGCCATCTTGGTCGAGGCGGACGAACCGAAGGCCAGCATGTTGCCCGGCTGCACACCACGCGCGAGTGCGGTCTTGACGCTTTCCAGCTGACGCTCGTAGCTGCCGGCGAACTCGGCATCGGACTCCGGCGGCAAGTAATACAGGAACGGGCTGTTGGTGGTGGTGCCCAGGTTCTGGCCGACCACTTCCTGCAGGTACTTCTTCCAGCCGGCGTTGTCGTCCTTGGCCGGCGCAGTCAGCGCAGCCGGGGCGGCGGCGGCGGTCGGTGCCGGCTCTTCCTTCTTGCAGGCGGTGACGGCCAGAGCAGCGATCGAAGCGAGCACCAGCGCGCGCATTGTGTGTTTCATGAAACTCCTCCCTTTGAAAAGCATGTGGTGATGTGACTGCTAGAGAATCAGGCCTGCGCGCGGGACTCGCGCACCTGCCGCAAGGCTTCGACGACCGAAGCCGGAACGAAACCGGACACGTCCCCGCCCAGCCGCGCGATTTCGCGCACCAGCGAGGACGAGATGAAGCTGTACTGCTCGGCCGGGGTGAGGAACAGCGTCTCCACCTCCGGGATCAGATGGCGGTTCATGCTGGCCATCTGGAATTCGTATTCGAAGTCGGACACCGCGCGCAGGCCGCGCAACAGCACCCCGGCGCCCATGTCGCGCACGAAGTGGGCCAGCAGCGTGTCGAAGCCGCGCACTTCCACATTGGCGTGCGCGGCCAGTGCTTCCTGTGCCAGCTCCACGCGGCGCTCCAGCGGCAGGGCCGGGCCCTTGGAGGGGCTGTAGGCCACGCCGACCACCACGCGCTCGAACAACGGCGCGGCGCGGTTCACCAGATCGATATGCCCGTTGGTGATCGGGTCGAAGGTACCGGGATAGACGGCGGTGCGGCTATTGGCCACGCTCATACGGAAACTACCGGGGTCGGATCGTTGTTCAGTGTAGCAGCGGCCCGGCGGTACAGCGCATAGCGCACCTGCTGGGTGGCACCTTCGCGATGCAGATGCCAGCCGGCCGGCACCTGCGGCGGGACCTCGGCCGGGCCTTCCAGGTACAGCCAGGCATCGGCGCTCAGATGCGCGGGCAGGCGTTCCAGCACGCTGGGCCACAGCCCGGCGGCAAACGGCGGGTCGACGAACGCGATGCTGGCCTGCGCCACCGGCGCACGCTCCAGCCAGCGCAGCGCATCTTCCTGCAGCACCTGCACCTGATCGGCCGCATCCAGCCTGGTCACGTGCTGGCGCAAGCGCTGCACCAGGCCAGGGTCGCGTTCGATCAGGGTCGCGTGCGCGGCGCCGCGCGACACCGCCTCCAGGCCCAGCGCACCCGACCCGGCAAACAGGTCCAGCACACGCGCGCCGGGCAGGCGCGGCATCAGCCAGTTGAACACCGTCTCGCGGACGCGGTCGCTGCTCGGGCGCAGGCCGGGCAGGTCCGGCACCGCCAGCTTGGTATTGCGCCAGCGCCCGCCGACGATGCGCACCTGCCCTTCCGCGGCGCGTGGCGCCGGCCGTGCGGGGCGGCTCATCGCCACGCGCCGGGTGCGAACGAACGGGTGCAGGACGGCGGCAGCGCAAATGGCGACATGGCTCAAGGCAGGACGGTTGGCCGGTCATGATACCGCCGCGATCGCCGCGATCGCCCTCCTCGATCGCCATGGACGCAGGCGATCTGGCGCACGCCCGCCTTGAAAAATCCCCACACGGCCTCATCCCCCAGGCCATCGGCCGCGTTGCGGCCTGGGCCACCATGGAGCACGACCCCAATGACCGTTGATACCGACAAGCAGACGCTTGGCTTCCAGACCGAGGTCAAGCAGCTGCTGCAGCTGATGATCCACTCGTTGTACTCGAACAAGGAAATCTTCCTGCGCGAGCTGGTCTCCAATGCCGCCGACGCTGCCGACAAGCTGCGTTTCGAGGCATTGGTGAAGCCGGAGCTGCTGGAAGGCGGCGGCGAGCTACGCATCCGCGTGGACTACGACAAGGACGCGCGCACCGTCACCATCGACGACAACGGCATCGGCATGAGCCGCGAGGATGCGGTCTCGCATCTGGGCACCATCGCCAAGTCCGGCACCGCCGACTTCCTCAAGCACCTCAGCGGCGACCAGAAGAAGGACGCCAACCTGATCGGCCAGTTCGGCGTGGGCTTCTATAGCGCTTTCATCGTCGCCGACCAGGTCGACGTGTACTCGCGTCGCGCCGGCCTGCCCGCCAACGAGGGCGTGCACTGGTCCTCGCGTGGCGAAGGCGAGTTCGAGGTCGCCAGCGTCGACAAGCCCGAGCGCGGCACCCGCATCGTGCTGCACCTGAAGGACGGCGAAGACAGCTTTGCCGACGGCTGGACGCTGCGCGGCATCCTCAAGAAATACTCCGACCACATCGGCCTGCCGATCGAGATGCGCAAGGAGCACCACGGCGAACAGGCCGACGCGCCCGCCGAGCCGGAGTGGGAAGCGGTCAACCGCGCCAGCGCGCTGTGGACGCGGCCCAAGTCCGAGATCAAGGACGAGGAATACCAAGAGTTCTACAAGCACGTCGCGCATGATGCCGGCAACCCGCTGGCGTGGAGCCACAACAAGGTCGAAGGCAAGCTGGAGTACACCTCGCTGCTGTTCGTGCCCGGCCGCGCCCCGTTCGACCTGTATCACCGCGATTCGGCCAAGGGCCTGAAGCTGTACGTGCAGCGCGTTTTCATCATGGACCAGGCCGAGCAGTTCCTGCCGCTGTACCTGCGTTTCATCAAGGGCGTGGTGGATTCGTCCGACCTGTCGCTCAATGTGTCGCGCGAGATCCTGCAGTCCGGCCCGGTGGTCGACTCGATGAAGTCGGCGCTGACCAAACGCTCGCTGGACATGCTGGAGAAGCTGGCCAAGGACAAGCCGGACGACTATGCAACGTTCTGGCGCAACTTCGGCCAGGCGCTGAAGGAAGGCCCGGCCGAGGATTACGCCAACCGCGAAAAGATCGCCGGCCTGCTGCGCTTCTCCTCCACGCATGACACCACCGGCGCGCAGAGCGTGGGCCTGGCCGATTACGTGGGTCGTCTGGCCGAAGGCCAGGACAAGCTGTACTACCTCACCGGCGAGAGCTACGCGCAGATCAAGGACAGCCCGCACCTGGAAGTCTTCCGCAAGAAGGGCATCGAAGTACTGCTGCTCACCGACCGCATCGACGAGTGGCTGATGAGCTATCTCACCGAGTTCGACGGCAAGTCGTTCGTGGATGTGGCACGCGGCGACCTGGACCTGGGCAAGCTGGATTCGGAAGAAGACAAGAAGGCGCAGGAAGAAGTCGCCAAATCCAAGGAAGGCCTGGCCTCGCGCATCAAGGCCGCCCTGGGCGACGACGTGGCCGAAGTGCGCGTCTCGCACCGCCTGACCGATTCCCCGGCAATCCTGGCCATCGGCCAGGGCGACCTGGGCCTGCAGATGCGTCAGCTGCTGGAAGCCAGCGGCCAGGCCGTGCCGGAGTCCAAGCCGGTATTCGAATTCAACCCGGCCCACCCGCTGATCGAAAAGCTGGATGCGGAAGCCGACATGGACCGCTTCGGCGATCTGAGCCGGGTGCTGTTCGACCAGGCGGCGCTGGCGGCGGGCGACAGCCTCAAGGACCCGGCTGGCTATGTGAAGCGGTTGAACAAGTTGTTGTTGGAGTTGTCTGTTTAGGACTTTTTAATCCAAAGGAAGAAATATAAAAAAACCGGCTCAACGCCGGTTTTTTTATATAGAGGAATTTAATCAATCACGAATTCTCAACACAGCTACTACTCAGGGAGAGAAGACGCCGCAGAATCGACAGACGTCCCCCCTGAGGTCTTAGCCTCGCGCCGGAAAATGGCATCAAGCCGTCTGCGCAGACCAGGCACAGCGTCCATTGCTGCAGAAAATTCAACAGACTTTATAAGCTCATGAAGAGGACTACCAGCAACATGATTGTCAACTAAACGCAAAGGAAGCTCATCGAGTCTAGTCAAAGCTATGGAAAAAAGCTGCCCTTCCATTAAAGGATCCAATCGGGCAGCTTCGCTACGATAGCCTTCATACGCTGCGGCAAGAGCAGCTTTGTAAGCGTAATCTTCAGCCAACCTGAAACGCTGTCCGATCTGAGTGGTTGCCACCCAAGCTAGCCAAACTGGCGCCCCTAGCGACAAGGCCGCTAAAATAACCTGCACTAACACCGCACTTATATTTATAGACTGACCCGATTGATTAACCGAAGCGGCCAATATCGATGGGAACCTTGTCGCACCAATGCATATAGCACCAACAAGCCCAACCAATAATGCAAAAATCCACAGATATATCGACTTATTTAGATTTTCAGCTTTTCTTGAAAAAGCTTTCGCAAGCCCTTCAGAAGTCGACGCACGGTAAGCTGCTGCGACACGTGCCATCGTTTTCTCAGCCTCTGCAAGATGCTCCTTCAACTCGACCGATGCTGCATCTGCATGTTCCGCAGCAGCCTTAGCCGCCTGCTCATGCCGGAGCGAGCTAGTCTTAGCAGATTCCACCTCTTTCAGAGCAGCTTCCAGATCTTCTTGAGTAGTCCCGAGATTTTCAGCAAGCTCTTTAGCGGATGCAATTTTAGCCAAAACCGCCTCAATACCCTCAATTTTACCAGAAGCATTTGACAGACGATCCGCTGCACGCGATGCATCTCGCTGGATTTTTTGGGGTAGTTTCAGCATCTCATCTACGACCGATAATTCGACCAGAGAATCAACATGAATTTTTATAGTTGTCAGTAGAGCCTGAATTCCCTCAGCAACATGCGCAGAACTAAAAAGATTTGGAAGAACAGTCTTTGCTAAATCAACCTTGGCCGCTAGATCGTTAAACCACTCTGCCGCATGCTCGTGATTACAGGCCGCCCAGTTATAAGATTCATAACGCTCTGCAAGTGCAGTCGCACTGATCTTTAAGTCAACCGGCTGTATGACGGAGCCATTGTAGTTGAAACCAGCATAAAAGGACTGGGTGCCACTAGGATGGCGGGCGCCCAATTCTTCTGCAAACTCGCGTAGCGAATTGCATAGCTTCGCTGCCATCACAGAAACGTCTTCGTTATCGCTGACAGCTACGGTTTCCGCCATTTTTTTCTCCCCGTTCGAAATGATGATCCTAGTTCGATCGCGCGTTCACAGCAACAAGCACGCTCACGGATGTGATCGCTTTCCTAGGGAAGTCTGGAACAATGCGCCAGATGCCTCAATCCCAACCTGCGGTACGTCGCTGGCGCGTAACTTGACTACATACGAACTGATTTCTCAGATTTCCTCGAGGATTTTGGTGCCGCCCATCAGTGTTTATCCCTTGGTCGGCAACAACTGCCGGCGCATCACCCACAGATTGCGACGCCCACGCCTCTTTGATTAGTTGTCGAGTTTAGGCTCTTGGGTTGCTGATATCGCTGTTGGCAACCGTTGGGCACAAGCAGCCGGTGTTATGGCCCCGATCGTTTTCTTGAGTTGGCGCTCGTTGTAGTCGCATCGCCGGCAATCGATTTCGGCGCGGGGACGACGTCCCCCCAATTTTGAGTAGCACCTCAGTTTGGAGTCCAATTCCCTACCCCAAGGAGATTGGACGTGAAGAAGCGTTTTACCGAAGAGCAGATCATCGGCTTCCTGCGCGAAGCCGAAGGCGGCGTGGCGATCAAGGATCTGTGCCGGCGCCATGGCTTCAGCGAGGCCTCGTACTATCTGTGGCGTAGCAAGTTCGGCGGCATGAGCGTGCCCGATGCCAAGCGGCTCAAGGACCTTGAGGCCGAGAACGCGCGGCTGAAGAAGTTGCTGGCCGAGCAGTTGTTCGAGAACGACCTGATCAAGGATGCGTTGCGAAAAAAGTGGTGAGCGCACCGGCGCGTCGTATGCTGGTGCGCGAGTGGATCGGGCGTGGTGCCAGCGAGCGTCGTGCGCTGGCAGTGATCGGCATGAGCGCCAGCGCGCTGCGCTATTGCCCACGCCAAGACCGCAACGGCGAACTGCGCGAGCGCATTCTTGCGCTGGCGCATCGCCATCGTCGCTATGGCGTGGGGATGATCTATCTCAAACTGCGACAGGAAGGGCGCATCGTGAACTACAAACGCGTGGAGCGGTTGTACCGCGAACAGCAGCTACAGGTCCGACGGCGCAAGCGCAAAAAAGTGCCAATAGGCGAGCGTCAGCCGCTGCTGCGGCCAGCGCAGGCCAACCAGGTGTGGTCGATGGACTTCGTGTTCGACCGCTCCGCCGAAGGCCGAGTGATCAAGTGTCTGGTGATCGTGGACGACGCAACGCACGAAGCGGTCGCCATCGAGGTGGAGCGCGCGATCTCTGGGCACGGGGTTGCGCGCGTCCTGGATCGGTTGGCACACAGTCGCGGCCTGCCGCAGGTGATCCGCACCGACAACGGCAAGGAGTTTTGCGGTAAGGCAATGGTCGCCTGGGCGCATGCCCGTGGCGTGCAGTTGCGGCTGATCCAACCAGGCAAACCGAACCAGAACGCCTACGTCGAATCCTTCAACGGCCGGCTACGCGATGAATGCCTCAACGAGCACTGGTTCCCGACGTTGCTGCACGCGCGCACCGAGATCGAACGCTGGCGACGCGAATACAACGAGGACCGACCCAAGAAAGCAATTGGCGGCATGACGCCGGCTGCGTATGCCCAACATCTGGCAAACACCGATATCATTAACCCGGGACTCTAAACCAAGCCGCTACTCAGGGCGGGGGGATGTCGGGCTATACCATCGCCATCCAAGCCCTTATTGATGCTTGCTGATAGCTTGGTCAGGAATCCTTCGTTGGCAGCTACACCAGCAGCAGCGCCTAGAGCACTGCCCCCGCCTAGACTGGCCTGGAATACGCCTGCCAGTACCTGCGTTGCCATCTTGGCATTACCGCCATCGGACCACTGCTTCAGACTGGACTGAGCGGCGTCACGCCGCACCGCTGCTGCCGCACGCTCCTCATCGGTTGTAGCAGCTTGATAATCCTCGGCTGCGGCTTTGAGCTCTTCTGTTGCCGCATCACGCCGTGCAGCAATCACTTCCTTGGCAGTACGGAATCCGACTTCGCCTGCAACCTGGCTCAGCTCGACCTGTTCCTGCAACTTGTTCGTATCAATCGCTTTGACGCTATTGCCGTCAAGCATTGAGGCGCTACGTTCCAGACCTTCCAGGGCACTGAAATCCTTATTGCGTATCTCAATAGCACCAGCAGCAATGTCACTACGAGTAGTACTCGTTGCATTGCTATTGGCGCTGCCCAGAGCACTGAGTCCTGCACTTGCGGCGGATTGCGCCAATCCAGCACCACTGGTTCCCGCGCCGACACCGATGTTCGATGCCTTTGCCTTTGCTTCGTTTTGAAGATCTTCTACCGTCAGGCTGTCCGTGGACAGGCGATTGAGTGTCGCATCCGCGGCACTTGCAATTGCGCCGCCAACAAGGTGCGTATTGCCACCAACAGTGATATCAAATCCACCCTTGCCGGCCTGAATGCCGCTTTGTTCATTGACACTGGTGTAACTGTTGTTGACTTTCTGTTGGCTGTAGTTCGCACTACTGCCGCTAAAGCCCCACACCAGCGTCATGCCCGCCTGTTGCTGCTTGCTCTTGTAGTCGCTGGTGTCTTGCTCACTTTGGATCAGCAGGTTACCGCCAACGTCGGCAAGCACTTTGTCGCCGATTGCTTGTGCGCCCTTGATCGTAGTGTCGTTACCACTGATCAACGTCAACCTGTCGTTGGCGGTCACTACGCTCTCAGCGTGTACGTCACTATTGCCCTTGGCACTACCTTTACCCGCATAAGCAGTGAGATACACACCCGTCGTGGTACCAACGCTTACACCAATCTCACCACCCGCGTTCTTGTTCTCCGATTTATTGGTGTTGGTCTCCAGGTTGCTCAGCAAGTTCAGGTCGTTCGCCGCAGACAGCACGACATTTTCACCATTGATCTTGCTACCAATGACATTCAGATCGCCGCCTGTCGCTGCGATGGTGACGTTGCCGTCGCTCAGGATGCGACTACCGCCAGTGGTTTCCTCATGTGTTGTCGTCTTACTCGACGCACTGCTAGCTCCAATACCGATGCGTAAACTCACGCCCCCCATACTGCTGCCAGCGGCCGCAGCTGCCTGATACTCGGCCACGCCGTCGCTGACGGCGTAACCCGCCTTGGCGGCATAGAGTGCTTTTAGACGGTCATCCTCTACCTCTGAACCACGTTTAGTCGCGCTGTACGCCGCTTCCGCTGCTGCAACCACGCCCCCGGTCAGCCCCAACGTGATACCCGCACTCTGCTGCTTGGACGTCTGCACCGTATCCACGGTATTTTCTGCCGCGGCAATCGTGACTTCCTTGCCCACGATCGTAGTGCTGGTGGCACTCAGCACATCGCTGCCGGTAATGGCAACCTTGTTGCCGGCGGTCATTGTCACCGAGCCATCTGTACTGCCGACCAGGCTGCCGCTGTTGGTCACCTCGGTGACGTCCAGCCCATCGGTCTTTTTGGTGACGCCCAAAGCGACGCTGAATCCACCGCCGCCGTAGAGACCCGACTTCTTGACAGTCTTTTCGTGTTCCTCGCTGTGCGTGTTCTGCACCGTGTCCAGCGTGATGTTGTTGCCTGCGGCCAATACCACATCGCCGGTGCTGGCGACCTGCGCGCCTTGCGACAACAAATCGTTACCCGCCGCGATCTGCACCGTGTCGCCACTGAGCGTGGTGGTGACTGCTACATTGTCGTGCCACTCATCATGCGTGGTTGTGGTCTTGCTGGAGAACGTGCCCTTCTTCTTCTTGGTCATGTCCTGCACGGCGTCGTGCTGCTCGCTAGCGGCGAGCAGGTTGACGTCGTTGCCGGCAGCCAGGGTGATGCCTCCTTCCTTGGTGGCTGCCGATGCGGCGGTGAGGGTGATGTCGTTGCCGGCCTGCATCGCCAGGTTGCCGCCAGCGTTGAACTCGGTGCCGTGGACGGTTTCGTCGCTGGTCGCGGTGGTCTGCTTGAAGCGCTTGCGCGTTTCCAGCGTGTTGCTGGTGTCCACCGTGGTCAGCGTGCTGGCATTGATGTCGTTGCCGGCGCTGATGCCCAGACCCTTGCCGGCGTCCAGCTTGGCCGCGACCAGATTGACGTCGTTGCCGGCGCTGAGGATCAGGTTGCCGCCGGCAGTGAGCGCCTGCTGGTCGATGCTCTGGGTGGTCGTGGTGGTGGTGACGCGGGTCTTGCCGTTGCGGCTCTTGTAGCTGTTGGTTTCGGTCTCGTTGAGGACGGATTCGACGTTGAGGTTGTTGCCGGCTGCGGCAGTCAGATCGCCGCCGGCCTTGACGTCGGCCTGGCGGATGGTCAGGTCGTTGCCGGCGGTCAGTTGCAGGCTGTCGCCGGTGCTGATGTTGGTACGGGTGGCGACCTTGCCGTCGAGACCAGTGGTCGGGGTCAACGAGAGGTTGTTGCCCGCCTGCAGTGCGGCGCTGCCGCCGGCGTTGATGGTCACGCCATGCAATTGCAGGTCGTTGCCTGCAGACATCACCAGATCCTTACCAGTGGTCACCGACACCGCATCGCCGCCGCGCAGCAGGCCGTTGTCGTCGCGCAACGCGCTTGGGGTAAGGCTGAGGTTGTTGCCTGCGATCAATGCCGCGCTGCCGCCGGCCTGCACGCGGGTGCCGGTCAACGTCATGTCATTGCCTGCAAACAGTTGCAAGGTGTTGCTGGCGCTGATGCCGGACAGGATGCCGACACCGTTGATGGCCTTGGATGCTTCGCTGACCAGGTTGTTGCCGGCCACCAGTGCCACATCGCGGCCCTGGATCTGGCCCTGGTTGAGCAGGTCGTTGCGCGCTTCCAGGGCAACGCTGCCAGTGCCGCTGATGCGGCCCTGGTTGAGCAGGTTGCCGGCGGTGACGCTGACGTCGGCGCCTGCGATGACGCCCTGGTTGCTCATGGCGTTGGTGGCGTTGAGCTCGACGTTGCCGCCGGCGATCAAGGCGCCATTGCCACGCAACTGCAGCGAGTTGGAAGCCAGATACACGACGGGCACCAGCACCTTCTGGCCCTGGTAGTCCTGCTCCACCATCCAGACGATGTCCTGCGTCAGCGCGGCCGCTTGTGCAGCGGTCAAGCCCACGCCCATGCTCAGCTGCAGCTGACCTGCGGCGGCCACGCCCGACTCCAGCAAGGCGCGGTACTGCGCCACGCCATCGGCGTAGTTGCCCAGATAGCGGCGGCCGGTGAGCTGAGTGATCTGGTCCAGCACCAGGCGCTGCTCGTAGAAGCCATCGCCTAGGCGGGTCTGGGTCCACTCCGGGTCAACACCCAGCTTGTCCAGCAGGAAGTCGCTGCTGATGAAGTTGTCGTAGTTGACGAAGCGCGGGTCGGTCTCGATCAGGTAACGACGGCCCGGGCCATTGCTGCGCCAGGCGTTGATGCCGCCAAGGCCGGTGGCTGCGCGGCCCATGGCGGTGAGATCGGTACCGGTGCCGCCGGATAGGCGATACAACCCGCCAATGGGCAGATCGATCTGCGTCAGCGAGGTTTGCCCGCCACCCACAATGTTGGTCACCGGAATGGTGGCCGGGTCGACGCGGGTACGGCTGCCGGTTGCGACGGCCGTGACGCCGGTACCGGCCGCGGTGGCCTGCACGTCTGCCTGATCGACGCTGCTGTGTACAAGCCCACCGTCGTTGGACGCGACAGGTGCGACCGACATCTTGACGATGCCAGCCGATGTGGCCAGTGTGGCGTCCTGCGTGTTGGCGCCCACCTGGCTGCCTGCACTGCCGGTCGTACCGGTGGCCACCCTGATGCTCGACACGCCGCCGTTGGCACGGCCGATCACGGCCTGGCCGCCCACTCCACCGGCGCTTTGCGTGGCGCGACCGGTCAAGCCACCTTGTGCGCCGACACCGCTCAGCGAGGCGCCGCTGATGCCACGACCGTCGCTGCCGACGGCACCATTGCTGATGTTGGCGCCGTTGATGCTGACGCCTTGGCCACCGGTCATGCTGGCGCCCAGGGCAATGTAGCTGCTACTGGTCGTCGAAGAACTCAATTGTTGATCTTCTTCCTCGTAGTAGCAAACGACCTTCTGTCCAACCGGCTGCATGCAGTCATTGGTAATCGCGGTGACGATGTGCTCCACATCGCTTTGCCGGACCACCTGATTCAATGCCAGCGCTTGGTTGAGCAGTTGCTCACCGCCATTGATCATTGCATCCGAGAGCCCCCCAAGACCTCGCTGATTGGCAGCAAACAGACCGGCTGCAGCGATGGTCGACGCATTATTTGTGACACTGCCCGACAGCAAGATGTTTCCACCCGCTGCAATCTTCCCCTCCGCACTTGCGGATGACAGCTGCTCCTGCTGGATCACCTGATAGTTGCGATAAATACCAGGTGCAAGTCCTTTGTAGGGATATGGCGCCCGCGCGCCCTGCAGATTCCGGATCGCCTTGCCTTCGATGAGCTCGCCGCCGGAGTAGATATTGTCGTTACCAGGATCGGTCGACACGCTGGTCGTATTGATCACTCGCCGCCGATTATTCAGCTGGTTGGCCGCAATCAAGATGCTCCCATCAGCCTCGATGCTGCCCGACAGGTTATTGACCACACCGGTCCGCGAGACCAAGGTACCGCCGCCATCCTGCGCGCCACCGATGGCGATATTGCCCAGGCTGAAGATACGCGCGTCGCGATTGAGCAGTTGATCGCGCACGATCAGATTCATGTTGCCGGTGGAACCGAGCAAGGCCGAGCCATAGGCTGCGTTGTCGGTCGCGCCGCCGAAGTCGGCGCCGTTCACCAATGTGCCGGTGTTCACCGAGACGTTGCCGCCGACGATGCTGCCGGTGTTGTTGATGCTGTTCGCCACCAGCGACAGTGCGCCATTGCCGGAGATACTGCCGGCGTTGTCGATGATGTTGCCGCCGTTGAGGCGGGTGTCATTGGACAGGATGGTGGCGCCCGCACGGTTGGTGATGCTGCCGGCCGTAATGTCCAGGCTGCGCGCAGCCTTGAGCGTGGACTCGTTGACCAGGCTCCCCCCGACGCGCAGGTTGAAATTGCCGTTACTGGTCAGGTCTGCACCGGCGCGATGGGTGTAGTCGCTACGCAAGGTCAGGTCCAGCAGGTTCTGCGCCAGGATGCTGCCGCCGCCATCGAACCCAACGGTATCGATCACCACATCGCCGGCGCCACCGGTCATGCTGCCGGCGCCAATCTTGCCACCCGCGTTGTTCAAGTTCTGCAGGTTCAGGCGGACTGCCTGCTCGGCTTTGATGGTGCCGTTCTGATTGTCTAGCGTGGCGCCTGCGCGCTGCAGCAGGAAGCTTGCGCCGGCATAGACGTTGCCGCCCTGGTTGTTCAAGCCATTGGTGTTGGCGATCAGGTCGCCGCCGGCGACCAGCTGGCCGCTGTTGTTGGCGATGCTGGCGGCATCGATCACCACGCTGCCGCGTCCACCGAGATTGCCGCCGCTGTTGGTCAATGCACCGCCGGTAGTGATGCGCGTCAGTCCGCCACCGTTGTTGACGATGCTGCCCTGGGTATTGTCGATGAGGCCACCCGATGCGGTCAGCGTGTTGCCGGCATCGAGCTGGCCGCCGCTGTTGAGCAACGCGCCGGCAACGGCAACGTTGAGATCGCGCCCCGCACTGAGCTTGCCGCCTTGGTGATTGTCCAGCTGGCCGCGTGCAGTAACGCTGAGGTCGCGCGCCGCTTGCAGACTGCCGCCGCTGCTGCCGATGTTTTCCGCAGTAATCACTGCGTCGCTGCCGGCACCGATCGTGCCGTTGCCGTTGTCCAGGCCACGATTGAGTTCGACGCGCAGGCTGCCACCCGCACCAGCGTTCGCGACCGCCTGCACAATGCCGCCGGCATTGCTGAGGCTGTCGGCACGCAAGGTCAGCGCACCACCGCTGGCCTGCAGCAAGCCGTTGCGGTTGTCGGCCGCGCCGGTACTTTGCACGTTCAATCCACGTGCCGAGACCGAACCACCGATGTTATTGAGGCCGGCAACGGTGAGTGCCGCATCGCCCGCTGCGGCAATCGCGCCGCCCTGGTTGTTCAACGCGCCACTGGCGTCCAGGTGCAGTTGCCCTTGCGTGAGGATGCGCCCACTGCTGTTGCCCAGCGCACTGCGGCTGGTGACCGACAGGACGCCGGTGCCGGCGTGTTCGATGCGCCCTTGTGAATTTTCCAGACTGGCTGCAGTGATGGTCAGATCCTGCGCATTGCTGGCCAGCGTGCCACCGGTGTTGTCGATCGCGCCGCCGATGCTGACGCGGGTCAGTCCATTGCCGCTTTGCACCAACCGCCCGCCGGCATTGCTCAGGCTGGCGCCGTCGATACTCAACTGGTTGGCCTGCATCTGGCCGGCGACGGCGTTGAGACGCCCGTTGTCGATGTTGCCGCCGGCCTGCACGGTGAGCGTGCCGCCGGCAAGCAGATCACCGCCACGATGATCGAGGTTGCCGCCGGTGGTCAGTGCGACATTGCCGGTTGCGCGTGTGCTGGCGCCCGCCAGCTGCAGTTGGCTGCCCTGCGCTGTGAGGTTGCCGCCAGCCAGCAGCTTGCCGGAGGCGCTGAGCTGGCGATCGGCGATCAGGCTCAGCGTGGGTCCGCTGCCGAGGCTGCCATCTGCGTTGATACCGGCGCCCACCGTGCCGGCGATGCTGATCTCACCCGCACGCAGGCTCAAGTTGCCCGAAGCGGTGGTCTGCCCGGCGTTCTCGATGCGTGCGCCCTGCAGATCCACCGTCGTACCGCTGACGGTGCCCTGCTGACGCAACACGGCGTCGCTGGTCAAGGTGAGCTGCTGAGCGCCGAGCTGGCCGGCCACACCCAGGTCGCCCCTGGAACGTAACTCCAGCGTGCTGCCAGCGCTCAAGTTGCCGCTCTGTGCCAGCGCGCCATCGGCCTGCGCCGAGAAGCTGCCTGCCGATGCGAGGCTGCCGCCGAGTTCCAGGTTGCCGCGGCTGATCAATGCGACATCGCCGCGCTCGCTGCCCAGCTGGCCGCTGCTGCTGACTTGCGCCGCTTCCACGCGCAAACCATTGCCGCCAATCAGGTCACCGCGATTGTCCACCGCTCCAGTGGCAATGACACCCAGGCGTTGCAAGCCGTAGGCCTGGCCGGTCTGGCGCAGCGACCCGACGCCCAAGGCGAGTTGATTGCCGGCGCGCACGGCGCCAGCATTGTCGAGCAAGCCGCCGATGGCGACCGTGGCGTCGCCCTGCGCGAGCAGCACGCCGCTGGCGGCATTGCTTGCGCTGGCTGCGGTGACGTTCAAGCTCTGACCAGCGACAACTTGCGCCGTATTCGTTAACACGCCACCTGCGCTCAGCACCACATTACGGTCGGCCTGCGCGACACCGGCAACCGCCAGGTCGCCGGTGCTGCGTAGATTCAAATCAGCGGCTGCATCGAGTGCGCCACGGCTGTCGATCGCGGCGCCGTCCAGGCTGATTGCACCGCCGCTTTGCAGCACGGCAGCCTGACCGGTGCCGATCTGCGCGCCGCGCAGGGTTGCATCGCCCGTCGCCACCGCCTGCCCGTTCATTGTCAGTGCGCGCTGTGCCTGCAGATCCAGTTGCGTTGCCGACTGCAGCGTGCCTGCGGCGGTGAGATCGCGCCCGACCTGTAGCGCGATCGATTGCGCCTTGAGTGAGCCGGCCTGCTGCAGATCGCCAACTGCAGTGGCCTGCAGTGTGGTCGCTGCGGCGACAACGCCTTGCAGCGTGATGTCGCCTTGGCTGATCAAGCTGACGTTGGCAGCTTCGCTACCGAGCTGGCCGCTGCTGCGTAAGCTGCCTGTCTCCACCTGCAGCGCATCCTTGGCAATGAGGTTGCCGCGGTTGTCCAGCGTGCCGGTGACCTTTGCGGTCAGTGCCTTGCCTGCAATCGCGGTACCGCCCTGGTCCATGTTGGCGGCGGTGATGCGCAGATCGCCGCCGCTCTGCAGGCTGCCGGCGTTCTGCAACGCGCCAGTGGTCAGCGTGACGCTGCCATCGGCCACCAACACGCCGGCCGCCACGTTATCGATGTTGCCGGCCTGCACCGAAAGATCACGGCCGGCAATCACCTGGCTCGCGTTACTCAAGGTGTCGGTTGCGCTCAACACAACATCGCCATTGGCTTGCGCCACGCCTGCGAGCGCAAGCGCGCCCGTGCTGCGCAGGCGCAGGTCCGTGCCGGCGTCGAGCGTGCCACGGCTATCGATTGCCGCACCGCCGTCCAGGCTGATCGCGCCGACGCTTTTCAGCACGGCGTCGCGGCCGGTGGCGATGCTGTTGCCGCGCAGGTTGGCGTCACTGCCCGCCTGCGCCTGGCCGTTCAACGTCACACTGCGCTGCGCCTGCAGATCCAACACCGACGCGGACTGCAGGGTTCCACCGGCAGTGAGATCGCCGCCGGCCTGCAATGTCACGGCCTGCGCGTTGAGCGAGCCGGCCTGCAGCAGATCCGTGCCAGCGGTGGCTTGCAGCGTGGTCGCCGCAGCCACCACACCGTGCAGATCGATCGCGTTCTGGCTGGTCAGCGTCAGTGCGCCGTTGACCGAGCCGAGTTGCCCGCTGCTGACGATGCTGTCGGCAGCGATGGCCAGGTCCTTGCCGGACACCAGCTGGCCAGCGTTCTCGAATGCGCCTGTCGAAGCGATCGACACCGCGTCGCCGCTATAGACACGTCCGCGTTGAAGCAATGTTCCGGTGTTCAGTGCAAGGCCACGCTCGCCATGCAGGCTGCCATTGTTTTCCAACACCCCGGCGACATCGACGCGCAGGTCGCGTAGTGCACCCAGGGTTGCCGTTGCGGCGTTGTTGGCACTGGCAGCCTGCACGTGCAGATCGCGGGCTGCGACGACTTGAGCGCCATTGTTCAACGCGCCCGCAGCGTTCAGCGCAAGGTCGCGCCCGCCCTGGACCACGCCAGCCAGTGCAAGATCACCGGCGCTACGCACGTTCAAATCGGTCGCCGCATCGAGCGAACCGCGGCTATCGATGGAGCCGCCATCCAGGGTGATGGCGGCTCCGCTCTGCAGCACTGCTGCAGCGCCTGTCAGAACCGATGCGCCGGTGACGGTTGCCTCACCCGTACTCGATGCGTGTCCATTCAGGGCGAGCGTGCGCTGCGCCTGCAGATCTAACGTGGATGCCGATTGCACAGTGCCATTTGCAGTGAGGTCGCGCCCCGCCTGCAACGCGATCGACTGTGCCTTGAGCGAACCGGCCTGCTGCAAATCGCCGCCAGCAGTCGCACGCAATGCAGTGGCCGCTGCAACCACACCCTCGAGTTGCAGCGCATCTCGGCTGTTCAACGTGACATCGGCCCGCTCGCTACCCAACTGCCCACTGCTACGCAGCGTGGCCGCATCGACCTGCAACGCATCCTTGGCGATCAGATTGCCGCGATTGTCGAGCGTGCCTGCGATCGTCGCACGCAACGTGTTGCCCGCAGACGCGCTACCGCCCTGGTCCAGGCTTGCAGCGTTGATCTGCAGATCGCCACCGGCCTGCACGCGCCCGGCGTTGTTGAGCTGTGCCGTAGTGGTCAGGGCGATGTTGCCCTCGCCCGCCAACACACCGCTCGTGGTGTTGTCGAGGCTACCTGCCTGCAACGATAGATCGCGGCCTGCAAACACCTGCGCCGCGTTACTGAGCGCACCGGTGGCGTCCAAGCCCACGTCACGGCCGCCTTGTGCCACACCTGCCAGTGCCAGATCGCCCTGGCTGCGGATCTGCAGATCGCTGCCCGCGTCCAGCTTGCCGCGGCTGTCGATGGCTGCGCTGTCCAGCGCGATCGCTCCCGTGCTCTGCAACACCGCATCCTGGCTGGTTGTCAGTGTGGTGGCGCGCATCGAAGCATCACCGCCAGCCTGGCCCTGGGCAGCAAATGTCAGAGCACGTTGTGCCTGCAGATCCAGCGTGGACGCTGATTGCAGGTTGCCAGCAGCGGTGAGATCACGCCCGGCACTCAATGCCAGCGACTGCGCTCTTAGCGACCCTGCCTGCTGCAGATCGCCAGCGGCGCTGGCCTGCAGCGTGCTCGCAGCGGCAACCACGCCTTGCAGCGCGATATCGCCCTGGCTGTCCAGACCAACACTTGCCGCTTCGCTGCCGAGTTGACCGCTGCTGCGCACGCTGCCGGCATCGATTTTTAGCGCGTTCCTGGCAATCACAGTGCCAGCGTTGTCGAATGACCCGCTCACAGCTGCCGAAAGCGTGTTGCCCGAGCTGGCGCTGCCGCTTTGCGTGAACGCGCCTGCGGTCAGCTGCAGATCGCTCGCCGCATACAGGCTGCCGGCATTGTGCAATGTGCCGGCCGTGCGCACGCGCGCACCGGCATCCGACGAAAACGCGCCACTTTGCGCGTTGCGCAACGAGGCTGCCTCCACATCCAGCGCGCCAGCTGCGATCACCTTCGCGCGGTTCTGCAGTGTTGCACCCGCCTGCAATGTGGCTGAGCCAGCGCTCTGCACGGTGCCGTCCAACGCGAGCTCGGCAGCACTGGTGATGCGCAGGTCGCCACCTGCATCGATGACACCGTTGTGCTCGACCGCTGCGCCACGCAATTGCACCGCGCTATCGCCGCGGAGCTGACCACGCTGACGCAGCGCGCCGTTCGCCTGCAAATCGATCGTGCCTGTCGAACCCACCACGGCATCGTTGACGAGTTCACCGCCTGCGGCGATCACCAACCCACCGGCGGTGGTCTGCAGGGTGCCGGAGAGTGCGGTGTCGCCGCCGCTGCGAAGATTCACGCTACCGGCGTTGACGATGCCCGAGACCTGCGCATCCGCTGCGGCGTCCAGGCCCAGGGCAGTACCTGCCACGGTGTTGCCGCTCAGCGCCAGAGCGCCGCGGCTGCGCAGCAGCGTCTCCCCACGCTGGCTGCCGATATCGCCACGACTGTCCAGCTGCGCCGCATCGACGGTCAGCGCATTGCCTGCAACGAACGTGCCGCTATTGACCAGACTACCTGCAACCGCCGCCTGCGCATCGCGTGCGGCCGCCAGACTGCCTGACGTGGTGACGGACGCTGCCTGGAGACGCAGATCGCGGCCGGCGTAGCCGCTACCGGCATTGTTCAACGCACCTACGCTGCGCAGTTCAAGATCGCCACCGGCAGACATTGCGCCGCGCTGTGCGATGTCGATACTCGCCGCATCGAGCGCCACTGCATCCGCTGCAATCAGCTGACCCTGCAGTTCCAGCCGACCGCCGGCTTGCACATCGGCACCCTGCCCGGCCTGCGCCAATCCACCCAGGCGCGCGTCGCCGCTGCTGTTCACGCGCAAGGCGGTGGCCGCGTCCAGGGTGCCCAGTGCATCGATCACGTTTGCATCCAGGCCAATGGCGTCGCCGCTCTGCAGCGTGCCGGTCAGGCCAATCTGCCCCGCACGCAGGGTTGCAGCGGTTGCCGCATAGGCCACACCGTTGCCCCGCAACACGCCATCGGCGCCCAGATCCAGCGCACCAGTCGTATGCAGGCTGCCATCGGCATTCAATTCCGAACCGAACAGACGGATGGCGCCGGCGCTGCTGCGGCCGCTGTGGCTCAACGTGCCGCTGGCTTGTGCATCCAGGGTACCGGCGGCGACCAGATCGCCTGCCAGGGTCATGCGCACGCCGCGCAGACGCACATCGCCTTGCTGCGAGCCGAGCACGCCGCGCTGGTCGAGGTCACCGGCTGCACGCACACCCATTCCATCGCGCGCCACCGCGGTCCCGCCCAGGCTCACCTGGCCCGCGCTGTCGATCTGCAGATCGCCACTCTGCGCCGCCAGGGTGCCGCGACTCACCACGCCGACACCGGCTTCGGTCGCAATCAGGCGAATACGGTCGGCATACATGCCGCCCAGCTGCGCCACGTCGATGCCGATCGACGGTGCCGCGCCATCGGTGCCCGGCACCACCTCCAGCAGCATGCCGTCATAATTGACCCGCCCTGCACCCGCGGCAGCGACCAGTTCCCTGGTCCAGATCGAGCCCTCCACGCTGAGCTGACGCGACAGCAGGTCCAGGCGATCCACATTGAACGCATCCAGACCGTTACTGCCGATACCCAGCGCACCGCCGGTGATGCTGAAGCCGTTCAACGCGCCATCGCTGCCCAGGTTTGGCGTGCCGGTGGTCAAGGTCACGCGCGAGGTGTTGAGAAATCCGCAGCCATCGCAGGAAATACCGTTCGGGTTTGCGATCACCAACTGCGCCTTGGCACCGGCGATTTCGGTGTACCCCTGCAAGCGGCTGCTGGCCGAAGTGACCTCGTTGAGGATCAGCGAGGCGGCACCGCTGCGTTGCAGATTGTCGTTGCCGGCGACATAGCCGCCCAGCTCGGTCTTGGAGATCTGCGCGCTGTTGTTGAGGATCAACCCGTTCGGGCCGACGTTGAAATTGCTGTAGCGGTTATGCGAGATGCCGCGCGCATTGGGCGCGACGATGTCCACCACCGGCACGCCATTGGCGGCGACCTGTTGACCGGGCGTCTGCCCGCCGGGATTCGGCGTTGGCGCCACCTGTGCCCAGGCCGGAAACGATGTCCAGGTGACCGTGCAGCACAGCAGCAACGCAAGCGCACGCTTGCTTTGTTCGGCCAGGTAAGCACGCATGCCCGTCGCTTCGGTGTCCATCGTTTCTCTCTCGCCACTGCTGGGCGTCATCAATCAACAGCGCGCTGCCGGCTGGCGGCGCGATCCATGTCAGAACTGGTAGATCACACGCGCGCCATACGCCGGCTGCGCACTTCCAAATCCGTCCGGGCGATGGATCGCCCAGCCTGCAAACGCATCGATGCTGGCACCGAACCAGCCGCCGCGCAGACCCACTGCGCCGCCCACCAGGCTGCGGCCGCGCAGGCCGCTGGCACTGGTGCCATCGATGCGACCGGCATCCAGGCCCAGGTACGGTGTCAGCCCGATCTGCTGGATCGGAAAACTCAAGGTGTTGCGCCAATACGCGCCTTTTTCCGCGCCCAAGGTCGCTTCGCCATCGAAGCCGCGCACGCTGTAGCGGCCCCCGATGGTGACGAATTCCGAGCCAAGCAACAGCTCGCCTGCGGTTTGCGCACGCAGGCTGCTTTCCCAGGCCATCGGCACCGGGCCCAGCTTGAACGGCGTGGCGGTGCTCACGTCCAGCGTGGTCACGCCATAACGGAATGTCGGGAACCCGATCTGCGGGTCGTAACCGGTCCACTGGCTGTTGAACCACGGCGTGCCACGCCGATGGGCGATGCGCACGTCCAACTGCATCGCCCCCAGATAGCGGCGATGAGTGAAGTAGAACTCCGCGCTGCTGGTATCACGACGCTGGATGCCGATCTCCACGCCATCCAGATAACTGCGCGCACGCCGCCGGCCAACCGTGACACCGGCCGAGGTCTTGCTGGTGCCGTTGCGATGCAAGACGCGCTGGATATCCAGCTGCGCGTTGCTGGATTCGCCGCTGGACTGGAAGGTCTGCAAGAATCCGTCCACGCGCTGGTGATAGCGGTACGACGAGGCCGACAACGCAAACGTCCACCAGCCCCACGGCAGGTTGTAACTAAGGCTGTTGCCGCGCGTGCCGCGCTCTTCGTCGCGCGTGGCCAGGTCATGGCTGTAGCCGACGCTGAGCAGATCGTTGAGGCCCAACGGGTTGTCCAGCGAAAAATCCAGCCCGCTCTGCACGCGCCCGGTAGCCTCCACGCCAGAGTCGTCGGCATTGGCCACGCCACGCCAACGCCGACCATGCTGCAAGGTGATAACCAGATCCGATTCGCCCGGTGCCTCGCCCGGCGCGATGTCGATCTTGGCGTCCTGCGATGGCAGTCGCTTGAACTGCTCTACTGCCTGCTCGATCGCACGCAGGTCCAGCAGGTCGCCGTGCCGTAGCGGCAGCGCGCTCTTCCAGTGTTCGCCGCCGGTGTCGGAGACTACGCGCACCGCGCGCACGCGGCCGGGCATCAGTTCGAAACGCAGTTCGCCGCGCGAAAGATCCTGTTCGGGCACGCCGATGCGGGTGGTGACCAGGCCACGCGCGACCAGCTGATCCAGGGCGCGACGGCGGATGATGTCGATAGCCGCGCGACCGATGCAGCGGCCCTCATAACGACGCAGCGACATCCACAACCACGCAAAGCGTGCACCATCGTTCCCTGCACCGGACAGGCGCACGCGGGCGATCGGGAAACACAGTTCCTCCTTGGGCAGCACGGTGCTGCGGGCGTCCACGCGCTCGGCATCCTCGCGCGGGCCGGCGAAGGGTGCCTGTCGCTCCTGTTCCTGACGCCGCTGAATCTCCTCGGCCTGGCGCAATTGCTCCTGCCGATCCAGCGTTGTCGGTGCCGTCTGTTGTGCAGCCGCCAGCCCGGCGACAGCCCATAGGCAAGCCGCCAGCGCCGTTGGCGCCGAACGCATCCACATCTGTCCTGCCCCCTGTGCGGCGGGCCGCGCCTTGGCGCGCCGTCGCTCACACCGCTGTGCCTGGCCACCAAGACGGCGACGCAATCCTTGGGCACAACGAATGCGGCGCAACTGTGATGGAACGTGAAGAACCGGTCAACGCGCCATGTAGGGGCCACCCTGTAAGAAAAACCCGACCCATTTCAATTATGTGATGAATATCACTTAAAAAGTGGGCAAAAAATCTGGTCCCCGGACTCGCTGCAGTATTCCGTCTCCGTCTCTTCCCGCGAACGTCCGTCAACGTGTCGCTAACATAGGTCATTGGAGCAATGACTTTGAATGCATATCTGACTGCCACTTCCACTTGCCACGCATCTGCCGTCGCTCGTACGTGTTGGGTGGTGTCCGCCTGCCCAGACCTCAGCGGCCAGCAGCCCAATTGAAAGCCGATCCGCTGGCTTCATCAGATTCCCAGGAATAATTTATGTGACATCAATCACATTTACAGCGGGCTGATCCGATGAAGGTCGCGTTAAATTTGTGATGACGTGAGCTTTACGTGGGCATACGCAGTATCGCCTGTCGTCATACGCCTGGATCGCCAATGCACCGCCTCCTCCCCCAATTGCCGCAATCACGTGCGTCGCGGCTGTCCTGACCGCAGGGGCGCGGTCACTCCTCTGCTCAGCCTCGCATTGATTGCTGCATGTGTGCCCCAGGCGCATGGCGGCGAAGTGCGGCCGAGCAAGGTGACTGACGCCTCCATCGCCCGCACGCCCATGCAGCAGGCTGAGCAATTGCGCGGTCAGCAACGCTATGCAGATGCCTTGGCCATTTACGAACGCGTACTGCGTGCGAACCCACGTGATCGCGGCGCCTATGCCATGCGTGCGGTCACGCTGAGCGATCTCGGCAGCGCACAGCTTGCGGCAGAGGCCGTATGGCGGCACCCGGACTGGTTCTCGCAGCAGGAGCGCGAGCGCATCGAGAACGATCGCGTCGCCCGCATGATCGGGTGGGCCAGCGCCGAGCCCATCGATGCGGCGCACCGCTATGCGGAGACCGATCAGGCCCTGGTCAATGTCGCCCGCATCGAACGCGACTCACCGCCGACGCTGACATGGGAAGCCACGCGGCTGCGCGTGGACAGCCTGGTCGCACTCAACCAGCGTCAGCGCCATCGCGATGTCGTGGCCAACTATCAGGCGTTGAAGGCGGAAGGTATCGAGGTTCCCGCCTATGTGCTGCCGACGGTCGGCGATTCGCTGATGGGCCTGCGTCGCCCGGCCGAGGCCGAAGCCGTGCTCCGGCAGGCCCTGCAGCACAATCCCGACGACTTCAATACGCAGCTGTTGCTGGGCTATGCCTTGCTCGAGCAGGAACGCTTCGACCTGGCGATGCCGCTGTTCGAAAAACTCGCGGCCACGCAGGCGCCGTGGCCGCGCCGCAACGGCGCCAGCAGCGGCTACGAAAACTGGGATCGCTTCAGCGCAGACATCGCCCTGGCCACCGCACGCTCGGCGGCTAACCACAATCGCGACGCAGACGCCCTGTTGCGCGAACGTGTGGCCATCGGCCCCGACAATGCAGAGCTGCAGGCGGCACTGGCCTCGATCGAATTCCGTCGCGGGCACCCCAGCGCAGCGCTGCAACGCAATGCACTGGCATTGACGCTGGATCCGCATCAGAAACAGGCGCGCAGTGGCGTGGTCGAAGCGCAGCGCGATCTGGATCGCCTGGATCTGGCCGAGGCGACCTTTGCGCCGCTGCACAAGGAATATCCGGATGATGCCGGCCTGCAGCGGCTTGGTGCCTCGCTGGAACGTCAACGCGGCTGGCAGGTACATCTCAGCCATGCGCGCGGCCGCAGCGACAGCGACACCCTGACCAACAGCACCTCGCCGCTCGGCAACGACTTCGGCAGCACGCTGCTGGAAGCCGAATCGCCACTGCTCGGCGAGCGCTGGCGCGTGGGATTGCGTGCACGCGACGACTGGGCCGATTTCCAGGACACGCGCGTGCGTTACCGCAGCTTCTGGCTGGGCACCCACTACCGCTACGACCGCCTGGATGTCAGTGCGTACGGCGGACGGGCGCTCGACGACTTCGATCGCGATGGCACCGCCTGGGCACTGGATGCCGGCTGGCGGTTTTCCGATGCCTGGTACGGCAGCGTCGCCTGGCGCACGCGCGATCCGGAAGCCTCATTGCAGGCACGCCGCTTCGGCATCACCGGCGACAGTATCGGTGCCGCCCTGCGCTGGACACCCAACGACGAAAGCCGTTGGGAACTGCAGGCACGTCAATTGCGTTACAGCGACGGCAATCGGCGCGATCAACTCGATCTTTCGGGCAGCCAACGCCTGTGGGCCAGCCCGCATGTGCTGCTGGATGGCCTGCTCGCCGCTTCGGCCGGACGCGCCGAAGACGAGCGCGCCGTCAATTACTTCAATCCGCGCCGCAGCTCTGCGGTGGCGGCCGGCGTGCGCATCGATCAGATCGGCTGGCGTCGCTACGACTACGCGTTCCGGCAGCGGCTGGAGGTCACGGTCGGGCCGACCTATCAGTCCGGCTTCGGCAGTCAGTGGGTGCCCGGCGCGGCCTACCGGCACCTGTGGTCACTGGGCGACGGCAGTGCGCTCAGCTACGGCGTGAGCTGGTCGCGCCCGGTCTACGACGGCCAGCGCGAACAACAACTTGGATTCGACCTGGATTTCCGATGGGGAGGTACGCCTTGATCCGCCTGCCGCTGCTGCTGGTCGCCTTGCTGCTGATGACGTTCGCGTCGTCGGCGCAGGCGGGCCTGCTGGTGCTCAGCTACCACGATGTTCGCGACGATGTCGCCGCCAAGGGCGATCCCGATCGTTATGCGGTGTCCACCAACAACTTCGCCGCGCATCTGGACTGGCTGCGCTCGCACGCTTATCACCCGGTGAGCGTGCAGCAGGTGCTGGATGCACGTGCCGGCAAGCATGCCCTGCCCTCCAGGCCGGTGTTGCTGACCTTCGACGACGGCTTGCGCAGCGTCTACACGCGCGTGTTCCCGTTATTGCAGGCCTACGGCTATCCCGCGCTGGTTGCGCCGGTGACTAGTTGGGTCGAATTGCCGGCCGGCCAGGTGGTGCCCTATGGCCATCGCGATTTCACCCACGATGATTTCGTCACCTGGGCACAACTGCGCGAGATGCAGGACAGCGGCCTGATCGAAGTCGGCTCGCACAGCGACGATCTGCACAAAGGTATCCCCGGCAATCCATTTGGCAATCAGACCCCGGCAGCGGTCACCCGTCGTTGGGAGGTGGGCAATGGTTACGAGAGCGAAGCGGATTATCGCCAGCGCATCCAGACCGATCTGCGCCATAGCCGCGACGCCATCGTGGCGCATCTGGGCAAACCGCCGCGCGCCATGGTGTGGCCGTATGCCGCCTACAACCGCGCCAGCAACGCCATTGCCGCGCAACTGGGCATGACGCTCAGCTTCGACCTGGAAGGCCGTTCGCACGAAGCCGATATCGGCCAGCAGGGCCGCAACCGCGTGGACGGGCAATCGCTGGCCAGCCTCGGCCGCCTGTTGCTGTTCAACAATCCCGATGTGCGCGACCTGGCCGGCGAACTGCGACGCGATCTGTCGCGCGACGGCCTGCGTGCGATCCAGATCGATCTGGATTACGTCTACGACCCGGACCCGGCGCAGCTGGCACGCAACCTCGACATCCTGGTCCAGCGCATCAAGGACATCGGCCCCAGCCATGTGTTCCTGCAGGCCTTCGCCGACCCGGATGGCGATGGCGCAGCCGATGCGCTGTACTTCCCTAACCGGCATCTGCCGATGCGTGCGGATCTGTTCGGGCGTGTGGCCTGGCAGCTGCGCACCCGTGCCGGCGTGCGCGTGTTTGCTTGGTTGCCGGTGCTGGGCTTCCATCTGCCCGATGCACAGCAACAGGCGGCGCTGCAGATTCGCGGCAAGGACCCGAAGGATGTGCCGCGCCTGGACCCGGGCAATCCGCGCACGCATCAGCTGGTCGCCGACATCTACGAAGACCTGGCCGCCAACACCTACTTCGAAGGCCTGTTGTTTCACGACGATGCCTATCTGCGCGACGACGAGGTGCCTGCCTACGGCAATGGCGATCCTGCCACGCGCACGCAGCAGCTGATCGGCTTCACCCAGGAGCTGAAAGCAGCCGCCGAACGCTGGCGCCCCAAGCTGGTGACCGTGCGCAACCTGTTTGCGCAGCCAGTGCTGCAGCCGCATAGCGAAGCCTGGTTCGCGCAGCGCCTGGACGCGTTTGCTTCGGCCTACGACTACACCGCGCTGATGGCGATGCCGTACATGGAGCAAGCCGACGACCCGCAGCGGTGGCTGCAGCAGCTGGCGCAGCGTGTCGGCCAGAAGCCGCATGGTTTCGAGAACGCCATTTTCGAACTACAGACCGTGGATTGGCGCACCGGCAAGCCCTTGCCGGAGGGCGTGCTGCTCGAACACAGCAAGTTGCTTCTGGCTGCGGGCGTGCGCCACCTGGCGTACTACCCCGACGATTTCATCGGCGGCCACCCGTCTCTTCCCGAAGCGCGCGAGGCCATGTCGGCTCGGCAATTCCCATATATCGAGCGGTAGCCGATGACGACCAGCCTCCTGTTGGGCGCCCTGTTCAACTTCGCGTTTTTCTATCCCATCATCATGGCGTTCTTCTGGATGATCGGAGGCACGTACTACTACCTGCGACGCGAACGCGGCACGCCAGGTCCCTCCTCGCCGCCACCGTTGGCCAGCGAGCCGTTCGTGTCGTTGCTGGTGCCCTGCTACAACGAGGCCAAGCATGTCGGCGAAACCATCGCCGCGATGAGTGCGCAGAACTACCCGGACTTCGAGATCATCGCCATCAACGATGGCAGCAGCGACGACACCGCCCAAGCGCTCGACGACCTCACCCACCAGCATCCGCGCCTGCGCGTGGTGCACCTGGAGCAGAATCACGGCAAGGCCAACGCGCTGCGTGTCGGCACGCTGGCGTCGCGCTCGGACTATCTGGTGTGCGTGGATGCCGACGCCATCCTGGACCCGAATGCCACCCGCTGGATGGTCGGCCACCTGATCTCCGGCCCGCGCGTCGGCGGTGTCACCGGCAACCCCCGGGTGCGTAACCGCACCACGCTGATGGGCCGCATGCAGGTGGGCGAATTCTCCGCCATCGTCGGTTTGATCAAGCGTGCGCAGCGTGTCTACGGGCGGCTGTTCACCGTGTCGGGCGTGATCTGCGCGTTCCGGCGGTCGGCGCTGCATCACGTCGGCTTCTGGTCCGACAACATGGTCACCGAAGACATCGACATTTCCTGGCGCCTGCAGCTCGACGACTGGGATATCCGCTACGAACCCAACGCACTGTGCTGGATCCTGATGCCGGAGACCTTCCGCGGCCTGTGGATGCAGCGCCTGCGCTGGGCGCGCGGCGGTGTGGAAGTGTTGCTGAGCCATGGCCGCCGCGTGCTGTCCTGGCGCAGCCGACGCATGTGGGGCGTGCTGCTGGAATACGCGCTCAGCCTGGCCTGGGCCTACACGATGCTCTTCATCATCGTGCTGTGGCTGCTCGGCAAAGTCATCACGCTGCCGCCTGCGCTGTACGTCGACACCATCCTGCCGCGCTGGCATGGCCTGGTGCTGGCGGTGGTGTGCCTGATGCAGTTCGCCACCAGCCTGGTGATCGAACGCCGCTACGAAAAAGGCCTGGCGCGCCAGTTCTTCTGGGTGATCTGGTATCCGGTCGCCTTCTGGATGATCGGCATGCTCACTGCCGTCATCGCCTTCCCCCGTGCCCTGCTCGCGCGCCGCAGCAAACGCGCCCGCTGGAAAAGCCCCGACCGAGGAATCCAATGACACCGCCCATCATCAACCTGCCGCAACGCCTCGGCCGCTCGCGCCGGCTCGCCTACGGCGCCGCCACCGCCGGCGCCTGGATGGTTTACTTCTATCTGTGGGCACCACTGGCAACGCTCATCGCCTGGTTCTTCGGCCTGCGCAGCGCCTATATGGAGCTGTACCTCAAGCACAACGCGCTGGACCCGTTCGCACTGGGCGCCCTGCCGGTGATCGCGCTGATGAGCGCCATCACCACCGTCGGCTGGGCCGAGTACAACCGCATCCGCTTCGCCAAGGCCGACCAGCGCAAACGCCGCCGCACCGTGCTCGAACCGGAAGTCGATCAACGCCTGGGTGTCCCCGAACAGCTCGGCAGCCTGCTGCGCCACAGCCGCATCTCCTCGGTGGCGATGGATAAGTTTGCAAGGCCGGTGGGGGTGCGGGTTGTGCGGCATGGGTGAGAAAGGTGGCGTTTGCGCAACGACAAACGAACTAGGGCCTGTTTTGCGCGGGCAGGTCTTGGCCCCTAAGCGCTAGTCAGGAAGGTATCGGAACGCCCTCACCGGTGACGCCCCGGATCTTGGTAATAACACGCTCAGCGTGTTCTCTCGCCTCACGTTCATTGCGAAATTTGAAGCCACGCAGCCAAAGCATATGACGTGCCCGGCCTTCGAGGCGCCTGCTCAAAATTCCGGCCACGGGCTTCCCCTTTTCATCCGTCTCCACATGGGCGGAAACTGTCCATCCATCAATTTCGCGCATGGGCATATCCATCTTTCCTTAGACGCAGCGGAGCCTGCTTGCCCGCACCGCAGCAAGTCAAGTAACGAGCGGTGCGCTAACTCGCTCGTTAGCCTCTGCGAGGCGCAAGTGCCTACCTCCGCTGGCACCAGAGCGGCGTACCTCACCGCATCTGCCTCGGCCGCCTCGGCGCTCATGAGGCTGAAGAAATACCAGCAGCGAAAGAAGCTGAGCTGACGCATGGCGTACGCATCCTTGCGCGCCTGCCACTGGTGAGCGTCTACCTTGAGTGGTACGTGGATTGGTACGCGGCCAATCCCCCCGCTACAGCAGGCAAGGCGCGAGGGGAATTGAAGCGCTTCATCGCCAACTTCGGCCACGCGAGCACGCTTGTGGCAACTGTGGCAGTCGGCTGTGGATATGTCTCTAAATCTGGCAAGACCCGAAAAGAAAATCGGCGCTAATTCGTTGATTCATGGTGACCCCGGCCCGATTCGAACGGGCGACCTTCCCCTTAGGAGGGACAACGTCGCTAGACTAAGACCCAAGCGGGACAAGGCTTTGCGTGGAAGTCTAGCCTGACTGTGGCAAGTCTGTGGTAACGACAGGCCTAGTCATGCCGATTGTCAAAAAAGTGGTGACCCCGGCTGGGTTCGAACCAGCAACCTCGTCCTTAGGAGGGACGCGCGCTATCCAATTGTGCCACGGGGCCATCTGTCTAAGGATACAGGGAGACGCTAAGTGAGCAAAGCCAAAACAGCCGCCAAGCCTGGGCGCACCAAGACCTTCAGCGGCACGCTCCCACGCGGCATCAAGGCCTCCCAGGCCGTTAGCTCGGTGGCGGGCGTGACGCTCAGGACGGATGGGCAACTCAGGTGGGAGGCGCGCATCCGAAGGTCCCTCAACGGGCAAGCCTTGAAGTTCCCGCTGGTGCGCTACCCCATCGACCCGAAGGCGTCCCCGAATACCGAGCATCACATTGATGCTGCTCGGCTCATGGCCGAGGCCTATGTCCGCCGAGAACACGCCTCCTTGGAGCTTCGGCAAACGCCCTACGCGCACACGGCAGAGGCCTGGACCTTTGGGGATCTTTTGCGCCGGTTTGTCCAAGAGATCGATGATGGGCTCATCAAGCACGCGTCGGTCAGGACCGACCAATCCAATGCCTATCTCTTCTTGGGAGGTGGCAAAGGCCTTGGGTTGAGCCAGACCGGCCTGCCCCACCTCACCCGCAAGCTGGCCAAGGATTTGACTCAGGATGACTTCTTGGGGCGCCATGCCGGCTCGTTCGTGAACGCCTACATCAAGGTCAAGCGAGACGGCACCACGCTCCCTATGGCCCAGGGCAGCAAAAAGCGAGCCCTGACCACGATCCGAAACCTCTTCCGGATTGCCCACGAAAACTGGCAGATTGATCTGCGCTCGCCGATCAAGAGCTTGAAATCGCTCAATTCGGATGACGCGCGCGACCGGACGCTCACCGAGGAGGAATGGAACGCCATCGTTGCGCAGCTTGATGCTGGGCGGACCGACCCGGCAACGGCCGATGTCATCCGTTTTGCTCGCATGACGGCAGCCCGCCGCTCGGAGTGCGTCAAGCTCGATTGGGCGGACATCAACTTCAAGAAGAAGACCGCGCGACTTCGCGAGACCAAGGCCAAGAATGGCAAATACAACGAGCGCGTGATCCCGTTGACGTCAGAGCCGATGGCCTTGATCGCAGCCCGCTTTGAAGCCAGCGAAACGAAGAAAGGACCCGTCTTTGTGACCTCGCGCGGCAAGCGCATTCGGGCAGACACCGTCACTCAGGCCTGGGATCGCGTCCGTGGGCAGATAGCCGAGAAGCTCGGTGACCCAGAGATCCTGACTGCGCGCATGCACGATCTGCGCCATACGCGCATCACAGAGATGGGACATCACCTCAACCCAGCGGAAGCGGCCAGGATCTCGGGGCATAAGGACTTAAAGACCTTCATGCGCTACTTCAACCCGGATCCTGTCGCGTTGGGCAAGAAGCTCGAACAGCTCGAACGCCAAGGTGGTGCAGGTGCCAACGTAGACGCAGTGGTCACCCAGCTTTTGGAACTAAGCCCCAAGGATATGGCTTCAGCGGTTGCGCTTGCCTTCCAAGCGCGGGCAAAAGCGCAGTGAAAAAAATAGACCATGAGCGCTAGGCCAAGACCACCAACTCGCCTTTGTCAGCCAACCTGCCCGCAAGCCGCAGTGCCTCGATCTGATCCAAAATCAACTGTCTAAGTTGTGTGCTGGTGCTCCGGTAACCGAGCTGACGCGATACGATCAACACCAACTCGTCTCGCTTTGCCCCCAGGTTGTCGGCGACGACTTTGGTGACCGCCACCTTGATCTCTGCGGGTGGCAAAAGCTCTGGCCGGCGCAGGGTCGAGGACTCGACCAATGAACGATCACGCACGTGGACCTCTTTCCCGGGAATGGCCAAGAAGTCCTTATCGACGACCTGCACACCACCCATCGACACCACTGACCCAATCGCCTCTTCAACCGCCTGTTGGATACGCGAGCCAGCACGCTGCAAGCCCCAAAGCGTCCGAGCGCGCATAACGACCTCGCTGCGATGAATGGGGCTTTCCACTTCAACGATCTGCCGCACGATGGTGGCGAGTTGCCCTGTTGGAACCAAATGCAATTCGAACTGGTTGCTTGGCACGGCGAAGGACGCCTCAATGTAAGGTTCAGTGTCCGGCGGACTTTGCGCCTCAATGAGGCCCATCTCAGTGACCTCACCGCGATCGACGGTGAGAATCTCCACCGGCACCGCACGGTGCGAAGAATTGGGACTGGGCTCTAAGGTGCCTGACTCCGACTTCGCTCTTTCAATGGCTACAACAAGTTTTTCAAGCTCTGCCTCAGGACGGTGGAACCAGTCCGAACTCCAAATCCGGTAAACCTGCCAGCCCTTGTCGCGCAGCACGCTTTCACGCAAGCGATCGCGATCGCGCGCGCTTCTGGCATCTCGATATGACTGCCCGTCGCACTCAATGCCTAAAATGTAGCGCCCAGGCTCCTCTGGATTAGACACCGCAATGTCGACGAAGAAGCCAGCAAGGCCCACATCGGTGTGCAGATCGTAGCCTCGCGCGCGAAGTGCTTGGGCCACCTCTTGTTCGAATACGCTGTGCTTAGCGTCTCGCGCCTGGGTGGCGAGGGTAAGGCGGCCCGTCCTTGCGTAGTTCAAGAAGAGCTTTAAAGCAAAGGTGCCCTTACCCTTGGCACGATCGGTGTCGATGTCTTCATCAGTGATCGAGGTAAAGACCTCGCAACGCGATTTGGCACGGCTGATGAGCACATTCAAGCGCCGCTCGCCGCCGTCATTACTCACAGGACCGAAATTCATCGTCATGTGGCGCTGCGCATCACGCCCATAGCCCACAGAGATATAGATGACATCGCGCTCGTCGCCCTGGATGTTTTCGAGGCTCTTGACGAAGAAGGGCTCAGCCGGGTGATCGGCAAAGAACCCTTCTGTTTCCGGGTGCTGTCGGCGCAAGAGTTCCAACTCGTCGAGAATGGCGCGGCGCTGCGCTGTCGAGAAGGTCGCTACACCCAGCGTGAATTGAGGGGTGTTTTGCGCATGCGCCAGCACTGCAAGTGCAACTGCCTTGGCTTCTTTGGGGTTGGTGCGCGTGTTGCCCCGGTCGTAGATGGCTTCTGGCAAATGATGCAGCCGCAAGCCCACACCTGCTTCACTGGTGTAGGGACTGGGGACGATGAAGAGCTTGCCTTCGTAGAACTGTTGATTGGAAACGGCAATGAGCGACTGATGGCGGCTCCGGTAGTGCCAACGGAGCATGCGCTCAGGTAATCCTCTTGCGCGGCAAAGCCCCAGGATGCTTTCTACATCTGACGCCTGTGCCCCACCCTCATCGTCATCCCGGTCACCGCCATCGCCGAGTGCTTTGGAGAAAAAGCGTGTGGGCGGGAGCTGTCGCTCGTCACCCACGATCACCAACTGCTTGACGCGCGCGATCGCACCAAGCGCATCGATCGGCTGCACCTGACTTGCTTCGTCGATGACCAGTATGTCGAAGTCCAGCGCGCCTGCCGGCAAAAATTGCGCGACAGACAATGGACTCATCATGAAGACGGGTTTGAGCGCCTGGATCGCAGGGGCACACCGTTGCATCAATTGACGAATCGGCAGATGACCCTTTTTCCTGGCCATCTCGCCGATAAGAATAGCTGTTGGGCCGGTTGCACCGCCTTGGCGCGGGATCTTGCTGTGATGCGCCTTGACCACTTCATACCGAGCCAGCTGCATACGCTCCTGGTCAAGGCTTGCAAAGCTTGATACCACCTGAGACTGCCGCTGCCCGTCAAAGCTCGCCAACGCACGATCGCGCTGCACCAGCGCTTGAAGCAAAGCTTCGTAGTAAGACAGATCGAACACGCCCAAGGCATCGGCTCTCGCCAGCTTGCCACTGGCAAGACCATCGACTATTGCACCTAAGCCCTTACGCTCGGCCTCCTTGGCAATGGCAAGGTAAGACACCCAACTCCGAAGTCCTTCCGGGTCGGCTTGCCAGCTTGCCAGCTGGAGTTTGAGTGTTGCCAAAGGTGCATGGCTGGGATCACGCGTGATCTCTGCGTTGCCCTCAAACTGCAAGCCAACCAGAAGATCCATCACTTCGCCGGCCAATAGTCCTGCCGAAGAAGAACATCCCTCAGCCCGATCAAGCAATGACTCGGGATCAACAATGCGCACGGCCAACAAGCGAAGCTCTGGATTGTGTTCAATCCAAGACGCGACTTGGCGAAGCTCATGCGCCTTGCTATCTAGTGCTCCCCAGAACGGACCAAAGGCTGAGGTCCCATCAGCGGCCAGAGCGTCGTAAGTGGTAATGGCATTTTGCGCCAGCTGGATTTGTTCAATGACCGCAAGCGCCTGCTCGATCGTGAGTTCCTGCGCATTAGCCAATAGGGCTGATTGCTGGGACGCGGCTTGCCAAAGGGCGGACTTCTCATCCAGTTCCGATAGAGCAACGCGCTTGAGGACGGTCTCCTCGCCCCATGGGTTGCGCTCAGCAGACAACAACGCTTCATGGACAGGCGCCAAATCGCGAACGAGTTCTTCTAAAACTGGCTTTACGCGTTTGGCGATTTCGGTTGCCAATACGCGATCGCTGATGTCGGCCAAACGCTCACGAACTCCGCTCCCCAAGGGTCGGAGCGTTCGCATCCAGGCCACGACGCCTCTGAGGAAGGATGGGTTGGAGCGCTCGCGCTGCCAGTTTGAGCCAGACGCTTCTTGTCCTTGGGCGTCGTGCTCAACAATCTTCTTCTGAGCGCTCTTGGCATCCAGGAGAACATCGAGCGATCCAAGCATGTCCAACGCCGGAAGCTTAGGGTTAGAAAGGAGTGTGCGGATGGTCTGATTGGCGCGACGCCAATCTCCACTTAGGAAGCGGAGCAAGCTCGTGCCGCGCATCGCCAACTGCCCACGCGCCGCTTCAAGCTCCGCGCTGTCTTTGCTCCATGCAGCGTCGCGGAATACAGAGGCCAGGTGGCTCTTCGCCTGCTGGACCGTTTCAACAGCCACAACGACCTCTTCGATTGCATCGACGCCCCGTTCCCAGATTTGGGCGACCAACGCATCGCGGTCAAGTTCCGGAATGGTCGTGGCGCGCTCCGCGATGGCAACCAGCCTAAGCGCCAGATCGAGCGTAAGTGGTGCCTTCTCGGCTAGAAGCTGCGTCAATCGTGTCAGATCAGGCCCGAGCCGAACCAAGGCACTGTGTGCCCCACCCAACGTTGCCAGCTCTTTCCCCAAAACGAAGCTGTTTGGCAGAACACGCAAAGTGGCCTTGGTAGCATCCCAGTCTCGCGCGAGCGCCTCCATCTGGATCTTGGCCTCGACCGCAGCTCTGGCCTTCTGAGCGTTTTCAAGCGTATCGATGACTGTCGAAGCGCGACCAGGTGCATCCCAGACCTTGCTTTGAAGCGCATCGGAGCCAAGTTTTGGCGCTTCAAGCAGAGCCTTAACGCGCTGAACGGCAAGGCCGGCGTCATCAAATCGGAGTGGAGGTGAAAGATCCAGTGCGCTGTGAAGCTCAGTGGTCGACACCTCCCAATCGTTCAATCGCTCGGTCAATCCAGCGACCAAGATGAGCAACCGATCGCGCTCACTCGGCAAGAGGCCATCGTTCTGAACGCCGCTCCAAGCGTGCTCATCTGGAACGCCAATTTCTTCAATTCGCTCGATCAGTTCGCGCAGGAGCGATTCCCTCTCCTCTTTTTGATGGGACGCCCAGGAGGTCGGCGCTTCAAGGGGCAGGCTTTGTGTCGTGTAGCCCAAGCGACGTAGGCGCACCATGTGTCCGAAGACTTGGTATGGCGTCAGTCCAGAGGGCTGGTGAGCTTCGTGGAGCCGCGCAACATGGGCGTTGAGTGTGTCGCGCTTTTCCGTTAGTTGCTCGATGATTGGCGAAGTGCTGGTTCGTTTGGGCTCGCCTAAGTGCAGCGTTTGCCGAAGCTCCTCCAGTAGAGAACGCTTGTTGGCTTTGTTGCTGTGGAGTTCCAAACAGGCCACGCCCACACCGACATGATCCAGTCGGCGCTTCACGACTTCGAGCGCGGCCATCTTCTCGGCCACAAACAACACCCGCTTTCCTTCGGCTACTGCTGCCGAGATGATGTTGGCAATGGTTTGGGACTTCCCCGTTCCAGGCGGACCTTGGACCAAGATGTTGTTGCCTTGAAGCACATCGTGCACAACCAGAGCTTGCGATGAGTCGCAATCAACGACATGGCGCATCCTCTCTGGCGGGATGATAAGGTCGAGTTCGCTATTTTCGTCGGTTAGGCTTGCACCTGGGAAACCGTCTTGAACCACCCCGCGTAGCATCGGGATGGCGTCGAGTCCGCCCAGCGCCTCCCAGCTTTGTGGGTCAAGATCCCGATACATCATGAACTTAGCGAACGAGAACAAGCCTAGGATGGCGTCATCACGAAGCACGCCCCAGGTCTCCTTACCTTCCAGCATGGCTTCCACAGAGGCCAGGTAGGCATCGACATCGAGCGTTTCGAACTCATCAATGCTCGGCAAGCGAAGCCCAAACTCGCGCTGCAAGAACAACTGCAACGACAAGTTCGCTTGAATATCGTCGCCGGTCCATTTGAGGTGAAACTTCTCGCCTGCCGTGCTTCGCTCCAACTGAACCGGGATGAGCACCAAGGGCGCGAAGCGGTCAGTCTGAGGAGTGGAAGTAGCACGCCAACGCAAGTAGCCGACGGCCAAGTAAAGAACATTGACGCCCTGCTCTTCTTGGAGCGTCCGCGCGTCCATGTAGAGATCCAATAAGCGCTTCTGCAGACCTGTCGGCGTTAGGCGTGTTGTGAGATGCGCATCCCAATGCGCTTTGACACGCCCGTTCTCATCCAGCTCAAAATCGGGTTGCGCGATCAGCTCTGGGTCTTCGGGTGCCTCGTCAAGTAGGACCTCATCACTGTCATCGTCATCGCCAGGGCTACCAGTAGTGTTCGCTTGCTTCGGATCCTCCTTGCCAGGAACAAACGTGAAACGCTTTCCTTCGATCACCAAGGTCTGATACATCGCCTTGGCAAGCTCGTAGACCACCTCGACGGTTTTGGCGCGACCACCTCTGGGTGTATGAAGCAACCGATTGCGTGTAGACAGATCTAAGAGCTCCAAACGAGCCTTCTCAACCTTGTCCTTCAACCCGCCAGCTCCCCGGAGCGAAGAAGTCTCCTCGCCAGCCTGCGCCACCGCCGTCTGATCCATCGACACCCCTGAGAGGAAGCGCGACGCGCGGGATGCAGCACCACGCCTTCCTCAAATGCTTTTGCCTATAATGCGCTCAATGTAACGCGTGTTCCAGCCGATCTGGGGGATCTGTGGGCGATTTGCGCGGTAGCGAGATTCACTGGGTGGTTCACAGCTACATTGGGGTGGAGGGCGGCTACCTGGGCGACTTCTCCTACAAGACACACCGAGAGTTCTACCCTGGCTTTTGTGATCTGGAGCTGGATCCAGATGCCTTCACCGGCAACACGACCAAGGAACGTTTTATTTCAATCCTGACAGGGGTCGAAGGACATCAACAAGCAGCGATCCTTCGCGGCATCGCTCGCAAGTATCCCCAAGGCAGTGAGCATCTTCGAACCCAACAGGCTTACCGCCGGCTGTTGGAATTGGCTACGCGCTGTGCTGACGGACTTTCGGTCCAAGACAGCAGCCCATCTATCACCAGCGATGTCTTGAAGCGCGCACTTGCTGATGCCAACACGCTCATCCAAAGCGCAGGACCGACCCATGCGGTGGACCGAATTCACACCGCACTTCATGCATACCTCAAAGCAGTTTGTTACGCGCAAGAAATTCAGGCCCAACCCGGCGCCACGATCACCAATTTATTCAAGCAGCTTCGGGCAGAGCATCCGGGTCTGCGCGACATGGGCAGTCAGCCCGAAACTATGGGCAAGCTGCTGACTTCACTGAGTAATGTCATCGACAGTCTCAATCCAGCTCGCAATCACGGAAGCTTGGCGCATCCAAACGAGGCGTTGTTAGAAAACGATGAGGCAGTCCTCGTTATCAATGCTGCCAGAGCAATTTTCCAGTATTTGGATAAGAAGTTCGCTAAGGACCTATCTCGCCCCCAATGACGGGGTTCCTCAGCAACCACGAAGCCGAGATCTGCCTGTCAGTGTTGCCAATCTCATCCAGATGCATAAAGCGAAAGTCTTGGCCACGAAAAAGAGCCCCGCATGGGGGCTCCTGTGTCGCTGGCGTTGAAGCCTCAGTCTCGGCGCCGGGTGCCAACGGCTGGCGGCGTTGTTCTGATCACTTGGCGGGAACCTTCCGCGACGATCGTAGCTTCCAGCCAAATGCCTAGGCGCACCATCAGTCTGCTGCGCAGTCAACGGTCAGAAATATCTGAGCCATCATAGACTTGGCTTCGGTGGCCGGAACTTCAACTCCCAATGCTCTGCCCCACCCTCGGCCTGCGGTGGATGTGCATCCTCTCCAGATGCCTCAGGCGTCAGCACCTCAATCGGCTGCGGAGAGAAGTTCTTCTCCAAGGCCTCAGCCGTCTCCACCATCGCTTTTCGAGCCCGCTTGATTCGCCCCTGCTGGATCGCTTGGATGCGCGGGGAGACATGCCTCTTCGTTCGCGCCAAGCGCCGCTGTGCTCTGGCCACCACTTTCGTATCGGGATCGTATTTTTGCTCATAGAGCTTGGCTTTCGCATCTAGCACGGCCACACGCGCCTTGTAGGGTCGCACCAGCGCATGGGCATACTTGCTGATTGAGCGAGCAAGCATCTCGGTGTCTTCAAAGAGAAATGGCTTGGTGGCGTAGCTATCCGCTCGCCGGCAAACGAGTGTGGAGTGCGCCCGCTGGAACTCGGCTTCAATCTGGATACCCGGGATCTGCCGCAAGACTTCGAGAGACTGCTGAGCCACCTCTCGCTGGGCTTCGAGCCAATCTTCGATCAGCTGCGCCTGCGCATTGAGCAGCTCAGCGTCTTGTCGGCCCGAGGAACGAGCCAAACGCGTCACGCGACTAAGATGTCGGGTCTGACCGCTGTAAGGCGTGTAGAGACCCGGGCGAGGCGCTGGCGCACGCGCCAAGCGCTCTTTGATCTGCCGCACCCGCTCTGCGCCTGACAATCGTGTCTGCCCAACCGCTGTGCGCCCGTCCAATCCAGAAGCCTGTGCGTTGGCCCGATCCCGAAGTGCTGCCGCATGACTGTGGGACGGTGGCACTTCGTGCACGACGCCCCCGCTTTTCTTCATGTGCTCAGCGACAAGCTTTGAAAGCGCCAGTGCTGCTTCTCGCCCACCTACCCCTCTCACTTCTGCTGTGAACTTCGTTTTGCGCATCACCGCCACTTTGGCTTTGCCCAAGTGCTTGCCTGGCCGGCGCGTGAGTTCGCGGGCGCGTTCAAACTCTCCATTACGCGCGGCTTCGTGTGCCTGTGCTCGGAGACTGCGATGATCTACCCGAGCCGGGGCGCCCGCATTTTTCAAGTGCGCATTGATGACCATTGCAATGTCTTTGCGGATTTGCCGCAGCGCTCGTGTGCCGCCGCCTTGTCGCGCATCAAACTCAGCGCAAGCGCGCTCCCCCAGTCCTCCTGGGTCGACTTGTCGTGCTGACATCAGCAAATGCACATGATGATTGCGCTGATCACCATATTTGCTTGGTGTGTGCACAGCGACCAATACTGCGACCTTGAACCGATTGACCAGCAATTGGCCAAGCGCCAAAGCGAGCACTCTCCGTTGTTGTGGATCGAGTTGGTGCGGAAGCGACACCTCGACTTCTCGGCAAACGCGTGCGTTCTTGCGCGTCTCGGCCGCTTCGTTCGCGTTCCAAAAATACTGCGCATCAAAGCACCACTCGGGCGCTCCTTTCGGCGCAAGCATCTGATGGAAATCGACACCGCCTCGGTGGGAATAATTGTGGCCAAGCCCTGTGCTCGTATCGAGCAGATCAAACCCTGCGCGGTAAGCAGCTGCTGCGACCGAAGAGTCGCCATTGCCTCGGCTGAAAGACTTCATTGTTGCGTGATAAATCGCCATTTGTGAAACTCCTGTTTGTTTGTGGAGCACACAAAGAAGCGACAGAACATTCCCTGTCGAGAGTTAAGCGAACTCGACAGCACAGAGACCTTGATCACGAGGTTTTGAAGTGGCTGTGTTGCCTAGCGGAGCATAGGCAACGAGGTGGCGAAAGCCACCGCACCGACGCACAGCGTTGGCGCACGGTTTCTGCAAAGCAGAAACCATAAGTGCGCTCTTGCTCTTTAATTTTTCTTTGAATTTGTTTTCGCCACAGTTGGATCAACTATGGCTCTTTTTACATATAAATATTAGTTATACCAAAGAATGAATAAGACCTGTATCAATCTGATTACGCCCTCACGCCATGTGTCGTTTTTATGCTGACTGTCCATGCAGAAGTGATGTCCCGTGGCCTCGGGAAATGATACGCCCAGGGTTCCGTAGACACTCAAGACCCTCGTTGCGCGTAGCGCCGTTCAAACTCTACAGGGGACAAGTCGCCAGTTGAACCGTGGCGGCGGTTGGGGTTGTAGAACATCTCGATGTAGTCGAATACCTCGGCGCGAGCGGCGTCCTTGGTGGGATAGGTCCGCCGCCTGATCCGCTCGCGTTTGAGCAGGCCGAAGAAGCTCTCCACGGGTGCGTTGTCGTGGCAGTTGCCACGCCGACTCATGCTGCACACCAAGCCATGGGACGCCAGGAAACTGCGCCAGTCATCGCTGGTGTAGACAGACCCTTGGTCCGAATGAACCAAGCAACCAGCGTTGGGTTTGCGCCGCCACACCGCAGACAACAAGGCCTGCACGACCAACTCGGTGTCGGCCCGATCGCGCATCGCCCAGCCGACGACCTGCCTGGAAAACAGATCGATCACAACAGCCAAATACATCCAGCCTTCATGCGTGCGGATGAAGGTGAAATCACTCGCCCAGGCCGTGTCCGGCTCCGTCACGTCGAACTGTCGGTCAAGCAGGTTGGCAGCCGCCTTGCACTGCATCCCTCCATGGAAGCGCGGTTTGCGACCATAGCCCACCTGGGCACGCAGTCCCTCGGTGCGCATCAGCCGATGCACCCGATGGCGACTACAACGCTCACCTAGATCGCGCAGATCCGTGGTGATCTTGCGATGCCCATAAACACTGCCGCTGGCCAGCCAGTGGTGCTTGATTAGTCCAAGCAAGCGATCATCTTCCTTGGCGCGCTCACTGTCGGGCGAGCGTAACCAGGCGTAATAACCCGCCCGGTTGACCCGCAACACCCGGCACATCACACACACCCTGAATTCCCCGCAGTGGGCTTGCATGAAGGCGTACTTTGCCTTTACCCCTTGGCAAAGTACGCGGCGGCCTTTTTTAGGATGTCGCGCTCCTCGGTCACTCGACGCAACTCTGCCTTTAGCCGCCGAACCTCGGCGCTCTGGTCCACCTCGGCGCGCTGCACTACGCCAGGCTTGCCGAACGTGCGCAGCCAGGCGTACAGGCTGTGCGTGGTGACACCCAGCCGCTCGGCGACTTCTGCCACCTTGAACCCACGATCAGTCACTTGCCGGACCGCCTCGATCTTGAACTCATCCGTATACCGCTTGCTGCTCATAGACACCTCCGAATCGACCATTTTCCATGGCCATGAGATGTCTAGGAAACCCTGGGCGTATCAGTCAGCGGCGCATGGGGACCCCCGCTTTCCGGTTGACGTCGTTGCTCTGGCCAAGGGGACGGCGGAGATCTTCCGATGGGATGACCCCATCACCAATGTCGAATCGGCCGACATCAAATCGTTTGAAGGCGCACTTTTCCCGAATGACACGCGCAGCAAGTGGATGCTGCTTTACAACCAGACATTGAAATCCGCTGGTCGCATCCGATTCACGCAAGCTCACGAGCTTGGCCACTACCTGCTGCATCGACAAGACCGCATCGACGGCTTTCAGTGCGCCACGCAAGACATGGTGAGCCTGACGGAGCAAGAGGCGTCGATGGAAGCCCAGGCCAACGCCTTTGCTGCGACCTTGCTCATGCCGCTGGATGACTTCCGCGAGAAAACCCAAGGTGGCGCCGACTTTGAGGTGCTCGCTCAGTGCGCCGATCGATATGGCGTATCACTGACTGCTGCTGCATTGCGCTGGATCGACCACACTGACCAGTGCGCCGTGCTCATCTCACACACCGATGGCTTCATCAATTGGTCGGTGTCGAGCAAGTCAGCTAGAGCCGGTGGCGCCTTTTTTCGGCCGCGCAGAAGCGTGGTTGCAGTTGGCCCTCAAACTCTAGCGGCCAACGATCAAATCATCCACGAGCGATTAGGTATGGAGCTTCCGGCCAATGCATGGTTCGAGCATGCCGAGGATGGACTTAGTCTCAAAGAGATGAAGATCACTGCCGACCAGTTCGACTACACCCTAACCCTCCTCCTGCTGCCCATGCGCTCACGAGTTTGGGAGCCGTGGAAAGGCTAAACACGCTTGACAAGTCTGATTTTTGGCCTACCAAAGCATACCCACCGGAGGCCTGAAATGTTTTTTCCAAGCTTGCAAGACGCCAATGATGCCATCGAGCCGTTTGGCATGAGTCTGACCCGCGCTGGCGACGGGGTCGTTCTTGAAGGAGACACCAGCTGGCGTGCATGGCGAGCGGGAAGCGAGTCTGCTCGATTTCAGACCTTAGGACACTTCTGGGCCGAGTGGACTTGGTATATCGCGTTTGCGCTCGAAAACGAGCGGAAGAGATCACGCTTCATGGATGTCTTCATGGATGCGGATCTTGCAACTCAAGTTTCATTGCTTGACGCGCTACAAAGCTACGAAGGTCTTGCCGGGAAGAAAGGCGGTTGCGTTCTAAGCTCACTTTTAGCCGGTCCAATCATAACGACAGAATGCATCCCATCTGACTGGTCTGATCGCTTGCTCCGATGCTTTCAAGATGAAGGTGAGGGCGCCGTTTTCGGTGGTGGGAAGCTTCTGCAAGCGATTGGTCGTCGTTACCCCGACGCTTTGCGCATCTATCGAGAGAGCTTGTAGCGTAGCTGGTGATTCGCTCCTGGGACGCGACAATGCTATGTTCGCGCTTTCAGATTGAGGTCTCCCGATGGGGCCGAGCGATGACATCTCTTCTAAAACGACGCCAACCGACCCCATGCACTTGGCGCTCCTTTGGACAATGCAGCGCACCAAGACTATTGCAGGCGTCCAAGACTATGACGAGGAGAGCTACACCTCTACCATCCTAGGCGGAACAGCCATAGCGGCACCATTGCTCGCTGCCTTTGAAGGTCAAACCTCGGGCACCAACGCGGATTTTCGGTTTGGAACATTTCGGAAGAACGGCGGGGCCCAGACGCCATTGAGCGAAACCGCTACAGGGGCCGATTTTTGCCTCGTCATTGGCCATGATGACGAGTGCGCAAAAGTTGCCATTTTTCAGGCCAAGAAACTAGACCCTGCAGAAGATGAGCACCTTTTATCCGTGCGAAGGGGACCGGCGAAATCATCGAATGGCCATTACCAATTCACCATGTTGTTGGCTTTTACTTGCCGTTTAATGGCAAAGGCTGGGATGCCTTCATATAAGATTTTTGACAAAGACCCGGATACACTCACAGCAGCAACACGACTTGTATCTTTGTCGAAAGGGCATATCAACGCACTCGTTGAAGAGATCAGCTGGGTGCACTACATGGTCTATCACAATGGATCCGCAACGACTCTCCCCCTTAACCATCTAGACGAGGCATGCTTTCTGAGCGAGGTCTACAAACATCGTCAGTATTCGCATCGCCTAGGGGGACCGCGTTTAGGGTTCGTAGAGATCGTAAGTGGGGCGTTGCACGGAAGCACTGGGGGGTGGCTATTAGTTCCGCGCATGGTCATTAAAGCGTTTTTGCCAGAGCTTATAGAAATGGGCGCTATTGTTGTTGTGGATGACAAGGGTGGCGTAGGGCTTACGCCGGACTTCGAGTGCATCAACTTAGCCTCTGTCCAGTCTTTTAATAGTATCCAGGCAAAACCGCAGGGCGCTACCGCCGTCAATGCCATGATCAGCAGGCCTCAAAGTGCGCCTAGAAACGGGATGTGATCAGAACCACACAGCGTAAACAGCGTAGATGCCCCGCGCGCGCTCGGACAAATATTCAACCTCCGAAGATGGAAACCAACACGCCAAATAGATTAACTCTGAAGCCGACATCCCCCCGCCCTGAGTAGCGGCTTGGTTTAGAGTCCCGGGTTAATGATATCGGTGTTTGCCAGATGTTGGGCATACGCAGCCGGCGTCATGCCGCCAATTGCTTTCTTGGGTCGGTCCTCGTTGTATTCGCGTCGCCAGCGTTCGATCTCGGTGCGCGCGTGCAGCAACGTCGGGAACCAGTGCTCGTTGAGGCATTCATCGCGTAGCCGGCCGTTGAAGGATTCGACGTAGGCGTTCTGGTTCGGTTTGCCTGGTTGGATCAGCCGCAACTGCACGCCACGGGCATGCGCCCAGGCGACCATTGCCTTACCGCAAAACTCCTTGCCGTTGTCGGTGCGGATCACCTGCGGCAGGCCGCGACTGTGTGCCAACCGATCCAGGACGCGCGCAACCCCGTGCCCAGAGATCGCGCGCTCCACCTCGATGGCGACCGCTTCGTGCGTTGCGTCGTCCACGATCACCAGACACTTGATCACTCGGCCTTCGGCGGAGCGGTCGAACACGAAGTCCATCGACCACACCTGGTTGGCCTGCGCTGGCCGCAGCAGCGGCTGACGCTCGCCTATTGGCACTTTTTTGCGCTTGCGCCGTCGGACCTGTAGCTGCTGTTCGCGGTACAACCGCTCCACGCGTTTGTAGTTCACGATGCGCCCTTCCTGTCGCAGTTTGAGATAGATCATCCCCACGCCATAGCGACGATGGCGATGCGCCAGCGCAAGAATGCGCTCGCGCAGTTCGCCGTTGCGGTCTTGGCGTGGGCAATAGCGCAGCGCGCTGGCGCTCATGCCGATCACTGCCAGCGCACGACGCTCGCTGGCACCACGCCCGATCCACTCGCGCACCAGCATACGACGCGCCGGTGCGCTCACCACTTTTTTCGCAACGCATCCTTGATCAGGTCGTTCTCGAACAACTGCTCGGCCAGCAACTTCTTCAGCCGCGCGTTCTCGGCCTCAAGGTCCTTGAGCCGCTTGGCATCGGGCACGCTCATGCCGCCGAACTTGCTACGCCACAGATAGTACGAGGCCTCGCTGAAGCCATGGCGCCGGCACAGATCCTTGATCGCCACGCCGCCTTCGGCTTCGCGCAGGAAGCCGATGATCTGCTCTTCGGTAAAACGCTTCTTCACGTCCAATCTCCTTGGGGTAGGGAATTGGACTCCAAACTGAGGTGCTACTCAAAATTGGGGGGACGTCGTATGGTCACTCGCCTGCTCAATAGCTGTGCTTGCGTCGAGCCTGCGCAGCACATCGCCCATATCCCACCGCAGGCGGTGAGCGGAAGCTGGCAACAGATCAACCGGCACAAATGCCGGCATGGATGGTGCGGTAGACATGGCAACGCCCTCCTGGAACAACCCAAGAACCGCCACCAACGGCGACGGGATGTCGGGAGGTTCGAAACCGCTCATAGCCGGCGGGCGTATTCCCCTTGCGGGTGTTGTATTAGCCGCCCTCCCGACACAGGCATTGCGTCGGCTTGCACCTGCAGGACGCAGGCACAAAAAACCCACCGGTTTGACGGAGGTGGGTACCGCTATGAGAGGAGTTTCGACGCTCCTTGGGCCTAGATTGCAAGTACGCGGTCTGGCGTGTCAAGACACGCTGGCGGGTCTCGCGTGGCTGTGTGCGCCGCTGGCGCAGTTCCATAAGAGCCACGCAAGCCGAACGACGTCGCCTGATAAGTGCACCTGACCCCATCACGGATACTCAAAGGAGCCAGGCGTGAGGAAGATCTTGGACAAGGCCGCATATGCTAGAGCGAGCGCCAGGGTACGGCTGCACCCATAGTTACGCTAATTCGGAGTACGAAGAACCTTGATACGACCATCCGCAAAGCAAAAATAGCTGGCCATAGGCCAGACCGCTAATTAGCCTCGCCTTAGGTCTTCTGGACGCGATGAATACCACCGAATACATTGCTCCGCGGCGATTCGCGCACACACGACCAAGCTCGAAAGTTGCTCCGGAGGGCATTCTTTTCCTGTGCGGCGATAGTTTGCTTTGGCATGAGCAAACTGATTTCTAGTTGCTGTTAAAGCGGTCGACAGATCAAGCAGGGATGCTTGGCGTTGTGCAAGCGTGCTACTCGGCCCGATCTTGGCCAAAGTCCGAAGAAACACTGGCGCATGCCCCGCCATAGGAATTGGATCGCAACAACGCTCGATAGAGAGCCTTATCGCCTCTGCGTCTTTAGTGAGTGTTCGGTTCTCCTCAAATAGCAACAGCAGACCGTCCATAAATTCTGCGTTGGGCTTAAGAGCGTCTCTTGTCAGCAGCCTTTTGCGAAGGTCCTCGTATTGTTTCTCACGCACCACTGTAGCAGCGACGTACTCGATGCATTTTACGTAAGAAAGTAACGACCAGTCACTTCTATTCGCGCCGTGAGCACTATTGAACTCCGACAAGACCGATAGGAGACCTTGCCCAATAAGCAAGGGACGCAGCCTTCCGGCCTGGCTCACAAGCTCGCCGATATCCTCATCCTCCGGATACTCAATTTCATCATCGAGCGGTCTCGGCCATTCAAAGAACTCAAGACCCAAAGTAGTGTGCAACTCAAACAAATAAGCATGGATCAAAGCATTGCAATCACTAATCGAAGCACCGTGTGGATGCTCGACCTCGATGAATAGCTCATCTCCCGTCAAAGGGGGATTGTATTTGTCGTAAAAATGGTCCCTGGCAACAATGATTGCACCAAAGTGTGCTGAATCATTCTTAATAGAAATAGTGGCAGGCTTCCCGCCAACCTCGCTTATCACCTTAAGCTCGTGACTATGCGCCGCGCTCGCTCGGTCTGCGAACGCATGGGATCGCAGGTCCGTCGAATTCATCCTGATAATCGTTCGTCCGCGGGAGTGATATGTCAGACCATCGAAGCTGGTAGCGCTGTCGGTAACTTCGAACGAAAGATCAACCAGCTCCTTCACCGTCAGTGACACTCCATCCTCCGTTCGGGGAAAATCGAGCGTCAGCTCCGTGTCAGAACTGATCAGCCAATCATCATCCAAATCCAACTCAAAATCGGGCGCCAGCAGATTGCCTTCCAAGTCAATATAGAACGAAGAACCAAGCCTTCTAATAGCCGAGCGAAGAGTGGCTTCCAACTCAAGAGGCTCAAATGTGATCATGGGAAAGGTATCGAGTTATTTGATTTGCAAATGATACAGCCAGCCCCCCGTCTGATCACCGACCCATTTGTCATCGTGCGCGCCTGTACGACGTCCCCCCATCCTGCGTAGCAGTCGGGTTTAAGGTCCGGGATTGATGATATTGTTATTGGCCAACTGCTGGGCATAAGCTGCCAGCGTCATTCCCGCCGATTGCTTTCTTGGGGCGGTGTTCGCTGTATTCGCGGCGCCAGCGTTCGATCTCGGTACGCGCATGCAGCAGCGCTGGGAACCAATGTTCGTTGAGGCATTCGTCGCGTAACCGGCCGTTGAAGGATTCGACGTAGGCATTCTGGTTCGGCTTGCCAGGCTGGATCTGGCGTAGCTGCACACGATTGGCGTGCGACCACGCGACCATGGCCTTGCCGCAGATCCTCGCCGTGGTCCATGCGGATTACCTGCGGCAGGCCGCGACTGTGTACCAACCGATCCAGCACGCGTGCCACCGCCTGGCCGGGGATGGCGCGTTCCACCTCAATGGCGACTGCCTCGTGTGTCGCGCCGTCCACGATAATACAGGTTCCAGATTCACTTCTTTAATCGTCGCACCCATACCGCCACGCGGCAGGCATGGGCGCGACACGTTGGCGCTAGAACTTGTAGGTCAGCCCCAGGTACGCCAGCCGGCCTGCGTAGCCGCCGGTGTAGAAGCGGGCGCGGGTGTCTTCGCCCAGGTGCGAGCGTGACTCCTGCTTGGTCAGGTTCAGCACCGAGGCGGTGAGGCTGAGCGCAGGGGTGATGCTGTACGCCGCGTTCAGATCGACCTGGTAGTACGGCTCCTCGTAGACGTTCAACCCGTTGACCAGGCCTTGCACCAGCTCGCCGCGACGGTTGTACGAGGCACGCAGCAGCAGGCTGTCGGTCTCGTAGAACACGGTGAGGTTGGTCTGGTTCTTGGCGCTGCCCGGCATGGAGGTCTTGCCGACCTCGGTGCCATCCTCCAGCCGCACCGCCGCCTTGCTGGCATCGTTGTAGGTGTAGTTGAACTGCACACCAAGGCCGAACGGCAGCGTGTGCTGCGCGTACAGCTCCACGCTTTGCGAAACTGCGTCCTGGCCGCCGGCCTGGGTGCTGTAGTTCTGAAACCTCAGGGTCAGGTCGACTTCCTTGAGTGAATCTGAGCCCGTTCTTTTGAGTGACCGCTTAGGGTCGGGAGCTGCCCTACCCCCGATAAACATCCCTAATTCTAATATTGGATAGCAGTCCCCCTACCCTACCGAGAAGCCCCGTAGCGGAGCGTCGATCGGCCCACCGAGCGCTAGCAGACGCTCCATTGCGTGGTCGTCGCCGGTACGGCGCGAACCAGCATCCGATCGGCACGGGCCCGGACGGGGCGATGCCGCCCGGGCAGTGGCGTTACCTGCTGGTCGGCGAGAAGTTCTGAGCTCCGCGCGTCTTTCGCCACTGGATCCACGCGATCGCGGCGACGAAGAAGACGCTGCACAGGTAACTGCCTTCCGGCCCTTGAGCGCCACCGGTCAGAGCGTCGAGGCCTTGCGGGCGTAGCGCCACCAGCAGCGCCGGCAAGTGCGCATCGATGCCGGTGACGGGCAGTTCGAAGCCGGTCGCGAGCAACCAGTTCCACCCCGCGTGCCAGCCCATCACGCCCCAGATATTGCCGGTCCGCAGCGCCCAGGCGCAGGCGAACAGCGAGAACAGGAACGTGCCGAGCATGACCCGGGGCGGCTGGTGCGGACTGAAATGCAGGAAGCAGAAAACGAGCGACACCAGCAGCACTGCCACCGCGACATTGCTCTTGCGCGCCACCACCGACAGCATCCAGCCGCGGAAGATGACTTCCTCCACGCTCGCCTGGAACATGAAACTCAATAGCAGCAGACCGATGTGCAGCAGACTGACGGGCGACCGCCAGGCCTGCCCCAAGCCCGCCGCCTGCATGCCGCCAGCCATCCAGATCGCGACTACGACCAGCGCGATCGTGCCGAATCCAACGGCCAGTCCGCGAAGGAAGGTTTTCAGCGGCGCCGGACCGGTCAGCCCGATACTCGCCAGCGAGCGCCCTTCGACGAAGCGTACCCAGACGAGCACGGCCGCCAGCGTCGGCGCGAAGCCGATCCACAGCAGCGCATACAAGCCAGCCAGGCCGATCGGGTCGCCGTGCGGCGTCGACCAATGCTGCGACTGCATCCACCCGTCCAGCGCGATCGCTGGTGCCGCGTTGAACAGGATCATCAGGATCGGCGTCACCCAGGCCCAGGGCAGCCAGCCGCGGGCTGGATAGGGTGAATACAGGGCAACGGGGGTCATGCGGGGGCTCCAGGTCGACGTGATCGCCGCTGCAAGTTGCCATCCGCGCGGGGGCGTGGCAATCCGTTTGCGACCAAGCCACAGAAGCCGCCGATGAATCACCCCGATCGCCGACGAAATGGCGCTGAGTCCTCGCCCGTGGTGTTGAAATAACGGGTCGAAATAACGGGCCCAGGTCCACTTATTTTCAGCAAGGCCCGACTAGATCGCCGCATCGCTCGACGGTTTGACCGCGGTGCGGCAGCCAGCGTCGGCGTGGCCAGCGACGGCACCGGGGACAGGGAGAGCATTCGCACCAGCAAAGACCTCATGCGATGAGATCCTGCGGTGAACGACCGCGCACACGCGACGATGTCGTCGCGGACAGCGAACACTGCAGTCCGGCCGTCACCGAACCATCGCGCCCATACCGCCACGCGGCAGGCATGGGCGCGACACGTTGGCGCTAGAACTTGTAGGTCAGCCCCAGGTACGCCAGCCGGCCTGCGTAGCCGCCGGTGTAGAAGCGGGCGCGGGTGTCCTCGCCCAGGTGCGAGCGGGACTCCTGCTTGGTCAGGTTCAGTACCGAGGCGGTGAGGCTGAGCGCCGGGGTGATGTTGTACGCCGCGTTCAGATCGACCTGGTAGTACGGCTCCTCAAAGACGTTCAACCCGTTGACCAGGCCCTGCACCAGCTCGCCGCGACGGTTGTACGAGGCGCGCAGCAGCAGGCTGTCGGTCTCGTAGAACACGGTGAGGTTGGTCTGGTTTCTGGCGCTGCCCGGCATGGAGGTCTTGCCGGCCTCGGTGCCGTCCTCCAGCCGCACCGCCGCCTTGCTGGCATCGTTGTAGGTGTAGTTGAACTGCACACCAAGACCGAATGGCAGCGTGTGCTGCGCGTAGAGCTCCACACCCTGCGAGACCGCGTCCTGGCCGCCGGCCTGGGTGCTGTAGTTCTGCACGGTGACCGGTTGCCCGTCGACCATCATGTTCACGTCGCTGATCACGTCGACCGCAAAGTTCTCCACGTTCTTGCGGAACAGTCCCACACCTGCCACCGAGCCCGGCTGGAAATACCATTCCAGCCCCAGGTCGAACTGGTTGGCCTTGTACGGCTCCAGGTTCTTGTTGCTGCCCGAGCCGTACCAGCCCTGCTCGCTGGCACCGCCGGTCAGGCGCCGGTCGGCCACGTACTCGGGACTGTAAAACTCCAGGCTGCCAGGCGCGGCGATGTCGTTGTAGCTGGGACGTGCGATCACCTTAGCGGCTGCCGCGCGCAGCAGCAGGTTCTCGGTCAGGTCATAGGCCAGGTTGAAACTCGGCAGCACGTCGGTGTAGTTGCGGTCCAGCCCGCTGACCACGAACGACTCGGTGCGTTGCACGCTGTCGGACAAACGCCAGTAGCCTTCGGTCCCGCAATAGGTGTCGGCCGGGGCGCCGCTGGGCATGGCGGCGCCCTGCTGGCAGGCCAGCGGGTTGCCGTCGGCGCCATCGAAGAAGTAGTCGTTGTAGGCAGTCACCTTGTCGGTGGAATCGGCACGCTGGCCGGTGCGCGCCACCCGCACGCCGACGTTGCCACGCAGCCGCTCGGTGTGGAAGTTGAGTTGCAGGTAGGTGGAATAGATCTCCTCGTCGACGTTGTAGACGAAGTTGTCTTCGCTGCGGGTCTGCATCGCACCGTAGGTCTGGTTCAAGTAGCCGATGTAGCCCGGGAAGTTGATCGCCGGGAACGCGCTGGCGTTGACGCCACCGGCCAGGTTGTCCTGCGCGAACAGCAGGCCCGGCGAGAACTGGGTGGCGATGGCATTGCAGCGGCCGTTCCAGTAGCGGTTGTCGTAGTCGCCCGGATCGGTGCCCGGGCACACCCAGTAGTTGTTGCCGGTACTGCGGTGGATGCCGCCGTCGCGACGCTTGAGGCCGAACTGCAGCGAGTCGACGACCTCACCATCGAAATGCCAGGTGGTATCGATCTGCGCGTACTGCTGCTGATTGGTGTTACGGGTCCAGGACGAGCCGGTCGAGCCCAGGTCGACCTGCAGGATGCCGTCGCGCAGGTTCTGCATCAGCTGCGGCGAGAATGTCATGGACGGCGTGCCGGTCAGGTCCCAGGCGCTGGCGAAGTTGCCGTTGCTCCAGCTGCCGTCGGCGTTCTGCAGGCGCGGCTTGATTGGCAGGGAGAACTGCAGCTCCGGCCCGCCCTTGGCCCAGGTGCGGCCGGCCTTGAACGCCACGTCCACCTGCTCGCCACGCCATTCGCCGCCCAGGTCCACCGTCTGCGACTGCGATTTCTCGATGTTGTAGCTGCCGGTGATCTGCGGGGTCGGCACGGTGCAATCGTCCGAGCCCCAGCCGCCCGGCGGCAGGCCGGCCGCGGCGGCCTGCGCCTCGCTGCAATAGTAGGTCTTGTCCGGACGCAGGCTGTAGGCGGCGCCAGTGACGATGGTGCCGCTGGGATCCAACTGCAGCCGGTCGAGCAGACGGCCGCCGCGCCAGTTGCCGTCGCCGTTGTAACGGGCAATGTTCCACTCGGGAATCTTGATGGTATTGGTCTGCGAGTCCTGCGACAGGTCGAAGCGGAAGTAGTTCGCGGTCAGCGTCAGGTCGTCGGTCGGCTTGAACTGCAAGGTCAGTTGCCCGCCCTTGCGCTCGCGCTCCTCGCGTTTGGCGCCCAGGCTCACCGCCGTCGGCATCATGAAACCGGTGGCGTAATCGCCGTCCTGGTTCCAGAAACCGGTCCCGCCCCACCAGTTGGCATTGAAGTCCGACGGATTACCGTTCACGTCGACCGCCGGGCCGACTTCGTCGCGCCCGTACCACTGCCAGCTCTCGGTGCTGGCATCGAGTGTTCGTGCGGTGCGCTTCTGCTGCGTGTAGCCGACGAAGACGCCGAAGCGGTTGTCCTTGTCGTGCCACGAATACGAACCGGAGAACTGGCCGTCGGTCTTCTTGCTGGTATCGGACCAGGTGCCCTCGGCCGAGACGAAGCCCGAATGTGGCTCCAGTTCCAGCGGGCGCCGCGTCTGCAGGATCACCGTGCCGCCGATGCCGCCTTCGTCGATGCGCGCTTCCGGGGTCTTGTACAGCTCCGCGCTGCCCAGCAGGTTCGACGGCAGCAGCGTGTAGTTGAACGAGCGCGTCGGGTCGCCGTTGGACTCGGCGGTGGCGATGTAGTTGCCATTCAATTCGGTCAGCACCAGCTCCGAGGACAGGCCACGCACGCTGACGTTCTTGCCCTCGCCACCGTCGCGGCTGATGACCACGCCGGGCACGCGCTGCAGCGCATCGGCCACGTTCTTGTCGGGGAACTTGCCCACGTCCTCGGCGGTGATCACATCGACCACGGCGTTGGCGTTGCGCTTCTGCTCCAGGCTTTTTTCGATCGCGTAGCGGTAGCCGGTCACCGTTACCGCATCCAGGTCCGTGGCCTGCAACTCGGCCTGGCCGGTGGACGCCGGCGTGACGTCGGCCTGCTGGGCGACAGCGGTGGTAGAGGCGGCGCTCGCGAACAAGACGATGGCGATACCGGCGGACAGCGTGCTGCGGTTGCGTGCGAATGGCATGCAGTTCATTTCGATCATGCTCTCCCAGTAGTGATCGGCTTCGGCGGATTCCTGTCGATCCAACGATCGGACAAAGGCGCTGCGCGAAGTGACACAAAAATATCCGGCGCCGGTGCGCCCCCCTCCTCTTGCGTCCGCTTCCACGCAGATGCAATTAGATCGTTCTAATACCGTGGAAAGCTAAGTAGCACAGCCCATGCGGCAGCGCATTCTGCCCCGCAACAGGCCCGCGGCATTGCAAGGCATCCACGATGGCCGGCCCGCCCGCCACGCTTGCACGCGGCATGGCACGGCCTGCCGCGTTGCCGGCCGCAGCAGCGTGATCGCTGCAAGCAACACGCCCTTGCCCGCAACCGGACGCAAGCGGTTTGCCGACGCGCCAGCACACCTTATTTGAAACCGAGCTCAGCAACAGACTGGATCGACGTGAGGGCATTGCCTGCCACACGCCGCTTGGCGGCCATCGCCAACGCGGTTGCCACACCGAACATGCGCACGTTTGTTGCCTGCGTACACGCGCAAGCGCGGCGGGGCCTGCTGCGGCATTGATGACACGCCTTGGTCGGAAGCGCATGCGCCGATGACCTGTCAACCCTGCATCGACGCCAGCGTGTAAGCGGCCCATGCCGCAAAACGACAACTTTCTGGCGCATCGACCGAGTGCGCCTATCAAGTCCGCCGCGCTCGCGCCGATATCGCTTCCATGGACAGACTCAGCATCATCGGACTGGTGCTCGCGATCGTGGCGATCGTGGGCGGCAGCGTGTTGAAAGGCGCCGGCATTTCGTCGCTGTGGTCGCCGGCTGCCTTCGTGATCGTGATCGTCGGCACCGTGGCGGCGATCCTGCTGCACACCTCGCCGGCGGTTTTCCGGCGCGCCTTCAAGATCCTGCGCTGGGTGATCCAGCCGCCGGCCAGCGACCGCCCGCAGCTGGTGGCGCGCATCGTGGAATGGAGCAACATCGCCCGCCGCCAGGGCCTGCTGGGCCTGGAAGACCAGCTCCCGCGCCAGGACGATGCGTTCCTGCGCAAGGGCCTGCAGATGCTGGTCGATGGCGTGGAGCCCGAATCCATGCGGCACATGCTCGAGATCGAAATGGACAACCAGGAGCGTCAGGATCTTGCCGCGGCCAAGGTGTTCGAAGGCATGGGCATCTATGCGCCCACGCTGGGCATCATCGGCGCGGTGCTGGGGCTGATGGCGGTGATGAAGAACCTGGCCGACCCGGCCATGCTCGGCCATGGCATCGCCGCGGCGTTCACCGCCACCATCTACGGCATCGCCTCGGCCAATCTGCTGTTCCTGCCGGTTGCCGCCAAGCTCAAGAGCGTCATCCACTGCAGCACCAACGAGCGCGAAATGGCGATCGAAGGCCTGATCGCGATCGCCCAGGGCGAGAACCCGCGCAACATCGAGTCGAAATTGGCCGGATACTTGCATTAGTCCCGTCATGGCCCGCCGTCGCAAACATCACGAAGACCATGGCAACCACGAAGCGTGGGCGATTCCGTATGCCGATCTGATGACGCTGCTGCTGGCGTTCTTCGTGGTGATGTACGCAATCTCCTCGCTCAACGAGGGCAAGTACAAGGTCATGGCGCAGGCGCTGACCACCGCTTTCGGCGGCTCGTCCACTGCCGCCAGCCCGGTGCAGATCGGCAAGACCCAGACCCTGGGCGCCGATTACGACCGCCCCTCGGTGATCAAGGCCGGCGCGCCGATGGCCGCCTCCAGCGGGCCGACCGACCCCACCCTGCTGCCATCGATGGCCGCGCAGATGCGCATGCCGGTATCGCTGCGCAACCAGGCGCAGCTGGCGCGCGCGCAGCGGCAGATGGACGCGGTGGCCCAGCAGCTGAGCAAGACGCTGGCGCCGCTGATCGAGCAGAAACTCATCACCATCCGCCGCAACGACCTGTGGATCGAGGTGGAGATCAACAGCGACATCCTGTTCGGCACCGGCTCGGCCTCGCTGGCCGGCAGCGCCCGCGGCACCTTGTCGGCGCTGGCCGCGGTGCTGCGCGATGCGCCCAATGGCGTGCGCGTGGAGGGGTATACCGACAACCAGCCGATCGCCACCGCACAGTTCCCCTCCAACTGGGAGCTGTCGGCCGCGCGCGCCGCCAGCGTGGTGCACCTGTTTGCCGACGACGGCGTGGCCCCGCAACGATTGGCGATGGTGGGCTATGGAGAATTCCGCGCACGTGCCGATAACAGCACTGAGGCGGGACGGAATGCGAACCGGCGTGTGGTGTTGATCATCCTCGCTGACTCGGCTGGCTCACTCGCACCCGATCCGCCATCGCAGATGCATGCGACCGCCGCCGGGGCGCCCAAGCTTCCCAAGTCTGACGGCGGCCAAACGGCCGTCACCACCGAAAGCGGCACAAGTTCCGTCCCCGCCGTAATTCAAGGAGTGCAGTGAGATGCGTATCTGGGCAATCGCCAACCAGAAGGGCGGCGTCGGCAAGACCACCACGACGCTGGCATTGGGTCGCGGCCTGGCCGCGCTCGGCCATCGGGTATTGTTGATCGACCTCGATCCGCACTCCTCCCTCACCCGTGCGTTCGGTGTGGCGATCGACCCGCCGCCGCGCGGTGTGCTGGACCTGTTCGGCACCCCGCCGAGCGACCTGGCCAGCCTGGCCCATGAAAGCGCCATCCCCGGCCTGTCCTACGTGTGCGCACAAGCCGCACTGGCCACGCTGGAACGCCGCAGCGCCAACCAGCCCGGCCTGGGCCTGGCGCTGCAGAACGCGATGACCCGGCATGCCGGCCAGCACGACTACATCCTGCTCGACTGCCCGCCCACGCTCGGCCTGCTGATGATCAACGCCCTGGCCGCCTGCGACCGCGTGGTGGTGCCGACCCAGGCCGAGCCGCTGGCGCTGCATGGCCTGGCCAGCATGGTGCGGACTGCCGACATGGTGCAGCGCTCGCGTCGCCGCGCGCTGCCGGTGTCGATCCTGCCGACCCTGTTCGACCGTCGCACCCGCGCCGGCACCGAGACGCTCAAGGAGATGCAGGACACCTACGGCGCCGTCGTCTGGGAAGACGCGGTGCCGGTGGATACCCGAATCTGCAATGCCGCCGCACTGACTGTCCCCGCTACCGGCGGCGACTATCAGGGCCGCGGCCTGTCCGCCTATCGCCGCGCGCTGGAATGGGTGCTGGCCGATGACGCGATGCGTATGGAGCAAGCTGCATGAGCAACCACACCGCCAACGGTGAGCTGGACGATTATCTGGAAGGCCTGTTGCACGACGCCGGCGTCGAGATTCCCGCCCCGGCTGCTGCGGCCACTGCCGCCCCTGCTGCCAGCGAAACTCCGGCGCCTGCGGACGCAGACCTCGCGCTGGCCGAGCCGCCGGTGCAGGCTGCCGCGGCTCCCGAAGCCGCCGCTGTCTCCGAAGCGGCCACTTCCAACGCGATCGCCGCGGTGCTCAGCGCCGATGCGATCGCCGCCGATTTCCTTGCCGAAATGGATGCCGACCCGGCCTTCGGCCCCCCAGTGGTCGCCGCGCCCAGCGCCGCGGACATCGCCGCCGATTTCCTCGCCGAAATGGATGCCGATCCGGCCTTCGGCCCGCCGGTGGTCGCCGCGCCCAGCGCCGCAGACATCGCTGCCGATTTCCTCGCCGAAATGGACGCCGACCCGGCGTTCGGCCCGCCGGTGGTCGCCGCGCCCAGCGCTGCAGACATCGCTGCCGATTTCCTCGCCGAAATGGATGCCGACCCGGCGTTCGCCACGGCGGCGCCCAGCCCGTTCATGAGCACCGCCGACCTGATGGCCGAGATGGACGCAGACCCGGCCTTCGCCAGCGCTGCCTCCGGCGCCGACCTGCTGGCCGCCGATCTGCTGTCGGAGATGGATGCCGACCCGGCCTTTGCCGATGCCGCACCCGCCGCGCCGGCACCTGCGCGGCCTGCGCCGGCACCGATGCAGGCACCGCACCGCGCGCCGCCGTCGCCGATCTATCCGCAAGGCCTGCAGGCACTGCTGGCCCCCGGCCAGGCCGAGCACATCCAGGCCGAGCGGCGCGCGGCCGAACGCAGCACGCGCTGGCTGCGCCTGCGCTGCGGCGAACAGACCTATGCGCTGGAATTGCTCAAGGTGCAGGAGGTGGTACTGCCGGTGCCGCTGCTGCCACTGCGCGGCACCGCCAGCGCGATGCTCGGCATCATGAACCTGCGTGGCCAGGTGGTGCCGGTGATCGACCTGGGCATGCACCTGGGCTCGGCGCCGATCAACATGGATCTGCAGACGCGCGTGGTGGTGCTGGAGGAAAACGGCGAGACCATGGGCCTGCGCGTGTCGGCGGTGGAAGACGTCACCAGCCTGACCGATCAGCAGATCGAACCACCGGACAACGCACGCCTGTGCCGCATTTCCAACAACCTGTTCCGCGGCGTCGCGCGGCTGGGCCATCAGCCGATGATCCTGCTCGATGCCAGCCATTTGCTGCATTGATCCGGCATGCAGCTGACGCGCACCTGCACGCGCAACGATTCACCGTTAAAGCTTTCCCGCCGCCCGCCGTTAGTACGCATAGAACCATCCGTTCGGAGCAACAATGAGCACAGTGACATTGGGTGAGGATCTCGGCATCGAGACCAGCGCCGACCTCAAGCAGAAGCTTGCCGCGTTCCTGGCCCAGGACGGCGAGGTGGTGCTCAATGCCGGCGACGTCCGGCGTATCCATACCGCCAGCGTGCAGTTGCTCTGTGCCTTTGTGCAGACCCGCCGCCAGGCGGGGTTGCATACCGAATTCGATGGCTGCAACGACACTTTTAGAGATGCGGCCCGTCTGCTCGGCGTCACCGACGCGCTCGGACTTTCCGCATCCAATGACAACCTGAAATCTGTGGAGAACGCCGCATGAGCGCACGTATCTTGGTGGTGGACGATTCGGCGTCAATGCGCCAGATGGTCTCTTTCGCCCTCACCTCTGCCGGCTTTGCCGTCGAAGAAGCCGAGGACGGCGCCGTGGCGCTGGGCCGCGCGAAGGGCCAACGCTTCAACGCGGTAGTGACCGACGTGAACATGCCCAACATGGACGGCATCTCGCTGATCCGTGAGCTGCGCCAGCTGCCGGACTACAAGTTCACCCCGATGCTGATGCTCACCACCGAGTCGGCGGCCGACAAGAAGTCCGAAGGCAAGGCCGCTGGTGCCACCGGCTGGCTGGTCAAGCCGTTCAACCCGGAACAGCTGATCGCCACCGTCCAGAAAGTTCTGGGTTAATTCCACTTGCCTCACCATCGGATGTCACGCCCATGAGCATGGACCTGCAACGTTTCCACGCCACCTTTTTCGAGGAAAGCCGCGAAGGGCTGGACGCGATGGAGGCCGGGCTGTTGTCCCTTGAAGAGGGCAACCGCGACCCGGAAATCATCAACTCGGTGTTCCGCGCCGCGCACTCGATCAAGGGCGGCGCTGCCACCTTCGGTTTCGAAGCGGTCGCCGGCCTGACCCACGTGCTGGAGACGCTGCTGGACGAGTTGCGCTCCAACAAGCGCCAGCTCGAGCCCAATGCGGTCGATGCCATGCTCGGCTCGGTCGACGTGCTGCGCGCACTGCTGCGCGAAGCCGAACACGGCACCCCGGCCGACCCGGCCGCGGTCAAGGCCGTGCATACCCGTTTGAACGCGGTGCTGGCCGGCGAAGCGCCGACCGCCGCGGCGGTGGCCAAGCCGAAGGAAGAAGAACCCGAAGCCTGGCATATCGGCTTCACCCCGGCGCCGTCGCTGTTCATGAGCGGCAACGACCCGCTGCGCATCATCCGCGAGCTCGAGCACCTGGGCCCGCTGCAGATTGCCGCGCGCCTGGAGCGCATGCCGGGCTTTGAGAACATCGACCCGCTGGAAGCCTACCTGGCCTGGGATCTGGGCCTGATCGGCAAGATTCCGCGCAGCAAGATCGAAGACACCTTCGCCTGGGTGGTGGACGATTGCGAGCTGGACATCCGCCCGATGGCGGTGCCCGGCCCGCCACCGAGCCTGGCCGTCGAAGCCGCCGCTGCGCCTGTCGCCGTCGCTGCGGCACCTGCCGCCGCTGCCGAACCTGCCGCCGCCGCTGCAACGCCGGCCAAGGCCGCCGCGGCCGAAGCGGAAACCTCGATCCGCGTCAGCGTCGACAAGGTCGATGCCCTGATCAATCTGGTCGGCGAGCTGGTCATCACCCAGGCCATGCTCAAGCAGGTCTCCACCGGCCTGGATCCGGCGCATGCCGAACAGCTGTTCGCCGGCCTGGATCTGCTCGAACGCAATACCCGCGACCTGCAGGAAGCGGTCATCGGCGTGCGCATGCTGCCGGTGGACGCGGTGTTCCGCCGCTTCCCGCGCCTGGTCCGCGACCTCTCCAGCCGCCTCGGCAAGCAGGTGCGCCTGCGCACCATCGGCGAAGGCACCGAGCTGGACAAGGGCCTGATCGAAAAGATTGCCGATCCGTTGGTGCACCTGGTGCGCAACTCGATCGACCACGGCCTGGAAATGCCCGATGCGCGTCGCGCCTCCGGCAAGGACGAAACCGGCACGATCACCCTGGCGGCCTCGCACCAGGGCGGCCACATCGTGATCGAAGTCAGCGACGACGGCCGCGGCCTCAATCGCGCCAAGATCCTGGAAAAAGCCGCCGAACGCGGCATCGCCGTGCCGGACAACCCGACCGACGCGCAGGTGTGGGACCTGATCTTCGCACCGGGTTTCTCCACCGCCGATGCGGTGACCGATCTGTCCGGTCGTGGAGTGGGCATGGACGTGGTCCGCCGCAACATCCAGGGCCTGGGTGGCGAAGTGCAGCTGGAAAGCAACGCCGGCAGCGGTACCCGCGTGCTGATCCGCCTGCCGCTGACCCTGGCCATCCTGGACGGCATGACCGTCTCGGTCGCCGGCGAAACCCTGATCCTGCCGCTGGCCTACGTGCTCGAGGCACTGCAGCCGGCGCCGGAAGACATCCGCTCGATGGCGGGCGATGGTCGGGTGCTGCGGGTGCGCGGCGAGTACCTGCCGATCCTGTCGCTTACCGACTACTACGGCTTCGGCGGGCAGCAGTCCTCGCAGGAACCGCTGGTGGTGGTGGTCGAAGGCGACGGCCAGAAGATCGCGCTGGAAGTGGATGAATTGCTCGGCCAGCAACAGGTCGTGGTCAAGAACATCGAGAACAACTACCGCCGTATCCCGGGTGTCTCAGGCGCCACCATCCTGGGCGATGGCCGGGTCTCGCTGATCGTGGACATCGGCGGGCTGGTGCGCTCGCTGCGTGTGCCGCAGGCCGCGTAACACGCCAGGCCACGCAACAAGCGCGGTGTGGCTCCTTCTCCCGCGGGAGAAAAGACCGCAGATTATGTGCGGTCACGACAAAGCCCTGGCAGCGATGCCGGGGCTTTTCATTTCTGCCAGGCACCGCAGTGCCCGGCACAGTCCCGTCAATTGCGCACCTGCCCGCGACGCGTGCCGCACGGCCTGCAGCCGCTGCCCCGGCGTGTCGGAACATGTCCGGCGCAGCGCCTACCCGCGCGCGCAGGGCCAACGACGATGACGCTCAACACGCCCCGATCCTGCCGGGGCGTTCTGCCATCTGGCAGCGACCGACAAACGCACACCCTTCGCAATACCCCTGCGTTTCCCCCGCAAACGTGCCGTCCGTCGAAAGGTGATCAAGCGCGCGCCGCGGCGGCCGATACAGGGAGCAATGAGGGCTGCCTGGCCCGCGCCACGTCGAAGGAAGTCCGCATGCCCACCGTCACCTCACCACGCGCTGTCCGCCACCTGCTGGGCTCGGTGTGCGCCGCCGCGCTGCTGGTTGCCAGCGTCTCGTTGCCGCCGTCCTTCGCAGCACCGGCCGCGCCGGTCTCGGTCCTGCTGGACAACGTGCCGGTGAACGCGCTGCAGTCGCTTGCCATCGACCTGGTGCAGTTGCGCGACGACCAGCGGGCGCAGCTTGCCGCAGCGCACGACCCTGCCCGCATCGAGGCCTATGACGAGCGCCTGGGCAACCTGCGTCAACGCATTGCACGGCATGCGGGCTACGTCCAGGCCAGCGCGCCGCAGGGCGAACAGGCGCGCCAGTTCGCGCTGGTGCAGCAGCAGTTGGGCCAGTACCTGGCGCAACATCGGCAGGCCAATCGCGCCCTGCACGATGGCGACCTGCAGTCTGCGCAGGCCCTGTCGCTGGGCCATGCCGGCGACACGCGCCACCTGCTGTGGACCGAACTGCAGACCCTGCAGCAGTCGGTGGCCAGCGTGGGCAACACGCAACGCAACTGAGCACTGCCCGCCCTGCGAGCCCGGTAGCCGCAGCGGCGTTGCAGCATTCCCGGTTAGCCAGCCCGGCGCTGCGCCAAACCACGCGGCCTGCCGTGCAGGTGCGCGTGCATCCTGCCCTGCCCCGGCTGATCCCGGTGCCGCCTGCCCTGCCCGCGCGGGTGCGCGCAATCGCCGCACGGCCCCGGCAATCGGATGACATGCCCGGCGTACAGCTACCGCCACCTCAAAAACCGCTGAAAAGCCGCCGTCGGACCGGCTGTCGCGCAGTGCTCAACATTTTGGGGATCAGGTCGCTATTCGACTTATCCCGGTCACATTCCTTTGCTGGATACCTGCCATGACCTTCAAGACCACGATTGCAAACACGCTGGCCAACGTTCCGCTCAAGCGCAAGTTCCTGGCGCAGACCGCGCTGGTGGCGCTGGGCATCATCGCGCTGGCGGTGATCGCCGCCCGCATGCAATACGTGGATCTCACCGATACGCGCCGCGATGGGCTCAAGAGCCAGATCGAGATGGCGATTGCGGTGGTCAACGGCTACGCCGAGCGCGCCGAGAAGGGCGAGATGGACGTGGACAGTGCCAAGAAAGCCGCGCTGCATACCTTGTCCACCATGCGCGCACGCGGCGGCGTGGATTACATCTACGTCACCGACCAGACGCCGGTGATGCTGATGCACCCCATCCGCCCGGATCTCAACGGCAAGCCGCTCAACGACGTGCTGAGCCCGGACGGCAAGCGCATTTTCCCGGCCTTCGTCACTGCGGCGCAGGCCGGCGGCGGCTACGTCGATTACGCCTGGGCCAAACCCGGCGAAAAGGAGCCGGTGCAGAAGACCTCGTACGCCGCGCTGTACAAGCCGTGGGGCTGGGTGATCGGCACCGGCGTGTATCTGGACGACACCCAGGCGCAGGCGCTGGCCTTCACCGGCGTCGTCACCCTGGCCGGCGGCGTGCTGGTGCTGCTCAACCTGCTGGTGGGCTGGCTGATCGGCAATTCGATCCTGGAGCCGGTGTCGCGTGCGCTCGCCGCCATCAAGGGCGTGGCGCGTGGCGACCTGAGCGTGCGCACCGCACAGCACGGCAGCGATGAAATCGGCCAGATGCTCAAGGCCACCGACGACATGGTGCACACGCTGGAGCGCTTCTCCGCGCAGACCAAGGTGATGGTGCACATGCACGCCGGCGAAGACGTCGGCCACCGCATGCCCACCGATTTCCCCGGTGTCTACGGCGAGCTGGCCGGCGGCATCAATACGATGATCTTCGAACACCTGGACGCCATCATCGATGCGATCGGCATCCTCAACGAGTACGCGCAAGGCGATCTGTCGCGCGACGCCGCGCGCCTGCCCGGTACCCGGGCGGTGCTGCACGAAGCGATGGATGCGGCCAAGGCCAGCCTGCTGGCGATCAACACCGAGATCAAGCGGCTGGCCCAGGCTGCGGCCAACGGCGACTTCAGCCAGCGCGGCGATGCCACGCGTTTCAGGCACGACTCGGCGCGCATGATCAACGACCTCAACGCGATGATGGACGTCAGCGACCGCAACCTGGGCAAGCTGTCCGAGCTATTGGCCGCGCTGGCCGAGGGCGACCTCACCGCGCGCCTGGACGGTGAGTTCCACGGCGTGTTCGCCCGCATGCGCGATGACGCCAACACCACCGCCACGCAGCTGGCCGGCATCGTCGGGCGCATCCAGCAGGCTGCCGGTGCCATCACCGGGTCGGCCAGCGAGATCGCCGCCGGCAACAACGACCTGTCGCAGCGCACCGAACAACAGGCAGCCAACCTGGAGGAAACCGCCGCCTCGATGGAGGAGCTCACCTCCACGGTCAGGCAGAACGCCGAAAGCGCGCGCCAGGCCAACCAGCTGGCAATCGGCGCCGCATCGGTGGCCTCGCAAGGCGGCCAGGTGGTCAGCCAGGTGGTGGACACCATGTCCGGCATCCAGACCTCGTCGAAGAAGATCGCCGAGATCATCTCGGTCATCGATGGCATCGCCTTCCAGACCAATATCCTGGCCTTGAACGCGGCGGTGGAAGCCGCCCGTGCCGGCGAACAGGGCCGCGGCTTCGCCGTGGTTGCCTCCGAGGTGCGCACGCTGGCGCAGCGCTCGGCCGGCGCGGCAAAGGAGATCAAGCACCTGATCGACGACTCGGTCGGCAAGGTGGCGCAGGGCTCGGCGCTGGTGGATCAGGCCGGCAAGACCATGGCCGAGATCGTGTCCTCGGTGCAGCGCGTGACCGACATCATGAGCGAGATCTCTGCCGCCTCGCAGGAGCAATCGGCCGGCATCGAGCAGGTCAACCTCACCGTCACCCAGATGGACGAGAGCACCCAGCAGAACGCCGCGCTGGTGGAAGAAGCCACCGCCGCCGCCAACGCCATGCAGCAGCAGGCGCAGCAGCTCGACGAGGCGGTGTCCAGCTTCCGGGTGACCGCGGCCTCGCCCGTGCAGCACGGCCCCGGCCGTGGTGCCGCGCGCGCGGAGGCCCTGCGCGTCGCCAGCTGATCGCCACCAGATCGCTCTCCCGTACCACCTCCTCACTTCGAAGCCACGCCCATGCCCTCGCCCCCCACGCAATCCCGCTCCGGCGGCAGTCTGGCGTACCGCCTGATGCTCGGCACCGCGGTCGCTGCATTGCTGTGCTTCGGCCTGACCGCGGCGATCAGCTACTGGCAAAGCAGTCGCGCGTTGATCGCTTCGGCACAGACCACGATGCAGAACGCGGCGCGCTATCAGGCCGAGCAGATCGGCAGCGAGCTGGGACAGGCATTCACCACCGGCCAGTCGCTCGCCAGCGCCCTGCTGGCGCAGCGTGCGCATGGCGGGGTGAGCCGCGAGGCGGCGGCGGCGATCGTGCACGACGCGTTGCAGAACCATCCCGAATGGGTGGGCATGGGCACCTTGTGGGAACCGCAGGCCTTCGACGGCAAGGACGGCGACTATGTCGATGCCCAGGGTCACGACAACACCGGCCGTTTCATGACCTACTGGGCCTACAACGGGCAGTCGCTGATCCGCGAGCCGTTGGTCGGCTACGAAAAGCCCGGCGACGGCGACTGGTACCTCAAACCGCGCGAGCTGGGCCGGCAGATCGTGGCCGGCCCCTACGATTACCAGATCGGCGGCAAGCCGGTGCTGATGACCACCTTGTCCACGCCCATCCTGGACCATGGCAACTATGTGGGCGTGGTGTCGGTGGATTTCGCCCTGGCAGCATTGCAGAAGCGCCTGAGCGCGTTGCGCCCGATGGACGATGGCTATGTCGAGCTGATCTCGCCGGCCGGGGTGATTCTGGCCTCGCGCGACGCTGCGCGGATCGGCAAGCCGGCCGACGGTGCCGACTACCGCGCGATGCTGGAGGCCACCAGGGCCGGCAAGGACTATCTGGACTTCACGCCGGACGCCGCCGGCACGGTCAGCGCCTATGTGCCGTTGCAGATCGGCCACGCGCAGGAGCGTTTTGCGCTGGGCGTGGTGGTGCCGTATGCGGCGATCATGCAGCAGGCACATCGCCTGTTGTGGACCATCCTGGCGGTCGGCCTGGGCTCGGCGCTGGTGCTCAGCGTTGCGCTGTTCGCACTGTTGCGCCGTCAGGTGGTGGGCCCGCTGGATGCCGCTGCAAAGGTGGCAGGTGCCATTGCCTCCGGCAAGCTGGACAACCAGATCGCCGCGCAGCGCCAGGACGAGGTGGGCCGCCTGATGGGCGCCATGCAGCGCATGCAGACCGACCTGCGCCAGCGCATCGAACGCGATGCGCAGATCGCCAACGAGAACCTGCGCATCCGCACCGCGCTGGAACATTCGGAGATGGAAGTGCTGCTGGCCGACGAGCAGCACACGGCGGTGTTCATCACCCAGGCGCTGCACAACTCGTTGAAGCGCAGCGAAGCGGCGTTTCATGCCAAGGGCCAGCAGGGCTTCAGCGCCGATGCGGTGGTCGGCAACCCGCTGGACTATGTGTTCGGCACCGATGCCGACGGCAAGGCACGCATGCAGCGCCTGCAGCAACTGCAGTCCACCACGTTGGAGCGCTACGCCTTCGGGCCGGTGACGCTGGATCTGAGCATGACCCCGCTGTACGCCGCCGATGGTCATCGCAGCGGCAGCATGCTGCTGTGGCGCAATGTCAGCGCCGAGGTCAGCACGCAGGCAGAGGTCGCCGCGCTGGTGCAGTCGGCGCTGATGGGCGACTTCGGCCAACGCCTGGCATTGGACGATAAGCACGGCTTCTATCTGGAATTCGGCCGTCAGCTCAACGGCCTGCTGGAAACCACCTCGCAAGGCCTGGAACGTATTTCCAGCCTGCTCAGCGCGCTGGCCGAGGGCGACCTCACCGTGCGCATGGACGGACAGTTCCAGGGCGTGTTCGCCCGCATGCGCGACGATGCCAACGCCACCGTGGCGCAACTGACCGGCATCGTGGCGGGCATCCAGACCTCGGCCACGCAGATCAACGCGGCCGCCAGCGAGATTGCCGCCGGCAACAGCGACCTGTCGCAACGCACCGAACAACAGGCCGCCAACCTGGAGGAAACCGCCGCCTCGATGGAGGAGCTCACCTCCACCGTCAAGCAGAACGCCGAGCACGCGCGCCAGGCCAACCAGCTGGCGATCGGCGCGGCCGATGTCGCCTCGCATGGCGGCGCGGTGGTGGCGCAGGTGGTCACCACCATGTCCGGCATCGAGATCTCCTCGAAGAAGATTGCCGAGATCATCAGCGTGATCGACGGCATCGCCTTCCAGACCAATATCCTGGCCTTGAACGCGGCGGTGGAAGCGGCGCGTGCCGGCGAACAGGGCCGTGGTTTCGCCGTGGTCGCCACCGAAGTGCGCACGTTGGCGCAGCGCTCGGCCGGCGCGGCCAAGGAGATCAAGCACCTGATCGACGACTCGGTGGGCAAGGTCGCGCAGGGCGCGTCGCTGGTGCAGCAGGCCGGCACCACCATGGCCGAGATCGTGGCCAGCGTGCAGCGCGTGACCGACATCATGGGCGAGATCTCCGCCGCCTCGCAGGAGCAGTCCAGCGGCATCGAGCAGGTCAACCTCACCGTCACCCAGATGGACGAAGCCACCCAGCAGAACGCGGCACTGGTGGAAGAAGCCACCGCCGCGGCACGCGCGATGGAAGAACAGGCCGGCCAGCTGACCGATGCGGTGGCGGTGTTCAAGCTCGGCCACGTTGGCAGGCCGGCGGCGATTGCCGCCGCCACACCCGGCGTCAGCCCGGTTGCGCCCTCCACACGGACACCGGCCGGCAAGCGCGCTGCCATGCCGCCGCGTCCCCCTACCCGCAAGTCGCCCGGCAGTGTCGCCGGCAACGACAGCCAGTGGCAGGATTTCTGAGTGCAGCGGCGCTGCCCTGACCGGGGCGGCTCCCGTGCACCTTCAGCGCCACCGGCGTGCGCACCCTGCCCGCCACGGCCGCGTTGCCGGCGGCTGATCGCCGCACACACCGGCCGGCGGCCCTACCGTTCGTCCTTCAAAAATAAAGAATCATCCCGGGCGGCCGTTAGCGTGCTGGAGAGCGTCCCTGCGCAATGTCCCGGAGTCACTGATGAACAAGTTCAACGATTGGCCGATCCGCCGCAAACTGATGGTTGCCTTCTGCCTGAGCGCCGTGCTCACCGCCTTGCTGGGCGGCCTGGGCTATTCACGCATGCGGCAGATGCAGCAGCAGGCAGTGCTGATCAATGAGGATGTCGTCCCGATCCTGAGCAAACTCTCGGAGCTGCGTGCCTTCGGTGGCGAATTCCGTATCTACGAATCCGGTCAGTTCGTCAATCTCGAGGATCCGGAACGCTATGCCTACTTTCTCACCCGCATGGATGATATCCAGGGCAAGTACGCGCAGACACAAAAGGCGCTGGCAGCGAAGATCGACGCTGCGTCGCCGCTCAAGGCCGCGTACACCAAGCTTGCCGAACAAAGCGCGAGCTACTTTCAAGCCAACAAGACGCTGCGTACGCTCTACAAGCAGCCCGACTATGCGGCGGCAGTGCTTGCAAACAAGCAATCCGGTGACATTCGCAAGGAATTGTTCGAGACGATCGACAAAATGTATGCCGAGCAGTCGACCGCGCTGGCCAACATGGTTGCCGCCAGCAGCGCCTCGTTCAAGCTGACCAGCGCGGTGTTGCTGCTCGGCACGCTGCTGATGGCGGCACTGTCGGTAACCTTTGGCTGGCTGATCGCACGCAGCATCACCAATCCGCTGTCCAAGGCGCTGGGCGCCATCAAGGCGGTCTCGCGCGGCGACCTGAGCGTGCAGGTCCACAAGACCAGCAACGACGAGATCGGCCAGATGCTCGAGGCCACCGGCGGCATGACGCAGATGCTGCGCCGCTTCAGCGACGAGACTGCGCGCATGTCGCACCTGCATGCGGCCGAAGACATCACCCACCGCATGCCGGAGGATTTCCCCGGCGTGTACGGCACGCTGGCCGGCGGCATCAACACGATGATCTTCGAGCATCTGGATGCCATCACCGACGCGGTGCGCATCCTCAACCAGTACGCACAGGGCGACCTGACCCAGGACGCACGCCGCCTGCCGGCCAGCCGCGCGATCCTGCATGAAGCGATGGATGCGGCCAAGGCCAGCCTGTTGTCGATCAATACCGAGATCAAGCAACTGGCGCAGGCCGCAGCCGCCGGCGACTTCAGCGCACGTGGCGATGCGGCGCGCTTCAAGTACGACTTCGCGGTGATGGTGGCGGATCTGAACTCGATGATGGAGGTCAGCGACCGCAATCTGGGCAAGCTGTCGCAGCTGCTCGGCGCAGTGGCCGAAGGCGACCTGACCGCACGCATGGACGGGCAGTTCCACGGCGTGTTCGCGCGCCTGCGTGACGATGCCAATGCCACCACCCAGCGCCTGACCGATATCGTCGGCCGCATCAAGCACTCCACGCTGGCCATCAACACCGCTGCCGGCGAAATCGCCGCCGGCAACAACGACTTGTCGCAGCGCACCGAGCAGCAGGCCGCCAACCTGGAAGAAACCGCCGCCTCGATGGAAGAGCTCACCTCCACGGTGAAGCAGAACGCCGAGCATGCGCGCCAGGCCAACCAGCTCGCCATTGGTGCGGCCGACGTGGCCTCGCACGGCGGCGCCGTGGTCAGCCAGGTGGTGGACACCATGTCCGGCATCCAGACCTCGTCCAGGAAGATCGCCGAGATCATCTCGGTCATCGACGGCATCGCCTTCCAGACCAATATCCTGGCCTTGAACGCGGCGGTGGAAGCGGCGCGTGCCGGCGAACAGGGCCGTGGCTTTGCCGTGGTCGCCTCCGAGGTGCGCACGTTGGCACAGCGTTCGGCCGGCGCCGCCAAGGAAATCAAGAGCCTGATCGACGATTCGGTCAGCAAGGTGGCCGAAGGCTCGGCGCTGGTGAACCAGGCCGGCAGCACCATGAGCGAGATCGTCTCCTCGGTGCAGCGCGTCACCGACATCATGAGCGAGATCTCCGCCGCCTCGCAGGAACAGTCGGCCGGCATCGAGCAGGTCAACCAGACCGTCACCCAGATGGACGAGGCGACCCAGCAGAACGCCGCACTGGTGGAAGAAGCCACCGCCGCCGCACGGTCGATGGAAGAACAGGCGCAACAGCTCACCGAGGCGGTCGCCCTGTTCCGCCTGTCAGCCGAGCTCGAAGCGGTGACCCGCGCCACGCCGGTGGTGCGCCAACTCGCTGCCAAGCGGCCTGCCGCCGCCAGTGCACCGGCGCCTAGGCCGCAGGTCGCCAGGCCGGCGGCACGTGCTGCCGTGGCGTTGGCTCCGTCCAACGAATCGGACTGGGCCGAGTTTTAGGCCTCGCCGCAGCGGCCGCACACTGGCCGCCGTCAAACGCAAGCCGCGCTCTCCAGAGCGCGGCTTTTTTTATGCCGCGCCACGCTTTTTAAAAGGCGCATCAACCCGATAAAGAATAAAACAGCATTCGAATAACTTTTTATTTATGTAGCAATACGATTATTGTCGAGTTCGGCGTCATCCCCCGCCGATAACGATTACACAAACCGATCAATTCCATTCTCGCGATTTATTATTTTTCACAAGCCTGACCGCGTTATATATTTTTTTGATATCGAGGTATTCAGCGATGCTGTCGTGCGCCGTTACTGCGAATAGCGACATGTGACGCAGACACTGTTCGGCGTCACCTGATCGCTCCCATCCATTGCGCACCGCCTGCCGGGAATTGATCATGACTGCATTTCTTCAACGCTATAACGTCGGCCCCCGACTGGCGGCGGCATTTGCCGTGCTGATCGTTCTCTCCGCCCTCATTGCCATTATCGGCTATCGCGGGCTGAGCTCGGCACGCACCCTGGTCGACGATCTGGTGCACCAGAACATGGTGAAGATTCGCCTGTCCAACGACATGATGAATGCCAACTACATTATTGCGATGCAGATCCGCAATGTGGTTTTGCCAACCAGCAGCGAAGATAATCTCAAGTTTATCGAGACCATCCAGGCTGCGCGCGCCGACTACTCCAAGGCACGCGAAGCGCTGTATACGATTCCACCGTCTGACCAGGGCCGGGAGATCCGCGCAGAAATCGATCGCCGCCGCGCCGTGGTCAAGGCATTGAACGACCAGGTCATGGACCTGGTCCAGACCGGCCATAGCGATGAGGCCCTGCCCTTGCTGCTGACCAAGGCCGCACCGGCGATGCAGCAGTGGCAGGACAAGATCGCCGAGAACATCGCGCTGCAGAACACGCTGTCGGCCGAGGCCTCCGCCGTTGCGCTGCAATCCATGGACGACTCGCGCAAGCTGCTGATCGCCGGCTCCCTGCTGGTGGTGCTGCTGAGCGGCGTGCTGGGCCTGCTGATCACCCGCAGCCTGACCCAGCCGCTGAGCCGGGCCACCCGCGCGGCCGAATCGATTGCCGGCGGCAAGCTGGACAACGACGTCGACACCCAGTTCAACGACGAAAGCGGCCGCCTGCTCAAGGCGATGAGCAAGATGCAGCTGCAGTTGCGCAACCTGCTCGCCGCCCAGACCGACATGGCCAAGCGCCACGACGATGGCCAGATCAGCTTCCGTATCGATGCCGACGCCTTCCCCGGCGAGTACGGCCGCATGGCGCATGACACCAATACGTTGGTGGGCTCGCACATCGCGGTGAAGCTGCGTCTGGCGCAGATCATGGGCCGCTACGCGATCGGCGACCTGTCCGAGGACATGGAGAAACTGCCCGGCGAAAAGGCCGTGCTCAGCGAGACCATGGCCCAGGTCAAGGTCAATCTCGGCGCGATGAATACCGAGATCAAGCATCTGGCCGTGTCGGCGGCCAACGGCGACTTCAGTGCCCGCGGCGATGCCGAGCGCTTCCAGTACGACTTCCGCCTGATGGTGGAAAGCCTCAACAACCTGATGTCCACCGCCGACGGCAATCTGCAGTCGCTGTCCAGCCTGCTGCAGTCCATCGCCGCCGGCGACCTCACCGCGCGCATGAGCGGCGATTTCCGCGGCGTGTTCGCGCAGATGCGCGACGATGCCAACGCCACGGCCACGCAGCTGGCCGAGATCGTCAGCGGCATCAAGGCCTCGGCGGTGTCGATCAAGGGCGCCGCCAGCGAGATCGCGGCCGGCAACCAGGATCTGTCGCAGCGCACCGAACAGCAGGCCGCCAACCTGGAGGAAACCGCTGCCTCGATGGAAGAGCTCACCTCCACCGTCAAGCAGAACGCCGAGAGCGCACGTCAGGCCAACCAGCTCGCCATCGGCGCGGCTGGTGTGGCCTCGCAGGGCGGCGAGATCGTCAGCAGGGTGGTCGAGACCATGAGCGGGATCGAAGCCTCCTCCAAGAAGATCGCCGACATCATCTCGGTCATCGACGGCATCTCGTTCCAGACCAACATCCTGGCCTTGAACGCGGCGGTGGAAGCGGCGCGTGCCGGCGAACAGGGCCGCGGCTTTGCCGTGGTTGCCTCGGAAGTGCGGACGCTCGCGCAACGCTCGTCGGCGGCCGCCAGGGAGATCAAGGGGCTGATCGACGACTCGGTGCAGCGTGTCTCCGAGGGGTCGGTGCTGGTGCACAGCGCCGGCAAGACCATGGGCGAGATCGTGTCCAGCGTGCAGCGGGTCACCGACATCATGGGCGAGATCTCCGCCGCCTCGCAGGAGCAATCCTCGGGCATCGAGCAGGTCAACCAGACCGTCACCCAGATGGACGAGACCACCCAGCAGAACGCCGCGCTGGTGGAAGAAGCCACTGCCGCCGCACGGGCGCTGGAAGACCAGGCCACCCAGCTCACCGACGCCGTTGCGGTGTTCAAGACCGATGCCCATGCCTATGCCAAGGCACCGGTGCGCACCGTGCCGCCGCGCCCGGTGGTGACTCCCGCGCTGAAGGCCAAGGTGGCAGCGGCCGGACGCACCGCCGCGGCCAGGCCGCGCATGGTCGCCACCGCGCCCAGCAACGACACCAGCTGGCAGGAGTTCTGAGCCAAGCGGGCACAACAGTCTGAATGGAGCCGGCCGGCGCGACACCGGCCGGCTCAAGGCACAACGGTGATCGGCCGATAGGCTGCGTACGCCTATGAGACGCATCCATGATCACCTCGCCCGTGCCGTCGCCACCGACCGCCCCACGTTCTGCGCATCGCTGGAGCAGCCGCTGGGATGATCTGGCAATCGCCAGGAAGCTTGGTGTGATCGGGATGCTGGCGCTGGCCGGCCTGGTCATTCCGGTGCTGCTGTACAGCGGCAAGCTCAATGAAAGTGTGGCCATCAGCAGCAACGAGTTGCGCAGCTATGCGCCGCTCGAACAGATGCTGGGGCTGATCACCGATCTGCACGCGGCCCACGTGGACAGCGGCAGCACCGCCCGCGCCGCGGCCGAGCGCGCCGAGCGCGATCTGCAGCGCCTGCTGGCCACCACGGCAACCATGCCGGGCTTCGAACGCAGCCAGAAGGCCCTGCTGGGCCTGCAGCAACGCCACGTCGCCGCTGCCGCTGCAAACGGCTACGCCGCCGTCAGCGAACAGGCGTTTGCCGCACTCGATGCCCTGCGCGACGACAGCCAGCTGGTCTACACCCCGTATATCGAGAGCTACCACCTGGTGGTGGCCACGCTGATCTACAGCCCCGATGCCACCGAGTCGCTGACCCGCCTGGATGCGGCCAGCGACCCGTCGCAGGCGACCGGCAGCCGCGCCATGCTGCGCGAACAGCTCAACCAGCTGGCGCGCAGCCACCGGCGTTTCCGCCACGAGCTGGACAAGGCGATCGGCCTGCTGGAACAGCCCGACCCCGCGCTGGCCGATGCCGCCAAGGCCGAAACCGCGCGTGCGAACGCGGCGCTGGCCGCACTCGGCACCGCGCTGGACGGCAACGACGCCAGCGCCGATCTCCAGTGGAACGCTGCGCTGGACGCGCTCGGCCAGGCCATGCAAGCGCTCGGCAGCGTCTCGCTGCAGGCCTTGCAGCGCCAGTCCGAACGTCACCTGGCCGATGCCCGCAACGCGATGTGGCAGGCCATTGCCGGACTGTCGCTGCTGGCCGCGCTGATCGCGGCGCTGGGCTGGTCCACCCTGTCCAGGCTGACCCGCAATGTGCGCCGCGCCGCTGCGGTGGCGGCCAATATCGCCCAAGGCCAGCTCGGCGAGCCTATCGCCGCGCCCAGCCGCGATGAAACCGGCCAGCTGCTCGACAACATGCGCCGGATGCAGGAGCAGCTGCAGCGCGTGCTGGCCGCGCAGAGCGAGATGGCGCAACGCCACGATGCCGGCCAGATCAGTTACCGCATGGACGCCGATGCCTTTCCGGGCGCCTACGCCAGCATGGTGCACGACACCAACGCCCTGGTCGGCTCGCATATCGCAGTGAAGATGAAACTCGCCCAGATCATGTCGCGCTATGCGATCGGCGACCTGAGCCAGGACATGGACCGACTGCCCGGCGAGAAAGCCGTGTTCAGCGACACCATGGATGCGGTCAAGGCCAACCTATCGGCAATGAACAACGAGATCAGGCTGCTGGCGCAGGCCGCCGCCAACGGCGATTTCAGCGTGCGTGGCGATACGCAGCGCTTCCAGCACGACTTCCTGGCCATGGTCGACAGCCTCAACCAGCTGATGGCCACCGCAGACGGCAATCTGGGGGCGTTGTCCGGCGTGCTGCAGGCCATCGCGGCAGGCGACCTCACCACCCGCATGCAGGGCGACTTCCACGGCGTGTTCGCGCAGATGCGTGACGATGCCAATGCCACCGTGGCGCAGCTGGCCGATATCGTCGGACGCATCCAGCGCTCCACCGATGCCATCAACGCTGCCGCCAGCGAGATCGCCTCCGGCAACCAGGAGCTGTCGCAGCGCACCGAGCAGCAGGCCGCCAACCTGGAGGAAACCGCCGCCGCGATGGAAGAGCTCACCTCCACCGTGCGCAGCAACGCCGCGCACGCGCGGCGCGCCAGCGAGCTGGTGACCGGCGCCGCCGCGGTGGCTTCGCAAGGTGGCACGGTGGTGGGCGACGTGGTCGGCACCATGGCCGGCATCCAGGCCGCGTCCAAGAAGATCGCCGACATCATCTCGGTCATCGACGGCATCGCGTTCCAGACCAATATCCTGGCCTTGAACGCGGCAGTGGAAGCGGCCCGCGCCGGCGAACAGGGGCGCGGCTTTGCGGTGGTCGCCTCGGAAGTGCGCACGCTGGCGCAGCGCTCGGCCGGCGCGGCCAAGCAGATCAAGCAGCTGATCGACGATTCGGTGTGCCGGGTCGAGCAAGGCAATGTGCTGGTCAGCCAGGCCGGTCGCACCATGCAGGACATCGTCGACTCGGTGCGCAGCGTCACCGAGATCATGCACGAGATCAGCGACGCCTCGCAGCAGCAGTCGCAGGGCATCGAACAGGTCGGCCAGACCGTCGCACAGATGGACCAGGCCACCCAGCAGAACGCCGCGCTGGTGGAAGAAGCCAGCGCCGCTGCACGGGCGATGGAACAGCAGGCGCAGCAGTTGCGCGATGCGGTGTCGGTGTTCCAGCTGCACGCTGCCGTGGTGCCGGCCCGACGCGTGCGTGCCGCCTGACGCCCCTGTGTGCGGAGTTGGGTACGCGCGCGGTGGGCGACGCCGCGCGCATGGGGGCAGTCACACCGTGCACTCGTGCTGCGCGGTCACTGGCCGCGGTGTCTGCTACGCGGCCGCCGGCCGCGGTATCTCGACCGAGACTGGCTGACCCACCCCGCCTACCCTGCGATCTCGCACTGCATCCGGGTCGCAACCGAGGCAGTGGCGCCACCCCGCCGTTGCGGACTCGCTTCAACTGCCTAGCGCAGGTTAGATGCCTGCCGCAGGCAATACTGCCGCAGCCAATAGCCCCGCCTGCGCATACGGCGCCAGGGTCACCAGGCTGCTGCATCGCTCCAGCAGCCGGTGCCGTCCGCCCGTCTGTCCTTGCAACCGCAACGTCTCATCCACGCTCGAACGAGTGAGCCAGATGTGAATCCGCTGGTCGATGCAGATGCGGGGATGGCAAGCACATCGACGTTTCCGGTCCATTTCTGCACATGCGCGTCACTTCGGTGACGGCCGCCCATACGCAGCGCGGCTGACCAGTTCAGTCGCCCAACCACTGGCCGTTACCTTCCACGGCACGCTTACCAGCCTTGTCATCGCCGGGGTCTCCCGCTGTTGCCCGCGCGATGGATTGGCTGGATGCCTGCCTTGCCGTACCTGCATCAGACCCACGCGTCCGCGCCGACGCGTTTTGTCCTTTCTTGCCCCACTGCCTCGAGACCCCCAAATGATCGCTCTTCTTCAACGGTACAACGTCGGCAAGCGCCTGAGCTTCGCCTTCGGCACGCTGATCCTGTTGTCGTGCGCACTGGTCGCTGCCGGCCTCTACACGCTGGCGCAGGCCCGCGACCGCATGGACACGGTGGTCAACCGCAACATCACGATCATGCAATACGCGCAGGACATGACCAACGCCACCTCGGTCATCGCCGTGCAGCTGCGCAATATCGTGTTGCCCACCTCGCAAGAAGACAATCTGCGTTTCTACGCCGTCATCAAGGACCAGCTGAAGGACTACGAGGAGACTCGCCGCAAGCTGTACGCGTTTTCTGCCTCGCCCCAGGCCACCCAGATCCGCGACCGCATCGACCTGGCCAGCGACCAGGCCCGCAAGACCAACGACGCGGTCGCGCAGCTGGGCCTGACGGGCAAGCCTGACGAAGCACTCAAACTGCTGCTGGAGAAGGCCGCACCGGGTACGCAGCATTGGCAGAACGCATTGACGGAGTATTCGGACCTGCAGCGCCAGCGCACCCGCGAAGCCTATGTCGCCACCACGGAGGAAATGGCACGTGGCCGTGCGATGTTGATCGGCGGCGGGCTGGCGGTGGTGCTGTTCAGCGCCCTGCTCGGCTTCCTGATCACCCGCAGCCTGGTGCGCCCGCTGACACAGGCCACCCGCGCCGCCGAAGCGATCGCCAACGGCAATCTCGACAACGACGTGCGCACGCAGTCCAACGACGAAACCGGCCGTCTGTTGCAGGCCATGGATCGCATGCAGGGCCAGGTACGCAACCTCATCACCGCCCAGCTGGACATGGCCAAGCGCCACGACGAGGGCCAGATCAGCTTCCGCATGGATGCCGGTGCCTTCCCCGGCGACTTCGGCCGCATGGCCAAGGACACCAATGCCCTGGTCGGCTCGCATCTGGCGGTGAAGATGCGCCTGGCGCATATCATGGGCCGCTATGCGATCGGCGACCTGTCCGAGGACATGGAAAAGCTGCCCGGCGAAAAGGCCTTGCTCAGCGACACCATGGCGCAGGTCAAGGTCAATCTGAGGGCAATGAATACCGAGATCAAGCACCTGGCGGTGTCGGCGGCCAACGGCGACTTCAGCGCCCGCGGCGATGCCGAGCGCTTCCAGTACGACTTCCGCGTGATGGTGGAAAGCCTCAACAACCTGATGGCGACCGCCGACGGCAATCTGCAGTCGCTGTCCGGCCTGTTGCAGTCGATCGCCGCCGGCGACCTCACCGCACGCATGAGCGGCCAGTACCAGGGTGTGTTTGCGCAGATGCGCGACGACGCCAACGCCACCGCCGCACAGCTGGCCGGCATCGTGGGCCGCATCCAGAGCGCTGCCGACGCGATCGGCCTGGCATCGGGCGAAATCGCCTCCGGCAACCAGGACCTGTCGCAGCGCACCGAGCAGCAGGCCGCCAATCTGGAGGAAACCGCCGCCTCGATGGAAGAGCTCACCTCCACCGTCAAGCAGAATGCCGAGCACGCCAGCCAGGCCAACCAGCTCGCCATCGGCGCGGCGGCCGTGGCGTCGCAAGGCGGCGACGTGGTGGCCAAGGTGGTCACCACGATGTCCGACATCCAGGGCTCGTCGAAGAAGATCGCCGAGATCATCAGCGTCATCGACGGCATCGCCTTCCAGACCAATATCCTGGCACTGAACGCAGCGGTGGAAGCGGCGCGCGCCGGTGAGCAAGGCCGTGGCTTCGCGGTGGTTGCCTCGGAGGTACGCACCCTGGCGCAGCGTTCGGCCAGTGCGGCGAAGGAAATCAAGCAGCTGATCGACGACTCGGTCGACAAGGTCACCCAGGGTGCCACCCTGGTCGATCAGGCCGGCACCACCATGGCCGAGATCGTGGCCAGCGTGCAGCGCGTCACCAACATCATGGGCGAGATTTCCTCCGCGTCGCAGGAGCAGTACTCCGGCATCGAGCAGGTCAACCAGACCATCACCCAGATGGACGAAACCACCCAGCAGAACGCCGCGCTGGTGGAAGAAGCCACCGCCGCCGCACGTGCGATGGAAGAACAGGCCCAGCAGCTCACCGAAGCGGTCGCCGTGTTCAAGGTTGCAGAGCACGCACCGGTGGCGCGCCAGTTGTCGGCCATTGCCAATGCGCCCGCCAATGCCCGCGGCACACCGCGTCCGATCGCCCGCACCAGCAGTGCCGCGCCGTTGCGGCGCAGCGCCGCAGGCGCATCCGCGACGACAACCGACGTGGGCGACTGGCAGGAGTTCTAAGCGGCACTGACCGCTGTCGGCACGTCCGCAGGGCGTGCATGCCGGCTCTGCAACGCGCGTGTCTGTGCGCGAGGAGCACACCACGCCCAGGCACGCGGCCATGTAATCCGCATCAGCAGCATCTTTATCACGGCACCGCACACGCGGTGCCGTTTTGCGTTGTGCACGACCAGGCAGCTGTCCGCAAGCCGCTATGCACCGTGGGCAGCGTGAAATCGCACTTCACATCGTCCGGGCCGGCCTGCGCCGGCGCACCTCCAAAACCGCATTCAAGCGGGGTTTTCTAGGGATATTCCCCACACACCCCCACCGATCCCCTACCCCGCATACACATGGCAGTCACGTGCCTGAGACCCGGCTTTACCGACCGGTCCAGCCTGCCTCAATGCAGCAGCGCTAACGCCGTTATCTGACCGACGCATCACACAAGGGATGACGTGCAACGCACTGCTCCAGCACTGCGCTGCATGCCACTCCATCCAACGGCACATTCGCTCAGGTCACTCCATGAACTCCTTCCTGCACCGCTTCAACGTCGGCAAGCGCCTTTCCCTGGCCTTCGGCGTCTTGATCCTTCTCTCCTGCGCGCTGGTGGCCGCCGGTCTGTACACGCTCAGCCAGGCGCGCGAACGCCTGGACACCATCGTCAACCGCAACATGGCGATGATCCAGTACGCCACCGACATGCTGGACGCCAATGCCACCATCTCGTTGAATCTGCGCAACATCGTGCTGCCGACCACTGCCGAGCAGAATCGCCAGTTCGGCGAAGTGATCGACGCCCAGCGCATTCGCTACAAGGAGCTGCGCGACAAGCTCTACGCATTTCCCGCCGACGCGCACGACCAGGAACTGCGCAACGCGCTGGATTCGACCCGCGAGCAGGCACTGGCGCATAACCAGCAGGTGCGCGAACTGGGCACCGCCGGCAAGGTCGACCAGGCCATGCCGATCCTGCTTGAACGCGCCGCGCCGGCCACCCAGCGCTGGCAGGATGCGATCCGTACCTACTCGGACGCGCAGCGCAAGAGCAGCCAGCTGGCCTACGACCAGGCCAATGCCTCGATGGCGCGTGGCCGCAGCATGCTGATCGGCGGCGGCCTTGCGGTGGTGCTGCTGAGCGCCCTGCTGGCCTGGACGATCACCCGCAGCCTCACCGGCCCGTTGAACCGCGCCACCCGTGCTGCCGAGGCGATCGCCGACGGCAAGCTCGATAACGCCGTGCACAGCGAGGCCAGCGACGAGACCGGTCGTCTGCTGCAGGCGATGGACAAGATGCAGTCGCAGGTGCGCAACCTGATCACCGCGCAGCTGGACATGGCCAAGCGCCACGACAGCGGCCAGATCAGCTTCCGCATGGATGCCGAGGCGTTCCCGGGCGACTACGGCCGCATGGCCGGCGACACCAACGCGCTGGTCGACAGCCACGTCCAGGTCACGCTGCGTCTGGCACAGATCATGGGCCGCTACGCGATCGGCGACCTCAGCGAGGACATGGACGCGCTGCCGGGCGAAAAGGCCAGGCTGACCGACACCATGGCGCAGGTGAAGACCAACCTGTCCTCGATGAATCAGCAGATCAAGCAACTGGCCCAGTCCGCCGCCGACGGCGACTTCGGTGCACGCGGCGATGCGGCGCAGTTCCAGTTCGATTTCCGCGTCATGGTCGAGAGCCTCAACCAGTTGATGGCCACCGCCGACGGCAGCCTGCAGTCGCTGTCGGGCATCCTGCGCGCGATTGCGGCGGGCGACCTGACTGCGCGCATGGACGGCGAGTTCAAGGGCGTGTTCGCACAGATGCGCGACGACGCCAACGCCACGGCGACCCAGTTGGCCGGCATCGTCGGACACATCCAGCATTCGGCCACCTCGATCAGTGCCGCTGCCAGCGAGATCGCCGCCGGCAATCAGGATCTGTCGCAGCGCACCGAGCAGCAGGCCGCCAACCTGGAGGAAACCGCTGCCTCGATGGAAGAACTCACCTCCACCGTGCGCCAGAACGCCGAAAGCGCACGCCAGGCCAATCAACTCGCCATCGGTGCCGCCGGCGTGGCCTCGCAAGGCGGCGAGATCGCCAGCAAGGTGGTCGAGACCATGAGCGGGATCGAAGCCTCGTCCAAGAAGATCGCCGACATCATCTCGGTCATCGACGGCATCTCGTTCCAGACCAACATCCTGGCCTTGAATGCCGCCGTGGAAGCGGCGCGTGCCGGCGACCAGGGCCGCGGCTTTGCGGTGGTCGCCTCCGAGGTGCGCACCCTGGCACAGCGTTCGTCGGCAGCGGCCAAGGAGATCAAGAGCCTGATCGACGACTCGGTGCAGCGTGTTGCCGACGGTTCGCAGCTAGTGGACCAGGCCGGCAAGACCATGGCCGAGATCGTCGCCAGCGTGCAGCGCGTCACCAACATCATGGGCGAGATCTCCGCGGCCTCGCAGGAACAGTCGGCCGGCATCGAACAGGTCAACCAGACCGTCACCCACATGGACGAAGCCACCCAGCAGAATGCCGCGCTGGTGGAAGAAGCCACCGCCGCTGCCCGCGCGATGGAAGAACAGGCCCAGCAGCTTACCGAGGCGGTGGCCGTGTTCAAGATCGTCGAGCAGGGCCCGGCCGCGCGTCAGCCCGCATCGATGGTCGCTGCGCCGGTCAATGCACGCTTTGCCGCCCGCCCGGCCGCACGTGCCGGCAGCAACGCAGCGCCACGCCGCAGCACCGCGGGCACGGCGACAGCGGCAGCCACGGCAGGCCCCAGCGACTGGCAGGAGTTCTGAGCCCCATCGCAACGCGTCACACCCGCAATCTCCAGAAACACCATTCGAGCGTAGCTTGATTCGGTGACGAATCTTGAGGGTCGCTTCCTAGCGAGGGAAGCGGCCCTTTTCTTGTTCCGAGAATCTGTCGACATCCGCCGGCGGACGTCAGACCGAGCATCAGACGACGCGTCATAGGAAGAGCTCACCGCCACCGTCAAGCAGAATGCCGACAACGCCGACCAGGCCAATCGGCTGGTGCTGGACGCCGCCGGCGGGGCGGCCCAGGGCGGCGATGTGGTCGGCCGCGTGGTCACCACCATGGCCGACATCGATACCTCGTCCCAGAAGATCGCCGAGATCATCGGCGTCATCGACGGCATCGCCTTCCAGACCAATATCCTGGCCTTGAACGCAGCAGTGGAAGCCGCGCGCGCCGGCGAACAGGGACCCGGCTTCGCCGTGGTCGCCTCGGAAGTACGTACGCTGGCACAGCGTTCGGCCGGCGCAGCCAAGGAGATCAAGCACCTGATCCAGGACTCGGTCACCCGCATCGGCAACGGCGCCGCACTGGCGTCCGAAGCCGGCAGCACCATGCAGCAGGTGGTCAGCTCGGTGCAGCGCGTCACCGACATCATGAGCGAGATCACCAGCGCCTCGCGCGAGCAGGCCGCCGGCATCACCCAGGTCAACCAGACCATCACCCAGATGGACGAAACCACCCAGCAGAACGCCGCGCTGGTGGAAGAAGCCACCGCGGCTGCACGCGCGATGGAAGACCAGGCCACGCAACTGGTGGATGCAGTGGCCGTGTTCCGCCTGGAACAGCAGGACCAACTGAACACCTTGCTGGCCAACGCACGCCACGCCTACACCTGATGCGACAGACGACGACGCGCCCATCGAATATGTAAGTCGAGGGCGCGATGTCCTCGCCGCTTGCGGGAAAGGCCGTGAATCCATCAGCGAAGACTGCGTCGCGTCGTTTAGGCGCGATCCGCTGATTGAATCAAAAGCCCATTGAGTCGAGTGCGCGGTGCCCTCGCCGCTCGCGGGACACGCCGTGGATCCGTCCATGGAGGCTCCTTGGCGGCGTCCATGCCGCCAAGGGTCCCGCAACCGGCAAGGACACCGCGCCAGACAGTTGGTCGGCCGCTTTCTTGAAAGCTTGTTGCGCGGCTTGCGATAAAAAGATTTTCGAACGCACGACGATCCGAACAAGGCGCATCAAGCACTGCCCTTACCGTGCACACCAACCATCTCCACTGGTCCTTGCCCGCTCACCGTCGCGGGACCTTACGCGGCAGGGATGCCGCGTAAGAGCCTACAAGGACGTACTTGCGGCGTGTCCTGCGACGGTGGGCGGGCAAGGGCCCTGCAGCAAAGTCACAGATCACCCGCTCTGCGACTGATGTATCCGCACGGTCCGAGCCCATCGAAACACAGCGCCCGAAAAAAAACGAGACCCTGGAATCGTTGCCACGTTCAGGCACGACCAGATGCTCAGATCAAAAGCTCGGTGAGTCGAGCGCGCGGTGTCCTCACCGCTTGAGGGACACGCCGTGAATCCGTCCATGGAGGCTCCTTGGCGGCATCCATGCCGCCAAGGGTCCCGCAACCGGCAAGGACACCGCGCCAGACAGTTGGTCGGCCGCTTTCTTGAAAGCTTGTTGCGCGGCTTGCGATGGGAAGATTTTCGGACGCGAGATCAGAACAACGCGCATCAAGCACTGCTCTTGCCGTGCACACCGACCATCTCGACTGGTCCTTGCCCGCCCACCGTCGCGGGACCTTACGCGGCATGGATGCCGCGTAAGAGCCTACATGGACGTACTTGCGGCGTGTCCTGCGATGGTGGGCGCGCAAGGACCCTGCAGCCGAGCGGCAGGACCACGCGCTCTACACTTGATCCATGTGCACTATCCAGCCACTGGGAACACAACGCCCAAAGCAACAAGGCTTCATGCAATAGTTTTTGTCAGCTCCTCTTAAAGATTTCGCTTTGCCGCCGATATCAAGGCGACGCCGGGACAACCGTTCCGGCGTCTTCCCGCATCCACAGTGCCTGTGCCCATGTCCCAAGGCGATACCTCAGAGCTGGACCACGACGCCGACCACCTTGCCGAAGGTGACGAGCGCTATCTGCTGCGCAACAAACGGCAGATCCGTGGCCTGCTGCGCCAGTTGCTCGACCAGCGCGCAATCGTGACCATGCATGTGGCCGGGCGCGACATGGCCGTGCCCACCGCCGTGCTCGAGGTGGACGAAGACGACGACTGCGTGATTCTGGACGGCAGCCATAACGAAGCCTCCAACCGCGCCATCCAGGACGCCAAGTACCTGCTGTGCTATGCGCAGCTGGAACGGGTCAATATCCGCTTCCGCCTGGAAACGCCCGAGCGGCTGGAGCGCGACATCCACGTTGCCTTCCGCGCCGAGCTGCCCGAGGCGATGTATCACCTGCAGCGTCGCGAGTCATACCGGCTGGAAACGCCGATCACCGACTCGCCCGTCTGCATCATTCGCCAGGATGAAGCACAGGGCGGCAATCTCAACCTGCAGCTGCGCGTGATCGATATCAGCAGCGGTGGCCTGGCCGTCTCGCTCACCGATGGCATGCCCCTGCTCGAACCGCAGCGCACTTACCGCAACTGCACGCTGCAGTTGCCCGACACCGCGCCGATCACCCTGCCGCTGACGGTGTGCAGCCAGTACAAGCAAACCCTGCCCAACGGCAGCGAGGGTTTCCGTGTCGGCATGCAGTTCAGCGACCTGCCACGCGGCGCCGACGAGACCATCCAGCGCTATATCTTCCGGGTCGACCGCCAGCGCAATGCGCGCAAGAGCGGCGTGTTCTGAACCCACCCGCACCAGCCACGGCGCGCGGCTAAAGTTGCCCTGCGCTGCGCCGATGTTGATAGGGCAATCCTCATCCGCATGCTTTTCTTATAGCTGCAATCCGACACTCAGCCGCAACGCCCGGAGTTTCCATGAACGACAAAAGCACGACCACCGGCACCGGTGGTGAATTCCTCAGCTTCGCCTTGGGCGAAGAACACTACGGCGTGGACATCCTGAAGGTGCAGGAAATCCGCGGCTACGATTCGGTCACCCGCCTGCCCGACGCACCGGATTACATCAAAGGTGTGATCAACCTGCGCGGCACCATCGTGCCGGTGATCGACCTGCGCCTGAAGCTGCGCCTGAAAGAAGCGCGCTACGACGCCTTCACCGTGATGATCGTGCTCAACGTCGAAGACCGTGTGGTCGGCATCGTGGTGGACAGCGTCTCGGACGTGATTCCGCTCAACGACGACCAGATCCGCCCCACCCCCGAATTCGGCGCCTCGGTCGACACCCGCTTCATCTCGGGCATCGGCACCCAGGACGATCGCATGCTGATCCTGCTGGATATCGAGACCCTGCTGGACAGCACCGAGCTCGGTCAGCAGCAACTGGCCGAAGAAGCGGCCTGATTCAGACCATCTGGTGTCGGGAGCTTCCCGACACGAGACGCACAACGAAGTTGAAGTGTGATAGAAATCACGTTTTTCGGATTCAAGTTGAACGGCGGCTAGCCGATAGCTGAATAGAAGCCCGCGTACACAAACGGGTCACCGTTCGACTTTTGATTCTGGAGAATCCAAATGAAGTTCCTGCTCTCGCTCCTCCCCGTCGCTGCTCTCGTGATCGTTGCTCCCACGCTGTCGGCTCAGTCGCAGGAAATGATTCCGCCGGAAATGGCGACCCGTTTCGTCGGCAAGGACGGCATGGTGTGCGGCAAGGTCGAAAAGGCCAAGTACGCCCAGAGCTCGGAGGGTGAACCCACCTTCCTGTACATGGGCGGCATGTTCCCGCGTCACACCTTCTCGGCCCGCATCGACGGCGCCAACCGCGGCAAGTTCAGTTTTGCCCCGGAAACCCTGGAAGGCAAGGACGTCTGTGTGCTCGGCAAGATCCAGCGCGACAGCTCGCGTGCCGAAATCGAAGTCAGCTCGCCGGCCAGCCTGAAGCTGGCCACCATCAAGTAATCGCCCACAGATCGCCACGCCCTCGCGCGTGGCGATCTGCTGTTTGCGGTTATGCGCACTGACTTCTATCGGGGAATCGTGTCAATGCAATGGATCAACAATCTGAAATTGATGCCCAAGCTGATGCTGGCGTTCGGCATCGTGCTGCTGATCATGCTGGTGCAGGGCATCATCGCCTATGCCGGCCTGGCGTCGCTCAATAACGTCACCCGCGATCTGGCCGGCAATACCATGTCCAGCGTGCGCGAAGCAGGCGACCTGCGCGGCATGCTCGGCGAATATCGAAATGCGTCTTATCAGAATCTGGTGCGCGCCAGCGACTCGGTCAAGCAGGACGCCAAGGTCCGCGCCAAGCGGCTCCATGGCGAAATCGAAGCCACGATCAAGGGCTATCCCCGGCTGATCGAGAGTCCGCAGCAGAAGAAGCTATTCGCCACCTTCGTTGCGGATTGGAAGAAGGCCTCGACATCTTACGAAAGCGTCGATGAAATGCTGGAACTGAACCTGCCTGACGACGCCGTTGACACCTTCGTCGGCGAAACGAGCGCACTGCATGCCAAGGCACAGGCATCGCTGGCCGCGTTGATCGTCGAAGACAACAAGTTGGCGCAGGCTGCCAAGAGCAAGGCCGAAAAAGTCCACGCCACCTCGGTCTCGCTGACCGTGATGGTGCTGTTGATCGGCATCGCCGGCGGCCTGGGCCTGGCGTTCCTGTTCGCACGTTCCATCGTCAAGAGCATGCGCGGCGCGGTATCCACTGCCACCGAAATCGCCAGCGGCAAGCTCGATGGCCAGATCAATGTGCAGGGCCAGGACGAAGTGGGCGAACTGATGCGCTCCATGCACCGCATGCAGCGCGACCTGAAGGAACGCATCGAACGCGATCAGAAGATCGCCGACGAAAACCTGCGCATCCGTACCGCGCTGGATAAATCGTCCACCAGCACCTTCATCACCAACGCCGATCGGGTCATGATCTACGCCAACGAGGCGTTCATGAAGCTGGTCACGCATTACGAAGGCAGCATTCGTCTGTCCTCGCCCGATTTTGAAGCCAGCAAGATCATCGGCCAGCACATCAGCTATCTCGGCCTGCCCGAATCGACCGTGCGCAAGGCCATCGCAGCACTGGAACGCGACGGTATCACCAGCTTCGAAGAGCGCTATGGCGAGTTCGTGGTGACCCAGACCGTCACCTCGATCAAGAACGAGCACGGCGAAAGCACCGGTGAGGTCTGCGAGTGGCGCGACCGCACCATCGAAGTCCAGGTCGAAGAAGAAGTCGCCCGCATCGTGCGTGCCGCCGCCAGCGGCGACATGAGCGGCCGGGTGGAAACCGACGGCAAGCAGGGCTTCTTCCTGCAGCTGGCCCAGCAGCTCAACGGCCTGCTGGATGCCAATGCCGGCAGCCTGGAGCAGATCTCCGCCCTGCTGTCGGCGCTGTCGCGCGGCGACCTGACCGTGCGCATGCACGGCGAATTCAGCGGCGTGTTCGCGCAGATGCGCGACGATGCCAATGCCACCGCCGAGCAGCTGGCCGACATCGTCGGGCGCATCAAGGTCTCGTCCACCGCGATCAACTCGGCGGCCGGCGAGATCGCCTCCGGCAACAGCGATCTGTCGCATCGTACCGAGCAGCAGGCCGCCAATCTGGAAGAAACCGCCGCCTCGATGGAGGAGCTCACCTCCACCGTCCGGCAGAACGCCGAAAGCGCCCGCCAGGCCAACCAGCTGGCCATCGGCGCCACCGGCGTGGCCTCGCAGGGCGGCGAGGTGGTCTCGCAGGTGGTCACCACCATGTCGGGCATCGAAGCCTCGTCCAAGAAGATCGCCGACATCATCTCGGTGATCGACGGCATCGCGTTCCAGACCAACATCCTGGCCCTGAACGCGGCGGTGGAAGCCGCCCGTGCCGGCGAACAGGGTCGCGGCTTTGCCGTGGTCGCCTCGGAAGTGCGTACGCTGGCACAGCGTTCGGCCGGTGCGGCCAAGGAGATCAAGGGCTTGATCGACGACTCCGTGCACAAGGTGGCCGAGGGTTCGGCACTGGTGCGCAAGGCCGGTGCGACCATGGCCGAGATCGTGGCCAGCGTGCAGCGCGTGACCGACATCATGGGCGAGATCTCTGCGGCCTCGCAGGAACAGTCGGCCGGCATCGAGCAGGTCAACCAGACCATCACCCAGATGGACGAAACCACCCAGCAGAACGCCGCGCTGGTGGAAGAAGCCACTGCAGCCGCACGCTCGATGGAAGAGCAGGCCGGCCACCTGGCCGAAGCGGTGTCGGTGTTCAAGCTGGACGAGCCGGCCTCCCAGGCCTCCCAGGCCGCCAGCGTGCGCGCGGTCGCCTCGCGCCCGGTGGCGGTGAAGTCCGCAGCCAAACCGGCTGCGCGCGCAGCGGCCACCTCGTCACGGCCGGCCAAGCCGCAGGCCGCGTTGGCCGACGGTAACTGGCAGGAGTTCTGATCCACCGCTGTCCCCCACAAAGCCCCGGCACTGCCGTAATGCTGTTCACTTAGGCGGAGCAGCCTTCCGATCTACCGGATAGCGGGTCTTCGAGATCTTCACCGTCCTTGGCCGGGTAGGCCTTGGACGGTGATCGAGGAACAGGCTCGCGATGCCTGAGCGAAGCTGGGATAAGCGTCTTCCTGTGGCGGAAGCTGGATTGGCTGCGGCCATCACGATGAGTTGCACTGCGATGTACTGGCAAACCGGTTTGAATCGGATGTCCGAAGGCGTTTTGCCAAACGCCTCCGCTGCCTGACCGGCTTCACGTCGAATGATGTTGTAAGCCAGCAGCAACCCCCAGACCTCCTGGTACACCAAGTCGATCTTCTTGCTACGTAAGGTCGTCGCGTTGTGCTGCATCGAGCTTTTGATGTCGCGCAAACTCAGTTCGATTTCCCATCGCTCCTGGTAAAGCAGTGCGACAGACTTGGTGCTGTAAGTGGTGACAGGCAACGAGGTCAGCACCGACTTTCTCTTCCCCTGATGCAGATAGCTCACTTCACGTACGTCCCAGTGCGTGGGAAGCGCTGGATTGCGTTTTCTGGCCTGCGGCGAGACACGCATGCGCAGTAACCGATCATCAGTGCCATAACGCGTGATTTCCTCAGCCACCAGGCCTTTGCGTGCTGGTGTCAGCCAGTGGCGTGCAGTGCCAGTGTTGGCTAGCGAAAGCAACAGATCAGCGCTCCAGAATCCTTTGTCGAACAAGGTGACCGAATGGTCGGGAATGGAGTGTAGAAACGGCTCGCTCAAGCGAATTTCGCTGCGCCGGTACGGACTGAGCTGGGCATTGAGCAAGACATGCGAGCGTACGTTCATCAGTGCAACCAATCGCAGCATGGGAAATGGTGTCTGACGGTCCGTGCTGGTATTACCGGAACCAAAATGTTCGCGCAGTTCTTCAGTGTCTGGCGTCCGCAGCAGCGCGCCATCCACGGCAAAGACCTGCAATCCCTGCCATTCATCGCCTTTGTAGCGTTCGCATCCCCACTGCGCCCCAGTCGTTGCAAACAGGTGGTGGACCGGGTCGGCGCCCAGTCGCGCGCGCGCCTGACTGACACCGCTGCGAGCCAACAGATCTTCTGAGGCCAGCCCTTGTGCGCAGATGTTCAAACGACGTGCGACCTCGTGCACCGGTTCGTCACGGAACAACGCCATGCCCAGGACAAGCCACAACACCTGATCACTGGGAAGACGCCGACGCCGGATGCTGGCCTTGGAAGACAGTTCCAGCGCGCTGGCCACCCACTCCACCGGAATATTCTGCGTAAACGTGCTCAGGTCGGAGAAGTTGAACAGATCGCCAAGGTCGAACAGCTGCTGTTGAAGGGACACAAAAAATCCGATACCAGAGGTCTGATACCAGATTTTCGGTAACTCAATTGCTTAAGTGAACAGCATTACGGCACTGCCGGGGCTTTGTGTATCTGCGCTCGGCGCAGCGCGCACTGCCCCGCCGCCGGGTGCGATCGCACCACCCACGCCGCGCCGGGCACCGTCAGCAGACCCGACTGTCTGCAATACGTGATTGGTGCTTCAGTTGCATGACCACGTGGCCGATATCCAGTCATAGCTAACGACGCGCATGGATATGACGACCACCTCGACTTCCGCTTCAGACACACGCGAATTTGATTTTGGCGACCGCGATTTCAAGCGCGTCTGCGACCTGATCTATCAGCGTGTCGGCATCGCCCTGGCTCCGGCCAAGCGCGACATGGTGTATGGCCGGTTGTCGCGTCGTCTTCGCGTGCTCGGCCTGCGCTCCTTCCGCGACTACCTGGACCAGATGGAAGCAGGCAACGACGAGGAGGAATGGCAGGCGTTCACCAACGCGCTGACCACCAATCTGACCTCGTTCTTCCGCGAGCCGCACCACTTCGACAAGCTGCGCGAAGAACTGCAAAAGCGCGCCTCGCAGGCGCCGTTGAAGATCTGGTCCTGCGCGGCCTCCACCGGTGAGGAGCCCTACTCCATCGCCATCACCGCCTGCGAAGCCTTCGGCACCTTGACCCCGCCGGTCAGCATCGTCGCCACCGACGTCGACACCCAGGTGCTGGAAACCGCCTCGCGCGGCGTCTACGCCATCGACCGCGTCGCCTCGCTGGATGCATCGATCAAGCGCAAGTACTTCCAGCGCGGCAGCGGCCCCAACGAGGGCAAGTGCCGGGTCATCCCGGCGTTGCGCCAGCTCATCGAATACCGCCAGCTGAACCTGCTGGCACCGCGTTACGACGTCGGCGGCCCGTACGCGGCGCTGTTCTGCCGCAACGTGATGATCTATTTCGACAAGCCGACCCAGCGCGGCATCCTGTCGCGGTTGGTCAGCCATATGGGCGACGACGGTCTGCTCTACACCGGGCATTCGGAGAACTACCTGCACGCGGCCGATCTGATCCAGCCGTGCGGGCGCACGCTGTATCGGCGCAGCCCGCGCGCGGGAGCGTCTGCATGAGTACTGCCGTGCAGGTCGACGATGTCATGCGCTACCGCGATTCGCGGTTCCAGACCATCACCGCCAAGCTGCTGCCCACCCAGTACCTGGTGGTCGACGACGACACCGCGTTGACGACCACCTTGGGATCGTGCGTTGCCGCCTGCCTGCGCGACCCGGTCCTGAAGATCGGCGGCATGAATCACTTCCTGTTGCCGGAGGGCCAGGTCGGCGATGGCGCACCCGCGCGTTACGGCAGTTATGCGATGGAGTTGCTGATCAACGACATGCTCAAGCGCGGCGCGCATCGCAAACGCATCGAAGCCAAGGTCTTCGGTGGCGCCAACGTGCTCAAGGGCTTCACCAGCAACCCGGTCGGCACCCGCAACGCCGAGTTCGTGCGCCAGTACCTGCAGGCCGAACACATTCCCATCATTGCCGAAGATCTGTGCGGCATCCATCCGCGCAAGGTGTGGTTCTTCCCGACGACCGGACGCGTGGTCGTGCAGCGTTTGCCGCATGCCCACGAAGCCGAAGTCGCCGCCGCCGAATCGGCCGTGCGCGCCCGTCTGTCCAAAGCACCGGTTACCGGTGGAGTGGAGTTGTTCGAATGACGCTGGAAACTCCTGTGCGTGTATTGATCGTCGACGACTCGGCGGTCGTACGCCAGATGCTGACCGAAATCCTCTCGCGCGATGCCGGTATCGAGGTGATCGGCTCGGCCGCCGACCCGATCCTGGCGCGCGAAAAGATCAAACGCCTCAATCCAGACGTGATCACGCTGGATGTGGAAATGCCGCGTATGGACGGCCTGGTGTTTCTGGAAAACCTGATGCGCCTGCGCCCCACCCCGGTGGTGATGATTTCATCGCTGACCGAACGTGGCGCCGACACCACCTTGCAGGCCCTGTCGCTGGGTGCGGTGGATTTCGTTTCCAAGCCCAAGATCGACGTCGCACGCGGGCTGGAAGGCTATGCCGAGGAGATCGTCAGCAAGGTCAAGATGGCCTCCAAGGCCAGGGTCAGCGCGCTCAATCGTCCCAGCGCACCCAAGGTCACCCTGGACATGCAGTCCGCGCCGGTACCTGGCAGCGCGTTGCGCTTCCGCACCACCGACCGCCTGATCGCCATCGGCGCCTCGGCCGGCGGCACCGAAGCCCTGCGCGTGGTGCTCGAGCACATGCCCGCCGATGCACCGGCGGTGGTGATGACCCAGCATCTTCCGGCCAGCTTCAGCACCGCCTTTGCCGAACGCCTCAATCGCCACTCGGCGATGTCGGTCCGCGAGGCCAGCGATGGCGAGGCGATCCTGCCGGGCCACGCCTACCTGCCGCCGGGCGGCCAGCACCTGCGCATCATCCGCGACGGTGCGCGCTGGCGCTGCCGCATCGACGACGGCCCGCCGGTCAATCGCCACAAACCGGCGGTGGACGTGCTGTTCCGCTCCGTGGCCGCCAACGCCGGCCCGAATGCGGTCGGCGCCATCCTCACCGGCATGGGTGACGACGGTGCACGCGGCCTGCTGGAAATGCTGCAGGCCGGCGCGCCCACGCTGGTGCAGGACGAAGCCAGCAGCGTGGTGTGGGGCATGCCCGGCGCCGCCTACAAGCTCGGTGCCGCGCAGGAAGTGGTGCCGCTGAGCCGCGTTGCCGAGCGCCTGATCGCGCTGTCGGCACAGGCACGCTGATCCGGCATGATGGCCCGTCTCCCGCATCCGACCGAACAGGCGGCGGCTCCCGGCATTACGGGAACCGCGTCGCTGGCGACGGCGGATGCGCCGGCAGATCACGCGCCCGCTCCCGGGACGATCAAGCCCGGCCCGCTCACCGCTGGCATAACCAGGCCCGACGAACATCCCGACGCCACGCGCTCACGCCTGCTGGCCGAAGCGCTGGACGGCAGCAGCAGTGCGATCCTGATCTGCGATCTGCAATCGCGCCTGCTCTACGCAAATGAGGGCTTCCAGCGCATGTTCGGCTATACCGAAGCCGAACTGGTAGGCAAGCGTCCGTCGGACGTGCTCACCCGCGCGCAAAGCGACCAGGAAGAAGTGGCGCGCGTCCGCGACCGCGCCGACGCGTTGCAGCAGACCCAGGCCGACCTGCTGGTGTACCGAAAGGACGGCACGCCGCTGTGGATCTCGCTCAACTTCAATCCGATCTACGACGCCAGGCATCTGCCATCGCATTACGTGGCGGTGCTGACCGACATCACCGACACCAAGATGCATGAGGTGCTGCAGCACCGCGTACTCGAGGCGCTGGTGCAGGAGCGGCCGCTGATCGAGGTGATGACACTGATCTGCACCGAGGTCGAGCGCATCGCACCGGACGTGCTGGCCACGGTCATGAGCGCGGACAATCAGGGCTGCCTGCACTCGCTGGCTGCCCCCAGCCTGCCGCCGGAATATGCCGATGCGGTCAACGGCTTGAAGATCGCGCCGGGTGCAGGCGCCTGCGGCACGGCCGCCTGGCGCGGCCGCCCGGTGATGGTGGAAGACATCGCCACCGACCCGCTGTTTGCGCAATTCCGCGAACTCTTGCTGCCGATGGGCTTGCGCGCGTGCTGGAGCACGCCAATCCGCTCCAACAGCGCACGCGTGCTCGGTACCTTCGCGCTGTACTACCGCAAGGCGCAGCGTGCCGATGCCTGGCACGTACGCCTCACCGATCTGTGCCAGCAACTGTGCACGCTGGCGCTGGAACGCGAACAGATCCGCCAGCGCGTGCATCAACTGGCGTTCTACGATGCGCTGACCGGCCTGCCCAACCGCATCATGTTCAGCGCACGCGCCGAGCAAGCCCTGACGCAGGCCGAATACGCCGGCGAACCGGCCACGTTGATGTTCATCAACATCGACCGCTTCAAGTTGATCAACGACAGCCAGGGCCATGCCGCCGGCGACGGGTTGTTGCGCGACATCGCCTTGCGCATTGGCGAACAGCTGACCGCCACCGCCATGCTGGCGCGCCTGGCCGGCGACGAATTCGCACTCGCGCTGCCGCAATGCAGCGCCGAGCAGGCCAGTGCCGCCGCAGAACGCGTGCTAGGCACCATTGCCAGGCCGCTGCCGGTCGGGCACATGACCGTGCATCCGTCGGCCAGTATCGGCGTGGCGATGTTTCCGGAAGATGGCCGCGACATCAACATCCTGCTGCGGCATGCCGATCTGGCCATGAATCGCGCCAAGCAGGAAGGCGGCGGACGGTTCCGCTTCTTCAGTTCCGACATGAACCGCATGGCGCAGGAGCGCGTTGCGCTGGAAGCGGAGCTGCGCCAGGCCATCGGCCGCGATCAGCTGCAACTGCACTACCAACCGCAGTTGCATAGCGCCGCACCGCACGCGCTGTACGGCGTGGAAGCGCTGTTGCGCTGGAATCATCCGCAGATGGGCGCCATATCGCCGGCGCGGTTCCTGCCGGTGGCAGAAGAACAAGGCATGATGCCGCAGCTCAACGACTGGGTGCTGCGCAGCGCCTGCCGGCAGATCGCCGATTGGCGCAAGCGTGGCGTGCCGGTGTCGCGCGTGTCGGTGAACCTGTCGGCAAGCAGCTTCGAAAGCCCGCGCATGCTCAGCGACCTGCTGCGCCTGATCGCCGACATGGGCGCGCAGCCCTCCGACCTCACGCTGGAAATGACCGAGAGCGTGATGCTCTCCGGGCAACCCGGCGTCCTGGAAAACCTGCACGCCATCCGCGAAGCCGGCATCTCGTTGTCGCTGGACGACTTCGGCACCGGCTATTCCAGCCTGAGCCACCTGCATCGCCTGCCCATCGACGAACTCAAGCTGGACATGAGCTTCGTGCGCGACATCGAACACAGCGAAGACGCCCGCGCCCTTACCACCTCGGTGCTGCGCATCGGCGAGCATCTGCGCAAGCACGTGGTTGCCGAAGGCGTGGAAAACGAAGCCCAACGCCTGTTCCTCGCCGACCTCGGTTGCGAAGTGCTGCAGGGCTATCTGTTTTCGCGGCCATTGCCGGCGGCGGCACTGGAAGCCTGGTTGGGTGCGCAGCCTTAGGGCGGCTCACGACAACTATGTCGTGGTTTGGCAGGCTGTTCTCATAGCGTTTTACGCTCGCATCAGCAGATCGAAGCAAACTGCCAGAAGGCAAAGCATCTGATCTGGTGCTTCTGTGCAGGGCCCTTGCCGCCCACCCTCGCAGGACACGCCGCAGGTACGTCCTTGTAGGCGCTTACGCGGCATCCATGCCGCGTAAGGTCCCGCGACGGTGGGCGGGCAAGGACCAGTCGTGATGGTCGGTGTGCATGGCAACAGCAGTAGCCGCGGCCTGTGGATCAGACACAGCGGTGGTTCCATGGTCCTTGTGATCTGGCCGACGTGGTCTGAATTCCAAAAATTTCCGTCGAAGGCGGGCCGCAAGTTGCTTGGGTTTGCTCCTACCGCTAAATAGCCATGCACCCATGCATGCAGGCGACAAAGCCGTTGCGTTAAATGGCCTCGCTTAGGTCATCTCGCTTTTGCGGTTGCATCAGTGCACGACCGACTTAGGAGGCGTGATGTCCTTACCGGTTCCGGGACCCTTGGCGGCATGAATGCCGCCAAGGAGCCTCCATGGACGGATTCACGGCGTGTCCCGGAAGTGGTGAGGGCATCGCGCCCTCGACCAACCGGCTTTGCTGGTTTGAAACGGCAGACAGAGCTCAAACGCAGGTTGTCCTGAGCTCAGGCTGCACGATATGGAAGAAGCGAACACAAAGCACCTGATCTGGCGCTTCGATGCAGGGCCCTTGCCCGCACACCATCGCAGGACACGCCGCAAGTACGTCCTTGTAGGCTCTTACGCGGCATCCATGCCGCGTAAGGTCCGGCGACGGTGGGCTGGCGAGGACCAGGTGAGGTGGCCGGTGCTCATGCTTGCAAGCAATGCATGGTGTCGTTCTGATCGCCAGATCAGCAGCACATTAATAGAGCGGTGCCTGTGCCTGAACGCTGCCTTCAAGCGCGCGCCTTTGCATCCGCGTCGAATCCGATGCCACGGTGCGCTTCAACCAACCCAGCAACTGCGCAGTGACGAACGCCGGATTCTCCAGCGATGCGATGTGCCCGGCATCGGGGATCAGCTCGTAGTCGCAACCGATCACCTCGGCCATCAGCCACAGCTCTTCGGGCGGGCGCGGAATATCGTCTGCGCCGCCGAGCAGGAAGGTGCTGGCCGGATTCAGCGCGGACATCGCCTCCAAACGATCCGCGCGCCCGAAGATCAGCCGGCCCAGCGGCACGATCGAGGTGCGCAACTGCTCGGCCGACAGCGCGGCCAGACGCTGCGCAAACGCAGCCGGCAGCGCGGAATTCAGATCGATGCCGGGGCGGAAAAAGATCGGCACGATCGCCTCGATCAACGCAGGCGTCACCTGCCCGGCCGCTTCGATCGCATCGAGCAAAGCGAAGTAACGCGCTTGCGTGGCCTGCGGCTCGGCACCCAGGAAGGTATCCATCAGCACCAGGCTGCGCACGCGCTCCGGTGCCAGCAGCGCCAGCTCGGCGCCCCACATGCCGCCGACCGACAGGCCGACCACCGCGCATTGCGGCAGTTCCAGCGCATCCAGCAACAGCAGCATCTGCTTGGCAAGATCGCCAACCGTCTGCGTGCCCGCTGGCAGCGCTGCCGATTGCCCGTGCCCCCACAACTCGGGAACGATGACCCGATAGTGCTGCGAAAGCGCCTGGACCTGCGGCTCCCACATGGCCGCGTCCCAGAGATAACTGTGGCCAAGCAACACCGGAAACCCTTGACCGTATTGTGCGTAGTGCAGCGTTTGACCAGCGATCGTGCAAGTGGGCATTGGAGATCAATCAGAGCGATGGGAGCGGCGCCACTCTAGACCTCCCGACTTCAGATTTTTGTTGCAATGCGACAGCCGAGTTAACTGCGATTGCCTTAACTCCCGGCATTGCGCAGCTAAAACGAAGTCGTCGCCCGAATAACGAAAAACGCCCGGCATTGCCGGGCGTTTTCGAACACGTGATCAACCAGCTGGATCAGGCAGCGACGGTGTCGGCCACGTCCTGATATTCCTGGATCTGATCGAAGTTCATGTAGCGGTAGATCTGATCGCCACTGGTCTTGATCACGCCCACATCGGCCATGTATTCGTCCTTGGTCGGGATGCGGCCCAGACGCGAGCAGATCGCCGCCAGTTCCGCCGAACCCAGGTAGACGTTGGTGTTGCGGCCCAGACGATTCGGGAAGTTACGCGTGGAGGTGGAGAACACCGTGGCGCCCTCGCGTGCCTGCGCCTGGTTACCCATGCACAGCGAGCAGCCCGGCATTTCCATACGCGCGCCGGCAGCGCCGAAGGTGCCGTAATGGCCTTCCTTGGTCAGCTCGGAGGCGTCCATCTTGGTCGGCGGCGCCACCCACAGACGGGTCGGGATATCGCGCTTGCCTTCCAGCAACTTGGCGGCGGCACGGAAGTGACCGATGTTGGTCATGCACGAACCGATGAACACCTCGTCGATCGCCGCACCGGCCACGTCGGACAGCGTCTTGACGTCGTCCGGGTCGTTCGGGCACGCCACGATCGGCTCGTGGATGTCGGCCAGGTCGATCTCGATGACGGCGGCGTACTCGGCGTCGGCATCGGGCTGCAGCAGCTGCGGATCGGCCAGCCACTCTTCCATCTTCTTGATGCGGCGGCCCAGCGTGCGCGCATCGGCATAGCCTTCGGCAATCATCCAGCGCAGCAGGGTGATGTTGCTGGTCAGGTATTCGATGATCGGTGCCTTGTCCAGGTGCACGGTGCAACCGGCCGCCGAACGCTCGGCCGAGGCGTCGGACAGCTCGAACGCCTGTTCCACCTTCAGGTTCGGCAGGCCTTCGATTTCCAGGATGCGGCCGGAGAAGATGTTCTTCTTGCCCTGCTTGGCCACGGTCAGCAGACCGTCCTTGATCGCATACAGCGGGATCGCATTGACCAGGTCACGCAAGGTCACGCCCGGCTGCATCTCACCCTTGAAGCGCACCAGCACGCTCTCGGGCATGTCCAGCGGCATCACGCCGGTGGCGGCGGCGAAGGCCACCAGGCCGGAGCCGGCCGGGAACGAAATGCCGATCGGGAAACGCGTGTGCGAGTCGCCACCGGTACCGACGGTGTCGGGCAGCAGCATGCGATTGAGCCAGCTGTGGATCACGCCATCGCCCGGACGCAGCGACACGCCGCCTCGGGTGGAGATGAACTCCGGCAAGGTATGGTGGGTCTTGACGTCGACCGGCTTCGGATAGGCCGCGGTGTGGCAGAACGACTGCATCACCAGGTCGGCCGAGAAGCCCAGGCAAGCCAGGTCCTTCAACTCGTCGCGGGTCATCGGGCCGGTGGTGTCCTGCGAGCCCACCGAGGTCATCTTCGGCTCGCAATAGGTGCCCGGGCGCATGCCCTGGCCTTCCGGCAAGCCGCAGGCGCGGCCGACCATCTTCTGCGCCAGCGAGAAGCCCTTGCCGGTGTCCGGCGGGTCCATCGGCAGGCGGAACAGGTCAGAAGCCGGCAGGCCCAGGAACTCGCGCGCCTTGGCGGTCAGGCCGCGGCCGACGATCAACGGAATGCGGCCACCGGCGCGCACTTCGTCGAACAGCACGTCCGACTTCATCGCGAACTCGGCGATCACCTGCCCGTTCTTCAGCGCCTTGCCGTCATACGGACGCAGCTCGACCACATCGCCGTGCTCCATCTGCGACACGTCCAGCTCAATCGGCAACGCGCCGGCGTCTTCCATCGTGTTGTAGAAGATCGGGGCGATCTTCGAACCAAGGCACACGCCGCCGAAGCGCTTGTTCGGAATGAACGGAATGTCCTCGCCGGTCCACCACAGCACCGAGTTGGTCGCCGACTTGCGCGAGGAACCGGTACCGACCACATCGCCCACGTAGGCGACCAGATGGCCCTTGTCCTTGAGATCGGCGATGGCCTGAATCGGGCCGCGCTTACCGTCTTCTTCCGGCTCGAAGGCCGCGCCGTCGCGCTTGTTCTTCAGCATCGCCAGCGCGTGCAGCGGGATGTCCGGGCGCGTGGTGGCATCCGGGGCCGGCGACAGGTCGTCGGTGTTGGTCTCGCCCGGCACCTTGAACACAGTGACGGTCATGCTCTGCGGCACTTCCGGCTTGCTGGTGAACCACTCGGCATCGGCCCAGCTCTGCAGCACGGCCTTGGCATGCGCATTACCGGCTTCGGCCTTTTCCTGCACGTCGTGGAAGGCGTCGAACACCAGCAAGGTGTGCTTGAGCGCCTCGGCGGAGGTGGCGCCCAGCTCGGCGTTGTCGAGCAGATCGATCAGCGGCTGGATGTTGTAGCCACCCAGCATGGTGCCGAGCAGCTCGGTCGCACGCGTGGGGCTGATCAGCGCGGTTTTTTCGGTGCCGAAGGCCACCGCGGCCAGGTACGAGGCCTTGACCTTGGCAGCGTCGTCGACGCCGGCCGGCACGCGCTGGCTGAGCAGCTCGACCAGGAATGCTTCTTCGCCCGCCGGCGGAGCCTTCAGCAGCTCGATGACCTCGGCGGTCTGCTGCGCGGTCAGCGGCAGCGGCGGGATACCGAGCGCGGCGCGCTCTGCAACGTGGTGGCGATAGGCTTCCAACATGCGGATTCTCCGAAAGACAACAGTGAATGTGTAAACGCGAAACGTGGATCAGCGTGCGGGTTTGGGGACAACGATCTTCAAACCCTTGAAGTAGTCGCGGAAAAAGCCCTCGTCGCGGGTGATCAACCCGTCGCACTGGAGCATCGCGTGGGCGCCGATCAGGAAATCGGCCACCACCCGCTCGCGCTTGCCGCCGCGCGCGCGGAAGCGCTTGTTCATATGGCCGGCGCGCACTGCCGCCGCTTCCTGGGTGGCTTCGTAACGCACCCCGATCGAGGCCAGGGTCTCCATCAGGTCGACCTGGGTATCGAGCATGGCCAGCACCTCGGCCACCACCGCATCGCAGACCACCACCTCGTCGCGCGCCAGCGCATCGCCGATGCAGATCTCCGACACCTCGCCGTAGACCGCATCGCCGACCAGGATGTCGAGCAGCACCGAGGAATCCAGGGCGATCATGGGTCGAACGGATCCCCGGGGGCGCGGCCACGGATGGCGCGCATGGCCTCGTCGGTACTGGTCAGCCCGTCGACCAGCTTGAACTTGCCGCGCACCTTGCGCAGCGCCTCGCTGACGTCCTTGCGCAGGATGATGCGCCCGCCGTCGAGCTCGATCTTGAGCGTGGTGCCCTTGGTCAGTCCCAGGGCATCGCGCACGGCCTTGGGCAGCGTGATCTGCCCGCGTTCGGCAACTGTGGCTTCCATGGAGGTGGCCCCGGCAGAAAGTATGCGCCGATTTTACATACTTGACTTGTCGTACTCAAGGCCACATACCCTGTCCTGCAACCGAACGTACACACTGAATTGGTCACACTGTTCCAAACAGACCTACAGCCTGCAGCCATAGGAGTGATGCATGAGCGATTCCTTTTCCACCCGCACCTCGCTTGAGGTCCACGGCAAGCGCTACGCGTACTACAGCCTGCCGAAGCTGGGCGAGCGCTTCGATATCGGCCACCTGCCCTATTCGATGAAGATCCTGCTGGAGAACCTGCTCCGGCACGAGGACGGCGGTGTCACCGTCGGCAAGGACCACATCGAAGCGGTCGCCAAGTGGGACCCCACCGCCGAGCCCGATATCGAAATCGCCTTCATGCCCGCCCGCGTGGTGCTGCAGGACTTCACCGGCGTGCCGTGCGTGGTCGACCTGGCCGCGATGCGCGATGCCGTGGTCAAGCTCGGCGGCAACGCCGACCAGATCAACCCGCAGATCCCCTCCGAGCTGGTCATCGACCACTCGGTGCAGGTGGACGTATTCGGCTCGGCCGATGCGCTCGACCTCAACGGCAAGATCGAATTCCAGCGTAACCAGGAACGCTACGGCTTCCTGCGCTGGGGCCAGAAGGCGTTCGAAAACTTCAAGGTGGTACCACCCAACACCGGCATCGTCCACCAGGTGAACCTGGAGAATCTGGCGCGTGTGGTGATGAGCGCGGACAAGGACGGGACACAGATCGCGTACCCGGACACCGTGTTCGGCACCGACAGCCACACCACCATGATCAACGGCATCGGCGTGCTGGGCTGGGGCGTGGGCGGCATCGAGGCCGAAGCCGCAATGCTGGGGCAGCCCTCGTCCATGCTGATTCCGCAGGTGGTTGGCTTCAAGCTCAGCGGCAAGCTGCCCGAAGGCGCCACCGCCACCGATCTGGTGCTCACCGTCACCCAGATGCTGCGCAAGGCCGGTGTGGTCGGCAAGTTCGTCGAGTTCTACGGCGAAGGCCTGCAGCATCTGCCGCTGGCCGACCGCGCCACCATTGGCAACATGGCACCGGAGTACGGCGCCACCTGCGGCATCTTCCCGGTCGACGACGAATCGCTGACCTATCTGCGCCTGTCCGGCCGCAGCGAGGAGCAGATCGCGCTGGTCGAGGCCTATGCCAAGGCGCAGGGCCTGTGGCACGACGCCAACACCCCGCCGGCGCAGTACAGCGCCACGCTGGAGCTGGACATGGGCGAGGTCAAGCCGTCGCTGGCCGGCCCCAAGCGCCCGCAGGACCGCGTGCTGCTGGAAGACATGCAGTCCAACTTCCGCGAGAGCCTCAAGCCGTTCGTGGATGCGCGCAGCAAGCGCCTGACCGACATCAAGCAGGAAGACCGGCTGAAGAACGAAGGCGGCGGCGGCACTGCGGTCGGCGCCAAGGCAGCGCAGGCCGAGAGTTCCACCGACAGCGGCGCCGGCTGGCAGCTGCGCGACGGCTCGGTGGTGATCGCCGCGATCACTTCCTGCACCAACACCTCCAACCCGGCAGTGATGCTGGGCGCCGGCCTGCTCGCGCGTAACGCGGCGGCCAAGGGGCTGAAGGCGCAGCCGTGGGTGAAGACCTCGCTCGGGCCGGGCTCGCGCGTGGTCACCGATTACCTGAGCAAGGCCGGCGTGCTCGCCGATCTTGAAACGCTCGGTTTCTACGTGGTCGGCTACGGCTGCACCACCTGCATCGGCAACTCCGGCCCGCTGCCGGACGATGTGTCTGCGGCGATCGCCAAGGACGACCTGGTGGTGTCTTCGGTGTTGTCGGGCAACCGCAACTTCGAAGGCCGCGTACATCCCGAAGTGAAGATGAACTACCTCGCCTCGCCGCCGCTGGTGGTGGCGTACGCGATCGCCGGTACCACCGACATCAACCTCACCACCGATCCGCTGGGCACCGGTAGCGACGGGCAGCCGGTGTATCTGCGCGACATCTGGCCGAGCAACAAGGAAATCGGCGACACCATCGCCGCCACCGTCGGCCCGGAAATGTTCAAGCAGAACTACGCCGACGTGTTCAAGGGCGATAGCCGCTGGAACACCATCGCCTCCCCGGACGGTGCGCTGTACGAATGGGACGCGGCCTCGACCTACATCAAGAACCCGCCCTACTTCGACGGCATGACCATGCAGGTCGGCCACGTCGAGGACGTGCACGGCGCGCGCATCATGGGCCTGTTCGGCGACTCGATCACCACCGACCACATCTCGCCGGCCGGCAACATCAAGAAGGATTCGCCGGCGGGCCGCTTCCTGCAGGAGCGTGGCGTGCAACCGGCCGACTTCAACAGCTACGGCAGCCGTCGCGGCAATGACGACGTGATGGTGCGCGGTACCTTCGCCAACATCCGCATCAAGAACCTGATGTTCGGCGGCGAAGAAGGCGGCAACACGCTGTACTACGGAAAGGATGGCGCGGCGCCGGAAAAACTGGCGATCTACGATGCGGCAGTGAAGTACAAGGCCGACGGCGTGCCGCTGGTGGTACTGGCCGGCAAGGAATACGGCACCGGCTCCTCGCGTGACTGGGCGGCCAAGGGCACCAACCTGCTCGGCGTCAAGGCGGTGATCGCCGAGAGCTTCGAGCGTATCCACCGCTCCAACCTGGTCGGCATGGGGGTGCTGCCGCTGCAGTTCCTGGAGAACGAAAACGCCCAGACCCTGGGCCTGGATGGTTCGGAGGTGCTGGACATCACCGGCCTGCAGGACGGCGCCAGCCGTCGTGCCACGGTGGATGCGAAGAAGTCCGACGGCAGCGTCAAGCAGTTCCAGGTCAAGGTGCTGCTGCTGACGCCCAAGGAAGTGGAGTACTTCAAGCACGGTGGCCTGCTGCAGTACGTGCTGCGTCAACTGGCTGCCCGCAAGGCGGCCTGATCGCAGCGCGCTGCCCTGTAAGCATGACCCCACTCCCGCCGCCCGGCGGGAGTGGGGTTTTGGGCAATCAGAACCTCGTATTGCCGGACAGGTGAGCAGTCATCGGAGGCGGACGGGCGCTGCACGCGAATGCAGCGCAGCGGGGAAATACCTTGCCATCCAATACCCACCGCGCCCACCGGCGATGCGCGCTCCAGAATCGCGGCATCAGTGCCCGGTCGGCTCCCACTGCGCGTGATACAGCTGCCAGTCGCCGTCCTGCAAGCGCCAGCCGGTGGTCACCTGGTAGGTCTGTGCCTGCTCGGGCAGCCAGCGCCCGCTGCCGCCGGTCAGCAGCGCGGTGAAACGCACGCGTGCGGTGTCATCGTGCAGTTGCACATCCACCGGCCCCAGGGTCACGCCGATGCGGCGATTGCCCAGCATCTGCAGCTGCATCAATCGCCGTAGGCCGGCTGCGTCCAGTCCTTGGTCGCCGACAAGATCCTCGGCCACCGGCGCCATCGCCTCGCCGATGTCGCGCGCTTCGATCGCCTGGTGCATCGTCTCCAGCGTTGCGCGCAGCCGTTGTTCCGGTGCGGCACGCGTGCAACCGACCAGACCCACGATGCAAATCGCAACCAACCCGACCCGCCACCGCGCTTGAATGCTGCCCTGCATCACGCTTCGCCTTTTCCATCCATGACGGTATGCTGCCAGCTGTTGTAGCGCCGTGGAACACACCGCGTCACGTAGCGAACACCCTGGAGGGGGGCAGATGAATCAGGCACGTCCTTGGTTGCAAAGTTATCCGGCCGGCGTTGCCGCCGAGATCGATCTGGAGCAGTTCCGGACCGTGGCCGAGGTGTTCGCCACCTCGGTCAAACGGTTCGCCGACCGCCCCGCGTATCACAGCTTCGGCAAGACCCTCACCTATCGGCAAGCCGATCAACTGGTCGAGCAGTTCGCCGCCTATCTGCTTGGCGAATTGCAGTTGAAGAAAGGCGACCGCGTCGCCCTGATGATGCCCAACTGCCTGCAGTATCCGGTGGCCACCTTCGGCATCCTGCGTGCCGGCCTGACCGTGGTCAACGTCAATCCGCTCTACACCCCGCGCGAGCTGAAGCATCAGCTGATCGACGCCGGCGCCAGCGTGCTGGTGGTGATCGACAACTTCGGCACCACCGTGCAGCAGGTCATCGCCGACACCCCGGTCAAGCAGGTGATCACCACCGGCCTGGGCGACATGCTCGGCTTCCCGAAAGCGGCGCTGGTCAACTTCGTCGTCAAGTACGTCAAGAAGCTGGTGCCCGATTACCGCATCAAGGGCGCGATCCGGTTTCGCGACGCACTGGCGCTGGGCCGCAAGCACAGCGTGCCGACGCTGCAGATCGAGCCCGATGACATCGCCTTCCTGCAGTACACCGGCGGCACCACCGGCGTGGCCAAGGGCGCGATGCTCACCCACCGCAATCTGGTGGCCAACATGCAGCAGGCCCACCAGTGGCTTGCCGGCACCGGCAAGCTGGAAGAAGGCGCCGAGGTGGTGATCACCGCGCTGCCGCTGTACCACATCTTTGCATTGACGGCCAACGGCCTGGTCTTCATGAAGATCGGCGGCTGCAATCACCTGATCAGCAATCCGCGCGACATGCCCGGCTTCGTCAAGGAATTGAAGAAGACCCGCTTCACCGCCTTCACCGGCGTCAATACGCTGTTCAACGGCCTGCTCAATACGCCCGGCTTCGACCAGGTGGATTTCTCCACGTTGAAGATGACCCTTGGCGGCGGCATGGCGGTGCAACGGTCGGTCGCCGAACGCTGGAAAAAGGTCACCGGCCTGACCCTGGTCGAGGCCTACGGCCTGACCGAAACCTCGCCTGCCGCCTGCATCAACCCGATGGACCTGAAGGACTACAACGGTTCGATCGGCCTGCCGATTCCGTCCACCGATGCCTGCATCAAGGACGACGCCGGCGCGATGCTGCCGCTGGGCGAGATCGGCGAGCTGTGCATCAAGGGCCCGCAGGTGATGAAGGGCTACTGGAAGAAGCCGGAAGAAACCGCCAAGGTCATGGATGCCGACGGCTGGCTGCACACCGGCGATATCGCACGGATGGACGAGCAGGGTTTCGTCTACATCGTCGACCGCAAGAAGGACATGATTCTGGTGTCCGGCTTCAACGTCTACCCGAACGAGATCGAGGACGTGATCGCCGAAATGCCCGGGGTGCTGGAAGTGGCCGCTGTCGGCGTACCGGACGAGAAGTCCGGCGAGATCGTCAAGGCCGTCATCGTGAAGAAGGACCCTGCGCTGACCGCCGATGCGGTCAAGGCGCACTGCCGCGCCAACCTGACCGGCTACAAGCAGCCGCGCGTGATCGAGTTCCGCAAGGAACTGCCGAAAACCAATGTCGGCAAGATCCTGCGCCGCGAACTGCGGGATGCGCCCAAGGGATAATCCCCCGGCGCCACCGCAGATCGACGGCCACCCGGCTGCCATCCCACGCCCGCACTGCCTCCAGGCCTTGCGGGCGTCTGCTTTTGCACGCTTCGGACGGTTCACGCGTCTCAGACGAGTGGTATGCGACCACGGGCATGCCGGAATGATGGCCGGTTTGCACCTGGTTATATCCGCATTTTTGACACCCGCAAATGCAGGCACGCACTTTGCGGTTGATAACACCGGCCAGGGAAGCCCTGCAGGAAACCACAGGCCAATGACCAGACAGATAATTTCAGCACTGGGTAATCCACAATAAACTGCATTTGTTTGCAGACATTCGCTGAAAGATTCAGCACACAGGGCTCACCGGGTAGAAAGGAAGCCCTCAGCGTTCATGGAGATAGTGCCGGTGTAGCATCGATTCGGAGTGGATCGCGCGCGCCCGCCGGCGTCCACTCTCCCATCGCGGGCTTTTCCAGGATCACGCCCATGAATACCGTTGAAAAGATTTCGATCGGCCGCCCCCACTCCACCATTCGGGTCGATGCGTCGGCCGCCGATGGCACCCACTGGTTGTTCATGCATGCCAATGCGCGTTTTGGCATCCGTCCCTGCTGCAGTCCCGAATTGCTGGACGACATATGGGATGTCATGGGATCCATCACCCGCGCCCCGCATGAGCGGCGCAGTGGTGAACTACGCCACTTCGTGCTTGCATCCGACTCCACCGCCTTCAATTTAGGCGGCGATCTGGACCTGTTTGCACGCCTGATCCGCGACCAAAACCGCGAGCAGTTGATGCGCTATGCCACCCGCTGCGTGGAAGGCGTCCATCACCTGCATGTCGGCTTTGGCGGGGACGTGCGCAGCATTGCGCTGCTGCAAGGCGATGCATTGGGAGGTGGATTGGAGATGGCCCTGGCCTGCCACACCATCGTGGCCGAAGAAGGCATCGGGATGGGACTGCCCGAGGTCTTGTTCGGTCTGTTTCCGGGCATGGGCGCGTATTCGTTCCTGTGCCGTCGCGTGTCGCCCCAACTGGCAGAAAAAATCATTCTCGACGGACGCATCTACAGCAGCGAGGAAATGCATGCGATGGGAATCGTGGACGTGCTCGTCCCCAAGGGCCAGGGAGTCGTTGCCACCGAAACGCTGATTCGCCAGCAAAAGCGCATCTCCCACGCCTATCTGGCGATGAACGCCGCACGCAACCTCGCGCAGGCGGTGCCTTACGACGAATTGCTGCGCATTACCGAGGTCTGGGTCGACACTGCCCTGGCACTGAGCGAGAAATCACTGCGCACGATGGACCGTTTGGTCAAGGCACAGAATCGCCGCGCTGGCGCAAGTGCCGCCTGATTTGGTGGATCCAGTACTGGGGGAATCAGGCCCGGCCTATCGCCGGGCTTCACTTAGCCGCGGTCGCCATTCCCGCTGACTCCGCCGTCGGACTTGTTCTGTGCGCGTTGAGCAAGCGCCTCACGCCCGAGTGTCAACCCCGTCTTCAGCTGCTCCAGCCTCTGGCTCCATTCTGCGCGCAGCTGCGCTTCCGGCAGGCGCATCAACTCACCTCCCTGTTCGGCCAGCGCCACCAGCCCGAGATTGCTGGAAACGCCCTTGACCGCATGAGCATGCTCGCGCAGACGTGCCCAGTCCTGGTCCGCCGCCGCCTTGCCGAGCTGGACAACGCAAGCTGCGGCATCGCTGAGACATTGTTGAATGAACTCGCGTTCGAACTCATTCCCCATCCCCAGTTCCGCCAGCTCGTCGAGCACGGCAGGGTCGAGGACGGCGCCACTCGGCGCCGGGCTGCGGGTAGCGATGGCCGGGTCGGCCTGACGCAGTTTCTGGTTGACGGCGATGTCGGCCAGCGTATCCAGCAGCTTGATCGCCGCCACCGGCTTGGCCAGGAAGGCATAGGCGCCCGCCTGCTCGCAGCTGCGGATCGACTCGGGGGTGACATCGGCGCTCAACACCACGACCGGGGTGCCCGGCATACCGCCCGCCTGCATCACCCTGAGCTGCTTCAACATGTCCAGACCGCTGACACCGGGCATGTGCAAGTCGACGATGGCCGCGTCGAAGTCTGCCTCGGCCAATGCATCCAGTACGGCCTCGCCGCCGTCAACGCAGGTCACGCGATGGCCTGCTTTCTGCAGCAGCCGCTGCAGAACCAGGCGATTTGCCAGATGATCGTCCGCCACCAGGATATGCATGCTGCGCACGCGGGCACGGTGACGTAGAAACGGATCGGCAAACGCAATCACGTTGCCCGGTATCGTGGACTCCGCCTCATGCAGCACAGGCGATGGCGTTGCTACGGGCTTGGCGGCCGCCAGGCCAAACGGCAGTTCAAACCAGAACAAGCTGCCGCCCGCGGGATTTTCCTCGAACCCGATCGCGCGCCCCATCGACTGGACCAGTCCCCTGGCGATCGTGGTTCCCAGGCCACTGCCTTCGAACCGGCGCGCCAGTCCGGTATCTGCCTGTTCAAACGCCTCGAACAAACGCGGACGCATATCGACCGGCACACCGATGCCGGTATCGAGCACCTCAAAACGGAGCAGCAAACCGCCACGGCCGCTGGCCTCGGTGGCCGCCACCTTCAACTGGACACTGCCGTGGTCGGTGAACTTGACCGCGTTGCCGACCAGGTTGAGCAGGATTTGCCGCAGATGTCCCGCGTCCCCGTGCACACGCGAAGGCACGTCGGCAGCCACGGCTGTCTGGTAATGCAGCCCCTTGGCCCTGGCCTGTGGCTCCAGGATCAGACCGATTGCCTGCAGGATGTCCTGCAACGCAAAGTCGGACGTGTTGATCCGCAGCTTGCCGGCTTCGATGGCCGAGATGTCCAGCACCTCCTCTACCAGCGCCAGCAGGCTGCGTGTCGATGCCTGAATGGTCTTCAGGCATTCGCGCTGCTCGCTATCCAGACGCGTCGTTGCCAATACCTCGGTCATGCCGGACAGGCCATTGAGCGGTGTCCGAAACTCGTGACTCATGTTGGCCAGGAAGCGGCTCTTGGCCTCACTGGCACGGCGCGCCTCGGCGGTGGCGCGGGTCAACTGCCGCAGAAGGCTGGAGAAATACAACGGAACGGCGGCCAGACCAACGGCAAGCCCGATACCGAGCCGCTGGTTGCGTTGCCAGTAGTCGGTCATCCACAGCGTCGTGGAAAAGCTCACTACCGCCATTCCCACCGCAAGGTACAGATAGCGGTTGCCGTAGCGCAGGCCGTTGCCGACGGTGACCCACATCACCACGACATAGACCCAGGCTAGCGGCTCGCCCATCTGGATCATGCCGGCCGCCATCAAGCCGTAATCGGCCAACATGCCCAGGATGCGACGCGCATCCGAGCGCCCGGGCCGCCACAGCAGCCACCCGAACAACGCAAGTCCGAGACTCAGGCCCGTCAGCACAATGACCAGAACGCCGGTGTGCTGGTGCGGCGGCAGGCTGTGCCGGACACCCGGCAGCAGGACATACGCCAGGATCAGGCTGATCAGCACGATGCGGACGATCGCCTGACCATGTTCGCTGTCGGGTCGATGCATCAACCGCTGCCGGATCCTTCCGAACGGATTCATTGCCTCACACCCCGGGTCGTGCCGATGCGGTCGAGAATTCGCCGCAGATCTGGTCCAGCTGCGCGCGACCGCGTAGCAGCGCATCCACGCAGCGCGGGTCGAACAGGCGACCGCGTTGTGCATACAGATAGGCCAGCGCGGCGTCCATGGTCCATGCCTCCTTGTACGGGCGCGGCGACAGCAGCGCGTCGAAGACGTCGGCCACCGCCACGATGCGCGCTTCCAGCGGAATCGCTTCGCCAACCAGCCCATCCGGGTAGCCGGTGCCGTCGTAACGCTCGTGGTGACGCAACGCGATCAAGGCGCCGACCTGGATGAAACGGTTCTGGCTGCCGCTGAGCAGCTCGTAGCCGATGCGCGGATGCCGCTTCATGATGCTCATCTCGTCGTCGGTGAGCTTGCCCGGCTTGAGCAGCACCGCATCGGGAATGGCGATCTTGCCCATGTCGTGCAGCGGCGCGGCCATCTCGATGATGCGCACTTCTTCCTCGGACAATCCGAGCTGCTCGGCGATCAGGCCGGCCACGTGCGACATGCGCTCCAGGAAGGCGCTGGTGCCCGAGTCGCGGTACTCGATGGCGCGCGCCAGCCGCGACAACGTCTCGCGTTCGCGCTCTTCGACCTCGTTCATGCTGGCCAGCAGACGCTGCTCCAGCGACAGCGCGCGTTGCTTGACGCTTTCGCTCTGCTGACGCAGCTGCAGCAAATTGGCGCAGCGTGCGCGCAGTTCGCGCGGACGGATCGGCTTGACCAGGAAGTCGATCACGCCCGCCTCCAGCGCGGCCTGGCGGATCGGCTCGTCGCCGACGATGGTGATCAGGATGATCGGGATATCGCGATGGCTGGGCAGCCGGCGCAGACGCCGGGCGAACTCCAGGCCATCCATGCCCGGCATGCGATAGTCGAGCAGCAACAGATCCACCCGTCCGGCCTCGCACCACGCCAACGCGTCGAGCGGATCACCGAAATCGTAGACCTTCAATTCCGGTGCGATGTCCTCGATGACGTGGCGCAACATCGTCCGCGCAGACATCTGGTCATCGACAATGACGATGTTCAATCCCAGATCCGCCTTTTCCGACCAGCTTCCCGATGTATCCGCCGACGACACGCCGGCAAGATTACCCAAAACATCCTGCATAGCCGTTGCTCCTCTTTCCTGAGAACGGAAAAGCGATGACGCCGGCCGCCGGGCCGACTCCCCCGACGATACGCCATTCGGGGCTCCGCTCTAGCATATGCAGTATCTGTGCCGTCGGCACGCCGACGGCACAAAAAAGATCAGGCTTCCGGACGCATATATGGGAACAGCAGCACATCGCGGATCGAGGTGCTGCCGGTCAGCAGCATCACCAGGCGGTCGATGCCGATACCCAGGCCGCCGGTCGGCGCCATGCCGTACTCCAACGCACGGATGTAGTCGGCGTCGTAATGCATCGCTTCGTCGTCGCCACCGTCCTTGGCCTGCACCTGCGCCTGGAACCGCGCGGCCTGGTCTTCCGGGTCATTGAGCTCGGAGAAGCCGTTGGCCAGCTCCTTGCCGTTGATGAACAGCTCGAAGCGGTCGGTATATCCCGGCTCGGTGTCGCTGGAACGCGCCAGCGGCGACACCTCGACCGGGTGGTCGGTGATGAAGGTCGGCTGCACCAGCGTGTGTTCCACGGTGGCCTCGAAGATTTCCAGCAACAGCTTGCCCCAGCCGTAGGACGGCTTGACCTTGATCTTCAGCCGCTCGCAGTGCGCCAGCAGCGCGTCGCGATCAGTGCAATCGGCCGCGCTGATCTGAGGATTGTGGTGACGGACGGCCTCATCCATGCGCCAGCGCCGGAAAGCCGGCGCCAGATCGATGGCGGCGCCGTCCCAGTTCACCTGCGTGGTGCCCAGCACCGACTGCGCGGTGTCGCGGATCACCTGTTCGGTCAGGTCCATGATCTGGTGGTACGTGGCATAGGCCTCGTAGAGCTCGAGCATGGTGAACTCGGGGTTGTGCCGGGTCGACACGCCCTCGTTGCGGAAGTTGCGGTTGATCTCGTAGACGCGCTCCAGGCCACCGACCACCAGCCGCTTGAGGTACAGCTCCGGCGCCACGCGCAGGTACAGGTCCAGGTCCAGCGCGTTGTGGTGGGTGGTGAACGGCTTGGCGGTAGCGCCACCGGGGATGTAATGCATCATCGGCGTTTCCACTTCCAGGAAGCGGCGCGCGTCCAGCCAGGCGCGGATCGCGCGGATGATCCTGGAGCGCTTGATGAAGACCTCGCGCGCTTCCGGGGTGACGATCAGGTCGACATAGCGCTGGCGATAGCGCTGCTCCACGTCCGACAAGCCATGCCACTTGTCCGGCAACGGACGCAACGACTTGGTCAGCAGGCGTAGCGCGCTGGCCTTGACCGACAGCTCGCCGGTCTTGGTACGGGTCAGCCCGCCCTCCACTGCCACGATGTCGCCGACATCCCAGCCCTTGAACGCGGTATAGGCATCGCCGAGCACATTGCCCTGCAGGAACAGCTGCACGCGCCCGGACTCGTCCTGGATCTGCGCAAAGCTGGCCTTGCCCATCACCCGCTTGGCCATCAGGCGCCCAGCCATCCTGACCGTGCGTCCGGTCGCTTCCAGCGCCTCGGGGGTCCAGGTGTGGGCATCGGCGAATTCGGCCTGCAGATCGCCGGCGAAATGTTCGCGCACGAAATCGTTGGGATAGGCGATGCCCTGGCCGCGCAACGCGCCCAGTTTCGCGCGACGCTCGGCGATGAGGCTGTTCTCGTCGGCGGGGATCTGCGGCGCGGGGGTCTGCTCGGTCATGGCGGAATCGGTCTGCTGTGGATCGGGCGCGTGCCCGGTGGAGAATGCGGAACCGGGCTGGCCGGTTCCTGCGTTTTACGGTGTATCGGTGCCAACTGCACGGCGCAACGGGACTGCGTGGCGATGCGTCGCGCTGCATTGCGCTGCACGCGTGGCGGCAAGCGCGGAGACGTCGATGCGCGGCAGGCGCAGCGACGTCTCCGCGCGATCAGGCATCCAGGCGCTTGGAGCCTGCCGCCAGACCGGCCTTGAGGCTGGCCTCGACGAATTCGTCCAGATCGCCGTCGAGCACTTTCTGCGTATCGCTGCGTTCGATGCCGGTACGCAGATCCTTGATGCGGCTCTGATCGAGCACGTAATTGCGGATCTGACTGCCCCAGCCGATGTCGGACTTGGTGGCTTCCAGCGCGTCTCGCTCGACATTGCGCTTTTGCACCTCCAACTCGTACAACTTGGCGGCCAGCATCTTCATCGCGTTGTCGCGGTTCTGGTGCTGGCTGCGGCCGGTCTGGCAGGCGACCACGGTGTTGGTCGGGATATGCGTGATACGCACCGCCGATTCGGTCTTGTTGACGTGCTGACCACCGGCACCCGAGGAGCGATACACGTCGGTACGCAGATCGGCCGGATTGATGTCGATCTCGATGTTGTCGTCCACTTCCGGCGACACGAACACCGAGGTGAAGCTGGTATGCCGGCGGTTGTCCGAATCGAACGGCGACTTGCGCACCAGCCGGTGCACGCCGATCTCGGTCTTCAGCCAGCCATAGGCGTACTCGCCCTCGATGCGGATCGTGGCCGACTTGATGCCTGCCACTTCGCCGCCGGACACTTCCATCAGCTCGGTCTTCCAGCCGCGCGACTCGGCCCAGCGCAGGTACATACGCAGCAGGATCTCCGCCCAGTCCTGCGCCTCGGTGCCGCCGGCGCCGGCCTGGATGTCGACAAACGCGTTGGCGCCGTCCATCTGGCCGGAGAACATGCGCTGGAATTCCAGCTTTTCGACATGGGTCTGGTACTTGTCCAGATCGGCGATTACCGCCACCGCGGTGTCTTCGTCCTGCTCGCTTTCGGCCAATTCCAGCAGATCGCCGGCATCGCTCAGGCCGGCCAGCACATCGGCGATGCCGATGACGGTTTTTTCCAGCAGCGAGCGCTCGCGACCCAGGGCCTGCGCACGCTCGGCGTCGTTCCACACGTCGGGGCTCTCAAGCTCCCGGCTGACTTCTTCTAGACGCTCTTTCTTGACGTCGTAGTCAAAGATACCCCCTGAGCGAGAGCACGCGATCGCTGAGATCGGTGATGCGCTGGCGGATCGGATTGGTTTCGATCATGACGGATTTCCGGCAAACAAGCCCGGTAGTTTAGCAAGCGGGCGGCGGCGGCGGAACGCGGTGGCGATCGTGACGGGCCGCAGGTTCGTGCCGGCCATGGACGTCATGGCGACCACTGCAAGCTCAGACCGGAGCAAGGCAGCCAGCAGGCGGTCCAGATGACGAGCGTCTGGGCTCATCTGCCACTGCGAGGCTGGCGCTCGCTCCGGTCGCAAGGCTGACCGCCTGGAACGGTCAGCCCGGCGCGGCCTCGACACGCTGCGGTGTGGGCGCCTGCCCCGCCAACGCCCGTAATGCAGCCAGGTAACGGCGACTGCACGGCAGCACGCCGGCGTCGGCCAGGTGTACGCGGGCGTCGCCGGATTCCAGCGGCTCGATCGCCTGCACGCGTGCCAGCTTCACCAGATAGCTGCGATGGATGCGCACGAACGCGGCCGGGTCGAGCCTGGCCTCGATCGCGGCCATCGTGCTGCGCAGCGGGTAATCGTGGCCGCGTACATGCAGGTTGACGTAGTTGCCCGACGCCTGGATCCACTCGATGTCGGCGGTGGCGACCAGGAAGTCGCGCCCCAGCTTGCGCACCAGAAAGCGTTCCGGACGGTCCAGTGGCTCGACCGGCGGGCCTTCGTCCGGCGCGGCCAGCAGATGCGCCTCGCCCTGCCGACGCCGGCCATACCAGGCCAGCGTGTGGCGTAGCGCCACCAGCAGGGCAAAGGTGCGCAGATCCTTGGACAGCTCGTAAATCCACTGCAACCGCAAGGCGCCGAAATCGTAGTGCGCACCGACCGCCAGATAGACCAGCTTGCGCAGCAGCACCATGCCGCTCACGTGCAGCAGCCACCAGGCAAGTGCGGCCGCAATATAGACAGGAACGCGCCGCCGCCAGACATCGGCATGCAATGGCCAACGCGTGCAGAGCCAGATCAGCGGCGGCAAGAGCAGCAGTGAGACGGTCGCGCTGCTCAACTCCCAGGTCAGCACCTGCCACAGCAGCAGCGGCTGGCCGTCGCGCCGTGCCGCCAGCCATGTGCTGGCGGTGTTGCCCAGCGCGCTGCCATAGAAAACCAGCAGCCAGATCAACGCCACCCAGCGCCTGCCCGCATTGGCATCGCTGTCGGTCTCGCGTTCGATCGCCCCGGACACAGGTGAATTCATCCGCGCATTCTATGCAAACCGCCCGCTGGCCGCCCCCGGTTCGTCCCTGCAGGACCGCAACTGGTCACTCCGGGACGGCATTGCCACCCTTGGCGCAGCTGCCTGGGGCCGGCGTTGCCGAGGATGCGGGCATGTCTCCTACCGACACGACCATGACCGAGCGCCGCCACGATATCGACGCCTTGCGCGTCTTCGCCTTCGCACTGCTGATCCTCTACCACGCGGGCATGGCCTACGTGGCCGACTGGGAGTTCCACCTCAAGAGCGTGCACACCGCGCAGTGGCTGCAATGGCCGATGATCGTGCTCAACCGCTGGCGGATGCCCTTGCTGTTCATGATCTCCGGCATCGCCATCGGGCTGTCGCGGCCGCAGGCCACGCCCTGGCGCTTTGCCTTGCGGCGCTGCGGGCGATTGCTGCCACCGTTGTTGTTCGGCATGTTCGTGGTGGTGGCGGTGCAGGCCTATTGCCAGGGCGTGAGCAACGGCAAGGTCAGCCCGGGCTTGGGCAACTTCCTGTTGCGCTACTGGCAGGTGCGGCCGTGGCCGGCCGGCAGTTTCGATGGCTGGCAGCATGGCATCACCTGGAACCACCTGTGGTATCTGGCCTATCTGCTGCCCTATACCGTCGCATTGATGGCGCTGGTATCGCTGACACGCCCGCTGCGGCTGAGTGCGTTACCGGGCCTGCCCACTGCGCTGGCGGTGCCGGCCCTGCTGCTGTTGCCGATCCTGTGGGAAGCGTTCTGCGTGCTGTGGGTGATGCCGCGCCACCCGCCCACCCACGCGCTGTTTGGCGACTGGTTCGTGCACGCCGAGTCGTTCCCGTTGTTCGTCCTGGGATACCTGCTGGCGCGCAGCGAGCGCTTCTGGCAGTGGGCCGTGCAGCTGCGCTGGCTCACGCTAGGCACCGCGCTTACGGCAATCGGCACCGAACTGGCCATTCGCTATGCCAGCATCCATTGGCAGACTGCGCAACCGGGTGCAGCGCTGGCCGCGCTGCCGTGGGCGGTGATCGAGCACAGCGCACGTGCCGCCTACACCTGGCTGGCGCTGCTGACGATTCTTGGCTGGGCCAGGCACCGATTGAACCGCCCGTTCCGCTGGCTGCCGTACTGCACGGAGGCGGTGTTCCCGTGGTACATCCTGCACCAGAGCCTGATCATCGTGACGCTGTACTGGCTGATGCCGTTGCATCTGAATGCCTGGCTGGAGCCGACGCTGGTGATCGCCGCCACCGTGATCGGCTGCCTGGCGTTGCATGAGTTTGCGATCCGCCGGGTGCGCTGGTTGCGTCCCTTGTTCGGATTGCGCGCACGCACGCCGCGTTCGGCGAGGAAGGCCGACGTCATGCCGATGACCTCATGAACACCAGGCGCAGGGGTGGCGCTGTTTCGCCTGCCACGCACTGGACGGCCCGTCGGCAGCAACGCAAGATGCGCGCCGGACACGCTCTTTCGAAGACACCATGCGCCCTACCCTGCTTGCCGCCACCTTGTTGCTCGCGCCTGTCGCCGCCCTTGCCGATGCGCCGGTGGGCATCGCCTTCGACCACCAGGACTGGACCATCGCCTGCGACAACACCCGCACCTGCCGCGCTGCCGGCTATCAGCCGGATGAAGACGACAGCACGCCGGTGTCGGTGCTGCTGACGCGCAAGGCCGGTGCCGGACAAGCGGTCACCGCCGAGTTGATGCTGGGCCAGTACGACGAGGTCAAGATGCCGGCCTCGCTCAGCTTGCGCATCGACCAGCGCGACCTGGGCAAGCTGGCATTGAATCGCGACAGCGGCACCGCGCCGCTGACCAGCGCGCAGGTGACCGCACTGCTGGCCGCACTGACCCGCAGCAGCAAGATCGTGGCAGTGGGCAACGATGGCCGCCGCTGGCAGCTGTCCGATCGTGGGGCGGCGGCGGTGTTGCTGAAGATGGACGAGTTCCAGGGCCGGCTAGGCACGCGCGGCGCACTGGTGCGCAAGGGCGATCGCGACGAAGCCACGGTGCTGCCGGCCGTGCCGGCACCGCAGGTGCGCGCGGTCAAACTGGCAGCACCGCAAGCGGCCGATGCGCGCCTGGGCACGCTGCCTGCGCTCTATCAAGCACTGCGTGCCAGCTTGCCGGCCGATGAGGAATGCAAGGGACTGCAGGCCGACGATACGGCCGAGCCGCTGTCGATCACCCGGCTCAGCAGCGACAAACTGCTGGTGTCGACCGACTGCTGGATGGGCGCCTACAACGTCGGCACCGGTTTCTGGGTGATCAATGCACGCGCGCCCTTCGCGCCGACGTTGGTGACCACGCACGCCAGCGATATCGACGGTTCCACCATCCTTGAATCGCAGAAGGGCCGTGGCCTGGGCGATTGCTACAGCGAGGCCAGCTGGACCTGGGACGGCCGCCGTTTCGTGCCGACCTCCGAATCCACCTCCGGCCTGTGCAGATTGGTCGCCGCTGGCGGCGCGTGGGAATTGCCGACCTTGGTGACCGAAGTCAAGAAGGCGCCCTGATCGGGGCGAGGACAGTGCGAGCGAGTGCGAGCGCCAATGTGCGCTTGCACGGTCTTGCAGGACGCTTCGAACTGCAAACCAGACTGCTTTGCGGCCGTCAGGCATGCGGCTCTTCGAGCGTGTACTCCCGCATAAATGCCGCCTGTGGTGCGAAGTTCAGTGCAGAGCACGTGCAGAGCGGCTGAGCTGCAGCCTGGCTGCAAGGCCCTTGCCCGCCCACCATCGCAGGACACGCCGCAAGTACGTCCATGCAGGCTCTGGCGCGGCATCCATGCCGCTCAAGGTCCCGCGACGGTGGGCAGGCAAGGACCTGTCAGACGGTCGGTGTGCGTGGTTGCAGGCGGAGCACGACGCGTGTGGCTTGGATCACGGCGCGTCCGATCGGCTCCCCGGCACACGCCGAACAACACAGGCCTTCAAGAAAACACCTGCAGCGTCGTCATCGCGAAGCTTGCAAACAAGATGGTGAAGCGGCCTGCCTTGACCAGGTCGCGGAAACGACATGCCGAGGCGGCAGCGTGGCCGGGGATTGGCGGAGAGCGGCACTCAGGATGTGCCGCGGCGGCGAGTCAGACAGGATGTCTGACCGAACCGAGGAGCCGATCCCCGGCCGCGCTGCCGCCCCTTACCGAAGCCAGCGACTGGCAGCCGCGCGCCTGAGAACCCGACGCTCAGCTCCCTTCACGGACGGATTCACGGCGCATCCGGCGAGCGGCGAGGACACCACGCGCCCTCGACCAACGCGGTCTGGACCATCCAGATGACGTCAGGTGCAGCCTACAAAAGGTAGAGAGAACGCTGAGCCCGCAGCTCAGCCAGTGACTGTCGCCGGCTCGCAATGTTCGACGATCAACTGCACCGCGGTGCCGCCGCGATAATCGTCGCTGACCAGGCGGTACGCCAGCCGCACCATGCGTGCCGGCTCGCTGCCGCGCCAGCCATTGAAGTGGATGGCGTTGAGCGGTTCGGCGCGGCCGGCACAGCGCAGCGTGAGCTTGAGATGGCGCTCCTTGAGCAGGCGCCATTGCAGCACTTCGAATCGGCCATCGAACAGCGGCTCGGGAAAGCCCTGCCCCCACGGCCCGGCCACGCGCAGTGCCTCGGCATGCAGGTGATCGAGCTCGTGCGCGGCCAGTTCGCCGTCGCTGTGCAATTCGGCATGCAGCAACGAGGCGTCCACCATTGTCTGCACCTGGCGCCGGAATGCCTGCTCGAAGGTCGCCAGCGCGGCCTGCTCCAGGCTCAATCCGGCCGCCATCGCATGCCCGCCGAACTTCTGGATCAGGCCCGGGTGGCGCGCGTCCACGGCAGCCAGCACATCGCGGATATGCAGGCCGGGAATCGAACGCGCCGAGCCACGCAGCTGGCTGCTGCCCGGCTCGGCCGGCGCCAATGCAATCACCGGGCGATGCAGCCGGTCCTTGAGCTTGGAGGCGACCAGGCCGATGACACCGGGGTGCCAGTCGGCGTCGAACAGGCACGCGGCGATCGGCAATTCGCCATCGGCATCCAGCACCACCTTGGTGACCGCCTGCTCGGCATCGTCGGTCATCAACTGCTGCACCGCGCGACGCTCGGCGTTGATCTCTTCCAGGGTGCCGGCGATCTCGCGCGCCCGGCTCCAGTCTTCGCTGAGCAGCAGTTCGATGCCCAGGGCCATGTCTTCCAGCCGGCCGGCGGCGTTGAGACGTGGCCCCAATGCAAAGCCGATATCGCTGGCGCTCAGGCGCGCCACGTCGCGGCCGCTGGCATCGATCAGGGCGCGCAGGCCGATGCACCCCTTGCCCTCGCGCAGGCGGCGCAGGCCGGCCGACACCAGCGCACGGTTGTTGGTGTCCAGTGGCACCAGATCGGCGACCGTGCCGACCGCCACCAGGTCCAGCAATACCGACAGATCCGGCTCGGCGCGTTCGGCAAAGGCGCCGCGCGCGCGCAGCACGCCGCGCAAGGCCATCAGCACGTAGAAGATCACCCCGACCCCGGCCAGGGATTTGCTCGGGAAGCGGTCGTTGGCCAGGTTCGGATCGACGATCGCATCGGCCGGCGGCAACACCTCACCAGGCAGGTGATGATCGGTGACCAGCACCGTCCAGCCACGCGCCTTGGCCGCGGCCACGCCGGCGTGGCAGGCGATGCCGTGATCGACGGTGACCAGCAGATCCGGCTGCAATGCAGCCAGCTCGTCCACCAGCGCAGGCGACAGACCATAGCCATGCACCATGCGATTGGGCACCGCGTGGTGGACATCCAGCGCGCCGAGCATGCGCAAGCCACGCACGCCGACCGCACAGGCGGTGGCGCCATCGCAGTCGAAATCGCCCACCACCAAGATGCGACGCTGCTGTGCGATCGCATCGGCCAGCAGCTCGGCCGCGACGTCGCTGTTGTGCAACAACTGCGGTGACAGCAACTGCCCCAGACGCGGCTGCGCGCCCTGCGTATCGGTCACGCCGCGCGCGGCATAGATGCGGCGCAACAGCGGCAACATGGCATCGGGCCAACTGCCGGCCTGCCCGGGTGGGCGCCGGACGATCCGCGGGGTGGAGGTCATTGCGCCAGCTGTACCCGCGGCTTGCGCCAGAAACGCCAGCGTTGCGCATGCGTCAGCGACACGGTTTCGCCGTCCTGGAAATCCAGCACCAGCCGATCCAGTTCGCCACGCGCCATCGCCGCCAGCAACGGCGCCACCGCGTCGTCGCTGAACTGCTGCAGCGAGCGCAGATGGCGCAGGTCCACCAATGCATCCACGCGTTGTTCGCCCTGCGCATCGGCACCGGCCGACAGCGCCAGCGCACGCAGCAGCGATTCGCGGCTGCGTACCTGACGGTGCGGCGAGCTCACCGCATGCGGCAGCACGCCACCGCCCCAGAACCACAGCGAATTGATCGCCGGCTTGCCGCTGGCCACGCGGCCCTCGTTCCAGGGATGCTGATGCAGCAGCACCTGCGCCTCGGTCAGCAAGGCGCGCCAGCGCCGGCCGATCTCGCCGGCCGGCAGATGCTCGAACAGGTCATCGCCGATCGCCAGATCCGGTGGCGCAAATTCCGGCAATTTGGCATCCGGCGACAACCGCAGGTACCAGCGCGCAGGCGTGGGCGCATCCAGCAGGAAGCCGGCATCGCCGAACATCGGCTTGAGGATGGGCAGCAACACCGCCAGGTCCTCGGCCGTGGGGCCGAGCGCCTCGCCGTAGCCCATCAAGCGCGCGCCCTGCATATCCGGCACCACATAGGCCGGATCGGCACGCACCCAGGTCGCACCGGCCGCATCGCCGGCATCGAGCTGGCGGGTCAACGCGGCCACCGGCCAGTGCGCAGGCGTCAGTGCGAAGTGGCGCTGCAGCTGCGCCACTTCGCCGGGCTCGGCACCTTGCTGATCGGCACGCGCCAGCGCACGCGCCACCGGCGTGTCGCCCAGTTCACCGGGCAGACGGCGTTTTTCCGGCAGCAGCAGCGTGGCAGTGGTCATCGGGCGGTGGCGTTCTTCAATCCCGACCCGTCAGTCCAGATAGGCAACGCTGACCACTTCGTACTCGCGCTGGCCGGCCGGCGCATCGATGGTGACCGAGTCGCCTTCCAGCTTGCCGATCAACGCACGCGCCAGCGGCGAGGAGATCGCGATCATGCCCAGCTTGATGTCCGCTTCCAGATCGCCAACGATCTGGTAGCGCTTCTCTTCGTCGGTCTCGGTGTCGGCCAGCGTCACCGTGGCGCCGAACACGATCTTGTTGCCGGCCGACAGCTTGGTGATGTCGATGATCTCGGCATGCGAGAGCTCGCCTTCCAGCTGCTTGATGCGGCCTTCGATGAAGCTCTGCTGCTCGCGCGCGGCGTGGTACTCGGCGTTTTCCTTCAGATCGCCGTGCGCGCGCGCTTCGGCGATCGCATTGATCACCGCCGGACGCTTGACCGACTTCAGCTGGTCCAGCTCTTCGCGCAGACGCTGCGCGCCCTTTGCCGTCATGGGTGCTCTCATGCTTCCAGCTCCTTGTGCAGTTCCTGCAGCGACCACACAGGGCCGGTGCCGCGGAATTCCAGCGAATGCACCAGCGCCTTGGCGCCGGCAACGGTGGTCGAATAGGTCACGCGATGCTGCAACGCTTCACGCCGGATCGAGAACGAGTCGGAGATGGCGGCGCGACCTTCGGTGGTGTTGACGATATACACGATCTCGCCGTTCTTGATCGAATCGACGATATGCGGGCGCCCTTCGGCGACCTTGTTGACGATTTCGCAGCTCAGCCCGTTCTGCTGCAGCCAGGCTCCGGTGCCACGCGTGGCGACCAGCGTATAGCCACGCTCCACCAGCGCCTGCGCCACCGGCAACACGCGCTGCTTGTCCGGATCGCGCACCGACACGAACGCCTTGCCCACCGGCGGGGCCTTGATGCCGCCGGCCTCCTGCGCGCGCGCAAACGCGGCGCTGAAGCTGCGGCCCACGCCCATCACCTCCCCGGTGGAGCGCATCTCCGGCCCGAGGATCGGGTCCACGCCCTGGAACTTGGCGAACGGGAAGATCGCCTCCTTCACCGAGTAATAGCCCGGCACGATTTCCTTGGTGGCGCCCTGCTCGGCCAGCGTCTTGCCGGCCATGCAGCGCGCGGCGATCTTGGCCAGCGGCATGCCGATCGCCTTGGACACGAACGGCACGGTACGCGAGGCACGCGGGTTCACTTCCAGCAGGAACACCACATCGTCGCCGGCCTCGTTCACCTGCACCGCAAACTGTGTGTTCATCAGGCCGACCACGTTCAGGCCTTCGGCCAGCATCACCACCTGACGGCGCAGCTCGGCCTGGGTCTTGGGCGAGAGCGAATACGGCGGCAGCGAGCAGGACGAATCGCCCGAATGCACGCCGGCTTCTTCGATGTGTTCCATCAGCCCGCCGATCAGCACGTTGCCGTCCTTGTCGGCAATGATGTCCACGTCCACTTCCACCGCGTTGTCGAGGAAGCGGTCCAGCAGCACCGGCGAATCGTTGGAGACCTTGACCGCGTCACGCACATAGCGCGCCAGGTCGGATTCGCCGTAGACGATTTCCATCGCGCGGCCGCCCAGCACGTAGCTCGGGCGCACCACCAGCGGATAGCCGATTTCGCGCGCCAGCACCAGGGCTTCCTCGGCATTGCGGGCAATGCGGTTCGGCGGCTGCTTCAGGCCCAGCTTGTCGACCAGCTGCTGGAAACGCTCGCGGTCTTCGGCCAGATCGATCGAATCGGGCGAGGTGCCGATCACCGGCACGCCGTTGGCTTCCAGCGCGCGCGCCAGCTTCAGCGGGGTCTGGCCGCCGTACTGCACGATCACGCCCTTGGGTTTTTCCAGCTCGACGATTTCCAGCACGTCTTCCAGCGTCAGCGGCTCGAAGTACAGACGGTCGGAGGTGTCATAGTCGGTGGACACGGTCTCCGGGTTGCAGTTGACCATGATGGTTTCAAAGCCGTCATCGCGCAGCGCCAGCGCCGCATGCACGCAGCAGTAGTCGAACTCGATGCCCTGGCCGATGCGGTTGGGGCCACCGCCCAGGATCATGATCTTGTCGCGGTCGGTCGGCAGCGCCTCGCACTCGTCCTCGTAGGTCGAATACAGATACGCGGTGCTGGTGGCGAATTCGGCGGCGCAGGAATCCACGCGCTTGTAGACCGGGCGCACCTTGAGCGCGCGACGTAGCGTGCGCACCGATTCCTCGTTGGTGCCGGTCAACTCGGCCAGCCGCGCGTCGGAGAAACCGGCGCGCTTGAGCGTGCGCAGACGCGCCGCATCCAGTGCCTGCATGCCGTCGTCGGCCAGTTGCTGCTCGTGGCTGATCAGTTCCTCGATCTGATCCAGGAACCAGGGGTCGATGAACGACAGCGCATAGACATCGGCCACGCTCATGCCGGCGCGGAAGGCATCGGCGACATAGAACAGGCGCTCCGGACCCGGCGCCTTGAGCTCGCGCTTGAGCGAGGCGATATCGTCTTCGCTGCTCAGGTCCAGCCCGGTCGGATCCAGCCCGATCTTGCCGGTTTCCAGCCCACGCAGCGCCTTCTGCAGCGATTCCTGGAAGGTACGGCCCATCGCCATCACCTCGCCCACCGACTTCATCTGGGTGGTCAGGCGCGCATCGGCCTGCGGGAATTTCTCGAACGCAAAGCGCGGGATCTTGGTGACCACGTAGTCGATCGACGGCTCGAACGAGGCCGGGGTCAGGCCACCGGTGATCTCGTTCTTCAATTCGTCCAGCGTATAGCCTACCGCCAGCTTGGCGGCGACCTTGGCGATCGGAAAGCCGGTGGCCTTGGACGCCAGCGCCGAGGAACGCGACACGCGCGGATTCATCTCGATCACCACCACGCGGCCGGTTGTCGGGCTGATGCCGAACTGCACGTTGGAACCGCCGGTATCCACACCGATCTTGCGCAGCACCGCGATCGAGGCATCGCGCAGGCGCTGGTATTCCTTGTCGGTGAGCGTCTGCGCCGGTGCCACGGTGATCGAGTCGCCGGTATGCACGCCCATCGGGTCGAGGTTCTCGATCGCGCAGACGATGATGCAGTTGTCCGCGGTGTCGCGGACCACTTCCATCTCGAACTCCTTCCAGCCCAGCACCGACTCTTCCACCAGCACTTCGGTGGTCGGCGACAGTTCCAGGCCACGGCCGACGATCTCGATCAGCTCTTCGCGGTTGTAGGCGATGCCGCCGCCGCTGCCACCCAGGGTGAAGCTGGGGCGGATGATGGTCGGGTAGCCGACGCGGGTCTGGATATCCAGCGCCTCTTCCAGCGTGTGCGCCACTTCGGCCCGGGGGCAATCCAGGCCGATCTCGCCCATCGCCACGCGGAACAGCTCGCGGTCTTCGGCCATGCGGATGGCTTCGCGCTTGGCGCCGATCAGCTCGACGTTGTACTTCTCCAGCACGCCGTGGTCGGCCAGATCCAGCGCGCAGTTCAGCGCGGTCTGCCCGCCCATGGTCGGCAGCAGGGCATCAGGCTTTTCCTTGGCGATGATCTTCTCGACCGTCTGCCAGTTGATCGGCTCGATGTACACCGCATCGGCCATGTCCGGGTCGGTCATGATGGTGGCAGGATTGCTGTTGACCAGCACCACGCGATACCCCTCGTCGCGCAGCGCCTTGCACGCCTGCGCGCCGGAGTAATCGAACTCGCAGGCCTGGCCGATGACGATCGGGCCGGCGCCGATGATCAGGATGGTTTTTAGGTCGGTGCGCTTTGGCATTTCTTTACTCGATTAGGAACATGCGGCAAGCCGCAGGTGCGGAAGAGTGGCCGCGGCGATCGCATCGCGACGCGGCATGATGTTGCATCGACTCCACGGAGCCGAAAGCCGGGGTCATCCGGCGTATCCATAGCCCAGGGCGCGCAGGGTGTTCTGCATCCACTGATGCAGCGCGAACGCGGCGGCGAAGCTGACCAGGAGCAACAGCCAGCCGGTCCCGGAGGTCTTGCCCCAGCGACGCACCTTGTCCGGGTCGGTGTTCTGCATGCGCTGGTGAAAGGATCCTCCTCCAACCACATAGCCGATGCCGAAGACGACACACATCGGCACCAGCAAGGCCAGTTTGATGCCTCCGGGCAGCGTGATCGACGCCACGCCCGCCTGCGCCTGCTGCAGCGGCATCCAGACGCCCCAATAGGCCACGGCGGCGCCCACCAGCAGGATCAGCACACCCATCAACCGAGCGCTCATGCGCGCTTGGCATCCTTGGCCATCAACTCCACAAACCGGTCGAACAGCGGCCCCACATCGCGCGGCCCCGGCGAGGCCTCCGGGTGGCCCTGGAACGAGAACGCCGGCGCGTCGGTCAGCGCGATGCCCTGGTTGGTGCCATCGAACAGCGAACGATGGGTCACCCGCACATTGGCCGGCAGCGTGCTTTCATCCACCGCAAAGCCATGGTTCTGCGAGGTGATCATCACCCGCCCGCCGTCCAGATCCTGCACCGGATGGTTGGCGCCGTGATGGCCGGTGGTCATCTTGACCGTGCTGGCGCCGGCGGCCAGCGCCAGCAGCTGATGCCCAAGACAGATGCCGAAGGTCGGTACCTTCTGCGCGACCAGTTCCCTGATCGCGGCGATCGCGTAATCGCAGGGCTCCGGGTCGCCCGGGCCATTGGACAGGAACACGCCATCGGGCTGCATCGCCAGCACCTCGGCCACCGGCGTGCGTGCCGGCACCACGGTGACGTCGCAACCACGGTCGGCCAGCATGCGCAGGATGTTGAGCTTGACGCCGTAATCGTAAGCAACAACTTTGTGCTTCAGCTCGGCCCGCACGAACGTGTCCGAATTCAGATCCAGCGAGCCTTCCTGCCAGCCGTAGCTGGTCTCGGTGGAAACCACCTTGGCCAAGTCCATGCCCTTCAGGCCGGGGAAGCTGCGCGCGGCTTCCAGCGCCTTGTCGACATCGATCTCGCCGGCCATCAGCGCGCCGTTCTGGGCGCCCTTCTGCCGCAGCAGGCGGGTCAGCTTGCGGGTATCGATGCCGGAAATGGCCACCACACCGCGGGCCTGCAGCCACTCCGGCAGTGCGACTTCGCTGCGCCAGCTGCTGGGGCGACGCGGCACGTCGCGCACGATCAGGCCGGCAGCCCAGATCTTCCTGGCCTCGTCATCCTGATCGGTAAAGCCGGTATTGCCGATATGCGGATAGGTCAGCGTGACCATCTGGCGGGCGTAGGAGGGATCGGTCAGGACTTCCTGGTAACCGGTCATGGCGGTGTTGAACACCACTTCGCCGACGGAAAGCCCGTTGGCGCCTACGGATTCGCCCTCGAACACGGTGCCGTCTTCGAGGACAAGGATTGCGGGTTGGGTCACGTGGGGGTCTCGCTCTGGCTGCCTGGGACTCCGATGCGCTTCCGGCCAAATTCCGGTTGCAGCAAAGCGCGGACGCGGTGCTGGGGACCGGTCCGACGCTGGTTCGGGCAAGCGAGAATTGTAAAGGCAAGTGCCCCGGCATGCCAGCCTGAAGAACACCGGCTGCCGTGCCGGCATCGCAATGGCGGGATGAATGCGCCACTGCGATCATTCGCCATTCATGCGCGGCGACGCAGCGCTTACAGCACCAGATCGCGCACGCGATAGCTGCCGGGCGGCTTGCCGAGCAGCCGCTTGGCCGCATGCAGGGCACCACGCGCGAAGATGTCGCGGTTGGTCGCGCGGTGCACCAGTTCCACCCGCTCGCCCAGCCCGGTGAACTGCACCGTGTGCTCGCCGACGATGTCGCCGGCGCGCAGGCTGGCAAAGCGCGGCTGCGCGCCACTGCCGGTGGCCGCCTCCCCCAGCGTCAGCGCGGTCCCGGAGGGTGCGTCCTGCTTGTGCACGTGGTGGGCTTCGACGATGTCGCAATCCCAGCCCGGCAGGCTGCCGGCGGCACGCTCCACCAGTTCGGTCAGCACCGCAACGCCCAGGCTGAAGTTGGACGCCCACACCAGTGGAATCTGCTGCGCGGACTCCAGCAACGCGGCGCGCTGCGCCTCATCCAGACCGGTGGTGCCGGACACCAGCGGTTTGCCGCGCTGCGCGCACAACGCCAGGATCGGCGCGAAGCCCTGCGGCAGGCTGAAGTCGATCGCCACGTCGAAGCTCGGCGCACCGCCGAGCTCGCTGGCGGCGAAATACGGCACGCCGTCCACCACGCGCTGCGAGGGCGCACGCCCCACCACCGCGCCGACGACATGCAAGGCCTCGTCTTCGGCAGCCAGACGCAGCAATGCCTTGCCCATCCGCCCGGAGGCGCCGTGGATCAGAACTTTCACAGGAGACGTTGTCATGGCGGCAGGCCTAGCTGGGCGATGGGGTTGTACAAGATAGCTGGGAATCGGGAATCGGGAATCGGGAATCGTAAAAGCTGGAATTGGGGGGTCGGGATTGGGGAGTCGTTAAAGCCGGGAATCGGGAATCGGGATCAGGGACTCGTGAGAGCGGGTGCGGGTGTGCGCGTTTTATGTGCTGTGGCGCTTTGGCTTGGTGGCGTCCGTGGGGTGCGCGTGGTGGTTGGCACACAACGGCGCGAGCGGCCATGGGTCGGTGAGGGCTGCGCCGCTGTACGTTGGTAAGGACGATGAAGACGCATGGCACACGGCCATCATGGCGGCGCCTGGAAGGTGGCGTTTGCCGACTTCGTGACCGCGATTCCCCAATCCCGACTCCCGAATCCCAAATCTCAGCCCTGCAGCTAGCGCGGCTGCGGGCTTTGATTGCGTGCGAGGTGCTGGCGGCTCTCAGTCGCTTGCGCCATGCAGGCGCTTGCTCCAGCTCTCTATTTCGCGGCGTTGCAGGCGGCGTTCGAATAGCGCCCGCCATGACGGCACCAGCGGCAGCTGCAACACTGCGGTGATGGCGGCGGCATCGACATCGCGCGCGTACAACACCTGTTGCAGGCGCGACAGCGTCCATTGCGGATGCGGCCGCTGCTGCAGCGTCAGCATGTCGCCGGCTGCCACGTCGCCGGGGTGCAGCACGCGGTAATACCAGCCGGTGCGGCCGCTGTCCTGCACGCGGCGCGCCATGTCGCGCAGGCCGAAGCGGTCGGACAGCTTCCAGCACGGCTGACGCAGTTGCGACACTTCCACCACCGCCGTACCCAATGCAAAGCGATCGCCCAGACAGACCTCGGCCTCGGTAAGGCCGACGCTGCTCAGGTTCTCGCCGAACGCGCCGGCCGTCTCCAGCAACGCGTGCGCGCCGAGGTCGGCCTGCCAGGCAGCGTAGTGATCGCGCGGATAGTGATGGATCGCCTTGTCCGGCCCGACGCGCACAGGACCGTCCACCGCACGCTTGTCGATCGCGCTGCGGCTACCGGGGCGGGTGAAATCGCGTGCGACCCCGATCGCCACGCGGTCGATGCTGACCGCGAGCGCCGGCGCCTGCACGCCACTGGTCTGCGTGGTCACGCGCCCTGCCCGGGCAACTCGGCCAGCGCCTCGCGCAACACCTCTCCCAGGACCTGGATGCCGGCATCGATCCTGTCGCCGGGCACGGTGACGAACGACAGCCGCAAGGTATTGACCTGCGGCAAGGTGGCGTAGAACGGCGCGCCCGGCACGAACGCGACATTGCGCGCGATCGCACGCGCCAGCAGCGCGGTGCCGTCCAGCCCGGGCGGCAGGCTCACCCACAGGAACATGCCGCCTTCGGGGCGATTCCATTGCACCTGGGGCGGGAAATGCCGATCCAGGGCCTCCAGCATCAGGCTGCATTGGCGCGCATACAGCGCGCGGATCTGCGGGATATGCGTGTCCAGGAAATCGTCCTGCAGCGTCTGGTGGACCACGCGCTGGGTGAACGACGGCGTATGCAGATCGGCCGCCTGCTTGGCCTGGATCAGCTTGCCCAGCACCGCCTCGGGCGCAACCACATAGCCCAGCCGCAAGCCGGGCGCGAGCACCTTGGAGAACGAGCCCATGTAGATCACGCCCTCCGGATTGAGCGACAACAGGCTCGGCAGCGGCCGGCCGCTGTAATACAGCTCGCCATACGGATCGTCTTCGACGATCGGCACGCCCGCTGCTGCTGCGCGCTCCACCAGGGCCTGGCGCCGCGCCAGCGGCAACCGGCGACCGGTGGGGTTCTGGAAATTCGGCAGGCAGTACAGAAAGCGCGCATCGGCCAGCAATGCAGGGTCCAACGCGTCCACCACCACCCCGTCCTCGTCCGAGGGCATGCCGACGAAGCTAGGCTGGAACAGCGAAAACGCCTGCAACGCACCCAGGTAGCTCGGCGTTTCCACCAGCACCTTGCTGCCCTCATCGATGAAGACCTTGCCGAGCAGGTCCAGCCCCTGCTGCGAGCCGGTGGTGATCAACACCTGGCTGGGCCGGACGCTGGCGCCGTCGCGGCTCAGGCGTGCGGCCACCCAGTCGCGCAGCGGCGCATAGCCTTCGGTGGGACCGTATTGCAGTGCGGCCTGCGGCGCATCGCGCAGCACCTGATCGCTGGCCGCGCGCATGCGCTCCACCGGAAAGGTGGCCGGCGACGGCAGCCCGCCGGCGAAGGAAATCACCTCCGGCCGCTCGGTCACCTTGAGGATTTCGCGAATCGCCGAACTGGTCAGCGCCTGCGCACGTCGGGAGATCTGGAAGGAGGTCGTCATGGCCCAAGCATAGCGAAGGCGTATGGCCGGCGCGCTGTGCACTGCAGCGTCGGATGCGCACCGCTGTGCACTGCAGCGTCGGATGCGCACCTCGGCCAATGACGGGGGGTAGTGCCGCACCGACCATCGCCACGCGTGGCGACCTGCCTTCCTGCGTTGCGCTGGCGCTACCGACATTGCCGTGCAGTACGGTCGACATACTCGCGTTGGCGTCTGCCAGCAAGGCGATCGCCGCGCGTGCATCGCCATGCACGGAATGTCACCTGTTTCTGCCGACGCAGGCTGCGTGCGCAGGTCGGCTGGGCAGCGAGCCAGATCGGCGCGTGCCGATGACCGGCATCGCGTCGGCGCATCGATGGCACCGCCTTGGCAATGCGGCAGCGATAGTGCCGGCGGCGCCTACTCGTACGCCGGGCCGACCCAGGCCGTGCCTTCGCTGCGTTCGATCAAGGTCTTCCAGCGCTTTCGGATCAGCTTGTCGCGCGAGCGGAAGGTCATGCGCACCCCCGGCAAGCCGAGCGTGGCACGTGTCTCGACCATGGCCGAGGCTTCATCGGCGGCGATCTCGATCCTGGTGATCGACTGCTTGTAGTCGATCACCTCTTCCGGGTTGGCCACATGACGCATCTGACGCAGCACCTGCGCCCACTCGCCATTGGATTTGCAGTACTGCTCGCGTGTGGTGGTCTGCCGCTGCTGATGCGAATCCATGCGGTACAGCACCACCATTTCGAACGCCGGCGCGGTCATCGCACACAGCGCTTCGCCGTCCTGACCACGCATTGCCTTGTCGTGCGCGGCGTAGAAATCGCGCACCTGCGCTTCGTCCAGCGCGTTACCGCCATAGTTGTAAACACCGGCGACTGCCGCCAGGACCGCCAACAACACCAACAACCGCATCTGCGCCCCCTGCACCACCGCGTCCTGCGGCCGCGCAAGTGTAAGGGATGCAGTGCGTCAGTGACGACGGGGCGGCGTCGGCCCGCAGCTGTCGCAGCCACCACAGGCCGCGGCGTTCTGCGCGGCCGGCGGTGCGACGCGGCGGCCCAGCGCCCGCATCCATGCAGGCCGCCCATCGCGCAACAGGCCGATCGCCACTGCGCCACGCAGGCGCCGCAGCGTGCCGGGAAATTGCTTCTTCATCACTACCCATAGGCTGAGCAACACCGCCAGGGCGATGACCACGTATTGCAAGGTGAGCGACAGATCCACCTCAGCCGGCTCCCAGCAGCACGGCCAGCTGGTAGGTCACCAGCGAGGCCAGGTAGGCCAGCGCGAACAGGTACACCGCGCTGATGGTCATCTGCTTCCACGAGTTGGTTTCGCGCTTGATCGTGGCCAGCGTGGAGATGCACATCGGTGCATAGATGTACCAGACCAGCAGCGACAGCGCGGTGGCCAGCGACCAGCCATCGCTGATCAGCGGCGACAGGGCCTGCGCGGCGGCATCGTCGTCGGCAGCCGACAGCGCGTACACCGTCGCCAGCGAGGCAACCGCCACTTCGCGCGCGGCCAGGCCGGGAATCAGCGCGATGCAGATCTGCCAGTTGAAGCCCAGCGGCGCGAAGAAGATCGCCATCGCATGGCCGATGCGCCCGGCGAAGCTGTAATCGATCGCCGGCAAGGTGGCGTCGGCCGGCGCGGCCGGAAACGACAGCAGGAACCACAGCAGGATGGTCAGGGCCAGAATGATGCCGCCGACGCGCTTGAGGAAGATCAGCGCACGCTCCCACAGCCCCAGCGCCAGGTCGGGCAGATGCGGCAGGCGGTACGACGGCAGCTCCAGCATCAGCGGGTGCTCGCTCTTGTCGCGGCGCCACTTCTTCATTGTCCACGACACCAGCAGCGCACTGACGATGGCCGCGGCATACAGCCCGAACAGGATCAGGCCCTGCTGGTTGAAGATGCCCCACACGGTCTTCTGCGGGATGAAGGCGCCAATCAGCAAGGCATACACCGGCAGGCGCGCCGAACACGTCATCAATGGCGCGACCATGATGGTGGCGAGCCGGTCGCGCGGATCCTGGATGCTGCGGGTGGACATGATGCCCGGCACCGCACAGGCAAAGCTCGACAGCAACGGGATGAACGAGCGCCCGGACAAGCCGGCGGCAGACATCATGCGGTCCAGCAGGAAGGCCGCGCGCGGCAGGTAGCCGGACTCCTCCAGCGCCAGGATGAAAGCGAACAGAATCAGGATCTGCGGCAGGAATTTGATCACCCCGCCCAGGCCGGTGATGATGCCGTCCTTGAGCAGGCTGTTGAGCGGGCCCTCCGGCAGCGTGGTGCCTGCCCACTCGCCCAGCATCGCGGTGCCGGCATCGATCAGGTCCATCACTGGGTTGGCCCAGGCATACACCGCCTGGAAGATCAGGAACATCACCACCGCCAGCGTGACCAGGCCCCAGAGCGGGTGCAGCAGCCAGCGGTCCAGCGCATCGTCCACCCGCGAGGTCCGCGTCGGCATGGTCACCGCCGCACTCAGGATCTGTCGCACCTGCGCATGGTAGTTGCCGTCGGCAGGCGGCGTGGCGCTCGGTGCCGCCAGGCGCGCGGCCTGCGCGTCGATGCGCTCGACCAGCGCCTTGGCACCGCCGCGGCGTACCGCCACCGTTTCCACCACCGGTACCCCGAGCGCCTGTTCCAGCGCCGGCAGGTCGATGACGATGCCGCGTCGTTGCGCGGCGTCGACCATGTTCAAGGCCACGATCATCGGCCGGCCCAGCTCGCGCAGCTCCAGCGCAAAGCGCAGGTGCAGGCGCAGGTTGGTCGCATCCATCACGCAGACCAGCACGTCCGGTGCCGGTTCGCCGGGATAGAAGCCACGGCACAGGTCGCGGGTGATCGCCTCGTCCAGGCTGGCCGGCTGCAGGCTATAGGCGCCGGGCAGATCCAGCACCGCGAAGTCGCGCCCGGATGGCGCACGGAACTGCCCCTCCTTGCGCTCGACGGTGACGCCGGTGTAGTTGGCGACCTTCTGCCGGCTGCCGGTCAGCTGATTGAACAGCGCGGTCTTGCCGCTGTTGGGATTGCCCACCAGCGCCAGCCGCAACGGAACGCTCGCCGCGCTCATGCCTGTGCTCCATCGACGCGTACCTGCACGCGTGCGGCCTCGCTACGGCGCAGGGCGAACCGGGTGTAACCGACCTGCACCAGCAGCGGTTCGCGCCCGACCGGCCCGGTCGCCAGCACCGTGACCTCTTCGCCGGCGACAAAACCCAGTTCGCGCAGACGCCGGGCGATCGTGTCGTTGGGGAGGCGATCCTCCACGGAATCCACGATGGCGGCGCGATGCAAGGGCATGTCGGACAGCGTCACAAAGACGGCCTGATTGTTAGGAATGGTTCTCAATTCTAGCATCGACGCACCGCGTCATGGCTCAGACGACCCGTGCCGCTATCATGGTTCGCATCCCATTCATGGACGTTGACGCAATGCAGGACACCGGCTTGATCGTGGAGGACCAGGGAGCGGTCCGCACGTTGCGACTGCACCGCCCGGCGGTGCACAACGCCTTCGATGCGACCTTGATTGGCGCGCTCACCGACGCCTTGCAGCAGGCCGGCCGGGCAGCGCAGATCCGCGTCGTCGTGATCACCGGTGCCGGCGCTGCGTTCTCTGCAGGAGCGGACCTGAACTGGATGCGCGGCATGGCCGGCGCCAGCGAGGCCGACAACGCGGCCGATGCGCTCGCCCTGGCGCGCCTGATGCGCACGCTGGACGAACTGCCCAAGCCGACCATCGCGCGCGTCAACGGCGCAGCGTTTGGCGGCGGCGTGGGCCTGGTGGCGTGCTGCGATATCGCCATCGGCTGCACCGAGGCGCGCTTCGGGCTGACCGAGAGCAAGCTCGGCCTGCTGCCGGCGGTGATTTCGCCGTATGTGATTGCAGCGATCGGCGCGCGCCAGGCACGGCGATGGTTCGCCACTGCCGAGATCTTCGACGCCGCCACCGCGCAGCTGCTGGGCCTGTTGCATCAACTGGTTGCCGCCGACCAACTGGATATCGCGGTGGAGCGCCAGGTCCGCCTGTTGCTGGCGGCCGCGCCATTGGCCGCGGCCAGCGCCAAGGCGCTGGTGCGCGCGGTGCTGCCACCGATCGACCGCGACGCCATCGACGCTGCCAATGCCGCGTGGATCGCGCGCCTGCGCGTTTCCCCGGAAGGTCAGGAAGGCCTGGGCACCTTCCTCGACAAGCGCAGCCCGGCCTGGGTGCCGGAGGGCGCGGCGTGAGCGACTTCGTCCGCATTGTCGAGGTCGGCCCGCGCGATGGCCTGCAGAACGAAGCCACACCGATCGCCACCGCCGACAAGATCGCGCTGATCGACCGACTCTCCGCGACCGGGCTGCGCAGCATCGAGGCGACCAGCTTCGTCAGCCCGCGCTGGGTGCCGCAACTGGCCGACGCGGCCGAGGTGTTCGCCGGCATCACCCAGGCGCCGGGCATCGCCTATCCGGTGCTGGTGCCCAACCTGCAGGGCTATGCGCGCGCACGCGCCGCCGGTGCTCGGGAAGTGGCGGTGTTCACCGCGGCGTCGGAGGCCTTCAATCGCACCAATACCAACGCCGGCATCGACGAATCGATCGAACGCTTTCGCCCGATCCTGGAACAGGCGGCCCTCGACGGCGTGCGCGTGCGCGGTTACGTCTCCACCGTGCTGGGTTGCCCGTACCAGGGCGAGGTGCCGGTGGCCGACGTGGTCGATGTCGCGCAACGGCTGTACACGCTGGGCTGCTACGAGATTTCGCTGGGCGACACCATCGGCGTGGGCACACCGGGCAAGGCACGCCAGATGCTGGCCGCCGTGGCGCAGGCGGTGCCGATGCCGGCATTGGCGGTGCACTTCCACGACACCTACGGCCAGGCGCTGGCCAATATTGCCGCCTGCCTGGAGCAAGGCGTGCGCGTGGTCGATGCGGCGGTGTCCGGGGCCGGCGGCTGCCCCTACGCCAAGGGCGCCAGCGGCAATGTCGCCAGCGAAGACGTGGTGTACCTGCTGCACGGGCTGGGCATGCCGACCGGCATCGACCTGCCTGCCCTCGCCGACACCGGCCGCTGGCTGGCGCAGTTGCTCGGCCGCCAGACCGGCAGCAAGGTCGGCAAGGCCCTGGCGGCCGCCGACTGAGGCGCCAGGCCCGCACGCCCCCATCGCCGCTCCCGCTCCGTTCCAGGATCGGTCGCGCTAACGCTTCGGCTAGAATCGCCGGCTGCGTCGTCACCCGTTCGCCGGCCGGCATCACCGGCCTCCAGGATCTCCGAGGAACCACCGCATGCAGCCTTCTTCTGTTCTAGCCATCGTCACCGGCGGCGTCTCCGGCCTGGGCCTGGCCGTGGCGCAGCGCATCGTGGCCGATGGCGGCAAGGTCGCGCTGTTCGACGTCAACGCCGACAAGGCCGACGCGGCGCTGGCGCTGCTCGGTGCGGGCAACGCACTGTACGTCGCCACCGATGTCACCGACGAGGCGCAGGTTGCCACCAACGTGGCGCAGGCCGCGCAGGCGCTGGGCGGGCTCAACCTGGTGGTGAATTGCGCCGGCATCCTGGGCTCGGGCCGGGTGCTCGGCAAGGAAGCGCCGATGCCGCTGGCGACCTTCCGCACCACCGTGCTGGTCAACCTGGTCGGCAGCTTCAACGTGGCCAAGGCCGCGGCCGACGTGATGCAACACAACCATGCCGGCGACGACGGCGAGCGCGGCGTGATCATCAACACCGCCTCGGTGGCCGCCTACGAAGGCCAGATCGGCCAGGCCGCCTATGCCGCCAGCAAGGGCGGCGTGGTCGGCATGACCTTGCCGATGGCACGCGAACTGGCGCGCTTCGGCATCCGCGTGATGACGATCGCTCCGGGCGTGTTCTGGACCCCGATGGTGGACGGCATGCCCGAGGCGGTGCAGCAATCGCTGGCCGCGGCGATCCCGTTCCCCTCGCGCCTGGGCCAACCCGACGAATATGCCGACACCGTCGCCTTCATCCTGCGCAATCGCTATCTCAATGGCGAGGTGATTCGCCTGGACGGCGGCGTGCGCCTGGCACCCAAGTAGCCGGGATTGGTGAGTCGGGATTGGGGATTCGCAACGGCAACCGCCGCCTGCAACCCAGCCGCACTTGCCAATCCCAAATCCCCAATCCCCAATCTCCGACTTACATCCATGAAAGCCAACGACATCAAGAAAGGCAACGTCGTCGAATACAACGGCGGCATTTACCAGATCCGCGACATCGAGCGCAGCTCGCCGCAGGGCCGCGGTGGCAACGTGCGCTTCCGCTTCATCATGTACAGCGTGCCCGGTGGCGCCAAGCTGGACGCCAGCTTCGACGCCGACGACAACCTGCCGGAAGTGGAATTGCTGCGTCGCCTGTCGACGTTTTCGTACAAGGATGGCGAGGCGTTCGTGTTCATGGACGACGAGGACTTCACTCCCTACACGCTGGATGCGGACGTGATCGGCACCGATGCCGGTTACATCATCGACGGGCTGACCGGCATCTACGTGCAGGTGATCGACGACCAGCCGGTGGCCGTGCAACTGCCGCAGACGGTGACGCTGGAAGTGGTCGAAACCCCGCCCGAACTCAAGGGCGGCACCGCCACCAAGCGGCCCAAGCCGGCCAAGCTCAACACCGGCCTGGAAATCATGGTGCCCGAGTACATCACCAACGGTGAGCGCGTGCTGGTCAACACCACCACCGGCGAATTCGCGGGCCGCGCCGACTGATGCGCAAGCTGGTCGTTGTGGTGACGCTGGGGCTGCTGGGCGCCTGCACGGCGCAACCAGCCCCGGCGCCGACGCACGCACCTGCGCCGGTGGCCTGCACCGATGCCAAGGTGGATGAGGAGTGGCTGCAACATCCGCCCGGCCTGTGCGGCATGCCGGAGGATGTGCGCACGCTGGTGGAGGATTACGACACCTGCGAGCACTTCGCGGGCGAGGACCCGTACGACGCCGATCGTCGCCACGAGATCGAAGTGGCGATCGCGCAATTCTGCACGCCGGCACCGGCACGGCTTGCAAAGCTACTGAAGCAGTACCGCAACAACGCGCAGGTCAGCGACTGGCTGCGCAAGTATTCGGTGCAGGCGGATCTGCAACCGGCTGGCTGAGGTGCGCCGGCTGGTGTGACAGGTGCCAGCTGGTGCAATGCGTCGTCCCTGGCCGGAGCACCGGGAACCGGGACTTACCGCTGCAGGCCACAGCGCCTACCTTCTCCCATCGGGAAAAGGTGGCGCAAAGCGCCGGATAAGGGTACGGGCGAAGCCTCGTGCAGTTGGACCTCTACGGGAGCTTCGCCCCGTCCCTTGACCCCAATCCCCGCTCCGCGCGCCAGTGGCGTGCACGCCGCGCCTTCTCGCCCCGCAGGGAGAGGGGCCGGTACCGCCCTCCCCCGCGTGGTCCGAACCGTTATTGCGCCTGCGGAAGTATCCCCATCCCTGACCGCAGCTTGTCGGTAGCCGCATCACCCCGCGCTAGCCCGCGCAGGCGCGCGCGCAGGCGTTGCACATTTGCCTCGCCCTGCTCCAATCCAGTGCGGACCTCGGCCGGCAGTTGCTGCCGCCCCAGTGCCTGCAGCTGTTTCCAGCCGTCGACCAGTACGCCGGTTTCCTGCGCCACGCGCGCGCTCAGGTCCAGCTGCTCGTCTGCTTGCGGCAGTCCGTAGCCGGCGCTGCCCAACAACGTGGCCGGGTGACTGAGCTGGGCCTGCCGCGCAAATAGCGATTGCAGTTGACCCTGCACCGAGTCACGCCCGGCTGCGCCGGGTGTCAGCAGGCGCTTGAGCGCATCGCGTGCCAGCAACTCCTGGCGGCGCAACGCGGCCTGTTCCAGCAACAACGCTGCAGCCGTCTCGCGCAGACCGCCGCGCTCGAACCATTGCGCACGTGCGTCCGGCCGCGCGTCCAGCCATTGCTCCACGCTGGTCTGCGGCAGCGGCAGGCCGCGCCGGATCACCTCGAACATGGCCTGGTAATGCGCCGCCGCCGACTCGAAGTAATAGCCTTGGCGAGTCGCCTGCGCACGGTCGTCCAGCACCTGCAGGTCGGCGATGCCGGCACGGTGCAGCCGCTGGCGCACGCCGCGCGGGGTGATCGACGACAGCCCGGCCGCGGCCAGCCGCGGCACGCCGTCGTGCAGGAGCTTGAAAGTCTCCACCGCGCAATTGTTGCCGATGAAGTAGTAGCGCCCGTCGTAACTCCAGTGCACCTGCGCGGCGCGTGCGAGCAGCGCGGCGATCTCCCCGGGCGTGAGCTTCAGCGGCACCGACGACAGGGCACGCAACTCCACCTTGGTGTATTCGTCGACCACCTGATTCAAGGGCAATACGAACAGCCGCGAAGGATACGCGCCGGTCAGCCCGCGCCAGCTGGAAATCTGCACATCGCCGACGAAGGCGCGGAACGACAGCACGCGGTGATACTGCAGATCCAGACGGCAATCGGGGCCGGGCGCACGGCCAGGGGCGCAGATCACCAGGCGCAGCATGCTGTGGCCCCAGCGGCTCATCGGCTGCGCATTGCCCTCGGCCAGCAGGTAATCCACCGAATACACCCGCGATGGATCCAGTGCCAGCAATGACATTGCGCCGGCATCGTTGTCGGCCTGCAGATACGGCAGCGCCGCCTCGCAGCGCGTTGCATCGGGCATGGCGCCAACCTGCTCGGCAAACCAGGCGGCCAGCGCCGGACGCCGGCAGTGGTAATCGGCATCGAGCACGTAGTGTTCGAGATTCACCGCGACGAATTCGGCCGGGCTGCGGCGTTCGTAATCGTCGGGGCTGCGATCGCTGAACCGGTTTGCGCCACGCCCGATCCGCCAGGGACGCACCTGCCAGCCAGCCAGGTCGCGCAGCCGCGGGTCGCGCGACAGGCCGCCGTGCGCACCGCGGTCCAGCACGTGCGCCAGTTCGTGCACCACCGCCGCCATCGCCGCGCGCGTGGCCGGTGCACCGGGGTCGGCCTGCGCAGCTGACGCCTGCGCGCTCCACGCATCCAGCAGCGCACGATCGAGCAGGATGCGCCGGCCGATCGCGCGGCCATGCACGTGTGCCGGCAAATCCGTACGCCACTGCAGCTGGATCGGTGCGTCGATACGTTGCATCCAGGCCGGCGGCAGGCGCTGCGCAACCTGCTGCACCAAGGCATGCGAGGCCTCGATCTGCACTGCCGACAGGCCCTGCGGATCGACATCGACGCGTGGCTCGGCCTGCACCGCCGGTGCGATCGCTGCGGCCAGCCACAGCCACCAGCACCGGCGTGGAGACCTCACTGGGCCAGGATGGACTGCGCCAGTTCCAGGTCGCTGGACAACCGCGCCGCATCGCTACGACTACGCAGCTGCAGCAGCGCCGCTTCCAGACGCACGCCGCGGATCGCGCCATTGCTGGCGACGAAGCCGGCCGCATCTTCGCGTGCATCGGCCACCACCTTGTCGTCGCCGGAACTGCTGCCGGAGGAATTGGACGAACCGGCCGACGATGCGCCGGCCGAGGTCCCGGCCAGGCTGGAGGCAACGGCTGCCAGCGGCAGCAGCGTCAGGGCGCAAAACACGAGGGAGCGCATCATTGGCGTATCGATTCCATGTGAAGGTGCTGAAAGACTAACCGGCACGCGCGGCGGCAGGCGCGTCGTCGATCTCGAACAGCTTGCCGGGATTCAGCAAAAGATGAGGATCGAGCACATGCTTGATCCCGCGCATCAAGGCGATCTCCTCGGCCGAGCGCGTGCTCCACAGGTAGGCCTTCTTGACCAGGCCGATGCCGTGTTCGGCAGAGATGCTGCCGCCGAAACGCTGCAAGGCCTGCGCCAGCAACTTGGTCACCTGGTCGCAGGCCGCCACGAAATCGGCCTGGCTGGTGCCATCGGGCTTGAGCACGTTGATATGCAGGTTGCCATCGCCGATATGGCCGAACCACACCACATCGAAATGCGGATACGCATCGTGCAGCAGCGCCTGGGTTTCGGCCAGGAATGCCGGCATCACCGAGATGCGCACCGACACGTCGTTCTTGTAGGGCGTGTAGCGCGCCAGCGCCTCGGTGATGCCTTCGCGCAGTCGCCACAGTTGCGCGGCCTGCGCATCGCTCTGGCTGATCACCCCGTCGCTGACCCAGCCCTGCTCCATGCAGGTCTCGAATGCCGCCATCGCCGCGGCTTCCTGCGCCGCGTCGCCGGCGGCGAATTCGGTGACCACGTAGTACGGATGCACCTGCGCAAACGGCGCCTGCGCGCCGTGGGCCAGCACGTGCTCCAGTGCGCGGTCGGTGAAGAATTCGAACGCCTCCAGCCGCAGCTGCGCGCGGAAGGCGGCGAACACCTGCATCAGCACCTCGAACGAGGGCAGCGCCAGCAGCATCACGTTGCTGGGCGGCGGCGGGTCGGTCAATCGCAGCGTCGCTTCGACCACCACGCCGAGCGTGCCTTCGGAGCCGATCAGCAGATGGCGGAAATCGTAGCCGCTGGAATTCTTCACCAGCGCATTGTTGAGTTCGAGCAGCTCGCCGGCACCGGTGACCACCTTCAGGCCGGCCACCCATTCGCGGGTGTTGCCATAGCGGATCACGCGGATGCCGCCGGCATTGGTGGCGATGTTGCCGCCGATCGAGCACGAGCCGCGCGCGGCAAAGTCCACCGGATACACCAGCCCGTGCTCGCGCGCGGCGTTGTGCACCGCCTCCAGCGGCATGCCGGCCTGGACGGTGAGCGTGCGATCCACCGCGTTGAACTCCAGCGGCTTGTTCAGGCGCTCCAGGCTCAGCACCAGCTCACCGTTGGCGGCCACCGCGCCGCCGGACAGGCCGGTGCGCCCGCCCGAAGGCACTACCGCCACCGCATGCGCATTTGCCCAGCGCAGCACCGCCTGCACCTCGTCCACCGAGCCGGGCAAGGCGATCGCGAGCGGGTTGGGCGTCCAGCGCCGCGTCCAGTCGCGGCCGTAGTGTTCCAGGTCGGCCGGCTCGGTCTTCAAACGCAACGCGGGCACGGCCTGTTGCAACGAAAGGATGCGGGGATCGGTCATGGCACACGGCGCTGCGGTAGGAACCGCACAGCGTGCCAGTGCACGCCAGCCCCGTCCAGCTGCACGGCGTGCGGCCGAGGCGGTGTTGGATTCAGCTGAAACCGTTGCACCGCAAGGACTTTGCCTGCGCAAACACTGCGTTGCGACCGCCCCATCGCGCAGCCCATCTGGCATAGTTGCCGACCCGATTGCTGCATTGCGCTCCCCCATGTCGCCGAAGAGAACCTCGTTTCCCAAGCAGGACATCCGCGTCCTGTTGCTGGAAGGCATCAGCCAGACTGCCGTGGATGTGTTCCGCGCCGCCGGTTATTCGCAGATCGAGCTGCACGCCAAATCGTTGCCGGAAGACGAGTTGATCGCCCGCATCGCCGAGGCGCATATCGTCGGCATCCGCTCGCGCACGCAGTTGAGCGCGCAGGTGCTGGCACATGCCAAGCGGTTGATCGCGGTGGGCTGCTTCTGCATCGGCACCAACCAGGTCGAGCTGGACGCGGCCGAACTGGCCGGCATCCCGGTGTTCAACGCGCCCTACTCCAACACCCGCAGCGTGGCCGAGCTGGTCATCGCCGAGGCGATCCTGCTGTTGCGCGGCATCCCGCAGAAGAATGCCGAATGCCATCGCGGTGGGTGGTCCAAGTCGGCCGCCGGCAGCCACGAAACGCGCGGCAAGGTGCTGGGCATCGTCGGTTACGGGCATATCGGCACCCAGGTCGGCGTGCTGGCCGAGTCGCTGGGCATGCAGGTGATCTTCCACGACATCGAAACCAAGCTGTCGCTGGGCAACGCGCGTGCGGCGATCGATCTGGACGACCTGCTGGCACGCTCGGACGTGGTGACCCTGCATGTGCCGGAGACGCCGTCGACCAAGGACATGATCGGCGCGGCGGAAATCGCGCGCATGAAGCACGGCGCGCATCTGATCAACGCCTCGCGCGGCACGGTGATCGACATCGACGCGCTGGACGCGGCGCTGAGCTCGGGCCAGATCGGCGGCGCGGCGGTGGACGTGTTCCCGATCGAGCCCAAGGGCAATGGCGATGCGTTCGAATCAAAGTTGACCGCACACGACAACGTGATCCTGACCCCGCACGTCGGCGGCAGCACGCTGGAAGCGCAGGACAATATCGGCATCGAAGTGGCCGCCAAGCTGGTGCGCTACAGCGACAACGGCAGCACCCTGTCGGCGGTGAACTTCCCCGAGGTCACCCTGCCCGAGCATCCCGACAGCCTGCGTCTGCTGCATATCCACCGCAACGTACCGGGCGTGCTGTCCAAGATCAACGAACTGTTCTCGCGCCACAACGTCAACATCGACGGCCAGTTCCTGCGCACCGATCCCAAGGTCGGCTACGTGGTGATCGACGTCAGCGCCAGCGAGGCGCAGGCCACCGCGTTGAAGGAAGGCCTGGCCTTGATCGAAGGGACCTTGCGGACGCGCATTCTGTACTGAGCGGACTTTGTACCGAGGTGATTCCTTCTCCCAACGGGAGAAGGTGGCGCGAAGGGCCGGATGAGGGGCGCTGCACCCAACTTCGGCGCGTCTGCCATGGCAAACGCGTCGCCCCGCGCCAGTAAGGGTGACTCGTAAACTGGCAGCCGATGCCTGGCGGTACTCCCCCCCAAACCCCCGCTCCGCGCCAGTGGCGCGCAGGCAGTGCCTTATCCCCCCAACTAGTCAACCGTACCCTCCCCCGCGCCCCGGCCCGCGCTTGCGGCGCGGGCGCTCCCAGGCACGCGCGCCCATGGCGCGCAAGCTGTGCCTGCTCGCCCCCACAGGAGCGGGGCTTTGATTCGCAGACGTAAGCGTTAGGCAACGTCTCATCACGCACTCAATGCTTCCAAGGCGCCATGACAGCGAATGGCTGAGTCAGCAGCGTGGCCGGGGATTGGCGGAAAGCGGCACAAGGATGTGCCGCGGCGGCGAGTCAGACCGGATGTCTGACCAAGCCGAGCAGCCGATCGCCGGCCGCGCTGCTGCCGCCCACCGAAGCCGCCAAGCGACAGGCCGGGCCGCGCTTTGGGCACGCGCGCCTATGGCGCGCAAGCTGTGCCTGCTAGCCCCCACGGGAGCGGGGCTTTGATTCGCAGACCTGAGCATGAAACAACGTCTCATCACTCACCCACTGCGTCCAAGGTCATGACAGCGAATGGCCGAGGCAGCAGCGTGGCCGGGGATTGGCGGAAAGCGGCACAGGGATGTGCCGCGGCGGCGAGTCAGACAGGATGTCTGACCGAGCCGGGCAGCCGATCGCCGGCCGCGCTGCTGCCGCCCACTGAAGCCGGCAACTAACAAGCGCAGTGCCCGCGCTTGCGGCGCGCACGCCAGCGGTGCGCAAGCAGCGCCTTATTACCCCGACGAAAGGGGCGCTAACTGCTCAACGCGCGCGCGCCACCCACTTCTCCGCCATGCGCCGCATCGACGGATCCAGTTGCGGATCGGCAAGCAGCTCGGCGACCGGGCGCCACGCCAGGGCCAGCGATTCTTCGCTGACTTCGAACGCCTCGTCCGCCCCAGCCATCACCACATAGCGCGCGTCGTAATGCCAGTGCCCGGCCACCTCGCCGCGCGCGGGAATCCAGTGCCGGTCCAGGTCGAAAATGGCCGCGTCAGCCAGGCACAGTCCGGTCAATCCGGATTCCTCCTGCGCCTCGCGCAAGGCCACCTGCGCCAGGTCGCGGTCGCCGTCGGCGTGCCCGCCCAGCTGCAGCCAGCGCTGCAGCTTGCGGTGGTGGGTCAGCAACGTGCGCGTGCCATCGGCGCTGACCACCCAGGCCGAACCGGTGAAATGACCTTCGACACGCTCGCGCAGGAACGGGTTGGTGGCATCGTCCAGCAGCTGTGCGAACTGCTCGGCCAGCCCGGCTTCGTCGGGCCAGCGTGCGCGGTAGTCGGCCAATCGCTGTTGCAGGGTTGCATCCACCATCTGTCGTTCTCGGTCGCCCGTCGCGGGCAAGGCGGCCATTATCGCCATTCATGCTGCGTACGTGCTTGTCGTGAGCGTGTAGCTTTGGCAAGGTAGGCCGCTTGCCTGTCCGTTGGGGACGCGGCGCACACCTTCGCCCGGGCGCCAGCGCCTTAGCCTTGCCACTTAGGGATGTACCGAATGCTGAAGTCTCTGTTGAGGGTCAAACCGATCGAGCCCGCTGGACATGTGGACGGGGGCGAACCGGTCGAAGGCAGCCTGCAAGGCGAAGCCACCCTGCAACGCACCCTCACCGCCAAGCACCTGATCATGCTCGGCATCGGCGCGGTGATCGGCGCCGGCATCTTCGTGCTGACCGGCCAGGCCGCTGCCAACCATGCCGGCCCGGCGGTGATGCTGTCCTTCGTATTTGCGGGCATCGCCTGTGCGTTCGCCGGCCTGTGCTATGCAGAGTTCGCGGCGATGATGCCGGTCTCCGGCAGCGCCTACTCGTATTCATATGCCACCCTTGGCGAAGGCATCGCCTGGTTCATCGGCTGGTGTCTGGTGCTGGAGTACCTGTTTGCCGGCTCCAGTGTGGCGGTCGGCTGGTCCGCCTACCTAATCAGTTTCCTGACCGGCACGCTCGGATTACCGTTCCCGGCGGAGCTGGCCGGTGCACCACTGGCCTGGGACGGCCACAACTTTGTCAGCTCCGGCAACCTCATCAACCTGCCGGCCGTGCTGATCGTGGCTGCGGTGAGCATGCTGTGCTACGTGGGCGTCACCCAGTCGGCGTTCGCCAATGCCATCGTGGTGGCGATCAAGGTGGTGGTGATCTGCCTGTTCGTCGGCTTCGGCATCGCCTACATCGATCCGGCCAACTGGCACCCTTTCATTCCGGAAAACACCGGGCCGGGCCAGTTCGGCTGGGACGGCGTGTTCCGTGCGGCGTCGATCGTGTTCTTCTCCTACATCGGCTTCGACGCGGTCTCCACCTCCGCCGGCGAGACCAAGGATCCGCAGAAGAACATGCCGATCGGCATTCTGGTATCGCTGGCGGTCTGCACCGTCATCTACATCATCGTCTGCGCGGTGCTGACCGGCCTGCTGCCCTACACCCAGCTCGGCACCGCCAAGCCGGTGGCCACGGCACTGGAAGCGCACCCGCAGCTCACCTGGCTCAAGACCGCAGTGGAGATCGGTGCAATCGCCGGCCTGTCCTCGGTGGTGCTGGTGATGCTGATGGCGCAGCCGCGCATCTTCTACACCATGGCCAAGGATGGGTTGATGCCCAGACTGTTCGGCAAGGTGCACCCGAAGTTCCATACCCCTTATGTCGGGACGATCTTCGTCGGCGTGGTCGCGGCGCTGCTGGCCGGGTTGATCCCGCTCAGCGTGCTGGGCGAACTGGTGTCGATGGGCACCCTGCTCGCCTTTGCCACCGTGTGCGCCGGGGTCATGGTGCTGCGCTTCACCAAGCCGGATCTGCCGCGGCCGTTCCGGGTGCCGCTGGCGATGCTGATCTGCCCGCTGGGCGCGCTGGCCTGCCTGTTCCTATTCTTCCAGGCCTTCCAGGAACACTGGAAGGTGTTCGTGGGCTGGACCATGATCGGCCTGGTCATCTATTTCGGTTATGGCATTCGCCATAGCCGGCTGGCCCGTAAGGCTTGATTGCGAGTCCCTCGCAAGAGCCCGCACATCCGTGTGCGGGGATTTGACAACACGAGTCCCTCGCAACAGCCCACACATTCGTGTGTGGGGATTTGACGACACGAGTCCTTCGCAACAGCCCGCACATCCGTGTGCGGAGATTTGACGACACGAGTCCTTCGCAACAGCCCGCACATCTCGCATACGCCCGCACCGCCACGTGCAGGGATTCAACAGGAACCGCTGCATGTTCAAGCAACTCTGGGCCACCAAGCACCCGCACGCCAGCCACGAGGCGGCCGACGGGCTGGGCCTGCAACGCGCACTCGGGCCCTGGGGGCTGACCGCCCTGGGCATCGGGGCGGTGATCGGTGGCGGCATCTTCGTCATCACCGGCCAAGCCGCGGCCGACCACGCCGGCCCGGCGATCATGCTGTCGTTCGTGCTGGCCGCGGTGTGCTGCGCGTTCTGCGCAATGGCCTACGCCGAGTTCGCGGCGATGGTGCCGGTATCCGGCAGCGCCTACACCTATACCTATGCCACCTTCGGCGAACTGGCGGCCTGGTTCATTGGCTGGATGCTGGTGCTGGAGTACGGTGTCTCCGCCTCGGCGGTGGCGGTCAGCTGGACCGGCTATTTCCTCAGCCTGCTGGAGCATTTCAACATCCACCTGCCGGCCGCCCTGGTCAGCGCGCCGCTGGACGGCAAGCTGCAGCGCACCGGCGCAATCGCCAACCTGCCCGCCGCCGGTATCGTGCTGCTGCTGACCTGGCTGTGCTACGTGGGCATCCGCAAGTCGTCGGCGATGAACATGGCGATGGTGATCCTCAAGACCGGGCTGATCCTGCTGGTGATCGCGGTGGGCTGGAAGTACGTGGATACCGCCAACTGGCACCCGTTCATTCCGGCCAACGAGGGTCCGGGCAAGTACGGCATGGAAGGCGTGCTGCGCGGCGCGGCGATGGTGTTCTTCGCCTATATCGGCTTCGAGGCAGTATCGGTGGCGGCACAGGAATCGCACCGCCCGCAACGCGACCTGCCGATCGGCATGATCCTGTCGCTGGTCATCTGCACCGTGCTGTACATCGCCATGGCGGCAGTGATGACCGGCCTGGTGCCCTACACGCTGCTCGGCACCGACGAGCCGGTGGTGACCGCGGTGGCGGCGCATCCACAGCTGGCCTGGCTGCGCGTGGTGGTGGAAGTGGGCGCGCTGATCGGGCTGTCGTCGGTCGTTCTGGTGATGATCATCGGCCAGCCGCGCATCTTCATGATCATCGCGCGCGACGGGCTGCTGCCGTCGATCTTCACTCGCATCCATCCCAAGTACCGCACCCCGCACGTCAATACCGTGATCACCGGCGTGGGCATCGCCCTGCTGGCAGCGGTGTTCCCGCTGGATGTGCTGGGCGAGCTGACCTCGATGGGCACGCTGATCGCGTTCGCCGCGGTGTGCGCCGGCGTGCTGATCCTGCGCCGTACCCACCCGGAACTGCCGCGTCCGTTCCGCATGCCGGTGGCCTGGCTGATCTGCAGCGCCGGCGTGTTGAGCTGCCTGGCCCTGCTGTCGGCGATGACCCTGCACAACTGGATGTTGATGGGGGTGTGGACGCTGGTCGGGCTGGTGGTCTATTTCGGCTACGGTTACCGCCACAGCCGTCTGCGCGACGGTCGCTGAGCACACGCGTGGGCTGAGAGCGGCTGATAGAACGCCTGCGCGTCGGTCTATCGCAGAGCGGCTGATCTAGGCGGGCTGATCTTTAGCTTGGTTGGTGGGTGCTGGTCTGAGGCTTGGCTGCAGGGTCCTTGCCCGCCCACCCTCCCAGGACACGCCGCAAGTACGTCCTTGTAGGCTCTTACGCGGCATCCATGCCGCGTAAGGTCCCGCGACGGTGGGCGGGCAAGCACCTGTCGGGATAATCGGTGTGCACAGTGAAGAGCAGTTAGCGCAGTGCGTTATGCGCGTTGTTCGATACTGGTGCGCTGGCTCGAAGTGCGACACGGGGGCGACAAGCGGCTTTTCATGCGACCACCGACCAGCTTCCTGGTGCGGTGTCCTCGCCGGTTGCGGGACCCTTGGCGGCATGAATGCCGCCAAGGAGCCTCCATGGACGGATTCACGGCGTGTCCCGCGGGTGGTGAGGGCACCGCGCCCTCGACCGACCAGGCATTTGACCTGGGCTGGTGACTGCATCCAACAACAGACGACTGACGAAACCACCGCGCTCACTGCCAGGCGCGCGCTCCTCAGGTTTTGTCGGCCGCTCTGGGTACGGCCGTGGCGGGAACAAAACCCTGCTGCGCTGCACCTGACCGTAATCCGGCGGGGCAGTAGAATAGGTCCATGAATGCGACCACTGCCCCCCTGCCCTATAGCGCCGCGCGTCTGCACGAGCTGGCGCACCTGCTGATCGGCAACATCCGCGAGCTGGCCCAGGCCGGCTGGACGCCGGCCACCAGCAGCAATTTCTCCCATCGCCTGGACGAACAGCACGCGGCGATCACCGTATCCGGCCGCGACAAGGGCCGCCTGGTTGAAGAAGACATCATGGTGGTGGACTTCGATGGCCTGGCGGTTGGCCGTCCGTTGCGCCCGTCTGCGGAAACGCTGCTGCACACCCAACTGTATCGCCGCTTCCCCGAGATCGGCTGCGTGCTGCACACGCATTCGCCGGTGCAGACCATTGCCTCGCGGCTGTACGCCGGCAGCGGGATGATCCGGCTGGAGGGCTATGAGCTGTTGAAAGCCTTCGAAGGCAACACCACACATGAAACGGCAGTGGACGTGCCGGTGTTCGCCAATACGCAGGACATGCAGGTACTGGCCGCGCAGGTCGAGGCCCTGCTGGACAAACAGAGCCTGTGGGGGTATCTCATCGAAGGGCACGGTCTGTATGCCTGGGGCCGCAACATGGCCGAGGCGCGCCGTCACCTGGAGGCCTTCGAATTCCTGCTGCATTGCGAACTCGAGCTGCTGAAGCTGCGCGGCCCGCGCTGAGTCCTCGCCACCTCCCCTTTCCTTGTGAGCCAGATCGCCATGAGCCGACTTCGCATCTACAACGATTCCGATCCCAACCTGCCGCAGCTCGATAGCCGCGACGGCGAGCAGATTGCCGCCGAGCTGAGCAAGATCGGCGTGACCTTCGAGCGCTGGAAGGCCAATCAGCCGATCGAGCCGGGCGCATCACCCGAGCAGGTGATGGCGGCCTACCGCGAGGACATCGAGCGGCTCAGCACCGAGCGCGGGCTGAAGACCGTCGATGTGGTCAGCATCGCGCCGGACAATCCCAAGCGCGAGGAAATGCGCGCCAAGTTCCTGGACGAGCATTTCCACAAGGAAGACGAGGTGCGCTTCTTCGTCGCCGGCTCGGGCCAGTTCACGCTGCACGTGGACGACAAGGTCTACGAGATCGAATGCGTGAAGGATGACCTGATCGCCGTGCCCGACAGCACCCTGCACTGGTTCGACATGGGGCCGGAGCCGCACTTCGTGGCGATCCGCTTCTTTACCGAGCCCGATGGCTGGGTCGGCCACTTCACCGGCACCGAAATCGCCCAACAATTCCCCCGCTACGCCCCCGAGAAACCTTCAAAGGCCAGCTGACGATGACACGACCGCAAGCGATCCTCACCGATATCGAAGGCACCACCAGCAGCATCTCGTTCGTCAAGGACGTGTTGTTTCCGTATGCGCGCCGCGCCATGCCGGCCTACGTGCAGGAGCACGGCGGTCACCCGCAGGTGCGGCACTGGCTCAACCAGGTGGCCGACGAGATCGGCGAGGACGTACCGGACGAAGTACTGGTCAGCACCCTGCAGACCTGGATCGACGAGGATCGCAAGCACACTGCGCTCAAGGCGCTGCAGGGGATGATCTGGAGCGACGGCTACAAGACCGCCGACTTCACCGCGCACATCTATGCCGATGCGGCGATCCAGCTGCAGGCCTGGCATGCGGCCGGCATTCCGCTGTACGTGTATTCGTCCGGCTCGGTGCCGGCGCAGAAGCTGTTCTTCGCCCATAGCGATGCCGGCGACCTGAGCGGGCTGATCAGCGACTGGTTCGATACCGAAGTCGGCCCCAAGCGCGAGAGCGCCAGCTACCGCCGCATCGCCGAACGCATCGGCGTGCCGCCGGGCGAGATCCTGTTCCTGTCGGACGTGATCGAAGAGCTGGACGCCGCCAAGCGTGCTGGCATGCGTACCGCACTGCTGGACCGCCTTGAGGACTACCCCACCCCACGCTCGGCCGACGAGATCGGCAGCCACCAGCGCGTGGAAAGTTTCACCGAGCTGGCGCTGTAAGCGCGATCGGCAAGCCCGCTGCGCTCATCCTTGGGTGAGCGCAGTCGTTACTCGGCGTTGCATGCGCTCCTGATGTATTGAGGTTCAAGCGCGCCGTCCGCACCTGCCTGACGGCGCGCTCGCGGCGCGGTTGCAGGCGTGGGTCAGCCGACATCGACGATGCGCAGTGGCGAGACTTGGCAGGCAAGGCCTGCTGCACGCAACGTGTTCTGCAAGATGTGCTTGAAGCGGATCGATGGACGTTGTGCAACGTCGTGGCCTGCGTTGCGATCACTGCGCCCAGGCGCTCCACCCGTCCTCCCAGACCTCGGCGTTTGTCATGTCGCTGCATTCCCCCTTCGGACCGAACGCCCTGCTGCGGCGACTCTCGTTGTTGATCCTCATCGTGGCCTTGATGGCCGGCTGTCATCCCGACGCCGGTGCCGCACTGCCGAACCAGGCGGCGGCAGGCAAGGATGAGGTGGACCCGGTCGACCAGGCGGCGCTTGCGCAGGCATTGAACGCGCTGCAGCCACAGCGTCCTGGGGTGACCGACCTGTACGTGGTCGGCTTCGCCGGCGATGCCAGCGACGATGTGTTTCGCAACGAGACGCTCTACCTCAGGCAGCTGTTCGAACAACGCTTCGCTGCACGCGGCCGCGTGGTGACGCTGGTCAACAACCCCGACAATCTGGGCGAGCAGCCGTACGCACCGCTGGCAACCTATGACAACCTGTACGACACGCTCGCCGCAATCGGCAAGCGCATGGATCGCAAGGAAGACGCGCTGCTGCTGTTCGTCACCACCCATGGCACCGAAGACCACACGCTGTACGTGCAGGTGGACCAGAACGAGGAAGACTTCATCAGCCCGCAGGATCTGCGCCAGGCCCTGGACGATGCCGGCATCGGCAATCGCATCATCGTGCTGTCGGCGTGCTACTCGGGCGGCTTCATTCCGGCGCTGCGTTCGCCGGACACGCTGATCCTCACCGCCGCGCGCGCTGACCGGCCCTCGTTCGGCTGCGGCAACACCTCCAATGCAACCTACTTCGGCCAGGCCTGGCTGATCGATGCGATGAACCGCAGCGACGACCCGCTGGCCGCGTTCGATATGGCCAGGACGGCGATCACCGCGCGCGAGAAGCAGGAAGGCGAACTGCCGTCGTTGCCGCAGCAATCGCTCGGCAAGCGCATCGCGCCGGTGCTGGCACGCTGGCGTGCAGGGCTACATGCAGGCGCGGCCGTAGCCTACCCGTATCCGCCGCTGGAGACCGCCCCGGACGCCGGGCAGGACCAGGATCCGGAAGCCGATCCCGATAGCAGGTCGCTGGACGATCCGACCAAGGTCAAGGTGCCGGCCGCACCGGCCAGCCCGCGCAAACCGTCGCCCGTGCCGGCACCCGCGACGCCATGAAGATTGCCACGCGCTGAGACTAATTCTCATTTCGTCAGCGCCTGCGCAGCCTCGCTACACTCGCCCGGCCAGCCAGCTCACGCCAGCCAGCATCGATCCCCGCCAGCGCGCCATCGCCTGCCAGCCCGGATCCCAAAACGCCTCCCTCGTGGAGGCGTTTGTGTTTCCGGCGATAGGGTTCAAGCGTCAACGAACCAACAACCAAACACCGTAGGAGCGCATTGATGCGCGACGGGCTTCACCCAAGAACCCCCGCACCACGCACGCATCCCTATCAGGGATCGGCGCGCTGCAAGCGATACACCGTGCGTGCGCTGTACTGCCCGGTCGGCAGCGATGCGCGTACGTCGACCGCGTGCTCGCCCACTTCCAGCGTGGTCGGCAGCGCGCCACGCCACAGGTGCGTGGACGGCGTGGCCTCGGGCGAGCGGTCGTAGCCGCGCAACTGCTCGGCCGCATCGTCGCGCACGTTCTCTGCCAGCAGCCGCGGATCGGCACGCTCCACCCGCTTCATCGGCTGCCATGCGCCATTGTCGATGCGCATCTCGACGAGGGTGTCGTCCCGGCCCATGAACACATTGGCGTAGATCCCCCAGGCCGCATACGCGCCCTGGCGCAGCACCTTGGGCGCGTGCAGCAGCAGTTGCGCATCATCGACCGAACGCGCGACGTGATAGGCCAGCGTGTAGTCGCCGCCGGGCGCCACCTGCAGCACCGCGTAACCGTTCGGCGTGCCGTCGCTCATCGTCGCGTCGGGAATGCCGGCGGCATCCTTGGCACCGGACCAGAACGCACCGCAGGCAGCGCCGACGTTGTATTCGTGCAGCGGGCGGGCACCCTGCCAACCTTCGTCGGCGCCGTGATCGACCTGTCGCTGGGTATGGCTGTGTGCACTCAGCACCAGCACATGCGGGAAATCCTTCAACAGGGCGAACAGGCGGCGGCGATCGGCATGCCGGAAGGTCTCCTGCCCCGGCGCCGCGTCGAACAACGGAATATGCATGCCCAGCACCAGCAGCCGCTCGCGCGGCAGCTGCGCCAGATAGGCCTGCAGGAACGCGAACTGGTCCTCGCGCAGGCCGCCGACATAGGCCGGTTTGCCGCCTGGCGTATAGATCACATCGTCCAGGAACACGAAGCTGGCGTTGGCCTCTTCCACCGCGTAGGTGTCCGGGCCGTAGACGGCACGCCAGCTGTCCAGCGACTGCGCATCGTCGCCCGCGTCGAAGTTGAGATCGTGATTTCCCGGCACATGGAACCACGGCACGCCCAGCTGGGTGGTGGCCTTGTTCAGGGCCGGGTACAGGCTTAGATCGTCGCTGACGATATCGCCCAGCGTGGTGCCCAGCCGGGCCGGGGTCTTGCCGACGATCGGCGCAACGATATCGCGCTGGTAATACCCCACGTCGGTCAGGCTGGCGGTCTGGCTGTCGGCGAACACCAGCATCTGGAACCCATCCTTGCCGGCGCTGGCGCGCGGGGTCAGCGCGAAATCCCAGTGCCGGGTGTTGCGCCCGGTGGCGGCGATGCCTGGGTACTTGCGCTTGGCCGATCCCGTGGGTGCGTAGTGACGCCAGAAACCCGGCAGTCCGTCCGCGCTTGGCACAAAGCTGCGGTCGCCCGGCTTGATCACGAACACCGTCTGCCCGTCGCGTACCGGCAGGCGGTAGCGGCCTTGCGCGTCGGTGCGCACCAGCTGCTCGCCGTTGGAGACGGTCACGTCGCTGATGCCCGGCTCGTCGGTGCTGGGCCCGGCACGCCCGTCGCGTTCTTCGTAGACGATGCCATCGACCACCGCATCGCGTGCGTACGCGCCCTCCGCGAGCAAACCCAGGGCCAACAGAGCGAAGCGAAAGCGAAGCTGCATGCGTTTTCCCGCGCGAAGATCAGCGGAAATTGTACCCGCCCTCGCCAGGCGCACGGCGCGAAAGACAGGCCGACACATTCCGTAGGAGCGCACCCGGGCGCGACGGGCATTACCGATAACGCCCGTCGCGCCCGGGTGCGCTCCTACATGACTACGTTACTTGTGCCGCGACTCCAATAGCGCCACCGCATCGCCCAGACCCAGGCCGCGCGCGCGCAGCAGCACGATCAGGTGATACAGCAGGTCGGCCGACTCGCCGAGCAACTCGGCATCGCCCTGCACCACGCCGGCCAGCGCGGTTTCCACGCCCTCCTCGCCCACCTTCTGCGCGATGCGGCGGATGCCCTGCTCGAACAGCTTGGTGGTGTAGCTGCCGTGCGGGCGCTCCTGCTCGCGCGTGGCGATCAAGGCATCCAGGCTGCCGAGGAACTGGCCGGGCGCGGTGGGGAAACAGCTGGTGCGGCCAAGATGGCAGGTCGGCCCATGCGGGCGCGCCTGCACCAGCAGCGTGTCGGCATCGCAATCGGTCTGGATCGACACCACCTTCAACACGTTGCCCGAGCTCTCGCCCTTGGTCCACAGGCGCTGCTTGCTGCGGCTGAAGAAGGTGACTTCGCCGCGTTGCTGCGTGACCGCCAGCGCTTCGGCGTTCATGTAGCCCAGCATCAGCACGCGCAGGTTGTCGGCGTCCTGCACGACCACCGGCAACAAGCCATCGCCCTTGCGCCAGTCCAGCGTTGCGAGCGCATCGCCCGCTGCCGTCTCGTTACTGCCCATCACGTACCTCGATCTGTTGCGCGCGCAGGAATTGCTTGAGTTCCGGGATCGGAATCGCACCACTGTGAAACACGCTTGCCGCCAGCGCGCCATCGACATCGGCCTGGTCGAACACGTCGGCAAAATGCTGCATGTCGCCCGCACCGCCGGAGGCAATCAACGGCACGTGGCACAGCGCACGCACCTGGCGCAGCTGCCCGATGTCGTAGCCGCGCCGCACCCCATCGTTATCCATGCAGTTGAGCACGATCTCGCCGGCGCCCAGGCGCTGCGCTTCGGCCACCCAGTCCAGCGTACGCATCGGCAGGGCCTGGGTCTTGCTCGGATCGCCGGTGTAGCGGCGCACGCGCCACTGCCCATCGTCCTCGCGGATCGAGTCAATGCCGACCACCACGCATTGCACGCCGAAGGCGTCTGCGAGCTCGGAGATCAGCTGCGGCCTGCCGAGCGCCGGCGAGTTGATCGAAATCTTGTCGGCACCGGCATGCAGCACCGCGCGCGCGGTTTCCACATCGCCAATGCCGCCGGCCACGCAGAACGGGATATCGATCAGCCGCGCCACCCGCTCGACCCAGGTGTAATCGACCGAGCGCCCTTCCGGGCTGGCACCGATGTCGTAGAACACCAGTTCGTCTGCGCCCTGGTCGCGGTAGCGCAGCGCCAGTTCGACGATGTCGCCCATGTCGATGTGGTCGCGGAACTTGACGCCCTTGACCACGCGTCCGTCGCGCACGTCCAGGCAGGGAATGATGCGGCGGCTCAGCATGCCAGTGCCTCCTTCAATGCCAGATGCCCTTCCAGCAAGGCCTTGCCGAGCACGATGCCGGCGCAGCCGGCAGCCTTGGCCGCAGCGACATCGGCCAGGTTGCGCGCGCCGCCGGACACCTGCACCTGCAACTGCGGCGCCAGCGCGCGCAAGTGCGCGTACAGGTCCATGTTCGGGCCGGACAACATGCCGTCGCGCGCGATGTCGGTGCACAGCAGATGTTGCAGGCCGGCCTGCGCATAGCGCACGGCCAACTGATCCAGCGTGGCCTCGGCCGCTTCGGTCCAGCCATGCACCGGCAACTGCCATACGCCGTCGGCGTCCTGGCGCGTGTCCAGCGCGATGGTCAGCCGGTCAGCACCGAATTCCTGCAGCCAGGCGATGACGGTATCGGCCTGGCGCACCGCCAACGAGCCGATCACCACGCGCGCGGCGCCGGCATCGAGGATGCGTGCCACGTCCTCGCGTGAGCGCACGCCACCGCCGGTCTGCACCTGCAAGCCGGTGGCACGGGCGATCTCGCCGAGCGTGCTCGCCAGCGTATAACCGCCGGCCTTTGCTGCATCCAGATCGACCAGATGCATCCACTGCGCGCCGGCATCAGCAAATGCCTGCGCGCGTGGCAGCACATCGTCGCCGTACTGCGTCTCGCGTGCGTAGTCGCCTTGCAGCAGGCGCACCACGCGGCCGTTGCGGATATCCAGCGCCGGGTAAACGGTGAAACTCATGGGAAGCTCATCTCAAGAAAATTGCGCAGGATGCGTGCACCGGTCTCGGCCGAACGCTCGGGGTGGAACTGCGCGCCGCAGCGCAGGCCGTGCTGCACCACTGCGGTGAACAGACCGCCATGGTCGCAGGCGGCCACGGTGTCGGCCGTCATCGGCGCGGCATACCCATGCACGAAATAGGCACTGGCGCGCTCCGGCAAACCGGCCAGCAACGCGGAGTCGCGCATCGGCACCAGCTGATTCCAACCCATATGCGGCACGCGTATGCCGAGTGCGGGCGTCATGTGCCGCACGATGCCCGGCAGCACGCCCAGGCAATCGACATCGCCTTCTTCGGAATGTTCGAACAGCAACTGCATCCCCAGGCAGATGCCGATCAACGGCACCTGCAACTGCCGCAACGGCTCGACCAGGCCCTGTGCGCGCAGGCGCGACATCGCCTCGGGCGCGGCGCCGACGCCAGGCAGGATCACCCGCTGCGCGCCCTGCAACCCTGCTGCATCGCGTACCAGGCGCGCTTCCACGCCCAGCCGTTCCAATGCGTAGCGCACCGAGCCCAGGTTGGCGCCGCCGGCATCGATCAACGCGACATCGGTCATAGCGCACCCTTGGTGGTTGGCAGCGCGGTGCCTTCGCGGCGGATCGCCTGACGCAGGGCACGCGCCAGGGCCTTGAAGCAGGCCTCGACCTTGTGGTGATCGTTCTCGCCGCGCACGCTCAGGTGCAGGTTCAGGCCGGAGGCATCGCAGATCGAGCGGAAAAAATGCGGGACCAGTTCGGTCGGCATGTCGCCCACGCGCTCACGCTTGAACTGGCCTTCGAACACGAAGTACGGCCGGCCGCTGAAGTCCAGCGCGGCGCTGGCGATGGTCTCGTCCATCGGCAACGTGAAGCCATGCTGGGTGGTATCGCCGGCCACACGCCACGGGCTGTCGTCGGGGTCGAAGCCGTAACGGCCGATGCCGCGCTTGTCGCCCAGCGCTTCGCGCAAGGCCTGGCCCAGCGCCAGACCGGTGTCTTCGATGGTGTGGTGCTCGTCGATATGCAGATCGCCTTCGGCGCGGATATCCAGCGCAAAGCCTCCGTGCTTGCCGATCTGTTCCAGCATGTGGTCGAAGAACGGCAGGCCGGTGGCGGTCTTCGGTTCGGCCACGCGATCCAGATCCAGTTCGACGCGGATTTTGGTTTCCTTGGTGTTGCGCTGGACCACCGCACGCCGTGGCGCATCGGCCAGCTCGTGCGCAATGCCTGGCCAGTCCCACTCGCCGCCGAATTCGTCGGTGCGCAGCTGGAAACCGCGGATATTGAGGTTCTGCGCGAACTGGATGTCGGTGATGCGGTCGCCCACCATCGCCGAGCGTGCCCAGTCGATCGTGCGGTCCTGCAGGTAAGGCACCATCAGGCCGACACCGGGTTTGCGCGTGGGCGCGTTGTCGGCCGGCCAGCTGCAGTCGATCAACACCTCGCGGAACACGATGCCCTGGCTGGCGAAGATCTGCAGCATCAGGTTGTTCGGGCCATCGAAGGACGCGCGCGGATAGCTCTCGCTGCCCAGGCCATCCTGGTTGCTGACGATGACGAACTGATAGCCGGCGTCGCGCAGCTTCAGCATCGCCGGGATCACGTTGTCGACCAGGCGCAGTTTTTCGTAGGCGTCGATCTGGTAATCGGCCGGCTCGGTGATCAGCGTGCCGTCGCGGTCGACGAAGAGAATCGGGGTCATGCGGCGGCCTCCTGCGTGCGTTGCAGCGCGCTCAGCACGCGCGCGTTCTGTTCGGGCGTGCCCAGGGTGATGCGCAGGGCATCGGACAGCTGCGGTACCGCGCGTTGATCGCGCACCACCACGCCGGCCTCCAGCAGCGCCTGGAATGCCGCCTCGGCATCGTCGAAACGCACCAGCAGAAAGTTGCCCTGCGAGGGATACACCTGACGCACGCCGGCCAGCTGCTCGAGTGCGGTGTGCACGCGTGTGCGCTCGCTGCGCACCTCGGCGATGCGCCGGCGCGTGACCTCCAGCGCCGGCGCGGACAAGGCCTGTTCGGCCATTGCCGCGCACGGCGTCGGCACCGGGTATGGCGCCTGGCAGCGCCGCAACAAGGCGATCAACTCGGCGTTGGCGATCAGGCTGCCGATGCGTGCCGCTGCCAGCGCATGCGCCTTGGACAACGTGCGCAACACCGCCAGATTGTCGTAGCGCGCAAGCAGGCTCACTGCCGAGGCTATGTCAGAGAACTCGCCGTAGGCTTCGTCAACCACCACCAGCGCCCTGCCCTGCAATGCCTGCAAGGCGGTTTCGATCTCGTCCAGGGCAATCGCCGAGCCGGCCGGGTTGGACGGCGAGCACAGGAACACCAGCTTGGCCTGCGAGCTCAGCGCTGCTTCGACGATCGCAGGGATATCCGCGTGGAAACCGTCAGGTCCATCCACCAGCGGCACCTCGACTAGAGGTGCGTTCTGCAGGCGTGCGCACACCGCGTACATGCCGAACACCGGCGGGGTCACCACCACCGCATCGCGCCCGGGCACGCACAGGCCGCGCACCAGCAGATCGATTGCCTCGTCGCTGCCACGGCCGATCAATAGCTGCTCGGGCGTGCAGCCGTACAGCGCCGCCAGTGCGCTGCGCAAGCCCTTGGGTTGCGGATCCGGATACCGCCGCGTGCTTGCGCCCGGGTCGGCCGGATTGCCCCAGGCCGACTCGTTGGCGTTGAGCCACACATCGCCCTGCAAGGCGCTGGTGCGTGCCGACGAATAGCCGGCAAACGCACGCAGGTCCTCGCGCACCAGATCCAGAATCGAGGACGTGCTCATGCTGCCACTCCCATGCGCAATGCCACTGCATTGGCGTGCGCATCCAGGCCTTCGGCCCGCGCCAGAATCAGTGCGCATGCGCCGATGCCGTCGATGCCGGCCTTGCTGGCGGCCTGCACGCTGACCATGTTCTGGAAGCTGGCCACGCTCACGCCGCTGTAGGCGCGCGCCGCGCCGCTGGTCGGCAACACGTGGTTGGTGCCGCTGCAGTAATCGCCCAGCGCTTCGGGCGTGTAATCGCCGAGAAACACCGAGCCGGCCGCTTCGACCTGGCTCAGCCACGCACGCGGCTCGCGCAGCGCGAGAATCAAATGCTCAGGTGCATAGCGGTTGCTGATCGCAAACGCCTCGTCCAGGGTCTGCACCTTGATCAGGCGCGATTGCGCCAACGCCTGGCCTGCGATCCCGGCGCGCGACAGTCGCGCCAGTTGGGTGTCGAGCTCCACCTGCACCGCCGCGATCAGCGCATCGCTGTCGGACAGCAGCAGTACCTGCGAGTCCGGGCCGTGTTCGGCCTGCGACAGCAGATCGGCGGCAACGAAGGCCGGCTGCGCACCGGCATCGGCGATCACCAGCACTTCGGACGGGCCGGCCGGCATGTCGATCGCCGCGGCGCCGGACTGCGCCACCTGCTGCTTGGCTTCGGTGACGAAGCTGTTGCCCGGGCCGAACAGCTTGTCGCAACTCGGAACCGATTCGCTGCCATACGCCATTGCCGCAATCGCCTGCGCACCGCCGAGCTTGAACACCCGGCGCACGCCGGTCAGCTGCGCGGCAACCAGCACTGCCGGATCCACGCTGCCGTCCTTGCGCGGCGGCGTGCACAGCACCACCTCACGGCACCCGGCCAGACGTGCCGGCACGCCCAGCATCAACGCAGTCGACGGCAACGGCGCACTGCCGGCCGGCACGTACAGGCCGACCCGGCCGATCGGCCGCACGATCTTTTCGCACACCACGCCCGGCGCGGTTTCCACCGCATAGCCGTCGCTCATGCCGGCGCGGTGGAAGGTGTCGATGCGCGCCACCGCATCCTCCATGGCCTGACGCAGTTCCGGCGCCACGGCCGCTTCGGCGGCAGCGAATTCGGCCTCGCTCACGGCAAAGCTGTCCAGCGCCACGCCATCGAAACGCGCGGTGATCTCGCGCAAGGCGGCATCGCCGCGTGCACGCACATCGGCAATCAATGCAGCCACCGCGTCGCGCGTCTGCGTGGCCACGGTCTGCACCGGGCGGGTCAATGCCTGCGTCCGTGCAGCGGCGTCCAGTTGCGACCAATCGAGAATATTCATGCCAGCGAGCGCTCCACCGTCAACACCATCAGACCTTGCGCACCTGCGCGTTCGAGTTCTTCCAAGCGTTGCCAGGTCACCGCGCCATGACACATGGTCTGCAGGCGCAACGCGCCGTTGCCATCGTCGGGCAGCTGCACCAGCGGCTCGGCATCGGGCAGCAGACGGCGCAGCGCATCCACGTTGCCGTGTTCAGCGCGGAACATCAGCAGCTTGCTGTCGCGCAGCTTGAGCACGCCGTCCATGCGCCGCAGCAGCATCGCCAGCAGCGCGGCGCGTGCGTCGGCCGGCTCGCGCACCGCACCGGCCAGCACCGCTTCGCTCTCCATCACCAGCTCGACCGGCTTGAGCTGGTTGGCGGCCAGGGTGGCGCCGCTGGAAACCAGATCGCAGATCAGATCGGCGGTGCCCAGGCGCGGGGCGATCTCCACCGAACCGGACAGCTCCACTACCGCCGCGTCGATGCCCTGGCGCTCCAGCCAGTCGGCCAGGATTGCCGGGTAGCTGGTGGCGATGCGCTTGCCGGCCAGTTGCGCCACGCCCTGCCAGTCCCACTCTTCCGGCACCGCGAGCATCAACCGGCACTGGCCGAAACCGACCCCGCGCACCGCGTGATACGCGGCCGGCAGGCCGTTGCGGCGGCGCTCGGATGCCTGCTCTTCGAGTTCGTTCTGCCCGACGATGCCCAGATCGCAGACGCCATCGGCGATCAGGCCGGGGATGTCGTCATCGCGCACCAGCAGCAGGTCCACCGGCAGCGATTCACCGTAGCAGAACAGCTTGTCGCGGCTCTGCCGCCAGCTCAGCCCGCAGGCCGCCAGCAGGCTGCGCGCCGGTTCGGCCAGGCGGCCGCTCTTCTGGATGGCGATACGCAACCGGTCACGTGCCGGTGCTGCCGTGGAAGCACTCATCTTGTTCTCTCAGTGGGATTCGTCAGGGCGCGCGGCTTGCTCGCGCAGGGCCGCGGCATAGCCGCCGGCGCCGTGTTCCAGCGTGCGCGCAACGCGCCCGATGGTGGTGACGCTGACCTGGGTCAGCTCATGGATTTCGCGGTAGGGCACACCCTTGATCAGCAACGGCACCACCCGCCAACGGTCGGACATGGCCTCCAGCTCGGCGGGCGTGCACAGGTCGCGCAGAAAGGCCTCGACCGCGCCGGGGTCCTTCAGGCACGCCAGCGCATCGGCCAGCCTCTTGAGAGAGGCGGCGACGTCGGTGGTTTCGCGGGGGGCGGGTCGTTGTTTCATTGCGTTAATGTAATAGCGTGTTAGTACATTAACGCAAAGGCAGGCCCCGAGACAAGCCCGACGGGCAAAGCGCTCAGAGAAGTCCCGGACCGTGCGGCGGACCAGAAACGACAAACCCACCGACACCGAGGTGCCAGTGGGCCTGTGCATGCTTCAGCAGGCGTGAGCGCTGCTGACCGTCTTTATCACCCTGGCGGCGCCATCGCGCCGCTTCCGGAGGCGTCAATCGCCGTTGACGTTACCGGCCACCAGCATCGCCTTGGCCTGCTCCAGCTCCACCTGCAAGGTGCTGGCCAGCTCGTCGCGGGCCACATCGAACTGCTGCTCGCGCACCAGGTCCTTGACCGCCACCACCCCGCGCGCCAGCTCGTCGTCGCCGGCCAGCACCACGAAGCGGATGCCCGCGCGTGCGGCGTATTGGAACTGCTTGCCGATCTTCTTCGGCTCCATCTGCACTTCGGTATTGATGCCGCCGATGCGCAGCCGGCGCGCGATATCCAGCGCGTCCTCCAGCCGCGACTCGTCCATCAGCGCCACCATCGCGTGCACGCTGCTCTCGGCGATGCCCTGGATCAGGCCGGCCTCGCGCAGCTGCCAGAACAGGCGGGTCAGGCCGATCGAGATGCCCACGCCGGGCAATTTGGACTTGGTGTAGTGGCTGGCCAGGCTTTCATAGCGGCCGCCCGAGCAGATCGAGCCGATCTGCGGGTGGTCGGTCAGCGTGGTTTCGTAGACGGTGCCGGTGTAGTAGTCCAGCCCGCGCGCGATCGAGAAGTTCAGGCAGTACGCGCTCTCGGGCACGCCCAGTGCCTTGACCAGCTCCAGCACTTCGCGCAGCTCGGCGATGCCCTCGCCCAGGGTCGCGCTCGCAGCGACCGAGGCCTCCAGCGCCTGCAACTGCGCCAGCGCATCGGCATGCCCGTTCGAGCGCACCGCCACGAAGGCCAGGATCCTGTCGACCTGCTCGGCGGCGATGCCGAAGCCTTCGCCCACCAGCGTGTCGCGCACGTAGTCGGCGCCGCGCTTGTCGATCTTGTCGACCTCGCGCAATACCGCCAGCTGCAGCTCGCCCTCGGCCACGCCCAGGCTTTCGAAGAAACCGCGCAGCAGCTTGCGGTTGTTCAACTGCACCTTGAACGCGCCGATGCCCAGCTCGGCGAACACCGCGTGGATCACCGCCAGCACCTCGGCGTCGTAGCGGATGCTCAACGCATCCTTGCCGATCACGTCGATGTCGCACTGGTAGAACTCGCGGAAACGCCCGCGCTGGGCACGCTCGCCGCGATACACGCGCTGCATCTGGTAGCGGCGGAACGGGAAGCTCAGGTCGTGCTCGTGCTCGGCCACGTAGCGTGCCAGCGGCACGGTCAGGTCGAAGCGCAGCGCCAGCTCGGGCAAGCCCCCCTCGCCACCTTCGTCCGCCGCGGCGGCGGCATTGGCCAGCGCACCGGTGGACTGCACGAAATACACCTGGCGCTCGGTCTCGCCACCGGACTTGGTCAGCAACACATCGGACAGCTCGAATACCGGAGTTTCGACCGGCAGGAACCCGAACCGCTCGTAGTTGCGGCGGATGACGTCCAGCATGCGCTGGAACGCGATCTGCTCGCGCGGCAGCAATTCCATGATGCCGGGCGGCGTACGGGGCTTGATCACGAGCGAAACTCCTGCAGGGCAATGTGGCGAACGCGCAATTCTACCGGCTGGGCGGCCGCGCTGACCGCATGGCGTATCATTCACCTGCGTTCCAGCAGTGCGTGACTCATGTACCGGCAGCTTTCAGACCCCAGCACGACCTGCCCGGCGCCCAGCGCGTCCGGGCGCAGCGATGCGCGCGGTTCCGACTGCGCGCTGTGTGCAGTCCGCGGCCGGGCCATCTGCGCGGCGCTGTCGCCGCAGGAAATGGACGCGCTCGACCAGGCCACCAGCGCCCAGTCCTATGCGCCCGGCAGCACCCTGGTGCGCGCCGGCGACATCCGCCAGCACGTCTATACGCTGACTTCCGGCGCGCTGCGCATGGTGCGCACGCTGGCCGACGGCCGCCGTCAGGTCACCGGCTTCGTGCTGCCGGGCGACTATGTCGGCCTGACCGAAACGCCGCAGCACCGCCACGACATCGAAGCCATCATCGACAGCCGGGTCTGCCGCACCCCGATGGCACAGATGCGCCAGTTGCGCGAGCGCTATCCGCAGCTGGAACGCAAGCTGCTGCAGCGCGCCAGCATGGAACTGGCCGCCGCACAGGACACCGGCCTGCTGCTGGCGCGCCTGCAACCCAGCGAACGGCTGGCGCACTTCCTGCTGCGCCTGGCGGCCCGCTCCACCCAGCCCGGCGCCAGCGGCGACACCGTCGCGCTGCCGATGAGCCGTAGCGATATCGCCGACCATCTCGGGCTGACCGTGGAAACGGTCAGCCGCACCTTCACCAAACTCAGGCAACAGCAGTTGATCGCGCTGCCGCAGCTGCATCTGGTGCAGATCCTGGATTACGCGGCGCTGCGCAGCCTCGCCGGCGATACCGTCTGAGACTTAACAGCTGGCAAGCCGGAACGCCTCAGCGCCCGCCCGCATTCGCACTTGCCACCGACGCACCGCAGCCGCCACCCAGCAACCGCGATTGCCGCAGCCAGGCCCGGTCCGGGTAGTAGGCGAACACGAAGGCGCCTTCACGCAAGGTATCGATCAATTGCCTGGCCACCGCCGGACGCACCGCCGGGCAGCCCAGGCTGCGGCCGAGCCGGCCCTGCGTGCGGATCACCGCCTCGCTGACATAGGGCGCGCCGTGGATCACGATCGCGCGGTCGCGCGCATGATCGTTGAACCCGGGCTCCAGGCCCTTGAGCCGCAACGAATAGCCGTTGTGACCGGTATACGACTCCTGCGCGGTGAATGCGCCCAGGCTGGACTGGAAACTGCCGTCGTCATTGGAGAACTTCGCCGCCAGGTTGTTGCCGGTATTGCGCCCGTGCGCCACCCATTCCTGGAACAGCAGCCGCTGCCGCTCCAGATCGAACACCCATAGCCGGCGCTCGGTCGACGGCCGGCTGTAGTCGATGACGCTGAGCACGCGCTCGGTGCCCACCTGCTGGCGCTGCCGCGCGCATTGCAAGGCTTCGGCCGCCAGCGCCAGCACCTGGCGATCCAGCGATGGCGCCTGCCGCGCCAATGCATCGACCAGACCGATACGCGGTGCGCCCAGCGCCGGCAACGGCGAGGCAGACATGGCATCGGCCGCGCTGGCCGCTCCAGCCGCTGCCCACCCGCACAACGCGGCGGCAACGGCGATCACTCGATAAGACATGCACCAACCCACATCGGACGCGGCGCCACGCTGGGGCCGCACCCGCTAGAAATAGCCCCATGGGCGGCACTTTCCAACCCCAATACCCTGAACACGTTCGGTCAGGCCGCATCCGCAAGCAGGCGCTGCCGGAACGCGGCGTAGTCCGGCGCCAGCGTTTCGGCATGCGCGGGACGCTGCAGCAGCGCGGCCAGCGCCGGCGGCACGGCCACCTCGCGCCCGATCAGGGGCTCGACCACGCCCTCGAACTTGGCCGGATGCGCGGTGGCCGCCACCGCCCAGTCGCCGGTGCCGCCTTCGGCCCCTTCCGCCCGCAGCTGCTCCAGCACATGCACGGCGGTGGCGGTATGCGGGCAATGCACTTCGCCATAGCGGGCAAAGCGCTGCTGCACGGTCTGGCGGATCGCGGCATCGTCCACCGAAAGCGCACGGAATGCCTCGCGCAACGCGGCATCGTCGCCGTCGTAGAGCCAGCGCAGCCGTTCGAAGTTGCTTGGCGCGCCCACGTCCATCGCATTGGCCAGCGTCGCCACGCTGGGCTGCGGCGCGTAATCGTCGCCGGCAAAATAATCCGGCACTACATGATTGGCATTGGAGGCCAGCGCGATACGGCCCAGCGGCACGCCGAGCGCGCGCGCCAGGATCGCCGCCAGCCCGTTGCCCAGGTTGCCGGTGGGCACCACCAGGTTCAGCGCCGCCCCCGCGCCGGCATGGTGCTGCAGGGCGGCGTGCGCGTAGTAGCTCATCTGCGGCAGCAAGCGGCCCAGGCTGATGCTGTTGGCCGAACTCAGCGGCAGCTGCGACTGCAGCGCGGCATCGTTCAGGGCCTGCTTGACCATCGCCTGGCAATCGTCGAACGTGCCGGCCACGCGCAAGGCCTGGATGTTGTCGCCGAAGCAGCCCAGCTGATGCGCCTGACGCGGCGACACGCGCCCATCCGGATACAGCACCACCACGCGCAGGCCCGGCTGGCGATGGAAGGCCGCCGCCACCGCAGCGCCGGTGTCGCCGGAAGTGGCGACCAGGATGGTGAGCGGCCGGCCTTCGGCACGCCGCAGGCGGGTCAGGCAGGCCGCAAGAAAGCGCGCACCGAAATCCTTGAACGCGGCGGTCGGGCCATGGAACAGCTCAAGCGCGTAATCGCCGGGCGTGCCCAGGGCCACCAATGGCGCCGGGAAGTCGAACGCTTCGGCACAGATGGCCGGCAGCTCTGGCGCCAATGCATCGCCGTCGAAGAATGGCTGCAGCAACGTGGCGGCGGTGTCGGCCAGCGTGGCACCTGCCGTCAGCGTGCGTGCCGGTGGCAGGGCCTGCGGCACGTACAGGCCGCCATCGGGTGCCAGGCCGGCGGCAATCGCCTGGCTCAGGCTTGCGGCGGGTGCGCCGCCACGGGTGGAGAGGAAGTTCATGATGACGACTCCAGACAAGGCGAAGACGGGGCGTGGCCCGTGAATGAAAAGACTGGACACTGCGGCATGGCCGCGCTGCGCCGCAGGGGCGCCCGGCAAGGGCGGCGCGGCGCTATGCTGCGCGCACCTTCCAGTGGAGCCGGCAGATGATCAAGGTCAGCGTGATGTACCCGTACCGCGAAGGCGCCCGCTTCGACCATGCCTACTACCGCGACACCCACATGCCGCTGGTGAGCGCGCGGATGGGCGCGGCCTGCCTGCGCTATACGGTGGACAAGGGCATCAGCGGCGGCGAGCCGGGCAGCCCCCCCGCCTTCATCGGCATGTGCCATATCTTCTGCGAGTCGGTGGAGGCCTTCGGCGCCAGCTTCGGGCCGCATGCCGATGAGATCCTGGCCGATATCGCCAACTACACCGATCTTGCGCCGGTAATGCAGATCAGCGAGGTGGTGGTCGGTTGAAGCGTGCCTTGCGCGCTGCACGGCCTGCCTGCCGTGCGCGGGCGATCGATCGACGACGACATCCGCGCGATGGCTCATACGAGCAACCGCGCGGCCGGGCTGGCGATCGGGGACACCCAGTGCTGGCTATCCAGGCCAACGCCTGCGAAGGCGGCCTTGACCGATGCGGCGGCAGCGTCGGCGGCCGCGCGCGATGCGAACCAGGCGAACACACTGGGGCCGGCGCCGGAGATGCTGGCACCCAAGGCATCGTGATCCAGCGCGGCCTGCTTGGCAGCGGCAAAGCCGGCGATCAAGGGCGCGCGGCGTGGTTCGACCAGCACATCGCGCAGTCCCGCCCGCACCAGCCCCGCATCGCCGGCATGGCAGCCGGCCAGCACCAAGGCCAGGTTGGTGCTCTGCGCGACGAACTCGCGCAGCTGATAGTCGCCGGCCAGGGCTTCGCGCGCGCGGCGGGTTTCCAGCACCGCGTCCGGATGCACCAGCAGGCTGTGCCACGCCGCCGGCACGCTGATCGGCACCAGACGCTCCAGCGTGCACAGCACCAGGCCGCCCAAAAACAACGGGCCAAGATTGTCGCCGTGGCGGCTACCGCTGGCCACCGCCTCGCCATCGAGTGCGTGCTGATACAGCTGCTCGTTACTCAGCGGCGCATCCAGCAGCGCGTTGGCGGCAACCAACGCCGCCACGCATGACGCTGCCGAGCCGCCCATGCCCGAACTCAAGGCGATGCCTTTGTCGATTTCGATTTCAAAGCCGAACGGCAGCGACAACGCCGCGCGCAACGACATCAAGGCCGCACCCGCAGTGTTGCGTTCGGCATCCAGCGGCAGGGCCACCGTGGTGCCGCGGATGGCGGCGATGCGCACCACGGGCGCATCCATGCGCCGCACCTTGACGGTGTCGCCGACGCCGTCGATGGGATAGCCGAGCAGATCGAATCCCACCGCCACATTCGCCACCGAGGCCGGTGCGAAGGCGCGTGCCTGGCCAAGCTCGCGCGCAGCAATCGCCACCTGTTGCATCTCCGCGGACTGGTCTGCAACCGCCTGATTCACAAGCGTGCCCCCTCGCCCGCCGCCACCCGCAGCAGATCGGCAAACACGCCGGCCGCGGTGACTTCCGGCCCCGCACCAGGCCCCTGCACCACCAGCGGATTCTCGCAATAACGACGCGTGGTGAACTGCACCACGTTGTCGGTCAGGCGCAAATTGGCGAACGCATGATCGGCAGGCAGTTCCACTAGACCCACGCTGGGAGCACGATCCGGCGGCAGCTGCGCGACATAGCGCAGCACATTGCCGCGTGCACGTGCATCGGCCAGGCGCTGCGCAAACGTCGCATCCACCTCATGCAGGCGCGCCATGAAATCTTCGACGCTGGCCTGGCGCAGTGCTTCGGGCACCAGGCTTTCGACCTGCACATCTTCCAGACTGATCTCGCGCCCTGCTTCGCGCGCCAGGATCACCAGCTTGCGCGCCACATCCACGCCGGACAGATCGTCGCGCGGATCAGGTTCGGTATAGCCCATGCCGCGCGCCTGCGTCACCAGTTCGGCGAACGGCACGCTGCCGTCGTACTTGTTGAACAGCCAGGCCAACGTGCCGGAAAAGATGCCCTCGATCGAGGTCACCGCATCGCCGGTATCGACCAGATCGCGCAGCGTGGTGATCACCGGCAAGCCGGCGCCCACGGTGGCTTCGTAACGGAAGCGCGCCCCGCTGGCATCGGCCGCCGCACGGATCGCCTGATACCGCTGCAACGGGCCGGAGCCGGCCTGTTTGTTCGGCGTCACCACATGGATGCCGGCAGCCAACCAGTCCGCGTAGCGATCGGCCACTTCTGCGCTGCCGCTGCAATCGATGATCACCGTATGCGGCAGATGCGCGGATAACAGGTGCGTGGTGAAACGCTCCAGATCGGTCGCGGTGGCTGCGGAGGCGAAAGCATCGCGCCAGTTGCCGACCAGGCCGCGCTCGTCGAGCAGCATGCGGCCGCGCGAGACCACTGCGCGCAGGCGCAGATCCAGGTTGGCCTTGCCCAGCAACTGCGGCTGCGCAATGCGCAACTGGTCCAGCAACGCCGCACCCACATTACCCGGGCCAATCACGCCCACCGAGAACGTCTGCGGCGACAACCAGAAGCCGGCATGCGCCGCGCGCAAGGCCTTGGTCGCATGCGCCGCGTCGATGGCCACCGAGATGTTGCGCTCCGACGACCCCTGAGCGATCGCCAGGATATTGACCTGCGCACGCCCCAGCGACTCGAACAGCCGCGCCGCCACACCCGGCTGCCCGGCCATGCCATCGCCCACTGCGGCCAGCACACTGATGCCGGTGGTCAGCTGCACACGTTGCACCTGACCGACCGTGAGTTCATGCGCAAAGGCCTGCAGCAAGGCATTGCGTGCGCGCTCGGATTCATGCTGCTTGACCACGCAACAGATCGAATGCTCGGAAGAACCTTGCGAGATCATCACCACCGACACCTGCGCCGTGCGCAGCGCCGCGAACACCCGCTCGGCGGTGCCCGGCACGCCGATCAGGCCGGTGCCTTCCAGGTTGAGCACGGCCAGATCCGGGCTCAGCGTCAGCCCCTTGATCGGCCCGCTCACCGCGCTGCTGGCGGTGATGCGCGTACCCGGATGTTCGGGCTGGAAGGTATTGCGGATGATGATCGGCAAACCGCGCTCGATCGCCGGCGACATGGTCTGCGGGTGCACCACCTTGGCGCCGAAATAGGCCAGCTCGCAGGCCTCGTCGTAGCTCAGCGTTTCCAGCTGCACCGCTTCCGGCACCACGCGCGGGTCGGCCGACAGTACGCCGTCCACGTCGGTCCAGATATGCAGCTCATCGGCATCGAATAGGGCCGCGAAAATTGCACCGGAATAATCGCTGCCATTGCGCCCTAACGTGGTGATGCGGTCGGCGCGGTCGCGCGCAACGAACCCGGTGACCACCACGCGCGTCTGCGGATGCGCCTGGCGCCAGGTCGCAAGCCGCTGCGCGCTGGTGTCCCAGTCCACATCGACACCGAGTTCGCCACGGTTGACCACCAGCACATCGCGCGCATCCAGCACCGCACAATCCTCGCCAAGCGCGCGGAAATGGTCGCCCAGCAACTGCGCCGAATACACCTCGCCCAGGCCCTGCACGCGGTCGAGCACCTCGCGCGGCAGCTCGCCGATCACCGCCAATGCGCCCAGGATTTGCGACAGGTGCTCGAAGCGCTCGTCCAGCCACTCCACCGTCGGCCCCGAGTGTTCGCCAAGCAAGGCCACCGCCGCACCGCGATGGCGCGCGCGCGTTTCATGCCAGCGTTCGCGCCACTCCGGGCGGTTCTGTGCGGCCAGCTCGGCCAGCGCGATCAAGGCATCGGTCACCCCCTTCATCGCCGACACCACGGTGACCTGCACCGACTCGTCGCGTGCCAGCAACAACTGCGCCACATGCCGGTAGCGCTCGGCATCGGCCACCGACGTGCCGCCGAATTTGTGCACGACGGTGCGTGCGGAAGATGCGGCGACAGCAGCGGGTTCGAACGAAACAACAGGCGATGACATCGACAGACCTCGTTAGGGAGGCCCCGTCCGCATCAGATGAGGGAGGAAAGCCCCCGCATCCTGATCCGGGTGCGGGGCCGTTGTTTTCGGAAGTTACGCGAAAACGACGGGCCGCACCGGGCGAATGGTGACGGTGGTAATGGTGGTGCTAATGCCGGCCACGCCCGCACCCGGCCGCAGCTGCGGCTGACAGGTAAGCGAGGAGATGGCGGAGGCGTTAGGCATGCGTGCAAAAGACATCACAGGGCCGAGGCCTGTCAAGCGCTGCGTGAAAGGGCAGGCGCACGTGCTCGGCAAACAGAACAGAAAACCTTGCAGCTCAGGGATTTAAGCGACGCGCTCACAAGCAGTTGATTGCTATGGAAACTTTTGGAGCGGCTTCAGTGGGTGGCGCTGCGCAGGTTTCGAGCATGGATTGATGCAGTCGTGCGACTTGGCTAAGGCGATGCGGCTGAGGGATCGCTTGTGCGCGAGTGCATCACATCGCTGCCGGTGTCACTACGCCAAGCAACAGATCACTTCGGATCAACGGTAGATGATCGCCATCGCCGCGACGCACTGTGCAAGTCAGCAAGCGCAGCAGAAAGATCAGCCAAGCACCTGAGGATTGAGCTGCCAGACCGAAAAGTTGAGCGCAGCCGCGAAGCTCACCCACGCCAGATACGGCACCAATAACCACGCCGCCAGTGCCTGCCGCTTCGCGAACACGGCGATCGTTCCGGCCAACACCAGCCACAGCGCCACGATGTCGGCAAACGCCCAGGCTCCCAACTGCCACGCAAAGAACAGCCAGCTCCACAAACCATTGAGCGTCAACTGCAGCACGAACAGGCCCAGCGCCGGACGCGTCCCCGCCCGGCTGCCACGCTGCCACGCCGCCACACCAACCAGACCGACACCGCCATCATTCCGTACAACACTGTCCATACCGGTCCAAACAACCACCCCGGCGGTGCCCACACCGGCCGCGCAAGTTCTGCGTAGAAGCTGGCCGCCTGGATGGATGCCTTTGCACCAAGCCCAGCGACCGCATAGGACAGCACCAGCCAGCCGACGAGGCCGAACCATTGCGACTTTCTTGAAGTACTTTGCGTCATGACTGCCTGAAGTGTTGTAAGCGCTTCGCAGCGTGGCAGAGCATCTGTGCAAGCCGTGACTACACGAATAAACCGTCTGAACCCAACCAATCAAACATGTGCTAGCCCCACCATATCGCTGACTGCAAGGCCTACATGACTATTGGGTTGACCGAGTCCCAACGGGTTCGACACTGAGTTTCAACCTTAAGCCTCTGTCTTTTTTCATAGCTAGTACTCAGTTGGCGTGGAAACTGACACCGGTCCGCACGCGAGCTTCGGTCATCGGGTCAATTCCTACGACAAGTACAAACATTTATTATTTATAAATACAAATAGATGCATCTTCCCAATTAAAGTTAAAAATCCACTCACAGGTGTTAAATAAATTTTTACGTAACTAAACCGCGCCCTGAATGAATCTAATTTTCCAGCAGTCCCCTCTAGCAATCCAATATTTTTCTTTTTCTGGTATTAGAAAATTGAAATCAACATTTTTTGCAATCCAGCCGGGATAAACAAGATCTTCATGAAATCTACCATGATCCAAGTGCATATAGATCATTCTATCGAAATTGATATAAAACATAGGAAGTAGTGTTGAAATATTTCCAGCAACTCTAAAATCATGTGCATTCAACTCAACCCCAGATAGATAATATTTTTCAACAGAGTTAAAAATTGACAAAACATCACCGGCGCTATCGGAAAAAAAAGTTCTTTCGAGATCATCTTTTGAAATTACGACCACACCATCAACTTTCAAGTATTTAAAGAAATTCTCTGAATTTAACTTAAGTACGCCACCCCTAAAGCTCTCACAAGCCGACAGGTATTGCTCTTTATTTATATTCCCTTTGTCAAGGTGTGCCTTATAATCACGCTCCGCATCAAGAGAAAAATTGTACTTATGATCCAAAACCCAGTAACACTTCCCATGGTGCACAAAAAAACATATAGCTTTCTCGCCACTATATAAATCATCAAAAATACTTCTATTCAATTTCACTTTCCAAACTCCTTCAAAAATTCATCATGAGTGTAAACCCTTGCATTTCTAGACCCATTCTCCAGCAATGACTCCCACACCTTAGGAAGCTCTAAAGCTGTACCGGGCTTATTAGGATCCACAATTTTTGGCGCCTTAGGATCTCTAGGAATGCCCGGAATAGGGCGCTGAGGTATAGCGGAATTCATAATTTCACCATGGAGACTAGCATCAACCTCAAAAACTATGACAGAACCGTCAGGCCGCTTATTTGAAAGATAATAAACCGCGTGATCGGCGGCCCCCACACTTACACAAAGCTGACCAGAACAGCCGGGATTAATGCTTATACTACCATCAGAGTTCGCAGTAATACGATTTTTACTCGTAGCAGTGCCCGTCCCACCGCCCTCGACCCTGAAATAATTGACAACTTCAGAGTTAGCGACCGAGCCAGCCTCATCTCTAATTAAGCTGTTAGGATTTGGTCGCGTCGAATTCAGGTAATCAATTACATCATCGGCCTTGAACGCGTCGCCCAAGCCTGTGGCTGCCTTTGCAGCGACACCACCCTTCCCTGCATAGAGCTCTGGAACAACGAGCGAGAGAACGTCAACGCTGACCTTGCCACCGACGTCCCCCCAATTTTGAGTAGCACCTCAGTTTGGAGTCCAATTCCCTACCCCAAGGAGATTGGACGTGAAGAAGCGTTTTACCGAAGAGCAGATCATCGGCTTCCTGCGCGAAGCCGAAGGCGGCGTGGCGATCAAGGATCTGTGCCGGCGCCATGGCTTCAGCGAGGCCTCGTACTATCTGTGGCGTAGCAAGTTCGGCGGCATGAGCGTGCCCGATGCCAAGCGGCTCAAGGACCTTGAGGCCGAGAACGCGCGGCTGAAGAAGTTGCTGGCCGAGCAGTTGTTCGAGAACGACCTGATCAAGGATGCGTTGCGAAAAAAGTGGTGAGCGCACCGGCGCGTCGTATGCTGGTGCGCGAGTGGATCGGGCGTGGTGCCAGCGAGCGTCGTGCGCTGGCAGTGATCGGCATGAGCGCCAGCGCGCTGCGCTATTGCCCACGCCAAGACCGCAACGGCGAACTGCGCGAGCGCATTCTTGCGCTGGCGCATCGCCATCGTCGCTATGGCGTGGGGATGATCTATCTCAAACTGCGACAGGAAGGGCGCATCGTGAACTACAAACGCGTGGAGCGGTTGTACCGCGAACAGCAGCTACAGGTCCGACGGCGCAAGCGCAAAAAAGTGCCAATAGGCGAGCGTCAGCCGCTGCTGCGGCCAGCGCAGGCCAACCAGGTGTGGTCGATGGACTTCGTGTTCGACCGCTCCGCCGAAGGCCGAGTGATCAAGTGTCTGGTGATCGTGGACGACGCAACGCACGAAGCGGTCGCCATCGAGGTGGAGCGCGCGATCTCTGGGCACGGGGTTGCGCGCGTCCTGGATCGGTTGGCACACAGTCGCGGCCTGCCGCAGGTGATCCGCACCGACAACGGCAAGGAGTTTTGCGGTAAGGCAATGGTCGCCTGGGCGCATGCCCGTGGCGTGCAGTTGCGGCTGATCCAACCAGGCAAACCGAACCAGAACGCCTACGTCGAATCCTTCAACGGCCGGCTACGCGATGAATGCCTCAACGAGCACTGGTTCCCGACGTTGCTGCACGCGCGCACCGAGATCGAACGCTGGCGACGCGAATACAACGAGGACCGACCCAAGAAAGCAATTGGCGGCATGACGCCGGCTGCGTATGCCCAACATCTGGCAAACACCGATATCATTAACCCGGGACTCTAAACCAAGCCGCTACTCAGGGCGGGGGGATGTCGGGGAACCAGTGCTCGTTAAGGCATTCGTCGTGCTGCCTGCCACTGAACGAGTTAGACGTAAGAGTTCTGGTTCGGCTCGCTAGGTTGGATCAGACGTCGCTGCACACCACGCGCATGCGCCCATAGCCTCGCCACAGAACTCTGTTCCGTTGTCCGTGGGAACCAGTTCTTCGGTCAACACCTCTTCACGTCAACTCTGGTGCGGGATTCAATTCGGTGAAGCGAGGGGCCTGTGCAATTGAAAATAGGCTGCGGCTTCACCGCCGTACCCTCACCCCAACCCCTCTCCTGAGCGGAGAAGGGTTTGATGTTGCATGTCTGAGTTCTTTCGAGTGGCTGCGGGCGTGGCCTCTTTTGCTCTCCGGTGCCATGCTCTCTTCAAAGTTAGGGTGGGTTCCCCCGTCATCCCTTCGATATGCGCTTGATACAGCACTCAAACCGACTCCAACACCCAACAACCAAACGCGGGCCCAGCGGAGTAGCCAGTCTCCGGCTCGATGCGGATTTGTAAGGTGGCGCGGCCGGCGACCGCTGCAGGCAAGGCGTAATCCACGTCGACGAAGTCCAGGCCACGATTGCCGTCCAGGCGTTCGTTGGCGATGAGTTCGCCGTCGGCGAGGATGCGGAAGCGGCGGCGGGTTTCGTCGCCCCAATAGCGCAGGCGCAGGATCCGGGCCCGGGTGGTGTTGCTCAGGGTGAAGGCGATGAAGCCGCCGGTGCGGGCGTCGCGACCGGCGCGGCGGCGGTAGCTCAGTGCGTAGGAGCTTTCGCTTTGCAGGCCGTGGGCTTTTTCAGAGGCTTCATCGCCCAGGGCGACCCGGTCCAACGCGCGCGCGTCCAACGCCTGTTGTTTCGCGTCTGCTGCGGCTTGTTCGGCTTGATGCTGCTGCCATGCAGCGGCGTCGCGATGCTCCAGGTAGGGCGCGCTGCGGCGATCGAACTGCGCGTAGAACGGCGAGAAGCGCCACTGCTGGCTGCCGTCGCTGTAGTCGAACGCGGCCTGGCCCGCCACCGGCTGCAGGCGCTGCAAGACCTCATCGCCGCCGATCAACGCCGGGGTTTTGCCCGACCAGGGTTTTGCCGCATCGCCCAGGTCGGCCGCCAGCACCAGCGGCCCGCGCAGCACCGAGACCCAGGCGGGGTCGTCCGGTGTGGTTTCCAGGCGCAGCGGCATCTCGAACGACAGCGTGAGCATGTCGCCGGCGCGCCAGACGCGGGTGATACGCAGGTAGCCCTCGTTGACGGTGGCATCGACCGGCTGGCCGTTGAGCTGCAGCCTCGGCGACTGCGCCCAACCGGGCACGCGCAGTGCGAGCGTGCGTTGCTCGGCCGGCGCGGCGTCGATGCGTAGCGAGGCGCTGCCCTGCTCCGGCATCGTGCTGCGCAGGGTCATGTCCAGCCCGGCGGCATCGCGCACGCTGGAGGGCACATACAGATTGACGTAGACGCCCTGCCCGTCATGCCAGTAGATCGAATCGCCGAACTGGGCATGCGCCTCCATGCCGCTGCCGACGCAGCACCAGAAATCGTCGAACGGCGACGACCAGGCGCGCGCTTCGCCGGCCAGCATCGGTGTCATGTAGGTGAACATGCCGGTGCGCGGATGCTGCTGCGCCAACACGTGGTTGAGCAGCGTGCGCTCGTAGTAATCGAAGAACTCCGCCTGCGGACCCCACTGGTACAGATGCCGGGTGAGCTTGAGCATGTTGTAGCTGGCGCAGTGCTCGCAGGTCTGCTCGGTGACAAACTTCGAAATGCTATCCGGCTGCTGGAAGTACTCGCGGTCGCCGTTACCGCCGATCACGTAGGTGTGGTGGTCGGTGACGGTGTGCCAGAAGAAGCGCGCTGCCGCGCCGGATGCTGCATCGCCGGTGACTTCGTACTCGCGTGCCAGGCCGATCAGCTTGGGGATGTTGGTATTGGAATGCTGGTGCACCAGTTCGTCGCGCTGGGCGACCAAGGGATCGAGCACGGCGTGATGGTGCAGGCGCTGCGCCAGTGCCAGCCATTGCGCATCGCCGGTCCGCACATGAAGCTCGACGAAGGATTCGTTGAGGCCACCGAATTCGCACGACAGCACCTTCTGCAGCTGCGCGTCGTCGAGAGCGGCGAAGATGCCTTGCAGATAGCCGGCCAGGCTTACCGCCACCTGCAGCGCCTGCGCATTGTCGCAATGCGCGTGCACGTCGAGCAGGCCGCCAAACAACTTGTGCCAGGTGTACAGCGGCGCCCAGCTGCCGTTGAGGTAGAACGGCGCGGGGTCGATCTTGCCGCGCCTGAGCTCATCGAACACCGTGCGGCCGCTTTCGATCTTCCCTGCGGCGTTCTTTCGGGTGAAGCCGGCCACATAGCCATCGCCCGCGTGCGCCTGGCAGCGTGCCAGCTCCGCGACCAGATACCCGGCGCGCGTGCGGCATTGCGCATCGCCGGTCTGCGCATGCATCAGTGCCAATGCGCTGAGATAGTGACCGAGCGTATGCCCGGCGATGGTGTCCGCCTCCCAGCCGCCGTATGCAGGCGCCTTGGGATCGAGGCCGGCGTACAGCACGAAGTTGTGCAGCAGCCGGTCCGGCTCGAGCCGCATCAGATAGCGTCGATTGGTGTGCAGCGCGTCCAGGAACAACGACGGCGTGAGCCGCACCTGCGCCAGCGGCACCGCACGCACGCTGCCGGGTTGTGCGGCGCTGGCCTGCGCCGGAAAGCGCAGGAAACCCGCCGCAACCGCCAGGCTGCTCCAGGCCAGAAAGCGCCGTCGCGACAGGCTCGGCGCGTGGTCGTTGGGCAATTCGCTCGGATACGTCTCGGTCATGGGCTCAGCTTAGCTCCTGTCGGCGCGCACAGACCGCGCGCGCCGTTGCAACAACCGCCTATGCAATCGCGACAACACGCGCGTGCATACGCATGACGCCCACGTAGCCGAGCTGCAGGTTGTTGTAGACGTAGGCGCCGATCTTGCGCACCACCATCGGCTCGCTGGAATCGGCCGACAGGCTCTGGTCCGGATCCGAATTGCCGATGGCGGTGTGCCCCACATAGCGGATGCGCCAGGTGGCGCTCCAGTCGTCCAACGCCCAGTTCACCGTGCCCAGCGCACGCCAGCGCGGAAAATTGCCGTAGGCCTGGGTGTAGCGGCCGACATTGTGGATGGTGACCGAGCTGGGGTCGGTGGTATCGGGCAGCACGTCGTAACGGGTGAGATAGGTGCCGTTGAGCCCGGCGCTGAGATTGCCCCATGCGGCGCGCGGCGCGCGGTAGGTCAGGTTGAAGTCCATGCCCTTGGCCCACAGCTTGCCCAGGTTGACCGTGGGTTCGGCGATGTAATTGATGGTGCCGTTGCCGTTGCGATGGATCAACGCGCAGAAGGAGCTGGCCGGGTTGGCGAAGCATTGATTGAGCACGGTCTGCGCCGACACCGTGGTGATGGTGTCTTCCAGATCGATGCGCCACCAGTCCGCGCTCAGCGACAGCCCATCGATCCACTGCGGGTCGTACACCAGCCCCACGTCGTAGGACTTGCCGGTTTCCGGCTTGAGCTGGTACCCGGCCACTGCTGCGCCAGACACCTTGCCCGACACCTGGCCATCGGATTGCTGGTAGCTGCCATCGGTGGGCACATTGGCGCAGGCCACGCTATTGCCACCGGTGTAGCCATTGCATGGGTCGTTGACGGTGGCCGCATCGCCGGCCACGCCGGCGTACAGCTCGTTGATGTTGGGCGCGCGAAACACCTCCGACACCGTGCCGCGGATCAGCAGGTTCTCGATCGGGCGATATTCCAGCGACACCTTGCTGTTGGTCTTGCTGCCGACCGAGCTGAAGTCGGAAAAGCGCGTGCCCAGCGTGATGTTCAAGGCGTTGATGCCGGGCAGGTCCTTCAGCAGTGGAAACAGCGCTTCGGCATAGGCCTCCTTGACGTCGAAACTGCCGGCCAACGTGGACGAACAGAATTCGATCACCCCGCACAGGCCGTCTTCGTCGCCGGTCCATAGCGGGTCGGAGGCGGTGGTGGAGCGCTCCTTGCGATAGGAGACGCCGGTCGCCAGGCTGACCGTGCCGGCCGGCAGTTCGAACAACGAGCCGTTGGCATTGGCTTCGAATTGCTTGACCGTGTAGACGCTGGTCACGATAGGGTTGACCACCATGCCCTGCAGGGTGGACAGGTTGGCGCTGTCGTTGAGGTTGAAGAAGTTCAGCGGTGTACAGCCGACGATTGCCGCGCCCGCGCTGCCGCACTTGACCACGCCATCGCTGTCCAGGAACGAGGGGCCGATGGCCTGATTGAATGCGGCATAGTCGAGAAAGCCGTTGTTGATCGACTTCTGTTTGACCTTGCCGTAGTTGAAGGTGGCATCCCACTGCCAGGAACTGTCGCCGAAGCGGCCGCGCAAGCCGGGGCTGATCTGGAAGTTGTAGGTGTTGTATTGATAGCTGCGATTGCCCAGCACGGTGGCGCGCGTGTTGAGGTCGTTGTAGGAGGTGCCGGTGCTGCGATCGGTGCCGAAGTTCACGCCGAACGGGTTGTAGTAACTCTGCGACGACACCAGGATGTTGTCGCCGTTGGCGAAGATCGGAATCGGCGCAATGATCGAGGCGGATTCGGTTTTACTGAACCAGGTGTTGACGTAGCCCTCGACGTTGTCGGTGAAACGATAGGTGCCAAGCAAAAACGCATTGGTGCGCTTTTGTGGGGTCTGCAACAGGTTGAACGGCTGGTAGTTGTAGGAGTCGGCACTGGTGTTGTAACAGTGGAAATCGCCCGGGCCGGCGCGACCGCTGACGCCGCTGTTGAGGGTGACACGCCCGCAGCCGTTGGCTTGCGCAAGCTGCGTGGACTGATCCGAGCCATCGTTGAAATTCACGGTGCCGGTGGGCGTTGCGGACGAGCCCTGCTTCACCGGTTGCCCGTTGGTCAACGCAAGCGCGTCCCTGGAATAGTCGCGCGCCGCTGCCGAGACTGGATCGATGTTGTGGTACGACAGGCCGCCGATCAGGCTGCCACGCTCCCAGGTCTTGCCGGTGGTCAGGGTGAAGTTGCGCCGGTTGCCGTCGCCCTCGCTGCTGGTGCCGAAGTCGCTGCTGAACTGCACACCATCAAACTGGCTGCGCAGGATGAAATTGACCACGCCGCCGATGGCGTCGGAGCCGTACACCGCAGAGGCGCCGTCGCTGAGCACTTCGATGCGCTCGATCATGCTGGACGAATCGCGTTGACGTCGTTGTAGGCCAGTCGAATACCGTTGACCAGCACCAAGGTGCGCTTGTCGCCCAGACCACGCAGCGAAATGGCCGACGCACCGGTGCCGCCGCCGTTATTGGTATACGGATTGGTGGCGTTGCCGGCGATCGACGGCAACTCCTGCAGCAGATCGCCAACCGTGGCCTTGCCGGTGGCGGCAATCTGTTCCTGGCTGACCGTGACCACCGGGTTGGCGGTTTCGGTATCCACGCGGCGCAGACGCGAGCCGGTGACGACCACGCTGTCGAGCGTTTGTGTGGCCTCGCCGCTGTTGCCGGTTTGCTGCGCGGCCGCAGGGGCCGCTGCAGTGGCACCAAGCGCCAGCCACAACGCGCTGCCGAGCATGCTCGGCACCGGGCGCACATTGGCAACGGTGGTCCGGAAAAAAGGCGACAACAACATCGGCATGCGGGGCTCCTGATTCGAACGGCAGACAAACGACGGGCAACACCGGCCCGTGCCGGCGTGCGCCAGCGCGGGTGGAGAGCAATTGCAGCGGCGCGTCGCAGCGAGATGGTTGCGACGGCAATACAGTGGACACGCAGACAACCTGCGCTGCGCGCGACCGCAATCGATTACGCAACACCGCGCGTTGTCGGAGAGATTGATTCCGCACTGAAGTCGCCCATGCGCTCCAGTTTCACCAGCTGGTCACAATGTGCCTGTGCGCACGCGCCACGTCTTGTCGCATTTGTCGACAGTGCGTGCGGAAAACAGCATGGTTTCTGGCCGGGCGCCAACGTGCGCAGCGTGCTCCACTGCGTCAGTGCGGTCATGCCGGTCCTCACCGCACCGACATTGCCGCGCGCTCAGGCATGCAACAGCCAGCCGCCGAACAAGGGTCCTGCGGTGTCGCCAGCCTGCGGCTCGATGCGCAGGGTCAGCAGTGCATGACGTGTCATCGCGATCGGCAGCGGGTAGTCGCGATCGACGAAGTCGACGATGTCGCTTGCATCCACCTGCACGGAAACGGCAGACACCCCGTCGACCAGGATGGTGAACCGCCCACGGTCGCTGCCCCAGAAGCGCAGACGCAATACCAACGGTGCATCGCTGCCGCGCATGCGGAACTGGACGAAGCCCTTGCCGCGGACATCGCGAAACTGTTGGCGGCGGTACATGCCGGAAAACGAGGTATCGCTGGTCAACCCATGCGCCTGCTCGGACGCGTCGTCGCCGAACTGGATGATGTCGACCGCCCTGGTCAGCAAGGCACTGCGATCGGCTTGAACTTGCGCGCGTCGCCCCTGCTCGGCAGACCATTGCGCGGTGGTCATCTGCCTGAGGTAGAGCGCGCTGTGGCGCTCGTACTGCGCGTAGAACGGAACGAAACGCAGCGGCTGCGGACGCACGCTATTGACCAGGTAATGACCGGGTTGCGGCAAAGCAACGCACTCCGACAACGGCGATGCGTCGCTCACCAGCACCGGGTCCGGCCCCTCATAGGGCGCATCCACATCGCCCAGATCGGCGGCCAGCGCAAGCGGCCCGCGCATGACCACCACGGTGCTCGGATCGCCGGCTGCATGCTCCAGGCGCAGCGGCATCTGCAACGCGAGTTCGATGACATCGCCCGCGATCCAGCGGCGTGCGATTTCTACATAGCCATCCACCGCTGCGAACTGCTGCGCCCGTCCATTGAGACGCAGCGTAAATTCATCCTGGCACCAGGCCGGAATGCGCAGCAGGAGGCGACGCGGCGCCAGCGCACCGGCACGCAGCACCTGCAGCCGCACATCGCCATTCTCGGGCACGCCGCTGTCCAGTTCGATCGCGACATCGGCGTCGTGCCAGTCCAGCGTCGACGGGATGTAGAGATTGACGTACAACGCATCGCCGGCATGCCAGTAGATCGAATCGCCGAACTGCGCATGCGCTTCCATCCCGCTGCCGACGCAGCACCAGAATGCATCGAACTTGTCCGAAAAGCCGCGCTCGCCACCGGTGATCATGGGGGTCATATAGGTGAACATGCCGGTGGCCGGATGTTGCGCGGCCATGGTGTGGTTGTGCAGCGTGCGCTCGTAGTAATCGAAATAGCGTGCCTGCGGCATCCACTGATACAGGTGCCGGGTCAGCTTGAGCATGTTGTAGCTGTTGCAATGCTCGCAGGTCTGCTCGGTGAGGAAACTGGCGATGCTGTCCGGCGCCTGGAAGTACTCGCGGTCGGCATTGCCGCCGATCACATAGCTGTAGTGGTGGGTGACCGTCTCCCAGAAGAATTGCGCGGCAGCAGCGGCATCCACATCGCCGGCCACTTCGAACTGCCGCGCGGCACCGATGAACTTCGGCACCTGGGTATTGGCGTGGTGATGCGGTAGCGCATCCTTGCCCGACTGCGCCGGACCAATGACCTTGTCGTGACGCAGACGCTGGCCGATGGCCACCCAGCGATGCTCTCCGGTGCGCGCGCCCAACTCCAGATACGACTCGTTGAGCCCACCGAACTCGCTATCCAGCAGCGCCTGCATCTGCGTCTGGCTGAGTCCATCGAAGATGCCGGCCAGATAGCCGGCAAGCGGCTGCAGCACCTGCAGCGCCTGTGCATTGCCGGCCAGCGCTTGAGCATCGAGCAGGCCTGCGAAGAGTTTGTGCACGGTGTAGAGCGGCGACCAGCTGCCATTCAAACTGAAGGCGCTGGCATTGATCACGCCACCGCGCAGGTCTTCGAAGACCTGCTTGCCCGCTTCGATCTGGCCGGCGTCGTTCTTGCGGGTCAATCCGCCGACATAGCCGCTGCTGTCCTGCGCCTGGGCGCGCGCGAGTTCGGTCACGATGTAGTCCACGCGTGTGCGTAGCGCCTCATCGCCAGTTTGCGCATACATTTTCGACAACGCGCTCAGATAATGTCCCAGCGTGTGTCCGGCGATGGTGTCACCCTCCCAACCGCCGTAGACCGGGCCTTTTGCCGGCAAGCCGGCGTAATGCAGAAAATTGTGCAGCAGCCGGTCTGGCTCGAGTTCGAGCAGATAGCGACGATTGGTCTGCAACGACTCCAGAAACAGCGAGGGCTTCAACCTGACCGCCTGCAAAGGCACTGCGGTGACCGCGCCGGCCTGGCTGGCCGCCGCCTCCAGGGGCAGCCGCAGCCACCCCGCTGCCACCAGCAGCGCACTCCATTGCAACACACGGCGACGCGAGGCATCTGCCGGTAACCCGTCGTTGGCCGGTGCCGCAGCATGCGGACATGCGGCATGCGTAGGCGATGCGTTGGTCGATACGTTGGGCAAGCTGTCGTCGTGCATCTCAGTTCCAGTTGTAGCGCAGGATCACGCCGGTCGTGCGCGGGTAAAGAGCGGTCTTGGCGCCGTAGTAACGATCGCGTTCCCAGGTCGGCCTTCCATCTACAGTGCCGGCGTATGCGCCGTAGAATGGCACCGAGGCAATTTCGGTGTCCTGGTTGAGCAGGTTGCCCACATTGAGTTCCAGCCGCAGCGTCTGCGGCCCCCAGTGCTTTTCGTAAGCGGCATTCAGATCCAGCGTCCACCAGCTGGGAAAGCGCCCCAGGCTGCCGCGCGACACCGCCACGCCGTCGCAGTAGAACGCCGAGAGACCGGCGTCGTGGGCCGCATCGGTGGGATCGGGATGTTGGCTGTAGCACGAGCGCGGCGCCCCGCTCTGCCATACCGCCCCCAACCCCAACGACAGACCGCTCGCACCGAAGGTATGCGAGGCGTTGAGGCGCAGCACATGCCGCACATCGGCCGGCAATGCACCGCTGCTGCCGGCCGACAACGCGCCATACCGGAAATTCGGCGCGCCCAGCACGTTGCCGTTGGTCTCGCCGTAATAGCCTTCGTAGTTGCCATAGACGTGCTTCCAGGTATAGCCGAACAACAGGAAGAACGGCTGCTCTGGCGTTTCCGGATGCACCAGTTCCAGGCTGGCGCTATAGGCCTCGCGACGCGGTTTGGCCAGCCCGGTGGCGCTGCCGGGAATGGACACCCGTTCGCGTTGCCCGTCGCCATCCAGATCGTTGTCGATCACCACGGCGCTGCCGGGATTGATCAGCATGTTGTTGCCCAGGTGCGGGTCGGCATAACCCAGCGACTGCAGATAGACATAGGCGGGACTGGACAAGCTGCTGTTGAGATCGTTCCACACCGCCAATGCCCGCTTGACCGAAGAGTGGTTCAATTCCAGCGTGCCGGACCAGTGCGGCAACAGCTGATTGTCCTGCAGATACACGGTGTAACTGTCCTGGCGCGCATTGCGCAGATTGCGCGAGGTCATCGCCACCGGCTCGCCGATGATGCTGGCGTTGGTGTAGCTGCCGATCTGTTGCGGCGCGATCGGTGTGCCGTCCGGATTGATGCCGCTGTAGGTGTAGGCGACGTAGGCATCGCTGAAATCGTTGAACAGGCTGGTCAGGATCACGCCGGGAACCGGCATGGTGTACACGCCGGCACTGGCGCCCAGCTTCATCGAGCTGTCGCCACGCACATCCCAGGACACGCCGAGTCGCGGCGAGGTGGTGTACAGACCCAGCACGTTGCGGCCGTTGGCAAGACGCGCGCCGCTGTTGTCGCGACGCAGGCCGCCGTAGACCACCCAGCGCTCGGCCGCCTGCCAGTAGTCTTCGATGTAGGCGCCACGATTGACCTGGGTCAGGATGCCGCCGCTGTTGAACACCTGGGTCAGCAGCACCGGCGTATCGGCCGGCACCACCAGATCGCCGACGATCGCACGCTCGGTGGGGCGGCCATAGTTGAGGTAACGGTAGTTGCCGTTGCGGCCGTAGACATTGAAGCTGTCGAACGACAGGTCGTAATGTTCCGCACCGACTTGCAGCTTGTGCGCACCGAGCTGCCAGGTGTAGTCGGCGCGGAAACCGCGCTTGCGGTAGTTGGCCGGTTCCTGCGAATCGCGCATGCCGCTGGCCAGGACATGTTCGACCCCGCCCGGCTCGTCGATGCGCACCGCATACAGGCCGGCGTCGGAAAAGGTGTTCTTTTCCATGTGGCTGAAGTATCCGGCCATCAACGACAGATCCATGCGCTGGTTGATCTGCCAGCGGTAGCGCCCCAGGTAGAAGGCATCCTCGCTCTGGAACAGCACATCGCGCAGATAGCTGCGCTGCGCATCCGGATTGGAGGGCTCGGCCAGGCTGTCGATGCGGGTGTAGTTCTTGCGATCGGACTGCGCAGCCGTCAGGTCCAATTGCTGGGCGTCGCTGATGACCCAACTGAGATTGGCCGCGGGATTGTTGTAGGCAGCGCGCGTGGTGCGCCATTCGTCGCCGATTTCCCCTGCCATGAACTGCGCTTGCGCCTGCGGCCGATTGTTCTGCACAACCACATTGAAGAACAGCGTGTCGCGTATCAGCGGCCCGGACAGACTGTAGGTGTTGTTGAACGCGGTCTCGGTCTGGCCGTTGGTGCTCAGGTCCTGGTAGTAATAGCGATTGACGCCGTCGCGCTGTTCGATCAAGTACGGACGAACCTTGGGGTTGAGCACGCGCGAGGACGGCAGCACGATCGACGACGCGAAACCGGCCCGCAAGGTGTTGTCGCCGGTCTTGGTGGTGGCCGCGACCGAGCCGCCCATCGCGTTGGAATACTTGGCCGAGGCGCCATTGGCGATCACCTGCGCCGAGCCGATCATGTCGCCCGGCACCGAGCTTGCACCGGCGCCGGTGTAGTCGAAGGTGGTGTCGAACTCGTTGATGTAGTAACGCGTCTCGGTGCCCGAGCCGCCATTGAACGAAGCCAGTCCCGAGCCCTGCCCCGAGGTGACCTGCGACATGTACATCTGCGGCAGCTGGGTGAGCAGATTGGCGTAGCTGCCGCCATCGCTGGCACCGCTGGTGTCCACACCGGTCTTGCGAAACAACGCCTGGTTGTACTGACGTACCAACACCGGCGTGCTGACGTCGATGGGCACGGTGTTGTCGAGCGCATTGTTCACTGCATCGGCATGCACCTGCACGGTCTCCAGGGTGAGGCCTTTGAGATCGGCAGCAACGAACGCGGGTACCGGCGTGGCGCTCCCCGGCCGCACCAGCACATCGCGCCAGACCGGACGCTGGCCGCCGATCTGCAACTCCACCCGGTACGCGCCGGGAGCAAGGCCGGTGACGCTGAACTTGCCATCGGCGCCGGGTGTGCGCGTCTGGCTTGCGCCGGTGTTGAGATTGCGGATGACCAGGCGCGAGGTGGCCGCTGCATCCGCCGCCACGTCGCCATAGACCGCGCCGGTTGCCTGTTGGGCATGCACCTGCAGCGCCGGCAGCAAGCTTGCGCAGGTGGTCCAGCAAACCAGAAAGGGAATCGATCGGAACGACAACCAACGGATCTCTTGCATGGGCCACCTCGCTATTGACGAAACCAGCGCATCCGCACAGCCGTCGGCGAACGCGCGCAAGTCAACTTATCGACAGGGTTGCGGTTCGAAGTTGTGGCCGTTGGTGTTCCAGTTCCGATCCAGGCCGTCGGTCCCTTTGTAGGCGTAGCAGGTCGTCGCGGGGCCAACCAAGGGCGTTGCGCCCTGGATGCCGACCTCGTAGGGAAAGGTCGTTGCGGTCTTGCCGGCCAACTGTTCTTCGCCGGTGGGAACCACCGAATAGCGGTACGGCGTAGCGGTCACGACCAGGTAGTAGGTAGTGCCGCTTCCGGCTTGCAGCGGAAAGGTCACGGTGGCGGAGGCGGTGCCTTCCACTGCGGCCAGCGGCGTATAGCGCGGATGCGACTGCGCATCCAGGGCCAGCACGGTGAACCGCCACGACGCCTGATCGGCATTGGTCTTGCCCTTCAAGCTGACCGCGATCGACGTGGCAGCGGCATCCGGCGTCAGCGGAATCACGTGCGTACCGTAGATATTCAACGGGCGCTCCGGCGACGAGGCGTAATTGCCGCGCGTGGACAGCGGCTTGAGCGTCACGTAGCGCTTGCCGGCAGCATTGCCGTTGCCGATATCGAGCATCGCTTTTTGGCTCGCGAAATCGAACGCCGCCAGGCGTGCGCCATAACGCCCGACCATCTCTGCGAACGAGCGGTATCCGTTCGGAAACTGCCCGCCCTGCTGCCCCAGACGCACCAGCGTCTGCACCGGCATTTCCAGGGTGTCGCCTGCGGGATTGCGCTGATTCTTCAACCACATGTCCCAGACCAACGGCCGGGTGGCATCGTTCTCGTCCAGATACATCAGGAAGGGATGCGCGCCATAGCGGCTTTGCGGAAAGAACGGGCCGTTTTCCAGATTGGAGTAGTAATACGACACCCATTGGTCGTCCATGCGCGTGGTCTGGTAGGCGCTCCAGTTGGCGTTGGTTTCCCAGAACCACCCCGCCGCTTGCAGGTTGCGATAGCCGCCGCTGTAGTACTGGATCACATGGGTGAACTCATGCGCGATCGAAAATGACCCAGTGCCCAGCGCCCAGGCGGTGGCGCCGATGGACTGACCGCCGGAGGCACCGCAATCGGTGAGATCGCCGCCTTCCACATAGGGCAAACCGGTGGCGCACACGTACACGTTGATGCGCTTGGGCTTGGCGGCGTTGGCATAGGGCATCGGCGCATTGAGCACCTGTGCATTCATTTCCCAGACCTGTTCCAGCCACGCGGCGCTTTGCGCCACGAAATCCTTCCAGGCGACTCCCCGGCTGGCCACATCGCGGTAGCTCTCGCCTCTGGTGTCGACGCCGTACCAGAGCGCGAAATGCTGGGTTTCGTATTTCTTCGCCGAGCCGTTTGCCAGCATCGCCGGCGTGACGGTGTCGGCTGCGGCCTCGGTGGCATAGCTGCGCGTATCCTTGCGCAACGGGTGTGCCTGGGCCACCGTGGCGACATAGCGGCGATCGCCATCGCCGAAGGAGTTGAGTTGGTAGCGCCGGCGGCAGCCATCGGCGGACTCCAGCAAGACCGTGCGCCACGACTGCGCGGAGGCCTCGCCAACGGCGATGACCAGCCTGGCATCGAAGGGCCGGCCCTGGGCGATACCCGCATTGTTCGGCTTTCCGGCATCGGCCTGGGTGTTGTTGGGTGTCCAGGTGCGCAGTGGCTGCGCGGTGCCCCAGGGATAGCGTTGCGACAGGCTTTGGCAGCCCACCGTCTCTGCGGCCAACGCCAGACTTGGCAAGGACGAAGCCAGGACAGCGCCAAGCATCCATCGGGACGCACGGGTGTGCGATGTTTCCATCAGCTTGCTCTCCAGTACGAAGCGCACCGTGATGGGCGCTTACCTGATCGAAATGCGTCATCGACCCTGGGACCGATGCCGGTAATGCCGCGCGTTGCACATCCGCCGGCGGAACCTTGCATGCTCGACGCGTGGACGCGCCGGAGCAAGGCGGTGTCGGTCGTGGCATGCAAGGGCTGCATCATTGCGCCGGCACCGCTGCCGACACACGGTTCCACTCCGGCGTTGGCGATCGCTGCATCCAGCGCACGAAGAAATCCAGCAGACGGCGCTTGCCGTAATCGCCGCCGGCACCGTGATCGCCGCCGGGCACCACCACTAGATCGAAATCCTTGCCGGCCTTGATCAGGCGGTCGGCGACCTGGAAGGTACTGGCCGGGTCGACATTCATGTCCATGTCGCCGGTGATCAGCAACAGATGGCCTTGCAGACGTGCGGCGTTTTCCACATTCGACGATTCGGCGTACCACGGCCCCACCGGCCAGCCCATCCATTGTTCGTTCCACCAGATCTTGTCCATGCGGTTGTCGTGGCAACCGGAATTGGCCACGCCCGCCACATAGAACTCCGGATGAAACAGCAGCGCGGCCAATGCGTTCTGTCCGCCGGCAGAAGTGCCATACACACCGACGCCGCCGCCGATGTCGTACCACGGGTACTGCGCGGCAGCGGCGGTATGCCAGGCGATACGATCCGGCAAGCCGGCGTCCTTGAGATTGCGCCAGGCCACGTCGTGGAAGGCGCGCGCGCGATTGTTGGTGCCCATGCCATCGATCTGCGCGACCGCAAAGCCCAGCCCGGTCAACGCCGGGACGCGTGGGGTGAAACTCTTCGGCACAAACGAGCCTTGCGGGCCGGCGTAGATGTCTTCGATCACGCGGTAGTGCTGTTTCGGGTCCTGTTGCTGCGGGCGCTGGATCACGCCCCAGATCTCGGTCTTGCCATCGCGCCCGGTGGTATGAAACGGCAACGGCGGCTGCCAGCCGGCCGCCTGCAAGCGGCTCAGGTCGGTGCGCTCCACCGTGCGTGCCAGGCCGCCATCGGCGCTGCGCCGAAGTTCCAGCACCGGCCCCAGATCCACACGCGAATAAAGATCCAGCAACCACTTTCCATCCGGCGAATAACTGACCTGATGGTCGGCGGCGATTGGCGTCAATGCAGTGAGCCCGCTGCCGTCCAGGCCGATGCGATAGGCATGGCGGTAATACGGGTCTTCGCCGGCCTGCATGCCGGAGGCGGTGAAGTACAACTGCCCTGCGGCCTCATCGAGATAATCGAGCTTGCGCACCACCCAATCGCCACGCGTGACCTGGCGGATCACCTGCCCGCTGCGGCCGTCGTACAAATACACATGCTCCCAGCCATCGCGCTCGGAGGCCCACAGGAGTTGCGCGCCGTCGGCCAGGTCACGCCGCGCATGCTTGCCGCCGGTCTCATGATCGCCGCTGAGGTCGGAGTATTCGATAAAGGTGGGCGAGGTTTCTTCGATCAGGGTGCGTGCGGCGGCCGTGCGTGCATCTACTTCGATCACCCGATACAGCTGATGCCCGCGTGCGTTGTATTCGAAGGTCAACCCGCGGCTGTCCTTCCACCAGACCATCTCGCTCAAGCTGAAGGCATTGGGCAGCAACGTCATCGCCACCGGATGCGCCGCGCGCGTGGCGATGTCGAACAACACCGGTTGCATCACCGGCAATACATCGCCGGGCTTGGGATAGACCTGTTGGTGCAACTTGGGCTGCACCTGATCGGCCGGTGCCGATTCGATGTAATAGACCATGCGCGGCGGTGGCGCCTTGACCCGGTACGCAGCCAGATGCTGCGAATCCGGCGACCACACCACGCTGTCGAGCGCGTAGTAATCGCCCGCACTTCCATCACGACTGAGTACGCTGCGCTCGCCGCCGCCCACCGGGGCGATCACCAGATTGGCCTGCTCCACCCAGGCGCGCCAGCGACCATCCGGCGATACCATGGCCTCACGCTCGCCCTGCTTGAGCGGCAACCGCATGTCCATCGATTCGGCCGGCACATCGCGCTCCGGCACATGCGCGCAGCGATAGCGCGCCAGATCGCATTGCCAACCGAGGCGCGCCAATTGGAAGCGCAAGCGCTGCTGTTCCAGACCGGGCTGTTCCAACTCCAGATTCGCTGCATCGACGTCCTGCGCACCGGCCTGCGTCAACGCCGCCGCCAGCCGCGCGTGATCGAAGGCCAGCGTATTGCGACCACTGGCGGCATCCACCAGGCGGTACTCGATGGCCGGCGCCTGATTGGCACGTGCAACGCCGCGCCGATACAGAAAGCGCCCTGCATCGATCCACACCGGCGCCGTCGGTTGGTGGTCGACCAGGGAGGCGTAGCGATCGGACAAGCCCATCGCCTGCATGTACTGCGCCGGGGTTGGCGTGGGCACTACCGATGCCGCCACTGCGCTTGCCGAAAACGAGCAGAGCGCGATGCTCAGACACCCCGCTGCGATGCTGTGCCAGCGAGAGGTCGGTGTGGGATGCAGCGGTGGCTTCATGCGTTTTTCCTGGAATGGAATGTGGTCACGATCAGCGCCTGTCATGCAGGTCGAGATGGGAGAGCGTGGTTGGTGGCAGTGCGGTGATTGCCCGACTCGGGCACTCCCTGACTGGGCTGCCTGCACGCCGACGCTTGCGCAGCGTCGCCAGCATCCAGCCGACGTGCGCGCGCCAGCGCTTTTTCCAGCCGCGTCAAGGCGCATCGCAGTGTCTACTGTCGGCAACGCTCGCTGCAGGCAGACGCTGCGGCTGCGGCGCCAACACTTCCCATTCCTGCACCGCCAACGCGGCGTGGCGGGTTCCGGCGCCGGAGGCATCCAGCACCACACGCATGCAACGCGTGGTCACCGGCGCGAACGACACCGCTTCGTAGCGATCAACGCGCGTGCCGTAGTTGTCGCTCGGCTGCACCGGATGCCACTGCCCGCCTTGTCGAAATTCCAGATGCCAACGCGCCGGCGGTGCCACGCCAATCTGCGCACCGGCCGGCTGATCGGCCCAGAACACGATGCGGGTGCGGTCCAAGGTCACCGGCTGCGACCAGCTGTATTGAAGCCACTGCTGCGGTGGATTGTCAGGCGTCCAGCTTCCCCATAGTTGCGGCGGCAGCGGATTGGCCTTGACGATGCCGTCGTTGAGCGCGGCCATCCAGTACTGCAGCGGAATGTCCGGGCCGTTGGAAGCGGTGGCATAGGCGGCAGGCGCCTGATTGCGCTGCGGCGATGTGGGCGGCTGCACGCGCCGGGTAGGTATGACGGTGCGGATGCTGGCCGGTTGCGTGCTGTCGTCCCACTCCAGCCGGTCGATCGCCAGGCTGCGGCGAAAATGCCCGCCGCCCTGCGCATCGGCAGTGTGATAGACCAGATACCACTGCTGGTTGAAGGCGACGATACCCGGATGCGAGGTGGTCGAAGACACCGGCGGCAGCACGATGCCGCGATACGTCCACGGGCCCAGCGCGGTCGGCGCGCTGGCATAGGCGATACACGCATGGTAGAGCGTTGGCGTACATGCGGAATCGCGGCCGGCGTTGTTGGCCGCATACGCCAGGTAATAGCTGCCGTTGCGCTTGAACAGCCAGGGCGCTTCGAAATAGCCGGCCAGCGTCTCCACGCGCACCGGCGTGCCCTTGAAGCTGACCATGTCGCGCTGCAGCTCCACGCCATACAACGCGCCGAAGGTGCCCCAGTACAGATACACGCGCCCGTCGTCGTCCACCAGCACGGTCGGGTCGATGTTCTGGATGGCGTTGCGGTTGGGCACCGATTGCGACACCACCGGCCCTTGCGGATGCGCATCGGTCCATGGGCCGAGCGGGCTGTTGGCCACCGCCACGCCGATGGCGAATGGATCCTCATTGGGCGAGCTGCGTTGCTGCACCGGCGCATACAGGTAATAGCGCCCATCCGGCCCCTGCACGATCTGCGATGCGTAGGCGTAGCGTTTTTCGGCCCAGGCGAACACCTGTTGCGGGCGCAGTACATCGCGGTAATGCGTCCACTGCCCGCTGCCCGGGTCGCTGCTGACGAACAACTGCCAGCCGGGCATGACGAAGGCATTTTGGTTGGGTGCAGCGGTGTCGCGCCCGGCCAGGATGTACAGCTTGCCATCGGCCACCAGCGGTGCCGGGTCGGCGGAATACGTGCTGCCATCGGCCAGGATCGGGTTGCCGGGCGCATGCAGTTGCGTGCCCTGTGATGGCGTTGCGGCACACGCTGGAACACCACTCAGCGATAACGCACATGCAAGCGCAACCACGCGAGTGAGCAGGCGCGTCATGGCGTGGCGGCCTTGATCTGCAGCGTGAGCGGAACCGACACCTGCCCGGTGGGTGCACGCCCCTGGGCCGTGCCGGTCACCGTGATCTCGCCGGGTTGCGCGTAGCGCGCAGGTGCCAACGCCGGCCATTGCACCGGCAACCGTTCGCGTGAGCCGTCGTTGTACTGCACGCTGACGAATCCCGGCAGCGTGGGTGCATGCCCCATTTGCGTGCTCACCACCGGCAACGGCTGCACGGTATTGATCTGCCCTGGTGGCGTTGCGCGCACCCAGATCGTGGCCTTGACCGGAAGCACGCCTTCGACCAACCCCTGCAATTCCACTGCGCCCTCGCCGCTCAGGCGATCCGCTGGCAATTGCGCCCACTGCACTGCCACCGGCAACGCGCTGCCATCGGCGAAGAACGCGCTAACCTCCTGCGGCAGCGTGGGCAGTTGCCCGGGCGCAGTGCGCAGATCGATCGCCTCAAGCTGCTTGGGCAACTCGGACAGCACCTGCCATTCGTCAACGCCGACTGCCGCATGCCCGGTCGCAGTTGTTTGGGTCGTCAGCACGGCGCGCAGCCCGGTTGTCACGATGGGCGCAAAGCGTGCCGTACTCACTGCGCCGACGGCGGCAATCGGGTAACCACCGTCGGCGACGATGTCGTGCCATTGCCCGTCGCGCAGGAACTGCAGCGTCCAGCTGGAGGGCGGTGCGACGCCGCCGTCGGGTTGGTCGTCCCACAGCGACAGCGTGCTGGACGACACCCGCACCGGCCGTGGCCACCGGTACTGCAACCAGACCGATGCAGGCTGCGCGCGGCCATAACTGCCCCAGCGACGCGTATTGCCAGGCACACTGCCCGCAGCGGGAATGAAGCCGTCGTTGAGCGCCTCCACGCGGTGATGCGCGCTGGTGACTTCGGCGCTGGCAGTGGCCATGCCCTGCAACGGCACTTGCTGCAGCGCCGGCGATTCGGGCGCATCCACCTGCACATCGGCATGGCCGGCGAGCGCGCCATCGTTGGCAAGCAACCGCAGCGAGTAGCGCCCTGCACGGGTAAAGCGCACCGCCGTGCGCAGTGCGGCGGCATCTGCAAACAGTGCCTCGCCGCCGTCGGGCGCGTGGTGTGTTTGCCAATGCACTTGCAACGCGTCAGTGGGCAAGCCGTCGTCGCCCACGCGGCCATTCACCACCACGTTGCCATCGGAACCGGGATCGTCCAGCTGCCACGCCTGCACCTGCGGCGGCGCATTGCCGGCGCTTGCAGGCACCGGCAAGCCGCTGTCGAAGACCTGAATTTCCTTGATGCCGGTCCGCGCACTGCCGGCATGGGTCACCACCACACGCAGCGCACGCGCACGGATCGGCGGAAAGCGCATGCGGTTGCGATTGCCTTGCGCGAACGGTGCATCGCGCACCTGCCCTGGCACGGTCTTCCAGCTGCCGTTGTCCTGGTACTGCACAACATAGACCCATGGCGCGACGTAACCGGGACAGGTTCCCGATGGAAAGCCATGTTGCTCGCCGGCGGGCGAAGAACTGCGATAGAAATACACCACCAGCTGATCCAGTTGCCGCGCCTTATCCAGCTCCAGCGCAATCCAGTCGCTGGCCGATGGGGAGCCAACCGTGCCCCAGAACGGCGTATTGGCGGTGCTGCCATCCACTGCTGCGTCAGCCGGGAAACCGGGTGCGGCGAAGCTGGCGGTGACATGCACGCCCTCGGCGAGATTGCGGCTGGCGCTTGTGGGAAGTGCTACGTCCATGCCGGCCTTGTCCAGGATCTGCGCGGTGCGCGAGGTCGCGGCAAAGCGCACCTGCGACATCGACGCCAGTTGCATGGGATGCGCCTCGAGCACCTGCGCCACACCATTGCGATTGACAGCATCCGGCGCTGCGCTCACCTGCCCGCTCGCCGGGTCGTAGATCACATGCGCCAGCCGGTCGACGCGAAACGCCAGCCTGCCATCCAGATACACGCTATATCCCCTGCCCACCTTGCCACCGTAATGAGTGCCGGTGCGGTCCCAGACGATACTCAGGTCGCGATCGCGATAGCGCAGATGTTCGGCAGCAAAATGTTCCCAGCCGATATCGATCGGATACAGCTCGATCCTGTCGTCGCTGCGCGGGCGCAAGCCCATCGCGTCCTCGATCATGCTGAAGTTGGTCGCACCCAACTGGGTGTGGTGGATCCATGAGCGGTAGCCGATCCGACCACCGTCGTTCGCACTGCCCTTAGCCCAGAACTCGTTCTGATCCGGGTAGCGGTTGTCGCCATCGACATAGGGCGCCCAGGCGTTCCAGTACAGCAACTTGCGGTAACTCTGCGCACTCAGATACCGGCTGGGATACTCGCGTAACGCTGCACCGAGCAGCCGGAACGCCACCGTCGCATTGATGGTGGAAAAGTTGTTGCTGCCCGCATCGGCGCCGCTGCTGCGCGCCTGCAGATCGACCTGGTTGGCGGTATAGAACGGAAACAGCGGGTACTGCGCCGCATCGGCGAACAGCCGCAATGCGCGCACATACTTGGGATCGTAGTCCGGCTCACCCTGCTTGGGCATCAGGCCCACGCTGAAGGGGTAATAGTTGTTGGTTTCCTTCCAATCCACCGGCAGGCGCGGCCCGCTGGCCTGGCGGTGCTTGAGCAGATCGCCGTGCAAGCCCACCGAGTCGGCGCTGTCGCTGTGGTCCTGCCACAGCACCTCCACCACCGCATGGCGGATGCGTTGCGCAGTGGCCTGCATGCGTTGTGCCGTCGCGGTGTCGCCTGCCAGTAATGCGGCCTGCGCGGCGGCCTGCGCGTTGGCATACACATACGCGCTTTCGGTGCGATCCATGCGGATCTGGCCGTGCTGTCTGGCCCAATCGAACGACACCGCATCGGCATCGTTGCCGGTCATCGTGGCCCAGTCGTATTCGATCAAGCCGTTGTGATTGAGGTCGTAGGCGGCCAGCACCCCATCCACATCGCCGCTGCCGTAGCGCGCCAGTTTTTGTGCCAGTGCGGCCGGCCCGCCATGCACCTGCATCGACCGCCATGCCGAAGCGGTGATGTATTGCGCATAGGAGTTGGACCAGTGTTCCGGCGAGCCGGGATTGTCGGTGTATTTGCCGCCGCCGGCGGTTTCGCCGGCACTGAGCCAGCTGCCGTAGGCATACAGCGGGTCGCGCAGATACTTCAGGTCGTCCAGAAACACGCCGGTGGTCAGCACGATGGCGTTGTTGTAACCCAGCACGCCTTCGATGGCGACAGGAAACTGGTAATCGTTGCCCGGCACATTGGCATCGAGAAAATTGAAACGCAGCACCCACCAGCGATAGAACAGGCTCTTGGTGATGTTCTCGTCGGGCGTGTCCAGATACGGCAGGTTGTCCACCCACCAGCGGTTGTAATGGCTGACGTGCTGCTGATACGCCTGCTGAGGCGACTGCTCGGCAATGCGAGTGTACTCGGCGCGCGCTTCCGGCAATTCGTGCGTGAGCAGGCCCAATTGCAGCTTCATTGCCGGGCTTTCGCCGGTGGCGGGCACGGCCACCTCGCGCAGCAGACGCGTGCCGTCCACCCGAAAACCGTCGCCGGACAGCCGCGCAAACACCGTGGTGATCGCGTTGTAGGCATCGAAGGCGCCGGTCAATTCATTACCGTCCGCATGCTGCGCCAGCGGCGAAAGCGCCTGTACCGACAGCGTATGCGCCGCGCCATCCAGGCTGGACAAGGCGATGCTGGCCACTGCGACATTCTGCTCGGTGATGTACTTCACCAACCGCATGCGCACGCCTGCGCTGGCATCCTCGAACACGCTGCTGAAATAGCTGGGCGTCTGCCGTCGCTGCGTGGCGTCCTCTTTCCACTGCACCGGCTGCGTGGCTTGCGTGGACTGGATGCGCAGCAGCGCGTCGTAATCGGTGGCATGCCAGTACGCCACCTGGCCGACAAAGCCGGGTTGCGCGGGTTGGTGATCGGCCAGATAGGCTGCGCGTCCGCGGGTGAACAGCCACGTGTTGTCGTCGCCGGCACCACCGCCCTCGCCCTCGCCCTCGCGCGCCAGCATGCGGTCGATCCAGAAATCCTTGCCCGGCGCCTGCCCTGCTCCGTGGGCGATATCGGCGGCATAGATCCTTGCCAGTTGTCCGCCAGGCGCGAATGCCACACCGCTGTCCGGCACCGGATGCGCGAGCCCCCGAAAACGTGGCTCGCCAATGGCCGCGTTGGTCATCACAATCGGCACATCCTGCATGTCCTTGGCGATTGCCGACGGCACGCTCAAGACCGCGCCCAACCAGAACAGCGCTGCCGCACCGCAACGCGGCGTCGCACGCAGCCAGCGCCGGTACCGATACAGGAACGCCATCACGCCGGATCTGCGCAGGCGCAGGCGTTTTGAAAGCTGCAAGTCCACGCGATCAACCTCTGCACCGGCAATTCAAAACTCCACCCGCAACCTGCTCCAGAAGTAGCGGCCCAAGGTGTCGTAGGTGGTGGCATCGGTGTTGGCCGCATTGGAATAGCTGTAGAAACGCGGCGGGGCGCGGTCGGCGAGGTTGTCCACGCCGATGGCCAGCGTGCTGTGCAGGGAAGAGATCTTCCGGCTCAGCGAAGCGTTGTGGTACACCACCGAGCCGATCTGAAAGTAGCGGCAGCTGCCATCGGCGTTGGTATCGGCGCAGAAATCTTCGTACTGACTGCCGTTGACCGTGCGGCCCAGATAGCGGGTGGTCCAACTCGCATGCCACGGCCCGTTGTCCCAGGCCAGATTGACCACCGCGCGCCAGCGCGGCATGTTGCCCCAGCCGGAATTTTCGCCGACATAGTTGTGCGCATCGCCCGCGAAGCGATAGTCGGAAAAGAATGTCGCATCCAACCCTGCCGTAAAGTCGCCCCACGCGGTATCGGCCAGGATGTAGTGGATGCCGGCATCGTAGCCACGGATATCCACCTTGCCGCTGTTGTAGGAAAACGGCACCGACACACGGGTCAGCTGACCTGCCGCATCGCGCTGAATCAACGGGCAGAACGCGGCGTCGCGTCCCTCGAAGCAATCGCTGACCACTTGCTGCAGTCCGACACCGGACAGCATGTCGTCCAGTACCACGCGCCAGCTGTCCACGTTGAGCGACAGCCCGCGTACCTGATCCGGGTCGTACACGATACCGACGTTGTAGGAGCGACCACGCTCGGGTTCCAGCTGAAAACCGATATTGTTCGCCCCCGACGTCACCACGTTGAACTGCGCAGTGTTGGTGAAGCTGCCATCGTTGGGGACGTTCGCGCAGGCCGGATTGGGCGTACCGGTGAGGCCTTCGCACGTGTCCTGGAACTCGCCGGTGTTGTCGACCACCGCGGTATACGGCGAGCCGTACAGATCGCCCAGCGCAGGCGCGCGGAATACCTGCGAACCGGTTGCGCGCACCAGCAGGTTGGCGACCGGCCGCCATTCGATCCCGACCTTGCTGTTGGTGGTGGCGCCCCAGGCGTCGTATTTGGAATAGCGCGAGCCCAGATTCAAGTTCAGAGTGTTGGCGAATGGAACATCCTTCAGTAACGGCACCAGCAATTCTGCATACGCCTCGCGCACCGATTCCTCGCGCCCCTGCTTGAGGATGCAGCCGTCGTTGTAGTCGCAGTTGCCATCGGCATCGGCGGCCGCCACGTCGCTGCTGGTGCCCTGCGCGAACTTGTTGGTGCGATAGACCAGGCCGACGGCGGCCTGCACCATCCCGGCGGGCAGCGTGAACAGATCGCCATTGGCGCTGATATCGACAAAGCGCATCTGGCTCTCGTCGATCAGATCCACCGCCCGCTGCGTACCGCGCAACGCGGCGATGGTGGCGGGGTCGTTGGGGTTGAAGATATTGATCGGCGTGCAACCGGCGATCACCGCACCCGGCGCACCGCATTTGACCACCCCATCGCTGTCCAGAAACGACGCACCCACTGCATTGTTCAACGCAGAGGCGATCGAAAAACCGGTGCGCACCAGGGTGTCCTTGTAACGCGCATAACCGGCTGCGGCATCCCACTGCCAGCTGCTGCCTTCCACACGGCCACGCAAGCCGGCCACGATATTGGTCTGGAACATCGTGGCTGTGTAGACGCGCGTATTGGCTTGTGTGGAGCGCAACAGGTAGCGGTCCAATTGATCGCCGAACGGGTTGTAGTAATTGTCGGCCGCACCCTGCATCTCCATGTCGAACGCATCCAGCCGCGACGTGGTCTTGCTGCGGGTCCAGAACACGTCCATGTAGCCCTGCACGTTCGGAGTGAACTCGAAACTGCCGTGCAACGAGGCGTTGGTGCGCTCGAGCGGGGTGATCAGATACTGCGCGTCGTAGACGTTGTAGCTGTCGGTTGCGCGTTGGTAAGGACGAAACGCCTCTTCACCCACAGGACCGGGTGCAACGCCCTGCGCAGGCGTCAGCACGCGGCCATCGCTCATGAACGCGCGCGTATTGCCGCCACGGATTTCGCTGACCTGGCCATCGAGATATTCCACTGCCTTGGCGGCATAGCTGCGGTTGCGATTGAACACCGGATTCATCGAATTGCGACTGAGCCCAAGAATCACCCCGCCACGCTCCCAGGTCTTGCCCCATTCCAGCCCGAGCGTGCGGCTATTGGCATCGCCATGCGTGCTCTGTGCGTAGTCGACCGTCGCGGCGAAGCCGTCGTACCTGTCCTTGAGGATGACATTAACCACGCCACCGATGGCATCGGAGCCATACACCGACGAGGCCCCATCGGTGAGCACTTCCACACGCTCCACCATCGATGCCGGAATTGCATTGACATCCACGCCGGGCGCCGAAGCAACGCTGCTTGCAGGACCGGCCATCCGATGACCGTTGACCAGCACCAAGGTGCGTTCTGGGCCCAGATTGCGCAGCGAAACAAGCGCGCGGCCATGGCTGAAACCGGAGTTGAGCGCCGGGCCAGGCATGAAGCCGGCCATTGCCGGCAATTGCTGCAGCAACTGGCCCAATGTGCTCTTGCCGCTGTCTTCGATGCGCTGCCGGTCGACCACGATGACCGGGCTGGCCGTCTCCGCATCGACACGGCGCAAGTGGGTGCCGGTGACGTTGATCTGATCAAGCGTCTGGGTTGCATCGTCGACCTTGTCTGCACGCTGCTGCGCGGACACCGGCAGCGCGGTGATGGACAAGCCGAAGACGATTGCCTTGACCAACGTGGTGGTCCTGAAAAGACGGTACTGCGGTGCGACAGTGGAACGGCTGGGCGACATCGGGAGTCCTTGTGCTTTCACGGAGACAACGGCCCACCTGCGCGCACGGCCAAGCCGCACTACGGCAGCGCGAGGTGAGAGATCGATCACGACAGAAACAAAGGCACCGACCTGCCGCTCAAAACGGCAGGTCTCCACGCAAGACGGCGGGGCGGCTCTCCCCCTGAGAGCACGTACCCGATGACTGACGGGCCACGCGAAAAAAGCTTGCGGCAACGGCAAGACCACGTCTTGATGAATTTATCCAGACTGCATGCGGAAATTCGCGTGCTTGCCCATGTTTTTCGGCATAGCAGCTCTTGGTGCCGACTTACATGCTGACAGGGTTAATCGGCGATGCCCTGGTCTCTCACGATGCCGATGCGCACGAGAGTGACTGCACCGTATCGACAGCGCGATGCGCTGCCCGCGATCACATGTACCACGCCTGCACAGTCACCACGGCGGCGCTGCCAGACAAGGCCACGCGATCCGCATGCGGGCCTTGCAAACGTGCCGGCTTGCCGTCCACAAGCACGCGATCCAGCCGTGTGCCCTGTGGCGCGCGCAGCGTCAGCCAGGTGCGCTTGGGCGCGTGCTCCGGCAGTTGCACCTGCGCGTCGATGCGGTGCGCATCGACGTCTGCGCGCAGCGTCAGCGTGACCTTGCCCCAGCGCGTCGGCGCCGTAGTGATACCGACTGTTGCACCGCTGCCCAGCCATGCGCGCGGCAGCGCACGCGCAAGGAACAACTGCTCGCCTGCGCTGTCGTCGCTGACCAGCATCCAGCGCAGCAGCAACGGGATGGTCATCTGCGCGGGGATGCAGAACAGCGGCATGCCACCGGTGATGCCGCTGACCTCGCCGGCGGTCCAGCTGCCGCGGGTATGCACCTGGTAGCGGTGCGCGTAGACGAACAACAGATACTCTTCGATACGATCCAGCCGCAGCAGCTGTTGCGCATAGCCGTAGGAAATGAAGCCGAGCAGATCGCGGCTGCCCGGCTCCGGCGGCGCGATGTTGGCCACCACGCCGATGCTGGTGCCGCCATGGCCGCGCAGGCAATCGATCACCAGGTTGGCCAGGTCGTCGGGCAGCACATCGGCCTGCAGCAATTCCGCATACGCACGGTGCGGCCATTGCTGCTCGCTGGGCTTTTCCTGCAGCAGCGATTGGCGAAACGTCAGTGTGGTGCCCGGCAACGGGCCGATATACGGCGGCGACAGATCGCGGCGCACGTTGGCACGCAGGCTGGCCTCCAGCCGTGCGCGCAACTGCGTGGCGCGATGCTGCCATTGCGTGGCCAGACCGGCATCGCCACCGAGCGTGCTCCAGACCTGGGCGATGTCTTCCCAGCCGCGTATCGTCAGCGCGCTGTTGGCGTAATACGGTTTCCACCACAGCGACGGGTCGGGGAACAGGCAGGCATCGGATTCGTTCCAGCCGTGCAGCAGGCCATGGCCATGCGCGTTGCGCGGTAATGCCAGCGCCTGGTCGTGCAGCTCGCACAGCAGCTGGGCGGTGGCGGCGATCTTGGGCAGCAGGCGGCGCAGCCGCGCCGCATCGCCGGTATAGCGTAGATAGCGCGCCAGCAGCGACAGGGTCAGCCCGAACTGCCCGACCTCCGGCCCGCGCATGTTCGGCAGGCCATCGTCCTGCACGAAATCGTCGAAGTAGTTGTCCAGTACCGCAGCGGCCTGCGCGAAGCGGCCCCATTCCAGATTGGCGTAGAACGAGCTGGTAAAGGTGTCCTGGAAACCGTCGTACTCGTTGCCGTAGTAGTCGCGCTCCACCGCACCGTACTTCGGATAGTCCCCACCGGGGCGCACCACCAGTTCGCGCGCGAAGGCGAACTGCGCCATGTCGTTCCAGCTGGCATCGGGCAGCTGCGCCTGCACCGTGCCGTCCAGGGCCTGCTGCCAGTACGCGGCGAAGTCGATCAACGCCGCGTAGAACTGCTCAGCCGTGGCCGGCTTGCGCGACGGTGCAAACGCGGGATAGCTGTGGGTGTAATGCACGCCGACGATCTCGCCGCCGCGTACGTGCATCGTGCGATGCCAGGTCTGCACCACGAAGCGATCACTGGCACGCACATCGGCGAACACCAGCACGTCGTACCAGCTATCGACCTCGCCTTCGCGCCGCATCACCTTGCGCACCGCCGGCATCCAGCCACCCAGCAGACCTTCCTCGCGCCGTTTGATCAGCGCCTCTTCGCCCAGCTCGGCGAAGGCGTGTTCCGGCCGCGAGGTGCGGCTGCGGCCGTTGGGCAGGATCGGCATGGTGTCCAGGCCTTCGCGCGTGCCGACGAAGGTGGTCCACGGCCAGCGGCCACCATTGTCCTTGGGGTCGAGCAGCGAGGCCGGCGGCGGCGCGACATCGCGCACCTGCGCCTCGTCCGGGTCGCCATCGCGCAGCAGGCGGTCGGCGAGCAGATCTGCCTCGGCCATCGCCACCTCGGCCAGCGACATCCCGAAGTACGGCTTGCCCTCGGCCGGGTAGGCCGGCTCGGTGCGTTTGTCCAGGCGCAGCATGCCGCTATCGGTCCACAGCGTCAGCTGGCCCTGCGGGTTGTCGAGATGCTCGTAGACGGTCCAGTCCTGCTGCAGATGCCGAAAGCGGCAAAGCGTGCTGCCGACATGCGCGGCCGACGGCAGCGCCTCAAGACGTGGCAGCGCCGGTGGCGGCAACGTCGCCGGCGTGTGCGGCGTGCCCGGCAGCGCGAGCGCGGCACCCGCGCCCACCGCCGCGGTTGCCGCCATGCCCTGACGCAAAAAGCTTCTGCGGTCCATCGTCGCGCCCTCGGTTGATCTCATCCACATCGTGCGCGACGGCGCGGCTTGCGTCTTGTGGCACGTGTCTGGCACGTATGCGGAAATCCGCACACAAGCAGCTGTTGCTGCGCTGCCATCGCAGCAACGGCGCAGCGCCCAGTTGCTGCCCCCTGCCATTTAGCCACGTGACTTTCTGGCCACGCCGGCATCTGCGGTGGCAGCCACACTGGCTGCACAGACGCAGGCGACATCGTCGCCAGACCGCCACGCAACCCAAGCCCCACCCACAAGGACCGTCATGCAGCCATCCCTACCGCGCTTCGCGCACAGTGCCCGCGCCGCAGCGCGATTTCTCGATGCCGGCAGCGCGTCTGCCAGGCAGTTGAAACGCCCGGCGCATTGCTGGCTGTGGCTGGCCTTGATCGCGCCCTGCATCGCGCAGGCGCAGGTGGATCTGTCGCAACTGGATGCCGAGATGGCCGCGCCACGCACCCAGGTGCTGGTGCTCGGCAGCGTGCATCTGTCGCAGTTGCCCAAGGGCAGCGATATCGGTACAGCACGGCTGCAACCGCTGATGGACCGGCTGGCCGCGTACGCGCCGACCATCATCACCACAGAGGACCTGTCGGGCGAAACCTGCGACCTGATGCGGCGCCATCCGGCGGTGTATCTGCCCGAGGACACCACGACCTATTGCCCCGACACCAGCGAGGCGGCGCGTGCCACCGGGCTGGACGTTCCCACCGCTCTCGGCCAGGTCCGTGTAGCGCTCCGCAGCTTGCCCAGTACGCCCACACCGGCACAGCGCCGGCACCTGGCTGCGCTGTTTCTGGCCTCGGGCGAGCCACCATCTGCGCTGGTGCAGTGGCTGCAGCTTGCGCCAGCCGAACAGCGCAGCGGCGACGGCCTGGATGCGGCGCTGGTCGCGCGACTGCGCAAGATGGAGCAACGCCCGAACGAGAGTTACCAGATCGCCGCGCGACTGGCGGCACGCCTTGGCCTGCAGCGCGTCCACCCGGCCGACGATCACACCGGCGACAATGTAGACCTGGGCGACCCGGCGGCGTACGGCAAGGCGATCCAGGCCGCCTGGGGCAAGGCCGCGCCGCGGGCAAGCGCCATGCGCGAGCACGAGGACCAACTGGCAAGTCAAGGCAAGTTGCTGGAGCTCTATCGCGCGATCAACCTGCCGGCCAGCCAGCAGTTAGCCGTCGCGGTGGATTTTCGCGCCGCACTGAGCGAGGGTTCGCCGCAGCGCTACGGCTATCGCTACGTATCCGGCTGGGAAATCCGCAACCTGCGCATGGTGTCCAACGTGCGTGCCAGCTTTGCCGACCAACCCGGTGCACGTGTGCTTGCGGTGGTGGGCGCGATGCATAAGCCCTGGTTCGACAACTGGCTGGGACAGCTGCAGGGCGTGGATATCGTGGATGCGGCGCAGGTGCTGGGTGCCGACGGAAAGTGAGCGGCAGTGAGTACAACGGCTTCAGCGTGACGCTCTCAGTCAAAAGCCTGATTGGCCGAGGGCGCGGTGCCCTCGCCGCTCGTGGTCCACGCCGTAACCCCTTCCCTGGGGGCTCGGTGTCGGCATCCATGCCGCCACACGGCCCCGCAACCGGCGAGGACACCGCATCAGAGAGTTGGTCGGTGATTTGGCAAAAATCTGCTTGTTGCTCGGGGTGCATTGGAAGGCTGATCGGAGGCGACGCTATCCAAACAACACACGTCATGTTTTGCTCGCGACCTTGCACACCGACCATCTCGACTGGTCCTTGCCCGCCTACCGTCGCGGGACCTTACGCGGCATGGATGCCGCGTAAGAGCCTTATCTGTTCGGATTCTGTCAGTGTGGGTGTCGAGAGCCGACGTGGGCCACCGTGAGAGCCTAGATCATTGCCGATCGTCTTGGAGCCGGGTGCCCACGTCGGTTTCTCCCCTGTATCGCCCGAACAGTTGCCAGAGTAGCCGCTCGTAGACATAAGGCTGGGCAGGCGGGGGAGCTCTCGACCCTTCAAGCCTAACGGAGTTTGCTCATGAACGGCATCGGGATTGATGTGTGTAAGGCCATGTTGGATGTAGCCGTCCACCACGGCCCTTGCGCGCAGTTTCACAACACACCGGCAGGCCATCGCAAGCTGTTGGCCTGGCTGGCAAACCAGGAGGTCGGCCAGATTGTCCTGGAGGCCTCTGGCGGCTACGAGCATCCGGTGCTGGATGTTCTGTTTGACGCGGGTTACCGGATCGTGCGGGCCAATGCGCACCGCTGCCATGCCTTCGCCGCCGCCACCGGCCTGCCGGCAAAAACAGATCGTCTGGACGCGATGAATCTGGCTTGCATGGCCGCCACGCTGGAGTTGCTTGCCTACCAACCGATGGAACCTTGGCGGCGGCGACTGCGCGAGTTTGTGCGTGCCCGGCGGCAGCTGGTGGCGCTGGCGACAAGCGCAGACCACCAACTGGAGCAGGTGACGGACAAACCCCTGCGCCGGGTGCTGCAGGCCAACATCAACCAGATCAAGAAGACCTGCGCACGCCTGGAACAGCAGATTGCCGAACAGGTGCGCCAGCAACCACAGTTGGAGGCGCTGCGCTCGCTCAAGGGCGTCGGAGCGACCCTGCAAGCGGTGCTCGCCAGCTACCTGCCGGAGCTGGGCACCCTTGATGGGAAGGCGATTGCCAGGCTGGTCGGCGTGGCTCCCATCGCCCATGACAGCGGAAGGATGCGCGGGGTGCGCCGGATCCAAGGCGGGCGGGCCGAGGTCCGCAACGTGCTGTACATGGCGTGCCTGTCTGCGATCCAGCACGAGCAGCGGATCTGGGAGTTTTATCGGTCTCTGCGGGCACGCGGAAAGCCCGGCAAGGTCGCGGTCGTGGCAACCATGCGCAAGATGCTGGTCATCCTCAACGCCCGCGCCAGAGACGCCCAAGCCGCGCCGACCTGAATGTCCATGTGCGGGATGCGGCGATGGCTGCAGACACGCGGCCGGCATGCACGTGCCCGCTGCTGGAACGGCCAGAGCTCCCTGCACAACACAGTTGCTCCATGGACGGATTCACGGCGTGTCCCGCGATGGTGGGCGGGCAAGGGCCCGGCAGCCAGGTAACAGATCAGCCGCTCTACGCTTGCGAGCTGCCCGCACGGTCCTAACACCCGCAGACAAGACAACTGCAGTTATCGATACCGGCATAAGCAGCAGCCATCAAACCGCCGACTCAGTCACGCAGAACGTGCATCTGCCCGTCGTCTCACCAGGTGGGACTAGCGCGCCGGCCATGTACCCCAAGCACCAGATCGACAACCGGCCTCCGTCCAATCCAGGCTCTCAGGTCAGCACATCCAGCAAGCTACCCAGCATTTGGTCGGAGCGCCGTAGCGCATTGGCGTTGGCCTGGAAGTCGTTGCGTGCCGAGAGGCCTTCGACCAAATCGCTGGCCGGTGCCGATGGATCGGCGTTGGCGTCGACCACGCTGGCGGCCACGCCACCATTGACCTGCGTGCTGGCTGCAACGGCCTGACGTGGACTGCCGTCCACCGGCTGACGCGCCACATTGCTGGCGGCCACCTGCTGGCGCAGCGCGGCGACCTGCATTCCGGAACTGGCGATACTGCTGATGCTCATGATGGCTCCGGTGCAGAAACTGAGAAATAACCAATGACGTTTGTTTACCAACCAATCAGCACAACCGCTGCCGGCAATTGCGCCGTACCGCTTTCGCTCTTACGCAACCCACTTACGCCAGCCAATGCGCGTGGCGAGCATTTCTCACGCGGTGGAACCAGCTAACAGGAACCGCAACTACATGTCCCATCGATTCCGATAACGCCCACCTCACGGCTGCGCAGCCGCCTCACGCAGGCTCAATAGGTGCCTACCCGCACACGCAACACCACCGGCACTTCACCCGCCGCATCCACCCGTCCGACGTTGAGCCCGTAGTCGGTCTGGTCGCCGTTGAGCTGTCTTTCGACCTGCCAGCGCCCGTTCACGTACCGCCCCTGCTCCACCCGCAACAGTTGTCCATGACGGGTATCGGCCGCCTCGCGGAAAAATTCAATGCGCGCGGCCATGCCGGTGACCAGGAACTCCTCCGGCCCCAGCTGCGCCACCAGCAGCCGACCTGCATGGTCGTCGTTACCCGGCAGGATCGCTGGCGCATCGCCCCATAGCGGCGCCCCGAACGACACCCTGGCCTGCCAGTCGCCGAAACGCAGCGTGCGTTGCGGCGCGCCGGGCTGTTCGGCCACTGCCTGCAGCCGGCCGTCGAAGGCCGCCTGGGCGATCACGCGCTGCATCGGCGCCAGCAGCTTGAAGTTGGCCGCGTGCGCTGCAATCGCGGCGCGGTTGGCTGCGCTGTCCGGGTTGCCATCCATGCCAAACACCGAAAACCCGATCCCGCCCTGCCCCAGCACATGGAACAGGTATGGCGCCGTCGCCGCTTCGAAGCCGGTCTCCGACACCCAGGCCGGATTGTCCGGCCGCGCGTACTGGCCGATGACCTTGGTGTATTCGTTGTAGTCGCTGGTGTAGATGTCGGTGCCGATGAAGTCGATCGACGGGGTGGCCGCGCGCCATAGCGCGAACACGTTCACCGTCGCACCGCCGGACGGGTAATCCATGCCTGGGTAACGCTTGCCCTTGTAGCGCAGCCAGGTGTTGACGTAGAGCGGCAGCGGATACGCGCGCCTGCCGGCCGCGGCCACCTGTTCGATATACGCCGCCGTTGCATGCGCATTGAAGGCTTCGGCCGCCTCGGCACCGAACAGCTGTTGCCAGCTGCCCTGCGGCTTGCCCAGCGCCTGTGCGGTCGCGGCAGGCACCGGTTGCGCGAACGCCGCCTCGCCGGCCGGGCCATGGTCGCGCACCGTGCCGATCGCGCCGGGCTCGTTTTCCACCTGTACCAGGATCACCGTGTGGCGGTCGCCATCGACCTTGCGCAAGTGCTGCATCAACGCGGTGAAGGCGCGCGCATCGGCCTGCATGTTGGCGGCCACATGCGGCGACAGCACGTCCACCGGTTCGCCATTGGCATCGCGCATGCGTGGGTACGTGGTGTCGTCGCGCTTGATCCACTCCGGCACGTAATGCATCTGGCCGTTCTTCCAGCTGCCGAACCACAGCAAGGCCACGCGCAGGCCGCGCTTGCGCGCGCCGGCGATCAGTGCATCCACGTTGGTGGTATCGAAGCGCCCGGGCGCCGGCTCGAACTGCTCCCAGTACACAGGCGCTTCCACCGTGTTGGCATGCAGCGCGACCACCTCGTCCAGCGCCTTGGGCAGCACGGCCGGCCAGGCACTGGAGTTGTGCAGCTGCGCGGCCAGCACGGTGTATGGCGCGCCATCGACAAACAGCGCATGGCGGCCATTCTGGGTGACGAAGCGCGGCAGCTCTTCTGCACTGGCCAGCAGCGGCACGCTGGCGGCCAACATCGCCAGCGACCACAGCAGGGCCGCGAGGCGGCCACGCGGCTGCGGTATGTTCAGGGCAAACACATGCATCATCGCGCCTCCGACGGTAGTGAATTCCAGTGCGGCGTGGGTTCGTTGCGCAGGTGGCGCACGAAGAAGTCGTACTGGCGGCGCTGCACATAGTCGATCGGCCCGCTGGACCGGCCCACCGAATGCTCGCCACCGGGCACGTTGAGCAGGTCGAAGTCCTTGCCGCTCTTGATCAACGCATCGACCACCTGCGCGGTGGAGGCCGGATCCACGTTGCTGTCCTGCTCGCCGACGATCAGCAGCAGGTCGCCTTGCAACTTGGCTGCGTTGACAACGCCCGAAGCCTGCGCATAGCTGGCATCCACCGGCCAACCCATCCACTGCTCGTTCCAGCTGATCTTGTCCATGCGGTTGTCGTAGCAACCGGCAAACGCCACGCCCACCTTGTAGAAATCCGGATGCCGCTCGAGCGCACCCAGCGTGCTCTGCCCACCGGCCGAAGCACCATAGATGCCGACCCGGCCGATATCGTAGGACGGATCTTTTGCGGCCAACGCGCGATGCCAGGCAATGCGATCGGGAAAGCCGGAATCGCCGAGGTTTTTCCACGCTACATCGTGAAAGGCCTTGGAGCGATTGGCGGTGCCCATGCCGTCGATCATCACCACGATAAAGCCCAGATCCGCCTGCGCCTGCATGCCGATCTGCTTGTCGCCACCGGAGTGATAGCCGAACGGCCAGAATGTCTTGGGCACGAAGGAGTCGTGCGGTCCGGCGTAGATGTTCTCGATCACCGGATACCTCTTGTGCGGGTCGTAATCGCGTGGGCGCACCACCATGCCCCAGATGTCGGTGCGGCCATCGCGGCCCTTGGCCACGAAGGTCTCCGGCGCGCGCCAGCCGGCGGCCAGCAATTTGTCGATCTTGCCCTGTTCCACCTGCTGCAGCAGCCGGCCATCGATGGCGTGCAGCTCCATCACCGGCGGCAGGTCCGGTCGCGAATAGACATCGACGTAATGCCGGCCGTCGTCCGCGATCGCCACATCGTGATCGGCATCGCTGTGGGTCAGCCGGGTCAACCGGCGGCCGTCGAAATCCACGCTGTACAGCTGCCGGTAGTACGGGTCCTTGCCCGCATCCATGCCGCTGGCGGTGAACCAGATGCGCCGCTGCGCGTCGTCCACGCGCAGCACATCGCGTACGATCCACTGCCCGTGCGTGAGCTGCCGCTTGAAGCTGCCGCTGCGGCCATCGACCAGGTACAGATGCCGCCAGCCGTCGCGTTCGGAGATCCACACAATCTCGTTGCCATGCGCGTCCACATCGTGACGAAAGCTGCGGTCCGCATAGACGAAGGTGCGTGCGTGTTCGGCCACGGCCACATGTGCCCGCCCGCTGCGGGCATCCACCGCAATCACGCGCATGTGCTGAAAGCCGCGTTGCACATACTCAAAGCTCACGCTGCGCCCATCCGTCCGCCATTGCAGCGGCGACAAGGAGTACGGCGTGGCAAACAAGGCGTTGTCCACCACCCGCCGCGTGCCATCCACCGCCAGCAGCACCGGCCGTTCCACATCCACCGCATCGCCCGGCTTGGGATACAGCTGGGTGTGCACGAGCGGTTGAAGACGTCCGGCCGGCGCGGCCTCCACGCGGGTGACGCGGCGCGCAGTACCCGGCCGTACCCGATACACCGCCAACCGCTGCGAATCAGGCGACCAGGCAATGCTTTCCGGATCGAAATAATCCTCGGCGCGTCCATCGTCGGTGCGCTGCACGCTTCGGCCATCGGCCACCCGGCGCACGATCAGGTTCCAGCCATCGGCCAGCGCTTCCCATTGCCCGTCGGGCGAACGGCGTGGGGTGGTGTCGGCCGCCACATCCGGGTCGCGCACCACGCCGAAGCCGCGTGGTCGCTGCTGCGACTGCGGTTGCCGGCCGGGGGCATCGGGCGCGCATTGATACGTGGCCAAGCTGCAGCGCCAGGGTGCTTCCCCGATGGCGAACACAATCGCGCCGTCTTCGCGCGCACCTTCCTGCGAGTACGCAAACCGCTCGAACGGCAACGCCAACGCCGCATATGCGGCGCCGGTGGCGGCTTGCAGCGCCTGCGCCACGCGCGCCTGGTCGAAGGCCGGCTGCTTGTGCCCTGTCGCCACGTCCGCGCGAACGAAGGCGAAACCACCAGGCACGGTCTTGCGGTAGTAGAACGTACCGTCGTCCTTCCATTGCGCCGGCCAGGCGACGTTTTCGGTCAGCGTGCTCCAGTGCGCGCGCAGGCCGAGCGAACGCTGGTAATCGGGCACCCCGGGCTCCGCCTGCGCAGTGGCGGCGAGCAACAGCATGCAGGCGGCCATGGCGCGCGAGACCTGCACTGCCCATGCGGGACGCCGAGCGTCATTCGCCATCGTCTTCTTCCAGCGCCAGCTCGTCACTGCGCAAGCCGCTGCGCGCGCCCCAGTGATAGATGAAGAACGCGATCACCGCCACGCTCAAGGTGTCGAACGGATGCGCGATCCAGCCGTGGCCGCCGAACGTACCGGCCCAGGACACCGCCATCACCAGCACGAAGAACACGATCAGCCACAGCGATGCGCGCACCTGGCGCAGCAGGCGTGCCCTGCCCGCGCGCGAAGGCAGGCGATACAGCACGTATAGCGCGAACGCGAGCACCTGCAGGCCGAGCAACCACGACAGCGTCGGCCAGGTGGACCAGTACACGATCAAGGCCGCGACCATGAACGACAGCGGCCCCAGCACGGCAAGGCCACGGACGCGAAACGGCCGCGGCAGCTCCGGCGCGCTGCGGCGCAACGCTGCCACCGTGACCGGCGCCACCGCATAGCTCAGCACCAGCGCGGCCGACACCACGCCGATCAAGGTCTCCCACGAGGGGAACGGCAGCGTCCAGAAGATCGACAAGCCCAGGCTCAGCCACAATGCCGGACGCGGAATGCCCGACGCCGGATCCACCCGCGTCAGCACCGGCAGGAACCCGCCGCTACGCGCCCAGCCATACACCACCCGCGGGGTGGCATTCATGTAGATGTTGCCGGTGCCGCTGGGCGAGACCATCGCATCGCAGATCACCAGTGCGGCCAGCCACGCCATCCCCAACGCCAACGCGATGTCGTGGTACGGCAGCGCAAACACCTTGTCGATGCCGCTCCAGCCCGGCGCCAGTTGCGCGGCCGGGATGCTGCCCAAAAACGCCAGCTGCAGCAGCACATAGATCACCGTGGACAAGGCCACCGACAGGATCAGGGCGATCGGGATATTGCGCTGCGGGTCGCGCACCTCGCTGGCCACCGACACGATCGGCGTCAGCCCCAGGTAGGCAAAGATGATGCCGCCGGCGGAGATCGCCGCCTCCACCCCGGCCATGCCCGACGGTGCGAACCCGTGCACGCTCAGGTTGTCTGCGTTGAAGTGTTTCATCAGCAGCACGATCACCAGGATCGGCACCAGGAACTTGAAGATGCTGACGATGTTGTTGGCCAGCGCGAAGGTCTTGACGCTGAAATAGTTGAGCAGGAAGAACAGCACCAGCAAGGCCAGTTGCACCAGCCAGCCCCACACGCTGGGATGGCTGCCGCCGGGTTGGTTGAGCAGCGGAAACCACGCCGCCGCATACTGGCGCGCCGCCTCCACCTCGATCGCGATCAGGCTGGAAAACGCGATCAGGGTGATGAAGCCGGTCAACGAGCCGAGCAAGGCGCCATGCGAATATTCCGGGTAGCGCACCACGCCACCGGCACGCGGCAGCGCGGCGCCGAGTTCGCAATACACCAGGCCGAGCAGCAACACCGCAATGCCGCCGAGAATCCACGACAGGATGCCGGCCGGTCCGGCGATGGACGAGACATGGCTGGCCGAGAACAACCAGCCCGACCCGAAGATCGAGCCCAGCCCGATGAAGGTCAGGTCGGTCAGGCTCAGTCGCTTGTGGAACTTGCCTTGCGTGGTCGCACCGTGTGTGGTCATAGCTGGCCCCGGACAAATGAAAGCGCGTGCTGCGGAAGATGGCGTGGTCGTGCGTGGCGTATGGCGGTCAGTGGTTCTGCGATTGCGCGTCGGTGGTCTTGTACGACGGCAGCAACACAGGTCCGGCAAACGGATGCAGGCGCAACTGGCCGCACTCAGTCATCGGCAGCCGCCCCCGTCCCTGCATCGGCGGTATCTGCCGCGGTGCCGTCCGCATAGGGCGAGACACCCCCGTCGGCGATGAAGCGGTCGATGCGCGCTTCCAGCACCGGCAGCGGCACCGAGCCGGTCTGCAGCACCGCATCGTGGAAATGGCGCAGGTCGAATTTTTCGCCCAGGGCGGTTTCGGCCTTGCGCCGCAGTTCCAGGATCTTCAGCTCGCCCAGGTAGTAGGACAACGCCTGCCCCGGCCAGGCGATGTAGCGATCGACCTCGGTGGTGACTTCATGCTCGCTTAGGGCGGTGTTGTCGCGCAGGTAGGCCTGCGCCTGCGCGCGCGTCCAGCCCTGGTGGTGGATGCCGGTGTCGATCACCAGGCGGCAGGCGCGCCACATCTGGTAGGTCAGATAGCCGAAGCGGTCGTAGGGCGTGTCGTACATGCCCATTTCCTGGCCCAGGTACTCCGAGTACAGCGCCCAGCCTTCACCGTAGGCAGAGATGTAGGCGTAGCGGCGAAACTCCGGCAGCCCCTGCGCCTCGGCCGCCAGCGGCATCTGCAGCGCGTGGCCGGGCGAGGACTCGTGCAGCGTCAACGCGGTCAGGTTGTACAGCGGCCGCGATGGCAGGTTGTAGGTATTGACCAGGTAGATGCCGGGGCCGCCACGGCCGCCGGTGTAGAACGGCGCCAGGTCCGGCGGTACCGGCTCGATCGCGAAGCGTCGCCGCGGCAGCCGGCCGATGTAATCGCCCACCTTGGCGTCCACGCGCTTGGCGATCCAGGCGGCCTGCTTGAGCAACTGTTCCGGCGTCCTGGCATAGAACTGCGGGTCGCTGCGCAGGAACTGCAGGAAGGCCGGAAACACCGCCTGCCCGGCCGGCGCCTTGAAGCCGCTGGCGGCGATGGTCTGATCCATCTGCGTGCGCAGCTTGGCCACTTCCTGCAGACCGATCTGGTGGATCTGCTCCGGGCTCAACTCCAGCGTGGTGAACTCGCGGATCTGCGCGCGGTAATACGCCTGCCCGTCCGGCAAGGCCTCGCCGGCCAGCGTGGTGCGTGCGCGCGGCTGGTACTCGTTGCGGATGAAGTCCAGCAAGCTCGCGTAGGCCGGCAGCACCTGCGCATCGATGGTCTGCACCGCCTGCTGGCGCAATTGCGCCTGCACATCGGCAGGCAGGGTGGCCGGCATCTGCTTGAACGGTGCGTAGAACGGATTGGCCTCGCCCTTGGCCTGCACCACGTCGGCGATGGACTGGTCGCGCCCGGTCAGGGTCACCCGGGGCTGGCTGAAACCGCGCGCCAGGCCGGCACGCATATTGTCGGTGTGCTCGGCGAAATAGCGCGGGATATCGGCCAGCATCTTCAGATAGCGCTGGTAGTCCTCGCGCGTGCGCAGCTTGGCCTCGGCGCTGAAGCCCAGGTCGCTCCAGAACGCCGAGTCGCTGTTGAACGGCATTTCCCAGGCGCGGAAGTGCTGCTGGTCCAGCAGCACCAGCAGCTGCTGCCGGTACACCTGGTAGCTCACCTGATCTTCGGCCGGCAACTGCGCTGCCGAAATCGCATCCAGCTCCTTCAACGCCTGTTGCCAGTACGCGGTGCGCAGGTTTTGCGTGGCCACATCGACCTTGGGCAGATGGTCGGACTGCCTGTCCTGCGTGGCCTGGTTGTCTTCATCCACCGCGCCGGACAGCTGCGCCTGGCGCCAGCGCCATTCGCGCGTGTACAGCGCCTTGAAGCGTGCCGCTGCACTGTCCTGCGTGCTTGCTGCGGGTGCAGGTGCTGCGGCCTGTGCCTGCACGGCGGTGCCGCCCAGGCTGGCAACAATCAGCACACTCAATGCGCTCGCGCGCCAGACGCTGTGGGTGCTCATCCGCGTGCCTCCGGCGCCGCCTTGGCCTGTGCAATCCACTGGCGCACGCGCTGCTGCAACATCGCCAGCGGCATCGCGCCGCCGCCGAGCACCGCATCGTGGAAGGCGCGCACATCGAAGCGATCGCCGAGTTCTTTTTCCGCCTCGGCACGCAGCGCAAGAATCTGCAGCTGCCCCAGTTTGTAACCCAACGCCTGGCCCGGCCAGACGATATAGCGATCGGTTTCGGACTGGATGCTGGGCTCGTCATCGGACGGATGCGCGTGGAAGAAATCCACCATCTGCTGGCGGTTCCATCGCTTGTAATGCACGCCGGTGTCGAGCACCAGGCGATTGGCGCGCAACAGCTCGCCGGACAGCCGGCCGTAGTCGTTGTACGGGTCCTTGAAGAAACCGATCTCCTTGCCCAGGCGCTCGGCGTACAGCGCCCAGCCTTCGATATAGGCGTTGTAGCCGGCCTGCTGGCGGAACGGCGGCAATGGCAACGTCTGGGCGAGCGAGATCTGCAGGTGATGGCCCGGCACGCCCTCGTGATACGCGGTGGTTTCGATATTGACCAGCGTGCGGCTGGCGAAGTCGCTGGTGTTGACCTTGACGATGGCCGGCTTGGTGCCTTCCGGATTGCTCTGCCAGTATTCGGCGCCGGGCGCGCTGCGCCGGAATGCGGGCATCGCCTGCACTTCCAGCGGCGTTTTCGGCAGGTGGCCGAACAGCTTGGGCAACTCGGGTTCCATCGCGGCGATGTAATCGCGGTACTGCTGCAGGATCTGCTCGCCGGAGCTGGCGAAGTGGCGCTTGTCGGTGTCCACCGCCTTGCGGAAGCTGGCCAGGTCGGCAAAGCCCTGCGCCTTGGCGATCACCGTCATCTCGCCTTCGATGCGCGCCACTTCCTTCAGGCCGATCTGATGGATCTCCTCAGGCGCCATGTCGGTGGTGGTCTGGGTATGGATGGCGTAGCGATAGCGGCGTTCGCCATCGGGCAGCGACCATACCCCTTCCTGCGCACGCCCTTGCGCGGCGTATTCGTCGCGCACGAACGCGGCCAGCTTGGCGTAGGCCGGGCGCACCTGTTGCTCGATCGCCGCAAGCAACTGCGTGCGCAGCGCAGCGCGCTGGTCAGCCGGCACCGCGGCATCGAGTTTTTTCAGCGGCGAGGCGAACGGGCTCTGCTCGCCGGTCAGCGCGGCGATCTTGTCGATCTGCTCGGGCAGGCGCTCCAGCAGATAACGCGGCTGCACCAGCCCCTCCTTGGCGCCCTGCCGCGACACCGCGATCACCTGGTCGATCACCGTCGGAATCGTCTGCAGGCGCTTGATGTAGTCCTGATAATCCTTGGCGTTCTCGAACGGAAACGCATCGCCGTAACCGGCCAGCCCCAGTTGGATGCCGCCGATCGGCTCCAGCGGCATCGCATAGGTCTTCAGGTCGATGCCTTCCAGCTTGTCGCGCAACTGGCCAAGCATCATCTGCAGGCTGAGCTGGCGCTGTTCGTCCAGCGTCTTGCTATCGATCGCTTCGAATTGCGTGAGCAGCTCGGCAGTGGCCGTGCGCTCGGCCTGCACGGCCTGAAGCGAATAGTCGCTCCAACGATCGTTGTACCGCTTGTCGCCGATGATGCTGGCGAACTCCGGGTTGTGCTGCAACTGGTACTGCCATTGCTTGTCCAGCAGCGCATCGAAGGCCTTGGCGGCCTGTTCGCTGGTTGGCGCAGGCGGGGCCACAGCTGCCGTCTCCGCTGCCGGCGGCGCCGGCTTGCAGGCAGTGAACAAGGCGGCGGCCAGCAGGCCGATGGCGACGGGACGCAGGTGGTTCATGCAGTTACTCCAAGAGGCAATGGCGGCTGTAGGAGCGCGCCTGAGCGCGACGGCTTTATCGGGACTGCCCGTCGCGCCCGGGTGCGCTCCTACACGTGCGTGAGCCTGTAACGGCTCATGCAAACGGTTGGTCGATCGCCGGCGACGGCGGCGTAAACCACTGCGCGCCGGTATCGGTGACGTAAAAGTGGTCTTCCAGGCGCACCCCGAACGCACCGGGCACCACGATCATCGGCTCGTTGCTGGCGCACATGCCCGGCTGCAGCGGCTGCGCATTGCCGCGCACCAGATACGGCGCTTCGTGGATCGCCAGGCCGCAGCCATGGCCGGTGCGGTGCGGCAATCCCGGCAAGCGGTAGTCCGGCCCCAGTCCTGCGGCCTCCAGCACGCTGCGCGCGGCCTGGTCTACCGCTTCGCAGGCGAGCCCGGGGCGGATCGCCGCAAACGCGGCTGCCTGCGCCGCCTGTTCCAGGTCCCAGATGCGCCGTTGCGCGTCATCGGGCGTGCCGTAGATCCAGGTGCGGGTGATATCGGAGTGGTAGCCCTGCACGGTGCAGCCGGTGTCGATCAGCACCAGCTCGCCTGCGCGCAGGTGCTGCACGCCGGGAATGCCGTGCGGAAAGGCGGTGGCATGGCCGAACTGCACGATGCAGAAGGTCGAACCGTTATCCGCGCCCAGCGCGCGATGCGCCTCGTCGATGAAGCGCACCAGCTGGTCGGTGCCGATGCCCTCCTGCGCGATGCCGGCGGCCAGCCGCTGCACCAGCAAGGTCATGTCGCAGGCCTGCTGCATCAGCGCCAGCTCGGCCGGTGACTTGCACATGCGGCAGCCGTCGATGATGGCCGCGGCATCGCGGATCGCCGTGCCCAGGTGCGCGCGCAGGCCGGTGTGCACGGCAAAGGCGATGCCCGGATCCAGCGCCAGCGCATGCGCGTGGCGGTCGTCCATCACCTGCACCACCAGTGCGTACGGGTCCTCGTGTTCTTCCCACAGATGTTTGGCGACCGCAATCTTCAGCACCGCATCCAGTGAGCCTTCTTCGAACGCGGGGCAGATCAGCACCGGGTCGCCGTCCAGCGTGAGCAGCAGCGCGACCAGGCGCTCGCTCGCGCCCCAGGGCACGCCGGTGAAATAACGCAGCGAGGTGCCCGCGCCGATCAACAGCGCATCCACGCCGTGCGCGCGCATCAGGCGGCGTGCGCGTTCGATGCGCTGTGCGTATTCCTGCGCGGCGATCGGCGCGGCGCGCTGCGTCCACGGCGTCAATTGCGCGCGCGCCTGTTCCAGCGACAACCCGCCGATCTGGCTGCTCATGTGCCGGCTCCGAGGTCTGCGGTGCTCCATTGCCCATCGACCAGGCGCGCCACGCCCCCCGGATTGCGCTGGCGCAAGTCGGCCGGCAGCAAGGCGTCCGGCACCGCGTCGTAGCTGTGCAAGGCCGCGAAGCGGCGGATCGAACCGGGCATGCCCACCGCGGTGAAGCCCGGATGCCCGGTGCTGGGGAACGGCCCGCCATGATTCTGCGCCGCGCTCACCGCCACGCCGGTCGGCATCTTGCTGTTGATCAAGCGCCCCACCCGCGCCCGCAGCACCGGGGCGATGGCCTGCCAGGCCGCATCGTCGCTGCCATCGGTTGCGCGGTACAAGGTGCCGGTGAGGTTGCCTTCGAATGCAGCGGCGATCTGCGTCATCTGCGCCACGTCGCGTGCGCGCACCAGCAGGCTCACCGGGCCGAAGGCCTCGGTCTGCAGCGCATGCGGACTGGTGAGGAACGCCTGCGCATCCACGCTCAACAAGGTCGGCGCGTAGCGATAGCCGTCTTCGCCGGTATGCCCGCCGGCAAGCAGCGCGGCGCCGGCAGCGCGCAGGGCTGCCACACCGTGTTGCACGCCTTCCACGCCTGCGCTGGAAAACAGCACCATCGGCATGGCGGCTTCGAAGTGCGCCGTGGTCGCGGCCACGAACGCATCGCCGGCCTCGCCCTGCGGCACCACCACCACCCCGGGATTGGTGCAGAACTGGCCGCTGCCCAGCGTGCACGAGGAGAAGAATTCCTGCGCCAGCGCCGCGCCGCGTTCGGCCAGTGCGCCCGGCAGCAGGAACACCGGGTTGACGCTGGACAGCTCGGCATAGAACGGCACGCCAGCCGCATCGGCGGCGGCCTTCAGCGCCAGCCCGCCCGCACGGCTGCCGGTGAAGCCGATCGCCCCCAGCCGCGCATCGCCGGCCAGCCGCAGGCCAGTGGCGTTGTCAAAGTGATACAGCAACTGCACCGCCGCAGCCGGCAGGCCCGCAGCAAGCAAGGCTGTGTGCGCAAGCTGCGCCATGCGCTGGCTGGTGGCCGGATGCAGCGGATGCGCCTTGGCGATCACCGGGTTGCGCGCGGCAATGGCCGAGGCGAAATCGCTGCCGGCAATCGCATTAAAGGCGAACGGGAAATTGTTCGGGCCAAACACCACCACCGGCTTGCCGAGCGGCGCCAGATGGGAACGCAGATCGGCAGCGGTATCGATGATGGGTTGGGTCCAGCTATAGCTGCGCACCGCCTGGGCGGCCTGACGCAACTGCCCGCTGGTGCGTGGCAGCTCGTTGCCACGCAAGCGTGTGGGCGCCGGCAGTGCGGTTTCTGCGTGGGCCAGCGCCACCAGGGTGTCGGCATCGGCGTCCAGTGCGTCGGCGTAGGCGTCCAGAAACGCCGCAATCTTCTCGACCGGTGCTGCCGCAAGTTCCGCTGCAACCGCTTGCGCTGCCGCAACCGCGGTTTCGACATCCTCCGCACCGCTGACCGGAAACTGCGGCCCGATCGCCTCACCCGTGCTCGGGTCGGCGGCACGGAAGCTGGCGCCCGCCGCGCGGCTGGGTTGCCACCGGCCGGCCAGCAATACCTCGGCCTGCTGTGTGGGAGGGGATTGGAGCGTCTCGTTCATTGCGGCACCTTCGGTTGCATGAGGACAGACCCTGCGCACTGTGCGGCAGCGGCCGACCAAAAAACGACGAGGATGCCGCGCTGATGCCACATCCTCATCGACCCACCTCGCGCTACGCCGGCCACCGCGTCCGCGCGTGCATCCGTGCGCAGCGCTCATCCGGTGGCGTGCAGCGCGAGCTCATCGTCAGGACAGTTTGGGCGCAGTGGCGATGGCGTGGTCGATGACCTCGAGCGCGGCCTCGCGCTCGGCACCGTCGACCACCAGGCGCGGCGCGCGCACGCGCTCGCTGCCCACGCCGACCTTTTCCTGCACCAGTTTGATCAACTGCACGAACTTGGGCACGGTATCCAGGCGCAGCAGCGGCAGGAACCAGTCGTAGAGTTCCTTGGCCGCCGGGTAGCCACCGTCGCGCGCGAGTTCGAACAGGCGCACCGATTCCTTCGGGTAGGCGTTGACCAGGCCGGCGATCCAGCCCTTGGCACCCATGCTCAGGCCTTCGACGATGGCATCGTCCATGCCCACCAGCAGCGCCAGACGATCGCCCAGCAGCTCCTGCAGCGCGGCGAAGCGGCGCACGTCGCCCGAGGATTCCTTCACTGCCTGCAGGTTGGGGAATTCGGCGGCCAGCTCGGCGATCTGCGCCGGGCCGAAATCGGTCTTGTAGGCCACCGGGTTGTTGTACAGGATCACCGGCAGGTCGGTGGCGGCGATCACCGCGCGCACATGCGCGCCCATCTCGCGCCAGTCGGTGGAGTAGACGTAGGGCGGCAACACCATCAGCCCGCCGCAACCGAGGTCCTTGGCCGCCTTGGCCAGCGCCACCGCCTCACCGGTCGCCAGGCTGGCGATGCCCGGCACCACCGGCACGCGGCCGTTCAATGCGCCAACCAGCGTCTTGAGCACGGCCAGCTTGTCGTCCACGCTCAAGGTGGCCGCTTCGCCCAGCGAGCCCAGCGGCACGATCGCGGTGCAGCCGGCATCCACCAGTTGATTGGCGTGCTTGGCGAGGAAGTCGTGATCGATCTCGCCGGAGGCGGTGAACGGGGTGGTGATGGCCGGCAGCACGCCATGCCAGAACGCAGCAATACTCATGGATGATTCCCTTGCGAGTCGGAAGTGAACGGGTCGGCCAGCGCCGCGAGGCGGACCGGGAACAACGGCGGCCGGCGGCCGGCGTCGGTGGAAAGCGCGGGCGGGCAGCGCCCAAGCTCGGCGAGCGCGGTGCCGCAGATGCGGCCCTGGCAGGCGCCCATGCCGCAGCGCGAAGCGAGCTTGGCATCGCGTGCATCGTTGAAGTTGTCCAGCGCGCCCAGCGGCACGTCTTCGCAGCGGCACACCAGCGTGTCGGGCTGCGCCAGCGCGCGAATGCGTGGATCAAGAGCGAACTGCTGTTGCAGCACCTCGGCGAACGCACGCGCGGCACGCCGCCGCCGCTGCAGGCGCAGCGCAGCGTCCGGCACGTCGGCAGCCATATGCCCGGCCATCGCGCCTTCGATCAGCGCGCAATCGCGCCCGCCGATGCCGCAGGCCTCGCCCGCTGCAAAGACCTGCCGCACGCTGGTGCGCAGCAGCGCATCCACATGCACCTGTTGATGCGCGCCGTACGCGTCCAGCCGGCAACCGAGCAGCTGTGCGAGCTCGGTGTTCGGCACCAGGCCATAGCCCACCGCCAACTGGTCGCAGGCAACACGCGTGCGGCCGGTGGGCCCTTCGATCTCGATTTCGCGCAGTTGCGTGTCGCCATGTGCGGCAACGACAAAGCTGCCGGCGCGATACGCCACCGCGCGCAATTGCAGGCGCAGCGCCACCGCCTGCGCCGCCTTGCCCGGCCAGCGCCACAGCTGCAATGCGAACTGCCGCAACGCAGCTGCAGAGGTCTGTTCGTGGATGCCAAGCACCTGCGCACCATGCCGTTGCAAGGTGGCCGCACTGGCCAGCAGCAGCGGGCCGCTGCCGGCGACCACCACACGCTTGCCGGCCAGCGGCCAGCCCTGTTTGGCCAGCGCCTGCGCCGCGCCGGCGCCGGTGACGCCGGGCAAGGTCCAGCCCGGAAACGGCAGCAGCAATTCGCGCGCGCCGGTGGCCAGCACCAGGGCGGCGTAATGCAGTTGCAGGGAACCGTGCGGGCCATCGGCCAGCAGCCAGCCCGGCTGCGCCAGCAGGATCTGCGTTTGCGTCAGCAGCGTGATCGACGCCGCGTCCTGCACCTGCCGCAACAGCGCGCGCGCATCGGCCGGCGCGCCGTGCCGCACATCGTTGCACCACACCTGCCCGCCGGCACGCGGCTGCAGGTCGACCACGCCCACCCGTACGCCATGACTGGCCGCTGCCTGCGCCGCCGCCAGGCCGGCCGGGCCGGCGCCGATCACCAGCACATCGAAATGCTGCACGCGCTCAGACATCGGTGCGTACCTGCATGCCGTCGCGCGCATCCACCAGGCAGGCGCGCTGCTGACCGATGCCGTCGATGCGCACCCGGCATTCGAAACACACGCCCATGCCGCACAACGGCGCGCGCGGCTGGCCGCTGCACGACTGCCGGAACTGCAGCGTCGCCAGCGCCACCGCAGCGGCCACGCTGGCGCCGGCCGGCACCTCGACCGCTTGCGCATCCACGTGCAGGCGTACCGTCGCGCTCATGCGGCTGCACCATGCACGGCGCGCGCCGGAGCGTACGGGCTGGGGTCGATGGCCGGGGTGCGCCCGAGCAGGCTGTCCACGATCACCCGGGCGCTCCCCAGCGCCGTGGTGACGCCCAGCCCCTCATGACCGGCGGCCACCCACACATCGCGCCGGCCGGGCACTGCCCCGAGATACGGGCGTCCGTCCGGCGTGGCCGGGCGCAGCCCGGTCCATACCCGGATCGCCTGCAACTCGCGCAGCACCGGCAGATAGGCGAATGCGCGCTGCAACATCTGCTGCAATACCGGCAGCGACAGCGCGCGATCGTGCTCGCCGAACTGGCGCGAGGAGCCGATCAATATCTGCCCGGTCGGCCGCGGCTGCACATTGAAGGCCACGCTGGTGGCGTCGGCGCCATGCGCCGAATCGGCATAGCCCAGTTCCAGTAGCTGATGCCGGATCAAGCCAGGATGCCGGTCGGTGATGACCAGATGGCCCTTGCGCGGGCGCAGCGCCAGCTCCGGCAACAACTGCGGCAAGGCCACGCCGCTGGCCACCAGCACCGGGCCGGCCAACAGCTGGCCATCGTCCAGACGCACCCCATGCGCCTGCAACTGCTCCACCTTGCGGCCGGCAAACAGCTGCGCGCCCGCCTTGCAGGCCAGGCTCACCAGATGCCGCGCCACACGCGGCGGATACACCACGGCCTCATCGGGCACGCGCATGCCGCCGGCCAGGCCCGCCACCAGTTGCGGCTCCAGTGCATACAACTGGCCGGCGTCGACAGCGTCGGCATGCAGGCCGGCCGCCGCCAGCCGCGCGATCTTGGCCGGCACCGCCGCCAGTTCGCGCGCATCGCGGGCCACCCACAGCGTGCCGCAGCGGCTGAACTCGGCCTCGCTCAGTTGTGCGAAGCGCTCCCACAGCCGCAACGAATACGCCGACAACGCCAGCTCGGCCGGGTCGTCGTCCATCGCCACCAGGTGCCCCATCGCCGCCGCGGTGGAACCGCCACCGATCGGCCCTGGCTCGACGATCGCCACGCGCAGTCCTTCGCATGCGGCCGCCTCGGCGCAGGCCGCGCCGACGATGCCCGCGCCCACCACGATCAGGTCGTAGCTGCGTCGCGTGGACGCTGCCGACGGCGCCGCATCGGCGGCCGGCGCGCTGCCAACTCCCTCCGATGCGGGCCGCACTTCGTCCATCAGGCCACGATGCCCCAGGCGAACGGGTCGGCCGGATCGATCAGCAGCTGCGCGCGTGCGGTGATGTAGGCATGCCCGCTGATGCGTGGCGCAATGCCGCGCCCGCTGAGGCGATAGCTGCCTTCGAAGGCGCTGCCCAGAATGCCCTGCTGTACCCAGCGCTCGCCTTCGGCCAGCTTGCCGTCGGCGGCCAGGCAGGCCAGCTTGGCGCTGGTGCCGGTGCCGCACGGCGAACGGTCGTAGGCCAGCCCCGGGCACAGCACGAAGTTGCGCGACACGCCGCTGCCGTCGGGTGCGCTGCCGTTGATTTCGATATGGTCGATCTCGCCACCGGCCTCGCCGGTGATGCCGGCCGCTTCCAGCGCCAGCCGGATCGCTTCGGTATAGGCGGTCAGCTCGCGCTGATGTGCCAGGTCCAGCGCACACGGCGCCTGCCCGGTGATGAAGAACCAGTTGCCGCCCCAGGCCACATCGCCACGCACCGGCCCGTAACCGGGCACGTCTACGTCGACGTCGGTCGCAACGCGATAGCTGTCGACATTGTCGACCGACACCCTGCCGTCTTCGGCCAGTTCCACGCCGACCGTGCCGACCGGCGTCTCGATGCGGTGCTGGCCCGGCGCAATGCGCCCCAGCTCGGCCAGCGTGCGCACCACGCCGATGGTGCCGTGCCCGCACATGCCCAGGTAGCCGACGTTGTTGAAAAAGATCACCCCAGTACAGGCGCTGGGGTCGCGGGCCGGCAGCAGCAAGGCGCCGACCATGGTGTCCGAGCCGCGCGGTTCGCAGGCGATCGCGCTGCGCCACTGGTCGAAATCGCGGCCAAATCGCTCGCGGCATTGCGCCAGATCGCCATCGCCCAGATCGGGGAAGCCGGAGAGGACCACGCGGGTAGGTTCGCCGGCCGTATGGGAGTCGATGACGTCGATGGTGTGCATGGCCCATGCTCCCACTGCCGGCTGGCGGACGACTAGCGTCCAATGCGAGTTGCAAATGCGGAAATCCGCACAATCGACAACCCGGTTCACAGCCCCGCGTTTGCGCTAGGATCAATACAGGGCCGCGCCTTTCGTGCAGCCGTCAATCGTGACCGCCACCATGACGCCGATGGACCTCAACCTTCCCGCGCTGGAAATGCAGACGCTGTTCGATGCGCTGCCGGACGTGGTGTTCTTCATCAAGGACAGCGAGGGCCGCTACACCCATTGCAACCTGACGCTGGTGCGCCGGCTCGGACGCAAATTGCGCAGCGAAATCATCGGCCGCTCGCCACTGGAAGTGTTCCCGCTGCCGCTGGGCGGCAGCTACATGATGCAGGACCGCCGCGTGCTGTGTGGCGAGCTCATCGACAACCAGCTGGAGGTGCATCTGTATCCCAACCGCCTGCCCGGCTGGTGCCTGACCTTCAAACGCCCGCTGTGCGAGGCCAATGAAGTGATTGGCGTGGTCGGCATTTCGCGCGATCTGGGCCAGCCCGACAGCCGCCACTCGGCGTACGAGCGCCTGAGCCAGGTGATGGATCACATGCAGGCCAACTTCGGCGACAACCTGCGCGTGCAGAGCCTGGCCGACCTGGCCGGCCTGTCGGTGGCGCAGCTAGAACGGCACTTCCGCCGCGTGTTCCAGGTGACCCCGCAGCAACTGCTGACCAAGCTGCGGATCGAATCGGCGATGCGGCTGCTGTACGGCGACGACAGCATCGCCAGCATCGGGCAACGCTGCGGCTTTGCCGACCAGAGCGCATTCGCGCGTCAGTTCAAGGCAACCGTCGGCATGACCCCGCGTGATTACCGTGCGCTCAAGGGTCAGTTGTAGGCGCGCAAACACACGCTGACACACCGCTGGCACAAATGCCGAATTCGGCAGCATTGGCGATACCGCAGCGATGCGGTTTGCGCCGGTTGTTGCACCGCTGTCTCGGCGCGCAGGAGGTGGCCCCGCCAGGGCCGCGCTGAAGGTCGCGTCAAGGCGACTCTGGGCCCGGATGGTAGAATTCCGGGTTTCCCCTACCGCGTTGCCAATGGCCAGCTTTTTCCGCCGTAACAAGCCCACCACGCCCGACAGCGCGCGTACCTCGCGCTATAGCCTGGAAGAATTGGCAGCCGCATTCCCCACCGCGCCGTCTGCCGCCACCCCGGCATCGCCGGTCGAGGCAATGCCGACTGCCGAACCCGGCACATCGGCCACACCAGCGCCTGCCGCACCGGCGCGCAGCGATGCGGTAACGCCGACGCCCGCCGCAACGCCGCCTGCCGCGGCACCGGCCGACCAGTTCGCCCAGGACATTGCCACGCGCACTGGCCAGGCGCAGAGCATTGCCGCAGTCCCCAATGCACCCACGCCGCCGGCCACGCCGGCACCTGCGGCCCTGCAGGCGCTGCCCGATCCGCTTCCGTCTGCCGCGCCGCACGCACCCACGGTAGTGGTGCCGCCATCGGTGGTCGTGCCGCCGCACAGCGCACCCGCGCAGCCGGCAGGCACGCCGGCACCGACGCCTGCGCAAGGCGCCGCGCCCGCAGTCGTACCGTCGACCGCAACGCCTGCTGCCACGCCTACCGTCGTGACACCCGCTGTCGTGACACCTGCCGCCGCAACAGCTGCGCCCGCAGTGCAACCGGCCGTCGCCCCGTTGCCCACCGCCGCGCCCGGCGTCGTCGCCCCGGCCGTGATCAGCGCCCCAGTGCCGGCCAGTTCCGACAACGACAGCATCAACGGCCAGCGCGATGCGCTACCGGCCGCCCCGGCCGGCAAGCCGGGCTGGCGCGACCGTCTGCGCAACAGCAGCTTCGCGCGCAGCTTCGGCGGTCTGTTCTCGCGCAACCCCAAGCTCGACGACGACCTGCTCGACGAGATCGAAACCGCGCTGATCACCGCCGACGTCGGCATCGGCGCGACCACCGCCCTGGTCGAAGGGCTGCGCAAGCGCATGAAGTCGCGCGAGTTCGCCGATGCGCAGGCGATGTTCAAGGCCTTGCGCGCCGATCTGATCGCGCTGCTGCAGCCGGTTTCCAAACCGCTGGTCATCGACCGCTCGGCCAAGCCCTTCGTGGTGCTCACCGTCGGCGTCAACGGCGTCGGCAAGACCACCACCATCGGCAAGCTTGCCAAGCGCTTCAAGGACGACGGCAACAGCCTGATGCTGGCCGCCGGCGACACCTTCCGCGCCGCGGCGGTGGCGCAGCTGCAGGCCTGGGGCGATCGCAACGGCGTGGCCGTGATCGCGCAGGGGCAGAATGCCGATGCCGCCTCGGTGGCATTCGACGCGCTGCAGGCCGCCAAGGCGCGTGGCACCGAGGTGTTGATCGCCGACACCGCCGGCCGCCTGCACACCCAGACCGGGCTGATGAACGAGCTGGGCAAGATCCGCCGCGTGCTCGGCAAGATCGATGCTGCCGCACCGCACGAGGTGCTGATGGTCATCGACGGCACCACCGGCCAGAACGCCATCTCGCAGCTGCGCCAGTTCCATGCCGCGGTCGGCGTCACCGGCCTGGTCGTGACCAAGCTCGATGGCACCGCCAAGGGCGGCGTGGTGTTCGCACTGGCGCGCGAGTTCAATATCCCGATCCGCTTCGCCGGCATCGGCGAACGCCCGGAAGACCTGCGCGTGTTCGACCCGGTCGCCTTCGTCGATGCCCTGCTGCCGGAAGCCCTGGGCAGCTGAGTGGCAGAGGCCTGCCCGCATCTGCAAGCGCTGTGCGCGCAGGCGCTGCAGGCAGGCTGCACGGTGCGGGACGCGTCCGGCCACTGGTCGCGCGCCAGGCGTGTCCTGGAGTTCGCCCAGCCATTGCCGGCGGCGTTGCGCAAGCAGGCGCGGCGCAACGCGGAGCTGGTTCATTACCATGCACCGGCCGCACCGCACTGGCCTGGCGATGAAGGCTTCTTCTGCGACCAATGCCGGGTTGGACTTGCGTTTCCGCTGCACTGATCGGCCTATCGCCATACGCGCACAGCCGGGCGTCATCCGCCCGCCGTCATCGCCCTCCTTCGCCAGCAGACCCCATGCCAGCCGATCACGCCACTGCCACCGCTGACGCCTTCGTCGACCGCCTGCTGCACTGGTTCGACGGCCACGGCCGCCACGACCTGCCCTGGCAACATCCGCGCGCGCCCTACCGGGTGTGGTTGTCGGAAATCATGCTGCAGCAGACCCAGGTTGCGGTGGTCATTCCGTATTTCCACAAGTTCGTCGCCAGCTTCCCGACCCTGGCCGACCTGGCCGCGGCCGACAACGACACCGTGATGGCGCATTGGGCCGGGCTGGGCTACTACGCACGCGCACGCAACCTGCATGCCGCTGCCCGGCAATGCGTCGCCCGGCACGATGGCGAGCTGCCACGCGATTTCGATGCGTTGCTGGCGTTGCCCGGCATCGGCCGCAGCACCGCCGGCGCGATCCTCAGCCAGGCCTGGAACGACCGCTTCGCGATCATGGACGGCAACGTCAAACGTGTGCTGACGCGCTTCCATGGCATTGCCGGCTATCCCGGCCTGCCGGCGATCGAAAAGCAGCTGTGGCAACTGGCGACGACGCATGTGGCACAGGTGCCGGCCGGCCGCCTGGCCGACTACACCCAGGCACAGATGGATTTCGGCGCCACGCTATGCACACGCGCCAAACCGGCCTGCGTGCTGTGCCCGCTGCAGGACGATTGCGTGGCGCGCCGGGATGGCCTGGTGGACGCACTGCCCACGCCCAAGCCCGGCAAGGCGTTGCCCGAGCGCGAAGCCACCGCCTTGCTGCTGGAAAACGCAGACAGGCAGATCCTGCTGCAGCGCCGCCCACCGACCGGCATCTGGGCCTCGCTGTGGACGCTGCCGCAGGCCGAGACCGACAGCGGCATGCGCGCATGGTTCGACAAACATATCGATGGCAACTACGACCGCGCCGACGAACTGCCGCTGATCGTGCACACCTTCAGTCACTACCGCCTGCATCTGCAGCCCATGCGCCTCGGCAAGGTCGCACTGCGCCCGGCGGTACGCGACAATGACGACCTGCGCTGGGTCGCCCGCGCCGATCTCGCATCGCTGGGCCTGCCGGCGCCGATCCGCAAACTGCTCGACGCCCTCTAGGCGCGCACTCAAAGGAATCCGCATGTCCCGCACCGTGTTCTGCCAGTACCAGCAATGCGACACCGAAGGCCTGGATTTTGTGCCGTATCCCGGCGAGCTCGGCCAGCGCGTGTTCGCGCAGATCGGCAAGAGCGCATGGCAGGCCTGGCTGGCGCATCAGACCATGCTGATCAACGAAAACCGGTTGTCGCCGCGCGACCCCAAGCACCGCGCGTTTCTCGAAGCCGAGTTGCAGAAGTTCCTGTTCGAACGCAATGCCGACAAGCCGGATGGCTATGTCGCGCCGATGAGCGAAGAGTAAGCACGTCGGGATTCGGCGCGGCCAACAGACCACTGCGCTCACTGCCGGGCGGGCGCGGCCGGTAACCGGGATCGGCGTGCAACACGCATGCCCTCCAGATCCTGCGCAACATCTTCTTCGGGCCCGGGCACTGCTGGCCGCAGCTTTAGCCGTTCTCAGACAGAACAGAACGAAACGGGCGTAGCGCAGGATAAGCCTGCAGCGCAGCAGCCGCCACACGATCGCGGCGACCATCTGCAGGCGACATCCGGGCATCGCACTGCCCGGATGTATACGCCTCAACCGACGCCGGTCGGCCCGTCCAGCAGCATGCGGATCCGCTTGAGCAGCTCCTTCTGCGTATACGGTTTGTTGACCACGTCGAACTCCGCGCCGCCCACGTCGGTGCGCTGGATGCTGGCATCGGCATAACCGGTGGTCAGCAGGACCTTGATCCTGGGCAGCATGCGCCGCGCCTCGCGGGCCAGCACCACGCCATTCATGCCGCCGGGCATGATCAGGTCGGTGAACAGCGCATCCACTTCCGGATGCTGCTCGAGTAACTCGATCGCCTCGCGCCCGCTGGCTGCAGAGAGAATGCGGTAACCGGCGTTTTCCAGGAACATCCTGGCCACCACCGCCACGTCCTGCTTGTCTTCCACCACCAGGATGGTTTCGCTGCCGCCCTTGTCGATGGCACGGCTCTTGACGGCCTGCAGGTCGTTCTCGAACTCGTTGGATGCGGGGAAATACAACCGCACCGTGGTGCCTTCGCCCACTTCGCTGTAGATGCGCACGGTGCCGCCGGACTGCTTGACGAAGCCGTACACCATCGACAGACCCAGGCCTGTGCCCTGCCCCTCATCCTTGGTGGTAAAGAACGGCTCCATGACGCGGCTGGCCACCTCCGGCGGCATGCCCAAGCCCGTGTCGCTGACGGCAATGCTCACATAGCGACCCGGCGCCAACTGGTGGTGCATGGCCAGATCGTGGCTGGTGATTTCCACGTTCTGGGTCTGCACGGTCACTTCCTTGCGCTCGGACTGCGCCATCGCATCGCGCGCATTGATCAGCACGTTCAACAGCGCCACTTCGGCCTGGGTGGTGTCGATCTGGCAGTTCCACAGCCCCTCTTCCAGCGACTGCCGCAGGCCGATGCCGCCCCCCAGCGTGCGCTCGGCCATGTTGTTCATGCCCGACACCAGGCCATTGAGATTGACTACCCGCCCCCGCAATTTCTGCTTGCGCGAAAACGCCAGCAATTGCTGGGTCAGGGTGGCCGCCTTGGCCGCGGCCGTTGCGGCATGTTCGGCGCTGAAGGCGATGCGTTCGGCGTTCCTGGCGGCATCGCCGGAGACCATCATCTGGATCACTTCCAGATGCCCGGACATCACCTGCAGCAGATTGTTGAAATCGTGCGCGATGCCGCCGGTCAACTGCCCCAGCGCTTCCATCTTCTGCGCCTGGCGCAAGGCGTCCTCGGCATCGCGGCGACGACTCACGTCCAGCTGCGAACCGAAGAAGTAGACCAGGTTGCCTTGCTCGTCGAACACCGGCGAGACGAACAGCGCGTTCCAGAACGAGGAACCATCCTTGCGGTAATTCAGCACCTCGGTGGCGAATTCGCGGCGTTGCTCGATGGACTCGCGCACGTCCTGCACGCTGGCCGGATCGGTTTCCGGGCCCTGCAGGAAACGGCAGTTGTTGCCGATGATCTCCTCGGACGAATACCCGGTCATTTCCAGGAACGCCCGGTTGGCGAACACGATCGGATTGTCGGGCAGGTGCGGGTCGGTGACCGTCATCGGCATCCGCGTGGTTTCCACCGCGGCAAAAAAGATATCCGAGCGATGCTTCTCCACAGGCAGGCTGCGAGATTCGCTGATATGAGGCGCCCGCAGCTCTCCGTGACGGGTATCGTTCAAGTGATGTTCTCCGCGGGGCCATTCCCGTGGCGATAGTCTAGTTGGGGCCGGTGAGTTGATCCCTCACATCCATGAGCCTTTCCCGTACGGCCGCGCCCGCCGATGCAACCCGGCACGCGGGAGGCAGCACGCGCTAATGCGGCGCCACCTTGGAAAACACGTTGATGACCACCGCACCGGCCACGATCAGCCCCATGCCCAGCAGCGCCGGCGCATCCAGCCGTTGTCCGTGCATGGCCCAGGCCACCAGCGAAATCAACACGATGCCTGCGCCCGACCACATGGCGTAGGCGATGCCGACCGGGATCACGCGCAGCGTCAGTGCCAGGAAATAGAACGAAATGCCGTAGCCCAGCACGGTGAGCAGCGATGGCCACATGCGCGTGAAGCCTTCGCTCGATTTGAGCGCCGCCGTGGCGGTGACCTCTGCGCAGATCGCGATTGCCAGGAATATCCAGTTCTTCATCGCCGCACCTTGCCCGTGGAATGCGGCGACCATAGCCGCAGGCACCGGCTTGCATGCAAGCGCGCCGCCGTGCGCCATTGCCTGCGCCGTCGCTTGCTGAAAGCAGGCTAATGAAGGCACGGCGGGCCGGCACTGGCAGGCAGGTGCATCGGTCGTTTTGCCGTAGCATGCGCGGGCAGCAAGCAGCTCTTGCGCTTCATTCGGCCGTTCTGGCGCCGTTGCGCGCGTCTTTCCAGCCAGCGCAGGCTCTGGCAATCATGCGATGCCACCATGCCGGGCTACCAGACCCAGATTCACGAGTTGACCTTCGGGCAACTGACCTACGTCATCCGCGCACTTGCCGATAAACAGCAATACGCCGATCCGGACGAGAGTGCGGCCGATGCCGGCATCTCCTCGGCGCAGTGGAGCCTGTTCGGGCAGGTCTGGCCTGCCGGCCAGCTACTGGCCGAAGCCATGGCCACGCGCCCGATCGAAGGCCGGCGCATTCTCGAACTCGGCTGCGGCCTGGGGCTGGCCAGCCTGGTGTTGCGCCGGCGCGGCGCCGACGTGGTCGCCAGCGATCACCACCCGCTGGCAGAGGTGTTCCTGGCGTACAACGCCGCACTCAACTCGCTGGACTCGGTGCCGTATCGCCGGCTCGACTGGGACGCCGGCGCGCTGAACATGGGCCAGTTCGACATGATCATCGCCAGCGACGTGCTGTACGAAACCCGCCACGCCACCATGCTGGCGAGCCTCATTCCCGCGCTGGCCAGGCCCTCGTGCGAGATCGTCATCAGCGACCCGGGCCGCGGCAACGCCAACGCGCTCTCGCGCATGCTGGCGGACATCGGATTTTCGTTGGTCGCTGGCGACCGCCAAGCCGCAGCCCAGGTGGCCAAGGCGCCGCGCCTGTTCGTCTACCGGCGCAACATGGACAACTGGTGGCCGGCAGGCGGCTGATCGCCCTGCCGCGTCACTCGGGTGCAGGCGTATAGGCAGACAGTGCAATCGGCTTGCGCGGATCGGCCTTGATCTCCTTGTGCTCGCTCATGCGCATTGCATCGGCATCGGGCGCGTTGTCGGTATTCATCTCCCAGCTTTCCAGCACGCGCTTGTGGAACAAGAACTCGCCGCGCGCACGGTCGTAGCGGAAGGTGATGTAGTCGGTCCAGTGCTGGCCGCAGGCCACGCCATTTTGCACGGTGAAGTAGGCGCCCTTCGCCACCAGGCCTTGTTCGCCGTCCAGAAACGGATCGCACTGCCCGCCTTCGTCGGCCTTGAAGATCACCCGCGTATTGCGCCCGGCAATCACAAAGCCGCCGTCGGCAGTCGCCACCAACACCAGCAGGGTCCGCGCCGGCGCCGGGTCGCTGTTTGTCTTGCGCGCATCTTCTGCCTTGGCGCGCAGGGCCACCACATAATCCGGCCGCCCATCGGCGGTCAGATCCGCCTCGGCAAGGCCGATGACCGTCTGCCCGACAGGCAGCAGCCTGGACGCAGCGGCCGGCAGTGTCGTCGCTGCGGTGCACGGCGCGACTGCGGCCATTGTCAGTGCCAGGGCCAAGCGCCAGTATCGCGTCGTCATCGCCGTTCCTTCATCTGCATGGGACGCCAGCATACGCGGCTATCCAGGTCGGTCGGCTGGTGAGGCACTGCGCGAGATCATGTCTGCGTAGGCGATGCTGCGCGTTGCATCAGTTGGGCATGTATCGCGTGGCCACCGGTTCGAAAATACGAGCGTGTCTGCCAGTGCAATGGCACACGGATAAGAACGGCAGTTCATCATCAGCGGCATCACCGGCGGCACGTTGTAAGCGCGCCCGCGCTGCCAGGCCTACAGGGCACTGGTCGCCAGCAGCGCCGGTGTCATGGCACACAGAATAAGAAGCGCAGCTCACCACCAGCGGCACGTTGTAAGCGCGCCCGCGCAACCAGGCCTACGGGGCGCTGATCGCCAGCAGCGCCGGTGTCCCCGCGCGGCGATCGCTGCTTCTTTCGTTTCCAGCGATCCACCAGTGCACGACGCGGTGGCGCGTTTTAACAGTACAGACACGGTCCAACAAAGCCTGACGCCACCGTGCCGACGCCAGGCCTCAGGGCCGGTATTCCTTCGGATCCAGGAACTCGGCGAGACAGGAGCCCACACGCAGCGCCTGCTCGCGCGCATCGCCGCGGTATTCGCCCTGCCCCGCGCCTTCGATCGTGGCGATCGGTGAGGGGTGGTCGCGGTGATACACGAACGCCGTCGACGACCACTGCGTCTGTCCAGGGGCCTGACTTTCCATCGTTTCCACGCGGAACTCACCGCAGTAGCCATGGATCAACGTGCGTCGAAGTGTCTTGTGCGTCATGTGTGGAAGTATCGCCACGCGCAGTTGAAGACCACGTGGAAAAACCACCGCGATCCGGCAGCGCGCGATCCGACTCCAACCCATTGGGTCACCGGACGCAATCTGCCAAGCCCATTCAAGGGCGGGCCGTACCCGCATCCGCCCGCCGGGCACCTTCTCCCGATGGGAGGAGAATTAGGCGCTGCACATCAGCTGGGGTTTGCGCAGCACACGCACCGCCCAGGGGGTGGCGCCACAGCACGGAGCAACACAGCAGTTCGCCCAGCCGCAGGCGACAGGTCTGCCGGCAAACGCAAGCAATCCATCCGCAGCAATCGCTGCAACGTGGCGTCAACAAAACAGGGAAGAGAGTTTGCACATCCGGCGATTGCCGGGAAGCATTGCGAACGAAGGCTTGGAAATGGTGGCCGAGGACGGAATCGAACCGCCGACACGGGGATTTTCAATCCCCTGCTCTACCAACTGAGCTACTCGGCCACTATCGCAACATGCTGCCTGCGTTGCGAGGACGCGCATCATAGCGAGCAGGCGCAGTTTGAGCAAGCGTTGCGATGAACTTTGTTGCGGGCCGGCGCGGCGACCGCGCTTTCCTGCATCGGTTCACGCCGCGCGGCGGGCGGCATGGCCTAGCCTGCGCAGGTCCCGAGGAGATTGTCATGCGCCTGCCCCGCCTGCTGTTGTCGTTCGCCATGCTGCTGCCGTTGATGGCCGCGGCCCAACAGCCGGTACGCGCAGTGCCGCAACTGGACATCTCCCGCTACGCCGGGCAGTGGCACGAGATCGCGCATCTTCCGGTGTCGTTCCAGAAGAAGTGCCGCAGCGACATCACCGCCAGCTACACCTTGCGCGACGATGGCTTGATCGGCGTGCGCAACGGCTGCCGCAGCGCCGATGGCGAGTTGACCCAGGCCGAGGGAGTGGCACGGCCGGTCGAGGGCCGGCCCGGGCAGCTGCAGGTGCGCTTTGCGCCGGAGTGGCTGAGCTGGTTGCCGCTGGTGTGGGCCGACTATTGGGTGATCGCACTCGACCCGGACTACCAATGGGCGGTGGTCGGCGAACCGGATCGCAAATATCTGTGGATCTTGTCGCGCTCGCCACAGATGCAGCGCGCGCAGTTCGAACAACTCAAGCGTCAGGTCACGCAGATGGGCTACGACCTGTCGCCGCTGATCGTGGCTGCGCCCTTGCGTTGACGCCAGCGGCCTGAACGCAGGCCGCGCCGAGTGACGTGCCGCCAACGCCTGCACCCGGACACGCCGCGAGGCAGCAAGGCAGCAACCGTACTGCGTAGTATTCTTGGCGCCGCCTCATCCCGCCAAGGACCTCAGTACATGCGTCGTGCCTACCGTCTCCTGATCGTGTCGCTGGCCTGCGGCCTGCTGCTGAGCGCCTGCGGCGGTGCGGTGCGCCGCGTATCCGAGCCGGCCGCCAGCATCCAGCAACTGACCGTGCGTGCCGACGGCTCCTGGTCGGTCGATCTGCGGCTGCAGAACTACAGCAGCATCCCGATGCAGTTCGAGCGCGTGGTGCTGGAGATTTCCGCCGGCGATCAGCTGGCCGGCAAGCTCGACCAGAGCGTCGGCATCTCGATCGGCCCGGAAACCGCCGACGTGGTGACTGTCAGCGTGCAGCCGACCTCGCTGGGCCGCCTCACCGTGGCCGATGTGCTGGCCGGTGGCCGCTCGCTGCCTTACTCGCTCAAGGGCACGGTGTGGGCGACGCCGCAGGACAAGAAGCAGCGCGATTTCAGCGTCGAGTCGCGCAACACGCTCAGCCCGGCCCCCGGCCTCAACGGCGTGCTGCGCTGACGCGCACGCCTTCCCGCACTCGTTTGAAGGATCCCGCATGAGCAGCTACACCGCCCCGCTGACCGATTTCCGCTTCGCCCTGCACGACGTGCTCGGCGCGCAGGCCCTGTTCGCCCGGCTCGGCTATGCCGACGCCAGCACCGACATCATCGACGCCGTGCTCGAAGAGGCCGGCCGCTTCACCGCGCAGGTGCTGGCGCCGCTCAACAGCGTGGGCGATGAGATCGGCTGTGCCTTCGACAAGAGCACCCACGCGGTGACCACCCCGCCCGGCTTCCGTGCGGCCTACGACCAGTTCGTGGCAGGCGGCTGGAACAGCCTGACCGCCGAGCCGGAGTTCGGCGGCCAGGGCATGCCGCACACGCTGGGCGTGCCGCTGAGCGAAATGATCAACTCGGCCAACCTGGCGTGGGGCAATTTCCCGCTGCTCTCGCACGGCGCGATGGAAGCGCTGCGCCAGCACGGCGAAACCTGGCAGCAGGATGTCTTCCTCAAGCCGCTGATCGACGGCCGCTGGACCGGCACCATGTGCCTGACCGAGCCGCATTGCGGCACCGACCTGGGCCTGCTCAAGACCCGCGCCGAGCCCAACGCTGACGGCAGCTATGCCATCACCGGCACCAAGATCTTCATCACCGCCGGCGAGCACGACCTCACCGACAACATCGTGCATCTGGTGCTGGCCAAGTTGCCGGACGCACCGGCCGGCGCCAAGGGCATCTCGCTGTTCGTCACCCCCAAGTTCAAGGTGGACCGCGACGGCAACGTGGGCGAACGCAACGCGCTGCACTGCGGCTCGATCGAGCACAAGATGGGCATCAAGGGCTCGGTGACCTGTGTGATGAACTTCGAAGGCGCGCAAGGCTATCTGGTCGGCCAGCCGCACAAGGGCCTGCAGGCCATGTTTACGATGATGAATACCGCGCGCCTGAGTGTGGGTCTGCAGGGCATCGGCCTGTCCGAACGCGCGTATCAGAACGCGCTGCGCTACACCCGCGAGCGCCTGCAGTCGCGCGCGCTCAGCGGTGCCAAATTCCCCGACAAGCCGGCCGACCCGATCATCGTGCACCCGGACGTGCGCCGCATGCTGCTGACCATCAAGTCGCTGACCGAAGGCAGCCGCCTGCTGGCGCTGCACGCGGCCAGCCTGGTCGATGTGGCCCACCGCGGCACCACCGAGCAGGAACGCGCCGACGCCGAGACCCTGGTGAGCTTCCTCACCCCGATCTCCAAGGCCTGCCAGACCGAATGGTCGATCGAGAACACCTACCACGCGCTGCAGTGCTTCGGCGGCCACGGCTATATCCGCGAATACGGCATGGAGCAGTTGGCCCGCGACGCACGCATCACCACCATCTACGAAGGCACCACCGGCATCCAGGCGCTGGATCTGATCGGCCGCAAGACCGCTGCCAGCCAGGCGGCGGGACTGAAGCTGTTCCTGGCCGATGTGGAAACCTTCGCCAATGCGCAGGAAGGCAATGCCGCGCTGGCCGAGTTCATCAAGCCGCTGCGCGACAAGTGCAGCGAGTGGGCGATGCTGACCCGCGACGTGCTCGATCGCGCCGCCCGCAACCCGGACGAACTCGGTGCCGCCAGCTACGACTACCTGTTCTATTCCGGCTATGTGGTGCTGGCGTACTGGTGGGCGCGTAGTGTGGCCGCTGCCGATGCTTCCGCGCACAGCGAGGAGTTCAAGCGCGCCAAGCGCGAAACCGCCCGCTTCTACTTCGCACGCGTGTTGCCGCGCACGCTGACCCATGCCGCCACCATCCGCAGTGGCGCAGCGCCGTTGATGACGCTGGAAGCGGAGTTGTTCGGCGAAGCCTGAGCAAGCGCCATCATCGCGGCGGGCTGCCGCTGTCGTAGGAGCGGACCTGGCCGCGACGAGGCAGTACCGATCGGCCAGACGTCGCGCCCGGGTGAGCACCTACGCCAACATCGCAGAATTCCGCCGCTGTCGTAGGAGCGGACCTGGCCGCGACGAGGCTTTACCGATCGGCGAGACGTCGCGCCCGGGTGCGCTCCTACGCCAACATCGCAGGGTTCCGCCGCTGTCGTAGGAGCGGACCTGGCCGCGATGAGCCATTACCGATCGGCGAGATGTCGCGCCCGGGTGCGCTCCTACGGCAACATCGCAGAATTCCGCCGCTGTCGTAGGAGCGGACCTGGCCGCGACGGCGCATTACCGATCAGCGAAACCTCGCGCCCGGGTGCGCTCCTACGGCAACCTCACAGGATTCCACCGCTGTCGTAGGAGCGGACCTGGCCGCGACGGGCATTACCGATCAGCGAAAGCTCGCGCCCGGGCGCGCTCCTACGGCAACCTCACAGGATTCACCGCTATCGTAGGAGCGGACCTGGCCGCGACGGGCATCACTGATCGACGAACCTCGCGCCCAGGTGCGCTCCTACGGCTAAACCAGGCCTTCAACGCCCAAGGATTGGTCACGCAGCACGGCGGCATCGCGGCCGGGCGGGCACGTGCTGATCCCTTGATTGCAAGACGCGCGCCACGGCCCGTCGCTGCGATACACAAACTGTCAACGATCGGGTATAAGCTGTTTTCCCGATGGAGACAGACACGCACGCAGGTGATGTGATCTTCCCCGGAGGCTCTTCTGCTCCGGTCGCGGGCAGCGCTGTCGCTGCGATTCAGCAGCTTCCCACCTTGCGCCTGCTGTCGCTCGATGCGCATGGTCGCGTGCTGGACTGGATCAACTGGCAGGACGCCGCCTGTCTATACGCACGCGATGCGGTGTCCTGGACGCTGGGCGAGCCCTGCATGCAGATCCATGGCGGCATCTCGCGCCTGACCGGCGCGCGCAGCGTGCTGGAATTGCATCCCATCATCGCCGCGCGCGGGCACGCGCGTTCGCGTGCGCTGGACCCGACGCCGACGCTCAGCAACACCGCCCTGTTCGCGCGCGACTCGCAGCTGTGCATGTATTGCGGCCAGCACTTCAGTCGCCCGCAGCTGACCCGCGATCACGTCATGCCGGTCTCCAAGGGCGGCCGCGACAGCTGGGAGAACGTGGTCACCGCCTGCTTCCAGTGCAACTCGCGCAAGGCCAACCGGACGCCACAGCAGGCGCATATGCCGTTGCTGGCCGTGCCGTACCGGCCGAGCTGGATCGAACATCTGATCCTGTCCAACCGCAACATCCTCTCCGACCAGATGGCGTTCCTGCGCGCGCAGTTGCCCAAGCGCTCGAAACTGTCGTTGTAGTCCGCCATGCCGGCTCGGCGCGATGCTCCGGCTTGAGCGCCAAGTACCAGCGTTGGCAACAGCCGACAGAGAGAAGGTGTCGTCGACGGTGTCGAACGCGTCGTTTCACAACGACGCATAGCCTTGCATGGCCTCGCACCCGTTCTCCTCATGCGCCGGCTCCACCCGAGAGTCATACGACAGCCGGGCAACATCCCCGACCCGTGCCCCAGGCCGCTGACCCAGGTGCGGCAGATTGCCGCAGCCCTCGGAACCCGGCACGCACGCCTGCACTGCCGACAGGCTCGGCCCTCACTTCCCGCTGACAGCTGAACCGGCTTGCTTGCCGGGCCTTCGCATGGGGAGGACAATACGGCTTCAGAACATTGACACGATGATGATCGACTCCACCCGCTATCCGCGCCTGTCCCGCATCCAGACCCCCGACGACCTGCGCACTTTCGACGAGGCCGATCTGACCGCGATCGCCGAAGAGCTGCGCGCTTACCTCATCGAATCGGTGGGCAAGAGCGGCGGGCATTTTGCGGCCGGCCTGGGCGTGATCGAACTCACCGTCGCCCTGCACTATCTATATCAGACCCCGGTCGATCAGCTGGTATGGGATGTGGGTCACCAGACCTACCCGCACAAGATCCTCACCGGCCGCCGCGACCAGATCCACACGGTCAAGCAGAAGGACGGCGTGGCGCCGTTCCCCAAGCGCGAAGAGAGCGTCTACGACACCTTCGGCGTCGGGCATTCCTCGACTTCGATCTCGGCCGCGCTGGGCATGGCGATCGCCGCGCAACGCAGTGGCGACGAGCGCAAGGTGGTGGCGGTGATCGGCGACGGCGCGATGACCGCCGGCATGGTCTACGAGGCGCTCAACCACGCCGGCGGCATGGACCCGGAGCCCAACCTGCTGGTGATCCTCAACGACAACCGCATGTCGATCTCCGAAGCGGTGGGCGGGCTGACCAAGATGCTGGGGCGTGCCAGCGGCAGCCGCACCCTCAACGCGATCCGCGAGGGCGGCAAGAAGATCCTCGGCGACAAGAAGAACAACCCCACCGCGCGCTTCGTACGGCGCTGGGAAGAACACTGGAAGGGCATGTTCGTGCCGTCCACGCTGTTCGAGGAAATGGGCTTTCACTACACCGGCCCGATCGACGGCCACGACCTGCCCGGCCTGGTCGGCGCACTGAAGACCCTGAAGACGCTCAAGGGCCCGCAGCTGCTGCACGTGATCACCACCAAGGGCAAGGGTTACGAACTGGCCGAAGGCGACCAGATCGGTTACCACGCCGTGGGCCCATTCGATCCGAGCAAGGGCCTGGTCGCCAAGGCCGGCGTCAAGAAGCCGACCTATACCGATGTCTTCAGCGACTGGGTCTGCGACATGGCCGCGGCCGAGCCCAAGCTGCTGGTGATCACCCCGGCGATGCGCGAGGGCTCGGGCCTGGTGCGTTTCAGCAAGGAATATCCGCAGCGCTATTTCGACGTGGCGATCGCCGAGCAACACGCGGTGACGCTGGCCGCCGGCATGGCGACCCAGGGCGCCAAACCGGTGGTGGCGATCTACTCCACCTTCCTGCAGCGCGGCTACGACCAGCTGGTGCACGACGTGGCGGTGCAGAAGCTCGACGTGCTGTTCGCGATCGACCGCGGCGGCGTGGTCGGCCCGGATGGCGCCACCCATGCCGGCAACCTGGACCTGAGCTTTCTGCGCTGCGTCCCGCACATGGTGGTGATGGCGCCGGCCGACGAGGCCGAATGCCGTCAGATGCTCACCACCGGCGTGCGTTACGAAGGCCCGGCGGCAGTGCGTTACCCGCGCGGCACCGGCCCGGGCAGCGCACTCGATGCATCGCTCACCAGCCTGCCGATCGGCAAGGCGCAGCTGCGTCACAGCGGCACACGCATCGCCCTGCTGGGTTTCGGCGCAAGCGTGGATGCCGCAGAAGCGGTTGGCCGCGAGCTCGGCCTGACCGTGGTCAACATGCGCTTTGTCAAACCGCTCGATAAAGCCATGCTGCTGGAACTGGCCAAGAGCCACGAAGGCTTCGTCACCATCGAAGACAATGTCGTCGCCGGCGGCGCCGGCTCCGGCGTGGCCGAGCTGCTCAACGCCGAAGCGGTCACCATGCCGATGCTGCACCTGGGCCTGCCGGACAGCTTCCAGCATCACGCCAGCCGCGAAGACCTGCTGGCCGAGGCCGGCATCGACCAGGCCGGCATCCGCGCCGCCGTGCTCAAGCGCTGGCCGCAGCTGATGGCAGGCAAGCCGCCCGCGTTGAATGCCGCTGCAGGCTGAGGCCTGCGCGGGTCACCCACGGTGGCAGTTGCGGCAGGCGGTTGCAGAATCGCCTGCCTGTGCCGGTAATGCCGTATGCCGCGTGCTGACGCTGATGCGTTGACCCGCAACACGACCGATCCCGCGCGATAACGCATCAGACCTGCGGCACCGCCCCGGTGCGTGCAAACGCCTCCACCAGCCGCAGGATGCGCGCCTGCGCATCGATGTCATGCAGCTCTGCCTGCAATCTGCGCACGCCCGCCGGCAGCTCGGTGGCGGCAAGTGCCTCGCGCAACAGCGCAGGCAGGCCGTCCAGCTCGCGCAGCCACCACGACGCACCTGCGCTGTGCAGACGCGCGGCATGGTCGAACTGATCGTAATCCAGCGGGTAGACGATCGACGGCAAGCCCGCGGCCAGGCAGGCATACAGGATGCCGGCACCGCCATGGTGGACCACCAGGTCGTAGCGATGCAGCTGCTGCGCGTAGTCCACGTACGGCAGGCGCTGGTAGTTGCCGTGCGTCTGCGCTGGCGGCGCAGCGGTATCGCCATCGCTGAAGTGGAAGATCACCTGCGGAAGCTGCACTGCGACGGCGCGCAGCACCTGGTCCATCCGCTGCTTGACCCATTGCAGATGCGTGCCCAGCGTCACCAGCACATGCCGACGACCGGGAACGAACTGCGGCGGCGCAACCGCCGCGGGCGGCGTGCACAGCTGCGGCCCGACGAAGCGCACCGCCGCCGGCCAGCGCCGCGCCAACTCGAACGACGGCAGCCCCAGGGCCAGGATGCAGTGCGGCGAATACACCGCCTCGCTGCGATCGCTGCGATAGATCGCCGGCAATCCGGATGCGCGCATCTGACGGCGGTAACACAGGTGCAGGCTCCGTTTGAAGCCACGCGTCAGCCGCCGCGCCATCGCCTGCCAGATCCGCTGCGCTGCCGTGGATGGCGGAAGCAGACCGCCGAAATACGCCGGAGGCCCGTCGCCGGTTTCGATCACGCATGGCGACGGCATGCTGGTCCACCAGGCGATGCCCATCGCCTGCGCTGCCAGACCCGCGCTGGGCAGGGTGAAATCGGCGATCACCAGGTCCGGCCTCCGCTCGCGCCCGCGCTGCCGTACCGCATCGCCTACCCGCGCCATCAGGCCAAGCGCGCTGTGCAACTGTCGGCGCAGCCGCAAGGGATTGTGGCCTACCGCATGCGGTGGATTGGCGATATCGAGCAACTGCCGGTCGGCTTGCGCATCCAGCACGCCGACCGCGCTCAGTCCGCATGCACGGATGCGCGCCAGTGCCGCCGGCGTGCTGATGACCTGGACATCATGATGTGGCGCCAGCTGCCGGGCGATCGCCAGGATCGGATGCAGATGCCCGCTATACGGCGGCGCGATCAGATCAATGCGCATGTTCCCTCCCCTGCACTGGCTGCTCGACCTGCGCGATAAAGGCCTGGCACTCGGCCAGCACTGCCGCATCGCGCAGATAGTGCAGATGCCCGCAGGCAGGCATCAGATCTGGCGCACCGGCGCACAGCGCACGCGAGATCCAGTCGCCGCTGCCCTGGACGACGCGCAAGTGCCCGAACGTGGCAGGCGCATTGCATACCGGGCCATAGGCGAACACCGCAAGACGCGTGCGCAGCGCCTGCGGCAGCTGCAACGCTGTCAGCAACTGCAGGCCACAGCTGCCGGCCAGCAGCACCGTTGTCGGCGCCTGCTCCAGCAGCGCCACCACGCGCGTGCGATCCGCATCGGCAACGCGTGCGGCGCGCGCGGCCAGATACTGGCGCGCGTTGGACACGCTGGCACGCCACAGCGGCATGTGCCGGTAAGTTGGACTAGCGGAGCGATACGGATAATTGCAGTCGATCAGCCGCCGGCCCGGGCCTTGCAGCTGCTGCAGAAAATGCTGTTGCTGCATGCTCAATGCGCAACTCTCCGGATCGCTTTGCCCGGTGAGGAAGGCGATCTGCAGGCTGGCGCCGTCAGTCCGCATGGAAACGCCCATCCGGCAACACGCGATAGCGCCGGGTGCGCCAGCGGATCGTGCGCACCAGCGCGGCATGCAGCAGATGCAGTGGCTGCAGGCACTCCGCAACAACCGACAGCAGCGGACGGTGGCGAACCGCACCGGTTACCCGCCATTGCACCAGGCATAGCAGCAGCGCACGCAGCAGCACGGTGCCCAGCACCCAGGCCAGCGCCGGCCAGCTCGCCTGCACGCAGGCACAGACCAGCAAGGCCAGCAGCAGCAACGGCGGCAGCCCCTGCAGCACGCCAATCGCCGAACGCACGCCCACGCTCTGCCGACGCAGCAGGATCGACGCGAACAGCATCCATCGATGCATCTGGCGTGCGTAGCTGGCCAGATCCGGCATCGCGGTGCGCATCGCCACCGGCGCGACGGATTGGCGGAGTCGCCCGCCGCGCTCACGCACCAAGGTGGCAACGGCCAGATCGTCGGTGAGCTGCTGCAGTAAGGCGGCAAAGCCGCCCCAGGCACGCAGCTGCTCGGTACGCGCGGCATAGCACATGCCGTTGATGGTCAGCGGCGCGGCGAACGGCAGCCAGCCCAGATAGGTCAGCGCCGCGTTGTTGTTGACGAACTGCGACAACAGCCGGCCTGGCAGCGTGGTGCTGTCCTGGTAGTACGGCAGCGCGGTGACCATATCGGCGTCGGTCAGATCCTGCAGCAGGCGTGCGAGCGCGCTGGCGCTCAGCTGTGCATCGTCGTCGAGGATCAGGCTGATCGGCGCGCGCACATGCGCCAGCGCGTGCTCGAGCTTCCAGGCCTTGGGGTTGATCCCGGCCGGCGCGGCCGGCACCCGCATGCGCTGGATGCGTGCATGCGGATGCAGCGCGACCAAGGCGTCGGCAACGTTATTTCCCGGGATATCGTCTGCATCCAGCAGCCAGACAAACTGCGCGTCCGGCAGCGCTTGCAGGTTGGCCGCAAGCACCTGCTGCAAATGCGCATCGCCCCCCAGCACCGGCTGCAGGATCGCTACCTCGGCCTGGGTTGCGGTGGCGCCACCCGCGGGCAGTGTGCGCGCACCACGCAGCACCCACAGCACTGCAGCCGTCTTGACCATCAGCACCGCCAGGTAGGCAATTGCCAGTATCGGAACGATTACGCCCACTGCGCCGCCTGCCAACGCACGAATGCCTCGATGCCTTGCTCCAGACTGACGCTGGGCGGTCCGAGATCGGCAAGCGTGCGGCGTGGGTCGAAGGTCTTGGAATAGGCGAACGCACCCACGCCGAAGCGCGTGATCGGCGGTTCGCCGCGCAGGCGCAGCACGCGATACGCCGCTTCCACCACGCTGGCCATGCGCAGTGCGGTGGCGATGCGCACCTCGCGTTGCGGCAGCGGCAGCTGCAGGCGCGTGAGTAAGTCCAACAACAGCTGTTGCAGATCCACCGGCTGCGCATTGGTGAGGTTGTAGGCCGGCTGCAACTGCGGCGCGGTCGCAGCGCGATAGAGGTAATCGCATAGCGTATCGATGTAGATCAGGTCGCCGATCACCGGCTGCGTCTGGCCGACGAAGCGCGGCAGCGCCCCCTTGCGCGCAGCGGCAATCACCCGCGGGAACAGCACCGTGTCTCCCGGCCCGAACACCGCACGCGGGCGCAGCACGGATTTGTCGCCCGGATACTGCTCCAGCAGCGTTTCGCCAAGGTATTTGGTCTGCGCGTAGGTGTTGACGAACGTCGGCCCGATCGGGCTGTCCTCGCTGAGCTCATATTGATGCTCCTCGCGGTAGAACACCGAACTGGACGACACATACAGCAGACGCGGGCAGCCATGGCGCTTGCAGAAGTCGATGACGTTGGCGGTGGCCTGGACGTTGTGCAACTGGAACTGCGCACGCGTGCCCCACGGCGAGGCCAATGCCGCAGCGTGGATCACCACATCCGGCTGCCACTGCAACGAGAACGGCCGGCTCAGATCGATGCGATGGTAGTTGGGCAGATCGCTGGCGCGACGACCGATGCCGTGGATCTCCACACCCGGCTGGCCCTGGAAACGTCGCAGGAAGGACCCACCGACAAAGCCGGATGCACCGGTCACGAGAATACGCAGGCTCATCGCCACTCCGGTTGATAACGGTCAAGACTGGGTTGGCAATGCGACGGCAGGATGGCCAACTCCGGGTGTGCATGCGACAGCGCGTGCAGCTGCTGCACGGTGCGCCGGAACGCGCGCCAGTCGTGCATCAACAAACGTGTGGGCCAGGCAGGCCACTGCAGCGCAGACCAGGTCGCCGACGACCACACCGCGTCGGCGCACAGCAATACCTCGCGGTCGTGCTGATCGCGCAACCACAGCCCCATCTGCCCGGGCACGTGCCCGGGCAACGGCACGGCCAGCACGCTGCCGTCTGCGAACAGATCGTAGGCCGCGCCCAGACCTTGCCAGGCGCCGGTCAGCGCACGCAACGGCGCCTGCTCGGCAAACTGCAGGCGTCGATCGAAATCCTCGGGGAGCAGCTGCGGCAACAACGCACGCCGCAGGCCGCCGAGGCGCGAACAGCTGCGCAACTGTTGATAGTCGGCGCGCAGGCACAGGAAGCGCGCGTTGGATAGATCGCGCAGACCGCCGACATGGTCGGCATGGAAGTGCGAAATCAGGCACCAGGCGATCTCCTCCAGCTGCACGCCGCGGCGTGCCAGCTGTGCGCCCAGCGTTTCGTGCGCGGGCAGGTGCACCGGCGTGGTCCAGCGATACAGGCGCTCGGGCCAGGGATCGGTCGCGCGGAAAAAATGCTCCGCATACCCGGTGTCGTACAACAGCGCGCCGCGCTGCGGATGCCGGATCAGCACGCTCAACGCGGGGAATTCCACCGCATGCCAGTGGCCGTCCGCACGCACCATGCGCTCGCAGTGGCGGCAGTGGCCGATGCGCAGCAACTCGAGCGACACGCGCGGCGGCATCAGGGCGCGACCTGGTCGGAACATGCGCACACGCCCTAGTACCGCAACACCATGCCGCCGATCGCCAGCCCGGCACCGGTGCCGAGCAGCGCAACCAGATCGCCACGCTGCACGCGTTGTTCGATCCGGGCGTGATGCAAGGCATGCGGCAGCGAGGCGGCGACCTGGTTGCCGGAGGTCTGCAGGATGCGAATCACCTGATCGGGGCGCAGCCCCAGCGCCTGCACCACATGATCTAGACCGCCCCCGGAGGCCTGGTGCGGGACCAGGCAGCGCAACGCTGCCGTGGTGGTGCCGGCCTCGCCCAGCAACCGTTCCCAGAACGCAGGCAGATGGCGCGCCGCGAACCGGTAGGCGCCACGCCCATCCATGCTAAAGCTGCGCAAGGCCTCGGGCGACTGTTCTTCGCCGCGTGGATAGCGGGTGCCGCCGCCGCGAATGCGGCACAGCTCCGCGCCTTCGCCGTAACTGGACAGGCGGCTGGACAGCAGTGCCGAGCCGTCATCGGCGGCGCTGCGCCCCACGACCACCGCGGCCGCGCCATCGCCAAACAAGCCGGCAGTGGCCGGCGTCGATGCATCCAGCCCGCCCGATGCCACCTCGCTGGAAACGATCAACACGCACTGGTAGCGCCCGAGCGCCAACGCATTCGCGGCCATGTCCAGCGCCACCAGAAAGCTCAGGCAGGTCGCATTGACGTCGAAGGCCGGAATGCCCGAATCGCCCAGCCCGAGCGCGCGCTGGATCAGCACCGCCTGGCAGGGAATCGGCTGCTCCATGACGCTGCAGGCCGAGATCAGGCAATCGACCTGACCGGGGTCGATGCCCGCGCTTGCCAGCGCCTGGGTCGCCGCCGCCGCACCCATCGACGAAGCCGTCTCGCCCTCGCCCACGTAATGGCGCGTGGCCACTCCCGAGCGCGCGAAGGTGGTGCCTGCCGGCAGCTGCCAGCGTTGATCCAGCTGTTGCGAGGTTACCTCCGTGGCGGGGACATGGCGCCCGGTGCCCAGAATGCGCAGCGGCAATGCGTTCAACACGGAGGTCTCGTTGGACAAGGCGCGCAGCATACCGTGGCTGGCGTGGGCCGAGCCGATCGATCGGCGGAGCGCGCATCGCGCATGGACTGCCTGCGAGGACGGCGATCGGTCAGTCGATCGCCACCTCGTTCTAGACCACAACCGCCGGGCAGTCGTGCCGACGTGTCAAGGGCACCTCGAACAACCTCGATTCTGCCGTTTGAGATGTTCGGTAAGGCGACAGGCCCCCCTCGCACCTGCCGGTCGAAGGGGCGCGAAGAGCCGACCCATGGCATTTCAAACCCGGATTGCGGCCTGTCAGCCGCCGTTTCCGCTCACGCCGGCACGATCCCCTGGCTCTGCAGCCGCGCCAGCCTCATCAGGTTGTGTGCGGCAACCTTCAGGCCGATCACCACCTGGGCTCGCGCCAGGCCAATCGTGCGCAGGCATTTGCCTCCCTGTTGGGCGAGTCGGGCAAACGGATGCTCGCCGAACGCCCGATCCTTGGCGATGCGATGGTTCCGACGCTGCTGGGCCAGGCTCAGCGGCTTGTCCGTCTGCCCCTTGTGCTGGATGTCCGCGCGGTAGCCTTGTCGCCTGAGTTCGGTTTCCCGAGCCTGGCTGGCATAGGCGCTGTCGGCCCGTACCGTGCGCCCGGTGTTGACTGGATCGAGCAGCGTCTCGAAGTGCCGGCTGTCGTGCACGTTGGCCGCACTCACCTCGTGCCGCCGGATGAACCCCCAGCGCCGATCCGTGTTGGCGTGCAGCTTGTAGCCGTAATGGGCCTTGCCGTGCTTGAGCGTCCAGCGCGCCTGCACGTCCTTCTGCCGCCGCTTGGCATCGCTCCAGTCCTGCACAGCCTCGCCTCGCTTGATCCGGGCGTTCTCCTCGCGCGTATTGCGCTGGATCGGCGCGCTGACGATGCTCGCATCAATGATCTGTCCACCCCGGGCAATGAACCCGGCCCGCTGCAACTGGCCGCTCACCGCCGCGCTGATGTCGCCGATCAGATCGTTCTTCTTGAGCCGCTCACGCCACACCCAGATCGTCTTGGCGTCAGGCACCTTGCCGCTGTGTTCCAACCCCAGGAAGCGCTGGAAGCTGCGACGGTCCAGCACCTGGTACTCCAGCGCCTCGTCGGACAGGTTGTACAACTGCTGCAACAGCAGCAGCCGGATCATCAGCTCCGTCGGCCACGCCGGGCGACCGCCCTTGGCACCCGTGCCCAGGCGAAGGTGGCCATCGATCACCGCCGCGATCGCGACGAAATCGATGTGCCGCGACAGCAGCTCCAGCGGATCGCTCAACTGCTGGCGCTTGGCTTCGCGCTCGGCCCCGGCAAACAGACTGATCATCGGCTCTTACCCTGGATGGCGGTGGAACTATGATGCCAAGGATCGGGGGTTTTTAGAGCTGCCCTCAAGGCGCTTCCACCGCATATCCCAGTGCCTGCAACCGCGCCAGATAGCCATCGGCTGCGGTCAGCCGGCTGATCGGCAGCACCGCGAAGGTGCTGCGATTGCGTTGCAGCGCGGTGGTGGCGATGCTCAACCAGTGCTCGCGCATGCGCCGTTCCAGATCGTCGATGCCGCGCTTCCTGGCGGCGCCGGAACTGGCCATGGCGCTCATGCAGGCGGCCTGCGGATCCTCGCGTGGCAACTGGCGCAATGCCTCGATGTCACCCACCGACCAGGCGTTGGCGCGCTCGACCATCGTGGGCAGGTCGCGCTCGACGGTGACCAGGATGCTGCGAAAGCACGCGGTATCGTCCATGCCGCCGGCGCGGAACTCCTTGATGGCCTGGCGCGGGTCGGCGATCTTGTAATCCAGCGCGGTGGGCGTCGGCTTGATCCCGGCGCGCTTGGCGGCACGCTCCACCACCGACCAGATCACCGGCGAGCGCGCCAGGCCGGAGCGTTTGATCGCCGCCTGATACAACTCGCCGGCGGCAAGCATCGGGCGCTTGCGCTCCACCCCACGGTCGCTGCCGAGATAGCGTGCCTTGGCAACCGACCAGCGCGCATACAGATCAGCCGGCAGCAGTTCGCGCAGTTCGCGGCCGTCCTCGTTCTTCATCGCCTTCATCGCCGACGGCAGCAAGGTCAATTTGCCGAAGAACCCCATGTCCGCATCGATCTGGACGGTCGGGGCCATCAGCACCTGCTGCGACTGGCCGATGATCGTTTCCACCTCGGCCGACTGCCACTGCAGCCGCTTCGGCAGCGGCGACACGGTGCCCAGGATCCACAGCACATGATCGCCCTTGATGACCTTCCACAGGCCCGGGCCAGGCTGCACGCCGCGCACCACCATCGCTTCCAGATCGACCACGGCCGGCGGCGATGGCGCGGCCGGCTGCGGCGTCGTGCAATCGCTGGCCGACGCCAGCAACGACACCAGCATCATTCCCACGCCCCACCCCGCCCGCTGGCCTCGCATCACGTCTCGCCCCCTGTGTGAGAACGCGGACACTACGCCAAGCCGGCCATGGCCGCGTTAGGGAAATGTTCGCCGCCGCAGCCGCCGCAGCCGCCGATGGCTCAGCGTGGATCCAGGCTGGCCAGGTGCGCAGCCAGCGGCGAGCCGCCGTCGAGCAGCGCGAATCCTTCCCAGACGAATCCCGGCGAGACCGTGCAGCCCACCAGGGTGAAATCGCCAAGCGACCGCGCCGCCTGCCAGCACCCTGCCGGCACCACGTGCATCGGCTCGCCGCGCTCGGCGGCATCCAGGATCAGGCGTTGCAGCTGCCCGCTGGCCTCGTCGTAGATCGACAGCTCCAACGCATCGCCCTGCTGCCAATGCCAGCTTTCTTCCGCATCGACGCGGTGCCAGGCGCTAAATTCGCCGGCAGCAAGCAGGAAGCGGATGGCGGTCAGCGCCGGGCGCGGCTGGCCGCCCTCGCTCACCTGGCGCGCAGACGCATACACGCGACGGAAATGCCCGCCCTCCGGATGCGGGGCGAGTTCGAGCGAACGGATCAGGTTGGCGGCGGTCGGATGCATGCCTACATGCTAAGCCAGCCAACCCCGCGCATGCATCACGGCAGGTGCTTGCCCGCACGCAGGCAGGTGCGGAAGAACACTAGCAGATCCCAGCTATAGCGCTTGAGCAGACGACGCGGCTCGTTGAGCAGCCGGTACATCCATTCCATATGCAGCCGCCGTACCCAATCCGGCGCACGCTTGGCGGTGCCGGACAGGAAATCCAGCAACGCGCCGACCCCGAACACCAGCGGGACGTTCAGGGCATGGCTGTGATCGAGGATCCAGCGCTCCTGCAGCGGGTTGCCGAAGGCCACCAGCAGCACATCGGCGCCCGAGCGATTGATGCGCTCGGCCAGGCCCTCGCCGGCGGCTGCAAATTCGCCGTAGCCGTCGCACATGCCCACCACCTGCTGGCCGAGGGTTCCGGTCAAGGTCGCGGCAGCGGTCTTGCCCACGCCCGGACGACCGCCGAGCAGGAAGAACTTGAGTGGCTGCGCGGCCTCACGACACAGATACGGAATCAGGTCGGTGCCATTGAGGTTGCCGGCAAAGCGCCGACCATGGATCAGGCGTGCTGCCAGATCCATGCCGATGCCGTCATTGACGATGCGCACGCTGGGCTCACGCATCCGCAGCCGCAGTGCCTGGCATTGCACGATGAAATTGGTGTTGGCAAAAAACACCCGGCGTGGTTGCCGGGCGGCCAATGCGTGAAACAACTCCAGTGCAAACGCTTCCTGCGTGGTGGAGAGCACCGGAAATCCGCCAAGCGGAATCACCACGCCCTGCGGCATCGCCGCGTTGGCGGTCGCTGTCGTCTCCGTATCCACGTGCCGGCCCTGCATCATCGAATCACCAAAGGTCGTAAGGAAACGCGGCCAGCAGCCCGGCCTGCAGTTTTTCCAGGTCGAAATCGCCGTTACCGCCAAGCTTCAGGCACTCTTCCACGCTGTTGCCCGAGTGCCACTGCATGCGTCCGGTGCCGTTGTAGTAGTCGTCGTACTTGAAGCGATCCTCGCCGTTGCCCCAATCCAGGTACACCGCCGGAATCCCGTACGCCTCGGCAAGAATCAGCCCGTGCAGCGAACTGCTGATCACCAATTCGGCGCCCAGCAACGCACTCATGAAGGTCGCAGGCTTGACGTTGGGAAACACCAGATGGTCCGCGTACGCGCTGTACTTCTCGACCGGCTCGTTGAAATGCGGAACGATGGCGAAGGGGCGCTTGTTTGCCGTTCCCAGCGCATCGGCGGGGAAAAACATCGGTGTCAGCAGACCGGGGTCGCCATAGACTTCCGGCACCGCGATCCCGCGATCAAGCAGGAATTGGCGCGTCTTCGGACCACGCACTGCACGCACATCGAGCGTGCTGAAGGTATTCCGCTCGGCGGGAATCTTGCCGTTGATGCCGCTGCCCCAGACGGTGTCGCCGTCCTTGGCAAAATGCAGCACCGACCCGATGGCGACCAGCTTCTTGCTGAGATCACGCTTCTCGATCAGCGTCTTGTCCTGCAAGGAGAGCACACAGGACACAATCACCTTGGACAGATGATCGCCCATGTTGACGCCAGCGTTCTTCGGCTGCCACCAGAACAAGGCACGGCGTTCCGCATGTTCGATCCATTTCTGCAGCAAAGCATTGGCCATAACGAGCAGTCTCCTTCTAAAGTTGTGTGAGCCGCATCAGTGCGAGAGCGCGGCCTCCGAAGAAGCACGCACAGCTGCGCCATCTTGCTGCGGGTACAAACGGGTTTCCGGATACGCACCTGGATTCAGTACGCGGTCGGTGGTGTCGGACCAATTCAGGCATTGGCGGTAACGCACGCGCGGTGCTTCCAGCGCGCGACTGATGGCCGCAATGACCGACTCGCCGTTGCCGGGAGTGTAGCCGAAACGCGATTGATACGGCCCCACGACGGCATTCGGACACACCGCAGGCAGGCCGAAGAAATCGTATTGCAGCAACTTCATCGAGCTATCGGCCAGATACACCGGCACCTGCTCGGATGCGTAAGGTGCGATCCCGAAACGGGCGTGCTTGATGTAGCCGATGGTCTCGGCGTGCTTCATCTCGCCATAGACGATCACGTTGTCGCCATAGCCGGGATGCCGCCCCATGCCCGAGCCGATCACATGGAACGTGACCTGCGGGAACGCCTTGCTGGCAACCACGAAGAAGTCCGGATCGAACAACATCGAGCCCACCGCGACCGCATGCATGCCCTCGCCGTACGGCGACGGGTCGCCCAGCTGATCCAGGTTGTGATCCACACCGTGACCGACGTGATAGACGTTGTCGCGGCTTGCCACTTCCTCCGCCATTGCCGGCGACACCAATGCGATCACATCCAGCGTCGGTGCAACCCGATCGAACTCACGCTCGATATAGGACGCGACATTGATCGTGCTCAGACCATCGGAAGCGCGATAGACCAGCTTCGCTGCCGGATTGATGCGCTTGGCCAGCTCGATGAAGGCCACCGCGATACCGCTTTCGAACACGATCACGTCCGCCTCGCGCATCCAGTCCAGCAACTGGCGTGGCGGATGCGCGGCATACCAGCGGAACATCGCATCTTCGACAGAACGCAGCCAGGCACGACGCGTGTTGAACGGATGCACCGTCGTGCGCCACAGATAGCACTCCACGCCCTTGTGCGACACCACGGTATTCGCGGTGTCGTCCAGCGGCAGCCGCATGTCGCCCTTCATGCGCGACAGCCGGCTATAGCGCAGCGAGAAAAACCGCGTGGTGCCGCGCAGCGCGAGTTGATCGGTGATGAAGTGGATATTCGCACGCCGTGGCGTGCGGTAATCGTGGGCGGACAGGACCAGATAGCAAGGCCGGCGAATGCCGGAAGCGGCGGCGGGTGTATCGCTCATGGGCCGTGTCCTATGAATGAGTGGGAGAAAGCATGCAAGAACGCAGGCGAAGACGATGTCGATCTCATTGGCGTGCCTTGGCCTGCTTCAGCAACTTGCGGATGTTGAGGATGGCAACGACATCGCGGCGGAACGCCGGCCAGATCGCCAATGCCAGCAAGCAGACCGCCGCCATCGCGGCCGCACCAACGGCCAGCTGCTGCCACAGCGGGCCACCGACGGTGATGGATGCGTAATACGCGCACACCCCTGCCACGCCATACGCGGTCATCGCACGCACCGCATTGGTGAACAGTGCAACCACCGGTGCGTCGGAGATCTTGCCGACCCAGACCAGCGACAACGGCCAGGTCACCAGCAGGCCGAACGAGTAGCCGATCGCCACGCCCATCGCGCCCCAGCGCGAGCCGACGAAGATGCAGCCGATCAGCACGATGCGGCTGACCAGCGAGAACAGCAACTGCGCACGCATCAGGCCCCTGGCAAGGAACACCCAGTAGGTTGCATAGGACGCGGTCTGGAAAATACCGCCCAGCGTCAGCACCTGGAACAGGGGCACCGCCTCGCGCCACTGCTCGCCGAGCACCAGCACGATCAGCGGCATGGCCAGCGCGCAGGCGAAGGCGAACAGCGCAACGATCAGATGCACCATCACCGTCTGCCCGCGCAGCAGAAAGGCGCTGAAGCGTTCGCGGTCGTCCTGCAGCTGCGACAACACCGGCAACGCCACGCTGGTGGCGGGCGCGTTGATCTGATTCAACGGCATCATCAACAACTGGAACGCACGGTTGTACAGGCCCAGTGCGTCCGGGCCGGTGCGCCAGCCGATGATGACCTGGCCGACGTTGCGGCTGGCATAGCCCAGCAACTGCGCAGCCATCAGGTTCCAGCCGAAGCTCATGAAGTCGCGCATCGGCGCCGAGCGTTGGTACCCGCCCGGCAACCAGCGTGCACAGCTCGCGGCGATGACGAAATTGACCATCGCCTGCACCACCTGCTGCACCACCAGCGCCCAATAGCCCCAGCCCAGCAAGGCGGCAGCGACGGCCGCGCCCAGGCCCAGCACCTGCGATCCCACATCGCTGAGCGCAACCTGGCCAAACCGCAGCCCGCGGCTCAGGTGCGCGCGGTACTGCGTGGTCATGCCGTTGATCAGGAAGGTCACCGCCAGCGCCTGGGAGATCGTCACCAGCGCCGGTTCTTTATAGAAATTGGCGATCACATGGGCAGAGGCGTACACCACCACCGACAGCGACAAGCCGATGCCACTGTTGATCCAGAACAGGTTGTCGCGTTGCTCGCGGCTGACATGCTTGGCCTGCACGGCAGCGGCAGACAGGCCGAAATCGCGCAGGATCTCGGCCGCGCCGACAATCGCGGTGACCATCGCCATCAGGCCGTAGTCGTAAGGCGTCAGCAGGCGCGCCAGCAGGATGATGCCGCCGAACTGCACGACCATCTTGGCCGACTGGCCGATCATGGTCACCGCTGCGCCACCGGCGGCGCGCGAACCGAGGCTGCGCTGTGGCGGCGGCGTGGGGGAATTCATCGTTGGGATCTCTGCGGTCACAGCGCGGCGCCTCCATCCTTGCCGAGCGCTTCCAGGTAGGTGCGGTAATGCAGCTGTCCGATCCGTGGCCAGTCACGTTGCGAGAGATCCGGTGCCGGGCCGCGCGGCGCGGCGCGCACCTGGTCCAGCATACCGGTCAGCAGCGCCGCATCGAATTCGCCTTCATAGAGAAACACCCAGCCCGGGCCGACTTCTTCGGCAATCGCCGCATTGGATTCGCTCCACGGTGCCAGCACCGGGCGCGCCAGCGACAACGCCAGCAACAAGGTGCCGGAGTTGTGCATCTGCCGGTACGGCAGCACCACCAGCTCGGCCTCGCTGACTTCGCGTGCCAGCACCGGTTCTTCGACATAGGCCAGCAAGGCGCTCACACGCGGATCCTGCGCGCAGGCCTCCTCCACCAGGCTGCGCATCTGCGGCGTGGCCGGGTTGCCGACGATACGCAGCTTCAGGCGCGGGTCGTCGACCTGACGCATCACCTCCAGCAGCGTTTCCACGCCCTTGTATGGGCGGATCAGGCCGAAATGCAGCAGCCGCCCCGGAACCGGCGTGCCTTGCGGCATCTTTGCAAACCACTCGCGATAATGGCCGTGCAGGATGGTGTCGGTGAATGGCGGTCGCGGCGGCGTGGTCGCGTTGATGCGGATCCAGCGACGCGTCAGCCGGTCGATCCAGCGCAACAGGCCGCGCTCGCGCCAGCCGCGATCCTCGTGCGGTGCCAGGTTGTGCAAGGTGCGCACCACCGGCGTGCCGGTCAGCTGCAGCTTGAGCAGCAACAGCGCCGCACACATCTGCTTGGCCAAAGTGCCGACCGCACTGGGATGGCGCAGCAGATATTCCGGCCAATGCAGATGCAGCACGTCGTAGCGCGACAACAGCGCATCGCGCATCGAAAAGAAGCGCGGCTGCACTGCAGCGGGCAGCGATGCGTAAAGCTGGGTCAGATACGGATTGGTGCTGGCATTGGGCTTTTCGGTGGAGAACAGCACGGTGACCTGCGGCTGCGCGGACGCACGCACAGTCGCTGCCGATGCAGGCGCGCTCATCGCACTGCCTCCCGGGTGCGGCGGGTGCCCAACGCGGTGTGGTATTCGTCGACGTAACGCCCGACTACATGCTTCCAGTCGTAGCGGCTCACGTACGCCATGGACGCTGCACGACGCGTATCGAAATCCGCGTCCGCCTGCAGCGCCAGCGCCTGCACCTGCTCTGCGGCCGCATCGATCCGGTCGCGGTTGACGATCACGCCCTGCCCCGATTCGCTGGCAAGACGCACGAACGGCGGGATGTCGCTGAGGATCGGAATCAGGCCTGCACTCATCGCTTCGACCGCAGCGATGCCGAAGCCTTCATGGCGCGACAGGCAGACAAAGAACTGCGCCTGCTGCATCAGGCTGCACAACTGTTCCTGCGACGGCGACATGCTGAGCTGCACCTTGTCCTGCAAGCCCCGCTCGGCGCTCGCCTTGCGCAGGTCGGCCTCGTTCAAATCGTATTCGCGCCCCGCGATGATCAAGCGCCACTGCGGGTCGCGCTGCAGCATCGCCTGCAGCAGCTCCAGGGTTTCGATCAGGCCCTTGTTCACCGACCAGCGGCCGAAATACATCATGGTCCGCCCCGGCGTCGCTGCGCCCTGCCCCGCGTATTTCTCCACGTCCACACCGTTTTCGATCACCCGCAAGCGCGCCGGCGACACCACCTTGGCGAACAGCTCACCGTCGTTTTCGCTGGTGGCGATCACCCGCGCATACGCCAGCGCCGAGGTGCGGGTGAGCGTCTGAAACCATAGCTGCTTCATCCGCGAGGCATACGCGGTGTGGAAGAACCCGCCGTGCGTGGACACCACCATCGGCTTGCCATGCAGCGGCCTGGTCAGCGCCAGATAGTCGTAGAAAAAATCGATGCCGTGCAGATGCACCAGATCGGCCGAGCGGATCGCGCTCAGCACGGACGGCGCCAACGGATAACGCGACGAGCCGCGATAACCGATGCGTCGGATCGGCAAGCCCTGATACGTCTCCTGCTGCGCAAGCTGCGCGCCCGGATCGGTAAACACCCGATCCAGGGTCACGACCTCCACCGTATCGGCACTGGTGGCCTGGTGTTGCCGGGCCACATTGAGAACGACTTCCTCCATGCCTCCGATCGAAGGATGGAATTGGCGGACGACATGCACCACTTTCATTACGCCAATCTCCTGTGCCAGCGACGCAGACACATCTGCATGCTCGGCTGATCATTCTGGAAGCTCGTCATTTACGTTTCAATCCCAACATCCACGGCGCAACGCGCACCAGCACCGCGCGCATCGGCACGCTGACAGCGACCGCAAACGCGCTCAGGCCCATCGCCCAGGCCGGTGTCCCGATCAGGCTGCGAGCGATCACACCCGTTCGTGCCACCACACTGGTGAGCACCAGGAACACCAATGTGTGCGTGCACAGGATCAGCAAGGTATTGCCACCGATCCACTGCAGCCAACGCCACTGTCGAACGAAATACGCCACGCACAAGGTCATCGCGGTGCCCAGCAGGCTGACCAGCAGGAACACCGCAGCGGAATGCCCGAACTGCAGATTGTTCACATCCACTTGCCCGTTCCATCCGGCCAGCCACCACCACGCTGCCGCCAGCACCGGCAGTGCCAACGCCCACACCGAGGCGCCAAGCGCGCGCAGTGCATCGGCATAACGCGACAGCCATCCGCCCACGGCGATGAAGAACAGCGCGACAGGCAATACATCCAGCGCCAACGGAAGCCGCAGGTGCACCGACGGAAACCAGCCCGCCCATGCCAAGGCGAGCAACAGACTGGCTGCAGCCAGGGCCGCCGTCGTCAGGCGCGTGCGCAAGGCGATGTAGGCCAGCGTGGTGACGAACAAGGCCGGCAGGAACCACAACGCCGGAAGCACGTACAGGCGTGTGCCGTTGGCCCAGAACAGGCCGACAAACGGATCCCACCACGGCAGCACATGCGATGGATGCGGCGCGCGGCTGGTCACTCCCATCAGCAACCAGCAGGCGTAGGCCACCAGGAAAAACGCGACATAGGGAACCAGCAACGTGCGCGCCAACTTCGCGATCGTCGCCACCGTCAATGCACGGTGGCCGAAGCGCTCGCCCACCCAGCCAGACAGCACGAAAAACAGCGGCACATGAAAACTGTAGGCGAACAACTTGTAGGCGGCCGGCATGCCGTTGGCATGCCCCAACACCACCAGGACGATGGCCAGCGCCTTTGCGGCATCGATCTGCCAATCGCGGGTCAACGCAGGCGCCGGTGCGGCCTTGGCACCCAGGCCGCCGCGCCCGGCCGCGTCGGAATACGGCGCGGTGGTCATGGTGCAGCGCCGCTCATGCCGCCACCGGGCGGGCACCCAGGGACCACGGCGCAAAACGCATCAGCAACCAGCGCAGCGGCACGCACGCGAGCAGCGCAAACACCGTCACGAACACTACCCAGCCGAGCCCCGGACGCGAGGCACCGAATCCGCCGGCCAGCGCCGCGACACCGGAGAGCACGAAGAACACCAGCATGTGGGTGCACAGGATCAGCAAGGTATTGCGGCCGATCCACTGTATCCAGGCCCAGCCCTGCACCAACCGTGCGGCACAGATCACCATCAGTGAGCCGAGTACTGCGCTGACCACAAACCCGGCGTGGTTGCGGCCGAACTCCAGCATGTTGACGTCGATCCGGCCATTACGATCAGCCAGCCAGGCCACCGGCAGCGCCAGCAATACCGTCGCCAGCGCGCTCAGCGGCAAGGAGGTTGGCAGACGTGCAGAAACGCGGATCAACAGGGCGCCCAGCGCATAAAAGCACAGCGACACCGGCAGGACGTCCAGGCCAAAAAAAAGTCGCACTTGCTGGCCCGGAAACCAGCGCATCCAGCACCAGGCTAGGATCAACGACGCCACCGCGATCACCACCGGCGACAGCCAGCGGCGCAGTACTACGTAGCTCAGCACCGTCACCAGCATCACCGGCAGGAACCACAGCGGGGGCTGCACATACAGATCGGGGCCGATGCCGGTGAACATCGCCACGATCGGCTCCCACCACGGATGGCTGCCCCAACGCGCCGCCTTCTCGCCGATATTGCGCGTCAGCAACCAGTACGCGTAACCGAGCAGATAAAACGTGACATACGGCAGCAACAGACTGCGCGCCTGCTTGCTGATGGTCTGCGGCAAGCCGGTGGTCCGCGACGCATAGCCCGCCGCCAGCCAGCCGGACACCATGAAAAACAGCGGCACATGAAAGCTGTAGGCAAACAACGTCATCGCATGCGGCACGCCCTTGGCGTGGCAGAACACCACCAACAGAATCGCCAGGGCCTTGGTGGCATCGATACGCGGGTCGCGGCTGCGCCCGCCGGTGGCAACGTACGCGCCGACGACCGGTGCGACCGGCTGCGGTGCTTGCGTTGCCGCCACACTCATCGCGTGCCTCCCGCGGGCAGTGGCAATCGCGCATCCTCGTCGGCCGGATCCTGTCTGGGCAGCTGCGTAGCGCTGGCAGCAGACCAGGTCGGCCGCATGTGCCACAGGCAGCCGCACACGAACCACCACAACGCCGACGTCTTGATCGAGAAGTAGCCGTTGGACACCAGCAAGCTCAGCGCGAATGCAAAGATCGCCAGGTTCTTGAACAACTGCCCTTCCTTGCTTGGCATCAACAACAGGAACGAATACGACAGCAGGAAGGCGAGCACGCCGACGATCGACTGCGATGCGATGAAGTAGGCAATGCCGCTGTCGAAGTAACGGTATGCCTGCGCAAAATCCAGGCCCATCCACGAGTTGAAGGACAGGTTGTTCATCGAATTGACGGTGAAGAAGATCCGGCCCATCGTGTTGTCCTGATAGGCCGTGATCCCGGTGATCCACACCAGCAACCACGCCGTCATGATCACGAGCAGAAAGACCAGGAACGCCAGCCGTTGATCCAGGCGTTTCAATAGCGGCGACAGCAGCACCATCAGCACGCAGGTACCCGCCGCAAGTCGGCCGTCGGAGGCCACGACCATGAAACCGATCAAACCGACCGACAGGATCAGCATCGCCGGCCGCATCCAGCGCCAGAACACCAGCACGATCGCGGTAAAGAAGCAGATGTAGTTACCCATCGTCACCGGCTCGATGAACATCGAGGAGGCGCGGGGAAGATTGGAGCCGGGCAGGAAGTTACGCTCGCCCGGTCGCGTGGCGCTGACGAACAGGTTGCTGTCTTCGTTCCAGAACCCCTCCGCGCTCATGCCGCGCGCGTTGACGAAGAAGCTCTTCGGGTTGACCAGATCGCCATAGGCGCTGGGCATCGCCAGTTCGAACGCCGCAACCAACGACACGATGATGGTCATGCGCACGAACAGCTTGGGCACCGACCCGGTGTAAGCCGAACCAAGCACCACGAACGCAAACACCACCAGCGCGTCGCGAAAGAATTTCGGATCGATCTGCCAGTTCACCAGGAAGCGCACGAACATCAAGGTGACGATCAGCCCCAGGCCGCTGATGATCAATGCAATGCGCTTGCGGCTCATTGAGCCCAAGCCGAGCAGGAAACACGCGGCGTAGACCATGAACTCGACTGCGTAGGTGATCACCGGACGTACGGTGAACACGTTCGCGTTGATCAGCGCCAGCACCAGGTTGTAACCGACGCCGACCAGCAGCGTCAGCTCGATCAACAGGTTGTGCCAGCGAACGCGGGCCTCGTCGCTCATTCGGATCAGCATGCAGACGCCTGCTTGAGAGGGGCGGCTGCGATGCAGCCGCCCGCGGCGCTCGGCGCGCCAGGTCGCACACTCCCCGCCATCATCAGTACGCGGTCTTCTGTCCGAGCACACGCACTGCGGTCAGCACGATGATGCGGATATCCAACCACAGCGACCAGCGACGGATATAGTCCAGGTCGTACTGGATGCGCTTCTTCATCGTACGCAGCTCCGGGGTTTCGCCACGGAATCCATTGACCTGCGCCCAACCGGTGATGCCCGGCTTGACGTAATGGCGCTGCATGTAGTGATTGATCAGCTTTTCGTAATGGGTGTTGTGCTGCGCAGCATGCGGTCGCGGACCCACGATCGACATGCTGCCACCGAGCACGTTGAAGATCTGCGGCAACTCGTCCAGGCTGCTGCGGCGCAGAAACGCACCGAAACGGGTGATACGGGTGTCGTTCTTGGTCGCCTGCTGGATGGTGGTGCCATGGTCGTCATGCACACGCATCGAGCGGAACTTGAACATGTAGAACTCGCGCCCACCCAGGCCATGGCGACGCTGGCGGAAGAACACCGGACCCGGCGAGCTCATCTTCACACCAACCGCAATCGCAGCCATCAGCGGCCACAGGCCCATCAGCGCGATCACCGCCAGGATCTTGTCCTGCAGCGCCTTGGCGACCACGAAGTAGTTGTCGCGGTCCACACCGCCCTGGCGCAGGTTGATCACCGGCACGTTGCCGATCTGCTCGCCGGATTGGTTCAACAGACCGAAGTCGAACAGGTCCGGCACCAGCTTCACGTTGATCGGATAGCGATCCAGGCGCTGCAGCAACTGCTTGATGTGGTCACGTTCGCCCAGAGGCAACGAGATCCACACCTGCTCGACCTGGTTTTCCTTCAGGTACTCGATCAGCGCGTCCGGATCGCCCAGGCACGGCAGCGACTGACGCTGCTCGGTCACGGCGATGTCGTACGGCGTGCGGAAGTAGCCGACCAGGTTCATGCCGACCCAGGGATTGCGGCTGAGGTAGTGATTGATCTTCATCACCGGGTGACGCAGACCGACCACCACCACCCGCTGCACATCCACACCCTGGGTGCGCAGGTGATTCAGGAAGCCGCGCAGCACCGTGCGGGCCGCCACCAGCGAGGCCAGGCCACCGACGAACCACAGGCCGATCCAGCCGCGCGAGACCTGCTCGCCAACCTGCACGATCAGCGCATGCACCGCGAACAGCGCAAACACGCCACCGAATGCACCGCCGAGCACCATCAGCTCGCTCAACAGCCCGCGACCGCGCCAGCTGCGATACAACGGGAACAGCGCAAAGCAGATCACCGAGTACAACAACGTGGTGGCAATGGCGACCCGGTACGGTGCCGCAGGCACCCAGGAGCCGAAGACGATGCGATAGGCGATCAGCCCGGAGACCACGACCATGGTGAGGTCGAAGACGCGCAGGACCAGATCGGCTGCAGCCGAATACTTGGACAACAATCGCGGCGAGGATGTGGTGTAAGTCGCGCTACTCAAGTCTGCCAAAAGCATGGGGATGTCCTCCAAACTCGATACGGCGCATGCGGGGGAACATACGAAACGCACGCGAGCTTTCAATCATCTCCGTCGAACAATCACCGCGGTAATACCTACCGACCCCAGATCGCACGACAGCCCTTTGTTTCAACAGAGACAAACTTTCAAACGAAGGAGCCCGAAACATACGGGATCCAACCTTTTCCACGCTGAATCGGTTGTCACTTCAATTAACCATCGTTGTGCAACACGACGATGTCAGTCCAACCGCGTCTGCGCTGCCGTGCCCCGCAGGAAGTAGCGCACAAGAGCCACAGCCACGCCCAGGAATACGCCAAAGATGAAGCCTAAAGCGAGGTTCAATTTGAGTTTCGGCGAAGTCTTAGACGTAGGCACGTCTGCGGTATCGATGATGGTCACGTTGTTGGCGCCGACGTTGCTCGCCACACCGATCTCCTTGTAGCGCTGCAGGAGCGCATCGTAGAGCTGGCGGTTGGTATCGACGTCGCGCTTGAGCATGTTGTAGCGGATGCTGCGGCTCTGCAGATCGAGCTCATCGTTACGCAATCCGGCGATGCGCTGGTTGAGCAACTGCTCCTGATGCACCGATGCGTCGTAGGTCGCCTTCAGCGACTGGCGGATATTGAGGACCTCGCCATTGATCTGGCGACGCGACTCTTCGATCTGCGCCTTCAGGCGCTGCATTTCCGGATAGTCCGGCTTGAAGGTCGATAGCTTCTGCTGATACTCGGTGTTCAAGCGGATCTGTTCGCCGCGCAGGCTCTGGATCAGCGGGTTGCTCAGCACCTGCGGCAGCGACATCGCGTCACCGCTGCTGACCTGACGCCAGGCTGCCTCGGCCTTGATGCGGGTGTCCTGCGCCGATGCCAGCATCGCATTGAGGTCGCTGAGGTTCTGCGCCGGAAGCGATGGCTTGTCGTCGCCCACCGACACGATCTGCTCGTCGGTGGAATAGGAGACCAGATTCTTCTCCGAGTCCTCTACCTTGTCGCGCAACTGCTCCAGGCGCTCGGCCAGGAACTTGGTCGCGAACGAGGACGCCTTGATGCGGCGTTCCTGCGTGCTGACGATGAAAACCTTGGTGTAGGTGTTGGCGATCTTGGCAGCCAGCACCGGGTCCGGCGAATCGTAGTTGACGTAGACCAGGCGCGAATTGAGGATCGGCTCGACCACCAGCCCGGCCAGCAGCGTATCGGTCAGGCTGCGCTCGATGATGGCTTGGCGCGAGTCGACCGACTTGCCGGCTTCCGGATTCTTGGCAGCAGCCTTCTCCAGTGCTTCGTCGACCTGCTGCTTGAACGCCGGTTCCTGATCGAGCTTGGCTTCGCGGATCACCGCACGAGCCAGCGAGCGGCTCTGCAGCAGCTGGTACTGGGTCTGGTAGAAATCGCGATCCTGCGGCGATTCCACCGGCATCAGGTTGTCGACATTCACCACATTGAGCGAGTCGCGCTCGATCTGCAGCGTGCTGGTGGCGCGGTACTTTTCCGGCATCAGCAGAGTGACGCCAAACGCCAGTGCCACTGCCGCGACGGTGATCAGAATGATCAACCAGCGCTGCGACACCAGTGCGCGCCAGTAGTCGAGCAAGCCAACGTCGGCCAGCTCGAGATGCCCATGACGATGAGACGGGGAAGAACGATTGTCTGAATTCATACTCATCGGTAAGCGCGCCACACCATCACAAGGGGGGTCAGTTCCAGCATGGTGCGCAGCCAGACGCGTGCGTCCGAGCGGTACACCACAACGATGTCGCCGCCGTAGATCTCAGGGTCCGGGTTGGCCCCCTTCTCGATCTGGGTCAGATCGAATCTGGCGATCATCTTTTGACCATTGACGGTGCGAAACACGATGACGTTGCCGCGGCTGGCCACCGTGCTGACGCCCTTGGCCTGCGCGATGGCCTGCTGCAGGGTCAGGTTGGCGCCGATCACCGGATAGATGCCCGGCTCGTCGACCGCACCGGTCACCGTGACCCGGCGACCATTGGATTCCTGCACGAACACCGACACCTGCGGCTGCTGCAGATAACCGGCGGCGTAGCGTTCTGCCACCAGCTTTTCCAGCTCGCCGACACCCAGGCCGGCTGCCTTGACGTCGCCGATCAACGGCAGCGAGATGTGGCCGTTCTGATCGATGCGGACCTGCCGCTCCAGATCGTCGACCTGGAACACCTTGAACAACAGCAAGTCGCCTGGGGCGAGTCGATACTCCGGTTGCACTGCTGACATCGCGAGCGGATCCGGAAGCGGCAGGGAATCCGCCATCTTCGGACCGGTGCTGCATGCGCCCAGTGCCATCGAGCAGATCAACGCCAGGCTGAGGCCTTGGCAAAATCGTCCGATCAGTTTTTTCATGCGTGTGGCTGGCTGCCTCGGTTGGGTGGGACAGGACCTCGCGCAGCATTCAACCGGCCAACACGCCAGCAAGAACGTACGACAGAGAAATTCATCCCAAGACGCTTGGGATCACGACAGGTGTGACGTGTTGCAGTGCACTATGGCATAGAACCAACGCATCGCAAGACGCTGCTCGCCATTTTTTTGACGGCGTTGGACTATTGATTCAAGTTCGTCGTTGCGGCGTTAACAAAACGTGATCCAGTTACTAATCCAGCGCTAATGATCTGGAGCATTTTCGGATACTTAGCAGCGTTCCGTGACCCAGGTCCATAGCGAGCGGAACCGCAAACAACCGGGCTCGGCCGGTCGTTTCATGCTGCTCTGCAATATGCCGATGGACATATCGTGTCACCCACATGACAGGCCAGGAATTGCATGTTGCGGCGCAACAAAAAAGCCCACGTCCGTGAAGACATGGGCTCCGTGTTTGGTCGGGGTAGCCGGATTCGAACCGACGACCACTAGTCCCCCAGACTAGTGCGCTACCAGGCTGCGCTATACCCCGAAGATGCTGCATCCGCCGCGAGGGCGGCCTGCGATTATAGCGGCTTTGTGAAGCGTTTTCCTAGCGGCGCAGCAGTTGCAGGACCTCTTCCAGTTCCATGCGCACCTGTTTGATGATCTGGTTGCTCAGCGCCGACTCGCTCTTGGCGCCATCGCCCTCCAGGCGCAGGCGTGCGCCGCCGATGGTATAGCCCTGCTCGTACAGCAGGCCACGGATCTGGCGCACCATCAGCACGTCGTGGCGCTGGTAGTAGCGCCGGTTGCCGCGCCGCTTGACCGGTTCCAGGCTCGGAAACTCGGTTTCCCAATAGCGCAGCACATGCGGCTTGACGTCGCACAGCTCGCTGACTTCGCCGATGGTGAAGTAGCGCTTGGCCGGGATTGGCGGTAGTTCGCGATTACTGCCCGGATCCAGCATAAGCCTCCACCCGCTCCTTGAGCTTCTGGCCCGGACGGAAGGTCACCACCGTGCGCGCCGAGATCGGAATTTCCTCACCGGTCTTGGGATTGCGACCGGGCCGTTGATTCTTGCGCCGGAGATCGAAGTTGCCGAAACCGGACAGCTTCACCTGACGGCCCTGCTCCAGCGCATCGCGCAGCACATCGAAGAACGCGTCGACAAATTCCTTTGCCTCGCGCTTGTTCAGACCGACCTCGTCGAACAGACGTTCGGCCATCTCCGCTTTCGTCAATGCCATGCCAATCCCCTGGTTACCGCCTCAACTCCGGATCCGGGCGCGGTGCTCGCGCTCGATCACGGCCACCACATCGGCAACGACTGCGTCGACGTCCCGGTCGGTGAGAGTGCGCGAGTTATCCTGCAAAATCAAGCCCATAGCCAGACTCTTGAAACCTGGCTCGACCCCCTGCCCGACGTAGCGGTCGAACAGCTGCACCTCGCGCAGCAACGGTCCGACGGTGGTGCGTACGCTGCTCGACAGCGCCGCCCAGCTCACCTCTTCCGGGACCAGGAAGGCCAGATCGCGACGCACCGAGGGGAACCGCGACAGCTCGCCGGCACGCGGCAGCGCACGCTTGACCAACGCCGTCAGTTGCAGCTCGAACGCGATCACGTCCACGTCGATGTCCAACGCCTTGGCCAGGCGCGGATGCACTTGCCCGATCCAGCCGATGCAAACGCCATCGCGATGGATGTCGGCCGATCGCCCCGGATGCCCGAAGGGCTGGGCAGAGGGCTGGAATTCCAGCACCGCGCCACTGGCCGCGGCCAGCGCCATCAGGTCGCCCTTCAGATCGTGGAAGTCCACCTTGCGCGCGGGCTCGCCCCATTGCAGCGCCAGGGCATCGCCACACACGGCCGCGGCAACATGCTGCGACTCCTGCGGGGCAGCGCCGGCGTCGGACGCAGCCCTGAACACCTTGCCGAGCTCGAACAGGCGCACGCGCCCGGCCTGACGGGCGGCATTGCGGCCCAGCGTCGCCACCAGGCCCGGCAACAGGCGCGGACGCATGATCGCCAGCTCGGCGCTGAGCGGATTGGCCAACGGCACCAGGCCGTCGGTCAGCTGCCAGCGCTCCAGCAAGGTGGCGTCGACGAAAGCGTAATTGATGGTTTCCTGCAGCTCGCGCGCCACCAGCTGGCGCCGCACGCTGAGCTCATCGAGCTGGGTTTCGCTCGGCATCGCAATCCGGCTTGCGCCGCCCGGCAGCGTGGTCGGCACGCGCTCGTACCCGTGGATGCGCGCCAGTTCCTCGATCAGATCCTCTTCGATGGCGATATCGAAGCGACGGCTCGGTGCCATCACCTGCCAGCCTTCGGTAACCGCCTCCAGCTGCATGCCAAGCGCACTCAAAATGCGCACGACCTCACCATCGTCAATCTGGATACCGAGTACGCGCGCGATCCGTGCACGCCGCAGCAGGATGCGCGCCGGCTGCGGCAGATGCTCCGGCAATTGCGCATGCACCACCGGGCCCGGCGTACCACCGGCCAGTTCCAGCACCAGCCGCGTCGCCACTTCGATCGCTTGCGGCGGCAATGCCGGATCCACACCACGCTCGAAGCGATGACCGGCATCGGTATGCAGACCGAACTTGCGACCACGCCCCATGATTGCGGCCGGATCGAAGTACGCCGACTCCAGGAACACGTTGCGCGTGGTTTCGGTAACGCGGGTATCCAGGCCGCCCATCAGGCCGGCCAATGCGACCGGGCGGTCGGCATCGGTGATGGTCAGGAAGCTGTCGTCCAGCGTGACCTGACGCCCGTCCAGCAATGCCAGCTGCTCGCCGCTGCGCGAATGGCGCACGCCGATCGGGCCTTGCAGGGTGTCCAGATCGAACGCATGCATCGGCTGGCCAAGTTCCAGCATCACGTACTGGGTGATATCCACCAGCAGCGAGACCGGACGCACGCCGCTGCGACGCAGCCGCTCGGCCAGCCACACCGGTGTTTTTGCGGCCGGGTCGATGCCTTCGATCACCCGTCCGCAATAGCGCGGCGCGGCGTTGCCGGCATGCAATTCCACCGCCAGCGTGCGCGTGGACACCGGCGCCACCGCACCGGCGTCGAAGGCCACCACTGCGCTGGCGCATGCGGCCGCCACATCGAAGGCGATACCGCGCACGCTGAAGCAGTCGGCGCGATTGGGCGTCAGCTTGATCTCGATGCTGGCATCGGGCAGGCCCATGTACTCGGCCAGCGCCTGACCCACCGGCGCATCGTCGGGCAGCTCGAACAGGCCGGACGCATCGCTGTCCAGCCCCAGCTCCTTGGCCGAGCACAGCATGCCGTTGGACGCCACCCCGCGCAGCTTGGCCGCGGTGATGGTCAGCGCGCCGATCTGCGCACCGACCAGCGCCAGCGGTGCCACCAGACCGGCACGCGCATTGGGCGCGCCACACACGATCTGCAGCAACTCGCCCTGCCCTGCGTCGACACTGCAGACCTGCAGACGATCGGCTTCCGGATGACGCACCGCCTCGACGATACGCGCCACCACCACCTGCCCCAGCGCCTCGCCCAGCGGCGTGACTTCTTCGACCTCCAGACCGATCGCCGTCAGCGTCGCGGCAAGCTCGTCGCGGCTCGCCTGGATGGGAACGTGGCTGCGCAGCCAATTTTCAGAGAATTTCATGAGGAGCCGGGAATCGGGAATGGGGAATGGGGAATCGCAAAAGCGGGGCACCGGGGCTTAGAGATGGGATCCGCAAAGCGCGTGGCTTTTGCGATTCCCCATTCCCGATTCCCCGCCGTCAGGCGAACTGCCTAAGAAAACGCACATCGTTTTCGAAGAATGCGCGCAGGTCGTTGACGCCGTAGCGCAGCATCGCAAAGCGCTCCACGCCCAGGCCGAACGCGAAGCCGGTGTAGCGCTCCGGGTCGATGCCGACGCTGCGCAGCACGTTCGGGTGCACCATGCCGCAGCCGAGCACTTCCAGCCAACGCGTGCTGCCGTCCGGCTGCTGCCAGGCGATGTCCACTTCCGCGCCTGGTTCCACGAACGGAAAATAGCTGGGGCGGAAGCGCATTTCGAAATCGCGCTCGAAGAACGCTCGCACGAACTCGGACAAGGTGCCCTTGAGATCGGCGAAGTTGGAGTGCTCGTCGACCAGCAGGCCTTCGACCTGATGGAACATCGGCGAATGGGTCTGGTCCGAATCGGAGCGGTACACCTTGCCGGCCGCGATCATGCGCAGCGGCGGTTTGTGCGCATCCATGTAGCGCACCTGCACGCCGGAGGTATGCGTGCGCAACAGGCGGCCATCGCCGAAATAGAACGTGTCGTGCATCGCGCGCGCCGGATGGTGCGGCGGAAAGTTCAGGGCTTCGAAGTTGTGCCAGTCGTCCTCGATCTCCGGACCATCGGACAACTCATAGCCCAGGCGCGCAAAGATCTCGACGATGCGCTCGAGCGTGCGCGTGACCGGGTGCAATCCACCGCGTTCGCTGCGGCGGCCCGGCAAGGTGACATCGATCCGCTCCCCGGCCAGCCGTGCATCCAGCGCGGCGTTTTCCAGCGTGTGCTTGCGCTCGGACAACGCAGCGGTCAGCGCATCGCGCGACAGGTTGATCGCTTCGCCAGCGGCCTTTCGCTGATCGGCCGGCAGCGTGCCGAGCTGCTTGAGCTGGGCGGTGATGCTGCCGCTCTTGCCCAGCAATGCGACGCGCAAGGCTTCCAGTTGGTCCGGCGTCTGCGCGGCGGCGACATCGGCCAGCGCACGCTCGGTCAGGGATTGAATCTCACTCATTGCACTCGCGCCTCAACTGCGTCAACCGAACGGTGTTTCCGGATGCACCGGAACGCATTGCCACTCAAATCTGGTCTAGCCCGGCATCCAGTCAGCAATGCCGGCCATCTAAAAACGCAAAAGGGGAAGGACTCGCGCCCTTCCCCCTGCATATCTGCTTGCCCTCGCCGGAGACCTGCACACGAATGCGCAAGCTCCCTCGAGAAACTACCCCTCCAAAAGCCCGCACATGGATGTGCAAACTCTTGCGAAGGGACCTGCATTTACGCCGCCAGCGCGCCCTTGGCCTTCTCAGCCAGCGCGGCAAAGCCGGCGGCATCGTGCACGGCGATATCGGCCAGCACCTTACGGTCCAGGGTGATACCCGCCTTCAGCAGGCCGTTCATGAAACGGCTGTAGCTCAGGCCATTGATGCGGGCAGCCGCGTTAATGCGGGTGATCCACAACGAACGGAACACGCGCTTCTTCTGCTTGCGGCCAATATAGGCGTACTGCTGCGCCTTGATGACCGCCTGCTTGGCGACGCGGAAAACCTTGCGACGGGCATTGTAGTAGCCCTTCGCCAGGGTCAGAATTTTCTTGTGGCGGCGGCGCGCCTGCACACCACGCTTTACTCGTGCCATGGTTCAGTCCTCAGAGATAGGGAAGCATACGATCGAGACGGCCTGCATCCTCGGCGCGGACGTGGTTCGTCTGCCGCAGGTTGCGCTTCCGCTTGGTCGCTTTCTTCGTGAGGATATGGCTACGGTTTGCGTGGCCGCACTTGTACTTGCCGGAGGCGGTCTTGCGGAAACGCTTGGCCGCCGCCCGGTTGGTCTTGATCTTGGGCATTGCAATGTCCTTGATGGTCTTTTGTCACTGACCCGGGCGGCAGTCTTGCGACCACGCTTTCCATCCTTGCCCTTGCCTGCTTGTAAGTCCTTGATCGAACACGATCCGGACAGGTCCTGTACCGCTTGCGCGGCGCCCCGGCAAAACCGGGCCGCGCAGTATGCCCGTTACCGGGAATTCTTGCAAATGGCTGCTGTCGCCGGCCTGGCGGACCCATGAGGGCCCGTCCTGGCGCGGGAATCAGATCTTCTTCTTCGGCGCGATCATCATGACCATCTGGCGCCCTTCCAGGCGCGGACGCGACTCGATGACGATGTCGTCGCCCAGGTCGGCCTCGATCCGGGACGCCATCTCGCGCCCAAGTTCCTGGTGGCTCATTTCACGGCCACGGAAGCGGATATTGACCTTGACCTTGTCGCCCTCCTCCAGGAAGCGGCGCATGTTGCGCAGCTTGATCTGGTAGTCGCCCTCGTCCGTGACCGGACGGAACTTGAGTTCCTTGATCTCGACCTGCTTGGTCTTCTTCTTGGCCTCATTGGCCTTTTTCTGCTGCTCGAACTTGAACTTGCCGAAATCCATGATCTTGCAGACCGGCGGATCGGCCTGCGGCTGGATTTCGACCAGGTCCAGGCCTTCTTCCTCGGCCTTGGCGAGCGCTTCGTCGCGCGACAACACGCCGACCATCTCACCGTCACTGCCGATCACGCGGACGCGCGGCACACGGATTTCTTGGTTCTTGCGGTTCTGTTTGTTGTCAGGGGTACTGATATTGCAATCTCCCAGGGGAATCGAACCGGCGCATCCGGATCATCCAGACCGGCCGGGGTTGGCTCACGCTGCCTGCTCTGCCTGCAGACGTTCGATGAAGGCCGAGACCGTCATGGTCCCGAGGTCCTCTCCCGAACGTGTCCGCACGGCGACGGCGCCGTTTTCCTTCTCGCGGTCACCGACGACGAGGAGATAAGGCACGCGTTGCAGCGTATGCTCGCGAATCTTATATCCGATCTTCTCGTTACGCAAATCGGCGTTCACACGGAAGCCTTGATTTGCAAGGGTTTTCCGAACCGAGTCGACATAGTCTGCCTGGGCATCGGTGATATTTGCGACAACGACCTGGACCGGGGCGAGCCAGGCCGGGAAGGCGCCGGCGTGGTGTTCGATCAAGATGCCGATGAAACGTTCCATCGAGCCAACGATCGCCCGGTGCAGCATGACCGGATGCTTCTTCTGGCTGTGCTCGTCAACGTACTCGGCGCCGAGGCGACCCGGCATCATGAAATCGACCTGCATGGTGCCCAGCTGCCAGGTGCGGCCGATGGCGTCCTTGAGGTGGTACTCGATCTTGGGGCCGTAGAAGGCGCCCTCGCCCGGCAGCTCCTGCCACTCCACCCCGCACACGCCCAGCGCGCTGCGCAGCGCGGCTTCGGCCTTGTCCCAGGTGACGTCGTCGCCCAGGCGCTTTTCCGGGCGCAGCGCGATCTTGATCTCGATGTCGTCAAAGCCGAACGCGGTGTAGACCGCCAGTGCCTGCTGATGGAAGGCGGTGACTTCGGCTTCGATCTGCGATTCCAGGCAGAACACGTGACCGTCGTCCTGGGTGAAGCCGCGCACGCGCAGGATGCCGTGCAGCGCGCCGGAGGGCTCGTTGCGGTGGCAGGCGCCGAACTCGCCATAGCGGATCGGCAGGTCGCGGTAGCTGTGCAGGCCCTGGTTGAACACCTGCACGTGGCCGGGGCAGTTCATCGGCTTGACCGCGTAGGTGCGCTTCTCCGACTCGGTGAAGAACATCGCGTCCTGGTAGTTGTCCCAGTGACCGGATTTCTGCCACAGCGACACGTCCAGGATCTGCGGGCAACGCACTTCGCCGTAGCCGCTGTCGCGATAGACCTTGCGCATGTATTGCTCGACCACCTGCCACAGCGACCAGCCCTTGGGATGCCAGAACACCAGGCCGGGCGCCTCTTCCTGCAGGTGGAACAGGTCCTGCTGCTTGCCGATGCGGCGATGGTCGCGCTTGTCGGCCTCTTCCATGCGCAGGATGTAGGCGTCCAGCTGCTTCTTGTCGGCCCAGGCGGTGCCGTAGATGCGCTGCAGCTGCTCGTTCTTGGCATCGCCACGCCAGTAGGCGCCGGAAATGCGGGTCAGCTTGAAGGCCTTGAGGAAGCGCGTGTTGGGCACGTGCGGGCCGCGGCACATGTCCACGTATTCTTGGTGGTAGTACAGGCCCATCGCGGTGATGTCGTCGGACATGTCCTCGATCAGGCGCAGCTTGTACTCCTCGCCGCGCTGGGCGAATACCTCGATCACCTCGGCGCGCGGGGTGACCTTCTTGATCACCTCGTAGTCCTGCGCGATCAACTCCTGCATGCGCTGTTCGATCGCGGCCATGTCGTCCGGCGTGAACGGGCGTTCGCTGTAGATGTCGTAGTAGAAGCCTTCGGCGATGACCGGGCCGATCACCATCTTGACCTCCGGGTACAGCTGCTTGACCGCATGCCCAACCAGATGCGCGCAGGAGTGGCGGATGATCTCCACGCCTTCGGCGTCCTTGGCGGTGATGATGCGCAAGCTGGCATCGTGGTCGATGACGTCGCTGGCATCGACCAGCTGGCCATCGACCTGGCCGGCGATGGTGGCCTTGGCCAGGCCGGCGCCGATCGACTGGGCGACCTGCATCACCGAGACAGGGGATTCGAATTCGCGGCGGCTGCCGTCGGGGAGCGTGATGTTGATCATGGGCAAGAATGAGGTCTGTGCTGGCTGCAGCGCGACGACTGCAAGGGAGATCTGCCCGTTGCGGCGCAGGCTCGGATAGAGATATGGCGAGAAGTGGGGCGGAACGAACGCCGTACGCGCGCCTTGCGGACTGGCGCGGCCGGAATCAGCGGTGGGCGGTGGTAGTGCTCATGTCGCACGCTGGGCCGGCGCGGGGCGCGGGCCACCTTCTCGCAAGGGGTCTTGGAAGCGAATGGTAAACCAATCAGCCCGCTGTTGCGCATGCCGGCACGGGGCCGGCGGGCGCGTGGCATGATGCCGGCCACCTGTGCTGCCAGTACCGATCATGACCATCAAGGGTAAAGCCACCTCGCTGGATATCGCCTACCTGGCCGGCGTGTCGCAACCGACCGTGTCGCGCGCACTGCGCGGCAGCCCGATGGTCAACGAAGAAACCCGCAAGCGCATCCTGCGCATCGCCAACGAATTGAACTACAAGGTCGACAAGAACGCCTCGTCGCTGCGGCTGCGCAATGCCGGCACGCTGGCGCTGCTGTTCTTCGAAGACCCCACCGCCGACGATTCGCTGATCAACCCGTTCTTCCATTCGATGCTGGGCTCGATTACCCGCGCCTGCGCGCTGCAGGGCTACGACCTGCTGGTATCCTTCCAGCAGCTGTCCAAGGACTGGCAGGCCGATTACGAAGACAGCAACAAGGCCGACGGCATCATCCTGCTCGGCTACGGCGATTATCAGCAGTCGCGCCAGCGGTTGCAGCTGCTGGTCGAACAAGGCACCCACTTCGTCCGCTGGGGCGCGGCGCTGCCGGGGCAGCCGGGCATTTCGATCGGCAGCGACAATTATCAGGGCGGGCTGGACATCACCGAGCATCTGCTCGCGCAGGGCTGCCGCCGCATCGCCTTTCTCGGCCACGCGTCCAATCATTACCCCGAGTTCGAAGAGCGCTACCGCGGCTACGTCGCCGCGCTGGAACAGCAGGCCTTGGTGGCAGATCGCGCGCTGCAGTTCGATGCGATCACCACCGAGTCGTCCGGCCATGCCGCGTGCCTGGAGCTGCTCGACAGCGGCAAGGCGTTCGATGCGGTGTGTGCGGCCAGCGACCTCATTGCGATCGGCGCAATGCGCGCCTTGCGCGAGCGTGGCCTGCGGGTGCCGCAGGATGTGGCAGTAAGCGGCTTCGACGATATCGCATTGGCGGCGTCGGTGGCACCTGCACTGTCGACGGTGCAACAGGACACCAAGCAGGCCGGCACGCTCCTGGTGGAGAGCCTGGTGGCGCTGATCCGCGGCGAAGCGGCGCAGAGCCGCACCATTCCGGTGAAGCTGGCGCTGCGTGATTCCTCGCGTAGCAGTGGGCTGCAGCCCCCGCTTGGATGGAGACCGTCCGGCGCGGAGACCGGCGAGGCGGTGCTTGGTCGGGCCGCTGATGGGGCTGTCAGGCGTTGAGTCGGGAATTGGGAATTGGGAATCGGGAATCGTTGGAGCATGCGCGACAGGCTGCGCGGGATCGGCCGCAGCCATCGATGCCTCGTAGGAGCGCACCCGGGCGCGACGGGGTGTTCCCGGTAATGCCCCTCGCGCCCGGGTGCGCTCCTACCTGTTGCGGGCATCGCGCGCGGCTTGCTCGGCCATCTGCGCGTCGAGCTGCCTGCGCAAGGCCGGGTCGGTGATCGGCGCGTCCGAGAGCAGCACCCGCACCCCGTGTGCGGGCACCTGCGTCAGCAGCCGACGCTGCACCGGCACCTGCTCGCCACTCATCGCGTCGCGCCAGGTGCCTGGCTGCAGAAAATGCGTCACCTCGATGTTCGCCGCCACATCGCCCTTGTTGAGCAGCACCAGCGCCGTCTGGCTGGTGCCCGCATGCTGATAGACACGGAAGAACGCCGCTTGATCCCCACGTAGCAGCACATCCACCTGCACGCCGCGCTGCAATGCCGGGGTATCCCGACGCAACCGCGCGATCTGCTGCAACGGGCCGAAGATCGGGCTTTGCGGTGCAGTGCGGATGCGCTCGGCACCGAAGTAATTGCGGTTGCCGGCATGTTCGGCACGCCCGCGCATGAAGCCGGTCTCCGAGCCGTAATAGATCACCGGGATGCCGCGCGCGGTAAACAGCCAGTTGTGCGCGTCGATGAAGCCGGTGTCGCTGGCATCCAGGCGCGCCATGTCGTGGTTGTCGTAGAAACTCATCAACTCGTACGGATTGGCATACGGTCCCTGGCGCAGAAACAGCGGCGCGGCAAGCTTCTCGAACCCGGCCTGCTTATGCCCGAAGACAGCGGACAGCTGCTGCTTCAACGGGAAATCCAGCACGCTGACGCCGGCATTGCGCGCCCAGGTATGCCCGGCAATCTTGTTGGCGTCGTAATCGAAGGCTTCGCCGAACATGAAGAACCCCGGACGTTTTTCGCGGATGCGCGCAACGAAGGCATGCCAGAAACGGTCGGGCATCCAGCCGATGGTGTCGATACGAAACGCGTCGGCGCCCTGCTCCATCCACTGCAGATACGCGCCGGCCAGATAATCGAGCACGGCGGGATTGTTTTCGTTGAGATCGGACAACTCGGCCAGGCCGCCGCCGGTGTTGTAGAACGCGTGCAGCGGAACGTGCTGCGGATCCAGCTGCGCGGGCGGCAGATTCTGGTGATCGGCGAACAGGCGGCCATCGGCGTCGTACAACTTGCCGAAGCCCGGCTGTGCCACCGGCATGCTGTAGGCCGGCGAGCCGTGATTGCCCACGATATCCAGCACGACCTTCAAGCGGTTGGCATGCATGGCGCGGGTGAAGCCGGCAAAGTCCAGCCCTGGGCTGGGCAGATGCTCGTCGAGCTTGTAGAAGTTCACGCCCCAGTAGCCGTGATAGCCGGTCTTGCCGTGGTCGCTGAGCGTACTGCCGCAGCTGATCGGCTTGCCGCCGGTGAAAGCCTCATCCGGATTGTCGACGATCGGCGTGATCCATACCGCGCCGAACCCCAGCTCGCGGATGTAATCGGCATGCTCGACGATGCCCTTGAAGTCGCCCCCCAGGTAACCGATGTTGTCGCCGACCGCATCCGCGCAAGGCGTCGACACATCGAACGTGCGATGCGCACCGCCCTGGTCGCGCTGATCGTTGCCGGGGTCGCCATTGACGAAACGGTCGGTCACCACGAAATACACCGCGTCGGCAGCGAACGGTTCCAGCGTACCGTAGTAATCGCCATGTGCAGTCGCTGCGTTCGCCGCTCCTGCATACACGATCAGTCCAGCCATCATTACATGACGCATCACCGCCCTCCCGAAGCCACTGGAACCCGCACCACGCACACACCGGCAAGGAGCAAACTGGCGCCGCCGATGGCCAGCGCGTAGATCGGTTGACCGCCCAGCCAGACGTGCAGCACGAAGCCCAGTGCGCTGGCCGCGACCAGCTGCGGAATCACGATGAAGAAATTGAAGATGCCCATGTACACGCCCATCTTGGCGGCGGGCACGCTGTCGGACAGCAAGGCGTAAGGCAGCGAAAGGATCGAGGCCCAGGCAAAGCCGACACCCAGCATCGACAGCAGCAGCCACTGCGGGTCGCGGATCACCAGCATCGACAACAGCCCGGCCGCACCCAGCCACAGGTTGCACAGATGACTCCAGCGCAGGCCGATCGCACGCACCAGCAATGGAATGACCAATGCCGCCAACGCCGCAAAGCCATTGTAGGCACCGAACAACACGCCCACCCAGTTCGCGCCTTCGTTGTAGGCCGCCGATGCGGTGTCCTTGGCACCGAAGTGCACCTGGGTAACTGCGGCAGTGGTGTAGATCCACATCGCAAACAGCGCGAACCAGGAGAAGAACTGCACCCAGGCCAGGCGCCGCATCGTCAGCGGCATGCTGCGCACGTCCTGCACGATCGCCACCAGCATGCCGGTCGATGGCAGCACGCGCGCCAACGCAAGCACCGCACCGTAGGCGATGCACAGGCCGGCCAGCACGTAGAGCATGCGGTCGCCGTGCTGCCAGGCGATCGCAGCGGCGAGCAGCACACCGATGCCGCACCAGAGCACGCTCGCACGTTGCGGCGGCAAGGTGCCGGCGATCGCTGCAGCCGCTACAGGCGGATGCGCATCGTCGAAACCGGCCAGCTGCTGCGGGCTGTATTCGCGCGTGCGCAGCACCGTCCAGCTGATCGACAGGAACAGCACCGCGGCACCGAGGTAGAAGGCGTAGCGCACGCTGTCAGGCAACTGGCCTGGCGGTGCGGTATTGGCCACGCCCCAATGCGTGAGCAACCACGGCAGGAAACTCGCCACAATCGCCCCGACCCCGATGAAGAAGCTCTGCATCGCATAGCCGGTGGGCCGCTGCGCCGGTGGCAGTTGATCGCCGACCAGGGCGCGGAATGGCTCCATCGAGATGTTGATCGATGCATCCAGCACCCACAACGTGCCGGCGGCAATCCACAGCATCGGTGCGTTGGGCATCGCCAGCAAGGCCAGTGTGGTGAAGACTGCGCCGACCATGAAATACGGGCGCCGGCGCCCCCATCGGGTCCAGGTGCGGTCGGACAGGTAGCCGATGATGGGCTGCACGATCAGACCGGTGAGCGGTGCGGCGATCCACAGACCGGGCACGTCGTCGACCTGCGCCCCCAGGGTCTGGAAGATGCGGCTGGCGTTGGCGTTCTGCAACGCGAAGCCGAACTGGATACCGAGAAAGCCGAAGCACATGTTCCAGATCTGCCAGAAACTCAGGCGTGGCTTGGCGGTCATTGCGCAGCCTCCGTGCTCGCTGCGGGGCCGACCAGCAGCGCGCTCACCTGCGCGGTGTTGACCACGCCATCGCGACCGCCGCGGCCGCCGTTGTACTGCGCAAAATGGCGAGCGCGCTCATGTTGAAGCCATCTTCCAGCCGGAACCTGCACTGCTGCCCGGCCACCACAGTGAAGCTGACCTGCGTGGACAGCTGCTCGCCCACGCTATGCGGCATCACCACGACCTGCGACTGCGTGGCCTGCCCCGGGCATTCCAGCAGCAGCCGCTTGACCGCCGCAGTGACGCCGGTATTGATCGGCCCGTTGGGGTTGCGATAACGCAGCGATACGCGATGCTGGCCCGCGCGCGTGGCAGTCCAAACCCAGGCCTCGCTGCCCGGGACTTCCTGCAACGGACCGAGCGTCAACGCGGGACTGTGCAGCGACTCCAGGCCATCGGCGCGGCGGGTCAGGCTGAGCACGTGCAGCCGGCCGTCCTCGCGCAGGTCTAAGTGCCGCGTGGCGTCCAACGCATGCCCATCCATGTACAGCGTCGCCCCAGCCGGAATCACAACGCGATAGCCATCGCCCTGCCGTTGCGCGACGGGCGCCTCCGGCGTGCTGGGTGCGAACACCTGGCCTGGCTGCGGCGGTGCGGTGGTATCGGCCTTGCGACCGATCAGATGCACCAACGTGGTCTGGCCTTGTTGCTCGACCTTCCCCGCCACCAGCAACTCACCCGCACTCGCCGTCGGCCGCTGCAGCACATAGCGTCGGGCGCCCTGTTCAAGCACGATCTGCTGGCGATCGCCAAACAACAACGGCACCAACGTACGCGGCAATTTCGGCGTCACGCTGCCATCGGCGCCAATGCCGAACACGCCTTCCAGCACCGCGGAGAGATAGCCGGCAACCGACCACAACTGGCGTGGCGAATTCACTACCGGGCCGCTACGTGTGCCCTCCTCCACATGCACCGCCAGGCTCTGCATCTCGTAGTTTTCCATGTTGGAGCCGGCCAGCGCGCTGCCGCGCATCAACGACTGCAACTCCAGCGCAATGCGCGGCGCGTCGTCCAGCTGGCGTGCGGCGCGTAGCGCATACGCACTGACGAAAGGCCAGACGGCGCGATTGTGATAAATCGGCTGTTCGGCTTCCTGCGGCCACACCACCGGGCTGCCGCCGGCAACCAGCGGATACCTGCGCAGCGCGGCACGCGCACGCTCCTTCGGAAACACCTCGGCCAGCACGCCGAGCGACACGCCGAGCAGATCGACCTTGGCATAGCGCACCGGATGCGCCGCATTGCCCAGATAGCTCACGTACTGATTGCTGCGCGCATCCCAGAAGCGCGTGGCGATGGCCTGACGCAGCGCATCGGCCCACTGGGCGTACCTGGACGCGCGCGCATCGCCATGCTGGCGCGCCAGTTGCTCGGCCAGGCGCAGGGCATGGTAGTGCAACACGTTGGTGGAAAGGGCGAAGGACTCGGCGATGAAGCGCACATCCTGGCGCGTCCACTCCGGATAGGTCTGCTCGCGCCAATCCAGAAACGAGGTTTCGCCGCGGTAGAGGCCGATCTGCGCATCGAAGACCGCGTCACGATCCTGCGCGAGAGTGGCCTGCAACGCCTCCCAAACGTCTTCAGCGAACGCCTTGTCATCCAGCAGGCCGCGCGCGGCAAGAAACCACACCACGCGGTCGCTGCTGATCGGCCAGCTGCCACCGGAGCCGGTGTCCTGCGCAACAAACACCCCTGGCGTCCGCCCGTCGCGCGCCGCCGACAGCTTGAAGCGCAGCGCATTGCGCGTGCGCTCCGGCTCCAGCCGCGCCAACGCCAGATCGGCGGCGAAGCTGACATCGCGCGTCCATACGTAAGGCCAGCGCTCACCGGTTTCGAAACACGCGCACGGCACCGGCTTGCCGTCGTTGAAGGCCGGATCGCGGATCGCCTCGACACGGTCGTCGGCCATTTCCTGCTGCGCCATGGCGAACAGGGCGTCGAACAACGGACTGGCGGTATGGGTACGCATCGGCTGCGGCCCGATGCGGCGCTCGCCCTGCGGCCAGCGCAGCACGAAACCGCCGTCTTCTAGCGCCTGCGCTTGCGCACGGCGGCCCTGGAATTCCAGCTCATCGGCCAACACCGGCGAGCTTGCCGCAACGCCGAGCGTTGCAGCCATGCAGATCATCTTCAGCATCGAAGCGGCCAGACGGCTTGCACCGTCGGCCTCCCTCCCTCGTTGCACGCGTTGTAGTGCGCGGCACTGGCGTGCCACGGGCGCGGACCCTCCCAGGTGCCGTGACGCCATGGTAGACGCGCGCTCCGGGGTTCCGCATCAATGCATACGTATTCATGGCAATGGCTGCAGTGCAGCATGGTCCATCCACGCCACAGCGCTGCATAGTCGCCGCTGACGCAACGGCCGCCTTGGGAGGGGATATGCCGCTGGTTTCACATCGCGTGCGTTCGATAGCGCGCGCCGCACGCAGTGCGCCACTGCTTGTCCTGTTGCTTGGCAGTCTTGCAGGCATCGCGCAGGCCGAGCGCATCGCCATCAGTGCCGATTCGCCCGGCAACGTCCTGCAGGTCACACTGGAAGTGGACGGCGGCACGCCCTACTACCGCGTGCAACGCCTGGGCCAGCCAGTGCTGGAACGCTCGCGCCTGGGTTTCCAGTTGCGCGACGGCCGGCTGGACCGCGGCCTGGTCGTCCTCTCGCAAGCACGCCAAGCCCATGACGATACCTGGGAACAACCCTGGGGCGAGACGCGCCTGGTGCGCAACCACTACAACGAACTAAGCGTCAGCCTGGGCGAGCGCAGCGGCGCGCAACGCCGCTTCGATGTGATCTTGCGCGTGTACGACGATGGCATCGGCCTGCGCTATCACTTTCCCGAGCAAGCGGGATTGCGCGAAGCCATCATCGACGAGGAAGTCACCGAATTCGCCATCGCGCAACCGTCCGAGGCATGGTGGATTCCGGCAGGCGAGCCGATCCACTACGAATACCTGTATCAGCGCACGCCGTTGAACCAGGTCGCGCTGGCACATACGCCGCTCACCTTGCGTACCGAGAGCGGGCTGCATGTCGCGCTGCATGAAGCGGCGCTGGTCGATTACGCCGGCATGTGGCTGCGCCGCACCGAAGGCCGGCGCCTGCGCGCGCAGCTGTCGCCCGCTGCCGAAGGCTGGAAGGTGCGGCGCAAGCTGCCGTTCGATACGCCGTGGCGCACGCTGCAGATCGCCGACCAGGCCACCGGGCTGGTGGAGTCCAACCTGATCCTCAACCTCAATGCGCCCAACGCCTTGGGCGATGTGAGCTGGGTCAAGCCGTCCAAATACGTCGGGGTGTGGTGGTCCATGCATCTCAACCAGCAAACCTGGGCGACCGGGCCGACACACGGCGCCACCACTGCCAACACCAAGCGCTATATCGATTTCGCTGCGGCGCACGGCTTCCGTGGCGTGTTGGTGGAAGGCTGGAATCCGGGCTGGGACGGCGAATGGTTCGGCAACGGCGGTAGTTTCGATTTCACCCGGCCGACACCGGATTTCGACCTGCCCGCGCTGAGCAAATACGCCGCCGGCAAGGGCGTGCATCTGATCGGCCATCATGAAACGGGGTGCGCAGTGGATCATTACGAAGACCAGATTGCCGAAGCGATGGACCTGTACGCCCGGTTCGGCGTGGACTCGGTCAAGACCGGCTATGTCTGCGACGACGGCCAGGTGGAACGTCGTAACCCGGCAGGCGGCACACCGCTGCGCGAATGGCACGACGGCCAATGGATGGCACGCCATCATCTGCGCGTGGTGCAGGAAGCTGCCGCGCGCCACCTCGCAGTCAATGCGCACGAACCGATCAAGGACACTGGCCTGCGCCGCACCTATCCCAACTGGATCTCGCGCGAGGGCGCGCGTGGCATGGAATACAACGCCTGGGGCCAGCCACCGAATCCGCCCGAGCACGAGGTCAACCTTGTGTTCACCCGCCTGCTCGCCGGGCCGATGGATTACACGCCCGGCATCCTCAGCCTGAAAGGCCGCAACGGCCAGGCGATTCCCAGCACGCTTGCGCGCCAGCTGGCGCTGTACGTGACGCTTTACAGCCCGATCCAGATGGTCGCCGATCTGCCCGAGCATTATCTGCAGCACCGCGACGCCTTCCGCTTCATCGAAGACGTGGCGGTGGATTGGGATCAGACCCGCGCCTTGAATGGCGAAGTCGGCGACTACGTCACCATCGCGCGCAAGGACCGGCATAGCCGCGACTGGTTCCTGGGCAGCATCACCGACGAGCATGGCCGGCTGCTGCAGGTGCCGCTGGGATTCCTTGAACCCGGCGTGCGCTACACCGCGCAGATCTATCGCGACTGCGACGGTGCGGACTATGTCAGCAACCCGTTCGCCTTTGTCAGCGAACAACGCCAGGTCAGCAGCGCCGACACGCTGGAACTGCGTCTTGCGCCAGGTGGTGGGCAGGCGATTCGCTTCGTGCCGATGGATGGCAGGCGCTGACCTGGTCACAACGGGCTGAAGAGATCTTCAACGCGATCGAGTGCATCACGCAGCGGCGCGGCAGCCGCTGCAGATTGCGCCTTAGCGTTGCCTTACGACAGGCCAGGGGTCTTCCGCGCTGCAGCGAAGCCTGCGTGGAATCGATTCCAGCGCAATCAGCCGGGTTGAATACGTATGCAGTGCCCGTTTGCACCCAGGTGCCGTGTCTACCATACGTCGCAGTCGTAACGTCCGTAGTGGCGCGCGATGCAATGCATCCAGGCGTTTGCCGGATCGAAAAATCAAAGAACAACATGTACCTGGGAGGGGAAAATGTTGAAGCACAAGCGCTCTGCGCTGAGTATCGCCCTGGCCGTTGCCATGGCACCGACGTTGGCCGCCGCGCAATCGGCGACACCGGCGCAAGCTACCGACACCGAACAAACCGCCGGCGCGGTGACCGACTTGGACAAGGTCCAGGTCACCGGCCTGCGCCGCGCGATCGAAGGTGCCATCTCGGTCAAGCGGGATTCGACTTCGATCGTGGAAGCCATTTCGGCCGAAGATATCGGCCGGCTGCCGGACGTCAGCATCGCCGAATCGCTCGCGCGCCTGCCTGGCCTGGCGGCGCAACGTGTGGCCGGTCGTGCACAGGTCATCAGCGTGCGCGGGCTGTCGCCGGACTTCTCCACCACGCTGCTCAACGGCCGCGAAGTGGTCAGCACCGGCGATAACCGCAGCGTGGAATTCGACCAGTACCCGTCCGAACTGGTCAGCGGCGTCACCGTCTACAAGACGCCCGACGCCGGCCTGGTCGGCCAGGGCCTGTCCGGCACAGTCGACATGCAGACCGCACGCCCGCTCAGCTACAACGAGCGGGTGATCGCCGTCGGTGGTCGTTACCAACGCAATTCGCTGGGCAAGGCCGCCAACGTCGATCCGTACGGCAACCGCTTCAATGTCAGCTACATCGACCAGTTCGTCGACCGCACCATCGGCCTGACCATCGGCTACGCACACACCGACATGCCGATCCAGGAAAATCAGGTCGGCTTGTACGAACCATGGCAGCCAGTCAACGCACAGCGCCCGCGCCCCGGCGTGGCCGACGGCGTGTATTTTTCCGACGGCATCAAGGCATTGCGCCGCACCGGCAACCAGAAGCGCGACGGCGTCATGGCCACCTTGCAATACCGGCCGTCCAACGCCTGGACCAGCACGTTCGACGCCTTCCATACCAAGGCCGAGCAGATCGACACCGCCAACCAGTTCGAGCTCAATCTGAGCAACTACAACGGTGGCTACACGCCGGGTCTGAACATCAGCAACGTGCGCGTCAACGACAGCAACAGCTTCACCGGCGGCGACGCCAGTGGCGTCTACCCGCTGGTGCGCGGTATGTACAACAAGCGCGAAGACACCATCGATGCGTTCGGCTGGAATAACGAAATCACTGCCGGTGCGGTCAAGATCACTGCCGATCTCAATTACTCCAAGGCCACGCGCGACGAACTGAACCTGGAAAACAATCTTCAACGTGCGCCCATGCCGCAGCTGGATACCGTCGGCGTAACGGTTGTCGGCAACGGCTTCTCCCAGCTTGCGCCCGGAATGGATTACTCCAATCCCGATCAGCTGTTTCTCACCAACACCATCTACGGCTCCGGCTACGGCAAGGTGCCGAGCGTGGAAGATGTGCTCAAGGGCGCACGCCTGCAGGCCAGCTTCCCGATGCCCGAAGCGCTGAGCTGGTTCTCGGATCTGGATGTGGGCGTCAACTACGCCAATCGCGAAAAACAGAAAACCCAGCCGGAAGGCAACATCACCCTTGGCGCGCAGGGCGAATCCACCATCGCACCGGACCTGCAATACGCGCCGGTCAACCTGGGCTTTGCCGGCATCGGCACCCTGCCCGCCTGGAACGTCCCGGCGGTGGTCTCGCGTTACATGCTGTTCAATCCCAGCGACGATGCCTCGTTCCTGGTGTCCAAGGCCTGGACCGTCGAAGAGAAGATCACCACCGCCTGGCTGCGCGCCAATCTCGATACCGAATGGGGCGATGTCGGCGTGCGCGGCAATATCGGCGTGCAGCTGCAGAGCGCCGACCAATCCTCGCGCGCAAACTATTGGGACGCGTCGCAGCCGGCAGGTAGCGAAGTGCGCCCGATCGACGACGGCAAGACCTATCGCGACTGGCTGCCCAGCCTGAATCTGGCCTTCCAGTTCCCGTACGAGCAGACCCTGCGCTTTGCGATGGCAAAGCAGGTCGCACGCCCACGCGTGGATCAGCTGCGTGCCTCGCTGGAATTCGGTGTCGACACCTCCACCGGCCGCCCCGGTGCCAGCGGCGGTAACCCGATGCTCGACCCCTGGCGCGCGAACGCCATCGACCTTTCCTACGAAAAGTATTTCGCCGAGCGCGCCTACGTGGCCGCCGCATTCTTCTACAAGGACCTGAAGAGCTACATCTACACCCAGAGCCGCGACAACTACGACTTCTCCGCGCTGGTGGCCGGCTATGTGCCGCCGCCGGGCTCGGCGCCAGTACTGACCACCGGCACCTTCAGTGCCCCGTTCAACGGCAAGGGCGGCACGCTGCGCGGCGTCGAACTCACCGCTTCGCTGCCGCTGGATCTGGTCTTCGCTCCGTTGGAAGGTTTCGGCATCCAGGCCAGCGCCACCTTCAACGACAGTGACGTCAAGATCCGCGACCCGGAAAGCGCCTCCAGCGTCGGTGACGGCGAAATCAGCCTGCCCGGCCTGTCCGAACGCGTCTACAACCTCACCGCCTACTACGAGCACAAGGGTTTCGAGGCACGCGTCAGCCAGCGCCGTCGCTCGGATTTCATCGGCGAGATCGGCAACTTCAACGGCAACCGCACGCTGCGCTATGTGGTCGGCGAGAACATCACCGACGCGCAAATCAGCTACAGCTTCAACGACAGCAGCGACCTTGCCGGCCTGACCCTGCTGCTGCAGGCCAGCAACCTCAGCAACTCGCCCTACCGCACCTATGCCGAAACCAAGGACCGCCCGCTCGAATACATCGAATGGGGCCGCACCTTCGTGCTGGGCGTCAACTACAAGTTCTGATGAGCTGTGAACTGCAAACGATGCGCTGATTGGCTACATATTTATCTGTGGCCACGACGTTACCTGGCCACATCGTTATCTGTGGCTACGGCGTTACCTTTGGCCACATCGCTAACTGTGGCTACGCTACCTACGTGACAACCGGCGCATCACCGCGCTGGCTGGTCCCGACGCCAACCATCTCCACCGGGACACCAAGGCCCCTCTCCCACCGGGAGAGGGGTTGGGGTGACGGTTCGGCACAAGCACGGCGTGCATCCACCAAGCACAATCCCGCCGCTCTTCTACTTCATGCGCCGTCACTTTGGATACGACTCTGTTGCCCATAAAGCATCGAACGTTTCTCTGAGCAGGGGCAGCAGCAACATCGAACAGAGAAAACCCGCGGACGTCATACCGGCGGGTTTTCTTTGATCCAGAATTTTCAGAATCCAAGCTTGCATCGCCCTCTGCAAAGCGCACAGGGTCGGCCGCCAATCACGCAACCCTTGCGCATCAGCACTCCCCTGCGCATAGCAGTCGCTTGTAGCACTAAAACGGAACCAATCCAGGCACCATCAGCGCCTACCTGCACCAACACGAATCCAAGCCACTGCTACAAGGCCGCCGGTAACACTGACGTCCTCACAGTCAATCGCAATCTCTGTGCGGCCTTCTGGTCAAAACACCCGACTGGCGTGGAGAACAGCACACTGCCTCATCCACAGAGCAAGGACCTGATCGACAGGGAATAGCCGCACAGCTGGCTTAACGCTATGAATGCTTGGCAAACCAAGCAATCGTCAACTACAAAAGAGCGAGGCATTCCCCAAAGGAATGCCTCGCTGCGTTCCAGACAATCACGCACCAACAGTTAGCTGGCGCAACACACCGTCAACCACCCTCGATTGCGCAAACCACCGCATACCCGGCCAGGCGCAGGTAGCCATGTTCGATCGCTCCGCGCTCCACGCCTGGCACATCGACCTGCTTCCAAGCGCCAGCCGGCAGCCCAAGCTCGGCTGCATAGGCCGACAGATTGAATGCCAGCAACATCACCCGGCCGGCGTGCCCGCGCCGGAACATCAGCACAGGTTCGGCGGTGTCGTAGAACGTGATCGCCCCCTCGCGCAACGCAGGCTCGCCCTTGCGCCAAGCTAGGAACTGTCGCACCGCACTGAGCACGGACAACGGATCGTCCTGCTGCACGCTCACCGCAGCCGCACGATGCTCCTCAGCCAGCGGCAACCACGGCTTGCCGCTGCTGAAGCCTGCCGACGGCGCATCCGTCCATGGCATCGGCGTGCGGCAGCCATCGCGACCCTTGAAGGTTGGCCAGAAGGTGATGCCATAGGGATCGCGCAGATCCTCGAACGCCACCTCCGCCTCGCCCAGGCCCAGTTCCTCGCCCTGGTACAGGCAGATCGACCCGCGCAGCGAGCACAGCATCGCCACCACCATCCGCGCGAACGCCGGCGACGCATGGGCCCCGCCCCAGCGCGTCACCGCGCGCACCACGTCGTGGTTGGAAATGGCCCAGCATGGCCAACCTTCCAGCATCGTGGCTTCGAGCCGGCTCACCGTCTCGCGGATATAAGCAGCACTGTAGTCCTGCACCAGCAGCTCGAAGCTGTAGCCCATATGCAGGCGGCCATGAGCGGTGTACTCGGCAGTGGTCGCCAGCGAGTCTTCCGACGAGATCTCGCCAAGGCTCACTGCATTCGGATAAAGATCCAGCAGTCCGCGCAAGCGCTCAAGGAACGCCAGATTTTCCGGCTGCGTGTTGTTGAAGTAGTGGTACTGATACGCGTAAGGGTTGTCGGCACTGAACCCACGCCCCACCCGCTTGTCGGCCGGCTTGGCCGGGTTGTCACGCAGCTGCGCGTCGTGGAAGCAGAAGTTGATCGCATCCAGGCGGAACCCATCCACCCCACGATCCAGCCAGAAGCGCACGATATCCAGCGTCGCCTGCTGCACCTCTGAGTTGTGAAAATTGAGGTCCGGCTGATCCACCAGGAAGTTGTGCAGGTAATACTGCTCACGCCGCGGCTCCCATTGCCACGCCACCCCACCAAACAGCGACAACCAGTTGTTCGGTGGCGTCCCGTCGTCACGCGGATCGGCCCACACGTACCAATCCGCCTTTGCGTTGGTCCGGTCCTGCCGGCTCTCCTGGAACCATGTATGCGCGATCGAGGTGTGGCTCAACACCTGGTCGATCATCACCTTCAAGCCAAGGCCATGCGCCTTGTCGAGCAGCCGATCGAAATCGTCCAGCGTCCCGAACAGCGGATCCACTGCACGGTAGTCCGCGATGTCGTAGCCGAAATCGGCCATCGGCGACTTGAAGAACGGCGAGATCCAGATCGCATCCACGCCCAACCCGGCGATGTAGTCGAGTTTGGCGATGATGCCGGGCAGATCGCCCACCCCATCGCCATTGGAATCCAGAAAACTACGCGGATAAATCTGATAGATGACGGCCCCGCGCCACCATGGTGTCTGCGACATGTACGCCCCTCCCGGGCCAATGTGGGCGACATCCCCCCGCCCTGAGTAGCGGCTTGGTTTAGAGTCCCGGGTTAATGATATCGGTGTTTGCCAGATGTTGGGCATACGCAGCCGGCGTCATGCCGCCAATTGCTTTCTTGGGTCGGTCCTCGTTGTATTCGCGTCGCCAGCGTTCGATCTCGGTGCGCGCGTGCAGCAACGTCGGGAACCAGTGCTCGTTGAGGCATTCATCGCGTAGCCGGCCGTTGAAGGATTCGACGTAGGCGTTCTGGTTCGGTTTGCCTGGTTGGATCAGCCGCAACTGCACGCCACGGGCATGCGCCCAGGCGACCATTGCCTTACCGCAAAACTCCTTGCCGTTGTCGGTGCGGATCACCTGCGGCAGGCCGCGACTGTGTGCCAACCGATCCAGGACGCGCGCAACCCCGTGCCCAGAGATCGCGCGCTCCACCTCGATGGCGACCGCTTCGTGCGTTGCGTCGTCCACGATCACCAGACACTTGATCACTCGGCCTTCGGCGGAGCGGTCGAACACGAAGTCCATCGACCACACCTGGTTGGCCTGCGCTGGCCGCAGCAGCGGCTGACGCTCGCCTATTGGCACTTTTTTGCGCTTGCGCCGTCGGACCTGTAGCTGCTGTTCGCGGTACAACCGCTCCACGCGTTTGTAGTTCACGATGCGCCCTTCCTGTCGCAGTTTGAGATAGATCATCCCCACGCCATAGCGACGATGGCGATGCGCCAGCGCAAGAATGCGCTCGCGCAGTTCGCCGTTGCGGTCTTGGCGTGGGCAATAGCGCAGCGCGCTGGCGCTCATGCCGATCACTGCCAGCGCACGACGCTCGCTGGCACCACGCCCGATCCACTCGCGCACCAGCATACGACGCGCCGGTGCGCTCACCACTTTTTTCGCAACGCATCCTTGATCAGGTCGTTCTCGAACAACTGCTCGGCCAGCAACTTCTTCAGCCGCGCGTTCTCGGCCTCAAGGTCCTTGAGCCGCTTGGCATCGGGCACGCTCATGCCGCCGAACTTGCTACGCCACAGATAGTACGAGGCCTCGCTGAAGCCATGGCGCCGGCACAGATCCTTGATCGCCACGCCGCCTTCGGCTTCGCGCAGGAAGCCGATGATCTGCTCTTCGGTAAAACGCTTCTTCACGTCCAATCTCCTTGGGGTAGGGAATTGGACTCCAAACTGAGGTGCTACTCAAAATTGGGGGGACGTCGTGGGCACAGAGATGAGCACCCAGCCAAGAGCGTTAGCGTAGCGGCGTAATAGACCCAGAGCGTGCCCGTGCATACGTATTCATGGGCAGCCACATGTGTAACGGCTCAGCGGCTTTTTGCTCAGGTCACGCAGTTAATCAAGCGGCGCATGCGGCATGGGAGCATCGTCTGCGTGCCTGAAAATAGACATATTCTGCACGCTGAACGATATACACGGGCAACCAAGTAATGGTTCACCAACCACAATAAACGATCGCCTCATAAGGACTCTCAGAGTCACCGTCACCGTCTGCGTGATCACCGAGCTGATCCCGTCGGTCATCGTCTAGTACAACTGCGGAGAGCCTTTGGCCATGCTAGTAGCCAATCCGATGATCAGCGCCGCCCGTAGTGCCGTCACCACCAACCCCATCGCCGCTTCGCACGACTGGCCGATCACGATGCGGTAGCCACGGATGAAGATTCGAAGCGTCAGTACGTCAATGACACCGTACCGACCCAGGCGGTCGTGCGCTGCAACAACTTCCCATTGAAAGATGGAAATTTCGTCGCGCAGGTCGCAGGAAATAGAGCCAAGGCGGACATTCCTGACTGCCTTGGCGATTTACCAGGTCGCTGAAGCGCAACGACCAACACGCCCGATTTACATGGACATCGAACGTGAAGCAGTTTCCTGTGCCTGCACCTGAGTGGCCTGACGCTGGCTTTCCTCGGCTGCTTGCCGGCTACTGTTTTCCAACGATTGATTCTGCGCTTGGTTGCGATCCACAAAAACCCGCTGCATTGCCGGGTCGGTCATCTCGCCCTGCACTGCAAAGAAGCCGTCGCCGCTCTTATTGGGCACCACATGGTCGATGCGTTGGAGACCGCTGACCTTGGACTCGAACACGATTTGCCCGGCTGCCTGCTCGAGTTCTTTGCGATTGGCAAAGCCGCCACGTTCACCCAGCGCTTCGAGCTTGCTCACTGCGCCGTTGTACATCGCGTTGTCGGGATGGCGAGGGTCAGACAAGAAGGGGCTGGAGGATGCCTGTGCCGGCGCAGCAGGAGCGGGAGTGTGCTCAGCTTGCTTGGGTGTCGCCTGGGTCAACACCTTGGCCAAAGCGGCCTGAGTCTGTCGACCTGCGACGCCGTCTATCTGCAACCCGTGCTCGCGCTGGAATTGCTCGACCGCATATTTTGTGTTGCCGCCGAAATCGCCATCAGCGTGCAGGGGCTTGCCATCGCGGCCAACAGCGCCAAGCTGAGCAAGCTGGCCTTGAAGTTGCTTCACCTGCTCGCCGCGCTCGCCTTGCTCTAGTTTGCCGTCATGCGATGCATCGCGCTTCGGCTGCTGAGGCACAGCCGAGGTATTCGCATGCATGGCATGCGAACGACCCGGCTGCATGTATTGATCCATCCCATCACGATTACGTGTGATGTCGTGCATGTAGTCGTAGTTGCTGGTGCCGTTGCTGTCGCTGATGACCCGCCCGCCAGTGACAGCTTCGCGCGCACCACCGTAGCCTGAGATATGGCGGGCTTTCAGAAAGCCTGCCACCTTGGCTGGATCATCACCTTCGTCCAACACGCCATTGCGGATCGCTTGGCTATAAGCCTTGTCGCTGTTGATCTTGAACGCACCATCCTGCAATGCGGCCGATGACTTGTATTGCTCAAAGCTCAACCCGTTCTTCCAGTTAGAGGGGTCCTCAAGAAAACGGGTCATACCACCGCTACTCGCCCACTTCCATTCCGCACCACGTACCTTTTGTGGATCGAAACCGGCATCAGTCATCGCGTCGTTGAGCTTGGCACGGTCTACATATCCCGCATCGGCTAACCAGCCTGCCCCTGCTTGATAACGACCGACGTAACCCTGTTTATTAGTAATCCGCAAATCGCCGCCATTGCTTTCGGTCATGACGGTCGATGCAATCAGACGACGCGTCATCGCGTCATCGAGCCCCGCGATGTTGCCTTGATCGTAGCTTTGAGCGGTGGCCGCCGCTTTTTCTCGTCTATCAGCCATGATGCATGTCCTCTGGATATGACGGTTAGGAAAAACACCAGCCTTCTACTGGTGCCTGGGGGTGACTACTTCACAACTCTTTACATTGCAGCGCTTGAATTCTTTTTTGTGGCTTGGTTTTCGTAAAAACGAACGTCGTGGAGCCTGGCCCACGCGTTTCTGTACCATCGTCCAGATAGGCCTCTACAAACGCCTCACCTGCATCAAGACCGATCGCATAGAACTTGGTCTGCAATGAATCAGGCCCACCGTCATCGTCTCCCCCACACTTATCTGCGATCAATCGCACCGATTTAGCAGCCGGCAACTGGCGCTTCAAGACTTCGGCATACTCTGGACTAGCGTAGAACTTCTTCACTGCAATGGAATGCACACTGTGCGCATCGCCATTGAGCGTGATGCCTGACTCGCCTTCATTGGCTTGCTTCGCCCCCCCATCTGCACCATGGCCTCCATCCGGCACATCTACTGCCCCGAATCCATCGAGCAGCAAGGTCCCGCTGCGATACTGCGCATTCTGTGGGTCAGTGCTATCGGAATTAACTTTCGGGGAGGCATCCCTCCATTGCACACCGGGAACCGCATCGAAGCTCGCCCAAGGCGCACCGCTCCGGGCAGCAAGTAACGAAACGACCTGATAAAGCGATGTCATTCGTTCTTTTTCTCCTGAATTCTTGGCCTGCAACACGGGCTCACTTTGATTTTCCTGCGAATTTTTCCGTCTACTTGAGGACGTGTCAGCTGCTTTTTCTGGAGTGGCCTCCTGCTTGCATGCCGCCAGCAACAGAAAACCACTGAACATCAAAACTGTGGATAGTTTTCGCGAAGAATTAATCACCCTGGCTCTCGCTTAAATTATTCAAGTACTCTTTATATGTTAGTACTTTTTAAATATTGGATCAGTACATTTTGAGAGTGTAATTCTGCACTGACGCCTCGATTTTTTCTCACATTGACTCATTGCCAATCGGGAAGCTTGTCTTATGCTAGCAGCACTAAAAATAGAACCTTCACCTTGTCCAGAGTCTGCTGCAGCAACGCACTGATTAAAGAAAGCCATACTCACTTTGCAGGTACCTGAGCCTAGACCTTCGCAACTCGCAATTGCGTCATTTTCCGCTTGGTCTTTGGTTATACGCCCAGAACTCACCCCCGAATCACCGCTTTCAGAAGTGGCAACAGCGCCCCATGTTTTAATCCATTCTCCTGTCGGCCTAGGCGGAGGAGTTGGAGTAACTCCTCTTGAAGTACCAGAGTCGGGACCGCATTGCGGACTTCCTGGAGCAACTCCTGCCGGGCAAGCAGTTTGGCCAAAAGCTTCAATAGAAAATGCACCCAAGAGCAACAGGATAGAAAATATCACAGGAAATTTCTTCATAACGCTTTTAACCTCAAGTAGCGGCTTTGCCAAGCTTACCAGTTTGGTTATTACTGTCAGATGGAGCATCGGAATAAGCAGTACGCCCACCTGTTGACTGGTGGGTGTTCTGAGTTTCGGTATTTCTAGCCGGCGCAGCTGGCGTTTGCGGCCGTCCACCGCTGCCGTCCTGGCTGGCACGATCCAACTGCCCCAGCGCCGAGTACGCCGTGAACTGGCCCAGCGTGCCTTGGAAGAACGCTGCCGCCATCGGTGGCGCGGTAAGTATCAAGGTAGTCAACACCAAGCCCACTCCTCCCTGCTGCAGCGCCATGCTGCTGATGCCTTCGCCGTTGCCGCCGCTGACGGCCCACTTGGCAAGAAACGCCACACCCACCGCACCGACGACCTTGGTTGCCAAGCTCACCGTAAACGTCAGCACCGAAAGTGAGAACATCGTGCCTAATCCGTATAGCAGCCATTTGCTGAACAGCGACTTGGTCGCCTGGAACAACAGGCACAGGATGAACAGTGGCCCGAAGCCCACCACCAGCGCCATCGCCAGTTTGTTCAACAACAGCATCGAGCCTGCCACCACGCCAGGCCCCGCCATGCCGATACCCGTGAACCAACGTGCGCGGTTCTTGGAATCCTCGCTTTCTTCATCACCGCCCGTCTTGATCTGGTCCAGACCCGCAAGCGCCATCTGCATCAGCATCAGATTCTGGTCGATCGCCTCGTAGGGACTCTCCGAGTCCCCGGTCACTGTCTTGGTAATTGCCGAGCTGATCCCGTCGGTCAGTGTCCAATACAGTTGCGGCGAACCCTTGGCCATGCTCGTGGCCAATCCGATGATCAGCGAGGCGCGCAACGCCGTCACCACCAACCCCATGGCCGCCTCGCGGGACTGACCGGTCACGATGCGATAGCCCTGGATGAAGATCCACAGCGTCAACACTGTTAGGGACACCATCCCCACCCAAGCCGTGGTGCGTTGTAACAACTCCCACTGGAAGATCGCAATCTCATCGCGCAGGTCGTTGCAAGTATATCCAAGGCGAGCATTCCTGACCGCCTTGGCGATTTACCAGCTCGCTGAAGTGCAACGACCAACACTCCCGACTTACATGGACATCGAGCGCGAAGCAGTTTCCTGGGTCTGCACCTGGGTGGCCTGACGCTGGCTTTCCTCGGCTGCTTGCCGGCTGCTGTTTTCCAACGGCTGATTCTGCGCTTGATTGCGATCCACAAAAACCCGCTGCATTGCCGGGTCGGTCATCTCGCCCTGCACTGCAAAGAAGCCGTCGCCGCTCTTATTGGGCACCACATGGTCGATGCGTTGGAGACCGCTGACCTTGGACTCGAACACGATTTGTCCGGCTGCCTGCTCGAGTTCTTTGCGGTTGGCAAACCCGCCACGTTCCCCCAGCGCTTCGAGCTTGCTCACTGCGCCGTTGTACATCGCGTTGTCGGGATGGCGAGGGTCAGACAACAAGGGGCTGGATGCTGCCTGAGCCGGCGCATCAGGAGCGGCCGTCTGCTCAGTTTGCTTGGGTGTCGCCTGGGTCAACACCTTGGCCAAAGCGGCCTGAGTCTGTCGACCTGCGACGCCGTCTATCTGCAACCCGTGCTCGCGCTGGAATTGCTCGACCGCGTGCTTGGTGTTGCCGCCGAAGTCGCCGTCAGGCTTCAAGGGTTTGCCATCGCGACCAACGGCACCGAGTTGCGCAAGTTGGCCTTGAAACTGCTTCACTTGCTCGCCGCGCTCGCCTTGTTCGAGCTTGCCATCATTGGACTTCGAAACTTGATGGGATGTCGAACCAGACGTCACGCTGTGCTTGAGGTCGACACCATCGCGCTTTACGCTTTCGATCAAATCGGGAACGCGACGTTCCCAACTGCCCACATACTCCTCGCATTCCTTTGCTGCCTTTACGCTCCAGGGTTTGCTAGGAGTAACTCCGTTAACCACGCGCCGCGCGTTGTAGACGTCGTGGCTATCATTATCGATGTAGCGATCAAGAGGCTTGCCTGTAAATAAGCCGTCACGCATGCCGACAACCAGGACCTTCGCAGCGATTTCCGGTTGCTTGGCCATGTCCGGGTTGCGGACCATTTCACCGTTAAGGCCTAGCAACTTATCGAACTTCGCATAGTTGTAGTCGTGGGTAAGATGTACGTAACCACGGCCATAGAACTCCTCGCCGCCGCTATATCCAAGCTTGCGCGCTTGGCTGCGTCCGAAATCTTCTTCAGGCGCCTGAAAATTACGCGTCTCATGTTGAGCCGTCGCCAACATGTACGATATTTGCTTTGGATCTGTCACACCGTTCTCAAGAGCAGTTTTGACGATCAACCTAACAGAAGACTCCCGATCCACACCAAAGCCTTCGGTGCTCCGACCACGTCCATCGCTCATAGTATTCTCCGTACGTGCATATCATTAGAATTTGTTGTTACATCTACCGGCATTGCAGACCCGAAGATGCGTTGCATGTACTCACTACAAATTACCAATCACGTCCTAATTAGACACCTCCTTCATTTCACCGTCTTGAAGCCGCTCGATCTTTTTCTTCGGACTGGCCGGATCATTCGTATCTTCGGTTAATCGCTCTATCAGCACTGCTTCGTTATTCTTAAGCTCGTAGGTATCGAAGACGTGGATACAACATCCATCACCAGAAGTCGACGTCAGCACATTTCCTTTCACCGAGAATAGTCCATTGGCCATTACCGTAATATCGGATAGCCACCGATTGAAAACAAGGCGTTGCTGCGCAGCATCGAAAAGATAAACACTGTAAGAGGGACCACCATAATTACCCTCTTTTCCGGACCACACAACTACATCTTCGTGTCCGTCGCCATTAATATCGGTTAAAATGATTGAGTGGCGGTTTTTCTTGTAAGTATCATCTAGCGGACCACGATAGAACGTGGAATTACTATCCACGTACAATGCCTCAGGCTCCAGTGCAATCGACTTGGCTCCTGGGAAGGTCACCTCCACGACCGGCGAACGGTTACATAGCATGATCCCTGGACTATCTTCGCTACAGCCCTGCGCCTTGATTGAAATAGCAATGCCGCTGATATCGGCGCTTATCTCGCCCTGGTCGTTGAGCTTGGCATTGACAGTAGATGGCATTTTCAGGTCCTTTTGCGGCGAGGATTCAGGCCTTGTGCTAGCTTGACCTTCACCGGGAAATTTCACTCCGTCAGCCTCTGCGGATGGAGCATTCCCAGGACTGCATGCTGTGATCGACACGACGCAAGCTAAATACATAGCTCCCACCACGGCTCTTGCTAGTGCACACCTCTTCATAGAAAAACCCTTATCATTCAAATCAATTTTTATCAAAATACCGGTTGCGCACATCGAAATACATTACCTTACAAGATTCAGCGCCACCTTTTTTGCAAGTCTTCCGCGCTTATAACTGCACTCCGCATCTTCGATATGCGATTTACATCAATCACTCAATCTTCCCATAAAATAAACCCTACAATATATGGATTTTTCGCTATTGCAGCAATTAATTTTTGATAAATATTGGCTTGGTACATTCGGAATACACAACGTTACATGGGCCACTATTACTTGCTTTGCAGCTTTTTTTCGCCAAATTGATCGCACGGACCTCGGTCGGAGAAGCCTGAAAAAAACTCTCGGAATCTGAAGCAACTAAAGCTGAACATTGATTTTTATAAGTCAATTGAACCTTACAATCACCCGCTCCGCCGACAGCGCATTGGCGGAGAGCTACCCTCTCCGCCTCTTCTTCGGATAATTTACCAACGGCGCTCCCAGCCTCTCCAGTGCTATTTGAGTTGGCGATTGCCCCCCATGTCTTAATCCATTCGCCTGTCGGTGCCGAACTAGGTGTTAGCTCCCCACGCATTTCAGGAGTATCCGGAATACATTGCATACTTCCCATTTGAGTGCCAATGGGGCATCTAGTCTGCCCAGATGCGATCAGGGGAACTGTAAGACAGTTTGAAATAGCAATCATCAAAACTAGACGATTCATTGGGATTACCTAAATAGTTAACTCTATTTCTGTGCCAGGCCACGGCTACCAGAGCTTGATTCTGAAGTTGAAGACGACTCTTGATGCATGGTGGTGATAGCTACTTCTCTATTACCAACAGCGGTATTTCCGGAGCTCGTAGCCGGCGGGGCCATCTGCGCATTCGGTCCCTGCCGATTCGCGTTGGACGCCGCATCAGACGAACCCAGTGAGCCGATCGCCGAATAAGGGGCGAACTGACCTAACGTGCCCTGGAAGAACGCCGCCGCCATCGGTGGTGCGGTAAGTATCAAGGTAGTCAACACCAAGCCCACTCCTCCCTGCTGCAACGCCATGCTGCTGATGCCTTCACCATTGCCGCCGCTGACGGCCCACTTCGCAAGAAACGCCACACCTACCGCACCCACGACCTTGGTTGCCAAGCTCACCGTAAACGTTAGCACCGACAATGAAAACATGGTGCCTAATCCGTATAGCAGCCATTTGCTGAACAGCGACTTGGTCGCCTGGAACAACAGGCACAGGATGAACAGTGGCCCAAAGCCCACTACCAGCGCCATCGCCAGTTTGTTCAACAACAGCATCGAGCCTGCCACCACGCCAGGCCCCGCCATGCCGATACCCGTGAACCAACGTGCGCGATTTTTGGAATCCTCGCTTTCTTCATCACCGCCCGTCTTGATCTGGTCCAGACCCGCAAGCGCCATCTGCATCAGCATCAGATTCTGGTCGATCGCCTCGTAGGGGCTCTCCGAGTCCCCTGTCACTGTCTTGGTGATTGCCGAGCTGATCCCGTCGGTCAGTGTCCAATACAGTTGCGGCGAGCCCTTGGCCATGCTCGTGGCCAATCCGATGATCAGCGATGCGCGTAGCGCCGTCACCACTAACCCCATCGCCGCCTCGCGTGACTGGCCAGTCACGATGCGGTAGCCCTGGATCAAAATCCACAGCGTCAGTACCGTCAGTGCCACCATGCCCACCCAGGCCGTCGTCCGCTGCAACAATTCCCATTGAAAGATGGAAATTTCGTCGCGAAGATAGTCGTTGATCAGACGAAAAAATTCGTAATTACCGATATTCGTCAGGAAATCACTGAGTTTCATAATTCACCACATCCACTGAAACGGCTGCGCCGTGGGGCAACTGCTGCCCGATGTTGAGTCCATTGCCATACACGCTTCCACTACAGTGAGTGCGCATTACTTCTTCTTATCGATCATCAATGGCTTATAGCCGTCAGGCTCCTTGCTCTTGATGGTCTCGAATGCCACCTTCATCGCTGCACCGGCGATCGCCGTCTTGCCGAGACTCCACAAATCGCCAGTGATCTGAGACCACCAGGAGGATTCGCCCTCCGGATCCGGTGGCTTGGTGCCACTCATCGCTGCCAACGCCGCACCGGTCTGCTTGTCGGTTAAATAGGCCAGACGCCTGTCGTAGGCAAACATCGCCGACTCCATCTGCTGACGGTCGATATCCATCATCGCCTTCAACGCCAGCAGCTTATTGGTGTTGCTCTCGAGCAAACCAACTTGCCCATCCGTGATCCCCGCCCGGTCCTTCTCAAGTTTGCGCAGACGCTTCAAGCGCTCGGTGGTGATCTCATTCATCGCCACCATGTAGTTGTACTGTGCATTGCGCGTGCGCTGGGTCAACTCGCAGACCTGCTTCTGCACGCTGGACACCGGGGTTCCAGACGTGGAGGACGCACACCCCGAAACACCAAAGTCGTCAGCCACCTTCTTTAGCGCCTCCTTCGGCTTTTCGACCTCCTTGCCACTGGACTCTTCGCCCTCGCCCTTGCCGACCTCCTGATTCTCAAGCATCGTCTCGGTCGTCTCATTCAGCTTTTTATCGATAACTTCCCACTGCGCACTGGCGGCTCCGGCCATGCAGAGCAGCACCAGTCCCGTGAACACGCGAGAAAAATGTCTGAACTTGGTTGCCATGGTGTTTTTGCCTCCTGACACAGATGAAGTTGATGCGTGAAAAGTGTGCTGCCGATGATGGGGACTACGCATCTTCGGCTTCCTTGTCTTTGACGGCTTTGCGCTTCCCTGAGCCCTTGCGGTTGGCATAGAAGTCCTCCAGCCACTGCTCCGGGGTCAGTTGGTCAACGCTCACGCCTAACTTGTCGGCCTTGCGCGACAGAATCTGATGCATGATCTCGATGTTATCGGTCGAGGACGAAATGACCGACAGTGCGTCGTCCATCCCACGCAGATTGAGCTGGCATACCGCAGAGGCGTGGCCTTGCTTGACCAGGAAGCAGCGCGAGCGCTCGTCGAGCGAGACCACCACCTGGTACTCGGCATCGGTCAGCTTGAGGCCTTCGATGTAATCGTCGCGGCTGGCGTTGGGGTTGGGCAGCAGCACCATCGTGGCGGTCTGCTCGATCAGTGCCGCAGCGATGTCGCTGGCCAGGGCGTCTTCCGGGCTCTGCGTGGCGAAGATGCCCAGGCCGTTTTGTTTACGGATGGTCTTCTGCTTGTTCTTGGCGAACTCCTTCAGGCCGCCCTTGCCGTCCAGGATCTTCCAGAATTCGTCCATCACGTAGATCAGCGGACGGCCGTCGATCAGTGCCTCCAGGCGGTGCAGCAGATAGTTGATCACCGGCACGCGCACTTCGGCGTTGTCGATCACATCGGTGTAGTCGAAGCCGATGATCGATGCGCGCGTCAGGTCGATGGTGTCCACCGGGTTGTCGAACACCCAGCCCAGCGAATTGCCGGCGGTCCAACGGCGCAGGCGCGCATACAGCCCGTCGTCGCCCATGTTGGGCAGGCTCTTGCGGAAGTTGCTCATGCTGCGCAGATGCATCGGCGTGTCCAGCATGCCTTCCACCGCGCGGTAGATGTCTTCCTCCTCGCGTGCGCTGTATTCGGGCTTGCCACCGAGCACCTTGATCAGCTCAGCAAGGAATTGAGTATTGGCCTCATTGCGCTCGCACTGGAACGGGTTAAAGCCGGTCGGGGAGCCATTCTCCAGCGCCAGGTAGTTCCCGCCACAGGCACGTACGAAGATCTCCGCGCCGCGATCCTTGTCGAAGAAGAAGATCGTCGGGATCGGATCGAACTTCTGCACCTGACTCAACAGGAAGTTGATCAGCGCCGTCTTGCCGGTACCAGACTTGCCGATGACCATCGTATTGCCGATCGCCTTCTCACCCAGGGAGTTCTCGGCCGGGTGGGTCGCATGGAAATTGAAATAATACGGCTGGCCGTTAGTGGTCTGCAGGGTGGTGACACAATCGCCCCAAGGGTTGTTGTGCTGTTTGCCCTGGGCAAAGTTATGCAACGGCGACAAACCGAGGAAGTTGAGCGAACTCAAGTTGGCGATACGCGTGCGGAAGCGCCAGTTACCCGGCAGCTGCGCATAGAACGACGAGGCGATCGCCAGATCCTCCTTGGCCGAGACGAAACCGGCATTGGAGAGCTCTGCGCGCGTCGTCGCGATCTGCCTTGCCAACTTCTCCTGGCTGTCGGCATACACCGCCAGGGTGAAGTGGTACTCGCCCAACACAAAATTGCCGGAGGCCACGTCATCCATCGCCAGGTCCAGGTCGCGGATCTGACTGGAGGATTTGTCGCCCGACGAAATCATCATGCCCTTGGTGCGTTCCAGCACCTTCAGCGCGTCGTGGCGGCCGACCGGGCTGAAGGAATGCGTCATGACATACTCGTAGTCGAGATACTTCAGACCGTTGAGAATGCCCGGATAGGTTCCATCGGCGTACTCCTTGATATTGAGGATGGCGCCGAAGTGATTAATGCCATCCGGTGTGCGAATGACAAAATCGCCGGTCTTGTTGGCAAACATATGCTTGCTGACAGGCAGATAAGCCGGCACAGGGGCTTGCAGCACCGGAACAGGCTCGTCGATCCGGTTGAGCAGGTACCCGAGAAACTCAAGCGTCTCGGAAAACACCACACCATTCTTGGCCTCATACATGCCAAGCCGGTAAGGTGAATAATCCTTCAGTACCGCCTCGACGTTAGTGGCCAACTCGACGATCTTGGAGATGGCCTGCTCTTCCTCCGCACGAATCCTGTCAGGATTTGCAGATTTCTCGACCATGCGCCGCCCCGTCACCACCGGGCGATAGATCATGCTGAAGTACAACTCGTTCTGCATGATTTTTTGCGAGGATAGCGATGCGTAATACTCGTCGGACAGGGTCTGATTAAACGGTTGCTTGAAGCGCCCGCCGATGCCGATCTTGCGACGACGGCGAACGTCATGAACCCAGAACGCGATATTGGCGAAGTCCGGTGCACGCAAGGTTTGCAACAACCGATTGAACGTATTGTGCCGCTGCTCAAGTTCAAATTCGTCCCGCCCAACGAAGGGCAGGCCGGCCAGATGCCAGATCAACAGATAGTCGCCACCAGGGCAGCTCTAAAAACCCCCGATCCTTGGCATCATAGTTCGAGTACGTCTTTATGCATAGTGCTGAACGATCTGCATCAGCGAGGCACCGACTCCCGAGCAGTCCGCGGCGTTCGCGTCCTTGTTCTGCAGGATCATATTGGCAATCTGGGTAGCAGCACCGATCAAAACGCCGCCGATGAGGATGGGGGACACTTCGGAGATGCGCTTGTGTGCGAAGGCGATCTGGTAACCAGCCACGATAACCGCGATGGTAACCACCGCGATCGAACCCATGTTCAGCAGCTTCTTCACGTTGTTCAGAAAGCCGCAGACGCGCGTATCGGTTTCTGCGAGACCGTTTCCATCAGCCGCTGCGCCACCTGCCACCATCAGCAGCGAAATGAACACCAGTGCCTTCAGCGCCTGAGTGCCAACCATCTTGGCATCTGCCATTGTCTTCTTGTCGATTTCAAACTTCATGTCTAACTCCTTGGGAACAGAGGGGGTCCAGCAGCCATATCCTTGGCGATCTTCCATCCTAAAAAACAAATGCGCTATCTACTTGCGGAGCCGTCTGTGGGGCACGCGGCACGGAGACGGGAGTTACGGGTTGGTCGGTCTGCGTCAAGGCTTGCGGTGCGACAGCGGGCAACGCTACCCCACGCCCTTGGCCCGTCGGCTTTATCACATACAACTCCTTCTCCGCTGCTGGAGCCACAGGGGTGGCCCGACTCGGCAGAGAGTAAGGTGCTGAAGGTGCGGATAGCATAGGCCCCGACGGTGAAGCCGCCGTGTGGCCCGTACCGGAAAAATCCTGAATACGCCTTGACACGATCGCATCTGCCAGTTCGGCGGCCGCTTGCCGCAACGGATTGGCAGGCCGCAACTGCACCTGGCGTGTCGGCACGACCGCAATGGGCTCGGCTCCAGAGGAGGATGCTACCGACTGACGAATGGATGCATAGATCTTTTGGACATAACCGTGCTTGAAGCCGGTCTCGAAGTTGCCGGAGTAGTAACAGCTGAACGACTTGCCCCAATTGGCGCCGGAGCGCGAATGGCACTCCGCCAGAATCCTCGAAGCAGCGACCAGATTGGGGCATTTATCGAATGCCATCTCATAACTGGTAAGCCCGTATTTTTGCAGGTTGTAGCGATTGACCTGGCCTAGTCCGAGGGAGAAGTTGTAGCCCTTCTGCTCCAGCATCTTGGCAGTGGCCACTGCTTCAGCCAACCCCCGTGGCTCACGCACCAACCGCCCGCCAACCACGCCGATGGCATACGGATTGCGCGACGACTCGACATGGACAACGTGCTGCATCACCTCGCCAGGAACAGCAAGTCCAGTGCACCCCATCAGTTCCATGCCAGGCAACATGTCATTACTCCTTGCAAAACCGAACCAGCCCCAACCAAAGGATTGACCTTTCAACCACCGCGCAAGGTTCTCAAGGGATCGAAGTCGATGCCCGTGATGAACCGGCGCCCCGCATGTGCCTTGATATGAACCACGATATCGATGGTCATTCTCAGCAAGCGCTTGATCACCTCGAATTCCAGACCGGAGCCTTCGCTCGATGCCTTCACCATCAACGCCAACTGGTCCCACGTTTGCTCGACACTTCCGGCGTGGCAGCTGGTAATGGAACCCGGATGCCCGGATGCGCAGTTACGGATGAAGTAGAACGACTCATCACCACGCAACTCGGCCAGGATAATGCGATCCGGCTTCATGCGCAGACAGGCTTCCATGCAGCTTTTAGCCGTTACGTTGCTGGTACTCTGCCCGCCCTTCGAGTACAGCAGGTGCACGGAATTGGGCTGACTGATGAACAACTCACGTGCGTCCTCGATCGTCACCAGGCGCTCTTCGCTCGGAATGTGATTGACGAGCGCCTTCATGAAGGTAGTCTTGCCGCTACCGGTCGCTCCGGCAACGACGACGTTCTTCTTGTACAGCACGCACTTTTTGAAGAATTCTGCGTAATCGCGCTTTCGGCGCAGTTCCAGCAGTTCCTGATCGTGATCGCTGACATCGGCCGATTGCTCCAGCACCTCATCGAAGAACCCGTCGTGCTTGTATTGCTCGAGCGATTTGGTGTGCTTGGAAGGGAGCCGGATGGTGATGGACACCTTGCCTGCATCGCACGCGGGCGGCATGACAAACTGCGCACGCTGCCCTGTAGGAAACGTCAGCGAGACCACGGGATCTGCATCGGTAATGCGCTGCCCGGTGTTGCTTTCGTTCACCACCGCCGTGCAGAACTGGCGGGCACGGTCATATGTCAAGGATGGCACGTCGACCCGCTGCCACCCATGGATCGTTTCAAGATACAGCTCGCCAGGCCGATTGATGCATATTTCAGTCACGTCAGGCGAATTCAGGTAGTCCAGGATGCCCAGCACCGAGTACTGGTAATCCAGGAAATCATTCGAAATGCGCGCCGTCGGGGAATCATCGATCGTCATGGCAGGCTTTTCATTCACTTCGGCAGGACCGCCGAGAAATCGACGTCCTTGGCAACATAAACGTTCAACACGGTGCCCTGATTGATCGTCAAGGTTGCCGGACGACGCCCAGACTTTTCCACAGCCTGCTCGGCGAGCTGCTGCATGCTGCGAGCAGTATTACTCTCGAAGGGCTGCTGAGTGACGATTCCGCTGCCAACACCGATTGTCGTCGTTTCTGGACCATATTCAGCAGCCGCATACTTGAATGCATCGCTCAACAAGCTGATGAACAGCGCCGATGCAATCTTGTTACCCCAATGCGCGCTGTAATCACCCGGATGGCCGGCGCTGCCGAGCGTATCGATGCCAGGGCCGACCAGTGTGACATCCAGCCCGGTCGGCGTGGTGACCCGATCCCACACGACCTGCAGGCGCCTGGTCGTCGGCTCTCCGGCGCCGTACTGGCCGAGCATCTTGGAACCCTTCGGCAAGAGCAGGTTGTGGCCGTTAATCGAGTACACCGGCTCGGTCACGATGCACGAGGTGTAGCCACCGAAATCGGAAATGATCCGGGTCTCCAGGATGCAACGGATGTAGGTGCCACGTACCAACAAACCATCCGGGTTGCTGATCGGCTTAGCCAGCGTAACAGGACTTTCTTCTTGGCCAGGTGCGGGCTGAGCGGCCGTTTGCCCGGGCATGCCGGCGCCGTTTGCGGCAGATTCGGCAAGGATACGGCGCTCCAGCAATGTCGGGCCGCGCTGACGCTCCGGCGCTGAGCTGCCCTCTTCGCTGTCATCAGTCGGCATTGGCGGCAGGGGCGGCAAGCTGGGTTGCTGGGCGAGTGGAACTGGCGCCTCATCCACCGGCGCAGTCATGTTCTGCGGCAACGCTGGCGCAACCACCGTCTCCGTACGCTGTTTCGGCGGGGGAGAATCCTCTCCGCTTTGTGTCGCCAGCCAGAAGATGACGAGAATCAACAACGCGGCAATGGCAGCCAGAAACACCAACGCCTTGCGATTCAGACGCTTGATGTCGCTGGAACGCAACACCGGTTCATTGGCGTCAAGGTCCGGTTCGGCACCTGCCTGCTGACGCGCAAAGTAAGGATTGTTGCGCTCGTTGTACTCACCGTTGCGCAGCTCTTCCCCGCCATTGTTCGGGGAGCGCTCATCAGGGCTGTTTGGAATATTCGAGTTCACTTTTGCTTGTTCCTTCGCAGACCGACGACGTTATCGCCATGGCGAACCACCAGGAAAGGGTAAGTCCCGTGCACGATCAGGGTGTTGCCCTCCACCGTGGTATTGACGAGAAAATCCTCCGCGTGTTCCTTTTCGCGGGCAAAAACTGCCGGGAAATTCCCGGTCGGAAACCGCGTCAAATCCATATTGATATAGGTGAACTTGCCATCGTCATAGACGCGGCTTGGAATAAGCCAGGACTTCTTGGCACGTGTCGCATAGTCGTAGTCGTAGTAATAACGCCGATCTTTCAAAATCTTGGCATTCAACAACGGGCCTTTCTTCGACGTATCCGCGTCTTCGACATTGTTGAAGCTTGTGTCCTTCGGATAGGTGAACACGACCTTGTATTGAACGCCAGCCTGCTTCGCCTGCTCGAGGCGCTGCCAGTCAGTTGCAACCACCTTGAGCTCAAGAATGTAGGAATGCGTTGCCGTACGAATCATCATGTTCGTATCGACATCGACATTCTTGGGCTTGAGATAAAAAACATTCTCGCGCCGCGTCAGTTCCCAACCACCAGTAAAGCCTGTGCTGTAATCCAGGATCTTTTCGTTCGGGCTTAGCTCGACCTGAGTGGTAATGCCAAGACCGGTGCGTACCTGGTAGATGCGGTCCGGAGCATACTCATACTCCTGAACCACTTGAGCGGCAGCCGAGAAAGCGCATATTGCAAGTGGCAGTGCTGAAAATAACGCAGCGCTGTACCGATTAAAAAGTTTCATCGACCACTCGCTCCATTGACATTGTTCTGCATCCCCTGGGGTTGAATCGCGGGCTGCGCCGCAGGCTGAGCTGCTGGCTGCATTTGATCGGGAAAGGCGGGCTGCACCTGCTGTTGAGGCACGCCACCCTGCGGAAGTGCTCCCTGCTGCAACGGGACGCCCCCCTGCTGAACTGCACCAGAGGCGTTTGCCGCGCCAGGATCGATCATGCCAGTACCAACCTGCTGTGCCGCTGACTGAGGCTGCGGGTTGATCACGGCCCCACCGGCAGGAGCAGCTGGCAACGAGGAGTAGTCGTTGTCTACCCGGTAATCAGTTACTCGGAAGCCTAGAGGATTTTCGACTCGCAGGCTGTCACTCATCTCCAGATTATCTTGGTAGACAAAGCCCATTGTCGCGATCTTGTTGTCAAGCAGCGTAGAGACCGTCGAATTCTTGTCGTACACAGTCCGTTGAAAACGTACGGTCGCCCCTTTGTAGGGCTGTCCTTTTCCGCCAATCAACGTAATACTCAGAATATTGATGCGAATGGCACGCAGCTTTCCGTACGTATTCAAGGGCCGCAACGGATTATTCGCGGAGTGCAGCGCCCGATATTCATTCACAACATTCGTGGCACCCATTGCCGATACAGTATTCCAGTCGCGCTGACCGATGATGGAGAGATCGAATGATTCACGGGCAATAATGAAACGCGCGATATTGCTGCGCGCTAGCGCCTCACTGGTACTGATCGTCCGACCACCAAAATTCGCCTCGAGTTTTGCGATCGTGCTGGTTCCCGAGTAGGCGTCCGCCATTACCAGGTACGGCACCTTCTCTTTCAGCGGCAGCATGTAGTAATAGCCGCCGGCCGTCATAACGGTAATGATCATGGAAACGGTCGCTACCATCCATGCACGCTTTTCGCTGCGGCGTGCGAGATCGGCGATGCTGACCTCGTAGTTCACCGCTTTCTGGACGGCCGCACCCACTTGGGCAGATCCGTCCTTTTCACTGACCTTCTTACGCAACATGTCTAGATCCGTCACCGTAGGGCCTTGTCAGGCCTGAAACTATTGCCGCGACGTGCGCGGACACATGGGAGGCTTGAGCTGGCTCACCGACCCGAATGCTCGGAGCATCGGATCAGCAGTTCAGCTCTTAGAGCTTGGCTCCAGACGACACCGGCACCGGCTGTACCAGCAACTTGTTGGCGGAGACCGAAACCGACACACCTTGCGCTGCGTACACCGCGCTCAGCTCGGTGGCGGCTTGCTGCACGCTGGTGGTGCTGATATTGGAAACCGGGGCGATCAGGGTGTAGTCCGAAGGCAGGTTGTAGGACAGCTGCATGTTGGAATCCGTGGCCCACCGTTCCAGCATCGTCTTCAACGTGCCGTCCATCGGCGTGGCCTGATACGTATAAGAGGTGTAGAGCGGAATTTCGGTAGGTGCTTCGTCAAAGTGATTGACGTGCTTCCAACGTCCACCAAAATCGGGAGCAGGCTTGGTCGCGCAGGCCCCAACCAACGCAGCGACCACCAAGACCAGCGACAGCTTGGACACAGACATCGGATTCACTCTGACTTCTCCAACTCATGAGATTTCGGGCTTAAGACGGACAGCACAACAGCTCCGCTCACCTTCGGGTGACGGAGGGGATCTGCCGTTGATGACTCGATCGAGTGTGCGCGGCCGCCCGAACCAGCCCGAACAGGCCAGTCAGTCAGCGCCATGCATGCGCACACCCGGTAAAAATGAATACGCCGAAGAACCATCCATAGCCTTACTCCTGTACGACCCCGTCCGGCGCCGCCCCTCTTAACAAAAAATCAACACTGCGCGAATTCTGGGTAACTTTGCCCTTAACGAACACATGAGTCAAGAATTACCGGCGCCCCTTCGCAGCCGTTGTGCGACGACCGTCACAGCCTGATGGAAAGCGTTTTCACGTCTGTCTTGGGCAGCAGGCGCGCAGTGAAATAGCGGTCTTCGTAGTAGCGGATCTTGTCGCATTTCACCGGATGCGGGATGCCTTCGTACAGGAAGACTTCCTTCTCGTTGCCCATCGCCTTCAGCTCCTGCGGAAGCATCAACGCACGTCGCTCCTCGGAGACACTTCGGGTGGTTTCCCTGCCTCGGGTGATGTTCTTCTTCTTGATCGTCGTGTAGCCCAACATCTCGGAGTAGTCGTTCGCATCCTGCTGCTCGCGCGGCGCGTACAGGATCTGCAGCGCGTGGTTGGTGATAATGGTGCGCGACAGGTCCTTGCCATAGGTCGCGTCCAGCTGCGCCATGCTCTGAATGATCGGCAGCAGACGAAGGTTGTAACCCGCCATGTAGGCTACCGCGGTGGCAATGATGTCCACTTTGCCGATCGAGGTGAATTCGTCCATCAACAGCAGGCATTGGTACTTCAGCTCCGGATTGGACTTCGGAAGCTCGCGGGTGTTGAGGTTGATGATCTGACTGAAGAGCAGGTTGATGATGAGCCGACTTTCGGCCAGCTTGTTTGGCTGGATGCCGATGTAGATCGTCATCTTCTTCTTGCGCAGGTCGGTGAGCAGGAAGTCGTCTGCGCTGGTGGCCGCATCCAGGACCGGGTTGATCCATGCGTTGAGCGGCTCTTTCAGGGTGCCCATGATGGACGCAAAGGTCTCATCCGCCTGTGACAGCATGTTGGCAAATGCCGAGCGCGCATTGCTGCTGAGGAATCTTCGTTCGGACAGCGACTTGAGGTACTTCTTGAGGTCTGTGCCATCCCCGGACGAGAGGCGATAGATGCCGCCAAGCGTGGGAGCCCCTGCCCCACCCGGGAAGCCGAGCGACAACTCTTCGTCCTGGTTTTCGAACAGATACAGGGCGAACGCCATGAAGGCATTACGCGCCTGGCTGACCCAGAACTTCTGGTCATCCGACCCGTCCGGATACAGCATCGCGGCAATGCTCATCAGATCCGACACGCGGAAGGCGGGGTCACTGGACACGTAGGTCAGCGGATTCCAGCGATGCGTACGACGGTCTTCGGCGAAGGGATTGAAGAGGAACACCTCATGCCCCTGACTGGCGCGCCAGCCACTGGTGAGGTCGAAGTTCTCCTGCTTGATGTCCAGGACCACTACCGATTCCTGGTACTCCAGCAGGTTGGGAATGACCACGCCGACGCCCTTGCCGGAGCGCGTTGGCGCGGCAAGGATCACGAACTGTTGCCCGCTCAGCCGTACAAGCTTGCCGTTGAACTTGCCCACCACGATGCCGTTGCCGCTCGGCTTGAACAAACCGTGCTTGGAAAGGTCTGCCGCTCCGGCAAAGCGCGCGTCGCCATGCAGCGCCCGCGCCTTCGGCTTGACCAGGAGCACGACTGTGATGGCCCAGATGATCCCGGGCAGACCAAAGCCGAGAATGCCGGACATCTTGATCTTGGTTGCGTAAGGCGCCACTTCCGGCAGGCCAAGCGCCTTGACGTAGCGGTAGTAGGTATCCCACGCGTACAGCCCGGTATCGAGCCGCAACAACAGAAGCGTCAGATATCCGGACAGGAAATATCCAACAAGCAATGTCACCACGGTGGCGATTGCAATTATTTTGGCTTTGGACACGCGCCCCTACTCCTTGGCTTACTTCTCAACGGCACTTAGCGACGGACGACGGGTTTGTGATCGACCAGATCCGACCTGCGTCCACCACTCTCGCTTTCGACGAGCGAGTCGATCCAGACTCTGGCCTGATCCAGGGAAAGATCCGGCGTGATCCGGGTTCCGGCAACCGTCACCACGGCATAGGCCACCACGGCGTCGGGCGCGTAGGTGTCTTCCCGGGTGATTGCCACGACACGGTACCCGCCCCTGGTCAGCACCGTGTGCTGATACTCGTCCATCGCCAGCCTTCCTTTTCGTCAGCGCGGAGGCGATGCTAAAGCAAGACGTGTGATGGAGAAAGCGGTTTCGGCCAAGCCGGCACAACCGCGCGCGCATTCGAGGCGAGGCGACGATCGGGATGCGTCACCGCCGGTGGAATTCAGTGAGCGCTTGAAGTGCTTTCAGAGTCACGCACGTGCCTGGCGTTAAAAAGAACTACCTGCCGCTTCGTGGATGGGTGACCAGCGCTGCGACGAAATGACACGCGAAGCGGAAGCTTGGCCTGGCGCCAGGACCTATTACTCAGGAGCGAAAGAGCGCCTGGCTTGCTAGGCCACCGCTCCGCCGCCGGCAATGCCCGACCGCCGCACGAAATTCGTCCAACACGCCTGGGCGATGCACACAAGGAAGTGAAAGCGATCGTCGAAGACGAAATACAGGACACGCGGAAGCTGCAAGAGCTGCTGCGTAATCACTTTGGGATCTGCGGCAGCAGTCGCTGCCGATGTTGAAGCCACTCAAGTCGCCGTGCCGTCTGGACTTGGAGTGGTGGGCGGTACAGGGTTCGAACCTGTGACCCCTACCATGTCAAGGTAGTGCTCTACCGCTGAGCTAACCGCCCGTTTCCTGCGTCAGCATTGCGCTGTGCAGGGCGCGCATTCTAGCGCAGGGTTTGGATCACCACAAGCCCTCCCTGCGCTCGAACTTTCGTGCTGTCGCCCTGCCCTACGCCAGGCTGGCAGCTTTGAGTTTTTGGATCTGGTCGCGAATCTGCGCGGCCGCCTCGAACTCCAGGTCCTTGGCGTGCTGGTACATCTGCTGCTCCAGGCTCTTGAGCTTGCCGGCGATCTGGGCAGGCCCCATCGCGCGGTAATCGGGCATTTCCTCCGCCACCTGACGCGACTTCGAGCGCCCCTTGCCTGCCTTCTTCTCGGCGGCATCCTCGCGCGCACCTTCCATGATGTCGGAGATCGGACGCGCCACCGACTTGGGCGTGATGCCATGCTCCAGGTTGTACTCGACCTGCTTCTCGCGGCGGCGGTCGGTCTCGTCGATCGCCGCCTGCATCGAACGCGTGATCTTGTCGGCATACAGAATGGCCTTGCCGCGCAGGTTGCGCGCGGCGCGGCCGATGGTCTGAATCAGCGAGCCGGTGGAGCGCAGGAAGCCTTCCTTGTCCGCATCCAGGATCGCCACCAGCGACACTTCCGGCATATCCAGGCCTTCTCGCAGGAGATTGATGCCGACCAGCACATCGAACTTGCCCAGGCGCAGGTCGCGGATGATCTCCACGCGCTCCACCGTGTCGATATCCGAATGCAGATAGCGCACGCGAATGCCGTGCTCGCCGAGGTACTCGGTGAGGTTCTCGGACATGCGCTTGGTCAGCGTCGTCACCAACACGCGGTCGCCGAGCTTGATGCGCTCGTGGATTTCGGACATCAGGTCGTCCACCTGCGTTCCGACCGGGCGGATCTCGACCACCGGATCGATCAGGCCGGTCGGGCGCACCACCAGCTCGGTGATCTCGCCCGCGGACTCGCGCAGCTCGTAGGGACCCGGTGTGGCCGAGACATAGATGCTGCGTGGCGAACGCGCCTCCCATTCCTCGAAACGCAGCGGCCGGTTGTCCAGTGCCGACGGCAGGCGGAAGCCGAATTCCACCAGCGTCTCCTTGCGCGAGCGGTCGCCCTTGTACATCGCGCCGATCTGCGGAATGGTCACGTGCGACTCGTCGATGACCAGCAACGCGTCCGGCGGCAGGTAGTCGAACAACGTCGGCGGCGGCTCGCCAGGCGCTTTGCCGGTGAGATGCCGCGAGTAGTTCTCGATACCGTTGCAGAAGCCGACTTCGGCCATCATTTCCAGATCGAACTGGGTGCGCTGCGCCAGCCGCTGTGCTTCGACCAGCTTGTTCTGCGAATACAGCTGCTCCAACCGCTCCTTCAACTCGTCCTTGATCGTATCCACCGCACTCAGCGTGCGCTCGCGCGTGGTCGCGTAATGGGTCTTGGGATACACGGTGTAGCGCTGCAGCTTGCGCAGCGTTTCGCCGGTCAACGGATCGAACAGGGTCAGCTGCTCGATGTCGCCATCGAACAACTCGATACGCAACGCCTCGGTGTCGGATTCTGCCGGGAACACGTCCAGCACTTCGCCACGCACGCGGAACGCGCCACGGGTCAGCTCGAATTCGTTGCGGGTGTACTGCAGATCGGTGAGATGGCGGATCAACTGCCGCTGGTCGATGTGCTCGCCCACCGACAGGATCAAGCGCAGTGACAGATAGTCTTCCGGCGCGCCCAGGCCGTAGATCGCCGACACCGTGGCCACCACCAGCGAATCACGACGCGACAGCAAGGTCTTGGTCGCCGACAGACGCATCTGCTCAATGTGCTCGTTGATCGAACTGTCCTTCTCGATGAAGGTGTCCGACGACGGCACATAGGCCTCGGGCTGGTAGTAATCGTAGTAGCTGACGAAGTACTCCACCGCGTTGTGCGGAAAAAACGACTTGAACTCACCGTACAGCTGCGCCGCCAGCGTCTTGTTCGGCGCCATCACCAGGGTTGGCTTCTGCACCTGCTGAATCACGTTGGCAATAGTGTAGGTCTTGCCGGAGCCGGTCACACCCAACAAGGTCTGCTTGGCCAGGCCGGCCTCGAAGCTGGCCACCAGCTTGTCGATGGCGGCAGGCTGATCGCCGGCTGGGGAGTACGGGGATACGAGCTGAAAACGGTCGGTCATGGAGCGGGTCTCGGGGGAGGACTGCACGAACGGCGGAGGCCACCTTCGGTAAAAGTCTGACCCGTCATCACGTGAGAGCCGACCTTACCTGAGCCATAGACGCCGTAGAGACTGCTTGTTCCGAGCCAGGGAGCAGGACGGTGAAAGCAGTGACTCGTTCGTGCGAAAAAGGGTACACGGCACTACAGCTAGTGATCGTGATGGCGATCATCGGGATCGTGGCAGCCATCGGCCTGCCCAGCTTCAACGCTTTGATCGAGTGGCAGCGAGCACAGGCAAGGGTTCACTTACTCACCGCACATCTGGCGATGGCCAGAAGCCTGGCTGTCACGCATCGCTTGCCGGTCAGCATCTGCCCGTCTGGTGATGGGGCAAATTGTCGATCTGGAAGGGACTGGAGCCAGGGTTGGATCCTTTTTAAGGATCCGCTGCGCACTGGCCAGCCTGCAGATACGGACTCGGTCCTGCAGGTTGAGCAGTACGCTGCGAGCGACAACATCAGTATCACTGGAACGACCGGCCGATCGCTTGTCCGATTTCTTCCGAACGGCCGCAACAGCGGCACCAACATCACGATCAGCCTCTGCACGCGTGCGCAGCGTCTGGCAGATGTCATTGTCAACAACTCAGGGCGAACGCGGTCTGTTCGCTACAGGCAACCAACCACATGCCCCGCACGGTGAGCTACAGCAAAAACAAAGAGGCCGCGACTAGTCGCGGCCTCTTCAACATCTTGGCGCCCGAAGTTGGACTCGAACCAACGACCCCCTGATTAACAGTCAAGTGCTCTAACCGGCTGAGCTATTCGGGCGGGGAGGCGAATTGTACAGAGGCCTCGGCACTACTGGCAAGCGTTTTTTTTCAGGATCTGTGTCAAGCGCTCACCAACAGTCAGCAACACTTCCTCCGCTAGCCGACTTCGCCCCTGCCTGATTGAGGGAGAGCGTACCGCACTTGTCCTTGGCTTGATCGCCCTGCGGCGTGGCGACAACAGAAAAGGTGGAGGAGCTCGGTGCAGCGGCAAGGGAAAGCAGGTAGCGCGCAGCCCCCCCCTCCTTGGGAGATTGGGTGAACCCCCCACTACCGCTCAGTGAAAAATTCGCAAACGTCCCATTCGCCGTATGGAAACGCTCCGCTAATTGCGCCAACTCAACCAAATCAGCCTTCGCTTGAGCCCGACGAGACTTCCTGACGTGTTCGATATAGGACGGATACGCCACAGCGGCGAGGATAGCCACTATCGCAACAGTGATCATCAGCTCGATCAATGTGAAACCGGTCGTTACGCAGCGCCCGTTTGACATGCTGGCCTTCACTTGATCTGCCTCCAGGATTGACGTCCACAGGCGCGCGCCATGAACAGCGTCTTAGAGCCGGGAAGGTTAATCATCATCTGGCATTGCCTCGATAGTGCGTTGTCAAGGTCGCTACTGGACGCATCGGATGTGAGAGGCCCCTGCCGAGGCATCGTCATCACAGCAACGTCCTTCACAGGCGACGACCCTTCAGTCTTGAGTGCCACTGCCCCAGTGCCCGAGGAGTAAGCAGGACCAGTCGGCGCACCAACCCTCACCCCGGAGAGTTGCGCTGCCCCGGATAGCGCACTGAGTCCGTACAGCCAATTGGTACCGCCAGGCAAACAACCGTCCGTGGAGCCAGGTTGGAACGTCGGGAAAAAAACGATGCCATTTTGGATTGCAGGATTTCCCACAAAACGCTCACCCTGGCCTGGCAAATCGAGATACCACCCCAGACCTCCTGCAGGCATGGCCAAGGTGGTCGTTTCGCGGCTGTCCACCGAACTAGAGACGGTTCTTTGCTGCAGGAGGTCGGCGCGCTGAATTGTGGTGGCGCTGCCGCGGTCAAGCACACCATAAAGTGTCTGCTGAGAAGTATCAGACGCGTCACTTCGGAAAGAGAATCCCCCAGTACCAAAGAACAGCATCACGCCGCCCCCCGGCCCCGCAGTCGCACGCAAACCACCTAGAACAGGCTGGCGGGCTCCCTGAGCATCCTTGGCGACAAACAACGGCAGCGCCAGCGTTGCAGCCGTCTCCGGCGTGGCGGGATTTGATGCAAGGCTACGAAGATCAAATTTCCAAATCGCCCCAAGCTGGTCAGCTGCGTAAACCGTATCCGCAGAGCCATCACGTCCACTTTCGGTACCTGTCGATCCGGAAAAACGATCCAAGACGACAATATTTCCCAGGCCATTTGCGTTATTGATTCCAGCTTCAATTGCGGGGATTAGATTCACCCTTCCACTCAAGATATCAACAACAAACAGCACAGCTCTACCATTGGCACTTCCGTAACCATTTCCAAAAATTGCCTTCCATCTAACGACGCCGGATGAACTACGCACTGGGACAATGACAGGTTTACCTAGAACGTTGCCGATATTTCGCGAAATTGCCGCATTGGAGTTTGAGTCACTCAACTCCCAAAGGCGACTATTCGCCGAGAAGCTTGAAGGGCTTGTAACATTCAGGGCAAAAACACTCTTACCACCGGCGCCAGCAGTTCCTACAAGCACTGTGGACCAACTATCAACAGCAGATGCGACATCGGAAACAGCAACTGGTCCATCCACATAATAACGATGCTGGAAATACTGATTGTTCTTATCAGCTGCGTTGTACGGAAACAGCAAATTCCCCATGTGGCCTAAGGCTGTTTGCGGAATATAAGCAAACTGCTCAACACCGTTACTGGCATTGAAGCCGTGCAGCATTCCGTCATTAGCACCTACATACACCATACTGCGACCACCCGCAGCCTTTGCCTTCAAGTAAGCGGCATAGTTATAGGGGTCAAACTTATTGGAAGCCGCGTCATACATTGACCGATAACCAAAGTCATCTGTCGGAGACTCGATCACCGGAGTAGAGTTGACAATATCACCCAGCCGCGTTGTACGTTTACGCAACGGCGTGGTGCTAGATGTCTCCAAGGCTTGATTCCCACGCAAGTAATCCACGGCCTGGGTAGCATCGACCTTTAGTCGCGTCGTGATCACCGCATCGGTACAGGTAGACATGCCCGAAGCCACATTACTGCAAAGATCCGCCAATTTTACGTTAGTAGAGTTAAAAGGTGCCACACCGGTTGACGTGCCATAAAAAATAGTACGAGACGTGCTCTGCGGAATCAGCGCACCCGCCTCCCAGATATCCGTATAAGCAAGATCACCACTTGCAGTGGAAGCAGCCACCCGTTGGGCGGTCAACTTCCCGTACCAATCTGTGCCACTATTGAGCGCTTCGTAAAAGGGAACTACGGTGAATGAACCTGAACCAATGCGAGCTCCGGTAAGAGCGATACTACCTGCGGGCGAAGCACCGGACGCCACACTGGAAAGAATTCTGCGCATCGCAGCAGTCACTTCGTCCGGCGTTTTGGCATTTACGAATTCACCGCGCGAATTGATTGTTGCATGCCACAACTCGTCAATCACAGTCCCGTCATCGGTAAGGCTTGGATTCGGAAGATTATCCCAGACCGGTGGATTCGCATAGGGATCTGCAGTTGCTGCCGCATTGACTTCATAAATGCGCCCCTGAGCACCCAACGTGATCCCATAGAAGTTCATGTGAAGATCGGTCTCACAGTCCAGGCGCTTCCAGTCCGGACTGGTAGTGGCCAACGTAGCGCAGGCGTCGGGAGCCCTGACTCTTCCAGCTGCAAACGTACCACCCGTTCGCAGTGGCACACCGGAACCTTCGTAGTATTTGGACGCCAGATCAGCGATTGTCCCTGCGTACTTATCAGAAAATGGAGTGCTGAGTGAACCATCTTCATTGTCGACTGTCGAATCATCATTGCTATTGGTATAGCCGTCCGTAAACAACATCCCGGCATTCTTCTGACAGGACAGCTGCACCGGCGCACCGGCGTCAGTACGACGGAACTGTGCTCCCAGGAAGCCTACTGCGGAGCGATTCGGGGTGCCACCATTGAGCGTCAAGGTTGTTATCGCAGAATACAGATTGGGCCGTTCGTTAGGCATTTGATACATAACGACGTCATTACTTCGAGAATTGATAGTAAAATACCCAATCCGCATGTTATTAATATTAGCCAAAGATTGGGTCATTGACCCAATCATGGCCAACGTGCGATTGCGATGATATTGAAACCAGTTAGCAAAGTTTTGGATCGCTGCATTATAAGCAGCTGCATTATCGTAATTTTCCAGCTTGATTTGATATCGCCTTAGATTACAGCCAGGCCCACAGGCATTCACTGCCAACGGCCGGTTGACATCAGCGATTTTATACCCAGTGGGTGCAGCACTCGCCGCAGGAAGATAAAATGTGGCTGGAAAATAATCGAACGAATAGAAGGCATTTCCTATTGCATTCCCGGAAGAATCATTTTCCCCGTTATTCCCCCTACCACTGGTACCACTGAAAGTCCGTGCAGCGGTCGACCAATTGTTATTAAATCTATACCGCACCCCTGTGCCCGCAAGATTAGGCACAGCAGTATTCCGCGGAATATAGAAATACTCTGATGTCGACGACCGATTAGATGTCAAGTCATACACGACGCCATAAGGCACTGTCCTATCAGACCTGGGATCAGCACGAGTCGCAGCAGGAGTCGCGTTGTCCCAAAGCGTCCCATCCGCCTTGCGCCAAGGCGAATAGGCCGTAGAAGGATCAAAATAGGTTTTATTATATGCAGGCGATCGCGCAAAACCAAACTGGTCCAGTGGCGGCATTGCACCACCACCATAAGCCTTATCGAAATCCGCATGTGGGAAAAGGTAGATGACGCTACCAGTATTTATTGCGCAATCATTATCACCGCCCGAATAAAAAACACCTGCACTTGAGAAGAAGCTTCTCGTGCAAGAGTTCCAGCGCATGTTCAAATCACCGATGCTTGTCAACATCTCGAATCCCATCGAATTCGAATCGTCGACAGCCATAATGAATGCTGCCTGCGCTGGGCTCTGTGTGTTCATCGGCGCTTGGGCCAAATCCCCCTGCCCCTGCGCCGACAGCGCTGCATAGATGCCATAAGTGCAGAGCGCAGCAGCTGCAATCAGGGCCAATACATTTAGATTAAAGCGACGAGCCGGCATATGTGTGCCTCAAGGGCGGAAAATAGTGTCGACAGCGGCATCGGCAGCGTCGCTGTCAACCCCGTCCGTATTGTAGGCAGTGACTTGATAGATAGGATTGGGATCTTCATTGACTGCCTCTCCCATGCCAAAACTGGAATAACCAGAGATACATGGGCCCAGCAATCTAACATTCGTCCCAGAACCATTGGCAGGCTTTAGGTTCATTGCCCAACTAGTCGCATCGAACACCTGATCGCACACCTTTATATCGGAGACTGCGGTGCAGCCGGCGACGTTGGTCCGATTAATTAGATTCTCAACTCCACACTCGGTAGAGCGGGCAAGCTGTTCGGCGTTCTGAAATGCAACATTTGTGGACCGATAATTGAAGGCCATTCGTTCTTGCAGGCCTGTCACCTGCATCCCCGCGATTCCGAGCAACGCAAGAAGAATCAGCATGATCAAGGCGACATAAAGCACTGCCCCTGACTGATTATGTCTCGACGTCAGATATAGCCGCCCTCCTTGCTGCATTCTATTCAGGCTAGTTTCCATACAAACGATTCCTCAGCGCCGCTGTCGTTTCGTAGACACCTCGCACCCTCCCATCAAAGGAAGATGGTGGAGCAAACTCTACTCCAAGCACACGTGGGCGATTTGCGACAGCAGGTGCAGTCGCTGCGGAATTCTCAGGACTTCTCATCAAAAGTCCAATCTGGACACTACCGACACGCCGCCACTGTGCGGCCACACTGCCTAGAGTTGCAGCAGTATTTTGGACATCAATATAGCCACTTGGCGGGTTCACTGTCAGATCCGTTATGCGATCCTGACCATATATGAACTGCAAGCTTTCCACGCCCTCAACCAGCTCCTCACTAGTGTAGCCTGCCCCGCCGTATCGCGCCCGGAAGAGTGCAGGTTCACCACCTGAGTTTGTGGCGACGTAATAAACAAGCGACTCTGCTCGGTACAAGTTGGTTTGCCCGGTGGGCTGAGCGGAATAGCGGCTGATGGCTTTTGCCACCGTTACCTCGCCAGTTGACGCAGAAGTAGCAGATGCTTGGAACACATCGGCGTAGGTACAATCTGCAACACCGAACAGTTGGGGATTGGCGACGCCGTCCTGGGTGAAGGCAACCCACCGCGCCGGTGACACCGTAAATTTCGTCGTGCTGGCGCCCGTGGCTACTGTATTGACGGGCGTACCCTGCGGTGAGAGAAACCGCAAAACGACAATGTCACTGCCGGCTAGTGGAGAGAGCGCTGAAATTGACGTAGGCAAACCAGGAGACCATCCGCCTGTGGGAGCACCAAGAGTTACTGAGTCAGACGGTGCGGTGCCGTTGGCCTCATACCCCTGGATTGATACTTTAAAATTTAGCGCCTGGTCCGCGTTGCTCGCAAAATTCGACTGCAACGCGTCAGCGTTCTGAAGGTGGGATTGATCGCTTACACAACCGAAATGCCCCGCCATTCTTACATCACGCTGCAAGTAATCGATGGCAAAACGTGCATTTTCCTGAGTTCGTGCAAGGCCCTCTGAAAGACGGTACGCAGTTTTAGACGCGGCAAAGACCTGCAGAATGCCAAGCATCAACACCAGACCTATGACCAACGCGATCATCAATTCAATTAACGATACGCCGCTGACTCGTAGGCGTCCGCGCTTAAAGCCGATCATAGTTTAGTGCTCACGCTAAATTGCGTACTATCTCCGCCACGATCGCTCCAGATCAGTTGCACGGTAGCGACACCGTTATCAAACAACACTGTTGAACCTGCATTATCTCCAAGCGTCCTGACCACCTCGCACTTCCATAAAGCAACCATCTTTGATACGTCGGCAGCGCCAATTGACGGAATACAGCTTGTTGTACTGACAGAGCCACTTGCAAAGGTCGCCTGACTGGGAAAGCTTGCCGCGCTTAAGCGATTAACGCGCATTTGATCAAGCAGCTCTGTGGCTAGGTTAGTGGCCTGGGTCCGAACGGCTGCACTTTTCGACATACGCACGCTGGTTGTCTGTAGCAGGGCAAAGCCAAGCAATCCGATTGCAAGGACAAGGACCGCGACAAGCACCTCGATTAATGAGAAGCCTCGTTGCGCCGATCTTGAGCGGCCATTCTTCAGAATAGAAATCGATCTACTCATGTGCAGTTGCTCTTGGAAATCCGGATCTGCCCCGTTACACCCACAGTCAGGGTACGAGCTAATGCAACCTCACCAGCTTTACAGCTACTTGATTGGATCAGGAACACCTGTGACCCTTGCAGTGCCGCCCCGTTCGACCCGCTCCCTACAACTCTGCCGCGTCGATCAAAGGTGAATTTAATAGGTGGATTTCCTTTGTAGGTCACGGCCCCTTTTCCTTGGCCATATCGAAGGACGGCTTCATTGCCATCCAAACTTCCATTTGCGTTATCGTCACGCCAGACGATCCAGCCGCTGTCCCAATTGCCGCTACAACTGGTGCCGGTACTGGAAGGGCATATCCCCGCGCTACTATTAGTCCGCACGGCTTCACTTCGCCCGAATGAAAATGCGGCAAGAACCTCATTGGAGGCGGTAGCAATTTGATTTGACTGAATGACGCTCTTGAAATTAGGAAAGGCGATCGCTGCCAGTACCGCAATCACCGCGACGGTTACCAGCAACTCCAGCATAGTGAAACCGCGCTCTCGAAACGACATCTGCACGCTCCCCAGCGTTGAGGCCACATCGTGCCTCACCCTGAAATCAGACACAATCTACAGACGGATGAACGGTACAACTAGGGGGACGAGCGCTCCCCCTATTGCTTCGTCTCAGGTCACCACCCGATAACAAGGCCGGTAGTCCCCCGAAATCTTCATCCGGCGCTGCTCGACGAAGCCACGCAGCAATTCATCCAGGGCCTGCATGATGTCCGGGTCGCCGTGGATTTCGAAGGGGCCGAATTCCTCGATGCGGCGCATGCCGTCTTCCTTGACGTTGCCGGCGACGATGCCGGAGAAGGCACGCCGCAGGTCGGCGGCCAGCGCGGGCGCTGGGCGGCCGTGGTGCAGGTCGAGGGCGGCCATGGCCTCGTGGCTGGGTTCGAACGGCTGCTGGTACTCGAGCGGGATGTGGACGGACCAGTTGAAGTAGTACGAATCCTTCTGTTCCTTGCGGTGCGCGCGCACGTCGTGGATGCCTTCGGCCATGCGACGCGCCACGGCAACCGGGTCGCCGACGATGATCTCGTAGCGGGAAGCGACAGCTTCGCCCAGGGTGAGCCGGATGAAGCGGTCGATCTGCTCGAAATACGGCGCGGCAATGGTCGGGCCGGTCAGGATCAGCGGGAACGGCAGGTCGGCGTTCTCTTCGCGCAGCAGGATGCCGAGCAGGTAGAGGATTTCCTCCGCCGTGCCGACGCCGCCCGGAAACACCAGGATGCCGTGGCCGATGCGGACGAAGGCTTCCAGGCGCTTCTCGATGTCCGGCATGATCACCAGGTGGTTGACGATCGGGTTCGGCGACTCGGCGGCGATGATGCCCGGCTCGGTCACGCCGATGTAGCGCGTGTGATGCTTGCGCTGCTTGGCGTGCGCGATGGTGGCGCCCTTCATCGGGCCCTTCATGGCGCCCGGGCCGCAGCCGGTACAGATGTCCAGGCCCCGCAGGCCCAGCTCGTAGCCCACCTGTTTGGTGTAGAGGTACTCGTCGCGCGAAATGGAATGACCACCCCAGCACACGACCAGGTTCGGGTCCGACGGCTGCAGGATCCGCGCATTGCGCAGCTGCCCGAACACCGCGTTGGTGATGCCTTCGCTGGTATCCAGATCCCCGCGCTGGGCTTCCAGCTCGATCGCCATGTAGGCCAGGTCGCGCACCACGGCGAACAGCAGCTCGGCCACACCCCGGATGATCTCGCCATCGACAAAGGCCATCGCCGGTGCGTTACTCAGATCGATGCGGATGCCACGGTCCTGCTGGTTCACCTGGATATCGAAATCCGGATACAGGTCGCGCGCGGCGCGCGGGTCGTCCGACGCACTGCCGCTGGTCAGCACGGCCAGCGCGCAGCGGCGCAACAGCTCGTGCATGCCACCGCTGGAGGCATCGCGCAGACGCGCAACTTCCGCCTTGGACAACACGTCCAGGCCACCGCGCGGGTAGATCCGCGCATCCACCACCGGCAGCGCCCGTGCTGCCGTACTGCTGAGTTCCATAGCTTGCTCCTGTCGTATCTCAGAACTTTAGCGTACTCACCCGCACAAAAGAAAACGGCCGGGTTGCCCCGGCCGTTTCTGCGAGCTTCGAGCCGCTAGCCAGCTTTAGAACTGGTAGCGGAAGCCCAGCTGCAGCGCCCAGCGGGAGATGCCGCGATCGTCGTAGACCGTGGACTGGTCCGGGGTATTGAAGCGGTACACGTACTTGCCGCTGGCCGCGTCGACACCACCGTACTCCACAACACCGCGCATGCCCGGGAAGGCGTACTCCTCCACGCGGCCCCACTTTTTGTTCAGCAGGTTGCCAACGTTCATGACATCAAGCCAGATGGAGGCCTTGTTGTCCTTGAAGAAGCCGGGAATCTCCTGCTCGATGTGCAAGTCGAACTGGTTGATCCAGGAGTTGCGTGCGCCGTTGCGCTCGGCAACTTGACCACGGCGGGCAGCCAGGTACTCGTTGCCTTCGATGTAGTTCCAGAACGCCTGTTCTTCTCGGGCGGTACCGAACAGCACATCGCCACGGCCGGCCGGGATATACAACAGATCGTTCAGGCGGCCGTCGCCATTGGCATCGTTGTCGAACGTATAGCTGTACGGACGACCGTTGCGACCCTGGTAGATCAGCCCGACCTTGGTCTCGTAGTCGCCAAAGAACGCATGCTTCCAATTCAAGGTGCCGAGGATGCTGTTTTTGACTTCGTACGCGGCGGTCGAGGCGACGTTTTCATTGGCCTGGAAGACGGCGTTGTTACCCAGCTGCGAACCCGAGGTCGAACTGGTCAGGCCGCTGACTTCATCGGCATCGGTATACGTGTAGTACAGGCCCCAAGACCAGTCACCGCCGTTGAACGGCTTGTTCAGACCGACGGTGAAGCTTTCGCTTCCACCCTTGTCGGTCGGACGCGCAATGATCGCATCGTTGAAACGCGAATCGCGCGAGCCGCGTGCATCGACCACCGAAGCGGTGCCACGCACACAAGCCGCCGGAGCGCTGGCACCGGTCGGGTTGCGGCCGTCATCCAGCCAGCAGGCCGGATTCAAGCCTGCAGTATTCCAGTACAGGTTACGACCGTCTTGGCCTACGCGGCTGGTGGTGCCCAGATTGAGCTGCTGGTAGTAGATCGCCTCGTTGACCTTGGTCACCACCGCTTCGGCGGATGCCACGATGCCGTACCAGGGCAGTTCGGTATCGAATGCAAGATTGGCCTTCCACACCGACGGCTGACCCAGCTTGCTGTCGACGAAATCTACCGACTGTGTCGCACCGTTGACCGACCCATTGCCGGTCGGCTGATTGTTGATGTCCGGCGTGAAGCGAATGCCATTGGTGTTCACCAGCGTCTGGCTGGAGAAGTTGTAATCGGTATACGCCAGGCCGGTGTTGGAGTACGGATTGGAAAGCCACACGGTTGCCGCAGCGCCCTGGAACAAGCCCACGCCACCACGCAGCTGGGTGGGGCGGTCGCTGTCGAAGGTGTAGTTGAAACCAAAGCGCGGCTCGAACAATCCGTTGCCGTCGATGGTCTGGTCGTTACGGAAGCCGAATAGCGTCGACGCGGCTGCGTTGTAGGCCGGGCTGTTCTTTACCATCGGCTCGTCATAACGCACACCGAACGTCAGCGTCAGGTTGTTGCTGACGGCCCAGGTGTCCTGCAGGAAGACGCCGACATTGCGCATGCCCCAATCTGCGGCGATGTCGTCAATGTTTCCGCTGTTGGAACGCGAATAGCGGTAGTTCAGCGGACGATTGGCCGCGTAGTCGGCAATCGAATTGAACGTGTAGGAACCAAAGACGCGCTGCCCAAACAGGTTGAACAGATCGTTGTCTTCGTAGTCGAAGCCGAACTTGACGGTGTGATCGTTCAAGAACAACGTGCCGGCGAAGAAGGCATTCCAGGTTTCGGTGCGCAGTTCGTTCGCTTGAGTGCTCTGCTCGGTCCCCAGATTGACAGTGTTATTACCGATGCGCACTGCCACGGCCGGCAGCTGCGAAGCAGCCGTACGAACCGCCGAATAATCGCGGTAGGAGACCTTGGCTTCAGTCGAGAAGGTATCGGTCCAGTCGCTGAACAACTGGGCCGTATAGGTCTTGAGGCTGAAGTCGCGGACATAGTGATACGAATTCAGCGACAGCGCCTGGTTGCCAAAGCCATTGAGGTTGGCGGTGCTCTGCTCGCTCTCACCATAGCGGAACGAAGCGCGATGCTTGTCGGAGATGTTCCAGTCGAGCTTGAAGCCCTTTTCCTCCGAATCCGAATCCAGCGCCGGCAGGGCGAGAGTTCCCGGATCGAAGCCATAGATATTGCGCGAGATGTCGATGATCTCATCGACCTGCGCCTGTGAGATCGGAACGATGTTGCTCGCACCCGAGCCGGTCGGACCGTAACCGGAGGCTCCGGTGAAAACACCCTTGCCCTTGTACTTTTCGTAATTGGCAAAGAAGAACAGCTTGTCCTTGACGATCGGGCCGCCGAGGGTCAGGCCGTAGGTGGCTTCGTTATCGAACAGCTGCGGGCGGATATCGTTCTGGTTCTTGCCCGACCAATCGTTCTCGCGGTAGGTGCCGTAGACCGAACCGTGAAACTCATTGGTACCGGACTTGGTCACTGCATTGATCACACCGCCAGTAGCGCCGGTAATGGTCACGTCGTAATTGGCGACGTCGACGGAGATTTCGTCGATGACATCCATCGAGAACGGCTGGCGCGGCGTCGGCAGACCATTGGATTCAAGGCCAAACGCATCGTTGGTGCTGATACCGTCGACACGGATCAGGTTGAAGCGCGGATTCTGGCCGCCCACGGAAATCTCGTTACGCGCCTTGTCGGTCTGCGCGACACGCGGATCCAGGCGCACGTAGTCCTGCAGGTTGCGGTTGATCGACGGCAGCGATTCGATCTGCTCGCGGGTCACGTTGGTGCCGGTGCCCATCTTGTTGGCGCTGAACAGCGCCGAGCCGTAGTCGCCACCGATGGCCTGCACCGCGCCAAGCGTGGTGACGTCGCCGCCAAGAGAGGCATCGACGCTATTGACCTGATTGAGGTTCAGGTACACGCCTTCTTCGGTCTTGGTGCCTTCACCCGACTTGGTAATGGTGATCGTGTAAGGCCCACCCACGCGAAGGCCGCGCGCGTTGTAGCGTCCGCTGGCATCGGTGGTGGCGCGGCTGACCGTGCCCGATTCGATGTGGGTGATCGTCACTTCGGCATTCGGCACCGGTTGACCGGCGCTGCTGGTCACCAGGCCAGCGACGCCGGCAGAGGTGCTCTGGGCGAACACGGGGGCGGCGGCGAGTGCGGCAACAAGGCCAAGCGTCAGCTTGGACATGCGGAGACAGCGGGGGTGGGTCATTTCGGTAGCCTCGATACAGGTTGGGCAGTGACAAAAAGGCGCAGTCAGCCCAACCGTTCCCGGGGGTGGGCTGCCGATGATCTGGGGTCCCTTGCCGCGCGGCTGGTTGCTGCCGCAACGGTTAACAACAGATTAACACGCTAAGGCCTGATTGTGACGGCGACGTGACAAAGTTCGCGCAGTGCAACATGAACTTCGCATGTGAAGGCCTAAACGCCAGCTTGCGCAAAGTCGCGTGGCGTTTGCGACCGGCGTCGCGCAATCGAGCTGGCTTGTCGCAAACCGGCAACGTTTAGCCTGAGACCGCAGCGCTGGCTATCGGCCGCCATCCCCCGTTGTGGTCGCCTGACACTGCTACCCGCTCACGCCACAGGTCAGCAACGCGGCTTCAAATTCCCGCCAGGCATTCACAGGTCGTCCCCACGCACCCTGCCCGTCTATCACCGACTGGACTCAGATCGATACCGGCAACTTAAAGTAAGTCCCCAGGCCGTCCAGGAACATCTGCACCGAAATGGCCACTAGCAACATGCCCATCAGCCGCTCGATCGCGGTCAGTGCGCGATGACCGAGCAGTTTGTACAACAGCGGGGCCGAGGCCAGGATGGTGGATGCACCGATCCAGGCGATCATCAGCGCCAGGCTCCAATCCCATAGGCGGGTGGGTTCGTTGCTGCCCATCAGCATCACTGCGGCCATGCCGGACGGGCCGGCCACCAGCGGGATCGCCAGCGGCACGATGAAGGGCTCGCCGTCGGGGATCTCGCCCATCAGGCCTTCCGGGCGCGGGAAGATCATGCGGATACCGATCAGGAACAGCACGATGCCGCCGGCGATCGCCACCGATTCCTGGCGCAGATGCATCAGCTCCAGCGCGTACTTACCGCCCCACAGGAACGCCATCAGCACGAACAGGGCGATCAGCAACTCGCGCGCGAGCACGAAGCGCTGGCGCTTCGGAGGCAGCGGCTTGAGCACACTGAGAAACACCGGAATGTTGCCCAGCGGGTCGAGGATCAGGAACAGCAGCAGTGCCGCCGAAAGAATGGTCATGCGGAAGGACTCCAGATCGCGCCGCGGTGCGCGCCACCGGCCGTGGACAACAAGGTGACGCAGGCGGCGGCATAGCGCGTGGGGTCCAGCGCTTCGCTGTCTTCCTGATGGGTGAAGGCGCGCGCACGCAAGGCGGTGCGCATCGGGCCGGGCTGCAGTCCGCTGATGCGGACCGGGCTGGCGGCGGTTTCGTGATGCAGGCTGGCGAGCAGGCCACGCTGTGCATGCTGGGCAGCGCCATAGGCACCCCAGTACGCTTGGCCAACGCGTGCAGGGTCATCGACGACGAAGACCACCGCCGCATCGCCTTGCTGCCGCAACAGCGGCAGGCAGGCCTGGGTCAACCAGGCGCGCGCGGTGAGGTTGATATGGAGGTTGCGTGCGAAGTCGGCGGGCGCCGCGAGTTCGGCCGGGGTCAAGCCGGCGAAATCGGCGGCGCAGTGCAGCAGGCCGTGCAGGCCACCGAGCTCGGACTGCAGCCGCTGCGCCAGTGCGGCGTAGTCGTCCGGCGTGGCGCCGGCCAGATCCAGCGGATACAGCAACGGCTCCGGACCCAGCTTGGCGACCGCGTCGTAGATGCGCTCCAGCGGGCGCAGCTTGCGGCCGAGCAACACCACGGTCGCACCGGCGGATGCACACGCCTGCGCCGCCGCGCTCCCCAGCCCGCCGGCTGCACCGGTGATCAGCACCACGCGGCCGGCAAGTGCCGCCGCGTCGGGCCGGGCCTGCGCCAGACTCACGGTTGGTAAGCCTCGCTGACGATGCGCTTGAGCTCGCCGGCTTCGAACAGTTCCAGCGTGATGTCGCAACCGCCGATCAGCTCGCCGTGGATGAACAGTTGCGGGAAGGTCGGCCAGTTGGAATAGCGCGGCAGATTGGCGCGCACTTCGGGCTCTTCCAGCACGTTGACCGTGCGCAACTGATCGGCGCCGGCAGCCACCAGGGCCTGCACGGCGCGGCTGGAAAAACCGCACATCGGGAATTGCGGGGTGCCTTTCATGAACAGCACGATCGGGTGTTGTTCGACTTCGGCCTGGATCCGTTCCATCACCGGCATTGGACTCTCCTGACTGGGAGCGGCAGGCCCGACCGCCGGGTCGGATAGACTTCCGCAAAGGCGCGCATTGTAAGCCTTCAGCGCGACCTGTCGCCGCACTCCCTTCGCTGCCCTTGCCATCATGCCGATCGAACACCTTGCACTGCCCTACTCCCGCGTCGCCCTGGAGCCGCATCTGTCCGCCGCCACATTGGAGGCGCACCACGGCGTCTGTCATCGCAGCGAGGTCGATCGGCTCAATGCGCGCATCGAAGGCAGCGAGTTCGCCGAGCTGACACTGGAAGACATCATCGCGCAGGCGCAGGGCACGCTGTTTCACCTGGCTGCGCAGGTGTGGAACCACAATTTCTATTGGCAGTGCCTGCGCCCACGCGGCGGCGGCGAGCCGCTGGGCCGGCTGGCCGACCGCATCGCCAAATCGTTCGGCGACTTCGTGCATTTCAAGCAGGAATTCAACCGCGTCGCCCTGGGCAGCTTCGGCTCGGGCTGGGTGTGGCTGGTGCAGCGCCCGGATGGTGCACTGGCGGTCGTCGCCACGCCGAATGCGTCCACGCCGCTCACCGGGCCGGACACCCCGCTGCTCGCCTGCGACCTCTGGGAGCACGCCTATTACCTGGATTACCGGCAGGACCGCGCGCAGTACCTGGACGTGTTCTGGAAGCTGATCAACTGGGAGTTCGTGGCCAGCCGGTTGGGTTAGCCGCTTGCGCCGTTGCAACAGGTCAACGATCAGGTGACCTGCCGCAACGGCGCCTGGCGGCACCGCGCACCGCAGTGCATCTTCGCCACGAACCTGCACATCGGCGAGGCCGCAGCAGCGCCACCGATGGCTCTGCGAATTACCCTTCGCTCAAACGCGCGAGCACCGGTTCGACCTGCGCATCACGCTGCAGCGCGGTGCCTGCTGCGCTCAGTGCCTGCGCAAGCAGCTGCGGCGTCTCGGCGCGCAGTGTGGCGTGGCCGACCTTGCGGCCCTCGCGCGATTGCTTGCCATAGTCGTGCCAATGCCCACCGGGCACCGCCAAAAATGCAGCCGCGTCCGGCATCGCGCCCAGCCAGTTGAGCATGCAGGCATGCCCGCGCATCGCGGTGCTGCCGAGCGGCAGACCGAGCACGGCGCGCACATGATTTTCGAACTGTGAGGTCTCGGCGCCTTCGATGGTCCAATGCCCGGAGTTGTGCACGCGCGGCGCCATTTCGTTGGCAAGCAACTGGCCATCGCGCACGAACAGTTCCAGCGCGAACACGCCGACGTAGTCCAGCCGCTCGGCGACCGCACGCGCATGCGCCTCTGCCGCAGCCTGCACGCCGGCATCCACACGCGCCGGCGCAAGACTGGCCGAGAGCACGCCGTCCACATGCCAGTTCTCGGTCAGCGGCCAGGCGCGGAATTCGCCATCGCGCCCACGCACTGCCACCACGCTGACCTCGCGCTCGAACGGTACGAAGGCCTCCACGATCAGCCCGACCTTTGCCGCCTGCGCGCCGAGCGCGTCCCACGCGGCATCGGCATCGGCCAGCGTCTTGATGCGGAACTGGCCCTTGCCGTCGTAGCCGAAGCGACGCGTCTTGAGCACGCACGGCGTGCCGATACGGGCCAATGCAGCGTCGAGCCCTGCACGGTCGTCGATGGCGGCGAACTCGGGCACCGGAATGCCGAGCTCGCGGAACAGGGCTTTTTCGCTGAGCCGGTCCTGCGCCACCGCCAACGCGGCAGCGCTGGGAAACACCGGCACCTGCGCAGCCAACTGCTGCGCGCCGGCGGCCGGCACGTTTTCGAAATCGAAGGTGATCACATCCGCGTGCGCGGCGAATGCGGCAAGCGCGGCGGTGTCGTCAAAGGCGCCCGCCTGCAGCGGCGCCACCTGCCCTGCGCTGGCATCGGTGGCCGGGTCGAACACCGCAAACCGCAAGCCAAGTGGCGCACCGGCCAACACCAGCATGCGGGCCAACTGGCCGCCACCCAGAATGCCGACCGTGGTCATTGGCGCGGGTCGTCGCTGGCCATGACATCGTCGGTCTGCCTGGCGCGGAACTGCGCCAGTGCCTGACCGATCTGCGCCTGCTCCGGCGCCAGCATCGCAGCGGCGAACAAGGCCGCATTGGCCGCGCCGGCATTGCCGATCGCAAACGTGGCCACCGGAATCCCGGCAGGCATCTGCACGATCGACAGCAACGAATCCATGCCGTTGAGCGCCTTGGACTGTACCGGCACACCGAGCACCGGCACCGCCGTCTTGGCCGCCAGCATGCCCGGCAGATGCGCCGCACCGCCGGCACCGGCAATGATCGCGCGCAGACCGCGTGCGCCAGCCTGCTCTGCATAGCTGAACAACACGTCCGGTGTGCGGTGCGCCGAGACCACCTTGACTTCGTAAGGCACGCCCAGCGCATCGAGCTTCTGAGCTGCGTGTTGCATGGTTTCCCAATCGGAACGGGAACCCATCACGATGCCGACCAGCGGCGCGGAGTGGTTGGAGGTCATGGCCCTGCCCTGCGGTAAAGACGTATTCTAGCCATCTTCCACGCAAGACAAGACTTCGATGGATCGCAAACTGCTCGACCTGCTGTGCTCGCCCGATACCCGCCAGCCGCTCTCGCTGCTCGACGGCAAGGGCCTGGAGGCACTCAACACCGCCATCGCCGGCGGGACCCTGCAGCGTGCCGACGGCACCGCACAGACACAGCCACTGCGCGAGGCGCTGATCACGCGCGACCGCAAGCAGATCTTCCGCGTCGACGACGGCATTCCGGTGCTGTTGGCCGAAGAAGCCATCGGCACTGCGCAGATCGCCGACTTCCCCGAAAAGTGAATCCTTCCTTACGCACCACCGTGCCGGAGGCACCACCGGCCGCGCTGGTGGACGCCGATGTGGCGCGCGCGCTGGCCGAGGACATCGGCAGCGGCGATGTGACCGCGGCGCTATTGCCCGATCAGCCAGACAGCGCGTACCTGCTGTGCAAGCAGGACGCCGTGATTGCCGGGCGGCCGTGGTTCGACGCCACGCACCGCGCGCTCGATCCGCAGGTGCGGATCGACTGGCAGGTGCACGAAGGCCAGCACGTCGCCGCCGGCACGGTGCTGGCGCTGCTGCATGGCCGCAGCCGCAGCCTGGTCAGCGCCGAGCGCACCTCGCTCAACTTCATGCAGACGCTGTCGGCCACCGCGACCGCCACCGCTGCATACGTGGCTGCCGTGGCCGGCACCGGCACGCGCATCCTGGACACGCGCAAGACGCTGCCCGGCCTGCGCGCCGCGCAGAAATACGCGGTGCGCTGTGGCGGTGGCGACAACCACCGCATCGGCCTGTTCGACACGGTGATGCTCAAGGAAAACCATATCCGCGCCGCCGGCTCGCTGAGCGCCGCCGTGCATGCCGCACGTGCGCAGCAACCGCAGTTGCCGCTGGTGGTCGAGGTGGAAACGCTGGAGCAGTTGCGCGAGGCCTTGCAGGTCGGCTGCACGCGCATCCTGATCGACGATTTCGACCCGGTGATGCGTCGCGACGCGGTGCGCATCGTTGCCGCCCTGCCGCGCGAACAACGCATTCCGCTGGAGGTCTCCGGCAGCGTGGATCTGGCCGGCATTGCGGCCATTGCGGCCGATGGGGTGGATTGCATCTCCATCGGCGGGCTCACCAAGCACGTGCACGCGGTCGATCTGTCGCTCAAACTCGGCCCACCGCCGCGCTGATTTCACGCGTGCCCGCAGCCGGCTCTGTCAGCCTGCTGCGATTGTTCTGTGCAGGATCTGCGATGACTGTAAAACCTTGGCCGTGGCTCTGTCTGGTGTTGGCCGCATGGGGCGGCACCGCGGCCGCCGCGGAAGTCTGCGATGTGCCCCCACGCTTCGGCACCAGCCCTGCAGCGATCGCCATCGTGCGCAGTGCCTGCAACGAGCATCGCCTGTGGCAGCACCCGTTTATCGACGCCAAGGGCCGTCTGGCCAGCCTGGGCGTGACCGAAGCCGAATCGGGCTATCTGGCCGACCACGGCGTGGTCGCCTGGCAACGCGTGGCCGGCTACTGGCGCGACAGCGGCACGCTGGCATCGATGGGCGGCCGCCCCGGCGCATCGAGTTGCGCGGCACTGGATGGCACGCGCTACACCGCCAGCGATTGCCGCGCTTTCCTGGTCGACAACCCATGGTCGGCCGCCTTCATCTCCTGGGTGATGACGCAGGCCGGCCTGAGCGGTTTCCATCGCTCTGCACGCCATCTGGATTACATCCGCAGCGCCTACAACGATGGCGCCAGCGGCCCGTACCAGTTCACCGACCCGGCGGTGGAAAAACCCGCCCCCGGCGATCTGCTGTGCCTGCTGCGCGGGCGCAGCGCTGCGCTCGGCTACGCCGGCCTCAAGGCCGGGCTTGGCGGCAGCGCGCCGATGCCGTGGCAATCGCATTGCGACGTGGTGATCGCCGCCAACGTCGGTGGCGATCGCACCCTGTACCTGATCGGCGGCAATGTGTTCAACACGGTGATGATGCGCAAGATGCCGCTGGACCGCGCAGGCCGCGTGGTGTTGCCGACACCCCAATCTGACGGCAGCCAGGACCAGAGCGAGGACGGCCTGGGCATCGCCAGCGAGTGCACGCCGGCACACGAAGAACTCTGCGATTTCAATCGACGCGACTGGGCGGCCCTGTTGAAGCTGCGCCCGGATGCGCTGATGACCGCGCCACCACCGGTCGAACCGCTGCCTTCGCCAACCACCTTGCCCACCACGATGCCACCGGGTTTCCCGCGCGTGGTGCCGCCGCGTCCGGAAACACAGCCCGCGCCGACACAGCAGCCCGGGTAAGCAAGGATCAAAGCCCCGCGCCCATCCGGAGAGGGGTTGGGGTGAGGGTACGGCGGCGAAGCCTTGGCCAAGGCTCAACCGCGCGAGGCTTCGCGCGTACCCTTATCCGCCCCTGCGGGGCACCTTCTCCCGCAGGAGAAGGATCAAGTCACGCGCCCTTGCCGAACACCCAACAAAAAAGCGGGCCGAGGCCCGCTTTTTCGTGACGCATCAACCAGCGGCGATTACTCGGCCGACGGCGGAACGCCCTCGCCTTCTTCCACTGCCTTGATCGACAGACGGATACGGCCCTGCTTGTCCACTTCCAGCACCTTGACGCGGACCAGATCGCCTTCCTTCAGCTTGTCGCCGACCTTTTCCACGCGCTCGCTGGAGATCTGCGAGACGTGCACCAGGCCGTCCTTGCCCGGCAGGATGGTGACGAACGCACCGAAGTCCATGATCTTGGCGACCTTGCCTTCGTAGATGCGGCCCGGCTCCACGTCCGAGGTGATCTGCTCGATGCGCGACTTCGCAGCTTGCGCAGCAATGGCGTTGACCGAGGCGATGATGATCGTGCCGTCGTCCTGGATGTCGATCTGCGTACCGGTTTCCTTGGTGATGGCCTGGATGGTCGAGCCACCCTTGCCGATCACTTCGCGGATCTTGTCCGGGTGGATCTTGATGGTCAGCAAGCGCGGCGCGTAGTCGCTCAGTTCCTGACGCGGGGTGGTCAGCGCATGCGCCATCTCGCCGAGGATGTGCAGACGGCCAGCCTTGGCCTGCTGCAATGCCTGCTTCATGATCTCTTCGGTGATGCCTTCGATCTTGATGTCCATCTGCAACGCGGACACGCCTTCGGAAGTGCCGGCCACCTTGAAGTCCATGTCGCCGAGGTGATCTTCGTCACCCAGGATGTCCGACAGCACGACGAAGTCGTTGCCTTCCTTGACCAGACCCATCGCGATACCGGCGACCGGCGCCTTGATCGGCACACCGGCGTCCATCAGCGCCAGCGAGCTGCCGCAGACCGATGCCATCGAGGACGAACCATTGGACTCGGTGATTTCCGAGACCACGCGGATGGTGTACGGGAATTCTTCCAGGCTCGGCATCACTGCCAGCACGCCGCGCTTGGCCAGACGGCCGTGGCCGATCTCGCGACGCTTCGGCGCACCGAAACGACCGCACTCGCCCACCGAGTACGGAGGGAAGTTGTAATGGAACAGGAAGTTCTCTTTGTACTCACCCGAGACGGCGTCGATGACCTGACCGTCGCGTGCGGTGCCGAGCGTGGTGATCACGATCGCCTGGGTCTCGCCGCGGGTGAACAGCGCCGAGCCATGGGTACGCGGCAACACGCCGGCCTTGGCGCTGATCGGACGCACGGTATCCAGTGCACGGCCGTCGATGCGCACCTTGGTGCTCAGCACCGAGCCGCGCATGGTCTGGTATTCCAGCTCGCCGAATTCCTTGGACAGGTCACCGGCAGCCCAGCCTTCAATCGTGGCGCGCGGTGCCAGCGCACCCAGCACGTCCTTCTTGATCGCCGAAATTGCGTCGCGGCGCTGCAGCTTGTCGCGCACCTGGAAAGCCGACGCGAGCTGCTCGCCCACCGCTTCCTTCAGCGCGGCGATCATGCCGTCATTCTTGGCCGGAGCCACCCAGTCGGACGGCTTGGTGCCGGCTTCGACGGTCAGCTCGTTGATGATGTTGATGACCTTCTGCATCTCGCGATGGCCGAACGTCACCGCGCCCAGCATCACTTCTTCCGACAGCAGCTCGGCTTCAGACTCGACCATCAGCACCGCATTGGCGGTACCGGCCACGACCAGCTCCAGCTGCGAATCCTTCAGCTCGGTCACGGTCGGGTTGAGGATGTATTCGCCATTCTTGTAACCGACCTTCGCCGCAGCGATCGGGCCGTTGAACGGGGTGCCGGCCAGCGACAGCGCGGCCGATGCGCCGATCAGCGCGGCGATATCGCCGTCAATGTCCGGGTTCATCGACATCACGGTGGCGATGATCTGCACTTCGTTCTTGTAGTCCTCCGGGAACAGCGGACGGATCGGGCGATCGATCAGGCGCGAGATCAACGTTTCCTTCTCGGTCGCACGTCCTTCGCGCTTGAAGAAGCCGCCCGGGATGCGGCCGCCGGCGTAGAACTTCTCCTGATAATCAACCGTCAGAGGAAAGAAGTCCTGCCCTTCGCGCGCGCTCTTGGCGGCGACGGCGGTGACCAGCAGTACGGTGTCGTCGAACTTGACGATGACGGCGCCGCCTGCCTGGCGAGCGATTTCGCCCGTCTCCAGGGTGACGGTGTGCTTGCCGTACTGGAAGGTTTTGGTGATTTTTGCCACGGAGGTTTTTTCCCTTAGGTGTTGCTGTCTTCGTTGGACCGTCGTCGACCCATGCCGAGAACGGGCGGCCGGGAGGCTCCGGCCCATGAACTGCATGCTGCAGATAACGTGATGCGAATGACCAAAACAAAGCCGCGGCGCATCGCTGCGCCGCGGCGGTATGACTCGATTAGCGGCGCAGGCCGAGCTTCTCGATCAAGGACTTGTAACGCTCGTTGTCCTTCTTCTTCAGGTAGTCGAGCAGGCTGCGGCGACGGTTGACCATCTGCAGCAGGCCACGACGGCTGTGGTGATCCTTCTTGTGGGTCTTGAAGTGACCGGTCAGCAGCTCGATGCGCGCGGTCAGCAGCGCGACCTGCACTTCCGGCGAACCGGTGTCCTGGGCGCTGCGCTTGTTGTCTTCAATAACTTTCTGGGTGTCGACGGACATAATGTTTACTCGATAGATGCGTGGTCGGCAGGAACGTGCATGACGCACCGCCGGACTCGCCGTTTGCTAGGGATGAGCGCGCTTGGCGCTGGAGGTGCCCCGATCGGGGCCGCAAAATTGTAACGTCGTGCGGGCCCGGGAACAAGTTGACTAAAACTTAACAAGCCACCGCTTCGTTCAGTCCATTGAACAATCGCTGCGGCGACAAACGCCCCTCCGCGTCCACCAGGCCTAGCCCTGAGGGAATTCCGTCGGGTCCGAACACGGCCACCTGGCCGGTCGGAAATGCGGGATCACGCAGGCGCTGGCCCATACGAAAACGCGCCGCATGCGCCGTATCGAGCACGATCCGCGCAAAATCGGCCAGTCCGGCCTCGATCGGCAGCAACAGCTCTTGCGCGTCGGTGCCCGCTTCCAGGGCTGCCGACAGCGCTTCCAGCGTGATCATCTGCGGCGCACGAAACGGCTCCACCCAGAGCCGGCGCAGCGAGGCGATATGCGCACCGCAGCCAAGCACCTCGCCCAGATCGCGCGCCAGGCTGCGGATATAGGTGCCCGAGCCGCAGGTCACGCGCAACTGCAGCCGCGGCGCGGCGTAGCCGAGCACATCGATCGCATGCACGTCGACCTCGCGCACCGGTGCCTCGATCACTTCGCCACGGCGTGCCTTGGCGTACAGCGGCTCGCCGCCCTGCTTGAGCGCGGAATAGATCGGGGCCTGCTGGCGGATGCGCCCGATGAAGGGCGTCAGCGCTGCACGCAGCGCGTCTTCGCCCAGTGCCGGCACCGCACGCTCGCGCAACACCTGACCATCGGCATCGTCGGTATCGGTGGTGACACCCAGCACGATCTCGGCGTCGTAGGCCTTGGCCGAACCGAGCAGCAGGCCGGCAATCTTGGTGGCCTCGCCCAGACACAGCGGCAGCAAGCCGGTGGCCAGCGGATCCAGGCTGCCGGTGTGGCCGCCCTTTTCGGCACGCAACAAGCGGCGCGCGGACTGCAATGCCGTGTTGGAGCTGACTCCAGCCGGCTTGTCGAGCAACAGGATGCCGTGCAACGGGCGATAGACGATACGGGGTTTCAACAGATCGGTGCTCGAATCGGGCACTGTGCGCGCCCGTTGAAATCAGGGCCGCTGATCGACAGGCGGCCGGCCGGCAGCGCTCAGCGCTGCTCGGCGTCCTCGTCGCTGGACGCGGCCTCGGGGCCGACATCGTCCAGGTCACGCAGCAGGTTGTCGATTCGCTCGCCGCGGTCGACCGAATCGTCGTAATGGAAATGCAGTTCGGGCACGTGGCGCAGCTTCATCGCGCGCGCCAGCTGCGTACGCAACTGACCGGCGATTTCCTTGAGCCCCTTGACCGCTTCGGCCGAACGCTCCTGCTGCAGCGCGGTCACGAACACCTTGGCATGTGCCAGGTCGCGGCTGATTTCGACGTCGGAAACGCTGACCGACGGCAGGCCGTGGTCGCGCACGGCCGCGTGCACGATCGTGCCGAGGTCGCGACGCACCTGCGCCGAAACGCGGTCGGTGCGATGGAATGATTTGGTTGGCATGGTCATGGACCTGGTTGATTCGGAGGGCCAGTTGGCACCGAAGCCAAAAACGGACGCGGGCGGCCATGCCGCCCTCGCCTTGCAGAACTTGCGTTGCAACTCCGCCTGGCGGAGTCGGGGCCCGCAGGCCCCGGCAGCCGTTACAGCGTACGGGCGACTTCGATACGCTCGAAGCACTCGATCTGATCGCCGGCCTTGACGTCGTTGTAGGCCTTCACGCCGATACCGCACTCGGTACCGTTGCGCACTTCCTCGACGTTTTCCTTGAAGCGACGCAGCGATTCCAGCTCGCCCTCGAACACCACGACGCTGTCGCGGAGCACGCGGATCGGCTTGCTGCGCTTCACCACGCCTTCGATGATCATGCAGCCTGCAACCGCGCCGAACTTGGAGCTGCGGAACACGTCGCGGACCTGCGCGATACCGATGATCTCCTCGCGGATTTCCACGCCGAGCAGACCGGACGCCACCTGCTTCACCTGGTCGATCACGTCATAGATGATCGAGAAGTAACGCAGATCGATGCCGTTGGATTCGACGATCTTGCGGGCCGAGGCATCGGCACGCACGTTGAAGCCGATCACCGTGGCCTTGGAGGCCGCTGCCGAATTCGCATCGGATTCGGTGATGCCGCCCACGCCGGAGTGGATCACGTTGATGCGGATGTCGTCGTTGGACAACGCCACCAGCGACTGCTTGAGCGCTTCCACCGAGCCCTGCACGTCGGCCTTGATGACCAGGTTCAGCACCTGCTGGCCTTCACCCTTGCCCATCTGGGCCAGGATGTCTTCCATGCGGTTGCTGGCCGAGGCCACCAGGCGCGACTCGCGACGCTTGGTTTCGCGCTGCTGCGCCACGTCCTTGGCCAGACGCTCGTCGTCGACGACCACGAAGTCGTCGCCGGCTTCCGGCACGCCGGACAGGCCGAGCACCTGCACCGGGATCGACGGACCGGCCGAGGCCGGCTGATGGCCGGTCTCGTCGAACAGCGCACGCACGCGGCCGTACTGGATGCCGCACACCAGGTAATCGCCACGCTTCAGCGCGCCCTGCTGCACCAGCACCGTGGCCACCGGGCCGCGGCCCTTGTCCAGCGAGGATTCGATCACGGTACCGCTGGCGCGGCCTTCGGCCACTGCCTTGAGTTCCAGCACTTCGGCCTGCAGCGAGATCGCGTCCAGCAGCGTGTCCACACCGGTACCGACCTTGGCCGACACTTCGATGAACTGGGTATCGCCGCCGAACTCTTCGGCCACCACGTTTTCGGCCAGCAATTCGTTCTTGACCCGCAGCGGATCGGCGCCGGCCTTGTCGATCTTGTTCACCGCCACGATCAACGGAACGCCTGCCGCCTTGGCATGCGCCACCGCTTCCTTGGTCTGCGGCATCACGCCGTCATCGGCTGCAACCACCAGCACCACGATGTCGGTGATCTTGGCGCCACGGGCACGCATCGAGGTAAACGCGGCATGGCCGGGCGTATCCAGGAAGCTGATGACGCCACGGCCGGTTTCGACGTGGTACGCACCGATGTGCTGCGTGATACCACCGGCTTCGCCGGAGGCGATCTTGGTGCGACGGATGTAATCCAGCAACGAGGTCTTGCCGTGATCGACGTGACCCATGATGGTCACCACCGGCGGACGCGGCGTGGCATCGCCCTGTGCATCCTCGGCATGCGCCAGCAGCGCGTCCTCGAAGTCGGCGTTGTCGGCACGCACGGCCTTGTGGCCGAGTTCTTCGGTCACCAGCGCGGCGGTGTCATGGTCGATGCTCTGGGTGATGGTCGCCATGACGCCCATCTTGAACAACGCCTTGACCACGTCGCCGCCCTTGAGCGCGAGCTTCTGCGCCAGGTCGGCCACGGTGATGGTCTCGCCGATCGCCACTTCGCGCACCACCGGTGCGGTCGGACGCTCGAACCCATGCGGACCGCTGTTGCCCTGGTTGCCGCCACGGCCGTTGTCGTTGCCACGACGCGAGGACGACGAACCCGGACGACCGGTCGGCTTGCCGCGCACGTTGGAACGGCGCGCACGATCGGCCGCGGACAGGTGCAACTGCCCGGCAAAACGCTTGGTCGCATCGTCGTCTTCGACACCGGCCACCATGACGTGCGAGCCGCGCGTCTTGTGCTTGGCCGCATTGGAGCGGTCGTCCGGACGCGCCGGCGTGGCCGGACGCGATGCCGGCGATGCGCCAGCCGGACGGGCCGGACGCGGCGCAGACGGCGACGACGGCGCGCGTGCGGCAGGTGCTGCAGGCGGTGCGGGTGCGGCAGCCACCGGCGCCGGCGCACTGGCAGCCGCAGCGGCTTCCTCGGCAGCCTTGCGCTCGGCTTCGGCACGGTCGCGCGCAGCCTGTTCCTCTTCGCGCTTGCGCTGGATCGCTTCGTCGCGCACGCGGTCGCTTTCGGCCAGCGCCTGCTGTTCGTCGAGATTGCGCTGACGCGATGCGGCGAGCTTGGCCAGGATGTCGGCGCGCTCTTCGTCCGGCGTCATCGGCGCAGGACGGCCACCGCCTTCGTTTTCGGACTTCACATAGGTGCGCTTCTGCCGCACTTCCACGTTGACCGTGGTCTTGGTGCGGCCAGCGCTGACCGTGACTTCCTGCAGCTTGCGCCGGTTGAGCGTGATCTTCTTGGCTGCTTCGCTCGCCGCTTCGGCAGGCGTCTCGGCCTTGCCATGCGTGCGACGCAGGAAGCCAAGCAGTTTCATCTTCTCGGTGCTGGTCACGACCTGGTCGGGACCGCTGAACTTCATTCCGGCCTCGGCCAGTTGAACCAGCAGTTTATCGACCGGCGTATTGACCAGTTCGGCAAGCTTGCGGATGGTGGTTTGCTGCGACATTCGGATCCTATGATCTGGTTGGCGCCCCCTCGCCCAGAGCAAGGGAAACGCTGATTCTAAGCCCTGATGGGGTCAGGGCGCGGTTCATTGCCGGCTCATTCGCCGCGCTCCAAACGGGCGATCTCCTCGGCGCGGGCCGCCAGGATCAGCGCCGCGGCGCGCTCCTGGGTCAGACCCTCAATGCCGAAGTCGACGATCTCGTCCGCTGCCAGGTCGGACAAGTCCTCGCTGGTGCGCACGCCGTGCTCGGCCAGAGCAAAGGCCGTTTCCTCGTCCATCCCCTCCAGCGCCAGCAGGTCCTCGGTGGGCTGAGTTCCTTCCAGGCCTTCTTCTTCTGCCAGCGCGGCGTTGAGCAACGCATCGCGGGCACGGGCGCGCAACTCTTCGACGATGTCTTCGTCGAAGCCTTCCACCGCCAGCAACTCGCCGACCGGCACGTAGGCGATTTCTTCGACCGTATTGAAGCCTTCGGTCACCAGGATCGCTGCGATTTCTTCGTCCACTTCAAGGCGATCCATGAACAACTGGCGCGCGGAGGTCTGCTCGGCTTCGGACTTGGCGGCCACCTGGTCGGCGGTCATCACGTTGAGCTGCCAACCGGTCAGGCGGCTGGCCAGACGCACGTTCTGGCCACCCTTGCCGATCGCCTGGGCCAGGCGGTCTTCCGCCACGGCCAGATCCATCGAGTGCTTGTCTTCATCGACGATGATCGACTGCACTTCGGCCGGCGCCATCGCATTGATGACGAAGTTGGCCGGGTTCTCGTTCCACAGCACGATGTCCACGCGCTCGCCATTGAGCTCGTTGGACACCGCCTGCACGCGCGAACCACGCATGCCGATGCACGCGCCGATCGGATCGGTGCGGGTGTCGTGTGCGATCACCGCGATCTTGGCGCGGTCGCCCGGATCGCGTGCGCAGGCCTTGATCTCGACCAGGCCCTGGCCCACTTCCGGCACTTCGAGCTTGAACAGCTCGATCATGAATTCCGGCGCGGCACGGCTGATGAACAGCTGCGGGCCACGTGGCTCGGAACGCACTTCGGCCAGATAGCCGCGCACGCGGTCGCCCGGGCGCAGCACGTCGCGCGGAATGCCCTTGTCCTTGGGAATGAAGGCTTCGGCATTGCCGCCCAGATCGACAAAGATGTTGCCGCGCTCGGCGCGCTTGACCACACCGGTGATCAACTCGCCAACGCGATCCTTCCAGGCATCGACCACCTGCTGACGCTCGGCCTCGCGCACACGCTGCACGATCACCTGCTTGGCAGCCTGCGCCGCGATACGGCCGAAGTCCGGGTTTTCGATCTGTTCTTCGATGTAGTCGCCCACATCCACGCCATCGGCTTCGTCGACGGCATCCATCAGACGCACCTGGCGATCCGGGGATTCCATCACGACATCGTCGGCAACCACTTCCCAACGACGATAGGTTTCGTAGTTACCGTCCTTGTGGTCGATGGTCACGCGCGTCAGCACGTCCTGGTCGGGATAGCGCTTCTTCGCTGCGGAAGCCAGCGCGGCCTCGATCGCATCGAAGATCACTTCGCGCGGCACGCCCTTTTCGTTGGCCACCGCATCCACTACCAGCAAAAGTTCCTTGCTCATTTCGTCACTCCGCGCGCGGCTTGCCAGCCGCCGACTCGTTGGATGGTTTCTTCTTGTCGTGCCCGGGTTTTTTCGGGCCGGGCTTGTTCGGTTTTTGCGGGGCCAGGCCCAGGGCGACCCAATCCGGCAGGATGCGCGCCTTGTCGATGTTGTCGAAGCCGATCTGCACATCCTTGCCGTCGACGGCGAACACCACCGCGTCCGCCTCGGAGTCGATCCGCACGATCTGGCCCTGGAAGCGGCGCCGACCATCCTGCGCCAGCTTCAGCACGATCTTGGCGGACTCGCCAACGTGACGGCCGAACTGCTCCAGCGTGAACAACGGACGGTCAACACCCGGCGAGGACACCTCGAGCGTGTAGTTGCCGGTGATGGGGTCTTCGACGTCGAGCTGGGCCGAGACTTCGCGGCTCACGCGCTCGCAGTCGTCGACGTTGATGACACGCTCGGGCTGTTCGGCCAGCGGCACATCGATGTACAGGCGCAACGTGGCGCCACCTGGAGCGGGAAGATATTCCACACCCAGCAGTTCCAAGCCCAAGGACTCAACCGTTGGACTCAGCAGATTCGCGATTTCGGTCGCTTTTTCGCTCACAGACTGCCCTGATCAGATGATTGCCAGTAGAACCCCGGCAACCGGCAGCAAACTTTCCGGTTCCGGAAAAAACAAGGGGCCCGATGGGCCCCTTGCGTGAAAAAAGCCCGACCTCTCAGGGTCGGCGCAAAGACGGGAACATGCGTCTTTGCGATCCAAGAAACTGAAGTACTGCCCTAAGGCATTGCATTAAAGCAGTACTTCAAAACTTGGTAGCGGGGGCAGGATTTGAACCTGCGACCTTCGGGTTATGAGCCCGACGAGCTGCCAGACTGCTCCACCCCGCAGCAGAAGCGGAATTATGAAGAACTTGAGCGGCAATTGCAAGCCCTAGTTTTTCATCGATTGAAAACCCTGGGGGTCTTCAACGTCGCGGCAAATGATAACCGCATTGCAACAAAAACGAAACAGCAATCACGACTTTATTTCAGTTCTCCCTCGACGGCGCGCGTAGCACACGCGCCCCAAGGTCATGCAAGGACGCGTGACTCAGGCGAGGCCTGCAAATGCACGCTGGCACCACACCATGATCGGGCTCCAGGCCAGGCCCAGCGCAAGCAACGCAAGCGCGTTGACGCCAAGCACGGTACCCAGCACACGATCGTTGTTGGCCGGCAACGGCTCGCCCACCGGCTCATCGAAGTACATGACCTTGATGACGCGCAGATAGTAGAAGGCGCCGATCACCGCGCAGAGCACGCCGACCAGGGCCAGCCACAGCATGTCGCCCTTCACCGCGGCGCCGAGTACCGCCAGCTTGGTCCAGAAACCCAGGAACGGCGGGATACCCGCAAGCGAGGCCATGATGCACAGCACCAGGCCGGCCATCCACGGATTGCGTGCGTTGAGTCCCTTGAAGTCGTCGATGTTCTCGGCTTCGAAGCCGTTGCGCGACAACGCGATGATCGCGCCGAACGCAGCGGTCGACATGATGGTGTAGCTCACCGCGTAGAACATCGCCGCGGCATAGCCTTCCTCGCCACCGCCGGCAACGCCCATCAACAGAAAGCCGATGTGCGAGACGGTCGAGTACGCCAGCATGCGCTTGAGGTTGCTCTGCGCAATCGCCATCAAGTTGCCGATCACCAGCGACACCGCAGACAGGCCGCCGATCAACAGATGCCACTGCGGCGACAGCGGACCCATGCCGACCTCCAGCAGGCGATACGCCATACCGAAGGCAGCGAGCTTGGGTGCAGAGCTGATGAACAAGGCGATCGGCGCCGGCGCACCCTGGTACACGTCAGGCAACCACATGTGGAACGGGGCAGCACCCAGCTTGAAGGCCACGCCGGCGATCATGAAGATGGTGCCGGTCAGCAGCAGCGTGCGCTCGTTGGAGCCTTCGATCGCGTCGTGAATGCCGCTCAGGCTCAGCGTCCCGGTGGCGCCGTAGACCAGCGACATGCCGTACAGCAGCAGACCCGAGGCCAGCGAACCGAGCACGAAGTACTTCATCGCCGCTTCGGTGGCCAGGCCGTTGTCGCGGTTGGAGGCGACCAATGCGTACGAGCACAGCGCGAGCAGTTCCAGGCCCAGGTACACCATCAACAGGCTGCCCGCCGAGGTCAGCAGCATCATGCCGGCGGTGGCGAACAACACCAGCACCGGGATCTCGCCCTGATAGAGATTACGTTCGCGCAGGTAGGTCCAGCCGTAGACCAGGCTCAGGCCACTGACCAGCACGATCACCGTCTTCATCACGTCGGCCGCGGTGTCGCGCACGAACATGCCGTGGAAGATCTCGCCCTGCCCGCCCGTACCGGTCGCCAATAGCGCGAACACCACCGCAAGCACGGCGACGGAGAACAGGTGGGTCCAGACCTTGTTCCGCTGGCTCACGAACAGGTCGAGCATCAGCAGTGCAAAGGCGCCGCCGATCAGCACCAGCTCCGGAACAAGCGGAGCCAGGTCAGCGGTGGTCAACGGCGCGAGCGTTGGCGTGGTCATCATCAAATCCTGGAAATCAAAACGTACGGCAAGCTGTTACAGCTTGGACGCGGCAATCTGGGTAGCCAGCTTGGCGATCGATGGTTCCATCAGATCGGTCAGCGGCTTCGGATACAGGCCCAGGGCCAGCACGCCAACGGCGAACACCCCCAGCACGAACGCCTCACGGCCATTGATGTCCTTCAGCTCGGCCACATGGGCATTGGCCACTTCGCCGAAGAACACGCGCTTGTACAGCCACAGCGTATACGCGGCGGTAATCACCAGCGTGGTGGCGGCAGCGAAGGCGACCAGCGGGTGCTTCTGGAAGCTGGCCAGGATCACCATGAACTCGCCGACGAAACCGCTGGTGCCCGGTAGGCCGGCATTGGCCATGAAGAACAGCATGGAGAACGTCGCAAACCACGGCATCACGTTGACCACGCCGCCGTAATCGGCGATGCGGCGGGTATGCATGCGGTCGTACAGCACGCCGATGCAGGAGAACATCGCACCGGACACGAAGCCGTGCGAAATCATCTGCACCATCGCACCCTGCAGGCCCAGACGGGCGGCGTCGGTGCTGCCGTACTCACGCACCAGGGTGAAGGCGATGAAGGTGCCAAGGGTGACAAAGCCCATGTGCGCGATGGACGAATACGCCACCAGCTTCTTCATGTCGTCCTGCACCAGGGCCACCAGACCGACGTAGATCACCGCGATCAGCGACAGCGTGATCACCAGCCAGGCGAACTCGTGGCTTGCATCCGGCACGATCGGCAGGTTGAAGCGCAGGAAGCCGTAGCCACCGATCTTCAACGCGATCGCAGCCAGGATCACCGAACCGGCGGTCGGCGCCTCGACGTGCGCGTCCGGCAGCCAGGTGTGCACCGGGAACATCGGCACCTTGACCGCAAACGCGATCAGGAAGGCGAAGAAGATCCAGGTCTGCTCCTTGGCGGTCAGCTGCAGCGCGTAAAGGTCGGCCAGCTGGAAGCTGCCGCCCTTCAGGTACAGGTAGACCAGGCCCACCAGCATCAGCACCGAGCCGAGGAAGGTGTAAAGGAAGAACTTCATCGCCGCGTAGATGCGCCGCGGGCCGCCCCAGACGCCGATGATCAGGAACATCGGGATCAGCATGGCTTCGAAGAAGACATAGAACAGCATCGCGTCGGTCGCGGCAAAGATGCCTACCGTGACGCCTTCCAGGATCAGGAAGGCGGCGACGTACTGATTAACGCGCTTGTCGATCGAGCGCCAGGCACCGATCAGCGCCAGCACCGTCACCAGCGTGGTCAGCACGATCAACGCGACCGCGATGCCGTCCACGCCCAGGTTGTAGCCGATGTTGTAGGCCGGGATCCAGGCATGCAGTTCGATGAACTGCATGGCGTCATTGGCGGTGTCGTAGCCCAGCAGCGGCAGACTCAGCACAAAGGTCGCCACCGCCACCGCCAACGATGCCCAGCGGGCAGTCTCGGCGTTGCGCAACGCAAGGATCAAGGCGCCACCGATAATCGGCAGCCAGATCAAGATAGACAGTAAAGGCCAGTTCGACACGTTTTCTTATTCCGTACAGGTCAACGCCAGAAATGCATCAGTACCGCCAACAAGGCGATCAAACCGATGATCATTGCGAAGGCGTAGTGATAGAGGAAACCGGATTGCGTGCGACGCAGCAGATTTGCAGCCAGGTCGATCAGTCGGGCAGAACCATTGACGACGACACCGTCGACCACATGGGTATCGATGGCACGTGACGCCTTGCCAAGGACCACGCCGCCACCGGCGAAGCCATTGATCCAGAGCTTGTCGAAGCCGTACTTGTTTTCCAGCAGCCACACCACCGGCGCGAACGCCTTGCGCGACTTGGTGGCCAGTTCCGGCTTCCACAGATAGAACAGCGCAGCCAGCAGCAGACCGGCGACGGTCAGGAAGAACGGTGCCGCCATCATGCCATGCAGTGCGAAGGCGACCGGGCCATGGAACTCTTCGGCCAGTGCGCCGACGGTGTCACGCGCCGGATCGTAGAAATCGACGATGCCGGTGAAGAACGACACTGCCTGCCCCTTGAGCGCATGCGCGGCGTGGTGGCCCTGCCAGTCGGTGCCGAACAGCATCGGACCGATGGTGAAGAAACCGATCGCCACCGACGGGATCGCCAGCAGGATCAACGGCAGCGTCACCACCCACTTGGATTCGTGCGGCTCGTGGGCACCATGGTGGCCATGACCGTGGTCGTCGTGGCCGTGCGTATCGTGTGCATGTACGTCGTGCGCATGACTGTCGTGCGCGTGGACCTGCGCCTCGGCATCGGTGTGCGCACTGTCGTGGTGTGCATGCGCATCGTGCGCATGCGCATCGTGCGCATGGGCATCGCGGAATCGTTCCTTGCCGTGGAAGGTCAGGAACAGCAGGCGGAAGCTGTAGAAGCTGGTGACCAAAACGCCGCCGAGCACCGCCCAGTAGCCATAGGTCGCGATCCAGCTATGCGACTCGTGGGCATGGTGTGCGGCTGCCTCGATGATGGTGTCCTTGGAGTAGAAGCCGGAGAAGAACGGCGTGCCAACCAGTGCCAAGGTACCGATCACGCTGGTCCAGTAGGTCACCTTCATGTACTTGCGCAGGCCGCCCATCTTGCGCATGTCCTGCTCGTGGTGCATGCCGATGATGACCGAACCGGCTGCCAGGAACAGCAGCGCCTTGAAGAAGGCATGCGTCATCAGGTGGAACACGGCGGCCGAATACGCCGACACGCCCAGCGCCACGGTCATGTAGCCCAGCTGCGACAGTGTGGAATACGCAACCACGCGCTTGATGTCGTTCTGCACGATGCCGATCAGGCCGGTGAAGAAGGCCGTGGTCGCACCGATGAACAGGATGAAGTTCAACGCGGTTTCCGACAGCTCGAACAGCGGCGACATGCGCGCGACCATGAAGATGCCGGCGGTGACCATCGTCGCGGCATGGATCAGTGCCGAAATCGGCGTCGGGCCTTCCATCGAGTCCGGCAGCCACACATGCAGCGGCACCTGCGCCGACTTGCCCATCGCGCCGATGAACAGGCAGATGCAGATCAGCGTCATCACGCTCCATTCGTGGCCTGCGAACAGCTGCACCTTGGCACCGGCCATGGTGGTCGCATTGGCGAACACGGTGGAGTAGTCCAACGAGCCGAACCACAGCAGCACACCGGCGATGCCGAGAATGAAGCCGAAGTCGCCGACGCGATTGACCAGGAACGCCTTCATGTTGGCGAACACGGCGGTCGGGCGCTTGAACCAGAAACCGATCAACAGGTAGGACACCAGACCCACCGCTTCCCAGCCGAAGAACAGCTGCAGGAAGTTATTGCTCATCACCAGCGTGAGCATGGAGAAGGTGAACAACGAGATGTAGCTGAAGAAGCGCTGGTAACCCGGGTCTTCTTCCATGTAGCCGATGGTGTAGATGTGCACCAGCAGCGACACGAAGGTCACCACCACCATCATCATCGCGGTCAGGCGATCGACCATGAAGCCGACATGCGCCGAGTAGTTACCGACATCGAAGAAGGTGTACAGGTTCTGGTTGAACGGGCTGGCGCCCTGCTCCACCAATTGATACAGCGTCAGGCACGACAGCACGCAGCTGACCGCCACACCCAGGATGGTGACGTATTGCGCGCCCTTGCGCCCTACCTGGCGACCGAACAGGCCGGCGATGATGCTGCCGACCAGCGGTGCAAGCACCACCGCGATCAACAGACTCTTGGAGAGAGTGATTTCCATCTACAGGTCAGCCCTTCAACGTATCGACTTCGGCCACATTGATCGTGCGGCGCGTGCGGAACAGAGTCACCAGGATCGCAAGGCCGATCGCAGCCTCCGCGGCGGCAACGGTCAGGATGAAGAACACGAACAGCTGACCGGCGGGGTCGCCAAGCTCGCGCGAGAACGCAATGAAGTTGACGTTGACCGACAGCAGCATCAGCTCGATCGACATCAGCAGCACGATGACGTTCTTGCGGTTGAGGAAGATGCCGGCCAGGGAGATGCAGAACAGCACCGCGCCCAGTCCCAGCAGGTGGCCCAAGGTAATCAAGACTTCGCCTCCTGTCCGTCGGCCGCATCCAGCTTCGGCGCGACCTGTACCGGCTTTTCAACCGCCATTTTGACCATGCGCAGACGATCGCCCGCCTTCACCCGCGACTGCTCGCCCGCATTCTGGTGCTTGATGCCGGTGCGCTTGCGCAGGGTCAGCATCACCGCGGCCACCACGGCCACGGTCAGGATCACCGCGGCGAACTCGAACGGCAGCAGGAACTGGGTGTAGAGGGTCTTGGCCAGCCAGGTCAGGTTCGACACGTCGGCGGCCTGCGCAGCGGCGTTATCGGCCGGGAACGGTGCGGCACTGCGCGCCTTGACCCCGATCAGGGTGACCATCTGCGCCAGCATGGCAACCGCCACGATGACACCGACCGGCATGTACTTGACCCACCCTTCGCGCAGGCGGCTGGTGTCGATGTCCAGCATCATCACCACGAACAGGAACAGCACCATCACCGCGCCGACGTAGACCAGCACCAGCGTCACGCCGAGGAACTCGGCGCCGACCAGCAACCAGATGCATGCCATCGAGAAGAAGGTGAGGATCAGGCACAACACGGCGTACACCGGGTTGCGCACGCTGATCACCGCACCGGCGGACACGACCGCGACGGCGGAGAAGGCGTAAAAAGCAATAGTGACCCAGTCCATCATGACCTCAACGGAAGGCGGCATCGGCAGCGCGACGCTCGGCGATCTCGGTTTCAAACCGGTCTCCGATCGCCAGCAGCTGCGGCTTGTTGACAATATTCTCGCCACGCTTCTCGAAGTGGTACTCGAGTATGTGCGTCTCGACGATCGAGTCCACCGGGCAGCTTTCTTCGCAGAAGCCGCAGAAGATGCACTTGAACAGATCGATGTCGTAGCGCGTGGTGCGGCGCGAGCCGTCCTCGCGTTTGGCCGAGTCGATGGTGATCGCCAGCGCCGGGCACACCGCTTCGCACAGCTTGCAGGCGATGCAGCGCTCTTCGCCGTTGGGATAGCGACGCAATGCGTGCAGGCCACGGAAACGCGGCGACTGCGGGAACTTCTCCATCGGGTACAGCACGGTGTACTTGGGCTTGAACGTGTATTTCAACGTCAGCCACAGGCCGCCTAGCAGTTCGAGCAGGAGCAGGCTCTTGAAGTAATGGGTGATCTTGTTCATCAGTTACACGCCCTTCTGGATCACGCCGTAAAACACCATCAACGCCGTCACTGCGATCCACACGATCGTGAGCGGAATGAACACCTTCCAGCCCAGACGCATGATCTGGTCATAGCGGTAGCGCGGGAAGCTGGCACGGAACCAGATGTAGGCGCTGGCAAAGAAGAACACTTTCATCAGCAGCCACGGCCAACCGCCCTTCCACAACCAGTCGATCCACGGCGAGATATCCGCGTTGACCCAACCCTGGATCGGGCTCAACCAGCCGCCGAGGAAGAAGATCGAGATCAGGAAGCTGACCAGGATCATGTTGGCGTATTCGGCCAGGAAGAACAGCGCGAACGCACCGCCCGAGTACTCCACCATGTGGCCGGCGACGATTTCCGATTCGCCTTCCACCACGTCGAACGGCGCGCGATTGGTTTCGGCGACGCCGGACACCCAGTACACGATGAACAACGGGAACAGCGGAATCAGGAACCAGTCGAAGAAGCCGGAGCTGCCCGCCTGCGCGAATACGATCTGGCTCAGGTTGACGCTGCCGGAGGCGATCATCACGCCGACCAGCGCAAAGCCCATCGCGATTTCGTAGCTGACCACCTGCGCGGCCGAGCGCATCGCACCCAGGAACGCGTACTTGGAGTTGGACGCCCAGCCGGCCAGGATGATGCCGTACACGCCCAGCGAGGTCATCGCCAGCAGATACAGCAAACCGACGTTGGCGTTGGACAGCACCAGCTGCGCGTCGAACGGCACCACCGACCAGGCCGCGAAGGCCGGCGCCAGGGTCAGCAGCGGCGCGATGATGAACATCGCCTTGTGCGAGCTGCTCGGTTGCACGATCTCCTTGAACAAGAGTTTGAACACGTCGGCAAAGGCCTGGAAGATGCCCATGCCCACGTACATCGGCCCGTGACGCACGTGCATCCAGCCAATCAGCTTGCGCTCCCAGACCACGTAGAAGGCCACCGACACGATCACCGGCACGGTGATCAGCAGGATCTTCAGCACGGTCCACAGCACCACGCCGCCATCGCCCAGACCGACAAACCACTGGTGCAAGGGATCGACCAGGTTCAACAGCAATTCGTTCATGCAGCCACCACCGTTACACGACCGGCACCGAGCGGCGCGGTTGCGCCATGGCCGGATTCGATCCACACCGTGCCCGGTGCGACGCGCTTGTCCAGCACTACCGGCAACGTCGCCTTACCGGCGTCGGTACCGACCTTGACCATCTGACCAGCGCCGACCTGCAACTGCGCAGCCTGCTCCGGATGCATCGCCACACACGGCGCGATGTTGAGCGGATGCGATTGCAGCGCGGCGGCGCGGCGCACCACCGCATCGGTGCGATAGATCGCAGCGGTGGCGGCAACTTCCAGCCCGTCGCTGCTCGCAGCCGGCTGCGCCGAAGCGACAGGGCTGACGGAACGGTTCTGCATGCCGGCACGCAGGCCGACCAGATCGATGAATTCGAAACCGGCCAGACCCAGCTCGCCACCAAGTGCACGCAGTACGCGCCAGCCTTCGCGGGCTTCGACCGGCAGGCGACCGGCGGCACGTGCGGTCTGCACGCGGCCATCCAGATTGGTCAGCGATGCGTCGATTTCCGGCAGCGCACCGATCGGCAGGATCACATCGGCCACGTCGCGCGTCGAGGCGCAGGCAAATTGGCTGAACGCGACCACCTTGGCACCCGCCAGGGCGCTGCGTGCAGCGGCGGCATCGGCGAAATCCAGCCCCGGCTCGATGCCATACAGCACGTAGGCCTGGCGCGGCTGCGCCAGCATGCCGGCGACATCGCGTGCGGTCGGCAGCACACCCTGCGACACCAGACCGACCGCGTTCGCACCCTGCGGGATGCGGCACAGCGAGGCGCCGGTTGCAGCGGCGAAGTCGCGTGCAGCGGCACGCAATGCGGCAGCCTGCGGGTGGTTTTCAGCCAGTGCGCCGACCACGATCACGGCGCGCGTGGCGCCCTTGACCGCATCGCGCAACGCCGCATCGTCCAGGGCGCCGGCCAGCTGCGACGGCGCTACGACCGTGCGGCTTGCCTGGGTGAAGGCAAAATCGAAATCGACCGGGTTGACCGAATGGATCTGCGTTCCGTTCTGGATGCTGGCCTTGCGCAGGCGGGCATGCAGCAACGGCAGCTCGTGACGTACGTTGGTGCCGAACAGCACCACCACATCGGCGCGCTCGATCTCGGCCAGCGGCGTGGCGAACGCTTCGGCCACCGCGGCATCGGAGAAATCGCGGTTGAGCAGGCGGTGATCCACATTGCCGCTGTTCAGGCCTTCGGCCAGACGTGCGAGCAAGGCACCCTCTTCGTTGGAGGTGGACGGATGCACCAGCACACCGAGTTGATCGCCGGCGTTGTCACGCAGGATCTGCGTCGCGGCGGCCAGACCTTCGGCCCAGCTCACCTCGGTCCACTGCCCGTTGACCTTCTTCAGCGGCTTGACCGCACGGTCTTCCGCATACAGGCCCTGATGCGAATAACGATCGCGATCGGACAGCCAGCACTCGTTGACCGCCTCGTTCTCGCGCGGCACGGTGCGCAGCACTTCGCCGCGACGCACGTGCAGGAACAGATTCGAGCCCATCGCATCGTGGTAGCCGAGCGACTCGCGCGCCATCAGCTCCCACGGACGCGCACGGAACTGGAACACCTTGTTGGTCAGCGCGCCCACCGGGCAGACGTCGATGACGTTGCCGGAGATTTCGGTGGTCAGCGGCTTGCCGTCGTAGGTGCCGATCTGCAGGTTCTCGCCGCGATACATGCCACCCAGCTCGTAGGTGCCGGCAATGTCTGCGGTGAAACGCACGCAACGGGTGCACTGGATGCAGCGGGTCATTTCGGTGGCGACCAGCGGACCGATGTCCTCATCCGGCACCACGCGCTTGCGCTCGTTGAAGCGGCTGACCGAACGGCCGTAACCAAGTGACACGTCCTGCAGTTCGCACTCGCCGCCCTGATCGCAGATCGGGCAGTCCAGCGGATGGTTGATCAGCAGGAATTCCATCACGCTGCGCTGGTACTTCAGCGCCTTTTCGCTACGCGTGGTGACCTTCATGCCGTCCATCACCGGCGTGGCGCAGGCGGGCGACGGCTTCGGGGATTTCTCGACGTCCACCAGGCACATGCGGCAGTTGGCCGCGATCGGCAGCTTCTCGTGGTAGCAGAAGCGCGGGATCGGGATGCCGGCCTTGTCGGCCGCCTGGATGATCATCGAACCCTTCGGCACCACCAGGGACTGGCCGTCGATCTCGACGGTGACATGATCCGGTGGCACGTTGGGGTTCACTGGTTGGGCGCTCATGCGGCCACTCCGACGTGCGTGTCGACGATCGAACGACCGTTGACGATGTAGTACTCGAACTCGTCCCAGAACTGGCGCAGGAAGCCTTGGATCGGCCACGCCGCCGCCTCGCCGAAGGCGCAGATGGTGTGTCCTTCGATCTGGCCGGCAACGGTGCGCAGCTGATGCAGGTCTTCCATCGTGGCCTTGCCGGCAACGATGCGCTCCAGCACGCGGTGCATCCAGCCGGTGCCCTCGCGGCACGGGGTGCACTGGCCGCAGGATTCCTTGTGGAAGAACTGCGAGATGCGGCAGGCGAAGCGCACGCAGCACACGCTGTCATCCAGCACCACGATCGCACCCGACCCCAGGCCGGTGCCGAGCGCACGCAAGGTGTCGTAGTCCATCTGCAGCCCGGCGACCTGGTCGGCCTTCAGCACCGGCATCGACACGCCGCCAGGCACCACGCCCTTGAGCTTGCGGCCCGGACGCAGGCCACCGGCCATTTCCAGCAGTTCGTCGAAGGTGGTGCCGAGCGGCACTTCGAAATTACCGCCCTTCTGCACGCAGCCGGACACCGAGAAGATCTTCGGGCCGCCGTTCTTGGTCTTGCTCAGCCCCAGGAACCACTCCGGGCCGTTGCGAATGATCGCCGGCACCGACGCATAGGTCTCGGTGTTGTTGATGGTGGTCGGCTTGCCGTACAGGCCGAAGTTGGCCGGGAACGGCGGCTTGTAGCGCGGCTGGCCCTTCTTGCCTTCCAGCGATTCCATCAGCGCGGTTTCTTCGCCGCAGATGTAGGCGCCGGCACCCAGCGCACCGTAGATATCGATGTCCACGCCGCTGCCGAGGATGTTCTTGCCCAGCCAGCCGTTGGCATAGGCATCGGCCAGCGCCAGCTCGAAGTTCTCGAACGGCTCGTGGTGGAACTCGCCACGCAGGTAGTTGTAGCCCACCGTCGAGCCGGTGGCGTAGCAGGCGATCGCCATGCCCTCCACCACCGAGTGTGGGTTGTAACGCAGGATGTCGCGGTCCTTGCAGGTGCCCGGCTCGGATTCGTCCGAGTTGCACAGGATGTACTTCTGCATCGTGCCCTTGGGCATGAACGACCACTTCAGGCCTGTCGGGAAGCCTGCGCCGCCACGGCCGCGCAGGTTGGACGCCTTGACCATCTCGATGACGTCGGCCGGCGCGATCTTCTCTTCGAGGATCTTGCGCAGCGCGGCGTAGCCACCGGTTTTCAGATAGCTCTCGTACGACCACGGGGTGTCGTAGTGCAGCGTCGTGTAGACGACCTGATGCGGCAACGGCGCCGGACCGACCGGGCCTGAGGGTGCGTGATGATGTGCCATGTCTTACTCCAGCCCGTCCAGCAGCGCGTCGACCTTCTCTTTCGTCAGGTGCTCGTGGTAATGGCCGTTGATGACCATCATCGGCGCTGCAGAGCAGGCCGCCAGGCACTCTTCTTCGCGCTTGAGGTAGACGCGGCCATCGGCTGTCGACTGCCCCAGCTTGCAACCCAGTTTCTTTTCCGCGTGCGCCAGCAGATCTTCGGCGCCGTTGAGCCAGCAGCTGATGTTGGTGCAGAACGCCACGTTGTGGCGGCCGACCTTCTCGGTCTCGAACATCGAGTAGAAGCTGGCCACCTCGTAGGCCCACACCGGCGGCAGGTCCAGATACTTGGCCACGCCGACAATCAGCTCGTCGGTCAGCCAGCCCTGGTTCTGCTCCTGCGCAGCGTGCAGGCCCTGCAGCACGGCCGAACGTTTGCGATCGGGCGGAAACTTGCTCAACCAGTGATCGATGTGCGCGCGCGTCTTGTCGCTCAGCACCACCTGCGGATCGACGTCGCGCGCCGCTTCGAAATTACCCGTCGCCTTCATCGGTCAACCTCACCGAAAACCAAATCGTAAGTACCGATCATCGCCACGACGTCGGCCAGCAGATAGCCACGCACCACCGCGTCCATCGACGACAGATGCGCAAAGCCCGGCGCGCGCAGATGCACGCGGAACGGCTTGTTGGCGCCATCGGACATCAGGTAGCAGCCGAACTCACCCTTGGGCGCCTCGACCGCGCAATAGGTTTCGCCGGCCGGCACGCAATAGCCTTCACTGAACAGCTTGAAGTGATGGATCAGCGCTTCCATGTCGTCCTTCATGCCTTCGCGGCTTGGCGGAGCGACCTTGAAATTGGTGACCATGACCGGGCCGGGGTTGGCCTTCAGCCACTTCACGCATTGCTTGATGATGCGGTTGGACTCGCGCATCTCGGCCACGCGCACCAGATAGCGGTCGTAGCAATCGCCATTGGTGCCGACCGGTACATCGAACTCCACCGCATCGTACTTGGCGTACGGCTGCTTCTTGCGCAGGTCCCATTCGATGCCCGAGCCACGCAGCATCGGACCGGTCATGCCCCAGGCACGCGCCAGATCCGGGCTGATGATGCCGACGTCGACGGTACGCTGCTTCCAGATACGGTTGTCGGTCAGCAGCGTCTCGTACTCGTCCACACGCGACGGGAACGTATTGGTGAAATCCTCGAGGAAGTCCAGCATCGAGCCTTCGCGCGCTGCATTGAGCTTCTTCAGTGCCCCGCCCTTGTGCCAGCGGGATTCCTTGTACTTGGGCATGCGATCGGGCAGATCGCGATACACGCCGCCGGGACGGTAGTAGGCAGCGTGCATGCGCGCACCACTGACCGCCTCGTAGACGTCCATCAATTCTTCGCGCTCGCGGAACGCGTACAGCATCACCGCCATCGCGCCCAGGTCGAGCGCGTTGGAACCAACCCACATCAGGTGGTTCTTGATGCGGGTGATCTCGTCGAACATGGTGCGGATGTAGTGCGCACGCTCGGGCACTTCGATGCCCATCAGGGACTCGATCGCGCGCACGTAGGCGTGCTCGTTGCACATCATCGACACGTAATCCAGGCGGTCCATGTACGGAACCGACTGGTTGAACGGCTTGGATTCTGCCAGCTTCTCGGTGCCACGGTGCAGTAGGCCGATATGCGGATCGGCACGCACCACGGTCTCGCCGTCCATTTCCAGGATCAGGCGCAGCACGCCGTGCGCCGCAGGATGCTGCGGGCCGAAGTTCATCGTGTAATTGCGGATTTCCTGCTTGCTTTCGACAGGATTGCTCGCGAAGGCATCGGTTGCCTGGCGGAACTCACTCACTTGGCGGTCTCCGACTTGCCCACTTCACCAGCGGCAGTCTCATAACGGGCGTCGTCGCGGATCACGCGCGGCACACCGACGCGCGGCTCGACCGAGGTCACCGGCTCGTACACGACACGCTTGCGCTCATCGTCGTAACGCACTTCGACGTTGCCGATCAGCGGGAAATCCTTGCGGAACGGATGGCCGACAAATCCGTAGTCGGTCAGGATGCGGCGCAGGTCCGGATGGCCATCGAAGACGATGCCGAACAGGTCGAAGGCTTCGCGTTCGAACCAGTTCACGCCGGGCCAGATATCGGTCAACGAGGCCACCATCGGTACCTGCTCGTCCGGTGCGTAGCAACGCACGCGCAGACGCTGGTTGTGCTGGTAGGAGATCAGCTGCGCGACCACCGCAAAACGCTGCTTGGGCATGTGCTGCGGATGGGCGCCGTCGGAGCTTTCCTGGCTGGGAAATTCGCCCCAGGCGAAACGACCGACGGCCTTGCCCTCGACGCCGCGGCTGAAACCCTGCGACGACACGTCGGCGGTATCCCACTCGTCGCTGCCGTAGCCCAGGTAATCGACGCCGCACAGGTCGCTGAGCTGTTCGAAACCGAGCTCGTCGCGCAGGGCCAGACAGGTGGCGTGCCAATCGGCCGCAGCGACTTCCAGCGTCACTTCGCCGCGCGGCAATGCCACGGCGATCTGCGCACCGGCGAAACGTGCCGCAAGTCGGTCAGTGAAGGAAGATGCTTGCTCTGCCATGGGGGCTTGGCTGCTCTCAGTAGAAGAAGACGGGTGTCAGCGCGCGATGGTCTGGGTACGCCAGATCTTCTTCTGCAGCTGCAGGATGCCGTATACCAGCGCCTCGGCGGTCGGCGGGCAACCGGGGACGTAGATGTCCACCGGCACGATGCGATCGCAACCGCGCACCACCGAATACGAATAGTGATAGTAGCCGCCGCCATTGGCGCAGCTGCCCATCGAGATGACCCACTTCGGGTCCGGCATCTGGTCGTAGACCTTGCGCAGCGCCGGGGCCATCTTGTTGACCAGCGTGCCGGCCACGATCATCACGTCGGACTGGCGCGGCGACGGGCGGAACACCACGCCGTAGCGATCCAGATCCAGACGCGCGGCACCGGCATGCATCATCTCGACCGCGCAGCAGGCCAGGCCGAAGGTCATCGGCCACATCGAGCCGGTGCGCGCCCAGTTCAGCAGCGCATCGACGCTGGTGGTCACGTAGCCCTTCTCGAGCAGCGGATTTTCGCCTTCCGGGCGCAGGATGTCTTCCACCCGGCCTTCCGGCATCGGGTTGGTCATCAGACGATCCAGGGTCTGAATCACTCCCATTCCAGCGCTCCCTTCTTCCACACGTAGATAAAGCCGAGGAACAACATGCCGACGAACAGGCCCATGGTGACCAGCGAACGTGCGCCGATCTCCATGAACACCTGTGTCCACGGCACGATGAAGATGATTTCCAGATCGAACACGATGAACTGGATCGCGATTAGGTAGTAGCGCACGTCGAACTTCATGCGCGCGTCTTCGAAGGCTTCGAAGCCACACTCGTAAGGCGAGAGCTTGCGCGGGTCCGGACTACGCGGACCGAGGAATCGACCGACCAGCATCAGCACGATGCCGATACCGGTGGCGACGATCAGAAACAGCAGACTCGGCAAATATTCGGCCAGCACAGCGATTCTCTCTTGCCTCTGCCCGCACGCGCCGCGTGCCGGCATGGGGTATAGGCAGACCCCGCGCGCGACCAGCGATGCGCAGGAACTGCAGCCAAACAATGGTGCCCAAGAGGGGACTCGAACCCCTACGACCTAAGTCGCTACCACCTCAAGGTAGTGCGTCTACCAATTCCGCCACCTGGGCATACGTTGCGCCGCTGGGCATCCCAGTGCGCAGCGTATTGTAACCGGCTTCAGCGTTTTTGTGCTGGTTCTGAAGCGTTTTCTTCGCGTGCCGTGGGCACCTGCTGTGCCGGTGCAGACTGCGCCGGCGTTGCAGCCGGAGTTGCGGCAGGCACTGGCTGCGAAGGCGCGGTCGGGACTGCGCCGGCGGCCGGCGCCTGCCGCAACGGCTGAGTCAGCTCGCCCGCGGCGGCAGGCGCCGGGGTGGCCGACTGCGACATCACGCCCAGGTTCTGGTCGGTCGGACGTGCGCCGTGGGTGGCGTACCACGCCATGAACAGGCTGATGCTGAAGAACACCACCGCCAGCCACTTGGTCGATTTGGACAGGAAGTTCGACGCACCCTGCGAGCCGAACACGGTGCCCGACGCGCCGGCGCCGAAGCCAGAACCGGCTGCCGCACCCGCACCACGCTGCATCAGGATCAGCGCAATCATCGCCAGCGCGACCAGCACGTAGACCACATTGAGGATCAACATCAGCATTTCGAAATCCGTCCCCGGACAAAACTTAATGGGTTAACAAGCGGCCGCCGCACGCGCGATGGCCAGGAAATCCTCGGCGACCAGCGAGGCGCCTCCGACCAGCCCGCCATCGACGTCGGGCTGCGCAAACAGCTCGCTGGCGTTATCGGGCTTGACACTGCCCCCGTACAGGATGGGCAGAGAATCAGCGATTCTAGCATCCGCCTTCGCGACTTCGCCACGCAGGAACGCGTGCACCGCCTGCGCCTGCTCCGGGCTGGCGGTGCGGCCGGTGCCAATGGCCCAGATCGGCTCGTAAGCGAGCACGGCGCGGGCAAAGCCCGCGCTGCCCACCAGCGCCAGCACCGGCTCGAGCTGGGCGCGCAGCACCGCCTCGGTCTGGTCGGCCTCGCGCTGCTCCAGCGACTCGCCCACGCACAGCACCGGAATCAGCCCGGCATGCATGGCGGCGGCGAATTTATGCGCCACCAGCTCACTGCTCTCACGATGGTACTGGCGCCGTTCGGAGTGGCCGACCAGCCCGTACTCGGCACCGACATCGACCAGCATCGTGGCCGAGACTTCACCGGTATAGGCGCCCTTCTCGTTACTGCTGACATCCTGGGCACCGAAACACAGATGGTGTTCCTCGAAATCCTCGATCAGGTCGCCCAGATAAGGCAGTGGCGGCAGGATGACGACATCGACACCCTCCAGGGGCATGTGTGCGGCGATCTGGGCCACCAGTTCGGTGGCGAAGGCGCGGCTGCCATGCAGCTTCCAATTTCCGGCAACGATCTTTCGACGCATCAGGCGCAGGTTCCTGAGTGGAAGACAGGCGACAGAATAGCCCATGCCCTGTCGGCAGCCGGCACACTTCTGTCCGTTGCCTGTCCTCCCCCTCCTCCAGCAGGAACCTGCCATGTCCGTTTCGCCTGTCTTCGCGCTGGTCACCGGCGCCTCCAGCGGCATCGGCCGCGAGATTGCGCGTGCCTATGCAAGGCGTGGCGTGCCGCTGATCCTGACCGCGCGCCGGGTCGACCGGCTGCAGGCGCTGGCCGAGGAGTTGCGGCCCTTGGTGCGGGTGGAAGTGGTGCCGGCCGATCTGGGCGATCCCGCCGCGGTCGAAGCATTGGTTGCGCAGATCCAGCGCAATGGCTGGACGGTGGGCACCCTGGTCAACAACGCCGGCTACGGCGTGCCGGGCCGCTATCTGCACAATGACTGGGCCACGCACGCACGCTTTCTGCAGGTGATGGTGGGCGCGGTGTGCGAACTGACCTGGCGGCTCTTGCCGATGATTCGTGCCAGCGGCCAGGGCCGCATCCTCAATGTGGCCTCGTTCGCCGCACTGACGCCGAGTGCCGACGGGCAGACGCTGTACGCAGCCAGCAAGAGCTTCCTGCTGCGCTTCAGCGAATCGCTGGCACTGGAGAACGCCGACTGCGCGGTCAAGGTCTGCGCGCTGTGTCCCGGCTTTGCCTGGTCGGAGTTTCACGATGTCACCGGCACCCGCGCGGCGATGTCCACCCTGCCCCACTGGGCGTGGCTGCAGTCCGACGACGTTGCCGAGTACGGCATTGCCGCGCTGGAACGCGGCCAGGTACTGGCCGTGCCGGGCTGGCGCTATCGTCTGGTCAATGCGGTCTTGCGCGTGGTGCCGCATGCGCTCGCACTGCGCCTGATGGCGCGCGGATCGCAGCGGGTGCGTCCGTTGCAGTGAGAGGCGGCGGCGCATCGGCTGCCTGCAGCGTCTTGCCTGCGCAGCCACATACCCGTGACCGCGCGCCGCTTGCAGCAGCCAGCTTGTCCGTATAGCCAAGACCGATACCGGCCGCAGCCTCGCTCCTGTCTGCAGCGCAGGGCGACTGGCAATACGTCGCGAGCGGACGTCGGATGCTGTGAACGGCCCCGCCCAGCGCCGCAGTCCGTGGCTGGAAACATGGTGTTACGAGCAGCGACCACGCGCGTCCATCACTGCGCGCGGCAGCGATGCGACACCCTCAGTGATTGACGATTTCGCCATGCATGGCCGCCAGCCGCGCCAGCAGACGGTTCTGCGTGCGGCGCGGAATCTTGCGCTGATCCATCGCCCAGTTCAGATCCTCCACCAGCGCATTGAAATCGCCTTCGCGAATGGCCAGGTGCGCATGCGCCTGCTGCATCGACTTGGCGGTATCCGGGCACGGGCCGTCGGCGACATGGCAGAACTTTTGCACCAGGCGCTCGTTGAGCATCACGATGTTGACGCGCGCGAACTTGTCGACGATGCGTTGGTCGTCGGCGATGCGCGACAGCATGGCTTCCACCAGCGCTTCGATCCCGGCCTGCCCGCCGAGTTCGTCGTAGAGCGTGGGGCGCGGTTGCGTGGTGGCGCAGGCACTCATCAGCGCCAGCATGCACAGCAAGGGCCAGCGCAGCCGTCGATTCATCAGAACGCCACCTGCAGGGAAAGATAGGGACCGCGTTGGTCGGTAAGCGTGGCGATGTCGCCAAGCTCGGCCCAGGCCGCGGTCAGGGACACATGCTTGCTGGGAAACCAGGCCACGAATGCATCCGCCCAGGCCTGCTCGCGGGCGAAGCCGAGATTATCGGGCTTGTCGCGATACTCCACGCCGACCACCCACGCCGGCGACAGCACGACGGCGGCGCTGGCTTCGCCAACCAGCCGATAGGCGTTGCGACGATCGCCGCCGAAACCGAGCAAGCCGGTCTGATTGGCGCGGGTCGCGCGCAAGGTGCCGTTGAGCAGCAATTGATAGCCGCCCGCGGCCTGCAGGAACAAGCGGCTGGCGCTGACATACACATCGGTACCGTGATCGTCGCGCGCGCCGATCGCCAGCGGCAGCGTGCCATTGCGCAGGCGTTTGTACTGCACGCCCACGCTGACCTGCGGCGCATGTCCGTAGACCAGATCGCCGTAGACCCGCAGCTTGGCGCCGAACACGTCCTGGCCAAGCGCATTCCATGGCAGGCCTAGCCGATCCTGCAGGGTGCCCAGATCCAGCCGTTGCCGCGCCAGCGAAAGTTCCAGCCGGTTGCCGACCGTCAGCGCGGCACCTTGCACGTCGAGCCGGTAATCGCCGCTGTCCACATGCGTGGCGAACAGCACGCTGCCCAGTTCGTCGCGGGTGCCGTAGCCCGACAGCGTGGCCCACGGCACGATGCCGCCACCGCTGCTGCCTTCGATCATCGACACGCCACCGGTGGCGAGCAGGCGCCCGTCGCCGGCGATCGCCGACGCGGGTGCGCTGGCCAGCCCGGCCAGCGCTGCAGACAGCAGCGCGCCCCGCCATTTGCTCATCGATGCACTCCTGCCTGCGCCGCCGGCGCCAGATCGAGTTGCCGCATGCACCAGGCGACCAGCGGCACTTCTTCCAGTGGCGGCGAATACAGATAGCCCTGCACCATGTCGCAGCCATAACCGCGCAGCAGCCCCAGCGCGGTGGCGTTCTCAACGCCTTCGGCGATCACGCTCAAGCCCAGGTTGTGCCCGAGATCGATCGTGCTGCGCACGATGAACGCATCGTCGGTGCCCTCGGCCAGTTGCATGACGAAGCTCTTGTCGATCTTCAATTCGTTCACCGGCATGCGCTTTAGCTGCGCCAACGAGGAATAACCGGTGCCGAAGTCGTCAATGGACAGGCGCACGCCGACGCTGCGCAGCTGATGCAGCATGTGCAGCGCGGATTCGACATCGCGCATCAGCGCGCTTTCGGTCAGTTCCAGCGTCACCGACTGCGCCGGCACCGCATGATGCTCCAGACGGCCACGCACGTAATCCGGCAGGCCGGGGTCGGACAGATCCAGTGCGGAGAGATTGATCGCCATGCCCAGTTCCAGCCCCTGCCTGCGCCATTGCGCCTGGCAGCGCAGCGCCTCGTCCAGCACGAAGCGGGTCAAGGGATGGATCACGCCGGAGTGCTCGGCCAGCGGAATGAATTCGTCCGGGCCGATCGCCCCGAGCACCGGGTGCTGCCAGCGCACCAGCACCTCGACCTGTTCGACGCGATCGTTGCGCAGGCAGATCTTGGGCTGGAAGCGCAAGGTCAGTTCGTTGCCGCCGATGGCCTGACGCAGATCGCCGGTCAGGCGCAGCCGGCGCAGATGCTGCTCGTCCTGGCCCAGGCGATACACGCTGGCGCCGACGGTGGTGACGTTGCCGCCCTGGCGACGCGCGATGTCCGCGCGCCGCAACAAGGTGTCCGGATCGGCGCCGTGTTCGGGAATCAGGGCGATGCCGATGCTGGCCTCCAGCTGGATGCGCGCCTGCGGCAGCGCCAGCGGGCGGCGCAACTGCAGCAGCAAGCGCTGTGCATCCTGCTGCACGGTGGTGACATCGGTCTGCGCCACCACCACCATGAATTCGTCGCTGCCCAGCCGCCCGACGAGATTGGGTTCCTGCACCACGTCGGCAAGGCGGCGGCCTGCTTCGACCAGGACCTGGTCGGCGAAATCGTGGCCCAAGCTGTCGTTGAGTTCCTTGAAGCGTTCCAGATCCAGGATCAGCACCGCGGCCGTGCCGCCGGAGGCCACGGTCTGCTCCACCACGTCCTTCAGCCGCTCCAGCAACCAGATGCGATTGGGCAGACCGGTCAGGGCATCGTGGCGCGCCTGATGCAGGATGTGCTGCTCGCGACTGGCGATCTGCTGCTGCATGCGCCCAAAGCTGTCGGCCAACTCGGCCAGTTCGCGCCCGGATGGCACCTCGACCGCGGTGTGGTAGTCGCCGCGCTGGATGCGCCGCGCTGCCTGCACCAGCTGCGCGACCGGCCTGCTGACGCTGCGCGCCAGGAAGATCGCCACACCCAGCGCCGCAGCCGTGGCCAGGCCCGCCAACAGCAGGATGCGCAATTTGAGCACACGATAAGGCGCCACCGCGCGATCCAGCGAGGCCTGCAGCGCGACCCGCACATGGCTGTCGCCCTGGATCGACTGCAATTTGACCAGGTAACGCGACTCGGCCAGCGTCAACGCGACCGCCGCGCCCTGCGCGCGTTCGGCGGTCGGCAACTGCTGCGCGAACTCGGCGCGCGCGGCCGGCTCCAGCGTGGACGCCAGCACCCGCACCGGCGGACCATCGGTGAAGAAGGTCGCATCCAGCCCGGTGGTGGAACGGAAATCCTGCGCGAGACCGTCGCCGGATTCGTTGCCGATCGCGATCCAGCCCACCCGGCTCGGTGCCAGTACCTGCACCACCGCCAGCCGCACGATGCGTTGGTCCAGTGCGACCACGCCAACCGCGCGCCCATCGCGCTGCGCCTGCTGCAGCAGGGTCTGCACTGCGCGCAGCTGTTCGGCTTGCGGCAGATCGGCAAGCCCGGTCAAAAATTCGCCATCCGGCGCCAGCAGCAGCGCGGTCTGCGCCGACATGCGCGCGGCGTGGTTGCGCAATGCCGATTGCATGGTCGGCACATCGCCGCTGGCCACGGCCGCGCGGAAACCGAAGTCGTCGGCCAGCACCGAGGCCGACTGCATCAGCTGTTCGTCGCGGCGCAGATTGATGCGTTGCCAGACGCGCTCGCCGATCTGCAGCTCTTCGCCAAGTTGCGCTTTGACGCTGCGCTCGGTGGCGACCTGCACCGCGATGAAGGTCAACGCCTGCGTGGCGAGCACGACCAGCACCAGAAACGCCGCGATGCGGGTATGCAGGCGCATGGCCTTCATGGCTTGGGCTTCTGCGGGTCGGCGCGGCGGAACTTGTCCTGCAGCGCGCGCACCCGCGCATCCGGAGGTGCCACCGCTGGTACGGGGCCGCTGGTCTGCAAGGTCACGCGCCGTTGCACGGCCTCGCGCGCAAGCGCCACCGGCGCGGCGAGCGCGGCGCCCTTGATGCGCGGATGCCAGACCCGCAAGGTGTAGTTGCCTGCCGGCGCATCCAGCTGCACGCGACCGTCGCTGCCGGTCTTGCCGAAATACGGCGTGTCCACCACCACGATATAGCCCAGCATCCAGTCGTGGATATTGCAACCCACCGTCACCAGCCCAGCCTGGTCAAAGCGCACCGGCGCGGCAGTGCTGCCCTGGAACAGCGGCAACTCGAACCGCTTTGCGGCAGAGAACGAATAGACCTGATGGCGAATCTGGTCGTTGTTGGGAAACCGCACCAGGGTGCCGGTGCGCACCGCCAGCACCGCAGGCACGAACTGCGAATTGACCTGGTCCATCTCGACGGTTCTGGGCGCCCCGCCGGCGACCACCGGACGTGCCGGCTCCAGACTCACCACCGCATCGACCAACATGCCGTTGGCATCGACAACGGTGACGCTGAGCGGCGTCGCCGACGCATAGCTTGCGGCGCTGTACGCCAGCAACCCCGCAACCGGGCCGATCCGTTTGAACCACTGCGTCCGCATGCGCCCCCCAAGCCTAGTGCAATCGGCAGCGCACGCCAGGCGAGTCCGACGTCGCGCTAGCGATCAGACTGGGTTATCGGCTGAGGTGAATGCAAGCTTTAACCAGCCGCCAGCAGAATTTTATGAATCAAACTGTGGCGGCGGTCATTGCCGATGCTGCGAGCGCAGCCGCTGGCTGCGCTGTCGCGGCTGCGAACGGATTACTTCAGCTTGATCTCGCGCAGACGTTCTTCCAGAAAACCGTGCGCGGTAATCGGCTCGGGATAACGGCTCGGATTGTCGGCGGTGATGCACGAAGGCAGCACGTCGATCAGGAAATCCGGATTGGGGTGCAGGAAGAACGGCACCGAATAGCGCGGCTTGCGCGCCTGTTCGCCCGGCGGGTTGACCACGCGATGGATGGTGGACGGATACACATGGTTGGTCAGGCGCTGCAGCATGTCGCCGATGTTGACCACGATGGTGTCGGCGTCGGCAGTGAACGGCACCCACTCGCCATCGTTGGAGCGCACTTCGAGACCGGCCGCGCTGGCACCCACCAGCAGGGTGATGAAATTGATGTCGCCGTGCGCACCGGCGCGCACGTTGGGGATGTCGTCGCTGGTGATCGGCGGGTAGTGGATCGGCCGCAGGATCGAGTTGCCGTTGTTGGTCTTGTCGACAAAATAGTCCTGCGGCAGGCCGATATGCAGCGCCAGTGCCGACAGCACGCGCCAGCCCAGGTGGTCCAGCTGCTGGTACAGGCGATAGCCGCGCTCACGAAAGCCGGGGACTTCTTCGGGCCACAGATTCGGCGCCATCACCGCGCGGTACGGCGAATCGTCCGCGATCTCGCGACCGATATGCCAGAACTCCTTCAGATCGAAATGCTTGGAATCCTTGGCGGTCTCCACGCCGAACGCGGTATAGCCGCGCGCACCGCCGCTGCCTTCCACGTGATAGCGACGCTTGACCTCTTCGGGCAGTGCGAAGAACGCCTTGAACACGTCATACGCCGCGTCGATGTCGGCCTGCGCGATGCCGTGGTTGCGGATGCCGGCAAAGCCCCACTGCCGATAGGCCGCGCCGAGCTCGGCGACGAAGGCGTCGCGGTCGCTGTCGAAACGGGTGATGTCCAGGGTCGGGATGCGGGCGCTCATACGGATATCTGCAGTTGAAGTCGGGAAGTCGAAAGGAAGGCCTGCCGCTCAGGACAGCAGGCGATACAACAGGTAGAACGTCGCGGCCTTGGCAAAGACCACGCACACACCAATGATCAGCGACTCACGCCGCGTCACGCACGGCTCCGGAGAGACGGTCGAGCGTGTCCTGCATCAGGCCGGCGTCGTCGGCTTCCACGGTCACGCGCACCACCGGCTCGGTGCCGGACGGACGCAGGAACGCGCGCCCACGGCCCTGCACGGCGGCCTGCGCCTGCTGCAGCGCCTGCTGCACGCCGGCCGCCTCCACGATTGCCTTGGCCGCCCCGCCCCCCAGCCGCACATTGACGGTCTTCTGCGGCACCTTGCTCAGGCTGCTCAGGGCCTCGCGCAGGCTCTGCCCGTCGCGCCCCAGCGCCTCGAGCACCTGCAGCGCGCTGACGATGCCATCGCCGGTGGTGGCGCGATCCAGGCACAGCAGGTGGCCGGAGGTTTCGCCGCCCAGCGTGCCGCCGCCCTCGACCAGGGCCTGGTGCACGTAGCGGTCGCCGACCTTGGCGCGCTGGAACGGGATGTGCAATGTGGCCAGCGCCTGTTCCAGACCGTAGTTGGTCATCAAGGTGCCGACCACGGTGCCGGTGAGCCGGCCGCTGGCCTGCCAGGAGCGCGCGAGCACGTAGAGCAGATCGTCGCCATCGACCGGGTTGCCCTGGTCGTCGGCCATCAGCACGCGATCGCCATCACCATCGAAGGCGATGCCGAGCTGCGCACCGCTCTCGCGCACCTTGGCGGCGAGGTTGTCGATATGGGTGGAGCCGACACCAGCATTGATATTGAGCCCGTCCGGTGCGGCACCGATGACGACCACGTCCGCACCCAGCTCGCGAAACAGCATCGGCGCGATGTGATAGGTCGCGCCATGCGCGCAATCCAGCACCATCTTCAGGCCGTGCAGGGTGAACCCGCGCGCCACGCTGGCCTTGCAGAACTCGATGTAACGGCCGATCGCATCACGGGTGCGGATCGCCTTGCCCAGGCGCTCCGATTCCACGGTGTGGAACGGCTCGTCCAGCGCGGCCTCGATCGCCGCTTCAGTGGCGTCGTCGAGCTTCTCGCCTTCGGCAGAAAAGAACTTGATGCCGTTGTCGTAATGCGGGTTGTGCGAAGCGCTGATCACCACGCCGGCGTCGGCACGCAGGGTGTTGGTCAGGAAGGCGATGGCCGGGGTCGGCATCGGGCCGATCAGCTGCACGTCGGCGCCGGCGGCGACCAGGCCGGCTTCCAACGCGGCTTCGAACATGTAGCCGGAGATCCGGGTGTCCTTGCCGATCAGCACCAGCGGGCGCTTGCTGCGGCCCTGGGTCAGCACCCGACCGAGCGCATTGCCCAGCCGCAGCACGAAATCGGCCGAGATCACGCCCTGCCCGACCCGACCGCGGATGCCGTCGGTTCCAAAATACTTGCGACTGCTCATGCGTTGCGGTGTTCCTGCCTACGGGTGGACGCACGCGCAGCGGCGCGTGCGACGGTGTCGCGCATGCGCGCAACCACTGGCCTCATGCGGCCGCGTCCTGCGGATGCGGCTGGCGCATCATCATCGCGGTCAGATCGGCGATGCGGTCGCGCAGGTCGCGGCGGTCGCAGATCTGGTCGATGGCACCGTGGTCGAGCAGGAACTCCGAACGCTGGAAGCCTTCCGGCAGGGTCTCGCGCACGGTCTGCTCGATCACGCGCGGGCCGGCGAAGCCGATCAGGGCATGCGGCTCGGCAATATTGATATCGCCCAGCATCGCGAACGAGGCCGACACGCCACCGGTAGTGGGATGGGTCAGCACCGAGATGTACGGCAGGCCGGCTTCGCGCAGGCGACCGAGCGCGGCGGAGGTCTTGGCCATCTGCATCAGCGAGAACAGGCCCTCCTGCATGCGCGCCCCGCCGCTGGCGGAAAAGCACACGAACGGGCAGCCGACTTCCAGCGCCACTTCGGCCGCGCGTGCGAAGCGCTCGCCGACCACCGAGCCCATCGAGCCGCCCATGAAGGCGAAGTCGAAGGCCGCGGCGACCAGTGGATTGCCCTTGAGCGTGCCGCGCATGGCGATCAGTGCATCGTACTCGCCACTGCTCTTCTGGCTGGCCTTGATGCGCTCGCCGTAGCGCTTCTGGTCCTTGAACTTGAGCACGTCGACCGGGCCCAGCTGGGCGGCGATCTCGGTGGTCGCGGTGTCGGGATCGAACAGCGAGTTCAGGCGCGCGCGCGCGCGGATCGCCATATGGTGGTCGCACTTGGGACACACCTCGAGGTTCTCCTCGAGCTCGGGGCCGTACAGCGCGCTGCCGCAGTTGCTGCACTTCTCCCACAGGCCCTCGGGGACGCTGCGCTTCTTGGCCGGGGTGTTCTCGGTGCGGATGCCGGAGGGCATCAATTTGCTGAGCCAGCTCATGCGTGTATGACAATCCATGCAGGGCGGCCATGCGGGCCGCAGAGGGGCGACAGTCTAACGCGCCGGGAGAAAGCCGAGGTAGCGCGGAGGCTAAATGCGGGGCCAGCGTGGCCCGGCCAGCGCCTGCCGCGCGGGCACTCCAAGGCAGGCGCACCGGTTGCGCGCAGGCCGCGCCGCCTCCATCGCAGGGGCAATGCGGCGTTGGCTTCAGGCCTGGTCGAGCGCCTGGCGCAGCGGGGCCAGGAAGGCTTCGGCGCGTTCGCGGGCGCTGCGGACGTCGGTGGTTTCGGCCAGCGCGGCGACCAGGGCGCTGCCGACCACCACCCCTTCGGCGTCGACGGCCATCGCGGCGGCGCTGGCGGCGTCCTTGATGCCGAAGCCGGCCACCACCGGAGCGCCGGCACGCCGGCGCAGCTGGCGCAGGCGGTCGCTGGCGGCATGGGTGTCGAGCAGATTCGAGGCGCCGGTGACGCCGGCGAAGCTGACGTAGTACAGATAGCCCTGGGCGCTGCTGCACAGCATGTCCAGGCGCTGCTCGCTGGTGGTCGGCGAGGCCAGCGCGATCAGGGCCAGGCCGACCTCGGTGAAGATGGCGCGGGTCTCGGCCGCCTCTTCGGGCGGCAGATCGACCAGGAGCAGTCCATCCACACCGGCAGCGACGGCGGCTTCGGCGAAGCGCCGGGTGCCGTGGATCTCGATCGGGTTGAGGTAGCCCATCAACACCACCGGTGTGGTGGCGTCTTCGCGGCGGAATTCGTGCACCGCCTCCAGCACGTAGGCCAGGCCGGCACCACGGCCCAGCGCGCGCTCGGAGCTGCGCTGGATGGTGGGGCCGTCGGCCATCGGGTCGGAGAACGGCACGCCCAGTTCGATGACGTCGGCACCGGCACGCACCAGCGCGTGCATGACCGGTACGGTGGCTTCCAGCGACGGGTCGCCGGCGGTGATGAAGGGGATGAGCGCCTTGCGGCCATCGGCGCGCAGGCGCTGGAAGGTTTCGTCGATACGACGCATTGAAAGACCTTGCAAGAAAGTTAGAGGCGGTGCGACCGCTTCAATGGATGTCCTGGTACATGGCAGGCGGCAGTTCGGTCAATGCCTGGGCCTCGACCTCGAGGTCGAAACTGTCCAGGCAGCAGCCGCAGCCGCTGTTTTCCGAGCAGCTGCGGATCTGCGGCGCCCAGCGGTCGAGCCAGGCGAACAGCAGCTCCTGCTCGCCCGGTTGGTCGGCCAGCGCGGTCACGGTGACGCGCCGCAGTGGCATCAGACCTGCACGCCTTCGCGCGCAGCGATGGTGTGCACGTCCTTGTCGCCGCGGCCGGACAGGTTGCACAGGATCAACGCGTCCTTGGGCATCTCGCGCGCGAGCTTGATCGACTGCGCCACCGCGTGGCTGGATTCGAGCGCGGCCAGGATGCCTTCGGTATGCGCCAGCAGATGGAAGGCCGCCATCGCTTCGTCGTCGGTGATGCCCTGATAGACCGCGCGGCCGCTGTCGGACAGGAACGAATGTTCCGGGCCCACGCCCGGGTAATCCAGCCCGGCGGAGATCGAATGGGTTTCGGTGATCTGGCCGTCGTCGTCGCAGATCACATAGGTACGGTTGCCATGCAGCACACCGGGGCGCCCGGCCGCGATCGACGCCGCATGACGGCCGCTGGCGATGCCGTCGCCGGCCGCTTCGGCGCCGTAGATCTTGACGCCCGGGTCGTTGAGGAAGGCATGGAACAGGCCGATCGCATTGCTGCCGCCGCCGACGCAGGCGCTGATCGCATCCGGCAGGCGGCCGAAGTCTTCCAGCATCTGCGCGCGCGCTTCACGGCCGACAATCGCATTGAAATCACGCACCATGCGCGGATACGGATCCGGGCCGGCCACGGTGCCGATGATGTAGAAGGTGTCCTGCACGTTGGTGACCCAGTCGCGCATCGCCTCGTTGAGCGCGTCCTTGAGCGTGGCCGAGCCGGAGGTCACCGGGATCACCGTCGCGCCGAGCAGTTTCATGCGGTAGACGTTGATCTTCTGCCGCTCGATGTCGGTGGCACCCATGTAGACCACGCACTCCAGGCCGAGCCGTGCGGCGACCGTGGCGCTGGCCACGCCATGCTGGCCGGCACCAGTCTCGGCGATGATGCGGGTCTTGCCCATGCGGCTGGCCAGCAGGGCCTGGCCGATGGTGTTGTTGATCTTGTGCGCGCCGGTGTGGTTCAGGTCCTCGCGCTTGAGCAGGATCTGCGCGCCGCCCACTTCGCGGCTCAGGCGCTCGGCGTGGTAAATCGGGCTGGGCCGGCCGACGTAATGCTTGAGATCCTTGTCGTACTCGGCAATGAAGGCCGGATCCTGGCGCGCCTGGTCGTAGGCGGCAGCCAGTTCCTGCAACGGGCCGATCAAGGTCTCGGCGACGAACCGGCCACCGAACTTGCCGAAGTGGCCGGCAGCGTCCGGATAGGCGTGAAAGTCACTGATGGGCTGGGCCGACATGGGAATCCTCTGCAGCGATGCGGTCATACAAGAAGCATTACTGTAGCGCAGCCACGGCGCGCGATAAATCGATAAGATTGCCGCAACCTGTGACCTGGACTCACATATGAGCACCCTGCTTCCACCGCTGGCAGCGCTACGCGCGTTCGAATCCGCCGCGCGTCTGCAAAGCGTCAGCCGGGCCGCGCAGGAGTTGCACGTGACCCACGGCGCCATCAGCCGGCATGTGCGCTCGCTGGAACAGGCCCTGGGCGCGGCGCTGTTCACCCGCCAGGGCCGCGGCCTGGTGCTGACGCCTGCCGGCGTCCGGCTGCGCGATGCGACCGGTGAGGGCTTTGCGCTGATCGGCGACACCTGGGCGGCATTGCGGCGCCCCAGCAGCGAGGCGCCGCTGGTGCTGGGCTGCTCGGGTAGCCTGCTCGCGCGCTGGGTCATCCCGCGGCTGGGCCGGCTGCAGCGGGATCTGTCGCAGGTGCGCCTGCACCTGTCGGCCAACGAGCAGGCGCCCGGCCCGGACCTGGACGGCCTGGATGCGGCACTGCTGCTGGACACCCCGCCCTGGCCGGGCGACTGGCAGGTGCACGAGCTGGGGGTGGAGTGGATCGGTCCGGTGTTGAGTCCGCAGCTGGCATCGGCGACGCAGCTCGCTGGCAAAGCGCCCGCCGCCCTGCTCGATCACGCCTTGCTGCACACCCGCTCGCGCCCGCAGGCCTGGCCGGAATGGGCACAAAGCCACGGCGTGGCAGCCGAAGCACTGCGCTTCGGCACCGAATTCGAACATCTGGTCTACCTGCTGGAAGCCGCCGCCGCCGGCCTGGGCGTGGCGATCGCACCGCAACCGCTGGTCGCCGCGGACCTGGCCGCCGGACGCCTGCTGGCGCCCTGGGGCTTCACGCCAACCCGCGGCCGCTGGGTATTGTGCGCCGCGAGGCGCAACCCGGATCCACGCATCGACCAGCTTGCCGGCTGGTTACGTAGCGCGCTTTCAGAAGATCAGCAGCGCACCACGGATGCCGCAGGCGCCTGATTGGAACGCTCAGTGATCGGAGAGACTACGACTAAGCAATCAATCATCGGAGGACACGAAAAATCTAGGGCAATCAAAAAAACGAAGCAGACTGCCTACTCCGATTCCCCAATCCCGATTCCCGATTCCCGAATCCCCAACTCACCCCATCTCGTGACAATCGGCCCGGCGCACTTCTTCGACGAACTTGCGCATCATGTGGCCGTCCTTGATGCCGGGCGCCAGCTCCACGCCGCTGGACACGTCCACACCCCATGGCAGCGTTGCCACGATCGCATCGAACACGTTGTCGGCGGTGATGCCGCCGGCCAGCAGAAACGGGCGATGCAGGCCGGTCGGCAGGCGCGACCAATCGAAGGTCTTGCCGGTACCGCCGCCTGCACCGGGCGCATGGCTATCGAACAGGAAACCCGCGGTATTGGGGAAGGCGAGCTGCAAGGTTCGCGCGTTGGCGTCCTCGCCATTCATCCCGCCGCTGCCCATCGGCACCGCCTTCAGATAGGGCAGGTTGAAGCTGCGGCAGAACGCGTCGTCTTCCTCGCCATGGAACTGCAGCAAGGTCGGACGTACGGTGCGCACCACCTCGCGCACTTCTTCCTTGGAGTTGTTGCGGAACAGCGCCACCACATCGACCATCGGCGCAGTGGCCTGGCGCATCGCGCGGGCTTCGGCCGGCGCCACGCGGCGCGGGCTGCCATGCGCAAAGATGAAACCTACCGCGTCCACACCCAGCTCGCCGGCCAGTCGAATATCACCGGCGCGGGTCATGCCACAGAACTTGATACGGGTGCGGTACAGCGATCGATTCATTGGGTTACCTCAGCGGGCAGATGCCACTCTGCGGGATACAGCGGCCCGACGAAGACCAGGCCTTGTGGCGGCGCTGTCGGCCCGGCCACCGTGCGGTCGCGGCCGGCCAGCAACGTCGCGATCCAGTCGCCCGGTTGTTCCCCGGTTCCGATCAGGATCAGCGAGCCAACAATATTCCGCACCATGTGATGAAGGAATGCATTGGCCTGGACCTGCACCTCCACCACCTCGCCGATGCGTTGCACGCTGATGGCCTGCAGGTTGCGGCGTGCATGCAGAGCCTGGCACTGCACGCTGCGAAATGCGCTGAAGTCGTTCTCGCCCAGCAAGGCCTGCGCGGCTGCGTGCATGGCATCGGCATCCAGCGGGCGCCGTTCCCAGCTCAAGGTCTGGCGATACAGCGCCGGGCGTATCTGCCGATTCAGCAGGCGATACCGGTAGCGGCGTGCGCGTGCGGAAAACCGCGCATGGAAGTCGGCGGCGGCCGGCACGCACCAGCGCACCGCAATCGAGGGCGGCAGGCGCGCAGTGGTGCCCAGCATCCAGCCACGCGGCTCGCGGCGCGCATCGCTGTCGAAATGCACCACCTGGCATTCGCCATGCACGCCGGCATCGGTGCGGCCTGCGCACACCACCTGCACCGGGGCATCGGCCACCGAGGACAGCGCCGCCTGCAGGCTGGCCTGTACGCTCGGCCCGCCATGTTCGCCCAACTGCTGCCAGCCCTGAAACTCGCTGCCGTCGTACTCCACGCCCAGCGCGTAACGCATCGGAACCTGCCTGTTATCGAATCGATGGAGCGCGCGGACTAGCCGACCGCGCGCTCGGACCACACTGCCAGCGTGCTACCGCCCGGCTCGCGGAAATGAAAGCGGCTGCCGCCGGGAAAGCCGAACACCGGCTTGACGATCTCGCCACCGGCGGCAAGGATCTGCTCGGCCATGGGCTCCAGCGCGTCGGCATACAACACGACCAGCGGGCCAGCGTCTGCCGGCGCTGCGGCAGTGGCGCGATAGAAACCGCCGTCCAGACGACCGTCGTTGAAGGCCAGATAATCCGGGCCATAGGCCTGAAACTGCCAGCCGAACACGGCTTCGAAAAAGGTGCGGCTGGCCTCCAGATCGAGCGAGGCGAATTCCACGTAATCGATGCGGCGCTCGCGTGCGGCGGCCATGCTGTCCAGCGCCGGGCTCATGCCAGGCGTTCCAGCAGTTCGGCGGCCTCCGCGCGGCTGGCCTCGTCGCCGGTTGCGGCGACTTCCAGCAACAGGCCGCGCGCAGTGTCCCTGTCACCAAGGTCCATGTAGGCCACGGCCAGCTCCAGACGATCGCGCCCTGCCGAGACGAACTCCCTGCTGTTCACCGCGCTGGGCGCAGCGGCCGGGGCGATAGGCACCGGGTCGATCTCCGGGCTGTCCTGCGTGGCGACCGAGGCAAGCGGTACGCCCGGCGCGCGATCGTTGCCGGCGCGCGTGGCGTCTACGTCCTGCGGCTGGCCGTACGGAAGCTCCGCAGGCGCGGACCTCACCTGCTCCGGCACCGGTTCCTCAGGCGCAGCGAACTCCGGCTGCACCACCGGAGGCGCTGGCGGCGTCGCACGCAGCGAGCGCCAATCCTCGCTGGCAACCACCGGCGGCGCTGCGACAGGCTCGGACAGCAGCGGTTCGCGACGCAACACATCGGACAGCGGCTGTTGCGCCTGGTAGGCGCGCTCGTCTTCGCGCAGATCCGCCTGCTCGAATTCGGTTTCATGCAGCACATCGTGCTCGCTGGGCACGGTGGCCTGTGCATCGTCCTGTAGCGCCGTGGCGCCGGCAGGCACGATGTCGAACTGACGCTGCGGCAACGGCGGCAGCGGCGAGGGTTTGCGCCGACGTGCCGCCAGCCAGGCGACGACCGCCGCGACGATCAACACCAGGCCACCGATCAGCCACAGCGGGAACCCGCTGCCCTGCTGTGCCGCGGCCGGCGTTTCGGACAAGCGCTTCTGCGCGGCCGCCAGGTCGGTGTCCTTCATTGCGATCAAGGCTTGCTGTTGCTGCTTGAGCTTTTCCAGATCGGCCACGCGGGTGCGCAGATCCTGCAATTCCGCATCGCGGGTGGCGATGTCTTCCCTGGCCTGTTGCAACTGTTGGTTGGCCGCCATGTCGCCCTCGCCTTCGGCACTGGTGCCGGACGTGGCGCCGGCGGTGTTGGTCTGACTCGCCACTGCCGGGGCGATCTCGAGCCGCGCGCCGGCACCTGCCGGCGTCGCGACAGCTGGGGCAGGTGCCGGCGTTGCAGCAGTGGCACCGGCCTCGGCCGGCTGTGGAACCGCCGCGCGCGCCTGTCGCCACTGCGCGGCCTGCTCGCGCACCATCACTGCCGCTTCGGCAGCGCCGACCTGCGCCAGCGCATCTTCCTGCGGGGTGCGCAGCACCGCACCCTGCTTCAAGCGATTGATGTTGCCGTCGATGAAGGCATCCGGGTTGGTGCGCAGCAACGCCAGCATGGTCTGGTCGAGCGAATGCCCGCTGGAACGGGCCACCGCGGCAGCGATCTCCGACAAGGTCTGGCCCGAGCGCACCGCCGGCAACGCATCGCCGGCCGGCACCGGCGCGGCAGCGCGCGTGCTGGAACGCGTGCCGGGCGCCGCCGCGTCGGCGGCCTGTCCGGCGCGCTCG
>NZ_JZEF01000001.1:0-473371 GCF_001013475.1 Xanthomonas arboricola pv. juglandis | reverse complement strand
GCCTGTCCGGCGCGCTCGGCGGCGGCTGCGGGCGCGGCGGCCGGTGCGCGTGCGATGGCATTGCTGGCCCCGGCGCGCGGCGCCTCGATGCCTGGCTCGGCGATCGCCGCGGCGGTGTTGGGCGCATCGACCAATGCGGAATACTCGCGCACCAGCCGGCCCTGGCCCCACTCTACCTCGATCAGGAAGTTGATCGCCGGCTGCTCCACTGCCTGGCTGCTGGTCACGCGGACCACCGCACGCCCGCGCGCGTCCTGCGCAAACTGGAATTGCAGGTTGCTGACCAGGCCCTGCGGGCGCTCCAGGCCGACCCGTGCAAACGTGGTGGCCGATGCCAGCGCCACGCGTGCGTTGTCGAGTTCGCCCGGCTCATTGGAGATGACCGGAATCTCGGCCACCAGCGGTTGCCCGGGCCTGGACAGCACCCGGATATCGCCCAAGCCCAACGCCATGGCTGCGCCGCTGCAGGCCATCAGCAGCAGCGCACCTATTCCTTGTATCGGACGCATCGCGCCCCCGCCCCTATGTTTCATGGGCATCAATATAGCCGCTGCATGAGCGAAAAAGTCGGCCAGCTCGCGCAGAGTGTCGATGCGGCCGCGCTGCCGCAGTGCGGCACAGTGCGCAGCTATCTATGTTCGGCCAGTTTGGACGGCCATCTTCGCAAGGCGGCGGCTCGCCGTATCCAACGTGAAGATTTGCGCCGTGTTTGCTTGTCAGGCGGCGCGCGGGCGCGAGTATGACAGGCGCATTGCATATGGCAGATTACATGCTATTCATAGTACCCTGATCGCTGTTTGCGTCAGCAGATTCTCGATCTACGCAACGAGAATTTGCGCGCAACCGGATCTTCCGAAGAAAATAAGGTTGGCTATGGTCAGCATATTAAAGTGCCTAATTCTCACTTAACCAGTGGTGCCATCGTCAGCGGCAAGGTGTATCTGCGCACAGGATTGATCGACTTAACTGATAGGGCAAGGAGGATCCATGGTTGCGCGGGGGAAGTGGGGACTTACCAGGAATCCAGGCGGCGAGCTTGCCATCATGTGGGAATGGCCCTGGTACTGGCGATATCCAGCGGCTGCGGCGGTGCTGGCCGCCGGACTTTGGATGTGCATTTCGATATCAGCGAATGGGCGTAGCGAATGGCTACTCTGGTTGGTCGGCGGCTTCTCTGCATTGATCGCGCTTAGCTTCGCCTACGAGCTTGGGTGCCTAGTTGTAGTCGTAGCTTTCTTTGCGGGAGTTTTGGCAATAGTGAAGGCAGTTTTCCCGGAGGTCAGCATATCGCCGCAAGATTGGATTTGGCTCGTCGGAGCATTTGCTTACTATGCCTGGTATGTGGCAAATCAGGCGCGGCAACAAGCTGATACCAATCGACGCGCAATCGATAACGTCTGGTCGAGACTCAACGAGTTCGAACAGTCGCGACAATTCCACTCCGGCGACGTTTACGAAGAGATTGAGCATCTGCGGATGAGGGTTCGCAAGCTTGAGCGAGATACTTCAGACCCATTTGGTTTAGGCCAGTGAAGACAGCCCTGCTCATGGGGGGGGTGGCCCGAACGCATGCCTGAACGCCGTCCATAAAATCACCAAATAAATCTACCTTTTAGCATTCGTTGGAGGCACGGTGTATCTGCGTAGCAGGATCGATCGACTTAACTGACAGGGAGTTTGGGGATGAAATTTGACCGCATAGCAATCGCGCTTGTAGTGCTAGTGCTAGTGCTAGCTGGATGCTCGACATCGGGAACATCAGTTCTCATCGGAGAAAACACCTATCAACCGGTCAAACCGGATCACGTTGTGCTACTGGTTTCTCCACCAGCAAAGGCGCACGAAGTGATCGCACTGGTAGAAGGCGTAGCTGCAACAGACGACTATTTCACCAAAGAGCGCACAGAGGCGGCAGCAATCAAGGCCATGAGGGAGAAGGCAGCATCATTGGGTGCCGATGCAATTGTGCTCACTAGCAAAGGATCGGCACCCTACGGCCAGATTTCTACCGGGACTGCGTACGGAACGGCTACGCAGTCGGCTGGCACCATCTCAGGGATGTCCACTGTGAGCTCCACATCCATAGGCTGGGAGAAGATTACATTCTCCGGCACCGCCGTTCGCTACAAGGACCGCTAACATGAGGCTCATGATTTCAGCTATAGCAATTGCCGCTTGCACGGCCGGCTGTGTTTCCACTTCTGGAGTGGTGCCTGACGGCCAAGACGGCTACAGGATCATGTCTGAGGGAAAAACCGGCGCACAGACATCCGGCAAGCTTCAAGCGCAGAACTACTCCAAAGCGTCCGAACATTGCGCAAGCCAGGGCAAGGTTGTCGAAACACTTTCCACTGATTCAAAGCAAAGCCGTCCTCTTGGCGGTTTCCCCGAAGCCAATTTGAGGTTCAAGTGCGTAGAGCGAGCGCAATGAGTACGTGCCGCAGCACGCCCGCAATTCTGATGGTGGCGACACTTATAATAAGCACGCATGCGCACTCCGCGACGCTTTATAAGTGCTATGACCAAGTGGGCGCGGTTCGGTACACAGCAAAGCCAACCGAAGGCGAGCAGTGCACAGTGGTAAGTAATTACCAGCCCTCCTCACCATCAGCCTCAGCGCCAGCTATCCTCCGTTCGTGCCTGGACCCGGCGGGTCCAGGCAATGCCAGCCTTTTTGTCAGCCCATCTTTGCGCGCCGAAGAGTGCACGCGTGTTCTGTGCGCCGAGCCTGGGATGCGCGCCAAGGTTCGTGCGTATGCACTAAGCGATAAGCAGAGCCCAGATGACTCGCTCGATTCGCTGACTTGCCTAGCCCGCAAGAAAATAGACGCCACGAAGAAATAATCCGAAGCGACTAAGGTAAACGGTTTCACAACTCCACGCCCCGAATCCCCATCGCAGGCAGGCCCGCTCGCGCACATCAAGCGTGCGGGCCGTGTTCGATTAACACCGGCGAGTAGGGGCCGCATGGTCCAACGCGTCGCCCTGCTCAGCCTTCCTGTGCGACCAGCTCGGCCAGCTGCACGGCATTGAGCGCGGCGCCCTTGCGGATGTTGTCCGAGACGATCCACAGATTCAGACCGCGCGGATGCGACAGGTCCTCACGGATGCGACCGACGAACACCGCGTCCTTGCCGGAAGCGTGCGTGACCGGGGTCGGGTAGCCGCCCGGCTTGCGCTCGTCCACCACTTCCACGCCGGGCGATGCGGCCAGCAGCGCACGCGCGTCTTCGACGGTGAGCTTGTCGCGGGTTTCGATTGCCACCGCTTCGGAGTGACCGTAGAACACCGGCACGCGCACCGCGGTGGGATTCACCTGGATGGATTCGTCGCCCAGGATCTTGCGCGTCTCCCAGACCAGCTTCATCTCTTCCTTGGTGTAGCCGTTGTCCTGGAAGTCATCGATATGCGGAATCAGGTTGAAGGCGATCTGCACCGGGAAACGCTGCGGGTCGATCTGCTGGAAGCTCAGCAGCTCGCTGGTCTGCTTGCCCAGCTCTTCCATCGCCGAACGCCCGCCGCCGGAGACCGACTGGTAGGTCGCCACATTGATGCGCTCGATACCGTACTTGCGGTGGATCGGGCCGAGCGCGACCAGCATCTGCATGGTCGAGCAATTGGGGTTGGCGACGATGCCGCGCGGGCGCTGCTTCAGCGCTTCGGGATTGACCTCCGACACCACCAGCGGCACATCGTCGTCGTAGCGGAACGCGGAGGAATTATCGATCACCACCGCACCGGCGGCGGCGAACTTGGGGCCGTACTCCTTGGACACGCTGCCGCCTGCGGAGAACAGCGCAATGTCCACGCCGGTGGGATCGAAGTCGGCCAGGTCCAGCACATCGACCTTGCCGCCATTGAACTCCACCTGCCCGCCGGCCGAGCGCGCCGAGGCCAGTGCGTACAAGGTGGCGACCGGGAAGTTTCGCTCGGCCAGGATGCTCAGCATGGTCTCGCCGACAGCGCCGGTGGCGCCCACGACCGCGACGTTGAAACGACGGTTTTCGTTGCTCATGAGATTGTCTTTATCGAATAAGGAAAGTGGGGAATACGCTTGCGCAGTGGGTTCGGGGAACCTCCAAAGCTGGCCGCGGAGGTTCCCTATCGTTTGGTCGTGACGGTTTTGCCGGCGCCGGTGTTGATCGCGTCGCCATCGCGCACGCCGCCCTGTTTGGCAGCGGCCACTGCATCGGCATTCAACGCGCTCGGCGGATGGCCGGCATTGGGACCTTTGCCCAGCGCGGCAATCAGGTTGTCCACCGCCAGCTGCACCATCGCGCGGCGCGTGGCCAGGCTGGCGCTGCCGATATGCGGGGTGAGCACGACGTTGTGCAGGGCCAGCAGTTCGGGACGGACGGCAGGTTCGCCTTCGTACACATCCAGACCGGCACCGGCCAGGCGCCCGTTGGCGAGCGCATCGGCCAGCGCGATTTCATCGACCAGGCCGCCGCGCGCGATATTCACCAGCGTGGCGGTGCAACGCATCCTGCCCAGCGCTGCGGCATCGATGATGTGGTGCGAGTCCCTGGTGTACGGCAGCACCAGCACCAGGTGATCGGACTGCGCCAGCAACGTATCGAGGTCCACGTACTGCGCGCCGAGCGCCTGTTCGGTGGTGGCCGGCAGCTGGCTGCGGTTGTGGTACAGCACGCGCATGCCGAAGCCATGCGCGCCGCGGCGGGCGATGCCCTGCCCGATCCGGCCCATGCCCAGGATGCCCAGCGTGCTGCCGTGGATATCGGCACCGAGCATGGTCTTGAACGACCACTGCCCCCACTGCCCGTCGCGCAGCCAGCGCTCGGCTTCGGTAATGCGGCGCGCGGTGGCCATCAGCAAGGCAAAGCCGAGATCGGCCGTGGTCTCGGTCAGTACATCCGGGGTGTTGCTGGCCAGGATGCCGGCTGCGCTGAGCGCGTCCAGATCCAGATTGTTGTAGCCCACGCCGACATTGGCGATCGCGCGCAGTTGTGGCGCAGAGGCGATTTCCGCCGCGCCGATACGCTCGTTGAGGGTGATCAGCGCACCGTCCAGCGATGCCAGCCGCGCAGCCAGCTCGGCCGGCGTATGCGTGGTGACGCGCTCGGTGGTGGTCAGCTCGAAATGTTCGCCCAACTGCGCGACGACATCGTCGAACAGCGGCTGGCTGACCCACACCTTGGCGCGGCGCGAATCAGACATCGACCTGACCGGGAATGCGTGGCGCCACCTCACCGACATCGCCGCACTGGGCGCGATGACGCAAGGCCTGGTCCATCAGCACCAGCGCCATCATCGCCTCGGCGATCGGGGTGGCGCGGATGCCGACGCAGGGGTCGTGGCGGCCGGTGGTGATCACATCGACCACCGCGCCGTCCGCGTCCACGGTCGCGCCGGGCAGGCGCAGGCTGGAGGTCGGCTTGAGCACCATCGAGGCGGTGATCGCCTGGCCGGTGGAAATGCCGCCCAGGATGCCGCCGGCATGATTGCTGAGAAAGCCTTCGGGGGTGATCAGGTCGCGGTGTTCGGTGCCCTTCTGCGCGGCGCTGGCGAAGCCGTCGCCGATCTCCACGCCCTTGACCGCATTGATGCTCATCAAGGCGGCGGCCAGTTCGGCATCGAGCTTGCCGTAGATCGGCTCGCCCCAGCCCGCCGGCACGCCGCCGGCCACCACGTCCACGCGCGCACCGACCGAATCGCCGGACTTGCGCAGTGCGTCCATGTAGGTTTCCAGCTCCGGCACCTGCTCGGCATGCGGCCAGAAGAACGGATTGTCCTCGACCGCATTCCAGTCGAAACCGGTCGGGCGGATCTCGCCCAGCTGCGATAAAAATCCGCGCACCAGCACGCCGTAGCGCTGCTTGAGCCATTTCTTGGCGATCACCCCGGCGGCCACGCGCATGGTGGTTTCGCGCGCGGACGAGCGCCCGCCGCCACGCGGATCGCGGATGCCGTACTTCTGCCAATAGGTGTAGTCCGCGTGCCCGGGGCGGAACTGCTGGGCGATGTTGCTGTAGTCCTTGCTGCGCTGATCGGTGTTGCGGATCAGCAAACCGATCGGCGTGCCGGTGGTGCGGCCTTCGTAGACGCCGGACAGGATCTCGATCTCGTCGGCTTCGCGGCGTGCCGAGGTGTGCCGGCTCTTGCCGGATGCACGCCGCTGCAGATCGTGGATGAAGTCTTCCGGCGCGATTTCCAGGCCCGGCGGGCAACCGTCGACCACGCAGCCGATCGCCGGCCCATGCGACTCGCCGAAGGTGGTGACCGTCAACAGGCGGCCGAAACTGTTACTGCCCATGACGGCATCCTCTCAACATTGCAGCAGGTGGCGTGGCGCGCAGGATGCGCGGCAGGTGACGTGCCGCCACCAGCATCGGCGCCACCGCCCACAAGCCGCTGATCACCAACACGAACACATCCAGCTCAATACGTCCGCTGAGCAGCCAATCGGCGAGCAGGTACAGCGCAACGCCGATTCCGACCAGCAAGCCGAGTGCCACGACCAGCGTGCGGCGCCGGTGCGCACGCAGGGCCGCATCCGAACTGACCACCACGATCCACGCCGACACCAGGCCGAAAAACGCCATCAGGCCGAAGCCGATCTCCGCCGCCGCGCTCAACAAGCGCTGTGGCAAGGGACCGCCATACATCGGGTCGAACAGGCGGAACACCACGTCGATCAAGCCGAGCGGAATGCCGACGCCGAAGATGGACACCGGCAGCAGCAACAGCAGATCGCTCAGCTGCGGCCGCGTTGTGGACGACTCAGCGCGCACTGGCCAGCTCGGCGATGCGCGCGCCGTGCGCGATCAGTTCGCGGCATTCGACCGCGAAGATGCCCATCTGCCCGACCTTGAACTCGACCCAGGCCAGATCCACTTCCGGCAGCAGCTTGATCAGGTGCTGCTCGGACTCGCCCACTTCGCAGATCAGCAGGCCATCTTCGCTGAGGTGCTGCGGCGCATCGCGCAGGATCTTCAGCACCAGGTCCAGGCCATCGTCGCCCGCGCGCAGCCCCAGCTCCGGCTCGTAGGAATATTCCTGCGGCAGTGCGTCGGTTTCGTCGTTGGTGACGTACGGCGGATTGGTGACGATCAGGTCGTACTGGCGGCCACCCAGCCCGGCGAACAGGTCCGACTTGAGCAGGGTGACGTTGTCGGCATGCAGGCGCGCCTTGTTTTCGGCGGCCAGTGCCAGCGCGTCGTCGCTGATGTCCACGCCGTCCACGTCCCACTGCGGGTTGTAGTGGCCCATGGCGATGGCGATGCAGCCCGAACCAGTGCACAGGTCCAGCGCGCGGGTGACTTCGCGGCCGCCCAGCCAGGGTTCGAAGCCGGCTTCGATCAGCTCGGCGATCGGCGAACGCGGTACCAGCGCGCGCGCATCGCTCTTGAAACTCAGCCCGGCGAACCAGGCCTCGCCGGTCAGGTACGCGGCCGGCACGCGCTCGTTGATGCGGCGCTCAAACAGGCCCAGCACCTGCTCCTTTTCCGAGCGCAGCAGACGCGCCTGGCCATAGGCCGGGCCCAGATCGTGCGGCAGGTGCAGGCTGTGCAGGACCAGTTGGGTGGCCTCGTCCAGCGCATTGTCGTAGCTATGGCCGAAGGTCAGACCGGCTGCATTGAAACGGCTGGTGCCGTAGCGGATCAGGTCGATGATGGTGTGCAGTTCGTCGGCCGCGGCGGCAGTCATGGCAACAACTAAAGAGGAATCGGCCCCCGATTATAGAGGTCGGATCGGTATCATGAGCGTCCGTTGCACTGGAAACCGCCATGTTCAATCGCAATACCGGCATCGTGCTGCTGGTGGCGCTGGCCGCCGGCCTGGGGCTGTTGCTGGGCCAGAAGTTCCTCGGCGCCGCGCCCAGCTCGCCGTGGCCGCCCACCCGGACCATCACCTTCTATCCGCAGCCACGCACGCTGCCGCAGTTCAGCCTGCGCCAGTCCGACGGCACCCAGCTGGTACCCGGTGAGCTGCAGGGACATTGGACGCTGGTGTTCCTGGGCTTCACCTTCTGCCCGGACGTCTGCCCGACCACGCTGACCGATCTGGCGGTGGCGCAGCAGCAGTGGGAAAGCATCCCCGATGGCCTGCGCCCGCGCGTGCTGTTCGTGTCGGTGGACCCGCAGCGCGATCCGCCGGCACGCCTGGGCGACTACGCGCATGCCTTCCACAAGGACACCCTGGCCGCCACCGCCGACGTACCGGCGCTGCAGCGCTTTGCCACCGCGCTGGGCTTCGTGTTCCAGAAGGTCCCGGGCAAGGGCTTTGCGGACAATCCCAACGACTACAGCATGGATCACTCCGCCGGCATCGCCGTGCTCGACCCGCAGGGCCGCCTGGCCGGGCTGATCCGTCCCCCGCTCGACCCCAAGGCGATCGCCGCCGACCTCCAGCAACTGACCAAGGTAACCGCTCCGTGAGTCTCGTCACTTCCCTGACCTACGTGCTGCCGCACCGGTTGCTGTCCTCGCTGGCGCGCGCGCTGGCCTATTCCGACACGCCATCCACCAAGCAGTGGTTGATCGACACGATCACGCGCAAGTTCGGCGTGGACCTGAGCGAAGCACTGGAGCCGGACCCGCGCGCCTATCCCACCTTCAATGCATTCTTCACCCGCGCCTTGAAGCCGGGCGCACGCGTGCCCGACGCCGATCCTGCGGCGCTGCTGATGCCCGCCGACGGCCGCATCAGCCAGCTCGGCCCGATCGAGAACGGCCGCATTTTCCAGGCCAAGGGGCAGTCGTTCACTGCCGCCGAATTGCTCGGCGACGCCGAAGCGGCGCAGCCGTTCAACGACGGCCTGTTCGCCACCGTCTACCTCTCGCCCAAGGACTACCACCGCGTGCATATGCCGTGGACCGGCACCCTGCGCGAGACTGTGCACGTACCCGGCCGCTTGTTCAGCGTCGGCCCGGATGCGGTGCGCAATGTGCCGCGGCTGTTCGCACGCAACGAGCGCCTGGTCTGCCACTTCGACACCGACTTCGGCCCGATGGTCTCGGTGATGGTGGGTGCGCTGCTGGTGTCGGGCGTGGAAACGGTGTGGAGCGGCGTGGAGATCCCGCGCTATGGCGATCGCATCACGCGCAAGGACTATCGCGGCAAGGGCATCGTGCTGGAGAAGTTTGCGGAGATGGCGCGCTTCAATTACGGCTCGACCGTGATCGTGCTGCTGCCGCCAGGTGTCGCCAAGCTCGATGGCGGACTTGCTGCGGAGACATCGGTTCGCTTGGGGCAAGCGCTCGCACGTCGCCAGGTGAGGTGATCACAGCGGCGCGCCTGCGATTGCCCGCCCCGGTACGCAAGTGATGCAACGCAGCGACGTCCTCGTAGAAGCGGGCCTGACCGCGACAGGGCATTCTCGACGGAGTTCAATGCGCAGGCGCATGTCGCGCTACCAGCCTCCGATGTAGAGCTACGTTGGAACTACCCGGACTGCTTCGTCGCGGCCAGGTCCGCTCCTACCACGGCGCAGCCCGGCGCAGTGCCCCGATGCGGTACGCCGGCCTACGCTGGCCGACGATCTCCGCTGATCAATTCGATGGCCTACTCCGATGCAGGAGCATGGGTCTGCGACGAAAACGCCGCCGCGACGGTGTCATCGCCGCCAGACTCGCTCGCTACAAGACCGATGCCCAGTCCGGCTCCTAACAAGACGATGCGGGCGTAGGAGCGGGCCCGACCGCGACGTGGCATGCGCAGTGAGGCTGGGGGCGCTTGGGCCTTTGGCACTCCAGCCCCCGATTCGGAACTGCCTTGCCTGTGCCGGAACTACCCGGACTGCTTCGTCGCGGCCAGGTCCGCTCCTACGGGGCGCCCTACCGCTTCTAACGGAGCGCGGCCCGGCGCAGCTTGCCGAAGCAGCTGGCCGATGCTCTAACCCACGCGGCACTGCAAGCGCTGCTCAGCGATCGCAGCCGGCCAGCTTGATGCTCTGCCCTGGCTTGAGCGCATACGACGGTGCCTTCAGGCCATTGGCCTTGGCCAGCTCCTTGATCTCGCACTGGTACTTCTGCGCGACGCGGCCGAGCGTGTCACCCCTGGCGACGGTGTAGCTGCGCGCCTGCTTGGCCTTGGGCTTGGCGATCGCCGGCTGGCCGGTAGCCACGGTGGTCGGCACACCGGCCATCGGGCTGACATCGCCCACCGCCACGCTGGGCACGTACTCGGGGGCGCTGCTGCTGCGCACGATCGCGCTGTTGAGGTCGGCGGTGATCAGCGTGCGCGCCAGGTCCGCGCGCGGGCCGTTGACGCAGTAGCGCGTGTACAGGCTGACGATGCGGTTGGTGGCGTTGATGACGGTGCCGGCCGGGATCCAGCCATCGGATTCATAGCGCGGGTTGAGGTTGCGCAACGCACGCATGTAACCGTCGCGCGTGCCCATGCTGCCCAGGCAGATGGTGAGTTCGTAGATGGTGGTCGACTTGGCCAGCTTCAGCGTGGCCGGCTGCGCGTCGAGCTTGGCGAAGTCCACACCGTACTGGCGCGGGTGCAGGAAGATCCATGCCGCAGCGATCACCATCGGCACGTAGTCCTTGGTTTCGGCCGGGAACTGGTTGTAGACATCCTGCTCCCAGAACCCGCGCCCGCCGCTCTGCGAGAACACGCGCGCGGCACGGCCTTCGCCACCGTTGTAGGCGGCCAGCGCCAGCTCGATGTTGCGGTTGAGCCCGGCCATGCGCTCGTTGAGGTAGGCGGCGCTGGCTTCGGCGGCGCTGCGTGCATCGAAGCGCGTGTCGAAGCCGGTGCCGTCCGGGCCCAGCCCGAAGCGACGCCCGGTGGCCGGCATGAACTGCATCAACCCGGCCGCGCCGGCACGCGAACTGGCGTGCACCTTGCCGTTGGATTCCTTGGCCATGATGCCGAACAGCAGCGCCTCGGGCAGGCCGCGCTTCTGCCATTCCGGCCACATCACCCCGCGCAGGTTGCTGTAGTTCTCGTAGCTGGTCAGCAGCGCCGGGCGCATGTCGGTCAGCCAGCGGCGGATGCCGGCCTGCACGGCAGGGTTGTACTGCACCATCTTGTCGAAATCGTGGCGCTGGTCGTTGAGCAGCGTGGCAGCACGCGCCGCCTCGGGCACGCCGTTCGCCGCCGGGCCGAGGTGGTCCGGGTCGGCCTGCAGCAGGGTGTCGTCGTCCTGCGGATCTTCGGCGGCCGGCGCTTCGGCATCGGCGCGCGCCTTCAGCAGGCGTTTGTAGGTGGCCAGCTGATTGGCGACCAGGCAGCCGCGCTGCTTGATGCAGGCGTCGATGACGTCTTCCATGTCCTCCAGCGCGGCATCGCCTTCGGCGGTGCCCTTGGGGTCGGAGTTGTTCACCAGCACCAGCGCATCGCGGTAACGCTTTTCGGCGGCGGCCATGCGGGCATCGAGCACGGCGGCCTTCTCCGTGTCGCGTTTGGAAATGGCGTGGGCAGCGGGGACGACAGACATCAGCGCCACCACGACCAGAACCGGCCATGGGCGCAAACCAAAATGAGCGAGCGGCATCGTAGGCAGTGCAGCGGAAAGGCAGGCAGGGTAGCCGCCGGGGCGACACCGGAGCAAGGCGGCGGGGCCGGCAGGGTCAGTGGGCCGTTAGCTTGGTGGTGGCGCAGCGGGCCTGGAATGCCTTGAGGAAGGGCGGCAAGCGGCTGGCACACAGGCTGCATTGTTGCACTGCCTGTCGGCCGCCGGCAGCCAGACAGCGCGGTCGAAATCCGGGGTCAAGCCCCGCCCGGTTTGCGCGGCCGGATTGCCCGCTAGAATCCGGCATTTCCCACCGGATCTGCGCTATGGCCTCGTTCCTGCTCGGCAAAGGCGTCACCGACGACATCCCGGTCGTGCTGGAAGGACGCTTCGGCAATCGCCACGGACTGGTGGCCGGCGCCACCGGCACCGGCAAGACCGTGACCTTGATGACCCTGGCCGAAGGCTTCTCGCGCATGGGTGTCCCGGTGTTCCTGGCCGACGTGAAAGGCGATGTCGCCGGGCTGGCGGTGGCAGGCGACGGCGCCGCCGGCGTGCTGCAGCGCGCCACGGAGATCGGCATCGCCGACTACGCGCCGGCCGCCAGCCCGGTGGTGTTCTGGGATCTGTACGGTCAGCTCGGCCACCCGGTGCGCACCACCGTCAGCGAGATGGGCCCTGCCCTGCTCGCGCGTATTCTGGAACTCAACGACACCCAGTCCGGCGTGCTCGACATCGTGTTCAACCTGGCCGACGACCGTGGCCTGCTGTTGCTGGACCTGGATGACCTGCGCGCGCTGCTTGGATTGGTGGTGGAAGAACGCAAGGAACTGTCCACCAGTTACGGGCTGGTCTCCAGCCAGTCGGTGGCCGCGATCCAGCGCGCTCTGCTGCGGCTGGCGCAGGACGGCGGCGAGCACTTCTTCGGCGAGCCGGCGCTGGAGCTGGCTGACCTGATGCGCGTGTCTGCTGACGGCCGTGGCGTGATCGGCCTCCTGGCGGCCAATCAATTGGTGCTCAAGCCGAAGCTGTATTCCACCTTCCTGCTGTGGCTGCTGTCGGAACTGTTCGAGCGTCTGCCCGAGGTGGGCGACCTGGAACACCCCAAGCTGGTGTTCGTCTTCGACGAAGCGCATTTGCTGTTCGACGATGCGCCGGCTGCGCTGGTGCAGCGGATCGAGCAGGTGGTCCGGCTGATCCGCTCCAAGGGCGTGGGCGTGTATTTCTGCTCGCAGTTTCCCGACGACATTCCGGACAACATCCTCGGCCAGCTCGGCAACCGCGTACAGCATGCTCTGCGCGCGTTCACCCCGCGCGACCAGAAGGCGGTCAAGACTGCGGCGCAGACCTTCGTGGCCAATCCCAAGCTCGATGTGGCCACGGCGATCTCCAGCCTGGGCACCGGCGAGGCGCTGGTGTCGCCGCTGCAAGGCAAGGGCGTGCCGGCACCGGTGCAGCAAACGCTCATCGCCCCGCCGCGCTGCCGCATGGGCGCCATCAGCGAGACCGAACGCGCGCAGATGCGCGCGGCCAGCCCGGTCGGCACCCGCTACGACACCGCGATCAACCGAGAATCGGCTGCCGAGCTGCTGGCGCGCCGCGTCGAACAGGTCGCCGAACACAATGCCGCACCGCCGGCACGCACGCGCGAAGACGACGATGCGCACGACAGCGGCTTCGGCAAGGCGGTCAAGGACGCGGTGTTCGGCACCAGCCGCCGCCAGGGCATGCTCGAAGCGATGGCCAAGCAGACCTCGCGCACGGTGGGCAGCAAGATCGGCCAGCAGATCGTGCGCGGCATCTTCGGCAGTATTTTTGGTGGGAAGCGTTGATCAGCTTGACCGCCGCCGACACATCTCGATGACACAGTCGCCCTGAAGGGCTACCGCGTGTTGGCGTGAACTTACCCCAACACGCCATGCAACTTGGCGTACTGCAGCAGCATGATGGTCTTGGCATCGGCGATCTCGCCCGAGCCGACCATCGCCAGCGCTGTATCAAGGGACAGCTCGAGCACCTCGATCTCTTCGCCGTCTTCTTCGAGTCCGCCGCCCTCGCTGACCTTGTCGCCGTCGAAGTATTCACCGACGAAGAAGTACAGGCGTTCGGTGACCGAGCCAGGGCTCATGAAGGCCTCGAACACCTTGCGCACGTTGTCGATGCGGTAGCCGGTTTCTTCTTCGGTTTCCTTGCGGATGCAGGTCAGCGCATCGTCCTGGTCGAGCAGGCCGGCACAGGCTTCGATCAGCATGCCGTCGGGATTGCCATTTAGCAGCGTGGGCAGGCGGAACTGGCGGGTCAGCATCACCGTCTGCTTGGCGCGGCTATACAGCAGAATGGTGGCGCCATTGCCACGATCGTAGGCTTCACGTGACAGGGTCTGCCAGCGGCCGTCCTTGCGCTGAAAATCGAACGTGACCTTACGCAGCACATACCAATTGTCCGAGAGCACATCGATGCTGCGAATGCGGACCTGCGGGTTGCCAGTGGCAGAGGGATTCAAGCGACACTCCTTGTGATGCTAGCGACGGCAATGCCAGGGGCGCGGCGCGCCCGGTCGCTCGTATGGGCCGCAAGATTGCGGCGGGCCATTATTTTACCTATTGCCCCCCAGTGCGTCGGACAGATCATGCACGCAACGCATCGATGGTCTGTCGATGCGCATCCGATGCTATCGGACACAGCGAGCTTCAATGCAGTGCTGCCACTGACGCATGGCCAGCAATATCCAGACCGTGCCGGCGACATGGCGCCGGCCTGTGCCCATTCCAGGTTTAATTGGCTCGCCCTCCCCCAATTGCGTGACGGCACGCGCCACCGCACAATCCGGTCACATCACACGCCTGGGGAGCGTCATGGAAGACCGTTTTCGCGCACGCAAGGTTGCCGCGCAGGCCGCGCCGGCACCGTTCTGGACCCGCATACCCGCCATTGCCACCTATCCGCTGCGCGGCTCGGCGCTGTACGCATTGATTGCGCTGACGCTGTGCAGCGCACTGCTGGTGCTGCCGGGCATCCTGAAACTGGTGGTCGCCGGCGTGCTGGGCATGGCGACCTACACCTATGCCTTCGACATCCTGCGCCATACCGCCGACGGGCAAGCCGACGCTCCTCGACTGGGCTACAACAGCTTCGACAGCGCGGTGCTGCGGCTGGTCTTGCTGGCGCTTGCGTTGGGCATCGTCATTGGTGCCGCTGGCGTGCTGGCGGGCAAGCCTGGCCTGACCATCGCCTATCTGGCAGTCCAGCTGCTGCTGCCGGGCATGATGATTGCGCTGGCCATCGATGGCAGCCTGCGCCGCGCCCTCAATCCGGCCGTGTCGATCGACATGGCAATGCGCATCGGCTGGCCGTACCTGGCTGCATACGGTTTGCTGTACGTGATCCAGGGCAGCGCCACCGCGGCGATCTTCATCGCGCTGAAGTATCTGCCGCCGATCGTGCGCGAGGCGACGGTGGTGATCGCCTCGATCTGGAGCCTGTTCGCCAGCTTCCACCTGATGGGGTATCTGGTCTACCAGTACCACGAAGACCTCGGCTACGTGCCCAGCGGCGATGCGGCGCTCGAGCGCGAAGACCCCGATCAACGCCTGCTCGACGAAGCCGACCAGTACCTGCGCGACGGACATTCCGACGAGGCGTTCCAGGCCCTGCGCGGGGCGGTGCGTTCGCGTGCGGTGAGCCTGGCGGTGCACGAGCTGTATCAACGCCTGCTGCGTCAACACCATCGCAACGATGAACTGCGCGAGCACACCCGCCAGTACATCAACCGCCTGATGCAGGAAAAACAGGAGCGTCGCGCGCTCGCACTGCAGCGCGAAGCGCTGGACGGCGACTCCACGTTTACCCCGCTGACGCCAGAGCACGCCACCTTGCTGGCCGAGCGCGCCAAGATGGCCGGGCAATTCCAGCTGGCGACCGATGGTCTGCTTGCGGCAATCGCCGCATGGCCGCGCGATCGGATGATGCCGGCATGGTCGCTGGATGCCGGCCTGCTGTTGGGCGAGCGGTTCGGCCGCGATGAGCAGGCGCGCGCAGTGCTGCAAAACGCACTGGTTCAATGCGACGACGATGCACTACGCGCGAAGCTGGAAGCCGCGCTGAAAGCGGTGGCGATTCAACCAGCTTGAGCAGCCAACAAAGCTTTCTAAGGCTCAGATCAGATGCTCCACCATCGGTCCGTCGCGCGACGTGTACTGCTCGTAACCCTACATACCGACCATCTCGACTGGTCCTTGCCCGCTCACCGTCGCGGGACCTTACGCGGCATGGATGCCGCGTAAGAGCCTACAAGGACGTACTCGCGGCGTGTCCTGCGATGGTGGGCGGGTAAGGACCCTGCAGCCAGGCTGCAGATCCACCGCTCTGCAACTCATCCATCCGCGCTAGATAATTCTGCTCGAAGCAGAAGACACAACAGCAACCCGGACCTCGCGTAGCAGTGTCTTTCAAGTCCAGTCAAATGCCAGGTCAAAAGCTCCGGTGAGTCGAGCGCGCGGCGCCCTCACCGCTTGCTTTGGCAACACGGATCAAGCAGAAACCACTTACCCGTTCTCGAGCAAAAAGCGCGCCTTGCTGGCCTGTGCCTGCTCGGGAAACTGCTCCAGCAGCTGACGCAGCAAGCGCACACGCTGCGCGCCGTCCTGCAGCTCGCCGTGCCGCAGGGCCAGTACGAACCAGTGGTGCGCCAGCTCGGCGCGCGGCATCCCCGACTCGCCTTCCTTCAACAGACGTTCGGCATCGGCCAACAATCCCGTGCGCAGGCATGCGCCGATCAGTGCCATACGTGCCGATGGCGCGTACCCGATCCCGGCCTTGCTCAGTTCGGCAGCGACTGTCAGCTGGATGCGCGTCTGCTCGGCGTGGTGCGTGTGCAGCTGCAACAGCGTCTGCGCGTGCTGCACGGTGTCCTGATTGCGGCCGGCATTGCGCGCGGTGCGGTAGCGCGCCAGCGCCACGTCCAGGTTATGCGGCTGCTCGCTGGCCAGCTCCGCCAACAGGCGCTCGGCTTCCACGTTCTCCATGCGTCCCAGGTGCCGCTGCGCGCGCTCCCAGCGATCGTCCACCAGCACTGCCTCGCTCTCCTGCATGAAAGACGGGCGCGTGCGCCGCAACAGCACCAGCACGACACCGAGCAGGGCGCCACTGACCAGCCCACCGGCGTGTGCCTCGAAGGCGACACTGCCGTTGTCGCTCCATAGCAGGCTGTACAGCTCCCAGCCCAGCCACAGCGGCAGCAGCAAGATCGCCGGCCCGCGTACGTAATCGAATACCACAAAGAACCAGTAGAAGAAGCGCACCTTGCGCCTGCCCCAGACCACGCAGAACGCGCCCATCAAGGCAGCGATCGCACCGGAGGCGCCCAGGCCGCCACCCGGTGCGCCCCAGCGCCACCACAGGCTGGCCGCGCTGGCGCCGAACCCGCCGAGCAGATACAGCAGCAGGAACCAGCCGCTGCCGATCGCGCCTTCCAGCAAGGTGCCCAGCGCCAGCAGAAACAGCATGTTGCCCAGCAAATGATCGAAGCTGCCATGCAGGAAGGTGGCCGTCAGCATTCTCGCAGGTGACCACTCGGAGCTACGCTGCAGATGCCGTAGCGTGAACACCTTGGACAGGCGCGCATCGTAGGGCGCGCGCAAGGTGCGCCATTCGCGCTGACGCTGCTCGTCCTTGAACAATGCGCCGCTGCGCAATGCCTCTGTAAAGGCCAGGTCGTGCATCGTCAGCTGCGCCAGATAGGCAAGGCGTTGCCGCGCCGGCACGCTGCCCAGCTTGCCCTGGCGCGCAGCGCGCAACTTGGTGTCGTCGGTCTGCTGCAGATAGCGCTCGTGGGCTTGCGCCTCCAGTGCACCGAGGCCGGACTCGACGTAGTAGCGCACCGCGTTTTCGACCAGCGCGTCGTCCTTGCGCTGATAGCCCAGGTACACCACCACATTGACCAACACCAGCAGCAGCGTCACCCAGGGAATGTTCTGGCGCGACCAGGGCTTGTGCAGCGGCATCAGCAACATGACAACGTCCGTGTCCCAGAAAGCGCAAAGCTTCGCCGTGCGACGGCAGATGCGCAAGCCGGCCATGCGCGCTAGCATCGCGGCCCCGCTGTCCGATACACCGCCCATGAGCCGCTGGCGCCCGCCCGCCGAAAAAAGCACCGCACTGATCACGCCCGACGGCCACGCCCGGCTCAAGGCCGAGCTGGAAGAGCTCTGGCGCGTGCGTCGGCCGGAGGTGGTGCGTGCGCTGGCCGCCGCCGCGGCAGAAGGCGACCGCTCGGAGAACGCCGAGTACACCTATCGCAAGAAGCAGCTGGGCGAGATCGACCGCCGCGTGCGTTATCTGAGCAAACGGCTGGAAGCGCTGCGCGTGGTGGATACCGCACCGACCGATCCGCGCGCGGTGTTCTTCGGCGCACAGGTCGAACTGGAGGACGCAGACAGCGGCGAGCTGCTGCACTACCGCATCGTCGGCCCGGACGAAACCGACGCCGGACGCGGCTGGATCAGCATCGACTCGCCCTTGGCGCGCGCGCTGCTGAAAAAACGCGTGGACGACGAGTTCGAAGCGCAGTTGCCGTCGGGCAAGCACACCTTCGTGGTGGTGTCGGTGGATTACGCCAATCAGTAGGCGAATGATCGCACTCTGCTGACCTGCATGTAGGAGCGCACTTGTGCGCGATGGGGCGTTATCGATCAGGCCCCATCGCGCACAAGTGCGCTCCTACGGACAGGTGTGCAAGGACCAGCGTCCAGTTACACCATCTGCAGATTCAACGCGCGTCCCTGCTGGATTGCGACATTGGCCGGCAATGCATCGCCGAACAGATCGTGCTCGTCGCTGTCGGTGATTTCCACATCGACCAGGTCGCCGACCTTCAAGCCGCGCTCGCCGCCATTCTGGATATGCACCAGGCCGTCGATTTCCGGGGCGTCCGCGCGCGAGCGCGCCACCGCGATATCGTCTTCGATCAGGTCGACCAGGCATTGCTGCACGCTGCCGATCTTGGCCTCCAGCCGCGCGGCGGAAATCTCAGCCTGCCTGGCCATGAAGCGCGCCAGACGTTCCTGCTTGAGCTCTTCCGGCACCGGATCCGGCAACGCGTTGGCGCTGGCACCTTCCACCGGCGAATACGCAAATGCGCCGACGCGATCGAGCTGGGCCTGATCCAGGAAGTCGAGCATGGATTCGAATTCGGCATCGGTCTCGCCGGGGAAGCCGACGATGAAGGTGGAGCGCACCGTGATCTCCGGGCACATCGCCTTCCAGCGCTGCACGCGCTCGAGGGTCTTTTCCACCGCACCGGGCCGCTTCATCAATTTGAGAATGCGCGGGCTGGCGTGCTGGAACGGGATGTCCAGGTACGGCAGCAGCTTGCCTTCGGCCATCAGCGGAATCACATCGTCCACGTGCGGGTACGGATACACGTAGTGCAGCCGCGTCCACACGCCCAGCTCCGACAGGCCTTCGCACAGCGCCTTCATGCGGGTCTGGTACATGCGATCGCGCCACGGGCGCTCGGCATATTTCAGGTCCACGCCGTAGGCCGAGGTGTCCTGCGAGACCACCAGCAATTCCTTGACCCCGCCACGCACCAGGCGTTCGGCTTCGCGCAGCACCTCATCGACAGGACGCGAGGCCAGATCGCCGCGCATCGAGGGAATGATGCAGAAGCTGCAACGGTGGTTGCAGCCTTCGGAGATCTTCAGATACGCGTAATGGCGCGGGGTCAGCTTGATGCCGTAGTCGGGCACCAGATCCACGAACGGGTCGTGGCGCGGCGGCAATGCGGCGTGCACCGCCTCCATCACGCTCTGATAGTCCTGCGGGCCGGACACCGCCAGCACCTGCGGGTAGGCCTCGCGGATCTGTTCCGGGCGCTTGCCCAGGCAGCCGGTGACGATCACCTTGCCGTTGGCGTTCATCGCCTCGCCGATCGCATCCAGCGACTCGGTCACCGCCGAGTCGATGAAACCGCATGTATTGACCACCACCACGTCGGCAGCGTCGTAACTGGGCACGATGTCGTAGCCCTCCACGCGTAGCTGGGTGAGGATGCGTTCGGAGTCGACGAGCGCCTTCGGGCAGCCTAACGATATAAACCCTATACTCCTGCTATCCGACACAGCGACACCTGGCTCTATGGCTATAAAGGCCAAAGTTTACAGCTACTTGCGGTTCAGCGACCCGAAGCAGGCCGCCGGCAGCAGCGCTGATCGACAAATGGAATATGCGAGATGCTGGGCGGCCGAGCGCGGCATGACGCTGGATTCAGAGCTTTCAATGCAGGACGCAGGACTATCGGCCTATCACCAGCGCCACATCACACGTGGCGCCCTGGGCTTGTTCCTGCAGGCGATCGATGACGCGCGCATCCCTGCAGGATCCGTGTTGGTGGTCGAAGGGCTGGACCGCCTCAGCCGCGCGGAGCCTATCCAAGCCGAAGCGCAACTAGCGCAGATCATCAACGCCGGCATCACCGTCGTAACCGCTAGCGACGGACGGGAGTACAACCGCGAGGGGCTCAAGGCCCAGCCGATGGATCTGGTGTACAGCCTCCTGGTCATGATCCGTGCCCACGAGGAATCAGATACAAAGAGCAAACGCGTGCGCGCAGCGATTCATCGGCAGTGCCAGGGCTGGATGGCCGGCACGTGGCACGGACTCGTGCGCAACGGCAAGGATCCGCATTGGCTTCGTCTGGTTGACCAGCACTTTGAAATTGCGCCTGAGCGCGGGGAAGCGGTGCGCATTGCAGTAAGCATGTTCCGCGAGGGGCACGGTGCTGTTCGGATCATGAGAACCCTGGCTGACAGGGGTTTGCAGATCACAAACGGCGGCAACCCTTCCCAGCAGCTATACCGAATCGTGCGAAATAGGGCCTTGATCGGGGAAAAGGTGCTGGAGGTCGACGGGCAGGAGTACCGACTGGCTGGCTATTACCCTCCCCTGCTTTCGCCTGCAGAGTTCGCCGACCTGCAGCACCTGACGGCACAACGTTCACGCCGTAAGGGCACCGGTGAAATTCCTGGACTTATCACCGGGATGCGGATTGCATTCTGCGGGTACTGCGGAGCGGCGATGGTGGCTCAGAACTTGATGACGCGTGGTCGCCGGGAAGATGGACGCCCCCAAGACGGCCATCGGCGCTTGATCTGCGTCAGCAACTCCCAAGGAGGCGGTTGCCCAGTCGCCGGCAGCTGCAGCGTCGTCCCGATCGAGCACGCCCTGGTGACCTTCTGCGCCGACCAAATGAACCTGTCTAGGCTTCTAGACTTTGGGAATCGCGCAGACGGTATCGTCGGCCAGCTGACCGTTGCTCGTGTGCAGGTCTCGGATACCGCGACTCGGATAGATAAGATCACCGACGCCCTACTGGCTTCGGACGCCGGTCAGGCGCCGGCGGCATTCATGCGGCGCGCACGTGAGCTTGAGGCCGAGCTGGCAGAGCAGCAGAAGCGAGTAGAGGCGTTGGAGCACGAGTTGGCGGCCGTCGCCTTATCCCCAGAGCCAGCCGCCGCGAAGGCGTGGGCATGCCTCGTCGCAGGAGTCGAGGCACTCGACTATGACGCGCGCATCAAGGCCCGGCAGCTTGTCGCCGATACTTTCGACCGAATCGTAGTGTTCCATCGCGGCAGGAAGCCGGAACGTACGCGCTCGTGGAAAGGCACTATCGACCTGTTACTCATCGCGAAGCGCGGCGGCGCCCGACTGCTTCACATTGATCGTCAGACCGGAGGTTGGCAGGCCGGCGAACAGATCGACACAACACAAATCCCGCTGCCCCCGAAAATTGCGGACTGAAGCTTAGCTAGCGCGGCATCCGGGCGGCCACTTCAGCTCGGATCCTCGCCTCATCCCGCGTGGCCCACATAACGGTGCCACGTCGCCCCTGGTCGAAGCTACTGCAGTCGCGCTGGACAAAACGCGCGAAGGGCTCGCCGGGTGGCACCGGCCCTTGGCGCTCCAGCAGCACGTACCACTCGCCGGTGAGTTTCTGCACCATCCTGGCCACCTCTTCACCCTCGAAGAAAAGCGCCGTCGGTGGCCCCTTCGCTTCCTGCCAAGGCCTGTCCCAGCGGGAGCCGGGCGGCAGCACAGGCTCATCGCCGGGATCGACCGCACTCATGCGGCAGCCCCCCGTACAGAAGGCGTGCTCCTGGCTATCGCACTCGTTGGTCAACTGGTCGCCGCTCTCGAGCATGACCGAAGGCTGGTCTACCACCCACCAGCGCTTCCCGCCCGCCGCGTCGACAGGATCGAGGTTTGCCTGCGGAGCATCGTGGGGTCAGCGACATTGCGGGGGAACCGGTCGTAACGAGTGTGTCAGCCCCCCGTAAAATTGATCCAGCCATGACTAGAGGTGCATGCGAGCCGTTGTTGTAGTACTTGCGCCGAAACAGCGTGGCCGATTCGTTGAGCAGCGCGGACTGCATCGCCGGCATCCACTCGGGCAGGCCGTAGAGTTCTTGATCGACATCGGCTTCGCGCAGCTGGAACACGCTGCCCGGCTCGAACACGTGCTCGTCGTGCCAGGTGTGCACCTGGAAGTACTCGCCCTCGGTGATACCGCGCCGCATGTACTTGGACAGCGGCGCAGCCAGCGACAGCGCACCGCCCATGCGGTTGCGGTGCCGCTCAAGGTAGCCATTGCCCAGCGTGATCCAGTCCAGCGACAGCTGCTCGAAGGCCTCACGCGTCAGGAGCCGATGCGGCTTGAAGGTGCGCGCCAGCATGTTGCGCTTGAAGATCAGCCCGGACTGCAGGAACGGATTGCTGCGGGTGGTCTTGGACAGGCCATCCAGCGCCACCGGCGGCTCGTACCAGCGCCCGTTCTGCCAGCACTCCAGATAGTCCAGCACGCCGCGCCCATCGAGCACCGGCGTCGGGTCACCAAAGGTGAACGCCTCGGTGCGTGCAGGCACGGCTGGCGCTGCAGGCGCGGTCGCGGGCAGCTGGTCGGTCAACATCAAGAGATCTCCATGAAGCCGGAGTTGCGCGCGGTGCGCCCTTCCAGCGGTTCGTTCTGCAGCGCGTGGAACAGTGCCCACGCCAGGTCAGCGTGGCCGGTCTCTTCCGAGCGGCCAGCGGTGAAGGTGGATTGCCGGCCGCTGGCCGTCATGGTCTTGCGGATGGCCATCAACGACTGCGCCACGTCGGTCCAGCCGGCGTCGAACTCCAGCCGCCCGTTGTGGATCACGTCGAACGCCTTGAGCACCAGGCGCGTCTTGACCTCGGGCGAGTAGCTGAAGGTGACCAGATTCGGGAAGAACTGCTTTACCAGCTGCGCCACACCGCTGCCCATGCCGGTGGTGTCGATGCCGATATAGGTCACCCAGTAGCGGCGCGTGATGCGCTCGATCTCGGCGGCCTGCTTAGCGAAGTCCATGCCCCGGACCCGAAGGCCATAGCGATCGCGTCACGCGCACGCAGCGCGCCCTGCAGATCCTGGGCGTGAGCTGATGGTCACGCGCTTGATCATCCTGCTGGCGCTGATTGCACTGCTTGTCGGTGGCTGCGTGTGGCAGGAGCGGCGCGTCAGCATTGCGCAGAAAGACCGCGATACCGCGCTGCAGGCAAAGCGCCAGGCCGAGGCGGAACGCGACGACGCGCCAAGATGTGATACGCCCAGGGTTTCCTAGACATCCCAAGACCATGGAAAATGGCTGATTCGGAGGTGTCTATGAGCAGCAAGCGGTATACGGATGAGTTCAAGATCGAGGCGGTCCGGCAAGTGACTGATCGTGGGTTCAAGGTGGCAGAAGTCGCCGAGCGGCTGGGTGTCACCACGCACAGCCTGTACGCCTGGCTGCGCACGTTCGGCAAGCCTGGCGTAGTGCAGCGCGCCGAGGTGGACCAGAGCGCCGAGGTTCGGCGGCTAAAGGCAGAGTTGCGTCGAGTGACCGAGGAGCGCGACATCCTAAAAAAGGCCGCCGCGTACTTTGCCAAGGGGTAAAGGCAAAGTACGCCTTCATGCAAGCCCACTGCGGGGAATTCAGGGTGTGTGTGATGTGCCGGGTGTTGCGGGTCAACCGGGCGGGTTATTACGCCTGGTTACGCTCGCCCGACAGTGAGCGCGCCAAGGAAGATGATCGCTTGCTTGGACTAATCAAGCACCACTGGCTGGCCAGCGGCAGTGTTTATGGGCATCGCAAGATCACCACGGATCTGCGCGATCTAGGTGAGCGTTGTAGTCGCCATCGGGTGCATCGGCTGATGCGCACCGAGGGACTGCGTGCCCAGGTGGGCTATGGTCGCAAACCGCGCTTCCATGGAGGGATGCAGTGCAAGGCGGCTGCCAACCTGCTTGACCGACAGTTCGACGTGACGGAGCCGGACACGGCCTGGGCGAGTGATTTCACCTTCATCCGCACGCATGAAGGCTGGATGTATTTGGCTGTTGTGATCGATCTGTTTTCCAGGCAGGTCGTCGGCTGGGCGATGCGCGATCGGGCCGACACCGAGTTGGTCGTGCAGGCCTTGTTGTCTGCGGTGTGGCGGCGCAAACCCAACGCTGGTTGCTTGGTTCATTCGGACCAAGGGTCTGTCTACACCAGCGATGACTGGCGCAGTTTCCTGGCGTCCCATGGCTTGGTGTGCAGCATGAGTCGGCGTGGCAACTGCCACGACAACGCACCCGTGGAGAGCTTCTTCGGCCTGCTCAAACGCGAGCGGATCAGGCGGCGGACCTATCCCACCAAGGACGCCGCTCGCGCCGAGGTATTCGACTACATCGAGATGTTCTACAACCCCAACCGCCGCCACGGTTCAACTGGCAACTTGTCCCCTGTAGAGTTTGAACGGCGCTACGCGCAACGAGGGTCTTGAGTGTCTACGGAACCCTGGGCGTATCAAGCGTTCCTCAACTGCGCGATCGATTTCATGGATGTATACGACTGCTGTGACGATCCGTCACTCACGCCCATTCCTCTCGCGAAGAACACCCAAAAGCGCATCACACGCTTAGATCATCAGAAGGCACTCCTGAATCGCTCTTTAAGCCGAATAGATTTTAAGGTCGATCCGCCCCCGGATCCACAGCTGACAACCCGTGTGCTTGGCATGAAAAAAATAAAAGTCAAATGAGGGCAGGCGCAAGGCCTTTTTTGCGTCAGCCGCAGCGTCAAGCTCATCCATTCGCTTAGGTCAAAGCGCTAAACTTAGCCGCGTCAACGATATCCAAAGCATATGGATTGGCAGTGAAGTATCTCCAAAACCCTCGACGCTCATCAACAGAACGATCGTAAATTACTTTGAGATGCGAAACATCGAGACCGAGCCCTGCCGCTACCATTATCTCAATAGTAGAAGCAGCCTCAATGTAACCCATTGGCCGAAGCTTTTTTGCAGTTGCGTGCCACGGCGGGGAGCGCAATTCCTGAGGAGACAGTCCAGCGCGAGGGCTGTGGACACAAATGCTCCAAGCAGCGGCAGCGATTAGTTCAAGCTGACTTGCTGAAACGCGTGGCCAGACGAGAGCCTCCAAGATGAACTTGTTTAGGTGCAACCCGCTGATCATGCGGCGAGCGATCCAATCGAATACCATCGAATTCAATATGCCCAGACCAGCATACGCACTCAGCGCGTCTGGAAATTCAAGCACTGGCGCCGTGTTACCGCATTGCCAGCCTTCTGGCACTAGGCTGGCAATCATGGTTCTTGTGTTGGTTGAAGCGGTGACATCGCAGAACGCTACGCGCGGCGGAGCGTTCATTTCCACAGGCATCACATACTGTGGTGTGCAAAGCGCAAGTGGCCTAGCGCCATTCTCTTCCCAAACCGCAGTGCGGCCAGAGCCGGATACCCAGCTTTTCTGGGCACAATCGTATGCACCCACTAGACGGCCTTCCATCAAAGGAGCAAGCACAACTCCTTTTTTATTGCGGAATGTTCCATCCCTAAGCCTAGTTAGTCTCTCTTTGCTCACATGCTGAAAGCGGTCTCTTCCGAGACTTAAATCAACTTCGCGGCGATAGCGCACCCGACCCAGAGGACCAGGCTCAAACAGAGGAGTGCCTGAACTCAGAGCAGTTCGAAGCACATCCAGCTCACGCTTATGCGACAGCTCTGGAATGACGTGATATTTTCCGCCAATCAAGGCGATATCGCTACGGCGGAGCGGGATATGGGGCGCGTCAACCTCGCTGGGCTCCGTCGCAAAACTGCGCACCGACAGACGCTTAGTGCCTGCATTGGAACGCGTCGCTGCCAGAAGACCGAACTTGTAGCGCCCGTCGATTGGAAAATATCCCGCACGGTTCTCATAGCCAGTCCATCGGGCTATTTCGAATTGTTGGAAATAGCGCTCTCGCAGTTCCGCCATGCCCGCGTCAGACGCAAAGGCTGCCGGCAAAACCGCACCTAGTCGGCCGCCCTCAACAAGAAGATGAGGAACAAGCTCAACGAAACCCTTGAAGAGATTGCGGTCCCCTTTACCCTGGGCGCTATAAAGTGGCGGCAGTCCAGGCGCTCCTTCTCCGCAGACCGACATGCGCGTGATTGTTCTCGCTCGCTCCTCGTCGCCGTCCAAGCCAACGCTATGACGCAGCGATTCCCACGGGGGATTCATGAGAACTACGTCATACAGCTCTTGCTCGGACCACCAATCACGCGTGAGCGCGTTATCCAAGCGGATATTTTCACTGACTTGTTGAAGGCTCACACCGGCATCGGCGCCAGCTAGCCATAGCAAGAGACAACAAAGCTCCCTTGCACGCGGATCAAGCTCGACACCGTGCAACGAGAGGATGAAGCGCTTGAGGTGGTTCCTACTGCGCAGACGGCCGCGTTGTTCGATTGCAGCGAGGAGCAAGTTGCCTGCGCCGACACTGGGATCGACTATTCGGTGGATGCGATCCTCTGCCAGAGGCTCCAATGTGATCCGCGCCAACGCTGCGGCAAACGCGTCATGCGTGGCATATGCACCTAGGCTCTTCTGAGTGCTGGATGCTCGCTGATAGGAAGCAGCCCAGGAGTGCATCCCTTCCGGCGCTTTACCCAAAAAAGAAGCGCTAAGCGCGAGTTCGGCAACATGTTGCCAGTCGTGACTGTTGCCATCGAAATCAGACAGGGGCGACAACGCTAACTCGAGAATCGCGGATCGCGCATTCGCGCCAGTCCAACGTTTTGCCCCTTCCCGCGCGCCATGGCGAGATGCAGCAGCAATCAAAAGGTTAGTTGCCCGAAGCGGCTCCTCTGGGCAAACGACATCAGCAGCCCGATATACCGCGTCCCAAGCTACTGTCATGGCGATGAGGCAACCGAGGCATCACTCGCGTTGTCCCGCTCTGCATCAACACCATCAAGAAATGTAAGCAGCTCAATTGCCTGCGACTCAGCTTGAACGGGAGAGCGATACTTGAACAGATCTAACCCAACAGCCACAAGTTTCCTGGGAGTGTCACCAAACCCACAAGTATCCCACACCTGATGAGGAAAGGCTGCTGGATAGATCAGAACGGAGACCGGTGCTTGGCAGGCAGCAGCGGTGCTGAGTGCTTGGTAGATATGCCCTCGCTCAGGAACTCGCTGGTCAAACGCGACATACTTCGCCTCGAAAGCAGCCAACACCCGTCCCTCCTCAACGAGAAGCGCGTCAGCACTCGGATTGAAGGCTCGACCCACACCCACGGGAGACAGCAGCTGCACCTTGCTCTGCATTTGATAAGTAAGCGCTCTTCCTTGGCGAGCAGCAACTGCGACTAGCGATCGTAGTGTTCTTTCCAGAAGGGTCTCCAAAAGAGGCCAACCCTCAACCGCCAATCCAAAGCCTGTGTGATGCCCAGCAGCCCCCAACAATGAAGTCTTACTCAGGATTGCATTGGCAAGTGACCACGCAGGCTTATAAGCACTCCACTGCTCGGGGAGCGCCGAGCCCGCCCTGGTCTGGCTACTTGTGCCATTCGAGCCACTGCCTGGTGCTAAATCTCGAACCAATCGACGCAACCCATTGCTAACGCGTGAGTGGGTAGACGCAGCCGCGAGAGCCTTCGCAACGAAGATCAAGTTCTGCGTAAAGATATTGTCTGATACAAGAAGTGTCCGCGAGACAGGAAAGATGTGAGGACGCCACAACGCCGTCTGCGCCCAACGACTTACATCCAGTGTCCCTTGTAAGTAAGGAAGCTCGGACTTCCGACGCTCCATGATGGCAATTGGCCCTTCCTGTCGAAAAGCCCGCTCCAACCGATTGAGGTAGATGTCAGCCAGAACATCGAGCAAGGTGGCATGCGTCCGACTCGTCCCAGCTCTACGTTCCCCTGCGATATGGATGCCCTCGTCGCCTGTTAGAAGAGAGACAACGGCCGTTGCCCAATCTTCATTGGTGCTGACCTTAGGCGAAACTTGGATTGTCAAACCACGCCCAAGATCAATGGTCCCCAGCACATTTTGCAGACGCAGGAGCCCACCCTGCTCATATAGCAGCTTGAAACTCGGCGTTAATTGAAGGCGAAGCAATTCTACTGCTGCCCTCAGTCGCTCTGCATCTGCATTGGATAGCGCAAAGTCTACCCCTTCAATGACTTCGATAGTCCTCACTATCAATCACGGGCAGTGGCGAGCAAGATACGAAGTTGCTTCGCAGGATCGAAAGCGCCGATTTCTCGTAAAACGAGCCTCTTAGGAGCGATGCTAGCAAGTGCAGACGGTGCCGAACGCCAGTAGCCTAAGGTGTCTTCGGTAGCCTCCCGGTCACTGGAAACCCCTGCTGAGTCTTTGATTCCGAGCACCACTGCTAGAACATCATCTTGATCAAGGAACGTCGTGCGCAAAGTCGGAACGATTTTAGTATCCATTGCAATGGATAGGAGGCGCAAACGCTCAGCAGTGTCGCCTATACCCGCATTCCAAATGAGAGCATGTCCTAGTAAGAAATCCTCACCTAAGCAAAACTCGATGCGGTCATTAAGGGTTCGAAGAATTCGAACAGCAAGCAACGCGACATCATCCGGTGTCCAATCGTCAGCGCTCTGGCTTGAAGGAAGATCCCTGTCAGCGTTCCCGACATCTTCAAGCAGGCGTCTCATCAACAGATCATAGTCCGGACCCACTCGAATGACGCTAAAACGGCGACGCATTGCAGCATCAAGGGGCGCAACTGAGCGATCAGTGCTATTCATCGCAGCCACAATGTGAAGCCCTGCCGGGAGCCTCAATTCTGAATCGAATTGCTCCTCTTCTGCCTGGTCCCGCCTGTAAATCGGGGCAACCATCATCTCTTGGTTGGGATAAGGACGGGAGATGTATGACCCAGCCCTTCCCGCGCCAGAACGCTTATCGCCATCCAAAAGTCCAAGCGTGTCGCCAAAAATCGCAGCAGCCGAACCACGATTGAACTCATCTAAAATCAAGAGCGCCTTTCGTCCAGGGTCAGCGGAAGCCCAGTGGCCCAAAGACAGCAGCGGCCCAGCCTTAGCTTCAAGCTTGATTGCGCCCTTACTGGTTGAGCTAGGAAAGAGTCCGGCTACGAACTGCTCATAGCTATACGCGGGGTGAAAAACCAAAGCCTCGCTTCGCAAGTCAGAAACAGTCTCTTGTTCCACCTCGGAGCCATCGGTCCAGTTGCCAGGCCAAGAATCTGGATCAAATTGCGGAGCCTTGGGAATTGATCGATAGTGTTCTCGCAAATCTTCCAAAGCGACGCTCTTGCCGGTTCCCGGCGGGCCGACAAGGAGCACATTCGGTTCGCGCTCCAACGCTTCGAGCACCGCTTTGACGACACCCGGAGCGCGAGGCTCCCGCTTCTTGGGTTCTTCCCATCCAATCGCTCCAAGCCCAGCACTTGGGGGCAGAGCGTTGATTGCAACCATAACTTCCGAAGGGAGCTGATCCAATCCGCGATCTTGAAATTCGGATGGTGGGTTTTCAAAGTAAACTCGCGTATGAAGCTTAGCGCCTTCACCCGCCAGCTTTACAGCAATTAGCCAAGGCTTCGTATTGCGGCCATTTATCGCATCAAACACTGCGTTAGCATCGGCCTCCGTTTGCAAATCAGCAGCCCCTTCCAAGCTGGTTTCCGGATTTGAGCCGAGCTGACCGACACGCCAAGGAGAAGGTGGCTTGTTCGTTTCCCATCCCAAGTGGGGACGGTCGGAAGAAAATAGAAGGTAGCCGTCTATCTGACCGCCATCGGGCCAAGCGTAGGAAAGATTGACTCGATCGCCAGCAAATCCTAGCGCATCAGCAACTATCGAAGCTGCCTTTGCATTAATCTGAAAATAGTCCTTGCTGTAACTACTGCTGCTCCGCAAGCGCCCGTAGAGCGCCTTAAAATTGGACAGGTTGTATCGCGCAAAGATCACGGCACGAACGCGCTGCTGGCTCATCGATTCGGCCCTCCTACAACAATGACTTCTGGCGAATCCTTAGGCTGAATATGTCGCTTGGCCTGAGCTGAGACAGAGCGACGCGTGGTGAACGAATAAACCTTGGCATGAGAGAAAATTTTACGAATGTGCTCATTGTCCCTATTTGAAACAATCCAATGCACACCTCGCTTGGTTAGGCCTTCGCATAAAAAAGCCAGCTCTTCCAAATCGGCTATTCGGAAGCGCTTCCCGTTGTAGCCAGCGAATTTACTGGTATCAGAAATGGGCAGGTATGGCGGATCCAAATAGACAAAATCGCCAGGCTGTGCACGACTGATTGACTGGCGGAAATCCTGCTCAACGATTTCCGTATCCTTCAAGGTATCTGCCACTGCTTTCAAAGATGCAAATTCAATACCCCTAAAAGCACGCGCTCCCCAAGGCACATTGAAAACACCCCAGCGATTTTCGCGCCAAAGTCCGTTCCATGAAGTCTGATTCAAATAAAAGAATCGAGCGGCACGCTCAAGAGCTTGCGTCGGAGCTTCGGCGCGGATGACATAATACTCATCCTCTCCCTGCCTATCCAGGTAGGGTTGAAAGCGATTGAAGAGCGCGCGCGGCCTCGCCTGCACTGCCCGCCAAAGATTAATGAGTTCACCATTTAGATCAGATAGATAGCACTGCTGTGCACGCGATCGAACCGCAAAAAAAATTGCGCCGGAGCCTAAGAATGGCTCATGGAAATTTCTAAAATTTTTCGGAACATGTGGAAGAATTGCACTCAACAATCGTGTTTTACCACCTGCCCACCGCAAGAAAGGCTTACATTGAGGCCGATCATAAAGGACATCTGAAAGCCCCAATTCTTCACCTGCAATAGACCCCAGCTCTTCATCTTGAACGGACAAAAAGTGGGAAATAGCTTCGTTCATTATTTTTCAACCGCTATGTGCACGACTGACGTCGATACTTGTTGAGTTCTCAGAAGTCGCACGACTCTTACGACCAGATGATGGAAATACATCCGCATGGTTCTCAGCGTCAAAATATCCCTCGATGAGAACCTCTAACATGTTGGACAACGTCCTATGTTCCCGACCAGCTGCTTCGCGCAGAAGCTCTTTAACCCGGGGGCTCATCCTCAGATTCACGACCTCTGTCTTGCGCTCAGACATGCGCCTCACCCTTGTCTTTACAATGTGTAGACGATACAGGCTCAAACTCGCTCCTTCAATGCACGCACGGCCACCTGTTTGCAGCATGGAGCCTGGCAGAATCACAGGCTGAGACTAGCTAGCGCGTAGCTTTTAGAAGATGGACACTAAGGGCAGCGCCATTGAGCCCATATCCGAGCCGCCCCAAGCCGGGGGAGTGCTTGCTCAAACCATTGAGCTTTTCTGCAACGGTGAAATCACGGCTATATGCCGCATGGTGCTCGTCATCCAATTCATGACCCACGATCTGCGCGCGCAGCTCTGAGGAGCACCCAGCCCCTTGCAATTCCTGGATCATCGACTTGCGAAGCGAGTGGAACCCACGCTTGGCCTTAGGCCAGTCCTTGCCAATCTCACCCAGATAGCGGCTAAACGCCTTCGTGATCCAGTTCCCCTGCCCGTTCATGGCGTCTGCCTTGGCCTGGGGGAACAAGCGCTTGTGACCAGCAGCCTCTCGGCTCTCCACCCAGTCCCAAAACCCTAGTCCCAGCAAATCCGGATGCATCGGCACCGTGCGCAAGCTCGCTTCGGTCTTGACCTTCTGATGTTCTCCTTCGTCCGAAATCCGGATGCAAGGGATGTTGTCCTCCTTGAATATATCCGCCACCAGCAGTTGCCCAACCTCGGAGGCGCGCGCCCCGGTGTAAAGCCCGATGAGCGCCGCCCAGCGCGCATTCGGCGAGAGCCATGGAAAATTGACGGGGGAAAAGATTGCCTGAATTTGCTCATGGTCAAAAGCCCTGAATCCAAGCTTCCGTCGAGCCCGCCGTTCCCTTGCCGAATAGCTCACATGACCCTTGGCCGGATTGTCGCCTTGCGGGTAGTGACCGGAGACCATGGCCCAATCGAAAAATCCTCCCTTCCCGCCCATGTAGCTCTGCTTGTTCGTCAGCGTCGGCGTGGACGCGCCCTCCTTCCGCATCTGCTGATACCAGCGAGCTAGGTCTGACCGCGTGATCGTCTGGATCTTCGTCTTCTCACCCAGGTAGTCCACCAATGCTTGGATGGCCGACTTCTTGATGACATAGGTCTTGGGCACCGTGCGGCCCTTCAAGGTCGCCAACCACGCATGCCGCGCCTTCCCAAGTGTCATTGGCTCAAGGGTCGAGCCGAGCTTGGCGGCATACGCTGCGATGGCCAGTGGCGACGCCGGCAGTGGGACTGGTCGTTCGCCTTCCGAGCAGAGGCCTTCGTGGAGTTCTCGAAACAGCCTCACGCCTTTGGTGCTGTCGATTTGCCAGCGCTCATGCACCGTTCCGTCTGGCGTCCTGGTTCGATGCAAGGTCAGGTTGCGGAAGGGTGTTGCAGCAGAGGCGGATGCCACCAAGGCGGAAGCGTCTGCCTGACTGCGCTGATCCAACCCGTCGTCCCGCAACCGCGCGAACAGCCGCTCGTAGTGCGATGCCAAGGTGGCCGCGCGCAGTTGCGCCTCTTCCAAAACGGTCGTGTGCAAGGTGCGCTTGATCGCCTGCAAGCCAAGCAGCGGTTGGAGGTCAGCGGGAACCCGCTGCCGAAAGGACCATCGACCGGAGGGCAACGAACGCGACAAATACTGAGGGATACGCATCAACAACGAACCGGTTGCGCACTGCCTTGCCTCCCTTGGAACCCCTGTTGGGCTCCGAAAACGACGACAGCGCGGACCGATCAACCTCTCAAACCGAGTGCGGGGCCAGCACTATCGCCGGAGGCAACTGGTGGTCAAGGTTGCGGCTTCGCTTTGCGCGAGCCGCTGTCAGCAGCCGTGGACTTGGCCTATCGCCAGGCCCTGAGGCATCGGTCTCGGAGTGCGGCAAGCCAAGACGCGGCAGCAAGCTGGACTGCTGAGCAGCCATCTCAGAGGGGGCTACCGATCAAGCGGTGCGGCCGGCTGGCTTGCCGCACCTGATCGGCAGCGCCATTCCCCACTTCCTCAGCCCAGGACTTTAGGTATCATTTGAGGTATCAAAGCAAGCTTAGCTGGAAGACCCGAAATGCTTTAGGGTCAATGGCTTGCGTAAGGGCGTCTTCAGGCTCCGCCCACCTCCACCAAACAACGGTCCTAAGACGACCGACTAAGGCCGGGACTCCTCGATGCAGAGGACTTCCGGCCTTTTTCATGGGCGATACCCTGCCGTGGTGACGCATGATCAGCAGCGACATGGCGCTGACAGAATGCCGCATCGCGTGTTGCCCTGCAGCCCGTGCATCGCAGACGACTGCAGGCTTACCTGCTGAGTCAATTAGTGACGTGGACGGTCTGTTCGGTGCGTTCGGCAGATGCGGTTGCGACGACGTTGTCCGCGTCATGCGCCGGCACTGCATCGCCACGCAGTTGATCGAAGAGCGCGAGCAGTTCGGTGGCTTCCTGCTGCAGCAGGACCAGGGCACTTTTGTTGGGCTCTTGCATGTCGCTTCCGTCGAAGACGCTCCCCAGCGTTCTTCCGGAACGGAAGCAAACGGTGTGCCAGCTCATCTGGCGCTGAGGAGTGCCGGCTTGGTCGATGCGACCAGACGCGCATGCGTCTCAGGCGGATTCGAGCTGCCGTTGCGCTTCGGCGTGCATGGCTTCCAGCGTCACCATGCCGGCAACGCGGGCGGCGGCCATGGCGCTGCGGTGATCGGGAAACGTGGCGGAGAGGACGCTGCCTGCCAGGTCGCCGGCGCTTGCGGCACCAATCAGGGCGATATGCCAGTCGGCAACCCAGCCGCGACTGGGGCCATCGCCCTGAGCAGCGCGGCAGGTCAATTGATAGCTACCTAGAAAAATGACCAATCTGTTACCCGGCTCGATGACGAACGCGAAGGATACCGCCGTGCCGGCGCCAGAGCGACTTCAACCCCTTCCCGCAGCTGACTGGCAAGCGAAGTGAGCATGGGCACGCGTCTTGCATCGGACTTCAACAGATAATCGGTGTGGGGGAAACACGGTGTTGACCAAAAAAGCAAAACGCCACGCCGCCGGCGCCTTGTTGCTAGGGGGGATAATCTTCGTCCTGATCGGAGTGGTCGGTTATTTCACCGCGCAACGTTCGTTGTCCGATGCCGGCTGGGTGACGCATACGCAGGAAGTGATCGCCAGCATCGACGAGATCCAGGCCGGGGTGCTGTCGGCGGAGTCGTCGGCGCGTGGCTATGTCTTGACCGACAACGAAGCGTTTCTCGGCGTGTACGCCGATGCGATTGGACGACTGCCCGAGCGCATCGTGCGGCTGGATGCATTGGTGCAGGACAACCCGGTTCAGCGACGCAACGTTGTGGCGCTTGGACGCCTGGTGGACTTGCGCCTGGTGCAGATCAACGACCTTTTGCACAGCTATCGCAAGCAGGGCCTGGATGGTGCGCGTGCTTCGATCGCACGTGGCGTGTTCCAGACCTCGTCTTCGCTGCGCCGCCAGGTGCAGACCATGACGCAAGTGGAGCGCCGCCTATTGGTAACGCGCACCGACACCAACACGCGCAGCGCACAATTGGTGCTGTGGGTCACGGTGGTCGGGATTTTCAGCGGCTTGCTGGTGATGTTGCTGGCCTACCGACTGCTGTCGCGCGAACTGGAACGACGCGTGCTCGCCGAAGACGCGGCCAGCGCGACCAACGAGCGCCTGATCGAATCGCTCGCCACGCTCGAACGCACGTCGGCGGGGCTGGAGGCGCTGGCACGTTACTCGGGCCTGCTGCAGAACTGCCGCAATGCCGAGGAGGCGCTGGAAATCACCGCACGCACGATCGCTCCGCTGATCCCGGGCGTGGCCGGCGCAGTCTATCTGCTGCGCGCCTCGCGCGATCGTGCCGAGCAGGTGGTGGCCTGGGGCACGATGGCCGACGACGACAACGCCAGCATCGCCCCGGACACCTGCTGGGCCCTGCGTCGCGATCGCACGCACGTGGTGGAAGACGCCAGCCAGGGCATGCTCTGCCAACATGTCGGCGCCAATCTCCCGGCGCATGCGAGCACCGCCTGCATCCCGTTATCGGCTCAGGGGACGCAGTTGGGGATGTTGGCGCTACGCAGTGAGGATCCGCGCGATCTGGCCTCGTTGACCGTGGCCGAGGCCGCGGCCGAACAACTGTCGCTGGCGTTGCACAACCTGCGCCTGCGCGAAACGCTGCGCCAGCAATCCATTCGCGATCCGTTGACCGGTCTGTACAACCGCCGCTATCTCGAAGAGGCGCTCAATCACGAACTGGCGCGCTGCACGCGGCGGGTACAACCCTTGTCGGTGCTGATGCTGGACGTGGACCACTTCAAGCAGTTCAACGATCTGCACGGCCACAGCGGCGGCGACCGCGTGCTGGCGGCGATCGGCGAATTCCTGCTGGCGCAGACGCGCGGCGAAGACATCTGCTGCCGCTACGGCGGCGAGGAGCTGACGATCATCCTGCCGGAAGTCGATCTGGCGACCGCCTGCAGGATGGCCGAGAAGCTGCGTGCCGGCATCGAGTCGCTGCAGGTGATGGCCGATGGCGTTTCGTTGCCGAAGGTCAGCGCCTCGTTCGGTGCGGCCAGCTTTCCCCAACATGCAGGCAATATGGCGCAGTTGCTGCGGCGCGCGGACGAGGCGCTGTACCGCGCCAAGCAGGCCGGACGCAATCAGGTGGTGAGTGCGGGCACCCCGGCTGCAGGCTAAGGCATGCCGTTATCGGCATTGAATCTGCGCCTGCAGGCATACCTTCGTGCCGTGCCCTCCAATACAAGCGTTTTTGTGCCCGCGCAGACCAGGATTCAAGCGCAACTGCGCCCATCCGCATCGGTTGGAATCAGGCCAGCGCCTGCCAGCATGCCGTCGACGCGCGTCCGCACATAGGCCGCGTCCTCGGCTGCGGCACTGCTCAATAGGGCCTGGGCACGCGCCTGAAAATCAAGATAGTCAAAATCCGCGTCTTCATCGGCGGACAGCTGCGGCAGTTCGTCCTGCAGCGCATCCAGGCGCGTGTCGAGTTCTTCGCGTGTGGGCATGGCAGACTCCAACGGCAAAGACGCTACGGTTGCGGCACGGCCGTCAAGGATGTGCGAAGCCCGGCGCGGCAACGCTTCATTTTCCTACCCGTTGCCGCGGCGCGTGCACGCTCAACTTTCGCAAGGCTCCGCCGATAATGATGCCGACTCCTATAGAACCTTCCCTGTGATCCTCCACCTGCGGCGGGATTTCCGCCTCGGCATCGTCAAGATGCTGGGGCCGATCACCGCGCTGTTGCTTTGCCTCTATGCGGTGTACCTGGCCATCACCGGTCAGGCGCTGGCCTGCCTGATCACTGCATCGCTCGGTGTGCTTGCGATATGGCGTGGCTGGAAGATGCGCGATGCCGAACGCACCGGCGCCGGCGGCGTGTGGCTGGCATCCATCAATGTCGGCGGCTGTCTGGTCGCCTGCTGGAGCGGCGGCGACGGTGCCCTGCCCTGGTTGTTTCGGTGCTGGCCACCAATTACTTCCTGTGCGGCCCGCGACGCGCCGTGCTGCTGAGCTTGCCGTTGCTGGCGGCGCTGTTGCTGTTGCCGGGCCTGATCGTCAGCCCCGGCCAGGGCGTGTCGACGGTCGTGGTGACGCTGGTGACGCTGGCGGTGGGGTACGCGTTTTCGCTGCGCATGCAGGACGACCGCGTGCATCTGGAAGAGCTGGCCTCGCTGGATGCGCTGACCGGACTGCCCAACCGGCGCATGCTCGAACGTGCGCTCACCCATCAGATCGACCGGCGCCAGCCGCATGAACGGCTCAACAGCCTGATCATCCTGGATCTGGACCATTTCAAGGAAGTCAATGATCTCTACGGGCATGCCGCAGGCGATGCCGCGCTGTCGGATCTGGCCACCATCCTGCGCTTTGAAGTGCGTGAGCCGCATCAGGTGTTCCGCTTCGGCGGCGAAGAATTCGTGGTGCTGTTGCGTGCCGGCTCCCTGCAGGAACTGGAAACGGTCACCGAACGCCTGCGCAAGGTGATCCGCAACGGGCTGCGTGGCCCGGGCGGGCGGATCACCGTGTCGCTGGGCGCGGCGCGCCACGATGGCGAAACGCATTGGCAGGACTGGTTTTCGCGTGCCGATGCGGCGCTGTATCTGGCCAAGAACGGTGGCCGCGACAGCGTGCGGGTGGCCGACTGAGCGCAGCTCGTCGTGTGATCAGCCGGTCAGCAGCCACGCCGACTCTGTGCCCGAGATCCAGGCGCCGTAGTGGCTGACTTCGCATCGGCGCTGCTTCTCTCCACCGGCGCAGCTAAGCGCGACTAACAAGACGTAGCCAGTAGTTGTCTGGTGGTTGCGGAAGGTGCGCAGGAACCAGCACGTACCGGTGGTACATCCCAATTCCGGGCACCAACCGCGCCCGCCCGAAGGCTGCGCAGTGGTGTGCCAGCCGTTCCAGGACGCGTTGGCGCAGCCGAGTACCTGCAGGACGACCTGACGGCCGCCCTGCAGGTCAGCCTCACCGATTGAGCACGGCCACCGGTGCCGCAGGTGCTTCGCCCTGCTTCCAGCCGCCCAGCGCCTTGTACACACCGACCACGCCGACATTGACCGCGGCTTCGGCCTGGGCCAATGCATCGTCGGCGGCCAGCTGGGTGCGTTGCGCGTCCAGCAGAGTCAGGAAGTCTTCCGAGCCCTCGCGGTAGCGGATCTGCGCCAGTTGTTCGGCACGCCGCGCCGCATTGGCCTGCTCCACCACGATCGCCAGGCGCGCCTGCTGGCGGCCATAGCCGATCAAGGCGTTCTCGGTGTCTTCCAGCGCCAGCAACACGGTTTGCTGGTATTGCGCCAACGCGCCGTCGGCCTGCGCCTTGCTGGCACGCAGGCGTGCACGCACGGTGCCGAAGTCGAACGCCGCCCAGCTGATCGACGGGGTGATCGACCAGGCCTTGCCGCTGCCTTCGGTCAGCCTGGCCGCGTCGCCGGACAGGAAGCCGACAAAGCCGCTGACGCTGATGCGCGGGAACAGATCCGCGGTGGCCACGCCAACCTGCGCGGTGGCCGCTGCCAGGCGACGTTCGGCGCTGCGCACATCCGGGCGCTGACGCAGCAAGCCGGCGGTATCGCCCAGCGGCAATGCACGTGCGAACGCGGGCGTGGTGCGCGCCACCAGGGTGGCGTCCAGGGCATTGGGCGCCTGGCCGAGCAGCACCGCCAGGCGATGGCGGTACTGCGCTTCGGCGGTTTCCAGCAACGGAATGTCCGCCTCGATCGCCTTCAGGCGCGCCAGGCTGCTCTGCACATCCAGTTCGCTGCCGGCGCCCAGGTCCCAACGCGTCTGCGTCAGCCGCTGGGTGTCGTGCAGGTTGGTCAGCGTGCGCTTGGACACCTCCAGCTGCTTTTGCGTGCCGCGCAACTCAAAGTAATTGCGCGCCACTTCGGCAGCGACGGTGACCTGCACGTCGAGCAGGCCGGCCTGCTCGGCTTCCAGATCCGCACGCGCCGCTTCCGAGGCGCGTCGCTGGCGGCCGAACAGATCCAGCTCCCAGGCCGCATCCAGGCCCAGGGTGGTCTGTTCGGTGAGGAAGCGCTGGTTGCCGGCAACCACCTGCTGTTGTTCGCGTCGATCGAAGCTGCCCTGCGCGGTGATGTGCGGGGCCTGGTCGAGGCGACGCTCGACGAACACCGCGCGTGCCTGCTTGACGCGCGACACGGCGATGCGCAGATCGTGGTTGGCGAACAAGGCATCGCGCACCAGTTGTTCCAGCACCGGGTCGTCGAACTGCGACCACCAGTTACCGACCGGCGATTCGCCGCTGAAGGCCGCATCCTGCGCGCCCTGCAAGGTCACCGCGGCCGGCGGGTCGGGCCGGTAATCCGGCCCCACCGCGCAGCCGCTGAGCACCAGCGCGGCCAGTGCCACGCTCAGGAAGTTTCTTACCATGGCAACACTTCTCCCAGATGCGTAAAGCTGCCGGTGGCGCCGTGCGCGTCGAGCAATGCCATCTGCACGCTGCTGTGCGCGCCCTGCTCCACTTCGATCTCGCCGCCGCCGCCGTTCATGTCGGTTTTGACGTAGCCCGGATGCACGGTGTTGACCTTGATGGCGGTGTCGCGCAGCTCATGGGCCAGGTGCACCGTCCAGCTGTTGACCGCGCTCTTGGAGGCATCGTAGGCGGGAATCTTGAAGTCGTAGATCGGCGAACCGGGCTGGGTATGCAGGGTCAGCGAGCCAAGCATGCTGGACACATTGACGATGCGCCCGGCCAGCGAGCGACGCAGCAGCGGCAGGAATGCCTTGGTGACGCTGACGACCGCGAACAGGTTGGTGTCGAAGGTGCGCTTCCACACCTCCAGGCTCTGCTGCGACGGCGTGCGCTGCATGTCCTCGATCATGATGCCGGCGTTGTTGATCAGGATGTCCAGGTGGCCATGGCGCTGCTCCACCGTGCCGACCGCCGCAGCGATGCTGATGTCGTCGTTGACGTCGAGCTGGATGGCTTCCACCGGCAGGCCTTCGGCCTGCAGTTTGAGTGCGGCGGCGACGGCATCGTCGCGCTTGCGCCCGGCCAGCAGCGTATGCACGCCGGCCTGGGCCAGTTGCCGAACGGTTTCCAGGCCGATGCCGCGGGTGGCGCCGGTGACCAATGCGATCTTGTGGTTGCTCATTTCAATGTCCTTGTACTGCGAATGGGGATTGGGAACGACGCACTCACGCCTTGACGTGATCGTGCGCAACAGTGGCCGGTGCAGCGGCTTCGCGACGCGTCACCCACTTGCGCAGCGCCACGTAGAACACCGGGGTCAGGAACAGGCCGAACAAGGTCACACCGAGCATGCCGGCGAACACGGTGATGCCGGTGACCGAGCGCACTTCGGCGCCGGCGCCATGCCCGAACACCAGCGGCACAGTGCCGGCGATGAAGGCGATGGAGGTCATCACGATCGGACGCAGACGCAGGCGGCAGGCTTCCAGCGCGGCGTCGACGATGCCCTTGCCGTGCATTTCGAGTTCGCGGGCGAACTCCACGATCAGGATCGCGTTCTTGCACGCCAGGCCCATCAGCACCACCAACCCCACCTGCACGAACACGTTGTTGTCGCCGCCGGTGAGCCACACACCGAACAAGGCCGACAGCAAGGTCATCGGCACGATCAGGATCACCGCCAGCGGCAGCGTCCAGCTCTCGTACAACGCGGCCAGCACCAGGAACGCCAGCAACACCGCCATCGGGAACACGATCAGCGCCGAGTTGCCCTGGGTGGATTGCTGATAGCTCAGGTCGGTCCACTCGATGTTCATGCCGTTGGGCAACACCTTCGGCGCCATGCCGGCCAGCGTCTGCATCGCCTGGGTGGAGGAGAGCACGCGCGGGTCCGCTTCACCGATCAGGTCGGCCGCCGGGTAGCCGTTGTAGCGGATCACCGGATCCGGGCCGTAAGTCTGGCCCAGCGTGACCATGCTGCCGATCGGCACCATCTGCCCGCGATCGTTGCGGGTGCGCAGGTTGGCAATGTCTTCGACGCTGTCGCGGAACTGTCCATCGGCCTGGGCGATCACCTGATAGGTGCGACCGAAGCGATTGAAGTCGTTGATGTAGGACGAGCCCAGATAGGTCTGCAAGGTGTCGAACAGGTTGGTCAGCGGCACGCCCTGTGCCTTGGCCTTGTCGCGATCGACCTTGGCATCGAGCTGCGGCACGTTGGCCTGATACGTACCGATCGGGAACTGCATGCCCGGCGTCTGCGAGATCGCACCGGACATCGCATTGACCGCACTCTGCAACTGGCCATAGCCCAGGCCGGCGCGGTCCTGGATGTACAGCGAGTAGCCCGAGCCCTGTCCCAGGCCCAGGATCGGCGGCGGCATGAACGCAAACGCAAAGCCCTGCTGGATCTGACTGATGCGTGCGTTGATCTCCGCGTTGATCTGCGCCGCAGTGCGGCTGCGCTGGCTGAACGGCTTGAGCGTCAGGAACACCGTGCCGGTATTGGGCGTGTTGGTGAACTGCAGCGGGTTCAGGCCCGGGAACGCAATCGCGTGGTCCACGCCTTCGGTCTGCAGCGCGATCTGGGTGATCTGACGGATCACCTCATTGGTGCGTTCCAGCGAGGCGCCTTCTGGCAACTTGGTACCGGCAATCAGGTACAGCTTGTCCTGGGTCGGAATGAAGCCGCCCGGCACCACCTTGAACATGAAGCCGGTGACCACCAGCAGCAGCACATACACCGCGAACACCGCGCCACGCTTGCCCAGGGTGCGCGAGACCGCGCCCTGATACTTGTGCGAACTGCTGTTGAAGAAGCGATTGAACGGACGGAACAACCAGCCGAACAAGCGATCGATCAACCGCGACGGGCCATCCTTCGGTGCGTCATGCGGCTTGAGCAGCATGGCGGCCAGTGCCGGCGACAAGGTCAGCGAATTGATCGCCGAAATCACCGTGGAAATGGCGATGGTCACCGCGAACTGCTTGTAGAACTGGCCGGTCACGCCCGACAGGAATGCCATCGGCACGAACACCGCGCACAGCACCAGCGCGATGGCGATGATCGGCCCGGACACCTCGCGCATTGCCTGATGCGCAGCAGCCAACGGGGCCAGCCCTTCTTCGATGTTGCGCTCGACGTTTTCCACCACCACGATCGCATCGTCGACCACGATGCCGATCGCCAGCACCAGGCCGAACAGGCTCAGCGTGTTGATCGAAAAGCCCAGCAGGTAGAGCGCGGCGAACGTACCGACCACCGACACCGGCACCGCCAGCAACGGAATGATCGAGGCGCGCCAGGTCTGCAGGAACAGGATCACCACCAGCACCACCAGCAGCACCGCTTCCAGCAGCGTGTGCACCACCGCGCTGATCGAGTCGCGCACGAACACGGTCGGGTCGTACGCAGCCGACCACGCCATGTCCTGCGGGAACTGCTTTTCCAGCTCGGCCATCTTGGCGCGCACCGCATCGGACAATTCGATCGCGTTGGCACCCGGCGACTGGAACACGCCCATGCCGACCGCGTTCTTGTTGTCCAGCTGCGAGCGCAAGGTGTAGTTGCCAGCGCCCAGTTCCAGACGCGCCACATCCGAAAGCCGCACGATCTCGCCGCTGTTGCCGCTGCGGATCACGATGTTGCCGAATTCTTCTTCGGTGGTCAGGCGGCCCTGTGCATTGATCGACAACAGGAAGTCGCTCTTGTTGGGCATCGGCTCGGCACCGAGCTGGCCGGCGGAGACCTGCACGTTCTGCTCGCGGATGGCCGCGACCACGTCGCTGGCGGTCAGCCCGCGCGCGGCGACCTTGTCCGGATCCAGCCAGATGCGCATGGCGTAATCGCCGGCACCGAAGATCTGAATCTGGCCCACGCCCGGCAGGCGCGACAGTTCGTCCTTGACCTTCAAGGTGGCGTAGTTGCTCAGGTACAGCGAGTCGTACTTGCCCTTGGGCGAGGTCAGATGCACGACCATGGTCAGCGTCGGCGACTGCTTCTGCGTGGTCACGCCCTGGCGCCGTACGTCCTCGGGCAGACGCGCCTGCGCCTGACTGACACGGTTCTGCACCTGCACCTGCGCCTGGTCCGGATCGGTGCCCGGCTTGAAGGTCACGGTGACCACCAGCACGCCATCAGAGCCGGCGACCGACTTCATGTACATCATGTCTTCCACGCCGTTGATGGCTTCCTCAAGCGGCGTGGCGACGGTCTCGGCGATGACCTTGGGATTGGCGCCCGGATACACCGCACGCACCTGCACGCTCGGCGGCACCACTTCCGGGTACTCGCTGATGGGCAGCAGCGGCATGGCGATCAGGCCGGCAGCGAAGATGATGATCGACAGCACCGCGGCAAAGATCGGCCGGTCGATGAAAAAACGGGAAAAGTCCATTGGGGTGGTCCTGAAAGAGGTTGCCGCCGGGTGGCGGCGCGGCACAGCGGCCCCGAACCGGCCTTGTTTCAAGGCCGGTGGTCACGGGCGCGATGCAGCGATGAATCAGTTCGAGGCGGTGCGCTTGTCCGGTGCGGCGGCCATGGCCACGGTCTTGGCATCGACCGGCATGCCAGGCATGAAGATCTTCTGCACGCCATCGACCACCACGCGGTCGCCGGCGGCCAGTCCCTTGCGCACGATGCGCAGGCCATCGGCATTGCGGCCCAGCTCGATGTCGCGCCGTTGCGCCTTGCCGTCCTTGTCGACCACGTACACGTACTTGCGGTCCTGATCGGTCAGCACGGCCTTTTCGTCGACCAGCATGGCCTTGAACTGGCCGCTGCCCAGCAACTGCACGTGTGCATACAGGCCCGGCGTGAACTGGCGCTGCGCGTTGTCCAGCACCGCGCGCACGCGGATGGTGCCGGTGCTGCGGGTCACCTGGTTATCCAGGAAATCCACGCGCCCGGTATGCGGGAAGCCCTGTTCGCCGACCAGGCCGATGCGCACCGGCAACTCGCCGCCGCGCGCATCCGGACGCTCGCCGTTGCGGGCCATCTGCGAATAACGCAGGAAGGTGCCTTCGTCGGCATCGAAGTACACGAACACCTTGTCCAGCGACACCAGCGTGGTCAGCACGCTGGCGCTGTCGCTGGCGGTGACCAGATTGCCGGCGGTGACCATCGCACGCCCGGCGCGGCCATCGATCGGCGCACGCACGCGGGTCCAGTCCAGGTTGAGCTTGGCGGTATCCAGCGCGGCCTGTGCGGCCAGCAGATCGGCATCGGCCTGATCGGCGGCAGCGCGGCGCTGCTCCCAGGTCTCGGTCGAAATGGCCTGCTGATCGGACAATTTGCGGGCGCGTGCCGCTTCGCTGCGGGCCAGCGTGGACTGCGTGCGTGCACGCACCAGCGCGGCATTAGCACGCGCGAATTCGGCACGGTAGCTACGGTCGTCGATGCTGAAGAGCACATCGCCCTTCTTCACTTCGGCGCCTTCGACGTAGTTGACCTTGTCGATGTAGCCGGACACGCGCGGGCGCAGCTCGACGCTTTCCACCGGCTCGATGCGGCCGCTAAATTCGTCCCACTGGCTGATCTCCTTCAGCACCACCGGGGCGACGCTGACGCTGGGCGGCGGCGGCGCGCCGGTCTCGGCAGCCTTGCTGCCGCAACCGGCCAGCACAACCGCGAGTACGGCGCCCGTCAATACAGTACGCAAAGGAAAACGGAACGGGGTGGCGTTCGGGGTCATGGGGAAATCTCTCGGGTGGGGATGGGAAAATGCAGACCGGCGAGCCGGTCGGCCGAAGGAGCGGCGTGCAGACGACGGCTGACGGTCACGATGGCTTGCCCGGGCTGGCCAGGCCCGGCGATCAGCGAAACTGCGGCACGGCCGACATCCACGGCGCGGATCCATTCCGGACACGCGTCCTTGGCACGGCCCGGCGTACACACCGGCTGCTCGACCGACAGCAGGTGCACGCGGACGCCGAGCGGCTTGGCCTCCTCGTGCAGGACCTGGGCGAGCATGCGGGTGGCGGCAGCGGCAATCGAGGTATCGCCGTGCGCGGCCCAGGCACGCAGCGCGCAGGGGCTGCCCAGCAACAGGTAGCGGCCGCCGCCCTCGGCCTCGGCCAGCAGCGGCAGCAGATGCCGCGCGGCCGCCAGGTGCGGCAGCACATCGCGCTCGATGCGGCGACGCAGCGCAGTGACCGGGCGGTCCAGCAGGCGGCCGGCCTTGAGCGGGCTGCCCACGCTGGCGATCACCGCCGCCAGCGGACGCGGGCGCTGGGCCAGTTCGCCGGCCAGCGCCTGCGCCGAAGCGTCGTCGGCGACCGAGCCCTGCAAGGTTTCCAGCAGCGGTGTATTGCCATGCTGCGCGCGCAGCGCGTCGAGCTTGGCGGCGTCGCGTCCAATCACCAGCACCGGCATCCGGGCATCGAGCAAGGCGGCGACGATACCGGCGCCGACATTGCCCGCGCCGCCAATGACGGCCGTCTCGGATTGGACCATCCCGGTCATGGGACTTTCACTCCCGACATCGGGACAATTCCGCGCTGCGCCAGACGCGCCGACAGTCCAGTCCGCTGTTTCGGAGCGCCGCCGGCCTGACGCCGGGGCGATGCCGAAAAAGCGCGCGAAACGCCGGCACGCGGGCTTCTCGCCGTGGAAACCACTGGATCGAAGGCACCTTCGATGGCGCTACGCGATGTCGACGACAAGCCGAAAACATTGCACAACCACATGGCCGTGCTCCTGCATGGAGGGGATGCCGCATAAGTTAGGCTCCAAACCAGCACTTGATTAGTCCGGATTTAGGGGAATAATCGTCCCGTAAGCGGTCTAATCCCTCCTGACCCCCGGAAGGCAGTCCCCATGACTCACGATCTCAACGACACCCTGATCTTCGTCAAGGTGGTCGAACAAGGCAGCTTCATCGCCGCCGCCAACGCGCTTGGTCTGCCCAAGACCACCGTCAGCCGCAAGGTGCAGGAACTGGAAACCCGCCTGGGTGCCCGCCTGCTGCACCGGACCACCCGCCGCATCGGCCTCACCGAAGCCGGCTCGGTCTATCACGAACATTGCCAGCGCATCGCACGCGAACTGGAAGAGGCCGAGAGCGCCGTCGGGCAATTGCAGTCCGGCCCGCGCGGCTGGTTGCGCTTCACCGTGCCCTACTCGCTGGGCATCACCTGGATCGCACCGTTGTTGGGCGAATTCCATGCGCAGTACCCGGAAATCCAGCTGGACATGCATCTGGGCAACGAGAAACTGGACCTGATCGGCGGCGAAGCCGATCTGGCACTGCGCGTCGGCGCGCTGCCCGACTCCAATCTGGTGGCGCGCAAGCTCGGCAGCCTGCGCACGCAGGTCTTCGCCAGCCCGTCCTACATCGAGCGCTATGGCGAGCCGCTGCATCCGGACGAGCTGCAGTTCCATCGCACGCTGGCGCTGCGCAAGAATCGCAACGTGCACAACAACCGCTTTTTCTGGTCGCTCAGCGACGGCAGCGATGTGCGCGATTTCCCGGTCAATCCGTTGATGGTGGCCAACGATCCGGCTGCGCTCAATGGCGCGGTGTTATGCGGCGAAGGCTTGCTGTTGACCGGCGATGTGATGGCCAAGCCGTTCGTGCAATCGGGTCTGGTGCGCCGGGTGCTCGCGGGTTGGACCGGGCCGGAGGTGGACTTCAACGCGGTGTTCGCGGGCGGCCGCCTGGTTTCGCCGAAAGTGCGCGCCTTCGTGGACTTCCTGGTGACGCGGATGAACTTCGATGCGGACTACATGATGGCGCAGTGCCCTGCGCGTCTGGCGGCACAAAAAGCCGACAACGATGCAAAGATCGAGGTCGGCGCAGAGGCGGAACTGCGTGCCGAAGGCAAGCGCATCCTGGAAAACGTCACGGCGTAGTCCGCACTCGAATAGTCGCATAACGGAGCACCCTTCTCCCCCTCGGGAGAAGGTGTCCGAATGGCGGATGAGGAGGCCTTGCCCGTACAAGCGAAAACTTCCTGGCTGCTACAAATCCCGAATCCCGAATCCCGAACTTCTGCAGCAGTGTCGAGGCCATCCAGCGCCGGTACTTTTGTCGTGGCGAAGTCACCATACCGCTGTCGACCGATGCAATCTTGAAGCGACCGCGCGCGCGAGCTTTAGCGTGGTCTGGAGATCCGAAGCTGCGTTGGTCAACGCCTAGCGATAACGTCCAGCTGCAATTCAAAAGACCAGTTGGTCGAGTGCGCGGTGCCCTCACCGCTTGCGGGACACGCCGTGAATCCGTCCGTGGAGGCTCCTCGGCGGCATCCATGCCGCCGAGGGTCCCGCAACCGGCAAGGACACCGCACCAGAGAGTTGGTCGGCTGCTTTTTTAAGGATTGTTACTCGGCTTGCGATAGCAGATGCGACGTTTGTAGCTTGCGTGTTGAAAGCCCGTTTGTTGCCCGGCTTGCGACGGGAAAATGGTGAGAGGTTGATCGAACACTTAGTGCTCCGAACAACGTACGGCATGCCTTGCTTGCAACCACGCACACCGACCATCCCGACAGGTCCTTGCCCGCCCACTGTCGCGGGACCTTACGCGGCATGGATGCCGCGTAAGAGCCTACAGGGACGTACTTGCGGCGTGTCCTGCGATGGTGGGCGGGCAAGGGCCCTGCAAAAAACCCGCAGATCGGCAGCTTTCGCACTCGACGCATCCCACCATCCAATCACCACAAAGGCGACCAAAACCCGAACTTCTGCGGTGATGGAATGTTCAAGCCGGTTAGCCAAGGTCGCGATGCTCTCCCCTCGCTTCTTCATGCACGCCGTGAATCCATCCACAGAAGGCTCCATGCCGCCCATGGATCCCGCAAAACCGCAATGGCACCGCACCCGCCAAAACAGCAATCAAGAGACTGACGCGTCGCACTTGATCAAAAAAATCGCAGCGCAAAAAAAACAGGCCGCTTTCGCGGCCTGTCTTGGTTACTCATCGCGGCTCGTCAGTCGACTCGCCACGATTCAGTGCGGCAGACTCAACGCATGCCCGTGTTGTTCCCGGCACCCTCCGAGCGCAGCGGGATCAGGCGGATTTCGACGCGGCGGTTCTGTGCGCGGCCGGCATCGGTGCTGTTGTCGGCGATCGGGTAACGCTTGCCGGCGCCCATGGTTTCCATGCGCTCGCGCTGCACGCCTTGTGCGGTCAGATACTGCGCGACCGCACCGGCGCGCTCTTCGGACAGACGCTGGTTGACCGCGTCGCTGCCGACGCTGTCGGTGTGACCGACCACTTCCACCATGGTCTGGTTGTACTCGCGCAGTGTGGACGCCACGCCATTGAGCGCGCTGTAGAACTGCGGCTTCAATGCAGACTTGCCGAAGTCGAAGGTGATGCCGTCGGGCAGGTTCAGGGTGATGTTGTCGCCCTGACGCTGCACTTCGATGCCGGTGTTGGCGGTGCGCTCACGCAGTGCGCGCTCCTGGCGATCCTGGTACTGGCCTACCGCCGCGCCGCTGAGCGCGCCGATGCCGGCGCCGACCATCGCATGCTGACGGCGCTCGGTGGCGCTGTCGCCGGTCAGCAGACCAGCGGCCACGCCGATCGCGGTGCCGATCAGCGCATTGCGGCCGGTGCGGTTCTGCTGTTGGGTCTGCTCGCCGTACTGGTCGCGCTGCACATACGAGCCGCCGGTGGCGCAGGCGGACAACGCAATGGCGCTGGCCAGGGCAACGGCAAGGCTCTTGGTGGCTGCTGGGGACATGGTGTTCTCCTGTGGCCGGACCATCCGGCACTCAATCGTGTCGGCGAGGATAAACAGGCCAACGCGACTGGCGCATGATGAAACCGACCTTCAATCGCATGTAGCTAGTGCTGCATTCAGGAAAACGTTTTCTGCTTGGACAGCGGCATGCCTACGCGCAACGCATTTGCTGACCTGCGAAACAAGCGTTCCAGCGCACGCATGCAACACCTCAGCCTTCCAGAAGAAAACGCGCAGACGCGAGCATCAGGTGACCACGCAATCAGGATGTCGCTCGCCCTGCCGCACGCTTAGCCGCGCGTCTTCGCATACGCCGCCAGTGCCGCATCGCGGCCTTCGGCCAGGCCGATGATCGGCGTGCGCGGATACTCCGGTGCCAGCCGCGCCAGCGACAACGGATGCAGCCACGGCGCGAAGCGTTCCTTGACCGCAAGCTTGCCGAGCTCAGGTACCCAGCGCGTGATGTAGGCGGCCTGCGGATCGAACTTCTCCGCCTGCGTGACCGGATTGAACACGCGGAAGTACGGCGCCGCATCGGCACCGGTACCGGCCACCCATTGCCAGCCGAGCGTGTTGTTGGCCAGGTCCGCATCCACCAGCGTGTCCCAGAACCAGCGCGCGCCTTCGATCCAGTGCACGCGCAGATGCTTGCACAACAGGCTCGCCACGATCATGCGCACGCGGTTGTGCATCCAGCCGGTGTGCCAGAGCTGGCGCATGCCGGCATCGACGATCGGAATGCCGGTGCGGCCCCGCTGCCAGGCCTGCAACGCGACCGGGTCCAGCTTGGCCCAGTCAAAGCCTTCGAAACGCGGGTTGAGATTCTGGTTGGTGGTGTCGGGAAAATGGTGCAGCAGGTGATACGCAAAATCGCGCCAGCCAAGCTGGCGGATGTAGCCGTCGATCTCGGCACCGTTGCGTGCATTGCGATTGGCTTCCAGCGTGCTGGCGATCCGCCACGGCGCGATTTCGCCGAAGTGCAGATGCGGCGACAACTGTGAGGTGCCGATCCGGTCGGGCCGGTCGCGGTTTTCGCGATACCCGGACAGCGCGCCGTCGATGAAGATTTCCAGCATCTCGTGCGCGCCCGCCTCGCCGGGCTGCCAGTGCTCCCAGAAGCCTCCATCCCAGTCCAGCGCAGGCAGCAGCCGCAGCGTGTCCAGCGCAGCGCTCTTCAATTGCGCAGGCAGCGGCGGCAGGCTGCGCGGTGCCGGCACCGCAGCCGGCAATTGCAGCTGCGTAAGCGCATTGCGCCAGAACGGGGTGAACACCTTGTACGGGCCGCCCTGCTGCGTCGTCAACTGCCACGGTTCGAACATCAGTGCGGAGTTGCAGCTCTGCACTTCGATCCCGCGCTCGCGCAGGCTGCGCTTGATCTGCGCATCGCGCGGCTGCGTGGCCGGCTCGTACTTGCGGTTCCAGTACACCGCCACCGCCTTGGTCTGCGCGATCACCTCATCCAGCACCTGCGCGCTGTCACCGGCGCGAATCACCAGACCACTGCCGAGCGCGCGCAGGGCCGCATCCAGCGCCGCGAGCGAGCGATGCCGCCAGCTCCGCGAGGCGGCGCCCGGCGTCCACTCGCCCTCTTCGTGCGGCGCATCGATATACAGCGGAATCGGCTGGTGCCCCGCATCCAGCGCAGCCTGCAAGGCCGGGTTGTCCTGCAGGCGCAGATCGCGACGGAACCAGACGATGGCGTAGGACATACAAGCTCGGCAGCGGCGATGAGGCGCGCAGCATAAGCCAGCAGATGCAAGGATGGCGCGATGCCGTAGCGACGGATTGCCGCCCGGCATCACGCAGGAGGTTTATTCGAAACTGCCCACCGAATCGTGGGCCAGATTGTCGAATCGGGTGTATTCGCCGAAGAATTTGAGCTTGCACGACCCGGTCGGCCCACCGCGGTGCTTGCCGATGATGATCTCGGCCAGGCCCTTGTCCGGCGAATTTTCCTTGTTGTAGTAGTCGTCGCGATAGATGAACACGATCATGTCCGCGTCCTGCTCGATCGCGCCGGATTCGCGCAAGTCGGCCATCACCGGGCGCTTGTCGGTCCGTGTTTCCAGCGAGCGGTTGAGCTGCGACAACGCGATCACCGGCACGTTGAGCTCTTTGGCCAAGCCCTTGAGCGAACGCGAGATTTCCGAAATTTCGGTCGCGCGGTTTTCGCTGTTGCCCGGCACAGACATCAGCTGCAGGTAGTCGATGACGATCAGGCCCAGGTCGTGTTCGCGCTTGAGTCGGCGGCACTTGGAGCGCAGCACTTCCGGCGACACGCCCGGCGTGTCGTCGATGAAGATCTTGGTTTCCTTCAGCATCTTGATCGCGCCGGTCACACGCGCCCAGTCCTCGTCTTCCAGCGCGCCGGTACGCAAGCGTTGCGCATTGATGCGGCCATTGGACGAGATCAGGCGCATCGCCAGCTGCGATGCCGACATTTCCATCGAGAATACCGCCACGCCCTTCTTGGATTTGATCGCGGCGTATTCGGCGATATTCAGCGCAAATGTGGTCTTGCCCATTGCCGGACGCGCGGCCAGGATGATCAGGTCGGTCGGCTGCAGGCCGGAGGTCATCGCGTCGAAATCGTTGTAGCCGGTCGGCAGGCCGGTGATGTTGCCGCCGTTTTCGAAACGGCTGCGCAATTCCTCGAAGGCGTCCTTCAACGCGCCCGGCATCGCCACGAAGTCGGTACGCCCGCGCGCGCCGGCCTCGGCGATCTTGAACACCGCCTTTTCCGCCGACGACAACAACTCCACGCTTTCGCGGCCCTCGGGCTGGAAGCCGTCGTTGACGATGGTGGTGCCGACCTCGATCAGCTGCCGCAACACCGCCTTGTCGCGCACGATCTCCGCGTATGCGGCGATATTGGCAGCCGAGGGCGTGGTGCTGGCCAGCTCGATCAGGTACGCGCCATCGCCGACCTGCTCCAGCTTGCCCTGCGACTCGAACCACTCGCCCAGGGTTACCGCGTCGAAGGGGCGGTCCTTTTCGTTCAGTTCGCGAATCGCGCGGTAGATCAGCCGGTGATCGCGGCGGTAGAAATCGTTGTCGGTTAGCTGGTCATTGACCCGATCGAACGCGTCCGGCGCCAGCATCAACCCGCCGAGCACGGCCTGCTCGGCCTCGACCGAATGCGGCGGTACCCGCAACTGGTCAAGCCGCGGCTCGGGACGATCGTAATCGTCATCGTCGCGATCGCGATTGCGCTTGGAACGGAAACCAGGACGAGCAGCCATGGACAAACAGACCTGACACAAGGGAGACGAGGGCAGGAAGCATAGTCATCGGCGGCGCCGACGACCATGCACAACTCTGTGGATAACTGGTGGACAGCCGGTGCATCACCGTTCTACGCGGCGACTGTCGCAACCACCGAGACGCTTGCTGCGCCTGGGTTTGCGCCGCATTACCGGTGCCGGTTGACAGCTGTCTCCAGGCCCAACGCCGCTGTGGTCAACTCAGTGCTTGGACTGTTCGACCAGGCCCAGGAAGGCGTCGACGAAGCCCTGCAGGAACTTGCGGCTGTCGGCATTGGCAACCTGGTCGTCGGCACCAAACAGACCCTCCTTGTACTGCAGGAAGACTTCCGGCTGGCCAAGCACCCGCATGTCCAGATACGACAGCACATTGCGCAGGTGCTGCTGCGCGGTGGCGGTGCCGATCGCCCCCACCGAGATGCCGACCACGGCGGCCGGCTTGCCCGCAAACGCGCTGTCGCCGTACGGGCGCGAGCCGGTATCGAGGGCGTTCTTGAGCACGCCGGGAATCGAGCGATTGTACTCCGGGGTCACGAACAGCACCGCGTCAGCCGAGCGGATCTGTTGCTTCAGCCGTGTGCCCTCTGCCGGGTAATCCCCATCGTGGTCCTGGTTGTACAGCGGGATGTCGCCGATCTCCACGTACTCGAACACGGCCTTGTCGCCGGCCAGATGCTCCAGCGCGCGCGCCAGTTGGCGGTTGTAGGACGCTGCACGCAGGCTGCCGACCAGCACGGCGATGGTGATCTTGCTCATGGGGGAACGCTCCATTGGGGGAATCAGCGCCCGACTCTAGTCAGCCTGGCGCTCAGACCCGGTGAAGCGCGGCTGCCTCAGCGGCCGATCGCGGCGCGTTGGCTGCGCCAATGCACTTGCCAGGCCTGGAACATCAGCACCGTCCACAGGTGCGTATGCCATTTGCGCTCGCCGCCGTTGAAGTCCCGCCACAGCCCGGCCACGGTGTCGGCGGCGAACACGCCGTCGCGCTCGAGCGTGGCGTGCGCCAGCAGATCGTCGGCCCAGCCGTGCAGGTCGCCACGCAACCAGGCACTGACCGGCGCGCCGAAGCCGCGCTTGCCGCGGTAGACCATCGGGTCGGGCAGATAGCGGCACAGCACGCGCTTGAGCAGGTATTTGCTGACCCCGTCGCGGTACTTCAGCGACAGCGGCAGCGACCAGGCGAACTCGGCCACCCGCCAGTCCAGCAACGGTGCGCGCGCTTCCAGCCCCACCGCCATGGTGGTGCGGTCCACCTTGCACAGCAGATCGTCGGGCAGATAGGCGGCGAAGTCGGCCAGCATCATCGCGTCGGCCGGCGTGCCGGAACCGTGCAGCGGGTCGGCCAGGCTGTAGAAACTGTCGGGCTCGGTCGCGCCCAGCACCACCGCGGCCGGATCGCGCCAGCGCGAGATGCGGTTGCGGTAGATGTCGCCGATGCCGCGTGCGCCGGCCTCGGCCACCAGCGCGGCCAGGCCGCCGGTGCGCGAGGACTCGCCGTTGCGGCGCGCCGCCAGCGCCATCAAGCGCCGCAGCGGCCCCGGCACCAGCCCGTGCATGCGCCAGTTGCGCAGTGCACGCTGGTAACGGCCGTAGCCGAAGAACAACTCGTCGCCGCCATCGCCGGACAGCGCCACCGTCACCCCGCCGCGCGCCAGCCGTGCGACCAGCGCGGTCGGCACCTGCGAGGCATCGGCGAAGGGCTCGTCGAACATGTCCGGCAGGGTCGGCACCACCGCCAGCGCGTCGGCGCCGCTGACATACAGCTCGGTGTGGTCGGTGTGCAGATGCGTGGCCACTTCGCGCGCCAGTGGCGCCTCGTCGTGATGCGAACCTTCGAAGCCGATGCTGAAGGTATGCACCGGCTGGGCGCTCTGCGCCTGCATCATCGCGGTGACGATCGACGAATCGGTGCCGCCGGACAGGAACACGCCCACCGGCACGTCGGCCACCATGCGCAGCGCCACCGCATCGCGCAGCACGGCATCGAGCTGTTCCTCGGCCTGTGCATCGCTGCCGGTGAACGGCGCCGCCAGCGCGCGCTGCATCGCCTCGCGCGCGTTCCAGAACGGCTGCTGCGCCTGGTCCGGGCGATGCGCCGCCGCGCCGGCCGCCACCATCTGCGCATCCAGCCGCAGCACCCGCCCGGGCATCAACTTGAAGGTGCGCTCGTGGATGCAGGCCGGCGCCGGGATGTAGCCCAGCCGCAGCAGCAAGGTCAGCGCATTGCGATCGACCCCGTTATCGAAGTCCGGGTGCTGCCACAGCGCCTTGAGTTCGGAGCCGAACACCAGGGTGTCGCCGGCCCAGCCGTAGTACAGCGGCTTCTTGCCGACGCGGTCGCGGGCCAGATACAGGCAGTTGTCGCGCTCGTCCCACAACGCCAGCGCGAACATGCCGTTGCAGCGGGTCAGGGTGTCGTCCAGCCCCCACTCCACCACCGCCGCCAACAGCACTTCCGTATCGGAATGACCACGGAAGCGGTGCCCGAGTGCGGACAGCGCCGCGCGCAGCTGCGCGAAGTTGTAGATCTCGCCGTTGTAGGCCAGCACATAACGGCCATCGGCAGAGCGCATCGGCTGATGGCCCAGCGGCGACAGATCCAGGATGCTCAAGCGTTGATGCGCCAGCGCCACGCCGGCCTGCGCATCGCACCAGGTGCCGGCATCGTCGGGGCCGCGATGACGCAAGGCCGCGCCCATCGGCCGCACCAGCGCATCGAGTTGTTCGCCATGCATGCGTGGCGAGGCCAGCAGCAGTCCAGCCAATCCGCACATCGTCAGTGCTCCTGCCGGCAGCGCATGCCGCTCATGCCGTCACCGTGCCGGGCGCAGGCGCCGGCATTGCGATAAAACCGGGTACTGCCTGCACGCGTTGCAGCCAGGCACCGATCGCCGGCCAGCGCTCCAGATCGAAGCCGCCATCCTCGGCGCAATGGGTGTAGGCAAACAGCGCGATATCGGCGATGCCGTAATCGTTGCCGGTAAACCAGCGGTGCTGCTGCAGATGCTGTTCCACCACGGCCAGCGCCTGCTCGCCGCGGGCGCGCAGCTGCGGCAGTTCGGCGCGGCGCGCGGCATCGCGCGGCGTCCACAGGCTGATGAACCGCGCCACCGCGACATACGGCTCATGGCTGTATTGCTCGAAGAACATCCAGCTCAAGGCCTGCGCGCGCTGCCAGGCGTCGGTGGGCAGGTACGGGGTGCCTTCGGCCAACCAGAACAGGATCGCGTTGGATTCGGTCAGCACGCGGCCGTCGTCGCGCTCCACCATCGGCACCTTGCCGTTGGGATTCTTGGCCAGATACGCGGGCGTGCGGGTTTCACCGGCGGCGCTGTCGACCTCGACCCAGTGATAGCGGCTGCCCAATTGCTCCAGCAGCAGGCGCACCTTGTAGCAGTTGCCGGAACTGGACATGCCATGGACGGTCAACGGGGGACGCACGGTCGACATCAAGCTGGCTCCGCGGCAGCAACGAGGGGCTGGCAGTGTCACAGCCCCGGGGGTCTTTGCAAAGCCCTGCACCGATTCTGCAGCAAGGCGTGGCCGCGGTTGCCTGCGCTGCCGGCAGCGCGGCTCAGCGCATTGCCACCAACGCCACCGGCACACCCAGCACGGCGACCAGCATGCCCAGCACCGACAACGTCAATGCCAGCGCGCCGAAGGCCCGCGCGCGTGCGCAACCGGTCGCACCGGCAACCGCCTGGACCGCAGCGATCGACCACCACAGCCCGCCCAGCAGCAGCATCAGCACCGCCATGGCCACCTGCGCCAGCCCGGCCGGATCGTGCACAGCGGTCCGGAACAGGACGATATCGCCACCGAGCGCGACCAGCGTCGCCAGCAGGCAGACCAGCCATGGCAAGGCACTGCCCAGCAGCGCCGGCAGCAACACCGCAAACTCCGCAGTGCCGCCCATCCAGCGCAGCATCCACTGCAGCAACACGCAGCCCACCAGCGCGATGGCCAGCATGATCGCCACGGCGATGGCGTGCACCCACAACGGCTGCGGAGACACCCACATCCAGCTCGAGAGCACCAGGATCAGGCCGAACACGCACCACGCGCTCCAGTGCGCGCCGGCCTGCATGTGCAGGCGCTGCGCAACCGTGTGCGGATCGAACAGCATCCCGCCCAAGCCACCGCCGCGCCACCAGGCCAGGCATGCCAGCACCAGCACGATCAGCGCCAGCAGCGCGGCCAGCGGATAGACGAAGACGTGCATCTCCAGCGGCTGTCTGCGCGGCTGCGGCTTGAGGTCGTGATTGAAGTACAGCAGGTCGCGGGCACGCTCCATGTCGGCGGCGGCACGCTTCACGCCGCTGGCGGGAATGCGGTCGGACAGCCGCTGCCACTCACCGACGATGACGATGCGTCCTTCGTGCGTGGAGACCGTGCGCGAGAACCGGAACCACGGGTTGGCGACCACCTGCGTATCGGCTTCCACCCGCACCGCCGGGTCGACCTGCACCCGCACCGTCTGCCGCGCCAGCCGCGGGCCGCCCAGCGCCAGCGGGCTCTTGCGCGCCGCCGTGGGCAGGGCGTCCATCCATTCGCCGAGCTGGAACAGCGGAAAGCCCAGCTCGTCGCCCTCGTCGGTCGGCCACTCCAGGCGGTAGGCCTCGTGCGTGCGCACGTTCAACACATCGGTCGCGTCGATGGTCGGCACGCCGACCTGCGTCAGCGCGGTGTAGTACTGCTGCATGAATTCCAGATAGTGCTCGCCAACCGCCTGCGCACCGTTGTCGTCGAAGCTGGTCGCCACGCGCTCGCCGCGTCCCTGGCGATACGTGGTGTCCACGGTGAAGGTCGCCACACGCTGCGGCTTGCGCAGCGAGATCACGATCTCCTCGTCCACCTCGACCTGCGGCAGCGTCGGCATCGGCGATGGCACCGCCACCAGATCGCGCTGCCCGGCCACGACCGGCAGGCCGCGCACGAACGGCAACGGCCGGCGTTGCGCCAGCGGGCCCTCTTCGCGGTCGCGCGTAGCATCCACCCATACCTCGCCCTGCGGCAGGTGAGCGCGCACCACCACATGATCGAACGCGTAGGGACTGGGCAAGCGCAGATCCAGCCCGTGGCCCTTGTCGCTGCTGACCAGCACCGGCTCGGCGCGGATGCCGGCCAGCTGCAGCAGCGCGATCAACAGCGTCGCCTTGTCCTTGCAGTCGCCGTAGCGATTGCGCAGCGTCACTTCCGGCGCATGCGGCGCGTGCGAGTTCTCGCCCATGTCCAGGCCGACGTAACGGATCTCGCCCTGCACGAAGGCCACTGCACGCAGCAGCGCGCCCTGCGGGTCGTCGCGGCGCAGCTGCAGGTTCTGCACCATCCCGTCGGCAACGCGCGCGTCCTTGAACGCGTACGGATACAGCTGCGCTGCCCATGCCGCCACCGCCGCCCAGTTGCCGGCAGTGGAGACTTCGATCCGGCCATACGGATCGACATCCTCCGGGGTGTCCTTTTCCTCCTGCACGGCGGGCAGGTCGCGTGCGGCGATGTCCAATGTCGCCACATCGCCGGTGCGGCTGACGTTGCGGCTGAAACCGGGCGCAGTCACCCGCCACTGCAATCCCATGCCGGCCGGATGCCGCACGCGCACCCGGCGCTCGCCCAGCGGCACGCCGTAGCGCGCATCGAACACGTCGTAATAGCCCTTGCCGAATACCGGATTGCTGCCGGTGATGGTCACGCCGTAGTCGACCCGGTCGCCCACGCGCAGGTCCGGCAAGGTGATCGACAGCGTCAGCGCGCCATCGATCAGACCGTCTTCCAGTCCGCTTTCGCGGCGCAACCGGGCGTAGTGCGCCTGTTTGCGCATGTCGATGCGCTTGCCGTCGCGCCAGACTTCCAGGCTGTTGAGCGCCAGCTGTTGGTACTGCGGCTGGTAATCGATGGAGATCTGCCCGGCTTCGTCCAGACTTTTCGCACGCTGCACGGTGTAACTGAGGCGGCGATATGCCTGCGGCGCGGCGCCGGTCAGATCGACCTGATCGGATACCAGCTCATAGCGCAACCCGCTGGCACCGGGCACCTTGTCGGGCACCGCATCGGCGATGACCCAGGCCGGTGGCGGCGCCATGCGCGGCGCCTCGCTGGCCTGTGCCGGTGCGATCACGCTCGCAACCACCGCCAGCACGCAGCTCATCCAGAACACGCCACGCAGGCGTCGCCTCCCATCCCTGTCGATCAACACCCACTCCTCGTCAAAACGCATTGAGTCCCGTCAGCGCACGCCCGACCACCAACTGATGCACGGTCTCGGTACCCTCGTAGGTGATCACCGATTCCAGGTTCAGCGCATGCCGGATCGCCACATGCTCGGTGGTGATGCCGGCCGCGCCCAGCAGATCGCGGCACTCGCGCGCCACATCCAGGGCCATGCGGCAATTATTCCACTTTGCCAGCGAGATCTGTTCCGGCCGCAGCTGGCCGGCCTGCTTCAGCCGCCCAAGCTGCAGCGCCAGCAGCTGCGCGGTGGAAATCCGCCGCGCCATGTCGGCCAGCTTGATCTGCGCGCTCTGCGTGGCCGCCAGCGGCCGGCCGAACAGGATGCGTTGCCCGCTATAGGCCAGTGCCTCGCGCAGACAGGCCACCGCCGCACCGATCGCGCCCCAGGCGATGCCATAGCGCGCCTGATTGAGGCACCCCAGCGGCGCCTTCAGACCGGCCGCGTTCGGCAGGCGCATCTGCTCCGGCACGTACACGTTGTCCAGGAACAATCCCGAGGTCACCGATGCGCGCAGGCTCATCTTGTGTGCGATGTCCTGCGCACTGAAGCCGGCGCTGCCGGTCTCGACCAGAAAGCCGCACACGCCGTCATCGGTATGCGCCCAGATGATCGCCAGGCCGGCAATGCTGCCGTTGGTGATCCACATCTTGGCCCCGTTCAAGCGCCAGCCATCGCCCTGCCGCACCGCGCGCGTGGTCATCGCGGCCGGATCCGAGCCGCCCTGCGCTTCGCTCAGCCCGAAACAGCCGATCAGGCGGCCGGCGGCCATCTCCGGTAACCAGCGCTGGCGCTGCTCGTCGCTGCCGTAGGCATGGATCGGGTACATGCACAGCGAGGACTGCACGCTGACGAAGCTGCGCAGGCCGCTGTCGCCGCGCTCCAGTTCCTGGCAGATCAATCCGTACGCCACCGCGCCCAGGCCCGCGCCGCCATCGCGGACCGGCAGGCTGGCACCCAGCAGGCCGAGCTCGGCCAGTTCCGGTACCCATTCGCGCGGAAAGCGCCCTGCGTCGAAGGCATCGCCAATCGCCGGCAGCACCCGCGTATCGGTGAAGCGCGCCACCGCATCCTGCACTGCCCGCTCTTCGTCGGTCAGCAGCGCACGTACATCGAACAGATCATCGGGACGCACTGGCATGTCGGCTTCCGCTGCAGGAGAAGTGGCGATTATCAGCCAGTTGCCGGCCGAACATGGCGGCGACTGTTCAGCGCACAGACGTCGTCGCCAGCGCCCGAAAACGAAAAGAGCCGGCAATGCCGGCTCCTTTCTTGCCAACCAGCGATCCTGGGCGGATCGCTGCCAGCGGTTTACTGACGCGTGCTGCCCGCATCCACACGAACGCCCCTGTCACCAGCGGTCGAAGCGGTCTGGGTCACCAGCTGACCGTCGACCACCGGCAGGCGATCGCTGGCCGGCTTGTCGTTCATGCGCACGGTCTTCTCGAAACCGTCGTAGCGGTAGGTCACGTCGTAGGCCACCACGTTGTCGGCATCACCCAGCGAGATGCGCTCGCCCGGCTTGCTGTCCATGCGCATGGTGCCGGTGGTGCCGTCGGCATTGCGGTAGGTCACGTCGTAGCCGACCACGCGCGAGGACTGCGAATTGGCATTTTCGGTATGGCACTGGCGCTCGGTGCGGTCCACCACGCGGCCGCCGACATGATTGCGGTCTACACGGTTACCGACCATGCCGCCACCGACCGCACCGGCCACCGTGGCCAGCTTGCGGCCGTTGCCGCCGCCGACCTGGTTGCCGAGCAGACCGCCGATCACCGCACCGGCGACGGTGCCGCCGACATTGCCATCGCGCTCGGGCAGACGTTCCTGCACCACCACGTCGCGGCAGACTTCGCGCGGCGAGGAGCTGGTGGTGGTTTCGCGGATGGCGGCGCTGTTGACGACCTGCGCATACTGCGGCTCGCGCTCGGTGATGGGTGCAACCTTGACCACGTCGGCGTATTCCAGACCACGCGGTGCCGGCTCGCCGTTGGCGACGAAATCGCCGGACGACGGGCGATTGTTCATGAAGGCGGCCGTGGCCACGCCTCCAACCAGCAACGCACCAGCAGCGACCAGTATAGTTGTCGTATTGCTCTTCATGATCCAGCTCCGTGCGGACACGCCGCGTTGTTGACGGCGTGATTCCAGCACGCGAACCCTGAACAAAAACGCCCTCGCTCATGAACGCCGCAGTTAAGTTCAGCTAGCGGTTATTTCATGCACTTCTAACAGCCGGAGCATTCGCATGCGCAATCCCGTCACCTCGCGCGCCCTGGAGTGGGCCAGCACCCTGCGCTATCCCACCTTGTTCAAGCTGGCGGCGGCGCTGTTTCTGGTCGACCTGGTGATGCCCGATCCGATCCCGTTCCTGGACGAGCTGCTGTTCGGCCTGACCACGTTGTTGCTGGCCAACTGGAAGACGCGCAAGGCACCGCTGCCCGCGCCGGTGCGCCGCGATTGATGCAGCTGGTCGATAGCCACTGCCATCTGGATGCCGGCGAGTTCGACCACGACCGCGCCGCGGTGATCGCGCGCGCGCAGGCGGCCGGTGTCGTGCAGCAGGTGATCCCGGCGATCACCGCCGCCAGCTGGCCGGCGCTGCGCTCCGTCTGCACTCAGGCCCCCGGGTTGCACCCCGCCTACGGGCTGCACCCGATCTTTCTCGATCAGCACCGCCCCGAGCATCTGGAGCTGCTGGCCGAGTGGATCGAGCGCGAGCGGCCCTGCGCCATCGGCGAGTGCGGGCTGGACTTCTATCTGGACGGGCTGGACGCGCAGACGCAGCGCGATTATTTCGACGGACAACTGCAGCTGGCCAAGCGCTTCGAGCTGCCGCTGATCGTGCATGCGCGGCGCGCCACCGAAGAGGTCATCGCCCGCATCAAGGCCGTGGGCGGCCTACGCGGTGTGGTGCACAGCTTTGCCGGCAGCCCCGAACAGGCGCAGCAATTGTGGAAGCTGGATTTCATGATCGGCCTGGGCGGCCCGGTGACCTACCCGCGTGCCAATCGCCTGCGCGGCCTGGCTGCAACGATGCCGCTGGACTGGCTGCTGCTGGAAACCGATGCGCCGGATCAGCCCGACGCCAGCATCCGCGGCCAACGCAACGAGCCGGCCTACCTGCGCACGGTGCTGGACTGCATCGCACAGCTGCGCGGCGAGGCGGCAGAGCACATCGCCGCGCAGACCACCGCCAACGCGCGGCGGTTGTTCGGGTTGCCGGGCTGAGCGCACTGCCCGTTGCCGCATGACACGGCAACGCGCACTCACCCCGCCGAGGCAGCCTCGGCAACAGGCTTGGCAGCAGCCACCTTCGGCTTGAGCAACATCTCCAGCGCCTTGCCCACCGCGACAAACGCAAAGGTGCCGGTGATATGCGTGGCTGCGCCCAGCCCTGCCCCGCAATCCAGCTTGAGCGTGGCGTCGGCATCCAGTTGCGGGCGGATGCCGCAGACGCTGCCATCGGCCTGCGGATATTTGACGTTCTCCAGCGAGTACACCGCCGGCACGCCGAAATAGCGCTGCGGATTCTTGGGGAAGTTGAACTCGCTGCGCAGCTTCTTGCGGATCAGCGCCAGCATCGCGTCGTGTTCGGTGCGCGAGACATCGCGTACCCGCACCAGGGTGGGATCGGTGCGCCCGCCAGCGGCGCCCACCGTCAGCAAGGGCAACTTGCGTCGGCGACACCAGGCGATGGTTTCCACCTTCACCCGGAAGCTGTCGCAGGCATCGATCACCAGATCGAACGCATCGCCGAGCAGCTGTTCGATATTGCCGGCGGTGAGAAACGACTCCACCGCATCGGCTTCGATTTCCGGGTTGATCGCCACGCAGCGTTCGGCCATCGCGCGCGCCTTGTTGCGTCCGTACTGCCCAGCCAGCGCCGGCAGTTGCCGGTTGGTGTTGGACACGCACAGGTCGTCGGCGTCGATCAGGCGGATATGGCCGACGCCGGTACGCGCCAGCGCCTCGACCACCCACGAGCCCACGCCGCCCATCCCCACCACCGCCACGCGGCAGGCGGCCAGCCGCTCCACCGTGCCGACTCCGTACAGCCGGTCGATACCGGCAAAGCGTTCACGCCATTGTGCTTTCATCGGCCTATTTTACGCGCGCCGCTCAGCGCGCGCCCATCGACATGCTGATGTCCGCGTCCACCGGAGTTCCGTCCATGCCCGCCCCGCCCACCGAACAATCGCGCGCGTCCCGCTATGCCTTCCTGCTGGTGCTGGGCATCCTGATCGGGCTGGTGTGCACGGTGATGGTGGCGCGCGTGCTGCAGGCCAGACGCAACCCGGTGCCGGACAGCCTGATGCAGGTGATGGCTTACCAGCTGCGCGCCCTGCAACCCGGTGCCGGTGGCGGCTGCAATCTCACAAGGCAGCGAGCGCGACTGCAATCGTTGCGCCTGCTTGCCGACGAACTGGAGCCGGCCTTTCCGGACATCGGCGAGGACCGCCGCTTCGGCGAGCATGCCAGCGCCCTGCGCACCGTCCTGGACCAGGCACAGCGCACGCCGCCAGCCGATTGCGCCGCGCTTGCCGCAGTCAGGCCACAGATCAATGACGCCTGCGAGGCCTGTCATCGCGACTTCCGCTGACCGCCATCGCACCTCCGCATCGACGCGCATGGCAGCGGTTGTGAACAGCACGCTCGGGTTTCGTTAAGCCTGGAGTGATCCAGTTGGCAGACCGTTCACCCTGACCAACACAGGATGACGTCGCCGCGGCCCTGACCGCTTTTTCGAACCACCCCGGAGAGACCTCATGAAGACCCGACTGCTCGTCATTGGCCTGGCTGCAACCGCAACGCTGGTTGGCTGCGCCACCTCCCAGCCCCAGTACGGCAGCTACCGCGGCGACCGCGGCGACCGCGGCTACGATCAGGGCTATTCGCAGCCGCAGGCACGCTGCGTGGATTGCGGCATCGTGACCCGCATCGATGAAGTGGGCCCGACCCGCAGCGCTCCCACCGGCACCGGTGCGGTGCTCGGCGGCATCGTCGGCGCAGTGGCCGGTCGCCAGATCTCCAAGGAGACCGGTGGCAGCAAGGGCAACAAGAACGTCTCGGCCGTGGCCGGTGCCGCCGCTGGCGCGTTGGCGGGCAATGCGATCCAGAACAACGTCACCAGCGACAGCTTCGATGTGCAGGTGCGCATGGACGACGGCCGCGTCATCGTGGTGAACCAGCGCGACCTGGCTGGCGTGCGCGAAAACGCCTATGTGCGCGTGGTCAACGGCAAGGTCGTGCTGCGCTGATCGGCGCGCTTACCAGTAGCGGCCAGGAAAACCACTGCGCTCACCGTCAGGCCGGCGCAGTCGGCGCCCGGAATCGACATGCATCCACGTGTACTTCGATCTCTTCGTGCCCGCCTGACCACTGCTCGCTACGTTCGATTCGCCAGTGTTGGCGAATGACAGAAAGGCCCGGCGACGGGCCTTTCTGCTGTCTGCGCGATGGCCTGGCGTGTTGCGCCGCGCTCAGACCACCTGCACAGCATCGGCCTGCAGGCCCTTCTGTCCCTGCACCACGGTGAAGCTGACCTTCTGGCCTTCCTTGAGACTCTTGAAGCCCTGGATCTGGATCGCACGGAAGTGGACGAAGACGTCCTCGCCGTTTTCGCGACTGATGAAGCCAAAACCCTTGGCATCGTTGAACCACTTCACGACACCATTCTCGCGTTCGATATTGGACATCTCGACTGACTCCCTACGACACTGTGATGGACTGACGGTGGTGGCTGTGATTGCAAGGAGGAAGCGAGGTACAAGGATGTAGCGGATCGAACGATCTACCGCATCAGGCCACGATTCACGGTGACCGTTGCAAACAGCAGCGCTGGCAACTTAACCCGCACCAAACGAATTTTCAAGCACCTCTTGCGCAATTTTGTCAAGCCTGAAACAGGACATTTTTAAACATCATGGACATCACCGTCGTCTACTACATCCTGGCTGGCGTGTTGGTCCTGATCGGCCTTGCCGGGGTCGTCCTGCCGGCGCTACCAGGCCTGCCACTGGTGTTCGCGGGACTGCTGGTGGCCGCCTGGGCCGATGGCTTTGCCCGTGTCGGTTGGGCGGCGCTGGTGATTCTGGGCCTGATGACGGCGTTGTCGTTTGCGATCGACTTCCTCGCCACCGTGTATGGCGCCCAGCGGGTCGGTGCCAGCAAGGCGGCACTGTGGGGCTCGGTGATCGGCTCGGTCGTCGGCATCTTCTTCATGCCGATCGGCTTGTTCGTCGGCCCGTTCGCCGGCGCGTGGCTCGGCGAATACTGGCAGACCCGCAAATCCGACCAGGCCACCAAGGTCGGCTTTGGCACCTGGCTGGGCATCGTGTTCGGCACCGCGACCAAGCTGGCACTGGGCCTGTGCATGCTGGGCGTGTTCGCCATTGCCTGGTTTTTCTAGCGGATTTCCAGCGTTCACAGACGCTGATTGGGTCGGCTGATCGCCCGGACACTGACGACGCAGGCACCCACGCGATCGCGGCCAGCTATCGATTGCAGGCGTCGCCCGGATGTTATGCCACCGTGTACACACCGCGTATGCAGGCGCGACCGTTAAGCTTCGCATCTGACGCGCCTGCCTGGCGCCTTCATTCGGCCAGACTGACCATGTCCAAGCACCGCACCCGTCCCTTGATGCTGATTGCCCTGGCCGCCGCGCCGCTGGCGCACGCACAGGAAATCGCCCCTACCCCCGCCTCGCCGCAGGCCTGCACTTCCGTCACCTCGGATGCGGCACGGCTTGCCTGCTACGACCAGGCGCTGGGCTATACCCCGCAGCTGACCGCCGAGGCCGATGCCGCCGCGCAGATCGCCAAGCAGAAAGAGTCCAAGCCGCAGGACGAACGTGCCATCAGCCGCGTCGGCGATTTCTTCCGTGCCGATGGCCAGGACCAGCCCAAGGCCGAGGCGGTCGCCAATGCCGGCCGCGGTTCGTTGCTGGACCGCCGCTGGGAGCTGGCCAAGGATTCCAAGCTGGGCACCTTCCAGTTGCGCGGCTACAAGCCGGTCTACCTGCTGCCGGCGTTCTGGACCAGCGACTCCAACCGCACCCCGCAGTCGCCGAACCCGGCCAACTCGGTGTCCACCCCGCAGCAACTGGACAGCACCGAACTGAAGTTCCAGCTCAGCTTCAAGACCAAGGTGGTCGAGGATCTGTTCGGCGACAACGGCGACATCTGGATGGGCTACACCCAGAGCTCGCGCTGGCAGGCCTACAACACCGATGCCTCGCGCCCGTTCCGCGAAACCAATTACGAGCCGGAAGCGATGCTGGTGTTCCGCAACAACTACAGCCTGTTCGGCTGGAAGGGCCGCATGAGCGGCATCAGCATCAACCACATGTCCAACGGCCGCGAAGATCCGCTGTCGCGCTCCTGGAACCGGGTCATCCTCAACATCGGGCTGGATCGCGAGAACTGGGCACTGACGCTGCGGCCGTGGTTCCGTATCAAGGAAGACCGCGCCGACGACAATAATCCCGATATCGAGGATTACATGGGCCGTGGCGACGCCACCCTGGTCTACAACAAGGACGGGCATGAAGTGGCGTTGATTGCGCGGCATTCGCTGCGCGGCGGCGACCGCTCGCATGGCTCGGTGCAGCTGGATTACGGCTTCCCGATCACCAACCTGCTGCGCGGCCACGTGCAGGTGTTCGACGGCTACGGCGAAAGCCTGATCGACTACAACCACAAGGCCACCTACATTGGCCTGGGCGTGTCGTTGCTGGAGTGGTTCTAAGCACATCGCACCGCTGCGCTGAGCAACGTCGAGACCATTGAAAAGCCGGCATGCGCGCATGCCGGCTTTTTTGTGTCCGGGATTGCAGGCCTGGAGTGGTAGACGTGGCAGGCAGTCATCAGCTGGGCGCGCAGGAACCGCAGTGCATGCGTGGCACGCAGGTTCCGGACACGGCCCACGCCTACTTGGCGATGAGCGCAGCAGTTTGATAGCCGCTCCAAGTTCTGCAGCGCTGACAGCTAGGCTGCTCCGCACCCTCCGCTCATATAAAAAAAGACAGCGCAGGAGATCATCCTGCGCTGTCTTCATGAAACGGCTTTGGCAGCGATCAGACGTCGAAGAAATCGACCTTGCCATCTTTCAAGGTGTAGTACGCACCGACCACGCGAACATTGCCTGCGCGCAGCGGTTCGAGCAGCGCCGGTTCGGACGCGCCACGCAGGCGGTCGACGGTGCGCTTGACGTTGGCCTTGACCGAGGCCGCCAGCAGGTCGTCGCCGCCCTTGCTCTTGGCGGTCAGCACGGCCGGGACGATCGGCTCGATCATCGCGCCGATCGCGCCCGGGAAGAATGCGTTCTTTTCCACCACCGACACCGCCGCGGCGACCGCGCCACAGCTCTCGTGGCCCATCACTACCACCAGCGGCACGCCGAGCTGGCTGACCGCGTATTCGATCGAGCCCAATGCCGTGGTGTCGACGGTATTGCCGGCATTGCGGACGATGAACATCTCGCCTAGGCCACGGCCAAACAGCAGTTCCGGCGGCACGCGCGAATCCGAGCACGACACCAGAATCACGAACGGGGTCTGCCCCAGGGCCAGTTCCAGACGGCGCTTGCTGTCGGAAATGACCTTCTTGGGACGGTTCTCCACGAAGGCGGCATTGCCGTCACGCAGCACCTGCAATGCCTGCTCGGCATTGAGATCGGTCTTTTTCGACGGCGCCGCACCGACGGCGAACGGCAGTGACGCGGCGGCGGCCGCGATCGGCGCACAACAGGCACATTGCAGCAGTTTTCGACGGGATGCGGAATGCGACATGGACGAGCCCCTGCTCTCTGGTTGTCTGGCGATCGTACACCGCGCCAGGCGCGGCACCACGGCGCGGCACCACGGCGCGACCGGAGCTTATGTCGACACGATTTCGCGGCCCGCGCCCTTCGGTTCAGGTCCAGTCCGTCAGACCCTCGCGGCGATAGGTTTCCTGAAATGCCGGGCGGGCTTTCATTCGCTGCGCATGCGCCTGCAAGGCCGGCCAGGTATCGCTGGGCCGGGGCATGTTGCGCGACCAACGCATCATCATGGTCAGCATGAAATCGGCCGCCGACAGGGTCTGCCCGAGCAGATACGGGCCATTGGCCTGCAGGTGTGCATCGACCCGGGCCCAGGCCGCCTCCAGTCTGGCGCGTGCCTGGGATTGCGCGGCATCCGCGTGCGCGGCGCCGGCCGGCTCGTCCGGATAGAACCAGGCCCGGTACGCCGGCTGCAAGGTGTTGGCGCAGAAGAACATCCACTGGTAGTACGCCGCGCGCTCGGGAGTGCCGACTGGGGGTGCCAGCGCGGCCTGCGGATGCAGGTCGGCCAGATGCAGCACGATCGCGGCCGCCTCGGTCAGCACGTGTCCGTCGAGCACCAGCGTCGGCACCACGCCGGCCGGATTGAGCGCCAGATACTGCGGCGATTTCTGCTCGCGCCGGTCGAAGTCCAGCGGATGCAGTACGTGCGGTACATCAAGTTCGATCAACAGCCAATGCACGACCAGTGCGGCAGTGCTGGGCGCGTGGTACAGCGTGGTGGTCATGCAAACTCCTTCGTCAGTTGGTACAGGAACACAAGCAGGCGAGCTTGCGGGGTTCACAGCGATTGACATCGCTCTGCTGCGTGCAATCGAACACCTGGGCCATGCAATTGGCCCGCTGCGCCGGATTTTGGATTGCATCGCAGCTCTTTCCGCGTGGTGCAACCGCCATGCGGCAGCTGCTTTCGCTGGGCCGGTCGGCGGCGCACTGCGCGGCGCGGTGGTTGCACTGCGCGATGCAGCGCTCCATCGCCGAGGGGCCGTTGAAGCGCGTTGCGGTGTCGCTGGGCTTGAGCGGCTTTTTTTCGGCAAACGGTACTGGCGCGGTGGATTGCGGCGCATAGTTGCCGGACGGAAACAGCACGGTGGGCTGGGTCTTTTGTTGCGCTGCCAGCGGCAGGCTGGCGCACACCAGGACGGCGAGGCAGACGAGACGGAGCATTCCTGTTCTCCTGAGGGTGCCGGCATGTATACCCCGAGCATAGCCCGTTCCTGTTGGGCCGTCCCGCCACCCTAGGTGAGACACGCATGCAGGCGTTTTTTCCAGCACATAGGCAGCGCGCGAACAGCGGGCACGCGCGGCGCCCAAACTGAAAACGGCGACGCAGTGCAAGTGCGTCGCCGTTCCAGGGTTACTTATTCCACCACGACCGGAATCTTGCCGATGCGCGATTGCCATTGCCGCGGGCCGGTCTTGTGCACCGATTCGCCGGTGGAATCCACCGCCACGGTGACCGGCATGTCCTTGACCTCGAACTCGTAGATCGCTTCCATGCCCAGGTCTTCGAATGCCAGCACGCGTGCGGCCTTGATCGCCTTGGACACCAGATAGGCCGAGCCGCCGACCGCCATCAGATACACGGCCTTGTTATCGCGGATCGCCTTGATCGCCGCATCGCCGCGCTCGGACTTGCCGACCATGCCCAGCAGGCCGGTCTGCTCCAGCATCTGGCGGGTGAACTTGTCCATGCGTGTGGCGGTGGTCGGGCCGGCCGGGCCGACCACTTCATCGCGCACCGGGTCGACCGGGCCGACGTAGTAGATGAAGCGGTTGGTGAAGTCGACCGGCAAGGTTTCGCCCTTGTTGAGCATGTCGATCATGCGCTTGTGCGCAGCGTCGCGGCCGGTCAGCAGCTTGCCGTTGAGCAGCACCACCTCGCCCGGCTTGAAGCTGGCCACTTCCTCGCGGGTGATGGTGTCCAGGTTGACCCGGCGCGCGTTGGTCGGGTTGTAGGTGAGCTTGGGCCAGTCTTCCAGCGACGGCGGGTCCAGCATCACCGGGCCGCTGCCGTCCAGGGTGAAGTGCGCATGGCGGGTGGCCGCGCAGTTGGGAATCAGCGCCACCGGCAGGTTGGCCGCATGGGTCGGGTAATCCTTGACCTTGATGTCCAGTACCGTGGTCAGGCCGCCCAGGCCTTGCGCGCCGATGCCGAGCGCGTTGACCTTTTCGTAGAGCTCCAGCCGCAGCTCTTCGGCGCGATTGGAGGCACCGCGCGCCTGCAGGTCGACGATGTCGATCGGCTCCATCAGCGCTTCCTTGGCCAGCAGCATGGCCTTTTCGGCAGTGCCGCCGATGCCGATGCCGAGCATGCCCGGCGGGCACCAGCCTGCGCCCATGGTCGGCACGGTCTTGAGCACCCAGTCGACGATGGAGTCGGACGGGTTGAGCATGGCGAACTTGCTCTTGGCCTCCGAACCGCCGCCCTTGGCCGCGACGATCACTTCGACATGGTGGCCAGGCACGATCTTGGTGTTGACCACCGCCGGGGTGTTGTCGCGGGTGTTGGTGCGCTTGCCGGCCGGGTCGGCCAGCACGCTGGCGCGCAGCTTGTTGTCGGGGTGGTTGTAGGCGCGGCGCACGCCTTCGTTGACCATGTCTTCCACGCCCATGGTGGCGTCGTCCCAGCGCACCTGCATGCCGATCTCCAGGAACACGGTGACGATGCCGGTGTCCTGGCAGATCGGGCGATGGCCTTCGGCGCACATGCGCGAGTTGATCAGGATCTGCGCGATGGCATCCTTGGCCGCCGGCGACTCTTCGCGCTCGTAGGCAGCGGACAGGTTCCTGATGTAGTCGACCGGGTGGTAGTAGCTGATGTACTGCAACGCGTCGGCGACGGACTGGATGAGGTCTTCCTGCTTGATCGAGGTCACGGCTGGCTCTACGGCTGGCGGGGGCAATCCGGCCATTTTAGTCGAAACTCCCGGCGTGTCCGGGCGTTGCGTCAATCGAGGCGATTGATCGGGCCTGCGATCGCACGCGGGGGCTGCCCCCGCGGTATTGGCGCGCTACAGGCAAGCGGCCACGTTGCTTGCACGCGTGCAGTCGGCAGCGCACCCATTCCGCCGTGGGCGCGGTGCACCTCCAACACCCCGCGCCGACGCGTGGCGCTGCACACTAAGCCGATGTCAGCCTCCCGTTCCGGCGCCCCTGCGCCTGCCGCTCCCCGTACCGGCCCCACCCTGCGCGAGCGCCTGGATGCGCTGCGCAACCTGCCGCCGTTCCTGCGCCAGATCTGGCAGACCAGCCGCTGGCTGAGCGCCAGCAGCATCGGCCTGCGCGTGCTGCGCGCGTTGATGCCGGTGGCCTCGTTGTATATCGGCAAACTGATCATCGACGAGGCGATCCACCTGGTCGGTCAACCGCCGGCCTTCGACTCGCTGGCGCAGGCGCTGGGCAGCGGCCGGCTGAACCGGCTGCTGGAATTGCTGGCGCTGGAACTGGCCCTGGCGATCGGCTCGGACCTGCTCGGCCGGCTGGTCGGCTACGCCGATGCCTTGTTGTCGGAGCTGTTCAATAACGCCGCCAGCGTGCGCCTGATGGAGCATGCCGCGCAGCTGGATCTGGAGGACTTCGAAGACCCCGACCGGCAGGACAAGCTGGATCGCGCGCGGCGCCAGACCATGAACCGCATGAACCTGATGAGCCAGCTGTTTGGCCAGGTGCAGGACGCCATCACCGTGGTCAGCCTGGCCGTGGGCCTGGTGGTGTATGCGCCGTGGTTGATTCTGCTGCTGGCGATCGCGCTGATCCCGGCCTTCATCGGCGAGGCGCATTTCAATGCGCTGGGCTATTCGCTCAACTTCCAGTGGACGCCGGAGCGGCGCCAGCTTGACTACCTGCGCCAGGTCGGCGCGAGCGTCGAGACCGCCAAGGAAGTCAAGATCCTCAACCTGCACCGCTTCCTGATCGCGCGCTATCGCCGGCTGGCCGACAAGTTCTTCCAGGCCAACCGCGCGCTGGCGCGCAAGCGTGCGTTGTGGGGCGCATTGCTGGCTGCGCTGGGCACCCTGGGCTACTACATGGCCTATGGCTACATCGCCTGGCGCACCGTGCGCGGCGATTTCAGCATCGGCGATCTGACCTTCCTGGCCGGCAGTTTCCTGCGCCTGCGCCAGTTGCTCGAAGGCCTGCTGATCGGGTTCTCGCAGGTCGCCGGCCAGGCCTTGTATCTGGACGATCTGTATTCGTTCTTCAACATCGTGCCGGAGATCCGCTCGCGCCCGAACGCGCTGCTGGTGCCGCGACCGATCCGCCAGGGCTTCGTGTTCGAGGACGTGGGCTTCCGCTACCCGGATGCCGAACAGTGGACGGTGCGGCATCTGGATTTCGAACTGCGTGCCGGCGAAGTGCTGGCGCTGGTCGGCGAAAACGGCGCCGGCAAGACCACCCTGGTCAAGCTGCTGGCGCGGCTGTACGACCCGGACGAAGGCCGCATCCTGCTCGATGGCCGCGACCTGCGCGACTACGACCTGGACGATGTGCGCGCCAACCTGGGCGTGATCTTTCAGGACTTCGTGCGCTATCACCTGAGCGTGGGCGAGAACATCGGTGTCGGCCAGGTCGATGCGATGGACGATGTGCCGCGCATCCGCGCCGCTGCGCAGCGTGCGATGGCCGGCGAGCTGATCGACAGCCTGCCCGATGGCTACGACCAGCTGGTCGGACGCCGCTTCAAGAACAGCGTGGACCTGTCCGGCGGGCAATGGCAGAAGATCGCCATCGCGCGCGCCTACATGCGCGATGCGCAGCTGATGATCCTGGACGAACCCACCGCCGCCCTGGATGCGCGCAGCGAGTTCGAGGTGTTCCAGCGCTTCAAGGAGCTGTCGGACAACCGCACCGCGGTGCTGATCTCGCACCGCTTCTCCAGCGTGCGCATGGCCGACCGCATCCTGGTGCTGGCCGCGGGCCGCATCGAGGCCAACGGCACCCATGCCGAACTGATGGCCCAGGGCGGGCGCTATGCAGAGCTGTTCGAGTTGCAGGCGGCGGGGTATCGGTGAGGCCGGGATTCGGGAATAGAGATTCGGGAATCGTTAAAAGCGGCGTTCCCGGCGTCTGATCGGTGCTGAACGTCTTGCCCCGGGGGCATCCGGGATCCTTATGCAGCTGAACCGATTCCCTATTCACCATTCCCCATTCCCGGCCAAATGAGAGCCTCTCTCATTTGGCCGGCTTGAGGTAGAATTGGCAGGTACTCTTCCCACGACACTTACCGGTATGTCTTCCGCTTTCGGCGCCGAAACGGTGCTTGAGGTCCGTCACTGGACCGATGCCTACTTCAGCTTCACCACCACCCGCGATGCCGGTTTCCGCTTCGAGAACGGGCAGTTCGTGATGATCGGTCTGGAGACCGAGACACGCCCGTTGCTGCGTGCGTACTCGATCGCCAGCGCCAACTGGGAAGAACACTTGGAGTTCTTCAGCATCAAGGTGCCGGACGGTCCGCTGACCTCGCGGCTGCAGCACATCCAGCCGGGCGACAAGGTGCTGGTCGGCAAGAAGCCCACCGGCACGCTGCTGATCAGCGACCTGCACCCGGGCCGCAACCTGTATCTGCTGGGCACCGGTACCGGTCTGGCGCCGTGGTTGTCGGTGATCAAGGACCCGGAAACCTACGAGCGTTTCGACAAGGTGATCCTGACCCAGGGCGTGCGTTTCGTGCAGGATCTGGCCTATCGCGACTACTTCGAGCGCGAGCTGCCGCAGCACGAATTCCTCGGCGACATCCTGCGCGAGAAGTTGCTTTATTACCCGGCGGTGACGCGTGAGGCGTTCGCCAACCAGGGCCGTCTGACCGAGCTGATGGCCGATGGCCGCATGCAGCAGACGCTGGGGTTGCCGCCGCTGGATCCGGCCAACGACCGCTTCATGATCTGCGGCAGCCCGCAAATGCTGGCCGACCTGCGCAGCCTGCTGGATGCGCGTGACTTCCAGACCTCGCCACGCATCGGCACGCCGGGGCATTACGTGTTCGAGCGCGCCTTCGTCGAGAAGTGATGCGGCGCGCGTGAAACGCCCGCGCGATGCGGCGTTTACGCAGACCGCGACGCCGGCATGCACTGTCGTAGGAGCGCACCCGGGCGCGATGAAGCGTTCCCGATAATGCCTCATCGCGCCCAGGTGCGCTCCTACGGTTTGAGTAACGCGCCTTGCGCGATCACGCGCCCAGCGCGCGCTCGATATCTGCTGCCAGCGCTTCCGGCTTGGTGGTCGGGGCGTAACGCTCCAGCACCGTGCCATCGCGGCCGATCAGGAACTTGGTGAAATTCCACTTGATCGCTTCCGATCCCAGCACGCCGCGCTGTTCGCGCTTGAGCCATTGCCACAGCGGATGCGCGCCGCTGCCATTGACCTCGATCTTCTCGGCCAGCGGAAAATCCACCGCGTAATCGAGCGAGCAGAACTGGCGGATCTGCGCGGCATCGCCCGGCTCCTGGTGACCGAACTGGTCGCAGGGAAACCCGATCACCACCAGACCACGCTCGCGATAGCGCTGCCACAGCGCCTGCAGGCCTGCGTATTGCGGGGTAAAGCCGCATTTCGAAGCGACATTGACCACCAGCACCAACTTGCCGGCGTAGTCGCGCAGCGAGCGGGGCCGGCCTTCCAGGTCGGTGAATTCGAACGTGGAGATGTCGCTCATGGCTGCCCTGAAGTGTGCGAGGTGGGCAGCGTAACCCAGCAGCCCGCGGTGTCGCATCGCGGTTGCCGAGCGTGTCAGCCGGGAGGGGCGGTTTTCAACGAATCCGTCGCCGCAGCCAGTTGGCCCTTCCCGCTGGTCCCGGCCGCTGCCACGGCGCGCTACCGGCCAGCATCCGTCAGGCGGACCGATCGAGACCTCGCTGCCCGCCGAGCAGCCGGAATGCAGCCGAGTGGAACACGCCGCACCGCGTACTGGCAGCGCCGGTCCGGCGGCTGCGCGCGCATGGTGTCATCGGTCATGTGCCCACAAGACCAGCACCGCTCGTGCCCGCCTGATGGCGGCGCAATGACCGTGCAGCCATGCCTTTTGTCACACGCCTGTCCGGCCCGGCTGGGGTAGCCTCGGCGGTTCGCACTTTGGAGCCACCCTCTTGACCACCCGTCTCGCCTTTGCCCTGGCCGCTTCCCTGGGACTTGCCATGCCGTCCTACAGCATCGCCGCACCTGCCACCACGCAGGCCGCCACCCAAGCCAACCCCTTCTTTGCCGACAGCACGCTGCCGCTGCACTACCCGCAGTTCGACAAGATCAAGGACAGCGATTTCGCACCCGCCTTCGACGCCGGCATGACCGAGCAGCTGAAGGAAGTGGAAAAGATCGCCAACCAGAAGGCCAAGCCGAGCTTCGACAACACCCTCATCGCGCTGGAAAAAAGCGGCGCCACGCTGGATCGTGCCACCACGGTGTTCTTCAACCTGGTCGGTGCCGACACCAACGACGCGCGCAAGAAACTGCAGGCCGACTATTCGGCGAAGTTCGCCGCGCACCGCGATGCGATCTCGCTCAATGGCAAGCTGTTCGCGCGTATCCAGACCTTGTACGACCAGCGCAGCAAGCTGGGCCTGGACGCACAGGGCGTGCGCCTGGTCGAGAAGTACTACAGCGATTTCGTACGCGACGGCGCCAAGCTCTCCGATGCCGACAAGACCACGCTCAAGGCGATGAATGCCGAGCTGGCCAACCTAGGCACCACCTTCAGCCAGAACGTGCTGGCCGAAGTGAATGCCGCCGCCGTTGTCGTCGATGACGTCAAGCAGCTCGATGGCCTGTCCGAGGAGCAGATTGCCGCTGCCGCCGAAGCCGCCAAGGCGCGCAAGCTCGACGGCAAGTACGTGATCGCGCTGCTCAACACCACCGGCCAGCCGCCGCTGACCCAGCTGAAGAATCGCGAACTGCGCAAGAAGATCTACGACGCCTCGGTGTCGCGTGGCAGCCACGGCGGCCAGTACGACAACACCGCACTGGTGGCGCGCATCATGAAGCTGCGCGCCGACAAGGCCAAGCTGCTCGGCTTCCCGACCTACGCTGCCTATTCGCTGGAAAACCAGACCGCCAAGACACCGGAAGCAGTCAACGCGATGCTGGGCAAGCTGGCACCGGCGGCAGTGGCCAATGCCAAGCGCGAAGCGGCCGATCTGCAGGCGATGATCGACAAGGAACAGAAGGCCGCGCGCAAGCCGAGCTTCAAGCTCGAAGCCTGGGATTGGGCCTATTACAGCGAGAAGGTGCGCCAGGCCAAGTACAACTTCGACGAATCCCAGCTCAAGCCGTACTTCGAGCTGAAGAACGTGCTGGAAAACGGCGTATTCTATGCGGCCAATCAGGAATACGGCCTGACCTTCAAGCAGCGCACCGATCTGCCGACCTACCGCGACGACATCACCGTCTATGACGTGTTCGACGCCGACGGCAAGCAGCTGGCGATCTTCATCGCCGACATGTATGCACGCGAATCCAAGCGTGGCGGCGCCTGGATGAACTCCTACGTGTCGCAGTCGGCGCTGACCGGTTTCAAGCCGGTGGTCGCCAACCACCTCAACATCCCCAAGCCGCCGGCTGGCCAGCCGACGCTGCTGACCTGGGATGAAGTGACCACCATGTTCCATGAGTTCGGGCATGCGCTGCACGGCATGTTCTCGGACGTCAAATACCCGTATTTCTCCGGCACCAGCGTGCCGCGCGACTTCGTCGAGTTCCCCTCGCAGGTCAACGAGATGTGGGCCGACGAGCCGTCGATCCTGAAGAACTACGCCAAGCATTACCAGAACGGCACGCCGATGCCGCAGGCGCTGCTGGACAAGGTGATTGCCGCCTCCAAGTTCAACCAGGGCTTTGCCACCACCGAGTATCTGGGTGCGGCCATGCTCGATCAGAACTGGCACCAGATCAGCGCCAGCCAGGTGCCCGACGCAGCAGGCGTGATGGCATTCGAAGCCAAGGCCCTGCAGCAGGACGGCATCGCCTACGCGCCGGTGCCGCCGCGCTACAAGACCCCGTATTTCAGCCACATCATGGGCGGTTACGCGGCCGGCTATTACGCCTACATCTGGTCGGAAGTGCTCGACGCCAACACCCAGCAGTGGTTCAAGCAGCACGGCGGGCTGAGCCGCGCCAACGGCGATCGCTTCCGTCAGACCCTGCTCTCGCGCGGTGGCAGCGTCGATGCGATGGAACTGTTCCAGAACTTTGCCGGCCATGCGCCGCAGATCGAGCCCCTGCTCGAGAAGCGCGGCCTGAGTGCGCAAGGTGGCGATGGCGCCACGCCGGAAGCGCCGCAGTCCAAGCCGTAATCGCAACGCGTTGAAACCAAGACGCCGCCCGGAGCAATCCGGGCGGCGTTTTTGATGGTCGCGATGAAACGTGCTGCGCGAGCCGCAGACGCCGCGCTCAGAGCTCGACCGAATCCACGCCGTCGAGCAATTTCCTCAACAGCTTTTCCAGCCGCACCTGCTCGGCATCGCTGATGCTGGAGGTCTCTGCATTGAGCAGCGTGCAGGCATCGGGAAGCAGGCTGTTGATCAACGCCAGGCCTGCAGGCTGCAAGGTCAGCATGATCTTGCGCCGATCGTCCGGGCTGCTGCCACGCGCGATCAAGCCCTTCTCGCACAATTGGTCGGTGAGCCGGGTGATGTTGGCCGGCTTTTCGCTGGCGGCCTCGGCCACCTCGGTAGGCGTGATCGCCTGCTCCGGGGTGCCGTAGAGCATCATCAGAATCTCGTATTCCGGCGGGCTGATGCCGTATGGCTTCAGCCGCACACAACCCTGCGTATGCAGTCGCTTGTAGAGATGCTTGATCAGCCGCACCAGGACGGCTGGTTCACGCGGAAACGCCGGATAGCGCACACAGGTGTGGTCCACGCGACTTGCGGTTGGATCGAAACTACTCATATCACCCGTTTGATTACATTACTGAATGGCCAAGCCATTCAATCACATCATCTGCGGGGTGACACCTCAGCGTGCGAAGAGATGTACATATTCCGGCGCGACCGACGCCAACAATGTCGAGGCAGCGACCTCGGCCGTTTGCGTGCCATCCGAATACGGGCCCACCTGATACGGCGGAAACACGAACCGAAGCGCGGTGATCTGCCCGGCCGGATTGAGCACCGGCACGAACTGGGCAAAGTTGTCGACCTGCGCGGCAGTGCCTTCGGCAATCATGCGATCGGCCGAGGCCACCTGCTCGGCCTGTTCTGCGACCGGCACGCGATCGGCTTCCACGCGCTGGGTGGCGGCGTTGTGCAATTGCACGGCCACCTCGCGCCCGATCTCTTCCCAGCCTGCCGGGTCCGGAATCAAGGCCTGCGCGGTCAATTGCCTGCGCTCCTTGACCAGCCAGACGAAGCGCGCCACCAACGGCTCGCCATGCGCACCACCGGTATAGCGGCTGCCGTCCGCGGACACGACGATCAGGTCCGGCGTCTGCAATACGGTCTCGAACGCCAGTGACAATTCGTAAGGTGCGGCCGGCTTGTCGTTGCCGAGCCCGGACACCGCCTCCATGAGTTCGGCGCGTGCTGCCTGCGCATAGCTGCGGATCAGTGCGCTCAGCTCGGGAAACGCGTCCAGCCCACGCGGATAGCTGATACCCACCATGTAGGCGGGTGCCTGCTCGATCACATCCTCCAGCGGGCCGCTTTGCACCAGCACGGGCTCTGCCGGCGGTGCCGCGGCAGCGCTTGCGTCGGCTGCCGGCTGTGCCGATTCGGCCGTCGTCGGCTCGCGCTGCGTACATCCTGCCAACACGGCCAGCATCAGCAAGCCCCGGACTGCGTTCACTCCTGACAACCGCCCCATTCCCACCTGCTCCCCATCGATACATCTGCAAAGACACGCTGCCGGCGATCAGGCCAGCAGATCCTGAAACTGTTGGTGCCGCCGGATATACGCCTCGGCGTAACTGCAGGCAGGCACGACCTTGTAGCCCTGCTGGCGCGCGTGGGCCAAGGCAGCCTCGACCAGCACTGCGGCAATGCCGCGTCCCCCGATCGCGTCGGGCACATGCGTATGCGTGATGGTCATGCGCTCACCTTCCAGACGGTATGCCAGCTCGGCACGTTGTCCATCGGTGTCTACGCTGAAGAGCTGCTGCGTGGAATCGTGGTCTGCCTGCACTGTCGCTGCCTCCATGGTGGTCTGCACGAGGCAGTGACGATGGCGGGCAGTGTGACCAGCGCGGCGCCGCGCCTGCGTGAAAATGAATCGATGCTGTGACCGCCCGCGCAGCCTGCCGGACCGGCACTTAAGTTCGCTCGCACCGCGCCGATAGCTGAGCCGAAGGCGCCCGTTGCACCCGGGCCGGTGCGAGTCGCCGACGCCTTCGCCTTACCTACGAGGAGTCATCGCATGCACAACGATTCGGCAGGACACAGCGCAGACAGCGATAGCTCGCTGCTGGAAGGCCTGTTCCAGTTCGCCATCAAGGGCGACACCCACAACCCCGACTTCGCGCAGCTCAACGATACGGTGTACCAGCGCCTGCAGCAGGCCTACGGGTCGGTGCCCGCCGGCAGCGTCGCTGGCGACCAGAACCGCGACGCGGCCTGAGCCGGCATCGCGTCACTCGCCAGGACCGCTCGCGCACTCGCGAGGGTCCTGGTTCGGCCGCCCAAGGCGACCCGCTCATCCCGACACCTTCGACCTAACCGCGCGTGTCACCGGCGGCCAGCGGTCGGTTTGCCAACCGATCAGCCGAAACGCGGATTGGACAGCTGCTCCAGGAATACCTGCAGTACGCGCGGCTCCATGATCAGCATGAACATCACGCCGAACGCGGCACCGGCCAGGTGCGCGCTGTGGTTGATGCGATCGCCGCCGCGGCGGTCCATCCACAGGCTGTAGCCGACATAGAACACCGCGTAGATGATCGCCGGCGCCGGAATGAACAGCACCAGGATGATGGTCCACGGCTGCAGCAGGATGAAGGCGAACAACACCGCCGACACTGCGCCGGAGGCGCCCAGGCTGAGATAGTTCGGGTTCTTCTGGTTCTTCAGATAGCTGGGCAGGATCGAGACCACCAGCGCCGCCAGATAGAACAGCGGGTAGGTCAGCACGCTGCCGGTCAGCTGGGTCATCACGTTTTCGATCACCCGGCCGAAGAAGAACAGCGTGATCATGTTGAAGACCAGGTGGCCCAGGTCGGCATGGATGAAGCCGTAGGTGACCAGGCGGTCGTACTGCTTGTGCTTGTCCAGCGCCGGCGGCCACAGGATCAGGCGGTCGGCCAGCTTGCGGTTGTTGAACGCCATCCACGAGACGATGCCGGTGATGGCGATCAGGATCAGGGTAATCATGCGGACCTCAGGCAGAACGGTAATTGTCGACCATGCGATACCCGCGCGCGTACAGGCCGAAGGCCAGTGCCGCCAGGAACGCGAAGGCCGCGAAGAAGAACATCAGAAATGCCGCTTCGCTGAGCCCAGTATCGGCGATGTGGGAGGTCACCGTGGCGTTGCGCACCGCCACGTTCGACAGCAGCACCCATAGATTGCCCACCGTGGTGGTCAGATACCAGAAGCTCATCACCACGCCCTTCATCGACGGCGGTGCCTGGCTGTATGCGAACTCGATCCCGGTGGCCGACACCAGCACCTCGCCGAAGGTCAGCAGCGCATAGGGCAGGATCTGCCAGGCGATATGCATCGGCTCGCCGCCGTCCATGCTGATCTGGATGGCGCCGACCGCGATCCAGGCCAGGCCGCCGAAGGCGATGCCGCAGGTCATGCGGCGCAGCGCGGTCGGCTCCCAGCCGCCACGCCGCAGCAGCGGATACAGCACCAGATTGTTGAACGGGATCAGCAGCATCACGAGCAGCGGATTGAGCGCCTGCATCTGCGAGGCGGTGAACCAGGCCGGCATCGTCATCTCGCGCCCCTGCAGGACCCAGGTCGAGGCCTTCTGGTCGAACAGTGAAAAGAACGGCGTCACCAGCGCAAAGATCACCAGCACCCGCAGCAGCGCGCGCACGCCTTCGACCGCGGTATCGGAATGGGTGCCGCGCGCACGCTCCAGCTGCCACCAGGTGCCGCCGCCGATGCCGGCCAGCAACAGCACCAGCGCCATGCACAGGCAGATGACGATGCCGAGCTGGTCGACCAGCGCCAAGCAAGCCAGCGCCAGCAGCACCGAGACCACTGCCAGCATCAGGCCCGGACGGCCCTGCCCCGGCGCCTGTGTCAGCAATGCGGTGCGCACCACCGCACCGAAGCCGTGCGGGTCCTTCGGCGGCAACGGCACCCGCACATAGCGCCTGCGGCCCAGCCAGAACACCAGCGTGGCCACGAACATCAGGATGCCGGGAATGCCGAATGCCCACGCCGGGCCCAGATTCTTCAGCGCCAGCGGGATCAACAACGAGGCGAACAACGAGCCGAAGTTGATGATCCAGTAGAAGCCGTCGAACACCACCTTGGCCAGGTGCTTGTTGGACTGGTCGAACTGGTCGCCCATGAACGAGGCCACCAGCGGCTTGATGCCGCCCGCACCCAGCGCGATCAGGCCCAGCCCGAGGAAGAATCCGCTGCGGCTGCCTTCGAACAGCGCCAGGCAGGCATGCCCGGCGCAATACACCAGGCTGAACCACAGGATGGTGTTGTATTTGCCGAAGAAGCGATCGGCGAGCCAACCGCCGAGCAGCGGGAAGAAAAACACCCCGATCATGAAGCTGTGCAGGATGTGCTTGGCCTCGGCCTCGCGGCCGGGTCCGCCGACCTCCTGAAACAACAGCGAGGTGATCAGGAACTGCACCAGGATGTTGCGCATCCCGTAGAAGCTGAAACGCTCGCAGGCTTCGTTGCCGATGATGAAGGGTATCTGGCGCGGCAGCCGCGCACCGGCAGTGGGGCCCGGCAAGGTGGAAGTGGTCAAGGGCAGTCCGGTCGCGCAGAAAACACGCGCTATCGTACCGGCGGCCGCCGGTTGGCCGCCATCGAGACCATGGGATAAGGCCTTGGATACGCGCTGCATGCATCGACGCCGCCGCGCTCGTTGCCGCCGTTGCGGTGCACCTGACACGTCGTCCGGCCCAGGCGTGCCGAAAAATGCTGTCGGTACGCCGCAACCACGCCGATCACACGCAAGTCATGACGCAGTGCAGATTGGCCTGCTGCGCCGGCTCGGCTACATTGCAAACGTTTTCCTGGAACACTGGACCGCTGGATGCCCCGCTTCACCCGCCTGGCCCTGAGCCTGTTGCTGCTGACCACCGCCCCTGCCGCACTGGCCGCCGAACCGCTGACCACCCAGGCCGAGCGCAGCGGGTTTGCGCAAACCGGACGCTACGATGAAGTCATCGCGCTCTGCGATGCCTTTGCGCAGCGCTACCCGCAGGCGGTGCGCTGCATCGAGTTCGGTACCACCCCGGAAGGCCGGCCGATGAAGGCGCTGATCGTCTCCACCAGCGGCGCACTGGATGCCGACAGCGCTGCGCAGCGCAAGTTGCCGGTAGTGCTGGTGCAAGGCGGCATCCATGCCGGCGAGATCGACGGCAAGGACGCGGGCTTTCTGGCCCTGCGCGAATTGTTGGACGGCAAAACCGGCAAAGGCGTGCTCGACAAACTGGTCTGGGTGTTCGTGCCGGTGTTCAACGTCGACGGCCATGAGCGCTTCGGCGCCTGGAACCGACCCAATCAGCGCGGCCCCGAGCAAATGGGCTGGCGCACCACCGCGCAGAACCTCAATCTCAATCGCGACTACCTCAAGGCCGACGCGCCGGAAATGCAGGCGATGCTGCGGCTGGTGCAGCAGTGGGATCCGCTGATGTATGTGGACCTGCACGTCACCGATGGCGCCAAGTTCGAGCACGACGTGTCGGTGCAGGTGGAACCCGTGCACGCCGGCGATGCCACGCTGCAACGCGACGGCACGCGCTGGCGCGATGCGGTGATTGCCGACCTGTCCAGACAGGGCTCGCTGCCGCTGCCGTATTACCCCTCGTTCGTGCACGAGGACAACCCGACCTCGGGCTTTGCCGACGACGTGTCGCCGCCGCGGTTTTCGCATGGCTATTTCCTGCTGCGCAACCGCTTCGGCATGCTGGTGGAAACGCATTCGTGGAAGACCTACCCGGTGCGCGTACGCGTCACCCGCAACGCCATCGTGTCGGTGCTGCAGCAGGCCGCGCGCAACGGCGCCCGCTGGCGCGCCGATGCGCTGGCGGCCGATCAGCGCGCCACCAAGCTGGCCGGCGAGATGGAGCCGTTGAGCTTCGCTGCCGGCCCGGCCGCACGCACCGTGGCCTTCCGTGGTTACGCCTACACGCGTACGCCCTCACCGATTTCCGGCGCGTTGATGACGCGCTACGACGAGACCAGGCCGCAACTCTGGAAGGTGCCGTTACGCGATCAGATCAAGCCGGACGTGGTGGTCGATGCGCCACGCGGCGGCTACCTGGTGCCTGCCGCGCAAGCGGCGCTGGTGGCGGAGAAACTGCGCCTGCACGGCATCGCCTTCGGCACCATCGCCACCACTGCCGCCCATCCGGTGCAGAGCTTCCGCGCCGATAAGGCAACCTTTGCCGCGCGTTCCAACGAAGGCCACCAGAACCTGGAGATCACCGGGCAATGGCGCGATGAAACCCGCACCGTGCCGGCCGGCTCCTTGTTCGTGCCGATCGCCCAGGCCAGGTCGCGCCTGGTGATGGCGATGCTGGAACCGCAGGCGCCGGATTCGCTGCTGCAATGGGGCCTGTTCAACACCGCATTCGAGCGCAAGGAATACATGGAGGATTACGTCGCCGAAGAGGTCGCGCGCGACCTGCTTGAGCGCGACCCGGCAGTGAAGGCGCAATTCGAACAGCGCCTGGCCAGCGATGCGGCCTTCGCGGCCGACCCGAAGGCACGCCTGGAATTCTTCGCCCGCCTGCATTCCTCCTGGGACGAGCGCTACCGCCTGTATCCGGTGTTGCGCACGGCACAGACCCAGTTCTGAGGCGGCGCCCGCTTCCGGCAAGCATCTAAATCGGCGCGTACGCGCGCCTTTCGAACCCGGGCACCGCGGTGCCCTCCCCTGATTGCAACCGCACCACAAGGACCACCCGTGCCACATCTCGATATGAAACCGTTTACACACTCCAGGCCACGCCGTCTCGCGCTGGCCATCGCCCTTGGCGTCAGCACCGCGTTTGCCGCCCCGCTCGGCGCACAGACCGCCGCTGCAGCGCAGCCTTGGATGGACACCGCGCTGACCGCGGACCAGCGCGCGGACCGTCTGCTCGCGCAGATGAGCGAGGACGAAAAATTCCAGATGCTGCGCAGCTACTTCGGCCTGGGCACCGACAAGATTCCCAAGCCCGAGGGCGCGCTGGGTTCGGCAGGCTATGTCCCCGGCGTCCCACGGCTGGGCATCCCGGCGCAGCAACTGGCCGATGCCGGCGTGGGCGTGACCAATCCCGGCGGCATCCGCAAGGGCGACTTCGCCACCGCGATGCCGTCCGGGCCGTCGGCCGCGTCGAGCTGGAATCCGCAGCTGGCCTATGCCGGCGGCAAGACCATGGGCCGCGAATCCTGGCAGCAGGGCTTCAATGTGCTGCTGGCCGGCAGCGTCAACCTGCAGCGCGACCCGCGCAACGGACGCAATTTCGAATATGCCGGCGAAGACCCGCTGCTGGCCGGCACCATGGTCGGCGAATCGATCCGCGGCGTGCAGAGCGAACACGTGCTGTCGACGATGAAGCACTACGCGCTCAACGACATGGAGACGCGCCGCAATTTCCACAGCGCCGAGATCGGCGAGCAGGCGATGCACGAATCGGACCTGCTGGCGTTCGAGATCGCGTTGAAGATCGGCGACCCGGCCTCGGTGATGTGCTCCTACAACAAGATCAACGGCATCTACGGCTGCGAGCACGATTACCTGCTCAACCAGGTGCTCAAGCAGGAATGGAAATACCCCGGCTACGTGATGTCCGACTGGGGCGGCGTGCATAGCGGCTCCAAGGCGGCCCTGGCCGGACTCGATCAGCAATCGGCTGGCGAAGTGTTCGATGCGGCGGTGTTCTTCGACGCACCGTTGCGCATGGCGGTGTCGGCCGGCGTGGTGCCGCGCGCGCGCTTCGACGACATGGTCAAGCGCGTGCTGCGCAGCCTGTTCGCGCACGGCGCGTTCGATCATCCCACCCAGCGCCAGCCGATCGACGGCAAGGCCGGGCAGCTGTCCGCGCAGCATGTTGCCGAGGAAGGTAGCGTGCTGCTGCGTAACGAACAGGCCACCTTGCCGCTATCCAAGGACGTGCGCCGCATCGCGGTGATCGGTGGATATGCCGACAAGGGCGTGATGTCCGGCGGTGGTTCCTCGCGTGTGGACTACACCATCAACGGTGGCAACGCCGTACCCGGCCTCAACCCGACCACCTGGCCTGGCCCGGTGATCATCCATCCGTCCTCGCCGCTGCAGGCGCTGCGCGCCGCGTTGCCGAACGTGCAGATCGATTATGTCGACGGCAAGGACCGCGCTGCCGCGGCACGCGCGGCCAAGGCCGCCGATGTGGCGATCGTGTTCGCCACCCAATGGTCGGCCGAATCGGTGGACCTGCCGGACATGCAATTGCCCGACAATCAGGATGCCTTGATCGAGGCGGTGGCCAAGGCCAACCCCAAGACTACCGTGGTGCTGGAAACCAACGGCCCGGTGCGCATGCCGTGGGCCGAGCGCGTGCCGGCGGTAGTGCAGGCGTGGTATCCGGGCATCGGCGGCGGCGAGGCGATCGCCAACCTGCTGACCGGCGCGGTCAATCCTTCCGGCCATCTGCCGGTGACCTGGCCGGTGGACGAATCGCAGCTGCCGCGTCCCTCGATCCCGGGCCTGGGCTTCAAGCCGGCCAAGCCGGGCGAAGACAGCATCGACTACGCCATCGAAGGCGCCAACGTCGGCTACAAGTGGTTCGCCGCGCGCAAGCTGACCCCGCGTTATGCGTTCGGCCATGGCCTGTCGTACACGCAGTTCCGCATGGGCGGGCTGCGCGTGGAAACCAACGGCAGCCGGCTCACGGCGAACTTCGAGGTGGAAAACATCGGCCAACGCGAAGGCGCCGCCGTGCCGCAGCTCTACGTCACCCTGCCCGACGGCCACGCCACCCCGCTGCGCCTGATCGGCTGGCAGAAGCTCACGCTCAAGCCGGGCGAAAAGCGCACCGTGCAGGTGATCGCCGAACCCAAGACGCTGGCCGACTTCGATGCCAAGGCGCGTCACTGGACGATTGCCGCCGGCACCTACCGCGTGCAGTTGGCGCGTTCGGCAAGCGAAACGGTGCAGAGTGCAGAGGTCAGCTTGCAGGCGGCGCAGCTGCCGTAATCCGGTGTGGTGGCGGGCATGCAGTGCGCATGTCCGCCACGCTGTCTTCTCCCGTCGCCGGCAGACACCGGCCACCACGAAAAATTTGTGCCGGATGCGTTGACAGCGTCGCGCGCAACTTGCACAATTCGCCTCCTGAGTCGCCCAGGTGGCGGAATTGGTAGACGCACTAGCTTCAGGTGCTAGCGGGGGCAACTTCGTGGAGGTTCGAGTCCTCTCCTGGGCACCACGACTCATGGTAGATCGTAAAAAACCCCGCTCAGGCGGGGTTTTTTGCGTCTGGGCCATGCGATTACACGATGGTGTGCGGCATCGGTGATGTTTGCAGATCGGCAGCGTCGCAAGGGTGCGGCGCCAATGACTTTCGACACGCGACCAGCTGTTGCCGCTGTAGCGACCATGCGCAACGCCTCCACGACGGCAGCACGCCCCATGCGCATCTTCCTCTGGCTTGCCCTGCTGCCGGCCGTTGCCAGTCTGCATGCACGGGCACAGCAGACCGACAAACACGATGCCCCGCGCCATCGCGCGCAGGTGTCTTCGCAGCAATGCGGTCTCGGCACATCGTTCAACGTGCTCGCCGACAGCGGCGGCATCTGGCTTTACCGCGACAGCGATTGGCCACGCGAAATTTTCTTCCACGGCGGCGAACTGAGCATCGACCACAAGCTGCAGCAGACCAGCACGGCCGATGCACGACGCCTCTGGGAGATGGAACAACAGACCCGCGCATTGATGCCGCAGGTTGCCGGCATTGCCTATCAGGTGATCGACCTCAGTTACGACGCACTCGGCGGTGTCATCGAGGTCATGACCGGCAGTGCGCTCAACGCCCGCAAGATCGAACGGCTGCGCAAACGCGCACGCGCGTATGTCGACGGCACCCTGGGCAAGGGGCGTTGGGAGCAGAAGGCCTTCGACGGCAACTTCGCAAATTACGTCGAACACGAAGCCGAGCAATTCAAGGGCAGCATCGCGCGCCACATGCTCTGGCAGATCGTCACCGGGCGTTCGGACGGAATCGACAAACGCGCCCAACAGATGGAGGGCCAACTGGATGCAAGGCTGGATGCCCAGGCATCCACCATCGAGGCCAACGCCAACGCGCTGTGCACCCAGGTGCAGGCACTACGTCAGTTAGAAGACGCGCTCGAGTTCCGCTACCAGGGCAAGCCGCTGCAACTGCTCGCGCCCCTACAGGACGACACGCCGCGCCATGACACCGAACAGGCTGAACCGAAGTCCGACACCGGCGACGCGCCACCAAACCGCGCAGTCAAGCTGCAACCAGCAACAAACAGCTGAGACCTCACGCCCTCGGTCTGATCATTGTTTCCTGGGCGGGGCGTGCATGTCCTTGATGCCCTGCCGGATGGCGCTCGAACGGGCGAGATCTCCGCTTGCCTCATACGCCTCGGCAAGGCTGTCCAGCGCATTGCGGGACGCCGGAAACAGCAACACATTGAGCGCGAACACACGAATCGCCGCATCTGCGTCGGTCAAGGCTGCAGCGCCCTCACCGCTCCAAACGGTTTGCTGGTTGCTTTGCAAAGCGCTACGCACACCGACCATCTCGACTGGCTCTTGCCCGCCCACCGTCGCGGGACCTTACGCGGCATGGATGCCGCGTAAGCGCCTACATGGACGTACTTGCGGCGTGTCCTGTGATGGTGGGCGGGCAAGGGCCCTGCAGCCAAGTCGCAGATCACCCGCTCTGCACTACACCGGCATGAAGTCGTTGTCTTAGCCGATGTTAGAGCGGCCAAGCGCCTTGTGACTCGCGCTCAATGCCCACCCGCCGCCGCCGCGCCACCCGCACCTGCGCCGAACGGTGGTTTGGCCAGCCACAGGAAGAAGATGATCGCCAGGAAGGTCCAGCCGAGCAGGTAGAAGATGTCGTTGAAGCCCATCTGCGAGGCCTGGTGGTTGATCATGTTGTTGAGCGAGGCCGCGCCGCGTTGCAGGTCGCCCTGCCCCATCGCGGTGACCTGCTCCTGCATGCCCGGGGTGTACACCGAGATGTGTTCGGTGATGTGCGCATGGTGCACCTGGGTGCGGCGTGCCCACAGATAGGTGGTCAGCGATGCGGCAAAGCTGCCGCCCAGGGTGCGCAGGAAGGTGGCCAGGCCGGAACCTGCCGCGATCTCGCGCCCGTCCAGGTCCGAGAGCAGGATTTGCAGCACCGGCATGAAGAACAAGGCCACACCCACGCCCATCACCAGCTGTACGGTGGCCACATGGCTGAAGTCCACCTGCAGGTTGAAGTTGGAGCGCAGGAAGCTGGTGAACGACAGGAAGATGAAGGCGACGGTGGCGAGCATGCGCAGGTCGAAACGCAGCGCGTACTTGCCCACGAATGGCGTCATCAGCACCGGCAGGATGCCGATCGGCGCGGTGGCAAGGCCGGCCCAGATCGCGGTGTAGCCCATGTCGCGTTGCAGCCATTGCGGGATCAGCAGGCTCACGCTGAAAAACGCCGCATAGGCCACCACCATCGCCAGCGTGCCGGCGCGGAAGTTGCGATGCCGGAACAGCTTGAGATCGACGATGGGATCCTTGTCGGTGAGTTCCCAGATCACGAACACCACCAGCGCCACGGCAGCGACGCAGGCCAGCACCACGATCTTGTCGGAAGAGAACCAGTCCTCGTCGTTGCCCAGGTCCAGCACCAGCTGCAGCGCACCGACGCCGACCACCAGCAGGATCAGGCCGATGTAGTCCATGCGCGGCTTTTCCAGCTGCTCGGGGCGATGGCGCAACTGCGAACCCACAATACTGCTGGCGATGATGCCCAGCGGCACGTTGATCAGGAAGATCCATTCCCAGCTGTAGTTGTCGGTGATCCAGCCACCCAGGATCGGCCCGGCAATCGGTGCCACCACGGTGATCATCGCCAACAGGGCGAGCGCCTGTCCGCGTTTTTCGCGCGGGTAGATCGACACCAGCAGGCTCTGGGTGATCGGGTACATCGGCCCGGCAACAAACCCCTGCAGCGCGCGCGACACCACCAGCATGCCCATGCTCTGGGCCAGGCCGCACAGTAACGAGGCCACGGTGAAGGCCAGCGTCGACCACACGAACAACTTGGTCTCGCCGAAGCGGCGGCTCAGCCAGCCGGTCAGCGGCAGGGCGATTGCGGTGCTGACCGCGAACGAGGTGATGACCCAGGTGGCCTGCTGCGAGCTGGCGCCGAGATTGCCGGCGATGGTCGGCAACGAGACGTTGGCGATGGTGGTGTCCAGCACCTGCATGAACGAGGCCATCGCCAGGCCCACGGTGCACAGCGCCACGCTCGCCGGGCGAAAGCCGGCAGCGGGCGCAGGTGCCGAGGGACCGCCTGGCGCGTTGGGAGCTTGCGAAGACATGCTGGCTTAGCCCGCCTTGGACGCAGCCTGCGCAGGCAGGTTGTCCTGGATGATGCGTTGGATGTCCGCGTCGGCGGCCTGCAACTGCTGCGCATACACGTCGGTGGAGAACACCGCGCCATTGGCGAACTTGGTCGGCAGCACGCTGCCCTGCTGGTCGTGCAGGTTGACGTCGACCTTCATCGACAAACCGATGCGCAGCGGATTGCCGGCCAGTTGCTTGGCATCGACCGCGATGCGCACCGGCACGCGCTGCACGATCTTGATCCAGTTACCGCTGGCGTTTTGCGCCGGCAACAACGAGAACGCGCTGCCGGTGCCCAGGCCCAGGCTTTCGATGTGGCCGGTGTAGTCCACGCCGCCGCCGTACAGATCCGAATGCAGCTCCACTTCCTGGCCCAGGCGCATGTGCTTGAGCTGGGTTTCCTTGAAGTTGGCTTCCACCCACACCTGCTCCAGCGGCACCACTGCCATCAGCACGCTGCCGGGCTGCACGCGCTGGCCCAGCTGCGCCGAGCGACGCGCCACGTAGCCGGACACCGGCGCGATGACACCGGTGCGCGCATGGTTGAGATAGGCCTGACGCAGCTGCGCGGCGGCAGTCTGCACGTCCGGCTGGTTGGCCACCGCACTGTCGTCCACCAGCGCGCGGTTGCGTTCGAAGCTCTCGCGCGAACCGCTCACCGCCGCTTCGGCCGCGGCCAGTTCCTCGCGGGCATGCGCCAGTTCTTCGTTGGAGATCGCGCCGCTGGCGGCCAGATCCTTGCGGCGTGCGAAGTCGGCACGTGCGCTGCGCAGGCTCACCTCGCGCGATGACAGTTCGGCCTGCGCGCCTTCCACGCTGCGGTACAGACCACGCACCTGGCGCACGGTCTTGGCCAGATTGGCCTCGGCCTGCTGCAACGCGACTGCGGTGTCGGCCGGGTCCAGCTGCACCAGCAACTGGCCGCGCTCCACGCGCATGCCGTCTTCGGCGCCAATGCTGACCACGGTGCCGCCGACCATCGGGGTGATCTGCACCTGGTTGCCCTGCACGTAGGCGTCGTCGGTGTCCTCGTGCCAGCGGCCGACCAGGAAGTACCACACCACAAGACCGATGATCGCCAGGATCACCACAATGGCCACGATGCGCAGCGCCGCACGGCGCTTGCTGGGCGCGGCCGGCGCAGGTTGGGAAGAAGTTGGAGTCGTCTGGCTCATCGTCGCTGTCTCAGGAATTCGGTTGTGCGGAAGTGGTCGCGGCGTGTGTGGTATCGCGCGCAGGTTCCGGCGTGAATCCGCCGCCCAGGGCACGCTGCAACCTCACCGAGGCCAACAGTTGTTGCGATTGCAGGCTGGCCATGCGCTGGCGTGCGAGCAGCAATTGCTCCTGCACGCTGAGCACTTCCAGGTAGCTGCCGATGCCGGCGCGGTAGCGTTGCTGCGCCAGCGCGAAGGCGGCGGTCACGGTCTGCACCGCGTCGTCCTGCGCACGCGCACGCTGCTCCAGCGAACGCACGGCGTTGACCTGGTCGGCCACCTCGCGCAGGGCGTCGATCACCTTCTGGTTGTAATCGGCCACCGCCAGGTCGTATTGCGCATCGCTGCCGGCCAGATTGGCGCGCAGCTTGCCGCCATCGAAGATCGGCAGGCTCAGCGCCGGCGCAACCACGCCGAACACCGAGGCGCTTTCCAGCAACTGGCCGACATCGCGATTCACCACACCGCCCAGCGCCGTGATGTTGAAGCTGGGATAGAAGCGGGTCTTGGCGGCGGCGATATCCTGATCGGCGGCCTCCACGCGCCAGCGCGCGGCGACCACATCGGGGCGGCGGCCCAGCAGGTCGGCGGGCAGGTTGCTCGGCAGCTGCGCGGCGATGGCCGCCCCCAGCGTCGGGCGCGCGATCTCCAGCCCGCGATCCGGGCCCTGCCCGGCCAGCGCGGCCAGGGCATTGCACGCCTCGTCGATCTGCTGCTGCGCGGACTGCAACTGCTGCTGCGCCGACGGTACGCGGGCCTGCGCCTGGCGCACCTGCAGATCGCTGTCGATGCCGGCGCCGCGGCGTTGCCGAGTGAGCTCCAGGGTCTTCTGCACGCGGGTCAACTCATCGTTGGCCACGTCGTGCAGCCGCCATGCGTAGTCGAGCTGCGCATAGGCTTCGGCGATCGCCGCCGACAGGTTCAGGCGTGCTGCCTGTGCGTCCACCTCGGCCGCATGCGCCTGGTCCACCGCCGCTTCCCAGGTGGCGCGCTTGCCGCCCCACAGGTCCACGCCATAGCGGAAGTCCAGCACCAGTTGGCCGTTGCCGCCGAACTTGCCGCCGCGCTCCTCGCCCACCATCGATTCGGGCAACTGCACGCCCGCATAGCCGCCGGACACCGACAGGCTGGGGCCGCGATCGGCCTGCGCGCTACCGATGCGTGCCTGCGCCTGACGCAGGCGCGCATCGGCCGCCGCCAGGCTGGGACTGTGCTGCAGGCCTTCGGCGATCAGCGCGTTCAATTGCGCATCGCCCAGGGCGCGCCACCAATCGCTTGCCGGCCAGGCGGCCGGGCTCAGGTTGGCCTGCGCGAGGGTGCGCTCGGCATGCAGTGCGCCCGGTTCCAGCATGGTGCCCTGCGGGGCAAGCCCGCGGCTGCTGGCGCAGGCGGCCAGCGCCAGCGTCAGCGCAGTGAGGACGAGCGGCCGCGCAAACTGCGTGGACCGCAGGCGCAGTATCTGGATCGGGGAACTAGCAGCGTTCATGAGTTGAGTGCATCGCGGACACGGATGAGAAGAGAGGTGAGTTGTTCGCGCTCGGGCGGAGCCAGATCCCGCAAGCCATGCTCGATGGCGCGCTCGCCGCGCAGCTTCAGGCGCTCCCACAGCGCCACGCCCTGTTCGGTCATGACGATCTGCAGCGCGCGCCGGTCCTGCGCATGTGGCTCGCGTCGCACCGCACCGAGCGCTTCGAGCTTGTCGAGCAGGCGGGTGACCGCGCTCGGGGTCTGGTCCAGCGCCAGCGCCAGCTCGTTGGCCGTGCAGGGCGAGCGCACCGCCAGGATCTTCAGGCCGACGTAGTGGCTGAAGCCGAAGTCGGGCAGCTCGCCCTTCATTTCGGCGTCGAGCTGACGCATCAGCGCGTCGCGCACCTGGCGCAACAGCAGGCCGAACGACGGCGAGGCGGTGGAGAGATCATTCATGGCGAGCTATTTTGTTCCGAAAAATATATTTGTCAACGCAAATATTTCTAACGGGATTAAACCGCCAGCAAGGATCGCCAACTTACGCGTCTGCGCCCCTGGCCTGGTAATACAATTACGCCAATGACTGTCGAAAACCCGCCAACCACGGTCGATGCCCTGCCACCCGGCGTGCGCGCCAGCTTCGAGTGGGCCGACGGACCGGAGGTGATCGCGTTCCTGGCCGATCTGCGCGCGGTATGGGCGCCGGAGACCGTTCGGCATGCGCATGTCCGCGGGCAGCTGATGTATGTGGAGCACGGCGTACTGACGGTGCACACCGAACAGGGAACCCTGTCGCTGCCGCCGGGCTGCGCCGGCTGGATGCCGCCTGGCCAGCAGCACACCGTGGAACTGGCCGGGCCGCTGCGCGGCTGGGGCGTGGTGGTCCGGCCGGACGCCTGTGCGGCGTTGCCCGCGCAAGGCGGGGTGATCCGCCTGACCGGGCTCGCCCGCGAGGTGATCATGCGCGCGGCCGACTGGCCGCTGGGCCAGCCGCTCGACCCCGCCCGGCAACGCCTGGCCGCGGTGCTGCTGGACGAACTGCACCAGGTGCAGATCGACCACCTGCACCTGCCGATGCCGGCCGACCGGCGGCTGCTGCGCATCGCCCGGCAGTTGCTCGATACCCCGGCCGACCCGCGCCCGCTGGACGCCTGGGCCGACTGGGGCGGGCTGTCGGCGCGCAGCCTGAGCCGGCATTTTCGCAGCGAGACCGGGCTGAGTTTCGCGCAGTGGCGGCAACAGGCCCGGCTGGCAGAGGCGCTGCGGCGGCTCAGCCAGGGCAGCCCGGTCGCCCAGGTCGCCGACCAGCTCGGATACAGCAGCCCCAGCGCCTTCGTCAGTGTGTTCCACCGCCATTTCGGCGCTCCACCCACGCGTTATCTGGCCGGCACGCATGCGCGCGGCTTGGCATCCCCCGCCGCATCCGGATAATCGGCGCTCTTCGAGCTCGCGCCACGGCGCGGGCTCCTCTTTCGTAGGACCTGGCTTTACATGACCGATCTGACCCGCCCCACCTTCCACGGCTTCGAGCAGCTGCCGCTGCGCGAGTACGCCGAACGCGCCTATCTCGACTATTCGATGTACGTGGTGCTCGACCGCGCCCTGCCGTTCCTGGGTGACGGCCTGAAGCCGGTGCAGCGGCGCATCATCTTCGCGATGAGCGAGCTGGGCCTGAATGCCGCTGCCAAGCCGAAGAAATCCGCGCGCACCGTGGGCGATGTGATCGGTAAGTACCACCCGCACGGCGACAGCGCCTGCTACGAAGCACTGGTGCTGATGGCGCAGCCGTTCTCGTATCGCTACCCGCTGATCGAGGGCCAGGGCAACTTCGGCTCCACCGACGACCCCAAGTCGTTCGCGGCGATGCGCTACACCGAATCCAAGCTGACCCCGATCGCCGAGGTACTGCTGGGCGAAATCGGCCAGGGCACCACCGATTGGGCGCCCAACTTCGACGGCACCCTGGAAGAGCCGACCTGGCTGCCGGCGCGCCTGCCGCACCTGCTGCTCAACGGCACCACCGGCATCGCGGTGGGCATGGCCACCGACGTGCCGCCGCACAACCTCAACGAGATCGTCAGCGCGCTGCTGCGCCTGCTCGACAACCCCGATGCCACGGTCGCCGAGCTGTGCGAACACGTGCTTGGCCCGGACTATCCGACCACCGCCGAGATCATCACCCCGGCGGCCGATCTGCGCGCAATCTACGAGACCGGCCACGGCAGCGTGCGCGCACGCGCCACCTACAAGAAAGAACACGCCAACATCGTCATCGATGCGTTGCCGTACCAGGTCTCGCCGTCCAAGGTGATCGAGCAGATCGCCCAGCAGATGCGCGCCAAGAAGTTGCCGTGGCTGGAAGACATCCGCGACGAGTCCGACCACACCAGCCCGGTGCGGGTGGTGCTGGTGCCGCGCTCCAACCGTGTCGATGCCGAGCAGCTGATGGGGCACCTGTTCGTCACCACCGACCTTGAGCGCAGCTACCGCGTCAATCTCAACGTGATCGGCCTGGATGGCCGCCCGCAGGTCAAGAACCTCAGGCATTTGCTGAGCGAGTGGCTGAGCTTCCGCAGCGACACCGTCACCCGCCGCCTCAACCATCGCCTGCAGAAGGTCGAGCGCCGCCTGCACCTGTTGGAAGGGTTGTTGATCGCCTTCCTCAACCTGGACGAAGTGATTCGCATCGTTCGCAGCGAGGACGAACCCAAGCCGGTGCTGATCGCGCGCTTCGCACTCAGCGAGGAACAGGCCGAATACATCCTGGAAACCAAGCTGCGCCAGCTGGCGCGCCTGGAAGAAATGAAGATCCGCGGCGAGCAGGAAGCACTGGCCAAGGAACGCGCGCAGTTGATGGCGATCCTGGAAAGCAAGACCAAGCTGAAGAAGCTGATCAAGGACGAGCTGACCGCCGACGCCAAGAAGTTCGGCGACGCACGTCGCTCGCCGCTGGTGCAGCGTGGCGCGGCGCAGGCGATCGACGAAACCGAGATGGTCGCCAGCGAACCGATGACCGTGGTGCTGTCGGAAAAGGGCTGGGTACGCGCGGCCAAGGGCCACGAGGTCGACCCGGCCGGCATGTCCTACCGCGAAGGCGACAGCCTGCTGGCGGCGGTGCGCAGCCGCAGCACGCATCAGGTGGCGTTCCTGGATTCGGAAGGCCGTGCCTATTCGACCGCGGTGCACACCCTGCCCTCGGCACGCGGCAATGGCGAACCGTTGACCGGCCGTTTCTCGCCGGCCTCGGGCGCGGCGTTCCAGGTCATGGCCAGCGCCGACAACGCCACCCGCTTCGTGCTGGCGTCCTCACACGGCTACGGCTTCGTCACCCGCTTCGAAAACCTCACCGGCCGCAACAAGGCCGGCAAGGCGATGCTCAACCTGACCACCGGCGCGCATGTGCTGACGCCTGCGCAGGTGACCAATCCGCAGAGCGACCGCATCGTCGCCGTCACCAGTGCCGGCAATCTGCTGGCGGTGACCGCCAGCGATGTGCCCGAGTTGGACAAGGGCAAAGGCAACAAGATCATCGACATCCCCAAGGCCAAGCTCGGCACCGAGCGCGTGGTCGCAGTGGTGGCGGTGGCACCGGGCAATACGCTGCTGGTGCGCAGCGGCGCACGCACCATGAGCCTGTCGTTCAAGGATCTGGATAGCTATGTGGGCGCGCGCGCGAGTCGCGGTGCATTGCTGCCGCGAGGGTGGCAAAAGGTGGACGGGCTGGAAGTGCAGTAACGGTGATTCGCTGACGCGCCGCGCGATGGCGCGTTGGCCGTGCGGTTTTGAGCGACCCAAACCACTAACGCCAGCTGGACGCTGACGACTTTAGGGCATCGCGCGCTCGGCCAGTTTGGCTTGCAACGGCGAGGCTACGCTGAGGCTCAAGCTCTGCATCGCCTTGAGAGGTAATCGAACGGTGCGGATGCGTCGGCTGTAGAACGAGAGATCTGCGGCCTTGCTGCAGGGCCCTTGCCCGCCCACCATCGCAGGACACGCCGCAAGTACGTCCGTGTAGGCTCTTACGCAGCATCCATGCTGCGTAAGGTCCCGCGACGATGAGCGGGCAAGGACCGGTCGAGATGGTCGGTGTGCGTGGTTGGTTGTGAGCTTGGCGTGCGTGGGTGTGCGCAGTGCATGTCGCGCGGCGGTGCGGTGTGATCGCTTCCTTTCGATCCGCATTGTCAGTGCCATTCCTTGCATCACGGCACTCGTCAACGCAAACCAACAAGACAACAAGACAACAAGACAACAAGACAACAAGACAACATCATGGACACAGATTTCTGGCTGCAGCGTTGGCAGAACGGTCAGACCGGCTTCCATCAGGACCAGGTGATGCCGTTGCTGCAAAAGCACTGGCCGGCGTTGCAGTTGCCGAAGGCTACCCGCGTGCTGGTGCCGTTATGCGGCAAGACGCTGGACCTGCACTGGTTGGCCGCGCAAGGCCATCGCGTGCTGGGCGTGGAGATATCGCCGCTGGCGGTGACGCAATTCTTCGCTGATGCCGGCCTGCAACCGCAGCACCACAGCAGCCGCGCGGGCGAGCACTTTATCGCCGGCCCGATCGAAATCATCTGCGGCGACGCGTTTGCACTGGAGCCAAGCGTGCTGGCCGATTGCAGCGCCGTCTACGACCGTGCCGCATTGATCGCCCTGCCGGCCGGCTTGCGCCAACAGTATCTGCACACCACGTACGCTCGCCTGCCTGCGGAATGCCGCGGGCTGTTGATCACCCTGGAATACCCGCAGGCCGAAAAGGCCGGGCCGCCGTTTTCGGTGGACGCTGACGCGGTGCACGCACTGTTCGACACGCAATGGCAGGTGCAGCAACTGGAACGCCGCGGCATCCTCGATCAGGAGCCGCGCTTCCGCGCCGACGGCGTCACTGCCCTGTCGACCGGCGTCTATCGCCTGCAACGCAACTGACGGTCGCGGGCGAACTTTGTCATCGGCGAGCGCTGCCGACGCTCCAGTCGGGCGACGCAGACGTTGCACAGGCAGCGCAGCGCGCGCCGATCAGCACCGCGCGGCGTTGCGCCACGCAATGATGGTTCGCAGAACAGCGCAAGGCGCCGAGCAACACCGCCGCAGGCCGCCGGCAGTTGACGCAGACCACGGAGCAAGGCGATGCCCTGCGCGGCACCTGCCGATTGCAACCCTGCGCTACGCACGCTCAGCGGCTGCGCAGCGCCCAGTCACCAGGCTCAGCCGGCGACGTGGCCCTTGTCGATCTTTGAGGTCTGGTACAGCTCCAGGCCGATCCGCTTGATCAGGCCGAGCTGCTGCTCCAGCCACCAGGCGTGGTCTTCTTCGGTGTCCTGCAGCTGCTTGAGCAGGATGTCGCGGCTGACGTAATCGCCGTGCTCTTCGCACAGCTTCATGCCAGCGGCGAGATTGGCGCGCACTTCGTATTCCACGACCAGGTCGCGCTCGAGCATCTCCACCACGGTCTTGCCTGGCGCAAACTCGGCCGGCCGCATGTCCGGGTCGCCTTCCAGGAACAGGATGCGCCGCAGCAGCGCATCGGCGTGCTCGGTTTCCTCTTCCATTTCGTGGTTGATGCGCTCGTACAGCGCCATCAGGCCCTGGTCCTCGTAACGGCGCGAGTGCAGGAAATACTGGTCGCGTGCGGCCAGTTCGCCGCGCAGCAGCTGTTTGAGGTAGTCGACGACTTCGGGATGGCCTTTCATGATGTGCTCCAGCGACGCAATGCGCGAATGGTGCCCTAAGCCGCGGCGCAATGATCTAATCGGAATCACTTTCAGTTGCGCTTGCGGCCAGACCCGCCACGGTCATGACCGGCCGCCACACTGTGACCGAACTCAAGGACTCGACAATGCGCAAATGGCTGGGCCGGCTGCTGCTGGCAATCGTGGTGTTGATCGTGGCGGCCCTGTTGGCCGCGTATCTGCTGATGCGTGGCAGCCTGCCGCAGCTGGATGGCAACAGCGCACTGCAGGGCCTGGCGGCACCGGTCAGCGTGCAACGCGACCGGCGTGGCGTGGTCACCATCGATGCGGCCAGCCAGGTCGATGCCATGCGCGCACTCGGCTATGTGCACGCGCAGGAGCGCTACTTCGAGATGGACCTGATGCGCCGCGCGCCGGCCGGCGAGTTGTCCGAGCTGTTCGGCGCCGCGGCGCTGGACCCGGACAAACGCAATCGCGTGCACCGGCTACGCGCCCGCGTGCATGCCAGCCTGGATGTCGCCGCCGGCAGCCAGCGCGCCGCGCTGCAGGCCTATACCGAGGGCGTCAATGCCGGGCTGGCCGCGCTGCACGTGCGCCCGTGGCCGTACCTGTTGCTGCGGCAGACACCGCGCGCGTGGACGCTGGACGACTCCATCCTCACCGGCATGGCGATGTATGCCGACCTGCAGGACAACGACAACCAGACCGAACTGGCTGCCGCCCGCATCCGTGCGGTGGTGCCGGCGGCGCTGGCGGCATTGCTGGACCATCAAGGCTCCAGCTGGGATGCGCCGCTGTTCGGGCCCGCGCACGGCGATGCCGTGCTGCCCGACGCCGCAACGCTGGATCTGCGCCGCCTGCCGCATCCAGCCGCCCCCACCGGCGCCGAGCCGCCGACGCCGGGCAGCAACAACTTCGCCGTGGACGGCAGCCTCACCAGCGACGGCCGCGCCATCGTCGCCGACGACATGCACCTGGGCCTGCGCGCGCCCAATATCTGGTTCCGCGCACGCCTGCGTTACCCGGACACCAGCGCGCCCGACGGCAAGGTGGATGTCACCGGTTTCACCCTGCCCGGCTTGCCGGCGGTGGTGGTCGGCAGCAACGGGCATGTGGCCTGGGCCTTTACCAACAGCTACATCGACACCGCCGACTTTGCGCGGATTGCGCCGTCTACGCCGGGTCATCCGCAAACGCTCACCACCCATGTCGAAACCATTCGCGTGGCCGGCGCCGCGCCGGTGCGTTTTGCGGTGCGCGAGAGCGCCTGGGGACCGATCCTGCACGACAACCCCGATGGCAGCCTGCTCGCGCTGCGCTGGGCCGCGCAGCTGCCCGGCGCGAGCCGGCTGGACTTTGCGCAGATGAGTACGGCGGCCGATGTGCAGGCCGCCTTTGCAGTGGCCGATCGCTCGGGCATTCCGGCACAGAACCTGTTGCTGGCCGATCGCAGCGGGCGCATCGCCTGGCGGTTGATCGGTGCGCGCCCGGTACGCAATGCCGGCTGTGGCCCGGGCGGCATCGCCGAACTGGCAAGCTCGGCGCAGGGTGCGGACGCGGCATCGCCTTCGCCTACGGCAACGGCGGCGCCAGCGCCGGGCGGCTGCCTGCCCTGGCCGGTGCGCAGCGACGCTGCTCCCGCCCTGATCGATCCTCCGTCGCACCGGCTCTGGACCGCCAACAGCCGCGTCGTCGATGCGCAGCAGTTGGCCACGCTCGGCAATGCCGGCTACGACCTGGGTGCGCGTGCGCAGCAGATCCGCGACGACTTGTTCGCCAGGCAGCGCTTCAACGAGCTGGACCTGCTCGCCATCCAGCTCGACGATCGCGCCGTGCTGCTCACGCGGTGGTGGCAGTTGTTGCGCAGCGTGGTCGAGCACAGCAAGGACCCGGCCTTGCAGCAGATCGAAGCCGCCACCCGGCAGTGGGACGGGCACGCATCCACCCGCTCGGCCAGCTATCGCATCGTGCGCGGCTTTCGCGGCATGACCATCGACGCAGTGGAAGCCGGCCTGCTGGCGCCGGCAAAAGCCGCGCTTGGCAAGGACTTCCTGCCGCCGCGTCGCGCCCAGCTGGAAGGCATCGTCTGGCCGTTGCTGCAGCAGCGCCCGGCGCATCTGCTGCCGCCCGCCTATGCGAGCTGGGATCAGCTGCTTGCCGAGGCTGCACGCAATGCGCAGACGGATCTCGCTGCGCAGGACGGCGCCTTGAGCGAACGTACCTGGGGCGAACGCAACACCGCCGCCATCTGCCACCCGATCGCGCGGGCATTGCCTGCGCTTGCAAAGCGCTGGCTGTGCATGCCGCCCGACCAACTGCCAGGCGATCGCGACATGCCGCGCGTGCAAGGCCCGGCCTTCGGTGCCTCCGAACGCATGGTGGTGTCGCCCGGCCACGAACAGGACGGCATCGTGCACATGCCGGGCGGCCAGAGCGGACACCCGTTGTCGCCGTTCTGGGGCGCAGGCCACGACGATTGGGTACACGGCCGGCCGACCCCGTTCCTGCCGACCGCAACCCGCTACACGCTGCAATTGCAGCCGAAATAGGCGTGTTCTTGCTGTCTCGTCTGTCGACACAGGTTTCGACAGTCGATACGGGTCTGGACGAACGCAAGAAATGTCATTGAGCCGTCCTAGTCACGCCTCCGCTGGCAACAGCGAGTGCCAGATACCTGAGCAAGCCCCTCTGCGGTGGGAAAAGGGCAGCGTGCAAGCCGCTCACCGGTGAGAAAAGGCCAGCGTTGTTGAGCAAGCCCCTCTCCCGCCGGGAGAGGGGTTGGGGTGAGGGTGCGAGCGCCTGCCATGCGACCGATGACAGCCGATGCGACTCGTCGTGCGCTGGCTGTGAGCGGTTTTCTGCATCACAGAACGGCTTCCTGCATGACAGACGGCACGAGGCTTCGCTCGTACCCTCATTCGCCCTGCGGGCACCTTCTCACGGCGGGAGAAGGGATGCTCCGCACTTCCGCACTTCCGCACTTCTGCACTTCTGCACTTCTGCACTTCTGAGTCTCTTCATTATCTATGTCTGCGTTCTGCAGATCGCACCCCACACCTCGCACATCTGCACATCCAAGTATCCGCAACCACGCCCAACCACCGATCTGCGCAATCAAGCGAGCACAACATGCTAAGATGCATTTGATAACCATTCCTATTAGTGACCAATGCGCCCCACGCTTCTTGTCACCGCGCTCGCCGCTGTCTTGGCGTTACCCTCGCCCCGCGCCTTCGCCCAACAACACACCAGCACCTCGGCAGCCGTCACCGACCTCGATGGCGTCGACGTCGTCGGCCGTGCGCAGACGCTGTACAAATCCGACGATGCCGCGGTGGCCACACGCACCGATACGCCGTTGTCGCTGGTGCCGCAGTCGGTGCAGGTGCTGCCACGCGAACTGATCGACGACCAGGCCGCGCGCCAGATCACCGATCTGTATCGCAGCATCAGCGGCATCAGTTTCTTTAGCTACGCCGGCGTCACCCTGCGCGGATTCCGCCAGGAGAACGTGCTCTACGACGGATTGCGTGGCGATCCGTATGCCGGCTTCTCGGTGCCGCAGCTGTTCAATATCGAACGCGTGGAAGTGCTCAAGGGCCCGGCCGGTGCGTTGTACGGCGGCGGCGAACCCGGTGGCGTCATCAATTACGTCACCCGCAAGCCCGGCCATCAGGCCGCGCGTCGGGTGGAGCTGCAGGTGGGCAATCAATCCTTCGGGGCGGCCTCGTTCGAGGCCACCGGGCCGGCACGCGATGACGGACGCATTCGCTACCGCGTTGGCGCCTATGCCGATGGCGAGGATGGTTTTCGCCGCAATACCGATAGCCAGAGCCAGATCGGCGATGCGTCGGTGGCGTTCGACATCGGCCAGACCGGCGAGCTCACGCTGCAGTACACCGACATCACCCAGAACCTGGGCGGCAACCGCCTGCGCGGCGTGCCGGTGGGTGACGACGGCAACTTCCTCACCGACCGTCGCTGGAACCACAACGAACCCACCGATTTCCTCGACATGCGCGCCAAGGTGGCGTTCGCGCAGTACCGCTTTGCGCCATCGGATGCATGGGATGTGGACATGGCGATGCGCTGGTTCAAGAACGACGAGCATCAGATCTATCACGAGCCGATGGGCCTGATCGACCGCGATGGCGACGGCACCGCCGAATGGATGACGCGGCAGCTGCGCAACCAGTTCCGCGACAACGATGCGATTTCCAGCAACGTCAATGCGGTGTTTCGCACCCGCATCGGCGCGATCGAGCACAAGCTGCTGATGGGCGCGGACTACTATCGGCTGGATGCGGATTTCCGCGCGCAGACCGCCAACACCGCAGACACCGGCCGCGTGCGTGGGCCGGTGCCGGGCATCGACCTGTTCAACCCGGTATACGGCCGCAGCGGCTTTTACGACTACGGCCTGGACAGCCTGCCCTGGCGCGCCACCAGCACCCGCAGCCAGCGCTATGGCGCGTATCTGCAGGACGAACTCACGCTGACGCCGCGCTGGTTTGCGATGGCCGGACTGCGTTGGGACGGCTTCAAGGACGACAATCGTCTGGACGGCTCGCGCGTCACCGGCAACGATCTCAGCTGGCGTGTGGGCAGCACCTTCGTGCTGCGCGATGGCATCAACGTGTACGCGAGTTATGCCAGCGGCTTCCTGCCGCAGGATGCGGCCAATCAGGACAGCAGCGTCGGCGGGCCGTTCGATCCCGAACGCAGCACGCAGTGGGAAATGGGCCTGAAGACCGCGCTCAACGATGGCGGGCTGACGCTCGACACCGCGCTGTATCGCATCGAACGCAGCAATATCGTGCAGGCCAACGGCAGTATCGTCGATGGCGTCAATCAGCTCTCCGCGCTCGGCCTGGTACGCAGCGAAGGCCTGGAAGTGGATCTGCTGGCCGACCTCACCGAACGCTGGGTGCTCAACCTGACGTACGCCTACAACGATGCACGCGTGCTCGATGCGGGCACCAACGGCATCACCAATGCGTCAGGCGACCGCTTTGCCAATGCACCGCGCAACACCTTCGGTCTGTGGACGCGCTACGACCTGCCGGCCTGGAACTCGGCGATTGCCTTCGGTGCCGACTACGTGGACGAACGGGTCAGCCTGGAAGGCCAGCGCGTCAAGCCGTACGCCATCTTCGACATCAGCTGGCAAACGCAGTGGGATGCATGGAAACTGCAGGTCAACGTCAAGAACCTGTTCGACAAGGTCTACGCCGCCAGCGGGTTCACCGAACGCACCGGGCACTTTCCTGGCGAACCGCGCCGTATCTACGCGCAGCTGGCCTACAGTTTTTAAGTGTGGCGAACGGGCGCCTGCCCAGGCCTTGAGCGATGCTGCAACTGTGACGTTCGTCGGCCACAGCGGCCGCTGCATGCACAGTTGCGGCCTCGACCACGGCCGTGCAATGAACCTGCGCCGAATCAGGCAGGCCGGAATCAGCCAGACTTTAACGTCCGGTGGGACACACTAGAGGCTGTCGCGATCTGCAACGTGTTTGCGCATGATCGCCCTCCTCCCCCCACTGACCGGAATCCGCATGCCTCAGCTTGCCCGCTCCGTTTCCGCCCTGTTGCCCCTGCTCGTTGCCACTGCCTGCTCGGCAGCGCCGCCCGCCAAATCCGGCCCACCGGATGCGCCGGTCGCCGCCTGTACCGCCAAGGTGCGCCCCGGGCAGGATTTGCAGAAAGCCATCGACAAGCTCCCGCAAGGCGATGCGCCTGCGGTGTTGTGCCTGGAAAAAGGCGAATTTCCGCTCAACGGCCTGGTCTCGATCCACCGCGGCAATCTCGTCTTGCGCGGCAAGGGCCCGACCACGGTACTGCGCATGGCCGATGGCGTGCAGCAACCGGCGCTGGTGGTCGGCGACTACGAAAACCAGCAGCCGACCGGCGTGATCCGCAATGTCAGCATCGAAGACATGCAGATCGTCGCGAGCACCGGCGACAAGGAGTTCATGCCCGAGCGTCCGTACCTGAGCAATAGCGCGGTGGTGGTGCGTTCCGGCCAGGGCATCCGGCTGGCCGGGCTGCAGGTCAACAAGTGCCGCAGCGCCTGCCTGCTGAGCGAGTACGACACCCGCGAGATCACCATCGAAAACAACGATGTGTCCGGCGCGATCTGGGATGGCGTGTCGTTCAACCGCACCGCCAAGGTCACCATGGTCAACAACTACATCCACGACAACGTGGCTGCAGGCCTGACCACCGAGCATCTGGAAGACAGCGAGATCCGCAACAACCGCTTCGAGCGCAACGGCAGCCAGGGCATCTATCTGTCCGACGCGCGCCGCAACCGCTTCAGCAACAATCAGTTCGACGGCAACAAGGTCGCCGGCGTGTTCCTGGCCTGCGCCATCCGCTATCGCACGCCGGAAATCCTGTGCTGGGACAACAGCATGAGCCAGGACAACGTGTTCGAGAACAACCGCTTCTCCAATACGCCGTTCACCTACACCATCGGTGTGGACCGCGCTGCCAACTGCACGGCGGCCGACTTCAAGCCGAACCTGTGGCGCAACAACCAGGCCGACGTGGCCGGTGTGGATATCGAGCCGCAGCGCTACGGATACTGCGTGCGTCACGAGTGATCGCAGCCGCGGCCGGCAGCGCGTGAGCGCATGCCGGCCGCTGGAGTTTCAACTCCGATGCAGCAGCGTTACGACGCCAAGGCCTGTGCGTGCACGCCGGCAATCGCACGGCCGGACGGGTCGGCCATTGCGGCGAAGCTGGCATCCCAGGCGATCGCGGTCGGCGACGAACACGCGATCGACTTGCCGCCCGGCACCGTCTCCGCAGCCGCCTGGCTGGGGAAAAACTGCTCGAACAGCGTGCGGTAGAAATAGGCTTCCTTGGTCTGCGGCGGATTGACCGGAAAGCGCTTGGAGGCGGCAGCCAGTTCGCGGTCGCTGACATGCGCGGCGGCGTGCGCCTTGAGTCCATCGATCCAGCCATAGCCCACGCCATCGCTGAACTGCTCTTTCTGCCGCCACAGGATCGACTCGGGCAGATAGCCGGCAAACGCTTCGCGCAACACGCCCTTTTCCATCCGCGCAGCGCCGCTGCTGGTCTTGTCGATCATCTTGAAACTGGCGTCCATGCGCATGGCCACGTCCAGGAACTCGCGATCCAGGAACGGCACGCGCGGCTCCACGCCCCAGGCCATCATCGACTTGTTGGCGCGCAGGCAATCGTAGTTGTTGAGCGCATCCAGTTTGCGTACCAGTTCCTCGTGGAATTCGCGTGCGTTGGGTGCCTTGTGGAAATACAGGTAGCCGCCGAAGATTTCGTCGCTGCCTTCGCCCGACAGCACCATCTTCACGCCCATCGCCTTGATGCGTCGCGCCAGCAGGAACATCGGCGTGGAGGCGCGAATGGTGGTGACGTCATAGGTCTCGATGTGGCGGATGACCTCGGGCAGCGCATCCAGGCCCTCCTCGAAGCTGTACTCGAAGCCGTGATGCACGGTACCCAGCGCAGCGGCGGCGACTTCGGCCGCGGCCAGGTCCGGCGAGCCTTTCAAGCCGATCGCGAACGAATGCAGGCGTGGCCACCAGGCTTCGGTGGTGTCGTTCTCCTCGATGCGATGACGTGCGTAGCGCGCGGCAACGGCGGCGACCAGCGACGAATCCAGCCCGCCGGACAGCAGCACGCCGTACGGCACATCGGTCATCAACTGGCGATGCACCGCACGCTCGAAGGCCTCGCGCAATTCCTGCAGCTGCACCTGCACGCCTTCCACCTCGGCGTATTCGCGCCAGGAGCGCTTGTAATAGCGACTCAGTGCGCCGGTGGCGCTGTCGTACCAATGGCCGGGCGGGAACTGCGCCGCATCGGCGCAATCGTCCACCAGCGACTTCAGTTCCGAGGCAACCCGCAGCCGGCCTTCGCGGTCGTGGCCCCAGTACAGCGGCACCACGCCGATCGGGTCGCGCGCGATGAGCACCTGCCCGGCCGCCTTGTCCCATAGCGCGAACGCAAAGATGCCGTTGAGGCGGTTGAGGTAGGAGGCCGGCGCATCCTCGCGGTGTAGCGCGTTGATCACCTCGCAATCGGAGCCGGTCTGGAAGGCGTATGGCTGCACCAGCTCCTGCTTGAGCTCGCGATGGTTGTAGATCTCGCCATTCACCGCGAGCGCAAGCGCGCCATCTTCGGACAACAAGGGCTGCGAGCCGCCAGCCGGGTCGACGATGGCCAGGCGCTCGTGCACCAGGATCGCGCCGGCGTCGACATACACGCCGCTCCAGTCCGGGCCACGGTGACGCAGTCGCTGCGAACATTCCAGCGCCTGCCGGCGCAATGCCTGCAGATCGTCACCGGGTTGCAGGCCGAAAATACCGAAGATGGAACACATGGAAACACTCCTGATGAAACTGCGGGGGTTGGCGGCCGATGAAAGAGCGTGCTGCACGAGAATGACACCCATAAAAAAACCCGCATCGGCCGATGCGGGTTCTCTGATTCCTGGGCGTTTGGTTTTACTTCGCCTAGTCGCAGACCCGCATCGGCCGCGCACGATTGTTCGCGCGCAGAGTGTTGCGGTTGGCGTTATTGAGGTTGGCGAGCAGGAAGACCATGTGACCGACGCTAACCGTTCGTTTTCGATGGCGCAACTGTTTCAGCGGCAACGACGGCGGCAGCTGATCCATCAATCCACCAGCAGGCGCTCGATCAGCGTGCGGTACAACGCCGGCAGCGCTTCCAGATCGGCCACGCGCACATGCTCGTCGACCTGATGGATGCTGGCGTTGACCGGGCCGACCTCGATGCATTGCGCGCCCAGCGGCGCGATGAAGCGCGCATCGGAGGTGCCGCCGCCGGTACTTTCTTCCGGCGGTGCGCCGGCGAACTGGCCCAGCACCTCGCGTGCGACGCTGCGCAGGCGGCCTTCCGGGGTGTAGAACGGCTCGCCGCTGCGATGCCAGCGCAACGCATAGTCCAGCCCGTGGCGATCCAGCAATGCGGTGATTTCCGCTTCCAGCCGCGGCGCATCCCACAGCGGGGTGTAGCGCAGATTGAAGGCCACCTGCAGCTCGCCCGGAATTACATTATTGGCGCCGGTGCCGGCATGGATGTTCGACACCTGCAGGCTGGTCGGCGGAAAACTCTCGAAGCCCCCGTCCCACTGCCGCGCCACCAGCTCGGCCAGTGCCGGCGCGGCCAGATGGATCGGATTGCGCGCCTTGTGCGGATACGCCACGTGCCCCTGCACGCCCTTGACGACCAACGTGCCGGACAGGCTGCCGCGGCGGCCCACGCGCAGCAGGTCGCCCAGCCGTTCGGTGGACGACGGCTCGCCGGTGATGCACCAGTCGATCGCCTGCCCGCGCGCACGCAACAGCTCGGCCACGCGCCGCACGCCGTCGATGGCATCGCCTTCTTCATCGGAGGTCAGCAACACCGCCAGCGTGCCGGCATGCTGCGGGTGGGCGGCGACGAACTGTTCGGCAGCGATCGCGAAGGCGGCCACGCTGCCCTTCATGTCGGCCGTCCCGCGCCCGTACAGCACACCATCGCGGATCTGCGGATCGAACGGATCGCTGGTCCAGGCCTCGCGCGGCCCCGGCGGCACCACATCGGTGTGGCCAAGCAGCACCAGCACCGGCGCACCGCTGCCATGCGTGGCCCACAGATTGTCGACCTGGCCCAGGCGCAGATGCTCGCAAGTGAATCCGGCAGCCTCCAGGCGTTGCGCAAGCAGCACCTGGCAGCCGGCGTCGTCCGGTGTCACCGAGGCACGTGCGATCAGCTCGCAGGTCAGTTGCAGTACGTCGCTGGTCATGCTCGTCCTTCCGATAAAAGATGCTGCAGCTGGGCCGCGGGCATCAGCAGGTCGCCTGCCGTCCCCGCGCCCGCCCCGCACAGGCCTGTACGGACCGATGACGCGGTGGCGCCATCAGGCGATGTTGAAGCGCGCCTTGAACCCGTTGTCGGAGAAGCCCTGGCTGAGCGCGCCATCGTCGCTCACCACCACCGGGCGGCGGATCAATTGCGGGTATTCGCGCAGCAGCAGCTTCCATTCGGCGTCCGAACCCGGCGTCTTCTTGTTGTCGGGCAGCTGGCGCCAGGTAGTCGAGGACTTGTTGATCAAGGCCTCGAATCCGCCGGCCTGGCCGGCCCAATCCACCAACGTCTCCGGCGCGGGCGTGTGCTCGCGGTAATCGACGAAGCTGTAGGCCACGCCGAAGCGGTCCAGCCACTTGGTCGCCTTCTTGCAGGTGTCGCAGTTCTTCAATCCATAGAGCGTGGTCATGTCGTCGCCTTTTCGACTCCGCGGCGCGCGCTTGCACGCGCCAACAGGGTGGTTACCAGTTGATCGTGTTCCTGCCCGTGTGCGGGCAGGAACACCACATCGGCGCGTGTGCCGTGGAATTTCAGCGCCATCCGCCGCGGCGGGATCAGCGATGCCGCATCGACCGAGCGCAACTCGGCCAGGTCCACACGCTGCGATCGTCCTTGCTGCACGATCTCCAGCGCATCGCCCGCATCGCGGACCTGTGCCCAGCGGGCGGATGCCCATGCCAGACGCAGGGTCATCAGCACCACCAGTGCAGGCGCCAGCCAGCGCAGGACGTCCAGCTGCTGCGGCACGCCATCGCGCAGCAGCGAGCCGGCCACGTAGAGCGCTACCCATCCCAACCACATGGCCGGGATGCCCCAACGGACCCAGCCACTGAGCGGCCGCGACAGCATGGTGCCGCGCGCAGGCTGCGCGGTACTCAATCGGCCAGGCCGCGCAGCAATTCGTTGACGCTGGTCTTGCTGCGCGTCTTGGCATCCACCTGCTTGACGATCACCGCGCAATACAGCGAGTGCGAGCCATCTTTCGACGGCAGCTGGCCGGACACCACCACGCTGTAAGGCGGCACGTAACCGTAGGAAATCTCGCCGGTGGCGCGGTTGTAGATGCGTGTGCTCTGGCTGATGAACACGCCCATGCCGATCACGCTGTGGTGACCGATGACCACGCCTTCGACCACTTCCGACCGCGCACCGATGAAGCAATGATCCTCGATGATGGTCGGGCTGGCCTGCAACGGTTCGAGCACGCCGCCGATGCCGGCGCCGCCGGACAGATGGCAATGCGCGCCGATCTGCGCACACGACCCCACCGTGGCCCAGGTATCGACCATGGTGCCTTCGCCCACGTACGCGCCAATATTGGTGAAGCTCGGCATCAGCACCACGTCCTTGCCGAAGTAGCTGCCGCGCCGTGCAACGGCGCCCGGCACCACACGCACGCCGGCCTTGCGGAACTCGGCCTCGCCGAAGCCGGCAAACCGCGACTCCACCTTGTCCCAGAACGGTGCCGGCTGCGCGTCGATCACGGCCATCTCATTGACGCGGAAATACAGCAGCACGGCCTTCTTCAACCACTCGTTGACGGTCCAGCCGCCCTGCCCGTCCGGCTCGGCGACGCGGAACTCGCCAGTCTCCAGGCCGTCGATGACACGGGTGACGATGGCGCGGGTGGAGCCGTCGATCTCGTCGACGGTCAGGCTGGCGCGGCGCTCGAATGCGCTTTCGATGCCGAACTTGAGTTCGTCAGTACCCACCGGCGTTGCAGCGCCGCGGACGGCCTTTTCGGCGATCGGCAGTTTCTTCGCGGCTGCAGCCTTCTTGGCGGCCGGCGCGGACACCACGCTGGTCGGCTGCCTGGCCACGCGCGGGGCCGCACTGGTCGCCGGCTTGGTCGCGCTTTTCCTGGTCACCTGCTTGGTAACGCTCTTGCTGGCGGCCACCGGCTTGGCAGCAGCCGTGGCCTTGCGCCTGTCGACGGTCGGTGCCTGGGGCGCCTTGCCGCTCTTGCTTGGCGCGCGCTTGGGCGCTGCGCCGGTGGGGGTCGCGCCCTGCTTGCGCGCGGTCTTCTTGCTGGTGGCCATGGGGGGTCTCCGAACGGACTACTAGGTGGGATCGAGGCAGGCGCACAGCGCGTCGCGCAGCGCCTGCCGGGCGGATTCGGGCAACGGGCGGTCGTGCTCGTCGGTGATCTGGAACTGGTCTTCGGCGCGCTCGCCGAAGGTGGCGATGCGCGCATCGTGCACACGCAGGTGTTGCAGGCGCAGCACATTGGCCACATCGGCCAGCAAGCCGGGGCGATCGGGCGCAACCAGACTGATGCGGGTGCGGCGGCCACCGGCGCTCTCGCTGAATTCCACGCGCGGCGCAAAGCGGAAGTGGCGCAGCTGGCGCGGCACCGCACGCCGCGAGGGCCGCACCTTGTGCAGGTCGCCGGCCAGCACCTGGCGCAAGGCTGCGGCCAGGCGCTGCGGGTCGCCATCGGCGGAACTGTCCTGCGGCAGCACCTCGAACACGTCGAAGATCGCATCGTGCGGCGCATCCAGCACGCGGGCACGATGGATGCCATACCCCTTGCGATCCAGCGTGGCGACGATCGCGGAGAACAACCCATCGCGATCGGGCGAATACACGAACACTTCCAGCGCGTCGTTGTCCGGCACCGCGCGCCGCGCCTTGACCATGGTCTGGCCGATCTGCACTTCGATCAGCGACACCGCCTGCCAGGCCAGTTGCTCGGGACGGAAGCGCAGGAAGTTTTCATCCGGCATGCCGGCGAACTGGCGGTCGATGGTGGCATCGTCGTGGCCTTGCGCCTGCATCAGCGCGCGGGCGGACTCGCGCGCTTCGCGCAGGCGCTCTTCGCGCGGCGGCGGATGTTCCAGACCCTCGCGCAGCGCGCGCCGCGCGGCGAAGTACAGGTCGGCCAGCAGCCGGTCCTTCCACGCGTTCCACAGCTTGGGACTGGTGCCGGCAATATCGGCGCAGGTCAGCAGGTACAGGTAATCCAGGCGCTCGCGCGTGCCGACCAGGGTGGCGAAACGGTGGATCACCTCCGGGTCGGAGATGTCCTGCTTCTGCGCAGTGACCGACATGCGCAGATGCTGCTCGACCAGCCAGGCCACCAGCGCGGTATCGCCTTCGCTGAGCCGATGCGCCTGGCAGAACGCGCGCGCATCCACCGCGCCCAGCTCGGAGTGATCGCCGCCGCGGCCCTTGGCGATGTCGTGAAACAGGCCGGCCAGCAGCAGCAATTCCGGCTTGCGCAGGCGCGGCCAGACTTCGTGGGTGATCGAAAAACGCTCGTCGGCGCGGCCGGCGGCAAACAGCGAGATGTTCCGCAGCACCATCAAGGTGTGCTGGTCCACCGTGTAGACATGGAACAGGTCGAACTGCATGCGCCCGGACACGCTGGCGAATGCCGGAATCCATTGACCGAGCACGCCCAGGCGCGCCATGCGGTTGAGCGACTCCACCGCCCGCGGGCCGCGCAGCAGCGCCATGAAGCGGTCGCGCGCGGTCGCATCGGCGACGTCGTAGGCCGGCAAATCGCGCAGCACCTCGGCCAGCGCGCGCGCGGTCAGCGAATGCAGCCCGCGTACCTCGCGGTGCGCCGCCCACTGCGCAAACAGCGCAAAGACCTGCAGCACATCGCCGGCCGGCCAGTCCTCTGCATCTGCGGCCAGATAGCCGCGGCGCAGACTGAAGCCCTCGCCGAGCGGCTCCGGCACCGCCTCGCCGTCGAACTGTTCTTCGAAGCGTTGCAGCAAGCGGTCGCTGATACGGCGGATCAACGCAGCGCTGCGGTAGAAGCGCTGCATCATCTTTTCCACGCCCAGGCTTTCCGGGTCGTCGGCAAAGCCCAGCCGCTCGGCAAGCGTCTTCTGGTAATCGAACCCCAGCCGCTCTTCCGGCCGTTTGGCGACCAGGTGCAAGCCGAAGCGCAAGCGCGCCAGTTCCTCGCGTTCGCGCCGCAGCGCTACGGCCTCGTCGAAACCGACATGGCCGAGCCCGACCAGCGCCTCCAGATCCTTGACCCCGAACGCGCGCAGCGCCATCCAGCCCAGCGTCTGCAGATCGCGCAGACCGCCGGGGCCGTCCTTGATGTCCGGCTCCAGATTGTCGGCGGTATCGCCAAAGCGCTGGTGCCGCGCCAGCAGCTCTTCGCGCTTGGCCTGGAAGAACTCGCGCGCCGGCCACACCTGTTGCGGCGAAATCGCTGCCGCCAGCGCGGCACGCGCCTGACTTCCGGCCACCAGCGGGCGCGATTCGATCAAGGCGGTCAGCACCGTCTGATCGGCGGCCGCGGCGGTGCACTGCGCCGGCGAGCGCACCGCGTGGCTGATCGGCAGGCCCACATCCCACAGCAAGGCGAACAGCCGCGCCAGGGCCTGCTCGTGCTGTTGCTGCACGCCGGTCTCGCCCAGTACCAGCACATCCACGTCCGAGCGCGGGAACAGTTCGCCGCGCCCATAGCCACCCACGGCATGCAACGACAGCCCGGCATCGGCCGGGATGCAGCGCGTCCACGCATTGCGCATCAATTGATCGACCGCGCGGGCGCGCAAGGCCACCAGGCGTTCGATCGGCTCGCCCTGGTCGAAGCGCTTGCACAGCCGCATGTCGGCATGCACCAGCAGCGGGCGCGCTTGCGCGGCCCACTCGGCATCGCCGGCGACACCCGGGTCGGGTCGGTCCGCCGGCGTGGCCGTCATACCGGAGCGGGAGCGTTCGGCGACAGCGTCAGCACATCCACGCCGTCTTCGGTCACCGCGACCATGTGTTCCCACTGCGCGGACAACTTGCGGTCCTTGGTCACCACGGTCCAGCCGTCCGGCAGGGTCTTATGGTGGTAGGTGCCTTCGTTGATCATCGGTTCGATGGTGAAGGTCATGCCGGGCTTGAGCACCAGGCCTTCGCCGGGGCGGCCGTAATGCATCACCTGCGGCTCGTCGTGGTAGACCTTGCCGATGCCATGGCCGCAGTAATCGCGCACCACGCTGAAACGCTCGGCTTCGGCGAACTTCTGGATCGCATGGCCGACATCGCCCAGCGTTGCACCCGGCTTGACCGCACGGATGCCGCGCCACATCGCCTCGTAGGTGGTTTCCACCAGTCGCTTGGCCATCACCGACGGCGTGCCGACGTAATACATGCGGCTGGTATCGCCATGCCAGCCGTCCTTGATGACGGTGACATCGATATTGACGATGTCGCCGTCCTTCAGAACCTTGGCCGCGCTCGGGATGCCGTGACAGATCACGTTGTTGACCGAGGTGCACACGCTCTTGGGAAAGCCGCGGTAGCCGACGTTGGCAGGAATGGTGCCCTGCACGTTGACGATGTGGTCGTGGCAGATGCGGTCCAGCTCGGCCGTGGTGACGCCCGCCTGCACATACGGCGCCACGACATCGAGCACCTCGGCAGCCAGACGGCCGGCGACGCGCATCAGTTCGATTTCTTCTTTGGTTTTCAGATTGACGCTCATGACAGCGATTATCGCCGATTCGGGCTGAATCTGAACGGCCTGCGCGGGCGTTTTTTCCGTTGGAGGCAATCAGTCGTCAAAACGAACGGGGCAGCAGGAAACTGGCGGCGCCGCGTATTCATGTGTGACGTACTACCGCACGCGTCAAAAAGTCCGTGAACGGGGTCATCCGAAAGACATCGCAATTTCGCGAAAACTCTGAGGATAAACAGCGAGATAGCCAAATCATTCAGGGTAATCTTTGGCACAGCTGATGCATTGGAGGCAGGGCGACGAGTCGTCGCGTCACCAATGACCAGACCGGTCAAGGAAATGTCCATGCGTACTGTCCGCCCTGTCCTGCTGTCCCTCGGCCTGCTCTCGACCATTGGCGTTGCCACTGCAGCAGATACCACCACATTCAACGTCAAGATCGCCGTCACCAAGGCCTGCACCATCACCGCCGCCTCCGCGACGGACGTCGACTTCGGTTCGGTGTTGTCCACCTCCACCGCCAACGCCGACGCCAACGGCAGCGTGACCGCGCAGTGCACCGCGCTGACCCCGTACAACATCGCGTTGAGCGCGGGCAGCAATGCCGGCACCGCCAACGACGTCACCACCCGCCGCATGAAGAACACCGATGCGCTGGTCACCACCAACAACTTCATCGCCTACCAGCTGTACCAGGATCTGGGCCGCAGCACGGTATGGGGCAGCACCACCGGCACCAATACGCTGAGCCGCACCGCCACCGGCATCAACCAGGTCTATCCGGTCTACGGCCGCGTGACCAACCCGTCGGCCAACAATCCCGCGACCGGTACCTACCAAGACACCATCACCGCCACGATCGTCTACTGAGCGCGCGCATGCCATTGCACCACCGCCTGTCGTACCGGATGCCGGCCTGGCTGGTCACGGCCGGATTGAGCCTGACGCTGGCGCTTGGCAGCGCAGTGCCGCTACAGCCGGCCCATGCGGCCAGCCTGCAGCTGGCGCCGACCTCGCTGACGCTGAGCGCACAGCAGTCCGCCGACGGGCTCTGGTTGAGCAACAGCGGCAGCGCGCCGGTGCAGGTGCAGACCCGCGCCTATCGCTGGACCCAGCGTGACGGCAAGGACCAGCTCGACCCGACCCAGGAACTGCTGATCAGCCCGCCGATGCGCACGCTGGCCGCCGGCGAGCGCCAGCTGATTCGGGTGATTCGCGCCGGGCCCGCGCCGACCAGCGAGGAAGTCTGCTACCGCATCATCGTCGACGAACTGCCCAACGCCGATGCGGATCGCAAGGGCATGCAGTTCGTGTTGCGCTACTCGGTGCCGATCTTCCTGCTGCCGCCGGGCAAGACCGAATCCACCCCGACCTTGAGCACGCAGGTGATTGCCGGCAGCGACGGCAATGCGCAGATCCAGATCAGCAACACCGGCAATGGGCATGCCCAGGTCGCCGACCTGCAGCATCGGGTCGATGGCACGACCAGGACGGCATTGAACGGGCTGGTGGGCTATGTCCTGCCCGGCCAGACCATGCGCTGGTCGCTGGGGGCACCGCTGGCCCAGTTCGGCCGCGGCACCATCATCGCAAGGATCAATGGTGAGGCGGACGAACGCACCTTGTTGGCCGCGCCAGCAGCGCCGTGATGCGGGCCGGCTGGCGATGACGCTGCTTGCGACCGCCACCTGCCTGGCACATGCCGCCTCCGGCGATCTGGCCGACATGGCGCCGTTGCCCGATCAGGCGCCGCAGAACGTAGCGGCCCTGCCGCAGACGCTGTACCTGGATGTCAGCCTCAACCAGGCCGACCGCGGCCTGGCACCGTTCGAACTGGTGGACGGCCACCTGCGCGGCTCGGTCGACACGCTGCGCAAACTGGGCTTCCTCCTGGCCGACCGCGCCGCCAGCGAGCTGGTCGACCTGGATCGCCTGCCCGACGTGGAGGTGCGCTACGACGCTGCGCTGCAGCGGCTTGCGTTGCAGGTGCCGCTGGCGCAGCTGTCGCTCTCCACCACGGTACTGAAGGCCGAACAGGTCGCACCGCCCAGCGCCACCGCCTCGCCGGGCATGCTGCTCAATTACGACCTCTATGCCACGCGCAATGCCGGGGCCAGCAGCGTGTCGCTGGCGACCGAAGTGCGCGGCTTCGGCATCGGCCGCGGCATGGTCGACACCACCGCGGTGTTCCTGGCCTACGACCGCCCGCAGGACCAGCGCTGGCGCAGCGAAGCGGTGCGCCTGGACAGCGCCTGGCAGATGGATTTCCCCGACAGCGCCACCAGCCTGACGGTCGGCGATTTCTACAGCGGCTTTGTCGACTGGAGCCGCTCGATCCGCCTGGGCGGGATACAGATCGGCCGCAATTACGCCTTGCAGCCGTACCGCGTGCTCACCCCCACGCCAAGCTTCCTGGGCGAGGCGGTGGTGCCGTCGACGGTAGAGCTCTACGTCGATGGCCTGCGCCAGTACAGCGGCCAGGTGCCGGCCGGCCCGTTCCAGCTGGCCGCGCAACCCGGCATCAGCGGCACCGGGCAGGCGCAGATCGTGGTGACCGATGCGTTCGGCCAGGTGCGCCGGCTGGACTTCGCCTTCTATGGCACGCCGCAACTGCTGGCGCGCGGCATTTCCGAATGGTCGGCCGGCATCGGCCATCTGCGCCAGGACTACGGCGTGCGCTCGTTTTCCTACGAGTCGCGCACGGTCGCCAGCGCCACGCTGCGCAAGGGCCTGCGCGATGACTTCACCATCGAAGCGCATACCGAGGCCGGCGGCGGCGTGGTCAATGCCGGTGCCGGCGGCGTGTGGCTGCTCGGCGCGGGCGGCGTGGTCAACGCGGCCTACGCGCATAGCCGGATGGATGCGCTGCGCGGCGGCCAGTACGTGCTGGGGTATGCCTGGAACAACCGTCGCTTCAACTTCACTGTCGGCACCCAGCGCACCCACGGCGACTATCGCGACCTGGGCGCGCTGCAGGGCGCGTTGCCGGCGCGCATCAGCGACCGCGCGGTGTTCGGCGTCAACGTCAATCCGATCGGCTCGCTGGGCACCAGCTATGTGCGGCTGAGCTACCCGCAAGGCGACACCTCGCGCTACGCGAGCCTGTTCTGGTCGCGCAGTTTCGGGCGCAACTGGGCCGCCAATCTGTCCGGCAACCAGAACCTGGACATGCGCAGCGACCGCAGCCTGTACCTGTCGCTGTCGACCACGTTCGGCGAGTTGCGCCAGGCCAGCGCCTCGATGCAACGCAACGGCAACCGCACCGGATTCGTGGCCGATGTCAGCCAGCCGCTGCCCGGCGACGGCGACCTGGGCGGAATCGGTTGGCGCCTACAGGGGCGTGCCGGCGACGATGCCAACGGCGGCCTGGCCGAGCTGGGCTGGTTGAACCGCGTCGGCCGCTACAACCTCGGCGTCGCCAACCAGGATGGCGCCAACTTCGGCTATGCCAGCGCCAGCGGCAGCCTGGTGTGGATGAACGGCCGCGGCTTCGCCGCGCGCGATATCCAGGATGCCTTTGCGGTGGTCTCCACCGACGGCCAGCCCGGCATTCCGGTGCGGCTGGAGAATCGCCTGATCGGCGTCACCGATGCGCGCGGGATGCTGCTGGTCACCCCGCTGCAGTCGTGGCAGCGCAACCAGCTGTCCATCGACACCCTGAACCTGCCGGCGGACCTGCGCGTGGACCGCGTCGATACCGCGGTGACACCGCGCCAGCAGTCCGGGGTGGCGGTGCGCTTCGGCATCACCCGGGTACGTGCGGCCATGATCGTGCTGCATGACGCCCAGGGCGTGCCGTTGCCGGTCGGCAGCGTGGTGCAGCGCGAGGGCAACGCCGAACGCGTGGTGATCGGCTACGACGGCGAGACCTATCTGGACAACCTGCAGATCGACAACCGCATCCTGGTCGAGCTACCGGATGGCCGATGCAGCGCGCGCTTCACCTACCCGACCAACCCCGGCGGCATTCCGCGGGTCGGCCCGCTGCCCTGCGTTCTCGAGCAGAACACCCCATGAGCCTGCCCGCACTGTGGCGCCTGGTCTTTGCGCTGACGATCGCCACGTTGTGGCTTGCACCCGGCCAGGACGCGCGCGCGGACACCACCTGCAGCGTCACCCTCGGCACCCCGCTGGCGTTCGGCAACGTGGCGGCCAACGGCACCACCGATGCGGTGGCAACGCTCAACGTTTCCTGCGCGACCGCCGCGCTCAGCGTGCTGGGCTATGCGCAGGTGAGCCTGTGCCTTGACCTCGGGCCGGGCAGCGCCAGCAACGGGCTGTACGCGCCGCGCCGCATGCTCAACCCCACCAGCGACAGCCTGGACTTCCAGATCTACAGCGAGGCCACGCGTACCCAGGTCTGGGGCGCCACCGGGTCGACGACGCCCTCGCCGCGCCTGCTGACACTGTCCTACGGCGTCCCGGTGGTCACCGGCGGCTCGCAGACGACCACCGTCACCGTGTACGGGCGGATTCCGGCCAACCAGATCCTGTCGGTCGGCAACCACACCAGCAATTTCGGCGGTGCCGACACCGTGCTGCGCTACTCCTACAACGAGAGCGTCATCGGTGTGCCGCCAGCGCCGAGCAGTTGCACGGCCGGCGGCAGCGGCGCCAAGACCGCCAGCAACGCGTTCCCGTTCACCGCCTCGGCCAACGTGCCGGCACGCTGCAATACCTACGTCACCACCGACCTGGATTTCGGCAGCATCGCCGGCACCATCGATACCGCCATCGACCGCACCTACACCATCAGCCTGTCGTGCACCAACCGCACCGCCTGGAACATCGGGCTGGGCGATGGCATCAATGCCACCGGCAGCGTCCGGCGCATGCGCCATGCCAGCAGTGCCAACTACATCGCCTATGAGCTGTATCGGGACGCCGGCCGCGGCAACCGCTGGGGCACCAGCATCGGTGTCGATACGCTCAGCGGCACCGGCAACGGAGTCGCGCAGACGGTGACCGTGTATGGCCGCGCGCCGGCACCGCAACAGCCCATTGCAGGCGCTTACAACGATACGGTGACCGTCTCCATCACTTACTGACAGTTAATAAAGTTCACATCGGGGGCGTCGCTATTTGTTACGTCTCCAATGCAAACGATTGCCTTCATGACGCTGGTCACTCTGTTGAAGCGCCTGACGCTGGTCGCCCTCGTCTGCAGCGCGAGCTCTACCGCGGCCCACGCAGCCACCGCTCGCGGCCCGGAAAACTTCACCCTGCACATCGGCCTGCGCCTGCTCAGCGGCTGCGAGCTGCGCACTGCGCCGCCACGCGCCAGCTGTTCCCGAGGCACGCCGATAGCGATCGCCCCGCCGGCCAGCAACGCCGATACCCCCGCCGTCACCAGCACCGGGCAGGATGCCAGCGCACTTGCCGGGCCAGCGCCTGCGGGCACCGCGCGCATCACCACGATCGCGTTCTGACCATGGCCGCGTCTCGCTCCTGTTGCGGCCTGCTGGCGTTGGCGCTGGCCGGCCTGGTCATCGGCGGCAGCGCCGTTGCCGCCGAGATCGCCATCGCCCCGACCACTGCACGCATTCCCGCCGACAGCGACCAGGCCACCGTCTGGCTCTACAACCAGGCGGCACTGCCGTGGCGCGCGGAAGCCAAGCTCTACCGCTGGCGCCAGGACGGCGACCGCGAGCTGCTCGAACCGGCCACCGCCGCCACCGTCAGCCCGGCGCATTTCGAAATTGCTCCGCAAGGCCGGCAACTGCTGCGGGTGATCCGCCTGGGCCCCAGCCCGGTGCAGACCGAAGACAGCTACCGGTTGGTGGTGACCCAGCATGCCGCGGGTAGCGACACCGAATTGCTGCGCTATTCCACCCCTGTGTTTGCCCTGCCCAGCCAGCCCGGCGACCCGCACCCAGCGCTGCAGGCCAGCCTGTCCGGCCACGGCGACGGCCGCGCACTGAAGATCCATAACGCCGGGCTCAGTCATGCCAGGCTGGCCGACCTGGCCTACATCGATGCCGGCGGCACCCGCCGCAGCATCCGCGATGATCTGGCCGGCTATGTGCTGCCCGGCCAGACCAGGCAATGGACACTGCCGGCCAACCTGCCCGCCGGCAGTGGCCGCTTCGTGGCGCGGATCAATAGCGATATCGAGACGACGTTAGCGTTGGAGCCGTGAGCTCTGGGGATTGGGAATTCGGGATTGGGGATTCGCAAGAGCTGGCGCTTTGACCATCCTGGACCGACAGCGAACAACTGCCGCGACACACGGCCCGCCAATCCCGAATCCCGAATCCCTATTCCCCAATCCCGATTCGCCAATTGCGCGCGCCCGCTCCGCCGGCTATACTCCGTCGGCTGTTTTGCGTCTTTGCGCATTGCGTCGTTCACGTCGGACGTCATCGACGAATTCACACCTGCTGCCACCATCCGTGCCGGGGTGCCCCGCGAGGGGTTCGTCACGGAGGCGACAGGGAAGCCCAACCCCGGAATCGTTTGTGCGCATCCTTTCGCAAGGGCCCGCACATCCATGTGCGGACTCTTCAAAGTCCAGTCCGCGCACGTAGATTCCGCTACCAGGAGTTACTTCAATGCCCCAAGTCACCATGCGTCAGATGCTGGAAGCCGGCGTCCATTTCGGTCACCAGACCCGCTACTGGAACCCCAAGATGGCGCCGTACATCTTCGGCGCGCGCGGCAAGATCCACATCATCAACCTCGAGAAGACCGTTCCGCTCTTCAATGACGCGATGAACTTCCTCTCCTCGATCGCGCAGAAGCGCGGCACCGTGCTGTTCCTGGGCACCAAGCGCAGCGCGCGCGAGTCCATCAAGGAAGAAGCCGAGCGTTGCGGCATGCCGTTCATGACCCAGCGCTGGCTGGGCGGCACGCTGACCAACTTCCGTACCGTCAAGCAATCGGTTGCCCGCCTGAAGGAACTGGAGTCGGCCGAGACCGACGGCACCTTCGACAAGCTGGTCAAGCACGAAGTGCTGGGCCTGCGTCGCGAGCGCGAGAAGCTGGACGCCTCGCTGGGCGGCATCAAGGAAATGAACCGTCTGCCCGACGCGATCTTCGTGATCGACATCGGCCATGAAGACATCGCCATCAAGGAAGCCAAGAAGCTCGGCATTCCGGTGATCGCGGTGGTCGACACCAACTACGACCCGGCCCTGGTCGACTACGCCATCCCGGGCAACGACGACGCCATCCGTGCCGTGCAGCTGTATGCACGTGCCGCCGCCGACGCCGTACTGGAAGGCAAGGCTGCTGCGCCGAACTCCGCTTCGGTCCGCGAAGAAGAGTTCTCGGCCGAGTCCGCCGACGAAGGCAAGGGCCGTCGCGCTCCGGCCAAGAAGGGCGACAAGAAGGCTGACGCACCGGCCGACGCTGCCGCTCCGGCTGCCGAGTAATCGGCTTGCAATGCGGCCGCACCATGCTGTGCGGCCGCAGCCCCGACGGGTCCAGCGCGGCCCGTCGCCGAGGCCAATGAACATTTCTACGGGGGCGGCCGGCCTGGCTGCGCCGTCTCCTACTGGCGGAACACTCCGCCGCACGCATTCGTCCATATGAGGTAATTCCATGGAAATCACTGCTTCCCTGGTCAAGGAACTGCGCGAGCGCACCGGCGCCGGCATGATGGAGTGCAAGAAGGCACTCGTCGAAAACGCAGGCGACATCGACGCCGCTGCCGAATGGCTGCGCAAGTCGGGTCTGGCCAAGGCCGACAAGAAGGCTGACCGCGTTGCCGCCGAAGGCCGCATCGCCACTGCACAGGCCGGCGGCAAGGCCGTGCTGGTCGAAGTCAACTCCGAAACCGACTTCGTCGCCAAGGACGAGAACTTCCTGGCCTTCACCGAGACCGTGGCCACCGCCGCGCTGAACTCGGATGCAGCCGATGCCGAAGCGCTCAAGAGCGTCAAGCTCGACAGCGGCGAGACCATCGAAGAGCGTCGCGCCGCGGTCATCGCCAAGGTCGGCGAGAACCTGCAGGTGCGTCGCCTGGTGCGTATCGACAGCGCCAACAACGTTGCAGCCTACGTGCACGGCGGCCGTATCGGTGTGCTGGTCGAGCTGAAGGGTGGCGACATTGAGCTGGCACGCGGCATCGCCATGCACATCGCCGCGATGAACCCGCCGCACGTCAAGGCCTCCGATGTCCCGGCCGAGTTCGTGGCCAAGGAAAAGGAAATCGAACTGGCCAAGATGTCCGAGAAGGACAAGGCCAAGCCGGCCGAGATCCTGGAAAAGATCATCAGCGGCAAGATCAGCAAGATCGTCAACGAAGTGACCCTGTACGGCCAGCCGTACGTGCTGAACACCGACCAGACCGTCGAGCAGGCCGTCAAGGCTGCCGGTGCCGAAGTGGTCGGCTTCCAGCGCCTGGCCGTTGGCGAAGGCATCGAGAAGGTGGTGGAAGACTACGCCGCCGAAGTGATGAAGCAGGCCGGTCTGGCCTGATCCTCGCCACTGCGTAGAGAAAGCCGCGGCTTGCCGCGGCTTTTTTTTTGGGCCAGCCGCTGTGGCGCAGGCCCATCGACGCACGAAGCTGAAGCGAACGCATCCGCCGGGCACGCAACCGGCCTCAACTCTACAGATGTCGTTATGGTTGCCGCTAAAACTGGATGCCGACCAGGCTTTCAGCGTCCATCACGCACGCGCTGCAGCGCGGCGGCGACAGAGCTTGGCGTGCCCTATTAACGAGCGCAGCGGTATGCTTGCGCCCACCGTCGGCGATGACCCATGCAACCAGATCTACAGGCCGCCCTGCACTACTGCCGCAACCTGCCCTCGCCCCCAGGCGTTGCGCTGCGCGTCATCGAGCTTGCGCAGGACCCCGATGTGGACATGACCACCACGGCCAACCTCATCGGCATGGACATGGCGCTGAGCGCGCGCATGCTGCGGGTGGCCAATTCGCCGCTGTACGCCAGCCGCCGCCGCATCGACAACCTCGGCCAGGCGCTGACCATGCTCGGCCTCAACGCGACCCTGAGCCTGGCGCTGGGGTTTTCGATGGTGCACGGCGTACGCAGCACCTTCACCGCGCATCCGCTGCATGAGCGCATCTGGCGCCGCGCCGGCCTGTGTGCGCTGGCCAGCCGCATCCTCGGCCAGGCCTACGGCATCCGCAAACCCGAAGAACTCATGCTGGCCGGCCTGTTGCAGGACATCGGCAAGCTCGCCCTGCTGCAGGGCGCGCCCGAACTGTATGCGCCGCTGCTGGAGCAGGCGCCCGACAACGCCGCCCTGCTCGATGCCGAACGCGAGCATCTGGGCGCTAACCATGCCGAAGTCGGCGCCTGGCTCGCGCATCAATGGCAGTTGCCGCCGTACCTGCAGAACGCCATCGCGCAGAGCGAGGAAGAGCCCGCCAGCCTGGAGCCGTTCATGGCCTGCGTCGCGCTGTCCGGACGCCTGGCAGACATCTGGCTGTCGGCCAGCGCCGCGGCCGCCACCGAACACGCGCAGCGCCAGGCGCAGGACGTGCTGGAACTGGATGCCGAACGCTTCGAAAAGGTGATCGAACGCATCGCCGAATCGCTGCCGGAACTGGAAGCCCTGTTCGACATCCGCGTGCCGCAACCCGAGCACATCCAGATGATCTTCGAGCAGGCGCGCGAGCTGGCGATGCTGCGCAGCCTGCGCGAGTTGCAGGATGTGGCCGAAGCGCGCCGGCATGCCGACGAATCGGAAAACCGCATGCGCCATCTGGCCGAACAGGCCAGCCGCGATGCATTGACTGGCGTGTTCAATCGCCACCAGCTCGGCACCGCGCTCGCGCACGAGTTCGAGCTGGCATCGCGCCAGAACTGGCCGCTGTCGATCGCCTTCATCGACCTGGACGACTTCAAGCGCGTCAACGATGCGCATGGCCATCTGATCGGCGACGAGGTGCTGCGCAACTTCGCGCAGACGCTGCAGCGCATGGTGCGCACCAGCGACCTGGTGGCCCGCTATGGCGGCGAGGAATTCCTGGTGCTATTGCCCAATACCGCGGCCGAAGCGGCGTTGGCGGTGGTCGAGCGCATCCTGGCCGAGACCGCACGCACGCCGATGGCGCAACTGCAGGGCGGCCCGCTGCACATCACCTTCTCGGCGGGACTGGCCACCCACGGCGGTGGCGACCGGCAGTTCGAGAGCATCGAGCATCTGCTGCAGGCCGCCGACAGCACGCTGTATCGCTCCAAACATCGCGGCCGCAACCGCGTCACCGCTTACGATGCGACCGACATGCCGACGCCGCAGCCCCCGCGCGCGCACTGAGCAACGCGTCACGGCATCGCCAACTACCGAATTTTTACCACGCCCGGTGACAGGCTTCCGCTAGACTTGCCGGCGTTTGCCGATCCCCCACACCGAGGTCTCCCCCATGTCTGAACTTCCCTATCGCCGCATTCTTCTCAAACTTTCCGGGGAGGCGCTGATGGGAGACGGGGATTACGGCATCGATCCCAAGGTCATCAACCGCCTCGCCCATGAAGTGATCGAAGCCCAGCAGGCCGGTGCGCAGGTCGCGCTGGTGATCGGCGGCGGCAACATCTTCCGCGGCGCCGGCCTGGCCGCCAGCGGCATGGACCGCGTCACCGGCGACCACATGGGCATGCTGGCCACCGTGATCAACGCGCTGGCGATGCAGGACGCGCTGGAAAAGCTCGGCGCCAAGGTGCGCGTGATGAGCGCGATCAAGATCAACGATGTCTGCGAGGACTTCATCCGCCGCCGCGCGATCCGCCATCTGGAAAAGGGTCGCATCGCGATCTTCGCCGCCGGCACCGGCAACCCGTTCTTCACCACCGACTCGGGCGCGGCGCTGCGCGCGATCGAGATCGGTGCCGACCTGCTGCTCAAGGCAACCAAGGTCGACGGCGTGTACGACAAGGACCCGAAGAAGCACTCCGATGCGGTGCGTTACGACAGTCTGACCTACGACCAGGTCATCCTGCAGGGCCTGGAGGTGATGGACACCGCCGCCTTCGCGCTGGCGCGCGACAGCGACCTGCCGCTGCGCATCTTCGGCATGAGCGAGCCCGGGGTGCTGCTGCGCATCCTGCATGGTGAGCAGATCGGCACGTTGGTGCAGGGTCGGAGCTGAGGGCGGGAATCGGGAATCGGGATTGGGGATTCGTTAAAGCGCAGTGCTGACGCCTGCGTTGATCCCTGCCGGTGAAGCGGCTCCAGCGGAAGCGGCGCCGGCAAGTGAACCGGCTGCGCGGGTCCTGACGACCCGCGAGTCGTGAAACCCCAGTCCCGGCTATAATCTCCGGATTCAGCTCCACACGGATTCCGGCGATGCTCAACCAGATCAAACAAGACGCGCAGACGCGCATGACCAAGAGCATCGATGCTCTGCGCCATTCCCTGACCACCGTGCGCACCGGCCGCGCCTCTCCGGCGCTGCTGGACGGCATCAAGGTCAAGGCCTACGGCACCGACACCCCCCTCAACCAGGTCGCCAGCATCAGCGTCTCCGAAGGCCGCTCGCTGGTCATCAGCCTGTTCGACAAGGGCATGATCAAGGACGTGGAAAAGGCGATCTACGCCTCGGATCTGGGCCTGACCCCGACCGTGGTCGGCACCGTGATCCGTCTGAACCTGCCGCCGCTGACCGAGGAGCGCCGCAAGGAGCTCAGCAAGGCCGTGCATGGCGAGGGCGAAGACAGCAAGGTGGCCATCCGCAACATCCGTCGCGATGCCAACCAGCAGGTCAAGGATCTGCTCAAGGACAAGGCGGTCACCGAAGACGAGGCGCGCAGCGCCGAAGACGACATCCAGAAGCTCACCGACAAGGCCATCAAGGATGTGGATGAGGTCGTCAAGGCCAAGGAACAGGAACTGATGACGGTCTGATCGTGGCATCGCCTGCCATGCATCCAGCACCTTCCGCTGCCGCCGTGCCGCGCCACATTGCCATCATCATGGATGGCAACGGGCGTTGGGCGCAGCGTCGGCGACGTCCGCGCATGATCGGTCATCGCGCCGGCGCGCGCGCGGTCAATCGCACCATCGATTTCTGCCTGGAAAAAGGCGTTTCGGCGCTCACCCTGTTCGCGTTCTCCAGTGAAAACTGGGGCCGCCCGCAGGAGGAAGTCGACGCGCTGATGAAGCTGTTCCTGCATGCGCTCGATCGCGAGGTCGACGAACTGCAGCGGCGCGGCGTGCAGGTGCGCTTCATCGGCGATCGCAGCCGTTTCGCGGCGCCGCTGCGCGAGCGCATGGCCACCGCCGAACGCATGACCGCCGCCAATGCGCGGCTGGTGCTAAGCATCGCCGCCAGCTATGGCGGCCGCCAGGACATTGCGCTGGCCGCGCGGGCATTGGCCGAAGAAGTGGCCGCCGGCCGCCTGCAGCCGCAGCAGATCGACGAAGCGCTGCTGGCCAGCCGCGTCGCGCTGGCCGATCTGCCGGCGCCGGACCTGTTCATCCGCACCGGCGGCGACACCCGCATCAGCAATTTCCTGCTGTGGCAGCTGGCTTATACCGAACTGTGGTTCACCGAAACCCTGTGGCCGGAGTTCGATGCCGGCGTGCTGCAGCAGGCACTGGATGACTATGCCGGGCGCGAACGTCGCTTCGGCCTGACCAGCGCCCAGATCGCCGACAAGGCGACGGAGAGTTCCTCCGCATGACCAAGACCCGCGTGATTGCCGCGCTGATCATGGCGCCGCTCGCCATCTGCGCGATTGTGCTGCTGCCCACGCAATGGCTGGCGGCGCTGGCGGCGATCCTGTTCCTGACCGGCCTGTGGGAGTGGCTCAAGCTCTCCGGCATCGACGACAGCCTGCCGCGTACCGTGCTGCTGATGCTCAATCTGCTGTTGATGGTGCTGATGGTGTGGGCCTCGGCCGGCTCCATGGTGCTGTTCCAGATCGCCGCCCTGGTGGGTGTGGTCTGGTGGCTGCTGGCACTGCTGTGGCTGCGCTTTTTCACCTTCGGTGCCGATCACGGCAACGGTCAGGCGCGCGCGCTCAAGCTCGCCGCCGGCACGCTGGCGGTCCTGCCGGCCTGGGCCGCGCTGGTACTGCTGCATGCCAACCCGGACAAGGGCAACCTGTGGCTGCTGACCGCGCTGACCATGGTGTGGGCGGCCGATTCGGGCGCCTATTTCGCCGGCCGCGCGTTCGGCAAGCACAAGCTGGCGCCGCGGGTCAGCCCCAACAAGACCATCGAAGGCCTGCTCGGCGGCATGGTCGCCGGCATCGTGGTCGCCTGCGCATTCGGCTGGCTGGCCGGGCTGACCCTGGCGCATGTGCCGCAGCTGGTGCTGGTCTCGGCGGTGGCGGTGCTGGCCTCGGTGCTGGGCGATCTGTTCGAGAGCCTGCTCAAGCGTCACGCCGGCGCCAAGGACTCGGGTGCGGTGATTCCGGGCCATGGTGGCGTGCTGGATCGTATCGACGGCGTGCTCGCCGCCCTGCCGGTGTTCGCACTCGGCAAGGAAATTCTCGGATTCTAGGCATGGCTGGCTCCCCTCTCCGTCAGGTCGCCGTGTTCGGCGCCACCGGCTCGATCGGTGCGTCGGCACTGGATGTGATCGCCCGTCATCCGCAGCGGCTGCGCGCCAGCGTGCTGTCGGCCGGCAGCAAGGTCGACGAGCTGCTGGCGCTCTGCGTCACCCATCGCCCTGCGCATGCGGTGATCGCCGACCCATCCCTGTATCCGGCACTGCGCGACGGTTTGCGCGCGTCCGGATTGGCCACCCAGGCGCACGCCGGTTCCGACGCCCTGGACGCGCTGGCCGCCAGCGATGCCTGCGACACCGTGGTCGCGGCGATCGTGGGAGCGGCCGGCCTGCCCTCCACGCTGGCCGCGGCCCGCGCCGGCAAGCGCCTGCTGCTGGCCAACAAGGAATCGCTGGTACTGGCCGGCGAGCTGCTGACCCGTACCGCGGCGGCGGCCGGCGCCGAGATCATCCCGATTGACAGCGAACACAGCGCCATCTTCCAGTGCCTGCGTTCCTGCGACGCCAGTCGCGGTGTGCGCCGGGTAATCCTGACAGCGTCCGGCGGGCCGTTCCGTGGCTGGGACCGCGCCGCACTCAGCGCTGTCACGCCCGCGCAGGCGGTCGCCCACCCCAAATGGTCGATGGGGCCGAAGATCTCGGTGGATTCGGCGACGCTGATGAACAAGGGTCTGGAAGTGATCGAAGCCCATCACCTGTTCGGCCTGCCCGGTGCGCAGATCGATGTGCTGGTGCATCCGCAGAGCCTGGTGCACTCGCTGGTGGAATTCGTCGACGGCTCCACCCTGGCACAGCTGGGCCTGCCGGACATGCGCACCACGCTGGCGGTCGGCCTGGCATGGCCGGAACGGGTCGAGTCCGGGGTTGCCGGGCTGGACCTGCTGACCCAGGGGCGGCTGGATTTCGAGGCGCCGGACACCGCCGCATTCCCGTGCCTGCGCCTGGCCTGGGAGGCGCTGGAGGCCGGTGGAACCGCCCCTGCGATCCTGAACGCGGCCAATGAAGTGGCTGTTTCAGCGTTTCTTCAGGGCCAGGTGGGTTTCCTAGCGATTCCCGCGTTGGTCGAACACACACTGACAACGCTCCCACGGCACAATGCCGACTCCCTCGACACCCTGCTTTCTGCCGATGCGCAAGCGCGGCAGATCACCGAACGCGCCCTCGCCCATCACAGCCTTCATGCCTGATCGATTTACGCAGACGAGTTGCATCCATGGGTGATTTCATCGGTTCGGTCTGGTGGATGATCGTCAGCCTGGGCGTGTTGGTGACCTTCCACGAATTTGGCCACTTCTGGGTCGCGCGCCGCTGCGGCGTCAAGGTGCTGCGCTTTTCGGTGGGCTTCGGCAAACCGTTGTGGATGCGGCGCGACCGTCACGGCACCGAGTTCGTGGTGGCGGCCATCCCGCTGGGCGGCTACGTCAGGATGCTCGACGAGCGCGAAGGCGACGTGCACCCGGCCGAGCAGGACCAGGCCTTCAACCGCAAGACGGTGTGGCAGCGCATCGCCATCGTGGCGGCCGGCCCGATCGCCAACCTGCTGCTGTGCATGGCGATGCTGTGGGCGATGTTCGTGGTCGGCAAACAGGATTACTCGGCCACCATCGGCCGCGCCGATGGCCTGGCCGCCGAAGCCGGCCTGACCCCGGGCGAGCGCATCGTGCGCATCGATGGGCGCGATGTCAGCAGCTGGAGCGATGCCAGCATGCAGCTCACCACCGCAGCCATGGACAAGCGCGATATCCGCGTGCTGACCGCCACCGACGGCGCCGGCAACCGCGAGCACACGCTGCGGCTGTCGCAGCTACCGGCCGGCTTTGACGAGCGCCGCGTGGCCTCGCTGGCCGGCATCGGCTGGCAGTTCATGCTGCAGCCGCCGGTGGTGGGCCAGGTGGTTGCCGGCTCTGCGGCGCAGGGGCTGCTGCAGCCGGGCGACCGTATTGTCGCCATCGACGGCCAGCCGATCCGCTCGGCCGACGAGATTCCCGCCCAGCTGCAGGCACTGGGCGCGCAGGGCGGTACCGGCATGATCGAGGTCGCGCGCGGCGAAGACCGGCTGGCGCTGGAAATCGCCCCGCGCCGGTCGCCGCAGGGCCAATGGCTGCTGGGCGTGGGATTTGCGGCAGCGCAGGCGCCGGCCTACGACAGCCGCCAGCAGTACGGCGTGTTCGCCGCCGTACCGGCGGCGATCCGTGAAACCGGCCGGATGACCGCCGATTCGCTGGGCATGATGAAGCGCATGCTGACCGGCCAGGCCTCGGTCAAGAACATCTCCGGGCCGGTCACGATCGCGCGCGCGGCCAACGCCTCGGCCGAACGCGGGCTCGACTGGTTCCTGTATTTCCTCGGATTGCTGTCGCTCAGCCTGGCGATCATCAACCTGATGCCGATCCCGATCTTGGACGGTGGGCATCTGCTGTATTACCTTATCGAGTTGGTCAAGGGCAGCCCGATCAGCGAACGGGCCATGATTGCCGGGCAATATGTCGGCCTGGCGGTCCTGGCCGGGCTGATGGGACTGGCGTTCTACAACGACATCCTCGGCCTGGTTCCACGATGAAGCTGCTCCACTCTTTCCGCCTGTTGTCGTCGTCATACGTCGGCATCCAGCAACACCCGAAATCGACTCCAACCGGATGTGACATGACGCGTCTTCCCACTCGCCGCCTGCTTGCCCTCGCTCTTGCCGCCGGCCTCAGCCTGCCAGTCGTTGCCCTGGCCGCAGAGCCGTTCGTTGCCAGCGACATCCGCGTCGACGGCCTGCAGCGCATCGCCTCCGGCACCGTGTTCACCTATCTGCCGGTGAACCGCGGCGACACCGTGGACGATGCCAAGGTCGCCGACTCGATCCGCGCGCTGTACCGCACCGGCTTCTTCGAGGACGTGCAGCTGGATCGCCAGGGCAACATCCTGGTGATCACCGTGAAGGAGCGTCCGGCGATCAACAAGCTCACCGTGACCGGCAACAAGGACATCAAGTCCGAGGAGCTGCTCAAGGGCCTGGGCGACATCGGCCTGACCGAAGGCGGCACCTTCGATCGCCTGAGCCTGGACCGCGTGACTCAGGAACTGACCCGCCAGTACAACAACCGCGGCAAGTACAACGTCGAGATCACCCCGACGGTGAGCCCGCTGGACCGTAACCGCGTGGACGTGGCGATCGCGATCAAGGAAGGCAAGGCGGCCAAGATCCGCCACGTCAACCTGATCGGCACCGAGAAGTTCGCCAACGAGGACATCCTGGAGAACTGGGAATCCAAGGAGCACAACTGGGCCTCGTGGTACCGCCGCGACGACCAGTACTCCAAGGAGAAGATGTCCGGCGATCTGGAGAAGCTCAACTCCTGGTACCTGGACCGTGGCTACGTGGACTTCAGCATCGACTCCACCCAGGTGTCGATCAGCCCCGACAAGCGCGACATGTTCGTCAGCGCCGGCGTCACCGAGGGCGAGCAGTACAAGATTTCCGAGATCAAGGTCACCGGCGACACCGTGCTGCCGCAGGCCGACATCGAGCGCCTGGTCATCCCCAAGGCCGGCGACATCTTCTCGCGTGCGCTGCTGGAGTACACCTCCGATGCCATCACCAACACGCTGAGCAACGTTGGTTACGCGTTCGCCAAGGTCAACCCGCTGCCGACCCCGAACCGCGAGGACCGCACCGTCGCGGTGAACCTGCAGGTGGTGCCGGGCCCGCGCGTGACCGTGCGCCGCATCCTGTACAAGGGCAACAGCCGCACCTCCGATGAGGTGCTGCGCCGCGAAATGCGCCAGTTCGAAAACACCTGGTACTCGCAGGCGGCGATCGACCGTTCCAAGATCCGTCTGCAGCGCCTGGGCTACTTCGAGAGCGTGGACGTGGAAACGCCGGCCGTGCCGGGCAGCAACGACCAGGTTGACGTGGTCTACAACGTCAAGGAAACCACCTCTGGCAGCTTCGTGTTCGGCCTTGGCTACTCGCAGAGCTTCGGTGTGACCACCTCGGTGCAGTTGTCGCAGAACAACTTCCTGGGCGGCGGCAACCGGGTGGCGGTGGAAGCCTCGCGCAGCAGCTACCAGCAGCGCTACGCGTTCTCCTATACCAACCCGTTCTTTACCGACGACGGCGTGTCGCTGGGCTACAACCTGTCGTGGCGCTCGCTGGACTACTCGGACTTCAACACCGCGCAGTACAACAGCAAGAATGGTTCGGCGCAGGTGGTGTTCGGCGTGCCGATCACCGAGAACGACACCATCTCGGCGATGGTCGGCGTCGACAGCAACCAGATCAATACGTTCGAGGGTCAGACGCCGCGGGCGATCATCGACTACATCGATGCGGTCGGCACGCGCACCTTCCATGCCTGGCGCACCGAACTGGGCTGGGCGCGCGACACCCGCAACGACTTCTTCATGCCGACCCGCGGCATGTACCAGCGCGTCGGCCTGGAGACCACCCTGCCCGGCTCCACGATCGAGTACTACAAGTTCAACTACCAGATCTCCAACTACTGGCCGATTATCCCGGCGATCGTGTTGAACACGCGCTTCGAGCTGGGTTACGGCGACAGCTACGGCAACGACAGCTCGCGCGATGTGTGCGGCGTCGTTAACAATAGCGCTTACACGGAACAGGCTTGCGACGGCAACAACCGGCTTCGCACCGTCACCGCCACCGGCCTGCCGTTCTACGAGAACTTCTACGCCGGCGGTACCAACTCGGTGCGCGGCTTCGAAGACAACACGCTGGGTCCACGTTCGGAACGCACGGCAAGTTACACACGTGGCCAGCCGCTGGGTGGTTCGTTCAAGACCGTCGGTTCGGTGGAAATGTATTTCCCCAAGCTATTCGACAGCCCGTCGGCACGCGTATCGGCGTTCTTCGACTTCGGTAACGTCTACGACGGCGTGGACAACTTCAAGGCCAACGAGCTGCGTGCGTCCACCGGCGTAGCGCTGTTGTGGCGCGCACCGGTCGGCCCCATCTCGATCAGCTACGCGTTCCCGCTGAAGAAGGAAGACAACGACGAGATCGAGCGTCTGCAGTTCACCTTCGGCGGCCAGTTCTAACAGCCAACGGCAACAAAAAGGCGGCCCGCGTGTGCGGGCCGCCCGTGTATCGCCGGTGGGATGTGGGCCGGTCAGAACCAGCTGTCGAACCAGGTGGACACGGTGTTGGACAGGCAGCTGGCGATGTCGCCGGCAGGCAGGCTGAGACACTGCAGCTGCTGCTGGCCAGTGGCCTTGCCCTGATCGATATCGAAGGTCTGGGCCGATGCACTCGCGACCGCGCCCATCATGACCAGACCACCAAGGATGGAAAGAACGGTTTTCATATGCTTACTCCTGGATTCGCCGCTTGATTGCGACAGGACCCTAGATACGCAGGCTTTGTTGGGAACTGTTTAATGGTGTTTTTTCCCCGTTAAAGCGGCGCTCCCACATTTACAAGAGGTTCACCCTGATGCGCTTGACCGCCAGTGCGATTGCCGAACAATTTGGGTTGACCGTCGTCGGCGATGGCGCCGTCGAAGTCAGTGGCGTCGCCACCCTGGCGCATGCCGGCGTCGGGCAGCTGAGCTTCCTGTCCAATCCGCGCTACCGGCCGCAGCTGGGCCAGAGCCAGGCGGCCGTGGTGGTCCTGCGCGCCGACGATGCGGCGGATGCACGCGGCACCGCGCTGGTCGCCAAGGATCCCTATACAGCGTTCGCCAAGATCGCGGCCTTGTTCGATGTGGCGCCGGTGCGCGAACCGGGGATCCACCCTTCCGCGGTGATCGACCCCAGCGCACAGGTTTCGCCGAACGCACACGTCGGCCCATTCGTGAGCATCGGTGCGCGCAGCCGCGTGGGCGATGGCTGCGTGATCGGCACCGGCAGCATCATCGGCGAGGACTGCGTGGTCGATGAGGGCAGCGAGCTGCTCGCCCGCGTCACCCTGGTCACCCGGGTGCGCATGGGCAAGCGCGTTCGTATCCATCCCGGTGCGGTAATCGGCGCCGACGGCTTCGGCCTGGCGATGGATGCCGGGCACTGGATCAAGGTCCCGCAACTGGGCGGCGTGGTGATCGGCGACGACTGCGAGATCGGCGCCAACACCTGCATCGACCGCGGCGCGCTGGAAGACACCGTGCTGGAAGAGGACGTGCGCGTGGATAACCTGGTGCAGATCGCGCATAACTGCCACATCGGCGCACATAGCGCCATCGCCGGCTGCACCGGGATCGCCGGCAGCGCCAAGATCGGTCGTTACTGCCTGCTCGGCGGGCATGTCGGCGTGGTCGGGCATCTGGAGATCTGCGACAAGGTGGTGATCACCGGCAAGTCGGTGGTGCGCAATTCCATCCATGAGCCGGGCGAGTATTCGTCCGGCACCCCTCTCACCGACAATCGCACGTGGCGCAAGAATGCCGCGCGCTTCAAACAACTCGATGTGCTGGCAAGGCGCATCCTGGCTGTGGGCAAGGAGAAAGAATGAGTCACCCCACTTACGAGCTGCCGATCGACGTCAATCAGATCCAGACGCTGATCCCGCACCGCTATCCGTTTCTGCTGATCGACCGGGTCATCGAGCTCGACCTGGACGCCAAGCGCATCGTCGGGCAGAAGAACGTCAGCATCAACGAGCCATTTTTTCAGGGCCATTTCCCCACCCGCCCGGTGATGCCCGGCGTGCTGATCATCGAGGCACTGGCGCAGGCCGGTGGCGTGATGACCCAGCTCGGCCTGGGGCGCGACGCGCTGTCCAAGCTGTTTTACATGGTCAAGGTCGACAATGCCCGCTTCAACAAGCAGGTGGTGCCGGGCGACGTGCTGATGCTGGAAGTGCAGATGAAGCGCCTGATCCGCAACATGGGGTGCTATTACGGCGAGGCCAAGGTCAACGGCGAAGTCGTGGCCAGTGCTGAAGTCATGTGCGCCGGCGCCAAGGAATAACCCGTTTTTGGAGGTGAGACACGATGCGTGATCAAGCACCCTTGATTCATCCCACCGCCGTCATCGATCCGTCGGCGCAGCTGGCCAGCGATGTGCGCGTGGGCGCGTTTTCGCTGATCGGCGCCGATGTGCAGATCGATGCGGGCACCGAGGTGGGGCCGCATTGCTCGATCCACGGCCCGACCCGGATCGGCCGCAACAACCGCTTCATCGGCCACGCCGCGATCGGCGGCGAACCGCAGGACAAGAAATACGCCGGCGAGCGCACCGAACTGGTGATCGGCGACGGCAACGTGATCCGCGAGTTCGTCACCATCAATCGCGGCACCGGCGGCGGTGGCGGCATCACCGTGGTCGGCGACGACAACTGGATGCTGGCCTACACCCACGTGGCGCACGACTGCCATGTCGGCAACCACTGCGTGTTCTCCAACAACACCACGCTGGCCGGCCATGTCACCGTGGGCGACTACGTGATCATCAGCGGCTTTGCCGGCGCGCATCAGTTCTGCCGGATCGGCGCGCACGCCTTCCTCGGCATGGGTGCGCTGACCAACGGCGACGTGCCGCCGTTCACCATGGTCGGCAGCGAATCGCTGGGCCGCCCGCGCGGCATCAACAGCGAAGGGCTCAAGCGGCGCGGCTTCGATGCCGAGCGCATCACCGCGATCAAGCGCGCCTACCGCACGCTGTACGTCGCCGGCCTGCCGCTGGCCGAAGCCAAGCTGCAGCTGGCCGAACAGGCCAAGAGCAGCGAAGACGTGCGCGGGCTGCTCGAGTTCATCGAGGCGGCGGAAAGGCCGTTGTTGCGATGACGGGAATCGGGAATCGGGAATCGGGAATCGATGCAGGCGCGCACGCTGACACGCCTGCCGCCGGCCCATCGCCGGCACTTCCGATTCCCCATTCCCCACTCCCGATTCCCAGCGCGCAAACGCGCGCCCCGCGCATCGCGCTGATCGCTGGCGAAGCCTCCGGCGACATCCTGGGTGCGGGTCTGATCGAACAGCTGCGTCGCCGCTATCCGGGCGCCGAATTCGTCGGCATCGGTGGCGATGCGATGCGTGGTGCCGGCTGCCAGACTTGGTTCGATGCCAGCGAGCTGGCGGTGATGGGGCTGACCGAAGTGCTGCAGCATCTGCCGCGGCTGTTGAAGCTGCGCCGCGCCTTCCGCGAACGGGTGCTGGCGTGGAAGCCGGACGTGTTCATCGGCATCGACGCACCCGATTTCAATCTGTCGGTCGAGCGTTGGCTCAAGCAGCGCGGCGTGCGCACCGTGCATTACGTCAGCCCGTCGGTCTGGGCCTGGCGCGAGAAGCGTGCGGAAAAGATCGGCGCCAGCGCCGACCTGGTGCTGTGCCTGTTTCCGATGGAGCCGCCGATCTATGCCAGGCACGGCATCGATGCGCGCTTTGTCGGCCACCCGATGGCCGACGACATCGCCTACCAGGCCGATCGCGAGGCCGCGCGCGCCAAGCTGGGTCTGTCCGCGTCCAGCACCGTGCTGGCGGTGTTGCCCGGTAGCCGCCACGGCGAAATCAGCAAGCTCGGCGATACCTTCTTCCAGGCCGCCTGGCTGGTGTCCGAGCACCTGCCCAACCTGCACGTGCTGGTTCCCGCGGCCAACCCCGGCTGCAAGCAGCTGCTGGCCGAACAATTGTCGCGGTCGTCGCTGCCGGTGCTGCGTTCGCACCTGCTCGACGGCCAGGCGCGCACCGCGATGCTGGCCGCCGACGTGGTGCTGCTCGCGTCGGGCACCGCCACGCTGGAGGCGATGCTGGTCAAGCGCCCGATGGTGGTCGGCTACAAGGTCGCCCCGCTCACCTACCGCATCGTCAGGACGCTGGGCCTGCTCAAGGTCAACCGCTACGCGCTGCCCAACATCCTGGCCAACGACGACCTCGCCCCCGAGCTGATGCAGGACGACTGCACCCCGGAACGGCTGTGCGTGGCCCTGCTGGACTGGTTCAAGCACCCGGAAAAGGTCGCCGCCCTGCAACCGCGCTATCTCGCCCTGCACGCCGAACTGCGCCGCGACGCATCGGCACGCGCGGCCGATGCGGTGGCTGGGCTGCTGGAGGGCCGGGATTCGGGAGTAGGGATTGGGGATTCGGCAGGAGCAAAAGCGTGAAAATCATCGCTGCGGGCGCCCACGCCGAGGCGCGCCAGTCGCCCTTGTTCGGCCAATCCCAAATCCCCAATGCCGAATCCCGGCGTCTGATTGCCGGTGTCGACGAAGCGGGCCGCGGCCCGCTTGCCGGGCCGGTGGCGGTGGCGGCAGTGGTGTTCGACCCGAGCAAGCCGCGCATCAACGGGCTGGACGATTCCAAGCAGCTGAGCGCGCAGCGGCGCGAGCAGTTGTATGCGCGCATCGTCGAGCGGGCGCTGGCGTGGTCGGTGGTGCTGATCGACAGCGAGGAGATCGACCGCATCAATATCTACCAGGCGACCATGCTCGGCATGCGGCGTGCGGTGGAGGGCGTGGCGCATGTGGCCGGGTTTGCGCGCATCGACGGCAACCGGGTGCCCAAGGGCCTGCCCTGCCCGGCCGAGGCCTTGATCGGCGGCGATGCGCTCGATCGCGCCATCATGGCGGCCTCGATCGTGGCCAAGGTCACCCGCGACCGCCTGATGCACGAGCTGCACGCCCAGCACCCGGAATACCGCTTCGACCAGCACAAGGGCTATGCCACGCCGGTGCATCTGGCCGCGCTGCGCAGCCACGGACCGTGCCCGCAGCACCGCCGCAGCTTCGCCCCGGTGCGGCGTGCGTTGGGCATCGAGGCGACGCAGTCGCCGTGGGACGTGCCCTGTGCGGCCCCGGCCGATGACCTGCTGCTGGCCGACTGACCGACCGCCCTCCGGGCGAACCTGAAACGGTAATGGCGTCCTCCATCGCTTGGCGCGCATGCCGCCGCTGCGGCCATGGCCTGGAGCGTCGCGTCCCGCACACGCAGCCCCGCACGCCCCCCGATCCGCGCAATCGCCGCCGTCGCGCTGCGCGCAGCTAGCCGAAGCCTGAATCGGCCGCACCGCCCAGCCCCCGTGGCAGCTGGCCGCGGCCCTGCGCCGGCGCTGTCAAGCCTTGTTCGACCCGACCACGCTCGCTACCCTGACCACGCATTATTCCGGTCTCGCATGTCCACTTCCCGCTTCGTCCATCTGCACGTCCACACCGAGTTCTCGCTGGCGGATTCCACCATCCGTGTGCCGGAGAAACCGGATCAGGCTGACCCGAAAAAGGCCAAGCAGGCCAACCTGCTGAGCCGCGCGGTCGAACTCGACATGCCCGCGCTGGCGGTCACCGACCTCAACAACCTGTTCGCGCTGGTCAAGTTCTACAAGGCCGCCGAAGGCGTGGGCATCAAGCCGATCGCCGGCGCCGACGTGATGATCGCCACCCCGGACATGACGCCCTGGCGCATGACCCTGCTGTGCCGGGACCGCGAAGGCTACCTGAGCCTGTCGCGCCTGCTGACCCGCGCCTGGATGGAAGGCCACCGCCCCGAAGGCGGCGTGGCGATCCACCCGGAGTGGCTGCAGAGCGGCCACGCCAACCTGTTCGCCCTGGCCGGGCGCGACAGCCTGGCCGGGCGCCTGTTCGGCGAAGGCCGCGCCGACCTGGCCGAGCAGCAGCTGGCCGACTGGCAGCGCGTGTTCGGCGACGGCCTGCACCTGGAACTGACCCGCACCGGGCGCGAGGGCGAGGAACGTTTCAACCAGTTCGCGCTGCATGCGGCCGGCGTGCGCGGCCTGCCGGTGGTGGCCAGCAACGATGTGCGCTTCCTGTACGCCAGCGACTTCAATGCGCACGAGGCGCGGGTGTGCATTTCCTCCGGCCGCGTGCTCGACGATCCCAAACGTCCGCGCGAGTACAGCGACCAGCAGTACCTGAAGTCCGGCGACGAAATGGCCGCGCTGTTCGCCGATGTGCCCGACGCGATCGACAACACGCTGGCGCTGGCGCAGCGCTGCAACATCGAGATGCGCCTGGGCACCTACTTCCTGCCCGCCTACCCGGTGCCGGAAGACGAGACGCTGGACAGCTGGATCCGCAGCCAGTCGCGCGATGGCCTGGCCGCGCGCCTGGAAAAGAACCCGATCGCGCCCGGCAAGACCCGCCAGGACTATGTCGACCGGCTGGAATTCGAGCTGGACACCATCATCAAGATGGGCTTCCCCGGCTACTTCCTGATCGTGGCCGACTTCATCCAGTGGGGCAAGAACCAGGGCATTCCGATCGGCCCGGGCCGCGGTTCCGGTGCCGGCTCGCTGGTGGCGTGGGCACTGCAGATCACCGACCTGGATCCGCTGCCGTACAACCTGCTGTTCGAGCGCTTCCTCAACCCGGAACGCGTGTCGATGCCCGACTTCGACATCGACTTCTGCATGGATCGCCGCGACGAGGTGATCGACTACGTGGCGCGCAAGTACGGGCGCGAACGGGTCAGCCAGATCATCACCTACGGCACCATGGCGGCCAAGGCGGTGGTGCGCGACGCCGGGCGCGTGCTCGGCTTCAGCTATGGTCTGGTCGACAGCGTCGCCAAGCTGATCCCCAACATCCTGGGCATCACGCTCAAGGATGCGATGGGCGAAGGCAAGGACTCGGAGATGGCCTCGCCGGACCTGATCCAGCGCTATCAGGTCGAGGACGACGTGCGCGACCTGATGGATCTGGCCCGTCAGCTCGAGGACCTCACCCGCAACGCCGGCAAGCACGCCGGCGGCGTGGTGATCGCCCCCGAGCCGCTCTCCGAGTTCTGCCCGCTGTTCGCCGAACACGACCAGGACGGGCGCGGCAAGAACCAGGTCACCCAGTTCGACAAGGACGACGTCGAAGCGGTCGGCCTGGTCAAGTTCGACTTCCTCGGCCTGCGCACGCTGACCATCATCGACTGGGCGGTCAAGGCGATCAACGTGCGCCACGCACGCGCCGGCATCGACCCGGTCGACATCAGCGCCATTCCGCTCGACGATGCCCCCACCTACAAGGGCGTGTTCGCCTCGGGCAATACCGGCGCGGTGTTCCAGTTCGAATCCTCGGGCATGCGCCGCCTGCTCAAGGACGCGCGCCCGGACCGTTTCGAAGACCTGATCGCGCTGGTGTCGCTGTACCGCCCCGGCCCGATGGACCTGATCCCGGATTTCAACGCACGTAAGCACGGCCAGCAGGAGATCATCTACCCGGATCCGCGCACCGAAGTCATCCTCAAGGACACCTACGGCATCATGGTGTACCAGGAGCAGGTGATGCAGATGGCGCAGATCGTCGGCGATTATTCGCTGGGCGGCGCCGACCTGCTGCGCCGCGCGATGGGCAAGAAGGTGCCGGCCGAAATGGCCAAGCACCGCGAGATCTTCCGCGAAGGCGCGGCCAAGGGCGGAGTGAGCGCGGCCAAGGCCGACGAAATCTTCGACCTGATGGAGAAGTTCGCCGGCTACGGCTTCAACAAGTCGCACGCTGCCGCCTACGCGCTGGTCAGCTACCAGACCGCCTGGCTGAAACGGCATTACCCGGCCGAGTTCATGGCCGCGACGCTGTCCTCGGACATGGACAACACCGACAAGGTGGTGGGCTTTCTCGATGAGGTGCGCAATCTCGGCCTGACCGTCAAGCCGCCGCGCGTCAATGAGTCGGCCTACATGTTCGAGGCCGCCAGCCCGGACACCATCCAGTACGGCCTGGGCGCGATCAAGGGCGTCGGCCAGGGCGCCTGCGAGGCGATCGTCGAAGAACGCCAGCGCGGCGGCCCCTACACCACCCTGCTGGATTTCTGCACGCGCGTAGGCACCGCCAAGCTCAACCGGCGCACGCTGGAAGCGATGATCAATGCCGGCGCGATGGACGGGCTGGGCAAGAACCGCGCCTCGCTGATGCTGCAGCTGCCGGAAGTGGTCAAGGCCACCGAGCAGCTGGCGCGCGAACGCGCCTCGGGCCAGAACTCGCTGTTCGGCGGGCCGGACCCGAGCGCGCCGGCGCTGCGTCTGGACCTGCCGGAAAGCAAGGAATGGCCGCTGGGCCAGTTGCTCACCGGCGAGCGCGAAACGCTGGGCTTCTATCTCAGCGGTCACCCGTTCGACCCGCACCGCGACGAAGTGCGCGAGCTGGTCGGCTGCGACCTGGGCGCGCTGGAGAAGATCCTCGCCTCGCAACAACGTGGCGGCGGCGGTGGCGGCGATGGCGAAAAACGCGCCTGGCGCCCGGAAGTCAGCGCAATCCTGGCCGGCCAGGTGATCGGCGTGCGGCGCAAGGGCGACAGCCAGGTGTTCGTGCAGCTCGAAGACGGCCGTGGCCGGGTCGAATGCAGCGCGTTCTCCGATGCGATGGCCGAGTTCGGACATCTGCTCACCCGCGACCGCATCCTGATCGTCAAGGGCGGCCTGCGCGAGGACGAATTCAACGGCGGCTACAGCCTGCGCATCCGCCAATGCTGGGACTACGAGCAGATCTGCGCCGACCACGCGCAGCGCCTGTCGCTGCGCCTGGACCTGCGCGAGAAACAGGCCTGGAAGCGCATCGACGCGCTGCTGGCCAAGCACCGCCCCGGCAAGACCCCCCTGCGCCTGGACCTGCTGCTGCGCGCCCCGACCGGCGGCGTGGCCGGCATGCTCGACCTCAACGGCAGCCACTCGGTGCGGATCGACCAGCAACTGATGGACAACCTGCGCGCCGACCCCGCGGTGCGGACCCTGAAGATCAAGTACAGCCCTCCGTGGGCTTGAGAATGGGGAGTCGGGAATGGGGAATCGCAAAAGCGAGGCCGCCATCCGCCCTGCTTTGATTCCCGATTCCCGATTCCCGATTCTCCTAACCCCACCGTACGGGTTCATCGGACGCATTCGGCTACACTCCCCGCCTTACGTTGACGACACCACTGCATGAATCCTAACTACCTCGACTTCGAGCAACCCATCGCCGATCTGGAAGCAAAGATCCAGGAACTGCGCAAGGCCAGCACCGGTCCTGCAGTCAACGTGGACACCGAGGTGCGTGCGCTGCGCGACAAGCTGCGCGTGCGTACCGCACAGATCTTCCGCGACCTGTCGGCCTGGCAGGTCTCGCAGCTGGCGCGCCACCCGCAGCGCCCGTACACGCTGGACTACATCAACACCATCTGCGACGAATTCCAGGAACTGGCCGGCGACCGTGCCTATGCCGACGACAAGGCGATCGTCGGTGGCCTGGGCCGCATCGATGGCCGCGCGGTGGTGATCATCGGCCACCAGAAGGGCCGCGACACCAAGAGCAAGGTCGCCCGCAATTTCGGCATGCCGCGCCCGGAGGGCTACCGCAAGGCGCTGCGCCTGATGAAGCTGGCCGAGCGTTTCCGCCTGCCGCTGCTGACCTTTATCGACACCCCGGGCGCCTACCCGGGCATCGGCGCCGAAGAGCGCGGCCAGTCCGAAGCGATCGCGCGCAACCTGCTGGAGATGGCCGAGCTTAAGATCCCGGTGATCTGCACCGTGATCGGCGAAGGCGGCTCCGGCGGCGCGCTGGCGATCGGCGTGGGCGACCGCACCTTGATGCTGGAATACGGCACCTATTCGGTGATTTCGCCCGAAGGCTGCGCCTCGATCCTGTGGAAGGACGCGGCCAAGGCCAAGGACGCGGCCGAGCAGCTCGGCTTGACCGCCAAGCGCCTGAAAGGCTTGGGCCTGGTCGACAAGGTGATCCGCGAACCCACCGGCGGCGCGCACCGCAATCCCGAGCAGATGGGCAAGCGCCTCAAGGCGGTGCTGCTCAACGAGCTGGAAGCGCTGGAAAAGCTGCCGGTCGAGGGCCTGCTGCAGCGTCGTTACGAGCGCCTGCGCAGCTACGGCGCCTACGAAGGCAACTGATCGGCGGCAAGCCGGGGCGATAGTGCTGCACGCAGCATTGCCAGCCAGCAAGACGATTGGCCACCATGGAAGGATCTGTTCGGATATGAGCCCGCTACTTCTGCTGTCGCTGGTATTGCAGGCTGCCTGCTGCGTGCACGTGGTGCGCAGCGGCCGCCCGCTGTACTGGATCTTCATCCTGCTGGCGTTTTCGTTGCTGGCAGTCCTGGTCTACGTGTGCGTGGCGGTGATCCCGGACCTGCGCAACGACCCGACGGCGCGCCGTGGCCTGCGCAAGGTGCGTCAGCGCATCGATCCGCAACGCGAACAACGCGATGCATCGCGCCAGCTGGATGTGGCCGACACCCCCGAGAATCGCCGCCGCCTCGCGCAGACACTGCTGGAACAGGGCGACTACGCGCGTGCCGCCGAGCTGTATCAGGGCGCGCTGCGCGGCATCTACCAGGACGATCCGGACCTGATGCTGGGCTTGGCCAAGGCCCAGTACGGGCTGGGCCAGGCCGCAGAGACACGCAAGACGCTGGACGCGTTGATCGCGGCCAATCCGAATTTCCGCTCGCACGACGGGCACCTGCTGTATGCGCGCGCAGTCGAAGACAGCGGCAGCATCGACGAGGCGCTGCACGAGTACGAAACGCTTGCGCAAGGCTATCCGGGCGAAGAAGCGCGCGTGCGTTATGCGCAGCTGTTGTTGCGCGCCGCGCGCCCGCAAGACGCCAGGGCCGTCTTCGAGCAGGTGCTGCGCCACGCAGCCGCCTCGCCCAAGCATTACCAGCGCGAGCAACGCGCCTGGATCGACTTGGCGCGCAAGGGACTGAGCGAGCTCGGCGCGCAGGCGTGATCTCCGCCTGACGCAATACTCGAGCTGCGAAACACGGATGGCGCGCGCATCGTGTTCCCAGAAGACCCGGTACGCAACCGAGGGCGCTGCCATGCCCAGAAGGATGGGATAGCGGCAAGCCTGAAGGCCCGGATCGATCACCTGCTGCAATTGTCGGTGCAGCCGTTTCGCAATGGCGCCTTGGCGGAATCCCTCGACTATCCGCGCCACATCACCGCAGTGCTGCGCGAACACACCAGCGACGACCGGCGCATCCGGCAAGCGCATGCACCGCCCGGGTGTTGTGTCAGAACGGCTTGGCCAGCACCAGCCAGATCACCCCTACCAGCAACACCACCGGCACTTCATTGAACAACCGCAATGCGCGGCCGCTGGGCAGGCTGCGGCCCTGGTCCACGCCCTTCAACCAGCGCCCGGCCACGATGTAATGCGCCAGGATCAAGGCCACCGCAAACAGTTTTGCGTGCAGCCAGCCACCGGCCACCATCGTCGGGAAATCCGGAATCACCCGATAGCCCTGCCACAGCACCGCGCCCAGCAGCAGCGCCAGCCCCAGCATGCTGTGGCCGAATTTGTAGAGGCGGCGCCCCATCAGCACCAGGCGCGTGCGCACCGCAGGCTCGGCACCGGCTTCGGCGATATTGACCAGGATGCGTGGCAGGTAGAACACCGCCGCCATCCACGCAGTAACGAACAACAGATGGAAGGTCTTGATCCACAGGTACAAGGTCATGTGCTGGCTTCGCTGGCTGGCGTAGGATGGCCCGCATTTTCACCTATCCGCCGACGCGAAAGCACCTGACGTCCATGTCCGAACCCGACGACAAGCAGTACGACGCCCACTATTTCCGCCGCTGGTACCGGGATGCCGGGCTGGCCGACCCTGCGCGCCTGCGACGCAAGGTCGCACTGGCGGTGAGCCAGGCCGAGTACTACCTGGAGCGCCCGATCCGCAGCGTGCTGGATATCGGCTGCGGCGAGGCGGCCTGGCGCGCGCCATTGTTGGCGCTGCGTCCCAAGCTGAGCTATCTGGGCTTCGACAGCAGCGCCTACGCGGTGCAGCGTTACGGACGCAGCCGACAGATCCACCCTGCCCGCTTCGGCGATTTCGCCTGGCTGCGCCCGTGCGCGCCAGTGGATCTGCTGATCTGCTCGGACGTGCTGCATTACGTGCCCACGCGCGAGTTCAACCAGGGCCTGCCGGGGTTGGCCGAGATGTGCGCGGGCATGGCATTTCTGGAGACCTTCGCCGAAGAGGACGCCTTCGAAGGCGACCACGATGGTTTTCAGGCGCGGCCGGCGCGCTGGTATCGGCGCCGCTTCGCCAGCGTGGGGTTTGCTGCGCTCGGCTCGCACTGCTGGTTGTCGCCGCAGTTGGCCGATGAGGCGGCTGCGCTGGAGCGCGGCTGAGCAGGACGTTGGCCGGTTGAGGCACGCACGGCGAGTGGCTTCGCCGCGCACCCTCACCCCAACCCCTCTCCCGCAGGAGGGGGGCTTTATTCCGCTCATCGCCCCGCAGGCAGAGCGGCTTCATTCCCTTCTCCCGCCGGGAGAAGGTGCCCCGCAGGGGCGGATGAGGTTGCGTGCGAAGCCTTGTGGGGATTGAACGCTGATAAAGGTTGAGTGCACTGCGCTTCGCCCTGCACCTCACCCATCCTCCCCTGCAGAAAAGAGGACTCGTCCAGCAGCCGTGGGTTCTGCGACGAACGCGCGCTTTCGGCTCGCGCAGCCATCCAAAGAATTACCACTAACGGCAAAGCAAATCACGGCAAATCAGGCCGCTGACGCCTGCCATAAGTCGTATGACAGCCTCTACCGTCCGCAGCCCCATTAAGGTGCAAATGCGCCAAAGGGGGTATGCTGCGCGGCAGCAAAGAGCCGCACGGATGGGTGGAATGCTTTATCAACTGCACGAGCTGACCCGCAATCTGCTAGCCCCTTGGGTGCACCAGGCCCAGGCGAACGCCAAGATGTTCTCCGACCCCGACAGTCTGTGGGCCTCGCTCCCTGGCGCCGAACGCATGGCGGCCGGCAACGAGCTGTTCCATCGCCTGGGCAAGGAATACGAAAAGCCGGCCTGGGCGCTCGACGACGTCGAGGTCGACGGCCATTCGTTGCCGATCATCGAACGCGAAGTGCTGAGCAAGCCGTTCTGCCGTCTGCTGCGCTTCAAGCGTTTCAGCGACCATGTCGAGCTGATCGGCACGATGAAGCAGCAGCCGGCCGTGCTGGTGGTGGCGCCCTTGTCCGGCCACCACGCCACCTTGCTGCGCGATACCGTGCGCACCCTGCTGCGTAACCACAAGGTCTATGTCACCGACTGGGTCGACGCGCGCATGGTGCCGCTGGAAGCCGGCGCTTTCCGGCTCGAGGACTACATCAGCTACATCCAGGAGTTCATCCGTCACATCGGCGCCGAGCGCCTGCATGTGGTGAGCGTGTGTCAGCCCACCGTGCCGGTGCTTGCAGCGGTGTCGTTGATGGCCACCAACGATGAGCCCACGCCGCGCTCGCTGGTGATGATGGGCGGGCCGATCGATGCGCGCCGCAGCCCGACCCAGGTCAACAACCTGGCCACCGAAAACGGCATCGAGTGGTTCCAGAACAACCTGATCCACACCGTGCCATTCCCGTATCCGGGCCACGGCCGGCAGGTGTATCCGGGCTTCCTGCAGCATGCCGGCTTCCTGTCGATGAACCCCAACCGGCACGTGATGTCGCATTGGGATTTCTACACCGATCTGGTCAAGGGTGACCTGCAGGACGCGCAGGCGCACCGGCAGTTCTACGACGAGTACAACGCCGTGCTCGACATGCCGGCCGAGTATTACCTGGACACCATCCGCGTGGTGTTCCAGGACTTCCTGCTGCCGCAGGGCAAGTGGAAAGTGGATGGCCAACTGGTCAAGCCGTCGGCGATCCGCAATACCGCACTGCTCAGCATCGAAGGCGAACTGGACGATATCGCCGGTCTTGGCCAGACCGAAGCGGTGCACGATCTGTGCACCGGGATCGACGCGGCGCATCGTCGTCATCTGGTAGTGGAAGGTGCCGGCCACTACGGCATCTTCAGCGGCCGTCGCTGGCGCGAAGTGGTGTACCCGCAGGTGCGCGAATTCATCGCTCGCTACGATGCCGACCCGGTCGGCAGCCGCGACCCCGCCACCGTCACCCCGATCCGCAAGCGCGGCAAACGCGCCTGATTGGCCGACAAATCGGCCGACAAAAACGCCCCTTGGTCGAGACCGATCAAGGGGCGTTTTTTATGCGCAGATTTTTGGTTTGAGTAGACATAGCGCACTGCGTGGCGACGTGCGCGGCGCCCGCACCAGACAGTTGCCGGTCGCTTTATTGAAAGTGCTTGCCACCACGCACACCGACCATCTTCGATGGTCCTTGCCCGCCCACCGTCGCGGGACCTTACGCGGCACGGATGCCGCGTAAGAGCCTACAAGGACGTACTTGCGGCGTGTCCTGCGATGGTGGGCGGGCAAGGGCCCTGCTGCCAAGCCGCAGATCAAACGCTACGCAGCCAACACCAGGCCTTCGCGCAGCAACGTCGGTTGAGTGCAGTCAAACACCTCGGGTCGTCGAGCGCGCGGTGCCCTCGCCGCTCGCGGGACACGCCGTGAATCCGTCCCTGGAGGCTCCTCAGCGGCGTCCATGCCGCTAAGGGTCCCGCAACCGGCGAGGACACCGCACCAGAGCGTTGGTCGGTTGCTTTGTCTAAAACCATGCACACCGACCATCTCGACTGGTCCTTGCCCGCCCACCGTCGCGGGACCTTACGCGGCATGGATGCCGCGTAAGCGCCTACAGGGACGTACTTGCGGCGTGTCCTGCGATGGTGGGCGGGCAAGGGCCCTGCAGCCAAGCCACAGAGCGGCCGTCCTGCAACTGCTCCATCCACACTACCCAATCACCCACGCGACAAACGAAATTCATATCGTCGCGTCTGTCAGGGTTTGCACTGCAGACCACGCAGCAGCAAGACGATCGCAGCCGCGTGCCACACAACCCGCAATCACACGATGCACTCAGCCTTCACCGTTCTTGACGAGCAAGTGCTTGGCGAACATGCCGTGCAGCTTACCGAAGGCGCGTGCCAGATGCAGCGTGACGAACAGCAGCAGCACGCCCACGACGAACAACGGCAGCGTCATCCAAGCGCTGGTGACATCCACGCCATCCCAGGTCAGCACCGCCGTGTTGTCGAACAGCAGCACCAGCGGAGATGCGGCCAGGCCCAGCGCCAACGACAACAAGGTGGTGAACACGCTGAAGTAGACGATGCCCAGCGGCAGCATCAGCAGGAAGTACAGCATCGTGCTCCAGGTGCGCGCATCGGTGAACATTGCGCCGATGCGTTGTAGCCAGCCACCTTGCGGCCCCGGATGGGCCGGACGACGCGGCATGCGCACGCCCAGCAGCGTCTCCACCACGCGGCCTTCCACCAGTGATAGCACCCGCACCGATCCGAAGAACAGCACCAGCAACGGCACGCCGATGATCAGGATCATCAAGCCGGCCGACAGGCTCGCACCGGTGATCACCCAGGTGAAATAGAACACGCCGGTGACCAGCGACAGCAGCATGTAGAACAGCGCGCCGTAACTGCGTGGATCGGCAGCCACGCCGAAGAACCTGCCGAGCCACGAAGTGCGTCTGCGCGGCAGCGGCGGGCGCAGTGCACGTGTCACCGTCACTTCGGTTTCGCGATAGATCTCGGCCACTTCATCCGGCGCACCGTAGCTGCCTGCCACGCCGGCGATTACTTCCGCTTCGCTCTTGCCGGCCTGCTCGGCCAGTTCGGCGCGTAGATACTCTTCGGCGTCGTAGAGCGCGTCCTGGATCATCGCCGGGTCCGCGCCGGCCAGGGCCTGGCGCAGTTGTGCCAGGTAATCGGGAATGGTGGTCGGCAACGGGCGTGCCTGCGCAATGGTCGTCATGAGTGGGTCCCCTCCAGCACTGAGTCAACGGAATCGCGGGTGGCGCGCCAGGCGGCGGTCCAGTCGCGCAGGCAATCACGCCCGGTTTGGGTGATGCGGTAATAGCGCCGCGGTGGGCCGGACGCCGACGGCTCGACATGGCTTTGCAGCAACCCTGCCCCCTCCAGATTGCGCAGCACCGGATACAACGCGCTCTGCTTGCCGCTCAGCACGCCATCCAGCCGCTCCATGCGCTTGGCGATCAGATAGCCGTACAGCGGCTCCTCGGCCTGCGCCAGCACTGCCAGTAGCGCCAGCGACACCGTGCCCGCACTCAGCTCTTTCTGAAATTTCCGCAGGTAGGCATCGGGTTCGCTCATCGGCCATCTCCGCTAGGTCGAAGGCAATGCTATTGCGAAGTTGGGTATAGTGGATGTGCCGGTAGTCATGAGAATTGAGAATCGGGAGTGGGGAATCGGAAAAGCACGTCCCGTCACCCGCGTCGCTTATGTGGTCTCCGATGGCTTTATTGCCGGTGTACCGAATCATTTTTTTGAGAGTCGTGCGCTGCCGACGAAGCGTGCTCTACCGACTCCCCATTCCCGATTCCCCACTCCCGGCTTCATCAACGCGCTCATGTGCTTAGAACCATTGGGTTACTCCCTTTGCGGCAGCGCTCCACTACAGTCATTGCCCACTGGGCCGATACCACTCGCTCAGACGACTCACTTTTTTCGATAGGGCGACACGATGCGACTAGCACGCTTGGCACAGCCGGCTATGGCTGAAACTTCCTTTGGTGCCACCCGGCGCCTGTGCCTGGCGATCGGGTTGTCACTGCCGGGACTGGGGTTTGCGCAGGCGCAGACCGGGCAGGTCAATGCCGAGCAGGCCCAACCGGAGCCGGTGAAGGCTGCACCCGCCGCTCCGGCAGCGCCCGCTGCTGCGAAGGGTTATCCGCTGGAAGCGCAGGGCTGGGGCGCCAAGCAGGGCGGCAACATGTGGCAGGTGCGTTGGGCCGAAGACTGGTCGTATCTAAAGGATCCGTCCAAGCGCAAGAGTCCGTTCGATCCGCTCAAGTACATTCCGCTCAATGAATCGGGCGATGTGTATGTCTCGCTCAGTAACGAATTGCGCGTGCGCAGCAACACCATCACCAATCCCGGTTTGATTCCCGGCAGCCATTCGCAGCAGCAGTATCTGTTGCGCGCGTTCTTCGGCGCCGACTTCCATGTCGGCGAGCACTTCCGTCTGTATACGGAACTGGCGCACGGCAGCCTGGACGGACGCAACGAAGGTGCCAAGGCCGGCACGCAGGAAAACAACGCGATCCTGCAGCAGGTGTTCTTCGATGTGAAGGGCCGTGTCGCCGATGCCGACCTCGGCCTGCGTGTCGGCCGTCAGGTGTTTGTCGATGGCCCCGTCACGCTGATGGCATTGCGCGACAACACCGATATCTTCGTGACCTTCAACGGCGTACGCGCCTGGGCGATCGGCGAAAAGACACGTGTGGACCTGTTCGATTTCAACTTCAACCTCGATGGCACCGAAGGCCTGGGCGACGATCGCATCGACCGCTCGCGGCACTTCCGCGGCGTGGTCGGCGGCTATCGCATGCCGACCGCCAAGCCGATGTATCTGGAACCGTTCTTCTACCAGTTCCGTAACGACAATCAGGTCTGGGGACGGCAGACCGCCGAAGAAAACCGCAACTATTACGGCCTGCGCCTGTGGGGCAATGTGGGCAAGCTGCGCACCGACTCGTTCGTGACCGTGCAGCGCGGCAGCTACGGCGGGCGCGATCTGCGTGCCTACATGGCCAGCACCTCCAATGCCTGGACGCTGAGCGAATCGGGCTGGAAACCGCGGCTGGGCTTCCATAGCGAAATCGCTTCCGGCGGCGGTGGCTCCTCCGGCACCGGCACGCTGCGCAACAACAACTTCCTCTATGGCAATACGATCTACTTCAGCTGGGCGACGTTCTTCGGCCCGGTCAACCTGGTCACCGCCGCGCCCACGTTCACCTTCTCGCCCACTTCCAAGATCACCGTGAACCTGGAATGGGAGACGCTATGGCGGCAGACCACCAGCGATGCGATCTACAACAACCAGGCACGCGCCTACGCCCGCACGCAGAGCACCGGCGAGCGCCGCATCGGCACCATGCCGCGCATCAACGCCACCTGGAACATCGACCCGAACTGGTCGGTGACCTTCCGCGCCGAACACCTGATGGCCGGGCCCGCGCTCGAAAAGGCCGGTTACGGCGATTCGACCTTCGTGATGGGCTGGTTGAATTTCCGGTTCTAAGCAGGGGCATCACACTGATGTAGCGACTGACAACGCCGTCCGGGATCCGTTCCTGGGTGGCGTTGTCCGTTATGCAATCAGCGATGCGTGCTTGCCTGCACTGGTGTCGCCTTCTTCAGCCGCAAGTGTCACGGCTTGCCCTGCATCGCTGCTGCCTGTGCCACCTTGCTTGCCGCCAATGGCATCTGCAGGTTGGCGTGATCGCTGCGCGCGTAACGCGGCAGTTCTAGCGTCTTTCCATCTTTTACAGCGGTGATGTCGCGCCCTGGTCGGATCAGCGTGGCGGGCAGTTGATCCAGGCGCTGCGCCAGCGTCTGTTGCTCGGCAGGATGCGCACGTAGCCACAGCACTGCCGAGGTCAGCCGCGTTGTCGCGGCCAGATCCTGCAACTGCCATTGATACTGCGCGCTATCCATATGCTCCACGTCGGCGAACAGGCAGCCGATTGCGTTAGCGATACAGGCGAAGGTCACTGTTGGCGCGGCGGGTATGGCACTGGTCGCCACCTTGCGGTCCTGCTCCAGCTGCGTGCGCACGTCGGTGTGGCAGGCCCAGGTGTAATACGGCGCGGTCAGTGCACGGGTTCGTTCAACGTCCAGCAGCGGCGGTACCAACCTGTCGTACCAGCGCCGCTGCTCGCCGCCGGCTTCGACGACCGCGCGGTAATTGGCGCTGACCAAGCGTGCTTCGCCGCGTAGACCTCTACACAGGCTGGTCTCATCCATCGTCAACGGCGCAAATGCCGCTTGGCAATGCGCAGGTAACGGCTGGGCGGACGGCAGTTCGCTCAGCATGTCGGTGAACAGCTCGGCGTTACCGCGCAACATGGCTGCCCCGATCATCGTCGCGATCAGTGTGTCCTGACCGCGCAGCAGCACGCGCGCCACCTGTGCGTCCGCACACACGCCAGACAACGCAGCCTGCTGGCGGCCCTGGACGAAGTCCAGCGCGTGCTGGGTCATCGGCACACTCAACCCCTGCAACTCCGGCAGCGGTGTGTCGGCACGGGTCGGAAACAGATTGCGGTAGTAGTCACGCGATGACAGCGTGGCGGCGCGCTGCAACAGCGGCGCCTGTGACATCAGCGCATCGGCATAGGCTTGGGGCTGAGCGCGCACCTTGTCCAGGCAGTCTGGGGTGGACCAGTTGCACTTGGGCGGTGCGGCGGCTGGCCACGGCGGCGTGCGCGGATAGCGCGCTGCGTCGCTGACAAAACCGGCCGCAGTCCTGGTGTTCGCAAACCGCTGCAGATCGCGTGCCATCACGACGTCCTGTTCGGTAGCCGGCACGGCATACGGCAGCAACCAGAGTGCAGCAAATAGATTCGAGCCTGCCGGCGGTGCGGCTGGTGGTTGATCGATCTGCGCCAACGCCTGGCGCTGCGCATCAGGAATCGGCCAGCGCGCGGAGATCGCGTACAGGGCCACCAGCAGGGCGATCAGGATGCATAGCCCCAGCAGGGCCGACTTGAGGAATTTGGCGAGCATGCGGGGGGGCAACCGTCCGTGGATGAGCTGTGCCATCTTAGAGCGGCCCGGACAGAGCTGCGAGTGGCATACGCCGATGCGCACTTGCCGTCTCCCCGGCGAACAAGGCGCGCCGCGCGCCTGCACCGGACGCGGCCGAATGCCTACAATGCGCGTATGTCCGAATCCCCCACTCCGCCCACCCGCCCTTCCCTGCAACGCGTCTTTCTGACCGGTTTGCTCACCCTGCTGCCGGTCTGGTTGACCTGGGTGGTGGTGAAGTTCGTGTTCTCGCTGTTATCGGGCATCAGCAGCCCGTGGGTGGTGCCGTTGTCCGAACGCATCGCCGCCTCGTTCCCCGACTATCTAGGCTGGATCAAAGCGCTGTGGGTGCAGAACACAATTGCGCTGATCGCCACCGTGGGCGCGATCCTGTTCGTCGGCATCCTGAGCCGGCGCGTGATCGGCCAGCGCCTGCTGCGCTGGTTCGAGGCGATCATGCGGCGCATCCCGCTGGCCAGCGTGGTGTACGACAGCGCGCGCAAATTGCTCGACATCCTGCAGACCCAGCCCGGCAGCACCCAGCGCGTGGTGCTGATCGACTTCCCGCACCGGGACATGAAGTCGGTCGGCCTGGTCACGCGGGTGATCAAGGAACAGGGCACCGGCCGCGAGCTGGCAGCGGTGTACGTGCCGACCACGCCCAACCCGACCTCCGGCTATCTGGAGATCGTGCCGGTGGAGCTGCTCACGCCCACCGACTGGAGCGTGGACCAGGCGATGAGCTTCATCATCTCCGGCGGCGCAGTGGCGCCCGAATCGGTTCCCTTTACCCGTACCGCGGATCGCTAAAGCCATGACACAGGTGCGCACCCTCGACGATCGTGCGGTTCGCCTGTTCATTGCGCTGGCCGCGTTCTTCTGCGTCAACGCGGCATTGGCCGAGTTCATCGGGGTCAAGATCTTCGCGCTGGAAGACACCCTCGGCATCGCGCCGTTGAACTGGAACCTGTTCGGCCAGACCGGCTCGCTCAGCTTCACCGCCGGCACCTTGCTGTGGCCGGTGGTGTTCATCATGACCGACACCATCAACGAGTTCTTCGGCAGCCGCGGGGTGCGTTTCATCTCGTGGGTGGCGGTGGCGCTGATCGGCTACGGCTTCGTGTTCGCGTTCGCCGCCATCGCACTGGCGCCGGCGGGTTGGTGGGTCACGGCGGCGCAGAGCCAGGGCGTGCCCGACTACCAGGCCGCCTTTGCAGCGGTGTTCGGCCAGGGGCTATGGACGATCGGCGGGTCGCTGGTGGCCTTCCTGTTCGGCCAGTTGATCGATGTGTCGGTGTTCCATCGCATCCGCCGCGCCACCGGCGAAAAGCACGTGTGGCTGCGCGCCACCGGCTCCACGGCGGTGTCGCAGTTGGTGGACAGCTTCGTGGTGATCTACATCGCCTTCGTGCTCGGCCCGCAGCATTGGTCTACCGACCAGTTCCTGGCGGTGAGCACGCTCAACTACGTCTACAAGATGGGCTTTGCGATCGCACTGATCCCGCTGCTGTATCTGGCGCGCCGCGCCATCGGCGCATACCTGGGCGCCGAGCGCGCCGAGCAACTGCGCGAAGAAGCCGCCGCCGGCTGACAACGCGAAAACCTGCCGGCCGCAGCGCTGCCAGGCGAGGGCCGGCGCCCGTGGCGGTGGCTTCCACTCGGCCTCATCGGTCATGCATGTCGCCGGCCTGACGGTCGCTCGCTGCGTTTGCCGATCACGCAACACCCGCAGCGACCGCCCATCGAAATTTTGTTCAATCCGTCGCCGCGCTCGCTGGCCATGCTGTTGCGCCCCGCTACGGATTCCGCGCCATGGACCATCTTGTCGCAATGGCCAGCTTCGCGCTGGTGTGCTCGATTTCGCCCGGGCCGGTCAACCTGGTCGCGCTGAGCACCGGCGCCAGCGCCGGCGCGCGTGCCGGGCACGGCCATGTGATCGGCGCCACCGTCGGCTTCGTCGCGCTGCTGTTGCTGGTGGGCATGGGACTGCAGCAGGTGCTGCTGCGCTGGCCGCTGCTCGGCCGTGCATTGCATCTGGCCGGGGTGGCGTTTCTGCTCTACATGGCCTGGCGCCTGCTGCGCGACGATGGCGTCATCCAGACCGCCGGGGCGCGCCCGGCGGCCTCGTTCTGGACCGGTGCGGCGATGCAATGGCTCAACCCCAAGGCCTGGTTGGCGGCGACCTCCGGCGTTGCCCTGTATGCGACGGCAGGCACCACGCAGCTGGCGGGTTTTGCGGCGTTGTATGCGTTGATCTGCTATCCCTCGCTAGGGTGCTGGTTGCTGGCCGGCGCCGTGCTGCGGCGGCATGTGCAGGTGCCAAGGCAGCTGCGGCGGTTGAACCGGGTGCTGGCCGCGCTGCTGGTGCTGAGCGCGGTCTATCTGTTGCTGGAATGGGGCACGGCATTGCGGTAATGCCCTGGCGTCACCGCCCAGGCACGTTTGAAGCTGCGCTGCAGATGCGCCTGGTCGGCGTAGCCATGCGCGTAGGCGACCTCGGCAATGTCACCGCCGCGCCGCAAGGCCTCGCGCGCACGCTGGAAACGGCAATCCAGCAAATACGCATGCGGGGTCAGCCCGTGCGCCTGACGGAAGCCGCGAATCAAGCGCGGTGCCGGCATCCCGGCCAGCGTGCACAGCTCGCGTAGCGAGACCGCACGTGCATGATGGGTCTGCAGATACTCGGCCACCTGCTGCATCGGCCCGGTATCGACCGCGAGCGCACGACTGATCGGCTCCACATGCAGATACAGCCGCGCCACGAACGCGATCAACGCACTCTCGCGTGCCAGCGCATCGGCGTTGCCATCGGTCAATACGGCATGCATGCGCTCGAAGGCGGTATAGGCTGCCGGGGTCTGACACAGCGGCGCTGCCAGCATGTGCACATCCGCATTGGCGGCCAGGCCGAGTGCGCGTTGTTGTTCGCGCAGCCACGCCACGTCCAGATACAGCATGCGGAACGACCAGTCCTGCTGCTGATCCGGATTGCAGGCATGCACATCGCCAGGGTTGATCAGGGTCAGCGACCGCGCACCCACCTGCGCTTGCATGCGTCCATTGCGATAGCGCGCCAGCCCGCGATCGATCGCGCCCACCGACCATTGCTCATGCGTATGCGCGGCATAACACAGGCTGCGGCTGTTGATCACCTGGCGCAGTTCGACGAAGGGCAACGCCGGATCGCGCCAGAAGCCCTGCCCACCCTGCACGGGCAGCTGCGTCCCGCATGTCGATTCATCCCTTGGCATATGCGCAAGCCTATCGCACTGCAACATGCCTGCGTGCTGCAGGCGTGCGCAGCGGACTTCATGAATTCCAGGCGCGCCCCGTGTGCCGCATGGGTGGCCGGAACGGTGCGGATCGGGCAAGCTCCCCGCTCGCTTGTTCCCGGAGCCGGTAATGCCCCTCAGCTTTTCCCGCCTGCTGTCCCTGGCCCTGGCCGCCGTGCTGAGCCTGTCAGTGGCAGCGCCCGCCGACGCGGCCAAGAAGAAAACCGGCAAGGCACAGACCACGCAAACCCGCGCCAAGGCGAGCAAGGGCAAGAAGACCGCCAAGCCGGCGGCCAAGACCACCAAGGCCGCCAAGGGTGGCAAAGCCGCCAAGCCAAGGCCGCGTGCCGTGGCCGCACCGGTGGTGCTGACCAAGGCGCAGCAGCTCAATTTGCTCTACGACCAGTACTGGGATGCCTCGCTCAAGCTCAACCCGCTGCAGGCCACCTTCCAGGGCGAGACCCGCTACAACGACCAGTTGCCCAACTTCCTGTCGCCGGCGTTCCGCCAGCAGTCGCACGACTTCACCGTGCTGTGGCTGGGCAAGGCCGAGGCGCTAGGACCGGACGGGCTGAGCGGGCAGGACCTGCTGAGCTACCAGATCTTCGTGCGCGATGCGCGCAGCGCACTGGCGGCCGAGCAGTTCCCCAGCTGGATGCTGCCGATCAACCAGTTCTACAACATCGCCAGCATCGCGGTGGTGTTGGGCTCGGGCACCGGTGCGCAGCCGTTCAAGACGGTCAAGGACTACGACAACTGGTCGCGGCGCGCGGTGGGCATCCCTGACCTGTTCGACCAGGCCATCACCAACATGCGCGCCGGCATGCAGGCCGGCGTGGTGCAGCCGAAGGTATTGATGCAGAAGGTGCTGCCGCAGCTGGACGCGATCATTGCGCGCAATGCCGAAGACAGCCTGTTCTGGGGCCCGGTGCGCAACCTGCCGGCAGACATGCCCGAGGCCGATAAGCAGCGCATCACCGCCGAGTACAAGCGGCTGATCGAAGTGCGGATCATGCCGGCGTACCGGGCACTGCGTGGCTTCATCGCCACCGAGTACCTGCCGGCCTGCCGCGACACCGACGGCCTGACCGCGCTGCCCAATGGCGCGGCCTGGTACGCCTACGACGTGCGCCAGAGCACCACCTCCGAGCTGACCCCGGAGCAGATCCATCAGGTCGGGCTGGACGAGGTCGCGCGCCTGCAGGCAGAAATCGCCACGCTGGCCAAGCAGGTCAGGTTCCGCGGCAACCTGCCCAAGTTCTACAAGTTCATGCAGACCGACAGGCGCTTTGCGTTCCGCAGCGAGACCGAACTGCTGGGCTATTACCGCGGCCTGCAGGGACGCGTGCAGGCTGCGGTGCCGCGCCTGTTCAATGTGCAGGGCATGCCGGCGCTGGAAGTGCGCGTGGTGGAACCGCAGCGTGCGCAGTCGGCCGCCAGCGGCTCGTACATGCGCCCCAGCGGCGACGGCAGCACACCGGGCGTGTTCTACGTCAACACCTCCGACCTGGACACGCGCCGGACCTGGGAGACCGAGAGCCTGTATCTGCACGAGGCCATCCCCGGCCACCATTTCCAGCTCGGGCTGCAGCAGCAGCTGACCGACCTGCCCAAGTTCCGCCGCCTGGGCGGCGAGACTGCCTATATCGAGGGCTGGGGGCTGTACGCCGAATCGCTGGGCCGCGAACTGGGCCTGTATCAGGACCCGTACAACTACTACGGCTATCTGCAGAATGCGTTGTGGCGCGCAATTCGCCTGGTCACCGACACCGGCCTGCACAGCAAGGGCTGGACCCGTACCCAGGCGATCGACTACATGCTCAACAACTCGGCCATGACCCGGACCGATGCCGAGGCCGAGGTGGACCGCTACATGGCCATCCCCGGCCAGGCGTTGGCCTACAAGGTCGGCGAGATGAAGATCGCGCAGTTGCGTGAGCAGGCGCAACGCGAACTGGGCCCGCGCTTCGATGTGCGCGCCTTCCACACCGAAGTGCTCAAGGACGGCTCGGTGCCGCTGGATATCCTGCAGGACAAGATCCAGCGCTGGATCGCCACGCAGAAGGGCTGAGGCAGCTCAGCCCGCCACCCGCGCACGCGCCAGCGCGGCGATGTCGCGCGGTGTGGTGCGGCAGCAACCGCCGATCAGCCGCGCACCGGCCGCCAGCCACTGCGCATGCTGGTCGGCCAGGGTGCAGGCGGTCGTGCTGCCGGCATGCCACTGTTTTGCGCCGGCATCGTAGTGCTCGCCGGAATTGGGGTACACCACCAGCGGCAGCGCCGTCAGCGCGGACAATGTCTGCAACGCGGCGGTGACCTGCTCCAGCGCAATGCAGTTGATGCCCACCGCGATCACCTGCGCGCACGCATCCAGCGCGGGGATGACCTGCGCCAGCGCGGTGCCATCGCTCAAATGTGCCGCATCGCGCAGGGTGAACGAGAACCACGCATGCAGCTGCGGGAACTCCTCCAGCAGCAGGCGCAGCGCGACGATCTCGTTGGCCGACGGCAGCGTCTCGCAAGCCAGCACATCCACCCCCGCCTCAGCCAACGCGGCGATGCGCGGGCGATGGAAGTCCATCAGTTGCGCCAGCGGCAGGGCGTAGTCGCCCCGGTATTCCGAGCCATCGGCCAGGTAGGCGCCATACGGCCCGACCGACCCGGCCACCCATAACGGCGCGTCCTGTGGTTGCGCCTGCAGATGATCGACACGCGCCTGCGCGGCCAGGGCCACGCTGCGTGCGATCAGCGCCTGCGATTGCGCCAGGTCCAGCCCGCGCGCGGCAAAGCCCAGCGGCGTGGCCTGGTAGCTGGCAGTGATGGCGCACTGCGCGCCGGCAGCGAAATAGTCGCGATGCACCTGATAGATCAGCTCCGGCTGTTCCATCAGCACCCGCGCCGACCACAGCGCATCGTTGAGGTCGCAGCCGCGCTGCTCCAGTTCGGTGGCGAGCGCGCCATCCAGCAGCACGTAGCCGTCCTGCTGCAGCGCCTGGCTGAAAGGCGCACCGGCACGCGGCTGGCGCGGAAGAATCGTCATGCGGGTTGCCTCCTGCTCGCAAGCCATTGGGTGAATGCATAGGCGCCATAGCACAGCGCCACAAACGGAATGCCGCACCACAGCGCAATGCGCTGCTGCGGATCGAATGCTAGGCCGATGCAGGCCAGCAGACAGAGTGCAAAGCCCAGCAGCGGCGTCCACGGATACCACGGTGCGCGATAGGCCAGGCTCTCCGGCGCGATGCCATCGCGCAGCAACTGGCGACGGAAACGGTAGTGCGAGGCGCAGATGCTCAACCACACCACCACCACCGCAAAGCCGGACACCGCCGAAATCGCCACGAACACGGTATCGGCCGCATAGACGCCGGTGAGCAGCGCCAACAGGCCGCCCAGCATGCTCAGTACCAGGGCCGGCAACGGGATGCCGCGCCGGGTCAGGCCTGCGAGCCGCGCCGGCAGCGTGCCTTCGTTGGCCAGCGACCACAGCATGCGCGCGGCCGCATACAGGCCGGAATTGGCCGCCGACAGGATCGCGGTCAGGATCACCGCATTCAACACATCAGCCGCATACGGGATGCCCAGCAACTCGAACGCGCGCACGAACGGGCTGGTGTCCACCGCCGCCTGCTCGGCCGGCAGCAACGCGGCCAGCACCAGCACGGTGCCGACGAACAACACCACCAGCCGCACCAGCGTGGTGCGGATCGCCAGCGGAATCGCACGCGCCGGCTGCGCGGTTTCGCCAGCGGCCACGCCGATCAACTCGGTGCCGGAAAAAGCGAAGTTCACTGCCACCATCGTCATCAGGATCGGCAGCGTGCCTTGCGCAAACCAGCCGTCGGCGCGCAGGTGGCGCAATCCGGGGGCCGGCGACCCATCGGCCAACGGCAGCACGCCGATCACCGCCGCGCCGCCAAGCACGATGAACAGCACGATCGTGATCACCTTGATCAGCGAGAACCAGAATTCGCCTTCGGCAAACCAGCGCGCCGACACCGTGTTCAGGCCGAAGATCAGCGCGCAGAACAGCAGGCACCACGGCCATGCCGGCGTGTGCGGGAACCAGTACTGCATGCAGAACGCCGCCGCAGTCAGGCTCGATCCCAGCGCCACCGTCCAGGTGAGCCAGTACAACCACGCCACCACGTACCCGGTGGCCGGGCCGAGATAACGCGCGGCATACACATGGAAGGCGCCGGTCTGCGGCATCGCCACCGCCAGCTCGCCCAGGCACTGCATCACCAGATACACCACCAGCGCGCCGATCAGATAGGCGATCACCGTGCCGAGCGCGCCGGTGCTGGCGATGATGTAGCCAGTATTGAAGAACAGGCCGGTGCCGATCACGCCACCCAGCGACAACATCACCAGATGGCGCACCTGCATGCTGCGCTGGAATTGCGGTGCGGCGGTCGGCGACGATTCGGGCATGGGTGCATCTGATCGGGGGGAAGCTGCATCCTGCCACGCGCAGGCAGACGGGCACAGCCGTGTGCGGGCGAGCCGTGAGCCATGAGCTTTCGCTGACTGACGGGCGGCGATGCTGCCGATTGGTTTCCGCAGGCCCTCGGCATGCCGCATCATCGCCATCCAGCTGCGCAAACATCTGCGCGCGGCCGGTTTGCCCACAAACCTGCCAATGCCACAGCACGGTGCATGCGATGACCTTGCTGCGCTCTGCATCGTGGGCACACGCCTGCCCTCTATGTGCGACGCGCCCTTGACCGTGCCGGGTCGAGCTGCACCTGCACGCGGGCATGCGCGCCGCTGTCTTCGTCTTCGATGACTACGCCGCCGACCTTGGGATGCTGCGCGTTGGCGCCGAGCGTGATCGCCGGCGCCTCGATCATGCCGTGCCGCAGGCTGCGCGGTGCGCCCAGCGAAGCGCTGCGCGAGACCTGCACCTTCGGCCGCAAATCATGCAGCAGTTCGCGCGAGATCTCGCGCAGGAAGCGCGAGGGCAGGACGTTCGCCGTGCCGGTCAGGGATCGAGCCGGCAATAGGCGCCCGGTGTATAGCCAAAGCTCGCACTCATCGCGTTGCGAAACTCGGCGAACGTAAAGTCGGTCGCCACCCGCATCAACACGCCGGCATAGGCACCGCCGGTTCTGCCGCCGCTGCCGGTGCCCCACTGCACCTGCCAGGTCGCGTAGGTGTTACCGTCGTGGGTCTGGGCGCGCTGCAGGTCCACGCGCAGGCCTTTGACCTCTTCCATGTCCGCAATCACGCCTTCGCTGTTGGCGTAGTTGGCGGGGACTTGGATCACGGTAGCGTCGTTGACCTCGCTGCGGCGGATGCCGACATGGTTGGCGATCTTCGCCGCCAGGTAGTCGTCGAGCACATGCCTGCGGATCTTGGTGGTGGCACTGCTGAACGTGCCGGTGCCGTTGTTGGTGTAGGTGGTCATGGAGACAGTCATCTGGTGTTGGGTGGATGCGCGGATGGACGACGGCGCCGGGCCGGTCAAAGTTGGTGCAGGCGTTCGATGAACCCGGCGCGGTCCTCGATGCGCTGTTCGGTCGCGATCAGCGGCCTGTCCTGCCAGGTCGCCCTGCCCACGCGGGCGAGAGTTGCCTCGGCACCGCGGAGATCGCAGGCAGTCATCACTCCCTCGCTCGCGGTCAACTGCGCATAGCGGATCAGCACCCGTTCGTGTGCGGTGTAGACCACCTGGCTGGACGTAGCCGCGGTCATCTCGGCCAGCACGGTCTCGGGCTGCTCAACTAGCGCAGGCAACCGGCCCGATGTCAGCGATTCGATGCGACTGCAGTTGCAGATGCCCGTCCAGCCGGCGAACACGCCGTGCTCGGTGAGCAGTGGGGCCAGTTGCGGCAGCGAGGCCAGCGAAAAGCAGGTATCAACGATCAGCGCCGGCGTGCGGATGCCGATGGCGACCAGATCCGCGATGAAGCGCTGGAACATGGCGACATCGCAGCAGCCGTTGAACTGGGTCGGTGCGCCGTGGTTGTCGACGTCGCCGTGGCCGCCGCCGATCCACAACGTGTCGTAATGCAACTGCGGCGTGTCCTGCTCGGTGCGCGGCAAGGCTGCGACGATCGCGTCGCGACCGGGCATCGCGTCGGCCGGGTGCAGGATCACATGAACGCCCTGCGGGATGGATTTGAGATGCGGCGGGTGGAACGCGAGAATGGACATGGGTAGGCTCCGCTGGCATGGAAGGACGATGCCCCGGCGGCGTCATGCAAACGCGCACCGATACGACATCGGTGTCCAGCATCGGTTGCGTCGACAATGCAGCCCATCGGCAAACCCCTGACATCGGCCTGCCACGCGGAGGATGTTGGCGCTGCACGTCCGTGCTGGCGCCATTTGCGAGTCAGCCGTGCCGTGGTCCTCGATGTGCACGCACGGAGCGCTGCGTCACGCGCATTGCATGACTCCCGCCCGATGTCGACCGGCTATCGTGCCAAGCGCACGCAGACGGGCACAGCCGTGCGTAGACGAGCGGTGAAACAGGGCCTGCGGCTAACTCTCGGGCGGTTATGCTGCCGATTGGTTTCTGCTGGTCCTCTGACATGCCGCACCATTACCTTCCGTCTGCGCAAACATCCGCGCACTGCCTGCTTGCTGGGGGCGTGCCCACAAATCTGCCAATGCCACAGCACCCTGCGTGCGATGACGCTGCTGCGTCCTGCATCGTGGGCACGCGCCCGCCATCTGCATGCGAGGCGCCGCCGAGCGTGCCGGCACTGCCCGGCTGGTCGACGTCAATGCGTTGGAGCGCGGCATGATGCTCGCCGGCATCCACCATGTGGCGATCATCGCCGGCAACTACGCGGTGTCCAAACGGTTCTACTGCGACATCCTGGGCTTGCGGGTGCTCGATGAGCATTATCGGCAGGCGCGCGATTCCTGGAAGCTGGATCTGGCACTGCCCGATGGCGGCCAGATCGAGCTGTTCTCGTTTCCCGCCGCACCGCTGCGTCCCAGCCGCCCGGAAGCACGCGGCCTGCGCCATCTCGCCTTCCGCGTCGAGGATCTGGACGCGGCCGTGGCGCATCTCACTGCGCATGGCGTGGTCACCGAAGACATCCGCATCGACGAGTACACCGGCCGCCGCTTCACCTTCTTCGCCGACCCGGATGACCTGCCGCTGGAGTTGTACGAAGTGGGTTGAGCGCAGCATCCCCTGCGGGTTCGGTCACATCCGCCGCACGGTCATGTCGAGCAGGCGTAGTCGATCGTCTCTGTGACTTTCGGCGCATGCGGCACTGCGGTCACGCCGTGAAGATCAAGCCACCCAGGACACAGGAACCGTCCATGCTGCAGATCCGTGCGCTGTCCAAGACCTACGCCAACGGCGTGCATGCGCTGCAAGGCATCACGCTCGACATCCCGCGCGGCATGTTCGGCTTGCTGGGGCCAAACGGCGCCGGCAAGTCGTCGCTGATGCGCACGCTGGCCACGCTGCAGGAACCCGACTCGGGTAGCGTCAGCCTGACCGACGCCGATGGCAGCAGCATCGACGTACTCGCCGACAAGGACGCATTGCGGCGCCGGCTGGGCTATCTACCGCAGGATTTCGGGGTGTACCCGAAGGTGAGCGCGCTGGACATGCTCGATCACTTCGCCGTGCTCAAGGGGCTCACCGATCGCGGCCAACGCAAGGAGGTGGTCGAGCGACTATTGCAGCAGGTCAACCTGTGGGACGCGCGCAAGCGCAAGCTCGGCACCTATTCCGGCGGCATGCGGCAACGCTTCGGCATTGCGCAGGCGCTGCTGGGCAATCCGCAACTGGTCATCGTCGACGAGCCCACCGCCGGGCTGGATCCGGAGGAGCGCAATCGTTTTCTCAATCTGCTGGCCGAAATCGGCGAAAACGTGGTGGTGATCCTGTCCACCCATATCGTCGAAGACGTCACCGACCTGTGTCCGACGATGGCCATCATGAACAAGGGCCAGGTGCTGCTGAGTGGGCGGCCTGCCGATGCGATCGACATGCTGCATCAGCAGGTCTGGCGCAAACAGGTCAGCAAGCAGGCATTGCCCGATTACGAGGCGCGCTTCACCGTGCTGTCCACACGTTTGATTGCCGGCCACCCGGTGATCCACGTGTTCAGTGCCGACTGCCCGGAGCCGGGGTTCGAACAGGTCGCTCCCGATCTTGAGGATGTCTATTTCCAGCGCCTGCGCAAGCAAGCGCTGGCCGCCTGACGGAGCGCGGCGATGATCATGGCGTTCCTGCGCTTCGAGCTGCGCGAACAACTGCGCTCGCCCTTGCTGTGGCTGCTGGCCGCGCTATACGCGTTGCTGGCGTTTGCCGCGCTGTCCAGCGATGCGGTGCAGATCGGCGGCGGCATCGGCAACGTGCTGCGCAATGCGCCCACGGTGATCGCCACGCTGCTGGGGCTTTTCAGCCTGCTTGGCCTGCTGGTGATCACCCTGTTCGTCAGCAATGCCCTGCTGCGCGACTTTGACCTGGGCACTGCCGAGCTGGTGTTTTCCACACCGATACGGCGGCGCGACTACCTGCTCGGCCGCATCGGTGCTGCACTGATCGCCGGCATGCTGATGTATGTGGTGATCGCGCTGGGCATGTTCGCCGCGCAGTTCATGCCGTGGATCGATCAGGCGCGGCTCGGGCCGGTCGCGGTGCTGCCCTATCTGTGGTCGCTGCTGGTACTGGTGCTGCCCAACCTGCTGTTCACCACCGCGCTGCTGTCGGTGCTGGCGGTGACCACGCGCAGCATCCTGTGGGTCTACATCGGCGTGATCGTGTTCTTCGTACTGTACGGCGTGAGCCGTGCGCTGATGGCCGACCTGGACAATGTGTGGATTGCCACGCTGGCCGACCCGCTCGGCATTCGCGCGCTATCGCAGACGTTGCGCTACTGGTCGGTGGAGCAGCGCAACCACCAGTTGCCGCCGCTGACCGGTTACCTGCTCGCCAATCGCGCGGTGTGGCTGGGTATGAGCGGTGTGTTGTTTGCCGCCACCTTCGCGCTGTTCCGTACCGAGCGCAGCGGGACGCGGCGGCGCCGTGGTGTGGCGTCGGTTACGCCCGCTGATGCACCTCCCGCCAGCACGCGCGTCAGCACGACACGCCTGACGGTCACCCCGCGCTTTGGCGCGGCCACTGCATGGCGGCAACTGCTGCGCCAGATCCGCTTCGACACGCTGGGCGTGCTGCGCAGCGCGCCGTTCGTGGTGCTGCTGATGCTGGGCCTGGCCAACTTCATTCCGACCGCGCTGTTCAAAGCGCGCTATTACGGCACTGCCGTGCTGCCGGTGACCTCGTTGATGCTGGAGGCGCTGCAGAACAGCTACAGCTTTCTGCTGATCATCGTGGTGCTGTTCTATGCCGGCGAACTGGTGTGGAAGGAGCGCAGCAACCGCATCGACGGCATCACCGACGCGATGCCGGTCCCCGATTGGGTGCCGCTGCTCGGCAAGTTCGTCGCCTTGCTGGCGGTGATCGCCAGCTTCCAGGCCGCCGGTGCGTTGACCTCGATCGCGCTGCAGCTGGGCCGTGGCTATACCAGCATCGAGCCGCTGCTGTATCTCAAGACGCTGGCGCTGGGCTCGGTGCTGTACGTGCTGATGGGCGGCATGGCGCTGGCGCTGCAGGTGCTGAGCAACAACAAGTTCGTCGGCTATGCGCTGCTGATGCTGGTGTTGATCGGGCAATCGGTGCTGTCGATGCTCGACTACACCCAGAACCTCTACACCTTCGGCGGTTGGCCCAACGCGCCATATTCGGACATGAACGGCTACGGGCACTTCCTGCCCGGCCAGTTGTGGTTCCAGGGCTACTGGGGCGTGTTCCTGCTGGCGCTGCTCCTGCTGTCCTCGGCGTTCTGGCCGCGCGGCGTGGGCCATGGCCTGCACCAGCGCGTGCGGCTGGCGTTACGGCGCCTGCGCAGCCCGACCGGTGCGGCCCTGGCGATCACCCTGCTCGGCTTCGCGGCGATCGGCGGCTGGCTGTACTGGAACACCAACGTCTACAACAGCTTCCTGTCGCCGGAACAACAGCTGGACCTGCAGGCACGCTACGAGCGCGATTACCGCAAGTACAAGGATCTGCCGCAGCCGCGCATCGTCGCCGTCGACAACCACGTCGACCTGCATCCGGAAACCCAGTCGGTCGTGGTCGATGCCACCTGGACGGTGCGCAACACCCACCCCACACCGATCAGCGAAGTGCACATCGGCATGCAGGGCCGCACTGGCGACCGCAGCCTGGTCAAGGTGGATCTGGGCGGGCAGACGCTGACCACGCACGATATCCCAGCCGGCTATCGCATCTACCGCCTGCAGACACCGCTGCAGCCCGGGCAGGAGCGCGTGTTCCGCTTCCGCGTGGACCAGCACCCGCACGGCCTCACCGCCGAGCAGGCGCAAACCGAACTGGTCGCCAACGGCAGCTTCTTCAACACCACCCGGCTGCCCTGGTTCGGCTACAACACGCAGGCCGAGATCAGCGACCGCAACGAGCGCCGCAAGCGCGGCCTGGGCGAACCCACCCGCATGCCCAAGCTCGAAGACCAGGCCGCGCGCGCCAACACCTACGTCAGCAACGATGCCGACTGGCTCGCTTTCGCCAGCACCGTCTGCACCGCGCCGGACCAGATCGCGCTGGCGCCGGGCTATCTGCAACAGGAATTCCAACGCAATGGCAGGCGCTGCTTCCGCTACGTGATGGATCGCCCCATGCTCAATTTCTACGCCTACCTGTCGGCACGCTGGGAAGTGCGCAAGGCGCGTTACAAGAACATCCCGATCGAGATCTATTACGACCCCAAGCATCCGTACAACGTGCAGCGCATGATCGAGAGCGTGCAGAAATCGCTGGCCTATTACGAAGCCAACTTCAGCCCGTATCAGCATCATCAGGTGCGCATCATCGAGTTCCCCGGCTACGCGCGGTTTGCGCAGTCGTTCGCCAATACCATTCCCTACTCCGAGTCGATCGGCTTCATCGCCGACCTGCGCGACAAGAACGACATCGACTACGTGTTCTATGTCACCGCGCACGAAGTGGCGCACCAGTGGTGGGCGCACCAGGTGATCGGTGCGAACGTGCAGGGCGCCACCCTGCTGTCCGAATCGCTGGCGCAGTATTCGGCGTTGATGGTGATGGAGCGCGAGTACGGACGCGCGCATATGCGCAGTTTCCTCCGCTACGAGCTGGATCGCTACCTGGAAGGCCGTGGCGGCGAAGCCATCGAGGAATTGCCGCTGTATCGGGTGGAGGATCAGCAATACATCCACTACCGCAAGGGGTCGCTGGCGTTCTATCGGCTGCGCGAGGACATTGGCGAGCAGGCGCTCAATCGCGCATTGCAGCGCTTTCTAGCGGCCAAGGCCTTTCAACAACCGCCTTACACCACCTCGGCCGAGCTGCTGCAGGCCATTCGGGCCGAGGCACGCCCGGACCAGCAAGGCCTGATCACCGACCTGTTCGAGAAGATCACCTTCTACGACAACCGCGTGGTCAGCGCGCAGGCACGCAAGCGCCCCGATGGCCGCTTCGAGGTGACCGTGCAAACGCAGGCGGCCAAGCTGCAGGCCGATGGCAAGGGCAAGGAGCATGCAGTGCCGCTGGACGACTGGATCGAGGTGGCGATCTACGGCGCTCCGGCCGGCAAGGACGCGCAAGCGCCGGTGCTGGCCTTGCAACGGCAGCACGTCACCAGCGCCGCGCCCAGTTTCACCATGACCGTGGACCGCCTGCCGGTCGAAGCCGGCTTCGATCCGGACAACAAGCTGATCGACCGCGTGCCGGCAGACAACCGCAAGCAGGTGACGCTGCAGTAGCCGAATGAACGCATTCCGCAGCGCGTCTTTCCGCCACCATACTCCACGGTATACATTCCGGTCAGGCCGTCGACGGCGGCCATAGCAATCCCTGGGAGGGGACACATGCGCAAGACCTTCAAGACCCTGATGCTGGCCCTGCCGCTGGCCGCCGCCTCGCTGCTGGCCCAGGCCGCCGATTCGCCGGTGGGCCGCTGGAAGACCATCGACGACGAGACCGGCAAGCCCAAGTCGGTGGTGCAGATCGAACAGCTCGGCAACGGCACGCTGAGCGGCAAGGTGGTCGACATCCTGCAGTCCAACCACGGGCCCAACCCGACCTGCGACAAGTGCGATGGCGCGCTCAAGGGCAAGCCGATCAAGGGCATGACCATCCTGTGGGGCCTCAAGCCGGACGGCACCGCGGTGTGGAGCGGCGGCTCGGTGCTCGACCCGGCCAAGGGCAAGACCTACAAGGCCAAGGTCACCCTGACCGACGGCGGCAAGAAGCTGCAGATGCGCGGCTATGTCGGCATCGAGGCGTTGGGCCGGACCCAGACCTGGATTCGCGAATAGCCGGGAATCGGGAATCGGGATTGGGGAATCGGTACGAGCAGGCGCCCGTGAGGGCGCCTTTTTTGCATGTGCCCATCCTGACGCTACGCGCGCGGCCAAACACCTACGCGCTTCGACAACATGGCCGCATGACCCTGCTTTGACCGATTCCCCAATCCCGATTCCCGATTCCCAGCCCCAATCCCGGCTCTCGACTAATGCGATAATCGGCTGTCCCCCGCATTACGCCTGCCATGACCCGCACCGCACTCGTCACCACCGCCCTGCCCTACGCCAACGGGCCGCTGCATCTTGGCCATCTGGTCGGCTACATCCAGGCCGACATCTGGGTGCGCGCGCGCCGGCTGCGCGGCGACAAGACCTGGTTCGTCTGCGCCGACGACACCCACGGCACGCCGATCATGCTCGCCGCCGAAAAGGCCGGGGTCACCCCGGAAGCCTTCATCGCCAACATTCAGGCCAGCCATGAGCGCGATTTCGCCGCGTTCGGGGTGACCTTCGATCATTACGATTCGACCAATTCGCCGGTCAATCGCGCGCTCACCGAGGCGTTCTACACCAGGCTGGAGGCCGCCGGTCACATCAGCCGGCGCTCGGTGGCGCAGTTCTACGACCCGGCCAAGGGCATGTTCCTGCCGGATCGCTACATCAAGGGCATCTGCCCCAACTGCGGCAGCGCCGACCAGTACGGCGACAACTGCGAGATCTGCGGCGCCACCTACGCGCCGACCGAGCTGAAGGAGCCCAAATCGGTGATCTCCGGCGCCACGCCGGAGCTGCGCGACTCGGAGCATTTCTTCTTCGAAGTGGGCCATTTCGACGGATTTTTGCGCGAGTGGCTGGCCGGCGATGTGGCGCTGCCCGGGGTCAAGGCCAAGCTCAAGGAATGGCTGGACACCGAAGGCGGCCTGCGCGCCTGGGACATCTCGCGCGATGCGCCGTATTTCGGTTTCCAGATTCCCGGCCAGCCGGGCAAGTATTTCTACGTGTGGCTGGACGCGCCGATCGGCTACCTGTGCAGCTTCAAGACGCTGTGCGCGCAGATGGGCGAAGACTTCGATGCGCATCTGGTGGCCGGCACGCAGACCGAGCTGCATCACTTCATCGGCAAGGACATCGTCAATTTCCACGGCCTGTTCTGGCCGGCGGTGCTGCACGGCACCGGCCATCGCGCGCCGACCCGGCTGCACGTCAACGGCTACCTCACCGTGGACGGCGCCAAGATGTCCAAGTCGCGCGGCACCTTCGTGATGGCGCGGACCTTCCTGGACGTGGGCCTGGAACCGGAGGCGCTGCGCTATTACTTCGCGGCCAAGTCTTCCGGCGGCGTGGACGACCTGGACCTCAACCTTGGCGATTTCATCGCGCGGGTGAATGCGGATCTGGTCGGCAAGTTCGTCAACCTGGCCAGCCGCTGCGCAGGCTTCATCGGCAAGCGCTTCGACGGCAAACTGGCCGACGCCCTGCCCGACCCGGCGCAGTACGACCGCTTCGTCGCCGCGCTGGCGCCGATCCGCGAGGCCTACGAGCGCAACGATGCGGCCAGCGCGATCCGCCAGACCATGGCGCTGGCCGACGAGGCCAACAAGTACATCGACGACACCAAGCCGTGGGTGATCGCCAAGCAGGACGGCGCCGATGCGCAACTGCAATCGGTGTGCACGCAGGGCCTGAACCTGTTCCGGATCCTGGTGGCCGCGCTCAAGCCGATCCTGCCGCGCACCTGTGCCGAGGCCGAAGCCTTCCTGTCGGCACCGATGACCAGTTGGGAAGACGTCGCCCGCCCGCTGACCGCGCACGTGATCCAGCCCTACACCGCCCTGTTCACCCGTATCGACCCCAAACTGATCGACGCCATGACCGACGCTTCAAAAGACACCATGGCCGCGCCCGCAACCCAGGCTGCGGCCACCGTCAGCACTGCAAAAGTGGCCAAAACCGATGCAAAAGCGGCTACGCCGGCCAATCCCCCTACGTCCGTTTCGAATACAGGTCTTATTGGCATCGACGATTTCGCCAAGCTCGACCTGCGCATCGGCAAGGTGCTGGTGTGCGAATTCGTGGAAGGCTCGGACAAGCTGCTGCGCTTCGAACTGGATGCCGGCGAACTGGGCAAGCGCCAGATCTTCTCGGGCATCCGCGCCAGCTATGGCGAACCGGAAGCGCTGGTCGGCCGCAGCGTGGTGTTCATCGCCAACCTGGCCCCGCGCAAGATGCGCTTCGGCATCAGCGAAGGCATGATCCTGTCGGCCGGCTTCGACGGCGGCGCGCTGGCACTGCTGGACGCCGATGGTGGTGCGCAGCCGGGGATGCCGGTGCGGTGAAGCGGGATTGGGGGCGGGAATCGGGAATCGGGAATCGGGAATCGTAGAAGCTACAGCTCATTGTTGAGGGAGACCTGACACGCGTGCCTGGCCCGACCCCTCATCCGCCCCTGCGGGGTACCTTCTCCCGGTGAGAGAAGGTACAGACACTACGCCTCCAACCAATCCCCACTCCCGACTCCCCAATCCCCGCCCCCATGCACCTGGCCCTGTTCGACTTCGACCACACCATCACCACCTGCGACAGCTATGCGCGCTTCCTGCGCAAGGTGGCGACGCCTGCGCAGCTGGCGACGGCGAAGTGGCAGGCCGGTCCGTGGGTGTTCGGCTATCGGGTCGGGCTGGTCTCCGCACACGCCTTGCGTGCGCGCGTCACGCACCTGGTCTTCAGTGGTCGCTCGCTGGATGAGATGGCCGCCCATGGGGCTGACCATGCACGCAACGCCTTGCCCGGGATGTTGCGTGCCCAGATGATGCGACGCATCGACTGGCACCAGGCGCAGGGGCATGAAGTGGTGCTGGTGTCCGGCTCGCTGGACCTGTATCTGCAGCCGTGGTGCGCCCAGCATGACCTGTCGTTGATCTGCAACAAGCTGGAACACCACGCCGGCGTGCTGAGCGGGCGCTATGCGGATGGCGATTGCGGTCCGCACAAGGCCGCGCAGATCCGCCTGCGCTACGACCTGTCGCACTACGAATGCGTGCATGCCTACGGCGATAGCCGCGAGGACAAACCGATGCTGGCGCTGGCGCAGCAGCGCTGGTATCGCGGCAACCTGCTGCACTGACATGCACATCGCAACGCCTGCCTCATCGCCCGATCTGGTCGAACGCCTCGACCGCCTGCTGCCGCAGACCCAGTGCGGCCAGTGCGGTTACGACGGCTGTCGCCCGTATGCGCAAGCCATGGCCAATGGCCTGGCCGACGTCGATCACTGCCCGCCCGGCGGCGACGCCGGGGCACGCGCGTTGGCGCACGTGCTGCAGCGTCCTGCACGCCCATACGACCGCAGCCGTGGCAGCCACACGCCGCCGCAGGTGGCCTGGATCGTGGAGGCCGACTGCATCGGCTGCACCAAATGCATCCAGGCCTGCCCGGTGGACGCCATCGTCGGCGGCGCCAAGCACATGCATACGGTGATCGCCGCGCTGTGCACCGGTTGCGAGCTGTGCCTGCCGGCCTGCCCGGTGGACTGCATCACGCTGCACCCAGGCGGCTGACACGCTGGCGAGTCGGCATGCATCCGACACAGCGCTGGCCAGCGTTGCGCGTATCGCACCGCGACGCCATCCCTGACCATCGGCACCGGCCGCCAACGACGCCCTGTTTGTCGGGAACGTCCTGACGCGTCCGGCGCATCCGTGCTGCGGATGCGCTCGTATTGGTAGGCACTCCCATCGAGGAATCCGCCGATGCGCCCACTCGCCGCCGCCCTTGCCGCGCTCGCCACCGTCTGCCGGCCGATTCCGCCGTTGTTGCTGCTGGTGCTGGGCGGCCTGCCGCTGAGTGCGGCTGCGGTCACCCGTGTGGATGGCGATGCCTTCGATGGCGACAGCGGCGCGCTGCGCTATCGCGAGTCGCACTGGCTGCTCGGCGATGGCGGACGCGTGGTGCTGTATCGCTGCCCGGATGGGCGCCCGTTCGCGCGCAAGCAGGTCGATGGCGGCGGCAGCTCGCCCGACTTCAGCCTGATCGACGGCCGCGACGGCTATCGCCAGGGCGTGCGGCAACGCAACGGCGTGCGCGAGATGTTCCAGCAGGAGCCCGGCAAGGCCGAGCAGCGCACGCCACTGCCGGCCGACGACGGCCCACGCGTGATCGATGCCGGCTTCGATGCCTACCTGCGCAACAACTGGGAGGCGCTCGCCAGCGCGCCGCAACGCGTGGACTTCGTGCTGCCCAGCCTGCAACGCCAGCTGGCGTTCCGTGTCGAGCGCATCGGCGATACCGGCGGCGAGCGCCGGTTTCGCTTGAGCCTGGATGCCTGGTACGGCGCGGCGGTGCCCTCGCTCGAAGTGCGTTATGCCATCGCCGACAAGCGTCTGTTGCAATTCCGTGGCGTGGGCAATCTGCGCGACGACCACGGCCGCTATCCGCATGTTCGCATCGTTTTTCCGGACACCGCTGCGCGTGCCGTCGGCGCCGATGAGCTGCGCCAGGCGCGCGAGCAGCCGCTGGCCAGGAGTTGCAGCGCCCCGTGAGCCAGACACCTGCCATCTTCACGTTCGACCACACGCGGTTGCGTACAACGGCCCGGTCATCCCTTTCCCCTACAGGACCATCGCCATGGCCAAGGCCTACCTCTGGATCAACGCAGTGCTCTACGTCGTCCTGGCGATCTGGTGCACGCTCTCGCCGGCCAAGACCGCCAATGTCGTGGGTTACACCCAGCTCTCGCCGGCCGGGCAATCGGAATACCTGGTCATCTACGGCGGCCTGCAGCTGGGCATGGCGTTCCTGTTCGGCTACTTCGCATGGATCGATCAACCGCGCACCGGCCTGCTGGTCGCACTCGCGTTCTACGTGCCGATCGTGCTGTTCCGCAGCGTCTCGCTGGCGCGCCTGTGGCCGGTCTCCGCACCCACGGTGGCATTGGCAGGGGTCGAGATCCTGTTGCTGCTCGCGGCAGTGCTACTGTGGTTTCAGCGCAAGTGAAGGACAGCATCAGCACAGTCCGGTAGCATCGCCCTCACCTCAAAAAACGCCCGACCGCATGAGTGCCATCCCTGGCCACGACGACGATGAAGCCGGACGACTGCTGACCGCCACCGCGGGCGGCGACCGGCATGCCTTCGAGGCGCTGTACCGGCAGACCTCGCCCAAACTGTTCGGGGTTTGCCTGCGCATGATCCCGCAACGTGCCGAAGCCGAAGAGGTGCTGCAGGACGTGTTCACGCTGATCTGGCACAAGGCCGGGCAGTTCGATCCCACCCGTGCACGCGGGCTCACCTGGTTGGCGATGATCGCGCGCAACAAGGCCATCGACCATCTGCGCGCCAATGCACCGCAACGCCGCAATGTGGCGCTGGACGATGCCGGCGAATTGCGCGCCGGCGATGCCTCGCCGCTGGAGCGCACCGAGCGCGCCAGCACGCGCCGCCGCATCGACCATTGCCTGGCCGAGCTGGAGCCGCCGCGCAGCGAATTGATCCGCACCGCGTTTTTCGACGGCATCACCTACGAAGAACTCGCCGCGCGCACCGACACACCGATCGGCACGGTCAAAAGCTGGATCCGCCGCGGCCTGGCCAAACTCAAGGCATGTCTGGAACGATGAGCACGCCCTTTCCCATCGACCAGGAACCGCCGCGCGACGTGCTGGCCGGCGAATACGTGCTGGGCCTGCTCAGCGCCGACCAGCGCCTGGCTGCCGAACAACGCGTCGCCACCGACGGCCAGTTCGCCCAGGCGGTGACGCAGTGGCAGGAACATCTGGCGCCGTTGCTGGACGAAATCGCCGCAGTGACGCCGCCCGGCCAGGTCTGGGCACGCATCCGCCAGACGCTGGGCTTCGATACGCCGTTGCATGCGGTGGCCTCCGCGCCATCGGCAACGCCGCCGTCAGGCACGCCAAAGCCAGCGGTGTGGAACAGCGTGCGGTTCTGGCGCTGGGCAAGCGCCGCTGGCCTGGCCACTGCCGCGGTCTGCGTGCTGGCGCTGTTGAACCTGCGCACGCCGCCGGCACCGGTGCAGCCGCCGCCGGGCACCGGTCCGGTGGTGCAGACACCGGTTACGCCGCCTGCGACCACCGCGCCGGCAACCGGTATCGCGATGACCTCCACGCTGGCCACCGAAGACGGCCGCCCGGGTTATGTCGCCTTGATGGATGCCGACAAGCACACCATCACGGTGACGCCGCTGGACCGCACCGCCACCGCCGACAAGGTGCCCGAGTTGTGGCTGATCACGCCGGACGGCAAGGCGCATTCGATGGGTACCTTCGACGACCAGCGGGCACGCCGCGCGCAGATTCCCGATCAGCTGATGCCCATGCTCAGCAACGAGGCCATTCTGGCCGTTACGCTGGAGCCGCCAGGCGGCGCACCGGGCGGCATTGCCACCGGGACCGTAGTGGCCAAGGGCGGCATCAGCACACTGGCAATGGCGCCCTGATCCGGCGCGCCTGACGCCGCCTGCGACCACGTCGCAGGCGGCGGCTTCCAAGCAACAGCCTCATCCGCCTCAACCCTGGCGTGCGCCGTTGAATGTGTGCGCAATTGCGCGATTCGTTCGCACCGGCACGCCAAGCGCGCGCACGCATGCGACGATCAAACCGGCTGGTGCATCTGTTTGCCGGCGGCGTCCGTAAAGGGTCACGACTACACACGGAGAACCACGCGTGCCGAGTACTGGCTTTGACCCACATGCCGCGCCGCCGCAGCCTGCCGAAACCCGCTGTCTCGGGTGGCTCGCAGCACGCACCGGCAGCCTGCGTCGTTGGGTGGATTCGCAAACCGACGAGCCGCTGGACGAGGCACGCGCAGACCGCATCGACTGGCTGCGTGCCCTGCCCTTCATCGCGCTGCACCTGGCCTGCCTGGCGGTGTTCTGGGTCGGTGCGTCCTGGTTCGCGGTCGGCGTGGCGGTGGCCTTGTACGCACTGCGCATGTTCGCGCTGACCGGGTTCTATCACCGCTATTTCTCGCACCGCGCGTTCAAGACCTCGCGCGTGCTGCAGTTCCTGTTTGCGGCCCTCGGCGCCACCTGCGTGCAACGCGGGCCGCTGTGGTGGGCCGCGCATCATCGCAACCATCACCGCCATACCGACACCGGCCGCGATCCGCATTCGCCGGCGCAGCACGGCTTCTGGTGGAGCCACACCGGCTGGTTCCTGACCCCGCGCAACTTCCGCACCGATTGGGAGGTCATCCCCGACCTGCGTCGCTTTGCCGAGCTGCGCTTTCTGGACCGCTTCGACATCGTGATGCCGGTGCTGCTGGCGATCGGGCTGTACCTGCTCGGCGACTGGCTGGCGGTTGCCGCGCCCGCATTGAAGACCAACGGTGCGCAGCTGCTGGTGTGGGGCTTTGTGATCTCCACCGTGGCCTTGTTCCATGCCACCTTCACCATCAATTCGCTGGCGCACCGCTTCGGCAGCCGGCGCTTCGACACCCGCGACGACAGCCGCAACAACTGGCTGCTGGCACTGCTCACCTTCGGCGAGGGCTGGCACAACAACCATCATTTCTTTCCCGGCTCCGCGCGCCAGGGCCTGCGCTGGTGGGAGTACGACGTCACCTGGTACGGGCTCACCGCGATGTCGTGGGTGGGCCTGGTGTGGGACCTCAAACCGATGCCGAAATCGCTCACCCAACGTGCCGAGCGGGTGAGCCGATGAGCGAGGGCAGGATTGCCGTGGTCGGCAGCGGGATCGCCGGCCTGGGCGCAGCGTGGCTGTTGTCGCGCCGCTACGAAGTCACCTTGTTCGAGGCCGCCGATTATCTGGGCGGGCATACGCATACGCACGACATCCAGCTGGACGGCCAGCGCTATGCGGTAGACAGCGGCTTCATCGTGTTCAACCCGCAGCACTATCCGCTGCTCACGCGCATGTTCGCCGAGCTGGACGTGGCCGCGCAGCCGACCACGATGAGCTTTTCGGTGCACGATGCGCGCAGCGGGCTCGAATACAACGCCGGCAGCCTGAGCGGACTGTTCTGCCAGCGCAGCAACCTGCTCAGCCCGCGCTTCTGGGGCATGCTGGCCGACCTGCGCCGTTTCTATCGGCAGGCACCGGCGGTGCTGCACAGCGAAGAGCGCTTCAGCACGCTGGGCGCGTATCTGCAGCGGCATGGCTACTCGGACGCGTTTCGCGACCAGCATCTGGTGCCGATGGCTTCGGCGTTGTGGTCATCGCCCTCGCAACGCATCCTGGAATTTCCGATGGGCCAGCTGATCGGCTTCATGGCCAATCACCACATGCTGCAGCTCAGCGGGCGTCCGCAATGGCAGGTGGTGCGCGGCGGCTCCAACAGCTACGTGCGTGCGCTGCGTCGGCGCTGGCAGGTGCTCGAGCGCCTGTCCACGCCGGTGCATGCGATCCGGCGCGCGCCCAACGGCGTGGTTCTCAGCTCCCTGCGTGGCGAGGAGCACTTCGACAACGTGGTGCTGGCCTGCCATGCCGACGATGCCCTGGCCTTGCTCAGCGACGCCACGGCGGCCGAGCAGCAGATTCTGGGCGGCATCACCTACCAGGACAACGACACCGTCCTGCACACCGACGCCAGCGTGCTGCCGCGCGACCGCCGCGCCTGGGCAGCGTGGAATGCGCATGTGCCGGCCGACCCGCAGGCGCCGTGCACGGTCAGTTACTGGATGAACGCCCTGCAGTCGATCGATGCGCCGCAGCCGTTCATCGTCAGCCTCAATCGCGATCACGACATCGCGCCGGACAAGGTGCTGCGGCGCATGCGCTACCGCCACCCGGTGCAGAACGCCGCCGCGCTCGCCGCGCAGACGCGCAAGGCCGAGATCCAGGGCCTGCAGCACACCTGGTTTGCCGGCGCTGCATGGGGCTTCGGCTTTCACGAAGACGGCCTGCGCAGCGGCGTGGACGTGGCCCGTGGCCTGGGAGTGGACTGGTGATGCAGCTGCTGCGCGAAGCCAGCCCCGATGCGGTACCGCTGCCTCCGGGCGAGGACAGCGGTGCGGGTAGCGTGGCCGGCACACTGCGCAGCGCAATCTACACCGGCTGGGTGCGGCACCGTCGGTTTGCGCCCAGAGCGCTGGCGTTTCGCTACCGGCTGTTCCTGATGTACCTGGATCTGTCCGAGCTCGATGCGGTGTTCGCGCGGCGTTGGCTGTGGTCGGTGGGGCGCGCCAACCTGGCGCAGTTCCGGCGCAGCGATTATCTCGGCGATCCGAACGTTCCGCTGGACCAGGCCGTGCGCGATTGCGTGCAGACCCAGACCGGCGAGCGCCCCGATGGCGCGATCCGCCTGCTCACGCATCTGCGCTACTTCGGCCACGTGTTCAATCCGGTCAGCTTCTACTACTGCTTCGATCGCCACGGTGGCCTGCGCTGGATCGTTGCGGAAATCACCAATACGCCCTGGCAGCAGCGCCATACCTACGTGCTGCCGGTCGCGCAGGCGCGCACGCATCGCGACGTGCATGCCTGGCGCTTCGACAAGCGCTTCCATGTCTCGCCGTTCATGGGCATGCAGCATCAGTACGACTGGCGTTTCAGCGTGCCGGATGCGCAATTGCGCGTGCATATGCAGGTGTTGGATGCGCCCGGCGGCGATACGCCGGCCGCTCATCCTGACGCCGGTGGCGCAGGCAGCGAGCGTGGCACGCGCCGCTTCGATGCCACCCTGGTCCTGCAACGCCAGCCGCTCAACGCACGCACCCTGGCGCGCACGCTGCTGGCCTACCCCTTGATGACCGTGCAGGTGGTGCTGGCCATCCACTGGCAGGCCCTGCGCCTGTGGCTACGCGGCAACCCCGTCCACGATCACCCTCATCCGCCTGTGCGAGAACCCCGATGAACGCCACGTCCCTGCCCGACACCGCTGCGCCGCGCGCGGCTTCCTGGACGGACCGCCTGTTGCGCAAGCGGCTGCTGGCCACGCTCGGCGAGCTGCGCGATGGACAGTTGCAGCTGCACGAAGCCGATGACGTCACCACCCTCGGCAACGCCAGTGGTGCGGATGCGCTGCAGACGCAGTTGCGCGTCATCGACCCCGGCTTCTATCGCCAGGCCGCGCTCAATGGCAGCGTCGGTGCCGGCGAGTCGTACATGGACGGGCAATGGCAATGCGACGATCTGGTCGCGTTGATGCGCCTGCTGCTGCGCAATCGCGAGCGCCTGGATGCGATGGAGACCGGTACCGCGCGACTGGGCGGCTGGGCAATGCGCAGCCTGCATGCATTCGCACGCAATACCCGCAGCGGCAGCCGGCGCAACATCGCCGCGCATTACGATCTGGGCAACCCGTTATTCCGCCTGTTCCTGGACGAGAACCTGATGTACTCCTCGGCGATCTTCGTCGAGGGCGAAGAAGCCCAGGGCGAGGCCGCACTGGAGCGCGCAGCCACGCGCAAGCTCGAACGCATCTGCCAGAAACTGCGGCTCGGCCCGCAACACCATGTGGTGGAAATTGGCACCGGCTGGGGCGGCTTTGCGCTGCACGCTGCACGCGAGCATGGCTGCCGCGTCACCACCACCACCATCTCGCGCGAGCAGTTCGAACTGGCGACCCAGCGCATCGCCGCGGCCGGCCTGAGCGACCGGGTCAGCGTGTTGTTGCGCGACTATCGCGATCTGGACGGGCGCTACGACCGGGTGGTGTCGATCGAGATGATCGAGGCGATCGGCCATCAGTATCTGGACACCTATTTCGCCAAGGTCGGCAGCCTGCTGGCCGACGATGGCGAGGCGCTGATCCAGGCCATCACCATCGAAGACCATCGCTATGCGCAGGCGTTGCGCTCGGTGGACTTCATCAAGCGGCACATCTTCCCCGGCAGCTTCATTCCGTCGGTGGCGGCGATGACCGGCGCAATCGCACGCGCCAGCGACCTGCGCCTGTTCAACCTGGAAGACATCGGGCCGAGCTACGCGTTGACGCTGCGCGCCTGGCGGCAGCGCTTCATGGCGCAGCTGCCGCAGGTGCGCGCGCTCGGCTATGACGAGCGTTTCATCCGCATGTGGGAGTTCTACCTGGCCTATTGCGAAGCCGGCTTCCTGGAACGCTCGATCGGCGATGTGCATCTATGGCTGAGCAAGCCGGGCGCACGCCCGCCGCAGTTCGTGCCCGGCCTTCCCGTTCACGCATGAAGCAGCTCGGCAACTATTTGGGCCTGCAGGTGCTGTGGCTGGTGGCCGTCAGCGCGGCCGCACAGGCGCGCGTCTGGCCTACCCTGCTGGTACTGGCGCTGTTCGCGCTGTATCAGCTGTGGCCGTCGCGGCGTGCGCCGGGCGATCTGCAGTTGCTGGTCGCCGCGCTGTCGCTGGGCTTGCTGCTGGACACCACGCTGGCCGCCGCAGGCTGGGTGCGTTATGCCGCACCGTGGCCGGGCACCCTGCTGGCGCCGGCCTGGATCCTGGCATTGTGGCTGGGCTTTGCGCTCACGCTCAATCATTCGCTGGCGTCGGTGATGCAGCGGCCGTGGCTGGCGGTGCTGCTGGGCGCGATCTTCGGGCCGTTTTCGTACTGGTTGGCGCAGCGCAGCTGGCAGGCAGTGCAATTCCAGCCGCCGCAGCTGCATGCGGCGGTCGCGGTCGGCATCGGTTGGGGCGTGGCCTGCGGTCTGTTGTCGCTGTATGCACGCCGCCTCGCGCGACCATCGCCTGAACACCTGAGGGGAGAACTGCAATGAATGCCTGGCCGCTGCTGCATGTGGGCGTGTTTGCGAGCGTGGTGATGGTGGTCGGCTGGCTGTGGCAACGCCGCAGCGGCAATGCCGGCCCGGTCGACGTGCTGTGGGCCGCGTGTCTGGCGGTGGCAGCGCCGTATTGCGCGTGGATGTCCGATGGCGCGCTGCTGCCGCGCGTGCTGGTCGGCGTGCTCGGCGGTGTCTGGGGCGCGCGCCTGGCGTTGCATCTGGGCGTGCGCGTGTTCGGCGACCCGCACGAAGATGGCCGTTATCGCGCCCTGCGCGAGCACTGGAACGGCGACCAACGCAAATTCCTGGGCTTCTTCCTGGCGCAGGCGGTGGTCGTGGTGCTGTTTTGTGTGCCGTTTCTGGCCGCTGCCAGCAACCCGACTCCGGCCTGGAGCGCGTGGAGCACGCTGGCGATTGCGGTGTGGTTGATCGCGGTCGGTGGCGAAGCCCTGGCCGACCGGCAACTGTCTGCGCACAAGGCCAACCCTGCCAATCGTGGCGTCACCTGCCGCAGCGGATTGTGGCGGTATTCGCGCCATCCCAACTACTTCTTCGAGTTCGTGCACTGGTTCGCCTATCTGGCGCTGGCCGTCGGTGCCGGGCCGTGGCCGCTTGCCCTGGCTGCGCTGGGGCCGGTGGTGATGTTCGTATTCCTGTATCGCTTCACCGGCATTCCCTACACCGAGCAGCAGGCGCTGCGCTCGCGTGGTGAGGACTACGCGCAATACCAGCGCAGCACCAGCGCGTTTTTCCCACTTCCCCCTTCGTCCTGAGTCGCCTAGAGAGTCGTATGTCCACTGTCACCATCCCGCCCTCCTCGCTGCCCGAAGAATCCTTCGCCACCCGGCTGGCCGAATCCGGCGTGCTGCCCGACGCCGCACTGCGTTACGGCATCCGCCGGCTGTGTGCGCAACGCCTGCACGATGAGCGCACCGGCGGTGCCGACGCCAGCGGCGAACGCCAACGCGCCTTCATCGACAGCCTGCGTGCCAGCGCCATCGCGATCGAAACCGATGCCGCCAATCGCCAGCACTACGAATTGCCGCCGCAGTTCTTCACCCTGTGCCTGGGCCGCCGGCTCAAGTACAGCAGCTGCTACTGGGACGCCACCACGCCGGATCTGGATGCGGCCGAAGAACGCATGCTGGCGCTGTACGGCGAGCGCGCCGAACTGGCCGACGGCCAACGCATCCTGGAGCTGGGCTGCGGTTGGGGCTCGCTGACCTTGTGGATGGCCGAGCGCTATCCCGGCGCCACCATCACCGCGGTGTCCAACTCGCGTCCGCAGCGCGCGCACATCCTGGAGCAGTGCCGCGTGCGCGGATTGAGCAACGTGCAGGTCATCACCGCCGACGTCAACGCGCTGGCGCTGCCGCCGGGCAACTTCGACCGCGTGGTGTCGGTGGAGATGTTCGAACACATGCGCAACTACCGCGAGCTGCTGGCACGTGTCGGCAGCTGGCTGGCGCCAGGCGGCAAGCTGTTCGTGCATATCTTCTGTCACCGCGACCTGGCCTACCCGTTCGAAGTGGCCGGCGAAGACAACTGGATGGGACGGCATTTCTTCACCGGCGGGCTGATGCCGGCGGCCGACACCCTGCTGCATTTCCAGCAGGACGTCATCATCGAACAGCGCTGGGTGCTGTCGGGCGAGCATTACGAAAAAACCGCCAACGCCTGGCTGGAAAACCAGGACCGCCACCGCGAGCAGATCATGCCGCTACTACGGCAGACCTATGGCGACGATGCGCAGCGCTGGTGGCAGCGCTGGCGGATGTTCTGGCTGGCCTGCGCCGAGCTGTTCGGTTACGACCAGGGCCGCGAATGGGGCGTGGCGCATTACCGCTTCGTCAAACGCTGATCGCGCACGCGCGCGCGTCGAAACGACGAGGCGGCCCACGTGAGTGAAGCGCGACATGTCGGCGCTCCAATCATGGGGTGCGCCGACAAGCGCGCTGGCGATGCTGTCAAGCCGACCTGCGATCAGCTTTCGCCACTGTCCTTCAGACAATGCTGCGACGCTTGTCCGAGCGCATGCGCGCAGATGACACGGCGTCGGCGCGCGATCGAGCCGCGCTCCGCGCGCCGCGCTGTGATCAGCTCGCCGCAGCGGTGATCACGATTTCCACCTTCCATTCCGGCCGCGCCAGTCTGGCTTCGACCGTGGCGCGCGCCGGGGTGAAGCCGTGCGGCACCCATTCGTCCCAGGCCTTGTTCATGCCGTCGAAATCGGCGATGTCGGCCAGGAAGATTTCCGCACGCAGGATCTTGGTCTTGTCGCTGGCCGCCTGCGCGAGCAACTTGTCGATTTCACCCAGCACCTGGCGGGTCTGCCCGGTGATGTCTTGGCTGGTGTCTTCGGCAATCTGGCCGGCCAGGTAGCACACGCCGCCATGGACGGTCATTTCCGACATCCGCGGACCCGCATCGAATCGCTGCAGCATTTTCAGACTTCCTACGGTTGATTGACCCGGGCATTGTCCCGCGAATGCGGCAAACGTGCAGCCCCGGCGCGCACGTGCTGCGCCAACCACGCCCCCACCCGCACCATCCAGGCCACGATCAACACGATGGCGCTCTTCTGGCTGATGCCCAGCGGCGCGCTGGTGACCGTGACGTGGAACAGCAATACCGCAAATGCGCACAGCCCCAGGCCGAACGCGGCGGCGAAGTGGCCTTGCCACATCCGGTCGCGGCGGAAGTACCAGGACTGCAGCAACACCGCCGCGATCACGCACAGAAACGTCATGTCGGCCGAGAGCAGGTGCACCGGCATCGCCGCATCGGGCGCCAGCTCCGGCATCCAGCTATCGCCGATCGACACCATGCACAGGCCCACCGCCGCCGCCCAGAACAGCCCCACCACGGTGCGGCTGCGCGCGGGCGGTGCAAGTGCCGCATGCAGGCCCAGCGCCATCCACGCCATCGCGGCAGCCAGCACGCAATAGGCCGTGCGCAACAGCAGCCCGTAGGCGCCGTGCAGATACGCGCTCAGCTGTGCGTCGATCCAGTCCAGATCGCCGCGCAGCCATTGCAGCAGCAGGATCAAGGCGATGAAGGCCAGGCCCGTGCAGGCGGCGACTGCGCCGGCCTGCCCGGCCCAGCGTGGCGGGCGGGAAGACCCGGGTGGCATCGCAGTGCCGCTGTTGTGTTGATCTTCCATCAGCAGCCTGTCTGTGTTGCAACAGTCATCGTGTCCATATCGGTCTCCTGCGGCACGTGGGCGCGGCGATGCCCTATGATGCGCGCGGCCGTCCTGAGCCGACACCTGTCGGCGCGACCGAACCCTGCGTTCACCTCATTCGGCATCCACGCGATCACCCTGCATGTACCTTGACACCGACCGTCCCATGCAGAGCAACCGCCCGCACGGCACGCACCGTGCATGTGCCCTTCTTCCCCTTCAGCAGATCCCGTTTCCCTCATGACGGATACCTCCGTGTCTTCCCAAGCGCCGGCCAGCGGCTGGCGCCGCGCCTTGCCGGTGATCATCAGCCTGGCAATCCTGGCAATGGCGCTGCACGCGCTGTCGGGGCAATTCACCGACCATGGCTATCGGCAGATCCGCCAGGCCTTCCGCGCCCTGGGTGCCGGCCAGATCGCGCTCACCCTGTTGCTGGGCTTGAGCAGCTACGCCTGCCTGGTGGGCTTTGACTGGATCGGGCTCAAGCGCACCGGCAAGCGACTGCATCCGGCGCGCGTGGGCATCACCGCCTTCATGGCGCATGCGGTGGGGCAGACGCTGGGCTTTGCCGCCCTGACCGGCGGCGCGGTCCGCCTGCGCGGCTATGGCAGCGTCGGGCTGACCCTGGCCGAAATCGGCCAGGTGGTGCTGATGAGCACGCTGGGCTTCATCTTCGGCGCCTGGGTGTTGCTTGGCCTGGCGCTGCTGCTGGAACCGGAAGCGGCTGCGCGTGCCTTGCCGATTGCCGCAGAAGGCATCCGCATCGCCGGCATCGCCTTGCTGGTCGGCTACGTCGCGATGCTGGGGCTGGTCGGCAGACAGGGCCGCGAATTCGGGATCCGCAGTCATCGCTTCTGGCTGCCCGACCGCACCACGGTACTGGGCGTGACCGCGCTGAGCGTGGTCGAGCTGGGCCTGGCGGCCGCCGCGTTCTACGTGCTGCTGCCGCCGGACCCGGGCACCGGCTACTTCGGGTTTATCGGCATCTGGCTGGTGGCGGTGGTCGCCGGGCTGATCTCCACAGTGCCGGCCGGCCTGGGCGTGTTCGAGTGGAGCCTGCTCAAGCTGCTGCCGCACGTCACCCCCGCCGCGGTGCTGGCCGCCGCGCTGGCCTACCGGGTCACCTACTACATCGTGCCGCTGCTGATCTCGGTGGCGATGGCGGCAGCCTCCGGCCTGGGCGCACCGGTGCGCGCCAGCGCCAGCACCGCACGCACGGTATGGAAGGCCTTGCGCCCGTGGCTGCCGCAGATCCTGGCGTTGGCGGTGTTTGCGGTGGGTGCGGCGCTGGTCATCGACGGCACCTTGCCCACCCCGCGCGCGCGCCAGGAAGTGGCGCCGCTGCCACTGATCGAAACCTCGCATCTGCTGGTCAGCCTGGGCGGCATGGTGCTGCTGCTGATCGGCCAGGGCCTGCAACGCCGCAGCCATGCGGCCTGGGTGCTGGCGCTGGGCGTGTGCATCCTGCTGCCGCCGCTGTCGCTGTTGCGCGGCAGCCATATCTCGGTGTCGTTGTCGGCGGCACTGGCCGCAGTGGCGCTTTGGGCGGCACGCCGCGAGTTTTACCGCCAGGGCGCGCTGCTGGACGAAGCCTGGTCGTGGCGCTGGCTGAGCAACCTCGGCCTGGTGCTGGTGGCCACGTTCTGGCTGCTGTTCTTCGTCTACAGCCACGTCGAATACAGCAACGACCTGTGGTGGGAATTCGCCACCTCGGCCAACGCGCCACGTGCGCTGCGCGCGGCGCTGATCCTGTGCGTGGGCGTGATCGTGTTCGGCATGGCGCGCCTGCTGCGTGGCGGCCGCCGCCCGATGCCGTCCGCCGATGCGCAGACCCTGCAGACGCTGGCGCCGATCCTGGCTATCAGCACCGACACCCAGGCCTGCCTGGCGCTGACCGGCGACAAGGCCTTCCTGCTCGACGAGCAGGGCCGCGGGTTTGTGATGATGCAGCGTTACGGTGGCTCGCTGATCTCGATGGGCGACCCGGTCGGCCCACCGGAGGTCGCGCGCGCCCTGATCTGGCGCTTCCGCGAGGAGGCCGACCATATGGGCCTGCGCCCGGTGTTCTACCAGGTCGGCGAAAAATACTGGCAGACCTACCTAGACATGGGCCTGACGCTGGTCAAACTGGGCGAAGAGGCGATCGTGCCGTTGGAAGGCTTCACCCTCGAGGGCCGCGACCGCGCCGATCTGCGCCAGGCCTGGAACCGCGGCAAGCGCGGCGGCCTGACCTTCCGCATGCTGCAGCCCGAACAGGTGGATGCGGTATTGCCGCGCCTGTCCGAAGTGTCCGAACAATGGCTGGAAGAAAAGTCAGGCGAAGAGAAGGGCTTCTCGCTGGGCAGCTTCGATGCGGACTATCTGCGCCGCTTCCCGGTGGCCGTGGCCGAGGCGGAAGGCGAAATCGTGGCCTTCGCCAATGTGTGGTGGGCGCCGGCCGGCGGCGAGTTGTCGGTGGACCTGATGCGGCACAGCGCACAGGCACCCAAGGGCACAATGGATTTCCTGTTCATCGAGCTGTTCCTGTGGGGGCAAGCCAACGGCTATACGCGCTTCTCGCTGGGCATGGCACCGCTGTCGGGCCTGGCCGAGCATCGCCTGGCCGGCCGCTGGAATCGCTTCGCCAGCCTGGTCGCACGTCATGGCGAGCGTTTCTATGGCTTCAGCGGCCTGCGCCGCTTCAAGTCGAAGTTCGCCCCGACCTGGCGCCCGCGCTATCTGGTCGCACCCGGCGGCATGCATCTGCCGGCGGCGCTGCTGGATGTCACCCGATTGATCTCGGCGGATCCGGGCCGGCAGGAGTAAGGCCGCTCGATACCTGCGGTTTTACGCGAATGCCTCGCTCTACTGCGGGCGCTTGCACGTGTGCCTGAAAGCATTGCTTGCCGATCAGCGGTAGCAATATCGGGAGCGTGGTGCCGCGTCCGGTGGCGGGACCGTGTGGCGACATGGATGTCGCCACCGAGCCTCCAGGGATGGATTCACGGCGTGTCCCGACACTGGATGCGGCGCCGCGCCGCCGACCAGCTCCGCACACCGATCAATCTGTGCAGAACATCTATCTTTTACGCGCGAATGCTTCGGTCTGCTGCGGGCGCTTGCACGCGTACCGGTGTGGGACACGCCGCAAGTACGTCCATGTAGGCTCTGGCGCGGCATCCATGCCGCTCAAGGTCCCACACCGCCACCCGCGCAAGCACCACCAGTTGGGGTCGGTTGCGGAAAAAAATGCGAAGGGCCTGTTGGCGCTGCACATCCTTCGGAACGTCACCACTTTTTGGCGACATGACAGCAGGTAGATGGCTTACCGATTACATCGGCCACGAAGTCCGCAGGCATCAACACGTGCTTGAAGCATTGCTTGCCGATCAGCAGTGGCAACGCTGGGAGCGTGGTGTCGCGTCCGGGGGCGGGACCGTGTGGCGACATGGATGTCGCCACCGAGCCTCCAGGGATGGATTCACGGCGTGTCCCGACACTGGATGCGGCGCCGCGCCGCCGACCAGCTCCGCACACCGATCAATTTGTGCAGAACATCTTTCGTTTACGCGCGAATGCTTCGGTCTGCCGAGGGCGCTTGCACGTGTACCGGCATGGGACACGCCGCAAGTACGTCCATGTAGGCTCTGGCGCGGCATCCATGCCGCTCAAGGTCCCACGCCGGCACCCGCGCAAGCACCACCGGTTGTTGTCGGTTGCTGAAAGAAAAGCAGAGGGCCTGCCGGACTGCAGGGGGCCAAACCGAACGGTGACAACCAGGTTGTTGACCTGGTTCGGCCTGGAGTTGGGCCGAACCAGGTCAGATATGCCGCGCTCGCTTACGGCTTCGACAGCGCGTGCAGCTGCTCCATGATCACTTTGGCCAGGGTCGCGTAATCGCCCTTGAAGTGGTGATCACCCGGCAGCGCGACCCGCTTGGCGGCCTGTGCCGACAGGCTTGGGCAGAGCGCGTCCTGATCGTCCTGGCCGTAGATGCACACGGTGGTGCCGGCGGGCAGCCGCTGCACCTCCGGCGCGATCGGCAGGCCTTCGTCGTCCGAGCCCAGCCAGTTGCTGACATGGAATTCGTAATCGGCCAGCTTGCCCACCGACAACAGCGCGGTCATGCGCAGGTTCTGCTTGGTCTGCGCCGGCAACTTGTTGATTGCGGCAGGCAACACGTCCGCGCCCTGCGAGAAGCCGATCAGCACCACCCGCTGACGTTGCCAGCGCTGCGCATAGAAACGCGCGATGCGATCCAGATCGGTGGCAAAGCCCTGCGGTGTGCGCTCGGTCCAGAAGTAACGCAGCGAATCCAGGCCGACCACCGGGATGCCTTGCGCGGCCAACGCATCGGCCACCTCTTCGTCCAGACCCGCCCAGCCGCCGTCGCCGGAGACGAAGATCACGAAGGTGTCGTCGTCGCTGTCGCCATCGGGCTTGGCCGGCAGTTCCACCACCGGCAGATCTTCCAGCCCGCCCGGTGGCGGCGGCAGCGCCACGCCCTTCTGCTCGCCCAGCGAACGCGCCGCCGCGCGCAGGCCCGGCAGGATGTCGCCCTGCGCCGAACGCGTGAACGTGCGCGCCTGCGGTACCTGCTTGAGGAAGCCGTCTTCGGCCGCGGCCGGGCAACGCTTGTCCTGGCTGCCGGCAAGCACCCAGGGAATCTGCAATGGCACCGGCAGCAGCGTATTGCTGCCCGGGCGCACGCCCGGCTGGCAGATCGCCTGGTCGGACACCGTCGCCGGGCACAGCCCGTCGGTCAGCACGCCGGCCAGCACATGCGGCTTGGCTTGCGCCGCGATCGCATAGGCCAGCGCAGCCCCCTCGCCGTCGCCGACCAGCAGCGGCAGGCGGTAGGTGGGGATGTGGTAGAAGGCCTGCACGTAGCGCGAGAAATTTTCCACATCTCCGACCGAAAACGCGCAGGTACCGCCGGCCTTGCGCAGCACCGCGTACAGATGCGCGGTATCCACCATCGCCACCATCGCGCCATCGGCGCGCAGGCTTTCTGCCTGGGTCTGGCGCTTGACGTTGTTGCCGGTGCCGGTCAGCCAGATCACCACGCGCTGCGGCTCGCCCTTGGGCATCAGCACCGGCACCTGCTCGAAACGGCCGTGGCTCACTGGCTGCGTGGTCTGCGCAGCCGCCATGCCCGATAGCGTCAACACCGCCGCGCCGCAGAGCGCGCTCCACATCTCAAGTCGTCGCATGTCGCACCATCGGGAAAAGTGGTTCAAAGATAATCGTTCCAGGCAGCCACGCGAAGCGCGGCGCTTCGCTTATCGCGCATGTGCTCGCTGACGCGCTTCCCAGGCGGCCAAGGCCTGCCGGTAGCGCGCCAGGTCCTCCGCGTACAGATCGTGCACGCACAACGGGCAACCGCTTTCGCAGCACTCGTTGGGCGCAGGCGGCTCGGGCGGCTGCGGGCGTGGATCGTGATCGGAAGCTGCGCGGTCGTGCATGCACGCATTGTAGCGTGCGCCATGGCTGCGCCTGGATGAACCACTGCGCGCAGCGTGCCAGGTCAGCGCCCCAGTCGCCGGCGCAGATTGGCCCGCGCTGCAGCGTCGCAGCGTGCATGGAAGTAGTCGCTCAGGAAGATGCGCGGACGCTCGAGCAGGCCGGCCAGAAAGCGCCTGCGGTTGAGCCGGAACAGCAGGCTGGGGACATGCCCACGGTATTCGGCGGCAATGCCCTCGTCATACGCATCGAACACCGCTGCCGGTGCGGCCAGGATCGCCATGTCGCAATCCAGGAACAACGCCGCCTCGGCGTCCACGTCCGCTGGCTGCAGTTGTCCGTGGCGTGCGGTGAGCAGAATCAGGCGCTGCACGCGCTGCAGATCCACCGACGCTTGCGGCCACCAGCGCGGGATGCAGTCCGTCGCCCAGTTGGCGGACTCCGCCTCGTTGTCGCTGCGTCCGGGCTGATACACCGCATCGTGAAACAGTACCGCCAGCCAGACCTCGACCGGCTGCTGCCAACCCGGCCCGGCGGCGACCTCGGCGTAGTGCTGCAGCAGCGCACGCACATGGCCGAAGTGGTGATAGGCGCGCGGTGGCGTGGCATAGGCCTGTTCGAGCGCGGCCAGGTGCTCGGGCTGCAGTGGCAGTGGTGTGGTGGTGGCATCCATGCACGCAGGCTACCGCGTACGCATCTGCCTGCACATCAGCGCAGCGCCCACTGCCCTTCGATCTGGTAACGCGACTGGCCCAGGAAGCTGCGCACCAGCGCGAACTCGCGCACCGTCCACGCCAGCGCATCGCAGCGCCGTTGCGGCAACGACTGGTTGCAATACAGCAGCGTCATATGCGGCGTGTACTGCGCGTCGCCGGCAATGCCCGCATGCGCCAGCTGCCGGCCCAGCGCGCCCTGCAGTTCGTACAGCCCGCGCACCTTGTCTTCGCCACGCAACACGCATGGCAGCTGCGAGCGCCGTCCACCAAAGGTGCCAACCCGATCGAACTCCACCTCGAACGCATCCAGCATCACGCGCTCGGCTGCCTGACTGGCGCGGCTCACCAGCGAAGGCGGCAAGCCGCCCGCGTAATCGCCCAGATGATGCAAGGTCACATGCAAGCGCTCGCGCGCCAGCGGCTTGCCGTCGACATGAGCACTGTGCAGCAGCCCATCGGCGATTGCCGCAGCGCGTTGGGCGGTGGTCGCATCGGCCATCACCGCAAAGAACAGCCGCTCGGTGGTCTTCTCCTCACCAAGGCCAAGCGACAACTGCGCCTCGGCCGAAGACAGGTACAGGAACTGATGTTTCATGGGCTGATTCCACGACCGCGTACGCGGACCTGCCGGAAGAAGGGCGGCGGATACTAGCAGACCAGATGCATGCGTGGCACGCATTCACCATCAATGCAAAAACGTGGAACGCGTACAGTGCGTGGAACAACAATCGCGCAGCTCTGACCACTTGCGACACAAAAAGAAACGGGCAGCTTGCGCTGCCCATTTCCGCCTTTATCGGTTCACTCCGCAAGCTGCATCACCTGGATGCGCCTGGGTCACGCGCGCAGCTTATGCAGCGCTCTTCATCGCATGCTTGCGGTTACGCATCACGTCGTGACATGCGCGCACTTCTGGCAGCAGACGCAGTGCGGCGTCGCGTGCAGCGGCCGGGGTGTCCTGGTCGGCGATGGTTTCGTCGAATGCCTTCAGCAGACGGTCTTCGGACTCTTCCAGTTCGGCAACGTAGCCATACTTGGTATCGCCCAACGTGGCGCGCACCTTACCGTAGAACTGCTGCATGCTGCCGACCATGGTGCCGCTGGTTTCCGGCTTGCCACCGACCGATGCAACCACACTGCTCAGATTGCTGACGATGTCGGACTTCACGCCGGCGATGCGGCGGAACAGCGTTGCAAGTTCCGCATCACCCACCTTGGCGGCTGCTTCTTCGTAGAAGTCCTTGCCGTCACGGGAAATGGCGATGAGGTCGTTGAGGCTATGCTCGGTCTTGCTCTGAATGCTCATGTGTCGCTCCTGGTTGCGATGGGCCAGCGCTGCGCAAGTTGTGGATGCGTTTGCGCTGGCTTTCGGGGATGAGGCAATCGATGTGCTGATTGCATGCCTTGGCGTTGTGTACGGCCTTAGCTTGGCGGGACACACATAATCGACATGTGAGTGATGTGGTGATTGTCCTCACGCGATCATGTAGGCAATGAATGGCGATTCATCGATGCCAAGAGCAGGTCAAACCTACTTCGGCTGCCGGCTCGCCCACATATTGTCAACCAGGTTGGGATAGGGACGACCGGCCTCCTCGGCGCGCTGCTTGGCAGCGGCCTTTTGGCTTGCGGTCAGCGGCGTGGAGGCGGATCTACCCTTGGGCTTGCCGCGCTTCCAGGGCGGTGGCGTGTATTCGGTCATGGCGCTGTACGGTCCGCTTGCAGTTGAGCATGCAGTCTCGACGTGCGCTCGTGAGTTGGCCGTGGATATGGCCTTGCGTCCGGTACGACCCAACGTCGCAACCAGCACGCCATCCGCCAGCCCTGCCACTCATCACTCCAACTGCAACAGGCAGTGCAGGCCGGCAGCGCCTCAGCAGCTCGCCAACGACGCGCGTTGGCGGCGCTCCTGCCAGACCGCCAGCGCGTACACCAGCAAGCCGCCCAGCGCAGTGGCCGCGCCCACGTAGCCGGTTGAGGTCCAGCCCCACCCGGCCGTGATCGCCATACCGCCCAGCCACGGGCCCAGCGCATTGGCGGTATTGAACGCGGCATGGTTGGACGCCGCTGCCAGGGTCTGCGCCTCCGCGGCCACATCCATCAGACGCGTCTGCAGTGCAGGTGCCAGTGCGCCCATGGTGCCGACCGCCACGATGGACACAAACACCCACAGGCCCGACTGCGCAGCCAACGGAAAGGTCAGCATCACCACCACCGACCACACCAGCAATACCGGCACCGCGCGGAACTGCATGCGGTCAAACAGCCAGCCGCCCAGGATGCTGCCGAGCACGCCGCCGACCCCGAACGCCACCATCGCCAGCGGGATCCGCGCCGGCGCCACGCCGGTCACCGCGGTCAGGGTGGGTGCCAGATAACTGAAGACGCAGAACATGCCGGAAAAACCCACCGCGCCGATCGCCAGGGCCAGCCATACCTGCGGCTGATTGAACGCGCGCAGCTCACGCAACGGCTGTTGCCGCGGTTCGTCCGGCGCAGGCGGCAGGCGCGCCGCCACTGCCGCAACCGTGCACAGCGCAAGCACCGACACCGCCGCGTAGGCCCACCGCCAGCTCACGATCTGGCCCAGCCAGGTCGCCAACGGATTGCCGACCAGCAAGGCGATGCTCAGGCCCAGCAACACCCGGCCCACCGCAGTGGCGCGTTGGTTGGGCGGGCTGATCGACGCGGCCACCAGTGACGCAACGCCGAAGTACGCGCCATGCGGCAAGCCGGCGATGAAACGGCACAGCAACATCATGTGATAGCTCGGCGCCAGTGCACTGGCGAGATTGCCCAGCGCGTAGAACACCATCAGCAGCAGCAACAAGGTGCGCCGCGGCCAGCGCGCGCCAATAATCGCCAGCAACGGTGCACCGACCACCACGCCCAGCGCATAGGCGCTGATCACGTGACCAACCTGCGGCTCGCTGATCTGCAGGCCCTGCGCAATCTGGGTCATCAGGCCCATGGTGGAAAATTCGCTGATGCCGATCGCAAAGCCGCCCATCGCCAACGCAAATAGGATCAGCACGTAATCGCGCCGTGACACGCGCGGCGTTGAAAGATCGGTATCGGACATGCCCGACTCCAGGATGACGGGGCGGCTTATTATTGTGCAACGCAGCAATCGACGAAAGCGCGGTGCCTGCTGCGATTCATCGCCAGGCCCCGGCACGTCACAGTCTGGCCGCTTTCGGCGCGCCAGGAGACGCTGTGTCCTATCGCTATCGCTCGAATCCGCTTTGCGCCGCCACCATCGCTAGGGGGCACTCGCGATCGGCGCGGTGTCGCGCCTGGCGCGTGATCCACACCCAATTGGTTGCTGATGTCCAAATCCACTGAATCCCCGTTGTTCTCCCCCGTGCGCCTGGGCGCGCTGGATCTTGCCAACCGCGTGATCATGGCGCCGCTGACGCGCAATCGCGCCGCCGCCGGGCAGGTGCCCTCGCCGCTCGCCGCCGAGTACTACGGCCAACGCGCCAGTGCCGGCCTGATCGTGGCCGAGGGCACGCAGATCAGCCCGCTGGGTCAGGGCTACCTGGATACGCCCGGCATCCATACCGCCGAGCAGGTCCAGGGCTGGCGTGCGGTCACCGATGAGGTGCATCGCCGTGGCGGCAAGATCGTGCTGCAGCTGTGGCATGTGGGCCGCGTCTCGCACACCAGCGTGCTGCCGCCGGGCGAATCGCCGGTGGCGCCCAGCGCCATCCGCGCCGAAGGCAAGACCTACACCAAGGACGGCTTCCAGGATGTCTCCGAGCCGCGTGCGCTGGCGCTGGACGAAATCCCCGCCCTGATCGAGGACTACCGCATCGCCGCGCGCAACGCCATCGATGCCGGTTTCGATGGTGTGGAAGTGCATGCGGCCAATGGCTACCTGCTCGACCAGTTCCTGCGTGACGGCTCCAACCGGCGCACCGACGCGTACGGCGGCGACATCGAAAACCGCACCCGCCTGCTGACCGAGGTGGTGCAGGCGATCGCCGACGAGATCGGCGCCGAACGCACCGGTGTGCGGCTGTCGCCGGTCACGCCGGTGTACGGCATGCACGACTCCGATCCGCAGCCGCTGTTCGAACGTGCGGTGGAGCGTCTCAACCTGATCGGCGGGCTGGCCTTCGTGCACGTGATCGAAGGCGCAACCGGCGGTGCGCGCGACAACGTCGCCTTCGACTATGCCGCGCTGCGCGCAAAGTTCGACGGCGCCTGGATCGCCAACAACAGCTACGACAAGGCGCTGTCCGACCACGCCATCAACAGCGGTTACGCCGATGCGATCGCCTTCGGCCGGCCGTTCATCGCCAACCCGGATCTGGTGCGTCGCCTGCGCGAGAACGCCCCGCTGGCCGAGCTCGACCAGGCCACCCTGTACGGCGGTGGTGCCAAGGGCTACACCGACTACCCCGCCCTGCCGAACTGAGCGCGGCTGCAAGACGCCTGCGCTCACCGCCAGGCAGGCGCGACCGATGTCTGGAATCGGGATGTACCACGCGTACATTCCGGTTCCTGCGCGCCGTCCGCACCCACCTGACGACTGATCGTTAGATTTTGTCAGTCGCTCCAAGTCTCGCCGCCACAGCGGCTGCGCTCGGCATCAAGCGAGCGCAGCTGCCGTACCGGATCGACCGGTCCGCACGCGCACGTTGGACCTGAGCACGTCGCCGGCCCGGCGTCTCGTGCAAGCGCGATACGCATCCCTTGCCCGATCGCCTAGCGCTAGGCGGCGGCCATCGTGCATCTGCCAACTCAATCTTTGAACCGGCGCGCAAGGCCAGGCGCTTGTGCGTGTGTTCGCCCCAGGCTCGGCGAATACGCAAACGCGTACACAGCACGCCCCCCTCGTAACGCGGATGCCTTCGCAACGTAGCCATCCCGGTAGCAACCACATGACGCGTACACCCGGCCCCGCTAGGATCGTGCACACACTGCTCTCTGGAATGCCGATGCGGCCCCTGCTCATTGCTGTTGTTTTCTGCACGCTGCTGATCTGCGGGCCAGCGCTTGCGGTGCCGTTCTGGGGCGCGCGCCAGTCCAGCCCTGCCGAAACGGCGCCGGCCGACCTCCAGCCGGGCGAATGGATCTGGGGCGGCGTCAGCAAGGGCTGGGGGCCGATGGCGGTGATTGTCAGCCTCACCGAGCAACGCGCGTATGCGTATCGCAACGGCATCCTGATCGGCGTTTCCACCATCAGCTCCGGCAAGCCCGGGCACGAGACACCGACCGGCGTGTTCACCATCCTGCAGAAGGACAAGGACCACCGCTCCAACCTCTACAACGCCGCGCCCATGCCGTATCAGCAACGCCTGACCTGGGACGGCGTGGCCCTGCACGCAGGCGGCCTGCCCGGTTACCCGGAATCGCATGGCTGCGTGCATCTGCCGTCGGAATTCGCGCGGCTGCTGTTCGACAATTCCAACATGGGCATGGTGGTGGTGGTTGCGCAGGCCGGCGTCGATGCGGACGCGGTGGTGCACCCCCGCGCGCTCAGCCCGATCGACCCGGCCACCGGTGCGCAGCGGGCATTGCTGCCGCTGCCCAACGGCCATAGCTTTGCGTGGCAGCCGGAGCTGGCACCTACCGGCCCGATCTCGATGCTGGTCAGCAGCAGCGATCAGCAACTGGTGGTGTATCGCAACGGCGTGGAAATCGGACGCGCGCAAGTGGCATTGCGCGCGCAGACCGGCGCCGCGCCGCTGGGCACGCAAGCGTTCATCGTCGGCCAAGGCTTCCTGCCTGGCGAAGTGCCCGGCTTGCCCGGTCAACGCATGCCCAACTGGATGCGCATCGGCATCCCCGGCAGCAGTGCCGCGGCAGGACAGGCCCTGGATGCCGACACCATCGCTCGGCTGCAGGTGCCGCCGGCATTCCTGGCCGGCCTGCTGCCGCTGCTGACGCCTGGTGTGGTGCTGGTGGCCACCGACCAACGCATCCTTCCCGAAACCACCGGCGGCAAGCTGCAGGTGCTGGATTCGGACCCGCCCGAGGCACCCTGAGCAACGAACTGCGCCGCGTTATCGCGGCGGCGAGTTGCAAGCTGCGCGTAAGCTCGCGCGCGCACATGCTTGCAGCCCGGGATCGGCATGCACTCGTATGCGCTGGCGGCCCGCCCGATGTTGTTGAGCGCCGCGACCCGACACGCGTTGCTGCGATTGTCAGCGCGACCTGCTTGGCAGATGATGCGGACATCCCTCATTGCCAAGGATGTGCGTGATGCGTTTACTCACTGCGGTTCTGCTCGGCAGCACGCTATTTGGTTACGCGTCCTCCACTGCAGCGGCCGAGCCGCTGCGCCCTGCCGCACCGAACGCCGAGTGCCTGGATGCGCGCAAGGTGACGGAGCTGCATCAAGCCGATCCGCGCACGCTGGCAGTGGCCGAACAGGGCGGGCGGCTGTTCCGCATCAGTCTCGCGCAGGACTGCCCGCAACTGGCCGCACGAGCGGATGCGAGCCTGCTGGCGGCGCACGGCTGGGTCTGCAACGGTGCGCCGGCATACGTGAGCTCGGGCCAGCAGCACTGCGCGGTCAGCCAGATCGCCACACTGAGTGCGCGCGAATACGCCAGTGCGGCACGACAACGCGACAGCGGCATTCCGACCCTGGACGGGGTCAGCGTGCGCGAAGCGCGCCGGCGTAATTTCGCCGGCTCGTCCAGCTACTGCTTCAATCCCAGCATGCTGCGTTCGTGGTCGGAAGACGGCCAGGGCCTGGTGGTGGAAGTCTCGCCACGTCACCCCGGCACGCATCGCCACTACCGTGTCGAACTGATGGACAGCTGCCGAGAACTCAGCGGCGCGCCGCCGATCCGCTTCGTCTCCGGCATGGGCCTGAATGCGATCTGCGGCAATCCCGGCGACAAGGTCGATGTGCTCGACGAAATGGCGCTTGCCGGCGCGGCTGCCGGATCCGGCCAGCAGGGCGACCTGAGCACCACGCGTGGCGGCCTGGCCGCGCGGATGCGCCAGAGTTGCACGGTGGCGGCGGTGTATCCGCGCGATTGAGCGACCCGCAACGCAAGAGCGCGCTTGCGCGCGATGAGGCGTTGGCGAGCATCCCTCATCGCGCGCAAGCGCGCTCCTACACACGCTGCAGGCTGTGCTGCTACCTCCGCAACAGCCTCAGGCCTTGCGCAGGAAACAGGTCTTCAGCACCAGGCCCTTGATCTTTTCTGAATTGCCTTCGATGTGCTCGGCATCGTCTTCGACCAGGCGGATGTTGCGGATCAGTGTGCCCTGCTTGAGCGGAATCGATGAGCCCTTGACCTTCAGGTCCTTGATCACGGTCACCGTGTCGCCGGCCTGCAACAGGTTGCCGTTGCTGTCGCGCACCACCGTCGCAGCCGCGGCGGACTCGCCCGCGCTCCATTCGAAGCCGCAGTCTGCGCAAATCAGCAACGCGCCATCGGCATAGGTATTGTCCAGGCCACATTGCGGGCAGGCGGGAACGGAAGACATGCGATTCCTAGGTTCAAAACGGGCGTGGATTGTAGCCTCCCGGCAGCGCGATCACGTCCCCGGCACGGCGCCGGCGCGATAGTGCAGAGCTTGTCGAATGCCCTGCAGGTCGCACGTGCCCAACCCATCGCTTCCCCAAGCCCCCGGCGCTGCGCCAGGATCCACCGCGCCTGCGGCTGGCGAACCGGGCGCGGCAAAGAAAACCGGCTCGCATCTGGTCGTCTATGTCGCGCTGGCCGGCAACCTTGCCATCGCGATCGCAAAATTCATCGCCGCAGGCATTTCGGGCAGCTCGGCGATGCTCAGCGAAGGCGTGCACTCGCTGGTGGACACCGTCAACGAAGTGTTGCTGCTGTACGGGCTGCGCCGCGCCGCGCAGGCCCCCTCGCCGACCCATCCGTTCGGCTACGGGCGTGAGCTGTACTTCTGGAGTTTCATCGTCGCGCTATTGGTCTTCGCGATGGGCGCAGGCGTGTCGCTGTACGAGGGCATCGTGCATCTGCGCAATCCCGAGCCGGCCAAGAGCCATCTGCTCGCCTACATCGTGCTCGGCGTGTCGATCGTGTTCGAAGGCATTTCCTGGGTGGTGGCGCTGCGCGAATTCCGCGCCAAGAAAGGCCGCATGGGGTATTTCCAGGCATTCCGGCAGAGCAAGGATCCCAGCACGTTCACCGTGCTGCTCGAAGACAGCGCCGCCTTGATCGGCCTGTTCATGGCGGTGCTTGGCCTGGCCGGCGCGCAGCTGCTGGACATGCCCGAACTCGATGGCATCGCCTCGATCGGCATCGCTTGCGTGCTGGCTTTTACCGCATTCCTGTTGGCGCGCGAAACCAAGGGCCTGCTGATCGGCGAACCCGCGCATGCGCACGTTACCGAATCGCTGCTGCGCATTGCCGCCAGCGATCCGGATGTGCGTGCCGCCAACGGCGTATTGACCATGCAGATGGGCCCGAACCAGGTGGTTGCTGCGTTGAGCGCCGAGTTCGAAGACAGCCGCACCACGCCACAGATCGAAGCCTGCGTCGGGCGCATCGAAGCGGCCGCCAAGCGTCAGCACCCCGAGCTCACCGCGCTGTTCATCAAGCCGCAGACGCCGGAAACCTGGCACGCACGCCGCGCCCAGATCGAACGTGGCGCAGAGAAGGATTAGCGCACGGCAGGCCGTGGAATGCGTGCATCGCCACGCGGCCAAACACCGCAGGTAACGCGCATCGATCGGCTCACCTTCGCATACCGGCGCATCGCGCAGCATTCAATTGCATCGCAGCGGTGACATCGTCACCACCAAGCTGATCCTCGCCCTAACCGCAGCCCCGGCTGCGGTTGCATCATCCGGGTCGATTGCCTACGGTATGCGGGCACCATCTCTTGGCGTCGTGAGTCAGCCGACGCATCCCACTCGATCACAAGTCATGGAGGTTTCCAATGGAAATCAGCCAGGGTCGCGTTGCGACCATTCATTACACCCTTTCCGACGACAGCGGCCAGGTCCTGGACCGTTCGACGCCGGACGCGCCATTGAACTATCTGCACGGCGCCGGCAACATCGTGCCCGGCTTGGAACAGGCGCTGGACGGCAAGCGCGTCGGCGAGACACTCACTGCCGATGTCGTGCCAGAACAGGGCTATGGCCCGCGCCATGAGCAGTTGATCCAGCAGGTGCCGCGCGAGGCGTTCCCGACCGATGTCGAGGTCGTGCCGGGTGTGCAGTTCGAGGCGCGCACCCAGCAGGGTCCGGTGCTGGTCACCGTCACCGAGGTCGGTCCGGAGCAGGTCACCGTCGACGGCAACCATCCGCTGGCCGGCCAGACTCTGCATTTCGCGGTCGAAGTCATCGAGGTGCGCGAAGCCACTACCGAAGAACTGAACGAAGGCCAGGTCGCCAGCGTCGCGGCCTGATCGGGTGCGCCGCGTGCCTGCGGGCATGCGGCAGTTCGGCTGCTGCGACGTCCGAACGCAGCGCGATGGGCGTCGCCGGCGGCAGAAGTAGTAAAGTGCGCGGCCCGCTCACAGGCCCGCTTGCATGAAACTCGGCATCGACTTCGGTACCAGCAACTCCGCCGCCGCGGCGATCGTCGATGGCCAGGTGGTCCCGGTGCGCTTCGGCGAGGCCTTGCAGTTCCGCACCACGGTGTATTTCCCCGAGACCATGCGCGACCCGGACGATTTCAGCCTGACCCCGGCGCTGGAATACGAGGTCGAACGGCTGATCGACTCCGGCCGTCGCGATGCCGCCGCGGCCGGCCGCACGTCCAGCAACGACAGCCTGCGCCGCGACGCGATCCGCATCGTGCGCCGCCAGTGGATGGAAGAGCAGGTGCGCGAGCCGCGCAGCTCCGCCGCCCTGCTGCAGAACGCGGTCTACGGCGACGACGCGCTGGATGCGTATTTCCTGGAAGGCGAAGGCAGCCTGGTGCAGAGCCCCAAATCGATGCTGGGCTACAACCTGCATCCGCGTGCGCGCCAGACCATCACCGGCATCGCCACGCACGTGCTGGAACACATCCGGCTCACCGCCTCGCGCCAGTTCGACATCAATATCCGCAGCGCCACGCTGGGCCGTCCGGTGCAGTTCCGCAGTTCCATCGGCGAGGCCGGCAACGCGCAGGCGCTGGAGATTCTGCAGACCGCCGCCATCGCGGCCGGCTTCGACAGCGTGGATTTCCTCGAAGAACCCGCAGCGGCCGCGATGCATTACCACGTCAGCCACGACAGCCGTCACGACACCGTGGTGGTGGACATCGGCGGCGGCACCACCGACATCGCCCATGCCAGCGTCGGCGGCAACGCCGCACCGCAGGTGCACCGCGCCTGGGGCATCGCGCGCGGCGGTACCGATATCGATCTGGCGCTGAGTCTGGCCGCCTACATGCCGCTGTTCGGCCGCGGCATCACCCGCGTGCCCACCCACCATTACGTGGAAGCGGCGATGGTGCAGGACATGACCCGCCAGCGCGAATTCCGCTTGCACAAGTACCAGGACGTCCCCGCCCCGTTCGACAAGCGCCTGCAGGCGCTGCAGGACACCGGCAACACCGCGCGCCTGTACCGCGGCGTGGAAGCCTGCAAGATCGCGCTCAGCGAGCGCGACCGGCACCAGGCCGGGCTGGACTTCATCGAACGCGGGCTGGAGGTGGAGGTGCAGGCCAGCGCGCTGGTTGCGTCCGCTTCCAGCTACCTGGGCGAACTGGAAGGCTTGCTTGCGCAGGTCCGTGCCGACCTGGACGCGCCGCCGGCCACGCTGTTCCTCACCGGCGGCATGTCGCGTGCCGGCTATATCCGCGACACGGTGGCAGCCGCGTTCCCGGAATCGCGCCTGGTGCAGGGCGATCCGTCCTTCGGCGTGGTGCAGGGCCTGGCCTGGGCGGCGGCCCGCCAGGCCCGTCTGTCGGACGGTTAAGGCAACGCGGGCGCCTATCCGTTACAATGCGCGGTTGCTGCATACCGCTTAGCCGGCTTGTCAGCAAGGCACGCTTGCCGTGCCGCCGCGATTGCGCACCGAACGCGACCGCACTTCTCGACACCGCTTCCGCGCGCGCCACCCTAGCCGCACGCGGTGTCATCGCACTTCCCCGCTACAGGAGGCCACATGGCACGTCCCGCGACCAAGCAGAAATCCCAGCCCAGCATCGCTCGCAGCGAAGGCAAGTCGCAGCCGCTCAGTCGTGAGCGTATCGCTGCCGACATCGCCGCGTTCCGCAAGACCGGCGGCCGGATCGAAGTGCTCACCACCAACTTCGGCCCTGCGCGTAACGATGGCGACAAGATCGCCTAAGCGTTACCCGCAAACCGAAGCGTTGTACCGACGTGCCACCGCAAGGTGGCACGTTCGTTTCCGGCCAGAGATGGCGCAGCCGCTCAGTTGCCGTAATCGATACGCACCGAACCGGAATGCGATTCGAGCTTGATGTCGCCATTACCGGTCCCCAACCGGGTTCTCAGGCTCTTGCCCGGGCCGTACTCCGGCCGCTCCACCTGCCCGGCCACCGAACGGATGTCGCCGCTGAACACCTCCACCTGCAGCGCTGCCGACACGTTGCGCGGCACGCCCAGGCTGATGGTGCCACTGACGCTCTCTGCAGCAATGCTGCCGCCCGGCGCCAGACCGGCCACCGTCAGCGCCGTTGCGCCGGACACGCTCTCGGCGCGCAGCTGCGACACCTGCCCCGCGCCGACCCGGATCTGGCCGGAAACGGACTCGACCGACACTACGCCGCTGGCGCCGGCCGGCGCATCGATCTGGCCGCTGACCGTGCCCAGGCTCAGCCGTGCGCTGGCCACCGTGCTGCGCAGCGCGCCGCTGACGGTTTCCAGTTGCGCTTCCCTGGCGCGTCCGGCTGCGACCACGTTGCCGCTGACCGACTTGAGCTGCAATCGCGCCAGATCGACCTGATCGACATCCACCGAGGCACTCACTGCCTCCACCTCCAGCAGCGCCGCGCGCGGAACCCGCAGCTCCAGTTGGGCACCCCTGCTGTTGCGGTTGTTACGCGGGTAGATCACCTCGAACTGCAGCCGGTCCGGGCTTTCATCCACCTCCAGGCGCTGCCCTTCGCCCAGGGTGCCGGTCAGCGCCACGTCGTCGCGGTCCCAGCCGCGCACGCGGATCTGCCCGGCGATGTTGTCCAGCTCCACGCGCCCGCCGCGCGTCAGCGGATGGCTCTGCTTCACGGTGGTCTGCGCTGCCGCCGGCAGTGCGCAAAACGCAACCAGCAATAACATGGATAAATGGGCGTAACGCATGGGCATGCTCCTCAGCTTGGAAAGGACGTCTCGCCCTGCGAGGCAAGACGGGTCAGTTGCAGGCGCTTGGCATAGGTGCGTTGCAGCTGCGACAACAGGAATGCAGAGCGCGGACTCTGCGCGATGGCGGCGTGGATGGCCTGCGCACTCTGGTCCAGCTCGACCAGCGCCGGGCGCAGATCGGCCGGCACCTGCTGCACCGGCACTGCGTCGATGGCCTGCTGGTATTGCCCGGCCATTGCCTGTGCCTGCGCCACCAAGCCAGGGCGCGCCGACGCTGGCGCTGGCGCCTGCGTCGAGCGATCGAGCCCTGGCACGATCGCCACCACCGCCAGCGCAGCAGCAAGCGCCACACCGAACGCAGGCCAGGCCCAGGCACGCTGGCGGCGCGGCTGCAGGGCAACCACGTTGGTGTGCGGCGTCAGTGCGGGCGCGATGCGCTCCCAGAGCTGCGCCGGTGGCTGACGTTGCTGCGGCAACGCACGCAGACGCGCGGACAACGCAGCGTCATCGGTTGCGTGCGGATCAAGCGGATCGTGATTCATGCGATATCTCCCAGCCGCACGCGCAGCAGGCCGCGCGCGCGATGCAGTTGCGCCTTGGAACTGCCGACCGCCATCTGCAGTTCGTCGGCAATTTCCTGATGTTTCCAGCCTTCGATGTCGTGCAACACCAGCACCGCGCGTGCGCGCGGCGGCAGCGTCTCCAGCGCGCGCTCCAGATCCATCTGGGTGGCCTGGCAGGCTGCGGCGCCTGGAATGGCAGCGAGGATCTCGCCATCGGCGTCGTCCACCATCTGATCGCCCGCAACCGAGCGCGCCCGCAGCTCCATCAGGGCCGTATTGACGGCCAGCCGGTGCAGCCAGGTGCTCAGCGCGCTCTGGAAGCGGAATTGCGGCAAGGCCTTCCACGCGGCAATGAAGGTCTCCTGCAGCACATCATCGGCACGCGCCGCGTTACCCCCACATAGCCGCCACACCACCGCATACAGGCGCGGCGCATGACGGCGATAGATGGCCTCGTAGGCGGTGCGATCGCCGCCTGCGGCGGCACGCGCCAGCGCCGCGTCGTCGCGTCCGGCCGGACCGTCACAAGCTGGGGCATCGATGGGCATGGAGGTGTCGAGCATATCCACTTCGATGCGCCGGGTAGCGCAAAGGTTTAAACCGCGCCCAGGTATTTTTTCGAGCATGGTTACAGAAGCGGCCGACAAACCTACTGCGCCGCCGCCCGGCGGGTCTTGCGGTGCTCGGAATCGACATGGACCACTCGTACACCCCGGTTCCGAGCGTGCCTTCCGCATCCGCCGGACGACTGCTCGCTCCCTTTTGGGCCGCTCTAAACCTTTTCGCCGGCCGCCGCATCCAAGCCTGCGATGGCGCAATCCTGCGCCGCATCGCTTGCCGGGAGCACGGCCGTTGGCCGCTTCAGGCGCAGGCCCCCTGATCGGACGTCGCCATGCCGCATGTTCTCGGAATACTGCTGAGCCTGTGCTCCACCCAGTGCCCGGCCCCGCTGCCGACGGATGCAGTGCAGCTCACGTTGACGCCTGCGCGCCTGCAGGCCTGCCTGCTGCACCTGCCGTCGACGCGGCTGTCATGCGTCGAGCTGAACTCACCGGCGCACTGGTTGCCGGTACGCCGCGCCGAGCAGCTGTGGCGGCGTGTTGTCGCATTGTCCGCGCATGGCCGCAGTTCAACGCGTTGACCGGTTGCAGCGTCATCGTGGATTTCGGCGCTGCTGTATCGCCGTGTTGGCCTTCATCGATGCGCATAGCAGCGAGCGCCCCGGCCACGCACAGCTGTGATACCGCAATCCATCGCAGCACCCTTGAATCAATCTGGCTGCCGCCACCGCTAGGCGCGCGTTCACCCCGCGCACCGGCTGCGCAATGATGCCCCCGTTACAATGGGCGTTCTCTGTGAACCTGCACGATCCGATGTCCGCGTCCGACGCTTTGCCGACCATGATCCGTAGCCTGCTGCCGCACTGGAATCCGCAGTGGCTGACCGTGGCAGTGGTGACGGTCCAGATCGTGCTGATCCTTACCGTTGCCGCGCTGGTTCGGTTACTGCTGCGGCAAGTGCTGCGCCGTCTGTGTACGCGCTACAGCCTGCCGGCGGAAATGATGATCGGTATCCGTCGCGTGGGCAGCTTCGTCATTTCCGTCACTGCGGTGCTGACGGTATTGAATGTGCTGGGCGTCTCCAGCGGCACCTTGTGGACCGCGTTCACCGGATTCGCGGCGGTCGGTGCAGTGGCGTTCTTCGCGGCATGGAGCGTGCTGTCCAATATCTTCTGCACCTTCCTGATCATCACCACGCGCCCGTTCCGCCTGCACGACCACATCGAGCTGCTGGAAGGCGGCGACAAGCCCGGCCTGAAGGGCCGGGTGATCGACATCAATGTGATTTACACGACCCTGGAAGAAACCGGCGATCACGCCGGCAGCGTACTGCAGGTTCCCAACAGCCTGTTCTTCCAACGCACCACGCGCCGTTGGCGCGAGACCAGCCATTTCAACGCCAACTGAGGGCGTCTGACAAGACGTAGTGAGCCGTTATCGGGTGACTCGGTCGGCGCGTCGCAAGGACACGACGTGCGAATGTCGCATGTAGATCAAAGCAATCGCCGCAGCCGCCTGGCGACAAGCGCAGTCGTTTGCCGGTTATTCTGAAGCCGCGTGGCAATCAACGCAGCTGGCTGTCCTTGCTGCCCCGACGGTTGTAGCCGCCTTGCGCCGCCTGCTCCTGGTCATGCGCCTGCTGACAGTTCACGCACAGGTGCACGCCAGGCACTGCCTTGCGACGCGCCTCGGGAATGGGCGCATCGCACTCCTCGCAGTGAGTCAGGCTCGGGCCCTGATGCAGCTGGCTCCGCGCGCGCTTGATCGCATCCTCGACGGTCGCATCGATCTGGTCCTGCACCGCCCCATCACCTGCCCATCCGGTCGCCATGTTCGCCTCGGCTTGTCTGCTCAGAACTCAAATATGGGCATGCGCCCGGGCAAATCCAAGCCGGACGTGCACAGCGCGCTCAAATCAGGTGCTTTAGCATCCGCCCATTCGCACTCTTCGAGGAAGTCGCAATGGAACAACACGTCCACCCGTTCTCCGAATTATTCGCCCAGTTGGGCCTGCCGTCGGATGAGGTCAGCATCCGCAGCTTCATCGACGAACACTCTCCGCTGCCGGGCGACATGCGCCTGGAGGAAGCGCCCTTCTGGACACCGGCGCAGGCGCAGCTGCTGCGTGAAGAGCGCCTCGACGATGCCGACTGGATCGTGACCATCGATCAACTCAATATCGCCCTGCACACCACTGCCGACGACACCGGCGTCTGAGTCGCGCAAGGACGCAGCGAGTGCCCTGCGCTAGACCTCGCTCGCGGCCCCGCTTGTCATTGCGTTGGGTGATCAGCTTGCAGGAACAAAAAAAGGAGCGGCCACTGGCCGCTCCTTTGCATTCCGGGCGATGTAGCCGGCATGCGAGTCGCACACCAAAGCCACGCCTCGGGCGTCAGGTCACCTTCTTGGCGATCGTCATGCCGAGCACGAACAGCACGATGGCGATGATGATGCCGGCCCAGAACAGGAACTTGGCAATCCCCATTGCAGCGCCCGCCATGCCGCCAAACCCGAGCGCACCGGCAATCAGTCCGATGATGGCGAAAATAATGGCCCACTTGATCATGTTTGTTGTCTCCTCATCCGGCACGGTGCCGTGTTCAGTCGTGTGCTTGCGCGGTCGTGCCGCAGAACATGCGCTGCACGCTACGCATCCGGATGTGCCGCATTCGTGAATACGCCTGACACACGCCGCCACATTCGCGCGTGCAGATTCGCCAGCAGCGCCTGCATCGGCGATCATGCGCAGCTCGCCGCAATCGATTGGCATGGACACTCTTCGCTATCTCGCCGGTTACCCGCCCGCAGTCCTGGATCAGGTGCGCGAGCTGATCGCGCAGGACAAACTCGCCCTGGTGCTGGCACGCCGCTACCCGGATCGCCACAGCATCCGCACCGACCGGCAGTTGTACGACTACGTCAAGGCCATGAAGGAGCGCTACATGCGCTCCTCGCCCACCCTGCACAAGGCGCTCTACGACAACCATCTGCAGGTGGTGAAGCATGCGCTGGGCACGCATACGGCGATCTCGCGCGTCCACGGCAGCCGGCTCAAGGCCAGCCGCGAGATCCGCATTGCCTCGATCTTCCGCGATGCGCCCGAACCGTTCCTGCAGATGATCGTCGCCCACGAGCTGGCGCATCTGAAGGAGGCCGATCACAACAAGGCCTTCTACCAGCTGTGCAACCACATGAGCCCGGACTACCACCAACTGGAGTTCGACCTGCGCTTGTATCTGACCCACCTGGCGCTGTCCACGGACGCGTGATCGCGCACCGGCTAGACGAGGCAGCACATCGCCGCGACCACCGGTCCATGGCGACCGGTCCCCCGCCGGGGACGCACGACCTGCATTGATCTCGGCGAGGCTGCCGTCGACCTATGCGGGCAGCACCGACGCCCGCCTGGGATCAGGCACGACAGGGTTGCCGGCCTCTCCTAGAATGCCTCCATGCAGGCACCGTCCCTCCAGCAACTCACCCAGGCCGCACAGACCTCCCACCCCGCGGCAATGACGGCGCTGGCACATGCGTTGGTGCGCACCGGGCAGCCCGAGCAGGCGCTGGCGTGGTACATGCGCAGTGCGGCCGCAGGCGATGCCGGCGCGCAGATCGAAGCCGGCCGCATGCTGGCCTACGGTGTGGGTTGCGAGGTGGACCTGGCCCGTGCGCAGGAGCACTGGCAACACGCCGAGCGCCAGGATGTTGCGGCAGCGCGCTATCTGTTGGCGACCGTGGCCGTCACCGACGCCCCGTTGATGCTCGACACGCAGGCGCAATCCCGCTTGCATGCAGCGGCCGCAGCCAACTACCCGCCTGCGCTGCGCGCGCTGGCCATCCAGCACGGCCGGATCGATCACCCCGCGCAGCAACGTAGCTGCGTTGCCTTGCTGGAGCGCGCCGCCGCAGCCGGTGACGCATTGGCTGCCGCGCTACTGGCCGAGCGCCTGCTGCGTGGCGAAGGCGTCCCGCCGCAACCCGACGCCGCGGCGCAGTTGCTGCGGCAATTGCAGCCGCTGGGTATCGCCGCGGCGCCTGCCGTGCAGATCACACCGCCGGATCCGCTCGTCGACGATCCGCGCATCCGTTTTGCTGCCCGACATGTCGCAACGCGCCGCCACGACGCGCCCATGATCGAAGAAGTCTGCGGGGTGCTGTCTGCCGACGAGTGCCGCTTGTTGATGTTGCTGGCGCGGCCGCACCTGCGCGCCTCCGAAGTGGTCGACCCCGACGATGCGCGCACGCGCCGCGCGCCGATCCGCACCAGCCGCGGTGCCACCCTGGACCCGATCCTCGAAGACTTTGCCGCGCGTGCGGCACAGGCGCGCGTGGCGGCCTGTGCGCAGCTGCCGCTGACCCATGCCGAAGCGCTGTCGGTGCTGTGCTACGCGCCGGGTGAGCAGTACCACGCGCATCGCGACTACCTGCCGCCCGGCACGATCGCCGCCGACCGCCCCACTGCCGGCAATCGCCTGCGCACCGCCTGCGTCTACCTCAACGACGTCGAAGCGGGTGGCGACACCGACTTCCCGGTCGCGGGCGTGCGCGTGCGTCCACGTGCCGGGTCGGTGGTGTGCTTCGACAATCTGCATGCCGATGGCCGCCCCGACCCCGACTCACTGCACGCCGGCCTGCCGGTCAGCGCAGGGAGCAAATGGCTGGGAACGCTGTGGTTCCGGCAGCAGCGCTATCGGCATTGGTGAACAGATTCATACACTAGCCCCCGCCGACGTGGTTTAAAATGTTGCAGCGCGACGTGATCGGACAGGGTCTGCAGACGTCGCGTTTTTGTTTCCCATTGCACGGGTTTCGGCCCGGCCTCAGGGAAGGCACATCACGCAGCCCCGCGGAGCCTTCGATGCTTTTCGAAACCCTCGACACCACCGGCCACGAGCAGGTGATTTTCTGTCACAACCGCGACGCCGGCCTGAAAGCGATCATCGCGTTGCACAGCACCCGTCTCGGGCCCGCGCTGGGCGGCGTGCGCATGCGCCCCTACCCCAATAGCGAGGCGGCGCTGGACGATGCGCTGCGGCTCAGCCGCACCATGACCTACAAGAACGCGCTGGCGGGATTGAATGTCGGCGGCGGCAAGGCGGTGATCATCGGCGACCCAAAGAGTGACAAGAGCGAGGCTCTGTTCCGCGCATTCGGCCGTTTTGTCGACACCCTGGGCGGGCGCTACATCACCTCCGAAGATGTCGGCACCGACGTCAACGACATGGAACAGATCTACCTGGAGAGCGAGTACGTCACCGGCGTGCACCAGGTGCATCGCGGCTCCGGCGACCCCGCCCCGTTCACCGCCTACGGTGCGTTGCAGGCGCTGATGGCCTCGCTCAATCGCAGGCTCGGCCACGAGGAAGTCGGCAAGACCAGCATTGCGATCCAGGGCCTGGGCCACATCGGCATGGAGCTGGTGAAGCTGCTCAAGGAACGCGGCGCCAAACTCTATGTGGCCGATCTGAACCCGGCGCTGGTGGATCGCGCGGAGGCCGAATACGGTGCCGAAGCGGTCAGCATCGAGGAAATCTACCAGGTGCCGGCCGATGTATTCGCACCCTGCGCGCTGGAAGGCGCGATCAACGAAGACACGTTGCCGCGGTTGAAGGCCAAGATCATCTGCGGCACCGCCAACAACCAGCTCGCCAGCGCCGCCATCGGCGAAGAGCTGCACAAGCGCGGCATCCTGTATGCGCCCGATTACGTGGTCAATGCCGGCGGCGTAATGAACGTGTCGCTGGAGATCGACGGCTACAACCGCGAACGTGCGATGCGCCTGATCCGCAGCATCTATCACAACCTGGAAAAGGTCTTCGACCTGTCCTCCCGCCTGGGCGTTGCGCCGCAGCAGGCGGCCGACCAGATTGCCGAGGCGCGTATCGAGGCCATCAGCAAGCTCAAACTGCCGCTGGGCCGCACTGCACCTCGCTTCCTGCACAAGCTGCGCGGCGAGTGAGCCACCTGTCCAGGCATCTTGCCTGGACAGGTGAACCACCGATCAGACGCGCCGATCAGAAATCGGCGCTGTAGCGCAGGCTCAGCGCGCGATCGTCACCGCGCTCGCCCACCCGCTGGTCGTAGCCGAAGCGCAACTGGCTCTGCGGCCCCAACGGCGCGGCCGCGGTGATGCCGAACAGACCACCCGAGCGCGCCGGCTGCATGCCGCGCAACGGCGCCCAGGCGTCCACGCCGATGAAGCTGGCATCCAGCGTCAGGCCGTCGCTGCTCAACGCCTGCTGCCATTCGGCATAACCGCCGAGCTGCACGCCGCGCCAGCGATAGGACGAACGCACGCCGGCCAGCACCTGGGTGCGCGAGGAGGTGCTGGCATCGGCGCGCAAGCCGAAGCCGTCGCCACCGCTTTCGCGGAATCCCTCGCTGCGCAGACGCACGTAATCCAGCCCCATGTAGGGTGTCAGGCTGGCGCGCGCGCCACCCAGGCGATACCCGGTTTCCAGGTTGCCGCTGAGGTAACTGCCGCTGTAGTCGCTGAAGGCACTGCTGCGGTCTTCGCCCAACTGCAGGCTGCGCTCGATCTGCCGGTTGACGTTGCCAAAACCCAACTGGCTCAGCGTGTACGCCGACCCCAGCGTGGTACCCCAGTACAACTGCCCCTGCACCTGCCGATCGCGCCCGCGTGCACCGTCCAGATCGCCCAGGCTGTTGGAGCGCGTTTCGCCGAAGGCAAAGCCGGTGACTGCGCCCGACGCCAGGCGCAGGTCGTTGCCCATCATCCAGCCGGAGGTGGCGAATCCTGCGGTAGTCACGCCACCCTCGCCCGGCCCACCGAGCGCACGTTGCCAGACGCCCAGCATGCGCGGCTGCTGCGACAAGCCGTCGAAATGCGACGCCAACGCACGCCTGCCCAGATCGATGGTGTCGAAGGTCATCGCTGCCGACTCGGCATGCGCGCGGCCGGACAGACTGCGCAGCGAATCGGCGGCAGCCTTGGCATCCGGCGACTGCTGCAACGCCGCTGCGGCGTGGATGAACCCGCTGCTGATGCCGCCAGTGCCCTGCAGTTGCTGCGCATCCACTTGCTGGAACGCTTGCTCGACGCGGATTGCCGAATCCATCGCTGCCGTGCCGGTCATGCCCAGCGTGGCGGCGACGGCGGTGGCATTCAAGCTGCGCAAGGCAAGGTAAGCCGTATTGCTGTCGTACGTCAGCGAGGCATCCAGGAAGGTCACGGCCGCGCCGCGGCTGAGCGTGTCGAACGTGCCCTGCAACCCGCTGCTGGCCTGCAACAGCGTGTAGGTCGCGTTGTCGACCACGTAATCGCGGCGGCCGAGCACTTGCAGATCACCTGCAATCGTCGCGGTCCCGGTCACGTTCACCCGGTCGCCCACGTTCAAGGCAAGGCGACCGTTGCTGGCCTGCGTGTAATTGCCCGCGATCGACAGCGCCGCACTGTTGACCTGCAGGGTGCCGGCGTTATCGACGCGTCCGCCGATCCTGCCCGCACCGATCAACGTCGCACCATTGGCGATACCAACGCGCGCACTCTGCAGACTGGCCGTCTGCAAGGTGCCGCCCAGCACCTGGGTGTCGCCGTTGAACGTATTGGCGCCACTGCTCAACACCAGCGTACCGGTGCCGCGTTTGGTCAGGCCACCCGTGCCACTGATGTCGTTGGCCCAGGTGGAACGCAAGGTGTTGACGGTGACATCCACCGTGCCCCAATCAAAGCGCGCCGGCCCCAGCACCGCCTTGCCGACATTGAGCAGGCCGTAGCCGAAGGTCGGGTCGACGCCGGCCACGCCCAGATCAGTGGCCGTTCCCAATAGCGTCTGCCGCACCAGATCGTTGCTGAAATACGGAAACGCCTGCCACACCAGTGCAGCCGCGCCGGAGACCAACGGCGCCGCAAACGAGGTGCCGCTGCCGTAGAAGTAGCGGATATTGCTGGCAGTCGCATCGGGGTCGAGGAACATCGAGGTGCCCGGCGCCACCAGGCAATAGCGCATCGCCACGCCACAGGCATTGGAGTACGAGGCCAGCTGCGTAGGATTGGCGGTATCCAGCGCAGCGACGACCAGCCAGCCGCGCTCCAGATCGGCGGCCGGCAGCGTGCCGTTCGGGCCCAGTTGGCTGGGCAGCGCTGCGGTATCGGAGGGTTGCGATCGCGATTCGTTACCCGACGCGAACACCACCAGCCCATCGTTGCCGATGACGAACGGCCGGTATTCCTGCGCAATCTGGTTGGTGACCGCCGGGTCGTTCCAATACAGCCCGCCCCAGGAATTGTTCATGATGCGCACGCCAGCGCTGATCAGATCGGCATGCACCGGACCCAGACCAAGCGGGCCGTCGACCTCGTTGCCTTCGCCGCTGCCGTCATCGTCCGGTGCTTCGTCGCTGATGATGCGTGCCGACACCAGGCCGGCGCCGCTGGCGATGCCGCCCGGCCACTGGCCCACTGCGCGCCCGGCTGCAAGCTGCGCGACCACCGTGCCGTGGCCCACCACGTCGCCCGCAGCGACGTTGTTCGTGCGCGGATCCACATAGATGAAGCTGTTGCTGACCCGCCCCTGCAAGGCCGGATGATTGGTATTGATGCCGGTATCGATCACGCCGATGCGATAGCCCGCACCGGTGAACCCCAACGCCTGCGCAGCGCGTGCGTTGGTCAGCGCCAGATGCGCGTCGAATGCAGGTTCCGGCGTCGTCGGCGGTGCGACCACCGGCGGCGGAGGCGGCGGCGGTGAAGTCGGCGGCGGTGGTGGCGGTGGCGACGTCGGTGGTGGTGCCGTCGGTGTGCTCGGACGAATACCACCGCCCCCACCACCGCCGCCACACGCGGTCAATGCCACGGCCAACGCCGAGGCCAGGACAGTCCTGGCGACGTCTATCTTCTTCATTTGGATGTTCTCCCCGAACCCATTCCATGGATAGGGCCCAATCCCGGGCCCGAACGCCGTCTTTATACTGCATCCTCACACGGCTGTCGCAGCTGATTGCGTAGCGAATGTCGCAGCGCCGGGAGCGTGCTGGCGCGAACCGACCATGAGGCAGATAATCGTTTCACTTTAAACGGTATCTCCTTTATGTCCGACATCGTCATCGTTGCTGCCAAACGCACTGCCATCGGCTCGTTCCTTGGTCAATTCAACGGTGTGCCGGCGCCGACGCTCGCCGCCACTGCGATCCGTGGCGCGCTGGCGCAGTCCGGCGTCGCGCCGGCCGACATTTCAGAAGTCATCGTTGGCTGCGTCCTGCCGGCCAACCTGGGCCAGGCGCCCGCACGTCAGGCGGCGATTGCCGCAGGCATTCCCACCTCCACCGGCGCCACCACCATCAACAAGGTGTGCGGCTCGGGCATGAAGGCGATCATGTTCGGACACGATCTGATCAAGGCAGGCTCGGCCAGCATCGTGGTCGCCGGCGGCATGGAGTCGATGAGCAATGCGCCGCATCTGCTGCCTAATTCGCGCACCGGCAACCGCTACGGCAACTTCCAGGCGGTCGACCACATGGCCTGGGATGGTCTGACCAATCCCTACGACGGCCAGGCGATGGGCGTGTTCGGCGAGGCCACCGCCGAGAAGTTCGGTTTCAGCCGCGCCGATCAGGATGCGTTTGCGATCGCCTCGGTCGAACGCGCGCAGGCTGCCCAGCGCAGCGGTGCGTTCGCCGATGAAATCGTTCCGGTCACCGTGGCCACGCGCAAGGGCGAGGTGGTCGTCGACAGCGACGAGCAACCGGGCAAATCCGACATCGCCAAGATCCCGACCCTGAAGCCTGCCTTCAGGAAGGACGGCAGCGTCACCGCCGCCAGCTCGTCCAGCATCTCCGATGGCGCGGCGATCACCGTGCTGATGCGCGCAGACGAGGCGCAACGTCGCGGCATCGCACCGTTGGCGCGTATCGTGGGGCATGTCACCCACTCGCAGGAACCTGAGTGGTTCACCACCGCGCCGGTCGCTGCCATCCAGAAGTTGATCGGCAAGATCGGCTGGCAACTGGACGAAGTGGATCTGTTCGAAATCAACGAAGCATTCGCGGTGGTGGCGATGACGCCGATCGCCGAGTTGGGTATTTCGCACGACAAGGTCAACGTCAACGGCGGTGCCTGCGCTTTGGGGCATCCGATCGGCGCATCCGGTGCCCGCCTGGTGGTGACATTGGTGAATGCGTTGCGCACGCGCGGTGGCAAGCGCGGAATCGCGACCCTGTGCATCGGCGGCGGCGAAGCGACTGCCATCGCTATCGAATTGATTTAATTGTTTTTAACGGCGATTTTGCAAAACTGAATGCGCGCACGCTTGACACTGGTCTTTGGACCGTCATCATGTCTGGGGCGCGCAATAGCGCGTTGCCTAATCTAACGACGAGGATTGAAACAATGACCATTAACAAGCTGCTGATCGCAATGGCTCTGGGCCTGGCCCTGACCGCTTGCTCGAAGCCGGAACAGGCTCAGGACGCTGCTGCTTCGGCTAACGAAGCTGCTGCCGACGCTCAGACCGCTGCTGACCAGGCTGCTGCCTCGGGCTCGCAGTCGGCTGACGCCGCTCAGGCTGCTGCCAACACCGCCGCTGCTTCGGCTGACACCGCTGCTGACGCTGCCCAGGCTGCTTCCGGCGCCGCCACCGACGCTGCTGCTGAGCAGGCTGCCGACGCTGCCAAGACGGCTGAAAACACCGCCGAAGCTGCTAAGGACACCGCCGAAGAAGCCAAGAAGTAATCACTTCTTAGCTCCAAGCAAGTTCGGAGAAAGCCGCTGGTTTCCAGCGGCTTTTTCTTTGCCCGCGATTTACCGGTGACTGGACTGCGTCACTGTCCAGACCATCGAACCTGCGCCATGTCGCGACGTGTACGGCGCATACCGCCCATTGGCTGAATGGCCGGCCGCGCATTGACGCCGGCTGCATCGGCCCGTGCATAAGCTCGCTCTTCCAACACCGGAACAGGAACAGGACCACCCATGAAGACGATCCGCATGCTGTCGTTGAGCGCCATCGCCGCTCTCACCCTCGCCGCTTGCCAGGGCCCTGACGCCGAGCAGGCGCAACGCGATGCCGCCTCCGCTGCCAAGCACGCTGCGGCTGCGACCGAACAAGCTGCCGATCGCGCCGCCGTGCAGGCCAAGGCCGCCACCGCCGATGCACGCGTGGCAGCACGCGAACTGGCCGCCGATGCGAGCCGCGCAACCGCCAATGCCGCAGACGCCACCGCCGACAAGACCCGCGAGATGGCCAACAAGGCCGAGCAGAACGCCGACAAGCACGACGCCGAACATCCGCAGCATTGATTGACCGTGTGACCGTATCAACAGTTTGCAGACGCGCCGGCCGGATTGGGCCGGCGCGCTTGTTTCCCGCCAACGGCGACCTCGTGTTGTCGAGGCTGGCAGGCTAGCATTCGTCCATGCCCTCCTCTTTTACTGCGCGCCGCCGCAACCAGCTGGCGCTGGCGTTCTCTGCCCTGATCTTCATCGCCATTGGTGTCGGCATCTTTGTCGGTGCCCGTCGCTCGTTGGCCGATGCAGCGCTCGTCTCGCATACGCATGAAGTGATCGGCCGGGTCGACGAGATCCAGGCGCGCGTGCTGGATGCCGAATCGGCGCAGCGCGGCTTTCTGCTCACCGGCAACGATGCCTATCTGCTCGACTATCAAACCAGCGTCGAGCGCCTGCCGATCCTGCTCGACAACCTGCGTCGCCTGATTGCCGACAATCCCGGCCAGGTGCAGCACCTGGACACCCTGCAGCGACTGGTGGAAACGCGCCTGCAGCAGATCCAGCACGTGCTCGACGTGTATTCGCAGCAGGGCCTGGAGCCGGCCCGCGCCGGCATCCGGCAGACTGCCTTCCGCACCACCAGCGCGATCCGCGAGCAGGCGCTGACCATGGTGCAACGCGAGCAGGAGCTGCTAACGCAACGAGCCGAAAGTAGCCGGCAGAGTGCGGCCTTGCTGCTGGTGCTGGCACTGGCCGGCATCCCGTTCGGGCTGGCGGTGGTCGGCACCGTCTATGCCTTGCTGATGCGCGAACTGCGGCATCGCTCGCAGGCCGAGAAACGCGCAGCGCAAGCCAATCGCGAGTTGGGCGACAGCGTCGTTGCGCTGCAACGCAGTACCGCCGATCTCAATCTGCTCAGCCGCTATACCGGCCTGCTGCAAAGCTGCATCAGCGCAGAAGAGGCGCTGATGGTGAGCAGTCGCACCCTGGCCAGCCTGCTGCCGGGCGTTGCCGGAAGCGTGTATCTGCTACGGGCCTCGCAGGATCGCGCCGAGGCGATCAGCCACTGGGGCGAGCCGCTGGTGCACAGCGCACCGCATCTGCTGCCCGAAGAATGCTGGGCGCTGCGCCGTGGTCAACCGCACATCGTCGACGACCTGGGCCGGGATGCGCTGTGCGCGCATATCGGTGCGCCCGAGCACGGCAGCGCCGTCACCACCGCATGCCTGCCGATGTCCGCGCAAGGCACCCAGCTCGGCTTCCTGTTCCTGTCTTCGCCGGGTCCGGGGCCGATGCCCCGCCTGGAAATCGCCGAGGCGGCCGCCGAACAGTTGTCGCTGGCGCTGAGCAACCTGCGCCTGCGCGAATCTCTGCGCCGGCAGTCGATCCGCGACCCGCTGACCGGGCTGTACAACCGCCGCTATCTGGAAGAATCGCTCAGCCACGAACTGGCGCGCTGCGCACGCCGCGGCCTGCCGTTGTCGGTGCTGATGCTGGACGTGGACCACTTCAAGCAATTCAACGACAGCCAGGGCCACGCCGGCGGCGATCTGCTGCTGGCGGCGCTGGGCGAGTTGCTGCTGACCCGGCTGCGTGCCGAAGATGTCGCCTGCCGCTACGGCGGCGAAGAGTTCACGGTCATTCTTCCCGAGGCCGATGGGGTCGAGGCGCTGCGCGTGGCCGAGGACATCCGCGGCCATATCGCGGCCCTGGCAGTCAGCGACGGCCCGCGCTCGTTGCCGCGGGTGACGGCCTCGATCGGCGTGGCCAGCTTCCCGGTCGATGGCGAACTGGGAGCCAGCCTGATCCAGAAGGCCGATGCGGCCTTGTATGTCGCCAAGCACGGCGGTCGTAACCGGGTCGAGCGGCATGGCGCCGCCACGCCCGCAGTGGACTGAGCACGCGCGCCATCGGTGCTGGTTTGCGTAACCCGTCACACAAAAGATCGGTCAGCGCGGCGATAGTCGGTTTTGACCCCCGAGCGAGGTAGTCCGATGTCGATGTGGCGCGATCAAGGTCCCAACAAGAAAGACGGCGTTCCCGCAGCCCCTGAGGTCCCGGCTGCCGATGGGCGGCTGTTCACTGCCGAGGCCAGCCCGGCACCCCCGGTGCCCGCCGCCGCGCCACCGAGCGCCGCGCCCGCCGCGGCCACACCGCAGCGCCACAGCGAGGCCAAGGAATCGCTGATCGCCGCCGACATCAGCATCGAAGGCAAGATCGAGGGCGCCGGTCACGTGCGTCTGGCCGGCCGCTTCAAGGGCGATGTCAACGTCAAGGGCGATCTCACCATCGAGCGCGGCGCCAAGCTCAACGGCGGCGTGCGCGCCAACAAGGTGATCATCGCCGGAGAGCTGGAGGGCAATATCGAATCGGCCGCGCAGGTGGAGCTGCAGACCTCCGGCGTGCTGGTCGGCGACGTCAAGGCCGGCAGCCTGACCGTGGCCTCGGGTGCGCGCATGCGCGGCCAGGCAGATTTCGGCTGGGGCGAGGACACTGGCAAACCGGTCGTTGCGGCCAAGCCGGTCGTCAGCGGAGACAGCGACGCCACATGAGTGCGCCCCGCCCGGGCACGCCCGGTGCCACGCGCAGCTGCCCGCATTGCAAGGCGACGATCCTGGAAAGCGCCAGCGTCTGCCCTGCATGCAAGCACCACCTGCGCTTCGACTCGGCGGCGGCGCAGCACGCACAGCCGGCACCGATCGTGCCGCTCAAGGTCGACGGCACCATTCGCCATCCCGCCGATGGCGATCCATGGGAATACACCGTGGTGGTGGTGGTGCGTAACGGCAAGGGCGAGGAGATTCGGCGCCAGGTCGTGGACGTCGGCGCGATGCAGGGCGGCGAAGAGCGCGGCTTTACGCTGGCGGTGGAGGCGACTGCCGTGCGTTCGCCTGGACGGCGGTCGCGGCATTAGTGGTTGGGGCGGGGAATAGGGAATTGGGAATTGGGAATCGGCGCGGATGATGCCGGCTAGCGCGTGCGTGGGTGTTCGCTTTTGCGCGTCTTATTTTCCTGGTCTCAATTGACTGCTCCGATAAGGAACCGGGCGAGGCGTTGAGGTGCCCGTTGCATTCAAGGCGCAGCTCGCACCGCGCCAGGCGTTTGATCGATTCGCTCAATTTGCCTTGATGACGCACTCACGCAATGAGCAACCGGCGTCTGCAAGCGCTTGCCGCACCACAGCACCGATGCGTGCCATTCCCATTCTCAGGATCTGCACACCGGCTTGGCCAGAGTTGCCGCATGCGCAACGGCAACGAACAATCTGGCGACCTGGTGGTGCTTGGGCCCGAAGGCCTGTATTGCCCGCAGGGCGACTTCCATATCGATCCCTGGCGGCCGGTGCCGCGTGCGGTGATCACCCATGGGCATGGCGACCACGCACGCAGCGGCATGGGCGAATACCACTGCACGCACGAGAGTTTGCCGATCCTGCAGTGGCGCCTCGGCGAGCAGGTCTATCACACGCACGCCGACGGTGAAGCGTTCGAGCTGGGACGTGCGCGGGTGTCGTTGCACCCGGCCGGGCACGTGCTCGGCTCGGCGCAGGTGCGCATCGAAGTGGATGGCGAAGTCTGGGTCGCCTCCGGCGACTACAAACGCCAGCACGATCCCACCTGCAAGCCATTCGAAGTGGTGCCCTGCGACACCTTCATCACCGAAGCGACCTTCGGGCTGCCGGTGTATCGCTGGCCGGACACCTCCGATGTCGCGGCCGACATCGTCGCCTGGCGCCACGAATGCGCCGAGCGTGGCGAGGCGGCCATTCTGTACTGCTATGCCTTGGGCAAGGCGCAACGCGTGCTGGCCGAATTGCGCGCCTGGGACACGCAACCGGCGTTGCTGCATGGTGCGATCGCGGTGGGCGTGGAGGTGTATCGCCAGGCCGGCATCCCGATGCTGGACACCCAGCCGGTCAGCGAACATGCGCGTGGCGCCGACTATGCCGGGCAATTGGTGTTGGCGCCGCCATCGGCGGCCGGCAGTGCCTGGATCCGTCGCTTCCGGCATGCGCAGCAGGGCTTCGCATCGGGCTGGATGCGCATTCGCGGCAACCGCCGTCGGCGCAATTACGACCGCGGTTTTGTGGTCTCCGATCATGCCGATTGGCCGGACCTGCTGCGCACCATCGAAGACACCGGCGCACGGCGGGTGATCGCCACCCACGGCAACACCGATGCCTTGATCCAGCATCTGCTGGAACGTGGCATCGCTGCCGAAGCCTTCCGTACCGATTTCGGAGCCGAGGAATGAACCCCTTGCCTGCACATCGTTATGCGCGCGCCCGCCCACGGATCCGTTTGACCGGCGCGCTCGCGTTCGGCCGCCACGCATTGGCATTTCGCGTGCATCGCGCACTGCCGGCGGCAGTGATCGGGCCGCCACGGCCCTACCGGCGTGCGCGCTGCCTGGGCGCATTTACGCGGCGCGCGCTGGAGCTGCGTGCTGCCGACAACCGCACCAAGCTGCAAGGCCAGGCGTGAAGCGATTTGCCGCGTTGTACCGCACCCTGGACCGCAGCACCGGCACGCTCGACAAGCGTGCGGCCTTGGTCGCTTATTTCAGCAGTGCGCCGCCGCTGGATGCGGCGTGGGCGCTGTATCTGCTGGCCGGTGGCAAGGTGGCCGGCACGCGCATGCGCATCGCCAGCAGCGGCGAATTGCGCGAATGGATCACCGACACCGCCGGGATCGCCGACTGGCTGGTGGCCGACAGTTACGACCATGTCGGCGATCTGGCCGAGACCTTGGCCTTGTTGCTGGACGACCCGATCACCGACGCAGCCGATCTGCCGTTGGCCGACTGGATCGAACAACGGTTGCTGCCGATCGCCAACCAGGACATCGAGGTGCGCAAAGCCTGCATCGTGCAGGCGTGGCGCAGCCTGGCCTTCGACGAGCGCCTGGTGTTCAACAAGCTGCTGACCGGCGCCTTGCGCGTGGGCGTGTCGCAGCGCCTGGTGCAGCAGGCGCTGGCGGAGATGTCCGGGATCGAGATCGCACGGATTGCACAGCGCATGCTGGGCAGCTGGCGGCCGCATCCGACCTACCTGGCCAACCTGCTGACTGCCGAAGAACTGCCCGGCGATCGTCAACAGCCCTACCCGTTCTTTCTCGCATCGCCACTCGAATCCGAGGTCGAAACGCTGGGCGCGGTCGATGACTGGTTGCTGGAATGGAAGTGGGACGGCATTCGTCTGCAGCTGATCCGACGCGCTGGCGAAGCGGCGCTGTGGTCGCGTGGCGAAGAACGCCTGGATGGCCGCTTCCCGGAAATCGAACAGGCCGCGTTGCAGTTGCCCGATGGCACCGTCATCGACGGTGAGCTGTTGGCCTGGCAACCGGAACAGCCCTTGCCGATGCCGTTCACTGCCCTGCAAACGCGCATCCAGCGGCTCAAGCCCGGGCCAAAGACATTGGCAGCGGCGCCGGCGCGGGTGGTCGCCTACGATCTGCTCGAGCTGGATGGCGAAGACTTACGCGAGCGCCCCTTGCAGGAGCGCCGCGCGTTGCTGGAAGGGGTGCTGGGCACGCTCGCCGACCCGCGTATCGTCGCCTCGCCGCTGGTGCAGGTCGGCGACTGGCAGGCGGCCGCGCAGGTGCGCCTGGATGCACGCGAGCGCGGTGTGGAAGGGCTGATGCTCAAGCGCGCCAGCTCGATCTACCAGTCCGGCCGCCGACGCGGCGACTGGTGGAAATGGAAGATCGACCCGCTCACCATCGATGCGGTGCTGCTGTACGCGCAAGCCGGCCACGGCCGCCGCAGCACGCTGTACACCGACTACACCTTCGGGCTATGGCACGAGGGCCAACTGGTGCCGATCGCCAAGGCCTACTCGGGGCTGGACGACAAGGAGATCCTGCAGCTGGATCGCTGGATCCGCGCCAACACCACCGAGCGCTTCGGCCCGGTGCGTGCAGTCACCGCGCATCATGTCTTCGAGCTGGGGTTCGAAGCGGTCAACCGCAGCGCGCGGCACAAGTCCGGCATTGCGGTGCGTTTCCCACGCATCCTGCGCTGGCGGCAGGACAAGCCGATGAGCGAGGCCGATCACCTGAGCAGCCTGCAGGCGCTGGCACGGTGAGCGCTGCGGCGCAGACACGCGGCACGCCCTTGCAACAATGGCGTGCCTGGTTCGCGCAGCGCGGCTGGGCGCCGTTGCCGTTTCAACGCGATGTGTGGAAGCGCTATCTCGCTGGCGAATCCGGCTTGCTGCACACGCCGACCGGCAGCGGCAAGACGCTGGCGGCCTTCGGTGGGCCGCTGCTGGAGGCCTTGTCCACCCGTGGACGCAAGCCGGCGATCAAGCCCGCGCCGGCCGCGCGGCGACAACAGCAACGCACGCTGCAGGTGCTGTGGATCACGCCGCTGCGCGCACTCGCCGCCGATACCGCACGCGCCCTGCGCGAGCCGGTGGAGGCCTTGGGGCTGGATTGGCAGGTGGGCCTGCGTACCGGCGACGCCAGCGCGCGCGACAAACGGCTGGCGCGCAGCGGCAAACTCGATGTGCTGGTCACCACGCCCGAATCGCTGGCCTTGCTGTTGTCCTACCCCGACACCGCGCCGCAGTTGTCGGCGCTGCGCTGCGTGATCGTCGACGAATGGCATGAGCTGCTCGGCAACAAGCGCGGCGTGCTGCTGCAGCTGTGCCTGGCGCGCCTGCGCGGTTGGGCGCCGGAACTGCGCATCTGGGGCCTGTCGGCAACGCTGGGCAATCTGGCCCAGGCGCGCGACGTGCTGTTGCCGCATCGCCCGGATGCAGCGCTGGTGTCGGGCGTCAAACCCCGCGCGATGACCCTGGAGACGCTGCTGCCCGACAGCGGCGAGCGCTTTCCGTGGGCCGGGCATCTGGGTCTGGCGCAGCTGGCGCGCGTACTGCAGAAGATCATGCAGCAGCGCACCAGCCTGGTGTTCACCAATACGCGCGCACAGGCCGAGTTATGGCACCAGGCCTTGAGTGCGGTGTGGCCGGACGATCTGGCCACGCTCGCGTTGCATCACGGCTCGCTGGACCCGTCCTTGCGTGCGGCGGCCGAACATGGCTTGCGCGACGGCAGCCTGCGTTGCGTGGTCGCCACCTCCAGCCTGGACCTGGGCGTGGATTTCCCCGCCGTCGATCAGGTGCTGCAGGTCGGCAGCCCCAAGGGCATTGCGCGCCTGCTGCAACGTGCCGGCCGCGCGCGCCACCGTCCGGGCGAGTCCGGACATGTGGTGTGCGTCCCCTCGCATGCGCTGGAACTGGTGGAATACGCCGCGGCGCGGCGCGCCATCGTGCATGGTCAGATCGAGGCGCGACCACCGCCGCGCTTGTCGCTGGATGTGTTGGCGCAACACTGCGTCACCCTGGCATTGGGTGGCGGCTTTCAGGCCGATGCGTTGTTCGAGCAGGTGCGCGGTACCGATGCGTTTGCGGCGCTGGATCACGCCACCTGGCAGGCGGTGCTGGACTTCATCGTGCAAGGCGGCAGCGCGCTGGCGCATTACCCCGATTTCCATAAGGTCGTGCGCGACGAAGAGGGCGTGTATCGCGTCGTCGATCGGCGCGTCGCGCTGCGGCATCGCCTGTCCATCGGCACGATCACCAGCGACGGCAGCGTGCGCGTGCAGTTCCTGCGCGGCGGGCGTCTGGGCGCGGTGGAAGAACAGTTCGTCGGCCGTTTGCGCCGTGGCGATCGGTTTCAATTTGCCGGCCGTTTGCTGGAGCTGGTGCGGCTGGAAGACATGACCGCCTATGTGCGCGTGGCCAAGGGCGGTAGCGGCGTAGTGCCCAAGTGGATGGGCGGGCGAATTCCGTTGTCGTCGGCCCTGGGGCGTGAGGTCGAAGCGGTGTTTGCCGATCCCGGCGATGCACCGGAAATGCAGGCGCTGGCACCATTGCTGCGCCTGCAATCGTCCCTGTCCGCGTTGCCCGGCCCTGACCATTTAGTGGTGGAAAGCATCAAGGCGCGCGATGGCCGGCACGTGTTCGTGTATCCGTTCGCCGGCCGCCAGGTCAACGAAGGGCTGGCCGCGTTGCTGGCGGCGCGCTGGGGCCGGCGTCAGCGCAATACCTTCAGTTTTGCCGCCAACGATTACGGCTTTGTGCTGTCGCCGGCGCAGGACGTGGAACTCGACGCGGGCGTCCTGCAGGCGCTGCTGTCGCCGGAGGGCCTGTTCGCCGATCTGCGCTACAGCCTCAACCTGGGCGAGCTGGCGCGCCGCCAGTTCCGCGAGATCGCGCGCGTTGCCGGGCTGCTGTCGCCATCGCTGCCCGGCCGTGCACCCCGCAGCCTGCGCCAGCTGCAGGCCTCCAGCGGATTGCTGTACGACGTGTTGCAGCGTTTCGATCCCGATCATCTGCTGATTGCGCAGGCTGAGCGCGAAGTGTTCGAAGGCCAGCTCGAACTGGCGCGGCTTGCGCACGCACTGGAAGATTGCGCGCGGCGAGAACTACGCCTGTGCAAACCGCGCAGCCTCACCCCGTTGTCGTTTCCGTTATGGGCCGAACGCGTGCGCGGCCAGCTGAGTACCGAAGACTGGAAGGCCCGCGTGTTGCGCGCTGCCGAACAACTGGAGCGTAAACATGGGCGATAGCGTGCAGCTGCAGCTGGCCGGCGAAACGGTGGAACTGCTCGGCGAACGCGCACTGTATCGACCGGCACAGCGCGCCTTGTTGATCGCCGACCTGCATCTGGGCAAGGCCGATGTGTTCCGTCGCGCCGGCATCGGGATGCCGGCCGGCGGCACCGCGCACGATCTGGAGCGGCTGGATGCGCTGCTGGAGCAGCGCAGAGTGGACGCGTTATGGATACTCGGCGACCTGCTGCACGGACCGGCACCGCGCGCGGCCTGGCATCGCCGCTGGAGCGCATGGCGCGAGCGCCATTGCGCGTTGCGCGTGATCGCCATCCGCGGCAATCACGACCGCGCCTTGGCGGGCGCCGATCTGCATATCGAGCCGGCCGGCGAACAGGTCGAAGATGGCCCCTTCGTGCTGCGCCACGATCCGCTGCCGCATCCGACCGGGCACGTGCTGTGCGGGCATCTGCATCCGCTGGCCGCGCTGCCGGGCATGTCGCGTCGCTGGCCGGCGTTCTGGTTGCGCGAGCGCGTCACCATCCTGCCGGCGTTCTCGCATTTCACTGCGGGCGTCGTGCCGACGCTGGTCGAAGGCGAACGCCTGGTCGCCTGCGTGGAAGACGATGCGCTGGCATTGCCGGTGCGTTAGCGGGCGCGGCCGTGCGTGGGCCGCGACGGCCTCTATGCGGCCGCTTCGGTCTTGTCGACGGCCACACGCGGCACCGGTTGCGACAACGCTTCCACAAACTCCGGCGCCAATGCCAGTTTGCCGAACCAGCCGTGCTGGGTGCCGCTGAGCACGCGCAACATGTGTCCGCGCCCGCCGGGCACGCGCCCCATCGGGTGCAGCAGCAGGTCGCGCCCGTGCGCCCACAGATCGCGTTCGGACTGGAACAACGGCGTCAGCCAACGGCTCCAGCGGTGGTAGATCGCCACATGCGCCTGGCGCTCGCGCTGGTAGCGCTGCAAGGCCGCATCCAGATCGGCACCGGCCCGCAAGGCATCGCGCAGCGCCAACGCGTCCAGCAGCGCCATGTTGACGCCCTGCCCCAGCTGCGGACTCATCGCATGCGCAGCATCGCCGGCCAGCACGAAACGGCCGCGATGCCAGCGCGTGACCACTGCGTCGCGATAACTGGCACGCGCCAGTGCGCCCTGCACTTGCACGCTGTCCAGACGCGCATGCGCCTGCGGCCACATCTGCGCGATCTCCTCGCGCCATGCGGCAATGCCGCGCTGTTCCCACGCGGAAAAATCGCTGCACGGCAGGCTCCAGAAAAAACTCAGCCGCGGAGTGTCGTCGCCCGAGCGCGTGCCCACCGGCAGCAGGCCGATCATCTTGCGCGCGCCGATGTAGCGCTGGCGCAACTCGTCGACAAACGGCCAGTCCTCGCGCGGCAGCAGACACCACAATGCCCCCCACGGATACACCCGATCCAGCCGCGTGCCCTGGGCCTGCGCGCGCAAGGTCGATGCGGAACCATCGGCGGCGATGATCAGATCGTAGCGGCCATGCCATTGCCCGCGTTGGTCCTGCACGCGCACGCCGTCGTGATCGATGGCGGTGATCTGCGTATCCACATGCAGTTGCGCGTGCTCCGGCCAGGCCTCGCGCAACAGCGTGAACAAGGCGCCGCGCTGCATCCCCAGGCCCATCAGCCGCGCATCCAGGTCGCGATACTGCATGTCCATCACCGCGCGTCCGCACGGCGTTTCGCCATACAGCCGGCGCACCGGCGCGCCATGCGCAAGCGCCTGCGGCAGCAATCCCATCTTCCACAGCACCTGCAAGCCGCTGGGCTGCAGCAGGAACCCTGCGCCCACTGGCCCGGGCGCGGCAGCGCGTTCGAACACGTCCAGTCGATGCCCGTCGGCGCCCAGCAGCACGGCCAGTGCCTGCCCCGCCGTGCCATAGCCCACTACCGCAATGCGCAATGCTCGCTGCATGTCCTTCGCTCTTTAGGACGGCACCGACCCCGCATGGACCGATGCAAAAAAACCCCGCCGTGGCGGGGTTCTTCAACCGCACAATCGAGTCACATCACTCGACCGGCGTGATGTTCGAAGCCTGGGCACCCTTTGGGCCCTGGGTCACGTCATAACTGACGCGCTGGCCTTCCTGCAGGCTGCGGAAGCCCTTGGAGTTGATCGCGGAGAAGTGCGCGAAGACATCGGCGCTGCCGTCCTCCGGTGAGATGAAGCCAAATCCCTTGGCGTCGTTGAACCACTTGACGGTACCGTTCGGCATGGTGATGCGAGACCTTTGCAATAATTAATGGGTGGTGTACGGCGATGCGTACGCGCCGAGTATGCAAAGCTTATGCCCCGATGACAATCACCCGCGTGCAAGTTCGCCGATCAGCTCCGGCAATCCGGACGAGGCGGCATCGACGTTGGCCAACACCTCCGCCATGGTGATTTCCTGCGCGTCGCCGCAGCCGGCCGCCCAGTTGGCCACGATCGCCAAACACGCGTATTCCAGGCCTTTTTCGCGTGCAAGACCGGCTTCCGGCATGCCGGTCATGCCGACCAGATCGCAGCCGTCGCGACGCATGCGGGCGATCTCTGCAATCGTTTCCAGTCGCGGCCCCTGGGTGGCGCCGTAGCATCCGCCGGCAACCATCGTGACGCCGGTCACCTTGGCGGCGGCGATGACCTTGCTGCGAAACATCGGCGAATACGGATGGCCGAAATCCACGTGCTGCACCTCGCTGCCCGGCTCTTCGCAGAAGGTGGACACGCGGCCCCAGGTGTAGTCGATCAGCTGATCCGGGCACGCCAGCACACGCGGACCGAACTGCTCGGTGATGCCGCCGACGGTGTTGAGCGCCAGCACGCGCGCAGCGCCGATTTGCTGCAGCGCAGCGATGTTTGCGCGGTAATTCACCTTGTGCGGCGGCAGCGAATGGCCTTCGCCATGGCGCGCCAGGAATGCCACGCGGTGGCCCAGCAACATGCCCACGCGGATCGGGCCGGAAGGCGCGCCATACGGCGTTTCGATAGCGTACGTCTGCACCTGATCCAGCTGGGCGAGCTTGTAGACGCCAGTGCCGCCGATGACGGCCAATGCGATGGAAGTGGGGGACACAAGCAACCTCTGCTACAAAAGACATGACGGTGCGCGCAGGCCTGCGCGCCGGGCTGCCCGCAGCAACGCGGGCAAACTGCGGCAGTTACTGCTTCATCGCGTAGATGGCGGGAATGCCGCGCAGCTGCTCGTTGACGTCCATGCCGAAACCGAACACGTAACGGTCGGCCACTTCCACGCCGACATAATCGGCGGCAACGCCGGGCACGCAACGGTCGTGACGCTTGACGGTCAGCACCGCCACGCGCACGTCGGTGGCGCCCTGCTCCAGGCACCACTGGCGCACGCCCTGCAGCGTGTAGCCCTCGTCGAGGATGTCGTCGACCAGGATCACCCGGCGGCCGAACAGCGCAGTGGCCGGACGGTGCTTCCACACCAGCTCGCCGCCGGTGGTTTCGCCGCGATACCGGGTGGCGTGCAGGTAATCGAACTGCAGGTCCTGGCCGCGTGCACCCAGCTCCAGCGCCAGCTGGCCGGAGAACGGCAGCGCGCCGTGCATGATGGTGAGATACACCGGCACTTCGCCGGCATAGTCGCGCGCGATCGCGTCGGCGATGCTGGCAACGGCCGCATCGATGGCGGGGCGGTCGACCAGCAGGTCGGCTTGGGCCAGGGCCTGGGAAATGGTGAGCGTGGACATCAGGCAGTTGTTCCGAAAGAGGCGGAAAGGGGAGTGGTGAATGCGGCGTCGGAGCCGGCGAGCAGGCCATCCCAGCCCAGCGCGCCGCGGCCGATCAGGCCGATCAATGCTGCGGTATTGAGGCTGCGGCCTTGTACGGCCTGCAGGGATTCATCGACCAGCTCCGGGTGGCAGACCAGTACCACGTCGCAGCCGGCGTCCAGATGCGCATGCACCCGGCCCGCCACGCCGCCAGCGCTGAACGAGGCGGCCATGCCGATGTCGTCGGAGAACACCACGCCGCGAAAGCCCAGTTGCCCGCGCAGGATCTGCTCGATCCAGCGCTGCGAATAGCCGGCCGGTTCCGGGGCGACCTGCGGGTAGACCACGTGCGCCATCATCACCGCGTCGGCACCGGCTGCGATACCGGCCACGAACGGCAGCAGATCTTCGGCCAGCAGGACATCAAGCGGCCGCGGGTCGCTGGCATGGTCGACGTGGGTATCTTCCAGCACGGTGCCGTGGCCGGGGAAATGCTTGAGCGTGGCGGCCATGCCAGCGCCGTGCAGCGCCTGCACATAGGCGCGGGTGAAGCTGGCCACGATCTGCGGATCGTCGCTGAAGGCACGATCGCCGATGGCGCGGTTGCCACGGCCCAGATCCACCACCGGCGCGAAGCTCAGGTCCACACCGCTGGCACGCACTTCGCTGGCCATCAGCTGCGCATGCGCGCGCGCCGCGGAGAGCGCGGCCTCGGGATCCTGCGCATACTGCGCGCCGAAGCTCTGCAGCGGCGCCAGGGCGCTGTAACCGTCGCGGAACCGCTGTACGCGCCCGCCTTCCTGGTCCACGCAGATCAGCACCGGGCGCGGTGCGGCCGCGCGGATGGACGCAGACAGCGCGGCCACCTGCGTGCGCGAGGCGAAGTTGCGCGTGAACAGCACCACGCCGGCGACCGCGTCGTGCTGCAGCCAGTCGCGCTCCTGTGCGCTGAGTTCGGTACCGGCGACGCCGATCAGAAGCATGTTGGGGGGACTCCCGGGCCAGGCGCCACGTTGGCGCAGCGCGGCATTGTCGCAGATGCGCGTTGCAGCGTCAGATCGCGCATTCAGGCAAGTCCGTGTTTCCGGCCGTCTCGGCCCGGCCGCCGCCTTCCGGCTGCCCCTCAGAGCCGCTCCAGATTCGCCCGCCAATGCACGGCCTGCGCCTGCACCTGCCCCAGCGCCTCCGGTGCCATGCCGTCGAGCTGTCGGTACGGCAACGCCAGGCGCTCGTTGGCGCCCAGCAGCGTGCGCTGCCGCGCCAGGAAATCCCAGTACAGCGCGTTGTACGGGCAGGCCTGCGCGCCGACCCGCGCCTTGCGCTGGTACCGGCAGCCACCGCAGTAATCGCTCATGCGGTCGATATAGGCCGCGCCGCTGATGTACGGCTTGCTGCCCAGCAGGCCGCCGTCGGCGAACTGGCTCATGCCGACCGTATTGGGCAGCTCCACCCACTCAAACGCATCGATATAGACGCCCAGGTACCAGCGATGCAGCGCCTGCGGATCCAGTCCTGCCAGCAGCGCGAAATTGCCGATCACCATCAGCCGCTGGATATGGTGCGCATGCGCGTTGGACAGCGAATTGCCGATCGCATCGGCCAGGCAGCGCATGCCGATCTGCCCGTCCCAGAACCAGTGCGGTAGCGGCGCATGCTGAGCGAGGCGATTGGATTGCGCATAACCGGGCATCTGCGACCAATACACGCCGCGCACGTATTCGCGCCAGCCCAGGATCTGGCGGATGAAGCCCTCCACCGATGCCAGCGGCGCATGCCCGTCATGCCATGCCGCTTCCGCACGCGCAATCACCTCGCGCGGATGCAGCAGCTTGACGTTGAGCGCAAACGACAACAGCGAATGGAACAGCCGCGGGCTGCGCGTGCTCATCGCATCTTCGTAGCGACCGAAGTGCGGTAGCGCATGCGTGACGAAGGCATCCAGGTGCTGCAAGGCTTCGTCGCGGTCCAGCGGCCACGGCAGCGCGTCGGCATTGGGCGCGCCGAAGCTGCGTACCCCGGCTGCCTCGATGACGCTCCACAGCGCGTGGTGATCGTGCGCTGCGCGCCACTCCTGCGGCGCGGGCGGATCGCCCGGCCATGGCGCACGGTTGTCGTGATCGAAATTCCAGCGCCCGCCTTCCGGCTCGCCTGCGGCATCGAGCAGGATCCGGTGGCGCCGACGCATGCGCCGATAGAACGCTTCCATGCGCCATGCGCCGCCCGCGCGGAAACACCCCGCCACCTCATCGCGTTCGCTCAGGAAATGCTCGCTGTCGACCACGCGCGTGGCGAACGGCTGGCGTGCGCGCCAGTGCTGCAATGCTTGGTCCAGCCGCCATTCGTCCGGCGCCTGGTACTCCAGCTGGCCGGCGCGGTAATGCGCCATCAGCGCGTCCAGATTGGCGGGAATCGATTGCCGATTGCTGGGGCTGTCGATGGCCACGTAACGCACCCGATGACCGGCCTGCCGCAAGCGCGCGGCGAACGCGCGCATCGCCGCGAAGATCGCCAGGATCTTCTGCGCGCGGTGCAGCACGTAGTCGGTTTCCTCGCGCACTTCCATCAGCACGTAGACCACGCCCGCCTCGGTTGCATCGAACCAGCTGTGTTGTGGATTGAGTTGATCGCCCAGGATCAGGCGCAGCGTGTGCGCGGCTACCTGCGGATTACGCCCGGCTGCGGTCGCGTTGGGATCGCTCATCTATGCCGGACTCCTGCATGCCAGCAACGCCTGGCAACGATTGAGCTCGCAAGGGCATGCGCACTGCACGACGGCACGTGCTCCGTCATGCCTGCGCGACCAATCTGCGTTGGCGAACGGCCTGGTGTGCGTAGGCCTGCTGCCTCCAAGTGCCAGTGCCTCTCCCGCTGCGCATGCCACCGCATCAATCCTGCCCGCTGCAGGCGGCATCGCCGGCGCACACACGCCTTGCCAACGCCACACCGCTCTGCCAGGCACCTTCGACCTTGCCCCCGGCCAACCAGTCGCCGCAGATGCCGATACCCAGCCGCGCCTCCCAGGCACAGCCGATCTGCAAGGCCGGATCGGTGCTGGCAACCGTCCAGCGATAGGCGTCGCAGGACTGCGGCAGAGGCAGGCCAAGCGCGGCCAACGCGGGCAACACGCGGGCAATCACTGTTTCAGGCGTTGCGTCCAGATTCGCCCGACTCCAATCGGCAGTGGCATGCAGCAGCCAGGTTCCCACGCCCTCTCGCCCCGGCTTGCTGGAGTTGCGGGCCGCCCAGCGCAACGGGCCGGCGTTGACGAACAGGGCGTCGTACCCGGGGTCGACCGGCATGTCGAAACGCGCCACCACTGCCCAGGCCGGCTGCATCCGCGCGCCGGCGGCAAGCGTCGCCAGTGTGGGCGCGATGTCCGCCAGCAACGTAGCTGCAAGCGGTGCCGGCACCGCCAGCAGCACGGTGTCGAAGCAGCAACTGCGTGTGGTCGCATCTTCCGCCACCTCCAGTTGCCAGGTGTCGCCCTCGCGCTGCAGCGATCGCACAGAGCTGCCCAACCGAACATTGAGGGCCGCCGCAAGCGCACGCGCCGGTGCGGCCATGTCCGGCACCCCGACAAAGCGCGTCAACCCGCCGTGTGACGCACGCATGTCGGCGCCATCCCAACTGGCGACGCGCGCAGGCCAGACCGCCGCGACGCCGCGCGCGATCCATGCCTCCACCACCGCGGCAAACGCCCGGTCACGTGCGGTGAAATACTGCGCGCCGTGATCGCATTGCCAGCCATCGCCGCCACAGCTGCGCATGCGTCCGCCGGGCACATCGCCCTGCTCGAACAGCGTCACGGCCAATCCTGACGCCTGCAGACGTTGCGCGCAGGCAAGCCCGGCCAGCCCGGCGCCGATCACCGCAACCGTCTTCGATGGGGTGGGCCGCGTCATCTCGTCAGCGGCAGGCCGTTGCCACACGCCGCCAGCCGTTCACACCGCGCAGCCGTCCGGCCCGCAGGTATCGGGACCGCCGATCGGCGCCGATTCGGCCGCCAGCTGCAACAGTGCCTGCGCGAAGCTTTCCGGCGGCTGCGCGCCCTGGATCAGGCTGCGTCCATCGATGACGAAACTGGGCACTGCACGGATTCCCAACGCAGCGGCTTGCGCCAGTTGCGCTTCCACCGCAACGACGCCTTCGTCGCAGTCCAGCAGGGCGCGCACGCGGGCCTCGTCCAGACCGCCGGCGGCCCCGGCGGACACCAGCGTTTGGGTCGCGCCGATGTCCTGGCCTTCGGCAAAATACGCATGGAACAGCGCTTCGATCACGGCCTGGACATCGCCCTCGCGGCTGGCCAGCCAGATCAGCCGATGCGCGCGCAGGGTGCTGACCTGCACCTGCCCACGCGCGAAATCGAACGGCAGGCCTTCGGCGCGCGCAGTGGCCTGGGTCTGCGCCAGCATCTGCTCCACGCGCGCGGCACCGCCGAACTTTTGCGCCAGCGCATCACGCAGCGGGGTCGGCTCCAGGCCAGCATCTGGGTCCAGCTGGAAGGCGTGGTAATGGATGTCCAGCGCCGCTGCCTGCGCACCGAGTGCGGCCACCGCCTGCTCGAAACGGCGCTTGCCGATCCAGCACCAGGGGCAGACCACGTCAGACCAGATATCGATGCGCATGGGCGGGGATTGGAGATTCGTCATTGGGGACTCGCAAAGCATAAACCCAATACCAAGGCAGGGACTGGGGGGGGGCGCAACGCAATCAGCCCCAACTCCGACGCATCGCGTTAGCTTTTACGAATCCCGAATGCCCAATCCCGAATCCCGACCTACAAATCCCCGCTCCAGTGCTTGAACGGGTGCGAGGCCAGCGCCAGGTTGTAATAGCGCACGTCGTCGGTGACCTCCGCGCCAGTCCATTCGGGTTTGGCGAAAGCCTCGCCCGCATCGTCGAGTTCGATCTCGGCCACCACCAGCCCGGCGTTGTCGCCGAGGAATTCGTCCACTTCCCACACATGCCCCTGGTACTGGACCAGATGCCTGCGCTTGTCGATCAGGCCGCCGACACACAGCGCCAACAGCGCACGCGCCTCGACGACCGGAATCGGATACTCGAACTCCTGCCGCGTGTGCCCCACCTCACGCGATTTCAGGTTGAGAAACGCGCTCTCGCCCTGGATGCGCACCCGCACCGACGCGTTCTGCGCACCGCTGCGCAATGCCGCCTGGTCGTTGATATAGCCCTGCGCCATCGGGATCACCGCATGGGCGGCACTGCGCCAGCCATCGCCGGTCACCAGGAATTTGCGTTCGATTTCGATGGGCATGGGATTTTGGGGATTAGAGATTCGGGATTGGGGATTGGTCACAGCGGCTAACTGGCGGGCTTAGGGAATGCGCTCCTGCGAATCCCCAATGCCCAATCCCCAATCACCGCCTTTCGAACACCGCAATGCTCTCCACATGTGCGGTGTGCGGAAACATGTCCATCGCGCCGGCGGCCTTGAGCGTGAAGCCCTGCTCGTTGACCAGGTAGCCGGCATCGCGCGCCAGCGAGCCGGGGTGGCAGCTCACATAGACGATGCGCTCGAACTTTTTCAGCGGCAACTGCTGCAGCACTTCCAGCGCGCCCGAGCGCGGCGGGTCCAGCAGCAGCTTGTCGAAGCCCTGCCGCATCCACTCAGCGTTGCGCTGGTCTTGGGTCAGGTCGGCCGCATAGAACTGCGCGTTTGCCAGACCGTTGCGCTGCGCGTTGTCCCTGGCGCGCGCCACCAGCCCGGCATCGCCCTCCACACCGACCACTTCACGCACGCCGCGCGCCAACGGCAGGGTGAAATTGCCCAGCCCACAGAACAGGTCCAGCACGCGGTCGTCCGGCCTGGCGTCGAGCAGTGCCAGCGCATGCGCGATCATTTTCTGGTTGAGCGAGGCGTTGACCTGGATGAAGTCCAGCGGCCGGAACGCCAGCTCCACATCCCACTGCGGCAGGCGGAACGACAGTGGCACTTCCTGCGGCCACAGCGGATGCACGCTATCCACGCCGCCCGGCTGCAGGAAGATCGCAAAGCCCTGCGCCTGGGCGAACGCGGTCAGCGCCTGCAGATCGCGCTCGCTGAGCGGCTGCAGATGACGGATGGTCAATACCACCGCGTCGTCGCCGGCGATGAATTCGATCTGCGGGATGTCGCGCTTTCCGTCCAAACCTTCGACCAGCGCCGCCAGCTGCGGAACCTTCTCGCCGATCTGCGGGATCACCGTGTAGCAGACCGACAGATCGGCCACGAAACGCGGATCCAGCTCGCGAAACCCCACCAGGGTCTTGTCCTTCTTTTCGACGCGCCGGACCGAAAAGCGGCCCTTGCGCCGATAGCCCCAGGTATCGCCGACCAGGGCCGGCAACACCGCCTGCGGCGTGACGTGTCCGATGCGCTCCAGGTTGTCCATCAACACGCGCTGCTTGGCCACGATCTGCTGCGACTCTTCCAGATGCTGCAGGACGCAGCCGGCGCAGACGCCGAAATGCGGGCAGCGCGGGGTCACCCGCTGCGGCGACGCCTCCAGCACCTCCACCGTCCTGGCCTCGTCGAAATGCCGGCTGCGCGCGGTGGGTTCGGCACGCACCAGTTCGCCGGGCAAGGCGCCACTGATGAAGGTGACCTTGCCGCCCTCGCCGTCGCGGCGGGCCACACCGCGCCCGTCGTGACTGAGGTCGGTGATCGCGGTCTGGAACGGAGTACGGTCGAGGCGGTTTCGGGTTCTGGCCACGTGGCGACAAGCTGCGGGCAAAAAGGGTGCGTATTGTCGCAGATGCGATCGATCGCGGCCGCTTCGCGCGATGGAACAATTGTCGCGCCCTGCAAACACAGGCACACTTCCGCTGCACGCGCCTGCTAGGACGCGGCATCGCTGACAAGGAGGCAGCATGAACATGGCCACACGCCACGAACCCCAACCACGACTCTTGCTGGTAGAGGACGACCCGATCAGCCGTGGCTTTCTGCAGGCGGTGCTGGGAGGTCTTCCCGCTCATGTGGACTGCGCAGACTCCTTGTCTTCGGCACTGGACCGCGCGCGCGAACGTCGCCACGACCTGTGGCTGATCGATGTCAATCTTCCCGATGGCACCGGCAGCGGCCTGCTACGCGCATTGCGCCTGCTGCACCCGGACGTGCCTGCACTGGCTCATACCGCGGACACCGCTACGGCGATGCAACGCAGCCTGCAGTCCGATGGCTTTCTGGAAATGCTGGTCAAGCCACTGACCTCCGAGCGCCTGCTGCAGGCGGTGCGTCGCGGACTGGCGCGCGGCCGCTACAGCGTGGCGCCGGTGGGTGTGGTCGACATCGCCGCCAGCGATTGGGACGAAGCGGCCGCGCTCAGCGCCCTCAACGGCCAGCAACATCATCTCAACGCGCTGCGCGAGTTGTTTCTGGCCGAGTTGCCGGGCACCCGCGACGCGGTGGACTCGGCCTTGCAGGTCAGCGACGATCAGGCACTGCGCGGCCATCTGCACCGGCTGCAGGCCAGCTGCGGATTTGTCGGCGCGGCGCGGCTTGCCGGCGCAGTGCGCCTGCTGCGCGGCGACCCGCATTCCAGCACGGCGCAGACGCAGTTCCATGCGGCGGTGGCCGCATTGCTGCACTGAGGGGCGACTGCGTCGATGTCCCCGGGCTCGGCACAGCGTCAGCGATCGGAACAGGCGACATCGAGCACCACGCGTGCACGATGGGTCCGCATGGAGTCCAACGCGCATCTGTCTACTACTGGCCAGGTTTGGTTGACCGGCCTTTCGCTCCTCAACGCCGCCGCGCCAGATCCTCGAGCATTTCCCAGGATTTCAGCCCGCGTCCGCTCAGATGGTGCAGCAGCACGCCCCGCATGCTGCGACGCAGGCCCGGCATGTCGTCGGCTGCGGGCATGACATCCTGGCCCAACGCCAGCAGCGCCGCGCCGGTGACGGTGTCGCGCCGATCCTGTGCCATCGCCTCGCTCAAGACGCGCAACGCGCCTTCCTGAGGATCGAGCCGGTAGCGCGCCGCCGGGTCGATCGGTTGGCCGTCGCGGTCGTGCTGCAGATCGAACGCCACGCCCAGGCCATCGAGCACATCGCGCTCGAACTGGCGCAGCCCCCAGGCCAGCGGCAGGTCCGATGCCAGATGCGCACGCGCCTGCGCATAGCAATCGAACAGCTCTGGCACCGGGTCGTTGCGCGGCGCCAGGCGCAGCAGCAATTCGCTGATATAGAAGCCGGCCAGCATGGATTCGCCCGCCAGCCGGGGTGCGGTATCCAGCGCCTCGGCCTGACGCAACTGGGCCAGTTCGCCGCGTTGCACCGCCGTGAACTGGATCAGTTGCAGTGGCTGCAGCGCGGCCCGCAAGGCCTGCTTGCGTGGCCCGTGCACCCCGCGCGCCAATAGCCCGACCCGACCATGCTGCTCGGTCAGCACCTCCACCAGCAGGCTGGTCTCGCGCCAGGCGCGCACATGCAGGACGAAACCGCGTTCGTGTTCGATCAGCATGATCTGTTATGCGGCAAGGGGCGCAACTGCAGGACAGAAGACCGGCTGCCGGCAGTGACCGCTGTGAGCCACTCCCGGCAGCGCACATGATCGCACCGGCCACCGATATCAGCCGCGGTGGCCAGGCGCGATCCGGTGCATCGGGACATCGCTTGCATCGCAGCTCCACGCCAGTGCCGGTGTAGGCGATCACTTCGGCAGGCCGTCAGCATCTCATCTGCACCGGCGCCGGCCAGGACCTCACTCGTATCCGAACGCCTTCAATGCCGCTTCGTCGTCCGACCAGCCTTCGCGCACGCGCACCCAGGTCTCCAGGAACACCTTGGCACCGAACAGGCGCTCCATCTGCAGCCGCGCCTTGCCGCCGATGTCCTTCAGACGGGTGCCGCCCTTGCCGATCACGATCGCCTTCTGGCCTTCGCGCTCGACCCAGATCACCGCGCCGATGCGCAGCAGCGCACCATCTTCGGCAAAGCGTTCGATCTCCACCGTGGTGGCATACGGCAATTCTTCGCCGAGTTGCCGCATCAACTGCTCACGTACCAGTTCCCCGGCCAGGAAGCGCTGACTGCGGTCGGTGATCTCGTCCTCGCCGAACATCGCTTCGGCCTCCGGCACCAGCTTGAGCAGGTCGCCGACCAACGCCTCCAGGCCCTTGCGCTTGAGCGCCGACACCGGATGCACCGCAGCGAACGTACGCCCCTGGCTGACCTGGGCCAGGAACGGGAACAGCGCGGTCTTGTCCTTGAGCCGGTCGACCTTGTTGACCACCAGCACCACCGGCACGTCGGCATCGCTCAGGACATTGAAGGCCAGGGTGTCTTCCTCGTCCCAACGGCCGGCTTCGATCACCAGCACCGCCGCGTCCACGCCTTCCAGCGAGCCGCGCGCGGCGCGGTTCATCACCCGGTTCATGGCGCGCTTCTGCTCGCGATGCAGTCCGGGCGTGTCGACCAGCACCAGCTGCCCCTCGGGAAAGGTGGCAATGCCCAGCAACCGGTGGCGCGTGGTCTGCGGCCGGTTGGACACGATGCTGACCTTGGCGCCGACCAGGGCATTGGTCAGGGTGGACTTGCCGACATTGGGACGGCCGATCACGGCGACGCTGCCGCTACGGTGGGGGGAAGAGGTTTCGCTCACGTGTTTGAATCCAGTTGTGCGATGACGAGGGTGGCCGCCTGTTGCTCGGCAAGGCGACGCGAGGTGCCCTGGCCTTCGGCGCGGGCGACGGGCTGTTCCAGAATGCAGGCGACATGGAACTGCTTGGCATGTTCGTCGCCGCTTTCACTGATCAACGCGTAATTGGGCAGCGGGAGTTGCCGCGCCTGCAGCCATTCCTGCAGCCGGGTCTTGGGATCTTTTTCAGCCTTGCCCACCGGCAGCGCAGCCAATGAAGGCTCGAACCAGGGCAGCACCACCTCACGGCAACGCTCGAAGCCACAGTCCAGATAGATCGCTGCGACGATCGCTTCGACCGCATCGGCCAGGATCGAATCGCGCCGGTGTCCACCGGATTTCAGCTCGCCCGGACCGAGCGTCAGCCGCTCGCCCAGATTCAGCGTGCGGCCGATGACGGCCAGCGCCCCCTCGCGCACGAGTTCGGCGCGTGCACGGGTCAATGCGCCTTCGTCGGCCTTGGGCCAGCGCTGATACAGCGCCTCGGCGATCAGCAGATTGACGATGCCGTCGCCGAGGAATTCCAGCCGTTCGTTATGCGGGGTCCCGGCGCTGCGATGCCGCAGTGCCTGGGCGAGCAGACCCGGATCGGCAAACGCGTGCCCGATCGGATCGCCACGCTGGAAAGTTCTATTGCCCACCACGTCCAGTCATGTCCTGCGATGTATCGAATTTGCCGACCACATCGAGATTGCCGATCATTTCGCGACGCACTTCGTAGTTGACCTTCATGCGCCAGCCACCTTCGATACGCTCGAACTTGACGTCTTCTTTTTTGACGTTTTCCGAGTAATTGATGTACAGCCGACGGAAGAACAGATCCTGCAACTTGGACGGATCCATCTCACCGGCGCCGGGCTCTTTGGCCAGCCCCTTCATCGCTGTGCGCACGGAATAATATTCCTGATACATCGGAAACAGCTTCATTCCCAAGTACAGGCCAAACCCCACCACCGCCAGCACCACCACGAACGACGTCAACGTCATACCGCTCTGCTTGCGCTTCATTGTGCTTCCCCTGGCACGCCGTGCGTGCATTTACTGGATTCCGGTCCCGATCCGCGACGGATCGAAACTCCCCTTGCAGAACCACCCTTCGCAATTGAGCCAGATCAGGAACGCCTTGCCGCGCAGATTGGCTTCCGGCAGAAAGTGCGTCTGGGTCCAGAATCGGCTGTCTTCGCTGTTGTCGCGATTATCCCCCATCACGAAATAGCTGGCGGCCGGTACGGTCCAGTCGCCCTGCCCGGCCGGCATGTTGCGATCCACCCATTCCAGCACGGTGTGCGTGCGGCCCGGCAAGTCCTCGACCAGCAGCGTGGTGCCGGTCATCTCGGCGCCCTTGCCCTTGCCGATGTACTCGCCCTTGACCGTGTAGCGCATCGGCTTGTCGTTGATGTACAGCGTATCGCCGTGGAAACCGATCTTATCGCCCGGCAGGCCGACCACGCGCTTGATCCAGTTCTGGTCGGGCGCATGCGGCGGCTTGAATACCACCACATCGCCACGCTTGGGCTCGCCGGTGGGGATGAACTTGGTGTTGGTGATCGGCAGACGGAAGCCGTAAGCGAACTTGTTGACCAGGATGAAGTCGCCGATCAGCAGATTGGGCATCATCGAACTGGACGGAATCTTGTACGGCTCGGCCACGAAGCTGCGCAGGATCAGCACCACCGCCAACACCGGAAAGAACGCGCGCGAGTAATCGATGATCGCCGGCTCGCTGTCCAGCAGCCCGGCACGTGCGGCGCGGCGCTTGGCCAGAAACAACTTGTCCAGCAGCCAGATGAAGCCGGTGCCCAGCGTCAGTACGACCAGGGCGATTTCAAACCATTTCATTGATGTTCCTTTCGGAAAGGGAATCGAGAATCGAGAATGGGGAATCGGAACAGCAGGAGCGCTTGCGCCCTTACGATTCCCGATTCCCGATTTAACATTCCCAGCTACTTATCCATCTGCAGGACAGCCAGGAAGGCCTCTTGCGGAATCTCCACGCGGCCGACCTGCTTCATGCGCTTCTTGCCTTCTTTCTGCTTTTCCAGCAGCTTTTTCTTGCGCGAAACGTCGCCACCATAGCACTTGGCCAACACGTTCTTGCGCATCGCCTTGACCGTGGAGCGCGAGATGATCTGCGCGCCGACGGCGGCTTGAATTGCCACGTCGAACATCTGCCGCGGGATCAATTCCTTCATCTTCTCGCACAGTTCGCGGCCACGCCGATCGGCGTAGCTGCGGTGCACGATGATGCTCAGCGCGTCGACCTTGTCGCCGTTGATCAGCGTGTCCACACGTACGAACGGGCCGGCATCGAAACGCAGGAAGTGATAATCCAGCGAGGCGTAACCGCGCGAGACCGACTTGAGCTTGTCAAAGAAATCCAGCACCACTTCGGCCATCGGCAACTCGTAGCTGATCTGCACCTGGCTGCCCAGGTAATTGATGCCGATCTGGCTGCCGCGCTTTTCTTCGCACAAGGTGATGATGTTGCCGACGTAATCGGGCGGTGTGAGGATGTTGGCGCGAATGATCGGCTCGCGGATCTCTTGCACATGGTTCAACGGCGGCAGCTTGGACGGGTTGTCCATCGGGATCACGCTGCCGTCGGTCTTGAGCACTTCATAGACGACGGTCGGCGCGGTCGAAATCAGATTGAGGTTGTACTCGCGCTCCAGCCGCTCCTGCACGATTTCCATGTGCAGCATGCCCAGGAAACCGCAGCGGAAGCCGAAGCCCATCGCCTCGGAACTTTCCGGCTCGAAACGCAGCGCCGCATCGTTCAGACGCAGCTTGTCCAGCGCTTCGCGCAGGTCCGGATAATCCTCGGCATCGACCGGGAACAGGCCGGCGAACACGCGCGGCTGCATTTCCTGGAAACCGGGCAGCGCATGCGGTGCCGGGTCGGCCGCCAGGGTCAGTGTGTCGCCGACCGGTGCGCCGTGCACGTCCTTGATCGAGGCGTTGATCCAACCCACTTCGCCGGCGCCCAACGCGGGCAATTCCTTGCGCTTGGGGGTGAACACGCCGACCTTGTCGACCAGATGCGTGCGGCCGGTGGACATCACCAGGATCTTGCTGCCCGGCTTGATCTCACCCTGCATCACGCGTACCAGCGAGACCACGCCCAGGTAGTTGTCGAACCAGGAGTCGATGATCAGCGCCTGCAGCTTGTCGGTATCGCGCGGCTTGGGCGGCGGAATGCGCTGCACGATCGCTTCCAGCACCAGATCGACGTTGAAGCCGGTCTTGGCACTGACCGCCACCGCGTCTTCGGCATCGATGCCGATCACCGCTTCGATCTCGGCCTTGGCGCGCTCGATGTCGGCGGTGGGCAGGTCGATCTTGTTGAGTACCGGCACCACTTCCAGGCCCTGCTCCACCGCGGTGTAGCAATTGGCGACCGATTGCGCTTCCACGCCCTGGGCCGCATCCACCACCAGCAACGCGCCTTCGCACGCGGCCAGCGAGCGGCTGACTTCATAGGAGAAGTCCACATGCCCGGGGGTGTCGATGAAGTTCAGTTGGTAGACCTGCCCGTCCTTCGCCGTGTACGGCAAGGACACCGACTGCGCCTTGATCGTGATGCCACGCTCGCGCTCGATCGGGTTGGAGTCGAGCACCTGGGCTTCCATCTCGCGCGCCTGAAGGCCGCCGCACAGCTGGATGATCCGGTCGGCCAGGGTAGATTTCCCGTGGTCGACGTGGGCGATGATGGAGAAGTTGCGGATATGATTCATAGGGGGTGGGATCTAACCACCATTATAAAGCTCACAGCCTTTAATGATGTCACCTCACGAGAATTATTGCAAATAAAATTAAACTATCCCGGCACGTCATCTCCCAACACTTCGTTCGTTTACCAACCTTCCAACAACATCAAGCAATGACAACTGAGAACCCAAACCGTACTCTATAGCATCGGAAGCGCCTCGTGCCAACAATGAAATATTTTGTACGAACTCTTTGTCACCTAAGATACGCAAAACAACATCCCTAAGTTGATCAAGATTAGCCACATCATCTATGAAAGCCACATTTTCACCATCAATCAGAACATCATAAATTCCCTTTCCGATTGAAATATTTCGCGGCATCACACAACATTTGGAACGCGCCAAGACCTCACGCGGAATTCTCGACCCGTGATAGGGAACATCCGCATTTTTTTCTAGAATAAAAATAGCGTCACATCTATCAATAAAACGCGGAACTTTCCATGGCGCACAGGGAGGAATATACCAGGCACGAGCGGCCAACGTCGGATCTGAAGTCACACTCTTAAAAAAACGATCCATCAAGCGAGAGCTACCCGTCGGCATAAATAGAAACCTGAAAGGCACACCAGCCTTAGCGATTTTAGATAGCACCTCCAACAGAGCAAAGCTTCCCTTGGCATATCCAATTTTCCCATAGATTCCGAGAACAACCCCATCAATTGAATCGAAATCTTTTTTATTTATATCAATTACAGCACTTACCGCCCTCGCAGATAAATCAAGAGCACGCAGATGCTCTACGGCCTTAGTACAGACATCATTAACTTCAATGGGATTTGGAGAAGAATAATAAATATCCTCCAATCCTGACCCGCCATAATACATCAACTTTTGATCAGCCACACCAAGCCTTCTTAGATCGCTCACGGAGCGCGCCGAGCCAAGCTTAGTTAAAACAAAATTGTGCCACTCAAGAATGCATCGAAAGGTCGCCTCAAGCTCAGGATACTTTGAAAGCCTCGCCAAATCACTGCCTGCATGAAGAGCTATTGACCTTATTTTTAACTCGCGAGAAACAAAAGCTCCTGCGACCACATATGGCTCAAGATACCAACCTATTATGAGATCAGGCTTAGCTGAATGTGCCTCTCTAAGTCCTGCACCAATCAACAACGATAAAAACGGAACATCTCCCGGAATAGTTTTTCCTCGTAGAACATCCACATTGATAACATTTACTTCATAGCCTGCCCCAGCGCTTTTCAGCATTAATAAGTCATCACTTTCGAGCAACTGCTTGAAGTTACTCTCCACGCCCTCTGCATTTGTTATTACCGTGATTATATGCCCAGCTCTAGCTAAATTTTGCGCCAACCAATATAAGGATCTGGAAACCCCTCCCTGTATAGGAGGATATTTCCCAAAAATCATAATGCGAGCCATATTACCCCCTCTAAGGCGCCACCCAACCGGATGGCGCCCAAATACTGCAGTTAGACTACATCCTCATCAGACATAACCCAACAGTTAAAGCAATCCCCAAAACCACCAGGACCAAGTTCCAAATTTGGCCAGAACTGAGGCGGCGGCGCCTCACCAAAGTGCCGCTCATATGCAAACCTAAAGAACTTGTAATCACCCATTAAATCAACGCCACCATCATTCGCGGAAGAACCCGCAGGCTTATGATGTATGTAGCGGCCAGCGACAGCTTTACAAAAATTAACATAATCCACAGTGTTCACGATAAATTCATGCCAAAACCTGTCCACAGTCCTCGCCATCGGAAACTTTTTTTGTGGATATAGCGCACACAAGGCCAGATATCTAATCACTTCAGAAGCATGCTCAGACGCATTTTTTTTGGAAATACCCACCTCATTTGCATACTTCATGACAAGATTGTCTATAGGAAAAGATAGCGCCCTTAGAATAAGGCCACTAGAATCCTCAAAAACTACCTTAGATTCAACACTCCTATCTCGTGAGACGACCGAGTCAACCTCTACATTTTCATCAAGATCAAGAGCCATCTACACTCTCCTCTTACGCATGTTGAGACAACCCCCTGCCATTTCTACTTACTACAGGCCGCTGACCAAGTCAATGATGTCAACTAGTTTGGGCATCAATGTGCTACTGAGCTCAGCAACATATTACTCAGCTTTGATAGCTACGTAGCTGTTTGCTTGCCCGTTGGAGATTAATAGCATGATCACGTCGTCTCGCTTATAGCTAGCTAGTGCGTGATTCAATTCAGTAACACTACCCACTGATATCCTACCTACCCGGAGAATTACTTGGCCAGGAGAAAGCGGCGGCGAAGTGTTGCGTGCCTGCGAACCCGTCACTGCCGCGATGCGTACGCCCTGTCCCGTCTCTAGACCCATGTGGTTCCGCTCGGCGGTGGTCAGGTCGGCCACCTGCAGGCCGAGCAGCTTCACACTCGCCGGGGCGCTGGGCTTAGCCTGGTCAGCAGTGGTGCGCGGTGCGGTGTCGCCGGCGGGGTTGTTCAGCGTCGTCAGGGTGACAGCTACCTTGCGCGGCTTGCCATCGCGCAACACGTCCAGGTTGACCTTGGTGCCCGGCGCCATCAGGCCGATCATCGGCGGCAGATCGCTGAAGACATCGATCGGCTTGCCGTTGACGGCGGTGATCACATCGCCCACTTCGATCCCGGCCTTGGCGGCCGGGCTGCCGGCGGGAATGTCGTTGACCAGCGCGCCGCGCGTGTCCGGCAGGCTAAGGCCCTGCGCCTTGAGCGAATCGATCGGGCCGACCGCCACACCCAGCATGCCGCGACTCACATGGCCGGTGGCCTTGATCTGTTCGGCGGCACTGAAAGCCAGATCGATCGGGATCGCAAAACTGATCCCCATGTAGCCGCCCGAGGCGGAGAAGATCTGCGAGTTGATGCCGACCACTTCGCCACGCGTGTTGAGCAGCGGGCCACCGGAGTTGCCCTGATTGATCGCCACGTCGGTCTGGATGAAGGGCACGTAGCGCTGATCCGCATACGGGTTGCTGCGGCCGATGGCACTGACGATACCGGCGGTGACCGAGTGATCCAGCCCGAACGGCGAGCCGATCGCCACCACCCACTGGCCCGGCTTAAGCGAATTGGAATCGCCCAGGCGCACCGTTGGCAGGCCCTTGGCCTCGATCTTGAGCAGCGCCACATCGAACTGCTCGTCGCTGCCGACCACCTTGGCCTTGAACTCGCGCCGGTCGGTCAGCTTGACGGTCACTTCGCTGGCGCCATCGACCACGTGATGGTTGGTCAGCACATAGCCATCGGCCGAAATGATAAAGCCCGAGCCCATCGACTTGCCGGCAATGCCGCCATCGTCATCGCCCTGCCCTGGGCCACCCGGCCCCTGGCGCGGCCCGCCCGGCATCTGGAAATCCGGCCCGAAGAAGCGGCGGAAGAACTCCGGCATCTGCTCATCGCCCGGCATCGCGCCGCCGTCCTGCCCACCCGGCCCACCGCGCCGCTGGCGCGCCATGGCGTCCTTGCGGGTGATGGTGGTTTCGATATTGACCACGCCCGGGCCAACCTGTTCAACCAGATTGGTGAAGTCCGGCAGGCCCGCCACCAGCTGCGGCGCCGGCGTGGCGCTGCGGTTGGCGGCAATCGGTGCGGCGTCCTTGGCGGCGGGCGCGGGCTGCTGCGCGCAGGCGGCCAACGGCAGGGTCATGGCGATCAGGCCGAACATCTGGGTGCGGATGCGATGGTTCATCAGGTTGCCTCCGATGGCAGGGCGACAGGGGCCAAAGCCCCTGCCTTTGCAAGGGGTCCGGCACGATAACGGAAGGGAGGACGCCGAACCGATGAAGGTCGGCGGCGGGATCAGTCTTGCGGCGGCTGCACCGGCAGCGGCCGGCTCGCTGCCGGGCTGGCAATCGCTTGCGGCGCAGGCTCGAACGGATAGAACGCCGGACCCTGGCGGCCTTGACTGTAGCTGGCATTGAGCGGACTTTCACCAGCGCCGGACAAGGCCGCGCGGGGCCAGGGCCGCGCCTGCAAGGTCATCTCGGAATGCGTGAACGGGTTCGACGGCGCGGCCGGACGCACAGCCGGAGCAACCGGTGCCGGCGTGGCAGCGGCCACCATGCGGGTGGGTGCCTGCTGCTGGCGGGCAGCAACACTGCGGGCCGCCTGCTGATTGCGCGTGGCCGCACCGCGACGGGTGGAAGCCAGCGCAGCGGCAGGCACCGCTGCAGCGAGCGCGACACCCTCGTCGGGTGTGGCCGGATCCGGTGTCGCCGGCGCTTTCGGCGCTGCAGGCGGCTGCACTGCGGCGGGCATCTGCGCGGCCGAGGCGAACACCGGCACCTGGGCGGCAGGCGGCGCCGTCTCGGGCAAACGCTCGCGCGCCATGAACAAGGCGATCGCCGCCACAGATGCCGCAATCGCCGCGCCACCACCCCAGCGCCAGCGCGCCGCCGGACGCGTGGCCGGCTGCGCCTGCGGCACCGGCTCATCGGCGATGGCGCTGCGCACGCGCGCGGCAAATTCCAGCGGTGCCGGCGCGCTGGCCGCACCGCGCAGCACATCGCCGCACAGCTGCCAACGTTCGTGGCAGCCGGCCAGTTCTTCGTCGTGGGCCAAACGGCGCAGCAGGAAGCGCGACTCGTCGGCGCTCAATTCGCCATCCACCAGCGCAGACAGCTGCTGGCGGTAGTGACGCTCGAACTTGTCGGTGGTGGACATGGCAGGGTTATGGCTCATACACGGTGTCGCTCACGGGTAGCGCTTTCGGTCTCCAATAGAGGCCGCAGCTCGATGTCGATGGCCTCGCGCGCCCGGAAGATGCGCGAGCGCACCGTTCCGATCGGGCAATCCATCTTTCGCGCGATTTCGTCGTAGCTCAGCCCCTCCACCTCGCGCAGGGTGATGGCCGACCGAAGTTCTTCCGGCAGGGCTTGGACCGCACGCATCACCGTTTGTTCCAGCTCCTGTCGCATCAATTCGCGCTCCGGGGTGTCGGTATCGCGCAGGCGGGTGGCACCATCGAACTGTTCGGCATCGCTGATCTCGATATCGTCGGTGGGCGGACGGCGGTTGTGCGCAACCAGATGGTTCTTGGCAGTGTTGACGGCAATGCGGTGTAACCATGTATAGAACTGCGAGTCGCCGCGGAAACTGTTGATCGCGCGGTAGGCGCGCACAAACGTATCCTGAGCCACGTCCTGACACTCGCTCCAGTCAGCGATGTAGCGCCCGATCAACGCAACGATGCGGTGCTGGTATTTGCGTACCAGCACATCGAACGCTGCGCTCTCGCCGCGCTGCACACGCCGGACCAGTTCCAGGTCCAGCTCCTGAGGTGTATCGACTTCGGCCATGTCGGGCCGCACTCCTGTCAGCCCACCGAAGTCGGGCAATGAGACAACCATTGAAGGGAAAAGTTCATACCGATCCGTACGATCGTCACGCATCAGACTAGCTGCACCGATGCGCCACTGGCGACGCCTCGCACCAGGCACGCGCCGCCTTGCCGACAGGTATGGGTATTTGACGTGAAGGAAACAACCTCTGGATGATAACGACCTTTCCTTATATCTCCGGACGGCCAGACGCATGCTTCCAGGTTTCGACGGGCTCCGATTCAGCCATTGGCAGGCCGATCTGCGCGAGGACGGCGTGGTCGTGCTCAGCCTTGATCGCCAGGGCGCACCGGTCAACGCATTTTCGCAGCAGGTGCTGCTCGAACTGGGCGCGCTGGTCGAGCGCCTGGCGCTGGACCCGCCAAAGGGCGTGGTGCTGCGCTCGGGCAAGCCCAACGGCTTCATCGCCGGCGCCGACCTCAAGGAATTCCAGGAATTCGACCGCAAGGGCACGGTCAACGACGCGATCCATCGTGGCCAGAGCGTCTTTCAGAAGCTGGCCGAACTGCCCTGCCCCACGGTCGCGGCGATCCACGGCTTCTGCATGGGCGGCGGCACCGAGATCGCGCTGGCGTGCCGGTATCGCGTGGCCTCCGACGACGGCAGCACGCGCATCGGCCTGCCGGAAACCAAGCTCGGCATCTTTCCCGGCTGGGGGGGCAGCGCGCGTTTGCCGCGCCTGATCGGTGCGCCGGCGGCGATGGATCTGATGCTGACCGGTCGCACCGTATCATCCAAGGCCGCACGCGCGATGGGCCTGGTCGACAAGGTCGCCGCGCCCGCGGTGCTGGTCGATGTCGCCGCCGCGCTGGCGCTCACCGGCAGCAAACGTCCGTTCAAGCAGCGCGTCACCGCCTGGGCCACCAATACCTTGCTCGCGCGCAAGCTGCTGGCCCCACAGATGCGCAAGCAGGTCGCACGCAAGGCGCGCAAGGAGCATTACCCGGCGCCCTACGCTTTGATCAACGTGTGGGAACGTGCCGGCGGCAGTGGCATCCAGGCGCGCCTGGCGGCCGAGCGCAAGGCGGTGGTCAAGCTGGCCAGCACGCCGACCGCACGTAACCTGATCCGCATCTTCTTTCTGACCGAGCGTTTGAAAGCGCTGGGCGGCAAGGACGCCGGCGCTGCAGCCTTGGCACCGATTCGCTATGTGCATGTGGTCGGTGCCGGCGTGATGGGCGGCGATATCGCGGCCTGGGCGGCCTACAAGGGCTTGGAGGTGACGCTGCAGGATCGCGAGCAGCGCTTCATCGATACGGCGCTGGGCCGCGGCGGCGAGTTGTTCGCCAAACGCGTCAAGGACGAGGCCAAGCGGCCGGCGGTGGCGGCGCGCCTGCGCGGCGACCTGGCCGGCGCGGGCGTGGCGCAGGCGGATCTGGTGATCGAAGCGATCATCGAGAACCCGCAGGCCAAGCGCGAGCTGTATCAGTCCATCGAGCCGCAGCTCAAGCCCGATGCGTTGCTGACCACCAACACCTCGTCGATTCCGTTGACCGAGCTAAGCGGGCATCTCCAGCGCCCGGCGCAGTTTGCCGGCCTGCACTACTTCAATCCGGTATCGATGATGCCGCTGGTGGAAATCGTGCAGCACGACGGGCTGGACCCGGCCAACGTCGCGCGCCTGGCTGCGTTCTGCAAGGCGCTGGACAAGTTCCCGGTACCGGTGGCCGGCACGCCGGGCTTCCTGGTCAATCGCGTGCTGTTCCCGTACCTGCTCGAAGCGGCCACCGCCTATGCCGAAGGCGTACCGGGCCCGGTACTGGACAAGACCGCAGTGACGTTCGGTATGCCGATGGGGCCGATCGAACTGATCGACACGGTGGGGCTGGACGTTGCCGCCGGCGTGGGGGCGGAGCTCGCCCCGTTCCTGCACCTGCCGATCCCTGCGGCGCTGGCCACTGTGGAGCCGGGCAAGCGCGGCAAGAAGGACGGCCAGGGCCTGTACAAGTGGGAGAACGGGCGCGCGGTCAAGCCCGAGGTCGCCAGCGGCTACGAGGCGCCGGCAGACCTGGAAGATCGCCTGATCCTGCCGCTGCTCAACGAAGCCGTCGCCTGCCTGCACGACGGCGTGGTGGCCGACGCGGACCTGCTCGACGCCGGCGTGATCTTCGGCACCGGCTTTGCCCCGTTCCGCGGCGGCCCGATCCAGCACATCCGCAGTGTCGGCGCCGACGCATTGCTGGCACGTCTGCAGGCACTGCAGGCGCGCCATGGCGAGCGTTTCGCGCCGCGCCCGGGCTGGGAGTCGCCGTTGTTGCGTGAGCCGGTGGTGTGAGCCGTTGACACCGTCGTCGACGTCGATCAGACACGCAAGCGAGGGGCGATCGGCGACTGAGATGATCTGCAGGTTGCAGCGCGGCGAGCCATCGACAAAAGCTTTCGCAGGCCACAAAGAACAACGGCGAGCCAAGGCTCGCCGTTGTTTTTACCAGCTTGTCAAACGATCACATTATTGATTTTGACGCCACAGCAACCTTCGCTTGAGTAGAGCCTTCACGGTCAATTTGACAGAAGAAAAATAACGAAGTATAGAGACTCTGCGCCATAAGGTAATGGCTGCATAGGAAGTGCTCACCTGCGCAACCGCGTACGTTCTACAACGAAGCAAATGAGGGATCTATATGCGCTTTAGATTTATTTATATTGGAATTATGACAATAGGTGCACTTTTGTCGTCATCTGCTAAAGCAGAGGATACGGCGATTGTCTGTGACACGTGCACTTCACTTAGTCAATTTCAGATGGCTGCCAGAGGCGGGGTCTCGGGAACAAACGTAAACAGTGAGGTGCTGGTAGTAAACCCAGTAACGGAGCAGGCAATTTGGATTTCAGTCCTTCCACGGTCTGGAGGAGGTACTAGATCCCAGAAAAATTCAGAAGTTTATAACAAGGAACTTTTGCCAGGTGAACCAGTAACACTTATTGAGAGTGCAGGAATAATTCGTGGCAAACAACAGCTTGATGCTTTAGCCTCTGCAGCAGCACCCGGCTACGACTTTCTCAATAGAGATCTAACCCCAGATGAAAAAGCAGAAGTAGGCTCCCTTATAAAACTCAGCGGAAAAGATACAATTGTAGTATTACCTCCGGATGACGGAAGTGGCTACTTCAACTCATATCACGGGTCTATTGCTGAAGGCACCAAGCTTTATGTATTCAATCGAGTAGCAGCATCCAACGAAGGGCTACTTAAAACCGCTCTAGCTTCACGAATTCGCCAATTATTGACAAATCGGCTTGCTGCATATTTTGGCAAACAGAGCAGAAATTGCGCCGTATACAACAACGGAGATTCTGTTTGCTGGCAAATTGATCTTATGTGCCCCAGCTGTAATACAAGCATTAATGGCACTGCCAAAGATGTCAGAGGCAATATCCTTCCATCTACTGGTGGGGAGCCAATCAGAGGGGAAGGTCTCACCGTAGTAAACACCCCTCCAAATGTCAATTATGGGCCAGCGGGCGGGAATGGCAGCAAGGGCGAGGTATGGCTTTTCTGTAGCTTTGTAGGTAACCAAGTACAAACATGTTATCTCCAGAGATTTTAGCTTAGAAGTCATTTCCGCAAACATCGCATTAATCAATATTAGACATTGATAAAAATTTTCTGCACCCTACCTTGAACTTAAATCGACAGAAAATTTATAATTTAATTGTAAAATTAAATAGAAATTAACCGGAAATTATATAATGCTTGTTTAGCTCGCACTACGCGGGCTTTTTTTATCAGATAGACGCATTTAATTCAATAAAAATTGCAGTACAAACGATGAAGGCCGTAGTGAAGCAAGCCTGGATTATTTCCTGTTACAGCGAGGCAACTTTATTGCACTTTCCGACTATGCGCACCACTGCCCCCACCTTCCTGTAACTTGGACCAGTCACAGCTAGCGCATATATATGTCCAAAACTTTTAGATGCACCATGCTATCGGGTTGCCCCTGAAAAACTTCTTCCAAACACCAATTGCCTGCTGTGAAAAAGTGCAGGCTACTGAATAATGTGAATGCCATTGTGCAGATCCTGCAACAACGTGATTCAGCGCAGCAGCCTATACACCCATATCACTCAAAACACATTCAATCTGCAACGGCGCAACTCGCGACCATTTTTTAGATGTCCGATCGCCAGTTCCACGCTTGACATCGTTTGACCCGCCACTATACAGCAGCATTTTGCCATCCTCATGCACAGCAACGCCTCCCCGCTCTAGCAAACTTCTTAACATGCTCAACTAACATATAAAGCAGTAGGAAAACCATCAATAGCCGAGCTTCGTGGGAAGCAAGCCGCATCAGCAGCGTGCGGATGCTAATTAAGCTCATATCGCTATCGCTTGCCTATTCAGATGAATAAACCTCACTGAAAAATCAGCGCAAATGGAAGCGATGGGTGTGCGAGTGATCTTGGTGATCATGCCCCGCTGCGCCTTTCAATACACTAGGCGTCCCACACGGCTCGGTACCGCAATCGCCGCTCTCCACCTGCAAGGTGACGTGGGCGATCTCGAAGCGCGCGTGCAGCAGCTCGGCAAGGGCGTCGCGCAGGCGGTCGCGGTCGGTGGTTTCGCCGACCACCACGTGTGCGGTGAGCGCGGGCGTGCTGGAGGCCAGTGCCCAGACGTGCAGGTCGTGCACGTCCTCGACGCCGGGGTGGCTGGCCAGCGCCTGCTGCACCTGCGGCAGATCGATGCCTTTGGGAACACCTTCCAGCAGCACGTTGATCGCCTCGCGCAGCAGCACCCAGGTGCGCGGCAACACCCACAGGCCGATCAGCACGGCCAGCACCGGGTCGATCCACTGCCAGCCGGTCCAGCGGATCAGCAGCGCGCCGATGATCACCGCCACCGAGCCGAGCATGTCGCTCCAGACTTCCAGATAGGCGCCCTTGACGTTGAGGCTCTCGCCGCTGCCGGCGTGCAGCAGCTTCATAGCGATCAGATTGATCACCAGGCCGAAGCCGGCGATCAGCAGCATGCCGCTGGAGGAAATATCCTGCGGTGCGCGAAAGCGCTGCGCGGCCTCCCACAGGATGTAGGCGCCGACTGCGAACAACAGCGCGCCGTTGGCCAGCGCGCCGAGCGCTTCCAGCCGCACATAGCCATAGGTGCGGCGCGCATCGGCAGGACGACGGCTCAGGCGCACGGCAAGCAGGGCGATCATCAGGCCCACGGTGTCGGTGGCCATATGCGCGGCGTCGGACAACAGCGCCAGGCTGTTGGTGATGAACGCACCAATGACTTCCGCCAACAGGAACGTGGCGGTGAGGCCCAGCGCCCACCACAGCGGTGTCTCGTGGCGGATTTCGCTGGGTGCGTGGTTGTGGTCGTGTCCCATGGATGCGGTAGCCTCGTGCGATGCGCGCACCTTAGGCGCACGCGAGGGCGGAGACTATTACACCCGGGCGTGATGACATCACATCACGCGGAAGTGGCACTGCACGTTATTGCTCAGGCCAGGTAGCCACCTGGAGTGACTCACGAAACCCCTCGAACGCTGCAGCGATGGCGGCAATGTATCGGCAACACTCGCCCTCGTTGGCGGGTGGAGTGATGTCGTATTGGCAGTGACATTGCTCGGATTGAAAGAAGCCGATCAGACCGCACCTCAGCGGACGGCCGCGCTGCAAGCACTGCATGCACCGCTTGCAACCATGCGTACCGAACATCGTGACAGGTCCTTGCCCGCCCGCCGTCGCGGGACCTTACGCGGCATGGATGCCGCGTAAGAGCTTACCAGGACGTACTTGCAGCGTGTCCCGCGATGGTGCGCGGGCAAGGACCCTGCAGCAAACTTGCAGCGTCGAGGGCGCGGCGCCCTCACCGCACCAGACAGTTGGTCGGCGCTCATTTGAAAAGCGGTCTGTAGTCAGGTGTGCATCAGACGTGGAGCCGATGCTTCGTGATCGAACGAGGCGCATCCGGACGGCTTTTACATGCACACCGACCATCTCGACGGGTCCTTGCCCGCCCACCGTCGCGGGACCTTACGCGGCACGGATGCCGCGTAAGAGCCTCCATGGACGGATTCACGGCGTGTCCCGCGATGGTGGGCGGGCAAGGACCCTGCAGCAAAGCCGCAGATCAGACGCCGCCCCGTTCTATCAACTCTCCAGACGGATGCAAACCACCACTCTGGCCGCGCCTGTTCGACGGCAGGCGTAGACGCCTTGACGACCGCTCTCACACCTTGGCCACCAGCTTGATCACGCTGGAAAAATCCAGCGCACCGTTGCCGGCCTGGCTGTTCATCGCATACAGATTGCGCGCCAGCTCGCCGAGCGGAATCGACACGCCCGCCTGCACTGCGGATTCGGCGACCAGCCCCAGGTCCTTGAGCATCAGATCGTTGCCGAAGCCACCGCTGTAACCGCGCGATGCCGGCGCGTTGGGCAGCACGCCTGGCCACGGATTGCAGACTTCGGTGGCCCAGCTTCGCCCGGTGCTGACCGCCATCATCTGCGACAGCACCGCCGGGTCCAGCCCCTGCGCAACGCCGAGCGCCAGCGCCTCGCCGGTGGCCGCCATGATCACGCCCAGCGCCATGTTGTTGCACAGTTTGGCGACCTGGCCGGCGCCGTTGTCGCCAACGTGGAAGATGTTCTTGCCCATTGCCTGCAACACCGGCCGCGCGCGCTCCAATACCTGCGCAGCGCCGCCGACGATAAACGTCAGGCTGCCTGCAGCCGCACCCGCCGTCCCGCCGGAGACCGGCGCATCCAGTATCGCCAGGCCACGCGCCTGCGCCTCGGCAGCGAGCTTGCGTGCGCTGGCGGGTGCGATGGTGCTGCAGTCGATCACCAGGGCAGCGGCAGGAATCTGCGCCAGAATCCCGGCCTCGCCCAGGTACAGCGCTTCGACATGGCGGCTGGCCGGCAGCATCGAGATCACGATCTCGGCGTCGGCCAGGGTGTCGTGTGCGGAGCTGGCGGCATGCGCGCCGGCAGCAACTGCCGCGTCCAGCGCAGCGGGCACCAGATCGAACACCCGCAGCTGGTGCCCGGCCTTGCTGAGGTTGGCGGCCATCGGCCCGCCCATATTGCCCAGGCCGATAAAAGCGATCTTGCTCATGGTGTGGTTTTCCAGGGTTGGGCGGCCATCACCGACTGGCGCGGCCGTTGAATGGTGTGCCCGGCCGCAGCGCAGCGCGGCAAACGGGCACAGTGGCGTCCCTCGGTCCTGCACTGCAGATGCGGCTCATTGTCCGCATCCGCCAAGACCGTTCGCAGCGGCGTAGCAGCGACTCAACCTGCACCAAGGTCGGCAAGCGGATGCCGTGCAGGTGGCCAGGGCGATTGCAGGAATGGCGCCGCCCATTGCGCATCGGCCTGTTCGAGCGCGGCAGGCTGCCACTGCGGCGTACGGTCCTTGTCGATCAACAGCGCGCGAATGCCTTCGGCGAAGTCGCCATGCGCGGCGGCATGCAGCGCCACCACGTACTCGGTGCGAAAGGTGTCGGCCAGCGTGCCGGTGCCCGGGTGACGTTGCAGCTCCCAGGCCAGGCGCGCCGAGCCGGGGGCGCCGGCTGCCAGCGTTGCACGCGCGGCCTGCAACCAGGCATCTTCACTTTGCAGTGCCAGGATTGCGGCGACCACTTCCTGCAGCGTCTGGCCTGCCACCAATTGCGCGATCAGCGCCGCATGCACCTGCAGCGGGCCGGGCTCCAGCGGTTGCGCAATCCCGTGCAGGAATGCGCCGAGCTGGGCGCGATCCTCGCTGGCATCGCCTGTCCAGGCATGCGCGTCCAGGGCGTCCAGCACTGCCGCGTACTGCGCATGTTCCAGGCGCACATCCGCAAGCCCGGCATAGATGGCATCGCTGGCATCCAGCGGCGCGCCGGTCAGTGCCAGAAACAATCCTGCGCCGTGCGGCACGCGGCGCAACAACCAGCTGCCACCCACGTCGGGAAACAGGCCGACACTGATCTCCGGCATCGCCAGCCGCGAGCGCTCGGTGACCACGCGATGGCTGGCGCCGGACATCAAGCCGATACCGCCGCCCATGACGATGCCGTGGCCCCAGCACAGCAGCGGCTTCGGGTAGGTGTGGATGCGATGGTCGAGCCGGTACTCCTCTTCGAAGAACGCAGCGGCGTGCGCATTGCCCTGCGGTTGCGCGCGACGTTGCTGCGCGTCCGGTACCGCCTCGCGATGCGCGCGCATGCTCTGGTACAGACCATGCAGGTCGCCGCCCGCGCAGAACGCTTTCTCGCCGGCACCACGCAACACCACGCAGGCAATCTGCGCATCGTCAGCCCAGACGCGCAACTGCGCATCCAGCAGGCGCGTCATCTGCAGGGACAGGCCGTTGAGCGTCCTGGGCGCATTCAAGGTGGCGATGCCGATGCGATGCCCGTCGGCGCAATCGCGTTGTTCGAACAGCACCGGGGCTTCTTCGGGGAGGCTCACATCCAGCATCAGCCATTGCTCCACTGCGGTGCGCGCTTCTCGAGAAAGGCAGCCACTCCCTCGGCCTGATCGGCCTGCTCGAACAGGTCGACGAAGGCTTCGCGCTCTGCCACCAGCGCGGCGGCATGCGTGCCGTGGCGGGTGGACTGCACCAGGCGCTTGCACGCCGCAACGCTGGCCGGACTCTGCTTGCCGGCGCGCTGTGCCCAGGCAATGGCCAGCGCGCGCGACTCGCCCGTGCCCACCACCTCTTCCACCAGGCCGATGCGGTGCGCGGTGGCGGCATCCAGACGCTCGCCAAGCAGGATCATGCGCTTGGCCCAACCCTCGCCGACCAGGCGCGGCAGGTTCTGGGTGCCGCCGGCGCACGGCAACAAGCCGACGCTGGCTTCCGGCAAGGCCAGCTGTGCGTGCTGCTCGGCAATGCGCAGGTCGCAGGCCAGCGCGCACTCCAGGCCACCACCCATCGCATAGCCGTTGATGGCGGCGATCGACACGCCGCGAAACGCGCTCAAGGCCTCGAAGGCTTCGCCGAAGCGACGCGCGGCCTCCCGTGCAGCAGCCTTGTCGCCATCGGCAAACTGCTTGAGATCGGCGCCGGCACTGAAGAACTTCTCTCCATCGCCAGTGATCACCAGCGCGTAGATGCTGCGGTCCGCATCCAGCGCGCGGACCAGGTCGCGCAAGGCTGCAAGACTGTGCACGGTCCAGGTGTTGGCCGGCGGATTGCGCAGGGTGACGATGGCGACATGGCCGTCGCGTTCGACATGTAAACCGGTATGCGTGCGTGTTGCCCAATCGCTCATCGCAGTTCCTCCTCGCCGTTGAGCAGGTGGCGCGCAATGATCATGCGCATCACCTCGTTGGTGCCTTCCAGGATGCGGTGCACGCGGCTGTCGCGCAGCAGGCGCTCGATCGGATACTCGCGGATATAGCCGTAGCCGCCGTGGATCTGCAAGGCATCGTCGCAGATCGCAAAGCCGGCGTCGGTGGCGAAACGCTTGGCCATCGCGCACCACACGGTGGCATCGTGGCTGCCGGCATCGAGCTTGCGTGCAGCGGTGTGCACCATCTGCCGCGCGGCCACCAGTTGCGTGGCCATGTCGGCCAGTTTGAACTGCAGCGCCTGGAAATCGGCCAGCTTCTTGCCGAACTGCCGGCGCTCGCCCATGTAGCGGCGGGCGGCGTCCAGCGCGCCTTGCGCCGCTCCCAACGAACAGGCGGCGATATTGATGCGGCCGCCATCCAGTGCCTTCATCGCCATCTTGAAACCTTCGCCTTCCTTGCCCAGCAGATTGCCGGCCGGAATGCGCACGTTCTCGAAGCTCACCCCGCGCGTGGGCTGGCTGTTCCAGCCCATTTTCTCTTCCTTGCGGCCGTAGCTGATGCCGGGCGCATCGGCGGGCACCACGAAGGCGCTGATGCCGCGCGCGCCGTCGTCGCCGGTGCGGGCCATCACCACCAGCACATCGGTGGCGCCCGCGCCGGAGATGAAGGCCTTGCTGCCGTTGAGCAGGTAGTTGTCGCCGTCGCGCTGCGCACGCGTCTTGAGCGAGGCCGCGTCCGAGCCGGCACCCGGCTCGGTGAGGCAGTACGAACCCAGTTTGGCGCCGCTGGTCATCGCCTCGCCCCACTGCGCGCGCACCGCGTCGTTGCCGTAACTGGCGATCAACCAGGTGGCCATGTTGTGGATGCTGATGAAGGCCGAGGTGGATGGATCGACCGTGGCCAGTTCCTCGAACACCACCGCGGCATCGAGCCGGCGCATGCCCAGGCCGCCCACGCCCTCATCGGTGTACAGCCCGCAGAACCCCAGCTCGGCCGCCTTGGCGATCGCCTCGCGCGGGAAGTGGCTTTCCGCATCCCAATGCGCGGCGTGCGGTGCGAGTTCCTTGTCGGCAAAGTCGCGCGCGGCAGCGCGGAACGCTTCCTGCTCGTCATTCAAATCGGCCGTATTGGCGTGTAGCTGGATGGCTGCATTCATGGCGATCGTGTCACTTGAGGGAAATGGTGGTGTTGACGCCTTGGCCCAGCGTTTCGTCGTCGAACCAGCGCGCGGTCACGGTCTTGGTCTGGGTGTAGAACATCACCACCTGCTTGCCGTACGGGCCCAGGTCGCCGAGCTTGGAGGCACGCGATCCGGTGAACGAGAACAGCGGCACCGGTACCGGGATCGGCACGTTGATGCCGACCTGGCCCACGTCGATGTCTTCCTGAAAACGCCGCGCCGCCGCACCGGACTGGGTGAACAAGGCGGTGCCATTGCCATTGGGGTTGGCATTGACCAGGGCGATGGCCTCGTCCAGCGTGGCTGCCTCCAGGATCACCAGCACCGGTCCGAAGATTTCCTCGTCGTAGATGCGCATGCCCGGCCTCACGCCGGAGAAGATCGTCGGGCCGACGAAGTTGCCCTGCTCGAAGCCCGGCACGCTGGGCGCGCGCCCATCCAGTTCCAGTGTGGCGCCCTGCTCGACGCCGGAGGCGATCAAGCCTTCCACACGCTCGCGCGCCGCGCAGGAGATCAGCGGCCCGACCTCGGTGCCCGGCGCATTGCCTGCGCCCAGGGTCAGGCCCTTTGCCTTGGCCACCAGCGCCGGAATCCATTGCCGCGCCTCGCCCACCAGCACCAGCGTGGACGCGGCCATGCAGCGTTGGCCGGCCGCACCGAAGGCGGCGCCGACCATCGCATTGAGCGTCTGTTCCTGATTGGCGTCCGGCAGCACCACGGCATGATTTTTCGCACCCATCATGCATTGCACGCGCTTGCCGGCCAGCGCGGCGCGCCGATAGACGTGCGTGCCGACCCTGGTCGACCCGACAAACGACAGCGCCTTGATGTCCGGGTGGTCGCACAACGCGTTGACCACGTCTTCGCCGCCGTGCACGACATTGAGCACACCCTTGGGAATGCCTGCCTCCAGCGCCAGTTCCACCAGCCGCATGGTCACCATCGGGTCCTGCTCGGATGGCTTGAGCACGAAGGTGTTGCCGGTGGCGATGGCCATCGGAAACATCCACAACGGAATCATCGCCGGGAAGTTGAACGGGGTGATGCCCGCGCACACGCCCAGCGGCTGCAGCAGGCTATAGGTGTCCACGCCGTTGGCGACGTTGTTGGCCAGCTCGCCCAACTGCAGGTTGCCGATCGCCGCAGCGTGTTCCACCACCTCCAGCCCGCGGAACACATCGCCTTCGGCATCGGCCAGGGTCTTGCCCTGCTCGGCGCTGAGCAGCGCGGCCAGCTCGGGCATGTGCTCGCGGATCAGCTGCTGGTACTTGAGGAAGATGCGCGCACGCGTGCCGATCGGGGTCTTGCGCCAGCTCACGAAGGCCTGGCTGGCCGCCGCCACCGCCGCGGCCACTTCGCCGGTGGTGGCGAACGGCACCTGTGCCAGCACCGACTGATCGGCCGGGTTGACCACGTCCTGCCAATGGGGGCTGGCGGAGGTGACGAACTGGCCGTCGATCAACAGGGAAACGCGCGGGACGGAATTACTCATTGCAGGGTCGCTCGCAGAAGGTCGCTACGGATGCTTCGCATTGTTCGCACCGCGACCTGGCATTCCCAGCCCGAGACTGCTTAATCGCGCTAAGCTGCCGTCACTATTTTGCGAATCTTGCGAATGCCCCAGTCGCCTCTCCCGCTCCGCCACCAGCTCGGCCTGCGCCTGCAGCGGCTGCGCCAGCGCCACGGCCTGACCCAGGCGGAGCTGGCGCGCCGGCTCGGGCTGTCGCCGAGCTACCTCAACCAGATCGAGCGCAACCAACGCCCCCTGACCCTGGCAATCCAGCAGCGGCTCAAGGCCGCCCTGGGCGATCTGGACGGCCTGCTCGACCTGGACGACCCGGCCGCGCTGGTCGAGCCGCTGGACGAATCGCTGCGCAGCCTGGGCCACAGCCTCTCGGCCGCAGAGCTGCGCGTGCTCACCGGCAACCTGCCGCAGGTGGCCCAGGCGCTGCTGGACCTGCACCGCGCTCACCAGCACCTGCTCGAGCGCACCGCCGCACTGGAAATACAGATCGGCGCCGACCACGCCACACTGCCCTCGCTGTCGCCGGGCGAGCAGGTGCGCGATTACTTCAACCGCGCGCACAACTATCTGCCGGAACTGGATGAGCGCGCCGAGGCGCTGTATGCCGAACTCGGCCTGACCTCGGACAACCTGCCGCTGCGGCTGCGCCAACGCCTGGCCGATCGCCACGGCCTGCTGGTGCAGGATGCGCCGGATCTGCACAGCGACAAGCGCAGTGTGGATACGCAGGCGCGCGTGCTGTGGCTGCCCGCGCATCTGCGCCCTGGCCAGCAGGCCTTCCAGATGGCCGCGCAACTGGCCTTGCTGGAATGCGCGCCCTTGCTCGACGCACGCATTGCCGATGCCGGCTTCGAAGATGCCGAGCGTATCGCGTTGTCGCGGATTGGGCTGTCGAACTATTTCGCCGGCGCGCTGGTGATGCCGTATGGCCAATTCCTGCGCAGCGCCCAGCGCTCGCGCTACGACATCGAATGGCTGGCCGATCGCTTCGGCGTCGGCTTCGAGGCGGTCTGCCACCGGCTCAGCACCTTGCAGCGGCGCGGTGCGGCCGGGCTGCCGATCTTCTTCATGCGGGTCGATCGTGCCGGCAACGTGTCCAAACGCCACTCGGCCACCGACTTCCACTTCTCGCATGTCGGCGGCGCCTGCCCGCTGTGGATCGTCTATGAGGCCTTCAACCAGCCCGACCGCATCCTGACCCAGATCGCGCGCATGCCCGATGGCCGGCGCTACTTCTGGCTGGCGCGCCAGGTCAGCAGCGGCGCGCCGGGCTACGGCCGCCCGCGCAAGACCTTTGCGTTGGCGATGGGCTGCGACCTGCGCCATGCCGATCAACTGGTGTATGCGCGCGGCTGGGATCTGGACGCGGTGGACGATGCGGTGCCGATCGGCCCGGGTTGCCTGACCTGCGAACGCAACGACTGCGTGCAGCGCGCCTTTCCGGCACTGCCCCGGTTATCTACCAGCGCGCGCTAGGCCGAGACCCGGGTCCGTCGCGTCCACCAGGCAACCTTGGTTCCCGGTACCGGCAACTCACGCCGCAACTGTGACCAGGCAGACGCTACCGCTGCACTGCAGCATTCCAACGCGAGATAGCTCCCGCAAAATGCTTCATTGGAATGGAATGGCTTGCGCTTCTACCCTGAAGCGGACACATGCAGGACAGGGGGACGTCAAGGCGATCGACCATCGTCGCAGCGTCACGCAAACGATCAGTCAGCTCCACACCGCAGCAACCGCCATGCCCGCGTTGGACACGCCAACGCGCAGCCGCGCCACAGCGCCGCACCAGCGGCCACTATTTCATTCGGTAACTTTGTCCTGGGAGGGATCAAACGATGCCCGTTCACCACACCGGCCACCTGGCCAGCCGGCGCCTGCGCCGCACCCCCGTGCGCGACGTCCTCTGCACCACCATCGCCTGCGTGCTGGCCACCGCGTTCAGTGCGCAGGCACAGGACAGCGCGCCTGCCGCGCAGCCGGCCACTGACGCCACCACCAGTGCTGCGCCGCCGGTCACGCTCGACAACATCACCGTGATCGGCCAGCGCGCCAGCCTGAACCAGGCGGTGCAGGCCAAGCAGATGTCCGATCACGTCATGGAAGTGATCTCTGCCGACAACATGGGTCAGATGCCCAACGTCACCGTGGCCGAAGCGCTGGTGCGCCTGCCCGGTGTCAACGGCACCCGCGACCGCGGCAACGAGAGCCTGGCCACCGTGCGCGGCCTTGGCCCGCGCATGACCATGGGCACCGTCAACGGGCGCGAAATCGCCTCCTCCGAACCCAATCGTGCAGTGCGCTGGGAAGTGTTTCCCACCGAGATCGTCTCCACCGTCAAGGTCTACAAGACCCAGTCGGCGGACCTGGTCGCCGGCGGCCTTGCCGCGACGGTGGACATCTCCACCATCAGCCCGCTGGACTACACCGGCCCGGGCTTTGTCGGCACCGCCGGCCCGGTGTTCTACGACCACGCCAAGGACGTGGACGGCTATTCCCCGTGGGGCAGCCGCTTCGGTGCCAGCTGGGTGCACCACATCAACGACAACCTGGCGGTTGCGCTGGGTGCCACCTACCAGAAGCAGAAGAACTCCAACTCCTCGATCGGCAGCTGGGGCTATACCGATGCCACCACCTCGCGCGATGTGGATGGCGACGGCCGCGTAGACCCGACCCCGTTCGGCGCGGCCGACCAGCTCAAGCTCACCGAGCAGACCCGCACCGGTGCGATGGGCACGGTGCAATGGCGCTCGGGCAACTTCGAGTTGAAGTTCGACGGCCTGTATTCGCGTATCGAGATCGACGAGGACCAGTTGCAGAACTGGTTCAACGGGCTGGCCTACAGCACCTTCTCGACCGGCGCCAATCCGTACACCACGCCGGGCTCGTCCTACACCATCGTCGATGGCGATGTGGTGGCCGGCACGCTGGCCAACTCGAACCTGCAGGTCGACCATGTGGTCAGCCACTACAACGAGGTCAAGACGCTCACCGCCGGCGGCCTCAACGCTAAATGGAGCGGCGATGTGTGGACGCTGGGCAGTGACCTGTCGTTCTCGCAGGCCAAGCGTGACAACACCTGGCAGGCGGTGCGCTTCGGCAGCAACCCGGACACCGTCTCGTTCGATTTCCGCCGCAGCGTCACCCCCACCATCAGCACCAGCTCGGACACGCTCGAGTGGGGCATCGCCGGCCAGACCGAGCCGCAGGGGCTGCGCGACAAGATCGCCGCGCTGGTGCTCAACGCCAGCCGCCCGGTCGATACCGCGGCGTTCACCTCGCTGGAATTCGGCGCACGCGCCGCGCGCCGCGAGAAGCAGAACCGCCGCTTCATCAGTAACCAATCCGGTTACGACCAGCCGATCTCGGCGTACCAGGGCCTGATCTATCCGGTCACCATGCCGGACTTGAACGTGCCCACGCTGACCGGCGGCAACATGGATGCCATCGCCCAGATCGGCTTCGGCGGTTTCGACCCGGCCACGCTCGACGAGCAGTTGCTCGACCACTGGAACGTCAAGGAAGACGTGCGCGAAGCCTTCGCCAAGGCGGTGTTCAGCTCGCAGCTGTTCGGCACCGATGTCACCGGCAACATCGGCGTGCGCCTGGTCAACACCAAGACCACCAGCGACGGCTTCGATTCGGTCGGCACCACCGTGCAGGCCAGCAGCGATAGCAAGGAATACACCGACGTGTTGCCCAGCGCCACCGTCAACTTCCTGATCGACGATCAACGCATCCTGCGTTTTGCGGTGGCCAAGGTCATCGCACGTCCGCCGCTGGACGAGTTGCGCACCGGCCGGCGCCTGGATGACCCCAACGTCACCGTCGGCCAGCTCACCGGCAGCGGCGGCAACCCGCAGCTGGATCCGTTCAAGGCCACCCAGGTCGACCTGTCCTACGAGTGGTACTTCCACAAGGAAGCGCTGGCGGCGATTGCGGTGTATCGCAAGGAAGTGGATTCGAGCATCGGCTACCGCACTGACCGCGAAGTGATCAACGGCCTGGATTACCTGGTCAGCGCGCCGTTCAATGGTGGCGGCGGGCATATCAACGGTGTGGAACTCACCTTCCAGACGCCGTTCTACTTCATCCCGCACATGGAAAACTTCGGCGTCTACTCCAACTTCTCGCTGGTCGATTCCAACCTCAAGGAGTTCTCGCCGGAAGACAACCCGCTGCCGCTGAGCGGGCTGGCACGCAAGACCGGCACCTTCGACCTGTGGTACAGCAACGGCAGCTTCGAAGCGCGCGTGGGTTACAAGTACCACAGCCCCTACACCGTGGTGTACGGCTGGAATGCGGCGCGGCTGGCACGGTTGCAGAGCGAAGGCACGGTGGATCTGAGCCTGAACTGGCAGTACAGCAAGCAGCTCGGTTTCCGCTTCCAGGCCGGCAACCTCACCAACGAACCGCTGCGCGCCTACACCGACAACAAGCCCAACCGTCTGGCCAATCAGGACGACGGCGGCTATCAGGTGTTCGGCCGTCGCTACTCGCTGGAAGCGACCTACAAGTTCTAAAGCACCGCTGACACCGCTGCTGCACGCCTGCTCCACCACTGCGCGCGGTGTGCGCAATCGCCTACGTCGCTGACGTTGTGATTGCGCGCACCGCCCGCACGACGGCACCGCCGCATGCGGCAGGCTGTCACCCGCTCCGCGTTTCATCTGTCGAGGAATTGCATGCGCTCCACACGCCGCCTCTGGACGCCCGCGCTGCTCGCGCTGGCCATCTCCACCTTCGCACACGCCGCCCCGGCCCCCGCCACGTTGTATCTGGGCGCGGACCTGTCCTACGTCAACGAGATGGAGGAATGCGGTGTGCAATACCGCGAGAACGGCGTGGTCAAGGACCCGTTCGAACTCTTCCATGCGCACGGTGCCAATCTGGTGCGCGTGCGGTTGTGGAACGATGCCCGCTGGACCCGCTACAGCGACCTGTCCGACGTCAAGAAGACCATCGCACGCGCACGCGCGCAAGGCATGCAGGTGCTGCTGGACCTGCACTATTCCGACGACTGGGCCGACGGCGAAAAACAGCTGATTCCCAAGGCCTGGGCCAGCATCACCGACACCGATGAACTGGCGCGCACGCTCTACGGCTTCACCTACGACACGCTCAGCGCGCTCGACCGTGCCGGCCTGATGCCGGAGCTGGTGCAGGTCGGCAACGAAAGCAATTCCGATCTGATGGACAGCAAGCCGTGGGACAAAAAGCGCCCCATCGACTGGCAGCGCAATGCCAAGCTGTTCAACGCCGGCATCAAGGCGGTACGCGACATCGGCGCACGCTCGGCGATCAAGCCGCGGGTGATGCTGCATATCGCCCAGCCGGAGAATGTGGAACCGTGGTTTGCCGCCGCGACCAAGGCCGGCGTCACCGACTACGATCTGATCGGCATCAGCTACTACCGCAAGTGGTCGACCCAGTCGATGGCCGAGCTGGGCAGGACCATCAAGCGCCTGCGCGGCCGCTTTGATGCCGACGTGGTGGTGGTGGAAACCGCCTATCCGTGGACGCTGGACTCCGGCGACACCTCGCACAATCTGCTCGGCCAAGACTCGCTGATTCCCGGCTACCCGGCCACGCCGCAGGGCCAGTTCCGCTACATGGTCGATCTCACTCAGCTGGTGATCGACACCGGCGGCGCCGGCGTCGTGTACTGGGAGCCGGCATGGACCAGCAGCAGTTGCAAGACCCGCTGGGGCACCGGCTCGTCGTGGGAAAACGCAAGCTTCTTCGACTTCAAGCACGCCAATGAAGTGCTGCCGGCGATCGACTTCATGCGCCACCCGTATACCGGCGTGCCTGCAACGACAAGCAAGCCTGCTGCGGGCACGCAAGGCAACGCTGCGGATACCGACAAGAGGACCCAGCCATGACCGGCATCAATCGCCGCGAACTGCTGCGCGGCATGCTCGCCAGCGGCGTGAGTGCCGCACTCCCGGTCGGTACGGCCGGTGCGTTGCTGCCCGCCATCGCCGCTGCAGCACCAGCTGCAGGTAATACCGCCACGCCGCTTGCCGCGCTCGGCGATGCAGCCCTGGCACCACGCGAACGGCTGCTGTTCGACTTTGGCTGGCGCTTCCATCTGGGCCATGCCAGCGACCCAGCGCGCGACTTCGAGTTCGGTACCTTCCAGCGCAGCTTCGCCAAGGCCGGCAAGGACACCGCCACCGCCGCGCAACTCGCCTTCGACGACAGTGGCTGGGAACTGCTGGATCTGCCGCACGACTGGGCCGTCACCCTGCCCTTCCGGCAGGAACCGATCTCGGCCACCATCACCGAGGAAGATCCGGCCGCCGCGCACGGCTACAAACCGCTGGGCACGAGCTTTCCGGAAACCAGCGTGGGCTGGTATCGCCGCGTGCTGCAGATTCCCGCAGACGATCTGGGCAAGCGCATCAGCCTGGTGTTCGACGGCGTGTTCCGCGACTGCATCGTGTTCTGCAATGGCCACATCGTCGGGCGCAATGCCAGCGGCTATTGCGGCTTCGAGGTCGACCTCAGCGAGGTGCTCGACTACGGCAAACCCAACCTGATTGCGGTGCGAGTGGATGCCACGCTGGGCGAAGGCTGGTTCTACGAAGGCGCCGGCATCTATCGCCATCTGTGGTTGCACAAGACCGACCCGCTGCATCTGCCGCAGGACGGCGTATTCGTGCGCAGCACGCTGCAAGGCGCCACCGCCACCGCGCAGCTGTCCACCGAGGTGCGCAACGACGGCAGCGCCCCGCGCCAGTGCACGGTGCAGGCGCGCGTGACCGCCCCGGATGGACGCGTCGTCGCACAGGCAGCCAGCACCGCGGTCACCGTTGCACCCGGCCAGGTGCACCTCGTCGAACAGACCCTGCCGCTCGGCGAAGCGGCGCTATGGTCGATCGACACCCCGCAGCTCTACCGCCTGACCACCAGCGTGCACAGCGACGGCAAGGCGGTCGATGCGCTGGTCACGCCGTTCGGCGTGCGCACGGCCGTCTTCGATGCACAACGCGGCTTCCTGTTGAACGGTACGCCGCTCAAGCTGCACGGCACCAACAATCACCAGGACCACGCCGGCGTCGGCACCGCCGTCCCCGACAGCCTGCACGAATGGCGCCTGCGCCAGCTCAAGTCGATGGGCTGCAACGCGTACCGCAGCTCGCACAATCCGGCCACGCCCGAACTGCTCGCGCTATGCGATCGGCTCGGCATGTTCGTGATCGAGGAAACCCGCCGCATGTCCACCGACCCCGAGGCGATGGGCGAGCTGGAGACGATGGTGCGGCGCGGGCGCAATCATCCCAGCGTGATCCTGTGGTCGCTCGGCAACGAAGAGCCGCAGCAGGTCACCGAGCGCGGCGCGCGCATCGTCAGCCGCATGCAGCAACGCGTGCGCCAGCTCGATCCCACCCGCCCCACCACCTTCGCCATGGACAAGGGCTTTGGCGATGGGGTTGGCCAGGTCGTGGATGTGGTCGGCTTCAACTACCGCACCAGCCAGATGGATGGCTTCCACGCGGAATATCCGCATATTCCGATCTACGGCAGCGAAACCGGCAGCACCGTGTCGGTGCGCGGTAACTACCAGCGCGACGACGCGCGCGGCTACACCCGCGCCTACGACACCGACCACCCATGGTGGGCCAGCACCGCCGAAGCCTGGTGGAGCTATGTCGCGCAGCGCCCGTATATCGCTGGCGGCTTTATCTGGACCGGCTTCGATTACCGCGGCGAACCCACGCCCTACAACCGCTGGCCGAATGTCGCCTCGCAGTTCGGCGTGCTCGACAGCTGCGGGTTTCCCAAGGACAACTACTGGTACTACCGCGCGCAATGGACCAGCGAACCAGTGCTGCATCTGTTCCCGCACTGGAACTGGGACGGCCTGCTGCAGCCCGATGACAAGGGCCGCGTCCAGGTCTGGTGCCACAGCAATCTCGAAGCGGTGGAACTGCTGGTCAACGGCGTCAGCCAGGGCCTGCAGCAGGTGCCGGCCTATGGCCATGTCGAATGGCGCGTGGCGTACGCACCGGGCGTGATCGAGGCACGCGGCTATCGCGGCGGCAACTTGGTGCTCAGCGAACGCCGCGAGACGGCCGGCAAGCCGGCAGCGATCCGCCTGAGCTGCGACCGCAATGCAGTGCGCGCCGATGCCGAAGACGTGGCGGTGGTCAAGGTGGAGATCGTCGATGCGCAGGGCCGCCTGGTGCCGACCGCCGACAGCCTGGTGCAGTTCGCGCTGCGCGGGCCTGCGCGGTTGATCGGCGTGGGCAACGGCGACCCTGCCAGCCATGAGGACGACAAGGCGCCGCAACGCAAGGCCTTCAATGGACTGTGTGCGGCCCTGCTGCAGAGCACGCGCAGCGCCGGCAGCATCGTCTTGCAGGCCACCGCACCCGGCCTCGCCGCTGCCACCCTGCGCCTGGATGCCGACAAGGCCAAACCGCGCGCATCGGTGGCCTGACGCAGGTCGTAGCAGCGGCTGCAGTGATCATCAGGAACCATGTCGGCACCAACCGACCGCAGGACTGGGAGCCATGACCGGCTCCTGGCACAGTCAGTCGCCTGCGCCTGCGTGCGCAAGCGACAGGCAGTGGCGACACCCGCCCGGCCCACCGCCGCTAGGTCGCGCGACTGGATTGCTGGCGGGCCGGTTCACGCATCCGTGCTCCCTGCATCCGGCGCACGCGGAAAGTAGCGGCTGAGCTTTTCTTCCCACGCCTGGAACTGCTCAAGCGTGTAGGCATCCATCGGCCGCGGATCGGCGGCGACCGCCTTTTTCTGCGCCACATACGCGATGCGCTGGGACGACAGCTCGTCCCACGCCTTGCGCAGCATCACCGGGTCGGGATGCGAGACCATCATCGCTTCCAGCAGCGTGGCCTGGGCCACGCGTGCGGCCAGCAGGTCGCTGAGCGCCTCGGTCACGGCCTGCATCCACTCTTGCTGTTTCTGTTCCATACCCAACCGATCGCTTGCCCCATGCGCCGCGTACCATAGCGCGTCATCCGGAACGGCGGTGTGCAAGCACGGTTCAAGATTCAGGTCACCGCGTGCTGCGAACAGGTGATTTCTCTCTCGATCGCTTCGCCTGATCCATCTCATGCCCGCGACACTGCATCACCGCAACGATGTGCTCCCGCGCGGCGCATGGCGGCGCGGGAGCGCAAGCCTCATCGCAAGCGCGAGAACGCACCGATACCCGCGATCGCCAACCGGTCGGCGGGCACCGCCGTCTCCGCGAACGACAGCCGCAGGTAGCGGATCTGGCGGACCTCGGGGAAATTCAGGCGCTGGGTCGAGAGCGCATAAGCGATATTGGACAGCTCGCCGGCGCCAGCCGGCTGCCAGTGCTGCCCATCTTCGCTGGTTTCAGCGCGATAGCCCCTAGGCGGCGCCTCACCGTTCATCACCGTGCGCGAGGGCGTGAGGCTGAAGCCGGCAACCTGACGCAGCGCACCGAGGTCGATGGTCGCTTGTACGGGATGGCCCGGCGTAGGAGCGGGCGTGATCCAGATCGTGCTGGCATCGTCGTCGAGCAACGTGTCCGCCCCTGGCGCGCTGGCCTCGACGATTCGCCAGCCGGCCGTGGACAGCACGTCTGGCGCGTTCGTGGTCGGCCGCGCGACCCGCACCGGCGCGACGGCGCTGAACAGCGCGAATTCGCTGATCGCCGGGCACACCGGCGCCTCCAGCACGACCAGGCGCACCCGGCGTGCGGCTATCGGGCGATCCAGTCGCACGATGCGCTGTGCACCGATGCACTGCGCTTCGGCCAGCCGCCGCCATTGTCCATCGACCTCGGCTTCGACCGCGAAGCGGGTGACGCGCACGCCCAGCGGCAGATACTCGCGCAGCCGGATCAGGTCGAAGCTGTGCACCGCCGACAATTCCAGCGTCAGCGTCGGCGTGGTGACCTCGTTCGGCGTGGACCAGTAGCTGTCCGGCTGGCGGTCGAGGACGCGCGCCGGCTCGAACCCCGGGCCACGCGATGCGCTGGCACTGGCCCTGGCACCCTTGGCCAGATCGATGGCGAAGCTGGCGCGGATCGCGTCGCCGAAACTCTGCAGCACCGCCACATCGTGGTCGGGGATGCGGCCGCGTCGGTCGGGCGGAAGATTGAGGTTCATGTTGGTGCCGCGCGCGACCGAGGTGTCGAAATAGCGCACCAGGTTCTCCGGGCTGCGCACCTTGCCGTCTTCATCGGCATGGTAGAACCAGCCAGGGCGGATCGAGGTGTTGGTTTCGGCCGGCCACCACAGCGCCCCGCCGCGCACACCGGAATTGCCGTTTTCCTGGGTATACGGGGCATTGGGCATGGTTGGCCAGCTCGGATCGCCGGCGATACCGTCCTCGTTGCCGCCCCAGCGGATATCGGCGCCGAGCGGGTCGAAGGTGCAGGCCATCGGCTGGTGCCGATGCACCAGCTCGATCATCCGTGGCCAGTTGTAGTAAGCGGGCGCATCGATCTTGCGCGATTCGCGCGCTCCACCGTAGTAGCCGTCGCCGCCATTGGCGCCGTCGAACCAGAACTCGAACAGGTCGCCATAGCCTGTGCAGAGTTCGACGATCTGCTTGCGGAAATAGTCGAGATAGCCGGGACGCCCATACTCGGCATGATTGCGATCCCAGGGGGACAGGTAGATGCCGAACGCCAGGCCAGCGCGACGACACGCCGCTGCCATTTCGCCGACGATGTCACCCTTGCCGTTCTTGTAGGGCGAGTTTCGGATGCAATGCTCGGTCAGGCGCGTCGGCCAAAGACAAAACCCATCGTGATGCTTGGCCGTGAAAATAAGCCCTTTCAGATTGCCGGCCTTGGCAGCAGCAACAATCTGATCGGCTGAAAAATCGCTGGGATCGAATTTGCGCGGATCCTCGTCGCCGTAGCCCCATTCCTTGTCGGTGAAGGTGTTCATCGCAAAATGCACGAAGGCGTATTGCTCCCACCGATGCCAGCGCAGCTGTCGCGCACTGGGCACCGCACCCCACGGCGCGGGGCTGCTGGCGCGTGGCGTTTGCGCGATGCGAGCTGCCGAGGCACTGAAGCTGGCGGCGGCCAGCACACCCGTGGCAAGAAAGGTACGACGATCGATCATTAGCGCCTCCGACTTTGCACAAGTTTCGATCTTAGCTTTTCCAAAGGCGAAAGAGTCCCAAAACAACAGGCGGTTGGTGCAATGCACCGCACACACGCGGGCCTTTGCGCGGCGAGCGCCGAACAGCGTGTCAAGCAAGCCGGGCATGCGTCGTTTGACGGCTGATGGCCGCGCCGCACGCTGCGTTGTTGGTGCTCGCATGGCTGCATCTTGCGTACGCGAAGCGCGTTCCGCGAACAGAACGGACAATGGCTGGCCGACGACAACCAACAAGCACCGCACGACAGCGTCGGCGTGCCAACACCTGCAAGTTTTGGCATCAACATTGACCGTAGAGGTCTCATCTTGGCTGGTACTGACTTGCGGCAAGTCCATAGGTCATGACGTAGCGGCACGTGCTCGGGCTGACCGAGCCACACGCTCAGGGATCAGGACACCCAGCCGGCAGCCGTGCGCACTAGCGACGCTGTCGCGGAGTCATCTGCGACAGCGGCGGTATGCGTTGAGCGATCCGGCAATGGACGTGTGAAGGCCCCGGCCCGATGGCCAATCGCCCACTTGGACCCAGGGCCGGCACCCTCTCGACCGCCAGCGCAAGGATTTGTCGGTGGGTGGGCTTAAACTTGCATCCGCGCCGACGTGAGACGGCTCCTGGTTCCGTCGCAACATCCTGTGCCATTCCAACGCTTCGTCCGTTTCGTCGCAACATCGATTGATCTCGTTTGGAGGGTCGTCGCAACAGCCTCGCAACAAATCACCGTTACTCGCCGCAGGCGACCCTGATTGACCGCCACATCCCGGAAGAACATTTCTTGCAAAGCACTGATACAAAAGAAAAAACCAAGAACGCTAACGGGGCTGTAGAGCACACCCCGCTGATGAAGCAATTCTTCGCCGCCAAGTCGGACTACCCCGACCTGCTGCTGTTCTTCCGCATGGGCGATTTCTACGAGCTGTTCTACGACGATGCGCGCAAGGCTGCGCGGCTGCTCGACATCACCCTGACCCAGCGCGGCAGCTCCGGCGGTGCGCCGATCCCGATGGCCGGCGTGCCGGTGCATGCCTACGAGGGCTATCTGGCGCGGCTGGTGGCGTTGGGCGAGTCGGTGGCGATCTGCGAGCAGATCGGCGACCCGGCGCTGGCCAAGGGCCTGGTCGAGCGCAAGGTGGTGCGCGTCGTCACCCCCGGCACGGTCACCGACGAGGCGCTGCTGGACGAGCGCCGCGACACCTTGCTGATGGCGATCTCGCGCAGCAAGCAAGGCTACGGCCTGGCCTGGGCCGATCTGGCCGGCGGGCGTTTTCTGGTCAACGAAGTGGACAGCGTGGACGCGCTGGAAGCGGAGATCGCACGCCTGGAACCGGCCGAGCTGCTGGTGCCCGACGAAGACAACTGGCCGGAGTTCCTGCGAGGCCGCGTCGGCGTGCGGCGGCGGCCACCGTGGTTGTTCGACGCCGACAGCGGCCGGCGCCAGCTGCTGGCGTTCTTCAAGTTGCACGATCTGTCCGGCTTCGGCATCGACGACAAGCCCTGCGCTACCGCCGCCGCTGGCGCGCTGCTGGGCTATGTCGAGGAAACCCAGAAACAGCGGCTGCCGCATCTGACCTCCATCGCAATGGAAGTAGCCAGCGAAGCGATCTCGATGAACGCGGCCACGCGCCGGCATCTGGAGCTGGACACGCGCGTCGATGGCGACACCCGCAACACCTTGCTCGGGGTGCTGGACAGCACGGTCACCCCGATGGGCGGGCGCCTGCTACGGCGTTGGCTGCACCGCCCGCTACGCCTGCGCGAGGTACTGGTGCAGCGCCACCACGCGGTCGGCACGCTGATCGACAGCGGCGCCGATGCCGACGTGCGCGAGGCCTTCCGCGCGCTGGGCGATCTGGAACGCATCCTCACCCGCGTGGCGCTGCGCTCGGCGCGCCCGCGCGATTTTTCCACCTTGCGCGATGGCCTGGCGCTGTTGCCGAAGGTACGCGCGATCCTCGCACCACTGGATTCGCCGCGCCTGCAGACGCTGCACGCCGAACTCGGCGAGCACGATGCCACCGCGCACCTGTTGATCAGCGCGGTGGCGGACCAACCGCCGCTCAAGCTCAGCGACGGTGGCGTGATCGCCACCGGCTACGACGCCGATCTGGATGAGTTGCGCCGCCTGTCCACCAATGCCGATCAATTCCTGATCGACCTGGAACAGCGCGAACGCGCCAGCAGCGGCATCGCCACACTCAAGGTCGGCTACAACCGTGTGCATGGCTACTACATCGAGATCAGCAAGGGCCAGGCCGAGAAGGCCCCGCTGCACTACAGCCGCCGGCAGACCCTGACCAACGCCGAGCGCTACATCACCGAAGAACTCAAGAGCTTCGAGGACAAGGTGCTGTCGGCGCGCGAGCGCTCGTTGTCGCGCGAAAAACTGCTGTACGAAGGCCTGCTCGATGCACTCGGCAGCGAGCTGGAAGGTCTCAAGCGTTGCGCGAGTGCATTGAGCGAACTCGACGTGCTGGCCGGGTTCGCAGAACGCGCGCAGGCACTGGATTGGTCGCAGCCGGAGCTGGACAGCGCCCCCTGCCTGCACATCGAACGCGGCCGCCACCCGGTGGTGGAAGCGGTGCGCGACCAGCCGTTCGAACCCAACGATCTGGAGCTGCACGCCGACCGCCGCATGCTGGTCATCACCGGCCCGAACATGGGCGGTAAATCGACCTACATGCGCCAGAACGCCCTGATCGTGCTGCTGGCGCATATCGGCAGCTATGTGCCGGCCAGCCGCGCGGTGATCGGGCCGATCGACCGCATCCTCACCCGCATCGGCGCGGGCGACGATCTGGCGCGCGGGCAATCCACCTTCATGGTGGAAATGGCCGAAACCAGCTACATCCTGCATCACGCCACGCCGCAATCGCTGGTGCTGATGGACGAGATCGGCCGCGGCACCTCCACCTACGATGGCCTGGCGCTGGCCGATGCCGTTGCACGCCACCTGGCGCATACCAATCGCTGCTACACGCTGTTCGCCACGCATTACTTCGAGCTCACCGCGCTGGCAGACGAATCGCATGCCGGCGGTGCCAGCGGCATCGCCAACGTGCATCTGGACGCGGTCGAACACGGCGAGCGCCTGGTGTTCATGCATGCGGTCAAGGACGGCCCGGCCAATCGCAGCTTCGGCCTGCAGGTCGCCGCACTCGCCGGCTTGCCCAAGGCCGCCGTGACCCAGGCGCGTCATCGCCTGGCCGAACTGGAACAACGCGGCGGCGAAAGCCATGTCGCACAGATGGCGCCGGCCGCATTGGACGCCCCGCAACAGTTCGGCCTGTTTACCGCGCCCTCGTCCGCTGCGCAGGAAGCGCTGCAGGCGCTGGACCCGGACGAACTCACGCCCAAGCAGGCGCTGGAAGCCTTGTATCGGTTGAAGGCGTTGCTTTGAGTGCGGGGATTGGGAATTCGGGATTTGGGATTCGTAATAGCGCAGCTTGCTGCGCTTACGGATCTGTTACGGCGGCAAGGTTGGTTGGTCGTTTGAATGCTGGTTTTTAGGTTCGTCACGGTGTAGCTGCATGACTGATGCTTGCGGGCCTGATAATCCATTGGCTGTTGCAGGTTTGCGTGGTTGCCTGAGTGCTGCGCTGCGATAACGCTGCATCGCGCGGTGACGTGCAGCGCGCGGATTGCTCTGCTGCCGCGACGGGCGCACGCTGCGGCAACGTTTTGTCCAATTGGAGACACCCATGACCACGTCCGCCTCGTTGACCGATCAACTCGCCGCGCAGTTGCAAGGCCCGCAGTTACAGCAGCTCGCCAGCCGGCTCGGCATTGCGCCCGAGCAGGCGCAATCGGCGGTGCAGACCGCGCTGCCGCTGTTGATGGGCGCCCTGGGCCGTAACAGCCAGCAGGCCGGCGGTACCGATGCGTTGCTGGGTGCCTTGCAGCGCGATCATGCCGGCAGCCCGGACATCGGCAGCCTGTTCGGTGCGCTGCTGGGCGGCTCGGCCACCGGCGCGCAAGGCAATGGCGCCGGTATCGTGGGGCATCTGTTCGGCGACAGGGCGCCGCAGGCTGCCGCCGGTCTGGGCCAGGCCACCGGACTGGAAACCGGCAAGGCCAATCAACTGCTGCAGTTGCTGGCGCCCATCGTGATGGCCTATCTGGCCAAGCGCTTCCTCGGCGGCAATGCCGCTGCCAGCAGCCAGCTCGGCCCGGCCCTGGCGCAAGAGCAGCAGCGCGCCAGCAGCAACACCGGGATCAACGGCTTGCTGGGCAGCGTGCTGGATCAGGACGGCGACGGAAAGCTTGGACTGGGCGATGTCATGAAGCTCGGCGGCAGCCTGTTCGGCAAGCGCTGAGATCGCAGGCACAGGTCGGTTCGGCACCGGCGTGCCATCCATAGCGTCTCGCTATCGATATGGTTGAATAATTCGAATTCCCCAACCGATCGATGCTGCTTATCGTGTGCGCACGCCACCACGATGAGCCCGCCTGATGCGTCTGTCTGCCAGTCACAGTCTGCATATCGACCTATACCGGCGCCTGCAGGCAGGCGCTAGCATCGGCACACCCGGCGACCATTGTCGATAACCCCACGGCCGCATCTGCGCCTTCGATCGATGACCACCGCTGACGCATTGCCCACCTTTTCGATTCCACCAGCACGTGTCCGCAGTTTCGGCACACAGCTCCCCAAGTGCTCACGCACACAGGTATTGCCATGACAACCGAAGCAAAGTGCCCTTTCAATCACGCCGTCGTCGGTACCGGAACCACCAACCGCGATTGGTGGCCCAAGCAGTTGCGCGTGGACCTGCTCAGCCAGCATTCGAGCAAGTCCAACCCGCTGGGCCAGACCTTCAATTATGCCGAGGCGTTCAAGCGCATCGATCTGGCCGCGCTCAAGCAGGAACTGCGTGCGCTGATGACCGATTCGCAGGACTGGTGGCCGGCCGACTTCGGCCATTACGGCCCGCTGTTCGTGCGCATGGCCTGGCATAGCGCCGGCACCTACCGCATCGGCGACGGGCGTGGCGGCGGCGGTCGCGGCCAGCAGCGCTTCGCACCGCTCAATAGCTGGCCGGACAATGTCAGCCTGGACAAGGCGCGCCGCCTGCTGTGGCCGATCAAGCAGAAGTACGGCCAGGCGATCTCCTGGGCCGATCTGATGATCCTCACCGGCAACGTCGCGCTGGAAAGCATGGGCTTCAAGACCTTCGGCTTTGCCGGTGGCCGCGAAGACACCTGGGAACCGGATCAGGACCTGTACTGGGGCCGCGAAACCAAGTGGCTGGGTGGCGACGAACGCTATTCGCGTGGTTCGCCCGGCGTGGACGAAGCGCACGGCGTGCTGGTGAAGGACGACGACAGCGAAGTGCCGCACACCCGCGATCTGGAAAATCCGCTGGCCGCCGTGCAGATGGGCCTGATCTACGTCAATCCGGAAGGCCCGGACGGCAAGCCCGACCCGGTCGCCGCCGCGCGCGACATCCGCGACACCTTCGCACGCATGGCAATGAACGACGAAGAGACCGTGGCACTGATCGCCGGCGGCCACACCTTCGGCAAGACTCACGGCGCCGGCCCGGCCGACAACGTCGGTGCCGAGCCGGAAGCCGGCGAGTTGGAGAGCCAGGGCCTGGGTTGGCACAACCGCTACGGCAGCGGCAAGGGTGCCGACACCATCACCAGCGGCCTGGAAGTCACCTGGACCACCACCCCGGCGCAGTGGAGCAACGACTTCTTCGACCATCTGTTCAAGTTCGAGTGGGAACTGAGCAAGAGCCCGGCCGGCGCGCACCAGTGGGTGGCCAAGAATGCCGACGCCATCATTCCCGACGCCCACGATGCAGCGAAGAAGCATCTTCCGACCATGCTGACCACGGATCTGGCGCTGCGTTTCGACCCGGCCTATGAGGCCATCTCGCGTCGCTTCCACGAACACCCCGACCAGTTCGCCGACGCGTTCGCCCGCGCCTGGTTCAAGCTCACCCACCGCGACATGGGCCCGCGCTCGCGTTACCTGGGAACCGAAGTGCCGAGCGAAGAACTGCTGTGGCAGGACCCGGTGCCGGCCGTCGACCACCCGCTGGTCGATGCGCAGGACGCTGCCGCCCTCAAGCAGACCATCCTCGACTCCGGCCTGAGCGTGGCGCAGCTGGTGTCCACCGCGTGGGCATCGGCATCGACCTTCCGCGGTTCGGACAAGCGTGGCGGCGCCAACGGCGCACGCATCCGTCTGGCACCGCAGAAGGATTGGCAGGCCAACCAGCCCGAACAGCTTGCACAGGTACTGGGCACGCTGGAGCGCATCCGGGCCGACTTCAACGGCGCGCAGTCGGGCGGCAAGCAGATCTCGCTTGCCGACCTGATCGTGCTGGCCGGTAATGCCGCGGTCGAACATGCCGCACAGGCCGCTGGTCACAGCGTCACCGTGCCGTTCGCACCCGGCCGCACCGATGCCTCGCAGGAGCAGACCGATGTCGAATCGCTCGCGGTGCTGGAACCGGTGGCCGATGGCTTCCGCAACTACGCCAAGCAGCGCTATGCGGTGCCCGCGGAGGCGCTGTTGATCGACAAGGCACAGCTGCTGACGCTGACCGCGCCCGAGTTGACCGTGCTGGTCGGCGGCCTGCGCGTGCTCGGCGCCAACGTTGGCGACTCCAGCCATGGCGTGTTCACCACCCGCCCCGGCGTGCTGAGTAACGACTTCTTCGCCAACCTGCTCGACATGCGCACCGAGTGGAAGGCCACCTCCGAATCGAAGGAGATCTACGAAGGCCGCGACCGCAGCACCGGTGAAGCCAAGTGGACCGGCACGCGCGTGGACCTGGTGTTCGGCTCCAACTCGATCCTGCGTGCGGTGGCCGAGGTCTATGCCAGTGCCGATGCACAGGAGAAGTTCGTCCAGGACTTCGTCGCTGCCTGGACCAAGGTGATGCAGCTGGATCGTTTCGATCTGGCGTAAGTGGCAAGGCGCACGCCCTCGTGCGTGCGCCTCCAACTCTCTGTTGAAACTACACGCAAGAGATCGACTCGGCGCACTGAAGACGTCCATGGAGCGGCTGGTCTGCGGTTTTGCTGCAAGGCCCTTGCCCGCCCACCGTCGCGGGACACGCCGCAAGTACGTCCCTGTAGGCTCTTACGCGGCATCCATGCCGCGTAAGGTCCCGCGACGGTGAGCGGGCAAGGACCCGTCGAGATGGTCGGTGTGCCTGGTTAAGAGCAGAGCATGACGTGCGCTGGTTGGATACTGTGCGGCTTGCACCAACACCTCCACCACTCGACCGCTAGCCAGCCGGCAAGGTCTTATGAGCGGTTCTCAAGCTTCTGATCGATGGTTCTGCACCGGCTACATCGCGCACCACAACAGAAAACAGCGCTTCCCCCGCGATGGAGAAGCGCCGTTTTTATTAATTGAACAACATGACGGATGCCAAGGCGTTTCTTGTTTCCGTCAGTCGATTCGCAGCGAATAGCCCGCGCAGTGCTACAACGCGTCGATATCGCCCAGCGCGTTGATCAGCCGGCGTGCGCGCTTGTCCGGCTTGCCCTCGGGTGCGCGATAGCCGGTACGTTCGGCGGCGCGCTGCAGCCGCCATTGCGCCCGCGCCTCGCGTGAGGCATCGCTTTCCACGTACAGCGTCTGTGCGACCGGAGCCGGGCCGCGCACATCGCTCAGCGCGGCAACGGTGACTTCGAAGATTTCGCCGCCACGGTCGATGCGCAACTGCTCGCCGCTGCGCAGCGTGCGCGAGGGCTTGGGCCGCTGGCCGGCGACGTCCACCTTGCCGTTGTCCACCGCCGTCTTGGCCAGGCTGCGCGTCTTGAAGAAGCGCGCCGCCCACAGCCAGACATCCAGCCTGACCGTCGTCGCTTGTTCCACCAGTTGAGTCATCGCGTTGTGCTTGCCGTCGGGTCCAATGGGCTGCTGGCCGCTGCCGTGAGCGCCAATGTATCGGCGCGTCGCAACGGGCTGCGTTGAGCGGGAAATATCTGGGCAAGCCCGCTGTAACTCAAGCGTCGCTGCCGTCCAAATACAGCCTTCCTTTCACGCTCTGGCTGACTCATACAGACTGGTCCGCACAGCGTGCTCCGTGTCATCGGCCTGGCGGCTTCACGCTCCTGCGGCGGTTAGTACTTGCCTGGCGACAGCACGCCTCACACCTGCCAATGCTAGTGTTCGCAGCTTCCGCACCACGGCGCGCCTGCGATGCCCAAATCCGCTGTCCTGACCGAAGGCCCGATCGGCAAGAATCTGCTGCTGTTTGCGATGCCGATCCTTGCCGGGAACATCGCGCAATCGCTCAATGGCTCGATCAATGCGATCTGGGTGGGCCGCTACCTCGGCGAGGCGGCACTGACTGCGGCGGCCAATGCCAACAGCATCATGTTCTTCCTGATCGGCTCGGTGTTCGGCATCGGCATGGCCTCGGCCATCCTGATCGGCCAGGCGATGGGCGCGCGCGACATCGCACAGGCGCGCAAGGTCATGGGCACCAGCGCCAGTTTCTTCGGCGGGCTGTCGGCGCTGATCGCGGTGCTCGGCTGGTTTCTGGCGCCGCATCTGTTGACCGCGATGGGCACACCGCCGGCATCGCAGACGCTGGCCGAGGAGTACCTGCGGGTCATCTTCCTGGCGATGCCGCTGATCTATGTGTTTGCGTTCCTGTCGGCGGCACTGCGCGGTACCGGCGATGCCCGCACGCCGTTCCGCTTCTTGCTGGTGTCGGTGGTGCTGGACATTGTGTTCAACCCACTGCTGATCTTCGGTCTGGGTCCTTTCCCGGCGCTGGGCATCGCCGGTGCGGCCTGGGCCACGTTGCTGGCGCAGGCGGTGGCACTGGGCGGTTTGCTGCTGTATCTGCGCAGCAAACGCCATGTGCTGTGGCTGGGGCGCGCCGATCTGCACCTATTCCGCATCGCGCCGGCGATCCTGCGCGCGCTCATCGTCAAAGGCGTGCCGATGGGCCTGCAAATGGTGCTGATTTCGCTGGCCATGATCGCGATGATGACGCTGGTCAACGGCTTCGGTACCGACACCGCAGCCGCCTACGGCGCGGCGCTGCAGCTATGGACGTATGTGCAGATGCCGGCGATGGCGCTGGGCGCGGCGTGTTCGACGATGGCCGCGCAGAACGTGGGCGCCGGCTTGTGGACGCGCGTGGATGCGACCGCACGCACCGGCATCGTGGCCAACTTCCTGATGACCGGCGTGCTGATCGGGCTGCTGATCGTGTTCGATCGCTGGACGCTGGCGCTGTTCCTGCCCAGCGACAGCCCGACGCTGGAGGTGGCGCGGCATCTCAATCACATCGGTATCTGGTCGTTCCTGCTGTTCGGCGTGAGCTTTGTGGTTTCCGGCGTGGTGCGGGCCACCGGTGCGGTGATCCCGCCGCTGCTGATCCTGGCGTTCGGTCTGTGGGGCGTGCGCGTGCCGCTGGCGAATGCCTTGATTCCGTACCTGGGAGCCGACGGCATCTGGTGGAGCCTTCCGATCAGCTCGCTGTGTTCGATGCTGCTGTCGCTGGCGTATTACCGCTGGGGCGGCTGGCGCAAGGCACGCATGCTGACCACGCCGGCAGATCCTGCGGAACTGGCCGCCGCCGCCGAAGTGCAGGCGCATCCGGCCTCGCCGGTCGCCGATACCGCGCCCATCGCAGGCGCGCCGCAGCCCCGCCGGTACTGACGTCCGCTGGCCCAGCCGGGTAGCGCGCTGTCACACCGGCCGACATCACGCGCGAAAGCAGGAGCCGGACGCCGTGTTGGGATGATCCATGCCGCGCGGACGCTCGTGCGTAATCGGCCGGGCCCCACTGGCGCAACCGCTTACCGGCGCGCTACAGGGAGGTCCCGCCCACTGCGCAGCAACCGCGCGCTCACGTGCAAACCCATGAGCATCGCGTACGCACAACCGGCGAATCGCTAATCTCGATTCCCCAATCCCGATTTCCACAACGCAAACGGCCGCCCGAAGGCGGCCGTTTGGCAACAGCAGGGCAAGCCTGCCAGTGACTTACTCAGCCTTGGCAGCAGCCTGGCGAGCGGCCTTGGCCTGCGCAGCGGCGGCCAGATCTTCCTTGATGCGGGCAGCCTTGCCTTCCAGACCACGCAGGTAGTACAGCTTGCCGGCGCGCACCTTACCGCGACGCTTCACTTCGACCGAGTCGATGATGGCGCTGTGGGTCTGGAACACGCGCTCGACGCCGAAGCCGTGCGAGATCTTGCGCACGGTGAACGCGGAGTTCAGGCCGGCGTTCTTGGTACCGATCACGACGCCCTCATAGGCCTGCACGCGCTCGCGGTTGCCTTCCTTCACCTTGACGTTCACCACGACGGTGTCGCCCTGGTTGAACTCGGGAAGCTTGCGCTGAATCTGGGCGGCTTCGAAGTCAGCCAGGATGGTCTTGTTGAGTTTGCTCATAATGGGCACCGCGTGTCTGGTGATATTGGACCGGCAGTCGCCGCACGGCGATTGCTCGAGGTTCGTAGGAGGGCCAGACGCAAGGCTGGCCAGCAAGCCGCACATTATACCCCAACCAAAGTGGCAAGGGCTAGGGGTGAGCCCTTATTTCTCGTCGCCCGGAGCGAGTTCGCGGCGAAACTCGTCCAGCAGACGGCGATCGTTCTTGTCCAACCCGGCCTCATCGAGCAGGTCCGGGCGACGCAACCAGGTCCGGCCCAGCGACTGCTGCCGACGCCAGCGCGCAATTGCAGCGTGATTGCCCGAGCGCAATACCTCCGGCACATCGCCCCAGTCATGGGTCGATGGATGGCTGTAGTGCGGGCAGTCGAGCAGGCCTTGCGGGCCTTCGAAACTGTCCTGGGCTGCGGATTCGGCGTCGTTCAACACACCCTCCTGCAACCGCGTCACCACATCCACCAGCACCGCCGCGCCAAGCTCGCCACCGGACAACACGTAGTCGCCGATGGAGATTTCCATATCCACCGCCTGCGCCAGAAAGCGCTCGTCCACGCCTTCGTAGCGCCCGCACAGCAACACCATGCGTGGCAACTGCGCCAGCTCGCGAGCGAGCGGCTGGGTGAGCGGGCGCCCCTGCGGGCTGAGATAGATCACCGGCGCTGGACGCGCGTCTGCCGCTTGCACCGCGTCCAGGCAGGCCCGCAACGGCTCGATCAACATCACCATGCCGGGTCCGCCACCGAACGGACGATCGTCCACCCGGCGGTAATTGCCCTGCGCATGCTCGCGTGGATTCCAGCCCTGCAATTCCAGCAAGCCACGCTCCTGCGCCCGCCCGACCACGCCGAACGCCGCGCATTGCGCGATGAACTCGGGGAACAGGCTGATGACGTCGATGCGCACTGGGGAATCGGGAATCGGAAGTGGGGAATGGGTAAAGCAAGAGCGGAGCTGCGCGATGCGCCATTCCGGTCAGAAATCCGGATCCCAGTCCACCACGATCAGGTTGGCTTCAAAGTCGACCGACTTGACGAAATCCGGCAGCACGAACGGCACCAGCCGCTCGCGATCGCCGCGCACCACCATCACGTCGTTGGAGCCGGTGGAGAACAGGTGCGACACCGTGCCGAGCTTGACGCCTTCGACGGTTTCCACCTGCAGCTCTTCCAGATCCACCCAGTAATATTCATCGGGCTTGGGTGGCGGCAGCACGCTGCGCGCGACGTAAATCTCGGTTCCGTGCATGGCTTCGACGGTGTCGCGGTCGGTGACGTCGGGGAACACCGCAATCAGATTCTTGCCCTGATCGCGCCCACGTACGCCGCTCACGACCGATTCCTGCCCCGAGGGCGTCCGCACGATCCACGGCTGGTACCGGAAGATCGCACTGCGCGGCTCGGTCCAGGATTCGAGCTTGAGCTCGCCCTTGACACCAAAAGCGCCGACAATCCTGCCTAACAGGATGCGGCGCTCGGTCGGCTTCATCTGTGTCGACTCTGGGCCAGGCGGTGACGCCCGGCGCTCCAGGATCAGGCCGCAGCGGCCTGGGACTTGGATGCTTCGCGATACAGGTTACGCACCTTGTCGGTCAGCTGTGCGCCCTGGCCGACCCAATGGTCGACGCGTGCAACGTCCAGCACGACGCGCGGTTCTGCGCCCTGCGCAACCGGGTTGTAGTAACCCAGACGCTCGATGTTGCGGCCGTCGCGCGCGCTGCGCACGTCGGTCACGATGATGTGGTAGAACGGACGCTTCTTGGCGCCGCCGCGGGTCAGTCGAATCTTGACCATGGTGTCGTTTTCCTGAGTTGCCCAGTCGCCAGAGTGGCGCGGTAAGCCGGCGATTATAGCGGGCTCCGGCGGCGAAGCCAAGTCACCCCGGAATCGCTCAGATCGCTTGCCAGGCCTGGGACTGCAGGGCCTGCTCCAGCAATGGCAGCTGCGCGCCCCGCGCCGGCCATGACGCCGATCCGGCTTGCACGATCGCCTGCTGACCGCGCGCGTTGCAGCTGAACGCGCCATCGAAGCTGCCCAGTTCGCTCAGCATGACCGGGCGAAACTCCTGCTGGATACCGAGCGTTTGCAGGCCTGCCTGCAGCAGACGCTGCTGGGTGCCGGGCAGCGCCGGCCCTTGCGGCCACACCACCCTGCCCTGCTGCCACACGCCCAGATTCCAGAAAGTGCCTTCCAACAGATGCTCGTGCGCGTCGATCAGCAATGCATCGTCGTAGCCGGCCGCCATGGCCTGGCGACGCAGATGCAGCAGCGCGAAGGTGCCGACATGCTTGTGGCGGGGTTGCTCGCGCACATGATGGACCGGCTGCACGCGCAGCGCAGTGGCCGGCGTTCGGGCTGCAGGCGCGATGGAGATCAGCACATCGAGTGCAAGCTGGCGCGACGGATCGCGCAGGTCGAAATCCTGCGCAAACACGGTGATGCGCACGCTGGCGTCTTCGCGGTTCGCAGACGACAACGCAGCGCGCAACTGGGCGCGCAGGCATGCCTCGTCGATCGATGCACCGAACAAGGCAGCGCCGTCGTGTTGCAGCCGCTGCAGATGCAGGTCCAGCCCGCGTACCGCACCGGCGCGCACCTGCAGCGTGGTGAAGTGGCCGTAATTGATCAATGCGGCCGCGCCCAACTGCTGCGCTGTCGCCACTGCGCCGTTGCAGAAGATCAGCGGCACAACAACGCCTGTGTTTCAGCCCACCACTGGGTTAGCAATTGCGCGGCAGGCTGGGCAGGTGCCATCCAGGCCGATTGGCCGGCCCAGGCCTGCATGGCATCCAGGCGGTTGTCGCGCGCGGCGGCCTGACGCATCGGTGCGGTCAGCGCGCGCTGCACCGGATACGGCGCCGGCACCGGCGCCTCTGCGGCAATGGCAGCACGCACATAGGGCGTCGCGAGTGCACGCCCTAGCCGACCGGAAAATGCACGGGTCGGTTGGGTCTGTTCCGGCTCGGCCTGGGCCAGGGCGTCGGCCCAGGCACTGGGCAGCGCCGCCTCGGGCGTGCGCAGCAGGCCGGTACCGATCTGCACGGCGCTCGCGCCCAGCGTCAGCGCCGCGGCAATGCCGCGCGCATCGGCGATGCCGCCTGCGGCGATCACCGGAAGATCTAGGTGATCGACCAAACGCGGCAACAAGGCGAACAACCCGGTCATCTGCCGCTCCGCCCGACCGGCGTCGAACGCACCGCGATGCCCACCGGCCTCGGCACCCTGCGCAACCACCGCATCGGCACCGGCCGCCTGGGCCGCACGCGCTTCGTCCAGCGTGGTGGCGCAGGCGAACCAGGCAATGCCGGCACTTTTCAGCCGCGCAACCTGATCGGGCCGAAACACGCCCATGATCGATGAGGCCACGGCAGGCCGCGTAGCGAGCAAGGCCTCGAACTGGGCATCGAAGTCGGCCGGCGTTGCATCGCCCGCCGCCTCGGGCACCGGCGGCCCCCACTGCGACAGAAACGCGCGCATGCGCGCCTCCGCAGCGGCGTCGCGCACCGGTGCCGGATCGGGAATCCACAAATTGACCTGGGCAGGCCCGGCACTCGCTTCACGAAACGCCGTCATCCACGCCACGATGTCCTGCGGCTGCGACAGCACGGCGCCCATCGCGCCCATGCCGCCGGCATCGGCAACGGCCGCCGACAACGGCACCGGGCAGGCACCGGCCATGGGGCTGAGCAGGATGGGAAGGCCTAAACCAAAACGCCGCTGGAAGGCGTCGATCTGCGAAAACGAACCCATCGTGCGCGGCCTGAAGTGATGACGCGTCATGCGCGAGTTCAACGCCACGCGTGCCTGTCGAAGGACTTACCGCGCGCGTCGCCGATTGAAACTCAACGGAACGGCATGCCGCCGCGGCCGCCCATGGCGCCCATCATGCCCTTCATATTGCGCATCAGGCCCTTCATGCCGCCGCCGGCCAGCTTGCCCATCATCTTTTCCATCTGCTGGTACTGCTTCATCAGCTTGTTGACGTCGGCCGGCTGCATGCCGGAGCCGCGGGCGATGCGGGCGCGGCGCGAGCCGTTGAGCAGGGCCGGGTTGCGGCGCTCCTTCTTGGTCATCGAATTGATGATCGCGATCATGCGCGGCACTTCCTTGCCGGTGACCTGCTGCTTGACGTTGTCCGGGATCTGGCCCATGCCCGGCAGCTTGTCCATCAGCCCATGGATGCCGCCCATGTTCTGCATCTGCTCGAGTTGTTCCTTCATGTCGTTGAGGTCGAACTTCTTGCCTTTGGCGACCTTGGCGGCGAGCTTGGCGGCCTTTTCCTGGTCGACGCTGTGCTCGACCTGCTCCACCAGCGACAGCACGTCGCCCATGTCCAGGATGCGGCTGGCGACGCGGTCGGGATGGAACACGTCCAGGCCGTCGGTCTTTTCGCCGGTACCGACGAACTTGATCGGCTTGCCGGTGATGTAGCGCACGCTCAACGCGGCGCCGCCACGGGCGTCGCCGTCGGTCTTGGTCAGCACCACGCCGGTCAGCGGCAGCGCCTCACCGAAGGCCTTGGCGGTGTTGGCCGCGTCCTGGCCGGTCATCGCATCGACCACGAACAGGGTTTCGGTCGGGTTGACCGCGGCGTGCAGCGCCTTGATCTCCTCCATCATCGCCGCATCGATCGCCAGGCGGCCGGCGGTATCGACCAGCAGCACGTCGGCGAACGACTTGCGCGCATCGCTGATGGCGGCGCGCACGATGTCGACCGGCTTCTGCGAGGCGTCGGACGGGAAGAACAGCACGCCGACCTGCTCGGCCAGGGTCTTGAGCTGCTCGATCGCGGCCGGACGGTAGACGTCGGCCGAGACCACCATGACCTTCTTCTTGCGCTTTTCCTTCAGGTGCTTGGCGAGCTTGCCGACCGTGGTGGTCTTGCCCGCGCCCTGCAGGCCGGCCATCAGGATGATCGCCGGCGCCGGCACGTTGAGGTTGAGGTCGGTGGCGGCCGCGCCCATCACGGCGGTCAGCTCGTCGCGAACGATCTTGATCAGCGCCTGGCCCGGGGTCAGCGACTTGAGCACTTCCTGACCGACCGCGCGCACCTTGATGCGCTCGATCAGCGCCTGTACCACCGGCAGCGCCACGTCGGCTTCGAGCAACGCGATGCGCACTTCACGGGTGGCTTCGCGGATGTTCTCCTCGGTCAGGCGGCCGCGGCCGCGCAGGCGCTCCATGGTGCCGGAGAGACGTTGGGTAAGGGACTCGAACATGCGCAAGGGACCGCGTGAGGGGAAACGGGCGTCGATTATAGCGGCACCGGCCAGCCGGCCGCCCCAGCGGCCGCCAGCGCCCGACCGGCAAAGCCAGATCAGCGAGCAGCCTCACCAACGCGCACGGCCAACCAGCGCAGCAGCGCCAGGACAGGAACGGCAACTGCGGTGCCAGCAGGTAGCCCCTGCCCGCTCGCGCTCCGCCCCCAGCACGCCAGCCCACCTCCAGCCCCGCAGCTCGCAACTGCTTTTCCCGATTCCCGATTCCCGATTCCCGATTCCCGATTCCCGATTCCCGAATCCCGAATCCCAGCCCCCAATATGCGAAACTTCCACGATGACAATCGTTCTCATCGCGTTCGCCTTGTATCTGCTGGCCACGGCGCTGCTCACCCGCTCGGTGCTGCGCGATGGCAACCAGGCGCCTGCCCGCTGGCTGATCCCGGCACTGGCGGCCGTGGCGCTGCACGCCGGGTACCACGTGCTGGTGGCGCTGCGCACCGCCGGCGGGCCGGACATGCATTTCTTCGCGGCGCTATCGCTGTGCGGCCTGGGCATGGCCGCGCTGACGGCGGTGTTCGGCGCGCGCGGGCGCATGGCGGCGGTGGGCGTGGTGGTGTTCCCGCTGTCGGCGATCTTGCTGGCCTGCTATCACGCTTACGGCCACGAACCGAGCTCGGACCTTGGCTGGCGGCTGGAACTGCACGCGTGGATGGCACTGCTGGCCTATGCCACGTTGGGCATCGCCGCGTTGCTGGCGATCATGCTGTGGCTGCAGGAGCGCGCCCTGCGCCGGCGCGATTTCCATACCTGGCTGCGCGCGCTGCCGCCGTTGACCGAGCTGGAGACGCTGCTGTTCCGCACGATCACCGTCGGCTTCGTGCTGTTGAGCCTGACCCTGCTGACCGGCCTGCTGTTCGTGCAGGACTTCCTGGCGCAGCGGCTGCTGCACAAGACCGTACTCAGCATCCTGTCGTGGATCGTGTTCGGTGCGCTGCTGATCGGGCGCTGGCGCAATGGCTGGCGCGGCACCAAGGCGGTGCACTGGACGCTGACCGCGATGGCGCTGCTGGTGTTGTCGTTCTTCGGCAGCAAGTTCGTGATCGAACTGGTGCTGGGGCCGCGCTGATCGCGTTGGCTCCAGGCCCGTCCAGGCCCCGCCGTCGCCACACCGCCCGCGCTCAGGCGTCCAGCGCAGCGCTCACCGCCGCCCACGGCTGATCCGGCCCCGGGCTGGCGAAGTGATAGGCGATGCGGCGGCGGTAGACCTGCCCGGGCCGCAGGATCGTCGACGGGAAATTGGGGTGGTTGGGCGCGTCCGGGTAGTCCTGCGGCTCCAGGCAGACGCCACGGCCGAGTCCGGGATGGTGGTCGTCCAGATGCTGGCCTTCGTAGAGTTGCACCGCCGGTGCGTCGCTGCTGATGCGCAGCGCCACGCCACTGTGCGGCGAGTACAACTCGGCAACGCAATCGGCTCCGGCGGCCAGCACCAGGCATTGGTCGTAGCCCTTGCCGAGTACCACCTGCGGGTGCGACGGATCGATCGTGTCGGCCAACGCCGCAGCATGGCGGAAATCGAACGGCGTGCAGGCGACGGAGGCGATTTCGCCGGTCGGGATCGATTCGGCATCCACCGGCAGATAGCGATCTGCCGGCACCCGCAGCACCTGCAGCGCGGCGCGCCGATGCGGGTCACCGGATAAATTGAAGTACGGGTGATGCGTGAGGTTCAACGCGGTGGCGGCATCGCAGTGCGCCTCGAAGTCCAGCTGCAGGCTGCGTCCTTGCAGGTGCAGCCGCGCACGCACCTGCAGATTGCCGGGATAGCCTTCTTCGCCATCGGGCGAGTCGTAACCGAGCAGCACCTGGTCCGGCGCCTGCTCCAGCACGCTCCACACGCGCCGACCGAAGCCGCGCAGGCCGCCGTGCAACTGGTTGCGCCCTTCGTTGGCCGCCAGCGTGTGGGTGACCCCATCCAGCGTGTAGCGAGCGCCGGCGATGCGGTTGCCGTAGCGGCCGACCAGGATATTGAGGCTGTCGCCATCGGCGGCGTAGGCCGGCAGATCCGGCAATGCCAGCAGCAGCGGCACCACCGCGTGCTCGGTGGTCAGCCGCAGCGCATGCAGGATGCCGCCGTAGGTGAGCACCTCCGCCTCCAGCCCGGCAGTGCTGCGCAGCGTGAGCGCGTGGACTTCGACACCGTCTGGCAACTGCCCGAACACTCGCTGCATGGATCGTCCTGCCGATACTGGAAGCTGGCGAGCATAGCGGGGGAGCGCGGTCGCCGACCATGCCCCGGCGCACATCCTGGCGTGCGACGTGATGACCATGTCGGCGAGACCTGCGCCAGCCCTGGCTGATTGATCGCGATGCAGCGACAACCTGCCATTGCAGGCACTAGGCTAGCGACGCGCCCGCCACGCAGCGGCGTGCGCCCCCTCGATCGATCAGCACAGGAGCGCCAAGCCGATGCAGTGGATTTCCCCCGCCTTGCGAATCTCACCCGGACGGCTGTTGCAGGCTGTCGTTGGCGCGGCCTTGCTCGCCAGTGCGCTTACCGCTCCTGCGGCCGAGGTAAAGGTGACCGGCACGCTGCGCGTGGACCAGCCCGGTGCACAGGTGTCGCGGCAGCTGTTCGGCCAGTTCGCCGAGCATCTGGGCACCGGCATCTACGGCGGGGTGTGGGTCGGCGAGGACTCGGCGATTGCCAATACGCGCGGCTATCGCAACGATGTGCTGGCAGCGTTGAAGGCGATTGCGGTGCCCAACATCCGCTGGCCCGGCGGCTGTTTTGCCGACGAATACCATTGGCGCGATGGCGTCGGTGCGCCGGCCAAGCGCCCGGTCAGCGTCAACACGCACTGGGGCGGCGTGGAAGAGTCCAACCGCTTCGGCACGCACGAGTTCATGGACTTCACCGAACTGCTCGGCACCCAGGCCTATATCGCCGGCAATGTGGGCAATGCGGCGCCGGACGAGATCGCGCAGTGGGCCGAATACATGACGGCACCGACCCGCTCGAGCCTGGCCAACGAGCGCCGCGCCAATGGCCGCGACGCACCGTGGCAGGTGCCCTACTTCGGCGTCGGCAACGAGCTGTGGGGCTGCGGCGGCAACATGCGCGTCGAATACGCGGCCGACGTCTATCGGCGCTACCAGACCTTCGTCAAGGCGCCGGCCAATCAGAAGATCCTCAAGATCGCGCCCGGCCCCAACAACGACGATTACCACTGGACCGAGGTGATGATGCGCGAGGCCGGCACGCTGATGGACGGCCTGAGCCTGCATTACTACACCGTGCCAGGTGGCTGGCCACCGCGCGCCTCCTCCACCGACTTCGACGAAGCCGCCTGGATCGACACGCTGTCGCGCACGCTGGTGATGGACGAGCTGATCCGCAAACACAGCGCGATCATGGACCGCTACGACCCGGGCAGGAAAGTCGCGCTGGTGGTGGACGAATGGGGCACCTGGTACGCCGGGCTGCCGGATGCGAACCCGGGCTTCCTGCATCAGCAGAACACGCTGCGCGATGCACTGGTGGCGTCGTTGAACATCGACATCTTCAGCGCACATGCCGAGCGCGTGCGCATGGCCAATATCGCGCAGATGGTCAATGTGCTGCAGGCGATGATCCTCACCGACGGCGACAAGATGGTGCTGACGCCCACCTACCATGTGTTCGCGCTGTACAAGCCCTACCAGGACGCCACCCAGCTGCCGTTGCGCCTGCAGACACCCGAGTATCGCCATGGCGATGTCCACGTGCCCGCAGTGCACGGCTCGGCGGTCAAGGCCAGGGATGGACACGTCTATATCGCCCTGACCAATCTGGATGCGACGTCGGCCGCGAGCGCCAGTGTGCAGGTGGATGGCCTCCCGGCGCGCGGGGTGACCGGGCAGATTCTGACCGGGCCGGCGATCACTGCGCACAATACCTTTACGCAACCGCGCACAGTGGAACCCAAGGCGTTCAAGGGGGCACGCATGCAAGGCAACGCAGTGACTGTCACGCTGCCGGCGCGCTCGGTTGTGATGCTCAAGCTGGAGTGAGCGATGGCGGCGGCAGCATCAACTGCCGCCTTAGTCGTTGGTCGAGAACGACGACTGCGCAAACTGCGTCTTCAGCGTCGTTCGCTCTCAAGCAACCCGGCATCCATCAGGCATCAGCACGTCACCCCCACGTGCGCCCTGTCGAACAGAGCACGGAACCAGGCGCTCTCCAGATGTCGAATGCTGGCTACACTCCGGTTGCTGCGTGAGCCGGCGCCAGCGCGGGCTCGGCAGTACGCCATTGCACCGGCAGGCGTTCGAGCACGTGTTCCATGAAGGCGCGCACCTTCGGGGTGAAGTCGCGGCGATCGGCGACGCAGAGGTAGATCCGTAGCGGCTCCGGCAATGCCTGGGCGGTGCTGGCGAGATCGGAGACAAACAGCGGCTGCAGCTCGCCGCGCTGCAGGTAAGGTTGTACGACATAGGCGGCCAGGCGCGCGATGCCGCCGCCGGCCGCGGCCATGGTGGCGAGCGCGTCGATGTCGTCGCTGACCATCGCCTTGCCCAGTTCCGGCTGGAAGCGCACGCCATTGCGCACGAAATTCCACGGCAGGCAGCGCCCGTCGACCGGGTAACGCAACAGCAGGCAATCGTGATATTTCAAGTCGTCCGCGCCCTGCGGCGTCCCGCAGCGCGCCAGATACTCGGGCGCTGCGCAGACCACCAGCGGTACCTGGGCGATGCAGCGTGCGACCAGACCGTCTTCCAGCTGCGCTTCGATGCGCAGGCTGACATCCACGCTTTCCTGCGCGTGCTGCACGGCCCGGTCGGTGCACAGCAGCTCGATCTCCAGCTGCGGGTACTGCTGGCGCAGGGCCGGCAGCATCGGGGCGAGCACGTGCCGCGCAAAGGCTGCGGTGCTGGCCACCCGCAAGCGCCCCGCCGGCGCCTGCTGCGGCCCGGCCACCGACTGGCGCGCGCGCTCCAGGTCGCGCTCCAGCTGCCGCACTTGCTCGAAGTACAGCGTGCCGCGTTCGGTCAGCGCCAGGCTGCGCGTGGTCCGGTGCAGCAGACGCACGCCCAGGTGCTGCTCCAGTCGCGCGATGTTCTGGCTGACCGCAGCCGCACTGATCCCCAGCAACTTGGCGCCTCCGGCAATGCTGCCGGCATCGACAGTGCTGACAAAGCTACGGATGGACTGAAGAATGTTCATTGGCTAGGCAAGTATTACCAAACGATTCGTAAGTTTTTCTTACGTAAGCCGCAAGGCTACGCGATCTACCCCGCCCGCGGTGGCGTCTCTACAGTGCTTCCCATCACGCCGATCCGCGGCAACCGAGGCCACTGCATGTCGTCATCTCCCCCCTCCTCCTCATTGCTGCGCCCGCGCTGGAAACTCGGCGTGCGCACCACCCCGTTTGTGTTCGCGTTCTATATGGCCGCGATCATGGCCTTGCTGATGTGCCTGGTGATCACCGGCGCCAACACCGGCCTTGCCCCCGGCTACCTGTGGCGCGTGCTGGATGCCTACCGCATTGCGATGCCCACCGCGTTCTGCTGCGTGCTGGTGGTGCGACCGCTGGTGATACGGCTGGTGGCCTGGACGGTGCACGCCGGGCATTGAGTCCGACGTATGCGGCATGCGCGAAACGCTGCCGCGGGCAATCGTGCCGATGCATCCGCAAGGCCATCGATGTGCCGCAGCACCTGGCTTGCCGGCCACGGTGGCATTCCGATGGCGTTCCCAGCGCCGTAGCCGCTCCAGCGCCTGCCAACGCGTGCATGCGTTGGCGCTCGAAGCATCTGTCGGCTTGAACGCATTGAGCTGGACGCGCCGATGCGGTCGCGCCCGCAACGAAACATCCGCAGCCAGCTGCTGCCACGCAGCATCCGGCGCATGCAGTCTGCGACCGCCGTCATGCCAATGCTGGATTATTCCGGAATGAACACCACGGAACTGAAACGCGCCACACAATTGCTTTGACACTGAAGTAGCCGCTGCGCAGCGTCACTTCTCCATGGACGTCGGTCCACTTTTGGAGACGCACGCAATGAACACGCTACGCAGTGTCGCTGTGCAGTTCGCCCTGCTGTGCGCAGCGGCGATGCCACCAGGCGCGCACGCGCAAACCCTGGTCTGGGAAGACAACTTCAATGGCCCCGGCATCGATGGCAACAAGTGGACCTACGACGTCGGCAACGGCTGCCAGATCGGCCTGTGCGGCTGGGGCAACGGCGAGATGCAGTACTACACCAGCCGCGCCGAAAACGCGCGTATCGATAACGGCCGGCTGGTGATCGAAGCGCGACGCGAAGCGTTCCAGGGCATGCCGTTTACCTCGGCGCGTCTCAAGACCGAAGGCCGTATGCATTTCAGGTACGGCACGCTGGAGGCGCGCATCAAGACGCCGGTGGTGGGCAACGGGCTATGGCCGGCGTACTGGATGCTGGGCACCATCGGCGTGTGGCCAGGTCGCGGCGAGATCGACCTGCTGGAAGCCGGCATGGCCGCGGCTATCGCCAATGGCACCGCCAATCGCCGTATCGGTGCCGCGGTGCACTGGGACTACAACGGTCAGCAGGCCGACTACGACACCAGCTACACCAGCCCGGTGGATCTGCATGCCGACTTCCATGTGTACCGCATGACCTGGGACCCGCAGTTCATCCGCGTGTCGATCGACGGCCAGCAATACTTCGAGTTTGCGATCTCCAATATCGAAGGCGCCTCGCTGCACGAATTCCATCAGCAGCAGTATCTGCTGCTCAATCTCGCCGTGGGTGGCACCTATACCGGCATCACCTCGCCTGCGGCGGTGACCGCGCCGTTGCCGGGCAGGATGGAGATCGATTATATCCGCCTGTATCAAAACCCCGGTTCGCAACTGTATGTGGGTGCGCAACACGCAGCGCCTGCCGGGCGCTTCGGCGTGTTCACCGAGCAGGCCGATACCAGCGGGCGACTCAACTTCGGCCAGGATGCCGAGCTGTATCTGTGGAACAACCTCACCCCGATTGCGCAGGCGCCGTTCGAAGGCAGCAACGTGATGGCCTACCGCGCCAACGCCGGTGCCTGGTATGGCCTGGGCATCCAGACCGACTATCGCAACATGGCCGCCTATGCCGGCGGCGCGCTGAAGCTGCATCTGAAAACCACCACGCCATCGACCTTCAAGATCGGCATCAACACCAGCTTTGGCGACAGCTGGGTGGATTTTGCTGCGGGCAGCAATCAATACGGCCTGGTGCGCGATGGCGCCTGGCACGAGGTGAGCATTCCCTTCAGTGCGTTCTACGACCTGGATCTGCAGGCGGTCAAACAGATGTTCATGCTGGTGGCCGATCCGCCGGCTGCGCCAGTGGAGATCGCCATCGACAAGGTGTACTACCAAAGCCGTTGAGCGGCGTAGACGCAGGACTCTCGGTCACGGCCTGCGCGATTGCAGGCAGGACTTTCTGCAGCGCAGGACACACGCAGCCAACGCTCAGGCGTTGGTTGCCACGCCTTTCAACACATCGATTAGCTGACGCAGGCGATACGGTTTGGGCAGGAAATCCACCTGCGCCGGCAGCGGCGGCAATTGCGCCTTTGCAAACCCCGAGGCCAGGATGACCCGCGCCTGCGGCAGCAGCTGCGCCACGTGTTCGCTCAGTTCGATGCCCGACATGCCGTTGGGCATGCGGATGTCGCTGAAGACCACATCGTAAGGGCCGTTCTCGCGCAGCATGCGCAAGGCGCTATGGCCGTCGTCGGCGGTTTCGACGGTGATGCCTGCATCGCGCAGTGCCTCGCCGATCAGTTCGCGCAATTCCTGCTGATCTTCCACCATCAACAGACGCAGGGATTCAGTCATGCTCAGCCTCCTCGATGGCCGGGAGAAACAGGGTAACGGTGGTGCCATGGCCAGGAGCGGTATCCAGCTCGACAAAACCACCGGATTGGGACGCAAAGCCGTATACCTGGCTCAATCCCAGGCCCGAGCCCTTGCCCACGTCCTTGGTGGTGAAAAATGGCTCACTGGCGCATTGCGCCACGTGTGCAGACATGCCGGGGCCATCATCGCGCACGGCAATGCTGACGTAGTTGCGCGGCCGGCCATGCGGATCGGACGGCGCAACACGCTGCTGCACGGCCGTTTCCAGCACGATGTTGCCGCCGCCAGGCATGGCATCGCAGCTGTTGAACACCAGATTGAGCAAGGCCGCTTCCAGTTGGCCGGGGTCCACGCGGATATCGGGCAATTGCTCGGCAAACTCGAGCGACAAGGCAAGGCCGGCCGGGCAGGCACGCCGCAGCAGTTCCAGCGAGCGCGTCACCACCGCGTTGGCGCCATGGCGCTCGGGAATCAGCCGCTGCCCGCGTGCAAAGGCGAGCAGCTGGCGCGTCAGCAAGGTGCCGCGATCGACTGCCGTCTGCGCCGCTTCCACCAGCATGCGCGTGCGCGCATCGTCGCCGGCACGCAGCGCGATCAGGTCCAGGCTGGTCACCATCACGGTCAGCAGATTATTGAAATCGTGCGCCATGCCGAGCGTCAGGCGGCCCAGCGCATCCACCTTCTGCGACTGCATCAGGGCGTGCTGCGCGTGCTGCAACAGCTGCTGCGCCTGGTGCCGCTGGTCGATGTCGCAGGTGACCTTGGCAAACCCCACCAGCACGCCGAATTCCAGCACCGGCTCGATCGCTACGCTTGCCCAGAAGCGGCTGCCGTCCTTGCGCACCCGCCAGCCTTCGGTGGCAAAGCGCCCCTCGCGTCTGGCGGTGTCCAGATTGCGGGCCGGCTCGCCACCCTGCGCATCCTCTGGCAGATAGAAGCGCGAAAAATGCGAGCCAATGATCTCGCCGGCGGTGTAACCCTTGATGCGCTCGCCGCCGGGATTCCAGCTGCACACATGGCCGCCCGTATCGAGCATGTAGATCGCATAATCGGACACGCTCTGCACCAACAGCTGGCACTGCCGGCTGTCGTGAGAAAGCGGCCCCGTACTGTCGACGGCCGTTTCCGCATCCATCACGCGACTTTCCCCCGAGAAAGCGCGCGACCATAGTGACGAGTGCGTGAAGGCTGCGTGCAAGCCGACCCAGCTGCAGAGCGTCAAAATCCCGGCGATTTGCGCGTGAAAGTTATCGGCTACCATGACCGCCCTCCCTGTCCGGTCCGCGCCTTTATGCAGAACATCTCGACCACACGCGACCGCTGGGTGTGGGTGATCGCGGGGGCCCTGATGGCGGGAACGCTCGGCGTGGAATTGGTCACGCCGCTCGGCTATGCGGTGTGGCTGACCTATTTCGTCGCGGTGGGCGTGACGGTCTTCCAGAATCGCGTGCAGGTGCCTCTGGTAGTCGCCGCGCTCTCGTGCGTGCTGCTGGCAGTCGGTTTTCAGCTGGCGCCATCCAGTACCAGTTCGAGTTTTTCCTCGATCAACCGCAGCATCGGCGGGGTGTCGTTCCTGGCGATGGCGCTGGTGGTGATGCAGGCGATCCGCGCGCGCCGCCAGGCCGAACTGGCGCTGTGGCTGCAGCAGGCCGAAAACACCGTCGAAGCCAGTTTGCGCGGCGATCACAGCCCGGACGATCTGGCCAATGCTGCCGTGCGCGCGCTGTGCGACACGCTGGATGCGCAGGTCGGCGCGCTGTATCGCATCGAGGGCGAGCGCCTGCGTCTGACCGGCGGCGCCGCGCTGCCGGCCGATGCGTCCAAGACATTGCCGACCGATGCCGGCCAACTCGGCGAGGCCTTGCGTAGCGGCGCGGTGCGCCGGGTGCGCGGTGTGGAGGCCGGACATCTGCAGATCGCCTCGGGCCTGGGACGCAGCGCCTGCCAGGAACTGCTGCTGGCACCGGTCATCGCCGATGGGCGGGTGATCGGCATCCTCGAGCTGGGCCGCGCCGCTGCGCCGGGCACTGCCCGCACGCGCGAGGAAGAACTCCTCACGCGCTGCGGCGAGAACATCGGCCTGGCCTTGCGCACGGCATTGCTGCGCGCGCAGCTGGTGGCCCTGCTGGAAGAAACCCAGCGCCAAAGCGAAGAGCTGCAGACCCAGCAGGAAGAGCTGCGCGTGGCTAACGAGGAGCTGGAGGAACAAAGCCGCAGCCTGCAGCAATCGCAAAGCGATCTGGAACTGCAGCAGGCCGAGCTTGAACAGACCAACGTGCAGCTGGAAGAGCGCACCCAGGCGCTGGAAGCGCAGAAGCAGGCCTTGCTGATCGCGCAGAATCAGCTGGTGCGCAACAGCAACGAGCTGTCCACCGCCTCGCGCTACAAATCCGAATTCCTGGCCAACATGTCGCACGAGCTGCGCACGCCGCTCAACAGCGCGTTGATCCTGGCCAAGCTGCTGTCGGACAACAAGGACGGCACACTCAGCCCCGAGCAGGTGAAATACGCGCAGGCGATCCTGTCGTCCAACAACGATCTGCTGGCGTTGATCAACGACATTCTCGACCTGTCCAAGATCGAAGCCGGGCATGTGGAACTCGCCGACGAAACCGTCGCCACCAGCTCGGTGCTGCAGCGCCTGCGCGAAACTTTCGAGCCGCTGGCGCGCCAGAAAGGCCTGGCGTTGCAGCTGGCTGCCGAATCGGACGCACCGACGCAACTGGTCGTCGATAGCCAACGCCTGCAGCAGATTCTCAAGAACCTGCTGGCCAACGCGATCAAGTTCACCGAGCACGGCAGCGTCAGCCTGTCGATCCAGGCGCACACGCCGGGACGAGTGCTGTTCAAGGTCAACGACACCGGCATCGGCATCGCGCACGAACAGACCGAGGTCATCTTCGAAGCATTCCGCCAGGCCGATGGCAGCACGCGCCGTCGCTACGGCGGCACCGGCTTGGGGCTGTCGATCTCGCGCGACCTGGCCCAGCGCATGGGCGGCAGCATCCGCGTGGACAGCCAGCCCGGACGCGGCAGCTGTTTCACGCTGGAATTGCCGATCGACGGCGCGCCCGCCGAGCTGGTCACCGCAGCACAGGCCAGCGCGGGCGCGATGGCGATCGGCGCCGCGCCGTCGTTGCAATCCGCCAGTGGCACGGCCATGGCCTCGCGCCTCGATGGGCGCGCAACGGTTGCGTCCACGGGAATGCCGCTGCCGATTCCGGCAGCCGCCGCCCCGCCGCTGCAGCGCGCCGACGATGATCGCGACCAACGCACCCGTCCCGGCCGGCTGATCCTGGCGGTGGAAGACGAAGCACGCTTTGCACAGGCGCTGGTCGACCTGGCGCACGAGCTGGACTTCGATTGCGTGGTGGCGCCCAGCGCCGAAGAAGCGCTGCGCCTGGCCGCCGAACTGCGTCCCAGCGGCATCCTGCTCGACATCGGCCTGCCGGATGCGTCCGGCCTGAGCGTGCTCGAACGCCTCAAGCGCGATCCGGCCACGCGCCATATTCCGGTGCATGTGGTCTCCGCGCTGGAGCGCAGCCAGATTGCGCTGGAACTGGGTGCGGTGGGCTATCTGATCAAGCCGGCCACGCGCGAGCTGCTGGCGGGCGCGATCCGTCAACTGGAAGACACCAATGCACGCGCGGTGCGCCGCCTGCTGATCGTCGAAGACGACAGCGCGCTGCGTGCAAATCTGCAATTGCTGCTGGCGCGCGATCAGCTGGACATCATCGCAGTGGGCAGCATCGCCGAGGCGATGCAGCAGCTGGCCGGCTCAACCTTCGATTGCATGGTCACCGATCTGGCGCTACCCGACGGCAGCGGCTACGACCTGCTCGAGCGCATGGCCGGCAACGACGCAGTCGCGTTTCCACCGGTCATCGTCTACACCGGGCGCGCGCTCACCCGCGACGAGGAACAACGCCTGCGCCGCTACTCCAAGAGCATCATCATCAAGGGCGTGCGCTCGCCCGAACGCCTGCTCGATGAGGTGACGCTGTTCCTGCACAGTGTGGAAGCCTCGCTGCCCAGCGACCAGCAACGCCTGCTGCGCGAAGCGCGCCGCCGCGACGCGGTGCTGGACGGCGCCACCGTGCTGCTGGCCGAGGACGACGTGCGCAACATCTTTGCGCTCTCCAGCGTGCTCGAGCCGCTGGGCGTGACGCTGCAGATCGCCCGCAACGGCCGCGAGGCGCTGGAACATCTGGCCAAGCACGAGGTGGATCTGGTGCTGATGGACATCATGATGCCGGAGATGGATGGCCTGACCGCGATGCGCCAGATCCGCGCCGACCGCCAGTGGCAGGATCTGCCGATCATCGCGCTGACCGCCAAGGCCATGGCCGACGATCGCGAACGTTGTCTCGAGGCCGGTGCCAACGACTACATCGCCAAGCCCATCGACGTGGACAAGCTGGTGTCGCTGTGTCGGGTGTGGTGCTCGCGGCAATGAACGCGGTGGAGCTGTTCGACCTGGAGCTGCGGGTGCTGCTGGAAGCGGTCTACCAGCGCTACCACTACGACTTCCGTGATTACGCGGTGTCGTCGCTGCGCCGGCGCATGCGCCACGCGATGGCACGCCTGGAGTGCGAGCGCGTGGCCGATCTGCAGCACCGCCTGCTGCACGAACCGGACACCTTTGCGCAGGCGATGCAGTTCTTCACCGTGCAGGTGTCGGAGATGTTCCGCGACCCGGCCTACTTTCGCGTACTGCGCGAGCATGCGGTGCCGGTCTTGCGCACCTATCCGTCGATCAAGCTGTGGGTGGCCGGCTGCAGCACCGGCGAGGAAGTCTGGTCGCTGGCGATCCTGCTGCACGAAGAAGGCCTGCTGGAAAAGGCCGTGATCTACGCCACCGACATCAATCCCGAAGCACTGGGCATGGCCGAGGCCGGCGCCTTCGGCATCGACCGCATCGCGCAGTTCAGCCGCAATTACCTGGACGCCGGCGGCCGCGGCTCGCTCTCGGACTATTACACCACCGCCTACGACGGCGCGGTGTTCGATCGCCGGTTGAAGCGCAATATCGTCTTCGCCGACCACAGCCTCGCCACCGATACGGTGTTCTCCGAAGTGCACCTGGTGTCGTGCCGCAACGTGCTGATCTATTTCAACCGCAGCCTGCAGGACCGTGCCGTGGGCCTGTTCCACGATGCATTGGTGCACCGCGGGTTCCTGGGCCTGGGCAGCAAGGAGTCGCTGCAGTTCGGTGCGCATGCGCAGGCGTTCGAAACCGTGGCACGCGAGCAGCGCCTGTTCCGCAAGGCGGCGGCATGAACGCAATGCACGCGGCGGCGGCGCAGTTCGACGCGATGGTGATCGGCGCCTCGGCCGGCGGCGTCATGGCCTTGCAGGCGCTGCTGTCCAGCCTGCCTGCGGACCTGCCGATGCCGGTGCTGGTGGTGTTGCACCTGCCGCGCGACCGCACCAGCCATCTTGCCGAGCTGATGGATGCACGCTGCGCCTTGCCGGTGCGCGAGGCCGAAGACAAGCAGCCGCTGCTTGCCGGCAGCGTGACCATCGCCCCGCCCGACTACCATCTGCTGGTGGAAACGCGCGACAGTCTGGCGTTGTCGATGGATGCACCGGTGCTGTTCTCGCGCCCGGCGATCGACCCCTTGTTCGAATCGGCGGCCGACGTCTTCGGGCAGCGCCTGCTGGCGATCCTGCTCACCGGCGCCAGCAGCGACGGCAGCGCCGGCGTGGCAGCCGTGCGCGCGGTCGGTGGCACCGCCTGGATCCAGCGCCCCGACGATGCCGCCTCACCGCTGATGCCCGCCTCCGCTCTCGCCTATGCTGGCGCCGATGCGGTGCTCACCCTGCAGGCGATCTGCAGCCGACTGGAAGCCTTTCACCCATGAATCTCACCGCGACCGGCCTGGCTGCGCACGGCAATGGCGACGAACCCGCCAAGCTGCTGATCGTCGACGACGTGCCACAGAACCTGGTGGCGACGGAAGCGCTGCTGCAGCGCGACGGCCTCCAGGTGCTGTGTGCCGCGTCCGGCGCGCAGGCGCTGGAGCTGCTGCTCGAACACGATGTGGCGCTGGCGCTGCTGGATGTGCACATGCCGGAAATGGACGGCTTTTCGCTGGCCGAACTGATGCGCGGCTCGCAGCGCAGCCGGCATGTGCCGATCATTTTCCTGACCGCATCGCCGAACGATCCGATGCGCGCCTTCCAGGGCTACGAAACCGGCGCGGTGGATTTCCTGCACAAGCCGATCGAGCCGCACGTGATCCTGAGCAAGGTCAATGTGTTCATCGAGTTGTACCAGCAGCGGCGCCTGCTCAAGGCACGCAACGCCTCGCTGGAACGCGCGCTCACCCTCAACGAAACCATGATGGCCGTACTCACCCACGACCTGCGCACCCCGCTGTCGGTGATCCTGCTGTGCGCCGACAAGCTCAGCCTGGATGTGGAGGCCGATGGCTCGGCCGCACGCACGCTCGATCACCTGGAAAACAGCGCGCGGCGGATGGCGCGGATGGTCGAGCAGCTGCTGGATTTCTCACGGCTGCGCAGCGACGGGCTGTCGATGCAATTCGGCCCCTGCAATCTGGGTGAAGTCACCCATAGTGTGGTGGGCGAAGTAGCGCAGGCCAATCCGCACACGCCGATCGACCTGCGTACCGAAGGTGATCTGGACGGCGATGGCGATGGCGATCGGCTGGCCCAGGTCGTGTCCAACCTGGTCGGCAACGCGGTGCTGCATGGCGGCAGCCAGCCGGTGCGGGTGCATCTGGACGGACGCGAACGCGACACGCTGCGGCTGTCGGTGCGCAATGTCGGACGCATCCCGGACAGCCTGATGCCGCGCCTGTTCGAGCCGTTCAAGGCCAGCTTCCATGCCAGCCAGGGCCTGGGGCTGGGCCTGTTTATCGCCGACCAGTTCGTCAAGGCGCACGGCGGTACGCTGCAGGCACGCAACGAAAGCGGCGACGTGGTGTTTGAAGCCGTGCTGCGGCGACGCAATCTGGCCGCGTAATCGCGGCCAACGGGGCGACCAAGCATCACGCCGGGCGTTCGCCGCGGCGCCCGGCAAGGCGTGATGGGTGATCGAAGCCGGTGCAATCCGGGGCTGGCGGCCTGTCGCAAGCCCAGCCCATCGCCACAACACAATCCCTCTGACGAACTCATCCAGGACGCGGCACGCAGCGTGCCGCGCATGCGATACGAGAACGAAACCGGGCACGACAACGGTGTGCATGGTCATGCGAGCGCGACCAGTGCTCGCCATCCGGATGCACCGTATGCTCGCATTCCACGCGCGGGCGACATCCATCGCGGCGCCGCATTCCAGCTTGTTTCGGTCGCACCAGCATCTGTTCGTCATCATTAGGCGCACGCCGTGCGCCGTGTCTGAGGAGGTGGTCATGTCGTATGTGGATGGGTTTGCGCTCGCGGTGCCGACGGCCAACAAGGCCGCGTTTCTGGAACATGCCCGCATGGGCGATGCCATCATCATCGAGTACGGCGCGCTGCGCGTGGTGGAGTGCTGGGGCGATGACGTCCAGCATGGACAACTGACCGACTTCCATCGCGCGGTCGATGCCGGCGAGGACGAAACCGTGGTGTTTTCGTGGATCGAATGGCCGGACAAGGCGACCCGCGATGCGGGCATGCGCAAGATGATGGACGACCCGCGCATGGACCCATCGGTCAACCCGATGCCGTTCGATGGCAAGCGCCTGATCTACGGCGGCTTCGTTCCGATCCTGAGCCTGGGGCAATCGGGCTGAGCACTGCAGCGCGCGTGCGCCAGCTTGTGGCATGAGCGCCGCACGCCCGGTGTTGCGTTCGTGGCCGACGGCACCGGACCTTCGGCGATGGCAGTTACACTGGCCGCATGCAGCCGCACTTGCCGCCATGGCGTGCGAGCACAGCGACTGCATTGCCTGCCACCGGAGACCGCCGCATGACCGACGCACCGCTTTTGATCGCCTGCCCGAGCTGCGCTGCGATGAACCGTGTCGCAGCTGCGCGTCTGCGCGATGCACCCAACTGCGGCAGTTGCCACAAGCCCTTGTTCCTGGGGACGCCGGTGGCGCTGTCGGGCACCGATTTCGACAAGCATGCGGTGCGCAGCGCGCTGCCATTGGTGGTGGATTTCTGGGCGCCGTGGTGCGGGCCGTGCCTGAGCATGGCGCCGCAGTTTGCCGCAGCCGCGGCACTGCTCGAACCGCAGGTCCGGCTGGCGAAGGTCGATACCGATCTGCATCCGGCACTGGGCACGCGCTTCGGCATCCGCAGCATCCCGACCTTGCTGGTCATCCGCGGCGGCAGTGAGCTGGGCCGTCACTCCGGCGCGGTGAGCAGCGCGCAGATCGTCAGCTGGGTGCAGTCGGTGTTGCGCAGCCGTTGATACAAAAAACCCGCTGCATGATGTACGCAGCGGGTCTGGTTCTGCTGTCGGCATCACTGCGACACGCGCAGTGGTGCAGTCGATCGATCAATCACCGGGAGCGGCTGACCAGAGCACTGTGCAGCCGCTGGCGACTTTTCAGTCGCTCTTACTGCCAGTTGACGTTGACCGACACGCCCACCACGCGCGGCTCGTTGTACACCGCAGCCATGTAGTTTTCGATCACGCCCTTGACGTTCTTCTCGTTGGTGATGTTGCGCGCAAACGCCGCCACTTCCCACGCACCATAGCCGCCGGTGTAGCCAAGCTTGAGGCCGCCTTCGAAATTGCCGTTGGCGCGGAACTCGGTGGAGTCGTACAGCACGAAGCTGGTTTCGCCCTGCTTGTTCCAGTCGGTGGAGACGAAGAAGGCGCCATCGTTGCCCACCGGGATGTCGTAGCGCGCGGCCAGGTTGAGGTTGTACTTGGGCGCGTTGGGCAACGGGTTGCCGTCGATCTGCGCAAAGGTGTTGGCACCGACGCGGATGGTCGGGTCGTTGACCGTGCACACCACCACGCCGTTGAGCGCACAGGCCTGCGCGTAGACGCGATCGTCGTGGATTTCGCTGTGCAACAGGCTCAGGCCGACGGTCAGCGACAGGTTGGAGATCGGGCGCCAGTCCAGATCCGCCTCCAGGCCGTAGGCCTTGGCCTTGTCGGCATTGAACAGCACGCCGTTGCCGTCCGAATCGTTGCCGTTGAGCTGGATGTCGTCCACCGTGTAGGTGAAGCCGCTGACGTTCAGACGCAGGCGGTTGTCGAACAGGCTGCTCTTGATGCCGGCCTCCCACGACAGGATGGTTTCCGAATCGGCGGTGGTGAAATCCGAATTGAACACCGCGCTGCGGCCCTGGATGGTCGGACCGCGGAAACCGCGTGCCACGCGCGCATAGACGCTCAGCTCGGGATTGATCTCATACATCGCGCTGAGATCCCAGCTGGGCTGGGTATCGGACATGCGCACGTCGCGACGGCCGCGATAGGTCACCGCACCGGCGGCGGTATCGGCGGTCTTGAGCAGGCGGGTTTCCTTGCTGTCCTTGGTCTGGCGCAGACCGGCAGTCAGGGTGAGTGCGTCGGTGGCTTTGTAGCTGAGCTGCCCGAACCCGGCCCAGGAGGTATTGGTGTTGCGCAGGCGCACCCAGTTGTTGGGGTTGCGCGCGGCGGTCTGCAGGAAATACGCACGCTGATAGAAATCGGTGGTGTCGCGCCCGTCGAAGTAGAACGCGCCCACCTGCCATTGCAGAGCGTCGTCGCCTTCGCTGGCCAGACGCAGTTCCTGGGTGTACTGATCCAGGTCGCGGATCTGCCCCATCGACTGGCCGAAGCCGTTCGGCACGCCGTTGACCGGGTAGTTCGCCGCGGCGCCGCCATCGGTGTCGCCGCGGCTATAGCCGGAGGTGGTTTCGTAGGCGGTGATGGAGGTCAGCGACACGCCGCCGAAATCGTAGATCGCCTTGATCGAGCCGCCGTCGGTCTGATACGCCTGCGGGTTGTCGTGCGCCTCGTCGTAGGCCACGCGATCGCGCGGCACGTCGACCTTGTCGCTGCCGCGCGTGACCGCATTGCGCAGGAACAACGTGGAGGTGCCGTCGTAGTCGCGCGTGTGCACCGAGCCCAGCAGCGAAAACGCGTCGTTGGGCTTGAGCAGCAGCTGCAGGCGCGCATTGCGGTCGTTGTAGCCGCCCATCGCATCCTTGCGCGGGGTACGCGTGCCGTCGGCGCTGCTGCCGGCGAAGGTGTTGTCCACCCAGTCGTCGCGGTGCTGGTACAGGGCCGACACACGGAACGACAGCACGTCGTTGATCGGGCCGCCGAAGCCGCCGTCCAGCGACACCGTGTTGTAGCTGCCGTAGCTGGCATCGACGCGGCCGGTATAGGTATCGCCGGGTTTGATGGTGTCGAACTTGACGATGCCGGCGGTGGTGTTGCGGCCGAACAAGGTGCCCTGCGGGCCGCGCAGCACTTCGACCTGGTCCACGTCATAGACCGGGTTGGACTTGAGCACCACGTGCTCCAGCACCACGTCGTCCTGGATGATGGACACCGGCTGCGAAGCGCCGAGGTAGAAATCGATATTGCCCAGGCCACGGATATAGAAGCGCGGGAAGATGCGCCCGGTGGTGGTCTCGGCATAGAAGCCCGGCACGCGGCCGGACAGCGCCAGCAGTGTGTCGTCGCCACCGGCGGTGAACTCGCGCATCGCCGCGCCCTGCACCACGCCCACCGACACCGGCACTTCCTGCAGGTTCTGCTCGCGGTGTTCGGCAGTGACGGTGACCGTATCCAGCGCGGTCGGGCTGCCCTCGCTCTCGCCCTGGCGCGTCGGCGCCTGCTGCGCAGAGGCAGCGGCGGCCAGCGAGGCAAGCAGCAGGCCGGCGCAGGCACGCGCCAGCGGCGTGCGCTGCAAGGCGGCGCGACGGCGTGCGGGTGCGTGCGTGGTGGCGGACGTCAGGGACGCGGAGACAGACGAGTACAGCGACATGCGAGATGATCCTTGGGTAGGTGACGCGAGGGGTGACACGGAGGCAAACGCGGCGATCAACATGACTGCGCGGCGATCAGGCGGGCACGGCCGGTACTTGGAATCGGCACGTCGCACTCGTACACGCCGGTTCCTCCCCTACCGTCCGTGCCCACTTGACAACCGCTCGCCACGTTTTGTTGACCACTCCAGCGTCCGTCGACACCGGGCATGCCGGCCGACGACGCTAGGTGGCGCCGCGCGCACGATATGTCAGCAATGTTGCAGCTCTATGGCAAGCGTGCCGTTGCGCACATGGCCGCCGTTGCAGAGCCATGCCGCGGCGCGCGCCAGGCATTTCGAAACGGCATGCCTGCGCTAGCCGCGTGCTGGCATGCTGGCGCCATGCGGACGCGCTCAGCGGCGAGGGACAGAGCTTGAAACGACTTGGATGGATGGCGGGCGTACTGGCCGCGGTGAGTTGTCAGCTGGCGCAGGCCGGCAGCGCGGTGATCAGCCGGATCGACTACCAGGGCGATGATGGCGGCCCGGTACCGACCGCGGCGCAGTACCGCAACCCGGTCGTGGCCGGTTTCCATCCGGACCCCTCGGCGGTCCGCGTGGGCGACGACTTCTATCTGGTCAACTCCAGCTTCGGCTATTTCCCCGGCCTGCCGGTGTTCAAGAGCCGCGATCTGGTGCACTGGACGCAGATCGGCAACGCGATCGATCGCCCTGATCAAATCAAATACGGCAACGACGAACTCACCCGCGGCCTGTTCGCCGCCAGCATCAGCCACCACGACGGCACCTTCTACATCGCCAACACCTGTTTCTACTGCGATTACGGCAATTTCCTGATCACCGCCAAGGACCCGGCCGGGCCCTGGTCGGACCCGATCTGGCTGGATGCCAAGGGCATCGACCCATCGCTGTTCTTCGACGACGACGGCAGCGCCTGGCTGGTCAACAACGATGTGCCGGCCGGCAAGCTGCGTTACGACGGGCACCGCGCGATCTGGCTGCAGCGGCTGGATCTGGCCAGCATGAAACTGGTCGGCACGCGCCAGGTGCTGGTGGATGCGGGCTTCCAACCTGCCAGCAACCCCGAGCATATCGAAGGCCCGCATCTGTTCCGCCGCGATGGCTATTACTACCTGACCGCAGCCGAGGGCGGCACCGGCGAGCAGCATGCACAGATGATCTACCGCAGCCGCCAGATCGCCGGGCCATATCAGCCCTGGAGCGGCAATCCAGTGCTGACCCAGCGCGATTTGGACCCCAGCCGCAGCGCGCCGATCACCTCCGCCGGTCACGCGCAACTGGTCGAATTGCAGGACGGCTCCTGGTGGGCGGTATTCCTGGCCACCCGCCCGTATCAAGGCAACCACTACACCCTGGGTCGCGAAACCTTCCTGCTGCCGGTGCAGTGGCGCGACGGCTGGCCGGTGATATTGCCGCACGGCACGGCAGTGCCTGCGGTCGCCACGCGCCCGCCGCTACCGGCAGGCACGCAAGACGCACCCACCAGCGGGCCGATGCAGTGGAGCGAGCATTTCCAGGACGCACGCGTGCCGATGCAATGGATGACCATCCATCCGCCAACGACGCCGTGGTATGTCACCGGCCCGCAGGGTCTGCGCATCACGCCCTCGAGCGTGGCGCTGGGCGATATCGGCCGCGGGCAGCCGGCGTATCTGGGCCACCGTCTGCAGCATCACCACGCCACGCTGGCGGCGACCGTCGATGGCAGCACGCTGGCAGCGGGCGAACAGGCCGGGCTGGCAATCGTCGCCAGGGAAACGCATTACCTGGCCTTACTGCTGGTGCGCGAGGATGCTGGCATGTCGGTGGTGCTGTCGCGCCGCGCCGGGACGCAGGAGCCAGGCAGCGGCACCGTGCTGGCGCGCGCGCCGCTGGCCGATGCAACCCAACCGGTCACGCTGCGCTTTGCCCTGGATGGCGCACGCGTGCATGTGGATTACGCAGTCGGCAGCGGCCAGTGGCAGACGCTGCTGGAACAGGGCGATGCCCGCATGCTCAGCACCGACAGCGCCGGCGGTTTCCTGGGTGCCACGTTCGGCCCCTACGCGTACGCGCAGTGAGCGCACGCCCGCCAATGACACGCCGGCGCTGCCGGCGCACTGGACAAGCATCCACTGCAGCCAGGCGCGCGCAACGCGGCGCGTTGGGCACAGGCAGCGCACACCTGAAACACACGTAGTTCGACATTGGATTGGACGCGGTCAACGCCTGAGGCGGCGCGCGCACATCGTCGTCATCGTCGCGCGGCAGACGCAGGCACCGACAGCTGGCGCCTACGCGCGTAAACCGCGTCAGGCGCGGGCGGCGATCACGCTGCTATCGAGCATCTGCCCGACCATGTTGAGCAGGTCGTTGAGGCTGAAAGGCTTGGGCAGCAGCGCCATGCCGTCGGCCAGGAATTCCTGGCGGGTGGCGGCATTTTCGGCGTAGCCGGTGATGAACAGGATCGGCAAGCCGGGCCGCAGCGCGCGCGCAACGTCGGCCATGTCGCGCCCGTTCATGCCGGGCAGGCCGACGTCGGACACCACCAGATCGATCTCCACCCCGGCGCGCAACTGATCCAGCGCGCCGTTGGCATCTTCGGCTTCGACCACGTGGTAGCCGGCATCGCTGAGCACCTCGCTCACCATCATGCGCACCACGTCGGTGTCGTCCACCAGCAGGATGCGCTCGCTGCGGGCACGGGGCGAACTCGGTGCCGGTGCCGGCGGCACTGCGCTGGCGGTGAGCCCGCGCGGCAGCAGCAAGGCCACCGTGGTCCCGCGGCCCACGGTGCTGGTGATGCGTGCGGTGCCACCGGACTGGCGCGCAAAGCCATAGGTCATCGACAAGCCCAGGCCGGTGCCCTCGCCGATCGGCTTGGTGGTGAAGAACGGCTCGAAGACCTGATTGAGAATCGCAGGCTCGATGCCGCTGCCGTTGTCGATCACGTTCACCGCCACGTAATCGCCATCGTCCAGTTCCGGATCGCCTTGCGCGGTATAGGCCGCGCTCTGGATGCGGATGGTGCCCCGGCCCTTCAACGCGTCGCGTGCGTTGATCACCAGGTTAAGCACCACGTTTTCGAGCTGATTGGCATCGGCCACCGCCACCAGCGGCGTGTCCGCCAGCTCCAGTTCCAGCACGATGTTCTCGCCGATCGAGCGGTGCAGCATGTCTTCCAGCGAACGCACGCGTGCATTGATGTCGAAGGCCTGCGCATCCAGCGATTGCTTGCGTGCAAAGGCCAGCATGCGCTGGGTCAGCGCGGCGGCGCGATGCGCCGAGCCGGTGGCGATCTCGGCCAGCCGCGGCACCCGCTCGATGCGGTTGGACTCGACCGCCAGCTGGATCATGTCCAGGCCGGAAATGATGCTGGTCAGCAGATTGTTGAAGTCGTGCGCGATGCCGCCGGTGAGCTTGCCCAGCGCTTCCATCTTCTGCGCCTGCAGCAACTGGATTTCGGTGCGCTGGCGCTCGGCGATCTGGTGGGCCAGCTCGGTGGTGGCGGTATCCAGTTCCTGGCGCTGCTCGCGCTCGCGCAGGCGCTGTTCGGTGACGTCCTCGACCAGCAGCAGGCCCAGATCCGGTTCGCGATACGGCGACACGCGCCACTCGGTTTCGCACACCTTGCCCTCGCGCAGGATCGACAAGGCGCCACTCCAGCGCTCGCGCTGCGCCAGCGCGTCGGTCAGCGCCTGCACGGTGGCGGCCTGGTCCACGCCGGGCACGGCAAGCGCCTCGCCGGGCGTGACGGTACCGATCAGGCGCTGAAACGCCGCATTGGCCTCATGCGTGTGCAGCCTGGCATCGACCACCGCAATCGGTGCGCTGATGTGCTCGAAGATCTCGCGGAAGCGTGCCTCGCTGATACGCAAGGCGTCTTCGGCCTGGCGCGCACGCAACAGGGTGCGCAGCGTGGCGACCAGCACGCTGGGGTCGACCGGGTGAATCAGGTAGGCGTCGGCACCGGCCTCCAGGCCGGTGATCATGTCGCCGGTGGCAATCGATGCCGCCGACACGTGCACCACCGGCAGCAACGCGGTGCGCGGCTCGGCGCGTAGCGTGCGCACGATGTCAAAGCCGCTCATGTCCGGCAGATTGACGTCCAGCACCACCGCAGAGAATGCCTGCTCGGCCAGCTTGGCCAGGCCGTCGGTGCCGGTGCCGGCTTCGTCGACCACGAACTGGTGATGTTCGAGCACGCGGCGCACCGAATAACGCGTCACCGCGTTGTCGTCGACCACCAGAATGTGCGGCTTACTGCCCAAGTGCATCCTCCGCTGCCAGCGTGACCGGCAGCACCACGAAAAATTCCGAGCCCTGCCCGACCACGCTGTTGATCCCCACCGTGCCGCCCAGCAACTCGGCGAACCGCTTGCAGATCGACAGCCCCAGACCGGTGCCGGTGAGGCGTTTCTGCAACGGCGAATCCACCTGTACAAAATCCTCGAACAAGGCGTCGTGAAGCTCGGCCGGAATGCCGATGCCGGTGTCCTGCACGCCGAAGCGCACATGGGTCTCGCCTTCCAGCTGCGCGAACACACGCACATGGCCTTGCGGGGTGAACTTGAGCGCGTTGGAAATGAAGTTGCGCAGGATCTGCGCCAGCTTCTTGTCGTCGGTATAGAGCATCGGCAGCACCGGCGGATCTTCGAAGATCAAGGTGGTGCTGCCGGCATCGGTGAGCGGGCGGAACATGCCGCGCAAGGCCGCAAACAGGTCCATCAAGTCGAACCAGCCCGGCGAGATGGTGATGCGCCCGGCCTCGATCTTGGCCAGATCCAGCAGGTCGTCGACCATCTCGGTGAGCTCGCGCGCCGAGGCGCTGACAAAGCGCACCTGCTTGGACTGCTCGGCAGTCAGCGGCCCGTCCATGCCGTCTTCCAGCAGCCGCGTGATGCTCAGGATCGAGCTGAGCGGGGTGCGGAACTCGTGGCTCATGTACGACAGGAAGCGGCTCTTGAGCTCGGACACGTCGCGCAGCTGTTCGGCCTGCTGATCCAGCTCGGCATACAGCGCCAACACGCCCTGGTTGGTCTCTTCCAACTCTTCGCGCAGGGCCTGGTTCTGCTGCCGCAGCGCGTCGAGTTCGGCCAGCGGATCAATCGGCGATGCCGCACCGGAAGCATTCATTGCAGGCCTCCCAGCCGCATGACAAACACGCCGCAATCGTCGCGGCCTCGCGTGTAATCGCGCAACAGCACCGCCGCAATCAGACGCGGATGGCGCGATAGCAGACCCGGGTGATCGCGCAGGTTCCAGCGTGACTGCAGGCCATCGCTGTGCATGATGAGCAGCTTGCCGGCGGCGTCCGGAAAATCGAACGGCTGCGCCTTGCGAAACTGCACCCCGACGATGCCCGGATGCGACGGCATGCCACGCACGCCGTCGCCATCGCACAGCGACGCGACGATATTGCCCACACCGGCAAAGCGCACCCGGCCGGTACTGCTGTCGAATTGCGTCACCGCCGCCGCGCCGCCGCGGGTACCGGACATGCCGGCATGCAGCTGCGCGATGCGCTCGCCGGGCTCGCCGCTGGCCGTGGTTGCAGCGCGCATCCCGGCGTCGGCAGCATCGGCAGCGCCGGGACCGTGGCCCAGGCCATCGATCACGGTGACGGTCGCCCGCTGTTCGCCAATCGCCAGATGCCAGGCATCGCCGCATACCGTTTCGTTGTGCAGCGGCAGACGGATGGCGCCGTACGGCACGTCCAGCTCGGCGCGTTGCTGCACGAACAGCCGTGCCATCACGACCGCGCCCTTGGCATCGGAATACGCGTCCAGCACCTGCGCCTGGCGCTTGATCGCGCCCAGCCCGGTGCCCGGCGTCCCGGCGGTGGAATAGCCATCGCGCAGGCCGTCCACGAGTGCGAACCCGGGGCCGCCGTCGATGGCGCAGATCTCCACGCCCATGCCCTGACGTGTGACCACCGTGGACAACTGCAGCCAGCCGCCACGTCCATGCTTGACCATGTTGGTGGCAAGCTCGGTGGCCACCAGCGCCACGCGCCCGCCGGCGGCCTCATCGAAACCCAACGTCAGTGCCAGCGCCGCCGCCTCGCGCCGTGCCTGCCCGACCTGGCTGGTTTCGTCGACGCGAAACGCGCGCGTGACCTCGCCAGCAAGCATCACTTCCATTTGGTGATGGTGATGCGCGTGCCCTTGCCGGCTGCGGTGTCCAGCACGAAATCATCCACCAGCCGACGGCTGCCGGACAGGCCCAGTCCCAGTCCGCTGCCGGAGGTCCAGCCATCGGTGAGCGCCAGATCCAGGTCGGGTATGCCGGGGCCTTCGTCGCGGAAGGTCAGCTGCACGCCCTTGCGGATGCCGCTTTCCACCAGGGCCCAATCCATGTCGCCGCCGCCGCCGTAGATCACGGTGTTGCGGGCCAGCTCGCTGGCTGCGGTGACCAGCTTGGTCTGGTCGACCAGACGCAGGCCGCACTGCACCACCAGCTTGCGTACCGTCTGCCGGGCCAGCACCACATCCTGTTCGGTGCGCACCGGTTGCGAACCGGTGGTCATGAATCGCGATCGGGTTGCTGCAACAGGCGCATGCCGCGTTCGACATTGAGCGCGGTGCGCACCGACGGCAGGGTCAGGCCCAGCTCGACCAGCGTGATCGCCACGGCCGGCTGCATGCCCACCACCACGGTCCTGGCATCCATGATCGCCGCCAAGCCGGAGATGGTGCTGATCATGCGGCCGATGAAGGAGTCGACGATGTCCAGTGCGGAAATGTCGATCAGCACGCCGCGCGCGGAGGTGGCGCTGATCTTTTCCGACAGGTCTTCCTGCAGCGTCATCGCCAGTTGGTCGTGCATGTCCACCTGGATGGTGACCAGCAGCAGGTCGCCCATCCGCAGGATCGGGATGCGCTCCATGTCAGCCTGCCTTGCTGACGGTCACGCCGATGCGCTTGAGCGCCAGCGCCAGCGCGTCGGACAGGTTGGCCTTGGTGACGATGCCCTGCAGGTCCAGGCCCAGGTGCACGATGGTCTGCGCGATCTGCGGGCGCACCCCGCTGATGATAGCGTCGGCGCCCATCAGGCGGATCGCAGTGACGGTCTTGAGCAGGTGCTGCGCGACCAGCGTGTCCACGGTGGGCACGCCGGTGATGTCGATGATGGCGATTTCCGAGCCGGTATCAACGATGCGCTGCAGCAGCGACTCCATCACCACCTGGGTGCGCTGCGAATCCAGCGTGCCGATCATCGGCAGTGCCAGCACGCCATCCCACAATTTGACCACCGGGGTGGACAGCTCCAGCATTTCTTCCTGCTGGCGCACGATGATGTCTTCGCGGGTCTTCTGGAACGCCTTGACGGTGTACAGGCCCAGACGGTCCAGCAGCTCGGACAGCGCCCACAGCTGCTGGCCCAGCTCCTCAGGCGTATCGGCATACTCGCGCTGCACCAGCGCAAACAGCACCCGCTTGAGCGAGAAGATGAAGTTGGCGGTTTCCTGCGAATCGAAGCCGCGGGTGGCGCGGTCACGCGACAGGTTTTCCAGGAAACGACGTACCTCGCTCCAGTCGGCGCTGTCCAGGCTACTGCCGCCGTCCTTCAGGGAAGCGACCAACAGATGCAAAAAGTCCGCACTCTGGGTTTCGATGTCCTGCCGGGAAATCCGTCCATCGCTGCCCAGGCTGGAGCCCAGCCATGCAGCCAACAATGCACTTTCCTGGCCACGAATCGCATCGATCGAGCGCTGCTGCAATGCCACCATGAGATCACCCGCCGAGAGTAAGAAGAGAGAAGGCTGGGCATGCGGGACGATGGCGCCCCCTATCTGGCGCGGCGCCCCCACGCCGAAGCGCAGCAGAATAAAGCAATTCAGTTTCGGCAACCAGCGACGAACCTGTAGCGGTCAGAGGAACGTCCAGACAGAGTTTGACATTGCGGCGCACGCGGTGAACGTGAGCGCGACCACGCCTGCAAAGATGCGATGACTGCCGTCCCGTTCCCTTGCCACACGGGCGCGACGATTGCAGGCGCGACGGCAGCCGGTTGGCGTCCGCCGCCGGCTCGGCCGTGCATGCAGCCGCCGACCGCTGCGCAACGGTGGTCATGCTTTGCGGGCAGAGCGCGCCTGACACCGGCCCAGACCGATCGGAACCGCGCATCCCATGCCAGCGGAGGCGCCCGCTGCGCCGGCGGGCCCGCTTGTCCACAACCGGCACCGCATGCAACGCGCTGTGCCATCGACAGGGTGTCTGCAGGGCGGCCGGGCATGGTCTGATCGCACCCTGCTTTTTCTCAGGTGGTTGCCCTCCATGTCATCGCTGTTCTCTCCTTATCAACTCAAGGACGTCACGCTGCGCAACCGCATCGCGATTCCTCCCATGTGCCAGTACACCGCCGTCGACGGCCTCAGCAACGCATGGCATCAGGTGCATTACGCCAGCATGGCGCGCGGCGGTGCGGGCCTGGTGATCGTCGAAGCCACCGGCGTCTCGCCGGAAGGACGCATCACCCCCGGTTGCCTGGGCCTGTGGAACGACGCCCAGGCCGAGGGACTGGCGCGCATCGCGGCATCGATCAGCGCTGCCGGCGCCGTGCCGGGGATCCAGATCGGCCACGCCGGGCGCAAGGCCAGTGCCAACCTGCCGTGGGAAGGCGACGACCACATCGCCGACGGCGACCCGCGTGGCTGGGACACCATCTCGCCCTCGGCGATCGCCTTCGGCGGTGGCCTGCCCAAAGTGCCGCGTGAGATGACGCAGGACGACATCGACCGCGTGCGCGGCGATTTTGTCGCCGCCGCGCAGCGCGCGCGCGATGCCGGCTTCCAGTGGCTGGAGCTGCATTTTGCGCATGGCTATCTGGCGCAGAGCTTCTTCTCGGTACACGCCAATCATCGCCAGGATCACTACGGCGGCACCGCCGAAAACCGCGCGCGGTTCCTGCTGGAAACGCTGCAAGCCGTGCGTGCGGTCTGGCCGGAACACCTGCCGCTCACCGCGCGCTTCGGCGTGATCGAATTCGACGGCCGCGACGAACAGACCTTGCAGGAAGCCATCGCACTGACGCGCAACTTCAGGCAAAGCGGCCTGGATCTGCTCAACGTGAGCATCGGCTTCAGCACCCCGACCGCGCAGATTCCGTGGGCGCCTGCCTTGCTGGCGCCTTACTCCGAACGCGTCAGCCGCGAGGCGCAGCTGCCGGTTGCCTCGTCCTGGAACATCGACGATCCGCTGGAAGCCGACCGCGTCGTCGGCGCCGGACAGATGGAGCTGGTGATGGTCGGCCGCGCGCATCTGGCCAACCCGCATTGGCCGTATCACGCCGCGTTGGCGCTGGACGAAGAACGCCCGTCGTGGGTGCTGCCGCCCTCGTACGCGCACTGGCTGGAGCGTTACGGCAAGCGCGGCTGATCGGACAGATGCGATGGACTGCGAGATTGCGGTACATGCGAATGCTTAGGTCTGCTGCGGGCGCCTCCAGCGAGTCTCCAGGGATGGATTCCCGGCGTGTCCCGACACCGGATGCGGCGCTGCGCTGCCGACCAGCGCCGCAGACCGGGCAATCTTGTGCAAGGCCTCCGCCGGTTCCATGCGAACGCTTCGGTCTGCTGCGGGCGCTTGCACCAGCGGTTGTTGTCGGTTGCTGAAAGAAATGCGAACAGCCAGATGAGCTGCACGTTCTTCCGAGCGTCCATTCCTGGCGACGTGACAGCAGATGGATGGCTTACTGATTACATCGGCCACGAAGTCCGCAGGCATCAACACGTGCTTGAAGTATTGCTTGCGGATCAGCGATAGCGATCTTGGGAGCGTGGTGCCGCGTCCGGGGGCGGGACCGTGTGGCGGCATGGATGTCGCCACCGAGCCTCCAAGGATGGATTCACGGCGTGTCCCGACACTGGATGCGGCGCCGCGCCGCCGACCAACTCCGCGCACCGATCAATCTTGCGAACGACATTTACCGGTTCTACGCGAATGTTTCGGTCTGCCGAGGGCGCTTGCACGCGTACCAGCGTGGGACACGCCGCAAGTACGTCCCTGTAGGCTCTGGCGCGGCATCCATGCCGCTCAAGGTCCCACGCCGGCACGCGCGCAAGCACCACCAGTTGTTGTCGGTTGCGGAAAGAAATACCGAGCGCCCGCTGAGCTGCACATCCTTCGGAACGTCACCATTCCTGACGACATGGCAGCAGTTGGCACGCAACCACGCATGCCAATCCCGAATGCCCAATCCCGGCGGCGGCCGCGTCAGCAGCTAATGCGCGACGAGCTTGATCGCCGCCCTACAGCCCGTAACGCTCCACCGCATCCAGATGCGGGCGCGGGTCCTGATCGCAGGCCTCGGCCAGGCGCAGCCAGCACATCGGGTGCGCCCACTGCGCGGTGGTGGCCAGCAGGACGCGATGCAGTTCCAGCGGCGGCGCCGCTTCCGGCAGCGCCACGGTGAACAGCACGCCCGGCAGACCTGTGCTCGCGTCTTCCGGGTCGAATGCGTCCGCGTGTTCCGGATCGACCACGCGATAATCGTCGCGGCTGTGCAGCCACAGCTTCCAGCCACGCGCTTCGATGTCCTGCCGCAGGGCCTCGATCGCCTGCTCGCCGGGATGCACGCCATCCACCAGCCAGCTGCTGCCGTAACCGCCCGCCTCCAGCATATGCACCTGCGCATAGGTCGGCACGAAGCGCTCGCGCTCGGCTTCGTCGTCCGGCGGCGGATACAGCAATTCCGCATCGAACACCACCCAGTCGCCGACATGCTGGCGCCGATGCGCCGGTGCATTTTCGACGATACGCGCGGTGACCGGGCCGGTGCGCCGCGCGTAGTACTCGGCTACTTCGCCGTCATCCACGCAACGCACGATCACCCAACCCCAGGTTTCTTCGACCACGCCACCGGTGCTGCTCAGCTCCATGCCGAGCGCCTGCGCCGAGGCGCGCACCGCGTCCCACTGCTGCGCCGCGCTGGCCGCGGTCATGTGATCCCAATGCGCAGAGCGCGGTTCTTCCATCAACTCGGTCAGCTGTCGATACACATCGGCGGCTTCGGCAAAACGGCCGGTGTTGAGATACATGCGCCCCAGCAAGCCGCGCGCGCCATGCGAGCCTGGCGACAATTCCAGCAACGCGGTGCAGGCCTGCTCCAGCGCCGGCCAATCGGCCAGCCGCTGGGCCAGCTGCGCCTCGCACCACAGCGCCGCCACCGGCACCAGCGGACGATACAGCTGCGCCAGCCGACGCAGGCCGGCCTCATCGCCACGGCCCAGCAGCAGGTTCATCAGCCGGAAGGTCGGGCTGGTTTCGCGATCGGCATGCCGCTGCACGAATGCCCACAGCAGCGCGATCGCCTCATCGTCGGCCGCACACGCACTCAATGCCGACGCCGTGGTATCCACCAACTCGGCATCGTCGGGAAGCTCGGCCACTGCCTGCAGCAACCACTGCGCCTCGCGCTCGGGGTTACGCGCCACGTCCTCGGCCTGCGCGTCCAGCCATTCCAGCAACTGCCCGGCGGCCACCGGCGCCGGCTCGCCCGCCGGTGCGGTTTCAATACGCACGGCCAGCCCGTCCAGCAGTTGGGTGGCGCCACGGTCCTGGCGCAGCTTGGGCACGTGCGCACGCGCAAGCGCCAGGTGCCGGCGTGCAGTCCATACCGCACCACGCTGCAATGCGAGCTCGATCGCCATCTCGGCCGCGTCGATCAGGATGCGATGCGCACCGACCTGCGCGTAATGATCGAGCATCACCTGCAGGCGGCCGCCCAGATCCCAGGTATTGCGCTCGGGCTGGTGCGACACCAGCACCACCACCGCACGCAACCAGTGCAGGCGGTAGCGCGGCGCGACCTCGCGCCACGGCAGAAAGGCCTCCAGCGCTTCGTCGTCGCGATTCAACATTGCCAATGCACGGGCTTTCTGCAAGCGCCGCGGCTGACTGCAGTTGGCCCACTCCGCCCCTTCGCGCGCGGCCTCGCGTTCGCGCTGCTCGATCAGCGCCAGCGCCTCTTCCGCGCGCCCGAGCGAAAGCAGGATCGAGATGCGCATGTCCGGCACGCCGTCGTAGATCTGCCCGCCATGCGCAACAATGGTCTGCGACTGCGCTTCCAGATAACTCAGTGCCGCCTCGCCGCGTCCATCGTCGAGCAAGGCATCGGCTTTTTCGCAGCTCAGGCACTGGTAGCACGACCAGCTCGGATCGATGCGGCCCAGCGTTTCCTCGCACACCTCGATCCGCTCTTCCACCCAGCCCGGACCATCGATATTGGCATAGCACGCGGCCAGATCCTGGGTCACGCACACCGACTGCGGGCACTCCACCGCATCGGCGCGATGCGCGCGTTCGAACAACGTCACCGCATCGCTCAGCGCACGCTCGCCCTCGCACAGATTGCCGACCCGGTTGCGCATTTCCCAATGTCCGACGAACACCTCCAGCCACGGATTGGCCAGCGTCTTGCCCAGCGCACGCGCCTCGGGCAACAGCGCTTCGGCGCGTTCGATCTGCAGGTCGCAGATATGGTCGGTCAGGCGCGTCAGTAGCTGCGCATTCTGCGGCTGCCCGGCCTCGCCCAGATCGTCCTGCAGCTTCTCTACCCAGTTCCAGATTTCCATCGTGCTGCTCCTTCGATGCGGCGCTCAGCGCGCCAGCAATTGGGTCACGGCCTCGGCAAGATCGCCGAAGGCCCGGTTCAAATCCGATCCGCCCGATGCGTTGGCACCGGGCTGCGGCTGGGTGCGCCCCTGCGCCGACACGATCACCTTCAGTGAGCGCAGCAGCCGCGCTGCCACCGCCGCCTGCTGATTGCCGGCGCGCTGCGCCGCCAGCAGCGCCTGCAACGCCGGGTTGTCGAGATTCAGATACAGCCGCTGGGTCTGCCGCGCTTCGATCCCCGCAGTGAACTGCCGGGCCAGCCGCAACGCAGCGGTGGACACGCGTTTGTCGTTCTCGTCCTGCTCCAGGCGGCGTTTCAATTCGGCCTCGCGGTCGGGCACCACCACCAACGGCAATGCCTCGGGGCTGAAGCGCGCCGGCACCAGCGCTTCGCCATCGCCCAGATGCTGTTCCAGCCAGGCCAGTTCGTCGGCCGGCAGCGTATCCAGCTGGAACAACTGCCGGTTGCCCTGCTCGGTGCCCAGCTCGACCAGGCGCACGCCCTTGGCCTGCGCCCAGCGGCGCAAGAACGGCACCACCGCGTAGCGGTTTCCGTAGGCCACAGGCACGCCCATCGCGCGGAACAGCATTTCTTCGAAGCCGCTGTCGCTGTCCAGGATCACATGCACCGCGCCACGCGCCGGCAACTGCTGCGCCGGCAGATCGCCCTGCGAGGTCGGCACCCGCACGTGTTCCATCAACAACTCGAACAAGCGCTCGTCGCACAGCGCCGCGCCCAGCAATGCCTCGTTGTGCCGCAGCAGGATGCGCCGCCAGGCTTCCGGCTGCTGACGCGCCACATCGGCCAGGCCCTGCACCAGCGCTTCGGACAGCGCGTGCTGCACGGCCGTATAGGTGGCATCGCGCTGCAGATCCTCGCGGCTGGCAGTGGGCGTCAAGCGATTGGATTCGATCACGCCACCGATAAAGCCCGCCCACGGCGGCAGCAGTTCGCGCGCGTTGTCGTCCAGCAGCATGCCGCGCAGGAACACCGACAGATTGCGGTTGTCGCTGGTGCCGTAGGTGGCCCCGTCCTGTACCCACAGCAGGCCGACCGCATCGCTGCCCTCCTCCGCACGCACCGGCATGCAGCACAAGGGTTCGAAGTTGCGCTCGAAACGCGCGGCAAACTCGCGTTGACGCCGCCAGGCCTGTACCGGATGCAACGGCACCGCATCGTGCATGCGCCACGGCGGCGGCTCGGGATTGATCGCCTGGGTATCGGTGCCGATCCAGATCGGCTCGCGCAACAGCGCGCAATAGCGCGACAGGATCTCGCGCAACCGTGCTTCCTGGGCCAACGACAGATAGTCCTCGTGCAGTTCCAGCACCACTTCCGTTCCGACCTGCGCACGCGCCGGGATCGGACTCACGGTGTATTGCTCGGCATTGCTGGAGATATAGCAATGCCCCAGCGTCGGGCTCTGGTAGGAGGTGGTGCGCACGGTGACGCGGCGCGCCAGCACGAAGGCCGACAGAAAGCCCAGCCCGAACATGCCGATCAGGCCGCTGTCCTCATGCCCTCCCTGACGCAAGCCACGCGTATACCCCACGCCGACCGTGGCCAGATAGTCGTGAATTTCCTGCTGGGTCAGCCCGGCGCCGGTATCGATGATGCGCACGATGCCCTGGGCAGCATCGGCATGCACTTCGATGCGCGATTCGCCTTGCCAGCCGGGTTGTTCCAGACGGCGACGCAGGATCGAGTCGTGCGCGTTCTGCACCAGCTCGCGCAGCGCGACCACCGGCGTGGAATACAGATGCTTGCTGAGGACGGACATCAGTCCGTTGAGATCGACGCCTGCGCGGCGGATCTGGGAGGCGTCCGTCGCCTCGGAGATGTGATCTTGCATGATCGTTCGTCGTTTCCTTGGCCGCCACGCCCATCCTCGGACGCGCCGTCCTGGGTGGCAGTGCGAGCCATACAGGATAGCCGCAAGCCACGCCACACGCACGCGCGTCACACTATGGCTGCTTCCAGCGCGTGGCTGGGGTTCCGTCGCCACTGCAGCGCACCCTTGGGAAACGACGCGCCACGGCCTGCGTCGACGCACGGCCGTGGCGCGCAACGGCTTACCGCTGCAAGGTTTCCATCGGTGCCTCATTGAAATGCTGCCGATAGCCCTTGGCCAGGGCCGAGCGGCTGCCAACGCCCCAGCGGCTCGCCGCCTGCAGCACGCTGCCGCAGCCGCCTTCGGCCAGCAGTTCGTCGCGAATGCTCTGCATCCGGTAACGACGCAGCACCTGGGTCGGCGACAGCCCGGTGGCGGACTTGAACGCCTGCTGCAAGGCGCGCCCGGTCACGCCGATCTGCGCGGCCACCTCGTTGATCGACAGATCCGAGCGGTGCGCATTGGTGATCATGTAGGCGTAGGCGCGTCGGTACTTGGCCGGCAGCCGCGCGGAGATGTCGTCGCTGACATGTGCCGGCGTGCCGCTTTCCAACAGCCGCGGCGCCTGCACCTCGCTGCGCAGGCACTGCACCGCGCCCAACGCATACCGGTTGTACAGCAACAGCGCCTGCTCGGTCTTGCCCAGCGCCTGGCTGATCTTGGCCTGGCAATACTCGAACTCCAGATTCCAGCGCGGCGCGTGGTGCCGGCCGGCACCGGCCAGGGCGCGCTCTGCCAGATCGGCGCGTCCCACCGCCAATGCGGCAAGCGCCAGCTCCACCTGCGCATCCTGCCGGGCGCATGGCGGGCAACCGGTGGCGGCGGCCGGCAGCGCATCGATCTGCGCATCGAAACCGAAGGTGTCGCCACCGGCAATGCGCAGCAGATTACGCACGTGGCGCATGCGTTGTGCGAGCACCGGCATGCTCTCGGCCAGATCGGCGATGCAGGCGCGCAACTCGTTGGGCTCGAACGCGTGGGCCGCATCCTCCTGTCGCAGCGTGGCTTGCCAGAACACGTGGTCGCTCATCCGGTCGGCGCGACGGATGCGCAACTGCGCAATCATGTCCAGGCGCAGCGCGTTGGCGATGCGCAACCACTCGGTTGCGCCGCCGTCCAGTTCCGCCAGCACTTCGTTGGCCCGCTCCAACGTCTGCAGCGCCAGCGTGCTCTGGCCCAGATGGAAGTGGGTCATCGCCTTGCCCAGCAGGCTCTCCCCGCACAGGCAGGCCGGCGTCTCGCGGTCCATCGCCAGCTGTGCGAAGCAGTTCAATGCAGCACTCAGGCGGCGCTGGCTCAGCATCAACCAGGCGGTATTGCGGCAAGACAGTAGCCGCAGTTGGCGCTGATGCCCTCGCATTGCCTTCAAGGCGTGGCGATAGGCATCTTCGGCCTCCTCCTGATACTCGAGGATCAACAATGCATCGCCGCTGGCGCCGAGCAGGCTGACTTCATCGTCGGCGCCATCCGCGGCGGCCTGGCCGTCGCGGCGTTGTTGAAGATGTTGCAGACCTTGCGGCCAGGCACCAACCAGCATCCTGCTTGTATAGGTAGGAAGACGGTCTGCGTACGACAACGCAGAGATCGCCGCGAAGTAGGTTGGAAGGATCATGCCTGGCTCTCTCATAGGGGGGATGAGCAAAAACAACAATGCGCCGGTCTGGCTGGCGCAACCGATTGTATGCAGCGGATCCAATGGAATTTCTCACTCGAAGGCACTAAGAAAATCAAAAATCCTCACTCTGTGGTCCGGCAAGCCAGTTACTCGGGGTGCAGATAAAGGGCACTTTTTGCATACCACCGGCGGTGGCGTGCACGAGACATTGCACGCCATGCGAAGCCGTACTGAAGACAAGACGGCAGCCCAAAGCGGAATCGTGGAGCCCACTCGAACGCCCGGACTCTGCGCGGCTTAACCATTGTCCTGGCATGACGTGCCAATGCTACGTGCACGGTATTTCAGTCAATGAAAGATGCACTTCAAAACGACAGCTACCGCGTTCCATTACATCGACGGATTGCCCCGATATTCCATGCGCGCTTCAAACGCGAGCAAATCGCAATACCGTGGTATAGACCTGGACACGCCATTTAATGGACTAGACGATCGCAGCTGTCGTCTTACCGGATCGACCTTCCGGCGCATTGTTCGATGTCGGAATTTTGTTAGTTACCCCGCCACGCATACCCTAGATGTAAGAGCTGCATTGCGCTTAAATGAGCGCACGTTAAAGCCGGCCAACCCAAAGCCGAAGAAAAGTACGCAGCAGTGAAACTTTCTGCCTCCGCAATGGTACATACCATTCGTCCGACCTCAGGTCGGATTCCCTGGCAGCCAAAGGCGATGGCGATGCACTTATCTATACATGCGGGTTTTGTATTGGCGCCTGCTGTCCGCAACAGGCATCCGACGTACGACTGGTACGTGTGCAGACATGGGAAGGCCGGCTGATGCACCGCAGCCTTCACAGCAAGCAAGGATCGGCTTTCCTGTTGACGCAGGACGCGCGTCTGGCATCGCAGGTCAAGGCGAGCCTCGCACCGCTCGCCCCGAGTTTTGCGGTGTTTTCCGACGAACTCGAACTTCTGCGCTCGCTGCGGCATTCCCCTTGCGAGCTGTTGGTCTTCGACGCGACCTGCGTCGCGTCGGACGACAGCTCGCTGCTGGCCTGGCAACGCTGCCACAGTGGACATCCCACACCGCTGATCGTGCTGGGGCGTTTCAACTGTGCCCACGACATTCTGGCCTGGTACCGCGCCGGCGCACACGATGTACTCGCCCTGCCGTTCAATTCCCACGAACTGCATGTGCGTGCGGCATTGGCGCTTTCGCCGGTGGCCGAGGCGTGCTCAGAGAGCCAGCAGCTGAGTGTTGGTCCATACCAATTGATTCGCGACGAAAATACCGTGTATCTGCACGGCAAGCCGATCGTGCTGACCGCACGCGAGTTCTCGATCGCCTGGCTGCTGTTTTCCAGCCCCGGCGTGTGTTTCCGCCGCTGCCAGTTGGCCAAGGCGGTCTGGGGTAGCCACACCGAGTTCACCGATCGCACGATGGAGCAGCACATCTACAAGCTGCGCAAGAAGCTGCAGCTGTGCAATCACAGCGGCATGGTGCGCATCAGAACCGTGTATTCGCATGGTTACAAGCTGGAACTTGCCACGCCTGACAAGGATGCGCCCGGCAAGGCCATCAGCCCCAGCACCGCCCATCATGCTGCGGCCTGTTGACCGATGTGAGCGCTGCAAAAGCGGCAGCGCAGCGATCGGCGTCGACCCGCGCTTGCGCGCCTGCTATCGGACCGTGCGTTGCAGTGAGTCGTCCGCCGCCATGCGTTGATCTGGTCAGGCATTAATTGGAAGAGGCGTTCGCCAGATCCCACGCCGAGTGGAAAAACGTATCCGCTAAACAATTCAAGAATGTATTGAAAACACGAACAGACTCTTGGCGTATTGCCGGTCGACTGCTTGCTACGCCTTGGCGAGACGTGTAAGCCCTTGCGGGCGATCAAAAATGGCCCAATCGAGCTGAATGCCGCACTTGTCCACGCGCGTGCTGGTGACAGCCTCCGCCGGCCGGCTCTCTCCAGAAACGACAATGGCGCGGAGAAGTCTCCGCGCCATTGTTCGATCAGGCCTTGCACCCGGTTACTGCTTGGGATTCTCGCCGTACTCGTTCGGGCCGGGCGTGCCTTCCAGGCACATGAAGACCAGCACGATGAAGCCGCCGACGTACGGCACCAGGCTGATCAGATAGAACCAGCCCGACTTGCCCTGGTCGTGCAAGCGACGCACGGTCACTGCAATGCTCGGCACAATCAATGCCAGCACCACGATCCCCATGACGGCAGCAACCAGCCATGCCAGTGCACCAGGACCGTTCTCGCCGCCCATCAGTGCAGCCGCAATGCCGAACAGGCCGCCCAACACCAGCAGGACGATCGCCTGCAGCAGCATGAACATCCAATATTCCTTGCGGCGCGAGCGGCCATTGAAGTCGGCGTAGCGCTTGAGTGGCAACAACATCCATTCCATCGTGTTTCTCCTGATAACGCGCAGTGAGCGCTGTCCGTGATCCGGTGCACAGTGCAACGGGCCGCGCATGTTGCCATAGCCGCCCTGCGCTGAAAACGTTTTCTTATCGACGAATGGCAGATCGCGACCTGCTGGCCGACGGACGGTCACCGGAGCTGGCGGCGGCCAGCCCGAAACTTCATTGATGTCATTCCGGCATGGCGCAGGCGGCCATACCGTCCACTGCGCGGGGGGGCGGGGTCAGCTCATCGCGTGCAGAGCGACGCCTGTGCCGACAGTCGCTCCCCTGCTGCGCCGGCATCACTCGGCCGCCGCTTCCAGTGCCTGGCTCAGCCGCTCCACCGCAACGATCTCCATGCCCTTGATGCTGGTGGTCTTGGGCGCGTTGGCCTTGGGCACGATCGCGCGCTTGAAGCCATGGGTGGCGGCCTCTTTCAGACGGTCCTCGCCGTTGGGTACCGGCCGGATCTCGCCGGACAGCCCCACTTCGCCAAAGGCGATGGTCTTCTCGGACAGCGGCCGGTCGCGCAGCGAGGACAACACCGCCAGCAGCACCGGCAGGTCGGCGGCGGTTTCCTGCACACGGATACCGCCGACCACGTTGACGAACACGTCCTGGTCGCCCACCACGATGCCGCCGTGGCGGTGCAGCACCGCCAGCAGCATCGCCAGCCGGTTCTGCTCCAGACCCACTGCCACGCGCCGCGGATTGGACAGCGGCGAGGCGTCCACCAGCGCCTGCACCTCCACCATCAGCGGACGGGTACCTTCGCGGGTGACCATCACGCAGCTGCCCGGTTGCTGGGTGCTGCCGCCGGACAGGAAGATCGCCGACGGATTGGAGACCTCCTTGAGGCCCTTCTCGCCCATCGCGAACACGCCCAGCTCGTTAACCGCACCGAAGCGGTTCTTGAACGCGCGCAACAGCCGGAACCGGCTGCCGCTCTCGCCTTCGAAGTACAGCACCGCATCGACCATATGCTCCAGCACGCGCGGGCCGGCGATGCCGCCTTCCTTGGTCACATGGCCGACCAGGAACACCGCGGTGCCGGTCTCCTTGGCATAGCGCACCAGCCGCGCCGCGCTCTCGCGTACCTGGCTGACCGAGCCCGGCGCTGCAGTCAGCGACTCGGTCCACAGCGTCTGTACCGAGTCGGCCACGATCAGCTTCGGGCGCGCCACGCTGGCATGCTGCAGGATGTTTTCGATGCCGGTTTCGGCCAGCGCGTTCAGGCCCTCCAACGGCAGATCCAGCCGCACCGCGCGCCCGGCCACCTGCGCCAGCGATTCCTCGCCGGTGACGTACAGCACCGGCAGCGTGCTGGCCATGCTCGCCAGCGCCTGCAGCAACAGCGTCGACTTGCCGATGCCGGGGTCGCCACCGATCAGCACCACCGCGCCTTCGACCAGACCGCCGCCCAGTACCCGATCAAACTCGCCAATGCCAGTGGACACGCGCGCCTGCTCGGACTGCTGCACGTCCTTGAGCGCGGTGATCTTGGGCGCCTCGGCCTTGCCGGCCCAGCCGCTACGCCGCGATGCCGCAGGCGAGGCCTTGCCGCCGGGCGTGGCGCTTTCGAGCACGATCTCGCTGAGCGTGTTCCACACCCCGCACTCGGTGCATTGCCCCTGCCACTTATTGTATTCGGCGCCGCACTCGCCGCAGACATAGGCCGTTTTCGCCTTCGCCATCGTCAGTTAACCAATCGCTTCTGGAGCGACAGGATAGTCGGCGTCGGTCTCAGGATGCGCGACGCTGGCTCGGGATTCGGGATTCGGGATTCGGGATTCGGGATTCGGGAATCGGGAATCGGGAATCGGGAATCGGGAATCGGGAATCGGCCAGGCTGCGGCGGCGCAGGACTGGATGCAACCGCGCATGCCTGCTGCTGCGTTTTCATTCGGACATCGATGGCGCCGAGCGTTTGGCTGGCGCGATGTCTTTTGGTCGGTCGGCACCGGCATCGGTACCGACCAAGACCAGCGTCTGGAGCCGCATGATCGATCGCAGCCGGTCATGTAGCTCCAGGTCTTGCCATTGCCCGCTTCAACGGCTGCGAGCCGGCGGCCGCCACTCAGCGCGGCTTGTACAACTCGCTCAGGTGATCCGGCTTGCCGGGGATGCGTTCCAGATGCGGATATAGCAGGCCGCCGTGGTAATCGATGCGCACGGTGTCGTAGCGATCCAGGCGCTTGACCAGCAGTTCGATCGGCGCGGTGGTGCCCTTGGCCGCCTTGATCGCGTCCTTGATCACCTCACTGCTGAAGGCGCGGCCGTTGACCGCCACGATGGTGTTGCCGGCGATCAGGCCGGCATTGAAGGCCGGGCCGTCCCACAGCACATCGCCGATATCGCCAGAGGCCTTCAGGGACACGCCAAGCGAATAGGTCAGGCTGGCGTCCTTGTCGTCGCTCTCGTCGGCCTTGGTGGCCAGGTTCGGCTCCTCGTTGTAGACCAGCTTCCAGCCGTTGGCTTCGATACCGCCGTTCAAGGAACCATGCCCGTCCATGCGGCTGCGCAACAGGCTCGCCCAGTCGTAGGCGGCGATGCCATTGAGCGTGGCGACGATGTCGTCGAAGGTGTACGGGTTGACGTCCCAGTCGCCGTTCTTCATGCCGAAGAAGGCCTTGCCGAAATCGTCGATGGAACGCTTGTTGTTGGTCAGCGCGCGCAGCTTGCTGTCCACTTCCAGCCACATCATCTGGCCGCCGGAATAATAGTCCTCGGCCATCTGATAGCTACGGTAGGCCTTGGGCCGGCGCATCGACATGGTCGGGTCGTTGGTGGTGTCCTGCACGGTGCGCCAAGCCATGCCGGGGCGACCGCGCTCGTAGTTCGCCGCCACGCCGGCCAGCATCTCGCGCGCCTGATCCTGCGTCCACAGGCCCGAACGCGCAGCCATCACTTCGCCCCAGAACTGGGTCTGGCCTTCGTAAAGCCACAGCAGGCTGTCACCCATCGGCACGTTGAAGTTGGGCGTGGCCAGGTCGGCACCACGGCGGTACTTGCCGTTCCAGGAATGGTTGAACTCGTGCGCGAGCAGATCGCGACCGGTCCAGCTCTTGTCCCACTCGGTGAAGTAGGTCGGCACGCCGCTGTTTTCGCTGGAGCGATGGTGCTCCAGGCCGATGCCACCCAACTTCTTGGTCAGCGCCAGCAGGAATTCGTAGTGGTCGAAATGCCGCGCGCCGTAGAGCTTGTCCATCTGCTGCACCAGCGACGCATGCGCCTTGATCTGCTCGGGCTTGGCCTCCAGCGACTTGGCCTCGTCGGCGAACACGTTGAGGTAGACCGGCTGCTTGCCGCCGCTCAGCTCCACGCGCTTGTAGTACTTGCCCGCAAACATCGGCGAGTCGACCAGATCGTCGAAGTCGATCGGCTTGAAGGTCACCGTGTCGCCAACCCGGCGGTCGGTCTCCAGCGCCGTGGCATAGCTCCAGCCGGCTGGCAAGGTGACGCTGGCCTGGGCCTTGATGTTGCGTGCGAAGACGCCGGCCGGATACAGCGCCGTGGTGTTCCACTGCAGGTTGAGCATCTCCGGGGTCATCATCACCCGGCCCTGGTTGGGGGCTTGCGGCGAGAGGAACTTGAACTCGGCCACTAGCTCGCTGGCGCCCTGCGGCACGTCCACGGTGAAGGCATACACATCGAACTGGTCGCGCTTCCACGGCACCACCTTGCCATCGACCTTGATCACCAGACCGGCGAGCTTGTCGATCGGCCCGGTCGGCGAGTGATTGCCGGGAATCCACTGCGGATACAGCAGCGTCATCGGGCCCGGCCGGGCCGGCATGGTGGTTTTGACCTTGAAGATGCGATGAGCCAGATCGGTCGCATCGACGTCGATCTTCAAGGTGCCGTCGAACGGCACATCCTGCGGCGCGGCAGTTTGTGCGGCCGCAGGCAACGACAGTGCCGCCAGCAACGACACGGACAACAAGGTGGGGATCTTCATCGCAACTCCGCAGGGACCTGGAACAGGCAAGCCCACGATGCTAAGCGCCTGCCCGCGCTTCCCCGTATGCCATAGGTCATGCTGCGCAGCGATTCACACACAAAAAAGCCGCCGGTGACCCGGCGGCTTTTTGTCCAGCATGCTTCGATCCGGCGTGCCGTGATCCGGCACAGCGCCGTCTCAATGCATCATGTTGACGTTCATGTTGTGCAGCACCCACAGCGAACCGACGATCACGATGCCGATGATCAGCAGCGAGAACAGGCCCACCTGCACGTTGGAGCGCTGCTCGGGCGAGCGATCCATGTGCAGGAAGTACACCATGTGCACCAGCATCTGCACTGCGGCCATCAGCGAGATCACGATGACGGTGACGCCCTTGGAGAACGCCCCGCTCATCACCATCGCAAACGGGATGACGGTGAGGATCACGGCCATCACAAAGCCGATCAGGTAGGACTTCAGGCCGCCGGCATGTGCGTCGGCAGCGGTTTCATGCGCGTGGTGATTGGCCATTACAGCGCTCCCAGCAGGTAGACGACGGTGAACACACCGATCCAGATGATGTCCAGGAAATGCCAGAACAGGCTCAGGCAGGCCAGACGCGTGCTGTTGCGCGGGGTCAGGCCGTTCTTGGAGATCTGGATCACCAGCACTGCCATCCACAACAGACCCGAGGCCACGTGCAGGCCGTGCGTGCCCACCAGGGTGAAGAAGGCCGACAGGAACGCGCTGCGCCCCGGACCCGCCCCTTCATGGATCAGATGGTTGAACTCCCACACTTCCATGCACAGGAAGCCGATACCCAGCAGTGCGGTGACACCCAGCCAGGCGTACAGCCCGGTCATGCTGCGCTTGTGCGCGGAAATCATCGCAACGCCGAAGCTCAGGCTGCTGAACAACAGCAGGAAGGTTTCCACCAGCACGAACTTCAGGTCGAACAGCTCCTTGGCGGTCGGTCCATCCACCGTGGCGCCCGAGAGCACCGCATAAGTGGCGAACAGACCGGCGAACAGCAGGCAGTCGCTCATCAGGTAGACCCAGAACCCGAAGACGGTGTTGCCACCGGCGTCGTGATGTTCGTGGTCGTCGTGGCCGCCCGCGTGGGCGGCGTGGTCAAGCGTGGTCGAGGAAGACATGGTCATACCACCTTCGCGGCCTGCGCCGCATGTTGCTGTTCGAGCAGGGCAAAGCGCGCGTTTTCGATGCGCTCCACTTCGTCGGCCGGCACCCAGTAATCGATGTCGTCATCGAAGGTGCGCGCAATGAAGCTGCCGATCATGCCGACCAGGCCGATGATGGCCAGCCACCAGATGTGCCAGATCAGACCGAAGCCCATCAGCACGCTGAAGGCACCGATATACACGCCTGCCCCGGTATTGCGCGGCATGTGGATCGCCTCGTACTTGGACGGACGCACCCAGCCCTTGCCGTTCTGCTTGTCGGCCCAGAACTGATCGCGGTCGTCGATGTGCGGCAGCACGGCGAAGTTGTAGAACGGCGGCGGCGAGGAGGTGGCCCACTCCAGCGTACGGCCATCCCACGGATCGCCCGTGTAGTCCATGTGCTCCTTGCGCTTCCAGACGCTGTAACCGATCTGCACCAGGTTCAGGAAGATACCCAGGCCGATGATCGCAGCACCGGCCGCAGCGACGTACAGCCACGGCGCCCACTCGGGGTGGTTGTAGGTGTTCATGCGACGGGTCATGCCCATGAAGCCGAGCACGTACAGCGGCATGAAGGCCACGAAGAAGCCGATGATCCAGCACCAGAACGAGGCCTTGCCGATCTTCTCGTTGAGCTTGAAGCCGAACGCCTTCGGGAACCAGTAGGTCAGGCCGGCCAGGTAACCGAACACCACGCCGCCGATGATCACGTTATGGAAGTGGGCGATCAGGAACAGGCTGTTGTGCAGCACGAAGTCCACGGCCGGGATCGCCAGCATCACGCCGGTCATTCCGCCGATGGTGAAGGTGATGATGAAGCCTATCGTCCACAACACCGGCGAGGTCATGTGCACACGGCCGCGGAACATGGTGAACAGCCAGTTGAAGATCTTCACGCCGGTCGGGATCGAGATGATCATCGTCGTGATGCCGAAGAACGCATTGACGTTGGCACCCGAGCCCATGGTGAAGAAGTGGTGCAACCACACCACGAACGACAGCACGCCAATGCACGAGGTCGCGTAGACCATCGAGGTGTAGCCGAACAGGCGCTTGCGGCTGTAGGTCGCGATCAACTCGGAGAAGATGCCGAACGCCGGCAGGATCAGGATATAGACTTCCGGGTGACCCCAGATCCAGATCAGGTTGACGTACATCATGGCGTTGCCGCCACCGTCATTGGTGAAGAAGTGCGTGCCCAGGTAACGGTCGGCACCCAGCAGCGCCAGCGCCACGGTCAGGATCGGGAATGCGGCGATGATCAGGATGTTGGTGATCAGCGCGGTCCAGGTGAAGATCGGCATGCGCATCAGGGTCATGCCCGGCGCGCGCATCCGCATGATCGTCACGAAGAAGTTGATGCCGGTCAGCAAGGTGCCCAGGCCTGAGACCTGCAACGCCCAGATGTAGTAATCGACACCGACCCCCGGACTGTATTCCAGCCCAGACAACGGCGGATAGGCCAGCCAGCCGGTCTGCGCGAATTCGCCGACACCCAGCGAGATGTTGATCAGCGCCGCACCGGCCACGAACAGCCAGAAGCTCAGCGAGTTCAGGAACGGGAACGCCACGTCGCGTGCGCCGATCTGCAGCGGAACGATCAGGTTCAACAGGCCGGTCATGAACGGCATGGCCATGAAGAAGATCATGATCACGCCGTGCGCGGTGAAGATCTGGTCGTAGTGGTGCGGCGGCAGCACACCTTCGCCGCCGTTACCCGCCAGCGCCTGCTGGGTGCGCATCATCGCCGCATCGGCGAAGCCGCGCAGCAACATGACCAGCGCCACGATGATGTACATCACACCAATGCGCTTGTGATCCACTGAGGTGAACCACTCGTTCCACAGGTAGCCCCACAGCTTGTACTTGGTGATGGCGCCCGCGATGAGCAGGCCGAGCAGGCCGGCACCACCGAGTGCGACCATGATGATCGGCTCGTGGTACGGAACCGCCTCGATCGTAAGTTTGCCTAGCATCACTTGTCTCCAGAAGTGCACATGGCAACCGGCTCTGCAGCCGCTGCCTGATGGTCGCCATGGCCTTTGTTATGGCCCGGACCATTCATGTATTTGTCGACGAGCGAGCGGAACATGCCGTCCTGCACCGACGAGTAGTAGGTGACCGGATACTGTTCCTTGTCGTTGCGGTTGGCCGCCAGCACCTGGTACTCGGCGGCGTTCAACGCGGTCGGCGATGCCTTGACCTTGGCCACCCACGCATCGAAGCCGGCCTGATCGACCGCATGCGCCTTGAAGCTCATCTTCGAGAAGCCGTGACCGCTGTAGTTGGTCGACAGGCCGAAGTATTCGCCCGGCTCGTTGGCCACCAGGTGCAGCTTGGTTTCCATGCCGGCCATCGCGTAGATCATCGTGCCCAGGTGCGGGATGAAGAACGAGTTCATCACCGTATCGGAGGTGATCTTGAAGTTCAGCGGCGTATGCACCGGGAACGCGATCTCGTTGACCGTGGCGATGTTCTGGTCCGGGTAGATGAACATCCACTTCCAGTCCAGCGACACCGCTTCGATGGTGATCGGCTTGACGTCCGAATCCAGCGGCCGGTACGGGTCCAGCGCGTGCGAGGAGCGCCAGGTCAGCACCGCCAGCACCAGGATGATCACGCAGGGGATCGACCACACCACCACTTCGATGGCGGTGGAGTGCGACCAGTCCGGCTCGTAGCGCGCCTTCGTGTTGGACGCGCGATATTTCCACGCGAACGCAATCGTCATCACGATCACCGGGATGACCACGATCAGCATCAGCACGACCGAGGTGATCAGCAGCTGCTTCTCGTCGTGGCCGATCTGGCCTTTCGGATTGAGAATGGCCGAGTTGCAGCCTGCCAACAGCAGGAACGGCAGCATCAGGCCTGGACGAAGTACACGCCCGAGATGTTTCAACGGAATCATCGGTCGATCCAAGTGCGAAGGAACGCCAGCCTCGTTCGTCGTATCCATGTGGACTCGTCCTGAAGGCGCGCTTCCCGGGGGAAGGCGGCCACGCAGACCGAAGACACGAGTTAGCTCCCTGATTTTAGACTTTGCTGCACCTGCACGAAACCCATCGGCAATGATCTGTCGCAATTAATGCGCGCAAAACTGTGCGACATGTTGTCGCAGCGCTGCGCGGGGCGGCAAAGATGCGGTTGCGGCCATCGATTGAGGCCTGCGTGATGTGCGGCGTATATGGCGGCGCAGCGCCGGGATGTGCGTGATCGGCCCAAAACGCAACTGGGCCGACCAATGGTCGACCCAGTGCTGAAGCGATGGTGCCGGAAATAGGAATCGAACCTACGACCTACGCATTACGAATGCGCCGCTCTACCAACTGAGCTATTCCGGCGAGCCGTGAATTGTAGGAGCGGAGCCGGTGCCCGGTCAATCGCCGCCAGGCGGCGGACTACGCATCCCGGCCTCGAGCCCGGCGCTGTGGCCTTCGAACGATGGCCTCCTGCAACTGCGAAACGCCCGGACTTGCCGCATGCACTCGACGCCGGCTCAGCCAGCCCGGAGCACCCGCTGTCAGCTGACCAGACGCAACCGCAGTTCCTTGGGCAGCGCGAACACCATCGATTCCGGCTCGCCTTCCAGCTCGGACACACCCTCGGCGCCCAGCTCGCGCAGCCGCGCCAGCACGCCATCGACCAGCACCTGTGGTGCGGAGGCGCCGGCGGTCAGGCCGATGTGCTGCTTGCCGACGATCCAGGCCGGGTCGATCTCGCCGGCGTTGTCGATCAGGTAGGACTCCACCCCGTCGCGCCGGGCCAGCTCGCTGAGGCGATTGGAATTGGAGCTGTTGGGCGAACCAACCACCAGCACCAGATCGCACTGGCGCGCGAGATCGCGCACCGCATCCTGGCGGTTCTGGGTGGCGTAGCAGATGTCGTCGTGGCGCGGCCCCTGCATCGCCGGGAAGCGCGCACGCAGGGCCTCGATGATGCCCATGGTGTCGTCCACCGACAGCGTGGTCTGGGTGGTGTAGGCAAGGTTCTCCGGCTGGCGGATCTGCAACGTGGCGACCTGCTCGATGTCCTCGACCAGATAGATCGTGCCCGGGCCGCGCTCACGGCTCCACTGCCCCATCGTGCCTTCCACTTCCGGATGCCCGGCGTGGCCGATCAACACCACGTCGCGGCCGGCCCGGCAATGCCGCGCCACCTCGAAATGCACCTTGGTCACCAGCGGGCAGGTCGCGTCGAACACCTTGAGCCCGCGGCGCTCGGCTTCCTGACGCACCGCCTGCGAGACGCCGTGCGCGCTGAAGATCACCGTGGCGTTGTCGGGCACCTCGTCCAATTCCTCGACAAAGACCGCGCCGCGCTGCTTGAGGTCGTCGACCACAAAACGGTTGTGTACCACTTCATGGCGCACATAGATCGGCGCGCCCAGCGTTTCGATCGCACGCTTGACGATCTCGATCGCGCGGTCGACACCGGCACAGAAACCACGGGGATTGGCGAGCAGGACATCCATGGCGGGCATTCTACGGGAATGGGGAATGGAGGATGGGACCGGGCGGCGCCGGTGCGCCGCGACTTCAGCGTCGATTCCTACTTCCGCATTCCCGACTCGCGCTTGCCGGACTTGTCGAACAGACCGAATACCGCGATCCCGATGGCGCCGCCGACGATCGCCGAGTCAGCGATGTTGAACGACGGCCAGGTGTGGCTGCCGATGTACCACTGGATGAAATCGACCACATGGCCGTGCATCAGGCGGTCGATCACGTTGCCGATCGCCCCGCCGATCACCAGCGCATACGGCAGCGCGCTGCGCCATTCGCTGCGTGCGGTGCGCGACAGCCAGAACGCCAGCAGCCCACTGATGCCCACCGCCAGCGCGGTGAAGAACCACAGCTGCCAGCCGCCGGCATCGCTCAGGAAGCTGAAGGCCGCGCCGGTGTTGTAGGTGCGGTACCAGTTCCAGAAGCCGTCGATCACCGGCACCGGGGTGTACTCGGGCAGGCTGGACAGCACCCAGGCCTTGCTCCACTGGTCCAGCCCGACCACGAGTGCCGACAGCAGCAGCCAGATCAGGGCGGAGGGTTTGGGGCGTTGACTCATGTCGGAAGGTCGCAGTTGGTGGTGACTTCTCCGACGTCGGAGAAGATGCCTGGATGGCGATAAGTAAGGGCGGTGGCAGATGAAGCTGACGAAAGCGGGATGACAGGCTGGCAAGGATGGCATGGGCACCGGAGCCGGCCACCCTGCCCCGCCGTGCCGCATGCGCCACGCTTCAGCAAGGGACTGCATGCAGCGCCGGGGCACTCGTCATCCGGCACCAGCGCCTGCCCATGATGCCGCGACAGAGGCACACGCCAGCCCGTACGGGTCTCGATAGCGCGTGGCAGGACCTGCCCGCCACGCGCCTTCACGCAACCCCGTCAGAACCAGCGGCGTTGCTCGCCGGGGCCTTCGATATTGCTGACGCAGCGGCTGCACAGTTCCGGGTGACGCGGATCGCTGCCCACGCTGGCCTGGTGGTGCCAGCAACGCACGCACTTGGCCTTGCTGGTCGGCTGCGCGCTGACGAAGATGTCGTCGGTGCTGGCCGCAGTCACGGTCACATCGCCACTGATGAACAGGAAGCGCAGCTCGTCGGCCAGCGGCTGCCAGCGCGCGGCGGTCTGCGCATCGGCGGCCACGGTGATCTCCGCTTCCAGCGCCGCGCCGATCGCCCCGTTGGCACGCATCGGCTCCAGCACCTTGGCCACCTGCTCGCGCAAGGCCAGCAGCCTGTCGACATCGGCACTGCTCAGCGCGGCATCGGCCGGCAACGGCGCCAGGCCGTCGTACCAGGTGGCGAACAACACGTTGTCGACCCGCTTGCCCGGCAGATAACCCCACAGTTCCTCGGCGGTGAAGCTCAGCACCGGCGCGATCCAGCGCACGAACGCCTCGACCACGTGATACATCGCGCTCTGCGCCGAACGGCGGCCGCGCGCATCCTCGGCCATCGTGTACAGGCGGTCCTTGGTCACATCCAGATACAGCGAGCCCAGGTCGACGCTGCAGAAATTCAGCAGCGCCTGCACGATTTCGGCAAAGTCGTAACGCGCATACGCGGCAGCGATCTTTTCCTGCAGCTCGTGCGCGCGGTGCACGATCCAGCGGTCCAGCAGCACCATGTCGTCCAGCGCCACCAGGTGCTGCAGCGGATCAAAGCCATGCAGGTTGCCGAGCAGGAAGCGTGCGGTATTGCGCAGGCGGCGATACGCATCGGCGTTGCGCTTGAGGATCTCCTGCGACAGCGACATCTCGTTGCTGTAATCGGCCGAGGCGATCCACAGGCGCAGGATGTCCGCGCCCAGGGTCTTCATGATGTCCTGCGGCTCAATGCCGTTGCCCAACGACTTGGACATCTTGCGGCCGTGCTCGTCCACGGTGAAGCCGTGGGTCAGGCACTGCTTATACGGCGCCGCCTTGTCCATCGCCACGCCGGTCAGCAGCGAGGACTGGAACCAGCCACGGTGCTGGTCGGAGCCTTCCAGGTACAGGTCGGCCGGCTTGGGCAGGCCGCGGTCCACCAGCACCGCTTCATGGGTCACGCCGGAGTCGAACCACACATCCAGGATGTCGGTGATCTTGTCGTAATCGGCCGCCTCGTCGCCCAGCAGTTCGGCCGCATCCAGCGTGTACCACACGTCCACGCCGCCCAGTTCCACCCGGTCGGCGACCTGGCGCAGCAACTCGGTGCTGCGCGGATGCGGCTCGCCGGTTTCGCGGTGCACGAACAAGGCGATCGGCACGCCCCAGGTGCGCTGGCGCGAGATGGTCCAGTCCGGACGTCCATCGACCATGCCGGCGATACGCGCCTGGCCCCAGGATGGATACCAGTGCACGTTGTCGATGGCCTTGAGCGCATCGGCGCGCAGGTTGGCCTGCTCCGTCGAGATGAACCACTGCGGCGTGGCGCGGAACGCGATCGGCGTCTTGTGCCGCCAGCAATGCGGATAACTGTGCTCCATCTTGCTGGCCGCCAGCAACACGCCGGTGTCGCGCAGCGCATCGATGATGATGTCGTTGGCCTTCCAGATGTGCAGCCCGGCCAGCACGGTGTCGCCCAGCGGCGGCGTCGACGGCAGGTACACGCCGCGCCCGTCCACCGGGTTGATCTGCGCAGCGCCGTAACGCTCGAGCAGGCCGTACTGCTTGGAGACCTGGTAGTCCTCCTGGCCATGGCCCGGTGCCGTGTGCACCGCGCCGGTACCGTCCTCGGCCGACACGTGGTCGCCCAGCAGCAGCGGGATCTCGCGCTCGGCATAGAACGGGTGGTTTAGCAGCATCTGCTCCAGCGCCGCGCCCTTGGCATGGCCGTGCACCACCACCGTGTCCACGCCATAGCGCGCCAGCGCCTTGCCGGCCAGGGCCTCGGCGATCACCAGCCAGCGCGGCTGGCCGCGATCGGCCGGGCCTTCGACCAGCACGTAGTCCAGTTCCGCGCCCAGGCTCACCGCCAGCGACGCCGGCAGTGTCCACGGGGTGGTGGTCCAGATCGGTACCGCCAAGCCTACGCCCGCCGGCAGGCTGGCGCCGAACGCGGCAGCAGCGACAGCCGCCGGATCGCGCGCCGGATAGGCGATATCCACCGTCGGCGACACCTTGTCGGCGTATTCGATCTCGGCTTCGGCCAGCGCCGAGCCGCAGTCGAAGCACCAGTGCACCGGCTTCACGCCACGGGTCAGATGGCCATTGTCGACCACCTTGGCCAGCGCGCGGATCTCGTTGGCTTCGAAGCGGAAATCCAGCGTCTTGTACGGGTTGTCCCAATCGCCGATCACGCCCAGGCGCTTGAAATCGCGGCGCTGCAGATCGATCTGCTCGGTGGCGTACTCACGGCACTTCTGGCGGAACTCGGCTGCGTCGAGCTTGACGCCGACCTTGCCGTACTTTTTCTCGATCGCGATCTCGATCGGCAGGCCGTGGCAATCCCAGCCCGGGATGTAGGGCGCATCGAAGCCAGCCAGATACTTCGACTTGACGATGATGTCCTTGAGGATCTTGTTGACCGCATGGCCCAGATGGATCTGACCATTGGCATATGGCGGGCCGTCGTGCAGCACGAACAGCGGGCGCCCTGCCGCATTGGCGCGCAGTTGCGCGTACAGCCCCTCGCGCTCCCAGCGGTCCAGCATCGCCGGCTCGCGCTTGGGCAGGTCGCCGCGCATCGGGAATTCCGTCGCGGGCAGATGGAGAGTGGCTTTGTAGTCTTGGGTCACAGGTCTCTACCGTTGCGCTGGATTTTTTGATAAGTCCGCACATGGATGTGCGGGCTCTTGCGAGGGACTCGCATCATAGGTCGGCTCCTGCGAGGGACTCGCATCATAGGCGGGCCGTTGCGAGCAACTCGCATGTGTTGCAGAAACTGCGTGCCTGTCCAACACCGCACGCGCCTGCTCGGCATCACGATGCATCTGCACCGTCAGCGCGTCCAGGCCATCGAACTTCTCTTCGTCGCGCAGCTTGGCGACGAATTCGACCTCGATATGCCGGCCATACAGATCGCCCTGGAAATCGAACAGATGCGCTTCCAGCAGCGGCTCCACGCCGGCCACGGTCGGGCGTGTGCCAAAGCTCGAGACCGACGGCCACGGCCGCTCGGCCACGCCATGCACCCAGGTCGCGTAAATGCCCGACAGCGCCGGCGTGCGCGGAAAGCGCAGATTGGCAGTGGGGTAGCCCAGGGTGCGGCCAAGCTGCTTGCCGCGCACCACCCGCCCGCCGATGGCATACGGACGGCCAAGCAATTGCCCGGCGTGCGCGAACTCGCCCGCGCCCAGCAGCTCGCGGATGCGCGTGGCCGAGATGCGCTCGCCGTGCAGGTGCACCGGCGCGATTTCGCCCGCTGCAAAGCCGTAGTGGTCACCAAGCGAGCGCAGCAGGCCGATATCGCCGCCACGCCGATGGCCGAAACGGAACTCCGGGCCGATCCAGACCTCTTTGGCACACAGCCGGCCAACCAGGGCCAGGCGCACGAAGTCTTCGGCACTCATCGCCGACAGGCGACCATCGAAACGGATCATGCCCACGCTGTCGGCACCGTAGCCGTGCAGCCCTTCGATCTTGGCGCGGGCCAGGGTCAGCCGCGGCGGCGGCGCGGCCGGGGCGAAAAACTCGCGCGGCAGCGGCTCGAAGCTCACCGCCACCGCCGGCACCCCCAGCGCGCGCGCGCGCGCGACCGCGTGCTGCACCAATGCCCGATGCCCCAGGTGCAGGCCATCGAAGGCGCCGATGCAGACCACGCTTCCGTGCGGGAACAGGGTCCCGCCCTCGACGTCTCTAAACAGCCTGCTCATTCCTCGATCCAAACAGATGCCAGCCTGCCGGCCGACCCTCGTTGATGCATAACCCGCAAGTATAGCCGTGCCTATCAATCCGCATGGGCGCGGCCCCGGGCCTGTGCCGCCGCGTCCCGGAAGCGGGCAGACGATTGCGCGCCTTCCCGGCCCGGGACTGGCCCGCCCACCGTGCATGACGGCTGGCTGTGCACCCGCACGGCCAGCTCGGCGGACGACTAGCCCTCGCGCAGATGCCGCGGCCGCAATCCCAGCGCCACTTGCGCCACCAGGTAGGTCGCCCCACCGCTGCCGACCAGCACCGCCAGCCAGCCGATGCGATCCCACTTGTCCATCACGGTGAACGATGGCAGCCACCACAGCAGGCTCAACAGCACCGCCACCATCGCCGCGCATGCCAGCAGCAGGCGCAGCGCATAGCCAGCCCAACCCGGCCGGCGCTGGTACACGCCGGACTTGCCCAGCCAGTACCACAGCAAAGCCAGGTTGAGATAACTGGACAGCGCGCTGGCAATGCCCAGTGCCAGATGCAGGCCCGGCTGCTTGCCCAGCGCCTGCATCACGCCTTGCGCCTTGAGCTCGGGCGGCACCATGATCTGGTAGACCACCGCCAGCAACGCGAAGTTGAACACCATGTTGGCGATCAACGCCGCCACGCCGGCACGCACCGGGGTACGGGTGTCCTGCCGGGCGTAGAAGGCCGGCAACAACACCTTGAGCATGGCGTACGCCGGCAGGCCGAAGCTCAGGCCGTAGACCGACATCGCGGTCATGCGCGTATCGAAGGCGGTGAACTGGCGGTACTGGAACAAGGTCGCCACCAGCGGCTCGGCCAGCAGCAGCAAGCCGAGCATCGCCGGCATCGCGATCAGCAGCGTGGTGCGGAATCCCCAGTCCAGCGCACCGGAAAACGCGCTGCGGTCGGTCTTGACGTGATGGCGCGCCAGCGCCGGCAGGATCACCGTGCCCAGCGCCACCCCGAACACGCCCAGCGGCAGCTCCAGGAACCGGTCGGCCAGCGACAGCCACGACTGCGAGCCGTCGGCCAGCCGCGCGGCGATCACCGTGTCCAGCATCAGGTTGATCTGCGCGATCGACGAACCGAACAGGGTCGGAATCATCAGGGTCAGCACCTTGCGCACATCCTGGTGCGTCCAGCCCCAGCGCGGCAGCGTCAACAGGTCGATGCCCTTCAGCGCCGGCAGCTGAAACAGCAACTGCAGCGCACCGGCAACCAGCACCGCCCAGCCCAGCGCCAGGATCGGCACGTCCAGCCGCGGCGCCAGCCACAGCGCGCCAGCGATCATGCACAGGTTGAGGATCACCGGCGTCAGCGCCGGAATCGCAAACCGCTGGAAGCTGTTGAGCGCCCCGCCCGCCAGCGCGGTCAACGAGACGAACAACAGAAACGGAAACGTCAGCCGCAACAAGTCCACCAGCAGGCCGTATTTATCCGGATCGGTGGCCGCGCCATCGGAAAACACAGACGCCAGCTGCGGGGTGAAGATCAGCCCCAGCGCGGTGATCAGCAGCAGCATGCCACCGAGCGTGCCGGATACCCGCGACATCAGCTCGCGCAGGTCGGTATGCGGGCGGGTCTCCTTGACCTCGGTGAACACCGGCACGAAGGCGGTGGCGAACGAGCCCTCGGCAAACAGCCGCCGCAGGAAATTGGGGATCCGGAACGCCACCCAGAACGCGTCGGTCACCGCATTGGCGCCGAAGGTGGTGGAGATCGCCTGGTCGCGGATCAGGCCCAACACCCGTGACACCATGGTCATACTACTGAATGAGAGCAGGCCTCTCAACATGCCGGGCTTGCTCACGCTGCATCCCTCTTGACAACTGACTTGACGTACATAACTAAGCCCATCATACTTTCCCGCTTGCTTTTTCCACTACACCGATTTTTCAGGAACCCACCACCGTGGCCAATATCAAGTCCGCCAAGAAGCGCGCCAAGCAGACCGTCGTGCGCAATGAGCGCAACACGGGCCAGCGTTCGATGCTGCGCACCGCCGTCAAGAAGGTGATCAAGGCCCTTGACGCCAACGATGCTGCAGGCGCCGAAGCTGCTTTCGCCGTTGCCCAGCCCATTCTCGACCGTTTCAGCGCCCGTGGCCTGATTCACAAGAACAAGGCTGCGCGTCACAAGAGCCGTCTGACCGCTCGCATCAAGGCCATCAAGGCCGCGTAAGCGAGCCGTGTTGGCATCACCGCAGGCCTGGCCTGCGGTGGCATAGAAAAACCCGGCCTTGGCCGGGTTTTTTGTGTGCCTGCGCATGCGCTCAGCCGGCATTGCGCGCCTCGAGCTCGTCCTCGCGCTGCCGGTCGAAGAACGCCATGATGTCCTTCATGATCGGGAAGGTGCCATCGCGGCCCAGCGCCGAGACCAGATACCACGGCGCGGTCCAGCCGAGTTCGGCCACGATCGTCTCGGCCGCAGCGCGCGCCTCGTCCTCGAACATCAGGTCGGCCTTGTTGAGCACCAGCCAGCGCGGCTTCTTCAGCAACTCGGGATCGTGGCGCTCCAGCTCGCGCTCGATGGTGCGCACCTGATCCACCGGCGACGCCTCCACCCCACCATCCATCGGCGAAATGTCCACCAGATGCAGCAGCAGACGGGTGCGCTGCAGATGGCGCAGGAACTGCGTGCCCAGCCCGGCACCGTCGGCCGCGCCCTCGATCAGGCCCGGCACGTCGGCGATGACGAAGCTGCGATACGCCTCGACGCTGACCACGCCCAGATTCGGGTACAGGGTGGTGAACGGGTAATCGGCCACCTTCGGGGTTGCCGAGGACACCGCGCGGATCAGGGTGCTCTTGCCCGCATTGGGAAAGCCCAGCAGGCCAACATCGGCCAGCAGCTTCAGCTCCAGCTTGAGCAACCGCTCCTCGCCCTCTTCACCGGTGGTGGACTGGCGCGGCGCACGGTTGACCGAGCTCTTGAAATGCATGTTGCCCAGGCCGCCCTTGCCGCCCTTGGCCACCAGCAGGCGATCGCCATGCTGGGTCAGGTCGCCGATGACTTCGTCGGTCTGCACGTTCATCACCACGGTGCCGACCGGCACCACGATGATGCGGTCTTCGCCGCCCTTGCCGTAGGCCTGGCGACCCATGCCGTTCTCGCCGCGCTGCGCCTTGAAGGTCCGCTCATGCCGGAAGTCGACCAGCGTATTGACGTTCTCGTCGGCCACGATCCACACGCTGCCGCCGTTACCGCCGTCGCCACCATCGGGCCCACCGAGCGGGATGAACTTCTCGCGGCGAAAGCCGACACAGCCATTGCCGCCATTGCCGGCACTGACCAGGATTTCTGCTTCGTCGACTAACTTCATGAGCTTGCAACCGGGAATTGGGAATGGGGAATAGGGAATCGGCCAAAGAAACCAGCCTGACCCTTGCCGGCGAGCGCACTCACCAGCAAGACAGCAAAGAGCGAGAAGAAACCAGGAGCCGGCTTTTCCGATTCCCGATTCCCTATTTCCCACTCCCGGCCGTCAAACGAAAAACCCCGCAAAAGCGGGGCTTTCCGTCTCGTCCGCCAGGCATGGATGCCTGACGGACTGGCCTGCATGGAACGGGCGATTACGCCTCGGCAACCACGCTGACGGTACGACGCTTCTTCGCACCCTTGACCGAGAACTCCACCTTGCCGTCGACCAGCGCGAACAGGGTGTGGTCACGGCCGAGGCCGACGCCGGCGCCCGGATGGAACTGGGTGCCACGCTGACGCACGATGATGTTGCCGGCATCGATGGCCTGGCCACCGAAGATCTTCACACCCAGATACTTCGGGTTGGAATCGCGACCGTTGCGCGAGGAACCTACGCCTTTTTTGTGTGCCATGACTGGTTCTCCTTACTTCTTATCGCCACCGGCGATGCCGGTGATCTCGATTTCGGTGTAGTACTGACGGTGTCCCTGACGCTTCATGTGGTGCTTGCGGCGACGGAACTTGATGATGCGCACCTTGTCGGCGCGGCCGTGGGCCACGACCTTGGCGGTGACCGAGGCGCCCTTCAGCGCATCGCCCAGCTTGATGCCATCGCTATCGCCCAACATCAGGACGGTGTCGAACTTGATCTCGTTGCCAGCTTCGACTTCGAGCTTTTCCACGCGGAGCGTTTCGCCCTGCGCGACGCGGTATTGCTTACCGCCGGTTACCAGAACTGCGTACATGACCAGGTTTTCCTCTGTAGTTATTATGGTCGCACTGACGTGCCCTAGGGCAGACAGGAGCGGAATTGTACGGGCTGGCGGGGTTTGGGGTCAACCTGCCGGCCAGCCAGTCGTGGCCCCGCCCGATCCACCCGTGCAACGCATCATCCGGCCGCCACAGGCGCCCGGTCAGACTGGCATTTGGGGCAATTGCCCTCACCTAGGTCGGCGGGTAGGCTGATCGACTGCCACTCATTCCTGCTGAGCACGCTCGCACCACTGCCGGTTCGCCGGCCCGACATCGGATCCCCCATGGCGATGGATTTCATCCGCATCCGCGGCGCGCGGACGCACAACCTCAAGAACATCGACCTCGACCTGCCTCGCGACAAACTGATCGTGATCACCGGCCTGTCCGGCTCGGGCAAGTCGTCGTTGGCGTTCGACACCATCTATGCAGAAGGCCAGCGCCGCTACGTCGAGTCGCTGTCGGCGTATGCGCGCCAGTTCCTCAGCGTGATGGAAAAGCCGGACCTGGACCACATCGAAGGCCTGTCCCCGGCGATTTCGATCGAACAGAAATCGACCTCGCACAACCCGCGCTCCACGGTCGGTACGATCACCGAGATCTACGACTACCTGCGACTGCTGTACGCGCGCGTCGGTCAGCCGCGCTGCCCGGACCACGGCTTCCCGCTGGAGGCGCAGACCGTCAGCCAGATGGTTGACCACATGCTCACGCAGGACCAGGAGCAGCGTTACATGCTGCTGGCGCCGGTGATCCGCGAACGCAAGGGCGAGCATGCGCAGGTGTTCGAGCAACTGCGCGCGCAGGGCTTTGTGCGCGTGCGCGTGGACGGCGAGCTGTACGAGATCGACGCGGTGCCGCCGCTGGCGCTGCGCCAGAAGCACACCATCGAGGCGGTGATCGACCGCTTCCGTCCGCGCGAAGACATCAAGCAACGGCTGGCGGAAAGTTTCGAGACTGCGCTCAAGCTCGGCGAAGGCATGGTCGCGGTGCAGTCGCTGGACGACCCGGCCGCGGCCCCGCACCTGTTCTCGTCCAAGTACAGCTGCCCGGTCTGCGATTACTCGCTGCCGGAGCTGGAACCGCGGCTGTTTTCGTTCAACGCACCGGTGGGCGCCTGCCCCAGCTGCGACGGCCTGGGCGTGGCCGAGTTCTTCGACCCGGATCGCGTCGTGGTGCATCCGGAGCTGTCGCTGTCGGCCGGCGCGGTGCGCGGCTGGGATCGGCGCAATGCCTATTATTTCCAGCTGATCGCCTCGCTGGCCAAGCACTACAAGTTCGACGTGGACGCGGTGTGGAACACGCTGCCGGCCAAGGTGCGCCAGGCGGTGCTGTTCGGCAGCGGCGATGAGGTGATCAGTTTCACCTACTTCACCGACGCGGGCGGGCGCACCACCCGCAAGCACCGTTTCGAGGGCATCCTGCCGAACCTGGAACGCCGCTACCGCGAAACCGAGTCTCCAGCCGTGCGCGAAGAGCTGACCAAATACGTCAGCCAGCAGCCCTGCCCGGCCTGCAACGGCACGCGCCTGAATCGTGCCGCGCGCAACGTGTTCGTCGCCGACCGCCCGCTGCCCGAGCTGGTGGTGCTGCCGGTCAACGAGGCGCTGAGCTTTTTCCGCGGCTTGTCACTGCCGGGCTGGCGTGGCGAGATCGCCAGCAAGATCGTCAAGGAGATCGGCGAGCGGCTGGGCTTCCTGGTCGACGTGGGCCTGGATTACCTGACCCTGGAACGCAAGGCCGATACCTTGTCCGGTGGCGAGGCGCAGCGCATCCGGCTGGCCAGCCAGATCGGCGCCGGCCTGGTCGGGGTGATGTATGTGCTGGACGAGCCGTCGATCGGCCTGCATCAGCGCGACAACGAACGCCTGCTCGGCACGCTGACGCGGCTGCGCGATCTGGGCAATACCGTCATCGTCGTCGAGCATGACGAAGACGCGATCCGCCTGGCCGATTACGTGCTGGACATCGGCCCCGGCGCCGGCGTGCACGGTGGCGAAATCTGCGCGCAAGGCTCGTTGCAGGACATCCTGGATGCGCCCGGCTCGCTGACCGGCCAATACCTGTCGGGCAAGCGCCGCATCGAGATTCCCAAGCAGCGCCACAAGCCCAACCCGAAGATGATGCTGCATCTGCGCGGGGCGACCGGCAACAACCTGAAGAATGTCGACCTGGATATTCCGGCAGGCCTGTTGACCTGCATCACCGGCGTGTCCGGCTCGGGCAAGTCCACGCTGATCAACGACACCTTGTTCTCGCTGGCCGCCAACGAGATCAACGGCGCCTCGCATCCGGTGGCCGCGCATCGCGAGGTGGAGAATCTGGATCTGTTCGACAAGGTCGTGGATATCGACCAGTCGCCGATCGGGCGCACGCCGCGCTCCAATCCGGCCACCTACACCGGCATGTTCACCCCGTTGCGCGAGTTGTTCGCGCAGGTGCCGGAAGCGCGCGCGCGCGGCTATTCGCCGGGTCGTTTCAGCTTCAACGTACGCGGCGGCCGCTGCGAGGCCTGCCAGGGCGATGGCCTGATCAAGGTGGAGATGCACTTCCTGCCCGACGTCTACGTGCCCTGCGATGTCTGCCACGGCAAGCGCTACAACCGCGAGACGCTGGAGATCCGCTACAAGGGCTTCAACATCAGCGACGTGCTGCAGATGACCGTCGAGGACGCGCTGCGGCTGTTCGAGCCGGTGCCGTCGATCGCGCGCAAGCTGGAAACCCTGGTGGATGTGGGCCTGAGTTACATCAAGCTGGGCCAGAGCGCGACCACGCTGTCCGGCGGCGAGGCGCAACGCGTCAAGTTGTCCAAGGAGCTGTCGCGCCGCGATACCGGACGCACCCTGTACATCCTCGACGAGCCGACCACCGGCCTGCACTTCCACGACATCGAAGCGCTGCTCGGCGTGCTGCACAAGCTGCGCGACGAGGGCAACACGGTGGTGGTGATCGAACACAATCTGGACGTGATCAAGACCGCCGACTGGATCGTGGATCTGGGCCCGGAAGGCGGCCATCGCGGCGGCAGCATCCTGGTCTCCGGCACGCCGGAAGATGTGGCTGCGCACAAGGCGTCCTACACCGGGCAGTTCCTGGCCAAGATGCTGCCGTCGGTGAAGGCGCGCGAGACCCGGCCGGCGGCGATGGCCAACAAGCCCGATGCGCGCCCGCCACGCAAGGTCAAACCGGAGAAGGTGGCGAAAGTCGCCAAGTCCGCCACCAAGAAAACCGCAAAGAAGAAGGCAAGCTGATGAGCGAAGAGCACAAGGTGTTGGCACGCATCCCGATCAGCGTGCGCTGGCGCGACATGGACAGCATGGGCCATGTCAACAACGCCAAGTACATTTCGTATCTGGAGGAAGCGCGCGTGCGCTGGATGCTGGGCGTTGAAGGCGTGGCGATGACCGACCGCATCGCGCCGGTGGTTGCGGCCACCAACGTCAACTACAAGCGCCCGCTGGTGTGGCCGAACGACATCCTGGTGGAACTGTTCGTCGAGCGGCTGGGCAGCAGCAGCATCACCATCGGCCACCGCATCCTCGACCAGAAGGACGAGGGCGTGCTGTATTCCGATGGCAACGTGGTGGTGGTGTGGATCGATACGCAGACCGGCAAGAGCGCATCGCTGCCGGACGCGGTACGCGCCGCCAGCAGCTGAGATTTGCCAGTTGCGCGCTGGATCTCCAGCGCCATAAGACGACGGCGGCTCTTCCGGGAGCCGCCGTTGTTGTTTGCAGCGATCCTGTCCTGCCGCTGCGCGCTACCACCGACAGGCCGCGTGATCGAGACCGGACCGACACAGTGAAGTGGCAGCCTGCCTGCTTGCCACCACGCGTTGCGTTTGGTCGGCAACATCGCGCAGTGGGCTCGGCAAGAACTGCAACCTGCAGGCTGCAGCCTCGCTCAGCCACGCACTGCGCGCGCTTACGAACCCGGCGCGCGCTTGCGCGCCTGCAGCGTGGTCTTGATCTCGCGGCCATCCTGCAAGGTAAAGGTCACCGGCACCTGCGCGCCTTCCTGCAGCGGCGCACGCGCTTCCATCAGCATCAGATGCAGGCCGCCCGGCGCAAGCGGCACCGACTTGCCGGCCGGCAACGCCAGCTCCGGCACCGCGCGCATGCGGCTGACGCCGTTGGTTTGCGTGGTCTCGTGGATGGACACATCGGCAAACGCGCTGCTCTTGGCCGCGGTGACCTTCGACGGCTGCGCACAGCCATTGTGGAACTGCCCGAAGCCCGCTGCCATGCCCATGCCACCGGGTGGCGGAATGCGGATCCAGCCACCCTTGAACTCGGGCAGGCACTGCGCGCCAGCGCCTGCACTTGCCAGCATCACCCATGCACCGAGCAGCACGCGTCCGCACATGCGCTGCCTGTTTCGACTGCCGTCTATCATGACCCAACCTCCAGGAGCCCCGAATGAGCATCCAGATCTTAGACCATGGCCGTCTTCGCGAAATCCGTCTGGCGCGCCCGCCGGTCAATGCACTGGACAGCGCGCTGTGCCAGGCCCTGAGCGTTGCGGTGCAGCAGGCCGGCGAGGAAACCGACGGCATCGTGCTGTCGGGCAGCGAGCGGATCTTTTCCGGTGGCATGGACGTGCCGCACCTGCTGGCGCATGGCACCAACCGCGCCGCGTTGCTGGCCAGCTGGACGGCCTTCTTCGAGGCCGCGCAGGCGCTGGCCAACAGCCGCGTGCCGGTGGTTGCGGCCATCGGCGGGCATGCGCCGGCCGGCGGCTGCGTGCTGGCACTGTGCTGCGACTACCGGGTGATGGCGCGCAGCGCCGATACCGCCAAGCCTTATGCGATCGGCTTGAACGAGGTGCAGGTGGGCCTGGCCGCGCCGGAAGGCATCCAGCGCCTGTTGCGCCGCGTGGTCGGCGCGCACCGCGCCGAGCGCCTGCTGATCTCCGGGCAGCTGCTGCCGGCCGAGCAGGCGGTCACGATCGGCCTGGTCGACGAACTGGTCGATGGCGAGTTGGTCACCGCCCGCGCGGTGGCCTGGCTGCAGGATCTGCAGCAGCTGCCGCGCCAGCCGATGCTGGCCACGCGCGCGATTGCCCGCGCCGATCTGCGCGCGGCGCTGGCGCCCGAGCTGATCCAGCTGGAGCGCTTCATCGACGGCTGGTACGCGCCGGATGCGCAAGCCGCCTTGCACGGACTGGTGGCGCGGCTGCAGAAGGCCTGACGCCGCTCCCGCACGGCGCGCAGGGGGCGGCCCGCTATAATCGCGGTCCGTCGCATGCCCAGGCCAGCCCCTTGTCCGCCACTGCCGAACCCGTCGTCTCCGAACTGATCAGCCTGCTGTCGCTGGAGCGCTTGGAAGACAACCTGTTCCGCGGCCAGAGCCGCGATATCGGCACCAAGTACGTGTTCGGCGGACAGGTGCTGGGCCAGGCGCTGGCCGCCGCGCAGGCCACCGTGGACAACGGCCGCCAGGCGCACTCCCTGCATGCCTATTTCCTGCGCGCCGGCAATATCGACCACCCGATCGTCTACGACGTCGATCGCACCCGCGATGGCGGCAGTTTTTCGGTGCGCCGGGTCACTGCGATCCAGCATGGCAAGGTGATCTTCTTCTGCGCGGCCTCGTTCCAGCAGCGCGAAGACGGCGCCGAACACCAGTCCGCGATGCCGGTGGTGCCGCCGCCCGAAGACATCGAACCCACCCCGCCGCTGGCGGCGGAGGTGCTGGAGAAACTGCCTGCCAAGGTGCAGCGCTGGCTGTCGCGTGGCGGCCCGTTCGAGTTTCGCCATGTATTTCCGCGCGACGAACTCAAGCCGCCCAAGCGCCCGCCGTTCCAGCAGATGTGGCTGCGCCTGAGCGACCCGGTCGGCGACGACGTCGGCCTGCACCAGGCCTTGCTGGCCTATGCCTCGGATTTTCAGCTGCTGGGCACCTCCACCTTTCCGCACGGCATCAGCTACTACACGCCGAATGTGCAGATGGCCTCGCTCGATCACGCGCTGTGGTTCCACCGCCCGTTCCGCACCGACGACTGGCTGCTGTACTCACTCGACAGCCCCACCGCACAGGGCTCGCGCGGCCTGGCGCGCGGGCAGTTCTTCACCCGCGATGGCGTGCTGGTCGCCAGCACCACCCAGGAAGGCCTGATCCGCGTGGTACCCGACGGCAGCGCGATCGCGGTGCCGGCAAACGACTCGCCATGTTGATTGCTGCACCGCGTTCGTCGCGCGCAGGCATGCTGATGGCCGCCTGCACTTTCCGGCCTGGATCGACGTCCTTGCCGCTCCTTTCTTTCAGCTCGAGCAAGCGCATTCGCAGCGCGCCCTGCTCGGCAATCGCTGGCATTCCTTAAGCATGCGCAAGATCTTCAGCAGTCAACGTATCGAAACCGCCGAAGGCGTGGCCGATCTCCTGCGCAACGCCGGTATCGACGTGCGCATGAGCAACGGCCGCTCCTACGAGAGCAAGCGCAGCGGCCAGTTCAGCTATCTCGAACAGGGCAACGCCCAGGCCTACCCCACGGTGTGGATCGTGCACGCCGACGACCAGCCGCGCGCCCGCGATCTGCTGCGCGACGCACGCCTGCTCGACACCACCCGCCGCGATCTGCCGAATGTGGAGTACACCTTCCGCGACGGCGAAAACGGCTCGAGCACCAATGCGCGCAGCTGGGCCTGGCGCATCCGGCTGGTGCTGCTGCTGGTGATCGGCGCGGTCGCCATGTTCGTGGTGCTGCGCCATCGCAATGCCCCGGATGCGGCCAGGCCAGTGGCACCGCCGGCAGCGCAGCCAGCGCCCGCCACCACCGCACCGCCCGCCGCAGAGGACGACGAAGTGCGTGTACGGATCCAGCCGGCGCGCTGAGCGCAGCCACCCGGCGGTGCGCCAGATGCCACCGCCATCGCCTCGGTCACATCCGCTGCTCGCCTGCGTCATGCTGGGACCAGGACATGGATTGCGCAGATGCACACCGACACGCTGGACCTGATGTTGCAACGCGAATTGCCGGTCGCCGCAGCCGGCTGCCAGCAGGCCTACGGCCGCATCGTGCGCGCCTGCCAGAACACGGTGACCGCCATCGCACTGGCGATCACCCGCGATATCGCCGCCAGCGAAGACATCGCCCAGGAAGCCTTCCTGCGCGCCTGGCAGCGGCTGGCGCAGCTGCATCAGCCGGCCAGCTTCCTGCCGTGGCTGCGGCAGATCACCCGCAACCTGGCGCGCGACTGGCTGCGCGCCAACCGGCATCGCGCGCTCAGCGGCGAAGCGGCGGACCTGGCGATCGCGATGGCCGCCGACCCGGCCCCCTCGCCCACCGACCAGTTGCTGCAGGTGGAAGAAGAAATCGCCGCGCTCGACATCATTTCTGCATTGCCCGAAGAGAGCCGCGAGACGCTGCTGCTGTTTTATCGCGAAGGCCAGAGTTCGCGGCAGGTTGCCTCGCTGCTCGGGCTGAGCGATGCAGCCGTGCGCAAGCGCCTGTCGCGGGCACGTGCCAGCGTGCGCGGCGAGCTGCTGCGCCGGTTCGGCGAGTTCGCCCGTGGCAGTGCGCCCAGTGTGGCCTTTGCCACTGCGGTGACCTCGGCAACCCTGCTGGCCGCGCCGGGTACCGCGAGCGCGGCCATCGTGCTGACCGGCATGGGGGGCGCGGGCAAATTAGGCGTGAGCGGGCTGACCGGCTCGGCACTGGGCGGGGGTAGCGCGGCCGGTGCACTAAGCCTCTGGCTCGGCCTGCCATCGCTGTTCGCCGCCGGCGCCGTGCTGGTTGCCGGCGTCGGTACGTACTGGTCGTGCTGGTATCTGCTGCGCTTTGCGCAGACCGCCGCCGAAGCAGCGGCGATTCGTCGTTTCCTGCACATCACCACGCTGACGTCGGTGCTGGTGGTGGGCAGCACGCTGCTGCTCAAACGCCTGGATGCCGGCGCATGGACGTCGCTGCTGTTGCTGGGCGCAGGCATGGCGGTGCTCAACTACCAATCCATCCGGGTGCTGCCACGCGTCATGCGCCCGATGCTGGAACGCGATGCGCAACGACGCGGCACCACGCGAGCACCGCTGCTGTATCGCTGCATGTTCAGCCCGGGCGCGATGCTGGTGAGCACGGCGGCGGTCATGCTGCCCATCGTGCGGCACTACATGAAGCTGGGGATGCTCTGATCCCGGCGTGGCGCCATCGCCGCATGCAGCAAGTGCGACCATTCCAGTCAACAAAAACGGCCTCCTGCTTGCGCGGGAGGCCGTTGGTCGATCGGCGCCTTGTTGCGTGTTGCGGTTTACATGCTGCGTATGACGACAGCGCTGCCCCGGTCGCAGCACTGCGACCGGGTAAGCGACTGGATGAACTCAGTTGCCCGCGGCAGGCTTGGCCGGCATTGGACGCTTGCCGTGATCGCCATGCTCGCCCTGACCCCAGCGGCCATGCTCGCCACGCTGCTTGGATGCGGCATCGAACTCGGCCTTGCTCAGCTTGCCGTCCTTGTCGGTATCGGCCTTGGCAAACCACGCGTCGCGATGCTGCTGCATGCGCAGCTCACGGTCGGCGCGATCGACAAAGCCGTCCTTGTTGATATCCATCTCATCGAAGCGCGCGGCGAACTTGGGGTCGGCCTTGGCTTCTTCGCGGCTGATGCGGCCGTCCTTGTTGGTGTCGAGCTTGCTCAGCCATTCGCCACGTCCACCGCGGCCCGGGCCGCGATGATGCGGGCGCTCATCGCGCGACAGCTTGCCGTCCTTGTTGGTGTCCAGCGTGTCGAACTGTGCGGCCAGCCTGGGGTCGGCAGCGGCCTCGCTGCGATCGATCACGCCATCGCCGTTCTTGTCGAGTTTGGCAGGACGCGGCGCATCGCCGGCGGCAGGCGGAGCGGCGAACACCGCGCCGGTGGACAGGGCAGCCAGCACGGCCAGTGCGAGAAACGGTTTGCGAGACGTCATGAGAAACTCCTGGAATGTGGGAACCACACGCGGCACCTGCATGGGCCGCATCGCGTGGGTGGCGCATCCGGATCCACCGTGCGCTGCCACCAACACCCACATCAACGAGCCATCGGCGCGCGCGTTGACGCGGCAACCGGGCGTATTCATCCGGCGGACAGTCGCCGCTGTTGCGACGCGCAGGCGCTATCCTGACGCCATGGCCATCCACGCCGACACCCATGACGACCTGCGCCTGTTCCAGACCGGCGAGCATGCCTGTGGCTACTGGTCCGAGCGCCGCGCGCGCGACCTGGTGCTGGATCCGCACGACCCGCGTCTGGGTGCGATCTATCCGCAGGCCTTGGCATGGGGATTCCGTCGCTCCGGCGATCTGGTCTACCGGCCGCACTGCGAACGTTGCCGCGCCTGCGTGCCGGTGCGCATCGCGGTGGATGCGTTCCGGCCCGATCGCAGCCAGCGCCGTTGCCTGGCGCGCAACCAGGACCTGGTGGTGCGCGTGGTCGCTGCCGAGCGCACCGACGAACAACTCGCGTTGTACCGGCAGTACCTCAAGCACCGCCATCCCGGCGGCGGCATGGACGAGCATGGTGCCACCGAATTCGACCAGTTCCTGATCGGCGGCTGGTCGCATGGACGCTTCCTGGAAATCCGCGAACCCGCACTGGCGCACGCGCCGGGGCGGCTGCTCGCCGTTGCGGTCACCGATGTCACCGAGCATGCGTTGTCGGCGGTCTATACGTTCTACGCACCGGATGCCACTGCGCGCAGCCTGGGCACCTTTGCGATCCTGCAGCAGATCCAGTGGGCGCAACGCGAGCGCCGCGCGCATGTGTATCTGGGCTACTGGATCGACGGCCATGCCAAGATGAACTACAAGCGCCGCTTCAGCGCGCTGGAGGCCTACGACGGCCGCCAATGGCGCGGGCTTCCTGCCGCTGCACCGGAAGTTTGAACCACGCCGGGACGACATCGGGCTGTCGTCTTGCACATGCGAGAATGTCGCGATGATCAGACCTCTCTTACTGCTTGCGCTGACCGCGCTCTGCGCCGCCTGCGCACATCAGGCGACCTCTCCGGATACGAGCGCCAAGGCAACTGCCGCCTCCGCGCCGGCCCAGTTGCGCATCGCGACCTACAACACCTCGCTGTATTCGGATCAGGCCGGCGGCCTGGTGCGCGAACTGCAGGGCGACAGCGCGCATGCGCGCAAGATCGCCGCGGTGCTGCAGCGGGTGCGTCCGGATCTGGTGCTGCTCAACGAGTTCGACTTCGACCCCGAGCACCGCGCCGCCGATCTGTTCCAGCAGCGCTATCTGCAGGTTGCCCAGCCGGGCGGCGGCGAAGCGTTGCGCTATCCGTATCGCTACCTGGCCCCGGTCAATACCGGCGTGCCGAGCGGCCTGGATCTGGACAACAACGGCAGCGTCGGTGGCGATGGCCGCACCCGCGGCAACGATGCCTGGGGTTACGGATTGCATCCCGGCCAGTACGGCATGCTGGTGCTGTCGCGCTACCCGATCGACACGCAGGCGGTGCGCAGTTTCCAGTTGCTGAAATGGAGCGCGCTGCCGGGTGCGCTGCGCCCGACCGACCCGTCCAGCAAACAAGCGTTCTATCGCGACGCGATCTGGGCGCAGCTGCGGCTGTCGTCCAAATCGCATTGGGACGTGCCGGTGCGCACGCCGCTCGGTGTGGTGCACGCGCTGGTCTCGCACCCCACCCCGCCGGTGTTCGATGGCGCCGAGAAGCGCAACGTCGCCCGCAACCACGACGAGCTGCGGCTATGGCGCGAGTATCTGGACAATCCCAAGGACGCCAGCTGGCTGTGCGACGACCAAGGCCGCTGCGGCGGGCTGCCCGCCGATGCGCGCTTCGTCATTCTCGGCGACCTCAATAACGACCCGGTCGACGGCGCCGGCCGGCACGATGCAATCCGCGCCTTGATCACGCACCCGCGGGTGCTGCAGTACCCCACGCCGCAGAGTGCAGGCGGCCCGGAAAAAACTGCTGAGTACGCCGCGCAAGGCATTGCACATGCGGGCGACCCGCACCAGGTGACCGGCGACTTCGGGCCGCAGGCGGGCACGATGCGGCTGGACTACGTGCTGCCTTCGCGCCAGTTCACCCTGGTCGGCAGCGGCATCTTCTGGCCCGCCAGCACCACCCCGGAAGCGGCGATCGCCGATGGCAGCGATCACCATGCGGTTTGGGTGGATGTGGCTGGGGGGCGGTGATTCGGCAGCGGTGATTCGGGATTGGGGATTTGACGCGTCGGGTGGTTGCTTGTGTTGTGGTGCGATTGCGGCTGGTTGCCGCAACCGCGCCATGACCCGCGCAGCGCTCAGTCCAGCTGGATCTGCACTGCCTCTGCGGCTACCCGCGCCTTCTCGCGCGCGGCGTCGATGCTGTCCGCACGCGCCAGCGTGACGCCGACGCGGCGGTGACCGTCCACGCGCGGCTTGCCGAACAGGCGCAGTGCGGTGCCCGGGTCACGCAAGGCCTGCGCAACATCGTCGAAGACCGGCACGCCGTGACCGTGCGCCAGCAGCGCGCACGAGGCCGAGGGGCCACTCTGACGGATCACGCCGCCGTTTTCCGCACCGACCGGCAGGCCGAGAATCGCGCGTGCGTGTAGGGCGAATTCGCTCAGCTCCTGCGAGACCAGCGTGACCAGGCCGGTGTCGTGCGGGCGCGGTGAGACCTCGCTGAACCAGACCTCGTCGCCCTTGACGAACAACTCCACGCCGAACAGACCCAGACCGCCCAGGTCGTCGGTGATGGCCTGCGCGATCTGCTGCGAGCGCTGCAAAGCGGCCGCTGACATCGGCTGCGGCTGCCAGCTCTCGCGGTAATCGCCGTCCTTCTGCCAATGCCCGATCGGGTCGCAGAACGAGGTGCCACCGGCGTGCCGTACGGTCAACAAGGTGATCTCGTAATCGAAGTCGATGAAGCCCTCGACGATGCAGCGGCCGGCACCGGCACGTCCGCCGGTCTGCGCGTAATCCCAGGCCGCATCGATGTCCGCCTCGCTGCGCAAGGTGCTCTGGCCCTTGCCCGAGGACGACATCACCGGCTTGACCACGCACGGCAGGCCCACCGCGGCGATCGCCTCGCGATACTCGGCAGCCGTGTCGACGAAGCGATACGGCGAGGTCGGCAGGCCCAGCGTTCCGGCAGCCAGGCGACGGATGCCCTCGCGGTCCATGGTCAGGCGTGCGGCGCGCGCGGTCGGGATGACCCGCTGGCCCTGCTCCCGCTCCAGTGCGAGCAGCGTTTCGGTATGGATCGCCTCGATCTCCGGCACGATCAGATGCGGCTGCTCCTGGGCGATCAGCGCGCGCAGCGCCTGGGGATCGAGCATGTCCAGCACGTGCGAACGGTGCGCGACCTGCATCGCCGGCGCGTTGGCATAGCGATCGGCGGCGATCACTTCCACCCCGAAGCGCTGCAATTCGATCGCCACTTCCTTGCCCAGCTCGCCCGAGCCCAGCAACAACACGCGGGTGGCGGAAGGCGACAACGGCGTGCCGAGAGTAGTCATGAGCGCAGTCCAGATCGGGAGGGGGCCGCCATTCTAACGGGCCGTCACCATGGCCGCCGGCTGCGCGACTTGCATCAACTGATATCACTTTGATATCTTTTTTGAACTCCCTAAGGACACCCACCTCATGAAAGAGAAGCCGATCAGCTCACTGCCGGGCATCCCGGTCATCCTCGCCGCTGGCGCCGCGTTCGCGGGCGCCGCCTGGTTCATTCTCACGACCCTGGCGGCCGGCAGCCCGACTCCAGCCGGGTTCCTGATTGCGCTGTTGGTGGTGGCGGCGGGCATCTTCATGCTGGCCGGCCTGTACACGCTGGAGCCGAACCAGGCGGCGGTGCTGAGCCTGTTCGGCAAGTACGTCGGCACGGTCAAGGACCCGGGCCTGCGCTGGAACAGCCCCTTCTATGCCAAGCGCCGGGTCAGCCAGCGCGTGCGCAACTTCGAGAGCGGCCGGCTCAAGGTCAACGAACTGGACGGCAGCCCGATCGAGATCGCCGCGGTCATCGTGTGGCAGGTGCTGGATGCCTCCGAGGCGGTCTACAACGTCGACGATTACGAAAGCTTCGTGCATATCCAGTCCGAAGCGGCGCTGCGCGCGATGGCCACCAGCTACCCGTACGACCAGCACGAAGACGATCAGATCTCGCTGCGCAGCCATCCGGCCGAAATCAGCGAACAGCTCAAGCGCCATCTGGACGAGCGCCTGACCCAGGCCGGCGTGGACGTGATCGAAGCGCGCATCAGTCACCTGGCCTACGCGCCGGAAATCGCCCAGGCCATGCTGCAACGCCAGCAGGCCAATGCGGTGATCGCCGCACGCACGCGCATCGTCGCCGGTGCGGTGGGCATGGTCGAAATGGCGCTGGCCGAGCTGCAGAAAAACGGCGTGGTGCAGTTGGACGAAGAGCGCAAGGCGCACATGGTCAGCAACCTGCTCACCGTGTTGTGTTCTGATCGCGGTACCCAACCGGTGGTCAACGCCGGCTCGCTGTATTGAGGTGATGCAATGAATGTCATGGTGCCGTTGGTCGTCGCGCTTTCCGGCTTGCCTGCGTTGGCAATCGCCGCCTCCATCGGTGCGGACGACGACGACCGCGCGCGCGGCCTGGGGCTGCGCTGGGCCCTGATCAGCCTGGTCATCCTGATCGGTGCTGCCTGCCTGTACTGGGCCGGCGACAACCGCGCCGGCATCTACGCGGTGGTGATCGGCATGCTCGTCGGCGTGAATGTGTTGATCGTGTCGATGGTGATGCACCTGCGCCGCCACAGCGGCCGCCAGGAGCGCGAGTGAGCGAGAAGAAGGCCTATCCGCTGCGCATCAACGCCGACGTGCTGGCCGCCGCGCAGCGCTGGGCCGACGACGAACTGCGCAGCCTCAACGCGCAGATCGAATACGTGCTGCGCGATGCGCTACGCAAGGCCGGGCGCCTGCCGAAGCCGCAGGGCGACAAAGACGCCAGCGCTTGAACAAGCACAGGCGTGAGTAATCGTCAGAACGGATCAGCTTCCGCTCGCATGCATCCGCCCCGCCGCCGCTCAGCGGAGCATCTTTATCGCTGCAGGCAAGCGTTCGCGCCGCTACGGACTGGCAGCCCTCACGTAGCACCCGCTAAGCTGCGTGGATGCGCAATTCTCCACGTCTGCTCCTCAACACACGCACCATCGAACTGTGGCCGGCAGACCTGCTGCGCGCGCGCGGCAATGCGGATGCACGCGTGCTGGCACAGGCCGACTGGCTGCTGCGGCGCAAGCGCGACGGGCGCCACCTGGCCGCGCATCTGCCGCAGGGCGTGATGCCGCTGATCCCGCGACTGGCGTACGAGCCGGGGCTGGACGAGGCACTGGCGCTGCTGGAACTGCCAGGCGGGCGTGCATCGGACCGTACGAACACGCTGTTGCCGGTCAGCGACGTGCAGCAGCGGCTGGCGCAACTGGAAATCGACGTGGAGGCGTATCCACGGCAGACCGGGCTGAGCCTGGTGGCCGAACCTGCTGCCCTGCACTTTGCCGGACGCGATCGTTTTGCGCGTCCGTTGTGGCTCAGCGCCGGCGCAAGCCGTGCATGGCGACAGATGCGGGCCGACGCTGCACGCGCAGGCGTGCTGCTGGATGCGTTGTCCGGCTATCGCAGCCACGATTACCAACTGGCGATCTTCGAACGCAAGCTGGCGCGCGGACTGACGGTGCCGCAGATCATGACAGTCAACACCGCGCCCGGCTTCAGCGAACACCACAGCGGCGATGCACTGGATATCGGCACGCCCGGCGAGCCGCCGGTGGAAGAATCCTTCGAGACCACGCCGGCCTTCGCGTGGCTGCGCGACAACGCGGATCGCTTTGGCTACCGGCTGAGTTATCCGCGCGACAATCCCTACGGCATCATCTACGAGCCCTGGCACTGGCGTTGGTCGGCGGCGTAATGCGCGCGGCAAGCTGCACGCACCGCGCAATCCAACGCCCTACTCCTGCGAGCGCGGCGTCGGCACCTTGGCTGCCACGCTGAAGTCGGCGATCTTCCACAGATAGAACGCCGCATAGCTGCGGTACGGGGCCCAGCGTTCGCCGCGGATGGCCAGCTCCTTCGGCGTGGGCATCTGTTCCTGCCTGTCCACGCGCTGGGCGCCCTTGCGCACGCCCAGGTCATCGACGGGCAGCAGATCCGGGCGACCCAGGCGGAACATCAGCATCATCTCCACCGTCCAGCGGCCGATGCCGCGCACCGGGATCAGCGCCTGCACAATCGCTTCTTCGTCCATGAAGGCGAGCCTGCGCAGGGAGGGAATCTCGCCGTCGCGCTCGCGGCACGCCAGATCGCGCAGCGCCAGCGACTTGTTGCCGGACACGCCACACGCGCGCAGTGCCGCGTCGTCGATGCGACCGAGCGTGTCCGCATGCAGGCGCGGCGCACCGATGGCCGCTTCCACCCGCGCCACGATCGTCGATGCGGCCTTGCCGCTGAGTTGCTGGAACAGGATCGCGCGCGCCAACGCGTCCACCGGATCGAACGGCTTGCGCCAACCCGGCTGCGCGGTGATCGGGCCGATGCGCTTCATCCACGCGCCCAGCGCGCGATCGCGCCGGCTCAGGTACGCAAAGGCGGCCTCCACATCGAATCCGCGGGCATGGCGCGGCATGCTCAGCGCCTCAACGCGCCGATCGCCAGCACCACCCAGCCCAGCATCAGGCTGGTGCCGCCAATCGGTGCCAGGCTGGTCGGCCAGTGCAGCAGCGCGCCGCCGACCAGGCTGCCGGCAAACAGCAGCGTGCCGAGCAACAGCAGATACAGGCCGAGCCGGCCAAGTGCACGCGTTTCGGTAGCGCCGAGCACCGTCAGCACGGCACCGTGGCCAAACGCATACAGCGCTGCCAGCTGCAGCCGCGATTGCACCAGCGCATCGGCCACCCCGTGCGAGGCATAGGCCGACAGGGCCACCGCGACGGCGGCCAGCAAGGCGCCGCAAAACGCCAGCAGCGACGGATGTTTCTTGCGACGTTCGAGCAGGGACATAAAGGCGATTCCATTGCAGCGCCGTAGCGCAAAAAAAACGCGCCGCAGGACTGCGGCGCGTTTTCGTCTGGATCAGATCATCGTGGTGAGACGATTACTTGATGGCCCAGTAGACGTCGTAGGTACCGTCCTGCGTAAACGACTTGTCCACGCCGCCCTTCCACGACTCGTACGGACGCTCGGTCACGTCGTTGCCGTTGGTGGCAGCCCAGGCACGCAGGGAGCTACGCACTGCATCCAGGCCGGCCATGTGGCCTGCGTAGGTTGCAAACGCGGAACGGTGTGCCTTGGTGCGCTCGTACTTGACCGGTGCTTCCGACGGGATGTTGACCTTCAACTCCTCGCCCGCTGCAGCAACCGGGGTTGCATCCACAGGTGCGGCAGCCGCGGCGTCATCCTTCTTGGCATCAGCCTTGGCGGTGTCGGCCTTGGCATCGGTCTTCGGCGCGCCACCGGCACGCTTGCGGACCGGCTGCACCACGTCGAACGCGTACTTGTCGGTAGCAAAGTCGGTGGTCACGATCCGGACCGGACCAGCAGCCTCGAGGCCGTTGGCGTCCATCACACGCTTGATCCACTCCTGGTTGTCCTTGATCGACTTCTTGATCGTCTCGTTGTCACGATCGATGTTGCCCGCGGTGACAACCAACAGGTCCTCGGCCGGCACATCGACGAGCTTGAGATCGCTCAACACCGGCTTGCCGTCGAGCTGGGCGCGGTAGTCGAAATTCGGCACGGTGGCCAGTGCGGTCGTCAGACGCGACAGACCCAGCTTCAGGTCGTCGCCCACGTGGCGGCTGACATACAGACCGGCATAACGACCGAACAGGTTCCAGCCGTACTTGACGCTGTAGTCCTGGGTGATCTTGACGTTCTTGTTGTTCTTGCCAGTCGGCGCAAGGGTGAAGTTGGTGACTTTGTCGTAGCCCTTGGTGGGATCGTCGATCGAAATCTCAACACGCTCGTTCTTGACGCTGTTGGTGATCTCCCAGCTGCCGTCGCCGATATAGCTTTCGGTAGAGCTGTATTCGACGCGTGCACCCTTGCCCTCGGTCGGGCCGACCAGCTTCAGCTGGATCTTCGGGTCACGCAGCACAAGCGGGTTCCAATCCTTGAAACGACGGAAGCTGTTCACGGTGTCGTAAACAATCGTCATCCTGCGGTTGGTCTCAACACTCTCGGACATCTGCCGCTCCGAGGGCAACACCAAGCCCACCACGACAAACAAGCCAGCCACGATCCCCAAGGCGATCAGGAACTCGATAATACGGGTCATTCAGGAGGTCTCCGGGGCCGATCCCACGGCCGGGTTGAGTGAAGCGAAGCCGCCATCCTAGCAGGCTTCGAGAAAGATGTTCAGTTGTGCGACGGGTAGCGCGGTCTTGCGGTGTCATCCACCGCGCAACCGCGCAGTCCATGACTGCGCAATCCCAACCTGCACAAGGGTTTGGGCAGATTGCGCGCAGCTATCATGCACATCGCGCGATGCCTGTGTGTGATGCGATTGCCGGCAGCGCGCTTTTCGTTCCTCCGGCAGCACGCATGATCGGCGTGGAAACGACCAGACCACCCCGCCACGCGCGTTGCCACACGCGCGGCGGAGCGCGCGCAGCGCCGCGCGCCGGCAGCAGCGCCACCTGCGCTGCCGATCAGACCAATTGCAGCTCGAAGGCCTTCAGCACCGCGCGGGTGCGGTCGCGCACGCCGAGCTTGGACAGGATGTTGGAGACGTGATTCTTGATGGTGCCCTCGGCCACGCCCAGCGAGTTGGCGATCTCCTTGTTGGAGAAGCCGCTGGCCATCAGCCGCAGGATCTCGGTCTCGCGGTCGGTCAGCGGATCGGGCCGGTCCAGGCTGACGAATTCGTTGCGCATGTGCTCCAGGCCCGACAGCAGGCGCTGGGTCACCGCCGGCTGCACCAGCGAGCCGCCGTCGGCCACGGTGCGGATCGCGCCGACCAGTTGTTCCAGCGAGACGTCCTTGAGCAGATAGCCCTTGGCGCCGGCCTTCAGCCCGGCCAGCACCAGCTGGTCGTCGTCGAAGGTGGTCAGGATGATGGTCGGCGGCAGCGTGCCGTTGCGCGAGAGCATCTGCAGCGCCTCCAGGCCGGACATCACCGGCATGCGCATGTCCATCAGCACCACGTCGGGCTGGACCTGCGGGATCTGCTCGACCGCCTGCTTGCCGTCCGAGGCCTCGGCCACCACCTCGATGCCGTTATCCAGCGCCAGCAGCGAGCGGATGCCCTGGCGTACCAGGGTTTGGTCGTCGACCAGGCACACACGGATCATCAGAACACTCCTTGAGTCACGGCCGCAGGCATGAGTGCCGGCGCGCCTGGAACGGAGATGCGCAGGCCGAAGCCGTCACCCCGCCGGGTTTGAATCTCGAGCTGGCCACCATACTGGTTCAGCCGCTCGCGCATGCCGCGCAGCCCGTTGCCGGGCGCCACCGTGTCGGCGCCGTGGCCATCGTCGCGCGCGTCGATCAACACGGTGTCGGCATCGCGCCGCACCTGGATCCACAGGTTGCGCGCACCGGCATGACGCACCGCATTGGTGATGATTTCCTGGGTACAGCGCAGCAGCACGTGGGCGCGCTCGGGGTCGTCCAGGGTCAGCGGCTGGGCGATGTCCAGATGGATGTCCAGCGACGGCACCTGGGTCACCAGCGGGCGCAGGGCCGCTTCCAGGTCGATCGCGCCGCTGTCGCGCAGGTGGCTGACCGCTTCGCGCACATCGGTGAGCAGCAGCTTGGCCAGCGTATGCGCCTGGCGCACGTGCTCCTGGGCCTGGCCGTCGGTGATGTGGCCGGCCACTTCCAGGTTCAGGCTCAGCGCGGTGAGGTGGTGACCAAGCAGGTCGTGCAGCTCGCGCGAGATGCGGGTGCGCTCGTTGACGCGGGCGCTTTCGGCCAGCAGCGCGCGGGTGGCGCGCAGCTCGGCATTGAGCCGGCGCTGTTCTTCGCGGGCATCGGTCTGCTGGCGCGCAACCAGGCTGGTCACGAAGATGAACATCGAAAAGCCGCCGTACAGCAGCGACTGCATCAGCGCGGCGAACAGGGTGAAGTCCGGGCGCAGGTAATAGAACACCGGCAGCACCGCCAGCTGGCTGAGCACCAGCCAGGCCACGCCGATGCGCAGCGGCAGCAGCCAGGGGATCACCCCGGCCGCCACCATCATCAGGATGCTGCCCAGCCCGGTCCCGCTCAGATAGCTGACCGCCAGCGCGAAGATGGTCAGCAGCAGCAGAATCAGCCGGTCGTACCAATGCGCATGGCCGCCGCTGCTCAGGCCGCGGGTCAGCCAGAAGTAGCTGGCGCCGAAGCCGACGAAGAACGCCGACATCAGCAGGCCTTCGGCCACGCTGCGGTGGTCGCCCTCTTCGGCCGCCGGCCAGTAGGTGTACACCAGGGGCATGGCGATCATTGCCCAGGTGAACAGGCCGGCGAAGCGCAGGACGCGCGTATGACTGAGGTATCCCAACATGCAGGCATCTTAGGCGCTCGCCGGGCGGCTGCCCTCTTGCCGGAAGTCATGCATACGCGTGGCATGGCGCGACGGCCCTGGTAGCAGCACCTGCCGGCGTCGGCATGCTGCAGTCGGCTCTTATGCCTGGCTGGCGGCACACGGCGGGTCGCCGCTTCAGGCCACGCATGCAATAATCCGACGCAGATCCGATTTCGGGTCGAGAGCGTTACCCCACGGAGTCCCAATGTCGATCGTTATCCGCGACGTGCGCGAGCACGAGCTCGATTCCGTCCTGGCCCTGAACAACAATGCCGGACTGGCAATCCTGCCGCTGGATTCAACCAAGCTGCAACGTTTCTACGAGCAGGCCGAATATTTCCGCGTCGCCGAGCGCGACGGCAACCTGGCCGGTTTCCTGGTCGGGTTCGGCAGCGGCAGTGCGCATGACAGCAGCAATTTCGCCTGGTTCCGGGACCGTCACCCGGAATTCTTCTATATCGACCGCATCGTGGTCGCCAGCCGCCGTCGCGGCGGTGGCGTCGGGCGTGCGTTCTATGCCGATGTGCAGAGCTACACCGAGTTGCGCTACCCGCAACTGGCCTGCGAGGTGTTCCTGGACCATGGCGCCGATGCGGCGCTGCTGTTCCATGGCAGCTTCGGCTTCCGCGAGGTCGGCCAGAACACCATGGCCGATGTCGAGGTGCGCGCCAGCATGCTGATGAAAGACATGTGCAGCTATCCGTGGGTCAAGGAGACCTATGCCGGCAAGTTGCCCGACCACCTGCCGTGGGTCGGCCGGCCGCGTCATGCCGCCGCCACCGACAACCCGTCGACGGGGGGCTGAGGCGTGGCGAGCGTGAATGTGGATTTTGAACAGGCCGGCGAACTGAAGATCGGCCAGGTGGGCATTGCCAACCTGCGCGTGCGCACGCTGGACGTGCCGCGCCTGGTACGCGAGATGCGCGAGCGCGTGACCCGCGCGCCGAAGTTGTTCGGACGCGCGGCGGTGATCCTGGATTTCGGCGGCTTGTCGCAGGTACCGGACCTGGCCACGGCCAAGGCGCTGCTGGACGGCCTGCGCGATGCCGGCGTGTTGCCGGTGGCGCTGGCCTACGGCACCAGCGAGATCGACCTGCTCTCGCAGCAGCTCGGCGTGCCGCTGCTGGCCAAGTTCCGTGCGCAATACGAGCCGACCGCGGTGAGCCCGCCGCCGCCCCCGCCGCCACCGGCGCGTGCCGAACCCGCCGCGCGGCCGGCGCCTGGGCGCATGCAACGCAACGCGGTGCGCTCGGGCCAGCAGCTGTATGCGGAGAACTGCGACCTGACTGTGCTCAGTACGGTCGGTGCCGGGGCGGAGGTCATCGCCGACGGCAGCATCCATATCTACGGTACCCTGCGTGGCCGCGCGTTGGCCGGCGCCCAGGGCAACCCTGACGCGCGCATCTTCTGCCGCGACTTCCACGCCGAACTGGTCGCCATCGCTGGCCACTACAAGGTGCTGGACGATGTTCCCATGGACCTGCGTGGCAAGGCCGTCCAGGTCTGGCTGGAGCAGGATCAGATCAAGATCGCTGCGCTGGACTGACGCAGCCCAACCACAGAAATATTCGGAGAAATCCTTTGGCTGAAATCATCGTAGTCACCTCCGGCAAGGGCGGCGTTGGCAAGACCACCACCAGCGCGAGCCTGGCCTGCGGGCTGGCACGGCGCGGCAAGAAGGTCGCCGTCATCGACTTCGACGTCGGTCTGCGCAACCTGGACCTGATCATGGGCTGCGAGCGGCGCGTGGTGTACGACTTCGTCAACGTCGTGCATGGCGAAGCCACGCTCAAGCAGTCGCTGATCAAGGACAAGCGCTTCGACAACCTGTACGTGCTGGCTGCCTCGCAGACCCGCGACAAGGACGCGCTGACCCAGGAAGGCGTGGAGAAGGTGCTCAAGGACCTGGCCGCCGACGGCTTCGACTACATCGTCTGCGATTCGCCGGCCGGCATCGAGAAAGGCGCGTTCCTGGCGATGTATTTCGCCGACCGCGCGGTGGTGGTAGTCAATCCGGAAGTCTCCTCGGTCCGCGACTCGGACCGCATCATCGGCCTGCTCGATTCCAAGACCCGCAAGGCCGAGCAAGGCCAGACCGTGCCGGCCTTCCTGCTGCTGACCCGCTACAGCCCGGGCCGCGTGGAAGGCGGCGAGATGCTCAGCATCACCGACGTGGAAGAAGTGCTGGGGCTGAAGGCCATCGGCGTGATTCCCGAATCCGGCGATGTGCTCAACGCTTCCAACAAGGGCGAGCCGGTGATCCTGGATGCCGAGTCCCCGGCCGGCCAGGCCTACGACGACGCGGTCGCCCGCATCATGGGCGAAGAGCGCCCGATGCGATTCATATCCGTGGAGAAGAAAGGCTTCTTCAGCAAGCTGTTCGGAGGGTAAGCATGGGCCTGCTCGATTTTCTCAAGAGCAAGAAGAACACCGCCGAGACGGCCAAGAACCGCCTGCAGATCATCATTGCGCAGGAGCGCAACCACCGCGGCGGGCCGGATTACCTGCCGCTGCTGCAGCGCGAATTGCTGGAAGTGATCAAGAAGTACGTCAACATCGACGCCGATGCGGTGCGGGTTGATCTGGTCAAGGATGGCGAGCATGACGTGCTCGATATTTCGGTCGCCTTGCCCGAAGACGGCGACAAGTAAGCGTCCCCTGCGGCACCGTGTTTGCACGGTGCCGCCTTGACGGCCCGAACCGACCGCGAGCCCTTGCGTGTGACCATCGACTCCTCCCCCAGCGCCGAGCCAGCCAGCGTGTTGTGCGTGGGCGATATCGGCCTGGACGCACCGGCCGCCCTGCTCGCCCGCTATGGCCTGCGCCTGCATCGCATGGAAGCCGGCGCGCCGATCCCCGGCAGTTTCTGGGGCGAACCGGAAGCCGGCATCATCGGCTGCGATGTCTATGTGCGTGACGACACGCCGGTGCATTCGCTGTTGCACGAGGCCGGGCATCTGATCGTCCTGCCGGCCGACAAGCGCGCGGCCGTGCATACCGACGCCACAGACTCGGTGGATGAGGAAGACGCCACCTGTTATCTGCAGATCCTGCTGGCCGAGCAATTGCCGGGCGTGGGCAGCGCGCGCCTGATGACCGACATGGACACCTGGGGCTACACCTACCGGCTGGGATCCACCCGCGCCTGGTTCGAGCAGGACGCGGAAAATGCGCGCAGTTGGCTGCTCGCGCGCAACCTGTTGCCGCAGTAACGCCGGATCGCCGCAACCTGATCGCCTGGCCGTGGCGTGCCTGCAGGCCGGCATGCACAGGCTGCCAGCATGCAGCGCCGGGATCGAGCCAGTGGCCACGCACTGCAGTGGCACTGCACTGCGTGGCACGAGCAGGCCACAGACGACGGGGTCGTCAGCATCTGCACAGCCCATGCCGAATGCTCGCACGTAGAACATGCCGGCTGCCGTCGCCGTGCAGGTCGCGCGCATCGCCAAGTGCGGCGTTTCGTAGTACTGCGGGCCGCGCCGCGCAGCACACTGCGACGCAGACATCTCCTCAACGCCACGCCGCGTAGGCTGCAGCGCATGCACAGCCTGTTTCTCAACACGGTGCTACTGGGCGGTACCGCAGCCGATAAATTATCGGCCGCGCGGGCGGCCGGCTTCGATGCGGTCGAATTATGGGAACAAGATCTGCAGCAATTGGCGCGATCGCCGGCGCAGGTGCGCGGCGCCCTCCACCAGCTCGGGCTTGGACTGACCGACTACCAGGTGCTGCGCGACGTGGACGGTGCCGCTGACGGGCAACGCGACCGTTGCCGCGCACACGCGGTGCAGATGCTGGAAACCGCCGCCGCGTTGGGCGCGGGCGTTGTGCAGGCACCGGCCAACACGCGTGCCGACGTCGTGCCTGCACGGATCGTCGAGGATCTGCGCTGGCTGGGCCATGCCGCGGCCGAGTACGGCCTGCGCATCGCCTACGAACCGATGGCGTGGAGCACGGTCAATCACACCCTGCCTGCCGCGTGGGCAAGCGTGCGTGCCAGCGGCGCGGACAACATCGATCTGGTGGTGGATGCCTACCACCTGTTCGCGCCAGGCCGTGGGCTGGACGACCTGGACGCCATCCCGGCCACGCGCATCGCCAACGTGCAGTTATGCGATGTGGCGCAGCCGGTGGCGCCAGGTGCGCTGGCCGCGGTGGCGCGGCATGCGCGCCTGCTGCCGGGCGAAGGCTGCTTTCCGCTGTCGGCGCTGCTGCGGCGCCTGGCCGGCATGGGCTACACAGGGCCGATCGGCATCGAGGTCTTCAACGATGTCCGCAAGGCCGCCGCTGCCCCGGCCACCGCGGCGGCGGCGATGGCCGCACTGCGCAGCTGCCTTGAGCGTGCCGGCGCTTAGCTGCGCTGCGCGCCGCTGAGATCCAGCGTCACCACCGTGCCCTGCCCCGCGCTGGAATCCAGGTGCAGATGCCAGCCCAGATGCTCGCACAGCCGTCCGATCAGCTCCAGCCCGATGCCGTTGCCCTGGCGTGCGTTGTCGCGCGCCAGGCGCGCGTAAATCGCGCTGATCTCCTCCGGCGTCATGCCGTGGCCCGGGTCGGCAATGCGCACCAAACCTGGTGCCGATAGCGAGACGCGGATGATGCCGCGGTCGCTGTTCTCGATCGCGTTGCGCAACAGATTGCCGATGGCGGTCTGCACGATCGCCACCGGAGCGGTGAGGCTGCATGGCGGAAGCGGATCGGTGAGTACCTGCAGATCCTTGTCGGCGAGCAGATGCGCGTGGTCGGCGACGATCTCCGGCAGCAACTGGTCCAGACGCAGCGTATCGCTGCTGCGCGTCAGCCGGCCGGGGTCCTTGGCCAGCACCAGCAACAAGGTGATCAACTGCTCCACCGCGGCGCTGGTCTGCGCGATGCGCTCCAGCTGGTGGCGCACCGCCGGCGGTGTGCCGGGTTGTTCCAGCGCCAGTTCGGCGGCGTTGCCGATCACCGCCAGCGGAGTGCGCAACTCGTGGCTGGCGCTGTCGATGAAGGCGCGTTCGCGTTCGACGAACTGGCCGTTGCGATCGAGATAGTCGTTGAGCGCGTCGGCAATCACGTACAGCTCGGCGCTGCCCTGCGGGCCAACAGCAATGCGTTGCGCGCGCCGCTCGGGACGCAGCGCGCCGATGTCGCGCGCCAGCTCCACCAGCGGGCGCACCAGCCGCGCCATCGCATAAGTCCCCATCAGCAAGTTGATGCCGATCAGCGCGACGCCTGCAGCCAGCATCCAGCGGGTGATGAACTGCTCCAGCGCTTCGAAGTCGGTGATGTCCAGCACCAGCGCCAGGCGCCCGGCATGCGGCGTGTCGCGCACCATCACCGCGCTCTGGCGGCCGGCGATTTCCAGCTCGTCGTGCAGCCCGGGATGCAGCGTGCGCAACACCGGCGGCACTGCCGCGCTGCCGTCGACGCGATACAGCCGCAAGGTGTCCGAGTCCTGCCAGCGGTAATCCGGATTCTGCGCACTGCGATCCAGGATGCTGTCCAGCTCCGAATTCAGCAACGAGCGCCACACGCCGTGTTCTGCGCGCTCGTGCAGATACTGCGCGGTGCCGAACACCGCCAGCACCATCAGCAGCGTGTAGCCGAACAACCACACCAGCACGCGGCGGCCCAACGGGCGCTGCCTAAGCATCGCTGCACTCGCCCGCGGCCGGATCGCCGGCACCTTCCAGCGGCGCCAGGCGATAGCCCAGCCGCGGCAGGGTGTGGATCAGTTTCTGCGCGAACGGGCCATCCACGCTGCGGCGCAACTCGTAGATATGCGAGCGCAGCATGTCGCCATCGGGCGGATCGTCGCCCCATAGCGATTGCTCCAGCCGCTGGCGGGTGACCGCGGCGGGGCTGGCCTGCATCAGCACTTCCAGCAGCTTGCGGCAGGCCGGATACAGGTGCAGCACCTGGCCGGCACGTGTGGCTTCCAGCGTGGACAGGTCCAGACGCAGATCGGCCACCTGCAGCAACTTGCCGCGTCGGCGCCCATGCGCACGCGCAAGCAGGGCCTCGATGCGGACCTCCAGTTCCGGCAGCGCGAACGGCTTGGTCAGATAGTCGTCGGCACCGGCACGGAAGCCGGCGATCTTGTCGGGCAGCTCGTCGCGAGCGGTGAGCATGATCACCGGCAGCTCGGACTGGTGCTGCTCGCGCAGGCGGCGCAGCACTTCCGGGCCGTCCATGCGCGGCATCATCCAGTCCAGCACCAGCACGTCGTACTGTTGGGTGGTGGCCAGATGCAGGCCGGTGATGCCGTCGGGCGCTGCGTCCAGGGTGTGCCCCCGCGCTTCGAAATAGTCGAACAGGTTGGCAACCATGTTGCGGTTGTCTTCGATGACCAGCAGCCGCATGAGCGCGTTTCCAGGGCGGCCCGGCAGGGACGATGTGCGCATCCTAACCGAGCCTGGCCGAACACAGCCGCTCTGGATGGCTCCGACAAAATTCCGACCTGCTTGCCGGATAGTGTGGGCCCCACCGATCGGGGCGTGCGCGTGTCGCCTGCCATCTCCGCCGCCACTTCCCGCCAGCGTGCGCTGCTTGTCGCCGTGTTGCTGATCGTCGTCAGCCTGCTGGCCGGGCTGGGCCTGCGCCAGCCCAACCCGCCGGACGAGCCGCGCTTTGTGCTGGCCGCACGCAGCATGGTCGCGACCGGTCAGTGGCTATTGCCGCACCGGGGCAGCGAGCTGTACGCCGAAAAGCCGCCGGTTTTCATGTGGTTGCAGGCAGCCAGCTACGAGCTGGTGCCGCACTGGCCGGTCGCGTTCCTGCTGCCGTCGCTGCTGGCTGCGCTCGTCACGTTACGGCTGACCTGGGACATCGCGCGGCGGTTATGGAACCGACGCGTGGCGCGGCATGCGGTGCTGGGGTTGTTTGCGGTGCTGCAGTTCGGTCTGATGGCCAAGCGTGCGCAGATCGACATGGTGCTGGTGGCGCTGACCACGCTGTCGCTGTGGGGGATGCTGCGGCATCTGCTGCGCGGGCCGGACTGGCGCGCATGGACGCTGGGATTGTTTGCCGCCGGCGTGGGCACGGTGACCAAGGGTGTGGGCTTTCTGCCCTTGCTGCTGTTGCTGCCGTGGATGGCGCTGCCGCGCAGGCACTGGCGCGTGCTGCCGGCACGCGCACTGGCCGGGCGCAGCTGGTTGCTGGTGCTGCCTGCGTTCCTGGCGGGGACTGCGGTATGGCTTGGTCCGCTGGGCATCGCGTTGTGGCAAAGCAACGACCCGGCGCTGCATGCCTACGCACACGAGTTGTTGTTCAAGCAAACCGGTACCCGTTATGCGCACGCCTGGCATCATGTCAAGCCGGCCTGGTACTACCTGCAGGTGATCGCCACGCTGTGGTTGCCCGGCTGCCTGGTGCTGCCCTGGTTGCTGCCGGCCTGGTGGCGACGGCTGCGGCGCGGCGACCCGCGCTATCTGTTGCTGCTTGCCTGGAGCGTGTTGGTGCTGGTGTTCTTCAGCGCCAGCCCGGGCAAGCGCGAGGTCTACATCTTTCCGATGTTGCCGGCCCTGTGCATCGCCGCCGCACCGCTTCTGGCCGGGCTACTGCGCAAGCGTGGTGTCCGCATCTTGCTGACCGGCTACCTGCTGCTGCTTGCGCTGGCCGCTCTTGCATTGGGCAGCGGTATCGCACTGCATCTGCACTGGGCGGAAAACACCGCCTTGCAGCGCGGCATGGAGTTGGCCTCGCTGCGGTCGGTGGGTCTGTGGTTGATCGGCCTGGGCGTGGCCGGCCTGGCGGCAATTGCATGGTCGCGTGGCAAGCGCACCGGCACCGCGGTGGTGGTGGTGACCGCCGTGCTGTGGAGCGTGTACGGCCTGGGCTTGATGCCGGCACTGGACCCTTACAGTTCTGCCGCCCGCTTGATGCAGCGCGTGGGACAGCGCATCGGCCCGGAGGCCGAGCTCGGCATGCTGGCCTGGCGCGAGCAGAACATGCTGCAGGCGGATCGACCGGTCACCGACTTCGGCTTCAAGGCGAGTTGGCAGCAGCAGTGGGCCAAGGCAGGTCCGTGGCTTGCAGACGCACCTGAGCGCCGTTGGCTGTTCGTCCTCAAGCAGGCGGTACCGGCGTGCATCGATCCGGCGCAACGGATCGATATTGGCGAGTCCAACCGCAATCAATGGCAGTTAATACACGGCACGGCATGGCATGCCGGCTGCGTTGCAACCGCCTCCGACACCAACACTGGCGGTGGCGACAGCGAGACAGACTGAACGCCGGATAGCGCCTTAACCGCCGGGCAACTCCGGTCCGACCGCTTTCCGACATGCCGCTTTCGAAGATGCCGGGCATAGACCACCGGCCGATGCTTCGATGACCACGCTTCCCGTATACGCACCTGCCCTGGCGCGCACAGCCACTGTTGCGCAAACCCGCTTTCTCGTTCGGCATCTATGGCTGCCGCTGGCCGGTGTGCTGGTGCTCAGCGCGTTGTTGATGGGCGCCGGCGGCGACCAGTGGGTCGCCGATGCGCTATATCGCCTGGAAGGTGGGCAGTGGCTGCTCAAGGACCACTGGTTCACCAGTGGCGTGATTCACCGTGTCGGCAAATGGTTGAGCACCGCTGGCGCTGTCAGCGTGCTGGTGCTGGCGCTGGTTGCCTGGTACCGGCCGCGCCTGCGTGTGCTGCGCTGGCCGCTGACGTATCTGTCTGCATCGATCGCACTGTCGACCTCGCTGGTGTCCTTGCTCAAGTCGTGGACGGCGATGGATTGCCCGTGGGATCTGAGCCGTTACGGCGGCACCCAGCAGATGATCGGGCTGTTCGAATCGCGCCACGGCATTGCTGCGTCCGGTTGTTTTCCTGCAGGCCACGCCAGCGCCGGTTATGCGTGGGTGGCGCTGTATTTCTGTGCGCTGGCACTACGTCCTGCGTGGCGTGTTCCTGCATTGTGGCTGGGCATCGCGGCAGGATTGTTGTTCGGGATTGCGCAGCAATTACGCGGCGCGCATTTTCTGTCGCACGACCTATGGTCGCTGGCGGTGTGTTGGGGAACTGCACTTGCACTGTACTGCGTGATGCTGGCTCGACCGCATCGCGCCAATGTTGTGGTGTTGCAATCGGGGGATGCAGCATGAGCACCTATCTACCGCAGTCGCGTGGGCTCAAGCGCCTGCGCTCACTGAGCTGGACGACGCGACCGACGGTCTCGACCGAAACCTTGGTGTTGTTGTCGAGTCTGTTCTTCGCACTGGTGTGCAACCAGCTGTTCTGGCACACGGCCATGGCCACGCATCCGGGCAGTCTCGGGTTTGCCATCTCGTTGATGGCCTTGCTGGTGGCCGTGCATGCGTTATTGCTGGGCCTGCTGGTGTGGCGCTGGAACGCCAAGCCGCTGTTGACGCTGCTGCTGTTCACCACCGCGCTGGCTGCGCACTACATGGACAGCTACAACGTCTACCTGGATGCGGACATGCTGCGCAACGTGCTGCATACCGACCACAAGGAATCGCGCGAACTGCTCACGCCCGGCTTGATCCTGCCGCTGCTGTGCTACTTCCTGCTTCCGGCCACGCTGTTGTGGCGCACGCGCCTGCAAGCACGCAGCATCGGCAGATCACTGGCAATCCGCGCCGGTTTCTTGCTGGTGGTGGCAGTGGTCGGCGCGGCCGGCGCGATGCTGTCGTCGCAGGACGTCTCGGCATTGATGCGCAATCACCGCGAGGTGCGTTACCTGGCCACGCCGATCAACTACATCGTGGCGCTGCGGCAGAACCTCAAATCCGATTCGCCGATCAAGCTTGCGCCCAAGCAACCGGTCGAACACGATGCCATGGCCACACCACGTGCACCGGGCAGCCGTCCGCGCCTGCTGCTGGTGGTGCTGGGCGAAACCGCACGTGCGCAGAACTGGGGCCTCAACGGCTATGCGCGCCAGACCACGCCCGAGCTGGCGCAGGCCGGAGTGATCAATTTCCCCGACATGCATTCCTGCGGCACCAGCACCGAGGTCTCGGTGCCGTGCATGTTCTCGCCATTCGGCCGCCGCGATTACAACGAGGACACGATCCGCGGCCACCAGTCGCTGCTGCATGTGCTCGAACATGCCGGCATTTCCACGCTGTGGCGCGACAACCAGTCCGGCTGCAAGGGCGTCTGCGATGGCCTGGACATCCAGAAGCTGGACGATGCCACCACGCCAGGGCTGTGCGCCGATGGCCGTTGCATGGACGAGATCCTGCTGAGCGACCTGGCTGCGCAAGTGCGGGCAAAGCCCGGCGACCGCGTGGTGGTGCTGCATCAACTCGGCAGCCACGGGCCAAGTTACTTCGAGCGCTACCCGGCACAGTTCGAGCGCTTCAAACCGGTATGCAAGACTGCTGACCTTGGCAGTTGCAGCCGCCAGAACATCGTCAACGCCTACGACAATTCCATCACCTATACCGATCACTTCCTCAACCTGGCCATCCACACGCTGCGCGGGCTGCAGGACTACGACACCGCGATGATCTACCTCTCCGATCATGGCGAATCACTGGGCGAAAAAGGCCTCTACCTGCATGGCGTGCCGTACGCGATCGCGCCCAAGGAGCAGACCCACGTGCCGATGGTGATGTGGTTCTCGCCGGAGTTCGCACGCGACCGCGGCCTGGACGAAACCTGCCTGCGCCACCGTGCCGGCCAGTACACCGACCAGGACGCGCTGTTTCCGTCGGTGCTCGGGTTGATGCAGGTCAAGACCAGCGTCTATGCGCGCGAGCGCGATCTATTCGCGCAATGCACGGGATAAACGCGGCTGAATTTTTAAAGCATGGTTATTGAAGGCGCGTGCCCTAGCCGCTCGCGCCACACGCCATGAATCCTTCCGTGGAGGCTCCCTGGCGGCATCCATGCCGCCAAGGGTCCCGCAACCGGCAAGGACACCGCACCAGACAGTTGGTTGGCTGCTTTCTTGAAAGCTTGTTGCTCGGCTTGCGATGGGAAGATTTTCGGACGCACGACGCTCCGAACAACGCGCGTCAAGCACTGCTCTTGCCGTGCAGACCGACCATCTCCACTGGTCCTTGCCTGCCCACCGTCGCGGGACCTTACGCGGCATGGATGCCGCGTAAGAGCCTACATGGACGTACTTGCGGCGTGTCCTGCGATGGTGGGCGGGCAAGGGCCCTGCAGCCGAGTCGCAGACGCGCCGCTCTACAACTGATCGATCCGCAAAGCCATATATCAGCCGCTCTACCGTGCGGCGTGTCCTGCGACGGTGGGAGGGCAAGGACCCTGTAACCAAGCCGTGGATCGTCTGCCCTACGACCGATGCATCCGCCCCGTTCCATCGACCCAATGCGACCGCCCCCCAGTATTGAAGCAGCTGACAACACGTCCCGAGCAAATCAGCAGGCAGGTAGTGACGACGCACTTTCAACCGGCGTGCCCTAGCACTCCATGCCGCATCAGGTAACGGCCGTGCCCGCCTGCGGTGCGCATGCAATGTGGCGCTTGCTCTGACGAGCACAGATGGATTTGCAGCCCACCCAAGTCGCGTACGCCGTGACAGCGCTTGCGGTGGAACCCGACGCGCTCTAGCCTGCGTCGGACTTCACCGCAAGGACCACCCGTGAATCCTCGTTTGTTGTGGCTGGCACTGGCCGTGGCCGCCGGCACCGTGTCGTTATCGGCCTGCCGTCAGGATGCGGCGGCACCCGCCAAGCCCGCTGCCACCAAAGCCGCGCCGGAGGAAAACGCCGACCAGTTCGTCGCGCGCATCAGCGCCGAGTACAAGGCCGCTTACCCGGAACTCACCGCCGCGCGGTGGTTGTCTTCGACCTACATCAACGGCGACTCGCAGCTGCTGGCCGCCAAGGCCAACGAACGCTCGCTGGCGCAACTGGACCGCTGGATCGAACAATCCAGGCAGTATGCAGGCACCCCGATGTCGGCCGACAGCGCGCGTGCATTGCAACTGCTGAAATTGATGAGCGCCCTGCCCGCCCCACGCGACCCGGCCAAGCTGGCAGAGCTCACCCGGATCGCCGCCAAGATGGAAGGCGATTATGGTGCGGCCAGTTATTGCATAGGCGATGGCGAACAACGCCGCTGCCGCCAGCTTGGCGAGCTGGAACAGGTGCTGGCCAGCAGCCGTGATTACACCGAACAGCTGGATGCCTGGCAGGGCTGGCATGGCACCGCAGTCCCGATGCGCAAGGACTACCAGCGCTTTGTCGAGCTCGCCAACGAGGGCGCACGCGGGCTGGGCTTTGCCGATGTCGGCGTGCTGTGGCGCAGCGGTTACGACATGCCGCCAGCGCAACTGGCCAGCGAAACCGACCGTCTCTGGGACCAGGTCAAGCCGCTGTACACACAACTGCAGTGCTATGCGCGCGGCAAGCTCGATACGCAGTACGGCAAGGACAAGGGCGAGCTCGCAGGCGGCATGTTGCCCGCGCATCTGATGGGCAATATGTGGCAGCAGGACTGGAGCAATCTGTGGGACCTGCTGCAGCCATACCCGGGTGCCGGCGACCTGGACATCACCGCTGCGCTGGAAAAACAGTACCAGGGCAACCTGAGTGCGGTGCTGGCGCGCACCACCGGCACCGAAGGCGGCAGCGGCGCACGCTTCCAGGCCGAGCGCGAAGCGCAGCTACGCACCGCAAGACAGATGACCGAACGTGCGCAGGATTTCTACACCTCGCTCGGCATGCCCAAGCTTCCCGACACCTATTGGCAACGTTCGCAGTTCATCAAACCGCTGGACCGCGACGTGGTCTGCCATGCCAGCGCATGGGACATGAACATGGGCGGCGAAGCGACGCAGAACATCGGTGCGGACGTGCGCACCAAGATGTGCATCAAGCCGAACGAAGAGGATTTCACCACCATCTATCACGAGCTTGGGCACATCTATTACGACCTGGCCTACAACCCGCTGCCGCCACTGTTCCAGAACGGCGCCAACGACGGTTTTCACGAAGCGATCGGCGACACCATCGTGCTGGCGATGACGCCCAGGTATCTGCAGTCGATCGGCATGGTGGGCGAACAGCAAACCAGCCGCGAGGCGCTGCTCAATTCGCAGATGCGCATGGCGCTGAGCAAGGTTGCCTTCCTGCCGTTCGGGCTGATGATCGACCGCTGGCGCTGGGGCGTGTTCGACGGCTCGATCCCCCCCGAGCGTTACAACCAGGCCTGGTGGGAACTGAAAGCCAGGTATCAGGGCGTTGCACCGGCGAGCCCGCGCGGCGAAGAGTTCTTCGATGCCGGCGCCAAGTACCATGTGCCCGGCAACACGCCGTACACCCGGTATTTTCTCGCGCACATCCTGCAGTTCCAGTTCTACAAGGGCCTGTGCGAAGCCGCCGGCCATCAAGGCCCGTTGTACGAGTGCAGTTTCTACGGCAACAAGGACGCCGGGCAGAAGTTCTGGTCGATGCTGCAACGGGGTTCCAGCCAACCCTGGCAGACCACGCTGAAGGAACTCACCGGCAACGACCGCCTGGATGCCGGCCCGATGCTGGAATATTTCGCCCCGATGAACGAGTGGCTGAAGCAGCAGAACCAGGGGAAATTGTGCGGCTGGCAGGCGAACGCACCCGCGGCCGCCAGCACGACGCCTGTGCCCGCCGCAACGCACTGACGCACGCGCTTCGCGCGGAATGCGGCGGCCCTCACCTGGCCGCCGCATAACGTTGATTTGATAAACGCACAAAACGCCGGCGATATACTGCGCGCCCGCTGCACCGGCGCAGCATGCAGGATGCATCCAGTGAACAACGCCTCCACCGGCCCGCACCCGCGCGACGCGGACCGCAACAAGCAGTTCATCGACGACGCAAACGACCGCGCATTCGACCCGATCTACAGCAGCAAGAGCAGCGACTACGCGCTGGAAGTGGGCGGCAGCAACATCGAGCTCAACCCTGAAGATCAGACGGTCAAGTATTCCCATACCAGCGAGCAGAGCAGCGGCAGTCCGACGCAGCCGCTAGGCGAGAACAGCCTGCGCACCAGCCGCTCGCTCGGCCTGGGCAAGCTCAGCGACGCCGAAGCGAAGACCACCACCTTCAACCTCGAGGCCGATGCCAACACCGGCCAGCAGCAACGCCTGCAGACCAAGCTCGGCGACAGCAAGCTGAGCATCGAGACCAGCACCAGTGCCGGGCAGCGCATGCGTTACGCACTGACGCTGCCCGGTGCAGACCAGCCTGCAGAAGCGGCCACACGCGTCAATCCGCTGCAGCCGGAGAGCCTGCCGATCGGCGCGCGCGCGGTGATGGACGCCCAGACCTACACCCAGCGCGATGCCTCGGCGAGTCTGCAACACCTCACCATGCAAAGCGAGATCACCGAAGCCAGCGGCCGCAGCTACCTGATCGAGCGCGTGGACGAGCGCCACGTGCGTGTGGTGACCGGGCCCAATGCAGCCATCGAGGCAGTGAACGCCGTTGGCGTCAAGGTGGGACCGGCGCAGGCCCTGCTTGGGCGCGCCGACGCGCTGGGCCAGTCGCAGGTGCACAGCGCGCAGTTCGACCTGGCCGATCCACGCGCGCTCGCGGCCATGGGCGACTTTGTGCGCGAGGGCAAGATGGCACCAGGCGTGCCCGGCGTCGATGAGCTACAGACGCTGGAGCGGATCAATTTCAGCTCGCAGCAGCGTCTGCAGCTGGAATTGGGCCCGCTCAGCGCCGATCTGGCCGGCAACCGCAACCAGGGCAGCCAGGTGCGCATCAGCACACCGGGCCAGGACGGCTACACCGTGGTGCAGCAGCTGCAATACGGCGGCAACGTGCCGCTGACGATCGTGCGCCAGTACGACGGCAACGACACCGAACGCGTGCAGGAACGCAGCTACCGCTTCGAGATCGATGGCGATGTCGCCGCGCCGGGGCTGCTGCAACGTCTGGGTGGGCGCAACGAGGCCAGCGAGGAAAAGGCGATTGCACAGAATCTCAACAGCGCGCTGAGCGGCGACATGGCGGGCACCGGTGCGATCGCGTCGGGGCAGAAGACCACGCTGGCCTTCAGCGAGGCGCAGATGCAGGCGCTGATGCAGCAGACCCAGGCCAGCGTCGAAGCCGGCAGGATCGGCGGCAGCTCGCTGACGGCGCTGGTCGGCGACCGCAACGCCGCAGCGCAGTCACCCGAACGCTTCGCGATCGCGATGGCGCGCAATGTGGGCGGCGAGCCGTATCCGTTCGTCGAGCGGCTGCAGCGCATCGCCGACGGCGCCGATGGGGCATACGACGGCCGGTTGCAGCGCATCGATGCCGAGGCGCTTCCGCGCCAGCCGGATGCGGCAACCGCGGCGGCGGATCCGCGCAATCCGGCCAGTCCGGACCATGCGCTGCTGAGCCAATGCACCGCAGCGGTGGAGCAACTGGAGGCCGCACGCGGCCGCGTGCCCGATGCGGACAGCGAGCGCCTGGCAGCCGGCGCGCTGGTGGCCGCACGCGAGCACGGGCTGCAGCGCGTCGACCACGTGGTGCTGGGGCGCGACCCGGCACAGGGCTTCGTGGTCCAGGGAGCGCTGGATTCGCCGGCGCACCTGCGCGGACCCTTCGATGCCCAGGCCGCGCAGCAGACGCCGGTGGACCACAGCCTGCAGCGCGCGCAGGCTGTGGGCGCCGAGCAGGATCGCAACGCCGCCGCGCAGGAACAGGCGCAGCAGCAGGACGTCCAGCGACAGGCACCGGCGCGCTGATTCAGCGCACTGGCTGATCCGCAGCCAAGCGCTGGCGCAATTCAGCCCCAACACGGCCCATCCACGCGGAACGGGCCGTGTTCGGAGCCGGCCTCGCCGACACCGCTGCGTGCATGGCCTCAGTTGGTGCGCGCGGGCACCAGCTTCTGCGCGAACTCGATCCGGAACGCCTCGAAATCCCTGCCATCGGCGGCCGCCTCGGCATGCGCCGCGTCCTTGAGCGCGTCCGAATAGGTCAGCCGTACCGGCGTGCCCTGGCGTTCGTGCAGCTCGGCTGCGCGCATGATCAGGGCCAGCACCTGGGCGGCGCTGGTGCTTTCGCCGGCGATGCGGCCGTCCATGCCCAGCACCCATTCGCCATCGCGGCGGACGATGCCGGCCAGTAGCGTGCGTTGCTGGTCGCGCAGTTCGGCATGCGGCTCGATCGGCGAAACCGGCGCGGGATTGGCGGCGGCCTGGTTGCGCTGGCGCTCGGCGGCGCGCTTGCGGGCATCGCGGCGCAGCTTGGAATCGGTGGACATGCAGGCTCCTGTGAGGTCAGAGATGGTCGGCCGGCTCCAGAGGCACTGCCTCCTCGGCCTGGCGGCGGCGCAGACGGCGGCCGCTGCGGCGTTCCCAGCGCCAGAATAGCCAGCCCAGCAGGAAAAAACCGGTCATGCCGATCGCCAGATGGCGCGGGTGTTCACTCAGCAGCGGCGACAGCACCCCGGCCACCAGCGTATTGGTCATCAGCTGGGTGAAGGCCTGCAGCGAGGAGGCCAGGCCGCGCTGATGCGGGTACATGTCCAGCACCGCCAGCGCCAGGATCGGGAAGATCAACGCCATGCCCACGCCGGCCAGGAAGATCGGCAGCACCGCCCAGGGCAGCGCGATCTGCGCCGCCGTCATGGTGTAGCCCAGGTTCGCCAGCGCCGCCACGCCGCAGCAGACGAAGCCGATGCGGATCTGCCGCACCGGGTCCATGCTGCCGGCCATGCGCCCGGACAGGAACGAGCCCAGGGTCATGCCGCCGATGGTGGGAATGAACAGCCAGGCGAAGTCGCCCTCGCCCAGGTGCAGGTGCAGGTGGCGCATGATCAGCACCGGCGCCGAGGCGATGTACAGGAAGATGCCGGCGAAGTTGAACGCACAGGCCGCCGCCAGCCGCTGGAAACGCGGGTTGAAGCCGATCCGCACGTAGTCGTGCATCAGGCGGCGCAGTTGCAGCGGCGTGCGCGCCTCCGGCGGGTGGGTCTCCGGCAGCCAGGTCAGCGTGGCCACCAGCAGCACCAGCCCGAACGCTACCAGGAACCAGAAGATCAGCGGCCAGCCGGCACCGCTGAGCAGGATCCAGCCGCCGATGATCGGCGCGATCGCCGGGGCGATGCCGAAGATCATCGACACCTGGCTCATCAGCCGTTGCGCATCCGCCCCCTGGAACAGGTCGCGGATCACCGCCCGCCCGACGATCATGCCGACACCGGCCGACAGCCCCTGCAACGCGCGGAACGCCAGCAACGTGGGCAGATCCTGCGACAGCGCGCAGCCCACCGAGCCGGCGATGAACAGCACCAGCCCGCCCAGGATCACCCGCTTGCGTCCCCAGGCATCGGACAGCGGGCCGTGCGCGATGCTCATCAGCCCGTAGGCGAGCAGATAGACGCTGATGGTCTGCTGGATCGCCACTTCGTCCACCGTCAGGCTGCGGCTGAGCCGCGAGAACGCCGGGAAGATGGTGTCGATGGAAAACGGGCCGAACATCGCCAACCCGGCGAGCAGCAGCGCCATGCGCCGGGTGGAAGGCGTGGTGGGGGTCATGCAGGAGTCCGAAACGTGGTGCATCGGGGGGACGCACGCCGACGCCGGCCTGGGGGCAGCGTCGGGATGAGCACAAGGGCGTCGATGATAGGCGCTCGCCGTTGCAAGGTTAAGCAAATCCGAGTGCATGGGCCTGCCTGCCACCGCTCCGGCAGGTGCGCACGCAGGCTATAATCGCCCGGCAACACGGTGGGAGAAGCGGCACTGCCGCTGCCGAAGGCGCAACAGCCCGTAATCGCTCAGGCCCGATACCATCCGCAGTACAACTCTGGAGAGACCGGCCGATGCCGGCGCCGAAGGGGCACGGAACGCAGGCAGGCCCAGCGCCACGCCGCGCTCTTAAACTCTCAGGCAAAAGGACAGAGGGGCGCGAGGAAGACTGTCGCTGCGACAGGAGGTGATGCGCTCTGCGCGTCACTCCGGCCGGGTGGCCGTCGACCATTCGTCTGCCCCCTGCCCCGGATGCCCGCCATGTCCCAGACCACGTCTTCCTTGCGCGACCTCGAACACCACAGTGCGTTCGTCGAACGCCATATCGGCCCCAACGACGCAGAAATCGCACAGATGCTGGAGGTGGTCGGCCACGCCTCGCTGGATGCGATGACCGATGCGATCGTGCCCGGCAACATCAAGTCGCCAGCGGCGCTGGCGCTGCCCGAGGCGATCACCGAAGAAGAGGCGCTGGCCAAGATCCGCGCCATTGCCAGCAAGAACCAGGTGCAGCGCAGCTTTATCGGCCAGGGCTATTACGGCACCCATACGCCGAAGGTGATCCTGCGCAACATCCTGGAAAACCCGGCCTGGTACACCGCCTACACGCCCTACCAGGCCGAGATTTCGCAGGGCCGGATGGAAGCGCTGATCAACTTCCAGACCCTGTGCGCCGACCTCACCGGCATGCAGATCGCCAACGCCTCGCTGTTGGACGAAGCCACTGCCGCAGCCGAGGCGATGACGCTGGCCAAGCGTTCGGCCAAGTCGAAGTCGGACACCTTCTTCGTGCACGACGCGGTGCACCCGCAGACGCTGGAACTGCTGCGCACCCGCGCCGAGCCGCTGGGCATCGTGCTGCGCGTCGGCACGCCGGAAGAAGCCTTGCAGGCCGAGTGCTTCGGCGTGCTGCTGCAGTACCCGGACAGCTTCGGGCATATCGGCGATCACGCTGCGCTGGCCGATGCGGTGCACGCACAAGGCGGCCTGGTCGCGGTGGCCACCGACCTGCTGGCACTGACCCTGATCGCCGCGCCCGGCGAATGGGGCGCGGATATCGTGGTCGGCAATTCGCAACGCTTTGGCGTGCCGTTCGGCTTCGGTGGTCCGCATGCGGCGTTCATGGCCTGCCGCGACGCCTACAAGCGCTCGATGCCGGGCCGGTTGATCGGCGTGTCGATCGATGCCGCCGGCAACCCGGCCTATCGCCTCACCCTGCAGACGCGCGAACAACACATCCGCCGCGAGAAGGCCACCTCCAACATCTGCACCGCGCAGGTGCTGCTGGCGGTGATGGCCTCGATGTACGCGGTCTACCACGGCCCCGAGGGACTGACCCGCATCGCACGGCGTACGCATCGTCTTGCTGCGATCCTGGCCGCCGCACTGCGCAGCGCAGGCGTCACCGTGGGCGAGCATTTCTTCGACACCCTGCACGTCAAGGCGATCGATGCCGACGCCATCCACGCCAAGGCGCGTGCGGCCGGCATCAACCTGCGCGCGATCGACAGCGAAGCGGTCGGCATCAGCCTGGATGAAACCAGCACGCGCGCCGACGTGGTCGCACTGGCCGGGTTGTTCGGCGCGCAGGCAGATGTGGACGCATTCGATGCCGTCACCGCCGACGCATTGCCGCAGGGCCTGCTGCGCAACAGCGCGTTCCTGACCCACCCGGTATTCAACACCCACCACAGCGAGCATGAACTGCTGCGCTACATGCGCTCGCTGGCCGACAAGGATCTGGCGATGGATCGCACCATGATCCCGCTGGGCAGCTGCACCATGAAGCTCAACGCCACCGCCGAAATGATCCCGGTGACCTGGCCCGAGTTCGGTGCGATCCATCCGCTGGCGCCGGCCGAGCAGTCGGCCGGCTACGCGCAGCTGATCGACGAGCTGGAAGCGATGCTGGTCGAATGCACCGGCTACGACGCGGTCAGCCTGCAGCCCAATTCCGGCGCGCAGGGCGAATACGCTGGCCTGCTGGCGATCCGCGCCTATCACCGCGCACGCGGGGAAGCGCATCGCGACATCTGCCTGATTCCCGAATCCGCCCACGGCACCAACCCGGCCTCGGCGCAGATGTGCGGCATGACCGTGGTGGTGACCAAGTGCGATGCCAACGGCAATGTCGATGTCGACGACATCCGCGCCAAGGCGGAAAAGTACTCCGAGCGCCTGGCTGCGTTGATGATCACTTACCCATCCACCCACGGCGTGTTCGAAGAGGACGTGGTGGCGATCTGCGAAGCCGTGCATGCGCATGGCGGCCAGGTCTATACCGATGGCGCCAACATGAATGCCCTGGTCGGCGTGGCCAAGCCCGGCAAGTGGGGCTCGGACGTGTCGCATCTGAACCTGCACAAGACCTTCTGCATTCCGCATGGCGGCGGCGGCCCGGGTGTGGGCCCATGCGCGGTGAAGTCGCACCTGGCGCCATACCTGCCTCGTGCCGGCATCCATGCCGGCGAAGGTCAAACTGCCGCCATCCATGGCGGCGGACTCAACTCCGAAAGCGGGAGTGGACACTCCTCGCGCATCGGCGGCATGGTCAGCGCGGCGGCCTACGGCTCGGCCTCGATCCTGCCGATCAGCTGGATGTACGTGACCATGATGGGCAGCGGCGGCCTGCGCAAGGCGACCCAGGTGGCCCTGCTCAATGCCAACTACATCGCCAAGCGCTTGGCGCCGCACTACAAGACGCTGTACACCGGCCGCAACGGCCTGGTGGCGCACGAGTGCATCCTCGACATCCGCCCGCTGGAAAAGACCAGCGGCATCGGTGCCGAAGACATCGCCAAGCGTCTGATCGACTTCGGCTTCCACGCACCGACGTTGAGCTTCCCGGTCGCCGGCACCTTGATGGTGGAACCGACCGAAAGCGAATCCCAGCACGAACTGGACCGCTTCATCGACGCGATGATCCAGATCCGCGAAGAGATCCGCGCCATCGAAGACGGCCGCCTGGACCGCGACGACAACCCGCTCAAGCACGCCCCGCATACCGCCACCCAGGTATCGGCCAGCGAGTGGACCCACGCCTACCCGCGCGAACTGGCCGCCTTCCCGCTGCCGGGCCTCAAGCAGCAGAAGTACTGGCCGCCGGTGGCGCGCGTGGACAACGTCTACGGCGACAAGAACGTGATGTGCGCCTGCATCCCGGTAGACGCGTACAAGGACGACGTGGAGGCGTAAGCGCCACCACCGGGTAAAAAAGACGGAACCCAGCCGGTCACACGGCTGGGTTTTTTGTTGCCGTGCCGGGCCAGGCCGGCGCTGCCGCCGCCACAGGTTTTGCGTTTGTCACAGCCGGGGCGATGGGCGGCGCTTCATGGGCAGCGGTGAAAGATTGCCCTCCAGCGCGTGCTGCGCTCATCGCAGCATCGCACTCGACCAGGCGACAGCGATGCCATCTGCGCCTCGCCGGCGGATGCATCGACAGTTCCGGCAGGCCAACTGCGCCGGAAGCTGCACATGCGCCGCAGGCAGCGATACCCGCTCACTCCCCAGCGACGCGTGTGCCCGGCCATCGCATGCGGGTGCCTGCCAACCACACGTTTGCCTGCCCTACACGTGCGAAAGAGATGATGACCGACGTCCTCACGCACATGGCAGACCTGCGCATGCTTCAACTGAAACACATCGGCATCCTCCTGCTGGCGGCTTGCACGCTGACCGCCTGCGCGCCACGCCGCCCTGGCGAGGTGCCGGCACTGGTGCATGCGGCCGATGCGCAGGCCGAGGTGGTGCAGACCGATGCCGGTGCGATCCGCGGTGTTGCCGGTGCGCAGGGGCGGGTGTTTTTGGGCGTGCCGTTCGCCGCGCCGCCGGTGGGCGCTTTGCGCTTTCGCGCGCCGCAGGCGGCGCCAGCCTGGACGGGAGTCCGCGCTGCCACCCAGGCCGGGCCGGCGTGCCTGCCGCGTTATCGCTTCGGGCAGAAGCAGGTCTCCGAGGATTGCCTCACCCTCAACGTCTATGCGCCGCCCGGCCCCGCGCCGGCGCATCCGCGCGCAGTGATGGTGTGGATTTACGGTGGCGCGCTGGAGCTGGGCAGCAATGTCGACTACGACCTGAGTGGGTTGGCGGCGCGGCAGAACGTCATCGTGGTGGCGCCCAATTATCGGCTGGGGGTGTTCGGTTTCTTTGCGCATCCGGCGCTGCGCGGCGAAGGCGAAGGCGCGTATGCCTTGCAGGATCAGCAGGCTGCGTTGCGCTGGGTCAGGCGCAATATCGCCGCCTTCGGTGGCGATGCGCACAACGTCACCGTGTTCGGCGAATCGGCCGGTGCCTGGAGCATCTGCTATCAACTCGCCTCCCCGGGCGCGGCCGGTCTGTTCCAACGCGCAATCCTGCAAAGCGGCAGTTGCCTGGCCAGCGATTCCAGCCTGCCGCGCGCCGAGGCCGAGCGCGGCGGTGCACGCATGGCGCAGACGCTTGGCTGCGAGCGCGCAAGCGATGTTGCCGCATGCCTGCGCGCACTGCCTGCCGACACCGTGGCCGACGCCAAACCGCAGCGACGTGGTTTGACCGGCAGCGACGCGTGGGCGCCGATGTCCGGCGGCGAGGTCTTGCCGTTGCCGCCCGCCGAGGCGATCGGCAACCTGCAACATGCGCAGGTACCGGTGCTGATCGGCACCAACCGCAACGAAGGGCGGCTGTTTGCGCAGTTGCTGTCCTACATCGGCAAGCTCAACCTGCGCAGCGGCTATGAGGCGCGCCTCAAGCGCATGCATGCCGACCCCGCAGCGATCCTGGCGCGCTACGCGGACGTTGCCGCGCAATCGCGCTGGGATGCATTCGCCGACATCGTCACCGATGGCGGATTCGCCTGCCCGACACGTCGGCTGGGCCAGGCCTTGCGCACCCACGCGCCGGTGTATGCGTACGAATTCGACGACCCGCAGGCGCCATACGGCCTGTTGCGCCTGCCGCTCTCGCATCCGTTGGGCGCGTATCACGCATCCGAGCTGGTGTATCTGTTTCAGCGCCCGTGGGTGCTCAGTGGCAAACCGACGTTCACTCCGGCGCAGCAGGCCTTCGCCGACACGCTGCAGGATTACTGGGGCGCATTTGCGCGCACCGGCGACCCCAATGGGGCTGGCCGTCCGCAATGGCCGCGCTTCGATGGCGACGCTCCGTTGACGCTGTCGCCCGGCAGGATCGGCGCAACGCCCGACTTCGCGCAGCGGCATCGCTGCGCGTTCTGGGATGCACAGGCAACGCTAACGCTGCCGCACGCGGCAGCAACGCCGGCACAGTCACCCTCGCATTGATCGCATCGTCCAGGAGCCACCCATGTCCGTCCCCACCTCATCCCCCTGCCCCACGGTGCGCCTGCGCAACGGGCGCAGTGTGCCGGCACTCGGGCTCGGCTCGTGGAATCTGGGCCAGGGGCGACACGCGCCGCAGCAGGAGATCGAGGCGCTGCAGACAGGCCAGCAATTGGGCATGCGCTTGATCGACACCGCAGAGATGTATGGCAATGGGCGGTCGGAGCAACTGATCGGCCAGGCCATGGATGACGTGCAGCGGCCTTATCTGGTATCGAAGGTCCTGCCGAGCAATGCCAGCGCGCGCGGCATCGCGCGTGCCTGCGAGGCCAGCCTGCAGCGGCTTGGCGTGCGCACACTGGATCTGTATCTGTTGCACTGGCGCGGCGGCAGCGATCTGCGCGAAGTGGTCGATGCCTTCGAGGCCCTGCGCGATGCCGGCAAGATCCGCGAGTGGGGCGTGTCGAACTTCGATGTGGACGATCTGCAGGACCTGTGGCGCATCGATGGCGGGCAACACTGCCTGGTCAATCAGGTGCTGTATCACGCCGGTAGCCGTGGCATCGAGTTCGACCTGCTGCCGTGGTGCGCGCAGCATCAGGTGACGGTGATGGCGTACTCGCCGCTGGGCAGCCGCGCATTGCTGGATCATCCGGTGCTGCACGCGATCGGCGAGCGACGCGGCGTGGCCGCCACTGCCGTGGCACTGGCGTGGGCGATCCGCAGCGGCCAGGTCATTGCCATTCCCGAATCGGGAACGCCTGCGCACGTGCGCGCGAATGCAGCGGCGTGCACGCTGCAACTGGAGGCGCAGGACCTTGCCGAACTGGACCGTGCGTTTCCGCCCCCGACCCGCAAGCAGCCGCTGGATCTACTGTAGTCAGCCGGCAACGGTTGCGTTCGCTGCTTGAGATGCAGACCTTGCGTCAGTGCATTGCGTGACAGACACATCAGGCAGCCGCGACCCAGCGCAAGTTTCTGGCGGCATGTGAGTATTCGTTCGCATGCAGACACGCGTACTTAACAGCGCCACTCCCAGGCTCGGCGGACCAGCCCGCATTTTCAAGCCCGCCAGAGTGGAGTCCCATGCCCAAGTCCCCCAGCAAGTCCGCGCAACTTCCGTCCACCGCTGCCGCCAGCGCAACTCCCGACACGTTGCGCGGTGCGGGCGATGAACTGCATCAGAAGGCCGGCGGCACGCATCCGCAGCTGACCACCAACCAGGGCATTCCGGTTGGCGACAACCAGAATTCGCTGCGCGCCACGCCGCGCGGGCCGACGCTGCTGGAAGACTTCATCCTGCGCGAGAAGATCACCCACTTCGATCACGAGCGCATCCCCGAGCGCATCGTGCATGCGCGAGGAAGCGCGGCGCATGGCTATTTCGAGCTGACCAAGTCCTTGAGCCAGTACACCACCGCCAAGATCTTCACCGAAGTCGGCGAAAAGACCCCGCTATTCACGCGCTTTTCCACCGTCGCCGGTGGCGCCGGCTCGGTGGACACGCCGCGCGACGTGCGCGGGTTTGCGGTGAAGTTCTACACCAAGGAAGGCAACTGGGATCTGGTGGGCAACAACATCCCGGTGTTCTTCATCCAGGACGCGATGAAGTTCCCCGACCTGATCCACTCGGTGAAGATGGAACCGGACCGCGGTTTCCCGCAGGCCGCCAGTGCGCACGACACCTTCTGGGATTTCATCTCGCTGAGCCCCGAATCGATGCACATGATCATGTGGGCGATGAGCGACCGCACCATTCCGCGCTCGCTGCGCATGATCGAAGGCTTCGGCATCCACAGCTTCCGTTTCCTCAATGGAAATGGCGACAGCACCTTCGTCAAGTTCCATTGGCGCCCCAAGCTCGGCCTGCAGTCCACGATCTGGGACGAGGCGGTGAAGATCGCTGGCGCTGACCAGGACTTCCATCGTCGCGATCTGTTTGAATCGATCCAGAGCGGCGACTTCCCCGAGTGGGAGCTGGGCGTGCAGCTGTTCACCGAGGCGGAAGCCGATGCATTCCCGTTCGATCACCTGGATTCGACCAAGGTCATTCCGGAAGAACTGGTGCCGCTGCAGATCGTCGGCCGCATGGTGCTCGACCGCTGGCCGGACAACTTCTTTGCAGAGACCGAGCAGGTGGCGTACTGCCCGGCCAACATCGTTCCCGGCATCGACTTCAGCAACGATCCGCTGCTGCAGGGCCGCCTGTTCTCGTATCTGGACACGCAGCTGAGCCGCCTGGGTGGACCGAACTTCCACCAGATCCCGGTCAATGCGCCCAAGTGCCCGTTCGCCAACAACCAGCGCGACGGCCATATGCAGATGGGCGTCCCCAAGGGCCGTGTCGCCTACGAGCCCAGCTCGTTGCAGGCCGATGCGCCGCGTGAGGCGCTGCGTGGATTCCCCAGCCACGCAACACCGGCCGAAGATGGTGCCAAGGGCCGCGTACGCGCAGCAAGTTTTGCCGATCACTACAGCCAGGCACGCATGTTCTTCCGCAGCCAGACCGCACCGGAACAGGCGCATATGGCATCGGCGCTGGTGTTCGAGTTGTCCAAGGTGGAGACCGCGCACGTGCGCGAAGCCATCGTCGGCCACCTGCGTCACATCGACCCGACGCTGGCGCAGCGTGTGGCCGATGGCATGGGCATGACCGCGTTGCCGCCGGCACCACCGGCTGCGGTCGCACCGAGCGACATGCCGCTGTCGCCCGCCTTGCAGCTGATCGGCAAGATGAAGGACACCTTGCAGGGCCGCACGGTCGGCATCCTGATTCACGACGGCTCCGATGCAGCGACGATCAAGGCGGTGCGCAAGGCCGCCGAAGCCGCCGGTGCCACAGTCAAGATCGTTGCGCCGAAACTGGGTGGCGCCAAGCTCAGCGACGGCAAGCAACTGGCTGCCGATGGTCAATTGGCCGGCACGCCTTCGGTGGTGTTCGATGCGGTGGCGGTGGTGTTGTCGTCGGAAGCTGCCAAGGCGCTGACACGTGAATCGGCGGCGCTGGATTTCGTCAGCAATGCGTGGGCGCATCTGAAGGCAATCGCCTTCGACGATGGCGCGCAGCTGCTGCTGAAGGCCGGCAATGTCGGCAAGGACGCGGGCGTGATCGCGGCGGCAGATACCAAGGCATTCATCACTGCCGCCAAGACCCGCCAGTGGGCACGCGAACCGAAGGTGCGCATGTTGGCGTAACTGCATCCGCATGGGCTGCACAGGCTTGGGCGCGAACGACTACGTCGTTCGCGCCCAAGTCGTTGATGCGGGCAGCGATTCATCCTCTACGGAAAACCAGCGCATCCTCTGCAACGGCCAACCTTTAACCAGTCTTTTGGCAGCGTCTAATAGACCACGCTGCGATTTGGAATCCGGCTATCTATACGTTGTTGCGCGGTCGTGTCTTTGGGGTGTCGGCGCGCGCGGCCAGATCGGCAGTAGAGCGGCGGGCTGCGGTTTGGCTGCAAGGCCCTTGCCCGCCCAACATCGCAGGACACGCCGCAAGTACGTCCATGTAGGCTCTTACGCGGCATCCATGCCGCGTAAGGTCCCGCGACGGTGGACGGGCAAGGACGCGTCAAGAGAATCGGTGTGCACGTTTGCAAGCAAGAGCCTGCGGTGCGTCGTGCGGATCACTATTGGTCCGACTGGCTTCTTACCGCCTTCCCATTGCAAGCGAAATAGTCGACAGGCTTCAACACGTGATCGACCAACTTCTCTTCTGCCCAGGCTGAGCAACAAGCTTTCAGGAAAACAGCCGACCAACTGTCTGGTGCGGTGCCCTCGCCGCTTGCGGGACCGTGTGGCGGCATGGATGCCGCCACCGAGCCTCCACGGATGGATTCACGGCGTATCACGCAAGCGGTGAGGGCGCCGCACACTCGACGAACCAGGCTTTTGACTGCATCTACCAAACGAGGATGCAACCCGGAATCCCGATGGATTCACGCAGTTCCCCGCAAGCATTACAGAAGAGCCGTGCTCGGCTAACTCAGCTACTGAGCAGTCGTCTTGCTCAGGCGCGCTAAGCCGGTTCGGCAGGAAACTGCGCCGCGTTCGCCAGCGCGCGGTACTCGCGTGGCGTCATGCCGACCGCCAGCTTGAACTGCCGTGCGAAGGCGCTCTGATCGCTGAAACCGCAGGCATGCCCGATTTCGGTGAGGCTCTTGTTTCCGTGCAGCAGATGCATCGCCATCTGCAGGCGTAGCTTGGCCAGCACCTGTTGCGGGGTGAGTTGGAATACCTTGCGGAACGAGCGTTGCAGCTTGGACATCGAAAACCCGGTGATCTCCACCAGCGCCTGCATGCGCACGTTCTGCGCGTAGTTGGCGTTGAGGTACGCCAGCGCGAGCCGCAGTTTTTCGTACTGCGATTCATGCCCGTCCTGCGGCCCCAGATCGCGCGAGATGCCGATGATGCCCTGCACCTTGCCATCGACCAGCAGCGGACGTTTGCAGGTCAGGCACCAGCCCGGTTCGCGGTTGGCGAATAGATGCAGTTCCAGCAGGTTGTCGATCACTTCCCCGGCCAGCACCTGCTCGTCCTGATTGGCGTAGTTGGCGCCCAGCCCGCTGGGATAGACCTCGGCAACGCGCTTGCCGATCAATTCCTTGCGCGATTTCAGGCCCAGGCGCCGCAGCATGGTCTGGTTGACGTGGGTATAGCGGCCCTCGCGATCCTTGACGAAGAACAGCACGTCCGGCACCGCATCGAACAACGCTTCCAGATCGGCAGGATCGATGCTCTTCATGGAGGTCATGCGGGACTGGACTCGGGATCAGGAAAGACGCGGCTGGCGCTGACGCGCGCCACCGATGCAGGCCGCAGCGCATGCAGCGCCATGATACGCCGCGCGCCTCAGACGCCGGCGCACCGCGTCAGCGCGGGTTGTCGGCCACCTTGGACGCGGCCGGCGCAGCCTTGCTATCCACCGCCGCTGCGGTGGGGTTGCCGATGCGATCCAGCGGCACCTGCTGCGCGCGCCAGCCACTGACCACCGCCGCACCGGACTGCGAGCCCACCTGCACCTGCAGGCGTGCACTGCCGCCGGGCGCGATGAACTCGACGGCGCAATCGCCGGCGGCCATGCAGCTGTCGGCGGCAAGCGGATCCACCAGCTGCCAGCCCTGCTCCATCACCGCCTGCGCAAACGCGCGGTAGCCCATGCCGGACTTCAGCGTGGCCGGCAGCGGCACGGCCGGATCGCTGGCCACCGCATCGGTGCCAACTGCGGCAGTCGCAGACACGGGCGCGCGCGCAGGCTCGGCCGTGGGCCGCGATGCGGCATTCAGGGCAGGACTACAGACGAGGGCGAGCGCCCACAACGAGGGGCGGAACAAGGTGCGCATGCAAACGGTCCTTGCGATCCTGGCAGGGAGTTGAGGAAGTTAAAGAATCGCTATTTTGGCATGGCTTGCGTGCACTGCGGCACTGCTGGCTCATGCTGGCATTCAGCCAGATGCTGTGATCCAGGCCATCTCGGCCCGCCGCAAGCGAACTCATCATGAAAAAGCGCTATCGAGTTCAACGCGCCACTTCCGAACAGTGTCTGACGGGCGAAGCGCGACTGCGCAGACGTCGGGTTGAAGACCGGATCATTCCCTTCCATTGTCGGCACGGCGCAGAGTCGCCATCTCCGCAAGCGCGTTGCATCATTGCGGTTTGATCGTGGAGTACCCGATGCCCGACACCACCTCCCCCGTCTATGCGGTCGGCCAGCTCTGGCGCTGCCGCGGGCGCACCGCGACGGAGACCCCGCTGCTGCTGATCAACCAGATCGATGTGCATCCCCACCGCGGCCAGATCCTGCACGTGAGCATCAGCGACATCCAGGTGCGTCACGCGGGATTGCCCGATGGGATCCTGGACGCGCTGCCGCACATCCCGGTGATCGCGCAGACCCTGAAGCGCAGCGCTGCCGAACACGTCGGCACTGCCGCGCCCAATCAGGATTACCTGCCGGGCTATGCAGAATGGAAGTCCGCCTTCGACGCCGGCAATGCCGGCTCGTTCGGCATCGCGGTGGCGGAGATCCTGCAGATCGTGGAAGGCCAGTTGGCCAAACGCGATCAGTTGCCGAACTGAGCAAACCGAACAACCCTGCGACCCGTATTAAAGGCCGGGGTCTCACGCGTCATCGCCGCACCAACCGGCACGCCGCTCCAGGCGGCGTGCCGGTCGCGACCTCACTGGCCAATATGCTGCTTCAGCCAGCTGTTGACGGTGTCGTGCCACAGCACGCTGTTGTCCGGCTTGAGCACCCAGTGATTTTCGTCCGGGAAATACAGGAACTTGGAATCGATGCCCTTGCGCTGCAGCGCGGTGAACGCGGCCAGGCCCTGCTCGACCGGGATACGGAAATCCTGCTGGCCGTGGATGACCAGCATCGGCACCTTCCACTTGTCCACGTGCAGCACCGGGTTGAACTTCTCGTAGCCGGCCGGGTTCCGCCAGGGCGTGCCGCCGTTTTCCCATTCGCTGAACCAGAGCTCCTCGGTGGCGTAGCCCATGGTGCGGTTGTCGAACACGCCGTCGTGGTCGACCAGGCACTTCCACGGCTGATTCCAGTTGCCGGCCATCCAATAGACCATGTAGCCGCCATAGCTGGCACCCAGCGCGCAGGCCTTGTCGCCGTTGAGGAAGCCGTACTGCTTCTGCGCGGCGGTCCAGCCCTTCTGCAGGTCTTCCAGCGGGCGGTCGCCCCAATGCTGGCTGATCGCATCGGTGAATTCCTGGCCGTAGCCGGTGGAGCCGTGGAAGTCGATCATCACCACCGCATAGCCCTGGCCGGCGTAGGTCTGCGGATTCCAGCGGTTGCTCCAGCCGTTGCCGAAGCTGCCCTGCGGCCCGCCGTGGATCAGGAATGCCACCGGGTAGGTCTTGCCTTCCTGGTAGTTGTACGGCTTGACCACATAACCGTGCACGGTGTCGTTGTTCCAGCCCTTGAACTGGAACTGCTCGTAATCGCCGAACTGCACCTCCGGCAGCAGCTCGCCGGCGCTCTGGGTGATCGCACGCAGGCCCTGGCCCTGCACATCGCTGACAAAGACCTGGTCGCCGCTCTTGAGCGAGTTGCGGGTGAACGCCAGCGTGTTGCCGGCCAGGGTCGGCGCATGCACGCTGCCCTCGCCCACCAGCTTGGTCGCCTGGCCGCTGGCGATGTCGATCTTGAACAACGGATGCTCGCCGAGGTCGTCGGCGCTGGTGTAGAGGCTGGCGCCATCGGCGCTCAAGACGATCTCGCCGGCCGAGCGGTCCCACTTGGGGGCGATCTCGCGGCTCTTGCCGCTGGCCACGTCCATCGCCATCAGGCCGAAGCGGTCGGCTTCGAAACCGGGGCGCTTCATCGCGCGGTAGTACAGCGTCTTGCCGTCGCTGCTGAACACCGGGCCGGCATCCCAGGCCGGGTTGGCGGCGGTCAGATTGACCGGCGCGGCCTTGCCGGCCGCATCCAGGCGGTACAGGTCGAAGTTGGTCTGCCACGGCTCGTCGTTGCCGGTGGGCTTGGCGCCGGCGGTTGCCTTCTTGCCGGTTTCCGGCCCATGCGGCTGCGGCACGCGCACGCTGGCCACCACACTGCCGCCGTCGGGCGACCAGGCGTAATCGTCATTGCCGCCGAACGGCTTGGAGGGCGCATCGCCGGCCAGCGTGGCGCTGATGGCCGAGGCACCGGCCACGGCCTTGCCGCCGGCAGCCGGCAGGTCGGCGACGAACAAGGTGTTGCGGCGCCCATCGTTCCAGGTATCCCAATGCCGCACGAACAACTGGTCATAGACCACGCCACTGGCCTTGGCGCTCTTGAGCTTGGCGAGCCTGGTCTTGGTGCAGCCCAGGTCCGAGCCGCAGTCCTGGAACACGCCGGCACTGAAAGCAATGCGCTTGCCGTCGGGCGAGAGCTTGTAGCTGTCCACATCCACCGCAAACGCCGTCAACTGCTGCGGCGCGCCGCCGGCCAGCGGCTGCGCGTACAGCTGCTGCGTACCGGATTTACTGCTGAGGAAGTACACCGTCTTGCCGTCCGGCGACAGCGCCGGGCTGTTGACGTTCCAGCCGTCGGGAGTGAGCCACCTGGGCGGCGCGGCATCGCGGGTACGCAGATTGCGCGTCCACAGGCCGGTGGCCGGCTTGCCGTTGCTGCTCTTGGCCTGCCGCTTGGCGAACACCAGCACGCTGCCGTCGGGGCTGAGCGTGGGCGAAGACACCCTGTCCAGCGCGACCATGTCGCGCACATCGAATCCGCGCGCAGCGGCAAGACTTGGCAAGGCGGTCAACAGACACAGGGGCAGCACGGCGTAACGAAGCTTCATCGAGAGTTCCTGCAACGGCAAAACGTCGATGGTAGGCGTTGCTGCGGCGCACGCGCAAAGGCACAAGGTCATGCACCCGCAGGCGCCGCACGTGGCCGCGCGCTGCAAGGCGCAATGCACACCGCGCGCAGTGCGCCCTGCGGTAACGGCGCGCCACGCTGTGGGCACGCACTCAGAACGTGAGTTTGGCCTGCAGCCCGACCACCACTGCGTTGCGCGTGTGGGTATAGGCGTAGGTCCCGGGGTTGACGATGTATTGCAGGTCCGGGCGCAACATCAGCCACGGCGTGATCTGCGCGCTGTAGGCGAGCTCGTAGAGCTCTTCGGCAGCGCTCAGCCCGACCAGTGGCGAATCGGCCGACACGCCGGCATCGATCAGTTCTGCGCGGCGTGCATCGAGCAGCCGATGATTGATCCTGCCGGCCACATAGCCGAGTGCGATGCGGTCCTGCGTGCGTGTGCCGATGCCCTGGTACACCCCGCCGACCGAATACCACCGTGTCATCAGCGCACTGTCGTGGTCGCTGGCCATGTACTGGGCGAATCCGGTCAGGCCGATGCTGGGGTCCGCTCCCGGGGTGAACAGTTTCTGTTCGACCAGCAGATAGGCGCCGTCGCGGCCGGTGCTGCGGCTGGTATCCAGCCCACGCCTGGGTACCGACGAGGAGTCGTAGTAGCCGCCGAACTTGTACACGCCCGGGTAGCGTGCGGTGGCCGGCTTCCAGGTAAATTCGAGCGGAAAGATCGCACCGGTGGTGCCGCTGGCGAACGGCTCGAACGCGTAGGTATCGCGGGCACCGAAGCCCAGATTCGGGTTGACCTGAAACCAGCCGGCATGCAGGTTGAGCTGCGGGGTCAGCTGCTGCGCGCCTTCGATGCCCCAGCGCGCGGCCGGATAGTTGTACCAGCCGCTATTGGCCGAAAACGCCAGCGGATGCGCGCAGAACGCAGCATTGACGAAGTTCACCAGCAACGTGTGCGAAGCGAACTGGTTGCCCATCGCATAGAAGCCCAGTTTCAGATACGTCTTGCCCTGGTTGAAGCTGCGGTCGTAGCTGAACTCGCTCAGGCGGGTGTACTGGCCTCCGTACACTTCCTGGATGGGGAAGCGATTGCCGACCAGGTCGGCGGAGGTGCTGCGGCCGCGGCGGTCGTTGATGGTGACGTGCAGGCTGCCACCGCCCCAGCCGGCGAGCTTGGCCATGTCCAGATCCACGCCCACCCGCAGTTGCTGCGCGTAGCGCGCGCTGGTGTTTTCGTAGCCGCCGTCCACCACGCCAAACGTCTCGGACACGTAGTCGCCGCGGACGCTCACGCCTTGCTCGGTCCAGGCTGACCGGCGCCCACCCCAGTCGCCGGTCAGCGTGGTATCGCCCGCGGCGACTGCGGTGGCCGGCAGTGCCAGCAACAAGGCGTAGCCCAGCGCACTGCGGCGCGGGAGGAAAGACAGACGATGCATCGTGGTTCTCTGATCGGGGCAGCGTGCACGGCCATCGGTGGCGATGCATGGCGGTGTGCCAAAGCGCCGCTGCGGTAACGGGAACGTCGGCCGGGATATGCGAGACACCCGGCCGTCGGGTTGCAGCCAACAGCGGCTGACGCGAGTGCGCAGCCGTCAGGCGCGCGCGAGGTTTGTCGGCCGCTCCGTGACCACGCCGACGCAGCTGCCGACGTGGTCACCGGTGGGCGGTGTCAGTGCGCGTCAGGCAAGCTGTAGGCGATCACGTCATCGCCACGATCGGGCGACTGCCGCGCACCGCCGGCACTGATCACCACGTACTGCTTGCCGGTCTTGTGCGAGACGTAGGTCATCGGCCCGCCCTGACTGCCGACCGGCAAGCGGCCCTTCCAGAGTTCCTTGCCGGTGGCACTGTCGAACGCGCGCAGGTAGTAGTCCTGGGTGCCGGCGATGAACACGAGCCCGCCCTGGGTGGACAGCGTGCCGCCCAGCGTCGGCATGCCGATCGGGATCGGCAGATGCATCTTGATGCCGAACGGGCCGGTGTCCTGCACCGTCCCCACCGGCACCTGCCAGGCGATGCTGCGCGTCTTGAGGTCGATCGCGCTGAGCGTGCCGTACGGCGGCGCCTGGCACGGAATGCCCAGCGCCGACAGGAAGCGGTTCTTGTTGACCGCATACGGCGTGCCCTTCAGCGGCACGGCGCCCATGCCGGTATTGACGGCCTCGCCACCACCGGCCGCCTCGGCCTTGCGGGTGTCGGCAGGAATCATCTGCACCCACAAGCCCAGGCGCATGTCGTTGGCGAAGACGACGTCATGCACCGGGTCGGTCGACAGGCCTCCCCAGTTCATGCCGCCCAGCGAGCCGGGGAAACTCAGCGAGACATCGGTGCCCGGCGCGGTGTACAAGCCTTCATAACGCATCTGCTTGAACGCGATGCGGCACAGCATCTGGTCGATCGCAGTGGCGCCCCACATGTCCGATTCGGTCAGGTGCTTGGTGCCGATCTGCGGCATGCCGACCGACAGCGGCTGGGTCGGTGCGTACTGCTCGTGTGCAATATCCGAGCCTTTCACCGGCACTTCCCTGACCTCGGTCAGCGGTTTGCCGGTGGCGCGGTCGAGCACGTAGATCTGCCCGGCCTTGGTGCCGATGACCACCGCCGGGGTGTGGCTGCCGTCCTGGTTGGGGAAGTCGATCAGGCTGGGCTGCATCGGTAGGTCGAAGTCCCACAGATCGTTGTGCACGGTCTGGTAGACCCACTTCTCCGCACCGGTGGTGGCATCCAGCGCCAGCACCGAGGCGCCGTAACGATGATCGAGCGCGGTGCGCTCGGCGCCGTACAGATCGGTCGACGGCCCGCCCAGCGGCAGGAACACGGTGTTCATCGCCGCGTCGTAGGACATCGGTGCCCATACGTTCGGCGTGCTGCGCACATAGCTGCTGCCGGCGGCCGGCGCCTGGCGATCGTGCGGATTGCCCGGGTCGAAGGCCCAGCGCTGCGCACCGGTGACCACATCGAAGCCGCGCACCACGCCACCAGGCATGTCGGTCTGCACGTTGTCGGCCACGCGTCCGCCCACCACCACGGTGGTGCCGGCCACCAGTGGCGGCGAGGTCAGCTGGTAGAACGGATCCGGCGCAGCGCCCAGGCCGGCCTTGAGATCGACCTGACCGTTGCTGCCGAAGCCCTGGCAGAACGCGCCGGTGTCCGCATCCACCGCGATCAGGCGACCATCGATGGTGTTGGTGAACAGGCGGCGACGGCAGTTGGCGCCCTGCGCCACGGTCACTGCGGCGATCGGCGAGGGATTGGCCACGCTCGGTGCCGGCAACGCCGCGTCGGCGTCGAAGTAGCCCAGGCCACGGCAGCGCTGCCAGACCGACGAGGTCGCATTGATCTCGCGCCGCCACAGCTGCTTGCCGGTGCTGGCGTCGAGCGCAATCAGATTGTTGTGCGGTGTGCACAGGAACACCTTCTCGCCCACCTGCAGCGGGGTCAACTGGTCTTCGGCACCGTTGCCGTCGCTGTTGGCGATCTCGCCGGTGTGGTAGGTCCAGGCGACCTGCAGCCGGTCGACGTTGCTGCGGTTGATCTGGTCCAGCGCAGCAAAGCGGCTGCCGCCATCGGTATTGCCGTAGGCGGACCAGTTCTGTTGCACGCTTCCAGGCGGCACCGCCGTCATGCCCGGCCCCGCGTTGCCTGCGACCGGCGGATGCGGCACGAACATGCCGCCGATCCCGGCCACTACCGCCAGCGCCAGCACCGTCGCCACGCCATAGGCGGTGCGCCCGGTCGGCAACGCCCGGCTGCGCCGCAGCGCTGGCCAGGCCAGTGCCACCAGCACGGCGAACGCCGCAGGCAGCATCAGCCGCGAGACCAGCGGCCAGAACTCCAGCCCCGCATCCCACAGCGCCCACACCAGCGTCAGCGCGAAGGCGACGCCGTACACCAGCGCACCGGCCGGCCGACGCAGCACGATCAAGACACCGGCCAAAGCGGTCGCCAGGCCCATCAGCAGGAAGTACCAGCTGCCGCCCAGGCTGGCCAACCTCGCGCCACCCAGCAGAAAGATCAGCCCCACCAGCGCGATCAGCATGCCCAGCACCAGCAGCAATGCCCGGCCCGGGACCGGCAACTTCGATTTCGTTTCCACGTTGCAACACCTCGATCAGGAGATTCCGCCCTGCACTGCGCCCGGCATTCCGATCTGGATGCTGCAAGGCGCCCGCACGACGGCCAGTAGAGGCAGCATCACTGCCCACTTTCTGTCACTCCCCTCCCCGGCCCGCGTACCTCTGGCGAGACCGGCACCGGCATGCCCGGCAGACTGACGACATAGTGTCGCACCGCACCGGGTGGTTATTACATATGTGAAGCTATTGCCTGCGGAACACTGCAGTCCGCACAGGCGCGGACCGCAGTGGCGTTTTGTGTGCACAGCGCGCGCTGCGCGCGTTAGAAGCGGTGCGACATGCCCACATACACCTGCGCGTCCGGGGTGCGGTCGTTGAGGCCGAAGTTGGCGCCCACATCCAGCTGCAGCAGCGGATTGAGCAGATACGCAGCGGCGATGTCGGCCGAATACTGCTCGATGGTCTGCGCCGGGTCGCGGTTGATCGAGGACCACACTTCCACCGCCATCGACAACTTGGAGGTGAGCGGATGCGCCAGGTTGATCGCGTTGATCAGCGCAACATGCTTGCCGCTGCCATCGCTGTCGGCCAACCAATCCACCTCGGGCCCGAAGGTCAGCGAGAAGCTGTTGGGCAGCGCGAAATTGATCGGCAATGCGACGCCGCCTTCCCACTCGTCGTTGCCCAGGCCGGTGCGCGCGGTCGGCGCCTTGACGAACGGCAGCACCGCGACGGTGGCGGTGTCGCTTTCGTAGAAACGCGCCTTCATGCGCAGAAAGATATCGCCGCCGCCGCTCAGGCTGCTGCGCGCACCGGTGGCGCGGTCGGTGGTCTTGACCTGCAGCTGCGGGGCCCAGTTGAGCTGCAGATCGATGCGGTCGCTGACGCCGTATTTGAGCGTGGGGTTGGTGAAATACGCCGTTTCGACGCGGGTGCCGGGCTGGCTGTCGCGGGTGTAGCTGCCGATGTCGGTTTCCAGCTGCCAGGCGCCGGTTGGCACGGTGCAGGTGGAATTGGCCTTGGTCGGGCGATCGGTACACAGCGCCGCGTCGGTGGCCTCCTGTGCCTGCGCCTGCAGCGCAAGGCTGCACAACACACCGGCCAGGGCGATGCTCAACAAGGGGGCACGGCGTGCGCGGGTGGAACGATGGGAGATAGCGGCAGTCAGCATTGCAGTGGTTTCCATGGCAAGACGCTGGCCAGATCGCGTGAACGGCCAGCAGTGGGAGGGGGAATGCGCGTGGATGTCGAACGACTGCATGGCCGCTGGAGGGCGGCGTGTTGCCAATCGATCTTATAGGCGTCGGCAGGTCCGAAGACGCCGTCGGTGACAAAAGCAGCCTCCACAGTGTGCGGATGTCGCACAGCGTGATGCGAGTCGCTTTTCCACACCCATCACTTATGGGGGTCAGGCGGAGCGATGACCTGCGCCGTGGCGCGTCACCGGGATCGATCGAGGCATGCGGTCGCCGTGATGCACCATCGGTGCGGGAGACGGCACGATACGGAGCAGCCGCATAAAGTCGCTATGTACGAGGCCTGGGTGGGGCGTAAAGCCGGCGCAAAGGCGCTGCGGTGGTGCAGACGCGATGGCCTGAATGCTGTGCCTGCGTTGCGCGATCGGCAGGCGCTTGATGCGTCGGCGCGGTGCAGCTGCGCCAGTCGTGTCAGCCGATTGGCCAGATGCGCCAACGACGTTGCCCTGCACCGACAAGGCAGGTCCGCTCACGGTGGCAATGCACGAGCTTGCAGGGATGTTCGAACTGGATATGCCGCTGCGCGGTCACGGCATCGATTCGGTGCACCATGCCTTGCCGGCATGCTGCTGCACTCGCGCATTCGGCAGCAGGGCCGCATTCGAACCGCGCCTGCTGCAAGGTAATCAGAACTGCGAAAATCCAGTCGCAACACCACAACGAAAAACGGACACACATCCAGCGATGTGTGTCCGTCGAGAGGCAACGCGCAGGCGCATGCCTTGGTGAAGCGTCACCCTCAGGCGGTCTGTTCGCCGCGCTTGCCGACGCGGTACAGCAGCCAGCCGACCAGGGCGAGGATCGCCAGGCCGAACCATTGGTTGAGCTGAAAACCTCCAGGCAATGCCAAGACATCCTTGTTATTCGTGATTACGATCGGCAGCGCAATGCCGATCCCCATCAACGCCTCGCCGGTGATCAGGCCGGCGGCGAACAGCACGCCAGGGCGATGCACGCGGTCGCGGCCATCTTCGTCGTCGGCGCGGATCTTGTGGAAGCGCTCCAGCAGGTGCGCGATCAGGCCGCCGAGGAAGATCGGCACCATCAGCTCCAGCGGCAGATAGATACCAATCGCCGCCGCCAGCACCGGCACGCGGAAGCGCTTGCCGGTTTTCTTCAACCACTCATCCACAGCGATGATCACCGCTCCCACACCTGCACCGATAGCGATGATGGCCCATGGCAATTGCCCCCCGAACAACCCTTTTGCCACCGATGCCATCAACATCGCCTGCGGTGCCGGCAGTGTCTTGGAGCCAATACCGTAAGCCTCAGCAAGTAAATTGAGCACGGGCGCCATGATCAGCGCGCACGAGAATGCGCCAATAGCCAGCATCAATTGCTGCTTCCAAGGTGTCGCCCCAACCAGATAACCGGTCTTGAGATCCTGCAGATTGTCGCCGCCCACCGCTGCCGCGCAGCACACCACCGCGCCGATCATGATCGCCGCCACCGCACCCAACGGCGCCGCGCCGATGCCGACCGGCACCAGACCATCCTTGCCGAGCAACAGCACCAGCACCGCCGAGGCGAACAGGATGGTGGAAATGGTGATGCCCGAGACCGGGTTGTTGGACGAACCGATCAGGCCAGCCAGATAGCCGGACACCGACACGAACAGAAAGCCGGCCACGATCATGATGATGGTCATCGGGATCGACACGTGCCACTGCTGCACGATCGCCTGGTACAGGCCCAGCAACGGCAAGGTGCACAGCACCAGCGCCGCCAGCATCCACTTCATCGGCAGGTCGCGCTCGGTCTCGGCGACCACACCGCCACCGCTCTTGCGCGCAGCGGCGAAGCCGCTCCTGACGCCGGACAACAGCGACTTGCGCAGCGAGAACAGCGTCCACACGCCACCGATCAGCATCGCGCCGACACCGAGGTAACGGATCTTCGCGCCCCAGATCCCGAACGCCGCATCGGCTGCCGGCGCACCGACCAGGCTCTGCGCCAGGGCCGGGTCGCTGCCCATGAAGAATTGCTGGTACAGCGGAATGGCGAGATGCCAGGACAGGATCGACCCGGACAGCACCACGATGCCGACATTCAGGCCGACGATGTAGCCCACGCCGAGCAGCGCCGGCGACAGGTTGGTGCCCAGATAGCCGACCAGCCGGCTGCTGCCCAGATACGTGGCCTGCGCCCAGGTATCCGGGATCACCCGCAGGCCGCTGGCCGCAGCCAGCTTGACCAGCGCGCCGATCGCACCGGACATCGCCAGGATCTTCAGGCCGGGGCCGGGGTTTTCGCCGGCCTTGAGCACCTCGGCTGCGGCCTTGCCTTCGGGGAATGGCAGCGGGTCTTCGACGATCATCGAGCGCCGCAACGGCACCGAGAACAGCACCCCGAGCAAGCCGCCCATGCCGGCGATGCCGAGCACCCACCAGTATTTGAAGTCCGGCCAGTAGCCCATGATCACCAGCGCGGGGATGGTGAAGATCACCCCGGCGGCGATCGACGAACCCGCCGAGGCACCGGTCTGGACGATGTTGTTTTCCAGAATGGTGCCGCCGCCGAGCAGGCGCAGCACGCCCATCGAGACGACCGCGGCCGGAATGGCGGTGGCGATGGTCAGGCCGGCAAACAGGCCGAGATAGGCATTGGCGGCCGAAAGCACCACCGCCAGCACGATGGCCAGCACGACGGCGCGGAAGGTGAGCTGGCGCGGCTGCGCGTCATGGCTCATGGGTAGTTCCCCTGTGGCAAAAAATCCGGACCACGCTAGCGCCTGTGCGGGTTTCCGTCCAGCTGCGCCGCGGCGTGACAGTGTGCCTGCTGTGGCGGCTGGGAATGCCTGGGGATGTGTCGACGGGGACGACAGGTGTGCACCAGCGTGTGCCAGCGCCTGCATGATGACGGTTTGTCAGCGGCCGCGCCGACGCTGGCGGCGTCGGCGCGGCTGTTCGATCAATTCAGCAGTTCGGCAAACGCGCGGTCGGCCTCGATCACGTCCGGCAGCGCGGCAAACAAGGCCTCCAGATCCACCGTCTCCATCAACGGGCCGCGCACCGCGTCCAACGCCGCCGGTGTGGCGCCACCATGTGCACGCAGCGCGTCGGACACCTGCACCGCCTGGGCGACCAGCAGCGGCATCCGCGCACCTTCCGGCGCAGCGGCCGGGCGTACCTGATAGGCGATCGCTTCCTGGATCACCAACGGCAGCTGCCAGCGACGCACCAGCTCGGCGCCGACTTCCGGGTAGCCGAAGCCCAACTGCAGGGTTTCTTCGGCGGCATGGCCGGCCGATGAGCTGTCGTGATTGATGCGGCTGGCATAGTCCGGCGCACCGGACTGGATCAGCAGCTCGCCGATGTTGTGCATCATGCCGCAGGTAAATGCGGTTTCCGGATCCAGGCCGTGCTGGCGCGCCAGCACGCGGCAGATGCCGGCCACCTCGAAACTGTGCCGCCAGAACGCCTTCAGATCGAAGCCGGGGCCGGCGCGGAACGCACCGGTCATCGCCGAGGCCAGCACCAGGGTGCGCAGCGTGTTGAAGCCCAGCCGCATGGCCGCGTCTTCCACGCTGGTGGAGTCGCGCAGCCCGCGGAAGCGCGCCGAATTGGCAAGCCGCAGCACCTTGGCGGCGATCACCGGATCGCGCTCGATGGTGTGCGCCAGTACATCGATATTGGTTGCCGGATCGTCGAACCGGGCAATCAGGTCCTGCACCACCTCGGGCACGGTGGGCAAGGTGTGCAACTGCTCGAACAGCGCCTCCAACTTCACGATCGCCTCGTGGGTGAAAGGTAAGCCAGCGCGGCCGCGCCGGCCTGCATGGTGTAGCACAGGACCGGTTGGATGACGATGACCCGTCACGGCGCCTATTCACCCGGGCTTTCGCGTCGATCTGTGCCACGTGGCGTGCCGATGCTCCTGCACCGGGCTCGATCGCGATACTCGAGACATGGCGACACGATTGCAGTCCACGGGCATCGACATCGGATCCCCGTGGCCTAATCGGCAGCGGGCCGGAACACAAGCAGAAAGGCTCGCACCAGTCCGTGGCGTGGGCATGCGTGTCGGCGTGCCGCAGCAGGCGCGCGTCCCGCACTGATTCAATGAAAATCGCGCGAGGGCAGCTGCATGTCGCCGAGCAGGTCGCTGAGGTCGTGCAGATCGCCGGCGATGAGATGCTCCACGCCGTCCACGCGCTCCCAGCGACCGCGTACGGCCAGCAGGCGCGCTTCCAGCAGTGCGCGGCGGCGGCGCAGCGCCAGGTGCGACCAGACGATGACGTTGATCATGCCGTGCTCGTCTTCCAGGGTGACGAAGATGGTGCCCTTGGCGGTGGCCGGGCGCTGACGCTGGGTGACCAGGCCAGCGACATGCACGCCGCTACCATGACGGCGGCCCTGCAGTTCGCGCAGGCCGAGGATACGCCGCTGCCGCATCTGCGGGCGCAGCAATGCCATCGGATGCTGGCGCAGACTCAGGCCGACCGAGCGATAGTCGGCCAGGATCTCCTCGCCTGCGCGCGGCGCTGCAAACTCCACCTCGCGTTCCTGCGGGCTGCCCGGCAGCAGCGGCCGACGCGCTTCCACGCCGGCCATCGCCCAGCGCGCGGCGTTGCGGTTGCCCACCATGCCCTGCAAGGCGCCGGCTTCGGCCAATGCCAGGCGCGCCTTTTCGTCGAGTGCGGCGAGCAGGCACAGATCGCCGATATCGGCGAAGGCCCGCTGCGCGCGTGCGGCGGCAATGCGATTGGCCACCACTTCCGATAACCCGGCGACCTGGCGCATGCCCAGCCGGATCGCCGGTTGTTCGCCGGGGTCTTCGTCGCTGCGCCACGGCCGGCCACCGACCAGCGTGTTGTCCCAGACGCTGTGCAGCACATCCACCGGCAACACCTCCACGCGCGCGCGCTCGGGACTGCCGCGGCGCGCATCCTGCACGATCTGGCTGGCCGAGTAGAAGCCCATCGGCTGCGCATTGAGCAGCCCGCAGGCGAAGGCCGCCGGCTCGTGGCGCTTGAGCCAGCAGCTGGCGTAGACGAGCTTGGCGAACGAGGCGGCATGGCTCTGCGGGAAGCCGTAGGAGCCGAAGCCCTTGATCTGTTCGAAGATCTGGTCGATGAAGGTGGAGGCGTAGCCTTTGCCCTGCATGCGCTCGCGCACCCGCGCGCGGTGCTGCTCCATGTCGCCGCCGCGCCGCCAGGCGGCCATCGAGCGGCGCAGATTGTCCGCTTCGCTCTCGGTGTAATCGGCGGCGTGCATCAGCAGCTCCATCACCTGCTCCTGGAACAGCGGCACACCGAGAGTCGGCTTGAGGATGTCCTCCACCTCCGGTGAGGGATAGTTCACGGCCTCGCGCCCCTGCCGCCGGCGCAGATACGGGTGCACCATGTCGCCCTGGATCGGGCCCGGGCGCACGATCGCCACTTCGATCACCAGGTCGTAGAACACCGCAGGCTTGAGCCGCGGCAGCATCGCCATCTGCGCACGCGATTCGATCTGGAACACGCCGACCGTGTCGGCGCGCTGGATCATCTTGTAGGTAGGCACATCCTCGCCTGGCAGCGTGGCGATGCTGTAATCGCGCCCGCGGTGGTCGCGCACCAGCTCCAGCGTCTTGCGGATGCAGGTCAGCATGCCCAGCGCCAGGCAATCGACCTTGAGCAGCTTCATCGTTTCCAGATCGTCCTTGTCCCACTGGATGATGGTGCGGTCGGCCATTGCCGCGTTTTCCACCGGCACCAGCAGCGACAAGGATTCGTCGGAGATGACGAATCCGCCGACATGCTGCGACAGATGGCGCGGGTGATCGCGCAGTTGCTCGGTCACCGCAAGAATCTTGTTGATCAGCGGGTTGGCCAGATCGAATCCGGCCTCTTCGATGCGCTGTTCCATCGGCGTTTCGCCATTGCCCCAGCCGTAGCAATTGGCCAGCAAGGCGATCTGGTCCGGCGGCAGGCCGAACGCCTTGGCCACATCGCGCACGGCGCTCTTGCCGCGGTAACAGATCACCGTCGCCGCCAATGCCGCGCGTTCGCGGCCGTACTTGTTGTAGACGTACTGCAGCACCTCCTCGCGGCGTTGGTGCTCGAAATCGACGTCGATGTCCGGGGGCTCGTCGCGTTGTTCGGACAGGAAGCGCGCCATCAACAGACGCGTTTCATCCGGGTTGACCGCGGTGATGCCCAGTGCATAACACACCGCCGAATTGGCCGATGAGCCACGGCCCTGGCAGAGAATGTGCTGTTCGCGGGCGAAGCGCACCACGTCCTGCACGGTAAGAAAGAAGGCCTCGTAGTTCTTATGCGCGATCAGCGCCAGTTCCTTCTCGATGTCGGCGCGTACCTTTGCCGGCGTTCCATTCGGCCACCGCTCACGCATGCCCTCCTCAGTGAGCTGTCGCAGATAACTCGCCGGGGTATGCCCTTCCGGCACCAGTTCGCGCGGATAGGTGTATTCAAGCCTGGACATATCGAAGCTGCAGCGCTGCGCCAGGTCCACGGCGGCCTGCAACAGCGCATCCGGGTAGATGTTGCCCAAGGCACGCCGCGTGCGCAGATGGCGCTCGCCGTTGCGGAACAGGTGCGCGCCGCACTCGGCCAACGGCAAGCCGTGGCGGATGGCGGTCAGGGTGTCCTGCACGATGCGCTCGCGCCGCTGCGCCATATGCGCATCGCCGCTGGCCAGCGCGGTCATGCCCAGTTGCTGCGCCAGCAGCTGCAGGGCAAGCAACCGCGCCGCATCGTCCTGCTCGCGATGCAGTTCCACCGCCAGGAATGCACGCTCGCCGAACACCTGCTGCAGCCAGGCGCCCTGCTCGGCCTGCGGCTGCGCACCGGGTAACCACAGCGCGAACACGCTGGGTTCCACAGCGCGAAACTGCGCCTCCACCTCGGCACGCCCGAGCCGGTACGCGCCCTTGCTTGCCGCACGCCGCGCGGTGGTGATCAGCGCGCACAACTGCGGATAGCCATGCGCGTTTTCCACCAGCAGCACGAAGCGGGTGCCATCGACCAGGGTGAATTCGCTGCCGACGATCAAGCGCACGCCGGTGGCGCGCGAAGCTTCCAGGCCGCGCACGATGCCGGCCAGCGAGCACTCGTCGGTGATCGCCAGGGCGCCATAGCCGCAGTGTTGCGCGCGCATGAACAATTGTTCGGCACTGGAGGCGCCGCGCAGGAACGAGAAATCCGACAGGCAGTGCAGCTCGGCATAGGCAGGCAGCCCATCGGCGACCATGGCATGGGCGATATCGTCGTTTGCCGCGCGCAACCGCGCGGCGACCGTCCAGGCGCGCGGCATGCGCCCACCGGGCGTATCGCGGTCCACGCCGTCGATGGCGTCATCCCAGCTCATGCGCGCACCTCTTCGACATCGCGCTGCCGCCACACATGCGCTGCAGATCGACGCGCTGCGGTTGCCTCTTCGGTCCGTGGCATCGGACGCGTGCGGCACCGCTGCGATGACCAGCCCCGCAGGCAACGCTCTGATGCTGCAAGGGCACGCAACCGATCATGCGAACCACCCGTGCAGCATCCAGCCATCGACACGGCCAGGAGCGGCGAACGCCCAGCCACGCCGGCCGCGTGCGGTTTCCACCACGTAGTAATCGCGGCGCGCCTCGTCGTCGTCCCACCAGCCGCTTTCCAGCCGCTCCGGGCCGGAGATGATGCGCAGCTGCGTCTCGTGCAGGGGCACCGGCTGCGGCAACAGCCAGGTCGGGCGCGGCGGACGCGGCGGCGCCGCAACGTCGCGCACCGCATCGCCAATGGCGCGCCGCCAGGCACGTTCCGGGCGCGGGTCGTCGGCCGGCAGTACGCGGTACACCGCCTCATCGCCCAGCCGCGCGCGCAAGCGCTCGCGCAGCTGCGGCCATTCCACCGATTGCTGCGCACGTTGATCGAACAGATCGCGCATGGCCGGCACGAACGGTGGCAGCTGCCGCGCCAGCAGGCGCATCGCCACTACCGGGCGTGGAATCTCCACCCGCTCCAGCCGGTTACGCGCAAGCTCGAACAACAGCGTCGGCGCGCGCTCCGGCGTTAGCAGGCCGATCTCGACATCGGTGGCGCCTTCCTCGTGTTCCAGCCGCAGCAGGAACCGTTGCACGCCGCCGTCGCGGATGGACAGGTAGGTGCACAGGTCGCCGATCAGGCGCCGCAGCGGGAACAGCAGCGCCGGATGCATTTCCACCTCGTAGCCGAGTTCCACACGCTGGTCGAAGTGGTCCGGTGGCGCGTAGCACTCCAGGGGGTCGTCGACCTGGCCGTAGAGGCGGTCCAGATGCTCGAGCAGGCCCGCGCCGAACCGCCGGCGCAGCCCATCGCGCGGCAACGCGCGCACTGCCGCCAGCGTGCGCACGCCCATGTGTTGCAGGCGCTCGCCGGCATCGCCCGGCAACGCGGCGCGGCGTACCGGCACCTTGTCCAGCGTGGCGTGCAAGGCCGGCAACTGCGTCACCACCATGCCGTCGCGCAGACCGGCCAGCACGCGCGCGGCGCGCGGCGTAGGCGCCAGTGCGAGCCGGTGCCGGAAGCCCAAGGCCTGCAGTTCATCGCGCAGGCGGCGTTCGAAACGCGGCCATGGACCAAACAACCGAAAACTGGCACCGGCTTCCAGCACGATGGCACGCGACCATTGCTGGCTCACCAGCGAACTGTGCCGGTACGCCCACGCCGCAAGAAACCGCTGCGTGCGCGCCTCAGCCTGGGCCTCGTAATCGATGGTGCGTACATGGGACATCAGCGCATGCGCCGCCGACAGCCGCATGCCGGCTTTCAGGCCGGCGGCGGACGCCGCTGCATTGACCGAGTGCAGGCTGCGCAACTGCGCCGGCCCTTCCACCAACACCAGCGGTGCGTCCGGCTCTTCCAGACGCCGGAGGACGGCGTCCAGCGCCAGCTGCGGCAGCAAGATGCAGGCCCACAACATGCGCGCGCCTCAATGCGCCAGCCGCAACGGCTGCGACGGGACCTGCCCGCCGCGGCACTTGCGTACCTGCCAGGCATCGCGCTCGGGCAGAAATTCCAGCCGTAACGCCGCCGGCGATGCATTGACCGCATGCTTGCGATCGCGCAACGCGAACGCGCAGCAGTTGCCGCTGTCGGCGGCGACCTGCAGCCGCCGCAATGCGCGTGCATCGCCGGTCTGCGGCCAGCCCAGCACCGCCGCGCACGCGCCACTGCGCAGGCATTGCTCGAACGCCCACAAGGCGTCGCGCGGCTCGGCCTGCACCACTTCCAGATGGTCCAGCACCACCCCGCCCGCCTGCCAGGCCGGCGCATAGGGAATGAATGGCGGCGCCACCAGCACCACCCGGCTGCTGGCGCCGGTCATGCGCGCCAGCGTGGGCAACAGCAGTGCGATCTCGCCCACGCCGTGCGCGGGCAGCAGCAACTCGGTCAGTGCCCGCCGCGGCCAGCCGCCATCGGGCAGCAGCGCATCCAGCGCCGCATGCCCGGTGGATTCGCCGCCATGGGCGATGGCGGTACCACGACCCGCGCGCCACACCGTGCGTGCGGCCAGCAGGGCGTCCAGCGGCAGTGCGACTGCCGCGTTGCCGTCCTGCCTGATGCGCGCGGACTCCTGGCTCATCTCAACCCTGCCGGATCAGACCGCAGTACAGTCCTTCGATCGCGAAGTCGGCATCGGCCGCCACCACGATCGGCGCATGCGCGCGGTTGCGCGGCAACAGGCGGATGCGTTCGGCACCGCGCTCCAGCCGCTTGATGGTGATTTCGCCATCCACCCGCGCCACCACGATCTGCCCATCGCGCGCCTCGCTGCTGCGATGCACGCCGACCAGATCGCCGTCCAGGATGCCGTCGTCGATCATCGAATCGCCTTGCACCTGCAGCAGATAGTCCGGGCGCAACGAGAACAGCGTGCGGTCCAGCCACAACTGTCGGTCCAGGCCGATATCCGCCCCGATCGGCACACCGGCCGCCACCCGGCCCAGCACCGGCAAGGCCAGCAAGGCATCGCGCGCGGCCCCGCCCAGCATGCGGATGCCACGCTTCTGATTGGGCAGCAGCTCGATCAACCCGGCCTCGGCCAGCGCCTGCACGTGCTTTTGCGCGGCATTGCGCGAGGCGAACCCGAACGCCTGCGCAATCTCGGCCAGGCTGGGCGACACCCCTGCACGGGCCTGCTCCTGCAGGAAAGCCAGCACCGCCTGACGCTTGGGGGAGAGAAGTTCCATGGGAGTGCAGCGGCCGGTCGGGACAAGGTGTACATTTGTACACCTGTCGGTCGCAGCAGGCGAGATTGGCCCATGCAGGTTGCTGAGCCGCTTCAGCCAGGACGGGCTTGTGATCGGCTGGAGACGGAGTTATAACTTACGTACTAACGAAGGCGTCGACCATGAAGCTCAAGATCACCTCCATCGGCAATTCCGCTGGCGTCATCCTGCCCAAGGAACTGCTCGCCCGCCTGCGCCTGGGCAAGGGCGACGAACTCTATGCACTGGAAACGCCCGACGGCATCAAGCTGACCGCGTTCGACCCGACCCTGGCCGCGCAGATGGATGTGGCCGAGCAGGTGATGCGCAACCGCCGCGCGTTGCTGCACAAGCTGGCGCAATAAGGCTCGACCATGATCGTCTGGATCGAGCGGCCACTTGTCCTGGCCATCCACGATCGCCAGCTGGCCGAACACGGCGGCGGCAGCGGCGTGCGCGACGACGCCCTGCTCGACTCGGCGCTTGCCAGGCCAAAGCAACTGCTGTCCTACGGCGAGCCGCCACCGGACCTGGCTGCGCTTGCCGCCAGTCTTGCCTACGGCTTGGGCCGCAACCATCCGTTTGTCGACGGCAACAAGCGCACTGCCGCCGTCGCTTGCGAAACCTTCATCGTGCTCAACGGAGCGACCTTGGCCGCCGATGATCTGGAACTCTACGGTTTCTACATCGGCCTGGCCGATGGCTCACTCGATGAAGCGGCCTGCGCCGCGTGGTTGCGCTCACGCCTGCGCTTGCGGCATCCAGATCGCGTGCACGAATCGACGCCGTCATATGGGTGACTGGTAGCCCGGCAAGCCTACAGTGCAGCAGCCACCATGGCGCGCATCGCTGCCCTGCCCGCTGCCACTGAAAACAGCGTCAGCGCCTAGTCCTTCGCATACACCACCCCAGCTTGTCGAGCTCCTCACCCGCGCGGCCGGTGAAACCGGCGATATGCCAGCCGCTGGGAGCGGTCAGCGTGTAGCTCTCGCTGGTCGGGCTGCCCACCTGCACGCTGCGGCCTTTGTTGGTGCGCAGGCTCAGCGAGAACAGGCGGGTGCGGTCGTTGTACTTGCCCACGGTGAAGGTGGCCGAGGACAGCGTTTCGTTGGCACCCAGCGACAGTGTGGTCGCCTGCCCGCCGCTGCCGCCATGCGCGAGCAGCTTGCCGCTGTCCAGGATCACGCCGACGCCATCCAGGCGCGCACCGCCGCGCAGGGTCACGCCACTGAGCGGACGCTCGCCAGGGTTGTCGGCCAGATCGTTGAACGGAACGCCATGCGGACCACCGAACTGGTCGCTGGTGCGCAATCGGTCGCCCACGGCCCATCCGAATTGCGCATGCAGCGGGTAGTGGTCGGACAGCGGCTTGCCGGCGCTGTCGTAGAAGCCGCCGCCATCGAGCTGGTAACGGTTGGCCACCAGGGTCAATTGCGGCGCGTCGCGGTACAGGATCTTGTCGACCACTTCGCAGCTATTGGTGGGCGGCGTGCCGCACAACAGCGGTGCGGCGCCGGCCGCCGGTGCTGCGCCCTTGATCAGTTCCACCCACGGATCGGTCAAACCGTTGGAGGCGATCAACTCGCGGATGTTGTCGTCGCTGCGGGTGTAGCGCGTATTGGAATCCATCATCACCAGCACCGCATTGCCGGCCGACCAGGTCTGGATGAACTGCGAGAGCTGGCCGATATTGGCGCGACGTGCGGACAGGTCGCCCGCTTCGACCCCGGCATTGGGGTGCGCGTTGTAGACGTCCAGCAACACGCCGTCGGCCAGGCGCACGCGCATGTAACTGAAACCCTTCGGGGTCAGGCAGTCGGTGCCGTTGCACTGGTTCCACTTGACCCGGGTGAAGTCGTTGAAGGGATAGTTGCTGAGCGTGTTGAGCCCGTCGCCGAACGCGGCACCGCCACTGGTGGCAGTACGGTAGGGATGCGCGTCGCCGGCGTACAGCGTGGCATGGTAGTTGAAGTCTTCCTGCACGTTGACCAGCCCGTAAGGCGCCAGTTTCGGTGCGAGCAGTGCGGTATTGGTGGCCGGCGTTCCGCTGGACAGGCCTTCGGGCAGTCCGGCGACGTTGTAGGTCAGTACGTCGAGTACGCCGACGTCCGTTTGCGCCTGTGCGATGCCTGCGCAGGCAAGTGTGAGAGCAGCTAACAAAACGTAGCGAGCGTTTGTCAGGTGGGTGCGGACGGCGCGGAGGAACCGCAGTGTACGAGTGGTACATGAGGATTCCGAGCACCGGCCGCGCCCGCCTGGCGAACGCGCAGTAGTTTTGGTAGTTGCTCTCAGAGCGGTTCCGAGACTGACGAGAGTACGTCGCTGGTGGAGCATAAATCGCCTCTTGCAGTGGTGAGAACAGCGGCTGGCACGGTGGCCAGGGAAACGGCGCCGGATGCGCCGATGCAACCACACGCGCCGGTCGCGGCCGGCGCGCGCGGCGTCATTCGCTCAGGTAATGCGGGTCGATCGCGGCGTCGATCAATGTCGCCAAGGTTGGTAGCGGGCAGTCGTACGCCGGGGTGGCGCTGCTGCAGCCGGGAATGAACACCGGCGACGACGGCGGCGGCGCCTGCGGCGTCAGTGCGCGGCGTTCGCGCAGTTGCGCCAGCGTCTGCGCGGTATAGCGCAGGCGGATCACACGCTGCCCATCGGCACGCCGCCAGCGTTCGAACACCAAGGCGCCGCCAGGCACGGTCTGGTCGGGTTGGTAACCTGGCAACTGCCAATGCAGATCGAACATGCCGGCCAGCAGGGTCAGCGTGCCGTCGTGACCGGACAGCACCACCAGCCGTGCATCGCCACCGATCGGCGTGGCCTGCGATGGATTGCGATTGCCACTGGTAACACTGCCTTGCTGCAGTGTCGCCAGCAGCCGCGCCGCCAGCGGCGTACTGGCCATGCGCGCCACCGTCGGCGCACGCAGGCGCAGCGCAAACTCGGCCTGATGCGGGGCGAACGCGCGCAGCAGACTGGCTTCGTCCACGCCTTGCCATCCCAGCCCGGCAAAGTCCTGGCCGTCGGCCCAGCCCATCAACAGGCTTTCGCTGATGCCGGAAGCTGCCGGTGCCGGGCCTTGGACACCGGCGATTCCGTCGTGGGCAGCGCCCATGCCTGCGGGCACCGCATCCAGGCGTTGCTTGCCGGCACCGGCCTGGGTCGGGCATGGCCGCTGCGCGCACTGCAGCAACAGTTGCTGCAAGCTGTCGATGGCATCGCGCTGCGCCGCATTCCAGCTCGCAACATCGCCGCCGACGCGGCCGGCGATGGCTGCGCGCATCAATGCGGCGGCAGCGGGTTGGCGCAATGCCGGCGCGCCGTCGAACAGTGGATCGGACGCGTCATCGGCCACGTGGTGCACCGTGTTCGTGCACCCCGGGGTGAGCGTGCTTGCCAACGCACGCGCCGAGGCGATGGTGCGCTGGGTGCGATTGGCCCAGTAGTAGACATTGGCGCAGCCATCGCCATCGAAAAGACCCAGCGGCGTGTAACGGGCGCGGTAATAGGTGCCGAATAACGCTTCCAGACGCGCACCGTTTGCGGTCAAGTGGCCGGCCGGCACATCGAAGCGTGGCCAGGGACGTGCGGAATAGCGACCCAGTTGCTCCGGGCTGGACATCGCCGCACGCACGCCGTGGCGTTTGAGGATGACGACTTTCTCGAGCGTCTCCGACGTGGTGGCGGCAGGCGCGACCGGCGTAGCCAAGCCGGCCACAACTAAAGCAAAAAAAACGATACAGCTACGAAGCAGTAATGACATGAGTGGTCTCAACACGTGGTGCAGGTGCTGCACACCGCGATACGAGGCGATGTGCGGCTGGCAACAGCGCCATAGCCGAAGCCATGGCCCTTGCAGATGGCGCCTTGCGGCAAGGCGCCCGGTGGCGGCATTGGCTGCCGCCAACAAACTGGATCGGCGATCACGACGGCTGCGCTCGTCGCAAGGCCTCCGTGGCGGCATGTCACCCGCAAGCGCAGCGCCCCCGATGCACGCCGCACGTCGCTGGCAACTGCCCGTCAGGTCTCCAGCCCTTTTCAAAACCGCGCGCGCAACCCCAGCGACCAGGTGCGGCCGTAGTCGGTATAGCCGCCGAACAAGTGATCGCCAACGAACTGGCGCTGCACTTCGCCAGTGAGATTGATCGCGTTGACGAACACCGACAGCGTGTCGTTGACCTTGTAGGCCACATTGGCATCCAGGCTACCGAACTGGTCGCTGTTGAGCGTGGCCACATTGGCGGTGCCGACCGCGTTGAGAATGTCGTCGCTCCAGCTGTAGCTGACGCGCGCCATCAACGGCCCCTTTTCGTAGAACAGCACGGCGTTGTAGGTGTTCTTGGCTACACCTTCCAGGCTGTCGGTGAAGCTGCTGGTGCCGTCGTGATAGGTCGCCTTGCTGTCGGTCCAGGTGTAGTTGAGCTGCATACCCAGACCGTCCAGCGGCGACGGCAAGCCGGTAAAGACCTGCTGATACGCCACCTCAGCGCCCTGCACCATCGCCTTGCTGCCGTTGGTCTTGGACGACAGCAGATAGGTCTGGCCTTGGTAGACCAGGTTGGACATCTGGGTCTGGATGAAGCTGGAGATGTCCTTGTAGAACAGGCCGCCGGTCAGTGCCGAGGTGCCGTCGATGTACCATTCGAAGGTCAGGTCGTACTGCCACGCCTCGAAGGGCTGCAGCGCAGGGTTGCCGCCGCTGGCGGTGAGGCGTTCGCCACTGGAATTGAAGGTCAGCTTGGACGACAGATCGGTAAGGTCCGGGCGCGTGATCACCTTGGCCGCGGAAGTCCGCAGCACCATGTCCTCGCGCACGTCCCAGGCCGCGTTGAACGAAGGCAGCACATTGGTATAGCTGCGCTCGAAATGCACCGGCTGTGCGCTGCCGTTGACGTCGGCATGGCCATCGGTGGCCTGCTCGGTGCGCACCACCCGCGCGCCGACATTACCGCGCAGTTCGCGGCCCGCCAGCTGGGTGGCGAAGTTGCTCATCGCGTACGCCGAGGCGATCTTTTCCTGCACCTCGTAGGAATTCTGCAGGTCGGCGCTGTTGGGCGTGTTGTTCAGATCGGCGCTGGTTGGCCAATTGCCCCAGAACGCGGATTCGATCGGCGCCAGCCATTGCCGCGGCAGGTTGCCGTTGGCGTCCGACAGCATGTCGCCCACCGGCAACGCGGTGAAATAGCTGCCCGGGAAACGTACCCCGGCAATGCTGTTGAGCAGCAGGTCCGCGCGATCGTAGGTGCGCGAGCGCTGGCGGTACTTGGCGCCCACCTTGACATCGCGAAAGAAGCTGCCGTCGAGTGTGCGCCTGGCATCGAACTGCAGTGCGTCTTCCTTGTCGCGCGCATCGATCTCGCGCCATTCCAGCCGGCGCCCTGCCACGGTGGCCGGGTTGGTCGGATCGAAGCCGTTGGTGAAGCTCCAGTCCGGTACGTTGTCGCCGTCGGCTTGCGGCATGTCCACGCGCATCGACAGGTTGGTGCCGCTGCGCAGACGGGTGCGCCGGATCGGATCGGAGTCGTAGCTGTGCGCCTGCGAGTGGAACGCCACTGCGCCCAGCGTCCATTGATCGCCGCTCCAGGTGCTGGACAGGCGTGCACTGCGGTTGTCGTCGGTAATGCCGGAGGTTTCGCGCGAGATCTGCACCTGGCCGTTGCGATAATCGAAGCCGGTAACACCGCCATTTTCCACCCGCAGATTGCTCAGCTTGGCCAGGCTGTCGAAGCCCACGCCCATGCTGTATTCGTCGTAATGCACGGTCTGCCTGGCGTAGAGCAGATCCAGGTTGGTCTCCCACGCCGCGCTGGGCTTCCATTGCAGCGAGGCCGCCACGCCGGTGCGCTCGCGCTCTTCCAGTTCCAGCGTCGGGCGCAGGCCGGTGGGGACGTAGTTGGCGCCGGGGACGCCCGGCACGCCGTTGCGGTAGTAGTCCCAGCTCACCTCGTTGACGCGGTCCTGGCGCAACGTACGTTGCGCATATGCACCGGAGATCAGCATGCCGAAGGTGCCCTCGGCATTGACCCAGTTGAACAGGCCAGAGACGCGCGGATCGTTGGCCTGGGTGCGCTGGGCCTGGCTGGATTCCAGCGATACGTTGGTCAGTGTCTTGCCCAGCTCCAGCGGGCGGAATGTACGCACGTTGACGATGCCGCCGATGGCGCCTTCGTCCAGGTCGGCGGTGGGGCTCTTGATCACATCCAGCCCGGAGACCAGTTCGGCCGGCAGCGTGTCGTAGCGGAACTGCCGCCCGGTCTGGCCGGAGGTGCGCACGTTCTCGTTGACCGCCATGGTCTGGCCGTTGAGTGTGGTGACCTGGAAATTCGGGCCCAGGCCGCGCACGCGCACGTACACGCCTTCGCCGCGGTCGCGCACGATCGACACGCCCGGCACGCGCTGTAGCGCCTCGGCCACGTTCTGCGCCGGCAGCTTGCCGATGTCTTCGGCGGCGATCACATCCACCACGCTGTCGGCGTAGCGCTTCTGGCGCAACGCGGCGCTGAGGCTGCCGGCGTAACTGCCGAGCACCTGGATACTGTCCAGTTCCTGCACCGGCGCGTCTGCGCGCGGGGGCGGCGCCGTGGCGACCGCGGCCGTTGCCGGAACCGCTCGCGGCAGGCCCGGCGCCGGCTCGGCGGTTTCGATCGTCACCGTGGTCGCATCGAGATAGCGGTAGCGCAGGCCGGTACCGTCGAGCAATTGTTGCAGGGCCTGCTCGGGTGCGACGCCGGCCGCGGTGGCGCGGGTCTGCGGGTTGCCGGCCACGCCGGCGGCATAGACAAACTGCAGCCCGGTCTGGCGCGACAGCGCATTGAGCGCGCGCGCCAGGGGCTGGGCCGGAATCGCCTCGACCGCGACGGTGGCAGCAGCCGTCTGGGCGCCAGCGGTACCGGCGTGCAGGGCGAGAGCGATCGAAAGAAACAACGTACGGCGCATCGTGAAATCCAGTAGGGGAGGAAGCAATGCGCAACACCACCCGCCACGCGGGAATGCTGCGTTGTACCTGGACTACGAGCATCGACAGCGACGATCGGGCACCGTTTTTTGATGAATTTTCTGTGACATCTGCGCAGGCACCGAACGGTGCGGGCGCGACGCACTGCATCTGCATCGCGCTACGCCTTACGTGCACGCGAGGACGTGAGGTCTTGCATGTGCGTGGACGCAGCCGCAGACGGCCATCGATACGCACCCGGCGCAATGGCATCGGCAACCTCATTCACTGCGCGCAGGATCAATGCATGTGCGCTACGCGCGTGATGCGGCATGCGCACGCACTGCACGCATCACGACGTCGTGCAGCGCCGTGGCTATCGTGTCGCCGTTCCCTGCGCAGGCCGGCTGCTCACGCGCAGCATCCCCGGCGCGCTGACCATGCGCAGGTTCGGCTGGCCATCCAGGAAGGCACGCAGCGCGGCGAGATCGTCACCGCGCAGATTGCCGGTGAGCCGCAGCGCACCGGCGGCAGCATCGTCGATCGACAAACGCGTGCGGTTGAGACGATTGAAGTCTTCGGCCACCGTGGCCAGCGGCGCGTCGCGGAACACGATGCGCCGCTGCCGCCAGGCATGCATGGCGGCCACCTCTTCGCTGGCCAGTTCGATCTTGCCGGTGGCTGCATCGATCCGTGCGCTCTGCCCTGCCCCCAGGTTGGCAAGCATTGGCTGCCCATCGCGCGCGTCGCGCCAGACATGGACACGCCCTACTGCGACCTCGATGCGTGCCTGGTGTTGATACAGGGCGATATCGAAGGTGGTGCCGATATCCTCGACACGCAGATGGCCTGCATGCACCTGCAACGGGCGCCGGTCCGCTGCGACCACGAAGCTGGCCTGGCCACGCAGCAGCTGCAGGTGGCGGCTCCACGGCGTCATGGTGGCACACAGGCTGCTTTGCCCATTCAAATGCACCACGCTGCGGTCGGCCAACTGCACGCTGCGCTGCTCGCCGTGCGCAGTGGCGTAGGTCTGCGTGCGTGGCCAGGCCCAGCCGGTCAGGATCGCCACGCCGCAGAGCGCCGCGGCCAGGCCCGTGCGCCAGCTGCGCATGCGTGCGTTGGGTTGGCCTTCGCTGCGGCGCGGCCGGGCAGTTGATTGCTGTGCTTGCTGCCCTCGTGACCGCAGCGGCAGCGCAATCACGTTGGGCGGCGCGGCATCGCCACTCTTGCACCGGTCGGCAGCAAGCAGGGCATCCACGTCCAGGTCCATGTCGCGCATGGCATCGCCCAGATCGCCGGCCACACGCAGCACCGCCATGTATTCGCGCACATGCCGCGGCGATGCGGTCAGCCATTGCAGAAAGCCGGCCTGTTGCGTCGCATCCAGCGCCTGCATGCGTTGCAGCGCATGCCAGTGCGCGGCTTCACCGACAACGCTGCGGCTCGGTAACACCGGCTTGCTCACCAGCTGTCCCCGCTATCGGCAACCGCCCGTCTGCAGGCCGACAAGCCACGCACCACATGCTTCTTGACCATATGCGCAGACACCCCCATGCGCTCGGCGATCTGCTTGTAACTGAGTCCGTCGCGGTACTGCATCACCAATACCGCGCAGGTGCGCTCCGGCAACGTGGCCAGCAGGGCCTGCAGGCGTTGCTGGCGCTGCTGCCGGTGCGCGGCGTCTTCCACGTCGTCGCCTGCGGCCAGCAGCTGCGAAAACTGTTCCATCTCGTCGATGCGCAGTGGCGCCTGCTTGCGTCGCGCGGCCTGCTCGCGCGCCAGGTTCAGCGCCACCGTATACAGATACGCCTCGGGATTGGCGATCGCCTCGCCCTGATCCTGATGCGCACGCAACAGCCGCAGATAGGTTTCCTGCACCAGGTCTTCGGCATCCTCGTTGGCGCCGCGACGCACGAAAAAGCCACGCAGCACCGATCCGTGCTGGGTGAACACCTGCGTCCAGGCGCGGGTGGCGTTGGCTTTCATGCGGGCGCGTTCCCCTGTGCGCTGGGCCGGCTAGCCTGGCCACTGCAGGTGACACCGCGATGACGCACCGACGATGGCACCGGCCTGCGATCAAGCGATGTCATGCGCAGCAACGCCGCCATGTTCCGCGCATGACCACGCTCAGGCTTCACGCACGCGTGAAAGAGACCTCACTCACCTACACCACACCTTGACCACGCAGGCATCAAGGTGAGGGTCCTCCTCTCAGCCATCGCCACGGGGTTCGCATGAATGCCACACCCGCCACTGCCACGCATCTGGCGCCGGCCACCGCCACTGCTGCGCCGACCTACCCGGTCAACCTGCGCATCAATGGCCAGCCTTACCAATTGCAGCTCGAAGCCTGGGTCAGCCTGCTCGATCTACTGCGCGACCGGCTCGACCTCACCGGCACCAAGAAAGGCTGCGACCACGGCCAGTGCGGCGCCTGCACGGTGCTGGTCGATGGGCGCCGCATCAACAGCTGCCTGACGCTTGCGGTCATGCAGGACGGCGCCGAGATCACCACCGTCGAAGGCCTGGCCGAGGGCGAACAGCTGCATCCGCTGCAGCGTGCCTTCATCGAGAACGATGCCTTCCAGTGCGGCTATTGCACGCCCGGGCAGTTGTGCTCGGCAGTGGGCCTGATCAATGAAGGCAAGGCGCGCGACCGCGACCAGGTGCGCGAGTTGATGAGCGGCAATCTGTGCCGCTGCGGTGCCTACCCGCAGATCACCGATGCGGTGATGCAGGTCATGGGCAAACCCAGCGACAGCAGCGAGAGTGCCGCCACACCGTGGACGCCAGGGACGGTGCCGGCATGATCCCGCTCACCTATACGCGCGCGGACAGCGTCGATGCGGCGCTGACTGCACTGTCTGTGCGCGGCAGCGACCCGCACCCGGTGCCCGCCGAAGCCCCGGTGCGCCTGATCGCCGGCGGTACCAATCTCACCGACCTGATGAAGCTGCAATTGATGCGGCCGGGCAGCCTGGTCGATATCAATCGCCTGCCGCTGGACAGCATCAGTGCGCTCCCCGAAGGCGGCCTGCGCCTGGGTGCGCTCGCACGCAATGCCGACACTGCCTATCACCCGGACGTGGAGACGCGTTACCCCTTGTTGAGCGCGGCGATCCTGGCCGGCGCCTCGCCGCAGATCCGCAACATGGCCAGCAACGGCGGCAACCTGCTGCAACGCACGCGCTGCCTGTATTTCTACGACCATGCCACCCCATGCAACAAGCGCGCGCCCGGGACCGGTTGCTCGGCGATCGGCGGGCTCACCACCTACAACGCCATCCTCGGTGCCAGCGCGCAGTGCATTGCCACGCACCCGTCGGACATGTGCGTCGCGCTGGCTGCGCTGGACGCGGTGGTACACGTGCGAGGCCCCAATGGCGAGCGCGACATCCCGTTCGCGCAGTTCCACCGCCTGCCCGGCGAGCACCCGGAGCTGGACAGCACCCTGGCCCGGGACGAGCTGATCGTGCATATCGACCTGCCCGATGCACAGCGCTTCGTCGCGCACAGCGCCTACCTGAAAATCCGCGAGCGCCTGTCGTATGCCTTCGCGCTGGTATCGGTGGCGGCGGCGCTGGACCTGGCCGAGGACGGCAGCATCGGCGAGGTGCGCGTGGCCCTGGGCGGCGTGGCGCACAAGCCCTGGCGCAATCCCGACGCCGAAGCGCAGCTGGTGGGCAAAGCTGCCACGACCGAGAGCTTCGGCAACCTGGCCGATGCCTTGCTGCAGGGTGCGCAACCGCAAGGCAACAACGCCTTCAAGCTGCCGCTGGCACGCCGCGCGATCGTGCGTGCCCTGGACGTTGCCCGCGCGGGCACCATCGACAACCGCGGGCGAACCAGCGCGCTGGAGGAAGCGCCATGAACGCACGCAGCACCGATATATCCAACAACGACCTGAGCCCGCCGGTTGCCGACAGCGGCACCGGCTATCGCCCCACCGGCACCGGCGTCACCCGCATCGACGGGCGCGCCAAGGTCACCGGCCAGGCGCGTTATGCCGCCGAATGGCCGGTCGCGGATCTGGCCTACGGCGTGGTGGTCAACAGCAGCATCGCCAAGGGCGAGATCGTCGCCTTCCATCTCGCTGCCGCGCGTGCGGTGCCCGGCGTGCTGGAGATCGTCACCCATGAAAACCGCCCGCATATGCGCGGCATGGACGTGTTCTACAAGGACATGACCGCACCTGCCGGCTCGCCGTTCCGGCCCCTGTACGACAACAAGATCCTGTACAGCGGCCAGCCGATCGCCCTGGTGGTGGCCGACACCTTCGAAGCGGCGCGCCATGCGGCGCACTTGGTGGAGGTGGAACTGCTGCAGGACCCGCACGACACCAACCTGATGACCAACCTGGACCGTGCGCACAAACCCAAGGCCATGAAGGCCGGTTTCTCGCCGCCGCCCAAGGACAAGGGCGAGCCGGATACCGCCTTTGCCAATGCCGCTGTCCAGGTGCAGGCCGACTACTACAGCGGCGTGGAGCACCACAATCCGATGGAGTTGTTCGCCTCCACGGTGATCCGCGACGCCGATGGCCACTTCACCATCTACGACAAGACCCAGGGCTCGCAGAACAGCCGTTGGTACGTCTCGCATGTGTTCGGCCTGAGCAAGCGCAAGGTCACCGTGCGCAATCCGTACGTGGGTGGCGCCTTCGGCTCCGGGCTGCGCCCGCAGTATCAGTTGCCGCTGGCGGTGATGGCCTCGATCCTGCTGGACCGCTCGGTGCGCGTGGTGCTGACGCGGCAACAGATGTTCACCTTCGGCCATCGCCCGGAAACATTGCAACGGCTCAAGCTCGGCGCCGACCGCGACGGCAGCTTGCGCGCGATCTGGCACGAGGCCATCGCCGAAACCTCGCGCATCGAGGATTACGTCGAGGTGGTGGTCAACTGGAGCGGGCAGCTGTATGCCTGCGACAACGTGCATCTGGGCTACAACCTGGTGAGCCTGGACCAGTTCAGCCCGATGGACATGCGCGCACCCGGTGCCGCACATGGCATGCATGCGCTGGAAGTGGCGATGGACGAGCTGTCCTATGAGCTGGGCATGGATCCGCTGGCGCTGCGCCTGAAGAACTATGCCGAGGTCAACCCGGCCGACGACAAGCCCTACTCCACCAAGGCGCTGCGCGCGTGCTACCAGCAAGGTGCCGAACGCTTTGGCTGGGCGCAGCGTCCGCTGCAGCCGCGCGCGCGCAAGGAAGGCAACGAATGGGTCGGCTGGGGCATGGCCACCGGGCAATGGGATGCGATGCAGATGTTTGCACGCGCGCATGCCGTGCTGCACGCCGACGGCCGGCTGGTGGTGAGCAGCGCAGCCAGCGATATCGGCACCGGCACCTATACGGTGATGGCGATGATCGCGGCCGAAGCACTGGGCCTGCCGCTGGAACAGGTCACCTTCCAGCTCGGCGATTCGACCCTGCCGGTCGCGCCGATCGAAGGCGGTTCGTCGCATGTGACCACGGTGGGCTCGGCGGTGGATGGCGCGTGCGCGAAGCTGCGCGCGCGGCTGCTGCGCCTGGCGCAGGCATTGCCGAATTCGCGCTTTACCAAGGCCAAGCTGGACGAGGTGGTGTTTGCCGATGGCACGCTGGCCTTGCGCGCCGATGCCGGTACCACCATTGCCCTGACCGAACTGTTGCGCGCCGCGCAGCTGGAACTGATCGAGGACAAGTTCCTGCTGCTGCCCAATGTACTCAAGCAACGCAAGTACACCCGTGCCACCCATGGCGCGGTGTTCGTGGAAGTGCGGGTTGACGACGAGCTGGGCACGGTGCGGGTCACCCGCGTGGTCAGCGCGGTTGCAGCCGGGCGCATCCTCAACCCGATCACCGCGCGCAGCCAGATCGTCGGCGGCGTGGTCTGGGGCATCGGCCAGGCGCTGCACGAACACACCCAGTCCGATCACCGCTTCGGCCGTTTCATGAATCACGATTTTGCGATGTATCACGTCTCGGCCAATGCCGACATCCACGACATCGATGTGATCTTCGCCGACGAGGACGACCGCATCGTCAGCAGCCTGGGCGCAAAAGGCGTGGGCGAAATCGGCCTGGTCGGTGTTTCGGCGGCGATCTGCAATGCGATCTTCCATGCCACCGGCAAGCGCATCCGCAGCACCCCGATGACGCCGGACAAGGTGATGGCGGACTGAGGCCTGCACTGCAGGTGCCCACGCCCCCTCAGGTAGAGCCATCTGCCTGAGGGCGGACGCGCCTGCAGTGTCTTGTCCTGCAGCGTCCGCGGTGACCGCTGGCGCAACAACCGGATCAGCCGCGTGTCGGTGGTGCCGAACCAGGGCAGACGCCACATCTGGCTGACTGGAGTATGGGTCTTTCGCAGGATCGAGCGGCAGCGGCACGCAAGCGGTGCCGCTGGCGTTGGACGCAGCGCGTCAACACACCATCACATGCGGTCAGGTGCGCGTGGCCGCCAGGAAATGCGCGCGGTCCTGCTGGGTGCGGCGGCGGATCTCCGCCAGTGCGTCGTTCTCGGTCGCTTCCAGCATGGATTCGAACAGGCGCTGGAAATGGTTGCGCATGGCCGTGCGTGCCGCCACCGGGTCGCGTTGCTGCAGGGCCTGCAGGATGGCGGTGTGTTCGTCCACGCGGGTGGCGCCGTCGTCGTGGCAGACCCGCGCGTATACCTCGCGCACGCGCGGCAATTCGTTGCGCATGCGCCAGATCAACTGCACGCAGTACGCCACTACCGGGTTGCCGCTGATACGCGCGATCGCCAGGTGGAAGGCGCGGTCGTACTCGGCAGCGGCCGCATCGCTGAGCCCTGGTGCGGACAGCGCCTGGATCATGCCGCCCAGTTCGTCCAGTTCCGCATCGGTGATGTGGCTGGCCGCCAATGCGGCCGCCTCCGCCTCGATCACCGCGCGCGCGGATGTCAGCTCGAACGCGCTGACATCCGGCAATGCGCCCTCGTCCGAGGCCAGGCGAGGCTTGACGTACACGCCCGAGCCGATCTTGATCACGATGCGGCCCTGCGCCTCAAGCGCGATCTCGGCCTCGCGCACGGTCACGCGGCTGACGCCGAAGCGCTCGGCCAACTCGCGCTCGCCCGGCAGGCGCGAGCCGACCGGGAATTCGCCCGTGTCGATCAGCGCGCGGATCTTGGCGGCAACGGAGTGGTACAGGCGGTTTTCGGACATCGGCGACTCAAACCCTCAGGGTGATCGGCCCGGCACGCGGGTGCCGGACAGGTGGCGCAGCGGAAGCGGCGCCGGTGGGCGACGCTAGAAGCGGTAGCGCACCCCCAAATAATAGCGTCGCCCGTAAGTGTTGTACTCACGGAAGCTGCCGGGCACCGGCATGTCGGAGATCCGCGGCTCGTTGGTCAGGTTGGAAGCCTCCAGCGACACCGACAGCTGCGCATTGACGCGGTAACTGGCGCGCAGGTCCAGGGTGCCGCTGTCGCGCACGTAGCGGTTCTGCGCCGGGGCGCCGACGAACTTCTGGAAATACTCGGAGCGGTACTTGTAGATGGCCTGCAGGTCGACCGCGCCGATGGCGTAATACAGCTGGCCGGAGAACACGTGCCGCGACAGGCCGAAGATATTGGCCGGCGCGACGATGCCGCCGCTCACCAGGCCGGTGGCCGGGTCGACCTGGTCGCCCAGGCGCAGATCCTGGGTCTTGTAGTTGGAATCGGCGTAGTTGTAGCTCAGCTTGACGCCCAGGCCGTCGAACGGCGCAGGCAGGTAGGAGAAGCGGTGGGTGCCGGTCAGCTCCAGCCCGGTGAGGTCGCTCTTTTGCCGGGTGGTGACGTCCTGCACCACCGGCACCACCACCGCCGTGCCGTCGATGACGAAGCGCTCGTCCACCACCGTGGGCACCGCGCCACCGGTGAACTGCTTGTAATACACCGCGGCGCTGAGCAGGGAGTCGGCATTGGGATACCACTCCAGCGACACGTCCGCATTGGACGACAGCAGCGGCTGCGTGCGCGGGTTGCCGGTGGCGGTGATGCTGCCGATTGCCTCGCCGACACTATTGAATTCGGTCCCCGGTTCCAGGATGAAGGTGCGTCCGGCAGACAGCGCCACCAGATCCGGGCGCGCCATGGCCCGGTACAGCCCGACGCGCAGCTGGGTCTGCTCGGTGAGGCCGATGTTGGCGTTGAAGCTGGGCAGGAACACGCGGTTGGACGCGCGCACCGTCTTCGCGGCGAAGCGTCCGGTTTCTACCAGCTGGATGGTGCCGTCGGGGTTGTCGATCACGTCCAGCTCGCCGCGCAATCCCACCGAGCTGACGTCGGTGCGCACCCAGCGCACGCCCAGGTTGCCATCCAACGGCAGCCCGAACAGCGTGCTGGCGAACTCGCCCATCACATACAGCGCGCGGGTCTTCTCCTCCACGTCGGAGTCGGCGGTGCCGCGCGGGTCGGCATTGCGGCCGGTGTCGTCCACGCCGGTGATGGCGGCAAACAGACAGCGGCTGTCGAAGGTGGCCCACTGCCGGATGGTGTTGCCGCTGGCGCTGGAGAGGAAATCCTCCTGCGGAAACGGTTGCCGGCAGGCCAGGTTGGCGGCGCGGATCGTGGCCGGATCGGTGACATTGCGCTCGACGCGGTCGTCCAGGTCGCGGTAGGTCGCCTCGGACAGGCGCACGCCGCCCTTGATGGAGGTGAGCAGCCCGCTTTCCGGGGTGAAGCCGCCATCGAAACGCCAGGCCCGGATGGTGTGCTCGCGGCGCAACTCGTCGCGGCGCGCACGCGCGGCGGCGCTGAAGTTGTCCGGGTTGTTCAGGTCGAACGCGGGATCGACCACGATCCCCGGCACGTCGCCGGCATAGGTATAGGTGTAGTCCACGCGTTGCCCGTTGATCCCGGGTACGCGGTTGCCGTTGATGTCGGTGGCATTGGAGCGCAGCCGCATCAGGCGGTCGATCTCGCTGCGCTCGGTGCGCGAATACGACACGTCGGTAGACAGCATCCAGGCCGCGTTCGGGCGCCATTCCACGCGTAGCCCGCCACCGCGGTATTGCTCGTCGCGCACCTTGTAGTCGGTGGAGGATTCCACCGTGCTGCTGCCGGTGTGGCCGAGCAAGGCGCCGTTGTCGCCCACCTGGCGGTTGTTGAGGTTGCGCAGGGTCTCGGAGAAGTTGAGCTCGGCGCGGTCTTCGGTCACGGTGCGCTGCGAGTCCTGGTAATCCAGGGCCACATCCAGGCCGTCGAAGGGCCGCCATTGCAGCGCGGCGAAGGCCGCGTCGCGTTGATCGTGCTCGCTGATCTGGCGGTACACCCGGCTGCCGGGCGCCAGGTAATACGGCGTCCCCGCCTGCACCTGCGCCGGGGTCACGGCGGTGCAGTTGCGGCTGGCGCCCACCACCTCGTTGGCGTTGCAGGCCGTCCAGGTGGAGCTGCTGCTCATCACCTCTTCCGGGTTGGTGCCTTCCAGCCGCTGCAGGCCGAGCGAGACCCCCAGCTTGCCGGCCCCGCGCAGATCGAACTGGTCCAGGTAGCTGACGGTGCCGCGCCAACCCACCCCATCGGCGTCGCGCAACTTGCTATCGCCATCGGCATAGGTCGCCCGCCCGTCCAGTTGTACGCGGCGCTTGCCGAATTCCAGCGGCCGCACGGTCTGCATGTTGACCGTGCCGGCGATGCCGCCTTCGACGAAGTCGGCGCGCTGGGTCTTGTAGATCGCCACGGTGTTGATGAGTTCGGAGGGAAACTGGTTGAAGTTCACCGAGCGGTCGCCGCTGCCGTTGCTGGCCTCGCGCCCGTTGAAGGTGGCCGAGCCCAGGAACGGGCCCAGGCCACGGATGGAAATCTCCGACGCGCCGCCTTTTTCGCGGTGCGTGGCCGCACCGGTGATGGTCTCGATCGCTTCGCCGATCGACAGCGCCGGCAGGTCGCCGATGTCTTCTGCCGACAGCACGTCGGCCACCACCGTCTGCTCGCGCTTGCTGTCGATGGACGACTGGATCGAGCTGCGGATGCCGGTGACCTTGACCTGGTCCAGCGTGGTGGGCGCTTGCTCCGGTGCCTGCTGGGCAGCATCGCTTTGCTGAGCCAGGGCTGCCTGCGCGCTTGCCAGTGCAACGGCAGTCAGCAGCGCCTGGGCCAGGGTGTTTCGAATAATTGGTCTACGTGATTGGACTAGTTTCAAATACCGCACAATTCCTCCTCCCAAAGGACGCTCGAGACCGAGCGTGGTGGAGACTCCACGCGGATCAATGCCAAGTCAATCATTTTTACAATTTATCCAACGAACCACCTGACTAGGCCAGTTATGTAGATTATCTTGTGCAATTGCAGCATGACATCGAGCTGATCGCGGGCTTCAATACAGACCAACTGGACTATCGTTTTGGTTGACGAACCAGTTTGCACTGTTACCCTCGGCCATCACCGACGCGCCAGCGTCCAGGAGCATCCCGATGCGATCCCCCGTCTCCCTTGCCTGCCTGTTGCTGCTGTGTGCGCCCGCCTGGGTCGGCTCGGCCCAGGCCACCTCGTACCTGGTGCACGACCAGAGCGAGTACGCGGTGGCGGCGGCCGCGCTGCGTGCCGGCGATCGCATCGTGCTGGCCGATGGGCAGTGGCGGGATTTCGCCATCGTGCTGCGCGGGCAAGGCACTGCCGAGCAGCCGATCACCCTCACCGCGCAAACGCCGGGCAAGGTGATCATCAGCGGCACCTCCGACCTGCACATGGCCGGCACCTACCTGGTGGTGTCGGACCTGGTGTTCCGCGACGGCCATAGCCCGGGCGATGCGGTGCTGTCGTACCGCATCTCCAGCAAGGAACGCGCGCGCCACAGCCGCATCACCGGCGTGGTGGTGGACGGCTTCAGCAAGCCCACCCGTAGCGACTCGGACAACTGGGTGGCGCTGTACGACAGCGACAACCGTTTCGACCACAACCAGCTGGTCGGCAAGACCAATGCCGGCCCCACCCTGGTGGTGGTGCGCGACGCCACCCAGGGCCTGGACAACCGCCATCGCATCGACCACAACTGGTTCGGGCCACGCCCCAACCTGGGCGCCAATGGCGGCGAGACGCTACGCATCGGCACCAGCAGCGATGCCGACAGCGCCTCCAACTCGGTGGTGGACAACAACTGGTTCGAAGGCTGCGACGGCGAGGTGGAGGTGGTCTCCAACAAGTCCGGCGGCAACACCTACCGTGGCAATGTGTTCAAGCAATCGCGCGGCGCGCTGGTGCTGCGGCATGGCGATGGCAACCTGGTCGAGCGCAACGTGTTCTTCGGCGACGGCAAGGCCAACACCGGCGGCATCCGCGTGATCAACCGCAAGCAGACCGTGCGCCACAACTACCTGGAAAACCTGGCCGGCGATGGCTATTCGTCGGCGCTGAGCATCATGTACGGGGTGCCCAACTCGCCCGCCAACCGCTACGTGCAGGTGGACCAGGCGCGCATCGAGCGCAACACCTTCGTGACTGTCAACCAGCTGTACTTCGGTGCCGGCATGGATGCCGAGCGCACCGCCGCGCCGATCAACAGCCGCTTTGCCGGCAACCTGATCGTGGCCGCCAGCGACCCGGTGCGCGTGCTGGGCGATCTGTCCGGGATTGCCTTCACCAGCAACCTGCAAAGCCCGCTGGCCTCCACCCGCCTGCCCGGCGGCGTCAACAGCCGCCAGGTGACGATGACCCGCGCCAGCACCGGCTTGCTGGTCGCCGACAATGCCACTGGCGTCGGCGCCGACCCGGCGCTGAGTTACATCGCGCGCGCACAGGTGGGCGTGAGCTGGTACCCCAAGCAGGCGGCGCAGGCAGTCACCGACAGCGGCCGCCGCACCCGCGTCAGGCCGGGGCAGTCCAGCCTGACCGACGCCGTGGCGCAGGCCGGCCCCGGCGATCGCCTGCAACTGGACGCAGGGCGCTACCAGGTCGATGACATCCTCGACGTTGACCGGCCGCTGACGCTGGAGGGCCCGCAACGTGGCCGCGCGCGCATCCGCTTTTCGCAGCCGGCGCTGTTCCAGATCGCGCCCGGCGGCTCGCTCAACCTGGCCCGGCTCGAGATCGATGGCCGCGCCGCACCCGCGCAGCCGGGCAATGCGGTGATCCGTACCGCACCCGGCAGCGCGGTGGCGCAGTACCAGCTCACCTTGCGCGACACGCACCTGCATCATCTGGACGCGCAACCCGGCTTCGATGTGATCGCACTCGGCAAGGGCAGCCTGGCCGACAACATCCTGCTGGACCGGCTGCTGGTCGAGGACGTCTCCGGCAGCGTGCTGTCCGCGCACGCCGAAACCGACGACCGTGGCACCTACAACGTCGAACAGGTGACGGTGCAGCAGTCGCAGTTCCACCGCGTCGCCGGGCCGGTGCTGGACCTGTATCGCGGCGGCCGCGACGAAAGCACCTTCGGCCCGGTGCTGCAGCTGAGCGACTCGCACTTCACGCAGGTCGGCCGCAACGCAGGTGCGTCGCTGCGCCTGCACGGCGTGCAGCGCATTGCGCTGCGCAATAACCGCTTCGTCGACAGCGCCGCGATCCTGGCGCAGCACACCACCGGCACACCCCACCTCATCGCCAGCGGCAACCAGTTCGTCGGCACCCCGGCCTTGCACGCCGACGCAGCGGAGCCCCTGCTATGACCCGTTCCACCCGCCTGTTGCTGTTGGTCCTGGTCGGCGCCGGCAGTGCCCTGCCCTGCAGCGCCGCCCCGTCACCCGCGGCCGAACAAGCAGCGCAGCCGCAACCGCGCGCCACCGACGCCGCGCCGGTACTGGTCACCGCCCAGCAATGGCGCGAGATGGCCAGTGCTGGCGCCAGGCTTCCGGTGTTCGCCCGCGAACAGGCACGCGCAGAAGCCAGCGTGCGCGCGGCGATGCGCGCCGGGGTGGACGTGCCGGTGCCCAGCGATCCCGGCGGCGGCGCCAGCCACGAGCAGCACAAACGCAACTACCAGGCCATCCAGGCCGCCGGCGCGCTGTACCGGCTCACCGGCGATCGCGCCTATGCCGACTATGCGCGCGACGTGCTGCTGGCCTACGCACGCCTGTATCCCACGCTGGGCGCACACCCGGCCGGGCGCGGCCAGGTGCCGGGGCGGCTGTTCTGGCAGTCCTTGAACGACTCGGTGTGGCTGGTCTACGCAAGCCAGGGCTACGACGCCATCCGCGACACGCTCAGCGCGCAGGACCGCGCCACCATCGACCGCGACGTGTTCGCACGCATGGCGCAGTTTCTGTGCGACGAAAGCGCCGACAACTTCGACAAGATCCACAACCACGCCACCTGGGCGGTGGCCGCGGTCGGCATGACCGGCTATGCGCTGCGCGATCAGGCGCTGGTGGAAAAGGCACTGCGCGGCAGCAGGCGCGATGGCAAGGCCGGCTTCCTGGCGCAGGTGGACCAGCTGTTCTCGCCGGACGGCTACTACGCCGAAGGCCCGTACTACCAACGCTATGCCCTGGCGCCGTTCGTGCTGTTTGCCAACGCGATCGAGCGCAATCAGCCGCAGCAGCACATCTTCCAGCGCCGCGACGGCGTGCTGCTCAAGGCCGTAAACAGCCTGGTGCAGAGCAGCTACGGCGGTTATTTCTTCCCGATCAACGACGCCATCCTCGACAAGGGCCTGGACACCGAAGAACTGGTGGCCGGCATCGGCATCGCCTACGCGCAGACCCACGACGCGCAGCTGCTGTCCATCGCGCAACGCCAGCGCCGCGTGCTGCTCACCCCCGAAGGCCTGGCCGTGGCCACCGCACTCGCGCAGGACCGCGCCCAGCCGTTCGCCTTCGGCAGCGTGTTGCTGCGCGATGGCGCACAGGGCGACCAGGGCGCGCTGGCGATCCTGCGCAGCGGCGGCGAAGACGGCCAGACGCTGGTGATGAAGAACACCTCGCAAGGCATGGGCCACGGGCATTTCGACAAGTTGAACTGGCTGTTCTACGACAACGGCCAGCGCGTGGTCACCGACTACGGCGCGGCGCGTTTCCTGAATGTGGAAGCCAAGGCCGGCGGCATCTATCTGCCGGAAAACACCAGCTGGGCCAAGCAGACCGTTGCGCACAACACGCTGGTGGTGAACGAGACCAGCCACTTCAACGGCGACTGGAAGGTGGGCGAGCAACACGCGCCGACGCAGCTGCTGTTCGCCAGCACTGCCGACACCCAGATCGTGTCGGCGCGCATGCAGCAGGCCTACGACGGGGTCAGCTTCACCCGCACCCAGGCGCTGCTGTCGCACCCGCAGCTGCCCCTGCCGGTGGTGGTCGACCTGCTGCGCGTCAACGCCAGCGCTCCGGCACGTTACGACCTGCCGCTGCACTTCAACGGGCAGATCATGCAGGTCGGCTTCACCGCAGAGCGCGCACTGACGCAACGCCCGGTGCTGGGCAAGGCCAATGGCTATCAGCACCTGTGGGTGGACGCCTCCAGCGACGCCAGCACCGACACGCGCAGCCTGAGCTGGCTGCTCGCCGGCCGCTTCTACAGCTACCGCTTCGGCAGCAGCGCGCCGGCGCGTGCACTGCTGGTGGAGAGCGGAGCCAACGACCCGAACTTCAACCTGCGCCGCGAACCGGCGCTGATCCAGCGCGTCGATGGGCAGGCCGATGTCAGCTTCTTCGGCGTGCTGGAACCGCATGGCGAATACAACGGCACCGCCGAATACGTGCGCGGCGCCAACAGCCGCATCCGCGCCATCGAGCGCGTGCGCGGCGACGATGCCGAGGTGATCGTGCTCACCCTGATCGGCGGCCAGCGCATCGCGCTGGCGGTGGCCGACGACGCCGATGCACAACGCAGCCACCAGGTGCGGGCCGCCGGTCAACGCTACAACTGGCGCGGCGGCTACGCGCGCTTCGATCGCACGGCAGGTGCGCAATGAGCACCGCCTCCACCCGCATGCGCCCCGCAGGCAAGCGCTCGGCGGTGCGCTGGCTGATCGTGGCGCTGATCGCGGTGGCCACGGTGATCAACTACATCGACCGCAACGCGCTGGCGGTGATGTGGCCGGCGATCTCGCGCGACATCGGCGCCACCAAGGAAGACTACGCGCTGCTGGTCACCATCTTCATGCTGTTCTATGCCGCCGGGCAGTTCGTGTTCGGGCGGCTGTTCGACATCATCGGCACCCGGCTCGGCTTTGCCTTGTCCATCGCGGTGTGGTCGATCTCCATCGCGCTGCATGCGGTCACCCACTCCATCATGGCGTTCTCGGTGGTGCGCGCGCTGCTGGGCATCAGCGAAGCCGGCGCCTGGCCGGGCGCGGTCAAGGCCAATGCGGAATGGTTTCCCGCGCGCGAGCGTGCGTTGGCGCAGGGCATCTTCAATGCCGGCGCCTCCATCGGCGCGATCGTCTCGGCACCGCTGATCGCGCTGCTGTTCCTGTCGTTCGGCTGGAAGGGCACATTCGTGCTGATCGGCGCGCTGGGCATGCTGTGGTTGCTGCCGTGGCTGGTGATCTACCGCGCCGGGCCGGACCGGCATCCCTGGGTCGACGCGGCCGAACGTGCGTTGATCCTGGATGCGCCCGACGCCGGCAGCGCGCCGCCGCCGGCCTACCTGCCCACGCTGCGCCAGCTGATGTCGCACCGGCAAAGCTGGGGGATCGTGCTGGCGCGCTTCTTCCTGGACCCGATCTGGTGGCTGTTCGTGTCGTGGCTGCCGATCTACCTGGCCGAGACCTTCCACTTCGACATCAAGCAGATCGGCGCATTCGCCTGGGTGCCGTTCGTCGGCGCGATGCTGGGCAGCCTGTGCGGCGGCTGGCTGTCCGGGCGCCTGATCGCGACCGGCTGGAGCGTGGACCGCGCGCGCAAATGGACCATCACCCTGGGCGGGGCCATCATGGCGCCGGCGCTGCTGGGCGCCGTGCAGGCCGCCGACCCGCGCATGGCGGTGCTGACGATTGCCGCCGTGCTGTTCGGCTTCCAGATCGCCATCGGCAACATCCAGACCCTGCCCGGCGATCTGTTCGCCGGTAAGTCGGTCGGCTCGCTGGCCGGCATCGGCGGCATGGCCGCGGTGGCCGGCACCTTGATCACCACCTGGCTGGTCCCGGTGATGACCGCAACCTCGTACGCACCGATGTTCATTCTGGTCGCCGCGCTGGTACCGGCCTCGCTGGCCGCGCTGTGGCTGGTCACCGGCCGCATCCACCGACTCGACGCAGCGGGCACCTGAGCGTGCCCGCTGCCTATCCCGCTTTCCCCACACCAACAGGACACACCCGCATGCACTTCCACGACAAGGTCGCCATCGTCACCGGCGGTGGCCGCGATATCGGCCGCGCCATCTCGCTCAAGCTGGCTGCGGCCGGCGCCAAGGTCTGCATCAACTACGCCAACGACGACGCCAGCGCGCGCGACACGCTGGCACAGCTGCAGGCCGCCGGCGGCCTGGGCATCCTGCACCGCGCCGACGTCACCGATGCCACCGCCGTGGCCGGCCTGCTGACCGCCACGCGCACCGCCTTCGGCCAGCACATCGACGTGCTGATCAACGTGGCCGGCGGCATGCTGGCGCGCAAGCCGCTGGCCGACATCGACGAGGCCTTCTTCCACCAGGTGATGGACCTCAATCTCAAATCGGTCTACCTGACCACCCAGGCGGTGGCGCCGCATATGCGCGAAGGCGGCGCGATCGTCAATTTCGCCTCGCTTGCCGGGCGCGATGGCGGCGGGCCGGGCGCGGCCATCTATGCCACCGCCAAGGCGGCGGTGATGACCTTCTCGCGTGCGATGGCCAAGGAACTGGGCCCGCGCGGCATCCGCGTCAACGCATTGTGCTGCGGCATGATCTCCACCCGCTTCCACGACGACTTCACCAAGCCGGAAGTGCGTGCCTTCGTCGCCAATGCCACCCCGCTGCGGCGCGAAGGCCGCCCGGAGGAAGCCGCCGATGCGGCGTTGTACCTGGCATCGGATGCGGCCAGCTTCATCAATGGCGCCAACCTGGACGTCAACGGCGGCGTGTTCTTTTCCTGATCGACAAAGGAGTCCTGCGCATGCGCTGGCGATGGATGATGACTGCGACACTGAGTGTGGTGCTGGCAGGCCCGGCCACGGCGCACCCGGCACCACGCTGGGTGCCGGCCTGGATCGCTTCGGCAACCCCGGACCGGCTCGACGGCGGTGCCGACACGCCGCTGCAATTTGCCGATGAAACGGTGCGCCAGGACATGCGCCTGGGCAGTGCGGCAGTGGCCCTGCGCGTGCGCATCAGCAACGAGCTGGGCACCGCACCGCTGACCATCGCTGCGGGCACCGCGCGCCTGCTTGGCGGCGGCGGCGCGCAACCGCTGCGCTTTGACGGGCGCGCCAGCGTGACCGTGCCACCCGGTGGCGTGCTGCTCAGCGACCCGGTGCCATTGCGTGCACCGGCATTGGGCGAGGTAGCGGTCAGCCTGTATTTCCCCACGCCGGCGCGCCCGGCGGTACGCCGCACGGCCGTGCGGGTGGTCAAGGGCCAGGCCGAGGTGCCGGACAGCAAGGCGTTGGCGTATCGCCAGAACGTCATCTCCGCCCTTTACGTGCAAGCGCCGCACCCACGCCAGACGGTGGTGGTGGCGCTGGGCGATTCGATCACCGAAGGCGCCACCGCCACGCGCGGTGCCAATGGCGATTGGCCGGCCCTGCTGGCCAGGCGGCTGGAGCAGCGTTGCCCCGGCAGCGTGGTGGTGCTCAACGCCGGCATCAGCGGCAACAAGCTGCTCGACGACGGCCGCAGCCCCAGCGCGCTGGCGCGGCTGGATCGCGACGTGCTGGCACTGCCCGGCGTGGACCAGGTGATCCTGTTCGAAGGCATCAACGACATCCGCCACAGCGGTCCGCCGGATGCGATTGCCGGCCGCAATGCCGCCGACATGGTGCTGGGGTATCGCCAGATCGTGACCCGGCTGCAGCAACACGGCATCGCCGTGATCGGCGCCACGCTGACCCCGTTCGGCAACTCCGACCGCTACGAACCGGTGGCGGCAGCCACGCGCCAGACGCTCAACGGCTTCATCCGTGACGGGCAGGCATTCGATGCGGTGATCGACTTCGACGCCGCGCTGCGCGACCCGGCCAGGCCGGAGTGGCTACCCGCCGCGCTGACCCGCGACTTCCTGCATCCCAACGATGCCGGTTACCAGCGCATGGCCGAGTCGGTGGACCTGTCGTTGTTCTGCAAGGCCCGCTGAGCCGCCGGTCGCCACGCCGTGGCGCGCATGCGCCAGGCGGGCTGCCGCGGTGGTGCGGCGGCACCGCCGGCATGCACGCCGGCCTGCCGGCGCGCTAGCGCTTTTTCAGGATGCTGATCTCCCCGGAGGTCTCCAGGATCGCCATGTCGATATCGGCATCGTCGCGGCAATCGGCCTTGCGTTTTGCCACTTCGAAATCGGCGTAGCTGACGTTGTGGCGGACCAGTTCCCTCCAGTAGATCTCACCGCCACGCGCCAGCAGCGCCGGGGTGCCCTGCACCCAGGTATCGATCCGCCGGCTGCGCGCGGTGGCCATGCCCACCAGCCAGTTCAACACCAGCAAGGTGGCCGCCAGGATCATGCCGCCCAGCAGCGAGACGTCCTTGCCGATCAACGAGTTCTGCACCGCGGTTCCCAGCAGCACGATGAGCAGCACGTCGAACGGCGTGGATTGGCCCAGCGCGCGCTTGCCGGTCATGCGCGTCAGCAGCAGGACCACGGTATAGACCGCTACCGCACGCAGCACGAACTCCCACCACGGCATGTCCAGGTGCATCATTTCGTAAAAGCGCACGCGTGTTTCCACGTCCAGCATCGTGTGTCCTGACCGCCGTTGATCGATGGCGCACGCTAGTGCGGAAACGGTGAAGGCGCCGTGCTGTCGCCATCGTTGCCGAGACCGCCCGCCCGGCACCCATCGTGCAGCGCATCACGGCTTTTCGCTGGCGATCCGTTAGCGTCTGGCCTGGACAGACCGGGATGGCGGGCATGCGAAAAGGGATCACGCGTCGCGGGTTGCTGCTGGGCACCGCTTCGGCAGCAGTGTTGGCACAGGTACCGGTGGGAGTTGCGCTGCCGCGCCGTGCGGCCGCGGCGCCGGCCTTTATCGATGCGTTGATCGCGCGCATGAGCGTGGAGGAAAAAGCCGGCCAGCTGACGCTGTCCGGTTCGGCGCAGCAGACCGATGCGGCCGCAGCGGCCAACCCGATCAATACCGGGCCCACGGCCGAGGGCCAGCTTGCCGCCGCGCGTGCCGGGCGGGTGGGCGGCATCTTCAATGGCTCCAATGTGCTGTGGCATCAGCAACTGCAACAGGCCGCGCTGCAGAGCCGCCTGCAGATTCCGCTGCTGTTTGCCGCCGATGTGATTCACGGGTTCACCACGGTGTTTCCGGTGCCGCTGGCCGAGGCCGACAGCTTCGAGCCGGCGCTGGCGCAACGCACCGCGCGTGCGGCCGCACTGGAGGCCAGTGCGGTCGGCATCGACTGGACCTTCGCGCCGATGGTGGATATCGCGCGCGATGCGCGCTGGGGGCGCGGCGTGGAAGGCAGCGGCGAAGACGTGCTGCTCGGCCGGCGTTTTGCGCAGGCCCGCGTGCGTGGCTTCCAGGGCGAGGGCCTGGATCATGCCGATGCACTTGCGGCCTGCCCCAAGCATTTCGCGGCCTACGGCGCCGCCGAGGCGGGGCTGGACTACAACACCGTCGACATCTCCGAGCGCAGCCTGCGCGAGGTCTATTTCCCACCGTTCCAGGCTGCCTTCGATGCCGGCGCAGTGACCACGATGGTGGCCTTCAACGAGATCGCCGGCATCCCTGCCACCGCCAATCGCTGGTTGCTGGGCGAGGTATTGCGCGGCGAGTGGGACTACCGTGGCCTGGTGGTGTCCGACTACACCGGCGACCTGGAACTGATCGGGCACGGGTTTGCCAGCGATGCGCGCGAGGCGACCAGGCTGGCGTTCCTGGCCGGTGTGGACATCAGCATGCAGAGCGGGCTGTACCTGCAGCATCTGCCGGCGCTGGTGGCCGCCGGCGAGGTGACGATGGCGCAGCTGGATGCCTCGGTGCGGCGCGTGCTGCAGTTCAAGGCCGAGCTTGGATTGTTCGACAATCCGTTTCTGCGCATCGTGCCGGCACGCGCGCAGGCGCGGCAGCGGCGCCCGGACAGCCTGGCTCTGGCGCGCGAGGTGGCGCGCAAATCCATCGTGCTGCTCAAGAACGATGGCGAGCTGCTGCCACTGAAGACGCAGGGGCAACGCATCGCGCTGATCGGGCCGATGGCACGCAACTGGACCGACAGCGCCGGCCCGTGGACGCTGTTCGGCGGCGACGACAGCGGCAACGACCTGGCCACCGCAGTGCGCGCGCGGCTGGGCAACCCCAGCAGCCTGCAGGTGGTGGAAGGCTGCGACTTCGAACACGGCCTGCCCGGCGGCGTGCAGGCGGCCGTCACCGCAGCGGCGTCCGCGGATGTGGCGGTGCTGGCGATCGGCGAGCCGATGCGCTACTCCGGCGAAGCGCAATCGCGCAGCGAGATCGTCATCCCCGCCGTGCAGCAAGCGCTGCTGGCTGCAGTGGCAGCCACCGGCACGCCGGTGGTGGTGGTGCTCAGCAACGGCCGTGCGCTGGTGATCGATGGCCCGGTGCTCAAGGCGCCGGCGATCCTGGTTGGCTGGTTCCTGGGCTCGGCATCGGGCGCCGCGCTGGCGGACATCCTGTTTGGCGCGCACGGTCCGTCCGGGCGCCTGCCGGTGAGTTTTCCGCACACCGCCGGGCAGGTGCCCTATAGCTATGCGCACAAGCCCAGCGGCCGTGCCGACCCGCGCCCGGATGCCTTGCAACCATTCAAGACCCGCTACCGCACCGCGCCCAATGCCGCGTTGTTTCCGTTCGGACACGGCCTGACCTATGGCCGCATCGAATACGGCGAGCTGCGCTTGAGCGATGCACGCATGGCGGCGACCGGCAGCCTGCGCATCAGCGCGCGCATCCACAACCGCGGCACGCGCGATGCCGAGGAAGTGGCGCAGCTCTACATCCGCGACCGAAGCGCCAGCATCACCCGCCCGGTGCGCGAGCTGAAGGACTTCCGCAAGCTGGCGGTGCCGGCGGGCGGCAGCGCGGTGGTGGAGTTCGTGCTGCGCCGTGAGGACCTGCTGTTTATCGGCCAGGCATTGAAGCCGACGGTAGAGCCTGGCGTATTCGATCTCTGGGTGGCGCCATCTGCAGAGGCCGAGGGCGTGTCTGCAAGTTTTGAATTGATGGGATGAGCGCCAGCGGCAATCGGAATGGCCAGCTCAGGGGATGGATACGGGCGTGTCTCGCTAACGCAGAGGGCCCAGGTTGGCTAGGGACAGCCACATTGCGCTGAGGCTCACGCTCTCGGTCGTTTTGAGAGGGGACTGGGTCTTGAGAGATTGGACGGTGCGTCTGCCTCGGTTTACAGCGGACGATCTGCGGGTTTGCTGCAGGGTCCTTGCCCACCCACCATCGCGGGACACGCCGCAAGTACGTCCCTGTAGGCTCTTACGCGGCATCCATGCCGCGTAAGGTCCCGCGACGGTGGGCGGGCAAGGACCCGTCGAGTTGGTCGGTGTGCATGGTTAGGGGCAGTGATGCCGTGCCGTGCCCTGCAATGCGATGCGATGCGATGGAGACGCAGTGCGGTCTGATTAGCGTTCTTCGACGCTAGCAACTCGCTGCCATGCCGACATCGATTCACTCGTCATCGAAGGCGCGTCTGGCCAACATGCTGACGCCATCGCTACACCTTCAAAAGGGTTGTCAGCCACGCTTAGTTCCCGCGCAACACCTCTGCAAGGAACGGCGCAGTGCGGCTGCCACGCTGCCGCGCAACCGCCTCCGGCGCACCAGCCACCACGACAGCGCCACCCGCACCGCCCGCGCCCGGCCCCATGTCCAGCACCCAGTCGCTGCTGGCGGCCACGCGCATGTCGTGTTCGACCACGATCACCGTGTTGCCGGCTTCCACCAGGCCTTGCAGCTGACGCATCAAGGTATCCACGTCGGCCGGATGCAGGCCGGTGGTGGGCTCGTCCAGCACGTACACGGTGTCGCGTCGCTGCGCGCGTTGCAGCTCGGTCGCCAGCTTGATGCGTTGCGCCTCGCCACCGGACAGTTCGGTGGCCGGCTGGCCGAGCCGCAGATAGCCCAGCCCCACTTCGCGCAACACCTGCAGCGGGCGCAACACGCTGGCATCGTCGGCAAAGAAGCTGGCGGCCTGGTCCACCGTCATCTCCAGCACCTGCGCAATGTTGTGGCCACGCAGCGCGATCTCCAGGGTCTTGGCGTTGTAGCGCGCGCCGTGGCAGGTGGGGCATGGCGCGTACACGCTGGGCATGAACAGCAATTCCACGTGCACCGAGCCCTCGCCCTCGCAGGTGGCGCAGCGCCCCTTGGCGACATTGAACGAAAACTGCCCCGGGTCGTAACGGCGGCGGCGCGCGGCCGGTGTGGCGGCAAACAACTTGCGCACCGGATCGAACAGGCCGGTGTAGGTAGCCAAGTTCGAACGTGGCGTGCGGCCGATCGGTTTCTGGTCCACACGCACCAGACGCCGCACCTGGTCGAGCCCGCCGACGATCGCGCCACCCAGCGGCACCTGCGTGCCGCGCTCCAGCGGATCCAGCGCTTCGTCTTCCTCTGCCTGGGTTTGTCCAAGATGCGCGGCCAGCAATTCCACCAATGCCTGACTCACCAGCGACGACTTGCCCGAGCCGGACACACCGGTCACGGTGGTGAACACACCCAGCGGCAGGTCCACATCCAGGTCGCGCACATTGTTGCGGGTGATGCCGCGCAGCTGCAGCCAACCGGTGGCTGCACGCGCATGGCTGTGCACCTGCGGCGGGGTGCCGAACAGGTAGCGGCGCGTGGACGAGGCTTCCACCTGCTCCAGTCCCGCGGGCGGGCCGCTGTACAGCACCTGCCCGCCGTGCACGCCAGCAGCCGGGCCGACGTCGACGATCCAGTCGGCGTGGCGGATCACATCCACCTCGTGTTCGACCACGAATACCGAATTGCCGGCGGCCTTGAGCTGATCCAGCGCGCCCAGCAAGGCCTGCGCATCGGCCGGGTGCAGGCCCGCCGATGGCTCGTCCATCACATACACCACGCCGAACAACTGCGAGCGGATCTGCGTGGCCAACCGCAGCCGTTGCAGCTCGCCCGGCGACAGCGTCGGCGTGCTGCGCTCCAGGCTGAGATAACCCAGGCCCAGCGCCTGCACCACCTCGATCCGCGCGCGCAGGTCGGCGGCGATGCGTTGCGCGGCAATCGCCTGCTCGGGATGCGTGTCGGCCTGCTTGCGCCTGTCGTTGCGCTTGCCACCGGCACCTTCCGCAGCCGGGCGCAGCAGGTCGGCCACCTCATCCAGCGGCCGCCGCGACAGCTCGCCGATATCCAGGCCGGCGAAGGTCACCGACAGCGCCTCGCGCCGCAGCCGCTTGCCGTCGCACTGCGGGCACTGCGTGCTGATCAGGTACTGCGCCACGCGCTTTTTCATCTGCGCGCTCTGCGTGGTGGCAAAGGTGTGCAGCACATAGCGCCGCGCACTGGTAAAGGTGCCCATGTAGCTGGGCTCCTCCTTGCGGCGCAGCGCGCGCCTGGCTTCGTCCAGGCTGTAGCCGGCGTACACCGGCACCACCGGTTGCTCGTCGGTGTAGAGGATCCAGTCGCGGGTCTTCTTCGGCAGCTTGTGCCACGGCAGGTCGACGTCGTGGCCCAGCGTGGTGAGGATGTCGCGCTGGTTCTGGCCATGCCAGGCACCGGGCCAGGCGGCAACCGCGCGATCGCGGATGCTCAGCGTGGGATCCAGCACCATAGTCGCCTCGGTCGCATCGTAGATACGCCCCAGGCCATGGCAGGTAGGGCAGGCGCCGGCCGGTGTATTGGGCGAAAAGCCGTCGGCATAGATGATGTCCTGCCCCGGCGGGTAGCTGCCCGCACGCGAATACAGCATGCGCAGGGAGTTGGAGATGGTAGTGACGCTGCCCACCGACGAGCGCGCACTTGGCGCGCCGCGCGCCTGCTGCAAGGCCACCGCCGGCGGCAGGCCTTCGATGGAATCCACTTCCGGCACGCCGACCTGGTCGATCAGGCGCCGCGCATACGGCGAGATCGAATCCAGGTAACGCCGCTGCGCTTCGGCAAACACGGTACCGAACGCCAGCGACGACTTGCCCGAGCCGGACACCCCGGTGAACACCACCAGCGCATCGCGCGGGATGTCCACGTCCACGTTCTTGAGGTTGTGCTCGCGCGCACCGCGCACGCGCACCAGGCCGGAGGAAGACGACGCTGCGCTGGACATGAGTGACACACCGACATTCGACAATGCGCCAGCCTACCGCGTGCCGCATACAGCCGGTGTCAGTGTTGACGGCGAGTCCTGCGGTGCTTCAATCAAGCAACTCGCTGATCGTCCTGGATGCATCGGTCGAAGGCGCGGTGCCTTCACCGCTCGCGGGCTATGCCGTAAACCCGTTCGTGGGGGCTAGATGGCGGCATCCATGCCACCACACGGTCCCGCAAGCGGCGAGGACACCGCACAAGACAGTTGCCGGCTGCTTTGTTGAAAACCATGCGCGCCGGCCAACTCAACTGGTCCTTGTCCGCCCACCGTCGCGGGACCTTACGCGGCATGGATGCCGCGTAAGCGCCTACACGGAGGTACTTGCGGCGTGTCCTGCGAGGGTGGGCGGGCAAGGGCCCTGCAGCAAACCCACAGCGTCAAGAGCGCGGCGAGAACACCTCACCAGAAAGTCAGTCAGTTGCCTTATCGAAAACCACACACACCGGCCATCTCGACAGGTCCTTGCCCGCCCACCGTCGCGGGACCTTACGCGGCATGGATTCCGCGTAAGAGCCTACACGGAGGTACTTGCGGCGTGTCCTGCGATGGTGGGCGGGCAAGGGCCCCGCAGCCAACTCACAAACCAGCCGCTCTACAACACAATCACCCCAGCGCGTGCGCCGGCACCGGCTGCTCGCCGGTCTCCGCCAGCGCCTGCATGCGCGCCACCACGCCACTGAACAGCCGTGCAGTCGCCGCGCCACGCGTGCGGAAGATCTCCTCAAGCTCGCCGTAGTACCACAACGTGCCGGCGCGCCCTGCGGTGAATACGTTGAAGATGTCCTGGCCCACGTCCGGGTTTTCCAGGTCCTGCACGATGGTGCGCGCGTTATAGAGCTTGTCGCAGCCGGACACCAGCAAGGCGCGCTCGGGCGTGTTGCGCAGGTGCTCCAGGTAGGCCAGCTTGCGCTCGCGCCAGTCGCGTTTGCGCGCGCTGGCGGTGTTGTCCACCTCGGCCTTGTCTTCGGCGGTGGCATCGGTGCACGCCATCACGATATCGGCCACCGCATCGCCGAACTGCGCGCGGATCGAGGCCTCGTGACCGCCGCCGCAGTCTTCCACCACATCGTGCAGCAGCCCGGCGATGGCCTGTTCTTCGTCGCCGCCGCATTCCAGCACCAGCGTGGACACGCCCAGCAAGTGGCTCAAATACGGAATCTGCGTGCCCTTGCGCACCTGCCCGGCATGGGCGATGCGCGCGTAATCCACGGCCAGGGCGTAACGTTCGGTGAGAGCGGTCATGGGGCGTCCGATGCGGGGAATGGCGCATTATCGCCGAGCCCGGTGACGCCCCAGGTGAGGATGGCGCGAGGATGCGTGTGCAGACTCAATGACGCGCTGTTGCGGCCGATACCGCTAGGCTACCTCCACGCCGCACGATTGCTCAGCCATGCCCACGCTCCCCGTTTGCAACGCCTGCCGCGACGGCCAGGACTTTCCCACCGCCATCACCATGGCGTTCCAGCCGATCGTGGACGTGTCCACCCGCAGCGTCTACGCCGGCGAGGCGCTGGTGCGCGGCGTCAACGGCGAATCGGCCGGCAGCATCCTGGCCGCCGTGGATGAGCGCAACCGCTACGCCTTCGACCAGGCCTGCCGCATCAAGGCGATCGAATGTGCCGCGCAGATCGCGCTGCCGGCCTTATTGTCGATCAACTTCATGCCCAATGCGGTCTACAACCCCGAGCACTGCCTGCGCGCCACGCTCTCGGCCACCGCGCAGTACGGCTGGCCGCTGGACGCGATCATTTTCGAGGTCAGCGAACAGGAACACCTGGCCGAGCCGGCGCATCTGCTCGACATCATGCGCACCTACCAGGCGCGCGGCCTGAAGACCGCCATCGATGACTTCGGCGCCGGCTATTCCGGCCTCGGCCTGCTGGCCGACTTCCAGCCGGACCTGCTCAAGCTGGACATTGCCCTGGTGCGCGGCATCGACGCCGACCGCAGCCGCCAGGCCATCGTCCGCCACGCCACCCGCATGTGCGAAGAACTCGGTATCGCCGTCATCGCCGAAGGCATCGAGCACCCCGACGAATACCGCACCCTGCGCGACATGGGCATCCACCTGCAGCAAGGCTATCTGTTCGCCCGCCCACAGATCGGCGTGCTGCCGCAGGTGCACTGGCCGGACTGAGAAGGCGCGTGCGCAAGAAGCAGGCAAACCGCACCCTCTTCAGCAGATGCGCAATCGCCCAACACACATAACCCGCACCCGAAGAAATCAAACAGCGCGCAAACCGCTTTTCCGATTCCCGATTCCCGATTCCCGATTCCCGATTCCCGATTCCCTATTCCCTATTCCCCAGCACTGGCAAGTTCCGATGCCGGCACCGGGTTGGCCTGATGTGCCAGGTATTGATGGATCTGCGCGACGACCGCCGCGCCCTCGCCCACCGCTGCGGCCACGCGCTTGACCGAGCCGGCCCGCACATCGCCGATGGCGAACACGCCGGGGCGGTTGGTTTCCAGCGGCAGACAGGCCGGCACGCCATCGCCGCGCGTATTGCCGGTGACGACGAAGCCGCGCGCATCGGTCTGCACGCACTGCTGCAGCCAGCCGGTGTTGGGGTCGGCGCCGACGAACAGGAACAGATGCCGCAATTCCACCCGCGTGGTCTGCCCATCGGTGCGCGTGCGCAACACCGCCGCCTGCAGGCCGCGCTCCGGGTCGCCGTCCAGTGCAGCCACTTCGGTGCCGGTATGCAGCTGCACATTCGGCAGCACGGCGATGCGGTCGATCAGATATTGCGACATCGACGCTTCCAGCCCTTCGCCGCGAATGATCAGGTGCAGTTGCTTCACCCGCGGTGCCAGAAACGCCACCGCCTGGCCGGCGGAATTGCCACCGCCCACCAGCGCCACCACGCCGCCCTCGCACAGCCGCGCTTCCACCGGCGAGGCCCAGTACGACACCCCATGGCCTTCGAAACGCTCCAGCCCGTCGATCTCCGGACGCCGGTAACGCGCCCCCGAGGCAACCACCACGGTGCTGGCCAGCAGCTGCTTGCCGTCGGCCAGATCCAGCTTCAGCGCACCATCGTCGCGCCCGCATTCCAGCGTGCCGGCCTCGATCGGAATCGCCAGCTCGGCGCCGAACTTCAGCGCCTGGTTGTAGGCGCGCCCGGCCAGCGCCTGGCCGGAAATGCCGGTCGGAAAGCCCAGGTAGTTCTCGATCCGTGCCGAGGCGCCGGCCTGGCCGCCGATGGCGCGCTGGTCCAGCACCAGCACCGACAGGCCTTCGGACGCCGCATACACCGCCGTCGCCAGGCCGGCCGGGCCGGCGCCGACGATGGCCACGTCGTAGCGCTTGTCCGGGTCGATGTCCGGCGTCATGCCCAGGCAATGCGCCGCTTCGGCATCGCTGGGCTGGCGCAGCACCCGCCCGCTCGGGCACACCATCACCGGCAGTTCCTGCTCCTGGATGCCGAAGCGCTGCACCAACGCGCGGCCTTCCTCGTCGGAGGCATCGATCACCGTGTTCGGGTAACCGTTGCGGGTGAGAAAGCCCTGCAAACGGGTCAGATGCGGATCATCCGGCTCACCGATCAATACCGAGCCGGAGGCATCGCCTTCGATCAGGCCGACGCGGCGCAGGATCAACGCACGCATCACCACCTCGCCCACTTCGGCCGAGCTGATCATCAGCGCGCGCAGGTGTGCGGTGTCGAACGGCAGTGCCAGGCAGCCCTGCGGCCCGGCACGCCCGCCGGCCAACGACGCGCGCCCGGCCAGCTGGCTGACCTCGCCGGTGAACTGGCCGGGCGTCTGCAAGGTGATCGGCTTTTCGTTGCCCAGCCCGTCGCGCCGCACCACTTCGATGGCGCCTTCCAGCACCACCCACACCGGCGCATGCGCATCGCCCACGTCGAAGACGATCTCGCCCGCATCGAAACGCTGCGCCGGCCCGCTGGCAAACCGCCGCGTGATCGCCAATTGGCCCGAGTCCAGCTCGGGAAACATCTGATGGTGGCGGGTATCGGCCAGGGACATGGAATGGCGACGCTGAGGGGGGAGTACATGCAAGCATGGCCAGCCGTGAGGGTGATGGCAATCACCCGAACGGGCCATGCCGTGCGCGACAGAGCGCATGCACGAGCAGCACCGGCGCGCGCACCAGTGCGGTGTTTGCACAGGCAAAACACCTCACGCGGCTGCCAGCGGTACCGCACGCTCACCAGCGGTGATCGGCACAATCAGCCGCAACCGTACGCGCAGAAGGTGGCCGACGTAGCTGCTGCGCTGGCGGCCAAGCGAACACGGCACTGGGCCCGCAGCTGGTACGCGGCACTCGTGTGATTCCGTCGCTCCTGTTGCCCGGGAGACTCCGGCTTGCTCCGCACCGTGCCGACAAACGTGCATGCCTTATCAGCCACGCTACGGTTGTACCGGCTCCCAGTGCGGCCCGTGCTGGCCGGCGGCCATGCGCTCGGCCGGGCGCACCCGAAACACCGCGCTGATGCGCTCGCCCACCGCACGCGCGGTCTTGGCGATGCCGTGCTCGTGGCTCAGTTGCGAGGCATGGCTCATCGCCAGCAGGCTGCCAGACGCCAGCTCCACACCGATCGCACGCGTATTGCCGTCCTTTGCGCGCAGCTGCATCCGCCGCGTCGCGCCCAGCGACACCAATGCGATCGGATACGGCGCCAGCAACGTCTGCAGCTTGTCGTGATGCATCGCCACGCTGTCGCGGCCATCGCGATACAGATTCAGGCCCACCGCGTTGTACGGCGCAGGCAACACCGCCTGCACCGCATCGAGCAGCGCCTGCAGCGGCAGCCCGGGCGGTAGCGGTGCATCCAGCCGATACGAGGCCAGCAGGCGCGGCACCTCCACCACACGGTCGTACATCTCGCGGCGCTGGCTGCGCCAGTCGGTCGCCTGGCGCAACGCGGCAAAGCACTGCTGCGCCATAGCAGGCGCCAGCAGCTGCGGCCAATAGCGCACGCCGCCCTGCGTATCGTGCAGCAGCTGCACGGGCGCGGTGGGAGTATCGAACAGATCCATCCGGGTGATATGCGGACGGTTTGCGCGATTTCAGCAGCCTGCCGTTGCGATTGCCCGCTGCCGAAGCCCCGCATTCGCATGCTCTCTCGCAGTTGCTGGCATTGCGCTCGTTCCGTGCAGAAAGGCGACCGACCTGCGCATCCGCTGTCTCCTGCGCGCAACGCCGGCAACCTCTCAAAGACAGGCACACGCATCACCGCGGCCAACCGCGCACGGGTTAGCGAGCTCAACGATGCAGGCATGGACGTCATGCGATCAGGCCCGACAGCTGTGCTACGGTCCGGCGCTGCATCCGCCTGGAACCGTTCGCATGCAGCATCGCTCAATCGCCTTCTCTCCCCTGCGTTGGCTGGCGCTGCTTGCCGCCTGCATCAGCTTTGCCGGCAATGCGGCGCCACGTGGGGACGACGCGGGTTTCAGCGCGGTCGACCCGTTGATCGGCACCGGTGGCGAAGGCCACACCTATCCCGGCGCCACGCTGCCGTTCGGCATGGTGCAGCTGAGCCCGGATACGCAGATCAAGCCACGCAAGGAAGCCTATGGCTGGGCCGCCGGTTACCGGCATGGCGACACCACGATTGTCGGATTTTCGCACACGCACTTTTCCGGCTCCGGGCATTCGGACCTGGGCGATGTGCTGCTGATGCCGCAGACCGGCCAGATCAAACTCGAACGCGGCGACGCCGCCACGCCCGGTAGCGGCTACACCGCGCAGTTCGACCATGCCAGCGAGCAGGCGCAACCCGGCTATTACGCGGTGACCTTGAAGGACCGCAACATCCGCGCCGAACTCACCGCCAGTGCGCGCGTGGGTGTGCATCGCTACACCTTCCCCAAGGGCACGCCGGCGCATGTACTGGTGGACCTGCGCACCAGCCTGTACGACTACCCCGGCAAGGTGCAGTGGTCGCGGCTGCGCGTGCGCGGCGATGGCACCGTGACCGGCTTTCGCGAAACCCGCGGCTGGGCACCCGGCCGCCAGCTGTACTTCGCCATGCGCTTCTCCCGCCCGCTCACCGCCACGCAGTTGCACGACACCGAGCAGGACGTCCCGTACAAGGGCTTTCCACCGCCAGGCGAGAAGAACCCCGCGCAGCGCGCACAGATCGAAGGCCGGCAGCTGGTCGGCGTGTTCGACGTCGCCAACGATGGCACACCGCTGGTGGTCAAGGTCGCGCTCTCGCCAGTGAGCGAAGCCGGCGCCATCGCCAATTTGGATGCCGAGGTGCCCGGTTTCGATTTCGACCGCGTACGTGCCGATGCGCGTGCGCAGTGGACACAGGCGCTGTCGGCGATCGATGCGCAAGGTACGCCGCAACAACGCACCCAGCTCTACACCGCGCTGTATCACACCCTGCTCGGCCCCACCCTGTTCATGGACAGCGATGGCCAGTACCGCGGGCCGGACAACGCCGTGCATCAGGCGCGTGGCTGGACCAACTACTCCACCTTCTCGCTCTGGGACACCTACCGCGCCCTGCATCCACTGCTGACCCTGGTGCAGCCGCCGCAACGCAGCAGCGACATGGTCAATTCCTTACTCGCCTCACGCCGCGAGAGCGCCTACGGCATCCTGCCCGTCTGGGCGTTCCACGGCCTGGAAACCTGGTGCATGATCGGCTACCACGCCGTGCCGGTCATCGCCGACGCCTACATGAAAGGCATCGGCGGCTTCGATGCCAACGAAGCGCTCGATGCCATGGTCGCCAGCGCCAACTACGGCCCCTACGACGGTATCGCGCAGTACCGCGAGCTGGGCTACGTGCCCATCGACGAAGAAGGCGAAGCCGCCTCCAAGACGCTGGAATACGCCTTCGACGACTGGACCATCGCGCGCATGGCCGACAAGCTCGGCAAGCCCGCCATCGCCGCAGAGTTCAGCAAGCGCGCCGGCAACTGGAAGCACGCCTTCGACCCCGCTACAGGCTACATGCGTGCACGCACCCGTGCCGGCAACTTCCGCGAACCATTCGATCCATCCACTAGCGGCTACGGCAGCGACTACACCGAAGGCAATGCCTGGCAATATTCCTGGTATGTGCCGCAGGACGTCGCAGGGCTTGCCGCCGCACATGGCGGCGACGACAAACTGCTGGCGCGCCTGGATGCGGTGTTCGATGCCAAGGTCGACCCCAAGGTATTCGAACACATGGAAGACATCACCGGCTTGATCGGCTGGTACGCGCACGGCAACGAGCCCAGCCACCATGTCGCCTATCTGTACGCCTACGCCGGCCAGTCCTGGCGCACCCAGGCGCGGCTGACCCAGATCATGGACACCCAGTACCACGCCGGCCCCGAGGGCCTGGCCGGCAACGACGATCTCGGCCAGATGTCGGCCTGGTACGTGTTCACCACACTGGGTTTCTATCCGGTGGCACCGGGCAGCAACCAGTACATCATCGGCCGGCCGTTCCTGCCGCGCGCCACGCTCAAGCTGCCCAATGGCAAGCGCTTCAGCGTGATCGCCGATGGCCTGAGCAAGGCGCGCAGCTACGTCGGCAGCGTCACCCTCAACGGCCAGCCGCTGACCCGCGCCTACCTCACGCACGAGGAAATCCAGGCCGGCGGCGAACTGCGCTTCCGCATGCAGGCCACGCCGAACACGCAATGGGCCACCGATCCGGCGCAGCGGCCGTATTCGATGTCGACGCAGACGCGCTGAGTCAGTAGTGGATGCCCATGCGTAGCCCGCAGGCATCACGCTCCACCACCGCCGGCAGGCTGCCGGCGGTACCTGCGGCAATGCGCTGCGCGCTCCAGCAGGCCACCAGGGCATCCAGCACATCGTCCGGCTTGGCCAGCACACGCGGCACGCGCTCCAGCAACGCGGCCACCTGCCTGGCGCCATAGCACTGGCCCAGCAAGGCGGCGCGCTGTTGGTGGCCCGCACTGCTCTTCTTGCCCGCCGCCAGGCCGTGCCCGCCGGCGAGCACGGCGAACGACACTTCCGGGTGCACCTCGAACACGCGCTCCGCCCACGGCGGATCGGCGCGCAAGGCATCGTCCCAGGCGCGAATCTTCGACAGCAGCGCAAACGACTGCACGCCAAAGCCACGCTGCCCGTCGTGATCCAGCACCCGATGCAACGCGGACGCTTCCACCTGCGTGGGTGCATGCAGCATGCCGCGCAATGGCGCAGCAAAGATGCTGCATGCGCGGCGCCCACCCACAAAGCGCCGCGCCTGCACATCCGCAGCGCGGGGCGCGTGCTCGCTCAGACCGATCGGGATATCCACGCCCAGCACAGCGACGTCCCCCAATGCGCTCGCCACCGCGGCCACCGTGGGGTAGGCGGCAAACTGCAATCCATCGCCGGCCTGCCACACCGCCAGCCAGCCGCTGCCGGCGCCATCGATTCCTACACACTGCATTGCGGTCCTCCCCGGTCGTGGCCTGCGTGCACGGCGCAGCAGCACCGCAAGCGCCATCTGCGTGGCGCGTTCACATCATGCACAACATTCGTTCACCCGCACGCATCGCCGTGGTTTCCAGACTGCACTGCATCGGCCGCAGCATGCTGCGGCCCTGCCATCCCCCACTGCAGGAGCCAGCGCATGTCCAGCACCAAGAACCAGTACGAAATGCAGAACCCGCTCACCCAGTTTCCGCAGCCCAAGTTCCCCGAGCAGACCCAGGAAGCGCCGGGCACCATCCATGCGCTGGAGCCCAAGGCTGACCACGGCGAGCAGAGCTACCAGGGCTTCGGTCGCCTGAAGGGCCGCAAGGCGCTGATCACCGGCGCCGACTCGGGCATCGGCCGCGCCACTGCAATCGCCTACGCACGCGAGGGCGCCGACATCGTGTTGAACTACCTGCCGGAAGAAGAGCAGGACGCTGCGGAAGTGGTGAAGTTGATCGAGGCCGAAGGCCGCAAGGCGATCAGCATCCCCGGCGATCTCAAGGATGAGGCTTTCTGCAACCAGTTGGTCGCACGCGCGGTCAAGGAGCTTGGCGGGCTGGATCTGCTGGTCAATATCGCCGGCAAGCAGACCGCGATGAAAGACATCGCCGACATCACCACCGAGCAGTTCGACGCCACCTACAAGACCAACGTGTACGCGATGTTCTGGCTGTGCAAGGCGGCCATCCCGCACCTGCCGCCGGGCGCATCCATCATCAACACCGGCTCGATCCAGTCCTACCAGCCCTCGCCGACGCTGCTGGACTACGCGTCCACCAAGGCGGCCATCGTCAACTTCACCAAGGGCCTGGCTCAGCAGGTCGCCGAGAAGGGCATCCGCGTCAACGCCGTCGCCCCCGGCCCGGTGTGGACCCCGTTGCAACCCAGCGGTGGCCAGCCGCCGGAAAAGATTCCCGAGTTCGGGTCGGAAACCCCGCTCAAGCGTGCCGGCCAGCCGGTGGAGATGGCGCCGCTGTATGTGATCCTGGCCTCGCAGGAATCCAGCTATGTCACCGGCGAAGTGTTTGGTGCCACCGGTGGCTTGTTGCTGTCCTGAGCCAGCTGAAAGCGTGTCCTGAGCCAGCTGAAAGCGCGTTTACAGCGTAACGCCACCAGAACCCTGCCGACCGCTGCGTGCGCAGCGATCGGCAAGTGTTTCTTCGGTGGCGTTTTTGGTACTGGCGGTGGCGTCTTGGGTACTGGCGACAATATCGACAGCTGATGCATCCATAAGACGGATACGCAAGGGAGTTCGACCGACTACGCAAAGATGGCTTCGATCATGCAAAAGCCCCCCTTCTCCCACCGGGAGAAGGTGCCCGAAGGGCGGATGAGGGCCCGCAACCCCCACCAACGCTCCGCCCACTGTCCGCGCTTACTGCATCACCACCGTCTGGATTGCATGCGCGGGAATCTCCAGCACGCTTGATGACTCGCCCACATACAGGTTGTAACGGATCGCCACGTCGCTGGCATTCATCACCACCGTCGCCAGGCTGCCATCGGTATTGAGAAACGACGTCGTTGCCAGATTGCTGCGGCTGCTGGCCGCACTCACCCGCCGCGCACCGGGGCGGATGAACTTGGAAAAGTGGCCGATATACCAATAGCTCGGCGTATAGATCACCTCACCTGTGCGCGTATCGGCATGCACTGGCGCAAAGCAGTAATTGCCCACGTGGTTCGGCCCGCCATGTTCGTCGAGCAGGATGTTCCAGTCCGTCCAGCCCACCGCGCCGTGATTGAGATCGTTGATGATCGCGGTGCCATAGCGCTCGCCATTGGGCCAGTGCTGCAACTTTGCCGGGTCGAACTTCTCCACCGCCGCTTCGGTCAGCAACAGAGGCTTGTCCGGGTACGCCTGCGCCACCGCCGCCACGTTCTCCACCATCGGCGCGAACCCGGCCCAGGTCTCGTACCAGTGGAAGCCCATGCCCCACGCGTATTTCGCCGCTGCCGGATCGTCGAAGATCACATGCGCGCGGTGCAGCATCATGTCGCGGTTGTGGTCCCACACGATGATCTTACGGTCGCCATAGCCGGCCTGCTCCATCGTCGGGCCGAGGTGGTTCTTCAAAAAGTCGCGCTCTTCCTCGGCGGAAAACACCATCGACTCCCAGGTCTGCACCGCCATCGGCTCGTTCTGCAGGCTAATGCCCCAGATCGGGATGCCGGCCTTTTCGTAGGCCGCAATAAAGCGCGTGTAGTAGGTGGCCCAGGCCTGCGCATACGCGGGCAACAACTTGCCGCCCTTGAGCATGCTGTGGCTGTCTTTCATGAAGGCCGGCGCGCTCCACGGGCTGGCGAATGTCGTCAACGTGCCGCCGGCCGCCGCAATGGCCTGGCGCAGCATCGGGATGCGATAACGTTGATCGTGCCTGACCGAAAAGCTCTTCAGCGCCGCATCGCCGTCCTTGATGTAGGTATAGCTGCCGCTGCTGAAATCCGAGCTGTGGATGGTGGTGCGCGCCAGCGTATAGCCGATGCCTTTTTGCGGGTCGTAGTAGGCAGTGAGCAAGGCGCGCTGCGCAGGCTTGGGCAGCCTGGCAAAGGTCTCCGCACTGGCATCGGTGATCGCCCCGCCAATGCCCAGCACCTGCTGAAAGCGGCGCTGCGGATTGACGAAGATGGAGTTCTCCTTCTCGGTCAACGCATGCCCGGTCTTGGGCGCCTCGGCAGTGCTGGCGCGCATCTGCTGCGTTGCACCTTGGGCAGAGGTATAGACGCGTAGTGCGCCGCCGGGTGCTGCTGGCGGAGCAGCAGCATCCGCAACTGCAGCTTCTACCGCCTTCGATGCGGGCGTGGATGCAGGCGATGCCGTCGATGCCGTCGATGCGGGCACCGGAATCGGCGTTGCTGCTGTTCCTGTCGCTGTTCCAATCGCTGTCGCTGTTGCAGAGGCCAACACCGTCTCAGTCGCAGCACCCCAAACCCCCAGAACCCCCACCATCGACCACGCAATCGTTCGCTTCACCGTGCACCCTCCCAGGTTGGTGACCAAGCCTAACCGACCAACGCGGCGCAACATCGCGCAACAAACGAGCGCAACCATGCACCCTTTCACCAATGGACACTCCCTTCTCCCCTCGGGAGAAGGTGGCCCGAAGGGCCGGATGAGGGTACGCCTGCCATGAGTGCGACCCGCCCCCTGCAATCAAGGAAACAACATAAGCCCCGTCTGGAAAGACAGCCCCACGACTCCAGCAAACGCACCTTCACCCCAGCCCCTCTCCCGCTGGAGAAGGGCTTTGGATCTGCGCGCGGCCTCAACGCGACGAGCGTCGATCAGCGGCGCGCCAACCGATCCAGAATCCCAGGCACTTCCAACCCAAGTTCGCGCGCCAGAAACCCCACCGGCCCAATCCGCCTCGCCAACTGCCTGCCTGCCGCCGCATGCACAAACACGCCCCATAACGCAGCGGTCAACGCATCGCAGCCGCGCGCGGCAAAGCCGGCAATCAATCCTGCCAGCACATCGCCAGACCCGGACGTGCCCAACCCGGACGCGCCCCCGCGATGCATCCACACCACTCCATCCGGGCCGGCAATAAAGCTGTCCGCGCCCTTGACGATCACCACGCTGCGCAGCTTCTGCGCAAACTTCAACGCGTACGCGCCCGGTGCCGCTTCCACCGCCGCCTTGTCGTCGCCGGCCAGGGTCGCCATCTCGCCCGCATGCGGCGTCAATACGAATGGCCGCCCGATCGGCGCCCGCAGGCCACGCGACAACGCGCCGGCATCCAGCACCAAGGTGCACACCGCCTGCTCGGCGGCGCGCCTGACCATCGCCGTGGTGGTGGCCGACGACGCCATGCCTGGCCCGATCACTGCCGCATCGCAGGCCGCCATTGCCCCGTCCAGCGCGCGATGCCCCCGCACAATTTCGCCCTGCCCGTTCTGCGCCAACCCCAGTACCAGCGCCTCCGGTACCGCCAAGGCCATGCCCGGCGCCACACTGGCCGCGGTGGCGATCTGCAGTTTGCCCGCACCGGTGCGCAGCGCCGCCTCGCCGGCCAGCAGCACCGCACCAGGCACGCGCATCGAGCCACCCACGATCAACACGCGCCCGCGCTGCTCCTTGTCGCCACCCGGGGCCGGCAACGGCATCGACCGCAAGGCGGCGGCGGTGAGCATGCGCATGCGCGGGGCGGCCATCAGCGCGCCCCGGCCGGGCGGTCGGACTCGGTGGTCACCGGCTCGTCGGCCAGCTCCGGCGGCACGAACTTGGTGCGCAGCAATTCCAGCGATTGCCCATCGGCCGCAGCCGCGTATTCGGTGACGCCGCAATTGGGCACATCGCCCTCGCGGTCGATGCCCAGGATGGTGGCCTCGTCCATCCGCTCGATCAGGTAGCGGAAGCAATTGACAATCACCTGATGCCCCACGATCAGCACGCGCGCGCCCACATGGTTGCGCTGCAGATCGCCCACCACCCCGCGCAGGCGAAAGATCACATCGCACCAGCTCTCGCCACCGGGCGGGCGAAAGTAGAACTTGCCCACCAGCTTGCGCTGCTCGGCCAGCTCCGGAAAGGTCGCAAGAATGCCGGCTGTGGTATAGCGGTCGAGCACGCCGAACTCCTTCTCGCGCAAACGCTCGTCCACGCTGACCGACTCGGCCGGCTGCCCCAGCGCACGCGCCACCGCAGCGGCGGTCTGGCGCGCCCGCACGTAGGTGGAACTCAGGATCAGGGTCGGGCGCTCGTGCTCGGGCAAACCGGCCATCCACGCCCCCAACGCCTCGGCCTGGCGCTCGCCCAGCGCCGACAACGGCACATCCGCATCGCGGTGCTCCAGGTCGATCAAGGCCGAGCCATTGGACTCGGCCACATCGCGCGCCACATTGCCCGCGCTTTGCCCATGCCGCACCACCCACAACCGCGCCGGCCACTGCGCCGAGACACCGGCTACCGCACTGTTCTCACTCACATGCTTCTCCTGCACAACGTCGGCCTCAGGTGTCGCACAGCCGCCGTGAAAACATGGTCGACCAGCGCGTCTGTGACCGGTGTTTCAATACGCACGCGCATCCATGACTGATGGCACGGCAACAAGCGAACGCAACGTATGGGTACGCCGCACCGGTATACTGCAGCCCCCCGACACCCTGCTGCCCATGTCCAACGTCCTGTTGCTGCGCACGGCAAAAGAGCGCGAAGAACTGCTGCTGGAAGAGGTGCTGGACGCCACCGAGCAGTGCATCGACGTCATCGGCCTGAGTGCCACCAGCTTCGAACTGATCGCCGAGCGCGCCAAGGTCAGCTGCGGCAGCCTGCTGCAACGTTTCGAAGACAAGGATGCGCTGGTGCGCGCCCTGCTGGAGCGCAACTACATGCGCGCCATCCGCCAGATGTGGCTGGTGGAGCGCCCGGCCAACGTGCACGTGGTGGATTTCATCGCCGGCCTGCTCGAGGAATGGCTGCTGCAGGAAACCAACATCAAGCGCACCCGCATCGACCTGGAACTGCACCTGGCTACCCTGCGCGACCCGGTGCTGGCCGCCTTCATGCGCCGGCAGAGCGCATCGCTGATCGAACACCTAAGCGCACTGCTCAAGCGGCTACTGCGCGGCCACGCCGACCCGGCCAGCAGCGAACAGGAATTCCAGGCCCGCGTCTTCGCCGTCGCCGCCATGTGCGGCGGCCTGCACAGCGTGATGACCAGCGGCATGGAACTCAACCGCATGCATCTGCAGCTGATCCTGCGGGAAAGTTTGTCGGGGATTTTGAAGTCTGCGCCGGTGTAGTTCGGAAAACCCGGCAGGGCATGCGTGGCCCACCACACCAACCAGCCACGCGTGGGGTCACCTTTCAACAGCCGTGCGATGCAGACGCGCGGGCTCTTGCGGCCAAGAGCAGTTGAGTGACCAATGCGCAGGCGTCGTCGCCAAGGCCGCTGGCAGCGCGCCAGAGCTCTGGCGGCAGCCGGGAACGGTCTGCGGTTGCCAGGTTTTGAAGATCTGCTGCCAGCGCAGCCGCCTCTTCTTCGGTCATCTCACCCCCGGGACCGGCTACCTCCCCGTTGTTCACCATGGCAACGGCCTCGTCCAGACATGCTTCTGTGACGCCCAACTCCTTCGCCCTGTCGGCCTTGCTGACATTCGTCTGCGGCTGCGCTTGCAGATACCGGTTCGCCAGATACTGCACGGCAGACAGCGTGCCCATCACCACGGCGTAGGCCAAGGCCGGCGCAAGCGTGAGACCCGCATTCTTTTTCCAGGACAGCTCCCCTTTTGCATATTCATATGCCGCCGCAGCGGGCGCATGAACCGCGTCCAGAACCGCGGCTTCGGCATGCCCTGCGACCGCAGAGGTGGCAAACCGCGCTGTCTGCAGCCCGGTGTTCGCAATGTGCACACCGATGGGCACGCGTGGGGCCTTGAGCCGCGCCGCACGCACGGGCGCACGCGACAGATCTTGCTTCAATTGTGGATTGGCCTGCGGGTCGCCGCGTTGCGAGGAATAACCCACCTCACGCGGGGCCTGCGCCTCGCGTTGATCGTGTCTTACCGCTCCGCGAGCCGCATAAGTCACTGGGATGGAACGCATGCCTCACCTCTTCTAACAGTTCACCAAAGTGGCTGCGTTCCACTGCGCTACGCGAGCGTCATTGCACTTGGACGCAAGACCGAAACAATAGACCATGTGGCGACGTACATGCGTCGCAAAGCGCTCAGACAGCAGACGATGCAAACGCTTCCGCAGATGCGCGGCTTCGCGCAGCCGCAAGTAAGTTACTGACCAATGTATAGGCATCGTCGCCGACGCCACTGGCAGCGCTCCAGATTTCAGGAAGCAATCGGGAACGGTCTGCCGTTGCCAGGTGCAGAAGATCCTTGGCCAGTGCAGTCCGCTCACCTTCGCTCATTTCAGGGGTGGGAGTCTCTGCGTCAGGCATGGTGACCATCTCGATGGCGGCATCCAGACACGCTTCAGTTGTTCCTAACTCGGCCGCCCTGGCTGATTTTGTAACAGATGCCTGAGCGTGTGCTTGCAGATACCAGGCCGTCACACGTTCAACTGAATATGCCGCACCCAACGCACTCAACGAGGCCATAACAGGGACACAGGCGGACATTGCATAGTTTTTCAAGTACGGATCATCTGTTGCGTAACCATAAGCTGCTGCAAAAGGCGCCTGTAATGCGATCAAGCCGCTAGGAATGACGGAGGCAGATGCCATTACGGTGCCAACACGCGCCGCTTGCCTTCCAACGTTCGCGACCTGTACGCCGATGGGCACGTTTGGCTCTCTGAGACGCGCCTCACGCACTGGTGGACGCCTTAGGTTTTCCGTCAATTGCGTGTTGTCATCTGGGTCTTTTCGCTGAGAGGAGGTACCCACGCCACGCTCGGCTGGCATGTCCTGTTGATCGTGTCTTGCCCCTCTACGTGTTGCTGATGTCAAATTCACTGGGCGCATGCTTCACCTCTCCACCAGGTTGTCCAAGTCGCTAATGTTCCATTCGGGCGTCAATGCGTACAGCGAATCACCGAAAGATCGAAGCTTCTGGCGAAACAGACAAATCTGCACCTTGCAGAGTCACAAGATATCGGCGTGAGCACCACGCAATTGCATGACTCTGCGGCCACTCGCCTGAAGGGAGCATCTGACAGCGGCGTAGAAGGCAATCGTCAGGCAGACGGCAACGGCATCGTGAGGCCGCGGGTGTCTACAGATCGCAACGCGCGCTCACCATGCTGATGGTCACGCTTTCAAACTCGAAGCAGTGCAACAGGCAACCTGCGCTTCGTGTCGTTGCAACCCCCTTCGCTGATCGACATTCCAGGGAATGGAGCCGCCTCCATCCTGATCGCCCCATTGGCCAGCATCGACGCGAGGACAGCAAATGGATTCCATCAGGCATCGCCCCACACTGCATGTGCCCGCAGGCGCTCATGCAACGTCCGGGTCTACGGGTGAGCGCACTGCAACCGTGTCGGCAGATCAACACCTGCCCTGCGCGCAGATCAGCGATGGGGCGCTGCAGGCATTGCCGCGGAAAAGACCACAAGGCGCTGCCGTCCTCAAACGCTCACTCAGTGCGCCTGCGCTGACGGCAACACAGCGCCGAATGCTTGCCGAACTCGGGGCCGAAGGCAGTACGTGCCTGACGCCCGACGAAGCAGCGGTGCTGCGGGAGCTCAGTTTCCACACCCCGGCGACACCGCGCGACACGGTACTGTTTACCGACCCCAACAAGGACCCCGACGATGTGGTCGCCTACACTATCGGCAAGCAACTGCAGGTAGCAGGCTTTGTACGCCTCACCGACGTTGCGGTGACCTTGGGCAATGCCAGCGTGCGCGAGGAGCGCGCCCGGCTCGCAAAGGGCGTGTTCAACCGCCTGCAATTACCCGATGTGCGTGTCTCACGCGGGCAGGATTACCCGATGAGTGCGAAACAGGCCAAGGACCATGCCAAATTCCTGCAGGAAGGCCAGGCGTTGCGTGCGGAATCGGCCGAAATTTGCGACAACAGCCTGCAAGCGCTGCACGAGCGCCTGATGCAGGCACCGCAGGGGCTGAGCATGGTGGTGATTGCCGGCATGACCGACGCCCATGCGCTGGTCGATGCGCATCCGGCGCTTGTGCGCGAGCGCGTCAAGAGCATCGCCATCATGGGGGGCGTCGAGCCGGCCAGGGACGCTGACGGCCATGTGCAGCCCGACGCACGCGCCTACAACAATGCGACAGACCTGGACGCGGCCCGTGGCCTGTACCGCAAGGCACAGCAACTGCAGATCCCGTTGCGCATCGTTACCAAGGAAGCTGCCTACAAGACAGCGGTGTCGCCCTCGTTCTACGAAGGCCTGGCGAAGAGTCGGCATTCGGTGGGCAGGTATCTCGAAGACGTGCAGAAAAACGCCTTGAACGGCTTGTGGGACGGAATTCAGGCGGGGCTGCTTCCGGGCCTGGATCAGGCGTGGTTCTTTCGCACGTTCACCGCAGACGCACTACCGCAGGCAAACAGCCCGCAGGACGGCGCAAACCAAGCCATGGCCTTCGATCAGGTCTGGCCGAGGGTCACCAAACTCAACTTGTACGACCCGTTGACGCTGCTGGCCTCGGTTCCCGGCGCGGCGGGCATGCTGTTCACGCCAAGGCAGATACAGACCGACGGACTCAGCGTTGTGGAGCAGGTGGGCGAACAGGAAGTCAAGCATCCAGAAAAGGCGAAGCTGTTGATGTCTGCCTTGGCAAAAGTGGCGCTTGCTTCTGAAAAATGAAGGGTAAATCAGTGCAGTAACACGTTGAGTCCGCGTTAGGAAAAATTGCCGAAGGCCGCCTCGGCGTGCCCTTGGCGGTGTGCCTCACCGGCGCCAATCGGCACGACTCGGTCGTGTTCGAGGAGTTGATCGACGCCTTGCCGCCAATTGGTGGCAAGCCAGGGCGCCCGCGACGCTGGCTAGGCAGATTGCACGCCGACAAGGCCTACGACATCGCCCGCTGTCGCGCCTTCCTCAAGCAGCGCGGCATCATTGCGCGGATCGCACGCAAGGGAATCGAGCGCAACAACCGGCTGGGCCGTCATCGCTGGGTCGTCGAGCGCACCCATGCCTGGTTCGCAGGCATGGGCAAATTGGGCATCCGCTTTGAACGCCGCATCGACGTCCACTTGGTGTTGCTCTCGCTTGCATGCTCCATCATCTGCTGACGGCTTCTTCCTGGGTGTTGTTAACCGCCCTGAAAATAGAGAGAAAGTCTCGCAAAACCCAGTTCGACTAAACATTCTTTATTGCGAAGAGTTCTTCGCATTGCGGTGAGCATGACCCCCATGCGGGCATCATATTGTGCTGCGGCTGGGGAGCCGCGAAAATCTAGTTTTCTACCTCTTCAACAACCAAACCGCCGTCACTCACACTGCGTGGTGCATGCCCACGCGGCTGCTCTGTGCGACTCACTCCTTAAGCGAACTAGAAACCAATGAAAAAATTATGCTCGATTTCCACTTGCCTCGTTGTACTGATGGGGTGCTCCACCATGTCCCTTGCGCAGGCTGCAACCCATGGCAAAGGCTTCAAGCAGTCTTTGATGGTCCAGCCAGTCACCCCCATCTTTGGCACCACGAGCACCGGTGCCGGCGACCTACCCGCCAGTGTAGATCTGCGCGGCTTTGCCATTGAGCCCGGTGACCAGGGGCAGGTTAATTCCTGCGCATCCTGGTCCACGGCTCACACATTGGGCGGCTGGTACGCCAACGCAGGGAAGCAGGCTGTTAAACGATTCGCCCCCATGTATCTTTATAGCCAAGTAAATAATGGTGTCGATGAAGGCAGCACCATTGAAGTGAACCTGGATACAGCGCTTTCACAAGGAATCGACACGGAGCAGCATTATTCCTGGGGCAACTACAACTGGAAGAACACACCAACCGCAGCCGACCGTGCCAGTGCGGCAAACCATCGAACGCCGTACAAGAAATACACTGTGATTTATTCGGGTAGCGGGAACGGAAAGGCCCCACTGATCGAACAGATAAAACGAGCGTTAGCTGCATCAACACCGGTGGTGATCGGCTTCAAAACCAGACAAGGCTTTGACGACCTAGGCGCCAACGAAGTAGACAACGACATTACCAGTCCTATCAATGGTGCGCATGCCGTCGTGGCACTTGGCTATAATCAAAGCGGGCTGATTATCGAGAACAGTTGGGGCGAGAACTGGGGCTCTCGGGGCTTTGGCACGCTGTCTTGGGAAGTAGTTGGCAAGGATGTCATTGCAGCGGTAGTAACTCATTAGAAGCCGCTAAAGGACACATAATGAGGGCCGTGTCCGCCGCAAGTGCGGGCGCGGCCAACTTCCGAACGAAGGGTGCCGCCTCTATGCATCTGACTCCACTGCCAGCGTCAAGCACTTGGAAATTCAATGCTCAGCCCTACAAACTAATAACCGTTAACAGAACCCGTTGAATATTGTTTCGCCAGCGGCAAAATTGCGGACACTCACCTACGGTAGCTGCATTCGGCACGATTGATGGCCCTAGACCATCTTTAGGGAACCTCTGAACAAAGCGCGGCGTTGCGGGCGAACTTGGGATTTCGCTTGCTCGCAACGGTCGCCCATGCTGAACATCAATCACTGGCACCTGATGAAGATTGCCTCAAGTGTTGAGGCTGCGGTGAGATCGCCAAGCGCGACTTGTGAGAGGTATGTATTATCAGCCCTAGGTGTATCTTATAGAAATTTCACTAGACCAGGGATTAATGGCCTGCTTCGCATCAGCTTATAGATTTGCGCACTTAAATAGCAGCAAGGCATAGGCAAAGGCATGGTGCGAGCCACATCCACTTGACATAAGAACTATATACATTATTCCAATCCAAACCAATTATAGTGGGATCTACTCACAAAGCATGTCCAATACGCCCCGCGACCAAGATCGGTTTAATGCGGAAGTGAATGTGCATCTCGATCATCTCAACTCTCGACCAATTGGCAACCAGTTACTGGACAAGCTACAGCAGCTTAGTGGAAAAAGAAGACACAAGGTCACTATTCATGAGATCGCTCCCCCCGAAAATCCAGGTGCAGAGCCCGTTCTCTCACGGCACCAATTAGACGCTCATCCTGAGCTAAGCAGATTCAAAGATATTCGCGAGAAAGCCGGCCGTTCATATGCTCTGAAGAAGCCGGGAGGCGAAAAAAACCAGGGCTCAAGTGTTGTTGTGTCATGGAGTGCCCGCCAGACGAGCCTTGAACTGGACGACGATGGGGACCCAACCAATAGGGCGACCTCCAGTCCCATCGAAAAAGTTTCAGTGTTGGGGCACGAATTGGTGCATGCAAGGCATATGATGGCTGGAACGTGGAAAGGCTCATATGAAGATGATCGTGACCCAGACACTCCCACCGGGAAGGAAGAGTTGCGTGCCGTCGGCTTAGGAAAATACAAATATTCTCAGTCAGGCGAACCATCGGAAAATTCTATTCGAGCCGAGCACGGTTTACCAAAACGGGTTAGCTACCATCACAGTGGCTATAGAAGCGAGTGAATCACACGACGGCGCGACCTTTCGCCCACGCCATTTTGACGATGGCGCATTGCGTGCTACCGGCTTCTGCAAAATGTAAGAATGCGCGACTTGATGGACCATGTTTAGCCGGTCCCGGATCTCTGCACGCCCAAAGTGCACAACCTGTGGCTGCATTCATCTTTCGCTAACGCTCAATGACCACAGCGGCCCATCAAAGCCGTTGAAGCGCCAACTGATCCAGGATGGTGCGCATGGCGCCGGCCGCATCGAAGATGGCGCTGCCCAACACGGGCAAGGTGCGGCGGTCCAGCCGATCGGCGTTGCCGGCAGCGATCACATCGCCATGGGCGGCGATGGTCAGCAACAACTGATCCAGCGTATCCACTTGCTCTACGGTGATGCCGAAGGCAAACGCATCACGCTGCATGTCATCTCCTGCCCGCCTGCGTGTGCGGGGCGACGCCATCGCTGGCCGGTTCATGCGACCTCCCCGGCGTCAGCAAGTTCGCTATCAGAGGCGTCGGGCTCCAGCCGCGCGGGCCACTGCACCTGCGCCAATGCCTTCGTTACCTGCTCGGCCAGCAGTTCAAGGCAGCACGCCAGTTCGTCCATGCAGATGGCCGGCTGCCGCGCCCGCTCTTCGGCCTGCGTGCGCGGCTGCGCCAAACGCGCCAGAAAGCGCATGTGGTCGCGCAGCTGCTGCAGGCGGTACTGCGCGCCTTCTGGCAGGTAGTAGCCCGGGTATGACTGCGCATCGCGTACAACGTCCGACATGGCCTGCTCCTCATTCCATGGAATCAGCCCGCCCGCCGCAAGGCGACGGACGGGAAGTCGGGAGGCTCGAAACCGCGAACAGCCGGCGGGCGTATTCCCCTTGCGGGTGTTGTATTAGCCGCCCTCCCGACGCAGAGCATCGCGTCGGTTGCACCAGCAAAGTTGCAGGCACAAAAAACCCACCGGTTTGTCGGAGGTGGGCACCGCTGTTCGGGGAGTTTCGAGGCTCCGTAGTCGAATCCTGCTACTGCAGCAGCCTGGCGTCAATAGCGCAACTCATGCAGACCAGGCAGCAGAGAGTGCTTCTGCCTGCTGCAATACCGTGCGAACCGCGGCATCCTGCAGATCAGGTGGATAGCCGTATTTGCGCAGGATGCGTTTCACCAGCACGCGCATGCGCGCACGCGCCGAATCGCGGCGCGCCCAATCCACCGAAGCGCTGCCCTTGAGGTTCACCAGCAGCTCGTGTGCGATGAGCTTGAGCGCATCGTCGCCCATCACCTGCACTGCAGAATCGTTCTCTGCCAACGCATCGTAGAACGCGACTTCATCCTCGCTCAATCCCTGCTCTTCGCCACGCGCACGTGCGGCGCGGATGTCCTTGGCGATGCGGATCAGTTCCTGCAAGACTTCGGCAGTGGTGATGGCATTGGCGTGGTAGCGCGCAATCGCATCTTCCAGCCGTTCCGTAAATGCCTTGGTCTCCACAATGTTGCGCTTGCTGCGCGAACGGATACCGTCGTTGATGAGCTTGCGCAGCGCTTCCAATGCCAGGTTCTTCTTGTCCATCCGCTGCACTTCGGCAAGGAATTCGTCAGACAGGATGGAAATATCCGGCGACTGGATGCCAGCAGCCTTGAGGATATCCACGATCTCGGTGGAGACCACCGCACGGCTCACGATCTGGCGGATGGCAAAATCGCGTTCCTGCGAGCTGATGCCTGAACCCGTGGCGCTTTTGACCAAGGCTTCGCGGATGGCCTGGAAGAAGCCCACCTCCTCACGCACCGCGAGCGCCTCATCCGAGGCGGAGGCCAGCGCATAGGCCGTGGATAAGGCCAGCACCGCATCCTGGTAACGCCGTTGCGCCGCCTTCTTGCCATCGTCGCTGCTTGACGCCGCCATCCATTGTTGCTGCTGATCGAGGATCCATTCGATCGCACCGGCCATCATCGCCAGACGCTGCTGCGGCGTGCCATTTAATGCCGTGAGGTAGTCAAAGCCGTGGTACATGTCCCGCACGACTTCGTACTTCTCCCGCATCACGGCGATCGCCTGCGCTTCGTCGATGCCAGTGTTCTGCTTGTCCTGCGGCGAATACTGCGCCAGTGCGGATTTCAGGTTCTGGGCGATACCGATGTAGTCGACGATCAAGCCGGCCGGCTTGTCCCGAAACACGCGGTTGACCCGCGCGATGGCCTGCATCAGGCCATGCCCCTTCATCGGCTTGTCCACATACATGGTGTGCATGGAAGGCGCGTCGAAACCGGTCAACCACATGTCGCGCACGATCACCAGTTTCAGCGGGTCGGCCGGGTCCTTGGCGCGGCGCGCCAAGGCATCGCGCCGGGCCTTGTTGCCGATATGCTGCTGCCATTGCTGCGGGTCGCTGGCCGCGCCGGTCATCACGATCTTGACCGCTCCCAGCGTGTCGTCGTCGCTGTGCCAGTGCGGGCGCAGCTTGACGATTTCGTTATAAAGGTCAACGCAGATCTCGCGGCTCATGCACACCGCCATCGCCTTGCCATCCAGCGCAGCCACACGCTCTTCGAAGTGCGTTACCAGGTCCTGCGCCACCAGGGCCAGCCGCTTCTGGCTGCCGACCAGCCGCTCCACCGCCGCTGCCCGCCCTTTCAGCTTTTCCTTTTCATCCGTGCCTTCCCCCTCGAACAGGGCCTCGACCTCTGCATCCAGATTAGGCTTTTCGTCTTCATCCAGTTCAATGCGCGCCAGCCGCGATTCGTAATAGATCGGCACCGTCGCGCCATCTTCCACCGCGCGGCTGATGTCGTAGACATCGATGTAATGGCCGAACAGCGCGGGGGTATTTACGTCGGTCGCTTCGATGGGCGTGCCGGTGAAGCCGATGAACGAGGCATTGGGCAACGCATCGCGCATGTATTTGGCAAAGCCATACGAGACCACGCCGGTCTTCGCGTCCAGTTTGGCTTTCAGGCCGTACTGGCTGCGGTGCGCTTCATCGGCAATGACCACCACGTTGCGGCGCGCGGTCAATGGCGCATCCACTTCGCCGAACTTCTGCAAGGTGGTGAAGATCACACCGCCGCTTGCGCGATCGAGCAGGCGCGCCAGATCCTCGCGGCTATCGGCCTGCACCGGTGTCTGCCGGAGCAGCGCCTTGCACATCGAAAACGTGCCGAACAACTGGTCGTCCAGGTCGTTGCGGTCGGTCAGCACCACCAGCGTCGGGTTGCGCATCTCCGGGTGCTGCACCAGCCGCCCGGCATAGAAGGCCATCAGCAGGCTCTTGCCGCTGCCCTGCGTATGCCAGATCACCCCCGCCCTGCGGTCGCCTGCCGGCTGCGTGTTGACGCTGGCCAAACCGTAATTGGCTGGATCTTCGGCAATGGCCGTGCGTGAGGCGCGAATCGTCGATTCCACCGCGTGGTTCACCGCGTGGAACTGGTGGTAACCGGCAATGATCTTGACCGGCCCGCCACCGGTTTCGCCAAAAGCGGTGAACCAGCGCAGCAGCTCAAGAAACCGCTGCGGCGCGAACACGCCTTCGATCAGCGTGGGCAGCTCCGGCTGTCCCTTGGGCAGCACCTGCCTGCCGTCGGTGGTGCGCCACGGCATGAAGCGCTCCAGGTCGGCGGACAGCGAGCCGGCACGCGCGGCAATGCCATCGGAAGTGACCAGCACCGCATTGGTATGGAACAACGCGGGGATCTGCTGTTTGTAGGTCTGCAACTGGTTGAATGCACCCACCAGGTTTGCACCCGCACTGCCGGGTGCTTTTAGTTCGATCACGGCCAGCGGCAGGCCGTTGACGAACAGCACCACGTCCGGCCGGCGTCTGGTCTGGCCGCTGATGACCACAAACTGTTGAACAGCCAGCCAGTCGTTGTTCTCCGGGCGGTCAAAGTCGAGTAGCCAAACCTTGCCCGCTGTCAGCACACCATCGTCTGCGTAGTACTCGACATCCACGCCTTCGGTCAGCAGCGTGTGGATGCGGCGGTTTTCTTCCAGCAAGTTCGGCAAGTCGTTTTGGGTGAGCTTGCGGATGGCGTCTTCCCTCGCCTCCGGCGGCAGCTGCGGGTTGAACCGGGTGACGGCATCGGCCAATCGCTGGTGCAGCACCACGACATCATGACTTTCGCGTTCCGGCGCGCTGCCGTCCGGGCCCGTTGTGTTGTCCGAGACGACGGAGTAGCCCAACCTGCGTAATTGTTCAAGCAGGGCTTGCTCGACTGCGGCTTCGGATAGAAAAGCCATTAGCTCTGCTCCTCATCGGAAAGTGGTTGTCGTACTGGAACGACTTTCCTTATGTGCTCCTCGATCGAGGTCGCATCCACTATTCGAATTCGTGCGTCAGCATTTTGCGCCAATGTTCCCATGTGCCTTTTGATGTCACCCAACGCATCGGCAATCTTGGCAATGGATGGCTTTTCGACAACCCCAGGCAGCCCGGCATATGCCGAGATATCCAAAAGATATTTTTCAGCGTTTAGCTTCTTTTCCCCTGCAGCACGCCAGCTAACGTTGACGTAAAAAGGCTTGAGCCTTCTGCTGACGTTCGCATCTTTGGGACTGAACAGGTTGAACCCGATAGCAAAAGTAAAGCTGAACTTTTCACCTTGCCCAATCATGGTCAATGCCGGGCGCTCTTCGGCGTGCTTGAACAAAATGTGATAGTTCTCGAAATCGCCCGCCTCACGCTCGAACGAATAGCAGACATCCAGGGCTGGACCTGTGCCTACGTTGGAGAACGCAAGTTGCAGGGCTCCGTTGCCATCAGGGTGCGGCTCGAAATGGGCAATCACATGGGGCGAGCGCCCTGCCTTGCGCAGCGCACGGTTCTCACGCAGCAGTGCATAAGTGAAGCCGGTGTATATCAGGGTGGAAAACCCACCAACAGCGGTTCCAATCACTGCCCAGTCCCAGGCCATCAGCGCTCCCCTCCTTCCACATCCTGCTCCGCTACAAGAGCAGGTGCATCACGCGCGGCGTTCAACGCTTCGATATAGGCAGCGCGGTCAAGCTGGTAGAGCAAACGGCTGACGGAAACATTGAGGGGGAAGGAGTCATTGCCAGGCAAAAGAACCCGAAACTCAGGATTGCCATCATTGTCCATTATCAACTCCAGCCCGACATAAGCGTCAATTAATTGGTTAAATTCCTCAAACCGCTCCCAAGGCTCGCGCGAATTGACCGGATCTCGCTGCGCCTCCAGGTAGGCTTGATGCAGAAACATCACCAGTGCATCCGCTGACAGGACCGCCGAGCGGCGATGGTGGATGGACAGTTTGGCAAGAAATCCATCACGCCCATGACTGACCGGTCCAGATTCGTTCCGTAGATCGCCCAATGCTGATGTCAACTTATGGTGTTGCGAAACCAGCTTGAGAAATTTGCTGTTTTGGTTTTCGCCGAGCTTAAGCACGCGCACAGCGGCACCGACCCACTCACCGAAGTCTGGGGCCGTAGCCTTCGGCCTCACGGGCAGAGTCGGCGAATCGAGTTCACCTACGATGATCCGGCAAAACACTTCAACAATGGATTTCGCGCAATCTATACACGCATCGTTGTCCTGATCCAGGGTGCGTTCCAGCGCCTCGAAGGTCTGCTGCAACATCGGGGCCTCGCGCCAATACAGGCACGCTTCACGGATGCCGGGGCACCAATCCAGGCTCACTTTGCTTTCTCCAGGAAGCACTTCACGTCCCTTACCCGAAACTCGCCTGAAATCAGCTTGGGGAGCAGGATTTCGCGCTGTTGGGCAAGGGTTCGAGATTGCAAAGCATTGTTGATGATCTGCTCGAACAGCGGCGCGATGGTGCGGTCAAATTCACCCATCGCATCGGTCGGCGGCACAGCGACTTTAGCGTCAGCAAGGTGCTTGCGCTGAATATGACCCATCGTGGTGGCCTTGCCTGCGGCGATGGTTCGGAAGTCAGGCAAGTGTTGGCGTGTGGCAAAGTAATAGAACCACTTGGGCACTTCTGTCGAAGTCACTTTGAACAGATGCTGGTTCAATGCTCCACGACCACCCGTCCACACGTCGACTTCCAGCGTGCCTGACCATGAAAACAATACATCACCGTCCTGCACGATATATTCTGACTTGAGCCGAGTACTTGCTTTGTCCGCATTTTTCGCATGACCAGCGCGCAGTTGCGCGATTTTTATGACAGGCAAGAACTCGGCCTCACTCTCTGGCGGAAATTTCTGCAATGCCAGACCATTAAGGTAGTGAGCAATCGAGTCGAGTGAGGCAGCCCGCCACCCCTTCGGAATCAAGCCCAGTTCCGATTCCTGCATGTCGTCTAGCGACACGCCGTCGAAGTCCACGAACCAGGACTTGAACAGGGCGTGGACCATCGCCTCCAGCGTTTGATTCATACGCCGGTTGAGTTCAATCTTGTCATCAAGCACGCCGAGCACATAAGAGATTTCGCCTTGCTCCTTGAGTGAAGGAACTGTCAGCTCTCGAACATAAACAGCCGCGCGCGTCGTTGATGGAATTGGTGAACCATCGTCGATCTCTCCGAGCTTATGATGCTTAATTGCGTAATACAGCCAACGCATGTCAAGTTTTTTTTTCGGCACAACGTAATACGCTGTATCAATAACCCAGAAAGGCTCACGCCAGAAGCGCACCCCCCGATACGCACCCTTCCTGCCAAGAATAACGCCGGGACCTTCGGCCAGCGCGTTTTCTGTCCAACCGATTGCACCGTTGGAGCCGAAGACACGATATTTGCCGCGGACTTCGTCGTAGCCGCGTATGGCCTTCCCATACTCCAGCGAAATTTCTTCGCCCCAAGTGGTATCGCGCCACTCACTTACCATACCGGGACCAGACCTTGATTTCTGCACCACCACCCTATCCCTTTCAATAATCTGCCGAAACGCCTCACTAGTAGCCGCCCAATCAACGATATCCACTTTCCACGGCAAATCCGATTCGGAAAAATCATCGGCCAGCGCCGCGCTGACCGCAAGCGACAAGGGCTGATCGGTGATGATGGCCAGGTCCAGATCGGAATACTGCTTGGCCAGCCATTTGGCGCGCGAGCCAAAGGCCCATACCTCGTAGTGCGGCACATGCTTGTGCAAAATGTCGCGCACGATCTGCCAATGATCTGGCCGGATGTCGATATTGGGCGTGTCAGACATTGCGTGCTTCCAGCTTTTGCAACAAGTCGCGCGCGTCGATGATGAAGTCGAGAGTGCCCTGGTACACCTTCTTCGCCTTTTCGTGGTCATAGGTGTGTGCGGTGATGTTGCGCATCTGCCGATACTTGAACCAGGCTTCTACGTCGGCAATCAAGCCCTTTTCGGCAGCCACGCGCAGCACTTCGCGAAAGTTGGTTTCATCCACTTCCTCCGGGCTGGCGGATTCGGCCTCGATCTGGCGCTTGAGCATCTTGATGCCGATTTCATAGACGAACTCGAAATTCTGGATGACGCCTGCCACCAGCGTGTTTTTCACCTGCTTCGATTGCTGGTCGAACCAGGTGCTGTCGCTGACCACGCCCAGGCTGTCTTCCAGAGAAGACACCGCATTGCGCAGTGCTGTGAGGTCGAGTTTCTCGTTCATCATGTCTCTCCTGTCAGAACCCCAGGTTCTTCAGATTCATCTCGATCGCTGCGTCAAGCTTCACCGCTTCCTGCTGCTGCTCCCGCCACAGCGTTGCCAGGCGCTGCATCTTCTGCGCAAACGGTTCGCCATCATCCTCTTGCGCCGCTGCGCCGACATAGCGGCCCGGCGTGAGTACATGGCCGTGCTTGCGCACCTCATCGAGCGGGGCGGACTTGCAGAACCCGGCGATATCAGCGTAGTCGCCTGCGTCCTGTTCTCCACGCCATGCGTGGTAGGTCGCCGCGATCCTGGCCACCTCGGCATCGCTCAATTCGCGCCGGGTACGGTCCACCAGTGTGCCCATGTTGCGCGCGTCGATGAACAGGATTTCGCCGCGGCGGTCGCGCAACTTTTTCTTTAGCACTAGTCCGTTGCTGCGATCCTTGGCCAGAATCCACAGGCAGGCAGGAATCTGCGTGGAATAGAACAATTGCCCAGGCAAGGCAACCATGCAATCGACCACGCCGGCTTCGATCATCGCCTTGCGGATGTCGCCTTCACCGCTTTGCTGGCTGCTCATCGAGCCATTCGCCAGGACAACGCCGGCAAAGCCGTGCGGGCTGAGGTGATGGACGATGTGCTGCAACCAGGCGTAGTTGGCATTGCCCACCGGTGGTGGGCCGAACGCCCAGCGCACGTCATCACGCAGCCGTTCGCCGCCCCAGTCGGAGATATTGAACGGTGGATTGGCCAGGATGAAGTCGGCCTTCAGGTCGCGCAGTTCGTCCTTGTGAAAGCTGCCCTCGTTGTTCCAGCGGATGTCGCTATCGATGCCGCGCACGGCGAGGTTCATCTTGCACAGGCGCCAGGTCGTGTAATTGCTTTCCTGCCCATAGATGGCGATGTCGCCAATGCGCCCGCCGTGCTCGTTGACGAACTTCTCGCTCTGCACGAACATGCCGCCGCTACCGCAGCAGGGGTCGTAGATGCGGCCCTTGTAAGGCTCAATCATCTCCACCAGGGTGTGCACCACGCTGCGCGGTGTGTAGAACTCGCCGCCGCGCTTGCCTTCGGCGCCGGCGAACTGGCCGAGAAAATATTCGTACACGCGGCCCAACACGTCCTTGGGCTTGCCGCCCTTATCGTTGAGTGCAATGCCAGAAATCAGGTCGATCAGTTCGCCCAGCATCACCTTGTTGAGCGCGGGGCGCGCGTAGTCCTTGGGCAGCACGCCTTTCAGCGATTCGTTGTCTTTCTCGATGGCGCGCAAGGCGTCATCGATCAGCGTGCCGATGCTCGATTGCTTGGCGTTTGCCTGCAGGTGCGACCAACGTGCCTGCTTGGGAACCCAGAAAATGTTCTCGGCGAGGTACTCGTCCTTGTCCTCTGCAGCCTGTGGATCTTCGGCCAGCAATGCTGCGTGCCGGGCTTCAAAGGCATCCGAGATGTATTTGAGAAAAATCAGGCCGAGCACAACGTGCTTATAGTCGCTGGGCTCCATGTTGCCGCGCAGCTTGTCGGCGGTTTTCCAGAGCTTGTCGGCGTAGTCGAGTTCGGACACAGATTCCCTCTTGAGCGGTGCAGCCGCGGGTTTGGCCCGTGCCGGCTTGGATTGGAGTGCTACGTCAGGCACAGCCGGCGCTTTTGTCGTCGCCAAGGCAACCGATCCACCTCGCCCCCGACCAGCGCGGATGCGGCCGTCGTCGATCAGTTGCTGCTTGATGCGTTGGTAGGTACTGTCCTGCCAGCCCAGTTCCTCACGCAGGCGTTGATTGCCCGCGCTGCCGCCAAGCGAAGTCAACGCGGCGATGAAGCGCTCGATCTTTTGTTCAGTAGATGTCACTTGTTCTTCCTCTGGCTTCAGGCGGGCCAGTAAAGCCGCTTCAGCGGCACAATGCGTTTTGTTTCGGTGTCGGTAGCCGCATAGTGCTCGATCAGCGCGCGCACCACATGGTCCAGCGTCCACAGCGCCAGTGGAATGGACGCGCGATCTGCTTCGTACTGCGCATCCTTGCTGAAGCCGCCAGTGCTGACATACAAACCGCGATCATCCTTGTGGCGCCCACCAAGAAAGCTGCGAATGTCCTGACTGCCCATCTGCCCCTTACGATGCTTGACCTCCACGACAATACGTGGATGTTCGAAGCCAAACCCGTCGGGCGATGCAACGATGTCTTTCCCACGGTCCGAGCCGGGAGGCGAGACCTGGGTCTTGTAGCCCATCGCTCGCAAAATGCCGGCCACAAGTTGTTGCATGTCACTCCAGCCAAGCTCGCTGACCAGATCCTTGATGCGCTCAAGCGCCTGGGATTCGATACCTGCGAGAGGGTCGGCAACGGCTTCGTCCAGCGCTTGTTCGATCTCCTGTACCGGCTTACCTTTGAGCACTGCCAATATCTCGTCGGCGGCACTGGGCGGCACCTCGAACAATGTCAGCGTGGAGCCAAGGCTATTCTTGGTTGAGATGCTCAGGTGATCGCGGGGAAGCTCCTGCTGCAGCCATTGCACCTTGCGCGCAAGCGCTATCCCTGATTCGGCCGACTCGGGAAGGTACTCCGCCTGCCCCGCCACAGTGCCAACTGCGTAGAGGCGATTCGCTGGCGAGTAAGTAACGACCCAATCGCCTTGCTGAATTTCATTTACGAAACGCCATACCTGCGAGGCTCCGGAAATGACGGTGCCAGGTCTGGCCAATGGCTCAGCAGCCTGATAAGTGGCGATCAATTGCTTGCGATCGACACCTGGTTTGGCCTCAGCAGCGAGCTGAGTCCACCCCACTGCAACCACGCCTTGTTCGCGAAATGCTTCGTACAAGCTCCCGCCCTCACCGCGCACCATCCACATCCATGCCATCACGACCTTCTTCTTAAATTCAAAATTTTCTATACATTCTTCGTCGCAAGACCTTAGCACCAGTCGTCTTCACGCTGATGCCTCACTGCGAGCGCAAGCACCGTCTGCTTGTCTTGGACTTCGAACAACAGCGCATAGCCACTTGGACCAAAGCCGATCACCAGTTCACGCTGGAAAGGGTCGCCTTGGCGAACTTTACGACAGCTCAGCGGTGCCACTTCAAGCACGGCGATGCCATCACCAATGAACTGCAAAGCGCGCTCGGCCACAGCGAAATCGGCTCCAGCCCGCTGCAACAGGCCGTCGTAGAGCCGCGCAAGATCATCACGCGCCTCCTCGGTAAAACGGACGTTGAAACGCACCCTGGATCAGCCCTTGCGTGTCTTGTCTAGCTGGGACTGCAAGCCGGTCATCACATCTTTGGTGTCGATGTAGCGGCCGGACGCCTTGGCGCTGTCACGTGACGCCAACCCGCGTGCGATAAAGGCCTCCTGCTGCTGGCGCTGCTGCACCTGGGCGCGCACGGAGTGCTCGACGAAGCTGGACAGCGTCTCACCCTCCTGCAACACGGCTTCAGCCGCTTCGCGCAACGCCGGGTCTACCCGGAGCGATGGAAGAGATGCGGATTTCATGGCAGGCCCGCTGCGTTGCAATTGCGATGCATCATCGCAAGCGGGCGCCGGTGCTTCAAGGTTTTCTTTGCAGACCTAAGTCGAAAATGTCTCAGCTACGCTGATGCGATGGCACGTAGACGCTGAAGCACAGTGCTTGCGCGTGCCGGTTCGGCGACTAATCCCGGCAACGCGTTCACAAACGCCGGGTTATCCACTAGCCCCTCAAACACGTCGGCAACCCAATGCCGAAGATCTGCATGCTCCATGGCGAGCTCTTCCACCAGCTCGGCCCGGCCATCGACGACATTGAGCACGTCCTCCAGGTCGTGACTGGAAAGAAAGTCGCTGTTGCCTCGGGTAACGAAGGCTTCGAGCTTGGTCGCCACGAATGCTGTCGCTGTCACCAAGCGGATGGACAGGCGATCGCTCAAGGCCGCCACTTGGGCCGTCTCTACAGCATGGGCATACCAGCGATTGGAGAAGCCAAGCACGCCTTCATCCACCGGCATCAGGTCGAAGAGGACGCCCGACGCTTGGTGTACCCAGCGGCAGACGACGCCGCTCTGCATCTCGCGCGCAAAGCCCTGCGATTCCACACGCGCCTCGATACCACGGAACCGGGACCAATCGAGATTGACCACCGCATCGACGTCATAGGTGGCGCGGACGCTTTCCGCCAATGGATCGGATACCAGCAGGCCAACGACTGCCCCGCCGAGGAAGACCACGTGGTCGCAAAGCTCGCCCAATGCATTCGCAATCACAAGCAGGTGCGGCAAATTAGGATCGTCAGAGCGCATCGCCAAGCCCCAGTAACTGCTTGAGATAGCGCGCTGCCAGCGTGCGCTCGCGGGCGCGCCCGCTACGCAGCGCGTCCTGCAGCGCCAGCAGCTCATGCAAGGCAGGGTCGGCCAGCGCAGCGTTGGGCGCACCTGCCGACAACGGCGACAAGCTGGGGCCTTTGGCCGTGCCCTGCGCGCTTGGCCACACCGGTGCATCCCCAGGGGAACTAGCAATGGCAATGGACAATGGCGGCGCCCCGAAGGCCGTAGGAATGCCACGCCTTAGCGGCCCGATGACGGCAGGAAAGGCGTAACGCACGCCGTGGACCGCAAACTCGTGCAGCGCCGTGCGCACCGTCTCCCACTCGCCGCGGCTTTTTTCCAGCGCCAAGCCGGATGCCACCGCGCGCTTGACGCTGCGATGCACCTGAGACGGGCTCATGCCCAGCGCTTCTCCAAGGGATGCATACGTCCAGACCTGGCCTGCCTGGGCGACCTGCTTGTACAGCACCACTAGATCCTGTGGCTTCAGTTCCACAGCCGAGCCCGCCTTATTCCATATTCCGGAATATGGAATATCCGTTGAGCGATTGATTTTTGCAAGCGGGCATTTTCGAAAGCGAACCCCGAGCCTTGGTCTACAGCCAAACAGTGAGAGCAGGACGACCTCACCCAATACTTCGCGGCTTGACAGCCTCTTCCTGCAGTACTCCTCTCTCCTGCGCCTGACTCTGCGCTTGCGCCAACGTACGCGCGTCGAGCTCTTGCAGCTTTGCCAGCGATTGCTCCGCCGGCGTAGTGACGGCCACGTCGGTGGACATGCTGGCGCGCAGATGGGCCGGGTTGCTGGGTTCGCCCTGTACCACGAACACGGTGGCACCGGCCGCTGCACGCGATGTTTGGTTGCTCAGCATTACGTGGTCGATGCGCTCGAGCCCGTGCTCCTTTGCCAGATGGGCCAGGCTGGCGCTCATCCGCTCGCTGTACGCATCGCTGGCGCGGCCCATGCTGGCGTCCAACCGGCCAACCAAGGTGCTGGCCTGTGCATGCAACGGATGAGGCGCGGGTTCGGCGTCTTCTGCGTCTGCCTGTCGTGGCCTCCCAGGCACAGGCGCTGCAGGCCCGCCGTTCTGCCGCTGCCGCTGGGCCGGCCGATGCCCCTGCTCCTCCTGCCCTGGCTGTACCCCTTCACGCCCTCGCCCTTGGTCCTGATGCTGCTCCCGCACCGGCCCGGGTGTGGTGCTGGTCAGCACGTATTGCCAGCGCGTCTGCGCGGGGTTGCCTTGAACCGCCGCGATGAACCCATCGTACTCGGTTGGATGAATTGTCTGGCAGCCAGCCGAATCGGTACTGCCGCTGGAACCGCGATGAATCTTGAAGGTGTCGTTGAGATTTTGCACACCGTTGAGATCGGCTTGATCAAACCAGCCGTCCGCATTGCTATCCCGCTGTACCCCGCCCCTCCCTGCATCGACTGCCGCCTGACTTGGGCGTAGTGCGTTGTCTTGGGTGCCTGGCCGGCTGGGATTTGGGTGCTGCCCCATCTGCATCTCGATGGTGCCTTCGCTCAGGCGACCGAGATCCCTGATGCCATCGGCATTGACATCCTCGCCTTCGATCTCCCTGGGCCTGGTGATGCTTTCAAAGCCTGGCGACGGTGCAAATGTCCTGTTCTCCATGCCGCCTTCCGCACGCGGGCGCCGCCCCGTGTTGCCTGCATGATGATCGTACTGCGCAGTCGGCTCGGTGTTTGCTTGCTGGGCGACCTGCGTATGACGCGTGCCATCGGCATCCTTCCACAGTACGACCAGGCGGTCGTTGTAGACGCCCGTGCCGCCCTGAGCTTCGTTGATGGCAGGGGTTGCCGGATCGTCGCTACGCAAGCTTCCGGCATGCGCGCGATCCTGCATGGCCGCAAGTGTTGAGTTTTCCTGGCGAAGGCCTAATACCACGCGCTCGTTGGGTCGCGAGAGTGCCTCGTGCGCGGCTTCGTTACCTCTCACCTGTACGATGCTGGCGTAGACGTCATAGCGCTGTGCGTCGCTCAAGGCAGCCATTTGCGCCTGCGGCGGAATTGCTGGCTGGTTTGACGCGGCTAGTTGCAAGCGTTGCAGCACACTGGCATCCGCAGCGGCGACCGGCCCTTGTTGTTGATTGGCGATTGCACCGGCGGACGCTGCGCCGACATAGCGATCCAGTGCGTCACGCACGACCTCTGCCTGGCCTTGTCTGCGCTCATCAAGCATGCGCAGCGCCTCGGCCTGTCGATTGGCGTTGAACAACGCAGAAATCTGGTCGGCAGTCGCACGGATGTCTAAATCATTGGATCTCGCCATTTCGATGCTCCTTGCAGAAGTGGTCACTCGCTGATGAAACGGTCCTCACCATCTGGATAATCCGCACATGCCGGTTCGCCTGTGCGCTGCTGGCGACACGGCCACTGCGCTCTAGCGACTCGTTCTACAAGCTCGAAGCGCTCGCCTGTCCACCGAAGAAAACCAAAATGGGCGTAAGACCCGACGCGCTTTGGGTCATCGGTGGCCAGCGGCTGGTCAGGATCGAATTCCATCAACCATCGCATTGTCGGCGCCAAAGGCAGCTTGTCATCGAACAGAAAAAGCTCCGAGCCGCCGTGGTCGTTTTGCCGGGCAACATCTTCTGCAGTCAGGCTAGGCGCTGGTGGAAACACCGCTGCACTGACATCGCGTGCGGTGCCGTCCTTGGTGACGCGATACGCCTTTCGTCCTTTGCCTGACTGGCACGCAAGACCTGCCTCGCCCTCGCCACAGTTCACCGGCCAGACCAAGTACACCGTTTTGTCAGGATCGGCACTTTCAAACGAACGGATCGTCAGATCACCCGCAACCATGGTGAAGTCCGCGCGCCGTCCCAAGCCGGGTGCGGCCACGTACACGGCATCGCGCAGGCGCGCTTCGCGCGCTTGCGGCGAGGCATCGACCGCATCTGCAGGCAGGGCAAGCAATGCAGCCGCCATCTGCGCAGGTGCCGGGCCTTTGCAAAACCCGTCCCCTAGCAAAGGCGCAGGCGAGGAGCCCTGTGATTGCGTACGGTCCACACAGACGGCGCCCATCTGCCGTTCCAGTTTGAAGGACACCCAAGGTGAAGGCGTCGCAGCTGGCGCCTGAGGAAAAGACGATGCTGCGTGTGCACCACTTGGGGGTTTTGCGGCAGCCTGTTCCATCGAAAGCCGTGCACACCCAAGCGTCATGATGGGCACCAGCGCGGCCGCCACGATGCAATGCGTCAGCTTCTTCACGGGCATCCTTGAACGAAGAGGGCGAACGTCCCGGACTGTGGCCGTATGAGGAGGCTCGGTCAAGTGACTGATCGCAGACGAAAACGGTTCAGCGGCACTCTCATTTCGGGACCGAAATAGACGCTGCATCCCGCAAAGATGCCATCTGGTATGGACTCAGCGCGACTGTCCGGGGTGAGCAGCAATTCGGATGGTTCGGAACGTTCAACCAACACGCTGCGTGCGGCTCCATGTGATCGCCAGCATTGCACAAAGAGGTCGAAGTGGCCTGTGTTAAAGCCAGCCCAGAACATGGATGGCCCACAGGCGCTACCCCGTCCCTTCCTGATTTGCCGCACCAGTCATCCGACAACGACTTCGCCTGAGCGACGGCCGATCACGACCATCTCGTACCACCTGCCAATTGACCGTACTGGGTAGCGGCAAGCGCACCTCGATTAGCGAGCAGGTGCGCTCACGCCATCGAAAACCCTCTGCCCGCTCGCACCCTGTTTATCCGCGCAACGCCACCCGAAGCGCCTCCCCCGCCAAGCGCGCACTCGCCAGCAGACGCTCCAGGCTCTGCCCATGCCGGGCGCTGGCGGACAGCCCGGCCATGGTGGTGCTGACGAAGTCCGCCAGCCGGTCTGCGTCGTGCGGGCACTGCTTGGCGATGTGGGAGCGGATCAACTCCTGGGCTGCGACATGAAAACCGCAGGCGGCCTCGCGCGCCTGCGCGTCGTTGCTGCGCGTGCCTTCCAGCACCAGACAGCCGGTGGCGGCAGGGTCTGCGGCGTAGCAGCGGGCGGCCTGCTCCAGCACGTCGGCCAGGGCGTCGGCCAGCGGGCGGGCGGTGTCCAGGAGTTGTGGCAGCGGGATGGCCCCGGTCTGCGCGTAGCGGTCGAGGATGCGCGCGTACAGGCCGGCCTTGCTGCCGAAGGCGGCGTAGAAACTGGGCGGGTTGATGCCCAGCGCCTTGGTGAGGTCGGCCACGCTCAGTGCGTCGTAGCCGCGCGCATGGAACAGCTGCTGCGCGGTGGCGACCGCTTGGTCCGGGTCGAACGCCCGCGGCCGGCCGCGGGCCCGGGAAACTTCCAACGGCGACCGCATGCCGCTGCCCGGCATGGCGTCCTACGCGCTGAGCAAATCCGCGCTGCAAGGGCTGGCGCGCGGGCTGGCCCGCGACTTCGGGCCGCGTGGCATCACCATCAACGTGGTGCAACCGGGCCCGATCGATACCGACGCCAACCCGGAAAACGGGCCGATGAAAGACCTGATGCACAGCTTCATGGCGATCAAACGCCACGGCCGCGCCGACGAAGTGGCCGGCATGGTGGCCTGGCTGGCAGGCCCGGAAGCGGGCTTTGTCACCGGGGCGATGCATACGATCGATGGTGCGTTTGGGGCATGACGCGGCGACGGCGGCGTTGACCAGGCTGCAGCTCGACACTTAGTGCGATCAAGGGCAGCAAACGCCCTTCTTCAGCACACGTGGCGAGCTGCCGTTGCACCGCACGCGTTTTGATCCACGCGCCTTTCCTTCCGGCAGAGCGTGATCGCATTCCCATGTCGTGCGGCGCATGGCACGGACAATCGCAGGCTTGGCCCTTGCTGTCGCGCTGATCCCAAGTTGCCTATAGTTGCGGCGAACCCTGCAATGGATTGACCAATGCACATGATGTCATCTGGCCGGTGCCTGGCTCTTGCACTCGCCGTCGCCGTGACCGGCAGTGCCTGTGCACGGACGCCATCACCCGAACAAAAAAGGACTTCCCCCATGTCAGGCACCGTTACCACAGGCCGCACCATCAACGGGCACACCTATTCGGACGCGCCGGTTGACGTAAAGCTGGGGCCGAACACCTTCCGCATCCCCGCCAACTACCTGGACAGCCAGATCGCACCATGGCCGGGCGAAGGCGTGACGCTGGTCATCGAGTGGCCAGATATGACCCCCACTCCGCCCGGGGCACGGGCCAACCCGCGTACGAATGATTTCCGCAAGGAGATCTCAGTTCGAATCAATTACATCGACCGGGCTCCTATCGAGACATCATTAGAGCGACATTCTTCCAATGATGCGATTACCGAGGCCAATTCAGTGGAACGTCGAGATCCGAGGCAGCGCCTCGATCTCCGCCTTGCCCAGCAAGACACGTTGGACCTAACGCCCTACGCAGTCGACGAAGCGAAAATGCTGGCGTATTCGAAAGAGTACGAAGACCGCTACGGGAAACCGCCGATTCGCAACCCTGCCTACGAAGATGACTGGTACGTCGCGCGCGACTCAAGCGGCGGCCTCACCACCTTCATCAAGTGCGACAGCACCAAATTTCGTGGAGACGGTGTGCGGCTGGAGGGAGCTGAAGTAGTACACGAAAAAGGCGCTGTTGCTGCAAGTTGTGTCCACTACTTCTCTGATATCGAGAACAAGCTTTCTATCACCCTGAACTATAAGCGCGCATTCTTGAAGGACTGGAAACGCATGGAAGACGCGGTAAAGACCGTACTGGCCCGCACCAAAGTCAGGTGATCGGCGCGACGATAAGGAGCAGGACATGAGCGGATTGAATGAGCAGGACCTCAAGATTCTTTCCAGCTATGCGGACGCGGGCAACCGCGAGCTGTACTGGAATTATCTTTCGCAGCTAGATGGTGCAGATGGCTACGGGACGCTGGCGCTGGGCGTGGTGCGTAACGATAGCTTGCCCGGTCAGGTTGCAAATAGTTACGCACAGAATTATGCCAGGACACAGCACGATAACGGCTCTCACTTTGCCAACGCGAACCTGAGCGAGAGGCAGTGGGAAGCGTTTGGGCAAACCCTCCTCAAAAAGGATCTTGAAGCCAGGCAATACTGGATGAGCGAACACCGTCCGGACCTAGCGCAGAATTTGCCTGGTGCTGATGTCATGCGGGCACACGATCAAGCCTTCCTGGACCATGAGCTCGACCCTAACTGCTGGACACCCCGCGTGCTCCTGCAAGCAGCATTGGAAAAAAGCGGCCCCCAGAAGCTGGAACAGATCTGGACCAACATGCTCGACAACGAGTACGCCGGCGCTGCCCGTATCAGGAACACGGGCTACGAGACCTTTGCGCAGATGGGACTGGCGGCCGGCAGCCAGTACCTTGCCAAGCTCGGCACCACCGAGGCGATCCAGATGCTGGAAGGCCGCTCAGCCGTCGACCCCAACGTCATCGGCAGCAACAGCTTCTACGCGATGTACTTTGAAAAAGAGCAGAAATGGATGAACGTCAGCGCAGGCGGCGGGCATCTTTCCATGCGCGAAGAAACACATCCCGGCCGTATCGCCGAACTCGACGATGCCCGCGCCGTGCGTCTGGAACGGCAGCAGAAAGCCACGCAGTTCCACGAAGACGATCCGCACCGCTCCATTACCCGCAGCCCGCTCACGGCATCGGTCGACGGGCAGCCCGATCGGATGCAGCCGCCCACCAAACTCGCCGATATCGGCCCTGAGCACCGGGACTACGCATTGCTGCAGCAGGTGCGCGCAGGCGTGAACGCGATCGATGCGCAAGCCGGGCGCACGCCGGACGAGAACAGCGAGCGCCTCATCGCCAGCGTGATGACCCTCGCCCGCCAGAACAACCTGGACCGGGCCGACCACGTGGTACTGAGCCAACAGACGACCGACAGCCCGGCCGGCCGCAATGTGTTTGTGGTGCAGGGCGAGTTGAACAACCCGGCGCACCTGCGCGCCCACATGCCGACCGACGTGGCCGTGCAGACGCCGGTGGAGCAGTCGCTGCAGCAGCTGGAAGTCGCCAGTGCCGATCGCCAGCAGGCGTTGGCGCAGAGCCAGCAGCAGGAGATGGATACCCGGCAGCGTGAGAGTGCGTCGATGCGCATGGGATAACCGCGCTAGGCGGGTGGCGAGGCATTGCGGCGACTTCTGGGCAATGGCGTGCAGGCGATACCGGTTGGCAACGTCGGCGTGGCGCGCGACGATCTCCAGCACCGGCTTGTGCGGGTCGGGTGGCAGTGCATCGAATAACAGGGACACCAGGCTACAGCGATCAGGGAACTGCAAACATCACGGCCCCGCAAAGCCCGCCTCACGTTGCGAGCGAACGGCCAGCACAAACACCGTGTCGATCTGCGCGACATGGCAGTACAGCGCCAGATTGCCGTGCGCGCCGTGACCGATCACCCGTTCGCACCTGTCGCCGCCGGCAGGCCGGCCGATCAGCGGATTGGTTTCCAGCACATCGATTGCCGCAATGATCTCGTGCAGGCGTGCTGCGACATGTGCGGCCTCATGGCGCTGGAGCTGGTCGAAGATCTGCTCAAGATCCTGTGCAACCTCCGGTGCCAGTGATACGCCCAGGGTTCCGTAGACACTCAAGACCCTCGTTGC